>NZ_CP066123.1:0-4800000 GCF_022537035.1 Pseudomonas sp. MPFS | reverse complement strand
ACAGGGTGCCGCCATCGGCCTCCTCGAACCAGCCGGCCTTGGCACTGAGGGCCCCGGTGAAGGCACCTTTTTCATGGCCGAACAACTCGGCCTCCACCAGGGATTCCGAGAAGGCCCCGCAGTTCACCGCTACGAAGGGACGATGGCGGCGGGCGCTGAGGTTGTGGATATGCCGTGCCACCAGTTCCTTGCCGGTCCCGGTCTCACCAATGATCAGCACGCTGGCCTCACTCGGCGCCACCTGTTGCAGGTGTGCCAGCAGGGCCTGGGATTTCGGGTCTTCGAATACCTGGGCGGTAGCACGGATCGAAGTCGCCAGGGCGGGCGAGGGGGGCAGGGTCAGTAGCTGCATGGGCATTCTCCGCAGGCAAGGCTAGGAATAGAAGGTCGGGGTCGGCAGCGCCTGGTTCAGCGCCCAGTCCCCCAGTTCGTGGAGTTTGTAGTCCAGCGGGTCGTGCAGGGTCTGGGTGCGCAGGTTGCGCCAGTGTCGGTCCAGGCCCAGGGAGGCGTGGGTCGAGCGTGCCCCGGTGACTTCGAACAATCGGCTGCACAGCTCCAGGCCCTGGCGGCTGGCGGCGACCTTGGCGGTGGCAATCGCCGTGGCCAGGTGCCCACGCTCTTCGGCGCTGAGCTTGGCGCCCTTGGCCCAGGCCTGGTCGAGCAGGGTCGCGGCGCGCTCCACCAGCAGGCGTATGCCTTCCAGGGCCACCCAGAACTCGCCGTAGTGGCTGAGGATGTAAGGGTCCTGGCGCACGTCCCGGGCGCTGGAGCGATGCCAGACCCGGGTTTCGCCGAGGGTGTATTGCCGGGCTTCGGCGAATGCGCCCTCGGCGATCCCAAGGAACATATGGGTGAAGGTCAGCTGGGCGATCAGTGGACGCAGGCAGGCGAATGGTGTGCTCAGAGGGCCCGGGTCCAGCAGCAACTCCGACTCCTCGACCCTGACCCGCTCGAAGGTGGCGCTGCCGCTATCGGTCTGGCGCTGGCCGATGTTGTTCCAGTCGTTGTGCAGGGTGATGCCGCTGCGGCCGCTGGGAATGGCGGCGATGAGCAACTTGCCGCCGTTGCTTTCGTCCACCGCCGAGGCGATGAGCATTTCCGAATCGCTGGCCCCGGAGCAGAAGCTTTTCTTGCCGGAGAACTCGCGCCAGCCCCCCAGGTTCCTGACCACCGTGCGGGTATCCAGTGGATTCAGGGCATTGCCCCAGAACCAGTTCTTGCGTGCCGTCTGTTCGAACCAGGGTTGCCACTGCTCGGGCCGGGCGAACAGGCGCACGGTAGCCAGCATCAGGTGGTGGAAACCGAAGACATGGGCGATGGAGCTGTCGACCCTGGCGAATTCGCGGACGACTCCCAGGGTTTCACTCCACGAAGCACCGAGCCCACCGAACTGGCGGGGAATGCTCAGGGCCAGCAGGCCGCTGTGGCGCAGGGCATCACGCTCGGCCTTGGGGGTGCCGCCGCGCTCATCGCGTTCGACGGCGGTCAGGGCAAACTCGGCGGCCAGCTGGCGGGCGGTTTGCTGGGGGGACAACAGGGCGCTTTGCGGTGTGGCAGTCACGCGATGTTCCTCGTTCTGGGCCGTTTGTGGCCGGGGAAGGGGCGGTGCAGGCCTGCCGTGACGACGGCAGGCGGCAGGTCTCAGGCGTGGTTGGGCAGTACGTCATTGGCGATCATTTCGCCGAGCGGCCCGGTCAGGTTGGTGACACCGCGACCGGCCAGGCTGGCGTAGGGTTCCGGCAGCAGCGGGAATACCAGTTCGGCGAAGCGATAGGCCTCCTCCAGGTGGGGGTAGCCGGAGAAGATGAAACTGTCGATTCCCAGGTCTGCGTATTCCTTGATGCGTTCGGCCACCTGTTGTGGGTTGCCCACCAGGGCCGTGCCGGCACCACCGCGTACCAGGCCAACCCCGGCCCAGAGGTTGGGTGCGACCTGCAATCGGTCACGGCGCCCGCCATGCAAGGCGGCCATGCGCCGCTGGCCTTCGGAGTCGAAGCGCGAGAAAGATTGTTGGGCCGCGGCGATGGTTTCATCACTGATGTGCTCGATCAGGCGGTCGGCATCCTTCCAGGCCTGTTCCTCGGTTTCGCGCACGATGACGTGCAGGCGGATCCCGAACTTCACCCGACGGCCCTTGCGGGCTGCGCGCTCACGCACGTCGGCGAGCTTCTGTGCCACTGCGGCCGGCGGCTCGCCCCAGGTCAGGTAGACATCCACCTGATCGGCGGCCAGTTCATGGGCAGCCTCGGAAGAACCGCCGAAATACAACGGTGGGTAGGGTTTTTGCACCGGGGGATAGAGGGCCTTGGCATTTTCTACCTGCAGGTGCTTGCCCTGGAAATCCACGGCCTCGCCTTGCAGGACCCGACGCCAGATGTGCAGGAATTCGTCGGTGACTTCATAGCGTTCGCTGTGGCTAAGGAAGCTACCATCGCCACGGTTCTCGTCGGGATCGCCGCCGGTCACCACGTTGATCAGCAGGCGACCGTTGGACAGGCGATCAAGGGTCGCGGCCATGCGTGCCGATACTGTTGGGGAGATGATTCCGGGGCGGATCGCTACCAGATAACGCAGGCGCTCGGTCAATGGCACCAGGGCCGAGGCAATGACCCAGGAGTCTTCACAGGAGCGCCCGGTGGGAATCAGCACGCCGTGATAGCCCAGGGTGTCTGCGGCCTGGGCCACCTGCTTGAGGTAATTGAGGGTGACCGGACGAGCCCCCTGGGTGGTGCCCAGGAAATGACCATCGCCGTGGGTCGGGAGAAACCAGAACACATCCATGATTGTTCCTCAGGCGATTTTCAACAGTTTGTCCGAGTGGGCGGTAAACAGCGGTGCAGCTCGTTCGGCGGCGAGGCGGATGCGCGCCTGCAGCAGCTCACTGGTGATTCGGTAGTCACTGAAATCAGCCTCGGTGGCGTATACGCCAATCGGTAAGGTCAGGGCCTGGAAGAAGCTGAACAGTGGGCGCAACTGGTGGTCCAGGACCAGGGCATGCCGCTCGCTACCACCCGTAGCGGCCAGCAATACCGGCGTGTCCACCAGGGCGTTGAGGTCGATCAGGTCGAACAGGTGCTTGAGCAGGCCCGGATAGGACCCGCGATACACCGGTGCGGCGACGATCAGCAGGTCGGCGTTCTCGATGGCCTGCAGTTGCGCCTCGACCTCGCCCGGCAGTTCCTGGCGGGACAAGGCCGCACCGACCGGCCGGGCAATGTCGCCCAGTTCGATCAGGTGACTGTCGATGGGCAGTTGGGCTGAGAGCTCGGCCAGCAAGGCCTGGGTCAGGACCAGGGTCCGCGATGGACGCCAGGTTCCACCGGAGAGCGCGACGACATTCAAGGGACGGGACATGGACAGCTCCTTGGTAAACAGTGGCTCGATGAGTGATGCCAGGCTCTGGAGCAAGAGCTGTACCAACGCCTGCAAGCCCGGTATCACGGGGTTTACGCCCTGAAAGCGGCTTTGCCTGTTGTTGGGCCAGCACTGTTTTGTTGATCGACTGTTGCCAGCGCAACAGTTGCCCTGGCAACAGTTGGCAGCGGGATACTGTTGTTATAGAGGGTTGTTGTTATTCCTTAAAGGATCTTGTTTCCATATTTATAGGTCTTAAAGGAATATTGAAGAGTGGCTTGCCCTGGTCGCGAAACAGTCGATAGCGACTATCGAGCGGGATGATTTTTGCGTCGTCGGGCCCGCGAGTAGCCTGTGTCCATCGTTCGCAAGCTGCTCCAGGTGTTCGCCATGAAGGCTTTTCCCGTTGCCCTGCTGTTATTGGTTTCCAGTGTTCTGGCCGGTTGTGCCAGCCCGCAAGCTCCCGAATTGCGCCCTTACACCGTCGAGGAAACTCGTGAGCTGGCGCTGGAGGCCCTGAACCGACGGGGCTTGTCATTCGATGAGTACCAGCAGAAAAAGGCCGAGTTGGCAGGTCATTCCGCAGCTTTCGATACCCAGGGTGAAATGAGTGCCCAGCGCAATCTCAGTCGTCATCAGCCCGCCAGTTGACAGCAACTGTACGGGTCGAAGTTCTGGCCAACTGTCCGTAGGTTTCGCCGCAGTCGCAGGTTAGGGTCGAATCCTGATCGATCTTGTCCAGGAAACCTGCCTCTTATGTCCCTTTCGCCCGACCTGCTGTTGGCGTTCGCCCTGTTTGCCCTGGTCACCTCGATTACTCCCG
The DNA here is from genome assembly GCF_022537035.1 of Pseudomonas sp. MPFS. Classification (NCBI taxonomy): domain Bacteria; kingdom Pseudomonadati; phylum Pseudomonadota; class Gammaproteobacteria; order Pseudomonadales; family Pseudomonadaceae; genus Pseudomonas; species Pseudomonas sp. MPFS. The sequence goes on along the minus strand of NZ_CP066123.1, from coordinate 4,795,823 downwards.
GGCCCAACAACACCATGCTGTTGGCGTCAGGGGTGAACTTCGGTTTCGGCCGCTCGATCCCGCATATTCTCGGCATCAGCTGTGGTTTTTTCGTGCTGGTGCTGGCGGTCGGCCTGGGGTTGGGCGCGGTGTTCCAGGCTTACCCACTGTTATATGGCGTGCTGCGTTATGTCGGTGCGGCCTACCTGTTGTACCTGGCATGGCGGATCGCTCGTTCAGGTCCCATGTCCGATGAGCAACAGGGGCAGGGCCAGCCCTTGGGATATTGGGGCGCAGCGGCCTTCCAGTGGGTCAATCCCAAGGCCTGGGTGATGGCCGTGGGCGCTATCAGCACCTATACCCCGTTGCAAGGTTACTTCACCAATGTGCTGGTGATTGCTGCGGTGTTCGCCCTGATCAATGCGCCGACGGTCAGTCTTTGGGCGGCCTGTGGCAGCCTGCTACGCAATGTGTTGCGCAATCCGCGCTGGCTACGCCTGTTCAATCTGGGGATGGCGGTGCTGTTGGTGCTGTCCCTGGCGCCACTGCTCGTTGACAGCCTTTGTTAAGTCCCACTTCAATTTTGCGGTCCTGGCCTGTTAAGCTGGTTGCTAGGAGCGTTCCTACGCACTTTTAAATGAAGTCCTCTTCCTTTAAGCATCGGGTCGGTATCGCTTCGCTGACTGCCGTTGATGCGTCCTCTGCGAGTGAGGCATCGATGAGGCTTCTTTTTCGAGTCGACCCGGTCCGGGAACAAGCCCCGCAGGTTTTCAGCCATGAACGCACGTCCTCTTTATTTCGACTATGCCGCCACCACGCCGGTGGATGAGCGAGTCATCCAGGTGATGCTCCAGTGTCTGGGCTTCGACGCCAATTTCGGTAATCCGGCTTCCAGCTCCCATGCCTTCGGCCAGCAGGCGCGCCGCAGTGTCGAGCACGCCCGGCAGCAGGTGGCGCAAATGGTCGGTGCGCAACCGGAGCAGATCGTCTGGACCTCGGGTGCGACCGAGTCCAATAACCTGGCGCTCAAGGGCGTGATGCAGGCGCGTGGCCTGGCCGGTGGCCATGTCATCACCAGTCAGATCGAACATAAGGCCGTGCTCGATACGGCCCGGCAACTGGAGGACAGTGGGGTAGCGGTGACCTACCTGGCCCCTGATGCCGATGGACTGATCACCCCCCAGGCTGTGAGTGAGGCCATGGGGGACGATACCGTCCTGGTGTCGCTGATGCTGGTCAACAATGAACTGGGCACGATCAATGACATTCCGGCGATTGGCCGGGCGGTCCGCGAGCGGGGGGCCTTGCTCCATGTGGATGCCGCCCAGGGTGCGGGCAAGGTCGCCATCGATCTTGCCCATTGGCCGGTGGACCTGATGTCGTTTTCCGCTCACAAGCTCTATGGCCCCAAAGGGATCGGCGCGCTGTATGTCGGCTCTCGCGCCCGCCAGCACGTGCAGGCGCAGATCCATGGTGGCGGGCATGAGGGCGGTTTGCGCTCCGGGACACTGGCCACCCACCAGATTGCCGCCATGGGTGCGGCCTTTGAGTTGGCTGGCCAGGCCTGGGAGGAGGAGGCCGCGAAGATCGTCTCCTTGCGCCAGCGACTGCTGGAGCAATTGGCTGATGTCCCTGGCCTGCGCTTGAATGGCAGTGCTGCTTCGCGCATTCCCCATACCCTGAGCCTGACCTTCGATGAAGGTGAGTTCGATGCGGCTGCATTGAGCGCATCCATGGCTTTTTCCTCTACCTCCGCCTGCAATTCGGCAAGCAATGCACCCTCTCATGTGCTGTTGGCGCTGGGGCTCGATGCCCGACAGGCTGGCAGGACCATCCGCTTGAGCCTGGGGCGGTTCACCACCGAGCAGGATGTGGATCGCGCGGTACAACTGATCAAGACGACAACCTCCAGCGCTCCGGCATTCTGGGTCGGGGCCAATACCTGAGGGTCGGGCGCTTCCGACCCTCCATAACAATGATTAGCCGGTTAAGGAGACACAATGAGTACGCAGCCTTCGACCAACGCAGGGGTTCCCCAGCGCCTGGCGCACGTTCGCCAACTGATGAGCCGTGAAGGCATCCATGCCTTGCTGGTGCCTTCAGCCGACCCGCACTTGTCGGAGTACCTGCCGGGTTATTGGCAAGGGCGCCAATGGTTGTCGGGTTTCCACGGTTCGGTCGGCACCCTGATCGTGACTGCGGATTTCGCGGGTGTCTGGGCCGATAGCCGGTACTGGGAACAAGCCAGCAAGGAGCTCAAGGGCAGTGGCATCGAGTTGGTGAAGCTGCAGCCCGGCCAGCCCGGCCCCCTGGATTGGTTGGCGCAGCAGACGCCGGCCGGTGGCGTGGTGGCGGTGGATGGTGCGGTCATGGCGCTGGCCTCGGCCCGTACCCTGGGCGACAAGCTGGCAGAGCGCGGAGCCAGGTTGCGTACTGATATCGACTTGCTCCAGGAGGCCTGGAGCGATCGTCCGGCCTTGCCCGACCAGCCGGTCTACCAGCACCTGCCGCCCCAGGCCACGCAAAGCCGGGCGGAAAAACTCGCCATGCTGCGCGAGGCGTTGAAGGAGCGGGGAGCGGACTGGCATTTCATCGCCACCCTGGATGACATCGCCTGGCTGTTCAACTTGCGTGGCGCTGATGTGTCCTTCAACCCGGTATTCGTTTCCTTCGCCCTGATCAGCCAACAGCAGGCCACCCTGTTCGTGGCCCTGGACAAGGTCGATGCGCAGCTGCGTGCGGTGCTTGAAGCCGATGGCGTCAGCCTGCGTGATTATTCGCAAGTGGCGGCGGCGCTGCGTACGGTGCCTGGTGATGTGAGCCTGCAGATCGATCCGGCACGGGTCACGGTGGGGCTGCTGGAGCACCTCGATCCGCAGGTGCGGCTGGTCGAAGGGCTCAACCCCACGACCCTGGCCAAGTCACGCAAGAGCCTGGCCGATGCCGAGCATATTCGCCAGGCCATGGAGCAGGACGGTGCGGCGCTGTGCGAGTTCTTCGCCTGGTTGGACGGTGCCCTGGGTCATGAACGTATCACCGAGCTGACCATCGACGAACGCCTGACGGCAGCCCGTGAGCGGCGTCCGGGTTATGTGTCGTTGAGCTTCAACACCATCGCGGCGTTCAATGCCAATGGTGCGATGCCGCATTATCACGCCACTGCCGAGGAGCACGCGGTGATCGAGGGCGATGGCCTGCTGCTGATCGATTCCGGCGGCCAGTACCTGGGGGGCACTACCGATATCACCCGTATGGTGCCGATCGGTACGCCAAGCACCGAGCAGAAGCGTGACTGCACCCGTGTGCTCAAGGGGGTCATCGCCTTGTCTCGAGCCCGGTTCCCCAAGGGGATCCTCTCGCCACTACTGGATGCCATTGCCCGTGCGCCAATCTGGGCCGACGGCGTGGATTACGGACACGGCACTGGGCACGGGGTCGGTTATTTCCTCAATGTCCATGAAGGTCCGCAGGTTATCGCCTATCAGGCTGCACCGGCGCCGCAGACTGCAATGCAGCCGGGGATGATCACGTCCATCGAGCCTGGGACATATCGACCAGGGCAGTGGGGGGTACGCATCGAAAACCTGGTGCTGAACCGCGAGGCGGGGAGTACCGAGTTCGGTGAGTTCCTGACGTTCGAAACCCTGACCCTATGCCCGATCGACACTCGCTGCCTGGAGCCTGCGCTGCTCACCCAGGATGAGCGTGATTGGTTCAACGCCTATCATGACCAGGTACGCCAGCGCTTGAGCCCCTTGTTGCAAGGGGCGGCGCTGGAGTGGTTGCAGGTTCGTACGGCGGCGATCTGAAATCGACCATCACTCGTGCAAGTCGGGTGATGGCCAGCTGCACTCCCGGTGTGTGACCGGGCGTGCAGGGTTCAATGTCGCTCGAGAGCCTCGCGGACGAAATCCAGGCGGTCCTGGCCAAAAAACAGCTCGTCACCCACGAACATGCTGGGGGCACCGAACACCCCTCGTTTCAATGCCAGATCGGTGTTGTCCTTGAGCCGGGCCTTGACCTCTTCGTCATTGCTCAGGTCGAGGACCTGCTGTGGATCGAAGCCGGCTCGCTCCAGGACCTGGGTGATGACGACGGCATCGTTGAGGTTGCGCTGTTCGACCCAGAGTGCGCGAAACAGGCAGTCGATGAACTCGACGAAGCGCTCAGGCAGATGCATCTGGACACCGGTCACCGCACGCATCAGCAGCAAGGTGTTGATGGGGAAATGCGGATTGAATTCAAGCTCGACCTCATAGCGTCGAGCGAAGCGCGCCAGATCATGCAGCATGTAGCGGCCCTTGGCAGGAATGCTGATGGGCGAGGCATTGCCGGTGGTCTTGAATATGCCGCCGAGCAGCATGGGTTGGTACTTCAGCTGGCTGCCGGTCTCGGCACAGATTCTGGGTAACTGGGTGTAGGCCAGGTAGGCGGTCGGACTGCCCAGGTCGAAGAAGAACTCCACGGTTTTGCTCATGATTCGGTCTCGGTGATTGTTCTTGTCGGGGCGGATTACCAGCGCTCGTTCCAGGGGCGCAGGTCCAGTTCGAAGGTCCAGGCATCTCGTGGTTGATTGTGCAGGTACCAGTAGTTCTCGGCGATGTGTACGGGATCGAGGATGCCGTCCTGGTCCTTGAGTGCGTATTTCTCGGGAAAGCTGGTACGGATGAAGTCGGTATCGATGGCACCGTCGACGATGATATGGGCGACGTGGATGTTCATTGGGCCCAGTTCCCGGGCCATGCTCTGGGCCAGGGCGCGGATGCCGTGCTTGGCTCCGGCGAAGGCGGCAAAGCCCGCAGCGCCACGAACACCTGCCGTGGCACCGGTGAACAGGATGGTGCCGCGTTTGCGAGTGACCATGCGCTTGGCCACTTCGCGGGCATTGAGAAAACCTGAAAAACAGGCCATTTCCCAGATTTTGAAATACTTGCGCGCGGTTTCTTCAAGGATGCTGCAGGGCGCATTGGCGCCGATATTGAAAACGAATGCTTCGATCGGGCCGATCTGGGTTTCGATCTGTTCGATCAAGGCGATCACTTCCTCTTCCTTGCGGGCGTCGCAGGCAAAACCATGGGCCTGGCCTCCGGCATGCTGGATGCTTTGCACCAGGGGCTGCAGTTTGTCCGCGTTGCGTCGAGTGAGGCAGGCGATAAAACCTTCTGCGGCGAAACGTTTGGCAATGGCACCTCCTGTGGCATCGCCGGCACCGACCACCAGTACGACTTTCTTGTTCAAGGTTGTAGTCATGGGGTTCGCTCTTTAGTAAACGATCGTTAGGTAAACGAACGTTATGCTATGATTTTTCGATCGTCAAGAACACTGGTGGAGCTTTTCAGGGATGCGCTATTCAGCCGGTCACAAGCAGGAAACCCGGGAGCGTTTGCTGCAAAGCAGCGCAGGCCAGGCCAAGAATGAAGGGTTTTCCACCGTGGGTGTCGATGCCTTGATGAAAGCCATTGGCCTGAGCGGTGGGGCGTTCTATAGCCATTTCGCTTCCAAGGACGAGCTATTTGGTTCGATTGTCGAGCGTGAGTTGAAGCAGAGCCTGGAGCGCTTGGGTGGGCATGGGCAGCACGATCAGGAGAAGTTGCAGCGTTGCCTGCAGCAGTACTTGAGTATGGCTCACTTGCAGCAACCAGCAGCTGGTTGTGCCATTCCTGCCCTGGGGGCGGAGATTTCCCGGGGCAGTGTCGAGGTGCGGCAACAGTCCGAGAATCTGATTTGTCGCTTGCATCAGGCTTGGGCGCAAACGCTGGGGAGCGAAAGCCTGGCCTGGTCGATACTGTCACAGTGTGTAGGAGCGCTGGTGGTGGCGCGGATGCTCGTTAGTCCGGATATCCAGCAGCAGATCCTGGCGTCCAGCCACGAACAGATTCTCAAGCAACTGCAGTAGCTGCTTGAGAACAGGCAGGTCAACCTATTTGCAGATGACGATCATGCTGCGGCTGGTGTAACCGGCAGGGTTGAGGCCGAAAGGGTAGTCTCCCGGATCTTCAACCGTGTCGCCGGATTTGGCGATCACCTTGTAGCCCTTCGGACCGCAGGACTCGGCTGCCGTGGTGTAGCACTTGTCCCATGAGGAGGACAAGCCCGAGCAATTGATGTGGAGTCCTTTTTTACCCCGTTTGACTTCGGTCTTGCTGGTTGCCGCACAGCCTGCAATGGCAAGTATGGTCAACAGTATCAAAAATCGTTTCATCCCCGTCCTTATCGCTAGCCTCGGATCTGATGTCCGAGTGTGACTGCAGTACCGTTGGCGATATCCCTGTCTGGCAACTTCCTGGGTGACGTTGAGTCGCCGACTAAACATGGCCTAATTGAGCGCCAATTACCAGACTTGCGTCTCAATCAGCTGCTACTAATGGTTTGGACTCACGGCGCATGGTCAAAGTTGCTCCTACGGAAGCGAAGATGATGCAGGCAATGGCGGTCCACTGCGCCAGGGATAGGTACTCATGCAGGAACAATAGGCCAGAGAGTGCGCCGAAAGCAGGTTCGATACTCATCAGGGTGCCAAAGGTACGGGCTGGTATGCGTGTCAGGGCAACCATCTCCAAGCTGTAGGGGAGGGCGGTGGATAGGATAGCGACGCCCAGCGCTACGGGAATCAGTGCAGGTGTGAGCAGGGCAGTGCCCGCGTGAACAATGCCGATAGGGGCCACGAACAAGGCAGCAATCAGTACGCCCAGCGCTGCGGTCTGGACTCCGTGCTCGGCGCCGGCTTTTTGCCCAAACAGGATATACAGCGCCCAGCAGACACCAGCCCCCAGGGCGTAACCGGCCCCGACCAGACCGATGGGAGTCTCGGTGGCTCCGGTCGGTATCAGCAGGAGTAATCCGATGATTGCCAAGGCGATCCAGACAAAGTCGAGTGCCTTGCGTGACGCATAGAGGGCAACAGCCAATGGACCAGTGAACTCCAGGGCGACGGCGATTCCCAGTGGCACGCTTCTCAACGACATATAGAAGAGGAAGTTCATTCCACCCAGGGCCATGCCGTAGACCAGGACCGAGCGTAGTGTCTTGGCGGTGAATTTGGCGCGCCAGGGCTTCAGTAGCAGAAGCATGATGATGCTGGCAAACACCAGTCGAAGCGCTGTCGTCCCCTGGGCGCCAACAATGGGGAACATGCTTTTGGCCAGGGAGGCTCCCGATTGGATGGAAGCCATGGCGATAAGTAGCAGGCCAACCGGAAACAGGGTCGAGGCAAGACTGCGGGGTTGGTCATTCATGCAGAGGGCATCCAAAGTGTTGGAAAGAAAACAGGGCGCTTGGGGCATGATGCTCAAGTAATAGGCATTGAGCAATATAGTGCGCAAAGTCTTTCGCGTTTCCTATATATAAGGTGCGCGCAGGCTGTTTTGAGCTGAATCATGGAAAACTGAAAATAAGTGTTGACGGCGAGTTTAATGTCTCTATAATTCGCCCCACTTCCGGCGCAGTCGAAACGGAAAACTCCTTGAGATTCAACGAGTTACGAAGATTTCGATAGCGGTCACGCTTCAGTTCATCGAAGCCCGAAAGGAGCTGATAAGGCAGCGAAAGTAGCCTTGTTAGCGTTTCGATCCTCTCGATCGAAAGCGGTTAAAAAGAGGTGTTGACAGCAGCGTGTAACGCTGTAGAATTCGCCTCCCGCTAACGAGAGATCGAAAGCGCAAGTGGTTGAAGTTACAAAGGAAACTTTGAAAACTTCTTGAAAAAATCACTTGACAGCAAATGAGGCTGCTGTAGAATGCGCGCCTCGGTTGAGACGAAAGATCTTAACCAACCGCTCTTTAACAACTGAATCAAGCAATTCGTGTGGGTGCTTGTGTAGTTAGACTGATAGTCAAAAAGATTATCAGCATCACAAGTGACCATTCGAGAAATCAAATAGTCATTTGAGGTTGCTGAGCCAAGTTTAGGGTTTCTTAAAAACCCAAGCAGTATTGAACTGAAGAGTTTGATCATGGCTCAGATTGAACGCTGGCGGCAGGCCTAACACATGCAAGTCGAGCGGATGAAGTGAGCTTGCTCACGGATTCAGCGGCGGACGGGTGAGTAATGCCTAGGAATCTGCCTGGTAGTGGGGGATAACGTTTCGAAAGGAGCGCTAATACCGCATACGTCCTACGGGAGAAAGCAGGGGACCTTCGGGCCTTGCGCTATCAGATGAGCCTAGGTCGGATTAGCTAGTTGGTGAGGTAATGGCTCACCAAGGCGACGATCCGTAACTGGTCTGAGAGGATGATCAGTCACACTGGAACTGAGACACGGTCCAGACTCCTACGGGAGGCAGCAGTGGGGAATATTGGACAATGGGCGAAAGCCTGATCCAGCCATGCCGCGTGTGTGAAGAAGGTCTTCGGATTGTAAAGCACTTTAAGTTGGGAGGAAGGGCAGTAAGCTAATATCTTGCTGTTTTGACGTTACCGACAGAATAAGCACCGGCTAACTCTGTGCCAGCAGCCGCGGTAATACAGAGGGTGCAAGCGTTAATCGGAATTACTGGGCGTAAAGCGCGCGTAGGTGGTTTGTTAAGTTGGATGTGAAAGCCCCGGGCTCAACCTGGGAACTGCATCCAAAACTGGCAAGCTAGAGTATGGTAGAGGGTGGTGGAATTTCCTGTGTAGCGGTGAAATGCGTAGATATAGGAAGGAACACCAGTGGCGAAGGCGACCACCTGGACTGATACTGACACTGAGGTGCGAAAGCGTGGGGAGCAAACAGGATTAGATACCCTGGTAGTCCACGCCGTAAACGATGTCAACTAGCCGTTGGGGTCCTTGAGACTTTAGTGGCGCAGCTAACGCATTAAGTTGACCGCCTGGGGAGTACGGCCGCAAGGTTAAAACTCAAATGAATTGACGGGGGCCCGCACAAGCGGTGGAGCATGTGGTTTAATTCGAAGCAACGCGAAGAACCTTACCAGGCCTTGACATGCAGAGAACTTTCCAGAGATGGATTGGTGCCTTCGGGAACTCTGACACAGGTGCTGCATGGCTGTCGTCAGCTCGTGTCGTGAGATGTTGGGTTAAGTCCCGTAACGAGCGCAACCCTTGTCCTTAGTTACCAGCACGTTATGGTGGGCACTCTAAGGAGACTGCCGGTGACAAACCGGAGGAAGGTGGGGATGACGTCAAGTCATCATGGCCCTTACGGCCTGGGCTACACACGTGCTACAATGGTCGGTACAGAGGGTTGCCAAGCCGCGAGGTGGAGCTAATCCCACAAAACCGATCGTAGTCCGGATCGCAGTCTGCAACTCGACTGCGTGAAGTCGGAATCGCTAGTAATCGCGAATCAGAATGTCGCGGTGAATACGTTCCCGGGCCTTGTACACACCGCCCGTCACACCATGGGAGTGGGTTGCACCAGAAGTAGCTAGTCTAACCTTCGGGAGGACGGTTACCACGGTGTGATTCATGACTGGGGTGAAGTCGTAACAAGGTAGCCGTAGGGGAACCTGCGGCTGGATCACCTCCTTAATCGACGACATCAGCTGCTTCATAAGCTCCCACACGAATTGCTTGATTCATTGAAGAAGACGATAGAAGCAGCTTTAAGCTCCAAGCTGATAGCTCCAAGCTAACAGTTACAAGCTCGAAATTGGGTCTGTAGCTCAGTTGGTTAGAGCGCACCCCTGATAAGGGTGAGGTCGGCAGTTCGAATCTGCCCAGACCCACCAATTTTGTTATGGGGCCATAGCTCAGCTGGGAGAGCGCCTGCCTTGCACGCAGGAGGTCAGCGGTTCGATCCCGCTTGGCTCCACCATAAACTGCTTCTGAAAGCTTAGAAATGAGCATTCAAATCGAATGTTGATTTCTAGTCTTTTGATTAGATCGTTCTTTAAAAATTTGGGTATGTGATAGAAAGATAGACTGAACACTACTTTCACTGGTAGTGGATCAGGCTAAGGTAAAGTTTGTAAATATTGCAAACTTTCGGCGAATGTCGTCTTCACAGTATAACCAGATTGCTTGGGGTTATATGGTCAAGTGAAGAAGCGCATACGGTGGATGCCTTGGCAGTCAGAGGCGATGAAAGACGTGGTAGCCTGCGATAAGCTTCGGGGAGTCGGCAAACAGACTTTGATCCGGAGATCTCTGAATGGGGGAACCCAGCCATCATAAGATGGTTATCTTACACTGAATACATAGGTGTAAGAGGCGAACCAGGGGAACTGAAACATCTAAGTACCCTGAGGAAAAGAAATCAACCGAGATTCCCTTAGTAGTGGCGAGCGAACGGGGACTAGCCCTTAAGCTTCTTTGATTTTAGCGGAACGCTCTGGAAAGTGCGGCCATAGTGGGTGATAGCCCTGTACGCGAAAGGATCTTAGAAGTGAAATCGAGTAGGACGGGGCACGAGAAACCTTGTCTGAATATGGGGGGACCATCCTCCAAGGCTAAATACTACTGACTGACCGATAGTGAACTAGTACCGTGAGGGAAAGGCGAAAAGAACCCCGGAGAGGGGAGTGAAATAGATCCTGAAACCGTATGCGTACAAGCAGTGGGAGCAGACTTTGTTCTGTGACTGCGTACCTTTTGTATAATGGGTCAGCGACTTATATTCAGTGGCAAGCTTAACCGAATAGGGGAGGCGTAGCGAAAGCGAGTCTTAATAGGGCGTTTAGTCGCTGGGTATAGACCCGAAACCGGGCGATCTATCCATGGGCAGGTTGAAGGTTAGGTAACACTGACTGGAGGACCGAACCGACTACCGTTGAAAAGTTAGCGGATGACCTGTGGATCGGAGTGAAAGGCTAATCAAGCTCGGAGATAGCTGGTTCTCCTCGAAAGCTATTTAGGTAGCGCCTCATGTATCACTGTAGGGGGTAGAGCACTGTTTCGGCTAGGGGGTCATCCCGACTTACCAAACCGATGCAAACTCCGAATACCTACAAGTGCCGAGCATGGGAGACACACGGCGGGTGCTAACGTCCGTCGTGAAAAGGGAAACAACCCAGACCGTCAGCTAAGGTCCCAAAGTTATGGTTAAGTGGGAAACGATGTGGGAAGGCTTAGACAGCTAGGAGGTTGGCTTAGAAGCAGCCACCCTTTAAAGAAAGCGTAATAGCTCACTAGTCGAGTCGGCCTGCGCGGAAGATGTAACGGGGCTCAAACCATACACCGAAGCTACGGGTATCACGTAAGTGATGCGGTAGAGGAGCGTTCTGTAAGCCTGTGAAGGTGAGTTGAGAAGCTTGCTGGAGGTATCAGAAGTGCGAATGCTGACATGAGTAACGACAATGCGAGTGAAAAACTCGCACGCCGAAAGACCAAGGTTTCCTGCGCAACGTTAATCGACGCAGGGTTAGTCGGTCCCTAAGGCGAGGCTGAAAAGCGTAGTCGATGGAAAACAGGTTAATATTCCTGTACTTCTAGTTATTGCGATGGAGGGACGGAGAAGGCTAGGCCAGCTTGGCGTTGGTTGTCCAAGTTTAAGGTGGTAGGCTGAGATCTTAGGTAAATCCGGGATCTTAAGGCCGAGAGCTGATGACGAGTTACCTTTTAGGTGACGAAGTGGTTGATGCCATGCTTCCAAGAAAAGCTTCTAAGCTTCAGATAACTAGGAACCGTACCCCAAACCGACACAGGTGGTTGGGTAGAGAATACCAAGGCGCTTGAGAGAACTCGGGTGAAGGAACTAGGCAAAATGGCACCGTAACTTCGGGAGAAGGTGCGCCGGTGAGGGTGAAGGACTTGCTCCGTAAGCCCATGCCGGTCGAAGATACCAGGCCGCTGCGACTGTTTATTAAAAACACAGCACTCTGCAAACACGAAAGTGGACGTATAGGGTGTGACGCCTGCCCGGTGCCGGAAGGTTAATTGATGGGGTTAGCGCAAGCGAAGCTCTTGATCGAAGCCCCGGTAAACGGCGGCCGTAACTATAACGGTCCTAAGGTAGCGAAATTCCTTGTCGGGTAAGTTCCGACCTGCACGAATGGCGTAACGATGGCGGCGCTGTCTCCACCCGAGACTCAGTGAAATTGAAATCGCTGTGAAGATGCAGTGTATCCGCGGCTAGACGGAAAGACCCCGTGAACCTTTACTATAGCTTTGCACTGGACTTTGAATTTGCTTGTGTAGGATAGGTGGGAGGCTTTGAAGCGTGGACGCCAGTCTGCGTGGAGCCATCCTTGAAATACCACCCTGGCAACTTTGAGGTTCTAACTCAGGTCCGTTATCCGGATCGAGGACAGTGTATGGTGGGTAGTTTGACTGGGGCGGTCTCCTCCTAAAGAGTAACGGAGGAGTACGAAGGTGCGCTCAGACCGGTCGGAAATCGGTCGCAGAGTATAAAGGCAAAAGCGCGCTTGACTGCGAGACAAACACGTCGAGCAGGTACGAAAGTAGGTCTTAGTGATCCGGTGGTTCTGTATGGAAGGGCCATCGCTCAACGGATAAAAGGTACTCCGGGGATAACAGGCTGATACCGCCCAAGAGTTCATATCGACGGCGGTGTTTGGCACCTCGATGTCGGCTCATCACATCCTGGGGCTGAAGCCGGTCCCAAGGGTATGGCTGTTCGCCATTTAAAGTGGTACGCGAGCTGGGTTTAGAACGTCGTGAGACAGTTCGGTCCCTATCTGCCGTGGACGTTTGAGATTTGAGAGGGGCTGCTCCTAGTACGAGAGGACCGGAGTGGACGAACCTCTGGTGTTCCGGTTGTCACGCCAGTGGCATTGCCGGGTAGCTATGTTCGGAAAAGATAACCGCTGAAAGCATCTAAGCGGGAAACTTGCCTCAAGATGAGATCTCACTGGGATCTTGAATCCCCTAAAGGGCCGTCGAAGACTACGACGTTGATAGGTTGGGTGTGTAAGCGCTGTGAGGCGTTGAGCTAACCAATACTAATTGCCCGTGAGGCTTGACCATATAACACCCAAGCAATTTGCTTAAGAGCGAGTTGCGGTGTGTGAAGACGCACGAACCGAAAGTTTGCAGCACACAAACCTATTGCATACCCATTCGCTGGAACGTTGCCCAAACAACGGCTCAGCTACAGAATTTCTTGACGACCATAGAGCATTGGAACCACCTGATCCCATCCCGAACTCAGAAGTGAAACGATGCATCGCCGATGGTAGTGTGGGGTTTCCCCATGTGAGAGTAGGTCATCGTCAAGATTAAATTCCGAAACCCCAATTGCGAAAGCAGTTGGGGTTTTGTCTTTGCGCGGAAGAAAACTAGCAGAGCGGCCCGGTATCTACCGGGCCTGATCTGGTTCAGGTGGGTACCTGCCCGGGCTGTAGGCGGGCGATCCACTTGCCGTGCTGCTCTGCATCCCTGAGCGCCTCAAGCTTTGCCGGCAGTTCGTTGAAGTCGAAGGGCAGCAGGGGCGAGGCCCTGAGCTGACCTTGTGCAACCTGCTGCAGCAAATAGGCACCCTGTTGCTGGTAGCGTTGCCAATCCGCCTCAACGCCGTGTACATGAAGACTGTTCAATGCCACTTCATGCAGGGAGACGGCTGTGCTGAAGGCTGGCAGCGGCGCTGTCTCCTGGCGATCCTGAATGCACACCAGGTGTCCGTTATAGCCCAGCAACTCGGCCAGGTTTGCCGCGTGCCTTGCGCTGACCGTATCGAAGATGGCCGACAGCCGACGGCTACCCAGGCGTGCTTGCAATTCGGATCGCCACTCTGGTCGGTGATAGTCGAAAACTCCAACCACACCCTGCTCCAGCAGTTGTTCATGATGCTTGGGCGAGGCCGTGGCCCAGACCCGCATCCCCCTCTGTACCGCCATCTGTGCCAGTAACGAGCCCACGGCGCCGCCGGCACCCACCACCAGCACATCCCCCACGCCCGCCTGGGGCAGCTTATCCAATGCTTGCAGGGCCGTCAGACCGGGGCAAGGCAAGGCCGCCGCCACAGCGTCATCCAGCTCATCAGGGAGGACAATGGCGGCCCTGGCATCGATCAGGCTGTATTCGGCGAAGCTGCCGTCAGCGCTTAGCCCCTGGTGATAAGCCACCCGGGTTCCTGGTCGGATGCTCGCATCAGGGCCTGCTGTCACCACCACCCCGACACCGTCCACGCCCGGCACATGGCCGTCCCGCCAGTCGTCGTGGCCCCATTCGATCATTTTCCAATCCACCGGATTCAACGCAATCACGCTATTGGCGACCAGCAGTTGCTTGGCCGATGGTTGCGGCAGGGCTTTACGGATTGATCGCAGGCCAGGCAGGCCCGATCCCCGGGTCCAGCCCCAGGCTACGTATTCGGTTGGCATCTTCATTCTCCATCAGGTATCGAGACGCCCTTGCACCAGCCAGGCTGGCCAAGGGCACCTTGCAGTCTCCCCAGTGGGCAAGGCAGGAAAAACCCAATAATCGGAACAACACCCTTGATCACAGGTCAATAATGCCCCTCCGGCCAGCACCATTGATCAGCCATGGGAGAAATCCTGGCAAAGTCGGCGGCCGGTTTTTGGTATCGTGCAGCTCTTTTTTACGCACCCGATTTCACCCGCACGGATCAGCGTCGATCTCTATTTCACCGAGAAGCTGTAGCAATGCCCGAAGCGATTCCAATCAAGGACCACGAGAAAGAAACCCGCCTGGTCAACAAGCGGCTGCTGGCCTGCGCCGTGTTGGTGGCCGCCATCAGTTGCGCACTGGTCGCACGCATGTATTTCCTCCAGGTAGTGGAGTTCGATTACCACTCCACCGTTTCGCAGAACAACCGTGTACATGTGCTGCCCATCACCCCGACCCGTGGAGTGATCTATGACCGTAACGGGGTGGTCCTGGCAGACAACCGCCCCAGTTTCAACCTGACCATCACTCGCGAACGGGCCACCGACCTCAAGGGTGAACTGGACACCGTGGTCGAACTCCTGCACCTGCCGCCCGAAGACCGGACACTGTTCGACAAGGAAATGAAGCAGGCCCGCCACCCCTTCGTCCCCGTTACCTTGTTCTACCAGCTCACCGAAGAGCAGATCGCCGTATTGGCGGTTAACGAATACCGCCTGCCGGGAATGGATGTCGAAGCCCAGTTCGTCCGTCACTACCCCCTGGGGACGCATTTCGCCCATTCCATCGGTTACGTCGGGCGGATCAACGAGAAGGAGGCCAAGACCCTGGACTCCGTGGAGTACCGTGGAACCCAGTCCATCGGCAAGACTGGTATCGAGAAGTTCTACGAGGCCGAGCTGCATGGCCATGTCGGTTACGAAGAGGTGGAGACCAACGCCCAGGGACGGATCATGCGGGTGCTCAAGCACACCGATCCGGTCCCCGGGAAAAGCATTGTCCTGAGCCTGGACGTGAAGCTCCAGGAAGCTGCCGAGCAGGCCCTGGGTGACCGTCGCGGCTCGGTGGTGGCCCTGGACCCCTCCACTGGCGAAGTACTGGCCATGGTCAGCAACCCCAGCTTCGACCCCAACCTGTTCGTTACCGGCATCAGTTTCAAGGAATATGCCGCCCTGCACGACTCCATCGACCGGCCACTGTTCAACCGGGCGTTGCGCGGCCTCTATGCGCCGGGCTCGACCATCAAGCCGGAAGTGGCGATCGCCGGCCTGGATACCGGCGTGGTCACCCCCTCCAGCCGCGTCTTCGATCCGGGCTACTACCAGTTGCCGGACTACGACCACAAATACCGCAACTGGAACCGCAGCGGCGATGGCTGGGTGGACATGGACGCGGCGATCATGCGCTCCAACGACACTTACTTCTACGACCTGGCCCACAAGCTGGGCATCGATCGCCTGCACGACTACATGGCCATGTTCGGCCTCGGCGAAAAGGTCTCCCTGGACATGTTCGAGGAAGCCTCGGGGCTGATGCCGTCCCAGGCCTGGAAGCGCGCCACCCGCCGCCAGGCGTGGTTCCCGGGAGAAACGCTGATCCTCGGCATTGGCCAGGGCTACATGCAGGTGACGCCGCTGCAGCTGGCCCAGGCCACGGCACTGATCGCCAACAAGGGAGTATGGAACCGGCCGCACCTGGCCAAGACCGTCGATGGCGTGGCCCCGGTGGACCCGCATCCGATGCCCAACATCCTGTTGAAGGACCCGCGCGAGTGGGACCAGGTCAACCATGGCATGCAGATGGTCATGCACGATCCTCGCGGCATTGCCCGCGCCGCTGCTGCCGGGGCCCAGTACCGGATTGCCGGCAAGAGCGGTACCGCCCAGGTGGTGGCGATCAAGCAGGGCGAGCGTTATGACCGCCTCAAGACCCGCGAGCGCAACCGCGACAATGCCCTGTTCGTCGGCTTCGCTCCGGCCGAGCATCCGCAGATCGTGATCTCGGTGATGATCGAGAACGGCGAGGCCGGTGGCCGGGTCGCCGGCCCCGTGGTGCGGCAGATCATGGACGCCTGGCTACTGGACCAGAACGGCCACCTCAAGCCGCAGTACGCCGCACCGGCCAAGGCTCCTGGCGATCCCCACGTCTGAGTCAGCGCAGCACCAGGCTGTCCGGCACCTGCTCGTGGATACTGAGCATGTGCTGGATGCTCTGGAGAAACAGCGCCTCGGCCTGGCTCATCTTCTGCTCACGGTTCCACAGCAGCTGGATATCGAAATCCACCACCCCATCCTCCGGCGGCAGCGGCCACAGCAAGCCCTGTTCGACGTCCCGGCGCACCAGGTGGATCGGCAGGCAGCCAATGCCGAAACCGGCGCAGATCAGCCGATGAATTTCCTCGAAACTGGTAGAAGAGGCGACGATCTTGCCGGTAAAGCCCTGCTGATCGCGAAACAGCGTCAGGGGTGACAGGTTGCCTCCCAGCTGGTCGCTGGTGAAGCTGACGAAGTTCTCCGTGGCCAGCTGTTGCAGGCTCAGGTTGGCCTGGCCGAACAGCCGATGGCGTGGGCCGCAGAAGTAGGCGTAGCGCTCCCGGAACAGCACACGCTGCTCCAGCCTGGGCTGCGGCAGCCGGCACAGGCCCACCCCCAGGGTCGCGGTCTTTTGCAGCAGCGAACTGATGATGTCCGGACTGCCCAGCACCTCCACCTCCAGCTCGATCTTCGGGTGCGCGGCATGGAAGTCCGCGAGGAACTCATCGTAGTGCCGGGCCTTCACCCCACTGACGGTGAGAATCCGGATCTTGCCCACCACGTCGTCCTGGCGGCTTTGTACCACGGTGCCCAGGCGCGAGATATCGCCATAGATATCGGTGGCGATGCGCAGCACCTCCTCGCCGGTCTCGGTGAGTTCGAAGCGCCGTCCGCTACGGACGATCAACAAGCAGTCGAGCTGCTCCTCGAGCCGCTTGAGGGCCTGGCTGACCGCCGACTGGGTGATGTGCAGGCGCGCGGCGGCGCGGCTCATGCTGCCTTCCTGGCCGATCACCAGGTAGGTGCGCAACAGGTTCCAGTCCAGGCGATCGTTGAGAAAACGCCGTCCGGCCCAGGAGCCGGTCACAGGATCGAGTGTCGACATGGGGCTCCTCTAAAAACGACCTGCCTCGCCTACGTTTTTAGAAGTGCCCATGGGGAACTCTAGTAGTAGCAAGGCTAATAGTTAGGATAAGAATTCGAAAATTGACTAATCCTGGCACGACGGCGATAAAGCCCACAAGCGCCATAGAGCGCCGCCTGACCAAGCCTTCAGCACCTGCCCATAACTACAAATACACAGGTCCTTGCATGCACAGCACCCCTCAGCCGCGACGCGCCGCGGCAGCGGCCTTCATCGGCACCACCATCGAGTTCTACGACTTCTACATCTACGCCACGGCCGCGGCCCTGGTGCTGGGACAGGTGTTCTTTCCCAGCAGCGACCCGGTGACCAGCACCCTGGCGGCGTTCGGCAGCTTTGCCGTGGGGTTCGTCGCCCGGCCCATGGCGGGCATGGTCTTTGGCCACCTGGGTGATCGCCTCGGACGCAAGAAGATGCTCCTGGTGACCATGGCGCTGATGGGCCTGGCCACCACCGGCATCGGCCTGCTGCCCAGTTATGCCAGCGTCGGCATCTGGGCGCCCATCGGCCTGATCGTGTTGCGGTTGATCCAGGGTATTTCCGTCGGCGGCGAGTGGGGTGGGGCGGTGCTGATGGCCAGCGAACATGCTCCGGCCCGGCGCAAGACCTTCTACGCCTCCTTCGCCCAATTGGGCAGCCCGGCCGGCCTGTTGCTGGCATTGATCGCCTTTCGCCTGGTCACCAGCCTTGCCCCCGAGGACTTCCTCACCTGGGGCTGGCGCCTGCCGTTCCTGGCCAGTGGCGTGCTGATGATGGTGGGCCTGATGATCCGTAGCGGGGTGCATGAGTCGCCGGAATTCGCCAAGGCTCGGGATAACCAGGAGACAGCGCGTTACCCGGTGCTGGAGGTGATCCGCGACTGCTGGCGGCAGATCCTCCTGGCCGCGGCGGCGGTGACCATCGGTTCGGCCGGTTTCTTCTTCACCAACACTTTCATGATCACCTACGTCACCCAGTACCAGGGTATCCCCCGGGCCACCATCCTCGACTGCCTGTTCCTGGTCACCGTGATCCAGCTGCTGTCGCAACCGCTCTCGGCCCTGCTGGCCGAGCGCATCGGCGAAGGGCGCTTCCTGACCCTGGTGGCCCTGCTGTGCATGGTCACGCCGTACCCGATGTTCCTGCTGGTCGGTACCCAGAACATCCTCTTGATGACCCTCGGCATCGCTCTGGCGGTGGTGATCCTGTCGGCGCTGTATGCGGTGATCGCCGGCTACATGACCCAGGCGTTCCCGGTGCACCTGCGCTACTCAGGCATCTCCATCGCCTACCAACTCAGTTGCGCCCTGGCCGGCGGCACCACGCCGCTGCTGGGGACGCTGCTGGCCAGCAAGTTTTCCGGGCAATGGCTGCCCCTGGCGCTGTTCTTCAGCCTGCTGTCGGCGTTGTCGCTGATCGGCGTCTGCGGCTTGGCGCGCATGCGCGCCAAGCCGGTGGTCCAACCCGCTCCCCAAGAGGTGTATCCGTGAGCAAACCTGAACACATGAGTGCCGTCGAATGGCAAGCCCGTTGCGAACTGGCGGCGCTGTATCGCCTGGTGGCGCACTTTCGCATGACCGACCTGATCGACACCCACATCACCTTGCGCATCCCCGGGCCCGAGCACCACTTCCTGATCAACCGCTATGGGGTGATCTTCGACCGCATGCGTGCCAGCGACCTGGTGCGCATCGATCAGGAGGGGCGCATCGTCGATCCCCACTACAGCGGACACCGGGTCAACGCCGCGGGCTTCGTCATCCACTCGGCGATCCACATGGCCCGTCCCGACCTCAATTGCGTGATCCATACCCACACCGCCGCGGGCATGGCAGTGGCGGCCCAGCAGCAGGGCCTGCTGCCCATCAGCCAGCACGCGCTGAAGTTCTACGGCAAGCTGGCCTACCACACCTATGAAGGCATCGCCCTGTCCCTGGACGAGCGCCAGCGCCTGATCGCCGACCTGGGCCCGCACAAGGCCATGATCCTGCGCAACCACGGCCTGCTGGTGGGCGGTGCCAGCGTGGCCCACGCCTTCCACGAGATCCACTTCCTGGAGCGCGCCTGCCAGGCCCAGGTACAGGCCTTGGCCGGTGGCTCGGTGCTCAACTACCCCTCGCCACAGGTCTGTGCCCACACCGCCGAGCAGTTCGAGCGCGACGAGGCCGACCACATCATCGAGCTGGCCTGGGACGCGGCCCTGACCCTGATCGAACACCAGCGCGAGTCCTACCTGTCATGAGCCCTGTGGTGCTGCTGTCCCGTGACCGCCTGTTGCTGCAACAACTGCAGCAGGCCTTTGCCCGCAGTGCGCCGCAGGTGCAGGCATTGCTGGCGGATGACCCCGGGGCTGCCGAGGCACGGCTGGCGGCCTGCTGGTTCCCGCCGCCGGGCAGCCTGCGAGCCTTGCCGGCATTGCAGTTGATCCATTCGGTGGCGGCCGGCATCGATCACCTGGAACACGATCCAGGCTGCCCGCCATTGCCGGTGTGCCGGGTGGTGGACCCCGGACACCGCCAGGGCATGACCGAGTACGTGCGCTGGGCGGTGATCCACTACCACCGGGGCTTCGACCGGGTACTTGGGCAACAGGCCGGGCACTGCTGGGAGCGGCCGCTGCAAGTGCCGGCGCAGGACTTCAAGGTCGGGGTCATGGGCCTGGGTTCCCTGGGCGCAGCCATCGCCCAGGACCTCGCCGGCGCGGGCTACCAGGTGCGTGGCTGGGCCCGCAGCGCCAAGCAGTTGCCCCAGGTGCGGTGCTTTGCCGGCGCCGAGGCGCGGGATGGCTTCCTCGACGGCCTGGACCTGCTGGTCAACCTGCTGCCCCTGACGCCCGAGACCCGGGGCATCCTCGGTCATGCCACCTTCGCCCGGCTGGCGCCAGGGTCGGCGCTGGTCAATTGCGGGCGTGGCGGGCACCTGCGGATCGACGACCTGCAACAGGCCCTGGCCAGTGGCCAACTGCGCGGCGCCTTGCTGGATGTCTTCGACCAGGAGCCGCTGCCGGCGGAGCATCGGCTGTGGAGTCTGCCCGGGGTCACCGTCACCCCGCACATGGCCTCGGCCGCCTCCCACGATTGCATTGCCCGGCAAGTGGCGGAGAACCTGCGCCGCCTGGAGGCGGGCGAACCGCTGCTGAACCTGGCCGACCGCCGCCTGGGTTACTGAGCGTCCAGGCACGCCTGCAAGTGTTCGAGGAACAACGCCTCGGCGCGGCTCAGGCGCTGCTCGCGGTTCCACAGCAGGTGGATGTCGACATCGGCGATGCCCTCGTGGGGCGGTAGCCGCCACAGCAACCCGCTGTCGACATCGGCCGCCACCACATGCTCCGGCAGGCAGCCGATGCCGAACCCGGCGATCACCAGGCGGCGCACTTCTTCCAGGCTGGGGGAGGAGGCGACGATACGTCCGCTGAAGCCCTGCTGGTCGCGGAAGATGGTCAACGGCGAGAGCATGCCGCCGATCTGGTCGCTGGTGAAACTGACGAAGTTCTCCCGTTGCAGGTCGCCCTCGGCCACATCCGCGTGGCCGAACAGCGGGTGGTGCTTGCCACAGAAGAACGCATAGCGCTGGCGCAGGAACAAGCGTTGCTCCAGGCGCGGCTGCGGCCGGCGGTTGAGGCTCAGGCCCAGGGTCGCGGTCTTTTCTTGCAGGGCGCTGACGATGTCCGAACTGCGCATCACGTCCACCTCCAGGTCGACCCGTGGGTGCTGGCGATGAAAGTCCGCCAGGAACTGGTCGAAGCGTTCGTTGCAGATGCGGCTGATGATCAGCAGCCGGACCTTGCCGATCACCTCGTCGGCGGGCTGCTCCAGCACGCTGCCGACCTGGGACACCTGGCCGTAGATCTCCCCGGCCAGGGCGAAGATCTGCTCGCCCACTTCGGTCAGGGCAAAGCGCGGGCCGCGGCGGGCGATCAACTGCCGGCCCAGTTGTTCCTCCAGGCGCTTGAGGGCCTGGCTCACCGCGGGCTGGGTCAGGTGCAGGCGCGCCGCCGCACGGCTGATGCTCAGTTCCTGGCCGATCACCCGGAAGGTGCGCAGCAGGTTCCAGTCCAGGCGGTCGTTGAGCAAGCGGCGGGCATCGTGGTCGGACATGGCGAAGGCTCTGGGGCGGGCGAGGGCTTGATAATAAGCCAGGATAATAATCGAGATAACCAATAGAAAATTGACTGATTATCCCCGGCCGCGGATAAATCCACTCCACAACGGCGCCCGCAGAAGGCGCCTGTGCTGCACCGTCCTCCTGCCAGAACAACAATCAAGGGAGCCTGATCCATGTCCTCCGCCTCGCCTCAACCGCGCCGGGCCGCTGCCGCCGCGTTCATCGGCACCATGATCGAATGGTACGACTTCTACATCTACGCCACGGCCGCGGCGCTGGTATTCGGCGCCTTGTTCTTCCCCTCCAGCGACCCGCTGTTCAGCACCATGGCGGCCTTCGGCACCTTCGCCGTGGGCTTCTTCGCCCGGCCCCTGGGCGGCATCATCTTCGGCCATATCGGCGATCGCATCGGGCGCAAGAAGTCCCTGGTCATCACGTTGCTGATGATGGGCGTGGTCACGGTGTGCATCGGCCTGTTGCCGACCTACGCGCAGATCGGTGCCACGGCGCCGGTGCTGCTGATCCTGTTGCGCATCGTCCAGGGCATCGCCGTGGGTGGCGAGTGGGGCGGGGCAGTACTGATGGCCGGCGAGCATGCGCCCAAGGGCCGACGCAACTTCTTCGCCTCTTTCGCCCAGCTGGGCAGCCCGGCCGGGTTGATCCTCTCGCTGCTGGCGTTCAGCGCCGTGACCCGCTTGCCCGAGGAAGCCCTGATGAGCTGGGGCTGGCGCCTGCCGTTCCTGGCCAGTGCGCTGTTGCTGGTGGTGGGCCTGGCGATTCGCCTGGGGGTGGAGGAGTCGCCGGAATTCCTCGCCAGCCGCGAGCGCGCCGCCAAGGCTGCCCGCCATGAGCAGGCGCCGGTACTGGAAGTCCTGCACAGCGCCTGGCGGCCGTTGCTGCTGTGCATCGGCGCCAACACCCTGGGAATCGCCGGGGTGTACTTCACCAACACCTTCATGATCGCCTACAGCACCCAGCAGCTGCAGATTCCCCGGTCGCTGATCCTCGAGTGCCTATTCGTGGTGGCGATCATCCAGTTCTGCATCCAGCCCCTGGCCGCCTGGGTTGCCGAGAAGATCGGCGCCACGCGCTTCCTGTGCCTGGTGGCGCTACTGGCCATGGCCTCGCCATACCCAATGTTCGTGCTGGTGAGTTCGGCCCAGGCGCCGCTGATGATCCTCGGCATCGCCCTGGCGGTGGTGTGCATGGCGTCCTTCTATGCGGTGATCGCCGGCTACGTCAGCGGCATGTTCGAGACCCGGGTGCGCTACACCGCGATCTCCCTGGCCTACCAGGTCTGCGGCGCTGTGGCCGGTGGCCTGACGCCCTTGATCGGCACCTGGCTGGCCCATCGTTTTCTCGGCCAATGGTGGCCGATGGCGCTGTTCTACAGCCTGATCGCCGCTGTATCGCTGCTGTGCGTGCTAGCCCTGGCGCGCCGGCACGCCGCTGCCCATCGCCTGGAAATGGCATCCCACGCCTGACTGTCTGGAGAACCTGAAGATGTTGAAGATCAATGGCGAACGCCTGTGGGCGAGCCTGATGGCCATGGCCGAGATCGGCGCCACCGCCCGTGGCGGTAGCTGCCGCTTGGCCTTGAGCGAGGAAGACAAGGCCGGTCGCGAACTGTTCGCCCACTGGTGCCGCGAAGCCGGGCTGAGCCTGAGCGTCGATCCCATCGGCAACCTGTTCGCCAGGCGCCCCGGGACCGACCCGCAGGCTGCGCCGGTGATGATCGGCAGCCACCTGGACACCCAGCCCGAAGGCGGCCGTTTCGACGGGGTCTACGGGGTGCTGGCGGGTCTGGAAGTGCTGCGCAGCCTGAACGACCAGGGCATTGCCACCTGCAAGCCGCTGGAGCTGGCGGTCTGGACCAACGAAGAGGGCGCGCGCTTCACCCCGGCGATGTTCGGCTCGGCGGTGTTCACCGGGGCGATGGCCCTGGAAGAAGCGTTGGCGGTGCGCGACGCCGAGGGTATCAGTGTCGCCCAGGCTTTGCAGAACACCGGTTATGCCGGCCAGCGGCCCTTGGGCGGGGCGGTGGATGCCTACTTCGAAGCGCATATCGAGCAGGGACCGATCCTCGAAGACAACGCCAAGAGCATCGGTGTGGTCAGCGGTGGCCAGGCCATCCGCTGGCTCGACATCCAGGTCGAAGGCATGGCCGCCCACGCCGGAACCACGCCGATGCCATTGCGCAAGGACGCCCTGTATGGCGCGGCGCAGATGATCCTGGCGGTGGAGCGACTGGCCGCCGATTTCGCTCCCGAGGGCCTGACCACCGTGGGTGAGTTGAGCATCGCCAAATCCTCGCGCAATACCATTCCCGGCCTGCTGCAATTCACCGTCGACCTGCGCCATCACCAGGACGAGCAGATCGTCGCCATGGAGCAACAGGTCCAGCAGCGCCTGGAGGAGATCGCCCGGCAACGGGGGCTCAAGGTGCGCATCAGCCGCCACTGGATCAGCCCGGCCACGCCGTTCGACGCCGACTGCGTGGCAGCGGTGCAGGAGGCAGTGGACGGCCTGGGCTACCCTCAGCAGTCCATCGTCAGCGGCGCCGGCCATGATGCGATCCTGCTGGCGCGTTACTGCCCGACCGCCATGGTGTTCATTCCCTGTGTCGGCGGCCTGAGCCACAACGAAGCCGAAGATGTCTTGCCCGAGGACGTGCGCCAGGGCGCCGATGTCCTGCTTAACGCCGTGCTGGCCCGTGCCGGCCGGGTCGCCTGAGGAGCCTTGCATGCGCAGTTTTTTCCACCCCGAACAATTGCTTCACCATCCCCGGAGCTATTTCTCCCGGGGCCAGATGCGCACGCCCCAGGAAGTGCCCGAGCGAGCCCGGCGCCTGGTGCAGGCGGTACACACCCTGGGTTTCGCCCTGGAGCAACCGCTGGATGCCGGCCTGCAACCCTTGCTAGCAGTGCATGGTGCGGCCTACCTGGAGTTCCTCGAACAGGCCCATCGGCGCTGGAAGGACATCCCCGAGGACTGGGGCGAGGAGGTCATGTCCAACATCTTCGTGCGTGAGCCCAATGCCCTGCGTGGTGTCCTGGCCCAGGCCGCGCGCTACCTGGCCGACGGCAGTTGCCCGGTGGGCGAGTGGACCTGGCGCTCGGCCTACTGGTCGGCCCAGAGCGCCATCGCCGGGGCCAGGGCGCTGCTCGATGGCGAACCGGTGGCCTACGCCCTGTGCCGCCCGCCGGGGCACCATGCACGGGCCGAGGCTGCCGGTGGCTTCTGCTACCTGAACAACGCGGCCATCGCCGCCCAGGTGCTGCGGGAGCGATACAGCCGGGTCGCGGTGCTCGACACCGACATGCACCACGGCCAGGGCATCCAGGAAATCTTCTACGAGCGCAGCGACGTGCTGTATGTCTCGGTGCACGGCGACCCCACCAACTTCTACCCGGGCATCGCCGGTTTTGCCGAGGAACGTGGCAGCGGCGCGGGCCAGGGCTACAACCTCAACCTGCCCATGGCCCACGGTGCCAGCGAAGAGGATTTCCTCGCGCGGCTGGAGCAGGCCCTGGCCGCGGTACGGGCGTTCGATGCCCAGGTGCTGGTGCTGTCCCTGGGCTTCGACATCTTCGAGCTGGACCCGCAAAGCAAGGTGGCGGTAACCCGTGCCGGCTTCGCCAGCCTGGGCCAGCGTATCCGCGGCCTAGGCCTGCCATGCCTGATCGTCCAGGAGGGCGGTTATCACCTGGAAAGCCTGGAAGACAACGCCCGGGCCTTCTTCGCCGACGCCGCTGCCTGGGCCTGCTGACCGGATCAGACGCTGGCTGTGTGTTTGCCAGGGGAGCGGCTGGACGGCACTCGCCCTCTGGCGCGAGCCTTTACCTTTCCCTGAGTGTTGGCATCTGCAACGGCCCGAGTGTCCCGCAACACCATCGCCGGTGCTGCGGGAGAGGGCTTGCCGAGGTGTCAGCTGGCGCTGCTGGAGTACACCCGCTGGCCGCCTTTCCAGGTCTCATGCACCGTGATGTCGCGGAGGCTGGTGGCTGGGACGTTTTCGTCCAGCGGGTCCTGCTCGAGGATCACGAAGTCGGCGAAGTTGCGCTCAGCCAGGGAGCCGGTCCAGGCTTCGGCATTGCACTGCCAGGCGGCATCGTAGGTGATGGCCTTCAGCGCTTGTTTACGCGTCAGGCACTCTTCGGGGTTGAGCACCGGCAACTGTTGCGGGTCCCGCACATAAGGCGTCTGTCCTGGGAGGCGCAGGCCTTCCATCTTGCGCGTCACCGCCTGCTCCATCGAGCGCAGCGGGCCCAGCGGCGTGACCGTGCAATCGCTGTGCAGGGAGATCCGCAGGTCCTTGCCCAGCGCCATCTGGCACAGGTCGAGCATGGTGTCGGCGCGATTCTCGAAGATCGCCTGCTGGAAGGCGTAGCCCCAGTAGCCGACATGCCCCACCAGGAAACTGGGCGACAGCCCCAGCTTGACCATGGTCTTGAGGCGATCTTCGCTGAGCAGCGAGCAGTGTTCGATGCGGTGGCGCTTGTTCAGGCCCACACCCTGCTCGAAGGCTTTCTGGTAGGCCTGCAGGGTGAAGTCGATGGCCCGGTCGCCATTGGCGTGGATCATCAGCGGCCAGCCCTTGGCGGCGACGGCCTGGACCAGGTCCTGGTAGGTGACGGGGAGGTCTTGCGGATCCTGCTCGCCCTCATCGCAGAAGTTGAAGTTGCCCTTGGGGCGGGTACCGGCATTGCAGCAGTAATCGGCGGTCTGGTAACCGGTCAGCCCCTGGTTGGAGCCGTCCGAGACCAGTTTCACCGAGCCCTGGTACATGCGCTTGGCCTGTTCGCGGGTGGCCGCCTGATAGGCCGGTAGCTGGCTGATGCTCTTGGCCGTGCCGTTGCAGGCCGCGGCGTAGCCGATGCGCAGGGTCCGCGGATGGTTGAGGAAATAGGCATCCAGCAGCAGCTTGGAGATGGGGTCCATCATGGCGTCGTACAACAGGGTGATACCGCGCCGCGCGGCGGTGGCGAAGTAGTGGTCCAGGCGCTTGAAGATGTTGAGCATCTCCAGTTGCTGCTTGAGGGGAATGACCAGGATCGCCTTGAGCACATCCTCTTCCTGCACCGTGCCGTTAGTGACCGTGATCCCGGCCTGGGTGACCCGTTCGCTGGCGGCGCTGTTCAGGTAGGCGGTGTGCATCGAGGCGCTGACCAGCAGCATCGGGTGCAGCTTGTCGATGCTGTCCAGGTTGCCGACTTCTTCGTCGAAGCCGCAGCCCAGGGTGATGAGCTGGTTCTGGCCCCCGGGCACCACCTTGAACGGCATCAGCGCCGGGTCGACCATGTGCCCGAGGATCCAGGTCGAGTTGTCCTTGGGGAGCTGGGCCTGGATGGTGCTCTTGAGCCAGTTCCAGTCATAGACGGGGCGCAGTCGCTGGTTCTGCCGCTCGTCATGGTTGAAGGTTTTGCTGTCGGGGTCGGTATCGACGTCATTGACGATGGCGCCCAGGTTCAACCAGCCATCCATGGCACAGCTCTGCACGATATGGGCATGGGGTTCCACCAGGCCGGGGAGCAGTGTCCTGCCGCCCAGGTCCTGGGTGGTGTAGGCGAGCTTCAAGTCCTGCATGCGCGCCTTGACCTCGGCCAGGGTGCCGACGGCCACCACATCGCCGGCATGGATGCCCAGGGCATCGACCCGGTCGTCCATATTGCCCTCGCGCAGGGGATAGATGGTGCCATTGGTGAAGACGATGGATGCGCCGTCCGGCTCCTGCAGCGGGCCATGGGCTTCGCGGGGCAGCCCGGCCATGTAGCGGGCCGGGTCGAGGCTGTGCTTCAGCGCTTCCCAGACCGGGTTGTGGCATCCGCACTGGATGTAGTCGTGATCATTTCCATTTGATCCCATGATGCGTTCCTCAAGGTTCTTGGTGGTTTGAGGGGTAAAGGTCCATGAGCCAGGAGCACGGGCAGGTAGGATCCGGCTCGCGCTGAGCGTAGCAGCCGTTCGCCGGGCGAGCTGGCCCATTGCCAGGAGCGGCCCGGTCCTGCGCCGGCCCGTGGCGGGGTTGGTTGGGGGGC
Source organism: Pseudomonas sp. MPFS (assembly GCF_022537035.1). NCBI lineage: Bacteria > Pseudomonadati > Pseudomonadota > Gammaproteobacteria > Pseudomonadales > Pseudomonadaceae > Pseudomonas > Pseudomonas sp. MPFS. The sequence continues at coordinate 4,768,300 of NZ_CP066123.1, read as the reverse complement.
GGATTGGCAAACGCAGGCAGCCCTCGAGGATTTCCAGGCGCGCCGCTAGATATGCAACCAGGCCAACGACCCCAGCAGCACGCTGGCCCCGGCCGTGCCATAGGCCAGGCGCGCCAGCCATTGCTTGCGGGTCAGCAGGGTGATGGCCGCCATCGAGATCGCGATCTGGATCGCCATCATCGCCTGGGCCCAGCGATGGTGCTGGTGCAAGGCGGCTTCGGACTGTTCATCCCAATCCTGGGCCTGGGCTTCCAGGGCTTCGGCCTTGAGGCGCACGGCTTCCTTTTCCTTCTGGTAGCGCTGGGCCTCGATGCTGTAGTGCTTGGCGTCGACCCCGGGGATGTGGGCTGCCAGCTCCGCCAGGTTCTGCCGGCTGGACTTGGCCTGGTAGTAGTTCCACTGGTTGGCCGCCTCGGTCTTTTTCATCGCCGCATTGTTCTTGTCCATCGCCGCCAGGCTCTCGCTGGAGCCGGCCTGGTAGCTCAGCAAGGCACCGAGGGTGGCCATGATCGCCGTGGTGACGGCGATCTTGCTGGCGAAGCTGTCATTGCGGGCATGGGCCTGTTCGCTCACGTGTTCCACATGCTGTTCGTGGGGGCTGGGCACTTCGAAATCTTCGGTCATGGCGATCGATCGAAAGGAGGGAAAGGAGGAGTGGCAAAGTGTATCCACGGCCTCGTGGGGTGGCTGGACTGGCGCACGTTCGTTCAGCTGGGCGACAGCCTTGGGGCAGGCCTGGGATGCCAGTTCGATAGCACAGCGTCGGACGAGCGGCAGAAAATGACCATTTTGCGATGGTTAAAAGGAAATTCTCGTTAGACGGTCGTCAGGGGCCTTTTTAAAGTGAGGTGCATCGAACCATCGAGTACCCCCTCATGCCTATTCATCGTGGGCCCGTGCTGGCCCTGTGCGCCCTGCTGGGCGCCTGTAGCGTCGGCCCGCAACGGCCGCCGAGCACCACCCTGGAGCTGCCCGCCACGCCAGCCGCGACCCCGGAACCCGACGACCAGTGGTGGCGGTTGTACCGGGACCCGGCGCTGAATGCCGCCGTGCAGGAAGCCCTGGGGCAGAACCGCGACTTGCGGGCGGCGGCGGCCAACCTGTTGCAAGCCAGGGCCCTGTTGCGTGAAGCCGATACCCTGGACCAGCCGCAGACCCAGTTGTCGGCCAACGCCGGTTATGGCAGCACGGCGGACGACCAGCTGGAAGCGGCCCTGGGCGACAACCGACGTATCCGCACCGGTACTCGCTACGGCATCGGCCTGGATGTGCAGTGGGAGATGGACCTGTTCGGTCGCTTGCATGGCCTGGAGCAAGCGGCCCGGGCCGATGCCGACGCCGCAAGGGCTGCCGAGGACGGCCTGCGGGTGGTGGTGGCCGCCGAGACCACCCGCGCCTGGCTGCAAGCCTGCAGCTATGGCCAGCGCCTGGATGTGGCGCGCCAGTCCCTGGCACTGGTGGAGCAGGGCCGTGACCTGACTGCCGAGCTGCATCGTTCCGGCGCCGCGCTGCCCCTGGACGTGGCCCGGGCCGAGGGGCTGGTGGGCCAGGTGCGCGCCGCCGTGCCGCCACTGGAGGCCGGGCGCCAGCGGGCCCTGGCCGAACTGGCGGTACTGTTGGGACGCCTGCCGGGTGATGTGCCGGCCCGGGCGCAAGCCTGTCGCCAGCCTCCGGCGCTGATTGCCAGCCTGCCGGGCGATGATGCCCTGGCCATGTTGCGTCGGCGGCCGGACGTGAGCCAGGCCGAACGTCGGCTGGCGGCGGCCACGGCGCGTATCGGCGTAGCCCGGGCCGAGCTCTATCCGCGTATCAGCCTGGGTGTCGGGATCGCCAGTTCGGCCCATCATCCTGACGGTTTCGACGAGCGCGACGCCTCGGTCTGGCGCCTGGGACCGTTGCTGTCCTGGAGCTTTCCCAATATCAGCGCAGTACGTGCCCGGATCGCCCAGGCCGATGCCCGTGAAAGCGTGGCGCTGGCGGAATTCGACCGCAGCATCCTGGTGGCGCTCAAGGAGCAGCGCCAGGCCCTGAGCGACTACCAGGCCGCCGGGCAGCGCCAGCAGGACCTGCAGCTGGCGGCCGAACGCAACCACGAGGCCCTGCGCCTGGCCGGCCTGGCCCGCGCCGCCGGAGCGTCCAGTGCCCTGGACTACCTCGATGCCCAGCGCACCGATGTGGCTTCCCGATCCGCGGCGGCGCGGGCCGACGGCCAACTGATCGACGCCCAGGTCCTGGTATTCAAGGCTTTCGGTGGCGGCTGGCGCGATGCCCCGCCGGTGATCCTGCCCACCGTGGACCGTGACAGCCACGCATCGTCCTTTCGCTCTTCCTCCTCTCAAGCCACTGGCGAGTCCCTGCAATGACCGATACCGCTTCTACTTCCGCTTCCCCTATCCATGGCCTGACCCGACGCCGCCTGTTGCTGTACGCCGGGCTGGTCCTGGGCCTGCTGCTGATCCTGGCCTGGAGCCTGTACTGGTGGTTCAACGGTCGTTTCCTGGTGGTGACCGACAATGCTTACCTGCGTGCCGATATCGTCACCATCGCGCCCAGGGTGGCCGGCTACCTGGCCAGTGTCGAGGTACGTGACAACCAGCTACTCAAGGCCGGCGACCTGCTGGCTCGGATCGACGACAGCGATTACTCGGCACGGGTGGAGCAGGCCGAGGCCGTGCTGCGCGAAGCCCGTGCCGAATTGCGCACGGGGCAAGCCCGGTTGGCCAACCTGGGGGCGCGCCAGCAGCAACAGCAGAGCCTGATCGGCGAAGCCCAGGCACAAGTGAGCGCGGCCCAGGCCGAGTCGTTGCGTGCTGGCCAGGAAGGGCGCCGGCAACGGCACCTGGCCAGCCAGCAGGTCAGTAGTGTGCAGCAATTGGAAAGCGCCGATGCCCTGGCGCGCCAGGCCGACGCTGCGTTGGTCGCTGCCCGGGCCAGCCTGGCCGCGCGCCGCCAGCAAGTGGCGGTGCTCGATACCGAGCAGCAGAGTGCCCGGGCCCAGCTGGACAAGCTCGAAGCCGGCGTGGCCCGCAGCGAGGCCCAGTTGCGCCTGGCCCGTATCGACCTGGCCCGTACCGAGCTGCGCAGCCCCGTGGATGGGGTCGCCGGGCAACGCAGCCTGCGCGCGGGGCAGTATGTGGAAGTGGGGGCGCCGCTACTGGCGGTCGTGCCCCAGGAGGCCTACGTGGTGGCCAACTACAAGGAGACCCAGGTCGACGGCATGCGCCCCGGGCAAGTCGCCCAGGTCGAGGTCGACGCCCTGGGTGGCCAACGGCTCAGCGGTCGGGTGGAGAGCTTCGCCCCGGCTTCTGGCGCGCAGTTCGCCCTGCTGCCACCGGACAACGCCACCGGCAACTTCACCAAGATCGTGCAACGCATGCCGGTGCGCATCCACCTGGACCCCGGGCAGCCGCGCCAGGCCGAGTTGCGCCCAGGCATGTCGGTGGTGGTGACCGTGGATACCCGCCATGACTAGTGCCGAGCGCTTGGCCGAGCCAGCGGCCGAGGCAGTGCCGGCGATCAGCCTGCGTACCTGGGTGGCGGTGCTGGGCAGCGTGGTCGGCTGCTTCATGGCCGGAATGAACGTGCACGTGACCAACGCCTCGCTGCCGGATGTGCGCGGCTCCTTGGGCGCTACGTTCGAGGAGGGTTCATGGATCACCACCGCCTACCTGGTGGCCGAGATCATCATCATCCCCATGACCGGCTGGCTGGTGTCAGTGTTCTCCATGCGCCGGGTGCTGATGGTCGGTACCGCCGGCTTCGTACTGTTCTCCATCGCCTGTTCCCTGGCGCCGAACATCCACAGCCTGATCCTGGCGCGGGTGCTGCAGGGAGCCTTTGGCGGCGTACTGATCCCGCTGTCGTTCCAACTGATCGTCACCGAGCTGCCGGCGGCCCGCCATCCCCTGGGCATGGCGCTGTTCGCAGTGGCCAACAACGTCGCCCAGGCGGCGGGCCCATCCCTGGGCGGCTGGCTCACGGATGCTTACTCCTGGCGCTGGATCTTCTACCTGCAAGTGCCACCGGGGTTGCTGCTGCTGGCAGCCATCGGCTGGTCGGTGCGCCCGCAGCCCATGGTCCTGGAGAAGTTGCGCCAGGGAGACTGGGGCGGCATCGCCAGCATGGCGGTGGGCCTGGCGGCCTTGCAGATCATGCTGGAGGAGGGCGGGCGCCATGATTGGCTGGCCTCGTCGTTCATCGTCAACTGCGCGGTGCTGGCCTGCGTCGGCCTGCTGGCCTTCACGGTCATCGAACTGCGTCGCCCGCAGCCACTGATCAACCTGCGGCTGCTGGCTCGCTACAACTTCGGCATCGCCAGCCTGATGCAATTTACCTTCGGTGCGGTGGTATTCGGCGTGGTGTTCCTGGTGCCCAACTACTTCGCCGAGATCCACGGCTACAACGCCCGGCAGATCGGCCTGATGATGATTCCCTACGGCCTGGTGCAGTTCGCCATGTCCTTCGCTACACCGCACCTGATGCGCTGGACCAGCGCGCGAACGATCATCATCGCCGGCTTTGCCATTACCGGCATCGGTTGCCTGATGAACATGCACCTGAACCCCGATGCCTCGGTCAACGTCATCGTGCCGTCGCTGGTGATCCGTGGCATCGGTCAGTCGCTGGTGGTGGTGGCGCTGGGGGTGATGGCCATCCAGGGGTTGGAAAAAGACCAGGTGGGTTCGGCCTCGGGGCTGTTCTCCATGGTGCGCAACGTCGGTGGCGCCATTGGTATCGCCCTGTCCAGCCAGGTGGTGGTGGAGCGTGAGAAATTCCATGGTCAGCGCATTGGCGAGTCGGTGAGCCTGTTCGCCCAGGCCACCCAGGAGCGTCTGGTGGAGTGGGTGCGGATGCTCGCCCAGGTGCCGCTGGACTACGCCAGCGCGCTGCATTCGGCGGCGGCCGCGCCCTTGCGCCGACAGGCCCTGGAATTGATGAACCGGGTGTTGCATCGCGATGCCCTGCTCATGGCCTACAGCGATGCCTTCCTGCTGGCTGGGGCCGCGATGTTGTTGTGCGTGCTGGCCGGATTGCTCCTGCGCCGGGCCTGAATGCTCAGCGGTAGAACTCCGATGGCGGGGTGCCGAACTGGCGCTTGAAGGCGGCGGCGAAGGCACTCTGGCTGTCGTAGCCGTGTTGCAGGGCCACCTGCACCACGGGCATGCCCTGGGCCAGGCACTCCAGGGACATCAACAACCGCGCCTGCTGGCGCCAGCGGCCGAAGGTGATGCCGGTGTGGCGCTGGAACTGGCGGTGGAAGGTCTTGGCGCTCATGGCCAGGCGGTCGCTCCATTGCTCGGCGGTGCGGTTGTCCGCCGGGTCTTCGGCCAGGGCCTGGCAGACCTGGAGCATGCGCGGTTCCTGGGGCCAGGGCAGGCTGAATGGCAACACTGGCAGCGAGCGCATTTCATCGAGTATCAGGCGCATCAGCCGGCCATCGCGGCTATCGGCCTGGTAGTGCTCATCGACCTGGGAGGCGGCCAGGATCAATTCGCGCAGCAACGGCGAGACCTCGATCACGCAGTCGTTCTCGGGTAGGTCGCTGATGGCGTCGACGTTGACGAACAGGCTGCGCATGCGCACAGCCCCGCGCATGCGCACCCGGTGCTCGACCCCGGCCTGCAGCCAGACTCCGCGGCTGGGCGGCACCACCCAGCGTCCGGATTGGGTATCGATCACCAACACGCCTTCGATGGCATAGGCCAGTTGCGAGCGGGGATGGCTGTGGGAGGGGATCACATGGCCGTTGGGATAATCCACGGCAATGCTGGTGACCGGTACCGCCAGGCTGTCGATGGACGAAACTACAAGCAGGTCGGACATGGATGCATCGCCTCCAGGCAGGACAAAGGGTGTCCATCATAAAGTGCAATGTCCATTTCGAGACAATGAAAGAGCACTTGCTGCCGTAGTCTCAGTTGCTGCCGATAATCCGCGATTTCAACGTAGGCCGCTGACAAGCGTGGTGGCAGCAGAACGCCAGGCAAAAAAAAGCCCGCGATGAGCGGGCCAAATGGGATTCGTTAAGGAGTGGCTCTCAATCTAATGCTGGCGAGGTGAAAGAGCTGTGAAAAAAAGGTCGCGTTTAGGAAAACGCGCATTGGTTTTTTCCAGAATCCCACAGGTCTTTAGGAATTATCTGATGTAGCCAGTTGCGGCCTCCCACGTAACATGGCTCCCTGCTCGCCCAGCCAAAGGGGGGCTTCGGCTTAGATACCACTGCCGAAGTAATGGGCGAGCACCCTTTCTCCCTCCCGACTCCTCGCTTGAATCCCCACTTCCTTCGTATTTTGCCCTGCACCGCCAGTTCATCGCCTGTACGGCGTGCCTGCCAAACCGTGCAGTTCAGCGCCGGCGCTGCGGATACCCACCCGGCGTAACCGGACAGGCTGCTGACGTGCGAGGTGCGAGGTGCGTGGTTGGCAGGTGGTGGGTCATTAGAGCCTGCAGTGGTGGCTGGCGCAGGCTCTGGCAGCTCCTTAGGCAGGCAGACCGAGCCGATGATGGATCTCCGACCACAGTTGCGGGTCGTCGAAGTCGCGGATAACCCGGTGGGCACCCGCCTCCAGCAAGGTCCGGGGGTGTTGGCTGGTGGCCAGGCCGAAGGTGGGGATACCGGCCCCGACCGCGGCTGTCAGCCCCGGGACCGAGTCTTCGAAGGCCAGGGCTGCACTGGCGCTGGCACGCAGGCATTCCAGGCCGCGAAGGTAGGGCAGGGGATCGGGCTTGGCCCGGGGTAGTTCTTCGGCCACCAGCACTTGATGCAGGCGTTGTTCAAGGCCCAGGGCCTTGAGCATGTGCTCGGCGTTGGCCCGTGGAGCGTTGGTCACTACGCAGGTAGCAATGCCGTGCTGCTCGGCGAAATCCAACAGGCGCAACAGTCCGGGCATCGGTTCCAGTTGTGCTGACAGTTGGCGAAAGCGCTGTTCCTTGCGCTCGGCAAAGGCCTCGTGCTCGTTCACGCTGCGTTCGGGGAACAGGTAGCGGCACATGTTGGCGTTGGCCTGGCCGCTGACATGGGCCATGAATTCCTCATGGCCGAAGTCCCGGCCTTCTTCCTCCTGCAACAGTTGTTGCAGGGCCAACAGGTGCAGGGCATCGGTGTCGGCCAGGGTGCCGTCAAGGTCGAAGAGCAAAGCGTTGAGCATGGGAGACAGTTCCTGTCGGGCCCCATCTGGGCCGGTTGGCTGAATCGATCAAGCCCGCATCCTAGCAGGCTTGATCGCAGCCGTGGCCGCTCAACTAAGGGTCAACCCTCGGCTGGGCCGTCTTCGTCGGGCTGTGGGCAGTGCTCTTGTGGGTTGGTTGGCCACAGCACCTTGCCCTGGCCATCGAGCACTTGTTCGGCACCGCATTCGACCTGGGTCACCTGGAAGCTCGGGGTGCCGTCCATGCGGTACAGCGCCTTGATGGTGCGGGTCTGGTCGTCGCCGAGGCCTTCCACGGCATAACCGAAGATCGCGCCACGGGCTTCATCGATGACCAGCTCCTGCCACTTGCCGGGAATCAGGCGTTGGCCCTTCATGTCCAGCAGCGCTACGGTGGCCAGCGGCGAGGTGTCTTCGCTGGCCAGCAGGTAGTGACCGGTGCTGTCCAGGTGGATGTCCACGTATTGGCCTGGCTCCATCAGTACCTTGCCCGTGGCGTCCATCAGGCCGACGGTGGCGGTCTTGGTCGCCTCACCGAACAGGGTGACCGGCTTGGTCGGGCTGTCAGGCGTGCTGAAGGCGAACAGGTCGGGGGTGATTGCACCGATATTGGTGTAGGTCGGCTTGAACAGTTCGACACCCTTGTCCACATCGAAGATGCCGTAGGTCGCGGTGAACGCGCTTTGCAGGGTACCGATCTGGTTCAGGCCGGCCACCTGGGGGAACAGGCCGTAGGGACTGAAGCCTGCCGGTTCCGCCGAGTCGTATACCGGCTGCACTTTCCACTGGCCCTGCGGGTCGATCATGCCGATCTTGCCGCTTTCGCCATCGGCGCCCTTGGCCGTGACCAGCGCTCCTTGCTTGCCGAACACTTCGCAAGTGCTGAACTGGGCCTGGATCACCGTCTTGCCTTGCAAGTCCAGGTAGCCACAGGGGCTGTCGTATTTTTCCCTGAAGGCCACCCGGCTTTCGCCCGGCACGCCCAGCCAGTAGTACTGGGTACCGCCGACCAGCTGGGCCTGGGCATCGGCCAGGAACTTGCCTTGGTCGTTGCTGACCACCAGGTACCCGTTGGCGGCGCTGTCGATGTTGTCGAACGCGACTTTCTTTTGCTCGTGGGTCTTGAGGTTGAACGCCCACTTTTCTTCGCCGCGTTCGGCGGTCATCCACCAGCCGCGCTTGGCGAAGTCGTCGCGCACCACGCTGCTGTCATACAGCGCCTGGGTCAGTTCCTGGCCCTTGGCGTCCAGCAGGCCGCGTTTCTCGTTCAATTCATAGACGATGAAGTCGTTCTGGCCTCCGACGTACAGGTCATCGAAACGCGGCGGCTGGACTTCCTTGCCGCTCTGGTCGATGACGCCCACTTTGCCGTCCTTGCCAAAGCCGAAGTAGCCAGGGGTCAACAGACGCAGGTCATCGGTGAAATTGGCCAGCAGGATCTGCTTGCCGTCGGCACTGGCCAGGTTCCAGGTCCCGTCCTTGGCGAACAGGAAACTCTTGTCCAGGGGCAGGGTGACGACAGCCTCATAGTCGTTGTCGGCACCGACCAGCACCGAGCCGTTCTGGTCCAGCACTGCGCATTCGCCGTTGGCGCACACGGGAATCACCATGGCGGCGGGTGCCGGGGCAGGCGCGGCGGCCACGGTCTTGGGACTGGATTCTTCCTTGCATCCGGTCAGGGCCAGAGCAGACAACGAGAGGATCAGCGAGCCGAGACGGGCGCTGGCGCTTCTATCCATGAACGAAGGTTCCTTTGCAATAGGGGGGGAATTGCACTGCCTGCGCAAGCGGCCAGGCAAAGCGGGGTGATTCTGCGGTGGCGACGGATAAATGCAAGATCCAATTGCAAAGAAAACCACCGGTACAGCCCACTGCGCCGTACAAGGCCCAGACGTTTTTCACGACATGGCGCGTGGGGCAACAGTCCAACGAGGCTGGAGACAGGCGCCTTCTACCGTCCCAGCACCGGGCAGCTCACATCACCTTCCTCACACTTCAGGTAGTTCTTGAAGTTCTCCACCCGGGCCTTGGTCAGTGCCGTCATGCACTGGCTATAGGCCAATGGGTAGAGGCTGCCACCTTCCACGCCCGAGGTAGCGTAGCCGCACTCGGCATCGCGGAATGCCACCCAGGCGCGCTGGGCGCTGACCAGCCGCTGCTTGCTGTGCGCCTGGTTCTTCAGGCCCTGGCTGATCTGTTGGTACAGGCTGTTCAGCTCCTTGTCCGCAGCCTTGTACTGGACGCTGGCGCACTGGTTCAGGGCGGCTTGGTCGGGAGCATCGCTGCATTCGTCGGCGTGGGCCAATGGCGCCAGCAGCAGGGGCGCAAGGGCCAGGATCAGGGTTGGGCGCATGGAGGGTCTCGCAATCGGTCAGTGGGAAGAATCGCAGTCTAGTCGCGGCCGGGTTGCCATTCGGGCCAGCTGTCCAGGCCTGCATGGGCCAGCCAGGGCACATCGTGGGAGGTCCAGATATGCATCTGCGGCATCTGCCCAGGATCATCGTCCAGGGTCGCTACCCGCAGGATCACATGGGGTTGTCCTGCACGTTCAGCTAGAAGGTGGGAACCGCAGACCGAGCAGAAGTGCCGCAGCTTGCCCGGGGACGATTGGTAGCTGCTCAGGTGTTCCTGGCCCCGCAGCCAGCGGAAGTGTTCGCGCATCACCCCGGCTGTGGAGGCAAAGGCAGCGGCGTGGGCCTTGCGGCAGGTCTGGCAATGGCAGTGGCCGATGGGCATGTCCAGGCGCTCGACCTGATATTGCACGGCCTTGCACAGGCAACTGCCGTGCAACGGCCGGGCGGGCGCTTGGCGTTGGGCCGCGGCCAGCAGGTCGTCGGCCATGGCCTGGATCTCCTGGCCCATGTGCAGCTTGGCCAGCCAGGGCCCGGGTATGCCCTGGATGCCGTAGAAGGCTCCGGCCAGTTGGCCGACGATGGCGGCGGTGGTGTCGGCATCGTCCCCCAGATTGGCCGCGGCCAGCACCGCATCGGCGTAGTTGTCGCTGTGCTGGAAGCACCACAGCGCCGCTTCCAGGGAGTCCACGCAGTAACCGTTGCCGCGAATCTCTTCGCGGCCCTTGCTCAGGTAGCTACCGCGCGCCAGGGTCGCCACCTTGGCTTGCTCGAACCGCATGTCCTCCACCACCTGCAACTCCTGCTTGGAGGCGCCGGCCAGGGCCCTGGCGATCAGGCTGGCAAACAGTTGGCAGCATTCGATGGCTTCGGCGGCGCCATGGGTGGTGCGCGAGCTGTCGCCAGCGAACTGCCGGACCCGGGCCAGGTCAGGGTAGAAAAACAGCACCACGGGGGCCAGGCGCATCAGCGAACCATTGCCGGCGGTATAGGGATCGCTGGAACCGGCGAAGGGCTGGCCATGTTCCTGATAGTCGGCCAGGGCCTGGCGCACGGTCATGCCGATGTCGAAGCATTCGCCGGTGGCGCTCAGATAACCCCACTGCCACCAGTTCAGGTAGCGGCCCATCTGGTCGGCGGCATCGAACCCGTCCTTGCGTAGCAGGCTTTCCCCCAGGCACAGGGCCATCGAGGTATCGTCGGTCCACTGGCCGGGCTTGAGGTTGAACGGTCCGCCACCTTGCAGGTCAGTAACGGGTGGGAAGCTTCCACGAGGCTTGAATTCGACGCTGGTACCGACGGCATCGCCGCAGGCCAGGCCCAGCAGGCTGCCGCGATAGCGGTCGAGGAGGGCGAGGGGCATAGCAGGTCCTTTGCAAAAGCGTTGGGTGGGTGACATTAGCATTTTTATCCATGGCCGCCGGGCCGGTCCGCAAGCAACTGACGGTTGCGCTCGACCCAGGGCGGTCTAGTGTTCATCACTGGAGGTGGCTTATGAATTCTTCAGATCGTATCGAACGCAAGATCCTGCTCCAGGCCAGTGCGGCGCAGGTCTGGGCCGCGCTGAGCGAGGCCGAGAGCTTCGGCCGCTGGTTCGGCGTGACACTCGCTGGCGAGCATTTCGCTCCGGGCCAGCGGACCCGTGGCGCCATCACTTACCCCGGTTACGAGCACCTGGTGCTGGAGGTGCAGGTGGAGCAGATGCTGCCCGAGGAGCTGTTCTCCTTCCGTTGGCACCCTTATGCCGTGGAGCCGGGCCACGACTACTCGAGCGAGCCCACCACCCTGGTGCGCTTCGAGCTGGACGAACACGCCGAAGGCACCTTGCTGCGGGTCAGCGAATCGGGGTTCGACGCCATTCCCGCCGAGCGCCGGCTCAAGGCCTTTCGCATGAACAGCCGCGGTTGGGACGAGCAGATGGGCAACATCGAGAACTACCTGCGCCAGCAATGATTGCCGGGCCATCAACCTTGCGCTGGTGCCCGGGCCGTTTGAAACTTGCAGCTTGTCGCTGACCGCTCGGAGCTGCTGTTGTGTTTGCAACCTACATTGAACGCTGGCGCCTGTTGGCCGATGGCGAACCCATCGTGACCCCCGGCAGTCGCCTGTTGCCGGTGCGCCTGGAGACGGGCGCACCGGCGATGCTGAAGATCGCCCTGGATGAAGACGAACAGGCCGGTAACCGGCTGATGGCCTGGTGGGGCGGTGAGGGCGCGGCGCGGGTACATGCCCAGCAAGACGTTGCGCTGCTGATGGAGCGGGCCATGGGGCCGGGTTCGCTGATGCGCATGGCCCTGGCCGGTGACCACGACGCGGTCAGCCAGATCGTCTGCGCCACCCTGGCGCGCCTGCATGCGCCACGGCCTGACCCCCGGCCACCCTTGCTGGCGCTGGACCACTGGTTCAAGGACCTGCATGAGGCGGCACGACAACAGGGCGGCCTGTTCGTCCAGAGCCTGGCCATGGCCGAGCACCTGCTCGCAACACCTCGGGATGAAGTGGTCCTGCATGGCGATGTACATCACGACAACGTATTGGATTTCGGCGAGCGTGGCTGGCTGGTAATCGACCCCAAGCGCGTGTACGGCGAGCGCACGTTCGACTTTGCCAACCTGATCTGCAACCCGGACCTGCCCAGTGCCACCGATCCCCTGCGTTTCGAGCGCCAGGTACGGGTGGTCGCCTGCGCGGCCAATCTGGAACCCCAGCGGCTGGTGCAGTGGGTGCTGGCCTTCAGCGGCTTGTCCGCCGCCTGGTTTCTCCAGGACGATCATCAAGCGGGGGCCCGGCACCAGCTCAAGGTCGCGGCTTTGGCGGTTCAGGCCCTGGCGGGCTGATCTAGGGGATTGCGTAGGTGCGCTATAGCCAATTTCCTACACGCGCTGTATTTCAATGCGCCTTCTGCCTACCCAGGTACATGTTTAATATCTCTTCCCACAACTGCAGCGCAGGACGCGCTTCAGGATTACGGAAGATCGACCATTAGCACGGATGCTGCAGACAGGATGTCATGATGGTCTTGAAAGAAACCCGCTTCGGCGGGTTTTTTTTCGCCTGGGTTTTCATCGGGCCGGAGCCCGCAACGGCGAGGCTCCGGTCGGTCACCGGGTGACTTCGCTGTGCACCTTGTGCAGCGCCTGCTCCAGCAGCGCCGGGCTGATCGAACCCAGGGCCAGGCGCAGCGCCTGGGGTGTGTGGGTTGTGGTGGCGAAGGGATCTGCCGAGGTCACGGTTACCTTCTGCCGGGCCAGGGCCGCCACCACGCTGTCGGCCCGACGACCGTCCTCCAGCTTCAACCAGAGAAAGTAGGACGAAGGGTTGGCCAGGTAATCGCAACCCTGCAGCACCCGTGCTGCCAGGTGCTGGCGTTGGCGGGCGTCGTGGCGCTTCTGCTCTTCCAGGTTGTCCACCAGCCCCGATTCTATCCACAGGCAACCTAAGGTCACGGTCAGGGTCGGGGTGCTCCAGCTGGACACTCGAATCGCCCGTTCCAGGGCCGGGATCAACGCCGGGGGCGCGACGATGAAACCGATGCGCAGCCCCGAGGCGACGCTCTTGGACAAACCCGAGATGTACAAGGTGCGCTCCGGCGCCAGGGTCTGCAGTGGTGGCGGCGCCGGTTCGGCGAGAAAGGCATAGGCACCGTCCTCGATCAGCCAGAAGTCATGCTCGCGGGCCAGTTGCACCAGGCGCTGGCGCTGGGCCAGGGGCATCACCGTGCCCAGGGGGTTGTGCAGGGTGGGCATGCAGTACAGCGCGCGCACCGGCCGCCGGCGACACAGCTCTTCCAAGGCGTCGAGGTCGGTCAGGCCATCGATCTGCGGCAGGGGTTCCAGGTCCAGGCGGTGGACCAGGGCCAGGCTCTTGAGGCCCGGGTACGTCAGGGCGTCCACCGCCAGGACATCCCCGGGCCGCAGCAGCGCCAGCAGGCTGACCGCCAGCCCCTGCTGGGCGCCATTGACGATCAGCACCTGCTCGGCACCGACGCGGATCTCGCGATTGCGCAGGTGCCGGGCCGCGGTCTGGCGTTCGTGCAGGCGCCCGCCCTGGGGAGCGGAATGCAGCAGGGCATCCAGGTCGCCGGAGGCGGCGATGGCCCGCAGGCCCTCACGCAGGTTCTGTTCCTGGCCGGGCAGGGCCGGGTAGTTGAAGGACAGGTCCACCTCGCAGTCCTTGGCCGGTTGCTGCTCCAGGCCCATCCCCCGGCACAGGCTGCTATCGCGTACGAAGGTCCCGCGCCCGGCCTCACCCACCACCAGGCCAATGGCTTCCAGCTCCTGGTAGACCCGCAAGGCGGTGGCCAGGGCTACCCGCTCCCTGGCCATCAGCGCCCGGACCGTGGGCAACTGGGTGCCGGGCGGCAACTGCCCGGCACGAATGCGCAGGGCGAAATCATCGACGATGGCCTTGTAGCGAGTGCGGCGCATTGCTGGGCTCCCGGTGTATCTAGAACAGTTTTTTGTTTGTATCAGGAAGGGCCCCTAATCTACCGGCTTTCCCGCAGGAGCGCACAAGCATGCCGGACTGGACGACCCTATCGATCTTCATCGGTGCCGTACTGTTGTTGCTGTTGTCACCGGGGCCGAACATGGCCTTCGTCCTCAGCCAGGGCATGGCCTATGGCTGGCGGGGAGGGATAGCTTCGGGGCTGGGGATCGGGGTCGCGGATATCTGCCTGACCCTGCTCACCGCCACCGGCGTCACCACCCTGGTGGCCAGTTGGCCGCCGGCCCTGGACCTGATTCGTTATGCCGGGGTCGCCTACCTTTTGTGGCTGGCCTGGAAGGCCCTGGGCAGCAGGGCGGGCTTGAACCTTGCCGACACGCCCCGGGCGCCGCTGGCCACGGTGTTCGTCCGGGCCATGGGCAACAGCCTGCTCAACCCCAAGGCGCTGTTGTTCTTCATGGTCTTCTTACCGCAGTTCGTCAGCCCCGGACAGGGCAGCATCGCCTGGCAATTGGGGGTCCTGGGCTTGGTCCTGACCCTGGTCAGCGGCGTCTTTCATACCTGCCTGGGAGTCTTTGGTGCCGCGCTGGGCCGTGGCCTGGCCGCTCGTACGGCAGGTGTTGCCAGGTTGCAGTCCTGGCTGCTGGCGGCGGTGTTGCTGGCCCTGGCCTTGCGCCTGGCGCTGATGACCCAGCCGAGCTGATTTTTCCCCAATGGAGTCCGAGCATGTACATCGCCGCCTTTATCTACAAGCCCGGCCAGGCCGACGAAGAGTTCCAGCGTTTGAGCGCGACCATCGACGAAGTTGCCGCCAGCCTGCCGGGTTTCGTCGGTGCCCAGTCCTGGACCAACGCTGGCCAGGGCCTGGTCAACGCCAGCTACTACTGGGAGGACGAGGCATCGATCCAGGCTTTCGCCCGCGACCCCCGGCACCTTGCCGCCAAGCGCCAGTACCGGCGTTGGTACGCCGGTTACCAGGTGGTGATCTCCAGGGTCGAGCGGGTCTATGGCGATGGCGGCATTGACTCCTTGCTGGCCAGCGACCGCCACGGCCCGGTACGCCGCGCCTGAGGGTGCCGGATCAGCCGGCCTGCAACCTGGCGGCGGCGCGCAGGGTGATTTCCCGGCGCTTGTTCAGGGAGGCCGTGGTGGCCTGGCGGGCTTGTTGCACCAGGGGGGCGGGGGCGGTGTCCGGGCTGCCAGCGTCGAAGGGCGGGGCCGGGGCATATTCCAGATCCAGCTGCACCCGCTGCGCAGTCTGTGGGTCGAACAACTCGGCGGCCAGGGTCAGGGCGAAGTCGATGCCCGCGGTGATGCCGCCGCCGGTGAACAGGTTGCCATCGCGCACCACTCGTTCATGGACGGGAATAGCCCCCAGCAGCGCCAGCAACTCGTGGTAGGCCCAGTGGGTGGTGGCCCGCTTGCCCTGTAGCAGGCCGGCGGCGCCGAGCACCAGGGAACCGGTGCAGACCGAGGTCAGGTAACGCACCTGGGTGGCCTGCTGGCGGAGAAAATCCAGCACCTGTGGGTCTTCCATCAAGGCCCCGACGCCGGCCCCGCCCGGTACGCAGAGCACGTCCAGGGGCGGGCAGGCGGCGAAGCCAGTGGTGGCTTGCAGCAGCATCCCGGCACTGGAGCTGATCGGCCCTGGCTCCTTCCACAGCAAATGCACTTGCGTATCCGGCAGCGCCGCCAGCACGTCATAGGGGCCAGTCAAGTCCAGTTGCTGGACGCCTGGGAACAACAGAAAACCGATCTGCACGGCCATTGCGAGCTCCTTGTATCGATGGGGTGGACGAGCTGACTCTAGCCTTCTAGGATTTGGCGCATACGCCAACCTGCCCTCGATTTACGCCAATCATGCCCAGCACCGCGAAAAACGTCTTTGTCCTGGCTTTTGCCAACGCCCAGTTGCTGGATGTCACCGGGCCCTTGCAGGTGTTCGCCTCGGCCAATGACCGGGCCCGCGAGCGGGGGCTGCCGTTACCCTATAACCCCCGGGTGGTGGCAAGCCCCGGCGGGGCGACCCTCAGTTCGTCGGGCCTGGCGTTGTTGGCCGACCCCCTGCCGGGCCTGGAGCAGGCTTGCGATACCTTGATCGTGGCCGGTGGCGGCGGGGTCTACGCGGCTGCCCGTGACCCTCAGCTGGTGGCCTGGGTCGCGACCCGGGCGGGGTCGGCACGGCGGGTGGCCTCGGTCTGTACCGGGGCTTTCCTGCTAGCGGCCAGCGGCTGGCTGGATGGCCGGCGGGTGGTGACCCACTGGACTCGCTGCGAGCAACTGGCCGAGGCCTATCCGCAATTGCGGGTCGAGGCCAACCCGATCTTCATCAACGACGGTCCGGTCTGGACGTCGGCCGGGGTCACTGCCGGCATCGACCTGGCGCTGGCCCTGGTGGAGGCTGACCTGGGGCGCGAGGCAGCCCTGGAAGTGGCCCGGCAACTGGTGGTGTTCCTCAAGCGCCCGGGCGGGCAGGCGCAGTTCAGCGTGACCCTGGCGCTGCAGAACGGTGGCGGGCGTTTCGATGGGCTGCACGCCTGGATCGCCGAGAACCTCAACCGGGAACTGACGGTGCCGGTGCTGGCCGAGCAAGCGGCCATGAGCGAGCGCAGTTTCGTGCGCCACTACCGTGCCGACACCGGCCAGACCCCGGCCCGGGCGATCGAGCTGATCCGGGTGGAAACCGCCCGCCGTTTGCTGGCCGACACTGGCCTGTCGATCAAGCGCATTGCCGTGCAGTGCGGTTTTGGCAGTGAGGAGACCCTGCGCCGCAGCGTGTTGCGGGCCCTGGGCGTGACGCCCCAGGCCTATCGCGAACGTTTCGCCGCCACCCAGGAATCCTCCTGAGCCACCCTCAGTCCTGGACCAGGTTCAGTTGACCGTCGACATAGTGCACTTCGCGGCCCATCCAGTTCGGATCCACCTGGGGCAGCACCGCCGAGGGCTTGCGCAGTTCCCGCAGCAGGGTCGAGCCATGGGACAGGCGCCCGCCCATGCGTGCGATCACTGCCCGGGCCTGCTGGTAGTGGGCATGCCGGCCGGGGTCGAGGGTGTCCTCCAGGAGAATGTCCACCCCGAGGATGCCCTGGGCCTGGCCCGGGTAGATCATGAAGCCACTGGCCTGCTCGCTGCCTTCGCGGCCGTCCTGCCAGAAGCTGCCACCGCGACTGCGCACCTGTTCGTGGGGAGCGAACCAGTAGTCGCGATCGGCCTCGGGCAGTGCATGGTGCAGGCCCATGAAGAGGCGCATCAGGTTGTCCCGGTACCATTCGCGCACTTGCAGGTAGTAGCCGCGCATGCCCGGCAGGCCCAGGCGATGGGCCAGGGCGACGGCCGGGCTCCAGCTTGGGAACGCCTGCAATGGCAGCGGCGCGCATGCCGGGCGCGCAGTGCCGGGATCGGTTTCCCAGGGCAACCGATGGGGGCTGTGCTCCAGGTTGTCGTAGGCGGTGGGCGGGCGACCGAGCAGGGCGCCACCGCTGCTGGCCAAGGCCGTGGCGATGCACAGGTTGCCCTGGACCACGAACACGTAGAAGCGGCTGAACCAGTCCGCCAGTTGCTGGCCCGAGGCCCCGGCCTCGCGCAGTTGCGCCAGTTCCCGCTCGAAACGCCGCAGGCCCGGTTCCAGGGTCAGCAGGTGGCTGCGGGCGATGAATTGCATGCGCAGCAGGCGTGGTAGCGAGCGCAGCAGGCGCAGGGGCCGCAAGGGCAGGGCCGGGGCCGCGCCACCGACTTCGGCGGCATAACCGGAGGAGGGCAGGCCCCAATCCGCCAGGCGCGCCAGGAACAGGTCGTTGTTGATGTAGGAGGCGCCGCCGAACAGGGCGGTAAACGGCTCGTTGTTCTCCAGTACCCGGCTGTCCCAGCGGGCCATGATCGCCGGGATGCTGGCCGCTGCCCGGCGCTGGCCGTACTCGACGAAGCGGCTGGGTTGTGGTGGCAGGATCTCGGCGATGTTGGCCGCGGTCAGGTGCCGGCGCCAGCCGTAGTCGCTGATTGGGCGGTATTGCAGCAGCCACAGTTGCTGGCCATCCCAGGCCCACTCGATGTCGCCGGGGACGTAGTGGAAAACCTTCAGCACCCCTTGCAGAAAGTCCCACAAGGCCTTGGCAGACAGGCCGTGGCGGGTGGTAAAGGTGCCGCTTTCCCAAGCCTGGCCCAGGCGCGACAGCACCGCCCGCTCGGGGCTGGCCTGGCCATCGGCGAGGCTTTCCAGGTGGCCCTCGACCCATTCCAGTTCCACCGCCAGGTGGCGCACGAAGGCGATCCCCGACAGCACCGGCTGGACGAAACGCTGCACCACCACTTCCTCGACCCCGCTCCGGCGCAGTTCGCTGATGCGTTGCGCCACTTCGCTGGCGGCCACCCGTAGGTAGGTGGTGCTGAGCCCGGCGTTGGCCGAGTCGGCCTGGTCTTCGCCATAGCTGGAGGAACGCACGGCCCACAGGGCATCGGGCTGGCTGGCCAGGAGCGATGGCAGGCGCGGGTCCTCGGCGCTGTCCAGGCTCAGGGCGGCCGGCACCGGCTGGCCGGCCCATTGTGCAAGATGCAGGCGCCCGCCCTTGGTGTGGGCGACGAAGCCATCGTTGGGCGCCTCGATCCAGGCGACGAACTCGGCCGGCGCATCGATCCACGGGTAGTGGCCCCAGCCCGGGCGCAGGCTGATCCGCAGGTCGGCGCGGGCCAGGATCGCGCTCCAGGCTGCGGCCTGGGCGCTGCCGAGCAGTTGGTCCTGATCACCCCAGACCAGCTCCACCGGGTCTTCGATCCATTCCAGCAGCGGCAGCGCGGTGTCGGCCCGCAATTGCTCCCACAGCGGCACGAAGGCCCGGCAGCGGGCATAACCTGCACCCATGCGCCGGTACTGCTGGGGGCTCCAGCGCTGGCGCGAGAACTTGTGGGCGAACCAGGCCGGACGCTGGCCGAGCAAACGGTGGATCAACAGCCGCACCGGCAGTGGCGACATCAACGCCGGCAGGCGCCGTTGCCAGAGGAAGGCCCCCACCGGCGACAGCAGCACGCTGCGGGAGAAGTGCCCGGGACGGCGCTGCAAGGCATGCAGCACCACCAGGGCGCTGATGCCCACGGCGACGATGGCGTTGCCCGGGGCGGTCAGCGCCAGCAGGGCCTCGGCGTACTGCCCCAGGTCGTCGCACGGTGGTTGTGGGTTGTCGCCGAACCCCGGCAGTTCCAGGGTTTGCACTCGATAACGGCGAAAGTGCGGTACGGCATCGTCCCACCAGTCGCTGGCGCTGCCGTTGCCCGCCAGCAAGTACAACAGGGGCTTGCTCATCGAGGCTCCTCGGTTCAGGCCAGATCGCGCAGGGCGCTGTCCAGGGTCGGGTAGCGGAAGCGGTAGCCGGCCTGCAACAGCCGCGCCGGCACCACCTTCTGGCCATCGAAGAACAGCTGGGCCATTTCCCCGGCCAGGGCCCGCACCGGCGCTGCGGGTACATGCAGCCATACCGGGCGCTTGAGCAACTGGCCGACGCTCTCGGCGAACTGCCCCTGGCTCACGGCATCCGGGGCCACCAGGTTGTAGGTGCCCTCCAGGGATTCATCGCGCATGGCGCGGGCCATCACTTGCAGCACATCGTCGCGGTGCACCCAGCTCATGATCTGCCGACCATCGCCCATGCGCCCGCCAAAACCGAAGTAGAAGGGCATCAGCAACGGCTTGAGGGCGCCGCCGGGGCCGAACACGATACCCAGGCGCAGCACCACCTGGCGTACGCCGAAGCGTTTGGCGGGCTCGGCCGAAGACTCCCAGCGGGCGCACAAATCCGCCATGAAGCCTTCGCCACGCGCGGCGTCTTCATCCAGTTCCTGGCTGGCATCGCGCACCCCGTAGAAGCCGATGGCCGAGGCCTGGATCCACAGCGCCGGCTTGTGCTGGGCGTGTTGCAGCCAGTTGAGCAGGCCTTCGGTGGTGCCGACCCGGCTGGCCAGCAGCTGTGCCTGGCGCTTGGCCGACCAGCGCGGCCCGGCCACCGGGGCGCCGGCCAGGTTGATGATCACGTCGAACGCTTCGCCGTGGCCCAGCTTGTCCAAAGAGCGCAGGCAGCGGGCGCGACCGTCGAACAGGTAGGCGGCGCGCAAGGGGTCCCGGGCCAGCACGCTGACCGTGTGGCCGGCGTCGAGCAACTGGTTGACCAGCGCTTCGCCGATGAAGCCGGTGCCGCCGGTGACCAGCACCCGCTTGCCTGCGCCGCCGGTGAACGGATTGATCGCCTGCCCCTGGCGTTGCAAGCGCAGGGCCGCCAGGCCATCGCGAATCCCCGAGGCGCTCACGCCCACGGCGAACAGGCTCAGGGCCCAGCCCTGCCAGCCCAGGTCGATAGGGGCCAGGGCGCTGGGCAAGCGCGACCATTCCAGCAGTTGCAGGCCGTACAAGGCGAAGAAGGCGCCGGCATTGATCGCCAGCACCGTGTGCATGATGCGCTCGATGGCCGGCAGCTTGCGGCTACGGTCCTCGACCACGAAGTCCCACAGGGTCAGGCCGATCTCCAGGGCGAACAGCAGGGCGATCACCAAGGCCCAGATGCCTTGGAACGCCAGGTGGGCGATGCCCATGAACAGCACGCCGTAGAAGCACGAGCGCAGGGCATGGATGCTCAGTTCCTTGCGCGCGCTGTGGCGTTGCGGCAGGGCCACGGTGAGTTCGTGGTGGTAGAGGGTGTCCAGGGCGCCCAGCACCCCTTGGGCGAGCAGCAGGGCGACGGCCCACTGCAGGAACGGCAAGTCAGCCACGATGATGAAATCCTTTTACGAAAGAGAGCGAGAGGTAAGGCGGTCGTGGCGGTACAGCCAGGCCAAAGGTGGCAGCAGCACCAGCAGGGCGAAGCTGTCGATCCACAGATGGGACGACATGCCCACCTGCCAGGACAGCCACATGTCCTGGGGCGCCCAGAGGACGATCCCGACCATCAGCCAGGCCCAGGCCGCCGGCGCGCGCAGGCGATCGCCCAGGTACACCAGGGCCAGCAGGTACAGGGCGTAGCTTTGCAGCGTGGCGCCGAACAGGCCCAGCCACCAGACCTGCTGGGCCCGGGCCGGCGCCGGGGCGGCGGCGCCCCAGAAGGCTTGTTCGATGCTGGCCAGGTAGTCGTTGAACAGCGCCTGGTGGTCGGCCCAGGTCAGCAGCAGGCCGGCGAGCAAGTGGCCGGCGCCGGCGGCGTACAGCCAGAGCACCAGGCCCCGGCGCAGGCCAGGGCGTGAAGAAGAGGCGGCGGATAACATTCCATGTCCTGTGGGGGGATCGAGGCCGCGCAGTGTACCGATTTTTCCCCCGCCATGGCGTGCGCCAGTCGCGCTCTTCAAGCGTCTTGCAGCAACTCCAGCAGGGCCTCGAGGGTGGCTTGCGGCGCCTCCTGGGGCACGTTGTGGCCGACCCCGGGCAAGATCCGCCGTTCATAACCGCGGGTGAACTGCGGGCCGTCGGGGTCCGGCACCAGCGGCGCGCCGACGCCATCGTCGGCGCCGCACAGGGCGATGGTCGGCACCTGGATCGGCGGCTGGGCCAGCAGCGCCTGCTCGATGGGTTCCAGCGCCGGATCGCCCGGGGCGTAGCCGAAGCGATGGCGATAGGAGTGGATCACCACCTCGACGAAATCCGGGTTGTCCAAGGACGGCGCGCTCAACCCATAGAGCCCGGGCCCTTGTTGCCAGGTCGGCGACCACAGGCGCCACAGCAGCTCGCAGAATTCCCGGCGGTTGGCGCACAGGCCATCCACCCCGCGCTGGGTATTGAAGTAGTACTGGTACCAGAGCCGCAGCTCGGTTTCCGGAGCCCGGGGCTCACAGGCCTTGGCGATGTCCTGGATGTTGTAGCCGTCGGCACTCATCAGGCCGCGCACCCGGTGCGGCCAGAGGGCCGCGACGATGCACGCCGCGCGTCCGCCCCAGTCGTAGCCGGCCAGGGTGGCCGTGGGCAGTTGCAGGGCATCCATCAGCTCCAGCAGGTCCTGGGCCAGTGCCGCCTGTTGCCCGGAACGCATGATCCCCGGGTGGGTGAAGCGCGTCGGCCCATAGCCGCGCAGGTACGGCACGATCACTCGATAACCGCGCTCGGCCAGGGGCGGCGCGATCTCGTCGTAGGCCCGTGGATCGTAGGGAAAACCGTGCAGCAGGATCACCGGCTCGCCACCACGCGGGCCGTGTTCCTCGTAGGCGATATGCAGGCTGGCAGTGGTGGCGTGATGCAGGGCGGCTGGGCTGGGCATGGCGACTCCGGTATTCGGTGGCTCGCAACACCCTAGCGCAAAAATGGCTTGCAGGTGATCTACAGCGATTCGTACTGGCCCTCATCGTCCACGTAGAACACTTCGCTGAGGTACCAGCGCTGGTCACGGAAGATCAGCTGGTAGTGATAATCGGCGGCAAACCCCGTACCGGGCGTGATCGCCCGGGTTTTCACCAGCGCGCGATCACCGGTACGGCTGCTCGAGAGAACTTGCTCATAGCCCGTGCCGTGGCTGGCCGGGGAGGTGAAGGCAATCGGCTGGCCCTGGAAGCCCGGCAGGCAGAACTTGGCCAGCAACCGGGCGTACTCCTGCTGCGCCAGGTCGAGCGATTGCAGGGGCGCGTCCACCGGCTGGCGTGCGCTGGCGTTGTCGCTCCACTGCTGATAGTCGGCAATGAACTGGCGCACCAGAGCTTCGGGGGAGTCGCTGAACGAGGCGCACAGGGCGACGTTGCTGAACAGCAGGGCAAACAGGGCGACCAGTGTTTTCATCGGGGTGGTGTCACTCGTGGTGGTTTCGTGGCTCAGGCTTCATGCAGACCGTCGGCGTCGCGCCAGTAGAGCGTGGATTCGTACTGGAACGAGAGGATGAACAGCGCCTCGCTGTTCTGGGCAATGCTGTCCAGCAGTCGTCGCAGGTCATCCAGGGCGCTGTGGCCCTCGGGTTCGGGGCCCTTGATGCGCAAGTAGCAGCGCAGGCCGACGGCGAAGTCGCAGCCTTTGCGGTCTTCGGCGCGGATTTCGGGCTCCAGGTTCGAATCCTCGTTGTCAAGGCTCAGCCCTGATGGGAAGGTCGCCTGCAGGCCTCCGGACGCTGGGGCCATTTCGGCTCCCGCAAGACCCTCCAGCAGACGGCCGAGCAGCGCCGTGGTCAGGCGTTTGTCGGCTTCAAGGTGCAACTCCAGGCTCATGAGGGGGCTCCAGGGGAAAGTCGAGGGGCGGATTCTAGCGCGGTGTCGCTCGCCGCACCGGCTTCACTTGCAGGTCGGTGCTGTGGACACGCTGCTTGAAGGAGGAGCGCCATTTTTCACCTCAGGCCAAGGGCGCCGGCTGGCGCAGGCCGATGCAGTTGCCCCAGGGGTCCTGCACCTGGCAGATCCACTCGCCACCTTCGATGGCCATGGGGCCGCGATACAAGCGACCGCCCAGGGCCTCCAGGCGCTGCAGTTCACCGGATAGGTCGGCGACGCGCCAGTACACCACGCTGCCCGCCGGGCCCTGGCCGACCTTGGCGTCGCTGGGGACGATTTCCAGGGCCAGCTCGCCCAGTTGCAGGTGCCCGAAATCATCGGGCTCATGCCGCACCCGGCGGGCCTGGGGAAACGCCTGGGCGTACCAGTCAGTGGCGGCGCGCCAGTCGGCGGCGTGGATCATCACGGCGATGATCGGTGAGTCGGGCATGGGCACATCCATTGGGCCGGGGAGGAGGGCGCCTGTGCTCACAGGCGGCGCTCAAGGTTGCCAGACCTCCTTGTCGCCGCTCAAGCGCCGGTCGAGGAAACAGGCCGCGCTGATCAGCGCCAGGTGGGTCAGGGCCTGGGGCGTATTGCCCAAGTGGCGGCCGTGGGGGTCGAACTCCTCGGCGTACAGGCCCAGGGGGTTGGCATAACGCAGCAATTGCTCGAACTCCAGGTGCGCCTGCTCCAGGCGCCCGGCCCGGGCCAGGCATTCGACGTACCAGAACGAGCAGGCGGCGAACGCGCCCTCGGTACCGTCCAGGCCGTCGATCCGGCTGTCGTCGTTGCGGTAGCGATAGACCATGCCGTCGCGCACCAGGCTGTTCTCGATGGCCTCCAGGGTGGACAGCCAGCGTGGATCACGGGCACCGACGAAGCGTACCAGCGGCATCAACAGCATCGAACCGTCCAGGGCGGTGCTGCCGATGCGCTGGACGAAGTGCCCGCGCTCTTCGTTCCAGAACTGGCTCCAGATGTCGTCGTAGATGGCCTGGCGGGCCTGGTCCCAGCGGGCGAAGGGCGCCGGCAGCGAGCGCTTGGAGGCCAGGCGGATGGCCCGGTCCACCGCCACCCAGCACATCAGCCGCGAATGCAGGAAGTGATGCTGCTCGCCGCGCATCTCCCAGATTCCCACGTCCTTGTGCTGCCAGCCGGCGCAGACCCGGTCCACCACCTGCACCGTGTGTTTCCAGCCCTCGTGGGAGATTCCTTCGCCGTACTTGTTCACCAGGTACACCGCATCCAGCAGCTCGCCGAAGATGTCCAGCTGCACTTGTTCGTAGGCCTGGTTGCCGATGCGTACCGGCTGTGCGCCGCCGTGGCCGGACAGGTGCGCAAGCTCCATTTCCGGCAGTTCCTGGCGCCCGTCAATGCCATACAGCACGTTGAGTTTCGTCGGCTTGCCATGGCAGTCGCTGACCCGTCCGCGCAGCCAGCGCATGTAGGCGTTGGCTTCCTCGACGTAGCCCAGGCGCATGAAGGCGTAGACGGTGAACGACGCATCGCGGACCCAGGTGTAGCGGTAGTCCCAGTTGCGTATCCCGCCCGGGCTTTCCGGCAGGCCGAAGGTCGCCGCGGCGAGAATCGCGCCGTGGCGCCTGGAGGTCAGCAGCTTGAGCGCCAGGGCCGAGCGATTGACCATCTCGCGCCAACGCCCGCGGTAGTTGGAGCGCCCGATCCAGTCGCGCCAGAACCTCAGGGTGCGGCTCAGGTGCAGGTCGCCGGCGCCGCACTGTACCCGCGGATCGTCACTGCCGCCGAGGATGAACTCGGCGCTCTGGCCTTGTTCCAGCTCGAATTCGGCCACGGCCGCGTCCTGCTCCAACTGCAGCGGCCGGTCGCCCACCAGGCGCAGGCCGGGCTGTCCAGGGGCCTGGAAGCACACCGCGGCGCCGTCCATCCGCGCCTGGGTGCTGGCCCTGGCGTAATCCAGCCGTGGCGCGCAGTGCAGGTGCAGCCTGGCCCGGCCGCTGACCACTCGGACCCGGCGGATCAGCAGCGGCAACAGCTCGACGTCTTCATCGATGGCCAGCAGGTCGGTGACTTCCACCACCGCTTCGTTGCCCAGCCAGCGGGTCTGCAGGACGTTGCTGTCGGGCAGGTAGATCTGCTGGCGGCGGGCATTGGCCAGCGCCGGCGCCAGCTGGAAGATCCCGGCGCTGGGGCTGTCCAGCAGGGCGCAGAAGATCGTCGGGCTGTCGAATTCCGGCCAGCAGAAGAAGTCGATGCTGCCCTGGTCGTCCACCAGGGCGGCGCTGCGCATGTCGCCGATGATGCCGTGGGCGTCGATGGGACGCTGGGTCGCAGGATGCTGCTCGGCCATGGTCGCAAGACTCCGGGTTCAGGCCCATGCCACAGGCGATGGGCGGGGCGAAGGTCAGGCCGGGCGAGGACGCCCGGCTTCTGTTGAGCTGACCTGCGCAGCGCCCCGGGAGTTCACTCAGGGCTTGGCGCGCAATCCCCGCAACAGCAGTTCCAGGCCCTGCAGCGCTTGTTCCAGGCGTTTTCCGGGCGCTGCGTCGGCGGCGATCCACAGCGCGGTATCCACAAGGCTGCCATTGACCAGGCGGGCCAAGGCCTGGCTCGGTGCGGGGCTGATGATCCCGGCCTCGGCCAGGGCTTGCAGGCGCTGGCCCAGGGAGTCGATGCAGTGTTCCTGGTCCGGCAGGCGTTCGCCCAGGACGGCCCGGGCGTCCTGCAGGACGATGCGCTGGATTTCCGGCTCCTGGGCCATCTCCAGGTAGGCCCGGCAACGCTGGGTAAAACCCTCCCAGGGATCACCGGCCTGGTCGCTGACCTGGTCCAGGCGGGCGTCCATCTCGCTGTCGATCTGCTCCACCACCGCGGCCAGCAGGCCTTGCTTGTCACCGAAGTGGTGATACAAGGCACCTCGGGTCAACCCGGCTTCAGCGGTCAGGTCGTCCATGGAAGTCTTGGCGTAGCCCAGGCGGGCAAAGGCCAGGCGGGCACTGGCAATCAGCTTGGCGCGGGTGGCCTCGATCATTTCGGCGCGCGGGCGGCTGCTCATGAAAACAATTCTCCAACACATGATGGATTGACATACGTGGCGTATGTTTTCATGCTTTTTAACATACGCGGCGTATGTGTAGCTACTGCAAAGCCGCCCTGAGGACCCATAAGGAGTCGTTGTACATGGCAAACCCCTACCGCGAGTTGTTCAAGGCCCCCGGCAGCCGGGCGTTCGTGCTGGCCGGGATGATCGCGCGCATGCCGATCTCCATGACCGGCATCGGCCTGATCACCATGCTGGCGCAGTTGCACGGCGGCTACGCCCTGGCCGGTTCGGTGGCGGCCACCTTCGCCCTGGCCACGGCATTCTGTGCGCCCCAGGTCTCGCGCCTGGTGGACCGCTTCGGCCAGGGCCGGGTTTTGCCTGTGGCGGCCGGACTGGGTGGCGGCGCATTGCTGGCGCTGTTGTTGTGTACGCGCCTGCAGGCCCCGCACTGGACCTTGTTCCTCTTTGCCGCCCTCGCCGGTTGCATGCCCAGCATGTCGGCCATGGTCCGGGCCCGCTGGACCGAGTTGTACCGAGGGCAGCCGCAGTTGCAGACCGCCTACGCCCTGGAGTCGGTGCTGGACGAGGTGTGCTTCATCGTCGGCCCGCCGATCTCGGTCGGCCTCAGCGTCGGCCTGTTTCCCGAGGCCGGGCCGCTAGTGGCGCTGCTGATGCTGGCGCTGGGGGTAGGGCTGTTCGTGGTGCAGAAATCCACCGAGCCGCCGGTCCATCCCCATGACGAAGAGCATTCGGGGTCGATCATCCGTTCCGGGCAGATCCGCATGTTGCTGTTGCTGATGACGGCCATGGGCACCATTGTCGGCGTGGTGGACGTGGTCAGCGTGGCGTTTGCCCAGCAACAGGGGCAACCGGCGGCGGCGAGCATCGTGCTGTCGATGTACGCCACCGGTTCGTGCCTGGCGGGTATCGCCTTCGGGGCCTTGAAACTGTCCACGCCATTGCCCCGCTTGTTCATGTACAGCGGCATCGCCACGGCCGTCACCACCTTGCCGTTGTTGCTGGCCAGCAACGTCCTCGGCCTGTCGCTGGCGGTGTTCGTCGCCGGGCTGTTCTTTTCTCCGACCCTGATCGTGGCCATGGCCCTGGTGGAGCGTATCGTGCCGCCGGCCAAGCTCACCGAGGGTTTGACCTGGCTGGTCACCGGCCTGGGTATTGGCGTGGCCCTGGGGGCGGCGGGTTCCGGCGCCCTGGTGGATCACTTCGGTGCCCGCAGCGGTTTCTGGCTGGCCCTGGCCGGTGGAGGGGTGGTGTTGGGCGCGGCGCTGCAAAGCTATCGGCGTTTGCGTTGAGGGCAATCGGGACTAATTTGTCTCGGGCGTATCGCGTTTTGCTTGTGCAGCCCCTGGAAAAAGGTCCCGAGCCACCGAGGTGAATCACCCCCGGTTTGGGCTGGCCCAATCGGTTTTCAGGGGCGTGCCGAGCGATCATTTGTCGAGGGATAACCGTGACCCAGTTGAACCTGCTGTGCCTGCCGTATTCCGGAGCCAGTGCCATGGTCTATAGCCGCTGGCGGCGCAAATTGCCGGAGTGGCTGCACCTGTCGCCGGTAGAGCTACCCGGGCGTGGCGCCCGCTTCGCCGAACCCTTTCACACCGACATGCGTGAGCTGGCCGGGCAATTGGCCCTGGAAATCCGGGACACTTTGCGTGCGCCCTATGCCTTGTTCGGCCACAGCCTGGGGGCCTTGCTGGCCTGTGAACTGGCCCATGCCCTGCGGGCCCTGGGTTGCCCGGAACCGGTGGCGCTGTTCGCTTCGGGAACCGCAGCACCGACCTTGCGCACCGAATACGACCGAGGTTTTGCCGAACCCAAGACCGATGCGCAACTGATCGAGCAATTGCGCACCCTCAACGGCACCAGTGAGGAAGTGCTGGCCAACCGGGAGTTGATGAACCTGACGTTACCGATCCTGCGGGCCGACTTCCTGTTGTGCGGGCGCTTCCGTCCACTGCAACGCCCGCTGCTCAATTGCCCGGTGCACGTGCTGGGCGGCAGGGCCGATCGCGCCACCACCGAACAGTTGATCGGCTGGAGCAAGGAGACCCATGGCGGGTTCTCGGTGGACATGCTCGCCGGTGGGCATTTCTTCATCCATGAACATGAGGCCAGGGTGCTGAGCCTGATCAAGGGGCACCTTGAGGTGCATCGGCGCCGCCACCAGCCACAAGTCGCCATGTCCCTGTAGCCGCTAAGGGCTACAGGCGGTTCAAGCGTCGCAGGGCGTGGCCCTGCGACGCGGATCAACCCAGCGAAGTGCCCATGCGCCAATAACCCATCAGGGTCAGGTTGCGCCGCTCCTGGCCGCGTTCGTTGATCAGGTGGCGGCGGATCTTCATCACCGTGGCCGATTCGCCGGCGACCCAGGCATAGAACTGGTTGTCCGCTGGCGCTGCGGTTTCCCAAGGACGTTCCTGTTCGTCGCGCCCGGCATTCTTGACCGGTCGTCTTCCAGCGCTGGGTGGTGGCAGCTCGGCCAGCTCCCGAGCGGCATGGATCAAGGGTTCGCCATGCTGGGCGTCGAGCAGGTCGCGAGGCAGCCAGTTCAACCGGGTTAGCGGGTGGCAGCCCAGCTCGATGCAGTCATGTTCGTGGGGGACCTCGATGAACACCTGCACATCCGGGTAGTCCGGGTATTGCTTGAGTTCTTCGAGAATCCCGGCAATGGCAGGCAGAGCGGTTTCATCACCCATCAGCAAAACCTTGCGGATGCCGCTTGGTGGAATCCATTCATAACCGCCGGGGTCGCCACTGAAGGCCTTGTTCGGCACCACCATTTGCAGGTGGTCGCCTGGTCGGGCACAAGTGGCCCAGCTCGAAGCCGGCCCATTGATCCCATGCAGCACGAAGTCCACATCCAGCTCCGCCGGTTGCAGGCGCAGCGCTCGGATGGTGTAGGTGCGCATCGGTGGTTGCTGCTCGCTCGGCAGCTTGCGCCGCACGGCATGCCAGTCGCCCTCCACCGGCAATTGCGGGGGGCTGCCGTCGGCCGCGGGAAACAGCAGCTTGATGCGCTGGTCCGGGGCCAGGGTGCGGGCCTGGGCGATGTCATCGCCGCTGAATACCAGGCGCACCAGGGAGGGGCTGAGGGCAATGCGCTGCTTGAGTTCGACGTTGATCACCCGGTAGCCCTTGGGTTTTGGTCGGTCGATACCGGTCAGTTTGCGCAAGCCTTGGGCGAGGATGTCGGTCAGCGATTGGGCGGAAGACATGAGCATTACCTGCTGCTGGAAGGATTGAAGAAGAAACGAAGGATTACTGGGTGGATTTACCGCCGCCGCTGACCCTCCAGTGGCCTGTAGAGGCATGCGCATTGGTCGTTTGGGCGGTGCGCGGAGTTAATTTTTCCGGGGCTTCATCCGTTCCGTAGGGATGACTGGGCTAGTGCCCGATACCCAACAAGTAAGTACGGATGACTCCCGATGAATGCAGAAGACTCCTTGAAGCTCGCCCGCAGATTCATTGAACTGCCGCTGGAAAAGCGTCGGCTGTTCTTGAAGGCGCTGGACAAGGAAGGTGTCGATTTCTCTCTGCTGCCTATTCCTGCGGAGGTCGCTGTACCTGGCCGCCAGGCGCTGTCCTATGCGCAGCAGCGCATGTGGTTCCTTTGGCAGCTCGATCCGCAGAGTGCCGCCTACAACCTGCCGAACGCTGTCCGCCTGCGAGGGCCTTTAGATCGCGGGCTGCTGGCCCGGGCCTTCGATTGGTTGCTGGACCGCCACGAGAGTCTGCGCACGGTGTTTCGTCTGGAAGAAGACGAGCCTCGGCAAGTCATCCTGGAGGCCCGGGTGGCTATCGACCACCAGGATCTGTGTGGGCTCGCTCCCGAGCAGCGCGAGGCTGAAGTACAGCTGCGGGCCGATGCCGAGGCTCGCCGGCCTTTCGATCTGCAGCAAGGGCCGTTGCTACGGGTTTGTGTGTTGGAGTTGGGCGCGCAGGAGCATGTCATGCTCCTGACCTTGCACCACATCGTTGCTGATGGTTGGTCGATGGGGGTGCTGATCGAGGAATTCCTGCGTGCCTACGATGCTTTGGTCGAGGGTGAATCCCTTGATGTCCAGGCCTTGCCGATCCAGTACCGCGACTATGCCTTGTGGCAGCGCAGCTGGCTGGAGGCGGGAGAGCAGGAGCGGCAGTTGGAGTACTGGCGGGCGAAGCTTGGGGACGAGCATCCGGTTCTGCAACTGCCGACCGATCATCCGCGCCAGGCCCATTCCAGCCGTCAGGGGCGCCGTCTGGACCTCGACCTGGACCCTTCCCTGGCCCAGCAGTTGGGGGGCTTGGCCCGCAAGCAGGGAGTGACGCTGTTTGCCGTATTGTTGGCTGGGTTCAAGCTGCTGCTGTCTCGATACAGCGGTCAGCAGGATATCCGTGTCGGTGTGCCGATCGCCAACCGCACGCGCCAGGAAGCCGAAGGCTTGATCGGCTTTTTCGTCAATACCCAGGTGTTGCGTACGGAGTTGAGCCTGCAGGTGACGGTCGAGCAATTGCTGGCCGATATCCGCGAGACCACCCTGGGTGCGCAGGCTCATCAGGAGTTGCCTTTCGAACGCCTGGTGGAGGCGTTGCAGCTGGAGCGCAGCCTGAGCCACAGCCCCTTGTTCCAAGTGCTTTACAACCATCAGCCGCAAGTTACCGAACTGGCCGCCTTGCGCAGTCGTTCGGGGCTGGAGGTACAGGCACTGCCACGCAACGAGCGAACCGTACAATTCGACCTGACGCTGGATACCTTCGAGCGTGGTGGTCGCCTGCAAGCGGCTTTTACCTACGACTGCCAGCTCTTCGAGCAGTCGACCATCGAGCGCATGGCGGGGCATTGGCAGAACCTGCTGTGGGCGATGGTGCGCGAGCCGCACTCGGCGATTGCCGAGCTGACGCTACTCGATGCCGGCCAGGTCCGCGAAACCCTGGATCGGGGCGCCGGAATGGTCCAGTCATTCAGCGCCGATTCGGTGCTCGACCTGTTCAGTGAGCAGGTTCGTTTGCAGCCCGATGCGCCGGCCCTGGTATTCGGTGAGCGCGTATTGACCTACCGCGAGCTGGAACAGCAAGCCGATCGACTGGCCGTGGCTCTCCTGGCGCGTGGAGTGGGGCCGGAGGTGCCGGTGGGCATCGCCGTGGAGCGCTCGCTGGAAATGGTGGTCGGTTTGCTGGCGGTACTCAAGGCCGGTGGTGCCTATGTGCCGCTGGACCCGCAATATCCCGAACAACGCCTGGGCCATATGCTCGAGGACAGTGGCGTGCGTCTGTTGTTGAGCGAGTCCCGGGTCCAGGATCGTTTGCCCGTGGCGAGCCAGGTCGGTGTCCTGTTGCTGGACCGCCCGGATAACTGGGCCCCGATTGTCGGCCATTCGGCCACGCTACCGCGGGTCGAGGCGGCGAACCTGGCGTACTCGATCTACACCTCAGGTTCCACTGGCACGGCCAAGGGGGTCAGCATTTCCCATGGAGCCCTGGCCAACTACGTGCAGGCGATCATCCAGCGCCTGCCCCTGGGGGCTGCGCGCAATATGGCGGTGGTCTCGACCATTGCCGCCGACCTGGGGCATACCACGTTGTTCGGCGCCCTGTGCTCCGGTAGTTGCCTGCATATCATCGATCTGGATACCGGCTTGGATGCCGAGGCCTTTTCGGCCTATCTGCATGTGCAGCAGATCGACGTGTTGAAGATCGTCCCTTCGCATCTGCTGGCGCTGATGGGGTGCGAGCAGCCGGCGCGTTCCTTGCCAAGGCAGTGCCTGGTACTGGGAGGGGAGGCTTGCCCCACCGGGCTGGTCGCGAGAATCAAGGCATTGGCACCAGAATGCGCGGTGTTCAACCACTACGGCCCGACGGAAACCACGGTGGGCGCCCTGACCATGGCCGCTGACGTGGTGGATGATGCGCGGGCTGTGGTGCCCCTGGGATTGCCCCTGGCCAACGTGCGTGCCCATGTACTGGATGCATCGTTACAACCGGTGGCCGCTGGCACTCCTGCCGAGCTCTACGTGGGCGGAGCTGGGCTGGCGCGTGGCTATCATCGCCGGGCGGCATTGACTGCCGAGCGCTTTGTCCCTGACCCCTTCAGCGATGGCCAACGCCTGTACCGGACCGGGGATCTGGCGCGTTACCTGGACGATGGCATGCTCGATTACCTGGGGCGAATCGACCATCAGGTGAAGATTCGTGGTTACCGTATCGAGCTGGGTGAGATCACCTCTGCCCTCAAGCAACTGCCCGGGGTCGAGGATGCGGTGGCGCAGGTGGTGCGGCCGGCCGATGAGCCGCAAGTGGCGGCCTATGTCGTACTGGCCGGGGGGCTGGTGGCGGAGGAGGCCTGGCAGGAGATTCGCCGGCAACTGGCCACAACGTTGCCGGACTACATGGTGCCCATGCATTTCGTGGCGCTGGAGCACATGCCACTGACTCCGAACGGTAAGCTGGATATGCGGGCACTGCCTGCGTTGCAACAGCAGGTATCGGTCGAGGTCCATGTGGCGCCGGTCAGCGAACTGCAACAGCGGATTGCGTCGATCTGGCAAGAGGTACTCAAGGTCGAGCGCGTAGGCCTGGGTGACAACTTCTTTGCCCTGGGCGGCCATTCATTGCTGGCGACCCAGATTATCTCTCGCGTGCGGCGGCTGTTGTCGGCTGATGTGCCCTTGCGCGTGCTGTTCGAGACGGCGCGCCTGGACGAGTTCGTCGAGCAGGTGCAGAACTGTGCCGCCGCTAGCCTGCCGGCCATCGAGGCCGTGCAGCGTGGGGTGCCGCTGCCGGTGTCCCATGCCCAGCAGCGGCAGTGGTTGTTCTGGCAGATGCACCCGCACAGCACTGCTTATCACACACCGATCATCGTGCGGCTCCAGGGGGTATTGGACCCGGAGGCACTGCGGCAGACCTTCCAGGTCCTGGTGCAGCGTCATGAAGCCTTCCGCACCACTTTTACCCAGAACCAGGACTCCCTGTGCCAGGTCGTACACCCTCAGGGCGAGATTGCCCTGGCTTGGGAGAGTCTTGCCCCGGGCCTGTCCCACGAGGCGATCCGGGCTCGCGCCCTGGCAGAGACCCAGGAGTTGTTCGATCTGGAGCGCGGGCCGCTGTGTCGGGCCCGCGTCCTGCAGATTGCGGAGCAGGACTGCCTGTTGGTGGTGACGCTGCACCACATCATTTCCGATGGTGCATCCATGAGTGTGCTGGCGCGGGAATTCGTTGCGCTCTACCGCGGCTTCGTCCAGGGACATGTTGCGCAGTTCGATGAGTTGAGCGTGCAGTACGCCGACTATGCCAGCTGGCATCGGGCCTGGCTCGAGCAAGGAGAGCAGCAGCGCCAGCTGGACTACTGGCGCGAGCAACTGGGGTTGGAGCACCCGGTGCTGGAGCTGCCGGTGGATCACCCGCGCCAGGCGCTGGTCAGCCATCGGCAGGAGCGTTTGGGGTTGCGTTTGCCGGTGGATCTGGAGCAAGGGCTGCGCCGCTTGGCGCAGGCCCACGACATGACGCTGTTCCAGCTGTTCCTCGGGTCCTTCGCGCTCTTGCTCCATCGCTACTCGGATCAACCGGATATCCGCATCGGGGTTCCGGTGAGCAATCGACGCCACCAGGAAATGGAAGGCGTGATGGGTTTCTTCGTCAACACCCTGGTCATGCGCGTCGACCTGGCGCCGAGCCTCGTCGTAGGGCAGTTGCTGCGCCAGGTGAAGGCGACCGCGTTGGCCGCCCAGGCCCACCAGGACCTGCCATTCGATCGCCTGGTGGATGCCCTCAAGCCGCAGCGTGCGCTGGACCAGAACCCGCTGTTCCAGGTGATGTACAACCATTTGAGCATCGCCGGAGAAAGTACCGATGGCACCAGCCTGCCAGGGCTTGTGGCGCAAGAAATGGTCCTTCAGGGCGGCACGGCGCAATTCGACCTGACCCTGGAGACCCTGGAGACTGACGCGGGGATCAATGCATCGTTCATCTACGCCGGCGAGCTGTTTGAGGTTTCGACTATCGAGCGTCTTGCCGATCATTGGCGAAACCTGCTGCAGGGCATGCTCGAGCCGCAGCAAGCGATCGGCGAGCTGCTGATGCTGAACCAGGACGAGCAGCGGCGCATTCGCCAGGAGTGGGACCACACCGATGTGGTCTACCCGACTCACCGCTTTGTCCATCAACTGTTCGCCGACCAGGCGGCCAAGGCCCCGGATGCGCCAGCGGTGTTCTTCGCCGAGCAGCGCCTGAGCTATCGCGAGCTGGATACGCAAGCCAACCAACTGGCGCACAAGCTGATCGAGCTGGGAGTGGGCCCGGAGGTGCGGGTGGCCATTGCCATGCCGCGCTGCGCGGAGATCATGGTGGCCTTCCTGGCGGTGCTCAAGGCCGGCGGGGTCTATGTGCCGCTGGATATCGAATACCCCCAGGATCGCCTGCGCTACATGATGCAGGACAGCGGCGCGTGGCTGCTGCTGACCCAGGATCACCTGCTGGAGCGCTTGCCGATCCCGGACGGTTTGCCGACCCTCAGCGTCGAAGGCGCGGCGGATTTTGCGGCCTATCCTGCGACCAGCCCGGAGGTGGATCTGGCCGAGGAAAACCTGGCCTATGTGATCTACACCTCCGGCTCCACCGGCTTGCCCAAGGGCGTGGCGGTGTCCCATGGCCCGCTGGCCATGCACAGCCTGGCCACCGGCGAGCGTTATGAAATGAGCCCGGCGGACTGCGAGCTGCATTTCATGTCCTTCGCCTTCGACGGCTCCCACGAAGGCTGGATGCACCCGCTGATCTACGGCGCCAGCGTGCTGATCCGCGACGATAGTGTGTGGTCGCCGGAATTCACCTACGAACAGATGCATCGCTACGGCGTCACCGTCGGTGTGTTCCCGCCGGTGTACCTGCAACAACTGGCGGTACACGCCGAGCGCGACGGCAACCCACCGGCGGTGCGGGTCTACTGCTTCGGCGGCGATGCCGTGCCCCAGGCCAGTTACGACCTGGCGTGGCGGGTGCTGCGTCCGAAGTACATCTTCAACGGCTACGGCCCGACCGAGACGGTGGTTACGCCGTTGATCTGGAAGGCTAAGGCGGGGGACCCGTGCGATGCGGCTTATGCGCCGATCGGCAACATCGTTGGCAACCGCAGCGCCTACGTGGCCGATGCCAACCTCAACCTGTTGCCGGTGGGCGTGGCGGGCGAGCTGTACCTGGGTGGCCTGGGCGTAGCCCGGGGTTACCTGGATCGTCCGGGGCTGACGGCGGAACGCTTTATCCCTGACCCCTACAGCACCACCGGTGCCCGGTTGTACCGCAGCGGTGACCTGACGCGCTACCGTACTGACGGCCTGGTGGAGTACGTGGGGCGTGTCGACCACCAGGTCAAGGTGCGGGGCTTCCGTATCGAACTGGGCGAGATCGAAGCGCGCCTGCTGGAGCAGGACCCGGTGCTGGAAGTGGCGGTGATCGCCCAGCCAGGGCCGAGCGGCCAGCAACTGGTGGGCTACATCGTGCCAGTGGACGCCGAGGTGGCATCGAGCAACGAGCGCCAGGCGCAACTGCGCGAGAGCATCAAGGCCCGCCTGCGGGAAAGCCTGCCGGACTACATGGTGCCGACCTACCTGCTGTTCCTCGAAGCACTGCCGCTGACACCGAACGGCAAGCTGGACCGCAAGTCGCTGCCGAAAGTCGATGCGCAGCTGATGCAGCAGACCTACGTGGCGCCGCAAAACGAGCTGGAACAACAGATCGCCGCGATCTGGGCCGATGTGCTGAAGCTTGAGCAGGTGGGCGTCACCGACAACTTCTTCGAGCTGGGTGGCGACTCGATCATCTCGATCCAGGTGGTCAGCCGTGCCCGCCAGGCGGGAATCCGCTTCACCCCCAAGGACCTGTTCCAGCACCAGACGGTGCAGGGGCTGGCCACGGTGGCGGAGCAGGGCGAGGGTGGTTTGCAGATCGACCAGGGCCCGGTGCGTGGGCAGATGCCGCTGCTGCCGATCCAGCAGTGGTTCTTCGAGACACCGGTACCGGAACGGCATCACTGGAACCAGTCGGTGCTGCTCAAGCCATTGAAGACCCTGAGCGCCAAGGCATTGGAGCAGGGGTTGCATGCCTTGCTCGAACATCACGACGGCCTGCGGCTGAATTTTGTTGAGAAAACCCCAGCCTGGGTCGCAACTTATACGCCGCTGGGGCAAGTGACCTCGGCGCCGTTGGCAGCGATGCAAACCGATGCGTTGTTGTGGCTGGCGGACAATGTCACCGAAGGTTCGCTGCCATCCTTGTGCGATGCGGCGCAACGCAGCCTCGAGCTGCAACAGGGGCCTTTGCTGCGTGCAGTGCTCTTCACTCTACAAGACGGCTCCCAGCGCTTGTTGCTGGCTATCCATCACCTGGTGGTGGATGGAGTGTCCTGGCGAGTGCTGCTGGAGGATCTGCAGCAAGCCTTGGCGCAGCAAGCTGCCGGGCAAGCCATCAAGCTGCCGGCCAAGACCAGTTCTTTCCAGTCTTGGGCTGGGCAATTGCAGGCCTATGCCGGCAGCGCGGCGTTGCAGCAGGAGCTGGGTTACTGGCAGGCGCAGCTACAAGGCGTAGAGTCGGACTTGCCCTGTGATCGGGCCACCGGCCAGACAGTGCTCCAGGATGCACTGAGCGTCAGCACCGAGCTGGACCAGATTCATACCCAGCGTTTGTTGCAAGATGCCCCAGCGGCTTACCGCACCCAGATCAATGACCTGCTGCTCACTGCACTGGCCCGGGTCATCACCCGCTGGACCGGCCAGGACAGCGCCCTGGTGCAGTTGGAAGGCCACGGCCGTGAGGAGCTGTTCAACAGTATCGATCTGAGCCGCACCGTGGGTTGGTTCACCAGCGTGTTCCCGGTGAAGCTGACGCCGCAGCCGGCCCTGGCCGACTCGATCAAGTTCATCAAGGAGCAACTGCGCGCGGTACCGAACAAGGGCCTAGGTTTTGGCGTCTTGCGTTACCTGGGGGATGAGGCCGCACAACAGACCCTGGCTGCGCTGGCGGTGCCGCGCATCACCTTCAACTACCTGGGTCAGTTCGACGGCAGCTTCGACGAGCCGGATGCCTGGTTTGCCCCGAGCGCTGAAGCCAAGGGTCGCGATCAGGACGCCCAGGCTCCACTAGGCAACTGGTTGAGCATCAACGGCCAGGTCTATGGCGGCCAATTGAAACTGGGCTGGACTTTCAGCCAGGCCATGTTCGATAGCACGACCATCCAGTGCCTGGCGGATGACTACGCCCGAGAGCTCAAGGCGCTGATCGAGCATTGCAGCCAGCCCGAGCACCGCGGTGTAACCCCTTCGGACTTCCCGTTGGCGGGCCTGAACCAGCAGCAACTGGACCAACTGCCATTGGCGCTGGCAGAGGTCGAAGACCTCTATCCACTGTCGCCGATGCAGCAGGGCATGCTGTTCCACACCCTCTACGAGCAGGGCGCGGGCGATTACATCAACCAACTGCGGCTGGACGTGGATGGGCTGGAGCCTGAGCGTTTCCGCCAGGCTTGGCAGGCGGCCATCGACAGCCATGACATCCTGCGCAGCGGTTTCCTCTGGCAGGGCGAATTGCCCGCGCCGATCCAGGTAGTGAGCAAGCGCGCCCACCTGGACTTTGTCGAGCATGACTGGCGGGCAACCGAGTTCGCGCCAGCAGCCCTGGATGGCTTGGCCGAGGAAGAGCGCCTGCGTGGCTTCGACTTGCTGGCCGCGCCGCTGCTACGCCTGACCTTGGTGCGTACCGGTGAGAAACGCCACCACCTTATCTATACCAACCACCACATCCTGATGGATGGCTGGAGCAACTCGCGATTGCTGGGTGAAGTGCTGCAACGCTATGCAGGACAGTTCGCCAGCCAGGTGCCCGGGCGCTATCGCGACTACATCGCCTGGCTGCAACGTCAGGATGCAACGCTCAGCGAGCATTTCTGGAAGCAGCAACTGGCGACCCTGGATGAACCGACCCGGTTGGCCCAGGCCATTAGCCGTAGCGATCAGGCTCCGACTGGCCAAGGCTACGCCGCCTATCAGCAGCACCTGGACCTGCAACAGACCCAGCGCTTGAGCGAGTTCGCTCGACAGCAGAAGGTCACGGTCAACACATTGGTGCAAGCGGCCTGGTTGCTGCTGTTGCAGCGCTATACCGGACAGGACACGGTGGTGTTCGGTGCCACGGTGTCTGGCCGCCCGGCGGAACTCAAGGGCGTGGAGCAGCAGATCGGCCTGTTCATCAATACCTTGCCGGTGGTGGCCGCGCCACGTCCGGACATGCCGGTCGGCGATTGGCTGCAATTGGTGCAGGAGCGCAACCTGGCCCTGCGCGACTTCGAGCACACACCGTTGTACGAAGTACAGCGCTGGGCCGGTCTGGGAGGCGAGGCTCTGTTCGACAACATCCTGGTGTTCGAGAACTACCCGGTATCCGAGGCCCTTGCGCAAGGCGCTCCGGCGCAATTGAGCTTTGGCGTAGCTGCCAACCATGAGCAGACCAACTATCCCCTGACGCTGTCGGTCTACCTGGGGCAGACCTTGGCGTTCGACTACAGCTATGCCCTGGAGCATTTCGGCCAGGCGAATATCCAGCAATTGGCGGCTTATCTGCAGCAGTTGCTGATGGTCATGGTGGAGCAGCCGCAATGCAGCATTGGCGAACTGTCTTTGATCGGCGCCACCGAACGTGGCTTGATCGAGCAGCAGCGTAGTCGTATCCCGGCGCGACATCTGTCGCCGCTCTGCGTCCAGCAGTTGGTCGAGGTCCAGGCCGAGCAGACTCCGGATGCGCTGGCACTGCTATGCGCCGGCCAGCAACTGGGTTACGGCCAGCTCAACCAGAGGGCCAATCAGTTGGCCCACAAGCTGATCGAACTGGGCATCGGTCCGGATGTCCGGGTTGGTATCGCGGTGGAGCGTGGCTTGGAGATGATCGTCGGCCTGCTGGCGGTGCTCAAGGCGGGCGGCGCCTATGTACCCCTGGACCCTGAATATCCCCAGGATCGCCTGCACTACATGATGCAGGACAGCGGGATCCAGCTACTACTGACCCAGTCGCCGTTGCTGGAGCGCCTGCGCGGGGCCGTAGAAATACCCCATCTGTGCCTGGACTCGTATCAGCAGGGCTTTGAAGGCTATTCCCTGGAAAATCCATCGCCACGGGCGCAAGCCGACAATCTGGCCTATGTGATGTACACCTCGGGTTCCACTGGCCGGCCCAAGGGCGTGGGTATCAGTCATAGCGCCTTGAGCCAGCATGCCCAGGTTTCTCGTGATTACTTCAACATGAGTGCAGCAGATCGTGGCCTGCAGTTCTCGACCTTCAACTTCGACGCCTTTGTCGAACAGCTGTATCCGGCACTGATCTGCGGCGCCTCGGTAGTGATTCGCGGCAAGGAGCTGTGGGACAGCGAAACCTTCTACCGCGAGTTGATCGAGCAGGGTATCAGCATCGTCGACTTGAGCACCGCCTACTGGTTCATGTTGGGCAAGGATTTTGCTGCTGGTGAACCCCGTGACTTCGGGCGCCTGCGCCAGCTCAACCTGGGTGGCGAAGCGATGGCGGCCGAAGGTGTGGCGGCCTGGAAGAAGGCCGGCTTGAAGCACGCCTGCCTGCTCAACACCTATGGGCCCACCGAGGCCACGGTGAGTGTTACCACCCATGACTGCAGTCGCTACCTGCAGGACGGTGAAGCCCTGCCAAGCCAGATCCCTCTGGGCAAGGGCTTGCCGGGTCGCTCCATCTACCTGCTGGACAACAGTGGCAACCTGACCCTCAGCGGTGCCACCGGCGAGCTGATGATTGGCGGTGAGCTGCTGGCTCGTGGTTACCACGATCGTCCGGGGTTGACGGCGGAGCGCTTCATTCCTGACCCGTTCAGCACCGATGGTGGGCGCCTGTACCGTTCCGGCGACCTGGCCCGCTATGACGCCGATGGCGTGGTGGAGTACGCCGGGCGCATCGACCATCAGGTGAAGATCCGCGGTTTCCGTATCGAGATGGGCGAGATCGAAGCGCGGTTGTTGGAACAGATGCAGGTGCGCGAAGCAGTGGTCCTGGCCCAGGAGGCGGCTGGTGGGCCACAACTGGTGGCTTACTTGGTGGCGGCCGCCGGCGTCGCAGCGGATAGCCAGGAAGACCAGGCGCAGTTGCGCGAGCAACTGAGAGCGGCGCTCAAAGAGGTGTTGCCGGACTACATGTTGCCGGCCCACTTGCTGTTCCTCGAGGCCTTGCCGTTGAGCCCCAACGGCAAGCTGGACCGCAAGGCCCTGCCACAGGCAGATGCCAGCTTGTGGCAGCAGGCCTACATAGCCCCAGAGAGCGAGCTGGAACAACAGGTCGCGGCGATCTGGGCCCAAGTGCTCGAGGTCGAGCAGGTGGGTATGAACGATAACTTCTTTGAACTAGGTGGACATTCCTTGTTGGTAACTTCGATGGTCTCTCGAGTCCAGCTCAAGCTTGGACGTCAGGTCAGCGTGCAGATGGCGTTTGAATTTCCAACCCTGGGGCTGTTCGTCAACCAGTTGCAACAGGCTGCTGGTCAGGTGCAAAGCGCCGACCTGAGTGCGCTGGAGCTGTTACTTGACGAAATGGAGGCTGTGTAATGGACAACACCACCGCGTTGAAAATCGTCAAGGGCTTCATCCTCTTGCCCTTGGAGAAGCGCCAGGTCTACCTGCAGAAAATGCTCGAACAGGGCATCTCCCCGGCCAACCTGCCGATTCCCGAGGTACGGCTGAGCCAGGAGCGCATACCGCTTTCCTATGCCCAGCAACGCCAGTGGTTCCTCTGGCAACTGGCGCCGCAGAGCACTGCCTATCACATTCCCAAGGCTCTGCGACTGCGTGGAAAATTGAATGTCGAGGCCCTGCAGCGCAGCTTCGACAGCCTGATCGCCCGGCATGAAAGCCTGCGTACGCATTTTGTCGAGGATGAAGATGCGGCAGCACAGGTGGTCGCCCCCGAGGCGTCCCTGGAGTTGGTGCGCCAGTCGCTGCCGGCACAGTCGAGCGAGCTGCAGATCAACACGGCCGTGCAGGACTTCGTCCAGGTCCAGACCCGGCAGTTGTTCGACCTGCTGGCGGGGCCGCTGCTCAGGGTCGGCCTGTTGCAAGTGGCCGAGGATGACCATGTGCTGGTCATGACCCAACACCATATCGTTTCCGATGGTTGGTCGATGCAGGTCATGGTGGAGGAGCTGATCGCGCTCTATATCGGTTACTGCCAAGGGCAGCCGGCGCCGTTGCCGGCGCTGCCGATCCAGTATGCCGACTACACCATTTGGCAGCGCCACTGGATGGAGGCCGGTGAAAAGGAGCGACAACTGGCCTACTGGACTGCGCAACTGGGTGGCGAGCAACCCTTGCTCGAGCTGCCTCTGGATCGCTCGCGCCCCGCGGTGCAAAGCCATAGGGGCGGGCGCCTGGAGCTGATTTTGGAGCAGCCGTTGAGTGCAGCCCTGAGCAGCCTGGCCCAGCGGGAAGGGGTGACCCTGTTCATGCTGTTGCTGGCTTCTTTCCAGACTCTGCTACACCGCTACAGCGGCCAGGCCGATATCCGCGTCGGTGTGCCCATTGCTAACCGCAACCGGGTCGAAACCGAGCGCCTGATCGGCTTCTTCGTCAACACCCAGGTGCTCAAGGCCGAGATCGACGGACAGATGTCCTTCAGCCAGTTGCTGCAGCAGGTGCGCCAGACCGCCCTGGCGGCGCAGGCGCACCAGGACCTGCCTTTCGAGCAATTGGTGGAGGCCTTGCAGCCGGAGCGCAGCCTGAGCCACAACCCGCTGTTCCAGGTGATGTTCAATCATCAGGTGGAAGCGGCGGGCACAGGTAAACCCCTAAACCTGCCGGGCCTGAGCATCGAGGCCCTGGATTCCCAGGGGCAGTCGGCGCAGTTCGACCTGACCCTGGACACCGTGGAAACCCAGGGCCGGATCGCCGCGTCCCTGGTCTATGCCTGCGATGTGTTCGACGCCGCCACCGTCGAGCGCCTGGCCACCCATTGGCGTCAGTTGCTGCAAGGCGTGGTCCGCCAGCCGCAGCAGCGCATCGGCCTGTTGCCCTTGCTCGAGGCCGATGAGCAGGCGCAGATCCTTGGCCAGTGGAACCCGCAGCAGCAGGCATTCTCTTCCCGGGCCTGTGTCCATCAGCTTATCGAGGCCCAGGCCGCCAGGGCGCCTCAGGCCATGGCTCTGACCTTCGGCGGACAGAGCCTGGACTACCAGCAGCTCAACGAGCGGGCCAACCGCCTGGCGCACAAGCTCATTGAACAGGGCGTGGGGCCCAATGTCCTGGTGGGGCTGGCGGTGGAGCGCAGCCTGGAGATGGTCATCGGCTTGCTGGCGATTCTCAAGGCTGGCGGTGCCTATGTGCCGCTGGACCCGGCTTATCCCCAGGATCGTCTGCAGCACATGATGCATGACAGCGCCATTGCGCTGCTGCTCACCCAGGAGCACCTGCAGCAGGGTTTGCCGGCGTTTGCCGGCCGCACCTGGTTGCTGGAGCAGCCACTGGACGGCTATCGGACCGACAACCCCGAAGTTGGGGTAACACCCGAGGACTTGGCCTATGTGATCTATACCTCCGGCTCCACCGGCAAGCCCAAGGGCACCTTGCAACCGCACCACAACGTCCTGCGTCTGTTCGCGGCTACCCAGGCGTGGTTCCAGTTCGGCTCCGAGGATGTCTGGAGCCTGTTCCACTCCTATGCGTTCGATTTCTCGGTCTGGGAGATCTTCGGTGCCTTGCTGTACGGCGGGCGGTTGCTGATCGTGCCTCAAGAGGTGGCGCGTTCGGCCCAG
Source organism: Pseudomonas sp. MPFS (assembly GCF_022537035.1). NCBI lineage: Bacteria > Pseudomonadati > Pseudomonadota > Gammaproteobacteria > Pseudomonadales > Pseudomonadaceae > Pseudomonas > Pseudomonas sp. MPFS. Next base: position 4,725,355 of record NZ_CP066123.1, on the reverse strand, counting down.
GACTTCTACCCGTTGCTTTGCGCCGAGGGCGTGACCGTACTCAACCAGACGCCGTCGGCGTTCCGTCAATTGATGCACGTGGCCTGTAACGCCGAGCCGGAGCATCGGTTGCGCTACATCGTGTTCGGTGGCGAGGCCCTGGAGGTCAATACCCTGCACCCCTGGTTCCAGCGTTTCGGCGATCAGCGTCCTCAGCTGGTGAACATGTACGGCATCACCGAAACCACGGTGCATGTGACCTACCGTCCATTGTCCCGGGCGGACCTGAGCCTGGCGGGAGCAAGCCCAATCGGCGAGCTGATTCCCGACATGTCCTGGTATTTGCTGGACGGCAACCTGCAACCGGTGCCCAAGGGCTGCGTCGGTGAGTTGTATATCGGGCGTGCCGGGTTGGCTTGGGGCTACCTGAATCGCGGTGACTTGAGCGCAGCGCGGTTTGTCCCGGACCCGTTTGGTGAGGTTGGTGGACGGCTCTACCGTACCGGCGATCTGGCGCGCTACCAGGCAGACGGTTCGATCGGCTACATCGGTCGTATCGACCATCAAGTGAAAATCCGCGGTTTCCGCATCGAGTTGGGGGAGATCGAAGCGCGGCTGCTGGAATTGCCTAGGGTACGCGAGGCGGTGGTGCTGGCCCCGGAGGGGCCGGACGGTCCGCAGTTGGTGGCCTATGTGGTGCCCGCTGGCCTGGATTGGAACAGCCAGGATCTGGTCTCGGAGCAACTGCCGCTGCGGGACGATATCAAGGCCGGGCTGCGCGAGCATCTGCCGGGTTACATGGTTCCGGCTCATGTGCTGTTCCTCCAGGCGTTGCCTCTGACTGCCAACGGCAAGCTCAATCGCAATGCTTTGCCGCCCATTGATGGCAGCCTGTTGCAGCAGGCTCATGTGGCCCCGCGCAGCGAGCGCGAACGACAAGTGGCCGGAATCTGGGCCCAGGTACTGAAACTGGAACAGGTTGGCTTGAGCGATAACTTCTTCGAGCTCGGCGGCCATTCGCTGCTGGCCACCCAGGTGATGTCGCGTATCCGCCAGGAACTGGGGATCGAAGCGCCGCTCAAGCTGCTGTTCGAAGGTGAGTCGCTGGAAGATTTCGTCCGCCTGCTGGGGCCGGAAACCACCCAGCAACTCCAGTCGATTTCCCTGGTAGATCGGCAACAGCCGCTGGCGGTGTCCTATGCCCAGGAACGCCAGTGGTTCCTCTGGCAGCTGGATTCTGACAGCAGCGCCTATCACATCCCCATGGCCCTGCGCCTGCGTGGCGATCTGGATAGCCAGGCCCTACAAAGCAGTTTCGATGCCTTGATCGCCCGCCATGAAAGCTTGCGCACGCACTTTGTCGAGAGCGCCCAGGGCCTGACACAGGTGATCGCGGCCCAGGCCCGCTTGCCCATCAGCCAGCAGGACTTGTCCCTGCTAGTGGAGGCCGGCAACACCGATGACTTGATCAAGCAGGTCATCGACACCCAGGTACGTCAGCCGTTCGACCTGCGCCAGGGACCGTTGCTGCGGGCCACCCTGGTGCGCCTGGCAGCGGACGAGCATGTACTGGTGCTGGTCCAGCACCACATCGTTTCCGATGGCTGGTCGATGCAGTTGATGGTGGAGGAACTGATCAAGCTCTATGGCGCCCATAGCCAGGGGCAGCAGGCCGAGTTGCCGGCGCTGGCGGTGCAGTACGCGGACTACGCGGCCTGGCAACGGCAATGGATGGAGGCCGGTGAGCGCGAGCGGCAGCTCGATTACTGGTTGCAGCAACTGGAAGGCGGCGCCCAGGTGCTGGACCTGCCCCTGGATCATCCGCGGCCGTTGCAGCAAAGCCACAAGGGCGCGCGCCATGGCATCAGCCTGGACGGCGCCTTGCCGGGAGCCCTGAAACTGCTGGCCCAGCGCGAAGGGGTCACGCTGTTCATGCTGTTGCTGGCCTCGTTCCAGGTACTGCTGCATCGCTACAGTGGCCAGGCGGACATCCGCGTCGGGGTGCCGACTGCCAACCGCAACCGGGTCGAGACCGAGCGTCTGATCGGCTTCTTCGTCAATACTCAGGTGCTCAAGGCCGAGGTCGACGGGCAACTGAGCTTTAGCGACTTTCTGCGTCAGGTCAAAGGCTGCGCCCTGGATGCCCAGGAGCACCAGGACCTGCCCTTCGAGCAGTTGGTGGAGGCCCTCAAACCGGAGCGTAGCCTGAGTTACAGCCCATTGTTCCAGGTGATGTTCAACCATCAGGCCGCTGTCCGTCAGGATGACCAGGGCTTGGTGATTCCCGGCTTGCAAGTGCAGATGCTCAGTGGCGAGGAGAGCAGTACCCAGTTCGATCTGACGTTGGATACCTTCGAGTCCGACGATGGCCTCTGGGCTTCCATGACCTATGCCACCGACCTGTTCGAGGCGTCCACCATCGAGCGTCTGGCCCAGTCCTGGCTGCAGTTGTTGCAAGGCATTGTCCAGCAGCCGCACCAGCGCCTGGGAGACTTACCGCTGTTGGGTGCTGCCGAGCAGAACAGACTGCTGCACGAGTGGGCCCCGGTCGCCGGTGAGTTCCCTAGCGATGGCTGCGTGCAGCAACTGGTCGAGGCCCGGGTGCAGGCTGCCCCGGAGGCAGAGGCCCTGTGGTTCGCCGGCCAGTGTCTGAGTTATCGGGAGCTTAATGCCCGGGCCAACCGCCTGGCGCACAAGTTGATCGAACTCGGTGTCGGGCCTGAAGTACGTGTTGGCGTGGCCTTGCAGCGCACCCCTGAAATGGTCATGGCGCTGCTGGCGGTGCTCAAGGCCGGTGGCGCCTATGTGCCCCTGGACCCGGACTATCCACAGGATCGCCTGGAGCACATGCTGCGCGACAGTCAGGCGCAGATCCTGCTGACCGAAAGCGCATTGCTGTCGCTGCTGCCGTCCGTGGAGTCCTTGCAGACCCTGCAAGTGGATGCCCAGCCGGGCTGGCTGGACGGCTACTCGATAGACAATCCGACGCCGCGAGGTGCGCCAGACAATCTGGCCTACGTGATCTACACCTCCGGCTCCACCGGGTTGCCTAAAGGTGTGGCGATTGCCCATCGCAACGTGCTGGCGCTGATCGACTGGTCGCAACGTGTGTACAGCAGCGAAGACCTGCAAGGGGTGCTGGCCTCGACTTCGATCTGCTTCGACCTGTCGGTGTGGGAGCTGTTCGTGACCCTGTCCAGCGGCGGCTCCATCGTCCTGGCCCGCAACGCCCTGGAGCTGCCGGAGCTGGTGGATCGTGATCGGGTGCGCTTGATCAACACCGTGCCCTCGGCGATTGCCGCGCTGCAGCGCAGCGGGCAGATTCCGCCTAGCGTACGGATCATCAACCTGGCGGGTGAGCCGCTGAAACAGGCCCTGGTGGACAGCCTCTACCAACAGGCGGGGCTGGTGCATGTCTACGACCTGTATGGCCCTTCGGAAGACACCACCTACTCGACCTACACCCGGCGCGAGGCGGGAGGGCAGGCGAATATCGGCCGGGCCATCAGCAATACCCAGAGCTACATCCTCAGCCCGGACCTGCAACCGATGCCGGTGGGCAGTGCCGGTGAGCTGTACCTGGCTGGTGCCGGGGTGACTCGCGGTTATCTGGCACGCCCAGGGCTGACCGCCGAGAAATTCGTGCCCAATCCGTTCTCCAGCGACGGTGGCCGGGTGTACCGCACCGGCGACCTGACCCGTTACCGCGCCGATGGGGTGATCGAGTACATCGGCCGTATCGACCATCAGGTGAAGATTCGCGGCTTCCGTATCGAACTGGGGGAAATCGAAGCGCGGCTGGTGCAGCAGGCAGCGGTGCGCGAGGCTTTTGTCCTGGCTCATGACGGTGAGAACGGCCAGCAACTGGTGGCTTATATCGTGCCGAGCGATGCCGCAATGGCGGTGGCAGGGGAAGTCCAGGCGGCCCTGCGCGAAAGCATCAAGACTGCGCTGAAGGAACACGTGCCGGACTACATGGTGCCGGCGTACCTGCTGTTCCTGGAGGCGCTGCCCCTGACCCCGAATGGCAAACTCGACCGCAAGGCCCTGCCCAAGGTCGACGCCCAGCAGATGCAGCAAGTCTATGTGGCGCCGCAGAGCGAACTGGAGCAGCAGATTGCGGCGATCTGGGCCGATGTGCTGAAGCTGGATCGGGTGGGCATGACCGACAACTTCTTCGAGCTGGGCGGCCATTCCCTGCTGGTGGCCCAGGTGGTGACCCGGGTCAAGCAGCAGTTCGGCGTGGATATTCCCATCAAGTCGCTGTTCGGTGCGGAGAGCCTCGCGGCCTTTGTCGAGAAGGTTCAGGCCCTGCGGCAGACAACTTCTTCGCTGCAGGACGAATTAGCTAAATCTTTGGAGGCTCTCAAACGTTTATCTCCCGATGATCTTGAAAAAATAATTTCTTAGGAGAGGTAGTACATGCAAGCTTTAATCGACTCGGTAGGCACGCTTTCTGCCAAAGAAAGAAAAGCCCTGGCGATTTTGCTTAAAGAAAAGGGCATCAACCTCTTTGGTATCGCTCCTATCTGCAGTCGTGGCGCCGATGAGGCGCCGGTTCTCTCCTATACCCAGGAAAGCCAATGGTTTCTCTGGCAATTGGAGCCCGATAGCACCGCCTACCACATCACCACGGCGTTGCGCTTGACGGGGCAACTGGACCTTGAAGCCTTGCATCATGCATTCGATAGTTTGATTGCCCGGCATGAAACCCTGCGTACTACTTTTTCCGAAGAAGATGGCATTGCAGTACAAGTGGTCCATCCGCCTGCGCCGTTGGCTATCGAGATCATCGAATTGCACGCCGGCGGCCTTTCTTACGAGGCTCAGGTCCATGCACTGACCGATAGCAAGAGCCAGCCGCCCTTCGATCTGCGTAATGGCCCGCTGTTGCGGGCCAGATTGCTACGGGTAGCGGCAGACGAACATGTGCTGGTCTTGACCCAGCACCACATCGTTTCCGATGGTTGGTCGATGGGGGTGATGGTTGACGAACTGATCCAGCTCTATGCCGGTTACCGCCAAGGACGTACGGTCAGCCTGCCGGACCTGCCGATCCAATACGCCGACTATGCCAACTGGCAGCGCCAGTGGATGGATGCCGGCGAGCGTGAGCGGCAGTTGGGTTACTGGCTGGAACAACTGGCCGGAGAGCAGCCGCTGCTGATGCTACCGCTGGATCATCCTCGTCCGGCGATCCAGAGCTATCGCGGAGCGTTGCTCGATATCCCGTTGCCGGAAGATCTGCGGGTCGCTCTCAAGCAACTGGCGCAACGTGAGGGGGCGACCCTGTTCATGTTGTTGCTGGCTTCGTTCCAGGTCCTGCTGCACCGCTACAGCGGCCAGGCGGACATCCGCGTCGGCGTGCCAACCGCCAACCGCAATCGGGTCGAGACCGAGCGCCTGATCGGCTTCTTCGTCAATACCCAGGTACTCAAGGCCGAGATCGATGGGCAATTGGGTTTCAGAGATTTCCTGCAACAGGTCAAGCAGACCGCGCTGATGGCCCAGTCCCACCAGGACTTGCCTTTCGAGCAGTTGGTGGAAGCCTTGCGTCCCGAGCGTAGCCTGAGCCATAGCCCGCTGTTCCAGGCGATGTTCAACCACCAGACCGCGGTCAAGAAGGGCGGGCAGAGCCAGCGCCTGGACGACCTCAGCATCGAGACCCTGAGTTGGCAGGGGCGCGCCGCGCAGTTCGACCTGACCCTGGATACCTTCGAAGCCGAGGACGGCCTGTGGGCCTCGCTGACTTACGCCACCGACCTGTTCGAGGCATCCACCATCGAGCGTCTGGCCCAGTCCTGGCTGCAGTTGTTGCAGGGCATTGTCCAGCAACCCGGGCAGCGCCTGGGGGACTTGCCGCTGCTGGGGGTTGCCGAGCAGAACCGGCTGCTGCACGAGTGGACCCCGGCCACCGGCGAGTTTGTCGGCGAGCACTCTGTACACCAGTGGGTGCAAGCCCAGGTCCAGAAAACTCCCGACGCCGAAGCCCTGCTATTTGCCGGCCAGTGCCTGAGCTACCGGGAGCTCAATGCCCGGGCCAACCGTCTGGCGCACAAGCTGATCGAGCTGGGTGTGGGGCCTGAAGTGCGGGTCGGCGTGGCCTTGCAGCGCACCCCTGAAATGGTCGTGGCGCTGTTGGCGGTGCTCAAGGCCGGTGGCGCCTATGTGCCCCTGGACCCGGACTATCCACAGGATCGCCTGGAGCACATGCTGCGCGACAGTCAGGCGCAGATCCTGCTGACCGAAAGCGCATTGCTGTCGCTGCTGCCGTCCGTGGAGTCCTTGCAGACCCTGCAAGTGGATGCCCAGCCGGGCTGGCTGGACGGCTACTCGATAGATAATCCGGCGCCGCGAGGTACGCCAGACAATCTGGCCTACGTGATCTACACCTCCGGTTCCACCGGCCTGCCCAAGGGCGTGGCGATTGCCCACCGCAACGTGCTGGCGCTGATCGACTGGTCGCAACGTGTGTACAGCAGCGAAGACCTGCAAGGGGTGCTGGCCTCGACTTCGATCTGCTTCGACCTGTCGGTGTGGGAGCTGTTCGTGACCCTGTCCAGCGGCGGCTCCATCGTCCTGGCCCGCAACGCCCTGGAGCTGCCGGAGCTGGTGGATCGTGATCGGGTGCGCTTGATCAACACCGTGCCCTCGGCGATTGCCGCGCTGCAGCGCAGCGGGCAGATTCCGCCTAGCGTACGGATCATCAACCTGGCGGGTGAGCCGCTGAAACAGGCCCTGGTGGACAGCCTCTACCAACAGGCGGGGCTGGTGCATGTCTACGACCTGTATGGCCCTTCGGAAGACACCACCTACTCGACCTACACCCGGCGCGAGGCGGGAGGGCAGGCGAATATCGGCCGGGCCATCAGCAATACCCAGAGCTACATCCTCAGCCCGGACCTGCAACCGATGCCGGTGGGCAGTGCCGGTGAGCTGTACCTGGCTGGTGCCGGGGTGACTCGCGGTTATCTGGCACGCCCAGGGCTGACCGCCGAGAAGTTCGTGCCCAATCCGTTCTCCAGCGACGGTGGCCGGGTGTACCGCACCGGCGACCTGACCCGTTACCGCGCCGATGGGGTGATCGAGTACATCGGCCGTATCGACCATCAGGTGAAGATTCGCGGCTTCCGTATCGAACTGGGGGAAATCGAAGCGCGGCTGGTGCAGCAGGCAGCGGTGCGCGAGGCTTTTGTCCTGGCTCATGACGGTGAGAACGGCCAGCAATTGGTGGCTTATATCGTGCCGAGCGATGCCGCTATGGCGGTGGCAGGGGAAGCCCAGGCTGCCCTGCGCGAAAGCATCAAGACTGCGCTGAAGGAACACGTGCCGGACTACATGGTGCCGGCGTACCTGCTGTTCCTCGAAGCGCTGCCCCTGACCCCGAATGGCAAACTCGACCGCAAGGCCCTGCCCAAGGTCGACGCCCAGCAGATGCAGCAGCTCTATGTGGCGCCGCAGAGCGAACTGGAGCAGCAGATCGCGGCGATCTGGGCCGATGTGCTGAAGCTTGAACAGGTGGGTGCGACCGACAACTTCTTCGAACTGGGCGGTGATTCGATCATCTCGATCCAGGTGGTCAGCCGCGCGCGGCAGGCCGGTATCCGCTTCACCCCGCGGGATCTGTTCCAGTACCAGACGATACAGGGGCTGGCGGCGGTGGCCGAGCAGGGCGAAGGCGGGGTGCAGATCGACCAGGGCCCGGTGCGTGGCGCGACTGCGCTGCTGCCGGTGCAGCAGTGGTTCTTCGAGCAGCCCATGAGCGAACGTCATCACTGGAACCAGTCAGTGCTGCTCAAACCGGTCCAGCCGCTGTGTGCCGAAGTGGTAGAGAGCGCCTTGCAGGCGCTGCGGGTGCAGCATGACGCCTTGCGGTTGCAGTTCCGCCAGGAGGCTGATGGCTGGTCGGCGCGTTTTGCCGATGCCAGCCAGCGGCCGGAGCTGCTCTGGCAGGTTGCGGTGGATAGCGCCCAGGCCATGGAGCAGCCGGCGATCGAGGCGCAGCGCAGCCTGAACCTGCAGGACGGGCCGCTGCTGCGGGCCGTGTTGTTCAGCCTGGCGGACGGCAGCCAGCGTCTGTTGCTGGTGATCCACCACCTGGTGGTGGACGGCGTGTCCTGGCGGATCCTGCTGGAGGATCTGCAACTGGCCCACACTCAACTCAGCGCCGGCCAGACCCTGGCGTTGCCGGCCAAGACCAGCTCGACCCAGGCCTGGGCCGAGCAGATGCAGGCCTATGCCCAAGGTGCGGCGCTACAGGAAGAACTCAAGTACTGGCAGGCCCAGTTGCAGGGTGTCAAGTCGAGCCTGCCGCTGGACCGCCCGGTGACCGCATTGCAGAACCAGCACGCCAGCAGCCTGAGTTCACGTCTGGACAAGGCCCATACCCAGCGCCTGCTGCAGGATGCCCCGGCGGCCTACCGCACCCAGATCAACGATCTGCTGCTCACGGCCCTGGCCCGGGTCATCACCCGCTGGACCGGTGAAGCCAGTGCCCTGGTGCAGTTGGAAGGCCACGGCCGCGAAGACCTGTTCGACAGCATCGACCTGACCCGCACCGTAGGCTGGTTCACCAGCATGTTCCCGGTGAAGCTCACGCCCCAGGCATCCCTGGCTGATTCGATCAAGTTCATCAAGGAACAGCTGCGGGCGGTGCCGAACAAGGGCATCGGCTTTGGCGCCCTGCGTTACCTGGGGGATGCTCAGGCGCAGCAGACCCTGGCAGCCCTGGCTGTACCGCGTATCACCTTCAACTACCTGGGCCAGTTCGACGGCAGTTTCGACGAGCAGGATTCCCTGTTCAAACCCAGCGGTGAAGCCAAGGGCGACGACCAGAGCCCGCTCGCCCCGCTGAGCAACTGGCTGAGCCTGGATGGCCAGGTCTATGGCGGCGAGTTGAGCCTGAACTGGACCTTCAGCCAGCAGATGTTCGATACCGCCACCGTGCAGCGGCTGGCCGACGACTATGCCGAGGAACTCAAGGCGCTGGTGGCGCATTGCTGCACACCGGAGCAGGCGGGCGCGACCCCGTCGGACTTCCCGCTGGCGGGCCTGAACCAGCAGCAACTGGATCGCCTGCCGGTGTCGATGGCCGGTGTCGAAGACCTCTACCCCCTGTCGCCGATGCAACAGGGCATGCTGTTTCATACCCTCTACGAGCAGGCGGCGGGCGACTACATCAACCAGCTGCGGGTCGACGTGGACGGCCTCGATCCGCTGCGCTTCCAGCAGGCCTGGCAGGCGGCCATCGATCGGCATGACATCCTGCGCACCGGCTTTATCTGGCAGGGCGAGGTGTCGACGCCGCTGCAAGTGGTGCACAAGCACATTGCCCTGGACTGCACCGAACATGACTGGCGCGGCCAGCCGCAGCAGCAGGAAGCCCTGGAGACCCTGGCCGCCGCCGAGCGCCAGCGTGGCTTCGAGCTGGATGCGGTGCCCTTGTTGCGCCTGACCCTGGTGCGTATCGACGAGCAGCGTTACCACCTGATCTACACCAACCATCACATCCTGATGGACGGCTGGAGCAATTCGCAGTTGCTCGGCGAAGTGCTGCAACGTTATGCCGGTCAACTGCCGAGCCACGCGCCGGGCCGTTACCGGGATTACATCGCCTGGCTGCAACGCCAGGATGCCCAGGCCTGTGAAAGCTTCTGGAAAGAACAACTGCAGACGCTGGATGAACCGACCCGCCTGACCCAGGCGCTGTCCCGGGTCGCGGACATTGCGGCCGGCACCGGCCACGGCAAGCACCATCGCGAGCTGGATCTGGCACAGACGGCTCGGCTTGGCGAATTTGCCCGGCAGCAGAAGGTCACGGTCAACACCCTGGTGCAGGCGGCGTGGCTGCTGTTGCTGCAACGTTGCACCGGGCAGGAAAGCGTGGTGTTCGGCGCCACGGTGGCGGGGCGCCCCGCGGAGCTCAAGGGCATAGAGCAGCAGGTGGGCTTGTTCATCAACACCTTGCCGGTGGTGGCCACGCCACGCCCGGACATGACCGTGAGCCAGTGGTTGCAGGCGGTGCAGAACCGCAACCTGGCCCTGCGCGACTTTGAGTACACGCCACTGTACGAAGTGCAGCGTTGGGCCGGGCTGGGTGGGGATGCGCTGTTCGACAACATCCTGGTGTTCGAGAACTACCCGGTGTCCGAGGCCCTGGAAAAAGGCGCTCCGGCGCAACTGCGCTTTGGCGCGGTGGGCAACCACGAGCAGACCAACTACCCACTGACCGTCGCGGTGAACCTGGGGGCGAGCCTGTCGTTCGAGTTCATCTATGCCCGTGAATCTTTCTCCGAACCTTCAATGGTGCAGTTGGGTGGGCACTTGCAGGGCCTGTTGCTGAGCCTGATGGAGCATGCGCAAACCGGCCTGGGTGAGTTGCCATTGCTGACGCAGGACGAGCAGCATCGTATCCGCGAGGACTGGGACCACACCGATGTGGTCTACCCGACCCACCGTTTCGTCCACCAGCTGTTCGCCGATCAGGCGGCCAAGGCCCCGGATGCGCCAGCGGTGTTCTTCGCCGAGCAGCGCCTGAGCTATCGCGAGCTGGATATTCAGGCCAACCAACTGGCGCACAAGCTGATCGAACAGGGCGTTGGCCCGGAGGTGCGGGTGGCCATCGCCATGCCGCGCTGCGCGGAAATCATGGTGGCTTTCCTGGCCGTGCTCAAGGCCGGTGGGGTCTATGTGCCGCTGGACATCGAGTACCCTCAGGACCGCCTGCGCTACATGATGCAAGACAGTGGCGCGTGGCTGCTGCTGACCCAGAGCCACTTGCTGGATCGCTTGCCGATTCCTGAGGGTCTGCCGACCCTCAGCGTCGAAGGCGCGGCTGATTTTGCGGCTTACCCGGTGACCAGTCCGCAGGTGGAACTGGCCGAGGAAAACCTCGCCTACGTGATCTACACCTCCGGCTCCACCGGTTTGCCCAAGGGCGTGGCGGTGTCCCACGGCCCGCTGGCCATGCACAGCCTGGCCACCGGCGAGCGTTATGAAATGAGCCCGGCGGATTGCGAGCTGCACTTCATGTCCTTCGCCTTCGACGGCTCCCACGAAGGCTGGATGCACCCGCTCATCTACGGTGCCAGCGTGCTGATCCGCGACGATAGTGTGTGGTCGCCGGAATTCACCTACGAACAGATGCATCGCTACGGCGTCACCGTGGGCGTGTTCCCGCCTGTGTACCTGCAACAACTGGCGGTGCACGCCGAGCGCGACGGCAATCCGCCGGCGGTGCGGGTCTACTGCTTTGGCGGCGATGCGGTGCCCCAGGCCAGTTACGATCTGGCATGGCGAGTGCTGCGTCCGAAGTACATCTTCAACGGCTACGGCCCGACTGAGACGGTGGTTACGCCATTGATCTGGAAGGCCAAGGCGGGCGATCCGTGCGATGCGGCCTATGCGCCTATCGGCAATATCGTCGGCAATCGGAGTGCCTATGTGGCCGATGCCAACCTCAACCTGTTGCCGGTGGGCGTAGCGGGTGAGCTGTACCTGGGGGGCCTGGGCGTGGCCCGGGGTTACCTGGATCGTCCGGGGCTGACGGCCGAGCGTTTTATCCCTGACCCCTACAGCACCACCGGTGCCCGGTTGTACCGCAGCGGTGACCTGACGCGCTACCGTACCGACGGCCTGGTGGAATATGTGGGCCGTGTCGACCATCAGGTCAAGGTGCGGGGGTTCCGTATCGAGCTGGGCGAGATCGAAGCACGCCTGCTGGAGCAGGACCCGGTGCTGGAAGTGGCGGTAATCGCCCAGCCCGGGCCGAGCGGTCAGCAACTGGTGGGCTACATCGTGCCGGTGGACGCTGACGTGGCGTCGAGCAACGAGCGCCAGGCGCAGTTGCGCGAAAGCATCAAGGCGCGCCTGCGCGAGAGCCTGCCGGACTACATGGTGCCGACTTATTTGCTGTTCCTCGAAGCGCTGCCGCTGACGCCAAACGGCAAGCTGGATCGCAAGTCACTGCCCAAGGTCGATGCGCAGTTGATGCAGCAGACCTATGTGGCGCCGCAGAACGAACTGGAACAACAGATCGCGGCGATCTGGGCCGATGTGCTGAAGCTTGAGCAGGTGGGCGTCACCGACAACTTCTTCGAGCTGGGTGGCGACTCGATCATCTCGATCCAGGTGGTCAGTCGGGCCCGTCAGGCCGGTATCCGCTTCACCCCCAAGGACTTGTTCCAGCACCAGACGGTGCAGGGGCTGGCCACGGTGGCGGAGCAGGGCGAGGGCGGTTTGCAGATCGACCAGGGTCCGGTGCGTGGGCAGATGCCGCTGCTGCCGATCCAGCAGTGGTTCTTCGAGACACCGGTGCCGGAACGGCATCACTGGAACCAGTCGGTGCTGCTCAAACCGCTACAGGCGCTGCAAGCCCAGACCCTGGAAAGCGCCTTGCAGGCCCTGACGGTGCAGCACGATGCTCTGCGCCTGCGCTTTACCGAACATCAGGGCACGTGGAGCGCAGCCTTTGCCGATGCCGATGAGCCGGTGCAACTGCTGTGGCAGGCCAATGTCGCCGACGCCCAGGCGTTGCAACAGTTTGCCGAGCAGGCCCAGCGCAGTCTCAACCTGCAGGAGGGGCCGCTGCTGCGGGCCGTGTTGTTCACCCTGGCCGACCAGAGCCAGCGCCTGTTGCTGATCGTCCATCACTTGGTGGTGGATGGGGTGTCCTGGCGAGTTCTCCTGGAGGATCTGCAAGCCCTGTTGGGCAATCAGGTGCTGCCGGCCAAGTCCAGCTCGACCCAGGCCTGGGCCGGGCAGTTGCAGGCCTATGCCAGCAGCGCGGCGTTGCAGCAAGAGCTGGGTTACTGGCAGGCGCAGTTGCAGGGTGTCGAATCGAACCTGCCCTGCGATCACGGCCACGACGGGTTGCAGAATCAGCACGCGAGCAGTGTCGAAACCCGGCTGAACAAGGGTGATACCCAGCGCCTGTTGCAGGACGCGCCGGCGGCCTATCGCACCCAGATCAACGATCTGCTGCTCACCGCCCTGGCCCGGGTCATCACCCGCTGGACCGGCCAGGACAGCGCCCTGGTGCAGTTGGAAGGCCACGGCCGTGAGGAGCTGTTCGACAGCATCGACCTGAGCCGCACCGTGGGTTGGTTCACCAGCGTGTTCCCGGTGAAGCTGACGCCGCAGCCGGCCCTGGCCGACTCGATCAAGTTCATCAAGGAGCAACTGCGCGCGGTACCGAATAAGGGCCTAGGTTTTGGCGTCTTGCGTTACCTGGGTGATGAGGCCGCACAACAGACCCTGGCTGCGCTGGCGGTGCCGCGCATCACCTTCAACTACTTGGGTCAGTTCGACGGCAGTTTCGATGACCAGCAGGCATGGTTTGCCCCGGCCAATGAGGCCAAGGGCGACGACCAAAGCCTGCTCGCACCCCAGGGCAACTGGCTGACCCTCAATGGTCAGGTCTATGGCGGTGAGCTGAGCCTGGGCTGGAACTTCAGCCGGGCGATGTTCGATAGCGCCACCATCCAGCACCTGGCGGATGACTACACCCGGGAGCTCAAGGCGCTGATCGAGCACTGCAGCCAGCCCGAGCACCGTGGCGCCACGCCATCGGACTTCCCTCTGGCCGGCCTGAGCCAGCGACAGCTGGACCGCTTGCCGCTGGCCCTGGCCAAGGTCGAGGACCTTTATCCGCTGTCGCCGATGCAGCAAGGCATGCTGTTCCATACCCTTTATCAAGAGGAGGGTGGCGACTACATCAACCAGCTACGAGTGGACGTGGACGGACTCGATCCCCAGCGCTTCCGCCAGGCCTGGCAGGCAACCATCGAGCGCCATGACATCCTGCGCAGCGGTTTCCTCTGGCAAGGCGAACTGCCGGCGCCGATCCAGGTGGTGTACAAGCAGGTCGGCCTGGAGTGTGCCGAGCACGACTGGCGCTCGACGCAGCAGACCCCGCAAGCCTTGGACGCCTTGGCGGCGACCGAGCGTCAACGGGGTTTCGATCTGGCCGCTGCGCCCCTGCTGCGCCTGGCCCTGGTGCGCACTGGCGAGCAGCGCTACCACCTGATCTACACCAACCACCACATCCTGATGGATGGCTGGAGCAACTCGCAGTTGCTCGGTGAAGTACTGCAACGCTATGCCGGTCAATTGCCGCAGCACCTGACCGGGCGCTACCGCGACTACATCGCCTGGCTGCAACGCCAGGACGCAACCCTCAGTGAGCATTTCTGGAAACAGCAACTGCTGGGGTTGGATGAGCCGACCCGTCTGGCCCAGGCCTTTGCTGGCGGTGCACGCGCACCGCTGGAGGAGGGCCATGGCAGCCATGGCTGTACCCTCGACGAGGCCCAGACCCGCAGCCTGGGCGAGTTTGCCCGCCAGCAGAAGGTCACGGTCAACACTCTGGTGCAGGCCGCCTGGCTGTTATTGCTGCAACGCTGCACCGGACAGGACACGGTGGTGTTCGGCGCCACCGTGTCTGGCCGGCCGGCAGAACTCAAGGGTGTGGAGCAGCAGATCGGGCTGTTCATCAACACCTTGCCGGTGGTGGCCGCGCCGCGTCCGCAGTTGTCAGTCAGCGACTGGTTGCAGGCTGTTCAGGAGCGCAATCTGGCCCTGCGCGATTTCGAACACACGCCGCTGTATGACGTGCAACGCTGGGCCGGCCTTGGGGGCGAGGCGCTGTTCGACAACATCCTGGTGTTCGAGAACTACCCGGTGTCCGAAGCCCTGGAGAAAGGCTCGCCGGCACAGCTGCAATTTGGCGCGGTAGGCAATCATGAGCAGACCAACTACCCGCTGACGTTGTCGGTGTTCGTCGCTGAACGCTTGTCGTTCGACTACAGCTATTCGTACCAGCACTTCAGTGGCGCAGTGATCCGGCAACTGGCCGAGGGCCTGCAGCATCTGCTGTTGGCCATGATCGGTAACCCCGGACAGTGCCTGGGAGATCTTTCGCTGCTCAGCGACGGGCAACGGGCGGCGGTTGAGCAAGAGTCCCGCCGGGCGGCCGGCCAAGTGGGCCGGGACCTGAATATCCACCAGTTGATCGAAGCCCAGGCCGCGCGCACTCCGGATGCCGTGGCGCTGCTGTGCGCCGGTGAGCAACTGAGCTATGACCAGTTCAACCAGCGGGCCAATCAGTTGGCCCATAAGCTGATCGAGCAGGGCGTGGGCCCGGATGTGCGGGTGGGTATCGCCGTGGAGCGCGGGCTGGACATGATTGTCGGCCTGCTGGCGGTGCTCAAGGCGGGCGGCGCCTACGTGCCGCTGGACCCCGAGTACCCCCAGGAGCGCCTGCACTACATGATGCAGGACAGTGGCATCCAGTTGCTGCTGACCCAGTCGCCGCTGCTGGAGCGTTTGCAGGATGGCCTCGCGGTGCCGTACCTGTGCCTGGACCAGGCTCCCGTCTGGCTGGCCGGTATGGCGCAGGGCAACCCGCCTGAACGCAGCAGCGCGCAAAACCTGGCCTACGTGATGTACACCTCCGGTTCCACCGGCCGGCCCAAGGGCGTGGGGATTACCCACAATGCCTTGAGCCAGCACGCACGGGCCACCGCCAACTATTTCAACATGACGGCTGCGGACCGTGGCTTGCAGTTCTCCACCTTCAACTTCGATGCCTTTGTCGAGCAGCTGTACCCGGCGCTGATCCGTGGTGCTTCGGTGGTGATTCGCGGCAAGGAGCTGTGGGACAGCGAGACCTTCTACCGCGAGCTGATCGAGCAAGGCATCAGCATCGTTGACTTGAGCACTGCCTACTGGTTCATGCTGGGCAAGGACTTCGCCGCCAAGGGGCCGCGGGACTTTGGTCGCCTGCGTCAGCTCAACCTGGGGGGCGAGGCCATGCCGGCGGAAGGCGTGGCGGCGTGGAAACAGGCCGGCCTGGATCAGGTCTGCCTGCTCAACACCTACGGGCCTACCGAAGCCACCGTGAGTGCCACGGCCCATGACTGCGGTGCCTACCTGAAGGGGACCGAGCCGCTGCCGGCGGTGATTCCACTGGGCAAGGCCCTGCCAGGCCGTTCCATCTACCTGCTGGACAACAGCGGCAACCTGCCGCTCAACGGTGTGATTGGCGAGCTGATGATTGGTGGCGACCTGCTGGCCCGGGGTTACCACGACCGCCCAGGCCTGACCGCCGAGCGTTTCATTCCCGATCCGTTCAGCAGCGATGGCGGTCGTCTGTACCGCACCGGCGACCTGGCCCGTTATGACGCCGAAGGCGTGATCGACTACGCCGGGCGCATCGACCACCAGGTGAAGATCCGCGGTTTCCGCATCGAGATGGGCGAGATCGAAGCGCGGCTGCTGGAGCTGGCTCAAGTACGCGAGGCAATTGTGTTGGCCCAGGACGGTGCGAGCGGGCCGCAACTGGTGGCTTACGTCGTGCCAGCCGCGCAGGTGGCGGCCGATACGCCCGAGGCCCAGGCGCAATTGCGCGAGCAATTGAAGGGGGCCCTCAAGGAGGTGCTGCCGGACTACATGCTGCCGGCGCACCTGCTGTTCCTCGAAATGCTGCCATTGAGCCCCAATGGCAAGCTGGACCGCAAGGCCCTGCCCAAGGCCGATGCCAGCCTGTTGCAGCACGCCTACATCGCTCCACAGAGCGAGCTGCAACAGCAGGTCGCCGCCCTCTGGAGCCAGGTGCTGGGCGTCGATCAGGTGGGCCTGGACGACAACTTCTTCGAGCTGGGTGGGCATTCCTTGGATGCCTTGCGCCTGATCGGCGCCATCAACCAGGCACTGGCTGTGCAACTGAGCATCAATGCGCTGTTCACTGCGCCGACCGTGGGGCAACTGGCTGGCCTGATCGCAGCCGGTCATCCCGACAGTGCGCAGAATGTCATCGCCCTGGGCGGTTCTGGCCAGCCGCTGTTCTGCTTCCACCCGGCGGGGGGCAGCGTGTATGGCTACCTGCCGTTGGCGGCGCAGTTGCGCGACCGTTGCGCGGTGTATGGCGTGCTGCACCAGGCCTACCTGCAAACCGACTGGAGCGAGGTTTCATGGCAGGCCATGATCGAGCGCTATGTCGCCAACATCCGCCAGGTGCAGCCGACAGGTCCTTACTACCTGGCAGGCTGGTCCCTGGGCGGCTCCATTGCCATGGACGTGGCCAGCGAACTGGAGGCGGCGGGAGAGACGGTGCGTTTCCTCGGCCTGCTCGACCCGACACCGCCTCAGGGCGCCGGGGACGATCAGGTCCAGACGCAGGAGATGCCAGTCACTGTGACGGCCGAGTCCGAGTGGCAGGCGATCATCGACAAGCTCTGCCAGCAGTTCCCGGGCAGTGCGGAGATGATCGAAAGCCGCTTGAGGCGCGAAGCCGAGCTCGACTGGCAGAGCATCCATGGCTGGGTAGCCGGCAATATCCCCCTGGCTCCCGGCGAGCTGGATCGGGTGGTGGGGCTGTTCAAGGCCGAGTTCGATGCTTCGTTGGTCAGTAGCGTATTCAATGACTTGAGCAGCTTGTCCGCAGCTTATGTTTATCGTCCATTGCAGGTTGTGCCACAACTGTGGTGGTCCCGTGATTATCAGGATAAGCAGATTGTGCGAATGGAGCGGGCCATGGGAAGTGAAGTGCTTGGCAGAGAGGTCCTGGATTCGTTCAGGACGTTGGCCCGCCATGAGGAAATGGTCGCTGATCTTCGCTTGCTGGAGAGCTTCGAGGAGCGGTTGTTGAGCTGCTTGAACTGAGCCACCGACAAAGGCCTGGATCGGCAACGATCCAGGCCTTTGTCGTTTCTGGAGTATGGCACCGGCTGCAGGTGGAGTAGGTCGCACACCTTCTCTTTCATTCAGGCACTGGAGTGGTTTGGATGCTGAGCCGATAGCCATTCATCCCGCGTGCAGTCGGCTACTTGCAACCTCCGGCAACGAAGGCGCTAGCGCGTTGTATTGAGCGCTTGTCCCGGGAATCGAAAACAGGGAGATAGATCGCTAAGGAGCAGAGGCCGCAGACCGTTCGAGGACGGTATCAGGCTGATGCCGTTGGTGCGGTGCCATGGGGACCGCCCTGGTCGAGGGCGGTCTCTGGCGAGGTTGGAGGGATCAGAGGGACCAGCGGACGGTGACCATGGCGTTGCGCGGATCGCCGTACAGGTTGTTGCCATAGTCAGTGTTGCTACCGATGGTCCGGTAGTAGCGCTTGTCGAAGATGTTGTTCAGGTTCAGGCGAACGTCCAGGTTTTCCGTGGCTTTGTAGCTGGCCATAAGGTCGACCAGGGTGTAGGCCTTCTGTTCTATGCGGTAGTCGTATGGTGGTGGGCCATCTGCACTGTTGGTGCCCTTGTTGTAGATGGTGTTCTGGCTATACATGCCACCACCAATGGTCCAGCGATTGAGGTCGCCTGGAAGCTGATAGGTGGTGAACACCTTGAAAATGTGTCGAGGGATGTCGGTACTGAACAGGCGTCCTTCCTTGTTCTTGTCGCTATCCTTGGTGTACTTGGCGGCAGCATAGGTATAGCCGGCGCCCAACTCCCAGCCAGGTATCAGCGAACCGTTGATTTCCAGGTCGATGCCTTCGCTGCGTACTTCACCTGCTGCCTCATAGCATGTGGTTCCCCGCGGAGTACATTGATTGGAGTTCAGCTGTTTGGCGCGATTTTGCTGATCGATACGGAAAATCGCCGCGCTGGCATTCAGGCTGCCATCAAAGTATTCGCCCTTGATGCCGATCTCGTAGTTCTTGCCCTCGATAGGCTTGATTGCGCTGTTGGACGCATCGAGCTCGGTCTGCGGCTTGAAAATATCGGTGTAGCTGACGTAGACCGAATGGTGCTGGTCCAGGTCATAGATGGCGCCTGCATAGCGGGTCAGATTACGCGTCACTTTATTGGGGCGGCTGGAAGAGTAGGGTTTGCCGTTCCAGGCGGTGTAGACGTCATAGTCGTACCAGTCCAGTCGGCCGCCGAGAATCAGTTTCAGGTCGTCGGTAATGCTCAGGCGAGTAGTGACATAGGCCGCTTCTTCGTCGCTGGTACGGCGTTGTACCCAGGGAGTGGCGCTCATGTCTGGCTTGGGGATGCCGCTGGGGTTGTAGATGTTGGTATGGGTCGCAAGGTCGATGGGGTTGCCCTTGCCCTTGAACGAAAGATCACGCCTGCTGGCACCGACCACCAACTCGTGGGTACGCCCGAACAGCGAGAAGGGACCGGTGACATAACCGTCATAGCTGTTCTGCTGGTCTTCGTATTCGTAACGCCCGATGTTCTGGCCGAATTCGTCGTAGTTGGTACCCATACGCAGCGGAATGGAACCGTGCATTTTCAGGTCCGACCAGCTCTTGCTGGCGGCCAGAAGCATTTTCCAGCTATTGGCGAAGCGGTATTCCAGTCGGGTGAACGCGGTGGTGTTGTCCTGGTCCCAATATTCCCAGTCGCTGCCCAGGTAGCTGGAGCGTTTAAGATGTAGGTCGCTGCCGTCACGTCCAACGGGCAGGCCGGCCCAGGCGCTGTTGTTGTTAGCGTTCTGGTTGGAGGCGCCGAAGGTGAAGGTGGTATTTTCATTCAGGTCCGCCTCGGTGATGGCATAGAACACCGAACGCTCGGAGCTGACGAAGTCCTGGAAGCTGTCCTTGGTCTGATAGGCGGTCACCACGCGACCGCGCAAGGTGCCGCTTTCGTTGAGCGCGTTGGAAGCATCGAACTCAGTACGATAGTTGTCCCAGCTGCCGGCGCTACCGGTGATGGTGACCCGTGGTGTGGCGGTTGGACGTTTACGCACCATGTTGATCGCCGCAGACGGGTTACCCGAACCTTGCATCATGCCAGTAGCGCCACGCACTACCTCTACTCGATCGAAGATTGCCATGTCCGGAGCGGAGTTCATGTCTCGGGTCAGGTAGTGGCTCAAGTCGTTGGGCAGGCCGTCGGTCATCAGGTTTTCGACGGCGAAACCGCGGGAATAGAAGGTCGAGCGTTGCGGGCCTGCCTTGGTCACCGCAATGCCGGGGGTAGCCCTGAGTACGTCTTCCAGGGACTTCATGTTCTGGTCATCCATGCGCTGGCGGGTGATGACCGTGACCGACTGCGGGGTTTCCCGGGCCGATAGCGCGAGTTTGCTGGCGGTCTGCATCTGACCCGTGGTGTAGGAGCCAGTGTCTTCGGTAGTGACTCCCAGGCTCTGGCCACTGATGGTGCTGGTTCCCAGCTCCAGCGAGCCGACGGTGGCACGATTGAGAATGGTGATCGAGTTGCCCTTGAGGGTGTAGGCCACCCCCGTGCCATTGAGCATGGCCGCGATGGCCCGCTCCGGCGAATAGCTGCCGCTGAGGGCGTTGCTGCGCTTGCCCTCCACATCGTCGGGACTGTAGAGCACTTGCATGTTGGCCTGGCGTCCGAATTCTTGCAGGGCAGAGGCCATGGATTGCGAGGCAATGCTGAATTGGATTTCCTGGGCCTGAACCTGCGCCATCAAGGGCAAGGTCAAGGCCAGACCCAAGGTGCGGGAAGCCATTTTTGGCGAGAACGCTTGGCAAAGTAGCGCTTTCGTCAAAGGAGACAAACGATGTTGTGCGGGCATGCTCATATGCTCTTGTAGATCCGGCAGATGTAATGGTTGCTAATGCTAGTGATTCTCAATTCCTGTAATAGGACGCACCACTTGCCATAAACCGGAAACAATCACGCCGGTTGCAGTTCAGTCAGGACTCGTCCGGCCTTCATGCGCACCAACTGGTCGGCAATGTCGAAGTAGCGATCGTCGTGGCTGATCACGATGATGGTCTTGCCCAGGCGCTTGAGATCGGGCAGCAGCTCGGTATAGAAAATCCGCCGGAAGGCCGGGTCCTGGTCGGCGGCCCATTCGTCGAACACCAGCACCGGGCGCTCTTCCAGCCAGGCATTGACCAGGGCTAGGCGCTTGCGCTGGCCGGTGGACAGGTCGGTGGTGGTGAAGGCGCCATCCTTGACGCTGACCTTGTGGGCGATTTCCAGGCGGTTCAGGTACTGGGTGGCGACATCCAGCGACTTGCCGGCGTTGCCCTGGACCAGGTCGTCGAACAGGTAGTAGTCGGCAAATACCGTGGTGAACAGTTGTCGGTAGTTGTCCCGGGCCTGGTCGGTCACGGTTTCACCGTTGAGGCGGATCTCCCCGGATTGGGGCTGGTACAGGCCCAGCAACAGCTTGATCAGGGTAGTCTTGCCGCAACCGTTCTCGCCGACGATGAACACGATGTCGCCCTGCTTGATGCTCAGGTTGATCGGTCCCAGGTGGAACGGTTCGCTGCCCTCGACCGCTGGAGGGCTGTAGCGCACCTCGCGCAGTTCCAGGCTGTGCACTACCGCTTGCGGCGCTTCGCTGTCGTCCATCAGCAGGTGCGGTTCGGGGGAGGAGAAACGCTCGGACAACTCGCTGATGCGGGCGAACGCAATCTTTGCCTTGCCGACGATAGGCAGGTAACCGACCACATGTTCAAGTGGCCCCTTCATGTACAGCAGCACCAGTACGAAGCCGGTGATGACTGCGGGGTCCGGGTTCGGGTAGTAGGCCTGCATGGCCAGGGCCAGGCCGATGACGACGAAGAACAGCATCGAACCGAAGCTCTTGGCCAGGATGTAGATGTTCACCGAGCGCACCTGGATATCGCTGATGCGATCTGCGGTTTCCTGGATGCGATGGGTGTTCATGCGGAAACGCCGTGGTCGGTGGATGCGCAGTTCCTTGGCGCCCGAAGCAATGGCGTTGTAATACCGCTGCAACTCGTCCTCGTGGTCCCGGGCCTCATCAAAACCCTTGATGCCCTTGCCACCCGCCACCAGTTGCACGCTGGTGCCGATGATGATGGCTACCACCATCATCAGGAACATCGGTACCGACAGGTAGGCCAGGTAGCCCAGGCAGCCCAAAGTGACCGTGGCGGCAATGGCCAGGGGGGTGAAGGCGAAGGAAAAGTCACTGATGGTGTCGACGTCGTGGGTCAGTACCGGGATCAGGCGGTGGGAGCGGTAGCGCTCGATCTGGGTGATGGGCGCCGAGAGCACTTTCTCTCCCAGGTCCTTGCGCAGGGCGGCGATGATCCGCTGGCCCACGTAGTTGGTGCCGACGTCCGAGACGATCGAGCTGACCAGGGCCAATGCGCAGAGTGCGGCGAAGGTCAGGACCACGCCCTGGGTCATGCCACCGGCCGAATGCAAGGCGTTGTTGATGGTGGCCAGCAGCAGGGTGATAGCCAGGCCACCGGCCATGCCCAGGGCAACGGAAACCAGCACTATGCTGCGAAAGGGCCTGAGCAATGCGAGCAGGCCTTTGAAGGCGCCGCGCTTGGGGTCGGTCATAAGTACTTCCCAGAGAGTGGATAGAGGGTCGGGCACACGGACCCTTACCCCTGAACAAACGAAGCGTCGCGGCGACTATTTAGCTTTGTCGGCCACCGCCGGGCGCAGGCGTCCCGGATAAATTGCCCGGAGCCTGGTTCGTTCTAGTTCTGTGGGCGCACGTGTATCGACGCAGTGCCTGATCCATTGAGCGAGAGCGAACGAATGACGAAGAAGAATCTGGTGTATGTCTGGTCCCTGCGAAACGCCGCGGCCGACAAGGCGGGGCAGCCGGTGGCCTACAAGGACCACGAGCGCTACATGAAATCGGTGCTGGAGTCCCTGGTGGAGGCGTTGAACCAGACGCCCCTGGGCGAGGCCTACAACCTGGTGGGCGTGGTCTACGACGATGACGAGCAGTCGCCACGGGACCAGAAGCTGGTAAGCGACTATGGCTTCGCCTACCAGCCGGGGCGCCAGTGGCTGTATCCGGCGGACCTCGCCGTGCAGGGGCGCTTGGTCAACGACCTGCTGCTGAGCGTGCCGTCTACCTATCGCCGCCATCCGCGCGGTAGCGCCGAGCACATTGCCGGCAAGCAGGACTTCGAGCGTCGCCTGTACGACACCCTGGTGGAGCTCAAGGCCGATATCGTGGTGCTGGATGGCTTGCTGGTGATCCTCGACGAGCTGGTGCGCCCGGGTGCGCCGTTCGCCCGGCGGATCATGAACATCCACCCGGGCATTACCCGCATCGAGTCGCCCTATGAGCGCCGCGGTGCCTATGCCACCTGGAATGCCTTGTATGGCGCCCGGGGCGAGAAGGTGGTGGATTGGGCGACCCGGGAGACCGTACCGACCGAGCCGCTGTACCTGACCGGGGCTTCCTTCCACTACGTGGACAATGGTATCGACTCCGGCGAGGTCTTCCACGACGTGCTCAATACCGAGATTTCCCCTGAAGACACCATCCTCGAATTGCGCTGGAACAACTTCAACAACAGCCTGTTCCCGGCCTTGCACGAGGGGCTGGCGTTGTTGGCCAAGCAGCTTGAGCCGCAACAGGTTGCCCAGCCCCTGGCCTAGGTCTGAGGCTGACGGTGGTCAAGCGCTGTATCGCGCTTGACCACCGTCGAGCGAGCTTGTCACGGGTGGCTGGCCCCTGGTTGTTCAAGTTCGCGCACCACCCGGAAACTCAGCCAATCGCCACGGACTTCGCGCTTGCGACTGTTGCGATTGCCCGAGCGTGAAAATACCGGTGCTTCACCCCAATCATTGCCGCGGATCTGGGCGTCAAGGCAAACGCCTCCCGATGCCTCCATCCAGGCGCTGCCATCGGTGGGAGCTCCGACATAGTCCGGATGCCAGCAGTCGGCCACCCACTCATAGACATTACCGTGCATGTCGTACATGCCGAAGGCATTGGGTGGGTAGCTGCCCACTGGGGCGCTATAGCTGTACCCGTCCTTGGGGCCATAGGTATTGGCATGCTTGGTGATTTGGTACTGGCCTTCCTCATCGAATGGGAAAGGGAAGGAGCCGGTGCTGCCCGCCCGTGCGGCATATTCACGTTCGGCTTCGCTGACCATTCGATAATGCTTGCCGGTTTTCTTCGATAGCCATTGGGCATAGGCCTGGACGTCGGAATAGTCTACGCATACGGCGGGCTGGCGCGGTCCTTGTGCGTAGCTTGGTTTGCTGGCCTTGCACAGGCGGCCGGGGCGGTCATCACCATCCTTGACCACGGCCCCCGCTTCGCGGATATAGGCATCCAACTCGGCGGCGGTTACGTGGAAGCGACTCATGGCGAAGGCTTTCTTGAAGGTCACGGTATGTTGTGGGCCTTCATCGGGTTCGCGGCCGACTTCGTCTTCGGGGGTGCCCATGACAAAACTGCCGGCGGGCAGCACTACCATTTCCGGACAGTTCTTGCAGTCTTTGAACACGCTGCCGGGCTTGGGTGGTTCCACTGCTTGTGCGTTGAGGCTGATCAGGCAACCAATCAGCGCGGCCAGGGAGGAGTAGGCGACGGGTTTCATCAATCAATAACCTTCAATGTAAGAAAAAGACAGGGTCAGGAGGTCTTGCCGCGCAAGCGCTTGCCTAGCAGGTCTATGGTGCGGTCGATGTCTTCCTCGCTGTTGAGTAGTCCGGGGGCCATGCGAACCACCGGCCCTGCATCGCGGTACACGGCGTCGACCAGGACGCGGTTCTTGATCAGCCAGGCGGCAGTGGCATCGGTGTCCAGGTTCTTGCCGCGGAAGAAGGTGAAGCCGGCCGAATGCTCTGGGCTCAGTGGGGTCACCAGTTCTATGCCGGGATACTCCAGCAGTCGCTGCTTGAGATAACTGTTGAGCTCATGGATGCGTGATTGGATATTGGCCTTGCCTAGTTGCATGTGCAGTTCAAAGGCTTGATCCACGGCCCAGCGGTGCTCGAAGCTGTGATAGCCGCCGGGGGTCATGATGGTGGCGAAATCCTTGTTCTCGGAAAACGTCGCCGTAATCGGGGTCAGGTGCTCGAGTTTTTCCGAGCGGGCGCAGAAGATCCCGGTGCCCCGGGGGCCGAACATCCATTTGTGGGTGCCAGCAACGAAGAAGTCGCAATTGAGGTCGGCGAAGCTGATGTCTTCCACGCCGAGCCCGTGTACACCGTCGACGCAGTACAGGATCCGTTCGTGTTCGTTACGGTTGCGGTTGTGACGCTCCACCAGTTGGCCGATCTCGCCTATGGGCAGTTTGACGCCGCTGCCCGATTGCACCCAGGTCATGCCCAGTACGCGAGTGTTGGGGCGAATATTGCGCTCGATGTTCCCCAGTACTTCATCGGTGGACATGTGGTGGGGAGACTTGAACAGCTCGATCGTACGCACCTGGGTACCTTCGCGCTGGGTCCGGTACTTGAGCACATTCCGGGTCGAGTAGTGCTCATGCACTGTCGTCAGTATCTCCTGTCCAGGACGCACGTGGATGCCGCCATACAGCATGGCCAGGCCCTCGGTGGTGCTGCCGGTCAGGGCTATCTGGGTGGGTTTGATCTGCAGGTAACGACCCACACTTTCGCGTACCTGGGCTTCGCGCTGCCAGGTGTACTCAGTGTCGTAGTCCATCGCCAGCGCAGGGTTGCGGTCCAGCACCGCGCGGTATTTCTCGATGGCCTCGCGTACGGGCCTGGGGTGTGAGGTGATCAGGAAGTTGGAGAGATGGATATAGTCAGGGTCAAGATCGAATAGTTGGCGCAGCTGGTTCCATGTCGAAGTGCTGGTTGCTGGCGGACGGGCCGCCTGTGTGGAGGCTAACGCTAGGTTGCCCAGAGGCATGGCTGCGGCCAGCAGGCCTGCTTGCTTGAGGAAGGTCCGGCGATTGGTCACGGGAATTCTCATGGTCATGGTTCAACCGGCGGTGCCGGGTTGTATGGAGGTCTTGACGGGCTTGGCCAGCTTCTGCACTTGTTCCCAGACGCGCAGGTAGTTCTCACCCCAGAGCTTGGCGATCTCGATGTCCGTGTAGCCGCGTTGAATCAGCTCTGCGGTGACGTTGCGGTTGTCCGCCACGCTCATCCAGCCGTTGACGCCGCCACCTTCGTTGAAGTCGGAGCTGATGCCCACGTGATCGATTCCGACCTTTTTCACCGTGTAGTCGATGGCATCGACATAGTCCTTGAGGCTCGCTTTGGGTTCTTCGTCGAGGATGCCGTACAGCGAACTGGCATATTCACCAAAGCGTTGTTCCGGCCAGATAGTGATGACAGCGTCTCCTGGCATCAGGGCGTTTTCCAGTCCTTGCAGTGGGCCCAGATCGAAGCGCTGGCGCAGTGCGTTCAGCTTGTCCAGGGTCGGCTGGCTGAGTGGGCGCAGGTAGGTGGAGAACCCCACTACCTGAATGACGCCTCCTGTAGCCTTGATGACTTGCAGTTCCTTGTCGCTGAGATTGCGTGGGATATCCACTAACGACCTGGGGGCGGAGTGCGAGGCCACTATCGGAGCTCGGGTCAGGGCTGCAACATCCTCCAGGGCCTTGCTGGACATTTGCGAAACGTCGATTACTACTCCCAGGTCATTGAGCCGCTCCACAGCCTGCTTGCCGATGGGCGAGAGACCTCCGAGCGCGTCCCGGGTGTCATTGAAAAATGGCAAGGGGCGCGAAGAGTCAGCCCAGTCGTTGTTGCCGACATAGCTGAAGCCGAACAGGCGCATGCCGCGGGCGGCCCACTTGTCCAGCTCGTCGAGATCGTTCCCCATGGCATAGGCGTTGAGCAGGCTGATCACGACAGCCAGTTTGCCTTCGGAGGCGATGCGGCGCAGGTCAGCGGGGGTGTAGGCAATGGCGGCCTGGTTGGGGAAGTCGCGCACCATGCCCTGGATGATCCGGTAACGGGTCTCGCGCTGGTGACGAGCTTCTTCGATGAAGCCAGTAGTGGGATGGTGGGGGGCGTTGGGGCCGTTCCACATCTCCGGCCAGGCGAGGATGCTTAGGGCGGCTCCGGACATCCTGCCGCGTCCGGCCTTTACCAGGTCGAACTGACGATGAGTGTCCTTGTCCGCTTCGCTGCCCTCGGTGCCGAAGTCCAGCGGTACGGTGATATGGCTGTCGAAAGAGATGATGCGTTCTTGCAGGTCGTTGGCGTGCTTGACGATTTCATTGGGGTAGGACACGCGATCCTTCCAGTAGTAATGCCAGGCCGTTCCGGCCCCAACCC
Source organism: Pseudomonas sp. MPFS (assembly GCF_022537035.1). NCBI lineage: Bacteria > Pseudomonadati > Pseudomonadota > Gammaproteobacteria > Pseudomonadales > Pseudomonadaceae > Pseudomonas > Pseudomonas sp. MPFS. Next base: position 4,698,458 of record NZ_CP066123.1, on the reverse strand, counting down.
CGAGGGCGGCGACGATCAGTATCAGCAGGCTCAGGTAGAGGGTTTTCTTTCCAGATATTTTGCTCATTGCTATCCCAGTCGCAGGCGGGCTGATGACGGGGTCGGGCGTGAGGAGGCTGCGCTTACAGGCCCGACCTTTTTGTGCACATCTATCCGCGATAAACGAGCTGGTGGGTGGCAAATTTAGCCATCCGGATTCGGCGCGCCGGTAAATTTCCCTGCAAATCCAACGTTCTAGCTAGATGCGTGACGCGCCACTGGATAAAGGTAGAGCGATGAGGTTTTCGAGACGAGGATTTTTGACCGGTCTGGCGGTGACGGGGGCGGCTATCCCCGTGGCGATCTATACCCAGAAGGAACTGCTGCGTCAGGATGTTCGCCGTAAGGAAGAGCAGGAAATCACCCCAGGTGAAGCCAAGCTGGAGGTGGCCCAGGATCCAGGGATACGCCTTGCCGATCACTTGCGAGGTATCTGGGATATCGAGTTCCTGGACGCCGATGGCCCTCACGCCCTGCCTCGCCGTGGTTGTGAGCTGTTGCTCGATGCTGGGCCTGCCGGGCGTGGCCTGCGGGGCTTCCTGGGACGTCCTGAAAGTCTGCGTGATGATCAGGGAGAGGCGTTCCTGGTCTTGGGTGACCTGGCCTCGGTGGACGCTGCGAAGCTGCGTTGGCGGCTGTATCCCGATGGACAGATTGCCGGTTCTCCCTCTCATGAGTGCCGGGTAGTGCTCGATGAAGTCTGGGCGAGTTGGGGTAATGCTGGCGCTGGTACCTTGAGTGGTAGTGTGCAGTCCTTGCAGCTTGCTCCCTTGGCTCCCGTACCGGCCGGGCGTTTCGTCGCTCGCAAGCGGCCTTTCCCCGCGGCACGAGAGCAGGCTGGCCTGAGTCCCGCCTTGTTGGCATGGTTGGTCTCTGCACAGCACCGATTGTTTCATCAGCTCTGGCACGCCTCTCGTGATCGCTGGCATACCTTGCCCAAGGAAAAGCGCAACAGCCTGCGCGGGCTTGGTTGGCAGCCGGGGCCGGTGAAGCATGAGCGCGGCGCTCGCGGGCGGCGCAAGCATCGCAATGCCTCAGGTATCGATTTTCTGTTCATGCATCGGCACATGTTGTTGCATGCACGCTCGCTACAACCTGACTTGGTGTCGTGGCGCCAGATACCGCAGCCATCAGCTCGCCTTGAGCAGGATCGACAGGCTTTCATTCGTTACTACGAGAACCGTGATGGCTGCTCGGTGCCCCCTGCCTGGGTATCCGAGGATGATGAAGAGTTCACCCAGTGGCTGCATGGTCTCAAGAGTGATGCGGCCTTCTATGGCAACTTCCAGGTTTGGGAGTCGCAGTACCAGGATCCGGAATATCTGAGTCGCATGACCTTGGGCGAATTTGGTTCCGAGATCGAGCTGGGCATGCATGACTGGCTGCATATGCGCTGGGCGGATGTTGCTCGTGATCCTTCCAATGGTATGCCGGTGATGGAGGCGCGCATGTCCTCGGACTTCGCCGGGCGCTGGTACCTGGCGCCGAATGATTTCCTTGGTGACCCGTTTTCGTCCCACGTCCATCCGGTGTTCTGGAAGTTTCATGGTTGGATCGATGACCGGATCGACGACTGGTTTCGTGCCCACGAACGCTATCACCCGGGTGAAGTACTACGGCGTGAGGTCAATGGCGTGCCTTGGTTCGCGCCGGGGCGTTGGGTGGAGGTAGACGATCCGTGGTTGGGGGCCTCGACCCATGGCTGTGGGCCGCTGGGTAATGCCCCTGGGGAAATGTCGCTGGAGATGGACCAGGAGGTCATGAAGCTGGCGTTGCGGATTGCCCTGAGTCGCGATGAAGAGGTACCGGAGCTGCTCAAGCGCGCCCCGCGGCGGCCCTGGTATGCGCAGCACCTGAAGCTCTGAGGTGCTGGCAGGCAGAGGAGTTAGTTGGCAAGGGCTGTGTCGGCCAGGAAGCTGAACAGTCCTGGGTACCGGGTCTGTTGCCATTGTTCCAGGCCGTGGTCGAAAAACAGCACCTGCTCCAGGCATTGGCCGTTTTCTATCCCGAAGCCGTAGAAGTCGCCGCAGCCATTGTCTGAAAACAGCAAATGGCTGCTGCCGGCGCTGTTGTTTCTACCCAGGTTGAAATCGCTGGCCTGGTCCAGCGAGTACACGATTCCCAAGGCAAAGTAACCGCCGCCACATACCTTGAGGAAATGCCGGTATTGAGCAGGGAGGCGCAGCGCCATGGCCTTTTCAAATTCGATGATTGCAGCTTCGCTGGCGAGACTGTCCGAGGGCAGTTCGAACCAGATGGGGTTGGCCTTGCGCTGGTGGTCCAGCAGTTGCTTGAAGTCGTCGAAATCCATTGGCCGGTCCGTCGATGCGTCGGGTATTCAGTCGTCAGCCAGGAGCTTGGCGACGCCGTGGTGGTGCAGGTGGGTGTTCAGCGATGCGATCGCCTGCGGACTGGGTTTCGCGAGGGTCACGGCCTGGTGGATGTCGTTCAGCACGAGTGCGGGGTCCCGCTGGGTCAGCTGCGCAACGACTTGCGCCAGGTTGCGATCTGAAAAGTGTTCATACAGGACGGCCAGCAGGGCGTGGTAGTCGGAGGGCGCGACACCGTCCGGGAAGGCTTCTTTCAGCGCTGATACGGCTTCTGCCAATGGCTCGTCCAGCTCGGTTCTGAGGGGCATCGGGTGCTCTTCCTGGGAGGGGTGGCGAACCGTCGATTCTAGGCGAACAACCGACCGGTTGTCCTGGTGGCTGGCGATGCACAAGGCTTCGCCAGCCGCCCAGCGACTTGCTCCGCAGGACCTAGCGCGTGGCTGGTGTGGATGCCTGCCAACCGCCTCCCAGTGCCTTGTACAGCGCGACGCTCGATTGCAATCGCGACAGACGCAGTTGCACGTTCTGGTCCTGTGCAGCGTAGAGGGTGCGCTGGGTGTCCAGGACCGACAGCAGGTCTGCGGCCCCGGCCTGGTAGCGACTCTGGGCGATATCGAACGCCCGTTGCGCCTGTTCCAGCTCCTCGCTCTGCCATTGCCGTTGCTGGTCCAGGCCACGAATGCTGTTGAGGGCTTTTTCCACATCGGCGAAGCCGTTGATGATCGCCCCGCGATAGGTCTCCAGCAGCTCTTCCTGGCGCGCCGTGGCCCGGTCGCGCTCCGCGCTCAGGCGCCCGGCATTGAAGATCGGTGCCACCAGGCCGGAAGCCAGGTTGTAGAAGGGGTTGCGCAGGACGTCGTCGAATTTGTTGGCGCTCGAGCCCAGCCTTGCCGTCAGGGTCACGGTGGGCAGCATGGCAGCCCGGGCCACACTCACATCGGCCTGGGCTGCCGCGAGCCGGACTTCGGCGCTGGCAATATCCGGGCGGCGGGTCAGCAACTCACTGGGCACCCCGGCATCGATGTCCGGCCAGGTCAGCTCGGCGAAAGGTTGTGCGTTCAGGGCCAGGCTCTGCACTGGCCGGCCGAGCAAGGTGGCGAGGGTGATCAGGGCTTCTTCGGCCTGCTGCTGCACCAGCGGTACCTGGCGTTGCTGGGCTGCCACCAGGCTCTTTTGCTGGGCCAGTTCCAGGGCCGTGGCCGAGCCTGAGTCGTAGCGGGTCTGGACCAGGCGCAGGACGCGCTGGGCGTTGGCCAGGTTGAGCTCGGCGATCCGGGTCTGTTCCCGCAGCGCAAGTAGCTGGGCGTAGTTGTTGGCCACGCCGCTGAGCAGGGTCAGCTCTACCGTTGCCCGGTCGAATTCGCTGGCCTGGGCGCCGAGCACGGCGCTATCGCGGGCCGCGCGTCTGCCACCCCAGAAATCGACTTCATAAGTGGCGCTCAGCCCGGCGTCGAACGTATTCACGGTCCTGTCGCTGCTGGTGCTGTCCTGCTGGTTACTGCCTTTGCCACCCATGCGCTTTTGCCGGCTGGCATTGAAGCTGCCTTCGACCGAGGGCAGGAGCGGGGCGCCGGCCACGATGGCGCTGGCCTGGGCCTGGCGCACTCGGGCCATCGCCGCTGCCAGGTCATGGCTGCCGGTTCGCGCTTCGGCGATCAGGCGGTCCAGTTCCGGGCTGCCAAAACGGGCCCACCAGCGTGGGTCTTGCTGCTGGCCTTCGCGATGGGAGGGGGCCTGCCAGGCCTTTGGTGCTTGCAGGCCGCTATCCGGGTGTGGGGTGGAGCTGCTGCAGGCCGCCAGCAAGACGCTGGCGGCTATCAGGGTCAGGGTGGTCTTCATCGATCGATCATTCACTGGTAAGGGCCGTGACCGGGTCGAGCCGGGCAGCTTTGCGGGCCGGCATGAAGCCGAAGACGACGCCGGTGACCAGGGCGCAGGCGAAGGCGCCGAGTACCGCGGCCAGGGAAAATGCTACCGCCACTTCGCTGAGGATCAGCACGCCGCCGATGATCAGGGCCACGCCGATGCCGGTCAGTCCGCCGACCACCGAGAGCATCACCGCCTCGGTGAGGAACTGGCGCAGGATGTCCCGCTGGCGGGCACCGGTGGCCATGCGAATGCCGATCTCGCGGGTGCGCTCGCGCACGGTCATGAGCATGATGTTCATCACGCCGATACCGCCGACCAGCAGGGAGATGGCGGCGATGGCGCCGAGCATCAGCGACAGGGTGTTCTGGGTCCGGGCCTCGGCCTGGATCATCGCGGCGTTGTTGGTCAGCTCGTAGTCGCGCTTGCCGTGGTGCAGGCGCAGCATGAGCTCATCAATTTCACGCTCGGTTTCCTTGACCCGACTTGCATCGGCCGCGGCGATTGCCACGTATTGCGGATCGCGGCTATCGAACAGGCGAATGCTGGCCGCGGAATAGGGCACAGCGATACGGTCGTCGCTATCGCTGTCGCCGGAACTCGCACCTTTTTCCGCCAATACGCCAACCACTTGGAAGGGCACGTTTTCGATCAGGATGTACTGGCCAATGGGGTTGGCCACATCCTTGAGCAGTTTTTCCCGGACCTTGTGGCCGATGACCGCCACGGCCGCGGCAGAGCGTTCGTCGGCTTCGCTGAAATAGCTGCCTTGGACGACGGGCCAATTGAAGATCGCCGGGAAGTTGGTGTCGTTGCCACCCACGTAGCTCATGTAGTCGGCATTGCCGAAGCGTACCCCGGCTTTTGCGCCATTGACCGCCATGATGCGCTTTACCTGTGGTAGGGCGGCCAAGGCCGCGACGTCATCCAGGGTCACGATGCCCTCTGGGGTTCGGGGGTTGGGCGAGTAGCCGCTCAGGTAGATGATGTTGGAGCCAAAGGCCCCCATCTGCGCCATTACCTGGCGCTTGCTGCCTTCGCCCACCGCCAGCATCACCACCACCGAGGCCACGCCGATGATGATCCCCAGCAGGGTCAGGGCGGTGCGGAAGCGGTTGAGCCACATCACTCGCCAGGCCGCCTGCACCGCTTCCACCAGCTCGCCTTTCCAGGCTCCAGTAGGTTCGCTGCCATCGGCCAGGCGCTGGCGCAGGTCCACGGCCTGCAGGGCGCCGGCGTTGGCGCTGGCTTGCACGCTAGGGTCGGTATCGGCGGTGTCGCTGATGATCTCGCCGTCGCGGATCTCGATGATGCGCTTGGCCCGGGCAGCCACTTCGCGGTCGTGGGTGATGAGGATCACCACGTGGCCCTGGCTGGCCAGTTCGTCCAGCAGGGCCATGACCTCGGCGCCGCTGTGGCTGTCCAGGGCGCCGGTGGGTTCGTCGGCGAGGATGATGTGGCCGCCGTTCATCAGCGCGCGGGCGATGGACACCCGCTGCTGCTGGCCACCTGACAATTGGTGCGGGCGGTTGCCGGTACGGCTGCCCAGGCCCAGGCGCTCCAGCAGGGCGGCAGCGCGGGCGTGGCGTTCGGCGGCCGGGGTGCCGGCATAGATCGCCGGCATCTCGACGTTTTCCTGGGCCGAGCCCGAAGGAATCAGGTGATAACCCTGGAACACGAAGCCGAAGGCCTCCCGGCGTAGCCAGGCCAGTTCGTCACTGTCGAGCCGGGCGACGTTCTCGCCGGCGAACAGGTACTCGCCGGAGGTCGGTCGATCCAGGCAGCCGAGGATGTTCATCAGGGTCGACTTGCCGGAGCCCGAGGCACCGACGATGGCCACGAATTCCCCGGCATGGATCGACAGGTCGATGCCGCGCAGGACATCCACCTGCGGGCTGTCGCCGCCACCATAGGATTTGCGGATGCTGCGCAGGTCGATCAGGGGCGTTTGCATTCAACCTCCGCTGCCGTTGGCAGGGCCGATCAGCAGGTGGTCACCTTCGCTCAAGCCTTCGAGGATCTGCACCCGCAGGCGATCGCTGATGCCGACCCGGACCTTGCGCTCGCTGATGGCGCCGTTGCTGGCCACGACCCGGGCAATCTGCTGGCCGGGAGCATCGCCGTCCTGCAGTGCGGCGATGGGCGCGGTGAGTACGTCCTTGGCCGAGTCGGCGACGAAGAACACCTGGGTGGTCATCTCCGCCATCAGCGCGTTGTCGGAGTTGTCCACATCCAGCAACACGGTGTAGAGCACCACGCGGCCGCTGCCACGCTTGCTGGTGCTGCTGGGGCTGCCCCCGCCCTGGCTGGTTTCATTCAATGGCTTGGGCGGGATCGGCAGGATCTGCCGTACGGTGCTGGTCCAGCGCCGGCCGCCGCCGCTCAGGGTAGTGAAGTAGGCACTCATGCCGGGTTTCACGTGGCCGATGTCGGCCTCCGACACCTCGGCCCAGACCGTCATCGGCGACAGCTTGGCGATCCGCAGGATCAGCGGGGTCTGTTGCTGGGCGTTGAGGGTCTGGCCTTCACGGGCATCCACCGCCACCACGGTGCCGGACATCGGCGCATAGATGCGGGTATAGCCCAGTTCGGCCTGGTCGCTGCGCAACTTGGCCTGGGCCTGGCGGATCTGCGCCTTGTACATGTCGATCCGCGCCTGGGTGGCCTTGAGTTCGGCCTGGGCGGTTTGTACGTCCTCATCGCGGGTCGCACCGCCGGCGGCAAGGTTCTGCTGGCGTTGGTACTTCTGCCGGGCTAACTGGTTCTGGGCGTATTGCTCTTGCAACTGGGCTTGCAGGTTCTCGATGGCGAAGCGGCTGGCATCGAGCTTGGCCTGTTGGGTGGAGGGGTCGATTTCCACCAGCAACTGGCCTTCTTTTACCGCGTCACCGGCTTCCACATGGATCTTGCGGATCTGCCCGGAGGCCTGGGCGCCGACATCCACATAGCGGCGCGGTTGCAAGGTGCCCAGGGCTGTGACGCTGCTTTCGATATCGCCCCGGCGCACTTGCACGGTGCTGAACTGGTCGCGCCCTGACGGAATGAACTTCCAGGCGGCGATGGCGACGATGGGGATCACACAGAGTGCGGCAAGCAGGGCGCGTCGGGAGTTTCGAGGACGTTTCATGCAGGGTTCCGGCCAGAGGTATTGGCCCGTCGGGGCAGTGGGCCGCGTGTTGCGGGCCGGTTGCCGACTGCCGGGCAAATGGCAGGGACGGGAAGCTGTCAGGTAAACGAGAGGCCGCAGGGGGAATTTAACTGCCGACATATGGCGTTACAGCTGCCCGGATAGCGAAATAAACCCACTGCGACTCTGCGGTACTTTAAATCTATATGAGAATTACTATAAATTACGCTGGTTCAAAACTGCCATCATTGAATCACCGGGCCAACCGGCTAACGTCGGTCTCGCTCAAGGAAATAACCGTCATGGGGGCGGTTGGGAGCCATGTTGGAAAGTTACTATCGCGAGCTGATGTGCTTCCTCCATGCCAAGCTGGGTAACCGCCAGGTGGCCGAGGATGTAGTGCACGACGCTTACGTCCGGGTGCTGGAGCGTACGAGCGATACGCCCATCGAGCAGCCGCGGGCGTTTCTCTACCGCACGGCGCTGAACCTGGTGATCGATGGCCATCGGCGCAATGCCTTGCGCCAGTCGGAGCCGCTTGAGGTGCTGGACAACGAAGAGCGCTATTTCAACCCGTCGCCGCAAACCAGCCTGGACCAGGGCCAGCGCCTGGACATGCTGCAGCGGGCCTTGGCGGAACTGCCCCGGCTGTGTCGCGAGAGTTTCCTGCTGCGCAAGCTCGAGGGCATGTCCCACTCGCAGATCGCCGAGCAATTGGGCATTTCCCGCAGCCTGGTGGAAAAACACATCGTCAATGCGATGAAACACTGCCGGGTTCGCCTGCGCCAGTGGGAGGCCCAATAGGCCAAGCGCAGTGCGTCTTATTTAGTTAAATTTTTTTTCACTGTCCTCGTCCCTACTCAACAGACGATCTGCTGACCTTCGCGGGCCAGTCGGGTCACCGTGACACTTTATCCCCCGCGTTGAGGCGGTTTATCCAGAGGACACTGGAAATGACACAGGCAATTGCATCGGCCCACGTTCACGATTTGATCGGTATCGGTTTCGGCCCCTCGAACCTGGCGCTGGCCATTGCGCTGCAAGAGCGCGGGCAGGAGCACGGCCCCCTGGACGCGGTGTTCCTCGACAAGCAGGCGGACTATCGCTGGCATGGCAACACCCTGGTGACCCAGAGCGAGCTGCAGATTTCCTTCCTCAAGGACCTGGTGACCCTGCGCAACCCAACCAGTCCCTATTCCTTCGTCAACTACCTCAAGCACCACGGGCGCCTGGTGGACTTCATCAACCTGGGCACCTTCTATCCGTGCCGCATGGAGTTCAACGATTACCTGCGCTGGGTGGCCGGGCATTTCCAGGAGCACAGTCGCTACGGTGAAGAAGTGCTGGGCATCGAGCCCGTGCTGCATAACCAGCAGGTCGAGGCGCTGCGGGTGATCTCCCGCGACGCCCAGGACGCCGAGCAGGTGCGCACCACTCGTTCGGTGGTGGTCAGCACCGGTGGCACGCCGCGGGTTCCGGAACTGTTCAAGGGGCTCAAGGGCGATGCGCGGGTCTTCCACCATTCCCAGTACCTGGAGCGCATGGCCCAACAGCCTTGCGTCAACGGCAAACCGATGAACATCGCCATCATCGGTGGCGGGCAAAGCGCCGCGGAAGCCTTCATCGATCTCAACGACAGCTTCCCCTCGGTGCAGGCCGACATCATCATGCGTGGCTCGGCCCTCAAGCCGGCCGACGACAGTCCGTTCGTCAACGAAGTGTTCTCCCCGGCCTTCACCGACCTGGTGTTCCAGCAGAACGACAGCGAGCGCGAGCGTCTGGTCAGCGAGTACCAGAACACCAACTACTCGGTGGTGGACATCGACCTGATCGAGCGCATCTACGGGATTTTCTATCGCCAGAAGGTCTCCGGTGTTCCGCGCCATGCGTTCCGCACCCTGACCACCGTCGAGAAGGCCACCGCCACCGACCTGGGCATCGAGCTGATCCTGCGCCATGGCGCCAGTGGCGAGCGTGAGGTGCGCCACTACGACGCCGTGGTCCTGGCTACCGGCTACGAGCGCAACCTGTACCGCGACCTGCTGGCGCCGCTGCAGGCCTACCTGGGTGACTTCGAGGTGGATCGCAACTACCGCCTGATCACTGACGAGCGCTGCAAGGCCGGTGTCTACCTGCAGGGCTTCAGCCAGGCCAGCCACGGCTTGAGTGATACCCTCTTGTCGGTGCTGCCGATCCGCGCCCAGGAGATCGCCGATTCGCTGTACGAGCATGGCAAGACCCGCGGTCACAGCCGCTCGGTTCGCGACATGCTGCTGGCCACCGCCAGCTGATGCGCCGGCCGCTGCCGCAGCCCTGCGGTAGCGGCCGCCGTGGTCATGAAAGCTTCATGTTTTATCCCTTCCTGAACCTGCGCTGAAGAATTTTTCAATTCCCCCCGGCAAGGTTTTTTCCCAGGTTTACTCTATAAAAGGTGCGGCGTAAGCTGCGCGCGTTTTCAATCAATGGAGGCCCAGTGTGGGTACTTGTTCGAGTGACAGGAGTCAGCCGGTCTCGATAACCGGCGCGGTCCCGGCAAGATAACGCGCAGCCTTGATTCCTGCCGTTGTCTCGCCATCCAGCGAGAGGCGGCATTCCGGTCGCGACCTGTTCTGGTCGTCCCGATTTCCCTTCTTGATGACTCCGATCGATGTCCGACCCGGCCTGGTGCTGTGTCGCGGCTGCTTCGACGCGCAGGTTCCACGGACCTGCGGGCCGGTCTTGGGTGGGCGTTCGATGCGCCTTGCACCTGATCCGGCGGTACCTGCCTGTGGTGTTTCCAGTGCCGTCCGTCCAGGGGAACAGCCATGGGATTTACCCGTCAGCATCGCCAGCAACATCGCCCATCCCTGATGGGGCGATTGCCTCGGGCGTGAGCCCGATCCTGCCTTGTTCCATCTCCCTGACTGTTTCGTTTCAACGCGGCCGTTCTTGTGCCAAGCACCGGCCGTGCAGGAGTCATCATGAAGCTCACCCTGTTGAAAGAATTCTTCGCCGGTTTCCTGCGGACCCGGCATTTCGCCCGGCACTTCCGGCGCCTGGCCCTGCTGGAAAGCTTTAGCGACGCCAGTGTCAGTCGCGATGTACCGCCAACCCTGGCGCAAACCCTGGTCGCGGCGGCCAACAGCGACGCGGCGCAACTGCTGGACCAGCTCGGCAGCCATACCGATGGCTTGAGTACCGCGGAAGCCGAGGTCCTGCGTGAGCGCCATGGCCTCAATGAAGTCGAGCACGAGCAGGCGCTGCCCTGGTGGACTCACTTGTGGCATTGCTACAAGAACCCCTTCAACCTGCTGCTGACCCTGCTGGCAGTGATCTCCTGGCTGACCGAGGACATGAAGGCGGCCACGGTGATTTTCTCCATGGTGGTGCTCTCGACCCTGCTGCGCTTCTGGCAGGAGGCCAAGTCGAACAAGGCAGCCGATGCCCTCAAGGCCATGGTCAGCAATACCGCCACCGTGATGCGTCCGGATACGCCGTCCCAGGCCGCGCCAATGCTCGGTCGCCTGTTGGGGGCCGCTGCCGAGGCCAAGGGACCGCAGCGCATCGAGCTGCCCATCAAGCAGCTGGTGCCGGGTGACCTGATCGCGCTCTCGGCCGGCGACATGATTCCCGCCGACTGCCGGGTGCTCAGTGCCAAGGACCTGTTTGTCAGCCAGGCGGCAATGACCGGTGAGTCCATGCCGGTGGAGAAATTCCCGCGCCAGCAGGATGCCGACACCAGCAACCCCCTGGACCTGGACAACATCCTGTTCATGGGCACCAACGTGGTGTCCGGCTCCGCCACGGCGGTGATCCTGACCACCGGCAACAGCACCTATTTCGGCGCCCTGGCCCAGCGGGTCAGTGCCACCGACCGTGCGCCAACTTCGTTCCAGAACGGGGTCAACAAGGTCAGTTGGCTGCTGATCCGCTTCATGTTCGTCATGGCGCCGCTGGTGCTGTTCATCAATGGCTTCACCAAGGGCGACTGGATGGAGGCGCTGCTGTTCGCCCTGTCCATCGCCGTGGGCCTGACCCCGGAAATGCTGCCGATGATCGTCACCTCGACCCTGGCCAAGGGCGCGGTGTTCTTGTCGCGCAAGAAGGTCATCGTCAAGCGCCTGGATGCAATCCAGAATTTCGGCGCCATGGACGTGCTGTGCACCGACAAGACCGGCACCCTGACCCAGGACAAGATTTTCCTGGCGCGCCATGTCGATGTGTGGGGCGAGGAGTCCGACGACGTATTGGAGCTGGCCTACCTCAACAGCTACTACCAGACCGGGCTGAAGAACCTGCTGGACGTGGCGGTGCTCGAACATGTCGAGATCCAGCGTGAACTGGCGGTCGGTACGGCGTTTCACAAGGTCGATGAAATTCCCTTCGACTTCACTCGCCGGCGGATGTCGGTGGTGGTGGCGGAGCAGGGCCAGCCCCATCTGCTGATCTGCAAGGGTGCGGTAGAGGAGGTATTGGCGGTGTGCCGCAATGTGCGTCATGGCGATGCCGAAGAGGCCCTGAGCGATACGCTGCTGGCGCGGATTCGCCAGGTGACCGCCGACCTCAACGAGGAAGGCCTGCGGGTGGTGGCGGTAGCCGCACGGCCCATGCTTGAGGGGCGCGATACCTACAGCCTGGCCGATGAGCGTGAGTTGACCCTGATTGGCTACGTGGCCTTCCTCGATCCGCCCAAGGAAAGCACGGCCCCGGCCCTCAAGGCCCTGGCCGAGCATGGCGTGGCAGTGAAGGTGCTGACCGGCGACAACGAGCTGGTGACCGCCAAGATTTGCCGAGAAGTGGGCCTGGAGCAACAGGGCCTGCTGATGGGCAACGACATCGAGCGCATGAGTGACGAGCAACTGGCCAAGGCGGTGGAAACCACCAATGTCTTCGCCAAGCTGACCCCGACCCACAAGGAGCGCATCGTCCGCCTGCTCAAGGCCAATGGGCACGTGGTGGGGTTCATGGGCGACGGCATCAACGACGCGCCGGCGCTGCGTACCGCCGACATCGGTATTTCCGTGGATAGCGCGGTGGATATCGCCAAGGAAGCGGCGGACATCATCCTCCTGGAAAAGAGCCTGATGGTGCTGGAGGAGGGCGTGCTGGAAGGGCGCCGGACCTTCGCCAACATGCTCAAGTACATCAAGATGACCGCCAGCTCCAACTTCGGCAACGTGTTCTCGGTGCTGGTGGCCAGTGCCTTCATTCCGTTCCTGCCGATGCTGCCCATGCATCTTCTGGTGCAGAACCTGTTGTACGACATCTCGCAGATCGCCATTCCCTTCGATAACGTCGACGACGAGATGCTGAAAAAGCCCCAACGCTGGCAGCCGGCCGATGTCGGGCGCTTCATGGTGTTCTTCGGGCCGATCAGCTCGATCTTCGACATCACCACCTTTGCCCTGATGTGGCATGTGTTCGGCGCCAGCACTCCGGAGCACCAGACGTTGTTCCAATCCGGCTGGTTCGTGGTGGGGCTGCTGACCCAGACCCTGATCGTGCACATGATCCGCACGCCGAAGATACCGTTCCTGCAAAGCCGGGCGGCCATGCCGCTGATGGTGATGACCGGGATCATCATGGCCGTGGGAATCTTCCTGCCGATGGGCCCGCTGGCCCATTACTTCAAGCTGCAGGCCTTGCCACCGCTGTACTTCCTGTTCCTGCCGCTGATCCTCGTGGCCTACATGGCCCTGACCCAGGCGGTGAAGGGTTTCTACGTACGGCGCTTCGGCTGGCAATAGCAGGGCAGCGGCAAGCTACAAGCGGCAAGTTTCAAGTGTGCGGCGCATTGCTTGTAACTTGCCGCTTGTAGCTTGCCGCTTGTAGCCAAGAGGATTTTTTCCATGCAAGCCCTGCACAACATCAACCTGGATTCGCTGATCGATACCCTGGTCAGCCTCAGCGCAGCGTTCATCCTTGGCGGCCTGATCGGTTTCGAGCGCCAGTTCCGCCAGCGCACCGCCGGGTTGCGCACCAACGTGCTGGTGGCGGTGGGGGCGGCGATCTTCGTCGACATGGCCAACCGCCTGGGCGGTGCCGAGGGCGCGGTACGGGTGGTGGCTTATGTGGTCTCGGGCATCGGTTTCCTCGGCGCCGGGGTGATCATGCGCGAGGAGGGCAATGTACGAGGGCTGAATACCGCTGCCACGCTCTGGGCATCGGCGGCGGTAGGGGCCTGTGCCGGTGCCGACCTGATCCTCGAGGCCTTGCTCGGCACCCTGTTCGTGCTGGCGGCCAATACCCTGCTGCGGCCCATCGTCAACAACATCAACCGCCAGCCTCTGGATGTGGTGTCTGCGGAGGTGACCAATATCGTCTATGTGATTGCCCAGCGCTCCAAGCAGAAGGCCGTGTTTGCCCTGCTGGAGGCCGAACTGGCGCGCTGCAACTACCCGGCCAGCGATGTCGATGTGCACGCCTTTGGCAATGAGGAGGTGGAGATCGAAGCGACCCTGGCCACCACCTCGGTGGACGGTGACGAACTGGATGCGCTGGTGGCCCGGCTCTCGGGATCGCCCTTGGTGCAACAGGCCTTCTGGAGCCCCAGCACCACCGAGTGAGTGTAGGTTCGGATCTTTTGTAACATATCCAGACGACGTGGGACCGTGACTCTTCGGCCTGTGCGCAAGGCCGATGGCAGGACCGAGCCGGAGCGGTTTTCAGAACGATCTCATGGCAAGCCCGTGGACGCTTGCTCCAGCCTTCTACCGGTTCAGGAGGACAGGCCGGCCTCGGCCGGTCGCTACTTCGCCACAGGATCAGAAGAATGGCCAACACCACACTGCGCATACTGATTGCCGACAATCAGCATTTTCATCGGCTGCAAATCGAGAGAGCCCTCAACCAGCTGAGTTACTACCGGATCGCCCCCGTGCATCGGCTGGAGGAGTTGCTGACCCTGGTGGAGTACGCCAGCGCCCCGTTCGACCTGGCGATCATCAGCGCGACCTTGAGCGTGCCGGGCGCATTCGACCTGCTGGACTTCTGCATGGACAACCGGCAATTGCACCAGGTGCTGATCTACGACTGCCCGGGCTGGCCCAAGCTGGCCAGCCACCGGCGCCAGAGTCTCCATGTCAGCCATGCCCAGTTGCCGGATCGCGAGGCGCTCGGGCAACTGATGCGGTTGATCGATCCACCCGGGTATCGGGCCCTGGCAGGCCCGAGTCCGAGCTAGTTCAGCCCCTGGGCTGGAGGATCATGCAGGTCGTGCTGCCGGTGGCGTACAGGCGGCCGTCCACGTCATAGATGCGCCCTTCGGCCAGGGCCGTACTGCGGCCCAGGTGTACGATCTTGCCTTCGGCCCGTACCGGGCCGCTGTCTGCGGTCAAGGCCCGCACGTAGCTGATGCGCAAGTCCAGGGTGGTGTAGCCCTGGCCCTTTTGCAGGCGGGTGTGGATCGCACAACCCATGCAGGAGTCCAGCAAGGTCGCGGCGTAGCCGCCATGGACAGTGCCCAGTGGATTGTAGTGGCGTGCATCCGGGGTGCCCTGGAACACGAACAGGCCGCTGGACCATTCGATGGGCACGAAGTCCAGCAAGGTGCCGATAGGCGGCGAGGGAAGCTCACCGTTACCAATACCCTCGAAGAACTCTTGTGGCGTCAGCTCGCTGACCTGGGCCAGGGGCAGGCTGCCAGGGCCGGCGAGGCGGGTGCGCATGGCCAGTTCCTGATCTTGCCATTGGGCTAGCAGGGTGTCGCGTGATGGGCTTTGCATGGCGTTTCCTCGATGGGGTCCTGATGTCTCGAAGAAATATTATGATTGAAATATTTATCTGCACAGGGGCATTTCCGCCATGGACCGGCCATTTCCAGCCGTGTCTTGCTCACGCCATGTCGCTACGGCTGAATTCATCGCCCAGGAAGTCGATCAGGCTGCGCACCGACGGCAGCAGGCCCCGGCGTGAAGGGAAAATGGCATGGACGATCCCGCAGCGTGGCGCCCAGCCGGGCACCAGTTCCCGCAGGCGCCCGGCATCCAGGTCGTCGCGTACCACGACCTTGGGCAAATGAGCGATGCCAATGCCGGCCAGCACCGCATGGCGCAAGGCGATCAGATCGTCGGTGACCATTCGGGGGTGGTGGCGGATCAGCGCCTCGGCGCCCTCCGGACCCAGCAGTTGCCATTGGTAGTCACGCTGCGCCGCGCCCCAATGCAGGCTCGGCAGGCCGCTGAGATCGGCGGGTGAGGGCGGGTTCGAAAAATGCCGGAGTACATCCGGGTGCCCCACCAGGCACTGAGTGCTATTGCCCAGGACCTTCATCACCAGATCGGTATTTTCCAGGGGCGGAAAACGCACCCGCAGGGCGATATCGAACCCCTCGTGGATCAGGTCCACCCGGCGATTGGTGCTCTCGATGAACAATTCCACCAACGGGTACTTGAGCATGAAGCGGGTGAGCATCGGCCCCACCCAGGAGTTCAACAGCGCCGTGGGGCAAGCCACCCGTACCAGGCCTTGGGGTTCGGAACGATTGCGCTCGATGACTTCCGCCGCGCCTTCGGCTTCCACGCGCATGGCCAGGCAACGCTGGTAGTACTCCTGGCCGATCTCGGTCAGCGAGCAGTGCCGGCTGGTGCGCTGGATCAGGCGTACGCCAAGGCGTTCCTCCAGTTGGGCGATACGCCTGCTGAGCTTGGACTTGGGCATGTCCAGGGCCCGCCCGGCGGCGGCGAAACCACGATGCTCCACCACCTGGGTGAAGTAATAGAGCGTATTGAGATCTTCCAACATCGTTCTCCAAATAGAACGCTAAGGGCGATTTTTGCAGTCTAGCGTGGCAAAGGTATCGGTTTTAAGGTGTGTCCATCAGAAAGTTCTGGAGGACCACATGAAAAACATCATCGGTATCTACACCAGTCCAAGGCCTCACTGGGTCGGCGACGGCTTTCCGGTCCGCACATTGTTTTCCTACGACCAGATGGGCCAGCACATCAGCCCATTCCTGTTGCTCGACCATGCCGGTCCCGCGCAGTTCAGCCCTACCGGCGCCCGGCGCGGGGTCGGCCAGCATCCCCATCGCGGTTTCGAAACCGTCACCATCGTCTACGACGGTGAGGTCGAGCACCGCGACTCCACCGGCAGCGGCGGCAAGATCGGCCCCGGCGACGTGCAGTGGATGACCGCCGCCTCGGGGATTCTCCACGAGGAGTTTCATTCGGCCGAGTTCGCCCGGCGCGGCGGCAACCTGGAGATGGTCCAGCTGTGGGTCAACCTGCCGGCCCGGGACAAGCTCGCGGCGCCCGGCTACCAGACCATCCTGGCCAGCGACATCCCGCAGATCCCGTTGCCGGGCAATGCCGGCAGCCTGCGCCTGATCGCTGGCCAGTTCGCTGGTCGCCAGGGGCCGGCCCGGACCTTCACTGCGATCGATGTCTGGGACATCCGCCTGGAGGCCGGCAAGCATCTGGACCTGGAGCTGCACTCGGGACGTAACACGGCATTGGTAGTGTTGCGTGGCACCTTGCTGGTCAACGGCCAGGAACCGGTGCGTGAGGGGCAGCTGGCGCTGTTGGCCCGCGATGGCCAGCAGCTCAGTCTGGAAGCCAACAACGATGCGATTGTGCTGTTGCTCAGCGGCGAACCCATCGACGAGCCCATCGTCGGCCATGGTCCGTTCGTGATGAACAGCGAAGAGGAGATTCATCAGGCCTTCGTCGATTTCCAATCGGGACGCTTCGGCCAGATGGACGCTGACGATCACTGATCGGCAGCGCTTGCGCGACGACCAGGGGCAACTAGGCTCTGCCAGTCGCGCGCTACACCCCGGCGCCCGCCACCTTCGGGTGGTGTGGGCACGGGCTTCACTCAGGCCGGATTGCCCGGCATCGATCATTAGCGAGGACTTCATCATGACTACTGCTTACAAACGCCTGGACAAGGACAACGCTGCCGTTCTGCTGGTAGACCATCAGGCCGGCTTGCTGTCGCTGGTGCGCGATATCGACCCCGATCGCTTCAAGAACAACGTCCTGGCCCTGGGCGACCTGGCCAAGTACTTCAAGCTGCCGACCATCCTCACCACCAGTTTCGAAACTGGCCCCAATGGCCCGCTGGTGCCCGAACTGAAGACGCTGTTCCCCGATGCGCCGTACATTGCCCGTCCTGGCCAGATCAATGCCTGGGACAACGAAGATTTCGTCAAGGCGGTCAAGGCCACCGGCAAGAAACAGCTGATCATCGCCGGAGTGGTGACCGAAGTCTGCGTGGCCTTCCCGGCGCTTTCGGCCCTGGAGGAGGGATTCGAGGTATTCGTGGTCACCGATGCCTCCGGCACTTTCAATGAGCTGACCCGCGACTCGGCCTGGAACCGCATGTCCGCCGCCGGCGCCCAACTGATGACCTGGTTCGGCCTGGCCTGCGAGCTGCATCGTGACTGGCGCAACGACATCGAGGGCTTGGGCACCTTGTTCTCCAACCACATCCCCGACTACCGCAACCTGATGACCAGCTACAACACCCTGACCCAGGGCAAGTAAGCCAGTCCTGGTAGCCGCTGCCGAGCCCGCGAGGCTGGCAGCACCCGTCGCTGCGCGGTACCCCGGTTCATCGCGCAGGCAGGTTGGGCGACTCGTGCCGGGCCGTGCGCAGCCTGCGGCAGCGGCTACACCTGATAGGCCCCTGAAGCCGTCGTATCCCGGCGGCTTACCTCTTCCCCTCCATGCCCGGTTTTTGCGGCTATACCTGCTGCAAGCCCTTTCGTGCGATCTTGCCGTCCTCGTCTTGCCGGAGCGCCTCGATGTTTTCCCTGTTCACCGACCATCCGTTGTTGGCCGCGCTGTTCCTGCTGTTCCTGGATATCGTGCTGTGGCGAGTGATAGGCGCCCGCGGCGAGTACTGGAAGCTGGCGGTACGGGTCCTGATCTTCTGCCTCTACAGCCTGATGTTGTTCAACCAGGGCATGAACCCTTTGCAGGCCGCGCCCTGGCCGGACGACATACCGTTGCACCTGGCCGCGACCGGCCTGGAGATTGGCTGGTGGCTGTTCGGCGCACGGACCCTGACGGTGCTGCTGGGGACCCTGATGATGCAGCAGGTCGGCCATACCGGACGCTTGCTGCAGGACCTGATGGGGGCGGTGATTTTCCTGATCGCCATCATCGCGGCCCTGGCCTATGTGCTGGAGTTGCCGGTCAAGGGGGTGCTGGCCACCTCCGGGGCGCTGGCGATCATCGTCGGCCTGGCGCTGCAGAGCACCCTCAGCGACTTGTTTTCCGGGATCGTGCTCAACACCACCAAGCCCTACCAGATCGATGACTGGATCGCCATCGACGGCACCGAAGGGCGGGTGGTGGACATCGACTGGCGCGCGACCCGGCTGCAGACCTCCCAGGGCAGCATGGTGGTGATTCCCAACTCCCTGGCCTCCAAGGCCAAGATCACCAATTTCAGCCGGCCCAGCGATGTCCACGGACTGTCGGTGAGCTTGCAGGTCAGCCCCCATGCCCGCCCGCAGAAAGTGATCGAGGCCCTGGAGCGGGCGACCCTGGGTTGCCGCTTCCTGCTCGCCAGTCCGGCTGCCAGCGTGGCCATGAAAAGCACCAGCAGCAGTGGCGCGGAATACGAGATCAGCGGTTTCGTCGCCAGCATGGGGCAGAAGCGTGAAGTGCGTAACCAACTGTTCGACCTGGCGTTCCGTCATCTGCAGGCCAGTGGCGTCAGATTGTTGTCCAGTACCGAAACCAGCCAGCCGGTGGCCTTGTCCCGGCCCCGGGCATTGCTGGATACCTCGAGCATCTTCTCCACCCTGCGCCAGGAGGAGAAGGACACCTTCAGCCAGAACATGCAATTGCAGACCTTTCGCTCCGGCGAGACCATCTTGCCGGCCGGCGAGGTCAGCGATCATCTGTTCATCATCGAGTCCGGGGTGGTGTCGGTGACCATGCAGCGCGAAGGCCAGCCGTTCGAGGCCGGGCGCATGGGGCCGGGCGAGGTGATCGGCGAGGCCGGGGTGGTGTCCGAGGAGGCGACCCTGGCGCAGTTCTCGGCCAAGACTTTCTGCAGCCTGTATCGCATCGACAATGAATTCCTCAAGCCGTGCCTGGATGCCCGCCACGATATCAACGACGCCATGAAGAACCTGCTGGATTTCCGCCGGCATATGGCCCAGAGCCTGACCCAGGCACTGCCCAAGCCAGTGGCCAGGAAAGGCTTCATGCAATGGCTGCGTAGCCGCACCTGAGGCACGCCGACCGACCATTTCGCAGCCGCGTCAATCCCTGTAACCGCTGCCGAGCTGGCGAGGCAGCGCCTGCCGGTACGCGCTCGCGGGCCTATTGCATAAACCGAGCGGGCGACACGGGCCAGCAGGTCAAGCGGCTACACGAAGCACCAGGTATTGGTCTAGCCAAGTTCCCAGGGATTGGTCATGGGTCATGACCAGGGGCTGGCGTAACGTGGCGGCATCCTCACTGACCCGGAGTTTCCCCTCATGCAACCACGCCTGGATTTCTATACCGCCTCGCCCGAGGCCCTCAAGGCCATGCTCGCCCTGGAGGCTGCGGTCTCGCGACTGCCCCTGGAGAAATCCCTGGTCGAACTGATCAAGCTGCGAGCGTCCCAGATCAATGGCTGTGCCTTCTGTGTCGACATGCACAGCGTCGATGCCCTCAAGCATGGCGAAACCCAGCGTCGCCTGTTCGCCGTGGCGGTATGGCGCGAAAGCCCGTTCTTCACCCCTCGCGAGCGTGCCGCCCTGGCCTGGACCGAAGCCCTGACCCGGCTCGCCGAGACCCTGGCACCGGACGCCGACTACGAGTTGCTGACCAGCCAGTTCAGCCCCAGCGAATGCGTCGACCTGAGCATGGCGATTTCCACCATCAACAGTTGGAATCGCCTGGCGGTGGGCTTTCGCAAGTTGCCCCAGGCCTGAAGCGTCGAGTTTCACTTGAAGTAGGCGCGGGGCGTGGTACCGGTCATGGCCTTGAAGAAGGCGATGAAGATGCTGTCGCTGGCAAAACCCAATTCGAAGGCGCTGTAGCTGATGCTGCGCCCGGTGGCGAGCAATTCGATAGCGCGCATCAACCGCCATTGCTGCCGCCATTGCTGGTAACCAAGGCCAGTCTCGCGCTGGAAAATGCGGCCGATGGTCCGGCTGCTGGCACCGACCCGGGTCGAGAGCACTTGCAGTTCCGGTGGCAGGCTTTGCAGGTCGTCCAGCAGAGGTTGCAGGCGTTTGTCCCGGGGCAGGGGCAAGGACAGCGGTTGGCGCGAAGCCGTAGCGATTTCCTCGAGGCACAAGCCCAGCAGGTGCGGGTAGCGCCCCTGGCCCCAGTCACAATCGAAGGCAGCCTGGGCCATGGGCTCCAGTACCGCGTACAGCAATGGGGTGACCTCAATCACCGCCACCTCCGCGGGCAGCCGCGGGGCCAGTTCGGGGCAGAAGTACAGTGAGCGGTAATCCACGCTTTGCTGCATCTGGGCGCGATGCCGGACCCCAGACGGTATCCATGCCGCTCGCGAGGGCGGCAGCAGGCACAGGCGGTCGGCCAGGGTAATGCGCGTGCAGCCTTGGCGGGTGTACAGCAACTGGCCGCGCCGGTGCTGGTGCAGGCCGGAATCGTGGTCGCCCAGGGTTGCGGCGATGCCGACCACCGGGGCAGTGAAGGCGTCCGGGTCGAAGCGGGCCTGGGGCTCGATCCATGCCATGGTTGTCTGATTTCCGATGTTTATTGGCAGGGCTTCGATAATACGCCAATGCTGCCTGCCTAGAATCGCCGGCATGTTTTTCTTGCCGAGCACTCTGATGAATCCCCGTACCTTAATGCCCCTGGCCATGATCTTGCTGATGTTCCCGCAGATCGCCCAGACCCTCTACAGCCCAGCCCTGGCCGATGTCGGCCAGGCCTTCGGCGTGCCCCCGGAACAGGCGGCCCAGAGCCTTTCGGTATTCATCCTGGGGTTTGCCCCGGGCGTTGTATTGTGGGGCCGCCTGAGCGATCGCTGGGGCCGACGCCCGGCGTTGCTGGGCGGCCTGGCCCTGTATGCCCTGGCCCAGTGCCTGGGGCTGCTGGCCAACGACTTCGCTGCCTTTTTGTGTTGCCAGGCCCTGGCCGCCATGGGCGTGGCGGCTGGCTCGGTGGTGACCCAGACCTTGTTGCGGGACCTGTTCCAGGGGCGTGAACTGGCCCGGGTGTTCTCCATGGTGGGCATGGTGCTGGCGGCCAGCCCGGCCATTGGCCTGTTCGTCGGTTCGGGCCTGACCCAGGCCCTGGGGTATCGCGGAGCCTTGGGCGCGCTGTTGGTGCTGGCCCTGATATTGCTGGCCTGTTGTGTCCGAGCGCTGCCGGAAACCCGTCCGCCGGCCCAGCCCCTGGCGCCCCTGGCCGGGACCCTGTGGCAGATGCTGCGCGATACCGGTATCTGGCGTTCGGCGCTGCTGGTGGCGGCGTTCAACATTGCCTTGCTCAGCTACTACAGCCTCGGCCCCTTCCTGTTCCGCCAACTGGGCCAGGGCGAGCAATGGTTCGGCTACAGCGGCGCGTTGCTGGCCCTGGGCTCCGGCTGTGGTGCCTGGTGCAATCGCTGGTTGCTCGGACGCGGCTGGCAGAGTGCCCGGCTGCTGGTGCTGGCGGCCCTGGCGGTGCTGGCCGGAGGCCTGGGGGTGCTGGCCTTGCAACACAGCCTGTGGCTGGTGTTGCCCATGGGCGCAGTGGTGCTGGGTTTCGGCCTGGCAATCCCGAATATCCTCGGCTCGGCCCTGGCGGCCTATAGCGACCGACTGGGCAGCGCCGGGGCCCTGTTCGGGTTGTTCTATTACTTGTTGATCGGTGCCGGATTGCTGCTGGTGGGTTGGGGCCAGGCCCTGGGGGCGAGCCTGTGCCTATGCGGCGCAATGGCCCTGTTGCTGTGCTTGCCGGGCTTGCGCCGCTAGTCTTTATGGAGAAGCGCTGGCGCCGTTGATGCGTATCAAGGCGTCCGTGGCTGCCAGGCTCGACACTCAAGGCCACTGCCCAACAAGGAGGTGCACCATGAGCCAGTACCAGCGTTTGCTGCTGATCGCCGATCCCCAGCAGCACCAGTCTCCCGCGGCCCGGCGGGCCGCCGCCCTGGCCCGGGCCAGTGGCGCCAAGCTGCATGCCCTGGTGTTCGTCGAACCGCCAGCGCGCACTTACCTGTGGGAAGAACACCTGGAGGACAGCGAGCGCCAGGCTTATCTGCAACGCCATGAGCGCTGGCTACAGGTGGAGGCGCAATGGATGCGCGAGCAGGGCGTGGAAGTCAGCACCCAGGTGATCTGGAGCACCCAGGTGCTCAAGGACATGCTGGACTACATCGCCGAGTTCAAGCCTGACCTGCTGATCAAGGACGTGACCCTGGAATCGGCGCTCAAGCGGGTCTTCGTCACACCACTGGACTGCCACCTGCTGCGCGACGCCCCGGTGCCGGTGCACCTGGTCAACGATGCGCCGAACAACCTGCCACGGCGGATCGTCGCGGCGGTGGACCCGGCCCAGTCCGATACCCAGATCAGCGGCCTCAATGCCCAGATCATCCGCACCGCCCATGCCCTGGCCTTGCAGTGCGACGCGCAACTGCACCTGCTGTACGCCTATGACCTGATGCCAATGCTCGACGGCGTGGCGCCGGTGGCTTCCACGGCCTGGAGCGTCAGTTGCCTGGACGAGTTGCGCGACTCCCTGCACCAGGAGTTCGAGCGCCTGGGGGATGAGCACAACGTACCTCAGGAATTCCGCCACTTCATCATGGGGCCACCGGTCCCGGGCATCGCCCAGTTCGTCGATGAATACCTGGTGGACGCCGTGGTCATGGGCACCGTGCACCGCAGCGGCTTCGGCCGGCTGATCGGCAGTACCACCGAGCGAGCGCTGTACTCGATGCCGGGCAGCATCCTGGCGGTAAAATCCCTGGACCGCGAATGAGCGCCCGCCAGCGCGGTGTTTCAGGTTGACCGCGTAAGCCCTGGCGGCTCGTACCGAACCGTACGCAGCCGCCACACGAAGCGCTGGGGAGCGTGCTCAGGAAAAATGTAACGGTGATTTTCCACGGCGTTGCCGGCTGTTAACCTTGCGCCCCATGACTCGCACCTCGCCCTATCGCCGCCACGTTGCCTGGACGCTGTATTTCTGCGTGCTGTTCAACGTGTTCGTCTGCGGCTTGGGTCATGGCCAGGTGGCCGGGCTGGAACTCAATGGCGTAGGCGGGCAGTTCTGCTCCGCCCTGGGCAACCAGGGCCCGGCGGTGGACACCGACTTCAGCGACCAGGCCGGTGCCGGTTGGCTCAATACCCTGGTCTGCCCGCTGTGCTCGGCCGTCACCCTGGGCCTGGGGCTGCTGTTCTGCCTGGCCTGGCTGTTGCGCCGCCAGCGCCCGCAACGACCCAAGGTCGCGCAACATGACAAGGCGCCGCCACGCTATGGCTGGCCGCCTCTCAACCCTCGGGCTCCCCCTCTGAGCTGACCTGGCTCCCCGGCGCCCCATCACGGTCGCCTCCCTGCCGTCCCTGGCCTGTTGCCATGCGCGCGTTCGCGTGGCCACGGGCGGGCGGCATTCGATGGTCTTTTCCGAGTCCGAGACTATGAAGTACCTGTATCGCTCTCCAAGCTGCGCGGCGCTGTGCTGCGCCCTGTCTTTCAACGCCCTGGCCGAGGGCACGCTGGAATTGCCGCAGATGCGCATCAGCGCCGATGAACAGAAGAAGTTCGGCCTGCAACTCGATACCCAGGGCACCACCGGTTCGCGCCTGGGCCTGACTCCCAGGCAGACCCCGGCGTCGGTCAGCGTGGTCGAGCGCCAGCAGATCGAGCAGCGCGGCGCCGCCACGACCCAGGATGTACTACTGGGCATGCCGGGCATGAACGCCGCTTCGTCGCCGGGTATCCCGGGGTTCGTGTCTTATCGCGGTTTCTCCGGTCCGCAAATCACCCAGCTGTTCAATGGCATCAGCGTGCAGTACGACTCCATCGCCGCGCGACCGGTAGACAGCTGGATCTACGATCGGGTCGAGGCGGTGGGCGGGCCCTCGAGTTTTCTCTACGGCGCTGGGGCCGTGGGCGGCTCCATCAACTACATCACCAAGCTGGCCTCGCGCAGCGAGTCGTTCAACGAAGGGCGGATCAGCTACGGCTCCTACGACAGCCGTGACCTGTCCCTGGGTTTCAACCACGCCCTCAACGCCGGGCCAGGCCCCCGGCACTACGCGCGCCTGGATTTCAACCACAGCACCAGCAACGGCTACATCGACCGCGAGCAACGCGATGCCTGGACCCTGGCCTTTTCCCTGCTGACGGATATCAACGACCAGCTCTCCCACACCCTGGCCTTCGAATACCAGGACGAGCGCGTCGACAGTCCCTACTGGGGGACCCCGGCCCTGGCACCGCTGGAGGGCAAGATGCAAGTGCAGCGCAGCCGGCGCTTCGAGAACTACAACGTCGACGACGGTCGCTACGAGCAGCGGGTGCGCTGGTTGCGCTCGATCATCGACTACCAGGTCGATGACGCCACCTCGCTGCGCAACACCCTGTACCACTACAACGCCGATCGCGAATACCGCAACGTCGAGAACTACGCCTACAACGCCGACAACTCCCAGGTGATCCGTTCCGGCATCTTGCTCCAGCGCCATGCCCAGGAGCTCAACGGCAATCGCTTCGAACTGCTGCATCAGAACAATGTGTTCGGCCTGGACAGCCAATGGTCGGCGGGCATCGACTACAGCCACAACGTCATGAGCAACTACCCGCTGTCTCTGCCAGACCCGGTGGACAAGGTCGACCCGGACCGCTTCGAGCCCGGCAGCTTCTGGAAACTGCCCGGAGTGCGCCGCGGCTTCGACAAGAACCGGCGCAACCAGGTGGATACCTGGGCGCTGTTCCTGGAAAACCGCCTGCAACTCAGCGAGCGCCTGTCCTTGCTCAGCGGCCTGCGCCATGACCAGATCGACCTGGAAGTGACCCACTACCGGGCCGTCAACGCTGCCAACCCGGCGTTCTTTCAGCGCAAGTACCGGCCTACCACCGGACGCCTGGGGCTGGTCTACGAGCTGACCCCGACGGCCAATGTCTATGTGCAATACAGCACTGCCGCCGATCCGCCCTCTGGGGTCCTCACCACCGCCAGTTATGGCCAGGTGCGCGACTTCGACCTGAGCACCGGCAACCAGTGGGAAATCGGCAGCAAGTTCGACTTCCTCGAAGGGCGCGGCTCGGCCACCCTGGCGGCCTACCGTATCGAACGCAAGAACCTGTCCACCACCGACCCGGCCAACCCCGGCAATAGCCAGCCGGTGGGCCAGCAGTCTTCCCGAGGGGTCGAGCTGGCGGCGTCGTTGCGGGTCACGCCCAAGCTCCTGGCCGAAGGCAACTTCGCCTATGTCGATGCACAGTACGACGAGTTCTATGAAAACGTCGGCGGCCGGCCGGTATCGCGCAAGGGCAACCGTCCCACCAACATTCCCGAGAAGGTGGCCAACCTGTGGTTGACCTACGACCTGGCCCCGTCCTGGCAGGTGGGGGCCGACAGCCGTTATGTGTCGTCGATGTACGCCAACGCGGCCAACACCCGCTATGCACCGGGCTACGCGATCTTCGGCGCCTTCGTCGGCTATCGGGTCGATGCCGATACCCGGGTCACCGCCCGGGTACGCAACCTCACCGACCGGGTGTACGCCCGCAGCACCGCGCCGACCCAGCTGTACCTGGGGGCGCCGCGGACCTTCGAGCTGGCGCTGCAAACGCGCTTCTGACCTGAACCGGCGGGGCGCCCGTGGTGTCCCGCATCGCTGCGAGATCGATGTGATGAAGCGTTACCTGTACCTCTGGCACCGCTGGCTGGGGATCGTCGCCTGCCTGTTCATGGCCCTGTGGTTCATCTCCGGCGCCGTGATGCTGTATGTCGGTTATCCCAAGTTGACTCCCGCCGAACGCCTGGCGCACTTGCCGCCCCTGGTCCTGGACGAGGCGGGGGCCAGCCTGGAGCGGGTGCTGGCGGCCGCCGGCAACGGGCAAGCGCCGACCAGCCTGCGCCTGCTCACGGTGGTCGGAACCCCGCGTTATGTCCTGGAATATCCCGGAGCGCGCAAGCTGGCGGTGGACGCCCGGAGCGCGCAGCTGATTCCACCCACCGACTGGCCCCAGGCGCTGGCCGCGGCCCACCAGTTCGCTCCCGGGGTGGCGGCGAGCGAGCGTGGCGTGGTCGAGCAGGACACCTGGAGCCTGTCCCGGGCCCTGGATGGCGACCGGCCGCTGCATCGGGTGGCGGTGGCCGATGCCGAGGATCGGTTGCTGTATGTCTCCGGTAGCACCGGCGAAGTGGTGCGCGATGCCACCGCCAACGAACGGGCCTGGAACTGGATCGGTGCCTGGCTGCATTGGCTGTATGCATTGCGTGGCATCGGTATCGATGGTGCCTGGGGGCCGATCGTCACCTACCTGTCCCTGGGGGCGACATTGATGGCGGTCCTGGGATTGGCGGTGGGGCTGATGCGCTGGCGCTTTGGCCGTACCTATCGCAATGGCTCGCGCTCGCCCTACCAGGGCTTTGCCCGTTGGCATCACCTGGGCGGCTTGCTGTTCGGGGTACTCGCCATCACCTGGATCTTCAGTGGCCTGATGTCGATGAACCCGTGGACGGTCTTCAGCAGTGCCCGACCGCTGTCGCTTGCGGCTTATCAGGGAGCAAGCCTCGATGCCGGGGCGTTCCCCGTGACCGCCGGGCAGGTCTTGCAGCGCTTCGCCGACGATGGCCTGCAGGCCCGGGAGCTGGAGTGGCGAATGATTGCCGGCCAGGGTTATGTGATCGGCTACGACGGCGCCGGGCGCACGCGGATCCTGGACATGGCCGCGGACCGGGTGCTGCTGCGGTTCGAGCCCCGCACCCTGCAACAGGCGGCCCAGGCCATCAGCCCTGGTCAACCGTTGCAGGTCGAGCAACTGCAGGCCTATGACTTCTATTACTACGCCCGGGAGCCCCAGAGCATGCTCGGCCATCTGGAGCAGCGCTTGCCGGCACTGCGGGTGCGCTTCGACGATCCGGCCCGGACCTGGTTGCACCTGGATCTCTACACCGGCGCCGTGGTGGGCCAGCTGGACCAGCCACGGCGTGCCTCGCGCTGGCTGTTCGCCCTGTTGCACAGTTGGGACTGGCTGCCGCTGCTGAGCAAGCGACCACTGTGGGACCTGTGGATGTTGCTGTTCAGTGCCGGTGGCTTGCTGATCAGCGTCAGTGGCGTGGTGCTGGGCTGGCGGCGCCTGGGGCGCGCATTGCGCCCCCGTCGGCCCCGGGAGCGATAGCGGTGAATACCGACCTGGATCAAGCCGAGGGGATATTTCTGCCCAGGCTGGCGATTTTCGTCACCGCAACGATCGGCAGCGGTGATAATGCCCGCCCATTTCCTTGCCAGTGGAGTCCATCGCCCCATGTTCGTCATCACCCCCCAGGACCCTGAGCTCTACCGTCGGCAGACCCGGCGCAGCACCCTGATCGTCGCCCTGGTGTTCATGGCCCTGGCCATGCTGTTCTCCAGTGCCGCCGTGGCCCTGTTCGGCCAGGGTGGCGGCGATAACCTGGTCTGGAACGCTACTGGGGTGGGCGTCGGCCTGCTGGTGTGCATCGCCCTGGTGCGCAGTGTGTTCTGGAGCCAACCCTGGATGGCGGCGGCGGTCTATGGCTGGCGCCTCAAGCGCAGCCTGATGCGGGTGACCAACGTCATGCACCAGGTCACCGCCGGGGTGGCCGCCCGCGATCCGGCGGCCCTCAAATTGCTGCGTTTCTATCACCTGGGGCTGGGCCAGATGCACCAGCTCGATGCCAACTCCAGTGCCCATGGGCAGATGCTCGGCGAGGTGGAGCGGCACCTGGCGCTGCTGGCCGAACAGGGCATCGACCCGCAGCAGGAGCGCCTTCAGGCGCAATGGCTGGAGGCGGTCAAGGCGTACCAGCCACGCTGAGCTAGAGCGCTGCTTCACCCTCGAGATAGCGCCACAGGGCCTCGGCTATCTCGTTGGCTTGTCCCTCCTGGCCGAACAGCGTCCGGCCGATCTCCAGGCCCAGTTGCCGGTAGCTCTCGAACTGCGCTTCGTCGAAGAACTGGTCCACGGTGCTCTGGTTGGGAAAGCCCGGGTTGTTGCGGGCGTAATTGCACACGTCGGGGGCCAGCCCGGCGATCAGGCGCGGCTTGAGCACCAGAATCCGGCAATGGGGCTGGGCGGCGATGCCGCTCTCGCAGCCCGGCGCATGGGCATGCACATTGAGCAGTAGCGCGCATTGGCGGCTGTCGGCGCCAGGTGGCTGGCGGAACTGCTCCTGGCTGGCGAACACCGTCTTGAGCAGTGGATGCTGGAGCACGCCCGGGTCCTCGCGGATCTCCAGGGCCTGGTCGATACGCGCCAGGCGCACCAGGTTGGCCAGGTCATCGAAGCGGTAGTCGGGGTCGCAGCCGCAATCGCAGGTAACGATCAGCTTTACCTGGCGTCCCTGGCGCAGCAGTTCATAGGTGGCGGTGTTCTCGAAATGCCCGCCGTCGGACAGGTACTGGTAGTCGCGACGGTAGCCGTGGAAGCGCGCAGTCAACTCATAGAACAGATAGGCCTGGGTGCTGTAGTAGGTCCAGGGCTTGAGGTCCTGCCGGACCCAATGCTGCTGGCCAGGGTCGAGGAAGCGGCTGGGCCACCAGATCCCCAGGCGCACGTTGGCCAGGCCCAGCACCAGCGACATGCCCAGGCTGGTGGCACGGCCCAGGCCAGTGCTGAAGGCCGCGCCGGACACCCCGATCCATTGGCCCAGGCTCAGGGGCTGCATGATCTCCGAGGAGGGCGTGTGGTGCAGGTCGCGGCGGTAGGGCTTGCCATCCAGGGTGTAGCCTTCCGCCGGGCCTTCGCAAAGGCCGGAGGTCCCCTCCAGGGCCGGGGCCCAATTCGGCGCGATGCACAGCGGCTGGCCCTTGCGGTCGCGCTGGACCAGCTGTTCGGCAGGGTCCACCGTGAGGTTCATGGTGACGTTGATCAGGTGCACCGGCCCGGCGCTGGGCGTGGCGTAGTACTGCTGCAACGACAGGTCGTCGCTGGACATCGGTTCGGCCACGCTCAGGTAGGTTCGGCGTTGCCGTGCCGGCCCGTTGAAGCGCCGGCCATTGGACGCCCCCAGGTAGGCACGGGTCAGCCGGGCGCTGTAGAAGGCGTGCAGTGAGGAGGTGTTGAGAAAGCCGATGAAGCGTCCACTGACGCAAACCAGCGAGGCGGCCAGCAGGCTCAGGAGCAACAGGCGCCAGGCCGTGGCCGTGCTGTAGGACGGCGTGCCGCCATCGTGGGCGACCCATTGCACCAGCAACGCCCAGCACAGGCACAGCAAGGTCAGCAGCAGGCCTCCGGCGATCAGTGCGAGGACATCCAGGGGCAGCTTGCGCATCCAGCCCGGAAGCGGCTTCTCGTCCTTGAGCACGACCAGGCGCCGGACCAGCCACATCACCAGGGCCAGCGATGCCATGGTGCCCAGGGCCTGGTAAGCCTGCAGGTACTCGTACAGGGCCTGGGCAGCGGTCACCAGCAATGCCAGGAAACCCAGCACCAGCACTGCCGCCATGGCCCGGCCCAGGGCCCGGGTGACCTGTACCCGATAGTTGCGCACGCAATTGCTGCACGTGCTGTTGCGGCCCGGGTCGCGATCGTTGGCCAGGTGGCGCACCAGTTGCCGGGTGATCAGCAGTGCGCTGCTACCCACCAGGGCGGCAGCCAGGGCCAGGCCTCCCGCTGCCTGCCATTGAGCCAGGGCATAGGCCAGGCCGCCGCCAACCCAGAGGCCGGCGACGATGACCAGCAAGCTGCGGTATGCGCCGTTGTCCAGTCGCGGGGGCTGGTCCAGGTCGCCATGGGGAATCACCAGCCAGTAGGCCACGGCGCAGGGCAAGGCGAAGAGCAGGGCAGCCATCAGCGGCCACAGCAACAGGCTGGCCTGGCTAAGCACCTGGAACAGGCTCAGCAGGCTGAGCAGCAGCAGGATCGGCATCCCGAGCATGGCATGCAATGACAGCCAGTTGCGCCAGGTCATGGCCAGGGCGTAGAGCATGTCGCCGGAACCGGTAGGCGTCAGGTAGCGGCCATTTTCCCGCAGCCAGGCCGCAGGGCCCTGGCCTACCGGGCGTTCGCTGTAGTCGACGCCGGTGCTGATACGCCCTGGTGGCTCGAAACGCAGCGCCTGGTAGGCGTCATGGGCGGCCTGGGTTTCCGGCTCCAGGGGAGCCTTGTCCCGCAGGCGCCCGGGCAGGAACAGGCTGGAGAAGAAACTGCCGATATAGCCACCGCCACTGACCGTGGAGAGATAGTCGAAACGCGACAGCAGGCTGTTTTCCGCAGGAGGAGCCCCCGGGCTGGCGGCTGGTTGGCCGGGGGCCTGGGCTCGCGCCATCGCCTGCAGGACCCCCAGGCAGAACGTGGCGCTGCGGATGCCGCCACCGGACAGTGCCAGCCCCCGGTTGCCTGCTTCGGGCGCGTGTTGGTGCAGTTTCAGGCGCCTGAAGCGAATGCGCTGCTGTTCGGTCTGGTACGGGGTCTCGTCGGCTGTCATGGACCTTCCTTGGGGGAATGGGGCGAGCCCGGGCGCGGCGATGGGCCTGCCCCGGCGAGCGCCCAGCAGAATACCGGATGCCAGGGAGCAGAGGTACGCAAGCTCATTGCAGGACTGAAAACGGCGCCAGTCAGGCGCAAGGGGCGAGGCCGCTGTCGATTGCCAGGGGTTGTGGCGGGCGCAACGCAAAAGGCTTTTCCATGCTCTGGGTGCATTGCGTTTCAAGGGCTGGTTATAACGTTAGATTTTATTCATATAAATGGTCATAAGTTTTAGCCGCTATGCTGCGCCAGTTTTTTACCTGGCCGCGTGATCTGTAGGGCTTTATTTGATGGATGTGGGTAATTTGGGTTTTGTCGTCGCCGGCCTGATTGTCGGGTTCATCGTGGGTATGACCGGGGTGGGGGGAGGTTCGCTGATGACCCCGATCCTGCTCTGGTTCGGGATCAATCCAGCCACTGCCGTGGGCACCGATTTGCTGTATGCCGCCATCACCAAGTCCGGCGGGGTACTGGTGCACCAGAAGAACCGCAATATCGACTGGCGCATCACGGGCTGGCTGACCTTGGGCAGCGTACCGGCAGTGGTGGTAACCCTCTGGTTCCTGAAGAACCTGCATACCGACCCCCAGGCCCTGAACGCGGTGATCAAGCAAGGCCTGGGCGTGGTCCTGCTGCTGACCGCCCTGGCCATTGTCTTCAAGAAGAAACTCATGGCCTTTGCCCAGCGCCATGGCGGTGACTACCGTCCCAGCCCAGGCGGGCTCAATGGCCTGACCGTGGTCACAGGCCTGATCCTGGGCACCATGGTCGCCCTGACCTCCATCGGTGCCGGGGCCCTGGGTACCGTCGCGCTGTTCCTGCTCTATCCGTTTTTGGCCACCAAGCGCCTGGTGGGCACCGAGATTGCCCATGCCGTACCCCTGACCCTGGTGGCTGGCCTGGGCCACGCCAGCATGGGCAACATGGACTGGCACTTGTTGGGCTTCCTGCTGATGGGCTCGCTGCCCGGGATCTGGCTTGGCAGCCATATGACGGGCCGGGTATCCGATGAAATCCTGCGCCCATGCCTGGCGGTGATGCTGTTCTCCATCGGCTACAAACTGGCGTTCTGAGTTGTCGCGCCGGGCCGTTCGTGCCTGGCGATCATTCGCACCGGGCGCCAGGCCCGGTGTCGCTTCAAGCCCCCTTGCCCAGCCATTCCTGTGCCGAGCGCCATAGGCAGATCCCGAGGAAATAGGCCGAGGCCGCCAGCCACAGGCCCATGATCGCCGGGTTGTGCTGCGGATGGCCGAGGATCAGCAAGGCGCCGCTGAGCAGCCAGACGAAGGTCACGATGATGTTCACCGGCATCCACTTGCGAACCCGGAACGGGTGCAGGAATTGCACCCGGGTCGCGGTCAGCAGGGCCAGGACGAAGATGCTCAAGAGGGTGGTCCAGGGACCGGGTTCGATCAGGTAGAAGCACAGGGCGACGACGTTCCAGGCGGCGGGAAAGCCCTGGAAGTAGTTGTCGTGGCTCTTCATGTTGACGTTGCAGAAACACAAGAGCGACGACAGCAGGATCAGCGAGGTGGCCAGCAAGGCGCTGTATTCCGGCAGCGGAATGTAGCGATAGATGAACAGTGCCGGGATGAACACGTAGGTCAGGTAGTCGATCACCAGGTCCAGCACCGAGCCGTCGATGTTGGGCAGCACCGAACTGGTCTTGACCTTGCGGGCCAGGGAACCGTCGACACCGTCCACCAACAGTGCCACCCCCAGCCACAACAGGCAGGCCTTGGGCTGGTTGTCGAACAGCGCCAGGGTCGCCAGCAGGGCGCTGACCACCCCGGTGGCGGTGAAGCCATGGGCGCCCCAGGCTTTGATTCTGGCGATTTGCATTGTCGTTATCACAGGGCGTCTCTCCGGCGGCTGAGGTGCCTGGGTGATTGCCTGCGCATGTGCGCCGGCAACCCTGGCCAGGTTGCAGTTATCGACCGGAAAACGCCGTGGAAGGTTCAGCGCGGCATCACCCGGCGCAGGCCCGTGGTCGACAGTGCTGGATTGATTCTAGGCCTGGTGGACGCCGACACAAGGAAAACACCACGAGGCGCTACTGGCCCCGTGGTGTCCGGCGATCGGTTGCGGTGTGTTCGCTAGCGGGCGCTCTCCAGCAAACCGAGGATCGCATGGGCAGCCTTGACCCGTTCCTCGTTGGGGTAGTTCTTGTTGGCCAGTAGCACGATGCCGATCTGCTTGCTTGGGACAAACAGCACGTAGGCACCGAAACCGTTAGTGGAGCCGGTCTTGTTGTACAGCGCGTTGGCCTTGGGGAGTTGGGCGGGGGTCAGCCACTGCACAGGGTGGGGTTCGAGGGCCATCTGCGACGAGTTGCCGGCCATCAGTCGGACCAGGGAGACGGGGTAGGCGTAGCGCTCCCAGCCAAGGCCCTGGGTCATGTCGCCGACCTGGTAGTAGCCGCTTTGGGTGCTGGCCACGGCCTTTTGCAGGAGCGGGTCGAGGTGTTCCGGTTGCAGGTTGCCGGCAACGAACTGCAGCAGGTCCGGGGCGCTGGTCTTCACGCCGTAGGCTTCGGCGTCCATGGGGCCAGGGCCGACGCGTACTGGACGGTTCTGTTTGTCGTAACCCTGGGCGTAGTGATCCAGTTGGTCCTTGGGCACGTTGATATAGCTGTGCTTGAGGGCGAAGCCAGGGAACAGCGTGTGCTCCATCAGCTCGTCGAACGGTTGGCCGAGGCTGCGGGCAGCCAGGTAGCCGAACAGGCCGAGGCTGGGATTGGAGTACTGGCGCTGGGTGCCTGGGCTGAAAGTGGGCTTCCAGGTGTTGTAGTAGTCCAGGGTCTTGGCCTCTCCCTGAACCTCGTCGGGAAACTGCAAGGGCAGGCCGCCGGCGGTGTAGGTGCCCAACTGCAACAGGGTGACCGTGTCCAGGACGCTGCCGCGCAGGGCCGGCAGGTACTGGCTGGCAGGGTCTTGCAGGGCCAGCTTGCCGTTGGCCTGGGCATAGCCGGCGAGGGTCGCGGTGAAGGTCTTGCTCACCGAACCCACCTCGAACAGGGTGTCGTTGTCCACCGGCTGCTGATTGTCCTTGGAAGCAACGCCGTAGTTAAAGTAATGTCGCTGGCCATCGACAATGACCGCCACCGCCATGCCGGGAATGCCCTGCTGATGCATCAATGGGCGGATGGTGGCGTCTATGCCGGATTTCAACGGGCTGTTCAGGTGGGTCCCGGCCAGGGTCTGGGAGGAGCCGATGAGCAGCGTGAGGGCGCTGGCCATGGTCAGTCCGCTCAAGGTTATTTGTCGCATGATTGTGTGTTTTTCCCTGTATTTTGGTTATTTTTGCCGCAGGAACCTTCGCTGTCCTTTAGCTTTCGAAAAATCTGGATAGCCTCCTGGAGGCAGGCTCGAGCAGGTTTCCTGGTGGGGGAGGCGCTGGTCGAGCGAGGCCAATTTAGGCCGTCTGCGTAGCGTCGACAAACGACGATATTTCGCAGGAGCTATTAGAAAAACTAAGGTATGAGCATGCTGCGTCCACATCTTCCGTTAAATGCGCTACGGGCCTTCGAAGCCTCGGCGCGCCACTTGAGTTTCACTCGCGCGGCCATCGAGCTGTGCGTGACCCAGGCGGCTGTCAGCCACCAGGTCAAGAGCCTGGAGGCCCAGCTCAATGTCGCGTTGTTCAAGCGCCTGCCCCGTGGGCTGATGCTTACCAGTGAGGGTGAGACGTTGCTGCCGGTGCTGCGTGAGTGTTTTGACCGCATCGCCCAGACCCTGGGTCGTTTCGATGGCGGGCACTACCGCGAGGTGCTGACGGTGGGGGCGGTGGGTACCTTCGCGGTGGGCTGGCTGCTGCCGCGCCTGGGTGACTTCCAGGCGCGTTTTCCCTATGTCGACCTGCGTTTGAGCACCAATAACAATCGGGTGGACGTGGCGGCCGAGGGCCTGGACTACGCCATTCGATTCGGTAGCGGGGCCTGGCATGGCACCGATGCGGTGCAGTTGATGCAGGCGCCATTGTCGGTGTTGTGCGTTCCGGAGATCGCCCAGCACTTGCAGGCCCCGGCGGACTTGCTGGGGCAGACGCTATTGCGCTCCTACCGTACCGATGAGTGGCCGCAGTGGTTTCAGGCAGCCGGCCTGGGAGCCCAGGCACTGTTGCCCCAGAGCATCGTCTTCGATTCGTCCCTGGGCATGCTCGAGGCCGCCCTGCAAGGCCTGGGCGTAGCCCTGGCGCCACCCCTGATGTTCGAGCGTCAACTGGCCAGTGGCGCAATCGAGCAACCCTTTGCCATTGGCATCGTGACGGGCAGCTATTGGTTGACCCGCCTGCAGTCCCGGGCGGAAACCGCAGCGATGGGGGCGTTCAAGGGCTGGTTGCTGGAGCAGGCCAGCCTGTAGCCGCTTGCCGAGCCTGCGAGGCTGCGCCAATGCCCGCGGTCCCAGGCGTAGCCGGGGCGAGCCATGGGCGGTGCTTCGTAGCGCATGGGCGGTGGGGCCTGCTGGATGATCACGGTCTGGGCGAATGAGGGGCTGCTGGCCAAGGCGCTGAGCGCTAGGGGGACCAGCAACAGGAAACGGGCAAGCTTCATGATGACTCCTTCAGGCCTGCGTTGGCTGATGCACGCAGCTGATGGGTTCAACGATAGATGGCGGCGCAATCCGTCGCGGCGCGATGAAATATTTTTCGGCGGATGATTCAACCCGGGTTCAGCCAGGCACGTGGCTGGGAATGTTCTGGCCAGGGCGACGGAAATACCGTGCTCATCACGTTCAAGCGATATCCGGGGCACATCCCCGGCCATCTCGACGAACCCATGAGGAATCGATCATGACGCGCCGTATCGCACTGCTGTTGGTCATGGCCACTCTGCTGTCCCTGGGCGGCTGCGTGGTGTACCCCGGGCACTATCATCATTGCTGCTACCGCTATGGTTACTACCGCTAGGCCTGCCTGGGGTCGTGCCGCGGTTGGCTGAGGACTGGCCCCCCGGCACAATGGCCGGCCTTGCCATACCGCCCACTGGGGCGGCGGGCAACCGAGACAACCGTTGCAGGGACCGACATGCCCGAGTTCGACCAGCAGGATCAGATCCAGGACCCGGACGCCATCGCGCGTCCGGTGTGCGCCTTGCGCATCTCGGCCCAGGAGGAGCGCTGGGAGCGACCCTGGCACAGCCACCGTAAGGCGCAGTTCTTGTTCCCCCTGGCCGGGGTGCTCAGTTGCGAAAGCGCCGAGGGTCTCTGGCTGGCGCCACCGCAATGCGCCGTCTGGATTCCCAGCGCGGTCGCGCACCGGGTCCAGGGGCTGGAGCATGCCCAGGGTTACTGCCTGTTCGTCGAGCCGGAGCAGGCCCGGGAGTTGCCTGATGCCTGCTGTACCCTGGCGGTGTCGCCGTTGCTGCAGGAGCTTTTGCGCCGTTGTGCGCAGTTGCCGCAGCTCTACGACCTGGACGGCGCCGAGGGGCGGTTGATGGCGGTGGCCCTGGACGAGCTGGCCGTTGCCCCGCGCGAGCAGATCCACTTGCCCATGCCTGGGCATGCTCAATTGCGCCGCCTGGCCCAGCAGATCCTCGAACAGCCGCAGCAACGCCATAGCCTGGAGCGGTGGGGGGAGCTGATCGGTCTTAGCGAACGCAGCCTGAGCCGCCTGATCCTGGCCGAAACCGGGTTGAGTTTTGGCCGTTGGCAGCGCCAGTTGCATATCTTGCTGGGGCTCAAGCAACTGGGGCGTGGTGATTCGGTGGAGCGGGTGGCGCTGACCCTGGGCTACGACAGCGCCAGTGCGTTTATCCGCATGTTCAAGAAGGCGGTGGGCCAGCCGCCGGGACGCTTTTTCGCCGAGCGCCGCCAGGCCCTGGACAGCGACCTGTAATTGCGCTTCACGCCTATTCCTGTCGCCGCGGTCGAGCTTGCGAGGCTGCGCCAAGGCCCGCAGGGCCTTCAGCGCTCGCCCGACCACCCGGGATCTGCGAGCGCTACGCGCCCGTGCGCAGCCTGCGGCAGCGGCTTGTATCTCGACTATCGCGTCTACACACGCGATAGTTCTCGACTGATCATCGAGGAAGAGGAATGAAGCCGGGCAGCGGCTAAGGCCTTGAGCCTGCACTGTAGATTGAGCTCCTCCTCTTCAACCTCACTCGCTAAGTCCGAACGGTATCCTGAGCCCTGCATCGCACGGTAGCTCGCATCAACAAGGCTGAGACCGAGTGATGGATGATCCTCAACCCGCGCATACGAGGAAGAGAATATGTCTAACGTCATCGGGATCGATATCGCCAAGAACACATTCGATGTCGCCACGCCTCTGCCCAACGGCAAGTACCGCACACGCGGCAAGATTCCCAACAATGCCGAGGGCTTCGCCCAGCTCGACCAGTGGCTCAAGTTGCATGCGCAGCCCGACGCCAGGGTCGTCATGGAAGCCACCAGCGTTTATCACGAAGCCCTGGCAGAGCACCTGTACCACCAGGGTTACGAAGTCATCGTGGTCAACCCAGCCCGGGTCCATTACTTCAAGAAAAGCGAAGGAATCAACTACAAGACCGACAAGGTGGACGCCAAGTTGCTGGCCGCCTTTGCCCAGGCCAAGCACGAGTCACCCTTGACGCCCTGGGCGCCGGAGCCTGTGGCGATCCGCCGGCTACGGGTCCTGCTGCGACGCCTGGACGACCTGCAGGAGATGCTGCAGATGGAACGTAATCGCCAGGAAGTGGCGGATACGGTGGTTCAGGAATCGATCCAGTCGCACATCAGCCACATCGAAAAAGACATCGTCCAGACCCGCCAGATGATCAAGCAGCATGTCGACGATGATCCCGACTTGCGGGGCAAACGGGATCTGCTGTTGAGCATCGACGGTATCGGCGAGAAGACCGCGTCAGTGATCCTGGCCGAACTGGGCGATCTCAAGGAGTTTCGTAGCGCCCGGGCCGTAGTCTCGTTTGCGGGGTTGAATCCGCAGTTGGCCGAATCCGGCAAATTCAAGGGCCGCACGCTGATCAGCAAGGCTGGTTCGGGGCGTATCCGCCGAGCGTTGTACCTACCCAGCATCACCGCCATGAACATGAGTGAGCCCCTCATGGCGATGAAAGAGCGGCTGCGCGCCAAGGGTAAAGCGGGCAAACAGATCGTCTGTGCGGTGATGCGCAAGATGCTGCACATCGTATTTGGCGTGCTCAAGTCGGGTCATCCTTATGACCCGAAATTGGCGCTTGCCCGGTAACGGGCAAGACGGTATCTACACGAAGCGACGGCCTGGCGGCGATCTTTGGCTGGATTGATCAATAACTTGTCGATCTTGACTGATGCGGACAGATTGCCTCTCGAAGATGATAAGCATTCTTGTTTGAAAGCCATCATGAGGTGTCCCATGTACTTCGATCACCAGCATTTCCCACTGGTCTGGATGCGCAACGTCGCCCCCGGTCCGGATCTTGAAACCGACCCCTTCCAGCAACTCGAGCAACTCATGGAGCGCGGCCATGCCTTCGTCCTGTTGAGCGAGGGCATGCCAGATCCACAGGAGCGCGCCAGCGAGCAGAGCAAGGCTTTGCTCAAGCAAGGGGCGCTGTGGATGAAGCGCAACAAGGCCGCGATCCAGCGCTGGATCAAGGCCATGATCGTGATCGCCCCGGAGCCTGAGGCCCAGGCCGGGGTCGAGGCCTTTGCCGGCAACTATGAAAAGTTCTGGGGGTATCCGTTGCTGCACAGCGCATCGCCCCTGGCAGCGGCCAACCTGGCCCGCCAGTTGCTCGCCCCGTCGCGCAATAACCAGCACAACTGGTAGGGGCGGGGGCGGCCATCACTCGGGCTGGTGGCCAGGCCAGGTTTCTGTCGGGAAGTAGGCTTCCAGGCCCGGCTCCAGGTGTTCGATCCCGGCCTTGACCCAGTAGCAGGTCAGGCGCGAGTAGTTGTCCAGGTCACCCCGCACCAGGCAGGTGGAACTGTGCCCCGGCCAGCTGAAGCGCAACACTTCGGCCTCGCCCATCACCGCCCGCTCCACCTTGCCAATGGCCGTGGTGGTCTGGCCATTGAGGGTCTTGACCAGGGTCAGGGCCTGGTTTTCGAAGCGGATCACCGCCGTGCCGGAATATGTCGGCCCACCGTCCGGCTCCTTGCCGATGAACAGGTAATGCCCGGGCACCAGGCTGTAGTAGATATGCGGCTCAGGAGCCTGGGCGGCGTGGGCGGCCAGGCTGCCCAGCAGCACCCCGAGCAGGGTGCTGGCCAGGCGCGGTAGAAGTGGCATCGGGGCTCGATCCTGTAGGGAGAGGGGGCATGATTCCAGACTCGACGGCACAGATAAATACCTGCGCCGTGGGACTGGGTTGCGCTGATCAGGGATGTTCCATCACCACCAGGGCCAGGGTGTCCGGTTCCAGCGCTTCGAACAGATGCGGGGTACTGGCGCTGTACTTGATGTAGTCCCCGGGCTCCAGGCTCAGGGGCTGCTCCAGCGGACCGGCCAGCGCTCGTCCGCGGCACAGCAAGACATGTTCCACAGTGCCCGGTGGATGGGCGCTGGACTGCCGTGGCCGACCGGGCTGGGCGAGCACCCGGTACAGGTTGCGCTGCGCCCCCGGCGGGCAGTTGTCCAGCAACGTGGCGGCATAGGGCGCGTCCTCGGCGTGCACGGTCACGCCTTCGTGCGCGCGGATCACCTTCAGTTGCGGGGCGGGCTGTTCCAGGAACTTGGTGACTTGCAGGCCCATGGCCATGGCCAGGGCCCACAGTGTCTCGATGCCGGGATTGCCCACCCCACCTTCCAGTTGCGACAGGGTGGATTTCGCCACCCCGGCCCGCTTGGCCAGTTCCGAAACGGATAATCCGGCGTTCAGGCGCTCGCGCTTGATGGCATGGGCCAGCAGGCCGATGGGGGAGAGTTCGTTCATTTCGTTCGTTTTATCGTTCATAACGTCTATTAAATCATCCTTGAGATCCTTGACGGGCATAAATGTCGGTGTTCATTATGTCGAATAATTGTTCGTTTTAATGGATTTCGCTGGCCCTGCGTCGGAGTTTCTCACACCCGTCCATGTCCGAGCGCCTGTGATCGAGAGGGATGGGATGAAGGTGAAGACTCGCGGAACCCTGGAAATGCTTGGGGCCATGCTGATTTCGGGCACTGTGGGTTGGCTGGTGGTCGGTTCCGGCCAGTCCCCCTGGGTGGTGGTGTTCTGGCGCTGTGTGTTCGGCGCCCTGGCGATGTTACTGGCTTGCGCCGGCCTGGGCTTGTTGCGTGGCTTGCGCTTGAGCGGGCGCCAGGTGGCGCTGATCGCCCTGGGCGGTTGTGCGCTGATGCTCAACTGGGTGTTGTTGTTCAGTGCCTACAGCCAGGCCTCGATCGCCGTGGCCACCGTGGTCTACAACACCCAGCCGTTCATGCTGGTGGGCCTGGGGGCATTGCTGTTCGGCGAGCGCCTGACGCCGGGCAAGCTCGGCTGGCTGGCCCTGGCCTTCGCCGGAATGCTGTTCATCGTCGGTGCCCGGCCTGCCTCGGGAATGGTCGGCGGCGACTACCTGCTTGGCATCCTCCTGGCCCTGGGCGCGGCCTTCTTCTATGCCATCGCCGCGGCTACCACCAAGCATCTGCGCGAAGTCCCGGCGCCGTTGATCGTGCTGCTGCAGATGCTGCTCGGCATGCTGCTCAGCGCGCCTTTCGCCTTGGGTTCGCTGCCAGCGCCCGCCGGCGAGGCCTGGTTCTACCTGGTGACCATCGGCGTGGTCCACACCGGCTTGATGTCGACCTTGCTCTATGGCGCCATCCAGCGGCTGTCCACGGTACTGGTGGGGGCCCTGTCGTTTATCTATCCGCTGGTGGCGGTGCTGGTGGACTGGCTGGTTTTCGGCCACCGACTGGGCTGGCTACAGGTCCTGGGCGGCGCTGCGATCCTGCTGGCCGCCGCCGGGCTCAATCTCGGTTGGAACCTGCGCGTGCGCAGCATCCGCCAGGGGAGGGCGACATGGGACTGAGCCTGCGCCTGCTGGACTTTCCCTATGCCCAGGCGTGGCAACTGCTGCATTGCCTGGCCCACTTGCAACCGTGCCTGGGGGATTGGCTGGTGGCCGGGCAGACCCACCTGTTTGTCGAACCACCAAGGTTCTATAGCCGCTAGGAGGCGAGCGGTCGGCAAGTCCATTGCCGGCATTAATGCGAAGCATTACTATTCACGCCCCACCTTTCCAGCGCATCGCGATGACAGCTAAGCCGCCCCGCAGACCAGGCTTTTTCGAGCATTACGAAGAGTTGATCGGCACCTGGACCCGGCGCTTGCGCAATCGCCAGCAGGCCGAGGACCTGGCCCATGACACTTTCGTCCGGGTGCTGGAGTCCGACGCCGCCAGCGTGCAACAGCCGCGGGCCTACCTGCACCAGACCGCGCGCAATATCGCCGTGGATGCCTTTCGCCGTGAAGACCGGCGCGCGGGCCTGGAAGAACACCAGGCCCAGCTTGGCGTGTCGCCCAGCGGCGATCCCGAGCATTTCATGCAGGCGTTGCAGTTGGCTGCGTCGGTCGAACGGGCCCTGGGGGAATTGCCGGTGAACTGCCGCAAGGTGTTCGTCTGGCAGAAGATCGAGGGCCTGACCCAGGCCGAGATCGCCGAGCGCCTGGGGCTGTCAAAAAACATGGTGGAAAAGTATATGATCCGCACCCTGCGGCACCTGCGCGAGCGCCTGGATGGGCCGCTGCCATGAGTCGCAAGGCTTCTTCACCCTCTGCCAAACAGGAATCCGCATGATGGACAGCCGCGCTTGTGCCTGTGGACAGGCCAAGGTTCGCGATGAGGCGGCGCAGTGGTTCGTGCGTCTGCAAGAGCCCGGGCTGAGCCAGGAGCAACAGGCGGATTTCCAGCACTGGCTGGCCGAACACCCGCAACACCACCATGAGTGGCAAGTGTTGCAGTCGTTATGGGCCGCTGCGGAGCTGGTGCCAGCGGCGCGCTTGCAGGCCCTGTGCG
The DNA here is from genome assembly GCF_022537035.1 of Pseudomonas sp. MPFS. Lineage (NCBI taxonomy): Bacteria > Pseudomonadati > Pseudomonadota > Gammaproteobacteria > Pseudomonadales > Pseudomonadaceae > Pseudomonas > Pseudomonas sp. MPFS. Next base: position 4,656,625 of record NZ_CP066123.1, on the reverse strand, counting down.
CCGAGCCTGCGGCTACCGGCAGGCGGCGCCCGTGGTTGCGTGTGGCCGCGGCGGCTGCGGTGCTGGTCGTGGCGGTGGCCCTGGGTACGTTCAGCGGCCTGGGCCCGACGACTTCCTATAGCGCCAGCTTCGCCACCGCCCTGGGGGAGCGGCGCCTGGTGGCCTTGCCCGACGGTTCGCAGGTCGAACTCAACAGCCGCAGCCGGCTTCAGGTCCGTTATGCCCAGGACCAGCGCCTGGTGGAGCTGGAGGAGGGCGAGGCCCTGTTCAGCGTCGAGCACGACAGCGCCCGACCCTTCGTGGTGAATGCCGGCCCGGGCAAGGTCACGGTGACCGGGACCCGTTTCGACGTGCGCCGCGATCCGCAACAGACCCGGGTCGTGGTGGCCCAGGGGCGGGTCAAGGTCCAGGGCCGGCAGGCTGGCGCCGATGACTTCATCACCCTGACTCCGGGCCTTGGGACCCATGTCGACGCCCAGGGCCGGGTGGCCACGGCCTACGCGGTGAATCCCGAGAATTCGACGGCCTGGCGCCACGGCAAGCTGGTGTTCGACAACGCCCGGCTGGCCGATGTGCTGGCCGAGGTCGCGCGCTACCGCCAGCCGCCGCTGCACCTGGCCAGTCCGGCGCTGGGTGAGTTGCGCCTGACCAGCGTATTCAAGTCCGATGACACCGACGCCCTGCTCAAAGCCCTGCCGAGCATCCTGCCGGTGGCGGTACGCACCCGGGCCGACGGTAGCCAGGAAATTTTTTCCCGTTAGATTCAGGTTTTTTTTCAGTTCGTCGTCTTCTTGTCCAACGCAACTGGTTTGCATTAACAGACGCACCCTGGTGCGATCCACAGGACAGCCGCCGACGTGACAAAAATAACCGTTCTTCCTGCCGTATCACCCTTGCCCACCCGCCGCTGGCTGCCTCTGGCGCTGGCCCTGGCGGTGTCGGCCGCATTGCCCCAGGCCCAGGCCGCACAGGGCGCCAATGCCATCCATATCCAGTCCCAGCCTTTGGGCCAGGCCCTGGGCCAGCTGGGTTTGCAGACTTCGCTGCAACTGTTCTTCAGCCCCGAGCTGGTGGCTGGCAAGCAGGCCCCGGCGGTGGATGGCAACCTCTCCCCGGAGCAGGCCCTGGGCCAGTTGCTCCAGGGTAGCGGCCTGCAGTACCGGATCGACGGCAGTTCGGTGACCTTGAGCCCGGCCCCGGCTGCCGCCGCCGGTACCTTGCAGTTGGACTCCACCAGCATCAGCGTGGTGGGCGACTGGCTGGCCGATGCCGATGCCGAGAAAGTCCAGAACCATCCGGGGGCACGTACGGTGATCCGCCGCGAGGCCATGGTCGAGCAGGGCGCGATGAACGTCGGCGATGTGTTGCGCCGGGTGCCGGGGGTGCAGGTGCAGGACGCCAACGGTACCGGCGGCAGCGATATCGCCCTGAACGTCGGTGTGCGCGGCCTGACCTCGCGCCTGTCGCCGCGCTCCACGGTGCTGATCGACGGCGTGCCGGCGGCCTTCGCGCCCTACGGCCAGCCGCAGCTGTCCATGGCGCCGATTTCCTCGGGCAACCTGGACAGCATCGATGTGGTGCGTGGCGCCGGTTCGGTACGCTACGGGCCGCAGAACGTCGGTGGGGTGATCAACTTCGTGACCCGGGCCATCCCGGAGAAAGCCACCGGGGAAATCGGCACGACCCTGGAAACCTCCCAGCGTGGCGGCTGGAAGCATATCGACACGGCCTTTCTCGGCGGCACCGCCGACAACGGCCTGGGGGTGGCGCTGCTGTATTCCGGGGTCAATGGCAACGGTTATCGCGAGCGCAACAACGGCAACGACATCGACGACGTGATCCTCAAGACCCACTGGGCGCCCACCGACCAGGACGATTTCTCGCTGAACCTGCATTACTACGATGCCACCGCCGACATGCCCGGCGGCCTGACCCAGAAGCAGTACGATGCCCACCCCTACGACTCCGACCGGGACTGGGACAACTTCAGTGGCCGGCGCAAGGACTTGTCCTTCAAGTACCTGCGCCAGGTGGACGACCGCACCCAGTTCGAGGTGCTGACCTACTACTCCGACAGTTTCCGCGGCAGCAACATCGCTGCCCGCGACCAGAAGACCCTGGTGTCCTATCCGCGCACCTACTACACCTTCGGCATCGAGCCCCGGGTGTCCCATGTGTTCGACCTCGGGCCCACCACCCAGGAGGTGAGTGTGGGTTATCGCTACCTGAAGGAAGGCATGCATGAGCAAGCCAGCCGCGTCGCCCTGGTGAACAACCAGCCGGTGCCGACCAAGGATTCCGATGGTCACGTCTACCAGGACCGTACCGGCGGCACCGAGGCCCATGCCTACTACATCGACGACAAGATCGACGTCGGCAACTGGACCATCACCCCTGGGATCCGCTTCGAGGACATCAGCACTCGGTGGCATGACCGACCGGTGCCGGGAACCAACGGCATACGCGTTCAGGAGAAGCGCCGCAGCATCGACAGCAACGAGGCGCTACCGGCCCTGAGCGTGATGTATCACCTGTCCGATGCGTGGAAGCTGTTCGCCAATTACGAGACGTCCTTTGGCAGCCTGCAGTACTTCCAACTGGGCCAGGGCGGCCAGGGTGACCAGACCGCCAACGGCCTGAGCCCGGAGAAGGCCAAGACTTACGAAATCGGCACGCGCTACAACGATGATGTCTGGGGGGGCGAGGTGACGCTGTTCTACATCGACTTCGACGACGAGCTGCAGTACATCAGTAACGACGTGGGCTGGACCAATCTCGGTGCTACCAAGCACCAGGGTGTGGAAACCTCTGTGCACTACAACCTGGGGAGCCTGGACCCGCGTCTCGAGGGCCTGAGCGCCAACGCCGGCTTCACCTACACCCGGGCCAGCTACGAAGGTGAGATTCCTGGTTTCAAGGGCCGCGACCTGCCGTTCTACTCGCGCCAAGTGGCCACTGCCGGCTTGCGCTACGACATCAATCGCTGGACCTACAACATCGATGCCTTCGCCCAGTCCAGGCAACGTTCTCCGGGTACAGGCGTGAATGCCAACGGCTCCTTCAGCGGCAACTACATCACCGATGGCAGCGCCGACGGCCAGTATGGCGACATGCCCGGCTACGTGTTGTGGAACATCCGTGGTGGCTATGACTTCGGTCCGCAGCTGTCGAACCTCAAGCTGGGAGCCGGGGTGAAGAACGTCTTCGACCGCCAGTATTTCACCCGCTCCAGCGACAACAACTCGGGGATCTACGTCGGCGCGCCACGGACCTTCTTCATCCAGGCCAGCGTCGGCTTCTGAGACGTGCCGCCGCTGCTGGATTCGTGTAGCCGCTGCCGCAGGCTGCGTACGGCTGCGCAGCAGACGCTGGTGTTGTCGGCGCGTCGGGCCTGGTACGCGGGGTGCGAGGCCTGCGGGTGCTGCGCCCCGTGCGCAGCTTTGCAGGCTCAGCAGTGGCTACATGGCCGGGGGCTCAGACCTTGAGCACCTTGCTGCTGGCGGCCACTGCCAAGAGCGCCGCGGCAATCAGGCCGAAGGCTGCGCTCAGGCTGCTGCCATGGGCGATGAAGCCGATCACCGCCGGCCCGGCGAGGATGCCGGCGTAACCCAGGGTGGTGATGGCCGGGACGGCGATGGCCTCGGGCATGACTTTCTGCTTGCCCACTGCGGTGTACAGCACCGGCACTATGTTCGAGCACCCCGCGCCCACCAGGGCGTACCCCAGCAGCGCCGCTTCCCAGGCCGGGGCCAGGGTGGCCAGCAGCATGCCGGCCGCCGCGGTGGCACCACCGATGAAGATCACCCGACGGGCGCCCAGGCGATGGACGATGGCATCGCCAGTCAGGCGCCCGGCGGTCATGGTCAGGGCGAAGGCGGCATAACCCAGGCCGGCGTAGGCGGTGTCCAGGCCGCGCTCGGCGGTGAGGAACACCGCGCTCCAGTCCAGCACCGCGCCTTCGGCCAGGAACACCACGAAACACAGGCACCCGATGAACAGCACCACGCCGTGGGGCACGGCAAAGGCCGGTCCCGAGCTCTGGCTGCCGTAGGGCAGCATGTGCGGTGCGGACTTGGCCAGGGCCAGGAGCATCAGTACCACCGCCGCCAGGGTCGCTCCCAGGGGCGACAAACCCAGGCCCAGCAGGGCGCTGACGCCAGCGGCGCCGACGATCCCGCCGAGGCTGAACATGCCGTGGAACCCCGACATCATGGTCTTGCCGCTGGCTCGCTCGACGATCACCGCTTGCAGGTTGACCGTGGAGTCCACGGTGCCGAGCCCGGCGCCGAACATGAACAGGGCGAACATCAGCGACGGCGCCGACGCCAGGGTCGCCAGCAAGGGCAGGGCAATGCAGATCAGCAAGGTGCCAACGGCCATCACCCGCCGGCAGCCATGGCGCGCGGCCAGGGCGCCGGCGATGGGCATCGCCAGGATCGAGCCTACGCCCAGGCACAACAGCAGCAAGCCCAGAGTGCCCTCGTCGAGTCCGGCTCGGCTCTTGGCGTAGGGCACCAGCGGAGCCCAGGCGGCGATGCCGAAACCGGCGATGAAATAAGCCACGCGGGTGGACATCTGTTCGAGGCGGCCGGGGGTGGCCTGGAAGTGGGTGTTGCTGGCAGTCATAAAAATCCTTGCTGGCCGGGCATCGTGCGGGGGACCGCCGATCGTGCCGTCTCGCCGACCCTGTGCTGGTAGGGCCCGGTGTCGGTGGCGTCTTCACTATTGGTCAGGAGCATGGGCGAACGGATACCAGGGTAATCCGCCACCGGTCGCCAGGTAGCGCAGGTCACCCGTGCGGTCGAGTCGGGGATTGTGACAAATCTGGCGAGCCAAGGTTGCAGAAATAACCCTATGGGGCCTGACCGCGATTCGCCTCGTGGCTGATCACCCCAGGGGCGTCGAGCAGAGGCAGTCTCGCCCGGGCAAGTATTCCCAGGGGGAGGCCCAGGAATTGGCGAGCGCCCTGAGGTTGTCATTGGATCGCTGCGGCAGGCCGGAACAAACTTGCGCAGGCAGCGCGTTCGTTGCGCATAATCGCGCGCTTTTGCGCAATATCATTCCACTTCCCCCGTGCCGTATCCGGAGCCCCGCCATGACCACCAGCCTCGACGCCTACGACTTGAAGCTGCTCGCCGAGCTGCAGCGCGATGCCAGCACCGCGCAGAGCGAACTGGGGTTGCGGGTCAACCTGTCCACCGCGGCGGTCAACCGCCGTCTCAAGCGCATGGCCGAGGAGGGGGTGATCGAACGCTATACCGCAGTGGTCGCCCCCGATGCCCTGGGCCATGAGCTGAGCATCATCGTCGAGGTGGAAGTCGAGAGCGAGCGGATCGACCAGCACGATGCGCTCAAGCGCAGCTTCCAGGCCTGCCCCCAGGTCCAGCAGTGCTACTACGTGGCGGGCGAGTGCGACTTCGTGCTGATCTTTTGCGTGCGCAGCATGGCCCAGTACAACCAGCTGACCCGCGAGCTGTTCTTCGACAACCACAACGTCAAGCGCTTCAAGACCCTGGTGGCGATGAACCGGGTCAAGGTCGGGCTGGAGGTGCCCACCGTTGATTGATCTTCAAGGCTGCTGCAAGGCCTCGACCAGGAAGTCGACGAATACCCGGACCTTCTGCGACAGGTGCCGCTGGCTAGGATACAGGGCGTAGATGTGCCGGCTGGGCAGGCTCTGGTCGGGCAGTACCCGCAACAATTGACCGCTGTCGAGCAATGGCTGGGCGACGAAACCGGGCAGGGCGCCGATGCCCAGGCCGGCCACCAGCATGTCGGCCAGCATCAGGCTGTTGTCCACCGCGAAATGCACCGGCAGCTCCAGCCGGGTGTGGCCTTCGGGACCTTCCAGTTGCCAGCGCCCGGGATGCTCGGCCAGGCGATAGGCCAGCCAGCGATGCGAGTGCAGGTCGGCGATGCCCACTGGCGTGCCCTGGGCCTGGAGATAGCCCGGCGCGGCGCAGATCACCTGCTCGACCTGGCCCAGGTGGCGGGCGATCAGCGATGAGTCTTCCAGTTGGCGGCGGATCCGCAGCGACACGTCGAACCCTTCACCCACCACATCCAGCACCTGATCGTTGAGGGTCAGGTCCACGTGCAGTTGCGGATAGCGCTGCATGAAGGCCACCAGGATCGGCGACAGCACCTTGAGCCCGAACGACAGCGGCGCGTTGACCCGCAGGCGCCCGCCAGGCTCGCTCGACCCGGCCTGGGTGGCGCGCTCCAGGGCGTCCAGTTCGTCCAGCAGGTGGCAGCACTCGGTGAAGTAGCTTTGCCCGGCTTCCGACAGGCTCATGCGTCGAGTGGTACGCAAGATCAACAAGCTGCCCAGGCGTTCCTCCAATTGCCGGACCTGCTTGCTCACCGCGGCGGTGGACTGCCCGAGGTCGGTGGCGGCAAGGCTGAAACTGGCGCGTTCCACCACCCGGCGAAAGGTGCGCATGGCCATCAGTACATCCATATTGTTTCCCTTAAGTTGAATATCTATTCACCAATTGGCTGATTATCTCTGAATAAGCGACCAATACCATGGCCACCTCTACTTCAAAGGAGTGTTGTCATGGGTATCCGCGCAATGTCGAAAATCCTTCCCGGGGTCCTGGCCCTGTCGCTCATCAGTGCCGCCTGCAGCGCCGCCACCGCGCAGCAGCCAGACGTGGGCATCAGCCCCTGGGGGCCGAAGGACGAGATCGGCCGCCTGAACCTGATCACCCCACAATCGCGGGCGGCGATCATGTCCCGGGTCAGTGGCGAGCAGGCCTACGACCTGGCGGTGGACTACTTCGTCGGCATGCCCAGCTGGCAGGCTGCCGGCGATCCGCCGTACCAGATGTGGATGACCCACACCCCCCACGGCAATGTGATCGCCGACCCGATGCAGGTCGGCGAGCCAATGAACCAGCACGTTAGCTACAGCGGTTCGGCGGTGTCGATGTACGCCCACATGGGCACCCATATCGACGCCCTCAACCACTTCGGGCTCAACGGCAAGATCTGGAACGGCTTCCGCGCCGACCAACACCTGGGCGACCGGGGCTGGAACGTCACCGGGGCCGAGAAGCTGCCACCGATCATTGCTCGCGGGGTGATGATCGATGTGGCCGCGGCCAAGGGCCTGGACCAGCTGGCCGACAGCTATCGGGTGACCCGCGCCGACCTCCAGCAGGCCCTGGCCAAGCAGAAGGTGGCCCTGGAGAAGGGCGATGTGGTGTTGATCCGTACCGGGCGCATGCGTGACTACGAGAACGCCCAGGTGTACATGGCCAACCCGCCGGGCCTGAGCCTGGATGCCGCCAAGTTCCTGGTGGAAGAGGGCGGTGCCATGGTGGTGGGGGCCGACAACCTGAGCTTCGAGACCTTCCCGTCCGAGATCGAGGGCAACTACCTGCCATTGCACACCTACCTGCTGGCGATGCAGGGCGCGCCGATCATGGAGTTGGTGAATCTCGAGGGCCTGGCCCGGGACAAGGTCTACCAGTTCGCCTTTATCGGTGCCTCGCTCAAGTTGCGTGGTGCCGATGCGGCGCCGATCCGGCCGATGGCCCTGCCGATTCGCTGATCTCCCCTCTGGTACAGCCGTGGCATTGGCCGTACTGTCAGCGGCTGGTTTTTTCCGGAGATGGGCGATGGCGGCGTTCTACGATGCACGGGGCAATATCTATGGCGTGGTCTCGCCGGCGGCGTTGCGGCGCCTGGGGGTGGCCCTGCCGGGCACAGCGGCCCAGGCGGCGCGGGACCGACGGCTATGGGCCGAGCAGGCCATCGCCGCCTTGTGCGACTGGGCGCCGGGCAGCCGCCCGGCCGGAGCCAAGGCCCACCGCAGCGATGGCCTGTTGGTGGGGCCATTCCAGGAGGCGGCGCCGTTCGACCTGCTGATCGTCAACACCGACGGCACCCTGGCCGAGCGCAGCGGCAACGGCCTGACGATCTTCTCCCAGGCCCTGACCGAGCAAGGGCTGCTGCAGGACCCGGGGCAGACCCTGTTGCAGGTCCATCACGACCAGGGCGCCGGCCTCTCGCCAGTGACCACGGCCGTGGAGCCAGCCCAGGTGGCGGGTGTGCAGGGCTTCTGGCTGGATCTCGGGCAACCGGCGTTCGGCCCCGAGGCGGTGGCGGCCCTGGGCGTCGAGGCAGTGACGTTCAATGGACGCCAACTGAGCCAGGTCGGTCCGTTGCAGGCGCTGAACCCGCAATGGGAATACAGCCAGTTCGTGCGGGTCGGCAATCCCCATTGCGTGACCCTGGTGGATGAGCCCAGCGCCTTGCCGGACAACCGGCAGATGCTTGAGCCGCCCTTGGCCGAGGGCCTGACCGCCACGGCCTTCGCCTTGCCGGTGGGCAGTGGCGAGCCGTGCCCGGCCGGGGTCAACCTGCAATGGGCGGTTCGCGAGTCGGCGCAGCGCATCGTGGCCCGGGTGTTCGAGCGGGGCGAGGGGCCGACGGCGTCCTCCGGCACCAGTGCCAGTGCCGTGGCCTGCGCCGCCTGGCGAGTGGGTTGGGTCAAGGCCGGCGAGGTGCAGGTGGTGATGCCGGGCGGCACCGCGCCGCTGCGCCTGGAGGAGCGCGACGCAGTCCTGCATCGCGTGAGCCTGTTCGGCACCGCCCAACGCATTCCCCTGTAGCCGCTGCCGAGCTGGCGAGGCTGCGCCGCGGCCCTGGGGCTACAGCGCGGTGTCCTGCAACTGCACCTGGGCCATCTGGCGTTGCATCAGCACCTTGCCGTGGCGGATCGAGTACAGCGGCAGGCCCTGGCTGCGGAGCATTTCGTAGTCGCTGTCGGCGGACAGGATCAGCAGGTTCGCCGGGCGTCCTTCCTCCAGGCCGTAGCGCTCACCCAGGGCCAGGGCCTTGGCGCTGTTGTCGGTGACCAGGTCCAGGGCGCTTTGCAGGTTGCTGTAGCCGAGCATGTGGCAGATGTGCAAACCGGCTTCCAGCACTCGCAGGATGTTGCCGTTGCCCAGGGGGTACCAGGGATCGACGATGGAATCCTGGCCGAAGCAGACGTTCATGCCCGCATCCAGCAGCTCCTTGACCCGGGTGAGCCCGCGGCGCTTGGGAAAGGTATCGAAGCGGCCCTGCAGGTGGATGCTCTCGGTCGGGCAGGAGACGAAGCTGATCCCGGAATGCCCCAGCAAGCGGAACAGCTTGGCGCAGTAGGCGTTGTCGTAGGAACCCATGGCCGTGGTGTGGCTGGCGGTGACCCGCGAGCCCATGTCGCGGCTGCGGGCCTCTTCGGCCAGCACCTCGAGAAAGCGCGAGTGCGGGTCATCGGTCTCGTCGCAATGCACGTCCACCAGGCAGCCGGTGCGTTCGGCCAGGTCCATGAGGAACTTCACCGAGCTCACGCCCTGGTCGCGGGTGTATTCGAAATGCGGGATGCCGCCCACCACGTCGGCCCCAAGACCAATGGCTTGTTCCATCAGTTGGCGACCATTGCGGAACGATTCGATGCCTTCCTGGGGAAAGGCGACGATCTGCAAGTCCACCAGGTGCCGGGCCTGCTCGCGGACTTCGAGCATGGCCTTGAGCGCGGTCAGGTCGGGATCGGTGACATCGACATGGGTGCGCACATGCTGGATGCCATGGGCCGCCAGGGCACGCAGGGTCTTGTGGGCCCGGGCGCGGGTGTCTTCGGCGGTGATGCTGGCCTTGCGCTCCCCCCAGCACTCGATGCCTTCGAACAGCGTGCCGCTCATGTTCCAGCGTGGCTCGCCAGCGGTCAGGGTGGCGTCCAGATGGATGTGTGGCTCGACGAAAGGCGGCACCACCAGGTTGCCGCCGGCATCCAGGTGCTCCGGGCCAAAGGCCGGGAGGGGGCTTGGGCTATCGGGGGCCTGGCGGACGATGCGAGCGATGCGGCCATGCTCCAGGTGCAGTTGGTGCAGGCCTTCGCGGTGGCGCAGGCGGGCGTTGGTGATCAACATCGGGACGGCTCCTTGGATCAGGCGGTCAGTCGCCAGATCCGGGGCTAGCCCCTGGTCCGGCGATCATTGGACAAGTGCGGGCCATGATAGACCCGTGGCGTGGCGAGGGAACAAGCCTGCGTGCAACCTCGGGTTCAACCGGCATCGACCACCACCGGTGCGCGGCCGCCGAGCATCGCGCTGAGCAGGACATAACCCAGGCTTGCGACGCCGATGCCCACCAGGGGCGCGATCCAGGGCGAGCCGAAGGCCGCCAGGGTGCCGGCAGCGTAGGCCCCGAGGCCAGGCCAGTTCCAAGCAGGCAGCGAACTCTCGGCCAGGCGCGGGTAGCGACCGCGCCAACGATAGAAGAAGTCGGCCATGATCACGCCGCCAATGGGTGGGATCACCGTGCCCAGCAGGATCAGGTAGGGCACCAGCAGGTCGTACATGCCGAGCATCGCCAGCAGGGTACCGATCACGGCACCGAACAGGGTCACGGTCTTGCGTCGGTCGGTGCGCAGCAGGTTGCAGCCGGCCACCGCGAAGTTGTAGATGGTGTTGTCCTGGGTGCTCCAGATATTCAGCAGCAACATGGCCATGGCGGCCATGGCAAAGCCCTGCAACAGCAGCACTTCGACCACGTCCGGCTGCTGGTAGACGATGGCGCCATAGGCCCCGATCAGCACCATCAGGCCGTTGCCGATGAAGAAGCCGATCAGGCTGGCGCTGATGGCGACCTTGGCCGAGCGCGAGAACCGGGTCCAGTTGGTGGCCTGGGTGGCGCCACTGACGAAGGTGCCGAAGACCAGGGTGATGGCGGTGGAAAGGTCCAGGCTGGTACTGGGCACGACCGCGAGCAGGCCGTCGAGACCACCGATCCTGGCCGTGGCGACGCCCATGGACAGGATCAGCAACAGGCCCATGGCCGGCACGGCGATCCACGAGAGAATCTCCAGCCCGCGGTAGCCGATATAGGCCGTGGCACAGAACCCCATGCCGAACAGCAGCATCAAGCCCAGCACCGCTCCCTGGTCCAGGTGGAGGTACTTGCCCAGCACCACCGCCGCGGTGGCGGTGCCCCAGGCGTACCAGCCGATCTGGGTAAATCCCAGGATCAGGTCGCTGAGCTTGCTGCCTCGCTCACCGAAGCAGAAGCGTCCCATCAGTGCCGAGTTGAGCCCGCTCTGGAAGGCGATATAGCCCAGGCTCGCGGCATACAGCCCCAGCAGCAGGTTGCCCAGGACGATCACCGTCAAGAGGGTGGTGAAGTCGTAGGCCACCCCCAGCTTGCCGCCGGCGAACATGGTCGCGGTGAAGAAGGTGAACCCCAGCAGCACCATGGCCATGGAGGCCAGGCCCTTGCGGGCATGCTGCGGGACTTCGCTCAAGGGGTAGTCGTTGCCGGGTGCGTGCTGGGTCATGGCCTGTCCCTGGTCTGAGTGGTACCACGCTTTTGCAGGTGCCGTGCCAATCCTGGGAAGCGATGGCCGGTGCTCGCCGCCGGGTTCAGGGCGACCCAGCAGTTATAGCCAATGCCCGGGCCGGTGCGATCGATTCTGTCGCTGTAAAACGGTGCAACCCGGGCTGGATCGGCTTGGCGTGCCCTACGCCAGGTCAATCCGGGTCAGGGCTGAAAATGCCTTCGATGGGCATCTGGAAGGCCTGTGCGATCTTGAAGGCCAGGGGCAGGCTGGGGTCGTAGCGGCCGGTCTCGATGGCATTCACCGTTTGCCGTGAAACCCCGAGCCGGGTAGCCAGTTCAGCCTGGGACCAGCCTTGCCGGGTGCGCAGTTCGCGTACCTGGTTGTTCATTGGTAGCGCCGCATGCCGGCCACCGTGGCCAGGGCCCAGATCAGGCCCATCAGCGGCCACACGTAGAACATCGAGAGCCTGGGCAGGCCGACGGTCTCCAGGAAACCGTAGCTGAAGGTGATCAGCGCGGTGCAGACGAAGGACAGGGCCAGGGCCTCGAGCTGGACGCGCCGGACCATTTCGTCCAGGCGCCGCAACTGCCGGACGACCGCCAGGGCCATGGCGATCATCGGTACTACCGGTACCAGGGCCAGGGCGATCTTGCCCGGGCCTGGCTCCATATCCGCCAGCCAATGGCTGCTGAGCAAGACACAAGCGATATAGGCCAGCAGGGTCAGGGTGAATTCCACGATATAGCGCTTGGCGCCCATGAGCGATCTCCTTATGTAAAGTGAGCTTTACATTAGGTGGGGCGAATGACGGTGTCAAGCTCACTTTACATCAGAGGGTGCTCAGTCGAATTGCACCTGCACGGTCTTGCCCTGGTGGAAGTCGAACGCCTCGCGGATATCCCGCTCCACCGTGCGTCCTTGGGATAGCTGCGGTAGTTGGTCCAGGGCAAAGAAGGCGGCCTCGCTCGCCTCGCTGCCGGCCACTGGCGCAGCACGGTGCTGGCGCTCACAGAGAAAATACAGCTTGTAGAAGTCGCGATGGTCGGCCTTGTAGGGGCCCTTGGCCTTGTGCCGGACGCTGTACAGGCCGCGTACGGCCACCTCGATCCCGGCCTCTTCGTGGATTTCCTTGATCACGTTCTCGCTGGCCGACAGGCCGACGTCGGCAAAGCCGCCGGGCAAGGCCCAGAGACCGTCGGCCATCTCCCGTACCAGGAGGATCTTGTGGTCCTCGATCAGTGCGCCGCGCACTTCCACCATGGGCGTCGAATAGCGCTGGGCGAAGTCCGATACCAGCCCGGTGATGCGCTCCAGCGGCACATTGCCCAGTTGCGCGAGCATCTGGTGGGCAATATCGGCGATCTCCTGGTAGCGCTCGCGGTCGTGAATGTCCTTGCAAAAATGCAGGCCGGTCGAGGCGATGGCTTGCAAGCGTTTGGCATGGGTCAGCCAACTGCTTTCCATGATGGGCTCCTGGAGGGTCTAGGGCGAAGGTCGTTGTTTTAAGGGTTCAAGAGGCGAGGATCAAGCCTTGGCGGCCGTGGCCGGGGCGGCAGGCCTGCTTGTCGCGATCGAGCGGATCAGTCCAGGGCCTTGCTCATGTAGACCCGGTGCAGCCCGTTCTCCACTGCGCGATGGGTCTCGACGTAGCCATGGCGACCGTACAGGGCAATGTTCTCGCTCATGGCCTGGTTGGTGTAGAGGCGCACGCAACTGTGGCCGGCGGCCAGGGCCTGCTGTTCGGCGAAGGCCAGCAGCTGGCGGCCATAGCCACGCCCCTGGGCCTCGGGGCTGACCGCAAGGTTGTCCAGCAGCAGCGTTTCCTGGGCATCGAGCAACACAATGAAGCCCGCGATGGCTTGCTGGTCCTCCAGTACCCAGACCTGGGCTGCCAGCACCAGGCACGAATAATCCTCGAGCATCGGTGCCGGTTGGCGACCGATTCGAGCGATGTAGGGGGCATAGGCCCTCTTGGCGATGCTTTCGATGGCCGGGAGATCGTCGGGTACGGCTGGGCGAATGATCGATGGCATGGCGCGGATGCTCGGCAGTCGAGGAGACGGGGCAAGCATAGGCCTGAACGTCGGTACGTGTGAGCCTGCCGTACGGTGGGCTGGGCCAGGCGCTTGCTCCCCGGCCCTTGCGGGCTTATTCGCCGCGATAGATGCAGCCGCTGGTGCAGGTTTCGTGGATACGAATGGCACTGAGTTCCGGCAGCAGCGGCTTGAGCTCATTCCAGATCCATTTGGCGAGGACTTCGCTGGTAGGGTTTTCCAGGCCGGGGATGTCGTTCAGGTAGTTGTGGTCCAGGCGCTCGTACAGCGGCTTGAAGATCGCCTTGATTTCCGAGAAGTCGCGGATCCAGCCGGTGTGTGGGTCCACCTCGCCGCTCAGGTGGATCGCCACCTTGAACGAGTGGCCATGGAGGCGGCCGCACTTGTGGCCCTCGGGCACGAAAGGCAGGCGGTGGGCGGATTCGAAGGTAAATTCTTTGAAGATTTCCACGGTGTCGGTCAGCTCTGTCGGATGGCATCGCCCTGGGGCGAAATGAGGCAGGCGGCGAGTCTATCAGCTTGCCCCACCGCTTGCGGAAAAACCCTGACTAAAGGGTCAATCCGCAGCCATGCCGGGCATCAGAGGCTTTGCAGGCGTTCGCCCAGGCGATCCTGGCTGGCCAGTTCGAGGAACTCGTCGCCCAGGCGCCGGCTTTCGTCCATGGCGCTGCGCCAATATTTCTGCCGGCTGGCGTCGTCGCCCATGAAGCGCTTGAAGTCGTTGCGGTCCGGCAGCTTGCCGTAGGGCAGGCGCGCCAGGTACTCCCGGGAGGGAGCCAGCAGCAGTACGTCCCGCAGGCGCTCGGGGCTGGCTCGGCGCCAGGGCAGGGTCTTGTCGAACCAGCCGGGGATCACCCGGTCGGTGAAGTGGGGGTAGAGCACGATATCGCTGCCGCTGTAGGGCAGGTCCAGGTGGTAGTCCAGCAGGCCGCCGTCGCGGAAGGTGCCGGCCCCGGCGCCAGGCAGCTCGCGTACGCCCTGCATGACCATGGGGATCGAGCCCGAGGCCAGCAGGGCCTGGCGCAGGTTGCCGCGATCCAAGGGGACGAAGCGCGACGGGAAGTCTTCCAGGGCGTGCAGCGGCGGCGCCAGGCGCGGGTCGTGCAGCACCAGGCGCTCGAAGTGCCGCGACAGGCGCGCGCGGCCCCGCAGGTTGTCGGCGATCACCGAGGACAAGCCCAGGCCCAGGCGCCCGCGATGGTCATCGGCCAGCAGGCCGTGGCTCTTGACCACCATGATGTTCAGCCGGTACTGGGGGTTGTCGAGGATGCTGGCATCGCGGCCTTCGAGCAGGTCGTCGAGCATCTGTCGCGAGCTCTGGCTGATCTGCGCCATGGTCACGCCTTTGGCGAAGCTCTGGGCGTTGTACAGCTGGCCCAGGCGGCGGATGCCTTCGGCGGCATCGGGCAGGCAGGCGCTGGCGAACCGCCAGGAGCCCACCGAGGCGCCGATCAGCGAACGCTCGCGGGGGACGGCGGGCAGCCACTCACCGAACAGCGCCAGGTCCAGGCCCTGGATGCCCAGGGCCTTGGGGCCGCCGGCGGCCCCCGGCAAGGTGCCGACTTCCCCGGCGTGCAGACCTTGGCGGCGGATGCGCGCTAGGGCCCGGGGGCCGGCCTTGAGGGTCAGGGCGGGAAACTTGATATGGATGGCAGGCATACCGGGCTCGCTTACGGATCAGCCGTCGAGTATAGAGAACCCTGGCACCGCGGGCCGAATGAAAGTTCTGTCAGGCGCAAATGGCCATTCAGTTTCAATTAAGTTGTCACGGGTATCTTGGCGCCATTGGCCACCGACCTGGAGACTTGCCATGAAAACCCTCAGTGCCCTGTTGGGCGCCAGCCTGATTGCCATGACCGTGGGCCTGGTCCATGCCCGCGACCTGGGGCCCGACGAGGCCCTGCGGCTGCGCGACGCTGGTACCATTGTGTCCTTTGAAAAACTCAATGCCACGGCCCTGGCCCGGCACCCTGGAGCACGCATCGGCGAAACCGAGCTGGAAGAGGAGTACGGCAAGTACATCTACCAGGTCGAGCTGCGTGACCCACAGGGGCTGGAATGGGACCTGGAGCTGGACGCCGTGAGCGGCCAGGTACTCAAGGATCATCAGGACACCTAATGAATCGCAGATTGCACATCGGCAGCCGGGCAGCCCTGGCGTTATGGCTGTGCTGCTCGCTGGCCCTGGCCCGCGACCTGGACCAGGACGAGGCCCTGCGCCTGCGCCAGCAGGGGGTGATCCTGCCTCTGGAACAGTTGCTGCAGCAGGCCATGGATCGTTATCCGGGGGCCAAGTTGCTGGAGGCCGAGCTGGAGGAAAAGCACGATGTGTACATCTACGAAGTGGAACTGCTGACCGTGGACGGCGTGGTCCGCGAGCTGGACCTGGACGCCGCCACCGGGCGCCTGTTGAAAGACGAGGAAGATGACTGATGCGCCTGCTCCTGGTGGAAGACCATGTATCCCTGGCCGACGAATTGCTCGAAGGGCTGAATCGCCAAGGCTATGCCGTGGACTGGCTGGCCGATGGGCGCGATGCCCTGTACCAGGGGGCCAGCGAGCCTTACGATCTGATCATCCTCGACCTGGGCCTGCCCGGTGTACCGGGCCTGGATGTGCTGCGCCAATGGCGTGCCGAGGGCCTGGCCACCCCGGTGCTGATCCTGACGGCCCGGGGCTCCTGGGCCGAGCGTATCGAAGGGCTCAAGGCCGGTGCCGACGATTACCTGAGCAAGCCGTTCCATCCCGAGGAACTGCACCTGCGGGTCCAGTCCCTGCTGCGCCGTTCCCATGGCCAGGCCAACCAGCAAACCCTGCAGGCTGCCGGCCTGCACCTGGACGAGGGGCGCCAGTGCGTGGTCCGCGATGGCCAGGACGTGCAACTGACGGCTGCGGAGTTTCGCCTGCTGCGCTACTTCATGCTGCATCCGCAGCAGATCCTCTCCAAGGGGCATTTGGCCGAACACCTCTACGACGGTGAGACCGAGCGCGATTCCAATGTCTTGGAAGTCCACGTCAACCACCTGCGGCGCAAGCTTGGGCGCAGCGTCATCGAAACCCGTCGGGGCCAGGGCTATCTGTTCGGCGGGGCGGCTTCGTGAGGTCGATCCAGCGCCGCCTGAGCCTGGGCCTGGTCAGTGTGATGCTGGTGGTCGGGCTGGCGCTGGCACAGACCAGCCTGTGGCTGTTCGAGGTAGGCCTGCAACGCTACCTGGAGGCCGGGCTGCGCAACGACAGCGAAAGCCTGCTGCTGGCCCTGGTGCGTGGCCCGCAAGGGTTGCAACTGGACGAGCGACGGTTGTCGCCGGCCTATCAGCGACCGTTCTCCGGGCATTACTTTCGCATCGACTTCGCCGATGTGCACTGGCGTTCCCGTTCGCTGTGGGACCAGGAGCTGCCGCAGTTGGAGCAAGCCGGGCTGCAAGGCAACTTGCAATTGGGGCCTGAAGGCCAGCAGCTGCTGGTGTTGCGCAGTGACTACAAGCGCCTGGGGCAATCGATTTCCATCAGCGTGGCCCAGGACTACACCCCCGTGCGCGAGAGTTTCCAGCGCATGCGCCAGATCGGCCTCGGGCTGGGCCTGGCAGGCTTGCTGTTGATCCTGCTGTTGCAGCGCCTGACCGTGCGCCGGGCGTTGCGTCCGTTGGAAACCGCCCGTGAGCAAATCGCCCAGTTGCAGATGGGCCAGCGCTCGCAACTCGATGCCCAGGTCCCGGTGGAGCTGGAGCCGCTGGTGGCCCAGGTCAACCATTTGCTGACCCACACCGAGGACAGCCTCAAGCGTTCGCGCAATGCCCTGGGCAACCTCGGGCATGCCCTGAAGACGCCCCTGGCGGTGTTGCTGAGCCTGGCGTCGGGGCCGAAGTTGGCGGCCCAGCCGGAGGTGCGGCGGATTCTTTTGCAGCAGCTGGAGCAGGTGCAGTCGCGGCTCAACCGCGAATTGAACCGGGCGCGGCTGGCCGGCGATGCGCTACCCGGCGCGTTGTTCGAGTGCGATGCCGAGTTGCCGGGGTTACTGGCGACCTTGAACATGATCCATGGCGAGCACCTGGAACTCAGCTACCACGCGGCATCGGGGCTGCGCCTGCCCTGGGATCGCGAGGACCTGCTGGAGCTGTTGGGCAACCTGCTGGACAACGCCTGCAAGTGGGCGGATGCGCAGGTGCAACTGAGTGTCGAGGAGCGAGCCGCGGGTTTCTGCCTGGCCGTGGACGATGACGGCCCGGGGATTCCGGAACAGCGCCGGGACGAGGTCTTCAGCCGTGGCGCCCGGTTGGATGAGCAGACCGACGGCCATGGGCTGGGGCTGGGGATCGTGCGCGATATCGTCGAGGCCTGGGGCGGTCGCCTGAGCCTGGGACAAAGCCCCCTGGGCGGCTTGCGGGTCGAGATCGAGCTGCCCCGGCGCTGAGCTTGCCAGGTGTCACTGTCCGCTGCTGCCGGGTGGCGGGCTGGGGGTGTCGCCGCTGTCGAAGGCGGCGATCGATCCCGAAGGGGACGCCGCCTTCGATGGCACCGAAGGCCCTTCGGGTCTTGTCGCAACCTGGCGGGCTCGGCGGCGGCTACGGGGATCAGACGCGGAACTGATCCATCAGGCTTTGTTGCTGGTTGGCCAGGCTGTTCAGCGACTGGCTGACCCGTGCCGATTCGTTGGCCTGTTCCGACAGCGATTCGGTGACGTCGCGGATGGTGGCGACGTTGCTGTTGATTTCCTCGGCCACGGCGCTCTGCTGTTCGGCGGCGCTGGCGATCTGCAGGTTCATGTCGCTGATCACCGTCACCGCATCGCCGATCTGGCGCAGGGCGGTCACGGCCTGTTCCACCTGCTCGACGCTGCCCTGGGCCTGGCGATGGCTGTTGCCCATGGAGGCCACCACGTCGCGGGTGCCGTTTTGCAACTGTTCGATCACCTGGCGGGTTTCCTCCACCGACTCCTGGGTACGCTGGGCCAGGTTGCGCACTTCATCGGCCACTACCGCGAAGCCACGACCGGCTTCCCCGGCCCGGGCTGCCTCAATGGCGGCGTTGAGAGCCAGCAGGTTGGTTTGTTCGGCGATGGTGCGGATGACCTCCAGCACCGAGCCGATCTGTTCGCTGTCGCTGGCCAGGCCTTCGACCTGGCCCATGGCGGTGCTCATGTCGGCGGCCAGCAGGTCGATGCTGCGGGTGGTGCGGTCGATCACGGTCAGGCCCTGCTGGGTCGCCTGGTCGGCATCCCGTGCGGCCTGGGCTGCCTGGGCGGCGCTGCGGGCCACGTCCTGGGCCGTGGCGCTCATCTCGTGGGACGCGGTCGCCACCTGGTCCACCTGGCGGTACTGCTGTTCCATGCCGGCGCTGGTCTGGGTGGCGATGGCCGAGGATTGGTCGGCGGTGCCCCGGGCATCCTGCACCGAGCGTTTGACCTCGGCAATGATCGGTTGCAGCTTGTCCAGGAAACGGTTGAACCAGCCGGCCAGTTGTCCCAGTTCGTCGTGCTTGTCGTAGGCCAGGCGGCGGGTCAGGTCGCCTTCGCCGCTGGCGATGTCTTCCAGCATGCTGGCCACGCCGAGGATCGGCCGGGTCACGCTGCGGGCCATCAGCCACACCAGCAGCAGGCCGATCACCGCGGCCAGCAGGCCCAGGCCCAGCTCCATCAGGGTGCCGCTGCTGTTGCTGGCATCCAGTTCGTTTTTCAGCGCCTCGGCCGGGCCCACCAGGACCTTTTCCGGTACGTCCAGCAGCACGCCCCAGGGCTTGCCGCCAGGAATCGGGGTGAACGGCGCCAGCACCTTGAGTTCGTGGTTGTTGTGCAGGCTGCGGGTCTGGGTGCTGCTGGCCAGCTGGCGGATCAGCTCGGCGCCGTTGGCGCTGTCGACGCTGTCCAGGCGCTGGCTGAGCTTGCTGGCATCGGGGCTGTAGCCGGCCAGCAGGCCCTCGGGGCTTATGATGCTGACGCTGGTCTGGCCGGAATAGAGTTTGCGGCTGGCGTTCTGGCTGACCGCTTGCAGGCTGTTGAGGTTGATGTCTACCGACAGCGAGGCGATGACCTTGCCGTCCACCCGCAGCGGGAAGACGATGCTGGTCATCAGCACCTTCTGGCCGTTGATGTCATAGAAGTAGGGTTCGATCACGCAGGGCTTGAGGGTACTGCGCGGGCAGGTGAACCAGGCATTGGCCGGCTGGCCGCTGGGGCCGGTGCGGGTGTTGCTCATGTCGCTTTCCGGCAGCGCCATGGCGGTCAGTTGGCCCGGGGTCGGCTGCGACCAGTACAGGGCGAAGCGGCCTTTCTCGTTGCTGCCCAGTTCGGTCTGGCCGTTGAACAGGCTGTCCTTGCCATCCAGGGCATTGCCCTCGAACACCAGGGACAGGCCCAGCAGGTCGGGGTTGGCCTGCAGTGCCGACTTGACCTGGCGGGTCAGGTCTTCGCGCAGGTCGAAGGCGTCGAGAAAGCGTTTCTCGGCCTGTTCACGCAGGAACAGCACCTGGCGCGAGAAGCCGTGGCCGTACTGATAGGCGTCCATGAACTGCTGGCGAATCCCCAGGGCCTGGACTTCGCCCTGGGCTTCGATCCGGGCCTGGGCGGCTTCGTTGAGCATCTCCATGCTCGAGGCCTTGACCATCTCGGAGCTGTGCTCCATGCGATACAGCGAAAGCCCCACCAACAGCGACACGATGCCCAACAGGCAGAGTCCGGCCAGCAAGGTGATCTTCCATTGGATGGAGAGTTGTCTGAGCGACATGGAGACGTCCTTTATTCGATAAATATCTGAGACTTTGCACTGTAGCGGCCGTTGGTCGGGTTTCTTTAAACGGGCGTTCGAAATCCGTCACCCCTCATCTGTGTAGCCGCTGCCGAGCCCGCGAGGCTGCGACAAGGTCCGCAGGACCTTCAGCGCTCTTGCGACCCATGCGGCCCTGCGGGCCTTACGCAGCTTGCGGCAGTGGCTACACGAAGCCGGGTGCCGGTGGGCGCCGGGCCGCGGTTTTGACAAGCCGGGCCCACTGCTGCAAAGTGCGCGCCCTCTAATAACAAGCTCTTTCATCCCGATGTCGGCAGCGTGCTGCCCTCCGGTCGGTCACTGGCTTTTGCGCGGCTTTTGCCCGCAGTAATGAGGTAACGATGATTAACGCAGTAATTGCCGCGGTAGGCGTGATGCTGGTGCTCAGCCTGTCCCGCGTGCATGTAGTGATCGCCCTGATCGTGGGCGCGCTGGTGGGCGGCCTCACCGGCGGCCTGGGGATCGAGGCCACGCTCAAGGCCTTCAACAGCGGCCTGGGCGGCGGGGCCACGGTGGCCCTGTCCTATGCCTTGCTCGGGGCCTTCGCCGTGGCCATCGCCAAGTCCGGCCTGGCCCATGCCCTGGCGGACAAGATCCTGCTGCTGGTGGATCGCCAGGATGCCAATGGCGGCGGCCAGGTCAAATGGTTGCTGATCGGCCTTTTGTGGGTGGTGGCCATCGCCTCGCAGAACATCCTGCCGATCCACATCGCCTTCATCCCGCTGCTGGTGCCGCCGCTGCTCTATGTGCTGACCAAGCTGCAATTGGACCGGCGCCTGATCGCCTGCGTCATCACCTTCGGCCTGATCACCCCCTACATGTTCCTGCCGGTGGGCTTCGGCAACATCTTCCTCAACGAGATCCTGTTGGCCAACGTCGCCCGCAGCGGTGTCGACATCAGCCAGGTCAACGTCACCCACGCCATGGGCATTCCCGCCCTGGGCATGGTCTGCGGCCTGTTGCTGGCGTTCGTCAGCTACCGCAAGAAGCGCGTCTACGACCTGGGCCGGATCGAGAAGGTCGAGCAGGTGGAGGTGCAGTACAACCCGCGGACCCTGATGGTGGCGGGCCTGGCCATTGTCGCCGCGTTCGTCATCCAGCTGCTGCTGGACTCGATGATTATCGGTGCCCTGTGCGGTTTCCTGATCTTCTCGATGTCGGGCATCGTGCGTTGGCGCGAGACCGACGAGCTGTTCACCGAAGGCATGAAGATGATGGCCATGATCGGCTTCATCATGATCGCCGCCTCGGGCTTCGCCGAGGTGATGAAGGCTACCGGTGAGGTCAACAGCCTGGTGCAAGCCTCGGCCAGCTGGATCGGCCACAGCAAGGGCGTGGGCGCGCTGCTGATGTTGCTGGTGGGCCTGTTGGTGACCATGGGCATCGGCTCGTCGTTCTCCACCGTGCCGATCCTGGCGGCGATCTTCGTGCCGCTGTGCGTGCAACTGGGCTTCAGCCCGGTGGCCATCGTCTGCATCGTCGGCACCGCCGGGGCCCTGGGCGACGCCGGCTCGCCGGCCTCGGACTCGACCCTGGGGCCGACCTCGGGCCTGAACATCGACGGCCAGCACCACCACATCTGGGACACCGTGGTCCCGACCTTCCTGCACTACAACCTGCCGCTGCTGGCCTTCGGCTGGGTCGCGGCCATGGTGCTCTGAGCAGCATTCCCGCCCGGGGAGCCGCGCTGGCTCCCCTTTGGCCTCAGGCCGTCCTGCCGATCACTTGAGCAATGGCTTGCCTGGCGAGGGCGCGCTGCACAGGCGCACGCCCAGGGCGGCGAGTACCACACCGCCCCACGCCAGCCAGGGCATCGGTTCGCCCAACAGCAGCCAGGCCACCAGGGCCGCGCCGGGCGGCACCAGGAAAAACACCGCCGACACCCTGGCGGCCTCGTTACGCCGTACCAGCAGCATCAGCAAGGCGATCGCCAGCAACGAATTGAAGAACGACAGGTAGCCCAGGGCGCCGACGAAGGCCCAGTTCCACTGGAGCGGCTGGGCGTTGAAGGTCAAGGCCAGGGGCGATACCAGCAGCATGCCCAGCAGGTACTGGCTGAACAGCGAAAGAACGATGGGCTGCGGGGTCGAGGCCTTCTCCAGCAGTACGCTGGCACTCAAGCCCAGCAGCGACAGCCAGGCCAGGCCCATGCCCAGCGCGGTGAAGCGTTCCACGCCGGACTTGGCCAGGATCACCACCGCCGCCCCGAAAAATCCCAGCAACAGCCCCAGCCATTGGCGACCGGCTACTGGCGTGCGCAGCAGCAAGGGCGAGGCGACGCCGATCACCACCGGCTGCAGCGAGACGATCAGTGCCAGCAGGCCGGCGCTGATCCCGGCGTCGATGGCCAGGTAGGTCCCGGCGAAGTACACGCACTGCATGAGCACGCCACTGGCGATCATCGCCAGCAGGGGCCGGCCCCGGGGCAGGGGCGGGCGCTGCACCAGCACCACGGGCAATAGCACCAGCACCACGATTACATAGCGCAACCACAGGAACATCATCGGGCTGCTGTATTGCAGCCCGACCTTGACGATGGCGAAGCCGGACGACCAGAGCACGAGGAACAGCGCGCAGATCAGTCGATCCGGCCGATTGCCCAGGGTGGCAGGCAAGCCGCTCACACAATGCCTGCGTCGAGGCGTTCGTCAGGCTCGATTCCTGTCCGGTGGGCGATTGGCAATGCCTGCATCTACGGCTCCGTGATTGAGGGCTGGCGGGTAGCGAGGGCCTGGTCCTGGGATATCAAGGGCCCGGGGAACTGACCTGCAGGTTATGTAGCCACTGCGGTGGCGTCCAATATCGGCTGCATATGCTTGCAGACGATCGAGGTATGGGCAGGGTTGCCTAGGGCAGGGGGGATGGGACGCTGCTTACCAGGTTCAACAAGGGCAGGAAGTTACGCAGCGGGGCGCTGCTGGTGCCTGCCAGCCAGGCCGCGCTCAGTGGCGAAAACAGCGGGTTGTCGCGGATAGCCAGGAAGACGATGCCCTGGCGTAACTCGGCCCCGACGCTCTGCGGCACGAAGGTCAGTCCCACCCCGGCCCGGGTCAGGCCCAGGGCGGCCTGCAGGTTCTCGACGTGCTGCACCAGGTGCAGGTGTACGCCGAGCCGTTCCAGGGTGCTCTGGATCAGGTCGGTCAGGCTGGGCAGCGGGAAGCGCGGGTAGAGTACGGTTCGTTCCTGGTCCAGGTCCTGGATCGCGATGTCTTCGCGGCCTGCCAGGCGATGGCTTGTCGGTACGGCCACCACCAGCGGCTCCTGGAGCAACAGGCGTTGCTGAAATGCCGGGTCGTCCTCCAGGGCCGGGCGGGCCAGCCCCAGGTCGATATCACGCGCCAGCAGCGCCGGGCCAATCTGTGCCGCCAGCAGTTCCCTGAACTCCAGCTCCACGCCTGGATAACATTGGCGGAACAGGCCGAGCAGCTCCGGCAGTTTGTTGTACATGACCGAACCGGCGAAACCGATGGACAGCCGCCCACCATGGCCTTCGGCGAGTTCGCGGACCTCCCTGACACTGGACTGGACATCGTCGAGGATGCCCCGGACCTTGAGCAGGAATTGCCGGCCGGCCGCGGTCAGGCGCAAGGGGCGGCCCTGGCGCTCGAACAGGACGACTCCCAGGTCTTCTTCCAATTGCTTGATCTGTTGGCTGAGGGGCGGCTGTGCCATGTGCAACTTCGCGGCGGCCCGAGTGAAGCTCAGCTCTTCGGCCACGGCCTTGAAATAGCGCAGGTGGCGCAATTCCAGCCGTTGCTCCATGGGTTTGGCCGGCGCTTCTGCGGCGGGGCGGGGCACGATGGTGTCGGGCATGAGCACAACATTCCTGGGCAGTGGTCGTTGTTGTTCTGCAACGCTGGCACGGTTTGGTGTTCCGTGAGCCATGCGTTTTCGAGCCAAGCATATCCAGCCCAGCGCGCCCAGTGCGAGCCTGGCGTGGGAAATCGGTGTGCGTCTGGTGGCGTGAGCGCCGCCGGCTAGCGGCCGGCGGCACCCTGAAGGGGTCGACGAGAGGGGCTCAAGCGCCGATGTCGCGCATCAACAGGCCGAAACGCAGGTCCACCTGGTCGGGGATCGGCAGGTAGACGGTATGGCCATCCCCCGGTGCGACTTCGATGGCCTGGCCCTGGATGTTCTGCAGTTCGTGCAGGTCGAAGTGGAAATTGCCCTTGGGGGTCATCAATTCCATGTGGTCGCCCAGGGCGAAGCGGTTCTTCACCTTCACTTCTGCCAGGCGGTCACGGCGCTCTCCGGTAAGCTCGCCGACGAACTGCTGGCGCTCCGAGACCGAGCTGCCGTTCTGGTAGTTCTGGTACTCGTCGTGCACATGGCGGCGCAGGAAACCCTCGGTATAGCCACGCTGGGCCAGGGACTCCAGATCGTTCATCAGGCTGCGGTCGAATTCGCGCCCGGCGGCGGCATCATCGATGGCCCGGCGATAGACCTGGGTGGTACGTGCGCAATAGAAGTGGGATTTGGTGCGGCCCTCGATCTTCAGTGAATGCACGCCCATGCGGGTCAGGCGGGCTACGTGCTGCACGGCCCGCAGGTCCTTGGCGTTCATGATGTAGGTGCCGTGTTCGTCTTCGAAGGCTGGCATCAGCTCATCCGGGCGGTTGGCTTCGCTGAGCAGGAAGACCTGCTCGGTGGGCGCCCCAAGGCCCAGGGTCGGCTCGGGTTCACAGGTCTGGACGATGTCTCCGAGATTGTCCTGGGTGGCCGGCTCGGCCTTGTATTTCCAGCGACAGGCATTGGTGCAGGTACCCTGGTTGGCATCGCGCTTGTTCATGTAGCCCGAGAGCAGGCAGCGGCCGGAGTAGGCCATGCACAGCGCGCCATGGACGAAGACTTCCAGTTCCATGCCCGGCACTTGCTGGCGGATCTCCTCGATCTCTTCCAGCGACAGTTCCCGGGACAGGATGATCCGGCTCAGGCCCTGCTGCTGCCAGAACTCGACGCTGGCCCAATTCACCGTATTGGCCTGGACCGAGAGGTGGATGGGCATGGCCGGAAAGTGTCGGCGCACGAGCATGATCAGGCCGGGGTCGGACATGATCAGTGCATCGGGAGCCATTTCGATGACCGGAGCCAGGTCCTTGAGGAAGGTCTTGAGCTTGGCATTGTGCGGGGCGATGTTGACCACCACGTAGAAGCGCTTGCCCTGGGCCTGGGCCTCCTGGATGCCGAGCGCCAGGTTGGCGTGGTCGAATTCGTTGTTGCGTACCCGCAAGCTATAGCGCGGTTGCCCGGCGTATACCGCATCGGCGCCGTAGGCGAAGGCGTAGCGCATGTTCTTCAGGGTGCCGGCGGGAGCCAGGAGTTCGGGTTTGGCCAGGAGCGTCATGGGGCTGTCGATCGCAAAAGGTCGCGAGGGTAAGCCAGTGCTCGCTCGGGTTTATTGACCTGCGTCTATGCCTGGAGCAGAAAAAGCCTTGGGTGCGACGGTCATCCGGCCTCGTCGGTTGGCTAGGCGTGCAACACCCTGGTGTCGAGCTGGCGGGACAGGGCCTGGGCGGCGGGCAGGGACATCAGCGGGCCGCTGATGGTTTCGCCATCGCGTACCAAGTACCAGCAGGCGAGCAACCCCATGGCCCTCAGTGGGGCGGGGACGGCGCTGCCGACGACGGACATGATCTGGTGCTTGTACATGGGAACCTCCTTTTGCGTGGGGGTTACCTTACAAAGCGCCCAGTGCTACGAAAAATCACCCTGGTCGATAGTGGACATCGATTGGGCGCAGGTGATGATCGGCAACAGGTCGCGCTCAGTCCACGACCTGGTCGAGCATATGCAGCACTTCCTGTTCGTTGAGCAGGCCCTTGCGCACCAGGTTTTGTGCCAGCAGCGAGAGGAACTTGGCGCTGCGATGGCCTTCCAGGTGCTTGAGTTCGGTCAGGGCGTCATAGACCCGGCTGGAAGTGCAGAGGCCGGCAACGCGGTGCGGATTTTGCGTAGGCATGGGGGGCGTCCTTGTTGTTATGGGCCTTGGATGATCGGACTGGATCGATCTTGCAGCCCGCAAATGACACAAACATGACAATCCCGTGTCGAGCTGGGCGGCCTTGGGATCGGCACACTATTGCCGGATTTAAACGCAAGTACTGTTCCAGTCACGACATCTTCCAGAATTATTCAGACATCTGGCTGATGGCAGAATGCAACAGGCCCCGCTTGTGGGGCGGGGCCTGTCGTTTGATCCTGCTGTCGCTTACCAGCGACCGGGGCCGTAGTAGTAATGCGGGTGGCCATAGTAGCCACGGGGTGGTCCGTAGTAGACCGGTGCCGGGCGGTAGTACACCGGTTGTTGCACATAGACCGGTGCCGGCTGGTAGTAGACCGGAGGGGGCGGCGGGGCGGCGTACACCGGCGCCGGTTGCACATACACCGGTGCCTGCTGTACGTAGACGGGGCGATCCTGGTTGGCGATCACCGAACCCACGACGGCAGCGCCGACAACAGCACCCAATGCAGCGGGGCCGACCCAGCCACCACCGTGGGCGGATGCCTGGCCTGCGACAGCGAGTGCACCCATGAGCAGGGCTATCTTTGGGATTTTGGAGATCATGGTTTTTCCTCGGTTCAACCCCTGCGTTTATGGTCTGCACCAGACCCAAGAACTGACGCGGGGATACTTCTAAGACAGCGGTTATCGCAAATTCTGCACAGTCGCTGAGTAAATGTTGTGTAAGGTCTGTACCGGTCTCTTTACCGTTATCCCTGGACGGTTCGAGGCCGTTGAACAAGCGCCGATATGATCAGGCACAAGCGGGGTGGCTGGCCAATCCCGTCTATCCGAAAGTGCCAAGCGAGGAGATGAAGATGCAAATGAACCCCAATAAAGACACCCAGTTGTGCATGTCGTTGTCCGGGCGTCCGGGGAACTTCGGCCTGCGCTTTCACAACCACTTGTATGAACAATTGGGGCTGAACTTCTACTACAAGGCCTTCAGCAGCCAGGACCTGCCGGGTGCGGTCCGTGGAATCCGTGCATTGGGCATTCGTGGCTGCGGCGTTTCCATGCCGTTCAAGGAGGATTGCATCGCCCTGGTGGATGAGCTGGATGCATCGGCCCAGGCCATTGCCTCGATCAATACCATCGTCAACACCAATGGCCACTTGAAGGCCTACAACACCGACTACATTGCCGTGGCGCAGTTGCTGGCGGCCCATGCCGTGCCCAGGACGTGCAGTTTCGCCTTGCGTGGCAGTGGTGGCATGGCCAAGGCCGTGGCCAGTGCCTTGCGCGATGGGGGTTATGACAACGGTGTGATCGTTGCTCGCAACGAGGTGGCCGGGCGTGCCCTGGCCAGCTCCCTGGGCTATCGGTGGCAAGCCGAACTGGGGGCGCTGCGGCCGCAGATGCTGGTCAATGTCACGCCGATCGGCATGAGCGGCGGGCCCGAAGCCCAGCAGCTGGCCTTTGAGGCCGAGGCGATCGCCGCGGCGGACACGGTGTTCGATGTGGTGGCGATCCCGGCCGAAACACCGTTGATCGTACAGGCCCGGGCCCAGGGCAAGCGGGTGATCACCGGGTTGGAAGTGATCGCCATCCAGGCGCTGGAGCAGTTCGTGTTGTACACCGGCGTGCGTCCCAGCCAGGAGCAGTTCCAGAAGGCCGTGGCCTACGCCCGGGCCTGATCCCCGGCACAACGGGTGCAGGCCACCGAAGGCCTGCGCCCTTGGCGCCGCCTTCGGTTTGTTGACGGTCTAGCCTTCGAGGCGAGCCAGGCGCTCCTCGAGGGCGGCGATCCGCGCCTCCAGTTCCTCGATGCGTTCCAGGGCGACTGCGCCACCGGTGCTGCGCTCCACCGGGCTGCCGCGGGCGGCGAGAATGGCTTCGATCTCCGCGCGGTCGCCCAGGGCGTGGGTGTAGCGATCCTCGCGTTGGCCGGACTGGCGCGGCAGATGCAGGGCCAGGCCCCGGGCCACCAGGCGTTCGAGCTGATGCAGCACTTGCTCGGCATCTTCGAAGTCATGCATGCGCCCGCTGCGGGTCAGCAGTTCGTTCACGGTCTGCGGGCCCCGCAGGAACATCAGGCCGCACAGGATCAATTGCGCTGGCACCAGTTCCAGGGCCTTGTCCAGGCGCTGCTCCCAGCGGTCGGCGCGACTGCCCATCACCAGGCGGGTAAAACCTTGGGCTTCCAGGGTCCGCAGGCTCTGGCCGACTTGTCCCTGGGTCAGGTTCATCACCGGCTCGCGGCTGGTCTTCTGGTTGCAGGCGATCACCAGGGCATTGAGGGTCAGGGGATAGGTTTCCGCACTGGTGGCCTGTTTTTCGATCAATGAGCCCAGGATGCGGATTTCGGCATTGCCAAGGCGCAGTGCTTCGCTGGGAGTTTCGTGTTCGCTGCTCATGAGTACAGGTCCCTTGGTAACTGATGGAGAGAGGCGCGGCGACCCCAGCCTGTGGGGTTGGGTGGGCTGGGCGGTCCATGGCCGTGGTGGCCGGTTGCGAGGGGCTCTGTTTTACCTGTAGAAGCGGCCCCTGGCCATCAGAACTTGGTTACACGGGGTGCTGGCGCCTCCAAGGGCGCGTGGTCGTGCCTTAAAAAAAGCCGCGCCCCTGGCCAGGGGCGCGCGAATGGGCGTCATGGCGTCGGCAGGGTTTGTGCCTTGGGCGCCCGGTCTTGTGCGCTGGTGTCTGTACTGTCCCGCTTCAGGCATTGGCGGGCAAAGCGGGCGAGGTCGCGCAGGGCGGCCCTGGCCGAACGCAGGTAGAAGGCCTGCAACTGGAAGACATGCCAACGGCCTTCGTGGATCTGCAACTGACAAGGCACCGCCGATGCCCTGGCGCGTTCGGCCAGGCGTGTGGAATCGGACAGCAGCACCTCCTGGTCGCCGACCTGGATCAGCATCGGCGGCAACCCTCGCAGGTCGGCTTCCAGGGGGCGGTGCAGCAGCGTCTGTGGCGTTGCGGCATAGGCCTGCAAGGCCTGCTCCAGCCAGTCGCGGCGGATCATCGGGTCCGTGGCCTGGCGGCTTTGCATGCTGACGCCGGCCAGCGTCGGATCGGTCACCGGCGAGAGCAGCAGCAAGCCGGCGGCAATGCCCTCGCCGCGCTCCTTCAAGGCCAGGGCCAGTGCCAGGGCCAGGGCACCGCCGGCGGAGTCCCCGGCAATCAGCAGCCGCTCTACCGGGTAGCCCTGGGCGCGGATGGCGTCGTAGCAGGCCAGGCAGTCCTCCAGCGCAGCAGGGTAGGGATGCTCCGGGGCCAGCCGGTAATCCGGTGCCCATACCGCGCAGCCGCTTTCTTTGGCCAGTCGGCTGGTGATGCTGTAGTGGGTGTCGGGGCTGCCAAGGCAGAAGGCGCCGCCGTGCAGGTAGAGGATGACCCCTTTGGCGGCGCTGGCCTTGGGTTCGACGATCTGTAGTGCCATATGTCCCAGCCGGCTGCGGTGACGGTTCACTCCCCAACCTCCAGGCATCAGCCTGGACAGGCCGGCAACGATCTTGCGCTGGCTGGCCAGAAGCCGGGGCGGGCCGATCAAGGCCCTGAAGCTGGCCCGCAGGAAGAGTCGCAGGAAGGCCGCATTGCCTCGTTCCAGCCAATCCCCGGGGGCCGCTATTCGTTGCCCGTCGGTTGCTCGGTCGCCATCCAGGGGGCTGGAGAACTGGTAGGCCGCCAGCCCGGCATGGCGGGTCTGCCAGCGATAGCTCCAGGTGAAACCCGGCCAGTTGGTGCTGTTGTGGCCGTTCGGGTCTACGTACCAGCTCTGGCACCCGCTCCATACCGAGGTGGCCAGGCGCCGCTGGATTCGTTGTTGGAAGCGCTGGTGGGATTGTGGGTCCACCTCCAGGGTCCGGGCGGTATTGGCCAGGAGCGCACGGCGAGCCTTCATCACGTGGGATATCTGGCTTTCGAGCATGTAGATGATGGAGTTGTGCCCCAGGTTGGTGTTGGGGCCGTAGAGCATGAAGAAGTTGGGGAAGCCCGGCACGCTCAGTCCCAGGTAGGCGGCAGCACCTTGCTGCCAGGCCTGGTTGAGATCTTGCCCTAGGCGTCCGGTGATGCGCATGGGCGAGAGAAACTCGGTGGCGGCGAAGCCGGTGCCATAGATGATGGCGTCTACTTCGTGCCGTTGGCCGTCCAGGGTCTCGATGCCTTGTTCGGTGATTCGCTTGATGCCTTGGGTCAGCAGTTCGACATGGGGCTTGTCGAAGGTGGCCAGGTAGTCGTTGGACAGCAGGATGCGCTTGCAGCCGATGGGATAGTCCGGGGTCATCTGGCGTCGCAGTTCGGGGCTGGACACCGAGGCCTTCAGCAGTTTCTGGAAAGGTATGCCGACGGCCCAGCGGGTCAGGCCTTGCAGGCGGGTGAAGCCCAGGGCGCGGGATTCGAAATGCAGGTAGTGAGCCGCGCGTACCAGCTTCATCCACAGGGGATGGCGGGCAAAGCGTTGCAGTTCTTCTGGCCTGTAGGGGCGATCGGCCTTGGGCATGATGTAGGCCGGCGAGCGCTGGAAGACCTTGAGCGTCGCGACCTGATCGGCAATCTGTGGCACGAACTGGATGGCCGAGGCTCCGGTACCGATCACCGCGACCCGCTTGCCGGCCAGGGGATAGTGATGATCCCAGTGGGCGGAGTGGAACACATGACCGGTGAAGCTCTCCATGCCTGGCAGCCTGGGGAGGGCGGGGCGGCTCAGCTGGCCGGTGGCGCTGACCAGCAGCCGGCTCAGGTACGACTGGCCATTGCGGCAGCTGACTTTCCACAGGCACTGGCTGTCGTCGAATTCGGCATGGCTGACTTCGCTGTCGAACTGGATGTGGGGCAATAGGGCGTAGTGTCGGGCGCAGTGTTGCAGGTAGTCGTGGATCTCGGCCTGGGGCGCGAACACCCGGGACCAGTTGGGGTTGGGCTCGAAGGAAAACGAATACAGGTGCGAAGGCACGTCGCAGGCTGCTCCGGGGTAGGTGTTCTCGCGCCAGACGCCCCCGACGTCCTGGCCTTTTTCCAGGATGAGAAAGCGGCTGACCCCGGCCTTGCGCAGGGCAATGCCCATGCCCAGGCCGCCGAAGCCCGTGCCGATGATGATGGCTTCAAGGGGGATGCTGGAGTCGTGCTCCGGGTTCTTGGCAGTGATGGGTGCAGGCATGACGACCTCGTTGTTCTTGTTGTGTGGTGCGGTACCGCGCCCCTGGATCGAGAGTGCGGCGCCGATGGGGGTCAAGCATGGAGGCAATCGCTCATGGACCCCATGCTGCAACGTGACAAGTGCTTTAGTATTTGGGCCAAATCGTCACCGGATGAGTCAGCCCATGAGCATTCAGTCGTTCACTCGCGGACCTTCCAGCGCTTTGCTGCTGGTTAACTTCGGTCGTGAGCGGGGCCTGCCCCTGGCACGCCTGCTGGCGGGTTCGAGGCTGTCCATGGCGCAACTGCAGGACCCCAACAGTCTGTTGTCGGCGGCCCAGGAGTTGCGGCTGGTGGGTAATCTGCTGGAGTTGCTGGGGGATCCACCAGGGCTGGGCCACGAAGTAGGGCTGCGCTATCACTTTTCCACCTATGGCTTGTTCGGCTACGGCCTGATCAGCAGTGCGACCCCGGCGGATGCGTTGAGCCTGGCCTTGCGTTTCCTGCCGTTGACCTATGCCTTCGCCAGTATTGGTTATCACCAGGAGCCGGGGGTGGGCGTGTTGACCTTCGGTGAGCCGGCAGTGGCCGATGTCGCGCTGCAAAGCTTTCTGCTGGAGCGGGACATGGCGGCCGCGGCCGTGTTGATGAAGGAGATTGTCGGCGAGGATTTCCGCTTGCTGCGGATCACCCGTTGCGGTGCGCCGCCTGTGCACGGGGGGCTGGAGAGTCGCGGAAGATTTTCGGCGTGGGTCCCGAATATCGGGCGCAGAGCAACAGCCTGGTATTCGACCGGCGCTTGTTGCACCGCTCCTTGCCCCAGGCCAATCCGGTGACGGTATCGATGTGCGAACAGATGTGCAGGCAGCTGCTGGAGCAGCGGCAAATGCACCCGGGGGTGGTGGCCCAGGTGCGCCAGCATCTGGATGCGCTACCAGCGGGGGCCGTTGCGGACCTGCCAGCCATGGCTCGCCTGAACCGCACCAGCGTACGGACCTTGAAACGACGCTTGCAGGAGCAGGGCAGCAGCTATCGTCAATTGCTGGCCGAGCATCGGCGTCGCCAGGCCCTGGAACTGCTGGGCAATCCTGGCCTGAGCCTGACCCAGGTGGCGCAAAGGCTCGGCTTCAGCGACCTGTCGAGTTTCTCCCAGAGCTTCAAGCGCTGGTTCGGCGTCGCTCCAAGCCAGTATCGCCAGGGGCCGGGCGGATAAACCCACCCGGGCAATGGCTGCGGCTATAATCCTCGCGCGCTGTATTCCCACCACCTCTGATCGAGATTGTCATGACTATTTCCCTGTACGCCGCTTCCGTTCCTGTCTTCAAGCAAATGCTCAAGGCCCTGAGCGATGTACTGCACAAGGCCGAGGCCCATGCGACGGCCAAGGGTATCGAGCCCAATGCGCTGTTGCAGGCGCGCCTGTACCCGGACATGTTCCCGTTGGTGCGCCAGGTGCAGATCGCCGTGGACTTCGCCAAGGGCGTTTCGGCGCGCCTGGCCGAGGTCGAGCTGCCCAAGTACGACGACAGCGAGACCAGCTTCGCTGACCTGCAGGCGCTGCTGGCCAAGGTCCTGGCCTTTATCGATGGCATCCAGCCGTCCCAGGTCGACGGCAAGGAAGGCATCGAGATCGTCACCCGTCCGGGCACGCCGAAAGAGAAGCGCTTCAGCGGCCAGTCCTACCTGCTGACTTATGGCCTGCCGCAGTTCTTCTTCCATGTCACCACTGCCTACGCGATCTTGCGTCACAACGGCGTAGAGGTCGGCAAGCGTGACTACATGGGGGCATTCTGAGGCGTTAGCGCCTTTTCTGGATGAATGAAAAAAGCCCGGCCAGGGTCGACCTGGCCGGGCTTTTTCGTGCTGCGGATCAGGCCGAGGCTTGTGCCTTGTCTTCCTGGGCCATGCAGGCTGCTGCGGTGAAAAGCACGTCGGTGGAGGAGTTCAGTGCGGTTTCTGCCGAGTCTTGCAGGACGCCGATGATGAAGCCCACGGCCACCACTTGCATGGCGATCTCGCTGGGGATACCGAACAGGCTGCAAGCCAGGGGGATCAGCAGCAGCGAACCGCCGGCGACGCCGGAAGCGCCACAGGCACAGATCGCGGCCACCACGCTCAGCAGCACGGCGGTGGGCAGGTCCACGGCGATACCCAGGGTGTGCACGGCAGCCAGGGTCAGCACGGTGATGGTGATCGCCGCACCGGCCATGTTGATGGTGGCGCCCAGGGGAATGGATACCGAATAGGTATCCTCATGCAGGCCCAGGCGCTTGCTCAGCTCCAGATTGACCGGGATGTTGGCTGCCGAGCTGCGGGTGAAGAACGCGGTGATGCCGCTTTCGCGCAGGCAGGTCAGTACCAGCGGGAACGGGTTGCGGCGGATCTTCCAGTAGACGATCAGCGGGTTCATCACCAGGGCCACGAACAGCATGCAGCCGATCAGCACGGCCAGCAGGTGCAGGTAGCCGAGCAGCGCATCGAAGCCCGAAGTGGCCAGGGTCGAGGCCACCAGGCCGAAGATCCCCAGGGGCGCGAAGCGGATCACCACCCGCACGATCAGGGTGACGCCGTTGGACAGGTCCTCGAGCACGCTGCGGGTGGTTTCACCGGCATGGCGGATGGCCACGCCCATGCCGATGGCCCAGGCCAGGATGCCGATGAAGTTGGCGTTCATCAGGGCGCTGACCGGGTTGTCCACCACGCTCAGCAGCAGGCTTTGCAGCACTTCGCTGATGCCGCCCGGTGCGCTGATGGTCACGTCGTGGGTGGACAGCACCAGGGCAGAGGGGAACAGGGCGCTGGCGATCACGGCCACCACCGCGGCGGCGAAGGTGCCGAGCAGATAGAGGACCAGGATCGGGCGGATATGGGTTTCCTGGCCATGCTTGTGGTTGGCGATCGAGGCCATTACCAGCACGAATACCAGGATCGGTGCCACGGCCTTGAGCGCCGAGACGAACACTTTGCCGACGAAAGTGGTGGACTTGGCCACCTCAGGCGCCAGCAGTGCCAGGAGGATACCGGCAATCAGGCCGATGACGATCTGCGTCACCAGGCTCAGGCGCTTGAGGGATTGCAGGAAGGACGGTGGTGAAGCGTTCATAAACGGTATCTCTATTTTTTTAATGTGCAGTGCATGCAGCGACCCTGGGCCGGAAACTGACCCAAAGTGGAACCGCCACGCAAGGCCGCGGTCGGACAAGCAACAGGCAGGCAGGACGACCATCGAGTGTCGAGCCGCCTGTTTTGGGGGCAGGGGCGGACTTTATCACAGCAGGCCCGGCTTCCCGTGTGGATGTGACGATCTGCCACTTGCCGTGTCGATCAGTTGGATAACGCGGTTGCCTTGACCTGTATCCACTCTGTTAAGATTCGCCATCCCCATTTTTCCTATCCGGTCAGCGCGCCCTCCGGGCCGTCGCTGTCATCCGTCGTCGCTGGAGTTTTGCATGTTGTTTCCCATCCTGCTGTTATCGGCTGCGGGCTTTACCATCCTGACCACGGAATTCGTGATCGTTGGCCTGTTGCCAGCCATTGCCCGGGACTTGCAGGTCAGTGTGTCCCAGGCCGGCTTGCTGGTGACGCTGTTCGCCTTCACCGTCGCCGCCTTCGGTCCGTTCCTGACCGCTTACTGCGCGCGTTTTCCGCGCAAGCCGCTGTTCATCATCGTGCTGGTGCTGTTCGGGCTGTCCAATACCGTCGCCGCGATGGCACCGAACATCTGGGTGATGGCCCTGGCACGGCTGGTGCCGGCCTTGGGCTTGCCGGTGTTCTGGGCCCTGGCGAGCGAAACCGCGGTGGATATCGTCGGGCCGGACGAGGCCGGGCGGGCTATTTCCAAGATCGGTTTCGGCATCGTCTGTGCCACGGTATTCGGAATTCCCGTGGGGACCCTGATCGCCGATCTCTTCGGCTGGCGCAGTGCATTCGCCATCCTGGCGCTGGTGGCCTTTGCCAAGGCGCTGCTGTTGTATCTCTATCTGCCGAAGACTTCGGTGCACAACGAACAGGCCAGCCTGGGCTCGCAGTTCGCTATCCTGCGCAGTCCGCTGATGCAGGGGCATGTGCTGCTGTCGATCCTGGTATTCAGCGGTATGTTCACGGCCTACACCTACCTGGCGGATATCCTTGAGCGCCTGGCCGGTTTCAACGGCACGCTGGTGGGTTGGTGCCTGATGGGCTTCGGTGCGGTAGGCCTGATCGGCAACTCCCTGGGGGGGCGTTTTGTCGATCGCCATCCGCTGATTGCCTCGATGGTGTTCTGTGCCCTCATGATGGGGGGCATGGTGGCCCTGGTACCGAGCATTCATTCGACCCTGGGGCTGGCCGCGGCCATGGGTATCTGGGGCATGACCCAGGCGGCGATGTTCCTGGTCAGTCATGTGCGGATGATGAAGGCAGCCCCACAAGCTCCGGCTTTCGCCGCGTCCTTGAACATCGCCGGAGCCAATATCGGGGTCGGCCTGGGGGCGATGGTCGGCGGCCGGGTAATCGATACCCTGGGCCTGGGGCACCTGGGGTTCGCGGCGGCAGGCTTCATCCTGCTGTCGATTGCCCTGGCGCTGGTGTTGATGAAGGTGAAGGCGCCACAGGCCTGCGCTTCCTGATCAGTGGCCGAGGGGCGTGAACAGTTCCCGTCGCGCGCCCTCGGTAATGGCAACGATCCCGGGGTGCTTGACCTTGCGCTCCACGGTAATGGCATAGAACGATTCGGCCACGGCGTCGGTCTGGCCTATCAACTGCACGCCGTATTGCTGCTGGACTTCATCGGCAATCACGCTGGGGGCAATGAAGATCCCGCTGCCGGATTGGCCGAAGGCCTGCATCAGGGCGCTGTCGTCGAATTCACCGATGATTCGTGGTTGTAGCTGCTGTTCGGCGAACCAGCGCAACAGGCGGCTGCGGACCACGGTTTCCTGGCCGGGGATCAGCAAGGGGGCGCCATGCAGTCCTTGAGGGAAGTTGGCGCCGTGCAGGCGCGCCAGTTCCTGGGTGGCAAAGAAGCTGATTCCGCATTCCCCCAGTTTCTGGCTGTAGCCCTTGATATCCAGGTGGGGCGGCATCGGGCTATCGGAAATCACCAGGTCCAGGCGCTGGATGGCCAGGTCGGCCAGCAGGCGTTCGAGCTTGTCTTCGCGGCACGTGAGGCGGATCGGCTCGCTGAGCTCCATGGTCGGAGCGACCAGTCGATAGACGATGGACTTGGGCACCACGTCCGCGACCCCGACCCGGAACGGGATCTGCTGCTCGTCGGGACGGGCGCGGAGCATGGCTTGCAGTTCGTTACCGAGCTGGAACATCTGTTCGGCGTAGGGCAGGGCCTGGCGCCCGGCTTCGCTCAGTTCCAGCTGGCGCCCTACGCGGCGGAACAGTTCGACGCCATAGGTTTGCTCCAGCAGGCTGATCTGTCCGCTGATGGTTTGCGGGGTCAGGTTCAGCTGCTCGCAGGCCCGTACGATGCTGCCGGTCTTGGCTACAACCCAGAAGTAGTGCAGTTGGCGGTAGTTGAGCATGACGATTAACTATTCGTAAAAACCGAAGTATAGCTGCAATAAATACGAATTTTCCTGAACTGTTACGCTCCATAGAATGCCTCGCCATCGACAGGGCTCTCATTGGTCCTGTGCGTTCTATCGAGGAAATCGGCATGTCATTCAAACCCCTGGGCTCAGCTATCGTGCTGGCCCTGTCTATGCTGACCCTGGCGGGCTGCGAGCAGGCAGAAAAGAGTGCCCAGCAGGTGCTGGACAAGGCGGCACAGTCAGCCAAGCAAGCGATCGACGATACCCACAAGGCAGCAGAGCAAGCATTGAGCGATGCGGCTGGTAGTGGTGTCGGCAAGGACAAGAAAACCGATGACAGCGCCAAGCAGGCCGAGTCGTCCCAGGAAATCTGATCTTTCATGCAACCGAGTCGGGATTGACCCATGGATTACCTTTTACAGCTCGCCGCCAGCCCCACTGCCTGGGTGGCCCTGGCTACCTTGGTGGTGATGGAGATCGTGCTTGGCATCGATAACCTGATCTTTATCTCCATCCTTACCAATAAGTTGCCGGAGCAGCATCGAGCCAAGGCGCGGCGCCTGGGGATCGGCATGGCCCTGTTCATGCGCCTGGCGCTGCTGAGCACCGTGGCCTTTATCGTCCAGCTCACTGAGCCGGTGATCGAGGTGCTGGGGCAGAGCTTCTCCTGGAAGGACATGATCCTGATTGCCGGTGGCTTGTTCCTGGTGTGGAAGGCCACCACGGAAATTCACCACAGCATGGATTCCAAGCCAGAGGAGGAAAAAGTCGCGACTCCTGGCGTGGCGATTGGCTTTGCCGCTGCCATCGGCCAGATCCTGCTGCTGGACATGGTGTTTTCCATCGATAGCATCATCACTGCGGTGGGGATGACCGAGCACTTGCCGATCATGATCATTGCCGTGGTGGCATCGGTGATCGTGATGTTGCTGGCTGCCGAGCCGCTGGCCAAGTTCATCAATGACAACCCGACCATCGTGATGTTGGCCCTGGGCTTCCTGATCATGATCGGCATGACACTGATTGCCGAAGGTTTCGGCGCCCATGTGCCCAAGGGCTATGTCTATGCGGCGATGGCCTTCTCGGCGGCTATCGAATGCTTGAACATGCTGGCTCGTCGGGCCCGGGAAAAGCGCCAGGCCGCACAGTCCGAGGCTTGATCGCAGGATCTAGCCCACGGCAGACCGCCTGTGCTCCCTGGAGCCAGGCGGTCGTTTCATGGGGGGGCACGTTCGGTCAGTGAGCGGTCGCGGGATTTCGGTGCTCTTTCTCTGCTGGGGTGATGCTTGCGGGCGACTGCCGGGGCGGGTGATGGCGGCGGACGATGCGCAGTACGCCCCAGAGCATGGCACCGGCAACTGCCAGCCAGCCCAGGATCAGCATCAGGATCGTCGTTGTCAGGCTCATGTGTGCCTCCTTCCATACCCCTTGGCGGGGCACGATTCTTACTAGAAGACAGTCTAGTAGTCTCTGTGTTTCAGGCTATTGACCAATAGTCGAGAGTCCTCGAACAGTTCGCTCTATGGTTTTCGATTAACTGTCGTCAAACGCTATACCCCCGTCCTCAAGCGCCCTATGATCAGGGCCCCAGCCGGAAGAGGACTGCCCGGCGCCTGATATAGAGAGCAATGATGGTGCGGGTATTTCCTGGATTTCGAGCGGCGCTGCTGGCCAGTGCCTGTGTGTTGGGCCTTGTCGGTTGTACAGGCAGCGTGCAGCCGCAGATTCAGCGCCTGCCGGAGCGAGTGGAGCTCAACAGTGTGCCGTTCTTCAGTGGCGAGATGTATCAGAGCGGGCCGGGGGCCCTGGCCGGGATGCTGTCGCAACAGGGGATCGTGATCACCCCGGGGCTGCTGGACAAACCCCTGCACTTGCCGGGTGCCGAGGCACAACTGCCACAGAACATGCAAAAACTGGCCAGGGAATACGGCATGGTGGTTTATCCCCTGGATGACAACCTGCCTGCGCTGCTGGCCCAGGTTGCGGCAGGGTATCCAGTGATGGTGCGGTTCACCGAGGGGGCGGCATTCTGGGCGCAACCGCGCTACGCCGTACTGGCCGGCTATAACCGAGACAAGCAGACGGTGCTGCTGCGCGGGGCGAAGAGTCGCCGCCAGTTGATGGAGTTCGGTGCGTTCGAATCGGCCTGGAAGGACGCTGGCAGCTTTGCAGTCCTGATCCAGGCACCGAACCAGTTGCCAGCGGCCGTCGATCGCCAGCGTTGGCTGAAGGCCGCTGACGAATTGGCCCAGGCGGGCCAGGAGCAAGCGGCGGCACGGGCCACCAAGGCCTTGGACGGTCACTGATCGGTTGAACGCGACAACGGCGCCCATGGGCGCCGTTGTGATCATGCGAGGGGAGCTCAGTGGGATGCCTGGGTGGCTCCGGCCTGGCGGTTCTTGAGGTTTTTCTCCGCTTTGTAGCGCAAGGCTACGTCCGGTACCGAGCCGCTCTTGCCGGTTTCCACCCAGTTGCGGATTCGGCCGGCATCGGCGAAGTGCGTGTACTTGCCGAAGGCATCGAGAATCACCAGGGCTACCGGGCGATTGCTCATGCTGGTGACCAGCACCAGGCAATGGCCAGCCTGGTTGGTGAACCCGGTCTTGGTGATCTTGATGTCCCATTTTTCCTTGTTGACCAGGTGGTCGGTATTACGAAAGCCCAGCGTGTAGTTGGGTTTGCGAAATGCCACGGTCTTTTCCTTGGTGGTGCTCAACTCGCTCAGCAGGGGGTACTTGCGCGCTGCCACCAGTAGCTTGCTCAGGTCCCGTGCGGTGGAAACGTTATGGATCGAAAGGCCGGTGGGCTCCACATAGCGAGTGTGGGTCATGCCCAGGGACTTGGCTTTGGCGTTCATCGCCGCAATGAACGCGGCATAGCCCCCTGGGTAGTGATGGGCGAGGCTGGCGGCTGC
Organism: Pseudomonas sp. MPFS; assembly: GCF_022537035.1. Classification (NCBI taxonomy): domain Bacteria; kingdom Pseudomonadati; phylum Pseudomonadota; class Gammaproteobacteria; order Pseudomonadales; family Pseudomonadaceae; genus Pseudomonas; species Pseudomonas sp. MPFS. Next base: position 4,616,971 of record NZ_CP066123.1, on the reverse strand, counting down.
ACGGTTTTCCGAGGACATCAGGGCGATCAGCAGCATTTCCCGGCGGCTCAGTTCGCTGTTGAGTTTGACTCGAGAGAACACGCCCTTCATTTCCGGGGTGTCGCTGATGTTCACGGAAATGTATTCGTTCATGGGCAGCTTGGCGTCCAGCACCACCATGGCGGTCATGAGCTTGGTGACCGAAGCGATGGGGACCACGACGTCAGGGTTGCTGGAATAGATGACCTTGTTGGTTTGCAGGTCGAGCAGCAGGGCGCTACCAGAGGCGATGTGCAGTTGTGACGTGTCTCTTGGGACCGCGGTAGTTTCGGCGGCGTCGACGCTGTGCATGAGTAGGGTGCCGGACACAGCAAACAACAAGCTGAGGATGGAGAGACGAATTTTCACGCCGGTGGACTCGATAGAATGGATATGCCGTTTTGCAACGGGCTTTTTGGGAAAAACGTTACATTCTATGAGTATGGCGGAAGAACTGTCGATTGCTCTTCAGCAGTCAGCCGAAAACCCTTAAAAACCAAGAAAAAAACCGATTTTCTCCTGAACGGTAGTGCATTGTCGGTCTGGATCGAATGGCAGGCGCCGGGCTAGAAGTCGCCAGCGATAAGGGGAGGTAAATACTGTGGTGTTACAGAATAAAGAAAGCCCGCCGATGGCGGGCTTTTGTGTGCGCAAGGACACTCAGCTGTGCAGCGACTCGGCTGCGTACAGGGTGTTTTCCAGTAGGCAGGCACGTGTCATGGGGCCTACGCCGCCGGGCACTGGAGTGATCCAGCCTGCGCGGGGCAGGGCGGTTTCATAAACCACGTCGCCCACCAGCTTGCCGTCTTCCTGGCGATTGATGCCGACATCGATGACGATGGCACCTTCCTTGATCCACTCACCCTTGACCAGGCCAGGCTTGCCGGCTGCTACAACCACCAGGTCGGCGCGGCCGACGTGACCGGCCAGGTCCTTGGTGAAACGGTGGGTCACGGTCACGGTGCAGCCGGCCAGCAACAGCTCCATGGCCATTGGGCGACCAACGATGTTGGACGCACCGACCACCACCGCATCCATGCCATACAGGTCGGCACCTGTGCTTTCCAGCAGGGTCATGATGCCCTTTGGCGTGCAGGGGCGAAGCAGTGGGATGCGTTGTGCCAGGCGGCCGACGTTATAAGGATGGAAACCATCCACGTCCTTGTCCGGGCGGATGCGCTCGAGCAACAGTGATGCGTCCAGGTGCTCGGGCAGTGGCAATTGTAGAAGGACGCCATCGATGTTCGGGTCATCGTTCAGGCGATCGATCAGGCCTGCCAGGTCTTCCTGGGTGGTGTCGGCGGGCAGGTCGTAGGCCTGGGAAAGAAAGCCGACCTCTTCGCAGTCTTTACGCTTGTGCGAGACATAAACCTGAGAGGCTGGATCGCTGCCGACCAGGATCACTGCGAGGCCGGGAGTGCGCAGGCCTTGCTGGCGACGCTCGGCGACACGCTTGGCGATCTGCTGGCGCAGGCTAGCGGCGATCGCTTTGCCGTCGATTAGTTGTGCAGTCATGACGCGTGATTAACCATCGAGAGGGAAAGAAAAAGAGAACACATTCTCGCATGCCGGGGCGTGAGGGCAAAGGCGCTTGCTCTGCAAATTGCCCTAACTCCTTTAATTAAATGAATTTTTTTTAAAAAAGAGTTGACGACCTAACGGCTCGTCTATAACATTCGTCGCACTTGTCGGGCACAGCCTAGCACTGGTTAAGAAGGTCGGGCGGAGTTGTTGATCAACTCGCAGCGACTGGAAGCAATTAGTTTGTAGTCGTTAGTTAGAGTACAGATTAATAAGGCGCCCGTAGCTCAGCTGGATAGAGCATCCGCCTTCTAAGCGGATGGTCGCAGGTTCGAGTCCTGCCGGGTGCGCCATTAGGCAGCTTTGGCACAAGTAACGCAATATGGTGGGCGTAGCTCAGTTGGTAGAGCACAGGATTGTGACTCCTGTTGTCGTGGGTTCGATCCCCATCGTCCACCCCATATTCGAAAAAGGCGCCAGATTAATAGTCTGGCGCCTTTGCTTTAAGAGGCGTGTTACGCGGACGTGGTGGAATTGGTAGACACACTGGATTTAGGTTCCAGCGCCGCAAGGTGTAAGAGTTCGAGTCTCTTCGTCCGCACCAATAAAGTAGCTAGTTAATAGCAGATAACGGCGCAGCACCTGAAAGGGGCTGCGCCGTTTTCGTTTCTGGGTGTTTGCATCGCGCGGTGCGCATGGTGGGTTGTCCAAGTGATGAGGCGGCTTTCCTCCGGTCGCTAGCTGCTCTGGTTTGATGGTGTTGTTACCCGGTGTATTCGAGAGGCTGGCTGGTTGCTTCTATATATAGAGGGGCTGGTGCAGGGGCTGGGTTTGATCTGTAGTGTTTGCTCTTATGGTGGGGCTGAAGCCTTTGTCCCCGTCTTCATGTTGCTGGCCGCTTTTTACCCCTTTTCAGTAGGGTGACTTCTTGAGTTTGACCCACTAGAATGCATGCCCTTGATTCTGGGGTCGGAAAACGGCCGGCTAATCGTCTGTGCAACGAGGAATATCCATGCAAGTTTCTGTTGAAAATACTTCTGTTCTTGAGCGCCGCATGAGCATCACTGTGCCAGCTGAGCGCATCGAGAGCCAGGTCAACAAGCGTCTGCAGCAGACTGCCCAAAAGGCCAAGATTCCAGGCTTCCGTCCTGGCAAGGTTCCAATGAGCGTGATTCGTCAGCGTTATGAGGCTGACGCACGTCAAGAAGCAGTAGGTGATGTGATCCAGGCTTCCTTCTACGAGGCCGTTGTCGAGCAGAAGCTGAACCCGGCTGGCGCTCCTTCGGTTGAGCCTAAGGTGCTGGAAAAGGGCAAGGACCTGGAATACGTCGCCACTTTCGAAGTGTTCCCTGAGTTCACTGTTGCCGGTTTCGAAGGTATCGCTGTTGAGCGCCTGAGCGCGGACGTGGCTGATGCCGATCTGGACAACATGCTGGAAATCCTGCGCAAGCAGAACGTTCGTTTCGAAGCGGCCGACCGCGCTGCCCAGAAAGACGACCAGCTGAATATCGATTTTGTTGGCAAGATCGACGGCGAGGCGTTCGCTGGCGGCTCCGCCAAGGGGACTCAACTGGTTCTGGGTTCGGGTCGCATGATCCCGGGCTTCGAAGATGGTCTGGTGGGTGCCAAGGCTGGTGAAGAGCGTGTTCTGAACCTGACTTTCCCTGAGGACTACCAGAACCTGGACCTGGCCAACAAGGCCGCCGAGTTCACTGTTACCGTCAACAGCGTTTCCGAGCCGAAACTGCCTGAACTGACCGAAGAGTTCTTCGCGCAATTCGGTATCAAGGAAGCGGGTCTGGAAGGCTTCCGTGCCGAAGTTCGCAAGAACATGGAGCGCGAGCTGCGCCAGGCGATCAAGTCGAAAGTGAAGAATCAGGTTATGGACGGTCTGCTGGCCTCCAACCCGATCGAAGTACCGAAGGCGCTGCTGGAAAACGAAGTCAATCGTCTGCGCGTCCAGGCTGTTCAGCAGTTCGGTGGCAACATCAAGCCGGATCAGCTGCCAGCTGAGCTGTTCGAAGAGCAGGCCAAGCGCCGCGTAGTACTGGGTCTGATCGTTGCCGAAGTGGTCAAGCAGTTCGAGCTGAAGCCTGATGACGCTCGTGTTCGCGAACTGATCCAGGAAATGGCTTCGGCATACCAAGAGCCTGAGCAGGTCGTGTCCTGGTACTACAAGAACGAGCAGCAATTGAACGAAGTCCGTTCGGTTGTGCTGGAAGAACAAGTTGTGGATACTGTTCTGCAGAAAGCTAGCGTGACCGACAAATCGGTCTCTTACGAAGAAGCGGTCAAGCCGGTAGAAGCACCTCAAGCCGACTGATCTTTTCTCGTTCGAAGCAAACACCATAAGCCAGCCTTCGCGCTGGCTTATGCGTATTCAAGACATGACTATTTGGGAGTGACTGCAGGACATGTCCCGCAATTCTTATTATCAGCAGAGTTCTGACATCCAGGCCGCAGGCGGCCTGGTCCCGATGGTTATCGAGCAGTCCGCTCGCGGCGAGCGTGCCTACGATATCTACTCGCGCCTCCTCAAGGAGCGAGTGATCTTCCTGATCGGTCCGGTAGAAGACTACATGGCCAATCTGGTCGCGGCGCAGCTGCTCTTCCTTGAAGCGGAGAACCCGGACAAGGACATCCATCTCTACATCAACTCGCCGGGTGGTTCGGTGACCGCCGGGATGTCGATCTACGACACCATGCAGTTCATCAAGCCTGATGTTTCCACTATCTGCATTGGCCAAGCGTGCAGCATGGGTGCGTTCCTGCTTGCAGGCGGCGCGGCAGGCAAGCGCCACTGCTTGCCCAACTCGCGCATGATGATCCATCAACCGCTCGGCGGTTTCCAAGGCCAGGCGTCGGATATCGACATCCACGCCAAGGAAATCCTGCACATCCGCTCGCGCTTGAACTCGCTGCTGGCCCATCACACGGGCCAGAGCCTGGAAACCATCGAGCGTGACACCGAGCGCGACAACTTCATGAGCGCTGAGCGCGCAGCGGAGTACGGCCTGATCGACTCCGTTATCAGCAAGCGTCAAATGCCCGCCTAAGCAACTCAAATGTAGGCGGCTGGTTTGACCGGCCGCCTGCGGACTTGAAAAAGCCCGCAATTGCCTTCATCTTGTGTTGCAAGCCTATCGGATTTGGATCGATCGAATGACTGACACCCGCAACGGCGAGGACAACGGCAAACTGCTTTATTGCTCCTTCTGTGGCAAAAGCCAGCATGAAGTACGCAAATTGATTGCCGGCCCCTCGGTCTTTATCTGCGACGAGTGCGTCGACTTGTGCAACGACATCATCCGTGAGGAGGTGCAGGAAGCACAGGCCGAAAGCAGCGCGCATAAATTGCCTTCGCCTAAAGAAATCAGCGGCATCCTTGATCAGTATGTGATTGGTCAGGAGCGTGCAAAGAAGGTTCTGGCAGTAGCGGTTTACAACCACTACAAGCGTCTGAACCAGCGTGACAAAAAGAACGACGAAGTCGAACTTGGCAAGAGCAATATCTTGCTGATCGGCCCTACAGGCTCGGGCAAGACGCTATTGGCGGAAACCCTGGCACGCCTGTTGAACGTACCTTTCACTATCGCCGACGCCACCACCCTGACCGAAGCCGGTTACGTGGGTGAGGACGTCGAGAACATCATTCAAAAGCTGCTGCAGAAGTGCGACTACGATGTGGAAAAGGCCCAGATGGGTATTGTCTACATCGATGAAATCGACAAGATTTCCCGCAAGTCTGATAACCCTTCGATTACCCGGGATGTTTCTGGTGAAGGTGTTCAGCAAGCCCTGTTGAAGTTGATCGAAGGCACGGTCGCTTCCGTTCCGCCTCAAGGTGGTCGCAAGCATCCGCAGCAGGAATTCCTGCAGGTCGATACCCGTAATATCCTGTTCATTTGCGGTGGTGCATTCTCTGGCCTGGAGAAGGTTATCCAGAACCGCTCCACCCGCGGCGGCATTGGTTTCAATGCCGAAGTGCGTAGCAAGGAAGAGGGTAAGAAGGTCGGCGAATCACTGCGTGAAGTGGAGCCTGATGACCTGGTCAAGTTCGGCCTGATTCCTGAGTTCGTCGGCCGCCTGCCGGTTCTGGCGACGCTGGATGAGCTGGATGAAGCAGCCTTGATCCAGATTCTCACCGAACCGAAGAACGCCTTGACCAAGCAGTATGGCAAGTTGTTCGAGATGGAAGGTGTCGATCTGGAGTTCCGCTCTGACGCCTTGAAGGCAGTAGCCAAGCGGGCTCTCGAGCGCAAGACAGGTGCTCGTGGCCTGCGTTCGATTCTCGAAGGCGTACTGCTCGACACTATGTACGAGATCCCCTCGCAATCCGAGGTGAGTAAAGTAGTGATCGACGAAAGCGTTATTGAAGGCAAGTCCCAGCCACTGTTCATCTATGAGAACAGTGAGCCGACGGCCAAGGCAGCGCCAGACGCTTAAGCGGCATGCTGTCGGATTGAAAGAAGGGGCCTTCGGGCCCCTTTGTTTTTAGCGTCTTTAAAGTGCTGTCTTTAGCTTGTTTTTTTTCCAGGCAGCCCCCATCTTGGTTTCAAGCTTACTTCCACCAGTTTTCGGCCGTAAGGCCGCCGTAGAGGCGAAATCATGAAGACAACCATCGAATTGCCTCTCCTGCCATTGCGTGATGTCGTGGTTTATCCGCACATGGTTATCCCGCTGTTCGTGGGGCGCGAGAAGTCGATCGAAGCCCTTGAGGCAGCGATGACGGGCGACAAGCAGATTCTCCTGCTGGCTCAGAGAAACCCTGCTGATGACGATCCCGGTGAGGATGCACTCTATCGCGTAGGTACCATTGCCACCGTCCTGCAATTGCTCAAGTTGCCTGATGGCACCGTGAAGGTGCTGGTTGAGGGCGAGCAACGTGGCGCTGTCGAGCGTTTCAGCGAAGTCGACGGTCATTGCCGCGCCGAAGTGACCCTGATTGATGAAGTGGATGCTCCCGACCGCGAGTCGGAAGTGTTCGTGCGCAGCCTGCTGTCGCAGTTCGAGCAATATGTACAGTTGGGCAAGAAAGTCCCTGCCGAGGTGTTGTCCTCTCTCAACAGCATCGATGAGCCAAGCCGCCTGGTGGACACCATGGCCGCGCATATGGCGCTGAAGATCGAGCAGAAGCAGGAAATTCTCGAGATCATCGATCTCTCCGCTCGTGTAGAGCATGTCCTGGCACTGCTGGATGCCGAGATCGACCTGCTGCAGGTGGAGAAACGCATTCGTGGCCGCGTCAAGAAGCAGATGGAACGCAGCCAGCGCGAGTACTACCTGAATGAGCAGATGAAGGCCATTCAGAAAGAGTTGGGCGATGGTGACGAAGGCCACAACGAAATCGAGGAGCTGAAAAAGCGCATCGATGCTGCTGGCCTGCCAAAGGATGCCATGGCCAAGGCCCAGGCTGAGCTGAACAAGCTCAAGCAAATGTCGCCGATGTCTGCCGAGGCGACAGTGGTTCGTTCCTATATCGATTGGCTGGTTCAGGTGCCGTGGAAGGCCCAGAGCAAGGTACGCCTCGATCTGGCGCGTGCCGAAGATATCCTCGATGCCGACCACTATGGCCTTGAAGAGGTCAAGGAACGGATTCTCGAGTATCTCGCGGTCCAAAAACGTGTGAAGAAGATTCGCGGCCCGGTGTTGTGCCTGGTCGGTCCTCCTGGGGTCGGCAAGACTTCCCTGGCGGAATCGATCGCCAATGCCACCAATCGTAAGTTCGTGCGCATGGCCCTGGGCGGTGTGCGGGACGAAGCGGAGATTCGTGGCCATCGTCGAACCTATATCGGTTCGATGCCGGGAAGATTGATTCAAAAAATGACCAAGGTTGGGGTACGCAACCCGCTGTTCCTGCTCGATGAAATCGACAAGATGGGCAGCGATATGCGTGGCGATCCAGCCTCGGCCCTGCTTGAGGTCCTGGACCCCGAGCAGAACCACAACTTCAACGATCACTACCTGGAAGTCGACTACGACCTGTCCGATGTGATGTTCCTCTGCACCTCCAACTCGATGAATATTCCGCCAGCCCTGCTGGACCGGATGGAGGTGATTCGTCTGCCGGGTTACACCGAGGACGAGAAGATCAATATCGCGATCAAGTACCTTTCGCCCAAGCAGATTCAGGCCAATGGCTTGAAGAAGGGCGAGTTGGAGTTCGATTCTGACGCGATTCGCGACATCATCCGCTACTACACCCGTGAAGCCGGCGTACGGGGCCTGGAGCGCCAGATCGCCAAGGTCTGCCGCAAGGCGGTGAAAGAGCATGCGATGGAGAAACGCTTCTCGGTGAAGGTCACCTCCGACCTGCTGGAGCACTTCCTGGGCGTGCGCAAGTTCCGTTATGGATTGGCCGAGCAGCAAGACCAGATCGGCCAGGTCACCGGTTTGGCCTGGACCCAGGTCGGTGGTGAGTTGCTGACCATCGAGGCCGCAGTAGTGCCTGGCAAGGGGCAACTGATCAAGACCGGCTCCTTGGGCGATGTCATGGTCGAGTCGATCACCGCCGCACAGACTGTAGTGCGTAGCCGTGCCAAGAGCCTGGGGATTCCCCTGGACTTCCACGAGAAGCGCGATACCCATATCCACATGCCGGAAGGGGCTACCCCGAAAGATGGCCCAAGCGCGGGCGTAGGCATGTGCACTGCACTGGTATCGGCCTTGACCGGCATTCCAGTGCGAGCCGATGTGGCAATGACCGGCGAGATCACACTGCGTGGTCAGGTATTGGCCATCGGTGGTTTGAAAGAGAAACTACTGGCGGCGCATCGGGGTGGAATCAAGACCGTGATCATTCCTGAAGAGAATGTTCGCGATTTGAAAGAAATTCCTGACAATATCAAGCAGGATCTTCAGATCAAACCCGTTAAATGGATTGACGAAGTCCTGCAAATTGCGCTGCAATACGCGCCGGAGCCCTTGCCGGATGTGGCTCCCGAGATAGTTGCAAAGGACGAAAAACGCGAGTCTGACTCTAAGGAAAGAATTAGCACGCATTAATACGCATTAGCCTGGGGGGCTTCCTTGACAGCTTTTTAGAGCCCTTGTTATAAAGCGGCTCTTAAGTGCCTGTAGGCCATTCAGCACTCGTTTTTGCTTTCACCAAAAAACTTAGAATCATACTCATAGATATATAAGGGGACTTAGAGTGAACAAGTCGGAACTGATTGATGCTATCGCTGCATCTGCTGATCTCCCGAAAGCTGCTGCTGGCCGTGCGCTGGATGCAGTAATCGAATCCGTTACTGGCGCTCTGAAGGCCGGTGACTCTGTTGTTCTGGTTGGTTTTGGCACTTTCTCCGTAACTGATCGTCCAGCTCGTGTCGGCCGCAACCCACAGACCGGCAAGACTCTGGAAATCGCTGCTGCTAAAAAGCCAGGTTTCAAAGCCGGTAAAGCACTGAAAGAAGCCGTTAACTAAGTTTCTTCAAGGGTCTTTGCCCATCCGGGTCGGGTCATGCCTGATCTGGCAGCGGGGCGCCAGTTGACCGGTACATAACCGGTTCACGCCGAGGGTCGCAGGTTCAGCTCTTGTCCGCTCCGCCAGTTACGAGAAGGCGCATCCTCGGATGCGCCTTTCTTCTATCCGGACTCTACCCACGCTCCACGGTTGCTCAAAACAGAAGTACAGCCGTTTCTGGGGGACGCATGCTGCAGAATATCAGGGACAATTCACAAGGCTGGATTGCCAAAACCATCATCGGGGTCATCGTCGCACTGTTGGCGTTGACCGGTTTCGATGCCATTTTCAAGGCCACTACCCATAACCAGGATGCGGCCAAGGTCAACGGTGAGGAGATCACTCAGAACGAGTTGAGCCAAGCCGTCGACATGCAACGTCGTCAGCTGATGCAACAGTTGGGCAAGGACTTCGACGCCTCTCTGCTCGATGAGAAGATGCTGCGTGAAGCTGCCCTGAAGGGGCTGATCGATCGCAAGCTGTTGTTGCAAGGTGCCCAGGACTCCAAGTTCGCCTTCTCTGAAGGGGCATTGGATCAGGTGATCCTGCAGACGCCGGAATTCCAGGTCGAGGGCAAGTTCAGCCCTGATCGTTTCGACCAGGTTATCCGCCAACTGGGTTACACCCGCTTACAGTTCCGCCAGATGCTCAGCCAGGAAATGCTGATCGGTCAGGTGCGCGCTGGGCTGGCAGGCAGTGGCTTCGTCACGGATGCCCAGGTGCTGGCATTCGCCCGCCTGGAGAAGCAGACCCGTGACTTCGCTTCCCTGACCGTCAAGGCCGACCCGGCCGCGATCAAGCTGACCGATGACGAGGTCAAGGCCTACTACGACCAGCACGCGAAGGAGTTCATGACGCCTGACCAGGTCGTGATCGACTACATCGAGCTGAAGAAGGCCGCTTTCTTCGACCAGGTCAGCGTCAAGGACGAGGACCTGCAAGCGCTGTATCAGAAGGAAGTCGCCAACCTGTCCGAGCAGCGTCGTGCCGCGCACATCCTGATCGAAGTCAACGACAAGATGAACGAGGCCCAGGCCAAGGCCAAGATCGAAGAGATCCAGGCGCGCCTGGCCAAGGGTGAAAGCTTCGAGGCGCTGGCCAAGGAGTTTTCCCAGGATCCAGGTTCGGCCAACAATGGCGGTGACCTGGGCTTCGCTGGCCCTGGCGTCTACGACCCAGCCTTCGAGAAGGCCCTGTATGCGCTGGACAAGGACCAGGTTTCCGCTCCGGTGCGCACCGACTTCGGTTATCACCTGATCAAGCTGCTGGGCGTCGAAGCACCACAAGTGCCGAGCTTCGCCAGCCTCAAGGACAAGCTGACCCGTGAGCTGAAGGCCCAGCAGGTCGAGCAGCGTTTCGTCGATGCGACCAAGCAACTGGAAGACTCGTCGTTCGAAGCGTCCGATCTGGCCCAGCCAGCCCAGGACCTGAAGCTCACCATACATACCTCCGCGCCGTTCGGTCGCGAGGGTGGTGACGGTATTGCCGCCAATCGTGCCGTAGTACAGGCCGCCTTCAGCACCGAAGTCCTGGATGAAGGTGCCAACAGCACCGCCATCGAGCTGGATCCGGAGACCGTCGTGGTGTTGCGCGCCAAGGAGCATCGCAAGCCTGAGCAACTGCCTCTGGAAAGCGTCGCCACGGCCATCCGTACGCAATTGGCCAAGGAGCACGCCAGTGCTGCTGCCAAGACCAAGGCTGAAGAGCTGATCGCCAGCCTGCGTGATGGCAAGGTCGCGTTGAACAAGCCGGTGGATGGCCAGGACTGGAAGGTCGCCAAGGCCGTGACCCGTGGCCAGGAAGGTATCGACCCGACTGTGCTGCAGGCCCTGTTCCGCATGAGCAAGCCTGAATCCAAGGACAAGCCGAGCTTCACCAGCGTGACCTTGCCTAATGGCAACCTGCTGGTCCTGCAACTCGATGCAGTCAACGAAGCCGTGGCGCCGACCGACGAAGAGAAGGCCCAATACCGCCGCTTCCTGGCCTCGCGCGTAGGCCAGCAAGACTTTGCGGCCTATCGCAAGCAGTTGGAAAACCAGGCGGATATCAAGCGTTACTGATGCCTGTTCCCCTGTGTTGAAAAGACCCCGGCCTAAAAGCCGGGGTCTTTTTTTTGGTTCTTCACGGATTACCGGGAAAGACACTCTTGATCTTCATGAAAAAGAATTCGCTGTCCCGGTAGCCGTAGGCCATCCGTTTGATGACCTTAATCCGATTATTGATCCCCTCCAGTTGCCCGGTATGCATCGGCCAGCACACCCGGCTAACGATGCCGCGCCAGTAGCCCTTCAAACGTTTGGCAAATTGCTTCAGAGCGGGTATCGCGCTTTCATCGGCCAGACACAGCCACTGTTTCCACGCTGATCGCCAGCCCCAAGCAGTGGTGGGCGACCACAGCGCTTTGAGCTCTGCCTTCATCAGATAAACCGTCATCAACGACTGGTTGGCAGCCAGCAGATCCTGTAAATGCACCTGTTGATCTGCACTCTGGAGATTCTCCGGGTTCCGCAACAGCAGCCATCGCGCTTGCTTGATGACCTTGCGTGCAGTCTTGTCATGACGCAGGCGGTTGGCTTCATCGACCCGTACTCGATCAATCACTTCTCGCCCATATTTGGCCACCACATGAAACAGGTCGTAGACCACCCGTGCCTGGGGACAATGCTGGCGTACCTCCAAGTCAAACGCGGTATTCATGTCCATCGCGACCGCTTCAATCCGTGCACAACCCTCAAGCCCCAACTCCTCGAAGAAAGGCCTGATTGCGGCGCGACTGCGTCCCTCGCCAATCCAGAGCACCCGACGGGTATCGGCATCCAGCACGACGCTGGCGTAGCGATGCCCTTTGAACAGGGCAAACTCGTCCATGACCAAGCGCCTGGGGCGGGCTGCAGGCAGCGCATCCAGTTCCATCTGTAGAGCCCGTCGCTCCAGTAGTCGCACGCTATCCCAGTGCAATCCGAATAGCTGAGCCACATGCAAGGTAGGCAGTCGTCGACAGGTCTGGATGACGGTTTCAGCCAAGCGGCGTGTCATCCGGGAGTAGCGGTCAAGCCAGCTGACCCCCTCCATTCGTTTGCCGCAGGCGGCACATCCAACTCGCCTGAGCTCGACGTTCAGCCGCACCGGTTGTCCAAGGATGGGCAGGTCTCGGATGAAGCGCTGACAGTATTCATGGGTGATTGTGCTGGGCTCGTTGCAGCCGCTGCAGATGGGAAAGCGAGTGCTCAGAGGGACGAGATCGATCTGTAAAGCGCCACCCTCAGGTTTGATGGCGACCACAGAAAAACCCTCCCAAAACGGAAGGAACGTATTAACATCGCGCATAAGAACGCCGGTTTTTTAGATGTGTTTGTTCGCACTAACATCATCTATCAAATCGGCGTTCTTGTTTCTGTTTCCCGGGATTCCGTGAAGAACCTTTTTTTTGCGGGGATGATCCTCTCCGTGAGCGGTTAGCGGTAAACCGCAAACCCTTGTCGCTTGGCGCCAATCGCTACCAGCAGGGCCATCAGCAACAGGCCGCCGATCACCCAGGGAAAGCTGGTCACCCCCGGTCCCTGGAGCAGCATTGCGCCGCCCAGGCCGCCCCCGGCGATCGCCAGGTTCCACAAGGTCACCAGCATCGATTGCGCGGCGTCGGCATGTTCACCAGCAGATTTGGCCAGCGCGGTCTGCAACAGGGTGGGAATACCTCCGAACGAAAGGCCCCAGATCACCGTCGCGGCATAGATCGTCGTCGGTCCCTGGGGCAGCAACCCCAGTAGCAGGGTCGAGGCGATGAACAGCAGGCAACTGACCAGCACCAGTGCCCTTAGCCAGCGATCGATCAGCAAGCCGATCGCCCAGATACTCAGCAGGGCGGCCAGGCCGAATACCAGCAGCACACGTTCGATCTGTCCGCCAAGGCCGGCGGGTTCAAGAAAGGGCGCAATGTAGGTGTAGAGAATGTTGTGGCCCAACACATAGGTGAAGGTCACGAACAACACCGGCCTGACGCCCGGCAATGCCAGCACCCGGCGCAGGGGAAGGCGTTTCTGGGGGCGTAGCCCTGGGAAGTCCGGCACCTGCCGGAGTACCCAGAGGACCAACCCCAGGGTCAGTAGCGTCATGATGGCGAAACTCATGCGCCAACCCACCATGTTGCCGAGCAAGGTTCCCGCCGGAATACCGATGGACAACGCGACAGGCGCACCGAGCATGGCCATGGCGATCGCCCGTCCCTGCAAGTGAGGCGCCACCATGCGACTGGCGTAGCCGGCGAGCAGGGCCCAGAGCAAACCGGCGAAGACCCCAGCGCAGAAGCGGGCGACCAGGGTCAGGCTGTAGTCGCTGGAAAGAGCGGTGATGCTGTTGACGATGGCGAACCCGCCAATGGCGATCAGCAACAGGGGGCGCCGTCGCCAACTTTGAGTCAGGGTCACCAGGGGAATTGCCGCCAGCAGCGAACCCAGGGCATACAGGGTGACCAGTTGCCCGATCAGGGGCGGCGAGACCTCAAGACCCTGGCTCATTTGTGGCAGTAATCCGGCCGGCATGGCTTCGGTCAACAGGGTGATGAAGCCTGCACTCGCCAGGGCCAGAAGGCCGCCGACGGGAAGGCGTTCAGAGGTTTCGGTGACAGGGGGCAGCAGCTCGCAGGCATCGACTGGGCGATTCATGGAAGGCTCCATGGTGGAAAGGGAGATACAGGGTAGGGCGCTGCCCATGAGGGAAAAATAGGCTAAGGTTCCGAACTTATCGGACATCCAGGTCCTTAATTCCGGAGTCGACAATGGATTGGTTGGGCAGTATCCCGGTGTTCATGCAGGTGGCGGAGACTCGCAGCTTCACCGAGGCCGGACGCCTCTTGGGGGTGTCGTCCTCGGCCGTGGGCAAAAGCATTGCGCGCTTGGAGGAGCGGCTGGAAACCCGCCTCTTTCATCGCACCACCCGCAGTATCAGCCTTACCGCCGAAGGGGCGGGGCTCCTTGAGCGTTGCCGCCGGATTGCCGCCGAGGTCGAGCTGGCGCAATTCCAGTTATGCGATTCGGCCAGTGCCCCCGTGGGCAAACTGCGGATCAGCGCGCCCCAGGCCCATAGCCTGTTGATGCCGGTGCTGGCGGAGTTCATGTTGCGCTACCCGCAGATCGAGCTGGATGTCGACCTGTCCGACCGCATGGTGGACGTAGTGGAAGAGGGCTTCGATCTGGTGGTACGCACCGGCAACCCCAAGGATTCACGCTTGTTGGCCCGGCAGGTGGGACGTTTTCGCATGGTGCTGGTGGGCAGCCCCGGCTACTTCCAGGCCCGCGGGTTGCCCCAATCGCCCCAGGAGCTGCATGAGCACGCCTGCCTGCGGCACATCTTCCATCACACCGGCAAGCTTGAGGCCTGGCCATTCAAGCCTCGGCTCCACCAGCCTGAACCGCTGTTGCCGACTCGCTTGACCAGCAGCTCCACCGAAGCACTGGAGCAAGCAGCCCGCAGCGGCCTGGGCATTGCCTGCTTGCCGGACTTCATGGTGCGTTCCGCCATCGAGCGCCAAGAGCTGCAGGTGGTACTCGACGAATACCTGGAATTCAACGGCACCTTCTGGTTGCTGTGGCCGTCGAGCCGGCATGCCGCTGCGAAGCTGCGAGTGCTGATCGAACATTTGAGCGAGCGACTTTTTCCGGTAAACAGTGGTCAGTAACCTTGCGTGAGATCAACGCCATCAATTAGCCGAACTGCGCGATGCTGATCTGTAGCACAATACGCGCCGAAGCGTTTTCCTCAGGATTCTCGATGTTTAGATCATTTCACCTGCGCTCGGCCGCCGGGGTATTGCTGTTGTCCGCGGTCGCCGGTTGTTCATCGCACAAGACGGCCATCTACGAGCATGAAAGCTTCGACGATTCGGGTACGTTCTCGCGCAACTATGCGGTCAGCGAGACGGCATCCTGTGAAGCTGCGCGGCGCGCACTGCTGAGCCAGGGCTACATCATCACCAGCAATGATCCGAAGCTGGTCAGTGGTCACAAGAGCTTCCAGCAGACCGGCGAGACCCACCTGGAAATCAGCTTCAACATTGTCTGCGCCAAGGACGGGACCGGCGGTCGTCGCTCGACGGTGTTCGCCAACGCCCTGCAGGACCGCTATGCCCTGAAGAAGCTGAACAACTCGGCGAGTCTCGGGGTCGGGGTCCTGGGGTCGGTATCGATGCCGATCGGCTCCACCGACGATTCGATGGTCAAGGTGGCCAGCGAGACGGTGTCGTCCGCCAAGTTCTATGAGCGCTACTTTGCCCTGTTGGAGTTGTTCCTGCCTGAGGAAACCAAGGCTGCCACCCATGTCGAGGACAAGCCCAAGGCCGATCTCGGGGTCCCTGAGAACAAGCCGGACAGCCTGGCCCAGCCCCCGGCCAAGGCAGAGCCCCAGCCTGCACCTGCTCCGCTGGCGGTGCCTTCGCCGGCCCCAAGTACTCCGGTGACCCCGGTTGCCGAGCCTGAGCCGAGCATGTCGCAGCCCGTGGTGCCCCCGGTGCAGGCGGCTCCGATAGTGCCGGTTCCAGCAAGCGAGCCAACGCCGGCAAGCGATGTGCTCGCTCCAGCGCCCGTCATTACTCCTCCTCCCGCCAGCACGCTGCCACCGCCCTCCGAGCCGATCCAGGCATTGCCGCGCTGAGGCGCCACGGCGATGGCGGTCCACCGCCATCGCAGCTTCCGGTCGCTCGGGCCTGGCTTTTCCAGCAGATACGTCCTTTGTCGACAGCGTCGCCGCTTGCCGCTCAAGCGGGCGATAGTGGCTGCCCGCTAAATTTTTCATGGGTCGTTACGTTTCAATGACAGAAATCTTGACCTAGGGGGTAGTATTTTTCCTGTCATCCCGGCAACTTATGCTGACCCTGGCGGCTAACGAGCGCAGGTCCATTCAATCAACGGAAAAGGAGTCTCCATGGACGATTACCAAGAAGAGCTGCTGGAGTATCAAGCTTTCGAGCTGGATCCTCTGGAACCCGCAGACGATGCCACCGAGCTGTAAGGCCGGTGGCTTTTTTTTAGCCGAACTGCCGGTGGCTGCGACGAAACTCCCCGGGAGTCTGGTTGCTCCAGCGCTTGAAGGCCCGCTGGAATGCCTCGGCCGAGGCAAAGCCCAACAGATAGGCAATCTCGCCGAACGCCAGTTCGGTATCGCGTATGTAAGTCATGGCCAGGTCGCGCCGGGTGTCATTGAGAATCGCCCGGAACTGCGTGCCTTCTTCCGCCAGTTTGCGGCGTAAGGTCCAGGTCGGCAGTTTCAAGCGTGCGGCCACTTCCTCCAGGTCCGGTTCCCGGCCACCACTGAGCAACGGTCCCAGCAACTGAGTGATGCGCTCGCGCAGGCTGCGAGTTCGAGTCAGTTGTTCCAGTTCCCTTTCGCACAATTGCAGCAGATGGCGCCAAGTGCTCGGGCAGTGCTCGGGGTTGCGCAGGACCAGGCTGGCCCGGTCCAGGCGCAGCTGGTTGCATTCGGCGCCAAAGTGCACCGCAGTAGGGCCGAGCAGGGCATAGGCCTGGTGGTAGTCGGGCTGCTCGAACTCGATGTCGATCCTTTGCGCATGCACCGTTTGCCCGGCCAGGCTGGACAACTGTTGCAGCCAGCCGGACATGATCGAATCCACCACGAAACGGTTATAGGCGTTGTACGGGCTGATGGAGTAGAAACGCAGCCAGGCTCCGTCGGCATCCTCGCAGAAACTCGATTGGCCGCGATAGTTGGACCCGTACAGGGCTTCGAAGCGGGTCAGGCAACGCGCCGCTTCGCGTACGGTCGGGGCCTGGGCGGCGGTGACACCGGCCAGGCCGGCCTGGCTCAGGCGGCTCAGGCGCCCCATGCGCAGGCCCAGGGCCGGATCGCCGGTGAGCTGGATCGCTCCGTGGCCCAGGCGCATGTAGCGGGGGATCGACAAGCGCGCCCCGGCTTCGGCCAGCCGCGCATTGTCCAGGCCGTATTGCTCCAGCAGAGGCACCGGGTCCAGGTCGTGGCTGCGAATGGCATCGGCCAGGCTGTGGACAAACCCCACCGACAGGTCGCCCAGGCGCATCGGCGTGTTTCGCATGGCGCTACAACCACAGGTTCAGCAGGCGGGCACCGCGGCTGCCGTCGTCGGCAAAGATCTGGCCCGCGTTGCTGAGAAAGCTCTGGCCACTGGTCCCCAGGTCCCAGAACTGGCCGCGCATGAACACGCTTGCACCATGGCCGGCCAGGCTCTGTGGCGCCCGGCTGGTGAGGGTCAGATGATGCCAGGCAGCACCTTCGCTGGTCCCCGGCGCCATGGCTCCCAGCGCTGCACTATTGTCGCTGCGCCAAGGCTGTTCCCAGCGGCCCTTGCCCATGATGAAGGCCGGCACCGCTATCAGCTGTGCCTGTTGTTCGTCGAGCTTGCGGTAGTTGTCGGGGTACCAGCTGTCACTGCCGATCAGCACCCCGAGGCGCCCGGCAGGCGTATCGAAAGTTTCTATCGACTCACGCACATCGCCGTGGATATAACCGCTTTCGGAGGCCGTGGGATGGATCTGGCGTTGCGGCTGGCCAATGGGCAGGCCGTCGCTGCCGAACACCAGGGTGCTGTTGTACAGGGCACCGCTGCCGATCTGCAGGCTGCCCTGGTTGACGCTGGGATCGGGCAAGACAATCGAGCCGGCCACCAGGGTGACCTGGAACTCCTTGGCCAGGCCACCGAACAACAGCTGGTAGTCCTTGGCCATTTTCTTCGCCTTCATGCGCAGGTGCGCATCGTCGACGCGACTATCGCCCTTGGCACCAATCAAGGCCTTGAGAAACGGCAGCGGGTTGCTCACCGCCAGCCAGTTCATGGCTTCCTTCAAGGTGGTGGCCTGGTACAACTCGTTCTTCTCGCCACTGACCATCAGCCAGGTGCCGATATGTTCCGGCAGCACCACCACGGTCTTGGCATTGACCAGGCCACGCTCGCGGGCCTGTTGCAGGTAAGCCGCGAGCTTGCGGTGCAGGCGTTCGATGTTCTGGTAGTCGGTGGGAAACAGCTCCGGCTGGATCGCCAGCAGGTTGCCGCGTTCGCTGGGTACGCCTTGGTCCACCGCCAGCTCGATACGCAGGTCCGACAGGTAATGGGCTCCCGGGCGATCGCGGGTCCACACGCCGTAGCTGGTGAGGCCCGCGATCAGCGCCAGGGCGAAAGTGATGTAGAGAAGTTTGCGCATGGGAAAACAGTTGGCAACCGTGTGCAGGATTCGTCGACTAGGGTAGGGCGGCAGCCGGCGCTTGCCAAGGGCTGCTGTACGTTTGGATCAATAACTTGTCAGTTACGGTCATTGAGCCTACAGCCGGTGTGCTTTTAGTCTGTGCCGCACTACCGACGGAAGCCGCAGAGCTTTCGCACCTACCGTGATAGCCCGATCTGGAGTGACGCCATGGCTGCTGCCCCGTACCCGCATTTGCTGGCCCCCCTCGACCTGGGGTTCACCACCCTGCGCAACCGGACCCTGATGGGCTCCATGCACACTGGCCTGGAAGAAAAGCCGGGCGGCTTCGAGCGCATGGCGGCGTATTTCGCCGAGCGCGCCCGTGGCGGCGTGGGTCTGATGGTCACCGGCGGCATCGGCCCCAACGATGAGGGCGGGGTGTATTCCGGGGCCGCCAAGCTGACCACCGAGGAAGAGGCGCAGAAGCACCTGATCGTCACCCGCGCGGTGCACGAGGCCGGCGGCAAGATCTGCATGCAGATCCTGCACGCCGGGCGCTATGCCTACAGCCCCAAGCAGGTCGCGCCCAGCGCTATCCAGGCGCCGATCAACCCGTTCAAGCCCAAGGAGCTGGACGAGGAAGGCATCGAGAAGCAGATCCGCGACTTCGTCACCTGCTCGACCCTGGCCCAGAAGGCCGAGTACGACGGCGTCGAGATCATGGGGTCCGAGGGTTACTTCATCAACCAGTTCCTCGCCGCTCATACCAACCACCGTACCGACCGTTGGGGCGGCAGCTATGAGAACCGCATGCGCCTGCCGCTGGAGATCGTGCGTCGGGTGCGCGAAGCGGTAGGGCCGAACTTCATCATCATCTTCCGCCTGTCGATGCTCGACCTGGTGGAAGGCGGCAGCACCTGGGAAGAGATCGTGCAGTTGGCCCAGGCCATCGAGAAGGCCGGCGCCACCATCATCAACACCGGTATCGGCTGGCACGAAGCGCGCATCCCGACCATCGCCACCAAGGTGCCGCGCGCTGCGTTCAGCAAGGTCACGGCCAAGCTGCGGGGTTCGGTGGGCATCCCGTTGATCACCACCAACCGCATCAATACCCCGGAAGTGGCGGAGCAGATCCTGGCCGAGGGCGATGCCGACATGGTATCCATGGCCCGGCCGTTCCTGGCCGATCCGGACTTCGTCAACAAGGCCGCCGCCGGCCGTGCCGACGAGATCAACACCTGCATCGGCTGCAACCAGGCGTGCCTGGACCACACCTTCGGCGGCAAGCTGACCAGCTGCCTGGTCAACCCCCGCGCCTGCCACGAAACCGAGCTCAACTACCTGCCGGTCCAGCAGATCAAGAAGATCGCCGTGGTCGGTGCCGGCCCGGCCGGTTTGTCCGCCGCCACCGTGGCCGCCGAGCGTGGGCACCAGGTGACCCTGTTCGATTCGGCCAGTGAGATCGGTGGCCAGTTCAATATCGCCAAGCGCGTGCCGGGCAAGGAAGAGTTCTACGAGACCCTGCGCTACTTCAAGCGCAAGCTGCAGACCAGCCACGTCGAGCTGTGCCTGGATACCCGGGTGGATGTCGAGCAACTGGTGGCCGGCGGTTTCGATGAAATCATCCTCGCCACCGGTATCGCGCCACGGGTGCCGGCGATTCCCGGGGTGGAGCACGCCAAGGTCCTGAGCTACCTGGACGTGCTGCTCGAGCGCAAGCCGGTGGGGCAGAAGGTCGCGGTGATCGGTGCTGGCGGCATCGGCTTCGACGTCTCCGAGTTCCTCGTGCACCAGGGCGTGGCTACCAGCCAGGATCGCGAGGCGTTCTGGAAGGAGTGGGGCATCGACACCCACTTGCAGGCTCGCGGTGGCATCGCCGGGATCAAGGCCGAACCCCATGCTCCGGCGCGCCAGGTGTTCCTGCTGCAGCGCAAGAAGAGCAAGGTCGGCGACGGCCTGGGCAAGACCACCGGCTGGATCCATCGCACTGGCTTGAAGAACAAGCAGGTGCAGATGCTCAACAGCGTCGAGTACCTGAAGATCGACGATGCCGGCCTGCATATCCGCATCGGCGAAGCGGGTGAGCCCCAGGTCCTGCCGGTGGACAACGTGGTGATCTGCGCCGGCCAGGACCCGCTGCGCGAACTGCACGATGGCCTGGTGGCCGCGGGGCAGAACGTGCACCTGATCGGTGGCGCCGATGTGGCGGCCGAGCTGGATGCCAAGCGCGCCATCAACCAGGGTTCGCGCCTGGCTGCCGAACTTTGATCCCTCCGGCCTCGGCAGCGGCCCTGTCGCCGCTGCCGAAGGCTGCGCCTGCCCCGCAGGGGGCCGACGATCTTCCATCCCTGCACCTTCCCCTTGGCCTCTGACGGCCGCGATTCCTTACCTGCCCCGCAGGGGCACGGCGATCCTCGCCCCCTGCACCTCGCCCCTGAAGGCCCTGCGGTCCTTTGCGCAACCTTCGGCAGCGGCTACACGAAGCCTGTCTCGTTGGGGCCGGCGATCTTGTCCAGGGTTGCTAGAATGCGCGTCCCTGTCTGCCGAGTTGCCCGCGATGTCCCTTGCCGAGTCCTTCGATCGTTTGCCCCAGGCGCCGCTACAGCGACTGGAGCTGGATTGGCTGCACCAGGCCGGGGTCGAGGTGGCGGTACTGCGCCTGGACCTGATCGATCCGCTGATCAGCGGCAACAAGTGGTTCAAGCTCAACCACCACCTGCAGGCAGCGAGCCGCCAGGGTGCGCGGGGCATCATCAGCCTCGGCGGCGCCCATTCCAATCACCTGCATGCCCTGGCCGCCGCCGGCCAGCGTTTCGCCTTCGCCACGGTCGGGTTGTTGCGCGGGCAGCGCCAGGACACCCCGACCGTGCTCGACCTGGAGCGCTTCGGCATGCAGTTGCACTGGCTTGGCTACGGCGGCTACCGGGCGCGCCACCAACCGGGCTTCTGGACACCCTGGCAGGCCCAGTACCCCGACCTGTACCCGGCACCCGAGGGCGGCGGCGGCCTGGCCGGTGCATTGGGCTGCGTGCCGCTGCTGGAGCAGGTGCGCTCGCAACTGCCGGCCCTGGGCTGGAGCGATTATCACGGTTGGTGGCTGGCCGCCGGTACGGGTACCACGCTGGCCGGGCTGGTCCTGGCCGAGGCCGGTGCGCACCCGGTGCAGGGTGCCCTGGCGGTGCCGATGGACCACGGAGTGCCACAGCAAGTCGCCGGTATCCTGGGGGAGGCGGGCAGGGCGCTCGAAGGTTATGCCTTGCTGGACGCCAGCCGTGGCGGTTTCGCCAAGGTGGACCGGGAGCTGGAGGCGTTCATCGAGCAGACCGAAAAGGCCAGCGGCTTACCGCTGGAGCCGTTGTACACCGGCAAGGCCCTGCTGGCCCTTTACGAGCAGGTCCGGGCCGGGCGCTTCGCACCGGGTTGTCGGTTGATCTTCGTCCACACCGGAGGGTTGCAGGGACGCCGCGGATTTACCGGTCAGGCCTGACCGCGCTGGCGCCACATCCGCTGCAGGGTGTTGTCGCGCATCACATAGTGGTGATAGAGCCCCGCCAGGGCATGCAGGCCGATCAGCCAGTAGCCCAGAGTGCCCAGCAACTCGTGCCAGCCCTGGAGCTGTTTGGCCAGGGCCTTGTCCTCGTGCAGCAGCAACGGCAGGTCCAGGCCGTAGAACATCACCTGGTGCCCCTTGGCACTGGTGGTCAGCCAGCCCAGCAGCGGCATGGCGATCATGAACAGGTACAGCGCCCAGTGCATCAGCGTCGCCAGCAGCCTCTGCCATGACGGCGGCGTGGGCTCGATCCGTGGTGCCACGCCCTGGGCCCGGGCGAACAGCCGCAGCCAGACGAGCAGGAATACGGTCAGGCCGAGCATGAAATGAGCCTCGGTGATCAAGGTGCGACCGCCGCTGCCCTTGGGGAAGATGCCGCGAAATTCGATACAGGCGTAGACCACGGCCAACAGCACCAGCATCAGCCAGTGCAGGGCGATCGTCATGGTGCTATAGCGCGCCTCGGTGTTTTTCCACGGCATACGGGATTCCTCGGTCATCAGGTCTGAAGCCTCCGTTCTTGAGCGACGGAGTGCTTTAACTGTAAGCCGGTTTTTTTAGGTTTGCCTGGCGTGCCGGGGGCTTTCGTCGCTTGGACGGTGGTTCTGGCCTCAAGTCGATGAAAAAAAACGGCGACGGGTGAATGTCGCCGTTCTGTCGTTCTTGATCGATGGGCTTATTGTCCCTGGGGCATTTCTCCCCGGGCCAGGCGCTGGTTGATATCGGCGATCACCTGGGGCAGGTCGGCGATGGTGTCGATCATGTAGTGCGGGCGCGACGGCTCGAACAGCTTGTGGATACGCTGGCGCTCGCTGGCCAGGGTATCGCTGGCCAGTGCCAGGTAGCCCTCGTAGGTCAGGCCCAGGGCGTTGCCCGAGCAGGTCAGGGCCACGGTCCACATCCCGGCGCGGCGGCCTTCGAGAATCCCCGGCACGGTGTCGTCGATCTTCACGCACGCGGCGACATCGTCGATACCCAGGGCGATCACGTTGGCCAGGGCCTGGGCGGGCCAGGGGCGGCCGTTGGGCACTTCGTCGGTGGCCACCACGTGGTCGGCGACATAGCCGTTGGTCGCGGCCAGGGCCACCACCCGGTCCATCACCATCTTCGGATAACCGGAGCAGGAACCGATCTTGATGCCTTGCTCACGCAGCTTGGCAATGACCTCCAGGGCCCCGGGGATCAGGGCCGAGTGCTCGGCGATCTTCTCGATCTGCAACGGCATGAAGCGCTCGTAGATGGCGGTGACGTCGGCGTCGGTCGGGGTGCGGTCGAAGACCTTGCGATAGCGCTCCGCTACTTGCGGCAGGTCGCACAGGGTGCGGATATGGTCCCACTTGCCCATGCCCATCGGGCCGCGGGCTTCTTCGATGGAGACCTGGACATCGAACTCGGCGAAGGCCTCGACGAAGATCTGGGTCGGGGCGAAGGAGCCGAAATCGACCACGGTGCCGGCCCAGTCGAGGATCGCGGCTTGCAGCTGGTTGGGGTTGGTGTAGTTCATCGTTCAAGGACCTGTACAAGAGGCGAGGACGCTCGCCGAATGGGTTCGGGCCGTGCCCGGCGGGCACGGTGTCGGGGCGATCAGATATCCAGCACTTCCATTTCCCGCAGCACCTGGGCCACGGCGTCCACTGCCGATTGCATGCCCGCAGGCCCCACCACGCCGATGCAGCCGACGCGGAAGGTTTCCACCTGGGTCAGCTTGCCCGGATAGAGAATGAAACCCTTGGCCTTGACGCGTTCGTAGAAGTCCTTGAACTGGTAGCGCGGATCACGCGGGGCATGGAAGGTGACGATGATCGGCGCCTGGATCTGGCTGGGCAGGAAACTGCGCAGGCCGAGCTTGGCCATGCCTTCGAGCAGGGTCCGGCAGTTGTCGGCGTAGCGTTGGTGACGTGCCGGCAGGCCACCTTCTTCGTTGTATTGCACCAGGGCTTCGTGCAGGGCCGCGACCACATGGGTCGGTGGGGTGAAGCGCCACTGGCCGGTCTTGGTCATATAGGCCTGTTGGTCGTGCAGATCCATGGCCAGGGAGTGGCAGTTGCCTTCGGCGCCGGCCAGGGCGTGTTTCTCGGCGAAGACGAAGCCCATGCCCGGAACGCCTTCCAGGCACTTGCCGGAAGCGGCGATCAGGGCCTCGAACGGCACTTGGGCAGCATCGATCGGCAGGGCGCCGAAGGAGCTCATGGCGTCGATGATCAGGCGCTTGCCGTGGCGGGCGACCACCTGGGCGATTTCCGGCAGAGGGTTGAGGATGCCGGTGCTGGTTTCGCAGTGGATCAGTGCCACGTGGCTGATGGCGTTGTCGGCGGCCAGCAGGCGATCGACGTCGGCGGCGGTGGTCGGTTGGTCTTCGGCGGTCTCGAAGGTGCTGTAGGCGCGGCCCAGGACCTTGCAGATCTTCGCCAGGCGCTGGCCGTAGGCGCCATTGATCAGCACCAGGACCTTGCCATCGCGGGGCACCAGGGTGCCGATGGCGGCTTCCACGGCGAAGGTGCCGCTGCCTTGGAGGGGGACACAGTGATGGGTGGCCTGGCCGTTGACGATGGCCAGCAGTTGCTCGCACAGGCTGGCGGTCAGCTGGTTGAAGTCGCGATCCCAGGAGCCCCAGTCCACCAGCATCGCCCGACGAGTACGGGCGGAAGTGGTCAGGGGGCCGGGGGTAAGCAGGATTGGCTCGGCGATGCTCATGCTGTGTCCTCGAAGATGATGGGAGCAAGCTACGGCGACTAAATTGCAATTTGCCTTATTATCAATCAAATTGTTTGTTGTTATGCCTGCCATAAGTGAGGCCGATAGATATGAATTTTTTCCAACTGCGTGCGTTCGATGCCGTGGCCCGTGAAGGCAGCTTCACCCGGGCCGCCGCACGCCTGTTCATCAGCCAGCCGGCGGTCACCGGGCACGTCAAGGCCCTGGAGGAGCACTACCAGATCACCCTCCTGCGACGTACCGCCCGGCGGGTGGAGCTGACCGAGGAGGGTACCAAGCTGGCGGCCATCACCCGGGCGATGTTCGGCCTCGCCGAAGAAGCCCAGGCCATGCTCGAGGCCAATCGCCAGCTGCTGACCGGGCGCCTGGAAGTGGCGGCGGACGGCCCGCACGTGGTCATGCCGATGCTGGCCCGCCTGCGCGAGCGTTATCCGGGGGTGACTGTCAACCTGCGCCTGGGCAACGCCCAGGAGACCCTGGCCGCGTTGCTCTCGGAGCATGCCGACGTGGCGGTGCTGACCGAGGTCGAGGAGCGCAAGGGCCTGCACCTGCAAAGCCTCGGGCAGTCGCGGATGTGCGCCCTGGTGCCCCAGGGCCATGAGTGGCTGGAGCTGGCCGAAGGCATCGCCATCGAGCAACTGGACCAGGTGATCATGGTGCTGCGCGAGCCCAGCTCCATCACCCGCCGCACCTTCGACGGGGCGTGCACCCTGGCCAAGGTGCAGCCCCGGGTGCTGCTGGAACTGGACAGTCGCGAGGCGGTGACCGAGGCGGTGGCGGCGCACCTGGGGGTCGGGATCGTCAGCTCGCAGGAAGTGGGCCACGACCCACGGGTGCGGGTGGTACCGCTTCGTGGCGCGGGCCTGGTCAACCAGCACATGATCGGTTGCCTGGAGCGGCGCCGGGAACTGCGGCTGATCCAGGCCTTCCTCGGCCTCGCCCCGCAAGCCCTATAGCCGCTGCCGCAGGCTGTGTACGGCTGCGTAGCAGGCGCGGGGCAAGGTCCTGCGGACCTTCGCGCAGCCTCGCCGTGGCTCGACAGCGGCTACAGGGAGGACGGTTGGCTGTCGAGCACCAGGTCGAGGAAGGTGGCGACGATCCGTCGCGAGCGCTGTTCGCGCAGGCACACCAGGGTTTCGGTCATGCGCTGCTGGCAGTCGACGATAGGCAGGGCGCAGATCCGCGAGTCGGCACCGAATTCCGCCGCCGACACCACGCCCACGCCGATACCCGCCACCACCGCTTCGCGCGCCGCTTCCCGGCCCTCGACCTGGATCGCCGGGCGGATCCGCAGCCCGGCACGGTGCATTTCCGCCTCCACGATCTGGCGTGTCACCGAGCCGGTTTCCCGCAGCACCATGGGCGTATCGTCGAGGTCGGCCAGGCAGATGGACTGGCGCCCGGCCCAGGGATGATTGCGCGAGACGAACGCCACCATCGGGTCATTGCACAGGGTCAGCGACCACAGGCGCTCATCGTCCACCTCGCGTCCCAGCAGGGCCAGGTCGGCCTGGTAGCTGAACAGGCGCAGCAGGGATTCGTCGGTGTTGCCGGTCTCGATGCGCACGTTGATCCCCGGATACAACTGGCAGAAGCGGGCGACCTGCGCCAGCACGTGCACTGGCGCATCCACCGCCAGCACCAGGCTGCCGGTCTGCAAGGCCTGGGAATCCTGCAGCAGCTCCTTGGCTTCGGCTTCGGCGACGAACAGGCGCTGGGTGATGGCCAGTAATCGCTGCCCGAGGTCGGTGAGCTGCACCGAGCGCTTGTTGCGATGAAACAGCAGGACGCCGAAACGCTCCTCCAGCTTGCGCACTTGGTCGGAGATGGCCGGTTGGGTCAGGTACAGGCGTTCGGCGGCCCGGGTGAAGCTGCCGTGCACGGCCACGGCATGGAAGGCTTTCAACTGTGCATGGGAAACCGACATGGCGAGGGCCTCTTACAAGCTGGGCTTATATTTGAAATACGATAAATCGATTTCATTTATTAATTGCTAATTGCTTCCATCTTTCAAGGCCCGGTGACCGGTCGGTCGACCGCCATCGGGGCCTGGGGCCTGTGCGTGCGCTCGCAACCTCCCGCCCGGGAGCGCAACAGGCCCCGTCTGACCGGCAGCGCCCGCCACAAGGGCCTTGCCGCCGTGCTCAACAACAAAAAACACAGGCGTTTGCTTTGCATCCTGCCGGCACACTCACCCTGAGGTCAGAATCACGATGAACAAGCAGATCGGCACCATCAAACGTTGGCGCGTGCAGATTTTCGCCATCACCTGGATCGCCTACGCGGCGTTCTATTTCACCCGCAAAGCCTTTTCCGTCGCCAAGCTGGGGATCGCCGACGATCCCGACTTCACCCTCGACAAGATGGCCATGGCCAACCTCGATGCCATCTACCTGGCGGCCTACGCCGTGGGGCAGTTCACCTGGGGCATGTTCGCCGACCGCTTCGGCCCGCGGGTGGTGGTACTGGGCGGCCTGCTGATTTCCGCCATCGCGGCGCTGGTCATGGGCAGTTTCGCCACCTTGCCGGTGTTCGCCACCTGCATGCTGGTCCAGGGGCTGGCGCAATCCACCGGCTGGTCGGGGTTGTGCAAGAACATCGGGAGTTTCTTTCCCGCCGAGCAACGGGGACGGGTCCTGGGGCTGTGGAGTTCGTGCTACGCCTTTGGCGGCCTGGTGGCCTCGCCCTTTGCCGGTTGGTGGGCCTACACCCTGGTGGGGACCTGGCATGCGGCGTTCATCTCCAGCGCCGCGGTGGTGGGTGTGACCGCATTGCTGTTCTTCATCTTCCAGCGCAATACCCCGCAGGACGTGGGCCTCCCGGCGGTTGAGGAGGAGCCCGCGGCCCAGGAACCTGCCCAGGGTTGCCGCCTTGGGGTTTGGGCGCCGTTGCGGGCGATCTTGCGCAACCGCACGGTGCTGGTGCTGGGGCTGGCCTACTTCCTGCTCAAGCCGGCGCGCTACGCGATCCTGCTATGGGGGCCGGTGATCGTCTACGAGCAGATGCCCTCGGTGGGCAAGGTCGGCGCGGCGATCGTGCCCACGGCCTTCGAGCTGGCCGGCTTGCTTGGGCCGATCATGATCGGCCTGGCCTCGGACAAGCTGTTCGGCGCCCGGCGCATGCCGGCCTGTGTCCTCAGTTTGCTGGCCCTGACCCTGAGCCTGGGACTGTTCATGGGTGCGTTGCATAGCGGCAGCGTGGCGCTGGTGGTGGCGCTGCTGTTCGTCATGGGCCTGACCCTGTACGGACCGGACTCGATGATCAGCGGCGCGGCAGCCATCGATTTCGGCGCGGCCGGGGCCGGGGCCACGGCGGCCGGTTTCGTCAACGGTTGCGGTTCGGTGGGGGCGATCCTCGGCGGCCTGTTGCCGGGCTACTTCGATACGGTGACGGTGTTCCTGCTGTTCGCCGGCTGCGCCCTGGTGGCGGCGCTGTTGCTGGTGCCATTCTGGAACAGCCGCCCCACTGGGAGTGAGCCAGAGCCTGTGGCGGTCCCTGGCGAGCGCCTGTTGGCCAAGCCCCTGCGTTCCTGAGGCGTCCTGCCCTGCTGAGCGCCTGGCCCGATTGCCGCGAGCCCGGGCCAGGCGACGGGTTACTGACTTTTTGGTCGATCAGGGCCCAGAGGACGTATAAACTTGCGCCTCGCGTCGGCCAAATCCAACTCGACGCCATAGATCAAAGAGAGTGAGTAATGGGCGCACAGTGGAAGGTTAAACACAAAGAAGCAGCAGCCAATGCCAAGGGCAAGATCTTCGGCAAGCTGGTGAAGGAGATCACCATCGCTGCACGCAACGGCGCTGATGTAGCCACCAACGCCCACCTGCGGTTGGTGGTCGAGCAAGCGAAAAAGGCCTCGATGCCTCGCGAAACCCTGGAGCGTGCGATCAAGAAAGGCTCGGGCCAGCTGGGCGAGACCGTGCAGTACCACCGCGTGACCTACGAAGGTTTCGCCCCGCACCAGGTGCCGCTGATCGTCGAGTGCGTGACCGATAACGTCAACCGCACCGTAGCGGAAATCCGCGTGGCCTTCCGCAAGGGCCAGCTGGGCGCTTCGGGTTCGGTGTCCTGGGATTTCAACCACGTGGGCATGATCGAAGCCTCGCCGGACACCCCGGATGCCGATCCGGAGCTGGCGGCCATCGAGGCCGGCGCCCAGGATTTCGAGCCGGGCGAAGAGGGCGCGA
The DNA here is from genome assembly GCF_022537035.1 of Pseudomonas sp. MPFS. Lineage (NCBI taxonomy): Bacteria > Pseudomonadati > Pseudomonadota > Gammaproteobacteria > Pseudomonadales > Pseudomonadaceae > Pseudomonas > Pseudomonas sp. MPFS. The sequence continues at coordinate 4,588,354 of NZ_CP066123.1, read as the reverse complement.
CCCTGTTCCTGACCGAGCCTGCGGACCTGGACGCCGTACAGAAGGCCCTGCCGGAGCAAGGCTTCACCGTGCTGTCGGCCAAGCTGGGCTACCAGCCGAAGAACCCGGTCAGTGGCCTGAGCGATGAGCAGATGGCCGAAGTCGAGGCGTTCCTCGAAGGCCTGGATAACCACGACGACGTCCAGGATATGTTCGTCGGCCTGGCTGGCTAAGCCGCGCCGCACGGTTCGTTCGCCGGCCAGTGGGCTCCCGCAAGGGGGCCTGCTGGCCGGCGAAGTCGTTTCTAGAGGTTGTCCAACTCGCGGATCACCTGCTCGAAAGCCGGGCGCGCCAGGACGTGCGGTTGCTGGCAACGTTGCACCAGTTCCCGCAGGCCCTGGTGCTGCGCCGGGGCCAGCGAGCCATCCTGGCGATCGAGCAATTCCTCCAGCAAGATGCCGAAGGCCCGTACTTCCAGGCGTTGCAGGGCCTGGCTCTGGGGTGTGTCGTCCTGGGTGTGGAAGGAGGCCGCGCCAAAGTCCCCGAGCAGGCAGTCGCCCTGGGCATCGAACAAGGTGTTGTGGCCATACAGGTCGCCGTGGGTAATGCCCTGGGCGTGCAGATGGGCACCGACCGAGGCGATGCCCCTGGCCATGCGCAGGATGACCGTGGCGTTGTAGCGGACGCCTTCCGGGTAGACGTCCCGGGAGCAGGAGTCCAGGCTCGGCAGCGCGGCGAGGTTGGCATAGCTGGGGTCGATCAGCTGCATCACCAGGCCGTCCTGGCCCTGGGGGTGGCCGGTGATGCGGCCCTCGACCCGGATCAGGTTGGGGTGCAGCCCGGCGCTGATGCAGGCATGCATTTCGTGTAGCGGTGAGCCGTCGCTGGTCATCTGGCCCTTGTACAGCTTGACCGCCACGGCCCGTGGCGGCTGGCCGGGAGCCTGCCACTGCGCTTGGTGGATCACCCCGGAAGCGCCTTCGCCCAGGCGCTGTGCCAGCACCAGTTGCTCCCAGGGAATGCTGGGTGTGGATGCCAGGGCTGCGGCATCGACCTGGGATTCCAGTGGGTTGCCGGCATAGGCCAGCCAGGTCAGGCTCGGCAAGGCCAGCAGGAACGGCGGCAGTTCGGTCAGGCGGTTGGCGGCGATCCGCAGCAGCTCCAGGCGCTGGCACTGCTCCAGGCTTTGCGGCAGCGCGCTCAGGCGGTTGCCGGACAGCATGAGTTTTTGCAGCAGCGGGCGCCGCCCCAGTTCGTCCGGCAGTTCCTCAATGCGGTTGTCGGTGAGGATCAGCCAGCGCAGCTGGGGCGGCAGGGCGGCGGCCGGAACCCGTTCGATGCGGTTGGCCTTGAAGCCGATCATGCTCAGGTGTGCACAACGGCCCAGGCACTGGGGCAGTTCGCTGAACAGGTTGTCCGAGCAGAACAGGATGCGCAGGTGGGGCAGCCGGTGCAGGTCGTCGGGCAGGCTGCGCAGGGCGTTGCCGCTGAGATTGAGGATCTCCAGGGAGTCGGCGAGATCGAAGATCTCCCGGGGGAATTCAGTCAGGCCACAGGACAGGTCCAGGCGCTTGATGCCGGCCAGCTGGCCGGCCCGCAGTTGGGCAAGGGTATCCATGAACAGCGTCAACACTCGAAAGGAAAAGGGCCTAAACCCCGGGAAAGGACGCACATGATAGCCATTGGCGCGTTCGCTTGCTCAGGCAAGTACGGGCTCTGGGCCAATCTGCTGCAATTGTCCGAGTCGACTGCGGGTGCGGGCCAGGTCGACGGCCTGGCCACCCAGGCTTTGCGTGAGTGGGCGTTGGCCGATCAGCAATAGTTGCTTGTCCTGGTCGTAGAGCACGTCGATCAGGTTGACGAAGCGCTGCTGGGCGGCGATCGAGCAGGCTTGCAGGTCTGGCAGCTCGTCGATGATCCAGGTGTCGAAGCGCCGACTCAGTTCCAGGTAGTCCATGACGGCAGTGGGTTGTTCGCAGAGATCAGCGAACTCGAAACGAATGCTGCGCTGGCGGACCTGGCGGACGCTCAACTGGCGGCTACCGACCGGCAGCAGGGTGGCCGGGACATGGCGCTCGGGTAGCTGCAGTGCCTGGCGCTGGGCCTGGGTCCCGGGCCATATGTATTGGCCCCGGGTGAAGGCCTGTTGGTCGTGGGTCCGGGCCTGGGTTCGATAATCCTGGTCGCCCCCGACTTCCAGGACTTGCATGCGTGCGTTGATCAAGTCGATCACAGGCTTGAAGCGAGCGTGATACAGCGGGTTGGGCAACAGGCCCTCGGGCGCATAGTTGGAGGTCACCAACAGCAGGATGCCGCGCTTGAACAGGGCCTTGAACAGCCGGCTGATGAGCATGGCATCGCCGATGTCATGGACATGGAACTCATCGAAACACAGTACCCGGCACTCTTCGAGCAACTCGTCGAGGGTGGCCTCAAGGGTATCGCCCCGCTGCTGGTGGCGGAACATGCCCTGGTGCAGTTGGGTGAAAAAGTCATGGAAATGCAGGCGCTGTTTCTCGGCGATGGGCAGGGCACGAAAAAAACCGTCCAGCAGCCAGCTCTTGCCCCGGCCCACCGCGCCATAGAGGTACAGGCTCTGAAGCTGATGGGGGTTGTGCAGCAGGGCTTGCGCCTGGCTGGCCAGGCTGTCGATCACCCGCAGTTGGCCCTGGCCCAGGGTGTAGCCCAGTTCCTGTGCCTTGTGGTGGAAGTAGTCGTGGATCAGCTGGGCGCCATGCCCGTGTTGGCGGGAGTTTCTGGCGAACCAGCGCTGCCAGAGCGAGCGGGTCGAAGTGGAGGTTGGCGGTAAAGCGGCCAATGGTGGTTACCCCGGTGGTTCCTGGCTGCCCACCTTAAAAGCGCTGTGTCATTTTGACCAATAGAAAAGCTGCCACCGAGCAATCTCGAAAAGGCATGGGTGGCAGGGCAAACTCGCCCGGGCAGTGCCGCCGTGCGTATCAATACGCTAACTGGCGGTTTTGGCCCGGGTTGCTAACCTCATGGCAGCTAATGCTTCTCATCAGGGAATCGAGGCCTTGAATGGATGTAAGGGTTTGGCAGTCATGAGCGCATTGCTCGGCGTAACGGCAGGAGCCGCTGACTTGCAGGTGCAGGTCAGGGTCGATGTGGCGCGTGGCTGCCAGTTGGTGGGGCAACAGCGCGACGCCGGGGTGGCCCAGCTCGGCACCCTGGACTTCGGTATCACCGCACGGCTGGATGATTCCCGCGGCCCATTGGGCGCGGCGCTGGGTGGCAGTCGCCAGCCACGCCTGGAGTGCAATCCCGATACCCCCTACCAGATGCGCATCGATGGCGGCCTGCACGGTGGCGTCGGTGAAGTGCGCTACCTGGCTGGCGATGATTCTTCCGGCAAGCCGATCCCTTACCGTCTCTACCAGGACCCGGCGCGACGTATCCCGTTGCCGGTCAATGTCCCGGTCAGCGGCCGGGTGCCGGATTCCGGCACGGTGGACCTGCCCCTGTACGGGCGTATCGAGCCCTTGGCCGAGATTCCCCGGGCCGGGGGCTATTCCGACGTATTGAAGGTGACCTTGACCTGGTAGGGCCAGGGTCGTTAACGCTGCCACGGGGGACCCGGGCAGAACAGGAAGAAGCCGTTGTGGCTGGGCGGCTCGGATGGGAGTCCTGATGGAACCGGGATGGGTGCAATGAAAGGCAAGACCTGGACGATCATCGCCCTGGGTTCGCTGTGCCTGGTGGTCGACGATGCGCAAGCGGCCATCAGTGGGCAGTTCCAGGCGCGCCTGGTGATCACCGCCAGTTGCCAGGTCAGTAGCGGTGGTTCCGCCACCCACCCCGTCACGGACCCGGGCATGCTCGACTTCGGCCAGCAGGGGCCGACCTGGGTCAACCCGATCAAGGCGAGCCTCACCAACAGTGCCGACGGCCAGTTGCAGGTGGCTTGCAATCCCTCGGTCACCGGCTTCACGGTGAGCATCAACGGCGGCCTCAATGGCGACGGTACGACCCGGCGCCTGAGCAATGGACGCCTGACCATCCCTTATCGATTGTTCGTCGATGCTTCCGGTAGCGACAGCTACAGCATCGGCCAGCAGCGCAATTTCGCAGTGAGCAGCGGCAGCCGGATCCCCATTCCGGTGTTCGGCTCTGTGGTCGCGAATACCCGCGCGGTTCCGGCAGGGGTCTACACCGACACCCTGACCATCACGCTGGATTGGTAAACCACGAGAGGACGTACACCATGCACGCGCTTGTATCCAGAATCGGTTGGCCATTGCTGGGCCTGCTCATGGCCTCCACGGCCAATGCAGCGACCACCGTCACCGGGCAGATCACCTCGACCCTGATCCTCACCAGCAGTTGCCAGGTCAACGGGGTGGGCGGTACCACCGGGTTGAATTTCGGCGCCCTGAACTTCGGCACCACCAACAGCCTGTTCACCACGGCCAGCGGCCAGGTGCTGGGGGGCGGGGGCGGCGCTTTGTCGATCCTGTGCTCGGCCGGCACCACGCCGAGCCTCACCGTGCAGGGGGGCAGCAACGACGGCAAGTCCACCGGCGGGACCCGGGCGCTGTACGACGGCGTGGCCAACTACGTGCCCTACGACCTGTACACCGATGCCGGGCATTCGCAGCTACTGGCGATCAACGGCGTGATCGCCCTGGCGCCGAGCACCGGCGTGGCGCAGACCGTGAACATCTATGGCCAGGCCGTGGGCAAGGCCGGGCTGCCGGCGGGTACCTATACCGACACGGTGTCCGTGCAATTGACCTTCTGATACCGGTATTCGGGGCGGGGCGATACCTGCTCTGATCTTCACGCTTGACGGAACAAGCCTCAGGGGTCGCACATGATGCACGCATTCGTATCCAGGCTGGGCCTGACATTGCTGGGCCTGATCCTGTTCAACCAGGCCCAGGCCGCCACCACCGTGACCGGGCAGATCAGCGCTTCGCTGATTCTCACCAGCAGTTGCCTGGTCAATGGAGTGGGCGGTACCACTGGCCTGAACTTCGGTGCCTTGAACTTCGGCACCACCAACAGCCTGTTCACCGAGGCGGATGCCCAGGTCTTGCAGGGCGGCGGCGGGGCCTTGTCGATCCAGTGCTCCAGCGGCACTTCACCGACCTTGAAGATTGCCGCCGGGATCAACGACGGTAAATCCACCGGCGGGACCCGGGCGCTGTACGACGGCGTGGCCAACTACGTGCCCTACGACCTGTACACCGACTCGGCCCATACCCAGCTGGTGGCGATCAATGGCGTGATCAACCTGGGCGCCAGCACTGGGGCTGCGCAGAGCGTCAACCTTTATGGCAAGGCCACAGGCAAGGCGGGACTGCCGGCGGGTACCTACACCGATACCGTTTCGGTCGTGTTGAGTTTCTGATGCGATGGCCCGCCATGGCGTTGCCGCATTGGCCCTGGCCGGCATCAGCGCCTTGTCCTGGCCGGTGTGGGCAGCGCTGAGCCAGAGCTTCCAGGTCAGCGCGAGCATCGTTGCCGGTTGCCTGGTGGTGGGGGGCGTCAGCAACTACGGCAGCCTGGCATTCGGTACACAGTCGGCGTTGTCCACCGCCACGGTGAACGTGGCCCTGACCGGTGGCGTGCAATTGCAGTGCACCCCGGGGGTGACCCTGAACATGACGGTGGATGGAGGCCAATACAACAACGGCGGGCGGAACATGCAGATCGCCAGCGGTACCGCCCGCGTGGCGTACAAGTTGTTTCGGGATGCGGCCTACAGCCAGAGCCTGGGGATCGGCCAGAGCGTGGCGGTGGCCTACAGCGATGCCAATAACATCAGCCTGCCGATCTATGGACAGGTGCAGTTGCCGGGCAATCAGCCTGGGGGGACGTACAGCGATGTGCTGCAGGTGCAGCTGTCGTGGTGATGGGGCGATTCAACGACCAGCCGGCAGGCGGACAAGGAGTAGCAGTATGCGTTTATCTGTACGGGGCCTGCGGGCCTGCAGTTACCTGATACTGGCCGGGCTGTTGTCCGGCGCCCCGGGAGCCTGGGCCGCCAGTTCGGTATTGATCTGGCCTATCGATCCGGTGCTGGAGGCGGACCAGCAGGCCAGCGCGTTGTGGCTGGAAAACCGTGGCAGCGAGACTGCCAACCTGCAGATCCGGGTCTTCGCCTGGAGCCAGAGCGATTTTGCCGATCAGTACCAGAACCAGCGCGATGTCATCGGCAGCCCGCCGGTGGCGAAGATCGAGCCCGGGCAGAAGCAACTGGTGCGCCTGACCCGGACCCGGGACATTGCGCCGGGGCAGGAACTGGCGTACCGGATCATCATCGACGAGATTCCTTCCCCCACGCCCGCCACTTCCCAGGAGGAGGCCAAGAGCGTGGCCGCCATCCGTTTCCAGATGCGTTATTCGGTGCCGCTGTTCGCCTATGGCGCGGGGCTGTGGAGCAAGGAGGATACGACCCGGGCCAGGGACCCTAAGAGCATCGGCGTGCCGAACCTGAGTTGGCGCAAGGTGAACGCCGAGGGCAAGACCTTCCTCGAAATGCGTAACCAGGGGGCTGTGCATGCGCGGCTGACGGATGTTGCCTTCAAGCAGGGCGGGCAGAGCCGTCCCCTGGCGCCGGGCCTGTTGGGCTACGTGTTGCCTGGGGCCGTGATGCGCTGGCCGTTGCCGCAGACCCTGGCGAGCGATGCGAACCTGCAACTGCGAATCAATGGTGCACCGCAGGTCCAGGACCTGCCGCCTTCACGCTGAGCGGTGGGCTGATCGCCACCCGGATGCTGGCGGCAAGGGGGAGGTACGGACGGAGGCGCCCGCAGTAGCGCCTCCGCCCAGGGATGGAGATGTCCATAGATGGACTTGAACCCGCCATGAGCCAGGACCCGGCTCGTCGTTTCCGGTGCTGGAGTGGAGTGCTCGCAGGCCTGTGGGGCCTGGCACTGTCCGCGCCTCTGCAGGCCGGTGAGCTGCCCCCGCCACCGGCGAACATGGAGTCGATGGCCGATGCACAGTTGTTCCTGGAGCTGGTGATCAATCAAATGGACACAGGCAAGGTGGTGGCGGTGGAGCAGCGGGCGGGACGGTTGTACATGCAGGCCCAGGCCCTGCGGGAGACCGGCGTCAAGCTGCCACAGGCGCTGGATCGAGACGTCGATCTCGAAGCCCTGCCGGGCTTGCACAGCGACTATGACAGCCAGGGCCAGCGCTTGTTGCTGGACGTGCCGCCGGATTGGCTGCCAGAGCAACTCATCGGCAGTCGCCAGGTTTATCCGCGGACCCCGGCGCTGAGCAGTTTCGGCGCAGTGCTCAACTATGACCTGTACCTGAACGACACCGACGATGGCGGGACCTACCTGGCAGCGGGCAACGAGGTGCGGTTGTTCGACTCCTGGGGCACCTTGTCCAATACCGGGCAGTACCGGCGGACCCTGTCCGGGGCTCGCGACCTGTCCTTGAACAACGGCTATCGGCGCTATGACACCACCTGGCGCTTTTCCGATGACGAGCGCTTGCTCACCTACGAGGCCGGCGACGTGGTCAGCGGCGCCTTGCCCTGGAGCAGTTCGGTGCGCCTGGGTGGGGTGCAGGTGTCCCGGGACTTCGGCGTGCGCCCGGACCTGGTGACCTATCCCTTGCCACAGTTCGCCGGGGAGGCTGCGATACCGTCCTCGGTGGACTTGTTCATCAACGGCTACAAGTCCAGCAGCACCGAACTGCAACCTGGCCCCTATACCTTGACCAACATCCCCTTCATCAATGGCGCCGGCGAGGCCGTGGTGGTCACCACCGATGCCCTGGGGCGGCAGGTCTCCACCACGGTGCCGTTCTATGTCACCAGCACCCTGTTGCAGGAGGGCCTGACGGATTTCTCGGTGGCTGCCGGGACCTTGCGCCGGGACTACACGCTGCGGGACTTCAGCTATGGCCCGGGGGTGACGTCCGCCAGCCTGCGCTATGGCTTGAGCGACAGCCTGACCCTGGAAAGCCATGCCGAGGGCTCGCAGTCCCTGGCCCTGGGCGGGTTGGGGGGCAACCTGCGGCTGGGGCAGTTCGGCGTGCTCAACACCGCGCTCAGCCAGAGCCGCTTCGACGGCAGCGGTGGCCAGCAATTGAGCTTCGGCTACCAATACAACAGCCAGCGCTACAGCCTGGCCTACCAGCGCATGCAGCGCCGCGACCGATACGCCGACCTGACGGTGGTCGACAGGCCCTACACCAGCCTCAGCCAGCGCAGCGAACAACTGACCCTGAGCCTCAACCTGGAGCGCTTCGGCAGCCTGGGGGCGGGGTATTTCGATGTGCGCGCGGCAGACGCGACCCGCACCCGTTTGCTGAACCTGACCTGGAGCAAGCCGCTGTGGCACAACAGCAGTTTCTATCTGTCGGCCAACCGCGAAATCGGCAATAGCCAGTGGGCCATGCAGGCGCAATTGGTGATCCCGTTCGACCTGCACGGCAGCTTGAGCCTGAGTAACGAGCGCAGCAAGAATGGGGAGAATCGCCAGCGGGTCAACTTCAGCCGCTCGGTGCCGCTGGAGGGCGGCGTGGGCTACAACCTCGGTTATGCCACCGGCGATGGCCCGGATTATCGCCAGGCCGATGTCACCTGGCGCTTGCAGTCGGTGCGCCTGCAGGCCGGGGTCTATGGCACGCGTGAAGCCGAGACGCGCTGGGCCGATGCCAGTGGCTCGCTGGTGTGGATGGACCGCCAGGTGTTCGCCGCCAACCGTATCGACGACGCGTTCGTGGTGGTCAGCACCGGTGGCTACAAGGACATCCCGGTGCGCTATGAGAACCAACGGGTGGGCCAGACCGACCAGAACGGCCATCTGCTGGTGCCCTGGAGCAGCGCCTACTACCGCGGCAAGTACGAGATCGATCCGTTGAACCTGCCGAGCAATGTGCAGAGCCCGAATGTCGAGCAACGGGTCGCGGTACGCCGTGGCAGCGGCTATTTGCTGGAGTTTCCGCTGACCCGGGTGATCGCCGCCAGCATCGTCCTGGTGGATGCCCACCAGCAGGAACTGCCCCTGGGCAGTACCGTCACTCACCAGCCGAGTGGGGCGCGGGCGGTGGTGGGCTGGGATGGCCTGGTGTACCTGGAGAACCTCTCGGCGCATAACACCCTGGAGGTGGGCCTGGCGGACGGCAAGGGCTGCCAGGTGCAGTTCGATATCGATATGCAACAGCAGCAGGTGCCATTGATCGGCCCGTTGGTCTGCCAATGACTGTCGCCACACGATGCGAAGGAGTGTGCAAGGTGGATCTCAAGGGAGTAGGGAGCAAAGCGGGGGTGCAAGGGCTGTTGGGGCTGGTGGCGGGCCTGCTGGCAACATCGGCCCAGGCCTTGTGCAGTACGGTCAGCACGGTCCCGGCGAGCTTCGGTACGGTGAGCTCGATCCTGGTGCGCACCACTTCCCAGCCGGCCTCCACCACCAATGCGGGCCTGAGCTGCACCGGCTCGCTGTTGTCGCTGTTGGCCACCACCGACCACTTCTACGCCACCATCACCTCCAGCACCAGCGGCATGGTCGGGCCCACCGGCGATGTCATCAACTACACCCTGTATGCCAACAACAGCACCAGCTATCCCATTACCCGGGGCACTGCGTTCGACTTCGCCCGCAATTCGATCATCGACCTGCTGGGCCTGCTGGGCAGCCCCACGGTGGCCAAGACGGTGCCGATCTACCTGGGTACCGTCACCGGCAGCAATGTCGCGGCGGGGGTCTATACCGAGAACCTGAGCATCTTCTGGAGCTGGAACTATTGCTCGGGAATCGGCCTGCTGGGCGTCTGCCTGGGGCGGGATGTCGGCAGTGGTACCCAGAGCCTCACGGTGAACATGACCGTGTCCAATGATTGCGTGATCACCGCACCCAACATCAGCTTCGGCAGCGCACCGGTGGTCAGTGCCTTCGCCACGGTCAGCGGCCAGACCATCAACCTGGCCTGTACCAAGGGCAGTGCCTATACCGTGGGTTTGAGCGACGGCCAGAACCCGATCAGCGTTGGCGGTCGGCGGCGCATGGTCTCCAGTGGCAATTACCTGGCCTATGACATCTTCAAGAGTGCCGGGGCCACCCGCTGGGGCAGCGTCGGCAGTGCCCGGCGCTCCAGTACCGATGCCGAGGTCAATCCCGGCAACGGCCTGGGCACCGGTAGCCAGGTGTTCAACTACAACGCCAGGATCTATACCGACCAGAACACGCCGCCGGCCGGCACCTACCTGGACAACGTGGTGCTGGACGTGGGGTTCTGAGGTGGCTCTGCGCAGGTGCGTTCGCGAGCCTGCTGCGGGCTCAGGCTCCACAGCCAGTAGCCCAGGGCCACGGCGGTGATACCGGCGCCCAGCAGGCAGACGCCGATCCAGCCACTCCAGGCGTAGGTGGTGGTGGCGGCAATGGAGCCACTGGCACTGCCGATGGAATAGAACAGCATGTAGCCGGCAGCCAGGCGACTCTGGGCCTCGGGACGCACGCTGTAGATCAGGCTCTGGCTGGTGACGTGGATGGCCTGCAGGCCGAGGTCGAGGCCGATCACTCCCAGCAACAGGGCCCAGAGGGACGATTGGGTGAAGGCGATGGGCAGCCAGGACAGCAGCATCAGGCCCAGGGCCAGGCCACTGGTCCATTGGGCCAGGCCGCGATCGGCCAGGTGTCCGGCTCGCGCCGCGCCCAGGGCGCCCGCCGCGCCGGCCAGGCCGAACAGGCCGATCTCGGTGTGGCTGAGCGACAGCGGTGCGGCACTGAGCGGCAGCACCAGCGGAGTCCATAGGGTGGTGGCCGCGGCAAAGGTCAACATCGCCAGGACCGCCCGGTCGCGCAGGACCTTTTCTTCCTTGAACAACTGCAGCATTGAGCCCAGCAGCTTCGCGTAGCCCTGGACGGCAGGCGCTTGCTCGGTGGTCGGCAGGACGCGCCAGAGCGCCAGGGCCACCAGCAGGGTCAGCCCGGCAGACAGCAGGTAGACCGAGCGCCAGCCTGCCAGGTCGGCCATGGTGCCGGCCACGGTGCGTGCCAGCAGGATGCCCAGTACCACGCCGCTGGTGACCATGCCGACCACGTGCCCACGTTGTTGCGGTTGGGCCAGGTTCGCGGCGTAGGCCACCAGCACCTGGGTCACCACGGCGAGCAAGCCGATGCCGGCCATGCCCAGTAGCAACCACGCGCTATTGGGGGCCAGGGCCACGGCCAGCAGGGCCACGACCGAGAGCAGTGTCTGGCTGACGATCAGCCGGCGCCGGTTGACCAGGTCCCCCAGGGGGACCAGCAACAGCAGGCCCACACCGTAGCCCACCTGGGTCAGGCTGATGACGATGCCCACCGTGGCAGGTGCCAGGCCGAAGGAGCGGGCCATGGCATCGAGCAACGGCTGGGCGTAGTAGACGTTGCCCACGGCCAGGCCGCAGGCCGTGGCGAACAGCAGGACGATCTTGGGCGAGAGCAGGGGCGTTGCTGGTGGATGTGACATGACGCACTCCGTATGGGTTTCATTATGAAACCAGTTGTACGGTAGTGATCATGGTTTTATATTGCAACCACTTTCCAGCGCAATCGGAGCACCTGCACCATGGTCAAACGCACCCGCCTGCCAGACGCCGAATGTCCGGTGGCCCGTTCCCTGGATGCCATTGGCGACTGGTGGTCCTTGCTGATCGTGCGTGATGCCTTTGACGGCATTCGTCGTTTTGGCGAATTCCAGCGCAACCTCGGCATGGCCAAGAACATCCTCTCCGCGCGTTTGCGGACCCTGGTGGAGCATGGCGTGCTGGAGGTGATACCAGCCTCCGATGGCAGCGCCTACCAGGAGTACGTGCTGACGGACAAGGGCAGGGGGCTGTTCCCGCTGATCATTGGCTTGCGCCAATGGGGCGAGGCATTCTTCTACGAGGAGGGGGAGGCGCATTCGCGCCTGGTCGATCGCCAGACCCGGCAACCGCTGCGAGCCCTGGAGTTGCGCTCCGCCGATGGTCGGCTGCTGGGGCCGGACGACTGTTTGCGCATACCGGTGGCTTGAGATTGGCACGACTGCGCGAAGGGATCGCGCAGTCGTCGTCCGGCGTCAGCGCAGGCTATCGGCCAGGTCGGCCAGGGTACTCAGGACGTCCTTGCCCAGTTGCATGGAGCGCTTGCCCGACCAGCCCGTGAGCGGATTGGGAGCATCGTCGTGGTCCTTGAACGGCATCTCCAGGGTCAGTGCCAGGCAGCCGTACTTCTCTCCCACGGCATTGCAGGCCAGGGTCATGTTGGCTTGGCCGGGATTGTCGCGGGTGTAGCCGTGGGTGGTCTGGAAATCCCGGGTCTGGCGCTTGAGATGACTGCGGAAGTGTTCTTCCAGCCTGGCCTGGTGCGGGGTATAGCCTGGGTTGCCCTCGCAGCCAGCGGTGAACACGTGGGGGATCTCCTCGTCGCCGTGAACATCGAGGAATAGGTCGACACCGTACTGTTCCATCTGTTGCTGGACGAACAGGACTTCCGGGCTGAGTTCCTGGCTGGCGCTCTGCCAGGCGCGGTTGAGGTCCTGGCCCTTGGCATTGGTACGCAGGTTGCCGTGGAAGGCGCCGTCCGGGTTCATGTTCGGCACCAGGTACAGGTCGGCCTTGGCCAGTAGGGCATTGAGTTCCTGGTCATCGTGACGCTGCAGGCGCTCGATCACGCCTTCCATGAACCATTCGGCCATGTGCTCGCCGGGATGCTGCTGGGCAATGATCCAGATCTTGCGCTGACCAGGGGCGCCCGTGCCCTTGCGCAGCAATTGGATGTCCCGGCCTTCGACGCTCTTGCCCACCGCCAGCAGCTCGGTGCCGGCCTTGTTCATCGCTTGCTCGATCAGCCAGTCGTGGCGACCGCGGCTGTAGGGCTCGAAGTAGGCGAACCAGGCGTGGGTCTGGGTGGCCTCGAGATTGAAGCGCAGGGCGTCGCCTTCGAAGATCGTGGGGATGCGAAACCAGTTCACGTGGTCATAGGAGGCAACGGCCTGATAGCCGGTCCAGGCTTTGCCATAGGAGGACTGGCTGGCATTGGTCAGGCGAAACCAGTGCTCCTGGCCGATATGCAGGCCGCTGGCCTTGAAGTGAAACCACTGGAAATGCGGGCTCTGGGTATCCGGGCGGATGGCCAGTTGCACCTGTAGTGGGTTGCTGGTGTCCAGTACGTCGATGTTGCCGCTGTCGAAATCAGCGCTGATATGGAAAGAAGAGTGATTGCCCACGGTCATGGTTGGTTCCTGTACAGGATTGTTGTGACCGTTACTCTACACATCGGAGGGGGTAAAAGAAGGGGGGCGTCGTCCTTGACGCTCGTGAAGCTTAGTGTGTATGCGATTGATTCTCAAGCGCTACATTGAGATTCCAGAGCGGTTTACGACAGGCGTTCTCTTGCAAAAGGACATTCTTTTGCTATCATCGCCGCCATTATTTTTAGCAGTACCCAGTCTTCATTAGCCTGAAGCCAAGCCAGAGAAACTGGCCAAAAAAAAGACCCGGCAAAAAGCCGGGTCAAAAACCGTGATTAGCCTGATGAGGAGATAATCCAAAGGTCCGACCTAAGGTCCTTTGGGCTATCGACCGATCTCGCGATCAGTTGCTTGCAATAATAATCATTATCATTTGCAAGTCAAATGTTTTTCCCTGCCTGTTGGAAATTTTTTTCCCATTCCTGATTTCCCCGTTCCTGGCGCTTGCCAGCTGGGGCATGCACGTCAATTCGACTCACGACCGCTGGCCTTCCAGGGATTTGTCCACCAGGGCCTTGGCCAGGTCGATCATATGCACCACCGAGAACGCCAGGTCACGATTGGGGCCGCGCAGGCCGCTGGCTGCGTCATAGGCGGTAGCGGCCGCACAACGTAGCAGGTCGGATGCATGGATCATGGCTTCCTCGCTGCTGAGGTTGCTCCTGATCTCGAAGAATTTTTCCTCCTTTTCCCCTTCGCCTGGGGTTGGGTTGAGGTAGTAGTCCATCGCTCGCCGCGCCGCGTGGCTGCCCTTGAGCGAACTTAATGTGGCCTCTGTCTCGAGTTCCGGCACGTCCTTGCTGCTTGTGTTCATGAATTCTGCCTTGTCTGGATGAAAGGAAAGAGGGGGCAGGGGGTAGGTTAATACGTATTGTAATTGTGACGCCATTTCAAATACTACAACTTGTGTGTTGAGGCGGGAAATACACAACGTATTGTTCCGCCCATGGATAAATGGATCGAGTTGGTCAAGGCCAACATGAAAGGCCGCAAGGTCACGCAGGAAAAGCTCGCCGAGCGCCTGGGCATGTCCCAAGGCGGCATCGGCCATTGGCTGAGCAAGCGGCGCCAGCCCAAGATCGAGGACATGAACCGAGTGCTGGAAGAGATCGGCATGGGGTTCCTGGAAGTGGTGCTGGTGGTTCGTGAGAAACCCATGGTCGGCGACGATGGCGAGCCCCTGGAGGACCAGCCTTCGCTGTTGCACAAGTACAACCCGTACTTCCGTTATCCCGTCAGCGATTGGCGCAATGCCGGTGAAGTCCGCGAGGATGGCCAGCCGTCCTATGTGCCGGAGCGTTACGAGTTGACCGATTACCAGTCCCAGGGCGCGGCGTTCTGGCTGGTGGTGGTCGGTGACGCGATGATCGCCCCCAGTGGCCTGAGCATCAGCCAGGATATGTTGATCCTGGTCGATCCGGCCATTGCGGCCGAGCCGGGCAAACTGGTGGTCGTGCAGTGCCCCGGCAGTTGCGAGGCGATCTTTCGCAAGCTGGTGCAGGAAGGTAGCCAGCGTTACCTGGTGCCTTTGAATCCCACTTACCCGAAGATGCTCTACAGCGACGAATGCCGGGTCATTGGCGTCGTCGTACAAGCGACCGCGAAGTTCTGAAGACGCAGTCGCCATCAATCGGCAAAGCCCCTTCCTGGTTTCAGGCAGGGGCTTTTTGCATTCCGGGCTAGGCCGCTGGAGGACCTTCTATCGACCCTGGCGTGCCAAGGCCCTGTTCATGGCCAGGACCGTGCCCAGTAAAGAAGTGACCAGGATGCCAATCGTCACCCAGGCGAAGGACGCGGGGCCCGTGCGATCCAGCAAGAGGCCGCCGACGATCCCGCCCGTGGCTACTGCGATGTTCCAGCCGGTCGTGTACATGGACTGGGCCACGTCCACCGAATTGCCGGCAAAGCGTGACAATGCGGTTTGCGTGATCGTCGCGAAGCCTCCGACGGCGCCCCCCCACAGCACAACGGACAGATAGACCATGGCCGGGCTGTCGCCCCACTGGCCGAGTATCAGGGCAGCCACGGCAAACAGGCTGATGCTGGCGATGGACAGGCGTGCCAGCCGGCGGTCGACCATGACCCCGACGATCCACAGGCCGACGATGGAGCCCGAGCCGAAGACAAACAAGATGACGTCCACCTTCGCGGACAAGCCCGAAGATTGCAGGAGCGGCTCGATATAGATGTACAGAATGTTGTGGGCCACCACGAAGCTGAGCACCACGAACAGCACCGAGCGGATACCGGTTTTCATGAAGACGCCAGCCAGGGACTGGCGCTGTGGGTGATCCTGTCCCGGGAAGTCCGGTACGGCGGCCAGTACCCAGGCGATGAGGAGCACGGCCAACCCGCTCATCAGGCCGAAGGCACCCTGCCAACCGATGGCCCGCCCCAGCAGTGTGCCCAATGGCACGCCCAATACCAGCGCAAGGGTTGCGCCGGCTCCCGAAATCGCGATCGCCCGGCCGCTGAAGCGTGCCGGTGACATGCGCACGGCATAACCGGCCAGCAACGACCAGACGATGCCGCCGAACACCCCCGCGATAAAGCGTGCCACCAGTGAAATGCCGTAGTGGCCGGACAGCGCCGTCACCAGGTTGACCAGGGCGAAGCCACCGATCGCCACCAACAGCAAAGGCCGCCGTCGCATGCCCTGGGTCAGGTAGGTGATCGGAATGGCCGCCACCAGGGCCCCCACGGCGTAGGCCGTGATGAACTGGCCGGCCAGGCCTTCGGATACTGCTAGCCCTTGTGCGATAGAAGACAGCAAGCCGGCCGGCATGATTTCGGTCAACAGGGTAATGAAGGCTGCCATTGCCAAGGCCAGCAGTCCCCCCATCGGCAGCCGCTCGCTGCCCTCGTGCAATGCAGATGCAGTCATCTGATTCATCCATCCGTTCCTGAATTCAAAGTAGGTACGGCTCTTCATCGAGCACGCCAGCCCTATGCTGCAAGCCTAGGAATAAAAGAGAAATAAGATAAAGTTAAAAACATTTGTGATGTTTGAGTCATCAATAAGGCGGTGCAATATGGAGAACCTGGGTTCTCTCGATATGTTCGTCCGGGTCAGCGTATCCCGTAGCTTTACGGCCGCGGGGCGGCAATTGGGCATCTCGGCCTCGGCGGTCAGCAAGGCCATTGCCCGACTGGAGGAGCGGCTCGGGGTGCGGTTGTTCCACCGATCCACCCGTACGGTCAGCCTGACGCCGGAGGGCACGCTATTCCTGGAGCGCTGTCGCCGTATCCTGGCCGAGGTGGAGTCCGCCGAAGCCGAGTTGATGCAGACCCGCGAAGCGCCTCGCGGCAGGCTGCGCATCAGCCTGCCCTCGGTCGGGACGCTGTTCATGCCCAAGCTTGCGCAGTTCAAGCGGTGCTATCCGGATATCGAGCTGGACATCGACTACTCGGATCGGCTGGTGGATGTCATCGAGGAAGGCTTCGATGCCGTCATCCGTACGGGTATACCCAGTGACTCGCGCTTGATTGCCCGGCGCCTGGGAGCCTGTCGCAGGGTCGTCGTGGGGGCGCCAGGGTATTTCCAGCAGGCGGGTATTCCACTCGAGCCCCAAGACCTGATGCACCATGCCTGCCTGCTCTATCGGTTCCCCAGTACCGGCAAGCTGGATGCCTGGCCCCTGGGTCGTCCGGCCCATATGCCCGCTCTCGAGCTGCCAGCCAGCATGGTGAGCAACAGCCTGGATCCGCAGTTGTGTTTTGCCGAGCAGGGCCTGGGGCTGGCCTGCGTGCCTGAAATCGCCGTGCGGGCGCAGTTGCAGCAAGGCCGCCTGGTCACGGTGCTGGAGGGTCATATCCAGGAAGAAATGGTGTTCCATGTACTGTGGCCGTCCAGCCGCCACCTGTCACCGAAGATCCGGGTGTTCGTGGACTTTATCGTGGACAACCTGTTTCCACTCTGACGGCCGCGATGCGCCCCCTGGCTGATCGCCAGCCAAGGGTGCATCGATCGATCATGTTGCGTGCGCTAAGGCCACAACCCGCCTGGCGGCGGGTGTTTGTCATCAGGCTGGCTGTTCCAGCTCCACCAGCGCACTGCCTTCGCTGACCATCTCGCCTTCCTGGCAATACAGCGCCTTGACGATCCCGGCATGGGGCGCGCGGATGCTGTGTTCCATCTTCATGGCCTCGAGTACCACCAGTTGCGCGCCGGCTTCGACCTGTTGTCCGGCCTCCACCAGGATCCGGACGATGCTGCCGTTCATGGGGGCGGTGAGGCCACCGTGCTGGCTGTGGCTGGCATCGACCGCAGCGATCGGATCGTAGGCGGTAACACTGTGCATGTTGCCCTGCCAGTGCAGGTACAGGGTGTCGCCACGACGGATGGCCCGGTGCTCACGGCGTACGCCTTGTTGCTCCACCAGCAGGCGTTCGCCCTGCAACTTGTAGTCGCTGCCAGGGGCGCCCAGGCTGATGGCCCGGTCCTGTCCATCGGCACTCAAGTGCAGGGCTATCTGTGCCGGCAGGCCGCTGCGCCAGCCATCGAGCACCGCCCAGGGCGAGTGCGGATCGTCCTGGCGCTCGCGCTGCGAAAGACCCTGGCTGAAGGCGTGCGCCGCCGCTTGCCAGAAGTCCTCGCCCAGCTCCCGGGCTGCCGGCAGCAGGTGTTCCTGGTGGCGCGCAATGAAGCCGGTGTCCAGTTGGGCCTCGGCGAAGGCCGGGTGGGCGATGATCCGGCGCAGGAACGCCAGGTTGGTCTTCAGGCCGCCGATGGCGAACTCATCGAGCATGCTCAGCAGGCGCAGGCGGGCCTGTTCACGGTCCTCGCCCCAGGCGATCAGCTTGCCCAGCATGGGATCGTAGAACGGCGATACGCTGTCGCCTTCCTCGACGCCGCTGTCCACGCGCCGGCCAGGGCGGCTGGCGGACTCGCGATACAGCTCCAGGCGGCCGGTGGCCGGCAGGAAGTCGTTGCCCGGGTCCTCGGCGTACAGGCGTACTTCGATGGCATGGCCCAGCAACGGCACTTGTTCCTGGGTCATGGGCAGGGCTTCGCCACGGGCCACACGGATCTGCCAGGCCACCAGGTCCAGGCCGGTGATGGCTTCGGTGACCGGGTGCTCCACCTGCAGGCGGGTGTTCATTTCCATGAAGAAGAATTCGCCACGGGCGTCGAGCAGGAATTCCACGGTACCGGCCCCGACATAGCCGATGGCCTGGGCCGCGCGTACCGCAGCTTCGCCCATGGCCTTGCGCAGTTCAGCGCTCAAGCCTGGGGCCGGGGCTTCTTCCACCACTTTCTGGTGGCGACGCTGGATCGAGCAGTCGCGCTCGTTGAGGTACAGGCAGTTGCCGTGTTGGTCGGCAAAGACCTGGATCTCCACATGGCGGGGCTTGAGCAGGTATTTCTCCACCAGCATCCGCGAATCGCCGAACGACGACTGTGCTTCACGCTGGGCCGAGGCCAGGGCTTCGGCCAGCTGGCTGACGTCTTCCACCACCTTCATGCCCTTGCCACCGCCACCGGCGGTGGCCTTGAGCAACACCGGATAACCAATGCGCTCGGCGGCGTTGCGGAAGGTCTCCAGGTCCTGGGCCTCGCCGTGGTAGCCCGGCACCAACGGTACGCCGGCGGTTTCCATCAAGGCCTTGGCGGCCGACTTGCTGCCCATGGCGTCGATGGCCGAAGCCGGTGGGCCGAGGAAGATCAGCCCGGCGGCCTCGATGGCCCGGGCGAAACCGGCGTTCTCGGAAAGAAAGCCATAACCGGGGTGGATGGCCTGGGCGCCGCTGGCCTTGGCGGCGGCGATCAGCTTGTCGATCTGCAGGTAGCTTTCGCTGGCCTTGCTGCCGCCCAGGTCCACGCGGATATCCGCTTCACGGCTGTGCCGGGCATCGCGGTCGGTGGCGCTGTGCACGGCCACGGTGGTCAGGCCCAGGGCCTTGGCGGTGCGCATCACGCGGCAGGCGATCTCGCCACGGTTGGCCACCAGCAGGGTATCTAGGATCGGCGCGCTCATCAGCGGGACTCCTTGGTCGTGGTCTCGGCCTGCCAGCTGGGCGGGCGTTTCTCCAGGAACGCCCGCAGGCCTTCCTGTCCTTCGGGGCTGACGCGGATCCGCGCGATGGCGTTCTCGCAGTAGCGGCGCAGGGCGGTGGTCAGGGCGCCGTTGCCCACTTCACGCAACAGGTCCTTGCTGGCACGCATGGCCTGGGGGCTGTTGAGCAGCAGGTTGTCGATCCAGCGGGTGACGTGCTGTTCCAGCTCTGCCGCCGGGTAGCTCTCGGCCAGCAGGCCGATGTCTCGCGCACGCGGGCCGTCGAAGCGCTCGGCGGTCAAGGCATAGCGCCGGGCGGCGCGTTCGCCGATGGCCTGGACCACGAACGGGCTGATCACCGCCGGGGCCAGGCCGATGCGCACTTCCGACAAACAGAATTGTGCGTCGTCACTGGCAATGGCCATGTCGCAGCAGCTGATCAGGCCCAAGGCGCCGCCGAAGGCCGCGCCTTGTACCACGGCCAGGGTCGGGATCTTCAGCTTGGCCAGGTTGTACATCAACTCCGCCAGTTCCCGGGCGTCGTCGAGGTTGGTGTTGTAGTCCAGTTCGGCCGACTGCTGCATCCAGGCCAGGTCGGCGCCGGCGCTGAAATGCCGGCCACGGCCGCGCAGCAGCAGGAAGCGCAGGTTGGGATCGCCTTGCACCTGGTCCAGGGCCAGGATCAGTTCGCGGATCATCTCGGCGTTGAAGGCGTTGTTCTTTTCTTCACGGCTGAGCCACAAGGTGGCGAAGCCACGAGGGTCGCGCAGCAGTTCCAGGGTATTGAAGTCGCTCATGATCTTCTCGCGCAGGATTACATGCGGAACACGCCGAAACGGCTCTGTTCGATAGGGGCGTTGAGGGACGCGGACAACGCCAGGGCCAGCACCTCGCGGGTCTGCGCCGGGTCGATGACGCCGTCGTCCCACAGCCGGGCGCTGGAGTAGTAGGGGTGCCCCTGGTGCTCGTACTGGTCGAGGATCGGTTGCTTGATCTGGGCTTCCTGGGTCGCGTCGAACCCCTGTCCGCTACGTTCTGCCTGCTCGCGCTTGACCTGGACCAGCACGCCGGCGGCCTGCTCGGCGCCCATCACGCCGATCCGCGCGTTGGGCCACATCCACAAGAAGCGTGGATCGTAGGCGCGGCCGCACATGCCGTAGTTACCGGCACCGAAGCTGCCACCGATGATCACGGTGAATTTCGGCACCTGGGCGCAAGCCACCGCCGTCACCAGCTTGGCACCGTGCTTGGCGATGCCGCCGGCTTCGTACTTCTGGCCCACCATGAAGCCGGTGATGTTCTGCAGGAACAGCAACGGGATGCCGCGCTGGCACGCCAGCTCGATGAAATGCGCGCCTTTTTGCGCCGCCTCGGCGAACAGGATGCCGTTGTTGGCCAGGATCGCCACCGGGTAGCCGTGCAGATGGGCAAAGCCACACACCAGGGTGGTGCCGAACAGCGCCTTGAATTCATCGAACAGCGAACCGTCCACCAGGCGCGCGATGACTTCGCGCACATCGAACGGCTGCTTGGGATCGGCCGGTACCACGCCATACAGCTCATCGCGCTCATACAGCGGGGCGATCGGCGTGCGTTGCTGCAACTGGCCCTGCTTGTGCCAATTGAGGTTGGCCACGCTGCGCCGCGCCAGGGCCAGGGCGTGCTCATCGCTCTCGGCATAGTGGTCGGCCACGCCGGAAACCTTGCAGTGCACGTCGGCCCCGCCCAGGTCCTCGGCGCTCACCACTTCGCCGGTGGCGGCCTTCACCAGTGGTGGACCGGCGAGGAAGATGGTGGCCTGCTCGCGGACCATGATCGCTTCGTCGGCCATGGCCGGCACGTAGGCGCCGCCGGCGGTGCAGGAGCCCATGACCACGGCGATCTGCGGGATGCCCTGGGCGCTCATGTTGGCCTGGTTGAAGAAGATCCGCCCGAAGTGCTCGCGATCCGGAAACACTTCGTCCTGGCGCGGCAGGTTGGCGCCGCCGGAGTCCACCAGGTAGATGCAGGGCAGGCGATTCTGCAGGGCGATGGTTTGCGCGCGCAGGTGTTTTTTTACGGTCAGCGGGTAGTAGGAGCCGCCTTTGACCGTGGCATCGTTGGCCACGATCATGCATTCCACGCCTTCCACCCGGCCGATGCCGGCGATCACTCCGGCGGCGGGTACGTCCTCGCCATAGACCTCATAGGCTGCCAGTGGGCTGACCTCGAGGAACGGCGAACCGGGATCGAGCAAGCGATTGATCCGCTCGCGGGGCAGCAGCTTGCCCCTGGAGGTATGGCGCTCCTGGGCCTTGGCGCCGCCGCCTTGCTGGACCTGGGCCAGCAGGGTATGCAGGGCATCGACCTGGGCCGCCATGGCGCTCCGGTTCTGCACGAACTCTGGTGATTTAGTGTTCAACTGTGACTTCAGGATCATCATGACTCCTCGCGCAGAATCAAGCCTCAAGCTTCAAGCTGCAAGAATGTTCAGTGTTGTGGCTGCAAGCGCGCATCGCTGTTTGTCTTGCTGCTTGTAGCTTTCTGCTTGAAGCTGCTTCAGCGGGTTTCGTTGAACAGTTCGCGACCGATCAACATGCGGCGGATCTCGCTGGTGCCGGCGCCGATCTCGTAGAGCTTGGCGTCGCGCAGCAGGCGTCCGGCCGGGAATTCATTGATGTAGCCATTGCCGCCGAGGATCTGGATCGCATCCAGGGCCATCTGGGTAGCGCGTTCGGCGGAGTAGAGGATCACCCCGGCGGCGTCCTTGCGGGTGGTCTCGCCACGCTCGCAGGCCTGGGCCACCGCGTACAGGTAGGCACGGCTGGCGTTGAGCTGGGTGTACATGTCGGCGATCTTGCCCTGGATCAGCTGGAACTCGCCGATGCTCCGGCCGAATTGTTTGCGGTCGTGGATGTAGGGCACCACCAGGTCCATGCAGGCCTGCATGATCCCGGTCGGGCCGCCGGAGAGCACCACGCGCTCGTAGTCCAGGCCGCTCATCAGTACCTTCACGCCACCATTGAGCACGCCAAGAATGTTCTCTTCCGGCACCTCGACGTCATCGAAGAACAGCTCGCAGGTGTTGGAGCCGCGCATGCCCAGCTTGTCGAACTTGTTGCTGCGGCTGAAGCCTTTCCAGTCGCGCTCGACGATGAACGCGGTGATGCCGTGGGGGCCCTTTTCCAGGTCGGTCTTGGCGTAGATCACGTAGGTGTTGGCGTCGGGGCCGTTGGTGATCCAGGTCTTGCTGCCGTTGAGTACGAAGCGGTCGCCGCGCTTGTCGGCGCGCAGCTTCATCGACACCACGTCGGAGCCGGCGTTGGGTTCGCTCATGGCCAGGGCGCCGATGTGCTCGCCGCTGATCAGCTTGGGCAGGTACTTGCTCTTTTGCTCATGGTTGCCGTTACGGTTGATCTGGTTGACGCACAGGTTGGAGTGGGCGCCGTAGGACAGGGCCACCGAGGCCGAGCCGCGGCTGATTTCTTCCATGGCCACCACATGGGCCAGGTAACCCAGGCCGGCACCGCCGTATTCTTCCGGCACGGTGATGCCCAGCAGGCCCATGTCGCCGAACTTGCGCCACATGTCGGCGGGGAACAGGTTGTCGGCGTCGATCTGTGCCGCCCTTGGCGCCAGCTCCGCCTTGACGAAGGCCTGGACCTGTTGGCGCAGCATGTCGATGGTTTCACCGAGGGCGAAGTTCAGGGTCGGGTAACTCATGGCGGGGCACCTTCAAAATTTGTTTTTATCGAGGAACGAGACGCGGAGAGCGGCGCTGCCTGGCTCTCACCTTTACGTTAACGTAAACCTGCGCCGGATGGCTGTCAATCGCCCTTTACGTAAACGTCAACTTGCGCCAGAGTAACCAGGCTTTCGCTTGGAGTCCGGCTTGCCTGCACCATCGGCCAGGCTCCTGAACACCCACTAATAAAGACAATAGGGGTCGTCATGGAACACTCGGGTTCCCAGCCGGATCGCAGCTACACCCGTGGTACGCAAGACCGCGCCTTGCTGGCGCTGACCATCGGCCAGGCCTTCGACAACACCGTCGCCGCCCATCCCCAGGGCGAGGCGCTGGTGGTCCGCCACCAGCAGTTGCGCTACACCTGGCAGCAACTGCGCGAGACGGTCGATCTGCATGCCAGGGCCATGCTGGCCCTGGGGCTCAAGACCGGTGACCGCCTGGGGATCTGGGCTCCCAACTGTGCCCAGTGGTGCATTGCCCAGTTCGCCAGCGCCAAGATCGGCGTGATCCTGGTGAACATCAACCCGGCCTATCGCGCTGCCGAACTGGAATACGTGCTCAAGCAGTCCGGCTGCCAGTGGCTGGTCTGTGCC
Organism: Pseudomonas sp. MPFS; assembly: GCF_022537035.1. Classification (NCBI taxonomy): domain Bacteria; kingdom Pseudomonadati; phylum Pseudomonadota; class Gammaproteobacteria; order Pseudomonadales; family Pseudomonadaceae; genus Pseudomonas; species Pseudomonas sp. MPFS. The sequence goes on along the minus strand of NZ_CP066123.1, from coordinate 4,564,862 downwards.
GGGGCCTTCAAGACGTCCGATTACCACGGCATGCTCCAAGGGTTGCTGCCGGAACTGGCTGAACAGTCCATTGGCCAATTGCACAGCCAACTGTTGCCAGAGCTGCGTGGGGTCATCAGCCTGGATGCCCAGCCACCGTCGGGGTTCCTGCCGTGGTCGCAACTGAGTGCATTGGCTGCCGGCGCCAGCGCCGAGCAGTTGCAGGCTCGCCAGGACAGCCTGGATTTCGATCAGCCGGTGAACATCCAGTACACCTCGGGCACCACCGGCTTTCCCAAGGGCGCGACCCTGAGCCACTACAACATTCTCAACAACGGCTACATGGTCGGGGAGAGCCTGGGGCTCACCGCTACCGATCGCTTGGTGATTCCGGTGCCGCTGTACCACTGCTTCGGCATGGTCATGGGCAACCTGGGCTGTGTCACCCATGGCACCACTATGATCTACCCCAACGATGCCTTCGATGCGCTGCTGACCCTTGAAGCGGTGGCCCAGGAGCGGGCCACCGCGCTGTACGGCGTACCGACCATGTTCATCGCCATGCTCGACCAGCTCCGCCGGGCTGAGTTCGACCTGTCGAGCCTGCGCACCGGGATCATGGCTGGCGCCACCTGCCCGATCGAAGTAATGCGCCGGGTGATCGGCGAGATGCACATGAGCGAGGTGCAGATCGCCTATGGCATGACCGAGACGAGCCCGGTATCGCTGCAGACTGGCCCGGCCGACGAACTGGAACTGCGGGTGACCACCGTGGGGCGCACTCAGCCGCACCTGGAAAGCAAGATCATCGATGAGGCCGGCAATGTGTTGCCACGTGGCGCCATCGGCGAGCTCTGCACCCGGGGCTATAGCGTGATGCTCGGTTACTGGAACAACCCCGAAAGCACCCGCGAGTCCATCGACCCGGCCGGCTGGATGCACACCGGCGACCTGGCGACGATGGACGAGCAGGGGTACGTGCGTATTGCCGGGCGCAACAAGGACATGATCATTCGCGGTGGCGAGAACATCTATCCGCGGGAGCTGGAGGAATTCTTCTTCACCCACCCGGCGGTGGCCGATGTGCAGGTGGTGGGGGTGCCTTGCACTCGATATGGCGAGGAGATCGTGGCCTGGATCAAGTTCCACCCCGGGCGTTCGGCCGATGAGCTGGAGTTGCAGAGCTGGTGCAAGGAGCGCATCGCACACTTCAAGACGCCGCGTTACTTCAAGTTCGTCGAAGAGTTCCCGATGACTGTGACCGGCAAGATCCAGAAGTTCCGCATGCGGGAAATCAGCACCGAGGAGTTGCGCGAGCACCTGGGCAAGGGATGATCGCCTCAGGGGCTGGCATCGCTCCCGGTGCCCGCCCCTGACGCGGGCCGGGCGGGAAAACACGAAAGGCAGGAAGCACAAAGGGGAGCCGAAGCTCCCCTTTAATTTGTCGTTGCGTGCTCTTTTTTTATTATTGAGGGGCGGCCTGTTGTTGTTTTTGTCGACCGTGGCCCTTTACCGCTGTTTTTGGCGGTCCCCATCCGGGATCAAGAGCAAACGTATTTTTTTGAGCGCTGATTCAATGTGTCGCCAGGGCGATCCAACCGGTTCGGGAGCTACCTCAGGGGTAGTTTTATTGTTCTCTGACCGATTGCGGATGACTCTTGCAAGCCGTCCCGCACAGTGCACCTTCTCCAAAAAAATCTGTTAGCTGCGTCTCTGCCGTGTTGTTTTTGTTATGTCAGAGTCGTTACGTCTTATTTTTATTAGGTTTGCAGCTTTTTATTCTTGTTATGCCATAGAGATAGCAGAAGCCGTGCCAACTTTTTAAAGTCCTTTAAAATCAATAGCTTGATGATTTTGTAGGACAATCTGTATCGTAAGAAAATCAACAAACTGTTTCCGTGTTACTCGTTACTGCCCCATTCCAGAGCGGCCGGTAACACACCGGCCGCACATCGCTTCTATTGGGCGCTACGTGCCTTGGCCACGCGTGAGCCGGTGGGGCGTCCCACTACCTGGCTGATGCGATTCCCGGCTTGGATCAACTGCTCCAGGTCGACACCGGTATGGATACCCAGGCCATCGAGCAGGTACAGCACATCCTCGGTAGCGACGTTACCGCTGGCGCCCTTGGCGTAGGGGCAACCGCCCAGGCCGGCGACGGAACTGTCGAATACCGCGATGCCTTCCTGCAGGCTGGCGTAGATATTGGCCAGGGCCTGGCCGTAGGTATCGTGGAAGTGCCCGGCGAGCTTGTCTCGGGGGACCTGGGCACCCACGACCTCGAACATCCGGCGAGTCGCGCCGGCAGTACCGGTGCCGATGGTGTCGCCCAGGGAGACTTCGTAGCAGCCCATGGCGTAGAGCTCGCGGGCAACCGCGGCCACTTGCTCGGCAGCCACTTCGCCTTCATAGGGGCAGCCCAGTACACAGGACACATAGCCGCGCACGCTGATGCCGTGCTGTCGTGCGGCGTCCATGATCGGCACGAAGCGCGCCAGGCTTTCACTGATGGAGCAATTGATATTGCGCTGGGAGAAGGCTTGCGAGGCCGCGGCGAACACCGCGACTTCCTTGACCCCGGCCGCCAGGGCATCCTCGAAACCGCGCAGGTTGGGCGCCAGGGCGCCATAGACCACTCCCGGCTTGCGCTGGATGCGGGCGAAAACCTCGGCCGAGCCGGCCATCTGCGGTACCCACTTGGGCGAGACGAAGCTACCGACTTCTATATAGCCAAGGCCTGCGGCACTCAGGGCGTCCACCAGTTGGACCTTGTCGTCGACGCTGATGGGCTGGGCTTCGTTTTGCAGGCCGTCGCGCGGGCCGACTTCGACCAGGCGTACGTGGCTGGGGAGGGACATGGGGTTCACCTTCTCTGAATGATGGCGGATGCCGGTGCGAACCGTTTGCTCGCGCAGGTTATTGGGCAGTGCTGTTCTGGTTCTGGATGGTTTGCTGCAGGGCCTGGGTGCAACGCTCCTCGGCGGTGTCGAGTTCCAGCTTCATCTGTTCGATGTCCAGCAGTTGCTGTTCGAGTTGTTCGCGGCGCTCGGCGATCTTCGCCAACATGCTGTGCAGTTGCTTGAGGTTGCCGCTGGAGGGGTCGTAGAGCTCGATCAGTTCGCGGCACTCGGCCAGGGAGAAGCCGATGCGTTTGCCCCGCAGGATCAGCTTCAGGCTGACCTTGTCCCGCGGCGAATAGATGCGTTCCTGGCCCCGGCGCTCGGGGGCCAGCAGGCCCTGCTCCTCATAGAAGCGGATGGCCCGGGTGGTGATGTCGAGCTCGCGGGCGAGGTCGGAAATGCTGTAGGTCTGGCTGCTCATGGAGGCGCTCAAGATAGGACTTGGCGTTAAGCTAAAGGCAGGTTGACGTATACGTCAAGCAATCCCCCGCGCAGCGCCTGCGCGGGCACCCCGGTTCCTGCGGGCATTGGCAGGAGCGGGGTTGGCGAACATCGAGGCTCAAAGTGCCTGTTGGTCGAGTTTCTTCTCCTGGACGGCGACGTGCTGGCACAGCTCGATCATCTGCTCGCGCATCCAGCGGTTGGCCGGGTCCTGGTCGGTGCTTTCGTGCCAGTAGAGATGGGTTTCCACCGCCGGTACATCGTTGACCGGCAGGTTGAAAGCCTGCAGGTCGTGGCGCCGGGCAAAGCGCGCGGGAACGGTCATGACCATGTCGGTCTGCTGCAGGACCAGCGAGGCCATCAGGTAATGCTGGGAGCGCAGGGCGATCTTGCGCTGGATGCCCATCTTGCCCAGGGCCAGGTCGACATGGCCGAGGCCGCTGCGTCGGCTGGAGATATGGATATGGGCCAGCGACAGGTAGTCGTCGAGGGTGAACTTCTCCTTGCCCGCCAGAGGGTGGCCCTTGCGCATGGCGCAGACATAGCGGTCTTCCATGAGCTTGACGTGCCGCACCTGGGGGTCGGTGTTGAGCGGCGCATCCACGGCGAAATCCAGCCGGCCGGCCGCCAGTTCCTTGGTGGTTTCCCGGCGCTTGGAGAGGAAGCTCTCGATCGCCACCGTCGGCGCCAGGCGCCGCAGGCGCTGGAACAGCGGTGGCAGGATCACGGCCTCGGTCAGGTCGGTCATGCTGATGCGGTAGGTTTTCACCGCCTGCAAGGGGTTGAAGATCCGGCTCTCCTGGACCGAGACCCGCAGCAACGACAGGGCGTTGCGCACCGGGCCGATGATGTTCTGCGCCATGGGGGTCGGCACCATGCCCTGGGCGGTCCTGACGAACAGCGGGTCATTGAAGGTTTCGCGCAGGCGGGCCAGGGCGTTGGACACCGCTGGCTGGGTGATGCCGACGATCTGGCCGGCGCGGGTCAGGTTGGCTTCGGTGTAGATCGCGTCGAAAACGATGAAGAGGTTGAGGTCTACCTTGCTCAGATTCATGGCGCTGCACTCTTATTGTTGGCCTCGGCGAGGGGCCGTTACGGGCACGTGAGGGGGCGGCTTGGGAGCCTGCAGAATCAGCCGATCATATATCGGTGATGAATGTTAATACACGCTGAGAATAGGCTAGGTAAATTTTCGTAGCTGAACTAGCATCGATTTCAGTCCCTCCACACCCGTTTGCCTAGAGGTAGAGCTGCCCATGGAATTCGCCTATTCCCCCAAGGTCCAGGAACTGCGTGAGCGCGTCACCGCGTTCATGGATGCCTATGTTTATCCGGCTGAAGCGGTCTTCGAGCGCCAGGTTGCCGAAGGCGACCGCTGGCAGCCGACCGCCATCATGGAAGAGCTCAAGCTCAAGGCCCAGGCCGAAGGGTTGTGGAACCTGTTCCTGCCCGAGTCCGAGCTGGGGGCCGGGCTGACCAACCTGGAATACGCACCTCTGGCGGAAATCATGGGGCGCTCGATGCTTGGTCCGGAACCCTTCAACTGCTCGGCCCCCGACACCGGCAACATGGAAGTGCTGGTGCGGTATGCCAACGAGGAGCAGAAGCAGCGCTGGTTGCAACCGTTGCTGCGTGGCGAGATCCGCTCCGCCTTCGCCATGACCGAACCGGACGTGGCCTCGTCCGATGCCACCAATATGGCGGCCCGGGCGGTACGCGATGGTGATGAATGGGTCATCAATGGCAAGAAGTGGTGGACCTCGGGCGCTTGCGATCCACGTTGCAAGATCCTGATCTTCATGGGCCTGAGCAATCCGGATGCGCCGCGCCACCAGCAGCACTCGATGATCCTGGTGCCCGTGGATACCCCCGGGGTGAAGATCGTCCGTCCGCTGCCGGTCTTTGGCTACGACGACGCGCCCCATGGTCATGCCGAGGTGATCTTCGACAATGTCCGCGTGCCCTATGAAAACGTACTGCTGGGCGAGGGGCGTGGTTTCGAGATCGCCCAGGGGCGCCTTGGCCCGGGGCGCATCCACCACTGCATGCGTTCGATCGGCATGGCCGAGCGTGCGCTGGAGCTGATGTGCAAGCGTTCAGTGAACCGCACCGCGTTCGGCAAACCCTTGGCCCGGCTGGGGGGCAATATCGACAAGATCGCCGATTCGCGGATGGAGATCGACATGGCGCGCCTGCTGACCCTCAAGGCGGCCTACATGATGGATACCGTCGGTAACAAGGTGGCCAAGAGCGAGATTGCCCAGATCAAGGTGGTGGCGCCGAACGTGGCCCTGCGGGTGATCGACCGGGCGATCCAGATCCATGGCGGGGCCGGTGTTTCCAATGACTTCCCGCTGGCCTACATGTATGCGATGCAGCGTACCCTGCGCCTGGCCGATGGTCCGGATGAAGTGCACCGCGCGGCGATCGGCAAGTACGAGATCGGCAAGTACGTGCCCCGCGAATTGATGCGCAGCGGCGGCCACTGACCAGGCGACTGCGCTACCTGTCGGTGCAACTTGCCGACAGGTAGCGAGCGTTGTTTCAGTAGACCCAGACCTCCACCCGCCGGTTCTTGATTCGCCCCTCGTCGGCGGTGTTGGCCGCTACCGGCAGTTGCGCACCGAAGCCGCGAATTTCGCGGAACACCACACCACTTTTCACCAGCTCCCGACGCACCGCCATGGCCCGCAACTTGGACAGCAGCGCGGCCCGGCTCGGGTCGCTCTTGTCATCGCCGAATCCGGCCAGGGTCACTTGGCGAGTCATCTTGCCGTGCTGGCGCAGGTAGTCCAGGACGCGGTTCAGGTCCTGGCGGGCCTTGTTGTCCAGGTTGGCGCTGCCTTCCTCGAAGCGAAAGTTCACGCTCAGGCGCTGGGCCTCCCGGGTCAGGGCCTGGTAGGCCTCGGGCATCTGCGAGCTGGGCGTCACGCTCATGGCTCGTACGGTCTGGGCGACGAAGCCATTGGCGGCCACGATGGCCTGTCCCTTGGCGCTTTGGGCAAAGTTGACCAGGGCCTCGGCCCAGGGGTTTTGGCTAGTGGGTGGCAGGTACAGGTACAACCGACGCGACAGCGGATAGTCCTCGGTGGCGATCAGGCTGTTGAGTGGCAGCATGGGCTGCGAGTCACCGTCGGCGATGGCCACCGCCTTGGCCTGGCGCACGTAGGGCAGGCCGATGAAACCGATGCCTTGAGGGTCCTGGCTGACTGCATCGGATAGCTGTTCGCTGGACTCGAAGCGTTTTGCTGTGGCACTCAGGCTTTTGCCGCGTCCGCCCAGCACCAGTTCCTTGAAGGTGTCGTAGGTGCCGGACTGATCATCCCGGGCATAGAGATGAACCGGGCCACCGATCCCCCCCAATTCTTCCCAGGTCTTGGCCTCGCCGCTGAACAGGCGCGCCAGTTGCTCGGTGCTCAGGCGGGTTAGGGGATTGTGTGGATGCAGGATGATCGCCAGGCCATCGATGGCGATGACCTGCTCGGCGCCAGGACTTTTCAGGTCGCCGAGGCTTTCCAGTTCCACCAGCTCGCTGTCCCTGATCGGGCGCGATGAGGCCGCCAGGTCGGCCCGGGTGTTCTTCAGGGCGGCAAAGCCGGTGCTCGAGCCATGGGCGGCCACGTCTATCCGGACCTGGCGGCCTTGGGGCGTCAGGCCGACGATCTGCTGCTCATTGTCCTTGCTGTTTGCCAGGATCTTGATGTCGCGCAGGCCCTGCTGCTCCATCAAGCCCTTGGCCAGTGCCGGGCCGAGCCGTGCCCCAATGGTGTTGGAGCCCTGGATTCGCAGGACCGCCGCGTTATCCGCAACCAGGGGCAGGGCAGCGAATGCCGACCAGGGCAGGGCATAACAAATGAAGCCGATCAGGAACAGGCTGATGGTCCTGCACCAGATATCTCGTTCACTGGCGGAAGCAACGCGGGGCATGGTGGCACTGGCCTTCTATATAGAGGAAGAGGTACGTGCCGGCGAGATTAAGTCAGGGAGGTGACAGGGATGTGACGAAGGGCGCTTGCCTTCAATAAATGGCGAAAGTCCTACGCTATAAATAGCTGTTTTCTCTAGATTTTTTGAGATCTTTCCTAAAGACCAGCCTTTGAGGCCTACGTAGAGTGGACAACTTTGTCTGTAGGGGATTGGGGCGACTGCCAACGCGTCATCCCCGCAGATGCCCCGGCAGCGTGGAGCTGCCAGTTCTCGTGACTTTCAAAGGAGTTGCAAATGAGTGCCTGGTTTGAACTGAAGCAGTATGGCAGTGGTGCGTGCAGATTCTTGCTCAAGACAAAGGAGGCGCAGACCATGCTTCAAAGCGACCGCTACCCCTGCCGGGACAGTGCCGAGGCAGCCCTCGGCCTGTTCCGCGCACACTGCTCCTTCGCCGAGCGCTACGTCAAGAAAATTTCGGCGGGCGGCAAGCCATATTTCAAGCTCAAGTCCGGCAATGAGGTGATCCTCACCAGTCACCTGTACGATTCGGAAGAGTCCCTGGAGAGGGCCATCGGCGAGATTGCCAGCGCCGGCACCACTGACCGAGTCCAGCGCGTCCAGCTGTAAACTGGTAGAAAAAAGCCCATCGTCAGATGGGCTTTTTTGTGCCTGGCAATCAGCTCAGCTCGAGCCAGATCGGCGCATGGTCAGAAGGTTTCTCCATGCCTCGCAGGTCATAGTCGACTCCGGCATCCTTGATCCGTGGCAACAATCCCCGGGAGGCCATGATCAGGTCGATGCGCAGGCCGCGCTTGGGTTCCACCTCGAAGCCGCGGCTGCGATAGTCGAACCAGCTGAAGCGGTCGTCCACCTCGGGGTTCAGGTGGCGGAAACTGTCCACCAGGCCCCAGTTCTTCAGGCGTGCCATCCACTCGCGCTCTTCCGGCAGGAAGCTGCACTTGCCGGTCTTGAGCCAGCGTTTGGCGTTGTCGGCGCCAATGCCGATATCGCAATCTTCCGGGGAAATGTTCACATCGCCCATGACCACCAGGGGCTGCTCATTGTTGAAGCGGCTTTCCAGCAACTGTTGCAGGTCGCTGTAGAAGCGCTCCTTGGCGGGGAACTTGGTGGGGTGGTCACGGCTTTCGCCCTGGGGGAAGTAGCCGTTCATGATGGTCACCGGGGTGCCATCGGCATCGGCGAAGGTACCCCAGATGAAACGACGCTGGGCGTCTTCTTCGTCGTTCTCGAAGCCCTTGTGCAGTGCCAGCGGTGCCTGGCGCGAGAGCAGTGCGACACCGTAGTGACCCTTCTGCCCATGGTAGTGCACGTGATAACCCAGCTCCTGGATCTCGGCCAGGGGGAACTGGTCGTCGGCGACCTTGGTTTCCTGCAGGCCGATGACATCGGGCTGGTGTTTGTCGATCAGCGCCGCCAGCTGATGGGGGCGGGCGCGCAGCCCGTTGATATTGAACGAGACGATCTTCATGGTCGGCGGTCCTGGCAAAACAACGATGCTAGCTGACAACGTCCGGATCGACCAGCGTGGCGGCGTCGCCGATGCACTGCTAATGTCCTTGGGCGCGGGAACGATCAGCGGCGCGCAAGGCTCGTAATACAAGTACACGGCCATTTGCGCCGGACCCAAGGGAGTGACCGTCATGCCTGATGCCAGCAATGTCATTGCCGATGTCCATATGCTCGACAGCGGCTATTCCCGTGAAGCGCGGTCGCTGCTCTACCATGCGTATCGCCATGAACCGACGTTCGGCTTCATCTTCGAGTCCGAGCGGGCCGGTTATGAACAGCGGGTGCGGGCCACGGTACGCGAGCTGGTCAAGCAGCACTTCATGCAGGACCTGCCGGCCATTGGCCTGTTGGTCAACGACCGACTGATCGGCATCGCCCTCATCGCTCCACCACAACGTCGGCTGGGGATCACCGAAAGCTGGGCCTGGAGAATGCGCATGGTGCTCAGCACCGGCTTGCGATGCACCCGGCGCTACCTGGACTATCACGATGCCGTCCGGGCCTGCCTGCCTAGCGATGCATTGCATGTTCTGCCGCTGCTGGGAGTGCACCCGCAGTTCCAGGGGCAGCATTTTGGCGAGCAACTGTTGGAGGCCGTGCACAATTGGTGTGCCGTGGACGAGCATTCTCGGGGAGTGGTGCTGGATACCGGCAATCCCCGCTACCTGGCGTTCTACCAGCGCCAGGGTTATCAGGAGATCGGTGAGGTGGCGGTGGGGCCGGTGCGCGAGCATGTGTTTTTCCACCCCAGTCCGCAGCACTTGCAAAGAGCAATGGGCTGAATCGAACTTTCCTTGTCCCTGAGCGCTCTATCGCCCTCCCAAGCTCGTGATAGCATCCGCGCCTATGAAGTTTTCCGGAAGATTTACCAGCGGCTTTTTGCTGTTGTTCACAAGCTGTGCGGCGCTGGCGCAGAGCGAATTGGCTGTCAGGGTAAAACCTGCCAACGATGAGCTTAAGGCCAATATCGAAGGTTATATCGGCGATCTTGGTGATCGAGATGAAGAAGCCCTGCTGAGGTTCAGCCGGGGTGCTGAGGAGCAAGCCAAGAAAGCCGCCCAGGCCCTGGGCTACTACCAGCCATTGATCTCCAGCGAAGTGCGGGGCGGCGATAAGCCGCGCCTGCTGTTGCGCATCGACCCTGGCGAGCCGGTGCACCTGCGGGATGTGACCATTCGTGTCGAAGGCCCGGCAGCCTCCTTCAAGTCCTTTCGTACGCCCGACAGCGAGCAGCTCAAGCCTGGCTCGGTGCTCAACCATGGGCGCTATGAAGATGCCAAGCGCCTGATCCAGAACCAGGCTTCGCGCTATGGCTTTTTCAGTGGGCGCTTTACTCGCCAGCAACTGCGGGTGGACCCCCAGGCCGGCGTGGCGGATATCGAGCTGGTCTACGACAGCGGGCCGCGCTACGCCCTGGGCAAGGTGAGCTTCAGCGGGGATTCGCTGTTCGATGAAGACCTGTTGCGGCGCATGGTGCCGTTCAAGTCCGGAACGCCCTATGACTCCGAGCTGATCGCCGATCTCAACCGCGCCCTGCAATCCAGTGGTTATTTCGAGGGGGTGAGGGTAGACGCCGCGCCCACCGCCGCCGAGCACGAGGTGATCCCGGTGGCCGTCCAGCTCGAAACCCGCAAGCCAAGGACCATGGGCCTGGGCCTGGGCTACTCCACCGACGTCGGGCCCCGGGTCAAGGCCAACTGGACCCGGCACTGGGTCAACCCGCAAGGCCACAGCTACGGTTGGGAAGCCGAGGTTTCCCAGCCGCGGCAGAACGTCGGCCTGTGGTACGACATTCCGCTGGACCCACCATTGACCGACAAGCTGCGCTTTGCCGGCGGGTACCAGAACGAAGAAATTTCCGGTACCGACACCCTGAGCAAGCTGGTGACCCTGGGGCCTGAATGGCACAGCAAGTTGCCCAGTGGCTGGCAGCGAGTGGTATCGCTCAAGTACCAACGGGAAGAGTACCGGTTGGGCGACGACTCGGGCTTGAGCAACCTGCTGATGCCGGGCCTCACCTATTCGTACCTGCGCAGTGACAACCGCATCGACCCCCACAATGGCTACCGCATCCAGTTCGATACCAAGCTGGCCAAGGAAGGCTTGGGCTCCGATACCAACCTGTTGTACGGCACGGTCCTGCTCAAGGGCCTGACCACCGTCTGGGACGATCACCGTTTGCTCGGGCGGATCCAGTTCGGCGGCAGCGCCACCAACGGTTACAAGTCGATACCGCCATCCCTGCGCTTCTTCGCCGGTGGCGACCAGAGCGTGCGAGGCTACGACTACCAGAGCCTGTCACCGAAAAACTCCCGGGGCGACCGTATCGGTGGCCGCTACATGATGGCCGGCAGCGTCGAGTATCAGTACTGCGTTGCTGAAAAATGGCGGATCGCGACGTTCATCGACCAGGGCAACTCCTTCGACAAACTGGAGCTGCCGAGCTTGAAGACCGGGGTCGGGGTCGGTGTGCGCTGGGTGTCGCCGGTCGGTCCGATCCGTGTCGACCTGGCTCACGCCATGAATGACGACGGCGGCATACGTTTGCACTTTTCCATGGGGCCAGAGCTTTGACGCGTGGTTTGAAGATAACGTTGCTGGCGATCCTTGCGCTGGTGATCCTGGTCATCTTGGTACTGGCCTCCATTCTCGGGACCCAGGCCGGCAGTCGCTGGGCCCTGGGCCAGGTGCCGGGGCTGAGCGTGGATCGTTTCGAGGGGCGCCTGGGTGGCCAATGGCACGCCGAGCGCCTGCTGTGGGAGCTGGATGGCAACCGGGTCGAGATCAATACGGTGCAGTTCGCCTGGTCCCCCGCCTGCCTGTTGCGCATGGCCCTGTGCATCGAACGCCTGGAGGCCGAGCAGGTCAGCCTGCAGTTCGCTCCCGGTAGCGACGACAGCTCCGGGCCCATCAGCCTGCCGGAGTTGCGCCTGCCGCTGGCCATCGAGCTGGGCCAGGTCCGGGTTGGCAGCCTGTTGCTCGATGGCAGCGAGCAACTCAAGGGGCTGCAATTGTCGGCGCATTGGACGGGCGAGGGCATGCGCATCGACACGTTGCACCTGCAGCGTGACGACCTGAGCCTGGAGCTGTCCGGCCTGCTGCAACCCAGTGGCGACTGGCCCCTGGCGGCCGAGGGCAGGCTGGGCCTGCCAGCCCCTGGCAAAGACCCCTGGAACCTGGCCTTGAAGGTCGACGGCGAGCTGCTCAAGACCCTCACGCTGCACGCCGACAGTAGCGGTTACCTGCAAGGACGGCTGACGGGCGAGCTGCAACCCCTGGTGCAGAACCTGCCGGCCCAGGTGCGGATCACTGCCGATGGCTTCAAGGCCAGTGCCGACTTGCCGGACACGTTGCAACTGAACCAGCTGGAACTCACCGGCAAGGGCGACCTGCACAATGGCTACCTGCTTGAAGGCAAGGCCAGCCTGCCAGCTGAGCAGGGGCCCGTGGCCTTGTCGTTGCAAGGCAAGGTCGACGCCAAGGGCGCGCAGATCTCGACGCTGGAGCTGGTGGCCAACGACAAGCAAAGCCTCAGGCTCGACGGGCAGTTGGATTGGACCGAAGGGTTCGCTGCCGAGGCCCGGCTGGCCTGGCTGGATTTCCCCTGGCATCGCCTTTATCCGTCGATCGACGAACCGGCCGTGGCGTTGCGCAAGTTCAACGCCGAGGTGGCGTATCGCGATGGCAATTACCTGGGCAACTTCAAGGGCGACCTGGATGGTCCGGCGGGGGCTTTCAGCCTGGCCAGCCCCTTCAGTGGCGACCTGGGCAAGCTCTACCTGCCGCAATTGCAACTCACTGCCGGCCAGGGCAAGGCCGAAGGGCACCTGAACCTGCAATTTGCCGACGGTGTGGCCTGGGATACGGCCCTGGAACTATCGGCGATCAACCCTGCCTACTGGCTGGCCGAGCTGCCCGGTACCCTGGCCGGCCCGTTGCGCAGCCAGGGCGAACTGAAGAACCAGCAACTCAAGCTCAATGCCGATCTGGACCTCAAGGGACGCCTGCGCGGCCAGCCTGCGGTGCTGCTGGCCAAGGCCGATGGGGCAGGGGAGCAATGGCAACTGGGCAACCTGGACATTCGCCTCGGGGACAACCGGGTCAATGGCTCGGCGAGCCTGCAGCAGAAAATCAGTGGCCAGCTGGATATCAAGATGCCGCGCCTGGGCCAGCTCTGGCCGCAGTTGCGTGGCCAGCTCAACGGTCGACTCGACCTGGCAGGAACCCTCAAGGCCCCGCAGGGCAAGGTGGATCTTTCCGGGCAGCAACTGGCCTTTGCCGATAACCATCTGCAGAGCCTCAAGCTCGATGCCAGCCTCGATGCGGGGCAGAAGGCCCAGCTCGATCTCAAGGGTGGCGGGATCCAGGTCGCAGAGACTTCCCTGGGCACCCTGACCCTGTCGGGCCAGGGCGATATCAAGAAGCAGAAGCTGCAACTGGACCTGCAAGGTCCGCTATTGAAACTGGCCCTGGGCCTGGACGGCGCCCTGGACCAGGGGAACTGGCGTGGGCGCCTGGCCAGCGGCGAAGTGCACAGCGGTGGCCAGGACTGGGCCTTGCAAAGCCCGGCCAAGCTGGAGCGCTTGGCCAGCGGCACGCTTAACTTTGGTGCCCATTGCTGGATCAGCGGTGACGCCAGCCTGTGTGGCGAAGACCAGCGGCTGATGCCCGACCCGAAACTGCGCTATCACCTCAAGCGCTTCCCCATCGACAGCCTGGCCCAGTGGTTGCCCAAGGACTTTGCCTGGAAGGGCCTGCTCAACGCCGATGTGCAGTTGGACTTGCCGGCCAGCGGCCCGAAGGGGCAGATCCTGCTGGATGCCAGTGGCGGTACCTTGCGGGTCAAGGACAAGGACCAATGGCTGGACTTTCCCTATCAGGCCCTCAAGCTCGACGCCCGCCTGGCTCCAAGGCGCATCGACACCCAGTTGCAGTTCGTCGGTGGCAAGCTCGGGGAGCTGATGGTCCAGGCCCAGATCAATCCGTTACCCAAGAACAAGCCGCTATCGGGTGACTTTCGCCTCAGCGGGTTGGACCTGTCCGTGGCGCGGCCCTTCGTGCCCATGGTGGAGAAGCTCAGCGGCAGCTTGAATGGCAGTGGCCGTTTGTCCGGCAGCCTCCTGGCTCCGCAGGTCAATGGCAATTTGCAGCTGACTGGAGGCCAGGTCTCCGGTTCCGAGCTGCCCACCAGCCTCGAGGATTTGCAGCTCACAGCGCAGATCATGGGGGAGAGCGTACGCCTGGATGGCGGCTGGAAAGGCGGCAAGAACGGGCAGGGCAGCCTGAACGGCAATATCGCCTGGGGCCGCGAACTGCTGGTGGACCTGAATCTCAAGGGGACCCAACTGCCGGTGACGGTCGAGCCCTATGCCGCGCTGGAAGTGGCGCCCGACCTGAAAATCTCGTTGCAGGACAACAAGCTGGCGGTCGTCGGCAAGGTCCTGATCCCCAAGGGGCAGATCACCGTGCGTGAACTGCCGCCATCGACGGTCAAGGTTTCCGATGACACGGTGATCGTTGGCCAGCAGGCCGTCGAGGGCAAGGCGCCCATGGCCATGGCCATGAACATCGATGTGGAGGTCGGCCAGGACAAGCTGGCGTTTTCCGGTTTCGGCCTGACCGCCAACCTGCAAGGTCATGTGCATATTGGCGACAACCTGGATACCCGCGGCGAGCTGTGGCTCAACGATGGACGTTATCGCGCCTACGGCCAGCGCCTGACCGTGCGGCGGGCGCGGCTATTGTTCGCCGGGCCGATCGACCAGCCGTACCTGGATATCGAGGCGGTGCGCCAGACCGACAATGTGATTGCCGGGATTCGCTTGAGCGGGAGCGCCGAACAGCCGACGACCCAGATTTTCTCCGAACCGGCCATGGGCCAGGAGCAGGCCCTGTCTTATCTGGTATTGGGGCGGCCACTGAGCTCCAACGGCGAAGACAACAACATGCTGGCCCAGGCCGCCCTTGGCCTGGGTTTGATGGGGAGTGCGGAGCTGACCGGCGGTATCGCCAAGAACCTGGGGATCCAGGACTTCCAACTGGACACCCAGGGCTCTGGTAACGCGACGAGCGTGGTGGCCAGTGGCAGCATCTCCGAGAAGCTCAGCCTGCGCTACGGTGTGGGCGTCTTCGAGCCAGCCAGCACCATTGCCCTGCGCTACAAGTTGAGCAAGAAGGTCTACCTGGAGGCCGCGAGCGGCTTCGCCAGCTCCCTGGACATCTTCTACAAACGCGACTTCTAGCCTCGCGCTCCCTGTCGCCGCCGCATGCGCCAAGGTCCACAGGACCTGTATCGATCCGCAGTGCGGCGGCCCCAGGGCCCTTTCTCGATTGCATTTCCCTGAGGGCTCGCGCAGTGGTTCCTGGCCACTGTGAGCTTGCGTTCATCCTGCAAATAAAGAGCATGCTAATTATTACGTTGACATTCGCTGCCTAGGCAGTAACATCTCGACACATTATCCCTGCCTAGGCAGCTAACGGTGGTCAGATGAAGCATTTCCAGCCGGACAACTTTCACAATTGCCATCTCGGGTTGCTGCTGGGACGTGCGGCCTTGCTCAAGGACCGGATCATCGACACCCACATGGAACCCCATGGCATCACGGCCGCGCAGTTCAAGGTGCTGATCATCATGGCGCAGTTCGATGTCGATACCCCGGCCGAGCTGTGCCGTCACCTGTCGCTGGACAGCGGCTCGATGACCCGCATGCTCGACCGCCTGGAACAAAAGGATTTTCTTGCCCGCAAACGCTCGGAAGGCGATCGGCGCCAAGTGCAACTGTTACTCACGGAAGAAGGACGCAAGCTGGCGGATCGGCTGCCACACATCGGTGCCGAAGCGATGAACCAGTTGGTGGGGGCGATCACGCCCGAGGAGCTGGGCACGCTAGAGCAGATCCTGAAGAAAATTTTGCTGGCAGCGGGTGACCCGATCACCATCCAGCGGGTAGGTGCTAAATGAGCAGTAAAGTCTTGCGCACGCGTGTCAGCCTGGTGCTCTTGGCCATGAGCCTGGCCGGTTGCGCCAACTACAGCGGCCTGGATACCGAGGGTGTGAGCCTGTCGGCGCAAAGCCTGGCCACCGGCAAGGCCTTAAATGGCGTGTCGCTGTCGCCAGCGGCCTGGCCCCGCAGCGACTGGTGGAAGAGCCTGGGCGACAGCCAGCTCGACGGCCTGATCCAGGAAGCCCTGCGGGACAGCCCGGATATGCAGATCGCCAGTGCCCGGGCCCACCAGGCCAGCGCTGCCGCCTACGCTGCCGATGCTGAAAGAATGCCGACCCTGGATGCCAAGGCCGGTGCCAGCCGTTCGCGCCTGGCTCGTGACCAGGACCCGCGTGGCCAGGGTGGTGCCTACTCCACGGTGCGTAACATCAGCGCCAGCTTCAACTACAACTTCGATCTCTGGGGTGGCCAGCGTGCCGCTTGGGAAGCCGCATTGGGCCAGGCCCGGGCCGCCGAGGTCGATCGCCAGGCCGCGAGCCTGACCCTGGCCGCCGATGTCGCCCGCGCCTACAGCGACCTGGGGCATGCCCATATTGTCCATGACCTGGCCGCCGAGGATCTCAAGCGTACCCGGCAGATGTTGGAGCTCAGCCAGCGGCGCCTGAGTGCCGGGATCGACAGTCAATACCAGTATCAACAGACCGAGAGTCTGGAGGCTGGTGCCCAGGCCAGCCTGATCGATGCTGAAAAACAACTGCAGAGCGCGAAGATCGCCCTGGCCGTGCTGCTGGGCAAAGGCCCGGGCCGGGCTGACGAGATCAGCCGGCCGAAAGTCCTGCAAGCCAGTGCCGTGGCCTTGCCATCGACCCTGCCCGCCGAGTTGTTGGGCCGTCGTCCCGACCTGGTGGCGGCCCGTTGGCGTGTGGAGGCGGCGAGCAAGGACATCGATGCCAGCAAGACCCGCTTCTATCCCAACCTCAACCTGAGCGCCAGCGCCGGTGCCGAGTCGTTGCTGGGAGACGCGATGTTCGGCTCGGCCAGCCGGTTCTTCACTATCGCCCCGACGGTCTCGCTGCCGATTTTCGATGGCGGTCGCCTGCGGGCCAGTCTCGACGCCCGGGATGCCGACTATGACCTGGCGGTAGCCCAATACAACAAGACCCTGGTGACGGCCCTGGGGGATGTCAGCGACAGCGTTGCCCAGTTGCGCGACATCGGGCGGCAGATCGGTGCCCAGCAACATGCGACCGATATTGCCCAGGACTCCTACGACACCGTGGTCCAGCGCTACGGCTCCGGCATTGGCAACTATCTGGATGTGCTGAGCATCGAGCAGCAACTGCTGCAGGCCCAGCGCCAGTTGGCCACGCTCAATGCCCAGCAGATCGATCTGTCGATCCAGTTGATGCAAGCCCTGGGGGGCGGCTTCGATGCCCAGAACCTGGCTTCGGCCAGCCCGACCGCCGTCCTGCAGACTCCATAATTCGAGGTATTTGTCATGGCTAACGCCGACACTCAAAACACTGCAAGCACTCCGGACAACGCCAATCCGCGCAAGCGCAAGATGATGCTCCTGGGGTTGACCGCTATCGTCATCCTGGGCGGATTGGGCGTATTCGCCTGGCATGAACTCTATGGCCGCTGGAACGAGAACACCGACGATGCCTATGTGAATGGCAACGTGGTGGAGATCACTCCGCTGGTCACCGGTACCGTGGTCAGCATTGGTGCCGATGATGGCGACCTGGTGCACGAAGGCCAGGTGCTGATCAACTTCGACCCTAACGATGCCCAGGTCGGCCTGCAGAGCGCCGAGGCCAACCTGGCCCGTACCGTGCGCCAGGTGCGCGGCCTGTACAGCAATGTCGATGGCATGCGGGCCCAGGTGGCGGCGCAGAAGGCCGAGGTGCAAAAAGCCCAGGACAACTTCAGTCGCCGCAAGAACCTGGCGGCCAGCGGAGCGATTTCCCAGGAGGAGCTGTCCCATGCCCGGGATGACCTGACCACCGCGCAAAATGCCCTGGCCAATGCCCAGCAGCAACTTGCCACCACCAACGCCCTGGTGGACGACACCGTGGTTTCCAACCATCCGGATGTGCAGTCGGCCGCTGCGCAACTGCGCCAGGCCTACCTGAACAATGCCCGCAGCACCCTGATCGCGCCTGTTACCGGTTATGTGGCCAAGCGCACTGTGCAGTTGGGCCAGCGGGTCCAGCCGGGTACGGCCCTGATGGCGGTGATTCCCCTGGACCAGCTGTGGATCGACGCCAACTTCAAGGAAACCCAATTGCGCGACATGCGCATCGGCCAGCCGGTGGACATCGAGGCGGATATCTATGGCAGCGATGTGAAGTACAGCGGTACGGTCGACAGTCTCGGTGCCGGTACTGGCAGTGCCTTCTCCCTGCTACCGGCGCAAAACGCTACCGGTAACTGGATCAAGATCGTGCAACGGGTGCCGGTGCGCATTCATATCAATGCCGAGGAGTTGGCCAAGAACCCGCTGCGGGTTGGCCTGTCGACGGTGGTCAACGTCAACCTGCGGGACCAGAGCGGTCCGGTCCTGGCCCAGCAGCCACCGCAGCAGGCTTCCTTCAGCACCAACGTCTACGACCGTCAGTTGGGCGAAGCCGATGCCTTGATTGCGCGCCTGATCCACGACAACAGCGCGACCCTCGGCAAGACCGCCAAGCGCTGATTCGCCAATCCGCCAGTCTCGGTTGCGCCTAGCGACCGAGGCGCCTGTCCAGTTCCAAGGGATTCGCGATGAGCAATAATGCCTCTTTCACGCCCCCCAGCCTCCTGCTGAGTACCATCGGCCTGTCGCTAGCAACCTTCATGCAAGTGCTCGACACCACTATCGCCAACGTGGCGTTGCCGACCATTTCCGGCAACCTGGGCGTGAGCTCGGAGCAGGGCACCTGGGTGATTACCTCGTTCGCCGTGAGCAACGCTATCGCCTTGCCGTTGACCGGCTGGCTGAGCCGACGTTTCGGTGAAGTGAAGCTGTTCATCTGGGCCACGCTGCTGTTCGTGCTGGCCTCGTTCCTGTGTGGTATTTCCACCTCGATGCCCGAGCTGGTGGGCTTTCGGGTATTGCAGGGAGTGGTGGCCGGTCCTCTTTATCCAATGACCCAGACCCTGCTGATTGCCGTGTACCCTCCGGCGAAACGGGGGATGGCCCTGGCATTGCTGGCGATGGTCACGGTGGTGGCACCGATCGCCGGGCCGATCCTGGGGGGCTGGATCACCGACAGCTACAGTTGGCCCTGGATCTTCTTCATCAACATCCCCATCGGGTTGTTCGCCGCCTGGGTGGTGATGCAGCAGCTCAAGGCGCGGCCGGTGGTCACCAGTCGCCAGCCGATGGACTACATCGGCCTGCTCAGCCTGATCGTCGGGGTCGGGGCGTTGCAGATCGTGCTCGACAAGGGCAACGACCTGGATTGGTTCGAGTCCAGCTTCATCATTATCGGCACGCTGGTCTCGGTGATCGCCCTGGCGGTCTTCGTGATCTGGGAAATGACCGATCGGCATCCGGTGGTCAACCTGCGGCTGTTTGCCCACCGCAACTTCCGGATCGGCACCATCGTGCTGGTAGGGGGGTATGCCGGGTTCTTCGGGATCAACCTGATCCTGCCGCAATGGTTGCAGACCCAGATGGGCTACACCGCCACCTGGGCCGGGTTGGCCGTTGCGCCGATCGGGATCCTGCCGGTCGTGATGTCGCCCTTCGTCGGCAAGTACGCCCACCGGTTCGACCTGCGCCTGCTCGCCGGCCTGGCGTTCCTGGCCATTGGCCTGAGCTGCTTCATGCGCGCCGGTTTCACCAACGAGGTGGACTTCCAGCACATCGCCCTGGTGCAGTTGTTCATGGGCATTGGCGTGGCGCTGTTCTTCATGCCGACCCTGAGCATCCTGATGTCGGACCTGCCGCCCCACGAAATTGCCGATGGTGCCGGCCTGGCGACGTTCCTGCGGACCCTGGGCGGGAGCTTCGCGGCATCGCTGACCACCTGGATCTGGATTCGCCGGGCGGACCAGCACCATGCCTATCTGAGCGAGCACATCAGCACCTTCGATCCGGCTACCCGGGATACCCTGAGCAGCCTGGGCGGGGCGAGCACCAAGGCCTATGCACAACTTGACCAGATCCTCACCAGCCAGGCCTACATGCTGTCCACGGTGGATTACTTCACGTTGCTGGGCTGGAGTTTCATGGGGCTGATCCTGCTGGTGTGGCTGGCCAAGCCGCCGTTCGCCGCCAAGGCGGGGCCGGCGTCGGCCGGGCACTGAGGCCTGGCCAAGGCCGGGTGCCAGCCAAGAGCTCGTTGAATCCGTCACCGGTTCAACCGGCTCTTGGCCAGTCGGCTCCATCACCCGGGCAGCAAGTGCCTAGGGTGAGTCGGGCAGGGCCGGTACGCAGGGCATGAAGTCGAAGGCCGCCAGGTGGAAGCCTTGTTCATCCACTTGCAACGCCCAACCCTGTCGATCCCAGTCGCCCAGTACGATGCGCTTGGCCGCTTGCTCGCCGATTTGCAGCTTGTGGATCGCCGGACGATGGGTATGGCCATGCACCAGGGTGCGTACACCGTGCTGTTGCATCACCCTCGGTACTTCGTCGGGGGTCACATCGACAATATCGTTGGCCTTCATGCGGGTCTGCGCCCGGCTTTCGTTGCGCAGCTTGCGTGCCAGCTTGTGCCGGGTGCGCAGTGGCAGGTTTCGCAAGATCCACAGGCTCAGCGGGTTGCGCAGGTAACGGCGCATGCGCTGGTAAGCCTCGTCCCGAGTGCACAGGCTGTCACCGTGCATCAGCAGCACCGGTTCGCCGTATAACTCGACGACGCAGGGGTCCTTGAGCAGGGTGGCGCCGGCGGCCTTGCAGAAGGCCTTGCCGAGCAGGAAGTCGCGATTGCCATGCATCAGGAAGACTTGCGTACCGCTGTCGCTCAGTTCCCGCAATGCCTGGCAGATAGAAAGCTGGTAGGGGGTCATGGCATCGTCGCCGATCCATACCTCGAAGAAGTCGCCGAGGATGTACAGCGCCTCGGCGCCGCGGGCGCGGCCACCGAGTAAATCCAGAAACGCCCGGGTGATGTCCGGGCGTTGCTCTTCCAGATGCAGGTCTGAAATCAGCAGTATCACTCAATGATCTCGGCTTTCTCGATGATCACGTCTTCTGCGGGTACGTCCTGGTGGCCGGCCTTCATGGTGGTGGCCACGCCCTTGATCTTGTCGACCACTTCGGTGCCGGCGATCACCTTGCCGAATACTGCGTAGCCCCAGCCCTGCACGGTCTTGCCGCTGTGGTTGAGGAAGCTGTTGTCGGTGACGTTGATGAAGAACTGCGCGGAGGCCGAATGCGGCTCCATGGTGCGGGCCATGGCGATGGTGTACTTGTCGTTGGAAAGGCCGTTGTCCGCTTCGTTCTGGATGCTTGGACGCTTGTCTTTCTTCTCTTTCATGCCAGGTTCGAAACCACCGCCCTGGATCATGAAGTTACCGATGACGCGGTGGAAGACGGTGTTTTCATAGTGACCGGCTTTCACGTATTCGACGAAGTTGGCCACGGTCAACGGGGCTTTCTCGGCGTTCAGTTCCAGCACGATCTCGCCGTGGTTGGTGGTCAGTTTGACTTGGGTCATGGTCGGTACTCTTTATAAGGAAAGCGTTTTCAAGAAATCTTCGGGGCCGGGACAGGCAAGCGGTCCGGACCGATCTGGCGCATCCTGCGGCCAAGGAGCGCAGTTTAGCCTGAGAGCCGCGAATTTCGAGGTGGTTTTTTAACTTGCCTGCTATTAATAGCCGCAGTTTTAAAGCTGCGCTCTGTCAGGCACTTGACAGCATCGGCTATGATATCCGTTTTGATTTATCAGGCCGCATCCGGCCGCGCACTTGTACGTTCAAGGATCCTATGAGCAAGCCCACTGTCGACCCTACCTCCAATTCCAAGACTGGACCGGCCGTACCGGTCAACTTCCTGCGCCCGATCATCCAGGCGGACCTGGATTCGGGTAAACACTCTCAGATCGTGACCCGCTTCCCGCCGGAGCCCAACGGCTACCTGCACATCGGTCATGCCAAGTCGATCTGCGTGAACTTCGGCCTGGCCCAGGAATTCGGCGGCGTCACCCACCTGCGTTTCGACGATACCAACCCGGCCAAGGAAGACCAGGAGTACATCGACGCCATCGAGCGCGACGTCAAGTGGCTGGGCTTCGAGTGGGCCGGTGAAGTGCGCTATGCCTCGCAATATTTCGACCAGTTGCACGATTGGGCGGTGGAGCTGATCAAGGCGGGCAAGGCCTATGTCGACGACCTGACTCCCGAGCAGGCCAAGGAATACCGTGGCACCCTCACCGAGCCGGGCAAGAACAGCCCGTTCCGCGAGCGCTCGGTGGAAGAGAATCTGGACTGGTTCGCCCGCATGAAGGCCGGCGAGTTCAAGGACGGTGAACGCGTACTGCGGGCCAAGATCGACATGGCCTCGCCGAACATGAACCTGCGCGACCCGATCCTCTACCGCATTCGCCATGCCCATCACCACCAGACCGGTGACAAGTGGTGCATCTACCCGATCTACGACTTCACCCACGGTCAGTCGGACGCCATCGAAGGCATCACCCATTCGATCTGCACCCTGGAGTTCGAAAGCCATCGTCCGCTGTACGAGTGGTTCCTGGACAACCTGCCGGTGCCGTGCAAGCCACGCCAGTACGAGTTCAGCCGCCTGAACCTGAACTACACCATCACCAGCAAGCGCAAGCTCAAGCAACTGGTGGACGAGCAGCACGTCAACGGCTGGGACGACCCGCGCATGTCGACCCTGTCGGGCTTCCGCCGTCGTGGCTACACCCCCAAGTCGATCCGTAACTTCTGCGAGATGATCGGCACCAACCGTTCCGACGGCGTGGTGGATTTCGGCATGCTCGAATTCAGCATTCGTGACGACCTCGACCAGAGCGCCCCGCGTGCCATGTGCGTGCTGCGTCCATTGAAGGTGGTGATCACCAACTACCCGGAAGGCCAGGTCGAGAACCTCGAGCTGCCGCGTCATCCGAAAGAAGACATGGGCGTGCGCGTGCTGCCATTCGCCCGTGAAATCTACATCGATCGTGACGACTTCATGGAAGAGCCGCCAAAAGGCTACAAGCGCCTGGAGCCGGCCGGTGAAGTGCGCCTGCGCGGCAGCTACGTGATCCGCGCCGACGAGGCGATCAAGGATGCCGATGGCAACATCGTCGAACTGCGTTGCTCCTACGATCCGGACACCCTGGGCAAGAACCCGGAGGGCCGCAAGGTCAAGGGCGTGATCCACTGGGTGCCGGCCGCCGCCAGCGTCGAGTGCGAAGTACGCCTGTACGATCGCCTGTTCCGTTCCTCGAACCCGGAGAAGGCCGAGGACGGCGCCAGTTTCCTGGACAACATCAACCCTGACTCCCTGCAAGTGCTCACTGGTTGTCGTGCCGAACCCTCGTTGGGCAACGCACAGCCGGAGGACCGTTTCCAGTTCGAGCGCGAAGGCTACTTCTGCGCGGATATCAAGGACTCGAAACCAGGTGCCCCGGTATTCAACCGTACCGTGACCCTGCGCGACTCCTGGGGTCAGTGATTCAGTCAAGGAACTAACGTGCTAACGATCTACAACACGCTCACCAAGAGCAAAGAAGTCTTCAAGCCCCTGGATGGCAACAATGTGCGCATGTACGTGTGCGGGATGACCGTGTACGACTACTGCCACATCGGCCACGGCCGCAGCATGGTCGCCTTCGACCTGGTGACCCGCTGGTTGCGTTTCAGCGGCTACAACTTGACCTACGTGCGCAACATCACCGATATCGAAGACAAGATCATCAATCGGGCACGGGAGAACGGCGAGCCGTACAACGCGTTGACCGAGCGCATGATCACGGCCATGCACGAGGACGAGGCCCGGCTGAACATCAAGAAGCCGGACCTGGAGCCACGGGCCACGGATCATATCCCTGGCATGCTGAGCATGATCCAGACCTTGATCGACAAGGGTTATGCCTACGCGCCTGGCAATGGTGACGTGTACTACCGCGTCGCCAAGTTCATGGGCTACGGCAAGCTGTCGCGCAAGAAGATCGAGGACCTGCGTATCGGTGCGCGGATCGAGGTCGACGAAGCGAAACAGGACCCGCTGGACTTCGTCCTGTGGAAGGCCACCAAGCCGGGCGAGCCGAGCTGGGAGTCGCCGTGGGGCGCCGGGCGTCCGGGCTGGCATATCGAGTGCTCGGTGATGTCCACCTGCTGCCTGGGCGAGACCTTCGACATCCATGGCGGTGGCAGCGACCTGGAGTTCCCGCACCACGAGAACGAGATCGCCCAGAGCGAGGCAGCCACCGGTAAGACCTACGCCAATGCCTGGATGCACTGCGGCATGATTCGCATCAACGGCGAGAAGATGTCCAAGTCCTTGAACAACTTCTTCACCATTCGCGACGTGCTCGACAAGTACCATCCGGAGGTGGTGCGCTACCTGCTGGTGTCCAGCCACTACCGCAGCGCGATCAACTACTCGGAAGACAACCTCAAGGACGCCAAGGGCGCCCTGGAGCGGTTCTACCACGCGCTCAAGGGCCTGCCGAAAGTGGCCCCTGCCGGCGGCGAGGCCTTCGTCGAGCGTTTCACCCAGGTGATGAACGACGACTTCGGTACCCCGGAAGCCTGTGCCGTGCTGTTCGAGATGGTGCGCGAGATCAACCGCCTGCGTGAGAGCGACCTCGATGCGGCGGCTGGCCTGGCGGCCCGCTTGCGGCAACTGGCCGATGTGCTGGGCGTATTGCAGCTGGAGGCCGAGGACTTCCTGCAGGCCGGTGCTGGCAATCGGGTCGATGCAGAGCAGGTCGAGGCGCTTATCCAGGCTCGCCTGGCGGCTCGTGCCAACAAGGACTGGGCCGAATCCGACCGAATCCGCGACCAGATCACCGCCATGGGCGTGATCCTGGAAGATGGCAAGGGCGGCACTACCTGGCGCCTGGCTGACTGAGCCGACGTTCGCTACAACAAGAAACCCGCCTGGCGCGGGTTTTTTGTTGCCTGTTGAACGCTGCCTGCTGGCTCAGGCCAGCGAAGCGAGGCGTTCCACCGTGTCGGGATAGCGCTCCACCAGGCGTATCAGGGTAGTGGCCTGGGCATTGGGGGGAGCGCGGCCCTGTTCCCAGTTCTCCAGGGTCCGGGTGTTGGTGCGCAGGTACATGGCGAATACCGAGCGCGAGAGGTTGAGTTGCTGGCGGATATTCATCACCTCGGTGGCGGTGCGTGGGAAGAGGGGAGGGCGTGGCGCCTGAAATAAAAAACGGCACCCGAAGGTGCCGTTCTGTTTGGAGCGTTGTCGCTTGGGCGATCAGCCCGCCAGGCCGGAATGCTGGACCAGGGTCAGCAGTGGCTGCGGGTACACGCCGAGGAAGAACGCCAGCACCGCGATGGCCAGCAGCATGACGCCACCGGCTTTCTGTTCCCAGTGCAGTTGGGCATCGACGCGACGCAGGTTCGGCTCGATCAGGTACAGGGTGACCGTCACGCGCAGGTAGTAGAACACGCCGATGGCGCTACCCAGGATCAGCGAGCCTACCAGCCACCATTGGTGCGCTTCGACACCGGTGGCGATGATGTAGAACTTGCCGATGAAGCCCGCGGTCAGCGGGATACCGGCCAGGGACAGCATCATCACGGTGAGCACGGCGGTCAGGTACGGACGGCGCCAGAACAGGCCGCGGTACTCGTACAGGGCGTCGGCGTCGCGACCTTTGTAGGGCGAGGACATCAGGGTGATCACGCCGAAGGCGCCCAGGCTGGTGATCACGTAGGTGACCAGGTACACGCCGATGGCTTCCATCGCCAGGCCCTTGCTCGCCACCAGGGCGATCAGCAGGTAACCGAAGTGGGCGATGGACGAGTAACCCAGCAGGCGCTTGAGGTTGCTCTGGGTCAGCGCCAGCAGGTTACCCACCAGGATCGAGGCAATGGCGATCACGGTCAGGACGTTGCTCAGGACGCCGCTGCTGGCCACTGGCGACAGCTGGAACAAGCGCACCAGCACGGCGAACACCGCGACCTTGCTGGCGGTGGCCAGGAAGGCCGCCACCGGTGCCGGGGCCCCTTCGTAGACGTCCGGGGTCCACAGGTGGAAGGGCACCAGCGACAGCTTGAACGCCAGGCCGATCAGCATCATGCCCAGGCCCAGTTGCGCCAGCGGGCTTGGCAGGCCGGTGGCCGCCAGGGCATGGCCGATGCCACTGAAGCTCAGGCTGCCGGCTTCTGCGTAGAGCAGGGCCATGCCGAACAACAGGAAGCCCGAGCCGGCGGCCGACAGCACCATGTACTTGATGCCGGCTTCCAGGGAGCGCTTGTTGAAGAAGGCATAGGCCACCAGGCCGTAGACCGGTACCGACAGCAGTTCCAGGCCGATGAACAGGCCGGCCAGGTTCTGCGCGCTGACCAGCACCAGGCCACCGGCGGCGGCCAGGAGGATCAGCAGGTACAGCTCTTCGCGGTTGCCCGGGTAACCGCTGCCACCATCGCCCAGGTAGGCGTGGGCCAGGGTGACGCAGGCCAGGGTGGCCACCAGGATCAGGGCCATGTACAGGCAGGCGAACTGGTCGATCTGCAACAGCGGCGTGACCGCCAAGGGTGCCACTTTCAGCACCGGGAAGATCGACAGCAATGCCAGGTTCAGACCCGCCACCGAGAGGAGGAAGGTCTGGGAGTGGTTGCGACGCCAGGCGATCGCCAACATCACCACCACAAGGGTGGCGCTGGTGATCAACAGCGGCGCCAGGGCGATAAAGTGTTGAATCGTAAAGTCCATAGCGCTCTTACCGGGCCGAAGCGAGTTGAGTGAAGGCGGTGCTGAGCCATTGCTGCACGCCATGCATGGTGGCGGCAGAGGTATCGAGGAACGGTTGCGGGTATACGCCGATGTAGATCAGCAGTACCGCCAGTCCCAGCACCATGATCAGTTCGCGAGCATCCATGCCGTGCAGCACCGCATCCGACTTGGACGGGCCGAAGTAGGCACGGTGGATCATGATCAGCGAGTAGACCGAGCCGAACACCAGGCCGGAAGTGGCGATCGCAGTGATCCATGGCGCGCTGACGAAGGTACCGATCAGGATCAGGAACTCGCCGACGAAGTTGCCGGTGCCCGGCAGGCCCAGGGAGGCGGCTGCGAAGAACAGGCTGATGGCCGGCAGGTAGGCGATACGCGACCACAGGCCGCCCATTTCACGCATGTCGCGAGTATGGGTGCGCTCGTACAGCTGGCCGCTGAGGATAAACAGCGCGGCTGCCGAAACACCGTGGGCCAGCATCTGGATCACCGCGCCTTGCAGGGCTTGCTGGCTGCCGGAGTAGATGCCGATCAGCACGAAGCCCATGTGGGACACGCTGGAGAAGGCGATCAGGCGCTTGATGTCGGTCTGGGCGAAGGCCAGGAAGGCACCGTAGAAGATCCCGATCAGGCCCAGGGTCATGGCGATCGGTGCGAACTCCGCCGAAGCGTTGGGGAACAACGGCAGGGCGAAGCGCAGCAGGCCATAGGCCGCGGTCTTGAGCAGGATACCGGCCAGGTCCACGGAACCGGCGGTCGGTGCCTGGGCGTGAGCGTCAGGCAACCAGGAGTGGAACGGCACCACCGGCAGCTTCACCGCGAAGGCGATGAAGAAGCCGAGCATCAGGATGTACTCGGTGGCGGTGGACATCTTGGTCTTCAGCAACTGGGCGTAATCGAAGGTGATTACCCCGGTGTTGTTGAAGTTGACCAGCACCAGGCCCAGGATCGCCACCAACATGATCAGGCCGGAAGCCTGGGTGAAGATGAAGAACTTGGTCGCCGCGTAGATCCGGGTCTTCTTGCCATCGGCCGAGCTATGACCCCAGAGCGCGATGAGGAAGTACATCGGCACCAGCATCATTTCCCAGAAGAAGAAGAACATGAACAGGTCCAGCGCCAGGAACACGCCGACAACGCCGCCCAGGATCCACATCAGGTTCAGGTGGAAGAAGCCCACGTGACGCTCGATTTCTTTCCAGGAGCAGAGTACCGAGAGGATACCCAGCAGGCCGGTCAGCAGGATCATCAACAGCGACAGGCCGTCCAGGGCCAGGTGCACGTTGATGCCGAAGCGCTGGATCCACTGGTGCTTGAACTCGATGGCCCAAGTTGGATCGGCGCCAGGCGCCGGAGCAAATGAATAGTTACCGTGGGCCCACAGCCAGAGGCCGAGGGCGAGTTCCAGGGTCATGGTCAACAGCGCAATCCAGCGGGGGAGGGTGGCGCCGAAGCGCTCACCCAGCCAGCACAGCAGGCCGCCGATGAAGGGGATCAGGATTAGCCAAGGCAGAATCATGACGGGCTCAATTCCTTTCGCAAGTTCGCAAGGTTCATATCAGACCGCTACCAGCACAATGGCACCGATGACCAGCACGGCACCGGCGGCCATCGAAGCGGCGTACCAACGCAGTTGACCGGTTTCGGTACGGCTCAGGGAGTTGTGGCCCCCCTTGGCCATACGCGGGATCAAACCGATGGTCTGATCGAGCGGGTCCTTGCGCAGTACATGGCTGATCGCCAGGTATGGCTTGACGAACAGTTTGTCGTAGATCCAGTCGAAGCCCCAGGCGGCGAACCACCAGGCCGAGAGCAGACGTCCGATGCCGCTGTTGGCGATGGCGGTTACCACGCGACGCTTGCCAAGGAACAACAGGGCAGCCAGCAGGATACCGGCCAGGGCGATGGCGCCCGAGGCGATTTCCAGACTGTGCTTGGCTTCGCCGCCAGCATGGCCGGCGCTCAGAGGCAGCACGCCGTGCAGGGGCGGAGTGATCATCGCGCCGATACCGGTGGACAGCACGATCAGCACCACCAGCGGCAGCCAGTGGGAAATGCCGTGGCCGGCGTGGGCTTCGGTCTTGGCTTCACCGTGGAAGGCGATGAAGATCAGGCGGAAGGTGTACAGCGAGGTCATGAACGCACCCACCAGGCCGGCATACAGCAGGCCTTGGTTGCCGCTGGCGAAGGCTTCCCAGAGGATCTCGTCCTTGGAGTAGAAGCCGGCGGTCACCAGAGGCAGGGCCGCCAGGGCCGCACCACCGACGATGAAGCTGGCGTAGGCCAGGGGCAGTTTCTTCCACAGGCCGCCCATCTTGAAGATGTTCTGCTCGTGGTGGCAGGCCACGATCACCGCACCAGAGGCCAGGAACAGCAGGGCCTTGAAGAAGGCGTGGGTCATCAGGTGGAAGATCGCGCCATCCCAGGCACCCACGCCCAGGGCCAGGAACATGTAGCCGATCTGGCTCATGGTCGAGTAGGCGAGGATGCGCTTGATGTCGGTCTGTACCAGCGCGGCGAAGCCGGCCAGTACCAGGGTCACGCCGCCGACCAGGCCCACCAAGTGCAGGATTTCCGGCGCCAGGGTGAACAGGCCGTGGGTACGGGCGATCAGGTAGACACCCGCGGTCACCATGGTCGCGGCGTGGATCAGTGCCGAAACCGGGGTCGGGCCCGCCATCGCGTCCGCCAACCAGGTCTGCAGCGGCAGCTGGGCCGATTTACCGACCGCGCCGCCGAGCAGCATCAGGGTCGCCAGGGTGATCCAGAAGTCACCTGCCTGGAACTTCTGCGGCGCGGCCACCAGCAGTTCCTGGACGTTCAGGGTGCCCAGTTGCTGGAACAGGATGAACAGGCCGATGGCCATGAACACGTCGCCGATACGGGTGACGATGAAGGCCTTGAGTGCGGCGTTACCGTTGTTGCGGTTGCTGTAGTAGAAACCGATCAACAGGTACGAGCACAGGCCCACGCCTTCCCAACCGAAGTAGATGAACAGCAGGTTATCGCCGAGGATCAGGAACAGCATGCTGGCGATGAACAGGTTGGTGTAGGAGAAGAACCGCGAGTAGCCGGCTTCGCCACGCATGTACCAGGACGCGAACAGGTGGATCAGGAAGCCGACGCCGGTGACTACGCCGAGCATGGTCACCGAGAGGCCGTCCAGGTACAGGGTGAAGTTCGGCGCGAAGCCGTCCACCGACATCCACTGCCATAGCAGCTGGCTGTACGCGCCGCCTGCTGGCGGGGCGACATTGAACTGCCAGATCACGTAGGCGGCGGTGGCGGCCGAGAGGCCTACCGAGCCTACGCCGATCAGCGCGGACAGGTTCTCCGAGAACCGCCCGCGGGAGAACGACAGCAGCAGGAAGCCGATCAGGGGGAAGACGAAAGTCAGGAAGAGAAGGTTCATCCGCGCATCTCACTGGCAGCATCGATGTCGAGAGTGTGGAAGCGGCGATACAGCTGCAGCAGGATCGCCAGGCCAATACTGGCCTCGGCGGCTGCCAGGCTGATCACCAGGATGAACATCACTTGTCCATCCGGCTGCGCCCAGCGGGCGCCAGCGACGATGAAGGCCAGTGCCGAGGCGTTCATCATCACTTCCAGGCTCATCAACACGAAGAGGATGTTACGGCGGACCATCAGGCCGACCAGACCGAGGCAGAACAGGATGCCGGCAACCGCCAGCCCATGCTCGAGAGGGATAGTAGGCATCGTATTACTCCTTCGCCTCGTTGCGGCCCAAGTGGAACGCCGTGACGGCTGCGGCGAGCAGCAGCATCGAGGCGAGTTCGACTACCAGCAGGTAAGGACCGAACAGGCTGATGCCCACGGCCTTGGCGCCTACGGTGGTTTGACCGATACCGGCACCGCTCTGGTGGCTGAACAGGACGTACAGCAGTTCGGCCAGCAGCAGGGCAGCGAGGATCACCGGCCCGATCCAGATACCCGGCTTGAGCCAGATACGCTCTTGCTGGACGGCAGCCGGACCGAGGTTGAGCATCATCACCACGAATACGAACAGCACCATGATGGCGCCGGCGTAGGCGATCACTTCCAGGGCTCCGGCGAACGGCGCGCCGAGGCTGAAGAAGGTCATCGCCACGGCGATCAGCGAAATGATCAGGTAGAGCAGGGCGTGCACAGGGTTGGTATTGGTCACCACACGAAGCGTGGAGACCACCGCAACACCTGACGCGAAATAGAAAGCGAATTCCATCGTTCTTCCTTAAGGCAGCAAGCTCTTCACGTTGATCGGCTCGGCTTCGTTCTGCGCGGTGCCTTTGGGCTTACCGGCAATGGCCATACCTGCAACACGATAGAAGTTGTAATCAGGGTTCTTTCCGGGACCGGAGATCAGCAGATCTTCCTTCTCGTAAACCAGGTCCTGACGTTTGAACTCGGCCATCTCGAAATCCGGTGTCAGCTGGATCGCGGTGGTCGGACAGGCTTCCTCGCAGAGACCACAGAAAATGCAGCGCGAGAAGTTGATGCGGAAGAAGTCCGGGTACCAGCGACCGTCTTCGGTTTCAGCTTTTTGCAGCGAGATGCAGCCCACCGGGCAGGCCACCGCGCACAGGTTGCAGGCTACGCAGCGCTCTTCGCCGTCGGGATCGCGGGTCAGTACGATGCGACCACGGTAGCGGGGCGGCAGGTACACCGGCTCTTCCGGGTATTGCAGGGTGTCGCGCTTGCGAAAGCCATGGCCGAAGACCATGACCAGGCTGCGCAACTGGGTACCAGTACCCTTCACGATGTCGCCAATATATTTGAACATGGGTCAAATCCTCACTGGGCCGCAACGGCTGGCGCGTTGTAGAGCACGAGCGCAGCGGTCACCAGCAAATTGATCAGGGTCAGCGGCAGGCAGAACTTCCAGCTGAAGTCCATCACCTGGTCATAGCGTGGGCGCGGGATCGAGGCGCGCAGCAGGATGAACAGCATGATGAAGAACGCGGTTTTCAAAGCGAACCAGACGAAGGACAGTTGCGGCAGGATGCCGAACGGACCGTGCCAGCCACCGAAGAACAGGGTGACCAGCAGTGCCGAGATCAAGATGATGCCGATGTATTCGCCAACGAAGAACATGCCCCACTTCATGCCGGCATATTCAATGTGGTAACCGTCGGCCAGTTCCTGTTCCGCTTCGGGCTGGTCGAAGGGGTGACGGTGAGTCACGGCCACGCCTGCGATGAAGAAGGTACAGAAGCCGAAGAACTGCGGAATGATGAACCACAGGTTCTGCGCCTGGTACTCGACGATGTCGCGCATGTTGAACGAACCGACCTGGGCCACGATGCCCATCAGCGCCAGGCCCATGAACACTTCGTAGGACACGGTCTGGGCCGAGGCACGCAAGCTGCCCAGCAGGGCGAACTTGTTGTTGCTCGACCAGCCGGCGAACAGCACCGCGTAGACCGACAGGCCAGCCATGGCGAAGAAGAACAGCAGGCCGATGTTCAGGTCCGCGACACCCCAGGTCGGGGTGATCGGGATGATCGCGAAGGCGATCAACAGGGCGCTCATGGCCACCACCGGTGCCAGGGTGAAGATCACCTTGTCGGCGAACGGCGGGGTCCAGTCTTCCTTGAAGAACATCTTCAGCATGTCGGCAGCGATCTGGAACATGCCGAACGGGCCAACGCGGTTCGGACCGTAGCGGTCCTGCCACCAGCCCAGCAGGCGACGTTCGACGAAGCTCAGCAACGCACCGGCGATCACCACCGCCAGCAGGATGACGATCGCCTTGACGACTGTGAGGATCACGTCGATCACTTCAGGGGTAAACCAACTCATTGCGCCGCCTCCTGCAGACCGTCAACGGATTTGCCTGCGAATGCCGGAGGAATTCCGGCCAGGCCGGCAGGCAGGGCCACCAGGCCGGCACCCAGCTCTTCGTTGATCCGCAGTGGCAGGCGCAGGGTCTGGCCAGCCAGGTTGATCGCGAGCATGGCGCCATCGTTGACACCCAGGCGGTCGGCCTCGGACTTGGCCAGGGCCACGTAGGCGGCTGGAATGCGTTCTTGTACCGGAGCGGCCTTCGAGGAGTTCTCCTCGCTGCCGAACAGGTGGTAGAACGGCACGGCCTGCCAGGTGCCCTGGGCCGGGGAGAAAGCCTTCGGTGCGCTGGCGAACCAGCTCAGGCGATCGCCCTGGCTTTCGATCAGGCGGGTACCCGGATCACCGGCGCGCAGGTGGCCGCCGACTTCGTCCTGGAACTTGTTCCAGGCTTGCGGCGAGTTCCAGCCCGGCGACCAGGCGAATGGCACTTGCGAACGCGGCTCGGCGGAGCCCGAGTAACCTTCCATGGAGTAGGCGAAGGCGGTATCCGGGTCTTGCGAAGTACGCGGTTCGTGCACGCTCTGGTTGGCGCGCATGGCGGTCCGGCCGCTGTAGCGCAGCGGTTCGCGGGCCAGCTTCAAGCCCTTGATGCGGAACGCAGCGGACGGCGCGGCATCGACGATGCTGGCCAGTTGCGTGTTGCTCGCGGCGCAGGCAGCGGTCACCTGGTCCAGTTGGGTCCAGTCCACCGGTTTGTTCAGCAGGGTGCTGCGCAGGGCGTGCAGCCAGCGCCAGCCTTCGTGGACCATGATGCTGGCGTCCAGGTAGGTCGGGTCGAAGACCTGGAAGAAGCGCTGGGCGCGGCCTTCCTGGCTGACCAGAGTGCCATCGCCTTCGGCGAAGCTCGCCGCGGACAGCACCAGGTGCGCGCGTTCCACGGTAGCGGTCTGCTGGTGGTCGGCCACGATCACTACCTTGGCGGCGCTCAGTGCGGCATCCACCTTGGCGGCGTCGGTGCGGGTGTACAGGTCGTTTTCCAGGACCACGATGGCGTCGGCACGGCCGTCGATCACCGCTTGCAGGGCCGCGTCCACCGATTCGCCACCGAGCATGGCCAGGCCGAGGCTGTTGGCCTCTGGCACCACCAGGCTGATGGAGCCGGCCTTGTCGCGCAGCTTCAGGGCCTTGGCGATGTTGGCCGCGGCCTCGATCAGTGCCTTGGAACCCAGGGAGGTACCGGACACGATCAGCGGGCGCTTGGCTGCCAGCAGGGCATCGGCGATACGCTGGGCCAGTTCCTGGGCCTCGCGGTCCAGGCCTTCCACTGCCGGCGCGCTGGCGTCGATGGCGTGGGCCACGGCGAAACCGATGCGGGCCAGGTCGTCGGGAGCGGCGTGCACACACTCTTCGGCGACGTCGTCGAGGCGGGTTGCAGCCAGGCTGGCGATGAACAGCGGGTTCAGCGCGTGCTGGCCGATGTTCTTCACCGCGGCGTCGAGCCATGGCTGGACGCGCATGGCGTCGGCCATTTCCTCGGCCTTGCCCTTGACCGACTGGCGCAGGGCCAGGGCCATGCGGGCGGCGGTCTGGGTCAGGTCCTCGCCGAGGACGAACACCGCGTCGTGGTCTTCGACTTCACGCAGGTTGGGAATCGGCAGCGGGCTGTCCTTGAGCACTTGCATCGCCAGGCGGATGCGCTCCAGCTCGCTGGCTTCGATGCCAGAGTAGAAGTGCTCGGCGCCGACCAGTTCCAGCAACGCATAGTTGCTTTCCAGGCTGGCGCGTGGCGAGCCGATACCGACGATGTTGCGTCCGCGCAGCAGGTCGGCAGCCTGGTCCAGGGCCTGGTCCAGGTTCAGCTGGGTGCCGTCGGCCAGGCGTGGCTGGCGAGGACGGTCCTTGCGGTTGACGTAGCCATAACCGAAGCGGCCACGGTCGCAGAGGAAGTACTGGTTGACCGAACCGTTGAAGCGGTTCTCGATGCGTCGCAGTTCACCGTAGCGCTCGCCGGGGCTGATGTTGCAGCCGCTGGAGCAGCCATGGCAGATGCTCGGCGAGAACTGCATGTCCCACTTGCGGTTGTAGCGCTCGGAGTGGGTCTTGTCGGTGAACACACCGGTCGGGCAGACCTCGGTGAGGTTGCCGGAGAATTCGCTTTCCAGCACGCCATCTTCGACGCGACCGAAGTACACGTTGTCGTGGGCGCCGTAGACACCCAGGTCGGTGCCGCCAGCGTAATCCTTGTAGTAGCGCACGCAGCGATAGCAGGCGATGCAGCGGTTCATCTCGTGGGCGATGAACGGGCCGAGCTCCTGGTTCTGGTGGGTACGCTTGGTGAAACGGTAGCGGCGTTCATTGTGGCCGGTCATTACCGTCATGTCCTGCAGGTGGCAGTGACCGCCTTCCTCGCACACTGGGCAGTCGTGCGGGTGGTTGGTCATCAGCCATTCGACGACGCTGGCGCGAAACGCCTTGGATTCCTCGTCTTCGATGGAGATCCAGGTGCCGTCGGAGGCAGGGGTCATGCAGGACATGACGATACGACCGCGGGTGTCGTTCTCGTCGGTGTACTGCTTGACCGCACACTGCCGGCAGGCGCCGACGCTACCGAGCGCCGGGTGCCAGCAGAAATAGGGGATGTCGAGGCCGAGTGACAGACAAGCCTGTAGCAGGTTGTCCGCACCGTTGACTTCGAGCGCTTTGCCGTCTACGTGGATAGTGGCCATGGTTCAAAGTTCTTCGTTGGCCCGCGTGAGCGGGCGTGGCTAATGGAAATCGGTGGGCCTGCGGCCCGCACCGAACGAGTCGGGCGGGCCGCGAGGCCGGCGGATGGCACGGACCATCCGCGATTCATCTTGTTATGCGCCGACCACGATCGGCCCGGCCTGGATTGGCTTGGCCAGGTTCGGGCGCAGGGCGTCGCCAGCACTTGCCGGAGCGACACCGGCCTCGAACTCGGACCGGAAATACTTGATGGCACTGCCCAATGGCTCGACGGCACCCGGTGCGTGAGCACAGAAGGTACGGCCTGGGCCGAGGAAGTTGACCAGACCCAGCAGGGTCTCGATGTCTTCGGCGCGGCCTTGGCCTTTTTCCAGGGCGCGCAGCATCTTCACGCTCCATGGCAGACCGTCGCGGCACGGGGTGCACCAGCCGCACGACTCACGGGCGAAGAACTCTTCCATGTTGCGCAGCAAGGACACCATGTTGACGCTGTCGTCCACCGCCATGGCCAGGCCGGTACCCATACGGGTGCCCACCTTGGCAATGCCGCCGGCGTACATTTGCGCATCCAGGTGCTCGGGCAGCAGGAAGCCGGTACCGGCGCCGCCTGGCTGCCAGCACTTGAGCTTGAAGCCATCGCGCATGCCGCCGGCGTAGTCTTCGAACAGCTCGCGGGCGGTAACGCCGAACGGCAGTTCCCACAGGCCCGGGTTCTTCACCTTGCCGGAGAAGCCCATCAGCTTGGTGCCATGGTCTTCGCTGCCTTCGCGGGCCAGCGACTTGTACCAGTCGTTGCCGTTGGCGACGATGGCCGGCACGTTGCACAGGGTCTCGACGTTGTTCACGCACGTCGGCTTGCCCCACACGCCGACG
Organism: Pseudomonas sp. MPFS; assembly: GCF_022537035.1. Taxonomy (NCBI): domain Bacteria; kingdom Pseudomonadati; phylum Pseudomonadota; class Gammaproteobacteria; order Pseudomonadales; family Pseudomonadaceae; genus Pseudomonas; species Pseudomonas sp. MPFS. Next base: position 4,528,902 of record NZ_CP066123.1, on the reverse strand, counting down.
GCGGCAGGGAAGGGCGGCTTGGAGCGCGGGTTGGCGCGACGGCCTTCCAGGGAGTTGATCAGCGCGGTTTCTTCACCGCAGATGTAGCGACCGGCACCGGTGTGCACGAACAGCTCGAAGTCGAAGCCCGAGCCGAGGATGTTCTTGCCCAGAAGGCCTGCGGCCTTGGCTTCCTCGATGGCACGGTTCAAGTGCTTGGCCGCGGTGGTGTACTCGCCACGCAGGAAGATGTAGCCGCGGTAGGCCTTCAGCGCACGGGCGCTGATCAGCATGCCTTCGACCAGCAGATGGGGCTGTTGCTCCATCAGCATGCGGTCCTTCCAGGTGTTGGGTTCCATTTCGTCCGCGTTGCACAGCAGGTAGCGGATGTTCATGGATTCGTCTTTGGGCATCAGGCCCCACTTCACGCCAGTGGGGAAGCCTGCACCACCACGCCCCTTGAGGCCGGAGTCCTTGACGGCCTGGACGATATCGTCCTGGGACATCTGCGCCAGTGCCTTGCGGGCAGCGGCATAGCCGTTCTTGGACTCGTACTCGGCCAGCCAGACCGGCTCGCCGTCGTCACGCAGGCGCCAGGTCAGCGGGTGGGTTTCGGCGGTGCGCGCGATGCGGTTGGCCGGGCCGAAGGAAGTAATGGTCATACGTAACCCTCCAGCAGCTTGGAGACGCCGGCAGGTTGCACGTCGCCAAAGGTATCGTCGTCGATCATCAGCGCCGGGGCCTTGTCGCAGTTGCCCAGGCAGCACACCGGCAGCAGGGTGAAGCGACCGTCGGCGGTGGTCTGGCCGAGGCCGATGCCCAGCTCACTCTGGATCTGGCTGACTACCGACTCGTGGCCACCGATGTAGCAAACCATGCTGTCGCACACGCGAATGATGTGGCGGCCTACTGGCTGGCGGAAGATCTGGCTATAGAAGGTGGCCACGCCCTCGACGTCGCTGGCGGGGATGCCCAGCACTTCGCCGATGGCATAGATGGCGCCGTCCGGCACCCAGCCACGTTCCTTCTGGACGATCTTCAGGGCCTCGATGGACGCCGCGCGCGGGTCCTCGTAGTGATGCATCTCGTGCTCGATGGCCGAGCGCTCGGTTTCGCTCAGGGCGAAACGGTCTGTCTGGATAAGCGTGCTGTTCATGCTTAGCGGTCCACGTCAGCCATAACGAAGTCGATACTGCCCAGGTACGCGATCAAGTCCGCGACCATGCTGCCGCGGATCACCGAAGGGATCTGCTGCAGGTGCGCGTAGCTTGGGGTGCGGATCCGGGTGCGGTAGCTCATGGTGCCGCCGTCGCTCGTCAGGTAGTAACTGTTGATGCCCTTGGTGGCCTCGATCATCTGGAAGGATTCGTTGGCCGGCATCACCGGGCCCCACGAAACTTGCAGGAAGTGCGTGATCAGGGTCTCGATGTGCTGCAGGGTGCGCTCTTTCGGCGGCGGCGTGGTCAGCGGATGATCCGCCTTGTACGGGCCTTCCGGCATGTTGCGCATGCACTGGTCGATGATGCGGATACTCTGGCGCATCTCCTCGACGCGGACCATGCAGCGGTCGTAGGCATCGCCGTTGTGGGCCAGTGGGACTTCGAACTCGAAGTTCTCGTAGCCCGAGTATGGACGGGCCTTGCGCAGGTCGAAGTCGCAACCGGTGGAACGCAGGCCGGCACCGGTGGTGCCCCACTCCAGGGCTTCCTTGGTGTTGTAGGCGGCGACACCGATGGTCCGGCCCTTGAGGATGCTGTTCTGCAGGGCGGCCTTGGTGTATTCGTCGAGGCGCTTGGGCAGCCAATCGACGAACTCCTTGACCAGCTTGTCCCAGCCGCGCGGCAGGTCATGGGCCACGCCGCCGATGCGATACCAGGCCGGGTGCAGGCGGAAGCCGGTGATGGCCTCGATGACCTTGTAGGCGCGCTGGCGGTCGGTGAAGGTGAAGAACACCGGGGTCATGGCGCCCACGTCCTGGATGTAGGTACCCAGGAACAGCAGGTGGCTGGTGATCCGGAAGAACTCGGCCAGCATGATGCGGATGGTGTCGACCTTCTCCGGCACCTTGATGCCGGCCAGCTTCTCGACCGAGAGCACGTACGGCAGGTTGTTCATCACCCCGCCGAGGTAGTCGATACGGTCGGTGTAGGGAATGAAGCTGTGCCAGGACTGGCGCTCGGCCATCTTCTCGGCACCACGGTGGTGGTAGCCGATGTCCGGTACGCAGTCGACGATCTCTTCACCGTCCAGTTGCAGGATGATGCGGAAGGCACCGTGGGCCGAAGGGTGGTTCGGTCCCAGGTTGAGGAACATGTAGTCCTCGTTGGCCCCGGAACGCTTCATGCCCCAGTCTTCAGGGCGGAAGCGGGCGGCTTCTTCTTCCAGTTGCTGCTTGGCCAGGTTCAGGCTGAACGGGTCGAATTCGGTGGCGCGGGCCGGGAAGTCCTTGCGCAGCGGGTGACCTTCCCAGGTCGGCGGCATCATGATCCGCGAGAGGTGAGGGTGGCCGGCGAAATCGATGCCGAACATGTCCCAGACTTCGCGTTCATACCAGTTGGCGTTGGGCCAGATGCTGGTGACGGAGGGCAGGTTCAGGTCGCCCTCGGACAGGGCCACCTTGATCATCACGTCGCTGTTTCGTTCGATCGACAACAGGTGGTAGAAGACGCTGAAGTCGGCATCCGGCAGGCCCTGGCGCTTGGTGCGCAGGCGCTCGTCCACGCCGTGCAGGTCATAGAGCATGACGTATGGCTTGGGCAGGTTGCGCAGGAAGGTCAGGACTTCGACGAGCTTGGAGCGGGTAACCCAAAGCACCGGCATGCCGGTGCGGGTGGCTTGGGCGGTGAACGCCTCGGCGCCAAAACGGTTATTGAGTTCGACGACCACATCCTGGTCGTCAGCCTTATAAGGCGGGATGTACAGAGCACTGCCTGTAGTCATGGTTTTTTATCGCTTTCGGTCAACGTAAAGAGTGAAGCCAGTGTCGTTTCTTGGTTAAGAACAGATCTGGATCAGACTTCGTCAGGGCTGCGCAGGTTGGTGACCTGAATACGCTGTTCGCGGCGCTGTTCCTTCTGCGACGGCATTTCAGCGCGATACACGCCTTGGTCGCCGACGACCCAGGAAAGTGGGCGACGCTCCTGGCCAATGGATTCTTGCAAGAGCATCAAGCCCTGCAGGAATGCCTCGGGACGGGGCGGGCAGCCAGGTACGTAGACGTCCACGGGCAGGAACTTGTCCACCCCCTGAACTACGGAGTAGATGTCGTACATGCCACCGGAGTTGGCGCACGAACCCATGGAGATGACCCACTTGGGCTCGAGCATTTGCTCGTAGAGACGCTGGATGATCGGTGCCATCTTGATGAAGCAGGTACCGGCAATGACCATGAAGTCCGCCTGGCGTGGCGATGCCCGGATAACCTCGGCGCCAAAGCGCGCGATGTCGTGGGGCGCCGTGAAGGCGGTGGTCATTTCCACGTAGCAGCAGGAGAGACCGAAGTTGTACGGCCACAGGGAGTTCTTGCGACCCCAGTTGACCGCGCCACTCAGCACGTCTTCCAGCTTGCCCATGAAGATGTTTTTGTGGACCTGATCCTCTAACGGATCGGCAACGGTTTCCCGTTGGCCGATTGGATATTGGTCGTTAGGAGCATCAGGGTCGATCCTGGTGAGATTGTATTGCATCGCCAAAGCCTCATTGTTTTAGCTTCGCCTGCCGCTTACGACGACCTTCCGGAGCCCAGTCAAGAGCCCCCACTCGCCAAAGGTAGACAAGACCTGCCAACAGAATTGCTATGAAAACGAGAGCTTCGACGAATCCGGTCCAGCCGCTTTCGCGGACGGACACAGACCAGGCAAAGAGAAATAGGGCTTCGATATCGAAGATCACGAAGAGCATCGCGACCAGATAGAATTTGGCTGAGAGCCGCAAGCGGGCGCCACCGGTAGGTAGCATGCCGGACTCGAACGGTTCGTTTTTACTGCGGCCCCAGGCTTTTGACCCGAGCAGGCTGGAGAGGCCGAGCATGAAGGCGCAGAGGCCGACAACACCCAGAAGGAAAATGGCAAAGCCCCAGTTGTGGGCCATGAGTCCTGTCGCTTCGGGCATGCTGGTAATCCTTAACAGAGAGCAAGAGTCTCTGAGCTTGAAAAAGAGATAAAACAGTGACGATATGTCGCAGTGCAATCAATCGCGCTGATTTTATGGCTAAACACCGGGCAAGTAAAATTTCTGAAGCGAAATTGTTTATCGTAATAAGGACATAGCTCACCTCAGCAGCCCCGCAAGCCGCAGCCTGCGGGCATTAGCGGAGATTTCGTTAATTATGTTTTGTTGCTGCTGTAACGAAGAATGCAATATCTAAATGATAATCAATATTGTTTAGAGGCTATTTAAAAGTGCTTCCCTTCGATGAGCGGGAAAGTTGCTTGTTATATCCCTGTTACTGCAAGTAGCAGGGGCGCACCTTTTAACCCGTTTTACCGGCGGCGATACCGCCCTGGGTCAATGTTTCGATGATTTTTATGCCGCAGTGGTCCTGTGTCGGGATCCTGCGCCCGGCAGATCGATGCCCTGTGTCCCGCAAGTGCGTTGCGTGGAGTGATCGGGGAAGCCGCGGGCAAAAAAACGCCCCGAACCAGTCGGGGCGTCAGATTTACAGCAATGCAGTTGTTCTTACCGGGTCTGCATTGGCCGCTTGATCAGGGCGTGATGCCTGGATCAGTGGAACTGCTCTTCTTCGGTGGAGCCGGTCAGGGCGGTTACCGAGGACTTGCCACCCTGGATCACGGTGGTCATGTCGTCGAAGTAGCCAGTGCCCACTTCCTGCTGGTGTGCCACGAAGGTGTAGCCTTTGGAGGCGTCGGCGAATTCCTGCTCCTGCAGCTTCACGTAGGCGGTCATGTCGTTGCGGGCGTAGTCGTGTGCCAGGTTGAACATGCCGTGCCACATGTTGTGGATGCCGGCCAGGGTGATGAACTGGTGCTTGTAGCCCATTGCCGACAGTTCGCGCTGGAACTTGGCGATGGTGGCGTCGTCCAGGTTCTTCTTCCAGTTGAAGGAAGGCGAGCAGTTGTACGACAGGATCTGGTCCGGGTACTCCTTCTTGATCGCCTCGGCGAAGCGACGGGCCTCGTCCAGGTCCGGCTTGGCGGTTTCGCACCAGATCAGGTCGGCGTATGGCGCGTAGGCCAGGCCGCGGGCGATAGCCTGGTCGAGGCCGGCGCGTACTTTGTAGAAACCTTCCTGGGTGCGCTCGCCCACCACGAATGGCTGGTCGTATGGATCGCAGTCGCTGGTCAGCAGGTCAGCGGCGTTGGCGTCGGTACGGGCCAGGATGATGGTCGGTACGCCGGCAACGTCGGCCGCCAGGCGGGCAGCGGTCAGCTTCTGTACGGCTTCCTGGGTTGGAACCAGTACCTTGCCGCCCATGTGGCCGCACTTCTTCACGGAAGCCAGCTGGTCTTCGAAGTGAACGCCGGCGGCGCCTGCCTCGATCATGTTCTTCATCAGCTCGTAGGCGTTCAGGACGCCGCCGAAACCGGCTTCGGCGTCAGCCACGATCGGTGCGAAGTAGTCGACGTAGCCTTCGTCACCTGGGTTCTTGCCGGCTTTCCACTGGATCTGGTCGGCACGACGGAACGAGTTGTTGATGCGCTTGACCACGGTTGGAACCGAGTCCACCGGGTACAGCGACTGGTCTGGGTACATGGATTCGGCCGAGTTGTTGTCGGCAGCCACTTGCCAGCCGGACAGGTAGATGGCCTGGATGCCAGCCTTGACCTGTTGCACGGCCTGGCCGCCGGTCAGGGCGCCCATGCAGTTGACGAAGTCTTTTTCCGGGCGGAAGGATGGGTGGGCACCCTTGGTCACCAGGTTCCACAGTTTTTCCGCACCCATGCGGGCCAGGGTGTGCTCTGGCTGGACGGAACCGCGCAGGCGAACGACATCGGCGGCGGAGTAGGTACGGGTCACGCCTTTCCAGCGCGGGTTTTCGGCCCAGTCTTTTTCGAGGGCTGCAATTTGCTGTTCGCGTGTCAGTGCCATGGAGATAAACCTCGTCGCATAGGTCTTGGTGGAAAATTCCTGCTCCGCCGATTACGCAGGTCCTGAAAAAGTGCGTAGAAGGCTGCTCGCTGACCAGAGGCTGGATGCTCAAGTCGAGTCTGGCGGGAGTGCGACGGTCGAACGATGGGCTCGAGGGGAAAGTGAGCAGGTGGAGGCGAGCTGCGGGCGCATTCGGGCGTCGTGGGCCTTGGTGCGTTCCTTCAGTGTGTTGCCGATCTACCTAATTACGCTTCCGTCCCTCGGGACAACTTCGTTCCAGTCGCAATCTCGTCAAACACACCTTGTGGGCGGTACAGACACGAATCGGCTCAGGTGGGTGGGTTAGAGCAACGATCCGAAGGCCCTTGCCAGGGCCCCTGATTAGCGGGAGCGAGGCCATCATGCCCGCGGTTTTTTGCCTCGTCAAATGTTTTGTAGTGCTTTTTTCAAGGCACTACATCTTTGGTCTAAGACGACTAATCAGTCAGTTTTCGGTGCTTTGGTCCAGGGCATCGACCTTGACTCGCAACGTCATGTCATCCCGGCCTTGGGTCGAGTAACTGCGGCCCAGGCCCTGTTTGTCGGCCTGGGTCTGGCGATTGACGCCGGCCAGGGTGATCCACTCGCCCAGCCGGCCGCTGACCGTTGTGTCGGTGCTTTGCACGTTCACTACATCGGGGCGCTCCTGGCTCATGCGGTCGCGATTGGTGCTGATGGCCAGGTGCACGGTTTGCCCGGTCACGCTGGCCGTGACATAGAACCCCTGGGTGACATTACGGTACTGGGTCTGATTGAGCAGGCGGCCATAGGAGTCGGTCTGGGTGCTGGTCAGGGGCACGCTCTGGCCGACCTGGATCAGCGCCGGTACGCCTTCGCTGGCCTGGACCTGCTGGATTCCGCCGTCGCGGCTCTCGGTACTGCGGTTGATGATGCGGGCCTGCGGTGCGCCGTTGACGGTGTAGCCCTGGTTGTCCTGGAAGTTGTTCTCGTTGGTGTCGACGGTGATCAGCAGGCGTCTGGCGGGGGTGTCGAGTTGGGCGAGAAAGGCGCGCAGTTCAGCGATACGGCCCGGCTCGGCGTTGACGATCAACTGGTTGCCATAGGTGCTGACCTTGCCATCCTTGCCGAGGAAATTCTGTGCCACCGGCAGCAGGTCGGCACTGGTGCGATTGTTCAGGGGCACGATTTCGGTGGCCGCCATGCCTGAGCAACTGAAGGTCAGCAGCAGTGTCGTGAGTAGGGTGCGTAGGGACATATCCGTTATCTCCGCGAATAGCTGGCGTAAGGCTTTGAGTTTGACACTTTGTCGGCCTGGGGTGGGGCAAGTTGAATCCTGGACGGCAAAACGCCCCGCCATCCTGGTCCTGGCCTCGAGGGCGCAGGGGATGGCGGGGCGTCTGTTGCACGCGTGGGCGAGTGGGCTATCAGGCGCCGCGCACCATGTCGACGTGGGGGATGCCTGCTTCGAGGAATTCCTCGCTGACGATGGAGAAGCCCAGGCGCTCGTAGAACGGCGTGGCCTGGACCTGGGCGCTGAGCATCTGCTGCTTCAGGCCGCGCTTCTCGGCTTCGTCGATCACTGCGCGCATCAGCGCATCGCCGACCTTCAGGCCGCGCCAGTCCTTGAGCACCGAGACCCGGCCGACGTGACCGTCGGGTAGCAGGCGTGCGGTGCCGATGGCGAAATCGCCTTCGAAAGCCAGGAAATGCACGGCGCCATTGTCGTCGGAATCCCACTCCAGCTCGGGTGGAACCGATTGTTCGGCAATGAATACCGCTTCACGAATGCGCCGGATCTCGGCGTTATCCCTTTGCCAGTCTGCGACACGTACGTGAGTCTTATTCATCGGCAAATCCCAGGCTCCCTTGCTTGATCAGTTCGCACAGCAGGCCGCGCCCATCGTCATCTGCCAGCCAGGGGCCAAGATTGTCGACATGCAAGGCATCAGCGGCGCAAATCATTTTCAACAGTTCGCGCAGTTTACCGGGAAGCAGGCGGCTTTGGCCGCTGGCAAACAGTAACAAGTCTTCATCCACCTCGGACCAGGCCAGGCGTGCGCTTGGATTACGGATCAGCACGGCACCCTGTTCCAGGCTGTCGAGCAGGTCCTCTTCCTCCAGCGCCTCCGGGCCTGCTACCAGTTCTGGATAGCGAGGTTCGGTCATGAACTGGCCGAACCAGGTCAGCAGCAAGCGTTCGTCGCTCATGTGTTCGGCCAGCAGGCTCTTGAGGCGATCGAGGGCATCGCGCTGGATCTGGTGCGGATCGATGGCCGGTTGTGCGTCGGCGTCGGTGTAGCGCTCTTCGTCCGGCAGGAACTGGCTGAGGAAGTCGGTGAAGTGGGTCAGCACTTCGGCGGCGCTTGGTGCGCGAAAGCCTACCGAGTAGGTCATGCAGTCGTTCACGGCAATGCCGTAGTGGGCCAGGCGCGGCGGCAGGTACAGCATGTCGCCCGGCTCCAGTACCCAGCTTTCGGTTTCTTCGAATTCGGCGAGGATGCGCAGGTCCGCATGTTGCATCAGCGGGCTGTCGGAGTCGCACATCTGGCCAACTTTCCAGTTGCGCTTGCCCTGGCCCTGCAGCAGGAACACATCGTAGTTGTCGAAGTGCGGGCCGACGTTACCGCCCGGGGCCGCGAAGCTGATCATCACATCGTCGATGCGCCAGCTGGGCAGGAAGCGGAACTGCTCCAGCAACTCGGCGACTTCTGGGACGAACTGGTCGACGGCCTGGACCAGCAGGGTCCAGTCGCGCTCCGGCAGTTTGCTGAACTCGTCTTCGGCAAAGGGGCCGCGACGCAGTTCCCAGGGGCGTTCGCCGTTCTCGATCACCAGGCGTGATTCGACTTCCTCTTCCAGGGCGAGGCCGGCGAGCTCGTCGGCGTCGATCGGGCTTTGGAAGTCAGGTATTGCCTGGCGGACCAGCAGCGGTTTCTTCTGCCAGTAGTCACGCAGGAATTCCCGTGCGGTGAGGCCGCCCAGAAGTTGCAGAGGAGTATCAGGATTCATGTGTAACCTATTGAAAAAATGTATTTTTCTAGCAGGAATAAAAACGCCCGGCGCGGCCGGGCGTCGAAAAATCAAGCGCTACGTCAGATGCGCTTGGCCTGGGCCACGGCGTTGCCGATGTAGTTGGCCGGGGTGAGCTGCTTGAGCTCGGCCTTGGCCGCGGCTGGCATGTCCAGGCCGTCGATGAAAGTCTGCAGTGCCTCGGGGCTGATGCCTTTGCCGCGAGTCAGCTCCTTGAGCTTTTCGTACGGGTTTTCGATGTTGTAGCGACGCATTACAGTCTGGATCGGCTCGGCCAGTACTTCCCAGCAGGCGTCCAGGTCCTCGGCGATTTTCTGTGCATTGAGCTCCAGCTTGCTGATGCCCTTCAGGCTGGCCTCGTAGGCAATCACGCTGTGGGCAAAACCGACGCCCAGGTTGCGCAGCACGGTGGAGTCGGTCAGGTCGCGCTGCCAGCGGGAGATTGGCAGTTTGCTGGCCAGGTGCTGGAACAGCGCATTGGCGATGCCCAGGTTGCCTTCGGAGTTCTCGAAATCGATCGGGTTGACCTTGTGCGGCATGGTCGAAGAGCCGATTTCGCCAGCGATGGTCTTCTGCTTGAAATACCCCAGGGAGATGTAGCCCCAGACATCGCGGTCGAAGTCGATCAGGATGGTATTGAAGCGGGCGATGGCGTCGAACAGCTCGGCGATGTAGTCGTGCGGTTCGATCTGCGTGGTGTAGGGGTTGAAGGCCAGGCCCAGCTCGTCTTCGATGAAGGCGCGGGCGTTGGCTTCCCAGTCGATGTCCGGATAGGCCGACAGGTGGGCGTTGTAGTTGCCTACGGCGCCGTTGATCTTGCCCAGCAGCGGTACGGCAGCGACCTGAGCGATCTGGCGCTCCAGGCGGTACACCACGTTGGCCAATTCCTTGCCCAGGGTAGTCGGCGAAGCCGGCTGGCCATGGGTGCGCGAGAGCATCGGCACTTCTGCGAAGCGGATCGCCAGTTCGCGGATGGCGTTGGCGGTCTGGCGCATCAGCGGCAGCATCACTTCGTCGCGGCCTTCGCGCAGCATCAGGGCGTGGGACAGGTTGTTGATGTCTTCACTGGTGCAGGCAAAGTGGATGAACTCACTGACTTTGGCCAGCTCGGGCAGCTTGGCAGCTTGCTCCTTGAGCAGGTACTCGATGGCCTTGACGTCGTGGTTGGTGGTGCGCTCGATTTCCTTGACACGCTCGGCGTGCTCAAGGGTGAAGTTTTCTGCCAGCGCGTTGAGTACGGCGTTGGCTTCGGCGGAGAAGGCCGGTACTTCGCTGATGGCGTTGTGGGCAGCCAGGCGCTGGAGCCAGCGTACTTCAACGAGGGCGCGAGCACGGATCAGGCCGTATTCGCTGAAAATAGGCCGCAGGGCCTGGGTTTTGCCGGCGTAGCGGCCGTCAACAGGGGAAACCGCAGTGAGCGAAGAGAGCTGCATGGGGTGTTCTCGGACAGTCGGGCAACGAAATGGGGCGCGTATCATACATGAAAATATCCGCCGGTCCGTTGCCAACTGACCAGCGTCTTACGCGCAGCTCTTGAAAAGCGGGTAGGGCGAGCGCAGCTCAGCTGCTGCGCATCAATGGATACAACTCTTTGAGCAACTTGCGCCGGCTGATCACCAATTGCCAGCGATGGCCGCCCAGTTGGCGCCACAGGCGTGCCGAGCGGATACCGGCCAGCAGCAGTGCGCGGATCTTCGAGGCATTGCTCGGCTGCTGCAGGTTGCGCATGTCGCCGTGGACCTGGATGCGTTGGCGCAGGGTGCTCAGGGTGTCCTGGTACAGGCCGCCACAGGCGGCGATGACGTTCTCGTGGGCTGGGCCGAAGTGCTCCACCTGGGACTGGATCTGGGGCAGACGCTTGCCGATGGTCTCCAGCAGGTCGTCGCGCTTGGCCAGTTGGCGCTCCAGGCCCAGCATCGACAGGGCATAGCGCAAGGGTTCGCGCTGTAGCGTGCTGGGGTCGCGCTCGAGGGCGCCGATCAGTGCGCGATAGCCTTCGCGAAGGTTGATATCGTCGCCGCCATAGACTTCCAGGGTGTCCTTCGGGTCGCGGATCAGCAGGCTGCCGAGCATGCAGCTCAGGGCGGCCTCGCTGACTTGTCCGGTCTTGGCGATCCGGTCCACCAGGACCGCGGCGAGGAATACCCCGCCCAGTGCGGTCAATTGCTCCTGGATCGGGCTCATGGACGCTGGTCCTTGCTGGTCCAGGGCTCTGCCACTTCGATGACGCCGCCGCCGAGGCAGATTTCACCGTCGTAGAACACCACGGACTGGCCCGGGGTCACGGCGCGTTGCGGGTCGTCGAAGGTGGCGCGGTAGCCGTTGGCGGTCTGTTCCAGAGTGCAGGCCTGGTCGCCCTGGCGGTAGCGCACCTTGGCGGTCAGGCGTCGAGGCTGGCTGAGGTCGACGGGGTTGACCCAATAGATCTCCGAGGCCAGCAGGGCGCGGGAGAACAGCCAGGGGTGGTCGTTGCCCTGGCCGACGATCAGCTCGTTGTGCTCCAGGTCCTTGGCCAGCACGTACCACGGCTCGTCGCCGGCGTCCTTCAGGCCGCCGATGCCCAGGCCCTGGCGCTGGCCGATGGTGTGGTACATCAGGCCGTGATGGCGGCCGATGACTTCACCCTCGGTGGTCCTGATCTCGCCGGGCTGGGCCGGCAGGTACTGCCTGAGGAAGTCGCTGAAGCGTCGTTCACCGATAAAGCAGATGCCGGTGGAGTCTTTCTTCTTTGCTGTGGCCAGATCGTGTTTCTCGGCAATCGCGCGTACTTCGGGTTTTTCCAGTTCGCCCACCGGGAACAGGGTCTTGGCGATCTGCTCGCCGCCCACGGCATGCAGGAAGTAGCTCTGGTCCTTGTTCGGGTCCAGGCCCTTGAGCAGCTCGGTGCGACCGTCGATATCACGGCGGCGCACGTAGTGGCCGGTGGCGATCAGGTCGGCGCCGAGCATCATGGCGTAGTCCAGGAACGCCTTGAACTTGATTTCCCGGTTGCACAGGATGTCCGGGTTCGGCGTGCGGCCGGCCTTGTACTCCTCCAGGAAGTGCTCGAACACATTGTCCCAGTACTCGGCGGCGAAGTTGGCGGTGTGCAGCTTGATGCCCAGCTTGTCGCAGACGGCCTGGGCGTCGGCCAAGTCGTCCATGGCGGTGCAGTATTCGGTTCCGTCGTCTTCCTCCCAGTTCTTCATGAACAGGCCTTCCACCTGGTAACCCTGCTCCATCAGCAGGAGGGCGGAAACGGAAGAATCCACGCCGCCGGACATGCCGACAATGACGCGCTTCTTTTGGGTGTCAGAAGGGGCTGGATCACGCATAGGAATTCAACGGGTGTCTGGAAAAAGGACGGGATTCTAACAGGCTGACGCCTGCAAGGGGGAAACTGCGATCAAAGCGACGGACGGATCAACGCCAGGCTGTGCAGGTGACCGGCCAGGTAATCGTCCAGGCACTGCAGGATCAGCTCGCTGCGCCAGTGGGCGCGCTGCTCCAATAATTGCTCTGGAGTCAGCCAGCGTGGGCCGATGATGCCGTCGTCCAGTGGGTAGTCGGGGTGGTGGCGCAACGGCCTGGCGGCGAAGCACACGCGCTGGTAGGTCACGCCGTTGCTGGGGGCGGTGTAGAGGTAGATGCCCACTACGCCGGTCAACTCCACGTCCCAGCCGGTTTCTTCAAGGGTTTCGCGCACGGCTGCCTGCAGCAGGCTTTCATTCGCGTCCAGGTGTCCGGCGGGCTGGTTGAGGACCGCCTGGTCGCCCTGGAACTCCTCGACGAACAGGAAGCGTCCCTGGTCCTCGACGATGGTGGCGACGGTGATATGGGGTTGCCATTCCATAGGTAGGGCTCTGTTTGAGTGGGCGATCATCATAAAACGAACACCCGTGCCTGTAGGAGCGAAGCTTGCTCGCGATGAAGGTAACGCGTTTCGCCTGACCCATCGCGGCCCCTTTTCGCGAGCAAGCTTCTGCAGGCATGAGGTTGTCCAGAAAGCACAAACCCCGGCGCGGGGCCGGGGTTTGCGTTACAGCGGTATGGCTTAAGCCAGTGCAGCGATAGCCGCGTTGAGCGTGGCGCTCGGGCGCATGGCCTTGCTCACCAGCTCAGGGTTGGCTGCGTAGTAGCCGCCGATGTCCACTGGCTTGCCTTGTACGCCGTTGAGTTCGGCGACGATGGTCGCTTCGTTCTCGCTCAGGGCCTTGGCCAGAGGAGCGAACTGCGCTTGCAGTGCTGCGTCCTCGGTCTGGGCTGCCAGGGCCTGGGCCCAGTACAGTGCCAGGTAGAAGTGGCTGCCGCGGTTGTCGATGTTGCCGACTTTGCGCGATGGCGACTTGTTGTTGTCCAGGAACTGGCCAGTCGCCTGGTCCAGGGTCTTGGCCAGGACCAGGGCCTTGGCGTTGTCGTAGGTGTTGCCCAGGTGCTCCAGGGAGGCGGCCAGTGCCAGGAACTCGCCCAGGGAGTCCCAGCGCAGGAAGTTTTCTTCCAGCAGCTGTTGCACGTGCTTCGGAGCGGAGCCGCCGGCGCCGGTTTCGAACAGGCCACCGCCGTTCATCAATGGCACGATGGACAGCATCTTGGCACTGGTGCCCAGTTCCATGATCGGGAACAGGTCGGTCAGGTAGTCACGCAGCACGTTACCGGTCACCGAGATGGTGTCCTTGCCGTCGCGGGTGCGGGCCAGGGTGAATTTCATGGCTTCGACCGGCGACATGATGCGGATGTCCAGGTCGCTGGTGTCGTGGTCCTTCAGGTAGGCCTGGACCTTCTCGATCATCACGCCGTCGTGGGCGCGCATCGGGTCGAGCCAGAAGATCGCCGGGGTGCTGCTGGCGCGGGCGCGGTTGACGGCCAGCTTGACCCAGTCCTGGATCGGCGCGTCCTTGGTCTGGCACATGCGGAAGATGTCGCCAGCTTCGACTTTCTGCTCCAGCAGCAGGCCGCCCTTGCTGTCGGTGACGCGTACCACGCCGTCGGCCTTGATCTGGAAGGTCTTGTCGTGGGAGCCGTACTCTTCGGCTTTTTTCGCCATCAGGCCGACGTTCGGCACGCTGCCCATGGTGGTCGGGTCGAAGGCGCCATTGGCTTTGCAGTCTTCAATCACGGCCTGGTAGATGGTGGCGTAGCAGCGATCCGGGATCACCGCCTTGGTGTCGTGCAGCTGGCCGTCGGTGCCCCACATCTTGCCGGAGTCACGGATCATGGCCGGCATCGAGGCGTCGACGATGACGTCGCTCGGCACGTGCAGGTTGGTGATGCCCTTGTCGGAGTTGACCATGGCCAGGGCAGGGCGGGCGGCGTAGACGGCCTGGATGTCAGCCTCGATCGCAGCTTGCTGCTCGGCTGGCAGGGCCTTGATGCGGGCGTACAGGTCGCCGATGCCGTTGTTCAGGTTGAAGCCGATTTCCTGCAGCACTTGGGCGTGCTTGGCCAGGGCGTCCTGGTAGAACTCGGCGACGATCTGGCCGAACATGATCGGGTCGGAGACCTTCATCATGGTGGCTTTGAGGTGGACCGACAGCAGTACGCCCTTTGCCTTGGCATCTTCGATTTCGGCGGCGATGAAGGCGCGCAGGGCCTTCTTGCTCATCACGGCGCAGTCGAGGATCTCACCGGCTTGTACGCTGGTTTTTTCCTTCAGGACAGTGGCGGTACCGTCCTGGGCGATCAACTCGATCTTGACGCTGTCGGCGGCTTCGATCAGCGCGGCCTTTTCGCTGCCGTAGAAGTCGCCGTCGCTCATGTGGGCAACGTGGGACTTGGAGTCCTGGGTCCAGGCGCCCATCTTGTGCGGGTGCTTGCGGGCGTAGTTTTTCACCGACAGCGGGGCGCGGCGGTCGGAGTTGCCTTCACGCAGGACCGGGTTCACGGCGCTGCCCTTGACCTTGTCGTAGCGTGCCTTGGCGTCTTTCTCGGCGTCGGTGCTGGCGTTTTCCGGGTAGTCCGGCAGGGCATAGCCCTGGGCCTGCAGCTCCTTGATGGCCGCTTGCAGTTGCGGGACCGAGGCGCTGATGTTCGGCAGCTTGATGATGTTGGCTTCTGGAGTGACTGCCAGCTCGCCCAGTTCGGCGAGGTGGTCCGGCACGGCCTTGGTGCCCAACTGCTCGGGGAAGCTGGCGAGGATGCGGCCTGCCAGGGAGATGTCGCGGGTTTCCACGGCGATATCAGCCGAAGCGGTGAAGGCTTCTACGATAGGCAGCAGGGAATAGGTGGCGAGGGCGGGTGCTTCGTCGGTGAAGGTGTAGATGATCTTCGAGCGGGTGGGCATATTCGGATTAACTCTCTTCTTTGCTAAAGCGTGCGCAGAAACTCGAGGTGCGCCGGGTAAGCGCTTTCGTTCAAAGGTCATCCATGAGCCGAATGTCGAGGTTTCTTCGCGGTGATGTTGGGTGCATCAGTCGAGCGTCAAGCGGGTGGGCTGCGGTAACAACCCGGCTTTGGGCGGCCAGTCTCGGCTAGTCTTTTTCCGGTTGCAGAGCGTTCGGCCGTCGTGACTCTGTGGTCAGCGGCGACATTATACATAGGTAGCTAGCAAAACGCCGTCGCTTCATAGGCGTGGGCGCTCGTCCATTGGTCTAAAGGTCGCAGGCAAGGGGGCGGAGTAGAGTCGTCTGCAGTGCTCGAATTTGGCAGTTTTCCCTTTGCTTTCAGGCTTGTAGGCCGCGCGCTGCGCAGCTTTCGCGGCATATGGGTGGAACATGAGGTTCCCGTCCAGATGCAACTGGGTTACGCTCGAACGCAGCCAGATGTTCAATCCACACAACGGAGTTCAGCATGGGATACAAGAAGATTCAGGTTCCAGCAGTCGGCGACAAAATCACCGTCAACGCAGACCATTCTCTCAATGTTCCTAACAACCCGATTATTCCTTTCATCGAAGGCGACGGTATTGGTGTCGATATCAGCCCGGTCATGATCAAGGTTGTCGATGCTGCAGTTAAGAAGGCCTACGGCGGCGAACGCAAGATTTCCTGGATGGAAGTCTATGCCGGGGAAAAAGCGACTCAAGTGTACGACCAGGACACCTGGCTTCCCCAGGAAACCCTGGACGCGGTGAAGGACTACGTGGTTTCCATCAAGGGCCCGCTGACCACCCCGGTCGGTGGCGGTATTCGCTCGCTGAACGTGGCGCTGCGCCAGCAACTGGACCTGTATGTGTGCCTGCGTCCGGTGCGCTGGTTCGAAGGCGTGCCCAGCCCGGTGAAGAAGCCTGGCGATGTGGACATGACCATCTTCCGTGAGAACTCCGAAGACATCTACGCCGGTATCGAGTGGAAGGCCGGTTCGGCCGAGGCCACCAAGGTGATCAAGTTCCTTAAAGAGGAAATGGGCGTCACCAAGATCCGTTTCGACGAGAATTGCGGCATCGGCGTCAAGCCGGTATCCCTGCAGGGCACCAAGCGCCTGGCGCGCAAGGCGCTGCAGTATGTGGTGGACAACGATCGCGACTCGCTGACCATCGTGCACAAGGGCAACATCATGAAGTTCACCGAAGGTGCCTTCAAGGAATGGGCCTATGAAGTGGCGGCCGAGGAGTTCGGTGCGACCTTGCTCGATGGCGGTCCATGGATGCAGTTCAAGAACCCGAAAACCGGCAAGAACGTCATCGTCAAGGATGCCATCGCCGATGCCATGCTCCAGCAGATCCTGCTGCGTCCGGCTGAATACGATGTGATCGCTACCCTCAACCTGAACGGTGACTACCTGTCCGACGCCCTGGCAGCGGAAGTTGGTGGTATCGGTATCGCCCCGGGCGCCAACCTGTCCGACACCGTGGCCATGTTCGAGGCGACCCACGGTACCGCGCCCAAGTATGCCGGCAAGGACCAGGTCAACCCGGGCTCGCTGATCCTCTCCGCCGAGATGATGCTGCGCCATATGGGCTGGACCGAGGCGGCGGATCTGATCATCAAGGGCACCAATGGTGCTATCTCGGCCAAGACCGTGACCTACGACTTCGAACGCCTGATGGACGGTGCCACCCTGTTGTCGTCCTCGGCCTTCGGTGATGCGCTGATCTCGCACATGTAAGCTGAGCTGCGGGCAAAACGAACCGGCCGATTCAATCCCTTGAATCGGCCGGTTTTTTATGACTGGATGTTGGGTGAATCAGCTCAAGGCGCTCTCATGGAGGACTTCGGTGGCGACAGTTTCGCCGGGTGCCTTCAAGGAGTTTATTTTGACCGCATGCAGTCCCTTGGGCCCTTGGATGATCTCGAAGCTCACGGCCTGTCCGGCTTTCAAGGTCTTGTAGCCATCCATTTCGATGGCCGAGTAATGGGCAAACAAGTCATCGCTCTTGCCCTCCTCATTAATAAAGCCGTAACCCTTGGCATTGTTGAACCACTTGACCTTACCGCTAGCCATACTCATATCCCTCTGCAACAGACTCCATCACTGGAGTATCATCCAGTTCATCCGCCGCCAAACTTGGTAAAAAGATTGACGCCGCGGACGTTTATTACCCAATGTGGGCCCTATTGGTTGTAACACCGTTTTGCCGATAGTCAAGGTGACCCGGCGGTCGGAGTTGAATTCCTCAAAGAGCGCCCCCACCACTGTATTTGCACAACTGACGAACCTTTCTTTCCATGCATGCAATCAGCCAGATTCGACTAACATTCAATCAGGATCGCCCGGACTTGCACGACGACGATTCCGCTGGCTTGGCGGTACAGGAGGCCAAGCCCGCATTGCAGGCGCCGCCAATGTACAAGGTGGTTTTGTTCAACGATGACTACACGCCGATGGATTTCGTCGTCGAAGTGCTCGAGATGTTTTTTAACCTGAATCGCGAGCTGGCGACCAAGGTCATGCTGGCCGTCCATACCGAAGGGCGGGCAGTGTGTGGATTGTTTACCCGCGACATCGCCGAGACCAAGGCCATGCAGGTCAACCAGTACGCCAGGGAAAGCCAGCATCCGCTACTCTGTGAAATCGAGAAGGACGGTTAACTCCGACCACTTGGGTATGAGGTGAAGCTATGTTAAACCGCGAGCTCGAAGTCACCCTCAATCTCGCCTTCAAGGAAGCTCGTTCGAAGCGTCATGAGTTCATGACTGTCGAGCATCTTTTGTTGGCGCTTCTGGATAATGAGGCCGCCGCAACTGTTCTCCGTGCCTGCGGAGCAAACCTCGACAAGCTCAAGCATGACCTGCAGGAGTTCATCGACTCCACCACGCCATTGATTCCTGTGCACGATGAAGATCGCGAGACCCAGCCAACCCTGGGCTTCCAGCGCGTATTGCAGCGCGCGGTGTTCCATGTGCAGAGCTCGGGCAAGCGTGAAGTAACCGGTGCCAATGTGCTGGTAGCGATCTTCAGCGAGCAGGAAAGCCAGGCCGTGTTCCTGCTCAAGCAGCAGAGCGTTGCCCGTATCGACGTGGTCAACTATATCGCCCATGGCATTTCCAAGGTGCCGGGGCATGGCGATCATTCTGAAGGTGAGCAGGAAATGCAGGACGAGGAGGGTGGCGAACCTTCCTCCTCTGGCAATCCGCTGGATGCCTATGCCAGCAATCTCAACGAACTGGCCCGCCAGGGGCGAATCGATCCATTGGTGGGTCGAGAGCATGAAGTCGAGCGCGTGGCGCAGATCCTGGCTCGCCGGCGCAAGAACAATCCATTGCTGGTGGGTGAGGCAGGCGTGGGCAAGACCGCCATCGCCGAAGGCCTGGCCAAGCGCATTGTCGATAACCAGGTGCCTGACCTGCTGAGCAATAGCGTGGTCTATTCCCTGGATCTTGGCGCCTTGCTCGCTGGTACCAAGTACCGGGGCGACTTCGAGAAGCGCTTCAAGGCATTGCTGGGTGAGTTGAAGAAGCGCCCGCAAGCGATCCTGTTCATCGATGAAATCCATACCATCATCGGGGCCGGCGCCGCGTCCGGCGGCGTGATGGATGCGTCGAACCTGCTCAAGCCGCTGCTGTCCTCGGGTGATATCCGTTGCATCGGTTCGACCACGTTCCAGGAATTTCGCGGGATTTTCGAGAAGGATCGGGCCTTGGCTCGGCGCTTCCAGAAAGTTGATGTCACCGAGCCCTCGGTCGAGGACACGATTGGCATCTTGCGCGGACTCAAGGCGCGCTTCGAGCAGCACCACAGTATCGAGTACAGCGATGAAGCCCTGCGCGCAGCGGCGGAGTTGGCCTCGCGCTATATCAACGACCGTCATATGCCGGACAAGGCCATCGACGTCATCGACGAGGCGGGCGCCTTCCAGCGCCTGCAGCCGGCCGAGAAGCGCGTGAAGCGCATCGAAGTGGCGCAGGTCGAAGATATCGTGGCGAAAATTGCCCGTATTCCGCCGAAACATGTCACCAGTTCCGATAAGGAGCTGCTGCGCAACCTCGAGCGCGACCTCAAGTTGACGGTGTTCGGCCAGGATGCGGCGATCGATTCGTTGGCTACCGCGATCAAGCTGTCCCGTGCGGGCCTGAAATCGCCGGACAAACCGGTCGGTTCATTCCTGTTCGCCGGCCCTACCGGTGTCGGCAAGACCGAAGCGGCGCGGCAATTGGCCAAGGCCATGGGGATCGAGCTGGTACGTTTCGATATGTCCGAGTACATGGAGCGGCATACCGTGTCGCGCCTGATCGGTGCGCCCCCCGGTTATGTCGGTTTCGACCA
Organism: Pseudomonas sp. MPFS; assembly: GCF_022537035.1. NCBI lineage: Bacteria > Pseudomonadati > Pseudomonadota > Gammaproteobacteria > Pseudomonadales > Pseudomonadaceae > Pseudomonas > Pseudomonas sp. MPFS. The sequence goes on along the minus strand of NZ_CP066123.1, from coordinate 4,509,225 downwards.
GGGCGGGCTGCTGACCGAGGCCATCACCAAGCAACCGCACTGCGTGCTTCTGCTCGACGAGATCGAGAAGGCCCATCCGGAAGTCTTCAACCTGCTCCTGCAGGTCATGGATCACGGAACCCTGACCGATAACAACGGGCGCAAGGCGGACTTCCGCAACGTGATCATCATCATGACCACCAACGCCGGTGCCGAAACCGCGGCGCGAGCCTCTATCGGTTTCACTCATCAGGATCACTCTTCCGATGCCATGGAAGTGATCAAGAAGAGCTTCACGCCGGAGTTCCGCAACCGCCTGGATACCATTATCCAGTTTGGTCGCCTGAGTCATGAAGTGATCAAGAGCGTGGTGGACAAGTTCCTTACCGAGCTCCAGGCGCAGTTGGAAGACAAGCGCGTGCAGCTGGAAGTGACCGATGCTGCTCGCAGCTGGCTGGCCGCCGGTGGCTACGATGTGGCCATGGGTGCGCGTCCGATGGCGCGCCTGATCCAGGACAAGATCAAGCGTCCATTGGCCGAGGAAATCCTGTTTGGCGAGTTGTCCGACCATGGCGGTGTAGTGCACATCGACATCAAGGATGGCGAGCTGGTCTTCGATTTCGAGACCACTGCGGAAATGGCCTGATACTCGTACAGGTCATCCAGAAACGCCAAAGGCACCGAAAGGTGCCTTTGTGCTGTCTGGGATTTGATGGCCAGGATTCATGACGAGACCCTGGCGGTTGTTTCGACGCCAACAAAAACGCCCGGCATCGCCGGGCGTCTTGTATTAATCGCTTAGCGGGCGCGGTAAGTGATGCGCCCTTTGCTCAAGTCATAGGGCGTCAGCTCGACGCGCACCTTGTCACCGGTAAGAATACGAATGTAGTTCTTGCGCATCTTACCGGAGATATGCGCGGTTACGACGTGCCCATTTTCCAACTCCACGCGAAACATGGTGTTGGGCAGGGTGTCGACGACAGTGCCTTCCATTTCGAAGCTGTCTTCTTTCGACATGCAGTAAAGCCCTCGGTGTCCAGTTAATGGCCCGGTGCAACTGCGCCAGGCAAAAGCGGCGTGCATTGTGCCCGAAAAGTGGGGTTCAAGCCAAGACCTTCTAGTTCAGGATCACCCATCTCTGGTTGATCAGCAGCTCGATGGGGCGATATTGGGTCTTGTAGTTCATTTTTTTGCAGTTCTTGATCCAGTAGCCAAGATAGACCGCATCCAGCCCCTGGCGCAGGGTCTCGCCGATCTGCCAGAGGATCGCGTAGCGTCCGAGGCTGCGACGCTCTTCGTCGGGTTCATAGAAGGTGTACACCGCCGATAGGCCGTTGGGCAGCAGGTCGGTGACGGCCACGGCCAGCAGTCGTCCCTCCAGGCGGAACTCATAGAAGCGAGAAAAGGGCAGGTCGCGCACCAGGAATGTGGCGAATTGGTCGCGGCTGGGGGGGAACATGTCGCCATCGGCATGACGTTGCTCGATATAGCGGCGATACAGGTCGAAGTACTCTTCGCTGAAGCTGGGCTTGGTCGCCAGGACGCTCAGGTCGCTGTTGCGCTTGAGGATGCGCTTTTGCTGGCGGTTGGGCAGGAACTGTGCGGCCGGAATGCGCGCAGGTACGCAGGCGTTGCAGTTTTGGCAATGGGGGCGATACAGATGATCGCCGCTGCGACGAAACCCCATTTCCGAAAGGTCCGCGTAGACGTGCACGTCCATGGGCTGGCTGGGATCGAGGAACAAGGTGGTGGCCTGTTCGCCGGGCAGGTAGCTGCAAGAATGGGGTTGAGTGGCATAAAACTTCAGGCGCGCCAACTCGGTCATGAGTCAACCCTCGGGATAAGCTTTGGAATTAAGTGTAAGCCACCGCCGCCAAGCCCGCCTAGGAAAGCCATGTGGCGCTGCTCGGTTGATCCAGGTGGTGCCTCAGGTAGCCGGCGAACTCCAGGCGGGTAATGGCGCGGGCTCCCAGGCTATGCAAGTGTTCAGTGGGCATCTGGCAGTCGATCAGTACGAAACCCCACGCCTTCAGTCGCTCCACCAGGGTGGCGAAACCGAACTTCGAGGCATTGTCGGCACGGCTGAACATCGATTCGCCAAAGAACAGTTGGCCCATTGCCAGTCCATACAGGCCGCCCACCAGGGTGCCCTGGTCCCAGACTTCTACCGAATGGGCGTGGCCTTGCTGGTGCAAGCGCAAGTAGGCCTGTTGCATTGCCTGGCTGATCCAGGTGCTGTCGGCATAGGCTCGGGGTTCGGCGCAGGCACTGATTACCCCCGCGAAATCCTGGTCGAAGGTGACCTGGTAGCGTTGTTTGCGCAGCAGTTTGCCCAGGCTGCGGGAAACATGCAGTTCATCTGGAAACAGCACTGTACGCGGGTCGGGCGACCACCAGAGGATCGGCTGGCCTTCGGAAAACCATGGAAAACAGCCGTGGCGATAGGCCTGAACCAGGCGTTCGGCGGACAGGTCGCCACCGGCGGCCAACAGCCCGTTGGGCTCGCGCATGGCTTTTTCCAGCGGGGGGAAGACAAGGTTGTTGCGTTGTAGCCAGGTCAGCATGGTATTCAGGCTTGCGGTAGGGGAGGGCGGTGGCGAGCCTGTGATGGCCCGCCACAAGCGTAGGGTGAGGACTCAGTTGTCGTCGAGGAATTTTTCCGCATCCAGGGCCGCCATGCAGCCAGCGCCGGCAGAGGTGATGGCCTGGCGGTAGACATGGTCGGCCACATCGCCAGCGGCGAATACGCCTTCGATGCCCGTGGCCGTGGCGTTGCCTTCGCTGCCACCCTTGATCAGCAGGTAGCCATCGCGCATCTGTAGTTGATCCTTGAACAGGTCGGTATTGGGCTTGTGGCCGATGGCGATGAAGACCCCCGACAGCGCCAGGTCCGTGGTCGCGCCGCTTTGGCTGTCCCTGAGCCGGGCCCCGGTGACACCGCTGGCGTCTCCCAGGACCTCATCCAGGTGCTGGTTCCAATGCAGGCGGATATTGCCATTAGCGGCCTTGTCGAACAGTTTGTCTTGCAGGATCTTCTCCGCCCGCAGCTTGTCGCGACGGTGTACCAGGTGCACTTCCCGGGCGATATTCGACAGGTAGAGGGCTTCTTCCACGGCCGTATTGCCGCCGCCAACCACCGCGACGACCTGATTGCGATAGAAAAAGCCGTCGCAGGTGGCGCAGGCTGAAACCCCTTTGCCGGCAAAGGCCTCCTCCGAGGGCAGGCCCAGGTACTGCGCCGAGGCTCCGGTGGCGATGATCAGGGCGTCGCAGCTATAGGTGCCGCTGTCGCCAATGAGGATGAACGGGCGTTTTTGCAACTGGGCGGTATGAATGTGGTCATAGACGATCTGGGTGTCGAAGCGCTCGGCATGTTTTTGCATGCGCTCCATCAAAACCGGGCCGGTCAGGCCCTCGACATCGCCGGGCCAGTTGTCCACTTCAGTGGTGGTGGTCAGTTGGCCGCCAGCTTGCAGGCCGGTGATGACGGTCGGTTTGAGGTTGGCGCGAGCGGCATAGACGGCGGCGCTGTAACCGGCAGGGCCGGAGCCCAGAATGATCAGGCGTGAATGCTTCGCTTCGTTCATAAAAAACACCTCATAAGCCTTTGTCACAAAAGAGAATGCATGCTCCAATTGAACAGTACGTGACAGGCCGCTGGCCATGCCTGGAAGAGCGTCCTAGCGTGGCATGGCTTGAACAAACCCGTACAATGCGACGATGTAACAGGCTTATTCAGAATTGCACTGTTTCAGAAGCAAGGGGCAGAGTGTTAAAAGTAGCCCCAGTTACGCCGGTCAACTTTATTTACCTGCTCGGATTGAGCAGTATCTTGTAGTCAATCACCCGTTGGACGCGCCCTTGGCGCAGGAAAAGACGCGTTTTGAAGAAATCCACCGCAGCACCCAAACCTGTAGTTCCGCTCTGGCGACAACAATTGCACTACCGACTCAAGGAAGGTGCGTTGATCGCCATTGGAGCCCTGTGCCTGTTCTTGATGATGGCGCTTTTGACCTACGGTAAGGACGACCCGGGTTGGAGCCATAACAGCAAGATCGAGGATGTGCAGAACTTCGGTGGTCCTGCCGGCTCCTACAGCGCCGACATGCTGTTCATGGTGCTGGGGTATTTCGCTTATATCTTCCCGCTGCTGCTGGCGGTCAAGACTTACCAGATTTTCCGCCAACGCCATGAGCCCTGGCAGTGGAGCGGCTGGCTGTTTTCCTGGCGACTGATCGGCCTGGTGTTCCTGGTCCTGTCCGGGGCCGCGCTGGCGCATATCCATTTCCATGCCGCCACGGGCTTGCCGGCCGGTGCCGGCGGCGCCTTGGGCGAGAGCCTGGGCGACCTGGCCAAGAATGCCCTGAACGTGCAGGGCAGCACCCTGATGTTCATCGCCCTGTTCCTGTTTGGCTTGACGGTGTTCACCGACCTTTCCTGGTTCAAGGTCATGGATGTCACCGGCAAGATCACCCTCGACCTGTTCGAGTTGTTCCATGGCGCCGCCAATCGTTGGTGGGACGCACGCATGGAGCGCAAGCAGCTGGTAGCGCAACTGCGCGAGGTGGATGCCCGGGTCGACGAAGTCGTGACCCCGAACGTTGCCGACAAGCGCGAGCAGGCCAAGGTCAAGGAGCGCCTGATCGAGCGCGAGCAGGCCCTGAGCAAGCACATGTCCGAGCGCGAGAAGCAGGTGCCACCGGTGATCACCCCGGTAGTCACCAAGGCGCCGGAGCCGAGCAAGCGGGTGCAGAAGGAAAAGCAGGTACCGCTGTTCATTGACAGCGCGGTGGAAGGCACCTTGCCGCCGATCTCGATCCTCGACCCTGCGGAAAAGAAACAGCTCAACTACTCCCCCGAGTCCCTGGCGGCCGTCGGCCACTTGCTGGAGATCAAGCTCAAGGAGTTCGGGGTCGAGGTCGCGGTGGACTCCATCCACCCAGGGCCGGTGATTACCCGCTACGAGATCCAGCCAGCGGCCGGGGTCAAGGTCAGCCGCATTGCCAACCTGGCCAAGGACTTGGCCCGTTCCCTGGCCGTGACCAGCGTGCGGGTGGTGGAAGTGATTCCCGGCAAGACCACCGTGGGCATCGAGATTCCCAACGAAGACCGGCAGATCGTGCGGTTCTCCGAAGTACTCTCCACTCCGGAATACGACAACTTCAAGTCCCCGGTCACCCTGGCCCTGGGCCACGACATCGGCGGCAAGCCGATCATCACCGACCTGGCGAAGATGCCGCACCTGCTGGTGGCCGGTACCACCGGTTCCGGTAAGTCGGTGGGGGTCAATGCGATGATCCTGTCGATCCTGTTCAAGTCCGGGCCGGAAGACGCCAAGCTGATCATGATCGACCCGAAGATGCTCGAACTGTCGATCTACGAAGGCATCCCGCACCTGCTGTGCCCGGTGGTCACCGACATGAAGGACGCGGCCAACGCCCTGCGCTGGAGCGTGGCGGAGATGGAGCGGCGCTACAAGCTCATGGCCAAGATGGGGGTGCGTAACCTCTCGGGCTTCAATGCCAAGGTCAAGGAAGCTATCGATGCCGGCACGCCGCTGTCCGACCCACTGTACAACCGCGAGAGCATCCACGACGAAGCGCCGTTGCTGAGCAAGCTGCCCACCATCGTGGTGGTGGTGGACGAATTCGCCGACATGATGATGATCGTCGGCAAGAAGGTCGAAGAGCTGATTGCCCGTATCGCCCAGAAGGCCCGGGCCGCCGGTATCCACCTGATCCTGGCGACCCAGCGGCCGTCGGTGGATGTGATCACCGGCCTGATCAAGGCCAACATCCCGACCCGCATGGCGTTCCAGGTGTCGAGCAAGATCGACTCGCGGACCATCATCGACCAGGGGGGCGCCGAGCAACTGCTGGGCCACGGTGACATGCTCTACATGCCGCCCGGTACCAGCCTGCCGATCCGGGTCCATGGCGCCTTCGTATCCGACGATGAAGTGCATCGCGTGGTGGAGGCCTGGAAACTGCGCGGCGCTCCGGAATACAACGACGACATTCTCAATGGCGTCGAAGAGGCCGGCAGTGGCTTCGAAGGTAGCAGCGGCGGTGGTGATGGCGATGATCCGGAAGCCGACGCGCTCTACGACGAAGCGGTACAGTTCGTGCTGGAGAGCCGCCGGGCCTCCATTTCCGCGGTCCAGCGCAAGCTCAAGATCGGCTACAACCGCGCCGCCCGGATGATCGAGGCCATGGAAATGGCCGGCGTGGTGACGGCGATGAACACCAACGGCTCCCGAGAAGTGCTGGCCCCCGGCCCTTCGCGCGACTGATCCCGGTTCTGATATCAGCGGCGTGAGGCCACGCCGCTTGTACACCCATCCATCTTAATGAGGAATCCCATGCGCCTGATCCGCATGTTGCTGCTGCCGGTACTGGCCGTGACCACCTTGTCGGCCCATGCCGACCCGAAAGACGTGGCTCGCCTGACCCAGTTGCTGGAAAAATCCCAGACCCTGAGTGCGCGTTTCTCGCAACTGACCCTCGACGGCAGCGGCACCCAGTTGCAGGAAACCGCGGGCGAGATGTCCCTGCAGCGTCCTGGCCTGTTCTACTGGCACACCGATGCTCCCCAGGAGCAGTTGATGGTTTCCGATGGCCAGAAGGTTTCGCTCTGGGACCCTGACCTGGAGCAGGTGACCATCAAGAAGCTCGACCAGCGCCTGACCCAGACCCCGGCCCTGCTGCTCTCCGGCGATGTGTCGAAGATCAGCGAAAGCTTCGACATCACTTCCAAGGAAGCCGGTGGTGTGATGGACTTCGTCCTCAAGCCCAAGACCCGCGATACGCTGTTCGACAGTCTGCGCCTGTCGTTTCGCAACGGTATGATCAATGACATGCAGTTGATCGACAGTGTCGGCCAGCGCACCAATATCCTGTTCACCGGGGTCAAGGCCAACGAATCGATCCCGGCCTCCAAGTTCAAGTTCGACATCCCCAAGGGTGCCGACGTGATCCAAGAATAAGGCTTTGCCCGCAGGCTTGAAGGTAACCCATGGACCTGTTTCGTAGTGCCCCGATCGCCCAGCCCCTGGCCGCCCGCTTGCGTGCGACCAACCTGGATGAGTATGTCGGCCAGCAGCACCTGCTGGCCCGGGGCAAGCCGCTGCGCGAGGCCTTGGAGCAGGGCGCCCTGCACTCGATGATCTTCTGGGGGCCGCCAGGCGTAGGCAAGACCACCCTGGCACGACTCCTGGCGGAGGTGTCCGACGCGCATTTCGAAACGGTTTCCGCGGTGCTGGCTGGGGTCAAGGAGATTCGCCAGGCGGTGGACATCGCCAAGCAGCAGGCCGGGCAATACGGCCGGCGGACCATCCTCTTCGTCGATGAAGTGCATCGTTTCAACAAGTCCCAGCAAGATGCCTTCCTGCCCTATGTGGAAGACGGCACCCTGATCTTCATCGGTGCCACCACCGAGAATCCTTCCTTCGAACTCAATAACGCGCTGCTCTCCCGGGCCCGGGTCTATGTACTCAAGAGCCTGGATGAAGCGGCCCTGGGTAGCCTGGTGCAGCGTGCCCTGAGCGAGGAAAAGGGCTTGGGCAAGCGCCAGCTGAGCCTCAGTGACGAAGGCTTGCAGATGCTGCTGTCGGCGGCCGACGGCGATGGCCGGCGCATGCTCAACCTCTTGGAAAATGCTTCGGACCTGGCCGAAGACGGTGGCGAGATTGGAACCGAGCTGTTGCAGAGCCTGCTGGGGGATACCCGCCGGCGCTTCGACAAGGGAGGGGAGGCCTTCTACGACCAGATCTCCGCGTTGCACAAGTCGGTGCGCGGTTCCAACCCCGATGGTGCCCTGTACTGGTTCGCCCGCATGCTCGACGGCGGCTGCGACCCGCTGTACCTGGCCCGGCGCGTGGTGCGCATGGCCAGCGAGGATATTGGCAACGCCGACCCCCGGGCCCTGAGCCTGTGCCTGGCGGCCTGGGATGTGCAAGAGCGCCTGGGCAGTCCCGAGGGCGAGTTGGCCGTGGCCCAGGCTATTACCTACCTGGCCTGCGCGCCGAAGAGCAACGCCGTATACATGGGGTTCAAGGCGGCCATGCGGGCCGCTGCCGAGCACGGTTCGCTGGAAGTGCCGATCCACCTGCGCAATGCCCCGACCAAGCTGATGAAGCAGCTCGGTTATGGCGACGAATATCGCTACGCCCACGATGAGCCGGATGCCTACGCTGCCGGCGAGGACTATTTCCCCGAGGAACTCGAACCCCTGGCCCTCTACCAGCCGGTGCCCCGTGGCCTGGAACTGAAGATCGGCGAGAAGCTCAAGCACCTGGCTGCGCTCGACCGGGCCAGCCCCCTGCAGCGGAGAAAACCTTGATCCCGTTGATCCTCGCGGTTTGTGCCGGCGGTGTGGCCGGCACCCTGTTGCGTTTCGCCACTGGCAACTGGATCAGCGCCAATTGGCCGCGGCACTTCTATACCGCGACGCTGGCCGTTAATATCGTGGGCTGCCTGCTGATCGGCGTGCTATACGGACTGTTCCTGATCCGTCCGGAAGTGCCGATCGAAGTGCGTGCCGGATTGATCGTCGGTTTCCTCGGCGGCCTGACGACTTTTTCATCCTTTTCACTGGATACCGTGCGTCTGCTGGAAAGCGGACAAGTGGCGCTGGCCCTGGGCTACGCGGCGCTGAGTGTATTCGGCGGGCTGCTCGCCACCTGGGCTGGCCTGTCCCTGACCAAACTTTGATAAACGAGAGAACGACATGCTCGATTCCAAACTGTTACGTAGCAACCTTCAGGACGTAGCGGATCGCCTGGCATCCCGCGGCTTCGCCCTGGATGTGGCACGCATCGAGGCGCTGGAAGAACAGCGCAAGACCGTGCAGACCCGCACCGAGCAACTGCAGGCCGAACGTAACGCGCGCTCCAAGTCCATCGGTCAGGCCAAGCAGCGCGGCGAAGACATCGCCCCGCTGATGGCCGACGTCGAGCGCATGGGGAACGAGCTGACCTCCGGCAAGGCCGAGCTGGAAAGCATCCAGGGCGAACTGGATTCGATCCTGTTCGGCATTCCCAACCTGCCTCACGAGTCGGTGCCGCTAGGCGAAGACGAAGACGGCAACGTCGAAGTACGCCGCTGGGGCACCCCGGCCAGCTTCGACTTCCCGATCAAGGACCACGTGGCCCTGGGCGAAACCCATGGCTGGCTGGATTTTGAAACCGCCGCCAAGCTCTCGGGCGCGCGTTTCGCCCTGCTGCGCGGCCCCATCGCCCGCCTGCATCGCGCCCTGGCGCAGTTCATGATCAACCTGCACACCGGCGAGCACGGCTACGAAGAGGCCTATACCCCGTACCTGGTGCAAGCCCCGGCCCTGGTAGGCACCAGCCAGTTGCCGAAATTCGAGGAAGACCTGTTCAAGATCACTCGCGAAGGCGAGGCCGATCTGTACCTGATTCCGACCGCCGAAGTGTCCCTGACCAACATCGTCGCTGGCGAGATCCTCGATCCCAAGCAGCTGCCGTTGAAGTTCGTCGCCCATACCCCATGCTTCCGCAGTGAAGCTGGCGCATCGGGCCGCGACACCCGCGGCATGATCCGCCAGCACCAGTTCGACAAGGTCGAGATGGTCCAGGTGGTGGAGCCATCCACCTCCATGGATGCCCTGGAAGGCCTGACCGCCAACGCCGAGAAGGTCCTGCAGCTGCTGCAACTGCCGTACCGGGTACTGGCCTTGTGCACCGGCGACATGGGCTTCAGCGCGCTCAAGACCTACGACCTGGAAGTCTGGGTTCCGAGCCAGGACAAGTACCGCGAGATCTCCTCGTGCTCCAACTGTGGCGACTTCCAGGCCCGCCGCATGCAGGCGCGCTTCCGCAACCCGGAAACCGGCAAGCCGGAGCTGGTGCACACCCTCAACGGTTCCGGCCTGGCCGTAGGCCGGACCCTGGTAGCCGTGCTGGAGAACTATCAGCAGGCCGACGGTTCGATCCGCGTGCCGGATGTACTCAAGCCTTACATGGGTGGTGTCGAGGTCATCGGCTAAATGGAATTTCTGCCGCTGTTTCACAAGCTTCGCGGCAGTCGTGTGTTGGTGGTCGGTGGAGGGGAGATTGCCTTGCGCAAGTCCCGTCTGCTGGCCGATGCCGGTGCGCAGCTGCGGGTGGTCGCACCTGAAATAGAAGCGCAATTGCAGGAGTTGATCGTCGCCAGCGGCGGTGAATCGCTGTTGCGTGGCTACGCCGAGGCGGATCTCGACGGCTGCGCCCTGATCATCGCCGCCACCGACGACCAGTCCCTCAATGCCCAGGTGTCCGCCGATGCCCATCGGCGTTGCCTGCCGGTCAACGTGGTGGATGCGCCAGCCCTGTGCAGCGTGATTTTCCCGGCCATTGTCGATCGCTCACCCTTGGTCATCGCGGTCTCCAGTGGCGGCGATGCGCCGGTGCTGGCGCGGTTGATCCGGGCCAAGCTGGAAACCTGGATCCCGTCTACCTACGGCCAGCTGGCCGGCCTGGCCGCGCGTTTTCGAACCCAGGTCAAGAACCTGTTCCCGGATGTGCAGCAGCGCCGGGCGTTCTGGGAAGAGGTATTCCAGGGGCCTGTCGCCGACCGCCAACTGGCCGGGCAAGGGGCCGAGGCCGAGCGCCTGCTGCAAGCGCGGATCGCCGGCCAGGCACCCAGTGCCCAGGGCGAGGTGTACCTGGTGGGGGCCGGCCCGGGCGATCCGGACCTGCTGACCTTCCGTGCCCTGCGCCTGATGCAGCAGGCTGATGTGGTGCTCTACGATCGCCTGGTGGCCCCGGCCATCCTTGAGTTGTGCCGGCGCGACGCCGAGCGCATCTATGTGGGCAAGCGTCGTGCCGACCATGCGGTGCCCCAGGACCAGATCAACCAGCAACTGGTGGACCTGGCCCGGCAGGGCAAGCGTGTGGTACGGCTCAAGGGCGGTGATCCGTTCATTTTCGGCCGTGGTGGCGAGGAGATCGAGGAGCTGGCGGCCCAGGGCATCGCCTTCCAGGTGGTGCCGGGGATTACCGCGGCCAGTGGTTGCTCGGCCTACGCCGGGATTCCACTGACCCACCGCGACTATGCGCAATCGGTACGTTTCGTCACCGGTCACCTCAAGGATGGCACCACCAACCTGCCGTGGGCCGATCTGGTGGCGCCGGCCCAGACCCTGGTGTTCTACATGGGCCTGGTGGGACTGCCGGTCATCTGCGAGCAGTTGGTCAAGCACGGTCGTGCTGCCAGCACCCCGGCGGCGCTGATCCAGCAGGGCACCACCAGCAACCAGCGAGTCTTCACCGGAACTCTGGCGGACCTGCCGGCCCTGGTGGCGGAGCACGAGGTCCATGCTCCAACCCTGGTGATCGTTGGCGAAGTGGTGCAACTGCGCGACAAGCTGGCCTGGTTCGAAGGCGCCCAGCCTCAAGCCTGAAACGTTTCGCCGTCACGGTGTTCCTGCATCGTGGCGGCGAGTGCGTTCAATCTCTGCGCCATATCCCGCGTCCGCTCAAGCGCTGTCGATCATGGCTGCCCTCGAAATCCTGCAATGGCCCCTTGGGCACGATGCCGGTCGGGTTGATGCTGGCGTGGCTGGCGTAGTAGTGCCCCTTGATATGGGTAAAGTCCACGGTTGCGGCAATTCCCGGCCATTGGTACAGCTCGCGAAGCCAGTTGGACAGGTTCGGGTAGTCGGCGATACGTCGCAGGTTGCATTTGAAATGGCCGTGGTACACCGCGTCGAATCGAACCAGCGTGGTGAACAGGCGTACATCCGCCTCGGTCAGGTACTGGCCGGCGAGGTAGCGTTGGTCATCGAGCAAGGCTTCCAGGGCGTCCAGCTCGGCAAACACCTCATCGAAGGCCGCCTCGTAGGCCTGTTGCGAAGTGGCGAAGCCGGCGCGGTACACGCCATTGTTCAGGGCCGGGTAGATGCGCCCGTTGAGTTCGTCGATACGGGCTCGCAATGGCTGCGGATAGAGGTCCAGGGGATTGCCGGTCAACCCATCGAAAGCGCTGTTGAACATGCGGATGATCTCCGCCGACTCATTGCTGACGATGCGCCGCTGCTGCTTGTCCCACAGCAAGGGCACGGTGACGCGACCGGTATAGTCCGGGGTGTCGGCGGTATAGCGCTGGTGCAGGAAATCCAGGCCGTCCAGGTGATCGCCGCTGGAGCCTTGGGACGGGTCGAAGGTCCAGCCATGCTCGCGCATCAACCAGCTCACCACCGACACCTCCACCAGGCTCTCCAGGCCCTTGAGCTGGCGCACGATCAAGGTGCGATGGGCCCAGGGGCAGGCCAGCGAAACATAAAGGTGGTAACGCCCGGCTTCGGCCGCGAAGCCGCCTTCGCCGCTGGGCCCGGGGCGGCCATCGGGGGTGACCCAGTGGCGCCGCTGGGCCTGTTCTCGTTGGAAAGACCCGTCCTTGCCGCTGGCGTACCACTGGTCATGCCAGCGTCCTTCGATCAGCAAACCCATGGAATGCTCCTCAGCTGTTATGCGTAGGCGTGCAGTCTATGCCTGGGCGCTCGAACAAAAAGCGCAAAACCTGGGTGATCAGGATCGATCAGATCGATCTATCGCGGGCATCCCAATACTGCTGGGCCAGCTCGAAGGCCTGCTCCCGGGGCGTGCCCAGGCCGCGCAGGGCCAGGGCCATGGTCGCCAGCAGCGCCAGTTGCGGGTAGCTGTCTTCAACCTCGCCGCGCCATAGCGCCTTGAGATGCTCGGGTTCCAGGCTGGCCGGTTTCACATGGCGTTGCGCCGACAGCGCGGGCCATTCCTCGTCCCAGGCGATGCCATCGCGGGTGCCGTACAAGTGGCTGATGGCGTCCGGATTGATTTCGATCTCGCCACCATCGCCCTTGATCACTATGACGTTGTCGCCCAAAAGGCTGGCGGCCTCGCGGTGCACCGCCTGGTAGCCGGGGTGGAAGATGCTCTGCAGCCCGCAACGGGCGCCCAGGGGGTTGAGCTGGCGGGCCAGGGAGTGGATCGGCGAGCGCAGGCCGAGGACGTTGCGCAGGTCGATCATCCGCTGCAGTTGTGGTGCCCAGTCCACCAGGGGGATGAACGCCAGGTTGCCCTGGTCCAGGGCCGTAGCCACCGCCTGCCAGTCACGGCACAAGGGAATGCCCAGCGGTTCCAGCAATTGTTCGGTGTACAGGCGCCCGGCGGTGTGGGCGCCAGCGCCGTGGAGCAGGATGCGCACGCCGTTCTGGGCCAGGCACTTGGCTGCCAGCAGGTACCACGGCAGGTGGCGCTTCTTGCCGGCATAGGTCGGCCAGTCCAGGTCAAGGCGGATGGCCGGGGCATCCAGGCGCTCGCGCAGGGCCTGGGTGAAGCCGGCCAGTTCCTCCGGGCTTTCCTCCTTGTGCCGCAGCAGCATGAGGAAGGCGCCCAGCTGGGTGTCCTCGACCTTGCCGTCCAGCAGCATGCCCATGGCTTGTCGGGCTTCTGCCTGGGTCAGGCCACGGGCGCCGCGCTTGCCCTTGCCAAGAATTCGTACGAACTGGGCGAAGGGATGCTCGTCCGGGGTTTGCGTGAGCAGGGGGGCGAAATCGTTCATAGGCAATTGGTCGGCTTCGGCAGGCCTGCCAGCTTGGCGGCCAGTTTGGCAGGAGTGCCCTTGAACAGGCGGTTCAGGTGCAGGCTGTTGCCCTTGTCCGGGCCCAGCTTGAGGGCGGTGTACTTGATCAGCGGGCGGGTGGCGGGCGACAGCTGGAACTCCCGGTAGAAAGCCTGGAGCAGCTCGATGATTTCCCAGTGCTCGGGGCCCAGCTCCAGTTCCTCGGTGGCCGCCAGGGCCTGGGCCACTTCGGCGGACCAGTCGGTGAGGTCGGCCAGGTAGCCGTCCTTGTCCAGTTCGATGGCGCGCGCGCCCACGGTGAGGGTGTTCATAGCCAGGTGTTGACCTTGTCATGCTGGATCGACAGTTCGACGAAGCCGGGATAGTCCACGGCCTCGGCCCAGGCGGGCAGGGCCAGCCCCCGGGCGCGCAGGTCCTCTTCCAGCACGTAGAGTTTCAGGCCGTCGCGTGCCTCCAGCTCGTTGCAGGGCGCGGTACCGGGTTGCAGGGCATAGGCCGCGTCGCCGCACAGCAGCAACGCATCGGCGCTCCCCAGCAGGCGCAGGCAACTGGCCAGGCGGTCGTCGGTGAAGGGTGAGTGGGACAACACATGCAAGGTCGACATCAGAGGGTAATCACCTGGTCATAACGGTCGATGATCCCGGCCAGCTCCGGGGCGCTGAGCAATTGGACGGTATCGAGGCCCAGGCTGTTCGGGTCCAGGCCCCGGGCGTCGAGGCTGGTGCGGCAGGCGAACAGCTCGTCCACCCCGAACAGCGACAATGCCTGAAGGTTGGCGGCCAGGTCCTTCTGGCGCAGGGCCTTGGCCTGTTGGCCGGGCATCAGTTGCAGCACGCCATCGTCGAGAAACAGCAGGCCGATGGGCAGGTCGAAGGCGCCACCGGCCAGGACGATATCCAGGGCTTCGCGGGCGGCCGGACCGGACCAGGGGGCCTGGCGGCTGACCAGCAGCAGGGACTTGGCCATCTCAGGCTCCTCCAAAACAGATCAGGCGGTCGGCGCTCTGCACCGCGTCATGCAACTGCCCGAGCCCGGAAAGCTCCCAGGGCGCCTCGATGTTCACCGCCGTGCGCTGGTAGCGCTCGGCCTCGTCGGCATTGAGCGTACCCCGGCGCAGGGCCGCGGCGATGCATACCACGGCATCCAGTTGGTGCTGATGGACGAACTCGCGCCATTCCCGGGGCAAGTCCTGCTCGTCCTGGGGCGTGACGATGCTGTTGGCAGCGTTGTACACACCGTCCTGGTAGAAAAACAGCCGGACGATCTCGTGTCCGCCGGCCAGCGCCGCCTGGGCGAACAGCAGGGCGCGGCGCGAGGAGGGCGCATGGGCGGCGGAAAACAGGGCGATGGCGAACTTCATGACGGCCTCGATGGATAACTCGGCGGCCATGATAAAGCTTTCTCCGGGGATCGGCTAAACCCGTTTGGCCCGGGCTCCAGCTGCAGGACATATCGAGTAAAGCTTTGTCCGGGTCGCCGGCAGTCAAGGCGGCTAGACTCGCGCCTTCAATTCAGCCTGGGACAAGGAGCGAGGGAAGATGAATCTGGATTCGGCGGTGGTCGTGGTAACGGGGGCAGGGCGTGGACTGGGGGCAGCGCTGGCCATTGCCCTGGCGGACCTGGGATGCCAGTTGATCCTCTGTGGGCGCAACCCGCAGGCGCTGGCCGAGGTCAGCGGCGCCATCGAGCAACGCACCGGTCGTGCTGCCGGGCAGGTGGTGGTGGACCTGGCCAACAGCGACAGCGTCAAGGCGGCCCTGGCCGAGATCCACGTGCGCTATCCCCAGGTGGACATCCTGATCAACAACGGTGCCATGTGGCTGGAGGCGAGCGAGCAACCCCACAGTGTTGCCGAAGTCACCGGGGTGATCGACGCGGCCCTCAGTGGCACGTTCCTCTTGACCCAGGGCCTGCTGCCGGCACTCAAGGCCTCCAGCCGCCCGGACATCGTCACCATCGGCTCCATCAGCGGCTTGCCCAATGCACCCCTGCACAGCGTGTCGCTGCCGTTCTATGCCGCCAAGCACGGGCAGCTGGCGCTGGCCGACGGCTTGCGGCAGGTGCTCAACGGCACACCGGTGCGTTCGCTTTGCGTGCATCCGCCCTATCTGGAAGACATCTCGCCGCTGGACCCGGCCTGGCAGCAGGTCCCGGCACGGCAGAAGGGTGAGCAGGGTACCAACCGCGATGTCGTCGAGGCCGTGGTCTTCGCCTTGACTCGACCCCGTCACATCAGCTTGTCGTCCATCGTCATCGATACCGACAGCGGAGGTCTGTTCAGCTGATCGCAACAGCTCTCAGCGACTCTTGTAGCCCAGCTGCCAGCGGCGTGGAATCTTCAACGAGACCACGCCCAGCAGCGCTGCGAACACGCCACTGGCGTACAGTGCCTTCAGCCCCAGATGCTGCTCCAGCAACGCCCCCAGTACCGCCCCGGCGAACATCCCGCTCCAGGGAATCAACTGCACCCGCCAGCCGTTGCGGCGCTCCCCCAGGGCCCAGCGCCCCAGGCCCCGGCCAAAGCGCGATAACGCCCCGGTGACATAGGTCAGGCCGATGGGCAGGCCGTTTACTTCCTCCACCGCCGCGTTGAGCATGCCCATGGCGGTGATCGCCGCCAGCAGGGCCGGCAGTTGCTGCTCGAAAGGCCAGGCCGCCGACGCACACAACAGGGCGGCGATGCCCAGTAGCAAGGGCAGGGTGCGATGTCCGGCCAGGCGGCTGACGATCACCCCCAGTGCATTGCCGACGATGAATGTCGCCACCAGCATCAGCAGGCGCAGTACCAGGCCCGGCTCGCCGTCGCTGATGGCTACCGCCAGGCGGGTGGTGTTGCCGCTCATGAAGGAAACGAAATCCCCGGTGGCCATGAAGCCAATGGCATCGGTCATTCCCGCCAGCACCGACAGGCAGGCCACCAGGGCCAGGCCGACGCGTCCGCGCCATTTCTGCGTGTGCTGCAAGGCGGCACTGGCGGAGTGAGTGGAAGTCGAAGGCAACATCGGCGGTTCTCCTGTACCGGGACAGCGGGGGCGATGCGGTTCAAGGCCGTGGGTCGAGGTGATGCAGGGCGCAATATTCGTCCCAGGGCATGCCGGCCATTTGCGCCACCTCCTTGTGTACTTCAAGGCGCTGGGCCTGGAATTCCTCCGGGCTGGCGGCGGTCAGTTGCAGGCTCAGTTCCCAGGCGAACAACCCCAGGCGCTCGGCTTCGGCCTCGAAGGCTTCGTGCAGGCGCTCGGCGCGGTATTGCGCCGGGGTTTCGCCCCGGGCCCGGGCTTCCAGCGGGTTGAGGTTGTCCAGTTGTTCGCGCAACTCGGGGCGCTGCTCGAGGAACTTGCCCAAGGCCTGTTCATGCGGGTATTGATCGATTGCCATGAATACTCCCGGAAAGAATGCCACGCCAAGGCGCGCGATTGAGTTCGTTACGGCCAGATGCTCAGGCCAGGCCCGTCTGGGCGGCGATCAAGCCACGGAGCCGCACCAGGTCCTTGCGTGGGATGACATAGGTCCGCGCCAGCCGGTCGCCGATGCGCTGGCCGCGGCTGGACTCGCAGCAAATCAGCAGGGTCGCGGGGCTGATGGCGGCTTCGAGCGGTCGGGTCGCCGAGCGGATCAGCACCTGCAACAGCGAGGGCGGCTGGCCGATGCCATTGATCACTTGCAGGCCGCAAAGGGCCTTGCCGGCGGTGTAGCCACGCAACAGATATTCGCTGAGGGGAAAATACAGGCACCAGGTGGCCAACAGACACCAGGTGGAGAATGGCTCCAGATCCGGGTATTGGAGGCGTTCGGCCAGTCGGCACAGGGCGAACCACAGCAGCAGTACCAGCATGCCGTCGGCGAGGTAGGCCAGAATGCGCCGGATGATCAGGCCGGCTCTCGATACTTCCATGCATTGCCCCAAGACTACGCTCTGTATTGAACGGTCTATTGTACGACCTAAAGTCTCCCCAGGTAGCGTAATCCTGTTCACGAGTCCCTTGTAGGAGCAGTCGGTCGACGCTCGATTGCTCGCGATGCTCGTTAACGCTAGCGCATGTTTACGGGATAAACCCAGCGTTCTGAAGTCCATCGCGGGCAAGCCTCGCTCCTGCCATTTCCTTGACTGATCGGCATTACCCCAGGGAACGAGGCGCTAGCTATAGCGATGTGAAAAAAGCGTGAAAAATAAATAGAACCTTTTGCTTTGGGTTTCCCTCGAAAAGGCTCCTGCAGCATTTTTCTTTATCAAACAGGGAGATTCACACACGATGTCTAAGGTATTCGCAACCCTTCTGGCCAGCACTTCTGCCGCCACCTTGCTGGCACTTTCCAGCAATGCCATGGCCGCACCGGACACCGGGCCGATCTCCACCCTGGGGATTCTCGGCAGCTACAACGACTTCAAGCTCGAAGGCGGTAGTAAGAGTGACAAGGAACACCTGGGCGAGGGTGGCGTGTTCTACAACTTCGGCAACAAGATGACCGCCGAGTCGGGCCTGATCTACCAGGCCGGGATCGAAGCCAAGTTCGGCAAGAAGAACGACAACAAGCTCAAGGAAGGCCAGGCCGACCTCGACCTGGGCTGGCGCGCCGCCCTGGACGCGCGCAACTTCGTCGATGTGCTGGTGGGCGGTGGCTACACCTGGACCCGCTACGAGCCGGACACCGGCGACTACGACATGAAACTTACCAACAAGTCACCCTTCGCCAAGGCGGCCCTGGGCTATAACCACCAGTTCGACGACGTGACCATGCGCGTGGAGCTGGGGGCCCGTCATACCATCAATGGCCGGGCACGCTTGAAGGTGGATGATGTCGGCAGCGACACCGTGGACCTGAAGAACCGCACCAACCCCTATGCCGAAGTCAATTTCCTGATGAACCAGAACGGTTCGTTGCCGGTAATGGCCGGGGTCTACTACACCCACACCGAGTACAAGTTGGACGAGGATACCCCTGTGGCCGACAACACCAAGCTCAAGCGTGACGAGTACGGCTTCAAGGTCGGCCTGGCGTTCTAGGACGCTGCCAACCATAGGCACAGAACTGACCGCCGGCCCTGTCGAACGATAGGGCCGGCGTTTTTTCAGGTGTCGACGGCAGGCCGGTCGAGCTCGGCGCGCAGCTGGGCGATCAGGTGCAGGCAGTGGGTGAGGCCCGGCGAGGGTTCGCCGATCCGGCGGCTGAGGATGATCGGTGAGGTGGCCTCGGTTTCCAGCAGCGGGCAAAAGCCGATGTCGTCGCGGTGCAGCACCTGTACCGAGGCCGGCACCAGGGTGATGCCGATACCAGCGCCCACCAGGCCGATGGCGGTCTGCAATTCGTTGGTCCACTGGGCGATCTTCAGGTTCAGGCCCCGGGCATTGAACAGCGCGATCACATGGTCGGCGTAGCTCGGCCGCGGGTTGGCCGGGTACAGCACGAAGGGTTCCTGCGCCAATTGTGCAAGGCTCACGGTTTGCCCCAGCAGCGGATGCCCGGCGGGCAGGGCGACCACCAGGCGATCTTCGGTCAACACCTTCTGCACGATGGCCGGGTCGTCGATGTGGATCCGACCGAAACCGATATCGATGCGCCCGGCTTTCAAGGCTTCCACTTGCTGCAAGGTGGTCATCTCCGAGAGTCCCAGCTCCAGCTCCAGGGTCTCGTTGTTGCGCAGGCGGCGGATCAGTTGCGGCAGTACGCCGTACAGGGTCGAGGGGGCAAAACCGATGCCCAGCCAGGTCTTGTGCCCCAGGCCGATGCGCCGGGTGTTGTCGCAGACCTTGCCCAACTGCTCCAGTACCCGGTTGGAATGCTCGTAGAAGAAACGTCCGGCGGCGGTCAGGCGCAGCGGTCGGCCACGCTCCAGCAACAGCACCCCCAACTCGTCTTCCAGCTGCTGGATCTGCCGGCTCAGGGGCGGCTGGGCGATGTGCAGGCGTTCGGCGGCACGGGTGAAATTGAGGGTTTCCCCCAGTACCTGGAAATAGCGCAGATGACGCAGTTCCATGATTCCTCCTTGGTGGCTTTGCATACCTTTTAGGTATCAAGCCAGACCAATTCTATATTGGAACCCCAGAAAAAGCCGGGACAGAATCGCTGGCAGAACTTCAAGAACCTGACGGGTATGGACATGCACGCTTCTGCCATTGAA
This sequence comes from Pseudomonas sp. MPFS, assembly GCF_022537035.1. Taxonomy (NCBI): domain Bacteria; kingdom Pseudomonadati; phylum Pseudomonadota; class Gammaproteobacteria; order Pseudomonadales; family Pseudomonadaceae; genus Pseudomonas; species Pseudomonas sp. MPFS. The sequence continues at coordinate 4,489,563 of NZ_CP066123.1, read as the reverse complement.
TCGATCGAAACGATCATCGTCGATCTGCCGACCATTCGCCCCCACAAGCTGGCCATGCACACCATGCAGAACCAGACCCTGGTGCTGATCCGCCTGCGTTGCGCCGATGGCATCGAAGGCCTGGGGGAATCCACCACCATCGGTGGCCTGGCCTATGGCAACGAAAGCCCGGACAGCATCAAGACCAATATCGACCGCTTCTTCGCACCGCTGCTGATCGGCCAGGATGCCAGCAACATCAACGCTGCCATGTTGCGCCTGGAGCAGAGCATCCGCGGCAACACCTTCGCCAAGTCGGGTATCGAGACCGCGCTGCTCGACGCCCAGGGCAAGCGTCTCGGCCTGCCGGTCAGCGAGTTGCTGGGCGGCCGGGTGCGCGATGCCCTGCCGGTGGCCTGGACCCTGGCCAGTGGCGACACCGCCAGGGACATTGCCGAAGCCGAGAAAATGCTCGACCTGCGCCGTCACCGCATCTTCAAGCTGAAGATCGGCGCCGGTGAAGTGGACCGTGACCTGGCCCACGTGATCGCCATCAAGAAGGCCCTGGGTGAGCGCGCCAGCGTACGGGTCGATGTCAACCAGGCCTGGGACGAGGCGGTGGCATTGCGCGCCTGTCGCATCCTGGGCGACAACGGTATCGACCTGATCGAGCAGCCCATCTCGCGCAACAACCGCGCCGGCATGGTGCGCCTGAATGCCAGCAGCCCGGCGCCGATCATGGCCGACGAATCCATTGAATGCGTGGAAGACGCCTTCAACCTGGCCCGCGAAGGGGCCGCCTCGGTATTTGCCTTGAAGATCGCCAAGAACGGTGGCCCCCGGGCCGTCCTGCGCACTGCCGCCATCGCAGAAGCAGCGGGTATCGGCCTCTACGGCGGGACCATGCTCGAAGGCGGCATCGGTACCCTGGCCTCCGCCCATGCCTTCCTGACCTTGAACAAGCTGAGCTGGGATACCGAACTGTTCGGGCCGTTGCTGTTGACTGAGGACATCCTCGTCGAACCACCGCAATACCGTGACTTCCACTTGCACCTGTCGACGGCGCCGGGCCTCGGCCTGAGCCTGGACGAGGAGCGGCTGGCGTTCTTCCGCCGCGACAAGACCACCCCCGTGCTGCATCACGCCTGAGGAGGGCCCCATGCTATTCCACGTCAAGATGACCGTGAACCTGCCGCTGGACATGAATCCCGAGCGCGCCGCGCAGCTGAAGGCCGACGAGAAAGCCCTGGCCCAGCGCCTGCAGGCCGCGGGCAAGTGGCGCCACTTGTGGCGCATCGCCGGGCTGTACGCCAACTACAGCGTGTTCGATGTCGACAGCGTGCAGGAACTGCACGACACCCTGATGCAACTACCGCTGTATCCGTACATGGCCATCGAAGTCGACGCCATGTGCAGGCATCCTTCTTCCATTCATGAGGATGACCGCTGAGTCCGTGCCAGCCCGTTCACCACTCTAATAAGTACAAGATGAGGATCGATCATGAACGTCAGGATTTCCCACACCGCCAGCGCCCAGAAGTTCCTTGAGGAAGCCAGCGGCCAGTTCACCGAAGGCGGCAACCCACGGGCCAAGGCCCTCATGCACCGCATCCTGCGGGATACGGTGAGCATCATCGAAGACCTGCAAGTGACCCCCGAGGAGTTCTGGAAGGCGGTCAACTACCTCAATGTCCTGGGTGCCCGCCAGGAAGCCGGCCTGCTGGCTGCTGGCCTGGGCCTGGAGCATTACCTGGACTTGCTGATGGATGCCGCCGATGAGCAGGCCGGCAAGACCGGTGGTACCCCGCGCACCATCGAGGGCCCGTTGTACGTGGCCGGTGCACCCCTGAGCCAGGGCGAAGCACGCCTGGACGACGGGCTCGATCCGGGGGTGGTGCTGTTCATGCAAGGCCAGGTCACCAACACCGCAGGGCAACCCCTGGCCGGCGCCATCGTCGATGTCTGGCACGCCAACACCGGCGGCACCTATTCCTACTTCGACGGCAGCCAGTCGGAATTCAACCTGCGCCGGCGCATCGTCACCGACGCCGAAGGCCGCTATCGCTTTCGCAGCATCGTACCGTCGGGCTACGGCTGCCCGCCGGATGGCCCGACCCAGCAACTGCTGGACCAACTGGGGCGCCATGGCCAGCGCCCGGCGCACATTCACTTCTTCATCAGCGCAGACGATCATCGCCACCTGACCACCCAGATCAACCTGGACGGCGACCAGTACCTGCACGACGATTTCGCCTATGCCACCCGTGACGAGTTGATCGCCCAGATCACCTTCAGCGAAGACCAGGCCCGGGCCAGGGAACTGGGCGTCAGCGGGCGCTTCGCCGAGATCCACTTCGACTTCACCCTGCAGTCTTCGGCCCAACCTGACGAACAGCAGCGTCACGAGCGAGTCCGCGCCCTGGAGGATTGAGCCGCCGACCACGCCTGGCCCGGCCACGGAGCACCGACCCAGGTGCCCGTGGCCTTTGCCGTTATGCCGGGCCTGACGAGCCTGGATTGCGAGCCTGAACGCCGATCCGAGAAGTACCATCAGAGTGAGCCGATCATGCAGATGCCTCTGTTGAGCCAGCGCAGCAGCGTGTTTGTTCAAGCCGATCCTTATGCCGTATCCGGTTACGTCAACCAGCACGTGGGCAGCCATTGCATTCGCCTGCCCCGGGCCGGCCACCCCCAGGCCAGCCTCCAGCACCGGACCCTGGCCAGCCTGGATCTGTGCAGCATCAGCTACGGCGGCAGTGTGCGCGTCACCTCGCCGGCCCTGGAAAGCGTCTACCACCTGCAAGTGTTGCTTCATGGCCATTGCCTGTGGCGCGGTCCAGGCCAGGAGCACTGTTTCGCCCCGGGGGAACTGCTGCTGATCAACCCCGATGATCCGGTGGACCTGACCTATTCTGCGGACTGCGAAAAATTCATCATCAAGATTCCTACCCGCCTGCTGGAGAGCGCATGCCAGGAGCAGCGTTGGCAGTACCCAAGGCAGGGCGTGCGCTTTCTCCAGCCGCGTTATCGACTGCAGGACCTGGAAGGCTTCGTGCCCTTGCTGAGCCTGTTGTGCCAGGAGGCCGAAGCCCGGCAGACCCTGCCCAAGGTCCAGGCGCATTACGCGCAGATCCTGGCGGGCAAACTGCTGGGGCTGATGCAGACCAACGTGCAGCGTGATGCCCTGGGCGCCTCGGCGGCGACCTTCGAGCGGATTGCCGACTATATCGAGCGCAACCTCAAGCACGACATCGGCTGCGAGGAACTGGCGCAACAGGCGCGCATGAGCCTGCGCTCGCTGTACGGCCTGTTCGAGCGTAACGCCCGCACCACGCCGAAGAGCTACATCCGCCAGCAGAAGCTGCAACGGATACACGCCTGCCTCAGCGACCCGCAAAGCCCGGTGCGCAACGTCACCGAGCTGGCCCTGGATTTCGGCTTCCTGCACCTGGGGCGTTTTGCCCAAAGCTACCGCCAGCAATACGGCGAATTGCCCTCCGATACCCTCAAGCGTCGCCACTGAGCCTTTGATGGCCCCGCCTCTCGGCCCGGCGGCTGTAGATACCGTCTTGCCCGTTACCGGGCAAGCGCCAATTTCGGGTCATAAGGATGACCCGACTTGAGCACGCCAAATACGATGTGCAGCATCTTGCGCATCACCGCACAGACGATCTGTTTGCCCGCTTTACCCTTGGCGCGCAGCCGCTCTTTCATCGCCATGAGGGGCTCACTCATGTTCATGGCGGTGATGCTGGGTAGGTACAACGCTCGGCGGATACGCCCCGAACCAGCCTTGCTGATCAGCGTGCGGCCCTTGAATTTGCCGGATTCGGCCAACTGCGGATTCAACCCCGCAAACGAGACTACGGCCCGGGCGCTACGAAACTCCTTGAGATCGCCCAGTTCGGCCAGGATCACTGACGCGGTCTTCTCGCCGATACCGTCGATGCTCAACAGCAGATCCCGTTTGCCCCGCAAGTCGGGATCATCGTCGACATGCTGCTTGATCATCTGGCGGGTCTGGACGATGTCTTTTTCGATGTGGCTGATGTGCGACTGGATCGATTCCTGAACCACCGTATCCGCCACTTCCTGGCGATTACGTTCCATCTGCAGCATCTCCTGCAGGTCGTCCAGGCGTCGCAGCAGGACCCGTAGCCGGCGGATCGCCACAGGCTCCGGCGCCCAGGGCGTCAAGGGTGACTCGTGCTTGGCCTGGGCAAAGGCGGCCAGCAACTTGGCGTCCACCTTGTCGGTCTTGTAGTTGATTCCTTCGCTTTTCTTGAAGTAATGGACCCGGGCTGGGTTGACCACGATGACTTCGTAACCCTGGTGGTACAGGTGCTCTGCCAGGGCTTCGTGATAAACGCTGGTGGCTTCCATGACGACCCTGGCGTCGGGCTGCGCATGCAACTTGAGCCACTGGTCGAGCTGGGCGAAGCCCTCGGCATTGTTGGGAATCTTGCCGCGTGTGCGGTACTTGCCGTTGGGCAGAGGCGTGGCGACATCGAATGTGTTCTTGGCGATATCGATCCCGATGACGTTAGACATATTCTCTTCCTCGTATGCGCGGGTTGAGGATCATCCATCACTCGGTCTCAGCCTTGTTGATGCGAGCTACCGTGCGATGCAGGGCTCAGGATACCGTTCGGACTTAGCGAGTGAGGTTGAAGAGGAGGAGCTCAATCTACAGTGCAGGCTCAAGGCCTTAGCCGCTGCCCGGCTTCATTCCTCTTCCTCGATGATCAGTCGAGAACTATCGCGTGTGTAGACGCGATAGTCGAGATACAAGCCGCTGCCGAAGGCTGTGCACGACCGCGCAGCGGGCGCAGGAGGCGAAATCGCCGAAGGTCCTGCGGACCTTGTCGCAGCCTGGCGGCAGCGGCTACACGAAGCTGATCCTGTAGATACCGTCTTGCCCGTTACCGGGCAAGCGCCAATTTCGGGTCATAAGGATGACCCGACTTGAGCACGCCAAATACGATGTGCAGCATCTTGCGCATCACCGCACAGACGATCTGCTTGCCCGCTTTACCCTTGGCGCGCAGCCGCTCTTTCATCGCCATGAGGGGCTCACTCATGTTCATGGCGGTGATGCTGGGTAGGTACAACGCTCGGCGGATACGCCCCGAACCAGCCTTGCTGATCAGCGTGCGGCCCTTGAATTTGCCGGATTCGGCCAACTGCGGATTCAACCCCGCGAACGAAACCACAGCTCGGGCGCTACGAAACTCCTTGAGATCGCCCAGTTCGGCCAGGATCACTGACGCGGTCTTCTCGCCGATACCGTCGATGCTCAACAGCAGATCCCGTTTGCCCCGCAAGTCGGGATCATCGTCGACATGCTGCTTGATCATCTGGCGGGTCTGGACGATGTCTTTTTCGATGTGGCTGATGTGCGACTGGATCGACTCCTGAACCACCGTATCCGCCACTTCCTGGCGATTACGCTCCATCTGCAGCATCTCCTGCAGGTCGTCCAGGCGTCGCAGCAGGACCCGTAGCCGGCGGATCGCCACAGGCTCCGGCGCCCAGGGCGTCAAGGGTGACTCGTGCTTGGCCTGGGCAAAGGCGGCCAGCAACTTGGCGTCCACCTTGTCGGTCTTGTAGTTGATTCCTTCGCTTTTCTTGAAGTAATGGACCCGGGCCGGGTTGACCACGATGACTTCGTAACCCTGGTGGTAGAGGTGCTCTGCCAGGGCTTCGTGATAAACGCTGGTGGCTTCCATAACGACCCTGGCGTCGGGCTGCGCATGCAACTTGAGCCACTGGTCGAGCTGGGCGAAGCCCTCGGCATTGTTGGGAATCTTGCCGCGTGTGCGGTACTTGCCGTTGGGCAGAGGCGTGGCGACATCGAATGTGTTCTTGGCGATATCGATCCCGATGACGTTAGACATATTCTCTTCCTCGGATGCGCGGGTTAAGGATCATCCGTCACTCGGTCTCAGCCTTGTTGATGCGAGCTACCGTGCGATGCAGGGCTCAGGATACCGTTCGGACTTAGCGAGTGAGGTTGAAGAGGAGGAGCTCAATCTACAGTGCAGGCTCAAGGCCTTAGCCGCTGCCCGGCTTCATTCCTCTTCCTCGATGATCAGTCGAGAACTATCGCGTGTGTAAACGCGATAGTCGAGATACAAGCCGCTGCCGAGCCCGCGAGGCTGCGCAAAGGTCCGCAGGACCTTGCCTGGCGATCTTCAGCCGAACCTGCACCAGCCTCAAGGTCGTAGCGGCTCCAGGGCCTTTGCAGAAAACGGATACAGGTCTGCAGCCAGTGGATATTGCCCACGGCAACCGCGTCCTAGCATGACCCTGCCTGAATAAAAACAATGGAGGCGGCTGCCATGTCCCTGCGACCCGAATACCTGCATTCCCTGCTTGAAGAGGACCCCGACCAGGGCGTCTACCGCTGCAAGCGGGAGATGTTCACCGACCCCCGGCTGTTCGACCTGGAGATGCAGCACATCTTCGAAGGCAACTGGCTGTACCTGGCCCACGAGAGCCAGGTCCCCAACCCCAACGACTACTACAGCACCACCATGGGCCGGCAACCGGTGTTCATCGCCCGCAACAAGCACGGTGAGCTCAATGCCTTCCTCAATGCCTGCAGTCATCGCGGCGCCATGCTCTGCCGGCACAAGACCGGCAACAAGGCGTCCTTCACCTGTCCGTTCCACGGCTGGACGTTCAACAACTCCGGCAAGTTGCTCAAGGTCAAGGACCCGGCCGCCGCGGGTTACCCGGCCAGCTTCAACTGCGAAGGCTCCCACGACCTGACCCAGGTCGCGCGCTTCGAGTCCTATCGTGGCTTCCTGTTCGCCAGCCTCAACCCCGACGTGCTGCCCCTGGTCGAACACCTGGGGGAGTCGGCGAAGATCATCGACATGATCGTCGACCAGTCCGCCGATGGCCTGGAAGTGCTGCGCGGCTCCTCCAGCTATATCTATGAAGGCAACTGGAAGCTCACCGCCGAGAACGGCGCCGACGGCTACCACGTCAGCTCGGTGCACTGGAACTACGCCGCCACCCAGAACCAGCGCAAGCAGCGCGAGGCCGGGGAAGACATCCGCACCATGAGTGCCGGCACCTGGGCCAAGCAGGGCGGCGGTTTCTACTCCTTCGACAAAGGCCACATGCTGCTCTGGACCCGCTGGTCCAACCCCGAGGATCGTCCGTTGTACGAGCGCCGCGATGAGCTGGCCCGGGATTTCGGCCAGGCCCGGGCCGACTGGATGATCGAGAACTCGCGCAACCTGTGCCTGTACCCCAACGTCTACCTGATGGACCAGTTCAGCTCGCAGATCCGCATTGCCCGGCCGATCTGCGTGGACCGTACCGAAATCACCATCTACTGCATTGCCCCCAGGGGCGAGAGCGACGAAGCCCGGGCCCGGCGTATCCGCCAGTACGAGGACTTCTTCAATGTCAGCGGCATGGCCACCCCGGACGATCTGGAGGAATTCCGCTCCTGCCAGCAGGGCTACCAGGGCAGCACCACGGCCTGGAACGACATGTCTCGCGGCGCCGAGCATTGGGTCCGGGGCGCGGACGACGCAGCCAAAGAAATCGACCTGCAACCGATTCTCAGCGGCGTGCGCACCGAGGACGAAGGGCTGTTCGTGATGCAGCACAAGTACTGGCAGCAGACCCTGCTGGCCGTCCTTGAGCGTGAGGCGTCGCGGCAGATCGACGTGGAGGTGGTGCAATGACTATTTCCTACGAGGCCGTGCGCGATTTCCTGTACCGCGAAGCCCGCTACCTGGACGACAAGGACTGGGACCGCTGGCTGGGGCTCTACGCCCCGGACGCCACCTTCTGGATGCCGTCCTGGGACGACAGCGACCAGTTGACCGAAGACCCGCAGCGGGAAATCTCGCTGATCTGGTACGGCAACCGCAGCGGCCTGGAAGACCGGGTGTTCCGCATCAAGACCGAGCGCTCCAGCGCCAGCATTCCCGACACCCGCACCTCCCATAACCTGAGCAATATCGAGCTGCTGGAGCAGGGCGCCGGCCAGTGCCAGCTGCGCTTTAACTGGCACACCCTGAGCTTTCGCTACAAGACCGTGGACAGCTACTTCGGCAGCAGCTTCTACACCCTCGACCTGCGAGGGGAGAACCCGCTTATCCAGGCCAAGAAAGTCATCCTGAAGAACGACTACGTTCGCCAGGTCGTCGATATCTACCACCTCTGAGGCGACTGCCATGAGCCATCAAATCGCACTCAATTTCGAAGACGGCGTGACCCGTTTTATCACTGCCCATGCCGGTGAGACCGTGGCCGATGCCGCCTACCGCCAAGGCATCAATATTCCCCTGGACTGCCGCGATGGTGCCTGCGGCACCTGCAAGTGCCTGGCCGAAGCCGGGTGCTACGAGCTGGGGGAGGACTACATCGAAGACGCCCTGAGCGCCGATGAGGTCGAGCAGGGTTTCGTCCTCACCTGCCAGATGCGCGCCCTGGGCGACTGCGTGGTGCGGGTGCCGGCCTCGTCCCAGGTCTGTCGCGCCGCGCAGGCCACCTTCCAGGCCCGCATCAGTGCGGTTCGCCAGCTGTCCGACAGCACCATCGCCCTGTCGATCAAGGGCGAGTCCTTGAGCCAGCTGGCGTTCCTGCCGGGGCAGTACGTCAACCTCGGGGTGCCCGGAAGCCAGCAGACCCGGGCCTATTCCTTCAGCTCCCTGCAGCGCGATGGCGAGGTCAGCTTCCTGATCCGCAATGTGCCCGGTGGCCTGATGAGCAGCTTCCTCACCGGTCTCGCCAAAGCCGGCGACAGCATGACCCTGGCCGGCCCCTTGGGCAGCTTCTACCTGCGGGACATCCGCCGGCCCTTGCTGTTGTTGGCCGGTGGCACCGGGCTGGCGCCGTTCACCGCGATGCTGGAGAAGATCGCCGAGCAGGGCAGTGAGCACCCTTTGCACCTGATTTATGGGGTGACCCATGATTTCGACCTGGTGGCGCTGGATCGCCTGGAGGACTTTGCCAGGCGCATCCCCCAGTTCAGCTTCAGCACCTGTGTGGCCAATCCCGAGAGCCAGTACCCGCACAAGGGCTACGTGACCCAGCATATCCAGCCGGCGCACCTGAACCAGGGGGATGTGGACGTGTACCTGTGCGGGCCGCCGCCGATGGTCGAGGCGGTGAGCCAGTTCATTCGCGAACAGGGCATTGCCCCGGCGAATTTCTATTATGAGAAATTCGCCGCCAGTGCCGCCTGAAGGGCATTTCGCCGTTGCAGGCGCTGGCCTGCCAGCGAAGGCCTCCACAAGAGTGCCGCAAGGTACAAGGGCTTTTTCGCCGGCAGCCGGCTCCTACGGATGAAGCGCGTTGCCCAGGCATTGTCCTTGCCATCTTTTCCCCACCCCCGAGGTCTTTATGAACCGCTTCCACAACCAAGTTGCCCTGGTCACCGGCGCCGCCCAGGGCATCGGTCGTCGTGTCGCCGAACGCCTGGCCGAGGAGGGCGCCCGCGTGGTGCTGGTGGATCGCTCGGAGCTGGTCTTCGAACTGGCCGCCGAGCTCAGCCCTCGCTACCCGGTCCTGGCCCTGACCGCCGATCTGGAGCAATACGCCGAATGCAGCCGGATCATGGCCGCCGCCATCGCCCACTTCGGTCGCCTCGATGTGCTGGTCAACAACGTCGGCGGCACGATCTGGGCCAAGCCCTTCGAGCACTACCAGCCGCAGGAGATCGAGGCTGAAGTGCGTCGTTCATTGTTCCCGACCCTGTGGTGCTGCCACGCTGCCTTGCCGCACATGCTGGAACAGGGGCGTGGCGCCATCGTCAACGTTTCGTCCATCGCCACCCGTAGCCTCAACCGCGTGCCCTACGGCGCGGCCAAGGGCGGGATCAACGCACTCACCGCCTGCCTGGCCTTCGAAACCGCCGGCCGTGGCGTGCGGGTCAACGCCACCGCGCCGGGGGGCACCGAGGCGCCGCCACGACGTATCCCGCGCAATAGCGCCGAGCCGAGCCCCGAGGAGCAGGCCTGGTACCAGCAGATCGTCGAGCAGACCCTCGACAGCAGCCTGATGCACCGCTACGGCAGCGTCGATGAACAGGCAGCGGCGATCCTGTTCCTGGCCAGCGACGAAGCCTCCTACATCACTGGCACGGTGCTGCCGGTGGGCGGTGGCGACCTGGGCTGAGTCGGCTGGCTGAACCGCGGGTGTGGTGGCCAGGCTTGACCCGGAGAGCGGCAAGGCCGCCCGGCTGTTGGAGACTGTTCACACCTGGCGGTGAGCGCTACTAAGGCAAGCGCAAACTCGGCAGTGCCGCCTTGCCCTGGGCCGACAGCACCGGTGCCAACTGGTCCCAGGTGAAGCTCAGCTCATTGTCGCAACCGTCACCGTAGGCGGGCGTCGAGAGCTGCAAGCCCTGGGTGTTGAAGCTCAGATCGAAGGTCGAGTAGCTGCTGACGGCCGGGCAGCCTTCGTCCACGGAGGTCTGTTTCTCCAGCCAGGCGGCGAACCCCGGCGCCAGCTTCACCTGGCCGGAGTAGGGGTCGTGCCACTGCTGGCGCCCGCCTACCCAGGTCCAGGGGTCGATGCGTTCGCCCGTCTTCAGGTTCCAGCTGTGCAGGCCCCAACTGATGCCGTTGCGTCCCATGCCGGCGGTCCAGCGATAGAACTTGATGGTGATCCATTGCGACGACCAGTACTGGGGCTCGACGCTGATTTCGCTGGTGTAGCCGGAGCCATTGCGCCCCAGGTACTCGCGGCGCTCGCTGAAGAATTCTTCCTGGCCCTCGGGGCTGATGGCCAGGCGTTCCAGCTGCCGGTTGATGTTCTTCAGCGCCGGACCATCACCTTCCAGCTTGAGGCTGACCTGGGCGCCCTGGGTCCTGAGCTGATAGCGGTGTCCTTCGAATTCTTTCCTCTGCACCTTCACCGGTAGCGGCGCGGCCTCCAGCGGCCCGTTGTAGGCATCGCCGCCACAGCCTTCGGTGCTGGTGCGCGTCAGTGCCAGAGGCAATGGCGTGTCGCCCGGGGCCTTGCTCCAGGTGCCGCTCAGGCGATCGCCCTGGGGCGCGTCGAGTTGCCAAGACCCGGTCTGGCCGTCTTCGATCCAGGGCTCGCTGGCCTGTGCCTGGGTCAGCTGGATCGGCGTGGCGAAGCGCTGGTAGTAGTAGCTGGCGTTGCTGTTGGGGGCGGCGTTGAAGCAGGCGGTGATCGCGGATTTTCCCAGGGTGCCCGTCCACACCCCGGCGAGGTCGCTGGGCGTGGCAGCGGCGTAAGCTGAAGCGCCGGTCAGGGCCAGGACGGCCAGGGGTTTGAGCATGGGGACGGACTTCCAGTTGTCGGACAGGGGGGCATCATAACGGATGGGCGGGTACTGATTGTTTTGCCGTCATATCAACGGTTTGGTTCGGTGGCGCAGCATTGGCCGGGAGCGATTCCTGTCGCTTGCTTTATTAATCTTACGAAAGAAAAATAACGCTATTTGTTGAATTGGCGAGTGGTGGGTGGTACAAAATCCACCGCACCAAAGGCCGAGGCTCACCCCCAGGGCGGTAGGCGAGAGCGGGTTGCCAATGCAACCCAATGAACGGATAACCCCAGGCACTCGAGGCCAACATGGACGAAACGCTTCCCCTGTTCCACCACGAACCCTATCTCAAGCACGTGGAGTGTCGTGTCGAGCGGCTTGAGCGCGACGATTCGGGTCAGCCTTTTGCGCTGCTCGACGCAACGGTTTTCTATCCCCAGGGCGGTGGGCAACTGGGCGATCGAGGGGCGCTGCACATCGTCGGCCAGGAGGCAGGTGATGCCCGGCAGGTGCTGGAGGTGATCACCACCCGAAAGAAGGATCGGCAGATCCGCCATTACCTGGGCATCGACGACCAGGCGTTCGAGCGCCTGCAGCAATGCCTGAGCGGAGCAGGGGCCGTCGCTACCCTGGCCTGGCCGTTGCGCTACCAGCAGATGCGTATCCATTCGGCAATGCACCTGATGCATTGCATGCTCGAGCGAACCCTTGGGCGTTCCCTGCCACACCCGGTCCGTTCGCCCTTGAGTGACGAAGGTGGGGAAAATCAATATGAATTCGTGGACGAGTTCGATGAAGCGAGCCTGCAGCGGGCAACCGATGCCTTGAACGCATTCTGTGCTGCAGGTCATGCAATAACGACGCAAGCCGACGCCGGCCAAGGTCCGGGATACCGTTGGTGGCGATGCGGACAATGGTCGATCCCCTGTGGGGGCGTGCATGTCGCTGATACGCAAGAAATAGGACGGGTGGCCGCCAGTATGAAGGTCAGGAAAAATACCACCCGAGTGGCGCTCACTCTATTCGCGGAGTCTTGATAGTCGATGCAGAACAAACAAGCCTTCGGTGCGTTCCTGACCCAGTTACGCATCGAAAGAGGCCACCTGAAGATTTCCACTTTTCTGGACGATGTGAGCCTTCCGTTTTCCGCCAACTACTACCGTGATGTCGAGTCGGGAAGAAAGCACCTGAGCATCGATGCCGCTGTCGAATTGCACGACTGCCTTGGCCTCGATCCGGCCAGTAAATCGAGCTTCGATTACTACTGGCACTACTTTCGCGACCTGTTGCCTGCCCAGGTGCACGAGATGCTGTTCGGCAAGGGCGTGGAGGTCACGGACCTGCCTGCCCGGCTGGAACTGCGCGAACATGATTCGAGGATCTTGCGCCGGGCCTTGAGCTTGAGCCGCTACGAGCGCGAATTCATCGTGACCCAGGAGATCATCGCGGCGTTCGACGAGCAGTTCGAACTGCTGCCGTTGATGACCTATCTGTACATGGTGGACAGCGCCTCGGTAGCCGAGGTCCGGTTGGTCTGCGAGCAGTTGGGCCTTGCCTACGATCAGCGTACCGAAGCGTTCCTGGCCCTGGTGGCCAAGGAGCGCAGTACCCCGCAGGCGCCCTTCGTGCGGCATGCACCCACGCTGAGGATGCCAAGGACGGCCGAGGCCCTGGCGCTCAAGGACCGGTTCCTGCGCGCCGAGATCGATCGCTCGTTGTCCAAGCCCGAGCAAAGCGAATATTTCGATGTGTCCGGGTCGTTCAAGTACAGCTCGATGGTGACGCTCAGGGACGCGGAGATCGAACAGATCCAGGACCGCCTGGTCGAGCTGTTCTCGCTGATAGAAGTGCACAACAAATCCGCGGGGCAGCTGGAAGATCCCGGTGCCCAACCCTACTTCTTCGGGCTGGTGGTGTCGGGTCGTCCGGAGTATGACGGGCGGGCGGGGCGGCCGAAGAACAAGCCCAAGGGCGCAAGCCAAGCATGAGGGTGGCTGCAGCTTTGCGGTTGTGCTGAAGAGGCACTGCCTGGGGCCGCGAGGTAGCCCGGGCCGGGACCCGGCCAGCGGCTTGGCGGGAGAACACCCAGGGCGGCGTCAGGCCCCGTCCTGGGCAATGGCATAGGGCAGGTCGACCGGCGGGGCATCCGGCAGCTGGCGCGAGGATTTCACCATCAGGTAACCGACGATCTGCGCCGAACTCAGCTCGATATGCAGCATTGCTTCATCCCCAAACCACTCGTTGGGCCAGAAGATCAGGTCCGAGGCATTGGCCTCGGGGAAGTTGGTTTCCAAGAGGCCCAGGGCGTAGTCCGTATCAGACTCCGTGCCTTCGCACTGGCAGATGAAGTCCGTCACGGCACAGGCCTCATCGAAGCTCAAGTCGCCTATGTACTTTTCCTGGTGAAAGGCCGTACGCAGGAAGTTCGCCTCGCTGGTATGGCTGTGCATATCGCGGAACTCGTGAAACTCGAAAGCCCGGCCGGCATAGCCGTTCCATTGCTGGATCAACGCACTGATCTCGGCGTTTTCCCGTTCCTGGTTGTCCCAGATCCTGTCGAGGATCTGCTTGAGCAAATCCTTCATCAGCACGCGCATCTTTGGCGTCGCTGGTATTGGTTTGAGCCGGTCCGGCATGGCCATGTCTTGCTCCTGTTCGGCATGTTCGCCACCCGCTGCGGGTGGCGCCGCAGGATAGCCGCTTCAGGCGGATGGCTGAAGCGCTGGCGTGAATTGCAACAATGCGCACAGCCCGCCTTCGGGGCGGTTATGCAGTTGCAGGTGACAGCCGATCTTGCCAGCGATCATCTGCACGATAGCCAGTCCCAGCCCGGCCCCCTGGGCGTTGCCCTGGCTGTAGAAGCGCTCCAGCAATCGTTCGCGATGTTGTTCGTCGATGCCGGGGCCGGCGTCCTCGACACTCAGGTGGACACTGCCATCGGCCTGGGGGCGCACGCCGACCCGTACCTCGCTGCCTACGGGGGAGAAGTTCAAGGCGTTGGTCAAAAGGTTCTGCAAGGCTATGGACAGGGCCGCCGGGTCGGTGTCGAGCTGGCAGTCCTCGGTGCCTTCGAGCACCAGCTCGACCTCTTTCTCCAGGGCCAGGGGCGCCAGTTCCGCGAGTTCTTCGCGGACCAGCGCGCAGAGGTCGATGCGGCACATGCGTGGGCTGTGCAGGTGGGGCTCGATGCGGGCCATGGTGAGCAGCTGGCTGGCGATGCGGGTGGCTCGGTCCACGCCGCTGACGAGGAAGTCCAGGGCCTCGCGTTGCTGTTGCGGGCTGGCGGCCTGCTGGGCGTTTTGCGCATGGATCCGCAGGATCGCCAGGGGCGTGCGCAACTCATGGGCGGCGTCGGCGATAAAGCGTCGCTCGCGTTCCAGCAGGCTATCGATCTGTGCCAGTAGCTGGTTCAGGGCGGTCTGCATCGGTTCCAAATCCTGGGGCAGGGGGTTGAGCGCCAGGGGCTGGAGGGTCTCGGCGTTACGCCCGCGAATGGCCTGGGCCATGGCCCGCAGTGGCGCCAGGCCCCAGCCGATGGTCAGCCAGCTCAGCAGGGCCAGCAGCGGCAGGCCGACCAGGGTTGGCCGCAGGGTGTGACGGACGATGCGCTGGATCAGGTCCTGGCGGACATCGTCGCGTTCGCCGACCCAGATCAGCAGGCCCTGCTGTGGGTCGGCCAGGAGAAAGGCGCACCAGTCCCTGCCGTTCTCCAGGAGATCATGGCCCCCCAGGGTGGTGGGCGGAGCGGCCAGTACCGGTGCTTCGGCAGAGCGCACCAGCAACTGGCCATCGTCACGCCAGACCTGGAAGGTCAGGCGGGTTTCATAGGGGTGGGCGGCACCGTCCACGCCGACCCGGCTCATGGCCTGGTCGAAGGCCTGGTACAGGCGTTCCCAATCGGCGTTGCCCGGCTCTTGCGAGCGCAGGACTCCTTGCAGCAAGCGCGCGCTCTGGGCCAGCTGGGCGTCGTAGACCTCTTCGATTTCATGGTGACTGTCACGCAGTACCAGCCAACTGATCAGTACATCCCCCAGCAGCACCAGCACCAGCAGCGGTAGCAGGATTCGCGTGCGCACCGAGTTCATGGCTTGAGCTCCAGCACGTAGCCGATGCCACGCACGGTGCGGATCAGTTCGGCGCACAACTTTTTGCGCAGGTTGTGGATCAGCACCTCCAGGGTGTTGCTCTCGACCCGGTCCTGCCAGCCATACAGCGCCCGGGACAGGCGCTCGCGGGTCACTACCTTGCCCGGGCGGGCCATCAATTGGTGCAGCAGTTGGTACTCCATGGGCGTCAGCACGATCTCCGTTGCCTGGTAGTGCACCTGCTGGGTCGCCGGGTCCAGGCGAATGCCGGCATGTTCCAGCAGGGGCTGGGCACGACCTTGGCTGCGACGCAGCAGGGCGCGGACCCGGGCCTTCAATTCGTCGACGTCGAAGGGCTTGACCAGGTAGTCGTCGGCGCCCGCGTCCAGCCCGGCGATACGCTCGGCCGTGCCGTCGCGTGCAGTGAGGATCAGCACCGGCAGGTCCTGTTGCGCGGCGCGCAGTTGCTGCAACAATTTCAGGCCATCCAGGCGCGGCAGGCCCAGGTCCAGCAGAAACAGGTCGAAGCTCTCTGTGCGCAGGGCGTGCAGGGCGCTGATGCCATCCTGCAGCCAGTCCAGGGTGTAGCCTTCGGCGCCCAGGGCGGTGCGGATGCCCTGGCCGAGGGCGCGATCATCTTCGACAAGCAGCAGGCGCATGGGCGGTCCTCGGTGGGTTGGCGGGGTTGGGCGGCGGGGTGCAAGTGGCGGCATGATGACGCCCGCCGCGAGGCTGCGTCAGGGCTTTTACCGGGGGAAATGTTACGGCGCGTTGCGGCCTAAGCTTTCATTAAGCTTGGTTTTGCACAGTGGCCACTCCCTGATCCCGGAGCGGTTTTCCATGCGCAAAATCCTGCTGTTGTCCCTGGTTCTCGCCAGCCCCCTGGCCATCGCCGGCCCGCAATGCACCACCGCCGAACGCTCGCAATGGCAAGACCAGAAAGCCTTCCAGGAGCAGCTCAAGGCCCAGGGCTACCAGATCAGCAAGTTCAAGGTCACCGACGGCAACTGCTACGAGATCTATGGCTTCGACAAGGACAAGCGCAAGGTCGAGATCTATCACGATCCGGTCACCGGCAAGGCGGTGAAGACCGAGATCAAGGGCTGATGCCTGCCGCCTCCCAGCGGCTATGGGACCCGTTGGTGCGACTGTTTCACCTGTCCATCGCCGGGGTCTTTGTCGGTAACTACTTCTTCAATGAAGCCGGTGACGACTGGCATGTCTGGCTCGGCTACTACGCCATGGCCTGGCTGCTGTTGCGCACGCTGTGGGGCTTTGTCGGGCCGCGCAGTGCGCGCTGGTCCGACTTCTGGCCGACTCGGACGCGGCTGGCGGGGCATTTGCGCTCGCTGCTGGCCGGGCGTCCCGAGCATCGCCTGGGGCACTCGCCCCTGGGGGCTTTGGTGATGTTGCTGATGCTGCTGGCCCTGGTGCTGGTCGGCATCAGCGGTTTCTTGATGCAGGAAGTCGATGCCTTGTGGGGCGCCGATTGGCCCTTGCTGATACACCAGACCAGTGCCGACGTGCTGTTGGGGCTGGTGCTGCTGCACGTGTGTGCGGCGATTTTTGAAAGCTTCCAGGTGCGCGACAACCTGCCGTTGTCGATGCTCACCGGCCGCCGTCGACCCTTGCCGAAACCGACACGGCATTGACGATTTCCCTGGTTTTCAACCTGTCTCTGCAACGGACTCCTGAATGCGTGCGCTGTCCCCTGGCTTGATCTTCATCTGCAGCAGTTTGCTGCTGGCGGCGGTTTTCATCGCCGCGTGGCGCAGCCATCCGCCCCATCAATTGGCGCCGTTCGCCCAGGTCGCCGTGGCCAACCAGGCCGGCGGCAAAGAACTCCCTCGGTACCAGAGCCGTTTCGTCTCCTCGGAACTGGATGACTTCGTGCATTCTTCGTCGGTCACCGCCTTGCCGGGTGGCGACCTGATGGCCGTGTGGTTCGCCGGCTCCCGGGAAGGCGCGGCCGATGTCCAGGTGCGCAGCGCACGCTTTGACGCCAAGAGCGGCGAGTGGGGTGCCGAGCAGGTGCTGGCCACCCGCGAATCGACTCGCGCCGGTACCGGGCGCTACATCCGCAAACTGGGCAATCCGGTGATCGCCCTGGCCCCGGACCAGCGCCTGTGGATGTTCTACGTCTCGGTGTCGGTAGGCGGCTGGGCCACCAGTGCGATCAACGCCATGGTGTCCGATGACCTGGGGCGCAACTGGTCGACGCCGCACCAGTTGATCACTTCGCCATTCTTCAATATCAGCACCCTGGTCCGCGCCGCGCCGGTGTTCCATGCCGATGGCGCCATCGGCCTGCCGGTGTACCACGAGTTCATGGGCAAGTTCGCCGAGTACCTGTACCTGAGCCCCGATGGTGCGGTGATCGACAAGTTCCGCATCAGCCGTGGCAAGCACTCCCTGCAACCGACCATCGTGCCCCTGGACGAGCAACGTGCCGTGGCGATGTTGCGCTACGCCGGCGACACCCACCACAAGGTCCTGGCCAGTCGTACCGAAGACGCCGGGCAGACCTGGAGCGAGCCCTATCCGCTGCAACCGTCCAACCCCAACTCTTCCCTGGCGGCGATAGGCACCGATGACCAGGGCCTGTTGGTCGCCCTCAACGATTTGCAGGACGGGCGCTTCAGACTCAGCCTGTACGGTACCGACGCCGGTCTCAGTCAGTGGCGGTCCCTGGTGGAACTGGACCAGTCCCCCGATCCCCTGGGCCAGCCGTTTACCCATGAGGCCTACAAGGCAATCATCGGCGAAGGCTTTCGCATTTCCAGCGGTGCCCAGCGCCTGCCCCTGAAACAGCGCTTCTTGAGCAGCCTCGACTACCGGGTGTGCAAGCCCCAGGGCTGCGACTTCGAGTACGAATATCCCTACTTCAGCCGCGGGGCGGATGGCATGTACCACCTGGTCTATTCCTGGAACAACACCTTTATCAAGCACGTCAGCTTCAATGCGGCGTGGCTGGCGGAGCGCCTGTGATGATGTCCCTGTGGCAAGCCCACCTGAGTTTTATCCTCCTGGGCTTCGTGCTGCTCGGTAGCCTGCGCCTGACCGCGTCCTGGCGGCCCTGGCTGCTGCCGCTGCTGGCCCTGGCCAGTGTTATTCCGCTGAACCAGCTACCGCTGGCGGCCTATGTGCGCAGCTTCACCGATGACCTGGCCATCAGCACCCTGGTGCTGCTGGGCTGGGTCAGCCTGCAACGCCTGGGGCTGATGGCGCCCTTGCAAGCCAAGCACCGGGTGCAGGTCCTGCTGCTGTTTATCGGTCTAACCCTGAGCCTGTACCCCGCGACCCTGGGCCTGACCTACCTCGACCCGTACCGTTGGGGCTACAACCCACGGCCGATGATTGTGCTGATGGGCCTGGCGGCGCTGGTGCTGCTGTGGCAGCGCAATGCGCTGGGGGTGCTGATGCTGGCGGTGGGGACCCTGGCTTTCGCCCTGCGTCTGAAGCCCTCGGAAAACTACTGGGACTACCTGATGGACCCTTTGCTGGCAGGCTACTGCCTGATCGCCGGCAGCGGCGGGTTGCTGCTGTGGCTGTGGCGCCGCTTCGCCCATCGCCACCGCGGGCAGCCCCTTGCCGGATAAACCCACAGGCCGCGCCGCGGCCTTCGACAACACCACACAGAGGTCAATGATGGGCGGGTTGCAATCACGCCGCCTGCGCTACGGCGTGGGCGCAATCGGGCTGGTATTCGGCTTGCTGGTACTGCTGCGGCTGCTGTTCGCGGTGGGGTTTTCCGGGGTGGACCTAAGCGCCGCCAACGAGCGCCAGGCCATCCTCCAGACCCTCGGCATCGGCCTGCGCTTCGACCTGCGCCTGACCCTCTTGATCCTGCTGCCCCTGGCCGTGCTGGCCTGGCTGCCGCGCTGGAACCTGCTGCGCCTGCCAGCTTTGCGCTGGCTGGCCCGGGCCTACCTGCTGCTGGTGCTGGGCGGGGTAGGGCTGCTGTACATCATCGACTTCGGCCACTACGCCTACCTGGGCGTACGCATCAACGCCACGGTGCTGCGCTACCTGGACGATGCACAGATCTCCCGGCAAATGCTCTGGGAAAGCTACCCGGTGCTGTGGATCGTCCTCGCCTGGGGCATTGCCCTGGCCCTGTGGTGCTACGCCTTGCTGCGCCTGGAACGCCTGACCCTCGACCGTCCGGCCCAAGCCCTTGGCCGGCTGTCCCTGGCCGGCGTCAGCGCCCTGGGCATCGCCGCCGTGTTCCTCGCCCTGCTCGGGCGGGTGGACAACCTCAACCTGGAAAACCCCGTGCCCCTGCGCTGGAGCGATGCCTACTTCTCCGGCAACAGCCAGATCGCCGCCCTGGGCCTGAACCCCGTGCTGTTCTTCTACGACACCCTCAAGGCCGGCCAGGCCCAGTACGACGAAGCCCAAGTGCGCCAACACTACCCGGCCCTGGCCCGCTACCTCGGCGTCGACAATCCGGACCCGCACAGCCTGAGCTTCACCCGCCAACAAGGCATTCAGCCGTACCGCATCGATCGTCCACGGCCGCCCAACGTCATCTTCGTCATGCTCGAATCCCTCGGCACCAGCGCTGTGGGCGCCTACGGCAACCCGCTCAACCCCACCCCCAACCTCGACCGCCTGGCCAGCCAGAGCTGGTTTTTCAGGCACTTCTACGTCCCGGTCACCGGCACCGCCAAGACCGTGTGGGCGAGCATCACCGGCGTGCCCGACGTCACTCGCCAGGAGACCGCCACCCGCCAGCCCCTGATCACCCGCCAACACAGCCTGATCAACGCCTTCAGCGACTACCACAAGCTCTACCTGATCGGTGGCAACGCCGGTTGGGCCAACATCAACGGCTTGATCCGCCAGAGCATCGACAACGTGCGCCTGTACGACGAAAGCCACTGGCAATCGCCCCTGGTGGACGTCTGGGGCATCTCCGATCTCGACCTGTTCAAGGAAAGCGACCGCCTGCTACGCGCCATCCCCCAAGACCAGCCGTTCTTCGCCTACCTGCAAACCTCCGGCAACCACCGCCCGTTCACCATCCCCAAGGACAACGACGGCTTCCAAACTCAGGACCTGCCCCTGGAGCAGGTCCAGGCCGCGGGTTCGCGCAGCCTTGCGCAATACAACGCCGTGCGCCTCTTGGACTTCAACATCGGCCGCCTGATGGAGATCGCCAAGGCGGGGGGCTACTACGACAACACGATTTTCGTGTTCTTCGGCGACCACAACACCCGCATCAGCCAGATCCCCCACATGGCCCCAGCGTTTGAACAACTGGGGCTGGAGAGCAACAACGTACCGCTGCTGATCCATGCCCCGGGGATGTTACAACCCAAGGTGATCGAAGAAGCCGTCGGCCTCGCCGACCTGCTACCCACGGTGGCTGGCATGGCCGGGATGCCGTTTACCAATGGCGCCATGGGGCGAGACATTCAACAGCCCGCGCCGGAAGGCGAGCGCGTGGTGCCGTTGGTATTGAGGGAAGGGACCTTTCCGGTCATTGGCGGCGTGACCCAGGATTTTCTGCTGCAGATGCAGCACGACGGCAGTGAGGCTACGTTGCATGATTTGGCTTCACCTACTCCACGCGACGATGTGGCCAAAGAGCATCCGCAGGAGTTTGAACGGTTGCTGGAATTGACGCGGGGGATGCATGAGGGGGCGCGGTTGATGTTGTACCGCAACGTGCGCTGACACCGCACAGCCATTGGTAGACGCCGGCCGGTGTAGGGGCCTGGCTTGCCAGCGAAGGCGGCCGCAAGACCGCCTGAGCTCTATTTAACAGACAGCCAGTTCAGGACTGAAGCTACTGGTGGTTAGGCGTTTGAGCGCTATATCAAGCGCCTGGTCGTCGAACAGCCTGTTCTTGCGAGCAGCAGAAGTTAGATGGGGACGGGTTAAATCAGGCTTATTTTTAAATACAGACCTGTCTCCCCGCGTGTCCTCCCAGGCCGGAGCTGCGTGACATTATCCGCGCCTTCAGTGCATAGACAGCTGCGTTAGGTGCCTGATACCTTATCGAAAGGTAATACCTTTAGATAACAAGGGTTCGGCTATGGCCACTTCTATCAAGATTGATGACGAGCTAAAAAAACGCATTCAGCATCTGGCGGGACTGCGTCAACGTTCGTCCCACTGGATTATGCGCGAAGCAATAGCGCAGTACGTCGAGCGCGAGGAAGCCCGTGAGGGCTTCAAACAAGAAGCCTTGGCGTCTTGGGCGGCGTATCAGGAAACGGGTCGGCATCTGACGGGCCAAGAAACTCGGGACTGGCTCAATACCTGGGGTACCGAGGCCGAGACGGAGCTGCCTAAGTGCCACGATTGATGCTCACCGAAGGTGCTGCGCAAGGGTTGGAGCGTTGTCGCCAGTTTCTAGTCGAAAAAGGCCCGCTGATCGCTCAACGAGCTGCCCAAGTGATTGAGCGTCAAATCGCTCGACTGGAGGAAGACCCAGAAATCGGTCGTCCCTTTCCAGAACTGCCGGAGCTGCGCGAGCTGATCATCGAGTTCGGTGATTCGGGTTATGTCGCACTTTATCGGCATGAGCGTGCGGATGATGCTGTTTACATACTTGCCTTTCGGCATCAGAAAGAAGCCGGTTACTGAGTTTTAGTCGCAAGCTGTTTAGCGCGTCAGTCAGATGGCAACGGGGTAAGTCACGTCTTACCCCGTTTTCTCCTTCCTCAGATTTGCTGACTATTTTCTGCCGGTCTGTTGGCATCCAGCAACGAATCCACCACCGCTCTAGCCATCTCCACCGAATGAATCATCGACCAAATCAACCCACGCTCCACACCGCTGGCGCGCTCGGTAATTTCATCGCTGACCTGTACCGCACAGTCCAGCAGCAACGACACATGCACCAACGCTTCTTCAGCATTGATGCCGGGACGGACACTGAACATGGATTGATGACCTACGGATGTAGGTAGGGTGTTTTTCAGACTATTGAGGATCGATGTTTCAGTGCTATGCGCTGCCAAGGCCAAGCGAATGCGCTGGGTGTCGATACCGTGTTCGGGGGTTCTGAATTGTCCAGGTAAGGACAGGGGCGGATCAGCAACGAGCTTTTTCATGGTGCATCTCCAATGTCAGTGGGTGCCCCAATGTGCTATTTCGAGCTGCTAAACCCGATCACTGATATGCAGTGATGAACCGAGCCTAGACAGCCAAAGTATTAGGCGCAAGCGGTTGGGATTTGCTAGTAAAAGTCGCTCAATAGAAAGGGACTAGCCTTACACCGGGTTGTGAATTAGACGATGAATAGGGGATGAAATCTTTAGGAGTAGCTGCTTTCTTTAAGGAGTTCATATTCGCTACACAAACAGCGATTGCATTGGCAACACAAACGGCTGCTATCCTGCGCCCCTTTTCCCCACCGCAAGGATCGCAGGCATGACCCAGCCCATTGGCAGTAGTCCGCAAACAAGGGCTGGCCAACAGAGTTACCTGCAACACTTCCTTTTGCGCCTGGCCCCAGTATTCTTGCTTGGCTTCGGGCTCTTCACCCCAACTGCCCAAGCCAACCCCACCACCACCTACCGCGGCACCCTCGGCGACACCCCGGTTGAACTGGCCCTGACCTACGACTCGCAATACGGCGGCGGTATGTCCGGCTATTGGTTTTCCGAGTCCGAGCGCCTGCCCATGGCGTTGGAATCCACGCCTTTCCACCCCGGCTCTGCGCTGTTGATCAACATCATGGACAACCCGACCCTGCCGGCGACGGCGGTGTCGTTGCAGCCGTTCGCCGAGGGGGCGGAGGCGCTGCAGGGCAGTCTGGTGGATTTGCGCACGGGCACGCAGCAGCCGTTGCAGTTGCAGCGGGTGACGCGCTTTGGCGGCAGTCAGCGGGAGGCGTTTGAGGGGGAGTTGCTGCAGCCGGTGTTCGATCGGGACTTCTATTTCAGTGTGCATGCCGCGCGCAAGGCCGGGGAGGAGGTGGCGCTGGTGGACAGTATTCGGGTGATCAGTCGTAACACCGGAAAGCAAGTGCAGGACATTCGCGGGCAGTGGTGCCTGTCGCCGGTGGGCACCCAAACCCTGACCTTTGGCCATTTCCAGGCCGAGGCGCGGATGGATTTCCGGGCCCAAAGCTATCGCCTGACGGAGGCGGATGGCCGGCAGTGGTGCGCGCCCACTCAGTACTACCTGTTTTACCGCGAGAGCCGGGGATATCTGCGCCACCCGCAGATGGAGCAGTTCGCGGCGGACGGCGATCTGCGCTTTTCTCCCAGTGGCCAGATGGAGTTCAGCAAGCAGGACTTTATCGATTACGACAAGCGCACTCGGCGTTGGGATTTTTACCGGGTGATCAGCCCTGAGCGTTTGCAATACCTGTCGTCTGGCGAGGAGCGTTTCTGATGCGCGGATTGGATTTTTTCCGGGGCCTGGCTGCTCTGTTGTTGGCGCTGTGGCTGCTGCCGGCCCAGGCGTCCCATGGGGTGTACGAGGGCACGGTGGGCAAGCAGGCGATTGTCTTGACCCTGGGCAACCAGAATGCGGTCTACCAGGGCACCTATGCCTATCAGCGCTATCGCACGCCGATCCGTCTCAAGCCGACCTTCAGCTACAGCAACAAGGTGCTGGCCATGGATGAGCTGGACGAGCAGGGCCTGCCGGTGGCGCGCCTGCAGTTCAATGACCTGATGAACTCCCGCCAGCAGGAGCAGGTGCGCGGCACCTGGACCAGTTATCGCACGGGCAAGTCCTTGCCCATTGCCCTGAAACTGGTGGGCCTGGTGGATTCGGATCGTTCCTGGCCACAGCCGGTCACCACGCTGTTGCAGCGTGCTTCCACCAAACGCTGGTATTTTCAGGTGCCGATGCAGGGCAGTGATCGGCGGATCACGACGGTGGAGGTGATGGACAAGAGCACCGGCAAACTGCTCGTGAGCCTGGCGATCGCGGCACCGGGTTGTCCGAATCAAGGGGTGGATACCTTGCAGTTGCAGGGTGAGGGTGAGCAACTGCAGGTTGTTTTCAAGGGCTGCAAGTTCCCGGGGTTTCGCTGGAACGAGGGCGGTGGCAGCTTTGCGCCGTTGCCTTGAGGCCCGTTCGCTTGCGCCCTTTGGGGACGTGGCGGCCAGTGGATTAGATGAGCCTGGAAGCTGTGGAGCCTCGTATGGATGACAAGCAATCCCCTGTGCTGATTCAGGTGGACAGGGTCGATGATTTTCGCGAGAAAACCGGGGTCGTGTGGTACTACGCCAATATCCATCAGAGCCTCGATGACGATGCGGACGAGACGCTGTTGAACGGGTGGCTGGACTGATTCAAGTGGTCCGCGATGGTGTTGCTCTCGGGTGTGGTGGGGCAGCGTAGGTAGATAGTTTCGATATTTGTGCCGGCGAGGGCGGTCTTGAGGACGCCTTCGCCGGCAAGCCATCTCCTGCAGGGGGCGGCGTCAGGCCGTTTGTAGCCGTGCCGCCTTGCGCATGTGGTTGACCATCAAGCCCAGGGCTCCTCCGATCAGCAGGATCGCCGCCATGAAGTACATCGCAGCCTGGGTATTGCCGGTCACCTGGGTCAGCCAGCCCACCACGATGGTGCTGAAGAACCCCGCCACGTTGCCCAGGGTGTTGATCAACGCCACGCCCGCCGCGGCTGCGGCGCCGCCCACTACGGCGGTGGGCAAGCCCCAGAACACCGGTAGGCTGCTGATCATGGCAGCAGTGCCGATGATCAGGCCGAACATGGCCAATACCAGGTTGTCACCAAAGAAAGTGCCAAACGCCACACCTAGCGCTCCAATCCCCGCGCAGACCGCCAGGTGCCAGCGATATTCGCCGTGGCGGTCCGAGCTGCGTCCCACCAGCACCATGGTCACCGCTGCGGCGGCGTAGGGCAGGGCGGTGAGCATGCCGATGGCCCAGGGCTGCTGCACGCCGCTGTTGCGGATGATGGTGGGCAGCCAGAAGCTGATGACGTACTGGCCCAGCACCAGGCAGAAGTACACCGCGCCCAGCAGCCAGATCTGTGGGTTGAGCAGGCCGTCGCGCAGGCGGTGGCTTTGTTTGTGGGCGGCTTCGCGGTCGATGGCGGCTTGCATGCCGTGGCGTTCTTGCGGGGTGAGCCAGTGGGCGTCGGCGATGCGGTCGCGCAGGAGGAAGAACACCGCGGCGCCAAGGGCCACGGCGGGCAGGCCTTCGATGACGAATAGCCATTGCCAGCCGGCGTAGCCGGACACACCGTTGAGGTGTTGCAGGATCAGGCCCGAGATCAATGAGCCGAACAGGCTGGAAATTGGCAGGGCCATGATGAACAGGGCGGTCATCACCCCTCGGCGCTGGCTGGGGAACCAGGTGGTGAGGTAGAAGATGATGCCGGGGAAGAAGCCGGCTTCGGCAATGCCGATCAGCAGCCGCAACACGTAGAAGGTCAGCGGCGTCTGGATGAACATCATCGCCGCCGATAACAGGCCCCAGGTGACCATGATCCGCGCGATCCAGCGCCGCGCGCCGAAGCGGTGCAGGGCGACGTTGCTGGGGATCTCGAACAGCAGGTAGCCGACGAAGAAGATCCCGGCACCCAGGCCGTACACCGCTTCGCTGAACTTCAGGTCGTCGAGCATCTGCAACTTGGCGAAGCCGACGTTGACCCGGTCCAGGTAGGCCACCAGGTAACACAGGATCAGCAGCGGGATGATGCGCCAGGCGGTCTTGCGGTAGGCCGAGTGCAGGGCCGCGTCGTCGAGAGCCGCAGGCGGCGGGGAAGGTCGGTTCATGGCTAGCCTCTTTATTCTTGTTGTCGAAGCAATGGATGAAACAGCGGTTCAGGCCTCGGGCAGCAGGCGGGTGGCGGGCCATTCGCCGGAGCGGCTCATGTCGCGTACCACCTGGGCGATCAGGTTGGCGATGGCACTGCGCAGGTTGCTGCCGGGCAGGGCTTCGCAGACGCAGATGCCCAGGGTGCGAAAGACTTCCCGGGGCTCAATGGCGTGGGCCACCAGCCGGCCTTCGGCGACTTCGCGCAGGGCCAGGTTCAGCGGCATGATGCTGGGGCCGATGCCGGCCTCCACGGCGCTCTTGAGGATGTGCACCGAGTTGACTTCCATGGCCACCTGGGCCGGTGGCAAGTGCAAGCGCTCCAGGGCCTGGTCGACGCAGGCCCGGGTGCTGTGGCTGTGGGCGCGGCTGGGAAACACCAGCGGCCGGGCCACGGCTTCGGCCAGGGTCACCTCGCCCGGTGGCGGGGCGTGACGGTCGTCGGCACGGTGGATCAGGTAGAAGTCTTCTTCCAGCAGCGGGCTGAAGCTGACTTGTGGCGGCAGGCCGATGGGCGTGAACAGGGCGATGTCGACCCGGCCCCGCACCAGCTGGTCCACCAGGTTGCCGGTGAGTTCTTCATTGAGGTGCAGCTCGACCTTGGGGTAGGTGCGGGCCACGGCCTGGATCAGCGGCAGGGCCACGGTGCTGGCCACGCTCTGGGGCAGGGCGACGACGATGGAACCGGTCAACGCGCCGGGTTCGCTGCTGAGTGCGGCGCGGGCGTCCTGCAGGTGCTTGAGCAGGCCCTGGGCGTATTCGTAGAACAGTTTGCCGGCGTCGTTGACGCGGATGCCGCTGTTGCTGCGATGGAACAACTGGGCGCCGAGGTCGGCTTCCAGGGCCGACATCTGCTTGCTCAGGGCCGATTGCGCCACGTGTACCTCCCGGGCTGCGCGGGACAGGCTGCCGGCATCGACCACGGCGACGAAGTATTTCAGCTGGCGGATTTCCATGGGGGCTCCTTGGCGGGGGCAGCCTTAGTCGGTGGCCGGGCCGCGGGGGAAGATCTTGCCCGGGTTCATCAGTTGCCGCGGGTCGAGGGCGGCCTTGATCGCCGCCATCGCGTCCACCGCGTTCTGCCCGTGCTCCAGGCTCATATAGGCCTGCTTGGTCAGGCCGATGCCGTGCTCGCCGGTGCAGGAACCCTGCAGGGCGATGGCCCGTTCCGCCAGGCGCTGGGCCACGCCGTCGGCGCGTTGCACTTCCTCGGGGTCGTCGGGGTCGACCAGGATCACCGCATGGAAATTGCCGTCGCCCACATGGCCGAAGATCGGCGCCAGCAGGCCTTGTTGTTGCAGGTCGGCGGAGGTGGCTTCGATGCATTCGGCCAGGCGCGAGATCGGCACCACCGCGTCGGTGGTCAGGGCGCGGCAGCCGGGGCGCAGGGCCACGGCGGCGAAGTAACCATCGTGCCGTGCCTGCCACAGGCGGCTGCGGTCTTCCGGGTGCACCGCCCAGTCGAAATCCTGGCCGCCATGTTCGTCGGCCAGCAGGCGGATGGTCTCCACCTGCTCCTTGACCGAGGACTCGGAGCCGTGCAGCTCGAAGAACAGTGACGGCGCTTCGTTCAACCGGGTTTTGCTGTAGGCGTTCAGGGCGCGCACGGTGAGGGCGTCGATCAGTTCGATACGGGCAATCGGCACTCCCAGCTGGATGGCCTGGATCACCGTTTGCACCGCTTGATCGACGCTGGGGAAATTGCACACCGCAGCAGAAATTGCCTCGGGGATCGGGTGCAACCTCACCGTCAGCTCGGCCACCGTGGCCAGGGTGCCGCCGGAGCCCACCAGCAGATGGGTAAGGTCGTAGCCCGAGGAGGATTTGCGCGCCCGGCCGCCGGTGTGCAGCACGCGACCATCGGCCAGCACCGCGGTCAGGGCCAGGACATTTTCGCGCATGGTGCCGTAGCGCACGGCGTTGGTGCCCGAGGCCCGGGTCGCCGCCATGCCACCCAGAGAGGCGTCGGCGCCGGGGTCGATGGGGAAGAACAGGCCGGTGCCGTGCAGCGCGGCATTGAGCTGCTTGCGGGTTACCCCAGGTTGCACGGTGACGTCCATGTCGTCGACGCGGATCTCCAGGATCTGGTTCATCGCCGATACATCGATGCACACCCCACCGTGGACCGCATGCAACCAGCCTTCCAGGGAGCTGCCGCTGCCGTAGGGAATGATCGGCACCCGATGGCGATGGCAGGCCTGCTGCACAGCGATGATTTCGTCGAGGTGATGGACGAAGGCCACCCCTTGCGGCGGCAGCGGATTGAGGGCGGAGATGTCCCGGCCGTGATGCTCGCGAACACTGGCGGCGGTGCTGAAGCGTTGGCCCAGCAGAACGGTCAGTTCATTCACCAAGTCGGCGGGCAGGGGCTGGAGTGGGGTGTTATCGGGGGCAGGGGGCAGCATCGGGCAATCTCCGGTTTATTGTTCGCACCGCTGGCTGGGCCAGGATGGGGGGAGTTGCCCATATCCTAACTGCATGAACGTGGTGCCGGTCGTACAGATTGGAGATGGCCTTATCGCGAGGGCAGATGGCGGCCAAGGCTTCGTGTAGGCGCAGGCTGCGTACGCCTCGGGACGAGGCGCAGGGCCGGTAAATCGTGTCGCCTGGGTTTGCGGGCGCTGCGCGCCCGGTCGCAGCCTCGCGGGCTCGGTAGCGGCTACAGGTGTTTTGTGTGGCCGCTGGCGCAGGCTTTGGGACGAGGCGCGGGGTCAGAAGTTGATCGAGGCGCTCAGGCGGGCGGTCAGCGGTGCGCCCTGGAACAGGTAGTCGTCGCCCAGGTATTCGCCGACGTCGCGCCAGTAGCGCTTGTCGAACAGGTTGTCCACGGTCAGGCGGAACACCGTGTCGTAACCATCGATGCGGGTGCTGTAGCGGCTGCCGATGTTGAAGATCGCGTAACTGCCGGCGCTGACGTTGCCCGTGCGGTCGGCGTACTTGCTGGCGCTGTATTGCATTCCGCCCAGCAGGGCCAGGCCGTCGAGCCAGGGCAGGGCGTAGTCGCCCTGGAGGCTGGCTCGCAGGTGTGGCACGTTGAGGGCCTGGTGGCCTTCGTAGGCCGGGGTGCCGGTGCCTTCGACCCGCGCGCGAATCGCCGCGACGCTGGCGGCGACCTGCAGGCGCTGGGTGGCCCAGCCGTTGGCCGAGAGCTCCAGGCCGGTGTTCTTTTGCTGGCCTTGCTGGATGTAGGTGAACTGGCCATTGCCGTCCGGGCGTGCGTACTGGTAGGCCTGGCGCATCTGGAACAACGCGGCGGTGAAGCTCATGCGCTGCCAGTCGTACTTGATCCCGGTCTCGATCTGCCGTGACACGGTGGGGGCCAGGATTTCGAATTTATTAGTGGTAATGAACCAGGGGGCCTGCCCGCCCAGGGACAGGCCCTTGCCGTACTGGGTGTAGAGCGACAGGTTGGCCATCGGCTTGTAGATCAGCGCCGCCTGGGGCAGGAACATATAGCGCTGGGTGTGGCGATCCGTGCCACTCAGAGTGTTGGAGGCCTTTTCATCCAGGCGTACTTCTCTACCACCCAGGACGGTTTGCCATTGCTCGTTGAAACTGATGCGATCACTGAGGAAGAGCCCGTACTGGCGGCTGTCCAGGCGTCGATGTGAGTCACCGAGCGGGCCGTCGTAGCGAGAGAAATCAGCCGGTTCGCTATCGATATTGCCATCGCCGATGGGGTGCATCACCTGATCGCGATTGTTCACTACCCGCCTGAACGCACTGGTGCCCAGACTCAGCTCATGGCCCAGTCCTCCTGCATCGAAGCGACCACTGAGCACTGCCTGCACTTCGTCGTTGCGTCGGGTGTCGTCGGGGCTGCGGAAATCGTAGATGTCGTAGTTGCCCTCAGGGCTGAAGTAGTTGCCATTGTCATTGATGCAGCCGGTGGTGCAGCCACCCCACGCAAACGAGCTGTAGTCATCGATCACCACCCGGCTACGCGAGGCGCTCAGGTTGCCCTTCCAGTCATCGTTGAAGCGGTACTCGAAGTTGCCGCTGATGTTCAGCGATTCGTTGGTCACCGGTTTCGAGCCGCTCTGGTGGGCCAGCAGCTTCTTCGGCGAGGCGTGGTGCGGCAGGGCCGTGCCGCCCAGCAACTGGTAGCCGGGGGCCGAGCGCTGCTCCTTGTTCTGGTATTCGATGTCCAGTTGCAGCAGGGCGTTGGGGCTGATGTTCCAGTCGAAAGCCAGGGAGGCGAAATCCCGTTGGCCATTGGCGTGTTCGACATAGGAGTGCAGGTCCTCGTGGGCCAGGTTGGCCCGCAGGCCGAACTGCTGCTCGCTGCCGAACCAGCCGCCGACATCGGTGGCCAGGTAGCCGCTACCGCGATCATCGGTGGAGACGGTGACCGAGCGAATATCCGTGGGCCGCTTGGTCACGTAGTTGATCAGCCCGCCGGGCTCGCTGACCCCGCTCTGCAAGCCGGACAGGCCCTTGAGCACCTCGACCCGCTGCTTGTTTTCCAGGGCCACGTTCTGCTCGCCGGTGATGGTCCGGCCATTGATCTTGTAGCTGCTGGCGGCATTCAGCGAGAAGCCACGCACCTCGAAATTCTCGTAGTAGCCCACGGGGGCGTAGCTCTGGCCCACCGAGGCATCGTTGCGCAGGACTTCACTGAGCAGGCGGGCTTGTTGGTCCTTGATCATGTCCTCGTTGATCACGCTGATGGAGGCCGGGGTATCCAGCAGCGGTGCCTCGTCGAAGCTGGCCACCGAGGCGCTGTCGCTGCGGTAGCCGTAATCCTGGCGGGCGCTCACGGTCTGGGTCGGCAACTCGGTAGCGGCGCTGGCAGCGCCCGCAGTGCCAGCCAGCAGCAGGCCCAGGGCCAGGCGATTGAAGGTCGGCCCGGCAGTGCGTTCTGGCGCAAGGGCTAAGGGGCGGATCAGGGTCATGGACATTCCTTGGGCACGCGCCTGTCCGGTGGCGATACCAGGGCAGTTCCAGGGACCGGCATGCGTGGGGTGCAGACAGGGGCGACAACGGGGTATCGGGCCCGCGCAGGGCGGCACTCGACAGGTGATTTTAGGCAGGCGCCATCATACAAGCTGCGGCGCCGGGGTAAAGGCGGGAGAGCATCAGGAGGCCGGTTTGACGTCAGGTATCGGCCAGGGGCGGCCTGGCGTCATGGTTCATGCCGGTCCTTTTGCAGGGATTCGAGGCGCTTTTCCAGGAACTCGATCCTGTGCAGCAGCAGGGTCACCAGTTGTTCATCGATGTTGCGGATATCGTCGTTGACCAGCGATTTTTCCAGGCGATCGATCAATTCGTGATTCATGCTGCGGTTCTGCTGTTTGGCCATGCGCTTGAGTTGCGTATGCAGTTCGTGGGGAAGGCGAACGATGAACTTCTGTACGGGGGTGCGCATACCAGGCTTCCAGGCGATGGAAAAAGCGCATGATAAAAAAGCACCTGGATGGAGGGATTCAGGAAGATTCTGAAAAACAGCAGGATTGTGCTGGAAGGGCTGTAAGGCGTTTTCTGCACTCCGCCGATGATACCGACCAGGTGTGCCCGAGCCGCCCTTGGGCAGAACGGACCTTGGCAGGTCCGTTCCGGTCGCTGGCCTATTGCTGCGCTCAGCGACGATCCAGCCATACCGTCTGGGCGTTGCAGAATTCGCGCACGCCGAAGTGCGAGAGTTCACGACCGAAGCCGCTTTTCTTCACGCCGCCGAAGGTGACCCGAGGGTCGCTGGCGCTGTAGCCGTTGATGAACACGCCGCCGGTTTCCAACTCGTCGGTCATCTGCCGGGCGCGTTCCAGGTCGGCGGTGAAGAGGCTCGCGGTCAGGCCGAAGTCGCTGTCGTTGGCCAGTTCCAGGGCGTGCCGGGCGTCACGGGCGGTGATGATCGAGGCCACCGGGCCGAACAGCTCCTCTTTGAACGAGGTCATCTGGTCGGTAACGTCGGCCAGCACCGTGGGCAGGTAATAGTTACCGGCGCCCGCTTGCTTGTCACCCCCCAGCAGCAGGGTGGCACCTTCGGCCAGGGTCGCCTGGACCTGCTGGTGCAATTCATCGCGCAGGTCGAAGCGGGCCATGGGGCCGATATAGGTGTCGTTGGCCAATGGGTCGCCCATCACCAGGGCGCGGGTGGCTTCGACGAAACGGCGGGTGAATTCCTCCACCACGCCTTGCTCGACGATCAGGCGCTTGGCAGCGGCGCAGACCTGCCCGGTGTTCTGGTAGCGACCGACTACCGCCGCCTTGACCGCTTCGTCCAGGTCGGCGTCGTCGAGCACGATCAAGGGGTCGGAACCGCCCAGTTCCAACACGCATTTCTTCAGCGCGGCGCCGGCCTGGGCACCGATGGCGATGCCGGCGCGCACGCTGCCGGTCAGGGTCACGGCGGCGATACGGCGATCGGCGATGGCCCGGGATACGCCGTCCGGGGTGACGTTGATCAGCTCGAAGACGCCTTCAGCAAAGCCGGCCTGGTGCATGGCCTCCAGCAACAGGTGGGCACTGCCCATGACGTTTGGCGCGTGCTTGAGCACGTAGGTGTTGCCCGCCAGCAGCGTCGGTACGGCGCCACGCAGCACCTGCCAGATCGGGAAGTTCCATGGCATCACTGCCAGGATTGGCCCCAGCGGCCGGTACTCGATACGTGCTTTGTCGTTCTCCACCAGGGTCGCTTCCGGGGCGAGCATGGCCGGGCCGTGCTCGGCGTACCACAGGCACAACTGGGCGCATTTCTCGATTTCGCCCCGGGCCTGGGGCACCGGCTTGCCCATTTCCCGGGTGATCATGCGGGCCAGGGCCTCGCTGTTGTCGCGCAGGACCTGGGCCAGGGCAACCAGGCGCCCGGCACGCTCGCTGATGTCCTGGCGCTTCCATTGAGCGAAGCTGCGGCTGGCGCGCTCCAGGGCGGCATCCAGCTCGGATTCGGACTGGTAAGGGTAGGCGCCGATCTGCTCGCCGGTGGCGGGGTTGATCGACAGGGCGTGGGTATGGCTGGAAACAGAGGTCATGGCACCGTCCTGCAAGGTGGGAATGGCGGCAGGTTACGGGGCTGATTGTTTTCTGAAAACTGAATAATATTGAGCAAGTCGTTCACGATTGGAGAATGAAATGGACCTGGTCCAGCTGGAGATTTTCAAGGCCGTTGCCGAGCAGGGCAGCATCAGCGCTGCGGCGCAGTTGATCCATCGGGTGCCGTCGAACCTGACCACGCGCATCAAGCAGCTGGAGCAGGATTTGGGCGTGGAGCTGTTCATCCGCGAAAAGAGCCGGATGCGCCTGTCGCCCGCCGGCTGGAACTTCCTCGACTATGCCCGGCGCATCCTCGACCTGGTGGCCGAGGCGCGCCTGACCGTGGCCGGCGAAGAGCCCCAGGGCCCTTTTGCCCTGGGCTCCCTGGAGAGCACGGCAGCGGTGCGCATCCCGGCCCTGCTGGCGGCCTATAACCAGCAATACGCCAAGGTCGAACTGGACCTGTCCACCGGTCCTTCGGGGACCATGATCGAAGGGGTCTTGTCCGGCCGATTGGTGGCCGCGTTCGTCGATGGCCCGGTGCGCCATCCGACCCTGGAAGGGCTGCCGGTTTTCGAGGAGGAAATGGTCCTGATCGCGCCCCTGGGCCATGCGCCCATCACCCGGGCGCAGGAGGTCAACGGTGAAAGCATCTACGCCTTTCGCGCCAACTGCTCCTATCGTCATCACTTCGAAAACTGGTTCACCCAGGACTCTGCGGTGCCGGGCAAGATCCACGAGATGGAGTCCTACCACGGCATGCTGGCGTGCGTCAGTGCCGGTGCCGGGTTGGCGCTGATGCCCCGCAGCATGCTGGAAAGCATGCCCGGCTGCGCCACGGTGAGTGTCTGGCCGTTGTCCCCGCGCTTTCGTTTCCTGCGCACCTGGCTGGTCTGGCGGCGCGGCACCGTGTCCCAGAGCTTGAGCAGTTTTGTGAAGTTGCTGGAGGAACGGGGAGCCGTGCTGGCTGAGGAATGAATGGGCCTGTCCGGCCATCGCTCGATGGCTGCGTCGGTGCGATTTGTGTAGGCTCTCGGCCTTTTGCCTCGCACCTGGAGATGAGTCATGACCGATCAGCTTTGCCTTGTGTTCGTGCCAGCGTTGGTGGCGGTGCTGCTGAATGCCGAGACCACCAAGGGCATGCCCCTGACCGAAGCCCAAGTGCTGGAGATTCGTGATAGCGCCGCCTGTATCGCGTTGCCGGTGGAGGTAGCACTGAGCATGGAAAACGAGCGGGGCTATCGCGATCTGGTGGCCGAGGACTGCTGGGCGCAATGGCAGCAGTATCGGCGCGAAAACCAAGCCTGAGCGGCCGTCTCGGCGTGCCTGCGGTGGGTTTCGAGAGCGCCGGGCAGTGGCTGGGAGCGGTTTCTCAGCGCCTGCTCAGGGCCAGGCGAGCTGCGAATAGCACGAAGATCATGCCGGTGGTGCGATCCATCCACTGAATCACCTTTTCCCGTCGCAGCACCCCGCTCAGGGAGCGAGTGGCGCCAATCAGCAGCAGTGACCAGATCAGCCCGAGCATCACATGGATGCTCACCAGGGCGAAGGTCCAGGCCACCAGCGGCTGCCCCTGGGGAGTGAACTGCGGCAGAAAGGACACATAGAAAATCCCCACCTTGGGATTGAGCACATTGCCCAGCATGCCCTTGAGAAACCAGTTGGCACCGGGCTTGGCGTCGGTGCCTGCGGGGGCAAAGGTGCGGCGCGGGCGCAGCAGCATGTTCAGCCCCAGCCAGGCCAGGTAGGCGGCGCCGCAGTACTTGAGCAGGTTGAAGGCCAGCTCCGACACCGCAATCAAGGCGCCCAGGCCGAAGGCCACCGCCGCGCCCCACAACAGGCAGCCGGCGTTGATCCCCAACGCTGCGCGCAGCGCCTGTTGCTTGCCTTCCACGGTGGCGGTGCGCAGCACCAGGGCGGTGTCCAGGCCCGGGGTCAGGGTCAGCAGGGTGGCGGCCAGGGTGAAGGCCAGGAGGTTGTCGGCGACGGTCATGGGAGTGGACTCGGTGGTGGCTATAACGTCAGTGTGAGATTCATGGATCGACCTGGCCCATCAGCTCGCTCACCGATTCCGGGCGCTTGGCGTAGCGCTGGGCCAGGACTGCACAGACCATCAGCTGGATCTGATGGAACAGCATCAACGGCAGGATCAACACGCCCATGGTACTGCCGGCGAACAGCACCTGGGCCATGGGCACGCCGGTGGCCAGGCTCTTCTTCGAGCCGCAGAACAAGATGGTGATGCGGTCCGGCTGGTCGAAGCCCAGCAGCTTGCCCAGGAAGCTGGAGGCCAGCAATACCAGGCCCAGCAGGATACAGCAGGCCACTACCAGGCCGGCCAGGTCCCACAGCGGTATCTGCTGCCAGATGCCTTCGTTCACCGCCTCGCTGAATGCACCGTAGACCACCAGCAGGATCGAGCCCTGGTCGACGAACTTCAGCCAGTTCTTGTTGCGTCCTACCCAGGCACCGATCCAGCGCCGGGCGATCTGCCCGGCAATGAACGGCAGCAATAGTTGCACGCTGATCTTGACGATCGCGTCCAGGGTCGAGCCACTATCGCCATGCACGTTGAGCAACAGGGTCACCAGCAGTGGGGTGAGGAAGATCCCGAACAGGCTCGAGGCCGCGGCGCTGCAGATGGCCGCCGGGATATTGCCCCGGGCCAGGGAGGTGAAGGCGATCGCCGATTGCACCGTGGCCGGCAGGGCGCACAGGTAGAGCATGCCCAGGTACAAATCCTTGCCCACCAGGGGTGACAGCAACGGCTTGAGGGCCAGCCCCAGCAACGGGAACAGTACGAAGGTCAGGCCGAAAACCAGCAAGTGCAGGCGCCAGTGGCCGGCTCCGGCGATGATCGCCTCGCGCGACAGCTTGGCGCCGTGAAGAAAGAACAACAGGCCAATGGCGATGTTGGTCAGCCAACCGAAGCCCACTGCCACCTGGCCGCTGGCAGGCAGGAAGCTGGCCAGCAGAACCACGCCGATCAGGGTCAGGGTGAAGTTGTCGGGCAAAAGACGAGAGCGGGTCATGAGCGTGATCATCCGGGGGTTGCCAAGAGCGATGGGGCGACTCTAACGTGACTGCCATCTACCGACTAACGCCAACGAGCCAGTTAATGCCGCCTAAAGGACATGAAAAGATCGTACGGCGCAGTATTCCCGGTCTTCCGAGCTTGCCGCGACCGGTGTACGGGCGTACCGAATCCCTGCCCAATCGGGCCCTGACCCGGCGCCATAGCCATCCCTGGGTGCAGTTGTCCTATGCGATTGCCGGGGTGCTGGAGATCCAGACCAGCGGCGGGCGTTTCATCGCACCGCCGCAGCGGGCCGTGTGGATTCCCGCTGGAGTGCCGCACCGGGTGTTCAGTTCGCCGAGCACCGAAATGCGCAGCCTGTACCTGGATTGCAGCGTCACCACCTGGGCTGCCACCGACAGTTGCCAGGTGCTGGCGGTCAGCGACCTGCTGCGCGAGCTGATCCGTGCCTTCAGCGAGTTGCCGGTGGAGTACGTCCGGGACAGCGCCGACGGTCGCCTGGTCCAGGTGCTGCTGGATCAACTGGCCGCCGCACCGCAGCTGGACCTGATGCTGCCATTGCCCCATGACGTGCGCTTGCGCGCGATCTACCGCAGCCTGCAGGCCCATCCGGAGCAACAGACCACCCTGGGGCAGTGGGGCGAGAAGCTTGGGGTAACCGAGAAGACCCTCAGTCGATTGTTCCTCAAGGATACCGGGCTGACTTTTCGCGCCTGGCGCCAGCGCCTGCGCTTGCTGAGCGCCCTGACGCCGCTGGAGCAGGGCGAGCGGGTCACCGATGTCGCGCTGGCTTGCGGCTACGATTCGACTTCGGCCTTCATTGCTGCGTTTCGCCAGCAATTCGACACGACCCCGGGGGAGTTCTTCCGCTGACCGGGGGCCTTTGCCAGCCGAGCGTCTTGTGGTGCCGGCTGGTGTAGGATCTGCCCTCTTCAACACTGGAGCGCTTGCCGTGCAGGCTACCCGTCTGACCCTGATCTGCCATGCCCGTACCGTTGCACAGAAGCTGGCGCGTTTCCCCGTGGACGAGCCCCTGGAGCTGGATTGGCAAGCCCAGGCGCTGAGCCGGGCGGCCGAGCTCGGGCCGGGCACTCGGGTGCTGTGCGGCCCGGAGCTGCGCACCCGGCAGAGCGCCGCGTTGTTCAGTGCCGACTGCGTGGTCGAGCAGGCCTTGCGCGATTGCGCCTGTGGCGCCTGGCAGGGCCTGTCGATCGATGAGGTGCAGGCGCAGCAACCAGAGGCCTTGCAGGCCTGGCTGGCAGACCCGCAATGGGTACCGCCCGGCGGCGAGTCGGTGGCCCAGTTGTGCCAGCGCACGGCGCATTGGCTGGAGGACATGGCACAACGCCCCGGGCGCTGGCTGGCCGTAACCCATCCGCTGGTGTTGCGCGCGGTGGTGCTCACCGTCCTGCAGGCGCCCTTGTGCAGTTTCAACCTGATCGATGTCGAACCGCTGTCGCGGCTCGACCTGAGCCACGCCGGGCGCTGGCGCCTGCGCCTGGATCGCCGGTGGTGACGATTCGCCTGCCGGCATTTCCCATGATGTCCAGGCAGCCCATACTTGCCCATTGGCACTGCAGCGAGAGCTCCCTCAGATGAAAACCCTCCTGGTGATCGGCATCGGCGCCGGCAACCCTGACTACATCACGATCCAGGCGATCAAGGCACTGAACCGTTGCGATGTGGTGTTCCTGATGGACAAGGGGCCGAGCAAGGACTCGCTGATCGATCTGCGCCGCCAGTTGTGCGAGCGCTATATCACCGAGCGGCCTTATCGTTTCGTCGAGGCCCAGACCCCGGAGCGCCAGCGTGGCGATGTGGACTACCAGGCCAGTGTCCAGGCCCTCAATCGCGACAAGCAGCAGGTCTTCGAACGCCTGATCAACCAGGAACTGGCGGAGGGGCAAACCGGGGCATTCCTGGCCTGGGGCGATCCGGCGCTGTACGACAGCACCTTGCGCATCCTGCAGCAGATCCTCGCCAGCGGCGCGGCGCACTTCGAATACCAGGTCATCCCCGGGATCACCAGCGTCCAGGCCCTGGCCGCGCAGCACAAGGTGCCGTTGAACCGCATCGGCCGTTCACTGGAAATCACCACCGGACGCCGCCTGGCCGCGGGGCAGGGCGGGGATGCCGATACCCAGGTGGTGATGCTCGATGCCGAGGATTCCTATCGGCAACTGCGCAGCCAGGACCTGGACATCTATTGGGGGGCTTACCTTGGGACGGCGGATGAAATCCTCATCAGCGGCCGTCTCGACGATGTGGCCGATGAGATCCGCCGGGTCCGCCTCGAAGCCCGCCAGGCCCACGGCTGGATCATGGACACCTACCTGCTGCGCAAGCCCGAGGACTGAGCCGCAGCCTCAGGCCTATCGCGTGCGGCTCGTACCGCC
Organism: Pseudomonas sp. MPFS; assembly: GCF_022537035.1. Classification (NCBI taxonomy): domain Bacteria; kingdom Pseudomonadati; phylum Pseudomonadota; class Gammaproteobacteria; order Pseudomonadales; family Pseudomonadaceae; genus Pseudomonas; species Pseudomonas sp. MPFS. Next base: position 4,451,071 of record NZ_CP066123.1, on the reverse strand, counting down.
TGTTGTAGCCGCTGTCGAGCTGGCGAGGCTGCGTCCGGGCGCGCAGCGGCCGTGAAACCGGACGACGGGCTCTGGCAGGCACACCGCGGATGCAGGTTTGGCGGCTCGTGCCGAGCCTGCGGCAGCGGCGACACGAGGCGAAGAGGCTCGCCCGCAAAAAAGGGCGACGTGGGGCTTCACGTTCACCGTGGAGGCAGGTTGGCTGGCGGGTGTCGACCCTGCATTCGCGGCCAGGCAGATGCATCGTTGACGGGCGGATATGCAGCGTTGCACTGGTCGGCGCACCACCCTGGGGCAGGGAAAACCGACCTGGATCAAGGCTGCGTTATTTATGTAAGTATTTGTCGCATAAACACAATTTGCATCCCGGGAGCCACTCTAGACTGCTGGCCACTTCGATTTGCCCACAATCGAATTCTGCCAACAAGAAACCTCCACCCCCTGGAGTTATAAATGAACAAGTTTGTGCTGTTCGGTGCCCTGGCACTGTCGCTGTTTTCCTTCACCGCTTCGGCCGACGAGGCCAAGCCGATCCGCATCGGTATCGAAGCCGGTTACCCACCCTTCTCGATGAAGACCCCCGACGGCAAGCTCACCGGTTTCGACGTGGACCTGGGCAACGCCCTGTGCGAGCAGATGAAAGCCAAGTGCACCTGGGTCGAGCAGGAGTTCGACGGCCTGATCCCGGCGCTGAAGGTGAAGAAGATCGACGCCATCCTGTCGTCCATGACCATCACCGACGATCGCAAGAAGAACGTCGATTTCACCATCAAGTACTACCACACCCCGGCCCGCTTCGTGATGAAGGCCGGTACCACCATCAAGGACCCGCTGACCGAGCTCAAGGGCAAGAAGGTCGGCGTGCTGCGTGCCAGTACCCACGACCGTTTCGCGACCGAAGTCCTGATGCCGGCCGGGATCGACCTGGTGCGCTACGGCTCCCAGCAGGAGGCCAACCTGGACATGGTGTCCGGTCGCGTCGACGCATTGCTGGCGGACTCGGTCAACCTCGACGACGGTTTCCTCAAGACCGACGCCGGCAAGGGCTTCGCCTTCGTCGGGCCTGAGTACAACGATCCGAAGTACTTCGGTGGCGGCGCCGGCATCGCCGTGCGCAAGGGCGACAAGGAGCTGGCGGAGAAATTCAACACCGCCATCACCGAGATCCGCGCCAACGGCAAGTACAAAGAGGTGCAGGACAAGTACTTCGATTTCGACGTCTACGGCGAATAATCCGCTGGCATGAAAAAAGGTGGCGACCGGATTCCGGTCGCCACCTTTTTTATGCGCCACTGTTTTATCCTGCGCCACGCCTTTTTTCCGGAGCCATCATGCAACGCATCGACCACTCCCTGCCCTGGGGTCACTTGGGCACGTCGCGCCAGCTCAGCGTCTTTCGCTTCGGCAGCGGCCCGCGCAAGGTGTACATCCAGGCCAGCCTGCATGCCGATGAGCTGCCCGGCATGCGCACCGCCTGGGAACTCAAGCAGCGCCTGGGCGAGCTGGAGCGTGATGGCCGTCTGCAATGCACCGTCGAGCTGGTGCCCGTGGCCAACCCCATCGGCCTCGACCAGCAGGTGCAGGGCAGTCACCTGGGGCGCTTCGAGCTGGGCAGCGGCAAGAACTTCAACCGAGCCTTCGTCGAACTCAGTGGTCCGGTGGGCGACCTGGTCGGCAAGCAACTGGGAGACGATGCCGAAGCCAACATCGTCCTGATCCGTCGCGCCATGGTCCAGGTGCTGGACGAGCTGCCCGCCCCGGCCTCGCAGCTGGAGGCCCTGCATCGCCTGTTGCTGCGCCACGCCTGCGATGCCGATATCACCCTTGATTTGCACTGTGATTTCGAAGCGGCGATCCACCTCTACGCCTTGCCCCAGCACTGGCCCCAGTGGCGCTCCCTGGCCGCGCGGCTCAAGGCCGGCGTAGCGCTGTTGTGCGAAGACTCCGGCGGCAGCTCGTTCGATGAGTCCTGCTCATCGCCCTGGCTGCGCCTGGCTCGGGACTACCCTCGGGCAGCCATTCCCCCGGCCAACCTGGCGACCACCCTGGAACTGGGCAGCATGGGCGACACCCGGGTGCCGCAGGCCCGGGCCAACTGCGAAGCCATCCTGGGCTTTCTCGCCGAACAGGGGCTGATCGATGGCGACTGGCCGACGGCGCCGCAGGACTGCTGCGAGGGCATGTCGTTCGAGGGCACCGAGTACCTGTTCGCCCCGCACCATGGCGTGGTCAGCTTCCTGCGTGAAGCCGGGGAGTGGGTCGAGCGCGGCGACGCCTTGTTCGAGGTGGTGGATCCGTTGAGCGACCAGGCCAGTATTGTCCGGGCCGGCACCAGCGGCGTGCTGTTCGCCCTGGATCGTGGGCGCTACACCCAGCCCGGGATCTGGCTGGCCAAGGTCGCCGGCCGCGACCCCATTCGCCATGGCAAGCTGGTCAACGACTGACCCGGCATTGCCCACCGCGAAGCGCCCACTGCCGATCTTGCCGTGGGCCTTTCACCCACCGGCCGGTTCTTGCGGCCCACAAGGCTTGCGCCATGTTTCGATTGTCCCTGTGCATCCGCCTGTTGTTCACCCTGTGCCTGTTGGCGGCGACCTTCAATCATCTGCGCGCGGCCTTCGCCCACGGCCTGCTCTGGGACTATGGCTACGGCAGCGATACGCCCCTGGCCAGCCGGGCCTTCTGGGGGGCGCTGACGCTGTTCGATCCGCTGGCGGTACTGCTGTTGTGGCTGCGCCCACGCTGGGGGCTGGCGCTGACCCTGGCGATCATAGTGCTGGACGTCCTGCACAACAGCGTCTATGTCGCCGCACACGACCAGTGGCTGGCGAGTTTCTACCTGTCCCAGGTGGGGTTCCTGGTGCTGGTGGTGCTGCTTGCGCCGCTGGCCTGGCGTGGGCTGGCCGACACCCGGCAGGCCAGGTTCTGGCGCTTGCATCACTGAGGCGGGCCTGGCCTGCCTGGCAAGGGATGTCCAATCCCGGGGTTCATCCCGGGCCTGCGGGGCTGCTGCCGCCAGGCGGGCAGTGCTAGGCTCTGGCCGTTGATTTTTTCAAGCAACGAGCTGTCCATGATTCGTTGTCTGGCGTTGCTGGCCCTGTTGGCCGCGCCTTTTGTGCAGGCCGATACGGCGTTGCACGATGACTTGCCGCTGCGCTATCTGGAGCAGGCCCCGGCAGGCACCCATGATCAGCTGTTGGTGATCTTCCTGCATGGCTATGGCAGCAACGAGGCCGACCTGTTCGGGTTGTACGAGCGCCTGCCGGCGACCTACACCTATCTCTCCGCCCGCGCGCCGCAGACCCTCGATGAGGACAGCTTCCAATGGTTCCGGCGCAAGGGGCAGGGCCCTTATGACGGCGTCAGCGAAGACCTGGCCAGCAGCGCCGGGTTGATCGAGCAATTTGTTCGTGCGGCAGCGGCCAAGTACCACACCGAACCTGGGAAGGTGGTGCTGGTGGGGTTCAGCCAGGGAGCCGTGATGGCCTATGAGGTAGGGTTGCGCCACCCGCAATCGGTACGCGGTATCGCGGCCCTGAGCGGGAAGATCCTGCCGCAACTGGCTTCACAGCTCAAAGGCAGTGCGCAGCTGCAACGCCTGGGGATCTTCATTGGCCATGGCACCAATGACCAGCGCTTGCCCTACAGCGATGGGGCCGAGGCCAACCGCCTGTTGCAGGGGTTGGCGCTGGAGCCGCAGTTCCATGCCTATCCGGGGATGGGGCACAGCATCAGCGAAGTGGAGATCCAGGACCTGGACCGCTGGTTGCGGGGGCTGGCCCCCTAAGCTGGGTCATTGACCAAGAATCTGCTTCATCAAGGCCGCATGGCCGGCCTTGTCGGCGGCCCGGGAAATGACCTGGATCACCGCCATGCGCGAGCCGGAACCGGCAATCAGGGTCGAGTTCAGGGTCAGCCCCCCGCCCTGGGTGGCGGTACTGTCGATCTGGCGTACCCCGAGTCCCTTGAGGGTCATGCTCTTTTCCGCCTGCTTGCTGAAATCCGGCAAGGCCTGGGCTTGCTGCGAGAGAAAACCGCTGACCGCGTCATCCAGGAACGCCGTGTCGTTGTCCTTGACCTGGGCACCGTTGGGAATGCGGTTCTGCGCCGCGATCACCACGGTGCGGGTCGTGTCATTGGCGTACAGCGTACCGCTGGCGCCACCGGTGCCCTTGGCTTCATCGCCCACCGGCAGGGTCGCGGCGCTGAAGCCCTTGGGCAGGCTGAAGGCCAGCTTGCCGTCGAGCAAGGCGACTTTTTCGCCCGCAGCCTGCTTGGCCGTGGATTTGCCCGCGGCCACGGCATTCAGCGTACCGAGGCTTGCCACGGCGGCAAACACCAGGACCAGGGCTTTTCTAGCTAGGGATGACATGCACAACCTCCGGGCATCAGGATTGAAGGCGCGCATCATCCCATGCCGGTTACAGGCTGCTCCAGAGGGATTTTTCTTGTCGGATCAGTGGGGCAGAACGATAGCCTCAGCAATCATCTCATCAGCCAGGAATCGATCCCCGATGCCTGGCTGCGTTCAGGTGCTCAAGCGAGCCGGAGTCAAAAAACACTTGCTCAAGGCCAGCACCAGCATCGACACCACCACGCCCAGCACGAATGCCCAGAGCCCCAGGTCAGGCAGGGTGGTCGCCAGCACCAGGCAGAATGCCGCGAAGGCATACAAGCCGGTGCTCAACGAGCGCAGCAGCACGGTGGTGAAGGCTGCCCCGTGGCTTTGATGGGAGAACACCGCCAGTACGCTGCCCAGCACCGGGAATACGGCCAGCATGCCGCTCCAGCGTTCCCCGACGGTGCTGGCCATCAGGGTGACGGCCAAGGTCAGCAGGGCGCCCGCCAGCATGCGATACACCAGCCTGTCGGACTTGCCTGCGGCCGGGGCTGGCACGCTCCGTACCCTGGGGAACACCCAAGGGGCCAACACCAGGGCACTGATAGAGCACAAGAGGGAGAACCCCAGGGAGGCCGGCACCTGGGCGATGAGCGTTGCCAGAATCAGCCAGACCAGGGTGGCGATGCACAAGGCCCCGGGCCAGGCCAGCGTGCGGGCGGCGTGGGTATAGGCCACGCTGAAGGCGATCATGGCGAACACGGCTGACAGTGCAGCCACGGCGGCCTGGGTGGCGAACGCCTGGCCTTGTTCCAGGGCCAGGAACAGCAGGATAGGGCCCACCACCACCGGAAAGCCTGCCAGCCAGCCCGCGACATTCGGCCCCCAGCGCCGGCTGGCCAGGGAGATCAGCAGCAGGAAGGCGGGAACCGTGAGCAGTTTCAACAGCAGCATGGACACGCTCGGCAGGTGAGGGGGCTCCACGCTAGCACTTTCCGAACGCCCTGGCGCAGTTCAATCAGGTAGCCGCTGCTGATCTGGCTAGGCAGCGCCCGCAAGCGGAAGACGGGTTCTGGCAGGCATATCACGGATGCAGGTTTGGCGACTCGTGCCGAGCCTGCGGCAGCGGCTACACGAAGCGCTGGCGTGGCAGGTCAAGGCGTATCGTCGAGAAAGCGCCCGCGGTGGTCGGGGCTGGGCAGCAGGCAGACGTCGTAGCGGCCGAACCAGCGATAGCGGTGGCGGGCGATGTAGCTGTAGCTCCAGTCGCGCAGGGGGCGGGGAACCCAGTGCAGCAGGCGCAGCCAGCGCCAGGGTCGAGGTAGTTGGGCCATCAGCCGGATAAAGGCGTCGGAGCGCAGTGACAGGCGTCGACCCTCGATCAGCACCACGCTGTCGAACTGTTCGGTGGACAACCCGGCCCACGCCAGCAGGGCCTGGCCCTGGGGCGACTGCACCGAGGCCAGGCGGATCCGCCGTTCGGTGTCATGGGCGATGACGAAGCGCACCGAGGCGTTGCACAGCTTGCTGACAACCGCGAGTAGCACAGGCATGGACATGCCTGTTCACCCTCTGAATACGAGATATGTACCAGGCTGGCAATGTCCATGGAAAAATATCGAAACAACGCGAGTTGTCTATAGTGATGTCCAAACTTAGTTCCGGCTGATTCGGGTTGGTTTAGTTAGGACTTCATCTAGTTGGTGCTGCAAAGACTGCACCTGCTCGCTCAGCTCAATAATCCGGCGGTGCGCACTGGTCAGTAGTGACTGAGCCGCGTCACGCTGCAAACATGCATCTTTCAACCGATCCGCCACCGAGCGTTTTGCTCTACGTTGCTTGAGAGCTGTTTGACGTTTTGATGGTATTGGTTCTTGGTGTAGCTCCAGATAGGCTTGAATTTCACGAATCAAAGCGGGGAAGCGCGCCTTACGTAAGGCTGATGGATCGCAGCCAGCCTCCCTGGCAACATTGTTTTGGGTTACTGGTTTCCCATGCTCTAACACTCTGGGATGGCCTGCCTTGAGGCGTTCAAAGGCTTGCCGAAATCGCTGTTCGGCACTCAAAGATTCAACTGGTGTGGATGACATTCAAGTAGTTCTCCATCCCTAGGCGATCACTGAGAAGTGCTTGGTATCGGGGGCTGTCTTCTGGGAGCATCGACATCTCCTCAGTGATACGTTTTATGTCAGCTTGAACCTGCGATTCTTTGGTTCGGTCAAATAGGACATCCGGACACGGCTTTCCGCTGTCCCCTCCAGCACATCGAGCTATCGATTCGACGCCACCGTACTCGCACATCCCTGCCTTCATACACCCTCCGAGGCGATGCTCTCGAAAGCTGACCTTGCCACTCTTCGCCCAGGCCGCCAAGGTTTTTACGTCCTTCGTATTCAGGACGCTCACCACAATGGTCCGCTTATGGTCGGCGGAGTATGGTGATACGAATCGGTTGCTCGCGGCGTTTCGGAGTTGTGCCGCCATTGCTTCGTACATGGCGGTGACTACAGCAGCCTCTACAGTTTCGTTGAGATGTAGACGGGTGTAGCCCCTACCATAGTAAAGAGGCATCAGTCTCGAGCAATGTTTCATCTGCTGCTGCATCGAACTATCGGAGATGAGCCCTGATGCAAACATGTTCACCGCACTCGTTCTCCGGTACTGGTGCCAGGCCAGTGGCCAGGATCGACCAACAGCAAATCTGTCTATTGGAAGATTTGGGGTCAGTTGTTTGGCAATTTTTAAGTCATCGTGAGTGACGCGGAGCTGAGAGGGCTCAAAAAGACAAGGATAATGCCTGATAACCTCGACCAAACTATCAGCTTCATGTCGGATGTAATAAGGTGTCACCTTGCCAGCCCCCCATGGCTCACTAGGTACGCTGAATAGATACGGGTCGTCTATGTCATTTGCCGTGGGGGCTACCAATGGGTTGACCCGATCACAAATCATTCTCATACGAGAAATTGCTGTTATTGCAATGATGGCTTTTTCTACACTAGGGCTAGCTACCCAACGAGCGTCCGAGTCACTATATGTTTTTGTCGTTTCTCCACATATAATAGGAACACGCCCCAGCTTTTCATCATTCTCCCACTCTAGGCAACTCGCTCGTAAAGAGGCAACCTCCTCTCTACGTTGTAGTGTGAAGTTGGCAATATAGGCTAGGCCAGCGATGGTGACCATGGATAGGTATGATGAAAACAACTTGATTGGCACTTTATCTCGCTTAGCACCAAGCCACTTCACTAGTAGAGACATCAAGCCAAATCGTTCTAAGGTTTCCGCGAATGAGCCTCGATAGACGCGGCTAGAATTTTTCTCTGAGCTTTTAGTGAATGGAGCCTTGTAAGTAGCCTTATGCCGCTCTAAGGCCGCCGGCAATGACCCATAATTACAAATATAAGCGTCAAGACAAAATCGGAAGCAATCTTCAATCTGTACCAGATTAGCAAGAAAGTCGTCGATACACTGGCTCAAGCGGTTAACTTGGTAGACCCAAATACGCGGCGGAATGTACGGAGTCTGGATCGTGTTATGGTCGGGTCTAATGCTGGCCAATCGCTTCAGACCATCTTGGTCGATGATGGTAAAACCTAACGTAACTCGGGCGTCATACAGTCTGTTGAGTTCCGCGATCGTCCTGTGATATCGACTTGGAGCTATAACTTCAGGCAATTGATCGATTAATTTTGGAAAACGCATCATGTCGCAAGCTAAAATACTGTTGCGGCTACATAGTGCGATCACGGAACGTATCATCGTAAAAGCAGTCTGAAGAGACCCGGCTGCTTTGATAGCTCTATACCCCCACATGCGCCAGGTGATAACCAATCTCAGAAGGTTGGCGTTCTCAGGATCAAGTGAGTCGCTTTTACTTTCTGATCCATCACCGAAGTTTAATTTAAAGGCCGTTCCTGCTATTGGTGTAAGATCCCACACAGGGTCACCCCAGCGAGAGAGTACCGAACCATCTCGATCAATGCTCACCGGCCAATCCTTGGCGGGTGGCCATGATGATGGCCTAAAAGCCGAAGAAGATGAAATTATCCAGTCTGCCCGAAGCCCCAAGCCCATCTCATGCAGTTCCATTTTCATTCTGAAGCCCCCTCAACACTCTCAATCAGGCGGCACCATTCTGGATGGTAGTTACCCTCCTCAACTCGTGCTAACGCCTCCTCTACCCAGGCTCGCCGGGTAGTGTTTGAGTCTCGAAACCATGCGAGCTTGTCACTAATGCGAGAGATAGCGTAGTAGCCTGGGTGATCCGCACTCCTCACGCCTACCGGGGCATGATATCGACTCACTTCCAATACCTTGAGGTGCCGGAAGCATGACAGAGCCCACACATAGTCGAGCGAGTCGATGTCGCGGTGATGTTCACACCAAAGGCAGCCGGAAGGGTAAATACAGTCGGGAGGGGGGGCCAACTTGGGTTTAAAAGGGAGTGCCGAAGGCACTCCGTCGCATGCGCCAGGTGCCACCGCGATTTTTGGAGCAATCTGTAAATGCATGGGGTCCGCAATTGACCAAAAACGTGTTATTTCCCCGACTGCGCGCTGGAGCGATGGGATTTCATACACAGTCAGTAGAGTTTGCTTATGGTGCTGCGCCATCTCTGCCGTAAGGTCCGGATCCCCGCTACGTCGAAGCAACCAATTCACCCTAGTACTCCGTAGCACGCTAGGTGGCTGCCAAGCAACATCAGCATCTTTACACGCCTGTATGATCAAGCCGAAGTAGGGGCGTGATTCTTCATGAGCGCCCTTGTAACGTAGAAGTGGAAATAGGCGTGAGTCATCTGAGAACAACGTCCTCCGCCATTCAAGGTAGCGTTCAAAGTGGCTACGGTACTCCTTGAAAATTTCAAATAGCACCTCTCCGCCGCGCCTCGACTTGTAGTCCCTGACCTTATAACTATCGATATCGCTGGAGTAGCTGAAATGACGAAACTCAAGGCCACTTGCCTGCGACACATTCATTCCTGTCTGTCCAATGAACATTAGGAGTTCGGCTAAGATCCGCAAGTTGATCAACGTTGCTCTTGAACGCAACGACCGTTTGTTTTCATAAGCAGCTTGTCGTGCGGCCATACGTGTCAAACGCACTTGCTCTCGGTATGGTGTTCGCGGAATCGCACCTCTCTCCATGGAGTGCATTCCTGCCCATTGGACGAGTTCTCCTCCACTCTGAAGGGGAATTCGTACAGGTCTTGGCCCCCAAATGGCACTGAGCGTCATACCATCACAGATATCTTGCAAAAGCCGTCCAAATGCAAAAGCAGACTCTAGGCACTGCTTATCTGATTGAATAGTCTGTACAGCTTTCCGGCGTTTCGGTTCCTTAAGTCTGGTTAACTCAATCATTGGTGTAGTTCGACCTAGTGCATGATCCAATAACTGGCCAACCACTCGTCCCTTTGTGTATGCCGTGCGCTGGGCCAAGGTTTTAGTTACTTGCCAGCAATGAAAAAGGGCGTCTGTCCAATGGATGTAAGCAACCTGAGCCGTAGGCAGGGATAAGGTATAATTCTTCCTATCGGCCCACCTGAAGAATTCACGAATGCTCTGAAGCTGTGTTTTAGTCGTTTCTTGGCTACCGCCAGCAGTCAGTTTTCCTGCTATTACAGCATGCAATTTTCTAACTAAATCCAATCGCTCCGGCGATACGGTGCCAAGTGTGCCTCGATCGATAGCGTCTGCTACTAAGTCGTGTCTTATTTCTGCACCGCCGATATAAAGTAGTCTTCGCATATCCCATGAATATGAGTTTATTCCAATTTTAACCCTGGGAAGAGTGAGCTCTGGAATCTGGAATTTTTTATGCATGAAACAAATTCCAGTCACGATTAATGATGCCAGTAAACGCCGCCGTAAACTCTTTGGAAATCAGGGCCTTTATGGGTGCTCTCTGGATGAATCGCACGTAGCGTAAGGTTGTTGTTTCATCTTTGTGGAGCATTGCCTCCCGAACAAAGGCTACTGCACATGCTTCGTTGGTCACCTGTAAAGCAACCTCCATTAACCAAGTGCCGTAAGTGCATCGTGTCTGATGAAATTTGAATGTCTTCATGAAGTTTAGCCCTGCCGCCACAGTTCTTCGACGAAGATCTGTCATCAATCGATTGAAAGACTGCTCTCGATATGGGTTTCCTCGCGAGGTCAGGAACAAAGAGCTCCGATGTTCGGGCAAAGCTAAAGCCTGTCGACTCAGGCGGCGCATGGAATAAGTATATGTATTTAATGCATCAATCAAGAAGCTGGGCACCAACAGATCACCAATGGTGTCGAACTTTGTGGAAACCTTAGTTCCGGGCCCAATAGGTAAACGATAAAAACCTGACATATTTGGGTCAGGTATTGCTCCTTCAATATTTTGTACGGCGAGTGTCAAAATAGACCCAATTCGAGCGCCAGTTAGGAAGCCGATGGTCAGCATTAAGTGAATTTCTTCAAGAGATTCTGATGCTGTAAAGTCTAGTAGAGCCTGTACATGATCACTTTGCAAAGGCACGAGGCCGTCTTCCAATGTAAGGCCTGGTCTCGCTCTGTTTGGTATGGCAAGTTCAGATTTTTGCCGGCTTATCGTTCGCTCAAATCCAGCCGAGTCAAAGTAGCGTAATAAAACTACTTCATCGTGCCACATAGACGAGTGTTGGCTGACGAACCCATAGATCTGTGCATGTCGATAAAACTGGATCAACGCTCGCATACGGGCTGTCGTGGTACTGGGCCGGAGGACACCGCGGTTGCGCTGAGCTATCAGCTCACCTCGGTAGCGTACGATGACCCGGTCAGCCATGCGATCTGGAAAGTGGCGCCAGTCCAGCTCCTCCGCTTCAAGCCAGTCTGCATAGGCGTATAAATGCTTCATGAGGGAGGTCACGGTTTTAATGTGACCGCCGACCGTACGGGTTGCTATGGTAAGCGCCCAATGGTTGGCCTCCGTCCAAGGCTCCCCGCTACCCCAGAATATTTGGGGAAGATCTTCGATCTGCCGAGAGCCTTTGTCATGCTCCCATCGGATTAAGCCGGCCTCAACGACCTCTCGCATCGGTGTAAATTGAATAAACTCAAGGTTAGCCATGGTCACTAAGCACCTTTACTTTCACTAAGCCTCGTTAGTCCTGATGACCACTTTTACCCCTTTTCAACTATTTTTAGCAATGCACTCATATATATAATGTAGGGGCGGAATTAGTAAAAAATAATCCTCTTGATTTCGCGAGTGAACTCAAGCTCTTCGCCTACGGATATTTTGGAGCAAGGTGTTGATATCCTGTAGGCGCTCGGCCGGTTGCGTTATAGGTCGTTGCTGGTCAGCCGCATTTGAGTCGGCTCGTACATTGCGGTAGAACTTGCGCATAGCCGGACTTTCCTGTGCCATTGCCCCCGTACACGATGGTGAGGCCTTGCGTTTCAAGCTTCAGAGCCTGGTTGTTCGGGATTTTTCCACATTGGTCAACGAATGAAGGGACTTAAGAGCGACAGACTGGTTCTGATTCGCCTCGGCCGGAAATGCTCCGCGGTGAACCTGATCGGCACTGGAACAGATTCTAGTACACTGGTGATTCCATTATGCTGCTTAGCGAGATCAAGAATTTCATCAAGATCCGTATCGCTCCAGGCCCTCTGAACACATAGGCGTCGTAGAGCGTCGTGGCGCCACGGTGGTAATCTATCCGCCCACGCCAATACTTTCTCGTAAATAGCCATGTCCATGCTCCTTATCTATAAAGGGTATTAGCATAGGAATTCTTACCGCGCTATTAATGGACTGCCACCAGTGATGGCTTGGTTGTGTTGGCGCTTATCATCAACAAGTGGGTATAAACGGAAGCGGCTGAACTCCAGTTGATGGATGTTTTTTCAATGAGATCTCATAAAGCTCCTTGTATGTAAAGTTGGATGCTTCCATTGCGTCAGGATGAGGGAGGCTATGTGCTGTTTTTCTATTGTTTAATATGGGTTAGTGTTGATTGTAGTTAAATATTTTTTATTTGTACTAGTTCGGTTTTCGGGTTTTTGGTATTTGTTGGTTTTAAAAAAGTATTTGCCGAGCACCTTGAATGGTTTCGAAGCACATTGCTATGTCTAGGTTGGAAAATATATATTTCCAATACCAGATGCTTCAATAGCATATAAGTGCTCCATGACTAAGAGCAGATTGGCAATGTCGGCCCGGGGCTGAGCGAGCGCATAAGGCTTTGCCTTATGTCGATTTGCGTGCATGCTGCGAGCGAAAGGCGGCAAGAGGTAGAAGCCATGAAGGTGGGAAAACTCCAGTCAGCGATTGTCTCGATCGCTGAGTTGATCGATTGCTTGCGTCCCACGAATGATTCCCCTTATTCGATTGAGCGTTATATTGAGATCTTTGCCCTAAGTCCTGTCGTTTTTGCCAATCATGTCGCAGCCTATAGTTGCAGTCAGCCAGATGCCACCTGCACATCCTATGTCGAAACAACGCAACGTTTTATCGCGGATGTCCTTCGGGTGATCTTGGTGGTGGCCGAGAGCGGGGTCGCAGTCGAGCGAGCGATCACTTGGTTTCGCTTCGAGCCATTACCACCTTTCGAACACCAGACAGCGGAGCAACTGGTCAGTCAGGGGCAAGTTGAGCGGGTGTTACAGTTTCTAGCCTCGTGGCAGGCAGGGAGCCAAGGATGAGTTGCAGTGTGCAGCGGCAGGTCGGTCTGCAACCGACCTACCGCTCATGCTATCGCACTGTCCTGTACGCTGTGGATACGCGTTACGACATTCGCGGTTCTATGCTGTCAGAAATGGTGAAGATCTGTCTGACACACCGTGCCACTCTGCCTCCGGCGCGGCGGGCATATTTCGCGCAGTACGCGCCAGGAGAGGTGATGGCGGATCTGGAAAGGTTTACCGCCAAGTTGCTGTTTGGTCCCATGGGGCGCCTTTCGCCGCAAGAGTACCGTCACTCATGCGCAATTGATCTTTGCAAGTTTTAGTAGGCCGGAGGAGGTTGCGCTCAAGTGGCCTGGCGAGGAGCGCCTGCTTTGCAATAGATCTGACGCGTGGCGTCATTTGATTATGCTCGGGCCGCGCGGTTGCGGCCTGGCTGCGTTCCCGGGCGTGGAGGGTTGGTCTGTCCCCGGGCAGAGTGGACACTGACTTAAGGTGGATAATGTCCACCGCAAGAGTGTTCATGACCCAGACCAGACGACGTTTTCCCGAATCCTTCAAACGCGAGGCGATAGACCAGGTGCTTGCCGGCACGCCGCTTCGTCATGTAGCCGAGACGCTCGGCATCGCTGAAAGCCTGCTGGGCAAATGGAAGCGCCAGTACGAGCAGCAAGGTGACGATGCCTTTCCGGGCAACGGCAAGCAGCGTGGTGAGAGCGCGGAGTTGCGTCGTCTACGCCAGCAACTGGCTCAGGTCACCATGGAGCGCGATGTTTTAAAAAAGGCGCTCGCCATCTTCTCGCAGCCCACGAAGTGAAGTTCCGCGCCATCGAGGCGTTGGCTGGTCGCTATCCCGTAGCGCCAATGTGCCGGCTGCCGCGGGTATCCCGCAGTAAGCGTCCGGCGAACTCACCTTCCGAACTTCAGTTTTAAAGGCGATGGTGTTCACGTACTTTTGCGGACGCGATCACCCTTAATCGCCAGGATTTCCATGTGCCAATGAAGCTCTTATCCGAAACCCTTCAAAGCCCAGGTCGTTCAGGAATGCCTGCAACCTGGGGCGACCATATCAAGTGTCGCCATCCGTGACGGTATTAACGTGGGCGTCATTCTAGGGATTCTCCGGACAAGTTACCCACCAGCCGGAAATGGACTGCTTGGAGATACCGAAAACCCCGATTTTCAGCCTCTGATTATTGGAAAACCAAGGCATAGCCTTGGTTTTCTACCCTCACGGGCGCACCTTTCCCGCAGTAGGCAATAATTGCCGGCGCACCATCCACAGATTCGACAGCGCGAACAGTGTGGTCAATTGCGCCGTATTCTTGGCCAGGCCGCGGAAGCGGGTCTTCACATAACCGAACTGACGTTTGATCACCCGAAACGGATGTTCGACCTTCGCACGTACCTGGGCTTTGGCCTTCTCGATCTTGCGCCTGGCCTTGTACAGCGCACTGCGTTTGCTCAAATACTTGTAGGTGCTGCGTCGCGCCGCGACCTGCCAGATCACTTGCCGACCGTCGTGCTCAGGCCGTTTCTCTACGCCGGTGTAACCGGCGTCAGCACAGACAACGTTATCGCCACCGTGCAACAGATGGGCAACTTCCGTCACGTCAGCCACGTTGGCGGCGGTGCCATGAACATGATGTACCAGGCCCGATTCTGCGTCAGCTCCGATGTGCGCTTTCATGCCGAAGAAGTACTGGTTGCCTTTCTTCGTCTGGTGCATTTCAGGATCGCGTTTGCCTTCCTTGTTTTTGGTCGAACTGGGTGCGTGGATGATAGTGGCGTCGACGATGGTGCCCTGGCGTAACGAAAGGCCCTTGTCTCGCAGGTAATTGTTGATGGTTTCCAAAATGCCCGCCGCCAACTGAGCAAGTGCCGGAAGTTCATGATCGTCGTGTCTTCGGGGCTCGGAGCGCTGAGCGTCAGACGAGCAAACTGGCGCATCGAAGTAATCTCGTACAGCGCCTCCTCCATGGTTGGATCACTCAATGAGAACCAGTTCTGCAGCAGGTGAACACGCAACATGGTTTCCAATGGGTACGGCTTGCGACCACCGCCGGCCTTTGGGTAGTGCGGCTCAATCAATGCCACCAAACCGCTCCACGGCACCACTTGTTCCATCTCGGCCAGGAAACGCTCGCGACGGGTTTGCTTACGCTTACCGGCGTACTCGAAATCGGAAAAGCTCATCTGACTCATGGGATGGAGGGCTTGTAGAGGGCTGTTGGGCGGAGGGCTATTTCAGCACAGGTCAGATGACCTGTGCTGACTTGATCGGAGAATCCCTAGGCATTCCGGTCATTCCGACCGGTACTTGCCCCGAAGCGGTAGTTGAGCCTGCGCGATTTCAGCCCTTGCAGTCAATCAGTACCAGCCCAGGAGTTGTAAGCCCATCATTTTTCCTATGGGTGTATAAAAGTGCGAAGAACAGTGCCATTTTCAGTGTCAGGATGGGGCGAGTATCCATCGGGACCAACCGCACATCCAGGCCCTTGAGCTTCTGTGCACGCTGCCATTGGTCCAGAGGAAAGGCAATTTCCTCCTTTTTCAGCGAATAGAATAGTACGGCATCCAGATCACCAGGAGTACTTTTCAAGGTTAGAAAACTGCCTCCAATCAGTGCGATATCAATGCTCAATCCTGCATCTTTCAGTTCGCTAATAGACAATTTCAACTGATCCGAAAACTCCTTTCTGGGTGAGCTTGTGTAAGCCTCACAGAAGTTTGAAAGCGAGGTAATATAAGGAGCGGAGTTCAATGGAGTGCTGGTTATGTCAGAGCCGAGGAAGGCTGGAAATGCATGTTTGCTCGCCTGATTGTAGTAATAGGAAAACAAGGAGTCCAATTCATCTGCTGGCATGTTTTATTGTCCGTCGCTGGTTGTGGTCCAGGCGCTAGAGCTGAGTAAGTGTTGACCGCATTTATAATTATCAAAAATTGCGTTCGCCCTGATCAAAATTGTACAAATCAGGGGGTGTATAATAGACCCCTTATTCTTGAGTCGTATTCGTCAGGCTTAGAGTCCTGTGGTTTTTGTTTCATCTTGGTAAAAGGCGCAGGAATATTCGAAACATGATTCATCTTCCCCTTTAGGGGGGGTAAAGACCACGAAGAACTCTTTGAAAGGCTTTTATCGGATGTGACCGAGTAACCTGAATATTCTTTAATGCAGTTCTCTTTCTCTATGCCTTCTGGTGCATATTGGCAGGCTTGCCGAGCATTACGTTTGAAACACGCTGCTCGTTGCGCCTCCAATAATTGGTTTTGGCAAGTACCCACAGAAAGTAAGACTTGAACAAATTTTCCCCAACCAGTACCGCCAGAGAATGAGTCGGCATTTAGAGAGCTGGATGCCAATAAAAACAAAAAGAAAATAGTATTTCGAGGCCAAGTCTGGGTGGGCATCCAGGTCATCCGTGCTGTGGATTATTAGTTTGTTTAACACGTCTCCCTGGTCTCTGTAAACAGAATCTATGGATTACTTGTAAAGTCTCGACTGTAAGAAAATTGTAATTTAAAGCTGTTAAAAGGGAGTTTACAGATAGTACTCGCTCAAAGGTATTTTGCTATGGAAGGCAATGTAGTTGAGAGAAAGCTCCTGCTTTATCCGGACTTGAAGTCACTCGCTGTCGAAACCCTACAGTATGTCGACAGAACGAATAAATTGCTCGCTCTCCACGGGCATCGAAACAGAGCTGAGCAGTTGCAAATTATTCACAGTGATGAATCGCTGGCGGTACTGCGACACTCGTTGAGCCCGTATTACATGCTGAGAAATCCGCCGACCCAAGCGGCAAGTCGTTCACTCAGTGAAATAGAGGTGATGAGTAATCTCACTCAGCTTTTTGCAGGTTGTATTGAGCAATACCGGCCTCTGCAGTTTTACAACTTCATTGAGACGCTGGGTTGCTTGCTACTGGAAAAACCAACTTCCCTCCGCAAAGGGCCTATTTTTACCACGGTGGATCGGCAGGGTAGTCGGGTCAAATATCCGGATGCGGATCATATAGAGCCTGCTTTGAATAACATGCATAGGTTCATTCTCTCTCGCAAGGACTCACTTCCTGATGTCGCTACTGCTGTTGTGGTGTCTACAGCATTATTAAATTGCCATCCTTTGGTGGACGGAAACGGGCGAGCGGCGAGGATATTGTTGAATTTTTTGTTATTGCGTAGCCCACAAAATTATTTGTACTTCTACGACGCTTATTCGGCAGCTCAAGGCGGTTATCAGATTCGCATACGAATGGCCGAAACTTTAGGCGACTGGGATGAGTTGATGGGCTTCTATTGCTTCTTAATTGGTCGGATGTGTGGGGGTTGATATAGCGCCTCAAAGGATCTTGAAGCGTGCATTAATGACCATGGAAGGAATACTAGGGAATGAAAATTTACTTCATTGAGCGAGGTTTGTAATGCGTGAACTAACGGCTGCAGAGTTGCTGCTTGTTTCTGGCGGGAGTCAAACAGACCCTGTCTCGGACTGGAATGATGAAGATGGAACTCATGGCAACTTCAGTAGCGGGGGGGGCGGTGGGCACAGCTTTACCTTCACCGACTCCAGTGGAACACAGGTTACTGTCGGTAGCATGAATGGTAACTCAGTAACGGAAATCCATGGTACCAATCAACCGTCTACGCCGAGTGGCTTTCAGGGCACGACTAACAGCTCTGTCGACCCCAACGGTGGGGCTGGTGGAGGAGTGACGGTCACAATACCAATCCGCTAATGCTGTAAAGGTACGACTAATTTTAGTTCGTACCTCTTTTTGAAGCGTTGCAGTCGTTGCGAGTCCGATGATGAAAGTGCGTGGCTTGAGCAATATTGCTCTTATGTATGTCATATTTTTGTGGGGTGGCGCCGGAGCCTTTGCGGCATCCAGTGAATTGTCAGGTATCGAACAAGCGACGTTTCTGCCTAAAACTCTGGTCCTTTCAAAACTTCTGAATAAAAATAATGATCAGAGTGTGATCGCCGCGATAATTCTCAGACGCTCTTTGCAGTCAGTTGTAGGTGCTGGAACGGGCAACCTTACGTGCGCTCAAATTGTTACCGAAGAAAGGCAGTTGGCCTGCCAGTTATTGCTGCTAGGCGAGGCATTCAATCAAAAGAACTATCAAGAAATGCTCCGGCTTTATCGGCTGCTGGACGGGGGTAGTAGAGCGATCTGGTCAACTAAGGTGCCAGGACTTAATGACCAGAGCCTGGCGGCCATCGATGAATTCCCCGCTTTTGAACAGGCCCCTGCGCCTGGTGCAACAGCAGTCGGGTGGCAAACGGTGGACAATGGTTTTCTGATGTTGAGGGCAAAGCCGTATCTGACTGTTGAAATAAATGGCGTTGCGCTCAAGGCCAAGCTGGATACTGGAGCCAGCGTCAGCCATTTATCGGCCGTCGATGCTCGACGCCTGAACCTACAGGCCAGTCCTTGGGAGTTTGATCTGGCGACCTATTACCAGGACTCAACCGTGAAGTCGAAGATGGTGCTCTTGAAGACCCTTGATGTTTCAGGACAAAGGTTTAAAAATTTTGCTGTTTTGATGGGAAGCACGGAGACGCTCCTGGGACTAGATATCCTCTCTAAACTGGGCCGAATAAGCATAAATGCCTCGGGTATCACCTTTAGTAGTACTGCTGATCAGAGCCTGTGTGAGTCAAAGGTATTTCTTGGAAGTAACTTGTCTCGTACCACACAGTTCCTATTTACCTATCTGCTGGTTGATGGCGAGAAGGTTCCAGTTCTATTGGACACCGGAAATATGGAGTACCTGAGTGGTGGGAAAAAACCGCTCGGCAGTGGTGTTTTAGTTCTAAGCAACCGGATAAACGATCTGACTGGTTCCTATCATGAAGCTCAATATCAAGCCAGTGAAGTTATTAGTCTTGCTGGCAAGGACAGACCAGTACAAAGGCTGTATTCGCCAACACGCACTTACCTGCTGCCC
Source organism: Pseudomonas sp. MPFS (assembly GCF_022537035.1). Classification (NCBI taxonomy): domain Bacteria; kingdom Pseudomonadati; phylum Pseudomonadota; class Gammaproteobacteria; order Pseudomonadales; family Pseudomonadaceae; genus Pseudomonas; species Pseudomonas sp. MPFS. The sequence goes on along the minus strand of NZ_CP066123.1, from coordinate 4,432,135 downwards.
TATGTTCTGGGATGGAACGCATTCGAACACTACCAATTGGTGGTGGATTTCAATCAGGGCTGGGGGTGCCTGAATAATGTCCAGTAGGCTGATTGTGCTAATGACTACGCTGTTTTTCCTTCCCTGGGCCTGTTCGGCGGATATGGACCAGGCCCTGGTCGCTTACAAACAGGAGAACTATGCCGAGGCCTATGAAATCGCTCGGGCTGTGCGTGACAGGTATAACTCTCAAGCGTCACGTATTTTTATAGCCCGGCTATTCTTTTACGGGCAAGGCGTTGAGCGTGACACCGGTCGGGCGGTCAAAGAGTGGGAATCGCTTGCACAGGAGGGAAACATTGCCGCTCAGTCGGTATTGGGCGCCCTGTATATCGAAGGCAATACGATACCACGCGATATAGGCAAGGCGCTTTATTACAGTACCCAGGCCGCGACCGCCAAAGACCCTGAGGCCATTTATAACCTGGGTTATCTAAGCGAAATGGGACTGGACGTAGAACAGTCATACCCAAAAGCCGAGCGTTTGTATCAACAGGCAGCCGATCTGGGCCTACTCAAAGCATCGCTCCGACTGGGCTACCTATATGCAGATGGCGTGGGCTCCAACGCCAGTGCTGAAAATGCCTGTGATTGTTTTCAGAAGGCCGCGGATGGAGGGAATGCCGAAGGACAACTGTTGTTGGGTAAGTGCTTTGCTACGGGGGTTGGGCGCAGCAGGGACTTCCTCGCTGCCTCTGAATTGTATCTGCGGTCAGCCCAGATGGGATATTGGCTGGCCCAGGCCAATCTTGGTTACTTGTATGAGAAGGGACTGGGTGTTCAGCAGGACCTGGGCGCCGCGAGAAAATGGTACCTGCTGAGCCGCGATCATGTTCCCAGCGCCAAAACCAGGTTGATGGCATTGGAACAGGTACTTCCTCATTGAATAGCGCCCGAGATGATCTGGAACAGTTGTACTCACAAACGGCGGTAGAGGCCCGTTCCAAACAACGATTAGGTACCATAATTTTGATGGGGCCAGGGGCATTTAAGTTCGTCGCACTACTGGTGGGAATGGTATTGCTGGCATTTTTAATATTGATCTATGCGGGTAGTTATTCTAGGAAGATTTCTGTCAAAGGGGAGTTGGTGCCGGTGAGTGGCGTGTTGAAACTCTACCCAATGCGCTCGGGGGTGGTGTTGGAGTCATTCGTCAACGATGGAGACCTGGTACGCGAGAATCAAAAAATGATGTCGCTCTCATTTGACAGTGTCAGCGCCCCATTCGGTATGACTGAGCGGGCGGTGGGCGAGCAGTTGAAGCTTACGCTGGGGTCTCTGGATAGCGACAGGCATCAGGCTGGCGTGTTGTTCTCTCAGGAGCAGACACTGTTGCAGGATGAGGTTTCCCAGGCCCAGGCCGATGTTGAGCGCTTGAACAGGCTAATCGAGGTTCAGCGTTCCAGGCTGAACTTGGCCGAGGAAAACGCCCACCGATACCGCAAGCTTTATGTGCAAGATTACATCTCTAAGGAAGAATCAGAGATCAAGCAGTCGGATTACCTGGAACAGAGTGCTCGTTTACAGACACTACAACGTGAACGGGCAGGGGCAAACTTGGGCATTAAGTCCAAGGTCGCGACACTGGAAAAAAGAGCGCTGGCGTATCAAGCCCAACTCTCGGAAATCGATAAGAAGATCTACGTTACTAACGAAGCGCTGGCGCGTAGTGCGCTGAATCAGGGCAGTGAGCTGAGAGCCCCCAAGGACGGCATTGCCACGGTCGTTACGGCGCGGGCAGGGCAGTTTGTCTCCGCCGATAAACCTCTAATGACCATAGTTCCGGTGGATGCCCAACTGATTGCCGAAGTCTATGCGCCTAGTTCCGCCATTGGCTTTGTCAAACCCGGGGACCCCGTTTCCTTACGTTATCCGGCCTTCCCCTACCAAAAGTTCGGTTTGAAACATGGCCGGGTGATAACAGTCGCACGGGCGTCCTTGTTGAGTAAAGAAATCAGTACTGCAGTCGGTTTGGACAATGCTGAAAGTGCCGCGGCTCTCTTTAAGGTGACTATAGAGTTGGACCAACAGTGGGTCGAAGTTTATGGGGTCAGGCAAGCCTTGATCCCAGGAATGCTGGTGGAGGCGAGCATTATTCTGGAAAACCGAAAGTTGTATGAATGGGCCTTGGAGCCCGTCATTTCAGTCACGGGCAGGTTGTGACATGAGCATAGATCTACTGAAATTTTCCGGGAAAAAGAAACTTCCTTTGCTTTATCAAGCAGAGAGCGCCGAGTGCGGTCTGGTTTGTCTGGGTATGATTGCTGGTTTTCACGGGCTAGATATCGAGTTGTCAAGACTCAGGCAGATGTTTGATGTGTCCTTGAAGGGGGCAACACTGGCCAACCTGACGAGTTCGGCGAAAAAGCTGAACCTGAGTGCTCGTGCCTTGAGGCTGGAAAGCGAAGAGGTTCAAAACTTGAAGCTGCCGGCCATCCTGCATTGGAATTTCAACCACTTTGTAGTGCTCGATAAAATCAGTCGCGGTAAATATTATCTGCATGATCCGGCTAGTGGCTTACGGATTGTCTCGTCTGAGCAATTGCGCGAAAGCTTTACAGGGGTGGCATTGGAGTTGTGGCCTACACCTAGTTTTGTGGCGAAGTCACTCAGGCACACCCCTTCGTTGTGGGGCTTGATGGGTACGGTCCGTGGCATAGGGCAAGCCGCCTGGCAACTGCTATGCGTATCTTTCGCCATTGAAGCGTTGGTACTTGTCAGCCCGTTTTTCATTCAGTGGGTTATTGACCATGTACTAGTAGCCAACGACAAGGACTTACTGGTGATCATGACTGCCGGATTCTTGGTGGTAACCCTCAGCCAGCAGGCCTTGCGCGCGTTGCGTAGTTATATGGTCATGTACTACTCGGTAACCCTTGCCCTGCAATGGAAAGAGAACCTGTTTTCTCACTTGTTGAAGTTGCCGCTGCGCTACTTCTTCTCAAGGCATGTGGGAGATGTGTTAGCGCGGTTTGGCGCGGTGGACTCTATTCAATCGACCCTCACAACGTCTTTTACTACGGTGATCATCGACGGAGTGATGGCACTGTTGGTTCTGGTACTGATGTTTGTCTATGCCCCTAGCCTGGCAGTAGTTTCTCTTTTGGCGCTGAGTTGCTATGGGCTCAGCCGGTGGGGCTGGTACTTGCCTTTGCGCCGTGCGTCGCAGGAACAGGTGGTTAATTCCGCCCGGCAACAAAGCCATTTTCTAGAGACGCTGAGAGGGGTGAGGACAATCAAGTTGTTTGCACGGCAGGAGCAAAGGTGCTCTCAGTGGATCAGGCTACTGGTCGACCAGATCAATGCCGGGGTAGTGGTACAGAAGCTTCAGATTGCTTTTCAGCTGATCAATACATGCATTTTTGGTGTTGAGGGCGTGCTAGCGATATATCTGGGAGCGAATATGGTATTGCAGGGTAATTTCACGGTTGGAGCATTGATGGCTTATCTGGCTTATAAGGGGCAGTTCACCCTGAGGGTATCTAGCCTTATTGATCGCTCAATCGAGTTCAAGATGCTTCAACTTCAGGGTGAAATGCTCGGCGACATTGTGTTGTCGCCAGCGGAGAGGATTGTCGCAATTCCAGAGTGCAATCTGCTTCGCGACACGGCTATTTCTCTTGAAGTAAAGAATCTGTCCTTCCGTCATTCAGAATTTGAGCCGGATATTTTATCAGGAATCAGTTTCTGTGTAGCGGGTCGCGAGTCTGTGTGTATTGTCGGCAGTTCGGGCTGCGGTAAAAGCACCTTGCTGGGTGTGCTGATGGGGATCTATAGCGCACAGCATGGAAGCATTACTGTCGATGGACGGGAAGTTACTACGGAACATCTGCTTGCACTACGCGAGCACATGGCTGTGGTCATGCAGGATGACACGCTATTAGGCGGTTCCATTCAGGAAAACATCTCTTTCTTTGACGAAGAGGTGGAGATGAACTGGGTCATGGAGTGTGCTCGGACCGCTGCCATACATGAGGAAATCATGCAGATGCCGATGGCCTACAACACCTTGGTAGGGGACATGGGGGGGGTATTGTCTGGAGGGCAGAAACAGCGAATCCTTCTGGCACGTGCCTTGTACAAACGACCCAGGCTGTTGATTTTGGACGAGGCGACTAGCCATCTGGATCCCGTTACAGAAAGCATTGTGAATAACAATATAAAAACTACTCAGATCACCAGGATATCGGTGGCGCATCGGCTGGAAACCATTCTGCAGTCTGAAAAAATCATCAAACTTGAAAATGGCAAGGTCAAGTTCGTCATGTCCACGGCTGACTATCGACAGTCTTTGTCAACAGCAAGTCTTCAAGGTGATGTGTGCGCACATTAATGTTCATGATTATGCTGATTTTCTCCGTGCCGGCATCCGCCCGGGCAGTCACGACCTTGGCTCAGACGGGAGAGTCCGCTTCGGCTAAGATGGGAGAGCATTCGCCCAGCGCCGGTCTGTGTCCTGAGTTGACTTCTAGGCAGACCTGGAACCTGTCTGGCCTAGTGCAGTTGGCGTTGTGCAGAAATCCACTCACCGCAGAAGGATGGGCCAATGTCGATCGCCATAGGGCCCGTGTGACGGAGGCCGGCTCCGAGTATTTACCCAAGCTCCAAGCCAGCTACAGTCAATCCCGAGGGCATGGAAAGACGTCGATCGATGATGACCGATACGCTGACTATGCCGTCAATACCAAACCTACTAGCAGCGCGCTGTCGCTCAGTTGGCTGCTGTTCGATTTTGGTGCTCGTGATGCACACAAGGATTATGAAGAAATTCTGCTCGATGTGGCATTGGACTCATATCGCGAGTCTGTCAGCCAAGTGGTGATCAATACCGCAGACGCCTATTACAGCCTTCTATTGGCCCATAACCTTGCTCGAGTCAGCCACGAGGCCCTGGATAGTTTGGAGTTAAGTGTGGCAATCGCAAAAGAGCGGTTTGCCCTTGGCGCCGGCTCCAAAGCCGAGCTGCTGGAGGCGATTGCGGCCCGAGATAGCATGCAGTTGCATGTCTTACAAGATGATGCCGGAGCGGTCATGGCCATGGGCCGTCTTGCATTCGCCCTTGGGTTCAAGCCTTCGGTAAATGTGAAAGTCGAGCAGACAGAGTTGGTGGCACCCTCCATCTTAAAGTTAAACAATCTCCAGGACTATCTGCTTGCCGCCCAGAATGAACATCCGCTGCTGCGCTCGGCTCGTGGGCGTCTGGCGGCCGCGGAAGCCAATACCCGCTCGGCAGGGGCTCAGGGCAAGCCAACGCTCGTTTTCTTTGCCAATATTCAATACAACGAGTCCATCAGCTCAGGCAATGCTTACACCTATTCCTATCTGTCTAACAGTGCTGGATTGACCTTGAACATCCCGATATTCGATGGTTTTTCCGCCAGATCGCAACGAGCCAGGGCGGCTGCCGAGGTTGATGTTGCCCAGGCGCAATTACACGGTGTGGAAAACCAAGTGGAGCTGGATGTCTGGACCTATTTTCAAGAGGTGCTGGCATCTCTGCAGAAGGTCAGCTTGTCTCGCAGTTCGCTGCTCAGTTCGCAACAGGCTGTGCAAGTTGCCTACGGCCGCTATAAGAGCGGAATGGGTAGTCTTTTGGACTTGCTGAACTCTCAGAATAGGTTAATGAATACAAAACTGCAGCAAGCCCAGGCCGTCGCCCAATTGCGATTGTTCAGTATTCGCCTGGCGCTGGCCGCCGGTCAGGCCGTCGAGCCGTTGTTGATCAATCAACCCGCCGGCTAGGTCTCAGTTTCACTGGCAGGCTTGAGGGCAGCTTGACCGTCAAGCCGTCTGCTGCTTCTTCTCTAGAGCCAGTACGCTCCTTGAACCATATCGGTTCAGCCTAATTTGTAACCCAATACTGCGCGTACGACTACCAGGCCTTACTTCGGCGACATCGAATCGTGCCCAGCCATTCACGTCCCGGGAGCTGCTGGGACAACGCCGCGATGGAGAGCTTCTTCCGTTCGCTGAAGGCTGAGCGGGTGTACCTGACGCGCTATGCCAGCTACCACGAGGCGAAAACCGACCTGTTCGAGTACATCCACTTTTACAATCACCGTCGCCGCCACTCGACGCTGGGCTATTTCAGCCCGATGGAGTTTGAGCGGCGCTATGCGAGCAGTAACTCTTAACTACCTGTCCACCAGCACCGGGACAGACCACCGAGTGGAACAGTAGGCCTTGAGGCCTGCCACGTTGTTCGTAAGCCATGTCCAACGCCTTGATAACCAGATCCGCATCTGGCTTGCTCGACAGCGCCCAACCCACAATTCGACGCGCATAGAGATCCAGCACGACAGCTAGGTAATGCCATTTCCCTTGTGCCCAGATGTAGGTGATATCACCACACCAGACTTGGTTAGGTGCCGGCACTTCAAACTCTCGATTCAAGATGTTCGGAATATCCGGCCGCTCAACCGTCGCTTGTTTGTAGGCATGTGCTCCAGGTTGTTTGCTGACTAACGCCAGCTCCCGCATCAATCCACGCACCTTGAATCGCCCGATTTGTTCTCCATCTTCCCGCATCATCGACACGATGCTGCGGCTGCCGGCGGCGCTTCGACTCTGCGTGAACAGCTCATTGACTCGACTGCGTAATCGAAGTCGTTCAACGTCCGGAATTCGCCTTCTGTGACGATGTGCGTAGTAACTTGAGCGAGTGACTTCGAACACTTCGCACAAACAATCAACGGGCTCATGGTCGCTGAGCTGGCGGATCAGCGCGTACGCTCGAGATCTTCCGACATCAAGAGCGCGGTAGCCTTTTTTAGTATCGATCTCTCGCGTTCAAGGCGCGCGATCCGGGCTTCCAACTCTTGAATTTCTGCTCTGGCCTCAGCGCTTTGCTGGCCGGCGTAACGCCGCTGCGCTCCTGCTGAAGCTGATTAACCCATCGACGCGGTGCTGATTCGACCAAGCCGAGCGAACGGGCCGCTTCGGCATGGCTGTAGCCTTGATCGAGCACCAGGCATGCAGCTTCGCGCTTGAACTCAGGAGTAAAGGTACGGCGTTGCTTGGTCATCGGACACCTCTCTGTGGCGAGCATTCTCGCCTAAATGGGTGTCCGGGGTTAGTAGACCACTACAGGGCGCCGATCGGTAGAAGGTAGGCTTGATGGGTCTTCAAAGCGTAAGCCACGATCTCCAGCCTGTGATCAAGCAGGCCACCTAGATGGGCGTGCTGATGATTTTCCGAAGCTGGCATCAACTATACCAGTTCTGCATACCGCTCGAGCGGCTGATGCTGAAGCGTGTTGAACTGTTGGTGTGAAAGCGAAGCGCGGCGCCATATGTTCTCCAGGCGTTCTTGGCGTTGTGGAGTGTTCAGCAGCGCAGCTGCGTTTGCCGGTAGGTGGAAGCCTTGCGGAGATGCTTCTGAGGGAGGCCTAGCCGGTTTTCGGCTGAGCTAGGAAAGAATTTGCATTGGGCGCGCCATGAGAATTCATGGCGCGGGTTTTCTCTACAGGCGGAATGCCAGCAACAAAAAACCATTTTTAGCGGTGAGAGGGTTTTAGGGCATTGTGCTACTACCTAGGGAACAGACTGGTGGTAATGTTTCTGATTCAGAAGTGGGGGAACGATAATATGTCCGGCCTGCAGCACTGTTGAATAGATCGAGGATGTTCGCGACCGTCCTTGGGCGAGCAGCTAGCCGAGTTGTTGCCGCATAGCTGGAAGTCGACTCAGTCTTTAGGAACATAAGCGTCCGCGCTAGCCTGTGCATCAACGGCTAAAATTTCGGTGAAACCCTCGCTCAAGCGTGGAGGCTGAAGTGCTTTAAAGACGTTCCTAATGGCATTTTCAGGAACCATCTCATTATCAGGGCGCAATTGATTACGTGCCAAACAGTCTTCCAGCGAAGTAGTAAAAAAAATTGCAACCACATCAAGCTCATGCTTCTTGGCAATCTGTATGAGCGATTCACGCTCACAGCGTTGAACCAGGATGGCATCAAAGATTACAGCGCTAGGCTCAATTAAAAGCATCGATTTGGCCCAAGTGCTTTTTCCTGCACCCTGAGCGCCTATCAATAGATACAGACGAGAAGGCTTAGGAGTCGCTAGCAGAGCCTCTGATAGGGCAAGATGAGCCCTCTGCCAAGCCAGTCTATTGAGCTCAGCGTCGATAATGCGCCCATTCTCCGTCTGTAGAAAGTGATCAGGGTTGATGTGCATGATGGTGGCCTGCAAGTAAAAGCGTGAATGTAGTATTTGAAATGTAGTGGTCTAATGAAACAGGACACTCATTTAGGCGAGAATGCTCGCCACAGAGAGGTGTCCGATGACCAAGCAACGCCGTACCTTTACTCCTGAGTTCAAGCGCGAAGCTGCATGTCTGGTGCTCGATCAGGGCTATAGCCATATCGAAGCCTGTCGTTTGTCGGCGCTGATTGAAAACTGACCCACCCTGCCGATTGAAAAATGACCCAGGGCAGATTGCCGATTTGTTATCAGCAATTGTGGATTAGCGTAGCAGTCCTGTCCGATCTCAAAAGATCGAAAGCCCCACCACATGTGCGCATGTGACAGGGCATTTTCCGATGGGGATCAAAATGGCTCATCGTCCTCAACTGCATCTTCTTCCTTACGCTTACGTTCTCGTGTCTTGATCTTTGTCTGGTCAGCCAGGGTGCTGTGTTGCAGACGATAGGATTCATTACCCGTTTCGACGATGTGGCAGTGGTGCGTCAGTCGATCCAGCAGCGCTGTGGTCATTTTGGCGTCGCCAAACACACTCGACCATTCCGAGAAGCTGAGGTTGGTCGTGATGATCACGCTGGTGTGCTCGTAGAGCTTGGACAGAAGATGAAACAGCAGCGCTCCGCCGCTTTGGCTGAAGGGCAGATAGCCCAGCTCATCCAAGATGACGAGGTCTGTGCGCAGCAGCCCCTGTGTAATTCGGCCCGTTTTCCCATCGTACTTTTCACGTTCCAACAGATTGACCAGGTCTACCGTGGAGAAGAAGCGGACTCGTTTGTTGTGGACGGTGATCCCGGATACAGCCAGTGCGCTGGCCAAGTGTGTTTTGCCTGTTCCAGGGCCGCCGATGAACACCACGTTTTTGGCCGTTTTCGTGAACTCCAGGCTGGATAGCTCTTTGACCAGACGGGCATCAGCGCTGGAAGCGCTGAAGTCAAAACCTGCCAAATCACGGTGCATGGGGAGCTTGGCCATGTTCATCTGATGATTCACGGAGCGCACGGCACGATCTGCTTGTTCCTGCTGGAGCAGATGCTCCAGCAACCATTTTGAGGACGCTGTCGAGGCTTCTCCTTGGGCTGCCAGTTCTTCCCAGGCGTGCGCCATGCCATGCAGGCGAAGCTCTTTAAGTTCTGCCATCAAGTCACGCATTTCGGCTCTCCTCATCTTTGGCGCGCAGTTGGTCGTACCGAGCCGTGTTGGCAGCCGGCGCGACCTTGAGCTGAAGACTCGTTTCTACAGAAGGAGGCGGTGCCGTCGACGTGAGTCGAGCCAGGACATTCAGGATGTGATCCGCGCTCAAGCTGCCGGACTCAAGCACCAGTTCCACGGCCACCAAAACGGAGTTCAGGCCGGTAATGGGCACCGCAGCCAAGACTTGGGTCATGACGCGATCACCGTTCACATGACGCCGCAGGCCACGCTTGAGCAGGCGCAATGGCTTGGGCAAATCGGCAAACGGAGCGCCATTGCGAAGCGCGCCAGGCTTGCGCGCGATCAGCGGTATATAGTGCTGCCAGTCGTAGTTGACCTGGTCTCGATCAAAAAGCCGCTCATGACTGGCGATAGTTGTCTCATCAGCAACGACCACAACCCGCGAAGGGTATAAACGGCTGCTGACCCACTGACCGACGAGTTCGCAAGGCACCGAGTAACGATTGCGCGCCACGCTGATCAGGCAGGTACTGGAGACCCGCACTGTGCGTTCGACATAGCCGTCGAAAGCGCTGGGCATCGGCATCATTTCCACCCGCTCCAGCTCCAGAACATCTGCCACCGTAAGCCCCTTATATTGCGGGTGCGGCAGCTCGCTCCAGAGAGTCCGGCAGCGCTGGCCGAGCCAGACATTCAGCTCATCGAAGGTATGAAACAGGCAATCTTGAGCATCGAGCCAGATTCGTCGCCGACTGTCTTGGACGTTCTTCTCGACGATCCCTTTTTCCCAACCTGAGGCAACGTTGCAGAAGTCTGGATCGAACAAATAATGCGAGCACATCACGGCAAAACGGGCGTTGACCGTCCGCCCTTTGCCTTTGCTGACCTTGTCGACAGCCGTTTTCATGTTGTCGTAAATGCCGCGACGAGGAACGCCGCCCAATGCCCCAAACGAGCGAGTATGGGCGTCAAACAGCATCTCGTGACCTTGGCTGGGATAGGCCACCAGCCAAAATGCGCGGCTGGCACAGAGCTTCATGTGGGAGACCTGGATCCGCCTGAACAGCCCACCGATCAGCAGACCTTCTTCACTCCAGTCGAACTGGAAAGCCTCGCCCAACGCGAACGTCAACGGCACAAAGGCTCGCAAGGATTTTCCTTGCTCGCCGCGCCACGCGCGGATGAATGCGGTCAGTTGGCTGTAGCCGCCGTCGTAGCCCTCGGCTTTGATCTGCTCGAAGAGAGCCTTGGCGGTTCTGCGGTTGTGTTTGGCCCGAAGTGAATCGGCTTTGAGTGCCTGCTCCAGTATTTCGTGGAAAGGACTGAGCTTGTTGAAAGCGGCTTGCCGCTGGTACACCGGCTGTTTGGTTTCGGGGGCTCTGATCCACTTTCGGATAGTGTTTCTGGACAGCCCGGTACGCTTCGCTATCTGGTGAAGCGAAAGCTTGTCGCGGAAGTACATCCGCCGAATTTTTCCCATCATTTCCATGCTGATCACCTGGTGTTCTCCTGCTCGGAAAGTGAGCAGAAGCAGTTGAACACCTGGGTCAGTTTTCAGTCGGCAGAACAGCCTTTAATGGGTCAGTTTTCGGTCAGCGGCAACATGTCGTTCCCTTGGAGTTGTCGAGTCTGCGCTGCGTCGCTGGGTTAACCAACTTCAACAGGAGCGCAATGGCGTGACTCCGCAAAGCAAAGTGTTGACTCCCGAGCAGCAAAAAATCCAGGAGTTAGAGGCCCGGATCAATCGGCTGGAACGGGAAAAAACGATCCTAAGAAAGGCCACCGCGCTCTTGATGGCCGAGGAACACGAGCGTTCGCGTTAATTGATCAACTTCGCTCTGAAGAGCCTGTTGATCTGTTGTGCTCGGTATTTGAAGTCACCCGATCTTGCTATTAGGCGCACTGCCGCAAGCGTCGATCTCCGAACGTTGAGCGGATGGTTTTGCGTAGTCGCGTGAACGAGCTGTTCTCCCAAAGCCGCAGCGCGGCGGGCAGCCGAAGCATCACGTTCATGATGCGTGAGGACGGCATAGAGATTGGGCGATTCAAGGTACGCAAGCTGATGAGCGAGATGAAACTGGTCAGCAAGCAGCCTGGCTCACATGCCTATAAAAAGGCGACAGTGGAACGGCCAGATATCCCGAACGTGCTGGATCGGGAGTTCACTGTAGAGAAACCGAATAAGGTCTGGTGCGGTGACATCACCTATATCTGGGCTCAAGGCCGCTGGCACTATGTGGCGGTTGTGATCGATCTGTTCGCCCGCCGCGTAGTGGGCTGGGCATTTTCATCGAAGCCCGATGCCGACCTGGTGATCAAGGCTTTGGATATAGCGTATGAACAGCGTGGCCGCCCCCAGAATATGCTGTTTCACAGCGACCAAGGCAGCCAATACGGCAGCCGGAGCTTTCGCCAGCGGCTATGGCGTTATCGCTTCACGCAAAGCATGAGTCGGCGTGGAAACTGCTACGAGAACGCACCGATGGAACGGTTGTTTCGCAGCCTGAAAACGGAATGGATACCGACCGTGGGCTATATGAGTGCATCGCTGGCACAGCAGGATATCGGTCGTTTTTTGATGCAGAGGTACAACTGGCAACGGCCACATCAATTCAACAGCGGGTTGGCGCCCGCAGTGGCCGAGGGAAAACTTAACGCAGTGTCCGGGATTAGTTGACCACTACAGTCAGCCCCTGCTGTGCCTTGGCCAACTCCCCCATTAAGCGGACGCCTTCTGCGCTCTTCATCATTCGTTGAGCAGCGATTGTGGCCTGCTGGGGATTGGGGGGGAGGTTACGTGATAGCTGGTTTTCTAGGCGCTCCTGGCCATCCAACAGAATGACGCGAACCTGAACGCCTGCAGGAACTACCAGTGGATGAGCGGAGTCGGTGACTGCCCAGGCTTCAGCGTGAGCGTCCCCAAGTGCAAGTGAACCGAAGATGATAAGGAGGATGGCTTTTAACATACGGGCTATACCTAGTCATTAGTAGATAGGTACAGCCTGGGTCGACTCAAAACTGAGTGCAGTAGAAAATGGATAACCAAGACGTTGGGATTTTCTGGTGTCGATTACGGCCATCAAGTCATACTGACGTACTACACCTTTTAGCCTTGAACTCTACCAATCTAGCGCAATAGGCGGCGGGCCCTGAAGTGATGAAAAGGGCGGTAGAGCATCTTCGGCTATTTCCTGAATCACTTCGGCGGCAGGTCGCTGTGAAAATTGAATGCCGAGCGCCGCATGGTTCACTGCTGCAGCTTGCCACTCTTCCAATAGTGCTATCAGGCCATTACGTTCTGTATGAAGAAAATAGCCACTTTGTTGATGAGCGCATAGGTGATTAGGGGCCTCCTCAAGACAAAACCGAAAGTATAAGCTGCTTAAGTTTGGCAGGGGAAACATACGTGACCGAGGCTATAAGCGTATTTGTCAACTGAGTCATGACCCGAGAATCGGGTCTCGTATAGGATCAATATTTCGAAAAAGCTTTGGGGTACTTTTCTAAGTAGGCGTCACAAAGCTGTGTGTCTTGGGAGCGCATGAACGCTCTGAAGTCGGGTATCAAGAAAACCAATAGAGACAATAATAAAACCATTCCGCCTAGTAATGTAATGGTTAGTTCTATTCCGAAGTTTTCGATTAGAGTGTTCATGGCGAAACTTCCCACTGGGCTAGCTGCCGCAGATAAAAATGAGACTGTAGCAAATATACGATTACGATAGTTTTTGGGAGTTGCAAGCAGCCTAACAGCAGACGTTGGGATATTTATTAGCATTAGCCCCACGCCCCCCCAGAAAAATGCAATAGATACAATTAGTGGGGATGAAATACTGCCGGCTACCAATAGATTACACCCTAGGAAAGCAAAGCCAGAAGATACACATAAATCACGTGGAATTTTGTCAGACATCCAGCTTATTATTTTGTAACTTCCCGCCAAGATACCTAGTCCGAAGCAGGAGTCCAAGAGACCAATGTAAGTCACCGGGTAATGCATGACATTCTTAACGTATAGCGGAATAAGAATAGTGAAGAACGGGAAAAGGGCGAAGTTTATCATCATTGCAATAACGGCAAGATAAAACTCAACCTTTACACCGTAAACTACTTTGAATCCTTCATAGATCATACTGAAACCTCCTCTGCCTTGACTTCTTTCGTCCTGAACAGAGGCGCCTATGTGGCTCGGGATAGTTGCAATCAATATTCCCGCAATAAGAACTGCAAAAAAATCTGCGACAAAAGCAAACGTTATGCCGACTCCATAGATCAGCCCACTGGCGAGCACGGGTCCTAACAAAATAGAAAATGACGACATCACACTTTTGCTACGAAAAGCTAGAGATACCTGGTCATCATTTGCAAACAAAGGAATAATCGACGATTGAAGAGGGTCGCGTATTCCAACAATCGCGCTGCTGATCAGCATCAGCACACCAACCATCCAAGGATTGAACTCCCCTATGAGCGACAACAGTACCATCAATAGAGTAGTCAGTAAGCTGATCCATGAAGCGGTTTTTATGATTGTAATTTTGTTGTACTTGTCCCCTAGCCAACCGAGGAGTGGTTTGGCCAATACCTCTACCGTGATAGCACAGGCAATCATATTAGCAAAATAAAGTGCAGAGCCAGTTTCTTGTAGAGCCCACCAGGCTACCGCCAGCTGATTACACCTGCCCCCAAGCACCATCAGTAAAAAGCTGAGTTGTACTTTCAGTAAACGTCGATCGATAGTAAGAAAGCCCCAGCTAATGCCCGAGAAACTTGCACTCATTCATAACCCTCTGATTATTATATAGTTAATATTTTATCAGGTACGCCCCATAGACTCATGGATGACGTGGTCGTCCGGGGATTCCTACACATCCGTTATACCTTCTTGCATGGTAGCGTGAGTTCCTTGATTGCCAGAGGCACGTGTTTCTCTTGGTGCAGGAATGAGCTTACGAATGTGCCGGCTAAACAGGGTGACGCTCCCAACTCCTAGCAAGAGGGTTCCTATGACGGAGATCATTAATCCTAGCGAGCCTGTCAGGCCGTTGCCCCAAAGGAGCGCTGCACTGGTGTGTCTGTTGACGATAGGGGTGATCAAAGAGGAAACCGCAGGGGCCGACAGTAAAAGGGACGTCGGGGTCATTAGGTACTGAGTGATTGAGCGTAACGCGATGATCTTGCCTTGTATGTCCTGTGGCGTATGGGTATGCCAGATAGTCTGGTTGGAGCTGGCCAGGAGTGCTACTGAGGCCCCGACCAAGGGTGTCAGTAACCAAAGACTCTCCCTGAAGGCCGCCAGCCCAATGGCAATGAAGCTGAAGCCGAGAATGAAGGTACTGGCGATCAGCAAATACACGGGGTGAATACGTTTCTTGAGCCGGGCCATGGAGAGCCCCGAGAGCAGCATTCCAGCTCCGATCGCTGCTGATACCAACCCTAACTCAAGATTGGATCGCGAATTCAGTACATAAGGCGTCAGGGCGACCATGAAGATCGAAAGCAGAGCGTTGATCAGCATGAAGACGAGTAGCAGGGTCACCAGGGGGCGCTTGCTCAAGAGCCAAAGCAGGCTCTGTCGAATCTCAGCGATCACTGGGGGACTTTTCGGGAGGCGAAGCGGGGAGCTGAAAGTAACGCTGAACGTGCAGCAAAGCAGCAGAGTTGCGCTGGTGACAAAGGTCAGTGCGTCGCTACCGAGCAGCAGAGGGAGGCCGAGGTAGTCGAAGCCGACTGCCCCCAGTATTGGTCCTAATATGAGTGAGCCGCCACGGAAGACTTGCTGGACCGAGTTGACCTTCAGCAACGCGTCCTTGGGCGTGATCTCTGGGATCAGAGAGGCCGAGGCGGTATAGCGAAATTCGTTCGCGCAAGCAAGGCACAATGCCAGGGTAATGGCCTGAAGAGTTCCGAACAGACCGTATCGATACAGAGTGAGGGATAACAGCAGGCTGACACAAGAAAGGCTGTCGGCGGCGATCAGAATTTTTTTCTTTTCGTAGCGATCACTGGCCAGTCCCGCGATGGGAGCAAACAGAAGGACTGTGAGTGGAGTGATGATTCCCAGTAAGGTCATTGCGCTGTAGGAACCTGTTACATGGAATATCCATGCAGCAATCCCGAAGGTAGTCAGGCTCGACCCCATACTGTTCATGCCAAGTATGCAGACAAACAGAACGGGAGATAGAGATATACGAAGCATTAAGGCGTGACCTCTGGAGGGTGGTTTTTCAGGGAGGCAGCGTCAGACAGTGGTGGACTCAGAGCAGGCTGGACAGTTTCGGTAGCGGATGTAGGCCTGGCGTTCCGTGTATCCATCCAGGGACACCTTGAAGCTTTCGAAGAGCGCTTCCTGGCTGCTATTGCCGGTTAGAAAATGCAGGATCGTCGAAGTCATGAAGCTCGCTACCAAGGCGGGCCTCGGACCAAAAGCGGCGCGTGCAGGTAGCGGGTGCGCGGTGAGCTTTTGCAGGAAGCTGGCCGGGTCTGCATAGCGCGATCGGTATGTACGTGCCTGACAGAGATAGCAGGGCGACTGGAAGGGAACGCTGATCGGTCCAATCCAGTTGCTGGCCATGGCCAGATAGGGTGTGCGCAGCGCCAGCGAAGCCTTGCCGATCCATTCGCGAATTTTCAGTCTTGGTTGATCAGCGGTCAGCAATATGAATTCGGTGCCGCTAGCCGCGCTCAATGCCTGTTCCTGGCTATTGACATAGCTGGTCAGTGCCTCAACCCGCACCGGTGAGTGCTGAGCCAAAAGAATGTCGCGCAGCACTTCGGCCTTGTGCTGGCCAATACTGCTTTCTGGGTAGAGAAATTGTCGGGGGAGGTTGCTCCGCGCCACGCGGTCGCCGTCCACCAGGCGTATACCGCCGACTCCGGCGGCGGCCAGCATGAGTGCCGCCAGAGAGCCTGCGGCGCCAGCGCCGACGATGCATACCGTTGAGTTCTGCAAGCGAGTGTTCATCCGCTGGACTGAGTTCGTACTGCTGGCGAATGCCTTGAAATATTCGTCCTGCCAGACGAAGCGAGTTTCAGTATCGGCAGCTTCGCGTGGGCTCCCGTCATGAACCCGAATGAGTCCCAACTCCCAGAGGTTGGCCAGCGCGGAGGTGCGATATCGTTTGCCGGTGGAGGCTGACACTCGACGACCTATGAGTCCATCAGATGAGGCATCCGCCAGGATGTGGTACTCGTCCTGAGTATTGGAGAAGACGATGGAGTCGCCTTTCTCACTATGTAGCCAGAGATGTTGGTCGGCGTTTTCCACTGTCCATGACGGTATGACTTCAAGTATGCATTCATCACTCGTCAAGTCATCCAGTATTACGTTTCTCATGGTTGGCATGTCTTACATCCTTGTGAGGCTTAGTTTGCGGCGTAGACTTTCAGGTCAGTAGCGGGTACTGCCTCGGAATATCCCTGTACCAACGGATGACAACTTCCCGTCCCAGTTTCTGCTGGACTTCCAACATTGCTTCTTCCAGCAAGCCTTTATTGATGTCGATAAAATGCTCTAGGTCTTGTCTGATCAGTGTGGCGCCTGCACCTTGCACATCATCAGGGGCAGGTTTGTGGTGTATGTAGTGACCAAAGTAATAAGTGCAGAAGTCGGTGTATTCTCGAGTACTGAGAATGAATTCGTGCCAGAAACCATCTAGTACCCATTGCTCCTGAAAGCAGGGGAAAGCGAAAGGTCTTTCGTCCCTAGTACCGATGAGCCATATCCATTTCTTCAAATCAATAAACAGTTCTTGGCATTCGTGGATGGGCAGTCCATGTTTTTTCGACATGGTCTTAACCAGGGCATCATTGCGATAGGCCAATACATCTTGTAATGCCGGTGTTCTTCTCATGTTTGTCTTCCATGCTGGATGTACTCCACGATGAGGAACGGCCCTTAGGCCGCTCCCCCAGGTTATCGCTGTTCTATCTTTCTTCCGTGCAACAGACGACTGCCCGCTCGGGATCTTCTTCCCAACGTGCGGCCGCTTCGTCAAGGATGGTGGATATCAGGTTATCCTCGGCGTCCTGTTTAGCTTCTATAAAGGCATTCATCTCAAAAGGCATGACGGAACTCCATGTAATGGCATACGTACTATTGAAGGTTGGTTGCATAATGGGTAGTAGCAATTTGGATGTATCCAGCAGGTGGCCTGTCAAAGGCCCTGGCTATTGGGAAGCGGACATCCTGCGGCCCTGACGGGTTCGGCATTGGCGAGCGAGAAGTGGCCTGCTCCCAAGGTGAGAAGCAGCAGCAGGGAGAGTCTCTGAACGAGTTGCATAGGACAGTTCCTTCTATTTGATTGACATGAGTGTGGATACAAAGCAGTCATTGAATTCTGTGATCCACAACACCCTGTGAAAATACTCGAAGGAAAATATAGGGCTCAGTTAGATGATTTTTTTATATGCTTAGATTGATTGTTAAGGAAACCTAAAGCTGGTGGCTTTTCTTATTTTTTGAGCGTCACCCCTAACTATTATTTTTCCTTCGATAGGAACTTTGGTCTGTTCCGGAGCTGGTGGACAGGTAGTTAAGAGTTACTGCTCGCATAGCGCCGCTCAAACTCCATCGGGCTGAGATAGCCCAACGTCGAGTAGCGGCGGCGGTGATTGTAAAAGCGGGTGTAGTCGAACAGGTCGGTTTTCGCCTCGTGGTAGCTGGCATAGCGCGTCAGATACACTCGCTCAGCCTTCAGCGGACGGAAGAAGCTCTCCATCGCGGCGTTGTCCCAGCAGTTCCCGGGACGTGAATGGCTGGGCACGATTCGATGTCGCCGAAGTAAGGCCTGGTAGTCGTACGCGCAGTATTGGGCTGCCTCGATCCGAGTGCAGCAGCACTTCTTCTTTCGGCTGCTGGCGTTCAATGGCCATCTCCAGCGTGGCGTGTACCAAGGCCTGCTGCATGCGGTGGTGTATCGCCCAACCGACGACGGCTCGTGAATAGAGATCGAGCACGACTGCCAGATACAGCCAACCTTGGGCCGTCCGCGCGTAGGTCATGTCCTAGACCCAGTGCCGATTGACGCGATCCGAGGCGAACTGGCGATCCAGGTGGTTCGGGGCAATCGGCAGAGCATGACGACTGCTGGAAAGCAGCCGCCAGCGCTTGCGCGAGGGAACGCGCAGACCGGCTTCGCGCATCAGTCGAGCAACCCGGTGTCGACCACACGCATGCCCCATGGCCGCTAACTCGGCCTTGATTCGGCGATGGCCATAGATCCCATTCACCTCGTGGTGAATGGTGCGGATCTCCTTGCTTAGACGCCGATTCGCCATCTCTCTCGACGAAGGTGGCCGCTGCTGCCAGGCATATAAGCCGCTACGGGATAGCGACCAGCCAACGCCTCGATGGCGCGGAACTTCACTTCGTGGGCTGCGAGAAGATGGCGAGCGCCTTTTTTAAAACATCGCGCTCCATGGTGACCTGAGCCAGTTGCTAGCGTAGACGCCGCAGCTCCGCGCTCTCACCACGCTGCTTGCCGTTGCCCGGAAAGGCATCGTCACCTTGCTGCTCGTACTGGCGCTTCCATTTGCCCAGCAGGCTTTCAGCGATGCCGAGCGTCTCGGCTACATGACGAAGCGGCGTGCCGGCAAGTACCTGGTCTACCGCCTCGCGTTTGAAGGATTCGGGAAAACGTCGTCTGGTCTGGGTCATGAACACTCCTTGCGGTGGACATTATCCACCTTAAGTCAGTGTCCACTCAGCCCGGGACAGACCAAAGGTAGTGAACTTGCACCTATTTACCAGCACTCTTGAATGCCCACTGTGAACCGAAAAAGCAGGAATAGACTGAACGCTACTATTTGCGGTTGGCTACCCTCTGCCAAGAGCAGCTTAGGGCCACGATGGACCCGGACCGATGCAGCCATTCGAGTGGGCATGTCACTGATCTGGCAGAATGCTGGACGCCTAAACGTGAGCGAACTCAACGGCTTTACTTTTCTGGGCCAGTATATGCACCCCAAAGCTTTTGATATTGGGCAAAGTGGCATTATGGTGAGCGATGATGTGCGCCGCCTCGTCATGGGCTTTGTCGTGAGTAGTGTGAGCATCACTCACAATGGCCACGTCATACCCCAGTGAAGCTGCACGACGGACCGTAGTGTCGATGCAGAATTCCGTGGCATAGCCACATATAACAAGATGAGAAATGCTGTTTTCTAACAGTACGGATTCGAGATTTGTTCTCAAAAATGAATCAGGGGTGGTCTTGCGAACAAAGTGATCAGTGCTGCCTATAGTCAGGCTGGCATCCAGGGCCCATGCTTCGCTGCCATGCATGAAATAGTCGCCGCTGATAGCTTCGTGCTGAACAAAAATAACGGGCGCGTTACCCAATCTAGCGCGCCGTGACAATTCGTTAATCCGTTTCATGACCTCTAATTATGAGTAGGGCCTGGGCAATAGTGTAAATAGCCCGTGCTGCACATCAATCACGATCAATGCTTTCATTGATATCTGCTTCCTTACAAACGAACCGGCGATGGGGATTGTCGCTGTTCTCCATGAGTGATTGCAATGGGTCGGTTAGCGCCACTGGACCGAGCTGATTATCCTTGCCCTCCCTCACATGGAGGACAAGACATGAACACTATTACAACCAGCAGACGTCAGCCTTGGAACAAAGGAAAACTGGTTGGGCAGAAAGCCCCGCTCCGACTGAAAGATATCTGGGCCATTCGGGTAAGGCTTCAAATCGCGCAAGACACTCGTGATTTAGCCCTCTTCGATTTGGCAATCGACAGCAAGCTACGAGCCTGTGACCTGACCAAGCATCGTGTATGCGATGTTGCTCATGCGCGCCTCTTTAAGCGCTGCAGCTCCATGCATCTGCAGTGGAAAATGGGTATCCGTCCAGCGAAGTCATCTATCCAGTTTTGCAAGCCAAGACAGAGTATGCAGTTGAGTTTCCCAAGAGCGCGATTGTCTTCTGCGCTAGGAACGCGGATATTTCCATACCTTATTGCCTGGAAAATTTTCGATGAAACTACCAGAAATCAGTACATTTATTGCTCGATGGCCCTTGCTGGGCCTGGCTCCCCCTACCGCTTGGATGGTTTCTCAAGACTGCGAAAATCAAGTTCTGGCTTTGCTGGCACGGCTTGGCGCAGGTTATCGACGCCACGGAAACTGTGCAGTCCATGAAACTGCCGTTGTTGAGCAAGGTGCTGTGTTAAAGGGCGCGATTATCATCGGCGCAGGATCCTTCGTGGCGGCGGGTGCCTACCTACGTGGGGGTGTTTATCTCGACAGTGAATGCATTGTTGGCCCAAGCTGCGAAGTGAAAAGCAGCTTCATGCTTGCCGGAAGCAAGCTGGCGCACTTCAATTTTGTCGGCGACTCATTGATTGGCGAGAACGTGAATGTCGAAGCAGGTGCAATTATAGCCAATTACCGCAACGAGCTAGATGGTGTGGATATCAAAATCCGCTATGCAGATAATGTGATCGAAACAGGAATTAAGAAATTCGGTGCCTTGGTCGGCGATGGCTGCAAAATTGGGGCGAACGCAGTCATCGCACCCGGTGCTCTATTGCGGCCAAAGACACACGTTCCACGTCTCGGGTTAATTGACCAGTTTGCCTACGATTAAGCAGAACGTCCGCCTCATCCGGCAGCACGCCGACGATTTCCCACATATTATCTCGCCAAACTGGCGCAGGCCTGCTCACACGCACTCTCCTGCTCCGGCTTTGACCAGCATCTGCTGATCACACGCAAGCTGCGACTGCCGCAACGAGCAAGCGCTCGTACCCGATCAGCTTTCGGTGCTCTGCAGCACTGCCCGCACCTTCACCTCCGGGCTGTCGGTCTGCCTGAGCCTCCAGACAATAGAGCCCCATCGACACCATCAAGACTCGCTGTTAACATCCGCGCCACGTTCGCCATCAACAAGGGGATTGGCGAAAATAGAAGCCCCGAAGACTTACGCACTTCGGGGCTTTGTCTTTCATGGAGCGCACTCATTTTTCGACCTGGAATGTAGGCGTATCTCGCGATTTTTCCTAAAGCGGATTTTCGCTTCAGTTTTATTCTTTAAAAGACGGGCTTTAGCCCTTATTGCTGAGCGAAGCGAATCATTTGCATCCTTTGTTAGGCACTTTTTACCAGCCGTTTTTTTAGGTGATACAGGCTGGTCCCAACAGGTCGACCTTCCAGAACACCATAAATCTCGTACCCATGCTGTTCGTAGAAGTTTTTAGCATCAAAGGTTTTTAAGAATGCAACCATCGCCCCATTTTCAACGCCAATTTTTTCTGCCCTCTCCAATAGCATAGAACCAATTTTTCTACCGCGATGAGATTCCTTAACCCAAAAGGTATCAATCTCCACCCCATCCCAGTAACAATTAAACTTAATTGCACCGACATACTCGCCTACGTCGTCGTGCGCAACCAGCATAAACATCTTATCTTCCGACTCTGGTGTTAGATCTGGGTATTGAATCCGAAGATATTCTGAAAACCTACTATCCAAAACTGACTGATCTTTTTCTGTTGGAGAATCCAATACTTCAATCCTGACTTCCAATTTACTTCTCCAGTGATTAACCTTAAAAGTTACCTACAGATTCCTGCATAACATTTTATTTTGCGATATTCAATGTCGCGTGACACCTAATATTCATGCACCCTCAAATTTAGCAATCATAAATTCAGATATGCATATACGACATCAGTAATAAGATAAATTAGCATAATCACACTAATTATCATCACCACGCCACCTGCCTAGAGGTTGTAATCTTCTTCACGTGGCTCTGATACGCTGCCAGGACTATTCAGCAGTCCAATTGATCAGCCAAGTCCAGAAAGTCTCGGGCATTGATATCGAAGCGCTCATCAAAAGCCGTATCGACATTACCCTGAGGCCCGAACTCCAGCGGCCTGGCGACGAACGCAGTTTTCATACCCAATGCCCCCGCCGCCAACAGATCGTACTTGTGACAGGCAACCATCATGGCATTGTCGGCGGCCACATCAAGATAACGGAGCGCCATTTCATAAGTCCGCGGATCAGGCTTGAAGGTCTCAACCATCTCAGCAGCGAAGATGGCATCCCAGGGTAAAGCTCCTGCTTTTGAAATGTTGACCACCGCACTGACATCGGCATTTGACAAGGTCACTATCTTGAAGCGGGTCCTAAGTCTATGCAGGCCCTGAACAGCATCGGGCCAGGGAGCAATCGTCTGCCAGGCGAAATTGATGCGCTCACGCTCCTCGGGGGAGAGAAATCCTACGTGGTACGTCTCGATGACCTCATCGAGGGCGCAGCGATAGAGACGATCCACAGACGTCCATGGCCGCCTGTCACAAAGAATGTCATCGAGGGCCGGGCGATACTTGCCTCGCCAGTCATCGACAAAACATCCCCAGTCGACGCCGGTAGCCCGGCTACCTGCAATGGCTGCCGCCTGTTGCGCGATGCTCGAACGAAAATCGGTGACAGTCCCCTGAACATCGAAAATTAATGCTTGAAGCGTGTTCACTGCCTTCTCTCCGTCGAGTCAGGGCGCTAGGACTGGTATGCAGAGATTGACGCCTCATAAGTTTTCGTTTCAATACATCCCCCTTAGCTAATTTGCAAGCTAACCACGAATTGATTTATGCAGGGACATTATCAATATGGATTTAAGCGACGCCTTGCATCGCCCGTGATCACCTGATGGTCTATTGATTTAATCGATCGACAGGATCAGTAAATGCGGCTCAAGCGCTCCAACCAACAGCTCTCCGAAGACCTAGAGTCATCTGCACTAACTTTGGATTGGGCAGCAGCAGATATTATCAGCATTGCTAATAGCCTAGTCGTGGCTGGCAAGAGTCATGAGGCAGAGGAGCTGATCGAGATATGCCAGAACGTCCGCGCCGAAGTCGAGCTCTTATATGCACTGGCTGACGAGCAATAAATCCGGGGGATCGCTGGCGGCTTCGCAAGGCAGCTGAGGCCATGCAGCATCGCAATAGTGTTCTAGAGCGTATCCGCCCGGGCATCTCACCTTGCTCGACCTCAGATGATCAGGGGCAGTCGATACCTCACCTCTACAAGTGCTGCGCCCCCCCTTTCGAGATCGCGCTCACTTCCCGTTTCTTCAATGCATCCTACGCCGCGATAAAATCGGATAGCTCGCTCATTTTCGGTCAAGACCCAAAGGGTTAAACGCTGATAACCTTGCTTTATCAAGTGCTGTAACCCGGCCTGCCATAAAGCAAAGCCGACTCCAGTTTTCCAGTGTTCAGCAATAACGTAGAGAGCCATGACCTCAGCTAAATTTTCAGCGGTTATATCCTCATCTCGGCATACCCCGACAGATATCCAGCCGACCAGCTCGTTGTTCAGTTCCGCGACGAATACGTTCGATTCGCCCGACTCAATCGAGCGAATCCAATAGGATTCCCGCTGTGGCAGCGAAGCGCCCAATGACAGCAAGTATTCAGCTGGCATCAAGTCACGATACGCCTCTTGCCAACTGCTGATATGGACTTGCGCAATAGCTTTCGCGTCCGATGGTAATCCTTTCCGAATCATAGGTGCTCCTTTCAGGCTCCTGACGTTTTGCCTCAGGGTATCAGCCCGTCAGTTACTACACCGTATGCCACTTATGCGGATGCGCCAGCAGGCCTGCGGTCGGGAGCTGCTTGTCGATTAACTGTGCCGGATCGGTGCCTGGATCAGTGTTTCGCACTAGGGGCAGGCCCACTTTCCACGTACATGTTGCTCGACTGTGAACACGCCAGGTGTGTAATCGAGCTTCTCGCTGATGTCCTCGCCGATGCGCTGAAGTTGAACATCTCGCCGTCCGTACCCATGGTGAACATGTCCATCGCCTCAGCCATTTCCGAAAGTCGGTTTCGCCTAGTTTCGGGGGTTCCTTCATTACGAGAGGCCTCGTAAGGCCGCGTTCGCTGTCTGGATGACAGATGCAGCGGCAAGCAATGCGATTAGGTGAATTTTTGGGGTGGGCATGATTGCTCCTTTGATCAACTGAGAACGATGAAGGACAGGACCATCAAAAGCAGCAGCACTCGGATGGCCGATGAACTGGCGATTGAACGATCGATGTTTTTGGTGGCCCAGCCACGCCAGATGCTGTACAGCGCCCATGCCGCCCAGAGCATTGCGACGGTCATCACTGACCCGACGATTAGGTTGGTACTAGCCTGGGCGGTCGCACCACTTGCTGCGTTGAATGCGTCAGATTGCGCAGAGCTTATGCTCATTGCCACTTCCCTCCGGTGGTGTACTGACCGGAGAGGTCTGCGGCGTCTCGAGGTTGGGCACGACTCGGGGTGAGATAATCCTGGAGACCTTGGCGGATCCGCTGGATGTCTGCAGCCAGGCGGTCATAGTCGAAGTAGTAGCGTTGCCCTGGTTCACCTGCGATGGCGCTGCTACGCCGCGCAGAGTCTTCAAGGGCATTGAGCTGCCTGACCATGACTTCGATGTTGGTTTGCTCAGATGCTGTAGCGGCTTCGATCACCGGACTGACTGCAATGCCGCCTGCAACGATCATGGTCAGCGCTGTCATCAATGAGCGGCGTGTAGATGTCGAGAGTAGATGGCGGTTCACGGGTGGCGGGACTCTGGCAAGACTGTTTCCAAAGCATGCCGCTAGAGGTTTGTGGTGCGCCTCAAGAAATGGTTAACCGGGAACCTTTCATTTTTTGCAGTTTGCATTCGTTTTCTACTTTTGGGTTAGCACTGCTGAACTTATGGCCCGTCTAGGAGGATTGTGCTTATCTTCTCAACGTATTAACGGTTTGTCGGTGTTCGAGTTGATAGCTGGGAAGTCCAGTGTTCATGGGTGTCCCCTATGCTTAAAGCATAGCTTGGAGATGTCTAAGACTCAGGAGCAGTCCAGAGTAATCGTGAGTGTACCCACTGATGTGACTGCCTCTTATCGCGCCTCTAGAACCTCTCTGGGTCACCGAGCAGAATTTGATCCCGCAACGCGCCAAGCCCTACTTCGCGTCCAGACAACCTGGCCTCGACCAAGCCCGAGGAAGCAGCCTTCAAGCGCCAGCTCGACCATTCCAACCACCTGATCACCGTTTCTGGAGCCAAGCTAACCCACCTAGTGGTTGACGGCAGCCACGGTAATGGATGATTATGAGATTATTCAGTCCGGTTATTAGGTTGAGCTAGTCATGGCCCGTACACGCAACGAACAACTGCATGAGCAACGCCGCGAACAGATTCTGTTGGCGGCTACCCGCGTCTTCAAGAAAAAAGGCTTCCATGGTGCACGCACCGAAGACATCTGCCAACAGGCGGACATGAGCGCTGGGGCTGTCTTTCGCTATTTCTCCGACAAGCGAGAAATTATTGACGGTGTTATCGCAAAGGAGTGCGAACGCTACTTTTGTCAGGCTCAGCAATTGTTTAGTAAGGAGGGATTGCATCGTTTAGCTAGCATCAGTGCAGAGAAACTAACGCAAGAGTTGCAGCTAGGGGAGTTTGATCTCAGTTTGGATAGTTGGTTGGAAATAACACGGGGTCATGGCCAAATCAAGCTGATTGATTTAGAACAGCAAATGCGTAAGCAACTGAGTGAGCTTTTAGCCCATGGTCAACTTGAGGGCTGGGTGCGTTCTGACCTTTCTCCGCAAGGATCGGCGAGGCTCTTATTTTCATTATTCAGCGGTCTATGGTTAGAGATGAATTTGGGCTTGAGCATAGATACAGATCAGGCAGCTGCAGCGCTCGGTGATTTTGTACGAACCTATCTCTTTGCTCCAGACTTTCAACGTAGGTTTGGATCATGGTGAATGACACCTTCTTAAAACGCCCTTCAAAGATGGGCTTTTTTTTAACCAATAATGAGACGGATTACTCCGTTTTTTTAAAAAAAGTTTCTAAATATGTTGATTTGTTATTGCTAATCCTCTGTGTTCTGCTGATCAGCACCTTCAGTAATATGCAGATGGCTCGCTCGGAACAAGTCACGAATGGCTTTTCCCTATATGGAAATAAAATCGATAAAAGAATGATCATGGTTTTGGCTACACAGATCGCTGCAGAGTCGTCGAAAAATAGATTATGGACATGGGGGCTTAAGAGGGCAGACTCTCAATCAAGGCCTCTAATACCTGAACCTGCTGTGCAAAAATCTTGTAGATATTGGGTAATGGTTTCATCAATGGTTAACGGTGATCTACCTCTTCCGAGGCTCTTGCGCAGAAGTCCGTTTTTAAAAATAAGGCGCTACCCACACTGTCTGGGAGTTTCTCATGCTGAATCAACGGAGTTAAGGTATACCCTGAATTCTTGAGAATAAGTAATGAAGCGGATTTTTTAAATTTATTAATTATTTTTCATGCTGTTCTCAAAGCTTACAAGGCTTTATGTTAAGTCATGAGAAATAAAGTATGTATTTTGTGTTTGGTTACTCGTTGCTTGCACAATATTTTCTTGCTGCGGGCTCAATATTATCTGGTTGTCCAGTGTCTGTTTTTCTTTAATTACATATTAATTTTTATGCGGAGGTGAATTGACATGTGTCGCGCATGCGCTGACTGGTATGACTATGATTAATTGGTTCGAAACTTTCTCTGTTGGGCTTGATTCTAAGTGGTGATTTCAATGTCAGGTTTTAGTTGGGTAGGCGAGATTTTAATTTCGATCATGTTTTAGTTTTTAGGTAAAAATATATTTACATAAAACGTACCGAACGCTTTCAGGAGTCCCTATGGTGTGCTTAAATAGGTTTGTCAACCTACTTGCGGGAGATATAGCATGTCTCGCCTTGCCGAATATCGTAAACTTGAACAGCAATTGGCTGCCCAACTGGCCGAACTCGAATCCATGAAAAGTGACTCTGGTTTAAAAATGGAAATGGAGTTCGAAAGCAAGCTGCGCGCTTTGCTCAGCGAGTACGGTTTTAGCCTGAGGGATGTAATCAACCTGCTAGATCCGCACTCTGCCCGTCGTATCGCTCTTAATGAGCCGAAAGCTGCAGTCCGTAAACCGCGTCAAGTGAAGGTCTATAAGAATCCTCACAATGGTGAAGTGGTGGAAACCAAAGGTGGTACTCACCGAACTCTGAAGGAGTGGAAGAGTGAATATGGCTCCGACACTGTATGAATCGCCCCAGATTCTCTAGACACCTTGCAAACTAATTGCGTAACGCTTTTCAAACTCTACCGGTGACAGCTGATTGTTGAAACCATGACGGCGTTTTGCGTTGTAGAACATCTCGATGTAGTCGAACACATCGCTACGAGCATCTTCCCGCGTGGTGTAGATTTTTCGCTTGATCCGTTCCCGTTTCAGAAGCTGGAAAAAGCTCTCGGCCACGGCGTTGTCATGACAGTTGCCTCGGCGACTCATGCTGGCAACCAAATTGTTTGCCTTCAAAAAGCTACGCCAATCGGAGCTGCTGTACTGGCTGCCTTGGTCGGAATGAACCATCACCTCTTGCTTCGGTTTACGCCTCCAAACCGCCATCAACAACGCATCAATAGCCAAATCACTGGTCATCTGCGACTTCATTGACCAGCCAACGACCTGCCGAGAAAACAGATCCAGTACCACCGCCAAATACAACCAGCCTTCATACGTACGAATGTACGTGATGTCGGTTACCCAAACCTTGTTGGGTTCCACAACATCGAACTGGCGCTTCAGCAAATTGGGTGAGGCGACCGCTGGCTTACCGCCGTACTTCCCTGGGCGGCGTCGATAACCTGTCTGAGAACGCAGACCTTCAAGACGCATCAGCCTCGCCACACGATGACGACCACAATCCTCACCGACCTCGCGCAGATCGTCGTGGATTTTGCGATAGCCATAAACGCCGCCACTCTCCAGCCAGGAATGCTTGATCAAACCCAGCAGTCGCTGGTCGTCTTTGGCTCGTACAGATTGCGGCTCAGACAGCCAGGCGTAATAACCGCTGGGATGGACTTTCAGCGGCAGGCAAAGCCGTCGAATCGAATAGTCGCCCGCGCGCTGCTTGATAAAGGCGTACTTCAGCCGCACTCCTTGGCAAAGTACGCGGCGGCCTTTTTTAAGATGTCTCGCTCTTCAGTGACGCGCTTGAGTTCCGCTCGCAGACGACGTAGCTCAGCGTGCTGATCATCATCCTGCTGCCGTTCTTCTTGAGGTTTGCTGTAGCGCTTTATCCAGGCATAGAGGCTATGCGTCGACACACCAAGACGGGCCGCTACGTCAGCGACGGGAAGCTTCTTTTCGGTCACTTGATTGACCGCTTGGATTTTGAATTCTTCGGGATAACGCGGGTTGCTCATGGCACCTCCTGATTGGCCTCATTTTAAGGCATGGAGGTGTCTACGAAACCCGGGGCGATTCACGTAATGCTGCAACTCGTTGCGGTCGGCTTGAGTATCGAGCTTCAGTCGCACAATGGAAGGCAGAACTGGTTGCCAAAAGACCGAAGCCCGCGAAACTTTTGGCTAACCTGCGCCTGTGTCACTACGTGCAAGACCGTCTGGAGGGTAAAGTTCACGGCGCTAATGGTCGCGAGATTATTGGGCCTCGACAAGCTCCCTTCAAAGGCCGAAATAAACCACATCGCAGTGATCGTAAATGGGTCAATGGCTGGTCGCCCGAACAGATTACCAACCGGCTAAAGATCGATTTTCCGGACGATGAATCCATGCGCATCTCTCACGAAGCCATATATCAGGCTCTCTATATTCAGGGGCGAGGAGCTCTTAAACGCGAGCTAGTGAGCTGCCTGCGCACAGGACGAGCGTTGCGTGTGCCGAGGGCTAGGGCGCAGGCTAAAACGTGGGCGCACGTCAGCGAGGATGTCATGATTTCCAGTCGCCCTGCTGAGGTGGAAGACCGGGCTGTCCCAGGGCATTGGGAGGGAGACCTGATCTTTGGTCTGAATCGATCTGCGATTGGAACGCTGGTTGAGCGCTCAACTCGATTCACCATGCTCGTTCACCTGCCTCGCGAGGAAGGTTATGGGTTAACTCCTCGCACGAAAAATGGCCCGGCGCTGGCCGGCTACGGGGCTGTCACTATGGCCAACGCCCTGAAGAAAACGGTGACTGACCTGCCCATCGAGTTGTGGCGATCTTTGACTTGGGATCGTGGAAAGGAACTATCGGATCACGCTCGATTTACCATCGAATCCGGAGTGAAGGTCTTCTTTGCTGACCCGCATAGTCCCTGGCAGCGCGGCACGAACGAGAATACGAATGGTCTTCTGCGCCAATACTTCCCGAAAGGTACTGACCTGTCTCGCTGGAATGCCCAAGAGATCCAAGCCGTAGCCCATGCGTTGAACACAAGGCCTCGAAAAACACTAGGCTGGAAAACACCTGCCGAAGCACTAAACAAGTATCTAAAATCAATTCAACAATCCAGTGTTGCGACGACCGGTTGAATCCGCCCAATACTGCGCGTACGACTACCAGGCCTTACTTCGGCGACATCGAATCGTGCCCAGCCATTCACGTCCCGGGAACTGCTGGGACAACGCCGCGATGGAGAGCTTCTTCCGTTCGCTGAAGGCTGAGCGGGTGTACCTGCGCTATGCCTGCCACCACGAGGCGAAAACCGACCTGTTCGACTACATCCGCTTTTACAATCACCGTCGCCACCACTCGACGCTGGGCTATCTCAGCCCGATGGAGTTTGAGCGGCGCTATGCGAGCAGTAACTCTTAACTACCTGTCCACCAGTTCCGGGACAGACCAAACACCCTCGCTGACCAACTGATTTAATGCATTAGAAAATAATTAGCTCATGGCCTTTCATTTTTTTTGCAGTCGTTGCATTGTGCTGTGATGCTCTCATGCGGTAACAGCAGTCTGCAGTGTCGTAGTTGGTACCTACTAGAATGGTGCTAGGTGGAGTTTTTCAGAGCTGTTGCAGTAGCTAATTAAATTATCTAAAGGGATGAAAATGATTAATAGAATTATTGGGACTGCTGTTGGTATTTCAACGTATCAGCAGCAGTTTGCTGCGCTTATTCATCGATTTAAGTTTAATGATGGCTCTGAATTTTTGGCTAGCTGGGGGTTTGAAGCATCCTCTCAGTTTGTAGCGATACTGAGTGAATATGCATCAACTTTGGTAATTCCAGATGTAGAGACTGAGGCGGATAGAAGGTTTCAAGCTAATGAAGGTATATTGTCAAAGGGGGAGTTGGAGGCGCCTGGTTTGAAGTCTGTTGTAAGTCATATGACTAGTTTTAAGGCTGACGATGGACTGGTCTTGAATTTGGTTATGAAAAAAACAGGAGAGGTGAAGATCGTTCTTGTTGGAAAGGAGGAACTGACAAGCTTATCTGGGTGGACTCTGAATGCGCTTCAGCGAGTTGGGGCATTGAATAAAGTACTTGCTCGCGCTGAGGATTTGCTTAATCAGATGCCGTTAGCTGTTTATACTTGTACTTATGATGCTGATGGGGTGATAAGTTATACGGATCGCCGTGAGTATGATATAGATCGCTATTATAGCTTGCCTCATCTTTACTCAGTGTGCATTGTAGATAATCAGGATAAGCGAAAAGTTGTCGCTGGGTTTTTCTATAAGTCTAGCCTGATGCAGGATAATCCACGATTTCAGTCCGAGGTTTTTGCGGTAGCATCTGCTATCCCCGAATTTCCAGCGTTTGATAATGAGCGTTATTCAATGATAACTGCACGAGCCAATGTGCCTGATGGAAGCCCGGTCTCTAAAGAGGAGATGCAGGGCCATTTGAATAACCAGTACTTGATGCACTCATCTGCTGGCTCTGCATGAGCTGAAACCTGTATCAGGCGGTAGAGCGTTGGACATGGACGATTAATGGCAATGAACTGTCCAGAGTTGGTTCAGCCGTGTTGTATAGCTGCGGCTCATCATCTCACGACGCATTCCCCATGAAGGAGACGTAGGCACGCTTGCGGAGCGAAGCGTGCCTCTGCCCCAACGATCGTTAATCTAGTCCAGAATCTTCATTACCCGAGTTGCGTCAGCCGGCTGCGACACCGCAAAAAGGTCGTCCGTGTACTCGCCTGGCTGGCATAGGTCGAGCATGTACTTGAAGCCTGGCCTGAATATTTGGCCCCGGGGCATCCACCTCTTCCCGTGTCAGCAAACGCACGTCGTCGGTGGGGTAGGGCAGATGCACCACATCAATACCTCTGACAGTTGGCTCAGGTCACCATGGAGCGCGATATTTTAAAGGTGCTCGCCATCTTCTCGAAACCCACGAGGTGAAGTTCTGCGTCATCGAGGTGTTGGCCGGTCTCGGTCTTGGTCCAGCCGGGGACGTACAGTGAGGTGGTGGCATTCAGTCGGCGCAGGTACTCGACCTTCAAACTGATCGCTTCCGATTTGCATTCAACTTGACCAGGCATTTACATCGGACCTGACCACTACACCGCGTGGCCATGACCGACAGAGAGCTGCTCATACAATACTGAAGCCTCTGGACTACTGCGCTGGGTGCAAATGCTCAATCAGATCGGAGCATTGGAGTTCGCATAGCAACCTGCGGCCTGACATAGCTGGTTCACATAATTCTGGCGTTCACTAGTCGATTACTCGTGTCCCCGGTCCACTCTCTACAACGCACCTAATCCTGCAGATGGCTGGTCAGGTGTGCCCGCAGGGCAGTGTTAATCCAGTCTCTCAGTTCCGGGAAAGGCCTGCCGACCGCTACTGCAGAACCATTACCGAATATTTCCGGGCAGATTATCGGCTCTCCTAGAATTCGGATTTTCTCCCGTTTGCCTTGACCATGAAGCCAATGTTGGGCCGCATTTAACTCAGATACAACTACGTCGACTGTTGCACTTTCGAGCGCATTAAGCAGCTCGACTGAGTTATTGAAAAGGCGGATATTCGCTTCTGGGAAGAATGCCCGCGCGTAGCGCTCATGGTTGGATCCCGCGAGCACTGCCAAGGAGCAGCGCCCCAGTTCGATACTTTCCAGATCGACACCTTCCCATCCCATCAGCGTCTCTGGGGAGTCGAAATAGGCGTCGCTGAAAAGGAACTCTTGCTGCCGCTCTTCCGTTGCCGAGAGGCTTGAGAAGATTGCAGCAACTTTACCAAGCCGCAACTGATTAAACATGTCACCCCAAGAAACTGAGACGATCTCGAATTCCAGCCTGGTCTCATAAAGCAATGAGGTGATGAACTCGTACTCAGTCCCACGCCACACACCGGCTGACAGTTCCGTGTAGGGGGGATTGTCGGGGTCGCAACCAATCCTAAACATCTACTTCCTCCACAGCTTCCTCGTACATCTGCACTTCCAATTCCCTGAGGCGAACGTAGTCTGCTTGGAACACTTCGGCCGACTCATGGGACAGGTAGACGATTCCCGGGCAGGTCTCCATGTCGATTGTCCGTTTGATGGAGGTTCCAGACATTGGCAGTCCCTGGTCCGCTGCATAACTCGGTAGAGCCCTGATCGCTGACGGGAACCTAGAGTCCGATACTCGAAGGTTTCGTGGGGACACAAGCATCGCCGCCAATACCGGCTTCCGAACCTGGTAAGGCGTACTTGAATAGCTGGTAAAGCCATTCGGGTCCGCGTAGCACAGCGCAGTGAGCGTCACATGGCTATGATTGAGGGCTGAAAGAACCACGGAGTCGCAGATGGATCCCTGCATGCGGGCCCCCACCTCTATGAGCACGGGACCGCGTCCTTCGACAAGCATGATCTCTAAGTGGGCAGGACCGTTCTGAATCTCGAGAGCGTCAAGAACGGAGCCGGCATAACGACCGAGAACAGTGGATTCTGTAGATGCGGACTCGAGCAGCTCCTCGTAGTATCCAACTGCGCACGCCCCGGGTACGTCAAGACGAACGTCCTTCCACACCTCGGAGACGTAGTGGCTCCCCTGAAGGCTGACTGTGTTGACTATGTACTGCTCGCCAACCAACCTTTCCTGCACGATAAGCAGCGTATTGACTGTCCCCATTGCATTTTCCCTACCGAGTAGGGAGGCGAAGGCCGCGCGGAGCTCATTTGGCGAATGGCAAAAGGTGACTCCATCAGATCCCGCGCTGTCGAGGGGCTTCACTACGCAGGGCCATGCACAGTGCCGATCACACCATGTGATCGCCTCTGCAGCCAAAGCCGTTCGCAACGACCGAATATGCTCAACGCCGGCGTCCTTTAGGGCTGCCTGCATGAGGAACTTATCTCGTCGGGCGCTGGACATAGGCGTTCCATTCGAAGGCAGCTTGAGGACCTCCGATAGCGCGTCGGCGAGAGGGACGCCCGACTCGCAGCCGGCTATTACAAACGACGGCGA
This sequence comes from Pseudomonas sp. MPFS, assembly GCF_022537035.1. Lineage (NCBI taxonomy): Bacteria > Pseudomonadati > Pseudomonadota > Gammaproteobacteria > Pseudomonadales > Pseudomonadaceae > Pseudomonas > Pseudomonas sp. MPFS. The sequence goes on along the minus strand of NZ_CP066123.1, from coordinate 4,398,505 downwards.
GAGCTTCCCGATGTCCTCAGCCAGCTTGGCCACATCTCCCCTGTACACGAAGTTTCCGGCGAAGTCCTCCGGCACGAAGGACGGCGCGTCAAAAATCAGGATAGGGTCCCTGGACTGGACGTGGAAACATTCGACTCCGTAGGCCGAGAACTCCCTAGCGAGTTTGTTTCCGGTTGAGTACGCATCAACGATGACTCCAAGTCTACGCATGGCGGGCACCAAAGAAGGAGTGATAGATCTGGACTAGCGACAAGCCGATGACCAGTACGACGCCCACAATGGCTGGAGTAGATGGGGTAAGGGCGGAATGCGTGAACTGAAATGCGAGGACAAAGGCCGGTGCTGTGGCGAGCACAATTTCGAAAAGTACCGGCTCAATGTACTTAAGACTTCTCTGCAGGAGGAGCGTTGCAGGAATGACACCGAGAAACGCGAGAGAGGCTCCGCTCATAAGTTCTTCAGTTGACACTGAGAAAGCTCCCCTCACAAGCGCGCCCGTGAACGCCAAGCCAGTCAGCAAATAGAACCTCCGCGCGAGCAGTTCGGAGCCTGAGACCCTACGGTCATAACAGGCCTTCATAGATACGGTCATGAACGCATCCGAGAACGCCGCTGCCACGGCTAAGAAGATTCCCCAAAGAACTAGGCCATTCGCTCCTTTCCCTGCATCTGAGGCGATTGTCGCCCAAGATAAGAATGCAGTGATTGCGAGTGCAGCCAAGCATATAGCGATGTCGCGAAGGGAAGCCGGCGAACTCGGGCGCAGTCGGCGGTTTACGAGGTAAGTGAATATTGGGCAGAGGGAGGTTGCAATAGCCGCGGCGAGGGCTGGGGGGATGAGCCAGATTGAAAGGAACAACGCCCCCCAGCTTCCGGCGGTCCAGAGGTTAAGCGAGATGACCGTCCTCCATCGCAGCCGGGATTCACCTCCACTTATCCTGAAACACACCTCGAAAGTCGCGATGACAATCAAGAAAGCGATGAAAGTCAGGAAAAATACGTCTAGCTTCCGGAATGCAACGGCGCGGTATACATCCTGCCAGCCGGTGAGCATGTTATGCGCGAACAGTAGGCAAAGCCCGACGACCAAGGAGCGGTGTTCAACGAGCATAGGCCCCTCTCTTGATGTCGATAGTAGGGTGCATGGAGGTTAAGTTTTGAAATTTAAAAAGCTGTATTTTTTGGTATAGAAAATATTAAGGGGAATACTATTTCCATAAAAAAACAGCCTCGGCGAAGCCGAACATCGTGATACCCAAGCCACTGAAAATCCCAAGAATTCTGATATGGCTATTGTTGGCGATTAATGTTTTTAATATGGTACCGCCCAATGCATACAAACATTGAATCAATAAGCTACCTGCAAACAAACTAAGGCACGAGATCACAAGGGGAACTGTTGTTCGCTCGTCAATTTGAGTTGCAAATGCTGAAATGGCCAGAATAGTTAATGGATTCGAAATTGTTAACATAAGTGTGGCTGTAAAACCAATATTTTTTGATGAGCCGCCACCATCAGTCTTGGCCTTGAACTCGCCATATATTATGTATAGTCCGAATAGAATTAAAATTAGCGCCGAAGCTGCGCTCAGGAACTTTTGATGGCTGGATAAAAATCCTACTATTAAGCTTGCACCTGCAAACGCGAAGGCGCTAAATAAAAGATCGCCAAACGCAGCCCCTAACGCACTTTTTATTGCAACGGCTCTGCCATGCTGAATACCGTTTCGAATGATTATTAATGCTATCGGTCCTACGGCAATGGAAAGTGTAATACCAAAGAGAAAGGCTTTGAGGGCACTTGCGGGCAGCACGTCAGAGCGTCCGTTCTGAGAAGTTTTTCTTCTTTGCTCGGCAGTGGGGGCATTTAAAGTCTTCAGGCAGGTCTTCCCACTGTGTCCCTGGAACTATCCCTTCTGTCTCCTCGCCTTGTTCTTCCGAATAAACATAATGGCAGAAATTGCACTCATATTCTTTGCTAACCATGATTACTCTCCATGTAAAAGGGCGCGGGCGAGGCCTGCGCCCTTGGCGCAATTACTGAATACTGTGACTCAGCTTACGATTCAAGGCGGCGAACATGCGTTCGAAGCCATCCATGAAGGCCATGGCTCCGCGCAATGCCTGTTTGCCAATGCGCTCGTCACGATTCAGGAACGACACCAAAACGTCCCGCCCAGTGGAGACATGCATAGGTTCAACCTCGCAGTGTACGGCGAAGAAGGCCAGAACCGGGTCGTCCTCGTCTTTAAGCCCATATTCATTGGCGTACTTCTGGAAGCCAGCCAAGAAATATTGGAACTCACGGGATGACGTCATCTCGGATGCGAGATGGAATCCCAGCGCCTCACCGAGTTGATCAGAACGATAGAGACGATGCGTTGCATCGCCCATGGCGACCCCTTCAGGCAAGACGAAAACTGGATTGTGCAGGTCTTGATGACTCAGCCCAAGATGTTCAGTCAGTTCCCGGAACATTTGGTGATGAGTAGGTAGCATGTGTCGCTGATGTTGGTGCAGTCCGAACTCGTCAACAGATGCGTAGAGCACGTATGCAGCTTTTGCAGTTGCGTTCCAGGTGTCTTCGGCCAGTAACTCGTCAGTAATACGAGCAGCCAGAGCAATGATGCCAGAGGGAACGTCTTTGAAAAATGCCCAAACTGTCCCAAAGAAAGTTGCCAAGCCCTCATGATCAAGCGGTCGGCTGGCCAGAATCTCGCCAAAACGATCAAGCTCTTTGATGGCATTATGGCGAACCACCGCCGACGCGATTTCAGTGTAAATAATATCGCTTTGACCATGGTCTCGTGCTACTTCGTTTTCACGAAGAGTGAACGCCTGTTGAATCTCCAAGGATACTACCTCAACATATATATTGAAATTGAGGCCAATCTTGAATGACGTGGGCGCGTCTTGAGGTACCTTCTCCCTGGTCATCCAGATACTTCTGGCTCGGCTCCATGCTGCGAGATGTTTTTATACCTCCATTCAATGTCTGTCAACATAATATCGAAGGTCAGCGAGTAACTATCTAGTTCGGAATACAGAGCCGCCTGTTAGCAGGAATTTATCAATAGTCAAGAAAGCAAGCGCAATTTTATGATCCTGCTATTAAATCAGCGTAACCAGTTCAACTTCGGCGTGAGAGTTCATGTCTGTGACGATCATTAGAACGGTCCATAAGCGGTGCCGGTACTGCTTGTAGTGAAACTCGTTCTCATTGTCGTGGTACTGCTCCTGAAAAGAGAGAGTAATTAGAATTTAAAATTTAAATTTTCGAATGGGTAAAAAGCCACCCGAAGGTGGCTTAACTTATGCAGTAATTAGTTGTCTGGCCAGGGCCATTTCAACCGAGTCTCCATCTTGATTTAAAGAGTCCAATCCTGATTCCGGCACATCCCCTGACGTGCTTTGAGCTACTGCGATCTTCTTGGCCATAAGCTGTAGGCAGGTAATCTGCGAGCTGCCGGCATAGCCCAAAAAAATCACACGCACTGGATGTTTCTGCCCGATGCGCCAGGACCGCCGTGCTGCTTGCTGCAGGGTGTAGACGTTGTATCCCGTTTGCAGAAACACGATGGTTGGAAAGTCAAGCAGGTCCAGCCCAGTCTTGACCAGCTCCGGGTTGGTGATCAGCACATCGATGCCACGGTCGACCTGATCGAGGATCCAGTCTTCACGGTGCGAGGTGTCAACGCTGGCCCGCAGTACCGCCACCTTGAGACCGGCCTGCTCGAGGACCTTCTTCAGCCTGGACGTTGTGTCGCGTGTCCCGCTGTAGACTGTGTAGGCGAGGACCTTGCGGCCTTTCGTTTTTTCCTCGATGCAAAGGCTTAACAAAGCCTGCTCCTTGGGCATCAGTTGCTCGTCGTTGAAAATCGCCGGCACGAAGGCCAGGGTATCGCGAGTGCGTGGGTGCTTGACCATTTCCGATCGGAAGCAGCAGTCTGGCCAGGCCAGCAGTACATTGAGGACAACGCCCAGAAGAAGGGTAGTGTCTCGCCGTGCAAGGGCTTGTCTAAGCTCTGCTGTCAGCTTGGAGGCCAGGCTCTGGTAGGCGGATGCCTGACCAGGTGCCATTGGTGCATCGATAAACTCCTCGTTGTAGGTGGGTAGGATGTTCCCGCCGATGTCTCTCAACTTGAGGAGCACGGTGAAGGGCAGTACGAAGCGGTGGATGCCTTTCGGGCCGAAGCCCGGGGCTTTCACTGTTCGAACTGAGAGCTTCTTGCCTTTTGCTGTCTTGTGCGAATCTCCATCGCGCTCGGTATAGATGTCTTTCAGGACCCCGTGATCGCGCATGAACGCCATAGCTGCGGGCGCCATGCTGCCCCGGGCGTTAGGCCGATAGCCGTCCTCGATCATTCGGCGGGTCAGAATACGGAACAGAAGGTAGAACAGGTCGTCGGCGTAGCCGCCCATGAGCGTCCCGGTCAACAGCACGGTTTTGCGTGCTTTTGCCGCGAGAACACCCATAGCTTGGCCCTGGGCCGATCCGCTGTACTTGTACTCATGCCCCTCATCGATAACCAGTAGGTCGAAGAACCCATCCGGTAGGTACCTGACGCGCTATGCCAGCTACCACGAGGCGAAAACCGACCTGTTCGACTACATCCGCTTTTACAATCACTGTCGCCGCCACTCGACGCTGGGCTATCTCAGCCCGATGGAGTTTGAGCGGCGCTATGCGAGCAGTAACTCTTAACTACCTGTCCACCAGTTCCGGGACAGACCAATCTGACCTTCCCTCAAGTTGATCCAGTCAGGCACGTCTCTCAGGGCAGAAAATTAAGGAGCTTCAGAGGAACCATATACTCGGTCAGGTGAGTTATAACTCATCGAGGCTTGAAAATATTCAAAAGCAAACTATGATCTAGATGACGGTATGGAGGCTGTCATGAATGTTCAAAATCAGACGGAAGACATGGGCTTTTCTCTTAGTTTATATAGTAGGTGTTAGTGGCTATATTTACTACCTCTATGCTGAGACTAAAGGAATTCTAACGGCTAATCTTAATGACAAGTTGCGGCATGCCGCATTGGGGGGAGCGGCCATCCTCGGCGACCGCTACCATGATAACTTGGTAGACAGGCATTCCAAATCGGAGGCTGAAGACTGGAACACTATTCAGCGGCTTTCTCAGTTCAACGAGTCAATGGGTACTACCTTTGTCTACAGTGTAATAAAACGGTCAGGGAAAGCCTATCTGGTCAGCTCAAGCGCATTGGAAAAGGAAATTCAAGAGCAGAACTTTGTACGCTTTTTTGATCCCTATCCTGATGCTAGTCAGGCTCTGCTCGATAGTTTTGGTCGTACGGAACCGACCTGGATTGATTACACGGATCATTGGGGGGATTTTCGTGCGGTCTTCATTCCAATGAAGTCTCAAGACGGCACGATTTATGTAGCTGGAGCGGAGATATTGTTGGCCAACTACTACCAGCAACTTAAAAAGGATTCCTTGCACCATATCATACTTGCCATTCTGGTATTTCTCGCCTTTAGTCTTTTGTTTGTGGTTGACTTATTTCGTATGCGGACTCATCTCCAGCAATTGCAAGTAAATGAACAGGTTTTGAATCATGCAAAAAATGCCGCCGAGGATGCTGATCGCTCAAAAACTAGATTTTTAGCCACTATGAGTCATGAGATTCGCACGCCTATGTACGGAGTTATTGGTGCGACGGAGTTACTAGCCGCTTCTTCTTTAAGTGTCGAGCAAAGTGGTCTGGTGAACACGATTCATACTAGTGGGCGAGTCTTGCTGTCTCTTATCGATAATATTCTCGATCTGGCAAAAATCGAAGCGGGAAAGCTTGAGTTGAGGCCTAGCGTATTTGAAGTAAGAAAGTTGGTGTCCTCCAGCCTTGAAATGATTAGGCAAAATGTTCAGGGCAAGCCAATCATCATTGAGGCGCAGGTATCACCGAATGTGCCAACTTTGGTAAAAATCGATATCGACTGCCTTCGTCAGATATTGATCAATTTGATGGGGAATGCAGTAAAATTTACCGAAAGTGGAACAGTTTCACTCCAGGTCAAGACCAGCAGTTCTCCCTCTCGATCTCAACTGGACTTCTCCATATCTGATACCGGAATAGGTATCCCTAGGGAGAGGCAAGACAACCTATTTATGCCCTTCGCTCAATTCAAAGGATCGACGAGTCAACGCTTTACCGGTAGCGGTCTCGGCCTTTCAATTTGCAAGAATTTAGTCGACGTGCAAGGAGGGACTTTATCCTTTACTAGTGAACCTGGGGTTGGATCAACATTTTCCTTCTCTCTCCCCATAGAGCCTTTTTCAGCTTCGGAAATCCCCTCCGAAAATGATCATAAGCTAGTGGTGAGCTTCGACTCGTCTTTTTCTAGAAATTATTGTCTCAATATCTTATTGGTGGAAAATCACCCGATTAACCAAAAAGTTGCTTTGGAAATGCTGCAGGCGCTTGGGTATGCACCTACGCTTGCGTCAGATGGTCTGGAGGCAGTCAATCAGTGTATGACATGGACTCCAGACATTATATTCATGGATATAAATATGCCTGTTATGGATGGGCTAGAAGCCATCCGCAGAATTCGTAACCTACCATTGGGCGATACTTGCTATATTGTTGCGTTTACTGCAAGCGCGTTTTCTAGCGAAATAAAGCGCTTTAAGGCCGCCGGCGCCAATGATATTTTAACCAAACCGGCAAATTTCCAGAGTCTGACCCAAGTACTTCAGCATGCAGCCAACTACCAGCAATTGCGGGCCAGTACTTCGGTAGTGGGTTGAGCTTCAGGTTGAAAGCCCTTAGGGCAAAAACGCCATTACGGAGACAGGAGAACCTGACCCCTCTTTAAGTTTAAGAACACCAATGACCAGAGTTGAGCCCTTTGTAGGTAGCTGATCGAGATTAGTTAAGCACTCTAGGACGATACCATTTCCCGCCAAAATTTGGCGGTTAGTGGCATAAACCGTATCTTGGCCAGGATCGACACCATGCGTATCTATGCCGACACCGGCTATCTTGCGCTCTTCGAGTAGAAACTTGGTCGTGGCAGCGCCCACACCCGGAAAGTGTGGGCCTTTCGCGTCTTCATTGATAAAACGCTTGGGATCATTCCACAGGGCTTGCCATCCCGTATAAAATAAAACCAATGAATTTTGGGGAATACGGCCATTGGCCTGTTCCCATTTCTCAATATCTTGAAGGTCAATCACATAGTCCGGGTTATCTCTAGCCTTGGCTCGTATATCAATTACGACGGCTGGGCGTACCAAAGACTCTGGTTTATAGGAGTCTATTCCAATGGCATTAGGATAAAAACTATTGGGAGCATTCATGTGAGTCGCACTGTGCTCGCCAATACTGAAGCGGCGCAGGTAATAGCCGTCTTTTTCTTGTAAGGCTATTACGTCAAACTCCACTGGAGGGTCGTTAGGCCAGAGCGGGATCGTGGAACTAATAATATGGCTTAGATCAATTACTTTTTGAAACTTAATGCTCTGCATTCCGTTGGTATCCTTATTATTTTCAAAATTCATTCCGATAGCTATCGCTGAAAAAGTGGTCAGTATAGCAGTGGATATCCCTTTGAAATATACCTTGTGCTTCCTTGATGTCACCATTGTAATTGACTTCCCTTTAACTTAAGAGGTGACTCGTATTTTTACGACTGGTTGCAACGTTAGAGAGGATCTTTGAAGGGGTCGATCATAGCGGATAGAACGCCTGGCCTGCAGCTTTGGTTCTCGGCGATTCATTAAAACTGTGGCTACGATCGCATTATCCGGTTATTACAACTGATGTGAGATTTGCTTCGTGGGCTGACAGGTCAGGAACGATGCGAGTGGCGGCCCTCGGTTGATGTAGAGCGGTAAGAACTCGGACAGTACTGAATTGACTCAGTCCATCGGCTTTTAGGCTTTTGTGGTTTCGACACCTTTAGCCACTTGGGGATGCAGTGTCCCAGCTTGGTCGATTGGGATCTGGGAATGCAAGAACGCCAGGTGTTGGAGCTCGTCGGTTGCCTGTCTCAACATCCACGGGCTGAAAAAACCTGCTTGGCCCCACGCCAGGTGTAGATTTGGAAATAAGCAAAGTGGAGCGTATCGACGAGAGGAGATGCCGCTGATTTCGGCCAACTGGCCAGGCTTATTGTGTTAGACGATGTGCTGCAAGTGATACTAGTTTTTTATCGTTGGAGGCGGTCGAGAAAACGGCAAAACTGAATTATCCCGAATTATGGCTCAGCCATAATTTTTGGCTTTTTCGTTTAGGCTCTGTTGTGGTAAGCAATACCAATGAGCAATTTGCAATATACTGTTAGCTACCTACCAATCGAGATTTGTTATGTCCAAGCTCACCGAATTCCGCCAGCTCGAAAGACACCTTGCTGAGCAACTCCAAGCATTGGAAGCTCTGAAAAGCGATGCTGGCCTCAAGAAAGAAATCGAATTTGAAACCAAGCTACGCGCTTTGCTCGCCGAGTACAGCTACAGCTTACCGAGCGTGATCAGCCTGCTTGACCCACAAGCCGGTCGCCGTGCTCCTGCCACCGAGTCGAAAGCCGGCATTCGCAAGCCACGCCAAGTGAAATGCTACAAGAATCCGCATACAGGCGAAGTCGTCGAAACCAAAGGTGGTAACCACAAGACGCTGAAGGAATGGAAGGCGCAGTATGGCTCTGAAACTGTGGATTCCTGGCTGACCAAGTGAATTTGGTTTGATTAAAAATGGGCCCTTCGAGGGGCTTTTGGTTAACCAGGATGGGGGACAGATTCTAGGAGAGGAGGCCACGGATATTTCGCCCTCGCTTCCTCACTTAGAAGTCGCGCTGTGATGACTGCAGCTTGGAGATCAAGATGGCTTGAGGCAAACGACTTCATTAGGAGCGAGCGGGGAAGGGCCCAATCCCATTTTTCTCGGATCATGTTTTCAACGTTTTCCAGGATGGGCTCCACATCCGAAACGTCCATTTGACCGACCACGCGCAACGCTCGCAACGTGTCCTCCACACTGAATGCAACTTGCAGGAAGAGCCCTGTGTTTTCACAATGAATACCCACATGCCGTAGCAGTAATGCCAGCGCATCGTTGGTGTAGTCCCCTCGCCAGGTCGCCACGTAGCTGACACTGGCGGAGCCAACAATTGACGTGCTACCCAAGCCGAGGGCACGGAAGTTACTCCGAGCATCCTCCAGAAGGGCTTGAGCGTGCTTGTCCAGGAAGGGACAGGGGGTGGTTTCCATCAACACGTTTCGCATTTCAAGCCTGACGCGATCATCCACCTGCGCACCGAGCCCATCAAACTGAGGGGGCTCGCCGCCCCGCGCCGGCGTGACCACGATAACCTTCGCTTCAAGGTCAACATCCTGAACCTGCCAGCGTCTGCCGCCGAAAATGATGCGTTGCCCCTTAGTCAGGGGTTTGCTGACGGGCAGCGAGCCAAGTGGTTTGCCATCCCGGAGCAAACGAAACTCTTCATCGCTCGTGAAGGCGGTGTAGAACTCATAGTGGTTGATCAACCGCTCCCCGAGTTCGCCTGGCAGCAGAAGTCCTGAGCTGTCCTGGACGATCAACTCCTTCTCACCCATACCTTTGAGCAAAGACAGGAAATCAGGCTTGGTGACGCTCGCAAAACCGCCACTTGCTATAAGATTTCCCCATAATTGCGCCGCCGATGCACCGCCGAGCTGAGCAATAGACGACAAGCACTGTTGCACCAGTGTCGAGGCGTGCAAGCCTCCCGACCGAGGTGGCTCAAACCATCCACTGATCAGCAAGCGGATCATGGCGACCGTTTGGACAAGGCCTTCACGCAACTGATCGGAGAGGTCAGACTGATCCGTTAAGGGGTGCTCTCGGCAGTACACCCTGAGCATGGCAGGCTCACCGGGTCGACGACCTGAGCGGCCAAGCCGTTGTCTAAGACTCGCCACGGAGGGCGGACAGCCGATCTGCGCGACCGTCCTGATGTTACCGATGTCGATACCCAGCTCCAGGGTGGTAGTGCATACGGCAGAAGCTGGAGGATCTCCCGCTTTCAGCGCCCGTTCTGCATCCTGCCGCAGTTCCTTGGATAAGCTGCCATGGTGCGGCCAGAACTCGTTTGGCACTCCATCGTTCTCGCACAGTGAGCGCAGACGGTCGGCAAACCATTCAACCTCTTGGCGTCTGTTGGGGAAAATCAGGTTGTTATACCCCCTCAGTACTTTGTACAGGTGACCTGCGATAGCCACTTTGGTACCTGAGGTGTCTTCCTTTTCGGTTTCTTCATCTGTTGACGCACTTCCCTGGTGTTCCGCCACTAGCTGCTGCATGGGCTGTTCAATGTACCCACGTACTTGTACCTGGAGTTCCTGGCCAGAGGATTTCGATTCGATGACGGTAATGTCATCGGGGCGAAGTGGCCTCAGGAACTTTTGGGCCAGTGACATCTCCCCAAGAGTCGCGGAAAGCCCTACACGAGGCAAGGCTCTGCCGACGACGATTTCAACCCGTTCCATGAGCGATTGCAGTTGCTTCCCGCGCTCACTACCAATGAAAGCATGAAGCTCATCTACGACGATGTAGCGCAGGTTCTGAAAAGCTCCAGGTAAACTCGAGCCTCTGTTTACGAAGAGGGCTTCGAGGGACTCCGGCGTGATTAGCAAGATACCCTCAGGCGATTTCAGAAACCGTTGTTTCTTGCTTGCTGCCACGTCACCATGCCAAGCAACGACGGGTAGCTCGAGCCTTTCACATAGCCGGCTAAGCCTGTCCCATTGGTCGTTGATCAGTGCCTTGAGCGGGCTGATATACAGCACCGCGCCAGCATGTTCACTGTCGTTGAGCAAGTTGGTCAAGATGGGTAGGAATGCGGCCTCTGTTTTACCTGCGGCGGTTGACGCTGCAATAATCACATCGCGATCAGCGCCCACCAAGGCCGGTACCGCCCACTCCTGGGCATCACGTAATGACGTCCACCCCTGTGACCAGACCCATTGTTGAACTTCGGGGTGTAGACGTTCGAACGAAGAAGAGTCAGAGCTTGAAGCTGGCGAGCTCATCGTCGGCCTCGACTTCAAGATCTTGTTGCCCACCCTCATCCCTGAACAGCTCCACGGCTCCCAGCAACGTTCGCCAGTCCGCTGTCGGGTTTTGCTCGATTACTGCGAGCAGGTTGATGAAGGCTGTAATGGTCGTGCGTGGTGTCCGGAAGTACGCCTCGCCCAAGCGTTGGTTGCAGTGCGCCATGAAGGCAGGAATGGCTTCATCCGGCAGCAAGAACTTCTCAGGTTCGCCGAAGGCATAGACATTGCGAAGCTTCTGCAGCAGTACGTAGAAGTCTTCTGGGGTCAGGCTGCTGAGCCGAATGACAGGCCCAGAAAGGTCGACCAGGCCAGATTTCGCGAAGGTATTTTCCGCTAGACGTGATTGCAGGGCTGGGTAGCTGTAGAGCCCTCGACGAGTATCCATTAGAAACTCCGGTGTGCCGCCCAGCACAAAGCCCAGGCCTTCAGCGGAGCCCTGCAAAGAATCGTTGAGGATGCGCAGAATCTGTTCGTAATTGGCATTGCGGGCCTGGGTGTTTGCCAACTTGTACAGGTTGACCAATTCATCCAGACAGACCATCAAGCCGCCGAAGCCAGCCAGGCGAACGAACCGTGACAGCAATTTCAACTGATCGTAGACGGAAGCATCGTCCACGATTGTACGCACACCCAGTGCAGCGCGGGCATCGGTTTTGGTGGAAAACTCTCCGCGCAGCCAACGGATGGCGTCAGCCTTGAGCTGCTCATTGCCTTCCTCGAAGCCGCGACAGTAGGCGGCAATGACGTCGGCAAAGTCATAGCCGTTGACCATCTCGGTGAGCTCCGCCAGGTACTCACGAATGACCACCTCGCTCTCGACACCATTGGCCTTGGCTTCCGATTTAGCTTGGGAGATGAATTTCTCGACGATACCCTGGAGCGCGCCGCCATCGGGCTTGGTGCGCGTGGCCATGTTTTTTGCCAGCTCGGAATAAAGGGAGCGCGCTTGGCCACCCGAAGCATGAAGACGGCGGTCAGGATTCAAGTCAGCGTGCATCGTGACGAGCTTGCGCTCCATAGCGATGCCGCGAACCAGGTTGAGGAAGAAGGTTTTGCCCGCGCCGTACTCACCAACAACGACACGGAATGCCGAGCCGCCATCCGCGAGACGATCCACATCTTTGAGCAGTGAGTCGAGTTCACCCGCCCGACCTACCTGGATCAGATGCTGCCCAACACGGGGCACAACACCTGCACGCAGCGATTGAATGACCGCGTCGCGATCCTTGGCTCGTATCTTACTCATAGGGCTAATTCATCCAGAATATCGGGGTTGATTTCGATGGGATCATCGCCTTCGGTCACGGGCATATCGAATAGCTCGAACGCTGTGTCGTTGATCCGCTCCAAGGCGCCATCCAACATCAGTTCCATATCATTGGCTGCGTCTTCCAGCTCGGCACGGCTCCACTCAGGTCGTGAAACTAGAAGTCGAAGGAACGCAGAATGCTCAACGTCCAAGCCATGTACGGTAGCAAGCTGTTCGGCGGTACTGTTTTCCTGCCGTTGGGGTGACTCGGGCTCAAGTGCGCTAGGTGCTTCAGTGGACGCTTCCTCACTGAAGACGCTGGCCAGTAGCGCCGACACTTCTGCCGTTTCTTGTTGCAGGCGAGCAACTTTGGTCATGTCGAGCGCAAAGCCTGAACCAGCGCTTTCTGATGCCGGAATTTCCGTGCCCGGCGCGGCAGTTACGATTGTTGCCTCCACTACATGAGAGGGGCGAACGGCTGCACTATGGAGGTCGCTGTAGACAAACTGCGGATCGAGAGCGAGCGATTTGTACACGCGCTCAAGCAGCTTCACTTCCTGTGGTGTCACTTCACCATCCGCATGTGCCAGGTGGGCCAGAAAGCTAGCAATTTTTCGTTTGGCTTCGATGGTCAACGGCTCAAGTTTCTTCTTGAGGCTTGCTAGTGTGGGCGGTTGCTTCAGCTGGATTTGGAGGTGCGCTTTCAAGCGTTTACGATGCGCAACGCAAAGGTGATCCCACGAGTCAATGTGGCTTGATAGCAGACTTATCTCCTCAAGTGAGGTGTCACCGTCTGCCGCAGCGACTGCACTGGCCAGGTCTAAAGTCACTGCTGCAGCGCTGTAGGCATCGGTAGCGCGAAGCGTGCCTTCGTCAGAGTCCGCGGCGAACAGCGCGATGGTATCTTCTGCCTTGGGCGTACGGCTGCCGGAAAGGATATCGGGCTCCAATCCGATCCGCTTGCTTTCCAAAGCCCGGGCGAGCGCGATCACTTTGTCGCGGGAAAGCGCGCCGGCGGATTTGAATCGACCTGCCAACTCCCCGAAGCTCATGCAGATGGTTTCGCCACCGACGCGTTGCTCCAACTGATCGAGTTCCGTTTTAGCATCAGCAGGCCAGAGTTCGGTTGGCAACTGCAGGATGGCTTCCAGGCTATTCCCTGCGTCTGGGTTGCGCCCCAGATACCGGCTATAACCGTCGAGTACGGTGGTGCATTCTTCGACAATTACCTGCAGCTTATTACGGGTTCCTGAGGTTGCCGCAACATCGGGGAGGTCGCCTACGGCCACTGCCGGAATGCTCAATCCGGCAGAGGCAGGGCGATAGGCAATCTTGAGCTTGGTCTTGTTCTGAGGGAGCGCAATGCCGTTGGGATAGCGTTTCGCGAATTCGTTTTTGAACAGCGCTGCGAATTGCTCAGGACACCGGGTCACCGGTGTACGCCTGGAAATGTTGGGCTCTGCGAGCGCCCAGGCCAATGCCCAGCCCGGGTTCAGCGGATACTTGTCCACGGCCATCTGGCCCAGTGCAACGCGCAGTGACATAGGCAGCTCATAACCATCTGCGGCGCTGGCGGCGGGCTCACTCATGTAGCTTTGAGGTTGAACAGAACCAGCGTCGATATGGCCGAGCAAGCGGGTGGCGTAGCTACGGAAAGAGTTGTTGTCGCCGTAGAGTTCAAGCAAACGCTTGACCTCGGCTTTGATGGCCAGGATCTCCGCCTTGGCCTGAGGATCGGTCGGTGCATCGATCAACGCGCGGCGTTCAAGCCCATAGAAAAACAGGAACACGTATCCCGCATCAGCAGGCTGGCAACGACCTCCTGCCAACCATTGCAGATACGCTCGCCGTGCCTCAGGCGTGATGCTCCGGTAGTTTGGCCAATAGGGCATCTGCCGTTCGGTTAGACTCACAGGTGAGCGCGCGACTCGAAGCGTGGCATCGATCAAGGACGGCTCAGATTGACCGAACTGTGTCGCTCGCTCGGTGATGTAGAGCATTCCGCCAGGGATGGCCAGGCCGGCTACGTTAATGGATTCACCTTCCGCAAGCCATCGAACCCCCATGGGCTTTGCACTTGGCTTTGGGATGGCGTAGCTCTGGCTGTCGCCGGGGGAACCTATTTGGATGGTGTGGAAGTCACGCTCGCGGGTGCTTGCATTGAACTGAACGGTTACAGTGGGGGATGTTGCTTGTCGAGATGAGGCTGCAATCTCGGCGGCAATATCATCTCCAGGAGCGTAGGGCTTTGTCTGGGTAGCGCGTCTGACGGCCCATACTAGGACGCCTATGCCCAAGATAATTCCAAGGGCAATCCATGCCTGTTTAGGAACTTGTGCCAAGAGGGCAACGACGAATAACAAGGCGTATAGAGCGATCGGCCCGCCGCCGCTCCCTTTGCGCTTCCGTGGCATGTAAGTGTTCCGTACAGTTGGTAATGGCTAAATGGCATTCTTACGGATTTTTCGAGAGCGGCCAAGCTAGACAGACGAAGGGAGTACTCGGAAAAATTTACTGAACCGGATCGCCAGTAGAATCGAGCTACGAGATTAGGATAGCTCTGCTTTGCATGAACAGGGTTATCGAGTTTTGGTTTTGAACGCAAAGCGAACGTCTTTTTAGCCGATGTCTCCAGCTGCTTTGGTGCTTTCGGCAGCCAGCTATTTTTGTTCGCCCAGAGCTTGATGTTCTCTGCCGACTCTTGGTGGTTATGCAGTAGGGACATGTGGCCTCGAAGGTTTCAGTCCGCTAAGCCTTGAGTTTGGCTCTGCTCCCTCTGCAGACTGAAATCAGAGCGACAGTCCGGTACCGGAGCCGGATGCTGACCATTAGAGGCGGTAAGAGATCATGATGCGAGAAGCCAGGCCCCACCCACGATTCCCATTCATAGAGGTGGGCATTTTTGTTGAACTATTGGCCGTCAGCTTCGGCCTAGATTGTTCGCCCAGTGAAAACTCCTCCTGGTGTTACACCATTGACGGTGACGGCGACTATCCCATTGTGCTGGACGAGGAGGGTGCAATTCGTTCAGCAGAGGAAACCTTGTTTGCCGCCTGACCTGAGGTGGCGCGCAAGTACACAGCCTTGGCCATCAGGCAGCAGGATTTTCAGCTTGCAATGGCACTGGCGGAGCGTCAGGGATACTGGCAAGCGGTGGCCCACCAGAGGGAGATGGTGACGCGGATCGTGCGAGACGCCCGGTGCATCCTGCAGCCCCTGACATTGTAGGCTACTTGGCCTGTTTTATGCCGTCAGCAAAGAAGGAGTTGGTGAGGAAACCATACCAATATGAGAAGGTCTCTCCGAACACTGGGGTGCCGTTTACATAGGCCTCACCACCGACCACGTACCTTGATACACGTATCGTCAAATGTGTAGTGGTCAACTAATCCCGGACACTGCGTTAGGTTTTCCCTCGGCCACTGCGGGCGCCAACCCGCTGTTGAATTGATGTGGCCGTTGCCAGTTGTACCTCTGCATCAAAAAACGACCGATATCCTGCTGTGCCAGCGATGCACTCATGTAGCCCTCGGTCGGTATCCATTCCGTTTTCAGGCTGCGAAACAACTGTTCCATCGGTGCGTTGTCGTAGCAGTTTCCACGCAGACTCATGCTTTGCGTGAAGCGATAACACCATAGACGCTGGCGAAAGCTCCGGCTGCCGTATTGGCTTCCTTGGTCGCTGTGAAACAGCACATTCTGGGGGCAGTCACGCCGTTCATACGCCATGTCCAAAGCCTTGATCACCAGGTCGGCATCAGGCTTCATGGTGTTCCAGTCCTGGTGTCCGCAATGGGGGGCGATTAAATTAGATCACTACAGTCGATCTCGAGCTGCACGCTTGTCGACGATGTCCATGGTATGAATTGATGGTGTGAGTGTCAGTACATGCTAATTCGCAGTTGTGCACACGCCATCGAACAGCAGCACTCGCTCGCCAGGTTGCAGGAAGGGCGGCAGGGCATCGCCTGCCCGAGTTGTTGCGGAGTCAGCCACGGAGAAAACCTTGCAAGGGTGGAACGACGTCCGGCCCGGGCCGGAACCTGCGCAGCATACTCGCCTTGGCCGATGAATTTCAGGCTTGGGCGGTCGCGGCGAAACCTCTAAGCTGGGCACCTGCTTCAAGCCGCCGTGGAATCCCCCTTGTGAAATTCAGCCTGCCGAAAATCGCCACCGCTCCTTTCTGCCCGCCGGAAGTGGCCGGTTCCGTCACCGTCGACCCCCGTGCCTCGCTGTTCAAGCGCCTGCTGCGTTTTGCCGGTCCCGGGTTGCTGATTTCCATCGGCTACATGGACCCGGGCAACTGGGCCACGGCCATCGAGGCCGGTTCGCGCTATGGCTACAGCCTGCTGTTCGTGGTGCTGCTGGCGAGCCTGGCGGGCATGGTGGTGCAGTGCCTTTGCTCACGCCTGGGCATCGCCACCGGACGTGACCTGGCGCAGCTCTGCCGCGAGCGCTACAGCCCACGTTCGGCGCGGGTCCAGTGGTTGCTGGCAGAGGTCTCGATCATCGCCACCGATCTGGCCGAAGTGCTGGGCTGCGCCCTGGCTTTCCACCTCTTGCTGGGAGTCTCGTTGAGTACGGGGATCGTCATTACCGCCTTCGATACCTTGCTGGTACTGGCTTTGCAGAACCGTGGTTTTCGCCGGTTGGAAGCGATCATGCTGGCGCTGGTGGCGACCATCGGCGTGTGCTTCTTCATCGAATTGTTGCTGATCAAGCCCCACTGGCCGGACGTGGCCCGGGGCTTCACCCCGTCGCTGGCGGCCATCAGCGATGCCGCGCCGCTGTACCTGGCCATCGGCATCCTCGGTGCTACGGTGATGCCGCACAACCTGTACCTGCATACCTCGGTGGTCCAGACCCGGCTGGTGGGCAAGGACCTTGCCAGCCGCAGCGATGCGATCCGCCTGGCGCGCATCGATACCATCGGCTCCCTGGCCCTGGCGCTGCTGGTGAACGCGGCGATCCTGATCCTCGCCGCCGCGGCCTTCCACAACACCGGGCACAGCGACGTGGTGGAGATCCAGGATGCCTACCACCTGCTCAATCCGCTGGTGGGCGGGGCCCTGGCCAGCGTGCTGTTCGGCGTGGCACTGCTGGCCTCCGGGCAGAGCTCGACCTTCACCGGGACCATCGCCGGCCAGGTGATCATGGAGGGTTACCTGAACCTGCGGATTCCCTGCTGGCAGCGCCGCCTGATCACCCGCGGCCTGGCGTTGATCCCGGCGTTCATCGGCGTCTGGCTGCTGGGCGACGGCGCCGTGGGCAAGCTGCTGGTGCTGAGCCAGGTGGTGCTCAGCCTGCAATTGCCGTTCGCCCTGTACCCGTTGATCCGCATGACCAACGACCCGCGCCTGATGGGCGTCTTCGTCAACCGCTGGCCGACCCGCTGGCTGGCCTGGAGCCTGTTCGCCGTGATCAGCGCAGCCAATGCCTGGCTCATAGCTAGCCTTTAGCGGCAAGCTTCAAGCCAGAGCCAGAGCCAAAGCCAGAGCGTCCAAGCAAAGGCTGATCACGTCCGTCTTTCAACTTGCCGCTTGCAGCTTGCAGCTTGAAGCTGATCGCGCTAGCGATCCCAATACGGTATTGGCCCGAATGTCTCGACGAAGAAGTCGATCACCGTGCGGACCTTCACCGACAGGCGCCGGCTGCCCGGCCACAGGGCGGCGATCTGTTGCGGTTCGAGGCTGGTGGCCACTTCGAAATCCTCGAACAGCGCCACCAGCCGGCCCTGGTGCAGGGCCTCGCCGATCAGCCAGGAAGGAAACATCACCAGCCCCAGGCCTTGTTCGGCGGCCTGGGTCAGGGTGTCGGCGTGGTTGCCGGTCAGTGGGCCCGTGACGCTGTAGGGCGTCCAGGACTCCTGGCCCTGGCGGAAGAACTAGCGTTGCTGGCCGCTTTCGCCCTTGTAGGCCAGGCATTGGTGCTGGTGCAGCTGGTCGGGGTGCTGGGGGTGGCCGTGACGGGCCAGGTAGCCCGGGCTGGCGGCGACCCGGTAGCGCTGGGGTGCCAGTAGCCGGGCCTGCATCGAGGAGTCTCCCAGCACGCCGATGCGAAACAGCAGGTCGGTGCCGTCCTGCAACGGGTCGATGTAGCTGTCGGTCTGCTGGATATCCAGTTGCAGCTTGGGGTAGCGCCGGTGCAGTTCGCCCAGCCAGGGCGAGATATGCCGTTGGCCGAACACCACCGGCGCGTTGATCCGCACCAGCCCGGTCGGCTCGTCCTGCTGTTCTTGCAGGGCCTGCTCGGCTTCTTCCCATTGCGCCAGCACCCGCCGGGCATGGTGCCCCAACAGGCGCCCGGCCTCGGTGGGGCTGACCGCCCGGGTATGGCGATACAGCAACTGTTGGCCCAGGGCCTGTTCCATCAGCTGGATCTGCCGCGAAATGGAGGAGGGCGCTAGCCCCTCGCGCCGGGCCACGGCAGAGAAACTGCCCTGGTCGAGCACCGCGATGAACAGCCGCAGGGCCTTGAAACCCAGGTCGTTGAAGCCTTGCATGGGGAATCCTTGCTGTGCGCTTTATGCAAAGGTGTTGTCGGCATGCTCCCATTTATCGCAAAGCATGGGCAACCAATAATGTTCGCCATTCCATGAACCGAACAGGTGCCCCATGTCTTGCGAAACCCTTGACCCAACGCTGCCACCGCCAGTGGCCAGCGCTGTATCCACTGCCGGCTGGCAACGCCTGGCCCTGCTGCCGCTGGTGATCCTGGCCGGCATGGGCCTGTCGGTGGAGGCCGGCTTGCTCGGCCCCCTGGGAGCCCAAGTCGGCCACCTGTGGGCGACCCTGAGCATCTTCGGCGTCGGCGCGGCGTTGCTGGCCTTGCTGTTGCTGTTCAGTGGCCCGCAGCCGGGGCCGGCCTTGAGCCAGCTGCCGCGCTGGCAGTTGCTGGGCGGAGTGCTGGGGCCGATCTACGTGGTGGTGTTGACCCTGGCCACCCCCCATATCGGCATTGCCATGACCATGATCGCGATTCTTTCCGGCCAGGTCGGCAAGAGCGTGCTGATCGACCACTTCGGCTGGTTCGGCAGTGCCCGCAAACCGGTCAACGCCGAGCGTTGGCTGGCCCTGGTGCTGATCGTCGGCGCCCTGATCCTGATTGCCCGAGGTTGAACATGAACCTGATCCTATTGCTGGTGGTCGTGGTGGCCGCAGGTGCGGTGCTCAGTGTGCAGGCGGCGATCAACGGCCGCCTGGGGCAGAGCGTGGGGGTGCTGCGCAGCAGCCTGCTGACTTTCGCCGTGGGTGCCCTGGTCACCTCGCTGCTGATCGTGTTCTTCCAGCCGCCCCAGGCCATGGGCCTGTTGCAGGCGCCCAAATGGCAGCTCAGCGGCGCGCTGTTCGGCGTGGTGTACATGCTGGTGATGGTTGGCGCGGTGCCCCGGGTCGGGACTGCCGTGGCGACGGTGGCGGTGATCCTCGGGCAGTTGGGCATGGGCATGTTGATCGACCATTTCGGCTGGTTCGGCAACCCGGCCATGGCACTCTCCGGCAACCGTATCCTGGCGATGCTGTGCCTGGCCCTGGCCTTGCTGTTCATGTACCGCAGCAGCCTGCGCCGTAGCTGAGGGCTCAGGAGCCTTCCAGGCAGTTGGCGGCCACTTGCGCCACCTGGGCATCTTCGCCGGAGCGCACGCCGGACACGCCCACCGCGCCGACCACTTGGCCATCCACGCGAATCGGCACGCCGCCTTCCAGGGAGGTCAGCAGCGGCGCTGAGAGAAAGGCGCTGCGCCCGGCATTGACCATGTCTTCGTAGGCCTTGGACTCACGCCGGCCCAGGGCGGCGGTGCGGGCTTTCTCTAAGGCGATGTAGGCACTGATCGGTGCGCAGCCGTCCAGGCGCTCCAGGGCCAGGGGATGGCCGCCATCATCGACCACGGCGATGCTCACCGGCCACTGCTGGCGGTGGGCCTCGGTGCGGGCGGCGGCGAGGATGCGGCTGACGTCGTCTTGGCACAACACGGCTTTGTGGTGCATGGCAGGCTCCAGGGGGTTCAAGGGTTGAGGGCGGCGTCCAGCAGTTCGATCCAGTGGCGTACCGGGGTGCGCCCGGCGCCATCCAGGTGGCTCTGGCAGCCGATGTTGGCCGTAGCGATCACGTCCGGGCTGCCGCTTTCCAGGGCCCGCAGCTTGTCGTCGCGCAGTTGCCGGGCCAGGGCGGGCTGGGTTAGCGAATAGGTGCCGGCCGAGCCGCAGCACAGGTGGCCGTCGGGCACTGAAGTCAGGTTGAAACCCAGGCGTTGCAGCAGGCTTTCCACGGCGCCGCCCAGTTGCTGGGCATGTTGCAGGGTGCAGGGGCAATGGACGGCCAGGCGCTGTCCACTGCGTACTTGCAGCGCTGCCAGAGGTTCGGCCCGCACCACCTCCACCAGGTCCCGGGCCAGGGCGCTGACTTGCTGCGCCTTGGCGGCATAGGCCGGGTCGTCGGCCAGCAGGTGCCCGTAGTCCTTGACGAAGGCGCCGCAGCCGCTGGCGGTCTGGACGATGGCCTCGGCACCTTGTTGCAGGTGCGGCCACCAGGCATCGATGTTGTGCCGGGCCCGCTGGCGGCCGCGCTCCTGGGCATCCAGGTGGTAGTCCACGGCGCCGCAGCACGCGGCCTCGGCCACCGGCTGCACGCTGATGCCCAGGCGATCCAGGACCCGGCTCGCGGCCGCGTTGGTGTTGGGCGACAGCCCCGGCTGCACGCAGCCTTCGAGCAGCAGCACGCGCCGCGCGTGGACCCTGTCCGGGCGCACGCCGGCGGTGGATACCTGGCGCGGCAGTTTGTCTTGCAGGGCCTGGGGCAGCAGTGGGCGCAAGCGGCTGCCGCCCAGCACCAGTGTCTTGAACAGCTGCGGGTTGCCCGCCAGGGCCCGCAAGCCCTGGCGCAGCAGGCGCTGGCCGGCGGGCCGGGGCAGGGCGGCGTCCACCACTGCCCGGCCGATGTCCAGCAGGTTGTGGTACTCGACGCCCGATGGGCAGGTGGTCTCGCAGTTGCGACATGACAGGCAGCGGTCCAGGTGCAACTGCGCCTGATGGGTGACCGCGGCGCCCTCCAGTACCTGCTTGATCAGGTAGATGCGGCCGCGCGGCCCGTCCAGCTCGTCGCCCTGCACCTGGTAGGTGGGGCAGGTGGCGTTGCAGAACCCGCAATGCACGCAGCTGCGCAGGATGCGTTCGGCTTCGGCGGCCCGTGGCAACTGCCGGGCCTCGGGGCTGAGGGTGGTCTGCATGGGTCAGAGCTCCGCGTAGAGTCGGCCGGGGTTGAAGATACCCTGGGGATCGAGCTGCGCCTTGAGGCGTTGGTGATAGTGCAGCAGGGTCGGTTCCAGGGGTTGGAAGGGGCTGTCCAGCAGGCCATGGCTGTAGCAACTGGCATGACCGCCGGCGGCGCTGGCCACGGCGCGGATGCGCTCGGCCGGAGCATCGGACTTGAGCCAGCGCTGGGCGCCGCCCCAGTCCAGTAATTGGATGCCGGGCAACGCAAGCTCCGGGGTGTTGTGCGGCAACGACAGGCGCCAGAGCGGCAGGCCGGGGTCGAAGAAGGGCAGTTGCTGCTCGTTGAGTCGGTTCCAGTAGCGGCTGTCCAGGGGCTCGCCGCCGAGCCGATCGCGGGCCGCGGCCACCGAGCCTTCGCCCCCTTCCAGGCGCAGGTGCAGGAAGCTGCCATCGTGGCAGGCGGCACTGATGGGCAACGGCTGCTGGCCCCATTGCGCGAGCCTGGCCAGGGCTTGCCCGGCAGGCAGTTCCAGGCTCAGGCTCAGGCAGTGGCGGGGCTTGGGCAGCACCTTCAGCGAGACTTCGGTCACCAGAGCCAGGCAGCCGTAGCTGCCGGCCATCAGCCGCGACAGGTCGTAGCCGGCGACGTTTTTCATCACCTCGCCACCAAAACGCAGGTGCTGGCCCAGGCCGCTGATGATCCGGGTGCCAAGGACGAAGTCACGCACCGCCCCGGCCCAGGGCCGACGAGGCCCGGACAGGCCAGTGGCGAGCATGCCGCCCAGGGTGGCACCGGTACCGAACGCCGGCGGCTCGCAGGGCAGCATCTGCCCGGCGGCATCCAGTACCGCCTGCAATTCGCTAAGCGGCGTCCCGGCCCGGGCACTGATCACCAGTTCGGTGGGGTCATAGCTGACGATGCCGCGATGGACCCGGGTATCGAGGATTTCGCCAGCGCTGTCGCGACCCAGGAACGCCTTGCTGTTGGAGCCCTGGATGCGTAGTGGGGTGGCGTTGTCCAGGGCGTCGCGTACCTGCTCCAGCAGGGCTTCGCTGGCGTCGCAATCGGTGGGGGCGGCCATCAGAATCGCTCCAGTTCGGGAAAGGGCAGTTGTCCATGGTGGATGTGCATGGCCCCGGCCTCGGCGCAGCGGTGCAGGGTCGGGATGTTCTTGCCGGGGTTGAGCAGGCCCAGGGGGTCGAAGGCGCGCTTGATGCCGTGGAACAGGCTCAGCTCGTCGCTGCTGAACTGCACGCACATCTGGTTGATCTTCTCCCGGCCCACGCCGTGCTCACCGGTGATGGTGCCGCCCACGGCCACGCACAGCTCGAGGATCTTGCCGCCCAGGGTTTCCGCCCGCTCAAGTTCCCCGCTCTGGTTGGCATCGAACAGGATCAACGGGTGCATGTTGCCGTCGCCGGCATGGAACACGTTGGCCACCCGCAGCTGGTGCTCGGCGGCCAGCCGGGCAATGCCGT
Organism: Pseudomonas sp. MPFS; assembly: GCF_022537035.1. Taxonomy (NCBI): domain Bacteria; kingdom Pseudomonadati; phylum Pseudomonadota; class Gammaproteobacteria; order Pseudomonadales; family Pseudomonadaceae; genus Pseudomonas; species Pseudomonas sp. MPFS. The sequence continues at coordinate 4,375,508 of NZ_CP066123.1, read as the reverse complement.
GCAGCACGGCGGGCAGTTGGCGCCGGGGAATGGTGCCGTCCATGCAGTAGTAGTCCGGCGACAAGCGGCCCACCGCCGGGAAGGCATTCTTGCGCCCGGCCCAGAACCGCGCGCGCTCGGCCTCGTCCCGGGCCAGGCGCACTTCGCTGGCGCCGGCCTGTTGCAGCAGTTGGCGCACCCGCTCGCAGTCGTCGTGGACATCGGCCTCGACCCCATCCAGCTCGCACAGCAGCATGGCCTGGGCGTCCACCGGGTAGCCGGCATGGATGAAGTCTTCGGCGGCGCGGATCGCCAGGTTGTCCATCATCTCCAGGCCGCCGGGGATGATGCCTGCGACGATGATCGCTGCCACCGCCTGGCCGGCGTTCTCCACCGAGTCGAAGGCCGCCAGCAGCACCTTGGCGATCTGCGGTTTGGGCAGCAGCTTGACCGTGACTTCGGTGATCACCCCCAGCAGCCCCTCGGAACCGGTGAACAGCGCCAGCAGGTCGAAGCCCGGTGAGTCCAGGGCCTCGCTGCCCAGGGTCAGGGGTTGGCCCTCGACGGTGAGCATCCGCACCTGGAGCAGGTTGTGCACGGTCAGGCCGTATTTCAGGCAGTGCACGCCACCGGCGTTTTCCGCGACATTGCCACCGATGGAGCAGGCGATCTGCGACGACGGGTCGGGGGCGTAGTACAGCTCGTAGGGCGCCGCGGCCTGGGAGATCGCCAGGTTGCGCACCCCAGGTTGCAGGTGCGCGCAGCGCGCGGCGGGGTCGATCTTGAGGATGTCCTTGAACCGAGCCATCACCAGCAGCAGGCCCTTTTCCAGGGGCAGGGCGCCGCCGGACAGGCCGGTACCGGCGCCCCGGGCCACCACCGGTACCCGTTGCTGGTGGCAGATCTTGAGGATCTGCTGCACTTGCTCCAGGCGCCGGGGCAGGGCCACCAGCAGCGGGGTGCTGCGGTAGGCGCTCAGGCCGTCGCATTCGTAGGGCTTGAGCTGCTCCTGGCGGTCCAGCAGTTCCAGGTCCGGCAGCTGGCTGCGCAGGGCGTGGATCAAGGCCTGGCGGTCGACCTCGGGCAGGGCGCCGTCGAGGCGTTCATCGTAGAGAATCGTCATGGCTGGCGAATGACCTTGTGTCGTTGTTATCAGGTCGCGACTGCATCACGCATGCCTTGCATCATTGGCCCGGGGCGCCTTAGTGTCCATGTGCGCCGGCAATGGTCGAACCACTTTATTGTTGGCCGCTGTCCCGGGTTTTCGGTAAACCCAAGTAACTTCAACAGCTTGCAAGTGAACCTGGAGCGGGCCGCGAACCGCTAGATGACTGGTCATACCAGTGGGGGACGAGATGCAGGACAAGCCAGCAGGGCCACGCTTGCAGGTGGCCGATGTGGTCTGTGGGCGGATCGAGCGACTGATCGTCGACGGCGTATTCAAGACCGGCCAGCGGTTGCCCTCCGAGCGGCGCCTGAGCGCCAAGCTCGGGGTCTCGCGCACGGCCCTGCGCGAGGGCCTGAAGCTGCTGCGGGCCCGGGGCATCATCGACACAGTGCAAGGCCGTGGCTCGCAGGTGGCTCAACTGTCGGCCCCGGCGGCGGGCTCGCCGTTGCTGCACCTGTTCAGCTCCCAGCCACGGACCCTCTACGACCTGCTGGAGGTTCGCGCGCTGCTGGAGGGAGAGTCGGCGCGGCTGGCGGCCTTGCGTGGCACCGAGGCGGATTTCGTGCTTATCGGTCGCAGCTACCAGGCAATGCTGGAGGCCCATGAGCAGGCCCTGGAACCCGCTGCCCAGGCGCGCCTGGACCACGCCTTCCACCTGGCCATCTGCGAGGCTTCGCACAATCCGGTGCTGGTGCAGACCCTGGGCTCGCTCAATGGCCTGTTGCTCAATTCGGTGTTCGCCTCGGTCAACAACCTCTTTCACCGGCCATTGCACAAGCGCCAGATCGACCGCCAGCATGCGCGCTTGTACCACGCGGTCACCGGTCGCTTGCCGGAACAGGCGCGCAAGGCCGCGCAGGCCCATATCCAGGGCATTGCCCAGGGCCTCAAGGAGATCGAAGACGAGGAGCAGCGCTTGGTGCGGGCGACCCTGCGCCTGCAAGGCTGGGATTGAATCGCAGGTAAGCGCGGAGGGGGCCGGGCGGCTCCCTCCGTACGCCCGGCTAGACCGAAGGACGCCAGGTGACGTTCTCGATACCGAACTTTTCCGCCATGGGGCGGCTGGTCTTCTTCACTTGCTCACGCCCGAACCGGCCGATGCGGCCGACTCCGGCGTCGCAACTGGCCCAGTGCCAGGCCTCGGCATTGTCCATCTTCTCCTGGCGGATGATGAAGGACTTGGGGTTGCCATGGAGGGTGTACTCGATGACGAAGAGCTTTGCGTTGTTCATAAAGCGTTGATTCCTCCCTGTGATCCTTGAAGTGATTCTGTGGGAACGGAAAAATTCATTCCGATTACCCGCTCGGGCTACCAACGGTTGCTGTGCCGCAGGTGCTATCCCAATGCATGGGCTGCATGTCCCGACGTATCGGATCGAATGCGGGGGGGGGCGGGCGATGCTGGCGGCGCCTGGGGCGGCTGGTTACCATGGGCTCCCGCCGATCCAGCACGACCTTGCCATGGCCCTAGCCGCACCTCCCGACCTTTCGGATACCGCGATTCCCGTACAACCCCTGGCGCGCACCTACCCGCGCGGGCTGTTCGTCGAGCCCCACGAGCACGACTGGGGCCAGTTGCTGTATGCCATGAGCGGGGTGATGTGGGTCGAGACGCCCCATGAGGCCCTGGTGGTGCCGCCGCAACGGGCGGTCTGGTTGCCGCCGGGTGTGGTCCATGGCATCCGCGTGGTCAGCGACCTGCAGATGCGCAACATCTACCTGCGCCCGTCCCTGGCGGCGACCCTGGATGCCAGGGTCCAGGTGCTGCAAGTGGATACCTTGCTGCGGGAGTTGATCGTGCGCCTGGTGGAGCTCGAACCGCCCCAGCCTGACTACTACGAGGCCCTGGTGGGCCTGGCCCTGCTGGAGCTGCAACGGGCCCGGCGCTCGGAGTTGAAGATCGTCTTGCCCGATGCCGCCGACCGTCGCCTGTGCAGCCTGTGCCAGGCGGTGATGGCGGCGCCGTCCCTGGAGATTTCCTTCGAGCAGCATGCCGAGGCCGTCGGGGCCAGCGTGCGCACCCTGGCGCGGCTGTTCAAGGAGCGCCTGGGCCTGGGCTTTGCCGAGTGGCGGCGCCAGGTGCAATTGGCCACGGCGGCGGCGGAGCTGATCCAGGGCGTGCCGGTCAGCCGGATCGCCCGGGAGCTGGGTTACTCCCCCAGCAGTTTCAGCGACATGTTCCGCCGCGAGCTGGGTGTCGCCCCCTCGCAGTACGTCGCTGGCCAGCCCTCGGCCTGAGACACCGCGATGCTTTGGCCGATAGCCTGAAGTACTTGGCCGATGCCACTGTCTCCTTGCCTCTAGAATCCACTCCATACCTGTAGTCGCTACCGAGCCTGCGAGGCTGCGTTCAGGGACGCAGGACCGTGGCCCTGCGGGCCATGCGCAGCCTGCGGCAGCGGCTGCATGAAACGACGCGGTGGTTGTAGCCGAGCCCATGCACCACGGCCTTTTGGGAGTGAACCATGAATTACCTGATGTCCCTGGCAGCCGGCCTGTTGGTCGGGCTGCTCTACGGTGCCTTGCAGGTGCGCTCCCCGGCACCGCCGGCCATCGCCCTGGTGGGGCTGCTGGGCATGCTCGGTGGCGAACAACTGTGGCCCCTGGGCCGCCAACTGTTCAGCCAGTGGTGGTCCTGAGCGCTGATTTTCGACTCTTTCCCGACCTATGGAGCCTTTGATGAAAGCATTGCAATTTTCCGCCACCGGCGACCTCGCATCCTTGCAACTGGTGGAGGTCCCGACCCCGGTGCCCGGCCCTGGCCAGGTGCTGGTACGGATCAAGGCAGCGGGCCTGAACCCCAGCGATGTGAAGAACGTCCTCGGGCGTTTTCCCTACACCACGTTGCCACGGATTCCCGGACGGGATTTCGCCGGGGTGGTGGAGCAGGGGCCGGACGACTTGATCGGCCAGGAAGTCTGGGGCACCGGCAGGGACCTGGGTTTTTTCGCCGACGGCAGTCATGCCCAGTACGTGGTGTTGTCGGCCAGGGGCGTGGCGCTCAAGCCCCGGCACCTGAGCTTTGCCCAGGCCGCGAGCCTCGGTGTGCCCTATACCACCGCCTGGGATGCCCTGGAGCGTAGCGGCGTGGTGGCCGGTACCCGGCTGTTGGTGATCGGCGGCGGCGCCGTGGCCACTGCGGCCCTGGCCCTGGCCAAGGTTCGTGGCGCCCAGGTGCTGGCGGCGGCGCGTCGACCGGAGCAAGTGCAGGCATTGCAGGCCCAGGGTTATCCGGCGCTGCAACTGGCGCAGCCGGAGAGCCTCGCGACCCAGGTGGGCGAGCATTATGCCGGCGGCGCCGAGGTGATCTTCGACACCACTGGCTTCTGGCTGCCGGCAGCGGTGCCGGCCTTGGCCACGTTCGGCCGGATCGCCATCATCGCCGCGCCGGTGGATGGCCATGTGCAGTTGCCGGCGCTGGCCCTGTATCGCAGGGGCGGCTCGGTAGTGGGGATCAATTCGTTGCTGTATGGCGTCGAGGAATGCGCGGCGATGCTGGAGCAGTTCGGTCGCTATTTCGATGAAGGTTTGTTGCCGCTGCCCGAGGGATTGCTGGAATCGCCACTGGAGCAGGGGCTGGAGCGCTATGCCGAGGTCAACCAGGGTGGCGGCGACAAGGTGATCCTGATTCCTTGAGGCGGGCAGCGCCGGGGGGCGTTGAAGGCCCTGCGGGCCTTGGCCCAGCTTTGCGGGCTCAGCAGCGGCTACAGGGTTTGCTTGTGTAGCCGCTGCCGCAGGCTGCGCACGACCTGCAGGGTCGGCGCAGTTTCAGAGGTCCGGCTGTGGCCACAGGTAGGGGTAGGGCCGATCACGGGATCACTGCGGGACGCCGTGTTCCCAGCTCGACCAGTTCTTGAGGATGTCTTGCACCAGTGGGTTGCCGGCCCGGTAGAGGTTTTCCAGCGCCGGCACGAAACCGCCCTGGTCGGCGTACTTGAGCAGGTTGTCCACTTCGCTGGCACCGGGGGCTGGGCGGTCGAAGTCCGAGCCGGCGCGCAGTACCGCCAGGCGCTGGACGTCCACCAGGCCTTCGCGACTGGCCCGCAGCAGCGCCTCGTAGGTGGAGTTGTCTTCCTGCTGGGTGGTGCAGTAAACGCCCTTGTTGTCGGTGAGCAAGCGGGTCCAGACCTCGGCCCGTTCGCTCAAGCGCGTACCGGAGAACCAGGTATTGCCGGCCAGGGTGTCGCAGCGGGTGACCACCGGCGGCTGGTTGGCCGGAGCCTGGGGGTACTTGAGGCGCCAGGCCGCTGATTCCTTGCTTTCGCTCAAGGTCACCTTCTGGCTCAGGGCAAACGCCTTGGCCTGGAGTTTCGGGTTGAGCTCGAACACTTCGGTCTTGTAGTCCAGGGGCGGCTTCTCATTGGGGCCCTTGGTGTTGATCCCCAGGTAGCCGGTCGGCCACTCCTTGGGCGCATCACGGGAGTCGAGCTCCCACTGGGTGCCGAACTCCACCAGGTAATGGGCCCAGGCCGCGGTGCCGATGGTGCCTTGATGCGGGCTGATGCCGGCAATCCCGGCAATCAGGAAGTAACTCTTGCGCAGGTCGAACTTCGGCGACATCGCCAGGGCCAGGGTCGAGGCCGCGGCGTTGGTCTGGCCCATGCCGGTGGTCAGCAGGCACACCTGCCGGTCGTTGCTGCAGCTGATATCCGGATATTCTCCCGCCAGCCCCGGTACCCGTACCTTGTGCTTGAGTTCCAGGCGCTCGATCCAGTTCTGCGCTTCCGGAGCGAACATGCTGATCAGCACCACCTTGGGCTTGATCGGCGCCTCATTGGCCCAGGCCCCGGTGGCCAGCACCGCGCCCAGGCCCACTATCCACGAAACTTTCTGAATGCCGCGCATAACACCTCCATGATTGCCGTTGACCGGCGCTGATCCTGATCGATCCAGGTTGCAACTGTTGTTGTCTTGCCGCTTGTTGCTCGATATGTGCCGCTGTCGCTAGAACTGGTAGCCGACCCCGGCGTAGTAGCCCCAGCCGTTTGAGCGGGCGCGGAACTCACCGTCACCGAAATTCAACACGCTGCCGTCCTCCCAATTGCCACCGTTGTGGAAATAGCGCCCCACTAACATGAAGCGCAAGTGGGTGAAGGAATACAGCAGTACGTTGGTGGCCACCGTGGCGTTGGCCGTGCGGGCCGGGTTGTCCTTGTGCAGGTCGGAGCCGAAGTCGAAGTTGGTAAAGCCGATGTAGGTCAGCGACGCGCCGTTGCTGAATTTGTCGATGGGCACGATGTACTTGAGCTGGGCGCGGTAGCCGTCCCAGGAGTATTCATTGCTGGCGCCATAGTTTTCCCACTGGTAGCGACCGTAGAAGTTGGCTGACAGGTTGACCCGCGAATGGGTGTCGATGTCGGTGCCCAGGCCGCTGTACAGGGTGTTGGCGCGGTTGGCGGTGCGGCTGCCGTGGTCGTAGATCCAGTCGAAGGCTACATACCACTCCTTGATCGGGCCGATGGCCAGGCTGCGGCCGGCCAGGTAGTCGATGGAGATACGCGGTTCGTGTTCCATGAACAGCGGCGAGCCATGGTCCCAGACACCCTTGTCGTGGCTGTTGCCGATATTGAGGATCTTCGGCAGGTCGATGTAGCCATACAGCTCGAATGGCCCCTTGCGTCCGAAGTATTCGTATTCCAGGTAGACGTCGTCCGCCGGGCGTGGGCCGAAGCTGATGTCCTTGCTGCCGATCAGCATCAGGTCCTGGTTGTACCAGTCGGAAAGGTAGGCACCGGGTTTGGCCGGTTGCACGTCCTTGCTCAGGCCTTCGCCCTGGGCCGATTCGTCCGGGGTGGCGGGTTGGGCCAACAGGGCAGGGCTGAGTAGTCCGGTAACGATGCCCAGTAGCAGGGAAACGCTGCGTGGGTACGAGCGCGCGGTGGGCCTGGAAGTGGCATGCATTGAAAATCCTTGTTCGTGCGGGATGGGATCAGGTTTGGGCAATCATCGGCGAATAGCCTGGATTCCCAGGTGCGCAAACGTTTGCATGTGTCGTACCAACTTGCATTGGCCAGGTCTGGAGCAGCTCTTCGGGCCCAGGGCAGGGCGGCGGCGGCCATGAAGGGGAATGAGTTTGAAAGAGGGAATAAGTGCACTGAAATAGGGCGATCGTTGCACCCCGAGACTTGCCGAAGAGTAAGAGGTTATTTCTTTAACTAATTGATAATTATCGGGTATTTATGAATTTTTGCCGCTAAAGGCGCCCACATACTTCCAAAGTATTAATGCTATTTGATGGTGCATGGCCATTAGGCAGCTGTCATGGCGTCGTCTAGGTTTCTGCCCAAGGAATTTTACCAATGGTCAGGTTTCAGGCGTCGATGCGAGTAGTAGAGGGCTAAGCACCCTGTGAGAAGTACGCATTTTTACGGATGAAAAGCCTGCTCACGAAAGGAGTCGCTCGTGAACGTTCGTCATGCCAGGGATGTGTTTGTCAATCTGTCTCCTCTGTCCATGGCCATCCGCCTTGGAATAGCCGGCCTGCTCTGGAGCCTGGCCAGCCCAGCTGCCATGGCAGCCTGTTCACCAGCCAACCCGGTGGCCAACGACACCGTCAACTGCACTGGCAATGCCACAGCGACCCTGACCAACGCCTTCGCCAGCTCTGCCGATAACCTGACAGTCAACGTCGGCGCAGGTGCGACGTTCAACTCATTACTCGGCGGCACGGCAATCAGCCTCACCGGCAACGGCATTACCTTCAACAACAACGGAACCGTCGATCCGGCCCTGCTCGGGCTGGTGACCCTGCTCAGCAATGGCGCGGTGATCGGCAACGGTTCCGCCGGGGTGGTCAACGTCAACAACAGCGCCACCGGTACGCTGAACGGTACTGCTGGCATCCTCGGCCTGAACCTGGGCACGCTCAACGGCATGGCGCTGAACATCAACAACGGCGCGGGCGGCAGCACCACCATCGTCAACAACGGCAGCATCGGTTCCTCGGCATTGCTGGGCCTGACCCTGCTCTCTGCCGATGCGCCGGTGGTGGCGGTGCGAGGGGGCTCCCAGGTCAACATGACCAACAACGGCACCCTGGTGGGCCGGGTAGCGTTCCAATCCTCGACGGCTGGCAACAACTTCACCAACACCGGGCAGATCACCGGCGGCGTGTCCCTGGGCGCTGGCAGTACCAACAGCTTCACCGCGGTCACCGGCTCCTCGGTCAGCAGTGGCGGTGGGATCGGCATCGCCCTGGGCGGCCTGCTGGGGGTCGACCTGACATTTGCTCCTACGGGGCAGATCGACGGTGGCGCTGGCGGTTCCAACACCCTGTTGTTGCAAAACACCCTGGGCGTGGGTGGCGGCACCACCGGCAGCGGCACGGTTTCCAGTGCCAACTACGTCAATTTCAACAACCTGGTCCTCAACAGCGGCACCTGGACACTGCAGGGGCCGGTGGTCAGCGGCAATACCACGCTCAATGGCGGGGTGGCCCTGTACAACAACAGCGCCACCTTCGGCAGCGGCCTGCTGACCTCCAATGGTGGTGTGCTGCAAGCCAGTACCGCCGGCCTGACCCTGAACAACCTGATCAGCCTGGGCGCTGGCGGCCTGACCCTGCAAGGCAGCAACGACACCACCCTGGCCGGGGTGATTTCCGGTGGCGGCGGGCTGGTCAAGTCCGGCGCCGGGCAACTGACCCTCAATGGCGCCAATACCTACACCGGCAGTACCACGCTCAATGGCGGCACGGTGCAAGTGGGCAACAACCAGGCCTTCAGCACTTCCACCGTGACCCTGGGCGGCGCGGCCACCTTGAGCGCGCCAGGCACCGTCAACCTGGGCAATAGCTTGGTGCTCAACAACGCCTTGAGTACCAGCGGTGTCGGCGCGCTGACCCTGTCCGGCGTCCTCAGCGGCAGTGCCGCGCTGAACAAGGGCGGCACTGGCAGCCTGACCCTGAGCGGCAACAACACTGGCTTCAGCGGCACCACCAACCTCAATGCCGGCAGCCTGATCCTGGGCAACAACAATGCCTTGGGCAGTGGCTTGTTAAGCACGGCCGGTGGCACCACCCTGGATACCAACACCGCCATCAGCCTGGGCAACGCCCTGGCCCTGGCCGGCAACCTGACCCTGGGCGGCAGCAATGCCCTGACCCTGGGCGGCCTGGTCAGCGGTGCCGGTGGCCTGATCAAGAACGGCAGCGCCGACCTGACGCTCAATTCGGCCAATGCCTACCTGGGCAACACCGCCCTGAATACCGGGCGCTTGATTGTCGGCAATGCCGGCGCCCTGAGCACCGGCACCCTCAACGCGGCGGCCGGTACGACGCTGGATGCCAACACCGCCTTGAGCCTGGGCAACAACGTCAACCTGGCCGGCGCCCTGACCATTGGCGGCACCCAGAACCTGGGACTGTCCGGGCAGATCAACGGTGCCGGTGGGCTGAACAAGAACGGCACGGCAAGCCTGACCCTGTCCGGCAATAACGGCTTCCTGGGCAACACCAACCTCAACAGCGGGTCGTTGATCGTCGGCAGCAACCTGGCCCTGGGCCTGGGCGTGCTCAATACCGCCGCCGGCACTACCCTGGACAGCAGCACCGCGGTGTCCCTGGGCAATACCCTGAACCTGGCCGGCAACCTCAACCTGGCCGGCAGCAACGCGCTGACCCTGGGCGGGCTGATCACCGGCACCGGTGGCCTGACCAAGAACGGCACGGCCAACCTGACCCTCAATGGCAACAACACCTATCAGGGTGGGAGCCTGATCAATGGCGGGACCGTGACCCTGGGCAACAGCGGGGCACTGGGTACAGGCACCGTGACCATAGGGGGGGCCACGACCCTGGTCGGTACGACCAACCTGGACCTGCTCAATACCATGGTGCTCAATGCCGACCTGACCCTGAACGGGGGCACCAACCAGTGGATTCTGGATGGCGATATCAGTGGCACCAACGGCCTGGTCAAGAACGGCACCGGCAACCTGACCCTCAACGGAACCAATACCTACGCCGGTGGCCTGGTGCTCAATTCCGGCGGCCTGGTCCTGGGCAACGCTTCGGGCCTGGGCACCGGTACCCTGACGCTTTCGGGCTCCGGTTCGCTCAGTGCCAGCAGCGCCATGAGCGTCAGCAACGCGATCAACCTCAATGGCGGCAACCTGACGGTGGCAGGCAGCAACCCCTTGACCCTGAGCGGGAACATCAGTGGTTTCACCGGGTTGATCAAGAGCGGTGCTTCCAACCTGACCTTGAGCGGCACCAACACCTACCAGGGCAGCACCCTGCTGGCGAGCGGCACGCTGACCTTGGGCTCCAACAGCGCCTTGGGGACGGGGCCGCTGGTCGCCATGAACGGCACCTCCCTGGACGCCAGCACCGCAGTCACTGTCGGCAACGGCATCACCCTCAATGGCGCGATGACGGTGGCCGGCAGCAACGCCCTGACCCTGGGCGGCGTGCTCACCGGCGCAACCGGCAGCCTGATCAAGAATGGCAGCGCCGACCTCACGCTCAACGGCGCCAATCTCTACCAGGGCAATACCACCCTCAATGCGGGTCGCTTGATCGTTGGCAATAACCAGGCCCTGGGCACCGGCACGCTGAATGCGGCCGCCGGCACCACCCTGGACAGCAATACCGCAGTGAGCCTGGGCAACCAGGTGAACCTCGGCGGCGGGGTCACTATCGGTGGCAGCGCCGACCTGACCCTGGCCGGAGTGGTCGGCGGGATCGGCAGCTTGATCAAGAACGGCAACGCCAACTTGACCCTGAACGGCACCAACACCTACCAGGGCGGCACCACGCTCAACGCCGGGACCCTGACCCTGGGCAACAATGGCGCCCTGGGCAACGGAGTGTTGACCGTGGCTGGCGCGGCAAACCTGGACAGCGCACCAGGTATCAGCCTGAACAACAACCTGACCCTCAATGCCAACCTGACCCTGCCCGGCAGCAACGACCTGACCCTGGGCGGGGTCATCGGTGGTACGGGGCAATTGATCAAGAACGACACGACCAACCTGACGCTCAACGGCATCAACACCTACCAGGGTGGCACCGCGCTCAATGCCGGGACCCTGACCCTGGGCAACAGCGGGGCCCTGGGCACCGGCGCCCTGACCGTTGGCGGCGCCGCGACCCTGGACAACAGCACGCCAATGGCCCTGGGCAACAACCTGACCCTCAATGCCGACCTGACCCTGGCCGGCAACAACAACCTGATCCTGGCTGGGGTGATCGGCGGCAGTTCCGGGTTGATCAAGGACGGCCTGGCGGACCTGTCCCTGAGTGGCAACAACACCTTCAGCGGACCCTTGAACGTGCTGGCCGGCAGTGTGACCACGCTCTCCAGCGGCGCCCTGGGCAACAGTTCCGGGGCCAACATCAGCGCGGGCGCCAGCCTCAACCTGGGCGCCAATGCCAGCCTTGGCGGGTTGACCGGCAGCGGCTCGGTGCAACTGAGCCCCGGGGTGGCGCTGAGTGTCGGTGGAAGTAACGCCAGCTCGGTGTTCAACGGCGACCTCAGTGGCAGCGGGCAGTTGACCAAGGTCGGCAGCGGCACCCTGACCCTGGGCGGCATCAATGGCCTGACCGGCAACAGCCTGGTCAGCGGCGGCACCCTGAAGGTCGATGGTTCCCTGGCCAGCGGCACGGTCAACGTCGCCAGCGGCGGGACCCTGACCGGCTCCGGTTCGTTGCTGGGCGCCCTGGATGTGGCGTCTGGTGGCCATCTGGCGCTGAATTCGGGCAATACCCTGTCGGTGGGCTCGCTGGTGCTCAACAGCGGCGCCAACCTGGACGCCAACCTTGGCGCGCCGTCCACCACTTCGCTGCTCAATGTCGGCGGCAACCTGACCCTGGGCGGCCAGCTCAACGTCAGCGATGCCGGTGGTTTCGGTGTGGGCGTCTATCGCCTGATCAACTACACCGGCAGCCTGGTGGACCAGGGGCTGAACGTGGCCAGCGTGCCGCTGGGCTTCAATCTCGGCGACTTGGTGGTGCAGACCAGCGTCGGCAACCAGGTCAACCTGCTGGTATCGGGGGGGACCAACATTCGCTTCTGGGACGGCAGCCAGACAGTGCCCAATGGCGCGGTCGATGGTGGCAGCGGCACCTGGGACTCGCTGAACAGCAACTGGACCTCGGTCAATGGCACCCTCAACCAGACCTGGGGTAACGGTTTTGCGGTCTTCCAGGGCACGGCGGGTACGGTCAACGTGGCCGGGGCGCAGAGCTTCAGCGGCATGCAGTTCGTCACCGACGGCTACCAGTTGGTCGGGGCCCCCGGTGGTTCGCTGACGGCGGTCAACGGCAGCGGTGGCAATACCTCGATCCGCGTCGACCCGAACGCCACCGCCACCCTTGGCGTGGCGATCAACGGCAGCGGCACCCTGGCCAAGCTCGACAGCGGCACCCTGGTGCTCAATGGCACCAACAGCTATAGCGGCGGCACTTCGCTGCAGGGCGGTACCCTGGTGGTGGGCAACAACAGCGCCCTGGGCACAGGCGCCTTGAGCACCGCCAATGGCACCACCCTGGACAGCAACACGGCGGTCACCCTGGGCAATGCCGTGACCCTGGCCGGTGCACTGAATATTGCCGGTTCCAACGCCCTGACCCTGGGTGGGGCGATCGGTGGCAGCGGCAGCCTGGTCAAGAACGGCAGCGCCAGCTTGACCCTGGGCGGCAACAATACCTACCTGGGGCCTACCGCGTTGAACGCGGGCGGCCTGATCCTGGCCAGCAACACCGCCTTGGGTGGCGGAGCGCTGAATGCGGCCGCGGGCACCACCCTGGACGCCAGCACTGCGGTCAGCCTGGCCAACGCCCTGAACCTGGCCGGCAACCTGGGCATCGGCGGTACCGCCGACCTGACGCTGGGTGGCGCGGTCAACGGTGCAGGCGGCCTGACCAAGAATGGTGCAGCCAACCTGACCTTGAACGCCAGCAACGGCTTCAGTGGTGGCACCCAGCTCAATGCCGGCACCCTGACCCTGGGTGACAACAGTGCCCTGGGCGCGGGAGCCCTGACCGTGGGCGGCGCTGCGACCCTGGACAATGGCAGTGCCCTGAGCCTGGCCAACGCCATGACCCTCAATGCCAACCTGACCCTGGTCGGCAGCCACGACCTGGCACTGGGCGGGACCATCGGCGGTGCCGGCCAGTTGATCAAGAACGGCGCCGGCAACCTGACCCTGGACGGGGTCAACAACTACCAGGGCGGTACCTTGCTCAACGCCGGCACCCTGACCCTGGCCCAGGCCACGGCCCTGGGCAGCGGCGCGCTGACCGTGGGCGGCACCGCGACCCTGGCCAACAGTGCGCCGCTGGTGCTGACCAACGACCTTAACGTCAATGCCGGGCTGACCCTGGCCGGGGCCAACGACCTGACCCTGGGCGGCGTGATTGCCGGCAGCGGGACCTTGACCAAGAACGGCGCGGCCAACCTGACCCTGAGTGGCAACAACAGTTTCAGTGGCCCCATCAACGTGCTGGCCGGCAGCCTGACCACCCAGAGCAGCGGTGCCCTGGGCAATAGCGCCGGCGTCAACCTGGCCGCTGGCAGCAACCTCAACCTCGGAGCCTCGGCCAGCCTGGGCAGCTTGAGCGGCAGCGGTGCGGTGGCCATCGGCAGCGGCAATACCCTGACCTTGGGCAGCGGTAACCAGGGCAGCACGTTCGGCGGCAGCCTGGACGGCAGCGGGCAACTGATCAAGGCCGGTACCGGCACGCTCAATCTCAGCGGCACCAGCACCCTGAGCGGCAACACCCAGGTCAACGGCGGCACGCTGAACCTCAGCGGCTCGCTGGCCAGCGCCGCGGTCACGGTCAACAGCGGCGCGACCCTGACCGGCAACGGCAGCCTGGGCGGTGCCCTCACCGTGGCCGATGGCGGGCACCTGGCGCTGAGTTCCGGCAACACCCTGTCGGCAGGCTCATTGGTACTGGGCGCCAACTCCAACCTGGACGTGGGGCTCGGCGCACCGGTCAACGGTGGTGGCAATGCCCTGGTCAACGTCGGTGGCAACCTGACCCTGGACGGCACCTTGAACGTGAGCGACATCGGCGGCTTCGGCACCGGCGTCTATCGCCTGATCAACTACACCGGGGCGCTGACCGACAACGGCCTCAACTTCGGCACCCTGCCCGGCAGCGTGGTGCCAGGCGACCTGCAGCTGCAAACCGCCGTGGGCAACCAGGTCAACCTGCTGGTGAGTGCCCCCAACACCACCGTGCTGTTCTGGGATGGCTCGCAGACCACGGGCAACGGCGTGATCGACGGCGGCTCCGGTACCTGGGGCAGTGGCACCAGCAACTGGACGTCGGTCGATGGCAGCTCGAACCAGGCCTGGGGCGGCAGCTTCGCGGTGTTCCAGGGCAATGCCGGCACCGTAACCGTGAACGGCACGCAAAGCCTCACCGGCATGCAGTTCGTCACCGACGGCTACAACCTGGTAGGCGGCGTGGGCGGGGCACTGAACCTGGTCAATGGCGGTACCGGCAACACAGCGATCCGGGTCGATCCGAACGCCACCGCCACCCTCGGCGTGACGCTCACCGGCAGCGGCACCCTGGCCAAGCTCGACAGCGGCACCCTGGTGCTCAATGGCAACAACAGCTACAGCGGCGGCACCTCGCTGCAGGGCGGCACCCTGGTGGTGGGCAATGACAGCGCCCTGGGCAGCGGTGCCCTGAGCACCGCCAATGGCACCACCCTGGACAGCAACACTGGGGTGTCCCTGGGCAATGGACTGAACCTGGCTGGCGCATTGAACATCGGCGGTTCCAATGCCCTGACCCTGGGCGGTGTGGTCGGTGGCACCGGCAGCCTGGTGAAGAATGGCAACGCCAGCCTGACCTTGAACGGCGTCAATACCTACCAGGGCGGTACCTTGCTCAAGGCCGGGCAATTGATCCTGGGCAACGACAGCGCCTTGGGTACTGGCGCCCTGACGGTGAGCGGCAATGCCCAGCTCGACAGTCCGGTGGCCCTGCAGTTGGCCAACGCCATTACCCTTGGCGCGCAGTTGAACCTGGCCAACCAGCAGGCCCTGACCCTCAGTGGCGCGATCAGTGGCAATGGCTCGCTGGTGAAGAATGGCAGCGGCGATTTGCTGCTCAGCGGCGCCAACACCTACAGCGGCGGTACCACGCTCAACGCAGGCACCACCCGCGGCGATGCCAGCAGCTTGCAGGGCCCGATCCTCAACAACGCGGCGCTGATGTTCCAGCAGAACGCCAATGGCACCTATGCCGGCAACCTCAGCGGCAACGGCACCTTGATCAAGCAAGGCAGCGGCACGCTGTTGCTGACCGGCAACAACAGCTTTACCGGCACCACCCAGGTACAGGGCGGCTCGTTGCTGGTCAACGGCAGCCTGGCCAGCGGCAATGTGCAGGTGGCCAATGGCGCCAGCATTGGCGGTAGCGGCCAGCTCACCGGTACCGTACAGCTGGGCGATGGCGCCAGCCTCAAGGCCGGCGGCAGTGCCACGCCATTGTCCGTGGGCGGCCTGGTGCTGTCTTCCGGCACCAACCTGGACTTCAGCCTGGGCCAGGCCACCAGCTCCACCACGGCGGTCAACGTGGCCGGCAACCTCACCCTGGACGGCACCTTGAACATCACCGATGCCGGAAACTTCGGCGTAGGTGTCTACCAACTGTTCCGCTACGGCGGCACCTTGACCAACAACGGCCTGAACTACGGCACGCTGCCTGGTGGCGTGCTGCCGGGCTCCCTGAGCCTGCAGACCGCCCTGGCCAACCAGGTCAACCTGCTGGTACAGGGCGCGCCAGGCCAGGTGCAGTTCTGGAACGGCGGCCAGACCACGGCCAACGGCAGCATCGGTGGTGGCAGCGGCACCTGGGGCTCGTCCACCAACTGGACCGATCCCACCGGTACCCAGACCCAGGGCGCGGGCAACCAGTTCGTGATTTTCGGCGGGCAGGGCGGCACCGTGACCGTGGCCGGCAACCAGAGCTTCACCGGCATGCAGGTGCTCGACAGCGGCTATAACTTCGTCGCCGGCAGCAATGGCAGCCTGAGCCCTACCAATGGCAGCGATGGCAGCCTGGCCAAGGTACGGATCAATGGTGGAGTGGTGACCCAGATCGATGCACCGCTGGTGGGCAGCGGCGGTATCGAGAAAACCGATGCCGGGGTCTTGCTGCTCACGGGTGCCAACACCTACAGCGGCGGCACGACCGTCAGCGGCGGCACTCTGGCCGGTAATACCCGCAGCTTGCAAGGGCGGATGCTGGTCAACGCCCGGATGTTGTTCGCGCAGAACAGTAATGGCGTGTTCAACGGCCTGCTCAGTGGTACGGGTACGGTGGTCAAGCAGGGCGCTGGTTTGCTGCAGCTCAATGGTAACCACCCCTTCAGCGGCACCCTGGCGGTGGAGCAGGGCACTGTACAGATCGGCGACGCCCCGGCTTCCCTGGCTGGGCAGGTGGTGGTCAGCAATGGCGCGACCCTGGCTGGCAACGGCAGCGTCGGGGGGCTGGTCAACAATGGCCTGGTGAGTTCCGGCGGGCCGATCGGCAAGCTGGCGGTCACCGGCAACTTCAGCAACGGCAGCACCGGGACCCTGCAACTGACACCGACCTCGGCCACGAGCCCGGCGTTGCAAGTGGGTGGCACCGCCAACCTGGCGGGCAATCTGCAGGTCACCGGCCTGAACTACGGTGGCGGCACCACCAGCTACTCGCTGATCAACGCCGGTGGCGGCATCACCGGTACTTTCAGCAGCAGCAACCTGCCGCAACTGGTGTTCCTCGACACCTCGCTGGCCTACAGCGCCAATCAGGTGAACCTGAATGTCAGCCGCAACCAGACCGCCTTCGTCGACGTCGCCCAGACCCGCAACCAGCGCGGAGTGGCGGCGGCACTGGGCGCCTATTCGGGAGATGACGACGATCCGGCCGATCAGTTGAACGATCAGATCCTCGGCCTGGACCGGGCCGGGGCACAGAATGCGTTCAATAGCCTGTCCGGGGAAATCCATGCCAGTACGGTCAGCGCCTTGCTGGAGGATTCGCGCTACATGCGCGATGCCCTCAACGACCGCATGCGCCAGCCTGGCTGCAACAGTAGCCAGGACGACCCTCGGCAAGTGCTGGCCAGCCGTGAAAATCGCTTGAGCAGCAGCGGTTGCCAGGGCGAGATGGTGGGCTGGATGCGTGTATTGGGTACCTGGGGCGACATGTCCGGCAACAGCAATACCGCCAAGCTGGATCGCAACCTGTCGGGCTTCGTGCTGGGCAGCGACCGCCAGCTGGATGACACCTGGCGAGCCGGTGCGGCCGTGGGTTATACCCGCAGCGACCTGAAGGCCAGCCAGCGGCAGTCGGAAGCCACGGTCAACACCACCCACCTTGGGGCCTACCTCAATTCCCAGTTCGATGCCGTTGCGGTGCGCCTGGGGGCGGCCTACAGCTGGCACAAGATCGAGACCAAGCGTGACGTCGCCGTCGGCAGCTACAGCGATCGCCTGAAGGCCGACTACAACGCCCGCAGTGCCCAGGTCTTCGGTGAGGTCGGTTATGCCATGGACGCCGCGGGCGTGGCACTGGAACCTTTCGTCGGGCTGTCCTATGTCAACTACGACAGCGACACCGGCAAGGAGAAGGGCGGCGCAGCGGCACTCAAGGCCAAGGCCAGCCAGGACGTGACGTTCTCCACCGTTGGCCTGCGCGCGGGCAAGCGCATTACCTTGAGCAACGGCCAGCAGCTCACCCCTCGACTGGGCCTGGGCTGGCGCCATGCCTATGGCGATACCAAGCCGGATGCCGACCTGAGCTTCATCGATGGCGGCACCTCGTTCACGACCCAGGGCGTGCCGATCGCCAAGGACAGCGCGCTGGTCGAGGCCGGCCTGGACTATCAGGTCACGCCGGCTGGCAAACTGGGTATCGGCTACTCGGGGCAGCTGTCCGGGCAGACCAAGGACCATGCCATGACGCTCAACTTCTCCCTCGATTTCTGATCGGCCCGGGTGTTCGGCAGCCGCCTTCAGAGGCGGCTTTCCCGTTTCCCGGCAGCAATTCAAGGTTGCCGGCCGGCGGAAGAACGAAAGCGGGCCAGCGTTCTTGCAAGGCTCGGCGGGGCGCTGCAATGGTCGCCGATCATGACAGAAATCACTGTCGGTGCCGGAACTGACAGGCCGTGCTAGTTGCCTCGGATCGTTCTTCTCAATATTAAAAATATTATGGTATTTGAATGGTATTGGCTCGCAATTAACTTGATTGCTGAAAAGCTGAACTTGCCTTGTTGCAAGTTGTCGTGGCCTCCGATCATCTTATGAGGTATTGAAATAAAATTGTAACAATCCAGAGTGAGTATGCCTAAAGGAGCGGATTGCCTGGAATGGCGATGTTCAGGTCTTCTCAAGTTGGAATGTGGTGTGGGAAGCAATGTAGTAGGGTTTAATAATAAGCCCGGGTTTACCGTGGGCATGGCCAGGATAGAAATCATGGGTGATGAACAGCGTCAGGTCAGGATCATGACCGCCTTGCAATTAATAATTAATGCACCTGATGCCATGCGAATCCACACGGCGGCGGCCTATGCCCATGGCTATATCGATGGTCTATTTGATGAAGGACAACTTTCGGTGCAGTCTGCCCAGGATTTGAAGTGGGTGGCGCAGATGCGTCGTGATAAACGACTGTCGGATTTGGACGTGTAGATGAAGGTAGATGTTGACGTTATTTGTTGGCTGAGCGAGTGGTCATGTTAATTATTAAAAAGACCAATTTCAGGTGGTCTTGAATAAGATTTTATTTGTTGGCTTGATTGATTTTGGTTTTTATAGTGGGAGCAGTTGTATCGGTAGGTTGTGTTCTGCTGTTTTCTGAAGTTGGTCAAGGCGCCAAGAAGCCGGTATCTACTATGATCCCCTCGTCGAACGGAAGAAGTCGAGCGTTGGGAGTGTTATGTTTGATGGCGCATTTGTCTTTGCCAGCTGTCAGCCTGGCTTTTGTCGATGCGCTGGAAAACTCTTTGCCATCTTTAAAGAATATCGGATTGTATACCCTGAAAGTCGCTGCAGGAACGCAGTCTCGTTTGGCTGGATCTTTATCGTTGAACCTGGTCCATTCGGTGAAGTGTACGAGATTACGATTTAACTGTTCCCATGAGGCTGGGGTTAGATACTCACCGATAATTACGTCTTTATTGGCTTCTACATCATGCAGCAGACCACGCCAAAGGGTATCGCCGCTGACAGTGGTGTTTATTTTTTCGACAAACAATTTATATTTTTTTTGTGGCTCGAATGGATATAAAACCCTGCATGAAACTCCGTCTCCACCATCAGCGCCATTATTGCAGTTGGCGTGCGTGGATGTCACACCTTTTCCAAAGGCCGAAAATATGACCAGGTTCTTGGATAGCGATTCCCGGGGTTGTATTCCGATGTATAAAGTGTGTTGTCCCTTGTTGGAATAAAGGGAGTATGCCCAGAAGTAGCCTTTTTTAGGCGGGTTCTTTTCTATATACATTTGCCCTTCAAATTTGTCGAAGTTATTTTCAGCTGATGCTCGATAATGTATCTCTGGGTCCGCCAGTGCGGATGATGTAAGAGTTAGTGCTGATAATGCCAGGATCTGTAATTTCATTTTATTAGCTCCTTGTGGTGTTTTGGTTGCGTTGTCTTCCTGTGCTGCTCTGAAAAATATGATGAATTTCCATTTCAATTTTATTGCAAAACACGCTATGACGTAGCGTTGAGTTAGGGTGCAGAAGATTTGCGCTGTCTTGGGCGAGAGAGTGATTCCATGTTTCTTGTGGGTATTAGGAACTTTTCCTGATCAAGGCTGGTAATTTTTATACTGTCTTGAAGGTCTTGAATATTGTGCTCAAACCCATCGGACAGTCACTTATAGGGTTGTGGTGAGTGGTCAAGGTATTCGGAGGAATTCAAAACTGTCAAAAGTTCGAGGCGTCTAGCTTCGCGGATAATCAATTTCTCAAGCGAAACAAGTAATTTAGGGATAAATTTTTTTGAGCGTTTGTTCGGTTTTTCAGTTGCTCTTGCTGTATTCAGGGTCTGAATCTGCACTTATAGTCAAGCTGCGGGATTTCGTCGGTGCCAGTATGAGTAAGTAGGATGAGTGATGTCTGTAACAAAGGCGGAAAATGCCACGCATGCTGATTGTACATTGGGCTTATTGCTGATGGCTGTCATATTTTTGTCATATGAACTCTTGGCTATTTAGTTAGGGTTTGTTGTTTGGGTAGTCAAGGAATATGAAGAAATACCACGGCAAAGCGGGCGATCCGGGCATTGAGCCATCTATTGTCGATATACAACGCGCGATGCTGGATGCCACCCCGGATTGCATTAAAGTACTGACACCTGAAGGTGTGCTTCTGGCAATGAGCGAGTCTGGATGCATGGCACTCCAGATACCGCAGTCGAAGGTCAAGGGCATGCTTTGGGTGCCGTTGCTTCCTCTCTCGACTCATGGTGCTGCCAATGAGGCCCTTGCCTTGCCTTGGCTTTGACAGGAGTCTGTGCTCGTTTTTCAGGCTACAGCGATGCTCATGGGAAAGTCATCTATTGGGACAACCTGCTGACCCCGACCCTAGATCAACAGGGGCGGGTACATAGCATCGTGTGCGTGTCTCGTGATGTAACCGAACAGGTGTCGTTACAGCGAGAACTGAATCAAGCGCTGGTGCGTGAACAACTACTGACAGGCGAAAGGCTGCACCGAATCAAAAACCTGTTCACCGTGGTCGATGCGGTGCTCATGATGGCCGACAGGGAAGCCCGGGCAACCGACGCTCTGGAACGGTTGGGCAAGATCGCGGCTGACAAGCTGCGGGCGTTGGCCAGGGTCTATACCTGGGTCCTGGATGCAGAAGATGCCACGGATGTGGAAATGGCGGCGCTCATCGGCTCCGTACTGCAACCGTTTGGCGCTCAATGCCGGTTCAGCGGCACGGCCGAGCATGTCCCCGGAGCGTTGGCCAACCTGCTGGCGCTACTGCTTCATGAGCTGGTGACCAACTCGGTGAAACATGGTGCCCTCAGCATCGCCGAGGGTGAGATCGACATCCGCTGGGAGAGCCATGATGGCTTGTTGAACCTCGACTGGACCGAGAAGGGTGGGCCGGCGATTGCTGCCCCGCCGACCCGGTATGGCTATGGCTGCGAGCTGATCGATGAGCTGGCGATTGTCGCCAGGGGAGCGATCAAGCGTGACTGGCACCCGGATGGGTTGCGAGTTGGATTGAGGCTTTCATTGGCGGGTCAGTAGGCTCGCATCAGCACTTGCACAAGGCCTGAGCCGCTGGCGCTCACCGCGTTGATCGATGGTGTCCCCAAAGTAAAGCCGACCTGGCTCCCTTCGTTCCTTTTCTATGAGGTGAAGTGGGACGATGGAGTACAACGCGGGCAATCAAGCAGCGCACCACAGCCGATGTATTGGGCTGGCTGGATACCGACCAGCGACCACGATCAGCTTTGTGGGCGAGCGCTCCTCACAGCACTTGACTATCAGGTACGGCGCCTTTGTGCCGGGCTCGGATGACCGCATTATCAGCCTGGCCAAGCGACTTACAGCGCCGATCCGACGAGGTTTGCGTTTACCACAGGGTGTGCGACTACCTCGGATGCCCACGGTGGAAACGAACTTCCCGCGCCTGTTGGCGCCCCACTGGAAGGAGCTTGAAATGTATCGTCGCCCAGACTGTTATCGTGTTTCCACTTGGATCCTGCTGCTCGCTGCATTGTTGGGTAACGTGGCATGGGCGCAGTCGCGCTGTACCGATACGCCAGAACGAGTGCGCTGTACCCATCAGACCGCCTGGATCGATTCGAGCGAAATCGTCAAGCGGCGTGTTACCTACCAATTACCTCTGGGAACGCCGCCGCCGAACGGCTGGCCAGTGGTGCTGATTTACCAGGGTTCGTTCTTTCCGCTGAAAGATTTCAACTATCACAGACTCATGCCAGCGGGGGGGTACTACGAAGGCAAGTTGGTGCAGACATTGCTTGATCATGGTTATGCGGTGGTGGCGCCGATGGCACCAGTCGGTTTGTTTTGGGAGACCAACCTGCCTGGCCTGGGTAGTAACTACGAGCGCAGCAGCGATTACAGATTCCTTGGCAATGTGTTTGCAGCTATCGCCGCCGGTCAGTTCGGCCCACTCGACCCCCGGCGCCGCTACGCCACCGGTATTTCCAGCGGCGGCTACAACACCAGCCGAATGGCAGTCTCCTTCCCTGGACAGTTCCGCGCGCTTGCCATCCAGTCCGGTTCCTATGCCACTTGTAGCGGCTTGGTGTGCGTGGTCCCTGACATATTGCCGGCCGATCATCCGGCGACGTTATTCCTGCATGGTTCCGCTGATCTCATAGTTCCGCTCAGGACAATGGATCTGTATTACGCCCGCTTGCAGGCGCAAGGTATCGAGACCAATCGGTTTATCGAGCGTAAGGGTGGGCACGCGTGGTTCTCCAGTTCGCCCAGACGTATCCGGGCCTGGTTCGATGCACATCCCTGAACGTTGTAGTGATGCTGGCAGGCTTAAGCAGAGTGATGTCGTAATCAGTCCCGGGCGACCTGGGAAGCGCCTCCCGTTGTGATTGCAGCGAGAGCCTGGCCATTACCTTACGGAATACACGGCGGCTTCTTTTCTATTATCCAGTAATGACAACCCTGGCTAGGATCTGGACAGCCTGGCGGCCGTTGTCGCCGTCCAGGCGCCACAACAATAAATGCCGAAGGATAGTCATGAGCAATTCCACGCCCTGTCGCCTGGACCAGGTCCAACAACTGGATGAGTCCGATCCACTGGCCTTTTGTCGCCAGCGCTTTGCCCTGCCGCAACACAAGATCTACCTGGACGGTAACTCCCTGGGGGCGATGCCGGCCCATGTGCCCGCGCGAATCGAGCAAGTCCTCAAGGAGGAATGGGCCCAGGGGCTGATCAACTCCTGGAACGATGCCGACTGGTATCCGGCACCGCAACGCACCGGAGCGCGCATTGCGCATCTGGTCGGTGCCCAGGCGCATGAAGTGATCGTTGCCGACTCGACCTCGATCAACCTGTTCAAGGTGCTGGTGGCCGCGTTGCGCATGCAGCCGCAACGTCGGGTGATCCTGGCGGAAAACGGCAATTTCCCCACCGATGTCTACATCGCCCAGGGAGTCTCGGAATTGACGGGATGCCAGTTGCAGTGCGTCGATCCCGAGCAGGTGATGGAGGCCCTCAGTGAAGAGGTGGCGGTGCTCTCGCTGACCCATGTCAACTTCAAGTCCGGCCGCCGCTACGATATGGCGGCCATTACCGCCCGTGCCCATGAGTTGGGGGTCCTGGTGGTCTGGGACCTGTGTCATTCCGCCGGAGCCATGCCGGTCCGCCTGAATGCGGCGGGCGCCGACTTTGCCGTAGGCTGCGGCTACAAGTACCTCAATGGCGGGCCCGGGGCTCCGGCTTTCGTCTTTGTTGCCGAGCGCCATATCCCTCGTTTGCGCCAGCCGCTCACAGGTTGGCATGGCCATGCCAAACCCTTCGACTTCACCCATGAATACCAACCGCATCCGAGCCTGGACCGGATGCTGGTGGGCACTGCGCCACAGTTGGGAGTGCTGGCCCTGGAAGCGGCCCTGGAAGCGTTCGATGGGGTCGACCTGCAGGTACTGCGAGCCAAGAGCGAGGCCTTGACCGAATTGTTCATCACTCTCTGCGACCAGCAGTTGCAGGGCCTGGGTGTGACGCTGTGCACGCCCAGGCAGGCCGAACAGCGCGGCAGCCAGGTCTCCCTGAGCCACCCCCAGGCCTATCCGGTCATGCAGGCCCTGATTGCCCGGGGCATCGTCGGTGACTTCCGTGCACCGGACATCCTGCGTTTTGGTTTTGCACCGCTGTACAACCGTTACCAAGAGGTGTGGGAGTGCGTGGGGGCACTGCGGGAAATCCTCGTGAGCGGCGAGTGGAACCAGCCGCAGTTCCTGGCCCGTAAATCGGTGACCTGACCCCAGTGCCTAGCCTTGGAGCAAGCGTGTCATGACAAAAACAACACACACCTTCAAACAAGTGGCAGACCGTGAGAAAGGCCTCAAGCAAACCTTGAGCAGCGGCCAATTGTCGATGATCGCCATTGGCGGGGCCATCGGTACCGGGCTGTTCCTGGGTAGCAGTTTTGCCATCGGTTTCGCCGGGCCCAGCGTGCTGGTGAGCTATGGCATCGGCGCGGTGATCGCGCTGTTGCTGATGGGGTGCCTGGCGGAAATGACCGTGCGTCACCCGACTTCCGGGTCTTTCGGTTCGTTTGCCGAGTTTTATGTGGCGCCCTGGTTCGGCTTCGCCATGCGTTACGCCTACTGGGCTTCCATCGTGTTCGCCGTGGGCACGGAAATCACCGCCGCGGCGATGTACATGAAGTTCTGGTATCCGGATGTGCCGGGAGGCTATTGGATGCTGGGCTTCTCCCTGGCGCTGATCCTGGCCAACGCCTTCAGCGTCAAGGTCTTCGGCAGCATCGAGTACCTGTTCTCGCTGCTCAAGCTGTGCGCCATCGTTGCCTTCATCCTGTTGGGGGCCTGGGTGGTGTATGACGCGCCCATGGAGTCAGGTATCGGCCTGGCCAACTACAGTAATGACCGGGGCTTCTTTCCCAATGGCGTCTGGGGCACCTGGGTCGCAGTGATCGTGGCCTTCTTCAGCTACCTGAGCATCGAAATGATCGCGGTAGCGGCGGGCGAGGCCAAGGACCCCGAACGCGCTGTGACGCGGGCGTTTCGCATTACCGTGGTGCGCCTGGTGGTGTTCTACCTGCTGACCATCGCCCTGGTCTTGGCCATCGTGCCCTGGGCGCGCAATACCGGCGGAGAAAGCCCCTTCGTCATGGTCATGGCGGCCAGCGGCATCCCTTATGCCGGTGGGGTGATCAATGCAGTGATCCTGGTGGCGGCGCTGTCGGCGATGAACAGCCAGCTGTACATCACCACCCGGCTGATGTTCAGCCTGTCCCGGGCTGGCCAGGCACCGGCGATGTTTGGTCGCCTGAGCCGCAATGGCGTGCCACTGGCGGCGCTGTTGCTGTCATCCCTGGGCATTGCCCTGGCCACCTTGTTGTACCTGGCCTATGCCGAGCAAGCCTTTACGCTGATGATGTCGATCGCGATGTTCGGGGCCATGTTCACCTGGGCCGGGATCTTCCTCACTCACTTGTGCTTCCGTCGCCAGCAGGGCAGCGAACCCCTGGCCTTCAAGCTCTGGGGCTACCCCTGGACCAGCCTCGGTGGCCTGTTGCTGATGTTGGCGGTGATGGTCACGACGTTGTTCACCGAACCGTTCTTCCTGACCCTGGTCTGCGGGTTGCCCTTCCTGGGGCTGATCCTGTCGATCTACTACCTGCGTTTTCGCGGCAAGCGGGCCCTTGACGCCCAAGCCCCCAAGCCGCTGCCGCTGCGACAACCCTGAGCGGTACTGCCCCTGTAGACGCCAGCGAACCTGCGAAGGCCGTAAAGCACCGTTGCCCTGCGAGTCGTACACGGCCAGGGGCAGCGGCTGGACGAGCGCGCTGGCATCACTTCCTGGATCGCTCGGTTCCGGTGGCTCCATGCCCACCAAGGGAGCCGCGCGGCTGCACTGCATCACCCACGACAAAAACAATAAATCACCAGAGGTTTTGCCATGCTCCATGTCTCGCGTTCTCTATCGCCATTGCTGTTGCCGCTATTGGGCTGCTTGCCCTGGACAACCCAGGCTGCCGAGTCGGGATTCATCGAGGACAGTCACCTGAGCGTGCTGGCCCGCAACTACTATTTCAATCGCAGCATTCAGGATGGTCGCGCGGATCGTAAGGATTGGACCCAGGGTTTTATCGGTCGCTTCAGTTCGGGGTTCACCCAGGGCTCCGTTGGCGTGGGCGTGGATGCCTTTGCCTTTCTGGGACTCAAGCTGGATGCCTCCGGCGGCAAGACCGGCACCTACAATTTGCCGATCCACGACAACGGCAAGCCGGCAGACGAATACTCCAAAGCCGGTGCCGCGCTCAAGATCAAGGTCTCCAACAGTGTGCTGCGCTATGGCGAGCAATCGGTGGATACCCCGGTGTTCGCTATCGGTCACAACCGCTTGATCCCGCAAACCGCCACCGGCTTTGCCCTGGATAGCCAGGAACTGGACCGGCTCAAGCTGCAGGCCGGGCACTTCACATCGGCCACCGGTCATGTCACCACCAACAGCAGTGGTGATCTGTGGGCGTTCTATAGCGGTGTCACCACCCCTTCGGTGGACTACGCCGGTGGCCAGTACCAGTTCACCCGGGACCTGGGTGCCAGTCTCTATGTTGCGCGCTTCCAGGACATCTGGAACCAGTACTACGCCAACCTCAACGGCCGCACCGACTTGGGGGAAGGGCAGCAGGCCGGCTTCGACCTCAACCTGTATCGCACCCTCGACACTGGCCGCTCCAAGGCCGGGGCCATCGACAACACCACGCTGGGCGCTGCGGTGTTCTATGGCCTGGGCGCTCACCGTATGACCCTTGCCTTGCAGAACGTCGATGGCAACACCCCGTTCGACTACCTGGGGGTCGGTGACCTGGATCGCAACGGTCGCAACGGCCGCGACCAGGGCGCCTCGATCTACCTGCCCAACTCGGTGCAGTACTCGGACTTCAACGGGCCCAACGAACGCTCCTGGCAACTGCGCTACGACCTGTCCCTGGCCAGTCATGGCGTGCCGGGCTTGAACCTGATGACCCGTTACCTGCGGGGCTCCGGGATCGACGGCACGCACACCCCGGCCGGCAGCGCCTACGCCGGGATGTATGGCAAGGATGGGGTGCATCGGGAGATCAACGTCGAGGCACGCTATGTGGTGCAGAGCGGCCCCTGGAAGGACCTGAGCCTGCGCCTGCGCCAGACCTGGCACCGGGCGAATGTGGCCCAGGGCGAGGGCAATATGGATGAGTTCCGGCTGATCACCGACTACCCGATCGATATCTTCTGAAGACACACCTGAAACGCCCGCTGCCGTCGCCTCGCGAGGGGCGCGGCATTGTCAGCTCCTGGAGTCGATGCCGCAGCGAGGGCCTAGGGGATTGCCGCGGCTTTTTTCTTGACGAGCGCTGCACCCATGACCAACATCTCGGGCAGGTCCTTGCGCTGCTCTGGCGAGGCCAGGCCCAGATGCTGGTCACCTTGCCAGAGCTCCCCCGCCACGACTCTCAGGTCGAGTCCGGTTTGCGATGCTCGCAGCGCTTCATGGCCCACCCAGTGCCAGCGCTGCTTTCGTACCGCTGTCTTCGAGGTGTAGAGCCTTAGTGCGAATGTGTCCGCCAGTTCGTCGGGCAGTTGCCGGGTGCTGACGCAGTTGGCATACAGGCCCAGCAGGATCGTGTCCTTGTAGCGGTGTGAAACGTACAGCACCTTCGCCGGCCGGAAACCCTCGCTGAGAGGGATCAGCACGATGTCGCCGGCGATTGTTTGTCTAGTGCTCATGGCCCAGGCCCTTTTTAGTCGTTGATCGAGCGGCTTGTCGCTGCTCGGACCGTGATGCTGCTGCGCAGTATTGCTATTTCTGCGCGCAGTACCAACCCTGGATCTTGCTATCAGGGCGCCGATGGCTGAAACAGGCTACGAGCATTGGCCGGGCTTGATCGCGGCGCTGGCCAGGAGGCCGCTGGAGCCTGGTTCAAGCCGTGGGCTCGATCTCGGCTTGTGGCTTTTGCCGAATGCGGTTCATCAGCCCCAACGCCAGCCCAGCCAGCAGGACCGGGGTGGCAATCCACAGGAAGAAGTGCTCCAGGCTCCCGGCATTGCTGAAGATCCAGCCCCCCAGCATCGAGCCGGTAATCGAGCCCGCACGCCCGGCCGCCAGGGCCCAGGCCACGCCTGTGGCCCGGGAGGCAGTGGGGTAGAGGGTAGCGGCCACCACGCTGAGATTGTTCAGGGTGCCGGTGAGGCTGAAACCGGCGAGGAAGACGATGACCAGGGTGCCGACAGCGCCGTGCAGTTGACTGCCGGTCAGGGCCAGGGCCGCCGCCGCGCCCAGGCACAGCCAGGGCAGGATGCGCAGGGCGCCGATGCGATCCATCAGCAGCGCCATGGCAATACCGCCCAGCACCCCGCCAAAAGGGATCATCGCGCTGATCCGGGCTGCGTTGGCGGTGTTATAGCCGCTGGCGTGCAATACCGTGGGCAGCCAGCTGGTCAGCAGGTAGAACACCAGCAGACAGCAGAAGAAGGTCAGCCAGAGCAGCAGGGTGCGGGTCATCTGGCCCTGGCTGAACAGGGCCGATAATGGCGAGCGCCCTAGGCTGGCCGGAGCGTCCCCGGCAAAGCGCACCTGCTGCCAGTCGGTTTCACCGCTGATCCGCTCGACGATGCGGCGCAGGGCCACGGCATGGCGCGGGTTGTTGGCCATGAAGCACACCGATTCCGGCAGGGCAAAATACAACACGGGCCACAACAGCAAAGGGGCGATGCCACCGATGACCAGCAGGCCCTGCCAGCCCACCGTGGGCAGCAGTGCCCCGGCCACGCCACCCCCCAGGGCCAGGCCCAGGGTGAAGCCGGAATAGCTCAGGGTCACCAGCAGCATGCGGCGTCTCGCCGGGGAATATTCCGAGCTCAGGGTGATGCAATTGGGCAGCACGCCGCCCAGGCCGATGCCTGTGATGCAGCGCAGGCCGGCCAGTACCTCGATCGACGGCGACAGTGCCGAAGCCAGGGTGCCCAGGGCAAAGATCAGCACGCAGATCAGCAGCACGCTCTTGCGCCCAAGGCGGTCGGCCAGGGGCCCGAAGCAGAAGCTGCCCAACAGCATGCCGAACAATCCCGCGCCGAAGGCCGGGGCCAGTTGCGCCCGTTCGATGCCCCAGTTCCGGATCAGTTCCGGGGCGATATAGCCGATGGCCGCGGTGTCGAAACCGTCCATCACAAGGATCAGGAAACACAACAGCAACACCCGTATCTGCAGAGCAGAAACCGGGCTGCGATCGATGATCTCGCAAGGGTTTTGCGTACGCTGGTGCATGGTGGCTCCTTATTGTTGGTGTTCTGGGCGCAGCACTCGCCAACCCGGACTCTGGGAACCGCCGGATGGGGCTTTTGGGCATTTTTTAAGGCAGCCTTCTCACCACGACAGGCTCCGGCTTGCGGCCAACCCGGTTTTCGACCATGGCCAGCCCCTTGGCCCTGGCAGGTTCCCTGGGCCACTGTTGAAGGGCTGCTGGTGCCGGCTTCCTGGGTAGCGCAGGTGCTGCCGGGAATGAGAGGGGCGTGGAGTCAGTGCAGGTTGAAGAACGCCTGGGCATTGCCGCCGAGAATCCGCGACTTGTCGGCTTCGGCCAGGGTCGGGTGGTGCGCCACGCCGCTGCCGATCTGCTGTTCGCCGAGGGGGAAGGGCGAGTCGGAGCCGAGCATCACCCGCTCGCTGCCCATGACCTCCACCAGCAATTGCAGGGCGCCGGGGTCGAATACCGCGGAGTCAACGAAGAAGCGCTTGACGTAGCTCGACGGTAACTGCGGACAGTCTTGGCGGACGATGTCGCGATGGCGCCAGGCGTTGTCCACCCGTCCCAGGAGAAAGGCGAAACCGCCACCGCCATGGGCAAAGCAGATACGCAGGGACTTAGGCAGGCGTTCGAAGGCTCCGGAGAGAATCAGCGAGAGGATGCCCAGCTGGGTCTCCGCGGGCATCGCCACCAGCCATGGCAGCATCCATTTGCGCATGCGCTCGCCGCCCATCATGTCCCAGGGATGGACCAGCACCGGAATGTCGTTGCGCCCGCAGTGATCGAGGAAAGACACCAGGTGCTCCTGATCCAGGTCGTGATTGCCCACGTGGTTGCCGATCTGCACGCCGACGTGACCGATGGCCCGTGCCCGGCTGGCTTCGGCGCAGGCCGCCTCCAGGTCCTGCAGCGGCACCTGGGCCAGGACCTTGAGCCGCGACTCATGGCCGACGGTCATCTGCATGGCCCGGTCGTTCATGCGCTGGGCCCAGGGCAGGGCCCGTTCGATCGGTGCGTCGTAGCCGAACATCACCGGCGTGGCGCACATGATCTGGATGTCCAGGCCTTGTTCATCCAGGTGCTCGATACGCCGGGCCGGGTCCCAGAGCACGTCATGCACTGGGCGAAAGGGCTTGTCGCCGACCATGATCTGGCCCTTGGCGCCATCCTTGTGCAGCCAGGGCGCGCGTAGTGGGTCCAGGTGCGCGGCCTCGTCCTGGGTGATGGCGGGGAAGAAGTGCGAATGCATGTCGATTTTCATGGGCAGGTCACTGTCTTGAGCGTTCGGTGCCAGGTTTGCCAGTCGCGGCCCGGATGGATTTCGCCGCAGCCGGTACAGCGACGTTGCTGGTCACTGCTGGAGTAGAAGGTTTCGTAGAGGGGCGGCAGGTCGTCGACGATGCTCCGCAACTGCAGCTCGTGGCGCTGGATCAATGTGCCGCAGTGAGCGCAGGACCATTGCAGCGCATCGAGCATTCCCGCTGGCCGTTGGCGCTCCACCACCAGGCACAGGCTGCCGGGCTCCGGGCGCTGGGGGGAGTGGATGACGTGGGGTGCCATCAGGTAGAGGTCGCCTTCGCGCAGATCGATGCGCTCGTAGCGGCCGCGATCCCAGATGTTCAGGTAGGCGTTGCCCTTGAACTGGTAGAAGAACTCTTCCATGGGGTCGTCGTGGAAATCGGTACGCTGGTTCGGGCCACCCACCACCGTGACCATGAAGTCGGCGTCTTGCCAGATCTGGCGATTGCCCACCGGTGGCTGTAGCAAGTGCGCGTGTTCATCGAGCCAGCGGTTGAAGTTAAGCGGGGCGCTGTAGTGATGTTTGTCCATTGTTATTGTTCTCGGCGATTGAGCGGGGCATAGGCCACCGCCTTGATTTCGATGCGCAGGTGCGGATGCGGCAATTGGTGCACGGCCACGGTGGTGCGGGTCGGGCCCTGCTCGTCGAAGTACTGCGCATAGACCTGGTTGTAGGGACCGAAGTCGTTCATGTCCACCAGGAATGCGCTGATTTCCACCAGGTCCTGCAGGCCGGCGTTCTCGCTGGCGAGAATGTCGCGGATGTTCTCGATCACGGCCCGGGTCTGGGCGCGAATGTCCAGTGCGGTGGTGCCCAGGGCATCCACCTCGACGCCTTCGAAGCTGTTGTCCGGACGTCGCGAACTGGTGCCGGAAACGAACAACAGGTCGCCGGCGCGCTTGATATGGGGAAAACGTCCCCGGGGCTGGGCCTTGCCGGGTACCAGGGTGGCGCGCTTGCTGGTCATGGGCGCTCTCCCCGGGAATGGCCGCTGCAACTGAAGGCGCATTCGCCATAACCGGCGATCTCCACCTGGATATGGGCTCCAGGGGACAAGGCCACGGCGGCAGTGGCGGCGCCCGCCATGATCAGGCTACCGGCGGGCAGGCTGATACCCGCCTGGGCCAGCAGGAGCGAGGCTTGCACCACGCTACGCAGCGGATGCCCGAGAATCGCCGCGGTGGAGCCGGCCTCCACCAGCGCGCCGTCCAGGCGCATCAGCACCCCGGCATTGGCCAGGGTCGAGAAATCCCGGGACCAGGGGCCCACCACCAGCCCGGCCGATGAGCAGTTGTCCGCGATCACGTCTTCCAGGCTGAACCTGAACGCTTCGTACCTGGAGTCGATGATCTCGATGGCCGGGGCCACGGCCTCCAGATAGTCCACGGCTTCGAGCTGGGTCAGGGGTCGGTCGATGACGCGACGGGTCAGGAAGCACAATTCCGGCTCGGCTCGCGGATGGATATAGCGATCGAGGCCCAAGGTGCCGCCATCCTCTTCCAGCATCGCGTCGGTGAGCCAGCCCCAGATCAGGCTGTCGACCCCCATCTGGGCCATCTTGGCCCGGCTGGTGAATCCGAGCTTGAGGCCGATCGAGCGTTCACCATCGGCGTAGCGGCGGGCCATGGAGGCGCGCTGGATGTCATAGGCCTGCGCCAGGTCGAATGGCGTGTGCTGGCTGAACTGGGGCAGCGGGCGGGCAGTGCGCGCGGCCTGGTCGAGGGCGTGGGCGATGGGTTCTAGATCAAGGCTCATGGGCGGGACTCCCGGGCAGCGAGCAGGTCGAGGGCAACGTCGACGATCATGTCTTCCTGGCCGCCGACCATGCGGCGGCGGCCGAGCTCCACCAGGATGTCGACGGTTTTGAGCTGGTATTTGCGGGCGGCCACTTCGGCATGGCGCAGGAAGCTGGAATAGACCCCGGCGTAGCCCAGGGCCAGGGTTTCGCGATCGACCTGCACCGGACGATCCTGCAGCGGCCGTACCAGGTCATCGGCGGCGTCCATCAGGCGATACAGGTCGGTGCCATGGTTCCAGCCCAGCTTGTCGGCGGCGGCAATGAACACCTCCAGCGGCGCATTGCCCGCCCCGGCCCCCATGCCGGCGAGGCTGGCGTCGATGCGCTGGCAGCCTTCCTCCACGGCCACCAGGGAGTTGGCCACGCCCAGGCCGAGGTTGTGGTGGGCGTGCATGCCGGTGGCGGTGTCCGGCTTGAGCGTGGCCTTGAGGGCGCGAAAGCGCAGGCGGATGTCCTGCATGTTCATGGCGCCGCCGGAGTCCACCACGTAGATGCAGGTGGCGCCGTAGCTTTCCATTTTCCGGGCTTGGAGCGTGAGGTTCTCCGGGCTGGTCATGTGGCTCATCATGAGGAAGCCCACGGTGTCCATGCCCAGTTCCCGGGCACATTCGATGTGCTGGCGCGAGACATCGGCCTCGGTGCAATGGGTGGCCACCCGCACCACCCGGGCACCGGCGCGATAGGCCGCCTTGAGGTCATGCACGGTGCCGATGCCGGGCAGCAGCAGGGTGGCGATGCGGGCGTGATGCAGGACGTCGGCAGCGGCTTCGATCCATTCCAGGTCGGTATGGGCGCCGAAACCGTAGTTGAAGCTGGAGCCCTGCAGGCCATCGCCGTGGGCCACCTCGATGCTGTCGACCCGAGCGGCATCCAGGGCCCGGGCGATGGCCTGGACCTGATCCAGGCTGTACTGGTGGCGGATGGCGTGCATGCCGTCACGCAGGGTCACATCCGAGATGTAGAGCTTGTTGCCGGGGGTTGAGGTCATGGCGAAGCTCCTTCAGCGATTGAGCATGGACTGGGCCATGCGCTCGGCGGTGGCCAGCGCGGCGCAGGTCATGATGTCGAGGTTGCCGGCGTAGGCGGGCAAGTAGTGGGCGGCACCCTCGACCTCCAGGAACACCGAGGTCTTGAGTCCGCTGAAGTGCCCAAGGCCAGGGATCAGCAGCGGCGCAGAGGGTGGGACCGGGTCGAATTGCACCTGCTGCTTGAGTCGGTAGCCGGGCACATAGGCCTGCACGGCTTCGGCCATGGCGGCGATGGAGGCGGCGACCTCCTGCTGATCGGCGGCGGCCGATAGCACCAGCACCGTGTCGCGCATGATCAGGGGTGGTTCGGCCGGGTTCATGACGATGATGGCCTTGCCCCTGGCGGCACCACCGATGGTTTCGATGGCGTGGCGGGTGGTTTCGGTGAACTCGTCGATATTGGCCCGGGTGCCGGGGCCGGCGGACTTGCTGGCAATCGAGGCGACGATCTCGGCGTAGTGCACGGGGGCGACCCGGGAGATTGCAGCCACCATGGGAATGGTGGCCTGGCCGCCGCAGGTCACCATGTTCAGGTTAAGGCTGTCCAGGTGCTGTTCCAGGTTGACCACCGGGATGCAATAGGGGCCGATCGCCGCCGGGGTCAGGTCGATCAGGCGGATGCTGGGTTTGGCCTGGCGCAGTACGGCCTCGTGGTGCTGGTGGGCGGCGGCCGAGGTGGCGTCGAAGACGATGTCGATGGCGCTGAACTCGGGCATGCGCAGCAGCCCTTCGACGCCTTCGTGGGTAGTGGCTACGCCCAGGCGCCGGGCCCGCTCCAGGCCATCGGAGGCGGGGTCGATGCCGACCATGGCGGTCAGTTGCAGGTGCCGGGCCTGGCGCAGGATCTTCAGCATCAGGTCGGTGCCGATATTGCCCGAGCCGATGATCGCGGCCTTGAGGGTTGTGGTCATGATGGGCTCCGGTCTATTGGGCACTGGCGAAGGCGGCGCTGACGCTGCCCAGGCCCTGGATATGGGCGGTGAAGCGCTGCCCTGGCTTGGCCGCCACCATGGGGCCGAGGGCGCCGGTAAGCAGGATGTCGCCAGCACGCAGAGGCGTGCCCAGACGGACCAGCGTGTCGGCCAGCCACAGGGCGGCATTCAAGGGGTTGTCCAGGCATGCGGCGCCGACGCCCACCGAGACGGGTTCGCCGCCTTGGGTCATGCTCATGCCGCAACGCACCAGGTCGAGGCGGTCCAGGGACACAGGGCAACTGCCGAGGACGAACAACCCACTGGAAGCGTTGTCGGCGATGGTGTCGCTCAATTGGATATCCCACTGGGCAATGCGACTGCCGACGATCTCGATGGCCGGCAGGGCGAAGGCGGTGGCGCGGATCAGGTCGGCCAGGGTATGGCGCTC
The DNA here is from genome assembly GCF_022537035.1 of Pseudomonas sp. MPFS. Taxonomy (NCBI): domain Bacteria; kingdom Pseudomonadati; phylum Pseudomonadota; class Gammaproteobacteria; order Pseudomonadales; family Pseudomonadaceae; genus Pseudomonas; species Pseudomonas sp. MPFS. The sequence continues at coordinate 4,340,934 of NZ_CP066123.1, read as the reverse complement.
ATGGGGCAGGTCGCGCTCCAGGACCAGGGCGACTTCGGCCTCGACCTTGGGTTGGCAGGTATCGCTCCAGGCGATGGGTTGGCCGTCGCCGCGCGCCATGTCGGCGAACAGCTGGCCAAAGTCCGGCTGGTCCACCCCCAGTTGTTTTTGCACGGCACGGGAGGTCAGGCCGATCTTGTGGCCCACCGGACGACGCCCGGCATCGATGGCCGCGCTGTTGTTGTAGCGCTGTACCTGGTAGGCCAGGTCGATCAGGGCGGACTGCGGCTGTTGCGCGGCGGCCCGGGCGATCAGCTCGCGTACCGGGGCGCAGGGTTGGCCGTCGAGTTGGGCCTGGCGCAAGCGGTGTGCCGCTTCGATCAGGTCTGCATGCATGTTGAGGCCCTCAAGGGTTGACGCAGATGGTGGTGATCTCGGAGTAGAAATCCAGGGAGTGGCGGCCGCCTTCGCGACCCAGGCCCGAGAGCCGGGTGCCGCCGAAGGGGGTGCGCAGGTCGCGCAGGAACCAGGTGTTGACCCAGACCATGCCGACGCGGAAACGCCGTGACAGCTGGTGGGCGCGCTTCAGGTCGCGGGTCCAGAGGGCCGTGGCCAGGCCGTAGGCCGAATCGTTGACCCGGCGTAGCACTTCTTCCTCGCTGTCGAACGGGGCGATGTGACAGACCGGGCCGAATATCTCTTCACGCAGGCAACGAGCGTGATCCGGCAGGTCGGTCCAGAGAGTGGGCTGGACGTAGGCGCCCTGGTCCCGGGCATCGCCAAAATGTGGGACAGCGCCGCCGCTGACCAAAGTCGCGCCTTCCTCCAGGGCCAGCTGGAAGTAGCCCAGGACCTTGTCCCGGTGCTTGTGGGAAATCAGCGAGCCCATGTTCACCCCGTCTTCGTCGGGGTAGCCGATTTTCAATTGCTCGGCCCCAGCCTTGAGGGCGGCGACGAAGCGCTCATAGATCGGCCGTTCGACGTAGACCCGCTCCGAGCACAGGCACACCTGGCCGGAGTTGGTGAAGCTGGAGCGCAACACTCCGGCGACCGCGGCGTCGAAATCGCAGTCGGCGAACACCACCGCGGCGTTCTTGCCTCCCAGTTCGAAGGACACCTCGCGCACGCCCTCGGCGGCGGCTTTCATGATGGTGGCACCGGTGCGCGATTCGCCGGTGAAGGTGATCGCGTCGACGTCTGGGTGGGTGGTGAGGAATTCTCCGGCCGAGTTCGGGCCGAAGCCGTGTACCAGGTTGAAGGCCCCGGCCGGTACTCCGGCCTCCTGCATCACCTCGGCCAGCAAGGTGGCCGTGGATGGGGTTTCTTCCGAAGGCTTGATCACCACCGAGTTGCCGCAGGCCAGGGCCGGGGCGACTTTCCAGGTCAGCAGCAACAGCGGCAGGTTCCAGGGGGAAATGATCGCTACCACGCCATGGGGCTTGCGCACGCTGTAGCTGAAGACGTCGTTGCCATCGGCGCTGCGCATTTCGAAGAGCTCGCTACCGGACTGGCGCAGCAGTTCGGCGAAGGTGCGAAAGTTCTGTACTGCCCGGGCCACGTCCAGGGTCCGGGCCTGCTGCACCGGGCGCCCGGTGTCGGCGACTTCGGCCGCGACGAATGCCTCGAAGCGGCGCTGGATACCGTTGGCGATGTCCAGCAACAGATCGGCGCGCTGGCTGGCGCTGTAGTGGGCCCAGGGGCCCGATTGCGCGGCCTTGGCCGCGGCTACCGCGCGTTCGACCAGGGGCCGGTCGGCCTCGCAGACCTGCCCCAGCAAGCGACCGTCTACAGGGGAGATATTGGCAAAGGTCTTGGTGCTGGCGACAAACTCGCCGTCGATGAAATGACGCAGCAGGGGAGTGGACACTTGAGCCTCCGAAACGTGGGTTTCGGGGCGAGTGTAGGAAGACCCGGTATTAGTGAATAATCAATATTAAGTGGTTGGGTATTAGTGTTTGGAATACTGGATCAGGCTGGGTGCTCTTCGGTGATGGATTGGTTTCGGGCCTGGTCCAGGCATTGGCGAAACAAGCGGGCGGCGGGTCCCAGCTTGCGCTGGGCGGAGCTGAAGCAGCCGATGTCGCCGAATTGCAGCGCGGTTCCCAGGTCGAAGGCCTTGAGCATGCCGGCCTGGATGAACTGTCGGGAGGCTTCGAATGGCATCAGTGCGACGGTGCGCTGGTCCTGCATCAGGGTGATGTTGGTCAGGATCGACAGCGACTCGGCGACGTTGTCCGGGGTCGGCAGTCCGTTATCGGCAAACAATCGATCGCAGGTGCGGCGTAGCAGTGAGTCGCGAGTCGGCAGCACCCAGGGGTAAGCGTGCAATTGCTGGAGGCTGACCGGCGCCTGGCGATGCATCGGGTGCCGGGCACCGGCGACGATGCTCAGGTCCTCGCGGTACAACACTTCGACTTCCAGGGCTTCGCTGCGCCATTGCCAGTCGTCTGGGACCCGGCCTACCACCAGGTCGACATCACCTACCGCGAGCGCCGGGAACAACTGGTCCATTTGCCCCACCCGCAGCGATACCAGCACGCCAGGGGCTTGTTGCTTGAGCAATTGAATGGCCCGGGGTAGCAACGAGGTGGAGGCCGAGATCAGGGTGCCCACCATCACGTGCCCCGAGGTGCCCTCCTGGAAGGCGTTGACCTCATCGGTCAGGGCCCGCAACTCCGCAAGAAGCGACTTGGCACGCTGCACCACCACCTGCCCCAGTTCGGTGGCGCTCACCCCCCGGTTGCTCCGGATCAGTAGCGGCGCCTCGAAGTAGGATTCCAGCTCATGGATGATCTTGGTCACCGCCGGTTGGGTCAGGTTCAGGGCCTGGGAGGCGCGGACCAGCGAGCCGCTTTGCAACACTTGTTCGAAGACCACCAATTGGTGGAACTTGAGCTTGCGGGCGATGGACTGGGTGCTGAACTTCATGGCGAGCTCCGTCAGCGCCTTGCCCGGCCAGGAGGAGGTGGCCTGGGGTGGCGCTTTTGTGTGTGGTGGGGCAATCAGGCCCGGGCAGGGCGCTGCAAGCCTAACCAAAGCCCGGGATCTTTGCATACCGTGCAGGCACCGGCCGCAGTACGGCGCAGGTGCTAGAGTGCGCTGTCCAGGCACGGCCAATACTGGGGGAAAGATGAATCTGTCCGAACACGTGTTGCTGCTCGAGCGTCGGTTGCAGGAAGCCGACGTACGGGGCGATCGCCAGGCACTGGATGCCTTGCTGGCTGATGATTTCCTCGAGTTCGGCGCCAGCGGCGGGCGCTGGAACAAGGCCCAGGTGCTCGCCAGCCTGGTGCAGGAGTCGTTTATCGAGCGGCACATCGAGCAGTTTGCCGTTCAGTGGCTGGCAGCCGACCTGGCCCAGGCCACCTACCTGTGCCATAACGCCGCAGGGCCCGGACGAGTGGCCAGCAGTGCCTGGCGCAGTTCGCTGTGGCGCTGTCGCGAAGGGCGCTGGCAGATGCTGTTCCACCAGGGGACGCCGCGACCGGGGGCCTGAGGGCTCTGCTAGAATCCCCGTCCCAGACTTGACGAGGTGCCCCATGAGCGAGCCGATTCGCCTGACCCAGTACAGCCACGGAGCCGGTTGTGGTTGCAAGATTTCGCCCCAGGTGCTGGAGGTCATCCTGGCCGGTAGCGGGGCGCAGAACCTCGATCCCAAGCTGTGGGTGGGCAACGCCTCGCGCGATGACGCGGCGGTCTACGCCATCGACGGTGAACGCGGGGTGGTCTCCACCACCGACTTCTTCATGCCCATCGTCGATGATCCCTTCGATTTCGGCCGCATTGCCGCCACCAATGCCATCAGCGACATCTACGCCATGGGTGGCGATCCCTTGATGGCCATCGCCATTCTCGGCTGGCCGGTGAACGTGCTGGCCCCGGAAGTCGCCCGCGAAGTGATCCGGGGCGGACGCGCAGTGTGCGATGCCGCGGGCATTCCCCTGGCGGGCGGCCACTCGATCGATGCCCCCGAGCCGATTTTCGGCCTGGCGGTGACGGGCCTGGTGGAAAAACGCTTTATGAAGCGCAACGACACCGCCACCGCCGGTTGCCTGCTGTACCTGACCAAGCCCCTGGGGATCGGCGTGCTCACCACCGCCGAGAAGAAAGGCAAGCTGCGCGATGCCGACGTCGGCCTGGCCCGTGACTGGATGTGCACCCTGAACAAGCCCGGCAGCCGCTTCGGCAAGCTCGAAGGGGTCACGGCGATGACCGACGTCACCGGCTTCGGCCTGCTCGGGCACCTGGTGGAAATGGCCGACGGCAGTGGCTTGACCGCGCGTATCCATTACGACCGCGTACCGCGTCTGCCCGGCGTCGAGTACTACCTGGACCAGGGTTGCGTGCCGGGCGGCACCTTGCGCAACTACAGCAGCTATGCCGACAAGGTCGGGCGTATCCAGGAGCTGCACAAACGGGTGCTGTGCGACCCGCAGACCAGCGGTGGACTGCTGGTGGCGGTGACGCCTGAGGGCAATGCCGAATTCCTCGCCCTGGCGGCGGAGCTGGGCCTGGAGCTGGCGCCTATTGGCGAGCTGCTGGAGCGACAGAGTCACGCGGTCGAGGTGTGCTGATGTCCCTGGACTACACCGATTACCGCGAGATCTTCCTCAACGACCGGCCGATGATGGACACCCGTGCGCCGATCGAATTCACCAAGGGCGCCTTTCCCGGGGTGCTCAACCTGCCGCTGATGACCGACCAGGAGCGCCAGCGGGTCGGCACCTGCTACAAGCAGCAGGGCCAGCAGGCGGCGATCGTCCTCGGGCACCAGCTGGTGTCCGGGGCGATCAAGGCCGAGCGCATCCAGGCCTGGGCCGATTTCGCCCGGGCCCACCCCGATGGCTTGTTGTACTGCTTCCGCGGCGGCTTGCGTTCGCAGATCGTCCAGCAGTGGCTGCGGGACGAGGCCGGCATCGACTACCCACGGGTGGGCGGTGGCTACAAGGCCATGCGGACCTTTCTCCTGGAAACCGTGGAGCAGGCCATGCAGCAGTGCGACTTCGTGCTGCTGGGAGGCATGACCGGCACCGGCAAGACCCAGGTGCTGGGGCAGTTGGATAACGCCCTGGACCTCGAAGGCCATGCCAACCACCGGGGTTCCAGCTTCGGCCGGCGTGCCACCGGGCAGCCGAGCAACATCGACTTCGAGAATCGCCTGGCAGTGGATGTGCTGAAGAAGCGCCAGCGTGGGCTGCAGGGCTTCGTCGTGGAAGACGAGAACCGCATGATCGGCAGTTGTGCCTTGCCACTTGTGCTGCATCAGGGCATGCAGGTGGCGCCCATGGTCTGGCTGGAGGATCGCCTGGAACACCGGGTGCAGCGGATTCTCCAGGACTATGTGGTGGACCTGTGCGCGGAGTTCGTGGCCGTGCACGGAGAGCAGGGCTTCGCGTTGTTTGCCCAGCGCCTGCTGGAGAGCTTGAACAAGATCCGCAAGCGCCTGGGTGGCGAGCGCCATCAGCGGCTGCTGGCGTTGATGGAGGCCGCTCTGGTCGAGCAGGGACGCAGTGGCGATGTGGAGCGCCACCGAGGCTGGATCGAGGGCCTGCTGAGCGAGTACTACGACCCGATGTATGCCTTCCAGCGCGAGAGCAAGGGGGCGCGCATCGAGTTCGTTGGCGACCATGGTGCCGTCCTCGATTACCTGCGCCAGCGCCCGTCTACCCTGTAGCTGCTGTCGAGCCTGCGAGGCTGCGCACGAGGGCGCAGTCCTCGCCAAACCTGCCAGTGAGTATTTTCGGGATGAGCGCGGTGCCTGCTTTGCGGGTGCTGCGTACCCGGTCGCAGCCGCGCTGGCGCTTGGCTGCGACCGGGGGAAGGGTTACAGCATGGCGGCGCCCACCAGGCCGCAGACGATGCCGACCAGCATGGTCAGCACGGCCACGGTCACCAGCACCCGGGCGTCGAAGTCCTTTCGCAGCATCAGCAGCGAAGGCAGGCTGATGCTCGGCAGGGTCATCAGCAGGGCCACGGCAGGCCCGGTGCCCAGGCCCAGGGTCATCATGGTCTGGACGATGGGGATTTCCGCGGCGGTGGGAATCACGAACAGGGTTCCGGCGATTGCCAGGGGCACCAGCCACAGCAGGCTGTTGCCCATGGCTCCATCGATGTGGGGGAACAGCCAGACCCGTGCCGCGCCCAGCAGCAGGACGGCGAGGATATAGATCGGGATGGTGCTCCAGAACAGTTGCCACAGGGTCTTGCCCCAGCGCACGAGGAATGGTTGCTCGTTCGGCGTACCGGCCTCCACCACGGCTTCCACGGCCGCTTCGGGCAGTTGTTCGGGGCGCGCCACGCGTTGGGCGACCAGCGAGACGCCCAACACCAGGACGATGCCGGCCACCAGGCGCAGGGCCGTGAAACCCCAGCCCAGGACGAAGCCCATGAACACCAGGGTCGCGGGGTTGAGCACCGGGTTGGCGATCCAGAAGGCCAGGGCCGCGCCCACCGACACGTTCTGCCGACGCAGGCCGGCGGCCACCGGCGCGGCGCAGCAGGAGCACATCATGCCGGGCAGGGCGAACAGGCCGCCACGCAGGGTCGAGCCGAAGCCGGCGCGGCCGAACAGGCGCAGCAGCCAGTCCCGGGGAATCAGCACCTGCAACAGCGATCCCAGGATCACCGCCAGCACGGCCGCTTTCCAGATCGCCAGGAAATACACCTGGGCGTAGGCCAGGGCCGCGCTCCAGGGGGAAGTCTGCTGGTCATTGAGGATCGAGGCGCCGATGCTGTGGCTGTCGGCGGCGGTAAAGGCCTTGAGGTAGTAGGGCGACCACTTCACGTAGTACAGGCCGATAGCGGCAACCAGCAGGAACAGCAGGGGTTTGCACCAGAACGACCAGCCACGGGTGGGCTGGGTGGGGGCGAGGTTGGACATGAAGGGAATTCCGCACAAAGACAATAAGTGCGGATTGTAGCTGCTGGCGCTTCCCTAAGCTGCAAGTCTCAAGCCTCACCGGGTGCTTGTTGCTTGCAGCTTAGAGCGTTCGGATCGAAGCGCGGATTGCCCGGGCGCATTCGATCACTGAAGGCGCCAGCTTGCGTTCGGCTTCTTCCAGGGTCCAGCGGCTGCTGGGCACTACCACATGCACGGCGGCCACCGGCAGGCCCTGGCTACCGAGGATCGGCGCCGCGATGCTCATGTCACCCAGAAACAGCTCTTCGGCATTCAAGGCATAGCCGCGCTGCTGGCTGGCATCGATTTCGCGCAGGATATCCGTGATCCCGGTGAGGGTATGCCGGGTATGGGCCTGGCGGTCGCTGGCCTCAAGGATCTGTCGGGTGTCGGCTGCCGGCAGGGCGCTGAGGTAGGCGCGTCCGGAGCCGGTGCAATACATCGGGATACGGCTGCCAATAGGCATATGGATCGGAATGAACTTGGGGGCCACGAAGCGCGCTACATAGACCATGTCCAGGCCTTCGGGCTCGGTGAGGTTGGTGGTTTCCCCGGTGAACTGGGCCAACTCGGCGAGAAAGGGGTTGGCCACGTCCACCAGCGTGTCGGCAGCCAGGTAGTTGTAGCCGATCTCCATCACCCGCGGAGTCAATTGGAAGCGCTTGGTCTGCGGATGCTTACGCACATAGCCCAGCTGTTCCAGGGTATGCACCATGCGCTGGGCCGAACTCTTGTTGATATCGGCAGCAGCGGCGATTTCCGCCAGGTTCATGGTCCGTTGCGTGGCATTGAAGGCCCGCAGCACTGCCAGGCCCTTTTCCAGTGACTGGTTGAAAAGGGAGTCATTGTTATCGTTCATGGCAGGCTCTTTAGGTAATTATGATTATTAAATATCGATATTCGATATTTATAAATCTCTTTACGATTTTTGTAAATTGTTTATAGTCGATCTCAGGTCTCTGTCCTCGCACGCAGACCATCCATCACGGACTTCCAACAATAAAATCGTCCAATGGGAGATTCGCCATGCAGATTCGTCTTCGCACTCTCGCCCCCTCGCTTTTCGCCCTGGCTTGCGCTTTCGGTGCACTCCAGTCCGGGCCACTCAAGGCCGAACCGCAGTACAAGGTCGGCGCCACCGCCACCGGGATTCCCTTCACCTTTCTCGACGTCAAGAGCCAGAGCATCGAGGGCATGATGATCGATGCCGCCCGGGCCGTGGGCAAGGCCGGTGGCTTCGCCGTGGACATCCAGCAGACTACCTTCGCCGCGCTGATTCCCTCCCTGACCACCCACAAGATCGACATCATTTCCGCCGCCATGCTGCGTACCCCGGCGCGCGAGAAAGTGGTGCAGTACTCCGACCCGGTGTTCAGCTACGGTGAGGGCCTGATCGTCAAGGCTGACGACGCGACCGACTACACCCGCATGGAGGACCTGGCCGGAGCGACCGTCGGTGCCCAGGTTGGCACGGTGTTCATCGATGAGTTGAACAAGCGCGGAATCTTCAAGGAAGTACGCGGCTACGACTCGATTCCCGACTTGATGCGTGACCTGGCCCTGGGGCGGATCAAGGCCGGCTTCGCCGACCGGCCGATCCTCGCCTACCAACTGGCCCAGGGCACCCAGGACAAGGTGCGGCTGGTCAAGGGCTACCAGCCGGTGGTCATGGGTGATGTCTGTCTGATCGTGCGCCAGGGCGATGCGCAGACCCTGGCCGAGGTCAACCGCGGAATTGCGGCGATCAAGGCTGACGGCACCCTGGACCGCATCATCGAGCACTGGAAGCTCAACTGATCCAGTCGTGGCCCGGCGCCTGGCTCGGGTCCCTTCCTCGCTGATTAAACAGGTCTTGTCATGTTTCTCCAGAACGCTCTGGACTTCCTGCCCATTCTATTGAAAGGGGCGGTGGTCACCCTGCAGGTCACTGTTGGCTCATTCGTGCTCAGTTCGCTGATCGGCCTGGTCTTCGCCTTGATGATGGTGTCCAAGGTGCGCTCGGTGGCGTTGTTCGCCATCGGCCTGGTCAATGTCATTCGCGGGCTGCCGATCATCGTCCAGCTGTTCTACATCTACTTCGTGCTGCCGGATTTCGGCATCCAGCTCAGCGCCATGCAGGCCGGGGTGATCGGTCTGGGCATCGCCTATTCGGCGTACCAGGCGGAGAACTTTCGCGCCGGCATCCAGGCCATCCACCAGGGGCAGATCGAGGCGGCTGAATCCATCGGCATGCGCGGGCCTATGATCATGCGCCGGGTGGTCCTGCCCCAAGCCTTGCGCATCGCCTTGCCTCCGTATGGCAACACCCTGGTGATGATGCTCAAGGACTCGTCGCTGGTGTCCACCATCACCGTGGCCGAGATGACCCGCGCCGGACAGCTGATCGCTTCCTCGACCTTCGAGAACATGACGGTCTACACCCTGGTCGCCTTGCTCTACCTGGCCTTGAGCCTGCCATTGTCCTTTGCCCTGCGGCGCCTGGAGGCGCGCATCAGCACCCGGAGAAAGCCATGATCCATATCAGGGGCGTACACAAGAGCTTTGGCAACGTGGCGGTGCTCGAAGGCATCGACCTTGAGGTACACAGCGGTGAAGTGGTGTGCCTGATCGGGCCTTCGGGGTCCGGCAAGTCGACCCTGCTGCGCTGCATCAACGGCCTGGAAAGCTACGAGCAGGGCGACATCCTGGTGAGCGGGGCGCGGGTCGACCGGCAGGCCAAGAGCATCCATGAGCTGCGCACCCGGGTGGCCATGGTGTTCCAGCGCTTCAATCTGTTTCCCCACCGCACCGCGTTGCAGAACGTCACCGAGGGGCCGATCTACGTCAAGCAGCAAGACCCCACGCAAGCGCGCCTGCGGGCCGAGGCCCTGCTGGAAAAGGTCGGCCTGGCCCATCGCATGAACGCTTATCCGGACGAGCTCTCCGGCGGCCAGCAGCAACGGGTGGCAATTGCCCGGGCGCTGGCCATGGACCCGGAGGCGATCCTGTTCGATGAGCCGACCTCAGCCCTGGACCCGGAACTGGTGGGGGAGGTGCTGGCGGTGATGCGCAAGTTGGCCGACGAGGGCATGACCATGATCGTGGTCACCCATGAAATGGGTTTTGCCCAGGACGTGGCGGACCGGGTGTGCTTCCTCCACGGCGGGCGCATCGTCGAGGCCGGGCCGGCCAGGACCGTGCTCAGCAGACCGAACCATCCGCGTACCCAGGACTTCCTACGACGCTTGCTCAACCAGGGCGGGGAGGTGCAGGCATGAGCGCCTCTGAACCCTTGCACTTGCCGCCTTCGCTGTGGGCGGCCACTGCCGTGCCGGCCGAGCACACCCCGGCGCTGGCCGAGGACAGCGAAGTCGATGTGGCGATTGTCGGTGCCGGATACACCGGGCTGGTCACGGCCCTGCGCCTGGCCCAGGCCGGTGCCAGGGTCTGTGTGCTGGATGCCGGCGAACCCGGTTGGGGCGCTTCCGGGCGCAACGGCGGGCAGGTGATTCCCGGGCTCAAGTTCGATCCCGAGCAACTGCTGGCCAAGTTCGGTCCGGTGCAGGGCGAAGCGCTGATCGATGCCGTGGGCTCGGCGGCCGATGAGGTATTCGAACTGATCAAGGAGCACGACATTCGCTGCGACGCTACTCGCAAGGGCTGGATCCAGCCGGCGGTTTCAGGCGCTGCGATGCTCACCCTGGAGCAGCGTGCCGAGCAGTGGCGCCAGCGCGGTGTGGCTGTGGAATTACTGGACAAGGCGGCGGTGAGTCGGCGGATTGGCAGCCAGCAGTATCTGGGGGGCTGGGTCGATCCGCGGGCCGGTAGCCTGCACCCGATGAACTATGCCCGAGGTCTGGCCCGGGTGGCCCTGGGGCTCGGGGTCAGCATCCACGGCCAGAGCCCGGTCCGGCAATTGCGCCGCCAGGGTGGGCAATGGGTCTTGCATACAGGTCAAGGGGCCAGGGTGCATGCCTCCAGAGTGTTGTTGGCCACCAACGGTTATACCGATGATCTGTGGCCCGGGTTACGCCAGACCGTGATCGCCGCCAATAGCCTGCTTATCGCTACCCAACCGTTAGCAGAAGAACTGCAACGCAGCATCCTGCCTGGCGGTGAGGTGTGCTCCGATGCTCGGCGTCTGCTGCTGTACTTCAAGAAGGATGCACAAGGTCGTTTGTTGCTGGGTGGCCGTGGGCCGTTTTCCGAGCCAGGCCGGGATGCCGACTGGAGTCATCTGGAGCGCTCGCTGTTGAGCCTGTTTCCGCAACTGGTTGGCACTCCCATCGAGTACCGATGGAGTGGACGGGTAGCCCTGACCCCGAGCTTTTTGCCACAACTGCACGAGCCCGAACCCGGGTTATCGATCCTGTTGGGCTACAACGGTCGTGGCATCGCCTTGTCCACTTTGCTGGGCAAGCAGCTGGCTGCGTGTCTGGGAGGCTCGTCACAAGCCTTTTTGTTTCCAGTCACGCCGATCCGGCCTATTCCTTTGCACGGTTTGCAGCGTCTGTACCTGGGTGCGGGGATTGCCTGGTACCGCCTGCTGGATTCCCTGGGCTGAATAACCTTGACGCAGGTTCTGGCGGGGGAGAACGACATATTGCCGACGATAGAATGCACGGCGGATAATCCCCGACCGTCGCCGCGCGTGGCGCAGCCCTCCCTGACCTTCACTGGAAGCCTGTCATGACCGATCTTTCCGCTTTTGCCGTCACCCAGAAATGGCCTGCGCAATTTCCCGACTGGATCCAGTTGTACTCCCTGCCCACCCCCAACGGAGTCAAGGTCTCGATCATGCTCGAGGAGATCGGCCTGCCTTATGAGGCGCACCGGGTCAGCTTCGACACCCAGGACCAGATGACACCCGAGTTCCTCAGTGTCAGCCCCAACAACAAGATCCCGGCGATCCTCGATCCCCATGGCCCGGGCGAGCAGCCGCTGGCGTTGTTCGAGTCCGGGGCGATCCTGATCTACCTGGCCGACAAGAGTGGGCAACTGCTGGCCCAGGAGTCGGCGGCCCGCTATGAAACCATCCAGTGGCTGATGTTCCAGATGGGCGGCATCGGGCCGATGTTCGGCCAGGTGGGTTTCTTCAATAAATTCGCCGGCAAGGAATACGAGGACAAGCGTCCCCTGGAGCGCTATGTCAACGAAGCCAAGCGCCTGCTGGGGGTGCTCGACAAGCACTTGCAAGGGCGTGACTGGATCATGGGCGAGCGCTACACCATCGCCGATATCGCCACCTTCCCCTGGATTCGCAACCTGATCGGCTTCTATGAGGCGGGCGAGCTGGTGGGGATCGACAACTTCCCCAACGTGCAGCGGGTGTTGGCGCGCTTCCTGGCGCGTCCTGCGGTGATCCGCGGCCTGGAGATTCCCAAGCCGGCCTGAGGGAGGCTAGGCGTCCGGCCGGCGGCGACTCCGGGCTTGGCATAGTGCTGCCAGGCATTGGCGAGCCCTGCCACCAGGCAATCCCTGCATGGGCCTGCGTACTCAGGTTCGCGTGGGGCGCAGCAGCTCGATGTGCTCCGGTGGCACCAGGGTGCGCAGGGTCTTGTAGAGCGCCCGGGTTTCCAGCAGGTTCCAGATTCGCAGCAGGGTTTCCAGGGCGTCGAGTGGCTTGCTGATGAAGTCCCTCGCGCCCAGGGCCAGGGCCCGCAGGCGGGTTTCGCGCGTGGCGTCGGCGGTCAGCACCAGGATCGGCAGGTAGTCGTTGGCCGGAATCCGTCGGTTGAGTTGCTCCAGTACCGCAAAACCATCGAACTCGGGCATGTGCAGGTCGAGGATCACCAGGTCCGGCTCGAAGCTGTTGAACAGCTCCAGGGTGCGCAGCGGCTGGGTGCTGCCCAGGACGTTGTGCAGCCCTTCGCGGGCCAGCAGTTGTTCCATCAGGTCAAGGTTGGGGCGCTGGTCGTCGATGATCAGGATGCGCATATCGGCAGTCATGTGGGCTCCGGCAAACAGGTTTCCAGGTGCGCGAGGAACACCGGGACATGGATCGGCTTGGTCAGGATCGCCGTGGCCCCGGCCTCGCGCAGGGCGCGATGGGTGGCCTGGCTGGCATCGGCGGTGATCATCAGGATCGGGGTGGTGGCGGTGCTGCCCAGGGCCCGTAGCCGCTGCAGTACCTGCAGGCCACAGAGGTCCGGCAGGTTCACATCCAGCAGGATCATCTGCGGGTTGTGCTGGCGGGCCAGGTCGAGGCCGATCTGGCCCTGCATGCTCGACAGCAGGCGGATGTCCGGGCGGCGCTGCAACAGTGTCTCGATCAGCGCCAGGCTTTGCAGGTTGTCCTCGATGCACAAGACCTTGCCCTGGGGGCGCGACGCACCGCTTGAGGGCGGGGGGCTTGGCTGCGGCTTGGCCAGGGAGGGCGTGATTGCAGGTTCTGCCAGTTGCACGAAGGGCAGCTCCAGGGTGAAGCGGCTGCCCTCGCCGATGCGGCTGCATACCTGGAGGCTGCCATCCATCATTTCCAGCAGGCTCTTGCTCAGGGCCAGGCCCAGGCCGGTGCCTTCGACGCTGGGGTCGGCGCCCAGGCGCTCGAACGGCTTGAACAGGTGCGCCAAGTGTTCGCTGGCGATGCCGGCGCCGGTATCGATCACACTGATGCGTTGGCGTCCCTGGCAGTGGTTGACCTCGATACTGACCCGGCCGCCCCGGCGGTTGTACTTGATGGCGTTGGACAACAGGTTGAGCAGGATCTGCACCAGCCGCTGGCGGTCGGCAATCACTGCACTGTCTGCCGCCAGTGGCGGTAGGGGCGCCAGCTGGATATGGGCGTCGGCGGCCATGGGCGAGACCAGGGTCAGGGCTTCGTGCAGTACCGGGGCCAGGGCCACGGGCTCGACATTCAGCGGTAGGCGGCCGGCCTCGATCCGGGCGATGTCCAGGACCTCGTTGATCAGCCCCAGCAGGTGTTGGCCGGCCCGCAGGATGTGGCCAACCTGGGGACGCTGGCCGGCCGTGGAGTCCATGTCCAGCAGTTGGGCGAAGCCGAGGATGGCGTTCAGCGGCGTGCGTAATTCATGGCTCATGCGCGAGAGAAACTCGCTCTTGGCGCGACTGGCGCTTTCCGCTTCCTCGCGGGCGGTGCTCAGGGCGATCTCCGCGGCGCGGCGGTCGGTGATGTCCCGGGTGATCTTGGAAAAGCCCCGCAGCGCGCCGCTGGCATCGTACTGCGCGGTGATCACCACGCTGGCCCAGAACCGGCTGCCATCCTTGCGACAGCGCCAGGCCTCTTCCATGTAGTGGCCATGGGCGGTGGCCTCGCGCAGGGCCATGTCCGGGTGCTGCGGGCATTCTTCGGCCAGGTAGAACAGGGAGAAGTGGCGACCGATGATCTCCTGCTCTCGGTAACCCTTGATCCGTTGCGCGCCGACGTTCCAGGTGGTGACCCGGCCGGCGGTATCCAGGGCGAAGATCCCGTAGTCCTTGACGCCATCGATGATCAATCGCAGGCGTTCCTCGTTGTCGCGCAGGGCGCGCTCGCGCTCGGCCAGCAGTTGCCCGGCCTGCACCAACCGTGTGCCTAGCTGGCCGATCTCGTCCTGTTCCGGCGCCTGCGGCAGCAGCGGTTGGCCCAGCGCCAGGCGCTGGGCATTGACCTGGACCTGCTGCACCCGGGTGACGATGCCGCGCGACAGCAACAGCACCGCGACGATGGCGCCGAACAGCCCGCAACCGGCGGCGAGCAGGGTGGCCAGCAGCAAGCGCATGCGGATCGCCGCAGCGGCCCCGGTGCGTTCGGCCAGCAGGGCGTCTTCGCGCACGCGCATGGCGCTGATCTGCTCACGCAGCACGTCCAGCACCCGTTTGTTGTCGATCAGGATCGCCGTCACCGAGTCGTCGTCGCGACGGCCATTGCGCAGGGCCGCCAGGCCATCGAGCTTGGTACGGATCAGGGGGGTGATGGTTTGCAGGTACTCGCGCATGCGTTCATCGCGCACATTCCGATCCAGGCGTTGCAGGGCCGCCTCGATCCGTGGGCGGGCCTGGAGGTAGGCTGGCAGGAAGTCTTCGCGACCGGTCAGCAGGTAACCACGCACGCTGGCGGCGGCTTCGGCCAGCAGGGTATGCACGGCCTGGATATCGCCCTGCACTTGCAGCACCCGGCGCACGTCTTCTTCGGCGCGGGCGGTCTGGCGCTCGGTGCTGTAGATCAACACCAGCGATAGCAGCAGGATGACCAAGGGCAGGGAGATCGCCACCAGGGCCTTGCCCCGTAGTGGCAGGTCGGCCCAGCGCCTGGCGTTGAAGAGATTCATGACCAGGAACCTCCCGGTTGCGCCACCAGGCCCAGGGCGATACCACGCACGGCGGCCTGGGTACGATCCGCGGCGCCGAGCTTGCCGATGACCCGTTCGACGTGGGCCTTGGCGGTGCCGGTGGTGATGCCGAGCGTTTCGCCGATCTGGCGATTGCTCATGCCGCCCGCCACCAGGCCCAGTACCTGGCGCTCGCGGGCGGTCAGGGCCTGGGCCGCAGACACCTGGCCGCCGCGTTCGGTCAGGCGCCGCAGCAGGCGCGCGCTGACGCCACCGTTAAGGACTTCTTCGCCCCGGGCGACCCGCTGCAGTGCGTCGATCACCTCGGCCCGGCTGGCATCCTTGAGCAGGTAGCCCACGGCACCAGCGGCCATCGCGGCTTCCAGGTGGTCGGGGCTGTCGTCCATCGTGAAGATCACCACCTTGACCGCCGGTTGGCGCTGGCCCAACAGGCGTGCGGTGCCCAGGCCATTGAGCCTGGGCATGCGGATGTCGAGGATGGCGATGTCCGGACGCAGTTGCTCGCACAGGGCCAGGGCCTGCTCGCCATCGCTGGCCTGGCCGACCACTGTCAGCTCCGGATTGCCTGCGAGCAGGGCGACGAAACCGGTACGGGTCACTTCGTGATCATCGGCCAGGACCAGGCGTATGGGGGCGTTCATGCCGTGTGCTCCCGGGTCAGCAAGGGAACGCGCACCAGGATCCGTGTGCCACCTGCGGGTTGGCTGTCGCAGGTGAAATGGCCACCCAGCAGGTGGGCACGCTCCTGCATCGCCAGTTGCCCCCAGTGCTCAAGGCCATGGACAGGGGGATCGGGCAGGCCGCGGCCATTGTCGCTGATGCACAGCACCACCTGGTCCTGCTCCAGGGCCAGGCTCAGCTCGGTGTGGCTGGCCCCGGCGTGCTTGAGAATGTTGTTGATGGCTTCCTGGGCGATACGGAACAGGGCTGTTTCCAGAGCGCCTGGCAAGCGTTGCGGGCAGCGTTGTTGCCAGTGCACGGCAAGCCCGGCGTCGCGCAGGCGATCGGCCTCGCGATCGATGGCTCGCAGCAGGCCGAAGTCGTCGAGCACGTGGGGACGCAAGCCGCCGATCAACTGCCGGCCTTCGCCTACGCAGCCCTGGGCCAGCTGCAGGATGGCTTGCAATTGGTCGTGCAATGGCGTTGGCAGCGGCGGACAGCATCCGGCGAACCCTTGCAGGCGCTGATGCAGACCGGCCAGGGTTTGCGCCAGGCCGTCGTGCAAGTCGTAGGCCACGCGCCGGCGCTCGTCCTCCTGGGCGCTGAACAGGCGCTGCACCAGCTCCGACATGCTGCGCTCACGAGCTTGCAGGGCCTGTAGCAGCCGCTGGTTTTCCAGGTGCGTGGCCAGCAGCGTGGCCAACAGCTGCAGGGATTCCAGGTCTTCGTTGTGCACCGGGCTGATGGGCACGCTGTTGGCCAGGAGCAGGATGCCGAAGACCCGCCCGTCGGCACCCTGCAGGGGCACCCGGACCAGGCTTGGGTCCTGGCTGGCCGGCCATGGCTGTTCCTGCAGGGGCGAGCCTGCCTGGGCATGCAAGGTTTGCAGGTGCTCGTTGCTGCCGTGCCCGGCACTCAACTGCACCACGCCATCGGTGCCCCATTCCAGCAACAGGCCATGGTCCATGGCGGCGAAGGCGCAGGCTCGCTGCAGCACTCGCTGGCGTACCTGCGCAGGCGGCAGTTGCAGCAGCTCATGGCCGGTATCCACCAACAGGCGCAGGCGTGCGGCGCGGCTCTGCGCCTGTCGGTACTGGCTACGCAGGGCCAGGGCGCTGGCGGGGTCGAGGGACGGGCTGGACATGGGCGGGCTCCGGGGCAGCGGTACGATCGGGGGAGGCAGGGCATTAGACCTGCTGGCTGGCGCTGCGCCTATCTGCCGAATGGCATAGGCCGAGGTTTCCAGTTGGCCGATGGCGAGCCGGGCGGTCCTTGGCACAGTGCAGGGCATTGAAACCCACCGGAGTCACTCGATGAAACTGAAAACCACTGCCCTGGCCCTGTGCTTGTTCCTCGCTGCGCCGCTGGCCCTGGCCCTGGAGGCCACTCCCTACGTCTACCGCACCGTGGCCGAGCAACCGCGGGATGCCCGGGACCAGGAAATCGCCGGCCTGTTCGAGCGCTGGAACAGCGCCTTGCAAAGTGGCAAGGCGCAAGCCGTGGTCAGCCTGTATGCCCCTGACGCGGTATTGCAGCCCACCGTTTCCAACCTGGTGCGCAGCACCCCTGAGCAGATACAGGACTATTTCGAGCACTTCCTGGTGTCCAAGCCTGTAGGGCTGGTCAACTATCGGCAGATCCGCCACCTGGGGCCGGATGCGGCAATGGACAGCGGCGTCTACACCTTTACCCTGACCGCGGCCGATGGCCGGCAGCAACAGGTCCAGGCTCGCTATACCTTTCTCTATGAGCGCCTGGATGGGCAATGGAAGATCCTCAATCACCATTCCTCGGCAATGCCGCAAGTGCAGCCAGTACTGCAAGCTCGTCACTGATCCACTGTCGTTGCATCTGCGCCAGGCCCGTGCCTGGCGTTGGCTATTGCTCGCGATAGCGCCCCGGGGTCATGCCGAACCAACGCATGCAGGCCTTGTGAAAGCTGCTCTGGTCGCGAAACCCCAACAGTGCACCGATGTACTTCACGCTGCGCATGGAGTTGCGCAAGAAGCTGTGGGCGAGCATCAGCCGGGCTTCGTCCTGCAACGCCGAGAAGTGCACGTCTTCATGGCCCAGGCGCCGTTGCAGGCTGCGGGTGCTGACCCCGACCATCTCGGCGATGTGTGGCAGGTCGCTGGGGGCCCCCCTGGCCAGGCATTCGGACAAGGCCCGGCGGACCCGGGCGGTCATCGAACCACTGAGCAGTACGTTGAGCCGAGTGCGGGCGTACTCCATGTGCAGTACATCCAGGGCCGGGTCGGCGCTGGGCAGCGCGATCGCACAGTCCTGGCTGCTGAAGGTCAGGCTGTTGTGTGGCGCGCAGAACTGCAGGTTGTCTCCCAGCAAGTGCCGCAAGGCCCGGGTGTCCACCGGTTCCGGGTAGGTGAAGGCTGCAGCCAGGGGCTGGAGTTTTTGCTGGGGCAGTAGCCAGTGCAGCAGGCCCAGGGTCTGGGCGGCGCCGGCATCGACCACTGCCCGGGGGATCAGCGAGGGCTCGGCGGTGATGTCGAAGCCGATCAGCGTCAGGGCATGGGGCTTGCGCTCCAGGCACATGCAAAAGCCGTTGCTGATCAGTGCGTGGTAGTCCACCAGGCGCTGCAGCGCCGTCCCCAGGGTCGCACAGGACATCACCGCGTAGCCCAATGCCTTGAGGTTGGCCGGATGGGCCTTGTTGTAGGCCAGCAGGCCCAGGTCAGGGTTCCCTGTGCTGCGGGTGGCCTCTTTCATCACCTGATAGACCAGTTCCAGCCTGACGCCCTTGGGATTTTCATCAACGTCCTGGATGCTGCTGCCGAATTGCTTGAGCAGGGCGTCAACGTTGGCGCCGCCCTCTCTCATGACATCGGCGAGCACCCGAAAGCTGGCGCTGGTCATTCTGTGCATAGGTCTTCCTGGACTGGTGGCTAAACGATGCCGGTGCGGCCTTGGGCATGATTGCAATAAACAAAAGATCGCAGACGATTAAGCAGCGGGGCAGGTTCCCGAGGACAAGCGAAAGGTGTCCGGGAACACTTCCTCACGGACCGAGGGAGGGTCGATCATGGTCGGGCAGGGGCCCCCGGGGATCGCCGCGCTGGCTTTAGCGCAAGGCTTGCCGGGGAGTGCCGTTGTCTTGCCTAGGGATCAGACATGCAGAGCATCAAAGACTTTTATCGAGAGCTGGCCGATGGCCGCTTGATGCTGGCGTTCCAGCCGGTGGTATGGCTGGCGGACAGCAGTCGGGTGCTGTACCACGAGGGGCTGCTGCGGCGTATCGATGCCCAGGGTGGCGATACCTATCCCCTGGCCCACCTGGAGAAGCAGGCGCTGATACGCGAGCTGGACCGCAACGTGGTGCTCTGCGTGATCGCCTGCCTGCACCGGGATGACCGCCTGCGCCTGGGTTGCAACATCTCGGCCCGTAGCGCGGTCATCGATTCCTTTTGGCTCGAGATCATCGAGGCATTGCGCGAGGCACCTTCGGTGGCGGCCCGGTTGGTCATCGAGATCACCGAAAGTGCCGCTCCGCCGAGTATCGAGGCCGCCAGCGAGTTTGTCCGCTGCCTGCGTGGATTGGGTTGCCGGGTGGCCATCGACGATTTCGGTGCAGGCGTGGGCACCCTGGAGTTCATCCGCCAGACCCGGCCCGACATCGTCAAGATCGATAAGGGCTATATCCAGCGCGCCCGTGGCGAGGCCAACAGCGCCCAGACCCTTGGTCACCTGGTGCAGTTGTGCAAGACCCTGGCGCCCTGCGTGATCGTCGAGGGCCTGGAAAGCATCGCCGACCAGGAGTTGGCCAGCGATTGTGGTGGCGAGTGGGGGCAGGGCTATCTGTTCGGCCGCCCCCATGTGGATCGCCTGGGGCAGCGTTGCCAGGTATCGCGGATGGCCCAGGAGTCGTGCACGTCGGATCAGGCGTAGCGCCGCCACAGGTCATAGGGCAAGAACAGCAGGTCCACGAAGCCATCGAAGGGCAACGAGACCATGACTGCGCTGACCTGGCAGATCACTATCTTCGAGCACTTGGAGTACAAGCGCCTATGAAATTCGTTGGTCGGTTCGATGAGTCCGAGTAGGCGCAGGGTCTCCTGGGTGCCCTTGAAGATCGAGAAGTCACTGACATAGTTGCGGTTCACCCGTGCCAGGGTGGTGCCGCAGCCGGACAGGCACAGTGACAAGCACAGGATCCCGGCTGTTTTAGCGATGATGCCGGTGCTCATGGATGGGGCTCGGTCAGTGATGGGCTGCCCTGGTAGTTGGTGGTTGCTGCAGGTGCGTCTTCAGGCATGGGTGGCTGTTTCTTGGCATTCAGGTTGCGCTTGGGGCGTTCCGGCTGCATGGCGTCATAGGGCAGCAATACGGTGTCGAGCAAGGCGTCGGCCGGCAGGGTCACGATGATTGCGATGGGGCACACCACCATGGCCCAGCAGCCGCCGGTGATCATCCGGCCGTAGCCTTCCAGGTCGTAGCCGGTGAGGACCTGGGCGCTGGTCTGGGTGCTGCGGTAGTAGCGGTCATCGCGCCAATCCAGCGCGCCGCCACGGGCCATGTAGGTACCGCAGCCGGCCAGCAGTAGGGTGTGGAGCAGCAACAGGGTGTTGAGGATTCGGATGATCGGGATTCCATTCAGTGCCCGGGCGTGATGCCGGGAGAGGGTCAGTCGTTGATGGCGTCGTAGGGCAGCAGCGCGGTGTCGGCGACTACATCCACTGGCAGGCTGACGATGGCTACTACCGGGCAGACGATGCTCATCCAGCAGAACACCGTGGTGTAGCCGGAATAGCCCGTGGCGCCGCGCATGGTTAGCAGCTCGACATTGGCCTGGGTGCCTTTGTAGTAGTCGTAGTGGCTGTGTGAGTTGGGCGTGCGGGCAATCAGGGTTCCGCAGCCCACCAGGCTGAGCAGGCAGAGTGCGATTACGACACGGAGGGTTCTGATGGTGCCATTCCTTAGCAGGGGGATTTTGCGCGCGCATGTTCGCAGAAGGCCGCTGTGCAGGCTAGATTGGGCGCGGATAAATAATCACGTGCCACCTGGAGTCGTGCATGAGGGATGTTCGTACCATCGATCAGTTGTTCGAGCCGCAGCCTGTGTCCTGGGGGTTGCGAGGCGATCCTTACCTGTGGCGAGCGATGGCCGCGCAGTTGGCCGCAACGCCCTGGCCGGGCAGCCAGCAGCAACTGGATGCCGTGCTTGCCGAGGCATTCGAACAACTGACCAGCAGGCCTCTTGATACCCAGGGGCATTTTTTCGTCGAGTCCTTTGCCCACGGCGGCATGTCCAGCGGTGGGATTTCCCCGTCGTTCTGGCGTGAGCGCGGGTTGCCGTTGCTGCGCCAGCGCTGGTCCGAGGCCTGATCAGAGCGTCGAGGGGATCAGGGCCAGCAGGTCGGTGCCTCCCACGTCCACCCCGGCCTGGAACAGCAGGGTCGTGGCCTGGCCGCGATGGTGGGTCTGGTGGTTGAAGAAATGCACCAGCAGGGCGTAGAAGCTGCGCTCGGCAGCGATACCCTGGGTGTTGCTGTAGTGCAGGACGGTGTCCAGGTCGCTGTCGGTCAGGGCGTGGGTAAAGTCCAGGATCAGCTGGTCCAGCCACTGGCGCTGTTGCCACAGCGAGCGGATCTCGGGGTATAGCAGGCTCCTGAGGTCTTGCGGAGTCGCCACCTGCTGCAACGGCGCCAGGGTCGGATGATGGGCGGGGTGCTGGGTAAAGCGCTTGAGCCAGATGGTATCGCCGGCCAGCAGGTGGTTGAGGGTTCCGAGGATCGAACCGAAGAAGGCTTGCCGGTCCAGGGCGATCTGCTCGTCGGGCAACTGCATGGCGGCCTGGTACAGCTTGGCATTCATCCACTGGTTATAGCGGGCCAGCAGGCCCAGGTGCTCGATACGGTTCATGGCCGTTCCTTGTTGTCATCAGGCGGGCGATAGCTTCGCAAGGCCGGCGACGGCCGCGCAAGAGGCGACTGGCCCAGAGTTCGCCTGCCGTGGAGTGTTACAGTCCGCACCTTCAGGACAGAGGATGCAGGTAATGGAAGGATGATCAGGGTATCGCGGCAACCAGGACGAATCTTCTGGCTGGTGTTGCTGCTGGGGCTGTGGCCGCTGGCGACATCCGCCGAACCGAGCGCTCCGCAGTGGACGAAGGTGGCCCTGGATCGCCGGGTCATCGACCTGACCGCCACCCTCGATACGGCCACCCAGGAGCGCATGGAGCACAAGCTCGCGGCCCTGGAGCAGCGCCGCGGTGCACAGATTGCCTTGATGCTGGTGCCCCGCCTGGGCCAGCAGAGTATCGAAGCCCTGAGCAACCAGCTGTTTCGCGCCTGGAAGCTGGGGCGCAAGGGAACCGATGACGGCATCTTGCTGCTGGTGGCAAAGCAGGATCGCAAGGTGCGCATCGAGGTCGGTTACGGCCTGGAGGGGCTGGTCACTGACCTGCTGGCCGGGCAGATCATTGCCCGTGATCTGGTCCCGGCCTTCGCCCAGGGGGATTTTGCCGCAGGGATCGACCGTGCCCTGGATGACCTGATCGTGCTGGTGGACGGTGGCAGCGTGCCGTTGGATCAGGCCGAGTTGCCCACGCCTGAGTCCTTGGCCATTCCCCTGCAAGCCTACGGGTTGCTGCTGGCATTCGTTTGTGGCTCGGTGGCCGGGGTGATGCTGGCCGCTGGCTGGGCCTGGCGGCGGGTATTGGGGGCGCTGGTGCTGCTGGTGGCGTTGCTGGTGGCCCTGACCGGAGGCGATGAATGGCTGGTGCAGTTGCTGGTGGTGCCGCTGTGCATGTTGGTGGGCGGGGCAACCTTTGCCGGACTATGGCAGTCCCGCCAGGTGTTCTATTGCGTACTGGGCCTGCTGCTGTACATCGCGTTGCTTACCTTCGTCAGCCAGTACCTGGGCAGTTCGACCTTCCTCTATGGCCTGCTCGTTCCTGCCGCTGTGCTGCTGGCGATCGGCCTGCACTGGCTGCTCTACGTCATGATGTCCGCCCGCTGGAAAAACAGCCCCAGGGGCTTTGCCTGGCGCCTGGCGCTGCTCCTGCTACTGACGTTCCTGCTGGGTTCGACGGTTGGCGCCTGGGAGGCGATGGAACACTGGTGGAAGGCGCTGCCGTTCGCTTACTTCTTGGGTGTCATGCTGTTCATCAACGGGATGAACGTTCGTTGGAGCAGCAGTTCTGGTAGCAGCAGCGGGGCATCCGGCTCGGGAGGGGGCTTTTCCGGGGGAGGCGGTTCCAGTGGCGGCGGCGGGGCCTCGGGCAGCTGGTGAGGGGCATGCCGGTGCGCGGGCAACAGGGAACGGGCCCTGGCCGGTAGGCCAAGGCCCGGCCATTTCAGTCGTGCAGCAGGCTGGCGCCGTATTGGTTGAAGCTGTTGCCCAGGGCTGCGTTGCCATTGACGTTGAGTTTGCTTATGCCGCCGCCGAGCCGGCAGTTGTCCGAATAACAGGAATGGGACGTGGCGCCGGAGCAGGCGCTGAGCAGCAAGGCGGCGCCGATCAATAGAACTCTGATGCAGTTCAACTTCATTTTCAGCCACTCCAGGTCTGGGCCGGGGATCGAATGGAGGCGCTTCGTCCAGCGCCGTCACATCTTGATACATGTGTAGATTTTGCGATAGTCAGCCGAGGCTCGCCAGGTGCTGGATTGTTTGTTTCCGGGTGCGGGAACCGGTAGAAAGGGACCATGCATTCAGAAAACAGATGAGCCCATGAGCGACATTGAGAAATCCAATAGCCGCCTGTTCGACCTGGATCTGCTGCGAGCCATTGTCACGGTGGCCGATTGCGGTAGCTTCACCACGGCGGCGACTCGCCTGCACTCCACCCAGTCCACCATCAGCCAGAAGATCCGCCGCCTGGAGGAGATGGCCGGGCATCGCCTGCTCGAGCGTGGTAATCGCGATGTGTTGCCTACCGAGGCGGGCGAGACGCTGCTGGGTTATGCCCGGCGCTTGCTGGCACTGAACGACGAGATGCTCGAAGCATTGTCCGGGGCCTCGGTGGCCTTGACGGTACGCATTGGCGTGCCGGATGACTTCGCCGCAGGCCGCACTACCGAGCAGTTGGCCGCCTTCAATCGACGCTATCCCCAGGTAAAGCTGGAGGTCACCAGCGGCATGAGCCGCGACTTGAGCGCCAGCTATGACCGTGGCGAACTGGACCTGGTGTTGCTCAAGCAACGCCAGAACAGCCGTGAGGCGCTGGCTTGCTGGCCGGAGAAGACCCGTTGGGTGGACAGCGCCAGGAATCCCTGCATCGACCTTGACCCATTGCCTATCGTGACCTTTCCGCCACGAGGGGTGTACCGCGATGAAATGATCAATGCCCTGGAGGCCATCGGTCGGCGCTGGCACATCAGTTTCACCAGTTCCAGCCTCAGTGGCCTGCAGTCGGCCATTGCCGATGGCATGGGCATCGGCCTGTTGCCGCTGCGGGCGGTGACGGCCGAACATGCCATGTTGCCCAAGGCCACCGGGCTGCCCGCAGTGGATGTCTTCGAGGTGGCGTTGCTGCACCGCCCGGCGGCGGACCCGATGGTCAAGGCGTTGGCGCGGGTACTGTGCCGTGTACTGGCCCAGGACACCCGTGGCTGAGGTGGCTTGGCATTTGATAAATGAATGTCATGCATTTTTGTATTTAATTTGTGCATGAGTGCGCCGCTGGATATCGTGGTTGCCATGGCGGTCCGTGCCTCTGGTACGCCGACCCGATGCTTTGTCCACCCCGGCACCCTTGATGCGCGGGGCAGCAAAACAACAACGAGGAGAGTCTCCATGTCCAAATCCACCTACTACGCGCCGCATGGCGGGCATCCGGCCCAGACCGAGCTGCTCACCGACCGGGCGATGTTCACCGAAGCCTACGCGGTGATCCCCAAGGGCGTGATGCGCGATATCGTCACCAGCCATCTGCCCCACTGGGACAACATGCGCATGTGGGTCATCGCTCGCCCGCTGTCGGGTTTCGCTGAAACCTTCTCCCAGTACATCGTCGAAGTCGGCCCCAATGGCGGTAGCGACAAGCCCGAGCAGGACCCCAATGCCGAAGCGGTGCTGTTCGTCGTCGAAGGTGAAGTGAAGCTGACCCTGCAAGGCCAGGAACATGTACTCACGCCGGGTGGCTATGCCTTCATTCCGCCGGCCGCCGACTGGAAGCTGCGTAACACCAGTGGTACCGAGGCGCGCTTCCACTGGATCCGCAAGCACTACCAGAAGGTCGACGGTGTGCCGTATCCGGAGGCGTTCGTCACCAACGAACAGGACATCGAGCCGCGGGTGATGCCCGATACCGAGGGCCGCTGGAGTACCACGCGCTTCGTCGACATGAGCGACATGCGCCATGACATGCACGTCAACATCGTCAACTTCGAGCCGGGTGGCGTGATTCCGTTCGCCGAGACCCACGTCATGGAACACGGCCTCTATGTGCTGGAAGGCAAGGCGGTGTATCGCCTGAACCAGGACTGGGTCGAGGTCGAGGCCGGCGACTTCATGTGGCTGCGTGCCTTCTGCCCGCAGGCCTGCTACTCCGGTGGCCCGGGTCGCTTCCGCTACCTGTTGTACAAGGATGTGAACCGGCAGATGCGCCTGACCCTGCACGCACCCCATTGATGGGGTGGCGGGGCGGGCAGCGATGCTTGCAGTCCTGCCTGTTGCAAGTCCAGAGAAAACCGGCGAGCGATCGCCGGTTTTCTTTTGCCCGCAGAACAGGTGGGCCTTTGGGGGAGGGGACTGCTGCCTGGGCGGTTGGCGCGACAGTATGTCGCACTGGCGCGTTCGGCGAGCCTGGTCTTTGCTGTGTCGGGCTCGGCGTAGTGCCGGTCGTGGCTGGTTCACGCCGGGCGAGGGGTAGAAGTGTCCAGCCCCTTGTAGATGAAGGTCAGGCTACAGAAAAGGACGCGGATCGTTATCGATATATCGACCAAGGAGGTCATGTTGAAAAAGAAGATGCTGGCGGCTTCGCTGCTGTTCTGGATGTTCTCGTTGACGGCTCAGGCAGACTGCGCAGTACTGGGCCCCTGGGACGATCCCTGCACGAAGCCGGTGCTAGGACCGACCCCGACGGTTTGCGAGTGCCCCAATAACTAACCTGTGTCCCGACAGGGGATATGGATTTTCGGTGACTGACCAGGAGGTTGAACATGAAGAAGGTGATGTTGGCGGTATTGCTACTGTGTGGTTTTTCCCTGACGGCCCAGGCATCTTGCCCGGTGTTCGGGCCATCCAAGGATCCATGCAGCGGTCCGGTGTTTGGCCCGACCACTTGCGAATGCCCTTGAGATAGCTTGCCTGGCGGGCCCGGCGGATGTCGGGCCTGCACTTGGGCAAGAAGGTTGTGAGGGCCGGGTGGGCAAGGCCTCAACGTGCAACATGCGGGTTTGTCGATACATGGCTGGATCCTGGCGCCCCGACGTTACGGAGAACAGGCAATGAAGACGCTTCAAGCATTGGTTTTCGATGTCCAGGGGACCGTCACCGATTTTCGTTCGAGCATCGCGCAACAGGCGGCAGCCATTGCGGGTGCCCGGGCTCCCAGCGTCGACTGGGGCCGTTTTGTCGATGCCTGGCGAGGCAAGTATCGCCCGGCCCTCGATGACATTCTTTGCGGCAGGCGGCCATGGACGTCCGTGGATCGCCTCTATCGCAGCGCCCTCGATGAGGTCATCGAGGCATACGACGCTGGATTCCTCGGCCCCGAGGAGCGCGAGCGCATCAACTTCGCCTGGCAGATGATCGCTCCCTGGCCCGATGCCGTCCAGGGCCTGCATCGACTCAAGGCCCGCTTCAAGCTGGCGACCCTGTCAAACGCCGACGTCAGTGCGGTGGTCAATATTTCAAAGGCCGGGGCATTGCCCTGGGACGCTATTTTCGCTGCCGAGATGGTCGGGACCTTCAAGCCCGATCCACGGACTTATGACATGGCGCTGCGCTATCTGGGCGTGGCTGCTGGCGATGCCATGATGGTTGCCTGTCACAAGTACGATCTGCTGGCTGCGGGGGCCCTGGGCATGAAAACCGCGTTCGTGGCCAGGCCGCTGGAGTTCGGGCCGGGGGGCGATGTCGATACCGCGTTCGATGAGCGGTTCGATATCAATGCTCGGGACTTCCTGGACTTGGCCGATCAACTGGGCTGCTGAGTCGCCAAGGTGGCAGTGGCGCCCTGGTGTTTTCATTCTGCCGATAGGCTTGTCAGGGACAGCGCGCTTGACTGCTCAAGTGTGAAAAGCGGTTTTCGTATCAAGGGCGTGTTCGAGGATAATGGCTGCAGCATTGTCCTTGGGAGCGATCCGGTGAAAGCAGTTTATGGCGAGGCCTATGTCGAGAAGTTGATCGACGCTCGACGCTACGACGCCATGGCCACCCTGGGAGCCCATATCGAAGCGGCTGCCCCCTTACCCGGTGAGCCAGCCCTGGGGCTGCCCATGCCCTTGTTTGTGTATGTGGAGGCCTTGACCTGGTTGGCCCAGTCCGTTCGGTCAGGTGCCTGGACATATTTCGAAGCGACACCGCTGTTGCGCCAGGAGGCGATGTGCCAAGGCCTTGCGCAGTTGGGTGGCGAGCTCTTCATGGGTTGGTATTGCTTTGGCATGCGCCATTGGATGGATAGCTCGAGGATGCGTGAACTGGACCACTGGCTCGACGAGTCGGAACAGGTGCAGGAGGCTTGGCTGGCAAGCCTGCTCCACTCGCACCGTGCTCGAGTCAAAGAATTGCTTTGCGCAAGGATCGAGCAAGTAGTTGGTTGAACATCGGACGAGAAGAGCGCTGAGCATGACGGGTAATACTTCACGCCTGGTTTATCGGGTACCACAGCCGGGTGATGCGCAACGGCTCTTGTGTATCTACGGCGACCCTCGAACCCAGCTTTTCAATCCGGCCGGGCCAATGGCCGATCTTGGCGAGGCCGAGCGGTTGCTGGAGCGCTGGATCGAACACTGGGTCAGGTACCAATACGGCACCTGGGCGATTTCCAGTAGCGATGCCCCCGAGCAGATCCTGGGTTTTGGCGGGATTGCCCATTACCACTATCTGGCTGAACAGCGCGTCAACCTCGGTTATCGCTTCGCCGTTGAAGCGTGGGGCAAGGGCTATGCCACCCAGTTAGGCCAAGATGCCTTGCAGCATGCATTTGTGCAGCTTGGTTTGCCTGAGGTCTTCGGGCTGGTCCGGCCGGATCATGCGGCGTCCATCCGGGTGCTGGAGAAAATTGGCATGCAGCTCTTTGCCCAGTTGGATGATGTGCCTGGCCAGGCACCGAGCCTGGTGTACAGGGGGCGGCAAGGCAAGCCAGGCTGACCCAGGCCCGAAGCTCCAGCTATTGAGCGGCAATCCCTGCGAGGTTGGTTCTTGGTCAGGTGGTGTGCGATAGCCTGGAGGGCTATCTGGATAAAGCGGAGCAACAGGTTTTGTCGTGAGTAGTATCTGGTGTGACAATGCCTGGTCATTTTGAAAGGATTCATCGATTCATGTTCTTGCTTGAGCTTTACGATGCGCTGACGACCCAATATTGGACTCCCGTTCTTGCGGCGATCCTGACGATGATCGGGTTGTGGTTTCGCAGTCAATCCTATGAAGCGGAGGGCGGCTGGACCTTAGGACTGCTTGTCGTTCTTTGTCTTATCGCGTTCTTCCCTAACGGCTATCACTCGGTATTCCATACGGGTGCCACTTACTACAGTCACGATCGTATTTATGCACCCAGTTACCCGGCCAAGTTTGTTGCCGACGTACTCTTGACGGTCCTGGGAGTGGTGGTTGGACTGGCCTCTCGATTGTTTACCGGTCGTTAGTAATCGCCTGGCGAGTTTGTCCGGTGGGCCAGGCATTGCGATCAAGCTCAAGGCACAGCACTTGGGTGATCAATCCGGCGGTCACTGAAGCGGGCTCCCATCCATGGCTGTCGACAAAGAAATCGGCAGCCACCTACTAGGCTTAACGCTTTGCCATCACAGCATTCCTTTCCTTAGGGGATTAGGGGCTCAGCAAAACTGGGCTGCCGATGGTCTTCTCGGTTTCTGGTACAGGGCCTAGGACGAATGTACTAGATAGCCCTTTGCCTTATGTTCGGGGTGTGAAGCTATTGCCTTAAACGATAATGGCAAAGGGATGGCCCATGATGGCTTTTACCAAGCAGCTTTTGCCTGCCGCATTACTATGCAGTGCCCTGGCTGCCCAGGCGGGCGATGTGCAGATGGGCGATTTCTGGGTGGTTCACTACCAAGGTGGCCTGGGCAAGCACCAGGTGTTCATCGCCGACGGCGACCCCAATAACATCTACAGCCGCCCAGGTGGCGCGAAATCATTGGGCGTCTATCAACATTACGAAGAGCCCGGTAAGCCCACCTTCACCGCCTGGGATGTCGAAGTCGATTGTGCGAAGAACCGCGTGCGCATCACCGGCGCGCAGGAAGTTCGCAGCCTGTTCAATGAACTTCGCAACGTAAAGTATTCCGACCAATGGCAGAGCAAGCCTGACACCTGGTTGGCGCAAAGCCGTGACTTCGTATGCAAGCCGGCTGAACGCCAGGCCAAGAAGATGGAGCGCTTGGGGGTAATGTCTGCATCGCAAATGAGCAAGGCCGGGCCGCAGCTGTTCCAGATACTGAACCGCGAGACCGCCAAGGCGGCCATCATGCAGCAGATAGATGAAGGATTCGCACAGATGTCTGCCAAGTAAAGCGGCCTCCAGGGAGAAGAGCTTATGAATCGATTACTCATGCTGGCCCTGTTGGCCACCTTGCTCAGCGGTTGCGCATCACTGGCAGCCAGCAGTGCCTGGAAAGATCGCCCGGTGGGCGAGTTGATCGACTTCTTCGGTGTGCCAAGGCGGGTCATGGTGGTGCCGGATGAGGATTTGGTAGTGCTCAGGTATGTACGCGACAGCAGTTATGTCACGCGTGAAGCCGCGGGTACTTACACGGGGCCGCAGAACGGGCAACTTGTGCATGCAGAGTACTGGGAAGACGTGCAGCACTCGGGCAGTTGTGAGATCGATGTGTTCATCAACAGAGCGCGACTGGTGCAAAAAGTGCGGACGAAAGGGCGCTGTGCCGCTATCGAGATGGCACCGCAGACTCGGTCGGTTTCAGGGTAGAGAACGGGCCACTGGCGACGACCAGGGGCGGGATGGCTGTCGTCCCCTGCCATCCCTTGCCAGTTCCCTAGCGACGTGGGCAGCTAATCTTGAAGGTTCGAATGGAAAGCGCTTCATTGCGAGCGTCTTTCTCGTTCTGAGCACTCATTGAGTAGCTGCCGTCTTGGTAGCTTTGGGCCAGGAGTGCGTTATTACGATCAATTTCACTGAAAAGGTGAGCGCACTCGATGGCCTTCGCCTCGGCGGACGCAGGGGCAGGTGCATTTTCTACATCGAGAACATATTGAGATTTTTCATAAGCACAACCTACCAGGGTTGAAAGTGCCAACATTGCAACGATCTTCTTCATATTATTTCCATATAGTTTGCGAACGTCCTAGCGGTGGGGTCACAGGGAAGGGGTGATCAGGGGGCAGAGCCTTGGCCGGTTCATCGCTAGTGCGCTTGTGTTGTCGCCCGGGTGCTTCGAAGCCGGCCATTGGCCTTTTTAGGAAGAGGCCGCGATTGCCAAGGCAAATTGTTCGTCGCTCATGTATGGGGGAGCGTAGGCTGCATGGTAGTAGCGAACGGCCTGTTCGAACTGAGGTCCTCGGATTTCGCCATCTGAACCAATGAAGGCAAGAGCGTCAGTCTTGGCTGACTGACTAAGGCTATTCATAGCCATCGTAGTGCCCCCCGTGGTCGCCACGAGGAGAAAGCTGGGGGCCAGTGTGGTAATGACCAGAGTCCTTTCCACCGGGTCGTGTATTTCATAGGCTGCAACCTGGCTACTCATTGATGCACATAGGATTACCGCCAGAGCCTTGCGTGAACCCATCCTAACTACTTCCTTGTTATCTGGCGAAAGGCGCAACGATATCAGGAGCGGGCGCCTGCTAGAAGCAGGCTGCAGCTGGCAGCGAACCCAGCCATTCTATGACGAGTCGATGGCTGTAGCGGCCGAAAGGCGTGAGCTGATTTTGACGTCGACCGGCTACTACATGAAGGCCCTTGTCGGGCTTATGGTCGGGGCGGTCGATGGGTAGGGCTGGCTTCCGCCCGATTGGCTGGAGTTGATTGGCAAGATAGGGGATTTCGGCTATTCAGTACTGGTTGTGTATACAGTATTTTAGTGAGATAGTTTTGCCATTCCTCGGGCTCATGGAGAACGCATTCCGTTCCATGCTGGCGTCACCTTGTATGAACCCGTGCGAAGGCCTTGAGTCTCGAAAAATCGCCTTTTGAGCGACATGAATGCGGAACCTTCCGCGATAAATCATTCGACTCGATAGGTGAAAAAATGGCTGAACAAATGGGTTCAAGTTTCAAGACGTTTGTGGGAGAAGGCGTCTCGGTAATCTTCACTCCTGCACAGAACGTCAACGGTGCTGTCGTTCGTACTGCAACCATGCACATTGGGCCTTCGTATGGAGCCCTGACCACTGGCCCGACCCCGCCCAAGGACTACTGGAACATCACGACCCCTTCGATTCTTATGGTCCGCGGCGCGGCCCCATCAGGAGGAGGTGGTTTTCCAGGCGCGGCCTCGGCATTGCCGTTCCAAGTGACTATTCCAGCAGGCCAGGGGCTGTGGGTGATCATGGGCGCAGGCGCTAATGGCGGTGCTTGTGTGACGTACGATCTGCTTCCTTGAACGACAGTTGAGCTGACGGCAGGGGAGTTCAGCGGACTCATGTGAGCTTCCCTGTCGAACTTCAACTCCGGTACAGGGGGCGGGCGGCTCCATCAGCGAGCTGCCAAGGTTTGCTTACGAAACTGGCCGTTGGTTGTTACGAGCTGCAGGTCGGCTTGCTATTGATCAAACAGTGATACTGATCTTAGTGTGGTGCATATATATGCAACTTCCCGCCCAGCGTTGTGCTGGGCGGGAAGTTATTCATCTATTTCCCGTTGATGTAGACGCTTGGGCCCTATTTGCAACATCCAAGGATGTTGTTTGCCGTATCGACAATGATGAACGACCCAATGTATGACACTCGGCCATCCCGTGCGCATCAGCTTGCCATGCGGTGGTTTTAACCAGGTCAGAAGTTGGCGGGCCGTCAGGGCTGAGAGGGTCCAGCGATGCAATACGTACCTCTGTTGGCACAACACTCAGCCAACTTCCCTGTAAGGAATCACTGAATATCGAAGCCCAGCTATTACGCTGGGCTGCTTGGCTTCTAAAGCGTCGATGGGCGTGACAAGACTCAGCCGGACTCGGTCTGCAGTGGATGCGAATGGTAAGAATAAATACTGGTTGCATATACAGTATTTTGCTGGGATAGTAATTTCATTCCTCGTGATCAACGGCAGTGAAAACCAGCTTGTTGTTGGTACTGGCCTCTTGGAACGAGTGAAAGCCCTGAGCTTCAAGCCATCGCCTTTGAGCGACATGACAGCGGATTTTTCCGCAACAATCATTCACTCGCAAACTGGTCCGCGACAACCTCGCCGTCCTGACTCGGGAGCAGGGCAAGGCCCTGGGCGACCTGGTGATGGCTGTGAATGCCCACCAGGCCGTGGCGGAATAGGCGACGGAACAAGCGAAGGCCGGCGCCCAGGCTGACTACGCCGCGGCTAACCGGCTGCAACAGGAGCGCACCATGCGCGTCGAGGTGCAGGTGCCATATCGTTTGCCAGTAGTTGCTGCGCCGTCTTGGGCCGCGGCAGGCCTGCGCAAGACTGACAGCATGGAGGTGAAAGTGCGGGCTATGCTTGCAGAGCGTCGGCAGCGCATTGGGTACGAACGGTTACTGCTGGCATCCAATGATGCCTATCGATATTGAGGGAGAAGATAAATGCCAATTGGCCTGCAGACGTTCGATGAGAATTCGAAGATCGTAGTATCCATATCGGATAGCTTGGGCAAGGTACTGGGGTTTGGCGATACCGGTTTGTCTAACGGCAGTATTGCGATACCTGATTTCGCGAAGGGGCGCGGTTGGTACTCTGTCACGTCGGGTGCGGCTGAGTTCGGCATCAACCAGCTCGCACCGATAATCACTCAGGATCTGACAGGAATTCGGTGGTTTTTTCCTGACTTCCCCTTGTTGGTAAAAACGCCAATGAAATTTTTCTACGGGGTTAGGTGATGGAAGCCGGCTTAACGATATATAACGATACCGACAACATCCAGATCGATTCAACCTATAAAAACCTGATCCTGTACGCCAAGGGAACTGCTGTAACGACAACATCCTTTGTTGGGACCAGTCTTAGCTATGTCGACATCCTAGCCACTAGGCCAAACAGCGTTTGCTGCATGCAGTCCGTTGGCGGCGCGGCCTTCTCCTGCATAAGCTTCGAGAGCGGCGGAAACGTCTACCACAGGATCTTTACAAAGCGGACCGGGCAGAGCGTGAAGTATTACCTGTTCTCTGACCAGATACCTGGAGGCTCTACCTTTGGGCTGGAAGTGTACGACGCCAACGGGTTCCGAGTATTCCAGGCCACGGAAAAATATATGGTAATCACTGCCGCTGTTACAAGCTTCAAACTGATAGAGGCCACCGGCATTCAGCTATCCCAGACTATAGGTGCTGGGTCGAGGGCGATATCGATCAGTAATCGGGTGCTAGGGAAAAGAACCGTAGCAATTCCGACGCCAACAGGCACTATTATTTACGCCTTTTCAAGGTTTATTACTATGTGCACCACAAGGGAGGGATTCGCTGATTTCGAGTATTTCCAGTACGCATCGGGGACCGGATCTGTGGGCTATGAGGGCCCGTATGAGCTATCGGCGTTATCTATTGACCTTGACAGAGTAGAGTAGCGCAAACATAGGAGAAAAGTTGTATGGTCTGTCCCGGAGCTGGTGGACAGGTAGTTAAGAGTTACTGCTCGCATAGCGTCGCTCAAACTCCATCGGGCTGAGATAGCCCAGCGTCGAGTGGCGGCGACGGTGATTGTAAAAGCGGATGTAGTCGAACAGGTCGGTTTTCGCCTCGTGGTAGCTGGCATAGCGCGTCAGGTACACCCGCTCAGCCTTCAGCGAACGGAAGAAGCTCTCCATCGCGGCGTTGTCCCAGCAGTTCCCGGGACGTGAATGGCTGGGCACGATTCGATGTCGCCGAAGTAAGGCCTGGTAGTCGTACGCGCAGTATTGGCTGCCTCGATCCGAGTGCAGCAGCACTTCTTCTTTCGGCTGCCGGCGTGCAATGGCCATCTCCAGCGCGGCGTGTACCAAGGCCTGCTGCATGCGGTGGTGCATCGCCCAACCGACGACGGCTCGTGAATAGAGATCGAGCACGACTGCCAGATACAGCCAACCTTGGGCCGTCCGCACGTAGGTCATGTCCGAGACCCAGTGCCGATTGGCGCGATCCGAGGCGAACTGGCGATCCAGGTGGTTCGGGGCAATCGGCAGAGCATGATGACTGCTGGAAACCAGCCGCCAGCGCTTGCGCGAGCGAACGCGCAGACCGGCTTCGCGCATCAGTCGAGCAACCCGGTGTCGACCACACGCATGCCCCATGGCCGCTAACTCGGCCTTGATTCGGCGATGGCCATAGATCCCATTCACCTCGTGGTGAATGGTGCGGATCTCCTTGCTCAGACGCCGATTCGCCATCTCTCTCGCCGAAGGTGGCCGCTGCTGCCAGGCATAGAAGCCGCTGCGGGATACCCGCAGCAGCCGGCACATTGGGACTACGGGATAGCGACCAGCCAACGCCTCGATGGCGCGGAACTTCACTTCGTGGGCTGCGAGAAGATGGCGAGCGCCTTTTTTAAAACATCGCGCTCCATGGTGACCTGAGCCAGTTGCTGGCGTAGACGACGCAACTCCGCGCTCTCACCACGCTGCTTGCCGTTGCCCGGAAAGGCATCGTCACCTTGCTGCTCGTACTGGCGCTTCCATTTGCCCAGCAGGCTTTCAGCGATGCCGAGCGTCTCGGCTACATGACGAAGCGGCGTGCCGGCAAGTACCTGGTCTACTGCCTCGCGTTTGAAGGATTCGGGAAAACGTCGTCTGGTCTGGGTCATGAACACTCCTTGCGGTGGACATTATCCACCTTAAGTCAGTGTCCACTCAGCCCGGGACAGACCAAATGTTGCAGTTGTCGGGTCTTGGTGTTTTCGTTTCAAAACTGGGCAAAACTTTGGAGCGTCCCTTCAGACCATTATTAGGATTAGGAAAAAATCCGAGGGTGCAATACTAGGCGGTCTGAGGGACTGTTTCGAAAAAATAACTGCCGCGAATCCCCTCATCAGTTATCCCTTCAGCACTTATAGAAGATGCTAAAAGCCTGGGGGGATATAACCGGGAACATAAGGAATATTTTGGCACTTGCCATGAAATACTTCTCCATTCTGAATTTTGAAAAGCACTATTTTTTTTGCTTTGTTCACCGTTGCTTCAATTTTGCATTCGGAGCTATGAGCGACGTTCTCGTAATACTCGGTATGGGTCAAACCATTACTGCCGTGTGTCATGGATGTTCCGGCTGCCTCAGTTGTCGACCACTGAGAGGATTTGTACCACGTCATTACGACAAGTGTACCTGCATCAGGATCTTGAGTTGCTTTCATCGTATCGGGCCTGCCAAACAGATTCAGCGCCTCTTGGGCATCGCGACCTTCCCAACGACTTTGAGCAATTAAGGAACAGCCGCTGCTTACCATTATTCCTGACACTGCTAGCATTAAAGAAAACGTTTTAATCCATTGATATATCATGGAGTTTACCTTACCTGGACTTTTCAGGGTTTTTGTTGTTTAACATTTCATCCAGCTCTTCCATTGGGCTCTTCGGCGGTGCTTGTACCTCCGTGATGATCCCGAGCATTTTCATCTGATCAAATTTACCCAGTGACAACATGCCGTTGAAGACTCGATCTTGGGGATTACATACAAAGGCAAATGTATATAAAAGCGCCTCGTCATCCAACGTATGCCACTCATTGGAGACTTTTAAATCCCGGCGTGCGTAGCTCGTTCGTTCTATTGATGTTCCTTTAAGAAAGCGGGCTCTGTGCTTGGAGCACTGGACTTCAACTGAATAGACATCCGCCAATGGCTTGGATGGGTCAGCGAAGACTTGGTTTACATCTACTGACTGAAGCCCATCCGCCGCTTGACTCCGTGGCGTCATGGACGTGAGATCAGCGACAAACACTATGTTGTTTTTGCCCGTGCCTATGCTATAGACACGCCACCAATCGCCAATGGGGTTCGCTTTGTCAGCTATCGCTGAAGTGGAGGCAGCAAGTAGTAAAGTAATTGGTATGACGTATTTATTTAACTTCAAAAACTCTGGCATGCTGTGTCGTGCCTCCTTGAACATGAATTTGTTATCCATTTACATTAAATCAATCAAGCCAAACAAGCACGCTAAAAAATAGAATTTCTCAACTTAGTATCTCGAGTCAGTGATATTTGCTGGCCAGCACATGCTGCCATGCTCGTAGCGTCTGGCGATTAAATTAAGAAGCAAATTAGCTTCGTTACAATCAAAAAGTAAATAACATATTTCATCGATTGTCATCAACTTCGAGCGTTAAACTACCCAGCCAAACGTCCCTTGTGATACTGCGCGACTAGTCGGAATGTCCGATTGACTGGAATCTCAGAATGGCAGCACTAGTCGGGACTATGATCCCCGTAGGAGGGGGGGAGTCAACTAGCACAAATGTACTAGTTCGAGCGCTTGAAGAAACCCTGGAAAGGACTTCAAGGTTTGGTGAAACACCCACCACGCACAAACGGAGCAGTTGAGTTCCGTTGGAAGAGATGTCCCTGTTGATCAACCTTGGCAAAGAGGGTTATTGCGAACAAGGGTTGATTAGGCGAAAGCCAGCCGAGGTGGGACTGGCCTGCTCGTCTAGGGGATGTGGGCCTTTTTAGTGGTCGCGGTAACCATGCCCCCTACATTTGGCTACTGGTACCGGTCGTGCTGGTAAGCGTATAAGCAGCGCTTAATTATGGGGATTGGGGCATGCCAGGCATCAGCGTATTAACGATTAGCGATCAGCCCGGTTTGCCGAGCGCAGAGTCCAAACAGCCTGGCTTTTGCGGTTGAACTCAGTAAATAAATCGAGCGACTGGGCTTCTGGTGTTCGCGCCTACCATAATGCAATCGGCTACACGCAGGCCCTGCGAGACGCTGAACTTATTACGAATGATACAGAGTTGGCCATGACAGCCTCTCTGGCCGAAGTATGGCAGACGGCTTCGGACCGCTTGAGTGGAAATATGGTGGCGAAAGGCGCATGGGTGACGCGTTCCCACAAAACGGGATCAGCCTGCCGGATTTGATCCACACCGAGTGGCTGATCACTTGGCACACCTCGGACGCGTTATCCTCGCTACCCTGGTTTGCAGATGCCGAACAGGTTGTTGGCTAGAAGCGCAGATGATCTTAGGGCATTTTTAGGGCATAGCGGATACCGCTTTAGGCCTATATAGGCCTTAACTCAGGTGCTACATACTCTAATTTCGTGGCCTTGAGCGGACTACGGTTGATTATGGTCGGGTTCGAATCCCTATCCTCGCTACCCTGGTTTGCATTGGCCGAACTGGTTGTTGGCTAGGGAGGCGAGGTCGTGGGGCAAAAATGGGGCAATCTGTACGCCAATCAATGCCATTTAATGCCAAATGGCGCTATCTCTTACCTTGTCAATAAAGCCCTACAGCCCTTGTTCCTCGGGCTGTAGGGCTTTTTTGCGTTAATACCCGAGCACAATCGGCGTGTACTAGTAGGTTTGTTAAATATGGGGGTCAACTTGGAGTTTGAAAGATTCGACGCCGGGGTTCGGGTTAGATAGAAATGAGGTGTATATGAATGTTTCGAATTCCGTGCTTACTTCCTTTAATGCGTTGTCATTTTGGATGGTTTCGGAAAAGTTCTCGTGATATTTGTTTGCTAGGTATGTTGTGAAGATCTTTACAATTGGAAGCCAGCTTGCAATTAGCTCGTTTATTGTTTTGTTTTTAATGTTGGAGGCGTAAGTTGTAAAGGAGACTTCACTTTTGTTTACCTGCATGCCAAGGATTGAATCTAGGTTGTGCGCAATTAGTGAGATGCAGAAATTCTTAAACTTAAGATACTTGAGGAGTTTTAGTTGACGTTCCTCTATAGCAATCAGGTTGGGTTTTGATTTTAATTCGAGCCGGATTTCATCAATGCTTTTCGAAAGACTGTAAACAAAAAGTATATGTCTTGCTTTTTTTAAGTCAAAACATTTGTTGTGTAGTGATTTCGTCTCAAATATGTAGTTCTTGCCAATATTTCCTGACACGTAATCGCCAGAGAAGGAAATCAGCGAGTTTGCGACCTGCTCAATTCCTAGAGTATTGTTGGGCTCTGAGAAGCCACGTTTCAATGAATAAGGATGTCCGAGTGTTTCGAATTCGGATTGGATTCTTTTCTGCTCTGGAGCGTTGCTATACTGATCCCATGTTGTAATCACGTTTTGCGTGTTGTTGAATCGTACAATACTCTGAACAGTTTCTATGTCAGAACACTTGATAATTCGACACATTACATTTGCTGAGTTCAACGGGAAGCCATCAGAAACAGAGCCGAGAGATCCAGTAGTTTGCGCTCCATTGATGATGGATATTCCATCAACTTCAATAGATTTGTCCCCCTCTTCTCCCTTCAGCCCACGAGTGAGAATAGTTATTCCGTTGTTGAAAACCCAAAAGTTTTCGGGGTTGGTTTCAGCAGTTTTTGTGATGACGGAGTTGATTTTTTTTCGTTTAGATATGCCAAGAAAGCCACGGTAGTTAGCTGAGAACAAGTCCTCGCCAAAATCTGAAAATTGTTTTCTGAGCCATTCACCTGAGACGCTTGTTACAGCAGCTTCCCATTTTGGCCCAGACTCTTTGAATTTCACGCCAAAGGGGATGGTGATACTTTTGTTGATTGCAATAGAGGACTCCTGGGTAGTGTAGAGTCTCTCCAAGGTTTCAAGTCCAAGCTCCTTGGTAACAACTTGGACTTTATCACTTGTCGAGCGTTTGACATGAGTTGCAATAGTCTGTAGCTCTTTGGATGAGTTGGTGGATTCGGGAAGGTTGTGAACATATAGAAGGTGTATCTGGTCAACCTCTTCGTTAATGATCGCATCACGACACTCTCGTACGATTTCTTGCAAGTGGAAAGGGATGTCGTTGAGTTCGCCAGACACAAGCCACGCATAAGCGGTACCTAAGCTTTCCGCTTTTTTAGATGGTGCCGCATTCGTATTCTTTTTTCCATTAGGTGCGAAGTAGCCCTGGCCAACTATGATTCGTTTTGAGTCGGTGTCCAGTTTTAAGAAATCTATATTTTTATCGTTTGCATGATCGGTCAGCGCTTCAGATGCTAACTCTAAAGGATCAGGATGATCCAAATATAAACCCATGGCCCATACAAGATGGGCGTTGCCAGCGCCTAGTCGAGTGATTAATTCTTGATGAGTATTGAATGCTTTCAGGTGAGCAAAGCTTGATTTA
The DNA here is from genome assembly GCF_022537035.1 of Pseudomonas sp. MPFS. Taxonomy (NCBI): domain Bacteria; kingdom Pseudomonadati; phylum Pseudomonadota; class Gammaproteobacteria; order Pseudomonadales; family Pseudomonadaceae; genus Pseudomonas; species Pseudomonas sp. MPFS. Next base: position 4,301,635 of record NZ_CP066123.1, on the reverse strand, counting down.
TTGGCGTCTTTGGCTGGGCTTGGCATTCCTTTTCCCCCGGATGTCTAAAGAGGTTTGAGGGTAAGCAAAGTCAATCTTTTCAGCAAGGTAAGCGGCTATGAACTCTCGACAGGTTTGCTATGGTGATGCCTCACCTGTTCTGCTCGCCCCCACGCATGTATGAAAGGGAAAAGCCTTACTGCGTTAGGGAAAATTTAGGGCAAAACTGAGGCCGCTACAGTCCATTTTTGGCTGCCTGGCATGGCTCAACTTCTGGTAATTGCGGGCCCGGACCGACCTACCAGGTCATAGGAAGGGGTTTAAATCCCTATCCTCGATACCCTGGTTTGCAGTTGCCGAACTGATTGTTGGCAAGAGAGGCGGGGCATGGGGCAATCTGTACGTCAATCAATGCCATTTTTTAATGCCAAGCAACCCCATGTCCAACTGCGTTGAAGAAGCCCTACAGCCCTTGTTCTTCGGGGCTGTGGGCTTTTTGCGTTAATACACGAGCACAATCGGCATGTGCTGCGATGAGCGTCGCAGCTTTAGATCGAGCGCTGGTTAACTCGCGCCGACAACTGTTCGGCGCTCTCCTTTCGTTCTGAGTAGCGATCTACTAGGAAGTCTTGGCGGTCGCGCAGCAGTAAGGTGAACTTCACCAGCTCTTCCATAACGTCGACCACTCGGTCGTAGTAGGCCGAGGGCTTCATACGCCCAGCATCGTCGAACTCCAGGTAGGCCTTGGGCACTGAGGACTGGTTGGGAACAGTGAACATACGCATCCACCGGCCGAGTACGCGCAGTTGATTGACTACGTTGAATGACTGCGAGCCGCCGCAGACCTGCATCACTGCCAGTGTCTTGCCCTGTGTCGGGCGCACAGCTCCGAGTGATAGGGGAATCCAGTCGATCTGGGCCTTGAACACTGCGGACAACGCACCATGGCGCTCAGGGGAGCACCAGACCTGTCCCTCTGACCACTGCACCAGATCGCGCAATTCCTGCACCTTGGGGTGTTCTACCGGAACATCATCAGGCAATGGCAGGCCGGATGGATTGAAGATGCGAATCTCTGCTCCGAAGTGTTCCAGCAGACGGCCAGCTTCCTCTACCAGTAGGCGACTGAAGGAGCGCTCGCGGGTCGATCCGTAGAGCAACAGAATGCGGGGTTTATGCTCGCTGGTGTGGTTGGTTGTTGGCGACTTATCGAACAGTGAAAGGTCGAGATTGGGCAGATGTTCTGACATGGTTTTCTCCTGCTCAAAGAGCGCCGATGCGGTCCAACTCACGCTTGAGTGCATCGCGGTCGAGTGTGTCGAAGGGAAGGGCGAAGAAGGCTTTGCAGCGCAGCTCAATGCGGGCCAGCGTATTGCGGAATGCGGCCTCGATTGATGTTTCATCGCCCACCACGTCGGATGGATCTTCCAATCCCCAATGGCTTTTCACTGCTGGTCCGAAGTAGACCGGGCAGGCTTCACCGGCGGCCTTGTCGCAGACAGTGATGACGATATCTGGCGGGTTGCCTTCGAAGTCGTCGTTACCTTTGCTGCGTAGGCCGGCAGTGGAGATACCGGCTTGCTGCAATGTGGTGAGGCTACGGGGCAGCACCTGACCTTTGGGGAAACTACCGGAACTGACTGCTTCAAATCCTGTGGGGGCCAGGTGGTTGAACAGCGCTTCGGAAAGAATGCTGCGGCAGCTATTGGCCGTGCACATAAATAGGACTCGCATGTAAAGCTCCTCCGCTTCTTGGCGGACGTCAGAGGCTCAGGCGCAGTGCCAGGGCTGAAAGGGTAATCAGTAGAACTGGGAGGGTTAGCAGCGTGCCAACCTTGAAGTAGTAGCCCCAGGTGATACGCATGCCTTTACGTTCCAGCACATGCAGCCAGAGCAAGGTGGCAAGGCTGCCTATAGGGGTGATTTTCGGACCGAGATCACAGCCGATGATGTTGGCGTAGATCATTGCCTCGCGTACAAGACCCTCAGCCCCACTGGTCTGGATCGACAAGGCGCCTACTAGCACGCTGGGCATGTTGTTCATGATCGAGGACAGGAATGCCGAGAGCAGCCCGGTACCGATGGCAGCGCCCCATAAACCCTGTTCGGCCAGCCGGTCGAGCTGTTGGGTGAGCAGATCAGTCAGGCCTGCGTTTTTCAGCCCATAGACCACCAGATACATACCTAGGGAGAAGATCACCACCTGCCAGGGCGCTTCGCGTAGCACTCGGCGGGTTGAGATGCGGTGGCCACGGGCGGCAACGGCAAAGAGGATCGCGGCGCATGCTGCGGCAACCGCGCTGACCGGAATACCCAATGGCTCTAGGGCGAACAGGCCGACGAGCAACACCAGCAGGGTCCACCATCCCACGATAAACGTGGCGCGGTCATGGATGGCTGTTTTGGGTTCCTTCAACGCATCCAGCGCGTAATGGCGTGGGATATCACGACGGAAGAACAGGAACAGCACTATCAACGTGGCCGCAACGCTTGCCAGATTGACTGGCACCATCACCGAGGCGTACTTGGCAAAGCCCAGGTCGAAGTAGTCGGCTGAAACAATGTTCACCAGGTTGGAAACCACCAGAGGCAAACTCGCGGTGTCGGCGATGAAGCCCGCAGCCATGACGAAGGCCAGAGTCGCGGCCGGTGAAAAGCGCAGGGCAAGCAGCATCGACATAACAATAGGGGTGAGGATCAGCGCTGCGCCGTCGTTGGCAAATAGCGCTGATACCGCAGCGCCTAGCAACACACAAAAAGCGAACAAGCGGTAACCGCTGCCGTTTGCCCAGCGCGCGACATGTAAGGCAGCCCATTCGAAGAATCCAGCCTCGTCGAGCAGCAAGCTGATGATGATAACGGCGATGAACGTAGCGGTGGCATTCCAGACGATGGCCCATACGGTGGGTATGTCACTCAGAGAAACAGCTCCGCTGGCCAGGGCGATGCCAGCCCCCAGTGCAGCGCTCCAGCCAACACCAAGGCCCTTGGGTTGCCAGATGACCAGAACGAGGGTGAAAACGAATACGGCGATAGCAATCAGCATGGAAAAACTCGCTCGTTGAAGGTCAGCAGCATGCGGCATCACGAACGGGCCGGCCGTCCATGTTCTGTAGGCGAAGTGTGTTGTCAGCGAGCCACTCGGTATTGGCTTGCAGCGTTACTTGCAGCATCTCCTGTACCCAGGACGGGAGTTCTGGATTGAGACGGTAATACACCCACTGGCCCTGGCGACGATCCAGCAGCAGACCACTGGAGCGCAGTTGTGCCAGATGGCGGCTGATCTTCGGTTGGCTGTCATCGAGGGCACACATCAGTTCGCAAACACAGAGTTCGCCCAGGCTGGCGATGAGCAGAGCCGCACGGGCGCGGGTTTCGTCAGCCAGGTTCTTGAAGAGATCTAGTGGGGTGATCATTGGGGTGGCTCGAATATATGGAAATTCGAATATACGGATATCCATATGTTTATGGCAAGCCGATTTTAGGGCAAAACGGGGCCGCCAAGAGTCGTCTTAGGTTGAGGGCCGACTGACAAGGGCTCGTACTTACGGGCCTTGATCGGCCGATGTAGAAATAGGAAGGGGCTCTAGTAACTGCCGGTCATGGTGTGTGGCAAGACCAGGCCATCCTGAGATTATGAAAATATCGGGTGCCACCGAGGTCGGACCACTGGTCCTAGTATTCTGTCGGCAGCATGTCGCAGGAGGGTGGTTGCGGAAACTAAAGAAATAATGCGGAAACGGTCAGTTGGTGACAGTAGGCGTCCGCGAGCAACAGAAACAAAAAAGCCCTGAATAATCAGGGCTTTATCGTAGAGATTTGGCGGAGGCGTAGAGATTCGAACTCTAGGACCTGTTACAGTCGGCGGTTTTCAAGACCGCTGCCTTAAACCACTCGGCCACACCTCCAGATCGCGTTGCGGGCGCCATAATACCCGAATGAAACACACTGTCAAACTCTCTGCGTCGCGAGTTACAACGCCTCTGTTATCATCCTTGCCACTAAATGTTTCAACCAACAGGAGTGTCGCCATGCGCGAACAGGATTACGCAGTTAACAACGGCGTGCAGGCCGAGCAGCTAGAGGTTAGCCGCGTCCTGCGCAACACTTACGGCTTGCTGGCCCTGACCCTCGCTTTCAGCGGGATCATGGCTTATGTGGCGCAACAGATGCGTGTCGGCTACCCGAACGTCTTCGTCGTGCTGATCGGTTTCTACGGTCTGTTCTTCCTCACCAGCAAACTCCGCGACTCGGTCTGGGGCCTGGTTTCGACTTTCGCCCTGACCGGTTTCATGGGCTTTTTGCTGGGCCCGATCCTCAACCGCTACCTGGGCATGCAGGGCGGCGCTGAAGTGGTCAGCTCGGCCTTCGCCATGACCGCACTGGTGTTCGGCGGCCTGTCGGCCTACGTGCTGATCACCCGCAAGGACATGAGCTTCCTGGGTGGTTTCATCACCGCCGGTTTCTTCGTCCTGATGGGCGCCGTGCTGGCCAGCCTGTTCTTCCAGATCAGCGGCCTGCAACTGGCGATCAGCGCCGGCTTCGTGCTGTTCTCCTCGGTGTGCATCCTGTTCCAGACCAGCGCCATCATCCACGGCGGCGAGCGCAACTACATCATGGCTACCATCAGCCTGTATGTATCGATCTACAACCTGTTCGTCAGCCTGCTGCAGTTGTTCGGTATCATGAGCCGCGACGACTGATCCTCAGTTCCAAGCCTTGAAAAAGCCCGCTTCGGCGGGCTTTTTTATTGCCCGGATTTTCTTGGCCGGAGCAGGGCGGGTGTTCATTCCATGGGCGGTAGGCGGCGCTTGATCGGTGATTTCTTGACGATCGAGGTGTTGGTCTCGGCGTACTGGTTGAGGCGGTCCAGCAGGCTGTCCAGTTGTTCCATGGAGCGCACCTGCAGGCGTGCAAAAAAACAGTCGTCGCCGGTGACCTTGTCGCACTCGGTGAACTCGGGGATCGCCAGGATCTGCCGTTCGACTTCCTGCAGTTTTCCCGGCAAGGGGCGGATGCGCACGATGGCCTGTAATTGATAACCGAGGAATTTGGGGTCGATTTCCAGGGTGTAGGCGCTGATCACGCCACGCTCTTCGAGCCGGCGCAGGCGCTCGGCGACACTGGGGGCGGACAGCCCGCTGATTTGCGCCAGGGCCTTGAGCGAGCGTCGGGAGTCCTGCATCAAGGCACTGATCAGTGCCTGGTCAATAGCATCCAGCATGGCAATCTCGTTAGGTTGATGGGCAGTTTTGCCTTGAAAAAAAAGGTACGGCACGAGTCTAGCCTAGGATTTGCCATGGCAGGCCTTGAAGCACGCTGCGCATAATCTGGCCACTGGTATGAGGAGCCTGATGATGGATGCATTGATTCGTCGCGGATCGCTGGAAATGAGCGCCGCCATGTTGATTTCCGGAACCATTGGCTGGTTCGTCCTGGTCTCGGGGCAACCGGTGCTGGACGTGGTGTTCTGGCGCTGCCTGTTTGGCGCCGCGACCTTGCTGCTGGTCTGCGCTGCCCTGGGTTTGCTGCGCAAGGATATTCTCACGCGCCGGGTCCTGCTGCTGGCGGTGGTCAGCGGCGCGGCGATCGTCGGCAACTGGGTGCTGTTGTTCGGCTCCTATTCCCGGGCCTCGATCGCCATCGGCACTGCGGTGTACAACGTCCAGCCGTTCCTCCTGGTGGGTTTGGCGGCGTTGTTCCTGGGAGAAAAAATCACGGCGCAGAAATTATTCTGGCTGTGCCTGTCGTTCGGCGGAATGCTGGCCATCGTCAGTGCCCATGAAGGGCAGGGCGAGTCTGGCGATGACTACCTGCTGGGGATCGGCCTGGCCCTGGGCGCAGCCTTGCTGTACGCCTTCGCTGCGCTGCTGATCAAACGCCTGAGCGGAACCCCGCCGCATTTGATCGCCCTGATCCAGGTCTGCACCGGCGTATTGCTGCTGGCGCCTTGGGCCAACCTTGGCACGCCACCCCAGGAGGCTAGCGCCTGGGCCAGCCTGCTGGCACTGGGCATCATCCACACGGGACTGATGTACGTGCTGCTGTACGGTGCGATCCAGAAGCTGCCCACGGCGTTGACCGGGGCCTTGTCCTTCATCTATCCGATCGCGGCGATCTTCGTCGATTGGCTGGCGTTCGGTCACCGCTTGGGCTGGCTGCAGTGGCTCGGGGTCGGTGCGATCCTGCTCGCCGCCGCCGGCATGCAGCAGGGCTGGAGCTCGAAGTTGCGACGCAGTGCCTTGCAGTGAGCGGGCCTGCACCGGTCGGCACCTGGCCTTGACAGCCCGGGGCGCAGCGCTAGATTTCAGCATGCGCCGCAACGTTTGCGATGCACTTTCTCTTGATCCAGCCGCCTGGCGATCCGGCCATCCGTGCCTGGATCATTGCCGGGTGCCTGGCCCTGCCTGACGCCGCCCCGGTGGTCGATTACCTGTCATTGCCAACTCGCGCCGCACAGGGCCGGTTGGCCCTGGAGCGATCATGAGCACTCGACGCAAGGTTCCCGGAATCCGCAACTACGATGGTCCCGCCGGTGGCTGGGGCGCGCTCAAGGCCACGGCCACGGCCGTACGCGAGCAGATGGACACCCTCAAGGCCCCCCTGACCCTGATGCGCACCAACCAGCCCGACGGTTTCGATTGCCCGGGTTGCGCCTGGCCGGACAAGGAGCACAAGTCGACCTTCCAGTTCTGCGAGAACGGCGCCAAGGCGGTGACCTGGGAAGCCACCAACAAACGGGTGACGCCCGAGTTCCTGGCCAGCCATCCGGTGGCCTCGCTGTTGCAGCGCTCGGACTATCAGTTGGAGGACCTCGGTCGCCTTACCGAGCCTCTGGTTTACGATCGCGCGAGCGATACTTTCAAGCCGGTGCCCTGGCAGGCCGCCTTCGAGCGCATTGGCCAGGTCCTGCGTGGCCTGAAGCCCGAGCAGGTGGAGTTCTACACCTCGGGCAGGGCCTCCAACGAGGCGGCCTACCTGTACCAGCTGTTTGCCCGGGAATATGGCTGCAACAACTTTCCCGACTGCTCGAACATGTGCCATGAGCCCACCAGCGTCGGTTTGCCCAGGTCCATCGGGATCGGCAAGGGCACGGTATCGCTGGAGGATTTCGATGTTTGCGAGCTGATCATCTCCATCGGCCACAACCCCGGCACCAACCACCCGCGGATGATGGGCACCCTGCATGAGGCGTCACGGCGCAAAGTGCCGATCATGGTCTTCAACCCCTTGCGCGAGCGGGCCCTGGAGCGCTTCGCCGATCCGCAGAACATGGTGGAGATGGCCACCTATGGCTCCACGCGCATCGCCTCCTCGTACTTCCAGGTCAAGGCAGGCGGTGACGCCGCGGCGGTCAAGGGCATCATGAAGGCCTTGTTGGCCCTGGAGCAAAGCCTTGGGCAGGTGCTGGACCGCGACTTCATCGCCCAGCACACCCTGGGCTTCGCTGCCCTGGAGGCCGACCTGCACGCCACCCAGTGGGCGGATATTGAACAGGCCAGCGGCCTCAAGCAGAGCGACCTGGAAATGGTCGCCGCGGCCTATGCCAAGTCCAATGCCACCATCGTCACCTATGGCATGGGCATTACCCAGCACAACGAGGGCACCGCCAATGTGCGGCTGATCTGCGACCTCTTGATGTTGCGAGGCAACCTGGGCAAGCCCGGGGCGGGGATCTGCCCGCTGCGTGGCCACTCCAATGTGCAGGGCAACCGCACCGTGGGCATCACCGAAAAACCCGCGCAGGCGTTCCTCGACAAGCTCGAGCAGGTGTTCGGCTTCAAGCCACCGGCCAGCCATGGCCACGACGCGGTGCAAGCGATGCAGGCGATCATTGCCGGCCAGTCCAAGGCCCTGCTATGCCTGGGGGGCAACTTCGCCGTAGCCCTGCCGGACCCGGGCCAGTGTTTCCCGGCCATGGCCCAGCTCGACCTGAGCGTGCACATCGCCACCAAGCTCAACCGCAGCCATCTGTTGGTGGCCAAGGAAACCTACGTTTTACCCTGCCTGGGCCGCACCGAAATGGACGTGCAGGACGGCATGCGCCAGGCGATCACCGTCGAGGATTCGATGTCCATGGTCCATGCCTCGGCCGGCAAGCTGGCCCCGGCCTCGCAAGCCCTGATGTCGGAACCGGCGATCGTCGCCGGCATGGCCAAGGCGACGCTGACCGCGAGCAAGGTGCCGTGGCTGGAGCTGGTGGCCGACTACGACAAGATCCGCGACCTGATCGAGAAGACCGTGCCTGGCTTTGATGACTACAACGCCAGGATCCGCGTTCCAGGAGGCTTCCGCATGCCCCTGGCGGCGGCCGAGCGCCAATGGCTGACACCCTCGGGCAAGGCCGAGTTCTTCGTCTTCCCCGGCTTGCACGAAGACAAGGAAGTGGATGGCGCCGACGTCCTGCGCCTGGTGACCCTGCGCAGCCACGACCAGTACAACACCACCATCTATGCCCTGGACGATCGCTACCGTGGGGTCTTCGGTCGTCGCGACGTGCTGTTCATCAGCCCGGCGGACCTGGCGGCCCGGGGCCTGGCCCATGGCGACCTGGTGGACATCGAGACGGTGACCGACGGCCGGCGCCTGCGCTACGAGAACATCACCGCCATCGAGTACAAGATCGCCCCGGGCACCGTCGGCGCCTATTACCCCGAGGCCAACCGCCTGGTGCCGCTGGACTACCTGGACGTCGACAGCGGCACGCCGTCCTACAAGTCGGTACCGGTGCGGGTGCTGCGCGCGGGCGTTTAGCCGCCAGGTTGGCCAGCCGATCCCCTTGAAGGTCCTGCGGACCTTGGTGCAGCTTCGCAGGCTCAGCAGCGGCTACAAGTGCTTCGTGTAGCCGCTGCCGCAGGCTGCATACGGGCGCGCAGCGGCCGCCTCTGGATTGGCCAGCCGATCCCCCTGAAGGTCCTGCGGACCTTGGCGCAACTGCGCAGGCTCGACAGCGACCACAGGAGTGGGTGGCTACGGCGCCGCAATCTGCTAATTTCCGTGGGTGATTTTTTCGACCGTAGCCTGTGGAATCCAACATGACGACACCTTCATCCTCGGCCGGGCGCCTGCCCGAGCCCCAAGCTGTCTGCAGCCCCATTACCCGCAGCGCGATCTTCATCGTCGCCACCCTGGCGCCGGGTGCCGAAGCGGCGCAAACCCTGCGCGAGTGGTGCGCCGATGTCGCCGGGCGAGTGCGCTCGGTGGGCAAGCGGGTACCGGCGGGCAACCTGACCTGCGTCTGTGGTTTCGGCTCCGCCGCCTGGGACCGGCTGTTTGGCGGGCCGCGCCCGGCTGCGCTGCATCCATTTCGTGAAGTGGGGGTAGCGGGGCGGCTGGCACCGTCCACCCCGGGCGACCTGCTGCTGCATATTCGCGCCGAACAGATGGACCTGTGCTTCGAACTCGCCACCCAGTTGCTCAAGCCGTTGGGCGCTGCGATCGAAGTGGTGGACGAGGTCCAGGGTTTTCGCTACTTCGACATGCGCAGCATGGTGGGTTTCGTCGACGGCACCGAGAACCCGGTGGGCCGTGAAGCCGTGGACTTCACCCTGGTGGGCGACGAGGACCCGCCGTTCGCCAACGGCAGCTACGTCCTGGTGCAGAAGTACCTGCACAACATGAGCGCCTGGAACGAACTGACCGTTGAGGCCCAGGAACGCATCATCGGCCGGACCAAGCTGGACGACATCGAGCTGGCCGACGGGGTCAAGCCCAGCTGTTCCCACAGCTCCCTGACCACCCTCGAGGAGAACGGCGAAGAGGTGAAGATCCTGCGCGACAACATGCCGTTCGGCCGGCCGGGGGCCGGGGAGTTCGGCACCTACTTCATCGGCTACGCGCGCTCGCCACAGCCGGTGGAGCAAATGCTGGAAAACATGTTTGTCGGGCGGCCGGCGGGCAACTACGATCGCCTGCTGGACTACAGCACGGCAGTGACCGGCGGCTTGTTCTTCGTGCCTTCGGCCGAGCTGTTCGAAGACTTGGCCGAACGCGAGCCAACGCCCCTCTGAACCCACACGCCCCCGACACGCAAGTGCGTGCCGGGGGCGTGTGGGCAGTGGGCCTTGATCAGTGGCTGCGCATGCCCGCGGCTTGCATCAGCAGCCGCAACAACCCGGCCACCAGCCCCAGGCTGACCACGCTGGCCAACCAGATGCCGGCCATCCACAACAGTTGCCGCCACCCCGGAACGGGGCGTGTGACTTGTGTCTTATCCATGGGCCAGCTCCAGGACCAGGGCCGTGCTGCAGGCCAGTGTCAGTATCGCCCCCAGGTACAGCAGGCTCAGTTGTGCCACCTGGCGGTGCAAGGGCAGGCGGGCCAGGGTTTCGTGCAGGGTTGGGTTCTCAGTGGTAGCCATCGCCGATCCTCACTTTGCCGCGGAACACGTAGTAGCTCCAGCAGGTGTACATCAGGATGATCGGCAGGATGAACAGCGTGCCGATCAGGATGAACAACTGGCTGGTCAGGGGCGAGGCCGCTTCCCACAGGCTGATGGACGGCGGCACGATGTTCGGCCAGATACTGAAGGCCAGGCCGATGTAGCCCAGGAACACCAGCACCAGGGTGAACACGAACGGCCAGTGCGAATGATGCTGGCGCAAGGTTCCGAGCAAGCCCCAGAACGCCAGCAGGCCCAGCACCAGCAGCGCGCCGAAGATCACGATATGGGCGTGGCCGAACCAGCGGGTGGCAATCTCCGGATGCAGCATGGGGGTCCACACGCACAGCACCGCGATCACCGCCGTCAGGGCGAACGCCAGGGGCCGGGTGTAGTGGCGCATGCGTGCTTCGAGCATGCCTTCGGTCTTGACCAGCAGCCAGGTGCTGCCCAGCAGCGCATAGGCCACCACCAGGCCCAGGCCGCAGAACAGCGGGAAGGGCGCCAGCCAGTCCAGGGCGCCGCCGGCGAACTGGCGATCGACCACCGGGATGCCGCTGATATAGGTGCCGATCACGATGCCCTGGCACAGGGTCGCCAGCAGCGAGCCGCCGATGAAGGCCAGGTCCCAGATAGGCCGCTTCTCGGGGCTGGCCTTGAAGCGGAACTCGAAGGCCACGCCACGAAAGATCAGCCCCGCCAGCATGAACACCAGCGGCAGGTACAACGCCTCGAGGATCACCGAATAGGCCAGCGGGAAGGCGCCGTACAGCGCCGCGCCGCCGAGCACCAGCCAGGTCTCGTTACCGTCCCAGACCGGGGCCACGGTGTTCATCATCACGTCCCGTTCCCGGGCATCGGGGATCAGCGGGAAGAGAATGCCGAGCCCCAGGTCGAAGCCGTCCATGATCACGTACATCATCACCCCGAAGGCAATGATGACGCCCCAGATCAACGATAGATCTATGCCTTGAATAGCCATGATCGTTTCCCTTGTTTCAGTTGTGGTGATCGCCGGACGCGAACGTCTCGGAGATGGCGGACAGCGGACGACGCGGGGTCGGTTCCTGGGCCGGCGTGGCTTCTGGCAGGTGCTCGTGGTGGGGCTGCGGGCCCTTGCGCACCAGCTTCATCATGTAGCCGATGCCCACGGCGAATACCGAGAAGTAGATCAGTACGAACAACGCCAGGGACACGCTCAGCTGCATCACGCTGTGGTTGGACGCGGCATCGCTGGTACGCAGCAGGCCGTAGACCACCCAGGGCTGGCGACCGACTTCGGTGGTGATCCAGCCCGCCAGCATGGCGATCAGCCCGGTGGGGCCCATCAGCAGGACCAGGCGCAGGAACCAGCGATTGCGGTACAGCGCGCCGCTGCGCCGCAGCAGCAGGCCCAGCACCCCGGTGAGGATCATCAGCATGCCGAGCCCGGCCATGATGCGGAAACTGAAGAACACGATGGCCGAGTTGGGTCGGTCTTCCTTGGGGAAGCTCTTGAGCGCAGGGATCTGCTTGTCCAGGCTGTGGGTCAGGATCAGGCTGCCCAGGTACGGTACCTCCAGGGCGTAGTCGGTCTTTTCGCTGTCCATGTTGGGCAGGCCGAACAGCACCAGGGGCGAGGGCTCGTCACCGTGGTTTTCCCAGTGCCCTTCGATGGCGGCGATCTTCGCCGGCTGGTGTTCCAGGGTATTGAGGCCGTGGGCATCGCCGACCACCGCCTGGATCGGCGCGACGATCAGCGCCATCCACAGCGCCATCGACAGCATCTTGCGCACTTGCGGCGTGTCGTTGCCGCGCAGCAGGTGCCAGGCGCCGGAGGCCCCGACGAAGAACGCCGTGGAGACGAACGCGGCGATGGCCATGTGCGCCAGGCGGAAGGGGAACGACGGGTTGAAGACGATCGCCAGCCAGTCCATGGGCATGATCCGCCCATCGACGATGGAGAAGCCCTGGGGCGTCTGCATCCAGCTGTTGGAGGCCAGGATCCAGAAGGTCGAGATCAGGGTGCCGATGGCCACCATCACCGTGGAGAAGAAGTGCAGCCCGCGGCCGACCCGGTTCCAGCCGAACAGCATGACCCCGAGGAAACCCGCTTCGAGGAAGAACGCGGTGAGTACCTCGTAGGTCAGCAGGGGGCCGGTGATGCTGCCGGCGAAGTCCGAGAAACGACTCCAGTTGGTGCCGAACTCATAGGCCATGACCAGTCCGGAGACCACGCCCATGCCGAAGTTGACGGCGAAGATCTTCGACCAGAAGTGATACAGGTCCTTGTAGGTGTTGTTGTGGGTCTTGAGCCAAAGCCCTTCGAGCACGGCCAGGAAACTGGCCAGGCCGATAGTGATGGCCGGGAAGATGATGTGGAACGAGACCGTGAACGCGAACTGGATGCGCGCCAGGTCCAGTGCCTGTAGATCAAACATGACGATACCCTCGTAAAGGCTGGATGCCGTGCAGCCGCCGCCCGTTCGCCGCGAATCGCAAGGGTTCGCGCTACGGGGGCGGGGGCTGCGAGTGGAGGCCGGGGCGGTGTGCCGACCCCGGGCCCGGTCAGACGCCGACGGACTGGATCAGGTTGCTGGCCTGGGCCGCCTCCAGGCGGATGGCGATGAACTTGGAAGTCGGCGTATAGGTGCGGTCGCCGTAGCTCTCCAGTGGCACCAGGGGGTTGGTCTCCGGGTAGTAGGCGGCGGCCTGGCCGGCGGGGATGTCATAGGCGATCAGGGTGAAGCCACTGACCCGGCGCTCGCGGCCGTCTTCCCACAGGGACACGATGTCCACCTTCTGCCCCGGCTCGTAGCCCAGCTTGCGGATGTCCTGTTCGTTGGCGAACAGCACCTCGCGCATGCCATAGACCCCGCGATAGCGATCGTCCAGGCCGTACAGGGTGGTGTTGTACTGGTCGTGGGAACGCATGGTCTGCAGGATCAGCTGCGGCTGCTCCTTGAGCTTGCGCACCCCGGGGTTGACCAGGTCCGCGGGCAGTTCGCTGGGGGTGAACCGCGCCTTGCCGGTGGCGGTGTTCCAGCGCCGGTCGGCCGCATCGTTGCCCAGGTGGAAGCCGCCGGGGTTGAGCAGCTTGAGGTTGAAGTCGCTGAAGCCCGGGATGGTATCGGCGATCAGGTCGCGGATGCGCCCGTAGTCTTCGATCACCCACAGCCAGTCGATGGGACGCGGGCCCAGGGTAGCGTTGGCGATGCCGGCGATGATCGCCGGTTCCGAGCGCAGGTGCGCCGACTTGGGCCGCAGTTGGCCATGGGAGATGTGCACCATGCTGAAGGTGTCTTCCACGGTGACGCCCTGGGGACCGTTGGCCTGGATATCGATATCGGTACGGCCCAGACACGGCAGGATCAGCGCCTCGCGACCGGTCACCAGGTGGCTGCGGTTGAGCTTGGTGGCGATGTGCACGGTGAGCTCGCAGTTGCGCAGGGCGGCGTGGGTGCGAGGGGTGTCCGGGGTCGCCTGGGCGAAGTTGCCGCCCAGGCCGATGAACACCTTGGCCTTGCCCTGTTCCATGGCCGAGATCGCCATCACCGTGTTGTGGCCGTGCTCCCGTGGCGGCTTGAAGCCGAAGCGCGCCTCCAGGGCGTCCAGCAACTCGGTAGGCGCCAGTTCGTTGATGCCCATGGTGCGGTCGCCCTGCACGTTGCTGTGGCCGCGCACCGGCGACAGGCCGGCGCCCGGGCGGCCGATGTTGCCGCGCAGCAACAGCACGTTGATCACTTCCTGGATGGTCGGCACCGAATGGGTGTGCTGGGTCAGGCCCATGGCCCAGCACATGATCACGCGCTTGGCCTTGCGATACATGCGGGCGGCCAGTTCGATATCGGCCAGGGACAGGCCGGATTGCTCGACGATGTGGCTCCAGGACGTGGCATCGACCTCGGCCAGGTAGCTGTCCAGGCCCGAGGTGTGTTCGGCGATGAAGGCCCGGTCGAACACCGCTTCGCCATGGCTGGCCAGGGCTTCACGCTCCCAGCGCAGGAGGAACTTGGCGATGCCGCGAAAGGCCGCCATGTCGCCGCCCAGGGCCGGACGGAAATAGGCCGAGGAGGTGGGCTCGGAGCCGTTGGTGAGCATCTCCAGCGGGTGCTGCGGATGCTGGAAGCGTTCCAGGCCACGCTCCTTGAGCGGGTTGAAGCAGATTACCTGGGCACCGCGCTTGACCGCCTCGCGCAGCGGTTCGAGCATCCGCGGATGGTTGGTGCCGGGGTTCTGGCCGATGACGAAGATCGCGTCGGCCTGCTCCAGGTCGTGGAACACCACGGTGCCCTTGCCCACCCCGACGCTCTCGAACATGCCCACGGCGCTGGCTTCATGGCACATGTTCGAGCAGTCGGGGAAATTGTTGGTGCCGTAGGCGCGCACGAACAGCTGGTAGAGGTAGGCCGCTTCGTTGCTGGCCCGGCCCGAGGTGTAGAACTCGGCCTGGTTCGGCGAGTCCAGGCCCTTGAGGTGGCTGGCGATCAGGTCGAAGGCCTCGTCCCAGGTGGTTTCCACATAGCGGTCCTGGGTGGCGTCGTAGCGCATCGGATGGGTCAGGCGGCCCTGGTATTCGAGCCAGTAGTCGCTCTGCGCGGCCAGGGCCGAGACCGTGTATTTATTGAAGAATGCCGGGTTCACCAGGCGCCCGGTGGCTTCCCAGTTGACCGCCTTGGCGCCGTTCTCGCAGAACTTGACCATGCCGTTTTCCGGCGACTCGCCCCAGGCGCAGCCCGGGCAGTCGAAACCGCCGTTCTGGTTGGTCTTGAGCATGGCGCGGATGTTCTTGAAGGCGTTCTCGCTGCCCAGCCAGTTGCGGGTCACCGCCATCAGTGCCCCCCAACCGGCGGCCGCGCCCTTGTAGGGTTTGTATCGATCAACTTCGCTCATGATATTTCTCCAATACATCGCACGCAGGGAACCGCCCGACATTCAATGGATGTCGATAGTTTCTTACTGCTCAGGCTAAATGCGATTTTGCTGGGACGGGTTATAAGCCCCGTTGTGTTTGTTTGCGTGGAGTAACTTTCGCGACCTTTTTCGGGCCACGAATAAAGCCTATTCGGCGTCCGTGCAGGCTGTCTAATCGCAATTAATGACCAGTTGATCGAGAACCTCTATCAGGGTATTAATTCATTAAAAATCAATGTATTGAGTGAGTTATCTTGATGGTTTTGCGCTTGATAGATGTTTTTGATCAACCAGTTGTTAATAGCGATTGGACGGACTTTTGAATGGCTCTTAATCTTGCCGCCAATCACTCGCGACAAGCGCGGATGCACTGTCGGAGTTCAACTAATATTCAATGAGTTCGCATCGGCGACAGAGGCGGTGATGGCAGATCAAGTATTGGTGGATGGCTTTGCTCGCCGGGTCGACTATCTGCGCATGTCGGTGACTGACCGTTGCGATTTTCGTTGCGTGTATTGCATGGCCGAGGATATGCAGTTCCTGCCGCGCCAGCGCATCCTGACCCTGGAAGAGCTGTACCAGCTGGCCGAGCGTTTCGTCGCCCTGGGCACCCGCAAGATCCGCCTGACCGGTGGCGAGCCGCTGGTGCGTTCCGGGGTGGTCGAGCTGTGTCGGCGCATTGCGCGGCTGCCGGGCCTGCGCGAGCTGTGCATGACCACCAACGGCTCACAACTGGGCAAGCTGGCCGCGCCCTTGTTCGATGCCGGGGTCAAGCGCCTGAACATCAGCCTGGACAGCCTCGACCCGCAGCTGTTCCGCCAACTGACCCGCACCGGCGAGCTGTCCCAGGTGTTGGCCGGGATCGATGCGGCGAACGCCGCTGGTTTTACCCGCACCAAACTCAACTGCGTGGTGATGAAGGGCCGCAACGACCACCAGATCAACGACCTGGTGGCCTTCGCCATCGACCATGGCCTGGACATCTCCTTCATCGAGGAGATGCCCCTGGGCGCCATCAGCGAACACAGCCGCAGCGATGCCTTCTTCTCCAGCGCCCAGGTGCGCGAGCGCATCGCCGAGCGCTACACCCTGATGGAGTCGGCGGAATCGACCCAGGGGCCGTCGCGCTACTGGCGCCTGGCCGAGGCACCGCAGATCCGCCTGGGCTTCATCTCGCCCCACAGCCACAACTTCTGCGGCACCTGCAACCGCGTGCGGCTGACCGTGGAAGGGCGCTTGCTGCTGTGCCTGGGCAACGAACACTCGATGGACCTCAAGGCCGTGCTGCGTGCCCACCCGGGTGATACCCAGCGCCTGGAACAGGCCATCGTCGAGGCCATGAAGCTCAAGCCCTATCGCCATCACTTCGAGCTCAACGATGAGGTGCAGGTAGTGCGCTTCATGAACATGACCGGTGGCTGACCGGCCCCATCCCTTGCTTGCCCGAATCGTCCAGAGGCCGTCCTTCGATGATCGTCAGATCCAAACCCAACCTGCTCGGCGTGCTGTTTTCGCTCAAGGGCTCGATCGCCAAGCGCATCGCCCTGCGCAGCCTGCTGGTGACCCTGCTGGCTGCCGCCATCGTGTTGATCGAGACCCTGCACCCGGCGTTCTTTTCCAAGGTCAACGCCACGCCCTTCACCTTGCTCGGGCTGTCGCTGTCGATCTTCATGAGCTTTCGCAACAACGCCTGCTATGACCGCTGGTACGAGGCGCGCAAGGCCCTGGGCAGTATCGTCACGGACGTGCGCTCGCTGATCCGCGAGACCCAGGTGATCGGCGATGCCCAGGAGCGCGGGGCGATCCTGCGCAACCTGTGTGGTTTCGCCCATGCCCTCAAGGCCCGGCTGCGCCAGGAGGACGAGCTGGGGGCCGCGGGCACCTGGCTCAGCCAGCTGCCGCCGGCGGCGACCCCGAACGTCAGCGACAACGTACTGCGCCTGGTCTCTAGCCAGTGTTCGGGCCTGGCCGAATCGGGCCGCCTGAGCGAGTGGCGCTACATGCTGATCGCCAACCTGCTGGCGGGCATGACCACGGCGCAGACCACCTGCGAGCGGATCAAGGCCACGCCGTTGCCGTTTCCCTACACCTTGCTGCTGCACCGCACCAGCTACATGTTCTGCATCCTGCTGCCCTTTGCCATGGCCGAGCCTCTGGGCTGGCTGACACCGATCTTCACCGCCATCGTCAGCTACACCTTCTTTGGCCTGGACGCCATCGGCGACGAGCTGGAAGACCCTTTCGGTCGTGACGAAAACGACCTGCCCCTGGACGCCATCGTGCGCAACATCGAGCGCGAGATCCTCGATGCCCTGGGAGCCACCGAACTGCCGCCGGTACTCGAACCGGTGGACTACGTCCTGAGCTGACCCGCCCCGGGTCGCCAGGCTTTCCCTTGCCTGAGGTTGAACATGAACGACGCTGTCGCCAGTCCCGCGTTGACCCACCTGGACGCCCAGGGCCGGGCCAACATGGTGGATGTCACCGCCAAGCCCGCCACCGACCGTGAGGCCCTGGCCGAGGCCTGGGTGCGGATGCACCCGGCCACCCTGCAATTGCTGGAGGACAACGGCCATCCCAAGGGCGACGTGTTCGCCGTGGCCCGGATCGCCGGGATCATGGCGGCGAAGAAGACCCACGAGCTGATCCCCCTGTGCCACCCCTTGCTGCTCACCAAGGTCAGCGTCGAGCTCGCCGCGGCGCCGCCGGATCGGGTGCGAATCACCACCCGTTGCCGGCTCAACGGTGCCACCGGGGTCGAGCTGGAGGCGATGACCGCCGCCAGCGTCGCCGCCCTGACCATCTACGACATGTGCAAGGCGGTGGATCGCGGCATGGTCATCGAGGGCGTGCGGCTACTGGAGAAGCACGGCGGCAAGTCCGGTTCATTCATCGCGGGAGAGCAGCCATGATCCTCATCAACTACTTTGCCCGCTACCGCGAACAGCTGGGCAGCGGCGGCGAGAAGCTGGCGCTGCATGCCGAGCTGCGCACGGTTGGCGATGTGCGCCGGTTGCTCATGGCCCGGGACGAGAACTGGGCCCGGGTACTGGGGGAGAACAGCCTGATGTGCGCGCTGAACCAGGACCTGTGCAAGCTCGACGCGCCCATCGAGGACTTCGACGAGATCGCCTTCTTTCCGCAAGTGACGGGGGGCTGAGGCATGGGTATCCAGGTCCAGCAACAGGCCTTCAGCCTCGATGCCTTGAATACCGCCCTGCAGGCTGGCGATCCGGCAGTGGGGGCGGTGGTGACCTTCGTCGGCTACGTCCGCGACCTGAACCTGGGGCAGGCGGTGCAGAGCCTGTTCCTCGAGCATTACCCGGGCATGACCGAGCGCTCCTTGCGGGGCATCGTGGCACAGGCCGAGCAGCGCTGGCCGCTGCTGCGGGTCGAGCTGGTGCATCGGGTCGGGCTGCTGCGGGTTGGCGAGCCGATCGTCTACGTCGGTGTGGCCAGCGCCCATCGCCAGGCCGCTTTCGAGGCCTGTGACTTCATCATGGATTACCTGAAGACCCGTGCGCCGTTCTGGAAGCGCGAAGTCACCGACAGCGGCGAACATTGGGTCGAAGGCCGTGCGAGCGACCAGCAGGCCGCCAGCCGCTGGCAGCAACCCTGAGCACCTGCGGTAGATCTGGAACCGACTTTGGGTGGCGAGGGCGCTCGCTGCCGCTCGGCAGCGCAGGCCGTAAACCCGAATCCTCGCTATACCTGATCGAGCGCCTGCCCAAGCGGATGGCAAGGCTGCGCCTTGCAGCGCGAGCAACTTCCCGCGCCACAGAAATGCCGTGCGGTCACACCGGGCTGTAGATCCGTGGCGGGCTGCGGTGGGGGACGTGGATCAGGTTGAGGTGGTGCTTGTTGGCCCACTGCACGGTCAGGGCGGTGGGCGCCGAGAGGCTGACCAGGGTGCCCAGGCGTGCCCGCACGGCCTTGTGGATCAGCTCCAGGCTGCAGCGGCTGGTGACCACGGTAAAGCCCAGGCGCGTATCGATCCCGGCGTGGAGCAGGGCGCCGATCAGCTTGTCCAGGGCGTTATGGCGGCCGATGTCTTCCTGGCACAGGCGTACCTCTCCCTGTTCATCGAAGTACAGCGCCGCATGCAGGGCGCCACTGCTGCGGGCCATGAGCTGGGCTTGCTCGATGCGCTCGCGCAGGCCCTGCAGGTGTTCCACCGGCGGCAGTGGCGTCGGTTCCAGCACCTGTAGCTGGGGCAGGGCCTGCTCCAGGGCCTCGACTCCACACAAGCCGCAGCCGCTGGTCCCGGCCAGTTGCCGGCGATGGTCCTTGAGGGCCCAGAAGGCCCGGCTGGAAATCTGCACGTCGGCCTGGCAGGCCTGGGGGAAATGGCTCAGGCGGATGTCGTAGATCTCGTCCAGGCCGGTGACGATATCGTTGGTGATGCTGAAGCCGCGGATGAAATCCTCCAGGTTGCCCGGAGACACCATCATCACTGCCTGGCTCAGGCCGTTGTAGGTGATGGCCAGGGCGGTCTCGGCGGCCAGGGGCGCATGGGCCTCTTGCGGCGAGCCGTATTCGCGATAGGCCACGCTCTGCGGCGCCGGGGCCGGTGCGTTGGCCTCGGGCTGTTGATCCGCTTGTTCGATCCGGCAAACCATGCATCCACCTCTTGCTACTGGTGCACCCGCAGGCGCGCTAAACGGTCATTCGCCCTTGATCGCAAACAGCTTGCGAGCTTCGGCGAAACACTTCTCGGCAATCGCCGACCGTGGTTCGGTCTTGCGCATCACCATGCCCAGGGGCGCCAGTACGCTGGCGTCGGGCAGGTTGATGAAGGCCAGGTTCTCGATCGGAGAATCCAGGCCGCTGTCCAGGGGCATGATCGAGCAGCAGAAGCCTTCGTGGATGGCCTGGAACAGCTGGTAGGTCGAATCGCTTTCCAGGATCGGCTGCGGGTTGAGGCCGCGGCTGCGGAAACTCAAGTCGATGGACTTGCGATAGTGCATGCCGGTGCTGAGCATGCCCAGTGGCAGTTCGGCGGCATCTTCCCAGCTCATCTCGTTGCCTTCGAAATGAAAGTGCCGGGTGTCGTACAGCAGGCCGACCCGAGTCTCGCCGATCTCGAAGAAATCCAGGTAGTTGGGATTGACGTGGTCCAGGTAGCAGACCCCCAGGTCCAGCTGGTTGTTGCCGATCTCCTCGATGATGCGGTCGGAGCTTGCGGACGACAGGCTGAACTTGAGCTCGGGAAAACTCGCCGACAGCTTCTGCACGTAGCCGATGGGGTTGAAGCCGCTCAGGGGCACCAGGCCCAGGCGCAGGTTACCCACCAGTTGCCCGCGGCAGGCGGCGGCTTCGGCGAACAGCCCGTCGTGGGCGGCGAGCAGGGTCTTGGCCCAGGCCAGCACCCGTTCGCCGGCCTCGGTGAAACCCTCGAAACGCTGGCCCCGGGTCACCAGGATCAGGTCCAGCTCGTCCTCCAGGTTGCGCAGGCGCATGGACAAGGTCGGCTGGGTGATGTGGCAGCGCGCGGCAGCCTGGCCGAAGTGGCGGGTCTGTTCCAGCGCGATCAGAAACTTCAGTTGCTTGATGTCCACAATGGCACCTGTCGTGGGAGGGTCGTCGTCAGTATTAACGCAGAGGTTCAAGCTGTGGGAAGACCCGAAGATCGTCCCGGGCTGTTCCGCCGGCCTTCAGGCCGGGGAGCCGGGGGGTGTTTCAGACAGTAGTTCAGGGCTGTTGAAATTGCTCAGCCGGGGATCGTCGGCAGCGCAGTGCAGGGGCGTCAGGCCCTGTACGCGCAGGGCCCGCAGCAAGCTGCGCTCGCCCTGGTCCCAGGCCTGGCGTAGATCGCCCAGCAGCCGCGTCGGCAACAGGCTGAACATGGGTTGCCATTGGCCGTCCTGCTGCACCATCACCGGTTGTTCGCCCGCGCTGCGGGCTTGCCACAGGGCTTCGATCAAGGCGCCATCGATGCATGGCGCATCGCAGGCCAGCACCAGCAGCCAGGGGTGCCGGGCCTGGGCCAGGCCCGCCAGGACACCGGCCAGCGGGCCGGGAAAATCCTGCTGGGCATCGGCCACCAACTGATCGGCGTAGGGCCGATACTGCTCGGCGTTGCGGTTGCAGGAAATGATCAGGTCGTCGCTCAAGGGCCGCACCACGTCGTGCACATGGGCAATCAGCGGCTGGCCGCGCCAGGGCACCAGGCCCTTGTCCCGACCGCCCATGCGCAATCCGCGCCCGCCTGCCAGCAGCAGGATCGAGCAGGGCAGGGGAGTGGCGCTGGCAGGTCGGGTCGGGGTCATGGGTCACGGGCATGTCAGGTCGATGGCGGGCACGATCTCATTGTCTGTCCGCGGCGTCCAATCGGAACATTCGAATGGCTGATCGATCTGGCTTATCAGGCCCTGGCACGGGCCTGGCGACGATAGAGCGGGTCGATAATCCGGTCAGCCAGAACGATTAGACAGCCGCGCTTTGCGGCCTTTAGCCTGGGTCCATGATTTTTATCTTGGCGGTCGGAGAGTGACATGAGCGTGAAGGCGGATGCGTTGTTTGTACCTTTGAATATTGCCGTGCTGACGGTCAGCGATACCCGGGAATATGCCACCGATACCTCCGGGCAGTTGCTGGTCAGCCGCTTGCTCGAAGCCGGGCATACCCTGAGCGAGCGCAACCTGCTCAAGGACGATCTGTACAAGATCCGCGCCCAGGTCGCGACCTGGATCGCCGATGAGCGCATCCAGGTGGTGCTGATCACCGGTGGCACCGGCTTCACCGGCCGCGACAGCACCCCGGAAGCCGTGGGTTGCCTGCTGGACAAGCGCATCGATGGTTTCGGCGAGTTGTTCCGCGCGATCTCGATCCTCGATATCGGCACCTCCACGGTGCAGAGCCGGGCCCTGGCCGGGCTGTCCAACGGCACCCTGGTGTGCTGCCTGCCGGGCTCCACCGGCGCTTGCCGGACCGCCTGGGAAGGCATCCTCGCCGAGCAGCTGGATGCCCGGCACCGGCCGTGCAACTTCGTTCCGCACCTCAAGCCGGTGCAGGCCTGCGAGTCCCGCGGATGAGCCAGGGCAAGCTGATGCCGGTGGAGGAGGCGCTGGCCAGCCTGCTGGCCATGGCCGATGCCCGGCAACTGGACCAGAGCCAGGAGCTGGCCCTGGACGAGGCCCGGCAGCGGGTCCTGGCCTGCGACCTGGTGGCGACCCTGGATTTGCCGCCCTGGCCCAACAGCGCCATGGACGGCTACGCCCTGGATCTTGCCCACTGGGATGGCCAGCCACTGCTGGTGGCGCAAACGGTGTTCGCCGGCCGGCCCGGTACGCCGTTGCAGCCGGGCACCTGCGCGCGGATCTTCACCGGCGCCCCGGTGCCCGCCGGCGCCGACTGCGTCGAGATGCAGGAAAACGTCGAGCTGCTGGATGATGGCCGGGTGCGTTTCACCCAGGCGCTCAAGCCGGGGCAGAACATCCGCCCCCAGGGCCAGGAGAACCGCGCCGGCCAGGTGCTGCTCGAGGCCGGCACGCGCCTTGGGCCTTTCGAGCTGGCGGTGGCCGCCGCCCAGGGCTGTACCCGGTTGCCGGTGGTGCGCAAGCCCCGGGTGGCGCTGCTGTCCACCGGTGACGAGCTGCTGGAGCCGGGCATGGCGCTGCGCGAAGGCTGCATCTACAACAGCAACCGCACCTTGCTCCGGCATTGGCTCGATGCCCTGGGCTGCGAGGTGATCGATGCCGGGATCCTGCCAGACCAGCCGCAGCAGACCCGGCTACGGCTCGAGCAACTGCAGCATGGGGCCGACCTGATCCTCACCACGGGCGGAGTGTCCGCGGGCGATGCCGACTGCCTGGGCCAGGTGCTGCGCGACAGTGGCCGGCCGCTGTTCTGGAAACTGGCGATCAAGCCCGGCAAGCCCCTGACCGTGGGCTACTTCGGCCAGGTGCCGGTGATCGGCCTGCCGGGCAACCCGGCCTCGGCCCTGGTGACCTTCGGCCTGCTGGCCCGTGCCTACCTGCTGCGCATCCAGGGCGTGGGCGAGGTCGAGCCTCTGGGCGTCATGGTGCCGGTGGCCTTCGACTGGACCCGGGCCGGCAGCCGTCGAGAGTACCTGCGCGCGCGCCTGGAGCAGGGGCGCGCGGTGCTCTATCCGAACCAGAGCTCCGGGGTGCTGCTGGGTGCCTGCTGGGCCGATGGCCTGGTGGAGATCCCCGAAGGGCGGACCCTGCAGGCCGGGGATCTGGCGCGCTTCATTCCGTTCAGCGAGCTGTTCTAGATCTTCCAGTGCCGGGCGCTCTTGGCCAGGCGCTGGCGCATCTCGCCGAGGGTCGCCACCAACTGCCGGGTCAGCAGCCGGTAGCCATCCGGTGCCGAGTGCGCCGGTGCTTCCAGGGCATTGCCCGGGCTGGCCTCCAGGGGTTTTTCCAAACGCTGGGTAATGCCTGATTGCAGGGCCCGGGCCATGCCCACCAGGTGCATGCGGATCTGCCGGTGCTCGGCCTTGAGGCCCAGTTGCATCTGCGCCATGGCCTGGCGGTCGCCAGCATCGGGGCGGGTATTGCCGAGGATCTCCAGGGTGCTGATGCACATCCGCAGGTTGCGCTGGATGGCGTCCAGCTCGGTCATGGAGATTCGCACTTCCTTGGACACCGAAGGCATCAGCGAGCGCAGTTGCAGCATGGCGCTGTTGACCCGCCCGAGCAGCCTCAGGTGCTCGTCGTCGGTCACCGATTGGCCCTTGATGATCCGTCCGTACAACTGCGCGCAGTCGCGCAGGGCGCTGGCCAGGTTGTAGCGCCAGGAATACACCGCGTACAGCGGGATGGCGAAGGAAAACGCCAGGGCCAGGGCGATGCCGATCAGGATATCCACCGCCCGCCACAGGCCATCGCTGACCTGGTTGTCGCCATGGCCGGCGACGATGAACACGGTGATCGCCGCCAGCAGCGCGGTGTAGCCACCCTTGCCGATGGCGTGGTAGGAGAAATAACCGCAGACCGCCGACATGCCCAGGTAAGTCAGCCAGGGCTGGCCGAAGTACGCCTGCTGCACGATCAGCAGCAGGCCGACCCCGGCGCCCACCAGGGTACCGATGGCCCGTTCGGCGGCTTTCTTGCCGATGTTGCCGTGGTGCTGCAGGCCGCCGATCACCACCAGCATGGTCACCGAGGCCCATTCGCCGTGGGGCAGGTTCAGGCCGGTGGTCAGGAGGATCGTGGCGATCAGCCCGAGGACCACCCGCACCGCGTGGATCAACCGGGCATGACGATAGCGCCGGTACGGGTCGAGCACTGGCCGCAGCAGATGGCGCAGCCAGGAGGGCAGGCGTGTGCCCCGCAGGTGTTTGAACGGGCCCAGACCGGTTTCTCCTGTGGTGGGTGAAAGGCAGCGAGTGGGGGGAGCCTGCCAGGCAGGCCCCCGGGCCTTGCTAGAAAATGTAGTCGGTGGTCAGGAAGCTGGAGTCACGGTTGCGGATGATGTCGCTGATCAGTTCCTTGTTGCGCGCCTGGAACTTGGTGGCCACCAGGGTGCGGATCGAGAAGGTGCGCAGCGCGTCATGGACCGACAGCGTGCCCTCGGCGGAGTTCTTGCGCCCGTTGAAGGGGAAGGTGTCCGGGCCGCGCTGGCATTGTGCGTTGATATTGATCCGCCCCACCTGGTTGGCGAAGGCGTCCACCAGCTTGCCGATTTGTGCCGGGTCACTGCCGAACAGGCTCAGTTGCTGGCCGAAGTCCGACTCCAGCACGTAGTCGATCACCGTCTCCAGGTCGCGATAGGGCACGATGGGCACCACCGGGCCGAACTGCTCCTCGTGGTACACGCGCATCTGCGGGTTCACCGGGTACAGCACCGCCGGGTAGAAGAACGAGGCGCGGGACACGCCGCCATCGGGGTTCACCACCTGCGCGCCATGGGCCTGGGCATCGGCCACCAGGCCCTGCAGGTAGTCGACCTTGGTGTTCTCCGGCAGTGGGGTCAGGGCCACGCCGGGCTCCCAGGGCATGCCCGGCTTGAGGCTGTGCAGCTTGGCATTGAATTGCTCGATGAAGCGTTGCACCACCGCTTCGTGGACGAACAGGATCTTCAACGCGGTGCAGCGCTGGCCGTTGAACGACAAGGCACCGGTCAGGGCTTCGCTGACGGCGTTGTCCAGGTCGGCATCGGGCAGCACGATTCCCGGGTTCTTCGCGTCCAGGCCCAGGGCCGCGCGCAGGCGGTGCGGCTTGGGGTGGAGTTTCTTCAGGTCGCTGGCGGCCTTGTTGGTACCGATGAAGGCGAAGATGTCCACCTTGCCGCTGGCCATCAGGGCGCTGACGGTCTCGCGGCCGCTGCCGTAGATGACGTTGATCACCCCGGCCGGGAAGCTGTCGCGGAACGCCTCCAGCAATGGGCGGATCAGCAGCACGCCGAGCTTGGCCGGCTTGAACACCACGGTGTTGCCCATGATCAGCGCCGGGATCAGGGTGGTGAAGGTCTCGTTGAGCGGGTAGTTGTAGGGCCCCATGCACAAGGCCACGCCCAGGGGCACGCGGCGGATCTGGCCGAGGGTGTCCTGCTCCAGTTCGAAGCGGCTGGAACGCCGGTCCAGCTCCTTGAGCGCGCCGATGGTGTCGACGATGTAGTCGCAGGTGCGGTCGAACTCTTTCTCCGAGTCCTTGAGGTTCTTGCCGATCTCCCACATCAACAGCTTGACCACCGCCGTGCGCTGCTCGCGCATGCGCGCCAGGAAGGCTTCCACATGCTGGATGCGCTCGGCCACGCGCATCGTTGGCCAGGCGCCCTGGCCCCGGTCGTAGGCGCGCACGGCGGCGTCCAGGGCCTGCAGTGCGGTGTCGGCATCCAGCAACGGGGTACTGCCGAGGATCACCTGCTGGTCGCCGTCGGCGCCTGTGAGGTAGATCGGGCTGCGGACCTGGGCCAGGGGGCCGTTCCAGATACGCAGCTGGCCATCCACCAGGTAGTCGCGTTGCTCCACCGGGTCGGGCAGGCGATAGGCTTCGGGGATGTCGCTGGCGGCAGGAAACAGGTTGCTGAGGACTTTGGCTGTGGTCATGACTCTACCCCGTGTTGGAAATGGCTCTGGCGCGGATGACGGGCGATTCGTCGTTCCTGGGTTTATCAGGCCGTTGAAAAACTGCCTGCGTTGCCATCGCTGCGTTGAAAACAGGCGGGTGCGCCAGCCCGGTCAAAATGCTCATTTACCACGGGTAAACTGCGCTTTTCGCCTGTTTTCGCCTTGCGCTGGCTGCCTCGCCTAGGTTTTTCAACGGTCTGTTATACGCCTGAACGGCCGGGTTCTTCAGCAGTTTCTGCGCTCGGCCGGCAGGCGGTCATGGTTCGAGATTAAACGTTTCAGCGAATGCCCGGCAACTGTTCTCGGCAGCCTGCGCCAAGCCTTGGTCGCAGGCTGTTCGAGCACAGGCCGGGCGCTCTGGCCGGCTGTCCGGCCAAGTCCCCTTGGCTGGCCGCCAATGCCCTCAACCCGGGGACGCCGGTGCCTTAGTGTTGCCCTGTGAGGTGGGTCCCGTGGCCGGGATCGACCCTTTGCCCGGCTGCCCCGAGGACTGCCTATGCCCAGCGTCACCCTTGCGTTTTTCCCGCCGTTACGGCGCTTGCTCGCCCCAGCCTGTCGCGGCGCCCTGGTACTGGCCCTGGGCTTGTCCCTGGGCGCTTGCGGTGATGCCGAGCCGCCGGCGCCGGGGCGCCTTGACGCGGCCCGCCAGAGCCCGGCCGACCCGGACCTGGCGCGGATCTACGACAGCAGCTGCAAGCTGTGCCATGCCAACCCGGCTTCCGGCGCGCCGCTGGCCGGCGATGCCAAGGCCTGGGCCCCGCGGCTGGCCCAGGGCGCCGATACCCTGCTGGACCACAGCATCAACGGTTACCAGGGCATGCCGCCCATGGGCCAGTGCATGCAATGTTCCGAAGAGCAGTTCCTGGCGCTGATCAGCTTTATGTCCGGCCATTCATTCCAATAAAAATACAAGGTCACCTTCCATGGTCATGCACCTCTCTCGCCGTCGCCTGTTGCAAGGGGCCGGCGCCCTCGGCGCATTCACCGCGCTGTGCAGCAACCCGCTGATGGCCGAACTGGTCCGCGCCCCGCGGCTGATTCCCTGGCGCAACTGGTCCGGCGCGCAAAGCTGCCTGCCCGAGGCACGCCTGGCGCCCAAGGACCTGGACGAGCTGGTCCAGGTGATCCGCAAGGCTCCAGGCAAGATCCGCCCGGTGGGCTCGGGGCACTCCTTCAGCGCCCTGGTGCCCACTGACGGCACCTTGCTGTCCCTGGCCTATTTCAACGGCCTGCTGGAGCACGATCCCAAGACCCTGCAGGCGGAGTTCGCCGGCGGTACGCCGATGTCGCTCATGGGGCCGGCACTCAAGGAGGTGGGGCAGGCCCTGTGGAACATGGCCGACATCGACTACCAGACCCTGGCCGGGGCCATTGCCACTTCGACCCATGGCACCGGGGTCGGCTTCGGTTCCTATTCGAGCCAGGTCTGCGGGTTGCAACTGGTGACCGCCGCCGGCCAGGTGCTGGACTGCGACCGCCAGCGTAACGCCGAGGTGTTCCATGCCGCGCGGGCGTCCCTGGGGGCGCTGGGGGTGACGACCCGGGTGCGCTTGCAGAACCGCGAGGCCTATCGCCTGCGGGAGAAGCAGTGGATCGCCAAGACCGACGAACTGCTGGAGGACATGGACCACCTGACCCGCAGCAACCAGCACTGGGAAATGCTCGTGGTCACCCATTCCGACTACGCCCTGGCGGTGGCGCTGAACGAAACCACGGACCCGGCCACCCCGCCTCGCGATCCGGCCGAGGAGGGCGGCAACGAGTTCGTCAGCCTGATCGAGAACCTGGACAAGTACGTCAGCGATTTTCCCGACACCCGGCGCCACCTGCTCAACAGCCTGCGCTGGCTGGCGAGCTTCGACGAACGGGTGGGCGACTCCTACCAGGTCTACGCCAACGTGCGCAGCGTGCGCTTCAACGAGATGGAGTACTCGGTGCCGGCGCACCTGGGGCCGGCCTGCCTGCGCGAGATCCTCGCACTGATCCATGACAAGGACCTGCGCACCTGGTTTCCCATCGAGTACCGCTACGTCAAGGCCGACGACATTCCCCTGAGCATGTTCGAGGGGCGCGACAGTTGCTCGATCTCGGTGCACCAGCACTACAGCATGGACCACCACAACTTCTTCGCCGCGGTGGAGCCGATCTTCTGGAAATACCAGGGGCGCCCACACTGGGGCAAGCACCACAGCCTCAACGCCCGCAACCTCCAGGCGCTGTACCCGCAATGGCAGGCTTTCGCCAAGGTACGCCAGGAGCTGGACCCACGCGGCACATTCATCAACGCCCACCTGGCCTCGGTGCTGGGGGTGGCATGAAGCGGAGATCAGCACCATGAACCGTCGTCGTTTCATGGCCGGCACCCTGGGTGCCGGCGTCTTGTTGGCGGGTGTCGGCGCCTGGCTGCGGCCGGGCGAGCGGGGCGCGCCCTACGATGCCTATTTCGCCGGGCTCAATCGCGAGCTCAAGGTCAACGGGCCGATGCAGCCGGTGATGCTGATCGACCTCGATCGCCTGGACCACAACATCGACGTGGTCATGCAATCGGTGCAGCGCGGCGGCAAGCAACTGCGCCTGGTGGAGAAATCACTGCCGTCGCCCGGGCTGCTGGCCTATATCGCCCAGCGTGCCGGGACGCGGCGCTTGATGTCGTTCCACCAGCCGTTTCTCAACCACGATGCCCAGGTCTTCGCCGACGCCGACATCCTCCTGGGCAAGCCGCTGCCGGTGCGCGCCGCCGAATTGTTCTACCAGCAGCACCAGGGCCCGTTCGATCCGGCCCGGCAACTGCAATGGCTGCTGGATACTCCCGAACGCCTGCAGCAATACCTGGCGCTGGCCCAGGGCCTGGGCACCAGGATGCGCATCAATATCGAGCTGGATGTGGGCCTGCACCGTGGCGGGGTGGCGGACAACGCGGCCCTGGGGCGGATGCTGGCGTTGATCGCCGCTCACCCGCAGCACCTGGAGTTCGCCGGGTTCATGGGGTACGACCCGTTCGTCGACATGGGCGTGCCGGGGATTCTCGGCTCGCCGGAAAGTCTGTTCGCCAAGGTCATGGCGATCTACACCGGCTTCGTCGATTTCACCCGCCAGCAGTACCCGGCGCTATGGCACGCGGGCCTGACCCTGAACACTGCCGGTAGCCCCAGCTATCGGCGGCACGAGCAGGAATCCCTGAGCACCGAGGTCTCGGTGGGCACGGCGATGCTCAAGCCCAGCCACTACGACCTGCCATCCCTGGAACAGCACCAGCCGGCGGCGTTCATCGCCACCCCGGTGCTCAAGAGCACCGGGCCGGTGCGGATCCCGGCCCTGGATGACAAGTCACGGCTGTTGTCCTGGTGGGACAGTAACCAGCGCGAGACCTTCTTCATCTACGGCGGGCACTGGCTGGCGGATTTCGAATCGCCAGCGGGGTTGCAGAGCAACGACCTGTTCGGTCGCAGCTCCAACCAGGAAATGGTCAATGGCTCAAGCTCCGTGGGCCTGGCGGTGGACGACCATATCTTCCTGCGCCCGCACCAGAGCGAAGCGGTGCTGCTGCAGTTCGGCGACCTGCTGGCCCTGCGCGGCGGGCGCATCGTCGAGCGCTGGCCGGTCTACGCCTGACCCCCATGGCGCGGCTACACAAAGCCTGTAGCCGCTGTCGAGCCACGGCCAGGCTGCGCCAAGGTCCGCAGGACCTTCAGCGATGCCAAGACCGCCGTGGCCCTGCGGGCCATGCGCAGCCTGAGGCAGCGGCTTGTATCTCGACTATCGCGTTTACACACGCGATAGTTCTCGACTGATCATCGAGGAAGAGGAATGAAGCCGGGCAGCGGCTAAGGCCTTGAGCCTGCACTGTAGATTGAGCTCCTCCTCTTCAACCTCACTCGCTAAGTCCGAACGGTATCCTGAGCCCTGCATCGCACGGTAGCTCGCATCAACAAGGCTGAGACCGAGTGACGGATGATCCTTAACCCGCGCATCCGAGGAAGAGAATATGTCTAACGTCATCGGGATCGATATCGCCAAGAACACATTCGATGTCGCCACGCCTCTGCCCAACGGCAAGTACCGCACACGCGGCAAGATTCCCAACAATGCCGAGGGCTTCGCCCAGCTCGACCAGTGGCTCAAGTTGCATGCGCAGCCCGACGCCAGGGTCGTCATGGAAGCCACCAGCGTTTATCACGAAGCCCTGGCAGAGCACCTCTACCACCAGGGTTACAAAGTCATCGTGGTCAACCCGGCCCGGGTCCATTACTTCAAGAAAAGCGAAGGAATCAACTACAAGACCGACAAGGTGGACGCCAAGTTGCTGGCCGCCTTTGCCCAGGCCAAGCACGAGTCACCCTTGACGCCCTGGGCGCCGGAGCCTGTGGCGATCCGCCGGCTACGGGTCCTGCTGCGACGCCTGGACGACCTGCAGGAGATGCTGCAGATGGAACGTAATCGCCAGGAAGTGGCGGATACGGTGGTTCAGGAATCGATCCAGTCGCACATCAGCCACATCGAAAAAGACATCGTCCAGACCCGCCAGATGATCAAGCAGCATGTCGACGATGATCCCGACTTGCGGGGCAAACGGGATCTGCTGTTGAGCATCGACGGTATCGGCGAGAAGACCGCGTCAGTGATCCTGGCCGAACTGGGCGATCTCAAGGAGTTTCGTAGCGCCCGGGCCGTAGTCTCGTTTGCGGGGTTGAATCCGCAGCTGGCCGAATCCGGCAAATTCAAGGGCCGCACGCTGATCAGCAAGGCTGGTTCGGGGCGTATCCGCCGAGCGTTGTACCTGCCCAGCATCACCGCCATGAACATGAGTGAGCCCCTCATGGCGATGAAAGAGCGGCTGCGCGCCAAGGGTAAAGCGGGCAAGCAGATCGTCTGTGCGGTGATGCGCAAGATGCTGCACATCGTATTTGGCGTGCTCAAGTCGGGTCATCCTTATGACCCGAAATTGGCGCTTGCCCGGTAACGGGCAAGACGGTATCTACACGAAACCTGTAGCCGCCCGCGGGTTTACAAGGCGAAAGGAATGGTCAGCTTGGCCCACAACATGTCGCCCTCGGGGCGGTTCTCCACATCGAACTCCTTGGCCCAGCGGATCTCGGCGCTGGCGTATTTGAGAAACCGCAGGTGCAGCGCCGGGCCGATGGCGAACACCTGGCCGCGCACGCCGTCGCTGACGTCCTCGCCCATGAAGGTCACGGTCTTGCCGAACTGCTTGTCGTCGGTGGTCTGCTTCAGGTAGTAGCCGTTGAGCCCCAGGCTCAGGTCGTCGGTCACCCGGTAGCTGGCCGAGTAGTCGAAGTGGAAGATCTGCCCGGAGCGGTAGTGAGTGGCGTGGTTCTCCTTGTTGAAGCTGTAGGTGCTCTTGAGCGACAGCTCGGTGCGCTCGGTGGGCAGCCAGGTCATGGAGAACAGCGGCTTGTAGGTGGTGAAGTTGTTGCTGGTGTTGGCCATCCGCTCCTTGTCGTATTCCCCCGTGGGCAGGGTCACCTCCACGGCGGCGGCCAGGGTCAGGTCGGGGCCCATGTCCCAGAGGATGATCGGCGCCAGGGTGGTGTCGCCCATGCTCTCGCGGCGGTCGCTCTGGCCGAACATCGCCACTTGCTGGCGCAGGTAGGGCTGGGCCGCGTAGCCCCCCAGGCGCCCGCCGAAGATGCGTATCGGGCTGAGGTAGTCCAGGCGCGGGATGATCGCGTCGGAGGTGATCTTGACCCCCGGGACCTTGCCGCCCATGGAGCTGATGTCGAGCTTCTTCGCCTGGTAGTGGTTGTAGTAGAGGTTGAAGGAGAACATGTGGTCCGGAAGCTGGTCGGACCCTAGCGGCAGGACGTAGAAACCGTCGGTGCCGGGACCTATGTTGTCGACGCCGGACTCGGTGGCCTGGGCGCTCACGCAGCAAGTGGCCAGGACCAGGGCCAGGCCTGGGCGCAGGGGAAAACTGGGACGGGTCGGGTGCATGGTTGGGCTCGTTCTTATTGTTAGTAGGAGGGCTGCGGCGGGGGCACCGGCCGCCCCATAGAAATAAGCCCTGGCCGGCCCGCGGGGCAGGGTATTGGCGGCCACTCAGGGGGACTTTGTCGGACACTTTGCAATGCCTTGTTACATTCCTCCGCCAAAGCCTGTGGGAAGGGATATGCTTGGCCTGGCCGGTGCAGCCTTGGCAGCGGTGTTGTCCCGACAATAAGAACAGCCGCCCTAGCGGCCCGGAATCGCCTCCATGAACAAAGCCGTCGATCCCCATGACCAGCTGGCACTGGTTTCACCCTTCCTGCTGCAGACCCTGGCCGATGTCGCCAACGACAAGGGCATCAGCGCCGAGCGCCTGTGCCGTGGCCTGGGCTTCACCCTGGACGACCTGCAGGACCCGACCCTGCGCATCTCCTACCGCCAGGCGGTGGCGATGATCGAACGGGCCCTGGACGCGTTGCCCCAGCAAGGGCTGGGGCTGTGGGTCGGCAGCCGCAACGTGCTGGGCACCCTGGGCCTGCTGGGCCATGCCCTGTCCCTGTGCCGGACCCTGGGCGACGCCTTCGAACTGGGCATCCGCCACCAGCACACCTCGGGCACCATCGTCAGTGCCGATATCGGGCGCCAGGGCGAGGAGTTCTTCGTCGAGCTGCAATGCCGGTTGCCCTACGGTGAGGTGCAGATCTTCGCCGCCGAGGAGTTCTTCGCCAGCTTGCTGATCTATGGCCGGGCGCTGTTGAGCGCCGACTTCCAGGCGCTGCGGGTGGAGTTCATGCATGCCGCGCCGGCCTATGCCGGGCTCTACACCCAGTTGCTGGGACCGAACGTGCACTTCGGTTGCCTGCACGCGCGCATGGTGATCGAGGCCCGCTGGTTGCAGGCGCCGCTGCCCAATCACCATCCGGTGGCGCTGCGCCAGGCCCTCAAGCTGCTGGAGCTGGAAAGCGCCCAGGTGCACCAGAAGATGGACCTGATCCAGGCGGTGGAGCGGGCCTTGTCCCGGGATTTGCGCTCCGGCAGCCATATCGAGCAGGTGGCGGGGGACCTGAACATGAGCGGGCGCACCCTGCGCCGGCGCCTGACCGAGCACGGCCTGACCTTCGAGACCTTGCTGGAGCGGGTGCGCCAGGCGCGGACCCTGAACCTGCTGGGCAACCCCGAGCTGTCCATCGAGCGCATCACCGAAGAGGTGGGCTACAGCGACGTGCGCAGCTTCCGCCGGGCCTTCAAGCGCTGGACCGGCCTGAGCCCCAGCGCCTTTCGCGAAGACGCGGCGTTGCATTGAGCAGGCTTGGCGTTTCTGTGGACGCTGCGCGCCCGTACGCAGCCTGCGGCAGCGGCTACGCGAATCCGGTGTGGCCGCTGTCGAGCCATGGCGAGGCTACGTCAAGGGCCGCCGGCCCTTCAGCAATCGTAAGATCCAGGTGATCCTGCGGGTCGCGCACGGCCTGCGGCGGCGGTAAACTCCGCGCTTTCATTCAGGAGTTCCCATGAGTTACTACCAGTCCGGCATCCTCGCTGCCCCCGTTCCGTCCCAGGCCCGCCACCTGTTTTTCGCCCTCGAGTCCATCGCGGCGTTGCCCCAGGCGCTCGACCAATTGCTGGCGCGGATCGATGGCGCTAGCGCCGTGGCCGGGTTCGGTGCCTCGCTGGTCAAGGCCCTGGGGGCTCGTGTGCAAGGACTGAAGGCCTTCCCCGGGCTGACCGGGGTCGGCGTCGATAACCCTTCGACCCAGCACGCCCTGTGGGTCTGGTTGCATGGCGACGAGCGAGGCGAGCTGATGCACCGCAGCAATGAACTGGAGGCCGCGCTGGCCCCGGCCTTTCGCCTGGTGCAGATGAACGAGGCCTTCCGCCACAAGACCGGCCATGACCTGACCGGCTACGAAGACGGCACCGAAAACCCCGAGGACGAAGCCGCCGTGGCCGCGGCCCTGGCCAATGGCGACGCTGGCCTGCGTGGTGGCAGTTTTGCCGCGATCCAGCAGTGGCAGCACGACTTCAAGGGCTTTGCCGCGATGCACTCCCAGGAGCGCGACCACATCATCGGGCGACGCTTGAGCGATAACCAAGAGCTGGAAGATGCGCCGGAGTCGGCCCACGTCAAGCGTACGGCCCAGGAAAGCTTCACCCCCGAAGCCTTTCTCGTACGGCGCTCGATGCCATGGATCGAAGGTGACAAGGGCGGCCTGATGTTCCTCGCCTTCGGCCACTCCTTCAGCGCCTTCGAAGCCCAGCTGCGGCGCATGAGCGGCCTGGAGGACGGCATCGTCGATGGCTTGTACCGCATGAGCCGGCCGCTCACCGGTGGCTACTACTGGTGCCCGCCATTGCTGGACGGCAAGCTCGACCTGCGCGCCCTGCAAGCGGCCTGACCGGCCGGATCATCGCCACCCGCTCGGGTGGCGATTGGGTTGCGGCGAGCCTGGCCAGTGCAAGCTTCATTCGATCGGCAGGTGCGATTGGACGTCCATGGCGTCATGCAGCAACCTGATCACCTCGATCAGGTCGTTATCGATTACCCGGTAGAACAGGATGTGGCGTGGTCGCTTGACCAGGCCTGATTGTCCCTGGCTGCGTCCTCGAGAATGGAGCAGGTGGTAGCTACGCAATCCGGGCGTCAGGTCGTTGCGTTCATGACTGCCCAAGCGCAGGGGGGGCGGTGGCGAGGTCCTGTAGCGCTCCGAGGAGCAAGTCCTGGTAGCGGATCCGGGCCTGTTCGCCAAAGTGCTTCTGGGAAAACCTCAGGGCATCGACGATATCGCTTCGGGCTGTGTCGGCGATCCGATACCTGGCCACCTCAATGTTTCTCTTGTTCCGTGGCGGCGGCCTCCAGCCCCAGTTCAGCAAGGTAATGCTGCAACTGGCCTTCGTGAATTTCTGTGAATCGTCCATGTTCCAGGTCGGTCATGCCGGTCGTGGTTGCGTGCCGCAGCGCTTCGATTTTTGCCGCATCCTCGGCCAGGCGTTGTTGCAGCAGGCGTAGGCCTTCACGCAGCACCTCGCTGGCGTTCTGGTAGTGGCCGGTCTTGACCAGGTTGTTGATGAGTTGTTCCTGCTGTGCAGTAAGGACAACGTTACGAGTCGGCATGGCCTGTTCCCGCTCAGAGTGGTGATCGAAGTGATTGGCATATTATGCCAATCGACTGCCGGCTTCAGCTTCTGGAGCGTCTCGGTGACAGGCGGCCACCCTGGGTGGCGGCTAAGGCTAACGCCGATTGCCGGCCAGCGGCAGGATGGCCAGGAACGACAGTGCGCAGATCGCCATGGAGGCCAGCAGGAGCAGGCCAAAGTCCAGGGTGTCGCCCAGCAGCCAGGCGGCGAGGGACGGGCCCACGGCCAGGCCGCCACAAATGGCCAGGTTGGCCAGCACTACCAGCTTGCCGCCCTGGCGGTCGTAGTCGCTGATCGCCGAGAGCAGGAAGGGCAGGGCGAAGGTCCAGGCGAACTTGAAGGCGCAGGCCGCCAACAGGTAGCGCCAGGTGGAGATTTCGCCGAGCAGGCCGAACAAGCCTGCGGTCATGGCCAGGTAACCCAGGGCCAGCAGCCAGGCACGCCCATCAATGAAGCGCTCGCCAGGGCGCTGGCACTGTCGCCGGTGCTGATGCCACGCAGGCGTGCCAGTTCGCCAGCGAAGGTCCAGATGCCGCTGAGGCTCAAGTAGAAAAGAAAGATCGCCAGCATGCCCAGGCAGATCTTGAGGAGCATTGCCTGGGCCTGGCGTGGCGGCAGTGGGCGGTTATCGTCGTGGCTCCCGGCGGGCAGGGAAAGCACCAGTGGCAGGATCAAGGCGGTGAACAGCGCGATCAGCAGGAAGAAGCTGGAGACGCCCCAGTGCTCGAACAGCCATGGCATGAGCTGCAGGCACAGCGCCGCCAGCACCAGCTGGCCGGTGACCCACAGGCCGAACGCGCGGGTGGCGTTGGGCAAGGTTCCGGCGGTGCCCAGGCACACCAGCACCAGCGCGGCTTCGCTGAAGGCCGTGAGAAAACGCAGGGCGGCCAGGAGACCGAAGCCGGGCTCGGCTCGCTCATCAGCCAGGCGCTGAACAGGTTGCCCAACAGGAACAGGCTGCCGGCCAGGCCGGCGATCCAGCGCCAGTCGTAGCGACGCATCCACAGGTAGGTCGGCAGGGTGGAGATGGCCATGGCGCCCAGCTCCAGGCTGAACAGCCAGCCGACCTGGCGGTTATCCATGCCCAGTTCGACGATGTAGCGGCTGACCAGGGCCGGTGCCGTCAGCAGCACCAGTGGCCCGATGGCGGAGAACAGGATCACCGCCAGCAGGCGCAGGCGGTCGCGGCTTTGCGCCATCTCGACGGCTGGAGCGGATGGCACGCTCATGAGTAGCGCTCCGGCTGTTCCAGCAGCGGTGAATGCAGGCTGGCCTTGAGCTGGGCGATCCACTGCCGCTGGTGTTCGGCCAGCTCCTGGCCCGGCAGGGCGCGCATGGCGCTCAGGTGGGGATCGGCGATACCGCTTTGCAGGCCGCTGAGGGTCTCGATCACCGCCAGGCCGAAGTACGGCACCGAGTTGGCCTCGTAGCCGCCTTCGTGGCACAGCACCAGGCGCCCGTCGCACAGGCGCTCGGCGGCGAGCATCAGCCGGGTGGTCAGTTTGCGGTAGGCCTCGCTGTGCAGCAGCATGCGCCCCAGCGGGTCGTGGGCCCCGGCATCGAACCCGCAGGGCACCAGGATCAGTTGTGGACGGTGGGCGGCCAGGGCCGGCAGCACTATTTCGTCGAAGGCATGCAGGTAGGCGCCTTCCCCAGAGCCCGGGGGGAGCGGGATATTGATATTGAAACCCAGGCCTGCGCCTGCCCCTTGCTCCTCGACCTTGCCCGAATCCTGCGGATAGTTGCCGTCCTGGTGCAGGGAGAGGGTCAGCACCCGCGGATCGTCCCAGAAAATACTCTGGGTGCCATTGCCGTGGTGCACGTCCCAATCCACCACCGCGATCCGTTCCAGGCCATGCACCGCCAGTGCTTCATGGGCGGCGAGCGCGGCATTGGCCAGCAGGCAGAAGCCGCGTCCACGGTCGGCTTCGGCATGGTGTCCAGGTGGGCGAACCAATGCGTAGGCATTGCGCACATTGCCGCGCAGCACCTGCTTGACGGCGTCGATCACCCCGCCGGCGGCGAGCCTGGCGATCTCGAAGCTGCCGCTGCCGAACGGAGTATTGTCGCCGGCGTCGCCACCTTGCCGGTCGCTGAGGCCTTGCAGGTATTGCAGGTAGTCGGCGCCATGCACGCGAAGCAATTGTTCGTCGGTGGCGGGCCTGGGCTTGATCGGCAGCAGTTGCTCGGTGATGCCGCTGATATCCAGCAGGTTCTTCAGCCGTCGCTTGCTTTCCGGGTTCTCGAAGTGCAGGCCGGGCTGGATCTGCAGGCCGGGGGCGAACAGGCCGGCATGGTTGCCGGTGGAATGCCACATGTAGAGCTCGTGCCAGACAAGTGCCGTTTGCATGGAGTCATTGCCTCTCTGGCGCACGGGAGTACGCCGGTTCTCGGGATGCTGTCGGGGAGGGTGCGAGCCGAGGTTAGAAAGGCCGGGGCAATCGATAAATACACCCGTGGAGGTAGAGGCGGCAGGCGATCATTGGCCTGGCCCCAGGGCAAGTGTTTCCTTCGGAAACAGCCTTGGCCGGGGCGAGCGTCACGCCAGGGCAGGCGGGCGCGAGGCTTGCTTGAGAAACAGGTCGCATAGCTGCATCTGCGAGGACACCGCAAGGCGCGCGTAGATATTGCGCCGATGCACCTTGACCGTGCCGGGGCTGATGCCCAGGTGCCGGGCGATGAGCTTGCCGGGGTTGCCTTGCAGCATCAGGCGCACGACTTGCCGCTCCCGTGGGGTCAGGAGTTCCCCGGCAAAAGTCGCCAGTGCCTGCTCCAGGGGGCTGGTGGCGCTGGGTGGTGCGCGATGCTGGTCGCTGTAGCTGCGCAGCAGGTGCTGGAGGATCGGGTAGATGTTGTGCAGTGCTTGCAGCTCCTGGGTGCTGGCCAGGCAGCGCGAACGCCTGCCGATGGACATGACCAGGGTGGTCTGGGCATCGACGGGCACCAGAACGCCGATTTCATCGGCCAGGTCCAGCTCCTGGTAGTAATGCCGGTAGTAGTCGGTGTCGCGCAGCTGGCAGGTGCGCTGGTTGATGCGCAGGATGCCGCTGGTGCGGCCGTCGATGATGGAGCAGGACACCGGGTCCAGGCGGTAGATGTCGTCCAGGTAACGCGCGATGTAGCGTTCGTGCTGCTGGGCGGGATAGTCCTCGTAGAGGATCTGCGGACGGCAGCCAGCGCGATAGGACTTGATGACCACGTTGTCGTGGGCCAGCAAGGACTGCAGGGAGTACGACAGCAAGTCCGGGAACCCCGGGTGGGCACTGTTCTCCAGCAACCTGGCGAGCATCTGGTGCCAGTCGGCCATTTCCCACTTCGCCAGCGCCTTGGTCAGTTGCATGGGTATCCCCTGTTCGCGTGTTCTGGGTGGCTGTCGGTATTGGCAGCAAATGCAGTGCCATCTCGTGCTTGGCCAGGATTCGCGTAGTGCCCTGTTTCCCAAGGCCCGCCGCTGCTTGCCCAGCGCTCGATCGGACGAGTGGTGTTCGGATATTTCGTACGATTCTTGTCAGAAAATTCCGAGAGGAGTACAAATGTACTCCATGACGACTTTATCTCCCCGGCGCAGTGCCATCCTGACCTTTATCCGCGAACGCATCGCCGATCGCGGCCAGCCGCCGAGCCTTGCCGAGATCGCCGAGGCCTTCGGTTTCGCCTCGCGCAGCGTGGCACGCAAGCATGTACTGGCCTTGACCGAGGCCGGTTTCATCGAGGTCAACCCGCATCAGGCGCGGGGTATCCGCCTGCTCAACCAGGCACCACGCCCCGAGCTGCTGGAGATCCCGGTGCTGGGCCGGGTCGCCGCCGGTGCGCCGATCGGCGTCGATGCCGAGATCCATGGCCAGTTGCTGCTGGACCCGGGGTTGTTCTCACGCACGCCCGACTATCTGTTGCGGGTCCAGGGCGACTCGATGATCGACGACGGCATTTTCGACGGCGACCTGGTGGCGGTACGCCGCAGCGCTGAGGCGCGCAATGGCCAGACGGTGATCGCCCGGCTCGATGGCGAGGTGACCATCAAGCGCTTCGAGCGCAAGGGGCAGAGCATCCGCCTGCTGCCACGCAACCCGGCCTACCAGCCGATTGAGGTCACGGCCGATCACGAGCTGTTCATCGAAGGCGTGTTCTGTGGCCTGGTGAGGCAGGGCTGATGGGCGCTGTGGTCGCACTGGACTCGCTGTTCAATGCCGGGCGAGTCTGGAAGGGCCGCCCGGCGGCCGTGCCCGCCAGTGTGCATGCCACCGGCCACGCTGCCCTGGATGCGGTGTTGCCCAGTGGCGGCTGGCCGGAAGCGGCGCTGACGGAAATCCTCGTCGCCGCCCAGGGCCTGGGCGAGTTGCAATTGCTCTGGCCCAGCCTGGCGCGGCTGGCGGCGGCGGGGGAGCGCATCGTCCTGGTGGCGCCGCCGTTCGTGCCTTTTCCCCTGGCCTGGCAGAACGCCGGGGTGGATCTGCGCCAGTTGTCGATCATCCAGGCCGCAGAGCGCGACGCCTTGTGGGCCGCCGAACAGTGCCTGCGCTCGGGCAGTTGTGGCGCGGTGTTGTGCTGGCCGCAACAGGCCGACGACCGGGCCCTGCGGCGTTTGCAGGTGGCGGCCGAAAGCGGCCAGACCCTGGCCTTCGCCTACCGTCCCCTGGAGGCCGCGCACAATCCGTCGCCAGCGGCCCTGCGCCTGACCTTGCAGGGCCATCCTGCGCAGTTGCGGATTCTCAAGTGCCGGGGTGGCCTGGCCCATCCACAACCGATTGCCCTGCAGGCCGGGCACTGAGGTCGACATGCGCTGGGTGTGCATCCTGTTCCCGCAATTGGCGCTGGACGCGGTACTGCGTCAGCGCGCCGAGCCCCAGGCGCCGTTGGCGCTGCTCAGCGGCAGCCCGCAACGTCGAGTGATCCAGGCGGTGAACGACGCCGCCCGCGAGCTGGGGTTGCGCCCCGGGCAATCGCTGACGGCCGCCCAGGCCCTGGCCCAGGATTTCGCCTGTGCCGAGTACGATCCCCAGCAGATCGATCACTGGCAGCAGTTCCTTGCCGCCTGGGCCTATGGTTTCAGCTCCCAGGTCAGCGTGGCCTATCCGCGCACCCTGGTGCTGGAAATCGAATCGAGCCTGGGCCTGTTCGGGCCCTGGCCACAGTTGCAGGCCCGGCTGCGCCAGGAACTGCAGGCCCTGGGCTTTCGCCACCGTATCGTCGCTGCGCCTAACCCGGCGGCGGCCCGGGTCCTGGCCAACGCCTACGATGGCCTGGCGGTGGCCGACCAGCAGGCCTTGCACCAGGCCCTGGGGCCGATACCCGTCGAGCGCCTGGGGCTGGCACCGGAGCAGGCCACGGCCTTGTCGCGCATGGGCGTGCGCAGCTTCGCGCAACTCTATGGCCTGCCGCGCCAGGGCCTGGCCCGGCGTTTCGATGGCGGCTTGCTCAGGCAACTCGATACCCTGCTTGGCGAACGTGCGTTGGGGCTGGCCTTCTACCAGCCGCCGGATCGTTTCGACCTGCGCATCGAGCTGAACTTCGATGTGCAGTCCCACCAGGCGCTGCTGTTTCCCCTGCGTCGCCTGACCGCCGACCTGGCGGCCTTTCTCTGTGGTCGCGACAGCGGCGTGCAGCGCTTCGTCCTGCACCTGGAACACGCTGAAGGCGCCGACACCCTGGTCCCTGTGGGGTTGCTGGGTGCCGAGCGCGACCCGGCGCTGCTCTTCGAGCTGGCCCGTGGGCGCCTGGAGCAGATCCAGGTACCCGCGCCGGTGCGCAACCTGCGCCTGGTGGCCGAGGACCTGCCACTATTCGTGCCTCGGCATACGGAGCTGTTCGAGGAGCGGCCACAGCAGAACCTGCCCTGGGAGCAATTGCGCGAACGGCTGCGGGCACGCCTGGGAGACGATGCGGTACAGGGCCTGGGCTATCGCGCCGACCACCGCCCGGAGCTCAGTTGGTTGCCCCAGGCCGACCCACGGCCGTGCCCGGCCAACCCGGGCTTGCGCCGCCCAGGCTGGTTGCTCACCGAGCCCCAGCCACTGGACGAGGGTTCGGTGCAGATCGTCATGGGCCCGGAACGCATCGAGTCCGGTTGGTGGGACGGTGCCGATGTGCGCCGTGACTATTACCGAGTCCAGACTCGCACCGGCCAGCAGGGCTGGGCTTATCGCCAGGTGGGCGAACCCGGGCCGCTGCTGCTGCAAGGCTGGTTCGCATGAGCGGCTACGCCGAGCTGCATTGCCTGTCCAATTTCAGCTTCCAGCGTGGCGCCTCCAGTGCCCGGGAGTTATTCGAGCGCGGCCGGGCCCTGGGCTACCAGGCCCTGGCGATCACCGACGAATGCACCCTGGCTGGTATTGTGCGGGCCTGGCAGGCCGCCCGCGAAACTGGCTTGAAGCTGATCGTCGGCAGTGAGATGCAGGTCGAGGAGGGCCCGCGCCTGGTGCTGCTGGTGCAAGAGCTGGCCGGTTACCAGGCCCTGTGCCGGCTGATCACCCAGGCCCGGCGCCGGGCCGAGAAGGGGTGTTATCGCTTGTTGCGGGAGGATTTCGCCGAGCCCTTGCCCGGGTTGCTGGCGTTGTGGTTGGTCGATGAGAAGGGCGCCCCCGATGCGGCGTCCTGGTTGCGCCAGGTGTTCCCCGAGCGGCTGTGGCTGGCGGTGGAACTGCATTGCGGCCAGGACGATGCCCGGCAGTTGCAGCAACGCTTGGCCCTGGCCCGGCAACTGCGCCTGCCAGCGGTGGCCTGTGGCGATGTGCACATGCATGTGCGTGGGCGCCGGGCCCTGCAGGACACCATGACCGCGATCCGCCACCACCTGCCGGTGGCCGAGGCCGGGCAGCGCCTGTTCGCCAATGGCGAGCGCCACCTGCGGCCGCTGCCGGTGCTGCAAGGCCTGTACCCCCAGGCGCTGCTCGATGAGTCGCTGGTGATTGCCGAGCGCTGCCATTTCGACCTCGGCCAGTTGCGCTACCAGTACCCTCGGGAGCTGGTGCCCGAGGGCCACGACGCTGGCTCCTGGCTGCGGGTCCTGGTCCGCGAGGGGATTGCCCGGCGCTGGCCCGCCGGGGCCCGACCCGGGGTGCTGGCGCAGATCGAGAACGAGTTGCAGGTGATCGGCGAGCTGGGCTACGAGAGCTACTTCCTCACGGTGCATGACATCGTCGCGTTCGCCCGCGAGCGGCACATTCTCTGCCAGGGCCGGGGCTCGGCGGCCAACTCGGTGGTGTGTTTCGTCCTGGGCATCACCGCGATCGACCCGGATCGCTCGGTGATGCTGTTCGAGCGGTTCCTGTCCAAGGAGCGCAACGAGCCACCGGACATCGACGTCGATTTCGAACACGAGCGCCGCGAAGAGGTGCTGCAGTACGTGTTCCGGCGCTATGGCCGGCATCGTGCGGCGTTGACGGCGGTGGTCAGTACCTATCACGGCGCCGGGGCGGTGCGCGACGTGGCCAAGGCCCTGGGCCTGCCGCCGGACCAGATCAATGCCCTGGCCGCCTGCTGTGGCCGCTGGAGCGATAGTGCGCCTGATCTCGAGCGCCTGCGTGAAGCCGGTTTCGACCCCGAGAGCCCGTTGCTGCGCCGGGTCCTGAGCCTGACCGGGCAGTTGATCGGCTTTCCCCGGCACCTGTCCCAGCACCCCGGTGGCTTCGTGATTTCCGAACAGCCCCTGGACAGCCTGGTGCCGGTGGAGAACGCCAGCATGGCCGAGCGCACGGTGATCCAGTGGGACAAGGACGACCTGGACATGGTCGGCCTGCTCAAGGTGGACATCCTCGCGCTGGGCATGCTCAGTGCCATCCGCCGTTGTTTCGACCTGATCCATGGCTACCGTGGCCAGCGCTATACCCTCACCAGCATTCCCAGCGAAGACCCGGCGACCTACGCGATGATCGGCCGGGCCGATACCATCGGCGTGTTCCAGATCGAGTCGCGGGCGCAGATGTCGATGCTGCCCCGGCTCAAGCCGAAGAAGTTCTACGACCTGGTGATCGAGGTGGCCATCGTCCGCCCCGGGCCGATCCAGGGCGGCATGGTCCACCCTTACCTGCGCCGGCGCGATAAAAAGGAACCGGTGACCTATCCCTCGCCAGCACTGCAAGAGGTGCTGGTGCGTACCCTGGGGGTGCCGCTGTTCCAGGAGCAGGTGATGCAGATCGCGGTGGTGGCGGCCGACTACACCCCGGGCGAGGCCGACCAGCTGCGTCGCTCCATGGCGGCCTGGAAACGCCATGGCGGCCTGGAGCCCCATCGCCAGCGCTTGCTCGATGGCATGAAGAGCAACAAGTACAGCGAGGAATTCGCGGCGCAGATCTTCGAGCAGATCAAGGGCTTTGGCAGCTATGGTTTTCCCGAGTCCCATGCCGCCAGTTTCGCCCTGCTGACCTATGCCAGCTGCTGGCTCAAGTGCCATGAGCCGGCGGCCTTCGCCTGCGCCCTGATCAACAGCTGGCCCATGGGCTTCTACAGCCCGGACCAGATCCTCCAGGACGCTCGCCGCCATGGCCTGGAAGTCCGCCCGGTGGACGTTCGAAGCAGCGACTGGGATTGCAGCCTGGAGCCGATCGCAGGCCCGTCCGGGCCCGCCCTGCAGATCGCGGGTGCAGGGCCGTCGGACGCTGTCGCTTGCGCGGCCTCCGGCCAGCCGGCCCTGCGCCTGGGGTTGCGGATGATCAAGGGTTTTCGCCAGGAGGACGCCCTGCGTATCGAGCAGGCTCGGGGCCAGCGGGCCTTTGTCGACGTCGCCGACCTGGGGGAGCGGGCCCGGCTCGATCTGCGTGCCCTGGAGCTCCTGGCCGATGCCGGGGCCCTGCGAGGCCTGGCCAGGGACCGCTTCCAGGCACGCTGGGAGGTGGCAGGAGTGGAGAGGCAGCTGGGCTTGTTCGCCGACCTGCCCGCCCGAGAAGAGGCGCCGGTGAGCCTGCCCCGGCCCAGCGTCGGCGAGAACCTGTATGCCGATTACCTCAGCCTGGGCACCACCCTGGGCCCGCATCCCCTGGCCTTGCTCCGGCCCCAGCTCGCGGCCCGGCGCTGTCGCA
Organism: Pseudomonas sp. MPFS; assembly: GCF_022537035.1. Classification (NCBI taxonomy): domain Bacteria; kingdom Pseudomonadati; phylum Pseudomonadota; class Gammaproteobacteria; order Pseudomonadales; family Pseudomonadaceae; genus Pseudomonas; species Pseudomonas sp. MPFS. The sequence goes on along the minus strand of NZ_CP066123.1, from coordinate 4,257,258 downwards.
GCTCCCGCGATTTGCAGGGGCTGGAGCATGGACGCTCGGTAAGCGTGGCCGGGATGGTCACCGGGCGCCAGCGTCCGGGCACCGCCAGCGGAGTGACCTTCGTCACCCTGGAGGACGAGTTCGGCAATCTCAATGTCGTGGTCTGGCGCGATCTGGCCGAGCGCCAGCGCCGGGTGCTGGTGGGCGCGCAACTACTGCGGGTCGACGGCACCCTGGAGGTCGAGGGCGAAGTACGCCACCTGGTGGCCGGGCGCCTGAGCGACCTGACCCCGCTGCTGGCCGGGATCAAGGTGCCCAGCCGGGATTTTCGTTGAACGATCAAGGGCTTGCCTGGATACCTGGAAATGCTCTGCCAATTCATTGGCGCCAAGGTTTTTTTATTCCTTTTCGCGATGATAGCGCTTTGGCATAATCGCCGCCGGTGACGCCCCCCGCGTCAAGATCCAGAACATCCGAACCGTCTTTTTCGAACCCGTGCCTGTACGGATTCGCGGTGGTTGGTGGGTGCAAAAGCAGTTGGATACTCAAAAAGGAACATAGAGTGAGAGTGATCTCGAAGTTGATGTTGTCGGGCGCTGCAGTGGCGGTGCTGGCAGGTATGAGCGGCTGTGCCACGGAAAGCTCCCGGGCCTTGCCGGTGGAAAAGGTCCAGAGCGCCAGCCAGGCCTGGAGTGGTACCCGGGTGCCGATGGCGGTGGGCAAGTTCGATAACCGCTCCAGCTACATGCGCGGGATTTTCTCCGATGGTGTCGACCGCCTCGGCGGCCAGGCCAAGACCATCCTCATCACTCACTTGCAGCAGACCAACCGCTTCAACGTGCTGGATCGCGACAACATGGGCGAGATCCAGCAGGAAGCGGCGATCAAGGGCCAGGCACAGAAGCTCAAGGGCGCGGATTTCGTGGTGACCGGCGACGTCACCGAGTTCGGCCGCAAGGAAACCGGCGATCACCAGCTGTTCGGCATTCTCGGCCGTGGCAAGACCCAGGTGGCCTACGCCAAGGTGGCCTTGAACATCGTCAATATCAGCACCTCCGAAGTGGTCTATTCCACCCAGGGCGCCGGCGAATACGCCTTGTCCAACCGTGAAGTGATCGGCTTCGGCGGCACGGCCTCCTACGACTCGACCCTCAACGGCAAGGTCCTGGACCTGGCCATGCGCGAGGCGGTCAACCGCATGGTCGAGGCCATCGACGCCGGCGCCTGGAAACCAGGTCGCTGATCACCACTGCCAACAGGGAAAGTGCACATATGTTCAAGATCATGATGGCCCGGCCAGCGCTGGCCGCTGTCGTGCTGGGCAGCATATTGCTGGCCGGCTGCAGCGGACCGAAGACGCTGTACCAGTGGGAAAGCTACCAGTCCCAGACCTACGAGTACTTCAAGGGCGAGGGCGCCCGCGAGGCCCAGGTCGAGGCGCTGGAGCGCGACCTGCAGAAAATCAAGTCCACCGGCAAGGCGGTGCCGCCGGGTTACCATGCACACCTGGGCATGCTCTACGCCGGCCTGGGCAAGGATGACCAGATGGTGCAGCAGTTCAACACCGAGAAGGCGCTGTTTCCGGAGTCGGCGAAGTACATGGACTTCCTGCTCAAGAACGCCAAGCAGGGGGCCGCGCAATGAGCCTGTCGACCCTGCGCAACCTCCTGGGCCTGCTGACGGTCAGCCTGCTGGTGGGCTGCGCCGCCCCCAAGACCGTGGACTACGCGGCCTATAAACAAGCCAGGCCGAAGTCGGTCCTGGTGCTGCCGCCGCTCAACGAGTCGCCGGACGTCAAGGCCACCTACAGCATGCTGTCCCAGGTGACGCTGCCGTTGGCCGAAGCCGGTTACTACGTGATGCCGATCGCGGTGGTGGACGAAACCTTCCGTCATAACGGCCTGACCAACCCGGCGGATATCCACGGCCTGCCGCCCACCAAGCTCAACGAAATCTTCGGTGCCGATGCCGGCCTGTACATCACCGTCAAGGAGTACGGCACCCGCTACATGCTGATCAGCAGCGAGACCGCGGTGACCGCCAGCGCCACCCTGGTCGACCTCAAGACCGGCACCACCCTGTGGACTGGCAGCGCCCGGGCCTCGAGCGAGGAAGGCAACAACAACAGCGGGGGCCTGGTGGGCATGCTGATCACCGCCGCGGTGAAGCAGATCGTCAACACCTCCACCGACGCCGGCCATCCGATCGCCGGTGTCACCAGCCAGCGCCTGCTGTCGGCCGGGCAACACAACGGCCTGCTGTACGGTCCGCATTCGCCGAAATACGGCACCGACTGATTCATCCGGTGCGGGCAATCCGACCCTGCCAGGCGGCGCCGCGAGCGTCCGCCTGGACTGGCCGGCATCGCCTATCCTGTCTGTTCAGTCTTGCCGGGTGCGCAGGTCCAGCTGAAATCCGGAAACCATTGCCCCGGCCGGGCCTCCAAGGCTCGAGGGCGGTGTGCAGCCCTTTGCCCATCCATGCCGTGCCACGTTCTTCACAGAGTCCGTTCATGCCGTTCTTATCCGATCATCATGGGTGCCAGGGCTGGAAAGGCGAGATGGCCAGTCGCATCCGCGCCTTCGACTGGTCCCTGACCAGCCTCGGCCCGTTGCAGCACTGGAGCCACAGCCTGCGCAGCACGGTGCAACTGATGCTCGGTTCGCCCGTGCCGATGGTGATGCTCTGGGGCCCCCTGGGCTACATGATCTACAACGACGCCTATGCGGTCTTCGCTGGCGGACGCCATCCCTACCTGCTCGGTTGCGCGGTGGAGCGCGGCTGGCCGGAGGTGGCCGAGTTCAATCGCGGAGTGATGAACACCTGCCTGAGCGGCGGCACCCTGACCTACCACAACAAGGAACTGGTGCTGCTGCGCAACGGGGCGCCGGAGAGTGTCTGGCTGGACCTCTACTACAGCCCGGTGGCCGATGATGACCAGGCCCCAGCGGGGGTCATTGCCATCGTCGTGGAAACCACCGCCCATGTGATTTCCGAGCAGCGCCGGCAGGCTGCCGAGGCGGCCTACCGAGCCGAGAACGAGCGAGTCCAGCTGGCCTTGAATGCCGGGGCGCTGCTCGGTTCCTTCGTGTGGGACATCCAGCACGATAGGTTTTCCAGCGACGAGCGTTTTGCCCGGACCTTTTCCTATCCGGTCGGGCAAGCCCTGGACGATTTGCCGATCGCCGTCGCTGAAAGCCGCATCCATCCCGATGACCTGCCACGCATTGGCGAACTGGTGGACTACAGCCGGACCCATGGCGGCGCGTACAACGCGGAATATCGGATACGTCGCGCCGACGATAGTTACAGCTGGGTGTTGGCCTGCGGTCGTTGCGAGCTCGACGACCAGGGCCGGGCCTTGCGCTTTCCCGGGGTGCTGATCGATATCCAGGAGCGCAAGCTCGCCGAAGAAGCCTTGCGCCAGTTGACCCGCGACCTGGAGCAGCGGGTGCTCAAGGAGGTCGACGCGCGGTTGAGCGCCGAGGAGCGCTTGCGCCAGGCGCAGAAGCTCGAGGCCATCGGCGGGCTCACCGGTGGCGTGGCCCATGACTTCAACAACCTGTTGCAGGTGATCTCCGGCAACCTGCACCTGCTGGCCCGCCACGAGCCGGATAACGCCAATGTGCAACGACGGACCGGGGCCGCGCTGGCGGCGGTGGAGCGCGGGGCCAAGCTGTCGGCGCAACTGCTGGCCTTCGCGCGGCGCCAGCCGTTGTCCCCGGCGGTCTACGATCCGCGCCACCTGTATGAAGACCTGGGCGAACTGTTGCAGCGTGCCCTGGGGGAAACCATCAGCCTCGAAGTACAGCTGCCCGAGGACCCCTGGTGCATCCATGTCGACCGCAACCAGCTGGAGAATGCGGTGCTCAACCTGTTGCTCAATGCCCGGGATGCCATGGGCGGTGAGGGCAGTATCCTGATCAGCGCCGAGAACCTGGTGCTGGAGCGCGAGCAATGCCTGGGCAAGGACATCGAGCCCGGCCAGTACTTGTGCCTGACCGTGGCCGATACTGGTGGTGGCATGTCGGCCGAGGTCTTGGCGCAGGCCTTCGAGCCGTTCTTCACCACCAAGAGCGATAGCCACGGCACCGGCCTGGGCCTGAGCATGGTGTTCGGTTTCGTCAAGCAGAGCGGCGGCCATGTGGAGATCCTCAGCAGCCCCGAGCAGGGGACCCGGGTCCGGATGTATTTCGCCCGTTGTGCGGGGCAGGAGACGCCCGCGGTGCGCAAGCCCCATAGCCATGGCGCGGGCGGCCAGGAGAGCATCCTGGTGGTGGAGGACAACGCTGATGTGCGCAGCGCCGCGGTGGAGATGCTCAGGCTCGAGGGATACCGGGTCAGTACCGCGGCCAGCGGTGATGCCGCCATGCAGATGTTGTTGGAGGGGCTCAAGGTGGACCTGATCTTCACCGACGTGGTGATGCCTGGCCTGATCAAGAGCACCGAACTGGCCACCTGGGCCAAGACCCAGGCCCCGCCGATCGCCGTGCTGTTCACCTCCGGGCACACGCGCGACCTGATCTCGCGGGACCATTTGCTCAGCCCGGACACTTACCTGTTGAGCAAGCCCTACGGACCCGAGGACTTGAGCGCCATGGTGCGCTCGCTGCTGGGGACCTGACGGCGCCAGTGTGACGCGGCGCATGAAAATCCAATCGGCCTGACGACAAACTGGCGCCAGGCTTCTAGTCTGTACCGAATTGAATGAACTTGTACTGTTTGGCCGATGACCAAGGACAGGGGGCACCGACCGCCTGATCCCACAACAACAATGCTTGTCTTGCGCGGTTTTTTCCTTTCAACCTCTTTGGATCCTCTGCCCGTGATCTCTACCCTCGAACTGCGCAGAATCATCGAAACCAGCTTCCTGCCCCTGCACTGCCAATGCACCATCGGCCATGACCGCGCCATGACCGTGCGTATCTGCGATCCGTCCAGTGGCCGGGTCGATCTGTTCGTGACCGGGATCGCCACCCGCGACTTGACCAGCGCTCGGGCTATCGGCGAGCTGATTGCCGAGCTGCGCTACGATCTTCGGCACACCGGCCTTACGGCGGAGCAGGGCGGTCGACGCTCGGGGGAGCGCTGAAGACTGGCCGAGGCGTTAACGGGCCTGCCCCGGAACCTGGGGATTGTGTGATGATCGGCGCTCGGCGCCCCTCACATCTTGCGGTTTCCCAGACAAGGCAGGTCCATGACGTCTACGCGTAATCTTCCCCCTGAGCCCCAGGCCAGCCAGCTGCCTGAGCACTGTTCAGGTTTTGTCCGGGTAAAGGGTGCCCGCGAGCACAACCTGCGTAATGTCGACGTGGACATTCCCCGGGATGCGTTGGTGGTATTTAGCGGGGTGTCCGGTTCGGGCAAGTCATCCCTGGCGTTCTCGACCTTGTATGCCGAGGCCCAGCGCCGTTACTTCGAGTCGGTTGCGCCTTACGCCCGGCGCCTGATCGACCAGGTCGGGGTGCCGGATGTGGACCGTATCGATGGCCTGCCACCCGCGGTGGCCCTGCAACAGCAGCGCGGCAGCCCCAGCACCCGCTCCTCGGTAGGCAGCGTGACCACCCTGTCCAGCCTGGTGCGCATGTTGTACTCCCGGGCCGGCAGCTATCCGCCCGGGCAGCCGATGCTGTATGCCGAGGACTTCTCGCCCAACACTCCCCAGGGCGCCTGCCCGCAGTGCCATGGCCTGGGCCGGGTGTACGAGGTCGATGAAGCGAGCATGGTCCCCGACCCTTCGCTGACCATTCGCCAGCGTGCGGTGGCCTCCTGGCCCCTGGCCTGGCAGGGGCAGAACCTGCGGGACATCCTGGTAACCCTGGGTTATGACGTGGACATCCCCTGGCGCGAGCTGCCCAGGGAGCAGCGCGACTGGATCCTCTTCACCGAGGATACGCCCACGGTGCCGGTGTACGCCGGGTTGACTCCCGAGCAGACTCGCCAGGCCCTGGCACGCCAGCAGGAGCCCAGCTACATGGGCACGTTCAGTGGGGCCCGACGCTACGTGCTGCATACCTTCGCCCACACCCAGAGCGCGCTGATGAAAAAGCGCGTGGGGCAGTTCATGCGTGGCAGTCCATGCCCGTTGTGCGAAGGCAAGCGGCTCAAGCGCGAGGCGCTGGCGGTGACGTTCGCCGGGATGGATATCGGTGAACTGGCACGCATGCCGCTGCTGCAACTGGCCGAGGTGCTCAAGCCCGTGGCGGCTGACGCCGGGGCGCCACGGGGTGTGATGCCGTTGTCGCCGGAGAAGCGCCTGGCGGCGCAACGTATCGCCCAGGACCTGCTGGAGCGAGTCGGCTCCCTGATCGACCTGGGGCTGGGCTACCTGGCCCTGGAGCGCAGTACCCCAACCCTGTCCCCTGGTGAGTTGCAGCGCCTGCGCCTGGCGACTCAGCTGGGGTCGCAACTGTTCGGTGTGATCTATGTGCTGGACGAGCCTTCGGCGGGGCTGCACCCGGCGGATGCCGAAGCCTTGTTCGAGGCCTTGCAGCGGCTCAAGGCCGCAGGCAATTCATTGTTCGTGGTGGAGCATGACCTGCAGATCATGCGCCGGGCCGACTGGCTGGTGGAGGTCGGCCCGGCCGCCGGCGAGCGTGGTGGCCAGGTCCTGTACAGCGGGCCACCGGCGGGGCTTGCGGCCATCGAGGCCTCGCAGACTCGCCGTTACCTGTTCGCCGAACAACCTGCGCCCCGGCGTCCGGTACGCGAGCCCCAGGGCTGGCTGCGCCTGGAGGGCATCACTCGCAACAACCTGCAGGCACTGGATGTCGAGTTCCCCTTGGGGTGCTTCATCGCCGTGACCGGGATCTCCGGTTCCGGCAAGTCGAGCCTGGTGAGCCAGGCCCTGCTGGAGTTGGTGGGTGCCCACTTGGGCCGGGAGCCGGACGGCGAAGAGGCACCGGAGCTGGATTTGCAGGACGATGCCCCCATCGGCAGCGCGGGGCGGATTGCCTCGGGCATGGAGCGGATCAAGCGCCTTGTGCAAGTGGACCAGAAACCCATCGGCCGCACGCCACGCTCGAACCTGGCGACCTACACCGGTTTGTTCGACCAGGTGCGCAAGCTGTTCGCAGCCACTCCTGAGGCCAGGGCCCGGGGCTATGATGCCGGCCAGTTCTCCTTCAACGTCGCCAAGGGCCGTTGCCCGGCCTGCGAGGGCGAAGGGTTCGTCAGTGTCGAATTGCTGTTCATGCCCAGTGTCTTTGCGCCGTGCCCGACCTGTCAGGGCGCGCGTTATCACCCGCAGACCCTGGAAGTGACCTGGCAGGGCCTGAACATCGCCCAGGTATTGCAACTGAGCGTCGAGCAAGCCTTGCCGGTATTCGCCGAACAACCGGGGATCCGTCGCGCTCTGCAAGTGCTGCACGACATCGGCCTGGACTACCTGCGCCTGGGGCAGCCGGCTACCGAGCTGTCCGGCGGCGAGGCGCAGCGCATCAAGCTGGCGACCGAACTGCAACGCAATGCCCGCGGTGCCACTCTCTATGTGCTGGACGAGCCCACCACCGGCTTGCACCCCCGGGATGTGGACCGCCTGCTGGAGCAACTGGACAAGCTGGTGACGGCAGGGCATAGCCTGGTGGTGGTCGAGCATGAGATGCGCGTGGTGGCCCAGGCCGACTGGGTCATCGATATCGGTCCGGGGGCAGGGGAGCAGGGAGGGCGCCTGGTGGCCAGTGGTACGCCGGAGCAGGTGGCCAGGCACCGCGGCAGCCGTACCGCGCCATTCCTGGCCGCTGCGCTGGGGCAGAATTGATCCAGGACAGGCAGTGGCGACGAACGGTTACCGCTGGTCTGATTGGCGGTCGACAGACCGAGGGAGCCAAGGCCATGCTGACAACTGGCAGGGGCGCGATGACGCCCGTGCTACCGATCAACCACGGAGGTGTTCCATGCCGGTGACCCACGACCTTTACCAGGACCTGAGCTGCAGTAAAGAAGACATTCAGCAGCGTCGGGCCCAGGACCCCCACTTGAATGCGCTGTTCGATAAATACACCAGCATCGATGACCAGGTGCTCGAGGCCGAAGCCGCCGCTGCCGCAGATGACGTAGTTAGGAAACTCAAGGAAAGACGCCTGCTGATCAAGGACGAGATCTGCGACAAACTCACCGCCCGCTCCTGACCTCCCGCCCATCGCGCCTGTGGCCCGGGCCACAGGCGCGCGTAGTTGCTTGCCTTCCACGATATGACCGGCTGCTGCAACCGCTGCCAAGCCTGCGCCAAGATCCACAGGCTCTTCAACGAATCCGAAAGCGCCGCCTCCCCGCGATAGCGGTTACACGAAGCTCAGCGCTCGGCCGCCAGGGCCTGTTGCAGTGGCAAACGCGCCATGTGCCGGGCGGTCAGGGAGCCCAGGTACAACGCATCGCCATATTCACGCACCGTGGTGATCGGCGAGTAGTTGCCGCTCGTGCCGTCCTGCAGGTTGGCAATGACCCGGCCCTCGGTGTCCAGGCCCACGACGAAGCCGCGCTTCTCCACCGGCTTGGGTAGCACTTGCATGGCCCGCACCAGCATCTTGCGCACATAAGGGTACGGGGCTGTGCCGTCCAGCAGCGGATTGCGCGGTGCATACAGGGCTACCCAGAAACGGTCGCGGCCATTGAAACTGAGGTTGTCCGGCAAACCCGGCAGGTTATCGATGAACAGGTCGTGCTGGCCTGCCTTGTCGCCCTTGAGCCAGTAACGGCTGATGCGATAGGCACCGGTCTCGTTGACCAGGACAAAGCTTTCCTGCGGCCCCAGGGCGATGCCGTTGGCGAATTCCAGGCCGTCCAGCAGGACCTCGGTCCGGCCGTTCTGGAAGTCGTAGCGCAGCAGGCGGCCATCGCCGCCGTGCTCGATCACCGCTTCACCGTCGCGACCGTAGCCCCAGCGACTGCTGGCATCGCTGAAATAGGCATAGCGCCCGGCGGCATCCACCGCGACATCATCGGTGAAGCCGAATTTCAGGCCATTGGCCTCGCTGCTCAGGGTCTGTAGCTGGCCCTGATTGTCCAGTGCCAGCAGGCCCTTGATGGCGTCGGCGATGATCAGCCTGCCGTCGGGATGTCGAGCCAGGCCCAGAGGCCGACCACCGGTGTTGACCAGCACCTTGAGGCTGTTGCCGTCCAGGCTGGCCTGAACCACCCGGCCATCGTGCAGGCCGGTGATCAACTGGTCGTTTTCCAGCAGCAGCGCCTCGGGCCCGGCGATATCCCGGGCACCGACTGCCTGCACGGCCTTGAGCTTCTGGTTCTCGGCGAACGGGCCCTGGCTCAGGGAGGGGGCCGGCGCCGGATTCCAGGCCACCGGCTGGACCTTGGTCGGTGCCAGCAACAGGAAGGCCAGGATGGCGATGACCAACAGCAGGATGATCCGGCCGGGACCGAAACGGCGAGGGGCGATCTGATTCATGCAGTGACTCCTGTCTGTGGGCGGTTCAGGACGGATGGCCTGCCGTGACGGTGGGCTCCAGGGCGATGGCTTGCTGAGCCATGTTGCACAATGCCTGCATCGAGGCGGCAGATTCCCGTTCTATCCGTCGTTTGAATAACAGCCGATTACCCAAGCGCATCAGCAGGTTGTCGAAACGGTACTCCAGGGTGCGCACGAAACGGGTCTGCTCGGCCGCCAGGGGCTGGCATTCGTAGGTGACCTGCAACCATAGACCATGATCGCCCCGGGCAGTGGCCCGCCAACGCTGTCCAGGCAGGTACTCCTCGACGCGCCAGCTCAGGTGGCCATGGCGTCCTCCGGCATGGATGTCTTCCTCGAAGCCCTGGCCGCCTGCCAAGGGGCCCTCGGCGCCCTCGACCTTGAGCGACGAGGGATGCCACTGCGGCCAGCGCCGTGGGCTGGCGGCATAGGCCAGGGTCAGGGTGCTGCTGCGGGGGATGTCGACCTGGTGCTGCATGCGCGTCATGGAGGTCGCTGCACTGGAGGAGGATTCCGGGACGTCTTGCGCTTGCCAGTACAGGGTGCCGAACAGCCAGTCCATCAGCGGCAGGACGATGTTGAAGTTACGCTCCTGCATCAGCTCGCGACGATGATGCAGTTCGTGCAGCTGGCGCATCTGGCGGATCCAGGGCAGGCGTGCCAGGGGGTGGCTGGCCGGCAGGTGCTCGCAGGCGTGGAAGACCTCGTAGGCCAGGTAGCCGATCAGCGTGCAACTGGCGAACAGCGCCGCGACATTGGTGTTCCACAGGCTCAACAGTGCCCACAGGGGCAGGGCGAACAACAGGCTGTGGAGCACGATCAGCCAGGCCGGGAACAGGATGACCCGCCAGTCCCGGAAACCTTCGTAGGCCATCAGGCCCGGTGTGAAGAAGCTGTGGTGATCGCCGGTATGCCGGGCGTAGAACATCCGGGCAAACCCCTGTTTGTGATGCCCCAGCCAACGGTGCACCACATAGATGCACAGGTTGAAGAACAGCATCGCCAATGGCACTGCCAACCATTCCAGAGGCTGTACCCGATCCAGGGTGCTGCACAGCAGGGCGATGCACAACACACCATAGGCCAGGACAAAACCGCCGTGCAGCCAGGGGTTGTAGCCTGGGCTGACCGCGGCCCGGTATTGCTGGCGAAAGTGCTGGGTGGTTTCTCGCACGGCGGTGCTCCCGTTGTTGTTTTTATTGACTGCAGCCTAGCGCCGGACAAATTATCCAGCCAATGGATAGTTGGAATGAGCATTATTCATGAAGCTGAATGTGCAGCGCCTGGACCTCAACCTGCTGCGGGTATTCGATGCCCTGATGCAGGAACAGAACCTGTCCCGGGCCGCGGTGCGGCTGAACCTCAGCCAGCCGGCGGTGAGCAATGCCCTGGCGCGTTTGCGCCGGCACCTGGATGAGCCGCTGTTCATCCGCACTGCCCGGGGCATGCAGCCCACTTCCCGGGCCCAGAGCCTGCACATCGCCGTGCGCCAGGCCCTACACCTGCTGCAACAAGGCCTGGACCCGTCCGCCGCGTTCGATCCGGCCGCGGCCGATCAACTGTTCACCCTGTCGATGAACGATTACGCCCAGGCCCGCTTGCTGCCGGCACTGTCCCAACGCTTGCAGCAAGTGGCGCCCCGCATCCGCCTGGCGGTACGCAGCGATAGTGCCGACTCGCTGGCCGCCTGGTTGAGCGCGGGCATGCTGGATCTGGCCGTGGACTACCTGTATTTCGACAATCCGGACCTGTGCTACCAACCCTTGCTGGAGGAACAACTGGTGGTGATCGGTCGCGCCGACCACCCGGCCTTTACCCCGGAGCTGGACCTGGCGGCCTACCAGGGCTGCCAGCATGTGGCGATTCCCGATCGGGGCGGGCGAGGCTCGCCCCTGGAGATCGTCCTGGGATCAGCCAGGGTCCAGCGCCAGGTGCAACTGTTCGTACCCAATTACCTGAGCATTCCGCTGATCGTGGCGCAGTCCGATCTCTTGGGGACGGTGCCGCGGCACCTGGCCGAGCACTTCGGCGCCTTGCTGCCGATCCGCATGGCCAGCCTGCCGTTGCTGGCCGCACCGGTACAGGTCAGCCTGATCTGGCATCGCCAGCAACAACAGGCGCTGGGGTTGCAGTGGTTGCGAGGCGAGATCGGCATGCTTTGCGGTGTGACGGCGAGCTAGACCCTTGACCTTCGTACTGGCGGGGAGGCGTGGCCCGGGCTGTTCAAGGGCGTAGGGACAAGGGCGAGCAGAGCAAGAAATTTCTCACTTTTATTCAAGAATTGTCTTGAGTGCCCCCGGGATTGCGTTGGCTAGCATGAGTTTTTTCCTGGAGTTGCAGGTCATGTCGCTAGTGAGCGTGCTGTTGTTGTGTTCGAACGCTTTGCGGGTCCAGCGATTTGCGGGACTGTTCTCCAGCACCGGGGTTGCCCGGGTCCAGACGATCACCTGGGACAGCGACTGGAGCCGTCTTCCCTCAGCCGGACCAGCCCCGGACCTGGTGATTTGCGACTCGCTGCCCTCTGCCGTGGCCATTCCCTATCTGCGGCGGCTGTTCGAGTACTACGGCTTTTTTTCCATGATCGAGTGCGAGGCACTGGAGGCCCCGGTTCGCTGGGGGCTGGCCAATTTCCGTGGGTATTCGGGCAAGCATTACCTGGGCAGCTACAAGGACCTGGAGGTCGCGCAACTCCATGAACTGCTGCGCAAGGCGGTGCTCGTCAAGCACAAGGTCGCGAGCCGCAGGCGTGACCGGGCGCCAGTGGACAAGAAGCCCTTGACGCAATCGGATGTGCTACAGGCTTTGCAGTCGCATCAGATCGTTCCCTACTTCCAACCGCAGGTGTGCCTGAAGAGCCGACGTATCACCGGGGTCGAGACCCTGGCCCGCTGGTCGCACCCCGAGCACGGTGTCCTGGGACCGAAGTCATTCCTGGCGCTGCTCGATGACCCCGAGCACCATCGCCAGCTGTTCGATTGCCTGCTGCTCCAGGGCCTGAAACTGCAACGGCAGTTGTCGACGCGGATGCCAGGCAATGACCTGGTGTTTTCCTACAACATCGAAGCCTGCCAGTTGTGCGATCCCGATTTCGCCAGGCAAGTGCTGCAGCAGGTTGGCGCGGCCGGGGTCCCTGCATGGCAGGTCGCCCTGGAGGTTACCGAGCGTGAAGCACTGGTACTGGACTTGCCAGGCATCGAGAACATCAGCCAACTGGTGAAGGGCGGAGTACGGCTGTCCCTCGATGACTTCGGCACGGGGCACTCCTCGATCTTGCGTCTTGCCCAGATCCCCTTTGCCCAGGTCAAGCTCGATGCCGGGTTCATTGGCAATGCCCTGGGAACCAAGGAAACAAGAATCATCGAAGCCGTGGTTGCGTTGGCCCGAGCCCTGGACGTAGAGCTGGTGGCCGAAGGGGTGGAGAGCGACAGGCAGAGGACGCATCTGCGGCGCCTTGGGGTTGATGTCGCCCAGGGCTATCTGTTCTACAAGCCGATGGATGGCGCGACCCTGTTCCAGCTCCTGCAGGAGCAGGGGAGAGCACGCCAGGCTCCGGGAGCCTGAGCGAGGCGTCTCAAGGTGCCTTCAACATCACATAGGCTTCGCCGCCACGGCGATCGTGCATGAGCAGGAAGACCTGTCCGCCGATGGTGAGCCGGGCAGGCAGGCTTTGCTCTACCGGGGTACTGGAGAACTTGCCGGCGACACCGAGAAATTGCTGGGTCAACGAGTTGTCGTTCTGGGTCGGCGTGGTCACCGCGCATTCCTTGTTGGCTCGTACCTGGACCCCCAGTGTCTGGTCCTGGTTCATGCCCATCATGGCAAAGCCGGCATCGCTCAATCCACCGATGCCATGCTCGCGGGCAGCGGTCTGGGCCCCGGCGAAGGAGGGGGCGGATTTCAGGCAGATATCGCGAAAGGCCAGGATCCCGGCGGAGGTGACCGTAGGCTCCGGATCGAGCTGGCGGGTGATGCTGCTACAAGCGCCAAGCTGTGCCAGGGCGGCGAACAGCGTGGCAAACAGGGCGGTGCGGGGCAGGGGGGGCATGGTCGGTCCTCGGGCGCGGCAGGGCTGTCTAGCAGGTTAGGCAGCGCAGGCTGGTAGATCAATGTTTGCGGCGTGACCCTCCCTGGTCATAACGCCCTGGCTACCCGCGCTGGCGCAGTATTTGCCTGTTTCCCCGATCCGTTCAGCGACAGGGATCGATAGCCATGCAATTACGCGCGTTGCGTTACTTTCATGAGGTGGCCCGGTGCGCCTCCTTGCGCCAGGCGGCGGAGCGCCTGTACGTGACTCCCACGGCCGTGAGCCGGCAGATCGAGCAGCTGGAACACTTCTTTGGCAGCGCCCTGATCGAGCGCGGCCCCCGGGGGATTCGCCTGACGGTGGAGGGCGAGTGCCTGGCCGAGCAAGTGGCCTCGACCTTGCGCGGCTTCGACCAGGTCCGCGATGTGATTGCCAGTCGGCAAAGCCAGGTCGCCGGTAACGTCAGTATCCATGTGTCGGAAAGTATCGTTTCCAGTGTGCTGGCACCGGTGCTGGCGGCGTTCTATCGCAATCACCCCAAGGTGACCTTCAATATCGTGATCGCCAGTGCCGGTGCCACCCTGGACGCCCTGTGCAGTGGCGAGGCCGACCTGGGCCTGGCCTTTTACCTGCAGGAACGTGCCGAGGTGGAGGTGACCGCCCAGTGCCAGTTGTGGCACCGGGTGCTGGTCAGCGCCGAGCACCCGTTCGCCCAGCACCCGAGCATTCGCCTGGAGGATCTTGAAGACCAGCCCCTGGCGATTCCCGGCTCGGCCTATGGCGTGCGCCAGGCACTGGAAGGGGCGGCGAAGAAGCGTGGGGTGAACATCCTGCCGGTTTTCACCACCAGCTCCCTGGAAGTGCAAAAAAGCCTGGCGCGCCAGCGTGCAGCGGTGCTGATCCTGCCCCAGGTGGATGCCGAGGCTCGCGACCTGGGGGATGGCCTGGTGGCTGTGCCGATCGACGATGAGCACCTGGAGCGCATCCGTGTCGATCTGTGCGTGTATCGCAATCGCCCGTTGTCGGTGGCCACTCTCCAGTGCCAGGCGATGCTCGCCCGGGCCATGCAGCATCACGCCCTGGCCGACTGACCGGACAACCTGCTGCGCGTTGCCTTGCGGGGCAGTCGCGACCCTAGAACAGGTTGAACGGAAAGTTGCCCACCAGGCGCAGCTCGTCGTAGCTGCCGTCGATCTGCCCACCGCTGGCGCGATGGTTGTAGACGATGGTTCGCAGTACCGCGTCCTTGAACCTGCCGGACTGCACCACATAGGCCAGCGTCAGGCCGTTTTCGTCATGCTGGGCGCCGTCCAGGCCACGCACGTTGTAGCCTCGGTTGCGAGCGTTGCGGTCGCCACGGTAGTGCGTGCCGTCGATGTTCCAGCCCTTGGCATGCCACAGGCTGGCGCTCAGGCCTGGTACGCCGAAGGCTGCCAGGTCCAGGTCGTAGCGCAGTTGCCAGGATTTCTCGTTGGGGCCGTTGTAGTCCGAGTACAACGAGTTGGCCATGTAGTTGCCCGTGGACTCCCACACATAGTCGAAGTACTCGTCGCCGAACACCTGTTGCCAGGCCAGGGTCAGGCCGTGGGCCTGGTGGCTGGCGGTCAGTGCGAGGCTGAAGGCGTCGTTGGCGATGTAGCCCAGGCGCTGCTGGCCCTGGTCCCGGGTGTGGTAGTAGTTGAATGCGGTCTTCAATGCCAAGTGGCTCTTATCGCCAGCGCGCTGGGTCAGCCCCAGGTAGTACTGGTCCCACATATTCTCGAAGCGCGAGGCATAGAGACTGCCTTCCAGGCCCAGCCCCGGCTTGAGTGTCGCCCCCAGGTAGCTGATGCGCTCGCCACTGTAGGCTCGATTGCCGAACGTGGTGGTCAAGCGCTCGCTGCCGGTGCCGGTCCGTGGGATTGCCCGGTCGAAGCTGCCGGCTTGCAGCGCCAGCCAGTCGGTTTCATTGCTGTACAGGCCCACGCCCTGGAAACTCGAAGGCAGGGCACGGTTGTCCTTGTAGCGCAGCACCGGGTTGTCGGTCATCAGGCGTCCGGCCTTGAGTTCGGTATTGGACAGGCGCAGGCGTACATCGCCGATACCCAGGCGGCTCCAGGTCGGCAAAGCATCACCGGCACTGTCCACCAGCACCCGATCACCGCCATTGGCTACCCGGCCGTGGCCGCGTTCCAGGTTGACCGCGCTGAACAGCCCGGCGTCGACACCGAAGCCGACCAGGCCCTGGGTGTAGCCCGAGCTGTACTTGAGCATGCCGGTCTGGACCCAGGTCTGTCGGGTACGGGTGCGCTCGATACCCTCGGCTTTCTTGATCCCAAGGTAGGTATCACGCCGGGTGTGCTGGTTGGAGTAGTAGTGACGCAGGTTCAGATCCAGGTGGCTGCCCTCGAGGAATCCCGGGGCTTGGGCCTGTGGGTTGTCCTGGGCCCAGGAGGGCGCGCTGGCGAACAGGGCCAGGCTGCAGAGTGCGAAGGGTTTCATGTGGCTTCCCTGAAAACGAAGGCGATGTCGGGCCGTCCGTGACCGCCAGGGCGGCACGGTAGCGAAAAGATCGTCGAGTGCAAAGCGGTCGGTTAGCGGGCTCGTGCCAGCCCTGCTTCCGGGTTGTCGCGCCCTGGAGTTTCGGGGCGGGTTTCCTTGGCGAACCAGGCCGCTGCCAGGCAGACCAGGTTGGCCAGCAACAGGTAGCCCACGGGGGACATGGGGTTGCCGGTGGTGCCGATCAGCCAGGTGATGATGATCTGCGCCGTGCCGCCGAAAGCCGCCACGCCGAAGGCGTAGACGATGGAGAAACCCGTGGAGCGCACGGCCTTGGGGAAACTCTCCACCAAGAGCACGATCAGCGCCGCGCCACTCATGCCATGCAGGCCCGATAGCACGGCCAGGGCGGTGAGAAAGGTGATGGGGCTGGGGTGTTCGGTCATCAGTTGCAGGGCCGGGAACAGCACCAGTAGCAGCACTACCCTGGGGGCCATGAGGATGGTGCGCCGGCCGTAGCGGTCGCAGAGCATGCCACCGGCGATGGCGCACACCGCCATCGCCGCTCCGGCCACCAGGGTGGAGAGCATCGAGATGCTGGTGGGCAGCTTCAGCTCGGTGAGGGCGAAGGTGGTCATGTAGTTGATGAAGTACTGGGTGATGGTGCTCCCGGAGAGAATCAGCAAGCCCAGTACCAGTGCCCGGCGATGGGCACCGAAGACCTGGCGCACCAGGCTGCCGGTACTGGCCTGTTCGCCCTGGCCATGGAAGGTCTCCGCCAGGTTGCGCCGGATATAGATGCCGATCGGCAGCACCAGCAGGCCGAACACGAAGGGTACGCGCCAGCCCCAGCGGTTGAGGTCTTCGGCGGACAGCAGCTGGGTCAGGATATAGCCCACGGTGCCGGCGGCCATGGCGGCGACACCCTGGGCCACCACTTGCCAGCAGGCATAGGTGCCACGCTTGTGTGCCGGTGCGGCTTCGAGAATGTAGGTGGTGGCCGGGCCGGCCTCGCCACCCCAGGCCAGGCCCTGGATCAACCGAGTGAGCACCAGCAGGATCGGCGCGGCGATCCCGATACTCTCGTAGCCCGGCAGGATGGCGATGCTGCCGGTGCCCACGGCCATCATCACCAGGGTCAGCAACATGGCGGGCTTGCGCCCGACGCGGTCGGCATAGGCACCGATCAGTACCGCCCCCAGGGGACGCACGATAAAACCGACGCCAAAGGCCGTGACCGACAGCAGCAGGCTGACGAAGGCGCTGTCGGAGGGAAAGAAGGTATGCCCGATCATCACCGCGAAGGTGGCGTAGACCCCGAAGTCGAAGAATTCCACGGCATTGCCGAGGATCACCGCGAACACGCTGCGCTTGCCTCCTGGTGCATTCGGCGCTGGCGCATCATGGGGTAGGGAATGGGTGTGGTGGTGACTGTGCATACTGGCCCCTCGAATTTTTATTCATAGGTTGCCCAGGCTCCGGGCGGCAAGGCCCGGGGCTTGGGGTGAAGGTGGCAGTTACGGCTTGGCTGGTCAGTGCGACGGCGGGCTTGGCCAACGGTGGATCGCTCCACGCCAGCTCTCGTAGGTCTTGGCCACTTGCAGCAGCCATTGGTCGGCAAAGCGCGGGGCGATCATCTGCAAGCCGATGGGCAAGCCATCGGCACTCAAGCCACAGTTGATCGACAGCGCCGGTTGTTCGCCCATGTTCCAGGGCAGGGTGAAGACGATGTGTTCGAATGGCCGTTGCGGATCGTTGCTCGGCGATGGCCAGTGGGCGGGGAAGCTGTTGACCTGGTTGGTGGGCGACAGCACCAGGTCGAACTCGCTGAATACCTGTGCTGCGCGACGGCGCATCTCGAACGTCTGGTTGAAGCCTTTTACGGCCTCGACCCCGGACAGGTCGGCTCCAGGGGCGGCCCACTCGCGGATGTAGGGCAGCACCTTGGCGAACTGCTCGCTGCCCAGGGCCGAGAGTTCGGCCCACTGCCGGGCGCGCCAGAAGCGGTCCAGGCCATCCAGCAAGGGCCGGTCCATGATCGGCGCCAGGGCTTGTACCCGGGCACCGTGGCTTTCGAACAGGCGTGCGGCACGTTCCACGGCCTCGCAGACAAAACCCTCGGGTTGCAGGCCGGCACCGGGTTGCAGCATCAGCCCGATCTTCAGGCCATTGACCGAGAGCGGTTGCTCGCTCCAGTCGCTGGTCAGCGGCGGCAGGCTGGTGGCATCGCGGGCATCGGGCCGCGCCAGGTGGCGCATCAGCAGGATCGTATCCTCGACGCTACGAGTCATCGGTCCGGCACAGCGCCCGGTGTAGTAAGGGTCGATGGGAATTCGCCCGAGGGTCGGCTTGAAGCCCACCAGGCCGCACCAGGCCGCTGGCAGGCGTATCGAGCCGCCGATGTCGGTGCCGATGTGCAGTGGGCCATAACCGGCCGCTGCGGCAGCGCCGGCTCCGGAACTGGAGCCACCGGTATTGCGTTCCAGGTTCCAGGGGTTGCGGGTGAGGCCGTGGAAGCTCGACAACCCCGAGGACAACATGCCGAAATCCGGCACCGTGGTCTTGGCCAGGATGATCGCCCCGGCCTCGCGCATGCGTGCCGCTGGCGGTGCATCCTGGGTTGCCGGCGTGAGGGTGGTGGCAGCGCAGCCCAGGGGAATCGGTGTGCCGCGGGTGGCGATCAGTTCCTTGATTGTCACCGGTATCCCGTCCAGCGGGCCGCAGGGGGTGCCCTTGTTCCAACGCTCGGTGGCAGCCCTGGCCTGCTGGCGCACCTGCTCCGGGTCGAAGGCGTAGAGCGCACGGATATGGGGCTCCCAGGCATCGATATGGGCCAGCAGATGGTCGTAGTAGTCCAGGGGAGACAACGTGCGGTTGGCGAACAACGCCAGCAGTTGGGCGGCTTGGAGCTCGTGCAGATCAGTCATCGAACGCATCCTTGTGTCGGGCGTCAGGTGGGTTGCCGATGAACCGACTGTAGTCGCTCCTCCCGGCTCCAACCATCACAAAGGACGCAGCGTGGCGTTGCGTTTTTGTGTGCACTCGATGCGGGTCCGCACGCTCGGCGAGCGTTCGGGGCATGGCCTTGCGCGCCTGTACGCGCAGGCCGCCTCGCCGCGGCGCCAGGGACCGAGGTCAAGCCGCGTCAGTTGAAGCCGATCGTGGTGCTTTGGCGGGTTTCGCGATCGTGCAATTGATCGATATTGGTCTCATAGGTGCATTGCCCGCTGCACTTGTGTTCGTAGCTCACCGAGGGCTTGAACTGCAGTTGGAGCTTATGGGTGTCGGGCTCGGGGGCCTGGGGCCTGGTGCTGCTGGGCGCCGCCAGTTCAGGTTCAGGGTAGCGCAGGTCGAGGCTCGCGGACTGGGCCGCAAGGGACAGGGTCGCGAGCAGCAACCCCGGGAGCATTGTTTTGCGATTGAACATCATGGGTTACGCACTGCCATACAAAAGGTTGCCGATTATAACGAACCAGCCGACGCCGATTTAACCCAAAAGATCCGCAGGCCTGCATGAAGTATTTGTCACCGACTCGGCCAGCGCCTGCTTCTACACTGCCACTGACTCCCGTGGCCAAGGACATTGCCCATGCCGACACGATCCGCAGCGAGCATTCTCGATACCCTTGAGGGCCAGCGCCTGCGTGGGCCGGCGGCCGAGCAGTGGCGTCAGTGGGGGCCGTACCTGAGTGAACGGCAATGGGGCACGGTGCGCGAGGACTACAGCGCCGATGGTGAGGCCTGGACGTACTTCCCCCACGACCACGCCCGCAGCCGCGCCTATCGCTGGGGTGAGGATGGCCTGGCCGGGTTCTCCGACAAGGACCAGCACTGGTGCCTGGGCCTGGCGCTGTGGAACGAGCAGGACAGTATCCTCAAGGAGCGCCTGTTCGGCCTGGACAACGCCGAGGGTAATCACGGCGAGGACGTCAAGGAGCTGTATTTCTACCTCGACGGGGTGCCCAGCCATGCCTACATGCGCATGCTCTACAAGTACCCACAGCGCTCCTTTCCCTATGCCGACCTGGTGGCGGAGAACGCCCGTCGTGGCTTGGCCGACGCCGAGTACGAGATCCTCGACACCGGTGTCTTCGAAGATGATCGCTATTTCGATGTGATCGTGGAGTATGCCAAGCACACCGCCGATGACCTGTTCATGCGGGTCACGGTACACAACCGCTACCACCAGCCGGCACGTCTGCGGGTCTTGCCCCAGGTCTGGGCGCGCAACGACTGGAGCTGGGGCGCAGGGACCCAGCCCAGCTTGCGCCTTGCGGGTGAGCGGTTGCTGGCCCAGCACCCCAGGCTGGCCGAGCGCGAAGTCAGCGCCTGGGGCGCGGGGCCCTGCCAGTGGCTGTTCTGCCACAACCAGAGCAACTTCCCCCGGCTCGATGGCCTGGCCTCTCCGGGGCCGTTCAAGGACGGTATCAACGATTACCTGGTGGACGGCCAGGCCACGGCTGTGAGCTTCGACTCCGGAACCAAGGCCGCCGCTCACTTCACCCTGGAATTGGCCGGTGGCGAAACGCGCAGCCTGTACCTGCGCTTCGCCCCGGTGGACTGCGAACAGGTCAACGCTCGCAGCCTGTTCGAGCAGCGTCGACGTGAGGCCGACGAGTTCTATGGTGCCTTGCAGCAAGGCATCGCCGATCCGGATGCGCGCAACGTGCAGCGCCAGGCCCTGGCCGGGCTGTTGTGGTCCAAGCAGCTGTACTACTTCGACGTCAACCAGTGGCTCGACGGCGACCCCGGGCAGCCGGCGCCGCCGGCCCAGCGCCTGCATCTGCGCAACAGCCATTGGCGGCACCTGGCCAATGCCGACATCGTCAGCATGCCCGATACCTGGGAGTACCCCTGGTACGCCTCCTGGGACCTGGGGTTCCAGGCGGTGGCCTTCGCCCTGATCGACCCAGGCTTCGCCAAGCAGCAGCTGTTGCTGCTGGTGAAGGACCGCTTCATGCACCCCAACGGCCAGTTGCCGGCCTATGAGTGGCGCTTCGACGATGCCAACCCGCCAGTGCATGCCTGGGCCTGCTGGCGGGTCTACCAGCAGGAGAAGGCCCTCACCGGCGAGGGCGACATGGACTTTCTCGAACGGGTCCTGCACAAGCTGCTGCTGAACTTTTCCTGGTGGGTCAATCGCAAGGATGCCGAGGGTCGCAACCTGTTCCAGGGCGGTTTTCTCGGCCTGGACAACATCGCCTTGTTCGACCGTTCGGCGCCGCTGCCCGAGGGATTCAGCCTCGACCAGGCCGATGGCACCGCCTGGGTCGCGGCCTACGCCCTGGACCTGATGCGCATGGCCCTGGAACTGGCCCGACGCAATGCGGTGTACGTGGATATCGCGGTGAAGTTCTTCGAGCATTTCCTGTACATCGCTGGCGCCATCAACCGGGTGGACGACGGTACCGAGGGCCTGTGGGACGAGGAGGACCGGTTTTTCTACGATGTCCTGCACAGGCCCGACGGGCGCAGCGAGCCATTGCGCCTGCGTTCCATCGTCGGCCTGATGCCCTTGTTCGCGGTGCAGGTGCTGGAACAGCACGAACACGAATGCCTGCCGGGCCTGGCCCAGCGCTTGCTGGGTTTCTTGCACCACAGGCCGGACCTCGCCAGCCTGGTATCGCGCTGGTACGAGCCGGGCAAGGGCAATCGCTTGCTGCTGGCATTGCTGCGGGGCGAGCGCACCAAGGACCTGCTCAAGCGCATGCTCGACGAAGACGAGTTTCTCAGCGAGTTCGGCATCCGTTCCTTGTCCAAGGCCTTCGAGCGACCGTTCGCCATGCAGGTCGATGGCAAGCAATTGTGTGCCCGCTATGAGCCGGCCGAGTCCGGCTCGCGACTCTACGGTGGCAACTCCAACTGGCGCGGGCCGTTGTGGATGCCGATCAACTACATGCTGATCGAATCCCTGCGCGAGCTGCATCGTTACTACGACGTCAATTTCTCGGTGGAGTACCCCCGGGGTTCCGGTTACCTGGCGTCCCTGCAGGAGGTGGCCGACAGCCTGGGCCAGCGCTTGACCCGCCTGTTTCTCATGGATGAGGAGGGGCGCAGGCCGTCGATGAGCGGTTATGCGCAGTTGCAGGGCGATGCCCGGGATCGCGAGCTGGTGTTGTTCCATGAGTATTTTCATGGCGACAACGGGCGTGGGCTGGGGGCCAGCCACCAGACCGGCTGGACTGCATTGGTGGCGCTGTTGTTGCAGCCGGGGAACTGAAGCCGTCGCCCGGCGAGCCGGACGACGATTCAGGAAGGGGACGGTCGGCTTAGCCTACCAGGGCGATGTCCTGGGGCTTGGCCCAATTCTCGATCAGGCGCTCAGGGGTGCAGCAGGCCTTGCGCTTGTACACGAAGTTGCGGCACTTCTGGGCGAAACCCTTGCGGTTCTGCACCATGTCCATGTGCATTTCCTCAAGCTCGGCATTGCGGCAGTGCTGCATCAGTTGTGGGTCGGCATCGAGCTTGCGTTGGCGCAGGTGCTGGTAGCGCGGGTCGCTGAGCACGCTGTTGGCCCGTTGCAGCAACCACAGGCCGAACTCATCCGGGCAGCGTGGGCCGATCTCCTGGACCATGCCCATTTGCAGGGCCTGGAGGGCGCTGATGGGCAGGCAGGCCTCGGTCAACTGGCGGGCCAGCAACTGGCCAACGGCACGGGGCAGGCTGTAGGTCCAGTATTCGGAACCGAACAGGCCCATGCTCTTGTAATGCGGGTTGTACACCGTGTCGGCCCGGGCCAGGACCACATCGGCGGCCAGGGCCATCATCAAGCCGCCGGCCCCGGCGTTGCCGGTCAGGCCACTGACCACCAACTGGCGGGCGGTCAGCAGTTCGCGACAGACATCGTCGATGGCCTGGATGTTGGCCCAGGCTTCCAGGCCCGGCTCGGGAGCCGCCTGGATCACGTTCAGGTGCACACCGTTGCAAAAGGCCCCGCGCCCGCCACGTACCAGCAGTACCTGGGTGTCGCGGGCCTTGGCCCATTGCAGGGCGCTGACCAGGCGCTGGCACTGTTCGGTGCTCATGGCGCCGTTGTAGAACTCGAAGGTCAGCTCGCCGACCTTGCCGGATTCGCGATAACGGATCGGTTGGTAGGCCTCGGTGCTGAACGGGCTGCTGGCCACCGACCAGTCCAGCACCGGTACCTGGGCCAGGCGCTCGCCGAGCACATGCCGCGCCGGGCGCTTGAAGGTTTCTTCGCCGCTCTGGGGCTTGAGCCGCAGGGAGCCGATCCACAGGCTGCTGTCGCCGCAGGCTACCAGCACCGCGTCGTCGTGCACTGCGAGCAGTTCCCCCGGGGTGCCGGTGCGCGGGTCCAGGTGCGCGTCGTACACGTAGTATTGGCCGCCGGCCAGGCTGGCCAGGACTCCAGGCTGGCCATCGGCGGCATCGATGCTGCGCTTGATGAACTGGGCACAGTCATGCCAGCTGAAGGTGCGGTCCGCCTGCTTCATGTTCGGTTGCAGGCGACCGAGCACCGAGGGCTTGTCATAGTCCAGCGGCTCGGGGGTATGGCCATTGCGGAATTTCTCCACCACATCGCGGATGCAGTGGATCGCCGCATCGCTCACCGGGCCGTTGTACAGCTCGGACTTGCGCATCCCGGCTGGCAGGTTGAATTCGTGGGTGGCCCAGATCGGCCCGGCGTCCATTTCCTCCACGGCCTGCAGAGCGGTGACGCCCCAGCGCTTGAGCTCCTTGCTGATGGCCCAGTCCAGGGCGCTGGCACCCCGGTCGCCGACGATGCCCGGGTGAATGATCACCACCGGGCGCTTGGGGTTGCTCCACAGCTGCTGGGGTACCCGGTCCTTGAGGAAGGGGCAGATCACCAGGTCGGCGCCGGCTTCCTCGATCTGCCGGCAGACTTCCTCTTCGCTGGTGAACAACACCACGCTCGGGCGGTGGCCTGCCTGGCGCAGGTCGAGCCACGCACGTTGGGTCAGGCCATTGAAGGCGGTGGATAGCAGGATGATCTTCAGTGATCGCATGAGCTGGCTCTTCCGTGAGTGACAAGGTGGCGGGCGGTTCCCAATGAGCCGTCCTTGGCCGTGATGGAGGCGCAAGAGTAGGGGCGTGCGACGGGGTGGCTGCTGACCGAGATCAATCAAGCGAGAGGCAAGGAGCAGCGTCTGCTGAATGGCTTATTCCTTTTTGTTACTTTTATTTAATTTTTAATTACTTCCATAAGGATTCCGCGCTGTTGCACAGTCGCTTCCTCATTTTGTGCCGGGGCTGATCCGGCAGTGTCGTTGGCATGCGAGGCGCGAGCGCCTTTCGAGGGAGCAAGGCATGGGGGCGAATCCGAACCCGCATTACCCGCTGGTCGGGCAGATGTTCAAAAGGGACTATCAATGGCTTTGCGCTTGCGTCGCCAGGGCCCTGGGATGTCATCACAGCGCCCAGGACATCGCCTCGGAGACCTTCGTGCGCATCCTGGCGCTGCCAGACCCTACGGTCATCCGTGAGCCACGGGCGCTGCTGACCACCATCGCCCGGCGCCTGGTCTATGAGGGCTGGCGCCGCCAGGACCTGGAGCGGGCCTATCTGGAGAGCCTGGCGCTGGCGCCCGCTCCCGTGCACCCGTCGCCCGAAGAACGGGCGTTGCTGATCGAGGCGCTGTTGGCCGTAGACCAGTTGCTCAACGGTTTGTCGGCCAAGGCCAAGGCGGCGTTTCTCTATCACCAGCTGGACGGCCTGACCTATGCCGAGATCGGCGCGCTGCTGGGGGTGTCCACCAGCCGGGTGCAGCAGTACATGGCCGAGGCGTTCAAGCGCTGCTACCTGGCATTGGTGGAGGCATGAGTCGCTCGCGGATCGACCCGGCGGTGGTGGACGAGGCCGCCCAGTGGATGGCCTTGTTGCAGTCGGGCCAGATGAGCGCGGTGCAAGCCGAGGCGTTCGCCGCCTGGCGCAGCGCCGACCCTGAGCATGAGCAGGTCATCGGCCTGATGGGCGGCGGGTTCGCGGCCCTGCAGCACAATGCCCTGCGCCAGCTGAGCCGCGACAGCCTGCTGCACAGCCTCAATGCCCCCTCGAGCCGGCGGCGCTTCATCGGCAGCAGCCTGGGCCTGCTGGGCGTGGCGTTGGCGGCGGGGCTACTGGGGCGCCAACTGGATGGGTGGCGGCCTGCCGGCGCGCTGTACACCGGCGTGGGCGAGCGCCGCAGCCTGAGGCTCGACGACGGCAGTGCGCTGGTGCTCGATGCCTGTACCCGAGTGGTGGCGCATTTCGACCAGGGCCAGCGCCAACTGGAGCTGTGCAGTGGTGAGTTGCAGGTGGACGTAGCCAGGGACCCGTCGCGGCCGTTCGTGGTGCAGACCGTGCATGGCCGCATGCGTGCCCTGGGCACTCGCTTCCTGGTGCGCCGCGACGAAGCCTCGACCCAATTGGTGATGCTGCATTCCCAGGTGGAGGTGCTGACGGCCAATGGCACGCGGCAGGTGGCGACGGCGGGGCAGAGCCTGCGTTTCGACGGCCAGGGCTTGTTGGCCCTGGAGGCGGCCAAGGGCTATGAAAGCGCCTGGACCCAGGGCCTGCTGGAGGCGCGCGATAGGCCGCTGGGAGAAATCGTCGAGCAGTTGCGCCGATACCGGCGCGGCATCCTGCGGGTCGATCCCGAGGTCGCCGACTTGCGCCTGAGCGGCCTCTATCCGCTGGACGAAAGCGATCGCACCCTGCAACTGCTGGAGCGCTCGCTGCCGATCCGGGTGCGTTACCACAGCCCCTACTGGGTCAGCATCGAGCCACGCCAAGGCGGGTTATAAGCTCATAGCCCCTTGGCCTAACCCGCGCCCTATAAAAAGACGCCTACCGCTGCTCATTCCCTGCAACTGCATTCAACAGGGAAGGGCTTCGGGATGTCTTCACAGAACTGTTTCAACCGTCCGTTCCGGCACCTGTGCCGATTGTCGCTGGCCGTGGCCCTGGGCATTGCCGGTTGTCCGGCGCCGCTTCTGGCCCAGGAGCCGGTGGGCGGGATCTTATCCTTCGATATCGCCAAGGGGCCGCTGGACCAGGTGCTGCTGGACATCTCGCGCCAGAGCGGGGTGCCGATCTCCTTCCGCCAGGACCTGGTGCAAGGCAAGCAGGGGCCGGCTATCCATGGCGCTCTGGATGCCCGGCAGGCGCTGGAGCGGGCGTTGCAGGGCAGCGGCCTGGAAGTCGAGGCCAGCGAGCAGGGCCTGGTGCTGCGTCCGGCGGCAACCACACCCGCCCCGGTGGTGAGCCGGGCCAGTAGCTCCGCCAGTGCCAGCGAACCGAGGCTATCGAAGGTCACGGTCACCGGCTCGCGCATCGCCCGGGCGCAGACCGACGGCGCGACTCCAGTCACCGTGATCACCCAGCAGGAGATGGAGGCCCGGGGTTACCGCAATGTCTACGACGCCCTGGCGACCCAGACCCAGAACACTGGCATGACCCAGGGCGAGGACTATGGCAACACCTGGCAACCGGCGGCCAGCGCCCTCAACCTGCGTGGCCTGGGGCCCAACCATACGTTGGTGCTGATCAACGGCCGGCGAGTGGCGGACTATCCGATCGCCTATGGCGGCCAGGTCAACTTCACCAACCTGGCCAATATCCCTTCGGCGGTCATCGAACGTATCGAGATCCTCAGCAGCGGGGCTTCGGCGGTCTACGGCTCGGACGCCATCGCCGGGGTGGTCAACATCATCCTCAAGAAGAAGATCGACGGCATCGATCTCAACCTGCGCGGTGGCACCAGCGAGCGTGGTGGTGGCGACAATCAGCGCCTGCAACTGAGCGGTGGCGGCAGTTGGGGTGATTTCGACGGCCTGTTCGGCCTGGAACTGACTCGGCGCGAACCGATCTGGGCCGACGACCGCGGGTTCATGAGCAGCAGCCCGGCGGTGGACGTCGGCTACCGGCGCAATCTCGACACCGGCCGTTACCTGGGCCCCGGGTGCGGCGCCTACCAGGGCACTTTCGGTAATCACCTGAGCGGTAGTGGCGGGCGCTGCACCACTGACCAGATGTACAACGACTACTGGACCTTGCAGACCCAGAAGGAAAACTACGATGGCTACACCCGCGGCACCTGGCACTTCAGCGATAGCGGGCAGTTGTACGCCGACCTGATGTACGGCCTGGACCATATCCAGAACAACACCCGCGGCCCGACCTTTACCTCCCCGGATTTCATCAACGCCAACACCGGTAACCTGGAGCGTTGGTTCCGGCGTTTCTCCGAGGAGGAGATCGGTGGGCGTACCAGCAACAACAGCAAATGGCGCGAGACCTCCTGGACCGGCACTCTGGGCTTGTCCGACCAGCTTGGCGACAGCGGCTGGAGCTACGAGCTGGCGGCCAACCGTTCGGAGTACCGCAGCGTGCGCAGCACCCGTTATCGGCCGTTGTCGACCATCCGCGATTTCTACCTGGGCCCGCAGCTGGGTACCCAGGATGGACACCCAGTGTTCGCTCCGGACCCGGCGCGCCTGGACCGGCCCCTGACGAGCGACGAGTGGCGCCAGTTCCGTCGCAACCAGACCGAGACCAGCCGCTCGGTGTCGCAGACCTACAACGCCTCGATCAACGGCGACCTGTTCGACTTGCCCGCTGGGCCAGTAGGGTTTGCCGGGGTGCTGGAGATGGGCAAGCAGCAGTACCGCACAGATCCTGATTCGGCGCTCAACGACGGAGTGTTCTATGGCGCTGCGCCGGCCCAGAGTTCCGGTGGTTCGCGCAAGCGCTACGCCCTGGGCGGCGAGTTCAGCGTGCCGGTCACCGATAGCGTGCTGGCGTCCCTGGCCGGACGCTGGGACCAGTACAAGTTCGCCGATCGCAGCGAACAGCAGAAGACCTATAACCTGGGCCTGGAGTGGCGTCCGCTGACCAGCCTGCTGGTACGCGGCAGCTATGGCACCAGCTTTCGTGCGCCGGACCTGAACTACATCTACCAGGCCGACAGCAACGGCTACTACCCGGACCAGATCGACTACTACGGCTGCAGCAAGGGTGTGGAGGGCGCCTGTGATCGCGGGCGGGTGGACTATGTACAGAGTGGTACCAGCGACCTGAAGTCCGAGCGCGGCAAATCCTGGACCTATGGCCTGGTGTGGTCGCCGTCGCGCAACTTCGATGTTTCCGCCGACTACTGGCGCGTGCAGATCGACGACTTGCTGACGAGCGTGGATCAGAACCGCCTGTTGCAGGAAGAGAACGCCTGCCGCAGCGGCGCCCAGGATATCAACTCGGCCAGTTGCCAGGCAGTGCTGGCACGGGTCCAGCGCAACCCCGGCAATGCCGCGGTGGACCCCAACAAGCTGCAGCAGGTGCGGGTCAATGCCATCAACGCTGCCAGCGAGCGGGTCAGCGGCCTGGATCTCAAGAGCAACATTCGCTGGGGCGCTGGCGACTACGGGGCGTTCAGTTCGACCCTGGGCTACACCCTGGTGCTTTCGCATTACTACAAGGAGTCCGACCAGGCCACGACCCTGGATTTGCGCTCCGACCGCAGCAACCATGACTGGCGCAGCAAGGCCAACGCCAGCCTGACCTGGGACTATGAGCACTACAGCACGACCCTGATGGGCATTCGCTACGGCAGCGTCACCAATGGCAACGGCGATGGCCGGCTGTCGCCCTGGACGGTGTTCAACGCCAGCGCCCGCTACAAGATCAACGACCGCGCCAGCCTCGGCCTGACCGTCAACAACCTGCTCAACCAGTACAAGCACGACGATTCCGGCGGTTGGCCCTATTACCCTACGGGCAACTACGACGCCTACGGGCGCCAATGGTGGCTGGACCTGAGCTACCACTTCGGCAGTTGAACCCCCGTGGCCCTGCGGGCCATGCGCAGCCTGCGGCAGCGGCTACACCAGCGGCGGTTCTTGTAGCCGCTGCCGAGCTGGCGAGGCTGCGCCAAGATCCGCAGGACCTTCAGCGTTGGGGCGAGCGGTGCATCCCGGCGGGTATAAGGTCAGTTCCCAACGGTCTAAACCGGGCCTATAAAAAAACTCTGGCCATTGCACATCCCTGCATAAACCTAACGCAGGGATGGTTATCCATGAGTCTGTCTGTACCCCGTAAATCCCCCTTGAGCCTGGCCTTGCTGCTGTCTCTGCAGGTTGTTCCAGCCTGGGCCGCCAGCGAGTCGTTCGACCTGCCCGCCGGTCCGCTGGACCAGACGCTGCTGGGTATCTCGCGCCAGAGCGGCTTGCCGATCTCTTTTTCCCAGGCGCTGGTGGCCGGGCATTCCGCCCCGGCGATCAAGGGCCAGCTAAGCCATAGCCAGGCCCTGGCCCTGGCGTTGCAAGGCACTGGCCTGAAGGACGAAGAGGGCACCCAGGGCGTGGTGATCAGCGCCGCAGCGACCCCGGCTGCCAGCGTGGCCCCGGCGACCTTCGCCGAGCCCACCACCCAGTTGCAGCGGGTCGAAGTCACCGGCTCGGCGATCCGCCGGGTCGATGCCGAGACCGCGGTGCCGGTCACCGTGCTGCGGGTCGAGAAGCTGCGCGAGCAGGGCGTGACCAGCACCGAGGAGTTGATCAACCGTATTTCCGCCAACCAGTCCTCGGTGGGCTCCGGGCGTTCGGTGGGCTCCAGCAGCGGCGGCGCGGCCTTCGCCGACCTGCGCGGCATCGGTCCGAACAAGACCCTGGTGCTGCTCAATGGCCGGCGCCTGAGCAACAACGCCACCAGCTCCAGCAACGGTTCCGGGGTGGACCTGAACACCATTCCCTTTGCCGCCATCGACCGGGTCGAGGTCCTGCGTGACGGTGCCTCGGCGCTGTACGGCACCGATGCCATCGGCGGGGTGATCAACTTCATCACCAAGACCAGCCTCACCACAGGCCAGGTCAGCACCAGCTACGACACCCCGACCCATTCAGGCGGTGGCCAGAGCAAGAACTTCAGCGGCAGCTGGGGTTTCGGCGACCTGGAGGAAGATCGCTTCAATGTCTTTGGCGTGGTCAGCCACGACAAGCAGGAGCGCCTGGCGGCCAAGGACCGTGGCTACACCTACAACTACCAGCCCGGTCGCGGCCTGGACTACACCTCCGGCACGGCCTACCCGGCGAACTGGACCCAGGGCGGCAACGCCACCAATCCCCTGGCCGGTTCCGGCTGCAACGCCCCGGGGCTGCTGTCGCGCAATGGCATCTGCCGGCAGAGCCTGTGGAGCTACCTGGACCTGGTGCCGGAAACCGAGAAGACCTCGGCCTTCGCCAAGGCCACCGGCAAACTGGGCGATGAACATAACGTCAGCCTGGAATACTTCTGGGCACGCAACCAGAACCGTACCCAGATCGGCCCCGGCACCTTGATGGGCAACCAGATCAACCCGGGTACCGCGTTCTATCCGGGCAATGGCATCACCCCCGGCCCCAGCGATTTTGTCCTCGACCCCTCGCAACCGGTCTCGGTGAACTGGCGTGAAGCCCCGGTCGGCGCTCGTCGGCATGAAGACGACAACAGCAACCAACGCTTGCTGCTGAGCTTCGACGGCAACGTGGCCGGCTGGGACTACAACCTGGGCGCGGCCTACAACCAGAACAAGGTGACCAACACCATCCGCAGCGGTTATGTGAGCGACCTGGCGGTGCGCCAGGGGATCGCCAACGGGGTGATCAACCCCTTTGGGCCGCAGACCAGCGCAGGCCAAGCCTTGCTGGCGGCCAATACGGTGAGCGGCGACTACGGCACCGCTGTGGGCCGGGTCAAGTCCATCGACGGACGTGCCAGCCGCGAGATCGGCGACTGGTTCGGTGCGGGGCCGGCCGGCCTGGCCCTGGGTGGCGAGTACCGCAAGGAGGATTTCCATCAGGATTTCGCGGCCTTTGCCGGTGACTTGCAGAACCTGGGGGTCGATCCCAATGGTGCCGTGACGGGCGATCGCAGCGTGCAGGCCCAGTACGCCGAGCTCAGCGTACCGGTGCTCGACAGCCTGGAGCTGTCGGCCGCGGTGCGCCATGACAAGTACAGCGACTTTGGCAGCACCACCAACCCCAAGTATTCGTTCCGCTTCCAGCCGTTTCGCGAGTTGGTGGTTCGCGGTGCCTATAGCGAAGGTTTCCGCGCACCTTCGTTGTACGAGTTGTACAACCCGAGCTATACCACCTTCACCAACGCCAACTACAACGATCCGGTGCTGTGCGCCGGTGGCAATCCGAGCAATGGCGGGATCGCCAACCGCGACTGCGCCCAGCAGTTCAACCGCAGCTCTGGTGGCAACCGCAACCTCAAGCCCGAGACCGCGCGCAACGTGACCCTGGGTTTCGTCTACCAGCCCTTCGAGCGCCTGACCACCGGGCTGGACTTCTGGTGGATCGACATCGCCAACCAGATCGCCGAGTTCCCCGAGTCCTCGCCGTTCGAGAATCCCGGCTTGTATCCCGATCGCCTGGTACGCAAGGCCGATGGCTCCATCGACCATGTGGTCACCGGCCTGTCCAACCTGGGCAAGCTCAAGACCGAAGGGGTGGACGTCAACTTCGACTATCGCCTGCCGGCCCTGGCCTGGGGCCAGTTCGGCGTGGCGCTGCAAGGTACCTACGTCAACCGCTACGAGTACCAGCAAGAGCTCAAGGGCGCCTTCATCGACAAGCTGGGGGATTTTCGCGGCGGTGATTTTTCCTCCGCCGGTGCAGTGGCACGCTGGCGCCACAGCCTGACCGCGACCTGGAACCAGGGGCCGCTGGGCGCCAGCCTGACCAACCGCTACACCAGCGGCTATCACGACTCGGACCCCAGCACCCACCACAGCGTCGGCGCCTACAGCGTCTGGGACCTGGCGGGCACCTACACCTGGCGCAAGTCCCTGGCCGTCACCCTGGGGGTGAAGAACCTGCTGGATCGCGAGCCGCCATTCAGCAACCAGACCTACACCTTCCAGAGCGGCTACGACCCGCGCTACTCGGACCCCTTCGGGCGGACCTTGTATACCCGGCTCAGCTACAGCTTCTGAACCGAGCGGAAACAGCAGTCCGAATGTTTTTTAGTAACCAATGGATCTAGACCCCGCTCTATAAAAAGGCCGGCCTGATTGCACAAGGCAGGCAGGAGCGGGGCGTTGCGATCATCGAGAATCGCGTCCGAGTACCTGGCGCACGGGCCCTCTTGGCCCGCGCGCTCCCGGTCGCTGTCTAGAGGGGCTTGTTGCAATGCCGTTGCGAACCATCTTCTTGCTCTGGCTGTGGGTGCTGCTGAGCCCGGCGGTGTCGGCTGCCGTGCAACCGTCGTTGACGGTGTACGGCGAGGCACCGAAGTATCCGGCAGGCTTCAGTCACTTCGACTACGTCAATCCGCACGCGCCCAAAGGCGGCAGCCTGCGCCGTTCTGCCCTGGAGAGCGGACCGTTCGATCACCTGGTGCCCTACATCGACAAGGGTACCGGGGTGGCCGAGGTCGATGGCTGGGTCTACGCGCCCCTGGCCTACCGCTCCCAGGACGAGCCCTACACGGTGTATGGCCTGGTGGCCCAGGGCCTGGAGCTGGCCCCGGACCGGCGCTGGCTGCGGTTGTATCTGAACCCGGCAGCGCGCTTCGCCGATGGCCGGCCGATCAGCGCCAGCGATGTGCGCTTCACCTTCGAACTGTTGATGACCCAGGGCAGCCTCAAGTACCGCCAGCAGTTCGCCGATGTGGCCGAGGTCCTGGTGGAGTCGCCCAGCCAAGTGCGCTTTGTGTTCAAGAATGCCGAGAGCCGCACCTTGCCCCTGGACCTGGCGTCGCTGCCGGTACTGCCCGAGCATTGGTGGCGGGGGCGCAATTTTGCCGATGGCGGGGGCTTCGAGCCACCCCTGGGCAGTGGCCCGTACCGGGTGGCCAAGGTGGATGCCGGGCGCAGCGTGACCTTCGAGCGGGTCAAGGACTGGTGGGGCGAGCGCCTGCCGGTGGCGCGCGGGCGCTACAACTTCGATCGCCTGCGCCTGGAGTTCTTCGCCGATACCGATGTGGCGCGGCAGATCCTCAAGTCCGGTGGCTACGACTACAACCGCGAGTTCTCCGCCACTGCCTACACCATCGGTTATGCCGGTGCCGCCCTGGACGATGGCCGCCTGCAGCGCGAGCACCTGGCCCCTGGCGCGGCCCAGGGCACCCAGGGCTTCGTCTTCAATTTGCAGCGACCGCTGTTCCAGGACCGCCGGGTCCGCCAGGCCATCGCCTTGCTGTGGGATTTCGAATGGAGCAACCGGCAGATGATGCGCGGCCTGTACCTGCGCCAGCGCAGCTTCTTCTCCCACAGTGAACTGGCGGCGGTGGGCCTGCCGTCGGCCGAGGAGCTCAAGATTCTCGAACCCTGGCGCGCTCAGGTCCCGGATGAGGTCTTCAGCCAGGTGTTCGAGGCACCCAGGACCGATGGCAGCGGGATCGTCCGTGGCCAGCAGTTGCAGGCGCTGCGACTGCTGCGCGAAGCCGGCTGGGTGCCCAGCGGCGATCGCCTGGTGAATGCCGCCGGCGAGCCGCTGCAGTTCACTTTCCTCAATGGCCAGAAGGGCTTCGAACGCCTGTTGCTGCCGTTCAAGCGCAACCTGGCGCAGATCGGCATCGGCTTCGACATTCGCCAAGTGGACAACGCGCAATACACCAACCGGGTGCGCAGTCGCGACTACGACATGATCGTCGTCGGCTACCCGGTGTCCCAGGCTCCGGGGCGCGAGTTGTTCAACTACTACGGCGCCGAGGGGGCCGACGATCCGGGTTCGAACAACTACATGGTGCTCAGGAATCCGGTGGTGGATGCCTTGCTCGAGGGCCTGGTCCGGGCCGACAACCGCAGCAGCATGCTGGCCCATGCCCGGGCCCTGGACCGGGTGTTGCAGTGGGGCTACTACTGGATTCCCAACTATTACCCGCCGGGCATTTCCACGGTGTGGTGGAACCGCTTCGGCCGCCCGGCGATCGCCCCGTTGTATGACGCCGGGCTGGACAGCTGGTGGGAAATCAGCCCGACGGCGTTGACCCAGGGCCAGATGCGCAAGCGCAGCGCGGAGGTGGTCCATGCTGGGTTATAGCCTGCGGCGCCTGCTGCTGATCGTGCCGACCTTGTTGTGCATCCTGTTGGTCAATTTCGTCATCGTCCAGGCCGCTCCCGGAGGACCGGTGGAGCAGGCCATCGCCCGTTTGCAGGGTATCGGCGCCAATGCCGCGGTGGGCGGCGGGCATGTGGAGAGCGTGGCCGGCGAGTCCCGGGCCAGCCGGGGCCTGGACCCCAAGCTGCTGGCGGACATCGAGCGCCAGTACGGTTTCGACAAGCCTGCCAGCGAACGCTTGTGGCTGATGCTCGGGCAGTACGCCCGGCTGGACTTCGGCAAGAGCTTCTTCCGTGGCGCCACGGTCACCGAGCTGATCCTGGACAAGCTGCCGGTGACCTTGTCCCTGGGCCTGTGGGCGACCCTGATCACCTACCTGGTGTCGATTCCCTTAGGGATTCGCAAGGCGGTGCACAACGGCTCGGGGTTCGATGTCTGGAGCAGCGCGGCGATCATCGTCGGCTACGCCATGCCGGGGTTCCTGTTCGCCCTGTTGCTGATCGTGGTGTTCGCCGGCGGCACCCTGCTGGACTGGTTCCCGGCCCGCGGCCTGGTCTCGGACGACTTCGACCAGCTCTCGGCCTGGGGCAAGGTGGCGGACTACTTCTGGCACTTGGTGCTGCCGGTCAGCGCGCTGGTAGTCGGTGGCTTCGCCACCCTGACCCTGCTGACCAAGAACAGCTTCCTCAACGAGATCTCGCGCCTGTACGTGGTCACCGCGCGGGCCAAGGGCCTGAGCGAGCGCCAGGTGTTGTATGGCCATGTGTTTCGCAACGCCATGCTGCTGGTGGTAGCGGGGCTGCCCCAGGCGTTGGTCACGGTGTTCTTCGGCGGTTCGCTGCTGATCGAGGTGATCTTTTCCCTCGATGGCCTGGGGCGCATGAGCTACGAGGCGGCGGTATCCCGGGATTACCCGGTGGTGTTCGGCTCGCTGTTCATCTTCACCCTGTTCGGCTTGTTGATAAAACTGCTGGGCGACCTGGCCTACACCCTGGTCGACCCACGCATCGATTTCGCGGCGAGGAAGCTCTGATGCCCCTGTCTCCCCTTGGCCGGCGGCGCTGGCAACGTTTCAAGTCGCACCGGCGTGGCTGGTGGTCGTTGTGGCTGTTCCTCGGCCTGTTCACCCTGAGCCTGGGCGGCGAGCTGATCGCCAATGACAAGCCGTTGCTGGTGGCGTGCCAGGGGCAGTGGTATTTCCCGGCCTTCAAGCGCTACACCGAACAGGACTTCGGCGGCCAGTTGCCGTTCCAGCCGGACTACCGCAGCGCTGCGGTTCGCCAGTTGATCGAGGGACAGGGCGGCTGGTTGTTGTTCGCGCCGATTCCCTTCGGCTACGACACCATCAACTACGAGCTGACACAGCCGGCCCCCAGCCCGCCCAGTGGCGACAACTGGCTGGGCACCGACGACCAGGCCCGGGACGTGCTGGCGCGGGTGATCTTCGGGGTGCGGGTGTCGTTGTTGTTCGCCTTGTCGCTGACGGCCATCAGTGCGCTGGTCGGCATCGTTGCCGGCGCCCTGCAGGGCTACTACGGCGGCTGGGTCGATCTCTGGGGGCAACGCTTGCTGGAGGTCTGGTCGGGGCTGCCGGTGCTGTACCTGCTGATCATCCTGTCCGGCTTCGTCGAGCCGAACTTCTGGTGGCTGCTGGGGATCATGGCGCTGTTCTCCTGGCTGGCCCTGGTGGACGTGGTGCGCACCGAGTTCCTGCGCAGCCGCAGCCTGGAGTACGTCAAGGCGGCCCGGGCGCTGGGGGTGAACGATGTGCAGGTGATGGGCCGGCATATCCTGCCCAACGCCATGAACGCCACCCTGAGCTATCTGCCGTTCATTCTCACCGGGGCCATCGCCACCTTGTCGGCCCTGGATTTTCTCGGCTTCGGCATGCCCGCTGGCAGCGCGTCGCTGGGCGAGTTGGTGGCCCAGGGCAAGAGCAACCTGCAAGCGCCCTGGCTGGGGCTGACGGCGTTCTTCGTCCTGGCATTGATCCTGTCGTTGCTGGTGTTCATCGGCGAAGGCTGCCGCGATGCCTTCGATCCCAAGAGTTGAAACTGCGAGTGCCCAAGATGACCCAAGCCCTGATTGAACTACGTGGCCTGAAAGTGGCCTTCGGCGCCACCGAGGTGGTGCATGGCCTGGACCTTCAGATCCGCCCTGGTGAGTGCCTGGCGCTGGTGGGCGAGTCCGGCTCCGGCAAGTCGGTGACCGCCCACAGCATCCTGCAATTGCTCGACCCGCGTGCGGCGCGGATCGAGGGCAGCATCCGCTATCGCGGGGAGGAGTTGCTGGGGGTGGCGCCGGGGCGTTTGCGCCAACTGCGCGGCAACCGTATCGCGATGATCTTCCAGGAGCCCATGAGCTCGCTCAATCCGCTGCACAGCGTCGAGCGGCAGTTGGGCGAGACCCTGCGCCTGCACAAGGGGTTGGCGGGAGCCCAGGCCCGGGAGCGGATCCTCGAACTGCTGGAGCTGGTGGGGATCCAGCAACCCCGGGAGCGGCTCAAGGCCTACCCGCACCAGTTGTCCGGGGGCCAACGCCAACGGGTGATGATCGCCATGGCCCTGGCTTGCGAACCGGAGCTGCTGATCGCCGACGAGCCCACCACGGCCCTGGATGTGACCGTGCAGCGCAAGATCGTGCTGTTGCTCCAGGCGTTGCAACAGCGCCTGGGCATGGCGTTGCTGATCATCAGTCATGACCTGAACCTGGTACGCCACATTGCCCAGCGCGTGGCGGTAATGCGCGGCGGCTGCATTGTCGAGCAGGCTGATTGCCAGCAGTTGTTCCAGGCGCCTCGACATCCCTACAGCC
Organism: Pseudomonas sp. MPFS; assembly: GCF_022537035.1. Lineage (NCBI taxonomy): Bacteria > Pseudomonadati > Pseudomonadota > Gammaproteobacteria > Pseudomonadales > Pseudomonadaceae > Pseudomonas > Pseudomonas sp. MPFS. The sequence goes on along the minus strand of NZ_CP066123.1, from coordinate 4,220,540 downwards.
TGGAGTTGCTCAATGCCGAGCCCGGTGGCCAGGCCCTGCCCAGGGGGAGCAGTGAGACCCTGCTGGCGGTGGAGCGACTCAAGGTCTGGTTCCGCCAGGGCGGCGGCTGGTGGCGGCCACGGCGCTACCTGAAGGCGGTGGATGGCATCGACCTGCAACTGCAACGGGGCAAGACCCTGGGCATCGTTGGTGAGTCCGGCTCGGGCAAGTCGACCCTGGGCCAGGCGATCCTGCGGTTGATCGCCAGCGAAGGGCACATCCGCTTCAATGGACAGGCCCTGGAGGGATTGGAGGGGGCGCAGCTGCGGCCGCTGCGCCGACAACTGCAGGTGGTGTTCCAGGACCCGTTCGGCAGCCTCAGTCCGCGCCTGAGCGTGCAGCAGATCATTGCCGAGGGCTTGCGGGTGCACACCGACCTGGACCCTGGGCAACAAGAGCGGGCGGTGATCGAGGTGCTGGAGCAGGTGGGCCTGGACCCGGCCGCGCGGCATCGTTATCCCCACGAGTTTTCCGGTGGTCAACGCCAACGCATCGCCATCGCCCGGGCCCTGGTACTCAAGCCTGAACTGATCCTGCTGGACGAGCCCACCTCGGCCCTGGACCGCACGGTGCAGAAGCAGGTGGTGGCACTGCTGCGGCGCTTGCAGCAAGAGCATGGCCTGACCTACCTGTTCATCAGCCACGACCTGGCAGTGGTCCAGGCCCTGGCCCATGACTTGATCGTGATGAAGGACGGCCAGGTGGTGGAGCGTGGCCAGACGCAGCAGTTGTTCGCCGCGGCGCAACACCCCTATACCCGGGAGCTGCTGGCGGCATCCGCCGTGGCACCGATGAGGCAACTTGCCCAGGGCTGAAACGACGAATCCCGCCATGGGGCGGGATTCGTCAGGAGCTGGAAACTGTGCCGCTTAGGCTGGGAACAGTTCGCTCAGTTTCATGGCCAGCATCATGTCGCCTTCGGTGCGCAGCTTGCCGCCCATGAACGCCTGCATGCCGTCGGTTTCGCCGCTGACGATGCCGTCCAGGGTCTCGCCGTCCATCACCAGGGTGACCTGGGCGTCTGGGTTCTCGCCTTCCTTGAGTTCGCAGGTGCTGTCTTTCACTACCAGCGAGAAGTGCTTGGTGTCATCGATGCGGAAACCGAAAACCAGGTCCAGGCCGGCAGCGGCAGCTGGGTTGAACTTGGCTTGCATGGCTTTTACGGCGTCAGCTACGGAGGTCATGGTTCGATCCTTTTATGGGTGGTTACAGCAAGGTTCACAGTGAATCGGGCTCAACGGAAGGTGATGAGCTCCGGTGCCTTCAACAGTTGCAGATGCGTATGACCGTTGAAGGAAGCCAGGGACACCTCGCGTCCGCGAAACTTCAGCTGGTTGAGCGAGGTGTTGACGATTTGCCAATTGAGTTCGAACGCCTGCTGGGCGGGCATCCGGGTGATCAGGTGGAGCAGGGCGGTGATGGTGCCGCCGGAGGTGAACACGGCGATCTTCTGCCGGTTGTCCGCGGCCTCCAGGATTCGTTGCAGGCCACCCTGGACCCGCTCGACGAAGCCCAGCCAGCTTTCCAGCCCGGGTGGGTCGTAGGTGCCGGCCAGCCAGCGCTGGATGATCAGGGCGAAGATGCGTTGGAATTCAGCACGATTTTGCGCGGCGTTGCGCAGGGTGTTCAGCGCCTCGGGTTCCTGGGACAACAGATCGGGCAGCAATGCGCGGATGATGGCGTCGGCGTCGAACTCGTTGAATGCCGGGTCGATCTCCAGCGTCGGCCGGGCCAGGCCGGCAGCGCCGAGCTGCTCCAGGGTGGCCTGGGCGGTATGCTGTTGGCGTTGCAGGTCACCGGACAGGCAGCGATCGAAGTTCACTCCGAGGGCGGCCAGGTGGTCGCCCAGGACGCTGGCCTGGCGAACACCGATGGGCGACAGCACGTCATAGTCGTCTGCACCGAAGGAGGCCTGGCCATGTCGAATCAAGTAGATGCTGCCCACGTCCGCGTCATCCCGGCACGTTGAAAGTTTTGCGAGGTTATGAGGATGCCGGTGAGCTGTCAATGAAAAAACATACGCTTGTTTGAAATGATTGTTGGAGCGTGATTACACAAGGTTTCGCGACTGGTGGCCGACCGGTCGCGCCGGTATGCTTGGACCCATTGCGCCGCGGGTTGGCGGCGATCATGCGTAAGGAGTTTCCGTGGAGTTTTTTGTCGAGTACGCCAGTTTCCTGGCCAAGACCGTGACCCTGGTGGTCGCCATCCTGGTGGTGCTGATCACCGCCGCCGCCCTGCGCAGCAAGGGGCGGCGCAAGGGCGTCGGGCAGTTGCAGGTCAGCAAGCTGAACGATTTCTACAAGGAGCTGCGCGAGCGCCTGGAGCAGAGCCTGTTGGACAAGGATCAGCTCAAGGCCTTGCGCAAGGCCAAGGGCAAGGCCGAGAAGAAGCAGAAGAAGCAGCCCGCCGAGGATAAGCCGCGGGTGTTCGTGCTGGATTTCAACGGCGATATCAAGGCCTCGGCCACCGAGGGCCTGCGCCACGAGATCACCGCGGTACTGAGCCTGGCCACGCCCAAGGATGAAGTGGTGCTGCGCCTGGAAAGCGGTGGCGGCATGGTCCATAGCTATGGTCTGGCCTCCTCGCAGCTGGCGCGTATTCGCCAGGCCGGGGTGCCGCTGACCGTGTGCATCGACAAGGTCGCGGCCAGCGGCGGCTACATGATGGCGTGCATCGGCGAGAAGATCATCAGCGCACCGTTCGCCATCCTCGGCTCCATCGGCGTGGTGGCGCAGTTGCCCAACGTCAATCGCCTGCTGAAGAAGCACGACATCGACTTCGAGGTGCTCACCGCCGGTGAATACAAGCGCACCCTGACCGTGTTCGGCGAGAACACCGAGAAGGGCCGGGAGAAGTTCCAGGAGGACCTGGACGTCACCCACCAGCTGTTCAAGAACTTCGTGGCCCGCTATCGCCCGCAACTGGCCATCGACGAAGTGGCCACCGGCGAAGTCTGGCTGGGTGTGGCGGCCCAGGAAAAACAGCTGGTGGACGAGTTGCAGACCAGCGACGAGTACCTGGCCGAAAAAGCCAAGGCGGCCGAGGTGTTCCACCTGCACTACGCCGAGCGCAAGAGCCTGCAGGAGCGGGTAGGGCTGGCGGCCAGCGGTTCGGTGGACCGCGTGTTGCTGACCTGGTGGAGCCGCCTGACCCAGCAGCGTTTCTGGTAAGGCCGCGCGAGCTTGCCGTTGGTGCTCTCCTTGAGAGCGATCGCGGGCAAGCCTCGCTCCTACAACGAAGCTCGAACCCATGGCTTTTGTAGGAGCGTGCCGGCGATGACGGTCTAGAAGACGCCAGATACAAAAAAGCCCTGGAGCGGGAAACCGGTCCAGGGCTTTTTGTTGGCGCGACGCTTAGCGGCGGCGGAACAGCGGCAGTGGCTGGTCGGTGGAGGCCTGGTAGGTCACCGAGAAGTCCTTGAGGCTTTCCAGGGCTTCGTAGGGGTCCTTGTCGGCCCGCAGCGCGTAGGCGTCGAAGCCACAGCGTTGCAGGTAGAACAGCTGGTCGCGCAGCACGTCGCCGATGGCCCGCAGCTCGCCCTTGTAGCCATAGCGATCACGCAGCAGGCGGGCGTTGGAGTAGTTGCGGCCGTCGGTGAAGGCCGGGAAGTTCAAGGCAATCACCTGGAAGTTGTGGACATCGTCGCCGATTTCTTCGGCTTCTTCGTCTGCGTCCAGCCAAATGCCCAGGCCGCCGTCACGGGCCTTGAGCGCGTGGCCGTGATCGCGCCACAGGGCCAGCGGCACGATCAGGTCGTCGCAGTTGGAGATGCCGTCGAGGGTCGCGTCCTTGGGCAGCAGATGCCAGGTTTCGTCGACGACCTCGTTGTTCTTAATGATTCGCTGCATAGACGCGCTCCTTGAAGAGGTCGATGCCAATACGTTGGTAAGTGTCGATGAAACGCTCGTCTTCGGTGCGTTGCTCCACGTACACGTCGATCAGCTTGGAGATCACATCGGGCATGTCGTCCTGGGCGAAGGACGGGCCGAGGATCTTGCCCAGGCTGGCGTCGCGGCTGGCGCTGCCGCCCAGGGAGACCTGGTAGAACTCCTCGCCTTTCTTGTCGACGCCGAGGATGCCGATGTGGCCCACGTGGTGGTGGCCGCAAGCGTTCATGCAACCGGAGATGTTCAGGTCCAGCTCGCCGATGTCGAACAGGTAGTCCAGGTCGTCGAAACGGCGCTGGATGGATTCGGCGATCGGGATCGACTTGGCGTTGGCCAGGGAGCAGAAATCACCGCCAGGGCAGCAGATGATGTCGGTCAGCAGGCCGATGTTCGGGGTGGCGAAACCGTTTTCCCGCAGCTCGCCCCACAGGGTGAACAGCTGGCTCTGCTCGACGTCGGCGAGGATCACGTTCTGCTCGTGGGAAGTGCGCAGCAAGCCGAAGCTGTAGCGGTCGGCCAGGTCGGCGATGGCATCGAACTGCTTGTCGGTGACATCGCCCGGGGCCACGCCGGTGGGCTTGAGCGACAGGCTCACGGCCACGTAGCCCGGCTTCTTGTGGGCCAGGGTGTTGCGGGTGCGCCAGCGGGCGAAACCCGGGTGCTCCTGGTCCAGGGCGGCGAGGGCGGCATCCTGGTTGTCCAGGGCCTTGTAGTCCGGATCGACGAAGTGCCGGGCCACGCGATGCACTTCGGCCTCGGTCAGGGTGGTCTGGCCGCCACGCAGGTGGACCATCTCGGCATCGACCTTCTCGGCGAACACTTCGGGGGTCAGGGCCTTGACCAGGATCTTGATCCGCGCCTTGTACTTGTTGTCGCGCCGACCGTAGCGGTTGTAGACCCGCAGGATGGCGTCGAGGTAGCTCAGGAGATCCTGCCAGGGCAGGAACTCATTGATGAAGGCGCCGACCACTGGGGTCCGGCCCAGGCCACCGCCCACCAGCACCCGGAAGCCCAGCTCGCCGGCGGCGTTGTAGTGCGGCTCCAGGCCGATGTCGTGCACCTCGATGGCCGCGCGGTCTGCGGTCGAGCCATTGATGGCGATCTTGAACTTGCGCGGCAGGTAGGCGAATTCGGGGTGGAAGGTGGTCCACTGGCGGACGATCTCGCACCAGGGGCGCGGGTCCACCAGCTCGTCGGCAGCGACGCCGGCGAACTGGTCGGTGGTGACGTTGCGCAGGCAGTTGCCGCTGGTCTGGATGGCGTGCATCTGCACGGTGGCCAGCTCGGCCAGGATCTCCGGCACGTCTTCCAGGGCCGGCCAGTTGAACTGCACGTTCTGCCGGGTGCTGATGTGCGCGTAGCCCTTGTCGTAGTCGCGGGCGATCTTGGCCATCATCCGTGCCTGGCGCGAGTTCAACTGGCCATAGGGCACGGCGACCCGCAGCATCGGGGCAAAGCGTTGGATGTAAAGCCCGTTCTGCAGGCGCAGGGGGCGGAATTCTTCTTCGCTCAGCTCACCTGCCAGATAGCGTCGGGTCTGATCACGGAACTGCTTGACGCGGTCCTCGATGATCCGCTGATCGTACTCGTCGTATACGTACATATAGGTCCAGTTCTCAGGCTACAGGCGGCTTGAAGGCACACTCGGCAAATACTGCGGTGAACAGGTTCATCAGGCCGTTGCGACTGACGTCGATAGCGGCGGGTCACCGGGTTCATCTCGTTCTGCCTTCGTTGATGCTCAACGCTACCCACGTAAGCAAATCTGCGCGCACGGCCGCGCACTCCGATCGGAGCCGCCGAACGATACCAGTTTGCAGTTATGCGCAAAAGTGATGTTTGAGTATATGTAAAGAACCAAAATGACTAACGAAGAGCCTTTATCAGTATCCACATTTGAGGTGTGGGAAATCATGGGCTTAACTGTGGACGTGTCTTTGAGCAGTCACCGATAAAATCTACTAGAGGCGATGCTATGAGCCATCCAACCAAAGCCAGGAAAAACGACAGTACCGTTGATGCTTGGGCCATTCTCTTTCTGATCATACTGGTCGTGGGTACGGCCGTGTTTTGGGTCAGCCACCAATAGCAAGGCGATAACAAAGAGCCTGGGTTGTCGGACAATCGGGACAATTTGCCGCCGTTGGCCAGTATTTTGCCAGTTATACTGCCTGGGATAATTCTGGGGCTCTTTTCGTGATGTTCAAGTTGTTGTGCAAGTGTGTGTTGTGGTTGAGCCTGCCGTTCTGGACCCTGGCTCAGGCCACATCAGTGGTGTTTCTCAATCCCGGCAATTCCACGGAGACCTTCTGGGTCAGCTATTCGCATTTCATGCAGATCGCCGCCAAGAACCTGGGCATGGACCTGCGCATCCTCTATGCCGAGCGCGACGCTGGCAGGACCCTGGAGCAAGCCCGGGAAGTGATCCGCGGGGCGCATAAGCCCGACTACCTGATGCTGGTGAACGAGCAGTACATCGCACCGCAGATCCTGCGGCTTTCCCAGGGTACCGGGATCAAGCTGTTCATCGTCAACAGCGCGCTGACCCAGGACCAGCGCGACCTGATCAGCCAGAGCCGGCACAAGTACTCCGACTGGATCGGCAGCATGCTGGGCAACGATGAAGAAGCTGGCTACCTGATGCTCAAGGAACTCTTGCGCCAGCACGGGCCAGTGGCGGACGGGCAGAGCATCGAACTCCTGGCTTTCTCCGGGTTGAAGGTCACGCCCTCGGCGCAACTGCGCGAGCAGGGGCTGCGTCGGGCCCTGGCCGAATTCCCGCAGGTGCATTTGCGCCAGCTGGTTTATGGCGAGTGGGCACGGGAGCGCGCCTATCGCCAGGCGCAGCAACTGTTGCGTCGCTATCCGCAGACCCGGCTGGTCTGGTCGGCCAACGATGAAATGGCCTTGGGGGCCATGGATGCCGCCCGTGAACTGGGGCTCAAGCCGGGCAAGGACCTGTTGTTCAGCGGCCTCAACAGCTCGCCCGAGGCTTTGCAGGCATTGATCGATGGACAGTTGTCGGTGCTGGTCGCCGGGCACTTCACCCTGGGTGGCTGGGCCCTGGTGGCACTGCACGATGACGCGTTGGGGATCGATCCCCGGCTCCTGGGCGGGCCGGACTGGCGCCTGCCGCTGTTACAACCCCTGACCCGGACCCAGGCCCAGCAATTGCTGCGCCTGGGCAACCAGGCCGGGACGGGCGTGGACTTTCGTGCCTTGTCCGCGCAGGGCAAGCCGGCAGGCTATCGCTACCCCTTCGGCTTGCAATTGCTGCTGCGCTAGATGATCAGACACCCGCCAGGTGCATCGCCAGCTTGGCGATGCCCAGCAGTACCAGGACGAACAGCGTGGTGAACAGGATGCCCAGCGCGATGAAGTGGCTGGGCTTGCCGTGGCTGAAGTCGCGGGCGCGGTTTTTCCCGCTCTGTACGCCGAAGGCTGCTGCCAGAACGCTTTGCAGCATTTGCAGGAAGGTGGGTGGCCGGCTGTTGCTTGGATCGTCCATAAATCCCTCGACACGGTTGGGTGTCAACAGAGCATAGACAATGTCCAGGCAAGGGAGCCGGCTCGCTCCTAGTTGTCGTAGCCCAGGTTGGGGGCCAGCCAGCGCTCGCTCACCGCCAGTTCCTGGCCCTTGCGCTGGGTGTAGCTCTGCACCTGGTCCTTGTCGACCTTGCCCACGGCAAAGTACTGCGCCTGCGGGTGGGCGAAGTACCAGCCGCTGACAGCGGCCGCCGGGAACATCGCGAAGTGCTCGGTGAGGAACACGCCGCTACGGCCGGCCTTGCCTTCGCTGGCCTCGGGATCGAGCAGGGCGAACAGGGTGCTCTTCTCGGTGTGGTCCGGGCACGCCGGATAGCCCGGGGCAGGGCGGATGCCGCTGTACTGCTCCTTGATCAGCGCCTCGTTGTCCAGGTGTTCATCCTTGGCGTAGCCCCAGTGTTCTTTACGCACCTGTTCGTGCAGCCACTCGGCACAGGCTTCGGCCAGGCGGTCGGCCAGGGCCTTGACCATGATCGAGCTGTAGTCGTCGCCCTTGTCCTGGTAGGCCTTGGCCACTTCCTCGGCCCCGATGCCGGCGGTGGTGATGAAACCGCCGATGTAGTCGGTCACGCCGCTGTCCTTGGGCGCGACGAAGTCGGCCAGGGACAGGTTGGGCTTGCCGTCGGGCTTGATGGTCTGCTGGCGCAGGTGGTGCAGGGTGGCCAGGGTCTGGCCGTTTTCGCCATAGACCTCGATATCGTCATGCGCAACCTGGTTGGCTGGCCAGAAACCGAAGATCGCCCGGGCACTGATCAGCTTCTCGTCGATCAGCTTGTCGAGCATTTCGCGGGCGTCCTGGTACAGCGCGGTGGCGGCTTCGCCCACCACTTCGTCCTCGAGGATGCGCGGGAATTTGCCGGCCAGGTCCCAGGAGATGAAGAACGGCGTCCAGTCGATGTACTCGGCCAGCTCGCGCAGGTCGATGTTGTCGAGCATCTTCACGCCAGTGAAGGAGGGGACCGTGGCCTGGTAGGCCGCCCAGTCATATTGCGGCTTGGCGGCCACGGCCTGGGCGTAGCTCAGGCGCTCGGTGCGGGCGCTGCGGTTGGCGGTGCGCTCGCGCACTTCCACGTATTCCTGGCGGGTCTTGTCGACGAAGCCGGGCTTGAGCTCCTTGGACAGCAGCTGGGTGGCCACGCCCACGGCGCGGGAGGCGTCGGTGACGTAGATCACCGCGTCGTTGCTGTACTTGGGCTCGATCTTCACCGCGGTGTGGGCCTTGGAGGTGGTGGCGCCACCGATCATCAACGGCAGGTAGAAATCCTGGCGCTGCATCTCGCGGGCGACGTGGACCATCTCGTCCAGCGACGGGGTGATCAGGCCGGACAGGCCGATGATGTCGCACTTCTCATCGCGAGCGGTCTGCAGGATCTTCTCCGCCGGCACCATCACGCCCAGGTCGACGATGTCGTAGCCGTTGCAGCCCAGGACCACGCCGACGATGTTCTTGCCGATGTCGTGCACGTCGCCCTTGACCGTGGCCATGAGGATCTTGCCCTTGGCCTCGGGCTTGTCGCCTTTCTCGGCTTCGATGAACGGAATCAGGTGGGCCACGGCCTGTTTCATCACCCGGGCCGACTTGACCACCTGGGGCAGGAACATCTTGCCGGCGCCGAACAGGTCGCCAACCACGTTCATGCCGCTCATCAGCGGGCCTTCGATGACCTCGATCGGCCGTGCGCACTGCTGGCGGCACTCCTCGGTGTCCTCGACGATATGGGCGGTGATGCCCTTGACCAGCGCGTGCTCCAGGCGCTTGCCCACCGGCAGCGAACGCCAGGCCTCGTCCTCGACTTCCTTGCTGGCGCCGCCGCCCTTGTAGTCGTCGGCGATGGCCAGCAAGGCGTCGGTGCCTTCCGGGGTGCGGTTGAGCACCACGTCCTCGACCTTGTCGCGCAGGGCCGGTGGGATCTCGTCGTAGATCTCCAGCTGGCCGGCGTTGACGATGCCCATGGTCAGGCCGTTCTGGATCGCGTGGTAGAGGAATACCGAGTGGATCGCCTCGCGCACCGGGTTGTTGCCACGGAACGAGAACGACACGTTGGACACCCCGCCGCTCGACAGGGCGTAGGGCAGGTGGTCGCGGATGTAGGCGCAGGCTTCGATGAAGTCCACGGCGTAGTTGTTGTGCTCTTCGATACCAGTGGCCACGGCGAAGATGTTCGGGTCGAAGATGATGTCTTCCGGTGGGAAGCCCACTTCATTGACCAGGATGTCGTAGCTGCGCTGGCAGATCTCGCGCTTGCGCGCGGCGGTGTCGGCCTGGCCGACCTCGTCGAAGGCCATCACCACCACGGCCGCGCCGTAGCGCTTGCACAGGCGCGCGTGATGCTTGAACTGCTCGACGCCTTCCTTCATCGAGATCGAGTTGACGATGCCCTTGCCCTGGATGCACTTGAGGCCCGCTTCGATCACTTCCCACTTGGAGGAGTCGATCATGATCGGTACGCGGGAGATGTCCGGCTCACCGGCGATCAGGTTGAGGAAGCGGACCATGGCGGCCTGGGAGTCGAGCATCCCTTCGTCCATGTTGATGTCGATCACCTGGGCGCCGGCCTCGACCTGCTGCAGGGCGACTTCCAGGGCCTCGGTGTAGTTCTCTTCGCGGATCAGCCGGGCGAACTTGGCGGAGCCGGTGATGTTGGTGCGCTCGCCGACGTTGACGAACAACGACTGGCGATCGATGGTGAACGGCTCCAGGCCCGACAGGCGGCAAGCCTTGGGAATGTCCGGGATTGCCCGCGGCTTGTGTTTGGCCACGGCCTCGGCGATGGCCTGGATATGCGGTGGGGTGGTGCCGCAGCAGCCGCCGATGATGTTGAGAAAGCCGCTGGCGGCGAACTCCTCGACCACCGCGGCCATTTCCGCCGGGGTCTCGTCGTATTCGCCGAAGGCGTTGGGCAGGCCGGCGTTGGGGTGGGCCGAGACATGGGTGTCGGCCTTGGTCGACAGCTCTTCCAGGTAGGGGCGCAGGTCCTTGGCGCCCAGGGCGCAGTTCAGGCCCACCGAGATCGGGTTGGCGTGGCGCACCGAGTTCCAGAACGCCTCGGTGGTCTGGCCCGACAGGGTACGGCCGGAGGCGTCGGTGATGGTGCCGGAGATCATGATCGGCAGTTCGACGTCGTCCTCCTCGAACACCTGCTGCACGGCAAAGATCGCCGCCTTGGCGTTGAGGGTGTCGAAGATGGTCTCGATCAGGATCAGGTCGGCGCCGCCCTCGATCAGGCCGCGAGTAGCCTCGGTGTAGTTGCTCACCAGTTCGTCGAAAGTGACGTTGCGATAGCCTGGGTCGTTGACGTCGGGGGAGATCGAGCAGGTGCGGCTGGTAGGGCCCAGGACGCCGGCGACGAAGCGTGGCTTATCCGGGGTCTCCAGGGTTTTCGCGTCGGCCACCTTGCGGGCCACGCGGGCACCTTCTACGTTCAGTTCGTAGACCAGCGCCTCCATGCCGTAGTCGGCCTGGGACACCTGGGTGGCGTTGAAGGTGTTGGTCTCGAGGATGTCGGCCCCGGCGTCCAGGTAGGCTTTCTCGATGGCGCCGATCACGTCCGGACGGGTCAGTACCAGCAGGTCGTTGTTGCCCTTGACGTCACTGGGCCAGTCGGCGAAACGCTCACCGCGGTAGTCCTGCTCCTCGAGCTTGTAGCTCTGGATCATGGTGCCCATGCCACCATCGAGGATCAGGATGCGCTCCTTGAGGGCTTGCTGGAGAGCGTGGAGGCGAGCACTGCGGTCAGACATGGGGACTACCTGGAAAGGCCATTACGAAGGGCGTGGAGCATAGCAAACCTGCATGGTTTTGCGGTATGCACAGGTTTTGCATGAATATCGTTCATGTTGGTTCGCCGAGCGGACCGGTAGAATCGCGACGTTTTTACTTTCGGGACCAGGGACATGCCGTATCGTTTTGCCGTCAGCAGCGTGCTGCTGCTATTGAGTTCACTGTGTATGGCACAAGGTCCGGCGCCGGCGATCTCCTATACCCGCGACATCCAGCCGATCTTTACCGAGAAGTGCGTGGCTTGCCATGCCTGCTACGACTCGGCCTGCCAACTCAACCTGGGCAGCGGTGAAGGGGCTGCCCGTGGCGCCTCGAAGGCGCCGGTATACGACGGTGAGCGGAGCAAGGCCCAGGACCCGACCCGGCTGTTCTACGATGCCAGCGGCAAGGCGGCCTGGCAGAGCCGCGGGTTCTATTCGGTGCTCGATGCCCAGGGCAGCCAGGCGGCGCTGATGGCGCGGATGCTGGAGTTGGGGCACCGTACGCCGCTGCAACCCAATGCCAAGCTACCCAGTGAGATCGTCCTGGGCCTGAACCGGGAGAACATGTGCCCGCAGCCGGCCGAGTTCGACGGTTATGCCGGGGCCCATCCCAAGGAAGGCATGCCCCTGGCGGTCACTGGCTTGACCAACCAGCAGTACCAGACGCTACAGCGCTGGTTGGCTTCCGGGGCACCGATCGACGAGCAGGCCCTGGCCCCCAGCGCCCGGGAAAGCCTGCAGGTGGTCCAGTGGGAAAACCTGCTCAACGCCCCCGGTGCTCGGGAGAGCCTGGTGGCGCGTTGGCTCTACGAGCATTGGTTCCTGGCGCACATCTACTTTGAAGGCGGTGAGCCTGGGCATTTCTTCCAGTGGGTGCGCTCGCGTACCCCCACTGGCCAGCCCATCGACCTGATCAATACCCGGCGCCCCAACGACGACCCGGGCGCCCAGGTGTACTACCGCCTGTGGCCGGTGCAGGGGGTGATCGTGCACAAGACCCACATCACCTACCCGCTGGGCGCGGCGAAGCTGGCCCGGGTCAAGACCCTGTTCTACAGCGGCGATTGGCAGGTCAGTGCGTTGCCGGGTTATGGGCCCGGACGCCGGGCCAATCCGTTCGAGACCTTCGAGGCGATCCCGGCCAAGGCCCGCTACCAGTTCATGCTGGATAATGCCGAGTACTTCGTGCGGACCTTCATCCGTGGCCCGGTATGCCGCGGGCAGATCGCCACCGACGTGATTCGCGACAACTTCTGGGCCCTGTTCCAGGCCCCGGAGCATGACCTGTACATCACCGACCCGGCCTATCGTGGCCAGGCCACGCCCTTGCTGGCGATGCCCGGGCAGAACGACGATGTCGGCAGCGTGCTCAGCCTGTGGTTGGCCTACCGCGACAAGCGCAACGAGTACGAGGCCCTGCGCCGTGACTCCTACGCCGAGGCCCCGGCGCCCAGCTGGTCGACCCTGTGGGCCGGCAACGACAACGCGCTGTTGAGCATCTTTCGCCACTTCGACAGCGCCTCGGTGACCAAGGGCCTGATCGGCGAGATTCCGCAGACGATGTGGCTGTTCGACTATCCGTTGCTGGAGCGCACTTATTACCAGCTGGCGGTGAACTTCGACGTATTCGGCAACGTTTCGCACCAGGCCCAGACCCGGCTGTACTTCGACTTGATCCGCAACGGCGCCGAGCAGAACTTCCTGCGCCTGATGCCCGCCGGTACCCGTGAGGATTTCCTCGACGATTGGTACCAGAACAGCGGCAAGTTCAAGATGTGGCTGGATTACGAGTCCGTCGACGACAGCAAGCGTAGTGCCCTGAAGCTGGACCTGAAGGAGCCGAAAAAGGATTTTGCCAACCAGTTGCTGGTCCGCTATGGCGAACTCAATGCCAAGCCGGACCCGATCAACCGTTGTGACAGCGCCTATTGCTCGCGGCCCAACATCGACCCGGCCCTGCAAGATGCCGAACAGGCCCTGAGCCGCCTGGCGTCGCGGCCGGCGGCAGGGCTCAAGGTCATCGAGCAGTTGCCCGAGGCTACCTTGCTGAGGGTGCAGACGCCTGGTGGCAAGCGCGAGTTCTACAGCATGCTGCGCAACCGCGCCCACAGTAACGTGGCCTTCATGCTCGGCGAGTCGCTGCGTTACCAGCCGGGCCTGGACACCCTGACGATCTTCCCGGGTATCCTCAGCAGCTACCCGAATTTCATCTTCGATATCCCATCCACCCAGGTGCCTGAGTTCGTTGCGGCCATGCAAGAGGCCAGGGACGCCGAGGGCTTCGAGAAGATCGTCGAACGCTGGGGGATTCGTCGCAGCCACCCGCAGTTCTGGCAGTACTTCCACGACCAGACCCGCTATTTGAAGGAAACCGACCCGGTGGAGGCGGGGGTCATGGACATGAACCGCTACGAAAACCTTTGAGCTAGAGCATTCGTGCGCCCCGGGCCGACCCTTGGCGCCCCGGGGATGCCTTATACCAAGGTCTATCCTGACAAAAACACTAGGACTTTTTCAGCAGCATCGATTGGCGTAAACTGCGCCCACGTCTGCGAGGAACCACCATGAGCGCCATAACCATTACCGACGCCGCCCACGATTATCTGGCTGATCTGCTGTCCAAGCAGAACACTCCCGGGATCGGCATCCGCATCTTCATCACCCAACCAGGGACCCAGTACGCCGAGACTTGCATCGCCTATTGCAAGCCGGGCGAGGAAAAGCCCGAGGACAAGGCCCTGGGTCTCAAGAGCTTCACCGCCTACATCGACGCCTTCAGTGAAGGTTTCCTCGATGATGCGGTCGTCGACTACGCCACCGATCGCATGGGTGGGCAACTGACTATCAAGGCTCCAAACGCCAAGGTACCGATGGTCAATGCCGACAGCCCGATCAACGAGCGCATCAACTATTACCTGCAAACCGAGATCAATCCGGGGCTGGCCAGCCACGGCGGCCAGGTCAGCCTGATCGACGTGGTCGATGACGGCATCGCCGTGCTGCAATTCGGCGGCGGCTGCCAGGGCTGCGGCCAGGCGGACGTGACCTTGAAGGAAGGTATCGAGCGCACCCTGCTCGAGCGTATCCCTGAACTCAAGGGCGTGCGCGACGTCACCGACCACACGCAGAAAGAAAACGCCTACTACTAAGGCGTTCGCTGCGACACAAAAAAACGGCGCACCGTGAGCGCCGTTTTTTTATGCCTGGAACCAGGCCGTCAGGGCCGATAGAGGTGGACGTGGCCGGCGCGGTACAGCGACGACTCACTGAAGGCATCGCTGGCCAGCACCCGGCCCACCAGGATCAGCGCGGTGCGCCGGAAGCCCTTGGCGGCCACCTTGGCGGCGATGTCCGCCAGGGTTCCCAGTACCCAGTCCTGGTCCGGCCAGGTGGCCCGGTGCACCACTGCGATGGGGCAGTCGGCGCCGTAGTGGGGGAGCAGTTCGGCGACGATCCGCTCCATGTGGTTGACCCCCAGGTGGATGGCCATGGTGGCGCCGTGGGCCGCGAGGCTGGCGAATTCTTCTCCGGCGGGCATGCTGGTCTTGTCCGCATAGCGGGTGAGGATCACGCTCTGGGAGACGTCGGGCAAGGTCAGCTCCGCTCCCAGCAGCGCGGCGCAGGCGGCGGTGGCGGTAACCCCGGGGACGATCTCGAACGGAATCTCCAGCTCCCGCAGGCAGCGGATCTGCTCGCCGATGGCGCCGTACAGGCTTGGGTCGCCGGAGTGCACCCGGGCCACATCCTGGCCCTGGGCATGGGCTTCGCGGATGGCCTGGATGATCTGTTCCAGGTGCAATTCGGCGCTGTTGATCACCCGTACCGCGCTATGCCCTTCGAGCACCGCCTGGGGGACCAGCGAACCGGCATAGATGATCACCGGGCAGCGATGGATCAGGCGCTGGCCCTTGACGGTGATCAGATCCGGGTCGCCGGGGCCGGCACCGATGAAGTAGACGGTCATGGCTGTGTCCTGTGAAAAAGAGGTCGGAGCAGGGCTTCAGATGAAGATTGCTCATGATCGAGGGCGGGGATTATCGGGGTTCTACGGGCAAACAGCCAAGGCCAGGGTTGCCTGGGCGCTTTTTTGTCGTGGTACCAGCAACTGTGCCGGCCCTGTTTGCAGGTATTCAGCCATGGCCAGGGCGGCGCTTTCCGCCACGCCATAGCAGCCGGTGTGCTCGAACGCGATCTGTGAACGGTGGCTCAGGCGCGAAGCATAAGGCGCCAGTTGCCTGCTGCTGAAGCAGGTCAATGGCAGGGCCAGTTGTTCCGCCAGTTGCAGCAGCCCGGGTTCGCTGCGTTTCAGGTCGATGCTGGCCAGGGCCCGAAGTTGCCCCTTATCCAGCTGATGGGCTTGCAGTACCTGGTCCAACAGGGCGCGCAGGACGCTTGCCGGGCAGCCTTTCTGGCAGCCCAGGCCGACCACCAGGGTCGGCCCTGCGCACCAGGCCGTCATGCCGAATAGCCGTCCCCGCCCTTGCGTCGGAACAACCAGGCACTGATCAGGCCCAGGGCCAGCCAGAAGGCCGCGTTGGTCAGCTGCGAGGCGATCTTGAACTGCGCCTCCAGCGCCTCGGGAGCCAGCATCGAGTGCACTTCCGGCTGCGGCGCTCCGATCACATGGGGCACGGCGATGATGGCCGCGCCCAGCAACTTCAGCAGCCAGTTGCCGGCGAACACGATCAGGGCCAGGCCCACGGCGGTCGAGGCAGCGGCGCCGACCCACCAGATCTGCCGCTGTACCAGGTCGGCCGCTGCCGTGCCGGGCAGTTCCGGTGGCAGGCCCAGGGTAGGGGCCAGGCAAAAGGTGGCATAACCGGCCAGGCCCCAGAGGAGGCCCTGGGAGGTGCGGCTGGGCGCGCGCAAGGTGTAGAGGCCTGCCAGCATCAGGGCGAAGCCGACGGCGACCACCAGGTTGCCGCCCGTGGTGGACAGCACTCGCTGCCAGCCGTCTTCCGGTTCCCAGGCTTCTTCGTCGTGGACGTGACCAGCCATGGCGCCGGGGGCGTGTTCATGGACTGCCTCGGTGGCTGGGGCCTTCTCGTAGGTTTCCGCCTGCAGGATCAACGGGGCGACCCAGAAGCTTTGCAGCAGGGTCAGCAGCAGGGCGGCCAGCAGCCCGGTGAAGCCCGCGGTTTGCGCGATACGCTTGATCATGGGGCGGGTCTCAGTGGCAAGGGAAGGCGGCGCTGTGGCGGGTGTCGTGGGCGGCGTTGTGTACCGCCTCGATGTGCGAGAAACCGGCGAAGTACACCAGGCAGGCGCCGAGGATCGAGGCGCCGATGGCGGCTACCAGGCGCTGGCTCAGGGTGGTGGTGCTGCTGGCGGAATGGCTGGTGCTGCTGATGGTCGACATGGCGCGTTCCCTTGGTTTGTCAGCGGGAAGCGGCGCAGGAAAACCCCGCGTGGCGTTCACGCAGGGTTTGCAACAGCGCCCGCCCACCGCGGGTTTGTTATTCGTGTATTGCGGGCCGGTCTCCGGGCTCGCGAGGGGCTGGGGCGGTTTCGTGCCCTGCCGACAAGTGTCGCCTTCCCATGCCCGGGGCACAGTGGATCTGACACTTCGCTCGCTTACCGTTGCGGGGGCAGCACCGGACTGGTCACGGCTGGCAAGCGCGTGATTCACCGGTTTCCCGTTTCACCCTGTGAAGGGCACCCGTAACAAGTTGTGTAGCAAATCATGGGCAAGGGGCGCCGTCAATCGCCAACTGCGACCCGAAGCCACCCCGAAGCCACATGCACATTGACCGCTTTCCGCGCTCTGCGTAGCCTTGCGCGTTCGAGGTTCTTCGGCCAGCGGTCGAAGCTAAGACGGGAACGCGGTAGAAGCCGCGGCTGCCCCCGCAACTGTGAAGGGTTCGATTTTCTGCAAAGCCACTGCATGGGCGTCCAGGACGCTGGCGGGAAGGCGCAGGAACTGTCAGTCCAACTGGCAGGCCCCCAGCCAGGAGACCTGCCTCGAAGATGATTCTCACTACAACCGGGCGGGGTGATCCGGTGGCGAAATCAGCGCGGGCCTTGTGCCGTGCCTCTCGTCCCGTATGCCCGCCACCTTCGCCAAAGGGCATCCGATGAAAACACTGGCCAAACTTCCCGTCACCATCGTCACCGGCTTCCTGGGCTCGGGCAAGACCACCTTGCTGCGGCACATGCTGGACAACGCCCAGGGTCGTCGTATCGCGGTGATCGTCAATGAATTCGGCGAGCTGGGCATCGACGGCGAGATCCTCAAGCAGTGTTCCATCGGCTGCACCGAAGAAGAAGCCAGTGGCCGGGTCTATGAGCTGGCCAACGGCTGCCTGTGCTGCACCGTGCAGGAAGAGTTCTTCCCGGTGATGCGCGAACTGGTGGCCCGCCGTGGCGACCTGGACCATATCCTCATCGAAACCAGCGGCCTGGCCCTGCCCAAGCCCCTGGTGCAAGCCTTCCAGTGGCCGGAAATCCGCAGCGCCTGCACCGTCGATGCGGTGATCACCGTGGTCGACAGCCCGGCCGTGGCCGCCGGCACCTTCGCCGCCTTCCCGGACCAGGTGGACGCCCAGCGCAAGCTCGACCCCAACCTGGACCACGAGTCGCCACTGCACGAGCTGTTCGCCGACCAGCTGTCCAGCGCCGACCTGGTGATCCTCAACAAGACCGACCTGATCGACCCGGCCGACCTGGCCAAGGTCCGCCTGGAAGTGGCCGAGGAACTGCCGCCGGCGGTCAAGGTGATCGAGGCCAGCAGCGGGCGCCTGCCCCTGGATGTGCTGCTGGGCGTGGGTGCCGGTTCCGAGGAACACATCGACAGCCGCCACAGCCACCATGACCACCATCATGACGGCGACGATCATGACGACCATGACCACGACGCCTTCGACTCGATCTCCATCGAGCTGCCCGAGGCCGACGAAAGCTTGCTGCTCGATGCCCTGACCCAACTGGTGGTCAAGCACGGCATCCTGCGGGTCAAGGGTTTCGCGGCGATCCCCGGCAAGCCGATGCGCCTGCTGCTCCAGGGCGTGGGTACCCGTTTCGACAAGCACTTCGACCGCAAGTGGGGCGCTGATGAGAAACGCATCACCCGCCTGGTGCTGATCGGCCAGGAACTGGACGCAACCCAGCTGGAAGCGCAACTGCGCGCTGCCCTGGGCGCCTGACCCATGCACCTGCTCAGGACCCAGCCCGGCGGATTCGTGTCGGATGACAACATCGCCGACCTTGGACAAACCCCCGCCGAGCTGGTGATCCTGTGCAGCGGCGACTCCAGCCTGGCGCTGCTGGCCGAGGCCGCCGAGCAACTGCCAGCGGACTACCCCAGCTTTCGCCTGGCCAACCCGATGCAGGTGCAGAACCACGCCTCGGTGGACCTGTACGTCGACCAGGTGCTGCGCCATGCCAAGGTCATCCTGATGTCCCTGCACGGCGGCATCGCCTACTGGCGTTATGGCGTCGAGCAATTGGTGGAGCTGTCCCGGCGCGGGGTGCAGCTGATCCTGGTGCCGGGGGACGACCGGCCCGACCCGGAACTCAGCGACCTGAGCACCGTGTCGGCCGTGGAGCGCGACCGCCTGTGGCAGTTCCTGCGCCAGGGTGGGCGGGACAATGCGCTGAATTTCTACCGCTGCTTGAGCGGCCTGTTGGGGCGCGACTATCCCTGGAGCGAGCCGCAGGTACTGCCGCGCACGGCGCTCTATCACCCGGCCAGGAGCCAGGCCAGCCTGGCGGATTGGCAGGCCCACTGGCAGCCCGGCCAGGCGGTGGCGGCGCTGCTGTTCTATCGCTCGCACTTGCAGGCGGCCAACACCGCATTCATCGATCTGTTCTGCCAGCGCC
Source organism: Pseudomonas sp. MPFS (assembly GCF_022537035.1). Lineage (NCBI taxonomy): Bacteria > Pseudomonadati > Pseudomonadota > Gammaproteobacteria > Pseudomonadales > Pseudomonadaceae > Pseudomonas > Pseudomonas sp. MPFS. Next base: position 4,201,485 of record NZ_CP066123.1, on the reverse strand, counting down.
TGGCGGCTGCCGGTCTCAACCCCTTGCCGATCGCCGTGGCCAGCCTCAAGGAGCCTGGCTGCCTGGCGCAGGTGGAAGACTGGCTGGATGAGACCGGCGCGGGAGTGATCCTCAACACCACCGGTTTCGCCCAGTCCAGCCCCGAGGCGCCGCACCTGCGGCCGTTTCGCCGCGACATCCCGGTGATCCAGGCCATCTGCGCCCAGGACAACGAGCCGGGCTGGCAGGCCAGCGAGCAGGGCCTGGGCCCACGGGACCTGGCCATGCACATCGCCTTGCCCGAACTGGACGGGCGCATCATCAGCCGCCCGATCAGCTTCAAGGACCTGGCCTGGCGCAGCGAGCGCAGCCAGTCGGACGTGGTCTGCTATCGCGGCCAGCCCGAGCGCATGGACTTCGTCGCCCGGCTGGCAAGCAACTGGGTCGAGCTGGGCCGCCTGGACAACCAGCACAAGCGCATCGCCCTGGTCCTGGCCAACTACCCGACCCGCGACGGGCGCATCGGCAATGGCGTGGGCCTGGATACCCCGGCGGCGGCGCTGAACATTCTCAAGGCCTTGCAGGCCGAGGGTTATCCGCTGCCTGGCGAGCTGCCGGCCAGCGGCACCGAGCTGATCCGGCAATTGCTCGGTGGCGTCAGCAACGATCTGGACAGCCTCGACCTGCGCCCTTGCCAGCAGAGCCTGGCCCTGGACGACTACCAGCGTCTGTTCCAGGCACTGCCCGAGGCCAATCGCCAAGCGGTGCTGGAGCGCTGGGGCGCCCCGGAGCAGGACCCGATGTTCCGCAACGGGCGGCTGATGGTCGCCGGCCTGCGCCTGGGCCTGACCTTCATCGGCATCCAGCCGGCCCGGGGTTACCAGGTCGACCCCAGCGCGGTGTACCACGACCCGGACCTGGTGCCGCCCCATGCCTACCTGGCGTTCTATTTCTGGCTGCGCCAGGTCTACGGCGCCCACGCAGTGATCCACGTCGGCAAGCACGGCAACCTCGAGTGGCTGCCGGGCAAGGGCGTCGGCCTGTCGGCCCACTGCTGGCCGGATGCCTTGCTGGGGCCGCTGCCGAACATCTACCCGTTCATCGTCAATGACCCAGGGGAGGGGGCCCAGGCCAAGCGTCGGACCCAGGCGGTGATCATCGATCACCTGATGCCGCCCCTGACTCGCGCCGAGACCTACGGCCCGCTGCGTAACCTGGAACTGCTGGCCGACGAATACTACGACGCCCAGTTGCTCGACCCGCGCCGCGCCCGCGAGCTGCAGCGGGACATCCTGCGCCTGGTGCGCGAGACCCAGATCGATCGCGAGCTGCAACTGGACGGACCACTGGAGGGCGAAGCCGATGCGGCGCTCTGGCTGCCACGGCTGGACACCTACCTGTGCGATCTCAAGGAATCGCAGATCCGCGACGGCTTGCATGTGTTCGGCGAGTCACCAGCGGGGCGCTTGCGCATCGATACCTTGCTGGCCCTGCTGCGCATTCCCCGGGGCGATGGCAAGGGCGCCCACGCCAGCTTGCTGCGGGCCCTGGCCAAGGCCTTCGAGCTGGGGTTCGACCCGTTGGATTGCGCCCTGGCCGAACCCTGGACCGGGCGGCGACCACAGCCCTTGCAACAGCTCAGCGATGCCTTGTGGCGCACCGCTGGCGATGTGCGCGAGCGTCTGGAAATCTACGCCGGGCGCTTGATCGAGGCGGCCTTGCAAGGCCCGGTGGCGCAACTGGACGAAGCCGGCTGGGAGCCGGTGCGCAGCATCATCGAGGGCTTGCGCGAGGTGGTGGCGCCGCGCCTGGATGCCTGTGGCCCGGCAGAGATGCGCGGCCTGCTCGAGGCCCTGCAAGGCCGCTTCGTGCCGGCCGGCCCCAGCGGCGCGCCCAGTCGCGGACGCCTGGACGTGCTGCCCACCGGGCGCAATTTCTATTCGGTGGATGTGCGCAACCTGCCCACCACCACTGCCTGGCGCATCGGTTTCCAGTCGGCCAACCTGATCCTCGAGCGCCACCTGCAGGATCACGGCGATCACCTGCTGCAACTGGGCCTGTCGGTCTGGGGCACGGCCACCATGCGCACCGGTGGCGACGATATCGCCCAGGCCATGGCGCTGATGGGCGTGCGGCCCGTCTGGGCCACTGGCAGTCAGCGGGTCGACGACTTCGAGATCCTGCCCCTGAGCCTGCTGGATCGGCCCCGGGTCGATGTGACCCTGCGGATTTCCGGGTTCTTCCGCGATGCCTTCGCCAACCTCATCCGCCTGTTCGACGCGGCGGTGCAGGCGGTGGCGGCCCTGGACGAGCCAGCCGACATGAACCCCCTGGCGGCCAGGGTCCGTGCCGAACGCGAAGCCTTGCAGGCTAGCGGCCTGGACCCGGAAGCGGCGGCGCGCCAGGCCGGCTGGCGGGTCTTCGGGGCCAAGCCCGGGGCCTATGGCGCCGGGGTCCAGGGCGCCATCGACGGTCGGCTGTGGCAGAGCCGCGAGGACCTGGCCGAGGTCTACCTCAACTGGGGCGGCTACGCCTACGGCGGCAGCGATGTAGGCACCGCCGCCCGCGAGCAGTTCGCCGCTCGCCTGGGTCGGGTCCAGGCGGTGGTGCAGAACCAGGACAACCGCGAGCACGACCTGCTGGATTCCAACGACTACTACCAGTTCCAGGGCGGCATGCTGGCGGCGGTGGAAAGCCTGGGCGGGGCCAAGGTCGCCAGCTACCACGGCGATCACAGCCAGCCCGACCTGCCGAAGATCCGCAGCCTCAAGGAAGAGCTCAACCGGGTGATCCGTTCCCGGGCGGTTAACCCGAAATGGATCGAGGGGGTCAAGCGCCACGGTTACAAGGGGGCTTTCGAAATGGCCGCGACCCTGGACAACCTGTTCGCCTTCGATGCCACCACCGAACTGATCGACGACCACCAGTACGCCTTGCTGGCCGATGCCTACCTGCTGGACGACTCGGCCCGCGAGTTCGTTCGCCAGCATAATCCCCACGCCTTGCGCGATATGACCGAGCGTTTGCTGGAGGCCCAGCAGCGCGGCCTGTGGCAGGAGCCCGGAGCCTATCGCGAGGCCCTGGAGCATCTGCTGCTGGATATAGAAGAAGACTCCTGAGGGCACCTCTAAAAATTACCTGCGTTGTCATCGCTGCGTTAAAAACAGGCTGGTGCGCCAGCCCGGTCAAAATACACATTGACCCCTTGTAAACGGCGCTTTTTCGCCTGTTTTTGCCTTGCGCTGACTGCCTCGCCTACGTTTTTAGAGGTGCCCTGAGGCGGCGAATGCTGCGCACTCGATCGCGAGACGGCTCGCGAAATCGTCCTTCGGGACACCCAGACCCAAGCGAGAACCCCAGATGAGCGACACCCCGCATTTCCCCTTGTCGGCCGTGGTCGGCGCCGATGCCTTGAAGCTGGCCCTGTGCCTGAGCGCCATCGACCCGAAGATCGGTGGCGTGTTGATCGAGGGGCCACGGGGCATGGCCAAGTCGACCCTGGCCCGGGGACTGGCGGATTTGCTGGCCAGCGGGCAGTTCGTCACCTTGCCCCTGGGGGCCAGCGAAGAGCGGCTGGTGGGTACCCTGGACCTGGATGCAGCCCTGGGTGAGGGGCGGGCGCAGTTCTCCCCGGGCGTTCTGGCCAAGGCCGACGGCGGGGTGTTGTATGTCGATGAGGTCAACCTGCTGCCCGATCACCTGGTGGACTTGCTGCTGGACGTGGCGGCCAGTGGCACCAATCTCATCGAGCGCGATGGCATTTCCCATCGGCATTCGGCGAAGTTCGTGCTGATCGGCACCATGAACCCGGAGGAGGGTGAGTTGCGCCCGCAACTGCTGGACCGCTTCGGTCTCAACGTGGCCTTGAACGGTCAGGTCCTGCCCCAGGAGCGCGGGCAGATCATCCGCCGGCGCCTGGATTTCGATAGCGACCCGCAGGGGTTCTGCAACCAATGGGCCCAGGCCCAGGCCGAACTGCGCCAGCGCTGCCAGCAGGCGCGGACGCTGCTGGAAGGTATCGCCCTGGATGACCAGGCCCTGGCGCAGATCACCGAGCGTTGCTTCGCTGCCGGGGTCGATGGCCTGCGTGCCGACCTGGTCTGGTTGCGGGCCGCCCGGGCCCATGCCGCCTGGCGTGGCGCTTCGGCCATCACCGAGGACGATATCGACGCGGTGGCGGAATTCGCCTTGCGCCATCGCCGTGGGCAGGCGCCTGCCGCACCGGCGCAGCAGCCCCAGTCGCCGGTACCGCAGCAGTCCGGGGCGCAGCGCGAGGCCAGCGAAGGCGCGGGCCAATGGGGTGACATGCCGGCCCAGGCACTGCCCACCGGCGTCCGGCGCGAAGTGCCCAGCTGGCCAAAAAAGCCCTAGGCATCCGTTCCCGCTCTGGCCTGGGGGCGGATGCCAAGCCCCGGCCGGGGCGCCTGGACCAGGGGCGACAAGGTCGCAGCCGGGCGGCGAGTTGCGGTCGCATCAACTGGCCAGGCACCTTGCTCAAGGGACGCCCACGCCTGGTCGAGGACCTGTTGTGGCAACTGCGCAGTCGCACGCCCCATGAGTTGTGGCTGGTAATCGTCGACGCCTCGGCCTCGACTCGCCGGCACGATGCCCTGAGCGATGCCAAGGGCCTGCTGGCGCAACTGTTCGACGATGCCTACCGGCAACGGGCGCGCCTGGCCTTGCTCACCGCCAGCGGTCGTGCGCCCCGCTGGCAGGTCCAGGGGCTCAAGGCTTCCAAGGACCTGCGCCACTGGCTCGATGGCCTGGGCGCCGGCGGTGGTACGCCATTGCCCCAGGCCCTGGCCGAGGCCCGGCAGTGGTTGGAGCAGCGGCAACGGCGCTGGCCGGCGGAGCAGCAGCGGGTGTTGCTGATCACCGACGGGCGCCTGAAAACCTTGCCGTCGGTCGCCCCTCTGCATTGTCCAACCCTGTTGCTGGATATCGAGCGCAGCCCGATCCGCCTCGGTCGCGCCCGGGAACTGGCGCAACGCCTGGGCGCCGACTACCACCATATCGACCGGTAGCGTCCCAAACCCTGTGGCTCGTGCCGAGCTGGCGAGGCTGCGTACGGGTGCGCAGCGGCCGCAAGGCTTGGTAGCGCGATATACCTGTTGCTCCAAGGGCTCGTATCGAGCCATGCACAGCCGATGCAGCGGCTACACTGCCTGCGCCAATCAAGGGGAGCGACGCCATGCGGGTACTGGTGCACAACGACAAGGACGATTTTCGGGTCAAGGCCTACGCCGGCACCAATGGCGTGCTCCTGGCCATGGACCTGGATGCCAGTCGCCGCCGGGGCTTGCTGGGTTTCGCCATCGAAAAACAGACCGGTAGCAAACCCTGGCTGTTCCTGTTCAATAGCCTGACTTTCCCCGGCAAGACGCACACCTTCCCCCAGTACAACGCCACGCCCAGCAACCAGGCGCCATTGCAGAAGTTTCGCTGGGCCGACTATGCAGTCAACCCGGGCGCCACCCTCAACTATCGGGTGTACCTGGTCTATGGCAGCGCCGCCGCGCCGCAGCTGGGAGAAATGCTGCAGCTATGCATCACCGCCGACAACGGCCAGCCTCCCGGGCAGCGGGTGATCTTCAATCGTGCAGTGGCCGCCAGCCAGGCGTTCTCGCGCAAGTTTCCCGAACTGGACACTTTGCTCAGCGCCAACAAGAACCTGCCCATCGAGGCCTGGCCAGAGGCGCCCCGGCAATGGCTGGAGAACGGCCTGCTGGAGCAGTTGCTGGGTTTCATCCAACGTGCCAGCGACGCCAGCTGGAGCCTGGATATCGCCATCTACGAGTACCAGTTGCCAGCTATTGTCGATGCGGTCAACGCGGCCTTCGATCGCGGGGCCAAGGTCCGGGTGCTGTACCACGCCGCCCCCGGCGATGCCGACACCACGATGAACCAGGCCAGCCTGCAGCACCTGCCCGAAGACAGCAAACGTGGACGGGTGACCCATGCCATCTTCCACGACAAGTTCATCGTCCTCAGCCGCCTGGAGCAGGGCGGTGGGCGCCAGAGCGTCGCGGTGCTCTGTGGCAGCACCAACTTCACGGGCAACGGTGTCTACCGCCAGGCCAACGTATTGCATTGCCTGGACAACCCGGACATCGCCAACCGCTACCTACAGGTGTTCGAGCAGATCTGGGCCGCCCCGGCGGATGTCGGTGCCACTCGCAAATGGTTGACCCAGGCCAACCCCATGCAGCCTGAGGCGGCGCTGTTCGCCGGTTTTTCCCCACGCAGTGGCCAGGGGGATCTCGACGAGTTCGTGGGGATCATCAACGGCGCCCGTCGCGATTTGCTGTTCGTCACCGCCTTCGCCTTGCCCGACCGGATCCTCGATGCCTTGCTCGGCCAGCCCCACGACGATGTGTTGCGCTATGGCCTGCAGAACACCGCCAGCCGCATCACCGGTTTCCATGCCGACCGCACGGCGGAGTTCGCCGCTACCGCGTTGCTCAACAACGGCCTGGAAGGCTGGCTCAAGGAAGGCCTCAAGGGGCAGAAGGGCAACTTGCTGGTGCATACCAAGGCGGTGGTCACCGACTTCACCAGCGACGCCCCGGTGATCATCAGCGGCAGCCACAACCTCAGCGTCGGCGCCAGCCAGGGCAACGATGAGAACTTCCTGATCATCCGTGGCGACACCGACCTGGCGGATCGCTACGGCCTGGAGCTGCTGCGTTTCTACGAGCATTACCGGTTCCGCTACTTTGCCAGGCAACTGGCGCTCAAGCAGGTCCAGCCCTTGGCGACGGACGATAGCTGGAGCAACGATTACTACCTCGCAGGCGATTTGCGCATGCTCTCGCGCCTGCGCTTCTCTGGGCGCTGAAGCAAGGTGCCCAGCTTGGCGAGAAGCTTGCGCAGGTTGCACATCGGCGGGTGACTGCGTAGGTTTCAGCGACTGCGCACAAGGACCCCGCCATGTCTCCGGACCTGACCTCCATCGAGTTGTTCCTTAAGGCCCTGACCCTGGGCAACCTGTCCCGGGCTGCCGAGCAGTCGCATCTGTCGCTGTCGGCCGCCAGCCGCCGGTTGTCCTTGCTGGAGCAGCATTTCAAGGTGGCGCTCCTGGTGCGCACGTCCACCGGGGTGCAGCCCACTCCAGCGGGCCAGGCCCTGGCCGATCACGCGCGGAGCATCCTGCGGGCCGTGGATGTGATGCATGCCGACCTTGCCGACTTCGCCAAGGGGGCCACGGGCCGGGTCAGCCTCTACGCCAACAGCTCGGCCATGAGCCAGGAACTGCCCAGGCAGCTGACCCAATGGAGCGAGCTGCATCCTGGCATTCGCATTGACATTCGCGAGGAGCGCAGTCGCGAGATTCTCCTGGCCGTGCGTGACGGGGTGGCCGACGTCGGCATCGTTACCACGTTGCCTGAGGCGCGGGACCTGTATTTCAAGGCGTATTGTCGCGACCGCCTGTGCCTGATCGTGCCCCAGGGGCATCCGTTCAAGATGAGCCATGCGCGCTTCGAGGACCTGTTGGGCTACGACTTCGTCGGCCTGGAGGACAACGCCGCCATTACCCCGCTGATTACCGAGGCCGCTGCCGCCGTGAGCATGCCCTTGCGCCTGCGGGTGCAGGTCCGCAGCTTCGAGGCCGTGTGCCGGCTGATTGCCGCAGGGCAGGGGGTCGGTGTGTTGCCCCAGGGTGCGGTACAGATCTTCCGCAAGGAAATGGACTTGCGTTTTATCGAAATCGATGACCCCTGGGCCGATCGCCAGATGTACTTGTGTCGCCGCCGTGAGCCGCCGTCCCTGGCCAGTCACGCCCTGTTTGACTACCTGGCAGGCTTCCAGCAGGACGGGGCAGTGGCTCGTGAGGGCGATCGGTAGCAGCAATCGCTCATCCGGCCTTCGAATTTTTCGAAGGTGGTTTCCGTAATGAGCAATTCCCACTGGCCCGGCTCTGTGGCCAGAATGGGCGCGCCTGTCCGCTTGACCTGCCTCGATAACAACAACACGTCAGACCAGGAGATATGGCTTGTCCAGGATCAATCCCCCTGTAAAACCCGTCCACCGCATCGCGGTGATCGCCGGTGATGGTATCGGTCGCGAAGTGGTGCCCGAAGGCCTGCGGGTGCTCGATGCGGTCGGTCGGCGCTTCGGCATCGACTGGCATTTCGATCATTTCAACTGGTGCAGCGAGCACTACCAGGCCCACGGCAGCATGATGCCTGAGGACTGGGCCGAGCAGATCGGCCATCACGAAGCGATCTTCTTCGGCGCCGTGGGAGCCCCGGATATCGTCCCCGACCATGTGGCGGTCTGGGACTCGCTGCTCAAGATCCGTCGCCAGTTCGACCAGTACGTCAACATCCGCCCCGTGCGCCTGATGCCCGGCGTGCCCTGTCCGCTGGCCGGGCGGGTGCCGGGCGACATCGACTTCATCGTGGTGCGGGAGAACACCGAGGGCGAGTACTCCAGTGTCGGCGGGCGCATGTGGCCGGGCACGCCTCGGGAGATCGCCTTGCAGGAGTCGGTGTTTTCCCGCCATGGCGTCGACCGGGTGCTCAAGTACGCCTTCGAACTGGCCAGCCGCCGGCCTCGGCGCAACCTGGTGGCGGCCACCAAATCCAATGGCATCGCCATCACCATGCCGTTTTGGGACGAGCGCCTGGATGCCATCGCCAAGGCCTATCCCGAGGTCGCCAGCCGCAAGTTCCATATCGATATCCTCTGCGCGCACTTCGTCCAGCATCCGGACTGGTTCGATGTGGTGGTGGCCTCCAATCTGTTCGGCGACATCCTTTCCGATCTTGGCCCGGCCTGTGCCGGCACCATCGGTATCGCCCCCTCGGCCAACCTCAACCCTGAGCGGCTGTATCCGTCTCTGTTCGAACCCGTGCACGGCTCGGCGCCGGACATCGCCGGGCTGGGCGTAGCCAACCCTATCGGCCAGATCTGGTCGGCAGCTTTGATGATCGAGCACCTGGGGCAGGGTGACGAGCTTTACCAACGGGCGGCCGCCGCCGTCGTACAGAGTATCGAGACCGTACTCGCAGATGGTCCGCGTACCCGGGAAATGGGCGGTACCGCCAGCACCGTGGAAGTCGGGCGTGCCATCGCCGAATGCCTGGAGGGGAGCTGAACATGCAGCACAGACACTACATCGACAACCAATGGCAGGCCTCGTCCTGGAGCGAGGACATCCCGGTACTGGACCCCAGTAGCGGCGCCACCTATGCCCGCATCGCCCGGGGCACCGCCGAAGATATCGACCTGGCGGTGACCGCAGCACAGCGGGCCCTGGGGGAGAACTTCGACGGCCCCTGGGGCGCTCTTTCGGCCCTGGAGCGCGGGCGCTTGCTGGCCCGTCTCGGTGCCGCGGTGCTGGAGCACCATGAGCAGTTGGCGCAGATCGAGGCCCGGGATACCGGCAAGGCGCTCAAGGTGGCCCGGGCCGATGCCACGGCCCTGGCGCGCTACTTCGAGTACTACGCCGGCGCTGCGGACAAGCTTCACGGCCAGACCTTGCCCTACCAGTCCGGTTACACCGTGCTGAGCGTGCGCGAGCCCCATGGCGTGACCGGGCACATCATTCCCTGGAACTACCCGATGCAGATCTTCGGGCGCAGCGTCGGCGCGGCCCTGGCCGCAGGCAATGCCTGCGTGATCAAGCCGGCCGAGGACGCCAGCCTGTCCCTGCTGCGGCTGGCGGAACTGGCCGCCGAGGTCGGGTTTCCCAAGGGCACGGTGAACGTGGTCAGCGGTTATGGCCATGAGGCCGGTGCAGCCCTGTGCGCTCATCCCGGGGTGGCGCATATTTCCTTCACCGGCTCCACCGGTACCGGCGCCCTGGTAGCCAAGGCCGCTGCCGAGCGCCATTGCCCGGTGACCCTGGAGCTGGGCGGCAAGTCGCCACAGATCGTCTTCGCCGACGCCGATGTGGATCGCGCATTACCGGTATTGATCAACGCCATCGTGCAGAACTGCGGGCAAACCTGCTCCGCCGGCAGTCGCCTGCTGGTGGAGCGCAGCCTCTACGAGCCGCTGCTGGAGCGCCTGGCCCAGGGTTTCAGCCAGTTGCGCGCCGGCCCCTCGGAGCTGGACCTGGACATGGGGCCGCTGATCAACCAGAAGCAGCTGCGACAGGTACGTGAGTTCGTGCGCGAAGCCGAGGCCGCGGGGATTCCGGTGGCGGCCCGTGGCGTGGTAGTGCCCGAGGCTGGCAACGCTGGTTTCTTCCAGCAGGCCGTGCTGTTTCGCGATGTACCGGCCGACAGCCGCCTGGCCCGGGAGGAGGTTTTCGGCCCGGTGCTGGCGGTGATGCCTTTCGAGGATGAGGCCCATGCCATCCGATTGGCCAACGACAGCGCCTTCGGCCTGGTGGCGGGGGTCTGGACCCGTGATGGCGCGCGCCAGATGCGCATGGCCCACAAGCTGCGCTGTGGCCAGGTGTTCATCAACAACTATGGCGCCGGCGGTGGCGTCGAGTTGCCCTTCGGAGGGGTCAAGGCCAGCGGTTATGGCCGGGAAAAGGGCTTCGAGGCACTGCTGGGCTTCACCACCTTGAAGACCATCGCTATCCGTCACGACTGAAAGCCGCCACCGCGGCAGACAACAACAAGATCAGGAGTCACTCCCATGCGTCTAGCCAACAAGACAGCCATCGTCACCGGCGCCGGTTCCGGTTTCGGCGAAGGCATCGCCAAGACCTTCGCCCAGCAAGGGGCGCAAGTGATCGTCGCCGACTTGAATGCCACGGGCGGCCAACGAGTGGCGGACGAGATCCGTGCCGCCGGGGGCCAGGCCCATTTTGTCCAGGTCAATGTGGCCGAGGATGCCAGCGTCGCTGCGCTGTTGCGCGACACCCTGGAGCAGTACGGGGGCCTGGATATCGTGGTCAACAACGCCGGCACCACCCACCGCAACCGGCCGATGCTGGAAGTGGACGAGGCCGAGTTCGACCGGGTGTTCGCGGTCAACGTCAAAAGCATCTTCCTGAGTGCCAGGCACTTCGTCCCGCATTTTCGCGGGCAGGGTGGCGGGGTGTTCGTCAACATTGCCTCCACCGCGGCGGTCCGGCCACGGCCCGGGCTGGTCTGGTACAACGGCAGCAAGGGCGCGGTGGTGGTGATCAGCAAGACCATGGCCGCCGAGTTGGGGCCGGACAATATCCGGGTCAATTGCGTCAACCCGGTGGTCGGTGCCACGGCGTTGCTCAGTGAGTTCATGGGCGTGCCGGACACCCCGCAGAACCGCGAGAAATTCATGGCCGGCATCCCCCTGGGACGTTTCTCCACGCCCCAGGACGTGGCCAATGCCTGCCTGTACCTGGCCAGCGATGAGGCAGCCTTCATTACCGGCACCTGCCTTGAAGTCGATGGCGGACGTTGTGTATAGAGAGCATCCGGCGGTACCCACCCAAGCTACGGAGTGCAATCGACATGTGCGGGATCGACCACAACAACCAGCCCAACACCGCGAAACTCCTCGAAGGCCTGCCCAGGAACTGGGGCAAGTGGGGGCCTGACGACGAAGTCGGCGCCCTCAATTACCTGCAGCAGGCCGAGGTGTTGCGTGGCGTTGCCGCGGTGCGCCAGGGCAAGACCTTCACCCTGCAAGTGCAGATCGGCCATCCAGGTGGCGATCCGATGTGGCCGGCGCGCAGTCCGTCCATGCGCTTCAATACCCTGGACCGCAGCCACTACCAGGCTGGCAAGCAGCCCTCGATGACCGGTGGCGCCGAGTACTGCGACGATGTGATCTTCATGCAGTTGCAAGGCTCGACCCAGTACGACGCCCTGGGGCATGCCTGGTACGACAACCAGTTGTGGAACGGCTACGACGCCAATACCACGGTGGGTGGCATGGCCAAGGCCAGCGTACTGCCGATCGCCGAGCGCGGGGTGGTGGGGCGAGCGGTGCTGATCGACATGGCCCGTCATCGGGGCAAGAAGTACCTGGGCCGTGGCGAGACCTTCGACCATCGGGACCTGATGGCCGCGGCCAAGGCCCAGGGAGTGGCCATCGAGAAGCGCGACATCCTGATCATTCGCACCGGCTCCATGGGCGCCTTCTACGAGTACGGCAAGACTGAGTTCTTCAAGGACCTGGTGGAGCCGGGGCTGACCTACAGTCGCGAGCTGGTGGAGTGGTTCGACCAGATGGAGATCCCCAACCTGGTGACCGATACCATCGCCAACGAGGTGATCACCGATCCGTCGTCGGGGGTGCAGATCCCGCTGCACTGTGCATTGATGCGCAACCTGGGTATCGCCTTCACCGAGATCGTGCTGCTCGAGGACCTGGCCGAGGACTGCGCGGCCGATGGCCAGTGGACCTTCCTCTACACCGCCGCGCCGTTGAAGATCGTCGGTGGCAGCGGGGCCCCGGTGAACCCGGTGGTGATCAAGTAGAGGGGCACGCAGGAGCGCGAGGCCGATAGCCTGCTGGAATCCGGGCGGCCAAAGGGGTTACCCTGCCGCCCGTTTTCCACGCTCGATATGGACCTTCGACCTCCCGTGACCGATATCTCCTCGCCAGGCTGTCCTTACTGTTCTTCCTCCGATCATGAAAGCGCCCACCGGGCCGTCCTCGACACCCTGCAGATCATGGGTGCCCACCCCGAGGCCGACGAAGACCGGATCGTCCAGCTGCTACAGGAGCGTGGCTACTCGCCGAGCGTTGCCGAAAAGCTCAATGTCTTCGTGCCCACGGCCCTGGGCTGGCCACTGCTCAAGCGCCTGGGCGTGGAGCCTTTCGGTGGTTACTTCATCGCTTATGACGAGGTTGATGAAGAGGTGCAGATCCCGGTGTCCAGCCAGCACTACTTCATCGCCGCATTGAAGCTGGCTTACTGCACGCTGGAGCACGGCTACAGCGAAGACTTGCCGCTCCAGGTCTATGAGCGCGTCATCGGGCGCAGTGCCGAAATCAACGCCGTGAACAAGGCCCTGGCCCAGGACGTGAGTGTAGAGGGGGGCACGCTCGGGCCGTTGAAGGTACTGCGCATTCGCGCCAGCGACCTGCTGGACACGGTAGTCGGCTGACACGGGACTGGCGCCTGGGCAGGCTCAGGGTTACCCTGCCGCCCGTTTTCCACGACCGATATGGACCTTCGACCTCCCATGACCGATACCTGCCCACCAGATTGCGCCCATTGTTCTCCCGACGTCGATCATGAAACCGCCCACCAGGCGGTGCTCGATGCCCTGAGCGTCATGGCGGCCCACCCCGAGGCCGATGAGGACAGGATCGTCGAGTTGCTGCAGGAGCGCGGCTATTCGCCAATCGTTGCCGAGAAGCTCAATGCCTTCGTGCCTGCGGCCCTGAGCTGGCCAATGCTCAAGCGCTTGGGCGTGGAGTCTTTCGTCGGACACTTCATCGCCTATGACGATAACGATGAAGAAGTGCGGATCCCGGTCTCCAGCCAGCATTACTTCACCGCCGCGCTGACGCTGGCCTACTGGACCGTCGAGCAGGGATTCACCGATGAGTTGCCACGTAGCACTTACCAGATGATTGCCGGCCGTAGCGCCGAGATGGATGCGGTGGACCGGATCTTGACACAGGGCGGCACGGTGGAAGGGGCGACGGTGGGCCCCTTGCAGTTGCTGCGCATCAGCGCCAGCGACATGCTGGCCTAGGCATTCAACTGATGAAGATGATCTTGGACACCAGCTCCGCGCTGTTCTTGGCCTGAAGCTTCTTCATCAGCCGGGCGCGGTGCACCTCCACGGTACGGTGGGAGATACCCAGCTTGCGTGCGATTTCCTTGCAGGTCAGGCCGTTGACGATATGCAGCGAGATCTCTCGCTCGCGGGGGGTCAACTGGATCGTCGGCGCCGGCTGGCGATCCAGGCGCTCGAAATGCCAGACCATCAGCTTGAACGGGTCTTGTGGGGTCAGGGAAAAGCCGTGGGCCCGGGCCCAGAACACCTCGCCATTGCGGTGCTGCATGAAGCGTTCGTCGGAGTACGAGGCACTGGGGCCGTTGCGCAGCCAGTGTTCGCTGCGCTCGCCAATGCTCTGGTAATCGGCCTGGGAGGGGTACAGCAATAGGGTCAGGTGATTCTGCAGGTACTTGCGCTCATAACCGAACAGGCGCTCGAAGGCCTGGTTGCAATCGAGCATGTGCCGGTGCCCGGTGATCAGTTGCGGTGCCGGCGAGACCTGGAAGGCCAGGCACTCAAGATCCTGGAGTTGTTGGGCATGTACGGTCATTGGGCATCCTGCCTCGTGGTCATTGAGACGCTCTGGTACGTGTAGGTACTACTTACTGATGTACGTAGTTGCCCCAACTAGCGTGTGATTCGGGCGCTGGATCATTGTATGGAATACCTGCTTCAAGGACAGAAGAAAATCACCATGACCCATGATTCCGTATCCATTGTCGCTGCCGCCCACAGCCCATTCGGGCGCCTGGATGGCATCAATCTCGAGGACCTGATCGTCAAGGTCACCCGTGACGCCCTGGCGGACGCCGCCATCGATGCCGCCGAGATCGACGCCCTGTTTCTCGGTCACTTCAATTCCGGCCTGGTGGCCGACGGTTTTGCCGCATCGCTGATGCTCCAGGCCGATCCGCAATTGCGCTTCAAGCCTGCGACCCGCTGCGAGAACGCCTGTGCCTCGGGGTCGGCGGCGATCCAGGCCGGGATCAATGCAATCCGCAGTGGCGCGGCAGAACTGGTGCTGGTGGTCGGCGCAGAGAAAATGACCAGCAACAGCACCGCCGACGTGACCCGGGCCCTGGCGGGTGCCGGCTACCAGCACGATGAGCGGGAGGCCGGCCTGAGCTTTGCGCAGCTCTTTGGCCAAGTGGCCCAGCAGTATGCCGAGCGCTATCACAGCCCACTGGCCTCGATGGCGGCGATCGCGGTGAAGAACCATGCCAATGCGATGTCCAATCCCTTGGCGCAGATGCACCGGGTCATGGACTTCGAGCATTGCAACAACATCTCCCAGAGCAATCCGGTGATCGCCCAGCCCCTGCGGCTTACCGACTGCTCGCTGATCAGCGACGGTGCGGCGGCGGTCATCCTGGCCTCGCCACGGCGCGCGCGTTCCATGCAACGCCAGGTAGCGATCCGGGCCATGACCCAGGTGAACGATTTCCTGCCCCTGTCGAGCCGCGACGTCCTGGCCTTCGAAGGGCCGCAACGGGCTATCCACGGCGCCATGCGCGAAGCGGGAGTGACCCTGGGCGACCTGAGCTTTGCCGAGGTGCATGACTGCTTCACCATTGCCGAGCTGCTGATCTACGAAGCCATGGGCCTGGCGCCCAAGGGCGAAGGGCATCGAGCCCTGGATGACGGCACCGTACGCCACGGCGGTCGCCTGCCGGTGAACCTGTCCGGCGGCCTCAAGGCCAAGGGGCATCCAGTGGGAGCCACCGGCGTATCGATGCATGCCCTGGGCTTTCGCCAACTGATCGGCCAGCCCATTGGCCTGGGTGTCCCCCGGGCCGAGTTCGGCTTGCTGTTCAACATGGGAGGCATGGCGGTGGCCAACTATGCCTCGGTCCTGCAAGCCGTCCGGGCCTGAGGATGAACATCGCCCATTGGTTGCTCGACGCAGCCCAACGCTGGCCGCAGCGCGCGGCACTGTTCGACGGCAACCGCCAGGTGGCCGACTACCAGGCATTCGCCACACGGGTTCGCCAGCGGGCATTGCAGCTGCGCCACGAGCAGGGCATCGCCCCGGGAGACCGGGTGGCGTTGCTGATGAAAAACAGCTGCGACTACCTGGAACTGCTCTATGCCATCTGGTGGAGCGGGGCGGTAGCGGTGCCGATCAACAGCAAGCTGCACGGCCTGGAAGCGGCCTGGATCGCGGGCAATGCCGGCGCCCGGTTGATCTATACCGATGACGGCCAGGTCTTCGGCTCGGGAAACCTGCCCGGCGACTGTCGCGAGATCTGCGGCTACGAGCTGTCGGCTGCTCCTGAGTCCGCAGTGGCGGAACTGGCGCAGCCATGGCCACGCCAGGACACGGACCTGGCCTGGTTGTTCTATACCTCCGGCACCACCGGTCGCTCCAAGGGCGTGATGCTGTCCCACGGCAACCTGATGGCCATGTCGCTGTGCTACCCGCTGGATGTCGATCCTGTGGATGGCGGCGATGCGGTGGTGTATGCCGCGCCGATGTCCCATGGCGCCGGGCTCTACAACTTCATTCATGTGCGCTGTGGTGCCCGGCACGTATTGCCGGCGTCGCGGGGGTTCCAGGCAGCGGAGCTGTTCGAGCTGGCGCAGGAGCTGGGACCGGTCAGCCTGTTCGCCGCGCCGACCATGGTCAAGCGCATGGTGGAGCAGGCCCGGCAGCAGGGGTATGCCGGCGAGGGGATCAAGACCATCGTCTACGGCGGCGCTCCCATGTACCTGGCAGACCTGGACCAGGCCCTGGAAACCTTCGGCCCGCGCCTGGTGCAGATCTACGGCCAGGGCGAGTGTCCGATGAGCATCAGTGCCCTGGCCCGGGAGGCCATCGCCGACCGTGACAATCCCGACTGGCCGGCCATTGCGGCTTCCGTGGGCCGCGCGCAGTCTTGCGTTGAGGTGCAGGTGATCAACGCCCAGGGGCGTGTGTTGGCACCAGGCGAAGCGGGGGAAATCGCCGTGCGAGGCGCCCCGGTGATGCTCGGCTACTGGGACAATCCCCAAGCCACCCAGGCGGCCCTGGTGGGTGGCTGGCTGCTCACCGGCGATATCGGCTTCCTGGATACCCGGGGCTACCTGACCCTGACCGATCGCTCCAAGGACGTGATCATCTCCGGGGGCAGCAATATCTATCCACGGGAAGTGGAAGAGGTGCTGGTCCAGCACCCCGAGGTGTTCGAAGCCTGCGTGGTGGGCGAAGCGGATGCCCACTGGGGGGAGTCGGTGGTGGCCTTCGTGGTCCTGCGTTCCCCTGGAAGCCTCGACTCCCAGGCACTTAACGAGTGGTTCCTGGCGCATATGGCGTCGTTCAAGAAACCGAAGAAATACCTGTTTTGCACCGAGTTGCCGAAGAACAGCTACGGCAAGATTCTCAAGACCCATTTGCGCCAGAGCTTGCAAGACCCAGTGGAGGTCGGCAACCTCTGAACCGTTTTTCCATGGAAGCAGTACAACAGGAGTTCCCAGCATGGGCTTGTCACACACCAACCCCCAGCGCCAGCGGCGCCGGGCCTTTATCGGCGCGACTTCCGGCCACTTGATCGAGTGGTACGACTATGGCGTCTACGGCTTCCTGGCCGTGTATATCGGCAAGGCGTTCTTCGTCTCCGATGATCCCTCCAGCAGCCTGCTGGCCAGTTTTGCCGCCTTTGCCCTGAGCTTTTTCATCCGTCCCCTGGGCGGCCTGTTCTTTGGTCCCCTGGCAGACAAGATCGGCCGGCGCCGGACCCTGATCACCGTGCTGGTGATGATGGCCGGCTCCACCTGCCTGCTGGGCCTGTTACCGACCTATGCCAGCATCGGCATCGCCGCACCGATCATCCTGATTCTGGTTCGCTGCGTGCAGGGGTTCTCCGCCGGCGGCGAGATCGGCACCATCACCAGTTTCATTGCCGAATACGCCGGCCCCGGACGCCGGGGCTTCGCCACCTGCTGGCTGATGGTCACTGCGGTGCTCGGCCTGCTCCTGGGCGGCGCGGTGGCCAATGGCATGACCTGGGTCCTGGGCGCCGAACTGATGCAGGACTGGGGATGGCGAATCCCGTTCCTGGTCGCCGGGCCGCTGGGTTTCATCTCCATGTACATCCGCCTGAAGCTGGAAGACAGCCCGGAGTTCCTGGCCCTGGTACATGCCGGAGAGACCTCCAAGGCACCCTTGCGCGAAGTCTGGCAGTGGAAGCGCTCGATCGCCCTGGTGTTCTTCATCATTACCTTGCATAGCTCGATCTTCTACCTGGTGCTGACCTTCGCCTCGACCTACATGTCCAACACCCTCAAGTTCGACAGTGGCACCACCTTGCTCTATGTGTTCGTCGCCAGCCTTTCGGCGGCGGTGGTGATGCCCTTTGGCGGCGCGTTCACCGATCGCTATGGGCGCAAGCCGTTCTTGATGGTGATCGGTGTCCTGGCGACCCTGGCCATGTACTGGTTCTTCAAGGTCGCGCCCACTGCCACGCCGGCCACGCTGTTCTGGCCACTGATGGCGGTGGCGATCCTGTTCGGACTCTATGCGTCCTCGACCTATGCCCTGATGAGCGAACTGCTGCCGACCCGCATTCGCTCCACCGGTATTGCCGTGGCCTACAACATCCCCGTTGCCGCGTTCGGTGGCAGTGCTCCACTGATTTCCACCTGGCTGATCAAGCTCACCGGTGATATCTCCTCGCCCTGGTACTTCTATGTAGCCACTGGGGTCGCGTCGCTGCTGGCCCTGGTGGTGCTGCGCAAGGAGGACTTCGTGGCTTGCAGCCGCGACGCTCGGCACCAGGAACTCCCAGCGTCACCGCTGCTGGCCAATCCATAACCACGCGCCCGCCCTGGCGCTCGCACCTGGGCCTTCCACCCACCTGGTCCCGTCATGCCTGCAAGGCCCTTTTTCGGGCCTTGCAGCGGATACCCGGCCGGTGCTTCGCTGGGGGGCTGGACACATCCTTCGATCTGCCCAGGCCTGTCTTTGCGTCGGCCCGCCATGGGCACTGGCAGCATCAGGCCCGCACGTCGCGGCCTGTCGGCAAGCTCACGGTATTGGTTTAAGGTAAGCGGCGGCACTGGATGCGTCCCGGGGTGCATCCCAGGCGCGACAGCCCGAGTAGTCCAGCCAGAGACCGGCCTTGAATCCCCATCTCTTTCAGTTCTCCAGCCAGGCCTATGCGCCCGCACACCGCTTCGACATGTGGCGCGAGGAGGTCAATGCGATCTTCCAGATCAGCATCGAGCAGGCGCTGGCCTCGCGCTTCAACTACCAGCTGAGCACCGGCTACGTGGGCTCGATTCTTGTGGGTTGCGGTACCTGGGCCGGTGCTGGCGAGCCAGTGGCCTATGGCGTCCGCCGCCCGCAGCAGATGATTCGCCGCGATGGCCTGGACCACCTGTACCTCTGCCTGGGATTGAATCATTCGTTGCACGGCATGGCTGGCCGGACCCCATTGCAGGCCGGGCCTTCGAGCATCTATGTGCTGGACCTGGCCCGGGAGCTGGACTCGCAGATCATTGCAGGCGACACGGTGATCCTGACCCTGGCCCGGGACCTGCTCAGCCCACGCCTGCGTGCGGCCAACCTGCACGGCAGCCTGGTCCAGGGCCCCTTGGGCAGCCTGCTGGGTGACTACCTGCGTAGCTTGCGTCGGCAGTTGCCGCTGCTGCGTGGCGAGGAGCTGGTGGAGGTCGAGCAGGCGACCCTGGCCATGGTCACGGCGGCGCTGGCGCCCAGTGCCGCGACCCTGGCAGAGGCCCAAGCCCCGATCAACCATACGCTGGTGCAGCGGGTACGACGTTTCATCGAGGCACACTTGCGTTCCCCCGAACTCACCCCATCGCTGATCTGTCGCGAAGTCGGTATCTCCAGGGCCCAGCTGTACCGCTTGTTCGCCCAGGAGGCCGGAGTGGTGGCCTACATCCAGCAATGCCGCCTGGACCGGGTGCGGCGCATCCTGGAAAGCCCCCTTGGCGCCCACCAGCGCATTTCGACCCTGGCCTTCGACCATGGCTTCAAGAGTGAGTCGCACTTCAGCCGGGTGTTTCGCCAGGCCTTCGGCTATTCACCCCGGGATGCCCGCGACCGGCGCCCGGCCACGCTACCTGCCAAGGCTGGAGCCGTGAGCGTCGAAGGTCCGGGGTCGCTGCTCGAGGTCCTTGACCGACTCGACACCCAGGTGCGTTTGAGACGCTGAGCACAGTGTTGGAGACCCACAGGTCAATCGGCCCCGGTGGCCGCTGATAGCATCTTTTTCGCCCATTTCCAGGCCGAGCCGCGCGAGCGGCCGACCGCGAAAGCAATCCCCTGGACGAGCCACTCATGGGACATGAGGGCTCCTGGATACGTGAAGAGGATGTTATGAAACTTCGACTGATGTGCATCGCGACCCTGGCCCTGGTCTCTGCGTGCAACGGCAATGGCGGGCTGAATCTCCCCGGCCTGGCCCAGGGCCAAGGTCCCCAGGCGCAGATCTATGACGCTTCGTTCGCCAAGCGCAACTTCGTGGTGGGCAAGACTTCGCCGGACGATGTGCAGCGCCTGTGCGGCGATACCCCGGAAAAACGCTACGCCTCCGATGGCACCGAGTACTGGACCTACCGCAGCGATGCGAACGGCGGCTACGCACCGGGACGCTCGACCATGCAGCAGATGCTCGCCAAGGCCTGGAGCCATGTGCCGTCCAACGAAGTGACCGGCGCTGCAGCCAACGAATACAACCTGGCCACGGGCGGCAATGGCGTGGTCAATGGCATGACCAACCAACTGATGGGCAAGCCCAGCGGCCCGGCGCACATGCTGCAGCTGTACTTCAAGCAGGGCGTGTTGCAGTCCTACAGCTTGAATTGAAATCGCTGCTTGCCAGGATGCTCCACGGGTGAATTATCATACGCTGTATGTTTATTCCCGGGAGGCACTGCGACATGGCATTCGGCAAGGTATTCATCGCCACTTCGGTAGACGGGTTCATCGCCCGCGACGATGGCCGCATCGACTGGCTGCCACCCGGCGAGCCCGGGGAAGACTATGGCTATGCGGCTTTCATGGCCTCGGTGGATGGCATCGTCATGGGGCGTGGCACCTACGACACGGTGCTGGGGTTCGAGCCCTGGCCGTTCACCAAACCGGTGGTGGTGATGAGCCGCACCCTGGACCCCGCCGATGTGCCGGAGCACCTGGCTGATCGGCTGCGCATCAGTGGCGCCGAGCCGGCGCACCTGGTGGCGCAGTTGCAGGCCGAGGGTTGGCGCCAGGCCTATATCGATGGCGGTACGCTGATCCGGGCTTTTCTCCGGGCGGGACTGATCGACGAGATGGTCCTGACCCGGGTGCCGGTGCTGATCGGCAGTGGCCGGCCATTGTTCGGCCTTCTGGAGCAGGACTTGCGCCTGCAGTGCCTCGACACTCGGCAATACCCCAACGGCTTGGTCAGCAGCCGCTATCGCCTGGAGCCTGCGCAGCCGGGCCACTGCCATGACTGAAACACGCAAGCGCAGTGGTCGCCCGGCTGCCGGTCATGCCCTGAGCCTGGATCAAGTGCTGGACGCCGGCCTGGAGTTGCTGGAGGAGCTTGGCGCCCAGGGGTTCGGCATCAGGGCCCTGGCGCGGAAACTGGCGATTACACCGATGTCGGTGATCTACCACGTGGGCGACCAGCAACAACTGATGCAGTTGTTGGTGGAGCGGGTGCACGGCGAGCCGCTGGAGGAGCCCGCCGAATCGATGCCGGCGGTGCAGCGGGTCCAGGTATTGCTGGGGCACTACATGGCCCGGGTACGACGTTATCCGGCATTGACCCTGTGCGTATTCGGTGACCCGCGGTTGTTCGGCGGTTCGCTGTCGGCCTTCAGCGAGCGCCTGCGCCATGAAGTGCGGCAGTTCGATGCCGAGCCCGAGCTGCTGTTCGATCTGCTGGTGGACTACACCCACGGCCACGCCCTGGCGCTGGCCTTGGCCGGGGAGGGCGCGCCACCGCTTGCCGGGGCCTTCGAGGCCGGACTGCGGCGCCTGTTGCGCTGAGACCCAGGCGTGACCGGGAGCGGCCGTTCCAGGCGCCGGCGCCTGGCCTGCGCATCGATGCACTCTTCTTCACAGAAAATCACTGACTTGCGACAGATTGCAACGGATGCCCTCGGGATACTGGCCAGGCTCCGAAGGAGCATGAAGGACCGCCACGTGAGAAGAGGAAGACATCCATGCGTTCAATACTTGCAACCTTGCTGATCTCCCTGGGGAGCACGACGCTGGCCAATGCCGCGGCGACCCCGGCGTTTGACCAGGTGTTCCGTGATTTGAAACCGGACCAGCCCGGTTGCGCCGCGGGGGTCATGCGTGATGGCAAGGTCGTCTGGAGTGCCGGCTACGGCATCGCCAACCTGCAGACCGGTGCCCCGATCAGGACCGATACGCTATTCAACCTGGCGTCGGTGTCCAAGCAGTTCACCGGTTTTGCCATTCTCCAGCTCGAAGCCCAGGGGCGCCTGAGCCTGGACGATTCGATCCGGCGTTTTATCCCCGAACTACCGGCCTACGCCCAGGACATCAAGATCCGCCACCTGCTGCACCACACCTCGGGGCTACAGGACTACATGTTGCTGGCCGAGCTGTCGGGCATCGGCTATTCCGAGCCTTTCACCCAGCAGCAGGCCTTGCAGATGCTGTTCAAGCAGAACGCCACGATGTTCCCCGTCGGCGCTGAGTTCAGCTATAGCAACAGTGGCTATCTGTTGCTTTCCACCATCGCCGAGCGAGTGTCGGGGATGCCCCTGAAGGCCTACTCGCAAACCCAGATATTCAAGCCCCTGGGCATGACCCGTACGCGTATCGTCGACCAGTATCCGCTGCGACTGCCGAACCTGGCCGAGAGTTACGAGCTTGATAGCGAGACCAAGGCCTATGAGTTCGTGGATGTGCGCTGGGAGCAGACCGGTGATGGCCAGGTGCACAGCACCGTGGTGGACGTGATGCGCTGGATGCGCAACCTGTCCACCGGGCAGGTAGGAGGCCGGGCGCTGGTGGGCAAAATGCGCCAGACCGAGCCGTTGGCCGACGGCGATCCCGGCTACTACGGCATGGGTGTCGGCCTCTCGCGTTATCGCGGGTTCGATGAGGTGTCCCACAGCGGTGGTTGGGCCGGCTATAACACCCATGTCGCCTGGTACCCGAAGATGGACCTGGCCACCGTGGTGCTGTGCAATTCGCCGGTCCCGGATGCTTCGGCGCGTGGCTATGCATTGATGGACACGGTACTGGGCTCGCCCAATCCGTCCCCGGGCCACGATATCCCGCCACCGGTACCCAGTATCAAGGCCGTTCCACCGGCTCCGTTGAACACCCTGGTGGCCGGTACCTACCTCGACGACTCGGGGCATCAGTTCCAGCTGCAACGCAGCGACAACCGTTTTACCCTCAATACCTTCCCCGACACGCTGGCGCTGTCCCGGCTGAGCGAGCACCTGATGGCGGCCGATAACGAAGGCTCGCCGATCTACCTGGCTGCGACTTCGGGAGCGCGCATCGTGTCCACCAACCCGGCCTCGACCTACACCCTGGCCGCTCCCTGGAAGCCCCAGGATATCCAGCGGTATGTGGGGATCTACAAGTTGCAGACCTCATCCGGGCAGCTCAAGGTCTACCCCAAGCAAGGCAAGCTCTACATTCGCATCGGCAAACACACCTATCCCATGCAGCCGCTGGCGGCAGAGCGATTCAGTGCCCAGGACCTGGGAGTGATTCGCTTCGAGCAGGATGGCCGGGTGCTGACCAGCAGCCTGGCACGCAACCTGCGGTTCGTCAGGGATAGCGGCCAGTAGCGGCCCTGGTGCCAGCCGACGCGTTCTTCAGAGGCATCGGCTGCACCGCAGTGCAATCGGGCTGGCCAGTGGGCTTTGGTCGCGATCGCGGCGCGCTATGGTTGTTTCTACACAACGGCCGCGGATCATTCCTGGCCAATATCCACCCTGGCAATCAAGCAAGGGAAGTCTCGATGAAAGTCAGTGCGCGCAACGTGTTCAAAGGCCGGGTCAGCCAGGTCGAAGAGGGGGCGGTCAATGCCGAGGTAGCGGTCGAGCTCGGCGGTGGCAGCCGCGTCTACTCCAGCGTCACCCGCGATGCCGTGGACGAACTGGGCCTGGCCCCGGGCGTCAGCGACACTGCGGTGATCAAGGCCTCGCACATCATTCTCGGCGTACCGGCCTGAAACACCCACCGGTAGGCTCGCCGGGCCTTAGCGCCCGGCAGGCTACCAGCGGTCGAACAACTGCTTGACCTGGCGCGCCTCACGGCAGTCGTGCAGGGCCTGCCGGAAGCGCTGGTCGGCGAACAGCCGGGCGGTTTCGGCCAAGAGGTCCAGGTGCGACTGCTCGGCAGGGGCCGGTACCAGCAGCACCAGGATGTCGCGCACCGGCTGCTGGTCGGGGGCGGCAAAGGCCATGGGCGCCTGGGGGCGCAGATACAGGACGTGGATCGCGTCCAGTTCCTCCAGCCGCGCATGGGGCAGGGCCACGCCCGCGCCGATGGCGGTACTGCCGGCCTCCTCGCGACGGGCCAGGCTTGCGGCCACCCAGTCGCCCGGCAACTGCCAGGTATGTTGCATATGCTGGCCGATCTGCTGGAACAACCGATGCTTGTTCGACGGATTGACGGCGAGGAGGATGTCCTCCTCCTGCAGGTGCATGGCCAAGTTACCCATGGGCTTCTCCAGGAAAGACCGGGCGCCAGCGGCCCGGCTCAGCTTCCATTCAAGCGTATTCACGGCCGGCTGGCAGCCAGGGTGCGGCAGTTTTTACGAAGTCTTTAGGTCCCCACGAATCCACACCGCTGCCCATGAACCTTCAGCGCGGCATGATCAGCAGGCTCTGTACCGCGACACCGCAGGGACCCTGGGTGTCGTACAGCTGGGTAATGGTCTGGCCACAACCGCTGGAGACGATCGAGGTCGAGGCCTGCAAGCCGATCCACTCGCCCGCTGGCAGTCGTGCGAGATGTAGCGACAGGTCGGCATTGGCGAACGCAAAACGGTCCGCCGGCAGCACCCAGCTCAGGCCATTGCCGAAGTCGGCGGCCGCCGCGACCCGCATCGCCGCCGAGGTCGCGACCCCGGCCACCAGCGGCACCTTCAGGCGTAGCCAGGCCGCTGCCGGGCCAGGTTGGGCAGGGTCGCCACCTGCGACCCGTCCTTCCATCGCCGTGTAGTAGAAAGAGCGCACTTCGGGCAGGCCGGGGATGCGCAACGGGCGCGGGCAATCCTCGGGAGGCGGCAGCCTGTCGATCGCGGCACGTGGCAGGTCGGACGGCAGCGCAAGGGTACCGGCGCGTACCAGTAGCCCATGGGCCCTGGCCACCCGCTTGCCATTGGCGCGGAGGGTGATTTCGACCCGCGCACTGGCTCGGCCGGTTTCGAGTGTCACGTCCGTCTCCAGCCTGTCGATGGGCACCGGTCGGAGCAGTTCCACTGTCAGCCGTGCCAGTTGCCAACCGGTTTCGCTCGGTGCGGACTCGACCAGGTGGGCCAGCAGCCCGCAAGGCGCGCCGCCATGCTGGGCCCGCGAATCCCATGGACCACGGGCGAGTTCGGTGGCACGCCAGGCCGAACCGGTCTCCTGGATGAAGATGCAATCGTCGGGATGAATGTCATGCATGGGCTATCTCGCAGGGCGTTTGTGGAATGTGTCCTGCCAGGTCGAACTGCGCCGCCCAACGACGGAACCCCATGATCGGGCCATCACCTTCGGCAAGGCCGGGGCGCTTCCAGCGCACCTTGTGTTCCCAGATTGGTACATCCTGGCTGACCTGGTCGATGGCTTCATCCACCAATGCCAGGCTCATGTCAGGTGCATCGATGCCTTGCAGGCGTGCCATCAAGCTGAACGTGACGGTGACACGGCCGGGCTCGACCGGCACCACGGAATCGACGAACAGAATTTCGGCAAGGTCGCCGATGCGAAATCGCACCACGGCGAAGTAGGGGCCATACAGTGACGTCTGCAAGAAGCCAGACTGTTTCCCTCGGGGTGTGTTGAATTCATGCCGTATATCGACGTGCAATGTCGGGCCGATGGGATCGAAGCGTTCGAGCCGCGCCAATGTCGCTACGCCGTGCAGGTAGTGAAAGTGGGGGGTATCGACGATATTTTCCTGGACCTCCTGCCAGATAGTGTCCACTTCCCAGCGCTGGCGCCGGTAGCGTGACCAGGCCGGGTTCTGGTGCTCATGCAGGTGGGGTACGTCGAAAGTTGGAGGCGCCTCGCCTGGATGCCACCACATCATGATCAGCCCGTTGCGCTCCATCAGCGGCCAGGTCGTGAGTCGGTGTCGTTCCAGGCGTGGAGTACTGCTGTAGGGAATCTCACGGCAGCCACCCGCTGCGTCGAAGCGCCAGCCATGGAAGGGGCAGCGCAAGGTGTCGCCACACACTCTGCCGCCATGGCCCAGGTGCGTACCAAGGTGGGGGCAGTAGGCATCCATGACATGGGCCTGGCCACTGTCGTCGCGCCACAGGACGAACTCCCGCCCCATGGCTCGTAGTGGCCGAACGTCCCCTCGTTGAAGATCTTCGCTATAGCCTGCCTGGAACCAGCCAAAGCCGAGCGCTGCATCGCCGAATCTGCGCATAAACCGTCTCCTTGCCCGGGCTTCGGGCACATGGAATGGAACTGCGTTCAACTGCATCGGGATAAAGGGGACAGTCAGCGTACTGCGGGCGGGACGTCGATTGCTACAAAAAATGAACTGTGATTCAATTCTTGCATGTCATATCGACGCACAACGAAGGTCGAGGAGCGCCTGGCCCAGACGCGGGAACGCATCGTGCTCGCGGCGCTCGACCTGGTCGCTGAACATGGTTACGGCGGCACCACCATGCCGTTGGTGGCAGGGCTCGCCCAAGTATCGACCGGCCTGCTGTACCAGTACTTTCCCTCGAAGACCGACCTGTTCGACGAGGTTTTCCGACGTGCCTCCCAGCGTGAGATCGATGCTTGCGCAGCGGCTGCCGCTACCGAAAGCGCGGCGGCCGAGCGCCTGGCCGCGGTCATCCGTACCTTCTCCCATCGCGCGTTGAGCCGGCCACGCCTGGCGTGGGCGCTACTGGCGGAACCGGTGGCACCGGTGATCGATGAAGATCGCTTGCGCTTTCGCGAGCCCTACCGTGCGATTTTCGCCACGGTCATCGAGGACGGCATCGAGACCGGCGAGTTTCGGGTGCAGAGCGCCCATACCAGCGCGGCAGCCATCGTCGGCGCCTTGGCCGAAGCGATGATCGGGCCCTTGGCCCTGGGCATTCTCTCCAGGCGCGCGGCTCAACGAGTGGTCGACGATATCGTCGGCTTCTGCCTGGCGGCGGTGCAGAGCCACGGCGCCGCGACGCAAGGCGCATCGACCCGTTCCAGCGGTGCCCGGAAGGCGCCGCGATCCACCCCCGCAACACCTGGCAAAACAAGGGCGACACGGCCCTCCAAGACGAACCCCGACAAGACCTGACTCGCTGACACCATCGGGCGCTTGGCGTCCGGCGCTGGTGCAGCGAAGGAGAGCATCATGTGCGAGTTCATCCAGCCTTCCCCTGTCTTTTCCAACCGCTTCCATAGCGACCGCACGTTGCGCTATACCCTGGAGCGCTTGCTACCGCCGGATATCTTCGCCATGGCGAGTCCAGACCTGGCGCGGATGGGCGAGCGAGCGGTGGATGAGATTCCACGCTTGGCCGAGGCGGCGGAGCGCAATGAACCGCGCCATGTGCCCTATGACGCGTGGGGACATCGGGTAGATCGCATCGAGGTCGATGGCGCCTGGGATCGCCTGGTGGCGATCGGACAAGAAGAGGGGTTGGTCGCGTTGCCCTACGAGGCGCCCTACGCGCAATTTTCGCGAGTGGTCCAGGCCGGTCTGGTCAACCTCTACGAAGGGGCCGGGGCCGTAGCGGCGTGCCCGTTGGTGATGACCGATGGCGCGGTACGTTTGTTGTCGCTGCACGATGCCGATCTCGCCGCACGCTATCTGCCGCACCTCTTGGCCCGTGACCAGGGGTGGACCTGCGGCCAGTGGATGACCGAGAAGGAGGGCGGTTCCGACATCGGTCAGGCTTCCACCATCGCGCGCCCCCTCGGCGACGGCACCTGGGCATTGAGTGGCACCAAATGGTTCACTTCGGCCGCGACCTCGCAGGTGGCGCTGGCATTGGCCCGGCCGGAAGGCGAAGCGCCCGGCAGTAAGACCCTGGCGCTATTTCTGCTGGAGTTGCGCCAGCCTGATGGCCAGTGGAACCACATTCATGTCCGGCGCCTGAAGGACAAGCTCGGCACTCGCGCCCTGGCTACCGCCGAGGTGGATCTGCAGGGCACGATCGCCCGGCCGGTGGGCGGCCTCGACCGAGGTGTGGGCAAGATCGCCGACCTGCTCAACGTTGCGCGGTTGTGGGCTTCCTGGGGCGGCCCGGCGGGGGTTGGGCATCTATTGATGATGGCTCGCGACTATGCGGGCAAGCGCCGGGTATTTGGCCTGTGGTTGCGGGACCAGCCGTTATATCGCCAGTGGCTCGCACGGATCGGCGCCGAGTACGAAGCGATGCTCGCGCTGAATTTTGAAACTGCGCTGGCCCTCGGCCGGCATGAGCAGGGCCAGGATGCGTCCGGCCTGGCTCGCCTGCTGGCGCCATTGAGCAAGCTTGCCTGTGCAAGGCAGAGTATCTGGGCCGCCAGCGAGCTGGTCGAGAGCTTCGGAGGGGCCGGTTACCTGGAAGACACGGGGATTGCCCGAGTGCTGCGCAATGTGCACGTTCACTGCATCTGGGAAGGCACCACGTCGGTGTTGGCCCACGATGTGCTGCGGGCCTTGTACGGTACTGATCTTGGCGCGGTCTTTCTGGCCGATATCGAGCGGCGCCTAGCGTCGGCCGGTACTGCTGCGGCGGCGCCTGTCGTAGGGCAGATTCGCCAGGCCTGCCAAGCACTGCGGCAATTGGCAGGCGCAGCCGAAGAAAGGGATGGCCGGCGCCTGGCCTGGGGCATGGCGCGAACCTACCAGGCGGTGTTGTTGCTGGAGGCGGCGATATGGCGCCAGGTCCGCAAGTCGGACGCCAGCGGCTGGACTGCGTTGCAGTTGTTCATCCAGCAACCGCTGGTGCCGCCGGCATTGCCGGTGAGCGAAGTCGAGCTGGGAGACTTGGCCTTCGGTACAACCTGCTAGCGACCAGAATCGTCCAGGCCCAGCTTGCGGCTGAACCAGCCGCCCTTGGGCCAGTTGGTCCGGGCCAGTTCCACCACCTCGTCGCCGCGGCCGCTCATCACCGCCTTGAGCATGTACAGGCTCATGCCCTTGGCCTGCTCCAGCTTGATCGCCGGCGGAATGGCCAGTTCCTGGGTGGCGGTGATCACGTCCACCAGCACCGGGCCGTCGTGGGCCAGGGCGGTGCGCAGGGCGCCTTCCAGGCCTTCGGAGTCCTCGACCCGCAGGCCGAGGATGCCCATGGCGTTGGCCATGGCGGCGAAGTCCGGGTTGTGCAAGTCGGTGCCGGTGTCCAGGTAGCCGGCGGATTTCATTTCCATGGCGACGAAACCCAGCGAGGCATTGTCGTAGACGATGATCTTCACCGGCAGCTTCAGCTGGGCCAGGGAGATGAAGTCCCCCATCAGCATGCTGAAACCACCGTCGCCGGCCAGGGCGATCACCTGGCGCGCGGGGCAGGCGGCCTGGGCGCCGATGGCCTGGGGCATGGCGTTGGCCATGGAGCCGTGATTGAACGATCCCAAAAGGCGTCGCTGGCCGTTCATCTTCAGGTAGCGCGCGGCCCATACCGTGGGCGTGCCGACATCGGCGGTGAAGATGGCGTCGGCGTCCGCCAGTTCGCTGACCAAGTGGGTGAGGTACTGCGGGTGCACCGGCCGTCCCGGCGCGTCGGGGCGGGCCAGGTCGTCCAGGCCCTGGCGAGCCTTGGCGTAGTGCTCCAGGGAGGTTTCCAGGAAACGCCGATTGCCCTGGTAGGGCAGGCGTGGCAGCAAGGCCGCCAGAGTCTCGCGGACGTCACCGACCACGCCCAGGTCCAGGGGCACTCGCCGGCCCAGGGCTTGTGGGTCGCGGTCGATCTGGATCACGCAAGCGTCCGTCGGATAGAACTGGCGATAGGGGAAATCGGTGCCCAGCAGTACCAGGGTGTCGCAGTTGAGCATGGCGTGATAACCGGAGCTGAAGCCGATCAAGCCGGTCATGCCGACATCGAAGGGATTGTCCCATTCCACATGTTCCTTGCCGCGCAGGGCGTGCACCACCGGCGCGCCCAAGGCATCGGCCAGGGCCACGACCTGGTCATGGGCCCCGGCACAACCGCTGCCGCACAGGAGCGTCACGGCCTGGCTGTGGCTGAGCAGTTCCACCAGGCGGTCCAGGTCGTGGGGCGCCGGCAGGGTGCGTGGGGCGTGTAACGGTGGCCATGGCTTGCCGGCCGCCGGCACCTGCTGCAAGGCCACGTCCCCGGGGATCACCACCACCGCCACGCCGCGCTGGAGGATCGCACTGCGCATGGCCCGGTGCAGCACCTCGGGCATCTGCGCCGGATGGCTCACCAGTTCGACGAAGTGGCTGCACTCCTTGAACAGTTCCTGGGGGTGGGTTTCCTGGAAGTAATCCAGGCCGATCTCCGAGGACGGAATCTGTGCGGCAATGGCCAGCACCGGCACCCGGCTGCGGTGGCAGTCGAACAGGCCGTTGATCAAGTGCAGGTTGCCCGGGCCGCAACTGCCGGCGCACACCGCCAACTGTCCGGTGATGGCCGCTTCGGCGCCAGCGGCGAAGGCTGCCACTTCCTCATGGCGCACGTGCATCCATTGGATGCTTTGCATGCTGTGCAGGGCATCGGTGAGGCCGTTGAGGCTGTCGCCGGTCAGCCCCCAGATGCGCTTGACCCCGGCTTGTTCGAGGGTCTGTGCCAGTTGTCGGGCAATGCTGATGTTCGCCATGGCGTGCTCCTGCCGTCGGATGGGAAAACAGTGTGATCAGCAGGGGACAGTGGGTGAGGGCGGATGATTCCATGAAACTTATGTAAATGAGAATTAATGCTAATATCGGCGTCCGAATTTTCCTCTACGAGCGCCGGCCTTGCATCCACCATCCCACCTGGACCAGCGCTACTCCCTGCGCGACTTCCGCCAGCTCGGCGAACGCCATGCCGTGCACTACAGCCTGCCTGGGCTAAGCGTCGAGCACGACGATATCTGCCTGATGCAAGGGCTTATCACTGAACACCGCCTGCCTGGCGGGCTGGTGCTGGTGAATTCCGACGTGCTGCCGTTCCACAGCTACCGGGTCGACTCGCTGCGCATGCCATGCCTGAGCCTGGCACTGGTGCTCGAAGGGCGTGCCGCGCTGAGCTTCACTCGGGAACAGGCGCTGTTACCCGGCCACTGCATCGCGACCCTGTGTGCCGACGACCGGCCACTGTCGGCGCTGCATTTTGCCGGTCCCCGGTTACGCGGGCTGAACCTTGCACTCAACAGCCCCGAAGACCTGCCTGATGCGCAATTGGCCCAGCGGCTGCATGACGCTTTGCGGCGCGGTGGGTCGCAGATGACCTATCACTCGCTGCCGTTGCATGTGCGCCAGGCCATCGACGACCTTGGCAACGGTCGTTGGCATGGCAGCCTGCAACAACTGCTATGCCAGGGGGTGGCCCTGCAACT
Source organism: Pseudomonas sp. MPFS (assembly GCF_022537035.1). Lineage (NCBI taxonomy): Bacteria > Pseudomonadati > Pseudomonadota > Gammaproteobacteria > Pseudomonadales > Pseudomonadaceae > Pseudomonas > Pseudomonas sp. MPFS. The sequence goes on along the minus strand of NZ_CP066123.1, from coordinate 4,170,250 downwards.
GCTGGCCCATACCCTGGCCGGGTTGTCGGCAGGAGAGATCCAGGGCGGCGCCTTGACCCCCCGCGACCGACAACTGCTGGAGCGGGTTCGCGAGCGCCTGTACCAGGCTCCCGGCGAGGAGCACTCGCTCACTGAGTTGGCGCAGCTGGCGTGCATGAGCAGCAGCTCGCTGCGCAGCAAGTTCCGAGCGGCCTATGGGCAAACGGTGTTCGGGTACCTGCGTGGGCGCCGCCTGGATGTGGCCTATGCACAGTTGCAGCAAGGCTGGTCGGTGCAGCAGGCCGCCCATTTCGTGGGTTATCGCCATGCCAGCAATTTCACCACGGCCTTTCGCCAGCGCTTCGGCATAGCCCCCGGCAGTTGCGGTTGAACGCCAGCGACGGCTTGGCGCCGCGGGTTCGCGTCGGAACCGGCATCGCCCATAACATCCTCGGCATCCGGCAAAACCTGGGTAGGGTACGGATGTGAATAATGCGCATCCGACAATAGTATTCATCGGATAACCATTCCTATGTATTGCCCAGACTCCCGCGCGTTCGCGCGTCGTGCCCATTGCCTGCCCGTCGCCGTGTTCGGTGGCTTGCTGGTGTCCCTTTCGGCTTCGGCTGAAGAACCCGACAGCCGTTCCAGGCCGAACGCCTCATTGGTGCTACCCACCCTGAAAGTGCAGGGCGAGCAGGCGCTGGGCGAGACCACCGAAGACTCTGGCAGCTACACCACCGGTGCCATGTCCACGGCCATCGGCCTGCCGCTGTCGATCCGCGAGACCCCGCAATCGGTCAGCGTCGTCACCCGCCAACGCATCGAAGACCAGGGCCTGGCCACCACCGCCGAGATCCTGGCCAGCGCCCCGGGGATTTCCTATACCCGCAGCGACAGCAATCGCCTGGCGTTCTCCGCCCGGGGTTTCGCCATCGACAACTTCCAGTTCGATGGCCTGGCATCGCCCATCAACAACCTGTGGAACTTCGGCGCCACCGACATGGACTCGGCCATCTACGACCGGGTGGAAATCGTGCGTGGTTCCACGGGGTTGCTGACCGGCGCCGGCAATCCCTCGGCGGCGGTGAATTTCGTGCGCAAAAAGCCGCTGGCGGATTTCGCCATCAGCGGCTCAGCGGGGGCCGGACGCTGGGGCGAGCGACGTGGCGACTTCGACCTGTCGCTACCCTTGGCGGCGGACGGCAGAGTGGCGGCGCGGGTGGTGGCGGCCTATTCGGAAAAAGACAGCTACACCCGCTTTCTGGAAAATGACTCACGCACGCTCTATGGAGTCGTCAGCGCCGAGCTGACCCCCAGCACCCGGTTGACCACCAGCCTGGAGTACCAGCGCAGCCGTGTGTGGGGCATGGGCAGCGGTTTTCCGTTGTTCTACAGCGATGGCTCACGCACCGACTTCGGCCGTTCGACCGCCAACAATACCCGCTGGAGCCGTACCGGCAGTGAGTCCACCACAGCCTTCGTCGACCTGGAACACACCCTGGACAACGACTGGAAGCTGCGTACGGCCTACAGCCGCTATGAGGGCAACTACGGCATGCACTCGCTGTTTCGCGGGGGCTATCCGGACCGTGCCACCGGCCTGGGCATGAAGGTCAATTTCCTCAATTACGATGGCGAGCGCAGCCGCGATACCTGGCACCTGACGGCCAGCGGCCCGTTCCAGTTACTGGGGCGCGAGCATGAACTGGGCCTGGGCTGGATGAGCATCGACGACGACCTGAACATCGACCAGTTCCAGCCCGCTGGCAAAACTCCGGCGATCGGCAGCTTCACCGACTGGCGCAACGGGCGCATTCCCGAGCCGGTGTGGTCACGCACCCGGTCCTCTGGCGATGCCACCCATACCCGACAGACGGGCGGCTACCTGGTCACCCGGCTGTCCCTGGCCGACCCGTTGCACTTGATCCTCGGCGCGCGGATCAGCGACTGGCGGATCGACCAGAACTACTACGGCGCCCAGCGCCAGTACCGCTACAAGAATGAAGTCACGCCCTATGCCGGGTTGATCTACGACATCGATTCGACCTACAGCGCCTACGCCAGCTACACCAGCATCTTCAACCAGCAGAACGCGCGTACGGCCAATGGCAGCATCCTCGACCCAGTGACTGGCGACAGCTACGAAGTGGGACTCAAGGCGGCCTACCTGGAGGGGCGGCTCAATGCCGCGCTGGCGGTCTACCGTACCCAGCAGGAGGGGCTCGCCGAGGCCATCCCCGGGGTGAACGTGCAAGGTCGACCCAACGAGCAGGCGTACAAGGCAGGCACCGGGGCGCGGGTCGACGGATTCGACCTGGACCTGAGCGGCCAACTGAGCGACGACTGGAACCTGTCCGCCAGCTATACCCACTTCATCGCGCGCAATGGCGATGGCCGGGCGATCAACACCGAGTTTCCCAGGACCCAGTTCAAGCTGTTCACCACCTACCGGCTCTCGGGTGTGCTGGACCGACTGACCCTGGGCGGTGGCACCACCTGGAACAGCCGGACCTCGCGCAACCGGGTACCCAGCCCCGGGGGGCTGACCGATGTGGGGCAGGGCGCCTATGCCTTGACCAGCCTGATGGCGCGTTACCAGGTCAATGACAACCTGTCGGTCAGTGCCAACCTGGATAACCTGTTCGACAAGCGCTACTACGAGCAGATCGGCTTCTACAGCCAAGGCTTGTGGGGCGAGCCGCGCAGCCTGCGCTTGAGCGCCAAGGCGGCGTTCTGATGACTCGGCTGCGGGTGTCCTGCGACGGGTTAATGATCGAACCGGTCCGGGCGGCAAGGGGCGAGTTCGGCGCACTGACGCGCCTGCAGCAACTCCTGGCAGATGAGGCGCCCGACGGTGGGTGCCAGGGTTACGCCGGCATGCATCACGGCCAGATAGAGCCTTGGATGCGTGTGGCATGGACCGATAACCGGCAGTTGATCGACAGGCATCGGGCGCTGGCCCACCTCCACGCTACGCAGCGTTACCGACTCGGCGCCGCAAAATGACTGGTGGATGCTGGCCAGGGCCTGTTCAGCGATGGCCTGTGGCCCTTGGGGGCCTTGGGCGTCGATATAGTCCTCGGCCGCCAGCAGGCTGCCATCGCTGGCTTCGCGTATCTCCAGCAGGTCGTTGGAAACCAGGGTCTTGACCAGCCCAGGGGGGGCATTCAGGCGCAGCAGGATCGACGGTGAAGGCTGGACCGGCAGTTCGATGCCCAGGGGCGCCAGCAGGGCTGGCGTGCCACAGCCTGTGGCCAGCACCACGTGGTCGGCCTGATGGACCCCGGTCGAGGTGATGACCCGGACGGGGTCCTGCCCCTGCACTTGTAACTCCAGCGCCGCCGTCTGGAGCAGTATCCGAGCCCCATGGCGCCGAGCGCCTTCAAGCAGGCAGTCGGTGACGGCTAGCGGGTCGAGGCTGCCTTCGCCCGGGGCGAACCTGGCCCGTTCCGGCGGCTGGCGCAGGTTGGGCTCCAATTGGCCGATCCGATCCTGATCCAGCCACTGGCGTGCAAGCCCGGGCTGCTGGTCATCTGCCGAGGGGACATCTTCCGGGTGATAGCACAGCGCTCCGGACCAGTTGATCTGCAAGTCCGGTAGTTCCTGCTCCAGGCGCCGGTAGTCGGCCAGGGCCTGGGTGCGCAGGGGGCGTGCGGCAGCAGGAAACTCCCCCAGGGGATTGATCCAGGCGAATGAATGAGCGGTGACGCCGGAGCCGGGGCTGGACTGCTCCAGTACGGTCACCTCGGCACCCTGGCGGGCCAGGTGGTAGGCGATGGAGGCGCCGACGATGCCCGCGCCCAGTACAACGATCCGTGGATGGTTCATGTTCACCTCGTCCTGTGGTCAGTGGTTGCGCTGCCGTTCGGCCAATGCCTGGGCCTGTACCCGTTGGATCCAGGCATCCTTGCAGTCACTGTAGGCATGGGAGTCGCCAGGGTGCAGGGCCTGGCAGCGAAGTTTTTCCTGCTGGTAGTCCTGGGCGATGCCCGGGTGTTGGCGCAAGTGGTCGGCAAAGGCCAGGTGCCGCTCGATCTCCGGCGAGCCCTGGGCATAGCAATGCAACTGCACGAGACGTTGACCGCTGTCCGGATCGTCGAGGCTGCAATAACGCCGCCCGGGCAGTCCCAGCTCGCCGCGCCAGGCATAACCCAGTTCCTGCAAGGCTCTTTGGCAGGCATCCAGCTCGGCCAGCGAGCGGACTTCCGGCAGCAGGTCGAGCACCGGCTTGGCGACGATGCCGGGAATGGCGGTGGAGCCGATGTGATGGACCTGGAGCAGATTGTCGCCCAGTGCTGCGTGCAGGGTGCCGGCGACCCGGCGAGCCTGCTCGGCCCATTGCGGATCGTGAGGGCGCAGCTCGACCTTGATCGGCATCGGCAACGCCGTGGCGGCAGGTGGTACGGGGCTCATGGGCGGGTGTCTCCAGGCATTGGGGTGGAGGGGGATTGGCTGGGCGCACCTTAACCGCGGGGCGTGAGCCGGGCAATTTGCGCAATGTTATGAAATTGCAAGCGAGCTACAGGCGCCTTTGGCACCGCACCTGTAGCCGTTGCCAGGCGTTGCTCAGGAGGACTTCAAGGCCACGCCCTGGACCTGGGGCAAGGGGTTGCGCATCAACCGGCCCACGCACAACGCCCCCAGCAGGGCCAGGCAGCCGGCCACCGCCAATACCCGCGTGAATCCGCCGACAAAGGCCTGCAGGGCCAGGGGCTCGAGCAGTGCCCTGGCGCTGTCCGGGAGGTTGGCCAGGGCACCTTGCATGTCGCCCGCCACTACCTGTGAGGCGATACCCGGTGCTTTCGCCAGCCAGGGCCCAGGTACCTGGCTGAGGCTGTCTTGCAACAGCTGTCGGGTCTGATTGCCCAGCACGGCACCGAACACGCCGATGGCCAGCATGATGGCGCTGAAGCGCATGGTGGTGCTCATCCCCGAGGCCATGCCGGTACGTTCCCGGGGCACGCAGGCCATGATGTTCTTCTGCGTGTCGCCGTTGAGCAGGCCGGCACCGGCACCTGTCACGGCAATCGCCAGGGCGAAGTTCAGGTAGCCCCCGGCATGCACCGCCCAGGCGCTGAGCAGGTTGCCGCTGCCCACCAGGGTCAACCCGGCGGCCATCAAGGTGGCGGGCGGATAGTGTCCGGCCAGGCGTGCGCCGATCCGTGGGCAGACCAGCATGGTCAAGGCGAAGGGCAGCATGCCCAGCCCCGAAGCGATGGCCGAGAAGCCCAGGCCGTTCTGCAGGTAGAAAGGCAACAGGGTCATCATCACCTGGGCGCAACCGGCGTAGGCGAACATGCCCAGCAAGGCTCCGATGAAGCGCGGATGGCGAAACAGTTGCAGGTCCACCATGGGGCGTTGTTGCATGCGCTCGACCAGTACGAACAGTCCCAGCAGCACCAGGCCGGCCAGTAGCCTGATAACGGTGACCGGATGGCTCCAGCCGATGCGGTTGGCGTCGATCAGGCCCCAGATCAGGCAGAGCAGGCTGGCGCTGAAGGCCAGGCTACCCCAGGGGTCCAGGCGGGCGGCCCGGGTATCGCGGGACTCCTCGACGTTACGCAGCACGCTCCATAGCAGCAGTGCGCCCACCGGCAGGTTGAAGTAGAAGATCCAGCGCCAACCCAGGTACTCGGTGAGCAATCCGCCGACCGTGGGCGCGGCGGTCATCGCCAGGCCCATGCAGCCGCCCCAGAAGGCCCAGGCCTTGGCGCGCTCCATCTCGTCGTGAAAGGTATGGCCGATGGTGGCCAGGGCCGAAGTCAGCAGCAGGGCTGCGCCGACGCCCTTGAGTGCCCGGGCGATGTCCAGGACCAGGGCGTTGGGCGCGGCGCCGCAGCCCAGGGAGGCGAGGATGAACAGGCCAAGGCCGCAGAGCAGGGTGCGTTTGCGGCCGAAGCGGTCGGCCAGGCTGCCGGCGGGCAGCAGTAGCGCGGCAAAGGCCAGCATGTAGGCGCTGACAACCCATTCGATATCGACGAAATCGGCCCCCAGGTCCCGGGCGATGCTGGGCAGGGCCACCGCGACGATGTTGGTGTCCAGGACGATCAGCGAGCACACCCCGGACGCCGTCAGCAGGGTCAGGCGCGGGTTCAGTGGGCGGTTCATGGCGCGCTCTGGCGGTTGAGAGTAGCCAGTGCCGCCAGGGCGATTTCATCGTCATGGGCCGGAGTATCGGCACTGACCCCGATGGCGCCGATGACCTGGCCATCGACGATGATCGGCTGGGCTCCCTTCATCATCAGCAGGCCTGCGCTGAGGGCCGCCGGGCGCCCGCCGTTGATCGCGTTCTCCAGGTCGCCCGAGGGGCGGCGGAACAGCGCCGAGGTGCGGGCCTTGCCCTGGGCCAGTTCGATGCCGGCGACTACCGGGGCGCCGTCCATGCGCGCACCGATAATCGGCCAGCCGCCGTCGTCGACAATCACCACTGCACAAGGCCAGCCTTTGGCCTGGGCAGTTTCCTGGGCGGCCTTGAGCAGGTTCTGGGCGCGCTCCAGCGTAAGGATTGCCTTGTGGGCAACAATGGGTTGGGTCTCTGCGGCCACGGCGTTTTGCAGGCTGCAGCAGGTGATCATTGCCAGAAGCAGGGGTTTGACGCGCATGGCACGCTCTCTCTAGTGTGGAGGTCCGTCGAGCTTATCCCGGTCGTTGGCGTGGTTCGTTAGCCACTGACCGCTAGTTCATTACCTTTGAGCTAATGCATTTATGGACATTCGTCACTTTCGCTACTTCCTGGCGGTGGCCCGCCAGCGCAATTTCACCCGTGCCGCGGAGCAACTGGGCATCGCGCCGCCGACCCTGAGCCGGCAGATCCAGGACATGGAAAAGGCGCTGGGGACCCGTTTGTTCGTGCGCCAGCAGCGTGAGGTCAGCCTCACCGAGGCCGGGGCCACGTTGCTCCTGGAGGCCGAGGCCACGGTGCGTCAGTTCGAGTTCGCCCAGCGCAATGCACAACGTGCCGGACGTGGCGAGATCGGCCATATCGAGCTGGGTTACGTGGCCTCGGCGATGTACTCGGGATTGCTGCAGAAGCAGGTCCAGGCGTTCGCCCGCGATTGCCCGGATGTCAGCCTGAGCGTGCGCGAATGCCCCATGGCCACCTTGCCGGCGCGGATCGCCGACGGGCGCCTGGATGTGGGTTATATCCGTGCGCCCATGACCCTGCCGGAGGGTGTCGAGGCCATTCGCCTGGATGCCGAAGGGTTTGTCCTGGCACTGCCGGCCGAGTCCTGGTTGTGCCGCTTGCCGCAGATCGCCTGCGAGCACCTGCTCAATGAAACCTTCATCCTGCCGGAGCAGATCAACGGCACCCTGCAGGTGGCGGCCCAGGGCGGCTATGCCCCCAAGCTCGGTGTACAGCCCGGTGGCCTGGTGGCAGTGCTGGCCCTGGTATCCCTGGGGCAGGGTGTCGCCGTGGTGCCGGAGTCGGTGGTGGGCCATGTCAGCCTGCCCCATGTCCTGTACCGACCGATCCTGGGTAGCTCGGCCTGTTCCTGGCTGTCACTGGTCCATCGGCGTTTCGAGCAGGCCCCGGCGGTGACTCGCTATATCGAGCAAGTGCGCCGCGAATACCGCAGCAAAGCTTGACAGATCATCTTCAAGCAACGGCCTGGGTCGCATGTTCCCTGAGTCATTCCTCTGGTTTCAGGAGCTGTGTCTTCGATGAGCAATCATCTGATCGACTGGTACTGGCTATCATCGACTAGGTAGCCGCCGAGAACTTCTACATAAGCGTGCTGGGCATACAACCGGAAACCTCTGCCAGGGGGTGCAAGGCCTTCAGGCACAGCCATCAGAAGATCAACCTGCATGTGCGTGGCCAGGCGTTCGAACCCAAGGCCCACCTACTGGTGCTGGCGGCACTGGATTTGTGTCTTACCGCCAGCGAGCCCCTGGAGCAGGGACTTCCCACCTGCAACAGGTCAACTGGCCGATCACGAAGGGCCAGTGCTGCGCTCCGGCGCCAGCGGGCCGGGCCGTTCGGTGCACCTGAGGGACCCGGGCCTGAGCCTGTCAAGATTTCCGAGCAGTTGTAGCTGCACCTGTCTGTTTCAGAGCCGAATGCCGATGGAGTCGGCGAGGCGGGTCAGGATCAGGCAGCAGGACACCGCCCCGGCATCTAGCGCCCCCAGGGAACGCTCGCCCAGGCGGCTGGCGCGACCGATGCGCGCCACCAGGTCGCGGGTCGAATCCCGGCCCTGGGAGGCCGCGCTCTTCATCCGATCCAGAGCCTCCTGGAACGAGGCACCGGCACCTTGGGCCGCCTCGAAAGCCTTTACCGCGGGAATCAGGGTGTCCATCAGGCACTTGTCGCCCACGCCGGCTTCGGTGATGTCCTGCAAGGAGGTCAGGCCGCCCCGCAGCAGGCGGGCAAACCCGGCTGCGTCGATCTGCCCGGCCCCGCGCACTTCATTGGCCATGCCGATGAACAGGCTGCCGTACAGTGGCCCCATGGAGCCGCCGATGCCCTCCATCAGGCTCAGTGTCAGCTCGTCCAGGGCTTCGGCCAGGCTCAGTTCGCGGCCTTCGAGGGCTCGCCCGCAATGGGCGAAGCCTTTGGCCATGTTGATACCGTGGTCGCCGTCGCCAATGGCGCCGTCGACTTCGCTGAGGTACTCGCGGTTGGCGACAATCACCGCCACCAGGTCACTGACGATGGCGCCGCCATCGGCGCTGGAAAAGTGCTGGTTCATGTCTCACTCCGTCTGGGTCATGCCGATGGAACGGCAAGGCTGATCGATCAGGTGGCGCAATTCGGTGTCCAGGCCCAACAGGGTCAGGGTCACCCCCATCATCTCTAGCGAGGTGAAGTAGTTGCCGACATAGCAGCGGTGAATGCTCAAGCCCTGGGCACGCAACAGGCGCTCGACTTCGGCGTAGAAGATGTACAGCTCCATCACCGGCGTCGCGCCGAGGCCGGAGACCAGCACCACCAGCGCTTCATCGGCGTGAAAGTCCCGGTCGGCGAGGATGGGCGCCAGCATGCGCTTGGCCATGGCTGCGGCGGACTCGATGGGGATCACCTCGATACCCGGCTCGCCGTGGTGGCCGATGCCCAGTTCCATCTGCCCGTCGGCGATCTGGAAGTTGGCCTTGCCCACCGCCGGAATGGTGCAGGGAGTGAGGCCGACCCCGATGGAACGGCACTGGTCGACGGCCTTCTGCGCCACCCGGATCACTCCGTCGAGATCGTAGCCCGTGGCGGCTGCGGCGCCGCCGACTTTCCACATGAAAATTTCCCCGGCCACGCCCCGCCGCTTGTGGATTTCCGTCAGGGGCGCGGAGGCTACGTCGTCGTTGGCCACCACTGTGCGAACTTGCAGGTCCTTGCTGGCGGCCATCTTCATCGCCAGCTTGACGTTCATGTTGTCGCCGGCGTAGTTGCCATACAGGCACGCGACCCCCGCGCCCCGATCGGAGGCACGAAACGCGTCGAAGAAGCTCTTGGCGGTAGGTGAGGAGAAGATCTCGCCCACCGCCACGGCGTCCACCAGCCCGGGGCCGACATAGCCGAGGAAGGCCGGTTCATGGCCGGAGCCGCCACCGGTGACGATGCCCACCTGGCCTGGCACCGAGGGCGTGCGCTTGGTGATGACCCGGGGATTGATTTCGTATTGCAGCAGTTGCGGGTGGGCGGCAAGGATGCCTTGCAGCATGTCCTCGACCACCTGGTCCGGGTCGTTGATCACTCGATTCATGACGGGTTTCCTGTGTTCTTGTTCTGGGTCGATGCAAGGTCGCAGCACATCTGTGCACGGACTGGTCAAGGTTTGAGAACGACCTTAAGCGAACGCTCGCCCCTTTCCATTACCGCGAAAGCTTCCTTGAAGTCCGCCAGGGCGAAGGTGTGGGTGACCACGTCGCGCATATCGATCTTGCGCTGGCCAATGAAGTCGATGGCTCGCGGGTACATGTAGGGCCCCAGGTGCGAGCCGAGCACGTCCAGTTCCTTGCGGTCGCCGATGATCGACCAGTCCACCGTGGCTTCGTCGTTGAACACGCTGAACTCGACGAAGCGCCCGAGCTTGCGCAGCATCGCCAGGCCCTGGTTGACCGCCTTGTGATGCCCGGTGGCCTCGATGTAGATGTCGCAGCCGTAGCCCTCGGTGAGGGCGCGGATCTTGGCCAGCACATCCTCTTTCGCGGGGTTCCAGACCTCGTCGGCGCCCATGCGCAGGGCCAGTTCGGCGCGCTCGGGCTTCATGTCGAGGACGATCAGGCGCTTGGGGTTGCGCAGCCGTACCGCGCCGATGATGCCCAGCCCCAGGGTGCCGGCCCCGGCTACCACTACGATGTCGTCGAAGTCGACGTCTGCGCGCTCGGCGGCGTGCAGCGAGCAGGCCAGGGGTTCGATGAGGATGGCTTCGTCCGGCGGGATGCTGTCCGGCACTTTGTGCACGATGCCCTCGCGGGTAAAGATCATGTACTGGGCCATGGCGCCCTGGACGTTGTTCTGGAAGCCGTACAGATCGTGCTTCTGGCACATCCAGTACTGGCCGTGGTTGCAGAAGCGGCAGCCCCAGCAGGGCACGATCTGCTCGGAGATTACCCGATCGCCGACCTTGACCCCGCGTTTTTCCGCCCCCGGCCCCAGGGCCACCACCCGACAGACGAACTCGTGCCCGGGGATCATCGGCGGCTTGACGTAGCGCGGTTGCTCGGCGTCGCCCCAGAACGAGGGCGCGCCGCGGTAGGTCTTGATGTCGCCCATGCAGATCCCGCACAGCTCGACTTGGGTAAGGATCTCTTCGGGCCCGGGTATCGGCACCGGGACCTCTTCGAGGCGGTAGTCCTCGGGGCCATAGCAGACGACGGCCTGCATGGTGGCCGGGATGACCGGGGGCAACGCTTGGGCAGTGGCATTTTCGAGCAGGCTGGACATGGGCGGGAACCTCGCTGCGATTTGTGGAGTATCCGTGGGTTACTGAATGCTGTAGCCGCCGTCGATCACCACGTTTTCACCCGTGATCATCTTCGCCGCGTCACTCAGCAGGTAGAGCACCAGCCCGGCAATTTCCTCGGGCTGGGCGAAGCGGCCCACGGGAATCTGCAACCGGGCCCGCTCCCCCAGCTCGCCGGCCCAGGCTTTTTTGCCCAGGGCGGTTTCGACGATGGTGGGGGACACGGCGTTGACGTTGATGCCATGGGGCGCCCATTCCATGGCCAGGACCTTGGTCATTCCCACCACCGCGGCCTTGCTCGCGCAGTAGGCTACGTGCCGGTCGAGGCCGATCACCGCGGCCTGTGAAGCGAGGTTGACGATGCGCCCCTGGCCCTGTTCGAGCATGTGCCTGGCGCACGCCTGGGCGGCAAAGAAGCTGGCCTTGAGATTGATGTCCAGAGTGGTGTTCCAGGCGTTTTCCCGCACCTCCAGGGCCTTGTCCAGCAGGGCCACCCCGGCGCTGTTGACCAGGAAATCCAGGCGTCCGAAGTGCGTCGCCACCAGGTCCACCGTGTCCTGCAACTGATCCAGCTGGCGCAGGTCCAGGGTCAGCCCCAGGTGCCCGTTACCCAGGCCGGCAGCGACCTCGACCACCTGCGGGTCGCGGTCGAGCAGGGCGACCCTGGCACCGCGTTCCGCCAGCAGGCTGGCGCACGCCAGGCCGATGCCGGCGGCGCCGCCCGTAATCACCGCGCAGCGGCCGTTCAGGTCGAAGGCCTGATCCCAGAATCCGGACATGTCATGTCTCCTTGGAAAGAAAGGTTGCGCTCATGGGGTGTGCCGCAGTACGCCCCACACTCGGGTCATTTACTGCCGGCAACCTGCTGGTACAGCGCATCGGCGTTGTCGGCGGTCACCGGTACCCAGGGCAGGATGTACAGCTTGGCGCTGCCATCACCCCATTGCAGGTCCTTGGCGTAGCGCTGCCAGATCACCGATTGCGGTTTGTACTCCTTGCCGGCGAGGGTTCGTAGGGCAACGTCCAGGGCACCCTGGGACTGCGCCTGGGCGTCCTGCAGGAAGGTGGTGATGTCGCCCTTCTTGGCCGCCTGGATGGCGTCCGGCATGCCGTCGATGGAGGTCACCGGCACCTGGGCCGGCGACAGCCCCCGGGACTTCACCGCCTGCAGCGCGCCCAGAGCCATGTCGTCGTTCTGCGCGATGATCCCGGAGATGCCGCCGTTGGGGTGGGCGTTGAGCCAGTCCTCGGTCAGGGACAGGGCTTCGGCCCGGGACCAGTTGGCGGTCTTCATTTCGATGACTTTGATCTGCGGGTGCTGCTTGAGCACTTCCATCTCGCCTTTTTCGCGATCGATCTGCGCCGACTGGCCGATCGGGCCCTGGATGACTACCACATTGCCCTGGCCCTTGAGCTTGTCGACCATGGCCTGGGCCTGCAGGCGGCCGCCCTCGACATCGTCGTTGCCGACATAGGGCACGCTGGCGCTGGCCACCTTGGTGTTGGAGGCGATCACCGGAATGTCATTCTCCTGGGCCCGGGCCACGGCGCCGACCCCGGCCTTGGTGTCGATGGGCACGAAGATGATTGCGTCGTAGTGCTGGGTGACCATGGTCTCGATCTGGTTGTTCTGGGTCAGGGCGTCGTAGTTACCGTCGAACACGGTGATCTGCACTGTGCCGTCCTTGACCGCCGGGTGCTGCTTGAGCTCGCGCACCCAGTTCTGCATGAACTGGCCCTTGAGGCCATATACCGCGGCGCCGATCTTGTAGGTCTTGGCTTCGGCCAGGGCCATACCGCTGGTGAGCAGCGAGGCCGCCACCAGGGTGAACAGGGAACTGCCGAGCAGGGTAGGAGAAAGCTTCATGGGGAACTCCGTTATTGTTGTTGGCGTTCGTTCGGGAGAGGTGAAATCAGCGTTTCTTCTTGCGCCAGACATCGATGAGCACCGCGAAGACGATGATCAGCCCCTTGGCGACTTGCTGGTAATAGGAGGACACCCCAAGCAGATTCAGGCCGTTGTTGATCACCCCGATCAACAGGGCGCCGAACAGGGTGCCGACAATGCTGCCGGTGCCACCGGAGAGGCTGGTGCCGCCGATCACCACCGCGGCGATGGCATCCAGTTCATAGGACATGCCGGCCTGGGGCAGGGCCGAGGTGGTGCGGGCCGAGAGCACCACGCCGGCCAGCCCCGCCAGTAGCCCGGAAACCACGTACACCGAGAACATCACCTTGCGCACGCCGATACCGGAGGTGCGCGCGCTCTTCTCGTTGCCGCCTACGGCGTACACATAGCGGCCGTAGGTGGTGTAGCGCAGGACCATCCAGAAGATCAGCGCGACCACGGCGAAGATCACCACCGGCACGCCCAGCGGGCCTATCTTGCCGATGCCCAGGGCCAGGTAGTTTTCCGGCAGGTCGGTGACCGGGCTGCCATCGTTGAGAATGAAGGTCATGCCCCGGGCCACGCTGAGCATGCCCAGGGTGGCGACGAAAGGCGGGATCGACAGATTGGCCACCATGAAGCCGTTGATCATGCCCAGCATCGCCCCGGCGAACATCCCGGCGCTGACCGCCGCCAGCAGGCCGTAGCCCTGGGTGGCCACCAGGGCGCTGCAGAGCCCGGCAAAGGCCAGGATCGAGCCCACCGACAGGTCGATGCCGCGGGTCAGGATCACGTAGGTCATGCCCACCGCGAGAATGCCGTTGATCGAGGTCTGGCGCAGGATGTCCATCCAGTTGCGCCAGGTCATGAAGTACTCGCTGGCAAAGGCCATCACCAGGCACAGCAGAATGAAGACCAGCGGCAGGCCGAAACGGTCTAGGACCAGGCGCAGGCGGCTGGGGGCGGCCGGGCCGAGGGCATTGGCAGCAGGGGCAGGGATCAGGGTCTTGGCGTTCATGAGGCGAGACTCAACAGGGCTTCCTGGGAAAGGGCGGTGTCGTTGCTGATGGTCACCAGCCGGCCGCCCTTGAAGATTGCAATGCGATCGCTCAGGTGCAGCAGTTCCGGGGCTTCCGAAGACACCACGATGGCGGCGCCGCCACCGCGCACGAACTGGTCCAGCAACTGGTAGATCTCCTGCTTGGCGCCTTCGTCGATGCCTCGGGTCGGTTCGTCGCAGAGCAGGCACACCGGAGCGGTGGACAGGCACTTGGCGAGCACTACCTTCTGCTGGTTGCCGCCGCTCATGGATTCCACCGGCAGCTCCAGGGAGCTGACCTTGATCTGTAGGCGCCGGACCATGTCCCGGGCCAGGGCCTGTTCCTTGCGGGCGTTGATCAGCGAGCAGCGCGATAGCTGTCCGTAGGCGCTTAGGGCGATGTTGCTGAGGATGCTGCTGCCCAGCACCAGGCCGCTGTCCTTACGGTCTTCGGTGACCAGGGACAGGCCGGCGCGAATGCTCGCCCCCGGAGCACCCGCCGGCAGCGGCCGGCCTTGCAGGGTCACGCTACCGGCGTCGGGGGTAGTGAGGCCGTAGATGCAGTTGAGGAACTCGCTGCGCCCCGAGCCCATCAGGCCGTAGATACCGAGGATCTCGCCCTGGCGCAATTGCAGGCTGATGTCGTGGAATTCGCCATGGCGACTCAGGTGCGAGACCTCAAGGCAGGCCTGGGTAGTGCATTCGCGGCCGAGCTTGTGGTCGATGCGTTGCAGCTCCTGGCCGACGATGCCGCGCACCAGGTGGGTGCGGTCGATGTCCGCCATGCGCCCGCTTTCGACGAAGGCACCATCGCGAAAGATGCTGTAGTCATCGGCGATCTGCGCCAGTTCGCTGAGGCGATGCGAGACGTAGATGATCCCGGCGCCGCGCTCGGTGAGGCGGCGGATAGCCCGGAACAGGGTCTGGGTCTCGTGTTCGCCGATGGCCGAGGTCGGCTCGTCCATGATCATCACCTGACAGTCATGGCTGAAGGCCTTGGCGATTTCCACCAGTTGCACCTGGGCCACGCTCAGGTCGCGCATCGGGCTTTGGGCGTCGACATCGAACTCCAGGCTTTCCAGCAGCGCCCGAGTGCGGCTGTGAAGGGCTTTGCGGTCGACGATACAGCCCAGGCGCCGGGGTTCGCGGCCCAGCCAGATGTTCTCGGCCACGCTCATGTCGGGGATCGGTTCCAGCTCCTGGGTGATCATCGCCACGCCAGCAGCGAGGGCCTCGCCGGGACGGTCGAACTGCACCGCACGACCATTGAGCAGGATGCTCCCGGTGTCGCGCCGGGTGATGCCCATCAGAATACTGAGGAAGGTGGACTTGCCGGCGCCGTTGCCGCCGCACAGGGCGTGCACGCTACCGGCACGCAGGGCGAGGCGGCCATCGCGCAGGGCGGGGACCCCGGCATAGGCCTTGGCGACATGTTCAGCCTGGAGCAGTAATGGCGGGGCCATCGGCGTGTCCTCGTGCTGTGAATTCTTATTAGGTCGCAGAGTACTGTTGCGTTGTGATCATATGTGTATCAAATGAAATTCTGATCAGTCAATCTCTTTCGCGTTAAAACTGATTTCACTGAAAGATAGGCTTTTTACCTCAGTCTTTAGGGCTTTTACTTGGGTTTCAGGTAATTCTTGCTTGACATCATGAGATTATTGCTTGAGAAATGACTGAACAAAAATTCATTAAATGATCATATGGTCAGTCTAGCTCTTACCTGAAAGCGGAGCGCAATGCCATGCATACAACCTGTTCGGTGGCCATCGGCTGCGATGAAGCGGGGTTCGAACTCAAGGAGTTGCTCAAGCGGCACATTGAGGCGCTCGGATACCCGTTGGAGGATTTCGGTACCCATTCCCTGGAACCGGTGCTCTATCCGGACATCGCCCTGGCGGTGGCCACGGCGATCAGTGCTGGGCGTCATCGGCTGGGGGTGCTGGTGTGCGGCACCGGGATCGGTATGGCTATCAGTGCCAACAAGGTCCAGGGCATCCGCGCGGCCCAGGCCCACGACACCTATTCGGCGGAGCGTGCGCGCAAGAGCAACGATGCGCAGATTCTGTCCATCGGTGCACGGGTGGTGGGGGCGGAGCTGGCCAAGAGCATCGTCAGTGCCTTCTTGCAGTCGGAGTTCGAGGCGGCGCGCTCCGGGGCCAAGGTCGAGCGCATCAGCGCTATCGAGCGCGACGGTCACAAGGGCTGAGGTAGACGCCTCCCGTATCCACTAGAGAGAATGCGCCTTTGATGCCGAAACGGAAGCCAATCCACATGAGTGACAGCACCCTGCGCGGGGCCAGCGACATCGACCTGATGACTGAGGTCGCCATGCTCTATTACCTTGAAAACGTCACGCAGGAAGTCATTGCCAAGCGCTTCGATCTGTCCCGGGCCAAGGTCAGCCGCCTGCTCAAGCGTGCACGGGACGAAGGCATTGTCGAAGTGCGGGTGTTGCAGCATCCGGCCATGAACAACGAGCTGGAACAGGCTCTGGTGGAGCGTTTCCAGCTGGACCGGGCCCTGATCGCCGTGGACCACAGCGACCCGGATACTCAGCGCTCGGCGGTGGCCAGCCTGGTGGCCAACTACCTGAACAAGACCTTGAACGACGGCATGATTGTCGCCGTCGGCATGGGGCGCAATGTCGGCGCGGTGGCCGACAATGTGTTCCTGCCGGTGACCCGCAACTGCACCTTCGTCTGTGCCATCGGTGGCTCCCTGCGGGCCGGCGAATACATGAATCCCGACCATATCTGTCGGCGCCTGGCCCTGCGCTTCGGCGCCGAGAGTGAAACCCTGTATGCCCCGGCGCTGGTGGCCAACCCGGAGCTGCGCAGCGCGCTGATCAGCAACGACACCGTGCGTTCGACCCTGGACCGGGCGCGGCGCGCGGACATTGCCCTGATCGGCATCGGCGACATGAGCGAGAACAGCAATATGGTGCGCATGGGCTGGTTCTCGCCCCAGGAGATTGCCCAGGCGCGCCTGTCCGGCACTGTGGGCGACATGATGGGTTACGACTTCATCGACATTCATGGCCAGCCGGCGGTCAACGCAATGCAGGGTCGGGTGATCGGGCTGACGGTACAGGAGTTGGTGAGAATTCCCGATGTGGTGGCCATCGCCAGCGAGAACACCAAGGCCGCGGCGACGCTAGGAGCCTTGCGTTCCGGGGTGATCAACACCCTGGCGACCACCGTGACCAATGCTCATACCATCCTCGCGCTGGATGACGCCACCCGTAAGAACTGATGCCGCGGGGGCGGGCCGGATAAAGTTTTGTAATGATTTCCCGCTGGGGAGTCGGCTCGCCCTCCCTGTAATCTCCAAATCCGTTTTTTCACTCAGGACTTGCATGAACACGCTCTCGGAGCCCCCCAATCGGCGCTCTCATTCCGCCTTACCCCCTGCTTTCCCACGCCACTGCGTCATCCTGAGGCGCAGGCGCCCAGGCTGCCATGCCAGTCGCCACGTTTTCCCGGCATCCGCCGCTTCCCACCCTTGCCAGAACGTCCCCGAGGCCTTGCGCCTTGGCGCCGTGTCGCGCCTGGCCGCCTGAGGAACCTGAATCGTATGGAATGGATCGCAGACCCCACGGCCTGGCTTGGCCTCTTGACCCTGATCGTCCTGGAACTGGTGCTGGGCATCGACAACCTGGTGTTCATCGCCATCCTGGCCGACAAGTTGCCGCCCCATCAGCGCGATCGGGCGCGGATCATCGGCCTGTCCCTGGCGCTGCTGATGCGCCTGGGCCTGCTGGCCAGTATTTCCTGGATGGTGACCCTGACCCAGCCGTTGTTCGAGGTATGGGGCAAGAGCTTCTCGGGCCGTGACCTGATCCTGCTGTTCGGTGGTGTGTTCCTGTTGTTCAAGGCCACCATGGAGTTGCACGAGCGCCTGGAAGGCCATGTCAGCCAGCGGGCCAGCAACGCCGGTTACGCACTGTTCTGGCCCATCGTGGCGCAGATCGTGGTGCTCGATGCGGTGTTCTCCCTGGACGCGGTGATCACCGCCGTGGGCATGGTGGACGAGCTGGCAGTGATGATGATCGCGGTGGTGGTGTCCATCGGCGTGATGATCGTGGCCAGCAAGCCGCTGACCCGCTTCGTCAACAGCCACCCGACGGTGATCATGCTGTGCCTGGGCTTCTTGATGATGATCGGCTTCAGCCTGACCGCCGAAGGCCTGGGCTTCCACATTCCCAAGGGCTACCTGTACGCGGCCATCGGCTTCTCGATCCTAATCGAGCTGTTCAACCAGATCGCCCGGGCCCGGCGCAAGAAGTCCCTGCAGGGCCTGCGGCCGATGCGCGAGCGTACGGCCCACGCGGTGATGCGCCTGCTGGGCGGGCGCAAGCTGGCAGCGGAGGAGGTGGGCGAGGATATCGCCGACCTGGTGGAAGGCGACGAGACGGCGCCCAACGAGCTGTTCGACCGCCGCGAGCGGGTGATGATCAGCGGCGTACTGCAACTGGCCGAACGCCCGATCCGCAGCCTGATGACGGTACGTGCCGACGTCGACTACATCGACCTGGCCGACGACGCCGAAAGCATCCGCGAGAAACTGATGCATTCGTCCTACTCACGCCTGCCGCTGATTCGCGACGGTGCGGTGGAGGAGCCACTGGGCTTCGTGCACAAGAAGGAGCTGCTCAAGGAGTACCTGGCCGGCAACCAGCCGAACCTTGCGCACCTGGCGCGGACCACGATCAACCTGCTGGACAGCTTCACGATCCTCAATGCCCTGGAGCAGATGCGCAAGGCCTCGACCCACATCGCCTTCGTGATCAACGAATTCGGCGATTTCGTCGGTGTCCTGAGCATGACCGACATCCTCGAATCCATCGCTGGCGAGTTGCCTGACGCCAGCGAAATCGAAGGTCCGGACATCGTCGAGGAGCAGGGCGGGTTCCTGGTCAGCGGTGCCTTGAACCTGGCGCAGATCCGCCAGCGCACCGGCTTCGCCGCCGAGCCGACCGAGGACTACCAGACCCTGGCCGGGCTGGTCATGAGCCTGCTGGACCGCTTGCCGGTCAAGGGGGATTGCCTGGAGTGGCAAGGCTGGAGCCTCCAGGTGATGACGGTCGAGGAGCGGCGGGTGACCCGGGTGCGGATGCTGCCTACCGAGCCGCGCAAGGCCACTGATGGCGATCCACAAGACTGATCCCAGGCTGGCCTCCCTCGGCGATCGAGGGCGGCACGCGTCGACCGGGCGCTGTCAGCCAGTCGTGACGTGGAAGGTATAGCGGTCCTTGCCGCCGTGCTTGGACCGGTACAGGGCCTGGTCGGCCTTGACCAGTGCCTGGTTCAGGCTGTCATCGTCCTCGATCCGGGTCAGGCCGATGCTGATGGTGGCCGGGTGCCGGGTCGGTTGTTCGCGAACCACCTGGCATAGGCGTGCGGCGAGGGCCTCGACGTGGTCGTGGTGCACGCCCGACAGGTAGACGGCGAACTCCTCGCCCCCCAGCCGGGCGTAGTCGAAATCCTTCATGACCGACTGGATGTCAGCGGCGATGCGCTTGAGCACCTCGTCGCCAATATCGTGCCCGTACCGGTCGTTGATCCTCTTGAAGTTGTCGATGTCGATCATCGCCAGGTAATGCTCGGGCTCGCGAGGCTGTGCCTTGATGCGCTGGCCAGCGCGGGCCATGAACGAGCGGCGGTTGGGTATCTCGGTCAGGGCGTCGACATAGGCCTGCTCCAGCAAGCGCTTGGCCATGATGTAGTTGTACAGCCGGGCCTGGCGCAAGGTGATGAAGCTGTACAGGGTCAGTGCGGTGAGGAACAGCGAGTAGGCCAGGACGATCAGGCCCTTGAGTTCGGTGATCGAGGTGCGGGTCATCCAGTAGGGGTTGAGTACGCTCCAGGTGATCAGCACCGCGACGAAGAACGACCAGCGCCGCAACGGCATCACCGAGGCGCTGTAGAGAATGCTCGAGGCGCCGAGGATCAGCCAGACCGGGTGCAGGTCCATGGGCAGGCCTTCGATCACCAGCCGCACGGCCAGGGCGATGACCAGCACGAACAGCAGGTTGACCCATTGGAAGTGCCGGGCCCTGCGGGTGAAGCCCAGGATGATGGTGTTGATCACCAGCAATGTCAGGAATACCAGCGAAAGGAAGGTGAAGCCCTGCTGGCCGGGAAAGCTGACGATCAGGTCGAAGATCAGCCAGATGCTCAGGCTGGCGATGTAGGTCAGGATGCAGAAGCTGTGCAGGCGTTCGAAATCGTATTGGGCGAACTCGTTCTTCAAGGCCGCCGGGGCGGCCTGGCTGAGTACCTGTTCTTCAATGGTCCTGAACATCGCCGGCCCTTGGGTGAGCTAAGGAGTGCGCAAGGCCTGGCCCCAGGGTCGGTAGCGCAGGGAGAACACGGCCGTGGCATGGCAACCGGCCGCCAGGGTGTCAGGGGGGGCCGGCTCGGCTTGAAACGGCTGGCCTTCGGCGCTGGTCTGGCGAAAGGCTTCGCGGACGATGCCGACCCCGCAGGGCACTGGCATAACTGTCGCGCACCATGCGCCGCTTGTCGTCGAGCACCGCCAGGGGCGAGTCGGCAGAAGGGCGCCAGTGGAGATCCTCCTGATGGCTGCGCATCCACAGCAGTGCATCGATCACGGTATTGCCGGTGATCTCGATGTTGGCTTCCGGAACGCCTTCGCGCAGCAGGTTGGCTTCGCACTTGGCGGTGGGGGCGAAGTGCAGGTCGGCGATCACTCCGGTCAGGCGGCGGTTGGCCTCTTCGGGCCAGGGGGCCTTGAGGTTGCCGGTGCGCAGGCCGGCTTCGACGTGGCCGATGGGCAACTGGCGGTTGAAGGCGGCCAGGGCGGCGATGAAGCTGGTGGTGGTATCGCCGTGCACCAGCACGATGTCCGGTTGCAGGCGCTCGTAGGTGGCATCCAGGTTGATCAGCAATTGCTGGGAAAGGCCATTGAGAGACTGGCCCTGGGTCATCACCTGCAGGTCTTCGTCGACACTCAGCTCGAAGGAGTCGAGCACCTGCCTGAGCATTTCCCGGTGCTGCCCGGTGGAGCAGATATGCAGCTCGATCCCGGGCCATTGACGCAGGACCCGGGCCAGGGGCGCCATTTTGATTGCCTCAGGGCGCGTACCGAAAACCATCATGACTTTGAAAGGCATTGACCTCTCCAGGGTGTGATGCAACCGGTTCTGATCCTGAATAAAAGCAGTGGGATCCACTCTTGTCCAACCAGGGTCCGGAACGCGCGCTATCGCTCAAGCACGCGGTTGCGAAGAAAAGAGGGGGTCTGGTAATGGGATCAAATCGAAGTTCCAAAGACGTTCGGGCCAACCGTCTGGAAAATGCAAGATGATGTTTCGGCAGGCTTCGGTCGGGCGCGCAAGAGTCAATTGTTTATTACATTTTCGTCATAAAAATGACGCTATTGCCATTTATCGGGAGCTTTCAAATTAGCGCGGTATGAATGTGTCAATATGATGTCGCTCGCTGCTAAAATGCCTGCCATTGGCCGCTCGTTGGGTGGCCGGGCAAGTGTTCTGTTTTGCGAGGTGGTTCCGTGGGTCGTGCGTTGGCGTTGTATGTAATGGGAATGACGTTGGTCCTGACGTGTTTTGCCTGGGCGGTATCTTTTTTGTTCCATTGAGCGCCCGGTGGCGTATCGAATCTTTGCGCTTGCCCAACCGGTGAGCTTGGAAGTCTTTGTCCAATAGCGATGCCTTGGCCCGTGATGACGCCAGCTCGCATTCGACCTCAGCAGGGCCTGGTGATGATTGCCAATGCCTGGTCCAGCATTTTTTGCATTGAACCTGAACCTTCGATGCGCCCTTGGGGCTGGTCCAGTCGTGCCAACCATTCCTTGTGACGTGGGCGGCTGCGACCTGCCCGAGAGCCGCCGTCGTAGGCCGCTGCCCATTCGAGAAAGGCCAGGTGCTGGGTATGCATGTCGCCGCCGGGCAGGATTCGCGGGCCAAAACGCTGTCGTTCCCGTGAGCGGATGCGTTGCAGGCGCAAAGGCGTGGGGGTATCGACATACAACACCCAGTCGGCTTGCGCGATGATTGCATCGCCCCAGCCGTCCATCGAGCCCGAGAGTACCCAGGGCTTGTCCTCCAGGGCCTGCTTGAGGCCCAGCAGCCGCTGTTCTACGGGGCGCGCCTGCTGGAAGGGCGGATCGCTGGGGTGCCAGTAGTGTTCGTCGACGTCGACATGGGGCAGGCCCAATTGCTGTGCCAGGAGCGCGCCCAGGGTACTGACGCCGGCACCCGAGGCGCCGATCAGATAGATGCGTTGATTCAAGGCACGTCCTCCGGGGTCGAACAAGGGGCGACAGAATGCCATCTCGCTGGCTATTGGGTCGGTCTTTGTGTCCAAGGAGCGGAAAATCTTCATCTTCAACTGCTAGAACAAGGCTTCACTCGTTCAGGCAGGGGGCTCCAGTGGAGTGTCCTGTCGCCAGGTAGGCTTGTATCTATGCGCCCCATACTGTTTTTAACCCCGTTGTTGCTATGCACAAGCATTGCCCATGGAGAAGACGCGGCTTCTGTATTGGGGCATGGCTTTGGCTCCTTGAGCTGTATCGACCTGCAGGACCCGGACAGCAAGGCCACCTGTGGTGCCCGTGCATTGTCCAATGGCAAGGGCTGCCAGGGCCTGTCCAGCCAGGGTATGCGCGATAAGTGCCTGGATGAGGCGTTGTATCCTGCGAGCAGCTCGAGTCGCACTCGGGTAACCAGGCCCAAGCCTGCGGTGCCGGCTCGGCTGGCTTCGGACCCGCCGAGCGCGGCGCTTGCGGCACCGCCGCTGTCGGACGCCGAGGTCAAGCACCTGGAGCAGGTGCTGGGCGTCAACGGCGGCCAGCCCTGAGGGGATCGGCTCGGGCAAAACCAGCTTTTGTGTGTCTTCGCGCCAGCCTATATGCTCCCGGCCCTTGGATGATGCGACCTGCTGCAGGTCCCGGGGCCTGGACTTTCCCATGGAGCGAACCGTGCACTACCGACTTTTTGAATGCCTGATGCGGTTTGCCGCTGGGAGCCTGTTGCTGGGCGGGCTGCTGATGATAGCTGGCTGTAGGAGCTCCTCAGTGCAGAGCGAGGAACAACAGGCTCAGGATCGGATGGCGAGTCTTCGCGCCGACTTCAAGCAGGTCCTGGATCAGGGCGTGAACAGGTATCACTTCGACGATTGGGTCGGCGGGCTGTCACTGCGTGCGATGATCAACCGTCGCAACGAGGTGGTCAGTTGTACCGCCGAGGCTCTGCCCGACTACCCACTGCAACGATTTCCGGACAATCGCAAGCTGGCGCCGCTGCTGGAGGAGATCTGCTGGAACATGGTGTTTCCCAGGGTTGGGCCACAACTGTTCTCCAACGACCCGGGGGAAAACCTGCAAGTGGTGATCCCGATGGTTTTCTCGCCCCCCCAGTCGCGCCCCATGGAGGAGCAACGAGTCCGTGCAACGGTCCGTGAGTACAGGGATCAGGAGCGGTATCTCTGGCGGCAGCTGTTTGTCGGCGAGCGCCTGGATAGCATCGGCATCGCTCGGTTCCACGGCGTCGTCAGCGAGCAGGGGCAGATAGCACGCTGCCAGGTGGAATGGGTCGCCATTGACGAGCGCCTGCCCGACTTCAAGCCGGATTCCGATCTGGTGCAGCGCCTGGAGGCGCGCTGTGCAACCCTGGATCTGCAACAGATGTCGGTTTTCCTGACCTCGTTGCCGGTGGGCCAGCGATTTCTCTTCGAGTTGGAGTACACCCCCTGGAAGACCTGGTCGAAACACAGTTTCCAGTAGGCTGGAACGGGCCTGCACTGCAAGGCTCGGTCAGCTATGGGCGCGGGCATTTACCCCTCGTTCTGCCGTGATGGATGGGTGCTCGAGGCGGGATGGGACCACTGGAGCGGTGACTACCTCTACGCTACGTCGGTGGCCGGTGACGACCTGCTGCGCCAGTTGTTCGCGGTCATCGAGGCTGGCTTGGCCTCTCATCTGCCGGTGGACTGGCCTGGTTGAAAGTCGGCCACCCTGCTGGCAAATATTTGCTCGACACTATTTACATCCGGCCTGGCGCTGTTCACCATACGCGCCGTCTAAGTTTCGCTGCTGACCAGACAATTCCAGCCACCAAAAGGGTGGTTGTTTTGTTGCGTCCAAAAAAAGCAGTCGAATATGACCCACGTACCGTTCAAGAGAATTCAGCACAAGCTCGCCCGTTCCGGGGTGGCCATCGAACGCCTGAATTCCAATTCCCTTTCCATCTCCTCGATCAATGACGCCGGGCTCAAGGCGGATTTGCTGTTGCCCGAAGGTTTTGCCATCGAAGAGAAGGCCATCACCCAACTCATGGATTTCGCCCGGGTTGCCCACCCCCATGGCGGCGAGGTGAAGTGCGCGTGTGCCACGCCGGACTTCCACACCGGCAGCTCGATTCCGGTGGGCAGCGTGATCGTCACCAGTCATGACCTGGTCGTGCCCCAGGCCATTGGCACCGATATCAACTGTGGCATGCGCCTGCACAAGCTGGGCCTGGACTACGAGCAGTTCATGGCGCAGAAGGCCAAGTGGACCGCCCTGGTGCGTGGCGACCTGTTGGAAGGCACGCGCAACATTCCCACCAGCCCGCAAGCCATGAGCGCGTTGTTCGAGGCGGGCCTGGGGGACTTCTGGGCCCAGGTCCGACAGCAGGCCCCGGTCGGCTTGTTCGCCGGAGCGGATTTTGCTCAGTTGCAGCGCGAGCTGGCTGGCCTGCATGAGTCG
The DNA here is from genome assembly GCF_022537035.1 of Pseudomonas sp. MPFS. Taxonomy (NCBI): domain Bacteria; kingdom Pseudomonadati; phylum Pseudomonadota; class Gammaproteobacteria; order Pseudomonadales; family Pseudomonadaceae; genus Pseudomonas; species Pseudomonas sp. MPFS. Next base: position 4,145,709 of record NZ_CP066123.1, on the reverse strand, counting down.
TCCTTTGCCCGTGGTCGCGCCGCCTATGGCCCGGAGGCCTTGCAGGACCGGTCGCGGCAGGTCTTGCGGGATCCGGGCCTGGGCTCCCTGGGCGGCGGCAATCACTTCGTCGAGATCCAGGTGGTTACCGAGCTGGTGGATCGCCAGGCCTGCTTTACCCACGGCCTGGCGGTGGGGCAGGTGGTGATGATGATCCACACCGGCTCGCGGGATGTCGGGTTCTATGTCGGGCGGCGCTGGATGGACAAGGCCAAGGCTTTGTGGCCGGCGGGCCTGAAGCATCCGCAATCGAAGATCTTCGCCCTGTTCGGCGAGATGGCCGACGAGTACCTGCTGGCGATGCACAGCGCCGCGCACTATGCCGATGCCAACCGCGCGCTGATCGCCGAGATGGTGCGCCAGCGCACCCGGCAGGTGTTCGGCGCGGGAATCGAGGCGCCGCTGATCGTCGATGTGCCGCACAACATCGTGTTGCGCGAGGAGGTGGGCAACGTGCACCGCAAGGGCGCGACCCCGGCCTATGCCGGGCAGCCGCTGCTGATTCCCGGGAGCATGGGCCACGATTCCTACCTGCTGACCGGCCTGGGCAACGAGCGCTGGATGCGTTCGGCCAGCCACGGCGCCGGGCGTTCGATGTCGCGTGGCGACGTGATCGTGCGGGCCAAGCGGGACAAGGCGTTCCTGGGGTTGCAGGGGGTGGAGTGCATCACCACCAAGGAGGAGCGGATGATCGAGGAGGCGCCGGGGGCGTACAAGGAGATCGGGCAGGTGATTCGTTCCCAGGTGGAGGAGCAAACGGTGTCGGTGATTGCGCGGTTTTCGCCGGTGTTGACCTTCAAGGCGTAAGAGCGATGGGCTCGCGGGGCACGATGGCTTGCGGATTTGCCGTTCAGGTAGGCGGCCGCTACATTGTCGCCCCTCTGGCCTGTTCGTTCTGAGCGGTGCCGTTGCGGTTATCTGCGGTCGCAGCAGCTCAGGGCGCAGTAGCCGCCAGGGCGATTGCCTATTTGCGTTGAAAGTCGGGTATCCAGCATGAGTCAAGATCAGAACCTGAAGCACGAGGCGGTAGCGCCATTTACCGTTGCCAGCGAGTTCGTCGTCGACAAGCCGCCCCTTGCCGAACTGCTGGCCGTGCTTGCCCGGTGTGGCGAGGTGGTTTCCAGCTTCTTCAAGCCAGATCCTTGCATCAGGGTACTGGGCGAGGGGCGGCGACTGGCCGAGTTTCTGGAGCGTTTCAGCGACTTCGCCGGGTCGACTGCGATCGGGCAGGTCGAGCCTGAGTTCGGACCTTTTTCCCTGCTGAATCGATACGAGTTCGAGGGCTCGTTGCTGGCGGTGGTGCTGCGGGGCGGGTGTCATCACTCGACCCGCGGGTTGAGCCTGGCCAACGCTCGGAAGTTGCTGGGAGAGGCGCTGGAGGCCGTGTTTCCGGCGCCGTTTTCCGAGCTTGTGGTGTATCGGTTTGACAGCCTCGATTGGTGTGAATTGACCCGGGGATCGACGATTTCTTCTGCTTATGTGGTGTGTCAGGGGGCTCGGAATCTCTGGTGGGTGTTGTGCGTTTCTGACTTTGATTGAGGCCTTCGCCAAAAAAGTAAGCAAAAACGCTTGTCCCTCCACTCGGTGCCTTGCCTAGGCTCGACATGCCCTCTCTCCGGCATTGATCCATAGCCAATGCGGCTAACCCGGCGTCCTGCCGGGTCACCCACGGTTCAATGCCTGCGTTCGGCCATCGTGGTCAACGGGGCCTTCAGGATTAAAAGCCAAAGCAAATCTAAACAGAGCGAAAGCCCTGGCATCGCCTTGTGGAGCCGCTGCCCCAGGCTGCGCACGGGTGCGCAGCGGGCGCTGGGATCGTCAATCCGCCGAAGGTCCTGCGGCCCTTGTCGCAGCCTCGCCCGGGCTCGACAGCAGCTACAGGACTGAGAGCGCGCGTTCGATTTTTCCTCTGTTGCCGCCGTTGGTTTGTATGGCAGACTCCATCAATATTCCGTTACTACGATTCTAATTCCGTTGTAGCGGAAATATTGTTCGGAGCCCGTCGCTGCTGCGATGGGCTGCGGAGCTCTCAGGCGTGGTCGTGGATGGCCACCTTCAACCAGGAGAAACCCCATGAGCATTACCCGTTACGGCACTGGCAGCACCGCAGGCGGTGGCCAGCCGCGTCCTTTCGCCCGCGCCGTGGAGGCCGATGGCTGGTTGCATGTGTCCGGCCAGGTGCCGGCGCTGGATGGCGAAATCATCCATGGCGGCATTGTTGAGCAGACCCATCAGACCCTGCGCAACCTGGTGGCCATTCTCGAAGAGGCCGGCTACGGCCTGGAGGATGTGGTGCGGGTTGGCGTGTGGCTGGAAGACCCGCGGGATTTCTGGAGTTTCAACAAGGTCTTCGGCGAGTACTTCAAGCCCGAACACGCGCCTGCCCGGGCCTGTGTGCAGGCCAGCATGATGGTGGACTGCAAGGTCGAGATCGACTGCGTGGCTTACAAGCAGCGGTAAGCGGCTAGCTGCAAGCGGCAAGTCGAGGCGTGAATGGGAGTGCTTTGGGGAATGGTTCGAAGATGAGCGAAGACAACATCAAGCGCCGGGCCAGGGGCCTGGATCGGGCGTTCGACATCCTCGACTTCCTCAAGGAGGTCGGCCAGCCGCTGCGCCCCAACGATATCGCCAAGGGCGTGGGCAGCCCCAAGTCCACGGTCTACGAGCTGGTGGAGTCGCTGCTGGAGCGGCGCATCCTGGAGCCGGTGGGGCGCGACGGGCATGTGTACCTGGGGCGCCAGCTGTACTTTCTCGGCCAGGCGCACTTGCGGCATTTCGACCTGAGCCGCGAGGCCGACCAGGCCCTGCAAGACATAGTCGCCCAGACCGGGGAAACCGCGCAGATGTGCCTGCTCAATGGGCGCAAGTACACGGTGGCGTTGATGAAGGAGGGCGAGCGGCACTTTCGCATTTCCTCGGACATCGGCGAGAACGCGCCCATTCCCTGGACCGCGTCCGGGCGCTTGCTGCTGGGGCACTTGAGCGATGAGCAGATCGTCGAGTTGATCGACGAGGGCGACTTCATCCTGCCCGATGGCCAGCGCTTGTCGCTGGAGGTTTTCCGCAAGGAAATCCGCCAGGCCAGCGCGGAAGGTTTCTTCTCTTTCGACAGCGTCGCCGACACCTTCACCCATTGTTTTGCCGCGCCGGTGCGCGACGAGCACGGGGTGTGCGTCTGTACCCTGTGCATCGTCGCGCCCCGGGCCGATGCACAGGCCAACTACCGCCACTATCGCCAGGTGCTGCTCGACAGCGCCGATCGCCTGGCCCGGCGGATCAACGACTAACCTGTACCCCCGCGGCCGTCGCTGGCCGCTTTGCCAAGGAGTCGCCACATGTCTTCTGTTTCGAATCTGCCGCTGGTGCAAAAGGGCGCGGCCGCCATCGGCGCCAGCTTGCTCAAGGACGTCAGCCTGCCGGCCCTGGTGCTGCATCGCCAGGCCCTGGAACACAATATCCGCTGGATGCAGGCTTTCGTCAGCGCCAGCGGCGCCGAACTGGCCCCCCATGGCAAGACCAGCATGATGCCGGGGTTGTTCCAGCGGCAATTGGACGCCGGCGCCTGGGGCATCACCCTGGCCACCGCCGCGCAGGCGAGGGCGGCCTATGCCCATGGCGTGCGCCGGGTGCTGATGGCCAACCAACTGGTGGGCGCGCCGAACATGGCGCTGGTGGCCGAGTTGCTGGCCGCTGGGGATTTCGACTTCTATTGCATGGTCGATCACCCGGACAACGTCGCCGACCTGGGGGCGTTTTTCGCCCAGCGCGGCGTCACCCTCAAGGTGATGATCGAGTACGGCGTGGTGGGCGGGCGCTGTGGCTGTCGCAGCGAGCAGGAGGTCGTGCAACTGGCCCGGGCGATCAAGGCCCAGCCGGCGCTGGCCCTGTGCGGGATCGAAGGCTACGAGGGGGTGATCCATGGCGACCAGGCGGTAGCGGGCATTCGCCGGTTCGCCGACTCCCTGGTGCGCCTGGCGGTGGACCTGCAAGACGACGGCCTGTTCGCCATCGAGCGGCCGATCATCACCGCTTCGGGCTCGGCCTGGTACGACCTGATCGCCGAGTCTTTTAAGACCCATAACGCCAAGGGCCGGTTCCTCAGCGTACTGCGCCCGGGCAGTTATGTGGCCCATGACCATGGGATCTACAAAGAGGCCCAGTGCTGCGTGCTGGACCGGCGCAGCGACCTGGACGAAGGCCTGCGCCCGGCGATGGAGGTCTGGGCCCATGTGCAGTCGCTGCCGGAGCCGGGCTTCGCGGTGGTGGCCCTGGGCAAGCGCGACGTGGCCTATGACGCCGGCCTGCCGGTGCCGTTGCGGCGCTACCGGGCCGGGGCCGAGGCGGGCGCCGGGGATGATGTCAGTGGCTGCAAGGTCACCGCGGTCATGGACCAGCATGCCTTCCTCACCGTCGCCCCTGGGGTACAGCTGCGGGTGGGGGACATCCTCTCCTTCGGCACCTCCCACCCATGCCTGACGTTCGACAAGTGGCGCACCGGGTTGTTGGTGGACGAGCACTTGCGGGTCTTGGAAAACCTCGAGACCTGCTTCTGATTCTGGCACCTGCTGCGCAGGTGATGATGTCCTCCCCGACAACACAAATACTCGCCAGAGATGCCTTCATCATGAACACCGCCAACCTGCGCATCGCCTTGATCGGCGAATGCATGATCGAACTGCAACATCGCGCCGACGGCAGCCTGCAACAGAGCTTCGGCGGCGACACCTTGAACACTGCGGTGTACCTGGCCCGGGAACTGGGTGAGGGCGCCCGGGTCGATTACGTCACCGCCCTGGGCGACGACAGTTTCAGCGAAGCCATGTGCCAGGCCTGGGCCGCCGAGGGGATCGGCCTGGACAAGGTCCAGCGCCTGCCCGGGCGCTTGCCGGGGTTGTATTGCATCCAGACCGATGAGCGTGGCGAGCGGCGCTTTTTGTATTGGCGCAACGAGGCGGCGGTGCGCGACTGCTTCAACACCCCGGCGGCGGGGGCGATCCTGGAGCAGTTGCAGGGCTACGACGTGCTGTATTTCAGCGGCATCACCCTGGCGGTGCTGGGCGAGTCCGGTCGTGCCCGGTTGTTGGAACTGTTGCCCGAGGCCCGTCGGCGAGGGGCGCAGGTGGTGTTCGACAACAACTACCGGCCCAGGCTCTGGGCATCCGTGGAACAGGCGCGGCAGGCCTACCGGCAGGTGCTGGAGCAAGTCGACCTGGCGCTGCTGACCCTGGATGACGAACAGGCGCTGTTCGGCCATGCCGATGCTGAAGCGGTGCTGGCGGCCTATCCCGGGCTGGCCGAAGTGGTGGTCAAGTGCGGTGCCCAGCCGTGCTGGGTGCGCTGTGGCGAGGGCCTGTACCAGGTGCCGGCGCAGCAAGTGGGCAAGGTGGTGGATACCACGGCGGCGGGGGATTCGTTCAGCGCCGCCTACCTGGCTGCACGTTTGTCAGGGCAGGAGCCGGTTTCAGCCGCCGAAGCCGGGCATCGCCTGGCGGCACGGGTGATCCAGCACCCTGGTGCCCTGATTCCTCGCCACACGGTGTAGCCGCTGCCGCAGGCTGCGTATGGGCCGCAGGGTCGGTCTTGAAGGCGCTGAAGGCGCTGAAGGCCCTGTGGGCCCTGTGGGCCTTGGCGCAGCTTCGCGGGCTCGGCAGCGGCTACCGGTCAGTCGCGGAAGAAGACTTGCACCAGGTGGTAGCCGAACTTGCTCTTGATCGGGCCGTGCACGGTGCGCAGGGGTTTCTTGAAGATCACCTGGTCGATGGCACCGACCATCTGTCCCGGGCGCACTTCGCCCAGGTCGCCGCCGCGCTTGCCGGACGGGCAGGTGGAGTACTTCTTGGCCAGCACGTCGAAGGCTTCGCCCTTGGCGATGCGCTGCTTGAGCTGTTCGGCCTCTTCGGCGGTTTTCACCAGGATGTGGCGGGCTTGGGCTTTCATGGGGGTAACCTTGTCGCGGGAAATCGGCGGCCGCGGATTATGCCTGATTCGCAGGCTCGCGGCCGATCATCTGGCGAATCTTCTGCGCCAGCTCCTCGATGGAAAACGGCTTGGCCATCAAGTCCATGCCCGGCTCCAGGAAGCCCTGGCGCTCGGCGGCCTTTTCCGCATAACCGGTCATGAACAGCACCTTGAGCCCGGGGCGATGCTGGCGGGCGATTTCTGCCAGTTGCCGCCCGTTCATGCCCGGCAGGCCGACGTCGGTCACCAAGAGGTCGACACGCATCGGCGACTCCAGCAAGGGCAGGGCGCTACGAGCGTCTTCGGCTTCGAAAGCGCGGTAGCCCAGTTCGCTCAGCACATTGAGCACCAGCATGCGCACCGCCGGATCGTCCTCGACCACCACCACGCTTTCCCCGGCAATGGCCTGGGGCGGCTCGCCGCTGGCACCGGGTTCGCTGTGCTCCTGGGGCGCGGCGTGCAGGCGCGGCAGGTAGAGGCGCACGCAGGTGCCCTGGTCCGGCTCGCTGCTGATGGTCACGTGTCCCCCCGACTGTTGGGCGAAGCCGTAGATCATCGACAGGCCCAGGCCCGTGCCCTGGCCGATGGGCTTGGTGGTGAAGAAGGGGTCGAAGGCCTTGGCCAGGATCCGCGGGCTCATGCCAGCGCCGTTGTCGCTGACGCCGAGCATGACGTAGTCGCCAGCCTTGACGGGCTCCAGGGTGCTGATGTCGCTGCCGTCCAGGTAGCTGTTGCTGGTCTCGATCAGCAGCCGCCCGCCGTTGGGCATGGCATCGCGAGCATTGATCACCAGGTTGAGCAGGGCGTTTTCCAGTTGGCTGGCGTCGGTATTCACCGACCAGATGCCATCGGCCAGTTGCAAGTGCAGTTCGATGTGCTCGCCCTTGGTGTGGTTGAACAGATCATTGAGCGAGCGCACCAGTTGGTTCGGGTCCAGGGGGCGGCGGTCCAGTGACTGGCGGCGGGAGAAAGCCAGCAGGCGATGGGTCAGGGAGGCCGCGCGCTTGGCCGACGACATGGCTGCGTCGGTAAAACGGCCGATCTGGTCGCTGCGGCCGTTGTCGATGTAGCGCTGCATCAGGTCCAGGCTGCCGATGATGCCGGTCAGCATGTTGTTGAAGTCATGGGCGATACCGCCAGTGAGCTGGCCCACCGCTTCCATTTTCTGCGCATGGCGCAGGGCGTCTTCGGCGCGCTCGCGCTCGAACATCTCGTTCTGCAGGCGCTGGTTGGCCGTGGCCAGCGCCTCGGTGCGGCGATTGACCCGCTCCTCCAGGGTTTCATTGAGGTTGCGCAGGGCTTCCTCGGTCTGCCGGCGCTCGGTCTCGTCGTTGACGAAGATATAGAACCCGTTGACTGCGCCATCGGCGCCATGGCGTGGCAGGTAGCGGGTCAGGGCATGGCGCGGGCGACCGTCGCGATGGGGGGAATTGGCCTCGAAGCTGCACGGCTTGCCGGACAGGGCGAGGGCGATCTTCTCGGCTCGCGAGGCATAGATTTCTTCGCCTACCACCTCGCGGATGGTCTTGCCGTACAGCTCCTGGGGCGTCACGCCGTACCAGTCCAGGTAGGCGCTGTTGTTCAGGCGAAAGCGCTCTTCGCGATCGACGTAGGCGATCAATGCCGGCATGGCGTTGATGATCAACTGCAACTCGGTCTGGCCCTGGCGCAGCGCCTGTTCCATCTGCTTGCGCTCGGTGAGGTCCAGGGCCGCGCCGAGAAAGCGCGTCGGCCGGCCATGGTGATCCTTGTAGCAGCGGCCCCGGGCAAAGACCCAGCGCATCTGGCCATCAGCCAGTTGCAGGCGGTACTCCTCGGCATATTCGCTGCCATGGCTGATGCAGTGCTTGATGCTGCGGGCCACCATGCCGCGGTCTTCAGGGTGCACGCCCTTGAGGTACTCGCTGATGGGCAGTTGGCGCGAGCGCAGTGGGTCGACACTGTGCAGTTGGGCGAAATGCGCATCGGCAATGAAGCGGTCTTCGCCAATGTTCCAGTCCCAGGTACCCACCGCATCGGTGGCGGCCAGGGCCAGTTGCAGGCGTTCTTCGGTCTCGTGCTGGGCTCGCAGGCTGTCGTCGGAGCGCTGCTTGAGCTCCAGGGCGATGCGCCGGCGTTCGTTGGTTTCGATGGCGGTGACCAGGATCCCGGCGACATCGCCGTGTTCATTGCGGATCGGACTGTAGGTCAGGTCCAGCCACAGCTCATAGGCGGTGCCGTTGGTGCGCTGCAGGTTGAAGCGCTGCTCGCTGAAGGTGCGTACCTGGCCGTTGAGCACGGCGCGATAAACCGGGTCGGTAAAATCCATCAGCTCCGGCCAGATCAGGTGCGCTGGCTGGCCGAAGGCCCTGGGATGCTTGTTGCCCGCCAGCAGGGCGAAGCCATCGTTGTAGATTTGCGTCAGTTCGCCACCCCAGAGCAGCAGCATCGGCATCGGCGAATGGATCACGATGTCTACCGCGGTGCGCAGGCTCTGCGGCCATTGCCCGGAGTCACCCAGGGCCGTGCTCGCCCAGTCCAGGCGGGCAATCAGGGTGGCGGCTTCGCTGCCGTGGTGGGAGCCATTCATGTCGAGGGAGTCCTGGGCGCTGCGGTACGGCGCAATGACCGGCAGCTTGTGAAGCGTGCTGCCTATGCAAACGGATGGAGTGTAGGTGGTTCTGGCGTGGTCATTTTCACCCGCATTGGCGTTCGATGACCAGCGCCGGGCATCGCACAGCGGCCGCGATCTCGCTTGGCGCGGTGTGCCAGGTGCGGCGGGGAGTCAGGTTTGGGGGGCTGTGCCGGGCCGTACGCAGTCTGCGGCAGCGGCTACACCAAGCGCAGCCAATCCAGCGCGGTGCCTGTAGCCACTGCCGAGCCTGCGAGGCTGCGCACGGGCGCGCAGCGGCCGCAGGAGCGGTCGGTGCGGTGCATCAGCTGCGCAGTTCCTCGCGGTCGCGGAACTGTTCCAGGGCCTCGGGGTTGGCCAGGGCGTCGGTATTCTTCACCGGCAGGCCATGGACCACATTACGCACTGCGAGCTCGACGATCTTGCCGCTGATGGTCCGGGGGATGTCGGTCACCGCAAGGATCCTGGCCGGCACATGACGTGGCGTGGTGTTGCTGCGGATCACCTGGCGGATGCGCTCGCGCAGGGCGTCGTCCAGCGCCACGCCCTCCTGCAGGCGCACGAACAGCACCACCCGCACGTCCTGCTCCCAGCTCTGGCCGATGGCCAGGCTCTCCAGCACTTGTTCGAGCTTCTCCACCTGGCGGTAGATCTCCGCAGTGCCGATGCGCACGCCGCCGGGGTTGAGCACCGCGTCCGAACGACCGTGGATCAGCCAGCCGCCATCGGCCAGTTGTTCGGCGTAGTCGCCCTGGGCCCAGACCCCGGGAAACAACTTGAAGTAGGAGTCGCGCAGCCGGCTCTGGTCCGGATCGTTCCACAACCCCACCGGAATGCTCGGGAAGTGCCGGGTGCAGACCAGTTCGCCTTTCTCGCCGAGCACCGGCTGGCCCTGGTCGTTCCAGACTTCGATGGCCATGCCCAGGCCCTTGCCCTGCATCTCGCCACGGCGCACCGCTTGCACCGGGTTGCCGGCGACGAAGCAGGCGACGATATCGGTGCCGCCGGACATCGAGGCCAGGCACAAGTCGGCCTTGATCTGCCGATACACGTAGTCGTAGCTCTGGGGCGACAGCGGCGAGCCAGTGCACAGCAGGGTCTTGAGGCTGTCGAGGCGGTGGCTCAGGCGTGGCCGGCTACCGGCTTTCTCCAGGGCGGCCAGGTACTTGGGGCTGGTGCCGAAGGCGTTGATCGCTTCGCTGTCGATCAGGTCGATCAGGCGCTCGTTATGGGGGTGGAACGGCGAGCCGTCGTAGAGCACCAGGCTGGCGCCGGTGGCCAGGGTCGAGACCAGCCAGTTCCACATCATCCAGCCGCAGGTGGTGTAGTAGAACAGCCGCTGGCCGGGGCCGAGGTCGGCGTGCAGGCCGTGTTCCTTGAGGTGCTGCAACAGCACCCCGCCGGTGCCATGGACGATGCACTTGGGCACCCCGGTGGTGCCGCTGGAGTAGAGGATGTACAGCGGGTGGGCGAAGGGCACCGCGACGAACACGGGGTCGCCGCCGCTCCGGTAGAAGTCCTGCCACAGGCTGACCCGGGCCTGGGTCCGGTAGTCCTCGGCGCGGGCCTGGGGCCGGGTGCCGGGCACGATCAGCAGTTGTTCCAGGGAGGGCAGGCGCTGGAGGATCTGGTCGATCTTTTCACCCTGGTCCACATCCTTGCCGGCGTAGCGGTAGCCGGCACAGGTGATCAGCACCTTGGGTTCGATCTGGCCGAAACGGTCGATCACGCCCTGGGTGCCGAAGTCCGGCGAGCAACTGGACCACACCGCACCCAGGCTGGTGGTGGCGAGCATGCCCACCAGGGTCTGCCAGGTATTGGGCATGCAGGCCGCCACCCGGTCGCCCAGGCCGACCCCGATGGCCCGCAGGCTGGCTTGCAGGCCGGCGACCTGGGCCGCCAGCTCGGCGTAGGTCAGTTGCTGGCGCTGGCCGTCTTCGGCGATCGCGACCACCGCCACACTGTCGTCGCGGCGCTTGAGCAGGTGTTCGGCGAAGTTCAGGGTGGCCCCGGGAAACCACTGGGCGCTGGGCATCTGCGGCCCTTCGCGCAGCACGCATTCGGCGCCTTGGTGGAAGCTGACCTCGAAGAAGTCGACGATGGCCTGCCAGAAGGCTTCGCGCTGGTCGATGCTCCACTGGTGCAGGCCGGGGTAGTCGCCGATGTCCAGGCCGTGGCGCTGGTTGATGAAGCGGCGGAAGGCGTCGATGCGCGTCTTGCCAATGCGCTCGGCGCTGGGTTGCCAGAGTATGTCGGACATGCAAGGGCTCTCTTGTTGTTCTTCTGATCTGCTGTTGCTGGCGGCTCACCGCTTACAGCTTGCCGCTGCCGTTATTGCGCCAGCCAGCCGCCATCGATGTTCCAGGCCGCACCGCGGACCTGGGCTGCGGCATCACTGCACAAAAATAGCACCAGCTCGCCCAGCTGCGCCGGGGTGACGAACTCCAGGGAGGGCTGCTTTTCCGCCAGCAGGTCGTGGCGCGCCTGTTGCGGGTCGATGCCGCTGGCCGCGCGGTCGTCGATCTGCTTCTGCACCAGCGGGGTCAGCACCCAACCCGGGCAGATGGCGTTGCAGGTGACGTTGCTGGTGGCGGTCTCCAGGCCCACCACCTTGGTCAGGCCGATCACCCCGTGCTTGGCCGCGACATAGGCGGCCTTGCCCACCGAACCCACCTGGCCGTGCACCGAGGCGACGTTGACGATCCGCCCCCAGCCCTTGGCGCGCATGCCCGGCAGCCCCAGGCGGGTGCTGTGGAACACCGCCGACAGGTTGATGGCGATGATCGCGTCCCAGCGTTCCACCGGAAATGCCTCGACGGTGGCCACGTGCTGGATGCCGGCGTTGTTCACCAGGATGTCGACGCCACCGAACTCGCGTTCGGCATAGGCGAACATCTCGGCGATCTGCGCCGGGTCGCTGACGTCCGCCGGGTGGTGGCCAACCTTGACGCCGTGCTGCCGAACCTCGGCGATAGCCTGGGAGGCGTCGCCGAAGCCGTTGAGAATCAGGTTGGCTCCGGCCCGGGCCAGGACCTGGGCGATACCCAGGCCAATACCGCTGGTGGAACCGGTGACCAGGGCGGTCTTGCCAGAAAGAGTGGTCATGAATACCTCACACGATGCCAGTGGCGTAGAAAGTGGCGATGACGACGAAGACCGCCAGGGTCTTGATCAGGGTAATGCAGAAAATGTCCTTGTAGGCCTCGCGGTGGGTCAGCCCGGTGACCGCCAGCAGAGTGATCACCGCGCCGTTGTGGGGCAGGGTGTCCATGCCGCCGCTGGCCATGGCGGCCACCCGGTGCAGCACTTCCAAGGGAATGTTGGCGGCGTGGGCGGCGCTGATGAAACTCTCGGACATGGCCGCCAGGGCGATGCTCATGCCGCCCGAGGCGGAGCCGGTGATGCCCGCCAGCAGGGTCACGGTGATGGCCTCGTTGACCAGCGGGTTGGGGATGCTCTTGAGCCAGTCGGCCAGCACCAGGAACCCCGGCAGGGACGCGATCACCGCGCCGAAGCCATACTCCGAGGCGGTGTTCATGGCCGCCAGCAAGGCGCCGCTGACCGCGCTCTTGCTGCCTTCGGCGAGCTTGCTGCGAATGGCGCCGAAGCCACATGCCAGCACCATCAGGATGCCCACCAGTAAGGCGGCCTGTACCGCCCAGATGGCGGTGAGCTTGGCGATCTCGGTGGTCACCGGCGCCGCCATGCCCGGCAGGGCCAGGCTGTGGGTCTTGCCATACCACTGGGGGATCCAGTGGGTGAACAGCAGGTTCATGACCCCTACCAGCAACAGCGGCGACAGGGCCACCCAGGGGTTGGGCAGCTTGAGGTCGGCAGCGGTCTCCGGTTCGTTGCGCAGGTTGCTGCCGTAGCCTTCACCGGCCTTTTGCGCCTTGCTGCGTTGGCGCTGGAGGAACAGCATGCCGGCGCAGAATACGAACAGGGTGCCGATCAGCCCCAGCCAGGGCGCGGCCCAGGCGGTGGTGTTGAAGAAGGTGCTGGGGATGATGTTCTGGATCTGCGGGGTGCCGGGCAGGGCGTCCATGGTGAAGGAGAACGCCCCCAGGGCAATGGTCGCCGGGATCAGGCGCTTGGGGATGTCGCTCTGGCGGAACATCTCGGCGGCGAACGGGTAGACCGCGAACACCACCACGAACAACGACACGCCACCGTAGGTCAGCAGGGCGCAGACCAGCACGATCACCAGCATCGCCTGGCGGGTGCCCAACAGGCGGATGGCGGCGGCGACGATGGAGCGGGAGAACCCCGACAACTCGATCAGCTTGCCGAACACCGCACCCAGCAGGAACACCGGGAAGTACAGCTTGATGAAACCCACCATCTTTTCCATGAACACCCCGGTGAAGGCAGGCGCTACGGCGGATGGGTCGGTGAGCAGGACGGCGCCGAGGGCGGCGATGGGGGCAAACAGGATGACGCTGTAGCCACGGTAGGCGGCCAGCATCAGCAGCGCCAGGGCTGCCAGGGCAATGATCACACTCATGGTGTGTCTCTCCAGGATTGTTCTTGTTGTGGGTACCGCGTGTGGAGAGGGGCTATAGCGAGTTTTGTGCCATTTTTACAAGTTATTGAAATATAAAGAGTTTTTATATTTATTAAGTGGCGGCAGGGAATTTTGTCTCTATTTTGAGACTTTTCTCGGGCCTGAGGGTGCTATCGCGGGCAAGCCTCGCTCCTACAAAAGCCACGCACGTCTCTGTAAGGATGGGTCTTTCCCGCGATCAGCGCGAAGCGCTGGCTATTTCTCCAAATGGAGATATGTGTCTCTTTATTGAGACTCAGCGATGCCCAGGGCTGCCATTTTCTTGTACAGCGTCGAGCGGCCCAGGCCGAGGCGCCGGGCCGCTTGGTCCACTTTGCCGGCGCATTGCGCCAGGGTCGTCTCGATCAACTGACGGTCGAAACGCTCACGCGCCGCGGCAAAGGTTTCATGGGGCAACGCCTCGGCGGACGCGGCGATGGCCGTGGGCGGCAGTGGGTTGAAGTTGCCAATCGCCGCCCGAATATCCCCGGCACCGAGCAGCAGGTCGTCGCTGAGCAACGCCGCGCGCTCCAGCACGTTGCGCAGTTCGCGGATGTTCCCCGGCCAGGCGTGCTGGCCCAGCAGCGCCAGGGCCTCGGGTGTCAGCTCGTGCTGGCTGCGCAGTTCTTCGAGGATGCCTTCGCTCAGCGCCGGCAGGTCGTCCAGGCGCTCGCGCAGGGCCGGCACCTGGATCGGCAGTACATTGAGGCGGTAATACAGGTCGGCGCGGAATTCTCCGCGCTTGATCGCCGCCTCCAGGTCGGTGGAGGTGGCGGCAATGATCCGCACATCGCTGTGGATCACCTCGTTGGAGCCCACCGGCTCGAACTCCTTTTCCTGCAGCACCCGCAGCAGCTTGCTCTGCAGGGGCAGCGGCATGTCGCCGATTTCGTCGAGGAACAGGCTGCCGCCCTGGGCGATCTGCAGCTTGCCGGCGCGCCCCTTGCGGTCGGCGCCGGTGAAGGCGCCGGGGGCGGTGCCGAAGAACTCCGCTTCCAGCAGGGCATCGGGAATCGCCGCGCTGTTGATGCTGACGAAGGGCTTGTGCGCCCGTGGCGAGGCGGCGTGGATGGCCTGGGCCAGCAGCTCCTTGCCGGTGCCGGTCTCGCCTTGCAGCAACACCGGCGACTCAGTGCTGGCGCCGCGCCGGGCCCGGCGCTTGACCTCCAGGCTGGCGCTGCTGGTGCCGATGAAATGGGCGAAGTTGTACTTGGTCTGCCGGGCCCGCAGCAGCGAGCGGGTGGAGGCCAGTTCTTCCTGCATGCTCAGGTAGCGCTTGAGCATCGGCGAGAGGCTGCGCAGCTCGTCGTACAGGGCAAAACCGATGGCGCCGATCACCAGGCCCGCGGCATCGTGGATCGGCAGGCGCATGACCACCAGCGGTTCCTTGGGGGTGTCCTGCATGTCCAGCAGGATCGGCCGGCCGGTGCGCACCACTTCACGCAGCAGGCTGCCGGGGATCACGCTCTCGCAGGGCTTGCCGATGGCGAATGTCGCCGACTCCAGGCCGAAACGCCGGGCATAGCGCTCGTTCATCCAGACGATATTGGCGTCGCGGTCGACGATCACCGTGCCTTCGCTGGATTGCTCGATGATCTCGAACAGCGAGCGGATCGCCAGTTGGCGCACACGCTGGTAGTCCTTGAGGTTTTCGCTGTCGTTCATGGGCTGCGGTCCTGGGGCTGGCGGCGCCGATTATGCCGACAATCCCCTCCCGGGCGCGACCAGGGAAGGGGTGGCTGGAGATTGCGGCAAGGTCCTGCGGACCTTGCCGCAGCCTCGCAGGCTCGGTAGCGGCTACAGGGGCGATGCTTGGTGTAGCCGCTGTCGCAGGCTGCGCATGGGCGCATAGCGGGCGCGAACGGGGTGGGGCGTGGATTGCCGGAGGTTTAGCCGGGTTGGGCGGCGGCCAGCAGTTCCCGGGTGTAGGGGTGCTGCGGGGCTGCGAATACCTGGTGGCTGGCGCCGCTTTCCACTACCTGGCCGTCCTTGATCACGATCATGTCGTGGGCCAGGGCGCGGACCACCGCCAGGTCGTGGCTGATGAACAGGTAGGTCAGGCCGTACTTCTCCTGGAGCTGGCGCAACAGGGTCACCACTTGTTTTTGCACCGTGCGATCCAGGGCCGAAGTGGGTTCGTCCAGCAGGATCAGCGCCGGCTTGAGCACCAGGGCCCGGGCGATGGCGATGCGCTGGCGCTGGCCGCCGGAGAATTCGTGGGGATAGCGATGGCGGCTTTCCGGGTCGAGGCCGACTTCCTCCAGGGCGCGGATCACTTGCTCGTCGCACTGGTGGGCATCGTACTGGCTGTGCACTTCCAGCCCCTCGCTGATGATCTGCGCCACCGACATGCGCGGGCTGAGGCTGCCGAAGGGATCCTGGAACACCACCTGCATCTGCTTGCGCCAGGGCCGCAGCTGTTTCTGGTTGAGCCCGTCCAGGGCCTGGCCCTGGAAGCGGATGCCACCTTGGGAATCCAGCAGCCGCAGGATCGCCTGGCCCAGGGTCGACTTGCCCGAGCCGGATTCGCCAACGATGCCCAGGGTCTTGCCCTGCTGCACTCGCAGGCTGATGCCGTCCACCGCCCGCAGGTACTGTTTGCGCCTCAGCAGGCCGCCGCCGACCTGGAATTCGACGCAGAGATTGTCCACCTCCAGCACGGTGTCGCGGGTGTCGCGGGTGTCGCGGCACAGTGGCAGGCCCTCGGGTTCGGCATGCAGCAACTCGCAGCTATAGGGGTGCTGCGGAGCGTTGAACAGGGTGTCGCAATCGGCCTGCTCGACGATTTCCCCGGACTTCATCACGCACACGCGCTGGGCGATGCGCCGTACCAGGTTGAGGTCGTGGCTGATCAGCAGCAGAGACATGCCCAAGCGTTGCTGCAAGGACTTGAGCAACAGCAGGATCTTGCGCTGTACGGTGACGTCCAGGGCGGTGGTGGGTTCGTCGGCGATCAACAGCTCCGGTTCGCAGGCCAGGGCCATGGCGATCATCACCCGTTGGCGCTGGCCGCCGGACAGCTGATGTGGGTAGGCCTTGAGCCGTTCCCGGGGTTTCTGGATGCCCACCAGTTCCAGCAGTTCGAGGATGCGTGCCTGGGCCGCCTTGCCGCCCAGGCCGCGATGCAGCAGCAGGGTTTCGCCGATCTGCTTCTCGATACTGTGCAGCGGGTTCAGCGAGGTCATGGGCTCCTGGAAGATCATGGCGATGCGGTTGCCCCGCAGCTTTTGCAGGGTGGCGCTGTCGGCTCCGATCAGCTCCTGGCCGCGGTAACGCACGCTGCCGCTACTGCTGCAGCCGGTCTGGGGCAGCAGTTGCAGGATCGAGTGGGCCGTCACCGATTTGCCCGAGCCGGACTCGCCCACCAGCGCCAGGCACTCGCCGGGACGGATGTCCAGGCACAGGTCGCGGACCGCCGGGCGGCCGCCGAAGGCCACATTGAGTTGGCGGATTTCGATCAGGTTTTCAGTCATTTCTACAGTCCGCTTCAAGATCGGGGATCAAAGGCATCGCGCAGCGCCTCGCCGATGAACACCAGCAGCGAGAGGATCAGCGCCAGGGCGAAGAACGCCGTCAGCCCCAGCCATGGCGCCTGCAGGTTCTGCTTGCCCTGGCCGATCAACTCGCCCAGGGAAGCGCTGCCGGCGGGCATGCCGAAGCCGAGGAAGTCCAGGGCGGTGAGGGTCGAGATGGCGCCGGTGAGGATGAACGGCAGGTAGCTCAGGGTGGCGTTCATGGCGTTGGGCAGGATGTGCCGCAGGATCACCTTGCGATCGCTCAGGCCCAGGGCCCTGGCGGCCTTGACGTATTCCAGGTTGCGCCCACGCAGGAATTCGGCGCGTACCACGTCCACCAGGGCCAGCCAGGAGAACAGCGCCATGATCCCCAGCAGCCACCAGAAGTTCGGTTCGACGAACCCCGAGAGGATGATCAAGAGGTACAGCACCGGCAGCCCCGACCAGACTTCCAGCAGGCGCTGGCCCAAGAGGTCGACCCAGCCGCCGTAGTAGCCTTGCAGTGCGCCGGCGGCAATGCCGACCAGGGCGCTGATGGCGGTCAGGGCCAGGGCGAACAGGATCGACACCCGGGCGCCGTAGATCACCCGCGCGAGGACGTCCCGGGCCTGGTCGTCGGTGCCCAGCCAGTTGGTCGCCGTGGGCGGGCTGGGGGCCGGTCGGGTCAGGTCGTAGTTGGGCGTGTCTTCGCTGAAGGGGATGGGTGGGAACAGCAGCCAGCCGCCGTCCTTGCGGATCAGCTGCTGCACGTAGTCGCTGCGGTAGTCGGCCTGGAACGGCAACTGGCCGCCGAACTCCTGCTCGGTGTAGCGCTTGAACACCGGGAAGTACAGCGAACCCTGGTAGCTCAGCACCAGCGGCTTGTCGTTGGCGATCAGCTCGCCGCCCAGGGTCAGGATGAACAAGCCGATGAACAGCCACAGCGACCACCAGCCCCGGCGGTTCTGCTTGAAACGGTCAAGGCGTCGGCGCGCCAAAGGGGAAAGCTTGAGCATCAGGCGTTCCTCGCGGCGAAGTCGATGCGCGGGTCGACCAGGGTGTAGCACAGGTCGCCGATGAGTTTTATCAAGAGCCCGAACAGGGTGAAGATGAACAGCGAGCCGAATACCACCGGATAGTCCCGGGAGACCGCGGCCTCGTAGCTCATGCGTCCCAGGCCATCGAGGGAGAAGATCACCTCGATCAGCAACGAGCCTGCGAAGAACACGCTGATGAAGGCCTGGGGAATGCCCGAGACCACCAGCAGCATGGCGTTGCGAAACACATGGCCGTACAGCACCCGGCGTTCGCTCAGGCCCTTGGCCCGGGCGGTGACTACGTACTGGCGGGTAATTTCGTTGAGGAAGCTGTTCTTGGTGAGGATGGTCAGGGTAGCGAAGCCGCCGATCACCAGGGAGCTGACCGGCAGCACCAGGTGCCAGAAGTAGTCGGCGATCTTGCCCAGGGTGCTCAGCTGGTCGAAATCGTCCGAGACCAGGCCGCGCACCGGGAACCAGTTCAGCGAGGTCCCGCCGGCGAACAGCACGATCAGGAACATGGCGAACAGGAAGGCCGGCATGGCGTAGCCGATGATGATCGCGGTGCTGCTCCAGACATCGAAGTGGCTGCCATGGCGCACCGCCTTGCGAATCCCCAGGGGGATCGACACCAGGTAGGTGATCAGGGTCGCCCACAGCCCCAGGGAGATGGTCACCGGCATCTTTTCCAGGATCAGGTCGGTGACCGTGGCACCACGGAAGAAGCTCTTGCCGAAGTCCAGCTGGGCGTAGTTCTTGAGCATCAGCCACAGGCGTTCATGGGCCGGCTTGTCGAAACCGTACTGTTTCTCGATGTCCTGGATCAGCTTGGGGTCCAGGCCGCGGCTGGCTCGCGAGCCGCCACTGCTCATGGCGTCGGCGGAGCCACCGACACCGCCGCCGCCAATGCCCTGCAAGCGGGCGATGGCCTGTTCCACCGGGCCGCCGGGAGCAGCCTGGACGATCACGAAGTTCACCAGAAGGATGATCAGCAGGGTCGGGATGATCAGCAGCAAGCGCCGCAGGATATAGGCCGGCATCAGGGGCGTGCTCCGGGTTTGTTACGGCGCGCGAGCTCGGCGGCCATCTGTTCATTGGTCAGCGGGGTGGGGCTGACTTCCCACCAGGTTTCGATGGCTTCGTCGTTGCTGGCCGGCACCTTGGGCCTGCCGAAACGGTTCCACCAGACGGTGGAGGTGCCGGGTGGGTAGTAGTTGGCGATCCAGTAGTAGTTCCATTGCAGCACCCGGTCCAGGGCATGGGCGTAGCGCAGCATTTGCGGCTGGCTTGTGGCCTTGACCAGGCCGTTGACCAGGGTGTCCACCGCCGGGTTCTTGAGCACCATGAGGTTGTTCGAGCCCGGGTCGTTGGCGGCAGCGGAACCATAGTAGTTGTAAAGCTCCAGCCCGGGCGAGGTGGACACCGGGTAGCCGGTGACGATCATGTCGTAGTCGCGGGCCATCAGCCGGTTGACGTACTGCGCCGAATCGATGCGGCGGATGTTCAGGGTGATGCCGATCTGGGCCAGGTTGCGCTTGTAGGGCAGCAACAGGCGTTCGATGGAGCCCTGGGTGATCAGGAAAGTGAACGCCAGGGGCTCGCCCTGGGCATTGACCAGTTTGTCGCCCTCAGGCTTCCAGCCGGCTTGTTCCAGCAGGGACAGGGCCTGCAATTGCTTGTCGCGCAGTACGCCACTGCCGTCGGTCTTCGGTGCTTCGAACACCTGGGTGAAGACCTCGTCGGGAATCTGCCCGCGCAATGGCTCGAGGATCTTCAACTCCTCGGCGTCCGGCAGGTTGCGGGCCGCCAGCGGGGTGTTGGAGAAGAAGCTCTGCTGGCGGATGTACAGGTTGCGCATCATCTGCCGGTTGCTCCACTCGAAGTCCCAGAGCATGGCCAGGGCCTGGCGGGTGCGACGATCCTGGAACACCGGGCGGTCGAGGTTGAATACGTAGCCCTGGGCCGGTTGCGGTGCGGCCTGGGCCAGATGGGCCTTCTGCAGGCGCCCGTCGGTCAGGGCCGGGCTGTCGTAGCCGATGGAGTAACCGGTGGCGGAGAACTCGCGGTTGTAGTCGTAGGCCCCGCCGCGCAGCACTTGGCGGGCGACGTCGATGTCGCCGAAGTACTCGACGCTCAAATGATCGAAGTTGTACAGGCCGCGGCTGACCGGCAGGTCCTTGCCCCACCAGTCGGGGTTGCGGATGAAGGTGATGCTGTTGCCCGAGTCCACCTTGCCCACGCGATAGGGGCCGCTGCCCAGGGGCGCTTCATAGCCGCCACCGCCAGCGAAGTCGCGACTCTTCCACCAGTGTTCGGGAAACACCGGCAGGGTCGCGATATCCAGGGGCAGGGTACGGTTCTCGTTGTTCTTGAAGTCGAAGCGGATCACCCGTGGCGACTCCACGGTGACGCCGCTGACATCGGCGAACTGGGTGCGATAACGCATGCTGCCCTGGGTCATCAGCAGGTCGTAGCTGTAGCGCACGTCTTCGGCGGTGATCGGCGTGTCATCGGCGAAACGGGCCTTGGGATTGAGGTAGAAGCGCAGCCACAGGCCGTCCTCGGCGCGCTCCATCTTCTCGGCCACCAGGCCATAGACGGTGTAGGGTTCATCCAGGGAGCGCAGGGCCAGGGGGGCATACACCAGGCCGTCCAGCTGGGATACGCCGATGCCCTTGTCGATATAGGGCAGGACGTGGTCGAAGCGGCCGATCTCGATGGCCGAGCGGCGCAAGGTCCCGCCTTTGGGGGCCTGGGGATCGACGTAGTCGAAGTGGCTGAAACCCTGGGGATACTTGGCGGGTTCGCCGTAGACGGTCATGGCATGTTGCGGTGCCGCTTGGGCACCTGTGGCGCCCAGCAGCAGGGCGATGAACAGTACGGTAGGGGAAAGCAGTCGCATTGTCAGCCTTAAGAGCCGGGTGATCGTTGACCACGATTTTTACGCTAGCGGCGCGTGACTGGCCAGCCGCATCTGTCTTGGTGCGTACAGGTTTCATAAAGACAACGGCCCGCCGAGAGGCAGGCCGTTGGAACGAACGCCGGGCTGATGATCAGTCCTGGCGGCTGGTGACTTCCAGCAGGTGATAACCGAACTGGGTCTTCACCGGGCCTTGCACGACATTGACCGGGGCGCTGAATACCACGGTGTCGAATTCCTTGACCATCTGGCCTGGGCCGAAAGAGCCCAGGTTGCCGCCGTCGCGGCTGGAAGGGCAGGTGGAGTGCTGCTTCGCCACGTCGGCGAAGTCGGCGCCGGCTTCGATTTCGGCTTTGAGTTCGTTGCACTTGGCTTCGCTGGCAACCAGGATGTGACGGGCAGTGGCTTTGGCCATGGGAATTGCTCCTTTCAAGAAAGTGCAGAGACTACCGGAATCAGGTGGCCATTTCCTGTCAAAGTTCCTTCAAGCCGTTACCGCCACGACCGCCGGTTTGACGCTCGAAGCCGTCCGCAGCCACTGTCGCCGTTCGCGACAGTGGCTGCGCGGATGCTCAGGCGCTAGCGGCCTGTGCCCGCAGTTGCTGGGCGGCGTTGCCCAGTAGTTGCTCGGTGGTGTCCCAGCCCAGGCAGCCGTCGGTGATCGAGACGCCGTAGCGCAGGTTGCCGCTCAGCGGTTGGCAGCCTTCGAACAGATGGCTTTCGAGCATCACGCCCATCAGCGAGGCGTCGCCTTGCAGGCGCTGCTCAAGCACGTCGTTGAACACTGCCGGCTGGCGCGCGGGGTCCTTGCCGCTGTTGGCGTGGCTGCAATCGACCATGATCCGCGCCGGGATCTTCAACTTGTGCAGGTCGCGCTGGACCTGGGCGATGCTCTGGCGATCGTAGTTCGGTCCACGGTGGCCGCCGCGCAGCACCAGGTGGGTATCGGGATTGCCTGCAGTCTGGATGATCGCCGGATGGCCCTGGCTGTCGACGCCGAAGTGGCGGTGCGGATGGGCGGCCGAGCGCATGGCGTCGCAGGCGATGGCGACGCCGCCGTCGGTACCGTTCTTGAAGCCCACTGGCATCTCCAGGCCACTGGCCATTTCCCGGTGGATCTGCGATTCGGTGGTGCGTGCGCCGATGGCGACCCAGCTCAAGAGGTCGTCGAAGTAGCCAGCGGCCATGGGTTGCAGCAGCTCGGTGGCGATCGGCAGGCCCAGGCGCAGCATCTCGCGCATCAGCTCCCGTGACAGGGCCAGGCCACCGGCCATGTCATCGCTGCCGTCCAGGTGCGGATCGTAGGCCAGGCCTTTCCAGCCGACGGTGGTACGGGGTTTTTCCACGTAGGCGCGCATCACCAGGAGCATCTGGTCGCTCACTTGCGCGGACAGCTGGGCCAGGTTGGCGGCATATTCCAGGGCCGATTGCGGATCGTGGATGGAGCAGGGGCCGACCACTACCAGAAGGCGTGGGTCCTGGCCTTGGAGGATGGCGCGGATGGCTTGGCGATGGGTGCTGACTTGCTGGCTCAGGGCCGTGGATAGCGGCAGGTGCTGCTTGAGTTCCAGGGAACTGGGCAGGCGCTGGGTCAGGGGTTCGTTGGCGCTGGCTTGAGCGGACAGGGACAGAGCGGATACGGACGAATTCATGTGCGGTCTTCCTGGGCGGGCGGCGGGTGATGTCCCGCGCGCGGCCCTACTGGGGTGTTCGACAATTGGCCGTACTGGCCATGAGTGTGCAATTGCCACCGGTAGGTGACCGATCGGAGGCGGCAGGCTGTCCCGAGCGGAGGCTGCTAAATCGCCAGGTGGAAAACATGTCGTAACGGTAATAGGTGGCGTAGTTCATGGTGCAATCCTCGGTAAGTTCGGTGTGTCGCAAAAAATCGTGGTTGAAAATCCAAGCCCCGGAAAAACAAAACCCCCGGTCGGGAGGCCGACCGGGGGTTGAGAATTCTCTGGTGGGCGACCCGTTTTTATGGGCGCCGGTTGGGTATCAGGCGCGCCAGTGGCTAAACCAATACCCAAAATAAAAGCTCGCCGCCGCGCTGCCAGTGACCCAGGCAGCCGCAACCGAGCGCAGTGCGCAGGCGGTGTGGCGATGCAGGGAAAGGGTCTGGGACAACATGGGGTTTCTCCGTGAAGTGCAGCGAGCTTACTAGAGGCTGGGGCGGCGATTCAATCAGTAATTTCTATGGCGCAGGGAGACTTGCGACTATGGATTAATCCACTGGGGGTTTTGTGCGACACTCGCGGCACCTGCCTGGTTACCCCCGTCGCTGCTCGAAAAAGGACTGTCCATGACCTTGCTGACCCTTGCCGCTGCCCAATCGGTGTCCATTGCTGGCGACCTGCCGGCCAACCTCTCCGGACACCAGCGCTTGATGTGCCTGGCGGCGCAGCAGGGCGTGCAGTTGCTGGTGTTCCCCGAGCTGTCGCTCACCGGTTATGAGCCGCAACTGGCGGCCGAGCTGGCGGTGGCTCCGGATTCGCCGGTACTGCAACCGGTGCGCGACCTGGCTCGGGAGCTGCACATGACTACGGTGGTGGGGATGCCGATTCGCCTGGTCGATGGCGGGCCGGTACTGATCGGTGCGCTGGTACTGGGGGCTGACGGTTCGCTGGCGGTCTATAGCAAGCAGCACCTGCATCCCGGGGAGGAGCGCGCTTTTGCCGCAGGCAGGGGTGGGGCTCCCTTGGCATTTGCCGAGCACCAGGTTGCCCTGGCGGTTTGTGCAGACTTCAGCCATGCCAGCCATGTGCAGGCGGCAGCGCAGGCTGGGGCCGATGTCTATGCTGCGGGCGTGCTGATCAGCGAGGGCGGCTATGCCGTCGACAGCGCACTGCTGCAAGGCTATGCCGGGGAGCATGGACTACTGGTGCTGATGGCCAATCATGGTGGCCCCAGTGGCGGCTGGACCTGTGCTGGGCGCAGTGCGGCCTGGGGCCCCAAGGGGGAGCTGTTGGCGGCGGTGGAGGGGACTGGCGAGGCATTGCTGATCGTTCGTGGCGAGGCCGGGCGGTGGCAGGCCGAAGTGCTGCCGCTCGAGCGATGAGCCGATTCGAACTGCGTCCGGCCGCCGAGACGGACCTGGTATTTGCCCGGGAGCTGACCCGCTCCACAATGCTGGGTTATTACATCCGCCATGACCTGCTCTGGCTTGACGAGGCTTTCGATGTGGCCTGGGCCGGTCGTGAAAACCTGTTGATCTGCCAGGACCACCAAGCGCTGGGTTTCGTCAGCCTGAGTCGTGATCTGCGGGCGCTCTATGTCCGTGAGTTGCATGTGCTGCCGGCCTGGCGCGGGCAGGGGGCTGGGACATGGAGCCTGCAGCGGATGATGGAGATGGCGTGTCGGGAGCGCCGGCAGTTGCTGCGCCTGACCGTGTTCAAGGGCAACCCGGCACAACGCCTGTATGAGCGCATGGGGTTACAGGTGGTGGGCGACGACGATTGCTTCTGGCGCATGGAGCGCTCGGTCTCCAGCGAAGCCGGCGACAGCCGCCCGGGCTGAACGGCAGGCCGGCTCAGATCAGGGCCGGGTCCACCACTGGCACTTCATCCAGAATGATGCCGTCCTTCATTCCCAATAGCACCGCAACCTTGTGTGCTTCCCCTCGTTTGCCTTTCTTGCGGCCTGCCAGCACCTGGTAGGTCGTGGCCGGATCAACCCCATGTTCGCGGGCGAACTGTTGAACCGATTTTCCTTGATGTTCCAGCCAGGCCTTGGCTTGTGCGGCAGTGCGGATACCGGGCATAGTTCAAAACCGTTCAATTTTGTTCAAGGCTTGAAGAGTATGACACCCCTTGGGGTGTATCTGATGGGATCATACATCCAAATGAGTGGAATCGGTTTGCGGTTGAGGCAGGAGCGGGAGCGCCTTGGACTGTCGCAGAGAGTCTTTGGTGAAATCGGCGGGGTGGAAGCCAACGCCCAGGGTAAGTACGAAAGTGGCGATCGCGCACCCAAGGCAGATTATCTGTCCCGGGTAGCGGCAAAGGGAGTGGATGTTCTTTATGTACTGACCAGTGAACGGACGCCAGTCGTGGCTGGCAGGTTGAGCCAGATGGAGGAACAGGTGCTTGATTGTTATCGGGCCCTGTTCAAGGAAGATCAGGATGCGATCTGTCGCTTGACCTCCACCTTGGCCGAGTTGTCGCAGATCCAGGGCTCGAGGAAAAAGCCCCAAGCCGCCGAGTCCTGAGGGACTGGAGCATTTGCCGGCGAGGGAGGCATGACATCTTTTATCGCTCGTCGAAGTGTTTTAATCGCGCTTGTGATTAGGTTTGTACGCCGCTTTTTTGCTAAGGTGTCCGGCAACCTATAACGACCATATCGCGAGGTGTCTGCTTGATTAGGGTGCTAGTAGTCGATGACCATGATCTCGTTCGTACGGGCATTACACGAATGCTGGCTGACATCGATGGCCTGCAAGTAGTCGGGCAGGCGGAGTCGGGAGAGGAATCCCTGCTCAAGGCGCGGGAATTGAAGCCCGATGTAGTGCTGATGGACGTGAAGATGCCCGGGATCGGCGGTCTTGAAGCTACGCGCAAGTTGTTGCGCAGTCATCCGGACATCAAGGTCGTGGCGGTAACCGTCTGCGAGG
This sequence comes from Pseudomonas sp. MPFS, assembly GCF_022537035.1. Classification (NCBI taxonomy): domain Bacteria; kingdom Pseudomonadati; phylum Pseudomonadota; class Gammaproteobacteria; order Pseudomonadales; family Pseudomonadaceae; genus Pseudomonas; species Pseudomonas sp. MPFS. Next base: position 4,120,498 of record NZ_CP066123.1, on the reverse strand, counting down.
AAGATCCATTTCCTACCCGGCTGCTGCAAGCGGGCGCAGCGGGATACTTGACCAAGGGCGCGGGCCTCAACGAAATGGTCCAGGCCATTCGCCTGGTCTTTGCCGGTCAGCGCTATATCAGCCCGCAGATCGCCCAGCAGTTGGTGTTCAAGTCATTTCAACCGTCCAGTGATTCGCCATTCGATGCCCTGTCGGAGCGGGAAATCCAGATTGCGCTGATGATCGTCGGCTGCCAGAAGGTGCAGATCATTTCCGACAAGCTATGCCTGTCGCCGAAAACCGTGAACACCTATCGCTATCGGATTTTCGAGAAGCTCTCGATCAGTAGCGATGTGGAGCTGACGCTGCTGGCCGTTCGTCATGGCATGGTCGATGCCAGCCTCTGAAATGACCGACCTGTTTGATCCCAGTGCTTTTCTTTCTACCTGTAGTGGCCGCCCCGGTGTGTATCGCATGTTCGACAGCGATGCACGCCTGCTCTACGTGGGTAAAGCCAAGAACCTGAAGAACCGCCTCTCCAGCTACTTTCGCAAGACCGGCCAGGCACCGAAGACCGCCGCCCTGGTGGCGCGCATCGCCCAGATCGAAACCACCATCACCGCCAACGAGACCGAGGCGCTGCTGCTGGAGCAGACGCTGATCAAGGAGTGGCGACCGCCGTACAACATCCTGTTGCGCGACGATAAGTCCTATCCCTATGTATTTCTTTCGGATGGCGACTTTCCGCGTTTCAGCATTCATCGTGGGGCGAAGAAGCTCAAGGGCAAATACTTCGGGCCTTATCCTAGTGCCGGTGCGATCCGTGAGAGCCTCAGCCTGCTGCAGAAGACCTTCCAGGTTCGCCAGTGCGAGGACAGCTACTACAAGAACCGTACCCGGCCGTGCCTGCAATACCAGATCAAGCGCTGCAAAGGGCCCTGCGTGGGCTTGGTGGAGCCTGAGGTCTATGCCGAGGATGTGCGCCATTCGGTGATGTTCCTCGAGGGGCGCAGCAACGCATTGAGCGACGAATTGTCCAGCTCCATGGAAGCTGCCGCCAGCACCCTGGATTTTGAAAAAGCCGCCGAATTGCGCGACCAGATTGCTTTGCTGCGCCGAGTCCAGGACCAGCAGAGCATGGAAGGCGGTACCGGTGATGTCGATGTGGTGGCGGCTTTCGTCAACCCGGGCGGCGCTTGCGTGCACCTGATCAGTGTGCGTGGCGGGCGAGTGCTGGGCAGCAAGAACTTCTTCCCACAGGTCGGTATCGAGGAGGATGTTGCTCAGGTCATGCTGGCATTCCTGGGGCAGTACTTTGTCAGCAGTCCCGAGCGGGACTTGCCATCCGAGCTGATCGTCAATGTGACCCATGAAGACTTCCCGATCCTGATCGCTGCCATTGACGAGCTACGCGGTCGCGAATTGACCATCAGTCACAGGGTCCGTGGCACGCGTGCTCGCTGGCAACAACTGGCAGTGACCAATGCCGAGCAGGCCCTGGGGGCGCGCCTGGCCAACCGGCAACATGTGGCCGCCCGTTTCGAGGCATTGGCCGAGGTGCTGAACCTGGACGAGCCGCCGCAGCGCCTGGAGTGCTACGACATCAGTCACTCCAGCGGCGAGGCGACTGTCGCCTCCTGTGTGGTCTTTGGCCCGGAAGGTCCGTTGAAGTCCGACTACCGTCGTTACAACATCGAGGGCGTCACTGCGGGTGACGACTATGCGGCGATGCACCAGGCCCTGACCCGACGCTTCAGCAGGCTCAAGGATGGGGAGGGCAAATTGCCGGATATTCTCTTGGTCGACGGTGGCAAGGGGCAGCTCTCCATGGCTCGCGATGTACTCAATGAATTGGCCGTGCCTGACTTGATTCTCCTCGGTGTGGCCAAGGGCGCGACGCGCAAGGCCGGTTTCGAGACCCTCTACCTGAACGATGCGGCCCATGAGTTCACGCTCAAGGGCGACTCGCCAGCGCTTCACCTGATCCAGCAAATTCGCGATGAGGCTCACCGATTCGCCATCACCGGTCACCGTGCCCGACGTGGCAAGGCCCGACGCACCTCGACCCTGGAAGGGGTCGCAGGTGTCGGGCCAACACGCCGGCGTGATCTCCTTAAACATTTTGGTGGATTGCAGGAGCTGTCCCGTGCCAGCATCGATGAGATTGCCAAGGCCCCGGGAATCAGTAAAAAGCTTGCAGAGTTGATTTATGCAAACCTGCACAGCGAGTAGAATGCCCAATCACCTCGTAGCCAGTTGTGCCGATGAATATCCCTAATCTGATCACCGTTCTACGCGTCCTGCTTATCCCGATCTTCATACTGCTGTTCTATATGCCTTATAGCTGGAGCTACATGGCAGCCAGTTCAGTGTTCGCCTTCGCAGCCGCTACGGATTGGCTAGACGGGTATCTGGCTCGACGCCTGCAGCAGACCACGCCGTTCGGCGCGTTCCTCGATCCCGTGGCCGACAAGCTGATGGTGGCGGTGGCCCTGGTGTTGCTGGTGCAGGAGCACGCCAACCTGTGGCTGACCTTGCCGGCAGCGGTGATCATCGGGCGCGAGATCGTGGTCTCGGCCCTGCGCGAGTGGATGGCCGAACTTGGCGCCAGGGCGCAGGTGGCGGTGTCCAACATGGGCAAGTGGAAAACCGCGGCCCAGATGCTGGCGCTGGTAATCCTGCTGGCCAATCCCTCGGTCTTCAGCTTCTGGGTATTGCTGGGTTATATCCTGCTGATGGTGGCGGCAGGCCTGACCTTGTGGTCGATGCAGCAATACCTTCGTGCCGCATGGCCGCATTTGAAAATCGACGGCGATAAAAAATAAGTTTTTTTGAATCAAGGGGTTGACGTAGATTCTGGTTTCTATAGAATGCGCAACACCAAGACGATGCGGGAATAGCTCAGTTGGTAGAGCACGACCTTGCCAAGGTCGGGGTCGCGAGTTCGAGTCTCGTTTCCCGCTCCAAATTCAAAAAAAGCCACTCAACCGAGTGGCTTTTTTTATGCCCGAAATACAGGCCCGCGCTGCCGCAGCGGGGCATTCCCAGGCCGCTCGCTCAGTGGGTCTGCCAGGCGAAAAATCATCCCTGTCGGCAAAGCGTCTACCTGCCATGGCTGCGGGATTTCCCGGCATGATGATGCATCCACTCATCCATACCCAGCACGCACCGGACTCCCGCAGGCCCAGGCATATGCCATTGGCGATGTTAATGGTCTTGGCGTGGCCATATCGCCAACCAAGCTAGTTCAAGTATCCAATAGAATGGTGTTCCGGCCTTGGCCTCTGAACAAGAGCCTCAAGTCAAGCAAGGGGGTGCAATCATTCAATGGTCTTGGTTTGAAGATGGCCCCATGAATGCACTTAGCGTTCACCTGGCTTGGTGCGCTCATCTCGTGATGTTCAATGCAGTGGTGTGGAAGTGAAGAATGGCGAGTGAAAGTACGTATTCAAAAGAATGGCTTCGCTTGTCAGGAGCAGAGATGGAGCTGTTTTCAGCCTGCCATGAGTTTAGGCATTCTGCGGGCTTTATCAGCGAGTTGTCGTTGGCCCTCGCGGACCGTTTGGAGCAGGGAACCGCTCTCAGGTTTATCCGGGATGATGTGTTTGCGGATAATGAGCTTGATGATTTGCTTCCGGGAATTATTGATGCAGCGATAGAAGGTGATATAGGTAATGTGCCTCTCGCCAGAAGTGTGCTGCATAAGTTCAGGAAGAATGGTCTGCTCAAGGAAAAACTTGCGTCCAGTTTGAGCGGGTATCTCGAAGCCGAAGATTATTATGTGTACATGAGGGTCGCTGAGCTGTTGCTGGAGTTGGATTACTTCGATCTGAAAGCTGTTTTCGTGAGCAAATGCAAGGAAAGCGACAACGAGGATGTAGTCGAGGTTTATGACTTCTTTGCTGATGAGTTCAAGGCTGATGGCCTCTAGTTGAGGTGCTGGAGTCGTCTGGCCCGTGTTTCCGGCGCCGATGCTGTGACGGCGTAATCGAACAGCCTCCTGATAGCGACAACCTCTTCTGACGATGCTCGACTTGAGGGAAAACCCTCATTGCTGCCTACGTGCTTTCCTACAATGATGATGGAATTCGCCCTGCACAATGGAGCAAGCCATGAACCATACCCTCACCGACGACAAACGCCCGACGCCGGATCCGGCCGAGGACAATGCGTTTTTCCCCTCGCCGTATTCGCTAAGCCAATTCACTTCCGCCCACTCCGACCTCAGTGGTGCCGACTACCAGCGGCCCTATACCGGTGGACGCTGGAAGGTGCTGGTGATTGGTGCGGACGAGCGTTACCTGCTGACCGACAACGGCACGATGTTCTCCACCGGCAATCATCCGGTGGAAACCCTGCTGCCCATGTACCACCTGGACAAGGCCGGCTTCGGTTTTGATATCGCCACCTTGTCGGGCAACCCGGTCAAGTTCGAGTTCTGGGCCATGCCCTCGGAAGATGTCGAGGTCAAAGGCCTGTATGCCAAGTACCGCGACCAGTTCAAGCAACCCTTGAAGCTGGCCGAGGTCCTGGACAACGCCCTGGGCGCCGATTCCGACTACATCGGGGTGTTCATTCCCGGCGGCCATGGCGCGCTGATCGGCCTGCCCGAAAGTGCCGAGGTGAAAAAACTCCTGCAATGGGCCATGGCCAACGACAAGTTCGTCATTTCCTTGTGCCACGGCCCCGCGGCATTGCTGGCTGCCGGGCTGGGCGAGACCAGGGACTCCTGCCTGTTCAACGGTTACCGCATCTGCGCCTTCCCCGACGCCCTGGACGCCCAGACCCCGGCCATCGGCTACATGCCCGGCCACCTGACCTGGAAGTTCGGCGAGCAGCTGTCCGCCCTGGGGATCGAGATCCTCAACCAGGACATCTCCGGGGCCGTGCACCAGGACCGCAAGCTGCTCACCGGCGACAGCCCGCTGGCGGGCAACTCCCTGGGCAAGCTGGCGGCCACCGCGTTGCTGCAAGCGGTAGCGGCCGGGTGACTGCGACCAGCGCTGAAGCGGCCCTGCACAGCGTCCTGGAATTGGAGCGCGCCACGGCGCTGCCTGCGATCCAGGCGCTGGTGCGGGGCCTGGCGGGCCCTTTCGGTTATGACCGTTTCGTACTGTTTTCCGCCTCATCGGCCAGGGACGAGGTGCTCGAGCGCATCTACTGGGTCGAGGGGGACTGGTTCGGCGACGGCCAGGTGGTCGATGCCGCGACCTACGTGCGCCGCTGCCCGGTCACCCGGCATATCCTGGAGGCACGCGAGCCGTTCTTCTGGAGCAAGCGCGGGGACCGCTACCAGGTGGTCCGCCGCCCCCAGGGCGCCGGCCTGCATGGCCTGCAGGTGCCGGTGTTCGGTCCCTTGGGCCTGGAGGGCGCCATGAGCTTGGGCGGTGAGCGGATCGACAGCAGCCCCAGGGTTCGGCTGATGTTGGGCAGCGTCGCCAGTGCGGCGTTCTGTGCCGCACGGCGGTTGCTGGAGGTGGCCGTCAGCGACCCGTCCAGGCAGTTGTCGGATCGGGAGCGTGAAGTCCTGGCCTGGACCGCCGCCGGCAAGCGCCAGGCCGATATTGCCGTGACGCTGGGGTTGTCCGGGCGCACCGTGGAAAACCACCTGCGGGCGGCGCGTCGGCGCCTGGGCGCCAGTACCACCGCACAAGCCATCAAGGTGGCGGTGCGCAACGGCGAATTGGACGCCGTGCCTGGCCGCCAGGAGCCGTAGCCGGGTTGCCGGGCAGGGCACGGCCGAGGTCGCCATGGACAACCTCGGCCTGGGCTCCGGGGTTAGTGGGCGACGGTCAGCACCACCTTGCCGATGTGCTGGCCGGACTCCATCAGGGCGTGGGCCTGGTCGGCATCCGTCAAGGCGAAGGTCTTGAAGATCAATGGCTTGACCGCGCCGCTCTGGACATGGGGCCAGACCTTGGATTCCAGCTCGGCGATGATCCCGGCCTTGTCCTCTGGGCTGCGCGAGCGCAGGGTCGAGCCCATGTGGGTCAAGCGCTTGACCAGCATCGGGAACAGGTCGACCTGGGTCGCCGGGCCCTTGACCACGCCGATCTGCACGATCCGCGCGTTCATCGCCGCGGCCTGGAAGTTACGCGCCACATAGTCCCCGGCAATGATGTCGACGATGACGTCGACCCCAAGCTGCTCGGTCCCGAGCATCACTTGCTCGACGAAGTCCTCGCGGTTGTAGTCGATGGCCACGTCGGCACCCAGGGCCAGGCTGGCCGCCTGTTGTTGTGCATTGGCGACCGTGGTGAAGATCTTCGACGCGCCCAGGGCCTTGGCCAGCATGGTCGCCGTGGTGCCGATGCCGGAGGCGCCGCCATGCACCAGCAGCGATTCGCCGGTCTTGAACTGGCCGCGCTGGAACAGGTTGACCCACACGGTCATGAAGGTCTCGGGCAGCGCCGCGGCTTCGATCATCGACAGGCCGCCGGGCAGGTGCATGGTGGTGCGTTCGTCGGCGACCGTGTACTGGGCGTAGCCGCCGCCAGTGACCAGGGCGATCACCGGGTCGCCCACGCTGAAGCGCGTCACTTCGCTGCCCAGGGCCGCGACTTCCCCGGCGATTTCCAGGCCCGGGATGTCCGAGGCGCCGGCTGGCGGATCGTAGAGGCCCTTGCGCTGCAGCAGGTCGGGGCCGTTGACGCCGGCGGCGTGGACCCGGATCAAAATCTCCCGTGGGCCAGGGGTAGGCACCGCCCGGCGGGCAGGTTTCAATACCTGGGGATCACCCGGCCGGGTGATCTCGATAACGGTCATCTGCGCCTCTGGCGCACTATGGAAATGGCTCATAAATGGGTCCTGGTAAGGTGGATGCCGGCCGTTCGGGCTGGGGTGGGCAAAGGTTACGCAAGCGGGCCGGTGCCGGCGTGCGGCGATTTTGCGAGGCTGTGTTGCAATGATTCTTCATGGGGAAATCTTGAATGAACTGGGATGATGCACGGGTCCTGCTGGCCCTCGGGCGCGAGCTGACCTTGCGCCGTGCGGCGCGGGTCCTGCACGTGGACCAGGCCACGGTGGGGCGGCGTATCGCGGCCATGGAGGCGGACCTGGGATCGACCCTGTTCCTGCGCACTCCGGCCGGCTACCAGCTGACCAGCGTTGGCGAAATGGCGTTCGCGATGGCCGGGAAGATGGAGCAGATGGCCCTGGAGCTGATCCGGCGCACCGGGGGGATGGATAACGAACTGGCCGGCGAAGTACGGATCTCCACCACCGACTCCCTGGCCTGTGATTTCGTGATGCCGGCACTCAAGGCGCTGCACCTTGCGCACCCGGATATCCGCATCGTGCTCAACAGCACCTCCGAGGTGGTCAACCTGTCACGACGCGAAACCGATATCGCCATCAGGAACCTGCGTCCGGACAATCCCGACCTGATCCTGCGCAAGCTGGCCGAGTGGCCGATGGGCCTGTTCGCGACTCACGAATACCTGGAGCGCCATGGCCAGCCCGAGCCAGGCACCGGCTTCAAGGGCCATGACCTGGTGATGTACGAGCCGTATTGGCGGGATCGTGCGCAACCGACTTTGCTCGACGAGCCCATCGACCAGGCCCGGGTGGTGATGGCGGTGAACTCCAACATGTTGCTGCGGCGCTCCATCGCCCAGGGCCTGGGCATCAGCGAGATCCCCATCGAGATGGGCCGGCGTGACGGCCTGGAGCGGATCTGGCCCGGGCGCACGGCCGGCAAGCCATATGAGGTGTGGATGGTCACCCACCAGGACCTGCGGCATACCACGCGCATGCGCCTGGTGATGGAGCACCTGGCGCGGTCCTTCGCCAACACGGGCGGGACGGCGAATCCGCCGTTTGAATAATCCCCGGAATAATGCTGTGATTGCGCCCCTGAAGCCCGGCAGCCCTGCCTTTTCCTGAGATACCGCGCCATGGATAGCCAACAATCGACGACCCGGATGTCGCAACAGCCCGCCTGTGATGCCGGGACCCTGGCAGCGATCGCCAGCGGGACCGCGCTGGTGCTGGAAACCAACAACCTGCGCGGCGGCAAGGACGCGGCGCAGGCCCTGGACAGCCTCAAGCACCTGGTCGCCCGCCTGGCTCGCCAGAGCCTCTGCCCGCAATCGCTCGGCCAATGGGTCATCACCCACGATGGCCTCGGGCAAGCGGCCCGGGAGGCGCTGTGCGCACTGGCCGGGCGAGTGCTGGAGTTCGTCGAGATCGATCCCCGCACCGGTTATTACGAGGCCAAGAATATCGGTTTCGAGGCGGTCGACCAGGCGCGCTGCCAGTACGTGGTGTTCGCCGATGCCGACTGCCTTCCCGCCAGCCACTGGCTGGAACAGTTGCTCTTACCCTTCACCGAGGCGGATGCGCCCCTGGCCGTCGCCGGGCGCACCAGCTATGCCCCGAGCGTGGTCGGCAGCGCGTTGACCACCATCGACTTCATGTACTTCCCCAGCCCACTCGGTGCCCGGGCGACCCGCAATTTCTACGCGAACAACGTGGCCTTTCGTTGTGCCACCTTCGAGCAGTATCGCTACCAGCCGCTGGACGGCGTCTACCGTGCCCACTGCCAGGTCATGGGCCTGCGCCTGCAAGCGGCGGGGGTGGCGGTACGCTACGTTCCGGCGGCCCATACCGAGCACCGGTTGCCCGACAGCCGTGGCGAAGTGTTCAAGCTGCGCTGGTTGCGCGGTGGCGACAGTGTCGACCTGACCCCCTACCTGGTGCGTGCCTATATGCCGGGCTGGTTGCAGTGGCTTGGACGCAGCGGACCTATCGGCCCCTTGTGCGTGATGCTCGGGCGCGTGGGCTACAGCCTGCGCGCGCTCAACCACCAGGACCTGCCGGCCGTGCATGGCCGGCGGCGCCTGGGTGCGATCCTGGCGATACTCGGTATCTCGTCCCTCGATAGCGCCGGTGCGCTGGTCCGCGGGCTGGGGTTGAACATCGGCCGTGCCAGCGCGCGCCAGGGGCAAGCCCTGTCCTATCACCGCCAGCTGGATTGATCCGCGCCGCCCCCCTTGGCGCCCCTACAGGAAGTTCCCATGAGCATGAAACCCCTGGCCGCATTCGGCTCCTCCCTGGCGTGCCTGGCATGGTTGTCGTGCGCCGTCCCGGCCAGCGCCGCGTCCAGCGAAATCAGTGGCCGCAGCGTGCTGCACTTCGTCTCCGGTAGTGGCTGTGCGACGGTGCAGGGCGGCGCCGCGCAGGACTGCAACCGCCTGGCCCTGGACGTGGCGGACGCACGGGCCAGCGTTGACCCGCAGGCGCGCACCATAGTGTTCAGCGTCGAGGCCCAGCATGCCGGCAAGGGCGTGATCGGCGACGTGCTGCTGCATGGCAGCGGCATCGCCAGTGACGGCCAGCGCGTGCCCTTGAGCTTGCAGGTACTGGTGCGGCGCTCGGGCAAGACCTGGAAGGCCGACACCTATGTACATGCCCCGGTGCGTGGCACCTTCCGGGATATCGCCCTGGACCCTTACCAGATCAGCGTCCACCAGGGGCGTGACGAGTACGTGCTGCTCAATCCCGAGCTGGCGCGCAAGGTCCTGGCGCAGCCATCGATCGCCGCCCGGGTCGCCAGCTATTTGGTGGTGGTGCGTCCCAGCGAGGGGGAAAATCCGACGGCCGATGACATCACCATCGGCCTGGGGGTCGGGCGGGTCTCGAAGTCGCTGATGCGTGCCCGCTTCAGCTCGAGGCAACCAGGCAGCCTGCCGCTGGACCAGGTGCTGGAGCAGGGCACCTGGAATCTCAACCTGCAAGCCTTGAGCGGCCAGATTCCGCGGTGGGTGGTCCAGCGCCAGTTGTTCGTCTTCGGCCTGGAGGACAGCCCCTTGCTCGAGGACGTGCGCCAGCGTGGCTTGCGCAAGCACGACCGCCTGGAGCTGGGCGCGGTCAATGGCAAGGGCTACCTGCGTTACAACGGCCAGGAGCAAAGTTTCCCCGGGGCCACTGCCAGCGGTACGGCCTTCATGCGTGACAGCTTCATCGGCTTGATCCTGGCCTGGCATCGCAGCGCCCAGGCGGCCACCACTGCGACCCAAGGCGTGGACACCGAGCAGTCCGTGCCATGAGTGCCGGCGAAGCGCTTGCAAGCCAAGCGGACTTCAGTTGCCTGGACATGCCCCGGCCCCGTGGGCTGGGAGCCGTGCAGGCGCGCCTGGTGGACCGCATCAAGCGCCTCGCCCTGCAGCGCTTGCATCGCAGCGTGCGTGGGGAGCGCCTGCTGCTGCGCATCTACCTGGCCGGGGAGGATGCCACCGAACGTGCGCTGCTGGATGAGTTGCTGCCGCAGTCGCCACCCTGGCTCGAGCGCCAGGTCGAGCGGCACCTGGCCGATGAGCAACGGCACGTGACGCTGTTCGCCGCGGCCCTGGGCGAACGTGGCGGCGAAGGTACGGCACGCCTGGAGCCGGATTGGCTCAGCCGGCGCAAGATCCTGCGCTGGCAGCGCCTGGCCCGCCGCTATGTGGGGCATTTCGAGCATGGCCTGCTGGTGCCGGCCTATGCCACCGGCCTGTGTGCCGAACAGATGGCGCAACGGGTGCTGAGCCGCCACTGCGCGGTCATCGGCGCCGAGCATCGGCTGTATCCGTTGCTGTCGCAGGTCCTGGCCGATGAAAAGGCCCATGTGCGCTTGTGCCAGGGTACCTTGCAACGCATTGTCGCCCCCCATGAAACCGTGCATCTGGCGCGCCTGCTCAAGGATATCCGCCGGGTCGATGCGAGCTTTGGCGTGACCGGTGCCCTGGCGATGTACCTGGCCGGCTGGGTGCTGGGCGGTGGGCACGGCGCCATTCGATGACTCCACGCATTCTCTATCTCGCCACCGCCGATGCCCGTGGCCACCTGATGCGCGCGCAGTTGTTGGTGCATGCCCTGCGCGCGGCCGGCGCCCAGGTCGAGGTGCTGACCACGTCGGACCAGGGCCAGCGCTTCCTGCACAGTTTCGGGGTCCAGGCCGAGGTCCTGTCCCGCCACTATGCGGTGCAGTTCGACAGCCAGCAGAACATGCTGCGCCGGGCCACCAATCGCAATGTTGCCCAGTACCTGTTCCGTCCCGGGCGGATGCTGCGCGATATCCTCCAGCTGCGGCGCCGTTTGCGTGGCGTGGAGCTGGTGGTCAACGACTCCTTCCACCCGGCGTTGCTGTACATGGGCATGTTGCCGGGCTGGCGGCGCAAGGTGGTGCATGTGTACGGCGCGAGCCTGAAGGTGGCGTTGCTGAACAACTTCGACGGCATGTGGCCACGGCAGTTCGGGCGGTTGTTCGCGTGGATCGTCGGGCGCCAGATCGATGCCGCGCGGGGGCGCATCGAGCACGATTTTGCCTACGAGGTCGACGATACCGTGGCCCGAGCGCTGTATCGCCTGCCGACCCCGGTGGCCCTGGCCGAGGCGTTGCCGGAGGAGCTCACGGTGGGCGCGGCGGTGTACCTCAACCCGCACTTTCGCGAACCCGGGCTGGCCGACGCCCTGGAGGCCGGCCTGGGCGATGCCGGCCTGGATCGACACCTGGTGGGCGAAGGGTATGCCGGGCGTAACGGCTGGCTCGGAGTCGACCCGCACTGGGCCAGCCGCGCGGCCCGGGCGCAACTGCTGGTATCGGCACCGGGCATGGCGGCGCTGTCCATCGCCCGGGTCTACCAGCGGCCGATCATCCTGGTGGTGAGCGACCAGCCGGAGCAGACCAGCAATGCCGCCCGGGCCAGCCAGTTGCAACTGCTGCACCGGGTAGTGACCTGGCGCGGCGACATTGCCGACTTTCGGCGCCAGGTGAGCGCGGCGGCGCAGCAATTGAGCGCGGCCGCCCCAGCGCCTGACGTGGTGTCGGGCAACCAGCGGGCCCAGGCACGGATCGATGCCTGGGCCAACCACCTGCTTGGCTTGTGAGGGCGCCGTCTTGAATCGCCATGCCCCCATGCCCGTGGCGAGCCGACAGCCATGACCGGCTCCTGGTCGCGTCTCGGGTCCGCCAATCCTCGGCAGGCCCTGGCGGCGGCGTTCGGCTTGCTGCTGGGGTTGGGCGCGTTCATCGGCCTGCAGCGCCTGGTCACGCCGCGCTATCACTGGGTCACGCCGCTGGATGAGCTGATTCCTTTCGTGGCCCAGTCCTGGTTCCTTTACGTGCTGTTCTTTCCCTTTGTCCTGTTGGCGGCGGCCTACGCCAGCCAACAGGGCTTCAAGGCCTTGCGCAACGCTACCGGCATCGCCTTCGTCGTGGGCCTGTTGTGCTTCTGGCTGTTTCCCGAGCAGGTGCCCCGGCCGGATCTCGGCGTGCTCGGCAGCGGCTTCCTGCAGCAGCGACTGAGCCGGATGTGGCAACTGGACCTGGCCTGCAATGGTTTTCCCAGCCTGCATGTCACCGTGACGTGCCTGGCCTGCCGAGCACTGTGGGGCCGGTGTGGCAAATGGCTGGTCGCCGGCAGCGGCCTGTTGATCTGCCTGTCGACCCTGACCCTCAAGCAGCACACCCTGGTCGACGTCGCTGGCGGCCTGCTACTGGCCCTGGCCTGCGCCTTGGCCACTCACCGACAAGGGAGCATTCGCCGTGTCCCAGCTTGAATCGCGTGCCGGGGCCAACCTGGCATTGCGCGCCTTTACCCCCGCCGCCGAGTGGTTCGTCCTCAAGCCCTGGATCGGCCTGCTGGCGTTGCTGGCCGACTGGGGCCTGATCGGTGTGGCATTCGCCTGCGCCGCCTATTGGCCGCACCCCCTGACGTACCTGCTGGCGGCGCTGGTCATCGCCCGCAGCCAGCTGGCGCTGGCGGTGATCATGCACGAGAGCGCCCATGGCGTGCTGTTGCGTCGTCAGTCGGCCAATGACCTGGTCGGCCAATGGCTGGCCGCCGGTCCGTTGTTCCTTTCCCTGCGCACCTATCGGGCCGGGCACCTCAAGCATCATCGCCAGCCCATGCTGCACGATGACCCGGTGGTGGCGGTGTTCGGCATCGGGGACTATCCGCTGCCTCGGCGGCGCTTGGCCTTGCGGCTGGCGGCGGACCTGTGTGGGGTGGGGTACTTCATCAGCGCCTTCAGGTTGGCTCGCGGCGACTACCGCCACTGCCTGCCCAAGGTCGACAAGTCGGCGCGCCAAGTGTTCGGGGAAGTCCTGTCGATGCTGCTGGGCAATGGCGTGCTGCTGGGACTGCTGGCCTGGTCCGGGCACCCATGGCTCTACCTGGGGTTGTGGTTGCTGCCGGCCATTACCTTGTTGCCGCTGATGGGGCGCGTGCGGGCGATCCTCGAGCATGCGGGCTTGCCCGCCAACGCCGACCAGAGCCAGAACGCCCGCAGCATCGTGGCGCCCAACTGGCAGACCTTCGTCTTCGGCCCCCACGGGATCCACTACCACATCGAACACCATCTCTACGTGCGCATACCCTTCTATCACCTGCGCAGCGCCCATCGCCAGCTGGCGGCCCGAGGGCTGCTGCCGGTGGAGAACCTTTACCGGGGCTATATCGCGGTGCTGCGGGATGTCAGCCGCCCGGTGCAGGACGCTGCGGGCGACTGAGGCAGGCGCACTGGCCGCAGGGGCCAGTGCCAAGGGGACGGCTAGAGCTTGGGCAACTGTCCGACCCGGCCGACCATCTCGGTGACGATCTGCAGGTCCAGCAGGAACTGCTCCACGGTCTTGAACTCGTTGTCGGTGTGGCCGGTGTATTTCACCTCCGGACGCGCCAGGCCGAATTGCACGCCGTTGGGCAGTTCATGTACCGAGGTTGCCCCAGCGGAGGTGCCGAACGTGTGGGCCATGCCCAGGTTCTCGCTGGCCACGTCCAGCAGCGCCTTGACCCATTCGCCCTCGGGGTTGCGGTACATCGGCGCGGCGACCGAGGTATTGAACTGCACCGCCACCTGGTTCTGCTTGCTCCAGGCCTCCAGCTTGTCGCTGATCTGCGCCTTCAGCGCCTCTGGCGCCTTGCCCTTGGGCACGCGCAGGTTCACCGCGACCTTCAGTGCCTTGTCATCCACGCTGACCAGGGTCGGGGAGGTGGTCAGCGGGCCCATGAAGGCATCCGAGAAACCCACGCCCAGCTTCTTGCCTTCATAGTCCAGGCCCCAGTTGTCGGCGAGGTAGTGCGCGGCGTCAGTGAACTGGTTGTGCTTGAGCGCCACCTTGCCCTCCAGGCCGTGGACGAAGTCCAGCATCCGCGCCACCGGGTTGACCCCGGACTCGGGTTCGGAGGAGTGGGCGGACACGCCAGTGACGGTCAGCAGCACGTCCTTGCCTTCTACCCGGGCATCGATCTTGAAGTCGCCACCGTGGCGCTTGACGTAATCGGCGCCGGCCTTCTGCAGGCTGGCAACCAGTTCGCCCGGTTGCTCGCTGGTCAGGGTCGCCACCGAGGTGGAGGGGATCTGGTTGGTGGCCAGCCCGCCGGTCAAGTGGGTGATCTGCGCGCCCTTGCCCTCGGCGGCACGCTGGGGGAAGGTCGCCATCACCGTGCCGTAGCCTTTCTCGGCGATCACCACCGGGTAGCCGCCATCGAGCGCCAAGTTGTAGTTGGGCACCGGGTTGTGTTCGAAGTAGTAGGGGATGGCATCGCCGCTGGTTTCCTCGGTGGTATCCACCAGCAGCTTGAAGTTGCGGGCCAGGGGCAGTTTTTCTTCCTTGACGATCTTCATGGCGTAGAGCGCCACCACGATGCCGTTCTTGTCATCCTCGGTGCCGCGCCCGTACATCCGGTCGCCGATCAGCGTGACCTTGAACGGGTCGAGCCGGGTACCGTCCTGCAGCACCCAGTTCTGCGGGGTGACCGGCACCACGTCGGCGTGGGCGTGGATGCCCACTACTTCGTCGCCGCTGCCGGTCAGGGAGATCTCGTAGACGCGGTTGTCGACATTGCGAAACGCCAGGCCGAAGTCCTGGGCCAGGCCCTTGATCTTCTCGGCGATCTTGAGGAATTCCGGGTTCTCGTGCTGGGGCACGCCGTCCACGCGGAAGGTGGGGATGGCCACCAGTTCGCGCAGGGTTTCAGTGGCGGCCTTGCCGTACTTGACCCGGGCATAGAGCCCGAGCAGGCGGTGGATCTCGTTCTGCTGCTCGGCCGAGAGCGTCTTGCCGGCCAGGAAGCCATCGATGGCCGGGGCCAGGTGGGCACTCTTGCCCGGCTGGCTCTTGGCGACCTCACCGATGAACTGGCGGAAGTCCTTGACCGAGGCGTCGTTGAAGTTCTTGAGGATGGCCGCGCTCTGTTGCGGCGTGATGTTGGCCTGGGCGACGTTGGCGAACACCGACAGGCTGGCGAGCATCAGGGTGGCCGTGGCCAGGTGCTTAAGGGAAAAGTCCATTACGCAGGGCATTCCTTTGCAGGAGGTGGGTAGGGAATGTCTGATAGGCCAGACAGAAACCTTGCCAAGCTAACACTGCGCAGGAGGGCTGCGGGAGCCCCGGAAAGGGGAACTGTCGCACGGAAATGCAAAAGCGGCGCACAAACGAAAGATGTGTCGCCGGCGGGGCAGGGGGCGCCGCGGTGGGCGCCCCCTGCGTTCGGGACTACCTTAGATGGCGGCGTCCCACGGACGGTCGCCGTGCTCGTCCTTGATGCGGGTCGGCAGGCCCATCACGTCCAGCGCCTTGAGGAATGGCTCAGCGGCCAGTTCCTCGACGTTGACCATGCGCTGCACATCCCACTCGCCACGGGCCACCAGCAGGGCGGCGGCAACTGGCGGTACGCCAGCGGTGTAGGAAATGCCCTGGCTGTCGGTCTCGGCGTAGGCTTGCTCGTGGTCGGCCACGTTGTAGATGAACACCTCGCGCGGCTGGCCGTCCTTGGTGCCCTTGACCAGGTCGCCGATGCAGGTCTTGCCGGTGTAGCCCGGGGCCAGGGAAGCCGGGTCGGGCAGTACGGCCTTGACCACTTTGAGCGGCACCACTTCCAGGCCTTCGGCGGTCTTGACCGGCTGCTCGGAGAGCAGGCCCAGGTTCTTCAACACGGTGAACACGTTGATGTAGTGTTCGCCGAAGCTCATCCAGAAGCGCACGTTGGGCACTTGCAGGTTCTTGGACAGCGAGTGCACTTCATCGTGGCCGGTCAGGTACAGGTTTTGCGAGCCCACCACTGGCAGGTCGTCGGTACGCTTGACTTCGAACATGGTGTTGCTGGTCCACTGGCTGTCCTGCCAGCTCCACACCTGTCCGGTGAATTCGCGGAAATTGATTTCCGGGTCGAAATTGGTGGCGAAATACTTGCCATGGGAACCGGCATTGACGTCGAGAATGTCGATCGAGTCGATGCGGTCGAAATGCTGTTGCTTGGCCAGGGCAGCGTAGGCGTTGACCACGCCCGGATCGAAGCCCACGCCGAGGATGGCGGTGACGTTCTTCTGCTGACACTCCTCGAGGTGTTTCCACTCGTAGTTGCCGTACCACGGCGGGGTCTCGCAGATCTTGCCCGGCTCTTCGTGGATCGCGGTGTCCAGGTAGGCCACACCGGTATCGATGCAGGCACGCAGCACCGACATGTTGAGGAAGGCGGAACCGACGTTGATGACGATCTGCGATTCGGTCTCGCGGATCAGCGCCTTGGTCGCCTCGACATCCAGAGCGTCAAGCGAGAAGGCCTGGATATCGGCGGGCACCTTGAGGCTGCCCTTGGCCTTTACGCTTTCGATGATGGCCTGGCATTTGGAGATGTTGCGCGACGCGATAGCAATACGACCGAGTTCGTCGTTGTGCTGCGCGCACTTGTGGGCCACCACCTTGGCGACACCTCCTGCACCAATGATAAGAACATTCTTCTTCAATTTACTTATTTCTCCTTAATTACCTGCCCGTTCAGGAAAGGCTGGACAGATAGTCTTCGAAACCAAACTCGCGAACCACTTCGACACTACCGTCGAGTTGTTTCACGACGATGGACGGCATTTTCAGACCGTTGAACCAGTTTTTCTTGACCATGGTGTAACCCGCCGCGTCAACGAACGACAGTCGATCGCCGATGGCCAGCGGACGCTCGAATGGGTACTCGCCGAAGATGTCGCCGGCCAGGCACGACTTGCCGCAGACCATATAGGTGTGCTCGCCGTCGTTGGGGGCCATCTTGGCGTTGAGGCGGTAGATCAGCAGGTCGAGCATGTGCGCTTCGATGGAGCTGTCCACCACCGCCAGTTGCTTGCCGTTGTACAGGGTGTCGAGCACGGTCACTTCCAGCGAGGCGCTCTGGGTGATCGCCGCTTCGCCGGGCTCCAGGTACACCTGCACGCCGTATTTTTCGGAGAAGGCCTTGAGCCGGGCGCAGAACGCATCCAGGGCATAGTCTTCGCCGGTGAAGTGGATGCCGCCGCCGAGGCTGACCCATTCGACCTTGTGCAGCAGGTGGCCGAAGCGCTCCTCGATGTGGTTCAGCATCTGGTCGAACAGGCCGAAGTCGCCGTTCTCGCAATTGTTGTGGAACATGAAGCCGCTGATCTGCTCGATCACTTGCTCGATCTTCGCCGGGTCCCATTCGCCCAGGCGGCTGAACGGACGAGCCGGGTCGGCCAGCAGGTAGTCGGAGCTGCTTACCTGGGGGTTGACCCGCAGGCCGCGGACCTTGCCGGCGGACTGTTCGGCGAAACGCTGCAACTGGCCGATGGAGTTGAAGATGATCTTGTCGCAGTTATCGAGCATTTCCTCGATCTCATCGTCGGCCCAGGCCACGCTGTAGGCATGGGTCTCGCCGTCGAACTTCTGCCGGCCCAGCTTGAGCTCGTACAGCGACGAGGAGGTGGTGCCGTCCATGTACTGCTGCATCAGGTCGAACACCGACCAGGTGGCGAAGCACTTGAGGGCCAGCAGGGCCTTGGCGCCGGATTGCTCGCGCACATAGGCGATCTTCTGCATGTTGACCAGCAGCTTCTGTTTGTCGATGAGGTAATAAGGCGTCTTGATCATTGGGCGATCTCCGGCAGGGCCAGCCAAAAAGGTACGCATTGTGCCTTCAGTGTCCACAGATCGAAAGCACGGAAATGGATTTTCGCCGGACGGCCCCGATTGCATCGGGCAGGGCGGTGTCCGAAGGCCCAGCGGGCCTTGTCGCGGCGGCGACCACAGGCATGGACCCGATCATCGAGGCAGGCCCTGTAGGCGCTGGCGCCGGCTGCGTACGGGCGCGTAGCGACCGCCGGGCGATCCCGCGCAAGCTGCCTCGTTTTTTGCTCTCCAGCGAGCACATATTTAGTAATTTTCCTTCGCTGATGTCTGCCGCACCATCTGCCGCATCCGACTTACACCCGGGTTCTGAACAGAGCGTCCAGCCTTGCGCTGGCGTCCACCGTCTCGCAGAAGGACACAGACATGAGCGTTGAACAAATACACGTGGATACCCTGGTGGTAGGCGCAGGCCAGGCCGGAGTCGCCATGAGCGAACACTTGGGCAAGCTGGGCGTGCCGCACCTGGTGCTGGAGCGCAAGCGCATCGCCGAGGCCTGGCGCAGTGGCCGCTGGGACTCCCTGGTGGCCAACGGCCCGGCCTGGCACGACCGTTTCCCGGGGCTGGAATTCGACCTGCACCCCGACGCCTTCGCCGCCAAGGACCAGGTGGCCGACTATTTCGAAGCCTATGCCCGCCAGGTCAACGCGCCGATCCGTACCGGTGTCGAAGTACGCCAGGTACAACGCAACATCGGTCGCCCCGGCTTCACGGTCGAGACGTCCATGGGATCGATCCAGGCCAATCGCGTAGTGGCGGCCACCGGGCCGTTCCAGCGTCCGGTGATCCCGCCCATCGCTCCTGTCGACACTGGGCTCCTGCAGATCCACTCCGCCGACTACCGCAATCCCCGGCAACTGCCGGCAGGCGCGGTGCTGGTGGTAGGCGCCGGATCGTCCGGGGTGCAGATCGCCGATGAGCTGCAACGTGCCGGCCGCCCGGTTTACCTGTCGGTGGGCGCCCACGACCGGCCGCCGCGCGCCTACCGTGGTCGTGATTTCTGCTGGTGGCTCGGGGTCCTGGGGGAGTGGGACGCCGAGATCGCCAAGCCCGGTCGCGAACACGTGACTATCGCTGTCAGTGGCGCCCGTGGCGGCCAGACCATCGACTTCCGTGCCCTGGCCCACCAAGGCATCACCCTGGTGGGGCTGACCAAGGCCTTTGAAGGCGATCGGGTGAGCTTCCAGGCCGACCTGGTGGACAACCTGGCCCGTGGCGACGAGAACTACCTGGCCCTGCTGGATGCCGCCGACGCCTACATCGCCCGCAACGGTCTCGACCTGCCGGCCGAACCCGAGGCCCGGCGACGCCTGCCGGACCCAGAGTGCGTGACGCGGCCGATCCTCGAGCTGGACCTGCAGGCCGCCGGTATCACCTCGATCATCTGGGCCACCGGTTATGCCGTGGATTTTTCCTGGTTGCAGGTCGACACCTTCAGCGAGCAGGGCAAGCCCTTGCACCAGCGCGGCGTGTCCCGCGAGCCGGGGATCTACTTCCTCGGCCTGCCATGGCTGTCGCGGCGCGGCTCGTCGTTCATCTGGGGTGTCTGGCACGACGCCAAGCACATCGCCGATCACATCGCCACCCAGCGCAAGTACCAGGCCTACGGCAGCGAGCCGGCCGGGTCCAGCGTCCATACCTTCAGTTCCGTGGGAGCCCGTTGATGCCAGTCCATACCCGTATCCGCATGTTCAACACCAAGGACACCTATCCCAACCAGACCCTGGACAACGACCTCTGCCAGGCCGTACGCGCCGGCAACACGGTGTATGTCCGGGGCCAGGTGGGCACCGATTTCGCCGGCAACCTGGTGGGGCTCGGCGATCCACGGGCCCAGGCCGAGCAGGCGATGAAAAACGTCAAGCAGTTGCTGGAGGAGGCCGGCAGCGAGCTGGCCCATATCGTCAAGACCACCACCTACCTCACCGATCGGCGCTATCGCGAGCCGGTCTACCAGGAGGTGGGCAAGTGGCTCAAGGGCGTGTTCCCGATCTCCACCGGCCTGGTGGTCGCGGCCCTGGGCCAGCCCCAGTGGCTGATGGAGATCGACGTGATCGCGGTGATTCCCGAGTGAGTGCCGCGCTGTGGAGTTCGGCGGCGCCGCTCGGCGCGTCCCAGGGGCCTTTTGGGGCCAAGGAGTTGCCATGACTTTTTCCATCGTTGGGCGCTGCGCCGAAACCGGCCAGCTGGGCATTGCCATCAGTTCCTCGAGCATCGCCGTGGGCGCGCGCTGTCCCTGGGTGCGGGCCGGGGTCGGGGCTGTGGCCACCCAGAATGTCACCCTGCCGGCCCTCGGGCCGCAGATCCTCGATCTGCTGGAGAGCCACAAGCTGGAACCGCAGCAGGCGTTGCAACAGGCCCTGGGGCGCAATGGCTGGAGCCAGTACCGCCAGGTCACGGTGATCGACGACCAGGGGCGCACCGCACTGTTCAGCGGCCAGCAGGCCCTGGGCACCCATAACGCCCTGGCGGGCGAGCAGTGCGTGGCGGCCGGCAACCTGCTGGCCGGGACCGAGGTCATCGACGCCATGGTCCGGGCTTTCGAGGGCACCCCGGGGATGCTCGCCGAGCGCTTGCTGGCGGCCATGCACGCCGCGATGCGCGCCGGCGGCGAGGCCGGGCCGGTGCATTCGGCGGCGCTGATGGTGGTGGACGACTTGACCTGGCCTGTGGTCGACCTGCGGGTGGACTGGGCCGAGGAAGACCCCATCGGCCAGCTCAATGACCTGTGGCAAGCCTATCGCCCGCAGATGCAGGACTACCTGGCCCGGGCCCTGGACCCCACGGCGGCCCCCAGCTATGGAGTGCCGGGCAATGAATGATCCGTCGAGCCGCGAACTGCTGGCACGGCTGGTGGGGTTCGCCACGGTCAGTCGTGATTCCAACCTGGAGCTGATCGCCTTTATCCGCGATTACCTGGCGGGCCTCGGGGTCGACAGCGAGCTGATCTACAACCCCGAGCGCACCAAGGCCAACCTGTTCGCCAGTATCGGTCCCGACGACCGTGGCGGCATTGTGCTCTCCGGCCACACCGACGTGGTTCCGGTGGATGGCCAGGCCTGGACGGTGGAGCCCTTCGTGCTGAGCGAGCGCGAGGGGCGCCTGTACGGGCGTGGCACGGCAGACATGAAGGGGTTCATCGCCGCGGTGCTGGCGGCGGTGCCGACCTTGCTCCGGCGGCCGTTGCGGTTGCCCGTGCATTTGGCGTTCTCCTATGACGAGGAGGTGGGTTGCCTCGGCGTAAGGCCGATGCTCGCCCGTTTGCAGGCCCGACCGCACCGGCCGTTGCTGTGCCTGATCGGCGAGCCCACCGAGCTGCGGCCGGTGCTGGGGCACAAGGGCAAGCTGGCCATGCGCTGCCAGGTGCGGGGCGCCGCCTGCCATTCGGCCTATGCGCCCCAGGGGGTCAATGCCATCGAGTACGCGGCGCGGTTGATCGGCAAGCTCGGGGAGATCAGCACCCGCTTGGCGCAGCCGCAGCACCATGACCGACGGTTCGATCCGCCCTTCACCACACTGCAGACCGGCATCATCCGTGGCGGCCGGGCACTGAACATCGTGCCGCAGGATTGCCAGTTCGATTTCGAGGTGCGCACCCTGCCGGGCTTCGACCCCCAGCAGGTGGTGGATGAGCTGCAAGACTATGCCCAGCAGCAGTTGCTGCCCGGGATGCGCGCGGTGCAAGCCGATACCGCCATCGACCTGCAGCCCTTGAGTGCCTATCCGGGGCTGGCCACCGCGCCCGACAGCGAGGCCGCCGAACTGCTGGCGCTGCTCAGTGGCTCCCGGGAATTCGGCACCGTGGCTTTCGGCACCGAGGGCGGACTGTTCCATGAGGCCGGCATCCCCACGGTGGTCTGCGGGCCGGGCAGCATGGACCAGGGGCACAAGCCGGATGAGTTCATCAGCCTGGAGCAGCTCGCGGCCTGCGATGCGCTATTGCTGCGCCTGGCGGACTGGCTGGCGCAACCGGCCTGAATCGACCTCGTCTACCGACCCCGGCACAGCCCCGCGCAGCCTGCTGCTTCAAACCCTGGCGGTCGTCCGCGAGGGCTCTGCGACGGGGTGTCGAGGCTCATCGGGCTACAGAGTTTTTTCATGGGACTGGAGCATATTTTTAGTATTTTTCCTCCGCTCCCCAGTGACGCACCATCGCCTTGAACTCCAATAACAACCAGGCCGTGGCAACGGCCGACGAGGGCATGCAGCGTGTTCGATCTTCGTTACTGGCAGCAACGGGCTGCCCAACAGACATTCATTGACCAGGCGCTGATCGGCGGTCGGCGTTTGCCGGCGGCATCCGGTGCCACCTTCGATGCGATCAACCCCGCCACCGGCCAGGTACTGGCCCGGGTCAGCGCCGGCGGCGCCAGTGAGGTAGACCTGGCGGTGGCCGCGGCGCGCCGGGCGTTCGAGCATGGCCCCTGG
The DNA here is from genome assembly GCF_022537035.1 of Pseudomonas sp. MPFS. Classification (NCBI taxonomy): domain Bacteria; kingdom Pseudomonadati; phylum Pseudomonadota; class Gammaproteobacteria; order Pseudomonadales; family Pseudomonadaceae; genus Pseudomonas; species Pseudomonas sp. MPFS. Next base: position 4,098,197 of record NZ_CP066123.1, on the reverse strand, counting down.
GCACGCATGGCGCCGGGGCAACGCAAGCAGGTACTGCTGCGCCTGGCCGAGTCGATGCTCGCCCATCGTGAAGAGTTGGCCTTGCTGGACTCGCTGAATATGGGCAAGCCGGTGATGGACGCCTGGAACATCGATGTGCCGGGCGCTGCCAATGTCTTTGCCTGGTACGCCGAGAGCATCGACAAACTCTATGATCAGGTCGCCCCCGGCGGCACCGGCAGCCACGCCACCATTCGCCGTGAGGCCCTGGGGGTGATTGGCGCGGTGGTGCCATGGAACTTCCCCCTCGACATGGCTGCCTGGAAGCTGGCACCGGCCCTGGCCGCGGGCAACTCGGTGGTGCTCAAGCCCGCCGAGCAGTCGCCGTTCTCGGCCCTGCGCCTGGCCGAGCTGGCCCTGGAGGCCGGCTTGCCGGAAGGGGTGCTCAACGTGGTGCCGGGCCTTGGGAGCGAGGCCGGGCGTGCCCTGGGCCTGCATCCCGATGTGGACTGCCTGGTGTTTACCGGTTCGACCGCCGTGGGCAAGTGCTTCATGCAGTACTCGGCACAATCGAACCTCAAGCAGGTCTGGCTGGAATGCGGCGGCAAGAGCCCGAACCTGGTGTTCGCCGACTGCCAGGACCTGGATCTGGCTGCTGAAAAGGCCGCGTTCGGCATCTTCTTCAACCAGGGCCAGGTGTGCTCGGCCAATTCGCGGCTGCTGGTGCAGCGCAGCATCCATGACGAGTTCGTCGAGCGCCTGCGCCTCAAGGCCCGGGACTGGCAGCCGGGTCATCCGCTGGACCCGGCCAGCCGTGCCGGAGCCATCGTCGATCGACGCCAGGCGGCCAGTGTCATGGGCCATATCGAGACTGCCTGCCAGCAGGGCGCGCAGCTGGCCTGTGGCGGTCGGCGCTTGTCTATCGATGGCAGCGACAACTACATCGAGCCGACCATCTTCACCGCTGTCGACCCGTCAATGAGCATCGCCCGGGAGGAGGTCTTCGGCCCGGTACTGGCGGTGACGGCGTTCGATGATGAAGAGCAGGCCATCGCCCTGGCCAACGACAGCGTCTATGGCTTGGCCGCCTCGTTATGGAGCGATGACCTGAACCGTGTCCACCGCGTGGCGCAGCGTTTGCGCGCCGGCACGGTGTCGGTGAATACCGTGGACGCCCTGGATGTCACCGTGCCTTTTGGTGGTGGGCGCCAGTCGGGATTCGGGCGCGACCTGTCGCTGCATGCCTTCGACAAATACACCCAGCTCAAGACCACCTGGATCCAGTTGCGCTGAGCTACGCGGGTGCCTTGCGGTGCCGAGCGGCACCCCCTCGCCTGTCTTCGGTGGCAGGTTCACAACAATAAGAAAGGAGTGTGTGGCATGAGTGCAAATGTCTTGGACACAGCGGCAGCGCCTGCTGCCGGTGGCGGGTTGCGCCGGGTTCTCGGGCTGGGCTCGCTGGTTTCGGTGGCCGTGGGCCTGGTGGTGTCCCAGGGGGTCATGGTGTTGATGTTGCAAGGGGCCGGGATGGCCGGGTTGGGCTTCTTCATCCCCTTGCTGCTGGCCTACCTGCTGGCCCTGACCTATGCGATGTCGTTTTCCGAACTGGCCCTGCTGGTACCTCGGGCCGGTAGCCTGAGCAGCTACACCGAGGTGGCCATCGGGCACTTTCCGGCCATCCTCGCGACCTTCTCCGGCTACATGGTGGTGGCGATGTTCGCGCTGTCTGCCGAGTTGCTGCTCCTGGACCTGATCATCGGCAAGGTCTACCCGGGGGCGTTGCCTCCGATGCTGGTGGCCTATGGCGTGCTGGGCACCTTTACCGCGCTCAACCTGCTGGGTATCGATGTCTTCGCCAAGCTGCAGACGGTGTTGGCGGTGGTGATGGTGGTGATTCTCCTGACCCTGGGGCTAGGCGCGGTCAGCAGCGCCCAGGCCAGTGTGCAACTGTCCCTGGAGCAGGGCTGGAACCCCATGGGCATCGGCGCCCTGGCCCTGGCGGCGATGGCCATCTGGGGCTTCGTCGGCGCCGAGTTCGTCTGCCCGCTGGTGGAGGAGACCAAGCGGGCGGAGCGCAATATCCCGCGTTCGATGATCATCGGCCTGAGCCTGATCTTCCTGGTCATCACCCTGTATTGCCTCGGCGCCTTGCTGTGCATTCCCCGGGACCAGCTGGTGAGCGATCCGCTGCCGCATTTCCTGTTCGCCACCACGGTGTTCGGCGAGTCCGGCAAGTTGTTCCTGGTGGGGGCGGTGATCACTGCCACCTGCAGCACCGTCAACTCGTCCCTGGCGGCACTGCCTCGCATGCTCTACGGCATGGCCCAGAACGGTCAGGCCTTCCCTCAGTTCAAGCGCCTGAGCCGGCGTACCCGCACGCCCTGGGTGGCGGTGCTGTTCATCGCCGCCATCACCGGCCTGCCGATCCTGGTGCTGGGGCAGGACCCGGACTCCATCAGCCTGCTGTTGTTGGCCGCTGCAGTGGCCTGGCTGTTGGCCTACATCATCGTGCATATCGATGTGATTGCCTTGCGTCGACGCTACCCGGATGCACCACGGCCGTTCCGTTCGCCGTTCTATCCCTGGCCCCAGGTGGTGGGCATCGTCGGCATGCTGTTTGCGATCTATCACGTCTCGCCGTCACCTGAGGTGACTGGGCGGATCTTCGGCAGTGCCGGTGTGGTTCTGGGGGTGATCTCGTTGATTGCCGTGCTCTGGGTCAAGTGGGTGATGCGCAAGCCGCTGTTCACCCCGGAGCCCTTGGTGCCTGCCGCCTCCACTGCTTCGCCACGTTCTTGCAATGAACCTTCCCATAGCGCAGGAGAATGACCATGAGTGCTTATACCCCCCAGCCGCAACGCAGCACCCGGGACTACCAGGATCTGGACGCAGCGCACCATATCCATGCGTTCCTCGACCAAAAGGCCCTGAATGCTGAAGGTCCGCGAGTGATCGTCCGGGGTGAAGGCTTGCAGCTCTGGGATAACGACGGCAAGCGCTACCTGGACGGCATGTCCGGCCTGTGGTGCACCAACCTCGGCTACGGCCGCAAGGACCTGGCCGCCGCGGCCACGGCCCAGCTCGAACAACTGCCGTACTACAACATGTTCTTCCACACCACCCACCCGGCGGTGGTGGAGCTGTCCGAACTGCTGTTCAGCCTGTTGCCGGGGCACTACAGCCATGCCATCTACACCAACTCCGGTTCTGAGGCCAATGAGGTGCTGATCCGCACTGTGCGCCGCTACTGGCAGATCCTCGGCCAGCCGCAGAAGAAGGTGATGATCGGCCGCTGGAACGGCTATCACGGCTCGACGCTCGCAGCCACGGCCCTGGGCGGCATGAAGTTCATGCATGAAATGGGCGGGCTGATTCCGGATGTCGCGCATATCGACGAACCCTACTGGTTCGCCCATGAGGGCAACTTGAGCCCGGCCGAGTTCGGCCTGCGTTGCGCCCGGCAATTGGAGGAGAAGATCCTCGAACTGGGGGCCGAGAACGTCGTCGGGTTCATCGCCGAACCCTTCCAGGGCGCTGGCGGCATGATCTTCCCGCCGCAAAGCTACTGGCCAGAGATCCAGCGCATTTGCCGCCAGTACGACGTGCTGCTGTGCGCCGACGAGGTGATCGGCGGGTTCGGGCGTACCGGCCAGTGGTTCGCCCACCAGCACTTCGGCTTCGAGCCCGATACCCTGTCCATCGCCAAGGGCCTGACCAGCGGCTACGTGCCCATGGGCGGCCTGGTGCTGGGCAAGCGCATCGCCCAGGTGCTGGTGGAGGAGGGTGGCGTGTTCGCCCACGGCCTGACCTATTCCGGGCACCCGGTGGCGGCAGCCGTGGCCATCGCCAACCTCAAGGCCTTGCGCGACGAGGGCGTGGTGGACCGGGTCCGCGACGATACCGGCCCGTACTTGCAGCAGTGTCTGCGGGAGGTGTTCGGCAACCATCCGCTGATTGGCGAGATCCAGGGCACCGGTCTGGTGGCCGCCTTGCAATTGGCCAAGGACAAGGCCAGCCGCCAGCGCTTCGCCAACGAGAACGACATCGCCTGGCGCTGTCGCACCCTGGGTTTCGAGGAGGGGGTGATCATTCGCTCGACCCTGGGCCGGATGATCATGGCCCCGGCCCTGGTGGCGACTCGGACGGATATCGACGAGCTGGTGGACAAGACCCGTCGCGCGCTGGAGCGCACCGCAGGTGAGATCGACGCCGGGAGCTTGCCAGCGGCCTGATGGTCGATAGGCGCTTGTCCCGATCCGTTATCGGGTGAGAAAAAACACCCCGCCGGAGCCTGGCTCCGGCGGGGTGTTTTTTTCTGCAGTACAGGGGAAGGGGTTCCCGCTGCACGGTGCCGGCCACTACCGCTAGCCTGCTTTGGGTCTAGAACTTGCCGTTCAGGCCCAGGCGGAAGCTGTCGTTGCGCTCATCGGAGCCCAGGGCGGTCTTGTAGGAGAAGCCCAGTTGCCAGGCGCGCCCGAGGTTGAAGTCCATACCCATGTCCAGGCTGGCGAAATCGCTGTCCTGGGCGTCGGGCTTGAGGCGATACAGGATGCCCTCGTCGCCCTGGTCGGTGTAGCGCATCTTGTAGTCGCTGTGGGTGCTGAAATTGTGCCCCCAGGCCAGGCCTACCTTGGGAGTGACCACACCGACCCGGGTCATCAGGTCATAGCCGGTACGCAGGCCCAGGTAGGACGTGAAGTTCTGCTGGCGCTGTTCCTCATAGGACAGGCCGTAGATGCCTCCGCCGTTTTCGCTGAAGGCGTCCAGGCGCGTGGTGCTGGCATTGAAACGCCCATAGGGCGTCAGCGACAACTGGCCCTGGCGGTATTCGTAGCTGGCGGTGAGGGACGCGAACAACTGGTCGGCATCGCGCGAGCCACGGGCGTAGTCGTTGGCGCTGCCGGTGATGTAGCGACGCGAGTCGAAGCTGATGCGGTTATAGCCCAGCAAACCGTCCAGGTAGAACTGCGAGGCGGGGTTCAGGCTCAGATAGGTGGCGATGCCAATGGCGTCCGCATCGCTGCGGGTCTTGTGGTCGCCAATCTCGCTGCGATCGGTGCCGTAGCCGATGCCGATACCGGCGATGACGGTAGGCGACAGGCGATAGTCGGCACCGGCGCTCAGGCCCATGGTGGTGAAGCTGTTGTCGCGGGCGCCGCGGGCATGGGTCGAGCCGTTGTTGACGAAACCATCGCTCCAGAACGCCAGGGCCTGCTGTTGGCACTCGCCATTTTGCGCAGCGCTCGCAGCTTCGCGTTTTTGCTGCTCGGTCTGGTTTGCCGAACTCCCCAGTTGCTGCTCGATGGCCTTGGCCATCTCGCCCAGGGGCAGGTCGCTACCGTCCTTGCGCAGACTGGCATTGAACGAATTGCGCTCGCAACGCATTTGATGCAGTTGTTCCAGTCGATGGTTGAAGTTGTCCATCTGGGTACTGGCAAAGCGTTCTGCGCTTCGGCTCTGGGCATTGAGCAGGCCGATCACTTCGCCATCCTTGGTGGGGTCCGGGCGCGGCTGGACGATGAAACTGACCGTGCTGGCAGCGCTGGAGCCCGTGCCGTTGTGCAACCTGAAGCTGATGATCGCGGTACCGGCAAAGGCCGCCGAGGGCACGAAGCGCATCGAGAAGGGGCCGCGCATCATGGCCCTACCGGCCGAGGCCGGACTCACCGTACCCAGGATGACCTGGGTGAAGGGGCCGCCTGTGGCGCCCTGGGTCAGGTCGACGATGGCTTCTTCTCCGGCCGAGAGGATCTGGCTGGAGGCCGGCACGCTGATGGGCACGGCGCTGATGCTGATCGAGTAGGCCCGCGAGCCCGTGGCGCCGTTGCTATCGGTGCTGGTGAGGGTCAGGTTGCTGGTGCCGCTGGCCGTTGGCGTACCGCTGATTGTCCCGGTGCTGGCGTTCAGGCTCAGGCCTGCGGGCAGGCTGCCGCTGGTGATGCTGTAGGTGTAGGGCGCGCTGCCTCCGGAACTACTGAGGACGGCGCTGTAGGCCGTGCCACTGGTGCCCGCGCCCAGGCTCGCGGGGTTGATGCTCAGGCTGGGCGCACTGACGGTGAGGGTCACGGTGGCCGGGCTGGAAGTGCCACTGGCATTGGTGGCGGTATAGGCGAAGGTGTCGTTGCCGGAGTAACCGGCAGTGGGTGTGTAGGTGATGCCGGTTCCGGTCGCAGTAGCGGTGCCGTGGGTTGCGGCGGTGGAGACGGCCACGCTGGTGGCGGCGCCGCCGGTGATGCTCAGGGTGATCGAATTAGCGCTGCTGTTGGCTGCCACCGTGGCACTGACCGCGTTGGCTACAGGGGCCTGTGCATTGATTTTCAGGGTGTAGGCCTTGCTGCCCGTGGCGCCGTTGTTGTCGGTGCTGGTGAGGGTCAGGTTGCTGCTGCCGCTGGCCGTTGGCGTACCGCTGATTGTCCCGGTGCTGGCGTTCAGGCTCAGGCCTGCGGGCAGGCTGCCGCTGGTGATGCTGTAGGTGTAGGGCGCGCTGCCTCCGGAACTACTGAGGACGGCGCTGTAGGCCGTGCCACTGGTGCCCGCGCCCAGGCTTGCGGGGTTGATACTCAGGGTCGGTGCACTGACGGTGAGGGTCACGGTGGCCGGGCTGGAAGTGCCACTGGTGTTGGTGGCGGTATAGGCAAAGGTGTCGTTGCCGGAGTAACCAGGGGCAGGGGTGTAGGTGATGCCGGTACCGGTGGCGGTAGCGGTGCCGTGGGTTGCGGCGGTGGAGACGGCCACGCTGGTGGCGGCGCCGCCGGTGATGCTCAGGGTGATCGAATTAGCGCTGCTGTTGGCTGCCACCGTGGCACTGACCGCGTTGGCTACAGGGGCCTGTGCATTGATTTTCAGGGTGTAGGCCTTGCTGCCCGTGGCGCCGTTGTTGTCGGTGCTGGTGAGGGTCAGGTTGCTGCTGCCGCTGGCCGTTGGCGTACCGCTGATTGTCCCGGTGCTGGCGTTCAGGCTCAGGCCCGCGGGCAGGCTGCCGCTGGTGATGCTGTAGGTGTAGGGCGCGGTGCCGCCGCTGGTGCTGAGGGTGGTGCTGTAGGCCGTGCCCACCGTGCCATTGCTGAAACTGGGCGGGGTAATCACCAGGGTTGGAGCGCTGACGGTGAGAGTCACGATGGCCGGGTTGGAAGTACCACTGGCGTTGGTGGCGGTATAGGCAAAGGTGTCGTTGCCGGAGTAACCGGCAGTGGGTGTGTAGGTGATGCCGGTTCCGGTCGCAGTAGCGGTGCCGTGGGTTGCGGCGGTGGAGACGGCCACGCTGGTGGCGGCGCCGCCGGTGATGCTCAGGGTGATCGGGTTAGTGCTGCTGTTGGCTGCCACCGTGGCACTGACCGCGTTGGCTACAGGGGCCTGTGCATTGATTTGCAGGGTGTAGGCCTTGCTGCCTGTAGCGCCGTTGTTGTCGGTGCTGGTGAGGGTCAGGTTGCTGGTGCCGCTCGCCGTTGGCGTACCGCTGATCGCGCCGGTGAGGGTGTTCAGGCTCAAGCCGGAAGGCAGGCTGCCGCTGGTGATGCTGTAGGCATAGGGTACGGCGCCGCCGCTGGTGCTGAGGGTGGTGCTGTAGGCCGTGCCCACCGTGCCAATGCTGAAACTGGGCGGGGTAATCACCAGGGTTGGAGCGCTGACGGTGAGAGTCACGGTGGCCGGGTTGGAGGTGCCGCTGGTGTTGGTGGCGGTATAGGCGAAGGTGTCGCTGCCGGAGTAGCCGGGGGTAGGGGTGTAGGTGATGCCGGTGCCGGTGGCGGTAGCGGTACCGTGGGTCGCGGCGGTGGAAACGGCCACGCTGGTGGCGGCTCCGCCACTCAGGCTCAGGGTGATCGGGTTAGCGCTGCTGTTGGCTGCCACCGTGGCACTGACCGCGTTGGCTACTGGGGCCTGTGCATTGATTTGCAGGGTGTAGACCTTGCTGCCTGTAGCGCCGTTGTTGTCGGTACTGGTGATGGTCAGGTTGCTGGTGCCGCTCGCCGTTGGCGTACCGCTGATCGCGCCGGTGAGGGTGTTCAGGCTCAAGCCGGAAGGCAGGCTGCCGCTGGTGATGCTGTAGGCATAGGGTACAGCGCCGCCGCTGGTGCTGAGGGTGGTGCTGTAGGGCGTGCCCACTGTGCCATTGCTGAAACTGGCCGGAGTAATTACCAGGGTTGGAGCGTTGATGGTGAGACTCACGGTGGCCGGGCTGGAGGTGCCGCTGGCGTTGGTGGCGGTATAGGCGAAGGTGTCGCTGCCGGAGTAACCAGGGGCCGGGGTGTAGGTGATGCCGGTGCCGGTGGCGGTAGCGGTACCGTGGGTCGCGGCGGTGGAAACGGCCACGCTGGTGGCGGCGCCGCCACTCAGGCTCAGGGTGATCGGGTTAGCGCTGCTGTTGGCTGCCACCGTGGCACTGACCGCGTTGGCTACAGGGACCTGTGCATTGATTTGCAGGGTGTAGGCCTTGCTGCCCGTGGCGCCGTTGTTGTCGGTGCTGGTGAGGGTCAGGTTGTTGGTGCCGCTGGCCGTTGGCGTACCGCTGATCGCGCCGGTGAGGGTGTTCAGGCTCAAGCCGGAAGGCAGGTTGCCGCTGGTGATGCTGTAGGCATAGGGTACGGCGCCGCCGCTGGTGCTGAGGGTGGTGCTGTAGGGCGTGCCCACTGTGCCATTGCTGAAACTGGCCGGAGTAATTACCAGGGTTGGAGCGTTGATGGTGAGGGTCACGGTGGCCGGGCTGGAGGTGCCGCTGGCGTTGGTGGCGGTATAGGTGAAAGTGTCGCTGCCGGAATAGCCGGGGGTAGGGGTGTAGGTGATGCTGGTGCCGGTGGCGGTAGCGGTCCCGTGGGCTGCGGCGGTGGCGACGGCCACGCTGGTGGCGGTGCCACCGGTGATATTCAGGGTGATCGGGTTGCTGCTGCTGTTGGCCACGACCGTGGCGCTGACGGCGTTGGCAACCGGTGCTTGAGCGTCGATCGTCAAGGTGTAGGCCCTGGAGCCAGTGGCGCTGTTGGCGTCAGTGGCGGTGACGGTCAGGTTGGTGTTGCCACTGGCGCTCGGCGTACCGCTGATCGATCCGTTGCTGGTGTTCAGACTCAGCCCGGCCGGCAGGCTGCCGCTGGTGATTGCGTAGGTGTAGGGCGCAGTGCCGCCGGAGGCGGTCAGGGTCGTGCTGTAGGCCGTGCCCTGGGTGCCGTTGGGCACAGTGGTCGGCGTTATCGCCAGGGTCGGCGCGCTGACGGTGAGGGTCACGGTGGCCGGGCTGGAGGTGCCGCTGGCGTTGGTGGCGGTATAGGCGAAGGTGTCGCTGCCGGAGTAACCGGCGGTGGGGGTGTAGGTGATGCTGGTGCCGGTGGCAGTGGCGGTCCCGTGGGTCGCGGCAGTGGAGACGGCCACGCTGGTGGCGGTGCCGCCACTCAGGCTCAAGGTGATCGGGTTGCTGCTGCTGTTGGCGGCCACCGTGGCGCTCACCGGGCCAACGGTCGGGGCCGGCACGGCATAGGTATAGGCATTGGTCAGGGTCGCCGTGCCGCTTGGGGTGGTAACCATCACATTCACCGCGCCAGCGGCATGGGCCGGGGTAGTGGCGGTAATGGTGCTGGCATTGCTGACGCTAAAACCCGTGGCGGCCGTGCCGCCAAAGCTGACCGCGGTCGCCCCGGTCAGGTTGGTGCCGCTCAGGGTGACGGCGGTGGCACCGGCGGTGGTCCCGGTGTTGGGGGAGACCGACGTCAGGGTCGGCGTTGCCCCGCTCGTGACCAACAGGGTGTAGGTGGCGACACCGCCCTGATTCAGGCCGTCATTGAGGGTGATGCTGAAGGTGTAGCTGCCGGCGGTGGTTGGAGCGCCGTGAAGTGTGGTGGTTGCGCTGCCCGGTGACGGATCGAGGATCAGGCCCGAGGGCAGGCAGGGGGTCACGCCATCGTAGTCCGGGTCGTTGGCATCGCATTCCACCCACTTGTCCAGAGGCAGGGCTCCGCCAGTGGAACTGATGGGGATGCTCATGGACTGGCCCACCGCCACGCTGGGCAAGGTACTGCCCGAGGCCGGGCTGGTGATCACGGGAGCCGCGGCCATTGCCTGGTTTGCCAGGGACAGCATGACCAGCAGCATAAAGAGTGAAAGCAGCGGGCGTTTCACCCAGGTACCTAGCGCGATAAGTGGCGTTTTCATGGGGCTTCCTGCCTTGCGACCGGCTTGCGGGTCGTGTCCAGCGTGAATGTTGATAAAGGTCCAGCGGTTACAACATGGCTACAGCCGGCCCAATGGGCAGGTCCTGCACGACACTCAAGGGTTGTCGAGGTCCTCTTGCGCAACAGGCCGGACGGGCCGCTGCATCTGGGTATAGAGGCCGCTATCGGCGCCGCTCTGGAAGCCCAGGCGCTCATAGAGTCTGCGGGCCGGGCTGCCTTGTTCGACGCTCAGGCTGCAGGAGCGGCCCAGGGCATCGGCCTCGGCGAGCAGGCTCTGCAGTAACTGCGTGCCAATGCCCTGGCCGTGCCAAGCCGGGAGCAGGGCGATATCGACGATGCGCACATCGTTCGCCTGGCGATTCACGCACAGCCGCCCGATGGGGAGGCCCGCCTGCTCGATGATCAGGAAATCCGCCGCGGGGTAGTGTTTTTCATAGTGCTGGCGTTGTAACTCAGCCTGGGACACCAGGAAGGCACGGCGCTGGTCGTTATGCCAGCCAGGCACCGCGCAGACCTCGGCCCAGCGGCGCGACAGGTACAGCCCATGCAGGAACGCCCGATCGAGGTCGTCCTGCTGGCGCAGTACGACCGCGGGGCTTGCCGTTGGTGGGAGGTGCGTGGAGTACGTCATCAGGGTTTGACCGGGTACTCGCCATCCAGGCAGATGCAATAGCACAACGTCAGGTAGGGCTGCATGGTGTTGCGCATTGTCGGCGGTATCGTGGGGTTGCCGGCCGGTCCTACTGTGCCAGGGTCCAGCGTTTGGTCGCCCGACGTCGGGACGACGGTGCTGTACAAACGCACATTGCGTGGTTGTGCCAGGTAAGCGGTGTTGTTGGGGGTGTCCAGGGCCGCTGCCGTTTCGCTGCCGTCCTTGGCCAGGACCAAGTGGGTATGGGACGAGATGTTATTGGGCTGCAGTTGTATCCGGTCGGCGCCCATCTTGATACCCAGGGCGAACTGGCTGAGGGCTCCGGCACCCATGGCGACGCGTCCGCTGAGATCGGGCAGTTGGAAGGTTATCCCTGGAGTGCCGCCATACATGTTGCCAATGACCGAAAAGAGCCCTGGGTTCTGTTGGACAGTAAGGGTCGAACCATCGCAATAGGCCCAGTTTCGCGGTGCGAAGTTGTAGGGGAACAGTCTGATTTCACCGGTAAACGCGTCCATGATCGGTCGTTCCAGATTGAGTGATAAAAGTTACTGGTTGCGGGTCGGATACAGGCCGGCCAGGCAAATGATGTAGCAGATGCTCAGTGAGCCCATCAGGTTTGCATGAGGGGTCGCGTTGATGCTGGGGGGGATCAGCGCGGTGTCGAGAAAGGCCGGGTCCAGGGCTTGGGCAGGTGAGGTACCGGTTCCCTTGCTGTACAGGCCGGTGATGATGCCCGCACCCGGGAACGTGCCGAAGGTCATCTTCTTGGGAGTGGCCGCGGGGGAGGGTTCTGAGGAGATGGCGTTGTCGGTGCTCACGTTGAAAGAGTGGCTATGGCTTGGTGTGTTCTCCGGGCGCATGGTGACTGCTGTCACTCCCATGGTTGTCACCAGTGCCCTTGGGGTCAGGCCCGGACCACTTCCCATCCCTACAACGAGTCGGTCGGAGTAGTTCGGCACGGCGAAGGTGGTGGTGCCGTTGCCGCCATACAGGGTACCCAGTAACGAATACAGGATTTGGTAGTCGTTGATCGAGAGAAGCTTGCCGTCACACACTGTCCAACCTTGAGGTGGATAGTTACCAGCGAATATGCGGATCTCTCCGACGAAGGCTTCAGACATATCAGTTTCCTTGCTTGAGGGCCTGTAGATAGCCGTTAAGGGCGCGGAGGGTAGGTGCCGGTCGTGGCAATGCAGAAACAGCCAACGATGGAAGGTTGCATGTTCTGCATGGGCAAGCCCTCGGTCGGAACGACCGTGGCGTTGTTGAGGCGCATGGGATTGTTCGCCGCCAGGGTGTAGGTCGGTTTTGCAACCGCGCCCGCGGTGTTCGAGCTGATGGCGGGAATGTTGCCGGCAGGTCCTGCGTTACCGGTGGTATTCGAGACATGGGTGGCATGGGTGTGCGCGAGCAGCGAACTTTGCGGCATGGCCACTGTTTCAGTGCCGCCCTGAGTGCCCAGCACATGGACATCCATGATCGGAGGAACAGTCGAGGGCTTGAGGTTCTGTCCCAGGGCTACCCGGCCACGCAGGTCCGGCAGGCCGAAGGTGGTGGTGCCATCGCCACCAAAGGTCTTGCCCAGCAGGGAGGCCAGCGCCACGTTGCTGTTGAATGGCAGGATCTGCCCCTCGCACGGGAGCCAGCCTTCAGGTGCCCAACCCCAGGGGAACAGGCGGATTTCGCCGAGAAAGGGATCCATGTTCTTTTCTCCTTAAAGATGCTGGCTGAAGTGATTTCTAAAGCTGGCAATTTGATGTTGCGCACGATATACAAAATGGAATTTAGTTAGCAAACAGTATTTTTTTGCTGAAATAAGTGGAACTGGCATTCGCCTTTATTGACTTTTTAGTTGCGGTGGATTTTTCACTTGTGCAGTAACATTAGTTTCATCTTTGGCGGTAACGCTTGCTGGAAGGACTGGTGTTTAGCTTTAACGTTTTAGTTGGATGGCAGAGTGCCTTGATTGGGCGCTTGGTTACCGCCATGGCGCGACCTTTACCCAACAGGGGCAGGCATTCGAGCGGCAGCTTGTCGCCCCATGGCCTGGGTTTTCATTAATGGAAGGGGCCTTTTACCACGGGCTTTTCAGGGCTTTAGAGCGAATTTTAGTTGAGCTTGCAGGGCGGGTTTCAGGATTTAAAGTTGTGGAGAAAACAAAGCACGCTAACGACTTTTCGAAAAAAGCCTGACCTCATTCCAAAGTGATTGGAAGGTTGAGGTTTTAGATTGGAGATAGAGGGAAGTGTTACCTGGTGCGGTTCTTTTTGTTACCAGGGTTTCAACTTATTCCCAACTAGAACACTCGGGAATCATGGCGAAAGTTTGACTCCAGAAGGGCCGTCTTGCAGGACGCTTTCAGGCCTTGCACCTGAAAGCGTCCGGGCGCCGCCAGATTGGCGGCGCCCGGTACGGTACTTCAGAGCCCGGCGTTATCGGCCGTTGCTGTCTTCGGCTTGCCGTAGTGCCATTCGTAGACCACGAACTTGAAGTCCTTGAGGTCGCCTTTTTCATCGAAGCTCAGGTCCCCGGTCGGGGTCTTGAAGGTGCCGGCGTGGATCGCCTCGGCGACCTTCTCCGGGTCTTCGCTCTTGGCCGCGGCGATGGCGCCGGCAATCACCTCTACTGCCGAGTAGGAAGGCAGCACGAACGGTCCGCTGGGGTTTTCCTGCTTGGCCTGGAAGGCTTCCACCAGGGCCTTGTTGGCCGGGTCCTGATCGAAGGACTTGGGCAGGGTTACCAGCATGCCTTCGGAGGCATCCTTGGCGATTTGCGAGATGGAGTCGTTGCCCACGCCTTCAGGTCCCATGAAGCGCGCGGTCAGGCCCTTTTCCTTGGCCTGGCGCAGCAACAGGCCCATTTCCGGGTGGTAGCCGCCGAAGTACACGAAGTCGACATTGGCCTGCTTGATCTTGGCCAGGATCGAGGAGTAGTCGCGCTCGCCAACGTTGATGCCTTCGAACATCGCCACCTTGATGCCTTCCTTGCCAAGGATGTCCTTGACCGAGCTGGCGATGCCTTCGCCGTACTGCTGCTTGTCGTGGAGCACGGCGACGTTGGCGGGCTTGAGCTTGGCGATGTAGCGTGCTGCCGCCGGACCCTGGGCATTGTCCAGGCCGATGGTGCGGAACACCATCTTGTAGCCACGGGAAGTCAGCTCCGGGCTGGTCGCGGCCGGGGTGATCATCACGATGCCTTCGTCTTCATAGATGTCCGACGCTGGCTGGGTGGAACTGGAGCACAGGTGGCCGACCACGTACTTGACGCCGTCATTGACCACCTTGTTGGCCACGGCCACCGCTTGCTTGGGGTCGCAGGCGTCGTCGTATTCAACGGCTTCGAGCTTCTTGCCGTCGACGCCGCCCTTGGCGTTGATCTGCTCGATGGCCATGCGCGCGCCGCTGAACTGCATGTCGCCGTATTGCGCGACCGGGCCGGTCTTGGCCCCGGCGATACCGATCCGGATGGTGTCGGCAGCCAGGGAATGGCAGGCGAGGCCGGCGAGGATCATGGCGCTGAGCAGTTGGGTGGCTTTGTTATTGATACGACTCATTGTGGGTTCCACTCCTGTGGGTAACGGTTCAAAGGGTGTTGCGGGTACTGCTTGGGTTGCAGATAGGGCGGTCCGGCCCGTTCAGGGCAGGACCTTGTCGAGCCGGCTGGCGTTCTCCTGGGCGGGTGCTGCCACTGCTATGGGCGCGCAGACTTCCAGGGCCTGGGCGAGGTCGGCCAGCAGGTCGTCGATGTCCTCGAGGCCCACCGAAAGACGCACCAGGCCTTCAGCGATGCCGTGTGCGGCGCGTTCCTCGGGGGTGTAGGTGGAATGGGTCATGCTCGCCGGATGCTGGGCCAGGGACTCGGCATCCCCCAGGCTCACTGCCCGACTGAACAGCTGCAAGGCGTTCATGAAGCCGCAGCCACTGGGCAGGCCACCCTTGAGTTCGAAGGCGATCATGCCGCCGGGCAGCTTCATTTGCCGCTTGGCCAGGGCGTACTGGGTAAAGGAGGGCAGGCCGGGGTAGGCCACCCACTGCACCAGCGGATGCGCTTGCAGGTAGCGAGCCACGGCCAGGGCATTGCTGCAATGGCGATCCATGCGCAGGCTCAGGGTCTTGAGGCCGCGCATCAGGAGGAAGGCATCCTGGGGCGACATCACCGCCCCAGTCAGGTCCTTGAGGCCCTGCAAGCGGATCTTCTGCGCCAGCTCCTGGCGGGTGACGACGATACCGGCGGTGATGTCGCCATGGCCGCACAGGTATTTGGTGGCCGAATGCACGACCAGGTCGGCCCCCAGGTCCAGGGGGCGCTGCAGGTAGGGAGTGCAGTAGGTGTTGTCCACCGCCAGGGTGATGTTGGGGTGCTGGCGGACGATGCGCGCCACTGCGGTGATGTCCACCAGTTGCATGTTGGGGTTGGCCGGGGATTCGAAGTAGACCATCCGCGTGGCGGGGGAGATGGCGGCGCGCAGGTTCTGCGGATCGGTCATGTCCACATGGCGGACCTTGACCCCGAACTCCTCCAGGCCGTGGTGCAACAGGGCAAAGGTGCAGCCGTACAACGTGCGGTTGACGATGACCTCGTCTCCCGGGCGCAGCAGCGTCCAGAAGGTGGCGGCGATGGCGCCCATGCCGGAGCCGAAGGCCACCGCGGCCTCGCCATTCTCCAGGTCGGCCATGCGCGATTCCAGCAAGGCCAGGGTCGGGTTGCCGATACGGGTGTAGAAGTAACCGGGCTCTTGTCCGGCGAAGCAGCCGGCACCGTACTCGGCCGTTGCGAAGGTGAACGTGGAGGTGAGGTAGATCGGAGGAATCAGCGCGCCCTGATGCTCCTGCGGGTTGTAGCCGTGGTGGATGGCGCGGGTGGAAAAACCAAGATCACTGTTTTTATTGTTCATGGTGAAGACTCCCGGATTTGCTCTAATGCTATGCTCAAATCCGGCGCAATAATTTCTAATCTGGCCCCTTAAAAAGCTGAAGATTGGAATAAATAATCATAAAAACAAAAGATAGAGGCAAAATATGCCCGCTGGCCTGGACCGTACCGACAAAGCCCTGCTTGTCGCCCTGCAAGACAATGCCCGACTGACCAATGCGGAATTGGCCGACACGGTCGCCCTGACCACTTCGCCGTGCTGGCGCCGGGTCAAGTTGCTGGAGGACAGCGGAGTCATCACCGGCTACCAGGCGATCCTCTCGCCCAAGGCCCTGGGCTACGGCGTGACCGCCTTCGTCAGCGTCATGATGGAATCCCACTCCCGCGAGACCGCCCGAGCCTTCGAGCAGCGGTTGCTGGAGATTCCCGAGATCATCGCCTGCCACAACGTCTCCGGGCGCTATGACTTTCTCCTCGAAGTGCTGGCCAAGGACCTGGAGTCCTTCGGCGAGTTCGCCCGCGAAGTGCTGCAGACCCTGCCCGCGGTGAAGGAAATCTACTCGAGCTTTTCATTCAAATCGGTAAAGCCGGCGCGATTGATCCCGGTGCTTCAACCCGGCGGTTGAGCGATCCGGGCTCAGTGCAAATGCTGTTCGTCCAGGTACTGTTTCAGGCATTCGACGAAGGCCTGGTGCTTGCGAGTGTGGCGCCGATGGGTCGGGTAGATGATATGGATCATCGGGCCGAACTGCTCCGGATCGGGTACTGCCTCGGGCAGCAGTTGCACCAGCTCGCCCCGTTGCAGGTAAGGCAGGGCGCTCCATTGCGGGCACAGTTGCAGGCCCAGGCCCGCCAGTAACGCACCGAACAGGAAATCGTAGTTGTCACTGGCCAGCCGTGGCACTGGCTGGGCCATGCGCTGTTGCCGGCCATCGAGGGTGAAGTGCCAGAAATGCGGATTAAGCGCGGGGTGGCGGAAGATCAGCCAGTCATGCTCGGCAAACGTCTGCGGGGTGACCGGCAGTGGCTTGCGTTGCAGGTAACGCGGGCTGGCACAGAGCAGGATGCGGTTGGCGGTCAGTGGCCGAGCGACCAGGTCCGGCAGGTCCACCGGGCCATCGCGTACCGCCAGGTCGTAGCCGCCCCTGAGCAGGTCGACGAATTCGTCGGTCAGCTCTACGTCCAGGCGCATCTGCGGGTATTGCTCCAGGAACCGATAACAGACGGCGTTGAGAAAGGCTGGGGCGAAGGAGGGCGGCGCCACCAGGCGCAGGATGCCGCACATCTGCTGCTGCAACTGATGGATATCCTCCCGGGCCTGTTGCAGTTGGGCCAGCACCTGGCGGGCGCTGGCCAGGTAGAGATGCCCGGCCTCGGTGAGGGCGATGCGGCGTGTGGAGCGTTCGAACAAGCGGGTACCCAGCTGGGTTTCCAAATGGGTGACGGCCTTGGTCAGGGCCGAGGTGGTCTTGCCCAGGTGGGCGGCGGCGCGAGTGAAACTGCCCTGGTCGGCGGTGGCGACGAACATGCTGATGGCGCCCAACTGGTCCATGGGGTCTTGCCTCTTTGGAAAGAATGAGTTGCCCGAAGCAGTATTCTTAAAACCCCCTCGGCTTGGCTAGTCTCTTGCCCATTCTGACCAAGGGCGCCAATAACAATGAAAAACGCACTGACGATCACGCTGGCCTCGGCGCTGGCTTTTGTCGCAATGGAAAGCCAGGCGGCGGTGGATTTGCTGCTGCACAACGGCAAGGTGTTCACCGCCGAGCAGGGCCAGCCCCTGCAGCAGGCGGTGGCGGTGGAGCAGGGGCGGATCGTCAAGGTCGGCAGCGACGCCCAGGTGCTGGCACTCAAGGCGGCCGGCACCCAGGTGGTCGACTTGCAGGGCAAGGTGCTGATGCCCGGCTTCATCGACAGCCACAGCCACGCGATCTTCGGTGGCCTCAAACTCAAGGCCGCGGACCTGGAAAGCCAGCAGTTGCCGGTGGATGAGCTGGAGCGGCGCCTGCGCGGCTGGCGCGACGACGGCAAGGCGCGCCATGGCGATACCCTGAGCGTCAGCGGTTTTCCTTCCACTTACTGGAGCCAGGTGGATGCGCTGGAGCAACGCTTCAACCAGGGCGAGTGGGCGGATACTCCAATCCTGTTCGTCGGCTGGGACTACCACACCGGCTGGGCCAACCGCGCCATGCTCAAGCGTGCCGGCATCGATGCCCAGCGGGTCAAGGCGCTGACGGGCGAGGCGGTGGCCACCATCGGTCACCATCCCGATGGCACGCCCAATGGCTTCGTCGCCGATGCCGGGCTCTCGGCCCTGACCTCCCAGGTACCGGCGCCGAGTTTCGAGCAGATGCTCGAGGCCGGGCGTGCCGCCCGGGACCTGAACCACAGCCTGGGCATCACCGCGCTGATGGACCCGGCGGCCAACGCGGTACCCAGTGATGCGCTGTTCGCCATGCATCCCACGGCCCAGACCGTGGGCGTCTTGCCGGTGTACAAGGCGCTGGCCGAGAAAGGCGAACTGGACCTGCGGGTCGCCGCGTTGATGGTGGCCAATCCCAAGAGCCGGCCAGCGGATCTTGCGGTACTGGACCAGGTACGCCGACAGTTTCTCGATGTGCCCAACCTGAGCTTGCCGGGAATCAAGATCTTCGCCGATGGCGTTGCCGAGTTTCCGGCCCAGACCGCGTCCTTGCTGACGCCCTACAAGAACTCGCAGAAGGGCGGTGAGTTGCTGATCGACCCGGCGCATTTCGGCGAGTTGGTCAGCGCCGCCGACGCCCGTGGCTGGCTGGTGCATGTGCACGCCATCGGCGATCGCGCGGTGCGTGAGGCGCTCAACGGCATCGAGCAAGCCCGGCGCCAGCGCCACAGTGGCGTGGTGCACTCGATCACCCACTTGCAAATGGTCAATCCCAAGGAATTCGCGCGCTTCAAGCCGCTGGACGTGATCGCCTCGATGCAGCTGTATTGGGCTTCCGCCGATGAGCTGAGCATCGACCTGCTCAAGCCCTACATCACGGCCATGCAGTTCCAGTTCATGTACCCGGCGCGCTCGTTGTTCAAGAACGGCGCCACCATCGCTGGTGCCAGCGATTGGCCGGTGAGCACGCCCGAGCCATGGAAGGCCATCGCACAGGCGGTCAGTCGCAAGGGCCCCAAGGGGGTGTTGAACAAGGATGAAGGCATCGATCGCCAGGCCATGTTCTATGCCTACACCCGCAATGCCGCCCGCGCCATCGGCCTGGAGCAGCAGATCGGCAGCCTGGTCCCGGGCAAGCAGGCCGACCTGATTGTGCTCGATCGCGATGTGTTCCAGGTTCCCGACGAGCAGTTGGCCGGCACCCAGGTGCTGAGCACCTATTTCGCCGGTCGCGAGGTCTACCGCCGCCCGGGCGAATGACCTCGGCCATTGCGCCAAAGCGGCCCGCGACCCTGTTCGCGGGCTTTTTTTCAGCCGTCGATCAGGCTCCGTCGATGGTGCTGGAGACATTGATTTACCTGGGCTCTGGCGTTTTTTCCAAATGGCGGCGAAGGCCTGTGCCATGGCCTGTCCGGCGATTGAACAGTTGACGTTGGCAGCGGCTTGTTCCTATTCTTTGTCGATCGACAAATAATAGGAGCGTTCGATGAAAACCCTCAAGGGCCCCAGCCTGCACCTGGCGCAGTTCAGCGCCGATACGGCGCCATTCAATGACCTGCCGGGCATTGCCCGCTGGGCCGCCGACCTGGGCTTCAAGGCGTTGCAGGTCCCGGCTTGGGATGAGCGGTTGTTCGATGTCGCCACGGCGGCGCACAGCCAGGACTACTGCGATGAAGTCAAGGGCCAACTGGCCGAGCACGGCCTGGTGATCAGCGAGCTGACCACCCATATCTTCGGCCAACTGGTGGCGGTACACCCGGCCTACGACGCAATGTGTGACAACTTCGCCCCCGAGGCCCTGCGCGGCAATCCCAAGGCGCGCACCGACTGGGCCATGGACCGCATGCAGCTGGCGGCACGGGCTTCCCGGCGCCTGGGGCTTGCTGACATGGGCACTTTCTCCGGCTCGCTGGCCTGGCCCTACCTGTTTCCCTTTCCCCAGCGTCCCGACGGCCTGATCGAGACCGCGTTCGCCGAACTGGCGCGGCGCTGGCGGCCGATCCTCGATGCCTGCGACGAGCAGGGGGTCAACCTGTGCTACGAGATCCACCCCAGCGAAGACCTGCACGACGGCACCAGTTTCGAGCGTTTCTTCGACCTGGTGGATCGGCATCCGCGCTGCCACATCCTCTTCGATCCCAGCCATTTCGTGCTGCAGCAACTGGACTACCTGGCGTACCTGGACATCTACCACGAGCGCATCCGCATGTTTCACGTCAAGGATGCCGAGTTCAATTCCAGCGGGCGCCAGGGCATCTATGGCGGCTACAGCTCCTGGGTCGAGCGGGCCGGGCGGTTCCGTTCGCTCGGCGACGGCCAGGTGGATTTCAAGGGGATCTTTTCCAAGCTGGCGCAATACGACTACGGCGGCTGGGCGACCCTGGAGTGGGAGTGCTGCCTCAAGGACCAGGAGGACGGCGCCCGGGAAGGCGTGGAGTTCATCAACCGCCACATGATCCGCGTCACCGAACGGATCTTCGACGACTTCGCCGGTGCCCGCATCGACCGTCAACAGATCAACGCCATGCTCGGCATCGCCTGAACCTTTCCCACGGAGATTACTATTGATGAATGCCTTTACCGACAACACCCAGGTCGATGCCCACGGCCTGGCCCATCGCTACGTGCGCATCGACGGCCAGCGGATCCATTGCGTCAGTGCCGGCAGTGGCCGGCCGGTGCTGCTGATTCCCGGCTGGCCGCAGACCTGGTACGCCTGGCGCGAGGTGATCCAGGCCCTGGCCGCCAGGGGCTTCCAGGCCATCGCCGTGGACCCGCCGGGCACCGGGCAATCCGATCGTCCGGAGCACGGCTACGACACCGGCGCCGTGGCCGATGTGCTGCACCGAGTGATGGAGCAGCTGGGGTTCGAACGCTATAGCGTGGTCGGCCATGACGTAGGTATGTGGGTCGCCTATGCCCTGGCCAGCGACCGGCCCGAGGCCGTCGAGCGCCTGGCGCTGACCGAGGCGGTGATCCCGGGGTTGGCCGAGGCGCCGCCGATCTTCGTCGAGCCGGGGCAGAACATCTTTCTCTGGCACTTCATGTTCAACCAGTTGCGCGATTTGCCGGAAGCGCTGATCGCCGGCCGCGAGCGGGTCTACCTCAACTACATCTTCGACAAGTGGTCCCACCGCCGCGACGCGGTGGCTACCGAGGAGTACATCCAGGCCTATGCTGCGCCGGGTGGCCTGCGTGCGGGCTTCGCCTACTACCGGGCGATTCCCGAGACCGTGCGCCAGAACCAGCAGCGCGCCGAACGCATGCTCGACATGCCGGTGCTGGCCATCGGCGCCGAGCACGCTACCAACGATGCTCCGCTGCTGACCCTGCAGGGCCGGGCCAGCGATCTGCGTGGCGCCATCGTGCCGGACTGCGGGCACTTCATCATGGAGGAGGCGCCAGAGGCTTTCCTTGGCCACTTGCTGCCGTTCCTGGAAGAGCAGGCGGGCTGAGCCCCGACCGTCGTCCCCGGGCAGGGAAAATGGCCCGGGGACGGCGCAAATCTAATATCATTTCGTCCCGGCGCCCCGTGCCGGCCGCCGATCGGGCCACACCGATCGCCGCTCATCCTGACGAGATACCTGACTCCCATGGCTGGAAGACCCCGCGAATTCGACCGCAACCAGGCGTTGCGCCAGGCGCTCGAACTGTTCTGGGCCCGTGGTTTCGAAACCACCTCCATGGCCGACCTGGTGGCCGCGCTGGGCATCGCCTCGGCACGGATCTACGCTGCCTTCGGCTCCAAGGAGGCGCTGTTTCGCGAAGCCATCGAGCTGTACGAGAGCCACGAGGGCGGTTTCGCCGATCGGGCCCTGGCCGAAGAGCCCAGTGCCCGTGCCGCCATCGCCCGCCTGCTCAATGAGGCCGTGCAACTCTATACCCGGCCAGGCCAGCCCCTGGGCTGCATGGTGGTGTCCTCGGCGGTGAACTGCTCCAGCGACAACGACGGTGTGCGCCAGTGGCTGGCCGAGCACCGGCGGGCGCGCACCGCCAGCATCGTCCAGCGGCTGCAGGCGGCGGTGCAGTCGGGGGAATTGGCAGGTCATGGCGATGCAACTTCCCTGGGCGATTATTACTCTACGGTGCTGCATGGCCTGTCGGTGCAAGCCCGGGATGGCGCCAGCGCCGAGCAACTGCGCAAGGTGGTGGCGTTGGCCATGGGCGTGTTCGATAACGCGTGCAACGTAACCCCTGACTAACCTGCGATTCATTACCCTGGCTGCGCTCGCCGTGGGCGCCGGACAGCGCTACCAGCCGGGCAGGGGCCGAGTTTTTCATCGGATCCAGGATCCGCTCCACCTTCGAACGAGTAGTACGACCCCGACATGAGCAATCCCCAGGCGACACCCCAAGGTAACTGGCAGTCGGTCATCGCGTTGGCCCTGGCCGCCTTTGTCTTCAACACCACCGAGTTCGTCCCGGTCGGGCTCCTGAGCGCCATCGGCGCGAGCTTCGACCTGGCCAGCGAACAGGTCGGGCTGATGCTGACCATCTACGCCTGGGTGGTTTCCCTGACCTCGCTGCCGGTGATGCTGCTGACCCGCAACGTCGAGCGCCGGCGCTTGCTCACGCTGCTGTTCGGCTTGTTCATCCTCAGCCACGTGCTGTCCAGCCTGGCCACCAGCTT
The DNA here is from genome assembly GCF_022537035.1 of Pseudomonas sp. MPFS. NCBI lineage: Bacteria > Pseudomonadati > Pseudomonadota > Gammaproteobacteria > Pseudomonadales > Pseudomonadaceae > Pseudomonas > Pseudomonas sp. MPFS. Next base: position 4,075,761 of record NZ_CP066123.1, on the reverse strand, counting down.
CGGCCTGTTGATGCTCAGTCGCATCGGCATCGCCCTGGCCCACGCATTGTTCTGGTCGATCACCGCCTCCCTGGCGGTGCGCCTGGCCCCCGCGGGCAAACAGGTACAGGCCCTCGGCCTGCTGGCCACCGGCACCTCCCTGGCCATGGTCCTGGGCATTCCCCTGGGGCGCCTGCTGGGCGAGGCCCTGGGCTGGCGCACCACCTTCAGCGTGATCGCCGGCCTGGCGGCGCTGCTGGTGCTGTGGCTGATCCGCACCTTGCCGCTGTTGCCCAGCCAGAACTCCGGTTCGCTGCGCAGCCTGCCGCTGCTGTTCAAGCGCCCGGCGCTGGTGGCGGCCTATGTGTTGACGGCCATGGTGGTGACGGCGCAATTCACCGCCTACAGCTACGTCGAGCCCTTCATCAAGGTGGCCTCGGGCCTGGGCGGCGACGTGGTGACCCTGGTGCTGCTGGTGTTCGGCGGCTCGGGGATCATCGGTTCGCTGCTGTTCAGCCGCCTGCACCGCCACAGCCCCCAGGGTTTCCTGCTGGTGGCGGTGGCCTTGTTGATGTTGTGCCTGGGCCTGTTGCTGCCGCTCAACGGGCATGTCTGGTCGCTGGTGGCCCTGAGCGTGGTCTGGGGCATGGCGATCATGGGGTTTGGCCTCTCGCTGCAGTCCAAGGTCCTGACCCTGGCACCGGACGCCACCGACGTGGCGATGGCGATGTTCTCCGGGATCTACAACATCGGTATCGGCGGTGGCGCCTTGCTCGGCAGCTGGGTCGGCGGGCAACTGGGGTTCGCCTATGTCGGCGTGGCCGGCGGCGCCCTGGCGGCCCTGGCGCTGATGCTCTATGGCTGGTCGAGCTGGCGCATCGCCCGCGCCACCGCGCAATGAAGCCCTGGGTGTAGTCGCTGCCCCAGGCTGCGCCCGCGTGCGTAGCGCCCGCCAGGGCGGTGTTGCTAGATCGTTAGTTGAAGGCCCGCGGGCCTTGTCGCAGCCTCGGCAGCGGCTACAGGGTTTCGTGCCGGGTGGCCGAAGGTTGGCTGGCCAGGCCGGTGGCGGGCTGGTGTTTCAACAATGCACCGATCGCCACGGCGTAGTCCTTGCCGGCCAGGTTCATGCTGTTGTTATGGGTGCCGCCGGGTACCAGCAGCAGTTTTTTCGGTGGTAGTGCCGCGGCGAACAGTTGTTGGCTCAAGCGGGCGGGGACGTAGTCGTCCTTCAGGCCGTGGACCACCAGCAACGGCATGCCGATTTCGCTGATCTTGTCGATGGAATCGAACTTCTGCGACATCACCCAGCGCACCGGCAGGCGGGTCTTGGTCACTGCCACGGCAGCGTCGGCCAGGGTGGTGAACGTGGATTCGACGATCAGGCCGCGTGCGGCCACCGGACGCTGTTCGTTGGCAGCCTGGCGGCCCAGTTCGGCGGCCAGGTCGATGGCCACCGCGCCGCCCAGGGAGTGGCCGTAGATCAGGCGCTTGCCCGCCTCGGGCTGCAATACCTTGAGGCGCTCCCAGGCCACGCGGGCATCTTCATAGACGCTGGCCTCGGAGGGCAGCTCGCCGTGGCTCTGGCCAAACCCCCGGTAGTCGATGGCCAGCACCGAATAACCCAGGGCGTGCAACTGCTCGATGCGAAACAGCTGGCCGGTGAGGTTCCAGCGTACCCCGTGCAGGTAGAGGATCGCGGGCGCATCGGCGCGTTGCGCCGGCCACCACCAGGCGTGGAGGTTCTGTCCGGCCCTGAAGCGGTTGGACTTGAGTTCCAACTCCTGCACCGCTTGCGGCAGGCCGTGGAACCAGCCGGCAGTACCGGGCTCGATGCGAAACACCAGCTGGCGTTCCTTGTACTGCAGCACCGCGCAACTGGTCGGCAGGCCAATGACCAGCAGGGCCATGCACAGCAGGGAGAGCCAGCGGCGACGCAGGCGCTGGGGCAGGGTTGGGGGCATGGAAAGCTTCACCACAGAACAATCGAAGGGGCGTTTTAACAGATGTCGCCAGGAAGGTCGTAGAGATTTCGTCGAGTCTCCAGTGAACGCCCGGCGGGGGCCGGGCGGATTGGGTCAGAAATTCCAGCGAGTGCTGAGCATCACGTTGCGTGGGTCGCCGTAGTAGGCCGAGTTGTAGAAGCCGATATTGGTGTAGTACTTCTTGTCGAATACGTTGTTGACGTTCAGCGAGGCGGAAAGGTTATCGGTGATCTGGTAGCGGGCCATCAGGTCAAGCAGCCAGAGTGGATCCTGGGAAAACTTCTCCTTACTCTCTTTGCCGTATTTATTGACATTGAGAATCTGCCAACCGGTGCCTTGCCAGCGTACGCCGCTGCCGAGGGTGAGCTTGTCCAGAGGGCCGGTCAGCTTGTAGCTGGTGTAGAGGTTGATCTGGTCTTCTGGTTCCCAGGTGGAAACCTTCTGGCCTGTCTGGTCGCGAATGATTTTATGGGTATAGCCGGCTTGCAGCTGCCAGCCGGGCGCGATCTCGCCCGAGATCTCCGCTTCATAGCCCTTGGCTTTGGACTTGATGCCCTTGGATGCCCTGTCGAGCTCGGGGATAGTGTCGGGAATGTAGCTGAGGTCGTCGACCGGACGGTTTTCCTCGTGAACCTCAAAGTAGGCGATGCTTGAGTTCAGGCGTCCATCAAAGAACTCGCCTTTGAGCCCGATTTCATAGTTCTTGCCTTCGTCAGGCTTGAGCGGTTTGTTGTTCTTGTCGCGATAGTCGTCTTGCGGCAGGTAGATTTCGGTATAGCTGGCATAGGCCGAGAGGTTCTCGTTGAGGTCGTAGACTACGCCGGCATAAGGAACCACCTTGCCTGTGTCCTTGATCTGGCTGGTACCGCTGACCTCGTAATTGTTGACCCGGGTACCGAGCAATACACTCAGGTCATCGGTCAGGCTGAAGCGACCGGTGATGTAGCCTGCGCTCTGGCGTGTGAGCTCGTCGTTGCGCCTGGTTTGCGGACCCCAATCGGGTTTTGGTGCCTTGCCTCTCCAGTTGAAGTAGTCAGGGTCTTCGATTTGGCTGGCCTTGGTGTAATCGCGCCCCAGCCAGCGTGAACGGGAAACCGAAGTGCCGACGACCAGTTGGTGCTCACGCCCGAACAAACTGAAGGGGCCGGTGGCATACAGGTCGCCGGTGTCGCTGGTGGTTTCACCCGTGTATTTACGAGTCAGTAGCCTGGCCTTTCCAGTCTGGACATTCGGCGATAGCAGGGCGGCCAGCGGCGCGTTGTAACCGTTGATCTGGTGGTTGTACTGCGCTTTAGCTACCCAGCCGTTCTGGAAGCTGTGTTCCAGAGTGGCGAATACGGTACGGGTGTACTGTTCCCAGCCGCTGTAGGTTGTACCGTTATTGAATGAACGTGGGGTACTGATGCGGTTGCCATCCGAGTCGAATAATGAGGCGGAGCCCGACCAGCTTGAGTTCTTCGGGTTGCTGTCCTGATAGTCGGCGCCTACGGTCAGCAACGTATCGGGTGACAGGTCGAACTCAAGAATCCCGTAGTAGACGTTGGTCTTGCGTGAGTAGCGATCCAGGAACGATCTCTTGTCCTGATAAGCCGCGACGGCACGGCCGCGTACGTTGCCCGTTTCGGTCAAAGGGCCGCTGACGTCGATTTCAGTGCGGTAGTTGTCCCAGGAACCTGCCCCCAGGTCCACATAACCCTTGAATTCAGAGGTGGGTTTCTTGCGTACCATGTTGATCGTGCCACCGGGGCCACCCGCTCCGGTGAGCAGGCCTGTGGCGCCCTTGAGAACTTCTACCCGGTCATAGATCACGGTGTCGGTCAGGGTATGGCCGGACGAGTACTGGGGGTCCTGGAGGATCGGGATGCCATCGTACTGGAAGTTCTGGATGGCGAAACCGCGCGAAAAGTAGCTGGTGCGGTCGCTGTCGTAGGCCGCGACGGTGATACCTGGCGTATGGCGCATGACATCGTCGATCGACTTCATGTTGAAGTCATCCATGGCTTGTCGGGTGACGACCGAAATCGACTGTGGCGTTTCCCGTGGCGTCAGTACCAGGCGCGTGGCCGTGGCGATGGTGCCTGGAGTGTAGGAGCCCGTGCCTTCGGTGACCGTGCCCAACTGGTTAGCGATAACGCTGGTCGTTCCCAGTTGTAAAGGGCCGCTGGCTACCTGCGAGGCCACTTGAACCCGATAGCCTTCGCCTTCTTTCACTGCCACAAGACCCAGTGGAGCCAGTAGCCGTTGCAGCCCCTCGCTGACGGCGAAACGGCCCTTGAGGCCTGGGCTGTGAATGTTGTGAGTCATTGCAGAATCGACGGCGACCATGGCCCCGGATTGCTGGCCGAAGGCACCCAGCACCTGGTCCAGGTTGCCCGGGGCGATGGCGTAGTCGCGCTGCTGGCGGTCAGTCATGGCGGTGCCGGCTTCGGCGGCCAGCAGCGACAGGCTGGTGCTGGCGATGGACAGGCCGATGACGATCGGGCGCAAGGCCGCGGCAAGGGGCGTAAGGCGAATGTGCATAAGGAAAATCCGTGGGTTGGAAAGGGTTGGCGCAGAGCTGTTTTCCAGCTTCTTCCCTGGTCTTGATGCACGAGATTGAAAAAACTGCCGCCGTCTTGAAAAAAACTGAGGAAAAATCAGGCCGCGTCCACGGAGGCCCAATAGCCCATTACCCGCCGGATGCGAATCGGCAGGGTCTTGGCCAGCAAATCGAGGCTGGCGTCCGGCTGGTTCAGGGAGAACGAGCCGGAAACCCGCAACCCGGCGACTTCGGCGGCGCAGCGCAGCAGGCCGGGGCGATAGCGGTCGAGTTCGGCGATCACCTCGCCCAGGGGGCGGCGCTCGGCAATCAGCAGGCCCTGGGTCCAGGCATTGGCCGTGGTGGGCACGACGGCCAGGGCGCCGATCCGCTGTTGGGCGACATCCACTTGTTGGCCCGGGCCCAGGCTTAGCGCAGGGGCATGGGCGGTACTCACCGAGCTGCTGCCGGCCAGCAGTTGTACCCGGGTGCCGTTGATACCCGGCAAGCCAACGCTGAGGATCAGTTGAGAGCGCGGCGCGAGCTGGATGCGTCCATCGGCGGTGACGACTTGCACGGGTGCAGCGTTGCCCAGGGTCAGCAACAGGCGGCCGCTGTTGAGCCGCAGTAGCAAGCCCTGGGGGCTGGCCTGCTGGTCGAGGCTGGTGCGGGTATCCAGTTCCAGGCTGGCGCCAGCGCCCAGTTGCAACTGGCGGCGCTCGCCAGTGGCGGTGTGATAGTCGCTGAACAGCTGCGGCAACAGCAGCCGTTCGCGCACGCTCCAACTGCTGGCGGCCACCACGCCCAGGCCAACGATGCCCTTGAGCAGGGTGCGCCGCCCCGGGTGGCTGCGAGCCTGCAACAGTTGCCGGGCGCGGGGCGCGGGCAGGCTGCGGGTGCTGTCGCGCAGGTCCTGGCCGATGCCGGCCAGGCGCTGCCAGGCCAGTTCATGCTGCGGGTCGGCCCGGCGCCAGGCCAGGCAGGCGGCCTGCTGCTCGGGGCTGCTGATGCCCGATTGCAGCAGCACCAGCCACTCCAAGGCCTGGTCCAGAATCTGCTGTTCCACAGCGCCCTGATCGTCCACCGGCTGGAAGGCGTTCATCCCGGGTACACCGCCGCATAGCAATGGCGGTAGGCCTTGAGCATGGCTTTTTGCACCACGTTGACCGAGAGCTGCAGGCGTTCAGCAATCTGCGGGTAGGTCAGGCCTTCGAGCTGGGACAGCAGAAACACCTCGCGCACCCGGCTGCCCAGGCCGTCCAGCACCTGGCCCACGGCGTCCAGCGCCTCGAGTACCAGCAGTCGGGTTTCCGGCGAGGGCTGGTGCTGCGGCTCCAGCTGCGCGAGGGTCTCCAGGTACGCGCGCTCCAGGGCCTGGCGGCGCAAATACTGCCCGCACAGGCGGCTGGCCACGGTGTTCAGGTAGGCCCGGGGTTCGCGCAGTACCGGCAGTTGCTCGCTGCGCAAGATGCGCACAAAGGTGTCCTGCGCCAGGTCCATGGCCTGGTCCTGGTTGCCGAGCTTGCGTCGCAGCAGTTGCACCACCCAGTTGTGATGCTGGAGGTAGAGCTCGCCCACGGCGTGCTGTAGCGAAGGGGTGGGCACCATCGATAAGGGTTCCGAGGTCGAGGTGGGCAAAATGGGTGCTTATGGTAATGCTTCTCATTACTGGGTGCTTGAATTTTTATTACTGTCCACCAGGGCTTGTCGTCACCCTGAGCCAGGGTTGTGGGTTAAATGGTTGTAAGGTACAACTAAGTGCTTCGCTTGTGAGGTCACCCTTATGTCGAGCCAATCTGCTTCCCTTATCCCGCAGTTGCGCCAGGCGTCCCGGCAGATGGTTCGTGAGCTGGGCTTCATGCAGGCCACCCTGGCCGCCACCGACTACCCGCCCTCGGCGGTGCATGCGTTGCTGGAGATCGGCCAGGGCCATGCCTTGACTGCCGGTGATCTGGTGACGCTGCTGGGGCTGGAGAAATCTAGCGTCAGTCGCCTGGTGCGCAAGCTGGTGGAGGCGGGCGAGATCTGCGAACTGGCCCATGAACAGGACGCCCGCTCGAAGAAACTGCAACTCAGCGCCCGCGGGCGCCAGACCCTGGAGGGCATCGACCATTTTGCCCAGAGCCAGGTGGCCGCGGCCCTGGCGCACTTGAGCGCGGAACAGCAGCGCAGTGCCTCTGCGGGCATCGCCGACTATGCCCGTGCGTTGCGCGCGGTACGTCTGGGGGAGGCGCCCGAGCAGCTCGCATGCGGCACCATCGCCCGGGGCTATCGGCCGGGGGTGATTGGTCGTATCGCCGAGATGCACGCCCGCTACTACGCCGCCCTGGCCGGTTTCGGCCAGCCCTTCGAAAGCCTGGTGGCGGCGGACATGGCCGAGCTGATGGGGCGTTTGCACAATCCGCGCAATGAAGTCTGGGTGGCGCTGCAGGGGGAGCGGATTGTCGGTTCCATCGCCATTGACGGGGAGGGCGAGGGTGGTGAAGCGATCCTGCGTTGCTTCATTCTCGATGATGCCGCCCGCGGCCAGGGGCTGGGCCGGCGTCTGCTGGCCGAGGCGCTGGCGTTCTGCGACCAGTGGGGCTTTGCTGCCACCCGCTTGTGGACCTTCAAGGGTCTGGATGTGGCACGCGCGCTGTATGAGGAACAGGGTTTTGTGCTGGTGCAGGAACAGGTGGGCGAGCAATGGGGCGCGACCGTGACCGAGCAATGTTTTGTGCGGCCGGGAGTGGAGCCTTGTAGCCGGTACTGAGCCTGCGAAGCGGCGCAAAGGCCCGCAGGGCCTTGCCTGGCGATCCTGTGTCGAACCCGTAGCGGCTGAAAACCTGTATCCCGGTGACGCAGTGTGCGCAGCCTGCGGCAGCGGCTACAACCAGGCGTTCGGTGGTAGGGTTAGCCCCCTGGAAGATTATCGATCTGTGGAGTACCTCCCATGCAAGCCATCAAGCTCAGCCTGCCGGCATCCCTGGACAACCTGAAGCTCGTCGAGCTGCCCGACCCGGGCCAGCCCGGCACCGGGCAGGTCCGTGTGCGGATCCATGCCTGTTCCCTGAACTATCACGACTATGCGGTGGTGACCGGCGGCCTGCCCACCGCTGATGGACGGATTCCCATGGCCGATGGCGCCGGCGTGGTGGAGGCCGTGGGCGAGGGCGTCAGCGAGTTCAAGGTCGGCGACGCGGTGGTGTCCTGCTTCTTTCCCCATTGGCATGACGGCGGCCCGGCCATCGCCGACTTCAGCACCACCCCTGGCGATGGTGTCGATGGTTACGCCCGGCAGGTGGTGGTCCAGCCCAGCCACTGGTTCACCCATGCACCCCAGGGCTACAGCCATGCCGAAGCCGCGACCCTGACCACCGCTGGGCTCACCGCCTGGCGCGCACTGGTGGTGGACGGCGGCCTCAAGGCCGGTGAAACCGTCCTGGTGCTGGGCACGGGCGGGGTGTCGATCTTTGCCTTGCAACTGGCCAAGGCCATGGGCGCCACCGTGATCGCCACTTCGTCCTCGGACGCCAAGCTGGCGCGGGTGCGCGAGCTGGGGGCCGACCACACCATCAACTACCGCACCCAGCCGGAGTGGGGCGCCGAGGTACTCAAGCTCACCGGCGGGCGGGGCGTCGATCATGTGGTGGAAGTCGGCGGCCCGGGCACCCTGGCCCAGTCCATCACTGCGTGCCGGATCGGCGGGCACATCGCCCTGATCGGCGTGCTCACCGGTTGGGCCGGGCCGGTACCCACGGCGGCCCTGATGGCCAAGCAGCAGCGCCTGCAAGGCTTGATCGTCGGTAGCCGCCAGCAGCAGGTGGAGATGGTCCGTGGCCTGGAGGCCACCGGCATCAAGCCGGTGATCGACAGCACCTTCCCCTTGGCCGAGATCGCCAAGGCCTTCGCCCATGAAGCCTCCGGCGCCCACCTGGGGAAAATCTGCCTGAGCCTTTGATGCGTTACCGCAGCCCAGGTCCAGCCTATCGATCGGATCCCCTACGGGTCCGATCTCTATAGACCCCCCCTTACCCATTACCAGGCAAGAGCCACTTTCGGGTCATAACGATGACCCGACTTGAGCACGCCAAAGTCGCCTCGGTGCGATTGTCTCGCCCTGGCGGCCGGCTCTGGTCTAGAGCTGACCGTCGATGATCGCTGCGGCCACGGTCTGGTGGAACCAGCGCAGGGCGGCGCAGCTGTCGCTGTTGGGGTGCCAGTGCAGGGACACCTCGAACTCGCCCACGGGGAATGGCAGTTCCAGTTGCCGCAGGCCGCCCTCGAGGGTGAACAGGTGAGCGATCTGCGCCGGCAGCACGGTCAGTAGGTCGGTGCCGGGCAACACCTTGGGCAGCACCGAGAAGTGCGGCACGTGCAGGCTGATGCGGCGCTTGGCGTCCATCTGCTTGAGCACGTCTTCGACGCTGCCGTGACCAGTGGTGCGGGTCACGGCGATATGCCGCTCGGCGAGGAACTGCTCCAGGCTCAGATGGTCGCCGATGCGCGGGTGGCGGTCGCTGAGCAGGCACACGTAGCGCTCGCGGATCAGCACCTGGCTGCGGGTGCCGGTCAAGGGTTTGCGACAGATCAGCGCGTCGACCTTGGCGCTGTTGAGCCACTCGCCGGCCTGGTCCACCTGCAGCGGCAGGACTTCGACTTCGGCCTCGGGGGCCTGCTGGTTCAGGCGCGCCAGGATCAGCGGCAGGAAGCCCATTTCGCCAAGGTCGGACAGGGCGATGCGAAAGCGCCGCTCGGTGGTCGCCGGGTCGAAGCGCCGAGTGCTGTGCACGGTATTTTCGATTCGCGTCAGGGATTCGCGAAAGACCGGGTACAGCTCATCGGCCAGTTGGCTGGGCTGGATACCGTCACGGGTACGGCTGAACAGACCGTCGTCGAACAACTCCCGCAGGCGCGCCAGGGCATAGCTGACCGAGGGTTGGGTGACGAACAGGCGCTCGGCGGCCAGGGTCACGCTGCGGGCTTCATAGAGGGTGACGAAGGTGCGGATCAGGTTCAGATCGATGTGGCTCATGCTGTTTCTTTGATATAGATCGGTCTTATTTTTGATAGAGAGAGTATCGATTTGATCAATTTCTCGGCGGCTGCAAGAGTAACTCAAATTCTAAAAAGCAGCGGCAAAGCCCCCTATGAAAACCGTCCATAGCGCTTCCTACGACATCCTGCGGCAACAAGGCCTGACCATCGTGTTCGGCAACCCGGGTTCCAATGAGTTGCCCTTTCTCAAGGGGTTTCCCGAAGACTTCCGCTACATCCTCGGTCTGCATGAAGGCGCAGTGGTGGGTATGGCCGACGGCTTCGCCCTGGCCAGCGGTCAGCCGACTTTCGTCAACCTGCACGCCGCGGCCGGCACCGGCAATGGCATGGGCGCCCTGACCAATGCCTGGTACTCCCACAGCCCGCTGGTGATCACCGCTGGCCAGCAGGTGCGCTCGATGATCGGTGTCGAGGCGATGCTGGCCAATGTCGACGCCCCGCAACTGCCCAAGCCCCTGGTCAAATGGAGCCATGAACCGGCCTGTGCCGAGGACGTGCCCCGGGCCCTGAGCCAGGCGATCCACATGGCCAACCAGGCGCCCAAGGGCCCGGTCTATCTGTCGATTCCCTACGATGACTGGGCCCGTCCGGCGCCGGCCGGGGTCGAGCATCTGGCCCGGCGCCAGGTGACCCGTGCCGGGTTGCCCTCGGCGGCGCAACTGCGTTCGCTGGTGCAGCGCCTGGTGGCGGCGCGCAATCCGGTGCTGGTTCTGGGGCCTGATGTGGATGGCAGCCAGAGCAACCACCTGGCCGTGCAACTGGCGGAAAAACTGCGCATGCCGGCCTGGGTCGCACCGTCCGCTTCCCGCTGCCCGTTTCCCACCCGTCACCGCAGCTTTCGCGGGGTGCTGCCGGCTGCCATTGCTGGTATCAGCCACTGCCTGGCGGACCATGACCTGATCCTGGTGGTGGGGGCCCCGGTGTTCCGTTATCACCAGTTTGCGCCGGGGGACTACCTGTCCGAGGGCACCGAGTTGCTGCACATCACCTGCGATCCCGGCGAAGCGGCGCGTGCGCCCATGGGCGATGCGCTGGTGGGGGATATTGCCGAGACCTTGCAGGCCCTGGTCTGGGCGCTGCCGGACTGCGACCGGCCGCAACCTCAAGCCTTGCCGCTGGCCACTGCGGTCGAGGAACTGGGTGGCCTTCTGCGCCCGGAAACCGTGTTCGACGTGCTCGATGAGCTGGCTCCCAAGGATGCGATTTACGTCAAGGAATCCACCTCCACCGTAGGCGCGTTCTGGCAGCGGGTGGAGATGCGCGAACCCGGTAGTTACTACTTCCCGGCAGCCGGCGGGCTGGGCTTCGGTCTGCCGGCAGCGGTGGGCGTGCAACTGGCCCGGCCGGAGCGGCGGGTGATCGGAGTGATTGGCGACGGCTCGGCCAACTACGGCATCACCGCGCTGTGGACCGCCGCCCAGTACCAGATCCCGGTGGTGTTCATCATTCTGAAGAACGGCACCTATGGCGCCCTGCGCTGGTTCGCCGGTGTGCTGCAGGTCAGCGACGCTCCGGGGCTGGACGTGCCCGGCCTGGACTTCTGCGCCATCGGCCGCGGCTATGGCGTGCATTCAGTGCAGGCCAACACTCGGGAGGAGTTTGCCCTGGCTCTGAGTGAGGCCCTGGCGGGCAATCGCCCGGTGCTGATCGAGGTGCCGACACTGACCATCGAACCCTGAGGGCTTGCCTTGGCGCCGGGTGCAAGCCCGGCCTTGCCAACCTTAACTGCGGACTCACCAGAAGAATAAAAAGAGGTGGTTATGAACACGACTTCGGTCACCGCTGTGATAGAGGACGCAACCCAGCTAGCGCGCTCCGGTTCCCCCCATGCCGATATCGGCACCTTGCTCGACCAGGGGCCCTTCACCGGTATGCAGAAACTGGTGGTGCTGCTGGCGGCGCTGTCCATTGTCATGGACGGTTTCGACGGTCAGCTGATCGGTTTTGCCATTCCGCTGATGATCAAGGAATGGGGCATCACCCGCGAGGCGTTTGCCCCTGCAGTGGCGGCCGGGTTGATCGGCATGGGTATTGGCAGTGCTTGTGCCGGGCTGTTCGCCGACCGCTTCGGTCGACGCATGGCGATCATCGCCAGTGTGTTCGTGTTTGGCGTGGCCACCTGCGCCATTGGCCTGGCGCCGAACGCGCTGGCGGTGGCGGCGCTGCGCTTTATCGCCGGGCTGGGCATCGGTGGCGCGTTGCCCAGCGCGACCACGGTGACGGCCGAATTCACCCCGGCGCGCCAGCGCACCCTGGCGGTGACCGCCACCATTGTCTGCGTGCCCCTGGGCGGGATGCTGGCGGGGCTGTTCGCCTCCCATGTGTTGCCGCTGTACGGTTGGCGCACCCTGTTCTTCATCGGTGGCAGCCTGCCCATCGCCCTGGGTTTTGCCCTGCTGGCGACGTTGCCGGAATCGCCGCGCTTCCTGGCGCGTCGACCCCAGCGCTGGAACGAGCTGGGCACCCTGCTCGGGCGCATGGGCCGGCCGATGGCGACGGGGGTGGTCTACACCGATGCCCTGGAGCAGAAGAGCGAGAAGCAGGGCGGTTTCCGTGCCTTGTTCGCCCTGGGGTACGGGCGTGACACCCTGGCCCTCTGGGTGGCGTTCTTCATGTGTCTGACCGCGGTCTACAGCGCCTTCAGCTGGTTGCCCACCCTGCTGCTGTCCGAAGGCCTGGAGCTGTCGGTGGCCGGTTCCGGGCTGACCGCCTACAACCTGGGCGGGGTGATCGGCGCGCTGGCGTGCGCGGTGGCCATTACCCGCTGGGGTTCCTTCTGGCCGCTGCTGATCTGCTGCGCCGGGGGCGCGGCCAGCGCCTTTGTGTTGCAGGTGGTGGACATCCACCACAATACCGGCCTGCTGATCTTCGGCTTCGGTGTGCATGGCCTGTTCGTCAACGCCGTGCAGTCCACCATGTACGCGCTGTGCGCCTTTATCTATCCCACCGGCGTGCGCGCCACCGGCACCGCATCGGCCCTGGCCTTCGGACGCCTGGGAGCGATTCTCAGTGCCTTCGCCGGAGCCTTGGTGATCACTCAGGGCGGGGCCCAGGGCTACCTCATGCTGTTGGGCTCGGTGATGGTCATGGCGCTGCTGGCGCTGCTGATCGTGGGCCGGCACATTCCCCGGCGCCTGCCGGGACAGTCATGAACGCGGCCCGGTGCTTGAACCGGCCACTCACATCAGGAGGTTCGATGAACATCACCATTCTCGGCGCGGGCGCCATGGGTTCGCTGTTTGGCGGCCTGCTGGCGGAAAGCGGCCAGCAGGTGACCCTGCTGGACATCAACGACGAGCACCTGGCAGCGATCCGTAACGACGGCCTGCTGCTGGCCACCGACCGCGGTGAGCGGCACATCACGGGCTTGAACGCCTGTCGCCCGGAACAGGCTACGGGGTACCCCGACCTATTGCTGGTGTTCACCAAGACCCTGCACACCGACAGCGCCTTGCGCAGTGTTGTCGGGCATATCGCCGAGCACACCCGGGTGCTGACTCTGCAGAACGGCCTGGGCAATGCCGAGTCGCTGTCCCGGCATGTGGCCCCGGGGCAGGTGGTGATCGGCATGACCAACTGGCCCGCCGACATGGTCGGGCCGGGGCAGGTGCAGTCCCACGGCCAGGGCATGGTCCGGGTGCTGGCCCTCGACGAGGGCGAGCAACAGGCCAGTCGTGAAGTGGCGGCGGTACTGGATGCGGCGGGGTTGAACTGCGCGGTGGACCCCGAGGTGTGGACCTCGATCTGGGAGAAGGTGGCCTTCAATGCGGCGCTGAACAGCCTGTGCGCGGCCACTGGCTGCACCGTCGGCCAGTTGGACGCGGCGCCGGAAGGCGTGGCACTGGCCCGGGCCATCGTCATGGAAGTGGTGGCCGTGGCCCGCTCCCAGGGGATAGTGCTGGATGCTCAGCGCTGCCTGGACAGCGTGGCCTTCGCCATGGCCAACCACCGCACGCACAAGCCATCGATGTTGCAGGACGTGCTGGCCGGAAGGCCTACGGAAATCGGTGCGATCAACGGCCAGGTACTGGCCCGGGCGCGGGAGGCGGGTGTGGCCGTGCCCCACACCGAAACCCTGCTCGGCCTGCTGCGGTTGATCGAAAAACGTGCTACCGCACAGTAGAACCCAGCCCGCTGCGGGTGACACATCGGTTTATGAATGCTGTTCCTTGAGGAGATTTTCCATGAATGATTGCAACGCGGTTTATTGCGACCTGCATCTGCAACCCATCGCCGGACAGTGGCGCGCCGGTGCCGCCGGCAAGACCCTGGCGGTGACCAATCCGTTCGACGGTGCTCTGCTGCTGGAGGTGGCCCAGGCCAACCGCAGCGACCTGGATGCAGCCTATGCCAAGGCCGCCCAGGTTCAACCGCAATGGGCAGCCCTGGGGCCATCGCAGCGTGCCGCGGTGCTGCACCGGGCGGTGGCGATCTTCGACCGACGCCAGGAGGAGATCGTCGACTGGATCATCCGTGAGTCCGGCAGTACGCGGATCAAGGCCCTGGCCGAGTGGGGCGCGGCCAGGGCCATTACCCAGGAGGCGGCGTCCTTCCCGGCGCGGGTCCACGGGCGGATTGTCGAATCCGATGTGCCAGGCAAGGAAAGCCGGGTCTACCGCAGCGCCCTGGGGGTGGTCGGGGTGATCAGCCCGTGGAACTTCCCCCTGCACCTGACCCAGCGTTCCATCGCCCCGGCACTGGCCCTTGGCAATGCGGTGGTGGTCAAGCCGGCCAGCGATACCCCGGTGTGCGGCGGCCTGCTGCTGGCCAGGATTTTCGAGGAAGCGGGGCTGCCCGCCGGGGTGTTCAGCGTGGTGGTGGGGGCCGGCAGCGAGATTGGCGACGCCTTTGTCGAGCACCCAGTGCCGGCGTTGATCACCTTCACCGGCTCGACCCCGGTGGGGCGCGGCATCGGCTGTATCGCCAGTGGCGGCGAACACCTCAAGCATGTGGCCCTGGAGTTGGGAGGCAACAGCCCGTTCGTGGTGCTGGACGATGCCGACCTGGAACAGGCGGTGAACGCCGCAGTGTTCGGCAAGTTCCTGCACCAGGGGCAGATCTGCATGGCGATCAACCGCATCATCGTCGATGAGCAGCTCTATGACGCTTTCGCCCAGCGCTTCGTGGCCCGGGTCAAGCAGCTCAAGGTGGGTGATCCGCAATCGCTGGACACGGTGATTGGCCCGGTGATCAACACCCGCCAGTTGCAGGGTCTGCAAGATAAGATCGCCTTGGCCCGCGAACAGGGCGCCGAGCCGCTGTATGAGGGCGGGCAGAACGGCAACCTGCTGGCGCCCCATGTGTACGGCGAGGTGCGTGCCGACATGGACCTGGCGCGCAATGAAATCTTCGGCCCGCTGGTGGGGCTGCTGCGAGCCCGGGACGAAGCCCATGCCCTGGAGCTGGCCAACGACAGCGAGTTCGGTCTGTCCAGCGCGGTGTTCACCAGGAACCTGGAGCGCGGGGTGAACTTCGCCCGGCAGGTGCGCGCCGGCATGACCCACATCAACGATGTGCCGGTGAACGATGAGGCCAACGCACCCTTTGGCGGCGAGAAGAACTCCGGGCTGGGACGCTTCAACGGCGACTGGGCGATCGATGAGTTCACCCGGGACCACTGGATCAGCCTGCAACATCGGGCACGTCAGTATCCCTTCTGACCCGGCACCCCGATTAGCGCCCGGCCACCCTGGCCGGGCTTTTGAGCATCCATGGGCAGACGGGCTGTTGTCGGCCTGTCGGGGCACGGCTGCGCCTATGAAAAGCGGAGAACAATAATAATGAACACCCGTCATCCGATGCTCTGCCGTTCCCTGGTTGGAGCGTCCTTCTCCGTGGGCCTGTGTGCGCCTTCATGGGCTGCCGACGACAGCGGTTTCTTCGAGGGGAGCAAGACCGACCTGCTGCTGCGCAACTACTACTTCAACCGGGATTTTCGCGATCATGATGCACCCAAGGGGCAGGTGGAGGAGTGGGCCCAGGGGTTCATTCTCAAGTTCAGTTCCGGCTATACCCCGGGCGCTGTCGGTTTTGGTCTGGACGCCATCGGCCTGTTCGGCCTCAGGCTCGACAGCAGTCGCGCGGTCAGCGGCTCGGAGTTGCTGCCGGTGCACGACGATGGGCGCGCCGCGGACAATTTCGGTCGTGTCGGAGCGGCCTTGAAGGCGAGGATTTCTGCCACCGAGGTCAAGCTCGGTGAGCTGCTGCCGGACATACCCTTGTTGCGCTACGACGATGGCCGCCTGCTGCCACAGACCTTCCACGGGGCCATGCTGGTGTCCCGGGAGATCGACGGCCTGGGCCTGCAGGCCGGGCAGTACCGTGCTGTCAGCCTGCGCAACTCCTCGGACATGCAGGACCTTTCGGCCTGGGCTGCGCCGGGGGTCAAGTCCGACGGCTTCAACTACGCCGGTGCCGAATACCGCTTCAACCAGCAGCGCACCTTGCTCGGTGCCTGGCATTCGCAACTGGAAGACATCTACCGCCAGAGCTACTTCAACCTGTTGCACAAGCAACCGCTGGGCAACTGGACCCTGGGAGCCAACCTCGGCTACTTCATCGACCGCGACGATGGCCGCGCGCGCATCGGCCGGGTCGACAGCTACACCGCCTATGGTCTGTTCTCCGCCTCTCGGGCCGGGCACACGCTGTACCTGGGGTTGCAGAAAGTCAGCGGCGACAGCCCCTGGATGTCGGTCTACGGCAGCAGCGGGCGGACTCTTGGCAACGACATGTTCAACGGCAATTTCAGCAACGCCGGCGAGCGTTCGTGGCAGGTGCGTTATGACTATGACTTTGCCGCCTCGGGGATTCCCGGGCTGCTGGCCATGGTGCGCTACGGTCGTGGCGACCACGCCACCACCAAGGCCGGCAATGGCGGTCACGAGTGGGAGCGCGATACCGAGATCGGTTACACCCTGCAGAGCGGCACCTTGAAGAACCTCAGCCTGCGGCTGAACAACGCCACCAACCGACGCAGCTTCCACAGCGACTTCGACCAGACCCGGTTGATCGTCAGCTACCCGCTGTCGCTGTAAAAACCTTGTAGTCGCTGTCGGAGGCTGCGCACGCCCTGGGCGGCACTCCGTCGCAGGTGGCGCGCAGGACTTGAGCTCGCAGGAGGTTGGCGGGGGATTGTCAGGCAAGGCGCTGCGGGCCTTTGCTCAGCTTCGCGGGCTCAGCAGCGGCTACAGGTGAGGTGGGGATGCGTGTTGCGGCGGTCCTTGCGTTACTAGGGCCACCCGCGTTACTTGGTTTTTGGGGTGTATGGATCCACTGAGCGTCCATGAGAAGGTGGCAGCCGAAGAGCCGAAGAGCCGGGGACCGGCGGCAGGCAGGGGGTGGGGTGGGCCGCAGCTGCCGGCACGGGGGGCTGCAGGCTGCTGCGGTGTCGAGGTGAGGGTTGGGTTGCTTTAGCGCTGCTCCAGACTCCGCTCCATACGTCGGATGCCTTCTTCCAGCAGGGCCCGTGGGCAGCCGAAGTTCAGGCGCACGAACGGCTTGCAGTCGTCACCGAACTCCAGCCCCGCGCTGAGGCCGACCTTGGCCTGTTCGAGGAAGAAGGCATGGGGATCTTCCAGGCCCAGGCCGCTGCAATCGAGCCAGGCCAGGTAGGTGCCTTGCGGTGCGTGCATGCGGATGCCCGGCAGGCGAGTGCGTATCGCCTCGAGCAAGTAGTCGCGGTTGGCCTGCAGGTAGGCGATCAGCTCCCGTTGCCAGGAGCCGCCCTGGACCAGGGCCGCATGGGTGGCTTCCAGGCCCAGGGGGCTGACGCTGTCCACCATGCCGGCCCGGGCCTCATTGAAGGCCAGGCGGGTGGCCGGGTCCTGGACGATGGCGAAGCAGGTCTTCATGCCCGCGACGTTGTAGGCCTTGCTGGCCGACATCAGGGTGATGGTACGCCGGGCGATCTCCGGGCCGAGGGTGGCGGTGGGAATGTGCCGACGACCGTCGAAGCACAGCTCGGCGTGGATCTCGTCGGACACGATCAGCGCGCCCTGTTCCAGGCATGCCTCGGCCACCGCTTGTAGTTCCTCCCGGGGGAAGACCTTGCCCAGGGGGTTGTGCGGGTTGCTCAGCAGTAGCGCGCCGGCGCCCTGCAGGGCCTGGCGCAGTTCGGCCATGGGCGTGGTGTAGGTGCCTTCGGCGGTGACCTGGAACGGTACCTCGATCTTGCGCAGTTGCCAGTTGCCGGGGGCCAGGCGCAGGGGCCGGTAGTTGGGGGTCTGCACCACCACCTGCTGGTGCGGTTTGACGAAGGCGTGCAGGGCCATGTTGAAGCCCGGCTCGACCCCGGGCAGGAAGATCAGCTCGTCGGGTTGCACGCGCCAGGCGTACTTGTGCCACAGGTCGGCGACGACCGCCGCGCGCAGCTCGTCCCGGGCCACGCTGTAGCCCAGCAGCGGGTGCTCCAGGCGCTGGCGCAGGGCATCGATGATTTCCGGTGCGGCGGCGAAGTCCATGTCGGCCACCCACATGGGCAGTACATCTTCGGGATAGCGGCTCCACTTGGTACTGCCGGTGCCGTGGCGTGGGTGCAGGGTATCGAAGTCGTAGCTCATGGGCGGGTCTCGTCGGCTTGCAAGGCAAAGGTGCAGAGATTCTAGCTGGCTTGTCCTGCATTGGGCATGGCCCTTGGGGAGCGCCTGCAAGGCAGCTTTTCCCTTGCCTGTGCCTCATAAAAACCTCGTTTCGCCAGGTTCCGGGTTATGTCGACAATGAGCCCCTGCATGCGCTAACGCCCCGTCCGGGAGCCTTGGCGATGCACTGCCGATCGATTTGTTCTTCCTACAAAAACAACAGGGAGCAAGCGATGACTCGCCATCGGAACATGGCCTGCCCGGGATATCCGCCACAGGCCACAGGCGCATCCGAACAACCGGATCACAGAAATCTCAGTCATGGCTACCAGGCATTGCGGCCCGGGTTGCGGGCGCCTGGGCGCTGAACAAGGTTCGTCGTGCCTGGTGCGGTGCCGCCCGTGGATACGGTCGTAGCCAGGCCCATGGGATGCCGGTTCGTGCGGGCGGGCCGGCTTCATTGAGGTAGATCTTATGTCCAGTATCTTGCGTTGCGGCGTTGCATTGTCGTGGCTGTTGTTATGTGCCAGCGCCTTGGCCGAGCCACAGAAGCTCACGGTCATCTCCTTTGGTGGCGCTACCAAGCAGGCCCAGGAGCAGGCCTATTTCCAGCCGTTCGACCAGACCGGGGCGGCCCGGGTGATTGCGGGCGAGTACAACGGCGAGTTATCGAAGATCAAGGCCATGGTCGAGGTCGGCAAGACCAGTTGGGATGTGGTCGAGGTGGAGAGCCCAGAGCTGCTGCGTGGCTGTGACGAGGGGCTGTTCGAGCCCCTGGACCTGGCCCGGTTCGGCGATCCGGCGCAGTTCGTGCCCGGCACCCTGACCGAGTGTGGCGTAGCGACTTATGTCTGGTCGATGGTCATGGCCTTTTCTCCGCAGAAGCTGGCCAGGGCGCCCGAGTCCTGGGCCGATTTCTGGAATCTCAAGGATTTTCCGGGCAAGCGTGGCTTGCGCAAGAGCGCCAAGTACACCCTGGAGATTGCCCTGCTGGCCGATGGCGTGCCGCCCGCGCAGCTGTACCAGGTGCTGGCTACCCCGGAGGGCGTGAGCCGGGCTTTTGCCAAGCTCGACCAGATCAAGCCGTATATCCAATGGTGGGAAGCCGGCGCCCAACCGCCCCAGTGGCTGGTCGCCGGGGACGTGGTAATGAGCGCCGCGTACAACGGACGGATCGCCATGGCCCAGAAGGAGGGCATGCAGTTGAGCATCCTCTGGCCCCAGAGCCTGTACGACCCGGAGTACTGGGCGGTGGTCAAGGGCTCGCCGAACAAGGTCCTGGCCGAAGACTTCATCCTGTTCGCCAGCCAGCCCCAGGCGCAGAAGGTGTTCTCGCAGAACATCCCCTACGGGCCGGTACACCGCCAGGCGTTGCCATTGCTGGCGCCGACGGTGCAGCGGCAGTTGCCTACCTATGAAGCCAACTTGCAGGGCGCACGGGCGGTGGATGCCGGGTTCTGGGTCGATCACGGCGAGGACCTGGAGCAGCGCTTCAATGCCTGGGCGGCCCGTTGACTGAAGCTCAGGGCAGGGGGTAGCTGCCGGGCACCAGCAGTTGCCGGTCGACTTGCTCGATCCGGGTGTGGCCACAAAGTGCCAGGGTCAGGTCCATTTCCCTGGCGATGACCTGCAAGGCCTGGCTGACCCCGGCCTGGCCCAGGGCGCCGAGGCCATACAGGTGAGCCCGGCCGATCATCGCGCCCTGGGCGCCCAGGGCCAGGG
The DNA here is from genome assembly GCF_022537035.1 of Pseudomonas sp. MPFS. NCBI lineage: Bacteria > Pseudomonadati > Pseudomonadota > Gammaproteobacteria > Pseudomonadales > Pseudomonadaceae > Pseudomonas > Pseudomonas sp. MPFS. The sequence goes on along the minus strand of NZ_CP066123.1, from coordinate 4,055,944 downwards.
CCTTGATCACGTCCTGGCCGCTGCGGATGCCGCTGTCGATCCAGACCTCGGCCTGGCCGCCAACGGCGTCGACAATGGCTGGCAGCATGCTGATGCTCGACGGCGCGCCATCGAGTTGGCGCCCGCCGTGGTTGCTGACGATCAGCGCATCGGCGCCGCTGGCCACTGCCAGGCGGGCGTCCTCCACGTCGAGGATGCCCTTGAGAATCAGGGTGCCGCCCCAGCGCTGCTTGATCCATTGGATGTCGTCCCAGCTCAGGCAAGGATCGAACTGCTGGTAGGTCCACTCCGCCAGTTGGCGCATGTCATGCACGCCCGTGACGTGGCCCATGATGTTGCCGAAATGCCGACGCCGGGTGCCCAGCATGCCGGCGACCCAGCGAGGCTTGCCCAGTAGGTTCAGCAAGTTGGCCAATGTCGGCCGGGGCGGGGTGCTGAGGCCGTTCTTCAGGTCCTTGTGCCGTTGCCCGCTCAGCTGCAGGTCGAGGGTTAGCACCAGGGCGTCGCAACCGGCGGCCTTGGCTCGGTCGATCAGGCGGCCGACGAAGTCGCGGTCGCGCATTACGTACAACTGGAACCAGAACGGTGCGGCCGTAGCCTCGGCCACGTCCTCCAGGGAGCAGATGCTGACTGTGGACAGGGTGTAGCGGATGCCGGCTGCCGCTGCGGCCCGGGCCGCGAGAATCTCGCCATCGGCGTGGACCATGCCTGCCAGGCCAGTGGGGGCGATGGCCAGGGGCATGGCCATGTCGATGCCCAGCCTGTGTACCTGCAGCGAGCGATTGTCGATATTGCGCGCCACCCGTTGGCGCAGCTTGATGCCTGCGAAGTCGGCCTGGTTGGCGTGGTAGGTGCTCTCGCTCCAGGAGCCGCCGTCGACATAGTCGTAGAACATCCGTGGAACACGACGTTGGGCCAGTCGGCGCAAGTCTTCGATGCAGGTGATGATGGGCATGGGCCACTCCTGTGTGATGGATCGCAGCAGACTAGTGCGCCGGGCCAGGAGCGTTGCGGAAAACTATTCCCGGCGCGCGGGCGTTTTTTTCCCGGAGCCGGTAAGGGCTGTTTCAGCCCTGGACGTGGGCGCTGCCTTGGGCCACGGCGTCGCGGCAGATGCGTTGCAGCCAATGGGCCAGGTCCTGGGCGGCGGGCGAGGGCGCGGGCATGTCCAGGATGTAGTGGTAGGACGGCGGGCTGCTGACCTGGCCGAGGATCACCAGGCGGCCCTGGGCCAGCCAACTGCGGGCCAGGGACGGCCGGGCCAGTACCACGCCCTGGGCGTTGGCGGCGGCCTCCAGCAGCATGCCCAGGTCCAGCAGGGTCGGCCCTTGGTCGGGCTCCGGCAAATCCAGGCCGGCGGCCTGCAGCCAGGGGCGCCAGGGTTCCAGGGGCGAGCGCAGCAGAGGCAGCCGGGCGAAGTCCGCCGGTAGTTGCAGAGGGCGGAAGCGGGCGAGCAGGGCAGGGGCGGCCATCGGCAGCAGTTGTTCGTCCAGCAGGCGCCGGGTCGTTGGCGCATCGAGGCTATCGCCACGGACTTCGAGGTCGCACTGGCCATTGGTGGCGTTGGACAAGGGCGCCGAAAGCTGGATCTGCAGGTCGATATGGGGATGGGCCCGGCTGTGTTCGTTGAGGCGCGGGATCAGCACCTGGCGGGCGAAGGTCGGCGGGCTGCACAGGATCAGCCGCTGCTTGCGCTGCACGGTGCGCCGGTGCTGGGGGATGCTCAGCAACTGTTGCAGTACCGGTGCCACCTGTTCCAGGTACAACTGGCCATCGGCAGTAAGCCGCAAGCTACCGCCTTGACGCTCGAACAGGCCCAATCCCAGCAGTTGCTCAAGCCCGGCAATGCGCTTGCGCAGCGCGCTGCCCGTCAACGCCAGGCTCTCGGCCGCCTGCTCGAAGCTCTTCAGCCGGGCGGCACTTTCGAAGGCCAGCAACGCATCCAGGGAGGGCAGGCGGTAGTCGTTGGGAGCCTTCATGGGAATTCCTTCAGGGTAGCCAGCAGCAGATCTTACGGGGTGGTGCGATGCAGGGCGAGCAATGCCCGGCGATGTATGGGATCATCCGCCCCTGGCCACGGCGCAGGGAGCAGATGCCTCCAGCCCGAAAAGCCTTAGAAACCCCTCGCTAGAAAAAATATCGAATAAGAGTTGCCAGGACTGGAAAACACGTCCATAATTGCGACCATTCCTCAGCGAGGAAACGGAAAAACTCTTTATAAATCAATAGGTTAGATAAAGAGTTGAGCGATCGAAAAGATCCTCAAGCCGTTCCAGTTTGTACGTGTTCAGTGTTGTTTTTCAGGCATTGGACATTTGGGGCCGAGTAGCAAAATGGTTATGCAGCGGATTGCAAATCCGCCTACGCCGGTTCGATTCCGACCTCGGCCTCCACCCTTGAAAACCCCGTAGATTAACGTCTACGGGGTTTTTTATTGTCTGCAGGAAAGCGTAGGCGCACCAAAACGTTGCTGTTTGGTGGGGTTACCGAGCGTGGGTTATATGAGTGCATCGCTGGCCCAGCAGGATATCGGTCGGTTTTTGATGCAGAGATACAACTGGCAACGGCCACATCAACTCAACACTGGGCTGGCGCCCACAGTGGCTGAGGAGAAACTCTACGCAGTGTCCGGGATTAGTTGACCACTACAAGCTTTCTAACCCTTCAACCTCGCGTCAAACCTACAACCCCGCTCTTTTCCTCCTGGAACTCTTTACGCATACACAGCAGGATAAGAAAAATGACCGTCTGTACACCGGTAAACGCGCTAAATGCAGCGACGAATGAACCGCTGGCTTCAATGATCGCTCCCATTAACGCCGGCGCGATTAAGGTTGAGGAAATACCAACCATCTCGGCATAGCCAATGGCATTACCACTGAGCTGGTCTCCATACTTCTCACTCAGTAAGGCGAAAATAGCGCCACCGCTGAACACCGCCACACCACTCATGACCGCGACGGTGATCAACCCACCATAGGGTAAACCCAGCTTGAGCGTCATCAGAAACGAAAGTGCCGAGAGCAGAGACAGCAAGGAGCCGATCTTGAGAATCAACACGCGACGTCGGAACAGGTCGCTGCAGTAGCCGCCTAGCAGCAACATGATGATTTGCGACACGCCCATCAGAGTGCCTATTGTGGCCGCTGATGCAGTTGCCATGCCTTGGGTCTCGATAAAGGCTGGAACCACCCAGGTAGCGGTTGCGGAGATAGCAAACATGTCTCCAAAGATTGCGAGCGACGCAATGTAGAACCAGCGTGACTTGAAAATAAGGCTAACTTTTGCGACTGCTTGATTGGCGGGAGGCTCGTCGTCCCAGGCAAAGTCGGGTAACCCCACACAGCGGCGCTCGCTCTTGACCAGTACCCAACCCAAAAACGCGACAACCAAAGTGCCAATCGCCAGAACGATGAAAAAACCGCGCCAGCCAACGGCTTCGGCAAGAGGAATCCCGATCGCAAAATCTACGGTGATCGCCAGACTAAAAGCTGCCAGCAACGCGCTCAGTGCTCTCCCGCGCTGAGCGGGAGGGAACCATGTAACAACCAATTTTGCTGCTGCGATCCACACCGCGGCATCGAAAAACCCCACCATCAAACGCGCGGCTACCATCGCTTCATACGACGTGACTTGCGACTGCAATAACATGAACACGCCAACACCCAGCAGGCCACAACAGTACAGTGCACGTGTCGAAATCCGACTTCCCCATGCGGCCCAAAAAACCATACCCAATGCGTAGGTGATGGAGAACGAGCCTTGTACGATACCGATTTGCAGTGGCGACAAATGCAACGTTTCTGTGACAAAGGGAATTACGGCTGCGAACCCATACCAATCACCCGCCAGAAATAACTGGGCAATGACGCCCATCAGAAGGCTAATGGTTTTCCATTGTTTTAGCGTGGTGCGCTGAGTGATGTTGAGCGACGACATTTTCATGCCAGATACTCCATTAACAAACACAGGAATTGATTGGGACAGGTTCATAGTTTGTGTACCCATCGCATCACAAAGCGGTTGCCTTCAGGACGGTTGCGAGCTTCGGATTCGAAGTAAAGGTTGGCAATCACTACGTCTTGGCGAGAGAACGCAAACATAGCGCCGGGGCCGATGGCGAAAACTTTTTCGCGTCGTCCAGATACTGAATCACCATCGATTTTTGTATCGGTGAACTGGTTGAGCCAGTACCCGTTCACACCTGCCGAAAATTTTGGGGTGAATGCGTAAAGGATGTTGAAATTCAGATGCACCGCTTGCCCGGCCTGCACATCATCGACCCCATCGCCATAGGTCTCTGGTGAGGGAGCATCGTTTTTAGCGTTCCACAGGTAGTGCAGACGCCACGAAATTGTGGTTTTGGAACTAGCCCAAAACGTCGCAGCCCAATATGGATTAAATGACCAGAAGTTTGCCCCTGGGTTGATCGCAGTATGTTTTTTGTAGTCGCCCACGGGGGCGATTACATCTGCCTCCAAGCGATGGACAAAGCGAGGGCCCTCGTCGCCCATGATTGGTTTGAACTGCAAGTAAAAGCCAATGTTGAGGTCAGCCAGACCTTCTGAACCGTCGAGCACGGTATTGTTCAAGCCATCGTCGACATGGTTCTTGGTAACCACGGGCAGAACTGCCGAAAACCCCCAATCGGAATCGTGGGGGCCACCACTTCCCTGATAAATCAGCTGCATCAGCACACTGTCTATATTGGTGGTCGACTTCGACAGGCCGATTTCATGCCCTTTGTTGTTGGTGATCTTCCTGCCGCGATAGTTCTGGTAGAACAACGATGCACTCCAGCCTTTGCCGCCGGGTACCTCAGCGCCATCATAGAACGTTGTCGAACCCAGGTTGACCACGGGAAGGTCAACGGCATGAGCGCTGATATGAATGGAGCATCCGACGATCAGGCCAACGATCAAGTGACTACGGTTTTTTACACACTGGTCTCCAAAGTTTTGAAGGTATTTCACCTTATTCGCTCCAGACTGATGTAATTGTGTTCGGGCTTTTTCAAATGAAAAACCCGATATTTTTGAGGACAGTAGGAAGTGGTGATGGAAGTCGGCTCGTTGTTCTGTTGACGGCTTGGGCCGACTAAACACGATGGTGCGCTGAGGCCGCGGGATGCTCTATCCGCGTTATGGGCAATAGCTATCCTGTTTTTATTTACGTGATTCTTGAACGAGCTCCATGAAAGCCAGGACACCGTTTCCATTTTCCGGAAGGCGCCGACAACAGCGGGTTCGTTGGCTGGTTGGCAATGCACCTGAAGCAGAAGTTTGGAACCGGCGTTTTTGTGACTTGTGGCCAAAATCGAGAGGAGGGCGGGATTTTTGATTATTGGGGCGTCCCGGCGAGCCTAGGTTCAGATGTCTTCGCAGAGATCCAGGCCTTGGCAGATGGCCGAGTGCATGGTGAGGTGGGCGTTTCCTTGTAGCGAATTCGTCCGCGCGCGCCCAGATGTCGGCTTTTGCCCGTTACCAGGGCAAAACTGGGGCAATCCGGACACCAATCAATGCCAGCGGCTTCATGCCCTGATGCGTCAAGAAAGACCTACAGCCTTTGTTCTTCAGAGTGGTGCATTCGATTGGGTCGGCTTTGTACAAACGATCACTCAGTGAATCCCAAAAGTCGCGCCCATCTTCGCCGTATTCGATTGTGGCGAGCTGTACCTTGACCCGGTTGCGCAGCTCCACTCGTTCACATTTCAAGTCGAGGGTCATATAGCGCCAGATGTCGTTGACAAGGCCGTCTCATGGACTCGATGGCGGAGCAACAATTTGCCCGAGGGCAATGGCGCTGGCTTCAAGCTTCGCACGTTCTGCGTCCAGGAAAACATACGTGGCTTGCAGGGTAGTTATCTTCGTTTTGATTTCGGCCATCTTGCTGGCGACCAAGGCTGCACCTTGGGCGCAATTGATCGTATTGCCCCGTTTGGCTGCAAGGATTTCTCCAATCTCAGCGAGTGAAAACCCCACATCCTGCGCACTCTGAATGAACGCCAGATCGCCAACGGTCTGCTCGCTGTAGGTGCGGTAGTTGTTGGCCTGACGATGGGCCGTTATAAGCCCGAGCTGTTCGTAATAGCGCAATGCATGGCGACCGATGCCACTTCGCTGCTCCAGCTCTCCAATATTCACAGTAAAAATCCCTTGACTATAGAGTTAGCTCTATACCCTAGCCTGCGCCGATCATTCAAACAAGGAGTCAGGCATGAGTGTGGAATGCTTCGTTACAGGCGGCAGTGGGTTTGTGGGGCAACATTTGCTGGCCCATCTTACTGCGGCGGGGCACAAAACCTGGGTGCTTATGCGCAACCCAGAAAACATCAAACGTCTCAGAGAGCAGGTGGGTCACCTGGGCGGTGATCCTGCCTATGTCCACGCTGTTGAAGGCGATATTAGCAGGGAGGGACTTGGACTGAGCGAGGCCGCCACGCAATGCCTGGCTTCGGTCTCTGTGGTTTTTCACCTCGCTGCGCAATTCTCCTGGGGGCTGACCATGGACGCCGCGCGCGCAGTGAATGTGCAAGGGGCGCTGAGAGTCGCCAGGCTTGCGGCGAGCCAACGCATCCGATTGCTGATGGTGGGCGGCTTCATGCTGCAAAACCTTAGTCACCTGGCCAATATCGGGGTGGATCATGAGTGCCCTGAAAACACCGACTGGCCCGCAGTCTACAGCCGTGTTGGTGGCTATGAAGGCAGCAAGCTCGAGTCCCATTTCGCAGTCATCCGTTATATGCAGGAAGCGAATGCGGACTACACGATCGTTCATCCTGCCACGGTTTGCGGCCACAGCGAGAGCGGGCATATCCTGGAAGGCCAGCCTCTGGCCGAGCTCATCCGAAATCTGGCCCAAGGCCGGTTCAAGGCTGTCCCTGGTTCCGCTAGGCACTGGCTGCCATTAGTCAGTGTCGATTACCTCGTGACAATGATTACCTGTGTGGCGTTCGACCCGTCGATGGCCAACCGGCAGGTCCTGGCCCTCTACGACGGCACACCGAACTTACCGGGGATGCTCGAACAGATGGCAACAACGCTGCAAGTCAAGGCGCCCCGTCGCTACGTAGCAATGAGGTTGCTTCGGTGGCTTTTGATGATTCCCGGCCTGGCATCCCGACTTGGGATCAGTGCTGAGTCATTGGACTTTATTCAGACGCAACGCTTTGACATGAGCGCTAGCAAGCAGCTTGAACGGAAGTATCAGTTCGCCCATCCCGACATGACGCGAACATTGGAAATGACCGTGCGCTACGTCAAGGGATACTTGCGCGATTAAAGCAATCCCGTCAGGCACTCCTTGACGATGCGGCACCTGATTCAGTTGGCCTGATGAATGACCTTTTGCTTTTGGTCAAATCAAAACTAATGTAGAGGAAGATACATTTTATGTTGAGTCTTCTACATGATTTGTTGGTCATTACTGGTTCTCGGCTTGCCGACTGCCAATTCCACCGAGCGGATGCGCGCTTGGAGGACCCTGAAAGCCTCTGGTGCAGCCGTACTGCGCGATGGCGTGTATTTGCTCCCGGCACAAGGCCCTATTCACGAGACGTTTGAAGCGGTGAAGCGAGATGTGCTGGCTATCAACGGCACGGCGTATCTCCTGTCCGTGTCCGAGAGTGAAGAGCGCTTCAGTGAACTGTTCGACAGAAGCGATGAGTACACCAAGTTGATGGAGGACATCGCAGGGCGCAGGGCCAAGCTGTCGACAGAGAACGCGCTGCAGGCGGCACGGCAGGTGCGTAAGCTCAGAAAGTCCTTCGACCAGTTGGCAGCCATCGATTTTTTTCCCGGCTTGCTCAAAGCTCAAGCCGACTCGGCACTCCTGGAGTTTGAGACAGCCATCAGCCGTGCACTGTCTTGCGATGAGCCCCGTGCATGCGACGAGGCCATTGAGCGGCTGGAGAGCAGCGACTATCAGGGGCGCCGATGGGCGACCCGAAAGCGTCCCTGGATGGATCGGCTGGCATGCGCCTGGCTGATTCGCCGCTTCATCGATGTCGATGCGCAATTCATTTGGCTGGACAGCCCCAACGACTGCCCAAGCAATGCGCTCGGCTTCGATTTCGATGGTGCCCGGTTCAGCCATGTCGGCCAGCGAGTGTCCTTCGAAACCCTTATCGAGAGCTTTGCCGTTCAGCAGCCAGGCCTGTCCAGGTTGGCCGCTGTCGTCCATTACTTGGATGTAGGTGGAAGCCAGCCTTGCGAGGCGCCTGGCATCGAGCGTGTCTTGGCGGGCATGAGAGAAAGCATTGGCGACGACGATCAACTGACAATAGTCGCCGGGGGCATCTTCGATAGCCTGCTGACGGCTTTCGCACACGAGGAAACCCCAAATGGTTGAGACCCCCTCCGGAGTAAGCGAACAGCCTCCATCACACGCTGCTCAGAAGCCGATTGGCTTGTTTGAAGCGTTTCTGTTCTGGCTCAAGCTGGGCTTTATCAGCTTTGGCGGGCCCGCCGGGCAAATCTCGATCATGCATCAAGAGCTGGTTGAGCGCCGGCGCTGGATCAGCGAGAAGCGATTCCTGCACGCGCTGAACTACTGCATGTTATTGCCTGGCCCTGAGGCTCAGCAGTTAGCCACCTACATCGGATGGCTCATGCACCGCTCATGGGGGGGCGTGATTGCCGGTGTGCTGTTCGTGTTGCCTTCGCTGTTCATCCTGATTGGCTTGTCCTGGGTCTACATTGCCTTCGGCGAAGTGCCGGTAGTCGCGGGGATCTTCTACGGCATCAAACCTGCAGTCACGGCGATCGTCATCCACGCGGCTCATCGGATCGGCTCTCGCGCACTGAAGAACGGCATGCTGTGGACCATGGCCGCGGCGTCGTTCGTAGCCATTTTCGCCCTCAACGTGCCTTTCCCGCTGATCGTGCTGGTTGCCGGTATCGTCGGCTATATGGGGGGGCGTTTCGTGCCCGGTAAATTCGTGATTGGTGGCGGTCATGGGGCGGCCAAGAGCAGCTATGGTCCGGCCCTGATCGACGACGACACGCCCGCGCCTGAACATGCGCGTTTTCGGGCAGGGCACTTGCTGCGCCTGGTCCTAATCGGCGCACTACTCTGGACCTTGCCGATGGGGCTGCTGACGCTTACGTTTGGCTGGAATGGCACCCTGACACAGATGGGCTGGTTCTTCACCAAGGCTGCACTTTTGACCTTTGGGGGGGCGTATGCCGTGCTGCCTTATGTCTATCAGGGAGCTGTCGGGCATTACGGATGGCTAACGCCAGCTCAAATGATCGATGGCCTCGCCTTGGGAGAAACCACGCCAGGACCACTGATCATGGTGGTAGCCTTCGTCGGCTTCGTCGGTGGTTACATGCAGCCGATGTTGGGTACGGAACATCCCTTCCTTGCCGGCGCAGTCGCGGCAAGCCTCGTCACCTGGTTCACCTTCCTGCCGTCCTTCCTTTTCATCCTGGCCGGTGGCCCTTTGGTGGAGTCCACCCACAACGAGATGAAATTTACCGCACCGTTGACGGGGATCACGGCCGCCGTTGTGGGGGTGATCCTGAACCTTGCCATGTTCTTCGGCTACCACGTGCTCTGGCCAAAGGGTTTCAACGGGATGTTCGACTGGCCTTGCGCGCTGATCGCGGTTGCGGCCGCCGTTGCCCTGTTTCGTTTTAAGCGAGGTGTGATCCAGGTGTTGATTGCCTGCGCCGTAATGGGCCTGGTAGTCCATATGATGCGTGTTTGAAATCGGGGGGGATCGGCTCAGCATCAATTCCACAATCAAATTCATAACCTGCGTAGGTCATGGGTTACAGCCTTTCCAGGCGATCCTGCTTGCGAAACGGATTTACCACTAGTTAACTGAAAACATGAAATTTTATATGTATTGAAAATTCGCCTACGCCGGTTCGAGCCTGACCCGGCTTCCCCTTGAAAACCCCGTAGATTAACGTCCACTGGGTTTAATGCTGGCGTACCAGAACGTTACTGTTTGCTAAGGTTTTTTATGCGCTTGCCCATCCACAGTATGTCTCCCAGAATGCCGCACATTTGATCGATCGCTAGATGGGTAACAAACAACATGGATGCAGTAGAAGTACGTGAGGAGTGCGAGCGCCTTCTTGAAACAGATCACATGGACCACGAGGAAATTATCTGGTCCCTTCAACAGGCTGCGAATCCCGAGAGCATTCCCTTCCTCCGCCAGGCCATATTGCTCAAGCCTGATCTTGAGTACCTCGACTACGATGACTACGGCAGCTTCTACAAAAAATGCCTCTGGGCATTGCAAGCTATTGGTACGCCAGGCGCTTTCGCCGTTATCGAAGAGTGTACGCATTCGGTGGAGGATGATTTGTTCGAGCAAGCGATGTATCGCATGTCGCGAATAGGTCTCAAGGTGCGCGGCTCTACTGGCTTGGCTATGTGGAGCCCCGAACATGACGTTAGTTCTTGAAGTGGACCAGGGTCATCCCGAAACCTGAAGCTATGCGAGCGCCGAAGATTCGATCCTGTATGCGGTGAAGTTCGGTGTGATCATTCCAGCAGAAGTTTTTGTGCAGGCGGCCGTCCAGGCAATGTGAGGGTATTGGGTCGTCAGCATTTTGCATGGGCGATGCTCTTGGTCGGTATTGTTTTATCCCTATCTGCCGCGATGATTATGTCTCGATGTCCATCTACAGCCAGCGTGCGACGTCTGCAATAATGACGAGCACTGCGGCGCGATGACCTATCGAGTGCTTTGCGCCAACATCTGGTATTAGGGTTTGGAGAACTCCATGCGTGACATTATCGACGGCTTTCTGCGCTTTCAGCGCGAGGTTTATCCGCAACGCATCGAGCTTTTCAAGCAGCTCGCGACGACACAGAACCCCAAGGCGTTGTTCGTCACCTGCTCGGACAGTCGTGTTGTACCTGAGCTCCTGACGCAGCGTGAGCCGGGCGAACTATTCGTTATTCGCAACGCCGGCAACATCGTGCCGTCCTACGGTCCCGAGCCGGGCGGCGTTTCGGCCACTGTCGAATATGCAGTCGCCGTGCTTGGCGTACAGGACATCGTGATTTGCGGACACTCGGACTGCGGAGCGATGGGTGCGATTTCACGCTGCACGTGCCTGGACCATCTCCCGGCGGTCGCCAACTGGCTACGCCATGCGGACGCCGCAAAAGCGATTAACGCAGCCCATGAATTCGACACGCCGCGTGCGAAGCTCGATGGCCTGGTGCGTGAGAACGTGATCGCACAACTGGCGAACCTGCGTACGCATCCATCCGTGGCACTGGCGCTCGAGCAGGGACGCATGAATTTGCACGGCTGGGTCTACGACATCGAAGCTGGAGGCATCGATGCGCTTGATGGTGCGACGCGAAAGTTCGTACCACTTGCGGATTCGCCGACCACTGTTGCCATCTCTGCGCGAAACGCCAGGCAGATGTAGTAGCGACTAGCCAATAACGGTGGCTGCGCTGCTTCCAGAATGATGATGGGCAACGTGTTGGTGGTGGTACCAGCGAAATGGCCAGATGGCATACGTGAGTACAAATGTGAAAGCCATTAGACGCTGGCGAAATGTGGCCGTCCTCTCTCTGTTGATGATCTCGCCGTTTGCGTTCTGGTATGTCGCAACTCCTACTGTAACGGTTCACTATTCAACCCTAGCCACAGAAAATCTTGGCATCGTCTGGAATACGCAACATCGAATCTACAGGAGCGGGCGCGGGGGGCTGTATCCCGGCGAGACTTCAATGGATTTCGGCCACATATTTCCAGATGAAGGCTTTTTCATGGAGGTCTACTGGTGGGGAAAAAGAACCGGCAATCATTGCGTCAATATCACGCCCCAATGGCCGACGACGCATATTTACCTCAATGCGAACGGCGACATCGATAGAGGCGAAGACGGTGGTACGGATACCAACCGCTTGAAGCCATGCACCTCGGATGACGCGAAACCCTAAGCTGATTTCTACAGAATCTGGCCCCCGCCGTTTGGACATGTTGCACGGGGTGAGGGCGGGTGCTTTCTGGTCTGGAACAATGAGCTGTCGGCCCATCACGGCTTGGCAAGCACTTGGCTTCCTCCGGGACGGTCAGCACGTTATGCAGACCATTTAGTCAGTCGAGCGCCGAGCGGCTGTTTCGCGTATGTTGGCGGGCTGGCCATGATGCACTGCTGAAGCAAAATGGCTACAAGAACGAAAAAACCAGCGTCAAATGCAAGGTCGATTGCGTCAAATTGCTACTATTCTGAATTGGCAGCTCAACCTATGGCCGCTGCCAGGCATTTTGCTGCACAACAATGGGATAGGTATGACCCTGCAAAAACGCAACAACGTCCACATGGCTGGCGGCGGCAGTGAAACCTTGATCCTTTCCCATGGATTCGGCTGCGACCAGTCGATGTGGAAATTCCTCCTGCCCCATTTCATCAAGCGTTTTCGGGTGATCACCTACGACCTGGTGGGGGCCGGCCAATCCGACCTGGGCAGCCATGACCGGGATAAATATGCGTCGCTCTGGGGCTACGCCGCGGATCTCAATGAGCTGATCGATGAATACGCCGAAGGGCCGGTGATCCTGGCAGGCCATTCGGTGGGGGCGATGATCGGCGCCTTGGCGGATCTCCAGCATCCCGGACGGATCGCCGCCCATGCGATGATCGGCGCCTCGCCTTGCTACATCGATTCTGCTCCTTACATCGGCGGCTTCTCGCCTGACGAGATCCATTCATTGCTCGATACCCTCGACGACAATTACCTGGGCTGGTCCAGCACCATGGCCCCGGTGCTGATGGGCGCCCCGGGGCAACCGGCGCTTGGCGAGGAGTTGGTCAACAGCTTTCGGCGCACCGATGCGCAGATTGCCAGGCAGTTCGCGCGAGTCATCTTTCTGTCCGACCACCGCCAGGATATCGCCGGCCTGCCGACACCGGCGCTCATCGTGCAATGTTGCGACGACCCGGTGGTGCCGGTTGCCGTGGGCGAATACCTGCATCGCGTGCTCCCCAATAGCCAGCTGAGCGTGATCGACAATATCGGCCATTATCCGCAGTTGAGCGCCCCCAGCGCCTGTTCCGCAGTCATGGATACCTTCTTCACCCAATGTGAATTTGGCCATGGATGACACGCTGCTGCTCTGTACCGAGCCGTTGTTCGAGGAGGCTCCCTGCGGGCTGGTGGTCATGGCCGAAGATGGCACCCTGTTGCGCTGTAACCAGACCCTCTGCAATTGGCTGGGATATGACCGGGCCAGCCTGGATGAGCGTCCCTTCGAGCAGCTGTTGACGGTCGGCAGCCGGCTGTTCCAGCGCACCCACTGGATCCCGTTGATGAAGATGCAGGGCTCGGTCGCCGAGGTGAAACTCGAGCTCCAGCACCGCGACGGGCATGGCATTTCGGTGTTTCTCAATGGGGTCAGGCGCGAAACCGCCGAGGGCGTTCGCTACCAACTCGCCTTGTTCGGTACGACCGAGCGAGATCGTTATGAGCGCGCGTTGCTGGCGGCGCGACAGCGCGCCGAAGAGCTGCTGGCCCAGAAGATCAGCGCCGAGACCGCGCTGCAGCAGGCCAAGGCGGAACTCGCGGCGGCCTATGAAAGCAGCCAGCGCCGCGCAGCATTCGCCGAGCGGATGGTCGCTATCGCCAGCCATGACCTGAAAACCCCGATGACGGCGATCAAGATGGCCACGCAGTTGCTCGAACGTGATGCGCGTACCGACAAGGCGCATCGCTTGTTGAGCAGCATCAGCCAGTCCGCCGAGCGTGCGCAGCGCATGATCGTCGATCTGCTCGACTTCGCCTCGGTGAGGATTGGCCAGGGCATCAGCATCCGCCGCCACCCGGTCGACGTGGTGCAAGCGGTGGAACAAAGCTTGAGTGAACTGCGGGTGGCCTTCGGCAATGCCGATATACGCCACCTTTCGCGGGGCAGCGGGGCGTTCACCCTGGACCAGGACCGCCTGCAGCAGATGATCGGTAACCTGGTGGCGAACAGCGTGGCCTACGGCGACCTGGGTTTCCCGATCACGTTGACCACCGATCTGTCGGAGCAGGGCGCGATCATCACCGTGCACAACCATGGGTCGGCGATCGCCGAGGACTTGCTTGCGACCTTGTTCGAGCCGATGGTGCGTGCCAGCGAGCAGCAAGATTCGCTGCGTTCGGTGGGGCTGGGCCTGTTCATCGTCCGGCAGATTGTCGAGGCCCATGAGGGCAGGGTCTCGGTGACGTCGAGTCCGGTTTATGGCACCAGGTTCTCTATCCATCTGCCTGCGGACGTTGGGTTGGGCTGAGAGGACGACTGCCGGGAACCTGCGCTGCTCAATGGCTGAACGCTGAGATAGCGCAAGTACCGGCTGAAGTCAGGCGACTAATCATCGGGGCGGCCATCTATGCAGGAGGCTAGGCTCAACCAGGCCGGGACAGACTGGCAGTAACCGGTTTGGGTTGCTTTCTAAAGCGAGACGTCCGGATGTATCTGCCAAGCATCCATAGTCCACTACCAATAGCGGCCATAGCGATAGACAGGATCAAGTTGAACAGCTCTTCTGCAACTTGGCTGGGTGTCACGAACCTCGAGAGCATTACCACGGCAGAAACAATGATCGTCTTTGCGGTGAGGAGCAAAAGCAAAACTGACGCGGCATAAACCGGTATCGAAAGCGCGGTACGTAGCCAGTTGTGAGCCTTCTTTATTAGCGATTACTTCTTTGATCGACTGAGCAGGTTGCAGCACGGTAATGCCTTCTCGAAGCAAGTCCAGCCGCACGATTTTTACTGAAAGAGAATTGTCACCCTAACCGCCCATGAGGCGGTTTTGGTTGCCTGGAGGAAACATGGGCAGCACTTTCGCGTCACTTGACATCGCAGCTGAGTCCTCCCAGGCGGGCAAGGGCCGAGGCAAGTTCGGAAAAGGTCTGGCAGGCATGGGCAAGAGGAGCCGTCGCGCGCAAGAAGTACATGGTCAACGTAGAGTTCGGTTGCTGGTGGCGTGTTCACACTTATCGCAACTTTCGAGTAGGCCTCCTATCCCTGAGTTAGGCCGCAGAGGCTTGGCATTTATCGCTCTTGATGTCCGAGGCAGGTGGACACACAAGTTAAGCGCTTGGGAGCTGCTCGAGCCTCTATGGTCGCCTGCGACGGTCTGTAGATCTCTGCTGGCCGGTTCTGATATTGCGCCGCCTCTGACAATTTGCCGAGCCCATTTGGGACCTTCATGAGGTCAGTACCTGGAACCCAACCGTTGGTTGCGAGGATTGTGTGGAATAGATTCGGCTATTCCTCCAGCTGTTTCGGGGCGCTTACATAGACTTCTGGTTTGTGAGCGTTATCAAAATTGAGTCATTGAACTGAAATAGCTGCGAGTGCTTGCTTACCCTTTGGCATCATCAACGTTTGCAGTCGATCAAGATCAGGCCAGTTGGGAGGCCTCCAGGGGTTTTCCGCTGGGTATACAACACGGCAAAAAATAGTGCAGCTTTCAATGTGAAGAGCGGGTTGGTGTCCACGGGGATCAGCCTGGCATCCAAGTGCTCATCTTTGACTTTTAACTGCCACTGTTGAAGGTCCAAGGTGAATTGCTCGTCTTCTACCGAGTAGAAGAGCACACAGTCCAGATCTCCTGGCGTGACTGTAGTGTCCAGGAAACTACCCCCTATCAATACGATCTCAACAAGAATTCCTGATTCTCTCAGCTCGTCAATAGCGGCTATTAGTTGGGCACGAAAGGAGTGCCTGACGGGGTCCAGGAGTTCCTTGGAGAATTCGGAAAGGTGAGTAATGTAAGGCGCAGAATTAAGTGGGGTGCTGGTGGCCTTATTATCAATGAACGCTGGAAAGTCAACCGACCTTGCTTTGTTGTAGTGCTGCAGAAGAATTGAATCCAAAGTGCTGGAAGCCATTAAGATGTGCCTGGGTTGAGTAAGAATCGGATCGCAACGTTTCAGTTCAAGTAATCAAAAGCCTACTTCCCTGTCGAGCTTATCCCTATTGTGGTAGTGGTGTCGATATTTTGCGCTGTTTTTTATAGTTTTGGTCTGTCTTTTAAAACAAGCTAAATGTTCATAATGCTGCAAGGATATTGTCATATCGAACTGTTAACGTGAATGGCTTGCGCAACCTGAAAGCAAGTTGTGTTGAATAAACTTATTTTGTGCCCTTTAGCACTATTGGCAAGGATGGAATGGACTCTGTCTGCACTAATTCGAAGGTTAACTTCAGAAAGCCATTGGTTTATCCAGTCGGCACTGTTTTGACTGAAGCAACAATGGAAGCTCTTGTTGAGGCTCAAGAACTGCTGTTGAGGTTTCAGAGCAAGCCTTGGCCCATCACGCTTGAGTCCATCTCGAGAACTTTGAAGGAAGAAGATAGTGCTTGTCGCTTTCGACATCCGCTATCCGAGCACTACGCGGCAAGGAATCCTTTTGAGCCATTATCTGGCCGGACTTTCCTTGAGCGGCGCCATATCGAAAGTATTTCATTGGCATTTGAGGATACCTTGAACTATCCCGGGTATTCAGGCATCTGCGAGTTTTTGCAGTACACCGCTGAATGTCTCACCGGCAGGTCTCTTGGGGTTAGGCAGTCCCAGGTCGCGGTCATACCTGATAACCAAGGTTATTCTGTAACTTTTATAAAGTCGTCAGAGGTCCGGCGCGCATTAATCACACTTTGGCAGTACCTGGTCGACTCTTTTGGTAATCAGGTCAGTATCTTTCGTGCATCTACAGCCGCTATCGGGCTAATGAACTGCCACCCATTTGTTGATGGTAATGGGCGCTTGGCGCGAGCGCTCTTCAATGTCCTGACTGCACGCACAACGCAGACTTATATCCCTTTGTACGACTTTTATAACTGTACGCCGGGTGGTCATGTTCTGCGTATTAGACAGGCAGAGCTATTTGGCGATTGGGATGATTGGATTCGCTTTCATTGCGACATCATCAGTTTCATGGCGAATAAATAATTTATTTCCTCAAAAGGACTTGAGGCGCCCATGTGGGCAAAACCACTGCGATCTGATCAACGGAACGGTCTTTTCGTAATTAAGGAGTTGTAAAGTGCGTGTATTGACTGAAAAAGAGCTGATGCTTGTGTCAGGTGGCCAAACCACGGTTGAGGAAGTCCCTGATCCAATTCCGGGAGAGTTCGACTGGTTGGGTTCGAATGGTGGGTACACTGGGCCTACATGGACTTCGGGTAATACCAGTGTCACTGTTGGGGGATCATCTTCTGGAGGTGATTTGGCCGTTGGTGGCGGCGTTACCATTAAGTTTTAAGTTTAAAAGTGTGCCTTCATTGGCACACTTCCAACGAGACCCTGAAGATGAGAATTGTGACGCTGATCCTGGCTTTACTGTCGTTTGGCAAAGCTGCTTATGGGGCTGACCCTGCTTCGGTGCTGGGGCATGCGTTTGGTTCCTTAGGTTGTGTCGAGTTGGAGGATCCAGATGGCCGGACGACCTGCGAAGCCAGGGCGTTATCCAATGGCAAAGGCTGCTATGGCCTATCCAGCCAGGTCATGCGGGATAAGTGTCTGGATGAAGGGCTGTTTCCTGCCAGCAGTAGAGACATCCCCAAGAAGGTAAAAAAGACAAACCTGGTCAACCCATTGCCACAGACTAAACAAGCATATACAGAGCCGACTCCCTCTCTGTCGGAAGACGAGATAAAAAAGATCGAAGAGTCGCTTGGGTTGAACAATGCCAAAAAATAACATCATCTTGAGTTTGCTTGCGCTGTTATTGTCGGTGCAAGTGGGGGCTGTCGGACTACAGGACGTTCAAGGAAAACTGTATGTCCCGACATCGAACAGGCTCAAGGATCTCGACCTTTCAACGGCAGATGCGAATACACTGCTTTCTGCTGTTTTATCCAGGGCCCAGTATAAGAAAAGTTCTTCGGAGTTAAGCCTTGCTGATTGCCTTTCCATGAGTAATGGTAGCTTGGCACTCGCTTGCAAGTTGATTCTGCTTGGGAACAACCTGAATGCGGGTCGGCTAGACACCTATGCAACGGCGTTGGAGGCGCTAAGCGAGCAAGAACGCAGCCAGGCTCAAAGCTTCATTGCAAGGCTTGATGGTGATGTGGCTAGGAGGATAGGGAACAGGCAAGCCAATAATCCAAAGAATCTAAAAATAGATTTAGTTGCTGAGGCCGGTGATTTTCTCAAGGATTATGCCGAGCCTGTCGTGGATGTTGAAATTAACGGAAATGCCGCAAAGGCGATATTCGATACGGGTGCGAGCGCAACCATTATCAGTGAATCTGATGCCATTCGTTATGGTGTCGAGCAGATTGCAGAGCCAGCTGTAGTCAGCAGTTATTATGGTTCAAAACAGCTCAAGGCCCGTTACGGGGTGATCAGGAAGCTGAATATTTCCGGAGCTGAGTTCTCGAATATCCTGGTTGTAGTAGGTGGGAAGCTCAACCTACTGGGGCTTGATCTTATTTCAAGTTTTGACAATGTCGTTATTGCAAATGAGCATATTGCTTTAAATTTACCGGATTCAGAAATAAAAGCCCTACAGACACAATGTGTGGCCCACGTGTTTTTGGGGAGTACATATTCAAGGCAAACTCAGTTTCTATATTTTCTTACCCAGGTTGATGGCAGGCAGACAGCGGCATCGATTGATACTGGGAATTTCTATTATCTAAGCGGTGGGGTAAATAAACCCGATCCTGCAGAGTTGAGTCAAAAAAACACGATAGTCACTGATGTGAACGGAGCGAAGTCCCAACTTACGATCAATACGATGGCGCGTTTGCAGATAGGTAGCGAATCGAGAAGCGTCACCTATACGGCACTGGCCGAACAACGATACTTGACGCCCCATGTATTGGGATGGGCAGCATTTCAAGACCACGAGCTAATATGGAATACACATGAGTCCAAAGCCTGTATCAAAGATAAGCGCCAAACTAAATAGTCTTGCAGTAGTTGTTTGTTCTTTTTTGTATCTAACGACCTGCCATGCGGCGACTATAGAGGAGGCGCGTGCGGCTTATACGCGAGATGACTATATGCAAGCCTTTTCCCTGGCTTCAGATCTGGCCAGGAAAAATAATGATCCTGATGCCAGGAATATGCTGGCAGGCTTGCTCTTTACCGGGAAAGGGCCATCGAAAGACATTAACGCTGCAATGAAAATATGGACAGATCTGGCCCGGCAAGACTACGCGGCGGCACAGGCAACACTGGGGGGCTTGTATCTGGACGGTACAGCTCTTGGCGCAAGCGACTATGAAAAAGCCAAATATTATCTAGAGCTGTCGGCGGCACATGATGATCCGACATCTATTTATAACCTTGGTTTTATGCATGAGTCGGGATTGGGTGTCCCGCAATCGATTTCCCAAGCCATTGGATATTACGAAAAGTCGGCACAGCTGAACTATGCCAAGGCACTGTTTCGCTTAGGTTCCTTGAATGCCAATCACTTGATCCCAAACGGCAGTCCGGAATCAGCTTGCCAGTATTACGAGAAAGCAGCGAAGGCAGGGCTTGGTGAAGGCGCATTCCTAACTGGGAAATGTCTCGCTACTGGTGTGGGCATGCCCAAGAACCTGCCCCTGGCGACCCAATGGTACACACAGGCTGCAATGCTCGATGTACCGCAGGCCCAGGCGAACCTGGGCTATATCTTCGAAAAGGGACTCGGTCAGGCGGTCAATCTGCCCGAAGCCTACAAGTGGTATTGGTTGGCCAGTTCACGAGTTCCGGAAGCGGCCAAGCGTCTTGGTGTGATTGAGCAAGAGGCGCCCAGCATCGGCCACTCTGCCAATGAACAGGTGAAAACGGCTTGGCGTCAGGAAATACAAAACTTCATCAAGGAAGACAACAACCGGCGCGGGCTGCTTATAAATAAATAAGCAACACATGGATCGCTAGCTGATTGGCCAACCACCATCGGGTTTCGATGTCTGGAGTAATTTGTGGGTGACAGGCTTTTTCGCAGTGCCGCTACCGAAGCGCAGCGTGTCAAGTGGCTGGGTGAGATCGTGCTGATTCGCCCCATGTCATTTTTCTTTCTAACGCTGTTTGCCTTGCTGATGCTAGGGGTGGTTGGAGGCTTCTTCATCTGGGGCTCCTACACCAAGCGCAGTACGGTCAGTGGCCAGTTGGTACCGGCAGGTGGGCAGATAAAAGTTCGTACTCCGCAGACGGGCGTCGTCTTGGAAAAGTACGTCACTGAAGGGCAGGCCGTGGTGATGGGTGATCCTTTGCTGAGTATCTCGAGTGAGCGCTATGGCTCCACTGCAGACCCGGTGCAGGCGCGTGTCAGCTATCAGCTCAAGCAACGTCGCGAGTCACTGGATGATGAACTGCACAAAACCCAACAGTTGCACCAGGCTGAGCGCGACAGCCTGTCCAGCAAGGTATCGACCCTGCGTGAGGAGCTCGCCAACCTCGCTACGCAGTTGACCAGCCAGCGCGAGAGGGTGGCCCTGGCAGACGACGCGTCCCGTCGATACCAGGGGCTGATGCACAAGGGCTATATCTCCATGGATCAGTTCCAACAGCGCCAAGCCGAGCTGCTGGGACAGCGCCAGGCGTTGCAAGGCCTGGACCGCGAACGCACGTCAGTCACACAGCAACTCACCGAGCGACGCAACGAGCTGGCAGGTCTTGAGACACGACAGGGCAATGAACTGTCATCCATACGCCGGCATATTCTGGAGGTCGAGCAGGAGTTGGCGGAAAGCGAGGCAAAACGTACGTTGCTGATCACCGCATCAGGAAGCGGAATGGCCACTGCGGTGCTGGCCGAAGTCGGACAGACCGTGGACCCTTCCCGAACTTTGTTGAGCATCATTCCCGCTGGTTCCCAACTTCAGGCCGAGCTCTATGCGCCAAGCAAAGCAGTGGGCTTCATCAAGCCTGGAGATGCGGTATTGATTCGCTATCAGGCCTATCCCTACCAGAAGTTTGGCCAGTATCCGGCTCGGGTACTGTCCATCTCACGCACCGCCGTGCCCTCCGCGGACCTGGCCAACATGGTGGGTGAGGTACCGGGCCTGTCGCACAATGGAGAACAGCTCTATCGCCTGCGTGTGCAGCTTGATCAGCAGGTCGTCATGGCCTATGGCGAACCACAACCCTTGCAAAGCGGGATGCTGCTCGATGCGGACATCCTGCAGGAGCGCCGGCATCTCTATGAGTGGGTGCTGGAACCTCTTTACAGCCTGACCGGCAAACTCTAGGAAACGCTCCCATGACCTTTCTTGACGCCATAGCCTTGCGTCCAGGGCGGCGCTTGCCGTTGATCCTGCAGACCGAAGCCACTGAATGCGGTCTGGTTTGCCTGGCGATGATTGCCGGTTATCACGGTCATCGGGTCGACATGCTGGACTTGCGTCGTCGATACAGCGTGTCCCTCAAGGGGATTGCGCTCAAGCAACTCATCAGCAATGCCCGGCAACTGCAGTTAGGGGCTCGCGCCATCACACTGGATGTCAATGCGCTCGACCAGCTCAAGTTGCCATGCATCCTGCATTGGAACTTCAACCATTTCGTCGTGCTCAAGTCCATCGACCGACAAGGCGTGACGGTGCATGACCCGGCTCGAGGGTTGCGTCGGGTCAGTCATGAGGGGCTTTCCGAGAGTTTTACCGGCATCGCCTTGGAGTTGTGGCCGGATACCGGGTTCGAGCAGCAAGAGAGCAAGCCCCGCATCAAGCTTATGGACATGATGGGGCGAATCAGTGGCCTGTATCGTTCGTTGCTGCAAGTACTGTTGCTGGCACTGACGCTCGAGGCCTTTTCCCTGGTCAGTCCGTTCCTGCTGCAATGGACTATCGACAATGTCATTGTCAGTGCCGACCACGACCTGCTCAGTACGCTGATATTGGGCTTTGCCTTGCTATTGCTGATGCAGCAAGCCGTCAGTGGCGTGCGTACCTGGGTCATGATGCATTTGAGCACGCTGCTTGCCGTGCAGTGGCGAGCGAACGTCTTCAGTCATCTGCTGCGCTTGCCCATCCACTATTTCGAGAAGCGCTACTTGGGCGATGTGATGTCGCGCTTTGGTGCCGTGGACACCATCCAACAGACACTCACCGCCGCGTTTCTATCGGCAATTCTTGACGGGTTGGTATCCGTCATAACCCTGGCGATGATGTTGCTTTACAGCCCAACACTGGCGGCTATCGCCATTGTCACCATGGTCCTCTACACGCTGGGGCGTTGCCTTTGGTACCGGCCGCTGCGTAATGCGAGCGAAGAACAAATCATTCATGCGGCACGCCAGCAAAGCCATTTTTTGGAGACCGTTCGTGGCATTCGCCCGTTAAAGCTGTTTCAGCGTCAGGAGGAGCGTCGATCGGCATGGCTGGGGCTGTTGGTGGAGCAGATCAACGCCGGCTTGCGCACGCAGAAGTTGCGCCTGCTGTACCAGCAGTTGAATGGGGTGTTGTTCGGTATTGAGAACCTGCTAGTTATCTGGCTTGGGGCAAGCATGGTGATGAACGGTCAATTCAGCGTTGGCTTGTTGATTGCGTTCATTGCCTACAAAACGCAGTTTGATGCTCGGGTCGGCAACTTGATCGACAAGTTTTTCGAGCTGCGCATGTTACAGCTGCAAGGTGAGAGGTTGGCCGATATCGTCCTGCATCCGCCAGAAGAAACCCAATGCCGGGTCGATCCAGAACGTCTCGTGGAGGGCGAGGCGGGCATCGAGATTCAAGGGCTGCACTATCGTTATGCCGAGCATGAACCCTGGGTGCTGGAAGACCTCGACCTGAGGATCGGGGCAGGTGAGTCTGTGGCAATCGTCGGGCCGTCCGGCTGCGGTAAAAGCACGTTGATGAATGTCATGCTCGGCATCTTGCCCGTCACCCAGGGCCAGGTCCGCATCGCCGGTATCGAGCTGGAGCAACTGGGTGTTGACGGCCTGCGGCAACTGGTTGGAGCGGTGACCCAGGACGATGTGCTGTTTGCTGGGTCGTTGCGTGACAACATCAGCTTTTTCGATCTCGACGTGGACCAGGCCTGGTTATTCGAGTGTGCCCGGGTCGCATCGATTCATAGCGATATCCAAGCCATGCCGATGGGCTACAACACCTTGGTGGGGGATATGGGGACGGTGCTTTCCGGCGGGCAGAAGCAGCGAGTCCTGCTGGCCCGGGCGTTGTACAAAAGGCCGCGAATCTTGCTCCTCGATGAAGCCACCAGTCACCTGGACATTGCCTGCGAGCAACGAGTGAACCAGGCCATTCAAGGGTTGCGCATTACCCGCATCATGGTTGCCCACCGCCCTGAGACCATTGCTTCGGCGGATCGCGTCATCCGGCTCCTGGCTGGCAGGGTGAGCGATAAGGCGCCTGGGCGGTTGGAGAGCGAGGTGGTCCCTGAGCGATTTGCACCCGCAGTAAAGCAGGACATGGCATGAAGTGGCTGCTGCACGGCCTGGTATTGAGTGTGGCAGGCAGTTCATTGACGGCGTGGGCTCTAGAGCCTGATGTCTTTGGGACTACCCGTAGTGTTTCCCGGCAAGCGGTCCACGATGACACGCGTGGCGAGTTGTCCTGCACCTTCGGCCATGTGCCTGAACGGCTGACGCTGGAACAAGCGGTCGAGCGGGTCCTTTGCAACGATCCCCGGACGCGCCTGAGCTGGGTCAATGCCAAGGCTCAGGCTGCGCAGGTGGGGCTTAGCCAATCGGCTTACCTGCCACGCCTGAATGGCCGTCTGGACAGTACCCGGGGCAACGGCCGGGTCGATTTTGACGAGCCACACTTGCGCTCCGGGGATGGGAATCGGCGGCGTAACAGTGCCGGCATCGAGCTGAGTTGGGTACTGGTGGACTTCGGTCGGCGCGGTGCCGCTTTAAACCAGGCCCGGCAGTTGCTCCTGGCCGCCAATGCCACTCAAGACGCCACACTGCAGGACACTTTTGTCCAGGCCGCCCAAGCCTATTACGACGCTCTGTCAGCGCAACGTAGCCTGGCAGCCTCAATCCAGGTGGCCGAACTGGCGGCTAGAAACCTCGAAGCCGCAGACGCCAAGTACAAAGCAGGGGCTGCTGCACTCTCTGATCGTCTGCAGGCACAAACGGCGTTTTCCCAGGCCAACCTGCGACAGATCCGCGACCGTGGAGCCTTGCAGAATGCCTTGGGCATCCTTGCCCTGCGCATGGGCCTGTCAGCGCAAACCCCTCTGCAACTGGCCGGGGACCTGACGCCGCTGCCCAACACCCAGTTTGTAAAGGCCGTCGATGAGCTGCTGGTCCAGGCTCGCCAGGAGCATCCTGCAATACTCGCGGCGCAGGCAAGGCTCAATGCAGCCCAGGCCGCCGTCGATGAGCGGCGCGCAGCCAGTCTTCCGACCCTGGCACTGACCGCCGACCTGGCATACGCAAGCAGTCAACAATCCCGGATATTCAATGGCGATGAGCGGGAGCGAAATCGCAGCATCGGTTTGCAACTGAGCATCCCCCTGTTCGAGGGGTTCGGCAGTGTCTATCAGATCCGCCATGCACAAGCCCGCGTCGAAGCCGGACAGGCGGAATTGGCCGAGGTGGAGCGGCAGGTCGCATTGGACCTCTGGACCAGCTATCAGGCATTGAATACCGAGACCCAGAGCCTGCAGCGTACCGACGAGTTGGTGGAGCAGTCGCGTCAATCACTGGAGGTGGTCCAGGGGCGTTATCACTCCGGGGTAGGTAGCATGATCGAGTTGATGAACGCCTTGACCTCATATGCCAGCGCGCAGGAGCAGCATATTCAGGGCCTGAGCCATTGGCAGACGTTGCGCTTGAGGCTGGCTGCCAACCTGGGGCGCCTGGGTTTCTGGACCCTGCAGTAGCTTCCCGCCAGTGGAGCCCCGGGATTTACTGGGGCAGGCCGTGCTCGTCATGCCCAGGGGCTCGATGTGCAGGGAGGGCGAGCTTCGAGCAATGGCAAGGTGGCGGCGCTGGCCGTCCCTCGAGCGGGCAGGTACAGGGGATGGACATGCTTCTTGAGCCGGGTCAGGAGTAGCCCCGACAGCAGCATCCCGGCACCGATCGCGGCGGATATCAGCTCCAGTTCGAGGTTGGATCGCGTGGCCAGCACATAAGGCGCCAGGGCGACCATAAAGATCGAAAGCAGAGCGTTGATCAGCATGAAGGTGAACAACAGAGTCACCAGTGGTCGCTGGCTCGACAGCCCGCGCAGGCTCTGTTGCAACTGCGCGATCAGGGGGTGGCGTTGGTCCAGAGGCTGGAGAGAGCGGGAGGCAACGCCGAGCGTGCAGCACAGCAGGAGGGTGGCGCTTGCGACAAAGGTCAGTGTGTCTGTGCCGAACAGCAGCGGTAGCCCAAGCAGGTCGAAGCCGACTGCACCCAGGACCGGCCCCAGCATGAGTGAGCTGCCGCGAAAGATTTGCTGGACCGCATTGACGTTCAGTAATGCTGATGAGCGGTATCAGGGAGGCCGAGGCGGTGTAGCGAAACTCATTGGCGCAGGCCAGGCACAAGGCCAGGCCTGCCGCTGGGAAAATACCTAACAGGCCGTGCCGATACAGGAGAAGGGAAAACAGCAGGCTGACACAGGAAAGGCCGTCGGCCGCGACCAGGATCCGTTTTTTATCGTAGCGATCGCTGGCCAGGCCCGCGATGGGGGCAAACAGGAGGACGGCAAGCGGGGTGATGATTCCTAGCAGGGTCATTGCCTGGTAGGAACCCGTGAGATGGAAGACCCACACGGCAATCCCGAAGCTGGTCAGGCTTGAGCCCAGGCTGTTCATGCCGAGTACGCAGACAAACAGGACGGGGGAGAGAAGGGGCGATACCTGCAGGCGTGACCCCCGAGGGGCTATGACCTGCTGTGAAGCGGCTCGAAGAAAAATATAGGGCGCGGTCATTCGATTTCTTTATATCCTCGATGTGTTATCCGCGGTGGCTTGAGTTCCCTGGGGCCGACTATCAGGCGCATGGGCGCCAGTCGCGGCGCTGTGGGCCAGGTCCGGCTTGGCATCGAGCCGATGTGCGGACTTTTCCAGGTCAATATGAGCATCCAAAAGGACAAGCGATGGCGATTCGTATAGAGATGATGGTCGATCCGGGGGAGGCGGAGCGCGCTGCGATCCTCAAGCCCTTGCGCGCCCACAACCGCGCCAAGGCGGGCGACCCGAAGACCGAGGCGATCGCGCTGCTGGTGCGTGACGAGCAGACCGGCGAAATCCTCGGTGGGCTGTCGGCGGAGATCTTCTATCGCTGGTTGTACATCGAGTTGCTGGCGATCCCCGAGCAGACCAGGGGACAAGGCACCGGCTCGCGCCTGCTGCACATGGCCGAAGACCTGGCCCGGGAGAAGGGCTGTGTCGGGATCTGGCTCGATACCTTCGATTTCCAGGCGCCGGCTTTCTACGCGCAACATGGCTTTAGCCAGTTTGGCCAGCTCGATGGTTTCCCTCCTGGCCATCAGCGCCTGTTCCTGCACAAACGCCTGGACTGACCCTTGGCTGGGTAGCCAGGGGCGCCCGACACTCGAGTGCTTGAGCAGCGGGTATCGGGCGATCCCTGTCTCAGGTGGGCAGCACTTCGAGCTTGAGCAGATCCAGGGCGACGTCGACGATCATGTCTTCCTGGCCGCCGACCATGCGCCGCTTGCCCAGCTCCACCAGGATGTCGAGGGTCTTGAGGCCGTATTTGCCAGCGGCTATTTCCGCATGGCGCAGGAAGCTTGAGTACACGCCGGCATATCCAAGGCCGAGGGTTTCGCGGTCGACCCGCACCGGGCGATCCTGCAAGGGGCGGACGATGTCGTCGGCCGCGTCCATCAGGGTGTAGAGATCGGTGCCGTGATTCCAGCCCGCGCGCTCGGCCGCGGCGATGAAGACTTCCAACGGCGCGTTGCCCGCGCCCGCGCCCATGCCCGCGAGGCTGGCGTCGATGCGATCGCAGCCTTCTTCCACCGCGACCATGGAGTTGGCCACCCCGAGGCTGAGGTTGTGGTGGGCATGCATGCCGGTCTGGGTTCGTGGGTCCAGGACTGCCTTGAATGCCCGCATGCGCTCGCGGATATCGTTCATGTTCATCGCGCCGCCGGAGTCGGCCATGTAGATGCATTGCGCGCCGTAGCTCTCCATCAGCTTGGCCTGTTGCGCCAACCCTTCGGGCGTCTGCATATGGCTCATCATCAGAAAGCCCACGGCTTCCATGCCCAGCTCCCGGGCATATTCGAGGTGCTGCCTGGACACATCCGCCTCGGTGCAGTGGGTGGCCACGCGGACGATCCGCGCACCAGCCTCATAGGCGTTCTTCAAGTCGTGGACGGTGCCGATGCCGGGCAGCAACAGCGTGGCGATCTTGGCGTGGCGCAGCTCGCTGGCCACGGCCTCGATGTATTCGAGATCGCCGTGGCGGCCGAAGCCATAGTTGAAGGACGAGCCCTGCAGGCCGTCGCCATGGGCCACTTCGATGGAGTCCACCCTGGCCCGGTCCAGGGCCCGGGCAATGGCCCGCACCGAGTCCAGGGAGTACTGGTGGCGGATCGCATGGCTACCGTCGCGCAGGGTGACGTCGGAGATGTAGAGCTTCTTGCCTGGATCGAAAGTCATGTACTCGCTCCTCAGCCGTTGAGCATCGATTGGGCCATGCGCTCGGCCGTGGCCAGCGCGGCGGAGGTCATGATGTCGAGGTTGCCGGCATAGGCCGGCAGGTAATGGGCAGCGCCTTCGACTTCGAGGAACACCGAGGTCTTGAGCCCACTGAACTGGCCATGGCCGGGAATGTTCAGTGGGGCGGATGGCGCGATGAGGTCGAACTGCACCCTCTGCTTGAGCCGGTAGCCGGGCACGTAGGCCTGCACGGCGGCGGCCATCTGCTCGATGCTGGCTTCGATGCGGGTTTGGTCGGCTTCCTCGGACAGCACGAACACCGTATCGCGCATCACCATCGGTGGTTCGGCGGGGTTCATGATGATGATCGCCTTGCCCTTGGCTGCGCCGCCGATCTCCTCGATGGCCTTGCTGGTGGTTTCGGTGAACTCGTCGATGTTGGCGCGGGTACCGGGGCCCGCGGACTTGCTGGCGATGGAGGCAATGATCTCGGCGTAATGCACCTTGGCGACCCGCGACACCGCCGCGACCATCGGGATGGTGGCCTGGCCGCCGCAGGTGACCATGTTGACGTTGCTCGCCTGCAAGTGCTGCTCCAGGTTGACCACCGGCACGCAGTACGGGCCGATGGCCGCAGGGGTCAGGTCGATCAGGCGGATGCCTGGCTTGAGCCCACGCAGAAAACCGGCATTGCGCACATGGGCGCTGGCGCTGGTGGCATCGAAAACGAAGTCGATCTCGTTGAACACCGGCAGGCGGCTCAGCCCCTCGATGCCCCCATGGGTCGTGGCCACCCCCAGCCGCTGGGCACGGGCCAGGCCGTCGGAGGCCGGGTCGATGCCGACCATGGCGGCCATTTCCAGGTGTTGTGCATTACGCATCAGCTTGATCATCAGGTCGGTGCCGATATTGCCGGAACCGACGATGGCGACTTTGAGTTTCTTGGTAGTCATTCTGATTCTCCAGGCGTGCGGCTCAGTAGAAATGGCAGCCGACTTCGCCCAGGCGAGTCAGGCGCAGATGCAGGTGATCGCCCGGGACGACTGGGGTCATGGGGCCTAGCGCACCCGAGAGCAGCACATCGCCGGCCAGCAATGGACGGCCGGACTCGGCCATGGTGCGGGCCAACCACAGGCAGGCATCCAGTGGATTGCCCAGGCAAGCGGCGCCGACCCCAATGGCGGCCTGGCTGCGATTCTTCTCCAGCAACATGCCTTCCAGGCGCAGGTCCAGCGCCGACAGTCGGGTGGCTTGCTTGCCCAGTACGTAGAGGGCGGATGAGGCGTTGTCCGCCACGGTGTCGGCCAGGGTGATCCGCCAATCGACGATGGCGGAATCGACGATCTCGATGGCCGGCAGCAGGTACTCCACAGCGTTCATCAACTCGGCCAGCGTGGTGTCGGCATGGGGCAGGTCGCGCCCGAGGACGAAGGCGATTTCCCCTTCGGCCTTGGGCTGGATCAGTTGGCGGCAGTCGATGCCCGCGCCGTCGCTGATCTCCATGTCGGCGAACAGCATGCCGAAGTCCGGCTGATCGACGCCCAACTGCTGTTGCACCGCGGTGGAGGTCAAGCCGATCTTGCGTCCGACCAGTCGCCGGCCCTGGCCCAGGGCGCGCCGGGTGTTGATTTCCTGCACCGCGTAGGCCTCGGCCAGGGTGGTGATGCCCAAGCTCTCCGAGATGGGTTGGCAGGGCTCGCGCCGTTGTCGCGCCTGGGACAATGTCGCGGCCGCCTGGTCGAGGTTGTTCAAGGTGTCGTGGCTCATGCGCTTTTCCTCAGGGTGGCAACAGGGGGCTGTGCGCTGACCAGGTTCGGTTGCCAGCCCAGCTGGCGCCGGAGTTCGGCCAGTGCGGCGTTCAGTTGCGTGGCGGGTACCAGGGCGAAGACGAACTTGTCCGGGCGCACCACCGCCACCAGGTCACGACCGTGTCCGGCACGCTTGAACCAACGCACCAGTTCCTCATCGGGCTCCTCGACCTCGGTCAAGTCGGCCGGACTGAAGCGCTGCACGTCCATGCCCTGGGGACGCCCGCCAAAGGGGTAGAGCGTGACGTAGCGGGTATCCAGCGCCGCCAGCAACTGCTGGGACTCGGCCGATAGCGCCACGCGCGGATTGTTCTCCAGGCCCAGCAGGGAGAAGCCTTCGCCCAGAATTTCGTCGAGGGGCACGCGCTTGCCTTTGAAGGTGCGGACCTGCGGCTGGGGCATCAGCTTCCCGGCGACCCCGCGCCAACCATCCCTGGGCAACCCCAGGTAGGAGCCGGGCTTGTAGGTCGGGGTAGGCTTGAAGCCGCCCTCGCGCAGCCACTTGCCCAGTACCGGCGTGACATTCAGGGCCCGGACTGCAAAGTTGCGCAGCGCCGTCTTGAACGGATTGGACATGGACACGAAGTCCTTCATCCGCACCGAGATGTCGATCATTGCCTTGGCATGGTGGTAGCGCTCGCTGCCGTAGGTGTCGAGCAGCTTGTCGGCAGCCTTGCCGCGTAGCACCGCCTCCAGCTTCCACGCCAGGTTGTAGGCGTCGCGCACCCCGGAGCTCATGCCCTGGCCCATGAACTGCGGGGTCATGTGCGCGGCATCGCCTGCCAGCAATACGCGACCCTTGCGCCACTCGCGCGCGACCAGGGCGTTGAAGGTGTAGACCAGCTTGCGCTTGACCTCGAACTGGTCCGGGTTCACGTACCGGCTCAGCAGCTTGCGCACGGTGGCCGGGTCCTCCATGTACTCCTTGGTCTGGCCGGGCATCAGCATGAATTCGAAGCGATGGAAGCGCCCGGGCTGCGGACAGCTGACCACCGGGGAGTCGGGGTCGCAGATGAAGTTGAAGTAGGGGATGTGGCGCAGCGCATCTTCCCCTTCCTTCATTTCCAGGTCGACCACCAGCCAGGGCTCGGGGAAGTTCTTGCCGTCCATGCCGATGCCCAGTTGTTCGCGCACGGTGCTGCGACCGCCATCCGCGCCCACCAGGTAGCGTGCCTTGAGGGTGACCGGTGCCAGGTCGACGTCCAGCTCGATACGGCTGGCGTCGCCATCGCCGAAGCGACAGTTCTGGGTGGCCTGGTGGGTGAGGGTGACCAGCGCGCCGTCCTGCTTGAAGTCCACCAGTTCGCGACCGCGTTCGACCCTTACCGTCGGGTGATTGGCCAGCAGGTCGCTGAGCTTGGTTTCCAGCCAGGGCTGGTAGAGGAAGTTGATCACCGGCCAACCGAAGCTGCGCTTGAGCTGCCAGTAGCGGCCGATCACGCGTCCATCGGGGAAAGTCCATTGGGCCGGGGTATCGATCTGCATATCGCTGGCCAGGTCCTTGGCTACCCCCGCGGCCTGCATCACACGCATGCACTCATCGTCGGTGTAGACCGCGCGAGCATTGCCGTAGAACACCGGCTCACGCTCCAGCACCAGCACCGAGAGGCCGCGCTTGCCGAGCAAATGGG
Organism: Pseudomonas sp. MPFS; assembly: GCF_022537035.1. Classification (NCBI taxonomy): domain Bacteria; kingdom Pseudomonadati; phylum Pseudomonadota; class Gammaproteobacteria; order Pseudomonadales; family Pseudomonadaceae; genus Pseudomonas; species Pseudomonas sp. MPFS. The sequence continues at coordinate 4,024,997 of NZ_CP066123.1, read as the reverse complement.
CCAGGGTAGCGCCGGTTGGACCGAGGCCAGCGATGACGACGTCGAAGATTTCAGTAGTGTTCATGGCTGTTCCTGCAGTGGGGAATACTCGGCGTGGCGCAGGGAGCGCAGGCCTTGGCCGAAATTGCCCAGGTTGGTCTTCAGCTTGTTCCAGGTCCCTGGCTTCTGCGGCTTGTGGCCCCACAGACTGATGCCCTTGTAGGTGGTGACCTGCCAATCGGCCTCGTCGACTTCCAGGGCGTTCCAGCCCAGCTCCAGCTCGAAACCCGAAGGCGTGAGGACGTAGAACGACTGCTCGCGGTCGTTGGGGTGCTCGCCGATTTCGTGGGCCATCTCGAAGCCCAGCTTGCGGCAACGCAGGAAGGCATCGGTCAGGCCGGCGACCGAGGTGGTCAGAAGGTTCATGTGCTGGGCCTTGGTGCGGATCGGGTCGAGCGCCAGGCCCCGTACCTGGGCGATGGCGATCGAGTGATGGCGCGGGTTGACGCGAAAGAACTCGATGTCCAGCGTTACGCCTGCCAGGTGCTCGACGACGCTATCGCTCTGCCGGGCATCGAATATTTCCTGCCAGAAGCGGCGCATGTCCTTGCCGCGACGACTGGTGATCGCCAGGTGGCCCATGCCGGACTCACCGGTAATGAAGCCTTCGCTGAGCATGCTCAGGGGCTCCTGGCTGGTCAGTGGCTCGACGAACAGCTCGATGGCCATGCGCTTGGGGCCAAGCACTCGCCAGAAGCGCACCACACCGCGTTCTGCCGCCTGGGCCGCAGTGCTTTCGTGGATGGCGATACCGCGGGCCCTCAGGCGCTGCAGCACGATGTGCAGGGTGTCCTGGTCGTTCAGTTGCCAGCCGATGGCCGCGAAGTCTTCCGCCGGGCCGCGCTGGACGATGATGCGCCGTTGGTGCTGGTCCATGCGAAACGCCAGGAGCTGGCTGTCCGCATGTTCAAGGTGCAGGCCGATGCCGCCTTGCAGCAGCGCCTGCCAGCGGTCCAGCTGGTTCGACTCGATGACCGCATAACCCATGCTGCTGGCGCCGAAGATGTCCTGTTTCATAGGGATTCCTTGTCTTCAGGCCGGGGTATGGCAGGCGAGGAAGCTGGCGGTGACGGCGTTGAATTCGCTGGCGCGTTCCCACTGCACCCAGTGCCCGGTCTTGCTGAACAGGTACAGGTCGCAGTTGGGCATGCGCTTGCACAAGGTCTGGCCGCCACTGGGACGATTGACCTTGTCCTCCGTGCCCCACAGCACCAGGGTCGGGACCTGGCAACGGTCGAGCCGCGGATCGCGGGTCAGGTCCATGCGCACTGCGGCCTTCAGGCCTGTAGGGCGGCGCAGGGGCGGTGCGGCGACCACTTCAGGGTCGGTGCTGGCGCGATAGCGCTCGGCGATCATGGCGTCGGTCACCAGGCTGCTGTCGTAGACGAGGTCTTCGCGGATGAAGCGGGTGATCTTCTCCAGCGTCGGGCCCGCGCCGTTGTAGTAGTCGAGCAGGTGGTTCAGCCCCTTGGTGGGCAGGCTACGGGTGGTGTTGATGCCGCCCGGGCCCATCAGCACCAGGGCCGAGACCCGGGTTGGTGCTTCCAGGGCCATGCGCAGGGCGCAGGAGCCGCCGAGGGAGTTGCCGGCCAGGTGCGCAGACTTGATCTGCAATGCGTCGAGCAGGCCGAGCATGCTCTGGGCCAGGTCGCCGAAGCAGTCGCTGCGGTCCAGGCCCTTGGTCGATTGCCCGTAGCCCGGCATGTCTACCACCAGCACGCGAAACTGCTTGGCCAGTGCTTCGATATTGCGCGAGTAATTGGACATTCCGGAGGCGCCCGCTCCGCCGCCGTGCAGCATGAGCAGGGGATGGCCCTGGCCCACCTCGCTGAGGAAGATTTGCCGCCGGCCAACCCTGACGTGGCGGGATGTAAGACCTGGAATGGCTGCGATGTCGTTCATGTGCTCTCCAGAAAGGCCTGATTGTTTTGTCCTGTTAAATCTATATTTGCTCATAAATGAACACAAGTGTTCATTTAGTGGTTGTGGTGATCTTTCGCAGGACGCGAGCATGGCGTCCTGCGCAAGCCGCCTGGTCATGCGGCGAGGATCTGGGGGCGTCCCCTTGGGCCTAGAAGGCTGGAATCAACGAATGCCTTCGTTGCGCAGGGCCGCCGGGGTGTACTCGGAGGACAGCGAGGAGAAGCCGAATTCGATCGGTTCCTTTTCCTCGTTGCGCATGCCGGAGACGATGTAGCGGCCATTGATCAGGTCGTACAGGACCTCGACGCCGAGCCAGGGCACCTGCACGTCGTACAACGGAGTCAGGTGGCCTTCGGCGGTGCGCCACAGCATGCCGTGGGAGTCGTAGTGATCGGCCAGGACGATCTGCCAGGAGTCCTCGTCAATGAAGAACACCCGCTTGGCGTAGATATGCCGCTCGCCCTGCTTGAGGGTGCCCTCGACCTGCCAGACGCGGTGCAACTCATAGCGGGTGTGGGCCGGGTTCAGGTGGCCGGCCTGGACGATGTCGCTGTACTTGAGCTTCGGCGAGTCCAGCTTGAAGCTGTTGTAGGGGATATAGATCTCGCGCTTGCCCACCAGCTTCCAGTCGTAGCGGTCGGGTGCGCCGTTGTACATGTCCAGGTTATCGGACACCCGCTGCCCCTCGGAAGCCGGGTAGGGGCCGTCGTAGGAAATTTGCGGCGCGCGCCGCACCCGCCGCTGTCCGGCGTTGTAGATCCAGGCCATGCGGGGGTCCTTCACCTGGTTCAGGGTCTCGTGCACCAGCACCACATCCCCGGCCTGGCGTGCTGGCGCGGTGATCAACTGCTTGTAGTAGAACAGCACGTTGCCCGGATCGGCCGGATTGAAGTCCTTGATCCGGTCGCGAAAGGTGAACTGTTGCTTGAAGTACACCGGCACGAAGGTGCCGCTGGCCAAGGGAGTGGCCTGCACGTGGGTGCGCTTGGCGCTGCCGCCGCGGTAGCGGGTGATGTGGTTCCACAGCACTTGCAGGCCGTCCTGCGGGATCGGGAAGGGAATGGACGTGGCGAACTCGGACAGGCCGTTGCCGCCTTCGACCAGCCTGGTCTTGGTCGCATTGTCCTTGGCGTCCCGGTAGACCGCATCGGGCAGGCTGGCCGTGCGATGGCTGGGGTAGACCGGTATCCGGTAGGTGGCATAGCGCTTGAGCATCGCCTGCTGGCCCGGGCTCAGCTTGTCCTGGTACTGGGCCATGTTTTGCGCGGTGATGGTGAACAGCGGCTGTTCATTGGCGAAGGGGTCGCTGAGGAAGCCTTCGCGGCTGAGGGTTCCCGCGCTCTTGGGCAGGCCACCGGTCCAGGCCGGGATGCTGCCATCGGCGTTGCCCTGCATTTGCGCACCAGTGGGGGTCAGGCTGGAGCCCAGCTGTTGGGCCTGCTCGGGACTGACCGCCGCCAGGGCGGGCAGGGTGCTGAAACTGCAGGCAAGGGCGAGTGAGCAGGCAGAGAGTATTTTGTTATTCATCTTGGTAACTCCACTTAGAACGATACGGCGAAACTCAGGGCGGCATAGTCGCGATCGGTCATCGCGTTGTAGTTGCCGCCAAAGAAGTCGGTGTAGGTGAGGCTGGCGGTGTAGGTATTGAGGTAGACGGCGTCCAGGCCCAGGCTGATGGCCTTGGCGCCTTCGTTGAAGCCAGGCTCCGGCCCGTAGCCCTTGACGTCGTGGGACCAGGCCAGGCTGGGCTTGAGATCGACACCGTCGAACACGTTGCTGTATTCCCAGATCGCCCGCGCCCGATAGCCCCAGGAGGTGCTGGTGGTGTAGCCGTCATTCGTGCAGTACTGCGGGGTCTTGGTGTTGATCTGGCGGGTGCAGATGCTGTTGTCGGCCAGCTCGCCCATGCCGAAGGTGGGATTGCGCCCATAGCGCAGTCCGCTGCCCCCCATGCCGCTGACGTGGGTCACCCCGACCTCGCCGATCAGGGTCAGGCGGTCGGCCCCCATGACCTGGTCGAAGAAGTGCGTGGCGCTGACCTGGGCCTGGGTCAGCTCCTTGCGCTGGTAACCCTTGATCGAGCTGCTGTTGGCAATGGGTAGGTAACCCGAGGACAGCACTGGTGACGCGCTGGGGTCGCCGAAGGTGGCGGCGATGATGTCGGCCGAGTTGATCTGGATCGGCATGTTCGGCCGGTAGCTGAGCTCGCCGGAGAGAATGGTGCCGGTGGGCAAGCTGGTGCTGAAGCTCAGGCCGTACAGCTGGATATCTTCCGGGTAGTCGGCGAGGTACTGCGAGGTACCCAGCCTGTAGGCCTGGGCCGCCGCTTGGCCCAGGGGACTGCCAAGGAGCGCATTGCACACGGCCGGATTGCCGATACCGAGGTTGGCGCAGATCGGGCCGGCGAAGCCCCGGTCGGCCATATGCGGGCTGGTGACGCCGCTGATGTAGGCCATGCGGCTGTGGTAGTTCATGAAGTAGGCGGCGAACTCGCTGTTCAGCTCCGGGGCGAACCAGCGCAGTGCAGCGCCCCATTGCCCATCGTTGCGCGGATCGTTGTCGTGCCCCCGTGGCACGCGGATGCCCTCACTGGTCAGGTCGATGCCCAAAGGCGACAACGCAGCCTGGGCCAGGGCGTTCTGATTCAGCGCGGGGCCGGCGGTCAGGCCGGTGCAACCGTCGGGCAGCGCATCGTTGACGGCGAAGAACGTGCCGCAGTTGTCGATCACGCTCTGGTCCCAGGCCAGCTGGTAGAACAGCTCGGTGCTCAGGTTGTCCGTGAGGTTCTGCGACAGATAGAACATGTTGACCGGGATCAGGCCTTCCTTGATCTCGGAGCCAGGGCGGCGCAACGCGGCGAAATCCACCGGGTTGATGCTGTTGATGCCGCCCTGGATGAAGGTGCTTTCGCCCCAGTTCACCACCTGCTTGCCCAGGCGCACGGTGCCCGGCAGGTCGCCGATGGTGTAGCTGTGATAGACGAAGGCATCGAGCAATTGCACGCCGCTGGATTGGGCGCCGGGCTTGCGCCCGTGGTCGTCGATATCCTTGAACGGGCGGCTCTCGTCCTTGAGCTCGAAGTCGTACCAGTACTTGCCGCGCAGGAACACGCCGGTATCGCCATGGCTGAGCTGCAGGTCGTGGATGCCCTTGAAGAGCTTGGAGAAGGTCTCGCCCTTCTTGAAGTTGCGCCGGCCGTCGTCGGTGATGCTGCTGCCCAGCAGATCGGGGTCCGGGTTGCGCAGCGCCCAGCTGGCGCCGACGGAGAGGGTGGAATCCAGCTGGCCATCGATTTCGCCGATGGCAAAGCTCACGGCCCGGGCTTGGGCGCAAGCCAGGGTTGCAAGGCTGACGACACTGGCGAGCCGGATTGCCCGCCATAGGGGGTGCTTGAGCATCTTCACTACCTCTTGTTGTTCTTGTTGTGCGACGCAGGCTCTTTTTGCGGGACGAGCCGACCCGTACAGGTCATCGAGGGTTCGATGAAGTCCGTATTCGTGGGCGTGATGGATTTGCCCCCGGTACCGGCGGGCGGCTGATCAGCAGGCGGAGCCGATTGGCCTAACCTGTTCGTTCACTTTTTTTAAGGCAATAAGCGCCTCCTGCGCATCTCGTGGTGCGCGTTGCAGAACCCGGTTGATCAGTCGTCCAGAGGGGGGAGCTCCGGGAGTGGGGCGGTGGCGAATGCCCGGGCTTCGTCTGCCGGAACGCCCAGGGCGCGCAGTACGAACTCGGCGGTATCGGCACCGGCATCGCGCCAGGTCTTGTGTCCTTGCAGGACGAGGCTGATGGCCAGCAATACCGAACCGGCGGCCACGCCAATGACCGACAAGAGCTGGTCCTGGCGGAAGCTGTAGCGCTGGCAGGCAAGCCCTTCGAGGATGTCCCTTACGGGTGGGCCATCCCACAAGGCTTGCAGCGAGGCATGGGAGGCTGCGTAGCGCACCAGGAAGCTGCCCCAGTGGCGTTCCTCATGGGCCCGGCGGATGTAGAAGCGAATGCCGTTGGAGAGGCGTTGCGCCGGGTCCAGCCCGGGGGCTGCGCTCCTGCCAACGCGTTCGTTCATCTCGGAGGCCAGTTCGGTGGCGACCGTTTCGAACAGCGAGTCGATGGAGTCGAGGTTCTTGTACACCGTATTGCGCGCCAGCCCGGCTTTCTGGGCCAGTTCGCTGACGTTGATGTCAGCAAGCTCTTTCTGGGCGAAGAGCTGCAGGGCCGCTTCATGGATACGCTTTTGAATGATGCTCACGGATTCAGGCCTTCGCAACGTTGAATGCTCGCTAGTGAACACTGCTGTTCACGTTAAATCAACTGACAGGCCGCCTATTTTTTTCCGGGATGTGCTTTAAAAAACCGGATTAATAAATTTATTCGATATTTTTCAAAAAGTTATAGATTTTTTTAGAATGGGGTAGGCGAATAAAGTGCCTCTCCCTGGTGAATCATTCTTGACCTTAATGAACAGTGGTGATCATTATTAAGCGGTTGTGTTAGTGGTGAGTCGCCGGTCGACTCTAACTCCATGTTCGCCAAGGTAACCCTCATGGCTATCCAGCAAGGGCGCATAGACGTCCATCACCATGTCATTCCCCCTGCCTTCGTCGCCACCATGCAAGCCAAGGGCATCCAGAAGGTCGCCGGGGCCCTGCTGCCCAAGTGGACGCCGGAGAAATCCATTGCCGTGATGGACGCCAACGGTATTCAAACGGCGATTGCCTCGCTCTCCGCTCCGGGCGTGCACTTCGGTGATGGCCCGGCCCAGGCCGTCGACCTGGCCAGGCGTTGCAATGAGTTCTGCGCGGGGATGATGGCCCGTTACCCGGGCCGGTTCGGTTTCTTCGCGGTGCTGCCCATGCCGTTCACGGCACACGCCTGCAGCGAAGCCATCTACGCCCTGGAGGTGCTCAAGGCCGATGGGGTGGTGCTGCTGGGCAGTACCGACGGCCACTTCCTGGGCGACCCGCTGTTCGATGAGTTGATGAGCGAGCTGGATCGCCGTCGGGCGGTGGTTTTTGTGCACCCCAACCTGCATGCGACCAGCATCGACATCGCCCTGGACATGCCGGGTTTTCTCATCGAGTTTCTCTGTGACACCACCCGCGCCGCCGTCAACCTGATCCTCACCGGAACCCAGGAGAAGTACCCCCATACCCGCTGGATCCTGGCCCATGCCGGTGGCTTCCTGCCGTTCGTGGCCGGGCGCTTGAGCGCGGTGGATCTCGGCGATCTGCAGCGCCATGTGCCCCAAGGCGTGCAGCACTACATCGAGCGCTTCTACTTCGATACCGCACTGTCGCCGTCACGCTATTCCATGGTGGCCTTGAAGGAGCTGGTGGACCCTTCGCACATCCTGTTCGGCAGCGACTTTCCGTTTGCCCCAGCCCCGGCCACGGCCCTGCAGTGCAGCACCCTGGATACCTGCGACGTATTTGCCGAGCCGACCCGATACGGCATTGCCCGGGGCCATGCGCTCGAGCTGTTCCCCCAGTACCGCCGGCCCGACGAGGTCGTCACGGCCAGTCCCATCTTCAAGGACGAGTCCATGGCAGGGCGGCTGCGACGGGCTATGACCAGGCCGATGTCTGCCCTCGCCGAGTCCATGCGGGATCGTTGATTTCCAGGGTTTACCTATAAGTACATGAGGTGGTCATGAAAGGTTTTACAGGGGTCGTGGGTGCTGGCGCGCTCGTGGGGACAGGGAGTTCGCAGCGGACATGAACAGCACATCACAGAGTCATTTGCTGGGGTGCCTCGGTGCTGCTGCTGGCGAGGCGCTCGTCACTGGTGATGCACGCTTGGGCACCATCGACATTCACCGCCATACCCGGTCTCCGGCCTTGCGCGGCCTGCTTGCCCGTCACAACACCCGGTCGCTGGCCGGGCTGGAGCTACCCGATGGGTCGCCCGAGTCATTCATGGCGTCCATGGAGGAGGAGGGTGTGCAGACGGCCATCACCTCTGAAGTACTGCCTGGCATCCAGCTGGCCGCAACTGAACTGGCAGCCTTTTCCCGCGGCAGCAACGAGTTCTCCCGGGCCCTGGCCGAGCGCCACAAGGGGCGGATCGGGTTCTTCGCGCACCTGCCATTGCCCTACACCGAACTGGCCTGCGCCGAAGCCATCCACGCGCTGGATATCTTGCAGGCCGATGGCGTGGTGCTGATGGCCAGCAACGAGGGGAAGTTCCTCGGCGATCCGCTGTTCGAGGAACTGATGCACGAGCTCAACCAGCGCAGTGCGATCGTTTTCGTCCACCCCAATGTGCCGGCCAAGGATGCTCTGGGCCTGGGCACGCCACTGAGCGTGGTCGAATACCCTTGCGACGTTACGCGAGCGGCGCTGAACCTGATCCTGTCGGGCACCATGGAGCGCTTCCACAGGATCCGCTGGATTCTCGCGCATGCCGGGGGCTTCCTGCCCTATGTCGCCTGGCGGGCATCGGTGGCGAACACCATGATCGAGTACGGGGACACCGCGCCCCAGGGCGTGCTGACCTACTTGAGGCGCTTCTACCTGGATACCGCCACATCGGTATCGCGTCCGGCCATGGCCACGTTGCGCGAGTTGTTCGAGCCCGATCGATTGCTGTTCGGCACCGACACACCCTTCGCCTCGGGTGCCCGCAGTGGGGCACAGATCGACGAGTTGGTCGCTTCTGGCTTCTGGAGCGCGGCCGAGGCTGCTGGTGTCCGGCGTGGCCATGCCCTGGGGTTGTTCCCCAGCTACAAGCAGCCAGGTGAGCGTATTCCGGCATTACCCCTTTTTACGCAGGAGTCGCTCCTTGCCGGGGCCAGGCGGCAGGTGCTTTCGCCACTGCGGGCGGTGGCCCAGAAGCTCAGGGAATGAGGGCTGAACCCTCAAGGCCAGCCACCGCTCGCCGTGCTGTTGTGATTTCGTTGCTTGATTAGGCTGCTCCAAACGACTGCTTGGGGTAACCTTGCGCCACGAATCAACCATGAAGCTGAAATGAACGATGGGTTTTGAGCAACTAGCTGAGCTACGTGACCGCCTGCGGGCTGAACAACAGCAGGTAAAAACTGATAGCGCCAAACAGGGCAAGCGCAAGCCCCCTGCGCAACCCAAGCCTCGCGAGCAAGACCCGGCGGTGGAGGCGATCTGGCGATTGCAGAAGCACTTCCCCTTGGCCTTCCCGGTCAATCCGGCGCCCAAGGTTCCGCTCAAGGAAGGCATTTTCAAGGATGCCGAGCAGCACCTGGAGCTGCTAGGGCTGACCAGCGAGCAGCTCAAGCTGGGTATCGCCACCTGGTGCAAGGGCAGCCGTTACTGGGCCAGCATGACCCAGGATGCACCACGGCTCGACCTGAATGGCCAGGCTGCAGGCATCGTGACCGCCTCGCAGGCACTGCATGCCAGGCAGCAGGCTTCACGCCAGCGTGGGCAGGCGCGACGCAAGCAGTCCAAGCCCAAGGAGCGTCCCCAGGGGCAGGGGAGCGAGGGCGCCACGGAACAAGTTGTGGGCTGAAGCCGCTCTTGGCCTCGTTCCCATGGCCACGGCATTGACCTGTCGGCACGCTGCCCGCAATGGGCAGCGTGCCGACTGCTGGTGCATGGGCCAAGGATGAAAGTGCTCGATAGCCGGTGAGCGCTGTATCGGTACGTCCATGAGTCGCTGGGTATTTCACCCACCCCGGACCTGTCTTTCATACCTGGCCTGTGTCGTCAGGCGAAGGGCCCTGGCCAAGGCGCGAAGGCTTGGCCTGCCTTGAGCCAAGGGCCGGCGCTCTGGCTAGGGGCTTTGGTTCTGCCTGGCTTCGAGCGGCGTCTGCCCACTCCACTCCTTGAATGCCCGGGTGAAGGCGCTGTGCTCCGAATACCCGAGGAGCATGGCGATATCCACGATCTGCAGGCGTGGGTCGCGCAGGTACGACAAGGCCAGTTCATGGCGGACCAGGTTCAGCTCGCCACGAAAGGTGGTACCGGTCTCTTGCAGGCGCCGCTGCAGAGTGCGTGGGGAGAGACTGAGCCGGGCCCCGATTCGCTCGATGCTTGGCTCACCCTCGTGCAGTTCCCTGGAGATACTCCTGCGTACCTGCTCCACCATCTCATCCTGTTGTGGCAGCTGCGCCAGGAGCCGATCCGCATGCTGTTCCAGCAAAGTGATCAGCGCCGGGTCAGGGCTTTTCAGCGGCATCGCCAGCACATCCGGGGCAAAGCGCATCACCGCTTGCGCCTGGCCAAAACGTACCGGGCAGGCAAAGAACTCCTCATAAGGGCCAGGGTCGGTCGGGCCCAGGTGGTTGAAGTCGATCTGGATCGGATCGACCACGCCAACGACCAGATCGCGGCAGAACTGCACCATCGCCACGATCCCCGTTTCATTGACCAAGGGGCCGGGCTGGTACTCGCTGGTGTCCCAGACGATTTCCACCCAGCCCTGTCCTTCACGGCGGTACATCGGCAGGACATCGAACACCAGGCGCAGGTAGCGTTCCAGGCGCATCAGGGCCGCCTCGAGGTTATTGCAGGCCAGGAGCACCGAGCCCAGCACTCCAAAGTGTCGAGGGCTGATCGTCCGGCCCAGGTGGATGCCCAGCAGCGGATCGCCCAACTGCTGCGCAGCCGTCGCCAGCAAGTGTTCCCAATGCTCGACGTCGATGCCTCCAGCGCCGTTCGGGTCGGGCTGCGGCCAAGGTTCTGCGAGCACTGAAACCGGATCGTGTCCGTGGGCTTTCAGGTAGTCGTAAAGCAGTTGCACATAGGTTTCGGGAACTACGCGCCGGTGCAGGGGCTGGCTCATGCGAGCTCTCAATTGTTGTTTGGCGCAAAGTGTCAAACCGTGCGACGGGTAGCGTCAAGCCGTTCTTTCGGGAGTGGTCAAGAATGCCCCAATGCGCTGCCACCAGCGCCATTCGATCCCGAACCAATCCTTGCCTCACCCCTCCCCGAGACTTGCTGAAGGTGCTGCCATGAACAACTACGACCTCAAAGGCCGCGTGATCGCCATAACCGGCGCCACTGGAGGGCTGGGCAGAGCGACGGCCCAGGCGCTGCGGGGCAGGGGGGCCAAACTGGCCTTGCTGGACCTGGACCTTGAGGGGCTGGATCAACAGGCCGCTGCCTTGGGTCAACCCGATGAGGTGGCGGGCTGGGTCGCCAACGTGCGCTCGCTGGATAGCCTGGAGACGGCCCTGGCGGCCGCTGCGCAGCACTTCGGCGGGATCGACGTGGTGGTGGCGGCCGCCGGCGTGGCCACCCAGGAAAGCGTGGAGTCCATGAGCCCGGAGGTTTTCGAGCGGACCATCGATATCAACCTCAACGGCGTGTGGCGGACCTTTCGCGCGGCGCTGCCCCATGTGAAGAGGCGCCAGGGCTATCTACTTGCCGTCTCGTCCATGGCCGCCTTCGTCCACTCGCCGCTGAACGCCCATTACTGCGCCAGCAAGGCTGGCGTCTGGGCCATGTGCGACAGCATTCGCCTGGAGTTGGCGCAGTTTCGGGTAGGGGTCGGCTCTCTTCACCCGACGTTCTTCATGACGCCCATGATGGATGCCGCGCTCCAGGGGCCTTGCAGTGCGCTGGTCTGGAACAACCACCAGGGGCTCTGGAAATTCGTGGCGCTGGAGCAGGTGGTCGCGGCCCTGGTCGATTGCATCGAGCGCCGGCGCGACACGGTCACCGTGCCGGGTAGCAACAGCCTGGTGGCCAAGGCCCCCGGACTGCTACGGCGGATTATCGAGCGCATTGGCTTCGACACTGACCGCGTCGCCAAGGCTGTTAGAGAACAGGCCAATCCCCAGGAGGCAGGCTAACCCCTACACGTGCCTGCTGCTTCGCAGCCCATTGTGTTGTTGGCGTGAACTGATAAGCGGCCCGGCGGATAGCGTCAAGCAGGGCCGGCTTACCTTGCCAACAATGCAATCACGCCAGCTATTCCAACGGAAGCGAACCATGAGCGATATCAGTGAATTCCCGGTCTCGACAACGCTGCACTTTTACTCCAATGCCACTCGCTGTGTAGCCGACTTCTATCAGCCGGCAGGTGCCGGGCCGTTTCCTGTGGTGGTGATGGCCCACGGGCTGGGCGGCACCCGGGGAATGCGTATTCCGGCCTTTGCCCAACGCTTCGTGGCGGCCGGGTACGCCTGCCTGGCCTTTGATTACCGCCACTTTGGCGACAGCGATGGCGAACCCCGTCAATTGCTGGACATCAAGCGCCAGCTGGAGGATTGGCATGCAGCGCTTGCCCATGCCCGAAGCCTTGCGCAGGTGGACCCGGAACGTGTGGCGATCTGGGGCACCTCCTTTGGCGGCGGGCACGTACTGACGATCGCCGCCGAGGATCCGCAGGTGGCCGCGGTGATTTCCCAGTGCCCCTTCACCGATGGCCTGGCCTCCAGTCTCGTCACCCAGCCACTGGTGTCTATCAAGCTCACCGCGCTGGCGGTGCTGGACCGCCTCGGCGCGATGCTCGGTGCCAAGCCGGTCATGGCCGCGCTCGCCGGCCAGCCGGGTGAAACGGCGTTCATGACTTCGCCCGATAGCTGGGGCGGGTACCACGGGCTGATCGCACCCGGTGCCAGCAATCGCAACGAAATCGCCGCACGCTTCGCCCTGGACATCATCCGCTACTACCCCGGGCGCCGGACTCCCGGGATTCAAGTGCCCGTGCTGTTCAGCGTTTGCGACCCCGATAGCGTGGCTCCGGCCAAGGCGACCCTGCGACATGCCGGGCGCGCTCCGCATCACGAGATCAAGCGTTATCCCTACGGCCACTTCGCGATCTACGTCGGCAAGCCGTTCGAGGAAGTGGTGGCCGACCAGGTCGACTTCCTCCTGCGCACGGTCCCGGTGGCGCAAAAGCAGAATGAGCCTGAGCGGCGCTCCCGCGGATAACGCGGCCTGTGCACTCCCTGCATCCAAGACTCGCTAGGAAAGCAACCATGACCCACTACGTACTCAGCGATCGCGTCATCGCCATCACCGGCGCCACAGGCGGCCTTGGCAGGGCCGCCGCCGTCGCGCTGCGTGGGAAGGGGGCCAAGCTGGTCCTGTTGGACCTGGACCGCGACAGCCTCAATGCCCTGGCAGTCGAGCTGGGCGGTCCCGACGTTGCTGCTGCGTGGGTGGCCGACGTGCGATCGCTGCAGAGCCTGGAGGCGGCGCTCAAGGACGCGGCAGGGCATTTTGGCGGCATCGATGTGGTGATCGCCGGGGCGGGCATCGGCTCTCCCGAATCGCTGGAGTCCATGGAGCCCGCCGCCTTTGACCGGGTTGTCGATATCAACCTCAGTGGCGTCTGGCGCACCTTTCGTGCCGCTCTGCCGTATGTCAAGGCGCGCCGGGGTTACCTGCTGGCCATCGCCTCGATGGCGGCGTTCGTGCATTCGCCCCTGAACGCGCACTACACCGCCAGCAAGGCCGGAGTCTGGGCCCTGTGCGACAGTATTCGCCTGGAACTCAAGCCCCAGGGCGTCGGGGTGGGGAGCTTCCATCCAACGTTCTTCCAGACGCCGATGATGGAGGCGGTCATCGATCATCCGTGCAGCACCCTGGTATGGAACAACCACCGGGGTATCTGGAAGTTCGTGGGGCTGGACCAGGTGGTTGCCTCTCTCGTCGACTGCATCGAGCGTCGGCGCGACCTGGTCACGGTGCCGAGCAGCAACGGCATGGTGGCCAAAGCATGCGGTCTGCTGCGGCGCTTGATCGAGCGGATCGGCTTCGAGCCAAGCAAGGTGGCTGAGGCGGTACGACTCACGAACACCCGCAAGGCCCCCTGAGCATCGCCGGCCGGCGCTGTCCCGTGGGCCATGAGCTCAATGGCGGCGTAAATAAGGCGGTGCGGCCATTTCCCGACCCAACAACAAGAGACAGACAGCATGAACTACGACCTTCACGGCAAAGTTGTCCTGATCACCGGTGCGGCCGGCGGCATCGGCTCCGCCACCGCCCGGGAGCTGTATGTGCACGGCGCCAACCTGGTGCTGACCGATACCCGGCAGGAGGCGGTGGACCAATTGGCCCAGGAGTTCGATGCCCAACGGGTGCTGGCACTGGAGCTGGACGTGACCGACAGCGCGGCGTCCAGGCAGGTGGTGCACCTGGCCGTGGAACGCTTTGGCCATCTGGACGTGGCCTTCGCCAATGCCGGCATTTCCTGGAAGGGCACGCCGGCGACCTTGCGCACCTGCGATGAGGACGAGTTCCGGCGCATCGTCGAAGTGGACCTGTTCGGCGTGTGGCATACGGTGCGTGCGGCCTTGCCGGAAGTCGTGCGCAACCGCGGGCAGGTCCTGGTCACTTCGTCGACCTACGCCTACCTCAATGGCATGGCCAATGCGCCCTACGCCTTGTCCAAGGCCGCGGTGGAGTCGATGACCCGCTCGCTGCGCGCCGAGCTGGGCAGTACCGGCGCCACTGCCAGCGTGCTTTATCCAGGCTGGGTGAATACGGCCATCGCCAAGGTTGCCTTCGGTGGCAATGCCATCGCCACCAAGATGAACGAAATCGGGGTTCCGCCGTTCTTGAACCAGCCGGTGGGACCGGAAGTGATCGGTCGTGGCGTGGTGCGGGGCTTGCGCAAGCGCCAGCCGCGCATCACCGCGCCTTTTCGCTGGGCGCCCATCTCGGTCATGCGCGGTATCTTCAATGTGTTCACGGATTGGCATGTTGCGCGCGAGCCTCGCCTGCAGCGCTTGCTCCAGCAACTGGAGCAAGAGGCGGTGCGCAATCGGCCCCAGGGCTGAAGCCAGGTATTGACGTGGGTCCGAGTCTTGGCCAGCGTAGCGAGCTGAACCCGTGTTGCACATTTTGATCGAGGGACTCTGGATGTCGATTTGGATCAGCGCCTGTGCCGTGCTGGCTGTAGTGCTGGGTGCGTACTATCTGTTCACGGCCGCACGTAGGCCACAGTTGATCTATCAGCCCAACCCGCAGAACCAGGCGCTGATTGCCCAGGTACCGCGCTTGACCCGACGCTTCTGGGCCACGCCCTGGTTGTTCAACGGCCACCTGCAGCTGCTCGGGCTGGGGTTGAAGAAGGTCCTGGCTGCGCGCCTGAGCTACGACCATGTCGATACCTTGCGCATGGCCGATGGCGGCACCACCGCACTGCATTGGCTTGGCAGCGATTTGCCGGAGCAGGTCCCGACCTTGGTGGTGTTGCATACCATCACCGGCTCGCCACATAGCATGCGTGGCTTCGTCCGTGATCTTCAGCGGCTCACTGGCTGGCGCGTGGTGCTGTGCGAGCGGCGCGGCCACGGCCAGTTGCCGCTGACCAGCCCGCGTTTCAACACCATGGGCGATACCGCCGATCTGCGCGAACAACTGCGGCTGATCGCCGAGCGCTACCCGCAATCGGCGCTTTACGCCGCCGGCATTTCCGCCGGCACCGGCTTGCTGATTCGCTACCTGGGCGAGCAGGGCGCCGATACGCCGCTGCGGGGCGCCTTTGCCTATTGCCCGGGCTACGACATCCGCGTCGCCTTTGGCCGTGCACGTGCGCCCTATACCCGTTTGATGGCCAGGAAACTGGTGCGCCAGTTCGTGTCCCCCAATCGCCAGGCGCTGGCGCACTTGCCCAGCCTGGCAGCCCTGGAGGGGGCGCAGAGCCTGGATGAATTCCAC
Source organism: Pseudomonas sp. MPFS (assembly GCF_022537035.1). NCBI lineage: Bacteria > Pseudomonadati > Pseudomonadota > Gammaproteobacteria > Pseudomonadales > Pseudomonadaceae > Pseudomonas > Pseudomonas sp. MPFS. Next base: position 4,009,446 of record NZ_CP066123.1, on the reverse strand, counting down.
CGGCACCTGTACGAGTGCGCGGGTTATCCCACCCAGCAAGCCTTTCTCGAGGCTTGCAACCCGATGCTGGTGATGGAGACCGTGACCATCCCGCTGCTGGTGCTCAATGCCGAGGATGATCCGGTCTGCGTCCTGGGCAACGTGCGCGATCACCAGAACGCCCTGTCACGCATGCCCAGGACGTTGTTGGCCGTTACCCGGCGAGGCAGCCACTGTGCTTATCTCGCAGGCTTTACGGCGCGTTCATGGGCGCACCACCTGGCGGCCGATTTCCTGCGGGCGGTGCATGGGCAAACCCGCTCCTGATCAGTTTCCGTTCGTTCAACTTTGCAGTAGCGGGCCTGGTGCGGTCTTGTTCCACGGTGGCATGCGGTTCGACCCGGGGGCATTCAGGGCTTGGCAAACTGCTGCGATGTACAGGGCCAGCGTTACCCGGGCTTGCTGGTGATCCTTGACGCCATCAAGCGTGAGATCTGTCTTGCCCGTTGAAGATCTTTGCCGTGCACGACTGGCCTGTCCCGGGTCGTAGTTTGGGCTGGACGTGGGTAGTGGCCGTATGCGGATCAGTACAGCACTTCGCGACGTGGCCAAGGGATTTCGAAGAGCGGTATCTTTGCGCCCTCAACCAGGGGAGGTACAGCGTGTTCGTACATGGAGTCGAGTATAAGTTTTACTGTGCTTCAAGCGTCGTAGAAGGCCATGACGGCCTCGGGTTCGAGTGCTGGGAAGGCGATAGTCGGGTGTTGTTCGAGATCTTTCGCAACGATGAGACGCTGCGCTACGAGGTGACCCTGTTCGAACAGGATATTCCGCTCGAGTTGCTGGAATACGCTGTCCCCATCGCTCGCCAGCAACTGGGGGATTTTGTCGCGAACGCTTGAGGTTTTGTGGTGGTAGCTATGCCATCAGAGCGATCCAGTCCGAGTAGAGAACAAGGCCGTGCTGAGCATCACCGCTGCGCGGCTGCCAGCAGGTTCTTGCACGGCCTGCTGCGTTGCCCTGTCAGCGCTCCTTGAAACCGTAGTCTTGCCACTTCGCCAACACCTGGTTCACGAGCTGTTCAGGGTAGGAGTGCTTGAACGAAGCCGTGGCCGCGCGGATTTTTCCCTGGAACTGCTCGGGAAAGAGGCAGTTGATAATTGCCTTGCCTCCCGTGCCGCGCTGTTTATCGTCAGCGTTCAAGTACGGCACCATGGGAAATGCACGGACCTCTGGCAGCGAGTAATGATCGGATCCTGGGTGGTGCCGGGTGGCGAGGGCCCAAACCACCTCATCGATATGGGTGATATCGAGGTCATTGCCCACCAGGATCAGCTTGGGAATCAGGTAGCCGGCATGTGAACCGAAGACGACGTCTGCAACCCTGTGCACGAACTCCTCGGCAGTGGTGTTCAGGCTCGCCAGCTTCACCGGGTCGACCGCCAGCACTGCCCAGCAAGTCGCGGCCTCGTACGAGCACCAGGCCATGTCGATCGGCAGGCCCGCCTCCTGGCAGGTGTCGAGCAGCTGCGCCGAGATCATGGTGCCCCAGATCGTATGATTCTCCTCAGGTGGCAGGCCCGCCACGCAGATCGGCAGAATGGGGTTGTTGCGAAAGGTCACCGCATGGACATGGAAGACAGGCTGAACATTGCCCTGATGATGCTGGTAACCGTGATATTCGCCCATCGGTCCTTCCATGGCCTGTTCGCTGAGGCTGATTTCTCCTTCCAGGACGATTTCGGCATTGGCGGGAACCAAAAGGCCGTTGGTCTCGGTCCTCACCACCGGCAGGCCTTGCCCTAGCAGGGCGCCGATGTAGCCCGGCTCGCTGACGCCAGTCGGCAGTGGCATGCCCGCCACCGCGACGGCCGCCGGCGGGGCGCCGAGCACCATCGCCCAGGGCGTTGGCTTGCCCAGGTCCGTCCACATCTTTCTCACCTGGCCAATGTGCTGGGTCGGCATCGCCGGGCCCACCAGCGAGTTGCGGCCATTGAGCATCATGCGGCCGATGCCCCAGCTGTCCCAGGTCCCGTCGGGCGATTGCACGACATGGAAACCGTAGGTCGCGAAGTAGCGGCCACCATCGGCCTCATGCAGCAGAGGGACGGGAAACTGATTGAGGTCGACTTGCGCGCCGATCCATTTGTTCTCCTTGACCGGCCCGGTGTCTACGACAACCGGATCGATCGGGCGAGCCTTGACCGCAGAGCGAATTTTCTCCACCAGTTCCGGGGCGGTCGTCGTCTCCGGCAGGCCGAAGTGCAAGGCGAGACGCGAGTAGGCCAGCCGCCTGTTGCGCAGCAGGCCTGCGGGCGCTCCCAGGAGGCGAGCGCCTGGCATCGCTCCGGTGAGGTTGTGGAACAGTGGGGCAGGGAGGCGTTCCTCATACACGCGGCGGATGATCGCGGCGGCCTCCAGTATCGGGTCGACGACCGTCTCGACATCCACCAGATCGTTGCGCTGACGCAGTGTTTCGATGAACGTGCGCAAATCCAGGGCGCTTTCAATCAAACTCATGTTTTCGACTCCTTGCTTGCTATGGCGGGATGAGGGGCCAGGCCGTCTCGACACTGGCGTGCGGCTCGATCGCTCCGTCCTGTGGAAGGGGGCTGACCCAAGGGACGTCGAACGCAAGGTCCCAGAAGTATCCGGGGGCAACCATCCAGGAGGCGCGTGAGCAGTGATGTCGGCAGCCCGGTTCTATACTGGGCTTCTTATGCCTGGCAGCAGCTTGCGTATCGGTGCTGGCCGAGCACGAACAAGATCGCCGACACCTTGCTCATCGTCAGCCATACCCAGGTGGTTGGCGCCAGGGGTGGTGGCTCGAATACGACGTAGCGCATTTCAAATGATCGACTAAGAGGCTAGTACAGCATGCCGCCCCTGGACTTGACGCGTTTCGATCTCAACCTCCTGGTGGTGCTTGAGGCGCTCTGGATCGAAAGGCACGTTGGTCGCGCCGCGGCACGATTGCATTTGTCCCAGTCCGCAACGAGCCACGCCTTGTCGAGGTTGCGGATCGCGTTCGCTGATCAGCTTTTCATTCGCAATCCCCGTGGAATAGCACCGACACCCTTGGCCGTGGAGGTCATGCCGCGAGTGGCCGAGGTGCTCGAATCCGTCAGGCTCATCGCCAGTCCGCGAGGCTCGTTCGACCCGAGCCGCCTCCAGGCGAAACTCTGGGTGGCGGCTACCGATCACGCGATCTTGACCGTCATTGCCCCTGTGCTGGCCAAGATCCAGGCCGCCGCGCCGGACCTGGTGCTGGGGCTCAGGCCGGCTGATGTCGAGTCGGCGTTGCGCATGCTCGATTCCGGCGAACTCGATATCGTGCTGGGGGCCGGTTCTTTTGCCCAGATCCCCCAGCGCTTCGATTGCCAGCGTGTCCATCAGGAACGTTTTATCGGTATCGCCCGCAAGGGACACCCGGCGCTGGTCCAGCGCGGCAAGAAGTGGCACATGGGCCTGGATGACTTTGTGCGCTTGCCCCATATCCTGGTTTCGCCGCGCGGCGATACCCGGGGCGTAGTGGACGCCGCACTGGAGAGTCTTGGCCGTGCCCGCAAGGTGGGCGTCGCCTGTCCCAGCTTCCTGGCCGTGCCGTTCATGGTCGGCGCTTCGCAATCGATCGCGGTTGTCGCCGAGCGGGTCGCATTGCGCATGCAAGAGACTGCGCAATTGGCTGTGTTCGAGCTGCCCCTGGCGTTGCCATCCTGGGAGGTATGGGTTATTCGAGCCCAGGGACGGGTCACCGAACCGGCCATTGAGTGGCTTACCAACCTGCTGTTGTGCGACGAGTCATCAGGTGGCCCGCTGTGACTGACAGTATCCCGGGACCATGAATCTGGTGCATCGACAGGCTGTGCAAATGCCATTGGATCGATGATCCAGGTACTCCTAGAGTGCGGGCGTCACTTCTTCATACCCGCCAGGAGTTCCTCATGAAAGCGACGCCAACCTTGGTCATGATCCCTTGTTTCGCAGGAGCCCCGTGGCAACTGAACGCGTTGACCCATCTGCAGGGGCGCAACATGCGCACTTTGCGCCTGCCCGATGACGTACATGACCTGGAAACGCTGGCCGATTTTTTGGCCGATCAGGTGAGGGACCTGCAGAGTTACGTGCTGGTTGGCGATTCCTACGGGGCGGTGGCTTCGCTCGCATTCGCCACACGCCAGCCAAGAGGGCTTGCAGGCCTGGTCCTTTCGGGTGGTTTTGCCAAGAACCCGATCACCTCGCCCTTGCTCAAGGCGCTGGCGGCACTGGCGCCAGTCTTTCCCGGGCCCTTCTACCGCCAGGCGACCTTGCGCATCCATGCCGCGCAGCTGGCTTCATCGTTTGACAATGAGGGGGAGATTCCCTGGTCAGTCGCCAAGAGCCGTGCCTTCTTCGTCGAGAAGACGCCCCACAGGGCCTACGTCAACCGCATGCGTTCGATTGAGCGGGCGGACTATACGGGGCTGCTGGCGAGAATCGACGTCCCCACACTGATCCTGACCCCGGAGGAGGACAAGTTGATCGGTGAGTTGGCGGCGAAGGTGCTCCTTGCAGGCATAAGGGGCTCGCAGGAGGTGGTCATGCCGCGTACGGGCCACATGTTCAGGTTCTCCCACCCTGGCGCCTACTCTCTGGAAATAAGCAAGTTCTTGGAGCGGGCAGCGCTTTAAGCGCGGGCGCTATGCCCAGGCTCTATGTATAGGCTCCATGCCAATGAAGGTTCATGGGCAATGAAACTGTGCGTAGGCCTCGGCCTCGATTTCACCCGTATCTGAAATCAACTCTCCAGCTTCATCCCGAAGTTGATACTCGTACTGTTCTCCACCAATGGATGCAGCTCCATCAAGGCCCAGCAGCAAGGTGTAGAACACATCGGTCAGGGCCGTATCGACCGCTTTCCACAGTTTTTGCGATTGCTCGGCGTCCAGTTCAAGGGCTTTGAATTGCTCGGCGGCCCGTCCCGGTCCTTGGCGCAGGTTGTCGAGCGCCAAGGTCTTCTCTGCCTTCCAAAGCGCTACAAATTCTTGCGCATTCATAGTGTCCATTCTGCTCTCGAGGTTCGGCCCGACAGTATGAAAGTGTTGAGGTCGGTGGGCAATTTCCGGGCACTGGTGCGGGACCTGTGAGGGCGATCGTGCACAGGGGGCTTGTCGGGTATAGGGTGGTGGCATTTTGGTATTGCTTGAGTACAATCGCCCGCGGTCGATTTCCGGCCATGCCAATGATGGCGCAATGGAGTTGTATTGATGACGTTTCGGAAGATGGCAGGAGCAGTGGCGTGTGCTGTGGCGATGGGGCTCCAGGGGTGTGCCAGTATCGTCGGTGAGTCGAGTTATCCAGTCGCTGTTTCAAGCACACCGCCGGGCGCTGCATTTGAAATCGTCAATAAGAACGGGGTCGTGGTGCATTCTGGAAATACCCCCGGCACCGTGACCCTGGAATCTTCCCGGGGATATTTCTCAGGCCAGACCTACACGCTGCATTTCAAGAAAGATGGGTACGCTGACAAGACTGTCACGCTGGACTCCAGCCTCAGTGGTTGGTACTGGGGAAACATCCTGGTGGGTGGGTTGATCGGCATGCTGATCGTGGACCCGTTGACTGGAGCCATGTACAAGTTGCCGGAACAGGCATCCGCCGACTTGGGCGCTCCTCTGGCAGGCTCTTCCAGCGGCACGCTGAAGGTGGGGCTGATAGATGACCTGACACCAGCCCAGCGTGAACGTTTGGTTCTGATCAACTGATCTTTGTTACCGCTGTCACAGCACGCCGGTCACTGTTTTTTCACGACAGGCCGGCCCGCTCGGCGAGTCTTGCCAGGCAAGCGTGACACTGAGCATGAGTTTCATTGGCGCTCGGTCAATGGAGAGTGGCGGCCCTGCGGCTTTCTCCAATCCTGATGCGATCAAGGGCTCGGTTCAGGGCATCCAGGGCATTGATGAGTGCCTGTGCCTCGGGCTCCCGACCTTCTCCCCAGAGGCGTTCAGCCATTTTGTTAAGGGCCAGGATGGACCGTTCGATGTCCGCAGCGGTTGCGGCGGGTGCACCTGTGGGCTGGTTCTTGGGCATTTGCTGAGCTCTCTCAAGGCCTATGGCGCGACCCGGTTGATCGGCTGCTGGCTGCTTGATGAAGTGGAAGGGCAGTCTACCAGGCCCTACCGCTACTGATAGGCCGCCCCCCTTACGGGTGGCATTGCAAGGCCGCCGCCTGGATGCTGGAGTCGTCCGCAACATCGACGACCGCCACGCTATCTCCCCCTAGTTCGGCTGATTTATTGAAGGCCATGTTCAATGCGTCTGCATTGGAGGAGCCTTTTACCGTGAACGGCTTGAGCACTTTGCACGCCTGGGCAGAGGCGGCCGTGACCAGGCTCACTTGCCTGCCGGCTTCCGTCAGTTGCGTCGTACACCCACAGATCAAGGTGAGGGGGACGAAGAGCAGCAGAGCGGCACGCAGATGACCCATGGTGAAAACCCCTATCGACTTGGCTATCGGTTTATTTCGGCAGGTGATCTTAAGCGATCATTCGTTGCGTAAATAAGCGGAAAATGTGCAGGCCGGCGATAGGCGGCAATCTTTCCTGGGCGGGTGGCAATCCCCGGGGACTTCCCGATCATTGAGTGGTGCCGCTGGGCTGGCGTTGAGGGCGAGCACTGCGCGAGTCCGGGCAGGTGAGTATTCCATGGCCGCATGGGCTCTTTGGCGGGCCTGGACAGTAGCTTGGATAGAACCACCGTTTGTGCCGAATGACTCCCGGCAATAGTGCGGCGCGCGAGTTGCTTTATTGCCGGAGTTGGCTGAGTCGAGCAGTTTCGTTTCTATGGTTTTACTTTGGGGCAGGCGGAGTGGTTGCCGTTGGGCGGCTTTCATATTGCTACTACTGGATTTCTTTTAGTCTTTGGCGAGTTTTCGGCCTTTGGGTAGTTGGATGTATGAGAGAGGACGATAACGAAGTTCGCGTTCGCCGGGATGGCGAGCCGCCCGTGTTCGACCTGCAGCGCGCGATGTTGGATGCCACTCCCGATTGCATCAAGGTCCTGGCGCCAGATGGCACCCTCTTGGCCATGAATGCATCCGGATGCGTGGCACTGGATATCGCACCGTCGAAGGTCAAGGGTTCGGCCTGGGTGCCCCTGCTTCCCCTTTCGATTCATTCGGCGGCCTATGACGCACTGGCGTTGGCCGCGACGGGGCTGAGTGCACGCTTTGCCGGGTACAGCGATGCCTGTGGGAAGGTCATCTACTGGGACAATTTGCTGACCCCGACCATCGATCCTGCTGGGCGTGTGCATACCATCGTCTGCGTTTCACGCGATGTCACCGAGCAGGTCCTGTTGCAAAGGGAGCTGGATCAGTCGCTGGCCAGGGAGCAGTTGCTGTCGGGGGAAATGGTGCACCGCATCAAGAACCTCTTCACCGTGGCGGCGGCGGTGATCCTGATGGCTGACAGGGAGGCGAGGGCGTCCGGCACAACCGAGCCGTTGGCCAAGATCGCGGCAGGCAAGCTCCGGGCGCTGTCCAGGGCCTACTCCACGGTCCTGGCGGCGGACGATGTGGCCCATGTGGAAATGGAGGCGTTCATGGTGTCGGTGCTGCACCCCTTTGGCGCCCAGTGCCGCTTCAGTGGCACGAAGAATCTTGTACCCGGGCCATTGGCCAACGTGCTGGCGCTTCTGCTCCATGAACTGGCCACCAACTCCGTGAAGCATGGTGCGCTCAGCGTTGCTGAAGGCGAGGTCGAGCTTCGCTGGTCCGTCAACGATGGCTGGCTGGCGATCCGTTGGCTGGAGAGCGGCGGGCCTGTCATCGCCGAGCCGCCAGCCCGGTATGGCTATGGTTCGGGACTGATCGACCAACTGGCCGGTAGCGTCGGTGGGACGCTCCAGCGCGATTGGTGTCGCCGTGGCTTGCAAGTCGAACTGCGGGTGCCGTTTCCAGCAGGGTAGTGGCTTGATTGCGCCTCGGGCTGATGCCTGAAACAGGTCTTGAAGCTGGAGCCGGGCCGGCCATTGGTTTCATAATGCGCGGCTTCGCCAGGGCAGGCGCTTGCCCAGTGGGCGATGCCGCTGCGTGCTCCTGGTGATGTTTGCGAGTAGGACCTCGACCGATAGGTAAATCATGAGTCATCGAAAGATCTTGCTGGAAAGAGTCGAAGCGCTGGACACACTGGATGAAGATCATTTCCCCATCGTTACCCTGGATGAATACTTTCTGGGCAACGACCAGGAGCAGTCCATCGCACCCAACCAATGGGGCTTTGGGCGCCCGTCGATCCGGGAAATCCATGCCCGGTTCAAGTGCATAGAACAACGGCCCGACGTGCAAGGCGTCTATGTAGGCCTGCATCAGGACTGGTGCGAAGCGCTGGAGTGCGACGACTGGCCAGCGGCAGAAAACATCCATGTCTACTCATCGGCACCGCAAGCTGTCGCCGATCAGTGGATCGAGGGCCTGGAGTCCGATGGCATTATCGTCGGCTGGCCTTATGGCAAGCACGCCGGTGCGCCAGAACCACAGGACGGCTACCAGGTATATACCGTCTACTGGGATTGAATCGGCCCATCGCCAGGCTCGCCCCAAGTGACATTTCCGGTCGGCCGAAAGCCGCCTGGAAGACCATTGAATCAGTATCTAAGGAATGGAATGAATACCAGCCAGGCGTCGATTGATGCTGCTTATACAGATATGCAAAACAACGGTTGGGACACGTCGGAACCGCTGAAGTGGGGGTTCTTTTTCTTCGGCAAGAACGAGGATGATCTCAAGGGCGTCTATAGCGAACTCATCGAGAGTGACTACCTCGTCGAGAGCGTTCATGAGAATGACGACGGCAACCTGACGCTATGCGTCAGCAAGGTCGAGTCATTGCCCGCGGACAAGCTTTTTCGCAGGTGCATGGCCTTCAATGAATTGGCCGAGGCCTATGGGACCTTCTTCGACGGCTGGGATGTCGAGAGAGTCGAGTAGTCGTGGCACAACGCACCGGCGATACCGCCGGTGCCGTTGAGAGTCCCGGAAGGAGGGGCTGTCGATGAACAAGGCAACAAGAGGGACCGACAGGGCGATTGCGATCATCGGTGCGGGACTTGGCGGCTTGACCCTGGCCCGGGTCCTGCACCGGCAGGGAGTGGTTGCCACGGTGTATGAGGCCGAGTCTTCGGCCATGGCCCGCTCCCAGGGCGGGCTGCTGGATATTCACCAGCACAATGGACAGCCGGCGTTGAAGGCCGCCGGTTTGCACGAGGAGTTCTTGCGCCTTGTTCGCCCTGGCGAAGACGCCAAACGGATCTGCGACAGCACGGGCAAGGTCCTCCTGGACCGCCCCTCCACAGGGGCAAGCAGCAGGCCGGAAGTGGATCGGGGCGAGCTTCGCCAGATGCTGCTCGACTCGCTCCCCGAAGGCTGCGTTCGCTGGAACCACAAGCTGGCCCAGGCGATACCGATGGGTAATGGGCGCCATCAACTGGTGTTTGCCGATGGTTCTTCGAGCCAGGCCGACCTGCTGGTTGGCGCCGATGGCGCCTGGTCGAAGGTACGCCCGTTACTTACCGCGACAAGACCGCAGTACACCGGCATTTCATTTGTAGAGACGTTTCTTTTCGACGCCGACGCTCGTCATGCTGCCAGTGCCCAGTTGATCGGGCAGGGCACCTTGATGGCCACGATGCCGGGCAAGGGAATCTTTGCCCATCGCCATCGCGATGGAACGCTCCAGGCCTATGTGGCGTTGAAAGTGCCGGAGAACTGGTTCCAGAACCTCGATCTTTCCCGGCCGGCAACGGCCTTGCCGCGGCTTGCCCGGGAGTTCGAAGGATGGTCGCCGGCGCTCACGGCACTGATCGACGACTGCGAGAGCACGCCAGTCCTGCGCCCGATCCACGAGTTGCCCATCGCTCACTGTTGGGCGCGCGTACCAGGGGTGACGTTGCTGGGTGATGCGGCGCACCTCATGTCGCCCTTTGCCGGGGAAGGCGCGAACCTGGCCATGTACGACGGGGCGGAACTCGCCAGGGCGATCTGTGAGTCGGGTGATGATCTGGAAGCGGCATTGCTTGCCTATGAGCAGGAGCTGTTCGCTCGCAGCTCTGACGCGGCCACGCAAACCGGGAACAACCTCGAGGTGTTCTTCAATGAGCAAGCTCCCCATGGCCTGGTGGAGCTGTTCGGCAACTTGTCGCCAGCAAGGTAAGCGCCTGGTTCTCCGGTAGAGAACCGGGCGGGCTTCACTGGACTGTCGCCGACCGGCGCAGCGCCAGTAGCGCAACGAACAGCGCCCCGGCTACCCCCACCGAAATCATCAGGCCATGTGGACTGATATAGGACACCGTGGCGCCGGTGATGATCGGCCCCAGCACGCTGCCCAAGGTATAGAACATCGCGATGGCGGTCATGGCCGTGGAGACCTGATGTTCGTCTACTCGATGCCCCGCCTCGATCACCGCCAACGTGTTCATGCCCCCGATGGCCCCGCCCCAGAAGAACACGATGAATGTGGCCAGCCATGGAAAGGGTTGGCTGAAGGGAATGGCCACCGTGCCCAACAGCAGGACCAGGCAGCAGATCAGTTGCCCGGCCTTGCAGGAGGTGCGGTCGGCCACCCAGCCAATCGGCAGTTGCAGGACCGTGCCGCCCACCCCGAACACCGAGATCAATAGCGTCGCGGCGGTCAGGGCATACCCCGCCCAGAGGCTGTAGCCGGCCAGGAACGACACCGACGAGGTTTCGGCAAATCCGGCAATGAAGGCTCCGCACAGGGCCACTGGAATCACGCCGAACAGCTTCGCATGGCGTTTCTGCGTCGGGGTCTGCGGCTGCGTATCGTGCTCCTTCAAGGTCAGGGCCAGGCCCCCGGAGATCAACACGATGGTGGCGCAGGCGTAGTAAGGCACGACGCTGCCGACCCCGAACACCACCAGCAGTAGCGGGCCCACCGCGATACCCAGGCCCATGAGGGTTTCATGCACGCCGATCGCTCGGCCACGTTCGTTCCTGGACGCGACCGAGACGATCCAGGTATCGCAGGCGATCCAGCGCAGGATCAAGCCGATGCCCAGGATGAAGTTCAAGGCAAAGATCAGCACCAGGTTGCTGGTCAGGGTCATGCCGATCAGCGCGGCAATGGTCAGTGCTGCACTGAGGATATTGGCCCTGACCAGTCCCAGCTGCCCCAGCAGTCGTGGAACGACTTTGTATAGCAGCAGGATCGCGATCCAGGAGGCGCTGACAATCACCCCGATCTTGGCCGGCTCAACGTTTTGTTGTTCCAGTGACAGCGACAGCAAGGGCGTGATGGTGCCGATCTGCACGACCTGCGAAAGCACCGAAAGCGTGTTGATCTTGGTCAGGGCGAACCAGCGCTGCTTGTCGGTGTACTCGATACCAGGGTTTTCCATAAGAGGTGCCGGCCTAAAGCGTTCAGAAAGTCAGGGGAGCCTGCCTGAGTACGACTCGGCCCTCGAAGCGTCGATCCATATGACCCGGCAATTCTTACAATGAAACATTTTCATACGCAACGGGCGCTATTAAATATCCATATAGCGGGATCGCTACCTGTTTGTGGATGTTACCAGCGGCATAGATGAGGACGCTGCATGAAGTTCAGTGCTAGCAACCAGGTTGCTGGAAGCAGGGCTATAACGATTTTGCAACGCTAGTGTGGTGGGATGTTCGTCGATTGAGTGGGCCGTTCGGTCGCCGCATGCCGTGCTTGTTTCGCCCCTTGCCTTGAGTTCGGATGTCGCTGTGGTGCCGATTATCGCGGGCAGCGGGACGGCCTTGTACCGACCCGCAATCGCCTGTTTTCGACTCAACCTTCAAGCCAGCGCGTCGTAGCGCGCGAGGGTTTCACCGAGCCAGCCAAAGAACAGCTCCGGCTGTTCGATATGGGCCAGGTGGGAGGCCTCCGGCACTACATGCTCGTCACCATTGTCCAGGTAGCGGACATAGCGCCGTATGGCGGCGGGGCTGCATTCGTCGTGTTCGCCAACGATAAAATGGGTGGGGCACTTGATCCGTCGCAGGGCATCGCGCAGGTCCAGTTCGCAGAGGGTGCCATCGCCAAAGAAGTCCGCGATTCCCCACATGTGGCGAAACAGCGTGCTGTTGTACAAGCGATCAGATTCCTTGATGAACGGCGGCTCCTCGTCGAGCCTGAGCATGTGCCTGCGGTTGAACACTTGCAGCGCCTCTTCGAATTGCGGATGCCCTGGATCGCCTGCCAACAGGACCTCGCGCCACGGGCTGGGGAGTTTTTGCAGGTGGGCCCGGTTGTCGGCATTCCAGTCCGCGGCGCTGATCAACGGCCCGGCGAGGACCAGGCTGGCCAGCCGAGGGTCCTGGCAACTGGCATAGGCCGCTGCAATCGAGCCGCCCCAGGAACTGCCGAGCAAGTGGAATCGGGTGAGCCCGTGGAATTCGACGACCGCGGCCAATTCATCGCAAGCGCGCTCCAGTGTCCAATGGGCAGCATCGTTAGGACGGGCTGAATAGCCGCTGTCGAGTTGGTCGTAGTAGATCAGGGAACGCTCCTTGAGGTGTTCGCTGAAGTTCGACAGGTACAAGTGATTGGAGCCGGGACCGCCATGCACGACGACCAGGGGCAGGCCAGATGATTCGCCGTGCCTGATGGCGGTCCATATCTGCCCTCCGGGGGCCGCAATGCGATGTTGTTGGTCGAAATGCATGATGTGCCTTTGTGCTTACGACGATTGGAAGAGGGCACCCCTGGCGCCCGGGAAAGAATCATGCCGATAGGTCGATACTGGCGAGCCGGCCTTTGCGTTGGAGCACCCATGCCAGCACCAGGCCGATACACAACCATGCACTGCCGAGCCACTTGGCATGCTCGTTCATGCTGGCCAGGGCCGCGACCAGGATCACGATACCGGCCAGGGGCGAGATCACGTGCTTGAACCAGTGGCGCTCGGGATGCTTACGAAAGCGATAGAACAGGCTGATGTGCAGGGTGATGTAGGCGAACAGCGCGCCGAAGGTGACCAGGGTCACCAGCAACTCCACTTCGTTGGCGGCCAACAGGCCGACGACGGTGGAAACCAGGGCGACAGACAGCAGCGCCGCTATTGGGTTGCCTCGTCGATCCAGGCGTGCCAGGCATGAAGGAAACCTGCCGTCGCGGGCCATGCTGAAGATCAATCGGGACGTCGTCATCTGCGACACAATGGTATTGGCCACCCCTGCAACGGTCCCGGCCGCAACCACCAGGATGGGTTGGAACCAGCTGCCGACGATCGTCGCGCTCAGGGTGTAGAACGCAGTCTCGGCTTGGTCCGTGCTGTATTGGGTACCCTTCGGCACAAAGACATTGGCCAGGTATACCTGGGCGAAGAACAGCAGCGAAACCAGGAGCAGGAGCATGAGCGTGGCCCTGGAGACGGTATGTCCACCGCCGGTGGCTTCCTCGTTGAGCGCGGAGATGGCGTCGAAGCCCACGAAGCTCAGGGCGGCGACCGGGATCGCTGAGAGAATCGCCATCAGTTGCAAGTGTTGGCTGTCCCAGATCGGTGCCAGCAACGAGACCAGATGGTTGTGCTGGACAATGCCCCAGAGCGAATAGGCGAAGAACACGGCCAGGACGGCCAACTGCACCAACAGGAAAACCTTGTTGACCCTGATGGTCAGTTTGAGGCCGATGATATTGAGCAGTGCTGGCAGCCAGATGAACAACAGGATCCAGAATGAGCGCGAGCTCTGTGGAAACTGCAGGACCATGCCGATGGCGGTGAGAATGGACAGCAATGCCGGCAGCAGGAAGTAGTCCAGCAGGATCAGCCAGCCGGTGACGAAGCCGGTGAAGGCGTTGGTGCACAGGCTGACATAACGGTACACCGAACCGCTCACGTTAACGCTCCTGGCCATTTCGCTGTAGCTGATCGCACTGAAGGTCATGGCCAGTGCGGCCACGGCATAAACCAGTGCGGCCATGCCCGCGGACATGTCGTAGACGATGCCGAACACCGCCGTTGGTGCCAGGGGGCAGAAGTACAGCAGCCCATACACCAGGACATCGGAGAAAGAGAGTCGGCGAGGTAGTCGTGGTTCGGCGGCTGCCGATTGTGCGCAGGGATCTGCAGTGGAGGTGGTTCGCATTCGAAGTGCTCCTCTGAGCGCCGCGGCGTGGCCGTTGGCTTGCCGGGGCGGCCGTATTATTAGAATTGGCGGGCCATGAAGCGGGCTCCAGTATCGGATGCTGGACAGCGCTTGAGGTGATGAAACTGGCCAGCTTTTTGTCTTTTCCGGCCAAGCCATCGTTTTGACCCAGAAGCTGGCGGTAGCGGGCTCAGCTTCGTAGCGATCGGCGAAAACGCCCGGGGGATACACCGGCCCATTTGTGATAGGCATGGACGAAGGAGGACGGGTCGGCAAAACCCAATTGCTGGCTGATGGCGTCCAGCGACAGGTGAGTACTGCTGAGCAGCCGATTGGCCAGCTGGTGGCGGGCCATGCTCTGCAGGCGCTTGAAGGTTACCGTGCGTTCGGCCAGCCGTCGGCGCAGGGTCCGTTCGGAGATATTCAAGGCCTGGGCCACGGCTTTCAGATCGCTGTAGCGCTGGATGTCCGATTTGAGCAAGGTGCTCACTTCATGGGCTATTGCGCTACCGGCGCTGGTCTCCAGCTCTCGTTCTCGTGCTTGGGTCAGCTTCAGCATGGCCAGGTGGCTGATCGGATCCGCTAGCGGCAACCGTTGGTTCAGTAGGGCCTTGGGGAGCTTGAGGGAATCCGAGTGGCTGGAGAACTGGATGTCGCCGCCGAACAGTTGGCGATAGGGGGCCAGATCGCTGGGGGGCGGACGTTTGAAATGAGCGCTGAATGGCTCCTGGGGAGATTGCAGGCAGTCGCGGATGACGCGCAAGGTCGCGCTGAGAAAGACGTCGGTGGAGAAACTGTAGCCCTCGAAAAAACCATGGCAATCGCGGCCCACGAAATGCTGGTCGTTGCCGTAGTGCAGCAGGTGCGGGGCGAACTGGCTGGCCAACTGGATGGGGAACTGCAAGGCGCAGTTCAGGGCCTCGCCCAGGGTAGGCGCCGCCAGCAGGGTGTAGCCGAGCAGACCCAGTGTCGAGATCGGCATGGAGCTGCCAATGAGCAGGCCCAGATGCTGTTCGGGAATGGCCCGGCGAGCGTTGTCGAATACCACCAACTCCTGCTCCATGGTGATGGTCGCATCGGGGTCGGTCAGGGAATCGGGCAGGCGGCCTGCACCTCCCAGGATGATTTCATCCGGTACGCCCCGTGCCTGGGTAATGGCGAGTGTCGCTAGCACTCCATGCAGCGATACGGGGCGAACTTCATACATTGAAACACTCCAGTCATACCGAGCGCTTGCAGGAAACCCCAGGTGATGGTCACCGTCGCCCATCATGCGCGCCAGGTGACGGAACCGCCAGCCCATGGCCCGCAGGAGCCAAGGGCATGGAAGGACCGTCGTCGATGAGACCGGCATGTTTTTACACGCCTGGTCTTGTGGGGAGGCGAATGATTGTCGTCCTCATTGGGTTGTCTTATCGTTGGCTGTCTCGGCCTTTAGGTAGTTGAAATCATGCACAAGGACGATAACCAGGGCGGGGCTTCCACCAGGCCTGAGGGGGATGACCAGCCCGCTGTTTTCAATGCGCAACGGGCCATGCTCGACGCCACTTCCGACTGCATAAAAGTCCTGAGTCCGGACGGTCTCCTCCTGGCCATGAACGAGGCGGGATGTGTCGCCTTGGGGATTGCACCCGCCCAGGTCCGGGGCGTGCCCTGGATACCCTTGCTGCCGGCTTCGGTCCAGGCCGCTGCCTGTGAAGCCCTGGCCTTGGCCCTCACCGGCGTCACCGCTCGTTTCGCCGGTCACAGTGAGGCCTCGGGGCAGGTTGTCCATTGGGACAACCTGATGACGCCGGTTGTCGGTCCCTCAGGCCAGGTCTTCTCGGTCGTGTGCGTGTCGCGGGATGTCTCCGAGCTGGTGCTGCTACAGCACAAACTGGACCGGCTGTTGCTCAGGGAGCAGTTGTTGTCGGGAGAGATGCTGCATCGGATCAAGAATCTGTTCACCGTGTCGGCGGCGGTCATGATGATGGCTGATCGTGAGGCCCGTGCCTCTGGGAAAGCCGATCAGTTGGCGATGATCGCCGAAGGCAAGCTGAAGGCATTGTCCAGGGTCTACGACAAGGTGCTGGCAACGGACGATCTGTCCAGTGTGCAGATGCGGTCTTTGGTCAAAGCAGTGCTTCTGCCCTTTGGCAATCAATGCCGGTTCAGTGGTGCCAGGCATGTGATTCCAGAAGCGCTGGCCAATCTGCTGGCGCTGGTCCTCCACGAGTTGGCGACCAACTCGGTGAAGCATGGTTCGCTCAGTGTTCCTCAAGGGCAAGTCCACATCAGTTGGAAGACGGCCGAAGGACGGCTGGCACTCAAGTGGCTGGAAAGTGCCGGCCCCAGGATTATCGCACCGCCGGACAGGTGTGGTTATGGCACTCAGATGATCGATCAGCTTGCCAGTACTGTTGGTGGGATCGTCGATCGCCGATGGCATGCCCACGGCTTGCATGTAGAACTGCAGGTACCACTGGACGGAGCATAGGCACCGCCGGTCCGGCTTTGACACCGGTGCTGTTTCGGCAACCCTCCCGCCACGCCTTTAAGCCCGTCTCCCTTGCGTCGAGCCGCTTTATCATCGATGTGCATCGTTTTTTGACCCGAAAACACTGCATGTAGTGTTTTTGTTTCTTTTTTAGTCTACATATTGTGTTGACGCACCATCCTGCCCTCTATATCTTGTGCCCCGCTTTCGTCGCATGCACTACATATTGTGTTTTATTGTTTTATTTTAACTATATGTAGTGTTTTTGTGGGAAGGCTTTGCGGTACGCATTCTCGAAAACATGACTTTCTGGTCGAGCTGCTGCTCGCCAGACGGCAAGAATAAGGATGGATGAAATGTTGAGTTGGGATGGGCTTGATGTGAACGATCATGAAGCTGCAGGAACGGGTGGACCTGACAGGCCGCATGAAACGACACCAAAGGACGGTCTCGACGTGGCAGGAAATACCGCCGCGCAGGAAGCCAGGATGATTGTGCCTGGTGATTCGCCAGCAGTGATTCGAGCGAAGAAAGCTCTCAACTCACTGGAGTTCAACCAGCGCCTGGATGAGTTGGAAGGGGCCTCGGGACGGGTTGCCGTCGATGAAAAGCGCATGATCAATTGTCGAGCGGACCTGAACCAGCTGGTTCCACTGAAATATGACTGGGCCTGGCAAAAATACCTGGACGGGTGTGCGAATCACTGGATGCCGCAAGAAGTCAACATGACGGCAGACATCATGCTTTGGAAGAACCCGCAGGGGTTGAGTGACGATGAGCGTCGTATCGTCATGCGCAGTCTTGGGTTCTTTGCGACTGCCGACTCCCTGGTAGCCAACAACCTGGCCCTGGCGGTGTACCGCCTGATTACCAACCCCGAGTGCCGACAATACATCTTGCGCCAGGCCTTCGAGGAGGCCATCCATACGCACGCCTATCAATACTGTATCGAGTCCCTGGGCATGGACGAGGGGGAGATCTTCAACATGTATCGCGAGGTTCCTACCGTGGCCAAGAAAGCCGCGTGGGGATTGCGTTATACCCGGGCCATATCCGATCCAAGGTTCAAGACAGGCAGTGTCTCTGCGGACAAGGAACTGCTCAGGAACCTGATCGCCTACTACTGCGTGCTGGAGGGCATTTTCTTTTATTGCGGTTTTACCCAGATTCTCTCCATGGGGCGAAGAAACAAGATGAACGGCGTCGCGGAGCAGTTCCAGTACATCCTTCGCGATGAGTCGATGCACTTGAACTTCGGCATAGACGTCATCAACCAGATCAAGATCGAGAACCCTCACCTCTGGGACCATGCCTTGATGGAGGAGGCGACTCAAATGATCCTGCAGGGTACCCAGCTGGAAATCGAATATGCGCGAGACACGATGCCCCACGGAGTCTTGGGCATGAATGCGGCCATGATGGAAGACTACCTGAAATTCATCGCCAATCGCCGCCTGTGCCAGATAGGGCTGAAGGAGGAGTATCCAAACGTCGAGAATCCATTCCCGTGGATGAGCGAGATAATGGACTTGAAGAAGGAAAAGAACTTCTTCGAGACCCGTGTCATTGAATATCAAACCGGTGGCGCCTTGTCCTGGGATTGATCGGCCTGGAAGACAAAGGGTCGATAAGCGAGGTTCGATCCCAGGAGTGCTTAATGAGTCTGGAGAAAATCAAGACGCCTTGTATCGGGCTTTGCTCAACGGTCTACGGTGATCGGGTGTGCCGGGGTTGCAAGCGATTCGATCATGAGGTGATTGAGTGGAATGGTTATGGCGAAGATCAGAAGCGCAGTGTCCTGCAGCGTTTCGAATGTCTTTTGAACCAGGTGATGCTCGACAAGTGCGAGATCTTCGACCCTGACGTGCTGGCACTCAGGGTGCAGTCTGGCAGGATCAATTGTTCACCGCTGAACTCCATTCAGTACTGTGCCTACCAGGTCATCAGGCGTGGTGCGGGGGTGATAAGGAACATCGAGGAGTTCGGCATAAGGATCCTGCCGGCATACAGCCAGTTACGCCTGGTGGAACTGCGGGATGTCATCGATAGGGAGTTCTTTTCGCTATCGGAGCAACGCTACGGTACAGGTGGCTGAGCCTGATTCTTGAATGCCTGGCTGAAGCCCGTGGATCGACGATCCACGGGCTTTCTTGATCTGGCTGGATCAAGCGCGGCGCACTACGTTTTGCCAATGCACGTATAGCGCTTGGACATTGCCGCTGGTCATCAGTGGCATCACGTCCTTCAACTGGTCGGTGGACCAGTCCCACCATTTCATTTCCAGGAGCATTTGCACGGTGCGCTCATCGAAGCGCATGCGAAGGGTCTTGGCCGGGTTGCCGCCGATGATGGCGTAGGGCTCGACATCCCGGGTCACCAGGGCGCGGGTGCCGATCACCGCGCCGTCACCCACCTTGACGCCCGGCATGATGATGGCTTCGGAGCCGATCCAGACATCGTTGCCGATGACCGTATCGCCAGCGGATTCATAGCCATTCTGCGCTCCCGCAAAGGCTGGTTCTTCTGGCATCCAATAGAAAGGAAAGGTGCTGACCCATTCGTTTCGGTGGCCTTGATTACCGGCCATGATGAACGCGGCACCCGAGCCGATCGAACAGAAGCTGCCGACGATCAGTCGGTCCACGCCTTCGTCTGGTGGCAGGTAGCGTGCACATTCGTCGAAGCTGTGGCCGTGGTAGTACCCGGAGTAATAGCTGTACCGGCCAACCTGGATGTTCGGATGGGTGACCTGCTTGTCCAGTGTGATGCCCTTGAAAGGACTCTCGAAGTAATTGCTCAAGACTTTCTCCATGTGGCTAGCCGGCACTTTCTTTCAAGCGCGCGGCACTGCAGCGATCGTGTTCGCAACGCTCAGCGGTACCGCTGAGTGGCGTCTCTGGAGCTGCCAGGTTGCAAGCTGGTCTGCAAACAGCGTCGCACCGGCCAGCTCCATAGAGGCCGCACAATAGCCTTGATGGCAGTGTCATGCACTGGCTGTTTCCACCAGAACCGCACGGCCTTGCATCATCCGACGGTATTGCCGGGTCCGATGCAGGGTTGCCCATTGCTCCAGCAACAGGGCGCGCAGGGGCGAGGAGCCTGGTTTGGTCTGGCGACCCTCGGCAAGGTGCCGCATCTGCAGCTTCACCAGTGCCATGTAGGCCAGCGCTGCCAGGGCCTTGCGTTTCCAGCGGATCGGCGGCAGTTCGGCACTGGCCTTGCGATCGCCCTGTTTCCAGCGGCGGGGCAGGGCAGGGTCTACCGCCAGGGCGGTTGCGATGCCGGCCATGGCCACGCCGCTGTCCAGGACCTGTTCCACTACCGGCAAGCGGCGGATGCCGCCCGTGACCATGACCGGCATGCGTGCAATGGCTGCAATCTCTCGGGCGAATTCGAGGAAGTAGGCTTCGCGAGCCAGGGTCCGGCCATCGCGGGCATCACCCTGCATGGCTGGGGCTTCATAGCTGCCGCCCGACAACTCCACCAGGTCCACCGGCAGCTCATTGAGCCACAGCACCACCTGGCGTGCGTCGGCGGGTTCGAAACCACCCCTCTGGAAGTCGGCCGAATTGAGCTTGACGGCCACGCTGAACCCAGGAGAGACCGTCGCGCGTACGGCCTTGACCACCTCCAGCAGCAACCGTGCACGATTCTCCAGGCTACCGCCCCAGCGATCCTGGCGCTGGTTGCTCAGGGGCGAGAGGAACTGGCTCAACAGGTAGCCATGGGCTGCGTGGATCTGCACGCCGCTGAATCCGGCCTCTTCGGCCAGCGCCGCAGTGCGGGCGAAACGCTGGATCAGTGTATTGATCTGGGCTTCTTCCAATGCCTTTGGGAGGGGAAACATCTTCGATAGCCCACCCATGTCCAGGGCCACTGCAGAGGGGGCGACGGTGGTCTGGCCGAGGCTCGCCTGCATTTGCCTCCCAGGATGATTGATCTGCATCCAGAACTGCGCACCCTGGGCCTGCCCGATGCGTGCCCATTGGCGAAACCGTTGCAGTTGCTGGCTGTCGTCGAGCATTACACCGCCAGGTCCGGTCATGGCGCTGGGGTCGACCATCACATTGCCGCTGAGCAACAGACCGGCTCCGCCTTCGGCCCAGGCCTGATACAGGCGCAGCAGTTGATCCGATGGGGTCTGGTCCAGGTTTGCCAGGTTCTCTTCCATCGCGGCCTTGGCGATGCGGTTGGGCAGGGTGCTGCCATTGGGTAAACGCAGGGGCTGGAAAGCGTTCATGGTGTTCTCCGGTGAGGCGCCGCGCGTCGATTTATGTGCGGCGGGGCTGTATTGCGAAGAAGCCTAAGGTTAAAGTTATCCTTAAGGTCAACCGGAGATTTGCAACTCAAATGAAGATTGGTGAACTGGCCCGACGTACGGGCCTGAGCGCATCGCGCCTGCGTTTTTATGAAGCCAGTGGCTTGATCGAGTCCCAGCGCCTGGGCAACGGCTATAGGGACTACCCAGAGGATGTGGTGCAGCGCCTGGAAATCATCACCTGTGGGCAGCAGGCCGGTTTCAGCCTGGAGGAAATGCGCACCTTGACACTTGAGTCAGCAGTGAAAGGGGAGGAGCGCCATGATCGACTGCTGGCGAGCCTGAGGCGCAAGGTCACGGAGATCGAGACGTTGCAGGAGCGCCTGGCGCACAACCGCAGTCACTTGCTGGCCCTGATCGCCGGGATCGAAGGCAAGCCCGATGGCATGGATTGCGAAGAGAATGCTCAGCGGCTGCTGGCGCAATGGCGGGACAACGAGGCGAGTGCCGTTGGCGTTGCCAGCACCGGGCGTCAACAGAAATCGCGTCGCTGAGCCGCCGTTGGCCGCTCCGGGTTCCTGTCAGCGCAGGCCCTCCGGAGTCGAACCCATCGGCAGGGCTGGTAGGTTCATGTTGCCCATGGCGGCCTCCAGCTTGTCCTGGTAGAGGCTCAGGATCGAGTAGTCCAGTTTCTGCGTGATGCTGGCGCTGGCGACGCAATTGGCCAGCAGTTCTTCCAGTGCACCGGCGACCAGGTCCGCAGTGACCTGCAGGACGGTCAAGCCATGGCTCTTGTCGACAATGACCAGATTCTTCAAATCGTACATACAGCACCTGTGGTCACTGTTCTTATCTTATGGTTGATGGCTATGAGCCATTATCAGGATAACTAAACTGCCTGTGTCCTGTCACGGGGGAAGATGGCTGTAGGGAGGCTGAAGAGCGAGGAGATTTTGTCCATCGACTTGCCCTGCCTGTGTAGGATGGCCCGCACAAAATCATCAGGGCGATGTTTATGCTTATTTTCAACAGGGGCGACCATCAGGGATTGACGATCGCGCCGCGCTGGCCATCGTCGCAGGTGGCGCTGGATTCGCAGGTCTTCCAGCAGTTGCTCAAGGTCCAGCAAGGCTTGCCGGGTACCACGCGACTGTTGGTGACACGAGGCTATGAGAATCGCAGCAGTAGGCTGGGCGGCTTCCGGACGCTGTCACGCTGGCTGGGGATTCGCCTGTTCTGCTGGTGCTACCCGGGACGCCAGGATGAGGTGGACGATATCTTTGGTGCCAATGGCCACGATGTGGATGGCACGCATGTCGATGTTTCGATTGTCCTTGAGGGCAAGCGCTTGCGCTTCTTGCCCCTGGGAGTATTTACCTCACCCAAGCGCCAGCAACTGCTGAAGGCGCGTTATGCAATGGCGCTGGATGGCGTCAAGGCAGCCTTGGTGCAGTGCGGTTTCCAGATTCACCGCAACCACACCGAAAGCTTGCAGATCCATTGCGACTACAAGCCGCTCTTCGTACCAGGCACCGCGCAGGCCTGCGGCCTTACGCCCAACGCTTGAACAGTACGCTGGCATTGACCCCGCCAAAGCCAAAGCCATTGGACAGCGCATACTGCATGGCCATCTTCCGGGCCTGGCCGCGGACCAGGTCCAGGCCTTCGGCTGCGTCGTCCGGGTTCTCCAGGTTAAGTGTTGCCGGAGCGACTTGATCACGCAGGGCGAGGATGGTGAAGATCGCCTCGATCCCGCCTGCGGCGCCCAGCAAGTGCCCCGTGGCGGATTTCGTGGCACTGATGGCCGGGCTGGCGCCGTTACCGAACAGCGCCCTGATGGCCGCCAACTCGCCCTTGTCGCCTACCGGGGTCGAGGTGGCGTGGGCGTTGAGGTGCTGCACTGCAGAGGGGGCGATACCGGCCTGTCGCAAGGCCAGTTCCATGGCGCGACGGGCGCCGTTGCCGTCCTCCGGTCCTGCCGTCATGTGGTAGGCGTCGCTGCTGGTGCCATATCCCACCACTTCTGCAATGGGCTGGGCGCCTCGTGCCAATGCGTGCTCCAGCTCCTCGATGACCAGCAGTCCCGCTCCTTCTCCCATGACAAAACCATCGCGCCCCTGGTCGAATGGCCGCGAGGCGCGATGGGGCGTGTCGTTGTAGTCGCTGGACAGGGCACGTGCGGCAGCAAAGCCCGCCAGGCTGACCTGATGGATCGTGGCTTCTGCGCCACCACACAGGGCGACATCGACTTCACCTGCACGGATCATCCGGGCGGCATCGCCGATGGCCTGGACTCCGGCGGCGCAAGCCGTGACCGGGGTGCCCAGCGGCCCTTTGAGCCCATGGCGGATCGACACCTGGCCGGCAGCCAGGTTGCTCAGGAATGATGGGATGGTGAAGGGCGAAAGACGTCGCGGTCCCTTGCTATCGCTGGTGCGTACCGCTTCGGCGATAGCAGGGAAGCCGCCGACCCCCGAAGCGATGATGGTGGCCGTGCGTTCCTGGGCCTCGGCGGTATCCGGGCGCCAGTTGGCCTGGGCCAGGGCTTCTTCGGCAGCGGCCAGGGCGAACAGGATGAAGCGGTCCATCTTGCGCTGTTCCTTGGCGGCCAGGAGTCGGTCAGGATCGAAGCCGGCTTGAGGATCCTCGATCGAATCCGGCACCTGGCCACCGATGGTGGTGGACAGGCCTGCAATGAATTGCTCTGGCAGTTGGCGGATTCCCGAGCGACCTGCCAGCAGGCGCTGCCAGACCTGCTCGACTCCGCAACCCAGCGGAGTGATTGCACCCATGCCTGTAACTACGATGCGTTTGCTCATGCCGCACTTGCTCCTTCGATTTACCTGATCGGGGAAGATGAAGCGTGGACGATACTATCATGATGAAAGTAACATCCGGTTCCACAAATACTTGAACGTTACCGCAGGAGTCGGCCATGCAGCGAAGAAGCCTGGAGCAGGCAGAATGCCCGATCGCCAGGTCCCTGGAGCGGGTTGGGGAGTGGTGGAGCATCCTGATCATGCGTGATGCACTGCATGGCTTGAGGCGTTTCGATGAGTTCTCCCGCAGCCTGGAGATCGCTCCGAACATGCTGACCCGGCGTCTCAACTCGCTGGTGGAGGCGGGGTTGCTGGAGCGTCGAGCTTATTGCCAGCGTCCTGTGCGCCATGAGTATGTGCCTACCGCCAAGGGAGAGGATTTTCGCGTGGTGCTCATGGCGTTCGTGGTATGGGGCAATCGCCATTTCGCGCCTGAAGGCCAGAGCGTGCAGCTTATCGATAGCCAGAGTGGCAGGCCGGTAGAGCCGGCAATGGTGGAGAGGGTCGAGGGTCGGGTGGTGCCGCTGGAGGCCTGCACCATAAAGGCCGGCCCCGTTGCCAGTGCCAGCATGCGCCAGCGGCTGGCCCACAAGCCCGATTGAAGGCGGTGGACCGCTGAGCCGGGCTCGTTTCGACAACCGCTGCTGGGACCCAGGGGCACTGGCTGGGCTAGTCGAGCACGACCAGAGTGGGCTGTTGGTGAGCCTCAGCGAGCGAGCTGCCCACGGCGCCAGGCTGGGTGAAAGTGCCGCCAGTGAGCGTCCTGGGCCGCGGCGAGCAACTCGCGATCGCCCCGGGTATCGCCCCAGGCGCGCAAACGGTACTGCTCCAGGGGGCCATAGATGCTTTCAAGGCGCAGGACCTTGTGCTCGCAGCGACAATTGTTGCCAACGATATGCCCGGTCAGGACGCCATCGATGACCTCCAGTTCGGTGCCGATCAACTCGATCCCCAGGCGCTTGGCGAATGGCTGTAGAACCAGGGCCGGCGAGGCCGAGCACAAAGTCACCTGGGCTCCGGAGCGCAGTTCGTCGGCCACCGCCAGCAGGCCGGCGGGGCGCATCAGTTGGTTCCAGGAGCGTTGGCAGAATGCCTCGGCCTGCTGTTGCACCCATGCCGCTTCGATCCCCTTGAGGAAGACGTTGATCAGTCGCGCCTTGAGTTGATCGCGAGCCACCCGGCGGGCGAGAAACCCCAGGCTGGGCAGGGCCAGCTTGAGCATCCGCTGATGGAAGCGGCGCGGGCCGAAGGCGAAGCGCAGAAACGGCACGAAACTGTCGTGGCGGGTGAGGGTGCCATCGAAGTCGAAGACCGAGAGCACGCGGCTGGCTTGTGGGTCGAGTACCAGGGTGTCCGGGGTGAGTGGTGGCTCGGCGCTGTCGGCAAGGGGCGTCGAGGATGCAGGCGATTGTCGCGACATGGTGGCTCTCGGTCTGTGCGCCCCGGGCTGGCGGGCATTGTCGGTCATGTGCGCAGTCTACGCGTTCCGATTGTTCTAGGGATGCAATGGGGGTTTCATTCAATTGCACCCCGACGGGATATCGATTCGTTTGCGCGAGCGCGCTCGACCATGGCCACGATGTTGGCGTAGAGCTCGTCCTGAGCTTGCGCTGGAGTGATGTCCCCCAGGGCTGCCGCATGGGAGACCGCCTCGGCAGCGCCGAGCATCGCCCGCAATGCCGCGGCTGAGATGATGGCGCCCTCAGCAAAGGGCTGCAGGTTGCTACGGCATTTATCCAGGAAAACTTGCTGATACTGGAGTTTGACGGCTTCCAGTTCCGGCGAGCTGGCCAGGGCCGCAATGACCCCGGGTATCTCCCGTCCCTGGAGTAGCACGCAATCGACATAGGAGCTGGCGATCACCCTTGCGCGATGGGCCAGCAGTGGTTCGCTGCGCTCAAGGGCCTGGTCCATCTGGAGGGTCTGGCGCTGATCGAAGTCCTGGTACAGCGCTATCAGCAGCACCGCTCGAGTGGCGAAATGGTCATAGACCACAGGCTTGGTAACCCCCGCCTGCTCGGCCAGGTAACCCAGGGTCAGGGCTTCGGTGCCATGTTCACGGACAATCCTCCAGGCCACTGCCATCAATTGTTGCAGCCGCTGTTCCCGCGACAGACGCCGTCGGGGAGGCGGATTGGGAGTGCTTTCCTGGTTGCTTGACATGCTTATATACCAAAAGTAACTTATCGTTAGTAACTTACTAAAAGTATATAAACCCCCAGCAAGTCGCGCAATCCAGCAACAGGAGCCTTTGCCATGCACGCACTCATCGTGGTTGCTCATCATGATCCCTTGTCCCTGAGCCAGCAGTTGGCACGGGAGGTCATCGCAGGTATCGAGGACTCTGGTCCGGAGCACTCCTTCGAACTGGCCGACCTCTGGGCCGAAGCCTTCGATCCGTGTTTCGCTGCCGCCGATATCGCGGTACACCGAGGGCAGGCCGCACCGCCCGCCGATGTGCTTGCCGAGCAGGCCCGGATCGATCGCGCCGATGTCCTGGTGCTGGTTTATCCCGTCTATTGGTGGGCCATGCCGGCCTTGCTCAAGGGCTGGATCGACCGGGTATTCGCCAATGGCTGGGCCTTTGATTTTCAAGCCGACGCTCCGTTGGTGAAGAAGCTTCGGCACCTGCGGGTACATATGGTGGGGGTTGCCGGAGCCGATGCCGGTACCTACGAACGGCATGGTTACCTCCAGGCCATGAAAACCCAGATCGATCACGGCGTCTTCGATTACTGCGGAGCACGGGTCGAGACTTCGACGCTGATATTCGAGTCGGAATCGAGCCAGGTGCAAGCGCATCTGCTAAGGGCTCGGGCTATCGGTCGGGGAGTGTTCGGCAATTGCAGGCTTGCTGAGCCGGTGTGAATCGTAGGATGGGAAAGGGATGCCTGGGTGGTGTTGGTGCTTGCGCCTCGAAGGTTTGGCCTAGCCCCAGCAGCACCAGGCAAAGGTGGTGAGGCACAGGAGCAGGGGCAGCGTATCGAGGAAGTCGTTCATGCAGCACATTCCGTTCAGGCAGGTGCCGGCAATTTAAGGGTGCCCTGGATGCCTGTCTGTTGCGATTGTGTGAATTTTCATCGCACTTTCGTTTAAGCGGTGGGCTGTCGGACGAACGTTGTGGCAGTTCGTCGAAAGGTAATTGCCAAGTGCTGGAAAATAAATCCTTGAAATCCAATGACTTAAAAAAATTGTGGATATTTTCCAGATAAAGTGATTTTATTTACGTTTTTTCCGGAAAAAAACTTGTTACAGAATGTACCAGTCCGTTACTATAGCCCTGCGTTCACCTACCACGGTTTATGCATTTTTAGCCCCAAGTGTCCATCAGCTACTTGGGCTTTTTTTTGCCTGAAATTTGACCAGGCAAGCTTCCCTGTCTGATGTTTTTCTGGCTCTGGCGCCGTCCTGATATCGGGCGGGCACGAGGGCGGGCAATGTCACTCCCGGCCTTTGGCGGCTTCGGTCGTTGTTGGCAGAACTGCTACAGTACGTAACCTCCTTTAGGGGAGTTTGTGTATTGGCGGCGGGATGCTGATGATCCAACACGATGACGGAAGGGATGACCGTGAGGACGGATTTAGGATGCTGGTGCTGTCCCTGGTGGGTATTGCTGTGGTCTTGGGAGCCTGCATCGTCAGGTACAACGCTGAGATAGACCGGGAACGGGAACGGGCCCAGGACGAAATCCTCCGTTGCCGCCGACTGAGCATGGCAATGCCGGGCTCTTCCACTGGCCCATCGCCATTCGCTGAGAAGTGCCGTCGTCTGGAAGACCAGTACATCGAGCGCTTCGGCTACCTCCATTGAGGCCTGGCCAAGCCCCACATGCGTTGCGCCAGCCCCATGACGACAGGAGCGGGATCGTTGTGGGGCTGGCCCTGTCAGGTTTCCACCAGATTCAACTGTTCCTCGGCCTGCGGTGGAACGAAGTGACTGCAGATCAATTCGAATTGCTCATCGCTGGTGGAAAAGGGGTGTTCGCCCAAGCTGTTGCGCTCGCGCAAGCGGCGCCGGCAGGTCTCCTCGTCGACGTTCAGT
This sequence comes from Pseudomonas sp. MPFS, assembly GCF_022537035.1. Taxonomy (NCBI): domain Bacteria; kingdom Pseudomonadati; phylum Pseudomonadota; class Gammaproteobacteria; order Pseudomonadales; family Pseudomonadaceae; genus Pseudomonas; species Pseudomonas sp. MPFS. The sequence continues at coordinate 3,981,766 of NZ_CP066123.1, read as the reverse complement.
ACATGCAGTTGATGGGCGACACCCGCCCGGTCGGCAAGGGAGCGCAGCCAGGCACGCTGGGCCAGGGTATTGGCCGGGAAATCCAGTACAACGCTGGTTCCCGTTCGCAACATGGCTACCACCAGGGGTTCCAGGGCGCTGCCCAGGCGCCGGGCGCATGATACGTAGTCAGCGAGCGAATGGATCATCTGCGGATACAACGTTGCCAGCCACTGATCCTCGCTGATCAGCACGATGCCTGGGGCTTCTGCCAGTTGTCTGGCGCGGGTCGACTTACCTGAAGCGATCTTGCCGCACAACAGGTGCAAGACGGCAGTGGAGGTGTGGTTCATGCTTCGTCTCCTTTCTTGTCGCCCCAGAAGAGTGGTCATGAGCCCCGCCTCCGAGGCGGGTTGATGCGGTCCAGCCGCTAGCCCACCTTATCGGTGAAGGTGGTAATAATCGGGGTGCTATGGGGTTTGGGACGCCGGTTCATGGAATGAAACTTACACAGCTGCCGGGAAAAAGAACAGGCACTTGGGCAAAACAGGATGTTCAGAAACTGTGCGGCACCCCACATTTTCCTGTGTGTTTCTTGATACATGTGTAGGAATACTGTTCTAACCTGAATGGGAAAAATTCCCAGAACCCTCCACACAGGTCAGAAGGCCATGCTCTCTACTCGCGAGCTTTGTCACATACTGGAGTCCGGCTTTCTCCCGCTTTCCTGCATTTGCAGCGTGAACGCCAACGGGTCGTTGAGCATCAAGATCTACGATGCGGCTTCAGGCCGAGTGGACCTGCTGTTGAACGGTGTGTCCCAGGCCCAGCTCACTAGCGTACGGGATGTCTCCAATCTCATTGGCGAGCTGCGTACCGAGCTGCGCGCCGGGCGCAGGGCGTTTGCCGGTGCCGGCCAGTAACCAGGGCAAGCCGCGGTCCAGGTCAATTATTGCTGACAGTTGAACATCTCATGGCGAGCGCATAGCGTTGAGACGTTCGCCCGGTACCCGTGGCTCTTTACCGGTTCATGGATGACGAGGCCATGGTGCTGGGCGAACTCTTCTGCTAAGCGCCAGGTGAATCTGCAAGGAATGTGCTGCCTGGTTGGATGGGCCACTGGCTGGCTTGGCGCGGCACTTTCCGGGTGATGCAAACTTGAAGGTCGCATTGGCCTTGCTATAGGATTTGCCCCGGAGATGGCATTCCTCCTTGAACCGCTTCGTGCTGATGATGCCTACGCAAACCCTGGACAGGGTGCGTAGGCGTACCTGCTTCCCTGTCCTCAATCCAGGACAGGACCATGACCCTACCGCCTTTATTGCCCTTATCTTGTCACTCCCGCTTGCAGCGTCCTAGGCCATCGCAATCACCTGGGGGCTGCCCATCATGCTGAAGTCACTGCTGGTCATCGCCATTGGCGCCTCTATCGGAGCCTGGTTGCGCTGGTTCCTGGGGCTCAAGCTCAATGTGCTGTTCCCGGCCATCCCGCCTGGCACTGTGCTGGCGAACATGCTTGGGGGCTACATCATTGGCCTGGCCATCGCCTTTTTGGCGGCCTCTCCCTCTTTGAGTCCCGAGTGGCGCTTACTGATCATCACCGGCTTCTGTGGAGGACTGACGACCTTCTCGACCTTTTCGGCCGAGACGGTCTCCCTGATACAGGAGGGCAGGTTACTCTGGGCGCTGGGGTCGATTTCATTGCACGTGGTCGGTTCGTTGCTGATGACGGCAGCAGGGTTGTTGTCCTTCCAGTTGCTGGGTGCCCGTTAAGGAGGGCTCTCCCTCCAGAAGTTCGCCTAGATGATGGGTGCCCATCGCGGCGGGCATGTTTCGATGAACCGGATATGATGTGTCCCGGTTTTCGTCGGGCCCACCCGCAGCCAACCCAGGTGCGGGCGGGGCTTGCTGATTCGATCATGAACAAGGATGAATTCGCCCATGGACCACTCAGCTCTGCGGATAGGGTGTGCGCTTTGCGTGCTGTGCATCGCCTCGTTCACCATGGTCACCTCCGAGTTCGCGCCCATTGGCTTGCTGTCGCAGATCGCTGGCGATCTTGGACGGGCGCCATCCACCATCGGCTTGACGGTCACTGTGTACGCCTGGATCGGTGCTGCCAGTGGCCTGTTGTCCAATTGGCTGAATCGGTGGATAGGGCGCAAGGCGCTGCTGCTTGCATTGATGCTGATCCTGGCGCTGTCCAATGGCCTGGCGGCATTGTCTCCTGAGTTCTCGTTGCTGCTTGCCGCTCGTATCGTCGGGGCGCTGGCCCATGGGGTGTTCTGGGCAATCGTGGCGGCAACAGCCGCCCACCTGGTGCCGGTGCAGCGTGTTGGACTGGCGACTTCGATCGTTCTGGGCGGCATCACGATCGCTACCGTGATGGGTGTTCCATTGGTCAATCTGGTGGGCCAGTACGCGGGGTGGCGCACGGCGTTCGCCGGCCTGGCGCTGATGTGCGCGGTCAGTGCCGCAGCCATGATGCTGGTGCTGCCCTCCATGACCATTCCCTCGCTGGCCAAGGGCGTTGGCTTTGGGGCAATCCTGCGGCGCAAGGATCTGTTGAGCACTTACTTCATCACCGGGCTGACAGCCGCTGCCCATTTCGGCGCCTATACCTTTGTCGAGCCCTTTATCGGCCAGGTACCCGGTATCACGTCATACATGATCGCGGTCCTGTTGTTCGCCTTCGGGGCGGCTGGCTTTTTGGGCAACCTGCTCAGCGCACTCTTCATCGATCGTCACTTGCGAGCCTTGATCTTGCTGGCCTTGGTCACCATGACCCTGGTGCTGGCCGTGCTGGGCATCCATGGCCCGTTATTGGGCGTCGTACCTGTCGTCGTGCTGCTGGTGGCTTGGGGCGTGGCGATCTCTGCCTTGTTTACCGGCTTGCAAACCTGGGTGTTACGGATCGCTGGCAGCCATACCTTGCCAGCGACCGCCATCCATACGGCGGTATTGAACAGCGCTATCGGAGTGGGGGTGATCATCGGTGCACAAGCGTTGAAGGTGGCCGGGGTCGAAGGCGCGATGCTCGTGGCCAGTGCGGTGGTCGTTCCGGCCATTGTCTTGATGGTCGTCACTGGCTTTCGTGCCCGTGGCAACCCGCACCCCCCTGGTGCTTGCCGAGCTGTTCAAGTGCGCTGATCAAAGAGCGGGAGACCTGGCGGCAGATGCTGATCAAAGCCGGAGCAGGGGAGTGACGTGCGAGCAGGCCTATGATGGCCTTGCCAAAGGCTCTATCAGTTCTACTCCGTGATTCCTAACGTTGCCGACGGCGTCGCTGACACGGAACCACTCGAACGGTTCTCCATGGTGAAGGGCCATCTGTTCGGCGTGTTCCCTGGACATTGCTGGGTCTAGCCATTCCCGGGCCAGGTCAGGTGCCAAGACCACGCACGGGCCGCCGGTCGCGGATGTCGACCATTCCGCTTTGGGCTGTCGCCGGCTTACGCAAGATCGGCAGTCTCGAGGTGAAGGTGCGGGCTCTGCTTGCAGAGCGCCGGCAACGTATTGGGAATTAGATGGAGTTGCTCGCCGTGGATAACGCTTTTAAATAACCCAACAGTAAGCATTAATTTTTTTGATTCAGAAAAGGACTGTTTAAGTTAGGCCGCGCAATGTGGTATTTCGGCAGATTTTGATCGCCGAAATACCATCAGGCAGTCAGTAGCGACTACTTGCCTTCTAAACAAATTGCCCTTACGGTAGAGTCCTGCTTAGAAGGAGTTGTGATGTTTTTGAGCCAGTCTTCGGTCTCGGTTTTTTGTTGGTTGCAGAACTTATTCTTTACATTGTTCCAGCTTGCTAGTGAGACGGAGTAGATTGCTCGAGTTAGAGTGTAAGAAGATTGGTAGATTATAGTTCCTTTTTTGGCCGTTGCAGAAATTGTGAATATGCTGGAATACAACATGAAGTGTAAATCGTTGTTTTCTTGTTGAAGGATATTTTGAGTGAAATTTGATTGTTCTTCTTTCTTGTCAGCGTAAGAAAGTGCTGCTTTAGTTAGTTGTGTGAGCGATTTTTTTATGCCTTCAATATCTTGGTTTTTTAGACCTGTGAAGGCGGCCGCAAATGAGTCGATAAGATCATTCGCATTATGGCTTTTCTGCTCAATTATTTTATTTTCTGCATTTATGAGAGACAGGAATGGGATTTTAGAAATTTCATTTGTAAATGCAATGAAATGATCATGATCACCCTTTGTATGAGGTTTGCTAGTCGTAGGCTGATCCACTGGATCGTATCCGGAGCGTCTGCGGGCAATATCAATACTGGTTTGAAGGCCTTCTTGAATGCTAATAGGCACGGTCCCGCTACTTGCATTTTTATTTGCTGCGCTGATGTAATCACCAGTAGCGAATCCGGAAGATGGACTGAAGAATGGGTTTGTGGGATCTGATTCATCTTGAAGGGCGAGTGCGCTTGTTGAGAGGTTAGAGCTGTTCCATTCCTGAGCGAAGATGTTCGGCATGATAAGTGTTGGTGGTTTGTTTAGTTCGGCCTCTTGATTGTTTAGCCAGGCTGATGTTTTTTCTGCGATGTACTCATCATTTTGAGTTTGCATGTCAATTCCTTTTGTGAGTGGTTGACGCATCCTGTAATGTAGACTTGAATTTTTTGATGTCAATTTGCTTTTTTATGTTTTTTGATTTTGTGGATGAGCGGTAGTGGAGTAAGTAAAATTAGAAGATGTGTAGCGTGGAGCTTATATAGGGTGGGCCGGCTGGAGGGGGTGCTGGCAAGTACCATGTATCTTTCTCTTGGAGGTATTTGGTTCCATCTTCGTTTTGATCTCGGTTTCGAGACTCTGCAGCTTGGCTCATAAGACGGCCCGTGTCTGACTCGACCTGGCGCCATGCTCAACGAATTGTCATCATTGACAGAGACGGTGACCAAGGATTAATCGCGCTTGCTGCATGTCAGACCTATGTAAGGCAGGCGCTAAGTTAAACCATCAGGCTATTCGTGTGGACCTAGAGTCAGTAGATTGAGGTGTAAGACTAATTTGTAATAACTGTTCTATTCTTTGATCAGCCGTTATTTACTGCATCTCCACCAGTGCGTTTGGTCGTGGGCTCTATCAGTTCCGCTCCGTAGTTCCTGACGTTGCCGACGGCGAAGCTCACCTTGAACCATTCGAAGGCCTCGGCGGCTTCTCCCTGCTGTAGCGCCATCTGTTCGGCGCGCTCCTTCGGTGTGGTTGGGTCGAGCCACTCCAGGGCCAGCTCCGGCGCTAGGACTACCGGGCGCCTGTCGTGAATGTCGACCATGCCGCCCTGGGCGTCGGCGGTGATGATCACAAAGCCGTCGTGCTCGCCTGGGCCTTCGTCCGGATCCGGAAGTTGCCCGATTGAAGCGCAAAGGATAGGGGAGCTGTCTCGGTATCGGATCAGATAAGGCTGTTTTTTCGGACCGCCTTCGCCCACCCATTCGAACCATGAATCGATCGGGCAGATAGCGCGGTGTGGCCAGATCTGGCGGAAGAAAGGCCCGCGGGCCACTTTCTCGACCCGGGCATTGATCGGCGCAGCGCGGTCTTTCGCCCAGTGCGGGCGCCATCCCCAGCGGACAGCGTCGGCGTGTAGCTGGTCGCCGGTAGCATGGAGGAGGGCGAGTTGCATCGTTGGTGCCGCGTTGTAGCGCCCCAGTGGCTGGTCACCGACATTGTTCTGCCATGCGTCCGGCATGCTGAGCACCGCAACGAAGTCATGAATGCCGCGGTACTGCGAGAGTCGTCCGCACATGGCGATGCCCTCAGGCTGAGAAGGAAAGCATAGCTCCGCCTGTCGGCTTCTCTTCGTTGGAGTGCTGAACGGTGAAATACTGTATGCATATACAGTATGATGTGATCCCCATGAATTTTCTAATCGTTCGCCGCAGGGAGCGTGGCGTAGTAATACCTGCCGAAAGGCTCAGGAAGATCCAGCCCGGAAGGGTGACGTTCATATTTTTGAGTCTCACAGCCAAGAGCTTGGGCGCTGCTGCATCCAGGCCTGGATCTTCAATAGTGGTCCGGGTCCTGATGTTTTCCCGAGACTACATGATGCAAAGATCAACGGTATGGCTCAGCTCGGTCTTAACATCAGTGGGCTTGAAGAAGTTGATGGAGCGCTGTACGCGCAGTCGTGGTGGTGTCGCATTGAGTGATGGAGTTTGTGGCCGATCGGCAGGACGCCGGAGGAGGGATGTAAATATCTAATTGCGGACCACGGTCGTTTTTGCGGACCAGAAACAACAAGGGCCTGCGAGAGGAAAAATCACGCAAGCCCTTGATTTGTATGGTGCCCGAAGCCGGAATCGAACCGGCACGCCCTTACGAGCGGGGGATTTTAAGTCCCATGCGTCTACCAGTTTCGCCATTCGGGCGGTAGCGCGATAACGCGGCACTGGGGAGACAGTCACCCAGTGTTTGAAACAGGGTGTGGAATATATACATCCACTCCTCTCGAATCAAGGTCGAACTCGGCAAAAAGGCCGCTTTCCTGGCTCTGTAACCAATAGAAAAACCAAGATAAATCAGAGAGCTACGATCATCCTTGGTTCGAAGCGACTTCAGCGTTGCCCCAACTCCGGCTGCACCAGGTGGCGCCAGGGGAATACCTGCTGGGCGAAATGGCTCACATAACCTCCCGCTGTGGCCTGGATCACCATGAACTGCAAGCCCGGGCGCATCCGCTGCAAGGTTTGCAGCTGCTCAAGGCTCAGGCAGGTATTGCGCAGGCGCAAGGCTCGCACTGAGTCGAAGGCTGGGCTGGCGAACAGCTTTTCATAGCTGGCAAAGGATGTGACGGTGCCAGGCTCGCGTTGCTCCGGCCAGGTTTGCTGCAGTTCGGTGGACTCGCTGAAGTCAAGGTTGAACAGCCGTGGCAGGTTGCTCGATGCGGCCAGGTTGTCGATAAAGCCCTGGGTGTCAAAGCCTGCACCGATGTGGAGTTGTTCCAGGTACGGCAAATCGACCTCGAAGAAGTTGCCATCGGGGGCATTGGGCAGGGTCAATTCACTGAGGTAGGGCGTCTTGGCGACGAAGCGGGCGATTTCCCCGGCTTCCTCCATAATGCGGCCCGCTTTCTGCACCAGCGAGATGTTGTGGTGCTCAGGTTCGGTCGGGCGGATCACCAGTGACCTGAGCTGGCTAAAGGTCGCGTCGCTGTCCAGCAGCGCAGTGAACTCCCATTCACGGGTGCCGTTGGCCCCGGTATCGGGACCGGAGAACAGCAGCGAGCTGAGCGTACTGGCCACGGCTTGTTCGGCCAGGCACTCCAGGGTCCAGGCAAAAGGTTCGTCCCACAGTTCGCCGTGGTATTCCACATGCAATCCGCCGCGCATCGGGGCCAGGGCCAGGTAGTTGTAGTCGCTGGTCCACAGTAGGGTGGCGAGGTCATCGGGGTGGTCACCGCGCTCGGCGGCCTGGTCTTGGGTGAATTGATGAATGCGCTGCTGCAGGGCCAACAAGCGCAGATAACCAGGGGAGGACAAGGAATCGGGCATTGGGCAAATCCACAGCAAAAAGACACAGTTGGTCGTGTAGGGCGGCCGGATGATAACAAAACGGATGAGCACTGCCGCCAGGGTCGCGGGTACAGTTTTCCAACAAATAATGCCGGTTGCCAGGTCTTCGGCGCGCTAGGATCGCTCCTTCCAAATCATGCCTAGAACGTTCGGAACGGAGTCAGAACATGTCGCCGACAGTGTTGCCCCAGGTTGCATCGATGGCACTGAGGGCCAGGGAAATCACCCTGGCCGATGAGGCTGCGTTGCAGTGTTTCTTTGTTGCCAATCCGGATTATTTCCACATTGTGCATGGCTCTGCGCCACAGCCGGACGAGGCCCGGGACGAGATCCAGGACAGCTTGCCCGCGGGCTGGAGTTTTACTCGTAAATGGAAGATCGGGTTTTTCGATGCCCAGGATGAGTTGGTGGCGTTCAGCAGTATCGTCAGCGACCTGATGGTCGTGGGGGTCTGGCACATCGGCCTGTTCATGGTAGCGACTGCCCGCCAGGGCAGCGGTATCGCCCGGCAACTGCATCGAGCACTCCAAGACTGGGCCGGCCAGCAAGGTGCGCGCTGGTTGCGGTTGGTGGTCGTGGAGGACAACCTGCGGGCCCGCGCGTTCTGGAGCGGTTGTGGTTACGTCCTGGTTCGCCGTCGCGACGATATCGAGATGGGCCTGTTGCGCCACCGTGTACATATCATGGTCAAGCCTGTGGTCCAGGCCGGGCTCGCTGACTATCTGGAGCTGATGCCGTATGACCGAAGCGAGCCGGCAGAACCTGTCGCTACCACGCCACCCTCTGGAGCGGCAGGGGCGCCCGGTCGATGAAGCTGCCTGCCAGTATCGCCCGCTTCATCGGTGAAGCGACCCTGCTGCCTGATACGATCGGCGAGTCGCCGTGCCAGGTGCATGGCTTTCGCCGTGGGGGCGAGGGTTTTTTCCTCAAGTCGTCGCCCGCCATCTTCGCACCCACCACCTACAGTGTGTTGCGCGAGGCCAGGGTGCTGGAGTGGTTGGCCGGGCGCCTGAAGGTACCCGAGCTGGTGCTGGTGGCGCAGGACCAGGAGCATGAGTTCATGATCACCCGCCAGGTACCGGGAGTGCCGCTGTCCGAGTTGATCGGTGAACCGCGGGTAGCATTGGAACTGTTCCAGATGGCCTTGCAGCGGGTGCAGGCGGTGCCGACACAGGGTTGTCCATTCGATTCGGGGATCGCAGTGCGCCTCGCCGAGCTGGACTACCTGCTGGTCAATGGACTGTGCGCCGTGGAGCATGACCTCGGGCAATGGCCGGGCCTGGCCAGCGCCGAGGACTTGCGGGCCCGCTTGCAGGACAACAGGCCCAGGGAAGAGCTGCTGTTCTCCCACGGCGACCTGGGCGACAGCAATGTCTTCGTCGATGGGCGCGATGAGTTGCACTTCATTGACCTTGGGCGCGGTGGCCTGGCCGATCGCTGGCTGGATATTGCCTTTGTCCATCGTGACCTGCGCGAGCAGATCGGCCTGGAGATTGCCGATCAGTACCTGCGCGAGCTGGGGGGGCCGGACCAGCCCCTGCAGCGCGAATACTTCGAGCAACTGGACGAGCTGTTCTAGGGCGGGGAGTCGGCATGGCTGAACTAAAAATGGAGCTGCCAGTCCCATGAGGCGTCTTATTCTGTCTGGGGGAAACACCATGAAAAACCGTCTCGCACCGCTCTGCGCCGCTGTCCTGGCTGCGGCCCTGCCGATCCTGGGCCAGGCCGCGCAGCCTCAGCCGGAGGTCCAGGAGCCGACCTACCAGAGCCAGGTTGCGCGCTATCAGTGCGAAGGCAAGGTTCGTGTCGATGCAGCCTACCTGAACATCGACAATGGCACCTCGTTCGCCACCCTTTATTACAAGGACCAATTGATCCCCATGCATATCGCCCGCTCGGCCTCTGGAGCCTTGTATGTGGCGGACGACGAACAGAACAGCTTCCGCTGGCACACCAAGGGCAAGGAGGCCGTGTTGTCGTTCCTGGAGGCCGACCACACCGCCAAGGAGCAGGTCCTGCTCAAGGATTGCCAGGAAGTCGAGCCCCAATGAGGCCCTGGGCCTCGGTGTTGCCGAGGCAAAAAAAAGCCCGCGGGAGAGCGGGCGAACAACGTAGTTGCTTGAATGAGCAGGGCGACTATACAAGGCTCAAGCGGGCGCCTGGGTGAAACAAGTTTCATCTTCGATCAGGACGCCAGCGTTGTTTGGTCGGCTGACTGCGGATCGTTGCCAGATCTGTTCTAACCTGATTGGGCGACTCGAAAATCCCTTCAGGAAGAGAGGTGGGCATGGCAATACAACGGCAGCGCCCTTATGAGCATGAAAGCAGCGATGAGACGGAGCCCTGCGAGGTCGAGCACAAGGAACCGCCACCGCAGACGTGGAAGCATCCGGACGATGGCAAGAGCCTGTCGGAACTGGATGAAGAGCGTCCCCTGAAACCCTGATACCAAGCCCCGCCATCGAGCGGGGCTGTCGTTCGTGGCCATCCCTGCGGCGCTCACTGCCGCTCTGCTACCATCGCCGGCGTTGCCGTCCCGGGCTATCGGGATGGGTTGTCCGTTCAAGGGAGAAACACATGATTGTCACCACCACCGCCCATATCGAAGGTCGCGAAATTGCCGCTTACCTGGACATCGTCAGTGCCGAATCTGTCCAGGGCATCAACGTGGTGCGCGATATGTTCGCCGGTATGCGTGACTTCTTCGGTGGCCGCTCCCAGACCCTGGAGCGAGCCTTGAAGGAGGCCCGCATCCAGGCCACCGACGAAATCAAGGAGCGTGCCCGCCAATGCCACGCCGATGCGGTGGTCGGGCTGGACTTCGAGATCAGCATGCCATCCGGACGTGGTGGCATGGTGGTGGTCTTTGCCACCGGGACGGCGGTCAAGCTCAAGTAGTCTTGCCCGCCTGCTTCCAGCTTCAGGCCCCGATCGGGGTGCACAATTCCACCAGGGTTCCGTCCGGGCAGCGTACGTAGGAGACGATCTGCCCCCAAGGCTTGCTGTTGGGGGCGGCGAGCTCCTGGGCTCCATAGCGCAGGGCCTTGGCGTGGGCCGCATGAACGTCGTCGGTGACCAGGCCCAGTTCCATGCCCAGAGGTTGTGGTGAGGCATGGGCGGCAACATGGCCCGTCTTGAAGTTCATCTCGGCCAGTTGATGGTCGGCAAAAGCCAGGGCCGTGCTGCCGGTTTCCAGTTCGCCGTAGGTGCCGGATTCATGCAGGAAACGTCGTTTGAAGCCGAAGGCCTGCTCGAAGAACTGCAAGGATTTTTCGACCTCGGGTACATAGATGATGGTGTAGCCGAACTGCATGGGTTGGCGCTCCCTGTCCATTGATGAAGGGACAAATCTAGCATGAAGGCTTGTCCCTGGCGGGTGTTGGCGGCGTGATTTCAGTTCATGGGCGCAGCTCCCTGAGGTGCCAGCCCTGGGCGGACCATTCCAGGACATGGGTGACAACCAGGGCCTGGAGAAAATCCTGATCGTGGGAAGCCACTACCAGGGCGCCGGGAAAGTCGCGCAGGGCTCGTTCGAACGCCTGCACCGATTCCAGGTCGAGGTGGTTGGTGGGTTCGTCGAGCAACAGCAGGCGGGCCGGGGTGCCGTTCCACAGTGCCAGGGCCAGGGCGGCTTTCAACCGTTCTCCACCGCTGAGCAGGGCGCAGGGTTGCTGTACCCGCAGGGCATCCAGTTGCAGGCGTGCCAGGCGGGTGCGCAAGGCGCTCTCTTCAAGAGGGGTGTCGGCTGTACCCAGTTGTTCGAGCAGTGAGCGTTGTGGGTCCAGTTGCGCCAGGTGCTGGTCCAGGTAGGCGCTGCTCACCGCTACCCGGCAATCGCCGCTCACAGGAGACAACAAGCCAGCAAGCATCTTCAGTAAGGTGGACTTGCCGCAACCGTTGGGCCCCACCAGGGCGATACGGGCTGGTCCGGTGACGTTGCAGGTCAGGTATGAGGAGGGTGCCTGGCTGTCCAACCATGGCAGTTGGGCCCGTTGCAGGTTGAGCACTGCCTGGCCAGCCTGCAGGGTCGTCGCGGGCAAGGTGAGCAGGGTCGGTTGCTCCGGGCCGACCCGGGCAAAGGCTTCGCGCACCTGATCGTCAAGAGCGCCCTTGTGCCCCCGGTGGGCCTGGCGCACCTTGCCCATGATGTCTCGCGCGGCGCCAAGCATCTTGGCCCGCTCGAATCCCGAGACATTGGCGGACTTGGCGTATTTGCGCGATGCCGCAGCGTGGCGCTGGATGGTGTCGTGCTCGCGTTGCAGGCGCTTGTGTTCACGGCTGCGCTGGGTGCGGGCATGCTCCAGGGCCGTCTGGGCCGCTTGGTGATGAGCTTCGCGCTGGGCCTGGAACAGTGCGTAGTTGCCACCGTAGGCCTGCACCCCCTGGGGGGTGAGTTCAACGATGCGCTGCACCTGCATCAGCAGTTGGCGATCGTGGCTGACCAGGATCAGGCCGCCGCGCCATTGTTGGAGCTGCTCCATCAGCCAGTGCCTGCCAGCACGGTCCAGGTGGTTGCTGGGCTCGTCGAGCAGCAGGAGCTCGGCGCCGCTGAGCAGGGCACCGATCAGCACCACCCGGGCCAGCTGGCCGCCGCTCAGGGTGGCGGCGAGGTCATGCGGCTCGACGCTCTGCAGCCCCGAGGCGTCCAGGGCTTGGCGCAGGCGTTCGGCCAGGTCCCAGCGCTCATCGACCTGTTGCAGGTCGTTCAGACTGGCGGTGCCGCCTGCCAGGCGCTCAAGAGCTTCCAGGGCCTGGGCAAGCCCCGCGACCTGGGCGACGCTCTGCTGCGGTTGTGGCGATGGGTCCTGGGGCACATAGGCCAGGCGAGCGTTGCAGTTGATGCTGCCGGACGAGGCGGGCAGTTCACCGGCGATCAGGCGCAACAGCAGGGACTTGCCCATGCCGTTGCGCCCAACGATGGCCGTTGGTTGGCGATCGAATGTCAGGTTCAGGGCGTTGAACAGGATCTCGCCATTGGCGAATTGATAAGTCAGCTGGTTCAGGGAAACCAGCGCAGGCAGCCGTGTGACGTGAGTCATCAGCACCTCCGGAAAATGTGAGAACAGATCAACGAGCGCTGTCGAGGCTCGTTGCGAGTACATTTCTGGAAGGCTTAGTTGTTCACGTCGGCAATCGTCCTGGGACGGGAAAGAAGGCGCGTAGCCTAACGCCGGAATATTTCTCCTGACAAGCACTTTGCTGCAATGAGCATCGTCCTGGGGGTCAAGCCAGGACCGCCACTGCCTTGATCTGCGCCCAGAGTTGCTGGTCTGGGTGCAGTTGAAGTTGGTCGCGGGAATAGCGGGTGATGCGCGCCAGCAGGGCAGAACCCATGGCATCCAGGCGCACCAGGACATGGGCGTTGTTGTCGGCCGGTATTTCTTCGCGGACGGTAACCGGCAGGCGATTGAGGATGCTGCTGTGTTCGCTGGGCTGCAGGCTCAGGCTGACATCCCGGGCCTGGACCTTGAAGCGTACGGTCTTGCCCGGCGCTACCGGCTCGTGAGCTACGCGCACCTGCAGGTCGCTACCGGGCAATTGCAGGTTCAGTAGCTGGTAAACCGAGTCGTAGGCACTGACCTGGCCTTGCAGCACCACACCAGCATCGTCCCCCTGGGCCAGCGGCAGATCGAGACGGGCCAGGGTTTCACCAATGGGCCCGCTGGCCAGGGCCTGACCCTCGCTGAGCAGGACGATGTGGTCGGCCAGGCGTGCTACTTCATCCTGGGAGTGGCTGACGTAGAGGACGGGGATGTCCAGCTCGTCGTGCAGGCGTTCCAGGTAGGGCAGGATTTCGTTCTTGCGCTTGGAATCCAGGGCGGCCAGGGGTTCGTCCATCAGCAACAGTCGGGGGCTGGTGAGCAGGGCCCGGGCAATGCCGATGCGCTGGCGCTCGCCACCCGACAGGTGCTGGGGATGGCGTTGCAGCAAGTGGCCGATACCCAGGAGTTCCGTCGCCTGGATCATGTCGACACGGCGCTGTGGCTTGGGGATGCGCCGTAGGCCGAATTCCAGGTTGGCCTGCACCGACAGGTGCGGGAACAGGCTGGCTTCCTGGAACACATAGCCCAGGGAGCGCCTGTGGGGCGGGACGAATAGCTTGCGCTGGCTGTCTTGCCAGAGTTCATCGTTGACCTGGATGCGTCCGCGTCCAGCGCGTTCCAGGCCAGCAATGCAGCGCAGGCAGGTGGTCTTGCCCGAACCTGAGTGGCCGAAGAGCGCGGTCACGCCTCGCCCTGGCAATTGCAGGTCCAGATCCAGGGCAAATTGGCGGTAGCCCAGTTGCAGTGTGAGTTGGATGCTCATGGGGTCAGCTCCAGCCGGCCTTGGTCTTGCGGCTCGAATACAAGGCCAGCAGTACCAGGAACGAAAACACCAGCATGGCTCCGGCCAACCAGTGGGCCTGGGCGTACTCCATCGCCTCTACGTGGTCGTAGATCTGCACCGAGACCACCCGGGTCCTCTCTGGAATATTGCCGCCGATCATCAACACCACGCCAAACTCGCCGACGGTATGGGCAAAACCCAGGATCGAGGCGGTGATGAAGCCCGGCCGAGCCAGGGGCAGGATCACGCTGAAAAAGGTATCCCACGGATTGGCACGCAAGGTCGCGGCCACTTCCAGGGGGCGGCTGCCAATGGCCGAGAAAGCGTTCTGCAGCGGTTGTACGACAAAGGGCATGGAGTAGATCACCGAGCCCAGCACCAGGCCGCTAAAGCTGAAGGTCAGGGTGCCCAGACCCAGGGACTGAGTGAATTGGCCGAAGAAACCGTTGGGACCCAGGGCCAGCAGCAGATAGAAGCCGATCACCGTGGGCGGCAGGACCAGGGGCAGGGCTACCACGGCACCGACCGGTCCGCGTAGCCAGGAGCGAGTACGTGATAACCACAGGGCTATCGGAGTGCCGACGACCAGCAGGATCAGGGTGGTCAGGGACGCCAGTTTCAGGGTCAGCCAGATCGCGGAAAAATCGGCACTCGATAGGTTCATTTACAGTTGGTAACCATAGGACTTGATGATCGCTGCCGCCTTCGGCCCCTTGAGGTAGTCAACCAGGGCCTTGGCGGCCGGGTTGTCCTTGCCCTTGTTGAGGATCACTGCATCCTGCTTGATCGGGTCATGCATGTCGCCCGGTACGATCCAGGCCGAACCGCCGGTGACCTTGCCATCCTTGTAGATCTGCGACAGGGCGACGAAGCCCAGCTCGGCATTGCCGGTGGAGACGAACTGGTAGGCCTGGGTGATGTTCTGGCCTTCGACGATCTTGCCCTTGACCTTGTCGGTCAGGCCCAGTTTGGCCAGGACCTGGGTAGCGGCCAGGCCATAGGGTGCGGCCTTGGGGTTGGCAATCGACAGGTGTTGGTATTGATTGTCCTTGAGTACCTGGCCCTTGCTGTCGACGTAGCCGTCCTTGGCCGACCACAGGGCCAGCGTACCGACGGCGTAGGTGAAGCGGGAGCCCTTGACGATGTCGCCTTCGCTCTCGAGTTTTTGCGCAGTGCTGTCGTCGGCGGAAAGGAACACTTCGAACGGCGCACCATTCTTGATCTGGGTATAGAACTGTCCAGTGGCACCATAGGCGGCTACCAGCTTGTGCCCGGTGTCTTTCTCGAAGTCAGTGGCGATGGCCTGGATCGGTGCGGTGAAATTGGCTGCGACCGCAACCTGGACTTCAGCGGCCTGGGCCGAACAGAAGGCGAAGATGGCGAGCAGGGTGGCGAGGCAAGTCGGGGCAAAACCTGGGACGCGAAGGTTCATCGAACAGCTCCATTGGGCAAGGAAAGCGTTGGGCGATGGGTGGTTGCAAGGGGGCGTGCCAACGCGGGGGAATCGCTGTGTAGAGAAATATATAGCGATTTGCCGACGAACGGAACTGTGCCGCGACCTGGGTCGCGGCCAGGTTCCATCAACGCCTGCGCAGTTGGGCCAGGGCCTGTTCGGCCAGGCGCAGTGTCAGCTCGTAGGCTGGCAGTTCCACGCCCAGGCGCAGCGCTTGCCCGGACCAGAGGTTGGCGAAGTCCGCTTCGCCCTTGGCTCGCAGAGGCAGCAGCGCACCGCCGGCGCGAGGAAAGGCCGGGGCCAGGGGGCTGATGGGGCCGACTTCACGCATGATGCGGTTGACGATGCCGCGGGCCGGACGCCCGGTGAACAGGTTGGTCAGCGCCGTCTGGCTTTCCTTGGCGGTCCGCAGGGCCTGGTGATGAGCGGCGCTGACCTTGGCTTCAGGAGTGAACAGGTAAGCGGTGCCGATCTGTACCGCGGATGCTCCCAGGGCCAGCGCCGCGACGATGCCCCGGGCATCGCCAATGCCGCCAGCGGCAATCACTGGAACCTCCACCGCATCGACAACCTGCGGAACCAGGGCCATGGTGCCGACCTGGGTATTGAGGTCGTCACTGAGGAAGATCGCCCGGTGACCGCCGGCTTCATAACCCATGGCGATGATCGCATCGCAACCGCGAGCCTCCAGCCACAACGCCTCGTCCACGGTGCTGGCCGAAGACAGGATCTTCGCGCCGGTGGCCTTGACCCTGGCCAAGAGCGTGGGCTCCGGCAACCCAAAGTGGAAACTCACCACCTCGGGACGCAGCTCCTCCACCAGTCGGCAGCTGGTTTCATCGAAGGGCGCGCGATCGCTGACCGGTGTCGGCGCGTCGAAATCGACGCCCAGTTCGCGATAGTAGGGCTCCAGGGCGTTTTTCCAGCGCTCTTCACGCTCCGCATCGACCGGCTGCGGTTGATGGCAGAAGAAGTTGAGATTCAGCGGGTGATGGCTGGCCGAACGAATGACCTGCACCTCCTGGCGGATCTGCTCGGGGCTGAGCATGGCACAGGGGAGCGACCCCAGGGCTCCGGCACGGGCGGCGCCAATGACCATGGCGGAGCCGGCGGGACCGGCCATCGGTGCTTGAATGATCGGCAGGTCGATTCCCAGCAGGTCCAGGAGGCGGGTATCAGTCCATGGGCTCATTTGACGTGGTTCTCCAGCGGCGGTTTTAGACGATGCTGCGCAGGTTTTAGCAGGAGACGGCAGGCTGAGGCCAGTCGGATTTTCCTCTCGGAGGCAAGTGAGCCGTGCGGACTGCGACTGCAAGAAGGGCCCCTGGGCTGTCGAGGCTGCCGGACAGGCGCTAGACTGCGGCGGTTTTTCACTCATCGCATTATCAAAGGAAGGCCGACCATGGATGTAAAACTGCGCCAAGTGCAGCCCTTCAGTGTGGCTGGATTGCAGGTACGTACCCTCAATGCCCATGAGCAACAGTCAGGCACTGCCTTGATCGGCCCGATGTGGCAGCGTTTCTACGTCGAGAATCTGTACGACAAGATTGCGCCAAGGCAGGAAGACTCGTTCGTCTATGGGGTTTATTCCAACTACGAGTCCGATGCCACGGGATACTTCGACGTGACCGCCGGTGTCGCGCTGGATGGGGCCTGCGTCGAGTATCCCGGTGTCCAGATCCAGGGCGGTGAATACCTGGTGTTCAGTGCCAAGGGGGCCATGCCGGAGTGCGTGATCCAGGCCTGGGGATTCATCTGGGCCTACTTCCAGGACAACCCCCAGGTGCGTCGTGCCTATGCCACCGATTTCGAGGTCTATACCAGCGCCGATTCGGTGGCGATCTACATCGGTGTTCAGGCCTCGGACGAGCCTTCGCGCTCCAGCAACTGACGCTTGCGCTCCACGCCCCAGCGATAGCCTGACAGGTTGCCATCACTGCGCACCACACGGTGGCAGGGGATGGCCACTGCCAGGCTATTGGCGGCGCAGGCCTGGGCCACGGCCCGGCAGGATCGCGGGGCGCCTATGCGTCGGGCAATCTCGGTGTAGCTGACCGTGCTGCCGGCGGGGATGCTCCTCAGGGCTTGCCATACCCGCTCCTGGAACGCCGTGCCGCGCAGGTCCAGGGGCAGGTTCAGGCCAATGGCCGGCGCTTCGATGAATCCCACCACCTGGGCCACCAATCGCTCGAACGAGTCATCGGCGCCGATCAAGTTGGCCTTGGGGAACTTGTCCTGCAGCTCTTCCACCAGCAGGTTGGGGTCGTCTCCCATGAGGATGGCGCAGACCCCGCGCTCGCTCTGTGCCACCAGAATCGCCCCGAGGGAGCATTGGCCTACGGCAAAGCGAATGTCGTTATTGGGGCCGCCAGCGCGGTAGTCGCTGGGCTTCATGCCCAGGAGCTGGTCCGCAGCCTCATAGAAACGGCTGTTGGAGTTGAACCCGGCGTCGTACAGGGCATCGGTCACCGAGTGGCCGCGCTGCAGGTGCGAGCGTACCTTGCGCGAGCGCTGTGCATTGGCATAGCCCCTTGGTGTCAGGCCCGTGGCGGCCTTGAACACTCGATGGAAGTGGTAGCTGCTCATGCCGGCCTGTTGTGCCAGTTGTTCCAGGCTGGGTACCGACTCGGCGCTTTCGATCTGGCGACAGGCTGCGGCCACCACGGCCCCATGATGTGCTGCGACCTGGGTTTGGTCGCTGGCCAGTCGCTTGCTGGGACGGTAGCCCGCGGCTTCGGCCTGTTCGGCGCTGTCGAAGAACTCGACGTTCTCCGCCTTCGGCAACCGTGACAGGCTGCTGGGGCGGCAATACACGCCGGTGGTGCGCACGGCATAGACGAAGCTGGCGTCGGCGTTGGCATCGCGCCTGAGCACGGCCTGCCAGCGGGGATCCTGTTCGATGCGATGTTTACGTGACGTCGCGTTCATGGTCGATTCTCGATGGGTGATGCCGGCCAGGTTAGTCATTCGGACGCTGCCCGGCACTCCGGGTCTTGCGTTCGAATTCCTGGCCGGCCCCGGCCTGGCGAAACGTCAGGTTGATCCGCTGTTGGCCCAGCAGGGCGTGAGTCCCTTCCTTGATCGGCATCACGCCGTGGAAGCGCAGGCGGTCTACTCCACCCCAGACCACCACGTCGCCGTGCAGCAATGGCACTCGCTGGCTCTTGTCACTGCGTTGCTGGCCGCCGAATAGAAAGATCGCTGGCAAACCCAGGGACAATGACACGATTGGGGCCCGGTAGTCGCGTTCGTTCTTGTCCTGGTGCAAGGACATCTTCGCCCCGGGCCGGTAGCAGTTGATCAGGCAGGAATCGGGAGAAAACCCGGTGAAGCCGGCCGCATCCGCCGCCGCCTGGGCCAGCTGTCGAAATGCCTCGGGCATCGCTGGCCACGGGCGTGAGCTCTGCGGGTCCACCGGGCTGTAGCGATAGCCACTGCGGTCGGTGGTCCAGCCCAGCTGTCCGCAACTGCTCAGGCCGACCGACATGCTGAAGCCGCCTGGCGTCACCATGTGGCGAAAGGGCGCCTGCTCCAGAACCCGTTCCAGCTGTGGCAGCAGGTGCTCGACCCAGGGCAGGGCGAAGCCTCGCAATACACGAGACTGCGGGCCAAGTACCTGGATGTGCGCAGGCTGTTGCAGGTCCTCTTCGCTGAAGAGTCCGAGGCTTGCGGGCCCCAGGTCATCACAATGCATCGTGGAAAATCACTCCGAGGGTATGGCGCTGGCCACTGTGCACGCGGCTGACGCCGTGGCGCATGGTCACTCGATAATGGCCGCGAGAGCCTTTGACTGGTCGATGGTGCACGGCGAAGAGCAGGCCATCACCTTGCTTCAGACCAATGACCTGCGGACGCGATTGCATGCGTGGGCGCTGCTCGGTGAGCACCAGTTCACCACCGCTGAAGTCTGTTCCCGGTTGCGATAGCAGGAAGACCGCTTGCAGGGGAAATACATGCTCGCCATACACGTCCTGGTGCAGGCAGTTGTAGTCCCCGGCGCCGTATTGCAACAACAACGGCGTGGGGCGTTGCTGGCCGGCAGCGTGGCAACGCTGGAGAAAGTCCAGGTGTTCCCTGGGGTAGCGTGTATCGATGCCCAGTGCCTGGTTCCAGCGGTTGGCCAGGTCCACCAGGTAGGGGTAGAGTCGCTGGCGCAACTCGGCCACGGGGTCTGGCAGTGGGTAGCGAAAGTACTGGTATTGGCCTAGCCCGAAGCCATGGCGGGCCATGAGGACCTTCGAGCGGAACCGGCCGGTGTCTTGATAGAGGCTGCTCATGGCCTGGCATTCAGCCTTGTTGAGCAAGCCTTCGAGCCGGGCACAGCCATCCAGGTCGAGGGCCTGTTCGATACAGGCCCAGTCAAACCGTTGCAGGCGTTCATGGAGAGGGGAGAGAGGCATGGCGAGACGGTCCTGGATGCGAATGACTCCAGCCAGTCTGCGGTTCACCTGCTCGGCAAACACTCCGATGCTTGCGCTGGAATCCGTTTACAGGGCCTTGCTCACACTGACATCGCTGATGACATCGGTACTCTGGCCATGCAGGGCCAGTAGCGCGGCATGGGCTTCTTCGGCGGTACCGTTCTGGAGTTGGGCGAATTCGAAGCGGCGCTCGCCGTTGAGCTTGTATTTGATGACGTACTTGGTGGTCTTGGACACGGGATTACCTGTTGGCGCAAGGAGCAGGCTGAGGGCTAGCGCAGTTTCGAGGTGGAGCGGCGGATGATGCGGATCGAATGCGTGAGGGTCGGCTTACGGGTGACGCTGATGGCTCGCCGACTGACGGTATCGATGGTGATGTTCCAGAATCCGGTGCTGGGCGCGGTGATCTTTGCCGGGAACTTGTCGAAGGCGCCGCCGTGGTACGTATGGCGACCGCCGTTCTTGAAGCTGCGGAAGTTGGCGTCATTCATGAGGCGGATGTTGCAAACCTGGGAGCACTCGATGACGACAATGTCGTCCTCGTTCAGGTGCTCGCGCTGGTGGATGAATTTCATGGGCGCCTCCAGATGGGCTATTACAAAGCAAACAACGTTTGCGTGGGCGATGCTGCAGTTTATCAGGCCCAAGGGTTTATGATTCGGCCCCGCTGTCGGACTTTGACAATTTAAAACAGTTATTTGGATTTTTATCGGCGATAAAAGCCGTGCCTCCGGAGAAAAACAGCAGCTTTACTGTCGGAGGGATTTTATTGGAGATTTCATATTATGAAGCGGTGGGTAGGGGTTCTGGCGTTGGCAATGGGTGGTTGCTCAACCGTTTCGGATATCAATCAGACGCCGCCGACCTTGAACGTCATTTCAGGCAAGAAGCCTGATGAGTACGCCAAGTGCTTGGCCGAGAAACTCTCCAAGAGCCGTGGAGCCTTGCAGGTGGAGCCCCACAAGGGTGGGTATCGGGTGATTGTGCCGCAAAGCCTGTCTTCGGCACCTGCGGCGGTTTTCTACATTGATGAGCGGTCCTCGGGTAGCAGCATCAAGTTGCACGAACAGATGTCCAATAACCCGTTGCGTCCTCAGGACGTGCTCACTGCTGGGGAAAAATGCATCTCGGGCTGACCTGCGCCAAGTTCAGTCCCCAAAAAAGCCAGTCGAGACTCTCATCGCTAGCGGCATGAGTCTCGACTGGCTTTTTTGTTGCTCCGAAGAACTCGGAGGGCTCATGTAGCACGAATGACGAAGGCTAATTTTGCGTTGTCGGTGTGGATCGATTGTCCTACTATTTGCTCGCTTATATCTACTAAGTCTAAGCATATAACTAGAATAATGGAGTTCATATGATCCCACTGGATCGAATGCTATTGAGTGGCCTGATGCTACTGTTTGTGCAAACTGCCCATGCCGTGGATGGACAGAAAATCTTCACCCAGGGAGGCTCCCAGCCAGGGGCGGCGGCTTGCATGGCTTGTCATGGTGCGGATGGAATGGGCCTGGCGCCTGCCGGGTTTCCGCGCCTTGCCGGGTTGCCGGCCAGCTACCTGAGCAAGCAACTGCATGATTTTCGCAGTGGCGCCCGCACTAGCCCGGTCATGCAGCCGCTGGCCAAGGCCCTGACTGAAGACGAAATCACCGCCATCACCAGCACCCTGGCTTCCATGCCCGCCCCGAAGACTCCCCTGAGCAATCGTGGCCAATTGGCCGAAGGTGTCGGTGAGCGCCTGGCACTGCGAGGCGCCTGGGACCGACAGATTCCGGAGTGTGTCAGTTGCCATGGTCCTGGTGGTGTAGGTGTCGGCCAGGCGTTTCCGCCTCTTGCCGGGCAGCCTGCCACTTACCTGGTGGCGCAGCTGAACGCTTGGCGCGAAGGTGGGCGGCACAATGATCCCAACAACCTGATGGGGCATATTGCCAAGTCCCTGAGTGCCGAAGAAGTGACGGCCGTGGCGGATTACTTCGCCAGTCTGGGCCAGAAGGAGGCGCATCAATGAAGCTGTTGATTGCAGGGGGGCTGATGAGCCTGCTGGCGGCCCAGGTACAGGCAGCCAATATCGCCATGGAAGATCAGTCGCAGATTCCGGCGCCGAGCGCTACTGCCCACACCGAGTATTTCAAGCCGCCAGCCGAGAGCGAATTGCCTGACAATGCCTATGGCAAGCTGGTGCGAGAGGGGCATGCGCTGTTTGTCGATACCAAGCGTCTGGCACCGCAGTATGTGGGCAATGGACTCAATTGCAGCAATTGCCACCTCGACCAGGGGCGCCTGGCCAACTCCGCGCCGTTGTGGGGCGCCTACCCGATGTATCCCGCTTATCGCAAGAAAAACGACAAGGTCAATACCTTCGCCGAGCGTTTGCAGGGGTGCTTCCAGTTCAGCATGAACGGCGGCAAGCCGCCTGCGGCGGACAGTCCGGAAATCACTGCGTTGTCGGTGTATGCCTATTGGATGGCGAGCAAGGCCCCCTTGGGCGTCGAGTTGCCCGGTCGCGGTTATCCTGATGTGCCGCCGCCTGCCAAGGGGTATGACCTCAAGCGCGGGGCTGCGGTCTATCAGGCGCAGTGCTCGATCTGTCATGGCGACCAGGGGCAGGGCCAGAAAGCCGGTGCGGACTATGTCATGCCGCCGCTTTGGGGCAAGGACTCCTACAACTGGGGGGCGGGAATGCACCGGATCAATACCGCCGCGTCTTTCATCAAGCACAACATGCCTTTGGGTAAAGGGGGCAGCTTGAGTGATGAGCAGGCTTGGGATGTCGCCGCTTTCGTCAATAGCCATGAGCGGCCCCAGGATCCGCGGCTGGTGGAAGGCTCCATCGAGAAGACCCGCCTCAAGTTCCACGCCAATGATGGAGTGAATCTGTATGGCCAGACGGTAGATGGGGTGCTGATAGGCCAGGGCATCCGATAAACTATGCTCTATCGTCACCGATGCCGCCCGGGTCCGCGCCCGGGCGGCATCGTTTTTTTGGGAGAGAGCATGAAGCGGGAACACGTCAGGGAAAAGCATGCAGAGGGCTTGATCTCTGCCACCCATGTGATCCAGAACCCGGCCAACTCGGGAGAATGGATCGTGTTTTTCAAGAAGAGTGCCGGGCGCAGCTACTTCCTGGTAGATGACAGCGACGAAGTGGAGTCCTTTACTCGCCTGGACGACTTGATCGAGACCATCCGTGGCCTGGGTATCAAGTTCGCCGAAATTCACATGTAGCGAATTTTTCCTCTTACTTGCAGACCACCACTACGCTACGGCTCTTGTAGTTGCCGACGTCGGCACCCAGCGTCTTTTCGCTGTCGCTGGGGGCTGGAGTGCCTTGGGTACCGATGATCCGATAGCCCGTGCCGGCGCAGGAGGCTTCGGCTTTCTCATAGCAGCTGGCCCAGGAGCCAGCCTCGCCGGAGCAGTCGATGCTCAACGCCTGCTCGCCATTGGCCAGGTAGGTGTCGGTGATGCTGGCGCAACCGCCCAAGGCCAGGGCGATGGTCATTGCGAGGATTTTTTTCATGGATACACCTGGCGGGAGCAAGCAGAGATCTGATGGCGATGCTATAGCTAATGGCCATTTCGGTATAGCGCATCCTGGGGCTTCTGGTCGACACGAACCGATGCATTGTGCTGGTGGCATTGATCCTGTCGGCCATACTGTTTCGAGTGCCGAGGGGTGGCTACGGGTAGGCTGGAGTGGAGTGAACAGGCCTGATCGTGATTGTTCAGGATTGGCTGAAGGCCCCGACTTGCGGGCCTCATCGTGTTGAGAGTGGTTCTCTTGCAAGCTATCTGGAACTCGCGGTGGAACTATCTGGCGCTTTATTTCTCTATGATGGCAGCGGATAGCCAGTGTGGGGCATTGTAAGGTGCTCGCCGCCTGATTAGACTGCGCCGAAACTTGTAAGCACAGCCTTTTTAAGGACTCATATGATCAAGAAATGCTTGTTCCCAGCAGCCGGTTACGGTACTCGCTTCCTGCCAGCGACTAAGGCCATGCCCAAAGAGATGCTGCCGGTGGTGAACAAGCCACTGATCCAGTACGGCGTAGAAGAAGCGCTGGATGCCGGATTGAATGAAATCTCCATCGTGACTGGCCGCGGCAAGCGTGCGCTCGAAGACCACTTCGACATCAGCTACGAGCTGGAAAACCAGATCAAGGGCACCGACAAGGAAAAATACCTGGTCGGTATCCGCAAGCTGTTGGACGAGTGCTCGTTCTCCTACACTCGCCAGACTGAAATGAAAGGCCTGGGTCATGCGATTCTCACTGGCCGTCCGCTGATCGGCGACGAACCTTTCGCTGTGGTGCTGGCCGACGACCTGTGCGTCAACCTCGAAGGTGACGGCGTACTGACCCAAATGGTCAAGCTGTACAAGCAGTTCCGTTGCTCGATCGTGGCCATCCAGGAAGTCGATCCGCAGGAAACCAACAAGTACGGCGTGATTGCCGGCGAGATGATTCGCGACGATATCTACCGTGTGCACAGCATGGTCGAGAAGCCGAAGCCTGAAGACGCACCTTCGAACCTGGCGATCATTGGTCGCTACATCCTGACTCCGGACATCTTCGACCTGATCGAGCAGACCGAGCCGGGCAAGGGTGGCGAGATCCAGATCACCGACGCGCTGATGAAGCAGGCGCAAAATGGCTGCGTAATGGCCTACAAGTTCAAGGGCAAGCGTTTCGACTGCGGTGGTGCCGAAGGCTACATCGATGCGACCAACTTCTGCTTCGAGAACTTCTACAAGACCGGCAAGGCTTACTGATAGCCGCTGTACGGACCTGTCTGGAAAAGCCACCTTCGGGTGGCTTTTTTATTTATCGCCCTTATGTCCATCCTCTGCGCTGACCCGCTCGCCAACTGAGGTTATGCTTGTCAGCCTGCCTGGGAGAGTGAAATGGCCTACGATTTTGATCTTTATGTAATAGGTGCCGGTTCCGGTGGTGTACGTTGCGCGCGATTCGCCGCAGGCTTCGGAGCCAAGGTTGCGGTGGCTGAAAGCCGGTATCTGGGAGGCACCTGCGTCAATGTCGGCTGCGTGCCGAAAAAACTCTTGGTGTACGGTGCCCACTTCGCTGAAGACTTCGAGCAGGCCTCGGGTTTTGGCTGGAATCTTGGCGAAGCGAACTTCGACTGGGCGACCCTGATCGCCAACAAGGATCGTGAGATCAACCGCCTCAATGGCATCTACCGTAATTTATTGGTCAATAGCGGTGTGACCCTGCACGAGGGCCACGCCAGGCTCATCGACCCGCATCAGGTGGAAGTCAATGGCCAGCGCTACACCGCCAGGCACATCCTGATCGCCACCGGTGGCTGGCCGCAGATCCCGGATATTGCAGGGCGCGAACATGCCATCAGTTCCAATGAGGCGTTCTACCTCAAGGAGCTGCCCAAGCGCATCCTGGTCGTAGGTGGTGGTTATATTGCGGTGGAGTTCGCCGGGATCTTCCATGGCCTGGGAGCCGATACCCAATTGCTGTATCGCGGGGATCTGTTCCTGCGGGGCTTTGATGGTGCGGTACGCAAGCATTTGCAGGAAGAACTGACCAAGCGCGGCCTGGGATTGCAGTTCAATGCCGATATCGAGCGTATCGACAAGCAGGCCGACGGCAGTCTCCAGGTCACCCTCAAGGACGGTCGTACGCTGCTGACCGACTGTGTGTTCTACGCCACCGGACGTCGGCCGATGCTCGACAACCTGGGCTTGGAAAACACTGGGGTCAAGCTCGACAAGCGCGGTTTTGTCGAGGTCGATGACCTGTACCAGACCAGCGAGCCATCAGTCTTGGCCATTGGCGACGTCATCGGGCGCGTCCAGTTGACTCCGGTCGCCTTGGCCGAAGGCATGGCGGTGGCCCGCCGCCTGTTCAAGCCCGAGCAGTATCGCCCGGTGGATTACCGGATGATTCCCACTGCCGTGTTCAGCTTGCCGAATATCGGCACCGTTGGCATGAGCGAAGAGCAGGCCCGTGACGCGGGGCATGAGGTGCAGATTTTCGAAAGCCGCTTCCGGCCGATGAAGCTGACGCTCACTGAATGCCAGGAGCGTACGCTCATGAAGCTGGTGGTCGATGCGCAGACCGATAAGGTGCTGGGCTGTCACATGGTCGGCCCGGATGCCGGTGAAATTGTCCAGGGCCTGGCGATCGCGCTGAAGGCTGGGGCGACCAAGCGCGACTTCGACGAAACCATTGGCGTGCACCCCACGGCTGCCGAAGAGTTCGTGACCATGCGTACCCCTGTCGCGGGCTGATCAGGAGTCCGCTGTAGCGCCTGGCTGTGCCTTGCTGCCAGCCAGGCGCAGTGCCTCCAGGCTGGCTTCAGCCTTGGCGGCGCGTAGCTCCATGTCCTTGCTGGCCTGGGCCTGTTTGTCGTGGTTCTCCTTCAGAGCCAGGATTTCCTCCGAGGCCACGCGCAAGCGTTCCTGCAGTAGGGCGCCTTCGCTGTCCAGTCGCGCCAACTGCTCGCTGAGTTGGGATTGTCGGGTTGTGCTCTTGTTCGCCATCTCCTGGGCTTGCTTGAGTTCCTTGCCGGTTGCTCGCTGTTCGCTGAGCAGGCGTTCATTATCGCGATGCAGCTGGGTGATTTCATCCTGGCGTACCAGGGCGCTCTGTTGGGCCTGGCGCAGTTCCATCTGTACCTGTTGCATTTGCCCTTCGTGGCGACGCAGTTCCTGTTCGCGCTGCTCCTTGCTGGCGGCACGGTAGTGCTCCAGGGCATCACGGGCATGCAGGTGCTTCTCTTCCAGCGAGTGGATTCGCTGTTCTTTGTCCGCAAGGCGCAGGTCGGCGTCCTTGAGTGCCTGATTGAGCTCGGCGCTGCGGGTCTGCTCGCCATGCAGCATGGCTCGGACGTCCTGTAGCGCGGCGCTTTCACTGGCCAGGGCATTGGCTTGGGCCTGCAGTTGTCCTTGCAGTTGCTCCTGATGCTGGCGCATTTCATCCAGCTGCTGCTCAAGGGCCTGCTTCTGCGATTCGAAGTGGGAGAGGGCTTGTTCCAGAGGCTCTTGCGCCTGCTCCTGGAGGCGCTGGGCCAGCCTTCCTACCAATTCTCCCAGTTCTTCATCCAGGGG
Organism: Pseudomonas sp. MPFS; assembly: GCF_022537035.1. Classification (NCBI taxonomy): domain Bacteria; kingdom Pseudomonadati; phylum Pseudomonadota; class Gammaproteobacteria; order Pseudomonadales; family Pseudomonadaceae; genus Pseudomonas; species Pseudomonas sp. MPFS. The sequence goes on along the minus strand of NZ_CP066123.1, from coordinate 3,954,994 downwards.
TACGGGGCCGATATCGCGACGGCCAGCACCATCATCCAGCTCTTTCAGGTAGCGATGGATGGTGGTCTTCGAGCCGGTATTACCCATTTCTATACGTACCGCATCGATGCTCGGGTGACCGCCGCGGGCAAGGATTGCCTGGCGTGCTTTTTTCACCACCGCTTTATTGATGCCTCCACGAGCCATGTTACCTCCAACGATTTAATACTGTGTTACGTGGTATGTAATTTAGAATTATTGTACAGCTTGTTTTGCTTGCTTGATAACTGGAATCTGACATGGAATATTTTAATATTATTCCTTGTGATGAGGAGTGAAGATGCCTTTCACCCCACAGCCTTGTATCTGTTAGAGCCTAGAAGCCATGAGTGAGCTGGATCGTTATCTGCAAGCCGCCACCCGCGACAACACCCGGCGCAGCTATCGGGCGGCCATCGAGCACTTCGAGGTCCAATGGGGTGGGTTTCTGCCGGCGACGGCTGAGGGGGTTGCACGTTACCTGGTGGCCTATGCCGGTGAGCTATCGCTCAATACCCTGAAATTACGCCTGTCAGCATTGGCTCAGTGGCATAACAGCCAGGGCTTTGCCGATCCCACCAAGGCGCCAGTGGTACGCCAGGTGCTCAAGGGTATTCGTGCCGTGCACCCTGCCCAGGAGAAGCAGGCCGAACCTTTGCAGCTACGGCATCTGGAGCAGGTGGTCGCCTGGCTCGACGAGGAAATTGCAAGCGCCATCGCCGAACAGCGCCAGGCCGATCTACTGCGTGCCCGGCGTGATCGGGCGTTGATCCTGCTGGGTTTCTGGCGCGGCTTTCGCAGTGACGAGTTATGTCGCCTGCAGATCCAGCACGTAGAGGCCAATGCTGGCTCCGGTATCAGCCTGTACCTGCCCCGTAGCAAGAGCGATCGTGAAAACCTCGGGCGCACCTATCACACCCCGGCCCTGCAGCGTTTGTGTCCGGTACAGGCCTATATCGAGTGGATCAACGGCGCCGCGTTGGTGCGTGGGCCGGTGTTCCGCGCAATCGACCGTTGGGGCAACCTGGGCGAACAGGGGCTGCATGCCAATAGCGTGATTCCCTTGTTGCGCCAGGCGCTGGAACGCGCAGGCATAGCCGCCGAGCACTACACCAGCCATTCCCTGCGTCGAGGCTTCGCCACTTGGGCCCATCGCAATGGCTGGGATCTCAAGTCATTGATGACCTATGTCGGCTGGAAGGACATGAAATCGGCCATGCGCTACATCGATGCCGAGCCTTTCATGGGCATGGCAGTCCTTCAGGACCCACGGGCGCGCTCGTAGATTTGAGGTTCTTCTATTAATACAGCGGGCTGATAGCCAAAACCAATCGATAGCATCAGGTTTACCAATGAGCCAGATGGCGACTCATTGGCTAGGATTCTCCCCATCAAGTTTTTACCCAATGTCTTCAACCACTGATGGAGAGTCAACGATGCCTATCATCAACAGCCAAGTTAAACCGTTCAAAGCCACTGCATTCAAAAACGGTGAGTTCGTCGAAGTATCGGATGCCGACCTGAAAGGCAAGTGGTCTGTCGTATTCTTCTACCCAGCTGACTTCACCTTCGTCTGCCCGACCGAGCTGGAAGACCTGGCCGATAACTACGCCGAATTCCAGAAGCTGGGCGTTGAAATCTACAGCGTTTCCACCGACACCCACTTTGCCCACGCTGCCTGGCACAACACCTCGCCAGCCATTGGCAAGATCAAGTACACCATGATCGGCGACCCGACCCTGGCTATCTCGCGCAACTTCGACGTGCTGATCGAAGAAGCCGGCCTGGCTGACCGCGGTACCTTCGTGATCAACCCTGAAGGCCAGATCAAGATCGTTGAAATCAACGATGGCGGCGTAGGTCGCGATGCTTCCGAGCTGCTGCGCAAGATCAAGGCTGCCCAGTACGTTGCTGCCCACCCAGGCGAAGTTTGCCCAGCCAAGTGGAAAGAAGGCGAGGCCACTCTGGCTCCGTCCCTGGACCTGGTCGGCAAGATCTAAGTCCATGCGTCATCCAGGGGCGGTCATCCGCACTTAAGTAAGCCGCACCGCCCTCAAATAACGCCCGGGCGAGATTCGCCCGGGCGTTGTTTTTTTATCGAATCAAAGGAAATCGCCCGTATGTTGGACGCCAATCTTAAATCTCAGTTGAAGTCATACCTGGAGCGGGTCACACAGCCGATCGAGATCGTTGCCTCCCTCGACGACGGTGCGAAATCCCAGGAAATGCTCGCGTTACTCAAAGACATCGTCAGTCTTTCCAATCAAATTACCTTGCTCGACAACGGTACCGATGTGCGCAAGCCATCGTTCTCGTTGAATCGCCCGGGGAGTGATATCAGCCTGCGTTTCGCGGGTATCCCCATGGGCCACGAGTTCACTTCCCTGGTACTGGCCCTGCTGCAAGTAGGTGGTCATCCGTCCAAGGCCAGTGCGGAAGTGATCGAGCAGGTCCGTTCGCTCAAGGGCGAATTCCACTTCGAGACTTACTTCTCGCTGTCGTGCCAGAACTGCCCGGATGTGGTCCAGGCGCTGAACCTGATGGCGGTACTCAACCCCAATATCCGCCATGTCGCTATCGATGGTGCCTTGTTCCAGGCTGAAGTGGACGAGCGCAAAGTCATGGCCGTGCCCAGCATCTACCTCAATGGTGTGAACTTCGGCCAGGGTCGCATGGGCCTGGAAGAAATTCTCGCCAAGCTCGACACCGGCGCGGTGGAGAAGCAAGCGCAGAAACTCAGCGCCAAAGAAGCCTTTGATGTGCTGGTGGTCGGCGGTGGCCCGGCTGGCGCTGCAGCTGCCATCTATGCTGCCCGCAAAGGCATTCGTACGGGGGTTGCTGCCGAGCGTTTCGGTGGCCAGGTCCTGGATACCATGGCGATCGAGAACTTCATCTCGGTACAAGAAACAGAAGGCCCGAAACTGGCAGCGGCCCTGGAAGAGCATGTCCGCCAATACGACGTCGACATCATGAACCTGCAACGTGCCAGCGCCCTGGTTCCGGCTAGCGAAGTCGGTGGGTTGCATGAAGTGCAGTTCGCCAATGGGGCCAGCCTCAAGGCCAAGTCGCTGATCCTGGCCACGGGTGCCCGCTGGCGGGAAATGGGTGTGCCGGGCGAGCAGGAGTACAAGGCCAAGGGCGTGTGCTTCTGCCCGCACTGCGATGGCCCGTTGTTCAAGGGCAAGCGCGTGGCGGTGATCGGTGGTGGCAACTCCGGTGTCGAAGCGGCTATCGACCTGGCCGGTATTGTCAGTCACGTCACCCTGCTGGAGTTCGATAGCAAGCTGCGCGCCGATGCGGTGTTGCAGCGCAAGCTGTTCAGCTTGCCGAACGTCAAGGTCATCACCAGTGCCTTGACCAGTGAAGTGAAGGGGGATGGCCAGAAGGTCACCGGCCTGGTCTATAAGGACCGCGACTCGGGAGAGTTCAATACCGTCGACCTGGAAGGCATCTTCGTACAGATTGGCCTGTTGCCTAACACTGATTGGCTCAAGGGGGCGGTCGAGCTGTCGCCGCGGGGCGAGATCATTGTCGACGCACGTGGTGAGACTTCGCTGCCGGGGGTCTTCGCAGCAGGTGACGTGACCACAGTGCCGTACAAGCAGATCGTGATTGCGGTGGGCGAGGGGGCCAAGGCATCCCTGAGTGCCTTCGACCACCTGATCCGGACCTCTGCGCCGGCCTGATAGCCAGCCCAGGTAAAACAAAACCCCATGAGCCGGGCTCATGGGGTTTTTTATTGCCCCTGGAAAGGGTGGGGGGCTTACAGCTCAGCAGGCTGGATGATCTCGACCCAGTAGCCATCCGGGTCCTTGATGAAGGCCAGGCTCTTCATGCGACCGTCGGTCAGGCGTTTCTGGAAGTCGCAGCCCAGTGCTTCGAAACGTTCGCAGGCAGCGACGACATCCGGTACCGAGATGCAGATGTGGCCGAAACCGCGTGGGTCGGTGTTGCCGTTATGGTAGGCGAACTCAGGATCGTTCTCGGTACCGTGGTTGTGAGTCAGTTCGAGAATGCCGGGGATCGACTTCATCCACTCGGTGCGCGCAGCGGCCTCTGTCGGAATCTGTGCCTTGTCCACCAGCGCAAGGAAATACAGGCTGAATTCGGCCTCAGGGAAGTCACGTTTTTCTACCAGGGAAAACCCCAGGACACGAGTGTAGAAATCCAAGGAGCGAGTGATGTCCTTGACTCGCAGCATGGTGTGGTTGAAGACGAAGCGGGCAGTAGCGGCATCGGGCTGGGCTGTCACGCCGGGAAAGGTATTGAGTTCGTTGAGGCTCATGGGCCCTCCTGAAAAAAGTGCAAGGAGTTGCTCGGGCTCGGGCAACTGCTTGCCAGGCAATGGTTCGGACATCCTTGGGATGGGGCAATGATACGCAACTGCCTGGGATGGCGCCAAACCCAAAGCTCCTGATGTATTGCCCATTCCTGGCGCCAGGCTCAGACTTCCAGGTTCGTTCCCTTGGTGTGCGTTCACATGATCAAGTCGTTTAAATGCCGGATCGCTTCGCTGTTCCTGGTCATGCTGGCCACTGGAGTGCAAGCCGATCCAGAGATCGCCTGGCCCCAGGGTTGGATCGTGGAGCCGATACCTTCCGAGGGTGAGGACCCGACGACCAAGGTTTCCCGGCAGCGGGCGGTGAAGAATGACGCAGCAGGCAATCCGCAAATGGTCATGGAGTTGACCATGACTCAGGTCGCTAGTGGGCATGTGGTCAATCTTCAGGGGGTGTTGTTGGAGATGCGCAAATCGGTGCAAAAGGATTTTGCCCAAGGTGGTTATCAGAGTGTGTGCAACAAGATCCACGCTGCGCAGTTGAGTCGTCTCGATGGATTGGAGACCACTTGCACCATTACCCAGAACGGCCGGCATGTACTGTCGCAAACATTGGTGGCGGCGTTGGATGGAGATAAGGCCTATGTACTTTCATACGCCGGCCAGGCGACGGCTTATACCGATAGTCGGGAAGAAATACTCGCGATACGAAATAACCTGAAACTTTAAATGGGTTTCCAAGGTCAGGGCTTTGATTTTCGCGTGTTACAGGTTCGTTATCGAAAAGGTACTAAGCAAGAAGTTGCTCGCCGCCTGGCCTTATTGCAGGCCGCTTGTAGCGCGGCCTCGAGGCAGTAGGGCGGGGTGATGTGCAGCCGATATTTCCTTAGATGCAGATAGCAATAAGAATATTCTGATGAATGTAAAAAGCCCCGCATATGCGGGGCCTTTGACAGAGTGCGGCTTTGTTCAAGCGCGCAGCCAGGAGTCCACAGTGGCGGCACCGTACTGCTCTTTCCAGGCTTTCAGGCCGCGATGATTGCCACCCTTGGTTTCAATCAGTTCACCGGTGTGCGGGTTCTGGTAGACCTTGACCACACGGGCGCGGCGCTGTTTAGGCGCATTGGCCTGCGGCAAGCCGGCCTTGCCCAGGTTTGGATCGAGGATCGCGATGATGTCACGCAGGTTCTTGTCGTAGGACTTCATCAGGGCCTGGAGTTTTTCCTCGAACTCGATTTCCTTCTTGAGGCCGGCGTCGTTCTTCAGCGACTCAAGCTGGGCGAGCTGTTCTTGAAGTGCTTTTTCAGCAGCACGAAATTCAGCAAGTCTGGACAATATCTTCACTCCAATAGTCTATTTTTGGCTGATACAAACCACAAACAAAGCTATAAGCCATGAACTGGTTAAGGTTCGATTAAGTGGCCTACCTGTGAATTTTGTACAGGCATGAAAAATTGTAGTAGTTAATGCGCCGAGAGTAAATCATGTTGTTCTTGCTCATCGACTATTTGCCAGTTGATACAAATCGGTGCAGGTCTTGAGTTGTGTGTCGAGCGTTATTTTCAGGTATGGCTATTTAATGGCGCGCGATGCTCCTAACAAACTCCTTGCTGGGCATTGGCCGTCCAAACAAGTAGCCCTGGAGAAAATGCACGCCTTTGTCCAGCAGATAGTCACGCTGTTCGGGAGTTTCAACTCCTTCGGCGACTATACCTAGATCGAGTTTGATCGAGAGTTCGATAATGCTGTCCAGTATATGCAGCGACAGCGCGTCGGCGCCGATCATGGCAACGAAGCTCTGGTCGATCTTCAAATAATCGACATTGAACTTGCGCAGATAGCCCAGGCTGGAATGCCCGGTGCCGAAATCGTCGATGGCAATCATCACCCCCAGTTCGTGCAGCGCGCTGAACAATTGCTGGGTGACGGGAGTGGGCTCGATCAGCTCGCGTTCGGTCAGCTCCAGCACCAGGATCACCTTGCCCGGCGCGAACGCGGCGAGAAACTCCCGGCAATCCTCCAGTAATTGCAAATCCTGGCAATGGCGGGCGGTGATGTTGATATTGATATGGAAACCATCGATGAAGTCTGCGGCGCAGGGCACCAGGACCTCCCGAGTCTGTTGCAGCAACGAGCGCGTCATGGGCACGATCAGCCCTGTGTGCTCGGCGAAGGGAATGAACAGGTCCGGACGCACCAATCCTTCCCTGGGATGCTGCCAGCGCATCAACACTTCGATACCCGCCCATTGCAAGCTATCGCTACGCACCACCGGCTGGAAGTACGGGATGAACTCCCGGGCTCCCAGCGCCCTGCGCAGTTCATGGCTAGGGGAGACGGCACGTTTTTGCAGCCAATGGGCGAGGGCGCCTGCGGCGGTTCCGAGAAAGATCAGCAAGCTGAACAGCGCCGGGTACTGGCTCCTCATGTAGTGCCAGACACTGCCTTCGGCAAAGCCGGCGTCGACACTATAAGGGTAGCGCGACGACTCCAGGTATTGATTGGCTACGGCGGCCCGTGGCGCAATGCCATCGCGCACCTGACCGTCGCTGGACAGCCAATGCTGGCCCACTTGCAAGTGCAATTGGGCGAAGCGGTTGAGCATGCGCAGGGTATTGGTCGGGTGATAACCGTTGATGGCCGCCAGCGCAGCACCTTCCCCGTCACTCAAGCGATAGACCAGTAGCGGGGTGTCGGGAGTGAGATGGTTGCCGTCCATCAGTTGTAGCCGGCCATCCACATAGTTCCCGGGGTCGAGGAACGCGGCGTAGTTGCCCAGGTAGGAACTGCAATAGTTGTTGTTGCGCCATACCAGGTTGGTGGAGCGCACCCACGGCAGACGGGTGACTTGTTCGCGCAGCGCCAGTTGCTGCGCAGCGTTGCAATCTTGCCCGGCCAGGGGCAGCAACGCGCGGGTGGCGCTGTCGGTGTAGTCCAGCATCTGGTCGAACTGCTCGATGGCCTCCTCGGCGGTTTCCAGGCTGGAGCGCAGCAGCGTACGTTGCGCCTGGAAATAGAGAATGACGGCACCGAGCACGATCGGCAGGAGTATCGCCATCAGGGTCCAGAAACTGCGGGTGGCGTGTGTAAGTGGACCTTTGGCGGTCAGCGGCATGGGTCGGACCTGTGGCAGGGGAGGGGCGCGACGCGATGCCGCTTGGGAGCCGGTATTGCAATCATCGCAGGATAGACGGCTTTGCCTGGCCATAGAGACGTTGGGCAAGGTCGATGAAGGCCAGCGTTGCAGGTGAGGACTGGCGTCGGTCCAGCACCGCGATGGCGATCCTGCGTTGCACTGTCGGTTCCAGTGGCCGGTTTGTATAACGTGGATCTGTCCCTTGGGGCAATGACAACTGGGCGACGATGCTCAAAGCGTCGCCTCGTGCCACGGTTTCCAGGGTGCTGAGCAATTGTGAGCAGCGATAGCGGATATTGGGTTTGAGCCCGGCACCGATGAACAATCGCGAAACCAGCTCTGAGGACCCCGCCTCGGTCAGCACGAATGGATCGTTGCACAACTGTTCCAGGCGTACCTGGGGTTCCTGGGCCAGCGGGTGCTCGGCTGGAAGCAGTGCCACCAACTGATCCTCCGCCAGGGCAAAGGTATCGAAGCGTTCCAGGGGCTGCACGACGAAACCCAGATCGATGCGCCGCTCCTCCAGCCACTGCAGGACCTGTCGATCCGGCCCCTCGTCGATGTGCACCTCGATGCCCGGGTACTGGCTGCGAAATTGCGCGAGGATCGGGGGGAGCAGCCGGATGGAAGAGCTAGGGCCGAACGAACCGATGCGCAAGGTGCCACGCTTCATGCCCCGGGCATCGGCTGCCTCCTGTTCCAACGTCGCTGCCAGGCCGAGCATGCCCCGGGCACGTGTCAGCAATTGCTGGCCAATATCGGTGAGTTCGACCTGGGCCTGGTGCCGGTGGAACAGCTCGACCCCCAGCTCCTGTTCCAGGGCGCGAATGGCATGGGACACGGCCGACTGGCTGATGCCCAGGCGCGTTGCAGCGCTGGTGAACCCTTGGAGTTCGGCTACCCGGGAGAAGATTTCCAACTGGGTCAGGGTCATGAGTAAAAGCTCATTTTACGATGATTGGGTATTAGACAAAGAATGAGCTGGCAATACAAACCCTTCTCCCGAGTGCGATGAATATGAGTGAAAGCAGCGTTCGTGATTCCCTGGTGGCCAGGCATAGCGACCTGACGGTGTACTGCAAGCTGGCGGCGGTCACCATGATTTGGGGCGGCACCTTCGTGGCGGGACGTTACCTGGCCTCGGGGCTATCGCCGTTGCTGGCCGCCAGCCTGCGGTTTCTCCTGGCCAGCCTGGCCCTGCTTGGCTTCATGGCCATTGCACGCATCCCGCTGGCCCGCCCGAGCCTTCGGCAACTGGGCCAGTTGGCGGTGCTGGGCTTTTTCGGAATCTTCTTCTACAACCTGTGTTTCTTCCTGGGCCTGCAGCAGATCAACGCCTCGCGGGCCTCGTTGATCGTCGCGCTGAACCCGGCGGTGATCGCCCTGGCGTCCTGGGCGTTGTTCAAGGAGCGCTTGAGTCGACGCAAGCTGCTGGGGATCTCCCTGTGCCTGGGGGGCGCGGCCCTGGTGATCTGCAGCCGTGATCCCTCGGCCTTGATCAGCCAGGCAGGGAGCTGGCGGGGTGACCTGCTGATCCTTGGCTGTGTCTTGGGCTGGGGAGTGTACTCGCTGTTTTCCAAGGGCTTGAACCAGAGCCTGGGGCCCTTGCAGACGGTGACCTACTCGGTGGTGATGGGCACCTTGATGTTGTGCGCCGCGACCCTGGCCCGCGGCGAGTTCGACCTGCAGGCAGTGCGTGGCCTGGACCTGGCCCAGGGCTTGAGCCTGCTGTACCTGAGCGTATTGGGTTCAGCGCTGGCCTACATCTGGTACTACGACGGTTTGCGGCGAATCGGAGCAACCCGCTCTGGGGTGTTCATCGCCCTTAATCCACTGACAGCGGTGATCCTCGGTGCCGTGCTGCTCGGGGAGCAACTGAGCCTGGTGATGGCGTTCGGCGCAGCGTTGATCCTGGGAGGCATCTACCAGTGCAACAAACCCCTTGCGAGCGGGGCAAGAAAGACGATTTTATAAAGAGTGCGGACAAAGGCTTTTACGCTGTGTAGAATCTGGTTACGCATACAATAATAAAGTCTTCTGGCAGCAGAAGCCTGGCCAGCCGGCAAGACAGGACCGATATGAAGATTCTCGGATTCCAACTCATCTATGGTGACTTCCTCGCGCGCAGCGTGCGGGGCATTTCCTGCGCACCACCTGCCTTCCTCAGCATTGATAGCAACTAACGTTCCGTTAATTCTAAAAATATGATGAGGCGCCAACCATGGCAGATATCTTTGAAAACCCGATGGGCCTGATGGGCTTTGAATTCATCGAATTCGCATCGCCCACCCCCAATACCCTCGAGCCGATCTTCGAGATCATGGGTTTCACCAAAGTCGCGACCCATCGTTCAAAAGACGTGCACCTGTATCGCCAAGGCGCGATCAACCTGATCCTCAACAACGAACCCCACAGCATCGCTTCCTACTTCGCCGCAGAACACGGCCCGTCGGTATGCGGCATGGCGTTCCGCGTCAAGAACGCCCAGCAGGCCTACGCCCGCGCCCTGGAACTGGGTGCGCAGCCGATCCACGTCGCCACCGGCCCGATGGAGCTGAACCTGCCGGCGATCAAGGGCATCGGCGGCGCGCCGTTGTACCTGATCGACCGCTACGGCGAAGGCAGCTCGATCTATGACATCGACTTCGTGTTCCTCGAAGGCGTGGACCGCAACCCACCAGGTGCGGGCCTGAAGATCATCGACCACCTGACCCACAACGTGTATCGCGGGCGCATGGCCTACTGGGCCGGTTTCTACGAGAAGCTGTTCAACTTCCGCGAGATCCGCTACTTCGACATCAAGGGCGAGTACACCGGCCTGACTTCCAAGGCCATGACCGCTCCGGACGGCATGATCCGCATCCCGCTGAACGAGGAATCGTCCAAGGGCGCAGGCCAGATCGAAGAGTTCCTGATGCAGTTCAACGGCGAAGGCATCCAGCACGTGGCCTTCCTCACCGACGACCTGGTCAAGACCTGGGACGCCCTGAAGAAGATCGGCATGCGCTTCATGACCGCACCGCCTGATACCTACTACGAAATGCTCGAAGGTCGCCTGCCAAACCACGGCGAGCCGGTTGATCAACTGCAATCGCGCGGGATCCTGCTCGACGGTGCGTCGGATAAAGAAGACAAGCGCCTGCTGCTGCAGATCTTCTCGGAAACCCTGATGGGCCCGGTGTTCTTCGAGTTCATCCAGCGTAAAGGCGACGATGGCTTCGGCGAGGGCAACTTCAAGGCGCTGTTCGAATCGATCGAACGCGACCAGGTACGTCGTGGCGTGCTCGCTACCGAGTAATCCCCACAAGGCCTGAATCCAGAGCCCGGCCAGGTCTTTCCTGGCCGGGCTTTGTTTTGCCTGTCGGTTGGCGATTGTGAATGTGTTAATGTTCTCGCCTTTGTTTCCCAGCCCTGACCTGTGCCGCGATGAAAACACCCAGACCTTCCCTGACCCTGACCCTGCTACAGGCCCGTGAGGCCGCCATGGCGTTTTTCCGTCCTTCCCTGAACCAGCACGACCTGACCGAGCAGCAATGGCGGGTGATTCGCATCCTGCGCCAGAACGGCGAACTGGAGAGTCACCAGCTGGCGAAGATGGCCTGCATCCTGCCGCCGAGCATGACCGGAGTGCTGACCCGCCTGGAGCGTGACGAATACGTCAGTCGGCGCAAATCCCCGGAAGACCAGCGCCGCCTGTTCATTACCCTGACCGAGAGGGGCCACACCTGCTTCGAGTCGATGAGCGACGACATGGAGGTCAACTACCAGAGGATCCAGCAGCAGTTCGGCGAAGACAAGATGCAGGCCCTGCTGGCCCTGCTCAACGAACTGAAGCAGATCAAACCCTGACGAAGCTTGGCACGGCCGTGGCCGTGCTTCAGTCAGGGGGGCGGCTGCACTCAGGCCCTCGGGGCCTTGCCCCAGGCTCTTTTACCCGCCTTCAAGAGCATCACCGGCGACGCTGGCGCAGCAGATGGCGTGCGCCCTCGATGATCAGCACCACTACCGCCAGCCAGATCGGCACGTACGTCAGCCATTGCCCATCCTTGATGCTTTCTCCCAGCAGCAGCGCCACGCACAGCAGGAGCACCGGCTCCACGTAGCTGAGCAGGCCGAACAGGCTGAAGGCCAGCTGGCGGCTGGCGATGATGTAGCACACCAGGGCCGAGGCGCTGATCAGGCCCAACAAGGGAATCAACAGGTACAGGCGGGGGTAGGCCTCCAGCACGGCGAAGCCTTGTTCACCGCTTTGCACGAACCACAGCGCCACCGGTATCAACAACGCCATGTCCAGCCACAGGCCGCCCAAATGATCGCTTTGCAAGCGCCGGCGCAAGACGAAATACAGTGGGTAACCCACTGCCACCACCAGGGTCGCCCAGGAGAAACTGCCCACCTGGTACAGCTCGTTGAGTACGCCGACGCACGCCAGGAACGCGGCGACCTTCTGCAACCAGGACAGGTGTTCGCCGTAGACGATGCGTCCGGTGAGGATCATCGTCAGCGGCAGCAGGAAGTAACCTTGGGACACATCCAGGCTGTAGCCGTTGAGCGGTGCCCACATGAACAACCACAACTGCACACCTACCAGGGCCGAGGACAACAGCAGCGCCAGGGCCATGACTGGAGTGTCGCGTACCCGGCGCAACACTTCGCCGACCCGTCGCCATTCACCGGTCAACAGCATGAACACGGTCATGCAGGGGAGGGTGAGGAGCATTCGCCAACCAAAGATCTCCACCCCGGTGAGGGGAGCCAGCAGCGACGTATAGAAATACATGACGGCAAACAGCACCGACGCCAAGACCGATAACGCAATACCTTTCGACACACTGTCCTCGTAAGACCCGGATGCGCAGCGCGCACGGAGTAGGGGAAATAAGCGAGGGCAATATAGAGGGTTTGGCGCGAAATTTTTGCTCTGTTTGCGACATCCCCGAGGGATATTGTTTCGTTTGTGCCACAGGCAGCGCTCGGAAGCCGCCGGTGGCGACCCTTGCGCTGCCACTGGCGCGGCTCAGTCCAGGCGGGCGAAGCGTCCCGGGACGAAGTGGCTGACATCGTTGAACCCCGGGGTCGAAGCGTGCCCCGGAGTGACCAGGGAATCGATGAAGGCCTCGTCCTCGGTACTGATCTGTACGGCCAGGGCCTGGGTATAGGTATCCCACTGGGCCTCGGTGCGAGGGCCGACGATGGCTGAGCTCACGGCCTGGTTGTTGAGCACCCAGGCAATGGCGAACTCGACGATCCCGACCCCTCGGCCCTGGGCGTATTGCTGGATCTGCTGGGCAATGCGCAGGGACTCCACGCGCCATTCGGTCTCCAGGATGCGCTTGTCCTGGCGCCCGGCCCGGCTGCCGCTGTCCGGGGCCGCATCGGGTGCGTACTTGCCACTGAGTACGCCGCGGGCCAGCGGGCTGTAGGGCACCACACCCAGGCCATAGGCACGGGCTGCGGTGATCTGCTCGGCCTCGGCCTGGCGATTGACGATGTTGTACAAGGGTTGGCTGACGATCGGGCGCTCCACACCCAACTGGTCGGCAATGCGTACCGCATCGGCGATCCGCCAGCCCCGATAGTTGGACAGCCCCCAGTGGCGGATCTTGCCCTGGCGCAGCAGGTCGCCAATGGCCGCAATGCTCACCTCCAGCGGCGTGCCGTGGTCCTCGCGGTGCAGGTAGTAGATATCCAGGTAATCGGTGCCCAGTCGCGTCAGGCTGGCTTCGATGGCATTGAAGATGTGCTTGCGGCTCAGGCCGCTACGGTTGGGCACGCCGTCCGTGGGGCCGAAGCCGACCTTGGAGGCCAGGACCCACTCATGGCGATGCCTGGCGATGGCTTCACCGACGATTTCCTCGGAGCGGCCCTGGGTATAGACGTCAGCGGTATCGATGAAGTTGATCCCTTGGTCCCAGGCCTTGTCGATGATGCGCAGCGAGTCTTCGGTGCTGGTCTGCTCACCGAACATCATGGTGCCCAGGGTCAGGCTGGAAACCTTGAGGCCGGAGTGGCCGAGGAGGCGATAGCTCATGGTGCGAAGTCCTTGTGCTAGAGAGGTGGCCGGAGTTTTGGCCGTTGGGACCGAGCATCAAATACCAGAACCACCTACCAGGGCAATGCCTGTCATGGACACAGTTCACGACAGCGCTGGACCAGGAACCCGTGCAGCAGGCGCACCCGCTCGGACACCTGCAAGCGATGCGGGCACAGCAGGTTGAAGGGCAGTGGCTCCCCTTGCCAGTCCGTGAGCAGCGGCACCAGGCGCCCGGCGCGAAGGTCCTCGGCCACATCCAGTCGGGCCTTGTAGACCAGGCCATGGCCGGCGAGGGCCCAGCGCCGGGCCACCTCGCCGTCGTCGCACGCGTAGTCGCCGCGCACCTGGATCTCTCGCACCTGGTCGTCCCGGCTGAAGCGCCAGAGGTCGTAGCGCTGGCCATCGCGCAGGTAGAGCAGGGCGCTGTGCCCGGCCAGGTCCTCGGGCACTTGCGGTGTGCCATGGCGGGCCAGGTACTGCGGGCTGGCGCAGACCACCCGGTGATGCACGGCCAGGATCGGCAGGGCCACCAGGCTGGAATCCCCGGGCACGCCAAAGCGCAGGGCCACATCCACGCTCTCGCGGAACAGGTCGGCATGGCGGTCGTTGAGCTGCAGTTGCAGGCGCAGTTGCGGGTGCTGGTTCTTGAACTCGTCGAGCCAGGGCAGCAACGCGTTGCGCCCGAAATCCGAAGGGGCCGACAGCTGCAGCACGCCGCATAGGCCCTGGCCCTGTTGCCTGAGCGCCTGTTCGCCATCCTCCAGGGTGGCCAGGGCCAGGCGCACGCTGTCCAGGTAGCGGCGGCCCTCCGGGGTCAGGCGCAGGCTGCGGGTGGAACGGGCCAGCAGGCGACTGCCCAGGCGGATTTCCAAGCGCTTCAAGGCGATGCTGGCGGCCGCCGCGGTGATGCCGAGGCTGCGCGCCGCTGCGGAAATACTGCCTTCGTCGGCGATGCGAACGAAGATCTCCAGGTCGAGGATCGAGCTCATTGATAAAAATCCTTTAAAGATCTTTGCGTTTTAAGCGGATTTTTCTCCGATTGGCAAGCTGTGAAGATGTAATTCCTTTCCTTCACAACAGGTGATCGCAATGACTCTTTCCAATCCAGGCTTGCACCAGCAGACCGTCGTGGTCATCGGGGCCGGCAGTGGCATCGGCGCCGCCGTGGCGCACCAGGCCGCCGCCCGTGGCGCCCGGGTAGTGCTGGCCGGGCGCGATCTTAAGGCCTTGCAGCGCCAGCAGGCACGCCTGCCGGAGTCGGCCCGGGCGCTGAGCGTGGACATCACCGACAGCGCCAGCCTGGAGGCCTTGTTCCAGGCCGTGGGCGGCTTCGAGCACCTGGTGATCAGCGCCGGCCCGGCCATCGTTCCCAACCCCTTGGCCGACACCGACCTGCACGATGCCCAGCGGGCTTTCGAGGTCAAGTTCTGGGGCGTATGGCGGGCCGTGCAGGCTGCACTGCCGTACCTGGCGGCCCGGGGCAGCATCAGCCTGACCTCGGGCATGTTGTCGCGCAAGATGGTCCCCGGGCAGGTACTCAAGACCACCCTCAATGCCGCCCTCGATGCCCTGGGCAAGCACCTGGCCAAGGAGCTGGCGCCACGGCGGGTGAACGTCATCAGCCCGGGGATCACCGATACCGAGGCCTACGCTGGCATGTCCGCCGATGCCCGCGCGGCGATGTTCGCCAAGGCGGCCGCGAGCTTGCCGGTCGGCCGGGTCGGGGAGCCGGGGGAGGTGGCGGCGGCTTTCATCCTGGCCATGGAGAACGGCTTCATCAACGGCAGCCTGCTCGATGTCGACGGCGGAGGCCTGTTGTGAACTGGCGCTTCGACCACCTGGCCTTCAACACCGATGGTGGCTCGACGCTGCCTGAGGCCTTTGCCGAACTACTGGGGCTGCATGCGGGCCGCCGTCCGCCGTTTCCGTTCCCCGGGCGCTGGCTGTACCAGGATGATCAGGCGCTGGTGCATGTCATCGAGCAGGACGCTTGCCCCACGCCACAGCTGAGCCATATCGCCTTCAGCACCCAGGAGGCCGCCGCAGCGGTCTTGCTGCGGGTGCAAGCCAGCGGTCTTGAGCACCAGGTGGCGCAGGTGCCGGAAGATGGTCTCTGGCAGATCTTCGTGCGCCTGCCCGGGGGCCTGGTGCTGGAACTGGATGCCCCGGCATCGGGGGCGTTGGCCAGCAGTCATGATTACGCCCTGCACCCTGGCGCACCGGACTGACCCCCACCACGAAAAAAGCCCGTTCCAGCCGATGCTCGAACGGGCTTTTGCCGCAGCCGGGGCTCAGCGATGCAAGGTACGGGTCATGCGCAGGGCCAACAGGGCGCCGGCGACGATCACGGCCGCCAGCAGGTACAAGGCGGCATCGGTGGAACCAGTGCTGTCCTTGACCCAGCCGACGATGTAGGGGCTGAGGAAACCGGCCATCTGGCCCATGGAGTTGATCAATGCCAGGCCACCGGCAGCCGCCCCGGCGCTGAGCAGCGCCGTAGGCACTGGCCAGAACATCGGCAGGCCGGTGAGGGCGCCCATGGTGGCGATGCTCAGGCCGAGGATGGCGATGGCCGGGTTGGCGGCGAAGTTCACCGCGATCAGCAGCCCCACGGCGCCCATCAGCATCGGCACCACCAGGTGCCAGCGGCGCTCCTTGTTCAGGTCCGCCGAACGTCCCACCAGCAGCATGAACACGGCCGCCAGCAGGTAGGGAATCGCGCTGAGCCAGCCGATCACCAGGTTATCGGCAAAACCGAGGTTCTTGATGATTGACGGCAGCCAGAAGTTGATGGCGTAGACCCCGCTCTGGATGCAGAAGTAGACCAGGCCGAAGGCCCAGATCGCCGGGTTCTTGAACACCTGGGCCAGGGAGTCGCTGGCAGTCTTGGGCTGGTTGGCGGCATCTTCGGCCTGGTCGGCCTCCAGCACCGCACGCTCGGCCGGGCTCAGCCACTTGGCGTGGGCGAAGCCGTCGCTGAGCAGGAAGTACGCCAGGGCACCCAGCACCACCGTCGGAATGCCTTGCAGCAGGAACATCCACTGCCAGCCGGCGAGGCCGCCCTGGCCTGCGGCGAAGTGGTTGAGGATCCAGCCGGAGAACGGGCTGCCCAAAAGGCCCGAGACCGGGATCGCCGACATGAACAGGGCCATGATCCGGCCGCGGCGGAAGGTCGGGAACCACTGCGACAGGTACAGCACCACGCCAGGGAAGAAGCCGGCTTCGGCAGCGCCGGTGAACAGGCGCAGGGTGTAGAACTGGGTTGGCGTAGTGACGAACAGCAGGCAGGTGGACAGCGTGCCCCAGGCGATCATCATCAGGGCGATCCAGCGCCGTGGGCCGAAGCGGGTCAGCGCCAGGTTGCTGGGCACGCCGCACAGCACGTAGCCGATGAAGAAGATCCCGGCGCCCAGGCCGTAGACCGTTTCACTGAACTTCAGGGCGTCGAGCATCTGCAACTTGGCGAAGCCAACGTTGACCCGGTCCAGGTAGTTGAACAGGTAGCAGATGAAGATGAAGGGGATCAGGCGCAGGGTGATGCGCTTGTAGACGGCATTCTTGTCGTCAGCCTGGGCCAGTGCGGCAGCGGCTCTGTGTGACATGGTGTGTCTCTCTTTATTATGATTTTTCACGGTGCAAGGGTAACGTTGACCGCCCTGAGAGTCTCGGCCACCCCGGTGCCGCTGTCTTTGTGCCGGCGCACAGCGAATGGTTTCAGGGCCTGTGCCAGCGAACAACGCCGTACGGTTTGCAATCCCGTCTTAGTCGCATCAGCCTCAAGGATCATCCCCCTATGTTCGAACTCGATCATGACCTGGCCCAGGACATCGTCGACCGCACGATGGCCATCCTGCCTTACAACGTCAATGTCATGGACAGCCAGGGCCTGATCCTGGGCAGCGGCGAGCCGGAACGTATCAACACCCGCCACGAAGGCGCACAACTGGTGCTGGCCAACGGCCGGGTGGTGGAGATCGACGAACCTACCGCATGCCGGCTCAAGGGCGTGCAGCCGGGGATCAACCTGCCGTTGTTGCACGACCAGCGCCTGATCGGCGTGCTGGGCATCACTGGCGATCCAGCGCTGTTGCGTACCTATGCCGAGCTGGTGCGCATGACCGCCGAGATGCTGGTGAGCCAGCGCCATCAGCAGGCCGAGCAGCAATGGCGGCGCCAACGTTGCGACGATCTGCTGGCATTGCTGCTGGGCGAGGGGGGCGACTCGCCGCGCCTGGTGGATGAGGCCCGGCAAATGGGACTCAAGCCACAACTGGCGCGTACGCCTTATCTGTTCGAGCTCGCCCCGGGGCAGAACGTCGAAGCCCTCAGTGCCTGGCTGCTGTCGCGTTACCCGGACAGCTGGTGCGTCAGCGCGGCGCAGACCTCGCTGCTCTGGTGTCGACCGGCGACCCTGAGCCTGGACAACCCGCGGTTGCTGGAAAAGCTCGCCAGCCAGGGTTGGAGCATCCTTCGGGTGGCCGTGGGGGGGCAGGCCGATGGCCTGCCCGGGCTGCGTCGCTGCTATCGCCGGGTGGGCGGCCTGCTGGCCTACGGTCGCGACATCCTGCCGGATACCCGGGTGTTGACCCTGGATCGCTACCGCTTGCCGGTCATGCTCTGGCGCCATCGCAACGACGATGCCCTGGACGAGCTGCTCAGCCCCTTGCGCAAGGTCCTGGCCAAGGACAGCAATGGCCAGTTGATCGCGACCCTGCGCAGTTGGTGCGACCACGACGGCCAGAGCCAGGCCTGTGCCGATGCCTTGGGCATCCACCGTAACAGCCTGCGCTATCGCATGGAGCGCATCACTGAACTCAGTGGCGTCGACCCTTTACGCCTGGACGGCATGCTCTCGCTGTACCTGGCCGTGCAACTGCTGCCCCAGCAACCCGCCTCCCAATTCCCTCCTGAATAACGGCAGTGCCGGTATTACGGGTGCTGCGCCCCCGGTCCCAGCCCCATCATCCCGACTGCGCAGGTTGTAGCAATGAACAATAAAGTGCCTGTGTCCTTGTGCAGCGGACTGGCGTCAGCCGCTGCGGCAAATGGCAGCATGGCGCCACAAGAACCGGAGATAGCCCCATGAAGATCATCATCGCCCCCGACTCGTTCAAGGACAGCCTGAGTGCCGAAGGCGTGGCCCAGGCCATCGCCCAGGGGCTGGTCGAGGCCTGGCCCGAAGCCCAGGTGCTGCAGTGCCCGATGGCCGATGGTGGCGAGGGCACGGTGGAGTCGGTACTCGCCGCATGCCAGGGGCAACTGCGCAGCACCCGGGTCCAGGGCCCGCTGGGTAGCGAAGTGCAGGCTCGCTGGGGCTGGCTGGCATCGAGCCACACGGCGATCATCGAAATGGCCGAGGCCAGTGGCCTGCAACGGGTGCCGCCAGGCCAGCGCGATGCCTGCCACAGCAGCACCTTCGGTACCGGTGAATTGATCCAGGCGGCCCTGGACGCCGGCGCCCAGCGCATCATCCTGGCCATCGGCGGCAGCGCCACCAACGACGGCGGGGCTGGAGCCCTGCAAGCCCTGGGGCTCAAGCTGCTGGACCGTCGGGGCCAGGTGCTGCCCCGGGGTGGCCTGGCCCTGGCCGACCTGGCCAGCATCGAGCTCGATGCCATGGACCCGCGCCTGGCCCAGGTGCGTTTCGAGATCGCCGCCGACGTCAACAACCCACTGTGTGGCGAGCAGGGGGCCTCGGCCATCTTCGGCCCGCAAAAGGGCGCCTCGGCGCAGCAGGTCCAGGCCCTGGACCAGGCACTGGGGCACTTTGCCGATCTCTGCGCCCAGGTGCTGCCCAGGGACGTGCGTGACGAACCCGGCAGTGGCGCCGCCGGTGGCCTGGGATTCGCCGCCAAGGCGTTTCTCGGCGCGAGGTTCCGCCCCGGGGTGGAAGTGGTCGCCGAGCTGGTAGGGCTGGAACAGGCGGTGCGTGGCGCCGACCTGGTAATCACTGGCGAAGGACGCTTCGATGCCCAGACCCTGCGTGGCAAGACGCCCTTCGGCGTGGCACGGATCGCTCGCCAGCAGGGGGTGCCGGTGATCGTCATCGCCGGCACCCTCGGCGAGGGCTACCAGCAGATGTATGCCCATGGCGTGGACGCGGCCTTCGCCCTGACCTCCGGGCCCATGAGCCTGGAACAGGCCTGCGCCGAGGCCCCGCGATTGTTGCGCGAGCGGGCGGCGGACATCGCCCGGCTCTGGCGCCTGGCCGCTACCCGCCAGGCCAGTGTCTAACAGGCCGTTGAAAAATGTAGGCGAGGCAGCCAGCGCAAGGCGAAAACAGGCGAAAAAGCGCAATTTACATGTGGTAAATGAGCATTTTGACCGGGCTGGCGCACCAGCTTGTTTTCAACGCAGCGATGGCAACGCAGGTAGATTTTCAACGGTCTGCTAGCGCAAGCCCCGCTCAGTAGACCCCACCCTCGCTGCTGGGAGCGTCCTGGGCCTTGTATTGCCCGGCCAGGTTCTGCAAGCCCTTCATCAGCACCGTGGTATCGACCCCCACCGCGACGAAGTTGGCCCCCAGCTCGATGCAGCGCCGGGCCAGGCCCTGGTCGGCACTGAGGATGCCCGCGGCCTTGCCGGCCTGGCGCACCCGCAGGATGGCGTCCTCGATCGCCGCGACCACCTGGGGATGTCCGGGATTGCCGCGATGACCCATGGCCGCCGACAGGTCGGCCGGGCCGATGAAGACCCCGTCGACCCCCTCGACCCGGACGATCTCGTCCAGGTTGCGCAAGCCCTCCAGGTTCTCGATCTGCACCAGCAGGCACATGTGTTCGTCGGCCTGGTCCAGGTAGCCGGGGATGCTGTTCCAGCGTGAGGCCCGGGCCAGGGCGCTGCCGACCCCGCGAATGCCCTGGGGCGGATAACGCATGGCGCTGACCAGCTGGCGCGCCTGGGCCGCGCTTTCGACCATGGGCACCAACAGGGTCTGGGCACCGATATCCAGCAACTGCTTGATCAGCGCGGTATCGCCGATCGGCGGGCGGACGATGCCGTGGGCGCCGTAGGGGGCGATGGCCTGCAATTGCCCCAGCAAGCTGCGCAGGTCGTTGGGGGCGTGCTCGCCGTCCAGCAGCAGCCAGTCGAAACCGGCATTGGCCGCCAGCTCGGCGCAGTAGGCATTGGCCAGGCCCAGCCACAGGCCGATCTGTGGCTCGCTGCCTTGCAGGCGTTGCTTGAACAGGTTCTGCGGCATGTCCATGGCGTTCTCCTCAGACGAAACGGCAGGCGATGCTGCCCAGTTGGTCGTAGTCGACGTGGAATACATCCCCCGGGCGTGCGGCCACCGGACGGGTGAACGAGCCGCCAAGGATGATCTGCCCGGCTTCCAGGCCGACGTCGTAGGCTGCCAGCTTGTTGGCCAGCCAGGCCACGCCCTTGGCCGGGTGGTTGAGCACCGCGGCCGAGACCCCGGACTCTTCGATCACACCGTTGCGGTACAGCACCGCCGGCACCTTGCGCAGGTCCACGTCGCCGGGGCGCACGGCCCGGCCACCCATCACCACCCCGGCGTTGGCGGCGTTGTCGGAAATGGTATCGAAGACCTTGCGCGTGGCCTGGGTCTGCGGGTCTACCTGCTGGATGCGCGCGTCGATGATCTCCAGCGCCGGGATCACCCAGTCGGTGGCTTCCAGTACATCGAACAGGGTGCAGCCGGGGCCCTTGAGGGGCTTGCCGAGGATGAACGCCAGCTCCACCTCGACCCGCGGCACGATGAAGCGCTGGAAGGGAATGTCACTGCCTTCCTCGAACAGCATGTCGTCCAGCAGGGCGCCGAAGTCCGGCTCGCTGATGTTCGACGACACTTGCATTGCCCGGGAGGTGAGGCCGATCTTGTGGCCCACCAGCCGGCGACCGTCGCGGATCTTGCGTTCCACCCAGCTGCGCTGGATCGCATAGGCATCCTCGATGCGGATGTCCGGGTATTCCAGGGACAGCTGGCCGATCTGTTCGCGGCTGCGTTCGGCGGCGTCGAGGCGCGCCGCGGCCTGTTGGATGTCGGAGGGGCTGAGCATGTTCATTTCTCTTGTGGATTGACGATAGGGGCCGGTACCCAGAGCACCAGCCAGGCGCCCAGGGCGATCAGCAGGGCCAGGGCATACAGCGCCAGGCTGGCGCTTTGGGTGGCGTCACGCACCACGCCGATCAGGTAAGGCGCGAGGAAGGCCGCGACGCTGCCGAAGGAGCTGATCAGGGCGATGCCCGCCGCCTGGGTACTGCTGGCCAGAAAGGCCGGTGGCAGTTGCCAGAACATCGGCAATGCGGCGCTGGCGCCCATGCCCGCCACCACCAGGCCGAACATCACCAGCCAGGGGTTCTGTGGCGCCAGGGCGGTCAGCGCCAAACCCAGGCAGGCCATCAGCAGCGGCACGGCCAGGTGCCAGCGGCGTTCGCGCAGGCGGTCCGAGGAGCGGCCGACCGCCAGCATGAACAGGCAGCCAGCCAGGTAGGGCAGGGCGCTGAGCAGGCCGACGTCGCTGTCCCCGGCCACGCCGGAGTGGTGGATCAGGGTCGGCATCCAGAAGGCGATGGTGTTGACCGCCAGCATCACCGCGAAATAGATGCCCACCAACAGCCAGGCGTGGCGGTCCTTGAGAATGTCGCTGAAGCGGTTGATGGATTTGCGCTGCTCCTCTTGCTGCTGGGCCTTGTGCAACCAGGTCTTTTGCGCGGCGCTGAGCCACGTGGCCTGGTCGATGCTGTCCGGCAATGCCTTGAGCACCAGCAGCCCGAGCAGCACCACCGGCAGGCCCTCGATCAAAAACATCCATTGCCAGCCGCGCAAGCCGCCCCGGTCATGGAAGTTCTCCAGGATCCAGCCCGACAGCGGGCCGCCCAGGACCCCGGCCATGGGCACGGCGATGGCGAACAGCGCGGTGGCCTGGCCACGGCGGTCGGCCGGGAACCAGCGGTTGAGCAGCACCAGGATGCCGGGAAAGAAGCCGGCCTCGGCCACCCCCAGCAAGAAGCGCAGTACATAGAAGCCCCAGGCGTCCTGGACCAGCATCAAGGCGCTGGACAACAGCCCCCAGACCAGCATCAGCAGGGCGATCCAGCGCCGTGGCCCGACCCGCTCCAGGGCCAGGTTGCTGGGAACGCCGAACAGCGCGTAGGCGATGAAGAACAACCCGGCGCCCAGGCCGTAGACGCTGTCGCTGAAGCCCAGGTCCTGGGTCATCTGCAACTTGGCGAAGCCGATGTTGATCCGATCCAGGTGGGCGAAGATGTAGCAGACGAACAGCAATGGCATCAGGCGCCAGGTGATCTTGCGATAGCAATCGTTGGCCTCGGCCAGCGGGGCCTGGGCAATGGCAGGGCGGGACATGGGCGTGGCCTCGTTGTTGTTCTTGTGGGTTGCGCAAGCCGCGGGTTACGGCGGCTACAGCGACTTGAGGAAGGCGTGGACGTTGTTGTGCTTGAAGTTGAGCTCGGCCTCCAGCTCGCTCATCTCGAACGACAGGGCCAGCAAGCGCTGGGCCTGCAATTGGGCGAAGTGCGCCTTGATGATCTCGAACAGGCCCTCGGCCACCTGGCGCCGGGTTTCAAGGTCGCGCCCGGCCCCCACTTGCAGGCGCATATGGACGAAGGCGTAGTCATGCTTGCCGTCGGCCATGCGCCAGGTGTCCAGGCGCACCCCGCGGCTGCGGATGCCACCCAGGGGGAACACGCCACTGGCGCCCAGGTAGTCGTGGACCTTTTCGAACAGCCCCGGCAGATCGGCCTGGGCTTCGATGTTGTCGGTGTATTCAGCGATGAAATGCGGCACGGGAACCTCCTTTGGAGGCAGCGGCAAGTGGCAAGCCGCAAGCTGCAAGAGGGATCTCCTGTGGCTGGGGCTCGCGGCTCACCGCTGCTCTTGGCGTTTTCTTGCAGCTCGTAGCTAGAAGCTTGTCGCTGCCTTCACAACGGAAAAATGGCGTTGATCTGGCCGGTGCCGGAGCTGCCGAACAGCGGCGTGACGATCTCGGCCGGGCGGTTGTACTCGGGGCCGCCCAGCAGCCCGAGGAGCATCGCCGTGTCGTGCATCTTGCCTTCGCCATAGCAGTGCTCGGCGTAGTCGGGGAGCATCGCGCAGAACTCGCGGAAGCGGCCCTGCTGCCACAACTCCACCACGCGCTGGTCGACCTGTTTGTCGAATTCCCGGGTCCAGTTGTGGATGTTGGCCTCGGCCTCGCGGTCATCGGAAAACCGGTGGGACAGGGAGCCGGAGGCCAGCACCAGGACCTTGCGGTCGCTCTTCTCGATGGCCCGGCGCACGGCGGCGCCGAAGGTGAAGCTGTCGGCCAGCTTGTGCCAGGCGCACCAGGCGGCGATGGACACCACCTGGAAATGCTCGGCGGCGGGCACGTCCATGTGCATGTAGCGCATGGGCACCAGGGTCCCGTACTCCAGCTCCAGGCTGGGGATGTTATGGGCCAGGGTGCGCACGTCGGCGGCGTTGGCCTCGGCGGCGATCAACTCCCCCAGCGCCGGGCAGCCCGGGTAGTCGTAGGTCATGTTCTTGATGAAATGCGGCAGCTCGTTGCTGGTGTAGGTGCCGTTGAACACCTCGCCGCAATTGATGTGGTAGCCGCTGTTGACCAGCCAGTGCACATCGAACACCACCGCGGTGTCGGCGCCCAGGGCCCGGGCCCGGCGAGCGATTTCCTTGTGCCCGGCGATGGCCGACTCGCGGCAGCCGTGGTGCTTGCCCGGCAACTCGGACAGGTACATCGATGGAACGTGGCAGACCTTGGCGGCCATGACGACTTCGCCCATGGTGCTTCTCCTGAAACATCTTATTGTTGGGGGGATCCGGGACGGTCCTGAACCTTACCAGACCGTTGAAAAAACGTAGGCGAGGCAGCCAGCGCAAGGCGAAAACAGGTGAAAAAGCGCAGTTTACAAGTGGTAAATGAGCATTTTGACCGGGCTGGCGCACCAGCCTGTTTTCAACGCAGCGATGGCAACGCAGGTAGTTTTTCAACGGCCTGTTACACGCCCCAGCGCGGGATGTGGTGGCTGCCCATGGAGAGGCAGACGTTCTTGATCTCGGCGAACACCTCGAAGCTGTATTCACCCCCTTCGCGCCCGGTGCCCGAGCCCTTGACGCCGCCGAATGGCTGGCGCAGGTCGCGCACGTTCTGGCTGTTGATGAACACCATGCCGGCCTCGATCCCCCGGGCCAGGCGGTGGGCCTTGCCGATGTCCTGGGTCCAGATGTAGGACGCCAGGCCGTACTCGGTGTCGTTGGCCAGGGCCAGGGCCTCGGCTTCGTCCTTGAACGGGATCAGGCACACCACCGGGCCGAAGATCTCTTCCTGGGCGATGCGCATCTTGTTGTCCACGTCGGCGAACACCGTGGGCTGGATGAACTGCCCGCGCGACAGGTGCGCCGGTAGGCCGGCCGGCCGCTCCAGGCCACCGGCCAGCAGGGTCGCGCCTTCCTCGATGCCGATGCGGATGTAGCCGGTGACCTTGTCGTAGTGCTGCTGGGTGATCATCGAGCCGACCTGGGTCTTGGGGTCCGTCGGGTCACCGACGATCAGGCGCTTGGCCCGTGCCGCGAACTCCTTGACGAACTGCGGGTACACGCTTTGCTGGATGAAGATCCGGCTGCCGGCGGTGCAGCGCTCGCCATTGAGCGAGAAGATGGTGAACAGCGCGGCGTCCAGGGCCCGTTCCAGGTCGGCATCCTCGAAGATCAGCACCGGCGATTTGCCCCCCAGTTCCATGGAGTACTTCTTCAGGCCCGCGGTCTGCATGATCTTCTTGCCGGTGGCAGTGCCGCCAGTGAAGGAAATGGCGCGCACATCCGGGTGGCGCACCAGGGCATCGCCGGCGGTGGCGCCATAGCCCTGGATCACGTTGAGCACGCCGTTGGGGATGCCGGCCTCGACTGCCAGGCGTCCCAGTTCATTGGCGGTCAGCGGCGACAGTTCGCTCATCTTCAGCACCGCAGTGTTGCCCAGGGCCAGGCAGGGCGCGGTCTTCCAGGTGGCGGTCATGAACGGCACGTTCCACGGCGACACCAGGGCGCAGACCCCCACCGGCTGGTACAGGGTGTAGTTGAGCATCTGGTCGTCCACCGGGTAGCTGTGGCCATCCATGCGGGTGCAGACCTCGGCGAAGAAGTCGAAGTTGTGCGAGGCCCGGGGAATCAGCACGTTGCGCGTCTGGTGGATCGGCAGGCCGGTGTCCAGGGTCTCCAGCTCCGCCAGTTGTGGCACGTTCTGGTCGATCAGCTCTCCCAGGCGGCGCATCAGGCGTGCGCGTTCCTTGGCCGGGGTATTGGCCCATTTCGGGAACGCTTCCTTGGCCGCGGCCACTGCACGGGCCACTTCCTCGGCGCCGCCGCTGGCGACTTCGCCGATGGCCTCGCCGGTGGCCGGGTTGTAGTTGACGAAGGTGTCGCGGCTTTCGACTTCGCGGCCGTCGATCCAATGCTTGATCATGCTGTTGCCCCTTGTGCTGGATGGGCGAAGAACTCGGCTTCGCTGACGATTCGGTTGACCAGGCGCCCCACGCCTTGCACTTCCACCACCACTTCATCGCCGGGCACCACGTCGGCCAGGCCCTCGGGGGTGCCGGTGGCGATCATGTCGCCCGGTTGCAGGGTCATGAAGCTGGAGAAGTATTCGATCAGGTAGGGAATGTCGAAGATCATGTCCGCAGTGCTGCCTTCCTGCTTCAGCTCGCCGTTGATCCAGGTGCGCAGCTTCAGGTTGCCGGGATCGGGTACGTCGCTGACGTCGACGATCCAGGGGCCCACCGGGGTGGTGGCATCGCGGTTCTTCACCCGCAGGTTGGGGCGGTAGTAGTTTTCCAGGTAGTCGCGGATGGCGTAGTCGTTGCACACCGTGTAGCCGGCCAGGTAGTCGAGGGCGTCCTCGCGCTTGACGTTCTTCGCCGGCTTGCCGATGACCGCCACCAGCTCGCACTCGTAGTGCATGTAGGCCACCCCATCCGGGCGCCAGGTCCGCTGGTTGTGGCCGGTGTAGGTGCCCGGCGACTTGATGAACGCCAGGGGCTCGGTGGGCGGGGTGAAGGCCAGTTCGCGGGCGTGGTCGGCATAGTTCAGGCCCAGGGCGAACATGTTGCCGGTGGCGGGCGGCAGCCAGGTGACCTGTTGCTCACCCAGCACGCGGCCATCGGCCAGGCGCACGTTGTGCTGGTCGTCGACCTGGACCTTGTGAGCCTTTCCTTCGAACAGGATGCGGGCGTGTTTCATGGGCGAGCCTCCTGTGGCGCGACGATGTGGTTGGTGAGGCGGCCCAGGCCGCTGATCTCGATATCGACCCGATCACCGGGCTGCACATCGACCCGGCCTTCGGGGGTACCGGTGAGCAGCACATCGCCGACGTCCAGGGTCATGAATTCGCTGAGCTCGGCGATCAGCCGGGCCACGCTGCGGACCTGGTTGGCGGTGGTGTTTTCCTGCACCACCCGGCCATTGACCAGCAGCTTGATGGTCAGCGCCTGCGGGTCGGCGACCTCGGCGACCGGCACCAGGACCGGGCCCAGGGCGCAGAAGCCATCGCGGCACTTGGCCTTGACCGCCGGGCGGTAGTAGCTGTCCTCCGGCAGGCTGAATTCATTGGCGATGGTGTAACCGGCCACGTGCTCCAGAGCCTGGGCCTCGCTGACCCGGCTGGCGCGCTTGCCGATTACCACGGCCAGGGCCGGGCCCGGTTGCAGGCGTTCGCCGGCCGGATGCTCGACAGCACCGTCGTGCTGGTTGCGGGTGTTAGGGGTCTTGATGAACAGCACCGGCTTCACCGGTGGCTTCTGGTAGGGCGGCTGGCTGAAGCGCTCTAGGTGCTCGTGCAGCAACCCCTGGTAGTTCAGCGCCACGCCGAACAGGGTGCCGCCAGCGTGGTCGTTCAAGGCTCGGCTCATCGAGCGTCTCCTGGTTGCGGGTCTCGGGGCCCGTGCGGCGCTTGCCGGTCGCGGGGTGAATTCGTTAATGTGTTAACGTTATATTTAATATGTTAACGATCGTCAAGCAGCTGTCTTGCCTGTTGTGTCACACCCTGGCGGGCAAGTGGCGAATCACCCAGGATGGCCCAGGCCCGCGTGCTGAAAACAACAAGAGAGGGGCACCATGCACCCACGCCAACCGATCCCCAACATCAACATCGGCCAGGTCTACGACCAGCGTTACGCCGATGCCCAGGTGCACTACGACAAGCTGAGCAACCTGGCCGGTTTTTTCGGCCGCAACATGCCGGTGCACCGCCATGACCGATTCTTCCAGGTGCACTACGTGCAAAGTGGCGCGGTGCGGGTCTACCTGGACGACCGGCAATACCTGGAGTCCGGGCCGATGTTCTTCCTCACGCCGCCGACCATCGCCCACGCCTTCGTTACCGAGGCCGATGCCGAGGGCCATGTACTCACGGTGCGCCAACAACTGGTATGGGAGTTGATCGGCGCGGACCCGGCTCTGGCCCCGGCTCCCCAGATGCCGCCGGCGTGCGTGGCCCTGGGCCGGCTCGGTGCCGGGTTCGCTGGCGAGGTGCGGCGCCTGGAGTGCCTGTTCCATGAGTTGCAGCAGGAGATTGACGGGCAGGGGGCCGGGCGCGAGCCGGCGCTGCAAGCCTTGACCCGGTTGCTGCTGATCAGCCTGCTGCGGCTCTCGGCCAACTCCCTGGAAGCCCGCCCGGCGCGCCACGAAGACCTGCAGATCTTCCATCGCTTCAACGAGCTGATCGAGGCGCACTACCTGGAACACTGGCCCCTGGGGCGCTATGCCGGGCAGATCGGGGTGACCGAGGCGCGGCTCAACGATGTCTGCCGGCGCATCGCCGACTTGCCGTCCAAGCACTTGGTGTACGAACGCCTGATGCAGGAAGCCAAGCGCCTGTTGCTGTTCACCGGCAGCTCGGCCAACGAAATCTGCTACCAGCTGGGGTTCAAGGACCCGGCCTATTTCAGCCGGTTCTTCCAGCGTTATGCCAAGGCCGCTCCGGGCGAGTATCGGGCGCGCCAGGGGCTGGTCACGTCGCCTGTGCCGGGTCACTGAGTACAGCCGCCGGGCTGGGTGGGCTGGCGCCACCCGCAGGCCTTGCCAGTGGTATTCGAAACCTGGCGAGCGTGGCAGAATCCGCGCCTTTTCCGACAAGGAGCGTCGTCATGCTGCGTCCCGTTGCGTTGTCCCTGCTGATGCTTGGCGCCATGGCCTGCCAGGCCCGGGAGCTGCCCGAGCTGACGCCGTTGTGGCAGCAGCAGAAGGGCTGGATCAGCGCGTGCGACAACCGCCGCGATTGCCAACTGCTCTATGTGCCGAACATCGAGTTTGCCGAGCAGGTCAACCACCTGACGCTGATCATCCGCAGCCAGGCCGGCCCCGAGGGGCGGGTGCAACTGCAACTGGAACACCAGGGGGCGCCATTCGATCTGCAGGCGCTGCGCCTGGATGGCCAGCCGCTGGAGCCCGGCTTGCTGGCAGCCCTGGTCCTGGAGCCGGAACCCCCCGACAGCACCCGCGAGCAGCAGTACTACCGGGTTGACGATCAGGCCCTGGCCCGTCAGTGGCTGGCGCGGCTGCAGGCCGGCCACGTGCTGGAGCTGCCGGGCGAGGAACCGGCCCAGGTGCTCCTGACGGCTCTGCCGCACTTGCTGCACCGGGTGGACCAGGTCCAGCACCGCCAGGACACGGTCAGTGCCCTGGCCGCACCCGGCGAGCAGCCAGCGAACTCGGTGCCCCGGGTCCAGCCGCCCCGGGCATTGCGTCCCTATCCGGGGGTGACGCCCCTTGGCGCTCAGGAACGGGCCGGGCTGCTGGCGGCGGTGCAGGCGGCATTGCCGGCGCCGAAGGCCGAAGAAGATGACGACTACGTCATGCCGCCGAGGATCGAGGTCTATCCCTTGACCGAGCAGCAGGCGCTGGTGTTCGAGTTCTCCGACTGTGGCGCCTACACCTGCCTATTCGATATCAGCAGCCGCTCGCGGAGCGCGCCATACGGGCTGCAAGCCCTGCAGATACAGGCGTTGCCGGCGGGCAGTGTCGATCATGCCGGTGGCCTCAACTATGACCCCGAGACCGGCCTGCTCAGCAGCTACCTGATGGGGCGCGGCATAGGCGACTGCGGTGAAATGGCCAGTTGGCACTTCGACGGCCAGGCCTTCCAGCTCACCGACTACCGGCGCATGCCCAACTGCAGCGGCCTGGGTTACAACCAATGGCCGGTGCTCTGGAGCGCCGAGGCGCCGAAGCGCTCCTGAGCCCGGCATCAGGTGCAAGCCTCACCCTGGGGCACGAGGCTCGCTTGCGCCCGCGCACTGGCCAGCACCAGGTCGGCGGCCTTCTCGCCGATCATGATCGCTGCGGCGTTGGTGTTGCCGGTGATCAGCTGCGGCATGATCGAGGCGTCCGCCACCCGCAGCCCCTGCAGGCCATGGACCCGCAACTGGTCGTCCACCACCGCCCATTCGTCATGGCCCATCTTGCAGCTGCCCACCGGGTGGAACACCGTGCCCAGGTTGTGGCGGATCCACTGCTCGATCTGTTCCTGGCTCTGCACCTGCGGCCCGGGCACCAGCTCGTCCTGCAGGTGTTGGGCGAAGGCCCGGGTCGCCGCCAGCCGGCGCACCAGGCGCAGGCCCTCCACCAGCTTGTGCATGTCCTCCGGGTGGCTGAGGAAGTTGGCCTCGATCAGCGGCTTGGCCTGCGGGTCGGCCGAGTTGAGGCGCACCCGGCCACGGCTCTGTGGGTGCATTACCGCCACGTGCAGGCTGATGCCATGGCCGACCGGCACCAGGCGTTGGGGCTGGTTCTTCAATGCCGGGGCGACGATCAGGCCCAGCTCCGGCACCGGCGAGTCCGGGTCCAGGCGCAAGAAGGCCCCGGACTCCACGGTGTTGGACGTCAACGGCCCCCGGCGCCGGGCCAGGTATTGCCACGGCGAAAGGGCCAGGGGTAGCAGGCCCCGGGGCGACAGGCCGTAGCTCAATTCGGGACGGCAGCGGTACATCAACACAATGTCCTGGTGGTCCTGCAGGTTATGACCGACCCCGGGCAGGGCATGGCGCTGGGCGATGCCATGGCGCTGCAGTTCCTCGGCAGGCCCGATCCCCGAGAGCAACAACAGTTGCGGCGAGTTGATCGCGCCGGCGCAGAGAATCACCTCGCGCCGCGCCAATAGCTGGCGTGCCTGGCCATCCTGGCTGACTTCCACGCCGGTGGCGCGTTTACCCTCCAGCACTACACGGTGGGTCAGGGTGGAACTGAGCACGGTCAGGTTCGGCCGCTGCAGAATCGGGTGCAGGAATGCGCGGGCCGAGCTGCAGCGTTCGCCGTTGACCTGGGTAACGTGAAAAGGACCGAAACCCTCCTGTTCCGGTCCGTTGAAGTCCGGGTTATAGCTCCAGCCCAATTCCGTGGCGGCTTCGAAGAACACCCGGTTCACCGGACTGGGGCTGCGTTGCTCGGCGACGTTGAGTTCGCCGCCGCGGCCATGCCAGGGCGCATCCCCTGGCTCGAAGTGTTCCGAGCGCTTGAAGTAGGGCAGCAGCTCGTCATGACTCCAGCCCTGGTTGCCGGCGGCGGCCCACTGGTCGTAGTCGTGGCGATGGCCACGGATGTAGATCATGCCGTTGATGGCGCTGGAGCCGCCCCAGACCCGGCCCCGGGGGCAGGGGATCGGGCGCCCGCCGCTGGTGGCCTGGGCGCTGAAGGCATGCAGCCAGTTCCAGCGCGGGTTGGCGATCAGGCGGATGATGCCCGCCGGTGTGCGTATGTAGGCGCCCGGTAGCAGGCTGCGGTCGCTGGGGCCGGCTTCGATCAGGCACACCTTGAGGCTGGGGTCGGCGGACAGTCGGTTGGCCAGCACGCAACCGGCGGAGCCGGCGCCGACCACGATGTAGTCGTAGCTGTGGGGTGGAGTTTCAGGCATGGCGGTAACCTCGTGGGCAGTCGGGGAAATCCATCTCACAACCCCAGCAGCGAGCCGACGTCCAGGCTCACTTGCAGGCCGACGACAAAGCCGTTGCCGCTCAGCTCACGGGCTTCGGGGTTGTAGAAATTGTCCGGGTTGATCAAGTACTGGACGCTTGGCTCCAGGGTCAGCTGCCGGGTCAGGGCGATGTTCGCGTTGGCTTCCAGGGCATAGACATTGCGCCGGCCCAGGCGCGGGTCGCCGTCGTTGGCGATCCGTGCCTGCTGTTGGAAGCGCAGCTGGTGATCGTTCAGGCGCAGGTAGCTGGCCTTGAAGTTGAGCTTGTCTTGCGGGCGGTCGAAGGGCGCGAGATAGGTCAGGCCGGCCTCGGCGAAGTGGCTGAAAGGTTGCTTGGCATCGGCCGCCGCCGACAGTGAGCCGAACAGCAGCAGGGCCTGTGGCGCACTGCCTGATCCGCCGTCGGCGCGCCACACGGCCTGCTGGAACTTGAAGAAGGCACCAGCGCTGCCGAAGGCGGTGGCGCCGGTCAGCGGATCTTCCTGCTTGGAGGTGTTGTAGTAGCCGTTGAGCTCGTAGTGAAAACCATAGCCGTCCTGCCGCTGGCTGCCGAGGCCCAGCAACAGGCTGGTGCCGCTGGCATCGTCAGTACTGAAGTCCAGGCCCTGGCGATGCTTGAGGTAGTCCACCGGGTTGGATTCGAAGGCGCCGCCATGCAGGTACCACTGCGGCGTCACCTGGTACTTCAGGTAGCCGCCCCAGGCCCCGTAGGGTGGCGGCAGGATACCGGTGGAGGCCTCGATGATCGGGTCGTTACAGGTCACCGTGCTCTCGCAGTTGTAGATGTAGAAGTAGCGCCGGGCGTTGGTCCGCCCCAGGCTCAGGTCGACCTGGCCGTCGAGCCAGGTTTGCTGGTAGGTCAACAGGCTCAACTGGTTGCTGGTCAGGTCGTTGTGGATCGGCGCGCCGCCGAAGTAGCTGCCGGCGGCCCCTTGCCAGTTGCGCGAGGTGGGCACGCCGGTCCCCTGGTCGAGGATGAACAGCGTCTGCTCGACATGCAGGGCCGCCCCGTCCAGGCCGGCGAAGGTTGCAAGGTCGATATCGGCCCCGACGAACAGGTCGCCGCTGTTGCCGAAACTGTGGGGCCGGGGGCCGGTGTCGAGGTTTTTCATCGACAGGCTGAGGAACTGGAGATGCGGGGTGATGCCCTGTCCGGCCAGGTAGTCGCCCAGGCCGGCCAGCGGTCCGCTGCGCGGCTCGCTGGCGGTAGCGGCAAGGCCGGGCAGGGGCAACAGCAGGGCGGCCAGCAGCGGGCCGAGTGCATGGGTGGCATTCATGTCGGGTACTCGTTTGTTGTTGTTCTTGTGGTGAGTGATGAACAGCGCCTCGATCAGGCTTCGGCCAGGGCCGGGCTGGGGTTGACCAGCACCTTGATCTGGCGCTTGTCCTGCAGCAGGACCTCGAAACCCTCCGTTACCGCCTGCTCCAGGGACAGGCAGCGGCTGACCAGTCGCGACAGGTCCAGGTCCTTGCTGGCCAGCAGCTCCAGCAACTGCGGATAGACGTCGCGGTAGCCGACGCTGCCCAGCAGGCGCAGCTCGTTGTTGACCAGGTGGAAGGCATCGAATTGCACCTGGCCCATCAGCCCCACCAGCACCGCTTCGCCGCCTTTGCGCAGGCTGTGCAGGGCATGGTCCAGGGTCTGCTGGCTACCGGCCGCCTCGAAGGCGCTGTCCAGCCCGCCATCGCTCAACTGCCGCAGGCGCTGGCGCAAGTCGGGCGCCGCGCCATCCAGGGCCTGGGTGGCGCCCAGTTCCAGGGCCAATTGCCGGCGCCCGGGGTCCAGGTCTACGGCATAGATGCGCTCCACCCCCCGGAGCCGGGCCAGCAGTACCAGTAGCAGGCCGATGGGCCCCAGGCCGAACACCGCGCAACTGGCGCCGGGTTGCAGGCTGCTCTGGTTCAAGGCATGGCAGGCCACGGCCGCCGGTTCCAGCAACGCCGCCTGGCGGAAACTGACGCTATCGGGCAGCCGGTGCAGCATGTAGGCCGGCACCAGCGCCTGTTCGGCAAAACCGCCGTCGCCCATCAGGCCGATGAAACCCATGGACTCACAGAGGTTGTACTGGCCCGCCTGGCAATACTGGCATTGGCCGCAACGGTATTCCGGCTCCACCACCACCCGCTGGCCGAGCAGCCCGGGATCGACTCCGGGGCCCAGGGCCAGCACCTGGCCGCAGAACTCGTGGCCCAGGGTCAAGGGGGCCCGGCAACCGGACAGCGGATGCGCCTGCTGCTGGGGGATGGAATGCGGGCCATTGGCGTATTCGTGCAGGTCGCTGCCGCAGATGCCGCAATAGGCGACTTGCAGCAGCACCTGGCCAAGGCCGGGCTGGCGCAGTTGTACCTGGCTCAGGCGCAGGTCGCGGGCAGCATGCCAACGCAGTGCTTTCATGGGCGGTCTCCTTGCAGGGTCGGTGAGTGGAGGTTCGCGGCCTGGCGCCGGGCCAGCACCGCCGGCGCGGTCTCCTTGAGCAGCAGGGCCAGGGCCGCGGCCAGCAGCGCGCCGGCGCAGGACATCCACATGACGATCGACAAACCGAAGCGGTCGGCGGCGAAACCGGCGAGGGTCGGGGCGACGAAACCGCCCACCAGCTCACCGATGCCCATGATCAGCCCCAGGGCCGTGGCCATGACTTCCCGGGGCACGGTCTCCGCCGGAATGGTGGCCATGAACAGGGTGAAGCAGCCCAGCCCGGTGTAGGTCAGCAGCATCAGCACGCCCAGCAGCCACGGCGTGGGCGCAAAGAGCAGGGCCAGGGGACAGCAGGCCGCCACCAGCGAGAACAGCACCAGGGTCGGGCGCCGGCCGATGCGGTCGGAAATCGCCGGTACGCCAAACCCCCAGAGCACCCAGGCACCGCCCAGGCAACTCATCACCGTGCCCATGCTGGCCGGGCTGTAGTCGCGGACCTTGACCAGGAAGGTCGGGGTGAAGGAGATCAACACAATGAACCAGGTCAGGAAGAAGCAGCTGATCAGGGTGCACAGCAGGATGTTGCGGCTCTTGAGCAGCGCCAGCCGGCTGACGCCGTTGCCGCTGGGGCCCTGCATGGGCGCTGCGCGGCTGGGCGCATCCGGCTGGACGTAACGCCAGATCAGCAGGGCGATCAGCAAGCCGGGCACCAGCGAGATGATGAACGCATGGCGCCAGCCGTAGGCCTCGGCCAGGGCCACCAGGACCGGCGGGCCGATCACCGCCCCCAGCAAACCGGCGGCCGAGCCTTGCAGCAGGCCCATATTCAGGCCCCGGCGGTGGGGTGAGGAAGCTTCCACCATCAGCGATTGCGACAGTGGCAGGATCGGCCCTTCGGCCAGGCCCATGATGGCGCGAAACAGCAGCAGGCTGAGGAAGCCGGTGACCAGCCCCGACAGCGCCGAACACAGCGAGAACAACAGCACCGCGACGATCAAGAGCGGCTTGCGCCGGCCCCGGCGGTCCGACCAGGCCCCTACCAGCGCCCCGGATACTGCCCAAGCCAGGGCCAGCACCGAGGACAGCAAGCCCAGGTGGCGGTTGCCCAGTTGCAACTCGTCGGCCATGAAGGGGAACAGGAAGGACAGCGCCAGGCGGTCGAAAAATACGAAGCCGAAGGTCAGGAACAGCACCCCCAGCAAGGTGTTCTCGTAGCTGGCCTTGTTGTTTTTATAAGCCATGGTGATTCTCCGCACGCAGGTTGAGGCCGTGATCAGCGAAACAGGGTGTCGATATGGGCCGCGCCCAGGCCGTTCTTTTCGTAGTGCGCACGGCACAGGGCGATGTAGGAGTGCACGTCGAAGTAGCCGTCGGGCTCGCCCTGTTCGTCGAGCCAGATCAGCGGGCCCTTGACGATGAAGAACACCCGCATCGGCTGCTCGTGTTCGTAGGCCACCAGGGTGTGGCCTTCGCCTGGGGTCTCGTAGACGAAGTCGCCGGCGGTGGCGGTCCAATCGTGCTCCAGGTAGCCCCACTTGCCGGACAGGGTGTAGGCGAAGACCTCGTGGGGGTGGTAGTGACGGTTGACCAGCCCGGCGCTGCGGGCCATCAGGATGTCGCACCAGCGGTTCTCGCTGGGGGAGATCCACAGCGGGCGCGAAGACACGGTCTCGGTGAAGGGCACGTACAGGCTCAGGTCGTCGCTGGCGGCGTCGGGCAGGTAGACCTCGGGCTTGGCGTCGGGCTTGAAGCAGTTGGCGATGGGCTGCAGGTCTTTCCAGAACTCTCGGGTGGCGGCTTCAGGCATGGTCGGTCTCTCTTGTTGTCGTGGAGTCGTCGGTGCAATGCCAGCGGGGCTGACGGCACGACTCTAGGCCGGCCGGGGGCGGGTGGTTTGTCCGGATCGGACCGCTTTGTTGTCGGTTTCGGACGGTTGCGCCCTGGCTGCTGCCAGTGGGCGGGGGAAGTTGACAGGGCAAATCATTCAGATATTAATGAATGGCCGCAGGCCACGGGTTCCGTGGCTTCAGGTACCTGGACGGAGCCTTGCCGTCCGGGAAACATCCCGCTGCCATGAGAAGAACAACAATGTCTCCATGCGCCTTGCTCGAAACCCGCCACGCCAGCACCCAGGCCATCGACCGGGACCTGCGCCTGGCATTCTGGGAGGACTACAACGCCAGCACCCTGGTGGGGCTCAAATGCAACTCCTACGCCGAGAGCGGTTTCGCCGCCCGCCAGGACAACCTGCACTTGAGCGCCATGCGCCTGGCGCGGATCGTCGGCAATGAACATGTCGTGGAGCGTGACCGTTCGATGATCCGTGGCGCGCCCAAGGAATCGATCTTCGTCTCCCTGGTCACCGACAGCGGTTCGTTCTTCTACCAGGGTGGCACCTGCCAGTTGCTGCAGCCGGGCGAGCTGGTGGTGTATCGCACCGACAAGCCCTACCTGTTCGGTTTTTCCGCCGCCATGCGCCAGTTCATCTTCGATATTCCCCAGGAGCAGTTCGCCCGCCGTTGCCTGCGGCGCTTCGACCAGCCGTTGAAGATCGGCGGGCAGGGCGGTGGCCAGCGCCTGTTGTTGCGTACCCTGGCCGAGCGCACCCGGGTTTTTTTCCAGCAGCCCTTGTGCGGTGCGGCCGAGGACTACCAGGAGCAGGCCTTCGAACTGCTGGCCAGCCTGATCGCCGGGCAAGTGGGGCAACGGCCGATCAACGCCCTGAGCGCCTCCTACCTGCTGGCGGCCAAGCAGTACATCCAGGAGCACCTGGCGGACCCGGAGTTGAGTTGCGAGCGGGTGGCGGCGCAGGTCGGCGTGTCGCCGCGCCACCTGGCCCGGTTGTTCGCCCTGGAGGAGTGGGTGCCCAGCCGCTTCATCCTGGAGAAGCGCCTGCAACAGGCTCACCAACTGCTGTGCAGCCCCCAGGGGGCTGCGCTGGATATCAGTGAGATCGCCTATCGCCATGGCTTTGCCAGCCAGGCGCACTTCGCCCGGGCCTTCAAGGCCCGCTACCAACGCACGCCCAGTGAGGCGCGGCGCCACGGCCTTACGCCAACTTGAGGGCGCCTTAAAAAACGTAGACGAGGCAGCCAGCGCAAGGCAAAAACCGGCGAAAAAGCGCAGTTTACAAGGGGTAAATGAGCATTTTGACCGGGCTGGCGCACCAGCCGGTTTTTAACGCAGCGATGACAACGCAGGTAGTTTTTAGAGGTGCCCTTGAGCGACCGGGCGCCGCAGGGCTCAGTGAATGAAGGCCTCCAGGGCCTGGGCCTGGCGCTCCAGCAGCTGGCGTTGCAGGGCCAGCACCGGTTCCTTGGGCTGCTGCAGGCGCACGAACTCCAGCATCGGGTCGGTGACCGCAGTGCGGATGCCTGACAGTGCCTCCAGGGTCGCCAGGCCACAGAACGGCACATAGGCCTCGGAGTAGCCGCCTTCATGCACCAGCACCAGGCGCCCGCCACACAGGCGCGCGGCGACGTCGCGCAGGCACTGGGTCATCTCGCGGAACGAGTCGCTGTGCAACAGCATCCGCGCCAGCGGGTCCACGGCGTTGGCGTCGTAGCCGCAGGCGACGATGATCAGTTGCGGCGCGAAGCGCTCCAGCGCCGGTACCACGATGTGCTGCATGGCTTGCAGGTAGGCGTCGTGCCCGCCGCCGGGCAGCAGCGGAACGTTGATGTTGCAGCCCAGGCCCGGGCCGCGCCCGCGGTCTTGCTCGCCGCCGTAGCCGGCCGGGAAGCAGCCGTCCTGGTGCAGGGACAGGGTCAGTACGTCGGCACGCTCCTCGAAGATCGCCTGGGTGCCGTTGCCGTGGTGCACGTCCCAGTCGATCACCGCCACCTTGCCCAAGCCGTGGCGGGCCTTGGCCGCCTCGATGGCGATGGCGATGTTGGCCAGGAAGCAGAACCCCATGGCCTGGTCGGCCAGGCAGTGGTGCCCCGGTGGCCGGGACAGGGCGTAAGCGTTGTCAGCCTCGCCGCTGAGCACCGCATCCACCGCGGCGATGGCCAGCCCGGCAGACAATTTGGCGATTTCATAGCTGCCGGGCCCGACTGGCGCCTGGTCGCCCAGGTCGCCGCCACCGGCATCGCTCAGGGCCTTGAAGCGCTGCAGGTAGGCGGCGCCATGGACCCGCAGCAGGTCCTGGTCGCTGGCCGGTTCGGCGCTGCGCAGTTGCAGTTGCCGGGTCAGCCCGCTGACATCCATCAGGCTCTTCAGCCGGCGCTTGGTTTCCGGCGACTCGGCATGTCCGGCGGCTGCCGGTGGCTGCACCCAACCGCCTACCGGCAGGGTCAGGCTGTGGGGGCTGGCGCTGTGCCACAGGCACAGTTCATCGAAGAAAAACGCGGTTTTGCAGGTCATGGTGACATCCATCGTTCAAGAAAACGGTTACGAGCGAGAGGAGCGGCAGCCCAGGATCAGGGCCAGGGACAGCAGGGTGAGGGCGGCGCCGGCCAGCAACAGGCTGTGGAAGCCGCCGCTGCTTTGGATCAGGCGTCCGGCCAGAGCCGGGCCGATGGCCAGGCCGACGCTGATCACCAGGTTGGAGGCGTTCATCAACCTTCCGCTGCGATCCATCTGCGCCATGCGCGCCAACACCAGCGGCAAGATGAAGGTCCAGGTGAACT
Source organism: Pseudomonas sp. MPFS (assembly GCF_022537035.1). NCBI lineage: Bacteria > Pseudomonadati > Pseudomonadota > Gammaproteobacteria > Pseudomonadales > Pseudomonadaceae > Pseudomonas > Pseudomonas sp. MPFS. Next base: position 3,916,538 of record NZ_CP066123.1, on the reverse strand, counting down.
TGAACACCAGGGCCGCCAGGGCGAAGCGCGCCAGTTGCGGTTGGCCGTATAGCACCAGCACCGAGCCGGCCATCAGGCCGTAGCCCAGCCACAGCAGGCCGCTACCGGGCAGGCGGTCGCCGAACAAGGTGGCGCACAGGGCGCCGACGATGCCCATCAGGGTGGCGATGGCCAGGATGTCGCCGCTGGCCTGGGCCGAGAGCCCGGCCTGGCTGCCAATGGCGCCGATGAAGGTCCAGACCCCGCTCAGGCTGATGTAGAAGGTGAGGATGCCGAGGATGCCCAGGCCGGCCTTGAGCCAGGAGATCGGTGGGGCTGGCGTGGCGGCGTCCAGTGACTGTTCGGCGCCGACGGGAAAGCACCGGGCCAGGGGCAGGCAGAGCACCATCAGCAGCGCCAGGATCAGGTAGCAGGCGCCGAGGCCGAAGTGCTCGAACAGCAGCGGTAGCAGGCTCAGGCCAATGGCCCCCAGCACCAGCTGGCCCATCACCCAGAAGCCGTAGGCGCGACTGGGGTTGGGGCTGGCAGCGGCGCTGGCCAGGCAGATGATCATCAGCGAGCCGCCGGCCAGGGCGCTGCAAAAACGCGCCACCAGCAACAGCCAATAGTCATGGACCAGCATCGACAGCAGGTTGGCGGCGATGAACAGCACGGCGCTGCACAAGGCTGCGCGGCGCCAGTCCAGGTGCTTGAGCCACCAGATGGCGGGCAGGGTGGCCAGGCTCATGGCTCCCAGCTCGGCGCTGAACAGGTCGCCGATCTGGGTTGGGCTCAGTTGCCACTGGCTGGCCAGTTGCGCGGCGATGGCCGGGGCCATCAGCAGCACCGCGGGGGTGATGGCGGCGAACAGCACGATCGCCGCCAGGAGCCCCAGGGGTTGGCGGGTCGATGGCGCGGTGTCGCTCAGGGCAGGGGTGTGACTATGCATGGACGGTCTTCCTCGGGCGGGGGTCAGAACACGTGGACCAGGCGCAACAGGGCGTCGGTGCCGGCGAAACCGTTGTCGGTGGCGACGTTGCGCGACAGGCTGAACATCAGTTGGTTGCGTGAGTCCAGCTGGTGGCCCAGCTCGAATCCGACCTGGGTGTAGCGCCGGTGGGTGTCGTCGATGCGCCGATCGTTGATGCGCAGTTCGCCGCCATCGGCCTGGATCAGCCGCAGGGCGCCGTAGGTGCTGGGCGTGAAGTCGTAGGAGGCGAAGGCGTGCAGGCGGTACAGCGGGTCCTGCTTGAGGTCGCTGCCCAGGTAATCATCGTTGGTGGCGTAGAACTGGGCTTCGAGGTTGGCCTCCAGGACCCACTTCTCGCCCAGGCCCTGGGTGTAGTTGTAGACGAAGGTCGCGCCCCAGCGGTTGGCCCCTGGCGAGACCCCGGGCTCGCGGCTGTGGTACTCGCCCACCGGCAGCGTGATCAGGGTCAGCAAGCCGCTGTAGGTGCGACTTTGCGGCTGGTTGATGAAGAACAGCGTGCCGCCCACCTGGGGGTCGCCGAAACCGCTCTGGCGACTACGGCCCGCGGCGCCCGGCAGGCGCGCATCGGTGTCGACGAAGGGCACGATGAACTGCGGCGTGCACAGGGTGCCGCACAGGTCGCTGAAGAACACCTGGCGGTAGGCCATGGCATTGACCCGCAGGTTGGCCTTGCCGGTGGTGTCGGCCGGGCCATGGAAGCTGTCGGCGCGGGTGGCGGGCAGGTACAGCACGCCGAGGCTGGTGCCCACCGGGGCGGCGAAGAAGTCCCGGGCGTTGAGATCGGCGGCCTGGGGCGACAGGCTGGCCAGGGTGCTGGCCACGGCAAGCGCGGTACGGATAAGGTTCCTGGTCATGGGCGATGCGTCTCTTGTTGGCGTTGTTGTTCGGCGCAGGGCTTGCCGGCAGGCGGCAGGGGCTGGAAACAGGGCAAAGGCTGCCCGTGGCCGTCACGGGTAACGGCGCGAATCAGCGTGGGAAGGCGCGACGAGGGTCAGTCGGGCGGGGCGTGCAGCAGCTGGGCGATGCGCGCCTTGTCCTTGACCCCGAGCTTGCTGTAGATGGCGCGGATGTGATGGCGCACGGTGTTGGGCGACATGCCCAGGTCGCGCGCCACTTCCTTGTAGGTCTTGCCGTCGCCGAAGCTTTGCGCGACCTCGTTTTCCCGGGGGCTGAGCTGGGGCAGCAAGGTGCGACTGCGAGCCGCCAGCAGGAACAGGTCGCCCACCGCCTGGGACTCCACGTGCAGGCACTTGCCTTCGTAGTTGCCCAGCTCCAAGGGTTGCGGCAGCTGCGGGCCGCTCCAGTGCGGCCATTCGTTGAGCAGCAGCTCGATGAAGCCATTTTCGGCGCAGTGCAGCACGCCGCGCTGGTCGCAGACCGCCAGGGCCAGGTTGCGCGGCCGGGTGAGTTGCTCGCGGGTGGCCACCAGGGTGCGGATCTGGTTGGCCGAGACCGCCGCCACCAGGTGCAGCATCAGGTTGTCCAGCAGCTCGCGGTCGTGCGCGGTGAAACGCGCTGCGCCGGGTTGGCGGTACAGGGCCAGGTGGCTGCTCAGGTGGGTATGGGGGTCGATGTGTACCACGCACAACAGCTCGCCGATGTTGTACAGGCGCCCCAGCCAGTTCAGGCCGGCGCCGTTCTCCGGGGCGGCCATATCGACGATCACCGAGCGGCCCGGGACCTGGTGCACCCGGCTCACGGTGACATCGACATGGCGGATCGATTGCCAGTCCGGCAGGTAGCTGGGAGGCAGGCGGTACAGGTAGCAGCTGTGTTCGTCCGGCACGCCGTTTACCAGGGCCGAGCGGCCCCACCAGGCGCTGTCGAAGGGCAGCAACCTGGCGATGCGGGCCAGGGCGTGCGGGTGCAGGTGCTCGATGTCCTTGTTCTGGGCCAGTTGCTGCAAGGCCAGGACCAGTTCGCTGAAGGCCTGCAAGCGGCCGGGCGCAGGGGGCTGGGATCGACTCATGGCACGGTACCTCGGGGCGACGTTGTTATTGTTTTCGTCACTGAAGGATCGATGGCCGGTACGCCAGGGCAGGCGTGGGCAGGGCCTGGGTCGAGTATCGGCGCCTGGACCTCTGGCCGCCATCCTACAGATGCAGGAGGCGGCATGAGGTCCAGGCCGGGAGGGCCGAGTTCAGGCGGCCTGGCAGGGCCGGGGCAGGCGGTGGAAGCTGCGGCTGAAGTACACCAGCGAATCGCCGCGTTCCTGCACGCAGATCTCGTCCAGCTCCACCAGCATCAGCGAGTGGGTGCCGATTTCCTGGACCTCGGTGATCCGTCCCTGCAGGCTGGCCAGGGCATCCTCCAGCACCGGCAGGGCCTGCAGGCCGTCGCGCCAGGGGTGCAGGCCGAAGCGCTGGTCCATGGCCACGCCGGTCATGCCGGCGAAGTGCCGGGCCAGGTCTTCATGGGCGCCGCTGAGGATGTTCACGCACAGCCGGCCATTGCCCTTGAACACCGGGTTCAGGGCGCTGTTGCGGTTGACGCAGACCATCAGCGTCGGCGGGCTGTCGGTGATCGAGCACACCGCCGTGGCGGTGATGCCGCAACGGCCGGCCGGGCCATTGCTGGTGATGACGTTGACCGCCGCGGTCATGTGCGCCATGGCGTTGCGAAAGGCGAGTTGCTTGGGGTCGAGTATGGACATGAGGGTTCTCCGAAGGCCTGGGTGGCGAGGCATGTGGCCCTCGCTGCGCACGACTACTGGCGGATGCGATCGAGCATGTTGATGTCGTCGGGGTTGGTCAGGTGCGGCACGGTCCAGCCGTCGAGGTCGTAATCGGCCAGGCAGCGATCCACCAGGGCGGTCATGGCTTGCATCGAGCCGCTGGCCTGGGCGTGGCGCAGGCACTGCATGCGGATCTCGTCCTGGCTGCCGGCGTAGTTGATCTCGTACAGCTCGTGGCGGCCGCCGAACTCGGTGCCGATGGCATCCCACAACAGCTTGAGGATCTTGATCCGCTCCTCGTGGCCCATGCCTCCCGAACCGCGGCAATAGGTGCCCAGGTACTGGTTGAGCACGGGGTCCTTGAGGTCCCGGGAACCGGAGGGCAGGTAGATCAGGCCGCTGGCCACCACCTGCTCGATGATCTTCTTGATCTCGGTATAGGCCTGGGGCGCCAGCACCCGATAGGCCTGCAGGGCCTGGGCGCTGGGCAGGTAGACGCCGTTTTGCCACTCGCTGGCATTGCCGTGCATGGCGTCGGTCAGGGACCAGAACAGGTTGCGCCAGGCCACCACCTCGCCGACCTGGGCCTGGACCCCGCGAAACTCCAGGGCACCGGTGCATTGCAGGGCCTTGACCAGCAGGCCACTGATGAAGTCCAGCTTGACCGCCAGCCGGGTACAGCCCTGCATCGGGAACAACCGGCCGAAGCCGCCCTGGGGGAACCACTGTCGGCAACGCTCGAAGTCGCGGTAGATCAGCACGTTCTCCCAGGGGATGAACACCTTGTCCATGATCAGGATCGCGTCGTTCTCGTCGAAGCGGCTGGACAGCGGGTAGTCGAAGGGCGAACCGCTCATGCCGGCCTGGAGTTCGTAGGAGGGGCGGCAGATCAGCTTCATACCCCGGGTGTTCATCGGCGCGATGAACATCAGGGCGAAATCGGTGTTGTCCCCCAGCAACTGGGCCGAGCCCTGGCCGACGAAGTTGTAGTGGGTCAGCGCCGAGTTGGTGGCCACCACCTTGGCGCCGCTGACGATGATCCCGCCTTCGACTTCCTCGTCCACCGAGATGAACACATCCTTGACCTGGTCCACCGGTTTGTCGCGGTCGATGGGCGGGTTGACGATGGCGTGGTTGAGGTAGAGGCAGGCCTCCTGGATGCGCTTGTACCAGGTCCGCGCGTTGTCGGCGAAGGGCCCGTAGAACTCGGCGTTGGCCCCCAGCACGCTGCCGAAGGCCGCCTTGTAGTCGGGGCTGCGGCCCATCCAGCCGTAGGTCAGGCGCGACCAGTCGGCGATGGCGTCGCGCTGCTGGCGCAACTCGTCGGAGCTCCTGGCCGAACGGAAGAACTTGTGGGTATAGCCACCATTGCCGGTGTCGGTGGGCCAGCACAGTTGCTCGTGGGTGGCCGGGTCGTGCAGGGCATCGTACAGGCGGGCCATGGACGCGGCCGAGTTGCGAAAGGCCGGGTGGGTGGTGACGTCCTTCACCCGGTCGCCATAGATATAGATTTCACGGTCGTCGCGCAGGCTGGCCAGGTATTCGGCACCGGTCAGTGGGCGATCGGGGGAGGCACGAAAGTCTTCGGGTTTCATATCCAGTCTCGGCGTTGTTTTTATTGACCGGGACCATGATGGGCAGCGGCGGGTAGGGGATAAATGGCTTTTTCGGTGAACGGCTTGCACTTTCCATGGGGTTGCCGGGAACTGCCGCGAACCGGGGCAAAAACGCTTGAGCAGCGTTTTTTGGCCTGCACCTGGACGGGTCGTCGGTGCTTTATCGATTCACTTCACGTTATGTCGTTGTCGTCCTGAATCGTGGGTCATTTTCAGGATTTTTTTTGCAAATCAGCCAGATGAAAGCGCAACTCCGGCCGATATCCACAATAGGCCCACGGACGTTGGCGCCGCAGTGTTCCTCGCCGGTACAGCCCCTGATGCACCGGTGGTCCAATGGCATGGATGCACATCACCCCGTTCTCCTTCGAGAGTCGCCCTATGACCCTGCGTAACCTGAATATCGCCCCTCGAGCTTTCCTCGGTTTTGCCTTTATCGCCCTGCTGGTCGTCGTGCTGGGGGTGTTTGCGGTCAATCGCATGTCGATCATCCGCGAAGCGTCGGTCGACATGGAGAGCAACCAGCTACCCAGCGTCGGTTTCCTCGGCAACCTGACGGAGAACGTCCTGCGCCTGCGGATCCTCTCGTTCCGGGTGTTGGTCAACCGTGAGCCGGCGGGCCTGGCCGAAGCCCAGACGCGCATCGGCGTGCTGGTGGACAAGGTGCGCCAGGCCCAGGCCAGCTACGCTGCGCTGCCGGCAGGGCCCCAGGAGGCGGCGTTGTACAAGACCTTCTCCACCACCCTGGAGAACTACCTGCAGGCACAGAAGGAGATGCTCGAGCTGTCGCGCCAGGACAAGCTCGATGAGATGCGCCAGTTGATCAACACCCGGATCAAGGACGGCACCGACCAGATGGGCGAGCAACTGAACCAACTGATCGCCATCAACGCTGCCGATGCCACTGCCGCCTCCAAGGCCGCCGGTGAGCATTACAGCAGTGCGATCGCCGGGATCGTCGTGGTGGCGCTGATCGCCGCGGCATTGACCATTGTCCTGGCGCTGCTGCTGACCCGCAGCATCGTCACCCCGTTGAACAAGGCCCTGAACGTCGCCGAAGTGATCGCTGGTGGCAACCTGCGCCAGAGCATCGAGATCGATGGCCGGGACGAACCGGCGCGGCTGCTGCGGGCATTGGCCGAAATGCAGGCCAGCCTGCGCCGCACCATTGAGCAGATCGCCGGTTCGGCGACCCAGCTGGCGTCGGCCTCGGAACAACTCAGTGCGGTCACCGAGGAAGCTTCCCGCGGAGTGCAGCAGCAAAACTCCGAGATCGAGCAGGCCGCCACGGCGGTCAATGAGATGACGGCCGCAGTGGAGGAGGTGGCGCGCAACGCGGTGTCCACTTCCGAGGCTTCGCAACAATCGACCCAGGCCGCCCGTGACGGTCGCGATCGGGTGGTGCAGACCGTCGATGCGATCCAGACCATGGCCCATGACGTACAGAGCACTTCGGTGATGATCGAGGGCCTGGCGACCCAGGGGCGGGACATCGGCAAGGTGCTGGATGTGATCCGTGCGATTGCCGAGCAGACCAACCTGCTGGCATTGAACGCTGCAATCGAAGCCGCCCGGGCCGGCGAGGCCGGGCGTGGTTTTGCCGTGGTGGCCGATGAGGTACGGGCCCTGGCCCATCGCACGGCCCAGTCGACCCAGGAAATCGAGAAAATGGTGGCCGGGATCCAGAACGGTACGGGCCAGGCCGTGGAGTCCATGCAGCAGAGCAACCAGCGCAGCCAGAGCACCCTGGAGCTGGCCCGCGCCGCCGGTGAGGCCTTGGAACAGATTGCCGAGTCCATCAATCAGATCAACGAACGCAACCTGGTGATCGCCAGCGCCTCGGAGGAGCAGGCCCAGGTATCACGCGAGGTGGATCGCAACCTGGTGAACATCCGCGACCTGGCCACCCAGTCGACGGCCGGGGCCCAGCAGACCAGCGCCGCCAGCCATGAGCTGTCGCGCCTGGCGGTGGACCTCAACGCCATGGTCGCGCGTTTCGTGGTTTGACCTGCACCGGGCCGCTCGACGAGTCCGGTTACAGCACCTAGGGTTTGGGCTGAGGCGTCTTTCAAGGAGAAAGCCATGCGCTACTCAGCCCTGACCCAACGGATCGCCGGCGAAGGCTCTGCGGCCTGGAATATCCACTACCGGGCCCTGGTCCTGCGCGATCAAGGGCGTGACGTACTGCTGCTGACCATTGGCGACCCGGATTTCGATACCCCGGGGCCGGTGGTCCAGGCGGCCATCGATAGCCTGTTGGCCGGTGATACGCACTACTCGGAGGTACGCGGCAACCTGGCGCTGCGCAGCTGCATCGCCCGCTGCCATCACCAACGCAGCGGCCAGGTGGTCGATGCCGAACATGTGGTGGTGCTGCCAGGAGCGCAATGCGCGGTGTTCTCGGTCGCCCAGTGCCTGCTGGGGCCGGGGGACGAAGTGCTGGTGGCCGAACCCATGTACGTCACCTACGAAGGGGTGATTGGTGCATGCGGGGCCACGGTGGTGCCGGTACCGGTGCGGGCCGAGCGGGGCTTTTGCGTCGACCCGCAGGACGTTGCGGCGCGGATCGGCCCGAACACCCGCGCGATGCTGCTCAACAGCCCGAACAATCCCTCGGGTGCCAGCCTGTCCCTGGATGATTGGCAGGCCCTGGCGCGCTTGTGCCTTAAGCACGACCTGTGGCTGATTTCCGATGAGGTCTACAGCGACCTGTTGTACGAGGGGCAGCACCTGAGCCCGGCCAGCCTGCCACGGATGGGCGAGCGCACGGCGACCATCAACAGCCTGTCCAAGTCCCATGCCATGAGCGGCTGGCGGATCGGCTGGGTCATAGCCCCCACGGTGCTGGCCGGGCACCTGGGCAACCTGGCCCTGTGCATGCTCTATGGCTTGCCGGATTTCATCCAGAATGCCGCGGTGGTGGCGTTGTCCAGCGACTTGCCGGAACTGGTGAGCATGCGTGAGGAGTATCGCCGACGCCGGGACCTGGTGTGCGCCATGCTGGAGCAGTGCCCCGGGTTGCATCCGGTGCGGCCCGACGGCGGCATGTTCGTCATGGTCGATATCCGCAAGACGGGCCTGGGGGCCCAGGCCTATGCCGAAGGCCTGCTGGAGGGCCAGGGTGTTTCAGTGCTGGCTGGCGATGCCTTTGGCCCCAGTGTGGTCGGGCATATCCGTATCGCGCTGGTGGTGGATTGTGAACGCCTGGCCGAGGCCTGTCGGCGCATTACCCGTTTCACCGCCTCGCTGCTGTGACGTGGCCAATGTGCCCCGAGGGCCTTGTCACAGCCTCGCCTTAAAGATGGCGCACGGGTGTAGCCGCTGCCGAACGGGCGCATAGCGGCCGCCACTTGGCAGGTTCGACTGCGGCTACCAGGCACCGGGTCATGGGCGGTTCCAGGCCGCCGGGTTGACCAGGTTCGGCGGACGCTGGCCTGCGAGCGCCGCGAGGATGTTGTCCACCGCGCAGCGGGCCATGGCCTCGCGGGTTTCGAAGGTGGCCGAGCCGATGTGCGGGGTGGCGACCACGTTGGACAGTTGCAGCAGCGGCGAATGGTGGTCCAGCGGCTCGCGCTCGAACACGTCCAGGCCTGCGCCACGGATGCGCCGCTCCTGCAGCGCCTGGATCAGCGCCGCCTCGTCCACTACCTTGCCCCGGGAAATATTGATGAAGATGCTTTCGGGGCGCATCAGGGCGAACTCCCGGGCGCCGATCAGGCCTTGGGTTTGCGGGGTCAGGGGCAGGGTCAGGCAGATGAAGTCGGCTTCTTGCAGCAGTTGCCCGAGGCTGCGATAGCGGGCCCCGAAGCGTTGCTCCACCGCAGGCTTGGGGTGGTTGCTGTGGTAGATCACCGGCATGCCGAAGCCGAAGTGCCCACGCTGGGCCAGGGCCTCGCCGATACGGCCCATGCCGATGATGCCCAGGGTCTTGCCGTGTACGTCGCTGCCAAAATGCGCCGGGCCGATATTACGGTTCCACTGCCCGGCGCGAACCATGCCGGCCAGCTCCACCACGCGCCGGGCACTGGCCAGGATCAACGCAAAGCCGGTGTCGGCGGTGGTCTCGGTGAGCACGTCGGGGGTGTTGCTCAGGAGGATGCCGCGCCGGGTCAGGTAGTCGATATCGTAGTTGTCGACCCCCACCGAGACGCTGGCCACCGCCTCCAGCCGTGGCGCCCGATCCAGCAATGCCGCATCCAGGCGCAGGCTTGCGCCCAGTAGGCCATGGGCCTCGGGCAGGGCCTGGCGCAAGCGCTCCAGGCCGGTATCGTCGAGGTTTTCGATCAGGGTGACCGCCACCTGTTCCTGCAGGCGTGCCATCAGCGACGGTGAGAGTTTCTTGTACAGCAGCAGGTGTTTTTTCATGGAAGTCTCTGTGGCGATTCAGGAATGGGCCAGGCGCCGGCGCAGCGCCAGGGGTTTGGCCTGCGGCGTGCTGGCGCCGGGCTTGAGCAACAGGGTGAGCAGCACCGAGAGCAGCAGCGCGCCGCTCATCAGCAGGTAGGAGGCCGCCGGCGAACCGGTGGCGCTGTTCAGGTAGCCCACCAGGTAGGAGCCGCCGAACGAACCCAGGGCGCCCATGCTGTTGATCAGCGCCATGGCGCCACCGGCGACGTTGGCCGGCAGGATTTCCGGGACGATGGCGAAGAACGGCCCGTAGGGCGCGTACATGCAGGCCCCGGCGAGCACCAGCAGGGCGTAGGACCACCAGAAGTGCTCCGCCCCCAGCAGGTACGAGCCGTAGAAGGCGAAGGCGGCCACCAGCAGCGGTGGCCAGACGAAGCGCTTGCGCTTCTGGGTCCGGTCCGAGCCCCAGGACACCGCGAGCATGGCGATCACCGCCGCCAGGTAGGGCAGGGCCGAGAGCCAACCGGCCTCGACCATGTCCATCTGCGCGCCTTGCTTGAGGATCGATGGCAACCAGAGCACGAACCCGTAGACGCCGATGCTCCAGCAGAAGAACTGCAGGGCCAGGAGGATCACCTTGGGCGAGCGGAACGCCTCGGCGTAGTTCTTCACCGCCTTGATGCCTTGCTGCTCGGCGGCCAGGGCGTTTTCCAGGTCTTGTTTTTCCTGCTCGCCCAGCCATTTGGCCTGGCTCGGCCGGTCATCGGCCAGGCGCCACCAGATAAAGGCCCAGAGCACTGCCGGCAGGCCTTCGATGATGAACATCCAGCGCCAGCTGAAGTGCTCCACCAGGTAGCCCGAGACCACCGACATCCACAGCATGGTCACCGGGTTGCCGAGGATCAGGAAGGTATTGGCCCGCGAGCGTTCGGCCCGGGTGAACCAATGGCACAAATACACCAGCATTGCCGGCATCACCGCGGCTTCCACCACGCCGAGCATGAAGCGGATGGCGATCAGCGTGTAGGCGTTGGCGACAATGCCGGTGAGCGTGGCCAGGCCGCCCCAGAGGATCAGGCTGACGAAGATCAGCTTCTTCACGCTGCGCTTTTGCGCATAGATCGCCCCGGGCACCTGGAAGAAGAAGTAACCGAGGAAAAACAGGGCGCCCAACAGCGACGACAGGCCCGGGGTGATGTTCAGGTCGGCGGCCATGCCCGAGGCGGCGGCGAAACCGTAGTTGGCGCGGTCCAGGTAGGCCAGGCTGTAGGTGATGAAGACGATGGGCATGATGTACCACCAGCGGCGGGCGGCGAGTTTGAGCGTATCCATGGGCGTTCTCCTGAGCTTGTTGTTTTTGTCGCAACAGGTGGTTCTTGGGGCGTTTGGCCAGCCGCTACAGCGCCGCCTTGAGGCACGGCGGCTCCGTGGGCAACTCATGGCGATAAGGCAGGCCCTCCATGTCGCCCCGGCTCTGTACTGCGCGGCTGCCGGTCCAGTTGGCCCGCTGCACGGCCTCGGCCATGCCGCAGCTTTCCAGCAGGGCGCTGACCAGGCCGACGGCGAAAGCGTCGCCGGCACCCACGGTGTCCACCACCTGGGGCACCGGTACGCCCTCGACGAAGCCGGCATCCTGGTGGGTGCGGTAGTAGGCGCCATGGGCACCGAGCTTGATCACCACCGCCTCGGCACCCTGGTCCAGGTAGAAGGCGGCGATGTCCGCCGGGTCCTCGTGGCCGGTCAGCAGCCGGCCTTCGCCCAGGCCCGGCAGCACCCAATGGGCCAGGGCCGCCAGGCGGTTGATCTCACGGATCATCACGCTCTCGCTGGGCCATAGTGCGGGGCGCAGGTTGGGATCGAAGGACACGCTGCGCCCGGTGGTGCGCTGGGTCCGCATCAGGTATGTGGTGAGTTCCCGGGCCGACTCCGACAACGCTGCGGGAATGCCCGTGGCATGCAGGTGCCGGGCCTGCAGCAGCGGCGGCGCGACGTCACTGATGCCCAAGTGGCTGGCCGCTGAGCCACGGCGGAAATATTCCACCTTGGGGTCATTGCCGTTGTCTTCCCGGGACTTGAGCTGGAAGCCGGTGGGGTGCAGCGGGTCGCAACGCACGAAGCGGCAGTCCAGGCCCTCGGCCTTGAGGGTGTCGAGCACGAAGCGCCCCAGGGAGTCGTTGCCGACCCGGCTCAGCCAGGCGACCTTGAAGCCCAGGCGCGACAGGCCGATGGCCACGTTGCTGTCGGCTCCGGCGATACGTTTGTGGAAGTGCTCGACCTGGGCCAGGTCGCCGCTGTGTTCGGCGACGAACATGGCCATGGTCTCGCCGAAAGACAGGATATCGATCTCAGGCATTGGCGTTCTCCAGTCGCGACTGGCCCAGGCGGGCCAACAATTCGACCTGCCCGGCAGTCACCTGCACCAGGTCGTCGCCTTGCAGCGGGTATTCCACGGCCCGGGTAATACCTTGGGTCATGTGCCGCAGCAGTTGTTCCCACTGATGCAGTTCCGGGCTGCCGGGCGGTATCGCCACCAACTTGCCGTCCACCCGCTGGCGTACCGCCTTGCAGTGCACGTAGCCGACATGCCGGCCCAGCACTCGCGCGGCGTTGACCGCCGATTGCCCCTGCCACTGCCAGTTACCGATGTCGAAGGTCATGCGCAGCGGCAGGTTGAGGGCTTCCACGGCGCTGAAGAAACGCTGGAACGGCTCGATACGCCCGCCATGGGTGGTCTGGTCGTTCTCTACCAATAGCTGCAGCGGCTGGCGGAACAGCAGGCTGGCCAGGCAGCGCAGGTCGTGGTGTTCGTTGAAGTGACCAAGGGACACCTTGAGCTGCCGGGCGCCGAACTCCCGGGCCCGCTGCAAAGTGGCGGACAGTTCCGGGGCCGGTTCGCAGCGCCCGGGTTGCCACAGTTCCAGGGGCGAGGAATACACGCTGTCCAGCCCGTGTTCACGGGCGCTTTGGGCCAGCTCGGCGGGGTTCTCGCCGCTCAACAGTTCTTCGCGCCATTCGATGCAGGACGCCCCGGCGGCGGCCACCAGGGGGATGAAGTACCCCTGGCCGTGCTGGCGCGCCAGGTCCGCGCCGTAGCTGGACAGGCTGATGGAAACGGGTGATCTAGTCATGTTGCCTACCTCTGAAACCGGTTTCATTTTTGTTCGAATAAATGCCGTATTGCTGTCTATCCCTGTGCTCGCCGCACCTTGTGGCCGCTGCGCGTCCATGCGCAGTCTGCGGCAGCGGCTACCCGCGATGCGCCCAGGCTCGCACGGCCTTCCATAGCCTTACTCTCGGGCCTGGCGGGTCGAGCCGCGGACGATCAGTTGTGCGGGAAAGTCCAGCACCCGGGCCGGGCCGCTATCGCCGCGCAGGCGCTTGAGCAGGCATTCGAAGGCGCTGGCGCCGATGGCCGCCGTGGGTTGGGCCAGGGCGGTGATGCCGTTGCCCACCAGCGGGTACCAGTCCAGGTCGTCCAGGGCGATCAGGCCCAGCTCGCCGAACAGCGGCCGGTCGAGCTGGCGCAGGGCATTGGTGGCTGCCAGGGCAGCCACGCCGTTGGCGCAGAACAGCGCCTTGGGGCCTGGGCCCGGGCTGTCGAGGAAGGTTTGCAGGCCGGCGTTGAGCCCGCTGCCGGTTACCAGCACCTGGCCACGCAGGGCCGGGTGCCGGACGATCTCGGCGTGGAAGCTGGTGCTGCGCTCCAGGCGCGAGCTGGTGCCGTCATGGGGTTCGCTGACCAGCAGCAGGTCGCGGTAGCCCTGTTGTTCCAGGTGCTCGATGGCCAGGTGCACTGCCGCCGGGTTGTCCAGGCCCACGAGGTCAGCCTGCAACTGCGCCAGCTTGCGATCCACCAGCACCATGGGCATTTCCTCCTGCAATTGCTGCAATTGGTCCAGGTGGTGGCCCAGGGTATTCACGATCAGGCCTTCGATGTTGTAGGCCCGCAGGTTGGCCAGGTGCCGGGCTTCCTGCTGGTCGTCGCGGTCGGTGTTGCACACCACCAGGCTGTAGCCGTGCAGGCGGCAGGCGGTTTCCACGCCGTGCATCACGGCAATCGAATACGGGTTGCGGATATCGGCCACCAGCATGCCGATCAGGCGCGTGCGTCCGCGCTTCAGGCCGCGGGCCATCTGGTTCGGGCGATAGCCCAGTTCGCTGATGGCTTGCTCGATGCGCAGGGCGATGGCGTCGGAAAGCAGGGCGCGGTCTTCGCCGATGAAGCGCGACACACTGGCCTTGGAGACTCCGGCACGGTGGGCGACATCGAGCATGGTGACGCGGCTGCGCTGGGCGGCGGAAAACTGATTCACGGGCGATGACCTTGTTCTTGGAATTATCGGTTCGCAGGATCTGTGAGGTTGGCCTGAAACCGGTTTCAGGGAACCGCAGAATCGGTTGCGCCGTCAAGAGCGGTGTGGGGGTAAATCAACGCACATCCAGCTACTGGCTGACCAATGGTGCATTCCGGCCCAGGCCCCGGGTGATTGGCCTGGGGCCTGTGGCGACCGGTGGTCTCTCAGGCCCACAGGCTCAGCCAGGTGGCGGCCAGCAACAGCAGCGCCATGCCCCGGTTGAATCGCTGCATCGCCCGGGGCGAGCCCAGCCAGCGGGCCGAGCCAGCCCCCAGCAGGGCCCAGGCGCCCAGGCAGGGCAGGGCGACGAGCAGGAACACCAGCGACAGGCACAGCACCCGACCCTGGCGATCATCCGCAGGCCCGGCGAACACGCTGACCACCGCCAACGCCATCAGCCAGGTCTTGGGGTTCACCAGTTGCAGGGCCGCCGCGCCGAGGAACCCCAAGCGTCGTTGCGCGGCGGTGTGTGCGGTGTGGGTCGGGGCGTGCCAGATCTGCCAGGCCAGGCCGCTGAGCCACAGCAGGCCGACCACTTGCATGGCCAGTTGCACCTCGGGCAGGTGGGCCAGCTTGTCCCCCAGCCCGCCGCCCACCAGCCAGACCATGCCAGCCGCGGCGCCGCCAGCGCCGAAAATGATCGGCAGTGCGGCCCGCAGGCCATAACGGGCACTGTTGCTCAGCACTAGGAGATTGGTCGGCCCCGGGGTGATGGAGGCGACGATGGCGAACATGACGAAGGGCAGCAGGCTGGGCAGGGCAGGCAACATGATGGGGCGCTCCAGTGAAGATCGAAGAGCTGATCTTCGCGGCCCGCGCCTCAGGCGTCTGGAAGCTTTGTGCAGCGCTTGCGGTACAGCGCCGGGCTCAGGCCGTAAGCCCGCATGAACCAGCGCCCGAGATGGCTCTGGTCGGCAAAGCCCAGGGCGCTGGCCACCTCGGCCGGTGCCGCACCGCCGGCCAGCAAGCGTCGGGCGTGGCTCAGGCGCAATTGCACCAGATAGGCGTGGGGCGGCAGGCCGAAGGCGGCCTTGAAGGCCCGGCTCAGGCGGAAACGGTCGACGCCGCAGGCGTTGCTCAGGGCTTGCAGGCTAAGGTCCTGGTAGAGGTGGGCGTGCAGGTAGTCGCGAGCCCGTTGCGCCACCCGGGGCAGGCGCGGGTCGTGGCCATAGCGCTGGCGCCACTGCAGGTGCCCGGTCAATTGCTCGAGCAGGCGATCCATGGCGCTCTGGCGCACGATGCGCAATTCGCCGTGGTGCAGGCTGTGAAATGCCGCGCTGGTGGCCTGGGCCAGCCGTGGATCGCAGGCCAGGGTGCTGTCGAACCCCAGTTGGCTATCGATCGGTGCTTCGGCGAACAGCGCCCCTAGCTCGCGCGTCAGCCATTGTGGGTCCAGGTACAGCATGCGGTAGGTGAAACCACCGGCGGTGGGCGCCTCGCCGTCGTGGATTTCCCCGGGTTCGAGCAGAAACACCTTGCCGGGTGTGCTCTGGTGCCGGGTGCGACGGCAGTTGAACTGCTGTACGCCTTGTTCGGTGACCCCCACCAGGTAGCTGTCGTGCCAGTGCGGGTCGTAGGCGTGGCCAGTGAAATGAGCGCGCAGGGTCTCGATGCCGGTGTCGGCGTCCTGGGCCAGGTCGATCCAGTTGTGCGTACTCATGCTGGGCTGCCGGTGGATTTCACCTGGGCATTCAACGACCGGGCTGGACGGGCGTCTAGAAGTTTCGTGCAGTTCAGCTGAACAGTCCGGCGGCGATATTGATGGAAAAACCCAGGATCGCGGTGTTGAACAAAAAGCCGATCAGCGACTGGGCGAGGACGATCCTGCGCAGTTCGCGGGTGGCCACGCCGACGTCCGAGGTCTGCACGGCCACGCCAATGGTGAAGGAGAAGTACAGGAAGTCCCAGTAGTCGGGGTCCTTCAGGTTCTCGGCGAAGCGCAGGGCCGGCTCCGGGCCGTCCCAGGTGTAGTAGAGGCGGGCGTAGTGGACGCTGAAGATCACCCCCACCAGCAGCCAGGAGCCGATCACCGTCAGGCCGGTGAAACCGTAGTGCAGCAGGCGTCGGGTGGTGTCCAGGTCCTTGCTGCCCACCAGTTCCAGGGTGATGGCCACCAGGCTGGCGATGGCGGCGACGCAGACGATCAGCAGCACCAGCCCGGCGTTTTCGTCCTCGGCCTCGGCTATGCGCTTGACCTGGTCGGCCCGGGCCCGGACCGTGAGCCAGAACATCAACGCCAGGTAGGTCCAGACCGCCACGTTCCAGCCGATGAGGATCTTGCCGGTGAGGGTCTGGGCCGGCACCAGCAAGCCGGCGATGCAGCCGGCCAGGACACCGAAGGTCAGGCGGGGATGGGTACGGATCACGATGGACATGGCGGCTCGCCGTTGCAGGACAGGTGCTGAACCTTAGCACGGCAGTTTTGCCGATTTCGCCTGGCGGCAGCCGCGCAGGGCCTGTAGCCGCTGCCGAGCCTGCGAGGCTGCTACAGGGCCGCAGGACCCTCGGCGTTCGGCCAGGCAAGCGCAATTGGGTGTCAGGCGGGCTTGGCCATGATCGCGCTGAACAGCTCGGACTCCAGCCAGCCCTGCAACCAGGCTTGCAGCGCCGGGTAGGGCGTCTGGGCGAACCAGTCGCGATCCACGTGGGCGAACTGGCGGACGAAGGGCAGCAGGGCCGCGTCCGCCAGGCTTGGATGGCCGCCCAGCAGATAGCGCTGCCGGCTCAGTAGCCGCTCCAGGCGCGCCAGGAACAGCTCGCCCTGGGCCCGGTAATGCTCCATCGGTGCCTCGGGGTAACGCTCGGCGTACTTGTAGCGATTGAGGTGGACCTTGAACACCTGATCGTTCTCCTCGATCAGCCCCGCCATCTGCACCCGGGCCTGGGGCTCGCCCAGCAGGCGCCAATCCCCGGGGTCATTCTGCTCCAGGGCCCAGAGCATGATCTGCAGGCTTTCATCGATCACCCGCTCGCCGACGCTGAGCACCGGCACCGTGCCCTTGGGCGACAGCGCCAGCATTTCGGGTGGCTTGGCCTTGAGGCTGACCTCGACCATTCGTGGCCTCACCCCGGCATAGCGCAGGGCCAGCCGGGCACGCATGGCATAGGGGCAGCGGCGGAACGAGTAGAGGGTGGCCTGGGCGTCGTTCATTTCACCTCCAGGGTGCTCAGGCCGTTGCCCTGGCGGCTGACCTGGATCTGTACCGGGATCCGCTCGTGCATTTCCTGTACATGGGAAATCACCGCCACCTTGCGGCCCTGGGCCTGGAGACCGTCGAGGGCGTCCATGGCCAGCTGCAGCGACTCGGGGTCGAGGCTGCCGAAGCCTTCGTCGATGAACAGCGACTCGATCTTCAAGGTACTCGAGGCCATGGACGCCAACCCCAGGGCTAGCGCCAGGGACACCAGGAAGGTCTCGCCGCCGGACAGCGAATGCACCGAACGCAGTTCGTCGCCCATCTCGGTGTCCAGCACCAGCAGGCCGAGCATGCTGCCGCCGCGCTTGAGACGATAACGCCGCACCAACTGGCGCAGTTGCGCGTTGGCGTGGTGCACCAGCAGGTCGAGGTTGTAGGCCTGGGCGATCTTGCGGAACTTGTCGCCTTCGGCCGAGCCGATCAGGGCGCTGAGCCGGGCCCAGCGCTGCCATTGCTCGTATGCCTGGGCGATGCCCTGGGCCAGGGCCTGGTTGGCCTCCTGGCGACGTTGGTCTTCGCTCTGCCGGGCACGCAGTTCGGCCACTTGCTGTTCGTCGGCCAATGCCTGTTGCTGGGTGGTTTCCAGGGCCTGGGCCAGTTCCTCGGCTTCCAGGTTGCCGTTGTGCTGGGCCTGGTGCTGTTCCAGGCGCTGCTGGCGCTCCTCGAGCAGTACCCGGGCCTGTTCGATGGCCTTGTCGTTAGCCTGCAGGCGCTCGCGCAGTTGGCGGACCTGGCTGTCGTCCAGTTCCAGCAGCGCTTGCAAACCGGCATCGTCGAGTTGCGGGTGCTGGGCGCGCCACTGCTCGATGCTGGCGGCCAGTTGCTGTTGCTCGGCTTCCAGGGCCTGGCAGCGCTCCTGGCCGGCCTTGAGCTCGGCGGCCAGCTGGATCAGTTGCTGCTGCAGTTCCTGCGCCTGCTGCTGGGCCGTGGCCTGGGCCGAGCGGGCCTGCTCGACACTCTGTTCCAGTTGTTGTTGCCAGTGCTCGGCACTGTCGTGGGCTCCCAGCAATTCGGCCAACCGCTGCTGGCGCGCCTGTTGCTGCTGGTGCAGGGCCTCGGCCTGCTGCCGGGCGTCGTGCAGTTGCTGCTGGCGGGTCTGCTGGCGGTCCTGCTCCTTGTCCAGGGCCAGCTGGCGCTGCTGCTGTTCTTGGGTTTCATCCTGCTGTTCGCGCAGTTGCTCGATGCGTTGCAGCACTTGCTGGTCCAGTTGCATGAAGCTCGCCGCCGGGTCGCGGCGCAGGCCGTCGAGCTGCTCGCTGGGCAGCCATTGGCTGAAGCCGCCAAGCTCTTCGTCCAGGCGCTGGCGATCGGCGTCCAGCTGCTCGCGCTGCTTCTCCAGTTGCTGGGCGGCCTGCTGGCTGGCATCGACGGCGGTCTGCAACTGGCCTTGCAGGCGCGCGGCATCCTTTTGCAGGGTCAGCAGGGCGTCCTGGCGCTGCTCGTCCTGGGTGATGCTCTGTTGCAACTGCTCCAACTGCCGTTGCAACCAGGCATCGCGCTGGGGCGGGTCCTGGTCCAGCAACTGGGCGCCCAAGGGGTGGGCTTGCAGGCTCGGAGCCAGGGCCTCTTGTTGGGTGGCCAGTTGTTCCTGTTGCTGTAGCAAGTCTTTCTGCTGGGCGATCAGGCCCTGGACCTGGGCGCGCAGTTCCGCCAGTTGCTCCTTGAGCCCATCCACGACTTTCCGGGCGGCGGCTTCTTCGTTTTCGTCATGGCGCCCAAGGCTTTGCAACAGGGCCTCGGGTTGGTGATACGGATGCTCGACGCTGCCGCACACCGGGCACGGCTGATCGTCCTGCAATTGCGCGCGCAACTCTTCCACGCTGGCGCTGCGGGCCAGGCGCTGGCGCTCCAGCAGGGCCTGGGTCACGCTTAGGGTCTGCTCGGCTACCGCCAGGTCGGCCTTGGCCTGGATACCGGCCTTGGTCAACGCATCGCGCTCGATGGCCGCCGTTTGTTGCTTGTCCTGCAGGGCCTGGGTGCGCTGCTCCAGCTCTTGCTGCTGGGCCCAGAGCCGGGCCAGGTCCTCGAACGAACGTTGCTGCTTGCGGTTGTCCTGGAGCAGGGTGCCCAGCAATTGGATCTGCTCCGCCACGGCCTGGGGCTCGGCGCCGGCCTCGCGGTACAGCAGCTCCAGCTGTGAGCGTTGCTCGCTCAACTGGCGAGCGGCGGTTTCGGCACGCTGCTCAAGGCCCGGCAGTTCCGCCTGGCCCTGGTTCAGGCGATTGCCGATCTGCACCAGTTGCTGCAGGCGTCCCCGATGGGCATCCCAGGCCTCGCTCAGAGGGGCAAGGGCGGCGCTGTGCTGCAGTTGTCCGGCGATCCGCTCCAGGCGCTCGGCCACCAGGCGTTGCTGCTCCTGCAAGTGCTGGATGTCCTGCTGGCCCTGGGTGTTGGCCTGCTCGGCGCGCTCCTGGGCCTGGGTGGCCTGGGCCAGCTCTTGCTCCAGGCGTTGCAGGCTGCCTTGTTCGGCAAAGGCTTCGCGCAGCAATGGGGCCTTGTCGTTGGACTGTTCCTGGGCCTGGGCCAGGCTGGCGGTACTGTCCTGGACCTGTTGCTGGTGCGTTGCCTGCTGCTGTTGCAACTGCGTGTGTCGTGCCTGCTGTTGCTCGATCTGTTGCCGCAGGGGCTCGAGGGTTGCGCTCAGTTCGACCTGGCGCAGGAACTGATGGCGTTGGGGCGCCAGTTGTTCCAGGCGCTCCAGGCGCAGGCGCTCGGGGGCCAGGACCTTTGCCTCTGCCTCGGCTTCCTGCAACTGTTCGGCGGCGCTGTGCCGGGCCTCCTGCCACTGGCGCAATTCCTTGAGCCAGCCGTGCTGGGCCTCCAGCTGCTTGAGTTGCAGTTGCCGGCCCTTGAGCTGGTCACGGGCGGCGCCCAACTGCTGGTCCAGTTCGGCACGTTCTTCGTCTGGCAGCGGGGCAACGCCGCTGGCCTGGGTGGTGAGGGCCTTGTGCGCTTCGTCGGCTTCCTTGGCCTTGCTGAAGGCGCGCTTGCCCAACTGGCTGTAGATCGCCGTATTGGTGAGCTTTTCCAACAGCTCGCTGCGCTCTTTGTCGTCGGCCTTGAGGAAGGCGCTGAACTCGCTCTGGGCCAGCATCACCGCGCGGGTGAACTGTTCGAAGTTGAGCCCCAGGCGTGCTTCGATCAACTGCTTGTATTCGGCCTTGCTCTGGTTGCTCAGCAGTTGCGTATCGTCCAGGTCGGTGAGGCTCTGGCGGCTGCCCTGCAGCTTGCCGTTGGCCTTGTCTCGGGCGCGGTTGGTTTCCCAGCGGGCGCGGTAGCGGCGGCCGTCGATGCCGACGAAGTCCACCTCGGCAAAACCGCTGCCGGTGCCCCGGCGCAACAAGGTGCGGGGATCGCTGGTGAGAATTTCGCTGTCGACTTCCGGGACCTTGGTTTCCCGGCCGATATTGTTCAGCCGTGGCACGGCGCCGAACAACGCCAGGCACAGGGCATCGAGCAGGGTGCTCTTGCCGGCGCCGGTGGGGCCGGTGATGGCGAACAGGCCGGCGCTGGCCAGGGGTTCGGCGGTGAAGTCGATCTCGAACGGGCCGGCCAGGGAGGCCAGGTTCTTCAGGCGGATGGCCAGGATCTTCATGGCTGCTCACCTTCGTGCTGGACGTCCTGCAACAGCAGGGCGAAATCCTTGAGGGTCTGTTCATCCGCTTCATTGGCGTAGGCGTCGCGCCAGGCCCGGCGGAACAGTTCTTCGGGGCTCAGTTGATCCAGTTCGATCAGCTGGCCGCCACTGTCTTGAGTGTCGTGCGCACCCTGGCCGGCGTATTCGGCCGCGATCCTCACCAGGCGCACGGCCTTGCCTTGCAGGGCGCTTTCCAGTTGCTGGCGCAAGTCCGGTTGCGGTTCGTCCAGGCGTACCCGCACTTCCAGCCAGGGCTGGCGTTGTTCTTCGGCCAGCAGGTCGATGTCCGGCAGCGTGCCGAGTTGGCTCAGGACTTCGCCCAGGGGAGCGGGACCGACACGTTGCAGGTTGACCGCCCGGGGGATCAGCCGCGGCTCGACGCTGAGCAACCGCTCGCCGTCCAGGCGGATGTCCAGGACCTGGTGCTTGTAGTCGATCTCGGAGAACGACAGCGGGATCGGCGAGCCGCTGTAGCGGATGCGTTCCTCGCCGTTGACCTTCTGTGGCTTGTGCAGGTGCCCCAGGGCCACGTAGCTGATCTGCGGGCCGAACAGGCTGGCGGGCAGGGCCTCGGCGTTGCCGATCACCAGGCTGCGTTCGGAGTCCTCGGAGACTGAGCCGCCGGCCATGTGCGCGTGGCTTACGGCAATCAGGGCCTGGCCCGGTTGGCGGCGTTCCTCGGCGGCGGCAATCAACCACTCATGGACCTGGGCGATGCCCTGGAGGTAGTCCTCGCCCAGGTGTCGGCCGGTGACTTCCGCCGGTCGCAGGAAGGGCAAGGCCAGGCACCAGGCCGCGACCTTGCCGCTGGCATCGGGCAGGGGCAGCAGCAGGCGCTCGGTATCCAGTTGGCCGTCATCGAGCCACAGCACCCGGCCCAGGGCATGGGCGTGCAGGCGCCGCATCAATGGCGCAGGCAGTTCGATACGCGAACCGGAATCGTGGTTGCCGGCGATCATCACGATGCTCAGGCCCGGTTGCTGCTCGTGGGCGCTGACGATGAAGTCGTAGAGCCGTTCCTGGGCTTTGACCGGCGGGTTGACGGTGTCGAAGATATCGCCGGCGATCAGCAGCGCGTCGGGCTGCTCGTGCTTGAGCTGGCGCAGCAGCCACTCGAGGAAGCAGGCGTGTTCGAAGTCGCGCTCCTGGCCATGGAGGTTCTGGCCCAGGTGCCAGTCGGAGGTGTGAAACAGACGCAAGGCAGGCTCCGCATGCAAAAGGCTTGGCCGCACGGCAAATGATCGCGGCGAAAGGGCAGGGAGTTTACTGGCAAATGCGTGTTCATGCCCGGCGCCGTGGCAAATTCCCCGGCGCCTCTGTGTGTGGGGCGGCGTTCAGTGGCGGGGTGCGGCGGTGCTCTGGGCGGCGCGCGCTTCGCTGGCGGTGCACCCGAACTGCTGGCGAAAGTGCCGGGCGAACTGGGCCTGGTCGGCAAACCCCCAGCGCGCGGCCAGCTCGCCGATCGACAGGCGGCAATGGGCGTCGCGCAGTTGGCGGTGCACCGCGTAAAGGCGCTGCTGGCGGATCCATTCGCCCAGGCTGAAGGGGCTGTCGGCAAACAGCTTGTGCAGGTAGCGCAGGGAAATGCCGCAGGCGCTGGCGATCTGCCTGGGGTTGAGCTCTGCCGAGCCCAGGTGCTGGTCCACGTAGCTTTCGATGCGTTGCAGGTGCAGGGCAGCCAGGCTGGAGCTTTCGCTGCTGAGCACCCGTTCGTCCTGGCGCAGGGTCAGCAACAGGGTCGCCAGGGCCTGTTCCAGCAGCATATGCCGCGCCGCCGGGGCGCATTCGTCGAAGCGCGCGGCGCACATGGCCAACTGGTCGGCGAAGATCCGCCCCAGGCCGCGCCGGGCATCGAAACAGAAACGGGTGTAGCGCTCGGCGCCGCGCAACTGGCCGTGCAGGGCCTGTTCCGGCAGCTTGAACACCCACAGGTCGTTGTCGCTGGCGTAGCCGAAGCGGTAGGGCGCATCGCCCCGTTCGAAGATGAAGCTGCCGGGGCGGCAATGCAGTTCGCGGCCGTCCTGTTCGAACAGCACTTCGTGGCGCCGGGGAATGGTCACCAGGTAGCAGGCCTGGGTGTCGTTGCTGACCTGCGCCTTGCTTCGGGAATAGCCCAGGCGGCTGGAGCGCAGGCGCGACAGGGCGACAGCGCTGCTGGGGGTTTCCCAGATCCGCAGGTTGCCCTGGAAGGGGCCGTCGCTGCTGAATTCAAGAGACAGGGGAAAGTAGGCGTTGCCAATGGCTTCGGCCCAGCGGGGCTGGCATTGGTGTTCGGGCCAGTAACGGGTGGAAAGTTGCTGAACCATCATCACTCCTGCTTTTTTGTGTTTTTAGTCAGGACAGCACCGGGTGGTCAGCCACGGTGCCGGTGATATTTGGGTAAAAGCGCGGGTCGGTCAATCGGCAGGCGTCAGCCGGTAGCAGGCCGAGGGCGCGAGCGTCGCCTGCCAGCCCGGCGGCACCACGATGTTGGTGGTGGCTTCCTCGATCACGCAGGGACCCTTGAGGGTCTGTCCGGCCTGCAACTGCTCGCCCTGGTAGACCGGTGTCGGTTGCCAGCCGCCAGCCTCGTCGAACAGCATCGAGCGCTGTTCTCGGGGCGTTGCCGGCACCTGTCGCTCGGGGATCGGCAGTTCTGGCATCGGTGGGTGTTGCAGTCGGGCGATCACCGAGCATTCAAGGTTGACCAGTTCGATCGGGCTCTGCGGCTCGCTGTAGGAGAACAGCGCCTCGTGCCGCCTGTGGAAGGCCTCGCGCAGGGCCGCGAGGCCGGCCGGGCCCAGCTCGCTGCTGGCCAGCTCAACGCTGCATTCGTGGATCTGCCCCAGGTAGCGGATTTCCAGGTGGTACTGGGTGTCGATCCGGTTGCCGGTGCTGAAGCCGTCCTGGCGCAGGTTCTCCAGGCCCTGTTCGCGCAGCCGGGCCAGGGTCCGGTTGAGTAGCGCCAGGTCCACGTGCTGGTCGTCCAGGCGCATGGGCAGGGTGGTCAACTGGTCGTAGCGGATGTCCGAGAGGATCTGCCCGAAGGCACATAGCCCTGAGGCCACCTTGGGAATCAGCACCACCTGGCTGCCGATTTCCTCGGCCAGGCGGATCACGTGCATGCCCGCCGCGCCGCCGGCGCCGATCAGGGCAAACTGGCGTGGGTCGTAGCCGCGTTCCACCGAGACCCGGCGGATACCGCTGACCATGTTCAGGTTGACCAGGGTGATGATTCCCAGTGCCGCGCGCTCGACGCTGATGCCCAGGGGCTCGGCGATCCGGCTGCCGATGGCCTCCAGCGCTGCCTGGCGTGACAGGCGGATGCTGCCGCCGAGCAAGGAGCCGTCCGCCAGGTAGCCCAGCGCCAGGTTGGCATCGGTCACCGTCGGCTCGCTGCCGCCCTTGCCGTAGCACACCGGCCCGGGGTTGGCCCCGGCGCTGCGCGGGCCGACCTGGAGCATGCCGAAGGGGTCCAGGTGGGCGATGGAGCCGCCGCCGGCACCCAGGGTCTCCACCTGGATCATCGGCACGCCGATGCGATAGCGCAAAAAGTCGCTGTCCTTGCTGAAGTTGGTGCGCCCGCCCTGGCTCAGGGTGATGTCGAAGGAGGTGCCGCCCATGTCCACGGTGATCACGTTGTCGATGCCGAACGGCCGGGCCACGCACAGCCCGGCCTGGGGTGCCGAGGCCGGGCCGGAATTGATCGCATTGACCGCCCGGGTGCTCATGATCGCGCCGGGGGCCAGGCCGCCGTTGGACTGGAAGTAGCGGGTCGGTTGCTGGGCCCCCAGTTCTTCGAACAGGTTGTCGATGCGTTCCACGTAGCGTTGCATCACCGGGCTCAGGTAGGCGTTGACCACGGTGCTGGAGGTGCGGGTGTATTCGCGGATCTGCGGGAACACTTCATTGCCGGTACAGACGAAGACTCCGGGCAGGGCTGCGCGTACCAGTTGTGCGGCGCGCTGCTCGTGGGCCGGGTTGCGGACCGACCAGACAAAGGAGATGGCCACCGCCTGGACCTCCTGCTCGCGAAAGTACTCGATGGCCCGCAGGATCGCCGCCTCGTCCAGGGGGGCGTGCTCCTGGCCGTCGCTGCGCATGCGCCCGCCGATGGGCCGGCGCAGATGGCGTGGCACCAGCATGTGCGCCTGGGGGTAGCTGGCGTCGTAGCGGTGGCCGTCTTCCTTGTGCCCCAGGCGGATCTCCAGGCTGTCTTCGTGGCCGTCGGTGCACAGCAGGCCGACCTTGACCCCGGTCTTTTCGATCAGGGCGTTGAGCGCCACGGTAGTGCCGTTGATGCACAGGTCGCAGTCGCCGATGATCTGCGCCGGGCTGCGCCCGAGGGCGTCGGCCATCTGCGCCAGGCCGTTGCGAATGGCCAGGGTGCCGTCCTGCGGGGTCGAGGGGGCCTTGAACAGCTGCACATTGCCGAGCTGGTCGGCGAGGATGAAGTCGGTAAAGGTGCCGCCGGCGTCGATGCCCAGGCGATAGTGTTGCTTGCTCATGGGAGATGCTCCGTGGGGTCAGGGGCGGGCGCGCAGGGCGCGGGTGGCGTCGTGGTCCAGGCGCTGCTCGGTGTCGAACACCACGCCGTAGTCCAGGCGCGCGCCTTCGAGGGAGATCAGGCCGTTGCGCAGGTCTTCGGCCACTCGCTCCAGGGGTCGCAGGAAGGGGGCGCCATAGCCGCCACCGCCGGGATTGAGGTTGATCACCCGCTCCCCCGGTTGCGCGATCAACTGGGCGTTGTGCTGGTAGGCCTGTTCCTGGCCGTCGGCGCGGCGATGGGTCAGGCGTCCGAGCTTGGGCGCCAGCAAGCCGTTGCGCGCCCCGGCGGCCCCGGCGGTGGGCAGTTGCCGGCCTTCGCCGAAACCCACCACGGTCATGGGGTGTTGCAAGGGTTCGATCTCGATGCAGGTGCCCGAGCCGCCGCGAAACTGCCCGGCGCCGCCGCTGTCGGTGATCAGGCTGTAGCGGTGGATGAGGATCGGGTAGGCGTATTCCAGCAGTTCGATGTCGCCGGACATCAGCGCGCCGAAGCAGCACAGCGGGCCGCAGGCCGGCCAGCCGTCCATGGCCTGGTTGGCCCCGGCCCCGGAGATGATCGAGGCCAGGACCATGGTCACGTATTCGGCGTTGTCGTTGCGCGGGTCGTGGCCGGCGATGTTGATTCCGCTGGCATGGCCCCAGGACGCGGTGACCCGTTCCGGCGCGGCCTGTTCCAGGGCCTGGCGCACCGCGTCGGCGAGGGTTTCCATGGGGGTGGTGGTGCTGTTGACGTGGGGCGCGGGTTCGCTGGCGTTGCACAGGGTTCCTGGCTCCCCCAGGTCGACGCTGATGCAGCGATACAGGCCCTCGTTATAGGGCGGCGGCACCTGGGCGAACATCATCAGCCCAAGGTACACCCCGGACACCGAGTTGCCGGCGTAGGAGTTGATGAAGTAGGGCACCTGGGGCGGGCTGTCGATGCGCACCCGGGCCTGATCGCCGCTGATCTGCACCTGGGCGGTGATGGTCAGCTGGCCCAGGCCGTGGCCCGAGTCCTCCAGCACCGCGCTGCCATGGTAGAGGCCATCCGGCACCTCGCGCAGCAGCGCGCGCATGTGCCGGTCGGCCATGTCCTTGAGCTCGCCAATGCAGGCGCGCACCTGCTCCACGCCGTAGCGCTCCAGGAGTTGCAGCAGGTGCCGCTCGCCGACGCTGCAGGCGCCGTACTGGGCATTCAGGTCGCCTTCCTGGTAGACCCGGGCGCGCATGTTGGTCAGCAGCAGGTTGATCACATCCTCGCGGCGCTGGCCCCGGGACCAGAGCTTGACCGGAGGAATCCGCAGGCCCTCGGCGTAGATTTCCCTGGCGTCCGGGTTGTAGCCGGCGGGCACCGGGCCGCCGATGTCGGTGAGGTGGCCCTTGCACACGGTCCAGAACACCAGTTCGCCCTGGTAGAACACCGGTTTGTACATGCAGCAGTCGAGGATATGGCTGCCCTGGTAGGCCGGGTCGTTGTGGTAGATCACGTCCCCTTCGTGGATGTCGTCGCCGAAGAACCCGGCCACGCATTTCATGGCCGGGATCAGCGAGCCGAGGTGGATCGGGATGTCCTGGCCCTGGAGGACCATTTCCGGGAGGTGGTCGAACAACGCATTGGAGTAGTCGTGGGCCAGGTTGAAGACGCTGGAACGGCCGGTTTTCTCCAGGGTCAGGGTCATTTCACGCTGGGCGGTCTCCAGCGCCCCTCGCACCACGGCGAGGGTGATCGGATCTACTGTGCTCATGGCTCACCTGAGTTCTTGTTGTTCTCGAGGTGGTGCGCGACGGCTGTTGCGCCCACGGCCTTAAGTTACGCGCAGGCATGCGCCCCTGGCTTGTCGCCGGGTGCAGGGCTTTTTGCGTTCTGGTGCACGGCCGCCATCGCTGAATGCAGGAGGGGCGCTGCCGGCGAAGAGGCCCGCGAGATCACCTTCGCGGGCAGGCCGGCTCCTGGGGGCGGGTTACTTGGGGTAGAGCGGTGGCAGGCTCGTGGTGTCGGCTTGCGGGGCCTGGGTCCGCTCGGCTACGGGGAGGGTGCCGACCGCTCGCCACAGCTCCTCGCCTTGCCAGTACTGGCCGCTTTCGCTGTAGAGGGCGCCGTTGAGTCCGTCCAGGGCGTCGGAGAGCAGGACAAAACGCGCAGCCATTTCGGCCAGGGTCTCGGGTTGCTGGCGGGCCCAGGCATCCAGGGCCTGGCGCGTGGCTTGGGGATCGTTGGCCTGGCAGGCACGCTTGAGGTCGTCCAGCAGCGAGCGCGGGCTAGGGCCGCTCTGGGCCACCCGTGCTACCGCCGGTTGCGAGCGGGCGCGCCACCACAGGCCGAAGCCCAGCAGGGTGGTACAGGCCAGCAGCAGTGTACTGAGTTGCCAGAGCCACAGGCCTTCGGCGGTGTTGCTGGCCTGTGGGGTGCTGGCCGGAGTGTCCACCATCAGGTTCGGGTTGCTTGCCACCTGCAGGGTTCGTGCCGGCAGGCTGGCATGTTCCAGGCGGTCTTGCTGGGTGTTCCACCAGGTGACTTCCATGGCCGGCAGCTCGATGTTGCCGGTCCGGCTCGGCACCAGGGCCTGGCGCTCTTCGCGGATGCCCAGCACACCTTGCTCGACCGGCTGGTTGCTCAGTTGCGGCTGATCCGGGTAGCTGCGCAGGCCACTGACCTCGGTGGTCGGTAGCGGCGGCAACTGGGCGCTGGACAAGCCCTCGGCGCGCAGGGTCAGGCTGCGGGTCAGGGAGTCGCCGACCTGGGGCTGCTCAGGCTCGGGGCTCCAGCTCTCGCTCAGGCTCAGGCTGCGGGCCGGCAGCCAGGGCTCGTCGGCAGGGTAGGTGGCCGGCTTGGCCATGACCGCAAGCTCCATTGGCGCCGAGCTGACATGGATCAGCTTGCCGGACCTGGAGGCTTGGGGCGAGTTGTCCTGGGGGTTGCCGGGAGTCGCCAGGGTGGCGCTGAACGTCAGCGATGGGATCTTGAGCACGCCGCTGCGCTGGGGGTAGATGGCATAGCGCATCTCGATCACCCCGTGGCGCACGCCATTGATGAGCTTCTCGTAGGTGCGCGGTTCTCCCAGCTGTTCGACCCGGGCATCGCTCAGTTGCAAGGGGCTCAGGTTACTGTCATCGAACAACGGCACCGAATGGTAGATGTGCAGGGTCAGCAGGGCCTGGGCCTGGACATAGACCTTGGGCTGGTCCAGCTCGGCATCGATGAACACCGGCTCCAGGTGCGTTTGCTGCTCCTGCGCAGGGGTGGCGTTGACCTGCAGGGTCAGGGCCTGGCTGCGCATCTCGCCCAGTTGCAGTGGCTCGATGGCCAGCGTGCCGGTGTGCAGCGGCAGCAGGGTGATGATCCAGCGGGTACTGGCGTGGCTGTCCCCGAGGCTGTTGAGCTGGTTGACCTGGCGCGTACCGCGTACTTCGAACTGCGCCTGCAGAGGGGTCAGGTCCGGCTTGCCGAACTGGGTGACATCACTGGACTCCAGGGTCAGCTCGACGGTTTCCCCGGCGTTCACCTGGCTGCGGTCCAGGCTGGCGAGCAGCCCGGCGGCCTGGGACTGTGAGCACCAGAGCACAAGGGCAAGCAGAAGGGCGGTGCAGCGGCTCATCGAGTTTTTCCCTGATCCTGATGGGTTTGCTGTTCGTACCAGAACTTGCGCCTGAGCAGTTCACCCGGATCGTCCGGGATCTTGCGCAGCCACTGCTCCAGTGCCTGTTGGTGTTCAGCATCCAGGCTGTCTACCGCCGGGCGCAGCGGGGTGGTTGTGTGTTCGTCGTCCAGTTCGCTGCCGGGGACCTCGCTGTGCCCTGGGGCCTGCGGGTCCGGTTGCGTGGTTTCACCTGTACCTGGCGTCGCCGGAGGAGGCTCGACTGGAGTCTCGCTGCCGGGCACCGGGGTGGTGGCCGCGCCATTGGCCTCGGAGCGGGCACTGTCCTCGGCCTCGGGGTCGGCCGTCTGTGGCGCTGGCGGCTCGGCAGCCTGTTGCTGCAGCAGGCTTTGCACCAGGGCCAGGTTCTGTTGTGCCGGTTGCAGGTCGGGCTCCAGGTCCAGCGCCTGTTCGTAGGCGTCGACAGCCGCCTCCAGCTCGCCGCTGCGGGCCAGGGCATTGGCGCGATTGTAATGGGCGCGGGCATCGTTGCCTTCGGCAAAGCGCTCGGCGGCGGCAGTGTAGTTGCCGGCTTCGTACAACGCCATGCCTTGCCACTGCCGGTCCTGGAAGTGCCGCGCGGCTTCGGCTGGGCGCTGTTGCTGCAACAGGCGCTGGCCCTGTTGGTCGGGGCGCAGCCAGAGATCGTTGAAGTCGAAGGCGTAGCTGGGTTGTGGTGCGCCGAGCAACAGCAGCGGCAGGCAGAACAGCCAGCCTCGGCGACCGGCGCAGGCGGCCAGGAGCAGCAACGGTAGCAGCAGCCAATAACCCTGATCGGCCCAGGTATCCAGGCGCAGGGTCTGGCCGTCGTTGCGCACGCCTTGGGGGTTGCCTAGCAGGCCCAGGCCTCGCAGGTCGCTGTCATCCAGGCGTGCCTGGCGATAACGGCCGTCGACCTCACCGATGAATTGCTTGAGGCTCGGGCTGTCCAGGCGCGATACCAGGATCGCCCCCAGGTCATCCTTGAGGTAACTGCCATCATCCAGAGGCACCGGGGCCCCGTCGCGACTGCCGATACCCAGCATCAGCAACTGTGGGCCATCGCCGTCCAGGGCCTGGCGGATGCCCTGGCGCTCCTGTTCGCTGAGGGAGGAGGCCATCAGCAGTACCCGGCCCTGGCCCAGGGCACCCTGGTCCAGCAGCTTGAGCGCCTTGAGCAAGGCCAGGTCGGCGCGCTGGCCGGCCTCGGGCATGATCGACGGCTTGAGGGCGTCCAGCAGGTTGCGACTGGTCGCCAGGTCGTCGGACAGCGGCACCAGGGTGTGGGCGCTGCCGGCATAGACCACGATGGCGGTCTGGGCATCGCTGCGCAGGGCCAAGAGGTCCAGCAGTTTGTGCCGGGCCTGGTCCAGGCGATTGGGCGGCACATCGCCGGCCAGCATCTGCGGGGTCAGTTCCAGCAGCACCACCAGCGGATCGGCGGGCTTCTGGCTGGTCTGTTCCACGCGCTGCCAGCTGGGGCCCATCAGGGCCAGCACCGCCAGCAACCAGGCTAGGCCCAGGGCGATCCATGGCAGCTTGCTTTCGCGACCACTGCCGCCGCTGAGCAGGGCGGCATGAAAGGCCGGTGGCAGGATCAGTTGCCAGCGTCCGGCACGTTTCTGCCGGTGCCAGAGCTTCCATAGCAGCAATGCCAGCAGCGGTAGCACCAGCAGCCACCAGGGTCGGAACCAGTGAGGCCAGAGGCTGATCATCGACGCCTCCGCAGGCGCAGGCGCTTGAGGCGTTGTCGCCAGTCGGGCAAGGGTTGCAGAAAGTGCTCCTGGGTGAGGAATCGTTGCAGGGGGTTGTGCGGCCAGCGCTCGCGCACCACCAGCAGTACGCTGAGCAGCAGCGCCGCCGCCAGTGGCCAGCTATACAGGGCCTGGGCCGGACGGGCCTGGGTCGGTTGCTGGGCCACCGGCTCCAACTGGTCGAGGGTGTCCTTGATCGTCGCCAGCTCCTGGCCGTCGCGGGCACGGAAGTAGCGCCCGCCGGTGACCTCGGCCAGCTCCTTGAGCGCCGGTTCGTCCAGGTCCAGGCTGGGGTTGATCCCCAGTACGCCCAGGGTGGCGCTCTGTTCGGGATCGGCACCGATGCCGATCGGATAGATCTTCACGCCTTCCTCGGCGGCCAAACGCGCGGCGGTGATGGGGGCGATCTCGCCGCCATTGTTGGCGCCATCGGTCACCAGGATCAGCACCCGGCTCTGGGCCGGGCGCAGGCGCAGGCGTTTCAGGGCCAGGCCAATGGCGTCGCCGATGGCGGTGTTCTTGCCGGCGATGCCGATCTTCGCCTCATCCAGCCAGACCCGCACCGTATGCCGGTCGAAGGTCAGGGGCGCTTGCAGGTAGGCCTTGCTGCCGAACAGGATCAAGCCCACCCGGTCGCCTTCGCGATGTTCGAGAAAGTCTCCCAAGAGGTGCTTGACCAGGCTCAGGCGGCTGACGTCCTCGTCTTGCCACTGCATGTCGGGGAAGTCCATGGAGCCGGAAACATCCACCGCCACCAGCAGGTCGCGGCCGCTGGCGGCCACCGGTAGTGGTTCCCCCAGCCATTGTGGGCGTGCCGCCGCCAGTAGGAGCAGGACCCACAGCAGGATGAAGCGGGCCTGCTGGCGCCAGGTGGGCAGGTGCGCCCGGGCGCGCCTGCGCGACAGGCTTTCCAGGTCGCTGAGGAAGCTGACCTTGAGCGCCGGTTCGCCGCTATCGGCCACTGGCAATACCAGGCGCAACAACCAGGGCAGGGGCAGCAGGGCGAAGACCCATGGCCAGGCGAACTCAAACATGCTTGCGAATCCAGGTATCCACCGCCTGGGTCAGGCCGGCGATGGCTTTGTCGTCGAGCTTGCACTCGGGCTTGTAGGCGCCTTCGACCAAGACCATCCAGCGGGTCAGCCCGGCGGCCGGGCAGCGGTTGTCGAGGAACGCCAGCCACTTGCGACCGTTGAGGGTATGGCTCTGGCTATTGGGGTAGTGGTTGCGGCACAGGCGCTTGAGCAGCGCGTTGAGCGCCTGCAGCCAGGCGCCGGCCGGGGCGCCGTCATAGGGCTTGGGCAGCAGCGCCAGTTCCGCCAGGGCGGCCAGGCGCACCGGGTCCAGGGGTTGCTCGGCCCGGGTCGGTGCTTTCTTGCGTGGCCACAGGTGCCGCCAATGCCAGGCCGCGAAAGCCAATGCCGGTAGCAATACGGCCAGCAACCACCAGCCTGGCGCTGGTGGCCACAGGCCGACTGGCGGCGGTGGCAGCAGGGGTTGCAGTTGCT
Organism: Pseudomonas sp. MPFS; assembly: GCF_022537035.1. NCBI lineage: Bacteria > Pseudomonadati > Pseudomonadota > Gammaproteobacteria > Pseudomonadales > Pseudomonadaceae > Pseudomonas > Pseudomonas sp. MPFS. The sequence continues at coordinate 3,884,360 of NZ_CP066123.1, read as the reverse complement.
CCAGGCTGCTCATCGGCCGGCTCCCGGACGCTGCGGGTTGAGGTACTCGCGCAGTTGCTCGACCATCTCGCTCTGGGTACTCAAGGGCATCAGCAATACCCGCAGTTTTTGCGCCAGGCGCTCCCAACGGGCGATGCGTGCTTCGCTCTGGGCACGGTAGGCCTGGCGCAGCTCATAGCTCAGGGTATCGAGTTCCAGCTGTGCGCCGCGCTCGGCGAAGCGCATCAGGCCGGCGGCGGGCAGGGCGTGGTCCAGGGGATCGGAGAGCGGCATCAGTAGCAGGTCGCAATGACGCGACAGCAGGCTCAGTTGTTGCTCGGCGGCATCGCTCAGGGCGCGCTCGTCGCAGATCACGATCACCAAGCTGCCAGGGCGCAGCACTTCGCGGCCGCGCAGCAGGGCGGTGCCGAGGGCGTCGCGCTGGGGCTGGGCTTCGGCGTGCAGCGACTGGTTGACCCGCACCAGGCGGTTGAGCAATTGCAGCAGGCTCTGCTTGCTGCGCCGGGGCTTGATCTCGTAGTGCTCGTCGTCGCCAAAGACCAGGCCACCGACCCGGTCGTTGTGGCCCAGGGCGGCCCAGCCGATCAGGCTCGCGGCCTGGGCGGCGAGCACCGACTTGAACATCAGCCCGGAGCCGAAGAACAGCTGGCGGCTCTGCTCGACCATGATGAAGATTGGCCGCTCGCGCTCTTCGTGGAACAACTTGGTATGGGGTTCCTGGGTCCGCGCGGTGACGCGCCAATCGATGGTGCGCACGTCGTCACCGGCCTGGTAGACCCGTACCTGGTCGAAGTCCACCCCACGCCCGCGCAGCTTGGAATGGTGCAGCCCCACCAGCGGGCTGCGCTGGCTGGGCGTGGAGAACAGCTGCACCTCGCGCACGCGGTGGCGCATCTCGATCAGTTCACCGAGGGTGATGCGGATGCCGGGTTCGGCGCTGGCGTGGGTCATGGAGGTCAGGCGACGGCAACGACGTCGAGGATGCGCTGTACCACACGGTCCTGGTCGATGCCTGCCGCTTCTGCTTCGAAGGACAGGATGATGCGATGGCGCAACACGTCGAACAGCACCGCCTGGATGTCCTCGGGGCTGACGAAGTCGCGTCCGGCCAGCCAGGCATGGGCGCGCGCGCAGCGATCCAGGGCGATGGAGCCGCGGGGGCTGGCGCCGTAGGCGATCCACTCGGCCAGTTCCGGGTCGAACTTGCCCGGGGTGCGGGTGGCCATGACCAGTTGCACCAGGTATTCCTCCACCGCATCGGCCATGTACAGGCCGAGGATTTCCTTGCGGGCGGCGAAGATCGCCTGCTGGCTGACCCGTCGCTCCGGCATGGTCTCGCCGTTCAGCGCTTCGCCCCGGGCCTGCTGGAGGATGCGCCGCTCCACGGCGGCATCCGGGAAACCGATCTTGACGTGCATCAGGAAACGGTCGAGCTGGGCTTCGGGCAGCGGGTAGGTGCCTTCCTGCTCGATGGGGTTCTGGGTCGCCATCACCAGGAACAGCGGCGACAGTTCATAGGTGCTGCGACCGACGCTGACCTGGCGCTCGGCCATGGCCTCCAGCAGCGCCGACTGGACCTTGGCCGGGGCCCGGTTGATTTCGTCCGCCAGCACCAGGTTGTGGAAGATCGGGCCTTGCTGGAACACGAAGCTGCCGGTTTCCGGGCGATAGATCTCGGTGCCGGTGATGTCGGCGGGCAACAGGTCGGGGGTGAACTGGATTCGATGGAACTGTGCTTCGACGCCGTCGGCCAACTCCTTGATGGCCTTGGTCTTGGCCAGGCCCGGAGCGCCCTCGACCAGCATGTGGCCGTCGGCGAGCAGGGCGATGAGCAAGCGCTCGATGAGTTTTTCCTGGCCGAGAATCTGCGTTGAAAGAAAGGTTCGCAGCGCTAAGAGCGCTTCACGATGTTCCATCGATGAGTGTTCCTGGAGAGGGTGCGCCCGGACGTTGTGATAACGCCTGGGCCGGGGGCGATACTTTAATCCATAGCAGGCCCCGCCGACTAACGGGGAAAGAGTGATTTCGAAAAAATCCCGACTTTTTCGCAAGGCGCCTGGCACGACCGGAGCCTGGTGCCCGCTATGGGGGCATGTGCAGCTTGCGGTAGTGGCTACACGATGCCCTCGGCACCCTAGGAACTGGCGCCTGCTGCCACAGGCTCAGGACAGTTGGCTGATGTAGGTGCCGGTGCCCTTGAGGATGTTCTTGAGGGTCAGCTCCACTTCGGCCAGGTCGGCGGCGCTGGTGGCGTGGTGGATTTGCAGGTGGTCCGAGCCGTTGAGGGCATCGGCGTCGGTCGCGGCGATCTCGATCAGCAGGGTGGTGGGGCTGAGGGTCACCTTGACCCCGTCCAGGGTCGAGGGCTCGCCGTCGAGGGTGATTTCCAGCTCATCCTCGTCCGGATAGCGGCTCATCAGGAACATCTCGCCCTGGGTGCTGTGGCAGCAGAGCATGGCCATGTTGTCTTCTTCGTCATCGCAGGGGTTGGCGATCAGGTGGGCGGTGGTCATCTGCATGGAGGTATTCCTGGGGCAGGGCAAAAGAGGCAATTCTGCCAGCGCCGGGGAATTTCTGCTGATCTGTCTGCCAGTGGACAGGTTGTGAACGCAATCGGTGCCTCGGTCATTTTTGGTACGCAAGTCCCGTGAAAGCGGGGAAAACCCGAGGTTTTTTTCCAGTGGCTGCTAGTGTTGTTCTGGGCGTGAGCAGCCGGTTGCGTGCCGTTGACCGAATATGTCGCAGCATCGCAAGCAGCTGTCGCATCGCACTCGTTAAGCTGCGCAGCGGACAATTTGTTCTCAAGTGCAATGGGTTGCGTCTGTTTTGTGATGATCACCGGCCAAGGCATGGCCCCGTTCGCCTTGGCAGATGCCCATCCCGGGAAGAAGTGAATGTGACCTGCACGCCTCGTCCAGCTTCATTCACCTGGCACCCTGCAACCTCTGCCCGAGATTCAGGAGCAGGATGCCCCGGCGCCCCTCAAGGGGCCACACGCGACGCTACCATCAATAACAAGCTCAAGCGGAGTACCACAGATGGCGTTCTTCACCGCAGCCAGCAAGGCCGACTTCCAGCACCAACTGCAAGCGGCACTGGCGCAGCACATCAGTGAACAGGCACTGCCACAAGTGGCGCTGTTCGCTGAACAATTCTTCGGCATCATTTCCCTGGACGAACTCACCCAGCGTCGCATGTCCGACCTGGCGGGCTGCACCCTCTCTGCCTGGCGCCTGCTTGAGCGCTTCGATCACGCGCAACCGCAAGTGCGCGTCTACAACCCCGATTACGAACGTCATGGCTGGCAGTCGACCCACACCGCGGTGGAAGTCCTGCACCATGACCTGCCTTTCCTGGTGGACTCGGTCCGCACCGAGCTCAACCGTCGCGGCTACAGCATCCACACCCTGCAGACCGCCGTGCTCAGCGTGCGCCGCGGCAGCAAGGGCGAGCTCCTGGAGATCCTGCCCAAGGGCACCCAGGGCGAAGGCGTGCAGAAAGAGTCGCTGATGTACCTGGAGATCGACCGCTGCGCCAACGCCGCCGAACTGAGCGTGCTGGGCAAGGAGCTGGAGCAGGTGCTGGGCGAGGTGCGTGTCGCCGTGGCCGACTTCGAGCCGATGAAGGCCAAGGTCCAGGAACTGATCCAGAGCATCGACAACAGCCAGTTCGCCATCGCCGCCGACGAGAAGTCCGAGATCAAGAGCTTCCTGGAGTGGCTGGTGGACAACCACTTCACCTTCCTGGGCTACGAGGAGTTCGTGGTCGGCACCGACCAGGAAGGCGGGCATATCGAATATGACCCGAACTCCTTCCTGGGCCTGGCCAAGCTGCTGCGCGCCGGCCTCACCGGCGACGACCTGCACATCGAAGACTACGCCGTGAACTACCTGCGCGAGCCGACGCCGCTGTCGTTCGCCAAGGCTTCGCTGCCCAGCCGCGTGCATCGCCCGGCCTACCCGGACTTCGTGTCGATCCGCCAGATCGATGCCGACGGCAAGGTGATCAAGGAATGCCGCTTCATGGGCCTCTACACCTCCTCGGTGTATGGCGAGAGCGTGCGGGTGATCCCGTACATCCGCCGCAAGGTCGAGGTCATCGAGCAGCGTTCCGGCTTCCAGCCCAAGGCCCACCTGGGCAAGGAACTGGCCCAGGTCCTGGAAGTGCTGCCCCGTGACGATCTGTTCCAGACGCCGGTGGACGAGCTGTTCAGCACCGTGATGTCCATCGTGCAGATCCAGGAACGCAACAAGATCCGGGTATTCCTGCGCAAGGACCCGTACGGCCGTTTCTGCTACTGCCTGGCCTACGTGCCGCGCGACATCTACTCCACCGAAGTGCGGCAGAAGATCCAGCAGGTCCTGATGGAGCGCCTGCAGGCCACCGACTGCGAGTTCTGGACCTTCTTCTCCGAGTCGGTCCTTGCCCGCGTGCAACTGATCCTGCGGGTCGACCCGAAACAGCGTATCGACATCGATCCGCTGCTGCTGGAGCGCGAAGTGGTGCAGGCCTGCCGCAGCTGGCAGGACGACTACGCCAGCCTGGTGGTCGAGAGCTTCGGCGAAGCCCACGGCACCAATGTCCTGGCTGACTTCCCGAAAGGTTTCCCGGCCGGCTACCGCGAGCGTTTCGCCGCCCACTCGGCGGTGGTGGACATGCAGCACCTGCTGAGCCTGAGCGAAAGCAACCCGCTGGTGATGAGCTTCTACCAGCCACTGGGCCAGGTGACCGGCCAGCGCGAGCTGCACTGCAAGCTGTACCACGCCGATACCCCGCTGGCGCTGTCCGACGTGCTGCCGATCCTGGAAAACCTCGGCCTGCGGGTCCTGGGTGAGTTCCCGTATCGCCTGCGCCACAACAATGGCCGCGAGTTCTGGATCCACGATTTCGCCTTCACCGCCGCCGAAGGCCTGGACCTGGATATCCAGCAGCTCAACGACACGCTGCAGGACGCCTTCGTCCACATCGTCAGCGGCGACGCCGAGAACGATGCCTTCAACCGCCTGGTGCTGACCGCCGGTCTGCCATGGCGCGACGTGGCGCTGCTGCGTGCCTACGCCCGCTACCTGAAGCAGATCCGCTTGGGCTTCGACCTGGGCTATATCGCCAGCACCCTGAACAACCACACCGACATCGCCCGCGAGCTGACCCGGTTGTTCAAGACCCGCTTCTACCTGGCCCGCAAGCTGACCCAGGAAGACCTGGACGACAAGCAGCAGCGCCTGGAGCAAGCGATCCTCACCGCCCTGGACGACGTCCAGGTGCTCAACGAGGACCGCATCCTGCGGCGCTACCTGGACCTGATCAAGGCCACCCTGCGCACCAACTTCTACCAGCCCGATGCCAACGGCCAGAACAAGTCGTACTTCAGCTTCAAGTTCAATCCGAAGCTGATCCCCGAGCTGCCCAAGCCGGTGCCGAAGTTCGAGATCTTCGTCTACTCGCCACGGGTCGAGGGCGTGCACCTGCGCTTCGGCAACGTCGCCCGCGGCGGCCTGCGCTGGTCGGATCGCGAGGAAGACTTCCGTACCGAAGTCCTGGGCCTGGTAAAAGCCCAGCAAGTGAAGAACTCGGTGATCGTGCCGGTGGGCGCCAAGGGTGGCTTCCTGCCGCGTCGCCTGCCACTGGGCGGCAGCCGTGACGAGATCGCCGCTGAAGGCGTAGCGTGCTACCGCATCTTCATCTCCGGCCTGCTGGACATCACCGACAACCTTAAGGACGGTGGCGTGGTGCCGCCGGCCAACGTGGTTCGCCACGACGACGATGATCCGTACCTGGTGGTGGCGGCCGACAAGGGCACCGCGACCTTCTCCGACATCGCCAACAGCATCGCCATCGACTACGGCTTCTGGCTCGGCGACGCCTTCGCCTCCGGTGGTTCGGCCGGCTACGACCACAAGAAGATGGGCATCACCGCCCGTGGCGCCTGGGTCGGCGTGCAGCGTCACTTCCGCGAGCGCGGCATCAACGTCCAGGAAGACCCGATCAGCGTGGTGGGCGTGGGCGACATGGCCGGCGACGTGTTCGGCAACGGCCTGCTGATGTCCGACAAGCTGCAACTGGTGGCGGCGTTCAACCACCTGCATATCTTCGTCGACCCGAATCCGGATCCGGCCACCAGCTTCGTCGAGCGCAAGCGCCTGTTCGACCTGCCGCGCTCGGCCTGGAGCGACTACGACGCCAGCATCATGTCCGAGGGTGGCGGCATCTTCTCCCGTAGCGCGAAGAGCATCGCCATTTCGCCGCAGATGAAGGAACGCTTCGACATCCAGGTCGACAAGCTGACCCCGACCGAGCTGCTCAACGCCTTGCTCAAGGCGCCGGTGGACCTGTTGTGGAACGGCGGCATCGGTACCTATGTCAAGGCCAGCAGCGAAAGCCACGCCGATGTCGGCGACAAGGCCAACGACGCCCTGCGGGTCAACGGCAACGAACTGCGCTGCAAGGTGGTGGGTGAGGGCGGCAACCTGGGCATGACCCAACTGGGTCGCGTCGAGTTCGGCCTCAACGGCGGCGGCTCCAATACCGACTTCATCGACAACGCCGGTGGCGTGGACTGCTCCGACCACGAAGTGAACATCAAGATCCTGCTCAACGAAGTGGTGCAGGCCGGCGACATGACCGACAAGCAGCGCAACCAGCTGCTGGCGAGCATGACCGACGAAGTGGCGGGCCTGGTCCTGGGCAACAACTACAAGCAGACCCAGGCCCTGTCCCTGGCTGCGCGTCGTGCCTACGAGCGGATCGCCGAGTACAAGCGCCTGATGGGCGACCTGGAAGGCCGTGGCAAGCTGGACCGGGCCATCGAGTTCCTGCCCAGCGAAGAGCAGCTCAACGAGCGCGTCGCCGCCGGCAAGGGCCTGACCCGTCCGGAGCTGTCGGTGCTGATCTCCTACAGCAAGATCGACCTCAAGGAGCAGCTGCTGGGCTCCCTGGTGCCGGATGACGACTACCTGACCCGTGACATGGAAACCGCGTTCCCGCCGACCCTGGTCAGCAAGTTCGCCGAAGCCATGCGCCGTCACCGCCTGAAGCGCGAGATCGTCAGCACCCAGATCGCCAACGACCTGGTCAACCACATGGGCATCACCTTCGTGCAGCGCTTGAAGGAGTCCACCGGCATGAGCCCGGCCAACGTGGCCGGCGCCTATGTGATCGTGCGCGATATCTTCCACCTGCCGCACTGGTTCCGCCAGATCGAGGCCCTGGATCACCAGGTCTCGGCACAGGTGCAGCTGGAGCTGATGGACGAACTGATGCGCCTGGGTCGCCGGGCTACCCGCTGGTTCCTGCGCAGCCGTCGCAACGAGCAGGATGCCGCCCGTGACGTGGCGCACTTCGGTCCGCACCTGGCAGCCCTGGGCCTGAAGCTCGACGAGCTGCTGGAAGGTCCGACCCGCGAAGGCTGGCAGTCGCGCTACACCGCCTACGTCGAGGCTGGTGTACCGGAGTTGCTGGCACGCATGGTGGCCGGTACGACCCACCTGTACACCCTGCTGCCGATCATCGAGGCTGCCGACGTCACCGGGCACGACGCCGCCGATGTGGCCAAGGCCTACTTCGCCGTAGGTAGCGCCCTGGACCTGCCGTGGTACCTGCAGCAGATCAGCGATCTGCCGGTGGCCAACAACTGGCAGGCCCAGGCACGCGAAGCCTTCCGCGACGACGTGGACTGGCAGCAGCGGGCGATCACCATCTCGGTCCTGCAAATGGCCGATGCGCCGCAAGACATGGAAGCCCGCGTGGCCCTGTGGCTTGAGCAGAACCTGAGCATGGTCGAGCGCTGGCGCGCGATGATGGTGGAAATCCGTGCCGCCAGCGGCACCGACTACGCCATGTACGCAGTGGCCAACCGGGAACTGCTGGACCTGGCCATGAGCGGCCAGTCGGGCCTGTAACCGACCGCCCTCGCTGCAACGCAAAAGCCCCGTATCGCAAGATACGGGGCTTTTTTCATGGTGCGCAGTACAGGGTCATCGGGACGTCTCATGAAGGTCTTTGCACAGCTGTGCCACTACCCGTTCGCAGTCCTGGCCCAGGCCGGATTTTTCCTGCCCGGGGCGCACGATGCCCACCTGCATGAACCAGCGCGTATGTTCGGTTGGCAGGCCCAGCACATGCAGTCTGTTCCATACCTGTCCCTCCGGGCTCAAGGGGCGATAGGCGTCAGGCTCTACATTCACTCCGCCGGTATCGAACGCAGTGGCACCTGCGAGGTTTTTCCTGCTGCTCCATACACCTCGGTTGAGCAGTTGCCTGGTCAAGGGAGAGTAGTCGCGGTGGATGTTGATTTTGGGCAGGCGAGCGTCGATCAAGGCATCCAACTGGACTGAAGAGCCACTCACAGCGGGTGAATGCAGGTTGAATTTGCCTGCCACGGACTCCATTTCGAGTACGGTCCCTGGACCGACGATGCGTAGCAGGCCCGCGTCGATCAGGGCGAGCAATTGCTGCGAACGATAGAGGGGAGTACCAGCGGACAGGAAGGACAGTGGCTGGCTGTCGGTATCAATGAACTGCCGATGGGATTGTGCAGTGAGCCCGCAGAAGTCGACGGTGATTCGCTGGATGGCCCGGGTGTCGCGTAGGGTTTCCAGGGCGGCCTTCAGAGGGTTGTCTACATTGCCCTGCAAGGCGCGTTGCAAGTCCTGGCGCACATGCTGGAGCAACCGATCCTGAAAGTCCGCAGGGGAGTCGAACTGCTGATGCGCGAAGGGATTGGCCAGGCGTTGCAGGTCGAGCAAGGGATAGCGGCCCAGGCCGTCAGCGGCTCGTTGCTCACCGAGGGCCTGCAGGAGCCCTGCGCCATCGTGGATACGTGATCGGACATTCTCTGCGAAGGCATGGATACGTGTATCGGGTGCACCACATTGCCGTAGCAGCGTTTCGAAGTAGACGAGATTGATTTCTGCATTGATCCAGGGCTGTACATCTTGGCGAAAGTCTAGGGGCGCTCGTTCGCGCAACATGTGTGCTTGTTGCTCGGTGAACAGGCGTGGGACGTATCGCCAGCCTGGAGGGCGTTGCTGTAGCCCGCGAACGGGAATCGGCACTCCGGTTCTCGAACCGGCCACGACCAGCTCGGGTTCCCGTCCGCTACGCCGGTAGTGCAAGCGGTTTTCGCAATCTGGGGCGAAATGCCCTCCGCGAGCCTCTGTCAGTAGCATGAGGGCGTCGTAGAACGACAAGCCCAGGCCCAGGATCCCGACGTTATGCTGCGAGCCGATGCTATCCAGTTGCATGTCGACCGCAGGTACGGGAGCAACATAGGTCAGGCCATGAGTGTCGGCGAAGGCCTGGATCTGCTGCTGTCGAGTATCTGGAGCCAGGGTTGCGTGACCGGTGCATAGCACGACGGAGTGAGCGAGCAGTGGCGATTCTTGATCTTCGAGGATGAGGTGGTAACCGAGCTCTTGTGGTTCGATTCCCGAGATGGTTGCTTGGTGCCCTTTTAGCGAAAGGTGTTTGGGCAGGCCCTCGGACAGCGAATTGTAGACGAACTTCAAGTAGCGTCCGTATAGGCGGCGCGGCGGGTAAGTCACCGGACCGATCGTGATACCGCTGCTGTCGGCCGAAGGCTGCCGGGCGAGCCAGCTGGCAAAGGAGGGGCCTTGGCCGGCACAAGCTTTGTCGACATCCGCCTCGGTCGAATAAAGAGTCATCTCGTCGACTGAATTGTCCATCACCAGGCAATCGGGTTGATCGGTACGCCAGACCTTGCCACAACCCAGTTCGCAGGCATCGATGGCATGCAGCTCCACCGGCTGTTGCAGCATTTGTTGCTTCAGCTGGGCGATGAGGCGCTCCAGCAGGAGTACGCCGCGAGGTCCGGTTCCTACCACTGCGATGATCTGGGGGCGTGTCGTCATCACTTAAGGTTCCTCAATCGGTGGCGGCGTGCCGGGTCAGCTTGGCCAGCCACAGTCCAAGTGGTATGCAGAGCGTCAGCAGGGCTGCCAGGACGTACATCGCGTCGCGGAAGGCATGGGCATAGTCAATGGCCTGTGGCGCTTCCCCAAGCAAATGGAAGAACAGCCCTCCGAGTACCGCTGCGCCTGTGGCCGAGCCGATCTGCAACATCGAGATCAACAGGCCCGACACCAAGCCTGCGTGGTTGCGCGGTGAGTAGGCCAAAACGATCCGGGTCAGGGAAGACAGGACGATACCGTGGCCACATCCCGCTACCAGCAAGGTCAGGTAGTCGTAGACCCCCAGGGTGCGGTCAGGCGTGGCCATGAAGGCGAGCAGGAAGAAACCCAGTGCGAGGACGGCGAAGCCGAATGCGGCGACATTATTGCCGATTAGCTTCACCAGCCTGGGCGTCCACAAGGGGCCAATGATGAAGCCTGCGGCAAAGGGCAGCAGGCCAAGGCCGGAGTCCAGGGCGCTCAGCCCATGTCCGGACTGTAGGTACAGGGCAAATCCGAAGAAGAACAAGGCATCACTGTAGAACAGGAACGCCAGCCCTGTGCCAAGGCTGATGACCGGATTGCGCAGTAGGTCGAGGTTGACCAGTGGCGTTGCGCCCTGGCGTTGCAACTTCTTCTCGAGTCGCACGAAAACCACCAGGATTGGAAAACTGGCCGCCAGCATCAATACCAGCCACGTCGGCCAACCCGACTCCAGCCCACGGGAAAGAGGGTAGATGAAGCACAGCAGGAAGGCCGTCAGCAACAGCATGCCCAAGACATCGAAGCCGACCTGTCGCTCTGACCGATTTTCCGGTACCCAGGTCAGGGCGGCTGCCAGGGCGACTATGCCGATCGGCAGATTGACCAGGAAAATCGCTCTCCAGCCAAGGCCGAGCACATCCAGGTCGATGAGAATTCCCCCGCCAATCTGTCCTGTGATGGCGGCGATCCCGAATACGAAGCCATAGACGGCGCAAATGGGCGTTTGCAGATGTACCGGGTAGACCGAGCGGATAGTCGCGAGGACCTGGGGCGCCAGGATCGAGGCGAAGAACCCTTGCAGTATCCTCCCGCCAATCAGAACTGTTCCATTCGGGGCGCAGCCGCAAAGGAGCGAGGCAAGGAGGAACCCTACCATGCCGAGCATGAATATTCGTTTGCGCCCATATCGATCCCCCAGGCGCCCCCCGGTTATCAGCCCTGCCGCATAGGCACAGGCGTATGCCGAGATCACCAGCTGCAGCTGGGTATCGCTGGCGCCGATATCGTCGCGAATCGAGAACAGCGCCAGGTTGACGATGAAGTAGTCCAGAGGTGGCAGGAGTGCGCCCAGCAGAAGAGGAAATAGTGCCAGCAGCGACGGTTGGGAGGTGTTCAGGTTTTTTGTCTGCTGGACATCGGATGGCGCGTTCATGGGGAAATCTCGTGCGGTGCTGGCATGGCGCTCATACGCTGCGGCCTATGTCGGCTTTACGCTGCAGGCTCAGCCACCGCCGCTCGATATGCTGGCAGCATTGTTTTTTTGCGGCAGGTCCGAACTCAATGATCCAGCCCCCCGGATATTTTCCCAGACTGAAAAGTCGAACGCGTAGGAATGGAAAAGAACCCAGGTATCTTCGTTACCGAATCCCAATGCTGGCTGGGTGACGGTGAGCAAGCGCAAGACGTTGTGATGGGTAACCAGCACTCCCTTGGGCCTGCCAGTCGAGCCCGAAGTGTAGATTACATAGGCATTGTCACCTGGCTGGACATTGTTCCCGGTAGGTTGCGGCAGTTCGGGCTCGACTGCCGAATCCGGGAGGCAAGTTATATCTAGCAGTGCAATCGATGGTGGCAGTTTTCCCAATGCCTGTGCATCTTCGGCAGTACTGAGCACTGCTGAAGGTGCGGCATCCGCCAGCACCTGCGCCAGATGCTCACGTGGGTACTGGATATCCAGAGGCAAGTAGGCAGCGCCGGCCTTCAGCACTCCCAGCAGGCAACCGACCAACTCCAACGAGCGGGGTAGCGCCACTCCCACGATGTCTCCTGGGTTGACCCCAGCTCTTTTCAGGGCCACCGCGATGACATCCGAGGCTAGCTCCAACTCGGCATAGGTTTGTCGCTGTTGTTCAAAGACCAATGCCACTGCCTCGGGGGTGCGAGTGGCTCGCTGTTGAAAAGTCTCATGGATCACGTCGACGCGCGGTGTCCGAGGTTTTTTTTGTGCTTCAGGTAAGTTGTGAATGGCCATCACTGACCTCCCTTGTCCTGAATTTTTGTAATGGGATTTACAAGGAAAAGGCAGATGAAAGTTACCGGTGCCGACTCGTCCATGCAGCGCGGTGAAGTAACTCTAACTACCGCCGGCTATCTTTGGCATCCGTAGAAAATACGGGTTCTGCTCGATGCGAAATGAATGCCTGAGCAATAAGCCACTACCAGATTTTGTAGTTTTATCAATTTTTCGGTCAAAGTTGATACTTCACGTGTCCGAAGAGCATGCTTGATACATAGGCCGGCTGCTGTCATGAAATCGCATGAGGTCGGGGGAGGGTCATGATGTCCGTACCTATCGATCAACTAAGACTCATTTTTGATCACTATCCTGGCGGTTGGGGCTGCCTTGACCGTGCTTCGCGTTTTATCTACGTCAATCGTGAGTTTGCCCGCTTGATGGAGTTATCCGATGCGCAAGCTATTCGAGGCTTGTCTCCTGCGGATCTACCATGCCCGGCGGCCACATTCAGTGATGTCTTCCGGGTGCAGGACATGAAGGTGCAACGCAATCGCAGACCGATGCAGATTCTGGACATTCATCCTGATTCACAGGGGCGGATGCATGCTTATCTCTCGCAAAAGATTCCACTCTTCGATGAGACCCGAGAGGTGATAGGTATAATCTTTCACATCAGACCCTTACCTGTGTTGGATGTTGTCGGTTTGTGCCTCCAACAAGCAGGTAGCGAAAATAACTTCAGTATTTCGAGGCTTCTCGATAATGGCAGCCTTGAACCGGAGAACAATGGTAACTGGGACGAAATGACCCGTCGTGAACGCGAGGTCTTGTTCTTCTTGATCAGGGGCAATTCTGCTCGGCAAATAGGAGAACGTTTGAGTCTTTCAGTACATAAGCTTCCTCAAACATAAGCTCGGAGCTTCCAGCAAGTTCGACTTGATAAAGTTGGCGTTTGATCGAGGCTACGCAAACAAAATCCCCGAGTCGTTGTTCCAACAACAGATTTCGATCGAGTTGGTTGTCTAGCGGTTCCCCAAGAGCAGGTACCTGGAGAGATGGGAGCAGTGACCGATTGATCGATTGGCGGACGCTTGTTTGCGGCATTGGCTGCCAGCATGGGTTTGTTGCGATGCTGAGCCGGCCGGCTTCGAAGTGGAGGGGGTACTGCGATCGTCTGCTCAGCGATGATCTATCGAGAGCTACGTAAGTTGGGTGCAAGTGAGGTTACTGCTCGCAAAGTGGCGGGAAATTCTCGCTGCTGGTGGCGCAATAGCACTCTTGAACTCAACCGAGTGCTCGATATGGCGTGGTTCGACAGAGTGGGATTTACCGTGTCTCTCCTGGCCTTAATTTCTCGAACCGTCCGGTGCGGACCCGCATGCCGGGCGGTGTGGCAGGGGAACGGCCTATGTGGATTTCACCATGACTCCAGCAGCGAACTTCGCTGGACTCCGCCGAAGCAAGATACATAAGGTTTATCAATGGCTCGGGCGAGTCCAACAGAGGCCGGTGCTGCCCGAAACCTGACCTGGCTTCCCCTCTGCTGGCCCCCGCGACGTTCTTGGGAATCGGGTCTTTCCGAGGAGCCGTCATGGCGAAAACCAAGCCCGCTGTTGAAGCGGTACATCCCCGGGCACAGGCCATCGAACTTCGGGATACGTTGATGCCCGGTTTCCTGTGCAGGATTACCCCGGCGGGCCGCAGGGTGTTCATGTTCCAATACCGCACGAACTCGGGCGAGCGCCGCAAGCCCGCCCTGGCCTGCTCCGGGAACTGAACCTCGAGCAGGCCCGCTCGCTGGCGCCGGTATGGCTGGCCCAGGTGCGCCGGGCGGCAACGCGGACCTCCAATCATCTGAGTGATCCCGCCGGGAACAGATGCTCAGCCATGAAATCAACGAACGCCCGCACTCTGGGCAACAGCTGCCGATTAGAGGGCCACAATACCCAGAAGGTACTGGACGAACCGGCCCAGTCGTCCAACACCGTCACCAGTTCTCCACGATCGAGGGCTGCCTTGACCGCGAAGTCCGGCAGATAGGCGATACCGTGGCCCTGGATGGCCATGTGCCGCAGCGTCTCCAGGTGGTTGCTCGTCATGCTTGGTGCCGGGCGTAGGTCGACGTCTTCGTCGCGGCGTCGCAAACGCCATTTCTCCAGCAGGCCGGTGCTTGGGACGCGATGCAGCAGGCAAGCGTGCCGGGCGATGTCCTCGGGCTGTTGGGGCCTGTCGTGCTGCTCGAAATAGCCTGGTGCGCCCACGCAGACAAAGCGGCTGATACCCAGGCGCTTGCTCATCAGTCGGGAGTCGCTCAACTCTCCAGTGCGCACCACCGCATCGAACCCTTCGTCCACGACATCCACCAAGCGGTCGCTGAAATCCAGGTCGAGTTCGATCTGCCGATAGTGGCTGGCAAAAGCCGACAACACCGGCCACATCAACCCGCTGACCAGAGGCAGGCTTACCCGCAGCCGGCCTTGCGGGGTCGCCGTCGTGCTGGCCAACTCATGCTCGGCCGCAGCGATCTCGGCAAGGATGCGCCGACAGCGTTCGAGGAACAGCGCGCCTTCCGCTGTGAGGCTCACGCTGCGGGTACTGCGTTGAAACAGGCGCACGCCCAGCTTCTGCTCCAGCCGGGCCACGCCCTTGCTGACCGCCGATGCGGAGATACCCAACTGCCGTCCCGCTGTCGCGAAGCTGCGCGATTCGGCTACCTGCACAAAGATCGTCATGCCGCCGTGGCTATCCATTTCACTCTCCAATTGCTGACTGATCTGTCATGTTTGTCGTGATGTTTGCACTATTTTTCCATCGCTAGTTCCTTTCTATCATCAATTATTCAACGAGGTGGCCGCGGCATTGCCGCGACCACTGTGAATCCGCGAGCGCCATGCATGGCCTCGCTATTTTCAAGGGATACCCGATGAGTACCAGTACTGCGTTCGAGTCGGACGCGAAATTTGGCAAAGCTTCGTTGATCGTCACCGGTTGCCTGACCGCCGCCGTCATTCCATTGAGCATCGCCGGCCCCGCGGTGGTCGTTCCCTCGATCAACCAGGTACTGGGCGGCAGCGCGGTCGAGCTAACCTGGATCATCAATGCCTATATCCTGACCTACGGCAGTGCGACACTGGCTGCCGGCAGCCTGGCCGACACCTATGGGCGCAAGCGGGTCTGGCTGTCCGGCATGCTGTTGTTCGCGGTGATAACAGCGGCCATTCCCTTCATGCCGTCGGTGTTCTGGATCGACATCCTGCGGCTCATTCAGGGCCTGGGCGCGGCGGCAGCCTTTGCGGGGGCGATGGCTGCACTGACACAAGAGTTCGATGGACACGCCCGCACGCGCGCATTCAGCCTGATCGGTACGACTTTCGGCGCTGGAGCGGCATTCGGCCCGTTCATGGCTGGACTGCTGATCGACACCCTGGGGTGGCAATGGGTGTTCTTTCTACCGGCGCTGGTCGCCTTGCTGGCATCGGCACTCATTGCCCCATTTGCCCGCGAGACATGCGACCCCGGTGCCACAGGACTGGATTGGCCCGGCGCCATCAGCTTCACCGCCGGGCTGGCCGTGCTGACCTACGGCATCATTCTTGCGCCCGAGCGAGGTTGGCACCATGCCTGGGTGCTGGCGTGCCTGGCGGGCGCCCTCATGTTGCTGGCCGCCTTTGTCGTTATCGAACGTCGGCAGGCCAAGCCCATGCTGGACTTGTCGTTGTTCGCCAATGCCCGGTTCGTCGGAGTGCAGGTGCTGGCGATTGCGCCGGCCTATGCGTACATCGTGCTGCTGGTCATGCTGCCAGCCCGATTCATCGGGGTCGAAGGGTACAGCGCACTGGCAGCCGGGCAGATGATGATCGCGCTGTCCGCGCCGCTACTGGTGGTGCCCTTCGTTGCCGGCGTGCTGGCGCGCTGGATCAACGTCGGCGTGCTGTCCGGCATTGGCCTGGTCATTGCGGCAGCCGGGCTGGCCTGGTTGGGCTTGACGCTATCGGGCGGTGCGCAAAGCGCGCGCTTGCTGGCGATGCTGGTGATCGGCATTGGCATCGGCCTGCCCTGGGGGTTGATGGATGGCTTGGCCGTGAGCGTTGTTCCCAAGGAGCGGGCGGGCATGGCTGCGGGAATCTTCAATGCGGTGCGCCTGGCCGGCGACGGGATGGCCATTGCCGCCGTGGGGGCCATGATGTCCGCCAACATTCTCTCAGGGCTGGTGGTTTGCGTGCCGAATGGCGCATCAGGGCCAATGACGAATGCAGACTTGGTCGAAGCATCCAACCGGTTGGCAATGAGTGACCTACACAATGCCCTGGCGCATTGGCCAGCGGCTGGACGGTCGCTGCTGTTGCAGGCCTATGAAGGCGCATTCCGTTTTCAGCTTCTTGTCCTGGCGGGGGCGGCGGCAGCGACGGCGATCCTGGTGCTCGTGCTGTTGGGAAGAGTAAGACGGCATGACTGATCGCGCTGGCGTTCAGACATTTGCGTTGCTTGCTGGCCGTCGCTGAAGAACAACACTTCGCCCGTCCCGCCGGACGGCTGCCATCGAACAATCGCACGTTGTCGCGCGCGATTAGGGAACGGGAAGAAGCACTGGGCGTGGTGCTGTTCACACGCATCACGCGCAGACCTAATGGCGAGGCCGTGGATCCGGCGACACTGATCCTGCCTATGCGGGAGGCGTTTATGGCTGGGATCGGGGATTCAGGAAGGGCAGCTCCATCGCCAAGACTCACCAGCAGAAGCTGACCTGGCGACATGCAGTTGCCTGGAGGCCAAAGCGCAGCCCTTTGGCTGCGCTTTGGTTTGTTGTTGGGCGAGGGTCGCCCACGATGGCAAGCCGATCCTGCTTGCTGCGATAAGGATCGCCAGGCACTGGCAGGGCGAGGGCAGTGCTTACTTGCTCTTGCCCGAAGCGTCCTGCTCGACCACCAGGTCCAGTACATAGACGTGTGACGAGGCGTCAGCCGGCGGGTTCTTCCACTCGTACTGCTTGACCCGCAGTACGGTACGTACGCCGTTGTGGTGCTCGTAGCCCTGGATCGAGTCGTACATCGGGTGCCAGGTGTCCTGGGTCGGCAGTTGCAGGCCGGCGTCGTCATAGCGGCGCTCGCGCACTTGCAGGCATTGGTAATTGGGGATCAGTGGGTGGCTGCACTTGACGGTCTTGGCGGCCACTTCCAGGAACTTGATCTCACCCTTGCTGCCGTAGCGGGTCTCCGGGGTTTCTTCGCCCTGGAACTTGAGCACCGAACCGTCCTGGGTGGTCAGTTGCAGCATCGGCTCGGGGGTATCACCGGTGACGCTGGTGCGCAGGTCACCCTTGAGCAGGCGGCCGACCTCGCTGTCCAGCTCCATCAGGCTCTTGTCGCAGGCCATCAGGGTCGAAGCCAGCTGTTGCACCTTCAGTACGCCGTTCTGGTAGGTGTAGCCACCGAACTGGCCGTTACAGCCGCCGCTGATGTTCAGGCTCTGGTCGCCGAAGGTCAGGCGCAGCTTGCGCTCGATGCCTTTGGCCAGGGCCGGGATGGGCTTGCCCGAGGCGTCGGTGGCCGATACCAGGTTCCAGTAATAGGCCGGGAGCGCCGGCTGGGCAGCGGTGGACGAGGTGGCGACGGGCATGGAAGGCGATCCTTCATGGGAAGTGTTAGCCGAGGTGCAGGCCTGGAGCAGGGCGGCGCAGACGGCAACGAGGAGAATGTTCTGTTTCATGGTTCGCTCTTTCAGCCTTGATTGAGTAGGTGCGGCATGCTGCGCAGGCAGGATGCACGTGCCGGTGAACAGAGGTACGAGGTCGCTTGAAGAGGGTAGCGCACTGCGCAACCCGATGGGCCCGAAGGCCGGTTCGGGCGACCTCGACCGTTACCGATAGCGATGGGACAGCATCATGGCGATTCGGTTTCACCTGAGTGTTTGCCCGGTAGTGTTACCAAATCTTGCAACATGCTGGGTGTGGCCGCTGCTGCAGGCTTCGCAGAGGTGTGTCGCGTCTGTACGGCGGGGGCGATGGGTTGCCAGGTCGAGTGCTGCAGGCCCTGCGGGCCTTGTCGCAGCTTCGCCGGCTCAGCAGCGGCTACAGGTGCGTGTGCGGCTAGAGGATTAGTGTTCCAGGGGCGTCAGCACTTCGTCCTTGGTGTCCATCAGCATGAACACCAGTAGCTTGGCCGGCTGGGTCTGGCTGGCGTTGGCCGAGACCGGATGCTGCGAGCCGGCAGGCTCGAACCAGGATTGTCCAGCCTGGTAGGTGACGCTCGGACCATCGTTGACCCGGGAGGTGATGGCGCCCTCCAGGACATAGGCCATGGCCGCCCCGGCGTGGCGGTGAGGCACGGTGGCTTGGCCCGGGGCGTAGTCGACGGTGAGCATCAGGGCTTTCTTGCCCGGCAGGTGGGCCAGTGGCTGCTCCTGCAGGATCGCCAGCTTCTCCTGGCCGTACACCGGCTCGTGGGCCGCGGCCCCCAGGGAGGTCATCAACGCAAGTGTGGCCAGGGCAGTACTCAGGGCTTTCATTTTCGGCTTCTCCAAAGGATTGAAATACGCCTTCAGGCTAAGCCCGGGGGCCTGGCCGCCCTATAGCCAATCCTGGCTAAGAGCGCCAGACCAATGCCGTCACGCCTCAGGTGATCTGCCTCAGGATATCGCGCACCTTGTCCAGGGCCGGGTCGATGTCCAGGGTCTCGATGGCTCCGAAGCCGATGAACAGGCCAGCACGTACCGGGTGGTCGTGGAAGAACTCGTGCAGGGAGTACAGGCCGACTTCCACCTTCTTCGCCAGGTCCAGCAGCAACGGGATGTCCACCGGCACCTTGCACAAGGCCGCCAGGTGGAACCCGGCTGTGCAGGGCACCGCCTCCAGCCAGGGCGCCAGATCGCCTTGCAGGCGCTGGAGGATGCGCTCGCGGCGCCCTGCGTACACCGTGTGGCAACGACGGATGTGCTTTTGCAGGTAGCCCTCGTCGATGAACTTGGCCAGCGCCCATTGCGACAGGGTCGCGGTGTGGCAATCGCTCAATTGCTTGGCCTTGGTCACCGCTGCCAGGATCGCCGGTGGCAGTACCGCGTAGCCCAGTCGCAGCTGCGGCAGGATGGTCTTGGAGAAGGTCCCGACATAGGCCACCACCCCGAGGCTGTCCAGGCTTTGCAGGGAGTCGGCAGGACGCCCCTCGTAGCGGAACTCGCTGTCGTAGTCATCCTCGATGACGATTGCCCCCAGTTCCCGTGCCCGTTCCAAAAGAGCCTTGCGGCGAGCCTCGCTCATGGGCATGCCCAGGGGGAACTGGTGCGAAGGCGTGACATAGATCAACCGTACGCCATCGGGGATCCTGGCCACCTCTATGCCCTCGTCATCTACCGGGATTCCCAGCACCTGGGCACCCTGGGCCTGGAACAGCAGGCGCGCCGGGGTGTAGCCCGGGTCCTCCATGGCCACCAGGCTGCCGGGTTCCAGGATCACCCGGGCAATCAGGTCCAGGGCTTGTTGGGCGCCATTGCATACGACAATGTCCTGGTCCGTGCACACCACGCCGCGGGAAAACGCCACATGCCCGGCGATGGCGTGACGCAGCACCGGCAAGCCCTCGGGTTGGCTGTAGAAGCTGCCTGCCTGGCTCAGGCGGCGCAGTGCATCCTGGGTGCAGCGTCGCCACTGTTCTGCGGGAAACTGCGCGCGGGTGGTAGCGCCACCAATGAACTCATAGCGCAGCGTGCCTTCCAGGCTTGGGTGGCGCAGTGGCGAGGGTATGGCTTGCCAGCGGGCCAGGCTCTGGGCGCAGGCCAGGTCCTGGGCCTCTTGCTTATGTGCGGCCTTGATCGGGCGAGGGCTGACGAAGGTGCCGCGGCCGATCTTGCCAACCAGGTAGCCTTCGTAGGTCAGCAGGGTGTAGGTGTCGGACACCGTCTTGCGCGAGATACCCAACTGTTCAGCCAGCAACCGGCTGGGAGGAAGCTGGCTACCGGCGGCCAGTCGTCCGGACTCCATGGCGCTGCGCAGCTGCTGGTAGAGCTGCTCGGCCAGGTCCTTGCGGCCGTTGATCACTACATGAAGTTCCATTGGCTTGCCCAAATCTGATAGATAGGCGCAAGGTTACCCGTCCCACAGGGCTTCGTGTAGTTACCGACCGGGGCCATGAGCGCTGGCGGAACGGCCCCGATGGCATTACCAGAACCAATAAGGCAGGAACTTGGGCGTCGGTTCTATGGCCAACTCCTGGTAGTAAGTGATGGGGTTGAAGAAGAACGCATCCAAGGCAAGAAATGCCGCGACCCCGAAGGCCAGGACGATCAACTCGCGATGGGGGTGGACATAATAGTTTCGGTCCATGAAGTAGCGGACGATAGTCAAGATGGCAAAACTTGTGAACACACCAATATAGTTTGGCTTTAACGGCTCGCTCGCGTAGCCGTTATAGACCATTACCGCCAGGGCTAATCCCACGCCAATGGCCGGAAGTTTCAGGCAGAAACCCAATACCCAGTTCCTGGCACGGCTGAACATGTCGCTCTTGTCGATAAAAATATAGGCCGCCAGTAGTGAAATGGCCGGAGTTATTGCAATGATGTAGCGAGCCTTCTTCGAGTTGGGGATTGTAAAGAACAGGATCAGTGCCAGGAACCAGACGGTAAGATAGAGCAGCATGCTGCTATCGAGTGAACGGGCTTGTGTAAAAAACTGTTTGTACTTCCTGGCGATGACATTCAGGGCGAAGAACACTGTGATGCCATAGGTAATCAATCCGCCAGTAAAGTAGAAGTAGTAGCGTGGCCTGTGATTGCTGGCGATACGGTCCAGCCCCTGCATCATCAATACTTCACGCATGAAGTTCTCGCCACCCTGTATATAGGCAGCCCATGCCAGCAGTGCTACACCGACAATGAACAGCAGGCCGGTGACCAGCGAAAACAGGACCAGCGTACGCCACTGGCGGCTGAACAGGTAATAGGACCCCACCACGATCGCCGGGCCGATCAAGCCGATAGGCCCGCGAAGCATGAAACCAAGCACCAGGCAAAGGAATACCAGGGCCAGGCGCCAAGGTTGTCGCTTCAACTCTGCACAATAGGCCAGATAGAAACACACAACGGTAAATAGTGCTGGATAGACATCGAGCGCCAGCGAGTTGACGGCATCGAGAAAACCCCAGGTAAAAAGGGCAAAGAGAACACCATACAGTCCCCACTTCTTGTCATGCAGGGCTCCCAGTTTATAAGTGAATACCAGGATCAAGGCTGCGCAAATGCAATAGGGCAGACCCATTGAAAGAATGGATAGGCGACCGAAAGGCAACGATGCCAGATAAGCCAGGAATGTATTGGCAATCGTATAGTCGGGGTAGGGCTTCAAATCGTCGGAAATTGGGAAGAGTGTCATGCCGTGATAGAGCATGTAGTCTGCAAAGTCGACGAAGCGAGTAGTGTAATTAAGTATCGCCAGCTTATATTGCAAACCCATGAACAGAGCGAGGGCTATCACAAAAATACTCAGGCAGGGTCGTTGCATGACCTGTCTTGTCAGTCTGTTCATCTACTCAATGATTCCCCAGGAAAGCGCGAATATACAGTGGCTATCAAACGGACACCATAGAGCAATATAACTGTCTGTTTGCTGAACTTGTGTCGGACTTGCAGGTGCAGCAACCTAGCCAATAGACGGTTACAGGCGGGTATACGGGCGGTAGGTCCGGCAAGTGGTCTCCCGGGAATATGTTGAATTGGTTATAGGGTCCTGGCACTCGGGGCCTTAGTCTCTCTCTCGCCAGGAATTGCATAGGCCCAAAGTGACCGATCATGCCTGGCCCTGGATGTTGGCACGCCTGCCATCGTCCATCTAAGGCGCAAGATCGCCCGCAGTTTCCCAGCAGGTAGGCGCGAACTTTTTCTTTTTTTGCAAGACAGGTACCCACCATGAAGTTGCTGCACGTCGACGCCAGCGCCAAGGGCGAGCGTTCCAATTCCCGCGCCCTGGGGCGTTATTTCATCGAGCAATTGCAGGCGCAGGGGCTGGAGCTGGAAATCGACTATCTGGATTTGGCCCGGGAGGCGCCAGCGGCCGTTACCGAAGCCTTCGCCATCGCGACCTACACCGCGCCCCAGGCGCGTACTGAGCAGATGCGCCAGACCCTGGCGGCATCCGACGTGCTGTGCGAGCGCCTGCTACAGGCCGATGCGTGCCTGTTCGCCATGCCCATGTACAACTGGTCGATGCCTTCGAGTTTCAAGGCCTACATCGACAACATCACCCGTACCGAATTGACCTACTTGAACACCGCCGATGGCATCGTCGGTCAGTTGAGCCGGCAGAAGGTGTTGTTCCTGACCAGCCGCGGCGCTGACCTGCGCCCGGGCAATCCCATGGCCTGGATGGACGCCCTGACCCCGGCGCTGAGGGCCGCCTTCGCTTTCATTGGGGTGCAGCATCCGCAATTCGTCGATGCCCAGCCCCTGCAGTTCGCCGATCCACAAGCCCGTGGCGAGGCCCTGGAGCGGGCGCGTGGCGAACTGCTACAAGTGGCCCGCCAGTGGGCTGCCTGAGGTCCCGGGCGCGTTCAAGGACGCTGCTGGGGCGTGACTGAGGTGCCGAAGGTATTACCCATGCGTACGCCGGTGGCGGCGGGAGTCGCCAGGCCGTTCTGGTTCGGTGGCCGTTTCTCCACCGGGTTCTGCATCGCCTGCTGATTGGCTTTGGCGGCCTTGACGGCCTCCGGGTCATTGCCCATCTGTTTGCTCAGGCAGTTGTAGTCGGGGGCCTTGTAGCCGCCGACGCTGACCTCGACACAACCTTCTTTGGCTTCTTCTGCCTGCACCGTCCAGGGCAAGGCTGAGAACAACACAAGAGCTACGGCAAATCGGCTAAATCGTTTCATCCTGGCCTCCTGGCTGGCCCGGGAAAACGAGCCTCGATAGGGGCCGAGTGTAGTGCAAAGCCCGAGCCGCAAAAGTGATGATTTTTTTGCCGTGGCCGTAACACCAGATTCATAAACTGGCCTCAGGATGACGCTTTTCAAGGATTGGACAGCAGTGCAGCGACACAGAGCGCAGGTCGGGCGATGGACTTCATTGCACGGGGGCTTGGCGACCTGTGTGCTGGGGTTCGCTCTGTGGCTACCGGGATTTGCCGTCTGGGCAGGCGATAGGCCGCCAGGGCCGCCGCATGTGGATTCCCAGGCCTTGTTGGGGCTGGATATCCCGGCGCAGGACCTGGCCCAGGCCCTGGAACTGTTCAGTCGCTCCACCGGAATGGCCGTGCTGGTGGACCGAGAGCTGACCCGGGGGCGGCGTTCGGCGGGGGTCAAGGGGCGCTACAGCGCTCGCGAGGGCCTGGCGCGTTTGCTGGTCGGTAGTGGATTGATGGCCCGTTATGCCCGTACCGATGCGTTTACCTTGCAAGTGCCGGCGGCTTCCCAGCCGCGGGTGGAGCAGGGGGCCAGGGGGCGCCAGGCCGCACGGCTCAACAGCAGCTATGCCACGGCGTTGCAGCGCGCGGTGGAGCGTGGTTTGTGTGGCTCGGAGTTGACCCGGCCGGGCGGTTTTCGTGCCTTGCTGCAACTGTGGGTTGGCAGTGATGGCCGGGTGGAACACAGCCGCCTGGTGGGCTCCACCGGCGATTGGCAGCGAGATGAGGCACTGGTGCAGCGCCTGGCGCAAATCCGCATCGAGCGCCAGGCGCCCAGCTCGTTGCGCCAGCCGTTGACCTTACTCTTGATACCGGACACGACAGGGAAACGCATGGATTGCAAGGAATGGGAAGGAGCTTCCGGGGTATGAAGAACACCGGGCACAGTGCGATGGTCAGGCTGTTCCTGACGTCCTACGAGGACTTTCGGGTGCGCTTGCGCAGGCGCCTGGGCTCGGAGGACCTGGCCAACGATGTCCTGCATGAAACCTACCTGCGGGTCGACCGTATGGAGGAGCCGCCGAACCTGGTCCAGCCCAATGCCTACCTGTACCGCATGGCGTTGAACATTGCCGCCGACCGGCGCCAGTCCGATGCCCGTTTGCTCACCGGAGAGGAAGTGGAGGAGTTGCTGCAGGTTGCCGACGAGGCCCTGGACCCGTCGCGGGTCGTGGGTGGCCAGAAAGAAATCCAGACCCTGCTCAAGGCCCTCTACGAGTTGCCGGCGCGCCGCCGGCGAATCTTCATTGCCGCGCGCCTGGAAGAGGCGCCGCACCTGGAAATATCCCAGCGTTTCGGCATTTCCACACGGATGGTGGAGAAGGAACTCAAGGCCGCCCTGGGCCATTGCGCCCTGCGTCTTGAAAGAAAAGTCATTCAGCGGTTCGGTCCCGGGGCTGGAAAACCGTCCTAGACAAAGAGTCCCTGACTATTTCCGTGAGTATCTGCGCGCTTGAACATTTTTAGCATTTCCACTCCCCGGCCCTCGGCGGACCAGCAACTGCTGAGTGATGCCCGGGACTGGCTGCTCCTGCTGACCTCCGGGCGGGCCACCGCGGCCGACGCCAAGGCGTTGCGCCAATGGTGTGGGCAAAGCCCGCAGCATGCCGCTGCCTTCGAGCAAGCCAAGGCCCTATGGCATGGCCTGCTCCCGGCTGCCGAGCGCCTGGAGCAACAAGCGCGTCCTCGAACCCTGGCCCGCCGGGCATTCCTGGGCGGGGCGCTGGCGGCATCGGCGGCGTTGTTCATGGTCCGGTTCACGGTACCGGGCGGTTTTGCCGGGCTCACCGCGGATTTTTCCACTGAGGTTGGCGAGCAGCGGCGGGTGGACCTGGCCGAGGGCGTGAGCCTGGAACTCAACACCCAGACCCGCATCAGCCGTCGCGATCTCGGGGCAGGGGAGCAGGGCATCGAGTTGCTCGAAGGCGAAGTGGAGGTCTTCAGCCAGGGTGTCCGGCCGCTCAAGGTACAGGCCGGCGAGGGCTGGTTGAGTGCCCGCCAGGCACGCTTCAATTTGCGTAATACCGAGCAGCAGGTGTGTGTGACCTGCATCGAGGGCAGCCTGCAGGTGGAGGTCGCGGGGCGCAGCATTCGCCTGGACAGCGGCCGCCAGCTGACCTATGACGTGCGCAGCGTGGGCGAGCCTGTGGTGGTGGACCCCCGTGCAGTGATCGCCTGGCGCGAGCAGGTGCTGGTGTTCGACAACGCGACCCTCAATACCGTGATCAGCGAGATCAATCGCTATCGCCCGGGCATGTTGGTGTTGCTCAACGCCGAGCTGGGCAAGCGCAAGGTCCAGGCGCGCTTCAACCTCAATCAACTGGCCGGCGTTGCCTTGCTGATTCGCGATGCCTACGGCGCCAAGTGCACCGAACTGCCCGGTGGCGTCGTCCTGCTCAGTTGACGCTCCTCCGGCGTCCGGTTGCGCAGGCGCCGTAATGTCCAAGCTGCCTGATCCATCCCGTAGGCGGCCATGCGCAACTTGCGGCAGCGACTTGTATCTCGACTATCGCGTCTACACACGCGATAGTTCTCGACTGATCATCGAGGAAGAGGAATGAAGCCGGGCAGCGGCTAAGGCCTTGAGCCTGCACTGTAGATTGAGCTCCTCCTCTTCAACCTCACTCGCTAAGTCCGAACGGTATCCTGAGCCCTGCATCGCACGGTAGCTCGCATCAACAAGGCTGAGACCGAGTGATGGATGATCCTCAACCCGCGCATACGAGGAAGAGAATATGTCTAACGTCATCGGGATCGATATCGCCAAGAACACATTCGATGTCGCCACGCCTCTGCCCAACGGCAAGTACCGCACACGCGGCAAGATTCCCAACAATGCCGAGGGCTTCGCCCAGCTCGACCAGTGGCTCAAGTTGCATGCGCAGCCCGACGCCAGGGTCGTCATGGAAGCCACCAGCGTTTATCACGAAGCCCTGGCAGAGCACCTGTACCACCAGGGTTACGAAGTCATCGTGGTCAACCCAGCCCGGGTCCATTACTTCAAGAAAAGCGAAGGAATCAACTACAAGACCGACAAGGTGGACGCCAAGTTGCTGGCCGCCTTTGCCCAGGCCAAGCACGAGTCACCCTTGACGCCCTGGGCGCCGGAGCCTGTGGCGATCCGCCGGCTACGGGTCCTGCTGCGACGCCTGGACGACCTGCAGGAGATGCTGCAGATGGAACGTAATCGCCAGGAAGTGGCGGATACGGTGGTTCAGGAATCGATCCAGTCGCACATCAGCCACATCGAAAAAGACATCGTCCAGACCCGCCAGATGATCAAGCAGCATGTCGACGATGATCCCGACTTGCGGGGCAAACGGGATCTGCTGTTGAGCATCGACGGTATCGGCGAGAAGACCGCGTCAGTGATCCTGGCCGAACTGGGCGATCTCAAGGAGTTTCGTAGCGCCCGGGCCGTAGTCTCGTTTGCGGGGTTGAATCCGCAGTTGGCCGAATCCGGCAAATTCAAGGGCCGCACGCTGATCAGCAAGGCTGGTTCGGGGCGTATCCGCCGAGCGTTGTACCTACCCAGCATCACCGCCATGAACATGAGTGAGCCCCTCATGGCGATGAAAGAGCGGCTGCGCGCCAAGGGTAAAGCGGGCAAGCAGATCGTCTGTGCAGTGATGCGCAAGATGCTGCACATCGTATTTGGCGTGCTCAAGTCGGGTCATCCTTATGACCCGAAATTGGCGCTTGCCCGGTAACGGGCAAGACGGTATCTACAGGCGGCTCGAGTCGCAGCCGCTGCAATCCCTGGCAGCTGGCCTCATTCCAGCGGGCCCAGCACCTGGCGGTAGCGCTCCTCGCCCTGGGGCGTCTGGCGCACCAGGCGGATCTCCAGGCCCACAGGGTTGTCCTGGCGATTGCCGCTCAGTTGGCGCCAGCCCTTGTCGGGGTTCCAGACGCGAACCTGCAGGTCGCTGACCCGGCCCAGCACCGCGACGCCATTGCGGGGGGCCGGCAACGGGTAGCGATCCCGGGGTTCGGCCACCGCACGATACAAGGTGTCGCCCTTGATCCACCAACGCACCCGTTGCAGGCCAATGTCCGGTGCGGCGGCGCTGCGGATGATCTCCAGGGCAAACCCCTTGCTGTCGGAGCTGCGCACGCTCAAGGGCGGCGGGCCTTCGGGCTCGGCGGTGTCGCCCTCGCTGAGGTTGGGCTCGCGCAGTTCGGTGCTGGCTCGCAAGGCTACATCGCGTTCCAGTTGGTTGAGGGTGCGCAGCAGTTCCTCGGTCTGCTCGGTACCGGCCTTGAGGTGGCCGTCGGCGCGAGTCACGCTGTCCAGGCCACGCCAGGCAATCAGGCTGACCACCGCCATGAGCATGATCGCCACCATCACCTCGATCAGGGTGAAACCTTCCTGGCGACTGTTCATGGCCGCTCCACCACCCTTAATTGGCCCGCTGCCGTGCGCTCGACCTGCAGGCTGTGCTGGCCATCGGAAAGCACCACCTGCAGCGGCGGGTTGATCCATTCGGCATTGAGCACCAGGCGTGGCCTGGGCTCGATGCGTACCTGCATGGAGGGCGTGTCCCAGTTCCGCGGTCGCAACTGGCTGTCCTGGCGAAAGTCATCGATGCCCTGGCCGGTCTCGTCGTAGCGGTTGAAGGCAAAGCCCTTGGCATTGGCCCGCCAGGTGATGCTACGGCCATCGGCACGGGCCTCGGCCTGGGCCACTTGCAGCAGTTGCGCCAGGCGCTCGGCGTCCTTGCGCAGGGATTGCAGCGGATCAGGCTTGATGCTCAAGCCCACGGCCGCACTGGCGATGCCGATGATCACCAGCACGACCATCAGCTCGATCAGGGTAAAGCCCTGTTGTTGATAAACCCGCATCGCATTGCACTCCTTGGCGAGGGTTCCAGGCTGCCCGAGGCAGATGATGATCTAGTGAAATAAAACCGTGAAATTTGACCTGTAGGCTGCTGGCATGGACAAACAGGAGGTTCTGCCCATGCCATTCGCCCTGCGTTTCTCTGTTCCCCAGGTATTGCAGTACGCCGCCCTGCTGGTGGCCCTGGCCGGAGTCGGCACCTGGTCGTCGCTGTTGCTGACTCCGGCCGAATCCCGCACACCCACCGCCGCGCCCCAGGCCCAGGCTGCGCGCTCCGACAGTCCGGCCTTGCAGTGGTTTGCCAACCAGCCGGTGCAAGTGGACATCAAGGTGTCCGGGGTCATGGCTGGAGCCCGTGGCGCGGTGGCCATCCTCAGCCTGAACGATGGGCCGCCGCGCAGCTTCCTGGCTGGCGAGCGGCTGACCCAGGGTGTGCAATTGGTGGCAGTGGAGGCCGACGGGGTGCTGATCGAGCGCGGTGGGCAGCGTTCGCAAGTCAAGGTCAGCAAGCTGCCGGACTCGCCGAGCCTGCCAAGGTTGACCCGCTAGGGCTCACTGGCGCGGCACCGTTGGCCGGCTGATCAGGGTCTCCAGGCGAGCCAGGGGCGGCGCCTCGCGGCTGCGATCGCGCACCTGCACACTGACCCGCAACAACCCAGGCGTGGTGCTGGCGACAATGGCCTGCTCGCAACGCAGCTTGAGCCGGCCCTGGTCGCATTCGAGGTTTTTCATCCCGGTCGCCAAGCCACCCTCCAGGCGCAACTCCGCCAGGCGACTCTGGGCCGCCAGCAAGGCCACGGATTTGTCCCGCAACAGGCCGTTGCCCTGGGTCATCAGCCCCGCCACACGTACGGCGGCCGACATGGCCACGGCAATGATGGCCAATGCCACCAGCACCTCGATCAGGGTGAATCCCGCTTGTTTGGGCACAGCTCGCATGGGCCGCTCGATACCGGAGGACAGCCTCGCAGACTAGTCCTCGGGCTTGACCGAATGGCGACCGAAACTCCCGAGGTTTTTCAATATCACTGACATATCTTCTTGCAACACTGCGCCACGAATCGAACTCAAGCCAAGGAATGTCGAGATGGATATCGCGCATGTAACGTCCCCCCCCGAGGCCTGTGGTGGCTCGCTGCGGCCGGAGCAGGACGCTCCGGGCGCCGCCGCCATGGCGACGCGACAGGGGGCAGTGACCCAGCCGGCCCACCGGCGACGCCCGCGTGCCCAGCGTGGTTTTACCCTGATCGAGATCATGGTGGTGGTGGTGATCCTCGGGATCCTGGCCGCCATGGTGGTGCCCAAGGTCCTGGATCGTCCCGACCAGGCCCGGGCCACGGCGGCCAAGCAGGACATCGCCGGACTGATGCAGGCGCTGAAGCTGTATCGCCTCGACCATGGCACCTATCCCAGCATGAACCAGGGCCTGAAGGTACTGGTGGAGCGCCCGGCCAATGCCAAGGACAGCAACTGGCGTTCATACCTGGAGCGTCTGCCCAACGACCCCTGGGGCCGTCCTTACCACTACCTCAATCCGGGGGCCAACGGTGAGGTCGATGTGTTCTCCCTCGGGGCCGATGGCCAGCCCGATGGCGAAGGCGTGAATGCCGACATCGGCTCCTGGCAGCTGTAAGGCCGGTCATGAACAGCCGTTCGCCCAGTGTGGCGAAGCAGCGTGGCATGGCCATCATCAGTGCCTTGCTGATCGCCGCCGTGGTGGCGGTGATCGCGGGCGCCATGCTCACCCGCCAGACCTCATTCATGCGCACCGTGGAAGCCGAGCAAGGGCGGGTCCTCGGCACCGGGGTGTTGCAGGGTGGCCTGGAGTACAGCCGCCTGTTGCTCTGGGATGCGCGCCAGCGTGACGTCCTGACCCGTCTCGACCAGGCCTGGGCGCAGCCCATCGGCGACCAGGCGCTAGGGGGCTTCAACGGGGCGTTCCAAGGCCGCCTGCAGGACCAGCAAGGCAAGTTCAACTTGCGCAACCTGGTGTTCCAGGGCGAGGTGGATGCCGTGCAACTGCAAAGCTTCGAGCTCTTGTGCCAGTCCCTGGGGATCGATACGGCCCTGAGCCGTCGCATCAGCCAGCGAGTGATCGCGTCCTACCCGCAACGCCTGGGCAATTCACAGGCCACCAGCAGTACTCGTGGTGCTTTCAACAGCGGCCGCCTGACGTCGCCAGGCGCAGCCGAACAGATCCTGCCGCCCCGACAGCCGATGCTGCGCAGCGTGGAGGAATTGCAGGGCCTGCAGGGCATGAGCGATGCCATGCTGGCGCGTCTTTCCCGCTATGTCAGCGTGCTGCCGGGCAATACCTGGGTCAATGGCAATACCGCCCCGGCCGAAGTATTGGCCGCGGTGGTCCCGGGGCTGGCGTTGTCGCGGGCCAAGGCCTTGGTGGCGGAGCGCGATGCCGGGCACTGGTTCATCAACCGTGGCGATTTCGTCAACCGTTTGCGCATGCCGGAAGTGGCGGTGGAGCAGATCCGGGTCGGTATCACCAGTGAATGGTTCCTGCTCCAGGGACAGGCACGCCGCGATCAACGCCGGGTGAGCCTGCAAGCCTTGTTGCACCGGCCCGAGGACCGCATGCCCCAGGTGATCTGGTCGCGGGTGGGAGCATGAATCGCCTGCGCATCGCCTTGCCGTCCCTGGCGGAACTGGGCCCGAGCGAACAGCCCTGGCAATCCCAGGTGGACTTCGCCCGCCTGGATCGTGCATCGCGGGTGGTGGAAACCGGTCGCTGCCCGCTCGGGCAACTGGGGGCCTTGGGCAAGGGCGCCAGGCCGCTGCCAGTGGAGTGCTTCCTGCATCCGCAAGACAGCCTGCTGACCAGCATCGAACTGCCGCAACTGCCGGCGGCCAGGATCAAGGCCGCGGTGACCTGTGCCGCCCAGGCATTGATCCTGGGGCCCCTCGAGCAGATGCATGTGGCCCACGGCCCGCGGGACTCGGCCGGGCAAGTGGTGCTGGGCTGGCTGCCACGGGAGCGCCTGCAGGCCTTGGGCTGTGAACTGGAGCGGGCCGGGCTCAAGCTCCAGGGGCTGTATCCGGCCCCTTATGCCTTGGCCGTACCGGCTCCGGCGCAGGTGAACCTGTGCCTGGTGGATGGCCAGTTGGTCCTGCGGTACAGCGCCGGGCAGGGCAGTGTGCAGCCCTTGCTGCCGCAGCCCCGGCCGGAGGGTGGCCAGGAGCCGCCAGCGCAGCCGCAGTGGCAGGAAGCCCTGGAGCAGCTGCGCAGTACGGCCGGCGAACCTTGCTGGATCGGCCATGAAGCCCCACCGGGTATCGCCCAGCATCTGGCGAGCGAACAACGCTGGAGCGGCCCGGCCCCGGCCTGGAGCCTGCACGCAGGAGCGGCCACTGGCCGGGTCGCCGCCAAGGGCTGGGGGCGGGCCCTGGGTTGCTGCGCCCTGGCGGTGGTGGTCTGGGTGGCGGGGCTCAACCTGTATGCCGCCCGTGAAGCCGAGCAGGGGCAGCGGCTCAAGACCCAGATGAACCTGCGAGTACGGCAGGTGTTCCCCGAATTGCCGGTGGTCCTCAATCCCCTGCAGCAGGCGCGCCAGCAGCTGGCTGCACGCCAGAGTGGCAACTCGGCCGAGCCGAACCAGGGGTTTGCCAACCTGCTGCTACAGGCCGCAAGCGCCATGCCATTCATGGTCGGCAGTGTGCAGCGCCTGACGTTCGCCCAGGAGCGTCTGCAACTTGAACTGCTGCCCGATACCCCCATGACCGCCGATGACACCTGGCAGGGCGCCTTGGCCCAGGCGGGCTATAGCGTGCAGCGTGAGGCCAACGGTTGGAGCCTGGTCCCAGGCGGGCAGCCGACCGGGGAGCACGAGAGCGCCGGGAGAGACGATGATGAGTAAGGCCATGCTGGCAACGTACCGGGCGCGCTGGTCGCGCCTGCAGGCCCAGGCCCTGGGCCATTGGAATGGCCTGGCCCTGCGGGAGAAACGCTTGCTGGCCGGCACTGCCGCGGGGCTGCTGGCCTTGTTGTTGTGGTTGCTGTTGATCCAGCCGCCGCTGCGCAAGATCGAATACTGGCAGGCCGAGACGCCCAAGCTGCGCTCCCAGGCCGAGGCCCTGGAGGTACTGCTGCATGAGGTCGCGCCAGGCGCTGGCGATAGCGCCGGGGGGAGCCTTGAGCAGTCCTTGCGCCAGACCCTGGACCAGGCCGGCCTGAAGGATCGCTACCAGTTGCAACAACCTGATGAAGCCGGCCCCGAGAGCTGGCGGCTGACCTTTGAGCAGGCCCCGGCAGATGCTGTGGTCGGCTGGCTGCTAGGGGCTCCCCGGCAGCTTTCACTGCAGGTGGTGGAGGCTCGTCTGCAACGCGCAGCCGAGGCCGCCGCCGATGACTCGGCAGGCACACTGTCCGGGACCGTTCGCATGGATCAGGCGCAGGGCGCTAAGGAAGCTTCATGAAGTGGTCAGGTTCCATCTACGTGCGCCAGTGTCGCAAGGCTGCACCTTTCCTGCTGCTGGCGCTGGGGGCTTGCAGCAATACCCAATCCACCACGCCACCGCCCTTGTTGGTGGACAGTGAACTGGGCCAACCCCTGGCCGATACCCGGCGTGGTGGCGATGTCCTGGCTGACCGCCAGCGCTTGCAAGCGCAACAGGCCCAGCGTCCCAAGGTCGTGCATCCGGTCACCAGCAACCGGGCCTCGGGGGCTTCGCGTAGCACCAGCGTGCCGCGCAATCCCCTGGGCGACCAGCCGGTGCAGTTGAACTTCGTCGAGGCCGATATCCAGGCCGTGGTGCGGGCCCTGTCCCGTTCCACCGGCCAACAATTCCTGGTGGACCCCAGGGTCAAGGGCAACCTGACCCTGGTCAGCGAAGGCCAGGTGCCCGCGCACCAGGCCTATGACATGTTGCTGGCGGCCCTGCGCATGCAAGGCTTCAGTGTGGTCGATGTCGGCGGCGTGGCCCAGGTGGTGCCCGAGGCCGATGCCAAGCTGCTGGGTGGACCGATCTACAGCGCCGACAAGCCGGCGGGCAACGGCATGCTGACCCGCACCTTCCGCCTGCAGTACGAAAACGCGGTGAACCTGATCCCGGTGCTGCGGCCGATCGTTTCGCCCAACAACCCGATCAATGCCTACCCGGGCAACAACACCATCGTGGTCACCGATTACGCCGAGAACCTGCAGCGGGTGGCGCAGATCATCAGTGGCATCGACACCCCGAGCGCCATCGACACCGATGTGGTGGCGGTGCAGAACGGCATCGCCGTGGACATCGCCACCATGGTCTCCGAGTTGCTGGAGACCCAGGGCAGCGACCAGACCCAGAAGATCAGCGTGATCGGCGATCCGCGTTCCAACTCCATCATCATCCGCGCCGGCAGCCCCGAGCGCACTGAGCTTGCGCGCAACCTGATCTACAAGCTGGACAACGCCCAGAGCAACCCCAGCAACCTGCACGTGGTGTACCTGCGCAATGCCCAGGCCGGCAAGCTGGCCCAGGCCCTGCGCGGCCTGCTCACCGGGGAAAGCGACAGCTCCAGCAACGATGGCGCCCGGGCCATGCTCAGCGGCATGGGCGGCGGCACCGGCGCCAGCCAAGGCAGTAGCCAGGCGGGCAGTACCAGCGGCGCCAGCACCAGCTCCAGCCTGGGTAACAGCAGTAGCAGTAGCAAGGGTTATGGCCAGGGCGGCAGCAGTAGCAGCGGCCTGGGTAGCAATGGCCAGCAGAACGACCAGAACACCGCCTTCAGCGCCGGTGGCGTGACCATCCAGGCCGACGCCACCACCAACACCCTGTTGATTTCCGCGCCGGACCCGCTGTATCGCAACCTGCGGGAAGTGATCGACCAACTGGACCAGCGCCGGGCCCAGGTGGTGATCGAGAGCCTGATCGTCGAGGTCAATGAAGACGATGCCAACGAATTCGGCGTGCAGTGGCAGGCCGGCAACCTGGGGGGCAAGGGTGGTTTTGGCGGGGTCAACCTCGGCGGCAGCGGCGTGGTGGGCAACCCGGGCAGCAAGACCAGCATCGACGTGTTGCCCAAGGGCCTGAACATCGGCGTGGTCAATGGCACCGTGGACATCCCGGGGATCGGCAAGGTCCTGGACCTCAAGGTCCTGGCCCGGGCGCTCAAGAGCAAGGGCGGCTCCAACGTGCTGTCGACGCCGAACCTTCTGACCCTGGACAACGAGGCCGCGAGCATTTTTGTCGGCCAGACCATCCCCTTCGTCACCGGCAGCTATGTCACCGGCGGCGGTGGCAACAGCAACAACCCGTTCCAGACGGTGCAGCGCGAGGAGGTGGGGCTCAAGCTCAATGTGCGGCCGCAGATTTCCGAGGGCGGCACGGTCAAGCTGGACATCTACCAGGAGGTCAGCAGCATCGATGCCCGGGCTTCGGTGGCGGCCGGCACGGTCACCCAGAAGCGCGCGATCGACACCAGCATCCTGCTCGACGACGGGCAGATCATGGTGCTCGGCGGACTGCTGCAGGATGGCTATAGCCAGAGCAACGATGCCGTGCCGTGGCTGTCGAGCATCCCGGGGTTGGGAGCGCTGTTTCGCAACGAGAAGCGCAGCATCAACAAGACCAACCTGATGGTGTTCCTGCGGCCCTACATCATTCGTGACAGTGGGGCGGGGCGCAGCATCACCCTCAATCGCTACGACTTCATGCGCCGGGCCCAGGGCCAGTTGCAGCCCGAGCACAGCTGGGCCATGCCGGACATGCAGATGCCGCAATTGCCTCCGGCGGCCAAGGCCATTCCCGGCGCGCAACCGGTGTCGTTGCAGGACGCGCCCCAGGGCATCCGGGCGACCATCCGCGCGGTGCCAGTGCAATGAGCCGGGCGCCAGATCCGAGTCATGGCCTGCTTCGTGCGGGGATTCCTGGACGGATGGAGGTTTGGCGATGACCTCCCAGCTCCCCTATGCCTGGGCCAAATCCCATCGCATCCTGCTGCGCCACGACGAGGAGGGCGCGGTGCTGCTGGTGTGCGCCTCGACCCCTGGCTGGTCCATCAGCGAGGCCCGGCGCCAATTCGGTCCGGCGCGCCTGGAGCGGGTCCGCGACGATGAGCTCGACGGCTTGCTGGCCACGGCCTATGCCGACACCGGCAGCGCCGCGGCGGTGGTCGGCGCGGCGGAGAACGAGGTCGACCTGGACCGGCTGATGCAGGATATGCCGGAGGTGACCGACCTGCTGGACACCCAGGATGGCGCGCCGGTGATCCGCATGATCAACGCCTTGCTCACCCAGGCGGCGCGGGACGAGGCCAGCGATATTCATATCGAGCCCTACGAGACCCATTCGGTGGTGCGCTACCGGGTCGACGGCACCCTGCGCGACGTGGTCTCGCCACGCAAGGCGCTGCATGGGGCCCTGGTGTCGCGGATCAAGATCATGGCCCAGTTGGACATCGCCGAGAAACGCTTGCCCCAGGACGGCCGGATCGCCTTGCGGGTCGCCGGGCGGCCCATCGATATCCGCGTGTCCACGGTGCCCACCGGTCATGGCGAGCGGGTGGTGATGCGCTTGCTGGACAAGCAGGCCGGGCGCCTGCAACTGGAGACCCTGGGCATGGACCCGGCGCTGCTGGCCCGGCTCGACGGCCTGATCCGCCAGCCCCACGGCATCGTCCTGGTCACCGGGCCCACCGGCAGCGGCAAGACCACCAGCCTCTATGCGGCCCTGGCCCGGCTGGACGCCAGCACCAGCAACATCCTCACCGTGGAGGACCCGGTGGAGTACGACCTGCCGGGTATCAGCCAGATCCAGGTCAACGCCAAGATCGACATGACCTTCGCCCTGGCCCTGCGCGCCATCCTGCGCCAGGACCCGGACATCATCATGATCGGCGAGATCCGTGACCTGGAAACCGCACAGATCGCGGTCCAGGCGTCCCTCACCGGGCACCTGGTGCTGGCCACCCTGCACACCAACGACGCGGTGTCGGCGGTCAATCGCCTGATCGACATGGGGGTCGAACCCTTCCTCCTGGCGTCGTCGATGCTCGGGGTCTTGGCCCAGCGCCTGGTGCGCCGGTTGTGCAACCAATGCAAGGCGCCCGATCCCGCCAATCCTGGTACCTGGCACCCGGTGGGTTGCCCGGCCTGCAACCATATCGGCTACAGCGGGCGTACCGGCATCCACGAACTGTTCTGCATCGACGATGACATCCGCAGCCTGATCCACCAGGGCGCGGATGAGCAGGCCCTGAGGGCCTCGGCGCGGCGGGCGGGGATGTTCAGCATGCGCGAGGACGGTGAGCGCTGGGTACGTAGTGGCACCACCGCGCCGGAAGAAATCCTTCGTGTGACACGGGACGCCTGATGAATCGTTATCGCTACGAAGCCGCCGACAGCCACGGCAAGATCGAATCCGGGCACCTGGAGGCCGATAGCCAGGGTGCGGCCTTCGCCACGTTGCGCAGCCGGGGCCTGACGGCCCTGGACGTACGGCTGGACGGCAACCAGGGCGCAGGTGGGGCAGGGGGGCTGTTCAGCCCCAGGCTCTCGGACAACGACCTGGCCTGGGCGACCCGCCAATTGGCCAGCCTGCTGGGCGCCAGCCTGCCGCTGGAGGCGGCGCTCAGCGCCACGGTGGAGCAGGCCGAGCGCAAGCATATCGCCCAGACCCTGAGCGCGGTGCGCGCCGATGTGCGCAGCGGCATGCGCCTGGCCGAGGCGCTGGCGGCCAGGCCGCGGGATTTTCCGGAGATCTACCGGGCGCTGATCGCCGCTGGCGAGGAATCCGGCGACCTGGCCCAGGTCATGGAGCGGCTGGCGGACTACATCGAGGAGCGTAACGGCCTGCGGGGCAAGATCCTCACGGCCTTCATCTATCCCGGGGTGGTGGGCCTGGTGTCCATCGGCATCGTGATCTTCCTCCTGAGCTATGTCGTGCCCCAGGTGGTCAGCGCCTTTTCCCAGGCGCGCCAGGATCTGCCAGGGCTGACCCTGGCGATGCTCAACGCCAGTGACTTCATCCGCGCCTGGGGCGGCTTGTGTTTCGCGGCCCTGGTGGCCGGGTTCTGGGGCTGGCGGATCTACCTGCGCAACCCCCAGGCGCGCTTGAATTGGCATAGCCGGATCCTGCGCCTGCCACTGGTCGGGCGCTTTGTCCTGGGCCTGAACACCGCGCGCTTCGCCTCGACCCTGGCCATCCTCGGCGGGGCCGGGGTGCCGCTGTTGCGGGCCCTGGAGGCCGCGCGCCAGACCCTGTCCAACGACCGCCTGAGCCACAGCGTCAACGAGGCCACGGCCAAGGTCCGCGAAGGCGCCAACCTGGCGGCCGCGCTGCGGGTGGAGAAAGTCTTTCCGCCGCTGTTGATCCACCTGATCGCCAGCGGTGAGAAGACCGGCGCCTTGCCACCGATGCTCGAGCGGGCGGCGCAGTCCCTGTCCAGCGATCTGGAGCGCCGGGCTATGGGCATGACCGCGCTGCTGGAGCCGCTGATGATCGTGGTCATGGGCGGCGTGGTGCTGGTGATCGTCATGGCGGTGCTGCTGCCGATCATCGAGATCAACCAGCTGGTGAGCTGACGGCGCCAGCTTTTTTCAGCCGGGTGCTAACGCTCCCGACTCCCAGGATAAGGATCCTCGGGTTCCTCGTTCTGTCATGTTCCAGGCTTGCCTGCCCGGCCGGCAACGGCTTGGCGCTGGTGCCGGAGAAACCGTCTGCAACCTGGCTGTCACCTTGGGTAAAAGGGCCTTAAAAAAGGCCCTGAACACCCGAGAATCTTTTGCAAAAACAGCCGGCTTCTCCCGAGCATTTTTCCTTTAACTGTCACCGGAAGCTGCGAACTTCTCTCCCCATGGCCTCACCCATCAAGCCCTCTGGATCAAGGCTTCTGGCCAGTGCCATGGCGTCATGCAAGAGCTATTCACCCAACGTACGAACACGACGAAAGGAGATTCTTCATGTTTAAGCGCAATGTTCTCGCGGCATCCCTGACCCTGGCCGCCCTGTGCTCGGCACAGGCTGCACTGGCTGACATCAACGGCGGTGGCGCTACCCTGCCACAACCGCTGTACCAGACCGCTGGCGTTCTGACCGCCGGTTTCGCTCCCTACATCGGCGTAGGCAGCGGCAACGGCAAGGCTGCCTTCCTGAACAACGACTACACCAAGTTCGTGGCCGGCACCACCGGCAAGAACGTGCACTGGGCCGGTAGCGATTCCAAACTCAGCACCACTGAGCTGGGCAACTACGTCACTGCCCACCAGGCTGCCTGGGGCAAGCTGATCCAAGTGCCTTCGGTGGCCACTTCGGTTGCCGTTCCATTCAACAAGGCCGGCACTGCTGCCGTTGACCTGAGCGTCAACGACCTGTGCGGCGTGTTCTCGGGCCGTGTCAACAACTGGAGCCAGATCGCTGGTGCCGGCCGTACTGGTCCGATCACCGTGGTCTACCGCAACGAAAGCAGCGGCACCACCGAGCTGTTCACCCGCTTCCTGAACGCCAAGTGCGCTGAAACCGGCACCTTCACCGTGACCGCCAACTTCGCTTCCAGCTACTCGGGTGGCTTGCCAGCCGGTGCCGTGGCCGCTGTGACCAGCCAGGGCGTGATGGACGCGCTGAACGCTGGTGATGGTCGCATCACCTACATGAGCCCTGACTACGCCGCGCCAAGCCTGGCTGGCCTGGACGATGCTACCAAGGTGGCCAAGGTTGCCGGCGTTTCGCCAGCTCCTGCCAACGTTTCGTCCGCTATCGGCGCTGTTCCAGTACCTGCCGTGGCCAGCCGTGGCGACCAGAACCTGTGGGTTCCGGTCTTCACTTCCCAGGCCAACATCGACGCCAACCCTGGCGACAAGAGCCTGCGCCTGTACCCAACCAGCGGCTACCCGATCCTGGGCTTCACTAACCTGATCTTCAGCCAGTGCTATGCCGACGCTACCCAGACCTCCCAGGTCCGGACTTTCTTCGCTCGCCACTACGGTGCCGGCGCTCTGTCCAACAACGACACCGCGATCAAGAACAACCGCTTCGTGCCGCTGCCAGATGCCTGGAAAACCGCTGTACGTGAGGCTTTCCTCACCACCACCAGCGACCTGAACATTGGCCAGGCCAGTGTTTGCAACGCCATCGGTCGTCCGCTGTAAGGCTGGTTCCCAGCTGACTGCAACACCCGGATCAGCAACGGTTTCGACCGTTGCTGATTTTTTCATTCAGGCCCCGACGAACTGGCGCACGAACAGATAGCGTGCGCGCTGGCCGGCCTGCTTCACGCTCGTCATACAAGAGGATTGGTCATGCCAAAACATCAAGGGTGGATAGCATCGATGTTGTTCGCAGCCTTGTGCATGCAGCAGGCACAGGCGGATATCAATGGGGTTGGTTCGACATTGCCTGCGAAGCTGTACCAGACGCCGGGTGTCCTGACGGCAGGTTTTGCGCCTTATCTGGGCATGGACCGCGGGCGGGACAAAGCGGCTTTCCTGCGCAATGATTACAGCCTGCTCAGCTCTCTGCCCAGTGATCGGAATGTGCATTGGGCAGCGAGTGAGTCCAAGCTCAAGTATTTCGAGGTAGGCGACTATTTCTCGGCTCACCATACTGACTGGGGGCCTCTTATCCAGGTGCCGTCGGCGGCCACCGCGATTGCCATTCGATTCAACAAGGCCGGCAGTGCCGAGGTGGATCTGAGCACCAATGATCTATGCGGGATATTTTCAGGCCGGGTGAATGATTGGAGACAAATCAAGGAGTCGGGGCGCACAGGTCCGATCACTGTGATTTATCCCAATATCGCAAGCGGTAGCACCGAATTGTTCACCCGTTTCCTGAATGCCAAGTGCGTTGAAACCGGCACCTTCGCCGTGACCACGGATTTCGCGTCCAGTTATTCGGGTGGTCTGCCGGCAGGAGCCCGCTCAGCCAATAGCAGCGAAGCGATAATGGAGGCGCTGCCTGCAATGAACGGCACAATCACCTTTATCGGGCCAACCTACGCCGCCGCGACACTGGAAGGCTTGAGCGATGCGACCAAGGTCGCCCGTGTCAATGGAATGTCGCCAACTGCGGCCAATATTTCGTCCGCTATTGGCGCTATTCCGGTACCTGCCGTGGCCAGCCGTGGCGACCAGAACCTGTGGGTTCCGGTCTTCACTTCCCAGGCCAATATCGACGCCAACCCTGGCGACAAGAGCTTGCGCCTGTACCCAACCAGTGGCTACCCGATCCTGGGCTTCACTAACCTGATCTTCAGCCAGTGCTATGCCGACGCTACCCAGACCTCCCAGGTACGGGCTTTCTTCGCTCGTCATTACGGCCCCGGCGTCCTGTCCAACAACGATACTGCGATCAAGAACAACCTCTTGTTACAGCTGCCATATGCCTGGAAAACCGCAGTGCGTGACGCCTTCCTCACGCCTACCAGCCCTTTGAGCATCGGCAACGCCAACGTCTGCAATGGCATTGGTCGCCCACTCTAGGGGCCGCCACAGAGCATCTGGATGATCGGCGAAGGGCGTTTTCGTCGCTGGTCATCGAGCCCTACACCGCACAGATGAATTTTCCATGACATCAGTTCGGTCGCATCCCCCGACAACGGCCTATCCCCTAGAGCAGTGACGCGCGCCCTGGGCCGTACAGCGTCGCGCACCCCTGGGCGTCATAACAAAGGATGAGTAGTAATGGTTCGCTGCAAACCACCGGTTAATACCCCTGGCCTGGACTCCCAGGCGCCGATCCTGCGGCTCAAGCCCCTGGCCCAGGCCATCGCCCTGTTGCTCATGGCCGGCAGTGCCCACGCAGCCCCGGCGTTCAGTTCCGGCTGGTTCGCCGACAAGGGCGCCTCCCAGGCGGCCACCGTGGCGCGGCCCGGTGCCCAGGTGCCGGGCATGCCGCCACCGTTGTCCCAGCAGGCCCAGGTCAACCAGCAGTTGCAGCGTTCCCTGGGCAACCTCAACTCCACGGTGGCGGCCATCGCCGCCCAACAAGCGGCCCAGGCCGCCGCTCGCCAGGCCGCGCTCGGCACGGTCAGCCGCATTCCCGACGGCCTTGGCCAGGGCGGGCTCAAGGTCGACAACAGCCTGACCCAGGGCTGGATCAACGCCAAGGGCCCGGTGCAGAGCCAGTCCGGCGGCAAGACCACGGTGACCATCGAACAAACCGCCGACAAGGCCATCCTCAACTGGGAGACCTTCAACGTCGGGCGCAATACCACGGTGGACTTCCAGCAGCAGTCCAATTGGGCGCTGCTGAACAAGATCAATGACCCCAATGGTCGGCCCAGCGAGATCCAGGGGCAGATCAAGGGTGCCGGCACGGTGATGATCATGAACCGCAACGGGGTGATCTTCAGCGGTACCAGCCAGGTCAACGTGCGTAACCTGGTGGCGGCCGCGGCGACCATCAGCGACGAGCAGTTCAGCAAGCGTGGGCTCTATGTGGATGCCAGCGGTACCCAGCCGACCTTCAGCGATGCGGCAGGCAAGGTCCAGGTCCAGGGTGGGGCGCTGATCCAGACCCACGCCCCGGCGACCTCCACCGACGCCGGTGGCTATGTCCTGATGCTGGGCTCGGAGGTGGAGAACGCCGGGACCATCGTCACCGCCAAGGGCCAGACCGCCCTGGCTGCGGGCGACAGTTTCTACATCCGCCGCGGGGTGGGGACCGAGGGCAACCAGCGCTCCACCACCCGTGGCAATGAAGTGGCTACCTCGCTCAAGCCCGGCAGTAGCGCAGGCAAGGTCAGCAACAGTGGGTTGATCATGGCCTCCACCGGCGACATCACCCTGACCGGGCACCAGGTGCTGCAGAACGGCGTGGCCCTGGCCAGCACCTCGGTAGATACCCGGGGCACTATCCACTTGCTCAATGCCGCCAGCGACAGCACGGGTAGCGTGACCCTGGGGCAGGGCAGCACCACGGCGATTCTCCTGGACAGCAGCGGCAATACCGCCCTGGACAGCCAGCGCAACAGTGGCCTGGGCAACCTCGACGGCAGCCCGACCAACCTGATCACCGGCCAGTTCAACAACCTCAGCAGCGTTGCCGACCGTACCGACCAGTCCCGGGTGGAGATCGTCAGCGGTGGCACCGTGGATTTCCAGAGGGGCTCCATCACCCTGGCCACCGGCGGCCAGGTAGCGGTCAGCGCCGGCCAGCGCAGCCTGGTGCGCGACGGTGCGGTGATCGATGTCGCCGGCGCCCTCGGGGTCAAGGTGGCGATGGAGTCCAACAACGTCAAAGTCAACGTCCAGGGCAATGAGCAGCGTGATTCGGCGGGCAACCGCGATAGCGGCAAGCTGATCAACAGCGATGTCTGGGTCGACCTGCGAGAGCTGGTGTTCGTGCCGGCCGGCACCAATGGCTACGCCACCGATCGCTGGTACACCGCCGGTGGCCTGCTGGAAGTGGGCGGCTACCTGGGCACCCAGCGGCATAACGTCGGTGAGTGGATGGCCCAGGGCGGCACTCTGACGTTCACCGGCAAGGAGGTGGTGACTCAGTCCGGTGCTCAGCTGAACCTGTCCGGTGGCACGGTGGACGTGCAGGACGGCTACATCCAGCAGACCTGGCTCAAGGGCGTGGACGGGCGCCTGTATGAAGTGTCCCGGGCCCCGGGAGACCTGCTCTACACCGGGATCTACAAGGGCTATGTGGACAGCAGCCCGCGCTGGGGCCGCACCGACTATTACTACAACCCGCTGATCGCCCAGCAGCAGCGCTACGAGGCGGGCTACACGGTGGGCCGTGATGCCGGCAAGCTGGTGATCGGCACCGGCAACGCGGTGCTCGAGGGGCAACTGCTCAGCGATGTGTACAAGGGCGACCGCCAGACCCAGGTGCCCAACGTCAATCTCGATGGCTACCAACAGTCCCACAAGGCCGCGGCCCAGCGGGCGCAACTGATCATCGGCAACTACACGCCGATCTACAACAAGGCCAATGGCACCCTGCGCTATGCCCTGACCCCCACCGTGGGCCAGGTGCTGATCGCGGCTAACCAGCAGAAGATCGCCGATGGCCTGGACCTGGGCAGCGCCTTGCCCGCCGACCGCCAGGGGCGCTTGGTGCTCGACAGCGACCAGCTCAATGCCCAACAGCTGGGGGCGATCAAGGTCGGCGCCCGGCAACAGATCCAGGTCAACGGCGCGTTGAGCGTGGCCGACGGCGGCGACATCACCCTGTTCGGTCCCCAGGTCAAGATCAACGCCAACCTCACGGCCCATGGCGGCAGCATCAACGCTGGTAACGTGCTGAACCAGGTGGATGTCAACCGCAACTTCGTGGTCGGTGACGTGATCTTGGCGCCTACCGGCAATGCCCAGGCTCGGGTCGATGTGGCCAGCGGGATCAAGCTGGATGCCTCCGGGCGCTGGAACAACCTGGTCCTGGACCCCTCGAACAACCTTGGCGTGCCCTTTATCAACGGCGGCAAGGTGTCGCTGCGCAGCAGCGGCGACCTCAACCTGGCCAGCACCTCCCTGGTGGATGCCGGCTCCGGCGCGACCATCGGCTTCGATGGCAAGACCACAGGTGGCAAGGGCGGCGACGTGACCCTGGCGGCGGACGGCAAGCTGGACTTGTCCGGGGAGCTGCGCGGTTATGGTGTCAACGGCGGCGGCACCCTGGCGCTGCAGGCACACAAGGTACTGATCGGTGCCGGCAGCACCGTGCCCGAGGCGGGCACCGTGCAACTGGCGCAAGACTTCTTCAACAAAGGTTTCTCGGCCTATGACATCACGGGTAATGAAGGGCTGAAGGTGGCCGACGGCGCCAAGGTCGAGGTCAATGTCCCGATCTATCGCTTTGGCTCCCAGGCCACCAATGCCGTCACCGGGAGCGATCCGGGCAGCGTGCTGGAGCGTTGGCTGCCGGACCTGTACCAGGAAGATCCGGCCAAGAGCGTGCTGACCCAGCGCCGTGGCGCCGGATTGACCCTGACCGCCGGCAACCAGTATTCCACCGGGGCGCAACTGGCGAGCACCGCGCTCGAGGTCGGCAAGGGCGCGGTGATCAGTGTCGATCCCGGCCAGGCCATCAACCTGCGCAGCGTCGGTCAGTTGACCCTGAGCGGTACCCTCAATGCCTGGGGCGGTAGCGTCAGCCTGGGTGGCCTCACGGTGGCCAGTTCCGAGGCGGCCAATGCCGCAGGCCATGGGCGCTCGATCTGGGTCGCCGAGCAGGCGCTCATCGATGTCGCGGCCCGGGCGGTAAGCGCGGTGGACAGCCAGGGGCGCAGCTACGGCCAGGTGCGCAATGGCGGCAAGATTTCCATCGGCGGCGAGATCAACCTGGCCACGGGCATCGCCAAGGCCAGTGACCTGTTCGTGGTGGTGCGCGATGGCGCGCGGCTGGATGCATCGGGTACCCAGGCGGCCCTGGACATTCCCGGTCAAGGCCGGGTGCAGGTGGCCAGCCAGGGCGGCAGCATCAGCTTCGCTTCCAACAATGGCCTTTACCTGGACGGCAGCTTCGTCGCCCGAGCGGGTGGTACTGGCGCGGCAGGCGGTAGTTTGTCCGTGGCCCTGGAGAGTCCGTACTACACCAAGAACGCGGTGACCGACCGGGTGCTCAAGGCCCGCGAATTGGTACTCAGCCAGACTCACCAGGCCAACGTCCTGCCCGGATCGCCAGAGTCTGCGGCCAGCGCTCTGGAGTATGGCCATGGCCGCCTCGGTGCGGATCAGGTGGCGGCCGGCGGCTTCGACAACCTGGCCTTGCTGAGCAACGGCCTGTTGAGCTTCGATGGCGATGTGTCGCTGAACCTGGCCCAGAGCCTGCGCCTGTACAGCGGCGCCCTGAGCCTGGCGGAAGATGCCGCGGCCAAGACTCGGGTCAAGCTGTCGGCGCCTTACTTGTTGCTGGCGGGCATCCTCGCGCCGCTGGAGGCCAAGGACCAGTATGTTCGCCCGGTGGTGTCCATCAGCAGGCCGTCGGAACGCGCCACCCAGGCGCTGTTCAGCGCCGCTGGCAGCCTGATCGATGTACGTGGCAACGTGATGTTCGGCAGCAAGGGCGACTTGCGCCTAGCCGACAGCAGCCTGGTGAACATCGAGCGCCGTGGCTTCGATCACGTCCAGCTCGACAGCCAGGGCGACCTGCGTTTCCTCGCCGGTGTCGGCACCGATGTGATTGCCAAGGGCATC
Source organism: Pseudomonas sp. MPFS (assembly GCF_022537035.1). Taxonomy (NCBI): domain Bacteria; kingdom Pseudomonadati; phylum Pseudomonadota; class Gammaproteobacteria; order Pseudomonadales; family Pseudomonadaceae; genus Pseudomonas; species Pseudomonas sp. MPFS. Next base: position 3,839,434 of record NZ_CP066123.1, on the reverse strand, counting down.
AGCACCCAGCTGTTGACCCAGGGCGATATGACCCTGCGCGCTGCGCAGCTGTATCCGGGCACTGAGGTCGGGGCACGGGTGATCGCCGGTTACAAGTACGATTTTGCAGGCCTCGCATTCGATCCGACACGGACCCTCACTATCGCGCGTAATGGCAACGCTGACCTGGCCGTGCCGTACTCGGCCTTCGGCCGCCTGCAACTGGGCGCCGCGACCATCAAGCAGGGCGGCGTGCTGCGCGCGCCCCTGGGCCTGATCGAGATCGGCAACCTGGGCAGCAGCAAAGTCCAATTGCTACCGGGCAGCCTGACCTCGGTCAGCGGCAAGGGCCTGGTGCTGCCTTATGGCGGTACCGTCGATGGCCAGCTCTACCAGTACAACGGCAAGACCGTGAACTTCGTGGGCCAGGGCGGGATGGTCAATGAAAACAGCGAGCTGAGCGTCGGCGTGATCCTGGGCGGCAAGTCGGTGAAGGTGCAGCAAGGGGCGACCCTGGACCTGTCCGGTGGTGGCGAGTTGCTGGGCGCTGGCTTCATCTCCGGCCGTGGCGGCTCCACCGATGCTCGCTACAACCCACTGGTGCAGATCGGCACCAACGGCGGCCTGGTCCTGCCGGGCCTGGCCAGCAACCCGATCTACGCCATTGTCCCCGGCACCCAACCCGGCTACGCGCCGGTGGCACCGGAAGGCGGCGCGGTGGACCCGATGATCGGCCAGCAGGTGACCATTGGTGCCGGGGTTCCGGGGCTGGCGGCGGGTACCTATACCCTGATGCCGTCCACCTACGCCCTGATGCCGGGGGCCTTCCGTGTGGAGATCAACGGCCTGGCGGGACTTGGCAGCGAGGGCTCAGCCCAGCAGATGCGCAATGGTTCCTGGGCCACCGCCGGGCGCTTGTCCATCGCCAACACCGGGATCGGCAACAGTATCGCCAGCCAGTTGATCCTGACCTCGGCCGATACCTTGCGTCGTTATTCGCAGTACAACGAGACCAGCTACGCGCAGTTCGCCATGGCCGACGCGGCCAGGCTCGGCGTGCCACGGCCGCTATTGCCGGTAGATGCCAAGACCCTGAAGCTGGCGCTGGAAACCGGTGCCGGAACCGAGGCGTTTTCCTTCCAGGGTACTGGCCGTTTCGAGGCCGCAGCGGGAGGCTTTGGCGGTACTGTTTCGGTATTGAGCAGGAGCGATGGTGACGGCATCGAAGTGGTGAAGGCCGGGCAGTCGGCCACTGACGGGTTTACCGGGATCACCCTGGATGCCGACAGCCTCAATGCCCTGGGTGCTGCCCGCCTGATGCTCGGCGGCCTGACCCTGGTCAAGTACGGCCAGAGCGGTAACCTCATCAGCCTGGCCGAGGGCACCAGCACCAGCAATGGCTCGATCATCCTGCGCCAGGGCACGGTCCTGGCGGCGCCGGAGGTGTTCCTGGTGGCCAACACCGGCAAGATCCTGGTAGAGCAGGGCGCCTCGATCAACACCATCGGCCGTGGCAAGGCCAGCTATGACGCGCGGGATGGCTTCGTTTACCAGGTGGGCAACATGCTGGCGGTGTCCAATGGCTTGCTCAATGGGGTGAGTGCGCCTGCGACCCAGCAGTCCAGTGGCGGTATCCGGGTGGGTAGCTGCAGCACCAGCCTTTGCGCCGGACAAACCGCGCTGTACTCCGAGGGCAGCATCGTTGCCCTGACCGACAAGACCTTCGAGCTGGGCGACCAGGTACGCTATGGCACCCGGCACCTGAACCTGGGCTTGAGCAGCATCAATGTGGGCAGCCCCGAAGCCCTGGCTGCGGCAGCCGCGGGTAATCGCCTGCCGGCCGGCATGACCCTGACCCAGCAAGTGCTGGATCGCCTGTTGCGCGGCGATACCCAGTTCGGCGCCCCGGCCCTGGAGACCCTGCAACTCTCGGCCCGGGATAGCTTCAACTTCTACGGCAGTGCGGGCCTGGATACCTACGATCCGGTGACCGGCAAATCGTTGCTGAGCAACCTCATGCTCTCGACTCCGGCCATCTACGGCGCCGGTGGCGCCAATGACGTGGCCACTATCCACACCGCCAACCTGATCTGGCAGGGGGCTGTGAATCCGGCCGGGGCGGTGGTGGCCGGCGGCGCCGGGACGGGCAGTGGGCGCCTGGATATCAACGCCGAGCGCATCGAGTTCGGCTACGGTGCCTTCGCCCAGCCAAGCACCACCAAGACTTTCGATCGCCTGGCCCTGGGGTTCGCCAACGTCAACCTCAACGCCAGCCAGCGCATCACTGCCAACCACAAGGGCAGCCTCGCGGTGTACCAGAGCCAGGGTGCCTACGATCCGCTCAAGGGTTTTACCTACAGCGGTGGCAACCTGACTATCCGCACGCCGTTGATGACCGGCGAAGCCGGTTCGGTGAATCGCATCACGGCCGGTGGCGCCATCGATATCGGGGCCACGGCCGGCCCTCGTGGCCAGGCCAATGGCCAGGGCGCCGAGTTGTCCTTGAGCGGTGACAGCATCCGCCTGGCCAGCGCCGTGGTCCTGCCCAGCGGCAAGGTGACCCTGGATGCCCGTGGCGATGTGCAGCTCACCGACACTGGGCTGATCGATGTGGCCGGGCGTGCCATCGCCTTCAACGATCTGACCAAGTACGGAGCCGGCGGTGAGGTGCTGCTGCAGAGCCGTACTGGCAATGTATTGCAGGCGGCGGGTTCGAGCATCGACCTGTCGGCGCAGAACAACCAGGCCGGCAAATTGCGCGCGGTGGCCCTGGACAGTGGTGCCGGCCTGGTGGACCTGGCGGGCAAGATCCTTGGCGCCAGCAGCGGCTCTTACGATGCCGGCGGTACCCGGGTGCCGTACCTGGGTGGCGCGGTGGAAATCCAGGCCCAGCGCCTGGGTAGCAGCGGTACCCTGGACGAGCAGTTCGCTGCCCTCAACCAGCGCCTGAACCAGGGCCAGGTGTATGGCGCGCGCAGCTTCCAGCTCAAGCAGGGCGACCTGACCATCGGCAATGGCCTGAAGGCCAACAGCATCAACGTCTCCCTGGATAACGGCAGCCTGCGGGTCAATGGACTGGTGGACGCCAGTGGCGAGCGGGTCGGCAGCATCAACCTGGCGGCCGGCAAGGGCCTGGCCCTGGACTCCGGCGCGGTGCTCGATGCCCATGGCAGCAAGCTGCGGGTGGACAGCTACGGCAAGATCATCGATGCGCCCAACCGCGCCACGGTGGTGCTGGGGTCTGGCAAGGGCCAGTTGACCCTGGCCGAGGGCGCGCGCATCGACCTGCGCCATGGCACGGAGGTGGCGGTCGGTGGCGCTGCGGGACAAAACGACGGCCGCAGCCGTGGCACCCTGGAGCTCAATGCCCCACGGATATTCAAGCCCGACGGCAGCAGCGACGATATTGCCATCGATGCCCGAGGCCGCCTGGATATCCAGGGTGCGCGCTCGATCGCGGTCAACGGCATGGTCAGCTATGACGATGCGCCGCAGAAGAACGATGCCGCCAGCGGCCGTCCCTATCAGGAAATCACCCAGGATTACCTGGACCAGAAGCACCAGCTGAGCAGCGCCTTTATCAACGCGGCCCTGCAGAACAGCGACCTGATGCAGAACAAGCTGGCCGGGCTGAACAACGCAGGTTATGCCGCCGCCTTCCACCTGCGCCCCGGGGTCCAGATCGTCAGCAAGACCCCTGACGGCGACCTGGTGGTGCAGGGCGACCTGGACCTGTCCGGCTACCGCTATGCCAGCGTCAACCCCCACAGCCAGAAGACTTCGGTGTATGGCTCAGGCGAGGTCGGAGCCCTGGTGTTGCGCGCCGGTGGCGAGCTGAGTATCTACGGCAGCATCAACGACGGCTTCGCCCCGCCACCGCAGACCGTGGACGACAAGGGCTGGGTGCTGTTGCCAGGCGTGGACTTCACCGGTGGCAACATCATCGTGCCGGGCACCGGGGTGACCCTGGCCGATGGCACCAGCTTCCCCACCGGCGCGACCCTCAACTATGACCTGCCGATCAAGGGCCTGACCCTGGCGGCAGGTACCCGCTTGCCGGTGACCGCGATCCTCGACCAGAGCCTGGTCCTGCCGGCCGGCACCGTACTGGCAGCGGCCATCCGTGATGCCGCCGGCAACTTGCTGTTCGCCGCCGGGACCCTGCTCGGCGAAGCCCAGACCCTGGACGCCGGGACCCAGCTCGAGGCCGGCAGCCTGCTGGCCCAGAACACCCAGGTCAAGGCCATGACCTGGCCCAAGGGCGTGGGCCTGCCAACGGCCGTTGGCGGCCAGGTGTTGCTCGATGGCAGCCAGCCGTTGGCCAAAGGCGCGCTGATTCCTTCCGGCACCAACGTCAAGCTGCCGGACGGCATCAGCTCCATCGCCTTGCGTACGGAGGAGGTGGGGCGCCAGGGCAAGCTCTGGGCCATTGCGCCGATGCTCGCCGAGGGCTCGCAGTCCTGGTCCCTGCGCCTGGTGGCCGGGGGGGATACCGAGGCGGCCGACAGCCGCATCCTGCAAGCCAATCCGAGCCAGGGCGACCTGCATTTGGCCGACAGTCACTACGGCATGTTCGCCAAGGAGGTGCCGGCCAAGGGCGTACAGACCTGGACCCAGGACGCGGTCAACGACCTCGCGGCCATGGGGATCGATGTCAAGCTTGGCGATCCAGTGGACCAGAAGCTCCTCGACGACCTGGGCATGGGTTCGATCGACGACTTCTGTGGTGCCAGCCCTGTCTACTGCGCAATCAGGGTCAACTACGGCTGGAGCGCCCTGGTCGTACACGACCTGGCGGACCTGGGCGTCGTGGTCAAGGAGGGCGACCCTATCGACCAGAAGGTCCTCGACGACCTGGGCCTGGGCAGCATCAGTGACTTTTGTGCTGCGTCCCCGGCCTATTGCATCTCCTTGAGCAACAAGGAGTATGCCCCGATGCCGGGCAGTACCCGCTTCAGTGTGATCCGCACCGGGACTGGCGATCTGGAACTGCTCAGTGCCGGCAACCTGAGCATGGACTCGCTGTATGGGGTTTACACCGCGGGTACTTCGTCACTGGCCACTGCGCCAGGTTCTCCTTACAACCAGGCCAAGGCTCCAGGGCGGGGCACCACGGTGCTCAACGACGTGAACAGCTACTTCGAGAAGTTCGTCGATGGCGGTAGCGAAAGCCTGTACCGCGCCTGGTATCCCGATGGGGGTGGCAACCTGAGCCTGCGGGTCGGCGGCAACCTGACCGGCAACATCGTGGATACCGCCGCGGAGTCCCAGGCCCGGCCCAATCCCAAGGACAGCGGCCATGACTCGACCCAGGTCGGCAACTGGTTGTGGCGCCAGGGGGGAGGGCAGTCCTTGCCGACGGCCTGGTGGATCAACTTCGGCAGCTACACCTCCACCGCCACCGCCGACCAGTTGGTGGGCTTTACCGGTTTCGGCACCCTGGGCGGCGGCAACCTCGATGTGCGGGTGGCCGGCGATGCCGGCGTGCTGAAACCGCTGGCCGGCAGCGTGCTGGAACGATCGGCCAACCCACGCACCCAGGGGCTGGTGCTGGCGGTCGGCAGCACCGGCAGGGTCACCGCCGATGGCGGACTGCAATTGACCGGTGGCGGAGACCTGCGCTTTGAGGTGGGTGGCGGCCTGAACCCAGGCAGCAGCCTCACCAAGCAAAGCCAGACTGACGGCGTACTGCTGAATCTGCGCGGCAATGCCCAGGTGCTCGGGGCTTCGGTGGGCAGCCTGGACCTGCACTATGGCAGCCGTCCGGAAGACCGCAGCGCGGGAGAAACCCGGGCCTTCGATCCTGTACGGGCCACTACGGCCCTGGCGGCAGGGGGGATCACCCTGGTGCCGGGCGATGCCACTTTCAATCTGTCGACCCGCGGTGACCTGGTACTGCAAGGCGTGATCGATCCGGGACGCACCTCGTTGATGAACGGTTATGCCCTGGAGGGTATCCAGGGCTCCGGGAAAACCTGGTTCTCCCTGTGGACCGACCGCACCGCCATCGACCTGTATTCCGCAGGCGGCAATGCCACGCCGATGATGACGGCGGTGGAAACCGATCTCGCCGTCGTTTATCCGTCGATCCTGCGGGTAACGGCCGCCAGCGGCAGCCTGTACTACGGCAGCGCGAAAGGGGTCGGTACGGTGAACAACAACCGCTCGACCCTGGTGCTGGCGCCTTCGAACAACAGCCAGCTGCAGTTGTTGGCGGGGGATTCGATCTATGGCGGGAACCTGTCCATCAACCAGTCTTTTGCCGCGCCTACGACCCTGGCGACACCCTTCAACCCGGCCTATGCAGCGTGGAATGGGAGCGGAGTGCTGATCCGCGGGATGGGCAACCTGTCCGCGGATGCGAACCTTGTCGGCGATAGCTATCCACTGTTCACTTTCGGTTCTCCTTCGGCCACGGGTGGCTGGCGACGCAATAGCGGCCCGGCGCGCTTTTACGCACTCAAGGGCGATCTGCTGGCGGTCGGCAGTGGTCGTAGCCTGGTGTTCACCACTTATACCGATTCACGCTTCGGTCAGACTCGTTATGAGGGTGGCGGTCCGGTATGGATGATGGCCGGGCGCGATATCGTCAGCAGTGGAACCTCACCGGGCGGTGCTCAAGGAGGAACTAACGACCTTGGTAATTACACTTTCACGGGCAACCTGTTCATCCACGACAACCCCAGCGATATCTCCATCGTCAGTGCCGGGCGCGACGTTCTCTACAGCAACTTCAACGTCGCCGGCCCCGGTACCCTGGAGCTGACGGCGGGGCGCAACATCCTGATGGAGGACAAGGTCAGCGTCACCAGCCTCGGCGCCTTGGCACCGGGGGACAGCCGCCCGGGGGCGAGCATCGTGATGCAGGCCGGGGTTGGGGCCAGCGGGCCGGATTACCGACGCTTCGTCGAGGCCTACCTCGACCCGGCCAACCTGGCCGGTAGCGGCGAATCCCTGGTTGGCAAGCGAGTGGCCAAGACCTACGAGAGCGAGTTGCTGGCCTGGCTGGCCGAAAGCTTCGGTTTCGTTGGCAGTGCTGCCCAGGCCCGGGCCTACTACGCGGCCTTGCCGGCGGAACAGCAGCGGGTGTTCGCCCGGGATGTGTATTTTGCCGAGCTCAAGGCCGCTGGCCGCGAGTACAACCAAGAGGGTGGGGTACGCCAGGGCAGCTACGCCCGGGGCCGGGCGGCCATTGCCGCGTTGTTCCCGCAGACCGACGTGGCCGGCAACCCGATCACCTACAAGGGCGATATCACCCTGTTCGGTGGTTCCGGGGTACATACCAACTTTGGTGGCAAGATCCAGATGCTGACGCCGGGCGGCAGCCAGACCTTTGGTATCGAAGGCGACGCGCCACCGGCTTCGGCGGGGATCATCACCCAAGGCGCCGGGGACATCCAGCTGTACTCCCTGGGCAGCATCCTGCTGGGGCAGAGCCGGATCATGACCACCTTCGGCGGGGCCATCATGGGCTGGTCGGCCGAGGGCGACATCAACGCCGGCCGGGGTTCCAAGACCACCGTGGTCTACACCCCGCCCAAGCGGGTCTACGACAACTGGGGCAACGTCAGCCTGTCGCCATCGGTGCCCAGTACGGGCGCGGGGATCGCGACCCTGGCACCGATTCCCGAAGTGCCGTCGGGGGATATCGACCTGATCGCTCCTTTGGGTACGGTCGATGCCGGCGAGGCGGGGATCCGGGTTTCGGGTAGCGTCAACGTCGCAGCCTTGCAAGTGGTCAACGCCGCGAATATCCAGACCCAGGGCAAATCCTCGGGGATCCCGGTGACCGCGACGGTCAACACCAGTGCCATGACCTCGGCCAGTGCAGCAGGCTCGGCGGCTTCCCAGGCTGCGCAAGATGCGGTGCGCAACCAGCAGACAGCCGCGAGGCAGGGCCGGGCGTCCATCGTGACCGTGGAGGTGCTGGGTTTTGGCTCCGAGCAGGTGGAGCGTGCGCGGGAGGAAGCCAGCCATGCCCCGGCCTATAACCCGGACAGCCCGGTGCAGGTGCTGGGCGCCGGGCCGCTCAACGACCAGGCGCGAGCCCGCCTGACCGAAGAGGAGCGCAAGCAACTGACGCTATAGGTTTTCTTGTGGTAGTCACGCTTGGGGCGATCGTCGATCGCCCCTTTTTTTGTCCGGATCAGGCTGGGGGCTGGCCGGGATGGTCCAGCAGCCAGTCGAGAATGTCGTCCCACAGAGGCTGGGCATCGTCGCGGAAGTAGCCCATGTGGCCATAGGGGCGGGCGCCGGCTGGCGGCTTGAGATCGAGCCGGGTCATGGGGGCGTTGCAGTAGCCCTTGGCGAAGGCATCCAGCGAGCGCGGCGGGGCCCAGGGATCGTCCACCGAGGTGGCGAACAGACAGGGCGTGCGTACGCTGGCGTAGCGCTCGGCCAGGTGGGCCATCTGCGGGTCGTCGAAGTAGTAGTGCGGGTATTCGCACCAGCGCTTGAGGTCGCGGTAGACCCCCAGCGGCAGGTCCTCGCCCATGCCCAGGAGGCTCCAGGCCATATAGCCCTTGTACGCCACCAGCGGTGGCAGGATGAGCTTCCAGAGCAGGCGCATTTTCAGTGCCTCGCGCCAGTGCATCCAGCCGCTCCAGCCGGCGCCGCTACCCAGGCTGTAGCAGGCGCTGACGGCCTGGTGGTTGGGTAGCAGGCCGAAGGCGTGGCCGCCGAAGGAGTGCCCGACCCAGTACAGCGGCAGCGTTTCGTGGCGCAGCAGTTCCACCGCCGCGGCCAGGTCCTGGTAGGCCCAGTCCAGGAAGGACATGGCAAACCCCTTCAGGCTCCCGGCGCGGGATTGGCCGATACCCCGGTAGTCCAGGGTCAGCACGTTGAAACCGCGACGCGCGGCATGTTCGGCGAAGCGCCGGTAGAAGCGTTGCTGGACGCCGGCGGCGCTGGCCAGGAGCAGATTGCCCCTGGCGGCGCCGATGGCCGGGTAGCGCAGGGCGCTCAGGCGATAGCCATCGGCGGCCACCAGGGTCAACGGCTCGCTGTTGACGGACGGCTGATCGGCACGGACTGCAATGTTCAAGACAAGCCTCCTTGAGGCAGAGGTTCGGGATGGGCAGGGCGGTTCAACGACCCAGGAATACCGGCTGGCGTTTTTGTAGCATGGCCATCACCCCCTCGCGAGCGTCTTCGCTGCGAACCTGCTGCATGAGCTGCGGATTGAGCTGGGCCAGGGCCGCTTCATCTCCCTGCTCCAGGGCGAGGAAGGCCGACTGCAAGGTCGCCCTGACCGCCAGCGGCGCAGCCCTGGCGATGCGCTCGGCATAGTCGATGGCCCGGGCCAGCAGTTGTTCGGGGGCCACCACTTCCACCAGCAGGCCCATGTCCAGGGCCGTGGCCGCATCGAATTCCTCGCCGGTGAGCATGTAGCGCATGGCCCGGGTCCAGCCGGCCACCCGGGGAAAGCGCAGTGTGGCGCCGCCGGCCGGGGAAATGCCGCGCAGCACTTCCAGCTGGGCGAAGCGTGCATTGCTGGCGGCGATGGCGATATCGGCGTTGAGCAGCAGCTCGATGCCGGCGGTCCAGCAGGCGCCCTGTACCGCAGTCACCACCGGTTTGTTGCGCCGGGGCCCGACCACGCCCCAGGGGTCGATGCCGTCTTCGGGGTAGGCGATGCCGCCGCTGGCCAGCTTCGGCGTCAGCTCCATCAAGTCCAGCCCGGCGGTGAAGTGCTCGCCGTGGGCGAACAGTACCGCGCAGCGCAGTTGTTCGTCGCGCTCGTATTCGCCCAGGGCCCGGGACAGGTCCTCGAGCATGGCGCTGTCGAAGGCGTTGCGCTTGGCGGCCCGGTCCAGGCCGATCAACAACACCTGGCCCCGTTGCTCCCGGGTGACCCGGCCCGTTGTGCCAGTGGCTTGGTTCATCTTGGCGTTCTCCTGAAGTACGTTGTTGGTTGAGTAAGCGAGCGCCTGGAGAGTTATTGACCAAGCGTTCGGTTACTGAAACTAAACAAACATTCGGTAACCGTCAAATTGAGGTGGGCCCGCTTATACCTTAGAATCACTGGCCGTGATCCCGCCCAGGAATGAGCCATGCGCCCCCCGAAGATTTCCCGTGACGAACTGCTCCAGCGCTGCGCCAGCACCTTCAAGCGCCTGGGGTATCACGGCACCACCATGGACACCCTGGCCGCCGCCTGTGGCCTGACCAAGGCCTCGTTCTATCACCATTACCCGAACAAGGAATCGCTGCTGCGCGACGTGCTGGAGCAGACCCACCAGGTCATCGCCGGAAGCTTGTTCGCCGTGGCTTGCGACGAGCAGCTCACCCCGGGCCAGCGCCTGGAAAAGATCGGACGCAAGTCCATGAAGCTGTTCCAGGATGGGGCCATCGGTTGCCTGATGGGGGTGATCGCGGTGGATGCGACCTACGGCAAGAGCGAGCTGATGCAGCCGATCCGGGCCTTTCTCGATGACTGGGCCAAGGCCCTGGCCCAGCTGTTCGCTACCCGGTACGAGCCGGAGCAGGCGCTGGCCATGGGAAGGCAGTTGGTGGCGGACTACGAGGGGGCGATCCTGCTGGCGCGCATCTATGGCGAACCGGCCTATATCGAGCAGGTGACCCGGCGGGCCCTGGCGAGCCTCGACGAGGGCCTGTAGACGCGAAGCATGCTCGCGATGGAGGTTAACGGTAGTGCGTATCGACTGGATAAACGCAGCGCCCTGAAGTCCATCGCGGGCAAGCCTCGCTCCTGCAAATGCCTTAATCGATCAGCATTGGGCTACTGCCCAGGCTTTCCTCGGGAACCGTGACGATCATGCAGCCGATGGCTCCGGCATGTTGGTAGATCGTGGTGGTGTCATGGGTCCTGGCATATTCAACCAGCGCGCGCTTGCCCTCGTCGCTGTAGCCCAGGCCTACCACCCAACGGGCCTCCACGGTTTGCTTGGTGTACTTTTTCAGCTTCAGGATGTCCTTCTCAATTTCTTCGAGCAGTTTCTTGCCAGCGTTGGTGGCGCTCTCGACCTTCAACTCGATGGCGTATTCATCGACGCCCTGGCGCGCCAGTACATCCAGGCGCAGTTTCTCGTTCGGTGGCGGGTAGGGCACTTCCCGGGCGGCACTCATATGGGGCTGGCGCAACAGCAGGATCAGGAACTCCACCTGGAACCATATTTCCCAGGCGGCTCCGGTGGCAATGGCCGACTCGATGCGGGCGTGGTCGTTGAGGATCAACTGGCTCAATTGGCTACTTTTCATGGGGCGTCACTCTTTGCTGGGTAGATGCACAGAGGAACGGGGCGCAGCCGGGGTTGTGAAGGCCTGGCGGCGTGACAGGGGCCGGTTGGCAAATTCCGCGGACGGTACCCGACAAGCGATTTCCAGCAAACGAGGAGTGCATGAGCATGCTTGTACCGACAGCCCCCTGGCGAACCGACTTGATCCAGGTGCTGGATGAGGCGTCGTTGCTCATGGCCCAGGCTTACCAGCGGCTGGGCGACCGGGTGCCGCCGGAGCATGCGCTGGCCCAGGCGGGGCTGGAGCACGGACGGGAGATCGTCCTTGACTACCTGGAACATAACGAGGCCGGCCTGGCTTTCGAGCATCTGCGGTACATGATCGAGGAGCCGCCCCTGGTCTTGTCCGAGTCGGCCCAGTGCGCGTTGCTACGTATTGCCCGGTACCTGGGCCAGGCACCTGCCTGAGCGCCACCCTTCAGTCCGCAGGCCGGGCATGCACCTGGCCGAGGTTGGCGGCGCCCAGGCAGTAGAACAGCCCGCCGCTGACGACGAACAGGCCCAGCATCCAGAAAATCGCCTGGGGCGCTTGGCTGGCCAGGACCAGGCCGCAGAGCATCGGCCCCAGGGCACCACCGAGGTTGGACAGGTTTTGTGCGCCGTAGTACAGCCCGCGCAGGTGCTCGGGGGCGATGCAGTCGATGAACATGTACTCGGCAGGGAAGACGATGATCTCGCCCAGGGTGAACACGGCCATGGCCAGTACCCACAGCGCCAGGTTGCTGGCCAGGGCGAAGCCGCCGATGCCCAGCAGGAACAGGCCCAGGCCCGTGGCCAGCCACAGGTTCAGGTGTTGGCGCAGGATGCGCCGGCCAATGGCGTACTGCAGGCTGATCACCAGCAGCGCGTTGGTCGCCACCAGGGTGCTGATGGTGGTGTAGGCAACCTCGGCCGATGTGGTGACCACCAGGTATTGCGACAGATAGGCCGAGAACTGGCCGAAGACCACGGCGCTGAGCAGGCCGCCCAGGGTGAAGCAGACCAGGCGGTAGTCCGCCAGCAATTGCTTGCCCAGGGCCAGGAAGGACAGCGGCGGCTGGGCGGGTTCGGTGATGACTGGCGTTCGCTCGCCCCGGGCGAGGTACAGGCAGAAGAACCCCCCACCCAAGGCGGCGGACAGCACGAAGGGCAGGCTGATATCCAGCTTGGCCAGCCCAGCGCCGAGGAACGGGCCGATCGCGTAACCGATGTTGGTCAGGGTGTACTTGATGGAAAACCCCGTGCTGCGCTGGTTTTCCGGGAGCTGGCGGGCAAGGCCGGCCTTGATGGCGATATCGAACACCGCGTAGGCCAGGTTGATCGCCAGCAGGCACAGGTAGAACGACCAGAGGCTGGGGGCGGCGAAGCTACCGACGAAACCCAGGGTGAACACCGCGCAGCAGCACAGGACCAACCGATGGTTGGCCATCCGGTCCACCAGGAAACCGCCGTAGAGGCTCAACACCGATCCGATGATCAGGCTGCTGCCCAGCACCAGGCCGATTTCGGCGACATCCAGTTGGAAGCTGCCTGCCAGGTAGATCACCAGGTAAGGCAGGGTCACCGCCCGGGCCAGGGTCAGCACCAGGGTGCCGGCCAACAACAGGTTGAGGGCCGCCGGATAGTGTTTCAGGGTGCGCAGCATCTGTGCCTCTTGCAGTGATACCGATGGGATGGCGATCAGCTTACTAGGGAATCTGGTTCTGTTTTATGATGCTTTTTACCAACTGATGTGAACCAGATTCATTAATAGGCAAGGTGCCGCATGTTTTCCTCCGAACGCTTGAAGGGTATCGACGTGTTTGTCTGCGTGGCCGACTGTGGCAGCTTCAAGGCGGCCGGCGAGCGCCTGAACCTTACGGCGTCGGCCATCAGCAAGGCCATCGCCCGTTTGGAGGCGCGGCTGCAGGCGCGATTGTTCCGCCGTACCACCCGCAGCCTGGCCCTGACCGATGCCGGCCTGGCGTTCTACCGCACTTGCAGTGGCGTGCTGGCCGATCTGGAAGAGGCCGAGCTCGAGTTGCAAGCGCAACGGCATGAGCTGCGCGGCAAGCTGCGCATCGACCTGCCCGGGGCATTCGGCCGGGCCCGGGTCCTGGGGCCGATCCTCGAATTTGCCCGGGAGCACCCGCAGTTGCAGCCCCATGTGACCTTCTCCGAGCATCTGGCCAATCCCATCGAGGCCGGAGTCGATATCGCCGTGCGCTTGGGTGGCCCCGACCTGTGGCCGGCGGAACTGGGGCATCGGCACCTGGGAACCGAGCAGTACCTGTTCTGTGCCACCCCGGGCTACCTGGCGCAGCGCGGCGAGCCGCAGGTCATCGCCGATCTGGAGCGGCACCAGTGCATCGCCTATGGCTGGGCGGACGGGCGCGTGCATCCCTGGAGCTTCGCCACCGACGAGCCGGGGCAGATCGAGCGCCGGTCGGTTACGGCCAGTTGCGTGGTGGGTGCGGGGGAGGGCTTGCTGATGGCGGTGCTGGGCGGCTATGGCATCGCCCACCTGCCGTCGTGGCTGGTCAAGCGTCAACTGCAGGATGGCAGCCTGGTGGAAGTCTTGCCGCATTTGGCGACCCGGGGGCAGACGATCAACCTGCTATGGATGAAGAGCCGGCAGGGATTGCCCAAGGTCAACGCGATGCTGGAGTTCCTGGCGCGAAGCCTGGAGGAATGAACAATGATGAAAGAACAACGAGGAAGAAAAATGGCAGGGGCGGCTGGATTCGAACCAACGCATGGCAGGATCAAAACCTGCTGCCTTACCGCTTGGCGACGCCCCTGTAGCTGTTGCGACGTTACTTGCTTGAAGTGCCGGTCCGGGGAGGACCGCTGCAAGAACGGGCGCAAATTTAACAACTCGCCGGCGGTTTGGGAAGCCCCCAGCGCAAAAAAAATCGGTTTGAAAACAGCTGCTTAGTCCTGCCCGGGAGTTTTTTCCCCGATTGACACTCAACCGACGAGGTAGGCGTCCTGGGTGTCCTGCAGCGGCCGGGCGTGCTCCAGGGCCCGGCGAATGGCAATGAGCTCCGCACCCGCGAGTACTCGCCGACCCCATTCGTAAGTATTCCCGCCAGGGCCCAGGTGCACCGATAACAACCCGCTGACCTGGTCACCGATGATCTCCAGGATCATTTCCATCATGCCTTCGCTGCCGTTGGCGGCGTTCAGGCAAGTCAATCCGCCGACGTCGGCGCGCCCGCACCAGAGGGCTTCATCCCAACTCAGGCAAGCGCCCTGCGGCCTGCCGATGCCGGGCAGGCTCCAGGCCTGCTGGTCCAGCGGCTGGGCCTTGAGGGCCGCCAGCAGTGGGGTGCAGGCCAGGACCTGCAAGGCAAAGCGCTGCCTGCCCCGATGCAGGTCATGCATTGGCTGGGCGGGTGGCTGCTGCGGCCCGCTGACCCTGACCTGCAACAAGTGGCTGTGGACGAGTTCCGAAGGTTGTTCGCTCCAGCCGTTGATGTCGCTCACGGGTGGGTGCCAGATCAACTGCAGGGTCTCACCGACCAGCAGCCGATCCTGCGGCTCGAAGAACGCCGAGATGCCCTGGCCTACTTGCGGCAGCAGGTCGCGCAGGCTCAGCGTCGCAGCGCCGTAGTCGATGCCCAGGTCCGGGGACCAGAACAACGGGGAGCAGGTTTTCAGCGGGGCGGGCATGGGCGACTCGATCCTGGGCAGGTAGGAAATGGTTTGGCAGCGCGGGTGACTCAATCGGCTACACCAACTGGCTCAATGCGACCGTGACAGTGTCCGGCGGCGCACTAGTATAGGGAACCTTACGCAAGACCTATAAGAACAGCAGAGGAACACACGCATGCGACGCTGGAATGGCTGGGGGGATGCATCCACGGTGGTCGAATTGCCGGCCGAGGGCGCGGGCTTTCTCGCCGAGCGACTGGGACCGGGCTACAGGTTGCCGGAGGCCTCCCTGGAGCAGGCGTTGGCCCGGGTGCCCGCGTCGCGGCTGGCGGCTCATCCGCTGTACAGCATCGATCCCCAGGAGCGCCTGTTGCACGCCCGTGGACAAAGCCTGCCGGACTGGCTGGCGCTGCGCGAGGGTGAGCTGGGGGCTTACCCGGATGCGGTGGCGTTTCCCGAAACCGCCGCCCAGATCCGCCAGTTGCTGGCATTGGCCGAAGAACATGACTGGTGCCTGATTCCTTATGGGGGCGGCACCTCGGTAGCCGGTCATATCAACCCCGTTTGGTCCGAGCGCCCGACACTGACGGTGTCCCTGGCACGCATGAGCCGCCTGCTGGACCTGGACGAAGACAGCCTGCTGGCCACCTTCGGCCCCGGCGCCAGTGGCCCCCAGGTGGAAAGCCAGCTGCGCGCCCGGGGCTACACCCTGGGACATTTCCCGCAGTCCTGGGAGCTATCGACCCTCGGCGGCTGGGTGGCCAGCCGTTCCAGCGGCCAGCAATCGTTGCGCTACGGGCGCATCGAGCAATTGTTTGCCGGCGGGACCCTGGAGACCTTCGCCGGACCGATGCCCATCGCCACGTTCCCGGCCTCCGCGGCCGGTCCCGACCTGCGTGAAGTGGTACTGGGCAGCGAAGGGCGCTTCGGGATCATTTCCGAGGTTCGGGTGCGGGTCAGCCGCTTGCCGGAGCATGAGCGCTTCTATGGGGTATTCCTGCCGGACTGGCCCCAGGCCTTGCAGGCTGTGCGGGCCTTGGCCCAGGCCCGGGTGCCGTTGTCGATGCTGCGCCTGTCCAACGCGGTGGAGACCGAGACCCAACTGGCCCTGGCCGGCCACCCGACGCAGATCGCCTGGCTGGAAAAGTACCTGGCGCTGCGTGGTGCGGGCCAGGGCAAGTGCCTGTTGACCTTCGGCGTGACCGGCAACCGCCGGCAGAACGCCTTGTCCCTGCGCCAGGCGCGCCAGCACTTGAAGGCCTTCGGCGGAGTGTTCACCGGCACCTTGCTGGGCAAGAAGTGGGCGCAGAACCGCTTTCGTTTTCCCTACCTGCGCGAAAGCCTGTGGAATGCCGGTTATCTGGTGGACACCCTGGAAACAGCCACGGACTGGAGCAATGTCGATGCGCTTTTAAAGCGCATCGAAAACAGCCTGCGCGATGGCCTGGCCGCCGAAGGCGAGCAAGTGCATGTGTTCACCCACCTGTCCCATGTCTATGGCGAAGGCTCGAGCATCTACACCACCTACGTGTTCCGTCCTGACCGCCAGTATCCGGCGACCCTGGCCCGTTGGCAGGCGCTCAAGCATGCGGCCAGCCGGACCATCGTCGAGCACCAGGGCACCATCAGCCACCAGCATGGGGTGGGCAAGGATCATGCACCCTACCTGCCACGGGAAAAGGGCGCACTGGCCATCGAGACCCTGCAGGCCCTGAGCCGCCATTTCGACCCGGCCGGACGCTTGAACCCCGGCACCCTGCTGGAGCAGTAAGGCCATGAGCCAGGACTGGAACGGCCAATGGCGGCAACAGGCGCTGCCGAGCCTGGCGGCGCAGAGCTGGGACTTGATCGTGATCGGTGGCGGTATCAGCGGCGCCGGGATCCTGCGTGAGGCGGCCCGGCGTGGTTGGCGCTGCCTGTTGCTGGAACAGCGGGATTTCGCCTGGGGGACCTCCAGCCGGTCTTCGAAGATGGTCCATGGCGGCTTGCGCTACATCGCCAAGGG
Source organism: Pseudomonas sp. MPFS (assembly GCF_022537035.1). NCBI lineage: Bacteria > Pseudomonadati > Pseudomonadota > Gammaproteobacteria > Pseudomonadales > Pseudomonadaceae > Pseudomonas > Pseudomonas sp. MPFS. The sequence goes on along the minus strand of NZ_CP066123.1, from coordinate 3,822,577 downwards.
CCAGTGGCGCCTGACCCGGGACTCGGTGCGCGAGCGCCAGCGCTTGTTGCAGGAGGCTCCCGGGCTGGTGGACCCCATGAGCTTCCTGATGCCCCATTACCGGGGCCAGTTTCCCGGGCCGCGGGTGTTCGGCAGCCTGCTGAGCCTGTATGACGCCCTAGCCGGACGGCGCAACCACAGGTTCCACGATGCCGGGCAGTTGCAGTTCCTGGCGCCTGGGGTCAAGGAGCCGGGCCTCTTGGGCGGCACTTGTTTTCTCGACGCCTTGACCGATGATGCGCGGCTGGTGATGCGGGTATTGGCCGAGGCCCGGGCCGATGGAGCCCAGGCGTTCAACGGCCTGCGCGTGACCCGCTTGTTGCGTGATAACGGGCGGGTGTGTGGGGTCGAGGTGGATGACAGCGAAGGCGGCGCGCCCTGCCAGCTGCGCAGCGAGAGCCTGGCGGTGGCCACCGGGGCCTGGGCCGAGCGTTTGCGTCCGGCGGATGCGGGGCGTCAACTGCGACCGTTGCGTGGCAGCCACTTGTTGCTGCCGGGTTGGCGGCTGCCAGTGGCCCATGCCTTCAGTTTCATGCATGCCGAGGATCGCCGGCCAGTGTTCGTCTTCCCCTGGGAAGGCGCTACCGTGGTCGGTACCACCGACCTGGACCATCGCGAAGACCTGGACCTGAGCGCCAGCATCAGCCAGCAGGAGCTGCATTACTTGCTGGCGGCCTGCGCCCAGCAGTTTCCCGAGGCGCGGATCGTTGCCAGCGACGTGCTTTCGACCTGGGCCGGGGTGCGCCCGGTGGTGGCCGCTGGCGGTGCGGACTCCGAGGACAAGCCCTCCAACGAAACCCGCGAGCATGTGCTGTGGCAGGAGCCGGGATGCGTGACCCTGGCCGGCGGCAAGCTCACCACCTTCCGGCCCCAGGCCATCGAGGTCTTGGCTGCCTGCGGGGCGATGATCGGACGCAGTGTCAGCGACGACGGCGCGCCGGTGTTCGCTCCGGTCCCGACCGTGGAGATTCCCGGCCTCAGCAGCGCCCAGCAGCGGCGCCTGGCCGGGCGCCATGGTCGCGACCTGCCGCGGCTGGCCCAACTGGTGGAGCAGTTGGGCCACCAGTGCGTCGGCGCCAGCGACACCCTGTGGGCCGAGCTGGCCTTTGCCGCCGAGACGGAAATGGTCCTGCACCTGGACGACCTGCTGCTGCGCCGCACGCGCCTGGGCCTGCTGCTGGCCGAGGGCGGCGCCAGCTACCTGCCAGCCATCCGCAACCTGTGCCAGGGGCGCCTGGGCTGGAGCGACGCCCATTGGCAAGCCGAAGAACAGCGCTACCGGACCTTGTGGCAACGCCACCACAGCTTGCCCAGCACTGATGCCTAACCAAGAGAGCCCCATGGATAATCACAACAACAAGCGGGACTACCTGCTGGCTATCGATAACGGAACCCAGAGCGTACGCGCGCTGCTGTTCGACCTTCAGGGCAACCTGATCGGCAAGGGCAAGGTGGAACTGGAGGCCTACTACTCGACCCAGCCCGGCTGGGCCGAACAGGACCCGGACTACTACTGGGCCAAGCTCGGCGAAGCCTGCCAGATCCTCTGGCAACAGACCGGCATCGACCGCTCGCAGATCCGCGGGGTGTCCCTGACCACCCAGCGCGGCACCCTGATCAACGTCGATGCCCAGGGGCGGGCGCTGCGCCCGGCGATCCTCTGGCTGGACCAGCGCCAGGCCGAGCTCGAGGGCAAGCTCAAGGGGCCCTGGAGCTGGTTGTTCAAGTTGATTGGCGCCGAGGCCACGGTGGATTACTTCCGCGCCCAGGCCGAAGCCAACTGGGTGGCGCAGAAGCAGCCGGAGATCTGGGCCGCCACCGACAAGTTCCTGCTGTTGTCGGGGTTTCTCACCCATCGCCTGACCGGCCATTTCGTCGACTCGGTGGGGTGCTGCGTGGCCTACCTGCCGTTCGACTACAAGCGCCTGCGCTGGGCCGCCCCCAGCGATTGGAAATGGCAGGCCCTGGCGGTACGCCGTGAGCAACTGCCGACCCTGCACAAGCCCGGCGAAACCCTGGGTCGGATCACTGCCGAGGCCAGTCGCCACACCGGTATTCCCGAGGGCTTGCCGCTGATCGCCGCGGGTGCCGACAAGGCCTGCGAGGTGCTGGGCTCCGGGGTCCAGGATTCCACCACGGCCTGCGTCTCCTACGGCACCACGGCCACCATCACCACCACCCGCTCGCGTTACCTGGAGGTGGTGCCACTGATTCCGCCGTATCCGGCAGCGGTGCCGGACCACTACAACTGCGAGGTGATGATCTTCCGGGGCTATTGGATGGTCAGCTGGTTCAAGCAGCAGTTCGGCCTGCGCGAGGTGCAGCAGGCGGCGCAGCAGGGGCTGGAGCCCGAGCAGTTGTTCGACGCCCTGGTCCAGGCAGTACCCCCGGGGTCCATGGGCCTGACCCTGCAACCCTACTGGTCGCCGGGTATCCGTGAGCCGGGGATGGAGGCCAAGGGCGCGATGATCGGTTTCGGTGACGTGCACACCCGGGCGCATATCTACCGGGCGATCCTCGAGGGCCTGGCCTACGCCCTGCGCCAGGGCATGGAGCGCATGGAAAAACGCTCGAAACTCAAGATCACCCGCCTGCGGGTGGCCGGAGGCGGTTCCCAGAGCGATGCGGCGATGCAACTGACCGCCGATATCTTCGGCCTGCCGGTGGAGCGCCCGCATGTCTACGAGGCGTCGGGGCTGGGCGCGGTGATCGCCTGCGCGGTGGGGTTGGGGCTGTACCCGGATTTTTCCACGGCCATCAGCGCCATGACCCGGGTCGGCGCGGTGTTCGAGCCCCAGCCCCAGGCCCGGCAGATGTACCAGCGGCTGTACAGCCAGGTGTACTTGCGCATGTATCGCCAGCTCAAGCCGCTGTACCAGAGCATTCGCGAGATCACCGGTTATCCGGCCTGAGATCGGCCCCGATCAGGCGTGCGTCGAGGCTCGCCTGCCATCGCTCCATGCTCCCTCGCGCCAGGTCGCGCCCGCGTCCTGGCAAAAAAGCCAAATCGGCCTGTGTTCTCTTCGTTCCTTCCTGCGTCGCAACCTTCATTGTCCATTGCCCACGCCGGAGTCGTACCGATGCTTTCGCCCAGAACCCTGCCCACCACTTTGTTGGGCCTGGCCCTTGCCTGTCCGGCCATGGCCGAGCCCGGGGGCCTGGAACTGGCTCCGGCGCAGGTCCTGGGACAAGGCCAGGAGGACGCCGGGCAGGGAACTGAAGAAGCCCGGGCGCGGCTGACCCAGGTTCCCGGCGGGAGCAACCTGGTACAGATGAGCCGGCCATTGCAGGGCCGGGTGGCCAGCAACCAGGACGTGCTGGCCTACCAGCCAGGGGTCTATGCCCAATCGGCGGGCAACGAAGGGGTGAAGATCTCGATCCGTGGCTCGGGCATCAACCGTGCCCCCGGGGCCCACGCCTCGGGGCTCTACACCATGCTCGACGGCCTGCCCCTGACCGGCCCTGGCGGTACCCCCTACGAGTTGCTGGAGCCACTGTGGGTCGAGCGCGTGGAGGTGCTGCGTGGGGCCAACGGTTTCGACCGCGGTGCCCTGGCCCTGGGCGGCGCCATCGACTACATCAGCCATACCGGCTACGACGCGCCGCTGTTGCAGGTGCGCTACGTCACCGGCAGCCACGGCTACCAGCAGCGCCAGGTCAGTTCCGGGCAAGTGCTGGGGGACTTCGACTACTACGTCTCGCTGACCGATTCCAACGCCGACGGCTACCAGCGCCATACCGCCAGCGACAGCCGGGGAGTCGTGGCCAACTTCGGCTATCGCTTGAACCCGAACCTGGAAACCCGTTTCTACCTGCGCTACCGGCAGACCAACAACGACCTGGCCGGGCGGGTGACCAAGCATTCCATCGAGCATTCCCCCAGGGCGGCCAACCCGACCTATGTGTCCCGGGACGACCGGCGCAAGCAGCCGGGCAGTACCTTCGTCGGCAACAAGACCACCTGGTACATCGATGACGATTCGAGCCTGCAGGCCGGCCTGGTCTACCACGACTACCCCATGGACCTGCGCGAAGGTACCAACCGCCTGAAGGTGGCGTATAGCGATGTCAGCGGCACCTTCGACTACAAGCGCCGCGACACCCTCTGGGGCCTGGAGAGCCGCAGCACCCTGGGCCTGCGGGTGACCAAGCACCTGCCCAACGACGGCGCCAGCGAGTTCGTGCGTATTCCTAGCGACAAGACTCCCGATAAAGCTCCTGGCACCCGGCTACGCAATTTCACCTACCAGGGTTCGGACAGCGTCCTGCATGTCAGCAATGACTTGGAGATCGCCGACGACCTGTGGCTGACCACCGGCCTGGCGGCCATCTACACCCGCCGCGAGAGCGCGGTGACTTACCCCGAGGGCGGCGGCAAGACCAGCCTCGGCGACTGGGACTATGCCCCGCGCCTGGGCCTGCGCTACCAGTTGAACCGCGATGTGCAGCTGTTCGGCAACCTCAGCCGTTCGGTGGAGGCGCCGCATCCCTGGTCGCTGATCTATAGCTCCAACTCCTACTTCCAGAGTGGTGTGGCTCAGGGTACTCAGCGCGACCCGATCAAATTGCGCAATCAGACCGCCACCACCCTGGAGTTGGGTGGCCGTGGCGACAGCGCCCTGGGCCAGTGGAGCCTGGCCTGGTACTACGCCCAGGTTCGCCATGAACTGTTGTTGGTATGGCCAGATGCCAACGCCACCAGACCTTATGAAGTCAACGCCAGCCCCACGGTGCACCAGGGGGTGGAGGCCAGCCTCGAGAGCGAGCTGTGGTCGCGGCCCGGAGTGGGGCGCCTGGGCCTGCGCCAGGCCTATACCTTCAGCGACTTCCACTACCGCGACGATCCACGCTTTGGCGGCAACCGCCTGCCGGGCCTGCCGATGCACTACTACCAGGGCGAGTTGCGCTACGACTGGCCGCAGGGCTTCTTTGCCGCCGTCAACACCCAGCTGGTGTCCAAGGTGGCGGTGGACTACGCCAACAGCTACTACGCCGACCCCTATGCGCTGTTCGGCGCGACCCTGGGCTACAACGCGCCGAAGAACGACTGGCAGGCCTGGGTCGACCTGCGCAACCTGACCGGCCAGCGCTATGCCGCCACCGTCACCCCGGGCTACGACGACCAGGGCCAGGATGCCGCCCGTTCGACCCCGGGCGAGGGCATGGGGGTGTATGTCGGGATGTCCTGGAGCCTGCGCTAAGGCCGATGGTTGTGCCGGTCGCGACGGCGCGCCGTGTCAGTTGCGAAAGTACAGCTCATCCAGTTGCCGCCGGCGTATCGCCAGGTACTCCTCCCAGACCTTGGGGAAATCCTCGTCCCGGGTCAGGGGGAAGGTCAGGTAGATGAACTTGCCGATCACCCGGATGTACTGGCGCTCACGCTTGAAGGTCGGTTGTTCGCAGACCGAGACGCTTTCATCGTAGCCAGGATGGTGGTGGTAGATGTTCACCCGGTGCGGGGCAAGCATGGAGCGGGCGAAGTCCAGCACCCAGCCGTGGTCCGGCCCCATGGCCAGGTAACCCTGGGTGCCGTCTTCGGAGAGGCTGATGCAGGAGCGGGCCTGGGTGCCATCCTCGTCATTGACCAGCACGATCTGGCTGTCGAAGTAGCCGATGCGCTGTTGCCCGGGGCCTTCCAAGAGCAGGCTCCAGCCTTCGGCGCCCATGCGAAATTCGCCACGGTAGGTGAACCGGGCAGTCCAACCGTTGGCCAGGGGAACATGGTGGTTGTTCATCGGTGTCCTAGGGAAAAAGGGTCGGCAGTAGGGTACAGGGCGCCAGCGAGGTTTGACGAGGCCGGACTGTTGGTGCCGGGGCGCGCATCCATTAGCATGGCCGCCGCGCAATTTCAGGAGAAACACCATGCACGCAGGGGATCTGCAACGGATCTACGACTTGCTGGCCGGATTGCTGCGAGCGATCCAGGACGGCGAACCCAGTGCTTTGGCGCAGTATGGCATCAGCACCGCGATTTATGAGGAAGTGCTCGAGGAACTGGAGGCTGGCGCGGCTTGCCTGGCCAGTCTCGCGCTGCCCGCCTGGGAGATGGCGCTGGCGCCCGACAGGAGCGGGCGAGTGGATTTTGACTGCTACCCGACCCAGCAGCCGGGCACGCTGCGGGTGACGTGCCGGTTGTGGTCCGCAGGCCGGTCCAGCGAGCTGAGCCTGACGGCCGACTATTGCCCAGGCCAGGCCGCTTCGCCGCTGCAGTTCAGGCTGCTGGAGGTGCAGTAGCCGCTGCAGGTCAACGCGGTGTTCGATAAGGCTATCTAGCTTGCCCCGAGTGCTTTACATTCGCCGCCCTGACGAATGGACGTCAGGCCAGGTGTGAGAGTTGATCGGGAGGATCAGGCCGTTATGCACAGATTTGCACACATGATCGATGACCAGTGGGTCGAGCACAGCTACCCGCCGGTCTTCGAGATTGCGCCCTTCAACGGCGGCGAGCGGGTGGTGGCCGGCGTGCCGGGGTCCGATCCGCAGGTGTTGCTCAGCCTGGCCCGTTGCCTCACCCAGCCGCTGCTGTTGCTGTTCGTGCTGCACACCAGCCGCGAAGACGTGCCGGTAGGCCGCTACATGAGCCCGATGTTGTCCCTGGCCGAGGTCGCGGATTTCATCGATGAGTTCAAGCCATTGCTATGTGGCGACAGCCGCTTCGATTTCTGGGTGCACTCACCCGAAGACCAGGCCACGGTGGTCTGGGACCGGCACAACCTCATCTACGCCTACGGCCCGCTGGAAAGTTATGCCAGCGCTCTGTACGGCCTGGGGTTCGGCCATGGCGAAGCGCAGATTCCGGTGCCCCACATGCATTACTACCATCCGCAACTGGATGAGCTGTGCAGGCAGTTGATCGCGCGGTTCGACTGGCAACATTCGCCGCTGCAGCCTGTGGATGAGCAGTGAGGCCTTGAGCGGGCAGGAATGAGGATCGGGGCCATGGCGGCCCCGATTGCGTTTTTTGCGTTACTGCACGGCCAGCTTGGGCGTGCGCGGCGGCACCAGGCGCTTGCTGCCGGTGGACTCGTAGGCCGAGGCCAGGCGCAGCAGGTTCGCATCGTCATAGGCCCGGCCGGCGAAGGTCAGGCCCACCGGCATGCCGATGTCCGCCATCACGCCCATGGGCACGGTGACGGTGGGCACGCCCAGATGGCGGATGGCGAGGTTGCCGTTGGCCACCCAGATGCCGTTGCTCCAGGCGATGTCCGCCGATTGCGGGTTGATGTCGGCATCCGCCGGGCCGACGTCGGCGACGGTGGGGAACAGCACCGCGTCCAGCCCTTGGGCGTCCATCCAGTCTTCCAGGTCGAGCTTGCGGGTCTGCTCCAGGCCGCGCAGGCCGTCGGCCAGGGTGGCGATCTGGTCCCAGGTCTTGAGGCCGCGCTTGGCCATGTTGACGTACTCGTCCATGCCCGCCGCCAGGTCATCCTCGCGGTTGGGCAGGGTGCCCGGGTCATGGGGGAAGATCTGTGGCCCGTCGACATCGGCCAGGCGGTTGAGCTTGGGATCGTCGTTGGCCCGCAGGAAGTCGTCGAAGGCCCAGCCCGAGAGCTCCCACAGCTCGTCATGGAGGAACTCCTGGCTGACGATGCCGCGATTGAACACGGTGGGCGCGCCGGGGCGATCGCCTTCGCAGTTGGATACCAGTGGGAAGTCCACTTCCAGCACCTCGGCGCCAGCGGCTTCCAGGGCCTGGCGCGCCTGGCGCCAGAGCTCGATCACCGAGTCGCGGGTGGCGATGCGCTGGCCGGTGGGGCCGCCGATCCCCGGCTTGGCACTGGTACCGGCCTCGGCGTCGGCATTGATGTACATGCGCGGCACGCCGAAGCGCTTGCCCTTGAGGGCGCCGGCGTCGGCCGCCAGTTGCGGGTAGGAAGCGGGGCGCACGCCGGCCACGGCAGGGATCGGCACCCAGGGCTGCAGGCGCCACAGGTCACCGCGTTTATCCGGGTCTTCGGCGACTACCACGTCCAGCACTTCCAGCAGGTCGGCCATGGTCCGGGCGTAAGGCACTACCACGTCCATGGTCGGGGTCAGCGGCCAGTTGCCGCGCACCGAGATCACGCCGCGCGAGGGGGTGTAGGCGCAGAGGCCGTTGTTGGAGGCCGGGCCACGACCGCTGGACCAGGTTTCCTCGGCCAGGCCGAAGGCGCTGAAGCTGGCGGCGGTGGCGGTGCCGGCGCCGTTGGACGAGCCGGAGGCGAAGGGTGCGGTCAGGTACTGGGCGTTGTAGGGGCTTTCGGCGCGGCCATAGACCCCACGCTGCATACCGCCGTTGGCCATGGGCGGCATGTTGGTCTTGCCCAGGCAGATGGCGCCGCCGGCGCGCAGGCGCTCGATGGTGAAGGCGTCGCGCTGGGCCACCAGGTCCTTGAAGGCCGGGCTGCCGGATGCGGCGGTCAGGCCCTTGACCAGATAGCTGTCCTTGGCGGTGTAGGGGATGCCGTCCAGTGGCCCGAGGAGCTGGCCCTTGGCGCGGCGGGCATCAGAGGCTTGCGCTTCCTCCAGGGCCTCGGGGTTGCGCACCACCACGGCGTTGAGGGCGGTGGCAGTGGCGGGGCCGTCGTAGGCATCGATCCGCGCCAGGTAGGCCTGGACCAGTTCCACGGCAGTGGTCTGGCCGGACTCGAGGGCGGCGCGCAGTTGGGCAATGGAGACTTCGGTGACTTCGATCATGCGGGTTCTCGTGGTACGGCTTGGCACGGCAAGGGTTGAGTCGGGGCTTGGGTTGATGCCTGTCAGTCAAGCGAGGTGACCTTTTGTAGGAGCGCAGCTTGCTCGCGAGGGTCGTGAACGGTAGCGCCTGTTGACTGGGTAAACCCAGCGCTCTGAAGTCCATCGCGGGCAAGCCTCGCTCCTACCTTGCCTTGACTGATCGGCATTGGGGCTTGGGGGCCTTTTTAGCATCAAGTGCCCGTCAGCGGAATCTCCGCTCGATCGCAGGTGCGCACTTTGGGCCAAAAGGCCGGGTCATCTGGCATGTGGGTCGATATGGGCCTTTACCCGCCAGGCCTCCTGGCCGGCCTGGGGGATCGGCTGGCCGACAAAACGATAGCTGCCCAGGTTCTGGAGAATGGTTTGGTCCAGGGACGTGTCGCCGGAGCTTTCCAGCAGCTTGAGCCGCGGCTCAGCGGAGCCGGGCACGAACTGCACCTCGACCACCACGGGCTTTACATCAGGTCCGAGCTTGAGTTTGCCGAGCGTTCGGTGCTGGAGCAGTCGCAGTTTGAGGCTGAGCCGGCTCCTGGCTGAGGCGGTCCAGACCTGGTTGTACCGCGCTTGTTGCTCGGCATTGAGCTCCAGGCCCTGGTCACACAGCCGGTCGATGCCTTTCCAGGCAGCGTCGCCGCTCTGCTTGAGAACGCTGAAGTACATCTGCTGCGCGCCTGGAAGATCCTGCGGGCCGCCTTTGCCTTCTTCCATCAACCTGGCCAGGGCCAGGGTACTTTCCCTGCTCCCGACCGCCGCGGCACGCTGGTAGTGATCCCTGGCCAGGAGGTAGTCGGCCTGTTGTTCGTCCAGGCGCCCGAGATGGTGGTAGGCCCTTGGGTTTGTCTGGGCCTGCGAGAGATACAGGGCTTTGGCCCGGGCGGTATCCTGCGCGACTCCATGACCGCGTTCGTACAGGGTGGCGAGCAGGGTCTGGCACATCGAGTTGCCGGCTTCGCCCTGGCGGCGTATGTAGTCGAGCATTTCCCGGGAGATGGACTCCTGGTCGCGGTAGTGCCAGCAGCGCAGGCCGACCATGGAGTCGTTCTGCACGCTGGTAGCGCTCTGGCAGCCGCTGAGCAGTCCGCCGAGCAGTGCCAGGACGACAATCCTGTTCATGGATGGGGACCGTTGAATTCGCCCAGGTAGTCCAGGGACAAGGTGGATGGAAGCGCAAGCGATTGCCCGAAGTGTGCAATGCCAGCGTGGGCAACGAGGATGAAGTGGCTGTACTGCAAGAGAACGGGCCAGTGCAGCCGTTGCCTCTGGGCGGCGCTGCGGATCATGGACTCCAGGTACTCTAGATGGCCTTGCTGGGGGATCAGCTCGACAAAGTCGGAGTCGATAGACCACCCCAGTTCCTGGCGCAGGCGCCAGCTTGGATTGCGTTCCTCCCAGGCATGGTACTGGGCATCCGTGGCGTCGGGGCCGGGTTCGGCCTCCCACTGTTCGAAGGCGAACAACGCAGCTTCGGTGTCATTTGCAAAGCGTGCGGCAAACAGGTGAAAAGCGAAGTAGTCGTCGCATTCCGACATGGACATGGCTCCTGGCGGTTTCAGATCACGCTGGCGCGTTGCAGGTGGCTGACGTGGCCCAGGCCGGACGCGTTCAAGCGCGCGACCAGGTCTTCGCGGGCCGGGCCGCCGCCGTTGCGCAGGTACTCCAGCTCCGAAGCGGTGATCACTACCACCGGCACCAGGGTCACCGGTGATAGCGGCATGTCCGGCAGATAAGTAGGGAAGCTGGCCGTTGGGCCGCCAATCAATACGCCGACGCAGTCGTCGTTGCTGACGAAATGCTCGGGCAACTGCTCGCACATGGCTCGAGACTGGCTGACGCCGGGCAGCTCCAGGGACAGCACGCCATAACGCTCCAGGCGCGAGACATAGCCGCCGGCATCGGCCACGGTATTGGCCACGCAACGCAGCAACTCGAAAGCCCAGCTGTCGGCGAAGGGATAGACATCCCCCTGCGGGCCCTGGGCATGGGCCGGGATATCCGGTGTCTCGATAAACAGCTCCATTTCGAAGCCGTTGCCCTGGCCTTCACCGTCGTCGAATGGATCGGACAGGCCCTCGGTGGCCAGGATGATGCTGTTGGGGCGACGCACGATGCGGTAGGCCTGGCGGGTGGAGGGCCAGTGGGGGCCGCCCATGAAGCTTGGGCTGATGGCAAAGCCCAGCACGTCCTGCTCACAGGTACCGATGGTCTGCCAATGACGTTCGAGGCAGGCGGCGCCAGCGTCCATCAATGCGATCAGCTCCTGCTCGGCACTGCTTGGCTGGTCGTGGGCAGGGGTGTCGACGGGGCCAGGCTCTGGCGTGGCCAGGGGCGGTACGGATTTGGCAGGAGCGGGCTTATTGAAGATGGAAAGCAGTTTTTGCAGGAAATTCAACGGGCGATCCTTGCTCAAGAGTGTTGTCTGGGCGCGCATTGTGCCGACTCGACACAGCCCTGGATAGCCGTTTGAGATGGCAATGTGCCTTGTGCCGTTACTGCTTGGCAATCCAGACGTCGGATCGATACATTCGCCGGTGCATGCAATGCATGGCATGGGTGCAGGCCGATGACCGTTGCATGCGCAATCTTGCAAAGCATTCACAAGGATTTTGTATGCCGTTGATTTCGCAACGTGTTGAGTTGGCTCGCAATGGCGCCAACGACAAGGTGATCTGCCGCATGGCCTCCGGTTGGGCTGTCATGGGGGATGTGCAGTTTCTGCCGGGTTATTGCCTGTTGTTGCCCGACCCTGTGGTGCCGAGTCTCAACGATCTGGATGAAGCCGCCAGGACCACCTACCTGCTGGACATGGCTCGCCTTGGCGATGCCGCCTTGCAGGCCACCGGGGCCTTGCGCATGAATTATGAAATCCTCGGCAACTCAGAACCTGAGTTGCACTGTCATGTTTTCCCGCGTTACGCCTCGGAGCCGGAACACCTTCGCCGGATGCCAGTCTGGTTCTACGATTGGAAAACGGCCGTTGCCTACTCCGAAGAGGACCATGGCCAGTTGCGTCGGCGCATTGCCCAGCTACTGGGGCACTGAATCGAACGAGCCCTGGCCCGGTGTGAGGGCGCTTGCCGGCCATCGCCTCGGTGATAACGGGATCGAAGGCCGGTGACCGGGGCCGCGACGGGGGGATCGCCGCAACCCCTGGATCACGTGCAGCGGTTTATTTATCCAGCAGCTTGAGGATGTCCTCGTACAGGGCCCTGGGTATGAACACGCCTTGTTCCTCACTGCGCCGCCGGGCGTCGTAGCGACGTTGCGATGGCAGGCGGGCGCCCTGGTCGACAATCGCGGCGAACATCTCCTCGGCGCGCCTGGCGCCTTCCTCGGCGTTGCCATTGGCGAACAACTGCGGGTCGAAGGCCAGGATCAGTTCCCCATGAAGCGGAGTAGCGCCGACGCCGTTGTCGAAGGCCATCGACTCCATGCTGGTCATGTCATTGATCAGGGCACCTGCCAGCAATTCCACCATGGCCGCCAGCGCCGAACCCTTGTGGCCGCCGAAGGTCAGCATGGCGCCAGACATGGCGGCCAGCGCATCGGTGGTCGGCTGGCCCTGGTCGTCGACGGCGCAATGTTCGGGCAGTGGGCGGTTGGCCCGGCGATGCAGCTCGATGTCGCCGCGGGCAATGGCGCTGGTGGCGAAGTCGAAGACAAAGGGATTGTGGCCCACGCGCGGCCAGCCGAAGGCGATAGGGTTGGTGCCGAAGACCGGCTTGCTGCCCCCGGCGGGGGCGACCCAGCTATGGCTGGGCGTGAGGGCCAGGGCTGCCAGCCCGTGTTCGGTCACGGCCTCGATTTCCGGCCATAGGGCCGAGAAGTGGAAACAGTTGTTGATGACCATGGCCGCCACACCCACCTGCCGGGCTTTTTGCACCAACAGCGGCAGCGCAGTTTGAAATGCCAGCAGCGAGTAGGCCCGGTGCGCATCCGCGGCCACGATGGCCGCGGAACGTTCGGTGACAGTCGGCAGTGCCTGAGGGTCGACCTGGCCCTCGCGCATGGACTTCACGCAGACCAACAACCGGTACAGCCCATGGGAGTGGCATTCGTCGGCCTGCCCGCGGGTGATGGTGCGGGCAATGGCCTGGGCGTGGGCAGCGCAGAAGCCGTTGTTCGCCAGTACATCGTTGGACAGTCGGAAGGCTTGGTCGAGCGACAGATTAATCAAGTCAGACATGAAACGTATCCTTGGATCATGGGTGAACGCTGGATAGACGAGGACTGCGCCGAGTGGGTGCAGCGCAGGCCTCTGTCGTCACCTCTGGCAGTGAGCCGTCAGGTTTCGCGCTGGCCGTTGACCAGGCGGCAAAGGCCCAGGGGATTGGCCTGCTGGATGGCCGGTTGCAGCAAGGTGTCCGGGAAGTTCTGATAGCAGACCGGTCGCAGGAAGCGGGCAATGGCCGCGGTACCGACCGACGTGGAACGGGCGTCGGAGGTGGCTGGAAACGGCCCGCCGTGGACCATGGCGTCACAGACTTCGACGCCTGTCGGCCAGCCATTGACCAGGATGCGCCCGGCCTTGCGCTCCAGGGTCGCCAGCAGGGCCCGGGCGGTCTCGGTATCGGCCTCGTCCAGATGCAGGGTCGCGGTCAACTGGCCCTCCAGGTGTTCGGCCACTTGCCTGGCCTGGGCGATGTCATCGCACTCGACCAGCAGCGAGGCCGAGCCGAAGATCTCTGCCTGCAGGGCCGGTTGCTCAAGAAAATCCCTGGCGCAAGTGACGAACAAGTGCGTCTGGCACTGGTTTGGCCCCGTGCCCTCAAGGCCTGCGCCCACCAAGCGCGCGTCGGCGTTGCTGGCCAGCTCTTGCAGGCCATGGCGGTAGGCCTTGAAGATTCCGGGCGTCAGCATGGTCTGGGCGGGACTGCGTTCGACAGCCTGCCGGGCGGTTGCGAGGAAGGCGTCCAGAGCTGGACCCTTGATGGCGATGACCAGTCCCGGGTTGGTGCAGAACTGACCGGCACCCTGGTTGAGGGAGGCGATAAAGCCCTCGGCCAACGCCGCGCCACGGTTGAGCAGGGCATGCTCGAACAGGAAGACCGGGTTGATCGAACTCATCTCGGCATACACCGGGATCGGCTCGCGACGTGCCTGGGCCACTTGGGTCAAGGCTATGCCGCCGCTGCGCGAACCGGTGAAACCCACGGCCTTGATCCTGGGGTCGCTGACCAGGCCCGTGCCGATTTCCACGCCGGAGCCGAACAGCAGCGCAAACACTCCCGGTGCCAGGCCGTGCTTGGCCACGGCTTGCTGGATCGCCTGGCCCACCAATTCGCTGGTACCGGGGTGGGCACTGTGCGCCTTGACGATCACCGGGCAGCCGGCAGCCAGCGCCGAAGCGGTGTCGCCGCCGGCCACGGAGAAGGCCAGGGGAAAGTTGCTGGCGCCGAACACGGCGACCGGGCCCAGGGCGATATGCCGCTGGCGCAGGTCCGGGCGGGGCAGTGGCTGGCGCTCGGGAAGCGCTTCATCGACCCGCACGTCGAGCCACTCGCCGGTGCGTACTGTGCGAGCGAAGGTGCGCAGTTGGAAGCAGGTACGGCCCACCTCGCCCTGGATGCGTGGGCGAGGCAAGCCCGATTCCGCCACCGCGCGATCCACCAGGGTGTCGCCCAGCGCCTCGATCTGTTCGGCGATGCTTTCCAGGAACGCCGCGCGCTCCTGCAGCGAGGTTTCGCGGTAGCTATCGAAGGCCGACCAGGCCAGCGCACAAGCCTGCTCGACATGCTCGCGCGAGCCACCGGGATAACCCGGCTCCAGTACCTGGTCGGTGGCTGGGTTGATGGCCTTGATCGCATCACGAGTACCTGGCACGGCTTGGCCGCCAATCAGCATATTTCCTGTCAGACCCATATCGGCCTCCTGAGGTAATGAACGTCCACCTGCCGGTTTTAAAAATGCAGTGGCAGAGGAGGGGGAAATGAAAGCGGTGCGCCTGGGCGCACCGCTTCAGGGGGAACATCTGCCGGGTGTCAGGCCAGGTTGTGTTCTTTGCTCCAGTTGGCGTACCAGGTACGGAACAGCGTGTACTGGGCCTCGGCATAGTTGCGCTGGGAGTCGCTCAGGGCATCGGTTTCGTTGAAGTGCAGGGTGTATTCCAGGTCGCCGTTGAGCACCATCAGGTGCTTGTAGTACAGCACCAGGTCGCAGCCCTCATCGAACGAGGACAGTACGTGCAGGGCCGACTCCAGTTCTTCGGCCAGGCGCCGGGCCTTGGCGTCGCCCTTGGCCGCCTGCTTGCTCAGGGCCACCAGGTGCAGCACTTCGCGAGGCAGCGCGTTGCCGATACCGGTGATGGAACCGGTGGCGTTGCAGTTGACGAAACCGTTCACCACATCGGTGTCGACACCGACCATCAAGGTGACCGCGTCATCCTTGGAGGTAATGAACTCAGCGGCATAACGGCTGGCTTCGGCGCCGCCGAACTCCTTGAAGCCGATCAGGTTCGGGTGCTCGCTGCGCAGTTCGAAGAACAGGTCCGCGCGAGTGGCAAAGCCATAGTAGGGGCTGTTGTAGATCACCGACGGCAGGTTCGGGGCTGCTGCGAGGATGGCCTTGAAATGCGCCTTCTGTGCGACCAGCGAGGCACCGCGGGACAGGACTCGCGGAATCACCATCAGGCCCTGGGCGCCGACCTTGGCCGCATGAGCGGCGTGGGATACCGCTTCCCGGGAGTTGACCGCGCCCGTGCCGACGATGGTTGGGATACCGGCCGCTACCAGGCGGGCAACGCCTTCCTGGCGCTCGGCTTCGGTGAGCAGGGGCCAGTCACCCATCGAGCCGCAATACACCACGGCGCTCATCCCCGCTTCGATCAGCTCGCGACCCTTGCGGACCAGGGCGTCGAAGTCGGGCTTGCGATCCGAGGTGCAGGGGGTCATCAGTGCGGGAATGGTGCCGGTGAAAATGTTGCTCATGACGCTACCTCATAGTTTTTAGGTGGTTGTAGCTACATCTATGGCACTGGCCAGGAATGGCTGGGGACCTGTTCCAGTGGTCATAATCGAATATCGTATACGTTATATAATCGATGCCTTGGGAAGTAAAGCCTCGGTTGTCATTTCAAATGGCGGCGTTCTGGGTAAACGGCCTGGATTGCAGGGCTCATCAAAGCTTGCAGGCCAAGGGGCTCTTCCGTGAGCCGGGTCAGGGCGAGGGGAGTATCAGCGACTGGAGACCCGCGCCGCCGACGCCTTGTCCACCTCGCGCAGCGACATGCCACGGGTCTCCCTGGCGGCCGCCACGGCAATGATCGAGATCACGGCCGATGCCACCAGGTACCAGGCGATCGGCGTCGAGCTGTTGTATTCCTTGAGCAGGGTAATGGCGATCAGCGGTGCCAGGGAGCCGGCGAGAATGGGCGCCACCTGGTAGCAGAGGGACAGGGCCGTATAGCGCACATGGGTCGGGAACAGTTCCGACATCAAGGCGGAGTAGGGCGCATAGGTCATGGATTCGATAGCCAGGCCCAGGGTGATGGCGGCCATGATCAGCCAGTCGTTCCCGGTATCCATCATGGGGAACCCGACGAAGCCCCAGAAGCCGGTAAGTACCGCACCGATCAGGTACACCGGTTTGCGCCCGATGATGTCGGACAGGTAGCCCATCAAGGGAATCATGAAGAAGTGCAACAGGTGGGCGCCGAACATCAATAGCAGGATTTGCGAAGTGTCTTTGTGCACGACCAGCTTGAGGTAGGTGATCGAGAACGTGACGACGATGTAATAGAGGATGTTCTCGGCAAACCGGGCGCCGATGCCGATCAGCACTTCACGCCAGTATTTTGTGACGACCTCGACCACGCCCAGCTGCTCTTTCTCGATCTTGTGCTGGCGGGCCTGGGCTTCCTTGAAGATGGGGGCGTCATCGACCCGGGTGCGGATCCAGTAGCCGACCAGGACCACGACGGCGGAGAACCAGAACGCTACGCGCCAGCCCCAGTCAAGGAACTGCGCTTCGCTGAGATTGGATGACAGAAGCAGCAGGATCACCGTTGCAATCAGGTTACCGGCCGGGACCCCGGCTTGCGGCCAACTGGCCCAGAATCCGCGGCGGTTGTCCGGGCTGTGCTCGGACACCAACAGTACCGCGCCTCCCCATTCACCCCCGAAGGCGAACCCCTGGATCAACCGCAGCAGCACCAGCAGGATGGGGGCGGCGTAACCGATGCGTTCGAAGGTGGGCAGGCATCCCATCAGGAACGTGGTGATACCGACCACCACCAGGCTGATCTGTAGCAGATGCTTGCGTCCGATCTTGTCGCCGTAATGACCGAAGACCAGCCCGCCGATCGGCCTGGCCAGGAAGCCTACGGCATACAGGGCGAAGGCCGCGATGATGCCATCCACCGCGCTACCGGTCTGGCGGAAGAACAATTGGCCGAACACCAGGGCCGAGGCGGTGCCGTATAGAAAGAACTCGTACCACTCGGCCACGGCACCGGCCATCGCTGCGGCCACCACTCGCTTGATCCCGGCGGGGGCCTTGCCCGCCGTTCGTTCCAGTTCGCTGGCTGTTGCAGAAGTTGTCGAGGTCATCAATGTCGCACTCCGATAGATCTTGTTAGAGGGGGTTGCCTGGGCACTGCGCCAGGCCTGGCTGTTGAAACAGTCGGCATATACTGTATTTCGTATACGATATATTTCAAAGCAAGATTGACGCCAGAACAGCCAGCCGCTCGCCATCGAGCTGCAAGCCTTGATTCTGCGTGTGTCAGATGTTGGCCTCGATGCAGGCCATGGGCGCGAGGGTGTTACGACAGGTGGCACCCGCCATGGGGATGCCACCTAACGGAGCAACCAGTAGCGGTCAGTGGGGCAGGTGTTCGTACAGGCTCTGGCAGACGCCGTTGATGTGCTCTTCGATCAGCTTGGCCGCGAGTTCGACATTCCCGCTGCGGCAGGCGGCGACGATGTCCTTGTGCTCGTGGTCGGCGCGATCCTTCCCGGCCGAAAGGCTCATCTGCATGCGCAGGTAGCGTTCGATCTTGTCGTGGATCGAGCGGATCAGGTTGACCAGGAAAGGGCGCTGGGCCGGCTCGTACAGGCAGGCATGCAATTCCCAATTGAGTTCGGCCCAACGGCCGATGTCGTTCTCCCCGACGAACTCGGCGCAGATCGCTTCGGCCCGGGCAAAGGTTTCTTCGGTCATGTTGGGAACGGCCAGGCGGATGGCCTGGACCTCCAGTAGCACCCTCACTTCGAACATCTGGGCCAGCTCTGGCTCGGAGATCTTGGTCACCAGGGCGCCGCGATTGCGATGAAAGTCCACCAGCCCCTCGGCCTCCAGGCGCTTGAGCGCCTCGCGCACCGGAATCTTGCTGACATTGAACACCTGGGCGATGTCGTCCTGGCGCACCGGTTCGCCTTCAGCCAGGTGGCCGGAGATGATGGCTTCACGCAGGTGCTTGGCAATGATTTCCGAGGTCGAGGGCACGACGCCAAGGTTGGGGGCTTTGTGAAAGGGCAGGGGCACGAGGGTTACCGAGTGAGGATGAATGCGAATATCTTATACGAAATGCCATGGGGGCCAAAAGATGCGCCGCTTACGCGCACCTCCCGAAATCAGCTCGCGATAATCAAGCAGGCCAGCTTCGAATCAGCAGGGCAGGATCGGAACGTCTTGTTTCAAACTGAAGAAAAGGCATCTTTCTTGGGCATGAAGAAGCGAGCGAACAGTTCGGATTGGGACTTGATGTTCAACTTTGCGTAGATGTTGCGGCGGTGAACCTTGATCGTTTCGGCCGACAGGCAGAGTTTTCCGGCGATCTCCTTGTTGGAGAAGCCACTGAGCAATAGCCTGAGCACGTCGCTTTCCCGCGTGGTTATCTGCGTGCCGAGCTGGGTAATGGTTTGCGACCATAAAGGCGCGCTGGTGAGGTGCTTCTCTTCCTCGATCTCGAAACTCATGCGCTGATGCATCAAGGCGATCACCCATGGCTTGATGATATCGAGCATGGTGATCTGGTCCTGGCAAAAGTGAGTGCTGCTACCAATGGAGATGCATAAGGTCCTGTCCCCGTCGAGTTGCGCGTTGTACTGCACTTCATCTACAGAAATGTATTGTGCAAAGTACTTGTGGTAGTACTCGGTTTCGAGGAAATACTCAGGAACGATATCCAACAAGTGAAAGAAACCACTTTGTGGGTTCTCTCGATTGGCTATGTAGAAAGGGTCTAGCAGATAAAGCCCCTTGACGTAACGCTGGGTAAATGCATCCACCTCTTCGGCATCTGCTACTTCGGGGAGACTGACAACCTGAACTTGTTTGCTGCTGAAAATCAATACGACCCAGTTATCGACTTGTACATATTCATTCAATGTCCGAATAAGCGAGCTCCAGAACTCTGGACGATTCAACTGCATGATCAGTTTTCCAATCGATCGATGCCAGGCCAGGCTATGAAGGTCGAGCGGCATTTTCTACCCCTTTAGGGTTAGGGAGTCGTGGGCTAGAGGTAAGTATTCGTAGGTATTTACTATTCGTTAACCCCCGGTATATTCACGTTCGGGTGTTAACGATGGCCATGAGGGCACATCGGCTTGAACAAGGATGTTGCATGAGAAAGCTTCGTTTGCGAACCATTTTTTCGGCTGCGTTGCTGTGTGCGGGGATAAGCACATCGGCGGCCGCTGCAGAACCCGGGATGTACCTGTACAACTGGTTCGGGCTCCTCGCCCCACAGACTCCCAAGGAGTTCGAGCGGGACGCTGGCATCAGGATTCACATGGATGCGTTCGACAGCGCTGAAATCATGCAGAGCAAGGTCATGGCCGGGCGTACCGGATATGACGTGGTCGTGGCAACCTCCAACGTGTTGCCCAGCCTGATCCAGGCCGGCGTCCTGCAGCCGTTGGATCGCAGTCAACTGAGCAACTTGGCGCATATCGACCCAGATCTGCTGGCCCAGGTCGCGGTCAACGACCCAGGCAACCGTTATGCCGTGCCTTACTTGTGGGGAACCACGGGCATTGGCTATGACGTCGATAAGGTCAAGGCGGCGCTGGGCGATGATGCACCGGTGAATAGCTGGGACCTGATATTTAAAGAAGAAAACATCAGCAAGCTCCAATCCTGTGGCGTGGCGATGCTCGACTCGCCAAGCGAGATCATCTCGATTGCCTTGCAT
This sequence comes from Pseudomonas sp. MPFS, assembly GCF_022537035.1. Taxonomy (NCBI): domain Bacteria; kingdom Pseudomonadati; phylum Pseudomonadota; class Gammaproteobacteria; order Pseudomonadales; family Pseudomonadaceae; genus Pseudomonas; species Pseudomonas sp. MPFS. Next base: position 3,802,689 of record NZ_CP066123.1, on the reverse strand, counting down.
TACCTGGGACTTCCCAGCAACAGCAGAAACCCGGACGATTACCAGAAGGCTCAAGCCCTGCTGTTGAAGATCCGTCCCTATATCCTCTATTTCGACTCGTCCAAGATCGACACCGACCTGGCTGATGGCAATATCTGTGTTGTCGTGGGATGGGCCAACGGTGCCCTTGCTGCACAGGCCGTTAATGAAAAGGCCAACACCGGCCGCAAGATTACCTACAGCCTTCCTCGCGAGGGGGCACTGGTCTGGTCGGAAAACCTGGTGCTGCTAAAAGACGCTCCCCATCCGAAGGAAGGGCTGGCGTTCATCAACTACATGCTGCGCCCGGAAGTTATTGCCAAGACTTCAAACCATACGCTCTATCCTAATGCGAATAAGGATGCCACGGAGTTTGTCGAACAAAAGTTGCGGGACAATCCGTGGATTTATCCAGACCGGAAAGTCGTTGCTGAATTGGTTCCGCTTGAGCCATTACCCTTGAAACTGGAGCGAATTCGCACGCGGGTCTGGACCAAGGTGAAGAGTAGTATCTGATCCGGACCGATCATCTCAATGATTGTTCTTTGCAGGCTTTCACCCTCTACGAAAGCTTGCAAAGAGTTAAAGCAGCAAGTCGTGTCGATAAGAAGTTACTGGGAAATGCAAGGCGCTCCTCGCAAGTGTCTGCATGTCGTTGAACAGTCAATTACTTGTAATTGTTTACTGTTGTTCAAGCCCTGTTGGTCGCAATGGTGGCGAGGCAGTATCAGATTGATTCGCCCTGGACGTGGTTCTTCAAGTAGAGCCATGCCTGCATTGCTGTCCGCGACAGCATCAACTCAACACTTCATCCAATACGAGAACAGTGGATGCCCAGACCAGCCCATCAGACATGTTTCAGTTTGACAATCGACGGTCTCGAGCGCGACGTTCAAGTGCTCGCATTTAGTGGTGAGGAGGCAATCAGCAAGCCTTACTTCTTCAATATGGAGTGGCTTGCAAACCCTGGCCTGGACCTGGAAAGCCTGGTCGACGCCGAGGCGTTTCTGGGTTTCGACCCGCAGGGTAGGGGAATTCATGGGCGGATCTACCACATCGAGCGCAGTGGCGATCGCTACCGAGCGGTCCTCGTTCCGCACCTGTCCTATTTGCGCCACCGCATCAATCGCAGGGTCTATCAAGGATTCTCGGTGCCGAAAATCGTCGCCCTGATACTGGAGGAGCACGGCATCCTGGGCGATGCCTATCGGTTGGAGCTGAAGGCGACCTATCCCCAGCGTGACTACCGCACCCAATACGATGAAACCGATCTGCACTTTATCCAGCGTTTGTGCGAAGAGGAAGGGATTCACTTTCACTTCCAGCACAGCGCTCAAGGTCATGTGCTGGTATTTGCCGACGACCGGACGGCTTTTCCCAGGATCGGGCAGGCCACGGCTCTAGCACAAGAGAACGGCTGGGTGGCTGGCGAACACATCCAGGTTCCGGGTGCGCGCACCCTGGAGCGCCGCTACATGGTTCATCGCCAAGTCGAGGGGCAGAGCAAACAGGTCTACCTGCACAGTGGCCATGTGGTGGAATGCTCGGATTGCCCAGGCCAGGGCAACGATCTATGGCTGCTCACCCAGGTCTTCCATGAAGGCCGGCAACCCGAGGCCTGGGACGACAGCGTCGAGCCCGGCGACGATGTGCTCCAGGGCTATCGCAACCGTTTTACAGCGCTGGCGTGGGAGGTGTTCCATCGTCCCCCCGTGGTTCATCACAAACCCCAGGTTCCAAGCAGCCAGGTCGCGGTGGTCATCGCCCTGGAAGATGAAGAGACACCCGGTGAGCCGCGTCCTGGACGGGTCAAGGTGCGATTTCCCTGGGACCGTGAAGGTCGCTTTGATGACAAGAGCAGCTGTTGGCTCGTTGGCGCCGCCAGCGAATGCGGCCAGGTGAAGCCCTTGCAGGTCGGGGAGGAGGTCACGGTCACCTTTGTTGACGGTGACCCCGATCAACCGCGGATCGGCGGCTGCCTGTGCTGTCGCTGAAAGGACCAGCGCATTGCCTTGTGCGCGACCTGGTATTCACCGAGCGGCGAATGTTTTACCCGTGACGATGATCGAGTCCTCTTGCAGGTAAAGGTCGGTGATGTCGTTGATCACGACGTCGAGGCCGACTGAGTTCGGAAACAGCGAATAGAACAAATCAAAGTACAGGTAGTCCCGGATCAAGCGCGCGGCCAGGTCGGGATGGCTTGTCAAAAGTGTCCTGAAACCTGGGTAGTCGATCGCTTCCAGCTCCGGGATGTCGATAAAGCCCTGGGCCAGGTCATCGCTCTGGCATTGGGCGGTAAAGCTGTCGGCGTGGTCCAGGAAATCCGGTGGGAGTTCACTGTGGCTGATGCGCAGCTCATAAGGGGTTGCTGCGATGGCCAGCGCTTCGCCGAAGCCCAGGCTGCGATAACCGACGCTCTTCGGGTCGATGACTTGACCGGCCAAGGTGAATTTCATGGGGTGATTCCGGTTTTCCAATGGGGTGAGCGTTTGTCGACCTGATCCTTGTGGAGCTCCCCGAACCTGGCGGCCGCAGGGTATCGAAGCGTGCGCATTCTCACATTGCTACCTATGCCCATGCCACTGTTCACATTCTGTCATCCACTCTCTGGCAGTATCGCCAAGCCTTACACCACCCATGACCATCCGCAACGGTTCAAGGAATGCAGTCGCGAAATCCAGGCGGTCCAGCACCGTGGAGCACCTACTACGAGCATCACAAGGAGCGTCCGGCCTCATCGCTGCTTCAGGCTGCGATGGCGCTTGCAAGCCTTTCGACAGGTTCGGCAAGAGCCATTGACCTGGGGTGCGGCGCTGGTAACGAAACCCGTGCCCTGATGGCGGCAGGGTGGGATGTTCTGGCGATAGACCAGGAACTTGGTGCAATCGAAAGGGCCAGGGCCATCGGCGCAGGCTTCCCATGCCGCGAATGCGTCGCTGTCGTGCAAAGGTTCGAGGACCTTGTGGCATTGCCGGCGGCCTCATTGATCCATGCCGGCATGTCGATGCCATTTTGTCATCCGCAAAGCTTTGAAAAATTCTGGGCCACGGTCAGGGCTGCCCTGCTTCCCGGAGGGATCTTCGTGGGCCAGTTCTTTGGCGACAGGGATGGCTGGGCGGGCGATCCGTCGAGAACGTTTCACTCCGAGCCAGAGGTTCGTGCCTTGTTTCTCGATTTCGACTTGATCCACGTCCAGGTCCACGAGTACGACGGCCCCAGCCTGCGAGGGACCAAGCATTGGCACCGGATTGACGTGATCGCCCAACATCCCCTGTAGCCGCTGCCGAGCCTGTGATCGCCCGCCCAGCGGCCGTGGCTCCCTCTGTATCTGGCCTAACGCGGCGCCCCCGGCCGCACCCCTGCACAGCCTGCAGCAGCGGCTACACGAGCCTGTGCGGTGGTTGTAGCCCCTCCATATATCCAACCCAACGCAGCCTGCGGCAGCGGTTGAATTGCTGTGATGGCAGTTTGATTTTCAGGTTGTGAATGAAGCTTTTATGACAAAAGTTCGGTAGCGCATAGCCACTTGGGTCTTGGGTATGTAACGCGCTTGAGGGGGCCGCAAGGCCACTTTTTTAAGCCGAGGCGGGATGCCGGGAGTGAGGCTATGGGGACTATGGAACGCTACTCGAAAGTGGGCATGCAGGAGCTGGACCAACGGCTGTCGAAGATTGTCGAAGCGGCTCGCAAGAAGCCGGTCTCGGTCTATCGCTATGGCGCTCCGTGGGTCTGGATCGTGTCCCAGGATGATTGGCAGGGGGCCTTGAAGGAGGTGTCCAGCTACATCCCGCCGGGGCATTCGCTGGTGTTGCTGCGCCCGCAGATCGAGGAGTTGCTTGATCAGCAGGGCGACCTGTTCCTGAGCCTCCATGCCGAGGCCGGTATGTTCATCGCGCCGCGTACGGTGATGCACATCCTGTTGTTGCAGCTTTTGTACTCGGTCCAAAGCGAACAGCAGCTTTACGAACAGCTCAACTACAACCTGCTGTTCCGCTGGTTCGTCGGCCTGGGCCTGAACCAGAAGGTCTGGAGCTTCAGTGTCTTGAGCCGCGACATCGCCACGCTGCTGAACAACCCGCAGGCCGTGCAACTGATCCACAAGATCATCGGTGAAGTGTTCTGCGGCGCCCTGCTGCAGATGCCGGAGTTTTCGCTGAACTTCGCGCTGCTGCATACCTGGCTGGCACGCCACGACAACACCACGATCACCAGCAATTGAATCGGCCAAACGCTGTGCAAACGGCGACGGCAATGCGCGTGCGCGCGCCAATTTTCAGACTTCTAGGGGGCGGTGTGGAGCATCTGGGCAAATCAGGACGACCGGGCAGTGGCGGGCGCTGGTGGCCGTTGTGCGGTTGGTTGACGCTATTGGCGCTGGCGCCGGTGGTGCAGGCCGAGGAGGCCGGGCAGGCCGCCGTGGCCGAGACGGCACCAGCCAAGCTGGTGGACGTCAACGAGTACTTCGTACGCGGCAATACGGTGCTCGATGCCCGGGCGATCGAGGAGGCGGTGTACCCGTTCCTGGGCCCGCAAAAGGCCTTGAGCGATATCGAAGGCGCTCGCGATGCCTTGCAGAAGGTCTATCAGGCCCGGGGCTACCAGTCGGTATACGTCGAACTGCCGGAGCAGAAGGTCGAGGACGGCATCGTCTACCTGCAGGTCAGCGAGACCAAGGTCGGTCGTGTGCGGGTCGTGGGCGCCAAGCACTATTCGCCGGTGGAGATCCGCGACCAGGTGCCGGCGCTCAAGGAAGGCCAGGTCCCGGACTTCGCCACGGTGCAGAGCCAGCTGGCCGGCCTCAATCGGGGAACGGGGCGCCAGGTCATGCCGTTGGTGCGCGAGGGCCAGCGCCCGGGAACCATGGATGTGGACCTGCAAGTGGAGGACCAGAATCCCTGGCGCGCCAGCCTCGGCCTGAACAACGACTACAGCGCCGACACCGAAAAGCTGCGCTCGGTGGCCAGCGTCGGCTACGACAACCTGTGGCAACTGGGCCACAGCGTGTCCCTGACCTTTTTCACCGCCCCCCAGGACACCGAGAATGCCAAGGTCTGGTCCGGTTCCTACACCGCGCCGTTGACGGATCGCTGGAGCCTGCAGTTCTCCGGCTACCAGTCCGACAGCAACATCGCCACCGTCGGCGGCAGCAATGTGCTGGGCAAGGGTCACTCCTATGGATTGTCGGCGATCTACACCCTGCCGGCCTCGGGCAACTGGGCCAACTCGTTTTCGCTGGGGGTGGACTTCAAGGACTTCAAGGAAGAAGTGCGCCTGGGCAACAGCCGCGATGAGATCCCGCTCAAGTACGCCCCGCTGACCTTCGGCTACAACGGTTACCGCTACAGCGAAAAGTCCCAGCTGGGCCTGGGGTTGAACCTGGTGATCGGTACCCGGCGCTCTTTCGGCTATGGCAGCGAGGCCCACGAGTTCCAGTTCAAGCGCGATGAAGCCAGTGCCAGTTTCTCGGTGCTCAAGGGCGACCTGAACTTTACCTACACCTTCGACAACGATTGGCAGTCGGCATCCAAGAGCGCCTTCCAGCTGGCCTCGGGGCCGCTGGTGTCCAACGAGCAGTATTCCGCCGGCGGTGCCACGTCGGTACGCGGTTACCTGGCCGCTGAACGCACAGGAGACGAGGGCTACCTGTTTTCCCAGGAGCTGCGCACGCCGTCCCTGGCCAAGTTCCTCGGCAGCTACGTGCAGGAATGGCGCTTCTACGCCTTCGCCGAAGGTGCCCGCCTGAGCCTGCATGAGCCCCTGCCGGAACAGGACGACGAATACAGCCTGGCCAGCGTCGGCCTGGGCACTCGCGCCAGCCTGAGCAAGTGGCTGTCCGGCAGCCTGGACTGGGGCTACCCGCTCAAAGACGGGCCCAACACCCAGAAACACGACCCGCGCGTGCACTTCAGTGTGCAGGCGACGTTCTGACTTTTTACGGAGAACCCCTTCCATGCAACGCTTATTCCTGAGCCTGTTGATCTGCCTGGGCTTCGTGCTCCCGGCTACGGCCCATGCCTGGTGGCAGGACGACTGGCACTACCGCAAGCAGATCACCGTGGACACTACACCCCAGGGCGCCGGCATCAACGAGGCCTTGGGCCGCACCGCCTTGCTGGTGCGCTTGCACACCGGCAACTTCACGTTCGACGGGGTCAAGGAAGACGGGTCCGACCTGCGGTTTGTCGCCGCCGATGACAAGACCGTGTTCAACCACCAGATCGAGAGCTTCGACCCATTGATGGGCATGGCGCTGATCTGGGTCGATGTGCCCAGGGTCGAAGGTGGCCAGCGCCAGGATATCTGGATGTACTACGGCAACCAGAAGGCCCCGGGTACTGCCAATGGCCAGCTGACTTTCGATCCCAGCTATACCGCCATCTACCATTTCGATGGCAGCAATGGCACGCCCGCCAAGGACACCACCGCCTACGGCAACACCGCGCAGAACGCCACTGGCGCGGCCATCGAGGGCGTCATCGGCCGTGCCTTGCAGTTCAGCGGCCAGCCGCTGCTGTTGCCGGCCAGCCCGTCGCTGCAGCACAACGCCGGTGGGGCGTTCACCTTCAGTGCCTGGGTACGCCTGGACCAGGCCAGTGGTGAGCAGCTGTTGCTGGCCCGTCGCGAAGGTGCCTCCAGCCTGCTGATCGGGGTCAACCAGGGCGTGCCGTTCGTGGAAGTGGATGGCCAGCGCGCGGTGTCCACCCAACCGTTGAATCCGGGGCAATGGCAACACCTGGCCTTGAGCGGGGAGGGCAGCAAGCTCGCCCTGTACGTCAATGGCCGCGAGACCGCGAGCCTGGCCCAGGCCATCGCCAGCTTCAACTCGGTATTGGCCATCGGTGCCGACCTGCCGCCGGCCCCTGGCGCCGAGGCCAGTCATTTCCTGCCGTTCACCGGGGCGCTGGACGAGTTGCGGCTGTCCAAGGTGGTACGACCTGCAGCGCTGATTCTTGCGGATGCAAGTTCCCAGGGGGCCGAGTCGAAGCTGGTGGCCTACGGCGTCGATGAAGAACAGTCCGGTTTCGGTTTCGGCAGCCTGGGCTTCCTGCTCAAGGCGGTACCGATGGATGCCTGGGTGATCATCCTGGTGCTGGTGGCGATGATGATCCAGTCCTGGGTCATCATGCTGCGCAAGAACCGCATGGTCAGCCGTGTCAGTGCCGCCAATGCCTTGTTTCGCGAGCAGTTCGCCAGGGTCGGCACGCGCCTGGAAATGTTCGCCGATGACCAGGCCCTGGCCGAGCGCCTGGAGCAATCCTCGCTGTGGCGCTTGTACCTGGTGGCGGTCAAGGAGATCCGCACCCGCCGCGAGCAGGGCGCCGATACCTCGTCGGTGTCGGCGGCCACTATCGAGGCCATCCGCTGCTCCATGGACGGGGTGCGCACCCGCGAGAACCAGCAACTGAGCGCCAAGCTCTCGACCCTCTCCAACGCCATCGCCGGCGGCCCCTACATCGGCCTGTTGGGCACGGTGCTGGGGATCATGGTGGTGTTCCTCGGTACCGCCATGGCCGGCGACGTCAACATCAATGCCATCGCCCCGGGCATGGCTGCGGCCTTGCTGGCCACCGCCATGGGCCTGTTCGTCGCGATCCCGGCGTTGTTCGGCTACAACCGCCTGATCACCCGCAACAAGGAAGTGGGGGCCGACATGCGGGTGTTCGTCGATGAGTTCATCACTCGCCTGGCGGAACTGCATGGCGAGAGCCAGCAGCACGAGAACGCCCACTGGCGCGTCAGCCACAGCAACGCATCGGTCCCGGCCTGAGGAGAACTGCCATGGCTTCCGTGAACGCCTCCCATGACGACGAAGACGATGCCGCCGTCGACAGCATCAATATCACGCCCCTGGTGGACGTGCTGATGGTGGTGTTGGTGATGTTCATCCTCACCGCCACCGCCCAGGTCTCGGGCATCCAGATCCATCTGCCCAAGGCCAGCGCCTCGGTGTCCCTGTCGGAGGCCAAGACCAAGGCCATTTCGGTGAACGATGGCGGCCAGGTGTTCCTCGACGCCTACCCGGTGACCCTGGGCGAGCTGGAAGAACGCCTGCGCATCGAGAAGGCGCAGAACCCCGACTTCCCGATCATCGTCCGCGGCGACGCCACGGTGCAGTACCAGAAGGTCATCGAAGTCCTCGACCTGCTGCGCCGCCTGGAGTTGTCCCAGGTCGGCCTGGTCACCGGCAAACCCCAGGGCTGAGTCATGACCGCACAACAACCGATCCAGCTACCGCCCGTTCAGCGCAAGCCGAGAGTCGTGCGCGTGCTCAAGTGGGGTGTCGGGCTGCTGCTGGCTGGCGCTGCCGCCTGGCTGCTGTGGCAGTGGGCCAACGACATGGCCGGGGTGCGCCGGGAAGCGCCGAAGGTGCCGACCATCATCCCGTTGCCGCCACCACCGCCGCCACCTCCACCGCCGCCGGAAAAGCCCAAGGAGCCAGACCCGGTGGAAGAAAAGGTGCCGGAGCCCGAACCCACGCCGACCCCCGAGGAGGTCAAGCCGGAGGAAGAGGCGCCGCCATCGCCGGCGGACGACCTGGCCAACCCGATGCAGATCGACGGTGATGCCCAGGCTGGCAACGATGCGTTCAACATCGGCGCCGGCAAGGGTGGCGGCATGGCCGGCTCCGGTGGCGGCGGCCTGGGCACCGGAACCTACAAGCAATACCTGGCGGCGACTTTCCAGCGAGTGCTGCGCGAGGACCCTGAGCTGCGCAAGAAGGCCTATGCGCTGCAGGTGGACCTGTGGCTGGGCGCTGACGGCCAGGTCACCCGGGTCGTGCTGGCCCATTCCAGTGGCGATGCCCAGACCGACGAACAGGTACTGGCGGCACTGCGAGCTACGCCGCGCTTGAAGGAACGCATGCCGGCTTCCCTGACCTTGCCTGTGCGCCTGTCCCTCAAGGGCCGGCGCCCGGATTGATCGAACCTCTTTTGCAGTTTCTACAGGAGTTGTGTGCAGATGATTTCCACCATGAATCGATTGACCCTGGCGCTCGGCATGGTTGCCCTGACCCTGGCCGGACAGGCCACGGCCGCCGCGACCGCGCCCTCGGAGAACGCCACGATCAACCTGATCCGTCTGTTGGTGCAGCAGGGAGTGCTGAAGCAGGAGCAGGCCGACGGGCTGATTGCCCAGGCCGAAAAGGAGGCCCAGCAAGCCCGCCAGGCCAACGCTACAGTGGCTGCGGTGGCCGCCAGCGGACCTGCGGCAGCGCCGGGAGACGTGCGGGTGCAGTACGTACCGGCGATTGTCCGCGACCAGATCCGCGACCAGGTCAAGGCCGAGGTCATGGCCACCGCCAAGCAGGAGAACTGGGCCCAGCCCAATACGTTCCCGGATTGGGTCTCGCGCATCACCTTCGATGGCGACATTCGCCTGCGTAGTGAGTCGCGGTTCTTCGCCGACAACAACAGCAACGAGATCGTCGACTACGCCAAGCTCAACGACAGCGGCCCCTACGACGTCAACAAGGACACCAACAGCAAGCTGCCGCCGCTGCTCAACACCCGTGAAGATCGTGACAACCTGTTCCGCCTGCGGGCCCGCCTGGGGATGAAGGCGGTGATCTCGCCGGAATGGACCGCCGGCATCCGTATTGGCACGGGGTCGGACAACAATCCGGTGTCCACCACCCAGACCCTGGGCGGCGGCTTTGGCAAGAAGGACATTTGGCTCGACCAGGGCTACCTGACCTGGAAGGCCACCCAGGACCTGACCCTGACCGGCGGGCGGATCGCCAATCCGTTCTATTCCACCGACATGCTGTATTCCAACGACCTGAACTTCGACGGTGTGGCGGCGATCTTCAACCACAAGCTCAACAGCGACTGGGGGCTGTTCGGCACGGTCGGTGCCTTCCCGGTGGAATACACCAACGACACGGCCACCAGCAACGGTTTCGACAAGAACGAAAGCGACACCAAGTGGCTGTTCGGCGGGCAGATCGGCGCCAACTGGAAGATCAACCGCAGCAACAGCCTCAAGGGCGCACTGGCCTACTACCGCTTCGACGATATCGAAGGCCAGCGCTCCAGCCCCTGCAAACCATGGGCCGGCGCCCCGGGCTGCGATACCGACGGCTCGCGCGTGGCCTTCATGCAGAAGGGCAACAGCGTATTCCTGTTGCGCAATATCGCGCCCAACCCGGCCACTCCTGGCCTGACCCCGCAGCCGCAATACGTGGGCCTGGCCTCGAAGTTCGACGTGCTGGACCTAAACCTGGCCTGGGACACCGAGCTGCCCGATGACCTGCACCTGCGCACCCAGGGCAACTACATCCACAACCTGGCCTACGACAAGGCCGAAATGCTCAAGCGCAGCGAAGGCCAGATCGTCAACAACATCAATCGCAATGGCGAGTTCGAGAGCGGCGCCAATGCGCTGATGCTGCAGTTCACCCTGGGCAACGCCCTGGAAATGAAGAAGGCCGGCGACTGGAACCTGCTGGCTGGCTACAAGTACATCCAGCCCGATGCCTTGCCCGACGGTTTCAACGACTCTTCGTTCCACCTGGGGGGCACCAACGCCAAGGGCTACTTCCTGGGCGGCAACTACGGCATCGACAAGAACATCTACGCCACGGCCCGCTACATGAGCGCATCGCAAGTCTATGGGCCGCGTTATGAAGTCGACGTCATGCAGCTAGAACTCAACACGCGCTTCTAAGCGCAGGGAGGATGGTTATGAACAGCCGGACAAGGGCAGGGGCCCTGGGCCTGTTGCTGGCCTGTGGCGTGTTGGCCAGCGCGAGCGCCACGGCCGAGGGCATGGAGGAGCGCTTGCGTACCCAGTTGCGCAGCACCACCCAGCAACTGCAGGCCTTGCAGAGCGAGCAGGCGCAGGCGGCCGCCGCGCGGCTGGCCGCCGAGAATGCGGCCAAAGAGGCCCAGGCCCAGGTCAAGCAACTGAGCGCCGAACTGGCCAAGGTCCGCGGCGTGGCCGAGCAACTGGCGGGCCAGCAGCAGAACCTGCAGAGCCAGGCCCAGGCCCAGGCTGTGGCCAACAGCGAGCAGCTGGGAAAATTCAAGAAAGCCTACGACGAACTGCTGGTGCTGGCCCGCGGCAAGGAAGCGGAGCGCGCCAAGCTCCAGGCGCAATTGAACGAACGTGACACACAAGTGCAGCAATGTGCGGTCAAGAATCAGCAAATGTATGGCATCGCCAAGGAAATCCTCACCGCCTACGAGAAGATCGACGTGGCCGAGGTGGTGAAGATCCGTCAGCCTTTCGCTGGCAGTGCTAGGGTCAAGTTCGAGGAATTGGCCCAGGGCTTCGGTGATGACCTGTACCAGACTCAGTTCGACGCTCCCCGGGCGGCGAGCGCTCATTGATTACCAAGGAAGATATGAACATGACTCAAGCAACCTTGATTACCAGCGTAACCACCGACAGCCTGACCGAGCTTTTGCAAGGCGCCGGCTACAGGGTCAACCAGACCGAGCAGAACGGCATCGTGCAGTTGCTCAGTGCCAGCCAGGGCATCGGCTATGCCGTGCGTTTCGGCAATCCGGCGGGGGAGTCGGGACACTATGTGGACTTCACCTACAGCTGCGCCCTGCGGGTCCAGGGCGAGCTGCCGGCCGGGCTGGCCGAGTTGTGGAATGCTTCGCGGCGCTTCGCCCGGTTGTCGCTGCAGGGTGAATTCCTGGTGATGGAGATGGATGTGGTGGTGGCCGGGGTCAGTGACACTCACCTGCGCAGCCAGCTGGAGCTGTGGGATCGCCTGCTCCAGGAGTTCATCGTCTACCTGCGCGAGTACAGCCAGCAGGCCGCTCGCCTGCAGGCCCAGGCCGAACAGGGCGATGCGCCGCAACCTGCCAGTGCTGAAGAGGTAGCGGCCCTGTGAAGAAGCCGACCCTGGTGGTCGGTGCCGGGGCACTGACCCTGCTCGGCCTGGCGCTGGGGCTGGCCTTGCGGCCGGGCAGCGACCCGGTGGCGGCACAGCAGCCGGCATCGGCGCTGCTGCAACAGTCCCAGGCCAGTGGCCCGGCGGTGGCGCGCCTGGGCTCCCAGCAGGTCGCGGCAACGGAGCTCAAGGCCCTGTTCGCCAGCCTGCCCGAGGCGTCCGGCCAGCAACTGCGAGCCAATCGCCCGGCCCTGGAGGCCTGGATTCGCTCGCGCCTGGCGGAGAAGGCGGTACTCGAGCAGGCCGATGCCCAAGGCTGGCGCCAACGTCCGGACGTGGAGCAGCAGACGCGCGCAGCCACCGAGCAGATCGTCTTTCGCGACTATTTGCAGTCGGTCAGCCAGGTACCGGCGGACTACCCCAGTGCGGCCGAGTTGCAACAGGCCTATGACAGCGGCAAGTCGGCCTGGCAGACCCCACCGTTGTACCGGGTCAGCCAGATCTTCCTGGCGGTCAACGAGCCCCAGGCGCTGGAGCAAGTGCGGCGCCTGGCCCAGGAACTGAGCAAAAAAGCGCAGGCGGCCCCGGCCGAGTTCGCGGCCCTGGCCGCGCAGTACTCCCAGGACCCGGGCACAGCCCAGCGCGGTGGGGACTCGGGCCTGCAGCCCTTGCAGCAATTGGTACCGGAAGTACGTGGCGCAGTGGCCCGGCTCAAGGTGGGTGGGGTTTCCGAGGTGGTGCAGAGCGCGGCGGGCTTTCATGTGCTCAAGCTCACCGAGCAGCAGCCGGCACGCACTGCCAGCCTGGATGAGTTGCGTGACCAGCTGACCCAGGCCCTGCGAGCCCAACGTCAGGAACAGATCGCCAAGGCATACCTGGAAGGCATGCTCAATACGGCGACCCTGAGCATCGACGGTGCAGTGCTCAACCAGGTCCTGGAGGAAAAACTGTAGAAAACGGCCCATGTGGGAGCGGCACAAGCGGCGCCGGCCATCTTGCGAGGCTCGGCGCCGGCCGTCTCCCCATGTCCTCTCGACGGCGGGCCTACGACCGCCAATACCGGCGCAAGCCAAGGAAGCAACAGTCAACAAGACAGGGAGTCATCGATGTCATTTCTCGAACCTGCTCCACTCCTGGGGGGCGCGCCCTACACCGTTCCCCAGGAACCCCGGGAAGCCTGGCTGGCCCTGGCCGCCGGGATCGATCCTGAGGTCGCCCAGTATTTTCTGGTCAGTGCCCGCTGCGGTTGCTTCATGCAGGCCGCCCGCAGCCTGAACATCAAGGCCACGCTATTGCGCAAGCAATTGGCCTTGTTGGAGGAACACTTGCGGCGCTCGCTGTTCTGCTACCAGGGCAACGCCCTGAGCCTGAGCCGTGAGGGCCTGCAACTGCAGGCGCAATTGATCGCCCTGGCGCACCAGCGACGCTTGCCAGTGGTGGAGCAGCCCCTGATCCGCCTGGCTGTTGCGGAAACCATCCTGCACGACATTCTTGGGCGCGACCTGATCGCCTTGTTGCGGCGCAATGCCAGCGCACGCCTGGAGATCATTTCCATTGACAGCGATCTGTCGCTGCGTGCCCTGAGCGCCGACCTGGTGCTGTGGCTGGCCGCCGAGGATTCCCCGCTGCCGGGCCCCAGTTTCGCGATCCGCGAGCCCCAGCCCCTGGCGCGCATCGGTTATTTGCCGCATATCGCCAAGCGCTACTCCCGAGTCGCTGCGCGCCCTGACAGCCTCGATGACCTGACCGACTACATGCTGGTGCAGTGGCAGCACGATCGCCAGATCGAACCCTTTCGGCCCTGGAACAGCCTGGTGGAGCAGCGTTTGGCCGGGGTGGTGCATGTGCATTCCTATGAGCTGATGCTGGAAATGATCCGTTGCAGCGCCTGCATCGGCCTGCTGCCGCAGTACATCAGCCGTTTCGACCGTGGCCTCACGGCCTTGCCCGGGTTGTTCAACGAACACATGCAACGTCGCGCCTGGCTGGCGGTGAACGCCGAAGTAGAGCATGAGGAACAGGTGCAGCAATTGGTCGACCTGATACTGCACACCTTCACCGAGCGCCAGGAGTGGTTTGTCTAAGGGCCATTCATGGTTGGAGTGTTTCGACGTGCTCGCAGGCTGCCCATTGATCGGCGGCACCTTGCCGGAGGGTGGGGTGTCGTACGCAGTTGTAGCCGTCGCCACGGGAGCTGGTTGGTTTTGCGCTGAAGCTTAAGTGCAAGCCTGTATCGGAACATCCCACGTCGCCATACAGGCAATCTGGCATTCACTTGCCTGGCCAGAATAGCTTTGGGAGTTTTACACTCGGTGGCCATTTGTATAGCAAGGACGACTGCACCATGGCCAACGACCACCCCCGGATCATCATCGAGCGCGCCACCGAAGCCCATGTCGACGGACTGACCGTGCTGTACAGCACGCCCAGTGTGGCGGCCCAGACCCTGCAGATGCCTTATCAGTCCCGCGAGCTGTGGCGCCAGCGCCTGATCCAGCGGGCTGACAACGAGCGCCTGGTGTCCCTGGTGGCCCTGCATCAGGGCACGGTGATCGGCAGCTGCAGCCTGGAGCAGATGGCCCGGGTGCGCCGCGCCCATTGCGCGAGCATCGGCATGGGGGTGTCGCCGGAGTGGCAGCGCCAGGGCATCGGCAGCCGACTGCTGGCGGCGGTGCTGGAGGTGGCGGACAACTGGATGAACGTGCACCGGGTCGATCTCACGGTGTATGCCGACAACCTGCCGGCCATCGGCCTGTATCAGAAGTTCGGCTTCGAGAGCGAAGGCCGCCTGCGTGATTACGCGGTGCGTGGCGGCCAGTTTATCGATGTGCTGAGCATGGCCCGCCTGCGGCGCCCGGCCTGACTCATCCTTGCCGTCGGCTGTGGCAGCGCTCGGCCCCGATGGGGACGTCGCTGCAGCGCTTGTGCCTTTCGAAACACTCGGGGCGGCGCTGTGGGTCAATCCCCCAGGGCGAAGGCCACCGCTGCCCGTGCATGCAGCTCGGTGCTGTCGAGCAGGGGCAGGGGACTGTGCTCGGGCTTGAGCAACAGGCCGATCTCGGTGCAGCCCAGGATCACCGCCTGGGCGCCCTGGGCCTGCAACGAATCGATCACCTGCTGATACACCTGGCGCGACGCTTCGCTGATGATGCCCACGCACAACTGTTCGTAGATGATCCGGTGCACCTGTTGGCGCTGCGGCGCGTCGGGCACCAGCACCTGCAGGCCATGACCGGCCAGGCGGCTCTTGAGAAACTCCTGCTCCATGCTGAAGGCGGTGCCCAGCAGGCCCACCCGCAGGGTGCCGGCGTCCAGCGCGGCCTGGGCGGTGGCATCGGCGATATGCAGGAAGGGCACCTCGATGGCGGCCTGGATCTGGTGCGCCACCTTGTGCATGGTGTTGGTACAGAGCAGCACGCAGTCGGCGCCACCGGCCTGCAAGCGTCGGGCGCCATCCACCAGGATCGCCGCCGCATCGTCCCAGCGCCCGGCATGCTGGGCCTGTTCGACAGGGCCGAAGTCGAGGCTGTACATTAGCAACCGCGCCGAACGCAGCGGCCCCAGCCGGTCACGTACCTGCTGATTGATCAGGCGATAGTATTCGGCGCTGGATTCCCAGCTCATGCCGCCAAGCAGGCCGATGGTGCGCATGGGCAACTCCTCTGTAGTGCTGTTGTGTGAGCTTCAGTTTCGCGCTGCCACGGGTGGCGATCTATCAGGAAATTTCATATGCCCGGAGTGCTCGAACATCGCCTGCTGGATGCTCGCCTGGTGCTGCAACTGCTGCCGGCCGCGGCCTACAGCGCCCGCGACCCCGTGCAGTGGCAGACGTTGGGGGTGACCCTGGAGCGCCAGCGCGGAGTGCATGCCATCGACTCCGATCACCGAGAGGATTTTGACAGCTGGCCCGGCACCCTGGCCCTGACCCCAAAGGGGGTCGAGGTGTTTTCCGAGTCGCTAAGCGGCGGTGAATACCTGCTGGCCCGCTGGCAGGGCGAGGCACCCCTGATTGCCGGCGCGCGACGTGTGCAATGCCCCGGGCATGCGCGGGCCCTGGCCCTGGGCAGGGAGATGCGCCGCCTGCTGCTGGCACCTGTGCGCGATGTGCTGGCCCTGGAGCAGTGTGCCCTGGCCTTTATCGGCCTGCCCCAGGAGCAGGCTGGCGCTGTCGCGTCGATGCCGCGACTGGAGCTGGTGTTGCAGCAGATTGCCGATCAGTACGCGCAACCGCTGTCCCTGACGCAATTGGCAGTGACCTATGGCCATAACGAACTGCGCCTGCTGCGGGATTTTCGCCGGGCGGTGGGCATCACGCCCCATGCCTGGATCACCGAGGTGCGGCTGCAGGCTGCCCGCCGCTTGCTGGCGCATGGCGACCTGCCTTTGGCGGCGATTGCCCAGGATTGCGGTTTTGCCCATCAGTCGCACCTGGGCAGTGCCTTGCGCCATAGCCTCGGCATGACGCCCCGCAGCTATCGCCAGCGCTTTTGCATTTCCTAGCGCGGGCTCGCCGGCAAGGGGCGCCACTTGCCCGGTACGCATCCTGGCGGCCCATGCGCCGGCAAGCCGGCGGCTACATTTCCAGGTTGATCCAGCCCGGCTTGGCTTCCTCCGGGGCTACGGCGTCGACCTTCTTGCCGGTGGCCAGCTCCACTCGGCGGGCCACCTCCGGGTCGTCGGCGAAGGGGATCAGGCTGGCGTCATCCAGGCTCTTGGTGCTCTGGTGGCGCAGGCAGTACTCGATGCAGAGGTAGAGAAACGCCACCCCCAGCAGGTTGAACAGAATGTCCATCGTGTGGTGCTCCCGAGATTGGCAACGCCGGCCTCTGGGCCGGCGTGCAGGGGGGGTCAGGCGATCTGGGCGTCGTTCAGTGCCAGCCGGCTATCGGCCACGCGCACGGTGCGCCAGGTGTTGTAGGCCATCAGCAGCATGCCGCTGAGGAAGAACACGCCGCCGGCAAACCGCACCACGAAGCCCGGGTGGCTGGCCAGCAGGGCCTCGACGAAGGAGTAGGTGAGGGTGCCGTCTTCGTTGACCGCACGCCACATCAGGCCCTGGGTGATGCCGTTGACCCACATCGAGGCGATGTAGAGCACGGTGCCGATGGTGGCCAGCCAGAAGTGCAGGTTGATCAGCGGCACGCTGTACATCTGCTCGCGGCCGAAGACCTTGGGCACCATGTGGTAGATGGCGCCGAAGGTGATCATCGCCACCCAGCCCAAGGCCCCGGCGTGCACGTGGCCGATGGTCCAGTCGGTGTAGTGGGAGAGGGCGTTCACGGTCTTGATCGCCATCATCGGGCCCTCGAAGGTCGACATGCCGTAGAACGCCAGGGACAGCACCAGGAACCGCAGGATCGGGTCGGTGCGCAGCTTATGCCAGGCGCCCGAGAGGGTCATCATGCCGTTGATCATGCCGCCCCAGCTGGGTGCCAGGAGGATCAGCGACATGGCCATGCCCAGCGATTGCGCCCAGTCTGGCAGCGCGGTGTAGTGCAGGTGGTGCGGACCGGCCCAGATGTACAGGGTGATCAGCGCCCAGAAGTGCACGATGGACAGGCGGTAGGAGTACACCGGGCGCCCCACTTGCTTGGGCACGAAGTAGTACATCATCCCCAGGAAGCCCGTGGTCAGGAAGAAGCCCACGGCGTTGTGGCCGTACCACCACTGGACCATGGCATCGGTGGCCCCGGAGTACACCGGGTAGGACTTGAACCAGTCCACCGGGATCGACAGGTGGTTGACCACGTGGAGCATGGCGATCACCAGGATGAACGCACCGAAGAACCAGTTGCCGACATAGATGTGCTGGCTCTTGCGCTGCACCACAGTGGTGAAGAACACAATGCCGTACACCACCCAGACCACGGCCATCCACACGGCGCCGGCGAATTCGATCTCGGCGTATTCCTTGGTGGTGGTGTAGCCCAGGGGCAGGGTCACCAGCATGATCACGATCACCGCCTGCCAGCCCCAGAAGGTGAAGGCGGCCAGGCTGTCGGAGAACAGCCGTACCTGGCAGGTACGTTGTACCGCGTAGTAGCTGGCGGCGAACTGGGCGCTGCCGGCGAAACCGAAGATCACCAGGCTAGTGTGCAGTGGCCGCAGGCGGCCGAAGCTGGTCCAGGGCAGGTCGAAGTTCATTTCCGGCCATACCAGTTGCGAGGCGATCCACACCCCCATGGCCATGCCGATCACCCCCCATACCACTGTGGCGACGACGAATTGGCGAACCACCTTGTAGTTGTAGGCCTGTCCGATTGTTGCTGAGTTCATGGTCAATGCTTCCACGGTTGCAAGGTCTTGCCAGGCCACCCGGTCTGGCACGGGGTGCACTGTAGGAATCGAGGAAGAAACAAAACAGGCTCAGAAAAACAGCATTAATACGGATCAGATTTGGCTCATTGAAACTGCGGCATGGCAGGTGCTGATATGGTTTTTTAGTTTTTACCTGCCTCTGTAACGATCTGCGCCGCAAGCGCATAGTCGCCGCCTCACCCCCACGCGCCGTTTAGAGCACGACCAGCACCGATGAGGACGAGGTAGGCACATGTACCAATACGACGACTATGACCGGGCCCTGGTCTTTGAGCGGGTGGCGCAGTTCCGGGATCAGGTCGAGCGCTTCATGGAGGGGCAGTTGAGCGAGGAGGAGTTCCTGCCCTTGCGCCTGCAGAACGGCCTGTACCTGCAAAAGCATGCCTACATGCTGCGGGTGGCGATCCCCTACGGCACCCTGAGTGCCCGGCAGATGCGGACCCTGGCCGGCATTGCCCGGGACTATGACCGTGGCTACGGCCATTTCACCACTCGCCAGAACCTGCAGTTCAACTGGATTGAACTGGCCCAGGTGCCGGACATCCTCGAGCGCCTGGCCGTGGTGGAAATGCACGCCATCCAGACCTCGGGCAACTGCGTGCGCAATATCACCACCGAGGCCTTCGCCGGGGTCGCCGCCGACGAGTTGCTGGACCCGCGCCCGCTGGCGGAGATCCTGCGCCAGTGGTCGACCATCAATCCGGAGTTCCTGTTCCTGCCGCGCAAGTTCAAGATCGCTATTTGTTCGGCGCACGAGGATCGTGCGGCGATCATGATGCATGACATCGGCCTCTACCTGTATCGCGCCGCCGATGGCCAGATGTTGCTGCGAGTCATGGTCGGCGGCGGCCTGGGGCGCACGCCGATCCTCAGCCAGCAGATCCGCGAAGGCTTGCCCTGGCAACACCTGCTGTCGTACGTCGAGGCGGTGCTGCGGGTCTACAACCGCCATGGCCGGCGGGACAACAAGTACAAGGCGCGGATCAAGATCCTGGTCAAGGCCCTGGGCATCGAGGCTTTCGCCCGGGAAGTGGAGGAGGAGTGGCAGCACCTCAGGGACGGTCCGGCGCAGCTCACCGAGGCCGAGTTCCAGCGGGTCGCCAGTGCCTTCGTGCCACCTATCTATGAACACCTGGGGGACACCGACCTGGAATACGGCAGCCGCCTGGCCGAGTCCCCGGCCTTTGCTCGCTGGGTGACGCATAACGTCCAGCCGCACAAGATGCCGGGCTACGCCAGTGCGGTGCTTTCGACCAAGCCGGGCATGGCGGCGCCGCCGGGAGATGTCACCGGGCTGCAGATGGAGGCGGTGGCCGATTGGTCCGAGCGCTTCGGCTTCGGTGAAATCCGCATCGCCCACGAACAGAACATCGTCCTGCCGGATGTGCCCAAGGCACGGCTGTACGAGCTGTGGCAACTGGCGTGCGACAACGGGCTGGGCACGGCCAATGCGGGCTTGCTGACGGACATCATCGCCTGCCCCGGGGGCGATTTCTGCGCCTTGGCCAATGCCCGCTCGATTCCCATCGCCCAGGCTATCCAGCAGCGTTTCGACAATCTGGACTATGTCCACGATCTGGGGGACATCAGCCTGAACATCTCCGGTTGCATGAACGCCTGCGGCCATCATCACATCGGCAATATCGGCATCCTCGGGGTCGACAAGAATGGCCAGGAGTGGTTCCAGGTCACCCTGGGTGGCGCCCAGGGCAAGGACAGTGCGCTGGGCAAGGTGATCGGGCCGTCCTTCAGCGCCGAGGAAATCCCCCAGGTGATCGAGCGGATCATCGGCACGTTCGTGCGTTATCGCGAAAGCGACGAACCGTTTATCGATACCTTGCAGCGCATTGGCCTGGAGCCGTTCAAGGAGAAGGTCTACCCCAAGGAGGAGGTGCCGGCATGAACAACCTGCTGCGTTTGCACGAGGGCGAGGCCCAGTTGGTGGAGGACGACGCCTGGCACCTGGTACGAGGGCTCGAGGCCCCATTGCCTGATGGCCCGTTGATCCTGCCGCTGGGCCGCTGGTTGATGCGTCGCATCGAGCATCACCCGGCCCGGGACGCGGTGTGGATCGGCCCGGACGATGAGGTGGAGAGCCTCAAGCCCTGGTTCAGGCTGATTCCCCTGGTGGCGGTGGACTTTCCCAGCTTTCGCGATGGTCGGGGCTACAGCCAGGCGTACCTGTTGCGCACTCGCCTGGGCTGGAGTGGGGAACTGCGGGCCATTGGCGATGTGCTGCGTGACCAGTTGAGCCATATGCGCCAGTGCGGTTTCGACAGTTTTGCCGTGCGCGAGGACAAATGCGCCCTGGACGCCCTCAAGGGGCTGGCCGGCATGAGCGTGCTGTATGGGCGCTCGGTGATCGAGCCGCGACCGCTGTTCCGCCGACGCTAGGTTCCTTGCCCCATTCCTGTGTCGCCCCACAGGTTGGCGGCGCAAGCCAAGGCTTTTGGCTATACCTGTAGTTCCCCTAGCCAGTCCATGGCTGCTTCACCTACAGGAGTTATCCATGAAGCTTGCACTGACCCTTGGCACCCTGTGCCTTGCCTCCCTCGCAGTGGTGGGCTGCTCCAGCCACGAGACCCGGCCCGAGGACTACTCCGGGTTTCTAAGCGACTACAGCCTGCTCAAGCAGGCCAAGTCGCCCTCCGGGGTACAGGTGATGCGCTGGATCGATCCCCAGCTCAAGTTGGACCGCTATACCAGCGTGTACATCGAGCCGACCCAG
Organism: Pseudomonas sp. MPFS; assembly: GCF_022537035.1. Lineage (NCBI taxonomy): Bacteria > Pseudomonadati > Pseudomonadota > Gammaproteobacteria > Pseudomonadales > Pseudomonadaceae > Pseudomonas > Pseudomonas sp. MPFS. The sequence continues at coordinate 3,781,777 of NZ_CP066123.1, read as the reverse complement.
TTCTACCCGCAACCGCAGCCGACGGTGAAGATTCCCCAGAGCACCTTGTCCGGTATCACCCGCTACTACGATGAGGCGCTCAAGCGCGAGCTTGGCAAATCCATGTCGGTGGCCACAGGGCCAGGGCCTGGCGTGGTGGTGGTACGGGCCGCGATTACTGCGGTGAGCAGCAAGACCGAGGGGCTCAAGCCCTACGAGATCATCCCCATCGCCCTGGTCGCGGCTGCGGTCAGCACGGCCAGCGGTATTCGTGACCAGGAGACCACCCTGGGCACCGAGGCGGCCTTCCTCGATGGTGGCAGCAACCGGGTGATCGCCGAAGTGGTGCGCAAGGGCACCGGGAAGTCCCTGGATAACGACACCCAGGTGATGCAGGCCAGCGATGTGAAGAGCGTCATCGACAGCTGGGCCTCGGACCTGCACCAGTCCTATGTGCAACTGAAGAACAAATGAGTCGGGCAGTGCTGCCCTGGCTTGGGCAGCGCTTTCAATAACGGCTACGCGCCAGCTGGTTGTAGTGATAGAGCATCTGGTCGTAGCCCTGGGCCACGGCGTGGAAGTCCTCGCTCAGGCGCTGCGGTTCGGCGTGCTGCAGCCAGTCCCGGTGCAGGGTGTCCAGGGCCTGCAGGTAATGCTGGCTGGGAGCGGCGATCAGTTGCCAGAGGTACAGGGCCTCGCGGGTGTCCTTGTCCTGGATCCCACCGATGAACTGTTGCCGGGCATCCCAGGCCTGGCGTAGTTCCTGGGTGGCTTGGGTCAATTGCGCCGGGGTCAGGGTGCGCTGGCGAATGCCATGGTCGAGCAGGTCCATGGTACTTCGGGCCTGGATCATGTAGTTGAGCAAAGCCCAGTGGACGTTACGGCCCAGGCCCTGCTCCAGGCGCTGCAACTGCTGGGGGCGGTGCTCGATATCCTGCGGCTGTAGCAACTGGCGCACAGCGTTCGAGGCTTGCAGATAGTCCGGGGCCTGGATCTCCAGTTGCCGTACCCGTTCATCGAGCTGTGCTTCATCCAGCCTTCGGCCGAGGCCCAGGCGGTGCAGGTGTGCGTCCCCGGTCAGGGCGACGAAGCGCGCAAGCACTTGTTGGTAGCGCTCGGTGGCGGCCAGCAGGGGGCTTTCGGGGTCGAGGCTGCGCAGCTTGGCGCCAATGTCACCGCTGCAGGAGCTGCGATAGGCCAGGTCGATGTCCGGCCCGCCCTGGCTGCGCAGGTCATAGGCTCCAGGGGCCGCCGAGCGCGGCTTGCCCTCGGCCAGATAGGCTTGGTGCACTGCGCGCCAGGGTACATCCACCTGGTTCATGCAATCGATGATCGGATTCAGGGCGTTGGCCTGGGCGGTATAGGGGCTGTCCCGGTGATCGAGCCAGAGATCGATTTGTCCCAACTGCTTGCTGGAACCGGCCAGCCCGAACAGGGCCAAACTCAGGCCCAGGCCGATCGGAAATAACCAATTGGGGTTCATGGCGTGCCCTCCCGGCCGTACCACTGGGCGCGGGTGGCCGGCGCGGCGCAGTCAGGGGCGTTGGCTGGCATCCGTGCGCACAGGCGTTCGCTCCATTGTTGCAGGCCCTGGTTGGCGGTGACCGTGCCGTAGTCGCCCAGCAGCTTGATCGCCAGCAGGCCGGCGGCCAACAGCACGCAGCCCAGGCCGCCCATTAGGCGTCGTTGCCAGGGGGCGAGCTGACGCCAGGGCATGCCGTGCTTGAACTCGATGTTGCGCACCAGAGCGATGCTCGGCAGGACCGCCAGGTAAACCAAGGCGCTGATTGGGCCGCAGACGTAACCCAGGACAGGGCCGAGCACGGCTACCGGCAACAGATCCCGCAGGGGCAGCAAGCGCTGGTTGGGATTCAGCCAGCTCGGCAGGCGGCTGCCGAGACGATGATCACGGGCCCACAGGCGATGGGCCAGGGGTTGCCAGAGCCAATGCAGGAGCGCCGCGGAGGCGGCGAAGCAGGCACTCCAGAACAGCGTGACTCCGATGATCTCTCCCAGGCTGTTGCTTTGCGGGGCATAGCGGGCCAAGGCTCCGGCCAGGCAGGCGCTGAACAGCGCCAGGTACATCGGCCAGGAATTGAACGCGAACTCCCAGTCGCGCCAGAAGAATGGCGTACTGCCCGGCATCTGGGCGGCGAGCAGTGGATGGTCGGCATGCAGGCGGGAGCTGAGTTTGCGACAGCTGGCCCAGTCTTCTTCGTTCAGGCGTCGGGCGAAGGCCCGGCGGCGCCCGAGGCTGATGGGCGCCAGCAACAGGTAGGCGGCTCGCTGCTCGGGGGATGCCGGCGGTTGTGTGGCCAGGGTCCGCTGGCGGGCAATGAACACTGGGGCCTCATCGCGCTCCAGCAGGCGCTGCCATGCCTGGAGTGGGCAGGTGTTGTCCTTGCCCTCCTGCCAACCCTGGCCGGCGCAGACAGCCCGGAAGACCTCGCTGGACCAGTAGGGGCTTTCCAGCAACATCGTCGCCAGGCATTGGTTGAACCATTGACGCTGGTCCAGGCTGTGCAACCAGTCCTGTTGCGCGTGCGCCGCATAGACGTGGGTGAAGGCCTCGGCATCCTGGTGCTCCAGGGCCTCGCGCAAGGGTTGCTCAAGGGCCTGCCGGCATTGTTGCAACAGCGTATCGGTCAGGTACTCCGGCAGCTCCAGGCGTTGCCAGGCGGTGAGCCAGTGGAAAGTACCCAGGGCCCAGGCCAGCAGTTGGCTGGATTGTTCGGGGTGCTCCACGCAATGGCGCAGCAAGCCCAGCTCGAACTCCAGCAGGCAGTCGGCCTCCAGGGCCTGTCGATGGCGTTGATCCAGTTGCTCGATGCGGATGCCTTCCAGCAGCGGTGCGACCCGTTGTGCCGGAGACAGTGGTGCCGGGGCCTGGAGTACTGGGAGGTCGTCGAGGCAGGGCGCCGGTTGCGGGATGTCCTCGCCTTCGGCCTCGGTCATCCAGTGGGCCTGCTCCAAGGCCTGCTCATAGGCGTCGCGCAGGCGCTGGAAACCCTCCGGGTCTTCGTCCGGGCGGGTCTGTTTCAGCAGTTTGGCGTAGTGGCGCTTGATGGAGCGGGTATCGGAGGTGGCCGGTAGGCCAAGCAGGGTCCAGCAACTCATTGGGCGGTACGACTCCATGAAAACCGCGGCAAGGATCGATAATGGCGTGATGATACTACTGAGTGGGCGTGTTTCACGAGAAAAAAACCGCCGGCAGGGTGGGTGGCCCCCCGTATCGCGCGATGATTGATCTTAAAGTGATTTGTAATTATATCAATGTGGTTTGTATGGTTAATTTAATGTGTTTTCTAGATTGATAAAAATCTATATAAAACAATTAATTGCGTGATTTACATGATGTAAATTGTTCTTATTAATGGCGCTGGATTGTAGCCCTTTACCCCGTTTCGAGAGCCGGTTACCTAGCCTGGCGGGTGCTCTTTTTCTTGGGCGAGAGAGGCGCTTGCGGTTCGCCATGCTGTCGGGGCTGCTCCTGATCATCGATTCGGCACGATTGGCGTCTCTTTGGCAGGCGCAGGGCGTGTCGGACAATTTGTTCTGCCGGGCATAGGTGCCTGAAGCGTTTCATGTTTAACTTCGGCCTCTCGATCATTTCTCGATGCTGTTTCATTTCCTCTGCTGATAAAGGACTCCGTTCATGGCTCAAGTCACCCTCAAAGGCAATCCGGTCCAGGTTAATGGTCAACTGCCACAAGTGGGCTCCAAGGCCCCAGCGTTCTCCCTGGTGGGCGCCGGCCTGGCCGATGTCTCCCTGGCCAGCCTGGCCGGCAAGCGCAAGGTGCTGAACATCTTCCCAAGTGTCGATACGCCGACCTGCGCGACATCGGTGCGCAAGTTCAATGCCCAGGCCAATGACCTGGCCAACACCGTGGTGCTGTGCATCTCCGCCGACCTGCCGTTCGCCCAGGCCCGCTTCTGCGGCGCCGAAGGCCTGGAAAACGTACAGAACCTGTCGACCCTGCGTGGTCGCGAATTCATCGAGAACTATGGCGTGGCCATCGCCGATGGCCCGTTGGCCGGGCTGACTGCCCGCGCCGTGGTGGTGCTGGATGAAAACGACAAGGTGCTGCACAGCGAGCTGGTCAAGGAGATCGCTGAAGAGCCGAACTACGACGCCGCTCTGGCCGTGCTCAAGTAAGCGCTTTTACAATTATTCACGGCCTGGCCTGTCCAGGCCGTTTTTATTTGTGCTTCAGTAAGTTAGCGTCACACTTTGAAAACGTCAGGCAAAGGTAAATTGCCGGTAAAGAGCCTTTGCTAAAACCGCTCTAGTGCTTATCTTTCAGCCTTCTCAAAAGACACTCCCACGCGCCCAATGGTTGATCACTCCATGCAATCCTCTGCTACCCGCAACTCCCGTCGCTGGCTGTTCGGCCTGTTCGTCCTGCTGCTGGTCGCCGGCCTGTGCTGGAAATTCTGGCCGGCCGGCGGTACCCACCAGGAGGCGAAGGGAGAGAAGGCCGCCAGCGGGCATACCGGGCGCAGTGGCAGCATGCGCCCCGGTTTTGGTGGCGCCACTGGTCCGATCCCGGTGCGGGTGCTGCCGGTGACCCAGGGAGACTTCGCCTTGTACTACAAGGCCCTTGGCACAGTGACCGCTCTGAACACCATCAATGTACGCAGCCGGGTGGCGGGGGAGCTGGTGAAGGTCAACTTCGAGGAAGGGCAGATGGTCAAGGCCGGCGACCTGCTGGCCCAGATCGATCCGCGGCCTTACCAGAACGCCTTGCTCCAGGCCGAAGGCACGCTGTTGCAGAACCAGGCGCAGTTGAAGAATGCCCAGATCGACCTCGAACGCTATCGGGGGCTGTACGCCCAGGACAGCGTCGCCAAGCAGACCCTGGATAATGCCGTGGCGCTGGTGGGCCAGTACCAGGGGACCGTCAAGACCAACCAGGCGGCCGTCAACGATGCCAAGCTCAACCTCGAATTCACCCAGATCCGTGCGCCTATCGCCGGCCGCCTGGGCTTGCGTCAGCTGGACGTCGGCAACCTGGTGGCGGCCAATGACACCACGGCGCTGGTGATCATCACCCAGACCCAACCGATCAGCGTGGCGTTCACCCTGCCGGAAAACAGCCTGGAAACCGTGCTCAATCGCTACCACGGCGGCGCCAAGCTGCCGGTGGAAGCCTGGGACCGGGGCGACGTCAAGCTGCAGGCCAGCGGCGTATTGCAAAGCCTGGATAACCAGATCGACACCACCACCGGCACCCTCAAGTTCAAGGCCCGTTTCGAGAACCGCGACCAGGGCCTGTTCCCCAATCAGTTCGTCAACGTGCGCCTGCTGGCCGATACCTTGAAGAATGTGGTGCTGGCGCCTTCGGCGGCGATCCAGTTCGGCACCAACGGCACCTTCGTCTATGCCATGGATGGGGACAACAAGGTCAAGATCCGGGCGCTCAAGGTGGGCGCCAGCAACGGTGACTCGACGGTGATCACCGAAGGCCTCAAGGCCGGCGACCGGGTGGTGATGGAAGGCACCGACCGCCTCAAGGACGGTAGCGAGGTGGAAGTGGTCAATGACGCCATCGACGTGCCGACCACTCCCACCGAGCACCTGCAAGGCCAGCCCGCAGGTTCGGCCAGCGCCACGGCGCCCGATGCAGCGCCAGTTGCTGGCAAGGCACAAAAGGCCGGCGCATGAATTTCTCGCGGCTGTTCATCCTCCGTCCGGTAGCCACCACCCTGAGCATGCTGGCCATTGTCCTGGCCGGCCTGATCGCCTATCGCTTGCTGCCGGTCTCGGCCTTGCCCCAGGTGGATTACCCGACCATCCGGGTCATGACCCTATACCCGGGGGCCAGCCCGGATGTGATGACCAGCGCGGTGACCGCGCCGCTGGAGCGCCAGTTCGGGCAGATGCCGGGCCTGACCCAGATGGCCTCCACCAGTTCCGGTGGCGCTTCGGTGCTGACCCTGCGTTTCAGCCTCGACATCAACATGGACGTCGCCGAGCAGCAGGTACAGGCGGCGATCAATGCGGCCACCAACCTGTTGCCCAAGGACCTGCCGGCGCCGCCGGTGTACAACAAGGTCAACCCTGCGGACACCCCGGTGCTGACCCTGGCGATCACCTCCAAGACCATGCTGTTGCCCAAGCTCAATGACCTGGTGGACACCCGCATGGCGCAGAAGATCGCCCAGATCAGCGGCGTGGGCATGGTCAGCATCGCCGGCGGCCAGCGCCAGGCCGTGCGGATCAAGGTCAACCCGGAGGCCCTGGCGGCCAACGGCCTGAACCTGTCGGACGTGCGCACCCTGATTGCCGCGTCCAACGTCAACCAGCCCAAGGGCAACTTCGACGGCCCGACCCGGGTGTCGATGCTCGACGCCAACGACCAGCTGACCTCGCCCAAGGACTATGCCGAGCTGATCCTGGCCTACAAGAACGGTGCGCCACTGCGCCTGAAGGATGTCGCCGAGATTGTCGACGGTGCCGAGAACGAACGCCTGGCGGCCTGGGCCAACGAGAACCAGGCCGTGTTGTTGAACATCCAGCGCCAGCCCGGGGCCAACGTCATCGAGGTGGTGGACCGGATCAAGGCGATGTTGCCGAGCATCACCGACAACCTGCCAGCGGGCCTGGATGTCACCGTGCTCACCGACCGTACCCAGACCATCCGCGCCTCGGTCAACGACGTACAGCACGAGTTGCTCATCGCCATCGCCCTGGTGGTGATGGTGACGTTCCTGTTCCTGCGCCGGGCCAGTGCGACGCTGATCCCATCGATTGCCGTGCCGTTGTCGTTGGTCGGGACCTTTGGCGTGATGTACCTGGCCGGCTTTTCGGTGAACAACCTGACCCTGATGGCCCTGACCATCGCCACCGGCTTCGTGGTGGACGATGCCATCGTCATGCTGGAAAACATTTCGCGTTTCGTCGAGGAGGGCGATAGCCCGTTGCAGGCGGCGCTCAAGGGGGCCAAGCAGATTGGCTTCACCCTGATTTCCCTGACCCTGTCGCTGATCGCGGTACTGATCCCGCTGCTGTTCATGGCCGATGTGGTCGGGCGGCTGTTCCGTGAGTTCGCCATCACCCTGGCGGTGGCGATCCTGATTTCCCTGGTGGTGTCCCTGACCCTGACCCCGATGATGTGTGCCCGGTTGCTCAAGCCCGAGCCCAAGGAACACGAGCAGGGGCGCTTCTACCGCGCAAGTGGGGCCTGGATCGATTGGTTGATCGAGGGCTACGGGCGCCAGTTGCAGTGGGTGCTCAGGCACCAGTTCCTGACCCTGCTGGTGGCCATCGGCACCCTGGCCCTGACGGTGTTCCTCTACCTGATGGTGCCCAAGGGGTTCTTCCCGGTGCAGGACACCGGTGTCATCCAGGGAATTTCCGAGGCGCCGCAGTCGGTGTCCTTTGCCGCCATGAGCCAGCGTCAGCAGGACCTGGCCAAGATCATCCTGCAGGACCCGGCAGTACAGAGCCTGTCGTCCTATATCGGGGTCGACGGTGACAACGCCACCCTCAACAGCGGTCGCTTGCTGATCAACCTCAAGCCCCACAATCAACGGGACCTGAGTGCCGCCCAGGTCATCGCGCGGTTGCAGCCGCAGGTGGACAAGCTGCTGGGTATCCGCCTGTTCATGCAGCCGGTACAGGACCTGACCATCGAGGACCGGGTCAGCCGGACCCAGTACCAGTTCAGCCTGTCATCGCCTGATGCCGACCTGCTGAGCGTGTGGAGCACTCGCCTGGTCGAAGCCCTGGGCCAGCGTCCGGAACTCACCGACGTGGCCAGTGACCTGCAGGACAAGGGGCTGCAGGTCTACCTGGTGATCGATCGTGATGCCGCGTCGCGGATCGGGGTCTCGGTGTCGAACATCACCGACGCCCTGTACGACGCCTTTGGCCAGCGGCAGATCTCCACCATCTATACCCAGGCCAGCCAGTATCGGGTGGTGCTCCAGGCCCAGGCCGGGGAGCGCATCGGACCCCAGGCCCTGGAGCAGATCCACGTCAAGACCACCGATGGCGGGCAAGTGCGCCTGTCGAGCCTGGCCCATGTCGAGGAGCGCCAGGCGCAGTTGGCGATTGCCCACATCGGCCAGTTCCCGGCGGTGATGATGTCCTTCAACCTCGCACCCGGGGTGGCCCTGGGCGAAGCGGTGCAGGTGATCGAGCAGGTGCAGCAGGACATCGGCATGCCGGTGGGGGTGCAGACTCGCTTCCAGGGCGCGGCCGAGGCCTTCCAGGCTTCGCTGTCCAGCACCTTGCTGCTGATCCTCGCGGCGGTGGTGACCATGTACATCGTGCTCGGGGTGCTCTACGAGAGCTACATCCATCCGATCACGATCCTCTCCACCTTGCCCTCGGCAGCGGTGGGGGCCTTGCTGGCACTGATCCTCAGCGGTAACGACCTGGGCATGATCGCCATCATCGGCATCATCCTGCTGATCGGTATCGTCAAGAAGAACGCGATCATGATGATCGACTTCGCCCTGGATGCCGAACGCAACCAGGGCGTCGCGCCGCAGCAAGCCATCTACCAGGCGGCGCTGCTGCGCTTCCGGCCGATTCTCATGACCACCCTGGCGGCATTGTTCGGTGCCGTACCCTTGATGCTGGCCACCGGTTCCGGTGCCGAGCTGCGCCAGCCCCTGGGCCTGGTGATGGTCGGCGGCCTGCTGGTGAGCCAGGTCCTGACCCTGTTCACCACGCCCGTTATCTACTTGTACTTCGATCGCTTGGGCCGCCGGTTTGCCAAGCCCGCCGTAGGAGAAGTGGTGTGAGGGGCGTCAGCGGCAAGTTGCAAGCTGCAAGCGGCAAGCCGGAGCAAAAGCCAGAGCCGCTGCTGGGCGTCCTGCTTTTCTCTTGTAGCTTGCAGCTTGAAGCTTGGAGCTGCCGCCCATGAACCTGTCCGGACCTTTTATCAGGCGTCCCGTGGCGACCATGCTCTTGAGTCTGGCGATTATGTTATTGGGCGGCGTCAGCTTCGGGCTGTTGCCGGTGGCGCCGCTGCCGCAGATGGATTTCCCGGTGATCGTGGTCCAGGCCAGCCTGCCCGGGGCCAGCCCCGAGGTCATGGCCTCCACGGTGGCCACGCCCCTGGAGCGCTCCTTCGGCGCCATTGCCGGGGTCAACACCATGAGCAGCCGCTCCAGCCAGGGTTCGACCCGGGTGATCCTGCAATTCGACCTGGACCGCGACATCAATGGCGCGGCGCGGGAAGTGCAGGCGGCGATCAATGCCTCGCGCAACCTGTTGCCCAGCGGCATGCGCAGCATGCCTACCTACAAGAAGGTCAACCCATCCCAGGCGCCGATCATGGTGCTGTCCTTGACCTCCGATGTGCTGGAAAAGGGCCAGCTCTACGACCTGGCCTCCACCATCCTGTCCCAGAGCCTGTCCCAGGTGCAGGGCGTGGGCGAGGTGCAGGTCGGAGGCAGCTCGCTGCCAGCGGTGCGCATCGAGCTGGAGCCGCAGCTGCTCAACCAGTACGGGGTGGCCCTGGACGACGTGCGCAACGCCATCGCCAATGCCAACCAGCGCCGCCCCAAGGGCTCGGTGGAGGATGACCAGCGCTTGTGGCAGATCCAGGCCAACGACCAATTGGAGAAGGCTCGCGATTACGAGCCGCTGATCATTCACTACAACAACGGCGCGGCCCTGCGACTGAAGGACGTGGCCAAGGTCAGCGATGGCGTCGAGGATCGCTACAACAGCGGTTTCTTCAACGACGACGCGGCCGTGCTGCTGGTGATCAACCGCCAGGCCGGGGCCAACATCATCGAGACGGTGAACGAGATCAAGGCCCAGCTGCCGGCGTTGCAGGCGGTGCTGCCGGCCAGCGTCAAGCTCAACCTGGCCATGGATCGCTCCCCGGTGATCAAGGCCACCTTGCACGAGGCGGAGATGACCCTGCTGATCGCCGTGGCCCTGGTGATCCTGGTGGTGTTCCTGTTCCTGGGCAACTTCCGCGCCTCGGTGATCCCGACCCTGGCGGTACCGGTGTCGCTGGTGGGCACCTTCGCGGTCATGTACCTGTACGGCTTTTCCCTGAACAACCTGTCGCTGATGGCGCTGATCCTGGCCACGGGATTGGTGGTGGACGATGCCATCGTGGTGCTGGAGAACATCTCGCGGCATATCGATGAGGGCGTGAAACCGCTGCAGGCCGCTTACATGGGGGCCAAGGAAGTGGGCTTCACCCTGTTGTCGATGAACGTCTCGCTGGTGGCGGTGTTCCTGTCGATCCTGTTCATGGGCGGGATCATCGAAAGCCTGTTTCGCGAGTTCTCCATCACCCTGGCGGCGGCCATCGTGGTTTCGCTGGTGGTGTCCCTGACCCTGACTCCGATGCTCTGCGCCCGCTGGCTCAAGCCCCACCTGCCGGGCCAGGAGAATGCCCTGCAACGTTGGAGCCGGCGCAGCAACGACTGGATGGTCGGCAAGTACGCCAGCAGCCTGGACTGGGTGCTGCGGCACCGGCGCCTGACCTTGCTCAGCCTGCTGGTGACCATCGGTGTCAACGTTGCCCTGTACGTGGTGGTGCCCAAGACCTTCATGCCCCAGCAGGACACCGGCCAGTTGATCGGTTTCGTCCGTGGCGACGACGGCCTGTCCTTCAGCGTGATGCAGCCGAAGATGGAGATCTTCCGCCGCGCCGTGCTCAAGGATGAGGCGGTGGAAAGCGTGGCCGGCTTCATCGGCGGCTCCAACGGCACCAACAACGCCTTCATGCTGGTGCGCCTGAAACCCATCAAGGAGCGCAATATCTCGGCGCAGAAGGTCATCGAGCGCCTGCGCAAGGAAATGCCCAAGGTGCCTGGCGCCCAGCTGATGCTGATGGCCGACCAGGACCTGCAGTTCGGTGGCGGCCGCGAGCAGACCACCTCGCAGTACTCCTACATCCTGCAGAGTGGCAACCTGGGTGAGCTGCGCGAGTGGTATCCGAAGGTCGTCGCGGCGTTGCGGGCGTTGCCCGAGCTGACCGCCATCGATGCCCGGGACGGCCACGGTGCCCAGCAGGTGACCCTGGTGGTGGATCGCGACCAGGCCAAGCGCCTGGGGGTGGACATGGACATGGTCACCGCGGTGCTCAACAACGCCTACAGCCAGCGGCAGATCTCCACCATCTATGACAGCCTCAACCAATATCAGGTGGTGATGGAGGTCAATCCCAAGTACGCCCAGGACCCGATCACCCTGAACCAGGTACAGGTCATCACCGCCGATGGGGCGCGGATTCCGTTGTCGACCATCGCTCATTATGAGAACAGCCTGGAAGACGATCGAGTCAGCCACGAGGGGCAGTTCGCTTCGGAAAGCATTTCCTTCGACATGGCCGAAGGTGTCACCGTGGAGCAGGGCACCGCGGCCATCGAGCGGGCGATCGCCAAGCTGGGCATGCCCGAGGATGTGATCATCAAGATGGCCGGCACCGCCGACGCCTTCGCTGCCACCCAGAAAAGCCAGCCGTTCATGATCCTCGGCGCGCTGCTGGCGGTGTACCTGGTGCTCGGAGTGCTCTACGAGAGCTACATCCATCCGCTGACCATCCTTTCCACCTTGCCTTCGGCCGGGGTCGGTGCCTTGCTCTCGATCTATGTGCTGGGCAGCGAATTCAGCCTGATTTCGCTGTTGGGGCTGTTCCTGTTGATCGGGGTGGTGAAGAAGAACGCGATCCTGATGATCGACCTGGCGCTGCAGCTGGAGCGGCATCACGGGCTCGACCCGTTGCAATCGATCCGCAGCGCCTGCCTGCAACGCCTGCGGCCGATCCTGATGACCACCCTGGCAGCGATCCTCGGCGCCTTGCCGCTGCTGCTGGGCACCGCCGAGGGCTCGGAGATGCGCCAGCCCCTGGGCCTGACCATCATTGGCGGCCTGGTCTTCAGCCAGGTCCTCACGCTCTACACCACCCCGGTGGTCTACCTCTACCTCGACCGCCTGCGCCACAAGTTCAACCACTGGCGTGGGGTCCGTACCGATGCCGCTCTGGAAACGCCGCTATGACCGAACATCCGTCCCGTCCCGTTTCGCCGCTGTCCACCCAGCGCCTGGCCATGGCCCGGGGCTCGCGGGTCCTGAGCCTGGGCCTGTGCGCCGCGTTGCTCAGTGCCTGCGCCATCGGCCCCGACTATCAGCGACCCGAAGTGGCCGAGCCTGCGCAATACAAGCAGGCCGAGGGCTGGCGCCAAGCCAATCCCAGCGATGCCCTGGCCCGCGGTGCCTGGTGGCAGCTCTACGGCGACGCCCAGCTCAACGACCTGGTGGACAAGCTCAACAATGCCAACCAGAGCGTTGCCCAGTCGGAGGCGCAATTCCGCCAGGCACAGGCCCTGGTGCGCAGCTCTCGCGGAGCGTTCTTTCCCAGTGTCGACCTGAGTGCCGGCAAGACCCGCGCGAGCCAGGGCACCGGTAGCAGCAGTTCGGCCTTGAGCAGCTCCAGCAGCGGTATTCGCGACACCTACAACACCCAGCTGGGGGTGAGCTGGGAGGCGGATGTCTGGGGCAAGCTGCGGCGTGGCCTGGAGGCTAACGAAGCCAGTGCCGAGGCGAGTTTTGCCGACCTGGCGGCCATGCGCCTGAGCCAGCAGTCCGAGCTGGTGCAGAACTACCTGCAGCTGCGGGTGATCGACGAGCAGAAACGCCTGCTGGAGGCCACGGTGGTGGCCTACCAGCGCTCCTTGACCATGACCCAGAACCAGTACCAGGCCGGCGTTGCTGGCAAGGATGCGGTGGCCCAGGCCCAGACCCAGCTCAAGAGCACCCAGGCCGACCTCATCGACCTGATCTGGCAGCGGGCGCAGTTCGAGAACGCCATTGCCGTGCTCATCGGCGTGCCGCCGGCAGCGTTCAACCTGGCTGAAGCCAAGAGCGTGCCGGTGCTGCCCCAGGTGCCCCTGGGCGTGCCGTCGCAGTTGTTGGAGCGGCGTCCGGACATCGCTTCGGCGGAGCGGGCGATGATTGCCGCCAATGCCAACATCGGCGTGGCCAAGGCTGCTTATTATCCGGACCTGACCCTGAGCATGGCCGGTGGCTATAGCAGCAGCACCTATGCCAACTGGATCACGCTGCCGAATCGTTTTTGGTCGGTGGGGCCGAAACTGGCGATGACCTTGTTCGATGGCGGCCAGCGTTCGGCGGAAGTGGACCGTACCGTGGCGGCCTATGACCAGACCGTGGCCAAGTACCGGCAGACCGTGCTCGACGGTTTCCGCGAGGTGGAGAACTACATGGCCCAGCTCAAGGTCATGGACGATGAAGCAGGGGTACGCCAGCAAGCCCTGGACTCGGCTCGCGAGGCCCTGCGCCTGACCGAGAACCAGTACAAGGCGGGGCTGATCGGCTACCTGGATGTCGTGACCAGCCAGACGACGGCCTTGAGCAATGAACGCAGTGTGCTGAGCCTGCTGCAGAGCCGGTTGATCGCCAGCGTGCAGTTGATCGCTGCCCTGGGCGGTGGCTGGGATGGGCAATTGCAAGTCAGCGAGCAGAAGTAGCCAGGTGTCGGTCGCTACAGGGCGAGCGCGGCATGGAAGGGCTCGCCAAGCGACACCTGTTCTGGATGGGCGGTGATTTATCCCTGTTACATCCAGCAACAACAGCTACAGTATGTCGTGTCGCAGTCGATATACGGGTATGGCCCAGATCGTCTGGTGATCGATTGCGGTTCGTTCCTGAAGTGCACAAAAGTCATGTCCACAAGGCCTGTATGGGCTTGCGGACCCTCTGTCTGACTAATGGCCTTTTGATGACATTTGTAGATGCGTTATTTCCTGCAATCAGTACAATCTGCGATTTTGCCCGCCGCGCAAGGATGTCGGCACAACGGCCAAGAGACGCCTAATGCTCATCGGTAGTTACTCCTCCGCACTGGTCCTGATCTCCATTTTCGTGGCGATCCTCGCTTCCTATACCGCTCTTGATCTCACCGGACGCATTGCCACCACCCAGGGGCGGGCCGCCTACTTGTGGATGGGCGGCGGGGCGCTGGCCATGGGCATCGGCGTGTGGTCCATGCACTTCATCGGCATGCTGGCCTTTTCATTGCCTATCGAGCTGGGCTACGACATCGGGCTCACCGGGCTGTCGTTGCTGATCTCGTTCCTGTCCTGCGGGTTCGCCCTATGGCTGGTAAGCCAGCCGCGCCTGCCGTTCTGGCAGCTGATATTCGGGGCCTTGATCATGGGGGCCGGCATCAGCGGCATGCATTACACCGGCATGGCGGCCATGCGCATGCAGCCGGGCATCGACTATGACCCGGGGCTGTTCGGCGCCTCTTTGCTGATTGCCTTTGGCGCCTCCCTGGCGGCGCTGTGGATTGCCTTCCGCCTGCGGCAGAACACGCCCTATGTGCGCCTGGTGCGCACAGGGGCCGCCGTGGTCATGGGGTTCGCGATCGTTGGCATGCACTACACCGGCATGGCCGCGGCGCGTTTTACCGATGGCAGTTTCTGCGGTGCCCTGACCAACGGCCTGAGTGGCAAGGGCCTGGACAACCTGGTGCTGATCACCACCCTGGCGGTGCTGATCATCGCCTTGCTGACTTCGGTGCTCGATGCCCGGCTCGAAGCCCGTACCGCAGTGCTGGCGCAGTCCTTGACCGAAGCCAACAAGGAACTGACCCAGCTGGCCTTGCACGACACCCTGACCGGATTGCCCAACCGCATCCTGCTGGCCGACCGGATCGACCAGGCGATGCATCGGGTGACGGCCCATGGCGGCTGCTTTGCGCTGATGTTCATCGACCTGGACGGTTTCAAGCCGGTCAACGATGCCTTTGGCCATCATATGGGCGATCAGTTGCTGCGCGAAGTTGCCTTGCGCCTGCGCGAGGACTTGCGCACTGAGGACACCCTGGCCCGTATCGGCGGCGATGAGTTCGTTCTGCTGGTACAGCTGGCCGAACCGGACGATGCCTTGCGCCTTGCCGCGCGCCAGGTCGGGCTGGTTTCCCGTTCCTTCCGGGTGTCCGATCACGACCTGCAGATTTCCGCCAGCATCGGGATCGCGGTGTATCCGGGCAACGGCCACAGCGCCCAGGAACTGTTGATGAACGCCGATGCGGCGATGTACCACGCCAAGGGCACCGGCAAGAACGGCTACAGCTTTTTCGACGCTTCGATGAACAGCAACGCCCGGCGCCAATTGCAGTTATTGCAGGATTTGCGCAACGCCGTTGAACAGCATCAGTTCCGCCTGCATTACCAGCCCAAGTTCGATGCTGCCAATGGCCGGCCGGTTGGCGCCGAGGCGTTGTTGCGCTGGGAGCATCCGCAACATGGCTTGCTGATGCCGGACAAGTTCATCGAACTGGCGGAAAAGACCGGGCTGATCATTCCCATTGGCGACTGGGTCCTGAACGAGGCCTGCCGGCAGATGCACGAGTGGTATGCCCAGGGGCATACCGGCTGGCGTATTGCGGTGAACCTCTCGGCCATGCAGTTCTGTCATGTGGGGCTGGTCGCCAGCGTCGCCGAAGCGCTGGAGCGTTATGACCTGCCGGCCAATAACCTGACCCTGGAGATCACCGAGACCACGGCGATGCACGACGCCGATGTCAGCATGATCGTCTTGCAGCAGCTGGCGGACATGGGGGTGGACCTGTCCATCGACGATTTCGGCACCGGCTATTCGAGCCTGATGTACCTCAAGCGCCTGCCGGCCAACGAGCTGAAGATCGACCGTGGTTTTGTCCGCGACCTGGAGCATGACAGCGACGATGCCGCCATCGTCTCGGCCATCGTCGCCCTGGGCCAGGCCCTGGGGTTGCGGATTGTCGCCGAAGGCGTGGAGACCGGGGTGCAGCAGACGTTCCTCACCGAGTTGGGCTGCGATTCGCTCCAGGGTTATTACCTGGGGCATCCGATGCCTCCCGAGCGTTTCCTGCAAGGGGTACTCATCCCCAATGGCAAAGTCGAGGCGCATGCTCCGCTAGCCGCCATCGAACCTGTAGGGCCGCACTCGGCGCCGCCGCAGCCAACGGTCCCCGGGGTCAACTGAGCCGCCCGGCTGCCGGGCTGACACCCACTGCACTGCCCACCGCATTGGGTGCATGCAAGGGGCCTTCGATGATCGGCGCTCTGGCGGTTTCCATCACTGGCTGCGCGGTGTTTAATGGCTCGCGTTGAAATGATCAGTGAGGGAGTCGGCAGTATGGACAAAGTCATCGTCGTCACCGGTGGCGGGCGGGGAATCGGCGCAGCCACGGCGTTGCTGGCTGCGCAGCAGGGTTTCAAGGTGTGTATCAACTATCAGGCCGACGAGCAGTCTGCCCAGCAAGTGCTGGAGCAGCTTCGAGCCTTGGGCGCCCATGCGATCGCCGTACGTGCCGATGTCAGTATCGAGGATGAAGTCATCAGCCTGTTCCAGCGGGTCGACGCCGAGCTGGGGCGAGTCACGGCCCTGGTCAACAACGCCGGGACCGTGGGCCAGAAGTCTCGTCTTGAAGACATGTCCGAGTTTCGTATCCAGAAGATCATGAAGACCAATGTCATGGGGCCGATCCTCTGTGCCAAGCACGCGGTGCTGCGCATGTCGCCGCGCCATGGCGGGCAGGGAGGCAGCATCGTCAACGTCTCCTCGGTCGCCGCGCGCCTGGGCTCGCCCGGCGAGTATGTGGACTACGCCGCCTCCAAGGGGGCGCTGGACACCTTCACCATCGGCCTGGCCAAGGAAGTGGCGGGTGAGGGCATCCGGGTCAACGCGGTACGCCCGGGCTATATCTACACCGATTTCCATGCGCTCAGCGGCGATGCCGACCGCGTCAGCAAGCTGGAGAGCGCCATCCCCATGGGCCGCGGCGGGCGCCCGGACGAGGTGGCCGAGGCCATCGTCTGGCTGCTGTCGGACAAGGCTTCCTACGCCACCGGTACCTTCGTCGACCTGGGCGGCGGTCGCTGATCCCGAACTGATGAGCCGGTTTGTCGGCCAATAGCCCCTGAGCCTGGCACCAAGCTGCGGATGCCAGGGCTCAGGGCAACGCGTCGACGGTGCGGCGGCGGGGCACGATCAGCAAGGCCAGCAGTAGCCCCAGCAGGCCGGCGCCATAGCTCATCGACAGCGGCAGCAGGCGACTCAGGGTTTCGCCAGGGCGTATGCAGCTGTAGCGAAATCCATAACCCTGCTCATCTGCCCAGACTCCCGGGACCTTGTTCACCGATTCCGATGGCGCCATTTGCTCATTCGAGAGCTCCAGCTTGGCATGGCTCGCTTCACGTGCCGCCAGTTGTTCGATGGCCTGCAACTGGGCGTCGTTGCAGCGGCTCTCGCTCCAGTTGTGCAACACCAGCAAGGCCGATAGCAGCAACAGCAAGGGCACCGGGTAGAAGCGCCGGGTCGGCAACAGGGGGCCTACCAGCAGTCCGGCCAGAAAACCGGCCAGTAGCAGGTTGGCCCAGTACCAGCCGCCGCCTTCCCAGCTCGGCAGCATTATCAGCATCAGTACCGGGGGCAGTACGACGCGGGCGAACAGCAGGCACAGGGCTGCGGCGAGGAGGGTGACCAGCAGGGTCTTGATCCAGGACTTCATGGCTGTTTCATCGCCTGTATGAGCGGGGGCAAAACGGCACGCATCAAGCTTGTGCCGCCTGCCCGGGAATGTTCGGTGGGGTGAAGCGGCGCGCGTACTCGAGCATGTCCCGGGGATAGATCATGTGCCGCACCGCGCTATCGTCCAGGCCGTAGAGGTAGACGATGGCCGCGGCCTCGAAGGCCCAGTAGCCGAAGTAGCCGCCATCGTCGTCGAAACTGTGACTGTCGTGCCACGGAGCGTGCACGAAGGCCGGGTACCACTGGTTGCAGTACTCCACCAGCAATTCGCGCTCTTGCGCAGGCTCCTCGTGGTAGACCGCGCGCACCAGGGGTGTGTAGACCTCGTGGTACCACTCATCCACCTCCACCCGGTCGGGCAGGAAGCCCTTGAGCAGGTCCTCGATCAGCACGTCCTCGCCATGGTAGCCGGCTCGATCCTGCAACAGCGCCACCCGTGGCAGCAGGTCGCTGCGCTGCAGGAGGATGCACAGGCTGATGACCTGTACGTACTCTTCGAAGTCATGAGGGTAGTGATCGATCGCCAGGGGCGCGATGTCCGGCAGTTCTTCATAGCGCGCCAGCTTGCGCTGGTAGTCCTCGTAGCTTTCCACCACTGCGTCCAGGGCCTGGGCCAGTGCTTGCATGGGCTCGCCAGCGGTGTAGCCGAGGATCAGCCGGTGCAGGCGCGCTTGCTGCACCTGCCGGGCCTTGAGGGAGGCTTCCTGGAGGGGGCAGTCGGCCTCCATGGAGTGCTCCTGCCAGAAGGCCTCGGTGCCTTCCAGGTGCTCGCTGAGCTGGCAGTACTGTTTGTGGCTGAGAAACACTTGCCTGCGGTTCATCGCGCTCGCCTCGGTTCAATAGGGGATCAGGGTGAAAGCCGGCTTGCGCTCGGATGCTTCCAGCAGCAGGGTCGGCAGGTCCACCTCGGCAGGCTCCAGGCACAGGATGTCGAGTTCCTCCTCCAGGGCTGGGCGGTCGGCCGCCAGTGCCCGGATCGGCAGGCGTTCGTAGGGGCGTGGGTCTTCGCCGTAGTAGACCTTGGCGGTGCCGGGAGGAATGCCTTCCAGGCGGGCGAAGCCTTCTTCGTCGAGGTGCCCCTGGATTTGCGAGCCGTCGGTGAAGACCACCCGGTAGGCGGCACCGGACACGGGTTCGAGGTTGGAGTAATGCAGGTTCAGTTCCAGCCAGTGGCCCTCGCCGGTGAGGTGCTCCATGCCCTGGTTGATGGCTTGTGGAGTGCTGGCGGCCTCGCGGGCCGCGGGCAGGGCGCTGCTGGTACTGGCACTGCCTGCCGATTGCGGCTTGGGCAACAGGGCCGGGCCCTGGCTGTGGGCCAGGGCCGAACTGTTGCGTTGCACCGCCAGCCACGGCGCGATGCGTTGCTGCACCGCTTGCATGAGCATCTGGCTGTGGTCCCGGGCCTCGCCGAGGTTGTACAGCACCCGTTGCTGCTGGCGTGGGGCAAGGCCGGCGAAGGTCGAGGACGCCTGTACGCCACGGACGATCTCTGGCATTTCCTCGGTCAGGCGAGTGGGGCCCAGGGATTTTTCCAGCAGTTGTTCCGGGCTGGTCTTGATCCGGCAGCTCAGCAGCGTATGGCGGATCAGGTCGAAGAGTTTTTCGGCGTGACGCCAGGGCGCGCGGTTGATCTGGCGCAGGATGAGCTTGAATTCCTGCCCAGGGCCGGGGATCCAGCCGATCAAGGCCAGGGCCAGGTCGAAGAGGGCGTCTGCCTCGTCCTGGTCATTGTCTACCGCATCCAGTTCGAGGATCGCCTGGACCGTATCGTAGGCATTGAGCTCCTGGGTCAGCAGTGGCAGGCGACCGCGCTTGATGGCCTGGCTCAGTTCGGCCTTGGCCTCTGGATAGTCGTCGTAATACAGGTCTTCGACCATGCCGTGCTCCTTCCCTGGAAAATTCGAGCGCGGATGCTGCACCAGTGCCGGCCTGGGGGCAAGTCGTTTGGCCAACCAGGGGTGTTGCCACTCCCTCCCTGCGGTCGCTGCGCGCCCTTGCGCAGCCCGCGGCAGCGGCTACGCGACGCTGTAGATACCGTCTTGCCCGTTACCGGGCAAGCGCCAATTTCGGGTCATAAGGATGGCCCGATTTCAGCACGCCAAATACGATGTGCAGCATCTTGCGCATCACCGCACAGACGATCTGTTTGCCCGCTTTACCCTTGGCGCGCAGCCGCTCTTTCATCGCCATGAGGGGCTCACTCATGTTCATGGCGGTGATGCTGGGTAGGTACAACGCTCGGCGGATACGCCCCGAACCAGCCTTGCTGATCAGCGTGCGGCCCTTGAATTTGCCGGATTCGGCCAACTGCGGATTCAACCCCGCAAACGAGACTACGGCCCGGGCGCTACGAAACTCCTTGAGATCGCCCAGTTCGGCCAGGATCACTGACGCGGTCTTCTCGCCGATACCGTCGATGCTCAACAGCAGATCCCGTTTGCCCCGCAAGTCGGGATCATCGTCGACATGCTGCTTGATCATCTGGCGGGTCTGGACGATGTCTTTTTCGATGTGGCTGATGTGCGACTGGATCGATTCCTGAACCACCGTATCCGCCACTTCCTGGCGATTACGTTCCATCTGCAGCATCTCCTGCAGGTCGTCCAGGCGTCGCAGCAGGACCCGTAGCCGGCGGATCGCCACAGGCTCCGGCGCCCAGGGCGTCAAGGGTGACTCGTGCTTGGCCTGGGCAAAGGCGGCCAGCAACTTGGCGTCCACCTTGTCGGTCTTGTAGTTGATTCCTTCGCTTTTCTTGAAGTAATGGACCCGGGCTGGGTTGACCACGATGACTTCGTAACCCTGGTGGTACAGGTGCTCTGCCAGGGCTTCGTGATAAACGCTGGTGGCTTCCATGACGACCCTGGCGTCGGGCTGCGCATGCAACTTGAGCCACTGGTCGAGCTGGGCGAAGCCCTCGGCATTGTTGGGAATCTTGCCGCGTGTGCGGTACTTGCCGTTGGGCAGAGGCGTGGCGACATCGAATGTGTTCTTGGCGATATCGATCCCGATGACGTTAGACATATTCTCTTCCTCGTATGCGCGGGTTGAGGATCATCCATCACTCGGTCTCAGCCTTGTTGATGCGAGCTACCGTGCGATGCAGGGCTCAGGATACCGTTCGGACTTAGCGAGTGAGGTTGAAGAGGAGGAGCTCAATCTACAGTGCAGGCTCAAGGCCTTAGCCGCTGCCCGGCTTCATTCCTCTTCCTCGATGATCAGTCGAGAACTATCGCGTGTGTAAACGCGATAGTCGAGATACAAGCTGCTGCCGAGCCTGCGCGGCCGCGCCAGGGTCCGCAGGACCTTCAGCGTTCGGATCGGCGCTGGTCAGAACGAGCGGATGATCCGCCCCAGGGTCTCCATGGCTTTTTCCGCGGCTTCGTTCCAGGGGCTGCCGTAGTTCAGGCGGATGCAGTTGCGAAAGCGCTGGGTCGGGGAAAAGATTGGCCCGGGGGCGATGCTGATGCCTTGGGCCAGGGCCATCTGGAACAGCTTCAGGGAGTCCATCTGCGGCGGTAGCTCCAACCACAGGAAATAACCACCGGCAGGCTGGCTGACCCGGGTCTGGGCCGGGAAGTGCCGGGCGATCGCCGCCAGCATGGCGCTCTGCTGTTCTTCCAGGGCATAGCGCAGCTTGCGCAGGTGACGATCGTAGCCACCGTGCTGCAAATAGTCGGCAATGGCCGCCTGGGCTGGCATCGAGGCACACAGCGATGTCATCAGCTTGAGTCGCTCGATCTTCTGCGCATAGCGCCCGGCGGCGACCCAGCCGACCCGGTATCCGGGGGCCAGGCTCTTGGCGAAAGAGCCGCAATGCATGACCAGGCCCTCGGTATCGAAGGCCTTGGCGGGTTTTGGCGCCTGCTGGCCGTAGTACAGCTCGGCGTAGACGTCATCCTCGATCAGCGGCACCTGATGTTGGCGCAGCAGTTCCACCAGCTCCTGTTTCTTGGCCTCGGGCATGCTCGCGCCCATGGGGTTCTGGAAGTTGGTCATGCACCAGCAGGCCTTGATCGGGTGACGTTCCAAAGTCTGGGCCAGCACGCCCAGGTCGATGCCGTCGCGCGGATGGACCGGGATCTCCACGGCCTTGAGCTTGAGGCGCTCCAGCACTTGCAGGCTGGCGTAGAACGCCGGAGCCTCGATGGCCACCAGGTCGCCCGGCTCTGTCACGGCTTGCAGGCACAGGTTCAGCGCTTCCAGGGCGCCATTGGTGATCAGCAGTTCCTCCATGGGCAGCATCAGCCCGGCCACCATGTAGCGCAGGGCGATCTGCCGGCGCAGCTGCGGGTTGCCCGGCGACATGTCGGTCACCACGACTCGCGGGTCCATCTCGCGACTGGCGCTGGCCAGGGAGCGCGACAGGCGTTGCAGGGGAAACAGGGTCGGGCTGGGGAACGCCGAGCCAAAGGGGACGGTACTCGGGTCCTTGATCGAGTCGAGCACCGAGAACACCAGTTCACTGACATCGACTTCGGTGGATTCATTGACCTCGCTGCTGATCACCGGCTCGGAGAACGGGCTCGGTGCATGGGCATTGACGAAGTAGCCGGAGCGCGGTCGGGCACGGATCAGGCCGCGGCGCTCCAGCAGGTAGTAGGCCTGGAATACCGTCGATGGACTGACCCCATAGGTCTGGCTGGCATAGCGCACCGAGGGTACGCGCTGGCCGGGGCCCAGCACTCCGGAGCGGATCAGTTCGGCGATGTCGTCGGCGAATTTTTCGTAGCGTTTCATCTGCGGTGCAAGATCCAGTCTGGTCATCGGGTCAGGGTTGTTACGCTAGCGAGGAAGTTAAGGGGATGCGCCGTGGCTGGCGCTGGGAGCCAGGCTCCTAGGCGGGAGCACGCTCCCTCGCCACGGCATTCTAAAGACTCAACGGTTCATCGGTGAGACAAAACGGCTTTCGGCCACGGCATAGACACTCGGGTCATCGCTGTCGCTGACCTTGAAGCTGATGTCCTGGGAGCTGCTTTGCGCGCGGTCCTGGATCAGTGCCACCGAGACCGGCAAGTCGACGATTTCCCCCGGGGCCAGGCTCAGCTCGGTCCTGCCCTGCAGCTCGAAGCCCGTACCGTCCACCAGGGCAATACGGTATTGCTGGCGTTCCTGGGTCTTGTTGATGATCTTGAGGCTATAGATGTTCTCGATCTGCCCGAGGGCGTTCTCGCGGAACAGGCCCCGGTCCTTGCTGACATCCAGCGATACCATGGGCCGCTGCGTCAGGGCCAGGACCAGGGCGCCGATCATCACCAGCAGTACCACGCTGTAGCCCACCAGGCGCGGCCGCAGCAGGTGGGTCTTGCCCCCTTGCAGTTCATGCTCGGAGGTGTAGGCGATCAGCCCGCGGGCATAGCCCATCTTGTCCATGATCGAATCGCAGGCATCGATACAGGCGGCACAACCGATGCACTCCATTTGCAGGCCATCGCGGATATCGATGCCGGTCGGGCAGACCTGGACGCACAGTTGGCAATCGATGCAGTCGCCCAGGCCGACATCGGCAGGCTTGACGTCGCGCTTGCGCGGACCGCGGCTTTCACCCCGGGCCGGCTTATAGGAAATGGTCAGCGTGTCCTTGTCGAACATCACGCTCTGGAAGCGCGCGTAAGGGCACATGTGCATGCACACCGCCTCACGCATCCAGCCGGCATTGATATAGGTGGCGCCGGCGAAGAACAGCACCCAGAACAGGCTCAGGCCACCGATCTGCAAGGTCAGCAGCTCTTGGGCCAGCGGGCGGATCGGGGTGAAGTAGCCGACGAAGGTCAGGCCGGTGAGCAGGCTGATGCCCAGCCACAGGGTGTGCTTGGTGGCCCGGCGAAGCAGCTTGTTGGCGCTCCAGGGCGCGGCCTGCAGCTTGATCCGCTGGTTGCGGTCACCCTCGGTGACCTTTTCGCACCACATGAACAGCCAGGTCCAGGAGCTCTGCGGGCAGGTATAGCCGCACCAGACCCGGCCGGCGAATACCGTGATGGAGAACAGCCCGAAGGCGCAGATGATCAGCAGCGCCGAGAGCAGGATGAAGTCCTGGGGCCAGAAGGTGGCGCCGAAGATATGGAACTTGCTGTCGGCCAGGTCCCAGAGGACGGCCTGGCGGCCGCCCCAGTTCAACCAGACGGTGCCGAAGAACAGCAGGAACAGGAAACCTGCGCCACTCATGCGCAGGGTGCGGAACAGGCCGCTGAAACTACGGGTATAGACGTGCTTGTCGGTGCTCTTCGTCTTCATCTGTTTGGGGCGTGAAGGTTCGAAGGTCTCTACTAATCGGACGGGGATTCTTTCGCTCATGGTCGTTCGCTCATCAGCCTCCATCAGGCCGGGCAACTATGACCATGGAACTGTTTGCATAACAGACTCAGCTATTTGATAAAAAAGCGGATCAGATGCGCTTTTCCGGCCCCCTGCGACAACTTGCTGCACCCCGGCAAGCTCCGTAGGCCTGGCGATGACGCTGCCTGGCATAGGCCCGCAGGGCGGGCCCTGATCCAGATCAGTCAAATTACCGAATCACCATTAGTGGCCTTTAGATGGCGTCGGCCGTCGACGGCACCTGCTACGGTCAATGCGTCGGCTTCTGCTTCGGTGATGTAGATCCGCTCGCCCTTGATCTCCACCGCCGACATCGCCCTGGCGCTGTCGGTGATGATGGTCACGGCACTGGCGGGCAGGCGTTCGTGGAGGGTCTGGGTGTCAAAATAGCAGTGCTGCTGTTCGATACGCAGGCTCATGTCGGGTACCTCCTGGCGATGGCTATACAGGTTAGGGCCCGTAGCGCGGCCAGGGTTCGCCGCCGGCGATCAACGGCGGCCAGGCAGCGAGCCGACACCATCTGCCCGACGCCGCGGTCCATCCTTAATGAAGCCCATGGCCCGCAACCCGCGGGGCCGGGATGGCCGGAGGAGCACTCGATGGACGCTTGGTGGCATGAGGTATGGCTGACCCTGCAAGCGGAGTTCGCCGATATCGGCGATGCGCGGCAGATGACCCGGATCATCCTGCGCCTGCTGCTGGCAGCGGCGCTGGGCGCGGTGCTGGGGTTCGAGCGAGAACAGAAGGGCAAGGCGGCGGGAGTGCGCACGCACATGCTGGTGGCCATGGGCGCCGCCTTGTTCGTACTGGTGCCGAGCCTTTCGGGAGCCCAGTCCGATGCCATGAGCCGGGTGCTCCAGGGAGTGATCGCCGGGATCGGCTTCCTCGGTGCCGGGACCATTCTCAAGGGGCGAGAGGAGGAGGCAGGCCAGCACGTCAAGGGCCTGACCACCGCCGCCGGGTTATGGATGACCGCTGCCATCGGCCTCGCGGCCGGCATGGGCCGCGAGGCCACGGCGCTGTTGAGCACCTTGCTGGCACTGATGGTGTTCAGCCTGATGCCGTTGATCGTGCGGCGCCTGGAAAAGCGCTGAATACCGCCTGTCTATCTATGCTTGCCGGCGAACCGCCGCACTTGTTCCCGCTGTTCGGCCAGCACCGGCGGCCTGGGCATGGGCGGGTCGACCTTGGGCGGCGGGGTGCTGTCCGGTGGCTCCTGCTCGGGAACCACCGGTGGTTCGCTGGGCGGGAGGGGTGGCTGGTCGATGTTCGGATCAGGGGGATCCGCCGGGATCGGGATACTCATTGCTGGCCTCCTGGGTGCTTGCAGTTGCACCGGCTCGTTCGGTGGACCCCGCAACGGCGCATTTGATTCCCGCCGTCTCGATGATCAATTGCGCTGAACTTTCCGCAAGGCGGGTGGCTCGGAACCTAAGTGTGTCGATCCAGTGCTGTACCGGGGCATCGCCGACCCGGTCAGCCAAGCGTCGAGAAACAGTACAGAGGGGTGATGCTCGATGAGCGCAGAACAACCGACCGAACCGGACTACCAGGCGCACCTACCGTTGTCCCAGGCCTTGCTGCTGCCGCGCATCGCCATCGAAGATACCCGCCCGGTGCTCGATGGCGGCCAGTTCGCGGCCAAGGCCACCGCGGGCCAGCAGGTGGAGGTGGGGTGCAAGGTCTTCACCGATGGCCACGACAAGCTGGCGGTGCGAGTGCGCTGGCGCAACGAACGGCAGGACGCTTGGCACAGCCGGGCGCTGGAAGACCAGGGCAACGACGGCTGGCTGGGCCACTTCCCGGTGCCGGAGGTGGGCCGCTACCGTTTCTGTATCGAGGCCTGGATCGACTCGTTCGCCAGCTTCTGCTACGAGCTGGAAAAGAAGCACCTGGCCGCCCAGCCGGTCAGCCTGGAACTGCAAGAAGGGCGGACCCTGGTGCAACAGGCTGGCGAACGCAGCGAAGGCGCGCTGCGTGAACAACTGCTGGTACTGCACCAGCAACTGGGCGGCTTGCTCGAGGCCGAGCAGGTGGCGCTGTTCTTGAGTGCCGACAGTGCCCGGCTGATGGCCGAGGCCGACCTGCGTCCCTACCTCAGCCTGAGTCCCGAGTACCCGCTGGACGTGGAGCGCGAGCGTGCGCAGTTCGCCAGCTGGTACGAGCTGTTTCCCCGTTCCATCACCGACGATCCGGCCCGCCATGGCACCTTCGACGATGTGCATTCGCGCTTGTCGATGATCCATGACATGGGCTTCGACGTGTTGTATTTCCCGCCGATCCACCCCATTGGCCGGCGCCACCGCAAGGGGCGCAACAACGCCTTGGTCGCGGCCCCGGACGATCCGGGCAGCCCCTATGCCATCGGCAGCGAGGAGGGCGGCCACGAGGCGATCCATCCGCAACTGGGCAGCCGCGAGGATTTTCGCCGGCTGGTGGCCGCAGCCGCCGACCATGGCCTGGAAATCGCCCTGGATTTCGCCATCCAGTGTTCCCAGGACCATCCCTGGCTGACCCAGCACCCGGGCTGGTTCAACTGGCGCCCGGACGGCACGATCAAATACGCCGAGAACCCACCCAAGAAGTACCAGGACATCGTCAACGTCGACTTCTATGCCGCCGATGCCATCCCCAGCCTGTGGCTGGAGTTGCGGGACATCGTGCTCGGCTGGGTCGAGGAGGGTGTCAACATCTTCCGGGTCGATAACCCGCATACCAAGCCGTTGCCGTTCTGGCAGTGGTTGATCGGCGATGTGCGCAGCCGGCACCCGCAGGTGATCTTCCTGGCCGAGGCCTTCACCACCCCGGCGATGATGGCGCGCCTGGGCAAGATCGGTTACTCCCAGAGCTACACCTACTTCACCTGGCGCAACACCAAGAGCGAACTGGCCAGTTATTTCAGCGAGCTGAACCAGTCGCCGTGGCGCGAATGCTTCCGGCCGAACTTCTTCGTCAACACCCCGGATATCAACCCCGGCTTCCTGCATGACTCGGGCCGTCCCGGCTTTCTCATCCGCGCGGCGCTGGCCACCATGGGCTCGGGCCTGTGGGGCATGTATTCGGGGTTCGAGCTGTGCGAGTCGGCGCCGTTGCCGGGCAAGGAGGAATACCTGGATTCGGAGAAGTACGAGATCCGCCCGCGAGACTTCAATGCCCCGGGCAACATCATCGCCGAGATCGCCCAGCTCAACCGTATCCGCCGGCAGAACCCGGCGCTGCAATCGCACCTGGGACTCAAGCTGTACAACGCTTGGAACGACCGGATCCTGTACTTCGGCAAACGCAGCGCCGACGGCGGCAACTTCGTGCTGGTGGCGGTCAGCCTCGATCCCTTCAGCCCCCAGGAGGCGCATTTCGAGCTGCCGCTCTGGGAAATGGGTCTGCCCGATGAGGCCGCGACCCAGGGCGAGGACTTGATGAACGGCCATCGCTGGACCTGGTACGGCAAGGTCCAGTTCATGCGCCTTGAACCGGCCCAGCCCTTCGGCATCTGGCGCATCAGCTGGCCGCGCCGCCGGCCCTAGGGCCAGGCGGCAGTGGCCGGGCAGGGACCTCTGTACAGATTCAGGAGTGAGCAATGGCGAAGAAAACCCGACCCGCGACCTTCATTAAGGACCCGCTCTGGTACAAGGACGCGGTGATCTACCAGGTGCATGTGAAGTCCTATTTCGACTCCAACAACGATGGCATCGGCGATTTTCCCGGGCTGATCGCCAAGCTGGACTACATCAAGGAACTGGGGGTCAACACCATCTGGTTGCTGCCGTTCTATCCCTCGCCACGGCGCGACGACGGATACGACATCGCCGAGTACCGTGGGGTCAGCCCCGACTATGGCACCCTGGCGGATGTCCGGCGCTTCATCGCCGAGGCCCACAAGCGCGAACTGCGGGTGATCGCCGAGCTGGTGATCAACCACACCTCCGACCAGCACCCCTGGTTCCAGCGCGCCCGCAAGGCCAAGCCCGGTTCGGCGGCGCGCAACTTCTATGTGTGGTCCGACGACGACCAGAAGTACGCCGGCACGCGGATCATCTTCCTCGACACCGAGAAATCCAATTGGACCTGGGACCCGGTGGCCGGCCAGTACTTCTGGCACCGCTTCTATTCCCACCAGCCGGACCTGAACTTCGACAACCCGCAGGTACTCAAGGCCGTACTCTCGGTCATGCGCCACTGGCTGGACATGGGCATCGACGGCCTGCGCCTGGACGCCATTCCCTACTTGATCGAGCGCGATGGCACCCACAACGAGAACCTGGCCGAGACCCACGATGTGCTCAAGCGCATCCGCGCCGAGATCGACGCCCATTATCCGGACCGCATGCTCCTGGCCGAGGCCAACCAGTGGCCCGAGGACACCCAGCTGTACTTCGGCCAGGCCAGCGGCAACGGCGCCGATGGCGACGAATGCCACATGGCCTTCCACTTTCCGTTGATGCCGCGCATGTACATGGCCCTGGCCCAGGAAGACCGCTTCCCGATCACCGACATCCTGCGCCAGACCCCGGAAATCCCGGCCAATTGCCAGTGGGCGATCTTCCTGCGCAACCACGATGAGCTGACCCTGGAGATGGTCACCGACAAGGAGCGCGACTACTTGTGGAACTACTACGCCGCTGACCGTCGGGCGCGGATCAACCTGGGTATCCGCCGACGCCTGGCACCGCTGATGGAGCGTGATCGGCGGCGCATCGAGTTGCTCAACAGCCTGCTGCTGTCGATGCCCGGCACCCCGACCCTGTACTACGGCGACGAGATCGGCATGGGCGACAACATCTACCTGGGCGACCGCGATGGCGTGCGCACGCCGATGCAGTGGTCCATCGACCGTAACGGCGGTTTCTCCCGGGCCGACCCGGCGAGCCTGGTGCTGCCGCCGATCATGGACCCGCTCTACGGCTACCCGTCGGTGAACGTCGAGACCCAGTCCGGCGACCCGCATTCGCTGCTCAACTGGACCCGGCGCCTGCTGGCGGTGCGCAAGCAATCCAGGGCCTTCGGCCGGGGCACGCTGAAGATGCTGTCGCCGAGCAATCGCCGGATCCTGGCCTATACCCGCGAATACACCGGGCCCGATGGCAAGCAGGAGATCATCCTGTGCGTGGCCAACGTCTCGCGCAGCGCCCAGGCGGCGGAGCTGGACCTGTCGAGCTTCGCCGGCATGGTGCCGGTGGAGATGCTCGGCGGCAGCGCTTTCCCGCCCATCGGCCAATTGAATTTCCTGCTGACGCTGGCGCCCTATGGCTTCTACTGGTTCGTCCTGGCCAGCGAGCAGCAGATGCCCAGCTGGCATGTCGAGCCGACCCAGGGGCTGCCGGAGTTCACCACCCTGGTGCTGAAGAAACGCCTCGAGGAGTTGCTGGAGGCGCCGTCGCGCACCACCCTGGAGCAGGAAATCCTGCCCAGCTGGCTGCCCAAGCGCCGCTGGTTCGCCGACAAGGACAGCACCGTGGGCCAAGTGCAACTGGTGTATGGCGTGCGCTTCGGCGATCCGCAGCATCCGGTGCTGCTGGCCGAGATCGAGGTCACCAGCCAGGGCCGCAGTCAGCGCTACCAGGTGCCATTCGGCCTGCTGGCCGAGGACCAGATCAGCAGCGCCTTGCCCCAGCAACTGGCCATGTCCCGGGTCCGACGCGGGCGCCAGGTGGGCTTGATCACCGATGCCTTCGCCCTCGACAGCTTCGTGCGCAGCGTGCTCCAGGCGCTCCAGGCCCAGGCCCGGTTGGACAGCGACGCCGGGCAGATCCGTTTCGAGGGCAGCCCGCAACTGCAGCGCCTGGGCCTGGAGGCCGAGGTCGACGTGCGCTACCTGTCGGCCGAGCAATCCAACAGTTCGGTGGTGGTGGGCGAAAGCCTGGTGCTCAAGCTGGTGCGCAAGGTGGCCGGCGGCATCCATCCGGAACTGGACATGGGCGCTTTTCTCACCCAGGCCGGTTTTGCCCATATTTCGCCATTGCTGGGTTCGGTGGTGCGCCGTGATGCGCAGGGCCAGGACCACCTGCTGATGATCGCCCAGGGCTACCTGAGCAACCAGGGCGACGCCTGGGAGTGGACCCAGAGCAACCTGGAGCGGGCGATCCGCGACGAACTGGCCAGCGCCGTCTCCGAGCAGGAGCAGCATTACAACGCCCTGGCCGAACTCCAGGACTTCGCCGGCCTCCTGGGCCAGCGCCTGGGGGAAATGCACATGCTGCTCGCCGCTCCCAGCAGTACCGCGGATTTCGCGCCCCAGGCCTATACCCAGGAAGATCTCCAGGCTTGCCAGCGCCAGGTCGCCGGGCAACTGGAACACAGTTTGCAATTGCTCGAAGAACACCAGGACAGCCTCGCCGAGACCGACCGTGGCCTGTGCCGGCGCCTGTTGCGGCACAAGGGGCGCATCCTCGCCGCGGTCGAGCAACTGGCCGGGCAATTGCTGGGCGGCTTGCGCATCCGGGTCCATGGCGACCTGCACCTGGGCCAGGTGCTGGTGATCAAGGGCGATGCCTACCTGATCGACTTCGAGGGCGAGCCGGCGCGGCCCCTGGCGGAGCGCCGGGCCAAGCACAGCCCCTACAAGGATGTCAGTGGCGTGCTGCGTTCGTTCGACTACGCCGCGGCCCTGGCCCTGGAGGCGCCGGCGGTGGATGGCGCGCCGGACGCCCAGGCGGTCCGGCAAGCCGTGGTCGGGCGCTACCTGGAGCGCTCCCGGCAGGCTTTCGTCACGGCGTACCGGCAGGCGACGGCTAATCTTGCCCATGGCTGGCGAGCGTCGGCGGCCGATGCTGCCCTGGTGCTGTTCAGCCTGGAGAAGGTGGCCTACGAGCTGGCCTATGAGGCGCAGAACCGACCCGCCTGGCTGCACGTGCCGCTGCGCGGCCTGGCCGGGTTGTTGCGTGAACTACCGGACTTTTCCGACATCGATGGAGAGCAGTCATGAATTTCTCGAACAGGGAGCAGGAGCGGCGCCAGGAACGGTTGCTACCGTCGGCCAGGGCCATCGAGGCCCTGGTGCGGGCCGAGAACAACGACCCGTTCGCCATCCTCGGGCCCCATGGCGACGGTGCCGGTGGGCAGGTCATCCGGGCTTTCCTACCCGGGGCGCTGAGTGTCCAGGTGCTGGACCGCGAGCAGCAGCAATTGCTCGGCAACCTGGAAGCCGACGAGGTGCCGGGGTTGTTCGCCGGGCATTTTCCCGAGGCCCGGCCCTACCTGCTGCGTGTGCAGTGGGCCGGTGGCGAACAGGTCAGCGAAGACCCCTACAGCTTCGGGCCGTTGCTTGGCGAAATGGACCTGTACCTGTTCGCCGAAGGCAATCACCGCGACCTCGGCAGTTGCCTGGGAGCCCAGTTGACCACGGTGGACGGCGTCGCCGGCGTGCGCTTCGCGGTGTGGGCGCCCAATGCCCGGCGGGTCTCGGTGGTGGGTGACTTCAATGTCTGGGATGGCCGTCGGCATCCCATGCGCCTGCGTCATCCTTCGGGGGTCTGGGAGCTGTTCATCCCGCGCCTGCACGCTGGTGAATCCTACAAGTACGAGGTCCTCGGGCCCCACGGCATCCTGCCGCTCAAGGCCGACCCGGTAGCCCTGGCGACCCAGCTGCCGCCCGACACCGCGTCGAAGGTCGCGGCGCCGCTGGCCATCGACTGGCAGGACCAGGAGTGGATGCTGGCCCGTGGCGAATGCCAGCGGGTCGATGCGCCGCTGGCGATCTACGAGCTGCACGCCGGCTCCTGGCAGTGCGAGGTCGACGATGTGGGCGAGGTGGCCCGCCACTACAGTTGGCCGGAGCTGGCCGAACGGTTGATTCCCTACGTCAAGGAACTGGGCTTCACCCATATCGAGCTGATGCCGATCATGGAGCATCCGTTCGGTGGCTCCTGGGGCTACCAACCCCTGGCCCAATTCGCGCCCAGTGCCCGTTATGGCACGCCCGAGGAGTTTGCCGCGTTCGTCAATGCCTGCCACCTGGCACAGATCGGGGTGATCCTGGACTGGGTGCCGGCGCACTTTCCCACCGATACCCATGGGTTGGCGCAGTTCGATGGCACGGCGCTGTATGAGTACGGCAACCCCCTGGAAGGTTTCCACCAGGACTGGGACACGCTGATCTACAACCTGGGGCGCACCGAGGTGCATGGCTTCATGCTGGCGTCGGCCTTGCACTGGCTCAGGCATTTCCATGTCGATGGGCTGCGGGTCGATGCGGTGGCCTCGATGCTCTATCGCGACTATTCGCGCAAGGCGGGGGAGTGGGTGCCAAATCGCCATGGCGGCCGGGAGAACCTGGAGGCTATTGATTTTCTGCGCCATCTCAACGATGTGGTCGCCCTCGAAGCGCCGGGGGCCCTGGTGATCGCCGAGGAGTCCACCGCCTGGCCCGGGGTCAGCCAGGGTACCGACCATGGTGGCCTGGGGT
The DNA here is from genome assembly GCF_022537035.1 of Pseudomonas sp. MPFS. Lineage (NCBI taxonomy): Bacteria > Pseudomonadati > Pseudomonadota > Gammaproteobacteria > Pseudomonadales > Pseudomonadaceae > Pseudomonas > Pseudomonas sp. MPFS. Next base: position 3,749,564 of record NZ_CP066123.1, on the reverse strand, counting down.
TCGCCTACAAGTGGAACATGGGCTGGATGCACGATTCCCTGCACTACATCCAGCAGGACCCGGTCTACCGGGCTCACCATCACAACGAACTGAGCTTCGGCCTGGTGTATGCCTGGTCCGAGCGCTTCATCCTGCCGATTTCCCACGATGAGGTGGTGCATGGCAAGCATTCGCTGATCGACAAGATGCCCGGCGATCGCTGGCAGAAGTTCGCCAATTTGCGGGCGTACCTGAGTTTCATGTGGACCCATCCGGGCAAGAAGCTGTTGTTCATGGGCTGCGAGTTCGGCCAGTGGCGTGAGTGGAACCATGACCAGCAACTGGACTGGTACTTGCTGCAGTATCCCGAGCACCGTGGCGTGCAGCAGTTGGTGGGCGACCTCAACCGCCTGTACCGCGAGTATCCGGCGCTGCACGAGCAGGACCACGTGCCCCAGGGCTTCCAGTGGCTGATCGGCGACGATGCGCTCAACAGCGTGTATGCCTGGCTGCGCTGGAGCCGTGGCGGCGAACCCTTGCTGGTGGTGGCCAACTTCACTCCGGTGCCGCGTGAGGGCTATCGGGTGGGCGTGCCGCTGGGGGGACGCTGGAGCGAGCTGCTCAACAGCGATTCGCAGCTGTATGCGGGCTCCAACTATGGCAATGCCGGCGAAGTCTTTAGCGAAGAACAGCAAAGCCACGGCCAGGCCCTGTCCCTGGTGCTCAACCTGCCGCCCCTGGCGGTGCTGATCCTGCGTCCCGGGCACTGATCCCGGCATGCCGAAGGCCTTGTGGGCCTTGTCGCAGCCTCACCAGCCCGGCAGCGCCTACAAGGCCTCGTGTAGCCGCTGCCGCAGGCTGCGCACGGGTGCGCAGCGGCCGCCATTACCGATGTCCGGATGAATGCAGAAGGCCCCGCCGGTCTTGTGGCAATGGCAGCCACTGCACCTGTAGTCGTTGCCATTGCGCTGAAGGCTTGGCAAGTCAGAGGCTGGCGGCGGCTTCGGCAATCAAACCGGCCACGGCGCCGGGCTGGGAGGCCAGGGAGGCATGGCTGGCATCGAGGCGAATCACCTTGCGCGCGTTCAGGCGCGCGGCCATGCGCTCCTGATTGTGCGGGGCAATCATGCGATCGGCGCTGGACACCTGATACCACGAAGGTTTGTCGCGCCAGGCCGGGGCGCCGAGGGTATCGCCGAAGGTGCTGGCCAGGGGGGCTTTCTGGGTCAGGCCCATGACCAGTCCTTCCTGGGCGGGAAGGTCCTGGCAGAAACTCTGCTGGAAGCGCTCCGGGCGAACCCACAGGTAACCGTCGCTATCGGGCTCGAGGTTGGGCGCGGCCTCGGGTGGAAACTCCTGGGTCAGGCCACCGGGGCTTTCGCCGTTGTCAGGGGCGAAGGCGGCGATATACACCAGGCCCACCACATTGCTTGCATGCCCGGCCTGGGTAATCACTGCACCGCCATAGGAATGCCCCACCAGCAGCACCGGCCCGGCCTGCTGGGCCACCAGCTTGCGCGTACGCTCGACGTCCTCGGCCAGGGAGGTCAAGGGCAGTTCAACGGCGCGGATCTTCTGGTAGCCGCGCTCCAGCAGTTCGACGATGACTCGGTTCCAGTGGGCGGCTCCACCCCAGAACCCGTGGACCAGCACGATGGTAGGTTGATCACTCATGGCTAACTCCTCTACGGGAAATTCCCCGCAAGGAGCATGCACTACTGCGATGGGCGCGCCAGCATTTGCAGGAGAATCCAGACATACGGCAACCCTTGCCTGGATCACCCAGCGGCATTACATGAGGATGATCTCGTAGGGCAGGCGCAGGCGCTCCAGCACGACCGGCGACAACGAGGGCTCCAGGCCGATCTCGGGTTCGCCCTGCAGCTGGCTGGCATAGGCGTGGGCGGCATGGCGCTTGCGGGCTACGGTCCAGGTATCCAGGCGTAGCTTGCGCGCACGGTGCCAGGGAATCTGGTGCTCTTCGCGTGGCGACCAGTGCCAGGCCCACACCGGGATCTCATGGAAGCACGCGCCCATTTGGGCAGCGGCCTTGGCCGCCGCCCGTCCAACGGCCTCGTGGTCGAGGTTGCCGTCGGCTCGCCAGGTGCTGAACACCACATCGCCCGGACGCAAGTAACGGCTGATGAAGGGCACCAGCTGGTGTTCGCGTTCGCTCAGGGCTCTGTCGGCAAAGCCACCGCGAATCCACTTCAGGCTGTGCAGAGGCAGGCCCAGGCGACGCAGGGCTTCGGCGCTTTCCTGGGGGCGAAATACACTCAGACGGCGTTCTGGCCAGACTTCCGAGCCTGGATGGCTGGCACTACCGTCGCTGACCGAGATCAGTTCTATCGGGTGCCCGTGATGGGCCAGGACTTGCAACAGGCCGCCTGTGGCGATCACCTCATCGCCAGGGTGCGGAGCAACGATCACCGCCCGTGAACCGGCGGGGACCAGCATGTCGAACTTGATGGCTGGCACTTCGGCCAGGCTGCGGGCACTGTTCCAGATCTGGCTGGGCCAGATACTGTCTATTGCGGGTATGGCTTTCATAACCTGATACATCCCTGTCTCCGGGTCACCGATAAAGATGATGAGCGACTGTCCTGTCGCACCCTGGGTTTGCACGCACGTCGATTCCATGGCGCTTGCCTCGACGTGAAGTACCGCGGCTCCATCCCTTTGGAGTCGCGTGGTCGCTGCGCAATCATACTCAGCCGCGGCCCTTTGACACAGGGCGTTGGCTTGATTTATCGATTGCGTTGCTACTTAAGGGTAGACGCAATTCCCCGGAAGGCGTTCCGGGCTGACGGGCGTTTACCCTCGGCGGACACCCAAATCCATGACATGGCGCTACAAACTCACAGGGCCTGGGGGGCCTAATCAGTCCTGTGGCTCTTGCTTGAGTTCGAAAAACAGCAGCGAGCGACCCGTGACCGAGTACTCGTCACCGAAGGCGAAGCGCTCCTGGCCATGCACCGCTGGCTGGTTGGTGTCGATCATGCAAGTCCAGAACTCCCCGGCCGGCACCTGTGGCAGGCGGAAGTTGACGATGTCGTGATGGGCATTGACCACTAGCAGCACCGTGGCGTCGGCTCCCGCACGGCGGATGCCGGTTTCCTGGGCGCGCCCGTCGAGCAGCATGCCCAGGCAGCGGCCGTGCGGGTCCTGCCAGCGTTCGGTGGTCATTTCGCTGCCGTCGGGTGCCAGCCAGGTGACATCCTTGACCCCGATATCTTCGTTGTAGCTGCCCACCAGGAAGCGCCCGCGCCGCAGGATCGGGTAGCTCAGGCGCAGCTTGACCAGGCGCTTGACGAACTTGAGCAGCGACTTGCCGTCCTCGTCCAGGTTCCAGTTGACCCAGCCGATCTCGCTGTCCTGGCAATAGGCATTGTTGTTGCCGTGCTGGGTACGGGCGAACTCGTCGCCGGCCACCATCATGGGAGTCCCTTGGGCCAGCAACAGGGTGGCGAAGAAGTTGCGCATCTGGCGCAGGCGCAGGGCATTGATCTGCGAGTCGTCGGTGGGCCCCTCCGTCCCGTGGTTCCAGGACAGGTTGTTGTTGCTGCCGTCCTGGTTGTTCTCGTCGTTGGCTTCGTTGTGCTTGTCGTTGTAGGACACCAGGTCATGCAGGGTGAAACCGTCATGGGCGGTGACGAAGTTGACCGAGGCATAGGGACGCCGGCCCCGCTGGTCGAACATTTCGCCAGAAGCCGTCATGCGCGCGGCGAAGTCTGCCAACTGGCCATCATCGCCTTTCCAGAAGGCGCGCACGGTATCGCGAAAGCGATCGTTCCACTCCATCCAGCCCGGCGGGAAGCGGCCTACCTGGTAGCCCCCGGGGCCGCAGTCCCAGGGCTCGGCGATCATCTTCACCTGGCGCAGCAGCGGGTCCTGGCGGCAGGCCACGAGGAAGCTGTGGCGCTCGTCGAAACCATCGTGATAACGCCCGAGAATGGTCGCCAGGTCAAAGCGGAAACCATCGACGTGCATCTCGCCGGCCCAGTAGCGCAGCGAGTCGGTGACCATTTGCAGGACGCAGGGGTGGCTCAGGTCCAGGGTGTTGCCGGTGCCGGAATCGTTGATGTAGAAGCGTTTGTCGTCGGGCATCAGGCGGTAGTAGGAGGCATTGTCGATACCACGCATGGACAGTGTCGGGCCTTGCTCGTTGCCCTCGGCGGTATGGTTGTAGACCACGTCCAGCAGCACCTCCAGGCCCGCATCATGCAGGTGCGCGACCATTTCCTTGAACTCGGCGATCTTGCCGCTGGCCAGGTAGCGCGGGTCGGGGGCAAAGAACGCGATGCTGTTGTAGCCCCAGTAGTTGGTCATGCCCTTGTGCAGCAGGTGCTGGTCATTGACGAAGGCGTGGACTGGCAGCAGTTCCACCGAAGACACCCCCAGCTTGCGGATGTGCGCCAGCACCTCGTCCACCATCAGCCCGGCACAGGTACCGCGCAGGGCTTCTGGTACCGCCGGATGCGCCATGGTGAACCCACGCAGGTGGGTCTCGTAGAGGATGGTCTTGTCCCAGGGCACGCTGACCCTCTGGTCGTCGCCCCAGGTGTGGGCCGGATCGATGACCTTGCACTTGGGGACGAAGGGCGCACTGTCGCGCTCATCGAAGCTCAGGTCGGCCTCGGGGTGGCCGATGGTATAGCCGAACAATGCCTCGGACCATTTCAGCGTCCCCACCAATTGCTTGGCGTAGGGGTCGATCAGCAGTTTGTTGGGATTGAAGCGATGGCCATTGGGCGGATCATAGGGGCCGTGTACGCGGTAGCCGTAGACCAGGCCGGGATGGGCATCGGGCAGGTAGCCATGGAAGATCTCGTCGGTGTATTCCGGGAGTTCGATACGTTCGAGCTCCACCTCGCCGGCGGCGTCGAACACACACAGTTCGACCTTGGTGGCGTTGGCCGAGAACAGCGCGAAGTTGACACCCAGGCCGTCCCAGGTGGCACCCAGGGGGAAGGGCAGGCCTTCGCGGATGCGCGAAGGCTCGCCATCGGGGCTTGCGGTCAGGCTGTGCTTGGTGACTGTACTCATGGTTGCTCCTGCAATGAGAAGGGTGGAACAGGCGCGAAGGCGATCATTGCGGCACTGGCAGTGTCACAACGGCAAGGGTGTGGACCGGGCTGCGGAATATTTCAGTTGGTGGGCGGCTTGCGTGGCGCCCGGGGTTTCTTGGCCGCGGCCGGTTTCTCTCCCGGTGGCAGCACTGTGGTGGCCGACTTGGCCTTGGGCTTGACCGCCGCCTTGGCCCCGGGCTTGGCGGCAGCCGGCTTGGACTGCGTGGCCTTGGGCGGCTTGGCCGGGGCCAGGGCTTCGGCCTCGGCGAGCTTGCAGGCCATTTCCCAATGGCGTTGTTCCTGGCCCTGGGGTTTTCCTTCCGATTCCCAGATTTGATAGGCGAACTCACGTATGCGTTTGTCGTCGGTACTCATTGCAATGCTCCCGCGCTGGATTCAATGGTCGATCAAGAGGTTCAACGCGAAGTCCCGCAGGACCTCGGCGAGCATCAGCTCCCTGTGGGCTGTGACTGTCGCGTTGGCAAAAAGTCCATTCAGATTGCGTCCCGGGGCGGCGAATGGCAGTTGCACTCGGGTATCGCCCCAGAGCGCGGCATCCACGTGCGGCAGCGGACTGTCACCGAGCAGCCCGGCGACCCGTACCGGCACCAGTACCAGCGCTCGCTGCTGGTGGTATTCGCGCAGGAAGGCCAGGACCTGGCCGGCCCGCTGCCCCAGGACCTGCAACGGCTGGTAGCTGCCATGCCGGAACAGCTGCGGATGTTGCCGGCGCAGCTCCAGGGTGCGGGCGATCAGGCCTTGCTTGATATGGCCGGTGTGCCAGTGGGCCAGCCACTGGGCCGCCGTGGCCGGCTGCTCCAGGGCCTGGCGCCGGGCCTGGTAGTCCACCGGCCGGCGGTTGTCCGGGTCCACCAGGCTGAAGTCCCAGAACTCATTGCCCTGGTACAGGTCGGGGACCCCGGGCACGGTCAGGCGCAACAGGGTCTGGGCCAGGCTGTTGAGGGCGCCGGCGGGGGCGATGGAGCGGGCCGCGGCGGCGATCGATTGGCGCAGTTCCAGGCCCCGGGGCGCGAGCAGCAGGTCCTCGACGAAGGCCTGCACGGCCTCTTCGTATGGCGGGTTAGGGGCGGACCAGCCGCTGTGCAGCTTGGCCTCGCGCAGGGCCTTGAGCTGCCATTGCCAGATGCGTCGGGCATATTCCTCCAGGGCCGGGCCCGCGTCGGCCTGCAGGTCCAGGGGCCAGCTGCCCAGCAGGCTCTGGTAGAGAATCAGCTCGTCCGCCGCCGAGGGGGCATCGGCGCTGGTGCGCAGCGGCACTGCCAGGGCTCGCCAATGGGCTACTTGCCGGGCATACCAGGTGCCGCGTTCGCTGAGCACCGCCAGCCGGGCCCGGCTGTCCTCGCCGCGCTTGTGGTCATGGGTGGCGGTGGCCAGCAGGTTGTCGGGAAAGTTCTCCAGGCGCTCGCTGCAGGCCTGGTGGAACGCCGCCAGTGGCGCACTGAAGGCCTGGGGATCGAAGCCGACATCGTTGCGTGCCAGCAGCACCGCCGAGCGATAGAAGGCCGTGTCTTCCACGGCTTTGGCCGCCGCGGGCGAGGTCAGTTGCTGGAAGCGCACCCCGGCATGGCGCAACAGGCTGCGCGCCGGCCCTGGTGGCACCTGGCGCCAGCCCTGGCCGCCGAGCCAGCGGTCCAGGTAATCCAGTACCGGCCAGTCGGCTTCGCTGAGGCTGGCCCGGGCGCCTTCCAGCGCTTGCTGGAAAAAACGCTGGTCCTGGGGCCCGCGGCCGCATCCTCCGATATAGGTGCGGTACACCGGGAAGTGCACGATCAGCTCCTGCAAGGCCCGGCGGATGGCGCCCAGAGTCAGGTCGCGGCTCATCAGGTCCAGCCTTGCCACTTGCAACAGGGCCTGGGCCACGCTTTCGAAATCCCCGGCCAGGGAACCATTGAGGATCTGCTGGCGAGCCAACCGCGCCTCGTCGACGAACTGCGACGAACGCTGGCTGTGCTGGCTCCAGAGTTCGGCCAGGGGCGCCTGGCCGGCCGGGTCCAGTTGCAGCAGTGATAGCTGGTTCATGAACTCGTAGCCGGTGCTGCCGTCGACCCCCCAGTCGCGATGCAGGGTTTCACCGGCACCGAGGATCTTCTCCACATAGATCGGCAAGTGCTCGCCGGGGCGCAGGCGATCGACCCGGCGCCGCAGCTTGCGGCAATAGCCTCGGGGGTCGGCCAGGCCGTCGACATGGTCGATGCGCAGGCCATCTACCAGACGGCGCCGGATCAGCTCGAAGATCTTGCCGTGGGTCGCTTCGAATACCGCAGGCCGCTCGACTCGCAGGCCACCCAGTTCGTTGATGTCGAAGAACCTGCGCCAGTTGATGTCGTCGGCAGCCGTGCGCCAACTGGCCAGGCGATAGCTCTGGCGCTCCAGCAATTGGTGCAGGCGTTCGAAGCCGGCGGCCTGCCGGGAGTCATAGTCGACAAGCCTGTGCTCCACGGCCTCGCGCACCTCGGGTTGTTGCAGTGCCTCGCCCAGGGCCTGTTGCAAGGCCTGCGCCTGGGCGTGGGCATCGCTGTTGAAGCGCAGGGCGGCGAAGGCGTCGGCCAAAGGCTTCAAGGTTTCGGCCGCTGCGCCGTCAGGGTGCAGCAACGCTGCATAGTCGCCGGGGCAGATGGGGAAGCGATGCTCGTGGTGGCGGACATGGAATCCCCGCAAGTCATCGTCCAGATGCAATTGCAGGCTGCCTTCCTGCAACGCCTGGCCGTAGTCGCTGTCCAGGAATGGTAGTAGCAGCTGGCCGGCCATCAGCGGGTCGGACGAGTGCCACTGGATATCGAAGAACTCGCCATAGGGGCTCAGGCGCCCCCAGCGCAGCAGGTCGAGCCACCAGGGATTATCGCCGCCCCCGACCGCCATGTGATTGGAGACGATATCCAGGATCAGCCCCATGTCGTGCTGGCGCAGGGCGGTCACCAGGCGCTCCAGGGCCGCTTCGCCGCCCAGCTCCGGGTTGACCCGGGTCGGGTCCACCACGTCATAGCCGTGCATCGAGCCGGCACGGGCGCTGAGCAAGGGCGAGGCATAGAGGTGGCTGATGCCCAGGCGTGCGAAGTAGGGCACCAGCGGCACGGCGTCATCCAGGGTGAAGCCCTGGTGGAACTGCAGGCGCAGGCTGGCTCGCAATTCCAGGGTAGGTTCTAGGTTCATCGATCACGCTCCTGTGCTTGTCGCCGGGCGCAGGCCAGTTGTTCCAGGCGCCGCGCGGCGCCGGCGTCGTCCAGCAGGCGCCGGGCACTCCCAGCCAGGCGCCGGCACCAATTGGGGTGACCCTCGACGGTGCCTGGCAGGTTGGCTTGCTCATCGATGCCCAGCGCGTCCTCCAGCGGCAACAGCACCAGGGGCGCACGGGTATGGCCAAGGAAGCGCACGCTGGCGTCGAGCAACTGGTCGGTTTCATCCAGCGGTTCGCGAAAGTTCTGCGGGTCCCGGGCCAGGGCCTGGCGCAGGCCGTCGCGTTCGCGCTGGCGATGTTCGCGCCAGTGCCTGGCCCCGGCGTCATCCACCAGTTCCAGGCGCTGGTTCCACTCGATGTCGCGGCCGTGCCACCAACCGGCCAGGGGCGGCAGGTCATGGGTGCTGGTGGTGGCCAGGGCGTTGTCCGGCCAGTCCAGGATCGGCTTGAAATGACAGCCCTGGTCCTGCTCGAACAGCAGCACGCGCATGCCGAGCATGCCCTTTGCGGCGAGCTTTTCCCGCAGGCCATCGGGCACCGTGCCCAGGTCTTCGCCGAGCACGATGGCCTGGTGCCGGTGGGACTCCAGGGCCAGCAGGCGCAACAGATCATCCACCGGATAGTGCAGGTAGGCCCCATCGCAAGGTGCGGCGCCCAGGGGAATCACCCAGAGCCGCTGCAAGCCCATCACGTGGTCGATGCGCAGGCCGCCGGCATGGGCGAAGTTGGCCCGCAGCATCTCGATAAAAGCTTGGAAGCCATTGCGTTGCAGGCCTTCGGGAGAGAAGGCCGAGATCCCCCAGCCCTGGCCCTGGCGATTGAGGATGTCCGGCGGGGCGCCCACGGTCAGCTCGGCCAGCAACTGATCCTGGCGGCTCCAGGCCTGGCTGCCGCCACCGTCGGCGCCCACCGCCAGGTCGGCGATCAGGCCGATGCCCATGCCGCTGCTACGGGCCGCGCTTTGCACGCGCTCCAGGTTGCGTGCGATCAGCCATTGGCAGAACGCATGGAAGTCGATTTCCTCGGCTTGCTCCTCAGCCAGGCGTGCCAGTTCCGGGCTGGCAGGGTCGCGCCAGTACGGCGGCCAATGACGCCAGTCCGGATCTTCACCACGGGCCACCCGCAAGGCTTGGATCGCCTCGAAACGACAGTGGTTTTCCAGGGCCTCGCCGGCAGTCTGGCGATAACTGGCGAAGTCCTGGTGCAGCGGGTGCTCGCCATGGCGGAAGCCCTGGTACAGCTCGCGCAGCACCTGTTGCTTGGCCTGGGTCGCTGCCGGCCAGTCGATCAGCGGTTGTTGCTCCAGCGCCTGCAACTGCGGGCCCAGGCCACAGGCCTCGATGGCGGTACGCCAGGCCCGTTCGCCAAGGATCGCCCCCGGGGCGGCGTACAGGCTGTTGAGGAACAACCGGCTGGAGGGCGAGTAGGGGCTATAGCGCTGCGGATCGCAGCTGAACATCGCGTGCAGCGGGCTGATGGCCAGGGCATCGGCGCCACGTTCGGCGGCCTGGCGGGCCAGCTCCTCCAGGGCCTGGGTATCGCCGAAACCGCCATCGCCGCTGCGGCGCAGGGCGTACAACTGCACCCCCAGGCCCCAGGCCCGCGGCGGCTGGTCGGCCACTGCGTCGGCCACGCTGTAGCAACGTTCGGGGGCCACGGCGAGGATGAAGCGTTCGTCCTCGATATCCACGCTGTGGTAGCCCACGGGCAATTCCCCGGGCAACCGGCTTTCGTCATCGAGCTGCAATTGCCGGCTGCTGCCGTCTTCCAGCTGCACCCGGCACTGGGCCTGCGCCGGGAAATAACGGGCCAGGTCCAGGCCCTGGCCGACGTCGGCGGTCAGCAGTGGCGGCAGGTGCCGGCCCTGCTGCCGCTGTTGCAGTTGCTGCAGGCTGCGTTCGATCTCCTGGCCGTTGCCGGCCGGGTGGCCCAATCCGGCCAGTACCGCCCGCAGGACCCGGGGCTCGACCTTCTGCGGCCGGCCGTTGGCATCGATCCAGTCCACCGCCAGGCCGGCGCGGCTGGCGAGGATTTCCAGTTGCGCATCGCTCATTAACGCTCTCCATCGGGGGCTGTCGCAGGCTGCAGTTGCACCAGCGCGCTGAAGGCCGGCAACCAGCCCTGGCGCCAATGTTCCAGGGTGCCTGGCGGGTACTGGAACCACGGCTGGGCATCGGTCCCGGGCTGCAGTTCGACCCGGTGCGCGCTGAGGTTGAGGTCGATGCGCAGCAGGCTGCCATCGCCCAGGCGCCAGCGGGCGGTGAGGGCGCCCTCGGCCAGAACCTCGGCGCCCAGGGCGCGGGCTCCGGGCAGGCGCGGTACCAGCTCGCGGTGGCGGATCCGCAGCAGTTCGCGGTACAGCGCCCGGGTGGCCTCGGCCTGCTCGCCGTCATGGCCCGGACGCGAGGCCTGGAAGGTCGACTGCGCATTAGGATCGGGAATGCGCTGGCGCTCCGAGGCGTCGGCGAAGGCGCTGAAGGCGGCGAATTCGTCGCGCCGGCCTTGGCGCACGGCTTCGGCCAGTTCGCCCTGGTGGCTGGTGAAGAACAGGAAAGGTTCCTGCGTCGCCACTTCATCACCCATGAACAGCAGCGGGATCATCGGTGCCAGCAGCAACAGCACCGTGGCCGCGTGCAAGGCTTGGGGCGGGGCCAGTTGGTTGAGGCGTTCGCCGAACGCGCGGTTGCCGATCTGGTCGTGGTTCTGCAAGAACAGCACGAAGGCACTGGGCGGCAAGTGGGCGCTGGGTTCGCCGCGCCGCCGCCCATGGCGGTCCAGGTGGCCCTGGAAGGCGAAGCCCTGGCCCAGGCAGCGCGCCAGCTGCTGGGTCGGCTGTTCGGCGAAGTCAGCGTAGTAAGCCTCCGTTTCCCCGGTGAGCAATACGTGCAGGGCGTTATGGCCATCGTCGTTCCACTGGGCATCGAAGCCGTGCTGCAACAGGCTGGCCTGGTTCGCCTCGTTCTCCAGGTTGAGCCACACCTGGCGGTCGCCGGGAACAGCTTCGCGCACCCGCTGGGCCAGCTCCTTCAGGAAGCCCGGATCGTCGATGGCATGCACCGCATCCAGGCGCAGGCCGTCGAAGCGGTAGTCCAGCAGCCACATCAAGGCGTTGTCGATGAAGAAGTCGCGCACCGGCCGACGACGGAAGTCGATGGCGGCCCCCCATGGGGTCTGCCGGTCCTCGCGAAAGAATGGACTGGCGTAGCGCTGCAAATAGTTGCCGTCGGGGCCGAAGTGGTTGTAGACCACGTCCAGGATCACCGCAAGGCCCAGGCCGTGGGCCGCGTCCACCAGGGCCTTGAGTTGCTCGGGCGTGCCATAGGAGGCTTGCGGGGCATAGGGCAGGACGCCGTCGTAGCCCCAGTTGCGTTCACCGGGGAACTGCGCCAGGGGCATCAGTTCGATGGCCGTCACCCCCAGTTCCACCAGCGCCGGCAGCACCTGCTGCACTCCCTGGTAGCCGCCCAGCAAGCCCACGTGCAGTTCGTAGATCACCGCTTCGGCCCAGGGCCGGCCGGACCACTGTGGATGCTGCCAGGCATAGGCCTGGGGATCGACCACCAGGCTGGGGCCATGCACGCCGCCGTCCTGGGCCCGGGACGCCGGGTCCGGCACCTGCAACTGGCCGTCGATATTGAACCGGTAGCGGCTGCCCGCCGGGCAGCGCGCCTGGATCATGAACCAGCCTTCGGGCTGGGGCAGCATGGGCACGGACTGGCCGTTGCCCAGTTCCACGCTGACATGGTGCGCATCCGGGGCCCAGAGTGCGAAGCGGGTCCGTTCGGCGTCGAGCAGCACTGCGCCGTGGCGCAGGCTGGATGGCGTGCTTGCTGGCATCTGTCAGTGCTCCCTTACCTGGCGGTGTAGCCCAAGGCCTGGGTCACCAGTTGCTCGTAGAGTTCGGCGTAGGGTTCCACCGCCTGGCACCAGTTGAAGGGTGCGGCCATGGCCCGACAGCGCATGGCATGCAGCAGCGCGGGCCGGGCGAATACCTGGAAGGCGCGCTGCAAGGCGCCTTGGTAGCTGGCCACGGTGGACTCGTCGAACAAAAAGCCGGTGACGCCGTCGTCGATGGTGTCCGCCAGGCCGCCGGTGTTGCGCGCCACCGGCAGCGAGCCGAAGCGTTGCGCGTACATCTGGCTCAGGCCGCAAGGCTCGTAGCGCGAGGGCATGAGCAGGAAGTCGCTGCCGGCGAACATGCGCCGGGCATCGGTCTCGTTGAAGCCGATATGGACGGCGATGCGTCCGGGAAAACGTTGGGCCAGGGCACGCATGGACTGCTCTTCTTCCGGTTCGCCGCGCCCGATGATGGCGATCTGGCCGCCTGAGGCGACGATGAACTCGGCCACCGCTTCGGTGAGGTCCAGGCCCTTTTGGTAGACCAGGCGCGAAACCACGGCGAACAGCGGCCCGTTGCTGGGCTCCAGGCCGAACAATTGCCGGACATGGGCTGCATTGGCGGCCTTGCCGTCCCAGTCGCCGATGCCGAATGGGCAATGCAGGTGCGGATCGGTGGCGGCATCCCAGCTCTCGTCGATGCCATTGGGGATGCCGCTGAGCAGGCCCTGCTGGGTCTTGCTGGCCAGGAAACCATCGAGCCCGCAGCCGAAGGCCGGCGTGGTGATCTCCCTGGCATAGGTGGCGCTCACCGTGGTGATGTGGCTGGCGTAGGCCATACCGGCCTTGAGGAACGACAACTTGCCGTAGAACTCCATGCCCTCTTGTTGCAGGGCATGTTCGGGGATGCCTAGCTCCGGGCAGCAGGCCAGGCTGACCACGCCCTGGTAAGCGAGGTTGTGGATAGTGAACAGGGTCGGGGTGCGCTGGCCACGCCAGTGCATGTAGGCCGGGGCCAGGCCGGCAGGCCAGTCGTGGGCGTGCACCAGGTCGGGACACCAGTGGATCTGTGCCAGGTTGGCGGCGATATCGGCGGCGGCCAGGCCCAGGCGGGCGAAGCGGATATGGTTGTCCGGCCAGTCGCGGCCATTATTGGCGCCGTAGGGCGTGCCTTCGCGTTCGTAGAGTTCGGGGCAGATCAGCACGTAGATCACCAGGCCGTCGGGCATGTCCATGCGGCCGATCTTGCAGGCGGGTAGCGCTGCATGGCCGCCCAGTTCACCGATGACATGAATCGGGTTCTCGCTGTGCAGCACCTGGGGGTAGCCGGGAATCAGGACCCGTACATCGTGCAAATGAGCCATGGCCCGGGGCAGGGCGGCGGAGACATCCCCCAGGCCGCCGGTCTTGACCAGGTCGGTGAGTTCCGAGGTCACGAACAGTACGCGCTTGCGGTTGGGGTTCTGGCGTGCCAGCGGCAGGACCGTCTTGCTCCCAGGGTACGGGCCCGGGGCATTGCTGCGCCCGCCGGCCTGCTGTGGAAGGGGGTCTCCCTGGGTATCCAATACGGTACTGATCATGTGTCTCTCCCGTGTTGTTGATCTGTTCTGGCGTGTTCAACGCCGTTCCCGCCTGTTCCATGGCCGGGCGCGAGCGCACCGCACCTTGCGCGGCCTGAATGGCCCGAGTGTCGAAGCAGAAAGGACGCAGAGGCCGTTGCAAGGAATGCACCAGTGGCAGTGGCCCTACCTTTACCCTGACTCTGGGTTTGAACGAAAAGTTTCGACTTTTTTCCGCGCCGCGTGACTGCCTGGTCACGGTGCGAAAGCCAGTCTAGGACAGAACCCTGGGCGGTGCCGGGCAGGGTTCGCGTTTGGCCATCGCGCCAGTCCGGCCGGTTGAACGCAGCCGACGAAAGGTCGGCCCGAGGCTCGCCGTGCCAGGGTTTGGTGCAGGGTCCAGTAGGTTGTGCGCCGGTAATGGGCATCGCGCCGAGCGGTGGTGTCGCCTGCGTTGAACTGGCGAGGCGCTGGTAGCCTGCCAGGGCAGTATCTGGCCGGGGTGAACGTGGCCAGTGCCGACGACATCCTGTTCGATGAGGAAGGTGTTCCAGGCCCCGGATGGTCTCAACGACCACAGCGGCCGCGCGAAGGTCCGAGGCGGGCCGGTCAGCCGATCCAGCCCAGGGTCAGCCAGGCCAGCACCGCATAGCGTGCGCCCTTGGCCAGGGTGACGATCAGCAGGAAGCGCTTGAGCGGCTCGCCCATGACCCCGGCGACCAGGGTCAGCGGGTCGCCGACCACCGGTAGCCAGCTCAACAGCAGCGACCAGTGGCCGTAGCGCTGGTAGTGCTTCCGGGCGCGTTGCAACTGGCGTGGGGCGATGGGGAACCAGCGGCGATCCTTGTAGTGTTCCAGGCGCCGCCCCAGCCACCAGTTGACCAGCGAGCCCAGGACATTACCCAGGGTCGCCACCAGCCACAGGCCGAAAACCGCCCACTGGCCATTGAGCAACAGGCCCACCAGCAAGGCTTCCGATTGCAGCGGCAGCAGGGTGGCGGCGCCGAAGGCCGCCAGGAACAGGCCGCAGTAGACGCCGATCAATGGGCCGGGTAGTCCGCGACCACCACATCGCGGCCTTCTTTGGTCAGGCCGATGACCTGATAGGCATCGGCGCCCATGCCGTCCATCTCCATGCCGGGGGAGCCCATGGGCATGCCCGGGGCTGCGATGCCCAGCAGGTCGTCGCGCTTGATCAGGGCCAGGACCTGGTCGGCCGGCACATGGCCTTCGACGAACTTGCCGTCGATCACCGCGGTATGGCAGGACGCCAGGCGGGGTACGACGCCCAGGCGCTGCTTGACGCTGCTCATGTTGTCTTCGACATGGTCCTTGACCCTGAAACCGTTGGCTTGCAGGTGTTCGATCCATTTCTTGCAGCAGCCGCAGTTGGCGTCCCGGTGGACGTCGATATCGATAGGGGCTGCGGCCTGGGCCAAGCTGGTGAAAAACAGTGCGGACAGGGCCGCCAGACGCAGGAAGTGTTTCATGCAGTATCTCGTGTCGAACAAAGGGAACGCCCAGGCGGGCCTGGGCGGATCGCGGTGCATTTTGCGGTTTTTGCAATGCCAGGGGCGAGGCTTGTGTTTCAAGGTTATACGGCTCGGTTGCCTTCAGGGTTCGGGGTTCAGGGTGCCTAACCAGGCCACCAGGGCGAAAATCGCCAGGGCTATCGATGCTTCCACGCCCAGGCTGCGGCGTAGGGCAACAAGGGCGGCAGCGTGGTCGCCAGCCTGGGTCGAGCGCTCCAGCAGGGGCGTCAGGTGAAAACGATTGAGCGCAGCCAACCCCAGCATTGCAGCCAAGAGCAGCAACTTGAGCAGCAACAACTGGCCATAGAAACTATCTGCCAACGGAGCGAATACCGGGCCGCTGATCATCAGGTGGTTGGCCATGCCGCTCAGTAGCAGGACCAGCACGATCAGGCCTCCGGTTCGCTCAAAACCTCCCAGGGCACTGGCTAGCAAGTGCGGCTGGTCTTCTACCACCAGGCAATTGCCCCTGAGCAGCAGGACAAAGGCCAGCAGGGCACCGAACCAGGCCCCTGCAGCCCATAGATGGAGAATGTCGCTGGCCAGGTGCAGGTAGTGGAGCGGGCCCTCGCTCATGGCGCCGTGTCCGTTCCAGGCCAGGGTGGCCAGGGCCGTGGTGGAACAACCGGCCAGCAGCCACAGGCCGCCGTAGGCTGCCCGGGTCATCAGGATCAAGGCCAGGAGAACTCCGAGCAGCATTGCCATGCGCAGGATCCAGCTTTGGCCCACGGCAGTCTGGGTCCATAGCATGTACAGGGTGGTCGCTTGCAATTGGCTGAGCTGGTTCTGGCCGTCGAGCTCCAGGGCCAGGCGTACCAGGGCGATCAGCGACAGCAGCAACCCCAGTAGCGCACAGGGCATCAGCAGGCGTTTCAACTGGCGCGGATTCCAGTTCGCACGCAGTTGCCCAGGCGCCTGGAGCAGGAACAGCGGCAGCCCTGCCAGCAGCATCAGGTCGAGGTACAGCGCCAGGCGCAAAGCAATGGTGAGGGCGTGGTCCATGGTTTAGTCGACGGTGAAGGTCATGGCGCCGGTAATCGGGTGCGTATCGGCGGATACCGCACGCCACTCCACTTTGTAGCGACCGGCAGACAGGCGACTGGAGGGGGTGACGAGCAGGGTCTTGGGATCGCTGCCGGCACTGATCCTGGCGTTGATCGGCATCGGGGGATGGACCATGCCCGGCATGGCGGTCATCACCAGCTTGGCCGCGGAGAACTGCGGCGTCAGGGTTTCCGAGAATTTGAGTTCGATGCGTTCCGGCGCCGGTCCCCGTGCTCCTTCGGCCGGCAATGAAGACAGCAGTTTCGGGTGGGCCTGGGCGAGTGCGGCAAACAGCAGGGCACTGCCCAGGACAAGGCTGGTGTTGAGTGTTTTCAGGGATGGCATGCAAGGCTCCCGGCGACGTAGCCGCCAATGGTTGATGTGAGGAGTGGCGCTGTTGGATTTCAGAACCACAGGCGCACGCCCAAGACCAGGCGCGTTTCGCCGCGCTTGTC
Source organism: Pseudomonas sp. MPFS (assembly GCF_022537035.1). NCBI lineage: Bacteria > Pseudomonadati > Pseudomonadota > Gammaproteobacteria > Pseudomonadales > Pseudomonadaceae > Pseudomonas > Pseudomonas sp. MPFS. Next base: position 3,732,893 of record NZ_CP066123.1, on the reverse strand, counting down.
GCCTTCTTCGCGGGCGTAGTCGGCGCTCTTGCCGTAGCTGCGGTTCCAGGTCACGCCGATGTAGGGGGCGAACTGGCGGTGCAGTTCGTAGCGCAGGCGCAGGCCGACTTCGCTGTCTGCCAGGCCCGAACCCATGCCCCGTTGAGGGTCGTTGCGGCTGTACAGGTTGACCTCGGCGGTGGGCTGCAGGATCAGCCGGTTGCTCAGCAGAATGTCGTAATCGCCCTTGAGGCGCAGGGCCGCCTGGCCGCCTTCGCCCAGGTAGGCGGTGGCCTGGCTTTCGAAGTTGTACAAGGCCATGCCCTGCAGGCCCAGGGCGGCCCAGGTTTGTGGCGAGCCGGGTTTGAAGTCCTGGCGTACGCCCGTGACCAGATCCCACCAGGGCCCGACGGCATGGCCCCAGAGTGCCTCCAGTTCGGCGTTCTCGGTGACGACGTTGGTGCGTTCGCCCTCACTGCGCAGCCAGAGGCGGTCGATGTCGCCGCCGATCCAGCCATTGAGTTCCCAGGCCAGGGCGCTACCGCGCTCGGCATCCTGGTATTCCAGTTGATTGAGCAGCCAGAACGAGTTGATGGCGCGGTCGTGCACGCCATGACCGTCGACGTCGGGGAAAGCGGCCTGGCGGTCGGCATCGCTGGGCAGCGGGATCGGTGTACGGCTGGTGGTGGGGGGTGTCGCGCTGTCCATGGCCTGCATGCCATCGTGCAGGGTGCCCATCTGGCTATGGTCCATGGCGGGCATGGCCTGGCGGGCTAAGCCCGTGGTGGCCGCGCCGGCCGGCTGAAACCCGGCCAGGCCCAGGCCGAACAGGGCTGCGGACAATAGACGGCAAGCGGTCAGTTTCATGTCGCAGCCCTCTCTTCCTCGATTCGCACTTCCCGGAACATGCCCATCTCCATGTGGTACAGCAGGTGGCAGTGGTAGGCCCAGCGCCCGAGGGCGTCGGCGGTGACCCGATAGCTGCGCCGGGTGCCCGGTGGCATGTCGATGGTGTGCTTGCGCACCAGGAACCGGCCCTGTTCGTCTTCCAGGTCGCTCCACACTCCATGCAGGTGGATCGGGTGGGTCATCATGGTGTCGTTGACCAGGGTGATGCGTACCCGCTCGCCGTAGTGCAGGCGCAAAGGTTGTGCGTCGCTGAACTTGATGCCGTCGAAGGACCAGGCGAACTTTTCCATGTGCCCGCTCAGGTGCAGTTCGATAGTGCGGCCAGGCTCGCGGCCGTCGGGGTCCTCGAAGGCACTGCGCAGGTCGGCGTAGGTCAGTACCCTGCGGCCGTTGGCGCGCAAGCCGATCCCGGGATCGTCGAGCCTTGGCGTCGGGTTCATGGTTTGCATGTCCACCAGCGGATTGCCGGTTTCCGAGTCCGGGTGGGACTGCATCTGGCCCATGCCGGTCATTTGCCCATGGTCCATTCCCTGCATTCCCTGCATTCCCTGCATGGAACTGTGGTCCATCGAGGCCATCGGCGGGTGCTCGCCCTGCATATCGCCCATGGCGGATGGGGCTCCATGGTCCATGCCGGCCATGCTGGCGTGGTCCATGCCCATGTCGGCCATGCTGATCAGTGGGCGCGGGTCCAGGGCCGGGATCGCGGCACTCAGGCCCTGGCCCACGGCCAGGGTGCCACGGGCGTAGCCGGTGCGGTCCATGGATTGGGCGAACAGGGTGTAGGCCGGTTCAGGGCCCGGTTCGACCAGCACGTCGTAGGTCTCGGCGACGGCTATGCGCAGTTCGTCGACACTGACCGGCAGCACGTATTGGCCGTCGGCGGCGACCACGGTCATTTTCAATCCGGGGATGCGCACATCGAAGTAGGTCATGGCCGAACCGTTGATCAGCCTCAGGCGCAGCCGTTCTCCTGGCTTGAACAGCCCGGTCCAGTTGCTGCCCGGGGTCTGGCCGTTGAGCAGGTAGCTGTAGGTGGCCGCGCTGATGTCGGCCAGGTCCGTGGGGCTCATCTTCATTTCGGCCCACATCTTGCGGTCCGCCAGGGTCGCGGCCCAGCCATCGCGACTGACGTCCTCGATGAAGTCGCCCACGGTGCGCTTGTGGTAGTTGAAGTAGCCGGACTGTTTTTTCAGGATGTGCATCAAGCGCTGCGGTGCCATGTCGCTCCAGTCGCTGAGCAGCACCACGTGCTCGCGCTCGTACTGGAATGGCTCGGGCTCGCGGGCGTCGATCACCAGGGGGCCGTAGACCCCGGCCTGCTCCTGCAACCCGGAGTGGCTGTGGTACCAGTAGGTGCCGTTCTGCCGGACCTGGAAGCGGTACTCGTAGAGCCCGCCGGGCGCGATGCCCTGGAAGCTCAAGCCAGGGACACCGTCCATGTTGGCTGGCAGGAGAATCCCGTGCCAATGGATCGAGGTGTCCTGTGCCAGGCGATTGCGTACGCGCAGGGTGACGGTGTCACCTTCGCGCCAGCGCAGCAGCGGACCGGGTAGGCTGCCGTTGATGGTCATGGCGGTGCGCGGCTGGCCGGTGAAGTTGACCGGCGATTCGCCGATGAACAGGTCGAACTGCTGGCCGCTCAGCTCCAGGGGTTGGCCACCGGTACCCAGCGCCCAGACTGGAGAGCGCCAGAGATCGCTGCCGGCCAGCACTCCGGCGGCGGCCAGGCCTTTGATGAAGCTGCGTCGAGTGGGGTTGCCATGCATGCCGATTAGGTCCTGTTTGTCCTGGATTTCAGGTTGAGGCAGAGACTAATCAGCTACGGCTGTCAGCAAACTGAGGGGCAGGTTACAGATTTGTCAGCGCGATCCTATTCAAGGAAAGGCTTGTAGCGGTGAAGGACTGTGGGGTTATAAATGCCCAGGGTCGTGCCTCCTGGCTGCCCGATGTTTTCCCGAGATTGGAGAAATCCCATGAGGCGATACCTGATGTTGCTGGCGTTGGTGTGTTTTTGCGCTCCAGCCCTGGCGGAGCATAGTCCCCTGGAGCAGGAGAACCGGCGCAAGGTGCTGGCGTTCTACCAGTTGGCCCTGAACGACAAGGACTTCGCCGCCGCCCGACCTTACCTGGGCGATCACTACATTCAGCACAACCCCGGCGTCAAGGACGGTATCGAGGGGTTTCGGGAGTTCATCGAGTTTCTGCGCGAGCACTATCCAACGTCGCGCAGCGAGGTGCGCCAGGTGTTCGTCGATGGCGACCACGTGATAGTGCAGGTCAAGAACACCGGTCGCGAGCCCGGGGTGGTCAGGTCGATCATCGATATCTATCGCCTGGAGCAAGGTCGGATCGTCGAGCATTGGGATGCCACCCAGGTGCTGCCGGACAAGACGCTGAACAGCAACGGGGTGTTCCCGGGGGACTGATCAGCCCGGCGGGGCCTCGAGCACACGCTTGAGATTATCCAGGGCCTGGCTGGACAGGCGCTCCATGCGCGAGCGCAGGCCACCCAGGTTGAGATCGGTGGAGAAGTGCAGGGTACGCTTGAGGAGCGTGCCATCGCCTTGCTTGCGCAGTTGGTAGTCGATGCTGCCATCCAGTGGCGCGGAACTGAAAACGGCCCTGAACTCCCGGGGCAGCACGGCGCTGGTCACTCGATAGCTGAGTTGGACCTGCAGCCCCAGCAGGTCGATGATTTCGCTGAACCGGTGGCCGGCTGGCAATGAGCCGCACAAGCCGGTGTCGGCCCGCAGGGAGCCGGGGTTCCATTCATGCCAGCGATCCGGCTTGGACAGGTAGTAGTAGACCGTGTCGATGCCGGCAGCGATGTACCGCTGCTGGCTGATGTATTCACCCGTCAAGTGGGGCTGGCGCTGGCCCATGACGCACCTCCTTGTGACCGGAGCTGCAAATATAGCTGCCCTCGCGCACTGAATCGGGAGGGCGCTCGACCGTTCAGCGGACTTTGAAGCGTCCCATCAAGGCACTGACTCGCGAGTTGGCCTGCAACAGGCTCTGGGTGTTGTCTTCACTGGCCTGGCCGCTACGTACCAGCTCCTCGACCATATGTCGGATGCTCACCATGCTGCGGTTGATCTCTTCGGTAACGGCGCTCTGTTGCTCGGCGGCGGTAGCGATCTGGGTGCTCAGGCTGTTGATCTGGCTCACCGAACCGGCCATCTCGTCCAGGCCGGCGTTGACCCGGGCCGTGGCGTCGGCTGCCGACTGGCAGCTGGCCTGGGTGTTCTCCATGGCGGCAACCGAAGAGCTGACGCCCTGGGTCAGGCGGCTGAGCATTTCGTTGATCTCTGACGTGCTGGCCTGGGTACGGGCGGCCAGGGCTCGTACTTCATCGGCTACCACGGCGAAGCCGCGACCCTGTTCCCCGGCGCGTGCCGCTTCGATGGCCGCGTTGAGGGCCAGCAGGTTGGTCTGGCCGGCAATGGCGCCAATCACGCCAAGGATTTCGGTAATGCGCTGGGCATCTTGTTGCATGGCTTCGACTTTCTGGGTCGCGCTGGCCACTTCCTCGACCAGGGCGATCACGCTGCCCGAGGCTTGGCCCACCACCTGTCGCGAATGTTCGGCATGCTCATTGGCACGCTGGGTGAAGGCTGCGGTCTCGGCGGCATTGGCCGCGACACTGTCGGCGGTGGAACTCATCTGGGTAATGGCAGTGACGGTCTGGTCGGTTTCCGAGGCATGTCGGGCCAGGATCTGTCCGGTCTGCTGCGAGGTCCGCTGCAACTGATGCAGGCTGTCGGCCATGGCATCAGTGGCCTGGGTCACTTCGCCGATCATGTCTTGCAGGTAGCTGATGAAGCGGTTGATCGAGTGACCAATGGCTCCCAGTTCATCCTCGGCACGGATGGTGATGCGCCGGGTGAGGTCGGCATCGCCAGTGGCCAGGGCATCGATATTGGCCTTGAGGGCTTTCATTCGTTGCACCAGTTGGCGGATGGCATAGATCTGCAGCAGTACCAGCAGCACCACCATGGGTAATTGCAACAGGCTCAGGGTGCTCAGCACATCGTCGCGCTGGGCGGTGATCAAGCGGGTCGGCAGGGCGCTGGCAAGGAACCAGGGAGTGCCTTCGATGGGACGCATGAAGAAGGTGCTGGCCACGCCGTCGTTGTCGAACTCCAGGCGTTGCAAGCCACTATCGCGCTTGCCCAGGGCTTGCTGCACCTGGGCTGCGAAGGGCGAGGCGGGGGCCAGTTCGCTGGTGTTCTTCAGGACAATCGGGCTGTTGATCCGCGAGCTGTTGCTGATGATCTTGCCATCGGCCTCGACGATCAGCATCTGGGCGCCCAGGGCCTGTTCCTGGCGAGCGACCAGCTCGTTGAAAAAGCCCAGGGTCACGTCGATGGTCGCCACGCCATAGGCGGCGCCGTCGCGGCTGATCGCCATGGCGCAGTTGGTGCGCGGTTCGGCACTGGCGTCATCCTTGTAGGCCGCAGCCCAGGCACACTGGCCCGGCGGGCTCTGCAGGCCGCCCTTGTACCAGGCCTGGTCGTAATAGTTGGGCGCGGCGTCACTGTTCCAGAAGGTATTGACCTTGAGCTTGCCCGAGCCATCGCGGTGCCAGAAGGTGCTGTGCTTGGCGCGCCCCGGAGTGCGCTGGCCGGGCAAGGGCCAGATGCCGCCACCGAAGACCTTCTGCTCGCCGTATTGGTCCACCAGCTCTGGCAAGACGCGGTCGATGCTGTCGCTGTCGAGCAGGGGGATGGTCTGGGTGATGCTGCGTTGCTGGGCCTGGACCTTGTTCAACTCACCCTGGATGCGTTCTGCCACCTCGGCGATGCGATCGAGGGCGACTTGTTCTTCGGTGTGGCGCAGCTTGGGGGCTACCAACTGGCCGATGCCCAGCACGGTGAGTACCAGCATCAAGACAATGAACAGGACCAGGAACAGCGTGTAGCGGGTTTGAATCGTGCGCAAAGCGGGCATGGGACCTGTCCTTACCGAGCGTTTCTTATTCTTTGGGGGCTGCACCTTGCTAGGGGCATTCATAAGTTGTCGGCACGAATCCAGGGCTCTTTAGGACGTTTGTCCAAAAAGTTTGAATTTATTAGCAAAGAGTCTGCCGGAATGCTGAGCAGGTGCTGGATTTTTCAGACTTGATACCTTTCAGATAGCCAAAATCGATCCAGGGAAGGTTTTTTGAAGTGCTGAGACCCTTTAAATACGGGCCTTTGGGAGATCGTGTCGAAAATGTACGAAAATTGTAAATTGTGGAAATAAATCATTGGCGATGATTGTTTCGGCGTTGATACTTGCGTCCATTCAGATGTTTCAATACAGCAGTTACCCTGTTTGAGTAGCTTGTCCAGGACTTTTCGCAGAGTCCGAAGATAGCCTGCAGGGGAATTGGAAAGCCGGACTACAGGAGTATCAGTATGGCAATCGGATACGTTGGGGGCTGGAGCAGCAAGGCCGGCCTATTGAACCAGAGCGGTGGCGACGTGAAGAAAGTCCCGCAAAGCGCCAAGGTCCGGCAGATCCTGGGCCAGGTGGGGCAGAACCCTACGGTGCTCGATGTCCGCAAGATGGATCAGCTCAAGCTGCACAAGCAAATCAAGGGTTTCGATCCGACCAACGTCACTATCAAGTCCTTGGGGAGCATGAGTACCTTCCTCAAGAACAACGGTTTGATCTCGGACGTGACGGCGTTGAACCTGATCAATGCCGGTGACAAGTTCGACCGTTTTGGCATCCCGAAAAATCCTGAGGAGTCGTTCAACGCCCTGGAGTATTTCGCGATGAAGCTCGACGACATCCAGAACAACAACCTCAAGGGCAACAAGTACGCCAACTACCTGATCCCTGAGTACAAGAAGGCCATCTACGTCCTGCAGAGCTTGCAGAACTACGGCAAGGGCAACGGCACTACGGTGCCCAACAAAGACGGCTCCACCTCCGCCAAGGCCTGAGTCGGGCTAAAAAAGGCCGGGGCGCTTTACCAGCGACCCCGGCCTTGTCGTTTCAGCGATTGAGCAGGGCCATCACCTCTTCGCTGTAGCGAGTGCCGGCGGTGGCTTGCGGGCTGAAGATGCGGCCCAGCGACGCCAGGTCGTCGGCGCTCAGGCGCACGTCCAGGGCCGCTACGTTCTCCTCCAGATAGCGCCGCTGCTTGGTACCGGGGATGGGTATCAGGTATTCACCCTGGGCCAGGACCCAGGCCAGGGCCAGCTGCCCAGCGCTGACCTCCTTCTGTATCGCCAACTGCTGCACCTGTTCCACCAGGCGTAGGTTGCTCTGGAAGTTCTCTCCCTGGAACCGCGGGTTGAAACGCCGGTAATCATCGGCAGCGAAGTCGTCCGGGCTCTTCAGGGCGCCGGTGAGAAAACCCCGGCCCAGCGGGCTGTAGGGAACGAAAGCGATGCCCAGGCGCTGACAGGTGGCAAGGCAGTCGTTTTCCTCGGGGTCGCGGCTCCACAATGAGTACTCGCTTTGCAGGGCACTGATGGGGTGGACCTTGTGCGCTCGTTCCAGGGTGCTCGCCGAGGCTTCGCTCAGCCCCAGGTAACGTACCTTGCCGGCTTTCACCAGTTCGGCCATGGCACCGACGGTTTCCTCGATGGGGACCTCGGGATCGATGCGGTGCTGGTAATACAGGTCCAGGGTATCGACTCCCAGGCGTCGCAGGCTGCCATCGATGGCGGCGCGCACATATTCCGGGCGGCCATCGACCTCGCGGGCAGAGGGTTTGCTGGGGTCGCGGACAATGCCGAACTTGCTGGCCAGGAACACGTGCTCGCGTTTGCCGCGAATCGCCTGGCCGATCAGCTCTTCGTTGCTGTGGGGACCGTACATGTCGGCGGTGTCCAGCAAGGTGATGCCCAGCTCCATGGCCCGATGCAAGGTGGCGATGGACTCCCGGGGATCGCTGCCGGTGGTGTAGAAGTCGCTCATGCCCATGCAGCCAAGGCCTATGGCGGAAACCTGCGGGCCGTTACGGCCCAATTGTCGAGAGTGCATTGCCGGATACTCCGATGGTGGGGATGGCGCTATTGTGCTGCTCGACAAAATTCGGATAAACAGGCAAAAATCACTATCACTATTATTATTTTCTAAATAATTATCGGAGGGGCGATGGACCGTTTCAACGCCATGCGTGTCTTCACCCGGATCGTCGAGCTCGGTGGTTTTGCCCGGGCTGCCGACAGCCTGCAGTTGCCCAGGGCTTCGGTGACCATCCTGATCAAGCAGCTGGAGGCCTACCTGGGGGTGCAGTTGCTGCACCGCACCACTCGCCAGGTCAGTCCGACCCTGGATGGCGTCGCCTATTACCAGCGTTGCGTGCGCCTGCTGGCGGACCTGGAGGAAACCGAGGCCGTGTTTTCCCAGGATCGTCGTAATCCGCGGGGTACGTTGCGGGTCGATATGCCGGCCGGAGTCGGTCGCTTGATCCTGATGCCGGCGCTGCCGGAGTTCTCCGCTCGCTATCCGTTGATCGAGTTGGAGATCGGCCTCAACGATCGCCCAGTGGACCTGATTCGCGAGGGGGTCGATTGCGCTTTGCGCGGTGGCCCGGTCCTGGATGACCGCCTGGTGGCAAGACCCTTGGCGCAGATGCCCCAGGTCACCTGCGCCAGCCCTGGCTACTTGCGGCAGTACGGTACTCCGCGGTCTCTCGAGGATCTGCAAGGGCACCGGATGGTGGAGTATTTTTCCAGCGTCTCCGGCAAGCGCTATGGCCTGGAGTTTGTCCAGGATGGGTTGTTGCGGGAGGTCGAGCTGCCCAGGCAGGTCTCGGTCAATAGTGCCGACGGTTACCTGGCGGCTTGCGAGGCTGGCTATGGATTGGTGCAGGCACCGTACTACCATGCTGCCCACTCGTTGCAGACGGGGGCCTTGCAAGAGGTGCTCCAGGCTTATGCGCCGCCGCCCTTGCCCTTGACCGCGCTCTATCCGCCGCAGCGCCAGCTGTCTACCCGGGTACGGGCATTCGTCGATTGGCTGGTGGAGCTGTTCGCCCGCCAGGGCCATTGCCCCGCCAGGCCTTGAGCCTGGCGCAGGCAGCAAAACGCCCGCAGCAGGGCGGGCGTTGGTCAAGTGGGCGGGGATGGCCGATGGCTTGGCCGGATGACTTAGCGGTGGTAGTAGCCGGGGCCACCATCGTAGTAACGGTGATGCCAGCCATCGCGGGGCATGATGATGCAACCCGACAAGGTCAGTATGGCCAGCAGGGGAATCAGCAGTGTGATTCGACGAAGCATTTCTCGATCCTCAAAGGCACAGGGAACATGACAAGGCGGGGAGGAAGAAAAATCTCCAGCGCGCCTGTACCATGTGACCCCGATTTGCCCCGCACATCCCCGTATCCGGGTATGTGCTTGGCATTGGCCTTGATACACAGCGGATACAATTTCAGCTTCAGGATTCCGGCAATGACCCAGTCACAACGTTTGAAATATTCGATTCTGATTTCCCTGGCAGTCCTGGGAATCATGTTTGGCCTTTCCTACCTACAGAACAGCGGCGTCATCAGCGAGAAGACCTTCCAGTACATCGCCATCGCCGTGGCCGTTATCGTGGTGGTGATCAATGGCGTGATGCGGCGCAAGGTCAAGCCTTGAGCCCATGCCGGGCGGCCTCAGGCTAGGCCGTCCAACACCGCTGCCGCCTGCTGGTGCAGGCTGTAGCTCTTGTCTGCGTTGAGGGTGATGACGCCCTCGCTGCAGAGTCGCTTCAATACTTCCCGCACGCTTAGAAACGACAATGGAATATCCAGTTCCAGCAGTTGGCTGTGGATGCCGCGTACTCCCAGGGAGCGTTCGCTCTGGGCCGCAGTGAGCAGGGCATCGATGACTTTCAGGCGAATCAGGCTGGTTCGCAGGCCGAAGCTCTTGAGCATGTGCTTGATTCGTTCGTTGCTGTGGCGCTCGACGTTTTTGCCGAAGACACCAGCGCCGGCGTTCAGGGAGGGCGTTCTGGTCACGGTATTGCCGTCCATTGGCAGTTGCGGGTTGTACATGCAAAAACTCCTTAATCAGAGCCTGATCAGGAAAAGAATGATGGGTGCTCTAGTCACTAGACGAACGAGCAGGGCAAATCATGAGGCCCTGGATGTAGAAAAATTGTCAGTATCAGGTCGCTGACATGTCATGACCGCCTTGATAAAGGCGCGGTGCGGTTAATTTTTTTCCATCGGCTTCGTCTGTATGGCAGGCAGGCGCCGGGTTATCCGTGCCCGGCCGGATGCCCAGGCTGGCGGCCCTGCCCATTCTTCCTGCACCCCAGCCCTGGTTCTGTATTTCTGTATCAGGAGTCGGTGTGATCATTTCCAGGCAGTTCCCGAATTTTTGCCTTGCAGCCCTGGTTCTGGGCTTCAGTTGCGGCGTCCAGGCGCTGGCCCAGCCGGAACAGACGCGAGCCGAGATCCGTCGCACCAGCTTCGGCGTGCCGCACATCCGTGCCAGCGATGAGCGTGGCCTGGGATACGGCATCGGTTATGCCTATGCCCAGGACAACCTGTGCCTGCTGGCCAATGAAGTGTTGACGGTGAATGCCCAGCGTTCACGGTATTTCGGCCCTGAGGCGCAGACTCTGGAGCAGCGAGACAATCTCAGCAGCGATGTGTTCTTCAGCTGGCTCAATACTCCCCAGGCCGTCGAGGCATTCTGGCAGGCGCAGACCCCGGCGATGCGCGAGCGCATGCAGGGTTATGTCGAAGGGTATAACCGTCAATTGGCTGAACGCCGCAAGCAGGGACTGCCAGAACAGTGCCAGGGCGAGTGGGTGCGGGCATTGACCACGGCGGACGTGGTGAAGTTGACCCGGCGCTTGTTAGTGGAGGGCGGGGCCGGGCAGTTCGCCGAGGCCCTGGCTGGGGCCGCGCCGCCAGGCGATGTAGCGCAGGCCGGATTGTCGGCACAGGCCTGGCAGCTGGCCTTCGCGCGCCAGCAGCGCTTTGCCCTGGATCGAGGCAGCAACGCGGTGGCCATCGGCAGCGAGCGCTCGTTCAATGGCCGCGGATTGCTGTTGGCCAACCCGCACTTTCCCTGGGTTGGCGCCATGCGCTTTTACCAGATGCACCTGACCATTCCTGGTCAGCTGGATGTCATGGGTGCGGCCTTGCCCGGACTACCGCTGATCAATATCGGCTTCAACCAGCACCTGGCCTGGACGCATACGGTGGACGCCTCCAAGCATTTCACCCTGTACCGCCTGCAACTCGACCCCAAGGACCCGACCCGGTATTTGCTGGATGGCCGTTCGGTGCCTCTGGTGCGCCAGGTCGTGACGGTGCAGGTCAAGGGGGTGGATGGCCAGTTGCAGAGCCAATCGCGCACACTCTACAGCTCGGAGTTCGGCCCCGTGGTGCAATGGCCTGGTGAGCTGGACTGGAACCGGCAATACGCTTACAGCCTGCGTGATGCGAACCTGGACAACACTCGGGTGCTGACCCAGTGGCAAGCCATGAATCAGGCCTCCAGCATTGCTGGCCTGCAGGACAGCGTACATCGCTTGCAGGGCATTCCCTGGGTCAACACGCTGGCCGTGGATGACCAGGGGCGAGCCTTGTATATGAACCAATCGGTGGTACCCAACGTCACCCAGGCCAAGCTGGCGCTTTGCAGCGACCCGCGGGCCGGAACCCAGGTCATCGTCCTTGATGGTTCGCGGCGTGCGTGTGCCTGGGACATCGACCCGGCAGCGGCCCAGCCGGGTATCTTTGCCGCCAGCCAGCTGCCACAACTGGCCCGTAACGACTATCTGCAGCATTCCAATGACTCGGCCTGGATGGTCAATCCCGTTGCTCCGCTGGAAGGCTTCTCGCCGGTGATCAGCCAGCAGGACGTGCCCTTGAAGATGCGCGCACGCTTCGCCCTGGAGCGCCTGGGTCGCCTGCATACGGCCCAGGTCAGTGACTTGCAGCACATGGTCAATGACGAGCAGGTCTATCTGGCCGGGCAGGTCATGCCGGACTTGCTGCAGTTCTGCGAGCAGGACCTGGGAGCGGATGCCGAGCGCCTCGGACCGTTGTGCGCCAGCCTCAAGTCCTGGGATCGCAGTGCCGGTTTGCAGGCCGGGCTGGGCTTCGTGTATTTCCAAGGGATCATGCAGGAGTTGTTGCAGCGCCCGGACGTCTGGCGCGTAGCCTTCGATCCCAAGGATCCGCTGCATACCCCCAGAGGCTTGGCCATCAGCCGTGCGCCCGTCGCTCAGGCCATGCGTGAGGCGATGCTGGCTTCCTTGCAACAGGTGAAGCAGGCCGGGTTGGCCGATGATGTTCGTTGGGGCGATATCCAGCAGGTCAGCCAGGGTGGCCAGCCCACTCCGGTACCCGGTGGCCCCGAGAGCCTGGGTATCTACAACGCCATGCAGAGCGTGCCGGGTAGTGCTGGCAAGCGTGAGGTGGTGAGTGGTACCAGCTACCTGAGTGTGGTCAGCTTCGATGGGCAGGGGCCACGAGCCCTGGGATTATTGGCATTTTCCTTGTCCAGCGACCCGAGTTCGGCCCATTTTCGCGACCAGACCCAGGCCTTTGCCCGTAACCAATGGAGCGAGCTGCCTTTCAGCGAGGCACAGATCCAGGCGGACCGGGGCTATCGATTGCAGTCGATCGAAGAGCCGCGCAAGGAGGCGCTGCCAGTATCCGGGCAATGAGCCAGTGAGATCGCTGAAGGCCGTTCCCGCCATGGGGCGGCCTTCAGCTTTTTGGCGGGAACTGCGGCAGCGAGTTGATGACCGGGTTGCCGTCGCGGTTGCGGGTCAGGTACACCGGCAGCACCTTGGGCAGCGAGCTCAACAGGCTCTTGATGTCCCGGGTGTTGTAGATACCGCCGACGCGAATCTGGCCGGTATGGCTGTCAGCTACCTGTGCCGGCAGGTCCAGGTAGCGATTGATCAGTGGCAGGGCATCGCTGAGCGCCAGGTTGTCGAGCACCAGCTTGCCATTGCGCCAGGCCAGGGAGCTGTCGTTGCTGTAGGTCTGGTTGATCTGCGGTGCATAGTCGCCAGCCTTGTAGTTGGCCTGCATGCCCGGTTCCAGGCGAAAGCCCTCGCCAGGTTGGGCAGTATTGCTGGACACCAGCACCGAACCTTGCAGCAGGGTGACTCGCACCTGGTCCTGATACATCCACACGTTGAACTGGGTGCCAGTGACCTTGACCTGGCCACTGGCAGCCTTGACCACGAACGGATGCTCGCTGTCGTGGCTGACCTTGAAGAACGCCTCGCCTTTTTTCAGGATGACCCGGCGTTGATCCTTGTAGTTGCTGTAGACCAGGGCGCTGCCCAGGTTCAGCTCCACCTGGCTGCCGTCGGCCAGGACTACCGTGCGCAGGCTGTCGCCGGCTTCGAAGCGTTCGTAGGAGGAGGGCAGCCAGCCCAGTTCCCACCCGCTGTAGGCCGCCAGGGGCAATGCACACAAGGTGATCGCCGCCGCTACTCCATAGCGTTGCCAGGTGCGGCGAGGTGCGGGCCTGGCCGGGGCGGGGGGCTGGGTCAGCGCCGAGGCCGGCAGATGATCGGCCACCTCCCAGATCTCGCACATCGCGGCATATTCGAAGGCGTGCACGGGGTCGGCATCATGCCATTGCTGGAAGGCGAGGCGCTCGGCATCGCTGCAGTCAGGCTCATGCAGGCGCATGCACCATTGGGCGGCAGCTTGAGTGATGGCGTCGTATTCGGCTTCTGAAAGGATCTGTTCGGTCATTGACTCTTCCTGATTTCGCGCATTCTACCCTCCAGGGCAAGCGTTGTAGAACAGTCATCATGCTATTGGCCATCAAAGTGAACTTATTTTCATTCGTCTCGCCCTAAAAACACGTTGTGTAGAGAAAGTATCGACAAATGGAGATGGAACATGATGAAGCACACACTGGCTGCATTGTTTGCCTGTACCACCCTGTTGGGTAGCTCTGTCGCTCTGGCGGATCATCCGCAGGCGGGCTGGATCACCATCGAGAAAGCCATCGAGACCGCCAAGACCAAGGCCGGTTATGTGGACATCTACAAGATCGAGGCGGACAACGACGGTTACTGGGAGGGTGAGGGGCGTAAATCCGACGGTAGTGTCTATGAGTTCCGGATTGACGGGACATCGGGGAACATCCTGCGTGATCAGAAGGACTGACCGTACTTGCCCACAGGCAGGATCTGCCGTTGCCTAGCCTGGGGCCTACCGCCTGCACACGGCTCGTATCGGGCCGTGCACAGGCTGCCACAACCGTTGTAGGCCGTGGCCCGGACTGGTGGTTGACAGGCCCGGGCCACGGCGTTGTTTAATCGTCGAGTCATGCGCTGTAGCCCCCTCCAATAACTATTCTGGAGCTTCAGATGTCTGCCTCGTCCCCGCTTGTTGAAACCCCCTGCGAATACCTGTCCTTGCCCGCTTTGGTGCAGTTGCTGCAGGCGATTCTCCAGCGCCACGGCTGCAGTGCCGAAGTGGCACGCTGTTTGGCGCAGAACTGTGCCGTAGCCGAACGTGACGGCTCCCACAGTCACGGCATATTCCGTATCCCCGGTTATATCTCGACCCTGGACAGTGGCTGGGTCGATGGTCGGGCCCTGCCGATGGTGGAGGACGTGGCCCCGGCGTTCGTCCGGGTCGATGCCGCCAACGGCTTTGCCCAGCCGGCCTTGGCTGTCGGTCGCGAACTGTTGGTCCGCAAGGCCCGCGCCGCCGGGATCGCGGTGCTGGCTATCCGCAACTCGCATCATTTCGCCGCCCTCTGGCCGGACGTCGAACCTTTCGCCGAAGAAGGGCTGGTGGCCCTGAGCGTGGTCAATAGCATGACCTGCGTGGTGCCCCATGGCGCCGACCGTCCGTTGTTCGGTACCAATCCCATCGCCTTTGCCGCGCCCCAAGCCAAGGGCCAGCCCATTGTCTTCGACCTGGCCACCAGCACCATCGCCCACGGTGATGTGCAGATTGCCGCAAGCAAGGGAGAGCGCTTGCCCCCTGGCATCGGGGTGGACAGCCTGGGGCAGCCGACCCAGGACCCCAGGGCGATCCTCGAGGGTGGCGCCTTGCTGCCCTTTGGCGGCCACAAGGGGTCGGCGCTGTCGATGATGGTGGAGTTGCTGTGTGCGGGACTGACCGGAGGCCATTTTTCATTCGAGTTCGACTGGTCCAATCATCCGGGAGCCAAGACGCCCTGGACCGGCCAGTTGCTGATCGTCATCGACCCGAGCAAGGGCGGTGGGCAGGATTTTGCCGAGCGCAGCCAGGAGCTGGTGCGACAGATGCATGCAGTAGGCCTCAAGCGCCTGCCGGGAGAGCGCCGGCATTGGCAGCGTGCGCGTTCGCAGGAGAGAGGGATCGCCATTGCCTGTGAGCGGTTGGAGCAGCTAAGGGCGTTGGCGCAAGGTTGAAGTCAGTCGAACCAGGGCCAGGCACTTGGCGCCTGGCCCTGATGATGGGCGCACGTCAGGAGCGACGGCCCAGTAGCAGGCCGACCACCAGGCCGACGCCGGCGGAAATGGCCACGGTCTGCCATGGATGGCCACCGATGTACTGTTCGGTGGCATCGACCACCGGCTTGCTGCGTTCACGGACGCTGCTGACCGAGTCCAGGGCTTGCTTGAGTTTGAGGCTGACCTGGTGGCGCAGGCTTTCACCTTCTTCGCCCACCAGGGCGGCACTGCCCTTGAGCAGCTTTTCGGACTCCTCGATCAGCGCCTGCAGCTCGCTGAATGCCTGGTCCTTGATTTGATCGTTTTCCGCTTGCGCGGCAGATTTACGAGCCATGAAGTAGTTCCTTGTCGATGTGGCCTTGATGCAGTGTACATGCGCACCGTCGAGGCGCGCCTGTGCTCCGGTGTCGCCCATAGCCAGCAGCGGTGCCGGATCGATGGGATAGCAAGCAATGGAGTCGTGTGCCGAGGCAAAAGTTGCAGCTGTTTTGCCCTCCACCCGCCAGCCCGAGATAAAACCGCAGCGCCTACAGTGTAAGATGTCGCCTATTTTACGCAGTAGGAATTTCCCATGAGCTTCAATCTGGCTAACAAGACCCTGGCCGAGCGCGCCGCCATCGAGGATGAGAAATCCCGCCTGTTCGAGTTATGGCAGAGCAACCTGGGCAAGGCCAAGGGCGAGGCCGCGCGCTTGTTCGGCGAACGTAGCAAGCGCAAGGGCAAGTGGGCCGAGTGGGTCCGCGCGGAGCTCGACGGCATGTCGCCGCCGGAGTTTTCCAACATGGTGCGCAGTGAAGTCAATCGCCTGATGGCGGCGAGCAAGTAAGCGCGAAGCTCTCGACGATCGCTTCGCGTACCTTCAGCAACAACGGGTCGATCTGCGGGCTGGTACGCCAACCCAGCTCGATCGGATAACGCGGCAGTGCCAGCGGGCACGGCAGCAGCTGCAGACCGGTGACCTGGGCAATGCTCCTGGCCGCATGGGCCGGAATGGTGGCTACCGCCTGGCTGCCCTTGAGCAGGAACGGCAGGGCGGCAAAGTGCGTGGTCGAGGCGCACACCTGGCGACTGAGCCCCAGATCGGCCAAACCCTCGTCGGTGATCCCGATGAACCCCTGTGACGACACCAACAAATGTTCGCGTGCGACGAACTCTTCGATCTCCATCCGCTCCTGCCCCGGGGCGAGGCTGGCCGGGTCCGCCAGGCATAGGTAATGACCCTCTCCCAGGACCTGGCGGCTGAGCATGCGCTGGGCGAAGCCCCCGGAACTGATGGCCAGGTCGACACTACGCTGCAGCAATGCCTCGGCGACGATCTGGCTGTGGGTCTGGCGAAAGATCAGCCGCAACTTGGGCGCTCGTCGCGCCACGGCCTCGATCAGGCGCCGGCCATAGGCGATCTCGAAATCATCCGACAGGCCAACCGTCACCGACCGCCCTCGATAGTCGGCGCTGTCCGGGGCGACCATGGCCAGGCTCTGGCGACACTTGTTCAAGGCATCGCTCACCACCGGCTTGAGTTGATTGGCCTTGAGGGTCGGTGCCAGGCCGCGCCCGGTACGCACGAACAACTGGTCGCCATACAACTCCCGCAGCCGGCGCAATGCTGCGCTCATGGCCGATTGGGTGACGCCCAGGCGCAGCGCGGCACGGCTGGCGCTGGATTCATCATGCAATGCCTCGAAGGCCTTGAGCAGGTTGAGATCGACACTGGCGATATTCATCTGGTTCATATCATTAAGCATTGGCTTGGGGTTTATCGATGATCAGCGGCCGCTGGAGAATGCGCAATACCTGATCGCCGAAGGAGTCACCCCATGCCCAAGTCCATAGTCGCCGCCCTGCAAATCGGAGCCCTGCCAGGGGGCAAGGGCGAAACCCTGGAACAGATCCTGTCCTATGAAGGCGCCATCATCGAAGCCGGTGCCCAGCTCGTGGTGATGCCCGAGGCCTTGCTTGGGGGTTACCCCAAAGGCGAAGGCTTCGGCACCCAGCTGGGCTATCGCCTGCCAGAGGGGCGTGAGGCCTTCGCCCGCTATTTCGCCAACGCCATCGACGTACCCGGCGTGGAGACCGAGGCCCTGGCCGGGCTATCGGCCCGCATCGGAGCCAACCTGGTGTTGGGGGTGATCGAGCGCAGTGGCAGCAGTCTGTACTGCACCGCACTGTACTTCGATCCCCAGCAAGGCTTGGTGGGCAAGCACCGCAAGCTGATGCCCACCGGTACCGAGCGGCTGATCTGGGGCAAGGGCGATGGCTCCACCTTGCCAGTACTGGACACCCAGGTCGGCAGGGTCGGTGCAGTGATCTGCTGGGAAAACATGATGCCGTTGCTGCGTACGGCCATGTATGCCCAGGGGATCGAGGTCTGGTGCGCACCGACGGTGGATGAGCGCGAAATGTGGCAAGTGAGCATGCGACATGTGGCTCACGAGGGGCGTTGCTTCGTGGTCAGCGCCTGCCAGGTGCAGGACTCGCCCGAAGCGCTGGGCCTTGAGGTGGCCAACTGGCCTGCACAACGGCCGTTGATCGCGGGAGGAAGTGTCATCGTCGGGCCCATGGGCGATGTCCTGGCCGGGCCGTTGGTCGGTCGTGCGGGCTTGATCAGCGCGCAAATAGACACCGATGACCTGGTCAAGGCCCGCTATGACTACGACGTGGTCGGCCACTATGCCCGCCCGGATGTGTTCGAGCTGAGCGTGGACCAGCGACCCCGTCCAGGGGTGCGCTTTACCTGAGAACGCTCGTCGGCGAGTTCAGTTGCCGCCATTCCTCGCGGGTGATTTCCCAGATGTGCTGGGGGAACCGCCCGCTGACGAATTCACCATTCGCACTGTGCACCAGGCGCATCCCGCCGCGCTCGGATATCCGCCGTGAGCCCTGGTTGGGCGCGGCTTTGGGCACGCGCATCAGCGGTTGCTCCAGCACTTCGAACCAATAGTGATCCACCGCCTGGCAGGCCTCGCTCATGTAACCGTGGCCCTGCCATTGCGGAGCCAGCCAGAAACCACGGTTGTTATCGGGCTCGCGCATCAGGCTGATGCTGCCGATCATTTGCCCCGGTTCCTCGCGCAGGCGAATGGTCCAGTGCCATTCCTCGCCCCTAGCCGTGGCCGGCAAGGCCATGTCACGGACAAAGCTCAAGGCGCCATCGACCGGGTAGGGCCAGGGCACGTTGGCATTGAGGTAGCGCACCACTTCCCACTGTGGAAACAGGTTCTGGATGGCACCGGCGTCTGCCAGTTCCAGGGGCCGCAGCAGCAAGCGCGGGGTGGTGAGCGGCGGTACGGGGTCGGTCATGATCATGGCTCCTTGTGGTTTTTGCCGAGCACCAGGTGTTCGCTGAGGAAGTCGACGAAGACTCGCAATTTTGGCAGTAGCTGTCGACTACCAGGCCAGAGGATCGAGAACTTGCCGCGCTCGCCCTGGTAGTCGTCCAGTACCGAGACCAGGCTGCCGTCGGCCAGGGCCCCGGCGACCACGAACTCCGGCACGTAGGCGATGCCCAGGCCCTGGGTCGCGGCGTGGATCAGCGCTTCGAGGTTGTTGCTGGTCAAGGCCTTGCCCAGCACCAATGGCGGTGCGCCTTCGGGCAAGCGCAGGCGCCAGACCTGCATCTGGGTGCCGGCAGGGAACCTGTAGCGCAGGCAGGCATGCTGCTCCAGGTCCTGCGGGGCCTGCGGCATGCCGCGTTGGGCGAAGTAGCCCGGGGCGCCAACCAGCACGAAACCGAACGGTCCGAGGCTGCGCGAGCGCAATTGCGAATCCGCCAGCTCGCCGCTGCGGATCACTGCGTCGAGGCCTTCGGCGATCACGTCGACCATCCGGTCGTTGAAATCCAGGTCCAGTTCGATGTCCGGGAAGCGTGCGGAGAACTCCGGGAGGATCGGCAGCAGCATGCGGTAGCCGATGGCTGGCAGGCTGACCCGCAACCGCCCCCGGGGTTTGTCGCTGATCCGCGCGAGCTCGGCTTCGGCTTCCTGCACCTCGTCGACGATGCGTTGGCCACGTTCGTAGAACAGCGTGCCTTCGTCGGTCAGGCTGATCCGCCGGGTGCTGCGGTTCAGCAGGCGCACGCCGAGCCGTTGTTCCAGGCGGGCCAGGGCCTTGCCCACCGCCGAGGCGGAGAGTCCCAGGCGTTCGCCGGCAGCTACCAGGCTGCCGCTCTGCACCACGCAGACAAACACTTGCAAGCCGTTCAGGTTATCCATGGCGCCCTCGATTAGAGCCTTTTTGTCCGTAAAGACCGGAATACTGCCCTGTTTTTCGCCTATTGCGGCACACCTACCATGAATTTTTTAGCTGACCCTGGTTGCCAGGAGGTAGAGGTGCCCGTGAATCCTGAACTTGAATTGACCCTGGGCTCGCCGGCCCGCAGTGGCGAACGCGCAGCCCAAGGCGTGCTTGCCGCGGTGTGCCTGGCAGCCTTGATGCTGCCCTTGACCTTTGTCGGGGTGGCGGTGGCGACCCCGGCCATCGGCCGTGAACTGGGTGGCAGCCCGCTGGAACTGAGCTGGACCACCAACGCCTTCATGCTCAGCTTTGGCAGCGTGCTGATGGCTGCCGGCACCCTGGCCGACGAATTCGGCCGCAAACGCCTGTTCAGCCTTGGCGTGGCGTTGTTTGCCCTGACTTCCCTGGCCCTGGTGTTCGCTCCGTCGTTGTTGTGGCTCAACTTGCTGCGCGGCGTCCAGGGGTTGGCCGGCGCGGCTGCCCTGGCCGGCGGTTCGGCGGCCCTGGCCCAGGCGTTCGATGGCCCGGGCCGGACCCGTGCCTTCAGTTTGCTGGGCACCACCTTCGGGGTCGGCCTGGCCTTCGGGCCGATCCTGGCCGGGGTGTTGATCGAGCATGCCGGCTGGCGCGGGATCTTCGTTTCCGGCGCCTTGATCGGGGTCCTGTCCCTGGGTTTTGGCGTGCCGCGCATGGTCGAGTCTCGCGATCCCGAGGCCAGGGGCGTGGATTGGCCCGGCACCTTGAGCTTCACCCTGGCCCTGGTGCTGCTGACCTGGGGCATCCTGCAAGCCCCGCAAAGCGGTTGGGACAGCCCGCTGGTCCTGGCGTTGCTGGCGGGGTCGGGCCTGGCACTGTGGGTGTTCGTGGCCGTGGAGCGTCGGGCGGTGCGACCGATGCTCGATCTGTCGCTGTTTCGCTACCCGCGTTTCGTCGGGGTCCAGGTGCTGCCTATCGCCACTTGCTACTGCTACGTGGTGCTGCTGATCCTGCTGCCGATCCGCTTTATCGGCGTGGAAGGCTACAGCGAGATCGAGGCGGGGCTGCTGATGATCGCCTTGTCTGCACCGATGCTGGTGGTGCCCTTCGCCGCGGGCTGGCTGAACCGTTGGTTCAGCGCCGGCAAGCTGGCGAGCCTGGGTCTGGTGGTGGCTGCTGGCGGGCTGTTCTGGCTCAGTTGCGGCAGCGTAGGGCAGGCCCCCATGGAACGGGCCTGGCCGTTGCTGGTGATCGGTCTGGGCACCGGGCTGCCCTGGGGCTTGATGGATGGGTTGTCGGTGAGCGTGGTGCCCAAGGAGCGGGCGGGCATGGCCAGCGGCATCTTCAGCACCACGCGAGTGGCGGGCGAGGGTATTGCCCTGGCCCTGGTGGTGGCTTTGCTGGCCGGCCTGTTGCAGCACGCCCTGGGCCAGGTGCAGGTCCGGGGCGATACCGCGTTGCTGGCGGCTCGGCAACTGGCCGGAGGCGACCTGGCGGCCAGCGCGGCCGCCTTGCCGGAGGTTGCCCGCGAACGCTTGCTGGCCTTGTATACCGGGGCTTTCAGCCAGTTACTGCAGGTGCTGGTGGTGATCACCTTGCTGTCGGCCCTGGTGGTGCGAGTGGCGCTGCATGAGCCGCGCCGCACGCCGGGTCAGCGGAACTCGAAGAACTCGTAGTGCAGGTTGGCCTCGGGAATCCGGCATTCGTGCATCAGTTCCCGAACTCGCCCCAGCAGGCCCTTGGGCCCGCAGAAGCTGACCTGGATCTGTGCCGGATCGGTTTCCGCCGCCGCGCGCTTGAGGGTCTGGGCCAGGGGTTCGACGCCGCCGCTGTTGGCGACGAAACCGACACCGCGGGCCTGGGCCATGCCCTGCAAGGCATCGACGCTGGGGAAGGCCCGGGACGGGTTGTAGCAATACACCAGGGTCGCCCGGTCGAGCTGGCCGGCCGCCTGGTCCTGCAGCCAGGCAATGAACGGCGAGATGCCGACACCGCCACCGATCCAGATTTCCCGGGCGGCCTGTAGCGGGCGCTTGAAGCGGCCATAAGGCGCGTAGATATCGGCCAGCATGCCGACCTTGACCTGCTTGTGCAGCCGCTGGGTGTAGTCGCCCAGGGCACGGATCACGAACTCGATGCGCCCGTCGTGGGCCTGGGCGCTGGCAATGGTGAACGGGTGGGGTTCGCGCAAGCCCTTTTCCTGCATTGCCAGGAAGGCGAACTGTCCGGCCTTGAAAGGAAAGCCGCGGCCCTGGGGGATCAGCTCCAGATGCAACGAGTTGCGCTCGATGCGCACGGCGGTTACCTGGTACTCGCCAGCCTTGGCCAGGAATGGGTAGAGCAGCAGCTTGTACAGCGCCCCCAGGACGCCGAGCATGCACAGCAGGCCGAGCCAGATACCTGACGGGTTGTCCAGGGCGATGGGCGACTTGAAGCTCAGCCAGTGCAGGATCACCACCAGGAACAGCGGTCCGGACAGCTTGTGCCAC
Source organism: Pseudomonas sp. MPFS (assembly GCF_022537035.1). Taxonomy (NCBI): domain Bacteria; kingdom Pseudomonadati; phylum Pseudomonadota; class Gammaproteobacteria; order Pseudomonadales; family Pseudomonadaceae; genus Pseudomonas; species Pseudomonas sp. MPFS. The sequence goes on along the minus strand of NZ_CP066123.1, from coordinate 3,710,934 downwards.
CAGCGCCATTGGCTGTAGGGAATGTTGCGGTTCAGGGCCAGGAGGACGATCAGCCCCAGGGCCACGTAGCTCAACTGGCGCACCATGCGCGTCCAGTACTTGGACAGCTCGAGGATCGGCACGCTGTTCCATTCGTCCAGGTTGGCCTTGAACACCAGGTGATAGCTGGCGAAGGCCAGGGCCCAGATGCCCAGCCATTTGTGGGTCTCGTACACCCGATCCAGGCCGCCGAACAGCCGTTCGACCCAGCGCCAGCGGCTCGACAGCAGGCACGACAGGGCCATGTAGGCCAGGGCGGCGCTGCCCAATGCCAGGCTCAGGGTAGCGGACGTCAGCCAGGTCTGGCTGGGGATTTCCATTAGCAGGGTGAAAGTGGTGATCAGCAGGACGCCGACGATCGTATGCCAGGTTCTCAAGGGTGCATGACTCCGGTGAGCAAATGCCGTCAGGGCAAAAGCATCGCCGCGACGGTACAGCGAATAACGACGATGCAAGGAACGATGTGCTGTGCTGCGACTAAAGTTGAATATGACAGGATTGGTCGCGCAACAGCGTGCAATTCTAGCCTGTAGTACTGATTTCATGCTGATCTGTATCAGCGGCCTCATTGTTTTAGTTGTTGAAAATGATCGACTATCAATCGCATTTTCATTCATTCGCGCAACGGACTGTGCTGTGCAGGCCGCAACGTGCGTCTAGCAGACCTTGGCCCCGCAGCCGTATCGGGGCCCGTGACGATGAGCCAGACCATGCAAGCGCTGTTGAACCAGATTCTCGATGAAGTCCGCCCCCTGATCGGCCAAGGCCGGGTCGCCAGTTACATTCCGGCCCTGGCGGACGTGCCGTCCAACCAGTTGGGCATCGCCGTCTATGGCAACGATGGCCAGGTGTTCAGCGCCGGTGACGCCGACACGGCATTTTCGGTGCAGAGCATTTCCAAGGTCTTCAGCCTGGTACAGGCCATCGGTCATTCCGGCGAGGCGATCTGGGAGCGGTTGGGGCACGAGCCTTCCGGGCAGCCGTTCAATTCCCTGGTGCAACTGGAGTTCGAACGGGGGCGGCCACGCAATCCGTTCATCAATGCCGGGGCCCTGGTGATCTGCGACATCAACCAGTCGCGCTTCGCGGCGCCGGCCTTGTCCATGCGTGATTTTGTCCGGCGCTTGTCCGGCAACCCCCACGTGATGGTGGACGGTCGGGTGGCCGAGTCGGAGTACCAGCACCGTGCGCGCAACGCGGCCATGGCCTACCTGATGCAATCCTTCGGCAACTTCCACAACGATGTCGAGGCGGTACTGCGCAGCTACTTCAGCCATTGCGCCTTGCGCATGAACTGCGTCGACCTGGCCCGGGCCTTCTGTTTCCTGGCCAACGATGGCTTCTGCAAGCACAGCGGCGAGCAGATCCTGAGTCGCCGGCAGACCCAGCAGGTCAACTCGATCATGGCCACCAGCGGCTTGTACGACGAGGCCGGCAACTTTGCCTATCGGGTCGGCTTGCCGGGCAAGAGCGGGGTGGGCGGCGGGATTGTCGCGGTGGTGCCGGGGCAGTTCACGGTGTGCGTCTGGTCGCCGGAACTCAACACGGCCGGCAACTCGCTGGTGGGCATGGCCGCCCTGGAGTTGCTCAGCCAGCGTATTGGCTGGTCGGTGTTCTAACGGGGCCTACCAGCTGCCTGCGGGGCTCGCCAGGCTGATCTGTCCGCGCTCGATGAAACGCTGGGTACCGAACAGCCCACCGGCCAGTTTGCCGCGCAGCACGTAGGGCAGGTTGTCCAGGCTCTGGGTCTGGCTCAGGCCCAGGGTCTGGCGCAGTACCGAGAAGGCCGAGACGCTCACCGGGATCACCAGGATATCCTCGGCGTAGCGGCCGATATGCCCTTGCTGGTCGCTGACCCCGGATGCCAGCGGCCGGCCATTGACCTCCAGGTCCAGGGCCACGCCGTTATAGTCGATAGGGGTTTCGTTGGGGTTCTGCAAGCGCAGCTTGATGGCGAAGCGCATCTCCAGTTCCTGGCTCGGCAGCGGCTCGATGCCGACCACGTTGATCGCCAGCGGATCGCGCTGGGGCAACAGGGCACAGGCGCCCAGGCTGAGCAGGATCAGGGACAGGGCGATGACTTTGCGCATGGGCTACCTATTGGCGATGGGAGTGAATGACCACGGCGTCGCTACAGGGCTTGCGCTCGACGTTCCGGCTATTGTCGAGCTTGCCACAAGGCCCCAGGGGGCCTTGCTTGACGCACGCAGGATAGACGCCGTTGCGCCTCAGGAGTTCGCCTTGGCGTCCCGGTCCGGGTCCTGCATGACCTTGAGGGTCGCAGCTTCTGGGTCGAATTCGTCTTCTTCCAGCTCCAGGAACTCTTCAGGCAGGAAGATATTGAGGAAGATCGCGCAGAAGGCACCGACAGTGATCGGCGATTCGAAGATGTTGTGCAAGGCCTTGGGCAGTTCGCGCAGCACCTCGGGCACCGCCGCCACGCCCAGGCCCATGCCTAGGGAAATCGCCACGATCAGCACGTTGCGCCGGTGCAGGCCGGCCTCGGCGAGGATCTTGATCCCGGCCACCGCCACGGTGCCGAACATGATCAGGGTCGCGCCGCCCAGCACTGGCTTGGGCATCAATTGCAGCACCGCCCCGATCACCGGGAACAGCCCCAGCAGCACCAGCAGCCCGGCGATGAAGTAGGCCACGTAGCGACTGGCTACGCCGGTGAGTTGGATCACGCCGTTATTCTGGGCGAAGGTGACCATCGGCAGGCTGTTGAACACCGCCGCCACCGCCGAGTTGAAACCATCGGCCAGCAGGCCGGACTTGATGCGCTTGATGTACAGCGGACCCTTGACCGGCTGCTGGGAAATCATCGAGTTGGCGGTGAGGTCGCCGGCGGCCTCCAGTGGCGAGATCAGGAAGATCACTGCCAGGGGGATGAAGGCGATCAGGTCGAAGGAGAAACCGTACTTGAACGGCACCGGAATACTCACCAGGGGCACTTCGGGCATGGCTGCCATGTCCACCCGGCCCAGCATCCAGGCCACCAGGAAGCCCAGGGTCAGGCCGATGACGATGGAGCCCAGGCGCAACATCGGATTGTTGAAGCGGTTCAACACCACGATAGTCAGCAGCACCAGCGCCGCCAGGCCCAGGTTGCTGGCGGCGCCCAGGTCGCTGGCGCCATAGCCGCCGGCCATGTCGGTGACTGCCACCTTGATCAGCGACAGGCCCATCAGGGTGATGATGGTGCCGGTGACCACCGGGGTGATCAGCTTGCGCAGCTTGCCGATGAACTGGCTGAGGAACATCTCGATGAAGGCGGCGACGAAGCAGATGCCGAAGATGGTCGAGAGGATCTCGTTGGTGTCGCCACCCCGGCCCTTGACCATGAAACCGGCGCTGAGCAGCACGCTGATGAACGAGAAGCTGGTGCCTTGCACGCACAGCAGGCCCGAACCGATGGGCCCCAGGCGCCGGGCCTGGACGAAGGTGCCCAGGCCCGAGACGAACAGCGCCATGCTGATCAGGTACGGCAATTCGCTCTCAAGACCCAGCACGCCGCCGAAGATCAGGGTCGGGCTGATGATGCCGACGAAGCTGGCCAGCACGTGCTGCAGGGCAGCGAAGATCGCCGCGCTGAAGTGTGGCCGATCGTTGAGGCCATAGATCAGGTCTGACTTGTAGCGGGGAGGGGAGTGTTCGGATGCGCTCATGAAGGAAGGCCTGCCAGTGGCACGTGGATACAACGGGGGGCACGCACCGGAAAGTGGACGGGACTTGGGCCCAAGAGCTGCCATCAGCTGGCATCCAGGGACCCGGTCGGAAAAAATGGAGGCGCAGGATGCCAGAAAGGGGCGGCTCTCAGAAGGGTGACCGGGCATAAAAGCGCAACTTTGTTGCGATACGAAAGATACTGTTTCTCATTTGCCTTTATGGAATAATCCGCGTCCCCGATCTGCGGACCGCCCCTCGATGCTGCCGATACCCAGCCTGCTGCGCAGCTTTCAAGAGCACTACGACGACCTGCTGAAGTTTCTCACCCGGCGCATGAACGACCGCCAGCGGGCGGCGGACGTGGCCCAGGACACCTACCTTAAACTGCTCAAGGTCGAGCAGCAGGCGCTGGAGGTCCAGAACGATCGTCGCTTCATCTTTCGCGTGGCCGGCAACCTGGCCATCGACACCTTGCGTCGCGAACAGCGCCAGGGGGCCACTCTTGGCGATCCTCTGGAGCATGTCGAGGTCGTGGACCCGGCCCCGGCTCCAGAGGCGGTACTGCTGGCCAAGGAGCGCCTGGAGGTGCTCGACCAGGCCCTGCAACAGCTGTCCGACAACGCGCGCCAGGCCCTGCTGCTCAATCGCCTGGAGGGCCTGACCCAGGCCCAGATCGCTGTGCGGCTGGGCGTTTCCGAAAGCATGGTGGCAAAATACATCGGCCAGGCCCTGCGCCATTGCCGCGACTGGCTGCAACAGCACCATGAATGACTCCTTCCAGCGCGCTGCCGACACCCCCATGACCGAAGATTCCGAGAACCTCGACGACGCCGCCATCGACTGGCTGGTGCTGCTGCACTCCGGCCAGGCCACCGCGGCCCAGCGCATGGCGTTCCAGCAATGGCGCCAGCGCAGCCCGGCCCACACCCGAGCGGCGGATGAGGCTCAACGGCTATGGGGTGACCTGGGCCAGACCCAGGCTGCACAGCAGCACCCGCAAGCTGCTCGCCCGGCAGCCAGGTCCCATCGCTGGTGGCCGGCGCTGGCCGCTTCGCTGCTGCTGGCCCTGGGCAGCGCCATCGGCTGGCAGCAATGGCCGGCCTGGACCTCGGACTACCACACCGGCGTGGGCCAGCAACAACACTTGACCCTGGCCGATGGCTCGAGGGTGATCCTCAACAGCGCCAGCGCCTTGTCGCTGGCTTATTCGGCGGATGAGCGGCGGGTGATCCTGGAGCAGGGCGAGGCGCTGTTCGAGCCACAGGCCGATGGGCAACGACCGTTCGTGGTTCAGGTTCGTGACCAGCGCCTGCAGGGTGCGGGCGGAGCGTTCAGCGTGCGCCGCGATGGCGACCGGCTGACGGTGGTGGTGCGCGAGGGCCAGGTGCAATTCACCGGCGATCATGCCCCGGTACTGCTGCAGGCCGACCAGCGCCTGCAGTACCAGGCCGGCCAGCCGCTGCTGGCCCAACAGCAGGTGGATGCCAGCAGCCTGACCGCCTGGCAGCGCGGCAAGTTGATTTTCAACGGCCGGCCCCTGGGTGAGGTGATCGGCGAACTGGAGCGCTACCAGCATGGGCGCATCCTGGTTTCCGACCGGCAATTGGCGGACCTGGCCATCAGCGGCGTGTTCGACCTCAACGATCCCCAGGGTTCGCTGCGCACCTTGCAGCAACGCTATCCCTTGCAGATCACCTACTTGCCCTGGCTGGCACTGCTGCACTGAATTTTTTTGCAGTGGGGACTGCAAGTTCCTTTCCGGCCAATCGTCGTAGTGAGACTGAGAAGGCAATCATTCTCATTGACGTCATTTCAACGGGCTGGGAAGGAACACGTGAAAGCTATGTTCAAGCTGTCGATACTCGGGCGCGGTCAACACCTGGTGCGCCGCACATTACTGGCCCAGGCCGTGCTTGCCGGGGCCCTGGGCCCATTGTTGGCCCAGGCGCAACCGCCATTGCCGGCCAGCCAGGCCGGTGCAGCCCAGGAACGCCGCGTGTCGTTGCAGTTGCCGGCCCAGCCCCTGGACCAGGCCCTGACCCGTTTCGCCGACCAGGCCGACCTGCGCTTGCTGTACACCACCAGTGATGTGGCGGGCCTGCAGGCACCGGCCCTCGTCGGTGAAGTCACCATCGCCCAGGCCCTGCAAGCCCTGCTGGCCGGCAGTGGCATGGGCTGGTCGTTCAGCGATGGGCGCACGGTCATCCTGCGTCGTGCCGAGCCTGCGGCGAGCAGCCTCAATCTCAAGCCGACCCAGGTCACCGTGGCGTCGCGTACCAGCACCGCGATCAGCGAGATCCCCGGCACCGTCTGGGTGGTGGAGCAGAGCCAGTTGCGCGAACAGCTGGAGACGGGCGTCAGCCTCAAGGAAGCCATCGGCAAGCTGGTGCCGGGCCTGGACCTGGCGCCGGAAGGCCGTACCAACTATGGCCAGAACATGCGCGGGCGCAACGTGCTGGTGATGATCGACGGGGTCAGCCAGAACAGCTCCCGGGGCTTGTCGCGCCAGTTCGACAGCATCTCGCCATTCAACGTCGAACGTGTGGAAGTGCTGTCCGGGGCCAGCGCGATCTATGGCGGTGGCGCCACCGGCGGCATCATCAATATCGTCACCAAGAAAGGCGAGCCGGGTCCGGCGCGTTTCGAAACCCAGATCGGTGCCAGCAGCGGCTTCAACAACAGCGACGACTTGACCACCCGTATCGCCCAGTCGGTGAGCGGCGGCAACGAAGCCATCAGCGGCCGCCTGGCCGTGGCCGGTGAGCAGAACCAGGCGTTCTACGATGGTGCCGGCAAGCAGATCTTCATTGACAACACCCAGACCGACCTGCAGTACAACCGCACCATCGACCTGATGGGCAGCCTGGCCATGAACTTCAACGAGGAGCAGAGCCTGGACCTCTTGGCCCAGTATTACGACTCGGGTAACCACGGCAGCACCGGGATCTACTTTCCCAACCTCAAGAACCAGGCCCCCTCGAACCTGGAAGACGCCAAGTTGCGTGGCGGCTACTCCACCGACCTGGAACCGCGCACCCGGCGCCTGTTGCTCAATGCCAACTACCACCACGCCGATGTGCTGGGCCAGGATTTCTACCTGCAGGCCTCGTATCGCAAGGAAAACGACAACTTCTATCCGTTTCCCTACTACAACACCGGCAAGCCGACCGGTTCCAAGGGCGTGTACTTCGCCGCCTCGCAGCAGAACTTCGAGGTCAGCAGCCTCAAGGCGCTGTTCGCCAAGGAGTTCGAGACCGTCAAGCTGACCTATGGCGTGGACCTGGATCGCGAGCGTTTCAACGCCGAGCAGAGCACGTTCGACCAGCGTGTGTCTTCGGAGAGTGGTGGCCTGGACCTGGTGACCCAGAGCAAGGCGGCGCGCTATCCCAGCTACCGGGTCGATGGCCTGTCCGCTTATACCCAGCTGGATTGGCACGCCACGGACAACCTGACGGTGTCCGGTGGTTATCGGCGCCAGCAGATGGACGTGGATGTCGGGCGGTTCAAGAACGTGCCGGGGGGCAACAATGATTACCAGGTCAACCTGTTCAACCTGGGCACCATCTATGACTTCAAGAACGGCCACCAGGTCTGGGTCAACTACGGGGAGGGCTTCGATCTGCCGGACCCGGCCAAGTTCTACGGCAAGCCGGGGCTGAGCGTCGACGACAACCCCCTGGCCGGGATCAAGAGTCGCCAGGTGGAAACCGGCTGGCGCTTCTCCGATAGCGACTGGGATGCCCAGGCGGCGTTGTACTACATCTGGTCGGACAAGGTCATCACCACCGACAACGCGACCCTGACCATCGACGTCAAGGACCAGAAGAGCCGCGACTACGGTTTCGAAAGCGCCCTGACCCGGCATTTCGAGAGCGGCTGGGAGGCGGGTGGCACCCTGCACCTGGTGCGTTCCGAGGAGGAGGGCAAGAACGGCGGCTGGATCAAGCGCGATGCGCGCTACGCCTCGCTGTCCAAGTCCACGGCCTTCATCGGCTGGAAGGGCGATAGCCAAAGCGTGCGCCTGCAGGGCAATCATGCCTTCACCCTCAAGGACGATGCCGACCACACCATCGACGGCTACACCACCTTCGATCTGCTGGGCAGCCAGGACACCGGCTTCGGCACCTTCAGCGGTGGCATCCAGAACCTGCTGAACAAACAGTACAGTACGGTCTGGGGCCAGCGCGCGAAGCTGTTCTACTCGCCGACCTACGGGCCCGAGTACCTCTATGACTACCAGGGGCGTGGCCGCACCTACACCCTGAGCTGGTCCATGGCCTATTGATTTACCGCTGAGCCGGTAGCCGTTGCCGAGGTGGCGTCGCGATCGCCGCAACTCGATCTGCCTGCTTCATCGGTGCCCGCTGCCGAGTGCGCGAGGCCACGCAGCGGTCGCAGGGTCGTACCTGCTGACAGTTTCTGTCAGGAGGCTCTGCTATCCTGCGGCGGTTTTTTCAAGGGAGTCCATCCAGCGTGTCGCGAGCCAGTCGATTACTCACCCTGTTGCAGATGTTGCGCGGCAAGAGCCGTCCGGTCACCGCCGCGACTCTGGCGGCGGAGCTGGAGGTGTCCGAGCGCACGCTGTATCGCGACATCGCCGAACTCACGGCCCTGGGCGCGCCGATCTATGGTGAGGCTGGAATCGGTTATGTCTTGCGTAGCGGACTATTCCTGCCGCCGCTGATGCTCAATCCCGACGAGACCGAGGCGGTGGTCCTGGGCCTGCGTTATGTCGATCAGCGTGGTGATGAAGAGTTGAGCAAGGCCGCCGCCGATGCCATGGCCAAGATCGCCGCCGTGCTGGCCCCGGCGGCCCAGGACGCGTTGCGCAACCCGACGCTGCTGGCGGGGCCGGCAGGTTATGGATTTCCCGATAATCTTGTGTCGCTGAACGTATTCCGCCAGGCGATCCGGCACCAGGCCAAGCTGCTGATCGACTATGCCGATGTCAACCAGGTGCCCAGCCAGAGACTGGTCTGGCCCCTGGCCCTGGGGTTTCTCAACGAAGCTCGGGTGATCGTCGCCTGGTGCGAGTTGCGGGGTGACTATCGGACTTTTCGCACCGATCGCGTGGCTGCGGCATTGGAGCTGGACGAGACCTATCCGGGACGTCGCAGCGATTGGTTGCGTGGCTGGCGCAAGCGTATGCAAAGCGAGGAAGCCAAGCGCTTCACTCCTGACAAGAAATGACGCAACGGGCTCTTAACATGCCGCTCCCATTCACTTGCAGGAGCTCTTCTCATGTCAGCCATCAATCAATCCGGGCACGGTGAGCACCCTGTGGCGCAGGTCCTGTTGGCCCCGGCGATCATTGCCTATATTGCCGCCACCAACAGTGGCGACAGCTCCCGGGCCGCGGCGATCTTCGCGCCCAAGGCCCAGGTGTTCGATGAGCGTGAGTACCGGGTCGGCCCTGAGGATATCGCGCGCTGGATGGATGACAGCCACCGCCACAGGCGCTGTCGGCTGGAAGTCGTCGCAGTGCAGCAGCGCCCCGACAAGGTGCTGCTGGACGGTCGGATCTGCGGCGATTTCCCCGGCAGCCCACAGTCGCTGCGCCAGGTATTTCGCCTGGATGAGCAAGGGCTGATCGCACGGTTGGATATATCCCGCTGAGGGTGATGGCATACTGTCGCTCTTTGCCAGGAAGCGTTGCCCGATGCCCTTCGATTCTCCCTTGAGTGCCTACCAGCATGCCCTGGAGCATGACGGCTTCGTTGCCGATCCGGCCCAGGCCCGGGCGGTGCAGGCCTTGCAGCGTTGCCATGAGGACTTGCACCACCAGCGCAAGGAGACACAGGGCGTCTATCTATGGGGCGCGGTAGGGCGGGGCAAGACCTGGTTGATGGACCAGTTCTACCAGGGCCTCAAGGTTCCGGCGCGACGCCAGCACTTTCATCACTTCATGGGGTGGGTGCACCAACGGTCGTTCCAGTTGACCGGTACCGCCGATCCTTTGCAGGCCTTGGCCCGGGAGTTGGCCGAAGAGGTGCGGATGCTGTGTTTTGACGAGCTGTTCGTCAATGACATCGGTGATGCGATCATCCTTGGGCGCCTGTTCCAGGTGATGTTCGAGCAGGGCGTGGTGATGGTCTGCACGTCCAACCAACCTCCCGAGCAGCTTTATGCCGACGGCTTCAACCGTGGGCGTTTCATTCCGGCGATCGAGGCCATCACCCGATACATGCAGGTGGTGGCGGTGGATGGCGAGCAGGATCATCGCCTGCATCCCGGAACCGCTACGCAACGCTATTGGGTTGGCGCGCCAGGCCAGGCCAGTGCCCTGGAACCGTGCTTCCAGGGCTTGAGCGCCGGGCAGGCCGTCTCCCGCGAGCCGGTGCTGCTTGGCTATCGTGAGGTCGTGGTGATCAAGGCCGCCGAATCGGTGATCTGGTGCCGTTTTGCCGATCTGTGCGAGCAGCCGTTTTCTGCCATGGACTTCATGGCCCTGTGCGACCGCTACAGCGCGATCATGCTCAGTGAGGTGCCTTGCCTGAGTGCCCAGCAGCGCCCGGGGCGCATTGCCCGTGGCACCGAGGACGGCGCCGAACGAGTCGTAGCAGGGGACCGCGAATTGCCGCAGCTGTCGATTCATGACGATGCGGTGCGACGCTTCATCGCGCTGGTGGATGAATGCTACGACCGTAAGGTGCCCCTCTATCTGGAGGCTCACGTCGCGATGGAACAGCTGTATACCGAAGGCTACCTGGAGTTTGCGTTTCGCCGGACCTTGAGCCGACTGCAGGAAATGCAATTGCAGCGTTTTGGCTCACCCCAGGTTTCTCGCCGGGAAACCGTTCCGGCTACGGTTCATCCTGGCCATTGATTAGGATTTTTCCGTAGGGACAGGTGAAAATCTTCGTTTGCTCACATGCTCCGCCTACAATCCGAGCTGCCTGAGCCGCCAGTGCTCACTTTCAATGCATCGATCGAGGATGAACATGGACGTTGCCGATGTCGTGGTGTTGCAAGCCAGCTACAGCAATCCGGTGCATGCCGAAGCCATAGGCGTGTTACTGAGTCACTATGCCGAAGGCCCCATGGGCGGAGGCTGTTCCCTGGCAGTGGACCCGCTACAGCAACTGCCAGAGGAGCTGGCCAAGCGGCCGCAAGCATTCAGTGTGCTGGCTTTCGCGGGTGGGCAACCAGTGGGGTTGGTGAACTGTTTCGAGGGTTTTTCTACCTTCGCCTGCCGGCCCCTGGTGAATGTCCATGACGTGGTGGTGCTCGATGCCTTCCGCGGTCAGGGCCTGAGCAAGCGCATGCTGCAAAAGGTCGAGGACATCGCTCGCCAGCGTGGCTGCTGCAAGATCACCCTGGAGGTACTGGAAGGCAATGCCAGGGCCCAGGCGGCCTATAAGGCTTGCGGTTTTGCCAGCGCGATGCTCGATCCTGCCTATGGCCGCATGCTGTTCTGGAGCAAATCCTTGTAATGCCAGGCACCACGCCTTCGCCAGCCAGTCCGGCAAGCGCTACGCCACCGCCAGGGGCTCCAGGCGGCGCTGGCGGAAGTCAATGCCGCAGTGGTGGGGTTGTTGGCTGCTGCGCTTTAGGTTCCGCCTTGGTTCCTGGTGCTTCTGGGGGCTGCAGCAGGGGCCTGGCTGCTCTAGCCGATCGCGGCTAGAGGTCGTGGTGCGCGGGGCCGAGCTTGGGAAACACCAGGCGGAACTCGGTCTGGCCGTCCTCTACGCTGCTGACCTCGGCTTGCCCCTCATGCAGGCTCATGATCGAGCGGACGATCGCCAACCCCAGGCCTGTACCACCTTCGGCGCGAGTGCGACTGCTGTCGATCCGGTAGAAACGCTCGAACAGATGAGGCAGGTGGCAGGCGGCGATGCCCGCTCCCGGGTTGCTCACGGTCAGGTTGACAGTCTGTAGTCGTGGTTCGACTCCCAGCTCGATACGGCTTCCGGGCGGGCTATGACGGATGGCATTGGACAACAAGTTGGAAATCGCTCGCTGGATCATCAACCGATCGCCCAGGACCCAGGCATCGCCACTCAAATGCAGTTGAACGTGCTTGTCCTCGGCGCTCAGGGCGAACAGGTCCATGACCTTGCGGGCTTCCACCCGTAGCGACACCCGGGCGAAGCGCGCCTGGGAAGCGGGTTGGCTGACCTGGGCCAGGAGCAGCATGTCAGCGACGATCCGGGTCACGCGTTCCAGCTCCTCGATGCTGGCCTCCAGCACGGCCTTGTATTCCTGGGGCGGGCGTTCGCGAGATAGGGTCACCTGGGCCTTGCCCATCAGATTGCTGATGGGCGAGCGCAGCTCGTGGGCCAGATCGTCGGAGAACTGCGACAGGCGCTGCACCCCTCCGTCCAGGCGTTGCAGCATGACATTGATGCCCTGGCCCAGCTCCGCCAGCTCCCGTGGCAGGCGCTCCAGGTTCAGGCGATGGGTAAGGTCCTGGGTCGTGACCTTCGCCGCGACGCGGGTGAACTGCTGCAGCGGCAGCAAGCCGCGTTGCACCAGCCACCAGGCGCCGATACCGATCAACAGCAGGAGTAGCGGCAAGGCAATCACCGTGGAGCGCAGGTAGGCACTGAGCAAGGCCTGGTCATTGCTTCGATCGAGACTCAGGATCACCCGTACCTGTTCGCCACTGCGCAGTGGCATGACTTGCGATGCACTGAGTAGCTGCCTGCCACGGCTATCGTTCCATTCCAGATAAGCGCTGCCGGTGGCTTTCTTCAAGGTGTCGGGCAGGGGCTGTTGGCCGATGCCGCCGACGTCCAGCAAAGGTTCTGTCTGAGGGGCGCTGCCCAGCACGGAGAGTTGCAGGTTGTCGTGCCCCATCACCAGATCCAGCAGGGAGTGGGGGCGGGCGGCCAGGTCGCTGCTCTTGAGATCGCTGAGGAGGCTGTGCTGGATCTGTTCCAGCTTGCTGCGCAAGCTCTTGCGCGCCAGGTTGTCCAGTTCATGGTTCAAGGACAGGTAGGCCAAGGTGGCCAGCAGCAACACCAGCGCTGCACCCATCAGACTGACGGTCAGCCCCAGGCGCATGGACAAGCTGCTGTTGGTGGGCGAGGGCGGGTGGGTGTTCATTGGCGTATTTCCAGTACATAGCCAACGCCGCGCAGGGTATGGATCAGCTTGAGCTCACTGGCATCGTCGATCTTCGCCCGCAGGCGACTGATGGACACTTCCACCACGTTGGTATCGCAGTCGAAGTTCATGTCCCAGACCAGGGAAATGATTTGTGTGCGAGTCAGGACTTCTCCTGAATGTCGCATCAGAACATGCAACAGGGTGAATTCCTTGGTCGTCAGGTCGATACGACGATCACCGCGATAAGCCCGGTGGCGCCTGGGATCAAGTTGTAAGTCGGCAACTTGCAATACTTCCGGTTGAGCCACAGGTTCACTACGACGCATCAGGGTTCGGACGCGAGCCAGTAACTCCGGGAATTGAAATGGTTTGACCAGATAATCGTCGGCCCCCATATCCAGGCCCCTGACTTTGTCTTCAAGGCGCCCTCGGGCCGTTAGCATCATGACTCTAGCGGTGTATTGACGATGCATGTTCGCCAGCACTTGCCAGCCATCCTTGCCCGGCAGATTTACATCAAGTATCACCAACTCGTAGGGTTGTTGTTCGATCAGGTGTAGTCCATCTACTCCGTTGTTGGCACGATCGACGATATAGCCACTTTCGGTGAGTCCCTGATGTAAGTAGTCAGCTGTTTTCGGTTCGTCTTCAATCACTAGAATGCGCATGGTCTTTATCCTCTTCAACTGCTTGGGCTTTATCCGATGGTTCGATGATGAAGCCTGAAGTAGCTACAGGGTCAATAAAGTAACCCAGATAATTCAATGGATTAGATCTGTTCTCGACGACTGGCATGCGTCCTGTCAGAACATTCATATTCGATTTTCAGGCGCAATAGAGGCTCAGGAAATACCCTGGGGCTTATTGTTTCCTTTCGTGTCTTGAGGAGAGGTCCTGTCCAGTTGGCTTGGATGTTAAGTGAGTTAAATCGACAGGTGCGCCAGGTTACAAGGTTGTAATGTCGCGGTAATTGCCGTGAAAGAATTAACGCGATAAGAAAAGGCGCCTATGCAGGCGCCTGGAAGTCCGCTCCTCAAACCGATGGCGGTCCGGAGCAGAGAGTGGTTTGTACTGAGTCAGGCATCGGGCTGTTGGGTTCTTTGTTGTTCTTGTTTGGCGTCCGATGTTGAGTATTGCGAGGTAGATTGCTTCTTTTCGGTCTTGGCAGTATTTGCGGTTTGGGTGCCGTGGATTTGCTGCTGATTGACACGGAAGTTCTGATAGAACTGTTGTACGCGCTCGGAACCACCCTCAGCGAAGGCTGCGCTGGAGCCGACCAGGATCAGGCCGCTGAGTACAATAGTCGAGAGTTTCATGCTGTATTTCCTGCTTAAGAGTATTCGGTACTTGCCCCATCCCTGAATAACAAGTGACGGGGGAAGTTAAACTCGATTCTATTAAGTCAGGGTTAACGTCAGCCTGATTCGATCATTACATTTTTGACATGGTGTTTCCGCCAGGGCGCCTGCTGTCCGTTACGGTGGCTATGCAGGCGTGAGCGCAGCCCGGTATCGAGGGCCATTGCGGCCCTCTATTCGTGGCTTATTGCTGGACCACCGCGCTGTCGGTGGGGGCCTTGGGTTTCATCAGGCTGAAATCGATCAATGGCTTGTTCTGACGGGTATAGGGATCGCCGATCAGCAAGGGGCGCGGCTTGAAGCTGTCGCTGACCAGGCTGCGGGTACGGTCCAGTTCATCGAAGCTCAGGCCGGCCAGATCGGCCCAGGTATGAATCAGTTGCGAGCTCATATAAGGACGATTGAGGTCGGAGGCGAAGCTCCAATCGTGGGTTTCCCGCCATTTGGGCGATGCCCAGGCCATGAACGGAATGGTGTACATCGGCGCGGTGGGCTTGCCTTCGTTGCGCCCAAGGGTGTCATGTCCAGCTGAGTCGAACACATCCTCACCATGGTCCGAGAGGTACAACAGGAAACCGTTGGGGTCGGTCTTGGCGTAGTCCTTGATCAGGCTGGACACCACGAAATCGTTATACAACACGGCATTGTCGTAGCTGTTGTAGGTTGGAACCTGGTCGTCGTGCAGAGTCGGCGGTACGCCCTGGCGATCGGTGAACTTGTCGAAGCTGGGCGGGTAGCGGTACTGGTAACTCATGTGCGTGCCCAGCAGATGGACCACGATGAACTTGCGTGGTGCGCTATCGGCCAGGGCCTTGGAAAACGGCTCCAGTACATCGCCATCGTATTGGCGGGCGTTCTGGTTGCGATTGTTGTTCAGGTACACCTGCTCGTCCGCCTGCTCGGAGAAAGTGGTGAGCATGGTGTTGCGCTTGGTCATGGTCTGCTGGTTGGTGATCCAGTAGGTCTTGTAGCCGGCCTGTTTCATCACGCTGACCAGGGACGGAGTCTTGAGGTACAGGTCGGGGTTTTCTTCGTTGGCGAAGGTCAGTACCTGCTGCAGGGCCTCGATGGTGTAGGGGCGCGGAGTGATGACGTTGTTGAAAACCGCCATCTGGTCCTTGAGCTTGTCCAGTTCAGGGGTGGTCTGGCGTGGATAGCCGTAGAGGCTCATGCGTTGGCGGTTGGTGGATTCGCCGATCACCAGCACCAGGGTGGCCGGCTGATTGGCCATGCTGTCCTTGAGGTTGGTCAGGGGCGGGATCTTGCTCACGCTATCGAGCATGCCCTGCATGTTGTCCAGTTGTTCGCGATAGCGGCGATAGGCGACCACCATCTGCCACGGTACCGCGGGCTCGATGCGGGTCTCGAATTTTTCCAGGCCCTCGGCCAGGGTGGCGGTGCGGGAAATCTGCTTGACCAGCGGGTAGCCGACAATGGCCACCAGGATCGCCACCGCTGCCGCCAAGGCTTGAAGCCGGGGCATATGGACCGGGCGCAGGCGGGTCCAGAGAAAGATGGCGAAAGCGGTGTGGGCCACGAATGCCAGCAGCATCCACCAGGCAAAGTACTGGGTCAGGTATTCACCGGCTTCCGAGGGGTTGGACTCGAACATGATGAAGATGACGCTTTGTGAGAACTCCTGCTGGTAGACGAAGAAGTAGCCCAGGCTGGCCATGGAGCACGCCCAGAGTACAACGCCGATGATCGCGGCCATGAGCTTGGTGCGTGAGGGAAACAGCAGCAGCGGTGCCAGCCAGACGGCACTCATGATGAAGGCCTGGCGGAAACCGGTGAAGCCTGAGGTGCCGGTCAGCTGGATCAGCAGTTGGGTGATACCGGAGAAGTACCAAAAGAACAGGAAGAGCCAGAGCAGGCCCATCCAGTCGAAACCTTTCGCAGGCGTGTCACCGCCACCGCGTTTGAACAATGCCATTCAGCGCTCCCCAGAAAACCATGATCATTGCGCGCCTGCTCAGCGCTGCAAATGAAGGCCGTCGTTTGTATCAAGACGGCCACAATGGCCGGGAGTATCGAGAGCCAAGTGTGAAAAGTTTGTCGGTAGAACGTTGGATTTTTGTGGCGCACGACCCGGCACCGGCTAGCTCCCTATGCTTGGGGCCAGGACCGGTCGTTATGGTTTGCGGGGCGTTAGTGCGAAGGCGTGCGCTGCTGATTCTGTAACTGCAGGCGCAATTGTGCGAGCTCCTGTTGCAGTTGCTCACGTTCTGCCTGGAGTTGACGCAGTTCGTCGCGTCGAATAGTGACGTACAGGGTCTGTGCAGGTCGTGCAGGTACTACGGTGCCCATCGCTTCACCTCGCAAATGGTGTCTCTGAACTATGCTCCGCTGTCTGCGTCCTTGCTCCAAGTGCCATGGCAGTCGGTGCAGCACCTGCTGGATCCAGGCGGCAGGCTGTCCGACGGGGGCAATTCTATTTATTTTCTGGCTCAAGTGAACTTTTTTATTTTTCATGGTCCTTGTGCCTTCGCGGTGAACAGGGGCGTTATTCACCCGAGAATTTGGAAACTTCAGCGTTGGTGGCGGGACTAATCTTCAAGCAACTCGTGCCAATCCGGGACGAACGGTCGGGATTGACCGCAGCTGGAAGCAAAAACTCGCCTGATGACGGAAGATTGCGCTGTCTTGAGGTCTCTTGCCTTGTATAGTTGCGCACCTTGAGGTTTTCACCTGGGCCCTTCGCTGGGCTATACATTTTTGATCTGGATTTTTGCAGTAGGAGCATCAGCACATGCAACTGGGGATTATTGGACTGGGCCGCATGGGCGGCAACATTGCACGGCGCCTGATGCTCAATGGGCACGAGACCGTGGTCTTCGACCGCAATACCGACTTCGTCGATACCCTGGCCGCCGAGGGCGCCAAGGGTGTCGCTGACCTGCCAGAGCTGGTGGCCGGCCTGCAACAGCCTCGCGCGGTGTGGGTCATGCTGCCAGCTGGCGCACCCACCGAGGAAACCATCGACACCCTGAGCCAGTTGCTGGAGCCGGGTGACGTGATCATCGATGGCGGCAACACCTATTACAAGGATGACATCCGTCGCGCTCGCGACCTGGCGCACAAAGGCCTGAAGTACATTGACGTGGGTACTTCCGGCGGCGTCTGGGGCCTGGAGCGCGGCTACTGCATGATGATCGGCGGTGATGCCGACGAAGTCCTGCGCCTGGACCCGCTGTTTGCCGCCCTGGCGCCTGGCATGGGTTCGATCCCTCGGACCAAGGACCGGGTCGCTACCGATGATCGCGCCGAGCGTGGCTATATCCATGCCGGTCCTGCCGGTTCCGGGCATTTCGTCAAGATGATCCACAACGGTATCGAGTACGGCATGATGCAGGCCTTCGCCGAGGGCTTCGACATCCTCAAGACCAAGGCCTCGGAGACGCTGCCGGAAGACCAGCGCTTCGATCTCAATGTCGCCGATATCGCCGAGGTCTGGCGTCGTGGCAGCGTGGTGTCCTCCTGGCTGCTGGACTTGACTGCCGACGCCCTGGCCAGCGATCCAAAGCTCGATGGGTTCTCCGGTTCGGTAGCCGATAGCGGTGAAGGACGCTGGACCATCGAGGCGGCCATGGAGCAAGCGGTGCCGGTACCGGTACTGTCCAATTCGTTGTTCTCCCGCTACCGTTCCCGTGGCCAGGGCACCTATGGTGACAAGGTGTTGTCGGCCATGCGCTTCGGCTTCGGCGGCCATGTGGAGACTGGGAAGAAATGACCTCAGAGCGAAGGAAGTCCAAGGCGTTGCCGGCGCCGGCGACCACGTTGTTTCTGTTCGGTGCCCGTGGTGACCTGGTCAAGCGCTTGCTGATGCCAGCGCTGTACAACCTCAGTCGCGATGGTTTGCTGGATGACGGGCTGCGGATTGTCGGTGTCGACCACAATGCGGTGAGCGACGCCGAGTTCGCCACCTTGCTGGAAAACTTCCTTCGCGATGAAGTGCTGAACAAGCAGGGCCAAGGCGCCTCCATCGACGTGGATGCCTGGGCCCGCTTGACCCGGGGTATCAGTTACGTCCAGGGCGATTTCCTGGACGATGCCACCTATGCCGAGCTGGCGGCCCGGATCGCCGCCAGCGGTACGGGCAATGCGGTGTTCTACCTGGCGACCGCGCCACGGTTCTTCAGTGAAGTGGTGCAGCGCCTGGGAGCGGCGGGGCTGCTCAAGGAGAGTCCCGAGGCCTTTCGCCGGGTGGTGATCGAGAAGCCCTTCGGCTCCGACCTGCCCACTGCCGAAGCGCTCAATGCCTGCCTGCTCAAGGTCATGGGCGAGAAACAGATCTATCGTATTGACCATTACCTGGGCAAGGAAACGGTCCAGAACATTCTGGTCAGTCGTTTTTCCAATAGCCTGTTCGAGGCGTTCTGGAACAACCATTACATCGACCACGTGCAGATCACGGCGGCGGAAACCGTCGGGGTGGAAACCCGTGGCAGCTTTTATGAACACACCGGTGCCCTTCGGGACATGGTGCCCAACCACTTGTTCCAGTTACTGGCGATGGTGGCCATGGAGCCGCCAGCGGCTTTTGGTGCCGACGCGGTGCGCGGCGAAAAGGCCAAGGTCGTCGGGGCCATTCGTCCCTGGTCGCCCGAGGAAGCCCGGGCCAATTCCGTGCGCGGCCAGTACAGCAGCGGCCTGGTGGCGGGCAAGGCGCTGGCCGGGTACCGCGATGAAAGCAACGTGGCTCCCGATAGCAATACCGAGACCTACGTTGCCCTGAAGGTCATGATCGATAACTGGCGCTGGGTCGGAGTGCCGTTCTATCTGCGTACCGGCAAGCGCATGAGCGTGCGCGACACCGAGATCGTCATCTGCTTCAAGCCTGCGCCCTATGCGCAGTTTCGCGATACCGAGGTCGAACGCTTGATGCCGACGTACCTGCGGATCCAGATTCAGCCCGATGAGGGCATGTGGTTCGACCTGCTGGCGAAGAAACCCGGGCCGACCCTGGACATGGCCAGCATCGAGTCGGGCTTCGCCTACAAGGATTTCTTCGAGATGCAGCCGTCCACCGGCTACGAGACGCTGATCTATGACTGCCTGATCGGCGATCAGACGCTGTTCCAGCGGGCAGACAATATCGAGAACGGCTGGCGTGCGGTGCAACCCTTCCTCGATGCCTGGAAGCAGGATGCAACGCTGCAGCAGTATCCGGCCGGTAGTGACGGCCCAGCGGCTGGCGATCAACTGCTGGCCCGGGACGGACGCGTCTGGCGCCCTCTTGGATGAACAGTGCGGCCCACTATCCCATCGCTCTGGTGCTCAGCGATATGGACGGCACTTTGTTGCGCCCGGATCACAGCTTCAGCCCGCGGACCCTCGCCGCGGTGCAGGCCCTGCATGAGGCCGGCATCGGCTTCAGCCTGGCGAGCGGTCGCCCGCCACGAGCCATGAGGCAACAGATTGAAACCCTGGGTGTCGAGCTGCCTTGCGCCGGCTTCAATGGCGGCAGCATTGTCCATCCCGATGGTCGCTACCTGGCACGCCACCATGTACCGGTGGCGGCAGCCGTGACGGCCTTGCTGTTGTTCGCCCCCTATGCAGAGGTCGAGACCTGGGTCTTCGCTGACAACCAGTGGCTGGTGCGCGATCCGCACGGTCCGTTGCTACCTCTGGAGCAGCAGGCCCTGGGTTATGCGCCGCAAGTGGTGGACAGTTTCGAGGACTACCTGCACTGCATCGACAAGGTCGTGGCAGCCAGCAGCGACTGGCGCTTGCTGGTGGAGCTGGAGGCGCGCCTGCAACAACAGACGGCAGGGCAGGCCCAGGTCTCGCGTTCTCAACCACGGTTCCTGGACGTTACCGCGGTTCAGGCGGACAAGGGCCAGGCCCTGGAGACACTGGCCCAATACCTCGGGGTGCCGCTGGAGCGCACTGCGGCCCTGGGCGATGGCGGTAATGACCCGGCGATGTTCCAACGTGCCGGGCTGTCGATCGCCATGGGCCAGGCCGAAGATCAGGTCAAGCGCCAGGCTGACGTGATCACCGGCAGCAACCTGGAAGATGGCGCTGCCGAGGCGATCGAACGTTACATCCTGCAGCGTTGAGTCTTCAGGCCCGGGCGCGGTCCCCTAAGTGGCCCCGTGCCAGCGCCTGCCGAGCCTTTCCTAGAGCCAGTAGCTGACGGCATACCAGCCCAGTACGCCCATCACCAGGGTATAGGGCAGGGCCATCCACACCATCCGTCCATAGGACAGGCGCACCAGCGGTGCGATCGCCGAGGTCAGCAGGAACAGGAACGCCGCCTGGCCATTGGGAGTGGCCACGCTGGGCAGGTTGGTGCCGGTATTGATGGCGATGGCCAGGGTCTCGAAATGTTCGCGGCTCATCTGCCCGTTCAGGAAGGCTTGCTTGACCTCGGTGATATAGATAGTGGCGACGAACACGTTGTCGCTGATGGCCGAGAGCAGGCCATTGGCGATGAACAGCATGCCAGGCTGGCTATCGGCGGGCAGCGCCAGGACCCACTGGATCAATGGCGTGAACAGTTGCTGCTGGTGGATTACCGCGACCACCGCAAAGAACACCACCAGCAGTGCGGTGAAGGGCATGGCGTCCTTGAAGGCGTTGCCCAGGCGGTGTTCGTCGGTGATCCCGGTGAAGGCGGTGATCAGTACGATCACCAGCAGGCCGATCAGTCCGACCTCGGCCACATGCAGGGCCAGGCCAATGATCAGGATCAGTGCGGCCAGCCCCTGCACCAGCAAGGCTGCGCGCTGACGGGGCGTACGCTGGGCATCGTCTTCGGCGGCGTGGTTGGCCAGTACCTGGCGGACATTGTCCGGCAGCAGGGTGCCGTAGCCGAACCAGCGCAGTTTCTCCAACAGCACACAAGTCACCAGCCCGGCGGCCAGTACCGGGAGGGAGACAGGCGCCACCTTGCTGAAGAAATCGACAAAGTGCCAGCCCATTTCATGGCCGATCAGCAGATTCTGGGGTTCGCCCACCAGGGTGCAGACACCCCCCAGGGCAGTGCCTACGGCACCATGCATCAGCAGGCTGCGCAGGAAGGCACGGAATTGTTCCAGGTCACCGTGATGCAGCGCCGGCAAGTGCTGGTCGTCGCCGTAGGCGCTGTCCTGGCGTGGATCGTTGCCTGATGCTACCCGGTGATAAACGGAATAGAAGCCGACCGCCGCGCTGATGATCACTGCGGTGACTGTCAGGGCGTCGAGAAACGCCGAGAGAAAGGCTGAGAGAAAACAGAACAGCAAACCCAGCAAGGCCTTGGAACGCACCCCCAGCAGCAACCGGGAGAACAGAAACAACAGCAACTCTTTCATGAAGTAGATGCCGGCGACCATGAACATCAGCAGCAGGATCACCGGGAAGTTGTGCACCAGTTCCTCGTACAACGCTTCAGGCGTGGCCATGCCCAACAGCATCGCTTGCACCAGCAACAATCCGCCAGGCATCAAGGGGTAGCACTTGAGAGCCATGGCCAGGGTGAAGATGAATTCGATCACCAGGCACCAGCCGGTAGCGGCGGGGCTGATGCAGAAGAACAGCAGGGGATTGAGCACCAGGAACGCGACAATGCTTGCCTTGTACCAGCGGGGTGAGTGGCCGAGAAAATTGTGGGCGAACGCCTGGGCCGTTGAGCCGGACATTGGCTGCTCCTTGTAGTGAGAAGGGCGCAAGTTGCCGCAAGCAGGATTGAGAATCAAGAAACGATGAAATCTTTTGCCACAATCTCGCTTTTCGGCAGTCATCAAGGCCGGAGCAACGAGGCGGAGCAGGGTGAGTCGCGTCGACCAACAGTCATTGACCGCTGAATTTGCCTTGTCTAGGGTCGTGGGTGGTTGAGGAACAACCAAGGCCATGATGTTTCAGTGCTGTTGCGGTTCAACTACCACCTTTTGAGGTGGATCTATTCGAAACTAACGCACGCATGGCCAGGCATCGGTATTCGGTCTTGCAGGAGTGGCAAGAACATAAAGGGACTTATCATGAAATCGATATCAAGGTATCTGCTGTCTTTGTGTCTGGGCACGATCATTCTTGGACATGGAGGCTTGGTCGGCGCCTCTCAGCTTGTTCCGGCATTCGGATTGGCAAACGAGCAGTTTGCCAAGACGGCAGGGCCCTACAATGTTTCCACCAATGCAGTCCTTGGTGACTGTCGTGGGTTACTGGGGGTATTGGCCAGGATCCTGCTGCTGGATAACAGCGTTCAATGCAATCAGTCTTTTCCTTATGGTTTCTCCAATCCGATTTCCACCAGTGTTTATTACCCTTCCAATATAAAGACCCTGGACAAGTTGCCGGTGATCAATTTCGTCGGCGGTATTCTTTCCAATCAGGGGCAATATACGAATCTGCTGCGGCTATGGGCGAGCTACGGTTTTATCGTGGTGGTGTCTTCCGACTTCATCAACACCGCGCCGAGCATGCATGTCCTGGGGGCTGTCGAGTTGAGCAAGCTCAATCAGGACCCGACCTCGCCGCTGTTTGGCAAGGTCGATCTGTCACGTACCATCGTGGCCGGGCATTCGGCGGGAGGAGGGGCTTCGATCCTGTCTTCGAGCCTTGCGCCAGAGACCTTGAGGGCCATCGACCCGCAGTTGAGTTTCATCGGCTCCCTGCCGATCGAGCCCGGGCCGATCGGCCTTGGCTCGACGGTGAGGACTCCAACGCTGGTGCTCACCGGTGCGGCGGATGTGGTCGTGCCGGCCTGGGCATGGCCCAGGTTGTGGCAAGGCGGCCTGATCAGGACGGTACCGGGATGGAGCGCCACGGCCCATAACGCTACGCATTTCAGCCCGGTGCGGGTTGTCAGGGAAAACGAATTCGCGGGTATCACTACCGCGTGGGTGTTGTACGTGGCTAAGAATGATCCGGCGGCCAGGGAATATTTTGTGGGCAAGGACTACAAGCTGGCGCAGGACCCGCAGTTCATTCGCTTGATCTTCAATCCACTTCGAGTGCAACGCAATGAAGTGGCCGATGAGCTGCAATAGAAGGTATGGGCTGTATAGATGAGCTGGCCGGGAACAGGTCGATCCTGTTTCCCGGTAAATCCAAGACCAAGGCGTTAAATGGCCGGATCATGTTTGGCTCAGGGAGCACTGAATTCGGGTGTTTTTTTCATTGAATATTCTTCCAATATCTAATCGATATGGGTTAGTAGTGCCGTTGCAATCAGGGACAGTGTCGAGTTCATGGGTACGGCATCAAGTTATTGCAATGCCAATGTCACTGCATTGTTATTTGCTGTGAATACTTTGCATGCAGCGTTCTATATCGCGCTGCAACCATAAGGATTCAATGACCCATGCCCAGTCTTACACGCAGGAAGCTCTTGCAGGCGGCCGCCATCGGCTCGTTCTTTTCATCCTTGCCGCTGTCCATTCGCCAAGCCCTGGCCATACCGGCGAACAACCGCACGGGGACAATCAAGGACGTCGAACATGTCGTCATCCTGATGCAGGAAAACCGCTCCTTCGATCATTACTTCGGCACCTTTCCCGGGGTTCGCGGCTTCAGTGATCGCTTCACCATTCCGTTATCCGGCCAGCGCGATGTCTGGGAGCAGCAGGGCAAAGGCCGGATCGTCATGCCGTATCACCTGGACAGTTCCCGTGGCAATGCCCAGCGGGTCAGTGGCACGCCGCATACCTGGCCTGACGCCCATGCGGCCTGGAGTGATGGGCGCATGAATGCCTGGCCGACGCACAAGACCAGCACGTCCATGGGTTACTACCGCGAGCAGGAATTGCCTTTCCAGTTCGCCCTGGCCAATACCTTCACCCTGTGCGACGCCTATCACTGTTCGGTGCATGCGGGCACCAACCCCAATCGGCTGTTTCTCTGGACCGGCAGCAATGGTGCGTCCGCGGCCCAGGTGGCTGCGGTGGTCAATGAATGGGACGGTCCGGGGCCAACCAACGTTGGCTACAGCTGGAAAACCTACCCCGAGCGGTTGGAGGAGCAAGGGGTCAGCTGGAAGGTCTACCAGCATCTGCCGGATAACTTTGGCGACAACCCCCTGGCGGGCTTTCGCCAGTACCGTGCAGCCAGCGTACAGGTGGGCAATCCGGCCCAGCCCCCCAGTGGCTTCAATGCCTACGTGCCTTATAGCGATGCGCTCAATGCCGTGGCGCCCTTGTACAAGGGCAACGGCAATACCCTGCCAGCCAGCAGTGGCAGCAACCTGGAAGCGATCATCGCGGGCTTTCGCAACGACGTGCAGGCGGGCAAGCTGCCCCAGGTTAGCTGGATCGTGGCCCCGGCGGCCTACTCGGAGCATCCCGGGCCATCGAGCCCGGTACAGGGTGGCTGGTTCGCCCAGGAGATCCTGCAGGCCCTGACCAGCAATCCCGAGGTCTGGAGCAAGACCGTACTGTTGCTGACCTACGATGAAAACGATGGCTTCTTCGACCACGTACCGTCGCCTTCGGCACCTTCCCAACGCCAGGACGGCAGCTTTGCCGGCAAATCGACGCTAGGTTTCGACAACGAGTTGTTCAAGCACCCGGCGCCACCGGGCTCGACCCAGCAACCACGCCCCGATGGCGGCGTGTATGGGCCCGGGCCACGGGTACCGATGCTGGTGCTTTCGCCCTGGAGTCGCGGCGGCTGGGTCAACTCGCAGGTGTTCGATCACACCTCGGTCCTGCAATTTTTGGAAAAACGCTTCGGTGTTCGTGAGCCGAACATCAGTGCCTGGCGTCGCGCGGTATGTGGCGACCTGACCTCGGCGTTCAACTTCGTCGACCCCAACCATGAACCACTGCCAGCGTTGCAGACCACCACGCGCCAGGCCGCCGACAGCCTGCGCCAGCGTCAGGAAAAGCTGTTGCCCGTGCCGGTGCCATCGGCCAGCAAGCAGTTGCCTCCGGTACAGAAACGCCTGGCCCGTCCTTCGCGAGCCCTGCCATACCGGCTGCATGTCGACAGCCAACTCGACCCCAAGACCCGGAGTTTGTCCCTGAGCCTGCAGAACACGGGCGAGCAAGGGGCGGTGTTCCATGTCTACGATTGCCTGCGCCTGAGCGATATTCCACGGCGTTACACCGTGGAGGCCGGCAAGGCGCTGCAGGACAGTTGGTCGGTGGTGGAGCGCTATCAGCTATGGGTATTGGGGCCGAACGGCTTCCACCGCAGTTTTCACGGCCAGTTGCAGTTGCGCCAGCCCGAACTGCTAGTGACTTCCAGCAACAATCAGTTGCAACTGACCCTGAGCAACCCTGGAGAGCACGCGGTATCGATCTCTATCGACCGTTGCCCCTATACCCAGCAGGGGCCGTGGACATTGTCGGTGCCTGCCGGGGCGCAGGTGCGCCAGGTGTTTGCCTGCGAGTCCAGCGGCGGTTGGTATGACCTGACATTGCACAGTGAGGGTGGCTGGCTGCGCCGCGTGGCCGGGCGTCTGGAAACCGGCGCCCATAGCATCAGTGATCCATTGATGGGGCAGGGGTGAGGGCTGGTCCCGGTGAACGGGTTTTGTACGCCGGCCATGCGCTTTTCGAGGGGGCGGCCTAAAGACAAACCGGTTCTTTACTGGGAAGGTCTTCGCACAGGTGCAGGCACGGGATAGTCACTGTGAGAATGAAACTACCGCCTGCTGCAGGAATGCCAAAAGCAACTAATGCTGCATGGCAGAAGTTGTGATGAATGGTGTGAATAGATAGCGTGCTTAGTTGTTTGCTTCAAATAGCGGATCCCCTGGAGGGGATCCGCTAACAGCAATGCTTACTTAGGCATGACCCAGGATTGTAGGGTATAGCCGCCCAGGCTCAGCTCGTCACGAGCCTGCTTGAGCAGGGTTTCCAGCTGGGCTGGATCGGAGTAGGCGCTGCAGGGAATCTGGGCACGGCCAATACGGGTGCTGGTGCGGTCGACAACGGTCAGGCTCAGCTCGCCGTTACCGTCCTGTGGGGCCCAGGCCACGCATTGGAAAGGCTGGAATGCGCGGTCGGCGATCAAGAGTGCTTCGTTGATACGGAGCGGGGCGTTCATGGGGTCTTCTCTCTATGTGCCCAATCAAATGATGTGCCGTCGGTTGGGCTTACCGTTCGGCTGGTTATTTGTACTGATGCACCGAGATAGGCATCGGGTCACACCGAAAAACAAGTTTTTACATCTTTCGTCGAAGAGGCTTGTGTCAGAGCCTTTAGTTGCGGGGTTTTTAAAAAACAACTGCGACAATCAGTCGCTCGGATGGACCCTCGATGCGCACCTTAGTTCCTTTGGTAATCGGCGCTATAAGCAATTGATACATTCCGGTGTCAAGTTCTTGCTAATGTTACAGCCAGGTTTTCCAAGCCGCTGTTTCTAGTAACTTTTCCGCTTTTTTGGGCACCGAGGAACAGTCATGCTCGAAGCTTGCGCGCAGCGTCGTTTGCTGGTGGTGGACCCCTGCGAGGACTGCCATCGGTTGTTACCCGGGTTGCGTACCATCGGTTGGGACGTCGATAGCTGTGACCTGGAGTCTGCGCGCGAGCGCTCGTGCGATGTTGGCCTGTTGCGCCTGCAACCTTTCCATCTGGAGCGCCCGGAAGCGGTCAAGGACCTGATCAGCCGCAGCGGCACCGAGTGGATAGCAGTGCTGAGCCAGGAAGTCCTGCGACTGCAAAAGGTCGGTGACTTCGTCTGCGAGTGGTTTTTCGACTTTCATACCTTGCCATTCGATGTGTCGCGGGTGCAGGTCACCCTGGGACGCGCTTTTGGCATGGCGCGCTTGCGGGGCCAGGGTTCGATCCATGTGGACCAGCCAGAACACGAGCTGCTGGGTGACAGCCGTTCGATCCGTGACCTGCGCAAGCTGCTCGGTAAGCTGGCACCCACCGAGTCGCCCGTGTTGATCCGTGGGGAGAGCGGTACCGGCAAGGAGCTGGTGGCGCGCACCCTGCACCGCCAATCCCTGCGCCATGACAAGCCCTTTGTCGCCATCAACTGCGGAGCGATTCCGGAGCACCTGATCCAGTCCGAGTTGTTCGGTCATGAAAAGGGGGCCTTCACCGGTGCTCACCAGCGTAAGGTGGGGCGCATCGAGGCGGCCAATGGCGGCACGCTGTTCCTGGATGAAATAGGTGACTTGCCTCTGGAGCTACAGGCCAACCTGTTGCGTTTTCTTCAGGAAAAACACATCGAGCGGGTAGGGGGTAGCCAGCCGATCCCAGTGGATGTTCGAGTCCTGGCGGCGACCCACGTGGACTTGGAAGCGGCCATCATCAGCGGTCGTTTTCGCGAAGACTTGTACTACCGGCTCAATGTGCTGCAGGTGGTCACGGCGCCCTTGCGTGAGCGCCATGGCGACCTGGGCATGCTGGCCAGCCATTTTGCGCATTTCTACAGTCAGGAAACCGGGCGCCGGCCGCGCAGCTTCAGCGAGGATGCCCTGGTAGCCATGGGCAAGCACGACTGGCCGGGCAATGTCCGTGAGCTGGCCAATCGGGTGCGCCGTGGCCTGGTACTGGCCGAAGGCCGGCAGATCCAGCCCAGCGATCTGGGCCTGCACAGCCTGCCTTCCCAAGATGTGCCCATGGGCACCCTGGAAGACTACAAGCATCGTGCCGAGCATCAGGCCTTGTGCGACGTGCTCAACCGCCATAGCGACAACCTCAGCGTCGCCGCCCGGGTCCTGGGTATTTCACGCCCGACCTTCTACCGTTTGCTGCACAAGCACCAGATCCGCTAGGGCGGGAGAAAGGCCAAGGCCCGCGGCGATTGGGGAATCGCAGCGGGCCTTGGTTTTTGCGGCGGCTTAGAAATAGTAGGGGAATTTCAGGCTGAAGGTGAAGTCCGGGGCGTCCTGGGTCATGCCCAGGGCCAGGTTGGGCACGATGGTCAGGTGGTCGGTGGCCGCAATGGTCATGCCGACGTTGAAGTAGGCGGCGTTGGCATCGCTGGACTCCACGCTTTGCCAGTCCTGGCCGCTGTACTTAATCTTGCTCTTGCGCTGGATCTGGTCGGAAACCGAGAACGCCATGCTCATTTTCTCGTTCAGGGCGAAGGCTACACCGGCGCCGACCTGGAAGCTGTCCCCCATTTGCACCTTGCCCGGTGTCTTGGTGCCGACGGTAGAGCTGACGTCTCCAAAGGATTCTTCCAGGCTGTGGGTGTAGGACACGCTACCGAAAAGCACCGCCGGGTCGAAGGTCTTGACCAGCGAGATACCTGGGGTGATGGACCAGACGCCGTTACCGGTTGGCAGGTTTTCCGGTACGAACAGATTGGTATTGTCCGAGGATGCTTGAACAAACTTGATGCCGAACGGGTCCTTGCCGGTGGGGGCTTTTACCCGCAGGCTGACCACCGCATCAGGAAGGCTGTCGGATTCGTCGAGGAATTTGTAGGCAACCCCGAAGTTGACGTCTCCCAGCGTAGGATCGCGAGTGACGGTTTTTTCTGAAATAGACTGCGCCGATCCACCGTTAGCCCCTGCCGCCGAGTAAACCGACTCGCGGTAGACGATCGGTGCGTTGATATCGAACTGCCAGCGGTTGTTGAGGTTGTAGCGGGCGGTCAGGTCCATGGTCCAGGTATCCGACTTGATCCGGTCCAGGTTGATTTTGCCCAGAAGAATCGAGTCCAGTGCCAGAAATCCATTGAGGACTAACTGGCGAGTGTCGTAGCGGGCATAGGTCAGGCCGGTTTCGAAGCTGAACTTGCCGCCGCCAAAGAAGCCGCTGGCCTCGTCATACAGGTTGGTCACGCTCTGGGCGGGAGTCGAATCATCCTTGAGCGACTGCCCATAGCTGGCACCGCCGCCAGCGCCTCCGGAGGCCGCTGCGGCCCCGGTACCGGCAACCTGGGGGTTGCCCTTGAGGTCCGAAGGCGACTTGGCCAGGCGCTTGGGCTGTGGGGCGGCAGGCTGGTCCTCGACCTGGCGGACCCGTTGCTCCAAGACCGCCAGCGCCTTCTGTTGCACGTCATAACGCTGCTTCAGCTCCAGAAGTTCCCGTTTCAGGGCCTCTACATCCGAGTCGGGCGCTGCTTGCAGCGCCATCGGAAAGAGGGTGCTCAAACATACAACCGCGCGCAGTGAAACCGATCGATACATGAAATAAACCGTCCCTTGTAAACCCCAATGGTCGAAAGCAGCGTAGTTCAGAATTTCAAATTGCGTAGTCCGTTCAGCGTCGTCAGATTGCAGTCCAGAGCGCCGGTGCTAGGGCCGTTGTTTTGTAGGACAACATTGAGTTGGGTGAGGTTGTTCACCAAGTTGCTGTTGCCCAGTAGACGGGTGTTCTGCAACACATTGCCCTGGGCCACTTGCTGCAGGGTATTACCCTGGTTGGCATTGGCCTGGATGGCCATCTGGATGCCGCCGCTGAGCGCCGAGACCGTAACGCTGCCGGCAGCGTTGCTACTGGTGATGGTCTGGCCGTTTACCAGTGCCTGGCCGGGGCTAATGCCCTGGGTCGGTGCCTGATTGGCCTCGCTGACGTTGATGCTGACGTTGTTGTAGGCGCTGTTGCTGTCGCCCGCAGCCCGGACCACCTGGGTCACGCCCTGGCCGGTGCCCAGGCCAGAGCCGCCGATCACATTGCCGGTGCCCTGGGCAGGGGTGCTGCCATTGCCGGTCTGGTTGATGGTGGTGACATAGAACTGGGGTTTGATCGTCGACTGCTGGATCTGCAGGGTGCTGCTGGCGCCGATCAGGTCGCCACTGGCGTTGCGCCAGGTCGTGCTCATGACAATGCCGAAACTGATGATGCGCCCGGGCATGACATAGCGGCCGCGCAATTGCGAGAGTTCCTGGTCCTGCACTTCGATGGGCTTGAAACCCGCATGGGCCGGAAGAGCTGCTGCCAGGCAGGCCGCGGCCAGCCAGTATGAAGTCTTCATCTGCTGCTCCCGGAGCATCCTGCCCCTTTCTAGTTGTCTGGGCTTCTAGAAGAAGTCGCTCTGGATGAAACCAAAATCCATCAGCTCCGCATCTCGGACCGGGTAAAAGGTATCGAGCTTGTTTTTCGCGGTCAGCGGGGCAGGTGGGTCGAGCAACGCGTTGGTCTTGTCATAGCCGGGGCCGATGATGGCGAAGACGATGCCATTCCAGCCCTTGACGAAATCTTCATGGGTATAGCGCTTGTGTCCCAGGACCGGGTCGCCGATGTATACCCAGTCTTTTTGGGCCCGTTGCAGCACCACGAAGTGCTTGTAGCCGCGGATTTCCATCAGCACGATCACCGGAATGCTCACGGATTCGAGCTTGTCGGCCGGGATCCGGTAGCCGCGGGCACGCATGCCGATGCTCTCGGCGTAGCGCTTCATGTCGAGCATGGAAAACCCCTGGGTCTGGACCAGTTTCTGATCCGACGTGGTCAGCATGCCCTTGATCACCTGTTCTTCGTTGACATCCAGCCAGTAGGCGTGGCGCAGGATGGTGGCCAGGGAGGCGGCACCGCAGCTGAAATCGGTCTTCTGCTCGACGAGGTCGGCAAACTTGCGTTCGCGTACGCTCTGTACCTTCTTGAAGAGCAAGCCGCCATCGGGCAGGCCGGCAAAGGCCATCTGCGCTGCGTGTACCGGGCCACAAAGGCTCAGCGCCAGAATAAGGATTGCAGTACGCATGATCGTTACGCCTGGTAAGACTGTGGAAAAGCCCCGTTTCCGGGGCTTTCGTTACGATCGCGACTACATGCAGGCTTTGCAGCCGGCAGCGATGGACAGCGAGTTGCTTTGTTGGTTGCCCACGCCGGCCGAGACGTTGGCCCCACCGTTGCCCGAGAAGCCATTCATCGAGCCGGTCATGCTGGCGTTGTTGACCACTGGGTTTTTCCAGCCGTCTTTGGTCAGCACTTGCTGGGTCCAGTAGCCAGCCAGTTCGACAGTGCCTTGTTCCTTGAAGGTGAGTTTTTGATCGTCGTTGCCATGGCCTTTGTCGCCATAGCCATGACCATGATCGTCGCCTTCGATCTTGCCGCTGCCGGTACCTTTGTAGGTGCCGGAGGCTACGAAGCCGCCACTGAGGGTGGTGGTTTTGTAGGCCTGGACGCCTTTGTTATCCACGACCAGGTTGGTCGAGGACTGGTTGGCCGAAGCCGCTGCGGTGGCTACCCGGCCGCCGGATACGGCGATTGCCAGGTTGTTTTTCTGTTGGTTGAAGTCGCCGGAGGTGACGTTCATGCCAATGTTGCCGGAGCCGTTGTTGCCCGAGTTGTTGAGCACGGCATTGTTTTGGGTTGAAGAGTTTTTCACGTAGTTGTTGTTGTTCACCTGGGTGGCGCTGGAGACGGCGATGGCGCTACCGAAGATGAAGCGTTCATCGGCGGTGGCCAGGGCAGCGGCATTGTCTTGTTGGTTGCCATCGCCGGCTGCGGCGTTGGCGCCCATGTTGCCGTTGGAGCCGTTCAACGAGCTTTCGATCTTGGCGTTGTTGTTGGTGCCTTGGTTTTTCACCACGTTGGTGTCGCTTTCTTGGACGTCAGTCACTGCAGCACCGGCCCCGGCGGTGATTTGCAGCAGCGTGTTGAGATCCGGGCCTTGGTTGCCATGGTGGCCGCCGTGACCGTGGTTGTTGTTTCCACCTGCCTGGGCAGCCATTGCCATGATGGCGGCCAGTGCGAAAACCAGTGGTTTGAGAGCCATTGTTGGTTTCATGGTGTTTCTCCGGTGCTTATTAGTTGGTTAAGTGTTGGTACTTTCTAATCGCACTACGAAGGGTCAGTCTGCGACCCGGATGCTCAGGGTGTTAGCCATCTGGTTCCCCACCCCGGCACTCTGGTTCACCTGGACGACTCCCCGGCTGCCGGTGAAGGCCTGATCGCTGGTCGCGACCTGGCGGCTGCCTTGATGGGTATCAGGTGCTCCTGAGTTTGGTGACAGCGCAACGTTCTGCTGCGAAAGCGCGCTGTCGTCCATGCCTTGCGGATTGGCGCTGATGCTGATCCGCAAGGTATTGGCCATCTGGTTGTTGGCACCGGATGACTGGTTCACGCCCAGTGCGCCGCTACCGTTACTGAAAGAGTTGCCGCCGATGGTGCTGCTGGCATTGACCGAGCGGTCGGCGGGCGTAGTGATTTTCTGGATCACGCTGGTGCTGGCACTGGCATTGGTACCGATGGCGATCGCCCGGGCGTTGGTCTGTTGTTGCTGATCGCCGGCGGCCTGGTTGATGTTGAGGTTGCCGGTATAGCGGGTGCCGGAATTGCTCAGGGTTGCGGTGTCCTGGACTGGGGCACCGCTATCGGCCATGGCCGAGGTGCAACCGAGCAGGGCCAGCAGGATCAATGCGCGTTTCATCTCAACGGCCTCCGATATTGTTCAGGGGCGCCATGCCGGCACTGATGGAGCGATTGATCGAGTTGGAAATGGTGCTTCCAGAGCCACCACCGTGGCCGGCGGCCATGCCGGGCAGGCCATTGGAGTTGGTGATGACGTTCATGCCGGCAACCCCGGTGCCATTGGGCATCACCGCTCCCCGGACCAGGGAGCCGCTGCTGATACCGGCGAACTCGCTGTCGGTCATTTCATCATTGGCCATGCTGGTGACCAGGCCAGAAGGGTTGGCATTGACGGTGGTGGGGTTGTTGTCGAGGTTCAGCGGGCGACCAGCCATAGTCGGGTGCACCTGGCGTTCAAGCACGATCTCGCCATTGCCTGCCGCCAGAGCCGGAAGGCTGCACACTGCGCTGACGGCACAACTGATCAGCATCAGGCGGGTAAAACTTCTAGGTAGAGTCCCCACGGCGGTATTCCTTCTTCTCAGTGCTGGCCCTAGTCAGCGTTGAGAGGGAGAGAGCAGAAGCCGTGCCGGTTTTCATTTGTTTCGAGTAATCAAGGATTTGCGAATTCCCAAGGCAAATACGCAAAGAAGCTGTTTCATGGATGAGACAGCATTGGCCTGCGGCCAATGGCCATAACCCTGGCAATGCTCTGGAATGCGGGTTGCTGGGCTGTTGTATCGCAGGCTTAACAGTTTTGCCGATTAGCCGTGCTGGCCCAGGAAAATGGCGGGCGGGTCTGCGCAGGAGTGTTTCAGGAATGGACACTGGCAGCCTTGATTGGCCGCCAGCGATCAATCCAGCAGGTACTGCCGGACCAGTTCGAAGGCTTGCTGGCGACGAGCCGACCAGTCACCGCCGATGACCCGATAGGTTTGCCGGTGCTGTTCCAGCCACTGCTGCGTGGCGTCGAAGAACGCTTGGCGCTGGGCCAGTTGTGGCTGGCAGCGCAGGCCGTCGCCGCTCCAGGGCACGCCTTGGGGCGATAGCAGCAGGTGCAGGTCGTAATGCCGGGCCAGTAGCTGTTCTTCCAGCCACGGTGGGCAGTCGTGGAACAGGACCTGGCTCCAGAGCATATTGCTCAGCAGGTGAGTATCGAGAATCAGCAGGTCAGGTTGCTGTGCCCGAGCCTGATCCTCCCAGGCCAGTTGGCCTCGGGCGATTTCGGGAATGTCCGCCAGGCAGGTGTCGCGGCGCTCCTGTTCCATGAAATGACGCACGTATTCAGCGACCTGAAGGCCACCGAAGTGAGCTTGCAGCTCGGCCGCCAACCAGCTCTTGCCGCTGGACTCGGGGCCGGTAAGGACCAGGATCTTCATGGTTGCAAGGCCGGATCGGCACGCCAGCTGCGCCAGCCCTGGATGGCCAGCAGGGTGAACAAGGCATATAGGGCCGCAGTGAGATACAGCGCCTTATAGATGAACAGGCCGACGAAGATCACATCCACCGCGACCCACAATGGCCAGCACTGCACACGCTTTTGCGCCATCCACCATTGCGCCACCAGGCTGAAAGCCGTCAGGGCGGCATCGAGCCAGGGTTGGGCGGCATCGGTCCAATGGGCCATGGCGGCCCCCAGCAGCAGACTGCCAAGAGCGCCCAGAGCCAATCCCTGGAGCAGCGCCGGGTATTGCAGCTGGCTGACTGGACGCCCCTGGTGCTGCTCGCCGCCGCGGGTCCATTGCCACCAGCCATAGAGCTGCAGCGCGGCATAGACCACCTGCAGCAGCATGTCGGAATAGAGTTTGACCTCGTAGAAGATCCAGCTGTAGAGCAGCACCATGACCAGGCCGATGGGCCAGCACCAGGGGTTCTGCTTGACCGTCAGCCAGACGGCGATGACGCCGAGCGCAGCGGCAAACAGTTCAAGCCCGGACATGGCGGTTCCTTGGGGAAATGGCGAAAGGGGGCGGATTGTACCCAGAGTAGGGGCCGTGCGTCAGGCCTTGCCCGAATCCGCCTGTGCAACCAGCACCGGCGGATTCGCACGCACCGCGAAATCAGACGCGGAATTGCCGGAGCAGGCCATTGAGCTGTTCGGACAACTCCTTGAGGTGGCGGCTGGCAGTACTGGAGTGCTGGGCCGCCAGGGCCGTGCCCTGGGACAGCCCGGCGGCCTGGCCGACGTTGTGGTTGATGTCCTCCACGACATGGGCCTGCTGCAGGGTAGCGCTGGCAATCGAGGCATTGAGGTTGTTGAGGGTATGCAGCGCCTGGCCGATGGCGCTGAGGCTGGCCCCTGCCAGGCCGGCTTGCTCGATGGTCAGTTGCGAGGCCCGGCTGCTGTCGCCGATGACCTTGACGGCCGCTTCGGAGTGATTTTGCAGGCGCTCGATCATGCCCTGGATTTCCGCAGTGGATTGCTGGGTGCGCTGGGCCAGCAGGCGCACCTCGTCGGCGACTACGGCAAAACCCCGGCCCTGCTCGCCGGCGCGGGCGGCCTCGATAGCGGCATTCAGGGCCAGGAGGTTGGTTTGTTCGGCGATGGAGCGGATCACCTCCAGCACCGTACCGATCTGGGTGCTTTCGGTGGCCAGGGTACGGATCACCTCCACGGCCTGATCGATGGTGCCTGACAGTTGGTCGATCTGTTGCAGGCTGCTGTCGATATTGACCTGGCCTTGCTGGGCCTGGACCTCGGCCTCGCGCACTTCGTCGGCGGCCTGTTCGGCATTGCGCGCCACGTCCTGGACGCCGGTGGTGACCTGGCTGATGGCGGCTGCCACCTGTTCCATTTGCAAGGATTGCTGTTGGCTGCGCTCCTGGGCCTCGAAGGCATTGCTGCCCAGTTCGCTGGAGGATTGCTCCAGGGCGGCTGCGCTGGCCTGCAATTGGGTCACGACGCCACGCAATTTGGCGGTGAAGCCGTTGAAGTGGCGGGCCAGCTCGGTGACTTCATCCTGGCCGTGGGTATCCAGGGTACGGGTCAGGTCGCTTTCACCGCTGGCGATATTGGCCATGGCGTGCACGGCCTCACGCAGCGGGCTGACGATACTGCGCACGATCAGTACCACCAGGGCGCCCATCAGCAGGGCGATCACCAGGCCAACCGAGGACGCACGCAATACCTGGGCATAGAACTCTTCCTGTAGGTCATCGATGTACACCCCGGAGCCGATGATCCAGCCCCAAGGCTGGAACAGTTGGATATAGGAGGTCTTCTGCACCGGCTCCTGGGCTCCGGGCTTGGGCCAGCGGTAATCGACCATGCCGGCACCCTTGGCCTTGGCCACCGCCACCATTTCGTTGAATACCTGGAAACCGTCCGG
Source organism: Pseudomonas sp. MPFS (assembly GCF_022537035.1). Taxonomy (NCBI): domain Bacteria; kingdom Pseudomonadati; phylum Pseudomonadota; class Gammaproteobacteria; order Pseudomonadales; family Pseudomonadaceae; genus Pseudomonas; species Pseudomonas sp. MPFS. Next base: position 3,675,360 of record NZ_CP066123.1, on the reverse strand, counting down.
GTCCTTGATAGCGCCCAGGTTCTGTCCATCAAGCTTGGGGTTGGCCGGGTGCATGATCATCACCGGCGTCAGGTCGTTGATCCAGAAATAGTCATTCTGGTTGTAGCGCAGGCCACGGACCGCCTGCAGTGCCTGCTGCTGCGCCTGTTCGCGGCTCAGGCTGCCGGAGGCTTCCAGGCCCTGGTAGTAGTTCAGTACGCCAGCGGCGGTCTGCACCACATGCTGGGTTTTCTGCGCCTTGGCCTGGTACAGGTCGTCATGAATCTGCTTGAGCATCATCACGCCCAGGGTTACCAGGGTCAGCACTGCCACGACCAGGATCAGCCAAAGGCGCTGGCTGATGGACATCTTGCGTAGGCTATTCATCATCCGGTCACTCCAGATTCTTGTTCTTGTCATAAAAGCTCGTAAGCATCCAAGCATGCCTGCCTGCGAGCGCCAACCCTACGGAAGTCCAATAACATCGCGGCGCATTTTGCGCCTGTCTGCTAGGATTTCGGCGCCTTTACACAAAACCTGAAGTTTTCTGAGTTTTTCACAGATTTTTCATGGGCTTGTGTTGATCTTGCCAGCGCTGCGGTTTTGGCTGTGATCGACGCCGTGAAGGCTTTGAATATTTAAAAAGAGGCATGCCACGAGCAGGGCCTCATTGGGGGATTGATGGATCTTTGGACCGCCGTACAAGCATTGATACTCGGGATTGTCGAAGGGCTCACCGAGTTTTTACCCATCAGTAGCACCGGGCACCAGATCATTGTGGCCGACTTGCTGGATTTTGGTGGCGAACGGGCAATGGCCTTCAACATCATCATCCAGTTGGGCGCGATCCTGGCAGTTGTCTGGGAATTCCGCCGCAAGATCTTCGATGTGGTAGTGGGCCTGCCCACCCAGCCCAAGGCCCGGCGTTTTACGGTCAACCTGATGGTGGCGTTTTTCCCGGCAGTGGTGCTGGGGGTGATTTTCGCCGACCTGATCCACGCTTATCTGTTCAACCCGATCACCGTGGCCACGGCGCTGGTGATTGGCGGGATCATCATGTTGTGGGCCGAGCGTCGCCAGCATCAGGTCCATGCCGAGAGCGTCGATGAAATCACCTGGAAGGACGCCCTCAAGGTGGGGTTCATCCAGTGCCTGGCAATGATTCCAGGAACCTCGCGCTCCGGCTCGACCATCATCGGTGGCTTGCTCTTCGGCCTGTCGCGCAAGACCGCGACCGAGTTCTCGTTCTTCCTGGCCATGCCAACCATGGTCGGGGCGGCGGTGTACTCCGGCTACAAGTACCGCCATCTGTTCCAACCTGACGACTTGCCGGTGTTCGCCATCGGCTTTGTCACCGCGTTCATCTTCGCGATGATTGCGGTCAAGGGGTTGCTGAAATTCATTGCCAGCCACAGTTATGCGGCATTCGCCTGGTATCGCATCGCCTTTGGCCTGCTGATCCTGGCGACCTGGCAGTTCGGTTGGGTCGATTGGGCGGCGGCCAAGGCGTGAAGGGCAGCCGTCAAGAAGGGCGTCCGGGCAATGCTGGGCGGGTTCAGCATGCCAGGAGCAAGCTGCTGGTCTTCGTCCTGTTGTGCGCCTTGCCATTGTTCGGCGCCCTGTCCCTGTGGTGGCGGGGCGTCTCGGCCATTCCTCTGCTGGCCTACGGCGCGGTCAGCCTGCTGACGTTCCTGGTCTACTGGCACGACAAACGTCGGGCCCGGGACCAGGGGCAACGTACGCCCGAGAACGTCCTGCATGCCCTGGAGCTGGCGGGTGGCTGGCCCGGGGCCTTGCTGGCGCAACAACTAGTGCGACACAAGACCCGCAAGCTGTCCTATCAGACCGTGTTCTGGTTGATCGTGGCCTTGCACCAGGTGTTCTGGATCGATCGACTGTTTCTTGAGAGCGGCCTGTTGAGCTGGATCTAGATCTGCAATCCGACCTGCGCCCGTTTGGGTAGCTTGGCCACCACCAACTGATGCGAGCGTTGCAACAGTTGCTTCAACTCAGCCGCTTCCAGGGGATAGGGCACGCGCAATATGACCCAGTGGGCGCGAGCCAGGTAGGGCGCAGGAGAAACACCGGGGCGGTCGACATGGCCGAGGAACAGCTCAGGGTCGACCTTGAAGGCCAGGGATTCGCCCCGCAGGTTCTGCAGGGCGAACATCTTGGTCCCGGCAATCGAGAACACCCGCACACCTCCCCATTTGTAGTCTTCCCGGGCACCGGGCAGTCCCAGGCAAAACTGTGCCACTTGTTCTTGATCCATCAGTGGGGCTTTCACAGCAATCTGTCTCCACAGGCTTCGAAGGATTCGCGCAGGTGATCGATCCAGGCCCGCACGGCTGGCATCACGCCACGGCGATGGGGGTATACCGCTTGCAGCCAACCACCGGGCAGAGACCATTGTGGCAGCAACTGGATCAGTTGGCCGCTTCTCAGCTCTTCTTCGCAATAGAGCATCGGCAGCACTGTGCATCCAAGGCCGGCGAGGGCGCAGGCTCTGCGTACAATGAAGTCGTCGATCCCAAGGCGTGCTTCCAGGGCCAGTTCATGGGCGTTGCCTTGCTCGTCCAGTAGGCGCAGATGCACCAGGCGGTCCGCTTCCAGGGCGCCAAGGATCGGCAGGTGGCGCAGGTCATCCGGATGTTCCACTGGATGGCGTTGCAGGAATGCCGGGCTTGCGACTATCGCGGTCTGCGCCTGGCGCAGGCGCCGAGTGACCAGCAGCGGGTCCTCATCACCTTGCTCGCGTACCCGCAGCGCCACATCGACGCCTTCGTTGATCAGATCGACACGACGATTGAGCAGGAGCATCTCCAACTGCACTTGCGGATACTTTTGCAGGAAGCTGCTCACCAGGGGGGTCAGTAGCTCATGGGCCAGGCCGACCGGGCTCGATACCCGGAGCCGACCGCGAGGCTCGCTGGCCATGCTGGCCACGGCTTCGTCGGCCATTGCCGCCTCCAGCAACATGGCCTGGCAGTGGCGCAAGTATCGCTCGCCCACGGCCGTCAGCTTCAGTTGTCGGGTGGTGCGCTGCAGCAGCCGGGCATTGAGTCGTTCCTCCAACTCGGCGATGCGCCGCGACAGGCGCGACTTGGGAATCCCCAGCAGCCGGCCGGCCGCTGTGAATCCGCCAGCCTCGACCACTTTGGCGAAATAGTAGAGGTCGTTGAGGTCTTGCATGAGATACGGCCCTATTGTTCTGCTGATGGGATTAACTATCGCATTTATACCGTCTAATCAGCTATTGGTTTCATGGGTAGGATTTACAACATTCGATCGCCAAGTGGCGGTCCTCACTTGGAGATCCCAGATGAAACTCTTGCATATCGATTCCAGCATTCTTGGTGACAACTCGGCCTCCCGTCAGCTGAGCCGCGACGTGGTTCAGGCCTGGAAGGCCGCTGAGCCACAGGCAGTGGTGACCTACCGCGACTTGGCTACTGATGCGATCAGTCATTTCTCCGCTGCTACCCTGGTTGCTGCGGGTACCGTTGCCGAATTGCGTGATGCGGCCCTGGAGCACGAAGCCCAGCTTAGCGCCCAGACCCTGAGCGAATTCCTCGCCGCCGATGCGGTGGTGGTGGCAGCCCCCATGTACAACTTCACCATTCCCAGCCAGCTCAAGGCCTGGTTCGATCGCATTGCGGTAGCCGGACAGACCTTCCGCTATACCGAAGCCGGCCCTCAAGGCTTGTGCGGCGACAAGAAGGTGATCGTGGTGTCCACCGCCGGTGGCCTGCATGTCGGCCAACCTACCGGGGTAGGGCATGAGGACTACCTGCGGGTCATGTTCGGCTTCATGGGTATCACCGATATCGAGTTCGTCCGTGCCCATGGCCTGGCCTATGGCGACGACATGCGCAACAAGGCCATGGCTGACGCCCAGGTACAGATCAACAAACAGCTCTTCGCTGCCGCGTAAGGCTTGTGTAAAGACGCTTCCCCCCTGCGTCAGCCCTACTAGACTCTGTATTCCGGTCACTGCTTTCAGTGATCGGGTACGGAGTTTTTTCATTGGCGTTTTTCACGTTTTCTGGCCCGAGTTATGCAACACACGAAGCGAGGCTTGTTTCCCGTGTAGCTCCATTGCGACGTCAGATCCGTTCCAGGGCCTTGGCAGCAAGGGATGGCAGAGGGAAGAGGCGCTCTCGATCCAGCGGCAAAGGTGGGCGTGTCATGAAAGGTCAATGTGCGTTGTTACTGATCTTCCTGCTCAGTGGCCTGGTTTCGGTGCAGGCTGCTCCTGCGCATGGTCCGCACTGGAGCGTCGGTTTCCATGAAATGACGTTCCTCGACCCGCTGGACTTGCAACCGATGCGGGCTATCGCCTTCTATCCTTCCACCGGGATCGAGCACTCCAGCCCATTGGAGGGTTATCAGATTGCGGCCTCTCGCGATGCCAAGATCGCTATCGGTCGCTTCCCGATGCTGATGCTCTCCCATGGCAATACCGGCACGCCCCTGGCCCTGCATGACTTGGCTACATCGCTGGCGCGCAAGGGATTTGTCGTGGTGGCGGTGATTCATCCGGGTGACAACTCCAAGGACTACAGTCGGCTGGGAACCCTGAGCAACCTCTATGGACGGCCGATCCAGATATCCGAAGCCATCACTGCCACGTTGAGCGACCCAATGCTGTCACCGTTCGTCAATGCCGACCAGGTCGGTGTCATCGGTTACTCCGCCGGTGGCGAAACGGCCTTGATTCTTTCTGGCGCGACTCCCGACCTGGATCGCCTGCGGCGTTATTGCCTGGAGCGGCCCGATGATCGGGATGCCTGCAATACCCATGGCGAGCTGATCGTCGATCGTGACGATCTGGCGCCAGTGGCCGATCCGCGCGTGCATGCATTGATGCTCATGGCGCCGTTGAGTCTCAAGTTCGGTCGCCAGACCCTGGCCGGAGTGCATGTGCCCGTACTGCTGTACAGCGGAGACGGTGACCAACTGGTCGCCCTGGACAAGAATGCCGCGGCCCTGGCGCGCAAGCTGCCGGTGGCCCCAGATTTCAAGTTACTGGCCGGGGCCGGGCACTTTATCTTCATGGCACCGTGCAGTGCCGAACAATTGGCCGCGATGCCGGCCTTGTGTACCGACGCTGATGGCGTCGATCGCGAGGACATTCATCGCAACCTGATTGCCGAGGCGGGCAAGTTCTTCGCCCAGACCCTGGGGAGGCCGAACAGGGCAGGGATGCAGACCGCCGATCAGTGATTCAGGCGCCGCTGCGGCGCTTGAGCAGCAGGGTCAGTCCCAGGCCGCTGAGTGACAACAATGCGGCGCAGAAGAAGATCCACGAATAGCCCAGGTTCAGCGCAATCGCGCCCATCAGCGGCCCGGCTACGGCCAGTGCCAGGTCGAAGAACACGGCGTAGGCACTCAAGCCGGCACCCCGACTGCTATTGGGAACTTGCTTGATGGCCTCCACGCCCAGGGCCGGATAGACCAACGACAGGCCGAAACCGGTAAGGCCTGCACCTACCAATGCCCAGCTGGGGGATGGTGCCAGCCAGAGCAGGCTCAGCCCCAGGGTCTCGACACACATGCAAGCGATAGCCGAGCGAAAGCCGCCAAAACGGCTGATGCTGGAAATGAACAACAAGCGTGAACAGATGAAGCACACGCCAAATACCGTGAGGCAATAGGCTGCGCCGTTCCAGCCAAGGCTCAGGTAGAACAGGGTGATGAATGTGGTCAGCGTGCCATAGCCGATGGAGGCCAGGCTCAGGCTCACACCGAACGGTGCAATGCGCCCGAAAACCGCCCAGAAAGGCAGGCGTTCGCCCCGTACCACGGGCACCGAAGGCTTGTTGCGTATCAACAGTAGCGCCGCCAGCGCCAGGGCCGACAGGGCGATACCCAGGCTGGCGAAGCCATATTGCTGGACCATCACCACCCCAAGGGGTGCACCTATGGCTATTGCGCCGTAGGAGGCAATGCCATTCCAGGAGATCGATCGGGCAGTGTGCTCGGTTCCTACCTGTCCCATGCACCAACTGATGGTGCCAACCCCGATCAAGCCTTGAGCGACCCCCAGTAGCAAGCGTCCCGCCAGCAGCACTGCCAGGCTCAGCCAGGGCAGGTTTTGCAGCAGCACCGATATCAGGGTCAGCAGGCCGCTCAGCACAATGCCCAGCAGGCCGTAGATGATTGCGTGCTTGGTGCCCACGGTGTCCGACAGACGCCCGGCCAGGGGGCGGCTGAGCAAGGTGGCCAAGTACTGCGAGCCTATGGTCACCCCGGCGACTATCGCGCTGAACCCCAGTTCTTCGTGGACATATCCCGGCAGCACGGCGATTGGCAAACCAATGCAGAGGAAGGCGATAAAGGTATAGAAGACGATGGAAACGATCTGCAGGGTGATCGCCATGGAGCTTTGGGCGGGCGGTTGACGCTCGGGCATGGAGGCTCTTCGCGGGTGGCGGTTAGAGGAGCGCATCATCGCGTGCCGCGAAGGTAAAAGGAAGCTGGCTAACTATTTATCCCAGGGGGTGATGAATCGAGCCGATGCAAAAAGCCCCATCACGAGTGATGGGGCTTTAGCTTGACGCTTGCGGTGGCTTAGAACAATACGCCCTGGCTACGCAGGTAGTCGTCGTAGGTGCCGCTGAAGTCAGTCACACCGTCGGGGCTCAGCTCGATGATACGAGTGGCCAGGGACGATACGAACTCACGGTCGTGGCTGACGAACAGCAGGGTGCCTGGGTAGTTCTCCAGGGCCAGGTTCAGCGCCTCGATGGATTCCATGTCCAGGTGGTTGGTCGGTTCGTCCATCAGCAGCACGTTGGGCTTTTGCAGGATCAGCTTGCCGAACAGCATGCGACCCTGCTCACCACCGGAAATCACCTTGACCGACTTCTGGATCTCGTCGTTGGAGAACAACATGCGGCCGAGGGTGCCACGGATCATCTGTTCGCCCTGGGTCCACTGGCCCATCCACTCGAACAGGCTGACATCGTCTTCGAAATCATGGGCGTGATCCTGAGCGTAGTAGCCGACTTCCGCGCTTTCGGTCCATTTCACTGCGCCGGCATCCGGAGTCAACTCGCCTACCAGGGTGCGCAGCAGGGTGGTCTTGCCAATGCCGTTGGGGCCGATGATCGCAACGCGTTCGCCCGCTTCGATGGTGAAACTGAAATCCTTGAACAGCTGCTTGCCCTCGAAACCCTTGGAGACCTTTTCCAGGGTGACGGCTTGGCGATGCAGTTTCTTGGTCTGCTCGAAGCGAATGAAGGGGCTGACCCGGCTCGATGGCTTGACTTCGGCCAGCTGGATCTTGTCGATCTGCTTGGCACGGGAGGTTGCCTGCTTGGCTTTCGAGGCGTTGGCCGAGAAGCGGCTGACGAAGGTCTGCAGTTCGGCGATCTGGGCTTTCTTCTTGGCGTTGTCGGCCAGCAGTTGCTCGCGAGATTGGGTCGCGGCGGTCATGTACTCATCATAGTTGCCTGGGAACAGGCGCAGTTCGCCGTAGTCCAGGTCGGCCATGTGGGTGCAGACGCTATTAAGGAAGTGTCGGTCGTGGGAAATGATGATCATGGTGCTGTTACGCGCCGTGAGAATGTTTTCCAGCCAGCGAATGGTGTTGATGTCCAGGTGGTTGGTCGGCTCGTCCAGCAGCAGCACTTCCGGGTTGGAGAACAGCGCCTGGGCCAGCAGGACCCGGAGCTTCCAGCCTGGGGCTACTTCGGTCATGGAGCCGAAATGCTGCTCCAGGGGAATGCCCAGGCCCAGCAGCAGTTCACCGGCACGAGACTCGGCGGTATAGCCATCCATTTCGGCGAATTCTGTTTCCAGCTCGGCCACGGCCATGCCGTCTTCTTCGGTCATTTCCGGCAGCGAGTAGATCCGGTCGCGCTCGGCCTTGACCCGCCACAATTCCTCATGGCCCATGATCACGGTGTCGATCACCGTGAATTCTTCGTAGGCGAACTGGTCCTGGCGCAATTTACCCAGGCGGACGTTCGGCTCGAGCATGACCTGGCCGCTGGAGGGTTCGAGGTCACCACCGAGAATTTTCATGAAGGTCGACTTGCCGCAACCGTTGGCGCCAATCAGGCCATAGCGGTTGCCGTTGTTGAATTTGACCGAAACGTTCTCGAACAGCGGCTTGGCGCCGAACTGCATGGTGATGTTGGCGGTGGAGATCAAAATGCTTACCTATCAGTAACTTACGAAGCCGGATTTTCAGCTGATACCGATTTGATACCAATCTTGAGCTTTTCCAGCTCGCTCCAGTCGGAGCTTGAGTTGAGCCAACGGGCATACGTCGACAGCAGCATTTGCATGCTGTGACCCAGCTGTTGGGCGATAAATGTGGGGTTAAGGCCGGACATTGAGCATATTGTCGCATAGGTGTGACGACAGTTGTATGGGGGCCTCCTTCTAATCCACGGCTCATTCAGCACCGGCACCCAATGCTTGTGCAGGCCTGGCGTCTGCTTTAGGTCGTAGCGGATATCTTGGCCGCACACTGCTGGATCGCGGTGAAGTACTTCGGGTTGACGAGGACAAGGTATGCCATGGTCTTCTCCTGGGCATGCGCTGCCCTCCGGACGGGTGGCGGCATGGTGGCTATTTGGCGTGGGATGGGGTATGACGCATGGCCGGCATGGAGCCGGGCAAAAGAGGGTTTGACATGAATTACACAGCCAATGGGCCGTTTGAAATATCGCTAAATCCAGAGTCCTTGAGTGTCACTGCCGAGGGGACGGGGCTTGGCCGGATGTCTCTAGACAAGCAATTCCATGGCGATCTGGAGGCGATCAGCAAAGGCGAAATGCTGTCGTTTCGCAGTAGCGTTCAAGGTTCTGCAGGCTACGTTGCCATGGAAACCGTGCATGGAACATTGAACGGCCGCCGTGGCAGCTTCGTGCTTCAACATAGTTCGACCATGAGTCGTGGAGCCCCCGTTCAGTCCATCAACGTCGTACCAGATTCCGGTACTGAAGCGCTTTCCGGGCTGGTTGGCAGCATGATCATTACGATCACCGACGGGCAGCATTCATACAAATTTGAGTACGAACTACCAGGTCAAAGCTGACCCTTGCTCACTGGCTGGTAGCGCCGGATGTTCAGGCCGCAGCGACGTTGTCGATCAGAAGGACAGGGGGTGGAAGAGGGCGCTGCGGGTAGTCTTCGGGTCTCGCAATTGCTGCGGACCCGAAGGGCTTCACAACAACTTAAATTCGGATAATTTGCGTGATGTGTGGTTTGCCCTTAATGGGCGCATAGATTTCCACGATGGCATTCCAGGATCCTGATGAGCCCGGTAGGGTTGCTACTGTCAGATAGCGATAGTTTGTGCCATTTACGACCTGGCTCGAAACTTCTTTAGGGACGTACTTCACACCAATGACGCCAGCTATCGCTTCCTCGAATACCTTTTTTTCCTCGGTAGTCAGCGGGTGGTAAGGGGTCCATCCACCAACGGAATGCTCTTGAGCTGTCATGAATTAAATCTCCATATTTAAATTCCTACTCATCTGGCTTTTCGGAGTTCGCCCCGTCTATTGAATGGTTTCCGGAATCCATTTCCTGAATGGTTTTCCGAGCATCCCTACTCCGATTTACTGTGAACCCGGGTGCTTGGGAAAACACCGATACGAGCCTACTGCCGGTCCGGGGGAGTGTAGATCAGGAGCCTGGGGGATCAAGGCAGGGACGTGCGGAGGCAATGAGTGCAAAGCTTCGGGCTCGACGCCTTCGCTGCTGCTTCACTCTGAGGGGGCGGGCCATGAGCCCTGATGAGCTATGTATGTCAGCGTAAATTGCGACGAAATACGATGGGTGCGAAGGGGCGTGAAGCACTCCTTGATGGTCGGAGGCGAAACGCTGCTACGGCTGCTACTGGCATTTCATCCGCACTGGATGCTCGGACAGGAAGACGATAGATTCAGCCTCTAAAGGATGACTTTCACCCATGGAGTGGATTTTTTGCGCAAACTGGTTGTTGTACTTATGTTCGGTCTTCCGTGCAGTTCTCCTGTAATCGCAGGTGATGGCGGCGTGAGAGTGTCGGCCTTTGGTGCAGTTGTTTCATCGAGTCTTGCTGTGACTCTTTTCCCCGTTACCCTCACCGAAGACAGTCAAGCAAGTACCCAGAACAGCGCCAAGAGAGGCGATCCAAAAATACTTGCCGCTCGCAATGATGCGGCAGCCTTCGTCGCAAGTGATGGCGTTATTCGAAGCGCGAGCTTGGAGGCTGCATTTGAGGTGCTACGTACTCAGAGTAAAACGCGTACCGTCAGCGACATCAGGCTAGCTCAAGCGGTTTTGGTTTACGGATATCGCTAGTGAATTGCATATCGGGCACTCGTAACGAGCCCAGCACCACGTTGGGCTTATTGCATTTGGAGCATGCCTACTGCTTACGAGCATCAACTTGGATTTCAGATACATAGAAGGAGCACATTATCTTAGAATGGGCCTTTCCCGCCCTTCAAAGGAATGATTACGTGGTGAGCAACAACGCCATCTGCTGTCCGCAATGCCAAGGCCAAAACGTACAGCTACTGTCCGTCATACATGCTGCTGGTACTACTCACATACAAGCAACCCATCACGCACAATCCGGATTCGGGCCAGGTGTGACCGTCGAAACTACAGGTCGGCATCAGACCAACTTGGCCGCTAGCGTCGGTCCACCTCCAGGTAAACGCTTGCTTGGCCCAGTGATCCTCACGGGGGTTGGCGCCATCATCTTGTACGACGGCCTCAAACTTATGAATACGTTCTGGGGGGTGGATTGGACGAGGTTCTTCATGGGCTCGATATTGATCACCGTCGGTGTGATTGGATTCGTTCGCCATTGGAAATTCAACGTCGCGCAGTACGACAAGTTGGAAGAGTGGCGCCGCACCTGGCTATGCCACGCTTGTGGCACGCGATTTCTGCTTCGTCTTTAAGCTAACTTGTATCGTGGTGTCGAGATTGACCGCATGAAGCTCTCCGGCAAGTGTCAGAGCAAGGACGGCTATAGCCGTGCCTACATTGGGAAGCATGGTCTTACTGCGCAGCTATTGTCTGTACTTGAGGGCGTGGGGTTTATCAGGGGGATCATCTCTGTTTCGGCCTGCTTGCATCGATATGTCTCTGCTCAGGATTAACGCCTGGCGCCGTAGGCGTATCAGGACACTCCTCTGTCCATCGCGTAACCGTCATCTCATTGAGTTGCTCGCCGATGGTGTCGATACGCAGGCAAGTGCCTTTCCTTGAGTAGAACAAGATGCAGCGCGAGCTATCGAACGAGCAGGCATCGACTTCGAAAAACTTGTGCGCAGCCAGTTCTCGTTCCACGCCACTGTATCCATGACTATCAGCGGCATGCATCCGTATCGGCTGCCAACCTTGCCTGATTAATTTAGCCCTGGTCTTGATCAAAGACTCGCCGACGGCGATGTTGGCCACCCCATGCTTGTTGTTTACTGCCTGCGAGTTATCGGCAAGCACTGAGTGGCTAGCAATGCAATAAAACACTACGAGCGTGAGGCTCGAAAGCTTAAGGTCAAGGGTATTAAGCGAAAAGTCGGCGAGTTTCATCGGCCTGGTATGCTCAGGGCAAGTGGTCTTGTTGTATCGCTTGATTTACGCATAAAGGCTGTAAGTCGATGCGCCATGGGTACTGCAACGTCTGCCATGAAAGCTGTTTCGTCGACTGCTTGGGCTCTTCGGTGTAGCGCGAATTGCTTGGCCTCATCTTAAAGTATGGGAGTGTCTGCGAAATCCAGGGCGACTCAATCAAACACCGCAATATTGAGCACGCTCGATGTAGTCGTGCGGGCAAGTTACCTACCAAACTCCAGCTTCAAGGGCGATGATGTCCGCGTATTTTTAAGCGGGCGCGATTGCGCTTATCTCCAGGACTTCATACGCCGCCGAAGCCCTTTCGCCAAACCATTCATAGCCTGTATCGTCCAGAAATACCTGAAACTGGAGCGACGCTTTGTAACTGTACGGACTGTACCACCTCCTGTGTTCGTAACATCAAGATGTGTGAATAGGCTTGGGAGGGATACTGTAAGCCATACCTACAGAACGTGGTGCCGTGTGAGTAAAACCAAACTGTGCGTAAAGGTCTTGTGCTTGGCCGTCCGCGATAAGGCTGACGTACCCACTTTCAGGAACGTTGGCTTGGATGTATTTCATGATTTCGGCCATGATTCGTTTCCCTAAACCTTTTCCTTGATGCGCGGGAAGGACAGCTATATCCACAACTTGGAAGAAGCATCCTCCGTCACCGATCACGCGCCCCATTCCTACGGGTAGAGCCCCATAAAGGATTTGAACGGCGAAGAGGGTATTGGGCAGACCTCGTACAGAGGCTTCATCTGTCTTGCCGCTAAGGCCGGAGCCCGTCCGTAGTGCTTGGTAAGTCTGCACTGACGGTAGCTTGAGTAAACATGAATATGAAGTCATTCGAACCACCGTTCCACAAGGATTCTCAAGAGCAATGGCACTTGTGTGCCCATTTATGCGGCAACAACTGATCAATTTCAAATGCTCGCTGCGTAGGAAGCCGCATCAGCATGTCCTTGAGATAAGCATAGGGGCATGTCCATTCATACGCGCCGCCTGGATCAAACTCATGATCGCTGCCGCTCGTTTGTCACTGCGCAGTGACCCGGTGAAGAGCCAATTTGACCTACCGAGTACCCAAGGCTTGATCTGGTTTTCCAAGGCATTGTTGTCGATGGGCAGTGGTCCGGTCACGATAGACAGGTCTCCACTTCCGAACCAGATTGGCGTTGATGCATGGTGTTCTTTGAATTAAGAGCGATGGTCTCCACGTATTTTAGGTGGACACCATCGCCCTTAATCTGGGGGCTGAAGGTGTGTTCGCTCGATAGCTTGATGATTGCGTTGCACTTTGTGCCTTACTCTGAGCGACCTGGCTTCTCTATTTTGTAGAGAAAGTACGCTTGAGTGCGATCTGCTAGCTGTTTGGTAGCGCGATGGGAGAGGCGCGCGCCAATCTTTTCCATGGCTCGCTGAGACCGAAAGTTCTGACTATCAACGTGAAACCAAACGGTATCTACAAGTTGAAATGCGTAAGTCAGCATTAAGTGCTTCAGCTCTTTATTGGTTTCTCCGCCCCATTTTTCACGAGCTAGAAAGGTGTACCCGATTGCGACTTCCCGCTTTTCTTCATCGAATTCGTAGTAGCGGGAGGAGCCAATTACCTGATTGTTGCTGCGATCGAGAACGACAAGCGTGCACTGTGAAGCAAGTGCATCGTTAAACCACTCGCGAAAAACGGGCTTCTGATAGCGCATGGGGCTTGGGTGTTGAGCCCAAAGCAAGGGGTCGGATGCGACGTTGTACAGCGACTCGAAGTCAGCAGCCTCTAGTGGGCGAAGCTCTAGCGACTGGCCAACAATTGACCCAGGTACTGGTAGCGGTTGCATCATTCTTCCTTTGAGTTGGATGGCTGTTTCCCGTTCGCTCATATCAGGCGATTGAGCGAGTATGCCGCAGGCGTGTGCAGCACAGGAGGTGTCAGACCGTCTCTTCCTTAATATCTGGCACGCGTCCCATGATGCTTTTGATCCAGTTCGATATCCTTGACCGTTGGCTCGCCATTATGGAGTTCCGTATGCATCTCTGGCTCGACGCACTTCAGTTAAAGCACTGCTGTTGGCCTAAGACTGGCTTCGGAGGCCATGGGCTTTTGGCAACACGTTACAGTACTAGTCGATGGCCTGGATTCAAACCAAGAACAAGGAGTTGGCTGATGCTGGTAAAACTGTTGGTAACGTTCGGGATTGTCTTCTATGCACAATCAGAAGATGCCATGAAGGGCTTGCCTTAGGCTTTCATCCAACTCCCACTCTCATGGCTTCGGCGAGAAAACCACCTTGATCGGGTTGTTGGGCTTGTACATTGCAATCGATGGGCCGTACTCGGGGTTGAAGCCTGGGAGCCATGCCCGAAGTTCGGTATCCGAGACCCATTCGAGTTGTAGCTGGCTTGCCGACTCGTTTGCGTCGAATTGCATCAACGCCTCCACCGCCGATTGGCATGCTGCCGATACACCCGATTCGAGTATGGAAACCTGAATCTTCTCGCTCCATGTAATGGACCCGCTTTGAGGGCACTGACGTACCTCTACATGATACTTCCCGCTGGGTGAAGGCAGGTCGGAAACGAGTTTGTTTGGGCCGCAGGCTGCCAACAAAGCGGAAAAGAAAAGCAGGGTAGGGATGCTCTTATTCATTGCTGCATTCCAATTGCTAGAGGCTGGCGGGCAGCCAGTCCATGAGTCTTGCTATGCAGTGTGAACGAAACAGGACCCGTAGTTAAGAAGTTGCTGCTAAAACACGCCGCGGTGTGCCGCAGCCCGGCTCTCTCATAAGGAGTTCCTTGCGGCATGTGACCCTACAGGCTTGGATATTGAGTAGGTGGCAAAATGCAATTACGATGCCGCGCTTCTACAATGGAGTCGCATGATGTTTCCTCGGTACTTTCGCTGGATCTCAGCATGTGGCGTGCTCGCCGCGTTGGTTGTGCTCGTCATCATGGCGCTGCCGGTGGTGTCTGGCATGGCGCCTGCTTCTGACCTGATACGGCCTGTCATCGCGGCTGTTGCGTTTGGCTGGGCGTTCACCCAGTCGACCAAGGCCTGACTTTCCTCGATACATCATCAGGGCAGATTGCAGTCCTATGGCTTAAGGATCGACTACTGCTGGCTATAGCAATGGGTGAGGATGACTGATCAGCCTCTGTCGATAACCGCTCTCATCGACCTGCGCAGGGTACCTGCCGCTATCAAGCAATGTCCGCAACTGTTGCGAATGACTGGATTGCCGAAAGGCGACCTGGCATTCGGCAGCATCGAAGAAGCGCCTAAGGTGCGGCAAGACTCGATCGAGGATGGCTGGCTCCACTTGCAGCGACAGGCTGACAATGTCCAGCTGATCGCTCAGCTCTCGATACATATCGATCACCAGAACACTTTGGTACTTCCCGCAGGGGTAGACATGTACATCACCGGTGCCCACGGATGTCTCGTTGAAATAGACGTCATGGAGCCCGGTGATGTCGAGCACAATGCCCATGGCCTGCAAGGCCGCCACCAAATCGGTATTGGGGGCGCTCTGGTCGTCGTTCCAGGTAACGAAATCGGGCATGGAGATACAGATATCGAATTCGTTGGCACAGATGATCGGTGTCACTGCAGGCCGCTCCCAGAAATGAAGGGCGCTGATCCTACCACCTAAGCTTGTTGTTCCAGCAAAGCCAGCCACTCTTTCTTGCTGATACGACTTATATGCTCGGTCCGATAGTCACTCATGAATTGATTGAACTTGTTCTCCTGCGTGTGGTGATGCTTGAAGCCACATTTTGCCTGGACCTTGAATGACTGTTCGTTTTCCGCGAAGTAGCCGCACCATAGGGCACTGAGGCCCAAGTCCTCGAAGGCATGGTGCATCAGGGCCTTGACGGCTTCCGGTATCAGACCCAGGCCCCAGAACGGAACGCCGATCCAATAGGCGACCTCGGCTTCATCATTGGCAATCTCGAAGTTGCTGTCCTTGCCGATCAACAGCCCTACCAGGCCGATTGCGATGTCGTTTTCCCTTGATGTCACGGCATAGACCTCCGGGTGCGAGAAGACTGTCTGGATAATTTCCAAACTCTGCTCCACGCTGGTATGCACCGGCCAACCGGCAATGGGCCCAACCCGTGGGTCCTTTGCGTATTGGTAGAGGCTGGGCGCGTCGCTGGCTTTCCAGGCCCGTAATACAAGGCGTTCAGTGTTCAGCATCGGTTCTCTTCTGTATTGGGAGGGAGACAGTAAGAAGACAATTGTGGAAGTGAGAGCGAGCGCCGGCAACGCATGGACTTGGGTAAAATAAGTAGTTTTGAAAACTAGTAGCCCGAATGGCTCGCTTGCCTGGAGTGTTGAATGCAAATGAATTCCCTGGGAGATCCCGGCACCGAAGACTATGTCATCGGTGAGAGCCAGTTCAGCGGGGAAGTAGGGCATCCACTGGCGTTGGCCTATGTGGTTGTGCTGGTTTGCCAAGACGGAAGTGCCGAACTGGAGGTCAATTTCCAGCCGTACAGGATGATGAAGGGGGATTTCCTGGTACTTGCTGAAGACTCCATTGCCTTGATAACCAGCAAGTCGGACGATTTTTCGTGTACTGGCTATCGACTCAACCGATCCGCTGCGGCAGAGGTGGCGGCTGTATTGCCTAGCAGCTTGTTCGTTTTTTTGAATCGTTTTCCGTTCTTTCGTCCAGACCAAGGGCTCAGCGCTTTCCTGCAAGCCTGGGAGAGCCAGGTGGCGATGATCCAGGGCCAATGTTCGAGCTACAAGCGGGTCATGTTCGTCAATCATTTGCAGAACCTGTTCTTGTGGCTCTGCGCGGAAGTGGATCTTGAGGCGGGGGCAAAAAACGACTACAGCAGGCCAGAGGCAATCTGCTGGAAGTTCTGGGAGTTGATTTCGGCACACTGCAAGCAACACCGCGAAGTGGCGTTTTATGCAGGCCTGCTAAACATCACTCCCTTCTATCTGTCGCAACTTTCCAAGAGGTACTTCAATGACGCCCCCAAGACCCTGATCGATAGACAGGTGGTGCTGGAGATCAAGAAACAGCTTGGCCAACCTCGAAAGTCCGTCCAGCAGATCGCTGATGAGCTGCACTTTGCCGACGCTTCCTACTTGGGTAAGTACTTCAAGCGTCATACCGGCCTTGGCTTGAGCGAGTACCGCAAAAGCTAGGCAGCCCTGTGCGGTACGAGAAGGGGGGTAAAGACGCCCCTGTGGGTTTTTAGGTTGTCCCCGGTCCGGGTCTTTGGCATCATCTGGCCTTCATTCCTTACCCAATCCTCCACCCCTCTCAATTGGGGGTTGGGTATAGGAATGTCTTGAACCCGGCTGCTCGGCCGGGGTTTCTTCTTAGGGATGAGCCGAAAACTTGCGATGGATATGCAGCATGAATCCTCCGTTACTGACGCTCGTTTGCCCATCAAGCGAAGTAAATGGCGGTGGCGAATTCTGTTCTTCGGTACCTGGCTTATCGCCGCCTTCCTCTTCTTGATCCTCCTGGGATTGGGTGTCGCTGCGCTGATCAGCGGATTCGATGATGAGCTTGATTGGCAATGGCGTTGCCTGGCGTTTGGCGCAGGGGGCGCAATTGTCGTGTTGTGCCTGGGGATGTTGAAGGCCGCATTTGTGGAGCGTTCATCCGCTGCCACCTAGAGCAGGTTCTCCAAGACGTTAAAAAGCCCGATCAAGCATCGGGCTTTTTGTTGCCTGGATGACACTGCGCCGGCAAGGCTCAGGTGGCGGATTTGAAGTAGCGGGCCGGTGTGTTTCCGAACACAGCCTTGAACGCCGCGACAAAGCTGGAGGCCGATTCGTAGCCCACATTTAGCGCGACATTCGTCACGCTTTCGCCATAGGCCAGGTACTCCATGGCCGTCAGCAGTCGTTGGCGGTGGCGCCAGTTACCGAAAGACATGCCAGCCTCATGGCTGAACAGCCGCTCAATGGTCCGTGGACTGGCGCCCACCTGCTTGGCCAGAACCTCCAGCGGCAGTCGGTTTGCCGGATCGCTACGCAGGATTTTCGCCAGGCGCGTGGCACGAGGGTCCGTGGGGAAGGGCAGGTCCACCGGTGAGTGGTCCAGAGCGGTCACCTGGTCGATCAAGACCCGGGCCAAGCGAGACTGTGGCGTGTTTTCGGCATAGTCCCAGGGGAACCCGGCACAAGCAGTCATCACTTCGCGCATCAGTGGCGTCATGGC
Source organism: Pseudomonas sp. MPFS (assembly GCF_022537035.1). NCBI lineage: Bacteria > Pseudomonadati > Pseudomonadota > Gammaproteobacteria > Pseudomonadales > Pseudomonadaceae > Pseudomonas > Pseudomonas sp. MPFS. The sequence goes on along the minus strand of NZ_CP066123.1, from coordinate 3,657,613 downwards.
AACCACTAGGCAGTAACCCTCCTTGGGCATGTCGTAGGCATCCGGGTCGATGTACAGCACACGGGTATGGGTTGGCCGCTTGACCTGGGTTGCATGTTCGGTGCCGGAGCTGACCCAGATCGCCCGGGTGGCGGGGAGGACCCACTCCCCCAAATCCGTGGTGACGTGAATGACACCATTGGCGGCGCACATCAGTTGGTGGCGCCTGTGCCGGTGAGGTGCCGCTTCTTCGGGCAACCATTGCTCCAGGCGGCCGACGACAGGGGCGTAGGCATTGTCTGGATCGGGGTCCCTGGGGGGATTATCGTGACGGGTTATCGACATAATTTGGCATAGTACAGATAAATAACGAATTTCACTCCTGTTAATGTAAATCAATCTCAATAAAGAGGTGGAATTTTGCATTCCCGAGGAGTGGTTGTGTCACACGTTCAAACAGATTTCCCCGCACCTTTACCGGGTCATGCGTCGAGCACCCCATCCCTGAAGGGTGCCAAGCGATCGACTCAACTGTCGTTTTTCATGGCGGGGTTCGCACTCTCATCCTGGGCCCCCCTGGTGCCTTTTGCCCAGGCGCGCCTGGCCGTGGACTCGGCCACCCTGGGAGCCCTGCTGTTGTGCCTGGGGCTTGGTGCCCTGATCGGTATGCCCGTTGCCGGAGCGCTAGCCAGTCGCCTGGGGTGTCGCCTATTGATCGTAGTGGGAGGCATTGGCTTGACAGCCACCTTGCCGCTTCTGGCCATTGTCTCGACACCCGCGGTACTGGGGCTCTGTCTGCTGCTGTTCGGTGCATCCATAGGTGCCATTGACGTGGTGGCGAACATCCATGGGACCCAAGTACAAAAGATTGCCAATGCGCCGCTGATGTCGTTGTTTCATGGTTTCTACAGCGTCGGTGGCCTGATAGGCGCTGTTGCGGTGACGGCTGCGATCGCTGCCGGGGCAAGCCCGGTGCTGGCTGCAAGCGTTGCCGCACTGGTGGTCGCCTGTTGCTTGCTGATGGCGGCTCCAGGGTTCCTGGACATCGAGAGTAGCGAGAGGGCGCCGTTGTTCGTCATGCCCAAGGGCGTGGTACTGGTGGTTGGGCTCCTGGCCATGGTGATCTTCCTGGCCGAAGGCGCGATGCTCGACTGGAGTGCACTGCTGCTCACCCGGGAAAAACACCTGGACATCGCCGTGGCCGGTGCCGGGTACTCGCTCTTTGCCTGCGCAATGACTCTGGTCCGCCTGGTGGGTGATCGGATTGTCCAGCGCATCGGCGAGCGCACGATGCTCCTGGGGGGCTTCCTGGTGACTGCCATGGCCCTGGGGCTGGCTGCCTGGGCCAGCAGCCTGGTCCTGGTATTCATCTGCATAGCCATTGCCGGACTGGCAGCGGGCAACGTCGTCCCAGTGTTGTTCTCGCTGGCAGGCCGGCAGCGAATCATGCCAGCGTCCCACGCTATCGCGGCAGCCAGCATGCTGGGCTATCTGGGTGTCCTGCTGGGGCCGGCCTTGGTGGGGTATGCGGCACACGCCATCGGACTCATTCACTCCTTCTATGCCGTGGCAGCGCTGGTCGCCCTGGCCGCGATGGTTATCCCGTGGATGATTGCCAGTCGTGCCCCGTCTGCTGGAGCATCTGCATGAACTGCTGCAGATGCGCCGCGGCCTTCACGGGCTCGGCTTGGAGCAGGCAATGAGGGGCATCGACCTCGATCAGATGCACATCTTGGCGAAGCTGCTGGATCAAGGCCGAAGCCTGGGGAGGCACCAGTCGATCCTCCCGGGCGCGCAGATACAGCAGCGGTACCTCCAAGGCAGCCAAGGCCTGGCACCTGTCGACACCGATCACCTCCCGCAAGCGCAGACGCAGCACTGCCGGCGCCACCCGGGCGACGGCGGTGATGAGCATGTTGCGCAGCGTTGGGGTGGAAAACCCGCCCAGTAGCAGGGCATCCATCGGCCAGGAAGGCAGGTATTGCAAGGGCATGAACTTGAGCAAGGGCGCCAGGGGCGCCAACGCTGGACGGGGATTGCGGACAAAGCTGCTGCACAGGACCAACCCTATCAATCCTGTGGGCCGCCTGGCGGCGATACCCACCGCTATCGGGCCGGAAAAGGACTCACCCAGCAGCACGAACGGTCGCTCCCGTGGGATCTGCTGCCACACGCGCTCTTCCAGGGCCGGATAATCAAGGGCCCGGTCGCTCGGGTAATCCAGGACCTGCACCGGGGTGCTGGGGCCCAGTGCGTCGAGCAAGGGTTGGAACAGGGTGCCGGTGCCGTCCATTCCAGGCAGCAGGACCAGCATCGGGGGGAGGGTAGCAGTCATCGACCAGGCGATCCTTACCAGGCAGTTCGGTTAGTGGCGCAGGATACTCCGCTGCAATCGGCAGGCACAGCCAACAGCGCATCGAGCTTTATTGAGGTATATCAATCCCTTGAGTGGTAGATGGGGCCAAGCGCTGGAACAGAGCAGCTTTTCACAAATTTGAGTTAACCATTGATTACAAACTGTGGCTAAAATGCCAGCCGACGGCCAGATGCCGAGAGCCGGACGGGCAACGAAGCGTGTTGCCCGTCGCGCTTTTTCAATTCAGACGCTGCCATTTGCCTCTGGCCTTCCGGGCTTTTGGAGGCGCAGCATGTTCCCTTCTGACATGTGACGATTTCCGTGAAACTCATCATTGCCGCTGTATACGTCCTATCCATCGCATACGTACACCTGCGGGGGCGCGTGCGCCACAAACTGGGCCGCCAGCTCAGTGACCACTCCACCTTCCTGGCCCCCATCAACTGCTTCCTCTACCTGTTCTCCAAGCACCCGAACCGGCCTTACCTGGACCCGGCGGATTTTCCTGAAATGCAAAAGCTGCAGGAGCATTGGGAAGAGATTCGTGCCGAGGGCCAGAACCTGCTGCAGGCTGGCGAGATCAAGCGTTCGGAGCAGTACAACGACGTAGGTTTCAACTCGTTTTTCAAGACCGGTTGGAAGCGCTTCTACCTCAAGTGGTACGGCGATAGCCATCCATCGGCCATGAAGCTGTGCCCGCGCACCACCGAGCTGGTGCAAAGCATCGGTTCGATCAAGGCGGCGATGTTCGCCGAGTTGCCTCCGGGCTCCAAGCTGGTACGCCACCGCGACCCCTATGCCGGTTCCTACCGTTATCACCTGGGCTTGTCCACGCCTAACAGCGAAGGTTGCTACATCGACGTCGATGGCGAGCGCTACCACTGGCGTGACGGCGAAGCCGTGATGTTCGATGAGACCTATATCCACTACGCGGAAAACACCACCGACCAGAACCGCATCATCCTGTTCTGCGATGTCGAGCGGCCGATGAAATATCGCTGGGCCGCAGCGTTCAATGGCTGGTTCAGCCGCACCGTGATGTCGGCGGCCGGCTCGCCCAATGATGCCGGTGACAAGACTGGTGGCCTGAACCGTGCCTTCAACCGCCTGTACAAGATTCGCCTGCGGGGCAAGGAACTGAAAAAGCGCAATCGCACGCGCTACTACCTGGAAAAGTGGGCGATCTTCGCCGCACTCTTGTTGCTGTTCATCTATATCTGATTTATCCCGCCTCCAGCAGCCCTTTCACCGAGCCGTTATTGCGCGGTGGTGAAGGGGCCTGCCGATCCGCCCCCGCATCTGCGTCCTGGATACTGGGCGCTGCATGTTCTTGAAGATAATTTGATTAACAAAGCCGAACCCTGGGCGTAGCGTGGAATCGTATTCGATACCTAGTCGCTCCCATGGAGGCTTGTCATGAACAGTCTGGTTCGCGGGCTCACCGCATTGTGTTTGCTTGGTTGGGCTACCGCCAGCACCTGGGCCGCCAGTCCCGAAGCCCTTGTTTCCAGCCCGTTTCCCGAAACCCTGCAGTTGGCTCAGAACCTGCCGGGTAGTGGCAACAACGACCCTTACAGCAATCCCATCCGTCGGGCGAACCCCAACAGCATGCAGGGCACCCAACCTGCCAACCCTCCGCTGCGTGGCCCTGGCACCGTGCCCAGTGGCCAACCGCCTAGCCTGGAGAACGGCGGCATTGGCAACGGCTATCCTCGTGGCAGGGCCCCGCAACCCAATCCCGCCCCCCGGTTGCCGAGCCCCAGCTACGACGCCAATGGCAACCGGCGTTGAGGCAATCCGTTGTCGAGCAGGCGGCCGGCAGGCTGCCAGGGAATTCAATGATCCATAGAAGGAAGCAAGGCATGCGTAGAACCCTTTTTGCCGCGTTGTGCGCCAGCACCCTGTTGAGCGCCGTATCGGTCCAGGCCGCGGATACCCAGCAGTTTCCCAGCGAGCAGGGCACCTTGAGCCTGGTCCCTGTGGTGCAGGGGTTGAATCATCCCTGGGCCCTGGCCTTCCTGCCAGGACGCCAGGGTATTCTGGTGACCGAGCGCCCCGGCAACCTGCGACTGGTCAGCCCCGAGGGCAAGCTGTCGGCACCCCTGAGTGGCGTGCCAGAGGTGTGGGCCAAGGGGCAGGGCGGCTTGCTGGATGTGGCGCTGTCGCCGGATTTCCAGCAGGACCGCATGGTCTATCTGTCCTACGCAGAAGGCAGTGCCCAGGGCGATACGGCCGGTACGGCCGTGGGGCGCGGACGGCTGGCGGCCGATGGTCGTGGGCTCAAGGACTTCCAGGTGATCTTTCGCCAGGAGCCGAAATTGTCGGTGGGCAATCATTTCGGTTCACGGCTGGTGTTCGACCGCGATGGCTATCTGTTCATCACTCTGGGGGAAAACAATGACCGCATCACCGCCCAGGACCTGGACAAGCTCCAGGGCAAGATCGTGCGCCTGTATGCCGACGGCCGAGTACCGCAAGACAATCCCTTCGTCGGCCGCGCCGGGGTGCGGCCGGAGATATGGAGCTATGGCCATCGCAACCCCCAGGGCGCGGCGCTCAATCCCTGGAGCGGCACGGTATGGGCGAACGAGCACGGGCCCAAGGGAGGCGACGAGGTCAACATCATCGAGCGTGGCAGGAACTACGGTTGGCCCCTGGCAACCCATGGCATCGACTATTCCGGCCAGCCGATTCCCGAGGCCAAGGGCCAGGACGCTCCTGGTACCCAGGTGCCCCATCATGTCTGGGAGAAGTCCCCGGGCATCAGCGGCATGGCCTTTTATGATGACGAGCGCTTCAAGCCCTGGCAGCACAATGCCTTTATCGGTGCCCTGGTCAGTGGCGAACTGATCCGGCTGCAGTTCGACGGTGATCGGGTGGTGCACGAGGAGCGCCTGCTGGGCGAATTCAAGTCGCGTATCCGCGATGTGCGCCAGGGACCCGATGGGTATCTTTATGTCGTTACCGACGAGGACCAGGGTGGGCTCTACAAGATAGGCCTGCAGTAGCACCACCTACGTGGGCCGTCGTGACGAAAGCACCACGGCGGCCCGCAACTTATTGCTGCCGAAGCTGCACATCTTGTCGAACTCATCGTGGCTCACGGGTAAATGCTGGCAATCCATGGGCTGGCGGTGCTGGCTGTGGTCGACATCCGGGTCGTGCAGGTAGACGAAATCCTCGTCGCAGTCGGTCACGATCACCCAATGGGGGGCCTTGGAGCGGGTCAGGCGATAGCTGCTGATCAGCACCAGGGGGCGGCCGCCAGCATCCAGCAGCCGCGCCAGGTCCAGCGGGCCGCCGAGCACCTGCTGCACATCGCTACGGTCCAGCTCTTTGCAGAACTCATCGTGGACCAGGCGCATGACGTCTTTTTTATGCTCGTCGCGCACACCGTTGAGAAACAACGGCCCGGCACTGTTGACCTGCAGGCGCACGGCAAATCCCCGGCGCCAGGCCGCCAGTGCCAGTCCCTGGGGGCTGCAGCCGCCATGTCCGGCAGTCATGAATACCGTGGTGGCCTCGCGCCAGATCTGCAACTCCTCGGTGCGCATCAAGGGGCGTGATGGTTGCAGCGCGGCCATGGCCATCAGCAAGCAGGCCGGACCACAGGTGAAATCGGTGGTCTGCTGGTAGTAAGGCACTCGAATGCTACGGGTCTCGCGGTGTTCGCGAATGCGTTTTTCCAGGCGCAGCGCGTCGGCATGGTCTTCGTAGTAGTCGTGGATACGGGCGAAGCGCCGATAGCCATGGCGCTCGTACAGGGCGATGGCTGTCGGGTTATCGCTGCGCACCTCCAGGCGCAGGTAGGCGCAGTCATGCTCCAGGGCGCAGGTTTCGATCTGCTGCAACAGGCGTTTGCCCAGGCCCAGCCCACGGGCGTCGGTAGCGATGGCGATGGAGTAGAGGCGCGCCAGGGATGTGCCGCGATGAAACAACACCAGGGCATATCCGAGTACCCGATCTTGATGCTGGGCCACCCAGAGTTGCCCATGGGCGCGGCTGATCATCCATTGAAAGCTGCGCGGGGTCAGGCGGTCGCTGGTGAAACATTGCTGTTCCAGAGCCACCAGTGCCGGCAGGTCGTCGGGGGTTGCAGTGCGAAAGACAAGATCCATATAACCGCCGTAAAAGTTGCGTAATGAAACGAGACTTCAAAAAAAGTTCGTGCTTAATAGAAAGGGTCAGGTTTCTTCAGCGAGATCGAACTTTATGTCAGCGGTACAAAATCATTGGCCAGAAGTATCCGGGCAAAGTTTGCCGGCGGCAATCACTTCGACAAGTTATTTGTCGGCTGTCGATAAAGCCTCCAGTCAGGTCATTATCATTGTCGAACGCAAGGAAGACTGGGCTTCTTATTTTCCAAGTGAAGATATTCTCAGCGCCCAGGAATATCTGGAACACAGTTGTGAAAGTGAACCGGGCAAGCGCGTCCAGGTCATCAACTTGTGCCGCAACTACAAGTACCTGGGTCATGGCTATTACTGCTCATTGCTGGCTGAGGCCCGTGGCCACCGGGTGATTCCTTCGGTACGGACGATCAGCGAGCTGACCCGCAAGGCCCTCTACGGGCTGGCGCTGGACGATCTGGACAAGACCCTGGAAAAGGCCCTCAGCCATCATCTCTACCGTGAAACCGAGGGCTTTACGCTAACCCTCTATTTTGGTCGAACCCATATAGAACCCTTGCAAGAGTTGGCCAGACAGTTATTCGAGTTGTTTCCATGTCCGATTCTATTGGTTGAGTTCAAAAGAACGGATAGTTGGCATATCGAAGGGGTCAAAAGTGGGGCGCTACATAAGTTGCGAGAAGATCAGGAAGATCAATTCGCCAACTCACTGGACAGTTTCAGTCGCAAGGTCTGGCGTGTTCCGCGTTCCCGGCGCCTGGCCCGTTATGACCTGGCGATCCTGCATGACCCACAGGAAGCGCTACCGCCTTCCAATGCCCGGGCGCTGGAAAACTTCATCCGGGTCGGCAAGGGCCTGGGGATCGATGTGGAGCTGATCGAGAAGAAGGATTACTCGCGCCTGGCCGAATACGATGCCCTGCTGATTCGCGAGACCACCAGCATCGATAACCACACCTATCGTTTTGCCAAGAAGGCCGAGAGCGAAGGGCTGGTGGTGATGGACGACCCGACCTCGATCCTGCGCTGCACCAACAAGGTCTATCTCAGCGACCTGCTCAAGCGCCACCGGCTGGGCATGCCTGCCACCGAGATCCTGTACAAGGAGCGACCGCAGGACTTCGAGCGGGTTGGCGAGCGCTTGGGCTTTCCCCTGGTGCTGAAGATTCCCGATGGCTGTTTCTCCCGAGGCGTGATCAAGGTCGAGAACCAGCAGGCGCTGCTTGAGGCGACGGCCGAACTGTTCGAGCACTCGGTACTGCTGCTGGCCCAGGAGTTTTTCTACACCGAGTACGACTGGCGCATCGGCATTCTCAATCGCAAGCCGATCTTTGCCTGCCAGTACTTCATGTCCAAGGGGCATTGGCAGATCTACAACCACAAGGCCAAGGGCCAGGACATCAACGGTGAATGCCGTACCCTGGCGGTCCACGAGGCCCCGCGGGCCGTGGTGGAGCTGGCGGTGAAAACCGCCAACCTGATCGGCGATGGGCTGTATGGGGTCGATCTCAAGCAGTCCGGCGACAAGGTGGTGGTGATCGAGGTGAACGACAACCCCAACCTCGACTGCGGAATCGAGGACGCTTATCTGCAGGACGACCTGTACTCCCTGGTGCTGGAGGAGTTCGTCCGCCGCCTGGAGCTCAAGCGTCGCGGCCAGGCCTGGTGAGACGATGATCCACAGCTATCGATTGGCCCATGGCCGCTTGCAGGCGGTACCGGGGTGGGATGCCGAGGTGATGCTGTTCAGCAATCCGGACCTGGCCGAGCGCGACCTGCTGCGCAGCGCCTTCAAGCTCGATGAACATGCCCTGGCCTCGGCCCTGGACCCGGATGAGGTTTCGCGCATCGAGTTCCACCCCGACTACCTGTTCCTGATCTGGAAGCGTCCGCAAAACTACTCCGCAGGCCCTAGCCAGTCCTTCGAAGTGTCGTCCTGCGGCCTGCTGTTCGCTGCGGACCGGTTGCTGGTGATCGCCGCCGATGACACGTCCCTGGACGGGCTCGGGAGCCGCCACAACCTGCATGCGCCCCTGGATGTGCTGCTGGATTTGCTGCTCCACAACATCCATCACTACCTGGGCCACCTGAAGGTGATCAAGCTGGTGGCTCGGGAGCTGCAACACAAGTTCAACCAGACCCTGGAAAACCGCCACCTGCTACAGATGTTCAATCTCAGCGAGAGCCTGATCCATTACCTCAACGCCCTGCACAGCAACGGCACGCTGCTGGCCCGGCTGCGCAACCATGCACACATGGAGCATTTCCAGGGCTCGGCCATTGCCCTGATCGACGATCTGATCATCGAGAACAACCAGTGCTACAAGCAGGCGGAGATCTACTCCACGGTATTTGCCGGCTTGATGGACGCCCGCGGCAACCTGATGAACAACAGCAGCAACCAGCTGTTGCGCAAGCTGACCCTGATCAACGTGGTGTTCCTGCCCCTGAACCTGATCGCCAGCATCGGCGGCATGTCCGAATTCAGCATGATGACGGCGGGCACGCCCTGGTGGCTGGCCTATTCGCTGCTACTGCTGGCGATGCTGCTGGCTGCCGTTGCCATGACCGTAGGACTGCGACGGCTTGGCAGCCGTCGCGTACAGGAGCCGTGAGGCTCATTGCGGTTGCAGGGTCAGCACCTCGAAGCCGTCGCGGGTCACGGCCACGGTGTGTTCCCATTGGGCGGAAAGGCCGTTGTCGCGAGTGACCACGGTCCAGCCGTCCTTGAGCCCACGGACCCGGGCGCTGCCCTGGTTGAGCATCGGCTCGATGGTGAAGGTCATGCCTTCGCGCAGCTCCAGGCCGGTGCCGGCGCGGCCGAAATGCAGGACCTGGGGCTCTTCGTGCATCTGCCGACCGATGCCGTGGCCGCAGTACTCGCGGACCACGCTGTAGCCGTTGGCCTGGGCACGGGACTGGATGGCGTGCCCGATATCGCCGAGCCGGGCGCCGGGGCGCACCAGCCGGATGGCATCCCACATGGCCTGGAACGTGGTGTCCACCAGGTGCTGGGCCTTGGGGGCGACATGGCCGATCAGGTACATCTTGCTGGAGTCGGCGATATAGCCGTTCTTTTCCAGGGTGATGTCGATATTGACGATGTCGCCATCCTTGAGCACGGCCTCGGGGTGGGGCATGCCGTGGCACACCACCTCGTTGATCGAGGTATTGATGCAGTAGGGATAGTTGTACTGGCCCTTGCTCGCCGGGCGAGCCTTGAGCTCATGGCGAATGAAGTGCTCCACCGCGGCGTCCAGCTCCATGGTCGACAGGCCAGGGCCGACCAGCTCATCGAGAAAGGTGAAGACTCGGGCCAGCAGTCGTCCGGATTCACGCATCAACGCCAGTTGATCGGCGGTCTTGATCAGGCTCTGGGTCATGCACGACCCCTGAGCAGGTCGGGTTTGTTCAACAACAGCTTGTTGATCAGGTCGTTATAGGCCAGATGCGGATTGAGCTCGGCCAGCAGGCCAATCTTCATCCAGAACTCGGCCTGGGCATTGATCGAACGATCCATGGTGGCACTGGCCACGCGGATCTGCTCATGCAACTCATCGGAGATCTTGACGATACCCATGTCGCGGGAGGTCCTCTTTGGGTGGGGTGAATATACGAATCATATACGTTTCATATATAATGTCTCAAGGCAAAATAGGCCGATCCGGGGCTTGCGAGAGCGGATTTAATTCGCTAGTTTTCCTCCATGACTTTTTCTGCCGTACGTTCCCAGCCAAGCATTATTACCGCCATTCCTTATTGGCGGGCTTGCTGACGACTGCACCCAACCCGCCCTGGAGGCGGGTTTTTTCTCTCTGTCTCCCGGGCTTCGAACACAGCCAGGAGATCCATCATGAGTCACCCCAGCCGTCTTGCCAGTACCCCCGCGCCCAGCACCGACATGGCCTTGCTGGAACACTATGTGAAGATGATCCTGGCCGCCCCGGTCTACGACCTGGCCATCTGCACGCCGCTGCAAGTGGCGCCGGCATTGTCCCTGCGCCTGGGCAACCAGGTGCTGCTCAAGCGCGAGGACCTGCAGCCGACCTTCTCCTTCAAGATCCGCGGTGCGTACAACCGGCTGGCGCAACTGAGCGCCGACCAGAAACAGCGTGGGGTGATCACCGCATCTGCCGGCAATCATGCCCAGGGCGTGGCCCTGGCGGCCCGGGAGTTGGGGATCAAGGCCACCATCGTCATGCCTGAAACCACCCCGGAGCTCAAGGTCCTGGGGGTACGTAGCCATGGCGGCGAGGCCCTGTTGCATGGGCCGAGCTTTCCGTTCGCCCTGGCCCACGCCCTGGCGCTGGCCGAGCGCACCGGTTGTACCTTCGTGCCGCCTTTCGACGACCCCCATGTGATCGCCGGGCAGGGTACGGTGGCCATGGAGATCCTGCGCCAGCACCAGGGCCCCCTGGATGCGATCTTCGTGCCGGTGGGCGGCGGCGGGTTGATCGCCGGGATCGCGGCCTATGTGAAATACCTGCAGCCGCAGATCCGTATCGTCGGAGTCGAGTCCGAACACTCCAATTGCCTGCAGCAGGCGTTGCTGGCGGGGGAGCGGGTGATCCTGCCGACGGTGGGCACTTTCGCCGACGGTGTCGCGGTGGCGCAGATCGGCGAGTACGGCTTCCAGATCTGCCGCCAGCATGTGGACCAGGTCATCAGCGTCAGCAACGACGAACTGTGTGCCGCGATCAAGGACATCTACGACGATACCCGCTCGATCACCGAACCTTCCGGGGCCCTGGCGGTAGCGGGCATCAAGCGCTACGTCGCCGACAGCGGTGCCCGTGGCCAGACCCTGGTGGCCATCGACTCGGGAGCCAATATCAACTTCGACAGCCTGCGCCACGTGGCCGAGCGGGCGGCGCTGTGCACTGCCGTGGCGCAAGCCTGAAGTGCAGGGACGGTCAGGACAGCAGTGGCCGCATGAAGCTGCGTTCGTAGCTGAGGATGAATTTCTTCTCTACCACCGAATCCACCAGGGCCACGCTTTGCGGATCGCCAAGGGCCGCCTGGCGATAGGCCTCGTAGTCGGCCAGGGACGGGAAACTGAACAGGCAGTGGGCGATGTTGCTGGCCCCTTCACTGGGCAGGAAGTAGCCATGGTGGGTACCGCCCAGGCGCTGCACCACGGCAATCCAGGCCTTGGCGTAGGCCTCGAACTCGGCCAGTTGGTAGGGGTCGATCACATAGCGGACATGGCAGGTAATCAAGGACGGTACTCCAGTGAGGAACGGACGGGTTCGCGTCAAAAAAACTGCGGCTCAGAGCCAAATCGAATTTAACAGACTCGCCAAAGCCGCATAGTCTGAACCCTGGCCCCGTGTATGCAGATCCCGCAGGCCGGGCCACGACATCGAACACGGACGTCGCCACTGGCAGGCGCTTGGCCTGTCGATTGGTCGCCTCGAAGAAGGAGAGAGTCGCCATGTTTCTATCTGCCCTGGAGTTGCGCAACATCATCGAAAGCAGTTTCCTGCCCAAGCGATGCCAATGCACCCTGAGCCCCGACCTGTCGATGACGGTGAAGGTCTTCGGTGACCGTGAGCCCGATCGCGTCGACCTGCTGGTGACCGGCATCGATGCCGCGCAGCTCAACGGCTGCCGGGAAATCAACGAACTGGTGGCCGAATTGCGCTATGACCTGGCCCACAACGCCAGTCATATCGGGGAGCTCAAGCGCGCCCATCATTGAAGCATCGCCCAGCGTTTCGTGCCCAAGTCCGGTAGGCAAGCCGCTGTTACCCATCGACCAGGTGGTTGCAGGCTCCGGTCTCGCAGCCGTTCAAGGCTGCAGCGCGCCTTATGGCCGACCCTACAGATCGCTGTAGGCGATGCGCTGGTAGCCGGGTAGCGCTTGGTCGAGCAAGTGGTCCAGGGATTGCCGGGGTGGCAGGTAGTCGTCGCCGAAGTCACCGTTGTCCAACTGGGTCGGATGGGCGACCACCTCGATCAGGCCGTGCGGGCGCAAGCCGTCGAGCAGGTCCCTGGGGGTGCAGACCCTGTCGGCCGAGGCCCCCGATAGCCAACGCATCCGACGATTCAACGAGCTTTTGAACAGCCACTTGAGCGGGCCGATGTTGCCGCCGACATTGCGCGCCAGCCGTACGGGCACCCTCTGCTGGGCGGCGAAGCGCGCGACGATCATCGCGATCGGCCAGATGTTGTGCACATGCTGGTGCGAATCGATATGGCTGGGCCTCACCCCGTGGTCCAGGCAACGCTCCCACTGGGCTTGCAGCTCTTGCCACACGGCGGTCCTGGCCGCGGCCGGCAAATGCAGGGCCGAGCGCCGCAGGTGCAGATCGAACTGGCCCTGGGCATCGCAGAATAGCGGTTGGCCAGCGATTGCCTGGCTCAAGGGGGCACCATAGGTCAGGTTGAAGTGCAGGCCGATACGCCCCAGCAGGGCGTGCTGATTGGCCAGGCGGCAGGCGTCTTCGAAGGCCGGCATGTTGGCCATCAGAGTGGCCGAGCTGATGACCCCGCGCTGGAACGCGCGCAGGGTCAGTTGGTTGTATTCGGGGTCGAGGCCGAAGTCGTCGGCATTGACGATGACCTGCTGCAGCCGGGAGTGCTTCATGGACGAACCTTCTTGGCAGTAGCGGCCAGGCGACGTTCGCGCCAGGCCTTGAAATGAGGCTTGAGTCGTTGCCAGAGGCGCTCGCCGAGCCCCGCCAGCAAGCCGCGCGGACGCCAACTGTAGAAACTCCAGCGCTGGTGCTCCACCAGGCCACTGAGGCGTTCATGCAACTGGTGGCTGGAGCGGCTGAGGCTCACTCGGGAAGCGTCGACCCACTGCCAGCCGTCCTCCAGGCCCCAGCGAATCCACTCGTCCAGCAACAGCCGGCCGCTGCCCAGGTTGGCGTAGTCGGCGAGAAAGGCGATGTTGTAGTCATACAGGCGCCCGCGCTCCAGGAGTCCCAGGCGATAGCTGATGCAGCGCCCCTGGTGTTCCAGCATCGCCACTCGCACCCGATCTTCGGCTGCCAGGGCGTGCAAGGCGCTGAACATCCATTGCTGGCGCCGCGCTCCAGAGAAGATCCCCAGGCCATCGGTGCCTTTCCAGCTGGACTGTTCCACTTCGCAAAGCCTCTGCAGGACCTGGTCGATGTCTTGCGCGCTGGGGGACAGGCGAACGACCCGCGCATCGATTTCGGCGCAGCGTTTCTTTGCCCGACGCAGTTCATAGCGCAGGGTCCCGCTGGCTTCTTCGCGATCGCTGGGAAGAATCTGGTGCTCCGGTACGCGGCATCCCAGCGACTGTTCGCCATAGCTGCTGGCCCGGCGCCAAGGCTCCAGCACGCCGGCGGCATCGACCAGCTCGTGCAGTTGCAGCAAATCGTGGGGCAGGCGCCGGCGAATCTGGCCCAGGGCTTCGGCCATGGCCGACCTTGCAGCGGGCGCCACCAACAGCGCCAGGCGATCGCTCAGTGGGTGCCCCAAGTGCCGCAAGACCCGCAATGGCAGGCCGCCACGGGACTCTCGCCCGGCGATCAATGGCAGGCACAGCAGCAACTCCGCGTCCTGCCAGCCCATCAGGATGTGCAATGCCTGGTGCTCGGTCAGGGCCTGTTCGGCGCCGCGCAGCCAGCCCAGGCGATTGAACGGGGTGGCCTGTTCGGTCGCTTCGCACAGTCGTTCATAGGCTTGTGCGGGGAAGTTTTCGGTGCACAGGCTGGTGCACCATTGCCAACGCAGGGTCACGTGCGCTCCTTGTCGATCTGGCTGGCCGCGGCCTGCTGCTCGGCCAGGCGACCGCGCCTGAGGTGATGCAGGCGCGTCTGGTGATAGGGCCGGCGGCGATGCAAGTGCAGGCAGCGCAACAGGCAATAGACATGCAAGGATTCGCCGACCTCCTGGAAGCCCAGGCGCATGTGCATCTTCAACGCGGCCTCATTGCGTACGTTAACCAGTGCCCGGGTGGCCTTGAAGCCGCGCTCGCGGTACTCCTCCCAGAGCATCTTCTGCGCCAGGATCACCACCCCCGAGCCACGGTAGGGCAACGCGCATTCCCCGGCGAACTGGTACAGGCAGCCAGGCGGCATGCGCATCCAGCAGCGATACAACTGATCGTCGTAGTAATCACGCTCGCTGATCCACACCATCATCATCACGTTGCCTTCGTGATCCAGGTGGGCGCTGCCGCGACTGCCCTTGTCCAGCAGGCCGCGAATGGCCGGTAGCTGCGCCTTGAAGTACTTGTCGAAGGCCGGCAGCAGCTCCCGGGTGATGCGCACTTGGGGCCAGCGCTCGGGGCTGATGGGGCAGGGCACCGGCAGCGCCAGGGGGCGCTCCAGGGTCAACAGCTCCCAGTGGTAGTAGAAGAAACGTTCGCGCAGCAGGCGCAGGCTGCCGCGCAGGCCCTTGCGGCGAATCTTGGCCAGCAGGCCGGTCAAGCGATTCATAGGGTTTTCCAGGTCAAGGCGAACAGGGTCTCGCCGGGCAGTTGGAACACTGCACGGCCGGCATGGCACTGCACCGGTGCGTCATGGCTGTAGCCGTCGGGCCCCAGCAACTCCAGACGAGGGCCGGACTGGCAGAGATCGGTCGTCGCCGCCAGCTCGATGGTGTGTGGCCGTAGGGTCTTGGCCACTCCCAGCAAGCTGTGACGGGCGCCATCGCGCAGGGCCAGGGCGTCCACCTCGAAGGCCGGGTTGTCCAGCGCCTGGACCTCGCCCAGCCAGTGCTGCTGGATGAATTGCTGGGCCTTGGCCACCGGCTTGAGGGCAAAGCGCTGGGCGTCGCGCAGGGCCAGCATGCCCTTGGGATACTCGGGTTCGTCGGCGGCCTGGAACCAGTTGAGCATGTCCAGCAGGCCGTCCTGCGAAGCGTTGACCACTACCGACATCCACCACAGCGCCGCATAGTGGGTGTCTTGCTGGTAGGGGCTGAGGTCCGGGCCGCTGGAAATATTGGTCTGGCTCAACAGCAGCGCCTTGCGTGGCCGGCCGTGCTCGTCCAGCCCCACCAATTGCGCAGCGGCGCGCACGCTGTCGCGGTAGCGCCGGGTGGCCAGCAGATCGCGCACCATCCATTCGTGCCAGGCCAGGGCATCGATATCCTCGCCATGTTCTTGCAGCAGCCGCTGCGCCCAGTCGATGCCCCGGCGTTGCCCGGCACCGACCCGGAATGGCCCGTCCAATAGCCTGGAGCTGGCTGGCATGGCAATACGTACCCCGGCTGCGCGGGTATCGGGATTGGCCCGGGTGTGCTCCAGCATCTGCCCGAAATAGGCGGCGAACGCGGCATAGCTTGGGTAGTTCAGGTTGGGTTCGTCGGCAAAGGCCAGGTAGTGCGTGCCTCGGTTACCCAACTGCGCGCTGTCGGCCAGCCAGGCATCGAGCCCCGCGAGGGTCTGGCGATCGGCCTCCAGTACCGGACGGCGCCCGGTACCTGCCAGGAGGGTGATGTCGTGATCGATGGCGAACATTTCGCGATACAGGCGACGAAAGCCGATTTCCCGCAGCGGTTCGCTCTTGATCACATCGACGAAGCTGTAGAAGTTGGCCGACCGGGCGCCCAGGGCCCGTAGCAGTTCGAAGGTCGACTGCGGCGGCTGGGCGTAGGGCAGGGCGATACCCAAGTGCGGGCTGGGACCCCGAGCCTGCGGCTTGAGCGTCAGCTCCACCTGTCCCGGGGTCCACTGCAATGGATGCAATTGGTGCAGGTCCTGGGCGAACAGGTTGGCGGTGCCATCGAGCCAGAACCCGACCTTGCCGGAGCCGCCCATTGACAGGCGCCAGACTTCATCCTGGCTGGCCGGTGGCAACGGGACCTGGTCGAATTGCGGGTACTGTTCGTGGCGCTCCAGCTTCAATCGCACTTGCAAGCCATCGCTCAGGCGCACCGCCTGCAACACGCTGACACCACCGTGATACTTGCCAGCCAGCACCGCTCGCTCCCCTGCGGCCACCTGAAAATACAGCTCGGCCCCTTCGGCGACATCGGCGCTGAAATGCACTTTGGCCGGCTCGAACTGGACTTGAGTGGCACTGTCATGGCCGATCTTGAAATTGCGAAAGCTGTAGCCCGGGACTTGCAGGCGATAGTCGCCCTGGGCCGCAGGCAGGTGGATATCCTGCTGGCCATAGGCTTGGCTGGCGGGGATATCCAGCGCTTGCAGCAACTGGCCGTCAGGCGCCAGCAAATACAACTGCTCGTGGTTGGCGTCGCTTTGCCACGCGGGGCTCCAGCGCAGATGCAGGGTGTCGGCCGCAGCGGCCTGCAGGTACAGGCTGCCATCGCGGATATCGCCCCACTGCATGGGGGCCGCGTACAGCGACGGCGCCACGAATAGCATCAGGGCGAACAGGGAACGGGGTTTCATCAGGCCTTTTCCTTGGGGCGCAACAAGTGGCGCAGGTAGACGATGTCTGCCGGTAGCAGAAACAGGGTGCGGTACCAGGCAATACCGCTGAGCCGACAGTACAGTGCGAGCATTGCCAGGCTTACCGCCAGGTAGGCGATGGACGAAGCCAGGCCCGCACCGACGATGCCCAGCCGCGGGATCAGCAGCGCGTTCAGGGCCAGGTTCAGCAGCGCGCCGGCCCCCAGCATCAACGACAGGGTGCCAGGCCGCTGCTTGCCCAGCAGGTCCAGGCGCAGGATGCTGGCGTAGCACAGCCCCAGCAGCCCGGGCAGCAGGGCCAACAGCGCTTGGTAGGCCGGGGCATAGGCCGCACCGAACAGGGTCACGATCAACCACTGGCCGATCAGCGCCATGGCAAGGCAAGCGCCGAGCATGACCGTGGCGGTCAGGCGCAGGGCCAGGGCGGTAAGCTGCTCGATGCCATTGCCTTGCTGCAACAGGCGCTTCATCAGGGGCGTGGTCACGGCCTCGGGAATGATCAGCAATAGCTCGGCGGCGGCGCTGGCCATGGCATACCAGCCAAGGGCCGTGGGGTCGAGCAAGGCGCCGATGAACAGATAGTCCGAGCGCAGCATCAACTGCTGGGCCAGGACACCGGGATGGCTCTGGGCGCTATAGCGCAGGAGCCGGCCTTGTTCGCCGGACTGCCAGCGCAAGCGCAGGTCGTGAAAGCGCGCCAGCCAGCACCAGCCCACCACGACCACCAGCAGGGTGCCCCCCAACCAACTGACCAGCGCCGCGGACAACGGCTGGTCGCGCCAGATCCACCACAGGCCGACGAACAACACCAAGGGCACCAGGGATTCCAGCAACCGCAGGGCATTGAAGGCTTCGACCCGGCCATCGGCGTTGTGCAGGGTCAGCAGGCCGCTCTTGAGCACCGTGATCGGCACCGCCAGCAGCAGTAGCCAGGCCAGGCTCCCCAGTTGCAGGCTCAGCTCCCACTGGCTGCCCAGGGTGTTGATCAGGGCCAGTGCGGCTAGGGTCAGCAGGCTGGCCAGCAGGCAGCCGTAGACCAGGACCTGGGTCAGCAGCAGCGCCATGGGGCGCTGGCGGGCAGCGTCATACCCCACTGCCGTATTGAGACCGCCGCTGGTGAGCGCGGCGATCAGGTCCGGCAGGGTACTGAGCAGGGCGAACAGGCCGCGATCCGCCGGGCCCAGTAGCCGCGCCAGGAGTATGTTGCGCAGCAGGCGCAGGCCGATCATCGCCAGGCGCGTGCCCATGCTCAGGGCCAGGTGCCAGAGGTAGCCGCCACGCTTCATGCCCGCGCCCCCTTCAGCAAGCGCCAGGCCAGGAGCCCCGGATGGGCGGCGCTGGCATGGCTGACATCGATTCGTGGCAGGGCCAGCCATGGGTTGTCACCTGCCTCGATCAGGCCGGGTTGGGTGCCCAGGGCATAGCGATAGCCCAGCTCGGCGACGGCGCTGCGCACCTGCAGGTTGTGATCGCCATTGGGATAGCAGTAGATCTCCAGCGGGGCCTGGCAATGCTTGCGTAGCGCGTCATGGGAGCGTTTCAGATCACTGCGCAGGGCGAGCGGATCGAGACGCGTGAGAATGCCATGGCTGGCCCCGTGGGGGCCGAAAGACACCAGCCCGGAACGTTCCAGCTGCTTGACCTGGCTCCAGTCCATGGCATGGGGCGCGGCGCCGGCCGGACAACTGTCGGCCAGGGCTTGCAGGGTGACCGGATCCAGTTGCTTGAGGCGTTGCAGGTAGCCACCCAGGACACGACTGCGAGCCACGCTGGCGGCCGTTTGCAGCAAGGCTGCGGGCGGGGGCAGTTGCAACATTCGCAGGTAGTCCAGCAGTGGCTGGCTTGCGCTGGCGTTGGGTTGCTGCCACAGGGTCTCGCCAATGGACTCCCACCAGAAGCCCTGGCTGCGACCGATGAAATCGGTGGACAGGAAGATGCTTGCCGGCACTTCGTAGCGCTCCAGCAGCGGGTGGGCCACTTCTGCGTTGTCGCGCCAGCCATCGTCGAAGGTCAGGGCTATCCGGGGGCGGTCGCCACCGGGCAGCTCCAGCAGTTGCTGCAGCGGCACACAGTCGAAATGCCGGCGCAACCAGCGCAGCAAATGCTCGAATTGCGCCTGGCCGACACATAATGGCGCACGGTGGGGCAGGCTCGCCGCGGCGGAATCGGCGAGCACCCGGTGCAGCATCAGTATCACCGAGCAATCGCTCAGGCGGCGGCGCCCGACACTGTGCAGGTAGGCACTGCCCAGCAGGCGCTTGAACGTCAGTTTCACCTTCACCTCAGCGATTCTGCTGTGGGTTCCACAGGGCATAGCGCTGCCCGCGGAGGAACTGCCAGAGACCCATGCTCATGCCCGCCAGGGTCACCAGGATGAATCCGGCCAGGCGAAACACCTTGGGCAGGCGTCCGCGCGAGTCCAGCAAGCCCAGGAGGCCCGCGCCATAACCCGCCAGTTGGGCAACCAGCAACGCGCTATAGAAGGGGCCGGCGTCCCACAGCAACAGGTTGCTCAGCAACAGTGGCAACAACAACACCGGTGCCAGGCGCCGGATCAGCTTGTGGCTGATCAGGGCAATGGCATAGGCGCCGTGGCGCCATGGATTCATCAGCTCCCGGCGCTGGGCCAGGCTCTGCAAGCCGCCCACGGTGACCCGCAGGCGCCGGCGGTATTGTTTGTCGGCTTCATCCACGCCCTGGTCCAGCACCTGGGCTTGCTCCACATAGACGATGCGCTTGCCCGCCACCGGGGCGCAGGTGCTGATGAAAAAGTCATCGTTGACCTCGGCCGGAATCCGCTGGAACAGTTCCCGGCGCAGGGCCAGCAACGCGCCGTCGGCTGAAACCATGCAGCCGGTACGATTCTCGGCCTGGCGCAACCAGGCTTCGTAATGCCGGTACAAGCTATCTCCCAGGCTCAGGTTGTGCCCGGGCCGGGGGATGATCATATGCCCACCGCAGGCGCCTACCTGCGGATCGGCCAGGGGCTCCAGGAGCTTGCCCAGGGTGTTGGTGGACCACTGGTTGTCGGCATCGGTGAACACCAGGATGTCATTGCGTGCCAACTCTACCGCGGCGTTGAGGGCCCCGGCCTTGCCCACCCGCGGCAGATCCAGCACCAGGACCCGTGAGTCGCGCAGGCCCAGGGCAATGGCCACGGTCTCGTCGCTGGAGCCATCGCTGGCCAGGATGATCTGCAGGTCGGTGGCCGGGTAATCCTGTTGCAGCAGGGTCTGGAGCTTGTGCTGGATATGCGGTCCTTCGTTATGAGCGGCGATGATCACGCTGACCGATAGCGGCTGGCCCTGCATCGCCGGGCGTGGGCGCACGAACAGGCTGAGCAGGCCCAGCAGCAGCGGATAACCCACCCAGGCATAGAAGGGCAACAGCAGGCAAAGCCAGAAAAGAATCTTAGCCACGGTCGGGCCTCCTGACAGAACGGTTGAACAGACCCTGGATCAGGGCCGAGGCCCCCAGGTACAGGCGCACCCAGTGCAGCAGCCAGAGTTGCAGGACAAACAGCGGGTCGCGCTGGCGCCACCCCTGGCGCAGGGCCAGGAGCAGGGGCGCGAGGGCGGCCAAGGCCAGGTACAGCAAGGCGCCGCCCCCCTGGCCCAACAGCAGCGCCAGCACAGCCATCAGGCTGAGCAAGGCGCACGCCAGGCACAGCAGTGGGAAGCGCAGCAGGCGCAGGCTCGGCCCGGCGCTCTTGAGCAATTGCACATGGCTGCCCTGGCGCCAGCGTTCCTTGGCGGCCCATTCGCTCCAGCTGGCTTCGAACCCCCAGTGCAGCACCTGGGGCTGGGCCAGGCTCAACTGCCGTGCCCCGGCGGCGTGCAGGCGCAGGCCGAAGTCCTTGTCCTCGCCGGTACGCAGTTGTTCGTCGAAACCGCCGACACGCTCGAACCATTCGCGCTTCAGGCAAAGGTTGGGCGTAGGCAGCCACTGCAACAGGCGAGCCTCGTTCCCGGCCGCCAGGCTGCGTCGCTGCCAGGCCCGGGCGAACCAGGGAGCGCTGGCTGGGGCGGCACAATCCAGGGCGAAAACCTCGGTCTGCGCCTGGTTGCGTTGCCAGAGTTGCAGCCAGTTGCCGGGTACTTCGATGTCGGCATCGAGAAAGGCCAGGCAGTCGCCAGTGGCGACGGCGGCGCCGCGATTGCGCAAGGCCCCGATGCTCAGCCCGGGGCATGGCAGGACCTGGGCACCCAGTTTCCTGGCCCGTTGTGGTCCCTGGTCGGTGGAGCCGTTGTCGACCACGATCAGCTCGCAGTCCATGTCGGCCGCCCGGGCGGCGCGTAACACGCTGGCCAGGGTTCGCTCGATGTGTCGCGCCTCGTTGTACATGGGCACGATCACGCTGATCCGTTGCATTGCAGCCTCCCTTGGCAGGATCTCGCTGATGACATGCTCGCCTTGGCGTCGCGACGCCAGGACGACTTTCTTGCGGCGCTCGCGCCCCGAGTAACGGTGCCTCATCACGCTTACTCGGCCTCACGCCGTAGCACGCTGGACAAGGCCAGGAAGATCCACAGGTACTTGTGGTTCGGTGCGCTGAGGAACAGCAGGAACACCGCCAGTGCCAACAGGCTCAGCCCCAGGTGCGTGACAAGGTCGGCCTGCTCCCGGGCGCCCCGGGCGAGGAACGCCTGGCGCGAGCGCTCGAAATTGCGCAGCCCCATGAGCAGCAGCGCCACGAAGCTCAGGCCGCCGGGAATGCCCAGCTCGCTGAACAGTTCCAGATAGGTGTTGTGGGCCCGGCGATACAGGTCCGGCTCGTTGAGGTTTTCCGAGAAACTGCTGGCGAAGCCGGTTTGTGCGTAATGGATCGGGAAGGTACCCAGGCCTGAGCCCAGCAGTGGGTTCTCGCGGATCATCTGGCTACCGACCACCAGGTAGGAGGTCCGACGACCCAGGGAGGTGTCCGCCGAGTGCGAACCGGATTTGAGCATGCCCAGGGACTTGATCCGCGCCACATAGTCGGCCGGCAGCGCGGCAATACCCAGGGGCACGACGATCGCCACGGCGAACATGGCGAAGCCCAGGTGCTTGGGCCGCAGGCGCTTGAGGCGGTCGCGGTAATGCCAGGCCCCGATGGCGATGGTGAACAGCACCACCAGCAGGCCGGAGCGCGAGTCGGTCTTGGTCATCCCAGCCATCAGGGTCAGGCTGATGGCCACCCAGAACAGGCGCTCCAGCCAGTGGGGCGAACGCAAGGCGAGCAGGATCGCCGGTGGCACGGCCATGGCGATCAGCAGGGCAAAGTAGTTGGCGTCCTGCAGCAGGCCGATGGCCCGGCCGCCCACCTGGTACTTGGCGGAAACCAGCGCGATCACGCAGGTAATGGCCACGCTGACCGCCAACAGGCGGCAGAGCATCAGCAGGTTGATCTCACGGGCAATCAGCAAGGTCACGAAGAACAGCACCAGGCCCACGGCCAGCTCTCGCAGGCTGTCCAGGGAGACGGCCAGGTTCTCGCTGTACATCAGGCTCAAGAGCAGGCACAGCAGGAACGGCCCCAGGGCGCGCCACAGGTTGCTGCCCAGGCGGGTCTCGGGGATCTGCCGCAACAACAGCTTGAACAGCATGATCAGGATCAGGGAGGCGCCCAGCAGCTTGGCCCCGGAAAAAGCACTGTCCTTGAACAGCCCCTCGAAAGGCACCAGTGCGCAGATCCCCAGCAGGCCCCAGGCCGGACGACGATAGAGCAGGGCCAGGCCGAACATCCCGACCACCACCAGTGGTGCCAGGAATGGCCACGGGCTGGCAAGCAAGGCCAGGCCGGCCAGGCCCAGGAGCAAACCGAGAAAAGGTGCGGCGATCATACCGGGGTAGTCTCTCTGGCAACGCGGTACAGCTCATCCCAGCGCTTGGCCAGGGTGGGCAGGTGATGGTGCTGGCGCTGGGTGACACGAGCCGCCTCGGCCAGGCTCCGGGCCTGGAGTGGATCGTCCAGCAACTCGCCGATGCAGCGGGCCAGTTCCTCGCTGTCCAGGGGCGTGGCCAGCAGGCCGTTGTGCCGATGCTGCAGGACATCGGGAATGCCGCCGACGGCAAAGGCCGCCACCGGAGTCCCGACCTGCATGGCTTCGAGCAGGATCATCGGCGTGCCTTCGGTGCGCGAGCTGATCACCAGCACGTTGAGGCGCTTGAGCCAGGGCTGCATATCGCTCTGGTAGCCCGGTAGCAGGATACGCAGGGACAAGCCGGCGGCCTCGATGCGCTGGCGCAGGATCGCGTTCTGCTCGCCATCGCCCAGGAGCACCGCCTTGAGGGAGGGGCGTTGCTGGCACAGGCCGATCAAGGCATCGAGAAACAGATCCGGGCCTTTTTCCCCGCTCAGGCGCCCAACGAAACCCACCAGGGGTTCCTGCTCGTCGCGCCGCACCGGAGCGTCATGCAGGGGCGGAGCCTGGTTGCCCGTGGCGATGGCCGGGGCCGGTTCCGGCAGGCCGTTGGGAATCACCAGCAGCTTGGCTTCGGCGACGCCTGCCTGCAGATGCAGGCGGGCGATACTCTGGGCGACGCACACCACCCGGCGTACCTGGCTGCTGCGACACAGGCGCAGGCTGGTCCAGGTATAGAGCTTCTGCTTCAGGCTGCGCGGGGTGAAACCGTGCTGGGTCATTACCAGCGGCAGTTGCAGGCGCCTGGCACAGGCCCAGGCGAACACCTGGGCCTTGAAGTTGTGGGCATTGAGCAGCCCGGGCTGCTGGCGCAGATGGGCCAGCAGCTCCTTCAGGCTCCGGCAATTGTGGCTGGGCACGCCGGCCTCGGCAAAACGCTGCAGCAACGCCAGCGGAGCATCGATGAACACCACCCGATGCTCGCCCGGGGTGATCAGGCAGTGATCCAGCAACATGCGCTCGGCGCCATAGAAGCCACCGCTGTGGATCAGATGCACGATAGGCTGCGCGGCCATGCTCAAGTCGTTCACTGTTTGGCCCAATGCCAGGCCCAGCGCCAGGTCCAGCGTGGGTAGGGGTTGAGCTGCGGGGTTTCGACCGCGTTGAGCACCATCAGCACGGGCAGGCCGAGATGGTCGCTGACCTGGGCCGGATGCTTGAAGCGATGGTCGAAGAACTCATAGACATAACCCAGGGCGATGGCCAGGAGCAGCCCGGTCAAAAGACCCAGGGGGATGATCAGCATCGGTTTGGGGAAAGCCGCTTCGCTGGGTTCGTAGGGCTGGCTCAGGACTCGCGCATTGGACAGCTCGCCGCTGATCAGGCGCTCGCCGCGGCTCTCTTCATAGCGCTGGGTGTAGGTGAAGAAGGCCTTGTGCAGGGCATCGATCTCGGTGTCCAGCTGGCGCAGCTTGCTCAGCACTTCCTGCAGGTCGCGCACACGGGTCTTGTAGTCGTTGATCCGCGTGGTTTTCTGGGCGATCACCGACTGGGTGATCTGCAATTCGCTGCTGCGTTCGCGGACGCGGTTCTCCACGACCTTGAGGAACTGCGCCCGGGCCCGGACGATCTGCTCGCGCTGTTGCTGCATTGGCACGCTGTCGGCGCGGTAGGTATCGGCGGTGGTGCCGTACTGGCTCACCAGGTTGGTCAACTGCTCGCCCAGGTGCTTGATCTCGCGGTCTTCGTAGGCAACGTTGTCCACGGTGTTGGCGAAGGCGAAGGGAAAGGTGTAGTCGGTCAGGCCGGCCTTGCGTGCAGCGTCCAGGCTTTTTTGCAGGTAATCCAGGCGGCGCTGGCTTTCCAGGGCCTGGTCACGGTAGCCGTTGAGCGACTGCTCCTCGGTGTTGATGGCATTGAGGCGGAAGGTGATCTCCTCCTTGGGGTCGGAGGCATGGGCCGCTTCCAGCAATGCCTGGCGCTTGCCCTCCAGATCGTCGAGGCGTGACTGGTACTGGGCCTTCTTCTGTTCGTAGAAGGCCTCGGGCAGTTCATTGGATTGCAGGTCCTGGCGGCTCTTTAGGTAGTTGGCCAGCAGGCGCTCGACAAAGCGCGTGCCCTCGGCGGCGGACGGGCTGCTATAGACGATGGAGATCACGTTGGAGCCGGGCAGGGTGCCGATCTTCAGATCCTTGACCGCCTGGTCGGTGAAGGCGTCCAGGCTGGTATCGCGTACCGGGTCCACTGCCAGGCCGAAGAAACCGCGGGCCGGATTGATCACATAGTTGCGCAGCGGGTCCACCAGGAGGCTGCGGATCGGCTTGAGCACCAGCTTGCTCAGCAGGCCTTCGCTGCCGCTGAACTGGCCCTCGCGACGCAGTTGGTCGATGGTGTCGCGGATCAGGGTCGGCGAGCGCAGGATATTGCTCTCGGTCTCCATGTCCGCCAGCGAAGGCGGGATGAACTTGTCGGCATCCGGGGCGAGCACGGTGTTGGCGTCGGTCTGCGATAGCTTCTTGGACTGCACGATGACTTCGGCAGTGATCTCGAAGCTCTGCTTGAGCACCAGCGGCAGCAACAGAGCGAGCAGGGCGAAGCCCAGGAATACCCGCTTGATCAGGCGCCGATTGACGAAGAACACGAGGAGGAACTCGTGCAGGTAGTTTTCGATCTTGGTCATCGAGGCGAACTCAGTTGTTATTCGATTCTTTGTTGTCGACGCGGTAGCCGAAGCTGAAGCCGACACCCTGGAACATGATCACGTCCGCCAACTGCTTGCTCAGTGCACCGGCCTTGGCCAGGCGGGTCTTGGGCACGTAGAGCATGTCGTCCGGCTGCAGGTAGGCGAACTGCAGGGCCTTGCCATCCAGCGCCGCGTCGGCGTCGTAGACCCGGGCCTCGACCTCGCTGCCCTTGCGCCGCAGGATCACCACCGAGTCCAGGCGCGCGGTGGGGCCGGCGCCCTTGGCCAGGGTCAGGGCCTCGAGCACCGAAATCGGCCGGCGTACCGGGTAAGCGCCCGGCTGGCCGACTTCACCCATGACGAAGACCTCATTGGCGGCGGTGGTCTTGAGCAGTACGTCGACACTCACCGCACCGATTTCCTTGGCGTAGCGCTGGTTGATCAGGGTTTGCAGCTCGCTCAGGCTCTTGCCCTGCAAGGACAGGCTGCCCAGCAGCGGGAAGCTGGCGCGGCCATCGGAGCCCACCACGATTTCGCGACTCAAGCCAGTGGCCGGGTTGGTCAGGCTGGTACGCAGGTTGTCCAGCTGGGCCATGGCGTGGGAGATCGAGAAAGTGATCTGGGGCTTCTTCAACACCTTGGCGTACTGCGCTTGCAGGGCCTGGCGCGCCTGTTCGGCGGAGAGCCCGGCGACCTGGATATTGCCGATATAGGGCATGTCGATGCTGCCATCGGGCAGTACCAGCTTGTTGCCCCCAAGCTCCGGCGCGCTGATGAAGGTCACATCGACCTGGTCGCCCGGTTGCACCAGGTAGCGGGTCTGGCTGGTGGTGCCGATATGGAAGATCACGTCCAGCACGTCCTGGGGACGCAACACCTGTTCGATGGGCATGACTTCGGTGAGCTGGGCCTGATCGGCCGGGGCGCTGAGGATCTGTACCGGCATGTGCTGTGGCTCGCGATTGGCGCAACCACCCAGGGCCGCCAGCAGCAGTGACAGGCTCAGCAGGGAGAGTCTTGGCTTGTTCATGGTTACACGGTCCTTGTACCGGTCAGAGGCGGTCGTAAACCCACTTGGGCATGTAGTACTTGCGGGCGTTGAACACGCTGCCGATCAGCTTCGCTTCGGCCTGGATCAACCGTTGCGCCGCGGCCTGGGCCACTTCCCAGCGGGTTTCCTCGCTGCGCACCACCAGCACCACGCCATCGACCTGGGTACTCAGGGTGAGGATGTCGCCACTGCTGTACACCGGGTCGCCATCGATGATCACGAAGCGGTACTGCCCGGCCAGGAGCTGCAGCAGGTCGCGCAACTGCTCGGGCGTCAGGCGTTCGGCGTACTGCTGGCGCCGACCCAGGGGCAGGAAGTCGAAGTCCTGCTCCTGGCTGTCATGAATGCAGCTACTCAACTGCGGTGGGGTACTGGCCAGGGCCAGGTCGAGAAAACCCGGTTGCTGGTCCAGGCCCAGGCGCCGGGTCAGGCTTTGCTCGCCCAGGCTGGTATCCACCAGCAGTACTCGGCCCCGGCTGGTGCGTGCCAGCTCACTGGCCATGCTCAGGCTGCTGCTGGTGACGCCACTGTTGCGGTTGGCCGCGGTCAGCAGGATCACGCGCAGTTCCTGGTCGAGCACGGTCACTGCCAGGTTGCTTTCACTGGGGGGCTGGATTTTCAGACTGGCAAAGGTTGCTGCCGCCATTTCAACTTGCTCCGTGGCCATTGAGGACCTTGAAAGGGGTTTTGATCAGGATCTTCAGGTCGAGCCAGGGGCTCTGCTGGAAGATGTAGGTCATGTCGAGGGTCACCCGGCCGTCGAAATCCACGTCGCTGCGCCCGGAGACCTGCCACAGGCCGGTGATGCCCGGGTAGATGCTCAGGCGACCCAGGTGGTGTTCCTTGTAGGTCTGGGCGTGGAACGAGGTTGGGCGTGGGCCGACGATGCGCATCTGGCCAAGCACCACATTGATCAGGTTCGGTAGTTCGTCGAGGCTGGTACGACGCAGGAAGCCGCCGATCCCGGTGATCCGCGGATCGCGATCGATCTTGAAGTCCACCGAGTCCGGGCCGTGCTTGTTCAGGTGGCGCACCGAATCCTTGAGGGCCTCGGCGTTGACCACCATGGTGCGGAACTTGTACATGCCGAAGCGTCGGCCACGAAAACCCGTACGCAACTGGACGAAGAACACCGGCCCTGGGCTGGTGAGCTTGATTGTCAGGGCAACCACCAAAAGCACCGGCGACAGTGCCACCAGCAGCAGCGCTGCCAGTACTGCCGAGGTCAGTCGCTTGCTGCGTGACAAGGTCCAGGGCCGGCCGCCATCGCGGCCAGTGATCCAGCCATGGTGTTGCAGGTCGATGGCAGCCTGGACCTTGCGTCGGAACGGGTCGTTGCGCCGATCGATGCGCGCGGGCGCATCGCTTGCGGGCGATGAGAGGGGTCTGTCCATATCCACCGGAAGTATTTCCATTGCAAAAGAATTAGGGGAACGCTCAGGGCACGCAGGCCGCTCAGGACGTCCGGCCTTGGTAGTAGCGCAGGTACCACTGCACGAAATCCCTGAGCCCGTCTTCCAGGGGAACCTGGGGCCCGAAGCCGGTGAGGTTCTCTAGGGCGCTGACATCGGCGCAGGTGTTGAGCACATCTCCCGGCTGCAGTGGCAGGTACTCGACCTGGGCCTGGCGGCCAAGGAGTTTCTCCAGGGCGGCCACATAGTCCTTAAGGTGCACGGGGCGCTGGCCGCCGATGTTGAACAGGCGCCAGGGGGCCATGCTGGTGGAGGGGTCCGGTTGCTCGCGGTCCCACAGCGGGTCGCGGGCTGGTGGTTTGCCCAGCAGGCGCACCAGGGATTCGACGATGTCGTCGATATAGGTGAAGTCGCGCTGGTGCATGCCGTAATTGAACAATTTCAGCGGATGCCCCTGGCTGATCGCGTCGGCGAACAGAATCGGCGACATGTCCGGTCGGCCCCAGGGGCCATAGACGGTGAAGAAGCGCAGGCCGGTGGCCGGCACGCCGAACAGGTGGGCGTAGCTGTGGGCCATCAGCTCGTTGGCTTTCTTGCTGGCCGCGTACAGCGAGAGCGGGTGATCGACGTTGTCGCTGACCCGATACGGGGTTTGCTGGTTGGCCCCATACACCGAACTGGAGGAGGCATAGACCAGGTGCTGCACGGGGTAGCGCCGGCACATCTCCAGCAGGTTGAGAAAACCGCCCAGATTGCTGTCCAGGTAGGCCTTGGGATTCTCCAGGGAATAACGCACCCCGGCCTGGGCGGCGAGGTTGATCACCACCTGTGGGCGGACTTCGGCGAACAGCCGATCCAGGCCCTCGCTGTCGGCCAGGTCCAGGCGTTGCAGCGGGAAATGCCCCACTTGCTGCTCCACCCAGCGCACCCGATCGTGCTTGAGCTGGGGGTCGTAGTAATCGTTGAAATTATCCAGTCCGGTGACCTGATGCCCATCCTTGAGCAAACGCAGTGCGGTATGGGCGCCGATGAACCCGGCGGCCCCGGTAATCAGGATATTCATGCGCAAAGTGCCCCAGGTACGCGGTAAGGCAGGCCGATGCTCAGGTAGTGCAGACCAGCGTCCGCTGCCTGTTGCGGGTTGTAGAGATTGCGGCCATCGACGATCAGGCGATCGTTGAGCTTCTCGCGCAGCAGCTTGAAGTCCACCACGCGAAAGGCCTTCCACTCGGTGCAGATCACCAGCGCGTCGGCGCCTTGCAAAGTGTCGTCGCGGGTCGCGCACAGTTGCAGGTCATCGCGGTAGCCATACAGGCGCCGGCACTCGGTCATGGCCTCGGGGTCATAGGCATGGACCTTGGCCCCGGCTTCCCACAGCGCTTGCATCAGGTAGCGGCTGGTGGCTTCGCGCATGTCGTCGGTGTTGGGCTTGAATGCCAGCCCCCACAGGGCGATGACCTTGCCCTGGAGGTTGTCACCCAGGTGCGCCTTGAGCTTGCGAAACAGCACATGCCGCTGCTGCTCGTTGACGTCGCGCACGGTCTTGAGCATCTGTGGTTCCAGGCCATGGCTTTGCGCGGTGTGGATCAGCGCCCGCAGATCCTTGGGGAAGCACGAGCCGCCAAAACCGGCGCCCGGGTAGATGAAGTGATAGCCGATACGTGGGTCGGCGCCGATGCCTTTGCGTACCGCGTTGATATCCACTCCCAGCCGCTCGGCCAGGTTGGCCATCTCGTTCATGAAGCTGATGCGGGTGGCAAGCATGGCATTGGCCGCGTACTTGACCAGCTCGGCACTGCGGTTATCCATGAACATCAGTCGGTCGTGGTTGTGATTGAACGGCGCGTAGAGCTCGCTCAATTGCTGGCGAGGCAGTTCATGGGCGCAACCGATGATGATCCGGTCCGGACGCATGCAATCGGCGACCGCCGAGCCTTCCTTGAGGAACTCCGGGTTGGAGACCACGTGGACCCGCAGCTCGGACTTGCCCAGGTCCGCCAGTTGCTCGGCCACGGTCTCGACCACCAGGTCCGCGGTGCCCACAGGCACTGTGGACTTGATGACCAGGGTCTTGTCGCTGTACATGAGGCAGGCAATGTTTCGTGCAACGGCCAGGACATGATCGAGGTCCGCCGAGCCATCTTCATTGGAGGGGGTACCCACGGCGATGAAGATCACCTGGCCATGGCCTACGGCATCGCTGGGCTGAGTGGTGAAATGCAGGCGGCCGGCCTTCTGATTCTCTTCGATCAGGGCCGCCAGGCCCGGTTCGTGAATCGGTGGAATGGCGCGCTGCAGTTGGGCGATCTTGTGGCTGTCGATATCGACACACACCACGTTATGCCCAACATCGGCCAATGCAACCGCTTGCACCAGGCCAACATAGCCAGTACCAAAAACGCTGACTTCCAAGGGAACGACCTCGTCCATGATGAGTGTTGGGTGAGGGCGTGGCTCACCTTCTGAAAAAAGGCATGTGGCACATGGCCTTCATTGCGCTCTTTTTTTGACACTACCACAAGATTGAGACGTTTAATTGACGTTTTTTGGCGTTACATAAATGACACAGCCTCTCTATTTATTTTTTAGATACAAATAAAACCCTTTAAAACATAGCATTACAGTTATTAATGATGGTCATAATGAAAAGCGTCAAATACTTGTATTTGTTTGTTGGGTTCGCTAAAAATCCGACGAACGGTAGTTATTTTCGACAAAAGTTTGATGCTTCTTTGCTACCAGCCTGCAAAAAAGAACGATCTAGAGAGTGTTTCTGAGCGATGAGACAGTTTTTCGAGGCGCTTTCCCGGGCAGTGAAAAAGTCTCGGAATTGATCAGCTCGATGCTGGCAGGAGGTGTCGAACGTGAGCGCTGGAGTCAGACTAAAGTCGGGTAGGGCAAAGGCGGGCGATCTGCCATCATTTCCGGTCTTCATTGATTCAATCAATTCAACCGGTGATGTTTAATTTGCCGGATGGATTTCTCCTGGGTCTTTTCTGCCTCGCGTCACTGATTTTCTGCTGGAGCCTGTTCATGCGTCCCCCTTTTCCTTTACTCAATCCGTGCCCGCTCCTGGGCCTCGGAGCCGCTGTCCTGTGCGCGGGTTTTACACCGTTGGCCACTGGCGCCGGCTTTATCGAGGACAGCAGCGCCAAGCTCGAATCGCGCACGGTCTATTTCAATCGGGACTTTCGTGACGGCCATACCAGCAACGCCCAGGGTGCCTCCAAGCGTGAAGAATCCGCCCAGGGCTTCATTCTCAATCTGCAGTCGGGCTATACCGAAGGCACCGTAGGTTTTGGCCTGGATGCCCTGGGCATGCTCGGGCTCAAGCTCGACTCCAGCCCGGACCGCAGCAACAGCGGCCTGCTGCCATCCAGTGGGCATGACCCGCGGGGCTCGGCCGACCAGTACGCCAAGCTGGGCTTGACCGCCAAGGTGCGGGTATCGCAGACCGTATTCAAATACGGTGCGCAACTGCCGGACCTGCCGCTGCTCAAGTACAACGATGGCCGCCTGCTGCCCACCCTGTTCAACGGTGCGGTGCTGACCTCCAAGGAGGTCAAGGACCTGACCCTGACGGCGGCGCGCCTGAATCGCTACACCGCCCGGGATTCCACGGACTCCCAGGACATCCGCGTGCACTGCAAGAACAAGCGCTATGCCTGCAACACCACGGCGGATCATTTCGATAACTATGGCGTGGACTACAAGTTCAGCGACCTCCTTAGTGGCCAATACCATTACGCCGAGCTGGAGGACATCTACCGCCAGCACTTCATCGGCTTGCTGGCCAACCAGCCTTTGGGGCCTGGCGTGCTCAAGGGTGACCTGCGCCTGATCAAGAGCGACGACAGCGGCAGCGCCCGTGCCGGTAGCATCGACCACCGGGCCCTGAGCACCATGCTCAGCTACGGCCTGGGTGGGCACGTGTTCAGCGCCGGTTGGCAGCGCATGTACGGCGAGAACTCGATGCCGTACCTGGATGGCAGCAACCCGTACCTGGTGAACTATGTGCAGGTCAACGACTTCGCGGCGATCCAGGAGCGTTCCTGGCAACTGCGCTATGACTACGACTTCAAGGCCGTGGGCATCAACGGCCTGAGCTTCCTGACCCGCTACGTCAGTGGTGACAACATCAAGGTCCCGGGCAGCCTGCGCGAAGGTCGGGAATGGGAGCGTGACAGCGAGCTCAAGTACGTGGTGCAGAGCGGCGCCTTCAAGGACGTCAGCCTGCGCCTGCGTAACGCCACCTACCGTAGCAACTACCAGAAGATCGCCCGCGACATGGACGAAACCCGCCTGATCGTCAGCTACAACTTCTCGATCTTCTGACGTAGCGCTGCCCTGTAGCCGCTGTCGAGCCTGTGGCGAGGCTGCGCGAAGGCCCGCAGGGCCTTGTCTTGACCCGCTTGCGCGGTCGCAAGCAGCCCGCGGCAGCGGCTACACGGCGCATTACACCAGTTGATGCCGGTAGGGCAGGTCCGGCCCGGTGCGGGTGCAGGTCAGCGCTGCGGCGTTGACGGCGAAGCGCAGCATGGCGTCGATCTGTTCGCGCTCCAGCTGCGCAAGACCCAGGGGCGAGTCCAGCCCCTGCTCGGTCAACCAGGCGATCAGCGCCGCCTGAAAGGTATCGCCGGCGCCCACGGTGTCGGCCACCTGCACCTGGGGCGTCGCGACCGACCAGTGGCCGTGGTGCTGGCTGAACACCGTCGCGCCCTGGCTGCCGCGGGTCAGGAACACCAGCTTGGCACTGCCTTGCAACCAGCCCTGAATCAGTGTCTCGGGCGCCTGCCCGGGATACAGCTGCTCCAGGTCCTCATCGCTGACCTTGATCAGGTCGGCGTGCTCGGCCAGTTCATCGATGCGTTGGCGCCACAATTGGATATCCGGCTGCGGGCCGAGTCGCACATTGGGGTCGAGGCTGATCAGCCGCCGCCCCCGCTCGCGACGCACCAGGGCCAGCAGGGTATCGGCGATCGGTTGCACCACCAGGGCAAACGAGCCCACGTGCAGCCCGCGTACCAGGTCGTCCAGTTCCGGCAGGTGTTCTGTCAGCAATTGTCGGTCGGCACAGCCTTCGCCACGAAAGCTGTAGTGTGGCGAGCCATCGCTGCCCACCGCCACCATGGCCAGGGTGGTAGGGGCCGTGAATTCGCGCAGGTGGCGGGTGTCCACGCCTTCCTCCTCCAGCACCCGCCGCAAGCGCTGGCCCAGGTAGTCCCGGGACAGTCCGGCGAGCAGGGCCACATCGATGCCCAGGCGGCGCAGGCCTACCGCCACATTGAACGGCGAGCCACCGGCAATCGCCTGGAACGCCACTTTATTGGCCGGAGCACCGGCTTCGTCCACGCTAAAAACATCGAACAGCGCTTCACCGCATACCAGATACATAGTCATTCGCTCTTCAAGGGGCCAGATGCTGTCGATGGCGCTCACGCAGCGGTTGGCAGGGGCCGGGCTCGGGGCGCCGGATCATGCATGATATCGGTGATGGCAGGCGATCGCCGCGATGATTTCTACCCGCCATTGCCGTCCATGCAATGGCCAGGTACATCAGCCCAAGGTCCACTGGCTTTTTCCCGGTCACTGCCTAAGATGGCCGTCGTAGCTCCTCCTTTGTCCCGGAAACCGTTGGTAACGATGTCGGAAAAAGACACCATCTCCCTGCAACTGGTGCGCGAAGCCTTGTTGCAAAGCTGCGCGCCTGGCGTGGCCACCGAAGAAGTGCTGCACAAGGTCGGCATCGATCCGCTCGACGTGCAGTTAGGCACGGGGAGGGTTCCGGCCAACGCCTATGCGCGACTCTGGCGCTTGCTGGCACGGCGCCTGGACGATGAGTTCTTCGGCATGGATCCGCGCAAGCTCAAGTCCGGCAGCCTGGCGTTTCTCTGTCGTTCGGCCATGGCCCAGCCGACCCTGGCTCAAGGCCTGGATTCGGTGCTGGAGTTTCTTTCACTGATGCTCGAACACCTGGGCGCGCAACTGGTACGCCAGCAAAGCCTGGCGGAAATCGTCCTGGCCGAGGACGAGCAGCCTCCGCGCCGGGCGTTTACCTATTTCACCTACTGGATGATCGTTCACGGCGTGGCGTGCTGGCTGGCAGGGCGGCGGATTCCGATCCTGGCCATCGAATTGCGTTGCCCGCAGCCGGAGTTCTGCGATGACTACCGGGTGATGTTCTCCGACAACCTGCGCTTTGACCGACCCCGCACGCGGATGATCATCGCCGCCGACTGCCTGGACCTGCCCATCAAGCGCAGCAAGGAGGAGCTCAAGCGGTTCCTGGCCCAGGCCCCGGCCAATATCCTGGTCAAGTACCGCGATCCGCAGAGCCTGGCCAGCCGGATCAAGCAGCAGTTGCGCCAGCTACCGGCAGAGCAGTGGCCGGAAAGCGAAAGCCTGGCCCAGAGCCTGTGCATTTCGGCCTCGACCCTGCGCCGCCGCCTGGCCGAGGAGGGCCAGAGCTACCAGGCGCTCAAGGACAGCGTGCGCAAGGAGCTGGCCATCGTCTGGCTGGCGGAACCGCAGATCAGCTTCGCGCAGATCGCCGAGCGCCTGGGCTTTGCCGATACCAGTTCGTTCTACAAGGCGTTTCGCAAGTGGTCCGGCTCCAATCCCGGGCACTATCGCAGCCTGATTCTCAACGACCCGGCCTGATCTTGGCCAAACCGGTCACGCAGGTTGACAGCTTTGACCATTGTCCGGCCAAGGCTCTGGCGCCAGTATTTCACTGATTTTCATGAGGTTCCCCAATAAAAACAACGAGGGCTTCTGGCAATGCGCGATTACCTGTCCGCCACTGAAAACTTCAACTACCAGCACACTGTCGATGCCACCCTGGCCGGCTCGCTGTCGGCGCTCAACGCTTGTGTCGAGTGCTGTGACCGGCATGCGCTGCCTGGGCGCATCGCGTTGTTCTGGGAGGGGCGAGACGGCAACAGCGCCAGCTACACCTTCACCGATCTGCAAGATAAGGCCGGACGCCTGGCCAACTTCCTTCTGGCCCAGGGCGTGGGCAAGGGCGACAAGGTCGCAGGCCTCTTGCCACGCAACGTCGAGTTATTGATCACGGTCCTGGCCACCTGGCGCATCGGCGCGGTGTACCAGCCCCTGTTCACGGCCTTCGGCCCCAAGGCCATCGAGCACCGGGTCAACAGTTCCGCTGCCAAGGTGGTGGTCACCGATGCCATCAACCGGTCCAAGCTCGCCGAGGTTGCCGGGTGCCCAACGGTAGTCACCGTGGCGGGTGCCAAGGGGCAGGGCATCGTACGGGGCGATTTCAGCTTCTGGGCCGAACTGGAGCAGTATCCGGCCCGTTGCGAACCTGTGCTGCTCAGTGGCGAAGATCCCTTCCTGCTGATGTTCACCTCGGGCACCACCGGTCCGTCCAAGGCGCTGCAAGTGCCGCTCAAGGCCATGGTCGCGTTCCAGAGCTATACCCGCGATGCGGTGGACCTGCGACCCGAGGATGCGTTCTGGAACGTCGCCGACCCAGGCTGGGCCTATGGCATCTACTTCGGTATCACCGGCCCGCTGGGCCTGGGTCATCCGATCACCTTCTACGACGGCCCCTTCACCCTCGAAAGTACCTGCCGGGTGATCAACAAGTACGGCATCACCAACCTCACCGGATCCCCCACCGCCTACCGACTGCTGATCGCCGGTGGTGATCAGTTCGCCCGTTCGATCAAGGGCCGCTTGCGCATTGTCAGCAGTGCCGGCGAACCGCTGAACCCGGAAGTGATCCGCTGGTTCGCCGAGCACCTTGAGGTGGTGATCCACGATCACTACGGCCAGACCGAACTGGGCATGGTGCTGTGCAACCACCATGCCCTGGCGCATCCGGTGCATGTGGGGTCTGCCGGTTTCGCCTCGCCGGGCCATCGCATCGTGGTGCTCGACGAGGAATATCGCGAGCTGGGTGTCGGCCAGCCGGGAATCCTGGCCATTGACCGCCGGCAGTCGCCGATGTACTGGTTCGCCGGTTACACCGGGGCACCGACCAAGGCTTTTGTCGGCGATTACTACCTGAGCGGCGATACCGTCGAGCTGAATCCGGACGGCAGCATCAGCTTCGTCGGGCGCAGTGACGATGTCATTACCACCTCCGGCTACCGGGTCGGTCCGTTCGACGTGGAAAGTGCCCTGGTGGAGCACCCGGCGTTGGTCGAGGCGGCAGTGGTGGGCAAGCCCGACCGGGAGCGTACCGAGGTGATCAAGGCCTTTGTGGTGCTGGGCGAGCGTTACCGCGCCACCCCGGAGTTGGCCGAGGAGCTGCGCCAGCATGTGCGCAAGCGCCTGGCGGCCCATTCCTACCCGAGGGAAATCGAGTTTGTCAGCGACTTGCCCAAGACCCCCAGTGGCAAATTGCAGCGCTTTATCTTGCGCAACCAGGAAATCGCCAAGGCTCAAGAGGCCGCGGCGGCAACAGTCAACGCGTGAACAGGGTGTGAACGATGCAGATTCAGAACAAGGTTTTTCTCGTCAGCGGTGGGGCCTCGGGCCTCGGTGCGGCCAGCGCTGAAATGCTGGTGGCCGCCGGCGCCAGGGTGATGCTGGTGGACCTCAATGCCGAGGCCGTGGCGGCCAAGGCGCAGCAGTTGGGATGCCAGAGCGTGGTCGCCGATATCAGCCAGGAGGCGGCTGCCGAAGCGGCAGTCCAGGCGGCGGTGAAGGCCTTTGGCGGGCTCGATGGCCTGGTCAACTGCGCGGGCATCGTGCGCGGCGAGAAGATCCTCGGCAAGAGCGGTCCCCATGCCCTGGCCACCTTCGCCCAGGTGATCAACGTCAACCTGATCGGCAGCTTCAACCTGATGCGCCTGGCGGCCGCGGCCATCGCCGAAGGCCAGGCCGACGCCGATGGCGAGCGTGGGGTCATCATCAACACTGCTTCCATCGCGGCCTTCGACGGGCAGATCGGCCAGGCCGCCTATGCCGCCTCCAAGGGCGCGGTGGCCAGCCTGACCCTACCGGTGGCCCGCGAACTGGCGCGTTTCGGCATCCGCGTGATGACCATTGCCCCAGGCATCTTCGAGACGCCGATGATGGCTGGCATGAGCGATGAGGTCCGGGCCTCCCTGGCCGCCGGCGTACCGTTCCCGCCACGCCTGGGCAAACCCGTCGAGTACGCCGCGCTGGTGCGGCATATCATTGAAAACAGCATGCTCAATGGTGAGGTGATCCGTCTCGACGGCGCCTTGCGCATGGCCGCCAAGTAAGGAGTCAGCATCATGTCCATTAACCAAGATCCGATTGTCATTGTCAGTGCCGCCCGCACCCCGATGGGTGGTTTCCAGGGCGAGTTGAAAGGGCTCAGCGCCCCGCAACTGGGAGCGCAAGCCATTCGTGCCGCAGTGCAGCGCGCCGGGATTGCCAGCGATGCGGTGCAAGAAGTGCTGTTCGGCTGCGTGCTGCCGGCCGGCCTCGGCCAGGCGCCTGCACGCCAGGCGGCCCTGGGAGCCGGCCTGGACAAGGGCACCCGTTGCACCACCCTGAACAAAATGTGCGGTTCGGGCATGGAGGCGGCCATCCTGGCCCATGACATGCTGCTGGCCGGCAGCGCCGAAGTGGTCGTCGCCGGTGGCATGGAAAGCATGTCCAACGCGCCCTATCTCCTGGATCGCGCCCGTGCCGGCTATCGCATGGGCCATGGCAAGGTGCTGGACCACATGTTCCTCGACGGCCTGGAAGATGCCTACGACAAGGGGCGCTTGATGGGGACTTTCGCCGAGGACTGCGCCGAGACCAACAGCCTGACCCGTGAAGCCCAGGATGCCTTTGCCGTGGCCTCGCTGACCCGAGCCCAGCAGGCGATCAAGGATGGCCTGTTCAAGGATGAGATCGTTCCCGTACAAGTGACGATCGGCAAGGAAACCCGGCTGATCAGCGACGACGAGCAGCCCCCCAAGGCCAAGCTGGACAAGATCGCCGGTCTCAAGCCGGCCTTCCGTGAAGGCGGCACTGTGACGGCCGCCAACTCCAGTTCGATTTCCGACGGTGCCGCGGCGCTGGTCCTGATGCGCCGTTCCGAAGCCACCAAGCGCGGGCTCAAGCCACTGGCCGTGATTCATGGCCATGCAGCCTTCGCCGATACGCCGAGCCTGTTTCCCGTGGCTCCGGTCGGTGCTATCGAGCGCCTGATGAAGAAAACCGGCTGGTCCCTGGATGACGTGGACCTGTTCGAGATCAACGAGGCCTTCGCCGTGGTCAGCCTGGTGACCATGAACAAGCTGGAAATCCCCCATGACAAGGTCAACGTCCATGGCGGCGCCTGCGCCCTGGGCCATCCGATCGGCGCCTCGGGGGCGCGGATCCTGGTGACCCTGCTGTCGGCCCTGCGCCAGAAAGGCCTCAAGCGTGGCGTGGCTGCGATCTGCATCGGTGGTGGCGAAGCCACGGCCATGGCTGTTGAATGCCTGTAACGAGGAATCGCGATGTTGCCCAATGACGAACAACTGCAGATCAGCGACGCGGCCCGGCAATTTGCCCAGGAGCGCCTAAAGCCTTTTGCCGCCGACTGGGATCGCGAGCATCGCTTTCCCAAGCAAGCCATTGCCGAGATGGCCGAACTGGGCTTCTTCGGCATGCTGGTGCCCGAGCAGTGGGGCGGTTGCGACACCGGTTACCAGGCCTATGCCATGGCCCTGGAGGAAATCGCCGCCGGTGATGGCGCCTGTTCCACCATCATGAGCGTGCACAATTCGGTGGGTTGCGTGCCGATCCTCAAGTTTGGCAACGATGAGCAAAAGGAACGTTTCCTCAAGCCCCTGGCCAGCGGCAGCATGCTCGGGGCCTTCGCCCTGACCGAGCCCCAGGCCGGCTCCGATGCCAGTAGCCTGAAGACCCGGGCCCGCCGCGATGGCGACCACTATGTGCTCAATGGCTGCAAGCAGTTCATCACCTCGGGGCAGAACGCCGGGGTGGTGATCGTTTTCGCGGTTACCGATCCGGCGGCGGGCAAGCGCGGTATCAGCGCGTTCATCGTGCCCACCGACGCCCCGGGCTATAAGGTCGCGCGGATCGAGGACAAGCTCGGCCAGCATGCTTCCGATACCTGCCAGATCCTCTTCGAGGACGTGAAGGTGCCCGTGGCCAACCGCCTGGGCGAGGAGGGCGAGGGCTACAAGATCGCCCTGGCCAACCTCGAAGGTGGCCGCGTGGGCATTGCCTCGCAATCGGTGGGCATGGCCCGGGCCGCATTCGAAGCGGCGCGCGACTATGCCCGTGAGCGCGAGACTTTCGGCAAGCCGATCATCGAGCACCAGGCCGTGGCTTTCCGCCTGGCGGACATGGCCACCCAGATCGCCGTGGCGCGGCAGATGGTGCAATACGCCGCAGCACTGCGCGACAGTGGCAAGCCGGCCCTGGTCGAGGCCTCGATGGCCAAGCTGTTCGCCTCGGAGATGGCCGAGAAGGTCTGTTCCGCGGCCTTGCAAACCCTGGGCGGCTATGGCTACTTGAGCGACTTCCCGCTGGAGCGGATCTACCGTGACGTACGGATCTGCCAGATCTATGAAGGCACCAGCGACATTCAGCGCATGGTCATTTCGCGCAATCTCTGACTTTTAGCAGGAGCTGATTCATGAGCTACGAAACCATTCTGTTGGATATCAAGGACCGGGTCGGCCTGATCACCCTCAACCGCCCCCAAGCCTTGAACGCGCTCAATGCGCAGATCGTCGGCGAGATCAACCAGGCCCTGGATCGCCTGGAAGCCGACCCGCAAATCGGCTGCATCGTCATCACCGGCTCGAAGAAAGCCTTCGCTGCCGGCGCCGACATCAAGGAAATGGCTGAGCTGAGCTATCCGCAGATCTATCTCGACGACCTGTTCAGCGACAGCGACCGAGTGGCCAACCGGCGCAAGCCGATCATCGCCGCGGTCAACGGCTTTGCCTTGGGGGGCGGTTGCGAACTGGCGCTGATGTGCGACTTCATCCTGGCCGGTGACAACGCCAAGTTCGGCCAGCCGGAAATCAACCTCGGCGTGCTGCCGGGCATGGGCGGCACCCAGCGCCTGACCCGCGCCGTGGGCAAGGCCAAGGCCATGGAAATGTGCCTGACCGGGCGTTTCATCGATGCGGTGGAGGCCGAGCGTTGCGGCATCGTCGCGCGTATCGTGCCGGCCGATGAGTTGGTGGACGAAGCCCTGAAGGTCGCCGCACTGATTGCCGGCAAGTCGGTACCGGTGAGCATGATGATCAAGGAAAGCGTGAACCGCGCCTTCGAGGTCAGCCTGTCCGAAGGCGTGCGCTTCGAGCGCCGGGTGTTCCATGCCGCTTTCGCTACCCAGGACCAGAAGGAAGGCATGGCGGCCTTTATCGCTAAGCGCGAGCCGCAGTTCAAGGATCAATAACAACACCGCCCTGGCAGGACGCGGTGTCTATCCGGCGTCCCGCCCCATCAACCGCAGCGCTTAGCTGCGGTTGATGGAGACTCCACCCTCGACCAGCATCGCCGTCCCGCTGACAAAACTGGCGGCGTCCGACGCGAGGAACAGCGCCGCACGGGCAATTTCCTCGGGGCGGGCGAGGCGCTTGAGGGCATGCAGGCTTTCGACAAAGGCGCGTTGCTCAGGCGTATCGGTCGCTGCCCGGCCCATTGGCGTGTCGGTGCCTCCGGGCAGTAGCGCGTTGGCGCGAATGCCATGGGGACCCTCTTCAGCCGCGATGACCTGGGTCAATCCGATCAGCGCGGCTTTGCTCGCGGCGTACGCCGCCATACCGGGAAAACCGACGCGGTGCCCGACAAAGCTGGACGTGAAAATGATGGACCCTGCGCCCCGGGTGCGTAGAGCAGGCAACTGGTACTTGGCCCCCAGAAAGGCACTGGTCAGGTTGGAGTCGAGCACGGCCTGCCACTGGCCCAGGCTCAGCTCGGAGACGGGCCGGGTTTCACCGGTGATCCCGGCGTTATTGAATGCGATATCCAGGCCCCCGAAATGCTCCACCGCCAGCGTCACCAGGTGCTCGGCCAATGCCTCGCTGCGAATGTCACCTGCAACCCCGAGTACCTCGCCACCGTCCTGCTGGATCTGGGCGACCAGCGCATCCAATGCTTCACCTCGACGGCCGTTCACTATCAGGCGTGCGCCCTCTTGGGCGAACAGCCGGGCAGCGGCTTGGCCGATGCCCGAGGTGGCTCCCGTGACAATCGCGACTTTGTCTTGCAGTTGTTTCATGATTGACCTCCGTTGCATGAGCGTTGAGCCAACCATAGGCCCTTCCGAACGGCGCTGAACTCCGGATCTTGCGTTGAATGTTCTTTGACCGTGCAGGGCCAGCTGCTGCGCACCCGGCTGCCCGACAGCGCACAACAGGGCCTGTGGGGCCTTGCTCTGCGGATGGTGCCTGGCGAGGAGGGCGACCACGCCAGCAAAAAAAATCGCAGCCAAGGCTGCGATTCCTGCTTTGCGGCGCTCTTGCCTACAGCTGGTAATGCTTCAACTCACGGGCGATCAGCATGCGCTGGATCTCGCTGGAGCCCTCGTAGATCTGGGTGATCCTTGCGTCACGGTAGTAGCGCTCCACCGGGTAGTCTTCAAGGTAGCCATAACCGCCGTGGATCTGCATGGCCGAGGAGCAGACCTTCTCGGCCATCTCCGAGGCGAACAGCTTGGCCTGGGAGGCTTCGGACAGGCAGGGCTGGCCGGCGCTGCGCAAGCGGGCGGCGTGCAGGATCAACAGGCGGGCGGCGTTGATCCGGGTGTGCATGTCCGCCAACAGGTTGGCGATGCTCTGGTGTTCGATGATCGGCTTGCCGAACTGCACCCGGTCGCGGGCATAGGCCAGGGACGCTTCGAAGGCGGCACGGGCGATCCCCAGGGCCTGGGCGGCGATACCGATGCGCCCGCCCTCGAGGTTGGACAGGGCGATGGCCAGGCCCTTGCCCCGTTCGCCCAACAGGTTGGCGGCCGGCACGCTGCATTGGTTGAGGGTCACGGCGCAGGTATCGGAGGCGCGGATGCCCATCTTGTGTTCGGTGCGGTCGACGATGAAACCTGGGGTGTCGGTGGGCACCAGGAACGCCGACAGGCCTTTCTTGCCCAACTCCGGATCGGTCACGGCGAAGACGATGGCCAACTGCGCCCGCTTGCCATTGCTGACGAACTGCTTGGCGCCGTTGATCACCCACTGGCCGTCGCGCAGTTCGGCGCGGGTCTTGAGGTTGTGGGCCTCGGAGCCGGCCTGGGGCTCGGTCAGGCAGAAGCAGCCGATGGCTTCGCCACTGGCCAGGCGTGGCAGCCAGGCCTGTTTCTGCTCTTCGCTGCCGTAGTTGAGGATCGGCCCGCAACCCACCGAGTTGTGGATGCTCATCAGGGCGCCGGTGGCACCGTCGCCAGCGGCGATCTCTTCCACGGCCAGGGCGTAGGCCACGTAGTCCAGGTAGCTGCCGCCCCATTGCTCGGGAACCACCATGCCCAACAGGCCCAGCTCACCCATCTTGCGGACCAGGGCGTCGTCGATCCAGCCGGCCTTTTCCCAGGCCTGGGCATGGGGCGCGATCTCGCCACGGGCGAAGTCCCGGGCCATGTCGCGGATCATCACTTGTTCTTCGGTCAGTTCGATATCGTGCATGAGTTCAGCTCCCGCTGCCGTCAAAACCGCTGAAGAAGCTCGCCACCCGTTCGGCCTCGAGGGCCGCCAGGGTCGGTGGGTTCCAGTGCGGGGTCTTGTCTTTGTCGATGATCAGGGCGCGTACGCCTTCCATCAGGTCGCCGTGTTCGAACCACTGCCGGTCCAGGTGCAGCTCCAGGGCGAAGCACTGCTCCAGGCTCAGTTGGCGGCCCTGGCGCAGCATCTCCAGGGTCACGGCCATGGCCAGGGGCGAGCGGGTTTCCAGCAGGTCGGCGGTAGCCTGGGCCCATTCATGGCTGTCGGCCACGGTCACGCTGCGCAATTGCTCGACGATGCCGGGCACGTCTGGCTGGGCGAAGAAGTGGTCGATGGCCGGGCGCAGCGCCTGCAATGGCGCATCGGCCAGGGCCTGGACCCCGAGCCTGGCCAGCAGGCCCTGCAGGTCCTTGAGCGGTGACTGGCCCCATTGCAAGCGGTCCAGGCGCTGGTCCAGCAGTGCCAGCTTGTCGCTTTCCAGGTACCAGTCGGCCAGGCCGCAATACAGCGCGTCGGCCGCGCGGATCTGCACGCCGCTGACCCCGAGGTAGGTGCCCAGCTCACCCGGAACCCGCGACAGGAAGTAGCTGCCGCCGACATCGGGGAAATAGCCGATGGCCACTTCCGGCATCGCCAGGCGACTGCGCTCGGTGACCACCCGCAGGTCGGCGCCTTGCACCAGGCCCATGCCGCCACCGAGGACGAAGCCGTCCATCAGTGCCAGGACCGGCTTGCGGTAATGGTGGATAGCCAGGTCCAGGGCGTATTCCTCGACGAAGAACGCTTCGTGCAAGGTGCCAGCATTCTTGTAGCTGTCGTACAACGAGCGGATGTCGCCACCGGCGCAGAAGGCCTTTTCACCCGCGCCGCGCAAGACCACGGCATGGATCTTCGGGTCCAGGGCCCAGGCATCCAGTTGGCGCTGCAAGGTGCGCACCATGGACAGGGTGATGGCGTTGAGGCCGGCGGGGCGGTTTAGGGTCAGATGGCCGATATGATTGCGTACCTCGATCAGCACCTCGTCCTGAGGGGTATCGAGGTCCCGTGCCGTCTGGGATGGAACCTGAGCAGTCATCACTAACTCCCTGCTTTTATTGTTCTTTATATGAAACTCGCGCGCGAGCATCGTCGGATCGTAACAGTGCAAATTTGCCGAATTCAACCGTGAAAGCTGCAGGTTGGCTGTGCATTTTTGCATGGGTGGGTCAACGCCGGCACCAGCCCCTCAAGCGCGCTGATCCCCGAGCTAGAAGGCCTGCGACAGAATCGGCTGTGAAATGACGGTTATCAGCCGATCCCGGCTGTTTCAGGTGCCCGTTACGACACCTGAGTGGCATTCGCTATTGGCATTCTGGCGCTCGGTTGCAGCGTAGCTCGTGGCGACCAGGACGAACCCGGCGCGGTGCGCCAGGCCTCGGCGATAACGCCAAGAACCCGATTGCGGCGACCCCGCACACACTCTCTGCCCCTGTCACAAGTGGGGCCCGGTTTTACGCCGGGCCGCTATAAATCCAAATAATCCGGGACTCTGAAGATGAATAAGAAATGGCTGGCCGCGCCGTTACTGGCGCTCGCGTGCACCTGCCTGGGCGCCAACGCCAAGGAATGGAAGGAACTGCGCTTTGGCGTCAACCCAAGCTACCCACCCTTCGAGTCGAGTACCGCCGATGGCGGGGTACAGGGCTTCGGTGTCGATCTGGGCAATGCCATCTGCGCCGAACTCAAGCTCAAGTGCGTATGGATCAGCAATGATTTCGATGGCCTGATCCCGGCGCTCAAGGCAGGCAAGTTCGACGCCATCGAGTCGTCGATGACCGTGACCGACGCGCGGCGCAAGCAGATCGACTTCAGCGACCGGCTCTATGCCGGCCCCACGGCCATCGTCACGCGCAAGGGCTCGGGGCTGGAACCCACCGGCGAGTCGTTGAAGGGCAAGACCCTGGGCTACATGCAAGGCACCGTCCAGGAGACCTACGCCAAGGCCCGGCTCGGGCCGGCGGGGGTCAAGCTGCGTGCCTACCAGAATCAGGACCAGGTGTACGCCGATCTGGTCTACGGGCGCCTTGACGCCTCGATCCAGGACAAGTTGCAGGCGCAGATGAGTTTCCTCGCCTCGCCCCAGGGCGCGGACTTCGAAAATAGCGTGGGAATCAGCGACCCGCTGGTGCCTTCGCAGATCGCCATCGGCTTGCGCAAGGATCAGGACGAGCTCAAGGCCATGCTCAATGGCGCGATCCAGGCGCTGCACGAGAAGGGCATCTACGCCCAGATCCAGCGCAAGTATTTCGGCGACCTCGACCTCTACAACAACTGATCTCCCAAGGTCCGGCCCGGGACTGCAACAGTCGGTTCCAGGCCGAGCCATGGCGAGCGCAAGGTGACTGGCGTGAATACCCTACTGTCTCTGATTGGCCTGGACCCGACGGTCTTGCAAGGCTACGGACCGCTGTTGCTGCACGGTACCTGGACGACCTTGAAACTCTCGCTGCTGGCATTGCTGGTCAGCATGCTCCTCGGGCTTGCGGGCGCGG
Organism: Pseudomonas sp. MPFS; assembly: GCF_022537035.1. NCBI lineage: Bacteria > Pseudomonadati > Pseudomonadota > Gammaproteobacteria > Pseudomonadales > Pseudomonadaceae > Pseudomonas > Pseudomonas sp. MPFS. The sequence goes on along the minus strand of NZ_CP066123.1, from coordinate 3,612,656 downwards.
CGGCCAAGTTGTCTCCACTGCGCCTGCTGAACCTGCCGGCCACCTGCTACACCACGTTGATTCGCGGGGTGCCGGACCTGGTCCTGATGTTGTTGATCTTCTACAGCCTGCAGGGCTGGCTCACCGCCCTGACCGAGTGGCTGGAGTGGCCCTACATGGAGATCGACCCGTTCGTGGCAGGAATCATCACCCTGGGATTCATCTACGGCGCCTATTTCACCGAGACCTTTCGCGGGGCGATGGTCAGCGTGCCCCGGGGCCAGCAGGAGGCGGCTGCGGCCTTTGGCCTGAGTCGCTGGCAACGCTTTCGCTTCGTGGTCTTCCCACAGATGATGCGCTTTGCCTTGCCCAGCCTGGGCAATAATTGGCTGGTGCTGCTCAAGGCCACTGCGCTGGTCTCGATCATCGGCCTGGCGGACCTGGTCAAGGTGGCCCAGGAGGCCGGCAAGAGCACGTTCAACCTGCTGGATTTCCTGCTGCTGGCCGCGGCCTTGTACCTGCTGATCACCAGTGCCTCGAACCAGTTGCTGCGCCTGTTGGAGCGTCGCTATAACCAGGGTGTGCGAGGGCTGTCGCGATGATCGAACTGATCCAGGAATACTGGCGTGCGTTTCTTTTCAGCGACGGCGAGAGCCTGACCGGCCTGGCCATGACCTTGTGGCTACTGGTGGCGAGCCTGGCGATGGGTTTCGTCCTGTCGCTGCCCCTGGCGATCCTGCGGACCAGCCACTGGGCATTGCTGCGCTGGCCGGTGCAACTGTTCACCTATGTGTTTCGCGGCACGCCGTTGTATATCCAGCTACTGATCTGCTACAGCGGCCTCTACGGCGTGGCGGCGATCCGCGAGCAGCCATTGCTGGAAGCTTTTTTCCGCGATGCCATGAATTGCACCTTGCTGGCCTTCACCCTCAATACCTGCGCCTACACGGTGGAGATCTTCGCCGGGGCCATCCGCAGCATTCCCTATGGCGAGATCGAGGCCGCCCACGCCTATGGGCTCAGCGGCTGGCGGCTGTACTGGCGGCTGATCCTTCCGTCGGCCCTGCGCCGGGCGCTGCCGTACTACAGCAACGAAGTGATCCTGATGCTGCATGCCACCTCAGTGGCGTTCACCGCCACCATCCCGGACATCCTCAAGGTGGCGCGCGATGCCAATGCCGCGACGTTCTTGACCTTCCAGGCATTCGGCATCGCCGGGCTGCTGTACCTGGGGTTGTCGTTCGCCCTGGTCGGCGCCTTCCGCCTGGCAGAACGCCGCTGGCTGGGTTTTCTCGGCCCGGCCCACTGAGCCCATTCGTCTATCCCTTGATCCAGAGCGTCGCCTGCGGCTGATGCTCCAGGAGCCCTAGATGTACAAATTGACCGTTGAAAATCTCTACAAGCGTTTTGGTGACAACGAGGTGCTCAAGGGCGTCTCGTTGAAAGCTCGGGCTGGTGATGTGGTGAGCATGATCGGCGCCAGTGGCTCGGGCAAGAGCACCATGCTGCGCTGTATCAACTTCCTGGAGCGTGCCGACGCCGGTGCCTTTGCCCTGGATGGCGAGACCATCGTCACCCGGGATGCCCCCGGCGGCATGCAGGTGGCCGACCCGGCGCAATTGCAACGCCTGCGTACTCGCCTGGCCATGGTGTTCCAGCACTTCAACCTGTGGAGCCACCTGAGCGTGCTGGAGAACATCATGCTGGCACCCTGCCGGGTGCTGGGCAGCAGCCGCAAGGAGGCCGAGGCCAGCGCCCGGGCGTATCTGGACAAGGTCGGCCTGGCCCAGCGAGTGGCCGAGCAGTACCCGGCGTTTCTCTCCGGGGGCCAGCAGCAACGGGTGGCCATCGCCCGCGCGCTGGCAGTGGAGCCGCAGATCCTGCTGTTCGACGAACCGACCTCGGCGCTGGACCCGGAACTGGTCGGCGAGGTGCTCAAGGTGATCCAGGCCTTGGCCGAGGAGGGGCGGACCATGCTCATGGTGACCCATGAAATGGGATTCGCCCGGCAGGTGTCGAGCCAGGTGTTGTTCTTGCATCAAGGCAAGGTAGAGGAGCAGGGCAGCGCCGCGATCCTCGACCAGCCACAGAGTGAACGTTTGCAGCAGTTTTTATCCGGCCGTTTGAAGTGAGGGAGAACATCCATGGCGGACATCCGCGACCTGGCGATCGTGCTTGATCGTATCGACCAGGCCATTATCGAAGTGCTGCGCCATGAAGGGCGCATCACCTATCAGAAACTCTCCGAGCGCGTGCACCTCACGCCCAGGCCGTGCCTGGAGCGGGTGCGCAAGCTGGAACAATTGGGGGTGATTCGCGGGTACGGGGCGATCCTCGACGAGAAAAAACTGACCCCGGGATTGTCGCTGCTGGTGTTGGTAGCGCTCTCCAACCAGAGTGGGCGAGCGGCGCAAAAAGCCTTCGAGGCCAAGGTCCGGGGCTGCCCCCAGGTGCTGGAGTGCCGCTTGATCAGCGGCGCTTTCGATTACAGCCTGCGCATGCGTTGCCGTGACATGGAGCACTACCGGGTGCTGACCGAAGTCTGGTTCGACGACCCGGACCTGCACATCGACAAGCTGGTCAGCCATCCGGAACTGGCAATGGTCAAGACCGGCATGGAGTGACGCTCCGGCTTGTGCGGAATCGGCTGGAGTCTGGGGTCCATTCAGCCATTTTCTACTGTGCAAGCCTTCGGATCAGCCGGGTTTTGCCCGCGTACAAAACCACAATGGGTGCCTCCCGACTCTCACTGATTGCGTGCCCATGCAGACCACCCATAGTGTTTTGATGATCCGTCCCTCGTGTTTCTCGTTCAACCAGGATACGGCGAGCAACAACAGTTTCCAGCGACCCGCCCTGGCCGCCGAGGATGTCCAGGCCAAGGCCCTGCTGGAGTTCGATGGTTATGTCGCCTGCTTGCGCGAACAGGGGGTGAAGGTACTGGTGCATGAAGACAGCGCAGTGCCTCACACCCCGGATTCGATCTTTCCCAACAACTGCTGGAGCAGCCATCCGGACGGCACCCTGGTGCTGTACCCGATGCAGGGACGCAACCGCCGCCTGGAGCGCTACAAAGGCGTACTGGCCCACTTGCATGAGCAATACCAGGTGACACGAACCCTCGACCTGAGCCCCCTGGAGCAGCAAGACATCTTCCTCGAAGGCACCGGCAGCATGGTCCTGGACCGCCAGCGGCGCATCTGCTACGCCGGCTACTCCAGTCGCACCCATGCCCGGGCCCTGGAGCAGTTGGCCGAGCTGCTGGACTACCAGCTCTGTGGGTTCCATGCCCGCGATCGCCAGGGCGTACCGATCTATCACACCAACGTGATGATGAGCGTCGGCAGCCAATTGGCCGTGGCCTGCCTGCTGGCGGTGGATGACCCGGAACAACGGGCGAGCTTGCAGCGCAGCCTGCAAGACAGCGGCAAACAGGTGCTGCCCTTGACCTGGGCCCAACTGGAATCCTTCGCCGGCAATATGCTGGAAGTGCACAACAGCGCCGGTGAGCCATTGCTGGTGATGTCGCGTACGGCCTGGCGCTCGCTGGACTTGCAGCAGCGTCGGTTGATCGAACGCCACGTCCAGCCCCTGCCGGTGAACATCGACACCATTGAACGCATCGGCGGCGGCAGTGCCCGCTGCATGCTGGCGGAAATCTACCTGCCTGAACGTCAACCCCAGAGGGAGCAATCACGATGATCGTCCGTCCTGCCAACCTGGCCGACTTGCCAGCCCTGCTGGATTTGGCCCATAGCGCCGGTGCCGGCCTGACCACCTTGCCCGCCGACGCCACGCGCTTGCGCCAGCGCCTGGAATGGGCGCAGAAGACCTTTGCCGGCGAAGCCGAGCGGGCCGATGCCGACTACCTGTTCGTGCTGCAGAGCGAGCAGGGCGAAGCCGTGGGCATTTGCGCCCTGGCCGGGGCCGTGGGCCTGCGCGAGCCCTGGTACAACTACCGGCTGGGCTTGTTCGTCGCGGCCTCCAGGAACCTGGGCATCAACCAGCAACTACCGACCCTGTTCCTGGGGAACGACATGACCGGGCATTCGGAATTGTGTTCGTTGTTCCTGCACGCCGATCATCGCAGCGGCCTCAACGGCCGCCTGCTGTCCAAGGCGCGGTTCCTGTTCCTGGCCGAGTTCCGCCAATGCTTTGGCGAAAAGGTGATCGCCGAGATGCGTGGCTACTCCGACGAGGCCGGGGTTTCGCCCTTCTGGGAAGGCTTGGGCCGGCATTTCTTCAAGATGGACTTTGCCGCCGCCGATCATCTCACCGGCCTGGGTAACAAGACCTTCATTGCCGAACTGATGCCCAAGTTCCCATTGCCCACCTGCCTGCTGCCCGAAGCCGCTCGCGCGGTGATCGGCCGGGTCCACCCCAATACCGAACCGGCCCTGGGCATGCTCAAGGCCGAAGGATTCGGCTTCAAGGACTACATCGATATCTTCGACGGTGGCCCGCTGATCGAATGTGCGACCGGCGATATTCGCGCCGTACGCGACAGCCAGGTCCTGCAACTGAGCATTGGCACCCCTGGCGAGCAGGCCGAGCCATACCTGATCCATAACCGCCAGTTCGCCACCTGCCGGATCACCGCGGCTCCAGCCCGTGTCGCAGCTGGCACGCTGATTGTCGATGCCGCCAGTGCCCGGGCGCTGGGCCTGGGAGCCGGGGCCTCGGTGCGGGCGGTCAGCCTGGCGGTACCGCTGCGCCAGCGTTCGGCGGCCTGATGGATTGCCCGGTGCACCAGAACAACAGGCTCTGGCTGGCCCGCAGTTGCTCCACGCAGCCCAGGGTCGGCAATTGCTCGCGCTCCTGGTCAAGGTCCTTCAGCCGCCGCGCCAGGTAGAACGCCCGGTCAGTGGGCAATTGTTCCAGGGCCTTGACCCGGCGTGCTTGCCCCGCGCTGTAGAACTCAGCGGAATAGGAGCGGCGTCCCCAGTAGTAGAGCGGCCCGGGCTGGGTCGCTTGCAGGTCGTTCCAGGCCCTGGCCAGGGCTTGCTGGTTCTGCGGTCGTTGCAGGGCGGCGCCGTTGTTTACGGTGAACAGCAGGCCCAGCGGCAGCAGCAACGACAGCACCAGCAACAGGTACGGCGCGCTCCTGCTGCTGCGTTGCGGCAGTGCTTGCAGGGCCAGGGCCAGCAACAGGCACCAGGCGGGCAGGGCAGGCAGTACATAGGTCCAGAGGATGTTGCCCGAAAAGGTAAAGAACAGCGGTGTAACCAGCGCCCACAAGGTGATGAAGCTCAGGCGACGGTCGACCCCCGCAGGTGTCCGGTAGAGCCGGTACAGCAGCGGCAGCAACAGGCTCCAGGGCAACAGCGCCATCAACAGTTCCAGCCAGATGCTGGCGAAGGGCCGTTCGTGGGCGCTGCCGTACAGGTCGCCAGCCCAGTCGCTGACCACATAACGCTTCCAGTGTTCGCCCACCAGGAAGTAGTCGAGAAAGCCAGGGCTGCGCGACTCGGCCAGGAGGTACCAGGGCAGTGCCACCAACAGCATCAGGCCCACGCCGCTCGTCCAGGGCAGGCGATAGAGGGCCCGCCACTGCCTGTTGAACAGCGTCCACAAGCCTGCCTGGGCACCGACCAGAACCAGCACCAGCGGACCTTTGGCCAGTAGCCCGAGGCCCAGGCCGAAGAAACCCGCCAAGGCCCAGCCGCGGTCGGCATGCACGCAGCCGCGCCAGAAGCCGTAGCAGGCCAGCAGGAGGGAAAAGCTCAGGGCCGGGTCGGTCAGCACCACGCCCGCCGCCAACAGGCCCAGGCTTGAACTGGAGAACAGGATCGCCGCCAACAGGCCACTGCGCTCGTCGTACTCCTCGCGGGCGAAGCGGATCAGGATCAGGCAACTGGCTACATGAAACAGCCAGGCCGGCAGGCGCACGGCGAATTCGCTGATCCCCAGGACCTGCATGGCCAGGGCCTGGCTCCAGAACGCCAACGGCGGCTTGCCCCAGAAGGGCACACCGTAGTCGAACATCGGCGTCACCCAATCGCCCAGCTCGAGCATCTTGCGCGCCATCTCGCCGTAGCGTGCCTCGGAGGTGTCCATCAGCGGATAGAGCCCCAGGCTTGCCAGGCGCAGGCCGAGGATGCCCAGCAGCAACCACCACAGGGTGCGGGTTGGAAGGGCGTTCATCGGATCCGCTCTTGCTCGTCGGACTCAAGCGCAGGAGGCGCCTGCAACTGGCGGGAAAACCCGCCAAAGGTGCTACGCAGGAAGTACAGCGGGCGACGCTTGACCTCCACCAGTGCGGCGCCGATGTATTCGCCCACCATGGCAACGCCCACCAGGACCAGGGCCAGGGCACCGAGGATCAGGTGATCCACGCTGAAGGCGTCGACGAACCATTGGTGCATCAGGTAAGTACCGGTCAACAGCAGCGTTGCCAGGCTCAATACGCTGAACCAGCGCAGCGGCTTGCGTGAGAACGCCAGCACACCCTCCATGGCCAGGTCCACCAGGGCCATGGGGCTCCATTTCGACTCACCGGCCTTGCGCCGGGCCCGTTGGTAGGGAATTTCGATGGTCCTGAAACCCAGCCAATTGACCAGGCCTTTCATCAGGGTGGCCCGCTCCGGCATGTTGCGCAGGGCATTCAGGGGAGCGGTACCGATCAGGCGGAAATCGCTGACATCCGGTGGTACCGGGTACTTGTCCACCAGCAGGTTCATCAACTTGTAGTAGAGCTGTGCGCTCAAACGCTTGCCGGCGGTATCGCTGCGCCGGTCGCTGCGTTGCATGTTGACGATGTCGTAGCCGGCCAGCCAGTGGCGGACCATGGCGGGAATCAGCTCCGGCGGGTCCTGCAGATCGGCATCGATAAACAGTACCGCGTCCCCCATTGCATGATCGATGCCTGCCGACATCGCCGACTCCTTGCCGAAGTTACGGCTCAAATTGAGGCAGCGCACCTTGGGCGCACGACAGAATTGTTCCAGTAGTTGGTCACTTCCATCCTGGCTGCCATCGTTGACATACACGACTTCGTAAGCCACGGGTAACGCATTCAATACCAGCATGAGGCGATGATGGAACTCGGGCAGTATGTGGGCCTCGTCATAACAGCAGACAATGATGCTGATAATCGAGTGGTTATCCATCGGTACGCAACTAGGCAACTTCATTTTTAAATGTCCAGGTTCGGTTTATCCAATAGCTGCCCAAGGTCAGGCAGAGCGTGCTGAGCATTTGCATCGACAAGGGAGAGTCTGGGTAGAGCGCCAGCAGGCACAGCATCAGCAGGGCGTTGCCGAGGTTGTAGCCGGCAGCCACCAGGCAGAAGCGCAGGGCCTGGGTGTTCCTGGTAGTGCCGACTGGTGGGAAGGTCCAACGCTTGTTGCCCAGGTAGGCGACCCAGGTGCCGAGGGCGGCACCGAGTAGGCTGGCGAGTAAGGCTGGCAGGGGGCCGAGCAACAGTAGGAACAATATGTAATGACTCAGGGTGGCAACACCTCCCACCAGTAGATAACGGAAAAGTTGTTTTAATGGGTGGCCTGATGAACTTATCGATAGTCGCGACATGAATGAACCCAAGCGTTTAAGGCTGATTGATTCTTGGGAAAATAATGTCGGTAATCAGTGGGTGTTTTGTGAAAATTTCGTTTGTCGCGTGGCGTGTAATATTTCACCAAGTAACTGACAAAGTTGTAATTAATTACCCGGGGCTGGCTGCGTCGTGGCTTTGCTTAGTTAAGTTGTTAGTTGGATTACAATAGAATGGCGTATTTGTTAGTTTGCCGTCAGCCATGGCCATGTACAGGCGATGGGCGATGGGCGAGGCACCGGTCATTTGCAGCACTGGTTCAAAAGAGACGGGCCGTTACAATGGCGCTCGACTTCGACGCTACAGAGGCACCATGGATATCGATCTGGCCCGCACCTTCCTGGAGATCGTCCGCAGCGGCAGCCTGATTGCCGCCGCCGAACGCCTGCACCTGACCCAAACCGCCATCAGCGCCCGGGTGCAGAACCTGGAAGGCCAGCTCAACTGCAAGCTGCTGGTACGCAACCGTGCCGGTGCCAGGCCCACGGCCGATGGCGAGGCCTTCATTGCCTACGCCAACCAGCTGGTACAGACCTGGGAAGCGGCCCAGCGCGACCTGCCATTGCTGGCTGGCTATCGCAATGTGCTGCACATCGGTGGTGAGTTGAGCCTGTGCAATCCGCTGATGCTCAACTGGGTGCGCCGCCTGCGCCAGGCGCTGCCCAACCATGCGGTGCGCACCCAGATCGGCGACGGCGCGAGCTTGCAACGGCAGTTGGAACTGGGCGTGCTGGATGCGGCGCTGGTGTTCCAACCGCTGTACTCGCCGGGCCTGCAAGTGGAGCAAATGCTTGAGGAAAAACTGATCCAGGTGCGCCTGGCTGGCCGTCCACAGCCCTATGTCTATATCGATTGGGGCGAGGACTTCCGGCGCCAGCACGATGCCGCCTTGCCGGAGCAGGCCAAGGCCGCGGTGGGTTTCAACCTGGGGCCGCTGGCGCTGCAGTTCATCCTCGATGCCGGTGGCAGTGGCTACTTCCGTACCCGGGTGGTGCAGAGCTACCTGGACAGTGGTGTATTGGAACGAGTGGAAAAGGCCCCGGAGTTCAGCTTCCCGACCTATCTACTCTATGCCCGGGAGCGGGATTCGGAGCCGCTGCAACAGGCTTTCGATGTCTTGCGCGAGGTCATCCAGAGAGATAACGACTGGTCCCAGCGCTGGTCGCCGATGGTCTGAGCGCAACATGGCAGCCAGCAAGCGGCTGCCTGAAAAGGCTCAGGGGCGCGACTGTGGGGCCGAGGACAGCACCTGGCCAATACTGCGGCGGCGGGCGTGTGCTTCGCTGGCGTGGATCAGTTGCTCCAGGTCCTCGGGGGTGACATCGAAGAACTCCTCCATTTCCTCCAGGGCCCGCTTGAGATCGACGGCAGTGATCGCCAGGCTGTCGCTGGGCCCGGCGGGGGCGAGGACCGCCGGCGGCTCGCCCGGCCCCTTGGGATAGCGGGTACGGGTCAGGTTGTTGTAGACCAAGGCACTGGCCAGCAGGCTGGCCGCGGCCAACATTACCGGGCCCAACTCGCGCCAGTCGAGGGCGACACTGGCCGGGTCGGCCAACACCAGGGTCAGGGCCAGGGCACCGGCCGGTGGGTGCAGGCAGCGCAGCCAGCACATCAGCACCAGGGCCGTGCCGGCAGCCAGGCCTGCGCTGCCCAGGCTGCGCCCCAGGAAGTGGGCGGCCAACAGGGCCATCACCGCCGCGCACAGGTAGCCCCCCAGGATCGACCAGGGTTGGGCCAGGGCGCCGGAGGATACCGCGAACAGCAGCACGGCCGATGCCCCCAGGGGACCGATCAAGTGCAAGGCCACCGGCATGCCGAACACCTTGGCGCAGAGCCAGACACTGAACAGGGGGCCCAGGGCCACGCCGATGGCAGCGCGACTCCATTCCAGGGGGCGGGTATTGATGGCGGCGGGTTTCCAGCGGGTGAACATCGACACAAGCGATCCATTTTCAGGCGGGCAAAAAGAAGGGCTTGTCTGGATCACCAGAAAGCCCTTGAACGTTCCAACATTTGGGGGAGGAACCGGCGCAGTCTGCCGAGGAATCGATAGGTTGGCAAATTCATAATAATGCAGCTTAAGTGCAGATTTTTTGCACTCAAACCCCCGCCCGGCGGGCACTGCGATAACACAGGCAACCACCGGCGGCGCTCAGGCCGGCCAACACATAAAACATGCTGGCCGGGATGCTGTGGGTCAGCAGGTAGCCGCAGATGATCGGGCTCAGGGCACCGCCCACCGCCGCGAGGTTCTGCGCGGCGTAGTAGCTGCCGCGCAGGGACTCGGGGGCCAGGGTGTCGACGAACAGGAATTCTGCCGGGTAGATGATCATCTCCCCCAGGGTGAACACCAGCATTGCCAGGCACCAGAGCAGCAGGTTGCCGGCAACGCTGAAACCGATCAGGCCGGCCATGAACAGGGCCGTGCCCAGGGCGATCCAGTAGCGCAGTTGCTCGCGCTTGAGAAAACGACCGATCTGGTATTGCAGCGCGATTACGCACAGGGCGTTACAGGCCAGCAGCGCCGCCATGGTGTCCAAGGCCTGGCGAGGTTCCTGGGTGACCATCAGGTACTGCGACAGGTAGAGCGTGAAACGCCCATGGACGATGGTGCTGAGCAAGCAGCCAGCGGTGAAGATGACCAGCGTGCGATCGTTTTTCAGGGTCGCCAGTGTCGTGAGGAAACTCAGCGGCTTGCCGATGTCGACCGCACCTCGGCCCACGCCGCGCATCAGCCACATGCTGCCAAGGGCAATGGCCCCGGCCAGCAGGAACGGGGCCTGAAACATATAGCCGGCGATCACCACTCCCAGCATCGGCGCGGTGGCGTAGCCGATGTTGGTCAAGGTGTAGCGCAGGGAAAAGACTCGGGCTCGCTGCTCCTGGGGCAGGCATTCACTGATGATCGCCTTGGAGCCGATCAGGAACAGCGCCGAAGCCGTTTCCACCAGGACCAGCACCACGGTAGTCAGCCACAGATCCTGGGCGAAGGTCAGCAATATGAAGCCGATGCCGCTGGAGAGCATGGTCAGGATCAGCAGCCGGCGCTTGTCCAGGCGATCGATGATGTAGCCGCCGTACAGGGCGAGCAGGGTGGCGCTGAACACCGCGATGCCCAGCAGCAAGCCCACGTCCTGCTGGTCCAGGCCCAGCTTGTGGCTGAGAAACTGGGTGAGCAGGGCACCGGTCAGGGCTCGGCTGACGACGATGGTCAGCGAGCAGATGAGCAACCGGCGAATGATCAGTGAGTAGGCAGCCATGGCCTCGTACGATCCTTGTGCTGATGGCGTCTACAACAGCAGGCGCATGGCGCAACGGCGCAGCGCCGGCAATCCATGTTGCTGTTCATCGAGCAGCACCTGTTCCAGGCGTGTTCCCAATTGCCCGGCATCCAGGGTGATAAAACCCTGGCGCTGATAAAAAGGCTCGTTCCATGGCAGCTGCCGGAAGGTCGTGAGGGTCAGGGCCTTGAGTCGCTGCTGCCGGGCGTGCTCGATGGCCGCCTGCAACAGTGCCTTGCCGATCCCCTGGCCCTGGCAATCACTGGCTACGGAGATTTCCCAGATGTGCAGTTCGTGGCCAAGGGGTTCGGCGCACAGGAAGGCGCAAGGCTGGTCCTCTGCCGGGCAAGCCACCCAGACCGGCAGGCGCTGGATATTGCGCCGGTGTCCTTCGGCGTCCAGCACCGGGGCCTCGGCCAGCCAGGCCAGTTGCGGATCGCGGAGAAACAGTCTGGCGGCGCTGGTTTCGATAGCGGGCAGGGCATTGGCATCGGACACTCGCGCCCGGCGGATATTGATCGTCATGGACGCGAGTGTAAGGAGGCAGCGGTACGCCGCGCAACGACTTCAGGGTTGCGCGGTCGCCGCCTTGGGCAGGTGCAGCAGGACGAAGTCGTTCTTGTCGAAGCGAGCACTGAGCACGGGTTCCAGGTGAGCCAGGGCCGTGCCTTCAAGACTGGACAGGTCGCTCTGATCGAGAATGATCCACGCCGGTCCGCTGATCTGGGCCAGGGCCTGGGGCTGATCGGTGAATTGCGGTTGCAGGTCGTGGTCGAGGTTGACCATGAACTTGATCGCCTTGGCATCCTTGCCCATGCGATGGAGGATCACCGGGGCCGGGTCTGCCTCGATCAACTGCAGGGCTGCATGGCTGAAGGTGCGGGTGTCGTAGAGCCGGTGCTCGACAGGCTCGTAAACGCCGATATAGCAAGCCCAGACCGCCAGGACCGCGCTGTAGGCCAGGCCCACGGCCCGCCATTGGCGCTTGAACAGCAAGGCCAGGGACAGCAGTTGCAACAGGCCAAGCACCACCAGCATCGGCGTGAGGTGGGTGAGCTGTTCGGGGAACTTGCGCCGCAATACCACCAGGCCGACCATCAGCAGGCCCGGCAGCAGCAACCACAAGCCCTGGATCAGGCCACGCAGCCAGGCCATGATTCGAGCGCTGCCAGCCTGGAACGGATAGGCCGCGACAATGGCCGCCATGGGCAGCATCGGCAACAGGTATCGAGCCTTCTTCGCCTGGGGAATCGACAGGCCGATCATCACCACCAGGGCCGCTGCGGTACACAGGCGCAGTAGCTTCAGGCCAGGCCCCGGCTCTGCCGGGCGCGACAGCAGCACGGCGACCCAGGCCAGGATCGCCAGCGGATAGGCCAGGGCGTAGTTGCCCAGGGAACTGGTGAAGTAATAGAGGACGTCGCTGGAGCCTTCGCTGCCGTCCATGCGCCCCATGAACTGCATGCGGATCACATCGTCGACGAAACCCTGGCCGCCACTGAGCTTGGCCAGCCACAGCAGCAGGGCGATGCACGCCACCAGCAACCCCAGGGCGCTGAAGCCAAAGCCGAACAAGCGCCGCCACTGGCCGCCCAGCAGGTAGTAGCTGCACAGCATGCCGGTGGGGATCACCAGGCCGATGGGGCCGCGAATGGCAAAGCCCAGCACCAGCAACAGCAGGATCCAGCCCAGGCGCCGGGGCGCCGCGAAATGGTCGTGGGCATAGCCCAGGTAGAACACGGTGAGCGAGACCGCCGCCAGCATCTGGTCCAGGGAGACCGCGCGGGTTTCACTGATAAAGGTGTTGCTGAGCAACAACAGGGCGACGCTCAGCAGGGCCCAGGTACGGGAGTAGGGGGCCAGCAGCCGGTAGACCAGGCTGACGATCAGCGCCGAGGCGATGGCCGTGGGCAGCCAGGCGGTGAGGCTGGTGACCTGCCCGTTGGGCAGCGAGAACAACCACACCAGCAGCGTCGAGGCGCTGGTGTAGTCGGCATAGGGCTCGCCATAGGTCGTGGGGAAGAACCCCGGCCCATGGCGTAGCATTTCCTTGGCGAACAGGAAGAAACGGGAGTCGAAGCCGATCGCCGATTGATGATCGGCGCCGACGCAGAACAGCAGCAAAGTCAGCAGCCCCAGCCCCAACGATTGCCAAAGTAGTGTGTTCGCAGGGGAGCTGGAGTGCGTGTTCATTCAGGCCTCGGCGGACCACTGCTGATGAGGGATCGGCAGATTTCGCGACTCGCCACGACCGATCGGGAAGTAGGTGAAACCATTGCGCGCCAGGCGTTCGGCGTCATACAGGTTACGGCCGTCGAAGATCACAGGCGCCTTGAGGCGCTGTTGGATCAGGTCGAAGTCCGGAGCCTTGAACTGCTGCCACTCGGTGCAGATGATCAGGGCGTCGGCACCGTTGAGTACCGACTCCGGGGTGCCCATCAGCAGCAGGCGAGACTCATCCGGATACAAGCGCTGGGTTTCCTGCATGGCTTCCGGATCGAAGGCGCGGACTTCGGCACCGGCGGCGAACAATGCATCGAGCAGCACCCGGCTCGGGGCGTCGCGCATGTCGTCGGTGTTGGGCTTGAACGCCAGGCCCCACAGGGCGAAGGTCTTGCCTTTCAGGTCGCCTTTGTAGAAAGCCTTGATACGCTCGAACAGCTTGTGCTTCTGCCGTTCGTTGATGGCTTCCACTGCTTGCAGCAGGTCGCTGGAGCAATGGGCTTGCTCGGCACTGTGGATCAGCGCGCGCATGTCCTTGGGGAAGCACGAACCGCCATAGCCGCAGCCAGGGTAGATGAAGTGGTAGCCGATACGCGTATCGGCGCCGATCCCCAAGCGTACCGATTCGATATCGGCGCCCAGGTGCTCGGCCAGTTCGGCGATCTGGTTGATGAAGCTGATCTTGGTCGCCAGCATGCAGTTGGCGGCGTACTTGGTCAGCTCGGCGCTGCGCAGGTCCATGAACATGATGCGGTCATGGTTGCGGTTGAACGGTGCGTAGAGGTCGCGCATCACGTCGCGTACTTCTTCGCGGGCGCAACCGATGATGATCCGGTCCGGGCGGCGGCAGTCGGAAACCGCCGAGCCTTCCTTGAGGAATTCCGGGTTGGAGACGATATCGAATTGCAGTGGACGGCCGTCCAGGGCTTTCTCGATGTGGGCCTTGAGGGTGTCGCCGGTGCCGACTGGCACGGTGGATTTCTCCACCAGGATCAGCGGCTGCTCACGGTGACGGGCGACGGCATCGCCCACCGACAGCACGTAGCGCAGGTCGGCCGAGCCGTCTTCGCTCGAGGGCGTGCCAACGGCAATGAACAGTACCTGGCCATGCTGTACCGCGAGTTTTTCGTCGTTGGTGAAGTGCAGTCGCTTGGCTTCGAGGTTTTCCTTCACCAGGCTTGCAAGCCCGGGCTCGAAGATGCTCACGTGTCCTTGTTGCAGCTGTTTGACCTTTTGCTCATCGATGTCCATGCAGATGACATCGTGGCCGACTTCAGCCAACACGGCAGCCTGTACGAGGCCGACATAACCACTTCCAAATACACTGATTTTCATGGGGTATTCCTGGGACTTGTCGCGGGTGCAGATCGAGAGTTGATGGTGATGACCCCGAGGATGACCAAGGCCACCCCGAGGGTTTTGGAAAGCGTGAAAGGTTCGTTGAACAGCGGCAGGCTGGCGGCTAGCAGGTAGACCAGTGCATAGCTGATGCTCAACAGCGAATAGGCCCGGCCCAGCGGCAGGTCGCGCAGGGCCAGCAGCCAGCAGAGCATCGACAGGGCATAGGCGCAGATCGCCGCGATGACCACGGCCAGGGCCGCCAGATCGACTGTGCCGTTGCCCAGGGCGTCCAGCCACTGCTGTGGCGCGGGCAGGCGAGTCATGCTCCAGCGCATGGCCAGTTGTGCGCCACTGACCAGCACCACGCTGCCCAAGGCGAAGATGAATCCCTTGGCCCGGCTCATGCGTGACGCCCCAGCAGCACTACGCCACCGATCACCAGGGCGACACCGAGCCAGTGGCGGCGATCGATGTGCTCACGGAACACGAAACGGGCGATCAGGGTGATGAACACGAAATTCAGGCTGAGCATCGGGTAGGCCACGCCCACCTCCATGCGCTGCAGCACCAGCAGCCACACCAGCAGGCCCAGGCCGAGGCTGAACAGGGCCAGCCACAACCAGCCCGAGCGCAGCTTGGCCACCACGGTCGATGGCTGGTCGCGCCAGCTTTCAACGGCAAATTTCTGTGCCACCTGGCCCAGGCAGGTCAGCCCGCAAGCCAGGAGTAGAAGCAACAGGCTCATGGCTGGCTCTGGGGAATGATAAAAATCACGATGTTGCCCTGGGCATAACGCTTGGCATCCGGTGGCAGCAGTTGGACTTCATGCTCCTCGTCGCGGCTCTTGACCCGCATGACCACGCCTACAGAGCCTTGCTTGCGGGCCTCGGCTATCCACGGTTGGACCTGCTCCAGGTTGACCTTGCGCTGGGCCGAATCGTCATAGGCCAGGCCGTATTTCAACTCGCCCTCGGTGTTGTACAAGGTCACATCGCTGCGGCGCAGACGCCAGGCCAGGGCCGAGGCCGCGCCAAGGTCGTTGCTCAGCAGGTGCTTGGCTTCGTTCAGTTCACCTACGTGATCGATGATGAATTGGTCGGGAATCTTGTTGTAGACCACCGAATTGGGCAGGGCGGCCGGGGCCAGGGCCGCCAGCAGGAAACTACCCAGGGCTGGAGCCGCCCACAGGGTCAACGGACGCATGGCTTGCAGCAGGTTGCTGAGGATCCAGCCCAGCAGCAGGACGTAAACCAGCACCAAGTGCTGCGGCTCGTCCACATACACCGGTTTTTTCAGCTGGAAGTACACCAGCGCCAGCAAACCCAACAGGCCTGCCAGCAGATTGAGCAGGCCGTTGAGGCTGATGATGCGTGTCTGCTTGGCACTCAGGCGATCCATCAGGGTATTGCCCATCAGCAGCGCCAGCGGTAGCAGGCACGGCAGGATATAGGCGGGCAGCTTGCCCTTGCTCAGGCTGAAGAAGGCCAGTGGCAGCACCAGCCACAGCAGCAGGAAGCCGCTACTGCCCAGGCGTCGCTGGCTCCAGGCCTGTTTGAAGGTTGCAGGCAACAGCATGACCCATGGCACACTGAAGGCCACCAGCAATGGCAGGTAGTACCACCATGGCGAGGCATGCTGGGCATCTTCACCGGCGAAGCGGCGAATATGCTCGTGCCAGAAGAAGAAACGCCAGTAGTCCGGTTCCTGGGCGTGCACCGCCAAGGCCCAGGGCAGGCTGATGAGGATGGCAACGAGGACGCCGATGCCACCCAATACCAGCAGCGATTTCAGGCGTTTTTGCCAGATGGCGTAGGGCAGGGCCACCAACACTGGCAGCAACCAGGCCAGGAATCCCTTGGTCATGAAGCCCATGCCGCAGGCCAGGCCCAGGACGACCCAGGCCAGTAGCTGCCCGCGGGAGGTCTTGCAGTCGAACGTGAACCACAGCGCAACCAGGCTCAGGTTGACCCAGAAGGTGAATTGCGGGTCGAGGTTGGCGTAGCCCGCCACGAGCGCCATCACGGTGAAACTCATGTACAGCACGGCGCTGGCCAGGGCCTTGCGCGGATCGTTCCACAAGCGCATGGCCAACAGGTAGGCCAGGACCACGCTCAGTCCGGTACTCAGGGCTGACGCCACGCGTACCCCGAACAGGTTGTCACCGAAAACGGCCTGACCAATGGCCATCATCCAGTAGCCCGCCACCGGTTTTTCGAAATAGCGAATCCCCATGAAATGCGGTGACGCCCATTGACCGCCATGGAGCATTTCCTGGCTGATCTGCGCGTAGCGGGTTTCATCGGGAATCCACAGGCCGTGGGTAGCCATGGGCAGGAGGTAGAACAGGCCGAAAGCGATCAGCAGCAGTGACAGGGCCCAACGTCTGGTCATGCTCCTTGCACTCCCAGCCAGCCTTCGCGGCCTTCCAGGGCGCCGCGTACCACCTGGCCTGCCGGCAAGCTGGAGATGTCCGCCGGGAGCATGTCTCCCAGGGGCTGGAAATGAATGTCGCGCTGCTTGGCACTGGCCAGCAGCTGGCGGAAGTCATTGGCCATCAGAATCCCTTCTACTTCGGCGTGGATGGTGTAGACATTGAGCTTGCCTGGCTTGAACCGGTCGAGGATGAAAGCGTTGAAATCAGCACTCGAGACCACCGGGCCGACGACTTCGTCGAAGGTCGGCAGGTCTACCGGAATCTGTGGCGCGCCCAGGCCGCCGTCCGCCAAGCGTGGCTGGAACAGGCTCTGGCCGCGGCAATCGCTGTTGTAGCGAAAACCGAATTGTTGCTTGGCTTCGATGACCCGCTCATCGGCACGCCAACCGGCGGATGCCGAGCAGCTCACCGCTTGCCCGAGAATATCGTTGAGGCTGTCGACGCCACGGCGGATCTGTTCGATCAGCTGTGCCTGGCTCCAGCGCCCGGTGTTGGCCTGCCAGCCGTGGTGATCCCAGGCGTGCAGGCCGACTTCGTGTCCGGCAGCCAGGGCCTGGCGCATCAAGTGCCCCAGGTCCCGGCCAATGGGTTTGCCTGGCCAGGCGGTGCCGGCCAGGAGAATGTCCCAGCCATACAGGCCGGCAGCATTGGACCGCAGCATTTTCCAGAGGAACTGCGGACGGATCAGGCGCCACAGGTGGCGCCCCATGTTGTCCGGCCCGACGCTGAAGAAGAACGTGGCTTTGACCCCGGCTTCATCCAGCGATTCGAGCAGCCGTGGCACCCCCTCCCGGGTGCCGCGGTAGGTATCGACATCAATGCGCAGACCTGCCTGCATCAGCGTGCTTCTTCTTTGGCGCGATCGGCGATTTCCAGCATGGCTTCGCGCAGGAAGAAGTCCAGGGTGTTGCCGATGGTTTCGCTCATTTCCACGGTCGGTTCCCAGTTCAGCAGGCGCTTGGCATTCTCGATGCTTGGCTTGCGGTGCTCCACGTCCTGGTAGCCCGCGCCGTAGAAGGCCTTGCTTTCCACTTCGCGGAAACCGGCGAACGGTGGGAAGTTGCCACGCAGCGGGTGGGCTTCGAACTGGCGCAGCAGCTCTTCGCCCAACTGGCGGATGCTGGCTTCGTTGTCCGGGTTGCCGATGTTGACGATCTGGCCGTTGCAGCAGTCGTTTTCGTTGTCGACGATGCGGGCCAGGGCCTCGATGCCGTCAGCGATGTCGGTGAAGCAGCGTTTCTGCTCGCCACCGTCGAACAGGCGGATCGGGGTGCCTTCCACCAGGTTGAGGATCAGCTGGGTGATGGCCCGGGAGCTACCGATACGTGCCGAGTCCAGGCGGTCCAGGCGTGGGCCCATCCAGTTGAATGGACGGAACAGGGTGAAGTTCAGGCCCTTGGCGCCGTAGGCCCAGATCACGCGGTCCAGCAGTTGCTTGGAGACCGAGTAGATCCAGCGCTGCTTGTTGATCGGGCCGACGATCAGGTTGGAGTTGTCTTCGTCGAAGTTCTTGTCCTGGCACATGCCATAGACTTCCGAGGTCGACGGGAAGATCACCCGCTTGTTGTACTTCACGCAGTAGCGAACCAGCTTCAGGTTCTCTTCGAAGTCCAGCTCGAATACGCGCAGTGGGTTACGGGTGTATTCGATCGGGGTGGCGATGGCCACCAGCGGCAGGACCACGTCGCACTTCTTGATGTGGTACTCGATCCACTCGGAGTGAATGCTGATGTCGCCTTCGACGAAGTGGAAGTTCGGGTGGCTGCGCAGGCGCTCGATGGCGTCGCAGCCGATGTCCAGGCCATAGACTTCGTACTTGTCGTCGCGCAGCAGGCGCTCGGACAGGTGGTTACCGATGAAGCCGTTGACGCCCAGGATCAGTACGCGGGTACGACGTGGCTTGCGGCCGGACTCGGCGCCGCGCAGCAGGGAGCCGTCCACCAGGCCCAGTTCGTTGGCCAGTTGCGGGCCGCTCAGGTACAGGCCGTTGGCGTTGCGCTGGCCGGAGGTGATGACCAGGGAGTCTTCGCCACAGGCGATGCGCAGCGGATCGACGCTGATGACCCGGCCCGGAGCCTGGCCTTCGTTGCCCTTGGCCACCTCGGCGCTCCAGACGATCAGCTTGTGCTCACCGACGGCGCAGAAGGCGCCAGGGTAGGGCTGGGTCACGGCACGCACCAGGTTGAACAGTTCTTCGGCGGGGCGTTTCCAGTCCAGCTTGCCGTCCGCGGCGGTACGCCGGCCAAAGTAGCTGGCTTTGGATTCATCCTGGACGGTTTCGCTGATCTTGCCCTGGGCCAGTGCCGGCAGGGTATCGCGCAGCAGGCTGGCGGCGGCATCACGCAGCTTGTGGTGCAGGCTCAGCGCGGTGTCGCTGCGCTCGATGGCCACGCGTTCCTGGGCGATGATCGCGCCGGCATCGGCGCGCTTGACCATGCGGTGCAGGGTCACGCCGGTCTCGGTCTCGCCTTTTACCAGGACCCAGTTCGCTGGGGCGCGGCCACGGTAGCGCGGCAGCAGGGAACCGTGCAGGTTGAACGCGCCCTTGCTGGCGGTGGCCAGCAGCTGCTCGCTCAGCAGGTTGCGGTAGTAGAAGGAGAACAGGTAGTCGGGATTGAGCTTGGCGATGCGCTCGATCCACAGCGGGTGGTTGGCATCTTCCGGGGCATGCACGGCGATACCCTTGCGGGCGCACAGTTGCGCGACGGAACCATAGAAGGTGTTTTCCTTCGGGTCATCGGCATGGGTGAACACCGCGGCGATCTCATAACCTGCGTTGAGCAGGGCTTCGATGCCAGCACAGCCAATATCGTGGTAGGCGAAGACGACAGCTTTATTGCTCATGGGGAAACCTGATCAGTATGGGTGGAAGTTAAACCGTCGACAGTCACAACCGGGGCCGGAACCGCCGGGTGGCTGCGCAAGACTCTTTCGATGAAGAAGCGTGGGCGGGCTCGCACGTCGCTGTACATGCGCCCCAGGTATTCACCCAAAAGGCCCATGCCGATGAACTGGCCGCCGGTGAACACGAAGAGCACCGCGAACAAGACGAAGGTGCCGTCGCCAGCCCAGGTCGCGCCGAAGATCAACCGCAGGACGATCAGCATCAGGGCGAACAGTGCGCCCAGGCCGGCCATGCCGAAACCGATGATGCTCAGCAAGCGCAGGGGCGTGGTGGTCATGCAGGTGATCAGGTCGAACATCAGGTTGACCAGGCGCATCGGGCTGTACTTGGAGTCGCCGTGCTCGCGCTCGGCGTGCTCCACCAAGACCTCGGTGGTATGCCGGGCGAAGCTGTTGGCCAGGATCGGGATGAAGGTGCTGCGTTCGGTGCAGGCCAGCATCGCGTCGATGATGGTCCGGCGGTAGGCGCGCAGCATGCAGCCGTAGTCGCTCATGGCCACGCCAGTGGAGCGTTGCACCGCCATGTTGATCAGCTTCGATGGCCAGCGGCGAAAGGCCGAGTCCTGGCGGTTGTTGCGCACGGTGCCGACCACGTCGTAGCCGAGCTCGGCCTGGGCCACCAGGCGCGGGATTTCCTCCGGCGGGTTCTGCAGGTCGGCATCGAGGGTAATCACCACGTCGCCGCGGCACTGCTCGAAACCGGCCATGATCGCCGCGTGCTGGCCGTAGTTGCGATTGAGGATGACCGCCACCACCGGGCTGCCTTCGCGTTCCGCGGCGGCTTGCAGGATATTCGCCGACTCGTCGCGACTGCCGTCGTCCACCAGGACGATTTCAAAGTCGTGCTTGAGCAGGCGGCAAGCCGCTTCGGTACGTCGCAACAGCTCGGGAAGGCTCTGTTCTTCGTTGTAGACCGGGATGACGATCGACACGAACTGAATGGGATAAGGTTTCAAGGGTTTCAGTCCAGGAGGTTTTCAATGGCGCCGGCAACCCGCTCGACATCGTCGAGTGTCATGTCCGGAAACAGTGGGATCGAGCACAGTCGCGCAGAGTTCCATTCGGTATGTGGCAGGTGCACATCCGGGAAGCGCTGGCGGTAATAGGTATGTATGTGGGTGGCGATGAAGTGGATACCCGTGCCGATGTTCTGCTCCTGCAGGCCCTTCATGAAGGCTTCGCGATCCAGGCCGCAGCGCTCGGCGTCGATGCGCAGGATGAACAGGTGCCAGCTGTGCTGCTGCGGGTACTGCGGCACGTGCAGCGGTTGCACCGGCAGGTCGGCCAGACGCTCCAGGTAAGCCTTGGCCAACACTTCGCGGCGGGCGTTGATCTGGTCCAGGCGCTGCAGTTGCACCAGGGCGATGGCGGCATTCATGTCCGCCAGGTTGTACTTGAAGCCGGGTTCGATCACCTGGGCCTGGGGCTTGCGACCATGGGTCAGGCGGTCATAGGCATCCACGCCCAGCCCGTGGAACTTGAGCATGCGCACACGGTTGGCCAGGGCTTCGTCGTCGCTGACGAACATCGCGCCTTCGGCGCATGTCATGTTCTTGATTGCATGGAACGAGAAGATCGCCGTACCCCGGGCACCGATCTCACGACCTCGGTAGGTCGTGCCGGCCGCGTGGGCGGCGTCCTCGATCACGGCGATGCCGTGCTTGTCGGCCAGGGCATACAGTGGATCGAGGTCGAAGGCTGCACCGGCATAGTGCACCGGGATAATGGCCTTGGTCTTGGGCGTGATGGCCGCTTCGATGGTGGCTGCGTCGCTCATCAGGGTGTCGGGATCGACATCGACGAACACCGGGGTAGCACCCAGCAGGCAGATCATGTTGGCGGTGGAAACCCAGGTCTGGGAGGGGGTGATCACCTCATCCCCCGGACCGATGCCCAAGGCCAGCAGGGTGATGTGCATGGCGCCGGTGGCCGAGGACAAGGCCACGGCATGGCGGGCGCCGACACGTTCGGCGAAGAGCTGCTCGAGTTCCTGGTTTTTCGGGCCGGTGGTGATCCAGCCGGAACGCAGAACCTGCTCTACAGCAGCAACCTCTTCATCGCCAATACTCGGGCGCGAGAAAGGAAGGAAAGCCTGGTTCATGGTTACCTCGGGTTACAGAATACGGGGTGTAGCGAGCGAACAACGGTTCATGGAACGCGGGGAGGTCAAGCAGTCATCAGGCGCATCCAGTTGATTGAGCCAGCGTGGCATTCCATGCAGCAAATGAGTAAAGACTAGTTTTGTGAAAAGTAAATGTGGATCAAGGTGTTATCTTTGCAACCTGCGAAAGGACTGCACTAAGACCCTTGGCCGTCGGTGGCTGAGATTAAGCGGAAAAATGTGAAACGAATATGAAAAATAAGGTAAAAGTCCGTTTTTCTGCGAGCCAGACAGGCAGGGTTCAGTTTCTTGTTAATTTTGTTCATCAATTGGCTGTAGCCGCCAGTTTTAGCGGGTTTAAGGCGAGCAGAAAAGGGTGCAACCCAGGGATTTTTCGCAACTGGCCAAGGCGCAATCAAGTGCAACCGGTTTGTTACATATGTCCATGACGGTGCCCATCGAACAAGCCAGCGAAAACATCGGCGCGACCAATCCCTTGAGCCTGTACCTGGCGCGATTGGCGCCCTCCAGCCAGTCGACCCTGCGTTATGTGTTGCAGGACGCGGCCGACCGCCTGGGGTATGAGGACATGAACCTTGAGGACATTCCCTGGCACCAACTGCAGCCGGAGCATGTCACCGCCCTGGTCGCGACCTTGCGTCGCGATGGCTACGCCCCCAATACCTCTTCGCTGTACGTCAATGCCCTGCGCGGAGTCATGAACGAGGCCTGGCGGGCCAGCCTGATCAGCCAGGATCATCTGCTCAAGATGCGCTCGGTAAAGCCCATCGCCGGCACGCGCCTGGGGCGCGGCCGCAACCTGCGACGTTCCCTGATCCAGGACCTGATGGGCGTGTGCGCGGCGGATCCGCGGCCCCAGGGAGTGCGTGACGCGGCGATCATCGCGGTGCTCTATGGCTCGGGCATGCGCAAGTCGGAATCGGTGAACCTTGACCTGGCCCAGGTGGACTTCGACCAGCGCAGCCTCGAGGTGCTGGCCAAGGGCAACAAGCAGTTGATCAAGTACGCGCCGGCCTGGGCCTTCCACAAGCTGCAAGCCTGGCTCGACCTGCGCCGCGAATGCCTGCCCGAGGGGCAGGCCGATGATCCGTTCCTGTTCAATCGCATTCGCCGCGGCGGCCATATCACCCGTGAACGTATCAGCAAGCATGCCATCTACTACATCGCCCGGCAGCGAGGAGCCGAGGTGGGCTTGCGGATCATGCCCCATGATTTTCGTCGCTCGTTCATTACCCGGGTGATCGAAGAGCATGACCTGTCGATCGCCCAGAAACTGGCCCACCACACCAATATCCAGACCACCGCCAGCTATGACCTGCGCGACGACAACGAACGTCGTCGCGCCATCGACCGTTTCGACCTGTAATCCGCCGGCCTCAGGCTGCCGGCGTGCCGGGAACGAGCTGGCCGGTCAGATCCCAGACTTCCAGCATCCTGGAGTACTCACAGGCGTGGCTCGGGTCGCTCAGTAGCCAGTCCTCGAAGGCCTGGCGTTCCGCGAGGCTGCAATCGTCCTCGCGCAGGCGGATGCACCAGTGGGCCGCCTGCATCATTACGTACTCGTCTGCTGCGCTGGCAGGCTCGGTCATTGTTCAATCCTTGTTCAAAGTGGAGCTCACTGCACCCGCCATGGGCGGGTATCGCGCCAGTATCAGGCCCAATCGCGTGCGCCGCCAAGGCGTGGCTCAAGTTGCTGTTGTCGCACCCAGGACATGCGCCAGGCCCTGGGTAGAGATCCTTACCCGAGTACCCGGGGCCGGCAGGTGGGGGCCCTGATTGCGTACCGGCAGCAGCTGCTCGCCACCGCTAGCGGTGGCCAGGGCGACATTGAGGGTGCAGGTGTTGCCGGCGAAGTCGCAATCTTTGACCACGGCGACGCAACCGGAGGCGACCCCGCTTCCCGGGGCCTCTGGAGCCAGTTGCAATTGCTCCGGGCGCAACATGATCGTGGCTTGGCCCCTGGCAGCCGAATCGCGTACAGGCAGCACGCCGAGGTCGCAGTGGGCCAGGCCGTTGTCCAGGTGCGCCGGTAGCAGCACGGCATCGCCCAGGAACAACGCCGTCTGCGCATCCTGCGGGTGCTGGTACAGCTCCAGGGGAGGGCCGGCCTGGATCAACCGACCCTGGCGCATGACCACCAGTTGGTCGGCAAAGGACAAGGCCTCGGCCTGATCGTGGGTAACCAGGACCGTGGTCACTCCGGCAGCGGCCAGCAGGCGGGCGACGGTCTTGCGCATCGAGGCCCGCAAGCCGGTATCCAGGGCGGAGAAGGGCTCATCCAGCAGCATCAGCCGCGGGCGCTGGGCCAGGGCGCGAGCCAGGGCCACTCGTTGTTGCTGGCCGCCGGACAGCTCATGGGGCCAGCGTGTTGCCATGTTGGCCTCCAGGGCGACCATTTCCAGCAGTTCAGCGATGCGCTGGCGCTTGCTGTCCAGGCTCCCTGGCAGGCCGAAACCGACATTGGCCGCCACGCTCAAGTGTGGGAACAGCGCGCCATCCTGCGGGACATAGCCAATCAGGCGCTGGTGGGCAGGCACTGCGCCCCGGTCGTCGACCATGACCTGGCCGTCGAGGGTAATGTGCCCACGGTCGGGGAATTCGAAACCGGCAATCATGCGCAAAAGAGTGGTCTTGCCGGAGCCCGAGGGGCCGACGATTGCCGTGCGACTGCCAGAGGGGACGCAAAGGTTGATATCGGTCAGCGCCGCTACTGGGCCGAAGGATTTGTGCACTGCATGGAGTTCAAGGGTATTCATCGGCCTGCGCTGCGCCTGGACTGTTGGTAGAGAAGGCCGGTCAACGGCAGTGAAAGCACAATCATCAGCAAGGCATAGGGCGCTGCCGCGGCGTAGTCGATTTCGCTGGTCATGGCCCAGAACCCGGTCGCCAGGGTCCGGGTGCCGTTGGGTGCCAGCAGCAGGGTGGCCGTCAGCTCGTTGCTGATGGCCAGGAACACCAGCGCCGCCCCGGCCGCCGCCCCCGGTGCCGCCAGGCGCAGGGTGATCCACCACAGGGCCTGCAGCGGTCCACGGCCCAGGCTGCGAGCGATGTTTTCCAGCTCCACCGGGGCCTGGGCGATGCCGGCCCGCAAGCTGACCAGCGCCCGGGGCAGGAACATCAGGGCGTAGGCCAGGAGTACGCAAAGGCTGGTCTGGTAAAGCGGCCGGGCGAATTTTACGGTGATGGTCACCAGCGCCAGGGCAACGACGATGCCCGGCAGGGAGCTGCTGATGTAGTTGCAGCTTTCCAGCAGCCGCAGCAACGGGCCCGGGGCGCGGATCGACAACCAGGCCAGGGGCAGGGCGACCAGGGTGGTCAGCAATGCGCCGAGGCTGGCCAGGACCAGGGTCTGTTGCAGGCTGGGCAGCAAGTCCGCGCTTTGCCAGACGGCCATCCCGCCGGCCAGCAACCACTTGCCCAGGGTCCATAGGGGAACGCCCAGGGCCAGGAGGCTGGTGAGTATCGTCAGCCCCAGGCCGGCGTAGCGCGAAATCGCCTGCAAGCGCACGGCACGTTGTGCCCTGGGGCTGCCGGAACCGACCCGGGCGTAGCGGGCATGACCCCGACTGGCAGACTCGATCGTCAGCAACAGCAGGCAGCACAGCACCAGCACCCCGGCCAACATATTGGCCGCAGGTCCGTTATAGGTGGACTGGAACTGGTCATAGATGGCGGTGGTGAAGGTATCGAAGCGAATCATCGCGTAGAGGCCATACTCGGCCAGCAAGTGCAGGCCCACCAGCAACGCACCGCCGCCGATGGCCAGGCGCAGTTGTGGCAGGACTACCCGCAGGAACAGTGGCCAGGGCCGTAGCCCCAGGGACTCGGCAACGTCTTCGATAGCCGGGTCGAGCCGGCGCAAGGAGGCAGCGACCGGTAGGTAAATGAAAGGGAAATAGGCAATCACCGACACCAGCACGGCGGCCGGCAATCCATGCAGGGTCGGCAGCAGGCTGACCCAGGCATAGCTGTGAACGAACGCCGGTACGGCCAGGGGGGCCACCGCCAGCAGGGACCAGGCCCGGCGCCCCGGCAGGTCGGTGCGCTCTGTGAGCCAGGCCAGGGCCACGCCCAGCAGCACGCACAAGGGCAGCGTCAGGGCCAGCAGCAACAGGGTGTTGTACAGCAGCTCCAAGACCCGTGGGCGCAACAGCAATTGGGCAATGGTCGCCCAGCCGGTCTGGATCGAGATGCCAACGACGAACCCCAGGGGCAGCAAGGCCAGCAACGACACCAGCAAGGCCGTTGCCGACAGCCACGGCACGGCCCCCGGGCCCAGGCCACGACGGCGATAGCCGGCCAGCGTGGTGCCCCGGGCCTTGCCGATATCGGCGGCGTTGGACAGCGACAGGTCGTCTGCCATGGCTTACAGGAGACCGGCCTGGCCCATCAGGTCCACGGCTTTCTTGCTGTTGAGCCTGGCGGCATCGACCTTGGGGGCATCCAGTTCGGCCAGGGGCACCAGTTGCGAATTGGATGGCGCGTCCTGGCCCACGGCATATTCGAATGAGCGACCGCTCTTGAGTACCTCTTGGCCCTGCTTGCTGGTAATCCACTTGAGGAAGGCCTGGGCTTGTTCCTGGTGCTTGCTGGAGGCCAGTACGCCACCTCCGGAAAGGCTGACGAAAGCCCCCGGGTCCTGGTGCTTGAAGTAGTACAGCGCGGTGTTCTTGCTGTTTTCCCCGGTCTTGGACTGGTCGACGAAGCTGTAGTAGTGATAGATCACGCCACTGTCCACCTGGCCGGCATTGACGGCCTTGAGCACCGCGCTGTTGCCGCGATACAGGCTGGCATTGGCCTTGATGCCCTTGAGCCATTCCAGGGTGGCGGCTTCGCCCTTGAGCTCCAGGACGGCACTGACGATGGCCTGGAAGTCAGCCCCGGCGGGCGAGGCGGCCCACCGGCCTTTCCAGGCCGGTGTTGCCAGGTCCATCAGCGACTTGGGCAACTGGCCGGAGTCGAGCTTGGTCGGGTTGTAGACGAACACGGTGGAGCGGGCTGCGATCCCCACCCAGTTGCCATGGCTCGGCCGGTAAGCGGCGCCGACCTGCTCGAGGGTGGTCGGAGCGACCTTGGCCAGCAGCCCGGCGTTATCCACCAGGGCCATGGCCGGGGAGTTCTCTGTCAGAAACACGTCTGCCGGGGAAGCATTGCCTTCCTGCACCAGCTGGTTGCCCATCTCGCTGTCATCGCCATTGCGCAGGGTGACCTTGATCCCGGTGTCGCGGGTAAAACCTTCGACCCAGGCCTTGGTCAGGCCCTCATGCTGGGCGTTGTAGACCAGGATGCCGTCGGCATCCGCCGCCCAGGCATGCCCGGCAGCCATCACGGCGCCGGCGAGCAGGGCGGACTTGAAGAGAGAGGGGGTACGAATGGCCATGGTGAAGGCAGCTCCTGGTTTTTTTGGAGGCATCGGTCCGGACCTTGGCTTGGGAAGTCGCCGTTTCACGTTGACCAATGGGAATCATTTGCAGGTGAAAGCTGGGCGCAATGTAGAGCGGCAAACAAGAAAAAATCGTCAAATTTATGCGTAATTCCTGTCATGGCCGAGCTCATGCCGAATGGCCTGTGATGTGTGCCACAGCTTGGGTGGAGCAGGTTAAGAAAGGCGCAGGCAAGGCCCTGGCGCTGATTTATACTCAGCGCCGGAAAATCGCTGGAAATGGAATTGACACATCATGAGGGAAGACCGATGAGCGCCAGACTGTGCAACAACATCAGTGCCGTGACCTTTGTCAGCAAGTACAAGGCCGTGTGCCAGCCAATCGCTGATCAACTGGACCTGCCGGTGGAGAACATCCTCGGCCTGGCTGCCCAGGAAAGCCAATACGGTACCGGGCGGATTGCCCGGGATCTCAATAACTATTTTTCCATGCATGCCCCGGCGCCGCTGCAGAGCGGCGCCGAGTCGCCCCAGGGCAATGCGGCGATCAAGGTCGCCAAGTTCGCCTCATTCCAGCAATCGGCACAGTCCTTCGCCCAGCGTTATGGCGGTTCGGTACGGGGCAAGCGTGAGCCCATGGAGTTTGCCCAGGCCCTGGTACGCAGCGGCTACAACAGCGGGGACGCGGCCACGGGTGGGCGCAATGGCTTCGCCAAATACCTGGCGGACATCATCGTTGCAGTCAGGGGGCGGCTGGCATGCTGAGGGCCACGGCCGTTTCCTGGGGGCTGGGCCTGTCCCTGGCCTGTGCGGGGCTCAGTGCCTGTGCCCAATCCGCGTTGCAGCCGACCCAGATCGCCTCCACCGGGTTGAGCCGCGAACAAGCCCAACAGGTGCTGCTGGTGGCCCTCAAGCACCAGGACTACCCGATGAGCAAGCCGGGAGTCTTCGTCGATGGCGACCTGCAGGATGAGAGCGGCAAGCCCCCTCATCCGGGGTACTTCGATTTCAGCCTGGGCTACAACGATCCCAAGGCCGGTGCCACCGAGTACTGGGGGTTGTTCTCGGTGAGCCTGAATACCGGCGATGTTTGGGAAATCAACAGCTGCAAGCGCCTCGATGGTGGTGAACTGCGGGCCTTGCAAGGGCAGATCATGGGGCGCACCGGCAAGACCTTGGTGGATGAAGAGCCCCAGCGCCAGGGGCTGGGTTGCGAGGACGAAAAATAAGACTGCCCGGCGCGTCCAGTCGAGCGGTGACCGGCCAGGCTCTGGCGCCTGGCCGGTCACCAGCAGTATCGCCAAGGCACCTGTCCGGGCACTGAACCGATACGCCCCGCATGGCTTCAGAAGCGGTAGCCGAGGTTGACCATCATCGCGGCGCTGCCCAGTAGCACCACCTCGGTCCCGAGCGGGCCGTAGTGGGCGCCAATGGCCGGAATCAGGGCCGGGGCCACGCCGAAGTGGTTGAGTGGAATTTTGTCCTTGTACTTGCCCTTGTAGCCCTGGATCAGGCCGCCGCTGAGCTTGGCGTAGACCGGCCAGCTGGCGTTTTCCCAGGCCTTGCCTGCATAGGCGTAGTAGGAGCGCTGGGAGAAGGAATTGCGAAAAGTGCTCAGGCCCCAGAGCTGGCCATCGGCGTAATTGCGTTCCAGGCCGGCCAGGTCCTGGTGGTTGTTGTGGTCGGGGTCATGCTTCCAGTGCTGGGTATAGGCGCTGGTCTGCAGGTACCAATAGTCCTGTTGCGGGGCGCCCTGGCTGGTCTGGCTGGCGGCCAGCAGTAGCGCGCCACCGAGGCAGGCAACGCTGTATCGCTGGCGAAGAAGACCGAGGCGCAGGGCCTGGAGGCGATTCTTGATTAGCATGCTCACTCCCTGCCCGAGGGGCAGTCGTGCCCCCTCGTGCATCAAGGGAGCGAAAGGGACGGGACGCTAGCAGTAGGCCATTCACCGGATCAATGCTGAAACTGTTGCATGATCTATATCCGCCTCGATGCGCTGGATCAGGTAGGGAAAGAATGGATTGGCGGTCAGGCGCATCAACTCATCCATCGGAACGACCAGCACCCCACGCTCGCCCCGGGCCGCCACGGTACCCAGGTGTACCCCGAAGTCTTCGGCAGTCGATGGCTGGGTCCCGTACAGGGCGTCATCCAGGGGGAAGGGCAGGGCCACGTGGGACAGGGAAAACACTTCCGGCGGATAGGCCAGGTCCAGGGGCTGGCGAGTGCTGTGCTCGCTGGCGGCGGTGGTGGTCTGCAGCTCCATGGCCATGCTGGCGCTGCCACTGTTGGTCAGCACCTGCGTCGTGTAGCGGCGGGGCGGAGGTGGCAGCAGCCCGGCCAGGGAGGTGACGCTCGCCGGGTCCAGCAGGCCTTCGAAATCCCGGGCGCGGTTGAGGTCGAAGATCACCAGCTCGCTGCCGTTGGCTGGCAACCGCTGGTACAACCCATCGACCAGCGCCCGAGTGCTGACGGTGGCGTCGGTCAGCGACTGGAAGCTCAGGATCGGTGGCAGGTTGGCCAATCGCGGATCCTCCGCCAGGGCCAGCAACTGGCTTTGCAGGGCATCGGTGAGCAACCAGGACTGGCGTGCGCCGTTGACCGGGAACGAGTTGTACTTGAACGGGTTGTACTCTGGACGCAGGTTCAGCCAAGCCGCCTTGCTGAAGGCCGGGAACACTGCGGGCCACGCGGCCAACCCGGCAAAACGCGCGGACGCCGCCACCCCGATCATTGGCGAGATCAGCACCAGGCGCTGGGCCTGGGGCAGGCGTGGATCGGCCAGGGCGTCCAGGGCGTACTTGACCGCCAGGGCGCCGCCGTTGGAGTAGCCAACGATATGCAAGGGCGCCGGGGCCGGCACTTCCTGGCGGGCGGTGCGTAGCGCCATGCGGGTCGCGGCCAGCCAGTCCTGCCAGCGCGCATCGGTCAGGCCCGCGGGTACCGTGCCGTGACCGGGCAAGCGCAGGCCGATGGCCAGGTAGCCGTGCTCGACATAGCGACGGGCGACATGGCGCAGGCTGTAGGGCGAGTCTGTAAGGCCATGCACCAGTACCACCACACCTTGTGGCCGGCCTTTGGGGCGCAGTATGTAGGAGTGGTTCCAGTTCGTGGCGAACGCTGGCGGGTAGGTCCTGCTGTCCTGGCGATAGCGATTGAAGGCCGGCACCTGGGCGGGATCGAGGGTTGCGCTGACCTGTTGCTCAACTTCGGCGAACACCCGCTCCTCGGCCTTGAGCCAGGTGGCCCAGTCTGCCCGGTCGAGTTGCTCGGCATCGAGTTCATGGGGCACATGCAGGTGCCAGGGTTGCAGCGCCGGGCCCGCCGCACTGTCGTAGGCTCGCCAGGCCAGCAGGGTCACTCCTGCGATCCCGAGCACCAGGCCTGCCTGTTTCAGCAGGCGCCACAGCAGGGGCGCCATCAATGCGGCTCCACGGCGCTGATGCGGTATACGCAGCGGCGATCGCCAGTGATCAAGTGCTCCACCCGCTGCACATGGCCCAGTTCACCGATGGCGGCCTGGAACACCTGTAATTCGGAGCGGCAGAAGCCCTGGCATTGCCGGGCCGCGACGCAGATCGGGCAATGGCTTTCGATCAGCAGCCAAGCATCGCCATCGGGTTCGACATGGGCCATGTAGCCGGCTACCTCGCGGATCTGCGCCAGCGCCCGGACCCGTGCCTCCAGGGACGGCAATGGACTGCAGGCGCCAAGGTATTCGGCGGTGTTGATGCGCTCCATATCGCTGACGATGCGCTCCACGCCGTCGGCGCCATACACCGCGCGAATCGAGTCGATCAATTGCAAGGTCAGGTTGGCGTGGGTATCGGGAAAACGCGCCTGGGCCTGTTCGGTCAAGACCCACTTCTGCGAGGGCCGACCTGCGCCCTGGGCCGGCATCAGTTGCCCGCTGATGAGTTCGCTGTCCACCAGCTTCTGCAATTGCTGGCGAGCCGCCTCCTGGGAGATCTCCAGCAACGGTGCCAGGTCGGCGGTTTTCAGCGGGCCACGGGTCTTGAGCAGATACAGAATGCGCTCGGCGGTGGCGCCGGGGTTTTTCTTGTCGGCTTGAGGGGACATCGAAGACATGCGGGGCCATTAACCAATAGGCGGATAGGAAAATTCGGTGGCCTGCCAGTGGCTGGCGACCGGGCAAGCATAACAGGCCTGCAAGCCTTGGCCTGGCGAATCGCCAAGTCCTGATCGTCCTGGGGCCAACAGGGGCATGGAAAAAACTAATTATCAAAGTAAATACTTGTGTAATACATTGGCGCCTTCTCGAATAACCAGACAGGAACACACCATGGCATCGACAACGGGTTGGTCGGCCTTGCTATCGGGCAGGAACGGGTTACGCTCCGCGGCCCTGGCCGGCGGCGTCGCGCTGCACGCAATCAACGTCTACCTGGTCACCACTTTGCTGCCCTCGGTGGTCAAGGACATCGGCGGCCTGGATTACTACGCCTGGAACACCACATTGTTCGTGGTGGCCTCGATCATCGGCTCGGTCCTGTCTACCCGGGTCCTGGCGAAGTTGGGACCCAAGCTTGCCTACGCCCTGGCGGCCCTGGTCTTCATGCTGGGGTGCGGCCTGTGCGGGCTGGCGCAGGACATGGCCTGGCTGATCGCCGGGCGCAGCGTCCAGGGCTTGGGCGGCGGGCTGTTGTTCGCCTTGCCCTACGCGATGATCCGCCTGGTGTTCCAGGAGCCGCTGTGGCCCCGGGCCATGGCGCTGATTTCGGCGATGTGGGGCGCAGCCACCCTGATCGGGCCGGCGGTGGGCGGGGTCTTTGCCGAGCATGGCGCCTGGCGTGCGGCGTTCTGGGTGCTGATTCCCTGCACGTTGCTGTTCATGCTGCTGGCCATGGCCTTGCTACCCGGCCAGCGCCAAGAGCCTGCGGCCCGCAGTCCGATTCCCGGGTTGCAGCTGGTTCTGCTGACGGTCACGGTGCTGGCGATCTCCATTGGCAGCATCAGCACCTCGGTGCTGTACAACGCCGTGGGGCTGGGGGTCGGCCTGGGCCTGCTGGCATGGGTTGGCGTCCTGGAAAACCGCAGCGCGCAGCGGCTGTTGCCGAGGGGCAGCCTGGCATCGGGCAGTGCCCTTGCAGCGCTGTACCTGTCCATGGCGTTGCTGGTGGTGGGCATGACCAGCGAAGTCTTCGTGCCGTTGTTTCTCCAGGTACTGCATCAGCAAACGCCGTTGCTGGCGGGCTACATTGCCGCACTGATGGCCGCAGGCTGGACCCTGGGCGCGCTCTTCAGCTCTGGCCGCAGCCCCCAAGGGGCAGCCCGGGCGGTGGCCTGCGGGCCGTTCCTGGTGGTCGCCGGCCTGCTCCTGGCGTTCTGGGCCATGCCAGCGGCCACCAGCCTGGTGAGCCTGGGAGCCATAGGCCTGGCAATGGTGTCGGTGGGGGTGGGGATCGGCCTGGCCTGGCCCCACCTGTTGTCCCAGGTCCTGGAGCGCGCTCCTGAGGATCAGAAGGAACTGGCCGGCGCCTCGATCACCACGGTGCAACTGGTGGCTACGGCCCTGGGGGCGGCCCTGGCTGGCATGATCGTCAACCTGGCGGGCCTGGGCTCGGGCGCTGGCAGCGATGGCGCGGCCCAAGCGGCCCGTTGGCTGTTCGGACTGTACGCTGGCCTGTCGCTGTTGTTGTTCGTCTCGGTGCGCCAGGCCCAGCGCCAACCTGCAGCGGTCCCTAGCA
This sequence comes from Pseudomonas sp. MPFS, assembly GCF_022537035.1. Taxonomy (NCBI): domain Bacteria; kingdom Pseudomonadati; phylum Pseudomonadota; class Gammaproteobacteria; order Pseudomonadales; family Pseudomonadaceae; genus Pseudomonas; species Pseudomonas sp. MPFS. The sequence goes on along the minus strand of NZ_CP066123.1, from coordinate 3,579,729 downwards.
TGTAGCCCACGATGATTGTTCGCATGGCACAAAACTGCGTGGGCTGGCGCGCCAGGCGGACGCCGCCGAAACCGTGGATTGTGATGCTTGCCTGTCCAGGGTTTAATCGGCGTCGTGTTTACCGCCCACATGGAAGTTCGATGCATGCATGACTCTGCCCGCCATATCGTCCAGTTGTACCAGCGCCACGCCCAGGCTTGGGATAGGGGGCGTCGCACCCATACCCGGGGCTTCGAAGGCGAGCGGGTGTGGTTACAGCGCTTTCGCCAGCTCATGGGCGATGGCCACCTGGTACTCGACCTGGGGTGCGGCGGTGCGGACCCCATGGCAAGCCACCTGATCGACAACGGCTGTGCGCTGACCGGGGTCGACAGTTCGACGACGCTGCTGGAGCTGTGCCAACAGCGCCATGCCAACCAACGCTGGATCCACGCCGACATGCGCACGCTGGCCTTGAACGAAGATTTCGACGGCATTCTGGCCTGGAACAGCCTGTTTCATCTGGCGCCCGATGACCAGCGAGCCATGTTTGCCGTGTTCGAGCGCCATGCCCGGCCAGGCTGCGCCCTGATGTTCACCAGTGGCCCGGCAGCCGGCGAGGCCATTGGTGAGTTCGAGGGCGAGGCGCTCTACCATGCCAGCCTTGATCCCGGCGAATACTGCACGCTGCTCGATACCCATGGCTTCGAGGTGGTCCGGCATGTCAGCGAAGATCCCGATTGCTGCGGGTTCACGGTGTGGCTGGCGCGTGGCCTTGACTGAAACACAACGCCTGCCTACAGCCAGCTTGTGCGGTACAGGCAGGTTCGCCCCTGGCAACGCCGGTACCGGGTGGCCCAAATGAAAAAAGCCGCTGCCCGGTGTGGGCAGCGGCTTTTTCAGGACCGTACAGCGTGTGGGAGCGAGGCTGGCCTCAGTGCTTCATCATGCTGTGATCCATCGAACCATGGTCCATGGAACCGTGGTCTGGCGCATTCAGGGCGCGGGCCTCGGCATCGACCTTGATGCTTTCCTTCTCGCCCTTGGCGTTTTCCACGATCAGCGTCAATGGCACCTTGTCGCCGGCCTTGATCTGGCCGGTCAGCTCCATGAGCATCACGTGGTAGCCGTGGGTATCCAGGCTGACCTTCTGGCCGGCCGGCAGGGCGACGGCATCCACTTGCTGCATGCTCATCACATCGTTGTGCATGCTCGACTGGTGGATCTGCACGTTCTTGGCCACGGGCGACTGCACCTGGACCAGCTTGCTATCGCTGCTGGCGGTGATGTCCATGAAGGCGCCGCTGGCGTGCTGGCCGGCGACGGTGGCGCGGACCCAGGCGTTGTCGACCTGGGTCGCGGCGCTGGCGGCATTGGCCAGGCCCAGCAGGGAGGCCAGCAGCAGGGCGGATTTGAGACGGGATGGGCGGGGTTGCAGAGTCATTAACAGACCTCCATGACGGTGAGCAGATCTTCTGCGCACTCCTGGGCGTTGAGGGACTGGGACAGGCCCAGGCGCAAGGTGCCCCGTGAGTCGTAGACAAAACTGGTGGCGGTGTGCGAGAGGGTATAGGTATCGCCGCTGGGGATCTTCTCGTAGAACACGCCGAACTCCTTGGCCGTGGCCGCGGTTTCCTCCAGGGTGCCGTACAGCGCTTCGAAGCTGGGATCGAACGCCTTGACGTAGGCATCCAGTACGGCAGGGGTGTCGCGTTCCGGGTCCAGGGTGATGAACACCACCTTGAGGCGATCGCCGTCGCGGCCCATCAGCTTCTTGGCCTGTGCCGCCCGGGCCAGGGTCGTGGGGCAGACCGCCGGGCATTGGGTGAAGCCGAAGAAGATCATTGGCATCAGGCCGCGGTAGCTGGACAGCGACTTGGTTTCGCCCTGGGAATCGGTGAGTTTGAAGGTACGGCCGAGGATCTGATTGCTCAGGTCCTTGCCGTACTTGAAGGACAGCCGGGGACTATTGTCGCAACCGGCCAGCAGGCCCAGGCCGAGTACTCCGGCGCTGGTGAGCAGCGTGCGGCGAGTCAGTAAAACACTCATGAAATAACGCCCTTTGAACAGCCAGACAGGCAAAAAACCCGCGCATGGTAACAAACGGACGAGGGCCGCGGCGGGCTAATTAGACCAAAGCCTGCGGCCATCGGTCGCACTTCACTGGCCCGTGGCCGGCCTCAGCCATGCTCATCCGCGACCGTCGGCAACTGCCTGAGCCACAGGGCGATGTCCTGCACCACGGCGGCCATCTGGCTCTGTCCGTCGCGGTCGCTCAGTCGATGGTCGAGGCCGGGATAGGCGCGAAATGTCAGGTTCGACCGGCCGTTGCGACGCAGTTGCTCGATCAGGTCGGTCACTGCGTTGACCGATACTGCCTCATCGGCCGAGGCCTGGATGATCAACGCCGGCACGCGGCTGGCCTGTAGCAGCGCTTGTTGATCCAGTTCCAGCACTTCTTGCCACCAGCGACTGCCATGGCCACTGGCTTGCACGTCGGCCGCCGGTTGCCGGCGCATCTGTTCGACGAAGGCCAGTAGCCCCTGGCGCGCCTGGTGCTGCTGCGCCGGGTCCCCACCAGCGCTATCGACACTGTGCAGCAGGTCATCGAGGAACCAGCGGCCACCCCCATTGAACGCCACGGTGGCATCGATGGCGGGCGAACGAGCCGCCAGGGCGTGGGCGATCACCGCACCTTCGCTGCCTCCCAGGGCGACGATGCGCGGGTAGGCCCGCCGCTGGCGCAGGTGCTCGATGACGGTCTGCAGGTCTGTCACACGCTGGCTGGGGCTGTCGTTGAGCAAGTAGGGGGCCGGGCAGTCCGTGCGCTCGCTGTCCTGGTCGTAGGGCAGCGTTGCATCGATGCCGTACTTCTCCACCGTCAGTACATCGGCCTCGGGCATGGCCAGGAGCAACTTCCGGATGCTGGGGATGCGGCTCACGCTGTTGCAATCCGAGCCCTGGAGGATCACCAGCAGCGATTGCGCCGGCAGGCGGGGATTGCGTTGTAGCAGGTAGTAGTCGATTCGCGAGCCGTCGGGGCGGGCCAACTGCCGGTACTGCGGTGCCGGCAGCGGTGCCGAGGGCTCCGGCGTGGCGCTGGCCAGGCTGGCAACGGCCAGCAGTGAGACGCAGGCCCAGCGGATACCGAGGCTCAACTTTCCACCGCGGCCATGCGCACCAGCGCGCGCACGGCGGTACGGGTGGCCTGGGTCAGGGGTTGCGGTAGCCGGTCCAGCTCGAACCAGGCGATCTGGCTGTGTTTTTCCGGCTCCAGGTTGCACGGTGCCATCTCCGGTGCCGAGGTCAGGTATACCGGGGCGACCCAATGCTCCTGGCGTTGCGGGTCGATCTGGTCCACCACGCAGAGCAGGCTGACCTCCTGCAGCGTCAAGCCCAGCTCTTCGAGGATCTCCCGGCGCATGGCTTGCTCCACCGGCTCCAGCCAATCGACCTTGCCGCCGGGCAAGCCCCAGTGACCGGCCTCGGGGGCCCGCAGGCGCTTGACCAGCAGTAGTTGGCCATCGCGAACGATGGCTGCGCCGCATCCCAGGCGGGGCTGTTGGGGCATGGCGAGTACTCCTTGGGTGAAATAAAGGGGAGGGTAGGGGCGCCGGGTTCCGTCCGATGGCCTGAGGCTTGTCCGACAATATCGGTTAAGGGCATGACAGCAGATTGTTGGTTTGTTGTTGATTTGTAACTTTCCTCCCGACGCGCTTCCTGGCCTGCCTAGCGCCGCAACCAGGTCGCGCCGATCACTGCCAGGGCCAGCAGGATCAGGATCACTCCGGTGCTTCTTTCCAACCACGGCAGGGCCCGGGCGAACCGCTGGCGAACCCGATCATTGCCGATGGCCACGGCCACCAGCACATCCCAGGCTAGCACGGCACTGAACATCCACAGGCCATAGAGCAGTTTCCAGCCGCTGCCCAGGCCGGCCCCGACCAGGGACGCCAGGCTCGCGTAGAACAGGGCGTTCTTGGGGTTGAGAAGGCCCGAAGCCAGCCCCATGCCCAGCCCACGGGACCAGCTGGCAGTTTGCGAGCGCTGGTCGCAAGCCACAGTGGCTAAGGTGCTGGCACCGGCATGGCGGATAAACAACCAGCCCATGTACAGCAGGTAAGCGCACCCGGCCAGTTGGATCACCAGGAACAGCTGGCCTTCGGGGCTGAACACCGAGACGCCGGCAAACGCCAGGACGATGAAGACGCCATTGGCCAGGGCAATGCCCACGCAGGCGCCGGTGGCCGAGCGCCAACCGCCGGCCATGGACATGCGGGCCACCAGGAAGAAATCGGGGCCGGGGGACAGTAGCGCCAGAAAATGTGCAGCGGCCACCAACAGGAACTGTTCGATCACGGTCAAGACCTCCAGCAAGCAAAAGGGCGGGAAGTCTGCTGTGCGCCAGGAACTTGGGTATTGAAGAAAATTGCGCGCCGATCAAGCCCGGTACCGCCGGCAATGCCGACCCGTCAAGGAAATGCAGGAGCCAGGCTTGCCCGCGCGGGGTTTATCCAATCAACAGGCGCTACCGTTCACGACCCTCGCAAGCAAGCTTCGCCCCTGCTGGGATCAAGCATTACGGTACCGCCCGGGGGTGACGCCGACGTGGGCCTTGAACACCCGTTGAAAGTGCGCCTGGTCGGCGAAGCCCAGGCGCTGGGCCAATGCCGCGGCAGGCTCGCCATCTTGTAGGCAAGCGCGGGCCTGGATGACGCGCTGGTTCAATTGGTAGGCGTGGGGCGTCATCCCCGTAGCGGCACGAAAGGCCCGGATCAACTGATAGCGGCTCATCCCGGCCAGGTGCGCCAGGCTCTGTAGGGTGTTCACGGCCTGGGGCTGCCGTTGCAGCAGGGCGATCACCCGCTGCACGCCGGCACTGGCCCGGGCAGGATCGGCAGCCAGGGCAATCGCCGGCTGCCCGGGGCTGGAGAAGTCACCGACGAACTCGATCAGCGCCACGTCCTTGTCTTGCCAACTGGCGTTGGAAAACAGCAGGGCATTGAGCTGGCAGAAGCGCTGGTAGCGATCCGGATCATCGCTGAGCAGCACCTGGTCGCGAAGTGCGCCGGGGCCAGGGGAGCGCTCCCGGCAAATGGCCTCTACCCAGTCGGCATCCAGGTGCAGCATCTGGTAGCTCCAGGCTTCGCCCGGGCGAGGATTGCAGGCATGCACGCAACCGGCTGGAACCCAGACCAGGCTGCCGGAGCGAATCAGTGTCGGCCCCGCCGCCGCGCCGCTGAACAGGCTCGTGCCATGGTCGACCGCGCCGATGGAAAGGGTGGGGTGGCTATGGGCCTTGTAATTGGCACGGCTGTCACACGCCCGACGGCTTTCGACGTAGGGCAGGTGCGGATCGCGCCAGAACTGGGCGGAGCAAGACATGAGCGGCAAGCCTTGGTGGTCGGGTGCGGCAGCAGCGTAACGGCGAACGAGGCCCGGCGCCAGCCAGCCCGAGCCAATGCCTGAGGCTGCCTATAATCGATGCTGGCCCAGGACCCAAGGAACCCATGCCCATGACATTCAGTGAAATAGCCTACGAGCAACATGGACCCGTGGTGGTGATTCGCTTCAACCGCCCCGAACAGCGCAATTGCATCGGGCCTGCCACCCATCTGGAACTGCTGCAAGCCTGGACGCGCTTTCGCGATGACGAGCAGGCGCTGGTGGCGATCATCACCGGAACTGGCGACAAGGCCTTTTGCGCAGGTGGCGATCTGAAGGCGGCGGCGCAACTGGTGCCCCACAGTCCCGAGGAGATTGCCGCCCATGATCGCGGCGAGCGCCCGGGCATTATCGGCCCCAGCCGCTGGACCGACCTGTACAAGCCGGTCATCGCCGCGGTCAATGGCGTGGCCTATGCCGGCGGCCTGGAGTGGGCCTGTTTTGCCGACATGCGCATCGCCGAGGAGCATGCCTCGTTCGGCGTGACCTGTCGGCGCTGGAACATCGGCCTGGGGGATGGCGGGACCCAGCGCCTGCCCCGGATCGTCGGCATGGGCCGGGCGCTGGAGCTGATTCTCACCGGCAAGGTGATCGATGCCCAGGAGGCCTATCGCATTGGCCTGGTCAATGAAGTCGTGCCCAAGGGGCATTCGCTGGCCCGGGCCCTGGAGCTGGCCAATGCCCTGGCACAACTGCCGCAGCCGGCACTGCGTACGGACAAGGAAGCAGCCATTCGTGGCTACGGCCTGCCGCTGGCCGAAGGCTTGAAGATCGAGGCCCAGTGCTTCAACCGTTCGGTGCATCAGGCCGAAACCCGGGAGGGCCTGCGCCAGTTCATCGAACGCGACCATCCCGACCGTACCCGGCAACCACCCAGGACACCTGGAATCGTCAGGGATTGAGGCTGCTGGGCCCGGCGTCTATTCCAGCGTCAAGTGCATATCCCAGCAGTCAAGGCCGGGGCCGTGGCCGTCGGTGGTGATCTTGCCCGGCACGAAGCCCAGGTTGGCGTAGAAGCCCTGGCTGTGCTGGCTGGTGCTGATGCGCACGGTCCTGGCCTGGCCCAACTCGCGGATGGCCAGGAGCCGGGCTTGGGTCAACTGCTGTCCCAGGCCTTGGCCATGCAGCGCCTGGTCGACCATGCCCCAGCACAGGCTGGCCGTGGCATCCTCCGGGCGCATGGCATAACCACCGCAGGCGACGATCTGCCGGTCGCGCTCGATGACCAGGAAACAGCCTGGCGAGTGCTCCAGGAAATGCTTGAAGTCGTCGCGCTCCAGCGGATCGAAGAAGGCCGGGGTATTGCTGTCGAACAGCTCCAGGCAGGCCGCCAGGTCATTGGCTTGGTAGGGGCGTATGCGGTTCATGATCGGTACGCTCGAGCGGAAGATCCCGAATATTCGGGATCTTTGGCCCTGAGGGTCAAGCCAGATGTGCGCAAAGGCGCGTCATTGGCTTTGGCAAAGCATGTGTGGACCGCAAGCCTCGCTGCGGCCGGGAAGGGCGCGGGACTGCTCGATCCGCGCTCTGCTCGTTGCCTGCCTACCGGTGCGGCCAATCAGTCGCGAGGGATACCTTGCAGGTCGTGGACAATCTGCTCGATAACCCGTCCGGCCTGGTCTCCATAAGCGGCGGCGTCCATGTCGATTCGCCCCGAGATGTCCTCGGTGTGCTCATCCAGGGTGATCTCGAAGGCCACGCGGCAGGTGTCGTTCGGCAACAGTTGCAAGCTCATCCACTGCTCCTTGCCCAGGCTGATACGGCTGCCTGCGCTGCGCGAGTTCCAGGCGTTGAACAACTGCGCGAACGGCAATTCGAAACCGGCGGTGCGTGTCGACATGCCCTCGGGATACAGCGCTGCCGGTTCGATGCCCTGGCGAGCCGAGGCATTGATTACCGCCCGCTGTACACGCTTGATCACCGCATCCAGTGGTTCGCCAGGCTCATGCCGGGTGCTGACTGGAACCGTGTTGGACAACGGCCCCACCAGCGTCTGCGCCGCAGCTTCCGAGCGATTGGCGAAAGGCACGCCGGTCACCACGGTGCTCACGCCACTCACGGCACTGATGGCCCGCTGGTAGATCGCCAGCAACAGCACGAACGGCGTCACGCGCTGGGCCTTGGCGTAGGCCAGGACCCTGCTGCGCGGTACGTTGCTGGTGAACTTCAGGCTTTGCATGCGCCCCATGCCGCTACTGCTTTTGGTGCGCAGTGCATCGAGCCCGTAGGGGCCGGTGTGCGGGTAGACCTCCAGCTGTTGCGCCGCGCTGACCGTCTGTTCGGCCAGTTGCTGGGTCTGGCAATAGTCGTTCCAGGCGGTGCCGGATACCGGGGGCTGGCCCTGGTAGTGCCGGGCGATATCGTCCAGCAGCAGATCGATCGATGCGCCGTCGCAGGTATAGACCCAGAAGCCGATCCAGATGTGCAGGCCGTCCTGGTCCACGGCCGAGGCGATGCGCAGTCCCGGCTCAGAGGCCTGCCGGGCCCGATAGGCCAGGAAGTCCTGATCGGTGAGGGCGTCCTGCACCTTGCCCAGTTGCTCGCGCAACGCTTGACGCAAGTCTGGCTCGCTGGGGGCATGGCCGACCAGCTGTTCGCCGTCGATCTCGAATCGGGCCGCCAGGATCGGATGCCGTGCCAGGGTTTGGGCCACGGCGTCGAATACCTGTGCCTGGTCACACTGTGCGCTGAAGTCCAGGCGCAGCGCGCCGCAATAGGCGCGCCCCGTCTGGTCAAGCATCGCCCCGGTCCATTTTTCCCGCAGTCCCGCGACACTGCCAAGCGTCGCGAGTGGTCCCTTGAAGGGAGGGATCAGGTAGTTCTGATGCATGACGATAACCTATGCCTGTGGGCTCGATGGGGCGGGCTCCAGAGCCAGGGCGTTGCGCCCGGCCCAGATCAGCAAGGCACCACCGAACATCGCCAGGGCCGACAGTGCGAAAGCGCTGACGAAACCGTTGGCGGCAATGGTCGGCGCACCGCTGTTATCGGAGACAGCCAGGGCCACGGCAGCCAGCGAGCTGACGCCAAACACCTGGAACAACTGCTGGATGGTGGTGGTGATGCCCGAGCCGGCACCGGCGTCTGCCTCACTGAGGTCACTGGTGGCCAGAGACTGTGCAACCGGTGCGACACAACCAAAGCCAATGGAGGTCACCAGCATGGCGGGGAACATGCCCAGCCAGTAGCTGTGCAGGGGCACGCCAAAGGCAAACAGGGCAAAACCCACTGCCGAGGTCATCAGGCCCACGACCGCTGCGGTCTGCGGGCTCCAACGCTGCATGACGAACTGGCAAAGGAAGATCCCAGGGAAGAAGCCCAGGCAGAACGGCAGCCAGGCCAGGCCAGTCTGCATCGGGCTCAGGCCGAGGTATTCCTGCAGCAACAGCACGCCCAGGTAGAACAAGGCACCGGAGGTCGCGGCCAGGATTGCCACGATGGCGTAGCCGGCCAGGCGCGGCGAGCGGGTCATCAGGCGAGCAGGAACGATGCCGTTTTCCGAGCGCTTGCAACGACGCAGTACCAGGGCGATGCCCAGCAGGCCCAGCACCAGGAGTGCTACCCGTTGTCCAGGCAGGTGCTCGACGCCGGAGCCCATCACGGCCATGACGGTCGCGGCGACGGCCACCACCAGGATCAAGGCGTTGCCCAGGTCCAGAGGAGTGGAAACGCGATGGGCGAACTTGGGAATCATGACCATGGTGGCGACGATCAGCAGCAGGACGACCGGTACGTTGATCCCGAAGACCCAGCGCCAGGACAGGTAGTGAGTCAGTACGCCGGACAGCAGCACGCCGATGATCGAGCCCAGGCCGCCCAATGCCGCCCAGATGCCAAACGCCTTGCCGCGTTCAGGGCCGGAAGGAAACAGCAGCGACACCATGGCCAGGCCGGTGGCCGACGCCAGGGCTTCACCCACCCCTTGTCCGGCACGGCTGATGATCAGCACCGTGGCATCCTGGGCGAAGGTCGCCAGCAAGGAAAATGCACCGAAGATCACCACGCCGACCTGGAAGGTGCGACGTACGCCAAAGGCGTCGCCGATGCGTCCGCCCAGCAGCAAGAGCGATCCGGCGGTGATGAGGTAGGCATTGACTACCCAGGTCAGGGACCCATCCGTGAGCCCCAGTTCGTGCTTGATGCGTGGCAGTGCCACGTTCACCACGGTGGCATCCAGCAGCAGGATCAGCTGGATGATCGAGATGACAGCCAGTGCCTGCCATCGTTTTTCATTGAGCGTTGCATTCTCGGGTGTTTGAGTCATGTCTATCCAATCCTTAGATGTAATGGGTGTCGGCCGGCATCCGGCCGGCACCCAGGTTTTTCCTCGAGCGATCAGCTCATGGCGTTGACGCTGGCCAGGGCCAGCGAGTTACGGATCATTTGGATTCCGTAGTCGGTACCAATGCTCTCGGGGTGAAACTGCACGCTTTCAATTGGCCGGGTACGGTGCCGCGCCGCCATGTTCACGCCATCGTCCGAATAGGCCGTGGCCATCAGGGCGGTGGGCGTTGGCGGCTCGGTGATCGCCAGCGAGTGATAGCGCACCACGGTGAGCGCCGAAGGCACATCCTGGAAAATGCCCTTGGCGTCGTGATGGACCTGGGCGTACTTGCCATGTTCGGTGGTAGGCGCACGAGTGAGCTTCCAGCCAAAATGTTCGCCCAGTGCCTGGTGCCCCAGGCAGACACCAAAAATAGCCTGCTGTTCATCCATCGCACGAATTATCTGCGGGTAACCATGGTCCTCGGGAGTACCCGGGCCGGGTCCCAGGACCAGCAACTGCGGTTGCCACTGCCGATAGTGGGCAAGCGGGTCGTCGTTGACGCGAACGACCTTGGTCTGCGCACCGGCGGCCGAATAGTACTGCTCGATGACATAGACGAAGCTGTCGAAGGCGTCGATTAGCATCACTTTCATGCGCAGGCCCCCATCGCTCGGGAAAACGAACGGATCTTCGCTCCCGCCTCGTTCCATTCGTCCTCGGCCCGGGAGTCGGCGACGACGCCGGCGGCAGCCTGCAGTACGTAGTGCCCGGCATTACCGACGATCGTACGGATCGTCAGCGCCAGCACCGCGCTGTTGGCCCCGGTGATGTAGCCGGCACAACCGGTGTAGAGCCCGCGAGTGGTGCCTTCCAGTTCGGCGATGATCTCCATGGCCCGGACCTTGGGGGCACCGGTCATGGTGCCCGCCGGGAAGTTGGCCACGATCAGGTCCCAGACATCGCAGTGCTCGCGCACCCGGGTTTCCACGGTCGAGACCAGGTGCAGCAGGGACCCATAGGTGTCCTGCTGCATGAACGAGCTCACCTGCACGCCCCCGGGGACGGCGCAGCGAGCCAGGTCGTTGCGCGCCAGGTCCACGAGCATCAGGTGCTCGGCGGCTTCCTTGGGAATCTTGTCCAGCGCGTTGCCACGCAGGTCCCCCCGACTCATGGTCCCGGCGATGGGGCGGACCTGGGCCACGCCGTCCTGGAGGCGGATCATCAGCTCGGGGCTCGATGACACGACATGCAGGTCGGCAAGGTCCAGGTAGTACATGTAGGGCGCCGGGTTGACCGATGCCAGGCGTTCGTAGAGATCCACCGGGGCGATCGATGCATTCGAGACCGCCCGGCGACACAGCTGCACCTGGTAGATATCACCAGAACGGATGTACTCCTTGGCCCGGGAAACGGCCGCGCAGAACCCTTCGCGATCGGTGACATCCTCGACCACGGCGCTGTCCACGGCGAGGCCAGGCGCCGATGCCGCAGGCGGCTGGCGAAGCACCTCGAACAGGGCCTCAAGGTCCGCACCCGTATTCGCGTCGGCGTTGAGCACATCGATCCGCGCCGGGCCTTGAGGGGCTTCGTAGCGAACCACATGCCGGTAGACCCGTACCAGCACTTCCGGCACATCCTGCTCGATGGCCATTCCTGGCAGGTTCTCGACGAAGCGCGCGGCGCTGTAGCCCAGGGCCAGTACCAGTGGAAAACCCTCAGGCAGCGCCAGGGTCTGGGCCACGCGCCGCAGGCGTTCGCACAGGCTCGACTGTGGATCGTTGAGTACCTGCTCGCAGGCCGCCAGGGCCCATTCGAAGGGCTCGCTGGCCGACAGGTGCCAGGCACCATTGACCAGCTTGAACTCCAGCAGAAGGTCGATCATGAAAGTGGTCTGGTTGCCGTCGACCGGCAGGAAGCCCGCACCGGTCTCGAACAGCGCCGGACAGGGATAGAGCCCGAGCAAGCCGCGGCGCACCCGGGCGACCGGCGCTGCGTCGGCGACCTCGTGATGCTCCACGCTCCACAGGGGGATGGCTTGTAATGAACTCACAGGGCCGACTCCCGTTGGTCGCGGATACGGGCGTGCTTCCAGGAGATGTAGGCCCCGGTCTCGGTCCGTGGGTCCAGGCTCTGTTCCAGTTGCAACTGGACCGAGGTGCCGAACTGGCTGGCCATCTGTTCCTGTACCTGGGCCACCGAGCGCTCGCCGATACCCGCCACCATCAATACCTCGACATGGTCACTGCCATCGCTGGCGGTGCGGATCTTGACTTCGTAGCCAGAGACCCACTCGGCGGCACCCAGCACCGCCGATTCGATCAGTGCCGGCACCACCTGGCGACCGCCCAGGGTCATCACATCACCCACCCGGCCAAAGACCCGCAGGCAACGGGAGCGATTGCCGCACCCGCATTCCTCGGCCGAATGCAGCCGCGCCAGGTCGCCGGTGCGATAGCGGATCAGTGGCTTGGCCCCGGGCACGAGCATCGTCAGGCACAGCTCGCCCACATCGCCCTCCATGCCCGGGACCGGGAGAATCTCCGCCAGGTAGTTGGTTTCGGAGAAGTGCAGGTTGCCGTTGGCGCAGCCGGTGGCCACCGCATGGGCTTCCTGGGAGCCGTACAGGCCATGGGTGCAATGGGCGTTCCAGACCCGGGCGATATTGCTCAGCATCTGTGGCGTGCACAGCTCGCCCAGCACCATGATCTGGCCTACTGCGGTCTCGCGCGGATCGATGCCCTGGCTTACATAGAGGCGGGCCAGGGCCAGGGCCACGGCGGGCGAGCAAATCAGCGAGCGTACGCCCAGGTCGCTGATCAACTGGGCGGCCTTGGCCAGGCCGACCCGTGGGCTTTCCGGCCACAGCCGCACATAGGGAATCCCCAGGTTGCGGCAGACTTCGCCATAGGTATCGCCGAACGCATACAACTCCGACGGACCCATGATCGCCGTCAGGGCGTTGGTGGTGCCGAAGGTCGATTGGTACAGATCGGCGACGGCCTTCTGTACATAGGCTCCACTGGTCTCGACATCGATCGCGGCCCGAGGGCAGGGGGTCGGCAGCCCGGTGGTCCCGGTGGTCTCGTAGTACACCGCGATCTGGTCGAATGGCAGGCTGCAAACCGAGCGGCCCACGCAGCGCAGGTCATCCTTGGTGGTGAAGGGAACGCCATCCAGCGCCGGCAGGGCACTGGGGCTGCCGGCTTGCGAGCGCAGGTGCGCGGCATAGAACGCCGAGCGCTCCTGGACATAGTCCAAGACTTCCCGGGCCCGCGACTGCCCCTTGGTCTCCAGTTCCTGTGGCGTGGTACGCCCCTCCAGATAAGCGTCCACATCGTCCAGCCATTGCTGGTGCAGGGCGTCCTTGATCATGGCTGGCTCCCCGCGTTCAGGCTGCTGGCGAACTCACTGATGGTCTCGGTGAGCATGAGGTTTTCCAGGGGCACGGCGATGGACAGCTGGGACTCGAGTTCGATCTTGATCTTCATCGCCGACAGCGAATCGCCGCCCAGGTCGAAGAAGTTGTCCTCGGGCAGTACCACCGGCTCCTCCAAATGACTGGCGATGACTCGGATCACGGTGCGCAGGATGGTTTGCGGAGTCTTGCTATTGGAGTCTTTCATGTCATTCCTCAGGAGTTCACGCAGGGCAAGTACATCCACCTTGCCGTTCTTCGACAGGGGCAATTGGGTCAGCGGCTGGACAGACTTCGGCACCATGTAGGCAGGCAGCCGCAGGGTCAGGGCCTGGGTGATTGCCGAGGCCAGGTCCGGCTCGCCGACATACACCAGGGCGATCTGCTTGGGATGCCCGTCCGGGCCCGGCAGCGCTACGGCGCAGGCTCGCGAGACGCCGGGGCAGGACTCGGCCACGCTCTCGATTTCACCCAGCTCGATACGCAGGCCGTTGAGTTTGATCTGGTTGTCGATACGCCCCAGGATCTCGATCTCACCGTTGGGCAGGTAGCGTCCCAGGTCGCCGGTGCGGTACATGCGCCGCCCGCTGCGCGGATGCTGGACAAAGGCCTTGCGGGTCAGCTCCGGTTGGCCGATGTAGCCGCAGGCCAGGGAGATATCGCTTTCCACCAGCATTTCCCCGGGAACCCAGTCCGGGCAATCGGTCCAGTCGCCGGCGATGATGTGATAAGCCGAGTTGCGCATTGGCGCGCCGTAGATCACCGAACGCACCAGTTGGCCTTCCTGCTCGTCGATCTCGTGCAGCACCGACCAGTTGGTGGTCTCGGTAGGGCCGCCGCAGGAGTACAGCCGTGCCTGCGGATACAGCGCCCTGGCCCGTGGCAGCAACGGCATGGGGATCCAGTCGCCCGCCATGACGATGTTGGCCAGCGACTCCACCGCCGAGAAGCTGCGCGCGGTCTCTGCAACGCTGCACAGCAGGTCCATGATGGCCGGCACGCAAGCCCAGAACGTCACGCCGTGGCGACGCTGCAGGCGTAGCCAGGCATCCGGGTCGGGCCCTGCCGCCTGGGCGGGCACCACCACCGAGCCGCCATGCAGCAGGGGGCCGAAGATATCGAAGACCGACATGTCGAAATGCAGCGCGGCTGTGGCCAGGTGGCGGGCTGAGGCGTCCAGGCCGAAGCGCTCGACGACGTCGTACACATGGTTGACCACCGCCACCTCGGGAATCTCGACGCCCTTGGGGTTGCCGGTGGAGCCGGAGGTGAAGATCACGTACGGCGAGTAGTCCGCCGCCAGCGGCGCCAGTGCCAGGTCAGTGTGCTGCTGGGCCCAGGCGCGCAGGTCCTGCTCCGCCAGCACCAGTCGCTGTACCTGCTCGGGCAACTGGGTATCGGCGCCCGCGATGACCGTGGTCACCCCGGCCTGGGACAACACCGAGCGGATACGCTCGGACGGCAGGTCGATATCCACCGGTACATAACCGACCCCGGCCAGCAAGCAGCCGTAGACGGCCGCGTAGTGCCCGCTGCCCTTGGGCAGCACGATCCCGACGAAGCGCTCGCCAGGCGTATGGGCTTGCTGGATCATCGCGGCGATCCGGGCCGCGGCCCGACCGATCTCGCCCCAGCTGTAGCTGCCCAGGGTATCGATGACGGCGACTTCTTCGGCGCGCTCGGCAACCCGTGCCAGCAGCAGGTCACGCAGATGGACGGGCGGTACAGGGGCCTGGGTCGCGTTCACCGCGTCGCGCACTTCGATCTGTGCACCAGGGCGCAGGTCGAGCCAGGTGCGTTGCCAGATCTCGCTGTCGTCCGCCAATTGCTGCAACAGGGTGCAGAAAGCACCGAACATCGCTTCCACGACCTCGGGGCGAATGACCCCGGTGAGGTAGTCCCATTTGAAGTACAAGGTGCCTTCGGACTCGCGCAACTGCACATCCAGGGTGACCTGGGGCGTCTGCGAAACGCCGTAGACTTCCTGGCCAAGACGGGCCGCGTCGTGGCGCCCGGGGTGTCCGAGCAGGCTGGTGAGGACGATTGGCATCAGCGGCGCACCGCCGCTGCGCCGGACCCGGGCCAACTCGCGCAGCACTTCGACGCCGTTGAACAGCCGGTGGTCCAGCGCCTGCCAGATGGCGCCTTGCAATTGCTGGCCGCGAGCTTCCAGGGTATCGCCGGCGGCGGTTTCGTAGGGCACCAGCAGGGTATTGGTGAAGTCCCCGACGACCTGGTCGATATCGGCGCTGACCGGCATCCGGTCGGAGACCGGGAAGTTCAGGGTGAACCGATCCTCTTCGCTCCAGCAGCGCAACACTTCGCACAAGGCCAGTGCAACCACCCCGGATGGCGAGATGTTGCGGGCCTGGGCCTTGGCCTGGAGTCGTTCCCAGGCAGCGACGGCGAGAGTGCCTTCGTGCCGTTCGAAGCGCGACTGGCCCTCGAACTCTCCCGGCTCCAGCTGCGGCAGGCGCGGTGCCGCCGGCAGATGGTTGATCTTGTCCAGCCAGTATTCGCGATCGGCCTGGTACTGGGCGCTCTTGAGCACCAGTTGGCGATAAGCGACGTAGTCGTGGAAGCTGGTCTGGAGCACCGGCAACTGCGGCTCGTCCTCCAGGTAGAGGTCGATCAGGTCAGGGATGATCACCTGGAAAATCGACCAGGCGTCGGCGATCAGCATGTCGATGCACAGGTGCACGCGACTGGTGGCGGCGCTGATGCGGCTGATGCGGAACTGGAACAGCGGCCACTGGGTGGTGCCGATTTCTTCGTTGGCCATGCGTTCACGGACCCGATCGATCTCGAGTTCGATCTGGTCTGCCTCCATGGCGCTCAGGTCGACGAACTCCACCGCCTGGGTCCCGTCGACATCGCCGATACTCTGGCGACCGCTGGCGTCGATGGTCATGCGCAGCATCGGATGGCGCTCGACCAGCAAGCCCACGGCCCGGGTGAAGCGCTCGCGATCCAGGGCTTCGACTTCCCACTCGAAGTAGCCCTGGCAACCGACGCCGCCGTAGTCGTAGAACGAGCCGCGGCCGATCCACAAGGCCTGCTGGCTTTCATTGAGTTCGAATGGCAGCAGTTGCTGCTGCGCCGGCAGGTGCTCGAACTTCGGCAACTGGGTATCACGCGAGGCGTTGGCCAGGCGGACCAGGTTCGCCAGTACCGGTTCCTCGAGGAATGCCCCCATCTGCACATGGATGCCGTGCTTGCAGGCCAGCTCGCCGACCATGCGCAAGGCGCGCAGGGAGTCGCCGCCGGCATCGAAGAAGCTCGACTCCAGGGTCGCTTCTTCGCACAGCGTCCAGGCCAGCCAGCAATCACGTACAGCGTGGTCTGCCTGGGTCACCGGGACAAACAGGGTCTGGTTCGCATCGCGTTCGATGGGGCCGACCTGCAGCGCGCTGTAGTCGACCTTGCCGTTGCGTCCCAGGGGCAGGGCGCCGGTCACGATCTGGCCAGGCTGCGCGGCCGGGTGCAGGCGGGTGGCCAGGTGCTTGCGCACCTGGGCGACCACCTCCACGGCGTCCGGCGCCAGCTCCAGGAACAAGGCCAGGGTCGCGCCCAGGTCGTTGCTCAAGCAGTTGGCCGCGGCCTTCACCACGCCCGGTACTTGCAGCGCGGTGATCTCCAGTTCGGTCAGGTCGACCCGATGTCCGCGGATCTTGACCACCGAGTCGGTGCGTCCGAAGATTTCCACGGTGCCATCGGCGGCCATCCGTGCCCGATCGCCGGTGCTGTATTGCAGGGGGGACGTGGTATCCAGGGTGTTGCCACGAAACGCTTTCTTCGTGTCCTCGGGGTTCACGTAGCCCACCGACAGCGTCTGGCCGGTGATGATCAGCTCGCCCACGCAACGCGCCGCCAGTTGCTGGCCATGGCGGTCGACCACGTACATCTGGGCGCCGGGAATCGCCCGTCCTACCGAGGGCAGCAGGGTGCGGCGCGGGGCACTCAGGTCTTCGATGGAAACCACCGCCGCCTCTGCCGAACCATAGACATTGATCACCCGATAGCCCAGGTCGGTGGGTGGCCATTGCTTGCAGCGTTCACCGGCGATCAGCATGGTGCGCAGGCCGGTGCGGATTCCCGTGGCCCACAGCGCTTCGGCGATGGAGGTCATGGCCAGGGTATGGTTCATGTCGCCTTCGAGCAGCCAGCGTGCCAGCAGGTTGACGTCCTGCAGCACCTGCGGGCCCGGAATGCAGACGGTGCCGCCAGCGCACAGGACCGGCAACGGATCGACCTCGACCATTCCGTAGCCCGGCGACGACAGCCAGGAGCCGCGACTGTGCTCGTCCAGCCCGGCCTGTTCGATAATGGCATCCAGGGTAGCGGCCATCCCGCGATAGGACAGGCACACGGCCTTGGGCCGCCCGGTGCTGCCGGAGGTGCCGGCGATAAAGCAGGCTTCGTTGGTCGTCTCGACCCACTTGCCATGTTCCCAGTCGACGTGGCTGGGGCGTACCTGCACCTTGTCGATATCCAACTGCGGATAGGTCACCAGGTCCCGGGCCCGTTCGCTGGTGCTGCCAGCGGTCAGGACCGCATGCGGAGTGCATTCTTCGATAAAGGCGCGGATGCGTTCATCGGGGTGGGCCGGGTCGATCAGTACGCACGTGCCCCCCATGCGCTGCACAGCGATGATCGAGGCCAGGTGTTGCCAGCCGCGCTCCAGGAACAGCGCCAGGCGCGGGCTCGAGCGGCGGGAAGTGACGCGTTCGCGGATGTGCTGGACCAGCGCCTCGGAGGCGTCCCAGAGCTCGGCGTAGGTCAGGCTACGGCCGCTGTTGTCGTCCACGATCGCCACCGCCGATGGCTTGCTCTGTACATGGCGGTAGATGCGCTCCACGAGAAATTCACGGGGGGTGGTTTCCTCAGGAACCGGGCAGGCAGGCTGCAGCGCAGCCGCCGGCAGGGCCTTGGGATCGAGTACTCGGGCGCAGGCGAAGTGCACCAGCTCAAGCAGTTCCAGGCGCATGGCCGGGGTCATGCGATCGCTGCGTACCGATAGCTGGCAGCGACCTGCCTGCACCAGTAGCCAGACCGGGGATTGTGCCTGTGGCAGGTGGGTGCCATCGCTGATCTCGATGTCGGCGCGCACGGCTGGTTCGCCCTGGGCCGCTTCGGCGTCAGCGCGCAACTGGGCGATATAGGCCCGGGCGTCTTCTGCCAGATTCAGAGCGGTGCCATCGACGCCCAGCTGCAATGACTTGCCGTCTGAGTGGACTCCCAGGGCGACTCGGCCTTCGGGGCTGAGCAGCGAGCCCAGAATCGCAGCGACCGTTGTCAGGTCGTTCATGCTGGCCGCCAGGCCAGGGGGCAGGGCAAGGTCTTCCTGCTCCCGGGTGTCGCTGGCCGGTTGTCCGGCCGTCGGGCTTGCGAACGCGTCCCACAGGCTGCGCTCGTTGCCTGGCAGCGCTGGTGCTTCGGGGGGTAGTGATGTCATGTCGTCCCTCATCTTGTTCGTGCCTTCCCTGTTGTCACGCTGTTGTTGTGTTCTGGATTTCATGAAAAGCCCCGATCTGTTGCGCCAGTAGCGAGGCCGCTTCAAGTACGGCTTCGCGCTCCTGGTCGGCGAGTGTCGAGGCATCGACGCTAAGGGAGCGCTTGCTGCCCTTGGCCGCGGTGTTCCAGGTGGCGACCGCGCGGCCGCCGATGAGCACCACCGGCCGGCCGTTCCCGGCCGAGTCGTAACCGCCGACCCGTTCCAGCCCCAGGCAGGCGCGCTGCCTCGAACCCGGGGCATAACCCATTACCAGGGGGTCCCAGGCCGGCAGGAAGCGAATCTGCGCACTTGCCGGGGGGGGGGTGCTTTGGATGAATTGTTCAAGACGTGCCAGTCCCGCCTGGCTGTGCCACATCTGGTCGGCGATCTGGCAGGCTGCGCAGGCTTGAAGCAGCGTGCGTGCGGTTTCCTTCGAAACCCCGAGCCACCAGGCCAGGTCATCGACGGTGACCGGTCCGTAGTGCTCGAGGTAGCGCGCGGCCAGATCGCGCTGCAGCTGGTCGCGGTCCAGGGGGACGCCATCACCGGGCAACAAGCCTTCCGGAGCGGCGGAGTAAAGCCAGCGGCTGGACCATTGGTTCGTCGCCGGGACACGCACCAGCGCGCCGTCATAGGCGGCGACCGATGTCACCGCACGGGCCTGGGGCCCCGGCAGGTCCAGTTGTTTGCCGATGTCCGACAGGTTCAGGGTGGCGCCGGTGCCCAGCGCGACCAGTGCCGGTAGCAGTCGCCGGTAATCGTCCAGGCCGAGCCCGACGTCCCGCAGGCGCCATTCGTGGTTGGCCAGGGGCAAGCGGGTGGCGGCGAAGACCTTGGCCGCCAGTTCGCCGGGAAGCAGGAACTTGGAGCGTCGCATGCCGGGGATTCGTAGCAGGTCGCTGGCGTTTTCCATGGCCAGTACCGCCTTGCGATCGAGGTTGCGATTGCGCGCCATGACTGCCAGCCAACTGGTCGGTCGGGCCGAATAGACTCCGACATAGGCCTGGGCAATCTGTGCCACCGTTGCATCCGCCAGGCGCTCGAAGTGTTCCGCTACGATCCAGTCCCGCAGGAGGGCGTCGGTAAGGCCAACGCAGGTCGTTCTAATGCTCATAAGATTCTCGATAGCTATTGTGCCGTTGCGCTACGCAGCTCAGTCGCCAACCACATCGAAGTTGCAGTGCTGTGCGGCCTTGGCCTGGTACATGTCGGACTTGGCCGGAACGAAGAACTTGCCGTCCGTGCCCTCGCGATGGCGCTCCCCGGGCACCGAGACCTGCAGTACCGGCTGGCCTGTGAGCCGTTCGTGCTCGCGCAGCAGGCGGGTCATGGAGACCATGCGATCGAGCATCCGGCGCAGCATTTCCATGCCTTCCTTGTCGCCCAGGACTTCGCCTTTCTTGTCGCCCACCAGCATCGCCGGGAAGCCGTAGCCGACCATGATCATGCGGTTGAGCAGGGCGCACTGGAGCATCTGGTTGTAGACCTCCACGTGCCCCATGCGCCGGCCAGTCACCATGACCCCGGCGACCTTGTTGGTGAGGGTGCGATCGTGGCGCAGGAATCCGGTTCCGACCCGTTCCAGGAACGCCGACATCAATGGGGTTGCGCCAAAGCCATGGACCGCGCAGGCAAAGATCACGCCATCGCTCTCTTCCATGAGTCGCACGGCACGGGCGGCGTCATCCTTCTGCGCGCAAGGCTCGTTGCGAAAGTTGCAGTCGCCGCAGGCCCCACAGGGGTCGATCTTGGCGCTGGCCAGTGAAAAGACCTCAAGGATCACATCCTGCTTCTCCAGGTACTCGGCTGCCCACTCCAGTGCCCTGGCATTGTTGCCATCCACCCGCTCCGAGCCATTGATGGCGACATACTTGATTTTGTCCGTCATGGTTTCTCTCTCCTTAGAGTTCGCATTTTCCGAGCACGGCGATCCTCGGACCGCCGTGCCATGTTTGCCGGGGTGCTGGCCGCGGCTTCAGTTGGCCAGGTAGTCAGCGATCGGATACTTCACGCACAGGGCCTCGGCTTCTGCACAGAACTGCTTGCGCAGCGCCGGGTCCAGGGTGAATTCGTTATCGCCCTGTGGGGTCACCTGGTCGAGGATCCGGCAGAGCAGGTCAACGATCTGCCGGCAGCCCTGCGCGTCGATATGACGTTGGGCCAGGGCCCCGGTGCCGATGCGCAGGCCGCTGGTGACGAAGGAAGAACGTGTCTCCCCGGGGATACGGTTCTTGTTGACGACGATGCCGCAGTGCTCCAGCGCGGCCTCCGCAATCGCGCCGGTCATGTTGGCGCGCAGGCGAATCAGGATGGTGTGGTTTTCGCTGCGTCCGCCCACCACTTCATAATCCCGGGCCTGGAACTCGCTGGCCATCACGTCGGCCGCGTCGCGGATGCGTTGCATCTCGGCATCGAACTCGGGGGTCATGGCGTAACCCAGCGCTGCGGCCTTGGCGGCCATCATGTTGACCGCCGGTGCGCCTTGCATCCTGGGGAACACTGCCAGCTCAAGCACTCGGGCGAAGGTCACGTCGCGGCCCGGGACCTTTTCATTGGCGTCGCGGCCCGAGAGGATCAGGCCGCCACGGGGACCGGCGAGTTGCTTGTGGGTGCAGGTGGTGGTGACGTGCGCGGCGTCGATCGGGCTTGGGTGGCGTCCGGTCGCCACCAGGCCGGCGATGTGCGAGATGTCGGCCATCAGGATGGCACCGGCTTCATCGGCGATCCGCCGGAAACGATCGAAATCCACAACCCTGGAGTAGGCCGTGGCGCCGCAGATGATCAGGCGTGGCCGATGCTCCAGGGCCAGCCTGCGGACTTCGTCGTAGTCGATCAGGCCTTCCTTGGTGGTGCCGTAGCCGATGGCGTTGTAATAGGTGCCCGAGAAGGTCACGGGGCTGCCATGGGTCAGGTGGCCGCCGTTGTCCAGGGCCATGCCCAGCAGCGTGTCGCCTGGCTCCAGGAGGGCGGCGAGGACTGAATAGTTGGCGCTGGAGGCCGAGTGCGACTGGACGCCGGCATATTGCGCACCGAACAGCTGCCGGGCACGTTGGATCGCCAGGGACTCGACCAGGTCCACGTTCTCGCAGCCTGCGTGATAGCGGCGTCCGGGCACGCCTTCGGCGGTGACGTTGACCAGCACGGAGGACGAAGCTGCCAAGGTGCGCGGCTTGACTGCGCAGCAAGAGGCGACCAGCGACAGGGTGCGCTGCTGGCGAGCGACCTCGGCATCGAGGATCTGCGCCAGTTCGGCGTCATGTTCCTGCAGGTCGGCCAAGCCACGCTTGAGCAGATCGGCTTGGGTGAGAAGTGGTTGATGATTGACTGTCATTGCTTGCTATCCCTTCCATTGGTGTTGTGTGCTGCGAACGCCAGCACGGTTTCCTCGACTTCGTGCGCGTGGGTGCGTACGAAGTAATGCCCGCCACCGGCCAGGGTGGCGGCTTGGGTGACGTCGATGAATTGGCTCCAGTGCTCCAGCACGGTTTCGGGTTCGGCGGTGGCCGGGTCTTGATCCCCCAGCAGCACCAGTGCCGGTACGTCGCGTGCCGGGTACTGCGCCAGGTAGCGATAGGCTTCGCAGGCGACCAGGTGGTCCCTGCGTCCGCGTGCCAGCATGCTCTCGACCTGGGTGTCCAGCAGCCCGGTAAAGGCGCCCAGCGAACGCAGGTAATCGGTCCAGGTCTGGTCGGACGTGACTTCGGCGGCGCGTATCGCCGCGTCTGCATCCAGCACCGGGCGCGAGGCGGCCACGACCAGTGACAATCCCTTGTGGCTGTCAGCCATGCTGGAGGCCAGGCACGCAGCAGTGGCTGCCCCGGCGCAATGGCCATAGATCACCAGTCGCTTGGCACCGATGCCTTCGATCTGAGTGGCCAGGGTATCGAGCAGGGCATGGAAGTCCGAGGCATCCTCGACTTCGAAGTCACCGAAATCCACACCGAAGACCTGTACCTCCTGCTGGCCCTGGAACAGGTTGCGATAGGCCGTGGCATCGCCGCCGCCGAAAGGCACGGCAACCACGGCGGTCGCTCCGGCTGCGGCCTGGGCATCGCCAAAACACACCAGGCGCGCGGCTTGTCGAGTAGCTTCGCTGAGGATGCGCCGGGCCAGGTCGGTAGCCGTCGGATGCTCGAAAAGCGTCACGATGGGCAGGTTGCAAGACAAGCGCGACATCACCCGGATCGCGTCGAAGGAGTCGCCGCCGAGGTTGAAGAAATTGTCTGCCTGGCCCACATGGGGCAGCTTGAGCACCTCGGCGAAAATGGCAGAGACGCGAGCCACTTCATCGGCGAGGATTTGTTCATCGAACTGGATGTTTTCAGTCATTCCATTCACTCCTATCCATAAGTACATCAGCGAGTTCATTGATCAGGTTGGTGGCGCCAGCGGCGTCGCAGAACGGCCCTTCGATCTCCAGGAACCACTGCGCAGGCCCCGTGCGCCGTATTTCGATGCCCACCGGGAACGTGGCACTCATCACCTGGGAGGCCGGGATGCCGCGCTTGGCCGCGCCATTGATGAACAGCTCGCTGGTGCGGCAGCAATCCAGTGCCTGGCGTGCGGCTGGGCAGCGGCGAGCACGGGCCTCAAGGCTGGTTTGCCCGGGGAACAACGGTGCTTGAAGAGGCTCGAGCGAGAGCGGGACCAGGCCGGTCATCATGCCGATGGCGTCTTGTTGCTGGGCTGGGCGCCAGTCACGGGAGGAACACAGGGTGTTGCCCTCGGCGATGACTCCAGCCCGTTGCAGACAGGCCAGCAGGGTCGCCATGGGGTGCTTGTCGGCATGGCTGGCGGCAACGTCCAGGGTGCGTTGCAGGCTCATGCGCGGCCTTTGGGCGTCGAAGGCCAGGCGTCCGGTTTGCAGCAGGCGCACAGGTGTCATCGGTGGCGCCATCGGGATGGAACCTCCAGGGGCAGTCTGTTCGGGCCGGGCCTGGGCCTGGACATAGGCCTCGTAGAATCCATGCCCCTGGCGCATCTGTGCCAGGGCCGAATTGTTGTCCTCGGCTTGCAGCAGGCGCGCCAGGATCTGCAGGCTGTGTTCGTCGGCCAGGCCATGATGGATCGACAGGAAACACTGTGTTCCGCTGTCAGTGGCGAGGTGGCCGGCGGCAAACAGCGCAGTGCCGGATCTGACAGCTATCTGGACTTTACGCAGGGCCTCATCAGCGCTGTTCCCGCAAACCTCGAGCACCTTGAGGTAACGGCCCAGTTCTTCGCCCCAGCCGGCGTTCAGTAGTTGGCGCAAGGGTTCCAGGTCCGGTAGTACGGCGTCCTTGAGCGGGATGACCGTGGAAACTTCCTGGGCAAGTCCGGTGTAGAGGCCCTGGGCAACCATGGCCTTGGCCTCGACGCTGAACCTGGCATCGGCCAGGGCTTGCACCATGCCTGATGGTTCAAGCGGCTCATTGAACGAGCCTGTAGCTGTTACTTTTGACATGTTCGATTCTCGGCGCGCAGGGGTTATCCGGCGGCGGTTTCGATCCAATGGCGAGCGCATTTGCAGATGCCCACGCTCCTCCCGACCAGCAGGAAAGTCATTGGGCACGCACAGTTCATCTACGACAGTCTCAATCGCTCATGTCGTAGGAATGCGTCGGTTTTTAAGGGGTCTCGAGCGGGCCGATCAGTTTCTGAGGCGCGCGCAAAGGAGGGAGCCTGACGGAATGTCGGGCAGGGTTCCGAGGGGGAGGGGGGCGTTTACTGCGGTTAGCCGCTCATGGGCGCAGGTGCTGAGGACAAAGGTTGCAAGGGGGGCTGGCAGGTTCCGGACAACAATATCGGCAAACAAATACATTAAGCCATTCCTTAGCTCGGGTAGGAAAAATGTCGCCGTTGAGGCGATCTAAATAAAGCATCCTTTGACACGGCTCCAAGCTCATCCTGATGGAGCCTAGGGTAAACCCCTACATGTCACGAGGGAAAACCTTAGTAGGTAATGTCGTAAGCGCAAGTAAGTTTTTTCCTGTTTGTAAAAAAAAATTATCAGGACGCTCTAGCTCGCGGTTTTGCCACCGAAAAAATCTGCAGCGAGCATCAAGGGCAGTAGCGGGGGAATGAATCAATGCTTCTAGTGTTACAGCCAGATAACAGGCCGTAGCACCAGAAGCGGGGGAATCCGAGGCGGGCGCTGAAGCTCTTCAGCAGTGAATGTGTTCCGCGGCGTGCATGGCCAGGTAGGCATCGAGTTTCTGGTCGTTCAGGCCCAAGGTGTTAAGAATTTGCGCCATGAAGCTGACAGGCGCGCTGCCAGGGGCAGTGACCACCCCATGGTCGGCAACGGCATAGGGTACGTCCTCGTAATAGTCCGCCCCGCGGTAATGCACCTGCTTCAGGTTCTCGGCAGAGTTGGAGGTATGTTGCAGGTGATCCAGCACTCCCGCCTGGGCCAGGACCCGGGTGCCATCGCAGATGCCCGCCACCACGATCTTCTTGGCATGGGCCGCGCGTACCAGTGCCTCGATCTCAGGTGCCTGGTCGGTTTTCCAAATAGGGCCTCCGGTCACGATCAGCAGGTCCACCTCTTCCAGGTCGATCGCTTCGATGGCCAGGTTCGGGACGATGATCATTCCGCCGGATGAGGTCAGTTGCTTACCGCCGGGGGCCGCGAAGCGAGTGTCGAAACCATAGTAGGCCCGACCGGTGGAGTTGATGAGCGCGGGTTCCCAGTCGGAGAAATTCTCGGTGAGAATAGTGACGGCACGTACCATTTGAGTGTCCTTCTCAAGTATCCATGATGATCAGCAATGGCCCAGGGGATCGCCCTACAGCGCATTGCCATCGAGTGTAGACGCCGGTGAATGGCAGGTCCGAGTATCGGCAGGATACAGCCGATTCGACAATGACAGTGGTCAAATGGCTGTCAGGTTCACGATTGAAATCAACGGGATGACGCTTTGAGCAGGCATCATGGCTGATGCACCGTCCCGGGACGGACGCTGCTGCATCAGGGGCAGGCTGGCGTCTGGTTGCGCAAGGGGCGGCAGGCTTCTTCCAGGGTGGCGCGCAACGCCTGGCACAGGCGCTGGGGTTCGCCGTCCTGGCGGAAGCTGGCGACCTGGCGTTGCAGTTCGGCAAAGCACGGCCCCTCGGCGCTCCTTGCCAGGCTCACGTGTGGGTCGGGCTGGATGTAGCGCGAGTCGTCCGGGGCCAGGTACAAGCCGTTGAGGTTCTGGTAGTCGGCGTCGATCCAGGCATACAAGTGATGCGCGAAATGTTCGGCAAACCGATAGCGACCGAAGTCCATCACCTGCAATTGCAATGGCGCGGTGCTGGACGGCCCGGCCAGTTGCACGTTGACGCCATCGATCAGCAGGGGCCTGTCCCCATTATCCGCCAGCAGGCGTTGTAGCGTTTGGGCCACCTGGTCACTGACCGGCAGCGCTTGGTCATCGCGTCGTACCTGCAACTCGCCGTTCTCCCGGCAAACCAGGAAACGCACGGCGCCACAGCTGCTGGCGGTCAAGCCATAACGCCGCAGCAGTAGTTCGGCCTGCATCAGCGCCCCGGCCAGTTCGGCGCCTTGCCAGTAGCGTTGCCATTGGCACCGCGGGCGGGTGCAGGGGCGGCGCAGTAGCAGCACCGCTGGCTCCGGCGCACGCCCGTCATGCCACAAGGCGTCGAAGCCCAGGTCGATCAGGGCATAGGCCGGCAGCGGTGTGATTGCGCCACCGGCATGCTTCATGGCGGCGAACACCAGGTGTTCCATCAGCACCTCGTGCACCGCTTCGGCCAGCGTCAACAAACCGTTGGAGTTAGGCAGCACGGGGGCTTCGTCCGGCGGTACGCCGATGCCCTTGATGTCGAACAGCACCTGTTCGCTGCCCGGCACGCACAGCACCGCGGCCCGGCCATAGCGAGGCGGGCGCCAGGCCGTGACTTGTCGATTATCGCGGGCGATTGGCGTGTTGATGCCCTGCGCCGACGCCTGGCTAGTGGAGACATAGGCGGCATTGTGTAGCAGCCAGCGGTCGATGGCGGCGTGCTGGGAAAGGCCCGGAGCGGGCTCCCAGAGGGCGTCGAAATCGGCGCGAATGGCCGGGTAGTTGGCGAACACTACGCGCGCATTGGCCACCCCGAGCACCTGTTCTGCCTCCAGCGCCTGGCCACTGCCGGCGTAGTCGGCCAGCTGGCGCACCCGGGGGCCGCCAGCGAAGGGCTGGTCCAGGTCGTGGGATGGTTCAAATGCGACGGGACTGTTCATCGAGAGTCTCCGGCCCAGGCATCAAGGTGCCCGGGGTGATCGAGGGCGGCAAGGGGGTCCAGCAGGACCCAGTTGCGGTGAAGCTCCAGGCTGGTTTGCGGTCCCTGGGCCACCTCGCCCCGGTTGCGCAGCATGGGCAGCTCGCTCAGCGCGGCCGAGGCCGGGGCACAGACACCCAGGGCGTCAGCATGGGGGCTGTAGCGCAGGCGTTCGAACAGCGGCAGCTCACGGGTGCGGATCGGGATGAACTGCCCGTTGAGCGTCGGTGATCCTTCCTCGGCCCAGGGTTCCAGGCCGTAATCGCGCAAGCGCGCCAGCAGCCCGGGCATTTGCTGCCGCAGTCGCTGGCTGCGGGCTTGGGCCCGTGCGATGGCGGGCATCA
Organism: Pseudomonas sp. MPFS; assembly: GCF_022537035.1. NCBI lineage: Bacteria > Pseudomonadati > Pseudomonadota > Gammaproteobacteria > Pseudomonadales > Pseudomonadaceae > Pseudomonas > Pseudomonas sp. MPFS. The sequence goes on along the minus strand of NZ_CP066123.1, from coordinate 3,552,541 downwards.
ACGCCGGCAAGGCATGAATCGACAAGGCTGGGCTCGACGCTGGAAAAGCGCGGGCTCGCTGGCCCGGCGACCAGACGTCGATATCGCCATCCACCGGTGTGTCACCGAACAGCGCGCCACCGCCGCCAATGTCCAGCGCCTTGCCATGGCCAAGGGAGGTGATCACCCGCGAGGCGCCGGGGCGGTCGAGGTCCCAGGCCCCGGCACTGTCTTCGATGATTGGTAGCTGCTCGCCCAGCAATCGGCGCAAGGCCGGGATGTCACAGGGCAAGCCGTATTGGTGGACCGCAATGACCGCGTCCAGGCCATTGACGTGGGGGGCCAGGGCCTCGCGGCTGAGCAACAGTTCGGCGGCGTTCTCGATAATTACTGGCACTGCGCCGACATTGAGAACGGCGGCGACCACTTGATGGCAGGTGGCCGCGGGAACCGCGACCCGCCAGGTGGTGGTGGCACCCAATTGGCGCAGTGCCAGTTCCAGCGCCGCGGTGCCGGACCCGAGCAAGGCGCCATGGCGTCGCCTATAAAACTGCGCGAGCCAGGACGAGCACGGCAGCCGATCGGCCTCCCGTGCCCGCCACAGGCCATCGGCAGGACCCTGGGCTACTTGCACTTGTCCATGGCACAAGCGGTCAGGGCTTCGACCTTGCATTTGTCCATGGCGCAGGCGGTCATCGCCTCGACCTTGCATTTGTCCATGGCGCACGCGGTGAGGGCTTCGACTTTGCATTTGTCCATGGCGCAAGCCGTCAGGGCCTCGGCCCGGGGGCCGCCGATGCGCCAGCTGGTGAATTTGCTTTCCGGCAGCGAGCCGCGCTTGACCACGTCCAAATGCAGGGTGCGGGCATCATGGTCGTTGCTCTCGAGGAGAATCTCGTCCTCGGCGACCGCAAAGTGATCGTGCAGCAGGCAGAGTCCAAAGCGATCCAGGTTGCCGTGGCGCTCCAGTAGCTCGTGCAGGTCATTGATGAATTGCGCATCAGACGCCCCCAGTGGCATGGCTTCGTCAAAGGAGGGATTGGTGTGTCCGTTCATAAGGTGTACTCCAATATGTTTGATTTGAACTGGTCATCTTCATCAACAGTGCGCGCTAGGTGTGTGCCTCATGCACCTCCTTGTTCCGGTGGAACCTTGCTGGCCGATACCCCAAGGGGCTCAATGCTGAGCAGCGCTGGCCGGTTGTCCGATGCCATCGTGCCCACTGCCAGTTGCGATCATTGGCACTGAAGGCACGCAGGGTCAGGTCGACCCGGGCGTTGCCCTGTACCGAGGCGCTAGTAAAGGCCGGGGGACTGTTCAAAGTGGCCACCGGCAACAGCAGGGCCGCCGCCAGCCTGTCCTTTGCGTATGGGGCATGATTCAGTGGGCTAAACCGAGTGAGAGTCTAGGTCCGCTTCTTCGTCTGTCGAGTTGGGGGAGGAGGCGCCAAGCAGGTGTTTTCTCCACTCTGGTGATGCTCCTATGGCCGTCTGCCCAGGGCTACAGATCACGTTATTTCAAGGCCTTAGGTCTGATCGCGCGACCAATGCCGAATGCGGCTAATAGCGTTTTGTAATCACCCTTGCGACAAAATGGTTGGTCACACCCGGATGTCACTGGGATCGGACGTGCCTTTCAAGGCATGCAGGTGTGCAGGCAGTGCAGTGACAGGCGCAGAATCTCAAAGGGTAGGGGGTTAGGAAGCTGCAGATTTGAGGGTTTTGATATAACTCAACTAAATGAATATTTAGTTGAGTTGTTTTTAATATTCAAATTATAGGGCAGGGTAGTTAACTTGATGATTCTTACAATGAACTGCAGTGCTTATAGTTGGCTCGGAAGTTGGCATTGAAATTCCATATGCGCAGCCTGCAAGCATCTGCTGTCAACCAGCAAGGTGCGAGCTGAAATAAATTTGATAAAGGGCAGATCGAAGCTATCCTCACCAAGGATCATGTTCTTGATCATTTATGAATACGTGCAGGATATATAGGCAGGAGCCAAGGGATATGACAGGGGAAGATCTAATTAAAGCTATAGTCAATAACGATGTTCTCAAATGGTTGAATGATTGTTTTTCTGTGCCGGTTCAAATGGGCTGCGCGGTTTACGGGAAACCGCAAAATGACAATGGCGGGAAAGTGATTGAAAAAAACAATTCCATGGATAAGGCAATCAAAGAGGCGATTGTATTTCTTGGTGCGAACTCGGAGACAGCTGTTTGGCACTTTGCTGTCATGAAACCAAAGGTTCACCACTTTGTTGTTATTCCTTGGTACAAGCAGTCAGCTCCTAATCAGGGGATCGTCTATACGGTATTCATGGCCTACGAGAATGAGTACATGATGGTTAATTATGTCAAGCATAACAGCCCAGCCCCTGGTAGTAACAAAGGCTACAAGGAAGTTTGGACAGCAAACGACCTGAAAACCATGCTCTCTGATTTACTTGTTAAGGGTAACGCCTGGGAAGAATATTTCGGCAATGTCGGAGCCTCCCAGGCACAAGAAATTAAATACTACAAATATAAAGAAATAACGTTGAACTCCGCAGTTGCCAGCGTGCAGAAATTTAGAGAGCGTTGTAGCTGATAAGCTACCAGGCCGCCTCATGCTCGGCCTCGGTTACCCAAAGCCCACCTTCAGTAGTGCGATGTGCCGGTGGGTTTTGGCCAGCAGTTTCTTGAGCCAGTTGTTCTCCAGCTCGATCTTTGGCAACGGTTGCGAATGTCGAGAGATGCCGCGACGTGTTCAGCAACGGTCGGTGTCGGTACGGGCCAAGCAGTTGAAAAATTTCCGTCCAGTGCTGGTGGAGCTCCGGATTGGCGGTCACCAGAAACAAGGGGCTCGGGTTTCGTTTGTCCTGGTCACATCGTCTAGGTCCAGGCGTGAGCTGCAGCAGAGTGATCGAGGTGTGGCTTCAAAATCTGCCGCCATTGGCCCTCAAGCCGATATATGAATATTCGCATAATGTATATTATGTTAAATTAAATATCATGTCGGTGATGCCATCTGTCTTCGGGCAGTGGCTGTGGCTCCTGCCAAAAAAAGAATCGGTTGACTGACAAAAAACAATCCATAGTTATCAACTGGTTAGCTATCTACAGCTGCGAAGCTAGGCGTTCATTAACGTCATATGCAAGCTAAAAAAGGATACTGCGCAACGGTAAAATGAGAAGTCAAAAAAAGATACTCAAATGCTTTTGCTACACTCATCCAATCACGGACCAAATGTACGTTGGGTGGCCTATGTCACAAGAATACATCCTTCAGCCCCTGTTCGCTGGGCCAGAATGTATGGTCTGGTCTGACGACGAATATTTTCGAACGTACCCCAGCGTACGATCCTATATTAGCGTTTTTAAAGGATTTGACGCTTTCAAGGACTTCAGCAACGCTAGGCTATTTCTATCCCAGCACAATCGATCGCAGGGAACCTTCGGCAATTACCGTGGCTTTATTGAGCGCTTACTTTTATGGAGTTGGATTTATGCTGGCAAGGCTTCATCAGTACTTACTTCTCAAGATTTTAGAAAATTTCTTACCTTCTGCGAAAAGCCGCCTCCTGCTTGGCTAGGCAATGCCCCCAAAGCACGATTTATTGACGATGAGGGAGAATGGATTGTTAATGAAAGTTGGCGACCAATGGACTCGCGGGGGCTAAACAAAATCAATGCCCCTCACAATGGATCGCTGAGGCAGATTCAAAGCATTTGCAGCTCTTTTTTTAGCTTTCTACATCTTGAGGGGTTATCGACGGCGAACCCTATTAAGGGGTTTAAACCGCAGCACGGGCGCCCCTTTTCGAGAGGCCAGCCACCTAGAAGCCTAGTTGATCGCGATCTCCTGAAAGTGGTTCTTTCCGAGTTAAAGCGACAGGCTTCTCTATCGTCTGATGGCGAGCGCGCCCTTTTTGCCATAGCAGCGGCTTTGCATCTCTATCTGCGACCGTCAGACCTGGCAATTAATAACAATAGATACCCACTAATGAATGTTTTCAGTTTTGCTGACGGGAAGTGGTGGTTTGTGCATTTTAATCGAGCCCCTCCTCAAAAAGTTCCAGTTCCGTCTAGTTTTCTCCCATACCTAAAACGCTATCGCGTCAGCAGGGGACTTCCTCCTTTGCCCGAGGCAGATGAAAGGTTGCCGCTCTTAGAGGCTTTACATGGCCGCTCCGGCATCTGTATTCGCCAAATAAATGGAATCGTCAAGGCTGCCCTGATTGAAGTTCATCGAGCCTTATCAATAACAGGCCTCAATGAACCTGATTTGCAGGTAATAAAATCACTTTCACTTCGGTGGTTCAGAGACACCGGTGCAAAGTTGGATACTCTGAAGAGGTCGCCTCTTGATCTTCAACATGGCCTCGGCAGTCTCAGCCCTGCCTACGTTTACGGTAGGTACTATGCAGGATGAACCATGGGTCGGTAACTGGCTAAGCAGTGGTAGATTGATTCATCCGCAAGCTCCGGCGTACTCAATCAGTTCATCCTCGATGAGCGCGGCAGATGGTGTGAGCGCATTTCGGATAGTAATGGTGACAAAAGGCCGTCATTGGTGTTGGAGTCCTGCAAGCGCTCAGCTAGAGATCCCGATCTCCATCCCCAACAACCTGCCCTGAGCCACTACAAGGAAGAGGTTAGGCAGATCTAGTACCTGGAGATCGCGACCTCCGCAAGCTCATGCCTGTTCGAATCGACTTGGCAAGCACCACTACCCTGCTGGTCGGCGCTAACAACAGCGGTAAGTCATCCGCTATGTTAGCGCTACGCAAGTTCCTGCTTTCAAAAGCGACGGTATTCCGTCTCCAGGATCTGACGCTTTCCCACCTTGCAGTTATTGACGCCATTGGCGCCGATTGGGAGGCTTCGGATGAAACCCTTGAGCCACCCACGGCTAATGAGTGGTCCCACTGGTTACCCACCCTCGATCTCTGGGTGGAAGCTTCGCAAGGCGAATTGCACTACATCCGTGACCTTATCCCTAATTTCGCCTGGAAAGGCGGTCATGTGGGAATGCGCTTCCGACTCGAGCCAAAGGACATGGCCAAGCTCTTTACCGACTACCGGAAGGAGCGAACCCGCGTGAAGATGCTGCAGCAGGAGATAGCAAAGCAGACCGAGGAAGGAAAGACTCCGCCTACCCTGCCCCTTTGGCCGCAAAGTCTTCACGATTACCTCAACAGGCGCCTGGGAGCGATGTTCACTGTTTGTTGGTATCGCCTAGACCCATCGAAGCTCGATGCGCCAGATACCAAAACGCGCCATGCCAATCTGCAACCACTGTCCGCGACTGCGGTGCCGCTGGGGGCCAACCCGCTGACTGACCTGATACGCGTGCACGAAATCAACGCCCAGCGGGGCTTTGGAGATAGCGCGGAAGAGTCTGTCACTGAAGGCAGAGGTGGCTCTGGGAAACGACTGACAGAACAATTACGCGCTTACTACAACCGCCACCTTGATCCGGGCGACAGCCCTGATATATCCGACTGGTCACGTGCAGCCGCGCTGAGGAAAGTCTGGCCATCGTGGTCTATACCGCTCAGCCAGAGGTTGCCAAGGCAAGTGTCATCAGTGCTGGCTGGTTGAAAGCTGATGAGATTGTGGTGCTTTGACTAAACTTCGACCAACGACGAAGCAGTCTTCTGGGATAAAGGCACCTTTCAATAAAACCCGAGTAAGCCCTAACGTCACCATACCGCGTCAGGCATGCTCATGGCCTAAGGCATGATCGTACAGGTCTTGAAGCACGACCGCAGTGCACGAGACGATGGGGATCTAGCAGGTTTAAGGATCAACTGGTATGCGCCGAAGCGGGCGTGGATATCGCCACAGCAGTCAGCGATTGACCCCTGAGCGGAGAGCAAAAAAAATGATCTTACCGCACGTCCAGGCGACCACGCGCCCAGAGCATGATGGGAAGCTGTTGCGCACCAGATCCATTGCGAAGTGGGTCTGAGCAGACTGGCCCATGCCCACTTGATAGCGCCCATGCTTTCACGCATCGCACATGACCGCCCTTTTCCAGCGCGGGTTAAAGCAACGATTGCCTGCGTGGCGGTAGAATCCATATCTTACTGGTGAGTTTCACCCGTTTCGGTAGTAAATCCCAATGCTTGTAACTCGCCTTCCAAGCGAGCGAGAAGCGCTTGGCTATCGCGGTGCGGCTCTTTAAAAAGGTAGGCCGCAATCAGCACTGTGGCGGGATGAACCTCCAATACGTCCGCTAACTGCTCGAGCTTTTGAATCGTCGGGCCTTTTTGCCCTCTTTCCAGCGTACTCAAGTAGGTGCGGCTACTGACCGTCGAAAAGTCCTCCTGGGTCAGTTCCCGATGCTTGCGTAGCTGCTTGAGGGCAAGGCCAAAGGCCGTATTCAGTTCCATTTTGCCAAATCCGCAAAAGGAACGATGAAGCCCGCTTGAACACTATAGGGCTACAATCTATAGGATTCATTTCGAGGCTCAATCATGTTTATTACCTATCGTCATCTTGAGATGCACCTGGATCCGCGGTTCGATTACTACCCGGCCCAGTTGTGGGCGGCTGTCGAACAGGACCTTCAATGGCCGTGGTTCTACGTGCAAATTGCTCGGCGGGATAAGCGTGAGGTGACAGCCAGCACGCTGCTGCTCCAGTACGCACATGACTTGGCGTGGATTATCGAAAACCAGTCGAAACACGCATGGGTCGAACAGGTGCAAATCGTAACCCCTGCCCATCTCAACGGACACTCCAAATGGCTGATGGAGCCGTTGCTGGAGGTGTGCGTAGTGCAGGACAAGGCTGGTGTAGCAGGCCTGCTCTTCAAAGTGGAAAACGACGTCCGCTATTCACTGCATCCCACGCGAGACCTAGAGAAACTGCTCGTGATCAACGTATTGTTCTCGGCTGAGTCGGATTTGGGGCGACGCTGAACAGCAGTCGGAGCTGGCCATCTCGACCGGAATTTCATGAGCGCACCCTAGCAGTATCTTTGATCGTTGCTTGCCCAATCCCGGTGTCTGCAGGTAAACGGGGTCACGGTATTAATCTGGGGTCTTCACAAGAGGAGACAGTTGCCCGTCAACAGCTTCCACAGGCCAGTCAGGTGGTTCACATCAAAAATGTCCACGATGGGCAAATCTTGTCGCTTGACTCACTAGGCGAGAGCTTGCGCTTCAAGGAGAAAACACCCTCGACGTACTCAAGGATCAACTCCTCCCCAACGTCCCATCCCAGCCCATCGAGCAACGCGGACGGCAGCTTGATTCGGCTGCTCATCAGTAGCGGTACTCTTGCGGCGAAAAACGCCCCTTGGGACCAAACAGCAACATGGCCGTAAGTCTTTCCAAGTAGGCCGCCGCTTCCCTGGGAGCATACTGCGCGAAATATACCCGCTGCGCCGCAGGCAGCGTAGCGCGGTGCGCGAGGCACGCCTTCACCATCTCTGTCAGCACATAGCCGCGGACGTCATAACGTGCATCCACGGCGCGCAGGACGGTGTCATAGCATGCGTAAAAAGTCGATTGCGGACTGACCTGCCGTTGGGTATCGCTACTCATCCCTGGCTCCCGGCCTGCCAAGAGGCCAGAAACTGCAACACCTGATCGACTTGTCCCTGACTGACCAACTGCTCCGCAGTCTGCTGGTCGAAGGTTGGTAATGGCTCGAAGCGAAACCAAGTGATCGCCGGCTGGATGGCAATCCCGTTCTCGGCTACCGCCAAGACCACCCGAAGGGCATCTGCGATAAACCGCTGCGCCGCTTCGACATCTGATGTTCTAGCCGCATCTGGTTGGCTGCGACGATAGACTGCGACCTGGTCAGCAAGCACGACAGGTCTGAGGCCAAAAATCTCGACGTAGCGCTCAACTGAGTAGGGTGCGCCGTTCGCGGTACAAAGGTAGTCGATTAACTCGGCGGTCGATAGCGCCGCTGCTTGGGGTGCCCCCTGATTCATGGCTCATTCCTCCCACTACGTTTCACACTACAGCATGCCCGCAAACCGGCGCCGGGCAAAGCCCCTCTTGGTCGCCGGATCCGCCTACGTGGACGCACCGTTTTCCGACCCATCAAGCGGCCTTCATGCCTCCTCAGCGCCGTACTTACTGATGTAGCCGCGTCGGTCCAAGTACAAAGCGTCGACGCTCAGTTGCGCTTGTTAGTTGAACGCCGCGGGCGACTGGCCAGCACCTCAATTCGGGCTTCGGCCGCCACCGCACGTTCACGAGCTTCGGCCAAATCCTCTCGGGCAGCCTGCAAGGCGGCCTCTAGGCGACTGATGTATTCACCCGCCTCGCTAGCGCGTTGCTGGACCTGCGTCAACTGCGCGCCGAGCAATTGCCCCTGGCTACGTGCCGCCTGCAACTGGTCACGGGTGTCTGTTAGGACAAGCTGATGCTCCTCCATGCCGCGCTGGGCAATGCTGAGCCGGCCTTGGGCGTCCTTAAGTTGTGCGCCCAGTGCTTTGCTCTCCTCCCGGGCTCGATCGATCTCGCGATAGGCGCGGTCTTCGACGTCGCGGGTGTAGCGCTGCTGCTCGCTACGCGCTTGCTCAGCCTGCTTACGGCTTTCCTGCAACAGATGGTCGACTTCGGTCAATTGCGTACGCGCCTCGTCACGCTGCGCTTGCAGTTCATCGCGCTGGTTGCGCAGGTCGTCGATCTGGGCCTGGCGTTGGGTCAGTAACTGTTCCAAGTCAGCCAGACGGACTTCTGCGCCCTGCCTCGCTGCCACAGCTTCCACCGTCTGCTGACGGGCCTGTGCGACTTCCAGACGCGCGCGAGCCTCCAGCTCGGCCAGCGCCTCGCGCTCTTCTAATAGCACTTGACGCTGGCCGGCCAACGCCTGCTCCGCCACGCCCTGGGCCAAGGTGGTCGCCTGCTGCCAAATAGCAACGAAGGCCTGCGCCACCTCCGCCGGCAATCCGGGTAGCCGGGTTTCGCCGCGCAGGCGCCCGGCCAGCTGTTCCCACCACTGATCGAGCAGCGCGCCGACCCGCGCCGGGCTGCCGCGGCCGAGCGCCAGGCGCACGCGCTCCACCGTCGGCCGCTCACCACGGGCCAGCACCGCGTCCGCCGCCGCGAAAACGTCAGTTTCTGGTACGCCTACCGCCATGCCCTGCCCTCCGCCCCATTAGGTCTGATAATTAAATCTTATCCGACCTAATAGATTAGAAAGATAAAAAATACTACGTTGAACGTATTTAATAATACATAAAATCTGCAAGCCTGACTGGAAGCACTGTTATATCGGGATAGTTCTCCTCGGTACAAAAGCCTCAACGCGTCAGCGGGCGTGTCCGACATCCCCGAGGCCAGTACCTTAGCGCTCACGCGGAAGTCGCGATTCAGCTCACGGTGAGGCATCCTGAATCGCCATTTAGGTGCGCAGTGGCTGACCCCCCTCGCCGCTGGCGTTCCCCGATGCCACCCATGTTACGGCTGGCCCGGAAGGCCAAATATGGTGTCTGAGACGACTGGTGGACACCGGCATTTGCGTGGCACTTAAGGCGGCAGAAAGGGAAGCCGACACCGGAGAACTTTGCTTGCGTGGCGTCCCGCCATTGGGTACTGATTCACACCCTATGGCGGAGAGCTGATTCTTGAAAGGCGCTGAGCACGAAGCACGGAACCGGACAAAAGCAGGTGAACCAAGCAGACAAAACATCGAAGCTGCGATAGTCACGCGCTGAACTCACAAGCAAATACTCGCTGCAGGGAAAAGGGCCAGGCTTACATCCGCGGGGCGGTACCGATGTGCCGTCTGGGCCAACTCAGTGAGATAGATGGGCCATTTACCATTTCTACTGATCGCCAGCGATGCAGGTGCATTCATGATCGGCAGCCTGCTGGCATTAGATGTTGAACACCTGTTCCGGAGCGCAGGCTGTTTCCTGACCCGCCGAATGATTGAGGACGGCTATCGGTCTAACGCCCGTGGCAGCATGGCGCCCGCGGCTATGGCGTTCATGCGCGATCACGGGGTCCTGAAAGACATCTATACCGAGCGCGATGGAGATTCGCACAAGACAGCAAAAGGCAAGAAGCTCTCAGTTCGAACAGTGAAAGCCCCGGGCTTCGGCCCGAAAGGCATCCACCGCTTCGTACTGCCCTTCACCGTGTTCCTCAAGTTGAAAGACATCGGCGGGAACATCCTACCCACCTACAACGAGGAGTTTATCGATGTACCAATGACACCTGATCAGGCATCCGCCTACCAGAGCCTGGCCTCCAAGTTGACAGCAGAGCTTAGACAAGCCCTTGCACGGCGAGACATTACCCTTCTGGGCGTTGTCCTCAATGTACTGCTGGCCTGGCCAGACTTCTGCTTCCGATCGGAAATGGTCAAGCACCCACGCACTCGCGATACCCTGGCCTTCGTGCCGGCGATTTTCAACGACGAGCAACTGATGCCCAAGGAGCAGGCTTTGTTAAGCCTTTGCATCGAGGAGAAAACGAAAGGCCGCAAGGTCCTCGCCTACACCGTCTACAGCGGGACACGCGACACAACGTCCAGGCTGAAGAAGGTCCTCGATCAGGTCGACCGTGGCATCGATGTGCTGATCACCAACCCGGAGCTGGTCAAGACTGGGCTGGACCTGCTTGACTTTCCAATCATCGTGTTTCTGCAAACGGGATACAACGTCTACACCCTGCAGCAAGCAGCACGACGGTCCTGGCGCATCGGGCAGAAACATCCAGTGCGTGTGATTTTTTTGGGCTATGCCGGCAGCTCGCAGATTACCTGCCTACAGCTTATGGCCAAGAAGATCGCAGTAGCTCAAAGCACGTCAGGGGATGTGCCGGAATCAGGATTGGACTCTTTAAATCAAGATGGAGACTCGGTTGAAATGGCCCTGGCCAGACAACTAATTACTTTACTGCATAAGTTAAGCCACCTTCGGGTGGCTTTTTTATCCATTCGAAAATTTAAATTTTAAATGCTAATTACTCTCTCTTTTCAGGAGCAGTACCACGACAATGAGAACGAGTTTCACTACAAGCAGTACCGGCACCGCTTATGGGCCGTTCGAATGACCGTCACAGACATGAACTCTCACGCCGAAGTTGAACTGGTTACGCTGATTTAATAGCAGGATCATAAAATTGCGCTTGCTTTCTTGACTACTGATAAATTCCTGCTAAGAGGCGGCTCTGTATTCCGAACTAGATAGTTACTCGCTGACCTTCAATATTATGTTGACAGACATTGGAGGGAGGTATAAAAACATCCCGCAGCATGGAGCCGAGCCAGAAGTATCTGGATGACCAGGGAGAAGGTATCTCAAGACGCGCCCACGTCATTCAAGATTGGCCTCAATTTCAATATATATGTTGAGGTAGTAGCCTTGGAGATTCAACAGGCGTTCACTCTTCGTGAAAACGAAGTCGCACGAGACCACGGTCAAAGCGATATTATTTACACTGAAATCGCGTCGGCGGTGGTTCGCCATAATGCCATCAAAGAGCTTGATCGTTTTGGCGAGATTCTGGCCAGCCGACCGCTTGATCATGAAGGCTTGGCAACTTTCTTTGGGACAGTTTGGGCATTTTTCAAAGACGTTCCCTCTGGCATCATTGCTCTGGCTGCTCGTATTACTGACGAGTTACTGGCCGAAGACACCTGGAACGCAACTGCAAAAGCTGCATACGTGCTCTACGCATCTGTTGACGAGTTCGGACTGCACCAACATCAGCGACACATGCTACCTACTCATCACCAAATGTTCCGGGAGCTGACTGAACATCTTGGGCTGAGTCATCAAGACCTGCACAATCCAGTTTTCGTCTTGCCTGAAGGGGTCGCCATGGGCGATGCAACGCATCGTCTCTATCGTTCTGATCAACTCGGTGAGGCGCTGGGATTCCATCTCGCATCCGAGATGACGTCATCCCGTGAGTTCCAATATTTCTTGGCTGGCTTCCAGAAGTACGCCAATGAATATGGGCTTAAAGACGAGGACGACCCGGTTCTGGCCTTCTTCGCCGTACACTGCGAGGTTGAACCGATGCATGTCTCCACTGGGCGGGACGTTTTGGTGTCGTTCCTGAATCGTGACGAGCGCATTGGCAAACAGGCATTGCGCGGAGCCATGGCCTTCATGGATGGCTTCGAACGCATGTTCGCCGCCTTGAATCGTAAGCTGAGTCACAGTATTCAGTAATTGCGCCAAGGGCGTAGGCCTCGCCCGCGCCCTTTTACATGGAGAGTAATCATGGTTAGCAAAGAATATGAGTGCAATTTCTGCCATTATGTTTATTCGGAAGAACAAGGCGAGGAGACAGAAGGGATAGTTCCAGGGACACAGTGGGAAGACCTGCCTGAAGACTTTAAATGCCCCCACTGCCGAGCAAAGAAGAAAAACTTCTCAGAACGGACGCTCTGACGTGCTGCCCGCAAGTGCCCTCAAAGCCTTTCTCTTTGGTATTACACTTTCCATTGCCGTAGGACCGATAGCATTAATAATCATTCGAAACGGTATTCAGCATGGCAGAGCCGTTGCAATAAAAAGTGCGTTAGGGGCTGCGTTTGGCGATCTTTTATTTAGCGCCTTCGCGTTTGCAGGTGCAAGCTTAATAGTAGGATTTTTATCCAGCCATCAAAAGTTCCTGAGCGCCGCTTCCGCGCTAATTTTAATTCTATTCGGACTATACATAATATATGGCGAGTTCAAGGCCAAGACTGATGGTGGCGGCTCATCAAAAAATATTGGTTTTACAGCCACACTTATGTTAACAATTTCGAATCCATTAACTATTCTGGCCATTTCAGCATTTGCAACTCAAATTGACGAGCGAACAACAGTTCCCCTTGTGATCTCGTGCCTTAGTTTGTTTGCAGGTAGCTTATTGATTCAATGTTTGTATGCATTGGGCGGTACCATATTAAAAACATTAATCGCCAACAATAGCCATATCAGAATTCTTGGGATTTTCAGTGGCTTGGGTATCACGATGTTCGGCTTCGCCGAGGCTGTTTTTTTATGGAAATAGTATTCCCCTTAATATTTTCTATACCAAAAAATACAGCTTTTTAAATTTCAAAACTTAACCTCCATGCACCCTACTATCGACATCAAGAGAGGGGCCTATGCTCGTTGAACACCGCTCCTTGGTCGTCGGGCTTTGCCTACTGTTCGCGCATAACATGCTCACCGGCTGGCAGGATGTATACCGCGCCGTTGCATTCCGGAAGCTAGACGTATTTTTCCTGACTTTCATCGCTTTCTTGATTGTCATCGCGACTTTCGAGGTGTGTTTCAGGATAAGTGGAGGTGAATCCCGGCTGCGATGGAGGACGGTCATCTCGCTTAACCTCTGGACCGCCGGAAGCTGGGGGGCGTTGTTCCTTTCAATCTGGCTCATCCCCCCAGCCCTCGCCGCGGCTATTGCAACCTCCCTCTGCCCAATATTCACTTACCTCGTAAACCGCCGACTGCGCCCGAGTTCGCCGGCTTCCCTTCGCGACATCGCTATATGCTTGGCTGCACTCGCAATCACTGCATTCTTATCTTGGGCGACAATCGCCTCAGATGCAGGGAAAGGAGCGAATGGCCTAGTTCTTTGGGGAATCTTCTTAGCCGTGGCAGCGGCGTTCTCGGATGCGTTCATGACCGTATCTATGAAGGCCTGTTATGACCGTAGGGTCTCAGGCTCCGAACTGCTCGCGCGGAGGTTCTATTTGCTGACTGGCTTGGCGTTCACGGGCGCGCTTGTGAGGGGAGCTTTCTCAGTGTCAACTGAAGAACTTATGAGCGGAGCCTCTCTCGCGTTTCTCGGTGTCATTCCTGCAACGCTCCTCCTGCAGAGAAGTCTTAAGCACATTGAGCCGGTACTTTTCGAAATTGTGCTCGCCACAGCACCGGCCTTTGTCCTCGCATTCCAGTTCACGCATTCCGCCCTTACCCCATCTACTCCAGCAATTGTGGGCGTCGTACTGGTCATCGGTTTGTCGCTAGTCCAGATCTATTACTCCTTCTTTGGTGCCCGCCATGCGTAGACTTGGAGTCATCGTTGATGCGTACTCAACCGGAAACAAACTCGCTAGGGAGTTCTCGGCCTACGGAGTCGAATGTTTCCACGTCCAGTCCAGGGACCCTATCTTGATTTTTGACGCGCCGTCCTTCGTGCCGGAGGACTTCGTCGGAAGTTTCGTGTACAGGGGAGATGTGGCCAAGCTGGCTGAGGACATCGGGAAGCTCTCGCCGTCGTTTGTAATAGCCGGCTGCGAGTCGGGCGTCCCTCTCGCCGACGCGCTATCGGAAGTCCTCAAGCTGCCTTCGAATGGAACGCCTATGTCCAGCGCCCGACGAGATAAGTTCCTCATGCAGGCAGCCCTAAAGGACGCCGGCGTTGAGCATATTCGGTCGCTGCGAACGGCTTTGGCTGCAGAGGCGATCACATGGTGTGATCAGCACTGTGCATGGCCCTGTGTAGTGAAGCCGCTCGACAGCGCGGGATCTGATGGAGTCACCTTTTGCCATTCGCCAAATGAGGTCCGTGCGGCCTTCGCCTCCCTACTCGGTAGGGAAAATGCAATGGGGACAGTCAATACGCTGCTTATCGTGCAGGAAAGGTTGGTTGGCGAGCAGTACATAGTCAACACAGTCAGCCTTCAGGGGAGCCACTACGTCTCCGAGGTGTGGAAGGACGTTCGTCTTGACGTACCCGGGGCGTGCGCAGTTGGATGCTACGAGGAGCTACTCAAGTCCGCATCTCCAGAATCCACTGTTCTTGGTCGTTATGCCGGCTCCGTTCTCGACGCTCTCGAGATTCAGAACGGCCCTGCCCACTTAGAGATCATGCTTGTCGAAGGACGCGGTCCCGTGCTCATAGAGGTGGGGGCCCGCATGCAGGGATCCATCTGCGACTCCGTGGTTCTTTCAGCCCTCAATCATAGCCATGTGACGCTCACTGCGCTGTGCTACGCGGACCCGAATGGCTTTGCCAGCTATTCAAGTACGCCTTATCAGGTTCGGAAGCCGGTATTGGCGGCGATGCTTGTGTCCCCACGAAACCTTCGAGTGTCGGACTCTAGGTTCCCATCAGCGATCAGGGCTCTACCAAGTTATGCAGCGGACCAGGGACTGCCAATGTCTGGAACTTCCATCAAACGGACAATCGACATGGATACCTGCCCGGGAATCGTCTACCTGTCCCATGAGTCGGCCGAAGTGTTCCAAGCAGACTACGTTCGCCTCAGGGAATTGGAAGTGCAGATGTACGAGGAAGCTGTGGAGGAAGTAGATGTTTAGGATTGGTTGCGACCCCGACAATCCCCCCTACACGGAACTGTCAGCCGGTGTGTGGCGTGGGACTGAGTACGAGTTCATCACCTCATTGCTTTATGAGACCAGGCTGGAGTTCGAGATCGTCTCAGTCTCTTGGGGTGACATGTTTAATCAGTTGCGGCTTGGTAAGGTTGCTGCAATCTTTTCAAGCCTCTCGGCAACAGAAGAGCGGCAGCAAGAGTTCCTTTTCAGCGACGCCTATTTCGACTCCCCAGAGACGCTGATGGGATGGAAAGGTGTCGATCTGGAAAGTATCGAACTGGGGCGCTGCTCCTTGGCAGTGCTCGCGGGATCCAACCATGAGCGCTACGCGCGGGCATTCTTCCCAGAAGCGAATATCCGCCTTTTCAATAACTCAGTCGAGCTGCTTAATGCGCTCGAAAGTGCAACAGTCGACGTAGTCGTATCTGAGTTAAATGCGGCCCAACATTGGCTTCATGGTCAAGGCAAACGGGAGAAAATCCGAATTCTAGGAGAGCCGATAATCTGCCCGGAAATATTCGGTAATGGTTCTGCAGTAGCGGTCGGCAGGCCTTTCCCGGAACTGAGAGACTGGATTAACACTGCGCTGCGGGCACACCTGACCAGCCATCTGCAGGATTAGGTGCGTTGTAGAGAGTGGACCAGGGACACGAGTAATCGACTAGTGAACCCCAGAATTATGTGAACCAGCTATGTCAGGCCGTAGGCTGCTATGCGAACTCCAATGCTCCGATCTGATTGAGCATTTGCACCCAGCGCAGTAGTCCAGAGGCTTCAGTATTGTATGAGCCGCTCTCTGTCGGCCATGGCCACGCTGTGTAGTGGCCAGGTCCGATATAAATGCCTGGTCAAGTTGAATGCAAACAGGTGGTCAAGTAAGAGCGATTTCGCAACCATAACTAGCCGCAAGCCCAGCGCTATCCGATCTAGAAAGGCAAACCAGCGCCAACTGCTGGAGCCGGCGCAGGTGAGGCTCGCGGCGGTTCGATCGTGCCCTGCTGGCCTGGAGTGACAGCGCCGGTCGGAAGCGATCAGCTTGGACGTCGACGCAATCCGGATTGATAACCCCTTGCTTGCTCAAGAGGTGGCTGACTTCACACACGACTGCTTCGGCCCTTCCCGGGCGCGCCTCTTCATGCGTCAGCCGGATCTCGGGTCTATCACAAAGGCCCCCAAAACCCTGCAGGACCTCAACTGGATCGGTTCACGCTTCCTGCTGAACACATCTGGCTATTACGACACGGACTACTCCAAGACTCCTCGCACAGCATGGCCATACGACGCTAAGCGAGACGATGGGCTGCCCCTAAGCAATGCTGAATGTTATGGAACTGCGCGTAGTGATTCCGCTCGGCCGCTCGCTGCCCATGCACGCCGCTGCCAATGCTTTAGCCAGCATCTACCGCCAAGTCTCCTGATCATCCATTAGTTCTTGAGCAGAAAGCACTGCAGATGAGTGATCATGAACGGCAGAACTCGGCGAGGAATGGACAGTGGACAAAAACCTCCACAGGGCGTTAGCGTTGTCGTTCAACTCAGAGACTGTTCCATGGAAGTTATTGCCATCTACTCAAACGAACACCATCGAAGTCCCGTCATGGCTCTATGGGAAACCGTTTTCGGCTACGAAACTGCGCATAACACCCCCAGCCTTGCTATCGATAAGAAGCTAGCCGTTAACGACGATCTCTTTTTTGTCGCATTGGCAGGAAATGAGGTTCTTGGCACTGTTCTCGCGGGCTATGACGGCCATCGTGGCTGGCTGTACTCGGTTGCAGTTCATCCCGCCCATCGCCGAAAGGGCCTGGGAGCAAAACTTGTGCATCATGCTGAGAACGTGCTGACCGAGCGTGGTTGCATGAAGATCAATCTACAAATCGTCAGCACAAACGAGAGCGTCCAAACCTTCTATGAAGCTCTGGGCTACTCGACTGAACCGCGCATCAGTATGGGGAAAAAGATCGAGTCGAATATCCGGACGCCTAAAAACTAAAAAGTAGGTCTGGAGAATGTCAACTTCGGGTCGAAAGTAGCCGCCCACGATCGGCGGCTTTTGGCCGAAAGCAGTCATCCATAGCACCTGTTTGGCCGTTTAATGCCCATCAACGCAAGCAATTATCGTCCAACGGTTGCTTCTCACTGGTAGCCACTACCGACCAGTTATCACCTGAGAAACACTCGCCAATGTCATTTTGGACCAAACTGTTGAGCTATTGGGTGTCCACATCCCTGCCGTCGAGCATATAACTGACCTGAATACGTTTGTCGATATGATCGTCATGGAGCAGGACGTTCATTTAGGCGAGATTGCTCGTCAGATAGAGGGGGCTGATGACCAAGCAGCGTCGTTCTTTTTCCGCTGAATTCAAACGTGAGGCTTAAACTCTCATGCTTGATCAAGGCTGTAGCCCTCTGAGCGCATTGCGTCGCTGGGTTAACCAGCTCCAGCTGGAACGCAGCGGTATTACTCCGTAGACAAGTACGCTGATCCCCAAGCAGCAGAAGATTCAGGAGTTGGCTTGCAACTGCGTGAATTTTAAACTCTTTGGCTAGAGTCTCACCCGCTCACTTGATCTTGTTGGTCGCCAGATTTGCAACATCGCCTGGCAGTTATCCAAGATCATGGGCAACACTTGGTAGGAAGTGCTGCAGGCCACACCTTTGCCAAGCTTGGGGCATCCTGCTGACTTCTCCGAACGAATCGCCGCGTTTATCCGTACTCCGAATGTAGCCATTTCCTCCATTCCCTAGCAGCAGATGTGAGAGATAATGCGAACTGAGCGCCATCAGTTACTGCCAACAACTTTCAACCCATTCATTCGCTCACCTGGTGATATACGAACCCGGCATTGGTCCCTCCTCCCCTGACGAGCGCCAGCTGGATATTGAGATGGGCCATGGCTTCCAGATAGCGGGCGTTGTACAGGGGGCCAGCGATAACCGGGGCGAATCCGGCGCTGGCGGCCATCTCGGCGACAAGCGCATTGGCTTGTGCATCGTCCCCCGCGACGAACGCCGTGACAGGATGCCCGCCACGGTTCAGCCGGTCGCGAGTCATGATGTCGGCAAAGACGGTGTTGAAGGCTTTTACCAGCCTGGCGCCAGGCAGCAAGCCGGTGAGCACTTGCGCTGCAGAGCCAGCGGAGCCTAACGGAAGCGGCGACCAGTCATCCTCAAGCGCATTAGTTGCGTCCACCACGACCTTGCCCGCCAACAGCGGTGCTAGCCGTGGCAGTACCTCGGCGCAGGCCTGGTACAGGATGGCGATCACCACCACCTCGCCGTACGCGGCGGCTTCTTTCATCGAGACAACAGGGTAAGTGGTCTGCGGGCGAGCTCGCTCAGGGTGACGCACCCCAACCACCACAGCATGCCCTGCAGCCACCAGAAGCTGCGCTAGATTGCCAGCAAAGTTGCCACCACCAAGAAACGCGATCTTCATGATTCCGTACCTCGTGATTGATCCGTGACTCATCTTTCTGATACTGATCACGACCGTCAATTAGGCACCGCTGGGTAACCATGTCGAAGAAAATCGAGCTGCCGCCAGATGCATTCCTGAAAGTATGTCCATCGCGTGCAGTGCTGGCGCGGGTTGGACAGAAGTGGACGGTGTTGACGATGGTTGCCCTGCAGGAAACACCGATGCGATTCGGCGATATCCGGCGGCGCCTGCAAGGCGTCTCACAGAAGATGCTGACGCAAACGCTGCGCGCCATGGAGCGTGATGGCTTGATTGAGCGCTCTCTCTACGACGAACGCCCATTACGGGTGGAATACGCCTTGAGCCCACTGGGGCGCACCTTGCTGCCACTGGTCGTCGCCCTGAAAACCTGGGCGGAAGATGCGCTCAAGACAATCGAGGCCCACAACCGTGACTTCGACCGCAAGCCCCCTGACATTGGGCAAGTATCGCAAGGTTGAGGCCCGCGGCCTTGCGTTCGAACGCCGCAGATCGAAAAGCAAACGCGGCCAGTGGCAATGGCCCCTGACCGCGAAGCGCCTAGAGCGCCTGGACGGGATTCTTCACCGCGTCGGCAAAGGCCGTGGCCTCACCCCGCTCGCGCCAGGGTGCGATGTCGCGGTTGCGCGAGGCCACAGCCCCTTCCCACAGTTGATAGGCGTCCTCGCCGAGCAGCAGGCGTAGCGGGGCCACCGCGCTGTCGACCATGTCGATGATCACCGCCGCACCTTTGACCGGGTCGCCCATCTGCCGGCCGTTCTGGCTGGCGTAGTACTCGGCCATGCCGGCGTCCAGCGCGGCGTAGTCGGCGATCTCGCCCTCGGCCTTCATCGCGGCGCTGCCAGCGAAGCCGGTGCGGAATGCGCCGGGCTCGATCAACGTCACGCGAATCCCCAGCGGCTTGACCTCATGGTGCAAGGCTTCGCTGAAGCCCTCCAGGGCGAACTTGGAGGCGTTGTACAAGCCGCTGCCCGGAAAGGCCACCAGGCCGGCGATGCTGGTCAGGTTGAGAATGTGCCCCGAGCGCTGCGCGCGCAGCTGCGGCAGCACCTCACGCGACAGCTCGGCGGCAGCGAAGAAGTTCAGTTCCATCTGCGCCCGGATCTGCTCGGAGGTGAATTCCTCCAGCGCGCCATAGGAGCCGGCGCCGGCGATGTTGGCCAGCACGTCGATGCGCCCGAAGGCGTCCAGGGCGGTACGCAAGGCGGCTGCACGCGATCGGGCATCCGTGACATCCATGGCCAGCGCCAGGGCGCGTTCGCCATGGGGCGCGGCAATGGTCTGCAGCGATTGCAGGCCTCGGGCAGTGAGTACCGCCTTGTCGCCCTTGGACAGCACCGCCTCGGCCAGTGCACGGCCCAGGCCGGACGATGCCCCGGTAATAAACCAGATTTTGCTCATGACATAACTCCTCGAAGTCTGAAGCTCAATACGAAAAACAGATCTTAATCTCAGGGATTCAGGACTTCCCATGCCTTAACGTGCGCAATCCTTTTTTGATCGTACGGGTGCAGCAAGGGCGACGCGCTCGGCAGTGGCCTTGTCCCAGTTGCCATAACGGGCCCCGGCGTTGTTGATCAGGATGTCGACACGCCGCTCACGCGCCACGCCTTGCGCAACGGCTCAGGCGAACGCGTCGACGCCAGTCAGCATTGCCGACAGCGCCCACAGGCGCTGGGCCTGTTCAGGGTCGATGGCAAAACTGCGCACCCCCGCTTTCGGTCGGCTGCGGGCTGTCATCGCGCTCGGCCACGTTGCAGTCTTCGCAATACAATCCGCCCTTGCCTTCGAGCACTGCTGAGGTGGCGGCCCACACCGTGGTCGCCGCACCTTGCGCTGCGGTCTTGAATGTCGGGTCGATGACCTCGCCTGCCTCGTTGAGCCAGCCCAGCGACATCATCTCGGTCATGTCCATGTGGCGTTGCAGCGGGGTGTAGATCTTGCCCGGGTGCACCGAGAACGAGCGCACGCCCTTGGCCTGCCCCAAGGAGTCCAGGTGCTTGGCGAACAGCGCGATGGCGGTCTTGGACTGCCCATAGGCCAGCCACTTGTCATAGCCGCTGGCGAACTGCACATCGTTCCAGCGCATGGGCGAATAGTGGTGGCCCATCGACGACAGCGAGACGATCCGCGCCCCCGGCGCAATGGCGGGCCACAGCAGGTTGATCAATGTGTAGTGGCCCAGGTGGTTGGTGCCGAACTGCGACTCCCAGCCCTCGCCTACCCGGCTTTGCGGGTTGGCCATCACCGCGGCGTTGCAGAGGACGAGGTCGGCCTGGCAGCCGCTGGCGACGAAACGTTCGGCGCAGGCGCGCACATTGGCCTGATCGGCCAGGTCCAGCCTGTCGACCTCGACATTCGCCAGGCCGGCCAGCGCCTGGGCGGCCGGCGTCGGATTGCGTGCCAACACCAGCACCTGTGCCCCTGCGCCGCTCAAGGCCCGGGTGGTTTCCAGGCCCAGGCCCGAATGCCCGCCGGTGATGATGACCCGCTTGCCGGACAGATCGATGCCGGCCA
Organism: Pseudomonas sp. MPFS; assembly: GCF_022537035.1. NCBI lineage: Bacteria > Pseudomonadati > Pseudomonadota > Gammaproteobacteria > Pseudomonadales > Pseudomonadaceae > Pseudomonas > Pseudomonas sp. MPFS. Next base: position 3,531,331 of record NZ_CP066123.1, on the reverse strand, counting down.
GCACTTCGCTGGCCGTACAGCGGCTGCCAAAACCCGTGTCCAGGGGCGTTTGTGGATCTGGCAAGGCCTTGCCCTCCTCCAGGCCCGAGGCTGCTGTGCTGATCATCAGAGTTGGATCTCCACCAGCTCGGCACCCTCGAAGGCGCTGTCTTCGCCACGCTCGCGCCAGGTGTTGAGGTCTTCCTGGCGCTTGCCGAGAGTCGCCTCCCAGATCGAATAGGCATCGCGCCCCAGCATCAGGCGTACCGGCGGTGAATCACTGGCCACCACCTCCAGCATGCGCTGCGCGGCCTTGATCGGGTCGCCCATCTGCTTGCCGGCGGAGGTCTCCAGGTAGGTTTCGAACGGTTCGATCATCGGCCGGTAGGCCTCGATGCGCTGCCGCGGACGCAGGTTCACATCGCCGGCGAACTCGGTGCGAAAAGCCCCCGGCTCCACCAGGGTCACGTGGATGCCCAGCGGCTTGGCCTCGATGGCCAGTGACTCGGTCCAGCCTTCGATGGCGAACTTGGCGGCGCAGTAGGGCCCTGCGGCGTTCATCGCCACCAGACCGGCGATGCTGCTGACGGTGAGGATGTTGCCCGCGCCCTGCTTGCGCATCTGCGGCAGGATGGCCCGGGTCATTTCTGCGGCGGCGAAGAAGTTCAGCTCCATCTGCTCGCGCAGTTGACCGAGGCTGAACTCCTCGCAGGCGCCGGCCACGCCACGTCCGGCCACATTGGCCAGCACGTCGATGCGCCCGAAACGTGCCAGGGTGTTGGCCACCGCAGCTTGCCGCGCGGCGGCATCGGTGATGTCCAGGGCCAGGGGCAGCACCTGGGCTTCGCGGCCTTGCGCCAGTGCTTGCAGGCGATCCTCGCGGCGGGCGGTAATGGCCACCCGATGGCCCGCAGCGATAACGGCTTCGGCCAGGGCCTTGCCCAGGCCCGAAGAGGCGCCAGTGATCAACCAGACACTGTTCGGCGTGTTCATTGCGTGTTCTCCAAAGGACGATGGCTGTGAAGATACGCCTTGAGTCACGAACGAGACATGCCGTAAGGTGCGCTTATCTTTGTTGATCGTACGGATTGGCCGCCATGGACCCTCTATCTGACGTGCTGTCGCTGCTGCAGCCGCGCAACCAGTTCTATGCCGGTTTCGACGCCGCAGGCGACTGGTCCTTCGATTTTCCCGCCCATGACGGCATCAAGTTCACTGCGGTGATCCGCGGCAGCTGCTGGGGCATCGCCGAGGGCCTGGAGCAGCCGATCCGCTTCGAAGAGGGAGACTGCTTCCTGCTCAACAGCGAGCGCCGCTTCATCCTCTCCTCCGACCCGCAGCTGCCGGCCGAAGGTGGCGAGCGCATCCTCGAAGCCGTGAGCCGCGATGGCATTGCCGTGCATAACGGTGGCGGCGAGGTCTTTCTTATCAGCGGTCGTTTCGCCTTTGCCGGTGATCATGCCGCGGTGCTGTTCGAGGCCCTTCCCGCCGTGATCAACATCCCCAAGGCCTCCAGCCAGGCGGGAGTATTGCGCTGGCTACTGGACCAGTGGGCGAGCGAGCTGCGCGATCCGCAACCCGGTGGCGCGCTGATGTCCACCCACCTGGCGCACCTGATGCTGGTGCAGGTACTGCGGCTGTACCTGCAAAGTGCCAATGAGCTGCCCAAGGGCTGGTTCCTTGCCCTCACCGACCGGCAGATCAGCCTGGCCGTCGCCGCCCTGCACGCCGAGCCCTCGCGGCCATGGTCCCTGGAGGAACTGGCCCGCATCGCCGGTGTTTCCCGCACGGTGTTCGCGCAGCGCTTCAAGGCACTGGTCGGCAACACCGCGATGGATTACCTGGCCCGTTGGCGCATGCTGATGGCCGCCAACCGGCTGCGCACCGGCAGCGACAACGTGTCCACCATTGCCTTTTCCCTGGGCTACGAGTCAGAGAGTTCGTTCAGTACCGCGTTCAAGCGCATCATGGCCGCCACGCCAAGCCAGTACCGTCGGCGGGCGATCGGCGCCGCCGCAGCCCCCTCCTCGGCCAATACCTAGGGTGATCAGGCGCTGGCCTGCACCCGGGTACGATTGCGTCCTTCGTTCTTGGCCTGGTACAGCGCCTGGTCGGCCAGGCTGACCCAGTGCTCCAGGGTGGCTTCGCTGTCGACCTGGACCATGCCAATGCTGACGGTCGACGCCAGCTCGCCACCGGGCACCGGCAATCGCTGCTGGCTCCAGAACTCACGCAGGCGTTCCAGCAAGGCCAAGGCCTGCTCGCTATTGGTCTGGGGCAGCAACAGTACGAACTCCTCACCGCCATAACGAGCAAACAGGTCCGTACGCCGTACCTGGCTTTCGCACACGGCACTGAAGGCCTTGAGCGCCTGGTCGCCCACCAGGTGGCCATGGCTGTCGTTGATGCGTTTGAAGTGGTCGATATCCAGCATCGCCAGGCACAGCGGACGTCCCTCACGGCGCCCCTGGGCCAGTTCGAACTGGGCTTGCTCGATAAAAGCCCGGCGGTTGAGAACACCGGTCAAGGCGTCTAGGGCGGCGGTCTGGCGCAGCTCCTGCTCCAGGGATTTGCGCTCGCTGACATCGCGAATCTCCGCCACGTGGGTGCCATCGTCGAGGGCCGCAACCGTCAGTTCGGCGGCGAACTGGCTGCCGTCGCTGCGCACCGCCACCCGATCCAGCGGCACGCCATCGAAGCGCCCCAGCTGTTGCTGCAGGTCTTCATCGGTTTCGAACAGGTGCTCCAGCGGGCGCTCGTGGTAGTAGTCGTTCTGGCAGCTGAACAGACGCTTGAGCATCGGATTGGCATCGACTATCCGACCGTCGCGCACGATCACCACGGCAGCACTGGTGATGTTCATCAGGCGCTCGAAGCGCACCGCGCTGCTCTGCGCCGCCAGCAGGAAGCGCCGCAGACTGAGCAGGGTCAGGCCGAACAGGCAGAGGATCCACAACGGATACACCACGTTGAAGGAAAACGTATCGACGGCCGACTCCAAGCCCTGCCGGTTCTGGACCTCGAACAGGCTGTCGAACCAACCCAGGACACCGCTGCCGAGTGCGCTCAAAGCCAGCAGGCCAAACATCAGCGCCGCGAAGATCCGCACGCTACGCAGCCGACGATCACCTGGCAGCCATAACAAGGCACGACAGGCCAGCCCACGGACGAAGGCGCTGATCAAGGCATACAGGGCAACCACTTCCCCAGTTGCCAGCGGCTCCACCAGCCAGTGCCACAGGAGCCAGGGCATGGCGCTCAGTACGGTGGCCGGTACCAGCCACCAGGGGGCAGGACGACCGAGGAAACGGAACACGCCGATAACCAGCACCGCCTCTCCCGAGGTCAGCAAGCCATGGCTGAACACGGTGTAGGGCAGCGAGGCGGAATGGCCGGGGTCCAGCGCCAGGTAATGGCCGAGCGTCGCCAAGAGCACGCCGAGGGTCCAGAGGCCGGGCCCCGGATAAGGTCGCGAGTAGTACCACAGGGCAAGGCAGATGATCGCACTGGCGATCAGGATATTGGTCCCCAGCAACTGGGGGGAAAACAATAGGGCATTCATGGCGATGGCGGGTCCGGAAATCGAAGGGGCCGATTACCGTGATGGCGGACAGCCGCCAGTGACGCCAGGGATACCCAAGGCGGCCGGAGCTTCTCGATGCACGGGGTCAAGGCAGGACAAGGCCCAGGCGCGATTGTGTCTGCAGGTGCGCCAGGTACTGCCTAGGGGTTTTCTGCCGTGCTCGTCCGAACTTTAGCCAGTTCGTGGAAAAATCCGCCCATTGGTCGCCACACAAGCGGGCGCCCCGGCAAGGCACATCCCTGTGCGTCGCCGAGGCGCCCGCTGGCTTACTGCGGAGTGTTCCAGCGAGTGCCCTCAACTGGCCCCTTGCCCTCGTGAGCGTCCCAAGCCTGATTGGTCAGGTAGGCAAAAATGGCCTTGAGATGATCATCGGTAAAGTCCGCAAAAGCAGGCATTCCACCGCCGCCCTTGGACAGCGCGCCTTGGCGCACCACCGTCTCGAAGAACTCGTAGTTCGGTGGCGGTACGTAGATGAGGTTGGGTACACGTCCGCCGGCCGAGTTACCGTGGATGCCATGGCACTCTATGCAGCCACTGGCCTCGAACAGCTGCTTGCCCATCGCTGCCGCTTCTTCAGGTTGTCGAGGGGTGACGGGAGCCGCGACTTTCTGCGCTTGTGCAAATGGCGGATATTCTTGCGTGCCACCGACCTTGAAGGCCAACAGCCGTGGCGGGGTTCTGGCCCTCAAGGCCGACGCCGCGTCCGAGTTCAGCGAGCCGGTAGCCGATGCTGTCCCGGTGCCGGTCGCCAGCAGCACGTACTGCTCGCCATCGAGCATGACGGTCGACGGCGCGGCTCGTACCGCGCCACCAATGTCATGACTCCACAAGGTCTTGCCCGTGGCATCGTCCAACACCTGGAAACGGCCATCGCCTGTGCCCTGGAAAACCAGGCCAGCAGAGGTATGCAGCAAGCCGCCATTGGTGGGTATCGGCAAACGCGAGCGCCATTTCACCGCATTCTTGCGCACATCCCAGGCAACGGTTTCACCGTAGGTTTCGTACTTGCCATCGGCGGAACGCTGAATGGGCTCGAACGACTGCCCACCCAGGGCAGAACTAGGATCATCCTTGACCAGGGTCGGCTGGGACATCGCCGGGATGAATACGGTCTGATCGTCCGGGTTGAACGCTATGGCTTCCCAGCCATGCGCCCCCAGGCCATTGGGAAGTTGCATGTAACTCTTGCTGGAGTTCAGCCAGTACTGGCCTTCGCGCCGCGTGACAGGTCGGCCATTGGCATCCAGCCCGGAGGCCCACTCCATCGGCATATAGGCGCCGCCGGAAATGAACCGGCCCGTTTTCGCATCCAGTGCATAGGCGAAGCCGCCCTTGGGTACGCTGAGTACCGCCCTCCTGGATTGATCACCTACGGTAATGTTGGCGACCATGATGCCGACGCTGGATTCATAGTTCCAGGCATCCTGGGGTGTTTGCTTGAAGTGCCACTTGTACTCGCCGGTACTGGCATCCAGCGCCACGATGGAGTTGGTGAAAAGCTCATCGCCGGCATTCTCGCCACGTTTCGAAGGGTCGAAAGGTGCTGGCCCGCCTACCCCGATGTAAAGCTGATTGAGCTCCGGATCATAGGTCATGGCATCCCACGCGCTTCCGCAGCCATGGGACTTCGAGTACCAGTCCTTGCCCCAGGTCTTGGCCGCGTTCTCATACAGCGCCGATTGAGGCTTGGAGGGATCATCAGGCACCGTGTAGAAGCGCCAGCGGTGGTCCCCGTTCTTCGCTTCGAATGCGTCTACATAGCCCCGTGTCGTTCCTGTATCGAGACAGGCATTGCCGATAAAGACCAAGCCATTGCCCACGCGTGGCGCAGCGGTGATGGCGTACATGTCTTTCGAGTTGCAAGACGTGGCTTCCCACACTTTCTTGCCGGAATGCTGGTCGACGGCGATCAGGCGGCAGTCACCCGAGGCGATAATCACATTGCTGCCGCTCAGTGCCACACCTCGGTTGAAACGGCGTCCCCAGTAGCCCGCGAAAGATGAGCCCTGTTGCGCGTTGTCGTCCTTGAAACTCCAGATCAGCTTGCCGGTTTTCACCTCGTTGGCAATGATCTGGCCGTTGGGCGCTCCTTGAAAAACGATGCCATCCTTGACCAATGGGTTGCCAACCAAACCGTCACTGACAGGTAACTCCACCCACCAGGCCAACCCCAGGGAACCGATATTTTCCTTGTTGATCACCTTCAAGTCCGAGGTGTGCTGCATTTCACTGGAGTTTCCAAGAAACTCCCAGTCCGTATTGGTTTTTTGAGTTGACTGATCGCCTATTCCGCAACCAGCAAGAGAAAACATCAGTGATGTTAAAATTATAGGCCTCATATTTTCCTCTATTTTGTCAACACCAAGGCATGAAACAATCGTTGCACTATCAGTCAGCGGGTAACTGACTCGCTGAAAACTCGACAACTATTGCAACTGTGACTAAGCAACGTCCGTTCAGAGAAACGGCCAATTTCCCCAGTCGTTTGCGGCGCTTTGTTCGACTGACTTGGTCAATTGATCAGATTTCATGCCGATCATTTGATCAGCAATGGACGCTTCACGCCACATCTTTTTTTTGCCTTTAAAATCAATCAAATATAGAGGTTTTCCAGGTCCTTCTGCGTAGTCGATGGCAGTCTTCCCCCCCCCTGCCTCTGTGCGCTTGTGGTGTGTCTCGCTGACCGCGGTACAGAGAGTGAAATGGCGGCCTGGTGCTCCCCTCCTCGCGCTTTCCGTTGTTTTTTGCAAATGGCGCAAGATCAACCCCGCTGCGAGTTGTAACTAACGGAGTGAATCAAGTTGAACTGGGCTTGTTTGAGCCTGGCCAGTTGCTGTCGATCCACAGGGATGAACCATCAAGGAAAGTCTGGCGCAGAGAGTGATGAGGCGTGCCGGAAGTTGCTGGCCAGTGCCCCATGAAGATGGACCGACAGGTCGTTTCAGCAAGTTGCTGCAACGACCAGAAGAGAGGGTTTCTGCAGGCCCCCAATAGGCTGCGACTTGAAGACCTGAGAAGTTATTTCAATCAGGCAGGAAGTTCATATCAGAAGTGAAGCACCAGTCAGAAGCAAACCAATGATCAGAAAGATTGTAGTCAGCCGCGTACTGACTCTGGGAGTTGGTTGATGCTCAACGATTTTGCCGATGGCGAAATACAACCGGTCAATTATCTGTTGTTCGTCGAGGCCTTTTGAATCAAAGATCGAGTCAATTACAGATCCAGCATTGGGGAATGGGTCACGCAAGAACGGAGCGGCATCAAAAGCGCTTTGTTGCAAGGCTCTAGCCGAGAGCAAGGCGGACGCAACAAGTGCAGCAAGTGCCAGTACGGCACAGACCGCCTCTAGAATAGTGATCGTATCAAGGCTGGCGGCAGCGCTAAAACGCAGTACCGCGCCGTACAGGGTTATGACCCCCGCCAATGCACCAAGCGACAAGGTAAACATCAAGCGCAGATAGACAGTCACCAAACCTCTTGAAACCGAAACTTGCTCAAGATAGATCTTGACCAGCGTTTCTATCGTCAGGCGGCGAGCCTCGAATGCAAATCGACGCTCATCTGCTGGGGTTACGGGCAGCATGCAAAACTCCTCACGAACAAATGGCCCAGAACAGGGGGGAAAGACCTTGCCATGCCTGGCTCATGGCGCGTCCTCGTCAGCATGCAACGGGGTACTCCAGATCACCAGTTCCAGGGCGGCGGCAATTTGAATGCGGTAGTCCGCGAAGGGCACCGGCAGCAGATCCTGAGCTCGCTCAAGCCGTCGCAACAAAGTGTTGCGGTGCGTCCCAAGGGCTTCAGCGGTTTGAGTGATGTTGCAGCCATTGGCCAGAAACACATGCAGGGCACGCTGCAGAACCATGGACTCGGTCGCCAGCCGCCCTAGCGTAGTCACGACGAACTGCTTGGCCGCTCGTGCATCCTGGGTCATCAGGGACACCATCCGCACCTGATCGATGCTGGTTACAGCGGGTGCTCCCGCCAGCCGCCCGAGCAGTCGTTGTGTGCTTAGGGCCTCCAGATGCGAGCGCCGGAAGCCATTGAGCCCTGTACCTGGAGAGCCGATTGCCGCGCGTATCTTTGGAAACTGCTGAATCACGCCCTGCAGCATGTTCAGGTCCAAAGGCTTGGCCGCACTCGCCCAGACCCACAAGGTGGCCGGGCCGGCCAACACGATCAGCGGCGCCGCTGTCCCGGTAAGGCGCGCCAGGGCTCGCGCCATGTCTTCGAGCGGGCGGATCTCGGCATCCGGGATCTCGCTCCAGACCAGGTAGGCATAGTGTTTCTGAACAATGCTGTAGCCCAGCCGCCGGCTGAACAGTTCGGTGTCCACTTCCCTGCCGTCGAGCAAGCGGCTGACCAGGCTGCGCTTGTCGATAGGGTCGTCATGGGCCTGGGCGATCTTTTCTTCCAGAATGATCTGGGTAATCACCCGCATGTTGTTGTCGATGAACTCCGAGATCGAACGCGACGAAACTTCAAGCAACTCCTCAAGCAGCTTCGGGTCTTGCGTCAGGCTGAACACCATCTTCATCCAGAGTTCCCAGGCGGCGTTCTGTGTTGCTCTCGCAGCGTTGGTTAAGAGTTCGGACAACCCTCTGCGTGCAAGCTCTCTGGCGGTATCCACCATGTCCGCGGACACATAGGGTTCCACCGGCTCTCCAGGGCGTTGCATGTTGGCATTCGCCCAATGCAGCAACTCAGAGCGGTTGGCGCGCCGGCACGCGGCGAGGATCACCGGGTCTTCCAGCAGCTTTTCATCTTCCGGAGCAGAAAAAAGCGCCCGGTTCAGGCGTTCGAGCCACTCGGGTGGCAGGCTCTGGGTAATCTCCGCGCCTTTGCGCATAAGCTCGCGAACGGCTTCCGAGGGGCGCGGCCAGTGTGATGGAGGGCTGTTCATGTGGGGTGCAAATTAACCCAAAATATTAATAAAACAGGTGCATTTTGTACCTTGTTGAAAAGCTTCGGAAAAAATAGCATGAAGTCACTGCCTGAGCAAAAAAATCATAAGGAGGCACGCTGTTTCTCCAAGTTAGTTTTGAGTTTAGTGCAGTAGCAAGCTTGATACTTGACCGTTTATTGGCGCAAGCCGATGAGTTCTGCACGTCAACTATCTACATGCAAAACCTTCCTCATATTTGGAGTTTTCAAATGTCCAGCCAGCAAATTTCCGTCACAAGTTTGCCCGTTGTGAGCCGATCGACTTCGGCTCAGGAAATTGTTTCGCTCAGTGATCAGGCCGGTGCGGTCATCATTCGAAACTTCATGACTGCTGAACAAGTAGTGCAAATTAACAAGGAACTGGATGAGCCGCTTGCACTGCTCGAAGCAGGTTCCAAACATGAACACCCGCTGGTTGCAGAGTTCCATGGCTATCAGACCAAGAGGCTGACCAACCTGATTACCCATAGCCAGACCTTCCGTGAAGAAATCCTCGATGACGAGCTCTTTCACGAGATAGGTCAGGTCCTCTATGCATCGGAGTCGGGTGACTGGTGGCTGACTACCGCGCAACTGATAGAGATCGGGCCTGGCAACAAGGCGCAGATGCTGCACCGGGACATGGCCCAATATCACCCGTTTGTGGCCATGAACAAGGATGCACCCCGTGCCATTACCAACCTGATGTTGGCGCTGACAGATTTCACCGAGGAAAATGGTGCTACGCGGCTGATTCCGGGAAGCCAGCACTGGGATGACTTCGAGGATGTGGGCTCGCCGGAAATGACCATCCCTGCCGAGCTCAAGGTAGGTGACGCGGTGCTGTTCGGCGGCAAGGTGGTACACGGTGGCGGCGCCAACGTAACGACGGATCAGTACCGCCGCGGGCTGACGATTCCGCTGCAGGCGTCGATCCTCACTCCCGAGGAAGCCTATCCGCTGATCGTTCCTCTTGAGGTGGTCAGAACTCTTTCTCCGCGTGTTCAAAAGATCATCGGTTTCCGTTCGCAGTATCCCAATGCCAGCCCGGGTCTCTGGCAACATAATTACGCCGACTTGGCGGACTATCTCAAACTCTGACTGCTGTAACGGGTTCGAGGGGAAGGCAGATTACTTCCCCTCGAACATGCTTCACGCCAGCCTGCAACAGATAGCTTCGCACATTGGCCAGTGTTGCCTTGGACACCCTGCTACGGGTGTTCGGGCACTACGCCGCGTCGCGAAAACAGCACCGGCGAACCGTCCGCCCCCAGTAGCGCCGCTGTCAGCGAAAGCCCTTCACTGGACTGGCGCTCTTCAAAGCTGTGCCCCGCATCGCCACTGACAACCATCAGCCCATCCAGCCCGACCGCCAGCACCCTGGCGCCCGATACCGCTACAGAGGTGACCGAGCCTTTGCTTTGCATGGGCAGCTTGCGGAAAGCTCCGCCCTTTGCAGAACCCTGCAACAGCGTCCCGCGCTGGCCGCCCAGCAACAGGCTGCCATCCGCCAGTACCGCGCCGGACCATAGGGTGCCTTCATAGCCGGTATCCAGGTAGCTCCAGCTTTGGCCCTGGTCTTCGGAAAGCAGCACCTGCCCGTGTTCGCCGGTGGCGTAGAGCTTGCCCTGGCGGTCGGCAAACAGCCCCATCAAATTGAGGTCGGCCTTCTTCGAGCCGGGTGGCGGTTGCAGGTGCTGCTCGGTCCATGTCTGTCCGCCATCCTCGGTGCTCAGCACCAGGGCCCAGAGGCCAACGGCGACACCTTGCCGAGCGTTGGAGAAATGCACGGCGAACAGCGGTCGGTCCTCGGCGCTGGACAGGCGCTGAAGCTGCCAGGATTCGCCGCCATCGGTGGTGAGCAAGATCGCTCCCCAATGGCCAACGGCCCAGCCGCGCCTGGCGTCAACGAAAGATACCCCGGTTAGAGGCGTAGACAGCGGCACCGAACTTGCCTGACGGAAGCTTTTCCCATGATCGTCGGACAACAGCACGATACCGTGATCGCCAACAGCAACCACCCGCTCGCCGGCCCATACCGCATCCAGCATGGTGGCCTGTGTGGCGATGCTTGACTGGGCGGCCGGCACCGCCTCCAGCGGCGCAGCTTGCAGGGACAGTGGCAGCAAAACGGCGGCCAACAGAATGACCTTCGATAAAAAACCATAACCCATGATTCTCTCCTCAGTGCACCAGTGCGCCGATCATGCGCACGGGGCGCCTACGGGGAAACAGCCATTGCAGCCAGACGGCAAAGGCCGGCAAGACGGTCATGGCCATGACCATATTGACGATGAACATGAAGGCCAGCAGCTTGCCCATGTCGGCCTGAAACTTGAGGTCCGAGAACGCCCAGGTGGCAACGCCTATCGCCAGGGTGATGGCGGTGAAGATGGTCGCGATGCCCACCTCGAGCAATGCATGCTCGACGGCCTTGGTGATGGGCTGGCCATGGGCCTGGTGCAGTTGCAGGCGGTTGTAGATGTAGAAGGCGTAATCGACACCGATGCCCACCGCCAGCACCATCACCGGCAAGGTGGCGATGGTCAGGCCGATCTGCAATTCCTTCATGAACCAGTAGCCAATGAAGGTGCCGATGGTCAGGGGCAGGCAGCACACCAGCACCGCTCGCCAGTCGCGGTAGACCACGAACACCAGCAAGGCGATGGCGGCATACACATACAGCAGCATGGGGGTTTCGCTTTTCTCCACCTCTTCGTTGATGGCGGCCAGAACCCCCGCGTTGCCAGAGGCGAGGCGAACCACGACACCGGGCATCGGGTACTGGCTTCTAAAGGCCTTGGCCGCCTCTATCACTCTGTTGATCGTGGTGGCCTTGTGGTCCGCCAGGTACAGGTGCACTGCCGACATGCTGCAATCGGTGTGCATCAACCCGGGGGTACGTGCAACCTCGGTGGCCAGCGCGGCATAGTTCACCGGGTCGATGGGAACCGCGCCCATCTTCGGGTTGCCTTCATTGTACCCCTCATTGAACTGGCGCAGGTTGGAAGAGAAGGAAGCCACCGACAATACGCCGGGCACCTCCTGCATGTCCCACACGAAACGGTCCTGATATTGGCCCACGGCCACGTCCTCGCAGGCAGCCTGGCTGTCTCCAGCGGAGTCGCCTCGATTGACCTCGAAAACCACGCTGAGCCAGTCCAGGCCGATGTCGTAGTTGCTGGCGATGGACACCGCATCACGGTTGAAGCGCGAGTCTTCGCGCAATTCCGGTGCACCCGCCTGCAGCGTGCCCACGACCCGGTCATGGCTTTGCCAGATGGCGGCCAGGAAGATCACCAGGGCAATGCCCAGCACCCATTGCGCATTGCGCCGTTCGGCGAGCCGACTCAGGCCGTGCAGCCAGCGGGTACGGCGCTGCCGGGCGATTTCCTGGGCGCTGGCGTACTTGTCGTCGACCCGCAGCAAGGACGCCACCAAAGGCAGCATCACGAGGTTGGTAATGATCTTGAACGCCACACCGAGCGAGGCCGTGATGGCCAGCTCTCGCACCATGGGGATGGGAATCAGCAGCAGGGTCACGAAGGACACCAGTGCCGTGACCAGGGCCAGGGTGCCGGGCACCAGCAATCCGCTGAAACTCGAACGCGCCGCCGCCTCCGCGCTCTTGCCCAGCGCAATTTCACGCACGATGAAGTTGATTTGCTGCACGCCATGGGAAACCCCGATGGCGAAGACCAGGAACGGCACCAGTACTGCCAGCGGATCGAGGCCATAGCCCAGCAGGCGCAAACTGCCGAACTGCCACACCAGCGATGCCAGCGAGCAGACCAGGGCCAGCAAGGTAAAACGCAGCGAGTGGCAGTACCAATAGACCGCCGCCGCGGTCAGCAGCAGAGCCAGAAGGCAGAACTCCAGCACCGCCGCAGCACCGTCGGCGATGTCGCCGATCTGCTTGGCGAAACCGATCATCTGGATTTCGAAATCGCCATCCTCGAACTGCTGGCGCACCTCTTTTTCCAGCGCGTGGTTGAACGCGACATAGTCCAGGCGCGCACCATTGGCATCGAACTCATTGAGCTCCGCCGTGATCATCGCGCTGCTCTGGTCACGGGAAACCAGGGTGCCGATAAAGCCGCCTTGAGCGCTGGAGCTGGCGATCCTGGCGATGATTTCATCATCCAGGTGCTCGGCGGTAACGGTGCCAGGCACCAGTGGGTCGGCCCGAAAGCCCTCTTCGGTGATCTCGTTGACGAAGGCATTGGGCGTCCACAACGAACGCACACTGCTGCGTGATACACCGGGAAGGAAGGTCAGCGCCTGGGTAGCGTCATAAACCCGTTTCAGGCCCGGAGCGCTCCAGATGCTGCCATGCCGCGCCCTGACGACCAGGGTCAGGCGGTTCGCCCCCTGCAGGTCATTGCGGTACGCCTCAAAGGTCTTGATGTATTCGTGGCCGATGGGCAATTGCTTTTCGAAGCCGGCATCCATGCGCAATTGCACGGCGAACCACGCCATCACCAGGGTGAAAACGGCCAGGCTCGCCAGCACCAGCCGGCGATGCCCGAACAGGACTTCCTCGACGCGTGACAGCAAGCCACGCGCGCGTACTTCAGGTAATTTTACGGAACCGTTCACGACAGGCCTCACAAGGTACGAGAGATCGCGATGCCGACGTAATCTCGGTCACGGTAGAGTTGGTCGTAAGGCGTATCCCCCCCCATGAACTTCGCGTAGTTGAGGCCGATCTGCCAACTGGCCGGATTGCGCACGAAGTTCAGGTACAGATTCATGCTGCTGGAGTCTTTAGTGAAGGTTGCGGCGAGGTTCGGCGTGCGCCCTGCCAGGGAGCGTGAGTAAAAGATCCCCGGGGTGACCTGCCACCCGGGCAACAGGGTGCCATCGTAGGTCACGCTGAAGTCCATATTGATACCCGAGGAGGTCTTGTCGCCGTGGGCCTTTGGCGCCGTCGCAGGGTCCAGCTGCCAGGTGTTGAGGCCCGCGGCAATCGGCTCGCCGTTGACTTCGTCATGCAGGCTCGGGTACTTGATGACCACCAGCTCGGTCAGCAGGGTGCCGGTGCTGGCCTTGGTGAAATCCAGCAGCATCGGCGAGTTGGAAGGCGTGAAGCTGTACAGGCCCGTCAGGTGCCATTGGAATTTCTTCTCGTCCTTCCAGCATTTGCCACCATTGTTCGCGCACAGGTCGATGGCGGGGTTGAGTGCCACGGAGTCCTTGGGTCGGTACGACAGTTCCGTGCCCACGGCCCAGTCGCCAATCGGCATGTTGGCGCTGACGCCATACAGCATGCGGTCTTCCTGATACCTCCAGGTGGGCGACACCGCCAGGGTGTTGGGATCGAGCAGCGCCACGCTCAAGGACGGCAGCTTGTCGTGATAGCGCATCACGTAGAAGCCATAGTTGACGTCACTGTCCTCCGGCTGCCAGCGCAGCGAGAGGCCCCATTGACCGCTGTCGCGGGCGTTCTTGTCGGAATATCCATAAGTGCCCATGCCCTTGCCCAGGCCATTGGTCGTGGACCAGTAGCTGCCCACCGGAGGCAGTTCGCTCTTGTTCCAGCGGAACTGGTAGTAGGCCTCGATATTGAGGCCCGAGCCCAGGCCCGAGGCGACGCTGAGCATGGGCGCTGGCAGCACCGCCTCTTTGAGTTGGACGCCAGGACGGGCCAGGGCCTGATAGTCGTAGGCGTTGGTGTTGTTGATACCCCCGGCTACGAACAGGCTTTCACCCCAGTTGATAACCTGATTACCCAGGCGCGCCCGAACCCGCTGCTCCCCCACGTCGAAGCCCTTGCTCACCCATAGATCCAGCAGCCGCGCCTTGAAGAACAGGTCGTCACGAGCGGCGTCGGTGAGGCCGTCGCTGCCCACCCCTTCAGGAGTATTGAACGATTGGGTACCTGTGGTGTGGGTCGCGGCAAAGTCGCGGATCCAGCTGCCTCGCGCCATGAAAGTGAGGTCCTCGGGCATCTTCAGCAGCAGTTCATGAGTGCCTTTGAGGTAGTTGGTGAACAGATCGCCGCGGTCGTAGTTCAGATCGCCCTGATCGGCTACGCCCGAAGTCGGTGCCAGGCAGCCCGAGGGCGCGTTGTGCCCGCCTACGCCCTGGTTGATCAGGTTGCAGCCCCGTGACTCGGTTCGCAGCCCCATGCCTGCGGTGATGGTGGAGTCGAAGGCACCATGAAGGGTTTCGGTTTCAAAAGTGAACCCCATTGCCAGGGGGGTGGCGCACACGATGACAAGGCCTGATGCTTTGCTAATTATTTTTTTCATGCTGGCTCTCGATCTGACGTCGGTTTTTTAGCGCTCGCTGATGGCTCGCAGGTTATCGGAGGTGAAGAAGTCGCGTTTCAGACGGGCATTGCCGGTTTCGTCGGTGATCCAGCGAATGTCGTTCTTGCCTGCCCCGACCGAGGTCATGTCAAACAGGAAACGGCCATCGATCAGGTTGTACTGAACCTGGGCTTCCACATCGCAGGCGCCTGTTTCGTACACCGGAACCGAGAAGCCTTCGCGCACCTTCCAGATCTGCCCTTGCTTGTCATAGTCAACGGCGAGCAAGGCGTTCCAGCTGTCCTCGTCGATATAGAACAGGCGCTTGGGCGCCTGGTGGCGCATGCCTTGGCGGACATTGGCCTCGACCACCCAGACCCGATGCAGCTCATAGCGACGCGACTGCGGCGCAATCGAGTCGTTGCTGGCAAAGGTTTCCACCTTGGCGGCGGTGTTGTAGGCACCGAAGGCGTTGTACGGAACCAGCAGTTCCTGCTTGCCGACCAGTTTCCAGTCGAAACGGTCCATGGCGCCGAAGAACACATTCGCTTCGTCGACGGTGTATTGGTTGTCCAGGCCAATCTGCGGGGCGTCGTAGGAGTAGGACGGCATGCGGCGCACGCGGCGCTGCCCGGGGAAGTAGTAGAAGGTCGTGGCTTGTTCACCGGCTACCGCGGTTTGCACTGCGGCCTGGCCGGCCAGCGCCGGCGGCTCCTGGAAGTTGAAGTAGGTGGCGTTTTCCAGGCGGCCGACGGACGAGAACAGTGCACTGCCCTTCTTGCCCCAGGGTGTGAAGAACAGCGTGTCTGTCGACTGACGCAACCATTCCCCGCCCTTGCGTGGCGAAATCCCGGAAATGGTCCGAGGGATCTCAACGCCAACGCCGCGATAGCGCATCTTCATGTTCCACATCACCTCTGCACCGGTTTTCGGAACAGGGAACGGGATGCCTGGAACATGGGCCTCCTCAAGGGCGACACCCGCAGCGTCAAGCTTGGCGAATCCGACGTTCTGCTTGGTGTTCTCGACCACGAAGTCCGGAGCGCCGCAGGTACGGCGGCTCGGATAGACATCCATGCGATAGCCTGGAATCTTCTTGAACAGTTCAAGCTGGCCGGGGGCCAGTTTGCTCGCATACTGCGCGAGGTTATTCGAGTCGAGGCTGTACAGGGGTTTGTCACCCTTGAACTTCCAGTAATCCCCACGTACCTGGCCGTAATTCCATCCGGCCCCCTGGGGGGCCGGTGCTGTCCAGGCCGGAATGTCTCCGCTGGAACTTGCTGCAACCTCGCCGCCCAGAGGAGTGAGCTTCGAGCCCAGCAACGCAGACTCCGAGCTCTCGGCCTGAACCGAGAACATTGCCGCGGATGCGGCAATACCCACCAGTAAACGCAGGAGCGCATGGCGGGAAAATGCTGCACTGTTTGAGCGCTTAATTACGTCATTCATTGGAAGATCCTCAAAGGCGTTTACCGGCGGCTCGACCGTCGAATCGGGCAAGACGCTTGATATCACAGATCTAGATCATTTGACCTGATCAAATGAACAAGTCTGTTGAACAAGTCAGCAAGCCACATGCCAAGATCCGAAAATCAAGGTTTCTGCATACACATCAGTAAGTTAGGTTTCTTCGGCTGATTCGCGGGCCACAACGGCCCGCACTGCTATGTAAATTAAGGAAACATCTGTTACGAAGATCTACCCGCCCCCCTGCGCACAGTTCAAGGGGCGGCCCGATACCAGCCACGCCGGTGCAATAGCGGTGAAATTGGCTTGAGCCTTTTGACCAACGCACTGCATCTGCACCGAAGGCTAAACAGCGAGCGCGCGCATCAGGTCCACAGACAAGCCTGCTGCGCACTCCGCGTTTGCAAAAAGCCAGGAAAAGAAATGGGGTTGAGTCGTCAGGGGCTCAGCTTCAGAAATGCCGAAAGACATCGGTCATGCTGACTGTCGGGTGCTTGGCGTGTGGGTCGGGGGGTAAGCGGGTGAATGCCGGCTTCAATACGTAGATAGTGCTCAGGGTCAAGGTAACTGCCAGAACGGCAAATCCGAAACGACGCATCGCAGACCTCCAGAATTACAATTTTTTATATTTGTAGCTCCGAGTCTGGTCTTTGCAGGGCAATAAAGCTTGATAGATCGCGCCACAAAATAGCCAATTTACGCAGCGCAAAAAGTGACCCGCCAGGCACCGTCAACGCTGCGATAACCTAGAGCGCTGGGCCCGGCCTCGAGTGCTGGGAAGACGAATAAAAGCGGCTTTTTAGCAACTTGTCGTCCTGCAAGATGGCAGGAGCGATTGTGTATGCAGGCTGCTGTAGTATCAGTAGCAAACCACGTTCGTCTGCTCTCCGGGGCGGCATATCGCACCACGCCGGATGCACTATCTGGGAATAGAAATGGCTTTCCTCATTCGTGGCACTGCCCTGACAGGGTTTGATGAGTTTGCAGCCAGCCAAGGGCTTGAAGCGCAAAGCATCTTGGACGAAGTTGGACTCCCTGGGGACGCCGCAGATGGAGTGATCTGCGGCATACAGTTCATCGAATTGCTGGAACTGTGCGCAAAGCGATCGCACAACCCGATGTTCGGGCTGCAACTGGGTCTGCATCAGGGCGCGAAAGCTCTGGGCAACATGCTCTATGTAGTCAAGAGCACCAGTACATTAGGCCGAATCCTGGAGGAGTTGACTCGCTACTTTCACTTCCATAGTACGGGGGCAGATCTGTATCTGCAGCGCAAGGGCGCTACTGCGCAACTGGTCTATGAGCTGATCGATGACGAGGCCGTTACTGGAAGACAGGCAGTGGAATGGACCATGGCGATTTTTTTCCGTCTGGTCCAGATCCTGCTTGGGCATCCCTGGAGGCCTCTGAGCTTGCAGTTGCGACACCCTTCCGTTGGCCAAGTCGGTACTTACAGGCAATTGCTGGGGGTCACTGTGCACTTCAACAGCCCGGCCAACGCCTGGGTCTTTGCCGAATCACTGCTGGACGCCAGCCCCAATACCGTAGATGAAGCGTTCAACGAGCTGGCCAAGGAACATATCACCGAGCTCGCTCAACTGACCCTGCAGGAGTTTCCTTCCTACATAAGGAAGTTGCTGCACAGGCAACTGCCCAATGGTCAGGTCACTGTCGAGCAGATCGCCGATAAGGTTAAGATCAGCCCGCGAAGCCTGCAGCGCTACTTGCAGTTGGAAGGCACCAGCTTTCAAAAACTTCTTGATCAGGCGCGCCAGTCGATGGCGACCCGTTACATGTCCGACTCGTCCATGAGTCTGACGCAACTTTCCGAACTCTTGGGTTATGCAGATCTGAGCGCCTTTTCCCGCGCCTTTACCCGCTGGAACGGCATAAGCCCGCAGAAATGGAAAAAAACCATCAAGCCGCCTGCTCGGCCGCAACCTGCAATACGCCACTGATAGCCACAAGCTGCATCTCTGCCTGGAGTGACTTGCAGCCAAAACCCTGGTCGCTTGACTGCCCTCAACCCAGTGCTCCGAAGATCGGATTATCGAGGTAATACAACGCTTTGTTCACGCCTCTGGTTCGTGCCATCGCCCTCCACGGCTTCCATGAGTTCGCCACTGCCCAGGGCCTGAACTCGGCGGAAATATTGCGCCGTGCAGCCTTACCGCAGGAGTGCTTGCGCAAGCCGGAAATGCTCCTGCCCTACCGCAGATTCTGCAACTTGCTGAACCTGTGCGCGACGCAGTCCGGCAATCCTTTGTTTGGCCTGCAACTCGGGCTTTATCAAGGTGTCGGGGTGTTCGGTGATCTGTTCTACCTGATACGCAACACCAAGACCCTGGGGGAAGCCCTGGCCGAGTTGCGAACGGGCTACTCGCTGTATTTCAACGATGCGGACATTGAACTGGATATTGAAGGTGAACGTGCGATCCTCAGCTACAAATTGAAAGAGCGCGACCTGCCCGGAGTGCAGCAGGTCGAGGAGTCCGCCTGTGGGGTCGCGTTGCAGTTGCTGCGAACCCTTGCCGGCAGCGATTGGCAAGCCAGGACCGTGCGCTTTCGCCATGCCCCGCTGCTGGATGAGTCGGTCTATCTGCAAGGGCTGGGTCTGCAACCCAGGTTCGGTGAAGCCTGTACCGCCCTGGAGTTCGACTCATCTGACCTTGCATTGGCCCTGAGCTCCAAGAATGAAACGCTGCATGGTCTGATTACCAGGCACATAAGCAAGGTCGAACGACTGTCGGCAGAAGAGTTATCCGCCTACATCCAGCAACTGCTGCGTTACCTGTTACCTTGCGGACGTGCAACAACAGAGAAAATAGCCAGCTGCCTGGCGGTTCATCCGCGCACCTTGCAGCATTGGCTCGCCCAGAAAGACACAACTTTCCAGCGGTTGCTCGATGAAACTCGCCAGGAACTGGCCGGCCAATACCTGCTGGACCCGTCCATCAGCATGGCCCAGATGTCGGGGCTGCTTGGCTACTCGAACCCCAGTGCCTTCAACCGTGCATTCATTCGCTGGTTTGGCATGACCCCATCGCAGTGGCAAAAAAGGCATGGCGTGAAAAAGCAGCCACGCCTCTTGCGTAGCGGTCCGTTCAGGGGGTAATGGCAAGCGCCCCTACCCTGCACCGCCCCCCCCCCCGGCAAAGCCGCCCCGTAGGGCGGAAAAGAGTACGCCCAGGCCTGGCGTACATTCAGAACATGCACCTGTACGGAAGGCCTGAACAACTATTGAACATCGGGCTCTTGCAATCTTGTTGCCAAACCAGGCACAACCTTATCTGGCATTGAGCAGCGACCGGGAAGCTGCACTCTTCGAGCGGTGCAAGGCGTCACAGGCGTAATACAACTGCACAATCAAGTACGACCAGGTGAGAAAGGCAAAGGTCATGAAAATCAGTTTTGTATCATCCCCGGGAATCGGGAAGAAATCATACCGGAGTGCCACGGTCAGCCCCGCCACCGCGCCCAGGACGCTGGCCAGAGCGTGAAAGACGGCTCTTGCACGCAGCAACTGCCAGATGAAGTAGCAAAGGTACAAGGTGTAGACGCACCACATAAGCACATAGAAGTAAGGGAGCCAGGCCTTGGTGAAATCGGACAGGTGGTAGACGGCTGTGGCAGCAAAGCCGGCGACAAACAGGATGATGTCCTTGGCGCGAGATGGCTTGTAGCCGTGGGTGACCGCCATCAGGCCAAGGGTGGCGATGATCGGCACGCCAACCCCTCGGGAAAAGGCGTCGAGAAACAACGCAATGTTGTAGTTAACCTGCCAGCCAGTGGCGATGTAGGTGGTGAAGTTTGACGCGGAGATGCCTACGATCAGGAACTCCAGGCCCAGCAGATAGTTGTTTTTCCTGATAAATCCTATTCCATAGCCCAACCCGGTAAGCACCAGGACAATGCATGAGACCAGTGCCAAAATATCTCTCAATTCCACGATAACTGCCTCTGAAAATGTTCTAGCGCCGATGCCTTGCGGCACCTCTATCAAGGGTGTGGCGACATCCCGCGGTTAAGGCAATCGTCCTTGCCTTCAACCATTGAAGGCGCGCTCTTTGCGCACCTTGTTGTCGGTCCGCTCATCAAACAGCTTGGCCGCTGCAAAAGCCGTTTTCATCGCACACCACTGCAAGGGCTCGGGCAGCGTCGAGGGTACTCGGTGCTCCAATGCCGCCAGGCGCGAAGGGTCGTTGCCGGCAATTCGTGCGGCAAGAGTCGCCCCCATGAACGACTGAGTGGCAAGACCATGCCCCGAACAGCCCGCCGAATAGAAGATGTTCTGTTTGACCCCTGTAGTGCCAACAACCGGCAACGCGTCATAGGCAGCGCTGATGTATCCGCTCCAGCAATGCTGGATGCCAAGGTTCTGCAGCGACGGAAAGCGTTCGCGCAGAACGCGCACCAATGCGGCGTAGGCTTGGTTGTCCGGCACATTGGGCGTCTTGGAACCGTAGACATAGCCGAGCTGTTTAACGGTCAAGACCATGGTGTCGTGAGCGGTCAGACGGTGGCTCTCCATGGTGTAATGCGGGGTGATGAGCCCTTCTCGCCCCTTCCAGCCCAGGGACGCCAATTGTTCTGCCGATAGCCGCTGGGTCTCGATCGCCGAAACCCGGATCGGCACCACCTTGTTGCGCAACAACCCCAGTTGCGGGGTATAGGCGTTGGTTGCCAGAACCATGACCGGCGCCGTCACACTTCCATGGGCCGTCTTGCAGGTGATCGCCGAGCCTTCGCTATAGGAAAGCAGTGGCGTGCGCTCGTAGAGCTTCACCCCGGCGCTGAGTGCCGCACGGCGCAAGCCATTTATGTACTTGCCGGGGTTCAGGGTGCCGCCCCGTTGCGCGCTGCCGAACAGAAATGCGGGGGGGATGCCACGGGCACGCATTTCCACCGAGTCGACAAAACGCGTAACCGAACCCAGCTTGTGCCCCAGCTCCATGTTTTCCCGCAGGCGCTTTTCCTGGCTTGGGTGAACCGCGGCGCGGATGACCCCCGAGGGGGTGTAATCGCAGTGGATACCCAGTGCAATCAGGCGCCCTTCCACATAAGTGACGGCCTCGTCGTAGAAACTGACGAATTTTCTGGCCTTCTCCAGGCCTACGCGCTTGACGAAAAGATCGAACTCGATGCCCATGCTGCCCAGCAGGTATCCGGCGTTGCGCCCACTGGCACCGAACCCGGCGAATTCCTGCTCCAGGACTATGACTTTGGCCCCGAGCGCGTTGAGCTCAAGGGCTGTCGACAACCCGGCAAAACCGGCACCCACCACTATGACATCGGCCTGTT
Source organism: Pseudomonas sp. MPFS (assembly GCF_022537035.1). NCBI lineage: Bacteria > Pseudomonadati > Pseudomonadota > Gammaproteobacteria > Pseudomonadales > Pseudomonadaceae > Pseudomonas > Pseudomonas sp. MPFS. The sequence goes on along the minus strand of NZ_CP066123.1, from coordinate 3,509,824 downwards.
CATGGCCTTTGAGTTCCGCTTGCAGATCGGCAGGGCGCTCCAGCCATCCACCAATACTGCGAAACTTCAATGGCTCGGAACTGCTGTAGTGAGCCGCGTTATTCGAAGCATTCATCTGTTTCACTCCCGGGTGCACACAAGTCATTTTTATGCGTATTCGGACATCAGGTCGGACATGACAGCGCTAAATCAGCCTGTCGCGAAGTTTCATGCTGGCCGGCGGCGCCCTGGTCACAGCCCCGGCCACTCTTGCTGCCCCGGGCCTGTGCGCCAGGCCCGTTCGTTTTGCTTAGAAGCCTTTTCCGGCTTCGCAAAAAGACTCCATCTGCAGAAGCTCTTGCGGGTCCCGCATCTGACCATCGACTTCCACCCATCCCAGCAAGGTGCTGCTGGCACTCCAGCCCAGCAGGCGTTGCATTTCATTGGGAAGCTGGCGAACTCGCTCAATGGGTATGGACAGAAAATGGTTCTCTTCCAATCGCAGGAACGCCAGGTCATAGGCCATTGTCAGGCCGGTTCGAGGCCGCTCGGTGGTGTTGGCACCACCGCCGTGGTACACCGACCCCAGCCACAGCAGTGCAGAACCGGCTTTCATTTCTGCCGCAACGGTTTCCTCTTGAGTGGGCATTCGTTCGTCATCCCACTTGTGGCTTTCAGGGATGACACGGGTTGCCCCGTTCTCTTGGGTGAAATCGGAAATCGCCAGCATCAGTTGCAGGCGTGCCTCGCGGCCGTATTGCGGATGACGCCAGAGCGAAGTGGCATCATCGCGGTGCAGGGGTTGTAAGCCTTGCCCTGGACCGATCTGGATCGCCTGAGTAATGCTGAGTTGAATATCGGGCTCAATCTCGACACGGTTGCTTCCCACCCAGACATGGGTTGGGGTCTGCAGGATTTTCCTGGCTGATTCGAGAAATAGCGGGCTCAGTGCAACCTCTATAGCCGTATCGCTGCGGCCGATGATTCGCGCGACGCGTCGAGTCTGGGTGCCGGCAAAATATGGGTCTACACCGCTAGGCGTTACATTCAGGTAACTGTCGAGTTCTGCTTTGAGGGACAGCAGCGTTTGCTCTGAGACGAAGTCCGAGATAATCACGCCGCCATCACGCTTGATGTTTTCAACTACTAGCTCAACCGAGTCGCTACTACTTAGCGTCTTGAGTTGTCGTGTTTCCATTTTCATTTCCTGCCTATCTACTTCAGGTAAGAGAACATGGGAAATCTATGACTGTTCAGGGGCAGATATTCAGGGGTTCATCGAGTCAACTTCCCCGCCGTGCAGCGGGCCATCTTTTCTGAAATCAGGCAAATTGCTATGGCAGGCGATAGACTTGAGAAACACCACTCAATGGGTAATTCGGCGAGCAAGGAGCTAATCAGCTTTCTTGACTCACTCGCTGTTCTAAATAGTCGGCCCCTATACAGAACCCTGTTCGAAAGAGTACAGATCAAACGACATGATCAATTGATCATGTCGTTTGATTAAAAGCAAGTCGTATGCCACCTTAATAGAGCGGCATAAACCGCTGGGTTCGAATAGCCTGCACACCGAAGGCGAATGCAAACGATACCAACCTACCCACTTCGCCCTCGGTTTCGTTTCAGAGCAACGTGACAGTTCGGGTATTTACGAAACACTCGTTATGCACAGGCAGGGGAATCATCGACGCACATGCATTCATGGATTGCCGGGCATCCATGCGTTAGCATCCATCACCGCCGATATTGAACCGGGTTACTGTTGGCAACACCGAAAAAAGGAGACTGGATCCATGGCTAGAATGGGCGCAGAAGTGCGTAGACAAGACTTTATCGAAGCTACCGTGAAGGTAATTGCGCAGTACGGAGTAGCTAACGCAACCACTCGCCGTATCGCTGCCGAGGCAAAATCTCCACTGGCTTCATTGCACTACACCTTTCACACCAAGGACGAGCTGTTCTACGCGGTCTACGAATCCCTGATCAGCACGCCGCAACAGGCTGTGGCCCATGTAACGCCAGGCGCCACTGCCGAGAAGACGGTGGCAGAGCTACTGCGCCAGGTAGCCAACTGGTTCATCACCCACCCCGACCTGGCCATCGCGCAGTCCGAACTCTTTGCCTGGACGCTACGCAACAACCCGGCCATGGCGACCCGGATCTATTCTTATGCCGGTCTTGCAACGGAGCAGGCCATTGAACGGGTGATCGGCTCTCGACTGGATAAGGCGGCACTGACAAAGGTCAGTCGCTTGCTCATCAATCTGCTCGACGGCTTGCTGATCTCCTGGTCCGCCCACCGCAATATCGAGCGTTTGAACGCGGAAACCGATACGGCCTGCCATGCACTGGAACTGCTGGTGACCAGCATTGAAAGCACTCCCGAAACGGCCCCCTCCTCGGCGAAATCCAGTACAGATGCCTGACAGTTTTTTCCAACAAGGAAGTTGCGCTTCTTATCTGTTCCCTACCCGCTTGACAGCAGTATCGCGCTCTTCGTGAACGGTCACGCGATAGAATTTGGCGACTTGCAAGGCGAGAATAAAAATATTAAAAGGCGCTGCAATAACAGTATTGCGCTATAGTTTTCAGCAAAACAGGCAAGCCAGCTGCTGCATGGTTCAAGTATGTAAAAAGAGGGGCGCACAATAGTGCGCCCCTAAAAGAGACAGGGTTTTTACAGCATATGCCCTGCCAAGAGAGACAGTAATGTAGCGGTCAGTACTTGCGGAAAGTCATGCCCCATGCCAGGCAGCAGAACAAACTTTGAGTTGGGAATAGCCGCCGCAGTGGCAAAGCCACCACTGGGGGCAACCATCAGATCTTTATCCCCATGAATGACCAAGGTACTGCATTGAATTTGCACCAACTCCTTGGTGCGATCCCCTGAATTGATAATGGCTCCAACTTGCCTTGATGTTCCTAGGTGATTTAACTCACTCCCTCCCCGCTCCCATGCCTGGGCGGCATAACAACGCAAGCCTTCTTCGTTCCATTCAAGCCTGGAGCCTATGAGACGCATGATGTCGACATAGTCGCGCACACTTTCATTCTGGTTTCTGGGCGGCCGACGCAGAACCTGCAGAATCGCCTTGAACGACGGCTGCCCCACGCGCAGCGACCCAGTGGTGGAGAATATCGAGGTCAGGGTCCTGACCCGCTGCGGGTAACGCGCGGCGAGCGTCTGAGCAATCATGCCGCCCATGGACATCCCGACCAGATGCGCCGATTCCAGCCGCAGGCCATCCATCAGGCCGAGCACATCATCAGCCATGTCGCCTATGTCGTAGCCTGGGGTGGGCTTGCGAAAGAACTGCTGCAAGGTCGTGGGCGGCACCACACCAGTGAAGAACGACCTGCCCGAATCGCGATTGTCCAGGGTGATCACCCGCAAGCCCTTGTTCACCAGGCCATCGATGAGCGATTGCGGCCAATAGGTCAATTGCAACCCCAGGCCCACCACGAAGATCACCGCAGGGTCTGCCTCAGACCCATAACTGCGGTAACAGAGCTCACCCTTGCCCGCCAATGTGCAGTACTGATCCTGGCTCATCGGCCGCTGCTCACGGGCTGCAGCGCAACGCTGTTCTCCAGGCGGACGCTGGGCGCCGCGCTGAACTTGAGACAGTCTTCGGCCACCGTTCCGCGGCGCAACAACTTGACGTCGCGGAAGTAGTCCATCGACATGACCCAGGGTTCGCAGGGCCCCTGGCGCGGCATGCCATCCAGGGCGCGTTGCACGTACCCTGCACCGAAGTCCAGGAGCGGGCGAGTCTCAATGCCCTCGGGCGCCTGTGGTTCGCAGACGCCATGGTTCTGCTCGTCCATGAGGCCCAGCAGGCGACAGAAGTGATCGCACAGCAGGCACACTTTCAGGGTCCAGGAAGAGTTGGTATACCCCAACGCAAAGGCGAAATTCGGCACGCCGGAAAGCATCATGCCCTTGTAGGCGAGGGTCTGGCTGAGGGTCACCGGCTTGCCATCCTTGTACAGGGCAATGCCGCCGAAGAGCTGCACGTTGAGCCCGGTGGCCGTGATGATGATATCGGCCTTGAGTTCCTTTCCGGATTTGAGCTGCACACCCGTCTCGGTAAATCGCTGCACGTGATCGGTCACCACGTTGGCTTTGCCCGAGCTGATCACCTTGAACAGATCCCCTTCGGGAACCGAGCACAGGCGTTGATCCCAGGGGTTGTATGGCGGGTTGAAATGCACATCCACCGGATAGCCCTTGGGCAATTCCTTGCGGGTCAGCCAGATGAGCAACTTGCGGGCAAGTTTCGGGAAACGCTGGCAGAAGGCCCAGAAGCCCAGGGTGATCTTGGCATTCTTGTAGCGCGTCAATGAATAGGCGGCCTGCGCGGGCAGTACCTTGCGCAGGAAGGCGGCAATCGAATCACTGGCAGGCTGATTGATGATGTAGGACGGCGTGCGCTGCAGCATGGTGATGCTGGCGACCTTGTCCGCCATGGCTGGAATCAGGGTCACCGCGGTTGCGCCACTGCCAATCACCACCACCCGTTTACCTGTGTAGTCCAGATCTTCCGGCCAGTGTTGCGGGTGGATGATCTGCCCCTTGAACTGCTCCGAACCTTCAAAGCGCGGGCTGAAGCCCTGGTCATAGCGATAGTAGCCGCCGGCGCTGAACAGCCAGCGGCAATGGACAGTGCGGATTTCGCCAAGCTTGCCGTCTTCGACTTGAACGGTCCACAAGCCTTTCTCGCTGTGCCAGTCTGCCGAAATCACCTTCTGCTGGTACTGGATAAAGGGTTCCAGGGCGTACTCGTCGACGGTCTCGCTGAGGTATTCGAGGATGTCCTTGGCGTCGGCCAGAGACTTGTCCTTGGTCCAGGGCTTGAAGTCGAATCCAAAGGTATAGAGGTCCGAATCAGAACGAATGCCAGGATAGCGAAACAAGTCCCACGTTCCTCCCGCTCGCTCACGGGATTCAAGAATCGCAAAGACCTTGCCAGGCTGGTGGCGCCGCAAATAGGCGGCCAGACCAATGCCCGATACACCAGCACCCATAATGAGAACATCCAGCGGCTCGGTCGGAAGAACTGCGTGAGAAGACATGTCGCCTCCTATTGTTGTGTTATAGAGACCTGATCAAGTGATTTGATCACTAGACCATGTTAAATCCGGCACTACCAGCCTAACAAGGTGCAAAATGCACCACGACCAAAGTGTTTTGAGTTGATTTGCACCTTGTCGCGATTGACCTGAGGCATGAATGCCTGGCGCGACGCAGCAACCCGCGGCCGCACTGCTCGACAGTTGCATCGGTGGGGAAATGAAATGGCTATTGACGCCACTGGCCGCTCGCCCAGCGAGCGTCATCGGCATTCGCCCCCGCTGCAGCAACCTGTTGCGGGTGCGCATCGAGGCACAAGGGGCAAGGTGTGTTTCGAGGAGAAGGCAGGCCGCGTGCCAGGCTGAACCCTTGACCCGCAGCCCTATCGACTTACAGCCGATTCAGAGCAGCCCCCACCAGGGGAATGCGCTTTCCGGTTTCCAGCATTTCCACCGCGTCCAGTTGCTCTTCAATCTGCAGAAAACGCATGGCGGTCACGGCCGACATCTTTTCAGAAACCTCATCAATATAACGGTTCAAAAGTATTTGCCGTTTTATCTGCAGTGCCTTGTACATCTTGATTATCTTAGAGGCATCCTCATTGGTGACCACTCCGGAGCCGTAGGCTCGCCCATACTCAAACAACAACTGGAACGTCTCTCTATTTAAACCATCCATTTCATTGCGATAGAGGGCATAGATTGGCCAGAAGGTTTCGGCCTGCTGACTATCGAGTCCCATGTTGGCTCCCACCACACGTTTGCGGTTGTAATTAATAGTCTCGATCTGGTTGTTGATTTTCTCCTTGTGCTCGCTCATCACCTGTTCCACTGAGGGTAGTGGTTCCTCGGCATGGGCGGCAAGGCCAAAGCCAGCGGCGAAAAGAGCAGCACACAACAGGCGCCTAGACATGGAGTAATTCCTCTTACATTGAGTTGAAAATAATGCGAGCTCACTGTGCGGGCTCCTTGAGCGAAATCTTCGGCGCCCATTGCAGCCACTGTTCGTCGACCGCATCGAACAAGGCGAAGGTCTGCCCTGGCCTGGCCTGTTCGCCCATTTGCGGATTGTCCGGCGTGGCGAAGGCAATGCCACCTGCCACCAGTGCCTCCAGGGACTCGGTGCGCACGGACACCCCCTTGAACAGACCCGCCTCGATGCCTACCCCGCTGGCGTTCCAGAAGCGGCTTGCGGTGTGCACCAGCGGTGCATAGCGCGGCTCGATAAGAATGCTGATCAGCACCCGGTCCGCTTGTTGTCCCAGGCTCATGTCGATGACCTTGCCCACCGGCATCTTGCGATAGGTCACCGGGCTGCCGAGCTTGATCGAGCCCTTGTCCGCAGCGCTCAGGGTCAAGCGCAAGCCATCGCCGAGCCCGAGCAGGTTCGGGGCTTCTTCCTGGATCTGGAAGCGCGTCTGGCGCTCTCCCGGACGGCTCGCCGGCAAGGCCTCGATGTAGGGACCGCTGACCAGGGTGCCGAGATTTTCCGTGCGCAACAGCCCGAGTGCCGGCCGTACGACCCAGAAGCGCGTGCCGCTGCGGGCGAACTGCTCGCCATTGGCCCCCAGGCGCGCCTTGAGCAACACCCCGGACAGGTCATTCTTCAAGCCGATGCCTTCGACCTTGCCGATCACCAGCCCCTTGAACCGAATCGGCGTACCTTCGCGCAGGCCTTCGGCGTCCTCGACACCCAGCTGGAGCTCCACACCACGGGCCATGGCGGCCTCCTCACTGTCGTAGAGGGCGAATCGGCGGTCCTTGCCCGAGGACGATGCCTTGGGGTCCAGGGTGTCGAAGGCGATGCCGCCATTGATCAAGGTCTGCAGCGACTCGCTCTTGACCTTGACCCCGGTGAAGTCGCCGCTCAGGGTCACGCCACTGGCGTTCCAGAAGCGCGTGGAGCTGTTTACCAGGCGCGCGTAGTCGGGCTCGACATGCACCCCGATCAGCACTTGCTGGTTGTCCGCCGACAGCTGGTAGCTCTGCACGCTACCGACACGGATCTGCCGGTAGAGCACCGGCGCCCCGACCTCTACCGAACCGCGCCGGTCACTGGTCAGCACCAGGTGCAGGCCCGGTACGTTCATGTCCATGGGCGGCGCCTTGGAGCGGGCGCTGAATTCCCGGCGCGGCGCCCCGCTCTTGGCAAAACGCACGGCGATGTAGTTGCCCTTGACCAGGGCATCCAGGCCAGTGATCCCGGCCAGCGAGATATTCGGCTTTACGGTCCAGAACTCGGTGCCCTCCAGCAGCAGGGCCTCGACCCGCGGGTCCATCGCCAGCTCGGCGGTGGCGCCACTGAAGTCCTGGTTCATGTCGACGGTCTTGACCAGGCCGACCTGCACGCCGTTGTACATGACCGGGGTGCGCCCGGGCTCGATATCACTCAGGTCCTTCATCTTCAGCTTCACCCGCAGGCCGACCTGGGCCGCGTCGTAGTCCTCATACAGGCGAAACGGCTTGGTCGGATCGGTGGGTGGGCTGTCGCGGTGGCTGTCCGCCGTGGCGAAGGAAATACCGCCCGCGGCCAGGGTCAGCAGCGATTCGCTGCGCACCTTGAAGCCCGACAGGCTGCCGGAGATCGAGATGCCGCTGGCGTTCCAGAAACGCGTGTGCTTGCGCACCAGGTCGGCGTAGGCCGGCTCGATATGTACCTTGATCTCGATGGTGCGCTGGTCCTCGCCGAGCTGGAAGCTTTTCACCTGGCCCACCAGGATCTGCTTGTAGAACACCGGGCTGCCCTGCTCCAGGGAACCCAGGCGGTCGGCCTTGAGGGTGATGTGCAGGCCTGGCACCTTCTCGGACATCGGTGGCGGTTCAGCCAGGGCTGTATAGGAGCGCACGCCTTGATCGCCCTTGTCACCCTTGGCCGGATCCACCGCGATATAGACCCCGGAGACCAGGGTCTCCAGGCCCGTCACGCCCGCCAGAGACCCCCGTGGCTTGACCAACCAGAAATGGGTATCTTCATTGCCCGTGGGCTTTGTCGCGCAGCTGGGGGTCATCGCCCTAGTGGGCATGATCGTGCGCAACGCGATCATCCTGATCGAGGAGGTCGACATCAACATGCGGCTCGGCCAATCCCCTTCCGAGGCTATAGTGCACGCCTCGATGCACCGGGCCCGGCCGATTTTGTTGACCACCTGCGCCGCTATCCTCGGCATGATCCCGATCGCCCCGCAGATATTCTGGGGCCTTATGGCTTATGCGGTGATTGGCGGATTGGCCGTGGCGACAATAGTGACCCTGACGGTCCTGCCCTGTGGCATTTCCTTGCTGCTTCAGTGGGAAAACCGACCAAGACATCCACAAGAGCCTTCCTCGGATCAGGCCCATAAAGGCCCAGCAATCGGTACATAAAGATTCCGCTGCTATGCACACTTCTGCATAGTTAAAGGTGGGGCGATAATGAGCATCGCATTGCCTTGATGAGGCAATGCGATGAATATCCCACCTACAGCCGCTCTAAAATATGTCTGAGCATCATTGGGATGTACACTCTTAGATCACTGGAGTTTTATCCGAAAGCGCAAGGGTAGGTATTGGCGACACCTGACCCAAAGCTGCATTTCGGACAAAACCTGCTCCTATCCAGAACTAGTTAGACTCAAGGGTGCAGTATTTCGATAAACTTTTGCAAATCAGCTCATGGGCGACTGCCAAAGTTCTTCTTAGCCTCCACTGCCAAGTCCGGCGGCAGAAAGTCCTTATCCGGATTATAATTAACCTTCAGATACCGCCCCAAGTCACGTAGATCCTGCGGACTCAAAGTGCCTGCCGCTTGTTTCAAACGCAAGTTGTCCAATATGTAGTCGTAGCGGCTATTATTATAATCACGTACAGATGCGTACAACTGGCGCTGAGCATCTAATACGTCAACAATATTACGAGTACCCACCTGATAACCAACTTCGGTTGCCTCCAAAGCACTCTGATTAGACACTATTGACTGTTTGCGCGCCTGAATTTGCTCGACATCAGTATTCACTGCACGATGCAGATTACGAGTACTCTCTACTACCTGACGGCGCAGACTCTCACGCTGCTGTTCGCTCTGGGTCAGCCGCGAGTACGCCTCACGAACCTGCGAACTGGTGAGGCCACCACTGTAGATCGGAATATTCAGTTGTAAGCCAACACTAGTCTGCTCAACATCTCCACCATAACGCACTCCAGTCTGCGAAGGGTTAGTAAAACCAAGACTGTCATTATCACCTTTCTGATACTTAACTACTGCGTCAAGGGTTGGTGCATGGCCAGCCTTTCGCTGTCGCACAGTCTCTTCGGCGGCTGTCACAGCATGGTTGCTAGCTAGCAAGTTGAGGTTCTGGCGTCCTGCAGCTTCGACCCAAGCCTTAGCATCGTTGGGTGTCGGCACCTGCACCGGGAGAGTATGAACAACACCCTGAATTGCAGTGTACTGGCGATTGGTTAGAGTAACTAAGGCTTCAAACGCATCTTGCACCTGACGCTCAGCAACAATTCGGTTGGCTCGGGCCGTGTCGTAACTGGCCTGTGATTGCAAGACATCTGTCTTGTCCGAGAGGCCAACGTCAAAACGCTCATTGGATTGCTCCAATTGATGTTTAAATGCCGACTCTTCAGCCTTGGTTGAAGCAAGATTATCTTGTGCACGTAGCACCGCGAAGTAGGTCTCAGCAGTCTGTCGAATCAAGCTTTGTTCAGTGGCTGAGAGTTGAAGTGCAGCCTGCTCATTGACCGCCTCTGCGGCCTGTAGCTGAAACCAGCGATCAGCACGAAAAATCGGCTGCGCTAAGGTAGCGCTCCAAGAATTACCACTACGATTAGAAGTAACCGAAGGCTCATCAAGCTTAGTACGGGTATTCATCATCTCGGCACCAGCCGAAAGGTTGGGCAGCAGCCCGGCGCGGGCCTGAGGCACGACTTCGCGACGAGCACTGTAGTCGGCGCGAGCAACCGCCAAATCTGCATTGTTATCAACCGCCTCCTCGTAGACGCTGACGAGGTCGTTATTGACTGTTGTGGGTGTGTTAGCAGCGCAGGCCGCACTACTGAATATATAAGAAACAGCCACAATCACTGAGTGTCTGCGCAACATAGAACTACCCTTGGTTATATTAATTTACTGTACTGTCAAGTATCAATAATGAGCCATCATAGCGCACTTGCTTGCATGGATACACCTGACTGAATCGCCCCTGGTTTTCTAGACACTCTCCAAGCTCAGAAAATGGCGTTTCTCATACTCTACTGGCGACAGCTGCATAGCACTGCCGTGTCGGCGTTTAGGGTTATAAAACATCTCGATGTAATCGAAAATATCACTCCGGGCTTCGTCACGTGTCGCGTAGGTCTTTCGTCGAATCCGTTCCCGCTTCAAAAGCTGGGAAAAACTCTCGGCTACGGCATTGTCATGGCAGTTTCCCCGTCGGCTCATGCTGCTGATCACATTGTTGCCTTTCAGAAAGCTTTGCCAATCCGAACTACTAAATTGACTGCCTTGGTCTGAATGTATCATCACTTGCTGCTGTGGCTTGCGGCGCCATAGGGCCATCAGCAATGCGTCAATAGCTAGGTCGCTGCACATCCTGGGCTTCATTGACCAACCAATCACTTGGCGGGAAAACAGATCCAGCACTACCGCCAGGTACAGCCATCCTTCATAGGTGCGAATGTATGTGATGTCTGTCACCCAGACCTTGTTCGGCTCACTCACCTTGAACTGCCGCGCAAGGTTATTCGGCGAGGCTACGGTCGGCTTCCCGCCATAAAATCCTGGGCGCCGCCGATAGCCCGTTTGTGAACGCAACCCCTCTGCCTGCATCAAGCGCCCCACCCGATTTCGCCCGCAGGTTTCTCCCAGCTCACGCAGGTCATCGTGAATTTTGCGATAGCCGTACACACCGCCACTCTCCAGCCAAGCGTGCTTGATCAAGCCAATTGGCAAAGGCAACGTACCGGGTAATCCGTCGAGTGCTTCTTGGTAAAGACGTACTTCAGCCGTACTCCTTGGCAAAGTACGCGGCGGCCTTCTTTAAGATGTCTCGCTCTTCCGTCACGCGTTTGAGTTCAGCGCGTAGCTTACACAGCTCAGCCTGCCGATCATCGTCTTGTTGACGCTGTTCTTGGGGCTTGCTGTAGAGCTTGATCCAGGCGTAAAGGCTGTGAACGGACATCCCCAGACGCTGGGCAACATCGGCGACAGGCTTGCCTTTCTCGGTCACTTGCTTGACCGCTTCGATCTTGAATTCTTCGGGATAACGCGGGTTGCTCATGGCACCTCCTGATTGGCCTCATTTTAAGGCATGGAGGTGTCTACGAAATCCGGGGCGATTCACTCCGTTCTCCTGGAAGGCCCTGTGGATGAAGTATCGATTCTGTCAGCAATGGACCGACTAACGTTCCTATCGAAGGAAAAATAATAGTTAGAGGTAACACTCAAAAAAATAAGAAAAGCCACCAGCTTTAGACCCCCTCAATAATCAATCTAAGCATATAAAAAATCATCTAACTGAGCCCTATATTTTCCTTCGAGCATTTTCACAAGGTGTTGTGGATCACGGGAATCAATGACTGCTTTGTATCCACACTCATGTCAATCAAATAGAAGGAACTGTCCTATGCAACTCGTTCAGAGACTCGCCCTGCTGCTGCTTCTCACCTTGGGAACAGGCCACTTCTCGCTCGCCAATGCCGAACCCGTCATCGATGTGCTGATCACCAACCCGGAGCTGGTCAAGACTGGGCTGGACCTGCTTGACTTTTCAACCATTGTGTTTCTGCAAACGGGATACAACGTCTACAACCTGAAGCAAGCAGCACGACGGTCCTGGCGCATCGGGCAGAAACATCCAGTGCGCGTGATTTTTTTGGGCTATGCCGGCAGCTCGCAAATTACCTGCCTGCAGCTTATGGCCAAGAAGATCGCAGTAGCTCAAAGCACGTCAGGGGATGTGCCGGAATCAGGATTGGACTCTTTAAATCAAGATGGAGACTCGGTTGAAATGGCTCTAGCCAGACAATTCATTGCTGCATAATACAAGCCACCTTCGGGTGGCTTTTTTAACAATCGACAAACCACTTTAAAATCATAATTTTGACTTTACGCTAAACCTATCACTTAAACTTTTCTCATGCTGCCAAAAACATATAAACCTGAAAGCCCAACACTAAAACCCCGCAAAATTCAGCTCAAATAACATTAAATCTTATTGCCAGGTACCAGCACCAAAAGATCACCGAAAAGCAAAACCCTAACCACAAAATAAATCTAATCATATTTTATCATAAACTCTAAAGAAGTTTGAATAAGGTACATTGCTGGCCCAAGCAATGCAGCGATTTCCAACGCCATAACTGTTGGCTCCATATACCTGCAGCGCTGAATAAAAAGCTTATCCCCAAACCTACACCGTAACTCGCGAAGCGTATTACTTACTGCGGGCTGAGTAACACCTAATTGTTTTGCGGCACGCGAAACATTTTTTTCACGATACACCACCATGAATGTAACCAGCGAATTCAAGTCAACTTTCCGCAAAGCTTGCTCATCAAGCATCACTCCCAACCTCTTGTTCAATAAAAAACGTATTGAATCGCATCTCTTTGCAGTGGCTTGAAAACATCTGAATCAAATCAGCTAAATCTTTCTCAAAAAAATAGCTCCTCATGGATTCATTGCTTATCCAATGGCTATTTAACACCCAAACCCCACAATCATCTTTACTACGAGTAAAGCTAAAAGAAGTACAACCTGGTAATGCCCTAAGCCGGACAACTAGCTCGATGACTTCTCTCTTCTTTGCCAAATCGACAACAGAGGACATTAAGATTTTCACAGTACTGACAGCCTTACTCGAAAACATAATTTCACCTCAGGATACTTGGCTCATAGAAACCATGAGCAGCCTCAAAAGCCTTCCTCTGACCAGCAATACTTCATTGATTGGATAGGCGTCTAACTCCCCATCCAGATCAAACCCAATGAGCACATGAAGCCATAAAGATTCCAATGAGTCAACAATGACTCAAAAGAGGTGAAAATAAATCACAGATTGTGAATAATAACCATTTACATATATGGCATTCTTTCCCCCCTCAAGGGCACAAGAATGAAGGTCTTTATCAAATTTCAGGAAGATCCCAAACAGGGATCCAATAGGGTTTCAATCGCAGCAGTTTCGCTGGATACAAGTAGAAGGCAGCACTCGCATCATGTTCAGCGCGCAACCATGAAATACGCCACGGTGCATGACTTAGCTAGTCACTGGCCGTCTGAATGCTGGAATTGGCAAGGTGTATTCTCGGAAGGTACAATCGAACAACCACTAGATGCATTCTTGAGGACATGTCTAGCGTGTACAGTGCTTGTTCGAGACAGACTGAAATGTACGGCGCTAACGATGACCTCTCTGTAGGAAACAGAGATACGATTTAGCAACATCCGACGACAGGAAGGCATATCGCAGAAGATGATGAGTCAAACTCTGCGAGCTATGGACGCGGTGGCTTGAGTGAACGCTATATGCACGATGAGCAATCATTAAGCGTGGAGTATGTGTTAAACCCATTGGGGACATACGTTATTGCCATTGGTTATTGCACTAATGGCTTGGGCGGGGGAGCACATACAAGACGATTGAAACACGTAATCATGACTCCACCGTAGTCGTAAAGCGCTCGCACCATCCTGTCAGCACAGAACAGATTTTCTGATGTTTTTCCTGAAACCGCGCAACATAACCCCAGCCCGAGCTACGATTAACAAAGCAGGCTAGTTGAAGCCTATTTGAGTCCACAGTGATGAGCGCTTAAAGATATTCGTCCTCAAGTGTGTCATCAAAGATGGGCTAGGATGGGTACTTCGAGTTCATCAGCGAAGCTAAGATCTTGACACCTAAACCAAAAATCTCTAGCCAATCTAATGCAAGAAAATTTGATTGCCAGCTTAAAATCACATCTTCAATAAGCAAACCCTACAAAAAACAATAGCCTGAAACTAATTAGCCTGCAGTTTCATATCAAGAGTGATATTCCTGTTAAAAACAAGCCGACAACAAGAAAAATTGTAGTCAGCCTCGCATTAACCCTCAAACTAGGTTGATGCTCGACAATTTTCCCGATGGCAAAGTACAGCCGACCAACTATTTGCTGCTCGTCGAGTTCCTTTGACTGAAAGATAGAGTCAATTACAGTTCCGGCAGTCGGAAATGGATCACGCAAAAATGGCGCCACATCAAAAGCACTTTGCTGCAGCGCTCGCGCCGAAAGTAAAGCCGACGTAACAAGTGCACCAAGCGCCATGACAGCACTTATTACCTCTAACAGAGTTATCACTTCAAAATTGGCGGGACTACTAAAGCGAAGTATGGCGCCATATAAAGTTACCACCCCCGCCAAAGTGCCAAGTGACAATGTAAACATCAAGCGAAGATAGACTGTAACTAGTCTTCTTGAAACCGAAACTTGCTCAAGATAGATTTTTACAAGCGTTTCTATCGTCAGACGGCGAGCCTCAAATGCTAATCGACGCTCATCTGTTTGGCTTGCAGACAACATACAAGGCTCCTCGCGAAAAATATTAATACGATTGGCTTCAAGAGGAAGGCAGGCCGCAAGCTAAAATTAACCTACGGCCCTATAGGCTTACAAGCGATTCAGAGAGGCTCCAACCAGAGGAATACGCTGCCCGGTCTCCAGCATCTCTACGGCATCGAGTTGCTCTTCAATTTGTAGAAAACGCATAGCAAGCACCGAGGACATTTTTTCAGAAACCTCATCAATATAACGGTTCAAAAGTATTTGCCGTTTTATCTGCAGTGCCTTGTACATCTTGATTATCTTAGAGGCATCCTCATTGGTGACCACTCCGGAGCCGTAGGCTCGCCCATACTCAAACAACAACTGGAACGTCTCTCTATTTAAACCATCCATTTCATTGCGATAGAGGGCATAGATTGGCCAGAAGGTTTCGGCCTGCTGACTATCGAGTCCCATGTTGGCTCCCACCACACGTTTGCGGTTGTAATTAATAGTCTCGATCTGGTTGTTGATTTTCTCCTTGTGCTCGCTCATCACCTGTTCCACTGAGGGTAGTGGTTCCTCGGCATGGGCGGCAAGGCCAAAGCCAGCGGCGAAAAGAGCAGCACACAACAGGCGCCTAGACATGGAGTAATTCCTCTTACATTGAGTTGAAAATAATGCGAGCTCACTGTGCGGGCTCCTTGAGCGAAATCTTCGGCGCCCATTGCAGCCACTGTTCGTCGACCGCATCGAACAAGGCGAAGGTCTGGCCCGGCTTGGCCGGTTCGCCCATTTGCCCGTTGTCTGGCGTGGCGAACGCAATACCGCCGGCGACCATGGCTTCCAGGGACTCGGTGCGTACCGAAACGCCCTTGAACAAACCGGCCTCGATACCGACGCCGCTGGCATTCCAGAAGCGGCTACCGGTACGCACCAGCGGCATGTAGCGCGGCTCGATGAGAATACTGATCAGCACCCGGTCCGCCTGCTGGCCCAGGTTCAGGTCGATGACCTTGCCCACCGGCATCTTGCGATAGGTCACCGGGCTGCCGAGCTTGATCGAGCCCTTGTCCGGAGCGCTCAGGGTCAACCGCAGGCCGTTGCCGCTCCCGAGCAGGTTCGGCGCCTCGGCCAGGGTCTGGAAGCGCATCTGGCGCTCGCCCGGGCGACTGCTGGCCAGGGCCTCGATGTAGGGTCCGCTGACCAGGGTGCCGAGATTTTCCGTGCGCAACAGCCCCAGTGCCGGCCGTACGACCCAGAAGCGCGTGCCGCTGCGGGCGAACTGTTCGCCATTGGCCCCCAGGCGTGCCTTGAGCAGCACACCGGACAGGTCGGCCTGCAAGTCGATGCCCTCGACCTTGCCGATCACCAGCCCCTTGAAACGAATCGGCGTCCCTTCGCGCAGGCCCTCGGCGTCTTCGACGCTCAGCTGGATCTCCACGCCCCGGGCCATGGCCGCCTCTTCGCTGTCATAGAGAGCGAAGCGGCGATCCTTGCCCGAGGACGACGCCTTGGGGTCCAGGGTGTCAAAGGAGATACCGCCATTGATCAAGGTCTGCAGCGACTCGCTCTTGACCTTGAGCCCGGTGAAGTCACCGCTCAGGGTCACGCCGCTGGCGTTCCAGAAGCGCGTGGAGCTGTTCACCAGGCGCGCATACTCGGGCTCGACATGCACGCCGATCAGCACCTGCCGGTTGTCCGCCGACAGTTGGTAGCTCTGCACGCTACCGACGCGGATCTGCCGGTAGAGCACCGGTGCGCCGACCTCCACCGAACCCCGGCGGTCGCTGGTCAGCACCAGGTGCAGGCCCGGCACATTCAGATCCATCGGCGGCGCCTTGGCGCGTGCGCTGAACTCGCGCCGGGGCGCCCCGTTCTTGGCGAAGCGCACGGCAATGTAGTTGCCCTTGACCAGGGCATCTAGGCCGGTGATCCCGGCCAGCGAGATATTCGGCTTCACGGTCCAGAACTCGGTGCCCTCCAGCAACAGGGCCTCGACCCGTGGATCCATCGCCAGCTCGGCGGTGGCGCCACTGAAGTCCTGGTTCATGTCGACGGTCTTGACCAGGCCGACCTGCACCCCGTTGTATATCACCGGCGTCTGCCCGGGCTGAATGTCGCTCAGGTCCTTCATCTTCAGCTTCACCCGCAAGCCGACCTGAGCCGCGTCGTAGTCCTCGTACAGGCGGAACGGCTTGGTCGGGTCGGTGGGCGGGCTTTCGCTATAGTTATCTGGAGTGGCGAAAGCAATACCGCCAGCGGCCAGGGTCAGCAACGACTCGCTGCGCACCTTGAAGCCAGACAGACCGCCGGAGATCGAGATGCCGCTAGCGTTCCAAAAACGCGTTTTCTTGCGCACCAGGTCGGCATAGGCCGGCTCGATGTGCACCTTGATCTCGATGGTGCGCTGGTCCTCGCCGAGCTGGAAGCTTTTCACCTGGCCCACCAGGATCTGCTTGTAGAACACCGGGCTGCCCTGCTCCAGGGAACCCAGGCGGTCGGCCTTGAGGGTGATGTGCAGGCCTGGCACCTTCTCGGACATCGATGGAGGCTCCGTCAGGGCGGTATACGCCCTCACCCCTTGGTCACCCTTGTCACCCTTGGCCGGGTCCACGGCGATGTAGACCCCGGACACCAGGGTCTCCAGGCCCGTCACCCCCGCCAGAGACACCCGTGGCTTGACCAACCAGAAATGGGTATCTTCATTTAGGTACTTCTGGGTGTCCTTGCTCAACTCGATGGAGGCGACCACCCCCTTGATGTCCTCGCTGACGCTCAGGTCCACCACCTTTCCGACCGAAATGCCCTTGTACAGCACCTCAGTCTTCTTGGCCTGGATGCCGTCGCCACTCTCGAAGCGCACCTGGATGATCGGGCCAGCCTCGTCGTAGGCGCGCCAGGCCAACCAGGCACCGATCACCAGGGCCAGCAATGGCAGGATCCAGATCGCCGACCAGTTACTGGTCTGGCGTTTTTTCGGGGCAGGCAAGTCACTCATTTTCATTATCCAAGTTAGTGTTGTCCCATATCAGCCGAGGATCGAAAGTCACAGCGGCCAGCATGGTCAGCACCACCACGCTGGCGAAGGCGGCGGCGCCGAGGTTGGCCTCGATGCGCGCCAGGTTGCCGAAGTTCACCAACGCCACCAGGATGGCGATGACGAAGATGTCGAGCATCGACCAGCGCCCTACCCATTCGATGAAGCGGTACATGATGATCCGCTGGCGTGCCGACATCGGTTGGTGGCGCTGCACCGAATAAAGCAGCAGCGCAATGCCCACCAGCTTGAAGGTCGGCACCACGATGCTGGCCACGAACACCACCAGGGCGATGGGGATCATCCCCAGCTGCAGCAGGCTGATCACCCCGCTCATGATGGTGGCCGGCGCGCCCTTGCCGAAAATGCTGACGGTCATGATCGGCAGCAGGTTGGCGGGGATGTACAAAATCATCGCCGTGATCAGTAAGGCCCAAGTGCGCCTGATACTGTTCGGACGGCGCGCATGTAATACCGCACTGCATCGGCTGCAGCGCGCTGATTGCTCCTGGCTGGCCGGGTTGAGTTGATGACATTCACCGCAGACCCAAATACCTGCATCAATTGCCCGCATCGTTACCTTCCTCAAGTGACGCTCGCTGAATTTACCTCGGCAGCATCAACCTCTTATTCAGAGCCGGTCCTGGCGTTGCGCCAGTTGCTGGTCCTGATTGTCCTTCCAGCCACCACCCAGGGAGCGGAACAGGTCTACCAGGGCGATCTGCCGTTGAGTGCTGACTTCGATGAACGCCGTCTCGTTGGCGAAGTTGTTGCGCTGGGCGTCCAGGTAACGCAGATGGCTATCGATACCGCCTTCATAACGAGCCTTGGCCAGCTTCAGCGATTCGTTGCTGGTGTTGGCCAGGGCCCGGCGTGCCTGCTCCTCGCGGCGCAGGGTATCGGTGGCCGCCAGGGCGTCCGCCACTTCGCGGAACGCGGTCTGGATCGTGCCCTCGTAGGCTGCCACCGCCGAGTCCTTGCGCGCCTCGGCCAGGCTCAGCCCGGCGCGGTTGCGCCCGCCATCGAAGATCGGTAGCGACAGGGTCGGAATGAAGCTCCAGGAGCGCGAGCCGCCATCGAACAGGCCGGACATTTGCGCGCTGGACGTGCCGAAGCTGCCAGTCAAGGTGATCCGCGGGAAGAACGCTGCCCGCGCAGCGCCGATATCGGCATTGCGCGCTTGCAGGCGATGTTCGGCGGCGAGGATGTCCGGACGGCGCTCGATCAGCGACGACGGTGAGCCCGCGGCGATGTCTTGCACCAGTAGCGGCTGCTCCGACGGCTTATCGGGAATCGACTTGGCGGCATCGGCGGTGCCCAGCAACAGCACCAGGGCATTGAACGCCTGTTGCTTCTGGCGCAGGGCGGCCTCCTCGTCGGCCCGGGACTGTTCCACCAGGCCCAGGGCTTCCTGGTAGTCCAGCGCGGTGGCGTTACCTACCGCACGGTGCCGGCTGATCAGGGCGAAGGAGTATTCGCGGCTGACCAGTGTCTGCTGGGTCAGGGCCAGGCGGCGCTGGGCGCCGTCATGGGCCAGGTAGGCCTGGGTGACCTCGGCGATCAGTGCAATGCGTGCCGAGCGCCCGGCCTCCTCGGTGGCCAGGTACTGCTGCAATGCGGCATCGCTGAGGCTCTTGACCCGTCCGAACAGGTCGACTTCGTACTCAGGCAGCGACAGGCCGACCTGGTAGGTACTGGCCACGCTGGATTGCCCCTTGCTGGACAGGTCCGCCGGCAGGCGCTGGCGGTTACCCGAAGCCCCGGCGTTCAACCCGGGGATCCGGTCCGCCCGCTGGATGCGGTACTGCGCCCGGGCTTGGTCGATGTCCAGCAAGGTCTGGCGCAACGAACGGTTATTGTCCAGGGCGGTGCCGACCAGGCGGCGCAGCTCGGGATCGACGATGAACGCCTGCCAGTCCAGTTCGCTGGCCTGGCGTCCCTGCTGGGCGGGCGAGTCGCTCCAGCTGTCGGCTACGGGCGCCGTCGGACGCTCGTAGGTCGGAGCCATGGAGCAACCACCCAGGGCCAGGGCGATCAGCAGCGCCGATACGGTAAAAGCTGGGGTACGCATGCTGATCACTCCTGGGCCAGGGCTGGTTGTTCGGTGGCAGGCCGCTTGGTACGCAGCACCGACAGCAACCAGACGAAGCAGATCGGCACGAAAATCACCCCCAGTAAGGTGGCGCTGAGCATCCCGCCGATCACCCCGGTACCGATGGCGCGCTGACTGGCCGCACCGGCGCCGGTGGCGATGGCCAGGGGGACCACGCCGAGGATGAAGGCCATGGACGTCATGATGATCGGGCGAAAGCGCAGGCGAGCGGCCTCGATAGCGGCATCACGCAGGCTATACCCCTTCTCCCACAGTTCCTTGGCGAACTCGACGATGAGGATCGCGTTCTTCGCCGACAGGCCAATGATGGTAATCAGGCCGACCTTGAAGTACACGTCGTTGGGCATGCCCACGACCATTACCGCCAGTACCGCACCCACCGCGCCGATCGGTACGATCAGCATCACCGACAGCGGGATCGACCAGCTCTCGTAGAGGGCCACCAGCAGCAGGAACACCACCAGGATCGCCAGGGCGAACAAGCCCGATGCCTGGCCGGCAGAGACCTTCTCCTGGTAGGACAGGCCGGTCCACTCGTAGCCGATGCCCGGTGGCAGTTGCGATGCCAGTTGCTCCAGCTCGGCCATGGCCTGGCCGGTGCTGTAGCCCGGGCCTGCGTCACCGACGATACGGATCGACGGATAGCCGTTGTAGCGCACCAGTTGCACCGGCCCCTCTTCCCACTTGCTGGTCACGAAGGCACTGAGGGGGACCTGATTACCTTTGTTGTTGGGCACGTACAGTTTGAGCACGCTTTCCGGGGTCATCCGCGCGCCCTGCTCGGCCTGGATCACCACCCGTTGCTGGCGACCAGCGTTGGTGAAGTCATTGACCACGTTGGAACCGAAGGCCGAGGACAGGGTGGAGCTAATGCTCTCGAAGTTGACGCCTTGGGCCCGGGCTTTTTCGCGGTCGATCACCAGGCGTAATTGCGGCGCCTCGGCCAGGCCTTCCATCATCCCGTAGAGGAATTTCGGATTGCCGTTGACCTGGCTCAGCAGCGTGTCCCGTGCTTGCAGCAGGGCCTCGCGCCCCAAGCCGCCACGGTCCATCAAGCGCAGGGCGAAACCACCGGAATTGCCCAAGCCATTGATCGGTGGTGGCGAGACCGCCATGACGGTACCGTCGTCGGAGATGGCGAAATGCTCGTTCAGTGCCGCTACTTCAGCCATAGCCGATTGATGCGCATCGCGTTCGGACCAATCCCTAAATGTCGGGAAAGCCAACGCCGCATTATCACCTTGACCAGAAAAGCTGAAGCCCGAAATCACGAATGCCGAGGAGACGGCCTCGCGGGACTTGAGATAGGTTTCCAGCTGTTCACCGGTGGCGTTTGTGCGCGCACGGCTGGCGCCGGGTGGCAGTTGCACATCAACCAACATGTAACCCAGATCTTCAGTGGGCACAAAAGCTTCCGGTAATCGAAGGTAACTGTAGCCGAGCAGAGCGACAATACCGCCGTAGATCAGCATAAAACGCCCAGCACGTTTGACCAACGCACCGTTGAGCACCGAGTAGCGCTCGGTCACGCGGGTAAAACCACGGTTGAAGGCACCGAAGAAACCACGTTTTTCGTGATGCCCTTCGGGGACCGGCTTGAGCAGCGTGGCGCACAGCGCCGGGGTGAAGGTCAGGGCCAGGAAGCCGGAGAACAGGATCGAGATCGCCAGGGATACCGAGAACTGCTGGTAGATGACGCCCACCGAGCCGCTCATGAAGGCGAGCGGCATGAACACCGCGGACAGTACCAGGGTGATACCGACGATGGCGCCGGATACCTGTTTCATCGCCTTGATCGTCGCGTCGGTCGGGGACAGCCCCTCCTCGGCCATGATCCGCTCGACGTTCTCCACCACCACGATGGCGTCGTCCACCAGGATGCCGATGGCCAGCACCATGCCGAACATGGTCATCATGTTCACCGAGAAGCCCAGCAGGTACATCACGGCCAGGGTACCGAGCAGGCACACGGGCACTACGATGGATGGAATCAGGGTATAGCGCACGTTCTGCAGGAACAGGAACATCACCAGGAACACCAGGACCATGGCTTCGATCAGGGTGTGGATCACCTTCTCGATGGCCACGTCGACGAAACGCGAGGTGTCGTAGGGTACGGAGTACTGCACATCACTAGGGAAAAACTGCGACAGTTCGGCCAGGCGCTCCTTGACCAGCGTCGCGGTCTGGATGGCGTTGGCGCCCGGCGATAACTGAATCGCTCCACCGACTGCCGGAGTACCATCCAGACGTGAGGAAATGTTGTAATTTTCCTGGCCTAACTCCAGACGTGCGACGTCGACAAGCTTGACCATGGAGCCGTCCTGATTGGCCCGCAGGACAATCTCACCAAACTCCTGCGGATTGTCCAGAACCCCCTTGACCGCCAAGGTTGCAGTCAATTCCTGGGCACTGTTGCCCGGTGTGCTGCCGAAGGCGCCGGCCGGAACCTGCACGTTCTGTCCACGGATGGCGCTGCTCACGTCTTCGATGGACAGACCATAGCCCACCAGCTTCTGCGGATCGATCCAGACCCGCATCGCCGCTTCAGAAGAGAAGAACTGCAACTTGCCAACGCCGGGCAAGCGGCGCAGTTCATTGTTGATGTTACGCGCGGCGTAATCACCGAGAGCAATGGTATCGCCGCGCTCGGCACCTTCCTTGTAATTCAGGGCGTAGATCAACAGGAAGCCGGCGCTGGTCTGCTCGACCTGCAAGCCCTGGGTGAGTACGGCCTGGGGCATGCGCGCCTCGGCTTTCTTCAGGCGGTTCTGCACATCAACCTGGGCCAGGTCAGGATCGGTACCAGGTTCAAATGTAACGACGATCTCAGCGGTACCGTTGGAGTTGTTGGTCGATTCGAAATAGAGCAAACCCTTAGTGCCGTTGAGTGACTCCTCAAGAATGCTGGTCACCGACTCAACCAGTACCTTTGCCGAAGCACCCGGATACGTAGCTGTAACTGTGATCTGCGGTGGTGCAACGTTAGGGTATTGGGCCACCGGTAACTTGGAGATAACTAGCAACCCGAACAGTGAGATAAACAGCGCGACCACCCAAGCAAAGTTAGGACGCCTGATGAAAAAATTCGACATCGAAAAATCCTCGCGGCAACTACGCCCTTACTTCTGCGGCTCTGGGGGGGTGGCAGTGACACTCTTGGGCTCGACCTTGGCTCCAGGCTGCAGGCCAGCCAAGCCACTAGTGATCACCCGGTCACCGGCTTTCAAGCCATCACGAATCTGCCAGCGTGCTCCCTGCATAACACCGGTCTGCACTTGACGTGACTGAGCACGGCCGTCGTCGCCCATCAACAACACGAAGGCACTGCCATCCGGACTACGTTGCACAGCCCGCTGCGGCACTAAAACAGCCTGGCTATCGGTCCCCTGTGGAGTGCTGACACGTACATACATACCTGGCAGCAGATTACCGTCGCGGTTATCAAACTGACCGCGTAGAGTCACTTGACCCGTACCAGGGTCCACCGCAACATCTGTGAAAAGCAGCTTCCCTCTACGCTCATACGAAGTACCTTCAATTCTTACAGACAGGCTCTGCTGCGGATCAGTGGCCAAGGTCCCATTCTTAAGGGCTTCACGTAGACGCAACGCATCGGCGGCGGTCTGGGTGAAATCTGCGTAGATCGGGTCCAACTGCTGGATGCGCGCCATCAGGGTCGCTTCGCCCTGGCCAACCAGGGCGCCTTCGGTTACCAGTGCACGTCCGACTCGGCCAGAGATCGGCGCGATGACCGAGGTGTACCCCAGGTTCAGGCGCGCGGTTTCCAGGTCGGCCTGGGCCGAGCGGGTCGCTGCCTGGGCGCTGTGCAAGTCGGCACTGGCTTTGTCGTAGTCCTGCTGGCTGACCGCTTCGATCTTCACCAGTGTCTCATAGCGTTTGACCCGTGCCTGGGCCTCCTTCATCCCGGCCTGGGCCCGGGCCAGGTCGCCCTCGGCACGGGACACCGCTGCCTTGAGCGGCGCGGGATCGATCTGGAACAACAGATCGCCGGCCTTGACGTCGGCGCCTTCCTCGAAGCGCTTCTTCAGCACGATCCCCGCCACCCGTGCCCGCACCTCGGCTACACGCATTGGCTCAACTCGCCCCGGCAATTCCGAAACAAGTGCTAAAGGCTCGCTTACCACCGCCAGCACTTCCACAGGACGCGCCGTTTCCACAACAGGGCTCTGCTCGCTCGCCGGACCACACCCTGCCAATGCGATGGCTACTGCCAATGCCCCTGCCGTTCTTACTGCACGAAAATTGCCCATGACTCACCTAAGGCTTGATTGAAAACGGCCGGGATGGTACTTTTCAATCCACTTTGAGTCAACATTGATTCATATGATCAAAATAAGATCCAACCTTCATCCTTCCGGAAACCAATCGGCCCTATGCAAGCATCTGGAAAGTTCACTCAAGAAAGGGCAACTTCCCTGTCCCCACAGGAGGAGCGCCTGTTACGCCTGCTAACCACCGCGATAGTTCATCACCCAAGAGCTTCCATGTCCGAACTGGCGCAGGTAGTTGGGGTGAGCAGAGCCACTCTGCATCGCTTCTGTGGCACTCGGGACAACCTTCTGAAAAAACTAGAAAGCCGTGCTAAGGAGGTACTTACGAAGATCATCGACAATGCTCGTTTGCAGCAAGATGAATTTCTCTCTGCCCTTGAGCGCTTAATCAACGAGCACCTGGCACACCGCGAACTGCTAGCATTTTTAGTAGTTCAATATCGGCCCGATTTCCTCGATGAAAGCCCTAACGCCGCGCCTTGGTATTCCTACTTGTATGCTTTGGATACTTTCTTTCTCCGTGGCCAGCAGCAAGGCGTACTACGTATTGATATCACCGCGTCGATTCTTACCGAAATGTTCATCAGTCTGGTGTATGGCATGGTCGATGCTGAGCAACGTGGTCGCGCAGCCAGCGCTAACACCGCCCATATCCTGCCGCAGATGTTCCTTTACGGCGCAGGCTCTCATATTCGGATGGAAACCTAGACTAGGCTCCCTCAGGCCCTATTAAATGCCTAATACCAACCTCAACAATCTGGCGGCCCTTCCCTTGGAGGCATTGGTCGCTTGCCATGAATGCGATCTTTTGATGCGCCGTGAGCAGCTGGAAGCCGGCGAAAAAAGCTGCTGCCCGCGTTGCGGCTTTGAACTGGCCGTGCATCACCACCAATGGCAACGCCGCTGCTTCGCATTGGTGCTAACTGCCTTGCTGCTCTACATCCCGGCCAATTTCTTGCCGATCATGCACCTCACCCTGCTCGGCCAAACCCGCAGCGAAACAGTCTGGAGTGGTGTGCTCGGGCTGTTCGACAGCGGCATGCAGGGAGTGGCCGTGGTGGTGCTGCTCAGCAGCATGGCAATTCCGCTGCTCAAGCTCCTGTGCCAGTTGCTGGTATTGCTGAGCGTGAGGTTCAAGGTGGCGCGCCGCGCCGGCATGCTGCTCTACCGCAGTTATCACCATCTGCGCGAATGGGGCATGCTCGAGGTCTATCTGTTCGGAATCCTGGTGTCCATCGTCAAGCTGATCGACATCGCCGAGCTGAACCTGGGCGTCGGCTTGGCCTGCTTCGTGGCGCTGCTACTGACCCAGATTTGGCTGGAAATGAGTATGCCAGCGCACCAAGTTTGGGAAGCACTGTCAGATGAGTAGTTTCATCCCTCAGTTTTTCTACTAGGTTTGCAATGAGCTATTTGAAACTCAGTCGGAGCATTTCAATTTTATAAATACTCTCCGCAATGCTTCGATCATTGCCTAGAATTTTTATTGCTTGCTTCGCCGCTAAGAATTTTAACTCTGTAATAAGAAGTGTTTCTACTGAAAGGCGAACACATTGACTTGCGTGTGCTATTTGATCGAGGGAAAGATAAAATGAAAGTGCTTATGGCGTTACGGATATGCGGCTATATTTTCGGCTTCAGCCTATTCCTTACTGGCTGCCAGGAGGAGAAGCGATCGGAAGAGGCACCGCGCCCCGTTCGAGTAGTCATCGCAGAGCCTGCTGTTATTGGCGAAGAAGTTGCGCAAACAGGGGAGATTCGCGCGCACATCGAGACCGATCTCGCTTTTCGTATCCCGGGTCGCATTGCGACTCGTAGCGTAGATGTAGGAGCCAATGTTGCCAAGGGCCAAGTTTTAGCAGTCCTCGATCCAAACGATGTGCAAAATGAGGTACGGATTGCCGAAGCAGAAGTGCGTAGTGCAGAAGCGGCAGAAGAGTTTGCCAGGTCGGGACTTGAGCGACAGCGCATGCTATTCGATAAGCAGTTCGTGGCCCGTGCCCGGGTGGATGAGGCCGCGGCCAACTGGCGGGCAGCCAATGCTCGGCTCAATGTTGCGAAGACTGGACTGCTGACTGCGCGCAACAAGTTGAGCTACACCGAGTTGCGGGCACCCGACGCCGCCATCGTCAGCGCGGTGATGGTCAATAACGGCCAGGTGGTCGATGCCGGTCAGTTGGCGTTCAAGCTCGCCTCGACCCAGGAGCGTGACGCAGTCTTCAACGTCTCTGAGCGCCTCTACACATCGGTGGTCTCTGACGTAAAAGTCGAAGTCGCCCTTGTGTCAGACCCCAAGATCAAGGTCATTGGCTCTATTCGTGATGTCAGCCCAACTGCAGATGCCGCCACCCGTACCTATCGGGTGCGCATTGCGCTGCCGCAAACCCCACCCGCCATGACCTTGGGCGCCACCGTGACAGGCCGTCTGCTATTGCCTGGCAAAGCCTTATTCATTCTCCCCGCCTCGTCCTTGACTAGTGAGGATGGCAAGCCGGCAGTCTTCATCGTGCAGCCTTCCGATCACACGCTTATCCGTAAACCTGTCGTTGTCACACGCTTTACAGCGACACAGGCACTGGTAGAGTCCGGATTGACCGAAGGCGATGCCGTGGTAACAGCTGGGGTCAGCAAACTCCGGACAGGACAGAAAGTTGTCTACGATGCCGCCGAGGTGAGCCAATGAAGCCGAACACAACACCTCCAGAAGATCAGCGCGGGTTCAACCTATCCGCCTGGTCGATCGGCCAGATGCCACTGATGTTCTTTCTCATGCTGGTGACCCTAGTGGGGGGGGCGATCAGCTATTCCAAACTGAGTCGCAACGAAGACCCGGCCTTCACCATCAAGACTATGGTTGTATCAGCACGATGGCCTGGGGCAACCATCGATGATACAACAAAACTATTGACTGATCGTCTCGAGAAAAAACTTGAAGAGACGCCTTACCTCGATAGGCTAGATAGTTATACGCGCCCGGGCGAGACCGTGATCATGGTCAATCTGCGTGATGATGCTCCGGCAGGAATAGTCCCTGATGCCTGGTATCAGGTTCGCAAGAAGATGGCTGATGTGAGCACCACTCTGCCCAGTGGCGTGCAGGGCCCGTTTTTCGACGACGAATTCGGCGACACCTACGGGCAGATCTTCGGCTTCACCGCCGAGGGTTTCTCCGACCGTGAACTGCGTGACTACCTCGAAGGCGTGCGTGCGGAGCTGCTACGGATTCCTGGAATCGGCAAGGTTCAGTTGCTAGGGGTACAGGAAGAGCAGATCGTCATTGAGTTCTCCCCTGGCCGGCTGGCAGCCTTCGGGCTTGATGAAGAAGCCGTCCTACGGGCCTTGAAAGCACAGAACGCGGTTATACCGTCTGGCACGGTGCGACTAGCCGAAGACAAGATAGCACTGCGCGTCAGCGGCGGCTTCGCCTCCGAAGAGAGCCTGCGCAATGTGACGCTGCGGGCAAACGAGCGTTTCGTGCCCCTCACCGAGCTGGCCACTGTCCAGCGAATTCCTGCCGACCCGCCAGCCCCGCTGTTCCGGGTCAATGGCGAGAAAGCCCTCGGCCTTGCCATCTCGATGGCCTCGGGCGGCAACCTACTCAATTTCGGCGAAGCGGTTCGCACCCGCATGGATGAGGTCAAGGCCTCCCTGCCCCACGGTATCGAGATGATCCAGGTCGCCGACCAGTCGACAGTCGTGAAGCAGGCTGTCAGTGGTTTTCTGACGGTCCTAGCCGAAGCGGTGGCGATCGTACTGGCCGTATCGTTTGTCTCACTCGGTGTTCGTGCGGGCTTGGTGGTCAGCCTCTCGATCCCTCTGGTTCTGGCCATGACCTTCATCGGTATGGAGTTGACAGGCATCGGCCTGCAACGCATCTCACTTGGCGCGCTGATCATCGCCCTCGGCCTGTTGGTGGATGACGCGATGATCACCGTCGAGGCCATGGTCGGCAAACTCGAAGAAGGCTGGAACCTCAGACGGGCCGCGAGCTTCGCCTATGAGTCAACCGCATTCCCGATGCTGACAGGTACCCTGGTGATGATCGCCGGGTTCATCCCGGTGGGGTTCGCCGCCTCGAGCGCGGGTGAATACTGCTACTCGATGTTCATGGTTGTACTGATCTCGCTGTCGGCTTCCTGGGTGGTCGCGGTACTGTTCTCTCCTTTGCTCGGAACCCTGATCCTGCCCAAGTCGCTGCCCCATCACGGGCATGGCGGCGGACGCCTGATGAACGCCTACGAGCGGGCGCTGGCCTGGGCCCTCAAGCATCGGGCGCTGACCCTGGGCTTTGCCGGCGCGGCCTTCGTGGCGTCGCTCGGCGGGGCAAGCTACCTCGAACAGCAGTTCTTCCCGCCCTCCGACCGCCCCGAGCTGCTAGTCAGCTTGACGCTGCCGCAGAATGCCTCGCTGGATGCAACCATACGCCAGGCCTCAAAACTCGAGGAGTTGCTGAAGAATGACCCGGATGTCGAGCGCTTCTCCACCTACATCGGCTCCGGTGCCATTCGCTTCTATCTGCCCATGGAGGTGCTGCTGCAGAACGAGAACGTCACCCAAACTGTAGTGGTAGCCAAGGGGGTCAAGGAGCGTGATGCGTTGCAGGCCAGGCTGGCTGCGGCATTCAAGACCCAATTCTCCGGGCTTATCGCGCGTGCGACGCCACTGGAACTAGGCCCACCGGTGGGCTGGCCACTTAAGTACCGGGTCACCGGCCCCGACCAGGACAAGGTACGTGATATTGCCGCACGCCTGGCCAATGTGATCTCCACCAACCACGACACCCGAGAGGTGCATCTGCTGTCCGGTGAGCCACAACGCAGCGTCCGGGTCGAAGTCGACCAGACTCAGGCGCGTGCACTGGGGCTTTCCTCGGAAGACATCGCCAGTGCCATGGCAACGATCTTTTCCGGCTCGGCGGTCACCACGGTACGCGACCAGGAGCGGCTCATCGATGTAGTGATCCGCGCACAAATCGGCGAGCGCACTAACTTGGCCACCCTCGCCAATCTCCAGCTGCGCACGGCCGACGGTCATAGCGTTCCCTTGACGCAGATCGCCAAGCTCAGTTTCGGCGTGGAAGACCCCATCGTCTGGCGCCGCCAGCGCCTGCCACTGATCACCGTACAGAGTGACATTCGCGAAGGGCTCGAGGCGGCCACTGTGGTCCAGGCACTGGCGCCCGCCGTGGCACGGTTCTCTGCCGAGCTGCCCAAGGGCTACAAGGTTGAAGTCGGCGGCGCGGTCGAGGAAGCGGCCAAGGGCAGCAAATCTCTCGCCGCAGTGCTGCCGCTCACAGCACTGGTGATGTGCGTACTGCTGATGGTGCAACTGCGCAGTTTCTCGCGCATGTTTCTGGCGTTGGCAATGGCTCCATTCGGGCTCATCGGTGTGGTTCTGGCCATGTTGCCGACGGCAACGCCCATGGGCTTTGTCGCGCAGCTGGGGGTCATCGCCCTAGTGGGCATGATCGTGCGCAACGCGATCATCCTGATCGAGGAGGTCGACATCAACATGCGGCTCGGCCAATCCCCTTCCGAGGCTATAGTGCACGCCTCGATGCACCGGGCCCGGCCGATTTTGTTGACCGCCTGCGCCGCTATCCTCGGCATGATCCCGATCGCCCCGCAGATATTCTGGGGCCCTATGGCTTATGCGGTGATTGGTGGATTGGCCGTGGCGACAATAGTGACCCTGACGGTCCTGCCCTGTGGCATTTCCTTGCTGCTTCAGTGGGAAAACCGGACCAGGCGAGCACAAGAGTCCCCCCCGGATACTGTTCATGAAGAACCCGCCACCGGCGCATGAACCTTCCACTGTAGACCCACTGCTGTATGGATGATGGCGCTGGGTCGATCATGAACATCGCATTGCCTTGATGAGGCAATGCGATGAATGTCCCCCTGCTCCTGTGAACCCGATGCAGATTCACAGCCCCCAAAAGCAGCGGTGACGCTCCCCAGGTATCGGCCAGAGCTGGTCAGTGCGCCCCACCAGGGAGCGCTTGTCTCATCCAGCGCGTGCGCGGCAGCGTCACGCAGCCCAGGTAGATCGACCGCGGTACAGGCGTCAGTTACTGCTCTGCTCTTGCAAGGGAGCACTCGTTGCGAACACCTGGGTGGCGGCCGCGATGTCCTGATCACCGTAGCCCATCAATACCCCGCGTTGCGCTACCTGGCACACAGCGTCGAATACCGGCGTCCAAGCGCCTTGTGCCTGTAGGGATTGGGCTATGTAGGCAAAGGCACCCGCATGCACGTCGAACCTGGCCTGATCGCCCGCAAAATCCCCTGTTTCGAGCCGGCGTACTGCTTCCTCGAGTGCGTCGGCGATGAAAAAGCGCGACGTATCGAGCAGGCGTCGGGGCGTCGCCGTGCTGCACAGGCCAAATCGCGCGCTCGCCGCCACGGCCTCGAAAAACGTGACCATGGCGGCGAATGCATGTGCGTGAAGCACGGTTGCAAAGGCGAAGGCCTCTTCCCAGGGAAGGAAGCTTGCATGGCCGGCGAGGACTTCAAGCAGCGCCCGATGCTGTTCGAAGGCTTCACGGTTGCCGGTATGGATGCAGTGACTTTCACGATGACCGACATTGCGCGGGTAGGCCACGATCATCCCTTTGAGATAGTGACCGCCCGCCTGACTGATGAGTGCCTGAAGCTCCCGGCTCTCTTCTTCGGCGCTGGTGGTGTAGTCGACGATCGTGCGCTTGGCCAGTGCACGCGCCACCCCCGCCATCCCCAGCACCTCAAGTGTTGCCTGGTGGTCCAGCAGCACGAAGACCGCCACCGGGCTGGCGTCGAGCGCGGCCTCGACAGAGTCGTAGGCGGCCACCAATGCCGTTGCCTTGCCGGGTGATCGATTGTAGAGCGCTACGCGTTTGCCTTGCTTGAGAAAAGCTTGCGCCATGATCGTGCCCATGGCGCCCAGTCCGACCATGGAAACCTCAAAGTCGAAGCTTGCTGCATTTTGTTCGTGCACAGCCAGATCCTCATGGTTGTTGTTTTATCTGATCAGTGGAGTTGTCCGGGCAGCCAACGGGGTGGCTGTACAGACCTTGGATTAAAGCAGGTTCTGTGAGCGCGCCCAGTCCGTTGCGTCACTCAAGGTCCGCTCGAATGCGCTGAAGATGGCGTCGACATCGTCCTCTGTCGTAATCAGCGGCGGGCAGAAAGCGACGGTGTCGTATATGGAGCGAATGATCAGCCCATGCTTGTGGGCCTGCTTGAAGATGTAGCTGCCCAGGATTCCCGGCTGGCTGAACGGTTGTTTCTGCGCCTTGTCCGCCACCAGCTCGATCCCGCCCACCAGCCCTACTCCGCGCACATCGCCCACCAGGGGATGGTCTGCGAAGGCTCGCAGCCGACTCTGGAACGCAGGAGCCAAGCGCTGGACATGACCGACCAGATCGCGCTCTTCGATGATGCGGATGTTTTCCAGCGCCACGGCAGTGGCGATCGGATGACCGCTGGTGGTCAAGCCGTGCACGAACGAGCCCAGCCGACCGCTGTGGCTCAGCAGAATGTCGTGGATGGCATCGGACACCAGCAAGGCCGCCAACGGCTGATAGGAGGATGTCAACTGCTTGGAGAGCACCATGATATCGGGCTGGATGCCATACAGTTCGGAGCCGAACATCCTGCCCAGCCGGCCAAAGCCGGTGACGATCTCGTCGATCACCACCAGGATGTCGTAGCGCTTGCACACCGCCTGGATCGCCGCCCAGTAGCCCCTGGGTGGGGGCAGCACGCCGCCTGCGGCGATCACCGGCTCGCCAATGAATGCCGCTATGGTCTCCGGCCCTTCAGCCAGGATATAGCGCTCCAGTTCGTCCGCCAGGCGCGCCGAGAATACCTCCTCGGTTTCCCCTGGCCTGGCAAAGCGGTAATGGTTTGGGCAGGTCAGATGGTGTACGGGAATCGCCGGCAGATCGAAGTCGCGATGAATCGACGGAATGCCGGTCAGGCTTGCGGAGGCGACGGTGGTGCCGTGGTAGGCCTGCTGGCGAGAGATGAATTTCTTCTTGGCCGGCCTGCCCAGTGCGTTGTTGAGGTACCAGACCACCTTCATCACCGAATCATTGGCTTCGGAACCTGAGTTGGTGAAGAACACATGGTTCAAGTCACCGGGGGCGAGTTCGGCCAGCTTGGCCGCCAGCGCCGCGGCCGAAGCATGGGTCTTGTGGCTGAAATTGTGATAGTACGGCAGCTGTTTGAACTGCTCCATGGCCGCATCGATCAGGCGTTGTTCGCTGAACCCCAATGCCGTGCTCCAGAGACCCGACATGGCTTCGATATAGGCGTCGCCCTAGTCATCGATGACCCGTATGCCATCCCCCTTGGCAATGACAAAAGGCCCTGTCTCTGGTGTTGTGCCAAGTTGGTATAGGGATGGATCAGTGAAGAC
This sequence comes from Pseudomonas sp. MPFS, assembly GCF_022537035.1. NCBI lineage: Bacteria > Pseudomonadati > Pseudomonadota > Gammaproteobacteria > Pseudomonadales > Pseudomonadaceae > Pseudomonas > Pseudomonas sp. MPFS. The sequence goes on along the minus strand of NZ_CP066123.1, from coordinate 3,477,420 downwards.
AGATCGTTCTGCACCGTTGCAGTGACATTTTTCATTGGCTCATTTTCCTCCTGCGAGCGATTGGCGATTGAACAGCCCTCATCGCAGCACGGGCATCGGCACGTGCTGCCCTGAGGTCCCGCCCCCTTATTGGCCTAGTGCAGCGGCGACCGATTCGGCGAAAATCCTCAAGCCTTCTGCAAGCTGATCCGCGGGGGTGTTGATCGGTGGCATCAGCTTGATGATTTCGCCGTTCGGGCCGCAGCGGTCCGCCAGGAGGCCGGCCCGAAGCGCACGCTGCTGGGCATCCTTGGTCAGCGCAACCTTGCCACGGCCGAAGTCGATACCGGCCACCATGCCGCGGCAGCGCGCACCGGCAACGCCAGGAATCTCGGCGATATCGGCAACCCCTCGTGCCATGAGCGCGACGTTGTCGGAAAGTGACTTGAGGAATGTTTCATCGTGCCAGTAGCCAAGCGCGATCTGCGCGGTCAGAAACGCCAGCTGGTTGCCGCGGAAGGTGCCGATGTGATCGCCCGGCTGCCACACATCCAGTGCTGAGCGAATCAGTACTATGGCCATCGGCAGCCCGAAGCCGCCGATGGATTTGGCACAGGTCACCAGGTCCGGCTGGATGCCGGAGCGCTCGAAACCGAAGAAATCTCCAGTGCGCCCGCACCCGGCCTGCACCTCATCGCAGATCAGGATCACCCCGTGGTCGGTGGTCCACTGGCGCAGTCGTTGCAACCAACTGTCCGAGGCCGCATATACACCCGCCTGGATCTGGACCGATTCCACGATCACCGCCGCGGGCAGTTCCGATCCGCTGCCCTGGTCATTGGCCAGGCGCTCGAGGAAACCGATGCTGTCGAATTCGCCGTACGGGCTGTCTTCGTAGGGAACGAAGATCACCTCGGAGGACAAACCGGCGCCGCGCCGAGTGCGATTTCCGGTGACCGCCAGGGCCCCGGCGGTCATGCCGTGGTAAGCGCCATAGAAGGAGACGATCTTGGTCCGCCCAGTGGCCTTGCGCGCCAGTTTCAGCGCGGCCTCAACGGCATCCGCACCGGTCGGGCCGGTGAACTGGACCTTGTAGTCCCAGCCTCGTGGCACGAACAGGTCGCGCTTGATCGACTCCAGGAAGCGCCGCTTCATGCTGGTGTGCAGGTCCAGGGCATGGGTCACCCCATTGGCCGTCAGGTATTCGATCAAGGCATCGCGCATGCGCGGGTCGTTGTGGCCGTAATTCAGGGCCCCGGCGCCGGCGAAGAAGTCCAGGTACTCACGGCCATCCTCAGCGTGGACCTTGCTCCCCAGGGCCGTATCGAACACCAGCGGCAGGTCGCGGCAATACATCCGGACGTTGGATTCGAGCTCTTCAAAGGTCTCAATGTTGTTCATGCATAGCCTCTTGCAGTTGTCCGGGCGCAGCCGGCAGGCGGCTTGCCCGGGGGGTCACGATGTCTTGGGTCAATCAGTGCTTGAACATCACATGCCGCACCAGGGTGTAGTCTTCCAGGCCGTACATGGACAGGTCCTTGCCGTAGCCGGACAGCTTCACGCCGCCATGGGGCATCTCGCTGACCAGCATGAAGTGGGTGTTGACCCAGGTGCAGCCGTACTGCAGGCGAGCGGCCAGCCGATGAGCCCGACCGATATCCGCGGTCCACACCGAAGACGCCAGGCCGTAGTCCGACTCATTGGCCCAGGCCAACGCCTGAGCTTCGTCCTCGAACGCCGAAACCGTCACCACCGGGCCGAATATTTCACGACGCACCACCTCATCTTCCTGGGTCGCACCGGCCAACACCGTGGGTTCGAAGAAGTACCCGGCGCCCGCCGCGCGCTGGCCGCCGGTCACCACCTCGATATGCGGCAGCTCCAGGGCACGCCTGACAAAGCCCTCGACGCGCTCCAGATGTTCTTGAGTGATCAGCGGGCCCATCTCGGTTGCCGGGTCGTCCTGCAGCCCCGTCTTGATGCTGGACACCGCTTCCCCGAGCTTGCGCACGAACTGCGGGTACACCCCCTTCTGCACATAGAGGCGACAAGCCGCAGTGCAGTCCTGCCCGGCGTTGTAGAAACCGAAGGCGCGGATGCCCTCGACGGCGGCATCGATATCGGCATCATCGAAGATCAGCACCGGTGCCTTGCCGCCCAGCTCCATATGCATGCGCTTGACGCTGTCGGCCGTGCTTTCGATGATCCGGCTGCCGGTGCTGACCGAACCGGTCAGGGACACCATGCGCACCTGCGGGTGACCGGTCAGTGGCTCGCCCACCGAGGCACCGCGCCCGTGAAGGATATTGACGACGCCAGCGGGGAAGATTTCGGCAAGCAGTTCTCCCAGCTTCAGGCTGGTCAGTGGCGTCTGTTCCGACGGCTTGAGCACCACGGTATTCCCCGCGGCCAGAGCCGGGCCGAGCTTCCAGGCCGCCATCATCAGCGGGTAGTTCCAGGGTGCGATAGAGGCCACCACGCCCACCGGATCGCGACGGATCATCGAGGTGTGGCCCGGCAGGTACTCGCCTGCCGCCGAACCCTGCAGGCAGCGAACCGCACCCGCGAAGAAGCGGAACACGTCGGAGACGGCCGGAAGTTCGTCTTGCAGCACAGCGTTGAACGGCTTGCCGCAGTTGTCCGATTCCAGGCGCGCGAATTCCTGCGCGTGGGCATCGATGCGCTCGGCCAGCTTGAGCAGCAAGGCCGCACGGTCTTTGGGGGGGGTTTGCGACCAGCCGGCAAAAGCGGCGCTGGCGCTCTGCACCGCCGCATCGACCTGGGCGCGACTGGCCTCGCGGGTTTGCACCAGCACCTGGCCCAGGGAGGGGTTGTACACGGCCAGGCTTTCGCCTTCGCCCACCACGAGAGCACCATTGATCAGAAGTTTGGTTTGCATATCCATTCTCACTATTGAACGGCAAGGCCAGTAGCTGGCCTTGGGTCTATTGATGGAGCATTCGCTTGTAACGGAGTCCCCAGCTTGGCAACTCCGCCATCCGCCAGTTCTCTATGCCAGGGCATCCGGTACGGGGCTGCGGAAGAAGCTGGTGCGACACGCCAGGTAAACCACGCCCGCGCCAAGCCAGATGCCCCCCATGATCAACGCGTCCTTATCCAGGCTGACCAACATCCAGCCTGTGGTGATCGCACCGATGATCGGCAAGATCACACCGCGCAGGAGTCCGGCGCCGTCCTTGACTCCCGCATCGAAGGTCAGCCGCAGAGCACACAGGTTCACCGCGGTAAAGGCGACGAAGGCCCCGAAGTTCACCAGGGACGTTGCAGTGGCAATCGTCAGGGCGAAACCCACGGTGCCGAACGCACCGGAAAGCAGGATGTTGAACACCGGTGTCCGGTAGCGAGGGTGCAAGACGCCGAAGAGCTTGCGTGGCAGCTGGTTATCGCGACCGAGGGCGTACAGCAGTCGGCCCACACTGGCCTGGAACGACAGCCCTGCGGCGAAGTGGGCGATGATGATGCCCGCCAATACCACCGCGAAGAACAGATCCCCGCCGATCATCCGGGCGATCTCGAACGCCGCGCCGTCCACGTTCGCAAACGCCATGGCGGGATGTGCCAGGTACATGAAGTACGAGGAGCCGACGTACAGCACGCCGCCGATCAGGGCGACCAGCAGGATGGCCCGTGGAATCGTCCGGCTCGGGTCCCTGGTTTCCTCGCTCAAGGTGGACAGCGCGTCGAAGCCCAGAAACGAGTAGGCGGCAATTGCGGCGCCGGCCATGGTCGTGGCAAACGGCACATCCTGATTGAAGAACGGCTTGGCCGACAGCAGTCCGCCAGGGCCATTGGCCGCGACGATGTAGTGCCAGCAAAGACTGATGAATACGGCAATGATCGCCAGCTGGATCACCATCAACAATATGTTGAACCGGTTCGCCACCTGGATGCCCAGCACATTCAGCACCGTGCTGAAGACAATGAACCCAAGGATCCATACCCACTGCGGCACATCGACAAAAGCCATGCTCAGGTAACTGGCCCCCAGCAACCAGATCAGCATCGGGATGAAAAAGTAGTCGAGCAAGGCCGCCCAGCCCACCATGAAGCCGAGATTCGGACTCAACATCTTGCGGGTGTAGGTGTAGGCCGAGCCGGCCGCCGGGAATACCTTGACCAGGCGCCCGTAGCTCAACGCAGTGACAATCACGCCAATCGACGCAATGGCATAGGACAAGGCCGTGGTGTTGCCGCTGGCTTGGGAAATCACGCCATAGGTGCCAAAGACGATCAATGGCGCCAGGAACGCCAATCCGAAGAGCAGAACGGAAAACGGGCCCAGGGTGCGCTTCAACGAGGCGCCGGAGTTTGCTTCGCTCATGATCGACACTCCTCAACCGGCAAAGTCGTAGGCGGCAGTGATGATTGCGTGATAGGTCTCCACGCTCATTTCCTTGGCATTGCTGGCATCCGAGAAATTCTTCTTCGACTTGTCGGCAATTGTCAGGAAGTCTGCTTCACGCACCCCTTTCACCTCGGCAAAGCGAGGAATGCCCAGGGTCTTGCTCATCTGGAACAAGTAGTCGACAGCCGCCTTGGCGGCATTGGCGGGTGAGAGGCTGGGGTTGATGCCAAGCGCGTAGGCGACCTGGGCATGGCGCAGAACATCCGCATCCAGGTTGTGGCCGAATACGAAGGGCAGGAAGATCGCATTGCCCACGCCATGCGGCGTGTCGTACATGCCGCCTATGGCCTCGGAAATACAGTGCACGCTGCCCACGTCGGCATTGCCGAATGCCATGCCGGCGATCAGGCTGGCCACCAGCATCTGCTCGCGGGCTTGCAGATTGTCCGGCTCCTGGACGGCCGGCTGCAGGTACTGGCTGATCAGGCGGATGGCATGCAGGGCCAGGCCGTCGCTGATCGGATTGGACACGCGGCAGGTGTAGGCCTCGATGGCGTGAGTCAGGGCGTCCATACCGGTCGCAGCGGCAATCGACGGCGGCAGCGTGTTGGTGATGTGCGAGTCGAGCAGGGCCAGCACCGGGCCGATCCGATAGTCCAGCAGGTTCATCTTGAAGTGGCGCGCGGTATCGGTGATCACCGAGAAGCACGTCACCTCGCTACCGGTGCCCGCGGTGGTAGGGATCGCCACGATGGGCAGCCCCCCATGGGTGAGCTTGAAGGAGCCCTCGTAGTCCTCGATCCGGCCTTCGTGGGTCAGCAGCACGCTCAGGGCCTTGGCGGCGTCCATCGCGCTGCCTCCGCCGATGGCCAGCAGGCCATCGATGCCTTTTCCACGATAGGCCTCGGCCTGGTGATTGATGTCTTCGCTGCGAGGGTTGGCCTTGACGTCCGAGATCTCCTCGAAGGCGATGCCCGACTGGTCCAGGCTGGCATAGACGCTGGTCAACAGCCCTGCGGCCTTGACCCCGGCATCCGTGACGATCAGCACGTGCTGCAGACCGAGTTCACGCAGATGCTCGCCGGTGCGCTCGCGCAGGCCAGGTTCCATGACGACTTTGGTGGGGAGTAGGAATTGGAATTTCATACAGACCTCTTGCCGGTAAGGCTCAATTTTTTGTCGTTTTTAAAGGTTCTCGGCAGCAACAGCGGTGGGCCATACCGCCAGCCCAAGCCCCCAGCGATAGCAGTGCTGGGGGCACGTCCTGGGTGATGTCTGCAGCCCGTCAATGCAGACCGGGCAGCCGTTGCACCGCTCACCGAAAGGCATCCGGCGACCTCTGTGCAACGGCTTGAACATGAACCACTTCGGATGACGTACTTGTTGTTATTCAATGTGCAGGGGTAGCGCATCATCAGGGTTCGGCGTCAGCGGTCGTGGCCTCCTGTCGGGCCTGCTCGCGCAGGACGAATTTCTGGATCTTGCCGGTGGCCGTCTTCGGCAACGCCATCAGCGACACATGCCGCGGTGCCTTGAAGTGCGCCAGATGCACTCGGCACCAGCGGATCAGGTCCTCGCCACTGGTGCTGGCCAGGGCGTCGTCGCGCAGGGTGACGAAGGCCTGCGGGGTTTCGCCCCAGCGCGCATCGGGGCGCGCCACCACCGCGGCCTCGATCACCGCCGGGTGCAGGTAGAGCACCTCCTCGATCTCCAGCGAGCTGATGTTCTCGCCGCCGGAAATGATGATGTCCTTGGCCCGGTCCTTGATTTCCACATAGCCGTCCGAGTGCAGCACGGCCAGGTCACCGGTGTGCAGCCAGCCGTTGGCCAGCGCGCTGCGGGTGGCCTCCGGGTTGTCCAGGTAGCCCTTCATCACGGTGTTGCCGCGCACCACCAGTTCGCCCAGGGTGGCGCCATCGGCCGGGACTGCACGGCCCGTGTCCAGATCCAGCACGCTGGCCTCCTCGAGCATCGGGTGAGCCACGCCCTGGCGGCTCATGAAGCGGGCCCGGGCTTCCAGGGGCAGCTCGTCGATGCCCGGCTGCCACAGGCACAGGGTGCTGGGGCCGTAGCTTTCGGTCATGCCGTAGGCATGGGTGATGCTGAAGCCGCGAGCCTCCATCGCGGCGATCACCGCGCTGGGCGGCGCCGCCCCGCCGGTGATCAGCGACACGCTCGCGGCCTGTGCAACACCGGCAGGCTCGGCATGGATCAGCATCGACATCACCACCGGTGCGGCGCTCATATGGGTCACCGCGTGCTCGGCGATGGCGGCGTGGATCGCATCGGCCTGCACCTTGCGCAGGCACACATGAGTGCCGCCGGACAGGGTCACCGCCCAGGTGTGGCTCCAGCCGTTGCAGTGGAACATCGGCAGGGTCCACAGGTACACGCTGCGCGGACCGAACTGAAACACCAGCGCCCCGGCACAGGCATTGAGGTAGGCGCCGCGGTGATGCAGGACCACGCCCTTGGGATCGCCGGTGGTGCCGGAGGTGTAGTTGATGGCAATCGACTGCCACTCGTTCTGCGGCGCTGCCAGTGGCCGACCAGGGTCGCCCTGGGCCAGGAAGCTTTCGTAGTCCAGGACGTGGGCCAGCTCGCCCCCCTCAGCCTGGCTGTCCTCGATCCCCACCAGCAAGGGCGGTGATTCGAGCATGGCCAAAGCCTGCTGGGCCAGCGCGCCGAACTCGCGATCGCAGATCAGCACCTTGGCCGCGCAATGGCGCAGGATGAACGCGATGCTCCGCGCTTCCAGGCGAATATTGATACACACCAGCACTGCCCCTGCGCCGGGCACGCCATAGTGCGCCTCGAGCATCTCGGGAATGTTCGGCGCCAGGATCGCCACCCGCTCTCCCGGCTGTACCCCGACCTGCTCCAGGGCGCTGGCCAGCAGGCAGCTGCGCTGATGCAACTGGCGGTAGCTGTAGCGCCGCGCGCCGTAGATCACGGCATCGCGTTCCGGGTACACCTGCGCGGCACGCTTGAGGAACGACAGCGGCGACAACGGCACATGGTTGGCCGGGTTGGGGGCAAGCTCGTGCTCGAAGGTCGACGTCATCATGACCCGCACTCCATCGAGACCTTGCCCGGGCATCGCACACACATACACACCTCCTGACCGCTGCGGGTTCTTGTTGTTCTTGCACTTGGGCGCCTCACAGGCTGCTACACAGATGACCGCCGTCGACCACGATCTCGGCGCCGCTCATGGCGCGGCCGGCATCGCTGGCCAGCAGCAGCAAGGCGCCATCCAGGTCCTGCGGTTGGCTGAAACGGCGGCCGGGAATGCGCATGCGCAGCTTTTCTCCGGCCTCGCTGGTGAGAAAGGCCTGGTTCAAGTCGGTCATCACATACCCCGGTGCCAGGGCGTTCACGCGAATCCCATGGCGCGCCAGTTCCAGGGCCATGGCCCGGGTCAGATGGGCCAGGCCGGCCTTGGCCGCAACGTAGGGCGCAATGGCCCCCGCCACCCGGCTGGCGAGAATCGAGGTGACATTGATCAGGCTGCCGCCCTGCCCCGCAGCGATCATCCGCCGGGCGCTTTCCTGGGCCACGGTCCAGGCGCCCTTGAGGTTGGTATCCAGCACGCGGTCCCAGTCCTGGTCGTCGCAGTCCAGCAAGGGCTGGCTGTCGCTCACCCCGGCGTTGTTCACCAACACATTCAGCGGGCCGGCAGCGTCCAGCACCCGGCACACATCCTCGCGACAGGTCACGTCGAGGGCGAAGGCACGAGCCCGGCCGCCGGCCACCTCGATCTCCTCCACCAGGGTCTGCAGCGGCTGCCGGCGCCTGGCGGTCACCACCACTTCGGCACCGGCCGCGGCCAGGGTCATGGCGAAGTGACGGCCAAGACCGCTGGAGGCCCCGGTCACCAGGGCTCGGCGCCCATCAAGGGCGAACATTCGGGCAAGCAGCGGCTGCATCAGTGGGCTCCCAGGCGCTGGTCGAGGATTTTCTTCGCCAGGCTCATGCGGTGCACTTCGCTCGGGCCGTCGTAGATACGGAACGGGCGAATGTCGCGGAAGATGCGTTCCACCACGGTCTCACCGGTCACGCCACGCCCGCCCAGCACCTGCACGCTACGATCCACCACTCGCCACAGCGCCTCGGCGCTGATCACCTTGGCCATGCTCGAATCCACATTGGCCCGCTGCCCCTGATCGAGCACCCAGGCGCAATGCCACACCGCCAGGCGTACCAGGTGCAGGTCCATCTGGTTGTCAGCCAGCATGAAACCCACGCCCTGGTGCTCGCCCAACGGCTTGCCGAAGGCGTCGCGAGTGCGCGCATAGTCGCAGGCAATATCGTGGGCGCGGCGCGCGGCCCCGAGCCAGCGCATGCAGTGCGTCAGCCGTGCCGGCGCCAGGCGCACCTGGGCATAGCGGAAGCCCTTGCCGATTTCCCCCAGCACATCGCTCGCCGGCACCCGCAGGTTGTCGAAGCGCAACTGCCCGTGGCCACCGGTGAAACAACTGTCCAGGGAGTCCAGTTGCCGCTCGTGGATGATCCCGTCGCGCTGCATGTCGGACAGGAACATGGTTGCCGTGCCGTCCTCCATGCGCGCCATGATGATGGCGAACCCGGCGCCCTGGGCCCCGGTGATCAGCCATTTGTGGCCATTGATCAGGTAGTCGTCGCCATCGCGGGTGGCAGTGGTGCGCAGCATCGAGGGATCGGAGCCCGAACCCGGGGCCGGTTCGGTCATGGCGAAACAGGAGCGCACATGCCCCTGGACCAGTGGCCTCAGCCAGCGATCCTTCTGTGCTTCGGTGGCCACCACGTCCATCAGGTGGATGTTGCCCTCGTCCGGGGCGTGGATGTTCAGGGCAACCGGGCCCAGTGGGGAATATCCGGCTTCCTCGAAGACTATAGCCTTGGCTACATGACTCAGGCCCAACCCGCCCATTTCGCGGCTGGCGTGGGGGGTCAGCAGGCCGGCAGCCCGGGCGCGGGCCAGCAGCTCCTGGCGCAGGGCGTCGCTAGGACCGTGGGCATCCTGACGGCAGTCGTTCTCGAACGGAATGACCTGTTCAGCGATGAAATCGCGGGTTTTGGCCTGCAATGCAGGCAGCTCGTCCGGCAGGGTGAAATTCATGTTTGTCCTTCTTTCTTCAGTCGGTCCGGGGAAAAGGTACGGGGCGGCGCTCAGGGCACGGCCTTGGGGTTGCTGATCGCCAGTCGGGCGACAGTCACCTGGCGCAGCGCCTTGACCAGGGCGAGCTGCTGATGCGTTGCATCGTGGCGGCCCTGGCGAATCTCTTGGGCGAGTTGCCGTCGGGTGTCGGGCAACGACGACCCAGCCCCCTCGGTCATGCCCCCCAGCAGTTCTTGTTCCTGACTGCAGACGCGGGCTTGCAGGCGACTTTCACGGTCCGCAATGGCCATGGCATTGGCGATCATCAGCGCCGGGTAGCGCAATTCAGTGGACAGCGCAGGCAGCAGTTGCTTGAGCAAGGTCTGGCGTGCGATCTCCAGAAGTTCATGAGCGTTCGGCTGGGTCATGGCGCTTCTCCGCCGGTCAGATTGAGGATGTCGAGCTCCAGTTCCGGCAACAGGCGCGCGGTCAGCGCCAGTTCGAGGGACGGTTCTTCGCCGGACAGGTGGCGCTGCCCCTGCTGCAGGGCAATCACTGCCCAGCGGAGGGTTGCCATGACCTGCCAGTAATGCAGTTGGCTGCGCTCGATGCGCAATGACGAGACCTCGTGGTACCCGCGCAGGAAATCCTCTAGCAGGCCGATACCGCCCGCCTCGAGATCCGGACGGGTGAAACGCCAGCAACGGGCGGTGAACCAGCCAAGGTCCTCGCAAGGATCGCCCCAGCCGCTGAATTCCCAGTCGAGCACCGCTTCTAGGCCCTGCTCGCTGGCCAGGTAGTTGCCCGTGCGGTAATCGCGATGCAGCAGGCACTGGTCGTTGCTGGATGGCGCGTGCAGTTCACACCAGCGCAGGCCCCACTCCAGGGCTGGGTAAGCTTCGGCCAGGGTGTCGAGGTAGCGGCGATAGGCACTGATGGTATTCAGGGCCGGTGCACGGTCCGGCATGGGCAGGAAATCCAGCGCTGCGCACGGTGGACGGATTTGATGCAGGCGCGCCAGGTTGGCCCCCAGTTGCGCCGCTAGCCGCGCCTGGCCGCGGGCGCCGGCTCCTGCGCTGAGCAGGCGTCCTGCAGCCACCCCCGAAACGAACTCCATGAGGAAGAACACCCGTCCGTGAACACTCGGGTCACGGCACAGCCAGAGCGGCCGCGGTACTTTTCCCCCGGCCTGGTGGACCACCTGCAACACGGCAAATTCCTGTTCGCGATCGAGGCTCGCCGGCAGCGCGGAAAGCGCATCGCTGCGCAGTACCCAGTGTCGGGTACCAGCCCATGGGCCGCCTTCGATCTGCAGTTCGAGCAGCCAGTTTTCCTGGATCGCGCCACCGCTCAGGCGCTTGCGGGCATCGATGACCACTCGCGTGGCGGCGGCATGCTCGCGGATGAAGTCGACCAGGCGCTGATCGTCGGTCGGGCTTGCGGGCGCGTTGCCAGTGGTGGGTCTCATAGGGGAACTGCTCATGGATCGATGGTCCCTGCCTTCAGTTTTGAATTAGCAGGTCAGCAGGAGCAATGCCTGTGCCAACTCTTCGCTGATCGCCCGCAAGCCACGCCAATCCTGGCGTCTGCTGTCTCAGTGAGAAGCGATGCAACAGCGCCGCGTTTCATACTTGAAAGAAATACTGCACTATCGAGGCATTTCATTTTTGAACAGGTCTAGTCATGCACTCCCCCACCTCCCAGGTCGTCGTGCTCATCAGCCACCTGCAACGTCCCCGGCAACGCAGCCGCCTTGCCCTGGTGGTGGCCGGGCTCGCCGCGGACTACCCCCACACCCATATCGAAGTGCTCGACACCTCGGTGTCCGAAGCATTGCAGACCGCCCGCGAGCTGGAACAGCGCGGTGACGCCGACGTGTTCGTCTGCGCCGGCGCCACCGCTGCCTACCTGCGCAAGCACCTAGCACGACCGGTGCTGTCCATGCAGGTGGGCGGCGCTGACCTGCTGCGTGCGCTGGGACACGCCCGGGAGCACTCCTCGCAAGTGGCCTTGCTCAGCTACAGCAGCATCAATCACGACCTACAGGCGATGAATGCACTGTTCACCGTGCCGGTTCACCAGGCCGCCTACAACTCCCTGGAAGAAGCCCGCCAGGCAGTCGAACAGGCCGCCCGGCTGGGCTATCTCAGCATAATAGGGTCGTCGACGGTGGTGGAGCTGGCGGAACAGGCAGGGCTGTATGGGGTGCTGTCGCTCAGTGAGGACACAGTACGCAAGGCGCTCGAGGAGGCCCTGGGCATCCTCGATAGCCAGCGCGTAGAGATCGCCAAGCGCCGCCATTTGAACGCCGTGCTGCAACACATTCCCACTGGCGTGGCGGCGGTCGATAACCAGGGCCTGGTGCAATCCCTGAATCCGGCCCTGGCGCACCTGCTGGAGCTGCCAGCCAGTGCAGCCCTGGGCCGGCCACTGCAGCAGCTGTGCCCGGAGCTGGACTTGCAACAGGCATTGCTGGATGGCAGCGGCGAAGAAAACCGGGTGATCCGGCTCGGCTCCCATGCGGTGGTTAGCAATTTGCTGCCGATCCTCGAAAACGGCGAGCGTACTGGCCTGGTCTTGACCTGCCAGGACATCACCGCCGTACAGCGGGCGGACCAGCGCATCCGCTCCACCCGCCGCCCGGGTGCATTCACCGCCCGCTACCGGCTTGAGCAACTCAGCGGCAACAGCCGCTCCAGCCGCGAACTGCTGCAGATGGCCAAGCGTTTCGCCGCCAGCCACTCGACCATCCTGATCACCGGCGAAAGCGGCACCGGCAAGGAGTTGTTGGCCCAGGGCATCCATAACGAGAGCCCTCGCCAGCAGGGGCCCTTCGTCGGCATCAACTGCGCGGCGTTTCCCGAGTCGCTATTGGAAAGCGAACTGTTCGGCTACGAGGAAGGCGCCTTCAGCGGCTCGCGCAAGGGCGGCAAGCCCGGACTGCTCGAAACGGCCCACCGCGGCACGCTGTTTCTCGATGAAATCGGCGATATGCCCGTATCGTTGCAAACCCGCCTACTGCGAGTGCTGCAGGAGCGAGAGGTGCTGCGCCTGGGTGGCACCGAGCCGACTTCCATCGATGTACGGATCATCGCAGCAACTCACCAGGACCTGCACGCCGCCATGAATGATGGAGATTTTCGCAGCGACCTGTATTACCGGCTTAACATCCTACGGCTGCAGACCACCCCGCTGCGCGAGCGACCAGAGGATATTGCCCTGATCTGCCGGGGCATTAGCCAGCGCCTGCTGGTCCAGGGCCAGCCGCCGGGGGCAGCTGAGATACCGGCCGCCCTGCTGCCGTACCTGACCCGCTATGCCTGGCCAGGCAACGTCCGGGAACTGGAGAACGTGATCGAGAGGGCGATGCTCTCGGCCCGCGAACTGCTAAGCGAGCAGGGGCTGGATGAGTATTACCTGATCCGCGTGCTGCCCGAACTGTGCGAAGGCTCCCCTCTGCCACAGGTACGGAAAAAGTCGCCACGGGATACGGATCTGCACCGCGTTGGTAAGGCCGCGCAATTACGTCACGTACAAGAGACGCTTGAAAGCTGTCAGGGCAACCTCGACGAAGCGGCACATCGCCTGGGCATCAGCCGGACCACATTGTGGCGCCGACTGCGCTCCGAGCGTTGAATACATAATAAGCATACACAAGGCAGCCCTTTTACTCCGCACTCTTCAACTGTATCGCGCTGAAACAGCAGTGCACGCGAGCAGCAGCTTCGCCAAATGCTTGTCAGCGCCGCTCGGATCTTTGCGTTGCTTAAGTTGTTCCAGCCTACCCATTGCTACGGCATTTTTTGATTGTCACTTCCCCAACCTTCGGCATGGCCGATCGCCAGGTTTTCTCGGTTTCTCTTGGTATTGATCGCCAATGCCAAGCGCTCGGAAAATGCGGTCCGACCCAGCAGATCATCTTGCTGTGGCGTGATCGGTCGGTTATCGACGAACTGTAAATTGTCGTTCGTCGTTGACTGCCTCCCTGCATAGCCTGCTCAACCTACACGAAGTAACGTACCCGCAACGAGCCTATCAAGGGTGCTGACGCCGTTTGTTGTACAGGGTTTCCGCAGCAGCACTAATTGCGCCTTCTGATTCTCCGCGCACGCACAGTGTGTCAAGGCAGTTTCGCTGCGTTTCTGCCGGCTTATCTTGGTCCAGTCGATCTTGCAGCGCGTAGAACTGATCGCCAGCCTGCACTGCAGCGAGGCGTGCCTGGTCCAGTTGGTCAGATAGCATCAGCGTTTGTGCCAAGTAGGCCTTTACTCTCGTCCCGGGCCTTATCAATCTCACGATACATCCTTTCTTCGACATCTGGGTGTAGCGCTGCTGCTCGCTACGCACATGCTCGGACTGTGCAAGGCTTCCCTGCCACTGCTGACGAACCTAGATAAATTGTGCATGCGCCTCGTCACGTTACGCCGGCAGACCGCAGCGCTGCCTGCACAGGTCGTCGATTTGCACCTGATATTGAGTCAGCAAGTGTTCCAGATTGGCCAGGCGGGCATCTAGTGCGCCTAGCGCCGCCTCACGCTCTTATGTCAGTACTTGGCGCTGACCGGCTAACGCCTGCTCCGTGACGCTCTGGGCCAGGGTGACGGCCTGCTGCTAGATGGTCAAAAAGGCCTGCGCCACCTCCCTCGGCAGATCGGGCAGCCGTGTCTCACCACGCAAGCGCCCGGCCAACTGTTGCCATCATTGATCCAGCAACGCACCAACCCGCGCCGGACTACCCCGTCCGAGCTGCAAGTGCACCCGCTCCACCGTCGACCGCTAGCCGCGAGCCAATACAGCATCCGCGGGGGCAAACACGTCAGTTCCGGCACCCTACTGCCATGGCCCGTCTCCAGCTATATTAGATCTGATAAGCAAAGGTTATCCGAATCTATTGCAACGTTGAGCAAGAAGACATTGACAGAACCGATACCGATGCCCTCCTCCTCGCCTTTAGTGCTGGCGGAACTGGCCGCCAGCACTCGTGCTGCCGCAGACGCATTCATCGCCGCCGGTACTGCGGCCAACACCGTGCGCAGCTATCAGAGCGCCCTAGCCTATTGGTCCGCCTGGCTGCAACTGCGTTACCGGCGCGCACTCGGTGATGGCGCCTTGCCGCCGGAGGTGGCGGTGCAGTTCATTGTCGACCACCTTGCCCGACCCGACGGCGCGGGTGGCTGGAGCCACCTGCTGCCAGCGAACCTTGATGCCGCGCTGGTCGCCGCTGGCGCCAAGGGAAAACCAGGCCCGTTAGCGTTCAGCACGGTCAGCCACCGCCTGGCCGTCCTGGCCAAGTGGCATCACCTGCAACAATGGGAAAACCCGGCAGAAAGTCAGGTCGTGAAAACCCTGTTGCGTGAAGCCCGTAAGGCCCAGGCTCGCCACGGCGTCTCGGTTCGCAAGAAAACCGCTGTGGTGTTGGAACCGCTGCAGGCGATGCTCGCTACCTGTACCGATGGTATTCGCGGCCTCCGGGACCGTGCTCTGTTGCTGTTGGCGTGGAGTGGCGGCGGACGCAGACGCTCAGAAGTGGTTGGCCTGCAGGTTCAGGACCTCCGTCGCTTGGACTCAGACACCTGGCTGTATACGTTGGGGGCGACGAAGACCGACACGGGCGGCGAGCGGCGGGAAAAGCCCTTGCAAGGGCCTGCGGCCCACGCGCTGCAGGTGTGGCTGGAGGCGGCCCCTGCGCAGACCGGCCCTTTGTTCCGTCGGCTGTACAGAGGCGGTCGGGTGGCCAGCACTGGACTGTCAGGCGATCAGGTGGCGCGTATCGTCAAGCGTCGGGCGCAATTGGCCGGGCTTGAAGGGGATTGGGCAGCGCACAGCCTGCGCTCGGGCTTTGTCACCGAGGCCGGACGTCAAGGAGTGCCCTTGGGAGAGGTGATGGCGATGACTGAGCACCGCAGTATCACTACGGTGATGGGCTATTTTCAAGCCGGGTCGCTATTGGGCAGCCGTGCCGGCCAGTTGCTATCGATGGAGACGTCCAATGAGCGCGCCAAATAATCCTTAGCCTGCAGCGGAACTACCCTAGCGCACAGACACGCCAGCGCCGGACTTTGAATGGTCGGGTCGCTCCACTCAGTGGATGACCAGCACGGTTTGGAGCGCCCCACTCCACTAATCATCCTCGATGTAACTATCGCATCAGCCTCCGGTACGCTAAGTCGAAGTTTAAAAAAGCCATCCAGCAGAGACCGCTTGAAGCGGTTCTAGCCCAATTTATAGCAAACTATATCCTTTGAAATCAGCAACCCCGTGCGTATGACGATCTAGAAACAAATCGGATAAAGTTTATTTAAGCACGATCTATCAACCCTAAAGGCCTTCCATCGAATACCCCTTCACGCTTGTAGCGATCCTCCTGCAACTGTAGATGCCGATCTAACACAGGAAACCTTGAGCGCGGCACATAGCCAAGATAATCATGTAATACACCGTATCCAATTCTATCCAACTGAGGAAATGCTGCAGCCTGAAGTAGGTTTCTTGGCAGTATGGAATTAACATTCATTACTTCATAGGATTGAACAAACTCTAAAAATCTAGATTCGGGAATGATCCCGAGTAGCGTACTGGCAATTACCATTCCGCCGATTCTGCTAGAGGAATCCGCAGTCGCTGCGCCCACAGAGAAACTTTCCAACAAGGAGTTTGGCGCGGCAAATTGAATCCCACGCCTAGCCTGGAAATGTATCCTGGCGGAGCCACCGTGGGTTCCTTTAAAAGGTGCTTGTAGTAATATGCAGGTTAGCCTGCTCAATAGGCTACTCAAGTCGTAATGATCTTCTGCTGTCCCATTTTCTGCAGCCTTGGCGATCCTGCTCAACGTGCTAGCTCGTAGGCGAGCAAAGAAGATATCAGCGCTGGAGATACGATTTGCATTACTCTTACAATGTTGAACAAAAGCATCCCACGCTTTTGAGTAGCGCAATGGAGCAACGAGGCTGTCCAACTGCTTGCGATGGACGAAACAGTCGGATGCAAACTCATAACACCAACTCTTTCTCCAGATTGGCAAGCGACCCTCAGATACATCTTGGCGCAAACATTCAACGCAAAATAAGCGGCGAAAGTTCCACTCTACAAAACGCTTCCCTTGCGGGCCGAAAACTATTTCTAATATCAGGGAGTTCGTTTCATATCCTGCCTCTCGCAGTTTTTTTTCGGCAGTGACAAAGTCAATGTCGGCATCAGCGGTCTTCAATTCAATCCCCACCCACCAAGCTTCTGGACGGCCCTCCAATCTGAGTCGTTTGCCTACCCTAGAACGTCTATTGACAGAGCATCGAAAAAGCCAAGAAGTAAGAGTCTCATCAAAGACTGGCTTTGGCAGGCCTTTAAATTTCACTTCTAGTAACCCCAAGGGCTCATTGCTGCGCGCTTAAGTAAATCCTCATTGATTTGCTCAACTTCCATTTTTATTGCATAGCACGCGGCGCCCCGTATCACATCCAATGTTTTATCCATTCGCCCATTCGCCAAAAACAATAAAAGTCTCACCATTTTCTCAGAGTAAAGATTCGACGGCCGCTTTAAAGGGAGTGATTCCTCAATCTCAAATAAAAATGATCGAAATGCTTCACTCTCAACCCAGTCAGAAAGTTCGACTTCATGAAACCTTCTTTTAAATTCTTCGTTCGACCTTAACGCATTTCTAGCAATCACCGTTCCAAAGCAAAACAACTTTAAACCATACTCTGAGCCTACTAACTTTTTCAAAATGGACATGCTTGTCCTCTGTTCCTGTTTAGGGCGAAGTAGCACGTCATGAAATTCATCAATAACCACACCCCAGACCCCCCTCAATTTGATCACTTCGCGCATCTCGTTAGGGATATCTGTCCCGCTTTGTGGTCTCGCGCTTGAACTAGGAGGAAGCTCGAGAGCCATAGCTAACGCCGACCTCAAGGTCTTCTTGATATTAATCTCCGGAGATTCCGCCATAGATATAAATAACAGCTTTTCACTGTTCTTTACATGCTTGTAAATTTGCGAAATTATTGCTGTTTTCCCTGAACCACCCGGGCCTACTACCAATAAGGCAGGAGCAGTCATCCTTGCGGGAACATCGGCTATATTATTCATCATGCGAAACACAGCCTCGCTGGAATTATTATCTACCCACAGCTCTTTATATATGGCCGCAATCCTTTCCTCATAAGTGGCGGATAAAAGGTACTGCAGGTCAGCCCTGACATGATCTGAGCACATGCTAATTCTCCGGCGTGAATCTTCTGGGTCGCACTGAATAATCAGGCGGAGGATTCTTGTCATCAACTTTCCTTTCCTGAGTAGTTGTCTCCTCAGAAAGGTATGACTCACGATAAATTTGTTCGGCTGCTAAACGGCGGCGTTCCTGCCTTGTCAGCCTTGCGCTCTCTTTCTCAATTTTTTGCTTTTCTCTATAGGCTTTTCTTCCTGCATCACTATCAATAGCGCCTGCCCGAATAGGTTTTCGATAGAGTTTACTAGCCCTATACTCTTCGTACGTTAATGCTTGAATCGTAAGGTCCGACAAGCGTATAGGACAAAATTCACCATTTAGCTTTACCCAGACTTCATTAAGGTTGAATGGATCATATTTAACTACTGCATGCTGCGCACCAACGAAAGGAGCAAGGATAGGGTCCCAATACTTATACCCATGAAGGCTTATACCGTCAGGACGAATTTTCCTAAGCTCTTCAGGCATAAAATAAAGTTTTAGTCTGTCTAGTTGATCAACTTTTGGTGGGTATGGTACGCCTCCGCCAGGCGCATAGAAATTGTTCCATGCTTGCCTCGGGCTTTCACCAAGTTCGGAGTGAACTGTCGAGTGGTAAACAACAACCTCTCGCGCAAACCATCTAACGAATTCGGAGAAAGTCATAGTTGCGTTCTTTTCACTATCAACCCCCCTGCGCGCAACAGCGTTAGACATGGTTGTACCTTTGAGCAGATGCACTTTAGTTGTCATGAAAGTTCCAATAAGACGCTCAATATGCCCCCCATAATGCTTACGCCCTATTGGCCTGTACTCAGGATGGATGCCGAAAGACGTGCACCCAGACTTCAGCTTTGGCGAAGTAAACTCTGAAGCGTTATCCATATGCAATACTTCAGGAACACCGTAAAAAAAATAATCAGCCGGATCCAGGCCCAACTTTATTGCAAACTCTTTTTTTGGCAAGATACTGTGACTTAATGCGCATGCAACAGACACAGAGGATGGAGTATGGAGGCTCAAATAGTAGCCGAGGATAACTCTAGTTTTCAAATCGACAATGGCAGTCCACCAAGGGCGCCCTATTATGTTCACACGATCATCGGCCAGCAATATAACATCTACTAACGTATGATCCATCTGAACCCATTGCAGGGGCCTTGAAATAAACTTCTTCCCAGGTCGACTTGAGTACTTTTGCGATGCAGCATCTTTACCCCTTTTTAGCTTAAATTGCTCCTTCTCTGACACTAAAATTTTTACGCGCCGAAGCACGGTATCTTTACATGGAGAGATTAGGTTTTTTTCTTTGCAGGTAGTGTCAACCTCAACCCATACCTTACTAAAGCTCGCGAAACCATTTTTGAATATTCTTTTGGTAGCATCGGAGATAATCGTCTCCATATCTTCAGTTAGGCGCGTTATCCCTTTCTTTCTGCCTCTCCGCCTAAGAGCCATGCTTAACGGCCCCAGATTCTCATCATAAAGCTTAGCCAATCGGAAAAAATAACTTCTTGATAACCCTAGCGCTTTACCACCCTCAGCGGTGGTTAACTCTCCCCTTCGCCACTTCTGTATCACATCGTAGCGCTCAGCAAAAACCAGCAACTGCTCCGATGTATAATCATTCGCGTCGCGACTTACGTTATTATCATAATTTTCCTTTCTAATTCGCTCAATATCACAGCCTGCCACCATTAATGCGGCACCAGTGGAAACGATCTGCACTCTTATATTTTTTTCGCTAAATACTTGCTGTATCTTAGCAAGCTTGCCTTTAGCGACTACAAGCTCGCCCTCAATCAGATCATTAGTCATGATAATAATCCGAGCATGCAAGTTATTTGTATCTATATGTCAAGTGAGAAAATTCCGCCTACAATTAGAAGTTATTGATAACTAGCTAATAGGTAATTTAAAAACATGCTCTGAAATGGCGACTCTAGTGAGTTTAAAAAGTAGACCATACTCCGCCGTGCCTCAAGGTTTTGTCTACTTTTCAAGCCTTCGGAGCCCTAACTCACTGATTTTAAGAAACTTTATTTTCTATCTTTTTTCATCAGTCGTCACAGTGGCCGCCATTTGTCCATGGAAACTTTTTCGAAGACCTGAAGATACAGGTCAACGCAAAAGTCGCTTTTCAACGGCCGGCGAATGGTGATGAAGCTCGGCTCAAGCACGTCCTCACCATTCCACATATCCTGCGAGGTTTGCTTAGGCCCTTCCGATGCTACTGGAGCGTCCACTGATGGACGGGGAAATGGATCTTATTCTCACTGACGGCCCGATTGAGCACCCATTGCTAGCTAGCCGCCTGGCATTCCGTGAGCGCTTATTGCTAGTCACTCCAACTAAGCTTTCGGCACCTTCAACGGAGGAGTTGGAGCATCTTGAGCTTTACGTATTTGGCCACACTTGCCATTACCGCCGTCAGGTCGACCATTGGTTAGAGACCTGCGATATCAAGCCGCGGGTGGTTCTGGAAATCGAGTCATACCCCACGCAGCGGAACTCCCCTCTTCTTCTCCGCCAGATATCCCGCAACGACCAGGTTACAAAAGACTTAAATGCCTAGAAAAAGAGCTTATAAATTCCAAACACCCCAAGCGCCAACAAAAAGTAAAAAGCATACTGAACACTTTTCTGCGTGACCCTTCTGCTGAGCACAATCAATTCATCGAAAAAAAATGAGGTGAAATCATTTATATCTATATCCATTTCAACCCCTGCTTCCTCAAAAATAGCCAAAGCTTCAGCATATTTAATTCGAGCAATTTTTGCGGTTAGCTCATTGCGATCATCTATTTTTACACGGTCTTCAGCAAAACACTGCCATGCCATCATTCGTGCAGCCTTCTCGCCTTCCGAATCGAGTAGGCCAATAGAAAAGACTCTTTCATTTGCCTCTTTATTAACCTTTGAAAAACCATACAACTCAAGATTTCTCATAAACCTCCCAGGACTTTATAAATTAAATTAAAAAATTCGCACCAATTCCCCTCTGAAGTTCGGGGAACTGCAATTCATGAAAACAAGCTAGTACTCATAAGAAATGACCCTCTAAAGTTAATAATATTAAACGCCATCCCCCATAACAACCACGGAGACGCCATTCCCATGAGGGAAAAACAGATAAATATAGCTATAAGCCAAGCACAAAAGCACTTCGTCCGCCGCCACCACGTCGATCGCTTGGCAAGTAGTGAAACTTTAAGATCACCGGTATGTTTACGACCTGCTCTCATAAACTGTCCCCAAATCATGGATAACCCAAGTTTTCCATCAACACCTTCCCGCCGGCCGCCCCTGACTGAGGAGGGCCGGGCAACTGATGAAAAGCATTAAAAGTTAATTAATGGTGCAAGAAATTCAACTATCACAGTTGGCCTGGAATTAAATTAGCGCTTGCGCTTACGAAACTTAGAGCGCGCCCAATCTTTAATTTGCTCCCAATATTCTTTCCCCAGTAGCGCTATCGCAATAAGAAATAGAACTTCGCCAACCACCACCAGAACCGACATGACGGCAATCTTATTCGATATCTCGAGGAAGGGAATGATAGGGAATGCCAACCAATAAAGTAGGACCAGCCCGAGTAAACCGAAACCGGCTTTCTTTTTAAAGCTGACTTTTTCACTGCTGAGGATAGTGGGTAGTTTGCGCAGCCAACTCTGTAGATCATCAATGATGGTGTAGACGGCTGGAATTACCAGCAGGCTCAGTACTGTGGAGGTAATCAAACCACCAATGACGGCGACCGCCATTGGGCTGCGGAAGCTCGGGTCGGCACTGCCCAGGCCCAAGGCTACCGGTAGCATGCCTGCCCCCATAGCAAGAGTGGTCATGATGACCGGGCGCGCCCTTTTGTGGCAGGCGTCGATCAACGCCTCGGTACGTCCCATGGGCTGCTCTGTCGCCACTCCATCCGGGCCGGGATGGCCGCGGCGAGCCTCGATTGCATAATCCACCAACAGAATGGAGTTCTTGGTAGCGATCCCCATCAACATCACCAATCCGATGAGCGAGGACAGCGAGAACGCCTGACCTGCCAGCAACAATCCGACGAAGGCACCGCCTAACGACAAGGGAAGCGCTGCAAGGATGGTGACGGGCTGAAAAAAGTCCTTGAACAGCAGTACCAGGACTACATAGATCGCCAATACGCCGCTGAACATGGCTACGCCGAAACCGGTGAACAACTCGCGCATCATTTCTTCGTCGCCCTGCGTCACCTGGTGGACGCCGCCAGGCAAATTGCGGATCGAAGGCAACGTTGCCACCTGAGCGGTTAGGTCACCCAGCGGCATCCCGGAGAGTTCAACATCGATGATGACACTGCGGGCACGATTGATTCGGCTCAAGCGTGCCGGACCGCCATTCTGCTCAAGTTGCACCACCTGGTTGAGCAGCACCGGTCCCTTGGCTCCCCTAACCGTCAAGCGTTCCAGGAGACGCATATCCTCCCGCACATCTCGCGATAACTTGACCACGATAGGTATCTGGCGTTGTTCCAGATTGAGCTTGGCCAGCAATTGGTCATAGTCACCGACAGTCGCCACCCGCAACGTATCGGCGATAGCAGTCCCTGTAACCCCTAGCTCGGCGGCTTTGGCGAAGTCCGGCCGCAAGATGATTTCATTACGGACCAGACCCGTATTGGAGGAGATGTTGCCCAGGCCGGGAAGGTTTCGCAGGTCCTGCTGTACTGCATCTGCTGCCTCAGCCAGCAACCTAGGATCGTCGCCTGCTAGCACCAGTTGGTACTTCTCACCCGAATTGCCGAATCCCACCTTGCTGCGCACGCCGGCCAGCTCGGCCATCTGTGTACGGATCTGGGCCTCAATTACATTTTTCTTCGGCCGTTCCTTACGCGGGTCGAGCAGCACGGTAAGCATGGCGACACGCATTTCGGGCTTGCTTTCCTCGCCTGAGGTACTTCCCGCAGAGCCACCACCGATGGTGGTGAAGATGCGCTGCACGTGGGGCAACGATTCCAGGCGACGACGCGCATCTTCGGCCTTCGCCTGGGTCTGAGCCAGCGTGGCACCAGGAGGCAGCTCCAAAGTGACTTGGGTTTGAGAGTTGTCATCGGGAGGGAAGAACCCTTGGGGCAACAGTGGAATCAACATCAGCGAGCCGACGAAAAAACCACCCGCCATGAACAGGGTGATCCAACGATGGCCCAAAGCCCATTGGCTTATGCGCAAGTAAGCTGGCATCCAGAATGGGTCGCGCTGGGGCCTTGAATGAGCCTTCATCAGATAGGCTGCCATCATCGGGGTCAGCAGGCGCGCCACCACCAGAGACGCGAATACTGCCAAAGCCGCTGTCCAGCCAAACTGCTTGAAGAACCTGCCGGCGATACCGTCCATGAAAGCCGTTGGCAGAAACACCGCTATCAGCGCGAAAGTTGTGGCTACCACAGCCAAGCCGATCTCCGAGGCTGCGTCCTTGGCCGCTTGCAGCGGTGTCTTGCCCAAGGTTATGTGGCGTTCAATGTTCTCCACTTCAACAATGGCGTCGTCCACCAGCAGTCCGATTACCAGCGACAGAGCTAGCAGGGTCACTGCGTTCAACGAGAACCCCATCATGTCCATAACGATGAATGCCGGCAGTACGGATAATGGTAAGGCTGCAGCTGAAATCAGGGTGGCGCGAACATCCCGCAGAAACAAGAACACGATGAGGATCGCCAGAAGCGCGCCTTCGTAAAGTATGCTCATGGAGGCATCGAACTCATCCTGCGCAGTCTGGACGAAGTCGAAGACCTGAGTGATCTGCAGGTCGGGCCGTTCACGACGCAATTGCGCTATTGCTTGCTGCACCCCGTCGCCTACTTCTACCTCGCCAGCCCCCTTGGCTCGAGCGATCTCGAAGCCGACCACAGGCTTACCGTCGAGCAAGGCCAGGGAGTTACGCTCGGCAACGGTATCCTTGATGCTTGCCACCTCCCCGAGCCGAAAATGCTGCCCACCCGGAGCCGACAGTTCCACCGCTGTCAGCTCATCAGCACTTTTGACTCGCGCCATGAGACGCAACGGCTGTTTGCTATGACCCAGATCGACCAAACCGCCCGTAGCGTCGGTTTGTACATTGCGCAGTTGCTGCGAAATTTCGGCCGCTGTGACACCGATCGCTTCCAGCTTCAATGGATCAAGCTCAACCTGGATTTCACGGCTCAACCCACCAACGCGGGTCACCGAGCCCACTCCCCTGATCCCTCTCAAGTTTCGCGACAGGGTGTTGTCCACATACCAGGACAGCTCGCTTTCATCCATATTGCTAGAGCTGATAGAAAACGCCAGGATCGGACTACCGATGATGTTCAGCTTGCTAACGATTGGATCGCGCAGGTCTGTCGGCAGGTCCGCGCGTACACGCTGCACGGCCGAACGTACATCGTCCACGGCTTCCTGCACGGGTTTTTCAAGGCGGAACTCGGCGGAAATCGACACCATGCCATCTTGGATGGTGCTACGTAGATTTTTCAGACCTTGCACGGAAGAAATCGAGTCTTCCAACTTACGTGCGACCTCAGTTTCCAACTGCGGTGGCGCCGCGCCCGGGAGTGCCGCCGATACCGAGACGGTCGGCAGATCCATATCCGGAAAGTTCTGTACCTTCATTCCATGGAAGGCGTAAAGACCAGCAATACTCAATATCAGGAACAGCAGAATAGAAGGAATGGGACTGCGGATAGACCAGGTCGAAAGATTCATGTCGGGGCTCTCAATGCTGGTCAGGGTTGGCAGGTGAACTGGCTAGCCGAACTCTGTCACCGTTGTTCAGAAAGGCCCCGCCGCTGGCGACGATACGCTCGGCTCCTTTAAGACCTGAAAGGACTTCCTGTTGGTCGCCGAAGATGCGTCCAACGCTAACCTTCAGTGCAGAGACCTGCATGTCCTTGCTCACTACAAATACCAAGTGAAAACCATCACGAGCCACCACAGCGGACTGCGGCACCATCATCGCTCGTTGTATCCCCGTCATCAGTTCACCGCTGACATACGCCCCAGGTGGGATAAAGCCCTCCTCCCCTGCTTTCGCGCTGTCGATGTCCACATAAACCATCCCCCGACGTGAGCTTGGATCGATAGTCGGAGCAACAAGACGTACCACACCGCTCCACGTGCTGCCGCCAGGCGAGGTGATCATGGCTTTTTGGCCTGGGCGAATCTGCTCTAATTGTTGCGCAGCCAATTCCGCTCTCCATTCGAGGCGGCCCTGGCGAATCAAGCGGAACATTTCATTACCCTGGGCTGGTACCGAACCGATGGTTGCTGAGCGCGCAGCCACGATTCCATCGTCAGGAGCACGCAGTACCGTCTGGCTCAAGCGCAGTTTCTGCAACGCCAGCTGGGCCCGAGCGGTTTCCAGGCGGGCCTGGGTAGTCTGTTCCTGGGTCAATAGTTGTTGAATACGTTGCGCGCTTAGGTTGCCGGAATCCTCCAAGTTACGAGCCCGCTGGCCATCCGCGCGTGCTTCTCCTGCCGCCGCGCTAGCCTCATGCAAGGCCGCCTCTGCCAGCATTCGATCGTTCTCCACCGTATCGCGAGCAAACCTTGCCAGGGGTTGCCCCTTTCGCACTCGGTCTCCGACTTGGACCAAGACTTCCTCTACGCGCAAGCCGTTGATCTCTGGGCCAATAATTGCCTCTTGCCACGCAGCAACTGAACCGTTGGCGCTGATCACATTGCTCACCGGTTGCAAGGTCGGGGTGGCAAGGCTGACTGTCAGTGCGGGCTTACTGGCCTCCGCAACCGCTGGTAGTTCTGTAGGCCCGCAGGCTGTCATGAACAGAGGAAGAGTCAGCGCCAGTGCAATGACATAGAAAGGCGAAGGTCGCATGCGGGCCTCGGTGTTCAAGGGTGTTGGTTGGGTCATGGTTTAGATTCAGTATTCATAGATGAGCGGTCGAAGCCCCCGCCAACAGCGCGGTAGAGGGTTGTCCAGGCACGTCGACCTTCCAGATCCAAGGCCAACGAATCCTGCTCGGCCGCGCGCGCCTTGCGCCGGAGCTCCTCCAGCTCGAACGGACTGAGCATTCCTTCCTGTAGCAAGCGCTCGCTCGACTGCAGACGAATAGCCGCTTGTTCAGCAGCGACGCGGCTGTAGCACAAGCGCTGGTCGGCACTGTCGAGTTGCACTAAGGCTTCTTCGATTTCGCGTACTGCAAGGCGAACCCGTGCGTGGTACGCACTGATCGAGGCATTGAGATCTTCCTCGGCGGCCCGCTGGTCAGCAGCCCGACGTCCGGCATCGAATATCGGAAGATTTAGCGCCAGGGGTCCGAAGGTCCAGCTAGTGGCATTGCGAACGCTGACGTCTCCAGCATCGATACTGCTGCGCCCGACGAAACCCTCCAGGCTCAAACGAGGTAAGCGGTTGGCTTGCGCTTGCATGACCCTTGCCTGAGCTTGTATGACATCCAGCTCGGCCACATAGACGTCGGGACGCTGGCTCAGGGCCTGGGCTGGTATTGCCGACACGCTGAATGAGGCTAATGACAGAGGGCGTTGCCAGGCTGGTTGCAACAGTTGTCGGAGACTAGGTTCGCTTTGTCCGGTCAAGGCTACTAGTCCCTTGATCTGTAGCTCACAAGTAGCTTGTTGCTTCTGCAACTGCCCCATCACCTGCGCTGCGTTATATCGCTCTGCTGCCAGATCCCCATCTGCAGCCATGCCAGCTTGCAAAGAACGCAGCATCATCTGAACCGAGCGCTCATAAGACTTCGCGTCCCGGTTATAGAGTTCGGACTGACGCTGACAAATACGTGACGCGTAATAAAGGTCGGCTACTTCTGCCGCAACCAAAATGCGGGCGTCATGCCATTGTGCATCGGCGCTTTCTCGTCCCGCTCGACCACCGCTTAGTTGCGAACCATTAAGTTTGGCCAAGTCCAGCGCCCAACTGACTTGAACCCCTGTTTGAGTTTGAGTGTAGGCACCATTAGCGAGTGGAGAATAGGACTTATTACGCGACATGGTTGCTGTTAATTCTGGCAGCAAAGATGATAGATCCTGCACCTGTGATGCCTTCGCCCGTTCTATTCGTGCTAATGCACTTGCGATATTGGGGCTGACTTGATTAGCGGCCTCAATTAGCGTCACAAGCTCCGGCTCATTTTGCGATTTCCACCAATTCTTCAACTCAGTTGCCCGCCGTGAATCAGGCATTGGCGCTTCCCATTGCGCCGGCACTTTGGGATCGGCTGATAGTTGCTCCACATGTTTGGTTGCACAACTACATAAGAGCAAGGTAGTACTGATAAAAGAAAAAAAGAGTGCTAGCCGGTGGGGGCGTTTAAACAACCGAATTGGATTCACCGTTGAATTGGCAGTTGACTGCATGAGCAGGCTTCCCCTGTAGGGCGCGAACTGTCACTCGCTAATTGAGTGACATGTTGAGTAAAGAGAATTTTCATAGAAATAAACCGCGGGCAGGTTAGATACTCCGGATGCTGTAGATTTTCCCGGTAGGCAATACATTTCCTCATAAAAAACTTTCCAATCCCGCTTGGATATCGGTGCTTAGTATTTCTATCGAATTCAAGAATGGAGAGAAGCAATCGCTGTGTTCACCACGTTTTCCTGAGAGATCAGAAGGCCCACTGGACGGGGTTGATTTAGCGTCCGAGATGCCCGAACAGAGGGAGGATCTCAGTGGGCTCCTGCGTAAGACTCTCGGCATGTGAAGTCCATAGGTAACTGTCGACGAGATCGTCGCCCAATATCTGCAAGTCTTTTTCATGGACGTTTCGGGCATGGGAAGCTTCGTTTGAGAATCCATCTTCTTGCTCCCCCCTAGCGAGGCATTGCTTTTCGAGGACTCCGCCGCGATCTCGGTAGCCTGGACCTTGATCACTGCTCTATCGGTGCTATTTACATGTGGAGAAAAGTCATTTACAGCTTCCTCCGAGTGCGCCACCTGCGAATGACTACAGGCGCTCATCAGCAAAACGCCGACAATCAACAGCAGAAGCTCAATAGGCCAATTCGAAACTTTCAAAAAATAAACGGAGTACTCCGTCTCATTATCTCTTAAAAAAAAGCCCATCGATGAAGGGCGTTTTAAAACGGTTCTATTCACCATGATCCAAACCTGCGTTGAAATTCAGGAACAAATAGATAGGTTCTTACAAAATCGCCGAGTGCCGCAGCAGCGTGGTCAGTATTGGCGGCCAAGCCCAAATTCATTTCCAGCCACAGACCGCTGAGTAATGAAAACAAGAGCCCCGCCGCTCCTTGTGGAGAAAGACCCGGGCGAACCCAGCCCTCACGTTGACCATTGGCTAGAAGCTCAATCAGCTGTTTACGCATCTGCTGGTCTACTTCAATGAGACGTGTCTGGTCATGACCACGCGTTACCTCCAACCAGCTATCCAGGCTGAGATCAAGATCTCCAGGGCACAATTCCTGCGCCAGTTTCTCTGCGCTGATGCTAGCTAAGTGGTGCAACCCGTCCTTACTGAATAATTGTTGAGCCTGAGAAAGGTAGCGTTCGCACTCAATTGCGATAATGGCGTCAATAATCTCTCGTTTGTCGGAGAAATAACGAAAGACCGCTCCGGCACTCATGCCCGCCTGCTGGCAGATGTCTTCGGTACGGGCGCCATGGAATCCCTTCTCCTTGAAGACGCGGGTAGCTGCCAACAGGATCTGTTCGCGGCGTTGCTCATGCAATTGTTCGTTGCGGGTGCGGGCCATAGCTGGTGTGACTCAATAAACGGACTGAATGGTCGCATAATTATCCATGGCAGCTGCAATGTCAACCGGCTCACCAACGGCATGTCCTAGGTTTGATATTTTGGAGTGTCTAGCCTTTCGTGCTTGTGGAGCCACCTTCAGCTCCTTAGAACTCGTCTTCAGAAAGCGTGAAGGTCGCGGCGTTCCCATTTGCTACGTTGTAAAGGGTGAGTATGATCACTGCGTACAACGGGGACGCCACCTCCTTGCGCCAGCGTTTCGAGGAATGTTTGCAGCAGCCCGAGTTGCGCCTGTCCAACCGTGAAAAGAAAATCTGCACCGGCGGCACTTAAAGTACCTTCTAATGAGCCCGCCCTGCTGTTCCTTCCAGCGCCCCACTTCTGCCATTAACTTCCCGCTCTAAAGGCCCTATAAAATGACAGAGATATCGGGGACATCCGGTGTCTGCGTCAATAGCGATAACGGCCACCTTTCTTCAAGCTAAGCATGCTCTCTAGTTGCTCGGGCAGCGCTTGTTCCAGCGCCTGTTCGGTGTAACTTATTTTTCACTTTCGACTGTCATTCAGCCCTCTCTGCGGCCCACTGCTTACTGCCTGAATATAGTCGCTGTCATGGATTAAACACCCTCTCTTGTTCCATCAACTTTCCAGCGCTGCGTTTGCCGCAGCCGATGAGTGCATGACCATGGAAGAGCTAAGTTATTTGAAGAAAGTCGAATCCAACGCACGCACCTATGCCGCCAATTTCCAGCGCCTGTTCGTCAGCGGCAACGGGGTGTGGCTCAGGGATGCGCAAGGCAAGGAATACCTCGACTGCCTGGCCAACGCCGGTACCCTGGCGCTGGGCCATAACCCGCCGGAAGTCAAGGACGCGGTGCTGGAGTTCCTGGGCTCCGACCAGTTGCAGCAAGCACTGGACCTCTCCACTCCGGCCAAACATGCCTTTGTGCAGGAGCTGTTTTCACAACTGCCGGCAGGCATGCGCGATACCAGCAAGATCCTGTTCTGCGGCCCCAGCGGCTCGGATGCGGTGGAAGCGGCGATCAAGCTGGCGCGCCACTACACCAAACGTGCGGCATTGATGGCGTTTCACGGTGGCTATCACGGCATGACGGCTGGCGCCCTCTCGGCCATGGGCAACCTCAACCCCAAGGGCATCCCCAGCGTTACTGCACAAAACACCCATTTCCTGCCATTTCCGTACCGCTTCCGCTGCCCGTTCGGTACCGACGGCGAGCAAACCGATCAACTGTCGCTCGAGTACATCCGCACCGTGCTGTCGGACCCTGAAGGTGGCGTCACCCGCCCGGCCGCCGTGCTCGTCGAAGTGGTGCAAGGCGAAGGCGGCTGCATTCCTGCCTCGAACGCCTGGCTGCGCGGGCTGCGCGAGATCACCCATGAGCTGGGTATCGTGCTGATCATCGACGAAGTCCAGACCGGCCTGGGCCGCACCGGCAGCACCTTTGCCATCGAACACGCAGGGATCGTCCCCGATATTCTGGTGCTGTCCAAGGCCATCGGTGGCGGCTATCCGCTGTCGGTCATTGTCTACGCCGAACACCTCGACACCTGGGGCCCGGGCATGCACGCCGGTACCTTCCGTGGCAATCAGATCGCTATGGTCGCCGGGCGCGCAACCATGCGCCACATTCGCCAGGCGGGCCTGGTGGAACACGCCGCCGCACGCGGAGCGCAACTGCTCGCCGGCCTGCAGGACATTGCCCTGCGCCATGATGCGATTGCCGACGTGCGTGGCCGTGGCCTGATGATCGGCGTCGAGGTCACCAAGCCGCGTACGGAGAGCCGCACCGGCCTGGGCGACGGCACACTGGCCAAGGCGATCAAGCTCAACTGCTTCGACAACGGCCTCGTCATCGAGACCGGTGGGCGCCACGGTTCGGTATTGCGCTTCCTGCCCGCCCTGACCATCACCGAAGCCCAGGTTGGCAGCGTACTTGATCGTTTCGAAGACGCCATCAGCAGCGCCACCGCGCACCGTTTGCAGGTGGTCGGCTAAGCCCATGAAAACAGCAGCAGCGCCGAGCTGCTGTTGTGCCATGCCAAACCTGATGCAATGAAAAGCCCGCCAACCGACACCGGTTGGCGGGCTTTTTGGTATGCGCTTCAGTCCCGGGCAAGCGACTCGATCGGATCCAGCCGCGCAGCATTACGCGCAGGTACAAACCCGAAGATGATGCCGATCAGGCTGGAGCACACGAAGGCGGTGATAATCGATTCCAGCGAAAACACCATCTGCCATTCCGTGATCACCAGGGAGAACACGAACCCGATACCAAACGACAACGCAATCCCGATCACCCCGCCAATCAGACAAACCATCACCGCCTCCACCAGAAACTGTTGGCGAATGTCCGACTGCCGCGCCCCGACCGCCATGCGAATACCGATTTCGCGTGTACGCTCGGTCACCGACACCAGCATGATGTTCATCACCCCGATGCCACCCACCACCAGTGAGATCAGCGCAATCAACGACAGCAGCAATGCCAGCGACTGGCTGGTTTTCTGCACGGTTTGCATGATGCTATCGAGGTTGTAGGTGAAAAAGTCCTTGGTCCCGTGGCGCTGTTGCAACAGCTTGACCACGTTATCCTCCACCACCTTGCTCGGCTGGCCATCCTTGATCCGCACCGTGATGCTGTCCAGGTAGCGTTGACCCAACAGGCGCCCGGCGGCGGTTTCGTAAGGCACCCAGACGTTGAGTGCCTTGCTGGTGTTGAAGATATTCTTATTGTCCGCCGCCACCCCAATCACCGTGCACGGCAGGTTGCCCACCAAAATGATCTGGCCCAGCGCCTCGACGTCCGGGCCGAACAGGCGATTACGGGTGTTGTGGTCAATCACCACCACTTGGGCCTGGTGGGTGTCGTCGTCCTGGCTGAAGGTGATGCCTTCGGCGATCTTGATCCCGCGGACCTGGAACGAGCTGGCACTCACGCCATTCACCGTGGCGTTCACATCGATATTGCCAAAGCGCAACAGCAGGTTGCGTCCGGCGTTAGGGGTGGCGCTGTCGATGTAATGCAACTCGCTGAGGGCGGTCACATCGGACAACACCAGGGTTTCAATCGCCGACGCATGGCTGTCGCCAAAGTCGGTGCCCGGGTAGATGTCGATGGTGTTGCTGCCGATCGCCTGAATATCATTCAAGACATAGCGCTTGGCGCCCTCCCCGATGGCCACGATCGACACCACCGACGTGATGCCGATCACGATGCCGAGCATGGTTAACAAGGTTCGCATGCGGTGGGAAATCAGCGCGACCCAGGCCATCACGAAGGCTTCCTTGAACAACCCCAGGCTCGCCACCAGACGCCGCCCCGGCGTAGCCCGGCCCTGGGTGGGAACCGGGGCCTCGACCTCCGGTGCGGCGCGCTCGTTGAGGCGATCGCTGAGCACTTCGCCGTCGCGCATCTCGATGATGCGCTCGGCGTGGGCCGCAACCTTGGCGTCGTGGGTCACGATAATCACGGTATGCCCCGCCGCATGCAGCTCCAGCAGGATGTTCATCACTTCCTTGCCGCTGGCGGTATCGAGGGCGCCGGTCGGCTCATCCGCGAGGATCACCTCGCCACCGTTCATCAACGCCCGGGCGATACTCACCCGCTGCTGCTGCCCACCGGACAACTGGCTCGGCCGGTTGACCAAGTGATTGGCCAGGCCCAGCCGGGCCAGCAGTTCCTTGGCGCGGCTATGGCGCTGGCCTTCCGGCACGCCGGCATAAATCGCCGGCATCTCGACGTTATGCATGGCGCTCAAGTGCGGCAGCAAATGATAACGCTGGAAGATAAAACCAAAATGGTCGCGGCGCAGTTCCGCCAGCTCCTGGTCCGCCAGGTCACGGGTTTCGCGACCGCTGATGGTGTAGCTGCCGTCAGTGGCGTAGTCCAGGCAACCGAGAATGTTCATCAGGGTCGACTTGCCTGAGCCCGACGCCCCGGTGATCGCCACCATTTCCCCGGTGTTGATGGTGAGGCTGACATTCTTGAGTGCCATGAAGGCTTTTTCACCGGCCATAAAGCTGCGGCTGATGCCTTTGAGTTCCAACAATGCTTGGGTCATTGTCAGCTCCCCGCCACGGCCGGCGTCGGATCACCGATGACGACCTGGTCGCCCTCCACCAGGCCATCCTTGATCTGGGCCTTGACCTTGTTGTTGATCCCCACCTGCACGTTGCGCTCCTGAGCGTGGCCGGTCTCATCCACCACCCGCACTACGTACGAACCGTCGTCATTGCGCTTGCCCAGGGCCGCAACCGGCATCATCAGGACATCCTTGGCGGTGTCGCGCACGATGCGCACCTGGGCGGTCATCGAGATGCGCAGGCGATGATCAGGGTTTGGCACATCAAACAGGGCGTTGTAGAACACCGCGGTGTTCTGTTTGGTCGTGCCGGCGGCCTGGGTGTCCAGGTAGTTCTGCGGCGCCGGTTCAGTGCCGCGTAGTTTGCCGTAGTAGCGTTTATCGGACTCGCCAAGGATGGTGAAGTACACCTCCTGGCCTGGCTGGATGTGAATCACATCGGCTTCCGAGACCTGGGCCTTGATGGTCATGGTGTCCAGGTCCGCCAATTTCAGCAGCACCGGCGCCAGCTGCTCGGCGATCACGGTCTGGCCTTCCTGGGTGACGATGCCCACCACGTCACCGTCCATCGGTGCAACGATACGCGTATAGCCGAGGTTGACTTTGGCGGTGTCGATCTGGATTCGGGCATTTTTCAGCTGCGCATCCAGGGCTACCAGGTTGGCGCTCTGCACCAGGTAATTGGATTCGGCGGTCTCGAAATCCTGGCGGGAGATGGCCGCGTCCGATTGCAGGCGGTTGTAACGCTCCCACACCGATTTGGTCTGGACCACTTGTGCTGCCGTGGCTTTGCGTTGTGCTTCGAGGTTTTCCTCGTTGACCTGCGCCTGGCGCAGGGCGTTCTGCAGCACCAGCGGATCGATTTCCGCCAGCCATTGGCCCTTCTTGACCTTGTCGCCGAGCTTGACCTTCAGCGATTTCAATTGACCGGAGACCTGGGCGCCGACGTCGACCTGTTTGATCCCCTGCAAGATCCCGGTGGCAAGCACCGAGTTCTCGATCTCGCCCCGCTCGACCCTGGCGGTCAAATACTGGGGTGGCTCAGCCGGTGACTGCACCGAATAGACAATCAGGCCGGCAACAACGGTCAGGCCTACGCCCCAGACAACCTTGCGAAACTTCGACTTTTCCATAGATGACCACTAATACGTTGAAAGGTAGACCCGGCCACTGGCCGGGCTTGCGCTAAGTTGCTCGAATGTTCGCTTCAGGTAGGGGCGCAAGCGCCCGTGCCGGCTCCCCCTGTATCACGCGTCATGAGGTCACCTTGCCGGGCGGCACGATCAGGCCGTCGTGCCACCAGGACGCCAGGCTGTAGACGTGCGGCGCCTTGAGCAGGGTGAAATGGTTGCCTGGCCCGTACCAGGTCTGCAGGTGATCCGTGTGTCGGCTCCAGCCCTCGATCATGCTGGTCTGCTCACGTTGATTGCCCTGTGCATCCAGCGTCGGATCATCGGCCAACACCAGGCGCACCGGACCGTTGTAGCGCTGGCGCGGCTGGTAGACCGTGCGCAGCGCAGCACCAAAGGCACGCGCCGGCCCTTGCATCACATCAGGTGTGGAGCGCGCCGAAAGCATGCCGACGCGCACCATGGCGGCGTGCAAGGTTGCCAGTTGTGCCGATTCATCCAGATCAACAAAGGCCTGCTGATCAATCCCGAACGGTTTTCCAGCCGCCAGCTGCAGGGTTTCGATCAGGCGCAGTAGCACGCCGGTTGCCGTGTACGGCTTGCCGACCACGCCCGAACTGCCCGGTGATTCACTGTCGATCAGGGTCAGCGACAACACTTCGCGCCCCTGGGCCTGCAGGCGCAGAGCCATCTCGAAGGCTACCCAGCCACCAAAAGAATGCCCCAGCAGATGCACCGGCCCATGCGGGCATTGCTGTTCCAGTGCCTGCAGATAGGCCTGCGCCGCCGTTTCCACGCGGCTGTGGGGCAACGCCTTGGCGTCCAGCCCGCGGGGTTGCAGGCCATGGATCGGCCAGGCCGGCCCGAACGCATCACTCAGGCCGATAAACCCTGTGACGCTATCGCCGGCCCCCGGTATGCAGAAGATCGGTGCCTGCCCGGCCTGCCCGCTCTGGATCGTCAGCACCGGTTGGTAGGGTGTGTTGGCCGATGTTGCCGGCAAGGCATTCAAGGCATCGCCGATGGCCTGGCCCAACGCCGCGATGTGCGGCGCCTGCATCATGCTCTGGTGGTCGCCTGGCACCCTGATACGCTGCAGCAGGGCCGTCGGCAGAACCTCATCCCAACCCAGCGTGTCACTGCTGCGCGAAGCCTCATCCATGCGTTCTTCGGCCGTGAACAAATGCACCGGCATGGTCAGCGGCAACAAGCTGTAATGGGCTTGCCCATGGCCATGGGCGACTTCACGGTCCAGGTAGGCCCACAAGGCGTCGCGGGACAGCGCCGCCAGCTGCGGTTGCAGCAAGCCGGCGTCGCAGCAGCGTTGCCACAGGGTGTCAAAGTCCATCTGTGCCGCGTCACCCTCCAACTGCGTGAGGGTGGCCAGCGCCTGTCCATCCACCGGCCGTTGAGCCTGGCAGAAGGCGCGGCACTGTTCGAGCAGGTGCAGGCTGTGGGCATGGGCCACCGACCAGCGCGCCTTGCCTTGATCGACCAGACGCGGCACGTGGGTGTCCAACAGGCCGAGGAAACTCACCTCCTCGTCCATGCCGATCAGCTGCGCGGCGATTTCATACGCCAGCAACCCGCCGAACGACCAGCCGGCCAAACGGTAGGGGCCGTGGGGCTGCACGCTGCGCATCATGTCGATGTGCCGGGCGGCCATGCATTCCAGGGTCCGCAACTGCGGCTCGCCCCAGGCCACGCCTTCCAGGCCGTAGACCGGAATGTCCGCATCCACATGCCGGGCCAGCGCCGGGAAATACACATTCAGCCCGCTGAACTCATGCACCAGAAACAATGGCGCCTGGGTGCCGCCGGCACGTACCGTGACCAGGCCTTGCTCGAGTGCCGGCGCGTCGCTGCGCATGCGCAGCAGCGCGGCCATCGACGCGACGCTGGCGTGCTGGAACAACTGCGCCAGGGTGACCGGCAGGCCGTCCTGGGTCAGCAGGCTGACCAGGCGAATCGCCAGCAGCGAATGCCCGCCCATTTCAAAGAAGCTGTCGTGGCGCCCTACCCTTGCCAGCTTCAACACGTGGGCCCAGTGGCCCGCCAGGCGTTCTTCCAGTGCCCCGACCGGCGCTGCATAGTCGCGGCTGAGCACCGCCTGCTCAGGCGCCGGCAACGCCTTGCGGTCGAGTTTGCCGTTCGGTGTCACCGGCAAGCTGTCCAGCTGGACATACGCGCTCGGCAGCATGTACTGCGGCAAGTGGCTCAGCAGTTCTTCACGCAGTTGCTCGATTGAGCCCGTCGAACCGCACAGGTAAGCCACCAATTGCTTGCCGGCGACCTGCCCTTCACTGTCGTCGCGAGCCATGACCACGGCCTCCCGTACGCCTTCACAGGCCAACAGCGCGCTTTCGACTTCGCCCAATTCGATACGGAAACCACGGATTTTCACCTGATCGTCGTTACGCCCCAGGTATTCCAGGGTGCCGTCCGGCAACCAGCGACCCAGGTCGCCGGTCTTGTACAGACGGCCCGGGCTGTCGCTGAACGGGTCGGCCAGGAAGCGCTCACTGCTCAGTTGCGGCTGGTTGAGGTACCCGCGGGCGATCCCGATACCGGCCAGGTGAATCTCACCGGCCACCCCCAGGCCCGTCGGATGCCCATGGGTGTCCAACACATACACTCGGGTGTTGGCGATCGGACGCCCAATGGCCCGAGGATGCGGGTTGGCGGCAAACACTTCATTGGCGGTCGCAATGATCGTCGCTTCAGTCGGGCCATAGGTATTGAGCAAGCGCGGCGTGTGGCCGCTGCGCAGGAACCAATGCTGCACCGCCTCCGGGCTCAGTTCTTCGCCCCCCACCACAATGACCCGCACAGACGCCGGAATGACAGTGCTGTGATCGTCCGCCAGGCCCTGCCAGAAGCGAGTCGGCAAGCTGATCACCGACAGCCGTGCCTGCGCCGCCAGGCTCCAGAAGTGCGCGGCATCGGTCAACCAGTCGGCACTGCGCAGTACCAGGGTGGCGCCGCAAGTCAGCGCGCCAAAAATCTCTTCGATGGACGCGTCGAAGTTGATGGTCGCAAATTGCAGCGCACGATCCCCCGCCCCCAAGCCGGTCAAGCCACGAATCGCCTGGATCTCATTGCACAGGCCGGCATGCTCGATCATCACGCCCTTCGGCGTGCCGGTCGAACCGGAGGTATAGAGCACATAGGCCAGGTGTTCGCTGACTAGCCCCAGTTGCGCAGGCTGCGGGTTGTGCGTGCCCAGCTCGCGCCAGGGTTGCAGCGCGCTGTTCAAGGTCACCACCTGCATGGCCTGTGGCAGCGTGCCGAGCAGCGGCAGCACTGCGTACTCGCTGAGCAACACCCGTGGCGCACTGTCGCCGAGCATGAAAGCCAGGCGTTGCGGCGGGTAAGCCGGGTCGAGCGGTACGTACGCAGCACCGGATTTGAGGGTGGCGAGCAAGGCCACCACCATCTGCATCCCGCGCTCCAGCGCGATAGCGACACGGTCGTCAGGCTGCACGCCGAGGGCAATCAAATGATGGGCCAACTGGTTGGCCTGGGCATTCAGTTCGGCGTAGCTCAGCGCCTGGCCGTCGAACTCCAGCGCGATCGCGCCGGGGGTACGCAGTACCTGGGCCTCGAACAGGCCATGGATCAGTTGATCCTGGGCTTCGTCGGTATGAGTCTGGTTAAAGTCCAGCAGTACCTGCTGACGTTCGGCCAGCGGCAGGATCTCCAGGCTGCTCAGCGACGCGTCCGGAGTACGTTCCAGGGCATCCACCAGGCTGTCGAGTGCGCCGTGCATATAGCCGCAGACCCGTTGTGCGCCAACTTCCGGGCTGACCTGAACGGTCAGGGCGAAGGCCTGGCCAAAGTCGTCGACGTCCAGCGACAGTGGGTAGTTGCTGCGTTCTTCACCGCCCAGCGCGTGGATGCCGGTCCATACCGCGATGTCTTCACTGGAGGCGGCACCTGCACTGTGACGGTAGTTGAGCAAGGCACTGAACAACGGTGCCGGGGCGGCAACACCGCTGCAACGCTGGGCCAGGGCCAGAGACGCGTGTTCATGACCGAGCAACGTGCTCAAGCGCGCATGGGTGGCCTTGACCCCGGCCTGTGCACCCTCGGCGCCCACGCTGACGCGCAACGGCAAGGTGTTGAGGAACAGCCCCAAGGCGCGTTCACCGCCCTGCAGCCCTCCCATCAGCACCGTGCCGAACACCACCTCATCCTGGCCGCAGACATGCGCCAGTACTTGCGCCCAAGCCACATGCATCAGGCTCGCGGCGCTGACGCCCAGTTGCCGTGCGGCGCTGCGCAGACGCTGGCCAAGGTCCTCGTCCACAAGCAGTTGCGCCGCTTCCAGCGTGCCGCCGGCTTGCACATCGTGCAGGCCAAACGGCAAGGTCGGCTCGTCGATGTCTGCCAGCATCGCGCTGAAAAACGCTTCATGCTCCTGCTCCGTCAGGCCCAGGCGCGCCTGGGCCACATAGTTGCGGTACGGCACGGGCGCGCTCAAGCGGTCTTGCTGACCGGTGAGGAACGCCTGCAACTCGTACTGCAAGAGATCCATGGCGACGTGATCGAACAGCATGTGGTGGAACATCAGCAGCGCACACCACTGCTGTTGCCCAGCGTCATAGGCACCCACCAGGCGCATCAGCGGCGCGTCGCGCAGGTCCATGCGGAAATGCTGCGGGTTGAAACGCTCACGCAGTTGCGCACCGGCATCGCCTTCGCCGTCCAGGTTCAACTCTTCCAGGGCAAACGGCACGTGGCGCAACACCACCTGCACCGGCTCGCCCAAGCCTTCCCAGCGCATGGTGGAGCGCAGGATGTCGTTACGCTCGACCACGCCTTGCAGGGCTTGGGTAAAGGCATCGAGGCGCTCGCGGCTGTCGAAACTGAACGACGCCTGCTCCAGGTACAAATCGCCCTCATCCGCCAACAGGTGGTGATACAGGATGCCTTCCTGCAACGGCGTCATGCCGTAGATGTCCTGTACGTTGGCCAGTTGGCCCGGCACGCTGGCAACGATGCTGTCGATCTCGTCCTGGCTGAGGCTGGCCAGCGGCAGCAACTCAGGCGTGATGCGTGGGCAATCAGCTTCAATGGCATTGGCCGGAATCACCAGCGCGCGGCTGCTGCCGACGACTTTGGCCAACCCGGCAAGGGTCGGATGGGTAAACAAGGCACCGACGTCGACCCGCAGGTCTTCCTGGCGCATGCGCTCCACCAGCTTGACCGCCAGCAACGAATGGCCGCCGAGCTCGAAGAAGTTGTCATGCCGACCCACTTGTTCCAGCTGCAGCACTTGCTCCCAGACCAGCGCCAGGCGGCGTTCGATACGCCCTTGCGGTGCCTGGTAATCACGGCTCGCCACCGCCGACTGATCCGGGGCCGGCAAGGCTTTGCGGTCCAGTTTGCGGTTCGGCGTGAGCGGCAGCGCTTGCAGGGTGACGAAGGCTGACGGAATCATGTATTCCGCCAGCAACGGCGCCAGGTAGCTGCGCAATCCGGCGGCGCTCAGCTCGACCCCGGCATGCGGCACCACGTAGGCCACCAGGCGTTTCTCGCCGGGGCGGTCTTCGCGTGCAATCACTGCAACTTCCTTGACGCCGGCGCAGTTGCCCAGGCGCGATTCGATTTCGCCCAGCTCGATGCGGAAACCACGCACCTTGACCTGGAAGTCATTACGGCCCAGGTACTCGATCGAGCCATCCGCCAGGTAACGTGCCAAGTCACCGGTCTTGTACATCCGCGCACCCGGTACCGGGCTGAACGGGTCGGCAATAAAGCGCTCGGTGCTGATCTGTTCAAGGTTCAGATAACCGCGTGCCACGCCGTCGCCACCAATGAAAATCTCCCCCGCCACACCCAATGGCACCGGCTGCTGCCGGCTGTCGAGCAGGTAGATACGGGTGTTGGCCATCGGTTTGCCGATGGTGGTGTTGCCATTGATGTCGCCGGTGTAACTCACGTAAGCAGTGGTGCAGGACACCGTCGCTTCGGTCGGGCCGTAGGTGTTGATCAGCCGTACATGGGCCGGGCGCGCCTCGTCCCAGAGCTTGAGTTTTTGCGCCGACAACGCATCCCCCGTCACGTTGATCAAGCGCACATCACGCAGATGGGCCTGGGCCTGCTGCGGATCGTGATGCCATTCAGCGGCCAGGGTGTGCCAGTGAGCGGCCGTCAGGTGCAGGAAGGTCGGCGTAATGGCCGGGTCGCGCGCGGCTTCGGTGCCGAACACATGGCGGCTTGGCGCCAGGGTCGCGCCCGCCAACAGGGCCGGGAAGATCTCCTCCACCGACAGGTCGAAGTTCAGCGTGTTCTGTTGCAACACGGTGTCCTGCGGCGTCAAGCCGAACAGGCGCGCGGCGTCGAGGCTGTAGTTGACCAGCCCGCGGTGCTCGATCATCACCCCTTTGGGGTTGCCGGTGGAGCCGGAGGTGTAGATCACATACGCCAGGTGACGGGCATTGAGGCCCGGCACCACCGGGTTGTGGTCGGCACCCTCGACCGGTTCATCCAGCAACACACTCGGGATCGCCAGGGCCGGCAGACGGTCCTGCAACGGACGCTGGGTCAGCACCGCCGAAGGTGTACTGTCGGCGATCATGTAAGCCAGGCGCTCCGGCGGGTAATTGGGGTCCAGCGGCACATAAGCAGCGCCGGCCTTGAGCACCCCGAGCAGGCCCACCAGCACCTCATCGCCGCGCTCGGCGCAGATCGCCACGCGCTCGTCCGGGCCAATGCCCAGGCCGATCAGGTGATGCGCCAGGCGGTTGGCCCGGCGGTTGAGCTCGGCATAACTGATGCGCCCAGCTTCGAACGCCACCGCGATGGCCTGCGGCGTGGCCTCGACCTGGGCTTCAAACAACTGGTGAATAGTGGCCTCGTGCGGGTAAGCGACTTCGGTTTTGTTGAGTGCGTGCAGCAGGTAATCGCGCTCCTCCTCATCCACCAGCGCGATATGCGCCAACTGCGCCTGGTCATCGGCGACCATCGCGTGCAGCAGTCGCTTGAAATACCCCAGGTACCGTTGCAGGGTGGATTCATCAAACAGCGCCGTGGCGTACTCCAGGTTACCGGCGATGTGGCCTTGCACTTCCCCCAGGTCCAGGGACAGGTCGAATTTGGCGAAGTTGCTGGTCTCGCCGACCGCTTCGAACTGCAGGTCACCCATCACCAGGCTTGGGCCGTCGCTGTTCTGCCAGGTCAGCAGGGTCTGGAACACCGGGCTATGGGCCAGGCTGCGCGCCGGCTTGACCACTTCCACCACTTGCTCGAACGGCAAGTCCTGATGGGCTTGCGCTGCCAGCGTGCGGTCCCTGGCATGCGCCAGCAAAGCGGCGACGGTCAGGTCCTCGCCCGCACCAATACGCACGGCGAGGGTGTTGACGAACAGGCCGATCAGGCCTTCAACTTCGGCTCGCATGCGGTTGGCGGCCGGCGAACCGATCACCACCTCATCCTGGCCGGACAGACGGCAGAGCAACGCGCCCCACGCGGCCATCATGGTCATGTACAGCGTGGTGCCGTGGCGTTGACTCAAGGCCTTGAGCCCGGCGGTAAGGTCGACGTCGAGCAACAGGGTCAAGGTCGCGCCGCTGTAGTCCTGGCGCGCCGGGCGTGGACGGTCGGTGGGCAGCATCAGCAAGGCGGGTGCATCCGCCAGCGCTTGCTGCCAGTACTGGCTCTGTTGCTGCAACACCTCGCCACTCAACCAGCGGCGCTGCCACACGGCAAAATCGCCGTACTGCAGGGCCAGCGGCGGCAGCGGGTCCGGCTGGCCGTGGCGGAAGGCCTCGTACAGCGCCATCAGTTCACGGGTCAGCACGCCCATCGACCAGCCATCGGAGACGATGTGGTGCATGGTCAACAACAGCACGTGATGGTCGTCGGCACGCTGCAACAGCTGTGCACGAATCAGCGGCCCCTGTTCCAGGTCGAACGGTTGCAGCGCGTCGGCGCTGATGTGCGCTTGCACAGCGGCCTCGCTGTCGACGTCCAGACGCCGCAGCGCAAAGGCCCGCTCGGCCGGGTCGATACGCACCAGCGCCTCGCTGTTGTGCTGCACGAAACGACTGCGCAGGGCTTCGTGGCGCGCCACGATGGCCGTGAGCGCGCGTTCCAGCGCGTCGGCATCCAGGTGACCGCGCAGCCTGAGGGCAATCGGCATGTTGTAGGCGGTGCTGGCACCTTCCATCTGCGCCAGGAACCACAAGCGCTGCTGGGCAAACGACAGCGGCAAATCCTGGTCGCGCGATACCGGCAAAATCGCCGGCAAGGTACTGCGGGACGCCTGTGCCAGCACCTGGGCCAATGCGGCCAGTTGCGGGTGGGCAAACAGATCGGCCAGGGCCAGTTCCACACCCAGGCGCTGGCGCACCTGGGAAATCAGGCGCATCGCCAACAGCGAATGACCGCCCAAATCAAAGAAATGCCCTTGCCGGCTAATCTGCTCCAGCCCCAGCAGGTCCTGCCAGATATGCGCCAGGGTCGCTTCAATCTCGCCCTCGGGCGCTTCATACACACCGCTGACCACTGCATCGAGGCCCGGCGCCGGCAAGGCCTTGCGATCCAGCTTGCCGTTAGGGTTCAGGGGCAATGCCTCAAGTTGCACATAGGCCGATGGCACCATGTACTCCGGCAGTGCGCTTTGCAGGTAGGCGCGCAGCTCTTCGATCTGCGGCGTAAGGCCGGTGAAGTAGGCCACCAGCCGCTCATCACGTACCAGTACCGCAGCCTCGGTGACTTCCGGGTGGGCCGCGAGCAGCGCTTCGATTTCGCCCAGCTCGATGCGCAGGCCACGGATCTTGACCTGGTCGTCGTTGCGGCCCAAGTAGTCGAGCGTGCCGTCGGCGCGGTAACGCGCCAGGTCACCGGTTCGGTACATGCGCCCGCCCGGCGTGAACGGATCGTCGAGGAAGCGTTCGGCAGTCAGTGCTTCACGGTTGAGGTAACCACGGGCCACGCCGGCGCCGCCGATGTAGAGCTCACCCACGCTGCCGGTCGGCACCAGTTGCCCGTAGGCGTCCAGCACGTAGAGCGTGAGGTTGCGCAATGGCCGGCCTAGCGGAATATCTGTGGCACCGTAGCTGTCCAGGTCAGCGTCGACCGCATGCCAGGCAACCACGTCGCTGCATTCGGTCGGGCCATAACTGTTGATGAATTGCGGGCGCGGCACCTGCAGTTTTTCCAATTGCGACAGCTTGATCGGCTCGCCACCCAGCACCACGCGGC
This sequence comes from Pseudomonas sp. MPFS, assembly GCF_022537035.1. NCBI lineage: Bacteria > Pseudomonadati > Pseudomonadota > Gammaproteobacteria > Pseudomonadales > Pseudomonadaceae > Pseudomonas > Pseudomonas sp. MPFS. The sequence goes on along the minus strand of NZ_CP066123.1, from coordinate 3,434,640 downwards.
GCAGCTGGCTCAGGGCGGACTGCTGGTCGGCGTCGATCAGCGCATAAAACGCGCTGGGAGCCAGGTTGATGTGGGTGATCGCCTGGTCGCTGATCTGGCGCACGATGCTCGAAGGATCAAACGGGCTGTCCGCCAGGTGCAAGGTGGCCCCCACGGCCAGGCTGGCGAAGATGTTTTTCTGGGTCAGGTCAAAGCTGTGGGAGGTCAGCAGCAACACTGCATCGCTGGCATTAAGACCCACGTCGTCAAGGTACCAGCCAAGCATGTTGAGCACGCCCTGATGCTCGACCATGACGCCCTTGGGCTGGCCGGTGGAGCCTGAGGTGTAGATCACATAGGTCAAGTGTGTGGCCGTCAGTTCGGCCACCTGCGGGTTATGCAGGTTCGGGGTGTACGCGTCATCACGGTCGAGGTCGACCACCGGCATGCCCGGTTCGCCGGCCAGGTGCGCGGTGGCACTGTGCACCAGCAGCGCCGCCGGGGCGCTGTCGTGCAACATGTAGTGAATGCGCTCCAGCGGGTAGTTCGGGTCGATCGGCACATAGGCGCCGCCGGCCTTGAGAATCGCCAGCAAGCCGACAATCAGCTCGGCGCTGCGCTCCACACAGATCGCCACGCGGGCATCGGGCTGTACGCCAAGCTCGCGCAAGTGGTGGGCCAGCCGGTTGGCACGCTCGTTTAGCTCGCGGTAGGTCAGTGAACCGTTGCCGGCCTGCACGGCACGGGCATCCGGTGTGCGCAGTGCCTGAGCCTCGAACAGGCTGTGCACCGTGGCGCCCGGCAATGCAGTGCGCAGGCCGCCAAGGCCGGCCAGCTGCTGTTGGCGCTCGTCATCATCGAGCAGTGGCACACGGGCTAGCAGCGCCTGATCGTCGGCGACCATGGCGCGCAACATGCGCTCAAGGTAGCCGAGGTGACGGGTCAGGGTCGGTGCATCAAACAACGCCGTGGCGTAGCTCAGGGAGCCGATGATATGGCCCTGGGCCTCGCACAGCTCCAGCGACAGGTCGAATTTCGCCGCGCTGTTGATCTGGCCGCTGCCTTCCAGCACCAGGTCACCGAGTACCGGTGCCACACTTTCGTTGTTCTGCCACGTCAGCATGGTCTGGAAGATCGGGCTGTAGGCCATGCTGCGCACAGGTTTGATGATATCCACCACCTGTTCGAACGGCAGGTCCTGATGGGCCTGCGCGCCCAGCGTCTGGGCCTTGACCCGCGCCAGCAGGGTTTGCACGGTCGGCTCACCCGAGGCGTCGATACGCACGGCCAGGGTGTTGACGAACAGACCGATCAGGCCTTCGACCTCGACACGGTTGCGGTTGGCCACCGGTGAACCGATCACCACTTCATCCTGCCCGGCCAGACGGCTGAGCAACGCGCCCCAGGCCGCCAGCAGCGTCATGTACAGCGTGGTGCCATGGCGTTGGCTGAGGGTCTTGAGGCCCTGGGTCAGCTCGGTATCCAGTTGCAGGTTCAGCACCGCACCGGCGAAGTCCTGCTGCGCGGGACGCGGGCGGTCAGTGGGCAACGTCAACATGGCCGGAGCACCGGCCAGAGCCTGTTGCCAATACAGGTTTTGCTGTTGCAACACCTCGCCACTCAACCAGCGGCGCTGCCACACGGCGAAGTCGGCGTATTGCAGGGCCAGCGGCGGCAACGGGTCGGCCAGGCCCTGGCTGAAGGCGCCATACAGCGCCATCAGCTCGCGGGTCAGCACGCCCATCGACCACCCGTCAGAAGCGATGTGGTGCAGGGTCAACAGCAGCACGTGGTGTTCGTCACCCATGCGCACCAGGCGCGCACGCAGCAACGGCCCGTTGACCAGGTCAAACGGGGCCAGCGCCTCGTGCTCGGTCAAAGCCTGCAACTGCTGCGCTGCATCGGCCAGCTCGCGCAGGTCGTTGTGCTCAAGCACAAAGGCGCCTTCGACCGGGGTGATGACCAACTGCGGCTCATCGTTATCGACCACAAACACACTGCGCAGCACTTCATGCCGGCTGACGATCTGCGCCAGGGCGCGCTCCAGCGCCAGCGCATCAAGGGCGCCACGCAGGCCCAGGCCAATCGGCATGTTGTAGGCGGCGCCGACATTGTCCATCTGCGCCAGGAACCACAGGCGCTGCTGGGCAAACGACAGTGGCAGCGCCTCTTCACGGGACACCGGCACGATCGGCGGCAGGCTGCTGCGCCCCGCCTTGGCCACCGCCTGGGCGAGGGCCGAGAGTTGCGGGTGGGCAAACAGCGCTGCAAGGTCCAGTTCCACCCCCAGGTGCACACGCACCTGGGAAATCAAACGCATGGCCAACAACGAATGCCCGCCCAGCTCGAAGAAGTGATCTTCACGCCCGACCTGCTCGACCTTGAGCAATTGGCTCCAGATCTGCGCCAGCGCCACTTCCACCTCGCCCTGCGGCGCTTCATAGCCACGGCTGAGCAAGGCTTCCTGATCCGGGATCGGCAGCGCTTTGCGGTCCACCTTGCCGTTATTGGTCAACGGCAGGCTGTCGAGGCGCACATAGGCACGCGGCACCATGTACTCCGGCAGCTGCTCTTGCAGCCAGGTGCGCAGGGCCTGGATGTCCAACGCCTGGTGCTCGGTGAAGTAGGCCACCAGGCGCTTGCTGCCCGGCTCGTCCTCACGGGCCAGCACCACGACCTCGTTGATCTGCGGGTGTTCGCCGAGGCGGTTTTCGATCTCCCCGAGTTCAATGCGGAAACCACGGATCTTCACTTGGTCGTCATTACGGCCCAGGCAATCCAGTTCGCCCTTGGCCAACCAGCGGCCAAGGTCGCCCGTGCGGTACATCAACGCGCCCGGCTCGTGGCTGAACGGGTCCAGAATAAATTTCTCGGCGCTCAGCTCGGGCCGGTTCAGGTAACCCTTGGCGACGCCTTTGCCGCCAATGTAGATCTCCCCGACAACGCCCAACGGTACCGGCTGCTGGCGTTGGTCGAGCAGGTAAATGCGCGTATTGGAAATCGGCCCGCCGATCGGCACGCTCTCGGCATCGTCGGCCAGCGCACGCACTTCAAAGGTGGTGGCGTAGGTGGTGCTTTCGGTCGGGCCGTAGCAATGCACCAGACGCAGCTTGGGCGCATGCTCAAGCAGGCTGCGGAACGCCGCCGGGTCCGCGCGTTCGCCGCCACACAGCAGCATGCGCAAGCCCTTGAGGGCGTCGGGAATCAGCTGTACGTACTGGTTGAACAGCGCCGTGGTGGTGAACAGGATCGTGACCGCCGATTCGCTCAATACGGCGCCAAAACGCAGTGGGTCAAGCAGCGTGTCGTGGTCGATCACCACCACTTGGCCGCCATTGAGCAAGGCGCCCCAGACGTCCATGGTGCTGGCGTCGAACGCCGGGTTGGAGGCAAAGGCAATACGGTCATGGGTATTGAAATCGGCATAACCACCGTTGATCACCAGCCGCGTGATGCCCCGATGCGGCACCAGCACGCCCTTGGGCACGCCGGTGGAACCGGAGGTGTACATGATGTAGGCGACCGACTCGGCAGACTGTTCAATGGCCGGGTCGTGGACCGGAGCATCGCTCAGGTCGAGGCTGTCCAGGTCCAGGCGCTCGCCGCCTTCGGGGGCTTGATGGGCGCTGGTGGTGAGCAGCCATCGCGCGCCGCTGTCCTGGCGCATGAAGGTTTGACGGTCGGCGGGAGCGTTGACATCCAGCGGCACATACACCGCGGCTGCCTTGCTGATTGCCAGTTGGCTGGCCAGCAAGTCTACGGAACGCTCCAGCAGGATGGCGACACTGTCACCCGCCTGCACGCCCAGGCCGATCAGGTGGTGGGCCAGGCGGTTGGCGCGCCGGTTCAATTGCGCATAGCTCAGCGACTGTTCAGCGTGAACCACCGCTACAGCGTCCGGACGGATGCGTACCTGAGCCTCGAACAACGCGTGCACGGTCGAGGTCTGCGGGAACGGACGCTCGCTGTCGTTGAAGGCTTCCAGCAGTTCCTGGCGCTCAGCCTCGGGCAAGACCGACAGGTCCTGCAACGGTGTACCGGGCGCATGTTCCAGGGCATCGACCAATTGCGCCAGCGCCGCCTGCATATAGACGCACACACGCAGTGCACCAATCCCCACCAGCGCCTGGGCATTGAGTTGAAAGCCGCTGCCGAAGTCATCGACGTTAAGCACCAGCGGGTAGTTGGTGCGCTCTTCCATGCTCAGCGCCTGAATGCCGTCCCAGGCGGCAATGTCTGCGGTGGAGACTGGCGCGGCCGCACTGTGGCGGTAGTTGAGCAAGGTGTTGAACAACGCCTGCGCCGCCGGCATGCCGCTGCAATGCTGGGCCAGCGACAAGGACGCATGTTCGTGGGCCAGCAGTTGCGCCAGTTGCGTGTGAGTGGCACGCACTGCTTCGCGGGCCCCGTGGGCGCCGATGCTGACACGCAACGGCAATGTGTTGATGAACAAGCCCAGCGCACGCCCTGCCCCTTCACCGCCTTGCAAGCGGCCCAGCAGCACCGTGCCGAACACCACGTCCTCACGGCCACTGACCTGCGCCAGCACCTGGCCCCACGCCAGGTGCATCAGGCTCGCGGCGCTGACCCCAAGCACCCGCGCCTGCTCACGCAGCCGCCCGCCCAGTACGCTGTCGAGCATCAGGTGCGATTCCTCGACCCCCCTGCCGTCGCCCTGCACATTCTGCAGGCCGAACGCCAGGGTCGGTTCATCGATATCACCCAGCATCTCTCCGAAGAACGCTTCATGGGCCCGGCGATCGGCGCCCAGGCGCGACTGCGCCACATGCTCGCGATACGGAATCGACGGCGGCAACTGTGCGCTCTGGCCTTTGAGGCTGGCCTGGACCTCCTCGATCAGCACCTCCAGCGCGGTATGGTCGAGCACCATGTGGTGGAACAAAAGGATGCCGACCCAGCGCTGGTTGGCACTGTCCTCGGTGTAGGCCAAATGCATCAGCGGAGCACGGGTCATGTCCAGGCGATAGTGGCGCGGGTCGAACCGACTGTGCAGTTGCGCCAGTACGTCACCCTCGGTCGGGTCGATGGCCACTTGCTCCAGGCCCAGCGAAGCCTGGCGCCATACCACTTGCACAGGCTCCACGAGCCCTTCCCAGGCGATGCTGCTGCGCAGGATGTCGTGACGGTCGATCACGCTTTGCAGGGCCTTGGCGAACAGGTTGAGCGGTTCGGGCCCGGTAAACGAAAACAGCATGTGCAGCAGGTAGGCATCACCCTGATCCGCTGCCAGGTGGTGGTAGAACATACCGTCCTGCAGCGGTGCGAGGCTGTAGATATCCTGCACATTGCGCACGCCGCCGGGCACGCTGGCGACGATGCGATCGATGCTGCTTTGGTCCAGTTCGGCCAGGGGCAGCAGGTCCGGAGTGATCTGTTCGCAGCCAGGCTCGATCAGGTTGGCCGGCACCTGCAGCTGCGCATGGCCGCCCACGGCGGCCGCCAGGGCCGCCAAAGTGGGCTGGCCAAAAAGGACACGCACATCGGCGCTCAATTCGAGCTGGCGCATGCGTTCGATCAACTTCACCGCCAGCAGCGAATGGCCGCCCAGTTCGAAGAAGTTGTCGTGCCGCCCCACCCGTTCCACGCCCAGCAACTCTTGCCACAGCGCGGCGAGGGTCTGCTCCACCTCCCCCTCCGGACGCTCGTATTCGCGCCGCGCCAGGGCCTCGCCATCCGGCGCCGGCAAGGCTTTGCGATCAAGCTTGCCGTTGGTGGTCAACGGCAAGCGCTCAAGCATCACGAATGCGCTGGGCACCATGTAATCGGCCAAGGACACCAGCAACTGCTGGCGCAGGTCGGCCGCCACAAGTTCGGCACCATCGGCCGCGATGACGTAGGCCACCAGGCGCTTGTTGCCGGGCTGGTCCTCGCGAGCAATCACCACCGCGTCACGCACGCCGTCACAGGCCGCGAGGTGCGCCTCGATTTCCCCGAGTTCGATACGGAAACCACGGATCTTCACCTGGTCGTCATTGCGTCCCAGGTAGTCGATGCTGCCATCGGGCAACCAGCGGCCCAGGTCACCGCTCTTGTACAGGCGGGCATCGGCACGCCCGCTGAACGGGTCGGCGATAAAGCGCTCGGCATTGAGTTCCGGGCGGTTCAAGTAACCACGTGCCACCCCGGCACCGCCGACGTACAACTCACCCACGACGCCCACCGGCACCGGTTCGCGTGCGCTGTCGAGCACGTAGAGTTGCAAGTCCGGAATACGCCCGCCAATCGGGCTGGCCCCCACCAACTGCGCATCCGCCGCTTCAAGGGCGCGGTAAGTCACATGCACCGTGGTTTCGGTGATGCCGTACATGTTTACCAGTTGCGTACCGGCGTTGGCCGCACGCGCATACCAAGGCTTGAGCATCCCCGGTTCCAGGGCTTCGCCACCGAAAATCACCTGGCGCAGGGAATGCTTCAAGGCACTCTGGCCCTGGGCGGCGATCAATGAACGGAAGGCACTCGGGGTCTGGTTGAGGATGGTCACACCGGCACTGCACAGCAGCGCATAGCACTCGTCCGGCGAGCGGCTGGTGAGTTGCGGCACTACCAGCAACTGCCCGCCGTGGATCAGCGCGCCCCAGATTTCCCAGACCGAGAAGTCGAAGGCGAACGAGTGGAACAGCGCCCACACGTCCTTGTCATTGAAGTTGAACCACCCTTCGGTGGCGGAGAACAGCCGCGCCACGTTGCGGTGCTCGATCATCACACCTTTGGGCAGGCCGGTAGAGCCTGAGGTGTAGATCACGTAAGCCAGGTTGGCCGAGGTCAGGCCAGGCACTTGCGGGTTCTGCATCGGCTGCAGTTGCAGGTCCGTCGCGTCCAGGTCAATCACCGGCACCGCAAGTTCGGCAATCCGCGCCTGTGTCGCCGCCTGCACCAGCACCGCCACCGGCGCACTGTCCTGCAGGGTGTAACTGATGCGTTCCTGCGGGTAGGCAGGGTCGATCGGTACGTAACCGGCACCCGCCTTGAGGATGCCGAGCAAGCCGATGATCATTTCCAGCCCACGCTCCACGCAGATCGCCACCCGCTCATCCGGGCTTACGCCCAGGCTTAGCAGGCGGTGCGCAACCCTGTTCGCGCGCGTGTTCAGCTCGGCGTAGCTCAGGTGACTGTCTTCAAACACCACCGCGATGGCATCGGGCTGTTCGGCCGCCTGGCGCTCGATCTGGTGATGAATCAACGCGGCATCGGCATACAGGCTGTCCGTGGCGTTCCAGTGTTGCAACAGTTGCTCACGCTCAAGCGCCGGCAACATGCCCAGGCTTGGCAGCGCGGCTTGTGGCGTCTGTTCCAGCGCCTGCACGAGGTTTTCCAGCACACATTGCATATAGCCGCAGATGCGTGCGGCACCAATGGTGCCGTCGGCCATGACCGACAGGCTGAAGGCATCGCCCATGTCGTTGACCGACAGGGTCAGTGGGTAGTTGGTGCGTTCCTTGCTGTCGAGGATGCCGATACCTTCCCAGGCGGCCTGCGCGGCCTGGGACACATCCCCACCGCCAAGCTGACGGTAGTTGAGCAGCGAGCTGAACAGCGGCGTAGAGGGCGCCACCTTGCTGCAGCGCTGCGCCAGCACCAGCGACGCGTGCTCATGGCCGAGCAAACCGGTCAGGCGCGCATGGGTCGTTTTGACCAGGCTGCGTACGCCCGCCTCACTGAGGCTGATGCGCAACGGCAGCGTGTTGATGAACATCCCCAGGGCGCGGTCGGCGCCTTCGCCGCCTTGCAGGCGCCCCAGCAAGACCGTACCGAACACCACGTCATCGCGGCCGGAAACACCGCCCAGCACCCGGGCCCAGGCCAGGTGATACAGGCTCGCCGGGGTCACGCCCAACTGCCGAGCCTGCTTGCGCAGGCGCGTGTTGAGGGTGTCATCGAGTTGCAGCAGCACCTCTTCCACCCCGTGGCCATCGCCTTGCACATCCTGCAGGCCAAACGGCAGGGTTGGCTCGTCGATATCGCCCAGCATTTCACTGAAGAACGCTTCGTGTTCTTCGCGGCTCACGCCCAGGCGTGCCTGCGCCACGTAGTTGCGATACGGCACCGAAGCCGGCAATTGTGCTTCTTCACCGCGGGTATGGGCTTCGACTTCGGTGATCAGCATGCGCAGGGAGGTGGCGTCGTCCACCAGGTGGTGCAATAGCAACACGGCCACCCAGCGTTCGTTGGGGGCGTCCTCGCTGTAGCCGATGCGCATCAGCGGGGCCTGGCGAATGTCCAGGCGATGGTGGCGCGGGTTGAGGCAGGCGGTCAGTTGTTCAGCGATATCACCGGCGGCCGGATCCAGGGGGATTTCATCAAGGCCCAGCTGTGCCTCGCGCCAGACCACTTGCACCGGCTCGTCCAGGCGCTCCCAGACCACCGCCGTACGCAGAATGTCGTGTCGCGAAATCACGCCTTGCAGTGCGTCGGCGAAACGTGTCAGCCGCTCGCGGCTGGTGAAGCTGAAGGTCACGTATTGCAGATAGGGGTCGCCCTGGGCGGCCGCCAAATGGTGGTACAGGATGCCCTCTTGCAGGGGCGCCAGGCTGTAGATTTCCTGGACGTTGCGCGCCCCGCCCGGCACCGTCGCCACGATGCGCTCGATGGCGTCCTGATCGAGGTCCGCCAGGGGCAGCATGTCCGGGGTGATGTGATCGCAACCCTCGGGCACACGATTGGCGGGCACCTCCACGTCCTTGCTCGCACCGGCGACAGCCGAGGCCAGGGCCGCGAGGGTCGGCTGGCCGAACAGCACACGCACATCGGCACCGAGCCCGACCTGGCGCATGCGCTCGATCAACTTGACCGCCAGCAACGAGTGGCCACCCAACTCGAAAAAGTGATCCTGGCGCCCAACCTGCTCAACATTGAGCAAGTCCTGCCAGATCGTCGCGATTGCAGTTTCGACCGCACCTTGAGGTGCTTCGTACTGACGCCGCGCCAGTGCGTCGGCGTCCGGTGCCGGCAAGGCCTTGCGGTCGAGCTTGCCGTTGGTGGTCAACGGGAAGCTGTCGAGCATGACAAACGCAGCAGGCACCATGTACTCGGCCAGATGCACCAGCAACTGGGTCCGCAGGTCGGCGGCGTTCGGCGCCATGCCCTCATCACCAATCACATAGGCCACCAGGCGTTTGTCCCCCGGCGTGTCTTCACGGGCAATCACCACGGCTTCGCGCACGCCGTCACAGGCTGCCAGGCGCGCTTGGATTTCGCCCAATTCAATCCGGAAACCGCGAATTTTCACCTGGTCGTCGTTACGCCCCAGGTAGTCGATGCTGCCGTCTGCCAGGCGACGGCCCAGATCGCCAGTCTTGTACAGGCGAGCGCCAGGGCGGCCGCTGAACGGGTCGTCGATAAAGCGCTCGGCATTGAGTTCCGGGCGGTTCAGGTAACCACGGGCCACGCCCGCGCCACCGACGTACAGCTCGCCCACCACCCCGACCGGCACGGGTTCGCGCCGATCATCGAGCACATACAACTGCAAGTCCGGAATGCCCCCGCCAATCGGGCTGGCACCCACCAGCTGCGCATCCGCCGCTTCAAGGGCGCGATAAGTCACATGCACTGTGGTTTCAGTGATGCCGTACATGTTCACCAGTTGCGTACCGCTATTGGCGGTGTGGGCGTACCACGGCTTGAGAATCCCCGGTTCCAGTGCTTCGCCACCAAAAATCACCTGGCGCAGGGCGTGCTTGAGGGTGCTTTGGCCCTGGGCAACGATCAGTGCGCGGAAGGCGCTCGGGGTCTGGTTGAGAATGGTTACACCGGCGCTGCACAGCAGCGCATAGCATTCATCGGGTGAGCGGCTGGTCAGCTGCGGCACCACCAGCAACTGCCCGCCGTGCATCAGCGCGCCCCAGATTTCCCAGACCGAGAAGTCGAAGGCGAACGAGTGGAACAAAGCCCATACGTCGTGATCGTTGAAGTGGAACCAGTCCTCGGTGGCGGTGAACAGGCGCGCCACGTTGCGGTGTTCGATCATCACGCCCTTGGGCAATCCGGTGGAACCGGAGGTGTAGATCACATAGGCCAGGTTCGCCGGCGTCAGGCCCGCGACCTCGGGGTTGCCGGTTGATTCGTCCTGGCAGTCCCCCGCATCCAGCGTGATCACCGGCACCGACAATTCGGCCACCCGGGTGTGGGTGGCCTGTTGCACCAGCACGGCCACCGGCGCGCTGTCTTGCAAGGTGTAGCTGATGCGTTCCTGGGGGTAGGCCGGATCGATGGGGACGTAACCGGCACCGGCCTTGAGAATACCCAACAGGCCAATGATCATTTCCAGACCGCGCTCGACGCAGATCGCTACGCGATCATCCGGGCGCACGCCCAACGCCAGCAGGCGATGCGCGACCTGGTTGGCGCGCTGGTTGAGCGCGCCGTAGCTCAGGCGCTGGTCATCAAACACCACCGCGACAGCGTCAGGCCGCGCCGCCGCACGGGCTTCGACCTGGCTGTGGATCAGTGCGCTGTCGGCATACACCGTTTCGTTGCTGTTCCAGGCGTGCAGCAGATGCTCGCGCTCGGTTGCAGGCAGGATGCCCAGGGTTTGCAGCGGCGCCTGCGGGGAGTGTTCCAGCGCATCGACCTGGCTCTGCAAGGCGGCATTGAGGTAGCGCGCGACACGCTCGGCGCCTATGTCGGGGCCTGCGAGTACCGTGATATGGAAATCCTCACCCAGGTCATCGAAGTTGACGGTCAAGGGGTAGTTGGTACGCTCCTGTGCCCCGAGCGCTTGCATGCCGGCCCAGGCGACCTGCGCTTCGGTGGTAGCGCCGGTGGCACTGTGGCGGTAATTGAGCATCGCGCTGAACAGCGGCGTGGGCGTGGCCACGGCGCTGCAGCGCTGGGCCAGAGCCAGCGAGGCGTGCTCATGCGCAAGCAGCGCGGTCAGGCGCTGATGGGTCAGCTTCAGGCCACTGCGCACGCTTTGCGCGCCGACGCTGACACGCAGCGGCAAGGTGTTGATGAACATGCCCAGGGCGCGGTCAGAGCCCTCGCCCGCGTGCATGCGACCCAGCAGGACCGTACCGAAGACGACTTCCTCGCGTCCGGATACCTTGCCCAGCACTTGCGCCAGCGCCAGGTGCACCATGCTGGCGGCGCTCACGCCTATCTGGCGCGCCTGGGCACGCAGGCGCTTGCTCAAACCGCTGTCGAGCATCAGGTGGCTTTCGTCGATACCGTGACCATCCCCCTGAACATCCTGCGCGCCGAAAGGCAGGGTCGGCTCGTCGATGTCGCCCAGCATCTCGCGAAAGAACGCTTCATGCTGCTGTTCCGTCACACCCAGCAGAGCCTGGGCCACGTAGTTACGGTACGGCACCGGCTCGCCGAGGTGCTCGACCTGCCCCAGCAGGAAGGCCTGCATTTCGTGCTGCACCACCTCCATCGCGGTATGGTCCAGCGCCATATGGTGAAACATCAACACCGCCACCCAACGCTGACTCGCTGAATCCAGCGCAAAAGCCATGCGCATCATCGGCGCCTGGCGAATGTCCAGGCGATAATGACGGGCATCGAAGCGACCTTGCAGTTGGGTCAGCACGTCACCGTCGCGCGGGTCCAGGTGCACTTCCTCACTGACCAGCGCGGCCTTGCGCAGCACCACCTGGACCGGTTCATCGAGGCTCTCCCACACCACCGTGGTGCGCAGAATATCGTGACGCTTGATCACGTACTGCAAGGCTTCGGTGAATTGCTCCAGGCGCTCGCGGCTGTCGAACGCGTACTGCGATTGCAGCAGATACGGGTCACCCTGTTCGGCGGACAAGTGGTGGTACAGCATGCCTTGCTGCAACGGCGCCAGTGGGTAGATGTCTTTCACGTTTGCCAGGCCACCGGGCACGGCCTCGACAATCTGGTCGATGGTCGCCTGGTCCAGCGTCGTCAATGGCAGCATCTGCGGGGTAATGCGATAGGCCGGGCTCAGCCAGTCGCCACCGTTGCGGGCGATCAACTCAAGCAATTGCGCCTTGTGCCTGCGCAGGCTGTCGATCACCCCGTCATCGAGCCCCTCATCGTCGCCCAGGATGATCAGGTCATCCTCTTCACGTTGAAGATGGATCGGGTGGGTCGAAAGAACTGCCATCAATTCGCTGAAGTGCATGGTGTGCCCTGCTTAAGATTCGAAAACAATGACGAAAAAGCCCGAATTCGCGTGTAACCGAAAAACCGGGCATCGAACGCCGGCGCATGCCTTCCATGGACAGAGGCGCCGCCGCCGACAGGTTCAAAAAGTGATGGGTTGAATGCCCGCCACAGGGCTCCCCACAGGGCAGGAAAACTAAAACATCCGCACTGAGGTGTATGTCATGGGAAGCCGGGACAATGGGGATGCCCAGCGGATAAACATGCGGGAGCCGGCTTGCCCGGCTCCCACGGTTAAAGGTTTATGCCTGCCAGATTGGCCACACCCAAGCGCCAAGGCGGGAGCCTTCCGGCCAAAGCGCAACAGCTCCCACAGGGGAGCTGTTGTGCATCGCGTCAAATGCGCCGCTTGCGCTCAAGGGTCGGCACGCTGGATTGCGGCACCACCACGTGCTCCACCTGCCCCACCGCTGCCGCCATGGCTGCCAGCGTCGGTTGGGCGAGCAGCACGCGCAAGTCAGCGTCCAGCCCTTGCTTGCGCATCTGCTCGACCAGGCTGACCGCCAGCAACGAATGCCCACCCAGCTCGAAGAAGTGGTCATGACGCCCCACCCGTTCAACCTTGAGCACCGTTTGCCACAGCTGTGCCAATGCCACTTCCACCGGCCCCTCGGGCGCCTCGTAGGCACGGCTGAGCACCGCGTCCTGGTCCGGCGCCGGCAAGGCCTTACGGTCGACTTTGCCGTTGCCGGTCAGCGGCAGGCTGTCCAGTCGTACATAGGCGGCTGGCACCATGTACTCCGGCAACTGCCCCTGCAGGCGGGCGCGCAGAGCCTCGATATCCAGGCTTTCGCGTTCGGTAAAATAGGCCACCAGACGCTTGTGCCCTGGCTCGTCCTGGCGGGCCAGCACCACGGCATCCTTGACGCCAGGGCAGCCGGCCAAGCGGGTTTCGATCTCGCCCAGCTCGATACGGAAGCCACGGATCTTCACCTGTTGGTCGTTGCGCCCCTGATACTGCAACGTACCGTCGGCGCGCCAGGCCACCAGGTCGCCCGTGCGGTACATCAAGCCGCCGTCGCTGAACGGGTCGACGAGGAATTTCTCTGCCGTCAATTCAGGCCGGTTGAGGTACCCCAGCGCCACACCCTGCCCACCGATGTACAGCTCACCGGTCACCCCGACCGGCACGGGCTGCTGATGCGCATCAAGCACATAAGCGCGGCTGTTGCCGACCGGTTTGCCAATTGGAATGCTGCCCTCATCCGCCCGGGTGATCTCATGGGTGGTCGAGAAGGTCGTGGCTTCGGTCGGGCCATACCCGTTCAGCAGATGCCTAGGAGCACCGCCTTTGAGTACCCGGGCAATCACGCTCGGGTCCAGCACATCGCCGCCGACGATCAGGTAGCGCAGGCGCGCAAAGGCCTCCAGCAAACCCTCGGCGTATTGATGGAACAACCCGGCAGTCATCCACACCACGCTGACGTCCTGCTGCAACAGGGCGGCAAACGCATGTTGCGTCAACAGTGTGTCCTGGTCGATCACCACCACCGCGCCGCCATTGAGCAACGGCGCCCAGACTTCCAGGGTGCTGGCATCAAACGCCGGGTTGGACGCGAACGCCACGCGGTCGTGCTGATTGAAATCGGCATAACCGTTATTGATCACCAGTCGTGTGATGGCTCGATGGGGCACCCGCACACCCTTGGGTGTACCGGTAGAGCCGGAGGTGTACATGATGTACGCCGCCGCCTCGCTGCTGACCACCACCGCCGGCTGGTCATCAGGCAGTTGGCCCAAGTGGGCCTGATCCAGATCGAGCCGCTGCACCTGCAACGCCTTGCCCAGCCCGGCGTGGCTCAACAGCAACGTCGCCTGGCTGTCGCTGAGCATGAAGGCCTGGCGTTCGACGGGTGCATTGACGTCCAGCGGCACATACACCAGCGCGCATTTGCTCAGGGCCAGTTGGCTCACGAGCAGGTCAATCGAACGTTCCAGCAGCACGGCCACGCTTGACCCTTCCGGCATTCCCAGGCTGACCAGGTGATGGGCCAGACGGTTAGCACGGGCGTTCAGTTCGGCATAGCTCACCTGTTGCTCGCCGTGCACCGCCGCCACGGCCTGCGGCTGCGCCTGTGCCCACGACTCGAACATCTGGTGCACCGGCATGCTCGCCGGATAGTCACGTACGGTGGCATTGAATCCGTGCAGCACATGCCTGCGCTCCTCTGCGGGCAGGATCGACGGGTGCTGGAAAGCAGCATGGGGAGCCTGCTCCAGGGCATCGAGCAGATCGCCCAGCACCGTGGTCATGTACCCCAGCACGCGCTGTGCACCGACCGACTGCGGCGCCAGGGCATTGACCCGGAAGTCCTCGCCCACATCGTCCACCGAAAGAATCAACGGATAGCTGTCGACCCCTTCCCCGCCGATCATTTCGATCCCTTCCCAGGCCGCCCGGCTGGCGTCGCTGGCGCTGGCCGAACCATGACGGTAATTGAGCAAGGCACTGAACAACGGCGCCGGCGCGGCAACCCCACTGCAGCGTTGAGCCAGGGTCAATGACGCATGCTCATGGGCGAGCAACTGGCTCAAGGCGGCATGGGTACGCTTGACGGCCACCGACACACTGTCATCGGTCAGGCGCACACGCAGCGGCAACGTATTGATGAACATGCCCAGGGAGCGGTCGGCGCCTTCGCCGGCCTGCAAGCGACCGAGCAACACCGTGCCGAACACCACGTCGTCGCGCGACGACACCGCACCGACCACCTGCGCCCATGCCCAGTGATACAGGCTGGCCGCACTGACGCCCAGTTGCCGCGCCTGCTGGCGCAGGCGCTGGCTGAACGCCGCGCCCAGCCAGTGTTCGGCTTCTTCGCTGGGGTCCCGCGCGCTGTCGATGCGTTGCACGCCAAACGGCAGCGTCGGCTCGTCGACATCGCCGAGCATCTGGGTAAAGAACGCCTCGTGGGCCGCGCGGTCCTTGCCCTGCATGGCCTGAGCGACATAGTTGCGGTACGGCACCGAAGCCCCGAGTTGCGCCTCACAACCACTCATGTGCGCTTCGATTTCCGCCACCAGCACGCCCATGGACGTGGCGTCATTGACCAGGTGGTGGAAGCTGAGCATGCCAATCCAGCGCTGATGCTGCGGATCATGGGCGAAGCCCAGATGCATCATCGGTGCCTGGCGGATGTCCATGCGGTGACGCCCCAGGCTGAAGTGCTCGCGCAGTTGCGCCAGCACCTCGCCCGCTTGCGGGATGAATTCCTCAACCGTCAGCGGAGCCTCGCGCCAGACCACTTGCACCGGTGCTTCCAGTTGCGCCCAGAACAGGCTGGTACGCAGGATGTCATGGCGCGCGATCACCCGTTGCAGGGCCTGGGCAAACCCTTCCAGGCGCTGGCGGCTGTCGAATGCGAACAACGCATGTTGCTGGTACGGGTCGCCCTGTTCGGCGCTGATATGGTGGTACAACAAGCCCTCCTGCAGCGGTGCCAGGGCATAGATGTCCTGCACGTTGGCCACGCCGCCCGGGACACTGGCGACAATTCGCTCGATACTCGCCTGATCCAGTGTGGCCAGGGGCAGCAGGTCCGGGGTGATCTGCGTGCAATCCGGCTCGATCCGATTGCGCGGCACCGCCACTTCGTGACCGGCACCCACGGAAGCGGCGAGCGCTGCCAGGGTTGGCTGACTGAACAGCACGCGTACATCGGCCTGCAAACCGGCCTGGCGCATGCGTTCCACCAGGCCCACCGCCAGCAATGAATGCCCGCCCAGTTCGAAGAAGTTGTCGTGACGCCCCACCTGCTCCAGCTTGAGCACTTCGGCCCAGATCTGCGCCAGGGTGGTTTCCACTTCCCCTTCAGGTGCCTCATAGCCACGGCTGATCAGCGCATCCAGCCCCGGTTCCGGCAGCGCCCGGCGGTCGAGCTTGCCATTGGCGGTGAGCGGCATATGGTCGAGCCGCACATAGGCGCTCGGCACCATGTACTCGGGCAATTGCGCCTGCAACCAACTGCGCAAGTCCTCGATCGACACGGCTTGCGTCTCGGTGAAGTAAGCGACCAGGCGCGCCTCCCGCGCCAGTACCACGGCTTCGCGAACCTGGGCATGCTCGCCCAGGCGGGTTTCGATTTCGCCCAGCTCGATACGCACACCGCGGATCTTCACCTGGTCATCGTTACGCCCCAGGTAATCCAGTGTGCCATCCGGCAACCAGCGCGCCAGGTCGCCGGTGCGGTACATACGCGCCTGCGGGTCGTGGCTGAACGGATCCTTGAGGAAGCGCTCGGCGGTCATTTGCGCACGGTTCAGGTAACCGCGCGCCACCCCGGCCCCGGCCACGTACAGCTCGCCGGCAACACCGACGGGCACTGGCTGTTGATGCGCGTCCAGCAGGTACACCTGGGTGTTGGCCACCGGCCTGCCGATATGCAGCGCCTGGCCGGCCTCGACCACACCGGAGGTGGCGACAACCGTGGCCTCGGTCGGGCCATAGTTGTTGACCAGTTTGAAGCGCTGCGGCGTGTGGAACTGACGCAGGCGGTCGCCACCGACCAACAGGGTCTTGAGGGTCGGGTGTTGCAGGTTCTGGCTGAAGGCGTACTCCGCCACCGGCGTGGGCAGGAAGCTCACGTCCAGCGGCTGCGCCAGCCACCACTTGAGCAGCGCATCAATGTCTTCGCCGCCCTCCCGGGCCGGTGGCAAGTGCAGGGTGGCGCCCACGCACAGGGCTGGCCAGACTTCCCAAGCCATGGCGTCAAAACCGAACCCGGCAACGCTGGAGGTGTGGCTCCCGTGCCGCAGCTCAAACGTGTCGCAGTGCCAGTTCACCAGGTTTTCCAGGGTCTGGTGCTCAACCATCACGCCCTTGGGCAGCCCGGTCGATCCGGAGGTGTAGATCACGTACGCCAGGTGCGCCGGGGTGAGCCCGCTGACCTGCGGGTTACCCTTCGACGGCCCTTGCCACAGGCGACTGTCCAGCTCCAGCACTGGCGCGGTCACGGTCGGCAGGCGCTGCGCCAGGGCGGGCTGCATCAGCACGGCCACGGGTGTGCTGTCCTCCAGCAGGTAACTCAAGCGTTCGGCCGGGTGCGCCGGGTCGATCGGCACATAGCACGCGCCCGCCTTGAGAATCGCTACCAGCCCGACCAGCATTTCCAGGCTGCGCCGCGCGCAGATGGCCACGCGGTCGTCGGGCTGCACGCCCAGTTCGATCAACTGGTGCGCCAGCTGATTGGCCTGCCGGTTCAACTCGCTGTACGTCAGGCTTTGGCCCTGGTACACCACGGCCAGTGCGTGGGGGTACAGCTCGACCTGGGTTTCAAAGCGCTGGTGAAGGGTGTGTCCGACGGGGAAGTCGATCTGCGTGGCGTTGAAACCGCTCAACAATTGCTGGCGTTCATGAGCCGGCAGGATCGACAGGTGATGCATCGGCGTGTCCGCCGTGTGCTCCAGAGCCTGTACCAGGCCCTCGACCACACCCACGACATAGTCGCAGATGCGCTGCGCGCCCACCGAGGCCACCACCAGCGCGCTGAGGCTGAACGCTTGGCCTTGATCGTTGACGCTCAAGGTCAGCGGGTAGTTGCTGTGTTCCTGTGCCTGCAACAGTTGCATGCCTTGCCAGGCCTCGGCTTCGGCACCGGACACCGGTGCGCCATGGCTGTGGCGATAGTTGAGCAAGGCACTGAACAGCGCCGTGGATTGCGCGACGCTGCTGCAGCGTTGCGCCAGTGCCAGCGAGGCATGCTCGTGGGCCAGCAGGCCGTTGAGCCGTGCATGGGTGGCCTTGAGCGCAGCCTGCACGCCGATACCTCCCAGGTCGACACGCAACGGCAGGGTATTGATAAACATCCCCAGCGCCCGCTCCGCCCCCTCGCCGCCTTGCATGCGGCCCATCAACACCGTGCCGAACACCACGCGCTCGGTACTCGACACCACACCCAGCACCTGAGCCCACGCCAGGTGGAACAGGCTGGCGGGGCTGACGCCCAGTTGCCGCGTCTGCACGCGCAGGCGCCGACTCAGCCCGGCGTCAAGCGGCATATAGGCTTCCTCTACCGGCTCGTCATCGGCAATCCCTTGCAGGCCAAAGGCCAGGGTTGGCTCCTCAATGTCCGCCAGCTGTTCGCGGAAGAACCGCTCGTGCGCCTGCTCGCCCTGCCCCAGGCGGGTTTGCGCCACATAGTTGCGGTACGGCACCGGGGCCTGCAGCTGTGCCGTCTCGCCCATGAGGAAGGCTTGCATTTCCTGCTGCACCACCTCCATGGCCACGTGATCGAGGATCATGTGATGGAACAACAGCGTGGCGACCACGCGGCCATCGGTGGCCTCTTCGGCATACAGCAGCTGCATCATCGGCGCCTGGGTCAGGTCCAGGCGTGGCTGCCGGATATCCGGCGACGCACGCTGCACCGACAGCCGCGCAGTGCGCCACACCACCTGCATCGGTTGTTGCAGGCCCTCCCAAACCACGCTGGTGCGCAGGATGTCATGGCGTTCGATCACCTGTTGCAGCGCTGCGCTGAACGCGTGCAAGCGCTCGACGTGCTCGAAGGCGTAGCGCAATTGCATGACGTAAGGGTCGCCGTGCACCGCGCTGAGGTGGTGATAGAGGATGCCTTCCTGCAACGGTGCCAACGGGTAGATGTCCTGCACGTTGGCCGCGCCACCGCTGACTGTGGCGACGATGCGCTCGATGCTCGCCTGGTCAAGGGTGGCCAGCGGCAACATCGACGGCGTAATGCGGGTGCAGTCGGCCGGGATCAGGTTGGCCGGTACCGCCTGCTCTTCGCTCGCCCCCACCGATGCGGCCAGCGCCGCCAGGGTCGGCTGATTGAACAAGGTGCGCACGTCCGCCTTCAAGCCGGCTTCACGCATGCGGCCCATCAGGTTGACCATCAACAGCGAATGGCCGCCCAGTTCAAAGAAGTGGTCGTGACGCCCGACTTGCTCCACCTCGAGCAGTTCGCACCAGAGCCGCGCCAGGGTGATTTCCGTCTCGCCCACCGGTGCCTCGTACTCGCGCACCAGTACCGACGTGCTGTCCGGGTCCGGCAGCGCCTGGCGATCCACCTTGCCGTTGGGGCTCAGGGGCAGCGCGTCCAGCAGCACATACGCCTGGGGCACCATGTAGCTCGGCAACTGTGCTTGTACCTGCGCTCGCAAGGCCTGGATGTCCAGGCTCGACGGCGCGCGGCAATAAGCGATCAGGCGCTCGTTGCGCACCAGCACCACGGCCTCCTGCACCTCGGCATGGGCGACCAGGCACGCCTCGATTTCACCCAGTTCGATGCGCAAGCCGCGCAGCTTGATCTGATCGTCGTTACGGCCCAGGTATTCCAGCGTGCCGTCCGCCAGGTAGCGCACCAGGTCGCCGGTTTTGTACAAGCGCCCGCCCGGGTTGAACGGGTCGGCCAGGAAGCGTTCGGCGGTCAGGTCATCGCGCCCCAGGTAACCGCGAGCCACCCCGGCACCACCGATGTACAGCTCACCGGCGACACCCAGCGGCAGCAGCTGCAGGTGCGCATCGAGGACATAGGCGCGGGCGTTGGCGATGGGTTTGCCGATTGGCACCGCATCGAGCGGGCCTGGGTCATTGAAGGTCCAGGACGTGCTGTCGATGGTCGCTTCCGTCGGCCCGTACAGGTTGACGATGCCGTGGGTGGTCAGTGCACGGGCCTGCATGGCCAACTGCGGGTCAAGGGCTTCACCGCCGCTGAACAGGTAGCGGCAGCGCACGCCCGTCTCGGGCAATTGCACCAGCAGGCGCAACAGGCTCGGCACGAACTGGGCAATACTCACGCCCTGCTCCACCAGCGTACGCGCCATGTGCTCGACATCCCGCGAGGCTTCAGCCGGCAGCAAGACCAGCCGCGCACCGATGGCCAACGGTGTCCAGATTTCCCAGACCGACGCGTCGAACGCCACCGAGGTCCGTTGCAGGAAGCGGTCTGTGGCATCAAAACCAAAGGCATGGGTTTGCCAGCTGATGTGGTTGACCAGCGAGCCGTGTTCCACCATCACGCCTTTGGGGCGGCCGGTGGAGCCTGAGGTGAAGATCACATAGGCCAGGTCATGGGCCTTGGCCAGGGCGGGTGGATTGTCCAGCGGCTGCCCTGCCAAAGCGGCATCCGCCAGGTCAATCAGCGGCATGGCCGTATCGCCCAGCGCGCCACGGCTGGAGTCCTGCACCAGCACTGCCAGCGGCTGGCTATCCTGCAGGGCGAACGCCAGGCGTTGCGCCGGGTATTCGGGGTCCAGCGGCACATAAGCGGCGCCGGATTTGAGGATGCCCAACAAGCCGACAATCAGCTCCAGGCTGCGTGGCATGCAGATCGCCACGCAGCTATCGGCGCCCGCACCAAGGCTGCGCAAATAATGGGCGACGCGGTTGGCCTGCTCGTTCAGGTCGCGGTAGCTCAACTGCTGGTCGCCCAGCACCACCGCAATCGCCGCCGGGTCCCGAGCGGCCTGGGCCTCGATCATCTGCACCACGGTGGTATCGCGCGGGTAATCGGCGTCGGTGGCGTTAAACCCGAGCAGGGTCTCGCGCTCGGCGGCGGGCAATACCGACAGTTGCGGCAAGGCCGTGCGAGGCGCCATTTCCAGTGCATTGGCCAGGTTATCCAGGCTGATCAGCAGGTAGTCCAGCAGGCGCTGCGCACCGATTGCCCGCGGTGCGCGCGCGGTCAGGCGGAACTCACTGCCCAGGTCATCGACTTCCAGCACCAGCGGGTAGCTGACGATGCTGTCGCTTTCCAGCCCGACGATACCTTCCCAGGCCTGTTGGCTGTGTTCATCAGCGGCCGTGATATGGCGGTAATTGAGCAGGCTGTTGAACAGCGGCGTTGGCGCGGCCACTGCGCTGCAGCGTTGCGCGAGGCTTAACGGCGCGTGCTCATGGGCCAGCAATGCCGACAACCCGGCGTGGGTGTGCTTGAGTGCTGCCTTGACCTGCAGGCCGGCCATTTTCACGCGTAACGGCAAGGTGTTGATAAACATGCCCAAGGCCCGGTCGGCGCCCTCACCGGCTTGCAGACGGCCCAGCAGTACGGTGCCGAACACCACGTCATCCTGGCCCGACACGGCGCCCAGGATTTGTGCCCACGCCAGGTGATACAGGCTGGCCGCACTCACCCCGGCCAAACGTGCCTGGGCCCGGATACGCAGCCCCAGCGCTGCCGGCACGTTGCCGAGCACTTGCTCGCTGCTCGCGGCGTCCATGGTGTCGAGCAAGCCGAACGCCAGGGTCGGCTGGTCAAAGTCGCCGAGCATGTCGCGGAAAAACGCTTCATGGGCGGCGCGATCCTTGCCTTGACGGGTTTGCGCCACGTAGTTGCGATACGGCACGCTGGCGGGCAACCGGTGCTGCTGGTCGAGCATATGCGCTTCGATTTCCGCCGTCAGCACACCCAGCGAAGCAGCGTCATTGACCAGGTGATGGAAGACCAGCATGCCGATCCAGCGTTGCTGGCGGGGGTCATGGGCGACCCCAAGGTGCATCATCGGCGCGCGGCGCAGGTCCAGTGGGAAACGGCTCGGGTCGAGTTGTTCACGCACTTGCGCAGCCACGTCGCCGTCTTCATCCACATTCAATGATGTGAGCCCCAGCGGCGCCTCGCGCCAGACCACCTGCACCGGCGTTTCCAGGCCGTCCCAGACCAGGGCGGTCCGCAGGATATCGTGACGGGCAATCACTGCCTGCAAGGCCTGGGCAAATGCATCCAGGCGCTCGCGACTGTCAAATGCAAACAGCGCGTGCTGCTGGTATGGATCGCCGTGGCTGGCGGTGACGTGGTGATACAACAGGCCTTCCTGCAACGGTGCCAGCGCATAGATATCCTGCACGTTGGCCACGCCGCCCGGTACACCGGCGACCACACGATCAATGCCCGCCTGGTCCAGGTTGGCCAAGGGCAGCATGTCAGGCGTGATGCGCTCACAGCCCAGGCCGATGCGATTGGCCGGTGCCGCGGTCATGCGCCCGTTATCGACGGCCGCCGCCAAAGCGGCGAGTGTCGGCTGGCTGAACAGGACCCGCACATCGGCGCTGAGCTCGACCTGGCGCATCCGCTCGATCAGGCTGACCGCCAATAGCGAATGGCCGCCCAGTTCGAAGAAGTTGTCGTGGCGCCCGACTTGCTCAACCTTGAGCACATCGGCCCAGATCTGCGCCAACAGGGTTTCGATTTCGCCCTGGGGCGCTTCGTAGCCACGGCTGAGCAGTGCGTCCTGATCGGGCGCTGGCAAAGCCTTGCGGTCGACTTTGCCGTTGTTGGTCAGCGGCAGGCTGTCCAGACGTACGTAGGCGGCCGGAACCATGTAGTCCGGCAGTTGATCGTGCAAATGATCGCGCAGCGCTTCGATTTCCACTCGGCTGCGTTCAGTGAAGTAGGCCACCAGGCGCTTGTGCCCTGGTTCATCCTGACGGGCCAGTACCACCACGTCCTTGACCTGGGGGTGTTCGCCCAGGCGCGCTTCGATCTCGCCCAGTTCGATACGGAAGCCGCGAATCTTCACCTGCTGGTCGTTACGCCCCAGGTACTGCAGGGTGCCATCGCCACGCCAGGCCACCAGGTCGCCGGTGCGGTACATCAGGCCGCCGTCGTTGAACGGGTCGACCAGGAAGGCGTGGGCCGTCAGGTCGGTACGGTTCAGATAACCCAGGGCCACGCCCTGCCCGCCGATGTACAACTCGCCGGCGACACCTACTGGCACCGGCTGCTGACGGGCATCCAGCACATAGGCCCGGCTGTTGCCGACCGGTTTACCGATGGGAATGCTGCCCTCGTCTGCGCGTTGAATTTCATAGGTGGTCGAGAAGGTAGTGGCTTCGGTCGGGCCGTAACCGTTCAGCAGGTGCTGCGGTGCGCCGTCCTTAAGCACGCGCGCAATCACACTTGGGTCCAGCACATCACCGCCGACAATCAGGTAGCGCAGTTGCGGGAATACCGGCAGCAAACCTTCGGCGTATTGGTGGAACAAACCGGCGGTCATCCACAATACGCTGATCGACTGCTCTTGCAGCAAGGCGGCGAAGGCGTCACGGGACAACAGCGTGTCCTGATCAACCACCACCACTGCGCCGCCGTTGAGCAACGGTGCCCATACATCGAGGGTACTGGCGTCGAATGCCGGGTTGGAAGCGAAGGCCACGCGGTCCTGCGGGTTGAACTCGGCATAACCGTTGTTGATCACCAACCGTGTGATCGCCCGGTGCGGCACCAGCACGCCTTTCGGCGTGCCGGTGGAGCCGGAGGTGTACATGATGTAGGCCGCGGTTTCCGATGACTGCTCCAGGGCCGGGTTGTGCTCGGATTCCGTGCTCAGGTCGAGGCTGTCCAGGTCCAGACGATGGCCAGCCACCTCGGTTGTGCTGGTGGTCAACACCCAGCGGGCGCCGCTGTCTTCAATCATGAAGGCTTGGCGATCCGTCGGCGCATTCACATCCAGCGGTACATACACCGCCGCGCACTTGCTGATCGCCAACTGCGCCACCAGCAAATCCAGGGAACGCTCCAGCAGGATCGCCACCCGCTCACCCGGTGCTGCGCCGAGCTCCAGCAGGTGGTGGGCCAGTTGGTTGGCCCGCGCATTCAGTTCACCATAGGTCAGTGAAACTGCACCCTGCACCGCCGCCACGGCGTGCGGGGTTGCCGCTGCCTGCTGCTGGAACACGTCGTGCACGGTCTGCCCGCCGGGATAGGCACGTGCCGTGGCGTTGAATGCCTGCAGCACTTGCCGCGCTTCTTCCTCCGGCAACACCGTGACGTGCTCCAACGGCAGCTGCGGCGTCTGCTCCAGTGCCTGCACCAAGTGCGTGACGGCGGTCAGCAGGTAGTCACAAATGCGGCGCGCCTCAATCGGCGAGACCACCAGCGCGCTGAGATTGAACTGCTCGCCCAGGTCATCGACGCTCAGGGTGATGGGGTAGTTGGTGCGTTCTTCGGCGTGCAGCAGGTACATGCCGTGCCACGCCTGGTCCATCTCCACCGCGTCTTCGACCCCGGCACTGTGGCGGTAGTTGAGCAAGGCATTGAACAACGGCGTGGTGGCCGCGACTCCGCTGCAACGCTGGGCCAGGGCCAGTGAGGCATGTTCATGCCCCAGCAATGCCGTGAGCCGCGCATGGGTGGACTTGACCGCCCCCTGCACGCTGACCTGTGCCACGTCCACGCGCAGCGGCAAGGTATTGATAAACATCCCCAGCGCCCGGTCCGCCCCCTCGCCGCCTTGCATGCGCCCCAGCAGCACGGTGCCGAACACCACATTCTGACGACCCGACAGCGTGCCCAATACACGGGCCCAGGCCAGGTGGAACAAACTGGCGGCACTCACGCCGGCCTGACGCGCCTGCTCACGCAGCCGCAGGCTGAGGTCGACGTCCAGCAAGTGCGTGGCCTCGCCCACACCGTGACCTTCGCCCTGCACATCCTGCAGGCCGAACGGCAAGGTGGGCTCATCGAGGGTGCCGAGCATCTCGCGGAAAAACGCCTCGTGCTCCGCTTCGCTGCTGCCCAGCCGGGCCTGCGCCACATAATTGCGGTAAGGCACGGCATGCCCCAGCGCCTCGCCGTGGCCCAGCAGGATCTTGCGCATTTCCTGCTGCACGGTATCGAGCGCGGTGTGGTCCATGACCAGGTGATGGAACATCAGCACCGCGACGATGCGCCGGTTGGCCGGGTCCTGGGCGTAGACCATGCGCATCAAGGGGGCCTGAGTCAGGTCGAGGCGATAGTGACGGGCGTCGAAACGCTCGCGCAGTTGCGCCAGCACGTCACCTGCCGCTGGGTCGCATACGACCTCCTGCACCACCAGTCGGGCCTTGCGCCACACCACTTGCATCGGGCTTTCCAGACCTTCCCAGACCAGACCGGTACGCAGGATGTCATGCCGGTCGATGACCGCTTGCAGCACATCGGCGAAGACCTGGAAACGCTCAAGGTTGTCGAAGCCGTAGCTTGATTGCAGCAGGTAAGGGTCGCCTTCGTCGGTACGGATATGGTGGTAAAGCACCCCTTCCTGCAACGGCGCCAAGGGATAAATATCCTGCACATTGGCCACGCCGCCCGGTACCGAGGCGACAATGCGGTCGATGCCGGCCTGGCTCAGTTGGGCCAGCGGTAACAGTGCCGGGGTGATGCGTTCGCAGTCAGGGGTAATCAGGTTGGCCGGTACGGCCACCTCGCGTCCGCTGCCAACCGCAGCCGCCAGCGCGGCCAGGGTTGGCTGGCGGAACAACACGCGCACATCGGCGCTGAGCTCGACCTGACGCATCCGCTCGATCAGGCTCACCGCCAATAACGAGTGGCCACCGAGTTCGAAGAAATTGTCGTGGCGCCCTACTTGCTCGACCTTGAGCACATCGGCCCAGATCTGCGCCAGCAGGGTTTCGATTTCGCCTTGGGGCGCTTCGTAGCCACGGCTGAGCAGTGCGTCCTGATCCGGCGCCGGCAAGGCCTTGCGGTCGACTTTGCCGTTGTTGGTCAGCGGCAGGCTGTCCAGACGCACATACGCGGCCGGGACCATATAGTCCGGCAACTGGTCATGCAGATAGTCGCGCAGGGTTTCGATGTTGATGGTTTCGCGTTCGGTGAAATAAGCCACCAGGCGCTTGTGCCCCGGCTCATCCTGACGAGCCAACACCACCACGTCCTTGACCTGGGGGTGTTCGCCCAGGCGCGCTTCGATCTCACCCAGTTCGATACGGAAACCACGGATCTTCACCTGCTGGTCGTTACGCCCCAGGTATTGCAAGGTACCGTCGGCACGCCAGGCCACCAGGTCGCCGGTGCGGTACATCAGGCCGCCGTCGTTGAACGGGTCGACCAGGAACGCATGGGCCGTAAGGTCGGTACGGTTCAGATAACCCAGGGCCACGCCCTGGCCGCCAATGTACAACTCGCCGGCGACACCTACTGGCACCGGCTGCTGACGGGCATCCAGCACATAGGCGCGGCTGTTGCCGACCGGCTTGCCGATGGGAATGCTGCCCTCGTCCGCACGCTGAATTTCATAAGTGGTCGAGAAGGTAGTGGCTTCGGTGGGGCCGTAGCCGTTGAGCAAGTGCTGCGGCGCCCCGTCCTTGAGTACGCGGGCGATCACGCTTGGGTCAAGCACATCACCGCCGACAATCAGGTAACGCAGTTGCGGGAATACCGGCAGCAAACCTTCGGCGTACTGATGGAACAGCCCGGCAGTCATCCACAGCACACTGATTGACTGCTCTTGCAGCAAGGTGGCGAAGGCATCGCGTGACAACAACGTGTCCTGATCGACCACCACTACCGCACCGCCGTTGAGCAACGGTGCCCACACGTCGAGGGTACTGGCATCGAAAGCCGGGTTGGAAGCGAAGGCCACGCGGTCCTGCGGGTTGAATTCGGCATAACCGTTGTTGATCACCAGCCGCGTGATCGCCCGGTGCGGCACCAGCACGCCTTTCGGAGTGCCGGTGGAACCGGAGGTGTACATGATGTACGCCGCAGTTTCCGACGACTGTTCCAGGCTCGGGTTGTGCTCGGATTCCGCGCTCAGGTCGAGGCGGTCCAGGTCCAGACGATGGCCAGCCACCTCGGTCGCGCTGGTGGTCAGCACCCAGCGGGCGCCGCTGTCTTCAATCATGAAGGCTTGGCGATCTGCCGGGGCGTTCACGTCCAGCGGTACATATACCGCTGCGCACTTGCTGATCGCCAACTGCGCCACCAGCAAATCCAGGGAACGCTCCAGCAGGATTGCCACCCGCTCACCCGGCGCTGCGCCGAGGCCCAGCAGGTGGTGGGCCAGGCGGTTGGCGCGGTTGTTCAGTTCACCATAGGTCAGTCGCTGCCCATCCTGCACTGCGGCCAGTGCCTGAGGCTGCGTGGCCACGAGCGCTTCGAAAACCCCGTGCACCGTCAGCGCGGCAGGATACGCCCGTGTGGTGGAGTTAAAGGTCTGCAGCACCTGTTCGCGTTCAGTCGCCGGCAATATCGCCAGGGCCTGCAGCGCCGTGGTCGATGACTGCTCCAGCGCCTGCACCAACTGCTCCAGCGCCTGGTGTACAAAGCCGCACACCCGTTGCGCGCCGATCTGAGCCAGAGTCAGTACGGTCAAGCTGAAACCGTCACCCCACTCGTCCACGTTCAAGGTCAGCGGGTAGTTGGTGCGCTCCTCACCGCCGAGCCCTTCCATACCCTGCCAGGCTTGCTGGACTTGCTCGGAGCCCTCGGCCACGGCGCTGTGCCGGTAGTTCAGCAATGCACTGAACAACGGCAAGGGCGCGGTCACCTGGCTGCAGCGTTGCGCCAAGGCCAGCGACGCGTGTTCATGCCCCAGCAACGCGCTGAGGCGCACATGGGCCTGGCGCACGCCGGCACGGGCATCGCGGTGGTCGATATCAAGACGCAGGGGCAAGGTATTGATAAACATGCCCAATGCCCGTTCCGCGCCTTCACCGCCGAGCATTCGGCCCATCAGGACGGTGCCGAACACCACGTTCTGCTGGCCGGTCGCGGCCGCGAGCACCTGTGCCCAGGCCAGGTGAAACAGGCTGGCGGCACTGACGCCAAGCTGACGCAACTGGCCACGCAGGCGCCGATCGAGTTCGGCATCGACCACCAGGTGCGCTTCTTCGATATGTTGGGCATCGCCTTGCACATCTTGCAGGCCGAAGGGCAAGGTCGGGGTATCGATATCCCCGAGCAGCTCGCGAAAGAACGCCTCATGCTCCTGCTCGCTGACACCCAGGCGCGCCTGGGCCACGTAATTGCGATAAGGCACCGGTTCGGCCAGTTGCACAGCCGGGTCCACCAGGTAGGCCTGCATTTCCTGGCTGACCACCTCCAGCGCGGTATGGTCCAGGGCGATGTGGTGGAACAGCAGAATCGCCGCCACACGCTGCCGGGCCGGGTCCTGGGCATACACCAGTTGCATGAGCGGCGCGCTGGCCAGGTCGAGACGATGTTGGCGGGCCCCAAACCGTTGCTCAAGCTGGGCCATCACATCGTCGCCTGTCTCTTCCAGCGGCACCTCTTGCACATCCAACTCAGCCTTGCGCCACACCACTTGTACCGGGGCCGGCAGGCCTTCGAGCACAATCGCGGTGCGCAGGATGTCGTGTCGATCGATCACGCGCTGCAGCGCCTGGGTAAATGCCTGCAAACGCTGCATGTCGGCAAAGCTGAAGCGCGCCTGCAGCAGGTACGGATCACCCTGCTCGGCGCTGAGGTGATGGTACAGAATGCCTTCCTGCAGCGGGGCCAGCGGGTAGATGTCCTGCACGTTGGAGGCGCCACCCGGTACGCTGTCGACAATCCGGTCAAGGCTGGCCTGGTCGAGGCTGACCAGTGTCAGCAGGTCCGGGGTAATGCGCGTGCACCCGGGCTGAATGCGGTTGGGCTCGACCGTCACTTCACGGCTGTGGCCAACGGCAGCGGCCAATGCTGCCAGGGTTGGCTGGTTGAACAGCACGCGCACGTCGGCCTGCAAGCCCGCCTGGCGCATGCGGCTGATCAGGCCGACCGCGAGCAACGAATGCCCGCCAAGTTCGAAGAAATGATCATGGCGGCCCACGCGCTCGACCTTGAGCACTTCGGCCCAAATCTGTGCGAGTGCGACTTCCACCTCACCCACCGGCGCCACGTAGTCACGGCTCAGTTGTGCGCTTTGATCCGGTTCCGGCAGCGCCTTGCGGTCCAGCTTGCCGTTGGCCGTCAGCGGCAGGTTGTCCAGGTGCATGTAGGCCGCCGGGACCATCGCGTCCGGCAATTGGGCTTGCAGGTAGCGGCGCAGCTGCTCGATATCCAGCGCCTGACGCGCGGTGAAGTACGCGATCAGACGTCCGTCGCGGGCAATCACCACAGCCTCGCGCACATCGGGATGTCCGCCCAGGCAGGTCTCGATTTCGCCGAGTTCGATCCGCACACCGCGGATTTTCACTTGGTCGTCGTTACGCCCCAGGTAGTCAAGGCGGCCGTCAGCCAACCAGCGCACCAGGTCGCCGGTGCGGTACATGCGCGCCTGCGGGTCGGCGCTGAAGGGGTCTTTCAGAAAGCGTTCGGCGGTCATTTGCGCACGGTTCAGGTAACCGCGGGCCACCCCGGCACCGCCCACATAGAGCTCACCGGCGACGCCCAGCGGCACCGGCTTGAGTTGTGCGTCGAGCACGTACACCTGGGCATTGGCCACCGGCTTGCCGATGTGCAGGGGCTGCCCGGCTTCGATCACGCCGGAGGTCGCTACAATCGTCGCTTCGGTCGGGCCGTAGTTGTTGACCAGGGTGAAGCGCTGCGCCTGGGTGAACTGGCGCAGGCGGTCGCCGCCGATCAACAGGGTCTTGAGGGTCGGGTGTTGCAGGTTCTGGCTGAAGGCGTATTCAGCCACCGGCGTAGGCAGGAAACTGACGTCCAGCGGCTGGGCCAGCCACCAGGTGAGCAGCGCATCGATGTCTTCGTTGCCCTGCGCCGCTGGTGGCAGATGCAAGGTGGCGCCCACGCACAGCGCCGGCCAGACTTCCCAGGCCATCGCGTCAAAACCAAATCCGGCGACGCTGGACGTGTGGCTGCCGGCGTTGAGGTTGAAGGCCTCGCAATGCCAGTTCACCAGGTTGTCGAGGGTCTGGTGCTCAACCATCACGCCCTTGGGCAAACCCGTGGAACCGGAGGTGTAGATCACATACGCCAGGTGTGCCGGGGTCAGGCCGGCAATCTGTGGGTTGGCGCGCGCGGGGCCTGCCAGCAACAGGCGGTCAAGTTCGAGTACCGGTACGCTCATCGCAGGCAAGCGCCCGGTCAGCCCCGGTTGCACCAGCACCACCACCGGAGCGCTGTCTTCGAGCAAGTAGCCGATGCGGTCCGGTGGATGGGCCGGGTCGACGGGTACGTAGGCCGCGCCGGCCTTGAGGATGGCGACCAGACCCACCAGGGTTTCCAGGCTGCGACGCGCACAGATCGCCACGCGATCGTCCGGCTGCACGCCCAGTTCGATCAGGCGATAAGCCAGGTGGTTGGCTTGCCGGTTCAGTTCGGCATAGCTCAGCGTCTGGCCCTCGTACACCACCGCGGGCGCCTCGGGGCTGCGTTCTGCCTGCTGTTCGATACGCTGGTGAATGGTCAAACCGCGTGGGTAGTCGGCATGGGTCTGGTTGAAACCTGCCAGCACCTGTTGGCGCTCGGCATCCGGCAACACCGACAGCAGGTTGACGGGAGCCTGCGGGTTTTGCTCCAGCGCCTGGATCAGATGGTCCAGGGCGGTATGCATGTAGCCGCAGAAGCGTTGTGCGCCCAGCACCGGCAAGGCCTGAACGGTAAAGGAAAAACCGTCGCTGTACTCATCGACGCTTAGGGTCAGCGGGTAGTTGGTGCGTTCTTCGGTATGGAAGAATTCGATGCCGCGCCAGGCCTTTTCGGCCTCGTCACTGGTGTGGGCCACCGTACTGTGACGGTAGTTGAGCAAGGCACTGAACAAGGGTTGCGGTGCGGCCACGCCACTGCAGCGTTGCGCCAGCACCAACGGTGCATGCTCGTGACCGAGCAATGCGGTCAGCCGTGCATGGGTGGCCTTGAGCGCCGCCTGGGCGCCTTGTTCAGCGATATCCACCCGCAGCGGCAAGGTATTGATGAGCATGCCCAGCGCGTGCTCGGCGCCCTCGCCTGCCTCCATGCGCCCCAGGAACACCGTGCCGAACACCACGCGCTGTTTGCCGGTGACGGCCGCCAGCACTTGCGCCCAGGCCAGGTGGCACAGGCTCGCGGTACTCACGCCCTGCTGACGGGCCTGTGCACGCAGGCGCAGGCCCAACGTCGGCGCGACGGCCAACACGGCCTCCTCCAGGGCATTGCCATCGCCCTGCACATCTGCCAGGCCGAACGGCAGTGTCGGCTCGTCCACCTCGCCGAGCATGTCGCGAAAGAACGCTTCGTGCTGTTGTTCAGTTACGCCCAGGCGCGCCTGCGCCACGTAATTGCGGTACGGCACCGGTTTGCCCAGTTGCGCGGCGTGGCCCAGCAGGTATTGCTGGATTTCATGCTGCACCACGGCCAGCGCGGCATGGTCGGAGATGATGTGATGCAACATCAGCAAGGCCAGCCAACGCCCATTCTGTGGGTCATGGGCATAGGCGATGCGGATCAGCGGTGCCTGGCTGATGTCGAGGCGAAAGTGCCGGGTGTCGAAACGCTGCTCCAGTTGCTGGCGAATATCACCGTCAGCCGGGTCCAGCACGAGCTCTTCAACCTGCAACTGGGCCTGGCGCAGCACGACTTGGTGGGGCTCGTCGAGCCCGTCCCAGATGACGGCGGTCCGAAAGCTGTCATGCCGGTCAATCACGCATTGCAGGGCCTGGCTGAAATCGTCCAGGCACTGGCGGTTATCCATGCCGATGACGCATTGCAGCACGTAGGGATCGCCCTGCTGCGCCGACAGGTGGTGGAACAGAATCCCCGATTGCAGCGGCGCCAGCGGGTAGATGTCCTGGATGTTGGCGGCCCCGCCGGGAATGTTCGCGACGATAAGGTCGATGGCCGCCTGGTCGAGTGTGGTCAGCGTCAGCATGTCCGGCGTGATCCGCGTGCAACCGGCGACGATGCGGTTGGCCGGAATGTCCACCTGCCCGGCGCGCTGTGCCGTGTACTGCCCGGCATTGATCAAGGCGATCAGCGCCGCCTTATGCTCACGCAGCGAGGCGAGCACACTCGGCTCCTTCAGTGCCTGCTTGTTGCCCTGTACGACGAGCTGGTCACCCTTGACGGAGAGCTGAACGTCTTTTTCTTTTAATGTCGCCAACAGTTCGAGAACACTCACAGGACCATCTCCATTCTTTCGGTAATTTCGGCGTATTCCCAGAGCGTGGGTTGCTCGAACAGCGCCTTGACGTTCGCATCGATGCCATCCTGGCGTAACCGCCCGATCAGGCTGACAGCCAGCAGTGAGTGGCCGCCCAGTTCAAAGAAGTTGTCGTGACGACCGACTTGCTCCACCTCGAGCAATTCGCACCAGAGCCGTGCCAGGGCGATTTCCGTCTCGCCCACCGGTGCCTCGTACTCGCGCACCAGCACCGACGTGCTGTCCGGGTCCGGCAGCGCCTGGCGATCCACCTTGCCGTTGGGGCTCAGGGGTAGCGCGTCCAGCAGCACATACGCCTGGGGCACCATGTAGCTCGGCAATTGCGCTTGGACCTGCGCTCGCAAGGCCTGGATGTCCAGGTTCGACGGCGCACGGCAATAAGCGATCAGACGCTCGTTGCGCACCAGCACCACCGCTTCGTCCACCTGGGCGTGGGCGACCAGGCACGCCTCGATTTCACCCAGTTCGATGCGCAAGCCGCGCAGCTTGATCTGGTCGTCGTTACGGCCCAGGTATTCCAGCGTGCCGTCGGCCAGGTAACGCACCAGGTCGCCGGTTTTGTACAAGCGCCCGCCCGGGTTGAACGGATCATCCAGGAAGCGTTCGGCGGTCAGGTCATCACGCCCCAGGTAGCCGCGAGCCACCCCGGCACCACCGATGTACAGCTCACCGGCAACCCCCAGCGGCAGCAGCTGCAGGTGCGCATCGAGGACATAGGCGCGGGCGTTGGCGATGGGTTTGCCGATTGGCACCGCATCGAGCGGGCCTGGGTCATTGAAGGTCCAGGACGTGCTGTCGATGGTCGCTTCCGTCGGCCCGTACAGGTTGACGATGCCGTGGGTGGTCAGTGCACGGGCCTGCATGGCCAACTGCGGGTCAAGGGCTTCACCGCCGCTGAACAGGTAGCGGCAGCGCACGCCCGTCTCGGGCAATTGCACCAGCAGGCGTAACAGGCTCGGCACGAACTGGGCAACACTCACGCCCTGCTCCACCAACGTATGCGCCATCTGCTCGACATCCCGCGAAGCTTCAGCCGGCAGCAAGACCAGCCGCGCGCCAATGGCCAACGGCGTCCAGATTTCCCAGACCGACGCGTCGAACGCCACCGAGGTCCGCTGCAGGAACCGGTCTGTACTATCGAAGCCAAAGGCGTGGGTTTGCCAGCTGATGTGGTTGACCAGCGAGCCGTGTTCCACCATCACGCCCTTGGGACGGCCGGTAGAGCCTGAGGTGAAGATCACATAGGCCAGGTCATGGGCCGTGGCCAGGGCGGGCGGATTGTCGAGCGGCTGCCCTGCCAAAGCGGCATCCGCCAGGTCAATCAGCGGCATGGCCGTATCGCCCAGCGCGCCACGGCTGGCGTCCTGCACCAGCACTGCCAGCGGCTGGCTGTCCTGCAGGGCGAACGCCAGGCGTTGCGCCGGGTATTCGGGGTCCAGCGGCACATAGGCAGCGCCGGATTTGAGGATGCCCAGCAAGCCGACAATCAGCTCCAGGCTGCGTGGCATGCAAATCGCCACGCAGCTATCGGCGCCTGCGCCAAGGCTGCGCAAATAATGGGCGACGCGGTTGGCCTGCTCGTTCAGGTCGCGGTAGCTCAACTGCTGGTCGCCCAGCACCACCGCAATCGCCGCCGGGGCCCGAGCGGCCTGGGCCTCGATCATCTGCACCACGGTGGTATCGCGTGGGTAATCGGCGTCGGTGGCGTTAAACCCGAGCAGGCTCTCGCGCTCGGCAGCAGGCAATACCGACAGCTGCGGCAAGGTCGTACCCGGCGCCGTTTCCAACGCATCCACCAGGCTGCACAACGCCGCCTGCATGTAAGCCACGACCCGCTCCGGATCCGCACCACACACCTGCGCCGTCAGCCGGAAACCATCACCCCTGTCGTCCACGCTCAAGGCCAATGGATAGTTGGTGCGCTCTTCCCCGGCCAGGGTTTCGATCCCCACCCAGGCGTCACGGGTTTCGTGCATGACGCCATCGCTGGCGCTGTGACGGTAGTTGAGCATCGCACTGAACAACGGTGAAGGCGCCACTACGCCGCTGCAACGCTGGGCCAGTGCCAGCGAGGCGTGCTCGTGCCCCAGCAGCGCCGACAAGCGGGCGTGAGTGGAACGCACCCCGGCACGTACGTCCTGGTGATCGAGGCTCACCCGCAACGGCAAGGTGTTGATGAACATGCCCAACGCACGGTCGGCGCCGTCGCCACCCTGCATGCGCCCCATCAGCACGGTGCCGAACACCACATCCGGTTTGCCCGAGGCAGCACTCAAGACCCGTGCATAAGCCAGGTGGAACAGGCTGGCGACGCTGACGCCCAGCGTCCGTGCGGCGGCGCGCAGGCGCAGGTTCAGGGCGGCGGGCACGTCTTGCCCGGTTTCCCTGACGGCATGACCGTCGCCTTGTACGTCCTGCAGGCCGAACGGCAGGGTCGGCTCATCGATATCGCCGAGCATCTCGCGGAAGAACGCCTCGTGCTCCTGCTCATCCGTGCCCAGGCGCACCTGGGCCACATAGTTGCGATACGGCATGGCCGGTGCCGGTGCGGCGGTTGATCCGGCCAGGCTGGCAGCGATTTCGCGGCTGACCACCTCCAGTGCCGTGTGATCCAGCGCCATGTGGTGGAACAACAGCACCGCCACCGTGCGCCCGTTGTGCTCATCCCGGGCGTAGGCCAGGCGCAGCAACGGCGCCTGGCTGACATCAACGCGGTAATGACGGGCATCAAAACGCGCGTGCAGTTGGCTCAGCACGTCGCCGTCAGCCGGGTCGAGGATCACCTCTTGCAGTGGCAACCGGGCGTTGCGCCACACCACTTGCGCCGGGGTGCCGAGATCCTCCCAGGCAATCGCGGTGCGCAGAATGTCGTGCCGGTCGATCACGCCCTGCAAGGCCTGGGCAAAACGTTGCAGACGTTCGACGCTGTCAAATGCCATTTGCGATTGCAGCAGGTACGGGTCGCCCTGCTCGGCGGTGATGTGGTGGTAGAGAATGCCCTCCTGCAAGGGCGCCAGCGCGTAGATATCCTGCACGTTGGCCACGCCGCCCGGTACCGTGGCGACGATGCGGTCGATGCTCGGTTGATCAAGGTTGATCAACGGCAACAACTGCGGGGTGATGCGGGTGCAATCCGGAGTAATCAGGTTGGCCGGCACGGCCACCTCGCGTCCGCTGCCAACCGCAGCCGCCAGCGCGGCGAGTGTCGGCTGGCTGAACAAGACCCGTACATCGGCGCTCAGGCTGGCCTGGCGCATCCGTTCGATCAGGCTCACCGCCAGCAACGAGTGGCCACCCAGTTCGAAGAAGTTGTCGTGGCGCCCTACTTGCTCGACCTTGAGCACATCGGCCCAGATCTGTGCCAACAGGGTTTCGATTTCCCCCTGGGGCGCCTCGTAGCCACGGCTGAGCAACGCGTCCTGATCGGGTACCGGCAAAGCCTTGCGGTCGACTTTGCCGTTGTTGGTCAGCGGCAGGCTGTCCAGACGTACGTAGGCGGCCGGGACCATGTAGTCCGGCAGCTGGTCGTGCAAATGGTCGCGCAGCGCTTCGATTTCCACTCGGCTGCGTTCAGTGAAGTAGGCCACCAGGCGCTTGTGCCCTGGCTCATCCTGACGAGCCAACACCACCACGTCCTTGACCTGGGGGTGTTCGCCCAGGCGCGTTTCGATCTCGCCCAGTTCGATACGGAAGCCGCGAATCTTCACCTGCTGGTCGTTACGCCCCAGGTACTGCAAGGTACCGTCGCCACGCCAGGCCACCAGGTCACCGGTGCGGTACATCAGGCCGCCGTCGTTGAACGGGTCGACCAGGAACGCGTGGGCCGTAAGGTCAGCACGGTTCAGATAACCCAGGGCCACACCCTGTCCGCCGATGTACAGCTCGCCGGCAACCCCCACCGGCACCGGCTGCTGACGGGCATCGAGCACGTAGGCGCGGCTGTTGCCGACTGGTTTGCCAATCGGAATGCTGCCCTCATCCGCCCGGGTGATCTCATGGGTGGTCGAGAAGGTGGTGGCTTCGGTCGGGCCATAGCCGTTGAGCAAGTGCTGCGGCGCGCCGTCCTTGAGTACGCGGGCGATCACGCTTGGGTCCAGCACATCGCCGCCGACAATCAGGTAGCGCAGTTGCGGGAATACCGGCAACAGGCCCTCGGCGTACTGATGGAACAAACCGGCGGTCATCCACAGCACGCTGATTGACTGCTCTTGCAGCAAGGTCGCAAAGGCCTCACGGGACAACAGCGTGTCCTGGTCAACCACCACTACCGCACCGCCATTGAGCAACGGTGCCCACACGTCGAGGGTACTGGCGTCGAACGCCGGGTTGGAGGCGAAGGCCACGCGGTCCTGCGGGTTGAACTCGGCATAACCGTTGTTGATCACCAGTCGCGTGATCGCCCGGTGTGGCACCAGCACGCCCTTCGGTGTACCGGTAGAACCGGAGGTGTACATGATGTAGGCCGCGGTTTCCGATGACTGCTCCAGGGCCGGGTTGTGTTCCGGCTGCTCGCCGAGATCAAGGGTATCCAGGTCCAGACGGTGGCCAGCCACCTCGGTCGCGCTGGTGGTCAACACCCAGCGGGCGCCGCTGTCTTCGATCATGAAGGCTTGGCGATCTGCCGGAGCATTAACGTCCAGCGGTACATATACCGCCGCGCACTTGCTGATTGCCAACTGCGCCACCAGCAAATCCAGGGAGCGCTCCAGCAGGATCGCCACCCGCTCACCCGGCGCTGCGCCGAGGCCCAGCAGGTGGTGGGCCAGTTGGTTGGCCCGCGCGTTCAGTTGCGTGTAGCTCATTGAAACCGCGCCCTGCACCGCCGCCACGGCGTGCGCACGCGCAACCACTTGAGCTTCAAACACGCCATGCACGGTCTGAGTCGATGGGAAGTCCGTCGCGGTGGCATTGAATGCCAGCAACACCTGATCACGCTCTGCCGTCGGCAGGATGCTCAAACCGTCGATCGGCGCATCCGGGGCCTGCTCCAGCGTCAGCACCAGTTGCTCCAGCGCGTTGTGCATGAACCGGCAAACACGCTGCGCGCCCACAGACGCCTGCGTCAGTACGTTGAGGCTGAAAGCATCGCCCAACTCATCAACGTTCAATGCCAGCGGATAGTTGGTGCGCTCCTCGCCGCCGAGCACCTCGATACCGTGCCAGCCTTCCAGGTTTTGTGTGTCGGTCGGCTGGCTATGCCGGTAGTTGAGCAGCGCACTGAACAACGGCGCGGGCGCCGCCACCCCGCTGCAACGCTGGGCCAGCGCCAGTGAGGCATGCTCATGCCCCAGCAACGCGCTCAGGCGTGAGTGAGTGGCTCGCACACTGGCGCGCGCACCTTGCCCGGCAAGGTCGATACGCAGCGGCAAGGTGTTGATGAACATGCCCAGGGCACGCTCGCTGCCCGCGCCGCCTTGCATGCGGCCCATCAGCACGGTGCCGAAGACCACCGTGTCCTGGCCCGAGACGGCCGCCAGCACTTGCGCCCATGCCAGATGGAACAGGCTCGCGGCGCTGACCCCCAGTTGCCGTGACTGCGCCCGCAGGCGCAGGGCCAATGCGGCATCTACCGCCAGCGAGTGTTCTTCGATGCCGCCGGCGTCGCTCTGTACGTCTTGCAGGCCGAAGGGCAACGTCGGTGCGTCGATATCGGCCAGTTGTTCGCGGAAGAACGCTTCATGGGCCTGCTCGCTGACGCCCAGGCGCGCCTGGGCCACATAGTTGCGATAGGGCACCGGCTCGCCGAGGGTTTGCTGGCTGCCCGACAGGCTCGCCTGCACCTCGTGGCGCACCACGTCCATGGCCGTGTGGTCCAGGGCCAGGTGATGGAACAGCAAGATCGCTGCGATCCGCTGGTTCGCCGGGTCTTGGGCGTAAACCAGTTGCATCAGTGGCGCCTGGCTCACATCCAGACGCGTGCGCCGGGCATCAAAGCGCTCGTGCAGCTGGCTCAGCACATCCCCGTCGGCCACATTCAGGGCAATGGCCCGCACCGCCAGCCTGGCGCTGCGCCACACCACTTGCATCGGCGTGTCCAGGCCTTCCCAGACGATGCTGGTACGCAGGATATCGTGACGGTCCACCACCGCCTGCAACGCTTGGGCAAACGCATCCAGACGGCCTTTATCGGCAAAGCTGAAACGCGCCTGCAACAGGTAGGGGTCGCCTTGCGCAGCACTCAGGTGGTGATAAAGGATGCCTTCCTGCAACGGCGCCAGTGCGTAGATATCCTGCACATTGGCCACGCCGCCCGGCACGGTGGCGACAATCCGGTTGATGCTCGCCTGGTCAAGGTTCGCCAACGGTAAATGGGCGGGGGTGATCCGGGTGCAGTCAGCACTGATCAGGTTGGCCGGTACCTGTACTTCATCGGCGTTGCCCAGCTCCCTCGCCAGGCCCGCCAGTGTCGGTTGGCTGAACAGGTTGCGCACGTCGGCTTTCAACCCGGCCTGGCGCATGCGCCCGATCAGGTTGACGGCCAGCAAGGAGTGCCCGCCCAGCTCAAAGAAGTTGTCATGGCGACCGACACGCTCGACCTGAAGCACCTCGGCCCACAGCGCAGCCAGGGCGACTTCCACCTCGCCTTCAGGCGCCTGATAAGCCTGGCTGAGCACGGCCGATTGATCCGGCTCCGGCAAGGCCTTGCGGTCGAGCTTGCCGTTGGCCGTCAAAGGCAGGTTGTCGAGCCGCACATAGGCGGCCGGTACCATAGCGTCGGGCAGCCGGGCTTGCAGCCAGTCGCGCAGGCTGTCGAGGTCGAGCGCCTGGTACTCGGTGAAGTACGCCACGAGGCGGCCATCCCGGGCCACAACCACGCCTTCGCGCACATCCGGGTGCTCGCCCAGGCAGGTTTCGATCTCGCCCAGCTCAATGCGCACACCGCGAATTTTCACCTGGTCATCGTTGCGGCCCAGGTAGTCGAGCGTGCCGTCTTCCAGCCAACGGGCCAGGTCACCGGTGCGATACAGGCGCGCATCGGGGGCGTGGCTGAACGGGTCCTGGATAAAACGCTCGGCGGTCATCTGGGGGCGGTTGAGGTAACCGCGCGCCACACCGGCACCGCCGACATACAACTCGCCCGTGAGGCCCCGCGCAACCGGTTGCAGGTGCTCATCCAGCACATACACCTGAGTGTTGGCGATCGGCCGGCCGATATGCAGTGTCCGGCCCGCGTCTATCCGCCCGGAAGTCGCCACTACCGTGGCTTCGGTCGGGCCATAGTTGTTGACCAGGGTAAAACGCTGCGGCGTGCTGAAGTGACGCAGACGATCACCGCCGACCAGCAGGGTTTTCAGGGTCGGGTGTCCAAGGTGCTGGCTCAAAGCGTATTCAGCCACGGGCGTGGGCAGGAAACTGACGTCCAGCGGCTGCGCGGCCCACCATGACAGCAATGCATCGATGTCCTCGTGGGCCTGTTGTGCCGGTGGCAAGTGCAGGGTGGCGCCCACGCACAGGGCCGGCCAGATTTCCCAGGCCATGGCGTCAAAGCCGAAACCGGCGACACTGGAGGTATGGCTGCCGGCGTGCAGGTCGAACGCGTCGCAGTGCCAGTTCACCAGGTTTTCCAGGGTGCGATGTTCAACCATCACGCCCTTGGGCAAACCGGTGGAGCCGGAGGTGTAGATCACATAAGCCAGGTTCGTCGGGGTCAAACCGGCCACGCTCGGGTTGCTGGTCGGCTGGTGGTGCCACTGATCGCCGTCCAGCGCGATCACCGGCCTGTCGGTGTCGTCCAACAAGTCGCGGGTGCCTGACTGGGCCAGAACCACCTGCGGGGCACTGTCCTGCAACAGGTAACTGATGCGTTCCTGCGGGTGGGCCGGGTCGATAGGTACGTAAGCCGCACCGGCCTTGAGGATCGCCAGCAGGCCCACCAGTGTTTCGAGGCTGCGACGGGCGCAGATGGCGACCCGATCGTCCGGGCTCACGCCGTGTTCGAGCAGGCTGTGCGCCAATTGATTGGCACGTCTGTCGAGCTGACGGTACGTCAGTTGAGCATCGCCCTGGCGCACGGCAATGGCCTCGGGCTGCTGCACGGCGCGGGCTTCGAACAGCGCGTGAATGGTCTGGCCAACCGGGTATTGCCTGGCACTGGCGTTCAGGTCCTGCAGCACCCGCTGGCGCTCGCGGGCCGAGAGGATCGGCAACTGATTCACCGCTACCTGAGGCGTGTGTTCCAGCGCTGTCACCAGGTTCGCCAGGGCCGTGTGCATAAAGTCGCAAATACGCTCTGCACCGATCTCGTCCACGGCCAGGGCGACCAGGCTGAAGTCATCACCCAAGTCGTCCACGCTGAGGGTCAGCGGGTAGTTGGTACGCTCCTGGGCGGCGAAGAACTCGATGCCTTGCCACGCCCGCTCATCCTGTTGCACCGCGGCAATGGCGCTGTGTCGGTAGTTGAGCAGTGCGCTGAACAGCGGTTGTGGCGCCGCCACCGCGCTGCAACGCTGGGCCAGTGCCAGTGGCGCATGCTCATGGCTCAACAGCGCGGTGAGACGGCCATGGGTCGCCTGCGCCGCAGCGTGCACGCCCTCGGAGCCGACGTCGACGCGCAGAGGCAAGGTATTGATAAACAAGCCCAGGGCCTGTTCAGCCCCCTCGCCACCTTGCAGGCGACCGAGCAGTACCGTACCGAACACGGCGTTGTCGCTGCTGCACACCGCGCCCAGTACCCGGGCCCACGCCAGGTGGAACAGGCTGGCCGCACTCACCCCCAATTGGCGGGCTTGCCTGCGCAGACGCTGGCTCAGCTCGGCCTCGAGCGGCAAGGCCGACTCGCGCAGTTGGCTGCCATTACCCTGCACATCGCGAACGCCAAACGGCAGCGTCGGCTCGACGATATCGCCCAGCAAGTCGCGGAAGAACGCCTCATGCTCCGCCTCGCTGACACCCAAGCGGGCCTGCGCCACGTAGTTGCGATAAGGCTGTGCCTCGGCCAACGGCGCGGCCTGCCCTTGCAGGTACCCCTGCACTTCCTGGCGCAGCAGCTCCAGTGCCGTATGGTCCATGATCATATGGTGGAACATCAGCACCGCCAGCCAGCGATCGTTCTGCGGGTCGGCAGCGCAAGCGATGCGGATCAGCGGCGCCTCACTGAGGTCCAGGCGGTGATGGCGGGTGTCGAAACGCGCCCGCAACTGCTCCTCGATGGCCCCCTGCGCCGGGTCCAGCGTCAACGTTTGCACCACCAATCGGGCTTCGCGCAGTACCACTTGCAGCGGCTCGGCGAAACCGTCCCAAAGCACGGCGGTACGCAAGGCATCGTGGCGGTCGATCACCCGTTGCAAGCCCTGGCTGAAGGCATCCAGGCGTTCGCGGCTGCTCAGGCCAATCATGGCCTGCAGCACGTACGGATCGCCCTCGGCAGACTGCAAGTGATGGAACAGGATGCCCGCCTGCAAGGGGGCCAGCGGGTAAATATCTTGCACATTGGCCACGCCACCCGGTACCTGCTCGACGATGCGGTCAAGGGTGGGTTGGTCGAGCGCCACCAGCGGCACCAGGTCGGGGGTAATGCGTTGGCAATCGGCGCCGATGCGGTTCGCCGGCACCATCACGTGGCTTCGCGCACTGCCCATAGAGGCTGCGAGCGCAGCCAGCGTCGGCTGGCCGAACAACGCCCGCACATCGGTATTCAGGCCCTTCTGGCGCATGCGCCCGATCAGGCTGACCGCCAGCAGTGAGTGGCCGCCCAGTTCAAAGAAGTTGTCGTGCCGCCCTACCCGCTCCACGTTCAGCAGTTCGGCCCAGAGCTGGGCCAGGGCGATTTCGGTGTCACCTTGCGGCGCCTCGTATTCATGGGTGCGCAGCGCGGCCATGTCCGGGGCCGGCAGCGCCTTGCGGTCCAGCTTGCCGTTGGGGCTCAGCGGGAACGCGTCCAGGTGCACAAACACCTGCGGCACCATGAACTCCGGCAGTTGCGCAAGCAGGTGGGTGCGCAGCTCGTCAGTGGCCGCCGGCGCGCCGGTGTAGTACGCCACCAGGCGCTTGTCGCCCGGCACGTCTTCGCGGGCCAGCACCGTGGCCTCCAGAATCTGCGGGAATTCGCCCAGGCGTGCCTGGATTTCCCCCAGCTCGATACGCAAGCCACGGATCTTGACCTGATCGTCGTTACGCCCCAGGTATTCGATATTGCCGTCCGCCAGGAAACGCCCGACGTCACCGGTGCGG
Organism: Pseudomonas sp. MPFS; assembly: GCF_022537035.1. Classification (NCBI taxonomy): domain Bacteria; kingdom Pseudomonadati; phylum Pseudomonadota; class Gammaproteobacteria; order Pseudomonadales; family Pseudomonadaceae; genus Pseudomonas; species Pseudomonas sp. MPFS. The sequence goes on along the minus strand of NZ_CP066123.1, from coordinate 3,392,565 downwards.
TACAGACGGCCTTCGCTGAACGGGTCTTTGAGGAAGCGTTCGGCCGTCAGGTCCGGGCGGTTCAGGTAGCCACGGGCGACCTGCACGCCACCGATGTACAGCTCGCCGCTGACGCCCAGCGGTACCGGCTGCATGTGCGGGTCGAGTACGTACATACGGGTGTTGGCGATGGCCTTGCCGATCGGGGTGTTGTCCGGGGCCAGCGCGGCGTTGCAATCCCAGGCCGTGACGTCCACTGCCGCTTCGGTCGGGCCATACAGGTTGAACAGCTGGCTGCCCGGCAGTTGCTGCTTGAAGCGCCGCACCACGCTGCCCGGCAGCGCCTCGCCGCTGCACATTACCCGCACCAGCCCGGCCGCCTGGCTGACATCGCCATGGGCCAGGAACACGTCAAGCATCGACGGCACAAAGTGCAAGGTGGTGACCTGCTCGGCCTCGATGATATCGCACAGGTATTGCGGGTCTTTGTGTCCGCCAGGGCGCGCCATGACCAGGCGCGCACCGGTGAACAGCGGCCAGAAGAACTCCCACACCGACACGTCGAAACTGAACGGGGTTTTCTGCAGCACGGTGTCGTCGGCACCGAGGCCGTACTCTTCCTGCATCCACAGCAGGCGGTTGACCACCGCGCTGTGTTCGTTGATCACGCCCTTGGGCTTGCCGGTGGAACCGGAGGTGTAGATCACGTAAGCCGCATGCTGCGGGTTCAACGCGGCAACCGACGGGTTGCTTGACGGCAGGTGCTGCCAGGTGGCGTGATCGAGGTTCACCACCGGTACGCCGATGTCACCCAGCAAGTTACGGGTGGCGGTTTGCACCAGCACCACAGCCGGGGCGCTGTCTTCAAGCATGTAGGCCAGGCGATCCTGCGGATAGGCCGGGTCCAGCGGCACATACGCGCCGCCAGCCTTGAGGATCGCCAGCAGGCCGACCACCATGTCGGCGCTGCGCTCGACACAAATCGCCACCGGCGAATCCGGCTGCACGCCGTGCGCCTGCAGGTGATGGGCCAGGCGGTTGGCCTGGGCGTTCAACTCGCGGTAGCTCAGGCGCTGGCCGTCGGCCAACACGGCAATGGCCTCGGGGGTGCGTTCAACCTGGGCTTCGAACAGGCCGTGCAGGGTCTGTTGCAGTGGGTAATCGCGGGCGGTGGCATTGAACGCCACCAACAGGGTTTCACGCTCGGCATCGGGCAATACCGGCAGGTGCTGCACGGCGGTATTCGGTGCGTTTTCCAACGCTTGGACCAGGCTGTGCAAGGCGGTTTGCATGTAAGCCGCTACACGGGCAGCGTCCACGCCCGTGGCCTGTACGCCCAGCTGGAAGCCTTCGCCCTGGTCATCCACCGAGAGCATGCACGGGTAGTTGGTGCGTTCACGCACTTCGAACACTTCGGTACCGGCCCAGTACTGCGGCCCTTCGCTTTCCAGCAATGGGCTGTGGCGGTAATTGAGGATCGAACTGAACAGCGGCGACGTCGCCGGTACGCCGCTGCAACGTTGCGCCACCACCAGCGGCGCATGCTCGTGACCGAGCAAGGCGGTCAGCCGCCCATGGGTGGCCCGCACCGCTGCACGCACACCGGCTGCGCCGGCATCCACGCGCAATGGCAAGGTATTGATGAACAGGCCCAGGGCGCGGTCGGCGCCATCGCCGCTCTGCATGCGGCCCAGCAGCACCGTGCCGAATACCACGTCGTCCCGTGCGCTGACGCTGGCCAGCACGCGGCCCCAGGCCAGGTGGTGCAGGCTGGCGGCGCTGACGCCGAGGTGACGGGCCTGGGCCCGCAGGCGGCGGCACAGGTCCGGGTCCAGGTTCAGGCGCGCTTCCTTGACACCCAGGCCATCGCCCTGCACTTCTTGCAAACCGAACGGCAACGTTGGCTCGTCAACATCGCCCAGCATCTCGCGGAAGAACGCTTCATGCTGCGCCTGGCTGACGCCCAGCAGGGCCTGGGCCACGTAGTTCCGGTACGGCATGGCCGCGCCCAACTGCGCAAACTCGCCGTTGCGAAAAGCCTGGACTTCTTCGCTGATGACATCCAGGGCCGTGTGGTCCATGGCGATGTGATGGAACAACAACAGGGCCAGCCAACGCTGATTGGCTTCATCATGGGTGAAGGCCAGGTGCATCAGCGGTGCGCGGCCCAGGTCAAGACGCGTGAGGCGCGGGTCGAAATGCGCGCGCAACTGCTCCAGCACGCTGCCTTGGGCGGTATCGAAATGCAGCTCTTCAAGGGCCAGTTCAGCGTGGCGCAGCACCACTTGCACAGGGCGTTCCAGGCCCTCCCACAACAATGCAGTGCGGGTGATGTCGTGACGTTCGACAACCGCTTGCAGGGCCTGGGCAAAGGTGTCGAGCTGCTCGCGACTGCCCAGGGTAAATGTGGCTTGCAGCAGGTACGGGTCGCCCTGCTCGGCGGTGATGTGGTGGTAGAGAATACCCTGCTGCAAAGGTGCCAGCGGGTAGATGTCTTGCACGTTGCGCGCACCACCGGGCACCCGCGCGACAATCCGCTCGAGCTCGTCCTGGCTCAGCTCGATCAGCGTCAGCATGTCGGCGCGCAACTGCGTACAGTCCGCCGGAATGCGGTTGGCCGGCACCTGGATTTCACTGCCGCCGCCCACCGCAGCCGCTAGTGCTACCAGGGTCGGTTGGCCGAACAGCACGCGCACGTCGGCGCTCATGCCCAACTGGCGCATGCGCTCGATCAGCTTGACCGCCAGCAACGAGTGGCCACCGAGTTCGAAGAAATTGTCATGGCGGCCCACACGGGCGACGCCCAGCACCTGGGCCCAGAGGTCGGCCAGGGCCGTTTCAGTGGCGCCTTGAGGGGCCGCGTACTCACGGCTGGCAAACGCCTCGACCTCCGGCACCGGCAACGCACGACGGTCCAGCTTGCCGTTGGGCGACAGCGGCAACCGGTCCATCTGTACATAGGCGGCCGGGATCATATAGTCGGGCAGCAGTGCCTGCAGGTGCGCACGCAGCTCATCAATGCCCGGCGATGCGCGTTCGGCCTCGGCCGTAAAGTAGGCAACCAGGCGCTTGTCACCCGGGCTGTCCTCACGCACCAGCACCGCGGCATCGCGAATGCCGGCGTACTGGGCCAGGCGCGCTTCAATTTCGCCCAGCTCCACACGAAAGCCGCGGATCTTGATCTGGCCGTCGTTGCGGCCCAGGTAATCAATTTCACCATTGGGCTGGTAGCGCCCCAGGTCACCGGTTTTGTACAGGCGCCCGCCCGCCACGAACGGGTCGGCCAGGAAGCGCTCGGCCGTGAGGTCATCACGGTGCAAATAACCGCGCGCCACACAGACGCCGCCGATGTAGATTTCGCCGGCCACGCCCAGTGGTACAGGCTGCAGCTGTTCATCCAACAGGTAGATTCGGGTGTTGGCCACCGGCACGCCAATGGACGGCAGCACCGGCCATGAGGCGGCATCGCCGTCCAGGGTCAGGGCCGTGGTCACGTGGGATTCGGTCGGGCCATAGTGGTTGTGCAGGCGGCAACCCGGCAGACGCTGGAACAACGCACGCATCTGCGCGCTGATGCGCAGCTGCTCACCCGCGGTGATGACATCGCTCAGTGCACAGGCCAGAGCGCCCAGTTCCGGCTCATCGGCCACCGCTTCTGCCAGCGCCTGCAAGGCGATGCACGGCAGGTACAAACGCTGGATGCGCTGCTCGCAGATATGACGGAACAGCTGGCGGAAGTTAAGCCGTACATCACCATGGATCAACGACAGTTCACCCCCGGCACACAGGGTGCTGAAGACTTCCTGGAATGCCACGTCAAAACCCAGTGCCGCAAACTGCAACGTGCGCTGAGCCTCGCGGCCATCCGCCACGGTCTGCGCGATCTGCCACTGCATGAGGTTGACCAGCGGCCCGTGGGGCATGGCCACGCCCTTGGGCTGGCCGGTGGAGCCGGAGGTGTAGATCACATACGCCAGGGCGTCAGCCTGCAGGCCTTGCACCAGTGGGTTGTGCGCAGGTTGTGCGGCGATGCCGGCCGGGTTGTCCAGGCACAAGGTGGGCACACCCGCCGCGCCGAAACGCGGCATGAGGGATTGCTGGGTCAAGAGCGCCTTGGGCGCGCTGTCGTGGAGCATGTAGGCCAGGCGTTCGTCCGGATAGGCCGGGTCCAGCGGCACGTAGCCCGCGCCCGCCTTGAGAATCGCCAGCAACCCGGCAACCATTTCCAGGCCGCGTTCGGCACAGATCGCCACACGATCATTCACACCGATGCCATCAGCGACCAGGCGATGGGCAATGCGGTTGGCCAGGCTGTTCAATTGGCCGTAGCTCAAGGCCTGCCCTTCGTACGTCACCGCAATGGCGTCAGGCTGGCGCAGCGCCTGGGCCTCGAACAGCGCATGCACGGTGGCCGTGGCCGGGTACTGGGTGTCGAAGGCGTTGAAGTCGCCCAGCAGGTGTTGCCGTTCGGCATCGGGCAACAACGCCAGGCTGTGCAGGGTTTGCTCCGGCTGGTGCTCGAGCGCGTCGGCAATGGCTTCCAGCACGCGGTGCATGTAACCGCACACGCGTTGCGGGTCGACACCCGCCACCGCCTGCACGCTCAGGCCAAACGAGTCGCCGAGGTCGTCCACCGACAGCATCAGCGGGAAATTGGTGCGTTCTTCACCGCCGAGCATTTCCACGCCCGCCCACTTCAAGGCTTTGCCCGCATCTTCGGCCGACTGCGCGCCGACTGCCGCGTGCCGGTAGTTGAGCAAGGCGCTGAACAACGGTGTAGGCGCGGCCACACCGCTGCAACGCTGGGCCAGGGACAACGGCGCGTGTTCGTGGCCGAGCAAGGCAGCCAGGCGCGCGTGGGTGGTTTTCAGCGCGTCTTCCACGCCCTGACCGCCCGCCTCGACGCGCAACGGCAAGGTGTTGATGAACATGCCAAAGGCGCGGTCGGCGTCTTCGCCACTGCTCAAGCGGCCCATCAATACCGTGCCGAACACCACGTCGCGGCGACCGGACAAGTGCCCCACCACCTGGCCCCAGGCCAAATGATGCAGGCTGGCGTTACTGACCCCCAGGCGCCGTGCCTGGGCGCGCAGGCGCTGGCCCAGTTGCGCGGCCACCGGCAAGTTGGCCTGCTGGATACCCTGGCCATCGCCCTGCACGTCTTGAAGCCCGAACGGCAGGCTCGGTTCATCGACGTCGCCGAGCATCTGGCGGAAAAACGCTTCATGGGCGGCCTGGCTGATGCCCAGCCGGGTCTGCGCCACATAATTGCGGTAGGGCACCGAAGGCGCCAACTGGTCAGCACGCCCCTGCAGGCAGGCTTCGATTTCCGCGCCAAGCAGCGCCAGCGAGGTGGCATCGTCGATCAGGTGGTGGAACTGCAGCACCGCGACACAGCCCTCACCGCCCGGTTCCTGGGCGAAATGCAACGCCATCATGGGCGCACGGGTCAGGTCCATGCGTGTGTGACGCGGGTTGAAGCGTTGGGTGAGCTGCGTGGCCAGATCTTCGGCCGAAGGCGCCAGTTGCACCTCCTGCACCGGCAGGCGGGCTTCACGCCAGACCACTTGCACCGGCTCGTCCAGGCCTTGCCAGGCGACCGACGTGCGCAGTATGTCGTGACGGGCGATCACCTGTTGCAGGGCTTCGACGAAATCCACAAGGCGTTCGCGGCTCTCCATGCGCAGCAGCGCTTGCAGCAGATAGGGGTCGCCCTCGGTGCTGGTCTGGTGGTGGAACAGAATGCCTTCCTGCAACGGCACCAGTGCGTAGATGTCCTGCACGTTGGCCACGCCGCCGGGAATGCCGGCGACCAGGGTGTCGATTTGAGCCTGGGGCAGCCGGACCAGCGGCAGCATGTCCGGGGTGATGCGTTGGCAGTCGCGCGCAATGGCATTGACGGGCACCTGCACCTGGTGCCGGTTGCCGGCGGCCGCCGCCAGTGCGACCAGGGTCGGCTGACCGAACAGCACGCCCACATCGGCGTTAAGGCCGACCTGGCGCATGCGCTCGATCAACTTCACCGCCAGCAGCGAGTGGCCGCCCAGCTCAAAGAACTGGTCGTGGCGGCCCACCTGCTCGACCCCGAGCAACTCGCTCCAAAGCCCCGCCAAGGTAGTTTCCAGCGCGCCCTGTGGGGCCTGATATTCACGCCGCGCAAACGCTTCGGCATCCGGTGCCGGCAACGCCCTGCGATCCAGCTTGCCGTTGGTGGTCAGCGGGAAGCTGTCCAGCGTTACGAAGGCGTTGGGCACCATGTAATCGGCCAGGGACACCAACAACTGCGTGCGCAACGCGGCGGCTGAAGGCTGGGCACCCTCGGCGGCAATCAGGTAGGCCACCAGGCGTTTATCACCCGGCTCGTCTTCACGCACGACCACCACCGCTTCACGCACGCCGTCGCAGGCCGCCAGACGGGCTTCGATTTCACCCAGTTCAATACGGAAACCCCGGATCTTGACCTGGTCGTCGTTACGCCCCAAATAGTCGATGCTGCCATCCGCCTGCCACCGCCCCAGGTCGCCGGTGCGGTACATACGCGCACCGGGCGTGGGGTCGAAGGGGTCATGCACAAAGCGCTCGGCGTTGAGTTCAGGGCGGTTCAGGTAGCCACGGGCCACGCCCGCACCGCCCACGTACAGCTCCCCTTCGACACCGTGGGGCACCGGCCGGCCCTGGGCGTCGAGGACGTACAGGCGCAAGTCCGGAATACGCCCGCCGATGGGGCTGGTACCGACCAATTGCGCATCCGCTGCTTCCAACGCCCGGTACGTCACGTGCACGGTGGTTTCAGTGATGCCGTACATGTTCACCAGTTGCGTGCCGCCGTTGGCCATGCGCGCATACCAGGGCTTGAGAATCGCAGGCTCCAGGGCTTCGCCACCAAAAATCACCTGGCGCAGGGAGTGCTTCAAGGCACTCTGGCCCTGCGCGGCGATCAACGAGCGAAAGGCGCTCGGCGTCTGGTTGAGGATGGTGACGCCCGCGCTGCACAGCAGCGCGTAGCATTCGTCCGGCGAGCGGCTGGTGACTTGCGGCACCACCAGCAATTGGCCGCCGTGAATCAGCGCCCCCCAGATTTCCCACACGGAGAAATCGAAGGCGAACGAGTGGAACAAGGCCCACACGTCCTGATCGTTGAAACTGAACCAGGCATCGGTGGCGGTAAAGAGCCGCGTGACGTTACCGTGTTCGATCATCACGCCTTTGGGCAAACCGGTAGAGCCTGAGGTGTAAATCACATAGGCCAGGCTGGCTGCGGTGAGGCCTGCAACGTGCGGGTCCTGTATCGATTCCTGGTGCAGGCTCGTCGCGTCCAGATCAATCACCGGCACCGTAAGTTCGGCCACCAGTGCCTGGGTCGCCGCCTGCACCAGCACCGCCACCGGTGCGCTGTCCTGCAAGGTGTAACTGATGCGTTCCTGGGGATACGCCGGGTCGATCGGCACATAACCGGCGCCGGCCTTGAGGATGCCCAGCAGCCCGACGATCATTTCCAGGCCGCGCTCAACGCAGATCGCCACCCGGTCATCCGGGCGCACACCCAGGCTTAACAGGCGGTGGGCCACCCGGTTCGCGCGATGGTTCAATTCGGCGTAGCTCAAGCGCTGCTCGTGGAAAACCACGGCGGTCGCATCGGGTCGAGAAGCCGCCTGGGCTTCAAACAACCCATGCAGGGTGGCATCGCTGGCCGGCGTACTGGAGCCGGCGTTCCACTGTTGCAACAGCGCGCGATCGCGCTCGGTGGTCAGCGAGAAGTCATTCACCGCCAGCGCGGCATTCTCCAGCGCTTGCTCCAGCACGTAGGTGAAGCGCTCCGCCAGGCATTCGATTTCCTCGGCATTGAAATACGCTTCGTTATAGACGTAGTGGGCCCATGCCTTGTCTTTCAGGTTGCTCGCACGCAGGTGAAAAGCCAGAGGCATCTGCTCGTGGCTGTTGGTGACCTTGACCGAGTCGCCCAGCCCTTGCGCGAACTGGTACAGATGGTCGTCCTGTTCGTAGGACAAGGTCACATCGAACAGCTGCCCGCTTTCGTTGCGCAGGTTCAAGCCACTCAAGGGGAAACGCTGGTGCCGGTAATCCTGCTTGAGCCCGTCGCGCACGGCACAGATCACCTCGCCAAAAGTCAGCTCGCGACCGAGGCTGAAGCGCACCGCGCTGACCTGGGTAAACATGCCAACGGTGCCTTTGAACTTGCCCGTACGGTTGAGCAAGGGCAGGCCCACCACCCATTCATCGCGCTGCGTCACGCGGGTGAAATAGACATACATGGCAGCCAGCAGCACATGGTAGGTCGAGGCCTGGAAGTCTTTGGCCAGCTCTCCCATGCGCTCATGTAAAGCCACCGGGAACGGCCGTGCGTAATGTCGACCCGGGGCCTTGCCCTTGGCGAATTGGTTGTGATGGCGCGCCGTGAACAGCGGCTCCGGCAGGCTCTGGTACTTCGCCTGCCAGTATTCACGGTCCTTGGCATAGCGCGCCGACTCACGGTAGCGCAGGTCGTCGTGGATGAAGTCCACGTAAGACGTGGCTTCCATATCCGGCTGCCGCGCTTCGAGCAGGTCACTGTACAGCGCGCCAAGCGATTGCAGCATCTCACCGAAGGCCCAGCCATCGAGGATGATGTGGTGGGCCTGGTTGATCGACCAGTAATGGGTGTCGGCTAGTTTGATCAGGAAAAACCGGCACAGCGGCGCCTCGGTCATGGGGAATGACCGCGCCATGTGCTCTTCAACGAAGGCCATGGCCGTGCTGACGGGATCGGCCTGGGTGGAGAAATCCAGAAATGGCACATCGACCTTGATCGCCGGCACGAACGCCTGCAACGGCACGCCATCGGCATCCGTCTCGTCAACCAGGGTGAGGCGCAGGGCATCGTGCTTGTCCACCATCAACTGCACGGCACGCTGCATCACTTCGGGGACGATCGGCCCCTGGATTTCCAGGTAGTTGCCGATGTTGTACAGCGGCGAATCACCCTGGCTGATCTGATCGAGCCAGATGGCTTTTTGCGCGGCGGTCAGCGGGAAGGTTTGAGGCTTCATACGATCACCTGCGCCACAGCGGCAAAAACGAGTTTGGAAAGGAGTTTTTTCGCGACAAGGTCGCCCATGGCCACTGCAGAAAAACGTTTCATAAAAGCCTTCTCAGAGTTTTGTCAGTGCCACCTGGGTCACAGCGCAGCAGCGAGGGAAGTTGAGGCGAAAAAATTGTTAAAAACGCCAACTCAAAACATCAGCAAGGGTGGGCTGGCCAGCAGAGCTTCACGCGGCTGAAACAGCCACCCACAGCACGACCTGATGAGCGCATTGGCAAATTTAAGCACTCGGTTTTTTGGCTGTATGTCACCCCAAACCCGGACAATCGGCGGACATTGAATTATTTTTTAAAATCCGCTCTATCTATTTGATAAATATGATTTTTTAAATACAAAAAAAGCACGAGGCCGATAGCCTTGAAGGCTACGGGCGTCGTGCAAATGGACGGCCTGCGGCAACGCCTGGAATCAGGCGCGGCGATCCTGGGCGACGAGGCTTACATCGGAGACAATATGGCCATCCAGCAGCTTGATCACTCGATCGGCCAACTGGAAGTATTGATCATCATGAGTGATGATCAGAATGGTCTTACCGCGGCGTTTGAGTTCCGGCAGCAACTCCTCATAGAAGAAGCGCTTGAAGGGTGGATCCTGGTCTGCCGCCCACTCGTCAAGCACATACACCGGGCGGTCTTCCATGTAGGCACACACCAGGGCCAGGCGTTTTTGTTGGCCGTAGGACAGCTCTTTGGTCGTGGAGTAACCCAGCCCTTCGATCTTGATCTTGTCGGCCAGCCCCAGCGCGCCGAGGTACTTTTGCGCCAGGTCCGGGTTGACCTCTTCGCCTTCCGGGCCAATCAACCGGTTGAACAGATGAAAGTCGCTGAACACTGCGGAAAACAGGTCGCGGTAGTCGCTGCGGTTATCATCATTGACGGCAACGCCATCCAGCAGGATCTGCCCGGACTGAGGCACGTACAGCCCGCACAAGGCCTTGACCAGGGTGCTTTTGCCGCAGCCATTGCCACCGATGATGTAGATCAACTCACCGCGGTTGATGGTCAGGTCGACCGGCCCGAGGGCAAAGCCGCTCTCGGCCTCGGCACCGCGGTAGTTCATCACCACGCCTTTGAGGGTGATTTCCTGCCAGTGCTTTTTGTGTTCAAGGCGCAGGACATTGCTGGTTTCCGGCTCGCCTTGCTCGGCATGGTGCTCATTGATCAGGAAGCCGAAATCGGCCAGGCGGGTGATCGCAATCCGGCCCTGCGCGACCACCGGCATGGTGCTGATCAAAAGGCCCAGCGGCCCGAGGATGTACATCACGGTCAGGACGCTGGCGGTCAGCACCTGGCTGTCGGTGCTGGTCAGCAGCGGCAAGGCAAACACCAGGCTGCCAATCAGCAGGGACTGAGTGACCAGCCCCATGTTTTCCGCACCCAGGTACCACAGGTGTTCGATGAAGTTGAAACGCGCTACCCGCGTCGACGATTCCTTGATCGCCGAACGGCCAAACCAGCGCCGACGGATGCCGTTGAGCTTGAGTTCCTTGAGGCCAAAGACCAGACCGTGGGTATGCTCGTTGAAGGCCGTGAACTCATCACGCACGCGGCCAGTGAACTTCACCCCACCAAGGAACAGAAACACATACAACACCGCGCCCAGCACCAATAGCGCCAGCGTCAACGCAAACACCGTCCATGACAGGTAGGCCAGGTAGGCCAGGCCGAACATGAATACCGTGGATTCCACCAGCATCACCGGCATCACCAACAAGGTGGCGTTGAGTTGCGGAATGTCAGTGGTCAACAGTGTCAGCACATTGGGTGGGCCACGCCGATCGACTTCCTCAAGGGGTGAGGAGAGGATTTTCTGACACAGCGCGATGCGCAGGCGCGTCATCAGCTTCATGTTGGCGTAAGCGGGAAACAAGGTCGCGCCGTTACGAAACGCCAGCGCCACCACGCTCAAGCCAATAAACCAGTACAGCAGGTGCAAGCGCGACCCCTGCTCGTAGATAGCCTGGTTGACCACGTTAACCACCGCGATCGCCGCCACCCCACTGACGATGCCGGTGACCAGGGAAAAGAACGCCAGCCAGGGATGATTTTGCCAAAGCAGGCGCAAGACCGAGCCCGGCTTGGGCGGCTTTTCATGCTCTTTGTTCATGGACCAACTCCTCAAATACACGCAAGACCGGGCATGGCCTGCCACACAAGCCGCTGCTACCGGCCCTGTTGCCGGCGCCGCCAAGTGTACGGATTGGCGCAAATTCGGATGTCCCCGAAAGCCTGTACAAAACATGGACCGAGACAAAACACACCGCCGAGGCGGACGGCCCTCCGAATGTCCCAGCTTTCCATTGCAGACCGGCGCAGCATGAATGGGCCTAATACGGTCCCGAGCCGGACCCTTCAGTAGTGAAGATGGCTGTTCTGATCGCTCACCCACCTCTTCGCTACCAAGGATGATTGGACTATGGAAATGACGAGCAGCATTCAAAATGCGGACAGCCCACACTTCTATTTCGTACTCGGCGAACTGGTTTCCAGTACCGACCAGGATCACTTCGCACTCAATATGCTCAAGCTGATCGACAAGTTCCTGCCGGTCACGGCGTTGACACTCAGCGAGTGGACCCTGGACGAGTCAAACAGCAGCCTGGTCGATATCAAGCCTCTGGGCACCGCCGGCGACCCTGCCGACATCCCCGTACAAGAAGCGAACGGCGCCAACGCCAACCCTCCCCTGCTCAAGGAAGTGCAGGAGATGGAGGGCTCGTTGCTGATTCGCCTGAATACGCGAACCAAAGGGGCCGCGGGCAAGGTGCCACGCGTTGCGGCGCACGAATGCACACTGGTATCGCGCGATGGCAGCCGGCGCTGTGTGGTGATGCTGTATCGGTCCCAGACGCAGAAGGATTTTTCCTTGAGCGAATTGTCGCGTCTGAAAAACCTCTCCGAAGCCTTGCTGCCATTGATTGAAAGCTATGCCCAGTTCAACCGCCAAAGTGCGCTGCGCAAAATTGGCAGCTGGATGGCGATCCCGCTCAGCGAAACCGAACCGTCGCACATTCATCGTGAGTTTCAAAAGCGTCTGTCGCTGTGCGATATCACGCTCTCAACCCGCGAACAGGAAGTTTGCCTCGGCTTGCTCAACGGCGGAACCGTGCCGGAAATAGCCGAGAAACTACGTCTCAAGAACAGCTCTATCGAAACCTATCTCAAGCGTGCAACAGCAAAGCTTGGGGTCAGCGGCCGACATGGATTGACCAAGTGGGCGGTCGGCGCCTGACGACATTCAAGAGGCGGGTTGCTGCGCTGCAACCCGTGTTCCCCTTCACATGAGGCTGGCCAATGAACAAGTTTGCTTTCTCTGCGGTGGCGGTTGCAGTGGTACTGAGCGGGTGCTCACTGATCCCTGACTACCAGCAACCGGCAGCTCCGGTGACCACGCAATACCCGCAAGGCCCGGCCTATGCCGCCGCTGCAGGTACCGTCAGCGAAGAGGTTGCCCGCCAGGGCTGGCGCACATTGTTCCATGACCCCGCCTTGCGGCAGTTGATCCAGACCGCCCTCACCGAAAACCGTGACCTGCGTGTGGCGGCGCTGAATGTCGAGGCGTACCGCGCCCAGTACCAGATCCAGCGCGCTGACCTGTTCCCGGCGGTCTCGGCGACGGCAGGCGGCACCCGCCAGCGGGTACCGGCCAGTATCACGAAGACCGGTAAGGCGGCGATCACTTCGACGTATTCCGCGACCCTGGGCATCAGTTCCTATGAGCTGGATTTCTTTGGTCGCATCCGCAGCCTCAGCGAGCAGGCGATGCAGGCGTACCTGGCCACCGAGCAAGCGCAGCGCAGCGCCGAATTGAGCCTGGTGGCCAGCGTGGCCAATGCTTACCTGACCTGGCGTGCCGATCAGGAATTACTCGCGCTGACACGCCAGACCCTCGCCTCTTATGAGGAAAGCCTGCGTTTGACGACACGCAGCCTGCAGGTGGGTACAGCGTCGTCGCTGGATGCCGCCCAGGCGCAAACCAGTGTCGAGAACGCCCGCGCCAACCTCGCGCGCTATGAGCGACAAGTAGCCCAGGACCGCGATAGCCTGACGTTGCTGGTTGGCACCGCACTGCCGGAATCCCTGCCGAGCCTGCCGCTGTCGAGCAACCTGATCGCCCGGGTACCCGCCGGCCTGCCGTCGGACCTGCTGCAGCGCCGCCCCGACATTCTGCAAGCCGAATACCAGCTCAAATCCGCCAATGCCAATATTGGTGCGGCCCGCGCAGCGTTCTTTCCCAGTGTCAGCCTGACCGCCAACGCCGGCGCGTCCAGCTCGCAACTGTCGAGCCTGTTCAAGGGTGGTTCCGGCAGCTGGACATTCCAGCCGCAGATCAACCTGCCCATCTTCAACGCCGGCAGCCTGCGCGCCAGTCTCGACTACGCCAAGCTGCAAAAAGACATTGGCGTGGCCCAGTACGAGAAGGCTATCCAGACCGCTTTCCAGGAAGTGTCCAGCGGCCTGGCGGCACGCCAGACTTACGACGACCAACTGAACGCCCAACGCGACCTGGTGCAGGCCGACCAGACCTATTACAACTTAGCTCAACGCCGCTACCGCCTGGGCCTGGACAGCAACCTGGTGTTCCTCGACGCGCAGCGCTCGTTGTTTTCGTCACAGCAGGGGCTGATTACCGACCGTTTGGCGCAGTTGATCGCCGAAGTCAACCTGTACACCGCCCTCGGCGGCGCATGGGGGGAACCGACCCAACTGGCTGCTGCCGAGACGCGGCCATGAGTACCTTCGAGCCCGGGCAATATGTGCGCCTGCGCTCGGGGGGCAAAAGGATGCTGGTCAAACCGCCACCGGAGGCGACGCCATTGCCGCACTCCACACTGGTGCTGTGTGAGCACGAAGAGAAAAAACGCACGGTGCAGGGGTTTTACATCGCCACCAACCTGAAGCTGGCGAGCGACCCTCAACAGTAAAGCCACCCCGGCACACAGCCGAGGTGGTTTTTTTATGCTGACCGGCTCAGTCGCTCGCTTGCGACAACGGCCTGGCCACCTGTTCCAGCGCCTTGCCCTCCCCCAGACCGCCCGCACCAGCACCGCCAGGCACAGCATTGCAGCACCCATCCAAATAGCCGATGAACAGGCTGCTGCGTTTGTGGCTCTGGTTACCGAAGCCTGACTTCAACACCAGATCGCTCGCGCACTGATTCGCCCGGGTGCGCAATATCCGTTTGGGCCGCCTCAAGCGTGGCCGATTCCTTATAACGCTACAGCTGGCCCTGAGAGTCCCGTTTGTGTCCGTAAATACCCCATCCCTATGAACCGGACTGTTCTAGTTTCTACCAGCCCCTGATCAGCGGCTCGGTCTTCAGTGCAGGCTCGCTTCCAATGAGCCTGGTAACGCTGGGTTATCTTTCGCACACAAAAACAATACACAGGGAGATTCAAATGAGTATCCGACTGTATCGTTCTGTTCTCGTTGTCATCACCTGCTTGTTATGTTCAACCGGCTTTGCTGGCGAACAACCTTATCGATTCGGCTTGGGCAAAGCCGATATTACCGGCGAAGCAGCGGAAGTCGGGATGATGGGGTACTCCTCCACCGACCAGAAGACCGGTGGAATTCATACGCGGCAATGGTCGAGGGCGTTCATCATTGAAGATGCGGCCACGGGCAAGCGGCTGGTGTACGTCAACACCGACCTGGGCATGATTTTCCAAGCGGTGCAGCAAAGTGTGTTGCGCACGTTGGAGAAGAAATACCCTGGGATCTATAACGAAAACAATGTGATGCTGGCGGCCACTCACACTCACTCAGGTCCCGGTGGCTTTTCCCATTACACGATCTACGACTTGTCGATACTGGGCTTTCAGGAAAAGACCTTTAACGTGATTGTCGATGGCATCGTGCGCTCAATTGATCAGGCCCATCAACACATGCAGCCTGGCCGATTGTTTTATGCCAAGGGTGATCTCACCAATGCCAGCAAGAACAGGTCGCTGCTCTCCCACCAGCGCAATCCGGATATTGCCGGCTACCTAGATGGTATCGACCCGGAAATGACGGTATTGAAGTTCGTCGACCAACAGGGCGAGATGGCCGGAGTCATCAGTTGGTTCCCTGTGCACGCCACGTCCATGACCAATAACAATCATCTGATTTCTTCTGATAACAAAGGCTATGCGTCTTACCACTGGGAACACGACATCAGCAAGAAACCGGGGTTTATCGCCGCCTTTGCCCAGACCAATGCCGGCAATCTGTCGCCCAACTTGAACTTGCGCCCAGGCTCCGGGCCGACCGAGAACGAATTCGCCAACACCAAGGAGATCGGCTTGAGGCAGTTCAACAAAGCCTATGAACTGGCCACCGGGCCGACCGAGGAAGTGACCGGGAGGCTCGACAACCGCTTTCAGTTTGTCGACTTCCACGGCCTGACCGTACGCCCTGACTACACCGATGGCACACCGAAAACACTGTGTATTGCCGCCTTGGGCAGCAGCCTGGCGGCCGGCAGTACGGAGGATGGCCCTGGCCCACTGGGCATCAGTGAAAGCAATAATCCGCTGCTGTCTTTCCTCGGCGGCTTGCTCACCGGTGTGCCGTCCAAAGAGCTGAAGAAGTGCCAGGCTGAAAAACAGATACTGGCCGATACCGGCAACAAAAAACCCTTTCCCTGGACCCCCAATGTGCTGCCGATCCAGATGTTCCGCATCGGCCAACTCGCCGTGCTGGGTGCACCGGCCGAGTTTACGGTGATGTCCGGTGTACGCATTCGCCGGGCGGTACAAGCCATCGTCACCCCCATGGGAATCAACCATGTGATCTTCAATGGTTATGCCAACGCCTACTCCAGTTACGTCACCACTCGCGAGGAATACAGCGTCCAGGAATATGAAGGCGGCTCGACGATCTTCGGCCCCTGGACCCAGGCCGCCTATCAACAGCTGTTCACCGACATGGCCAGCGCCATGCGTGACAATCGGCCGGTCGCCAGTACCGCCCAGCCACCTGACCTGTCCTGCTGCTTGTTGAACTTCCAGACTGGCGTCGTCACCGATGCCCCCTATATCGGCACCTCGTTCGGCGATGTATTGCAGCAACCGGAAAAGATCTACCACCGGGGACAAACCGTGACGGTGGCCTTCGTCACCGGACACCCGAAGAACAACCTGCATACCGAAGACACCTTCCTGAGCGTGTACTACACCTCAGCCGACCCCACCCGTGACAAACTGGCGATACGCGTGGCGACCGACAACGACTGGGAAACCAAATACCGCTGGGAACGGGTCGGTATTTCCGCATCGAAGGCGACTATTTCCTGGGATGTTCCGCAGGATGCCAAACCCGGCTTCTACTACATCAGCCATGGCGGTGATCAGAAGAATGTCTGGGGGACTATCAGTGCCTTTACAGGAACTACCCGGAAGTTTGAAGTGGTGGCTGATTGACCCTCGGCTGGTAATACGTTACTTCTGGCAGGGTTCGTTTTTTTGTTCATCAGGGATGACTATCAAGTGCTGGTCGCCTGGCCTGCACTTGATACTCTCGTCGCATTCGCTATCAATAAGCGTCGCTTTCAAGATGGTTCTCTTTAATATCGCCACTCAAGATAGCGCCACCCTACTTGAAAACAACTGTCCACTCACCCCGTTGGACATGACCTGAATCTGGCTGCTCTTGACTCGTTGTTATTATGACCCGGCAGTCATTATCAATGAGTGCCGGCCTTACCCAGGAACCTGGGTATTGATGAGTTGTTTTGTAATATTTGTACCCTACCCTACCGGCCACTGAGTACAGGGGCTTAAATCGGCTCGAGCTCGACAACACACGCACTCTTTTCTTCAGGGAACCAACCATGGTTGAAAGCAAAGTGCTAGTCGCCAATATCACCACGTTTTCTCAATCGGCCAGCGCGATGCCGGAGGCGGAGCGCAAGCAGCGCGCGGAAAACTTGATAGAGGAAATAAAAAGTGCCGTCGCCAAAGGGGCGAACCTGAACCAGGCCTACGCCCACGTTCAGGAACTGACGCCGTACATCGAGCCTCAGCCCAATTCCCTGGAGGCCTTGAACTACAAGCTCTGGATGGAGCTCAAGGACAGCCATACCCCGCCGCCGCTGCCCTGCGCCGCTCAGCGCGAGCAGATCAGCCTCTACGCGAAAGCCTCCGAACAGGTGATTGATGAGGTGCTCGGTAGCGTTGAAGACGAAGAGCAACAGCACAGCCTTATCGAAGAAAGGCTCAGCGCACTGCGCAAGCAGATCTTTGGCATGGAAGAACCTCAGTTCCTGCTGCAATAAAGGGCCGCTAGTGGGACGTCGACTATTTAAAAATCAAATCTGTGTCTTTCAAAGTCCGCTTTTTGTCCTTTAATGCCCTGGTAGTATTTGCGGCGCAGCCCTCAGATTAGAAACGATAGGAGCCTCTTGGAAGAAAGCGCTTATTGGGCCGATAAAAATAGCCATGCCCCATAAAAGTGCATCTTATCCTTTGCTGGATTTCATGCCTTGAATAGCTGCCTGGGTGTCGTCTTTACTATGAGTAACTGTCGCATTTGAAATACCAGGGCTTAACTTTGCAGCAGAGCATAGCCTGGCACTTGCGACTAGAGCTTCGAGAAAATAGCGGTCTATTTAATAAAAACATCAAGAAAGAACAATAAGGTCGACCTTTTATGAGGGCGTTTCCCCAACGCACCTTACAGGAAGCTTATCGATGACAGACGCCCCAAAGTTTCATCGTCGTACTTTTTTGAAAGGCAGTGCACAAGCTGCAGCGCTGGCCGGAATGTCCGGACTTTTTCCCGAAACCATACGACGCGCACTGGCCATTGAGCCGGATGTGCGCAGCGGCACCCTTAAGGATGTCGACCATGTGGTCATCCTGATGCAGGAAAACCGCTCGTTTGATCATTACTTCGGCCACCTCAATGGCGTTCGTGGATTCAACGACCCTCGGGTTATCAAGCGCGCCGATGGCAAGTCGGTGATGCATCAAACCTACAAAACCACCGAATACCTGCCTTATCACTTCGACACCAAGAACGTTCACGCCCAATGGTTAGGTTCGCAGAACCACGAATGGTCGGCGTTTCACGGGACCTGGAACGAAGGCCGCAACGACCAGTGGACGGCGATCCAGGACTACACCGCCATGGGCCATTTCAAGCGGGATGACATCCCGTACTACTATGCCCTGGCAGACGCCTTTACCTTGGGTGAGGCCTATCACCAATCGATCATGGGCCCCACCAACCCCAATCGCCTGTATCACATGACCGGCCGCACCGCGCCCACCGGCGATGGCAAGAATGTCCAATACACCAACAGCATGGGCGACGGCACCATCGGTGTGAGTGGTTCTGTGGACTGGACCACCTACCCCGAACGCCTGAGCGAAGCCAATATCAATTGGCGTATTTACCAGGAAGGCGGCTACCAGTCGTCTTCACTCTGGTGGCTCTACCTCGATCTCAAATGGAAGTGGCTCATACAGGAGGACAACAATTACGACTGCAATGCCCTGGCCTGGTTTAAACGCTTCAAGGAGTCAAAACCCGACTCCGATTTGTGGCAACGAGCCATGGTCGCTCGCGGAGTGACCAAGTTGCGCGAAGACGTGCAAAACAACACCTTGCCACAAGTGTCTTGGATCGTGCCGCCGTACTGTTATTCGGAACACCCTTGGTGGGGTCCCTCCTTCGGTGAATACTACGTATCGAAGATTCTCGAAGCCCTGACCAGCAACCCCAAGGTCTGGGCCAGGACCGTATTCATCATCAACTACGATGAAGGCGACGGTTATTTCGACCATGTGTCCGCTGCCGTGCCGCCATGGAAACCGGGCACCGGCATTTCGGCCGTCGACACCCAAGGCGAAATCGAAAGCGCCACCCAGTTGCCCATTGGCTTGGGTCCGCGCGTGCCGGTACTGGCGATATCGCCGTGGTCCCGAGGTGGAAAGGTCAGTGCCGAAGTCTTCGATCACACCTCTGTGCTCAGATTCCTCGAAAAACGCTTCGGCGTTACCGCGGACAATATTTCCCCCTGGCGCCGGGCGGTTTGCGGTGACTTGACCTCGCTTTTCGACTTCACCGGGAAAACCGATAGCAGCGTTCCCGCCAACCTGACCAACCTGACTGAAACCAAAGCCCGTCAGGATGACGCCTACTACAAGCAGTACTATCGCTCCTACCCTTATTACACCAACCCGAAGACTTTGCCGGGCCAGGAAACCGGCCAGCGCGACGCCCTGGCAGTGCCCTATGAGTTGCATGCCGAGGTCAGCGTCGCCGCCAGCGATGGCAGCTTGCTGCTGAGCTTGAGAAACGACGGCATGGTCTTGCCGGAAAACCCTTACGCACGTTCGGCTGCGGTCTTTCAGGTGCACTCCAACGAACGGGGTGCCCCGGCGTTCTATACGGTGACCAGCTACGATATCTATGCACAAACAGACCGTAGAAGCCGCGGCCAGACCGTTATCGAAAACCTGAAGGATCGTATCGACGCGAACGGTCGCTACGGCTTTGAAGTACGTGCACCGAATGGCTTCTATCGGGAATTTACCGGCAATAACCAGTTGGCCAAGACCCTCGCCCGGCCTGAAGTTTCAGTCAGCTACCAGGGGATGCAGATTGTCCTGACGATCAAAAATACCGGGGTACTGGCCTGTACGGTGACGGTGAAATCCAACCCCGCGTACAAGGGCGATACGGTGCACACCCATGAGCTCAAGCCGGGTGAAAGCCTGACCGATGTCTGGTTGCTGCGCAGCAGTTCCGGCTGGTATGACCTGACCCTTACAGCCACCAACACCGAAAGCAACTTCTCGCGCAGGCTGGCTGGGCATGTTGAAACCGGTTTGCCAAGCCGGACCGATCCACTCTTGGACATCATGCCGTCCTGATGAAAGGAACCTTCCAGATGAAAGCCATTCTTTTAGCGGTGTGTGCAGCGCTGATCGCCTACCTGGTGCTCTTTCGCCAGCCGGCGGACACCGTGGTGGAACAAGCGCCCAGCGTCGCCTCAAGCCCGGAGAGCAATACCAGGCCGGCCGTGCCTGCGTCAGCCGCCGACAGCCAAGCGCCAGCGTCGCTGGAGCAGGAAATCGCCGCGTTTTCGCAAACCGCCAACACCTTGCCGGCCGCCGAGCGCCGCCAGGTCGCCGAGCGCTTGATCAACGAGCTGAAAACCTCGGTCAGCAACGGCGAGGACTTGAAGAGCGCCTATGCCCAGGTCGAGCGACTGACGCCAAACATCGAGTCCGACCCCAAGTCACTGGAGAGCCTGAACTACAGCATCTGGATGGACATGAAAGACCACGCCACACCACCGGCTCCCCCCTCGCCTGCCCAGCGCCAGCAACTGGATACCTACCAGCAGGCGGCGAACCAAGCGATTGACGAAGTACTCAAGACCGTCGATGGCGACGAGGCTCGACGCGCCGCCATCGAGGAAAAACTCAAGGCGCTGCGCCTGGAGATCTTCGGCAGCAGTGCCCCGCAGCCGCTGAGCCATTAAGGCACCTTGTCACCCCGTGACGACGCACGGTCGCCATGGGGTGACAAGGTCTGTTCACCGACGGAATCCGCTGATGGCCATAGCCGACTCACCCACACTGACCACGCAAGCTATCGACTGGCTGGTAACACAGGGGCACTTGAAAGGGGCCGAGGTTGCACAAGCCAGGCAGCTGGAGGCCGACGCGCAACAACACGAGTTGCCCGAGTTGCTGATTCGACTCGGCCGGCTCTCGGAACAAGACCTGGCAACGGCCTGGTCGACCCTGCTGGACATTCCCTTGTTGCATGGCAGCGACGCGCCGCCGCTGGAAGGTGGTTTGCCGGACGTCTCGCCACGGTTTCTGAAACACTACGGCGTGGTGCCTTTGCCGCCCTTCGACCATCAACTGCACATATTGGTGAGCAACCCGGCCCAGCGCTATCCGATCCTGGCTCTGGAATATGCCAGCCAGCTCACGGCGCGCCTGTCGATCGGCCTGCGCAGTGAGATTGAGCAATTGATCGAGCGTTATTACGGCCAGGGCCGCTCGGCCATGGGCACGCTGATCGAAAACCTCGGCGAGAGCGTCGACAAGAGCGACGATATCGAACACCTCAAGGACCTGGCTTCCGAAGCCCCGGTGATCCGGATCGTCAACCTGTTGTTGCAACGAGCGGTCGAACTGGGCGTCTCGGACATTCATATCGAACCCTTCGAAAACCAGCTCAAGGTGCGTTACCGCATCGATGGAACCTTGCAGGAAGGCGAGGCGCCTCCGGTCAGTTCGTCGGCGGCGGTGATTTCCCGGATCAAGATCATGGCGCACCTGGACATTGCCGAACGACGCCTGCCCCAGGACGGGCGCATGATGTTGAGGATTCAAGGCAAGGAGCTGGACCTGCGGGTCTCGACGGTGCCGACCCGGCACGGCGAATCGGTGGTCATGCGGCTGCTGGACCGGGACAAGGTGACCTTCGACTTTCCCAGCCTGGGCTTCGATGGCCAGCGCCTCCGGCAGCTCCTCGACTTGCTCGAGCGCCCCCATGGCATTCTGCTGGTGACCGGCCCCACCGGCTCGGGCAAGACCACCACCCTGTACACCGCATTGACCCGACTCAATACCAGCGAACGGAAGATCATCACCGTCGAGGATCCTGTCGAATACCAATTGGCGGGGATCAATCAGATTCAGGTCAAGCCGGCCATCGGCCTGGACTTCGCCGGGGCGTTGCGCTCGATTGTCCGCCAGGACCCGGACGTGATCATGATCGGTGAAATACGCGATCTGGAAACCTGTCGGATCGCCATCCAGTCGTCATTGACCGGCCATCTGGTGTTGTCGACCTTGCACACCAATAGCGCCGCCGCCAGTATTACCCGCTTGCTGGACATGGGCGTGGAGAGCTACCTGATCGCCTCGACCGTCAGCGGGATCCTCGCTCAGCGCCTGGTGCGACGGCTGGACCCGCAATGGCGCGAAGCCTTTGAGGCGCCGGCGCAACTCATCGCCGAGCACCAGCTGGATCGCTACACCAATGAGCGTCCGATCCGGCTGTACCGCCCCAGGGCCGACGCTCCGGGAACCGGTTACAGCGGACGCAGTGCCGTCACCGAGTTGTTGGTGATGAATGAGCAAATCCGCTCGCTGCTGATGCGTCACGCCGACGCTGCTACCTTGGAACAGGCCGCTCGCGCTGCTGGTTTGCGCACCTTGCATGAGGAAGGCCTGCGCCAGGCCCTGGCGGGTATCACCTCACTGGAAGAGGTATTGCGCATCACGCGCAATGACTGATCATGGAACAGTATCAATACAAGGCACTGGATGCCGACCACAACACCGTGAACGGCCATCTTGAGGCCAGCGACCCGCAGGCCGCCGCGAGCCAGTTACAAGAGCGTGGCCTGCTGGTCCTGCGGGTACAACGTGCCAGCGGCGCTACGGGTTTGTCTCGCCCCTCCTGGTTGCGCTCCTCCCCCTTCAGCCGCGAGGAGCTCAGCCGTTTTACCCAGCAGCTCGCGACATTGCTCGGGGCTGATCAGCCGCTGGAACGGGCGCTGGGTATCCTGATTCGGCAACCCGGCAAACCCGCGGCTCGGCAATTGATCGAGCGCATTCGCGACCGGGTCAAGGCCGGGCAGACGCTGTCAGCAGCCATGGCCGTCGAACAGTCGTCCTTTACCCCGCTGTACTTGAGCCTGGTTCACGCCGGCGAAGCCGCCGGGTTGCTGGATCAAAGCCTCGGGCAACTGGCGAGCTACCTGGAGCGGACGCAGGCCATTCGCACCGAAGTCATCAACGCCTTGATTTACCCGGCCTTCCTGGTGGTGGGAGTGCTCGGCTCGCTGGTGTTGCTGCTGGCCTATGTGGTCCCGCAGTTCGTGCCGATTTTCGACGGCCTGGGGGTGCCTGTTCCGCTGCTGACCCAGCTGATCCTCGACCTCGGGCAGTTTATTTCCAGCTATGGCCTGCATGCATTGGCGCTGCTTCTCGGGCTGGCTTGGACAGCGCTGAGCTACATGGGCCGGCCCGCAAACCGCTTGAAATGGCATCGATACCTGCTGCGGTCACCCCTGGCCGGCGGCTTGTTGAAACGCCTGGAAACCGCTCGGTTCGCCCGGACCCTGGGCACCTTGCTGGCCCAAGGAGTACCCCTGATCAATGCCCTGGACATCAGCCGGCAAGTCGCCAATAACCTGGCGATGAACGCCGCCGTGGCAAACGCCACGGTCAAGGTCAAGGACGGCCAGCGGCTGTCGACGGCATTGGAGGCGGAACAACGGTTGCCTGACCTCGCGATCCAGATGATCGAAGTGGGTGAAGAGTCCGGGACACTCGATGGCATGTTGTTGAAAGTGGCGAGCATTTTCGATGAAGAGGCCAAGCGCAGCATCGACCGATTGTTGGCCGCGCTGGTCCCCAGCCTGACCGTGGTCATGGCGGCGTTGGTGGCGGTGATCATGCTGGCCATCATGCTGCCGCTGATGAGCCTGACCAGTAACCTTTGACCGGAGACGTTAATGAAAACCACTCGTTCACTGCCCAAGCGCCAACGCGGCTTCACCTTGCTGGAGATGCTGGCGGTCATTGTCTTGCTCGGCATTGTCGCGACCATCGTCGTTCGCCAGGTCGGTGGCAATGTCGACAAGGGCAAGTACGGTGCCGGCAAGGCGCAACTGGCCAGCCTGTCGATGAAAATCGAAAGCTATGCGCTGGACGCCGGGTCACCGCCGCCCACCCTCGATGCGCTGCTTGCCCGCCCCGCCAATGCGTCCAGTTGGAACGGTCCGTACGCCAAGGCCAGTGATCTGAAGGACCCGTTCGGCCATGCATTCGGCTATCGCACACCCGGCCAGCACGGTTCGTTCGACCTGATTTTTTACGGTCAGGATGGCCAGCCCGGCGGCGACGGCTACAACAAGGACCTGGGCAGTTGGGAATAGCCATGCCTGCCATCCGGCCGGCTCAACAGGGCTTCACCCTCCTGGAAATGCTGGTGGTGCTGCTCCTGGTTGCCGTGGGTTTCGGCCTGCTGGCCTCGGGTATCTCCCAGGGGCTCAAGAGTGCCCAGGAGCGTCAGGTCAAACGTGATCTGAGCCTGGCGTTACGCCAGGTCCGAAGCCAAGCCATCAGTACTGGACAACCGGCCTCCCTGCGCCTGGATGTGCTGCGCAACAGCTATCAGATGCCCGGTAAGACACCGCGCCACTTGCCGGACGGCATGACCCTGCGCCTGACGACGGCGGCCACTGCCGATAGCGATGGAGGGGCAGTCGGGCTGATCACCTTCTACCCCAACGGCGGCTCCACTGGCGGGCACCTGTATCTGGCGCGCGGCAGCCAAGCGACGCGCATTGATATCGACTGGCTCACCGGACGGGTCGACTGGCGGGGTGGGCAACAGCCATGACGCCTTTGCCTCCCCGCCAGCAGCGTGGCTTTACCCTGGTCGAATTACTCGCGGCGATTGTCGTCCTGAGCATTGGGTTTGCAGTCGTACTCAACACCCTGGGTTACGCCACCCAGGCACTGGCGAGGGATGGTCAGACAACCCGAATGGCGCTGATGGCCACTTCGCTGATGGCCGAGTATGGAGAAGGCCTGGGCAGCGGCGCCCACCTGGAAGGGACTCGCGACGGTATCCAATGGCGCCTGAGCGCCACCCCACTTAGGGGTGAGGGGGCCATTGTCCTTGACCAGCTAGAACTCATGCTGGTCAAGGACAGCCGGCAGGAACGCTTTGTCACGCTCAAGGCCATCAAGCGTCCTGCGGGGGGCCTGCCATGAGGCAAGGCCAGCGCGGGTTTACGCTGCTGGAAGTGCTGCTCGCCCTGAGCTTCCTCGGCTTGCTGATGGTGTTGGTCGGCTCCGCCCTGGGCTCCGGTAATCACTTGCTGCTGCTCAGCGAAAAACACACCGATCGCCTGACCCAAGTGAGGACCGCGCAGAACTTTCTGCGCAGTGCACTCCAGCAGGCGCTGGCCGAAGATTTTGGCCACGCGGCGGATCAAGAACAGGTGTTCGAAGGAGAGCGACAACGCATGCGTTTCGTTTCTCCGCTGCCCGCACAACTCGCTGCTGGCGTCCAGGTGCATACCCTTGAAGTGGTGGCCGGCCCGGCTGGTGTCAGTCGCTTGCAAATCAGTTTCAGCCAGGACCGCACGGATGGGCCGCATCCCTGGGGCAATCCCCAGATCCTGGTGCAGGAGGCCCAGGGTCTGCGCTTGAGCTACAGAGGCCTGGACCCCAACCACCAGCCGACCGCCTGGCTGGAGCGCTGGCCCTGGCCGGACCGTCTGCCCCAGGCCGTGCGTATCGACGTCGATACCCGCGGAGCCGGCCTGTGGCCCACGCAAATCGTGGCCTTGCGCCTGGATTCCGAGGTGACCCCATGAGTCGCCAGCGCGGCGCCGCATTGATCATGGTCTTGTGGGCCATCGCCCTGCTGGGACTGATGATGGGCAGCCTGGTCGAGATACTGCGCCTGGAAAACCGCCAGAGCGCTTTTGCACTGCAACACAGCCGCGCCCTGCTGGCCGCACAAGCGGGCTTGGCGTTGGCGGTCGAAGGGTTGTTTGCCTATCCGGCGCGCACGGTGGCTGACGGGCGTGTGTACTCATTGCCCTTCGAACAGGCCACGCTGAGCCTTAAAGTCAGCAGCGAGCGCGGCAAACTGGATTTGAATTTTGCCGCGCTGGACAGCTTCGCACGCCTGGCCCATGGCCTCGGGGCAACCGCCGAACAGGCTCGGCAATGGAGTGAAAGCCTGGGCCAACAGCGCAGCATCGGCCCCCTTAAAGCACTCGAACAGTTGCAGCAGTTACCGGGCATGGAGGCACGCCTGTATGAGCGCTTGCTACCGCACCTCACGTTATGGTCCGGCCTTACGGTACCGGATGTGGATGCGGCCAGCCCCGAACTGCTGGCCTTGCTCAAACTGTCACGGTCAAAGGTCGCGCTCCAGCGGGGCCCTGAGTCGGTGGTTAACGTGCGAGTCCTGGCGACGCTGGAGAATCAGGTTTCGGCTTCTCTGGAGGCCGTGGTTTTTCTCTCACCACAAGGAAGCGGTCAACGACCGTATCGGGTGCTGCGCTGGAAAGAATGAATCTGCTGATCCAGCCCCTGGCTGACCGGCTACAGCCCTTGATCCGCTGGCTACTGCTGCGCTGGCGAGGGTCGCCGCTGCCCGGATTCCTTGCTTGGTGGCGGGCAGAGCTCCTGGCCTGCCTGCCCGCCTCCTGGCGAGCCAGGATCAACCCCGAGAAAAAACAGCCGTTGCTGTTTTCACGGGACGAGCGTTTCTGGACCGGGGACGTTGGGCAACTGCAACCGGCCACCTCCCCATCGACATCGGGTACACCGATCCTGGTCCTGTTGCCGCACCAGCGTTTGCTCCATGAAGTGTCGCTGCCAGCGGCGGTGGCCCAGGACCTTACCTCGATGCTGTCGTTCGAGATGGACAAATACACCCCATTCAAGGCCAGCCAGGTTTATTTCGACTGTGTCCGCCTGCCCTCTGCCCACGACTCGCTGATCCGCATTCGCCTGGCCGTGGTCAGCCGTGAACGGCTGGATTCACTGCTCGATCAGGCGCAACAGGCCGGTCATTCGATCATGGCGGTTGATGTGCTGGATGAGCACGGCACACGTTTGCACGTCGACTTGCTGGCACCCCATCGCCGGGCCCGCATACGCCGCTCGCTGATGCGGCCAGCTCCGGCCCTCGCGCTGGTCGCCCTGGTCATGGCGCTGGCCTGCCTGCAACTCTGGTTGCACAACCGCCAGCAGGCCCTTGAAGACATGCGGCAGCAGGTCAAGACCCTGCAACAACAAACGCAACAGGTCCAGGCGCTCAATCAGCAGATCGACGACACCCTCGATGCTCAACGCTATGTCGTGGAACGGCGGGCACAAACCACCTCAATGGCGGCGCTGCTCAATGAGTTGAGCCAATGCATCCCGCTGAACACCACCCTGGAGTCCCTGAACATCAATCCGGACGGCCAGGTCAGCCTGATCGGCCAAAGCAGCCAGGCCAGCGCCCTGATCAGCGCCATGAAAGCCTGCCGTAGCCTGGAAGGCATCAATTTCCAGGGCGTCATCCAGCCAGACCCCGTCACCGGCCAGGACCGCTTCAGCATGCTCGCCACCCTACGCAAAGCGGAGGCCAGCCATGCGCCTGCGACCAAACCCCGCTAGCCAGCGCGCCCTGGCCCTGGCCCTGGCCGCTTTGAGCCTGGTCGGGGGGTACTTTCTGACCTTGCATGTTTGGTTCAGCCAGCCTTTGTTGGCCATTGCCGATGAGATGGCGCTGCTACGCCACAACCAGCAACGCTACGTGGCATTGTCCAGCCAGCGTCCTGCACTGGAACACTCGCTGGCCCAGGTCAGGCGCTCATCCGTGGGCAATGAAAACCTGCTGGCCGATTCCGACATGGGCGCGGCCACCGCACAACTGATGCAGTTGATCGCTGCCGATTTGCAGGTAGTCGCCACGGTGGGCGATGGCTGCACGCTGACCAATCGAACCCCGGTGCCGGTCACCCAGCAAGGGCCCTATCGGCAAGTCAGTGTGCGGATCAACCTCGAATGCGCCATCGAGCCTCTGGCCGGCCTGCTGCATCGCCTGGAAAACGGCAAGGTCTCGCTGTTCATCGAGTCCTTGCGGATCGAGAGAAGCCGGGGCCAGCTTGCCAGCTCAAATCGCCTGGCCGCACAACTGCTGATCAGCGCCTACCTGCAAAACCCAACGCCAAAAGGAGCGACGCCATGACGCGCTTGTCGCCCTCGCTTCGTTGGCTGATTGCAGCCGTACTGGGCCTCTTGGGGGTACTCCTGACCTTGCTCAACGGCGTTGGAACCAAGGTTCAGTGGCTACCTGCACTCGATCCATCGGCAGCCCCGGTGAAAGCGGCCGTCACTGCCGGGCCCATGCCCGTGGCGCTGTCGGCATATGAATACACCTGGAAAAAGCCACTGTTCAACGCCCATAGGCAGCCTGACCCGCCATCCTCCCCAGCCACCGACAAGGCGCCATCGTCGCTCAACGGCCTGAGCCTGACCGGCGTCATCGCTTCCGGAGCCCTGCGCAAGGCCTTTTTCAAGACCAGCGACGGGCAACAGCTGGCAGCCCTCGAACAGCAACAACTGCCCAATGGCTGGCGAGTCGAGCGGATCGAACCGACACACGTCACGTTGACCCAGGGCGCCAACATCCAAACGCTGAAGCTGCTGCTATTGAAAGTGCCGCAGAACACACCGTCTCTCCCCTCTTTGCCTGACACTTCCAAGGACAGCGATCTGTGAGAAAACGATTCATCTACACTGGCTTGGCCGGCGCGATGGCGCTCTGTGGTTGTACAACACCCGCCACCGACAGCGCCCGGGACGACAAGCTGATCAAGGAAGCCTTGTCCGGCACCGGTACTGATCGCACACCACTGCCGATCCCGGCGCCAAAAGCATCGCCAATGGCGATCATCACACCGCCGACCACGACCCGGGTTGTCCAGGGCAACCAGCACTTCATCAATAAAAAACCGTCAGCGCCGCCCCAAGCCGCGACGGCATCGCAAGAGCCAGGCGTCACCTTCAACTTCGCCAATGTTTCGATCCAGGCCGTGGCCAACACCATCCTGGGTGATGTGCTGAAGGAGAACTACAGCATCGCCCCGGGTGTGGCGGGCGACGTCACCTTCTCGACCTCCAGGCCCGTCGACAAGAACCAGGCTTTCTCGATCCTGGAAACCCTGTTGGCGCTGACCAGGAACGCCATTATCCGGCAGAACGGCAGTTACGTTGTGCTGCCGGCGAACACGGCGATCGCCGGCCGGCTCGCGCCGCAGCTGGCATTGCCACAACCCGGCAGCGGCATGACGGCCCGGTTCTTTCTGCTCAACTATATTTCCGCACCGCAAATGCAAAAGCTCTTGCAGCCCATGGCCCGGGACAATGCCTTCGTGCAGGTCGACGCCGCCCGCAACCTGCTGATCATGGCGGGCACTCCCGATGAGCTGAACAACTATCAGCAGACCATCGACACCTTCGATGTCAATTGGCTCAAGGGCATGTCCGTCAGCGTCTTCGGGCTCAAGCACGCCAACGTCAGCAAGTTGATGCCTGAGCTTGAGCATTTGTTCGGAGCGCAAAGCACGACACCCCTGGCCGGGATGTTGCGTTTCCTGCCGATCGAACGCACCAACTCCATCGTGGTGATCTCTTCTCAGCCGCAGTACCTCAGTGATGTCGGGCGCTGGATCGAAGCCATTGACCAGGGCGGCGGCAATGAACCGCAAATGTATGTGTACGACGTGCGCAACATGAAGGCCACTGACCTTGCCAAGTACCTGCGGCAGATCTACGGCAATGCAAAAATCACCGATGAGCCGGCCGCCCAGGTAGCGCCCGGCCTGCGTACGGTCACCCTGTCGAGCAATGGTTACGGTACTGGCAGCGACAGCAGCGGCAATGTTTCAGGCCTGCCATCGGGCATCAATGGGATCGGTGGTAACGGCAACGCTGAAGGCACCAACGCGGCACAGCCGGAAGAAGAGTTCGAGGCCAGCAGCGAGGATCAGGCGCAGGCCGAAAACGCCACGAGCAACGAAACATTCGACAATTCGGTGCGCATCACGGCCCAGAAAAGCAGCAACCAATTGTTGGTGCGCAGCCGGCCGGCGCAATGGGCTGAAATCGAGTCGGCGATACAACGCCTGGACAATCCCCCCCTGCAGGTGCAGATCGAAACACGCATTCTCGAAGTCAGCCTGACCGGTTCTCTGGAGCAAGGCGTGCAATGGTACCTGGGGAACCTGGCGGGCCACTCGACCACTCCTGGCGTGCAGAACACCTCGGGTAGCCAGGGTGCGTTGGGCGGAGGCGGCGTCGAGGTGAAATCGGCTTCGCTGTTCTACTCCTTTGTCAGCAACAACTTCCAGGTGGCCTTGCGCGCGCTGGAAACCAGCGGCAACACCAAGGTGCTCTCGGCGCCCTCGCTGGTGGTGATGAACAACCAGCAAGCGCGGATCCAGGTGGGCAACAACATCCCGATTAGCCAGACCACTATCAATACCGGGGTCGGAGCCATCCAGACCAGCTCAGTGCAGTACGTACAGACCGGGGTGATCCTCAATGTGGTGCCACGCATCAACCCCGGCGGCTTGGTGTACATGGACATCCAGCAGCAGGTCAGCGACGCCACGCCGACCGCCAGCGGCGGAACCGGCACGACGGCGACGCCACCGGCCAACCCCACCATCTCGACCCGCGCGGTGTCTACCCAAGTCGCCGTGCAAAGCGGCCAGACTGTCCTGCTGGGCGGCCTGATCAAGCAAAACCAGGTAGAGGCCAATCGCAGCGTACCGTACCTGGGCAAGGTGCCAGGCCTGAAGTGGCTGTTCGGCACAACCACCCGCAATGACGACCGGTCGGAACTGATCGTGCTCATCACCCCACGGGTGATCACCGGCAACAGCGAGGCGCGCCAGGTGACGGATGAGTATCGCCAGCGCTTCCAGCTTATCCAGCCACTGCAAAAACTTTGAAAGATCAGGGCGCTGAAAAGCCTGTGCAGCGACTGTCCAGGCTCAATTGCAGTGGTCACCTCATCCCGGCACCGCGTTGAGTTTTTCTCGGCCTGAGCTGGGGGCATCCATCGTTGAACGGGAGCGGTCGATCACTGCTCGTAATACGCAGCCCGGACCGCATCTCTGGGCTGGTTCAGCGTTCCTCCCTGCCAGATAAAAGTGGGTGTTGAACGCCCCAGTAATGACCGTTTGTCGCATGGCTATTTGCTATTAACCATGCCGACTACAGTGATCTTGCGTCACCGTCGGGTACCAGAAAGCTGGGCACCCATCGTAATCGCCAGTCAATGCAGAATGGAGTTCTCATAATGGCCATCAGCGCTGTCGTAAACGCAGTCTTCAACATCGATAACAAAACCTACACTGCCTCGCTCGCCATCCCCAGTTCCGCCCCCACAGCGGCAGCACCGTTCCTGTTCAGCGTCGTTTCCCAGGCTCCCGAAGCTGGCGGCAAGACGCCGGACCCGGAAACCCTGCTGGAAGTCGCCGTGGGCACGACCAATCAGGTGTACGTCGCCGTGTCGCCACCGATGGACGTGATCTCGGGCGCGATCGGCAGCGATGTGGTCAAAGACCTGAACGTGGTCGTCTCGGAAGGTACCTACAATTCCAAGACCCACACCTTCAGCTGATTCACGTTCGCCTACGTGGAGGGGCAAGAGTCATTGCCCCACTACTTCGTACCTCGCCTGCGGGAGGGCCGCTCGCCCATGGATATCCGCGTATCGGCACATTTTGCTTGGTCAGAGATTTTCGGTGGCAAGTTCGCCACCCAGAGCAAGTGCCAACTGGACTTGTCACGCCAATACAGCCTGATCTACGCGGACCTGGCCTCCGCTAATTCTGGCGGGATGGATGTTCTTGAGCTGATCAACAACGCCTTCAATACGCAACTGCCCACTGGCCGCTTACTGGTACAGGATGCAGGCTTCTTCACCTTCAGCCATTTCGGCAGCGGTACGCCGCCCAGCGGCACGAATCTGTTCAGCATTTTTCCACAAACGCCGGTTCCCACGAGCGTGGCGAAAACCACGCTGACCATGGATAACACCTGCGGGTTCTGGCTGACGGTCAGCCTCAAGGACATAGAACTGTTCGGCAGCCTGGTGCAGATCGGTTACGACACCTCGGCAGGCGCCGGTGACACGCTCTCCTTGTCTGCCGTACTTGCCAGCGGCAGCGCGGCTGGCACCGCAGTCAAGCAGGCGTTCTACGCGGCGGCGCTTCCCAATATCAAGCTGTTTGGCCTGTTCGGTTTTGAGAACATCAAAATCAACTATCAGTTCACCACGGCCAGGCAACTGAGCGTCATCGGCAACCTCAGCGTCTCGGTGTTCGACAACAACTATGCCTTTAGTGGTGCGCTGGTTTCCGACGATGTAAACAAGACCTTCGCGGCCTGCCTGCAGTCGGCTACGCCTGACGCCAGCATCCCCACATTGTTCGGTGGGGCCATGACCGGTATCTCGTTCAGCAACCTGATGTTCGGCGTCTTCGCTCGCTATGGCGGCCCCAGCGCGCAGAAGAACTTTCAGGTACAAGGCACCGTCAAGGTGGGGTCGGCCCAGCTCACCGGATACATCTACCTGCAGAACACCACCCCTCAGGTGGCCAGTGTCAAAGTCGACAAGACCCTCTCGATCGGTGATGTGTTCAACCAATGCATCGGTGAGGCGGTGTGGCCCAGTTCGCTGATCAACATCGTGTTCAAGGCCGGCAGCCAGCTCTACTACTGCAAGACGGCCGGCAGCCAGCCATTGAGCCTGGATACGTTCGCCTGCCCCATCGCGCCGGGCACATTGCCTGCCACGCCTCCGGCCAGCAGCATCGCCTACCAACCGGGTTTCAATATCCAGGCGCTGTTTGACCTGACGCTGGTCACCACCTTCGAGGTGGTTGGCAACATCCAGATCGCCAAGGACGGTGTCACCGCTTCCATCGCCCTGGGCAATCCCATCGACATCTACATCCTGACCATTGCCGCGCCGAAGGCGACCAGCGCCACTGGTGGCCCGGCACTCGCCATCTCCACGGTCTCGGGCAAGCAGTCGATGGGGTTTGCTGGCAGCTTGTGGTTCATGCAGGCATCGTTCGGCGTCGATGTCAGCGTGATGACCAGCAAGAACAGCAAGGGCAACATGCAGATCGACGGCACGCTCACCTCTCTGTCCGATTACTCGCCGTTTCTGCCGAAAAATGTCTCGCTGGGTGTGCGCTACAGCAAGGATGGTGGTTTCCAGGTCACCAACTGGCCAAGCTTCGACTACCTGACCCAGGCGATAGACTTCATCAAGACACTGCAAAAGCTGTCCGAACAAGGCAGTTCCGGCTGCGGTAAGTTGGTAGATTTCGCCTTCAAGACCTTGCTCAAATCGACATTCAATATCAGCGTGTCGTTCAGCACGCAGGACAACGGCGTCAGCCTGCAACTGGATGGCAAGTACACCCTGACGATCGCCGACACCTCGTTGACCGCCGCAGCGATCCCCTTCCCTGGCATTGTCTCGATTCCCCTGCCTAACTCGATCAAGATGTCGGAGCTCGGGGCCTATATCGACCGCGCCCTGGCCAGCGCGGCGGAATCGTTCGTGCAAGGCCTGCTCAAGAACAGCGAGGCCATTGCCACCTTGATTGCGCTGACGGCGGGCAAGGCTGCCGCCTCTTACGCAGCCACGCTGGCATGCCAGCAACTGATAGACGGCGCCGCCGCCGACGCCGTGGCTTCAACCGCAGCTTCGGCACTGGCCGCATCCGAAGCGGCCGCCGCTGGAGCCGCGGGCGCCGCGGCGGCGGTAGCAGGTGCGGTTGCGAGCATCATCGCGATCGTCGGCGGAACCGGTACGGGGACGGGCACTGGAACCGGCACAGGTACTGGAACCGGTACGGGCACAGGCACTGGAACGGGCACCGGCACGGGGACGGGCACCCAAAGCCCGCCCGACCACCCCAGCGTCAGCGTCGCCAACCGGGTAGTGACACTCGCCTGGGGCGGTGGCCAGGGGAACGCCGGCTATCATGCGCAACTGCTCGACAGCGCAGCAAAAGTCCTGCTCGACCAACCTGGCCTGGACGTCGCCGCGCGCGACACCCATTTCGATTTCGACGCCCAATGGCTCCCCGGCCCTTACAAGGCCCAGGTGCAGGGTACTCATGGCGATGCCAAGACGGTATGGGTCGGTGCATCATTCCAGCGTCTTGCCGCGCCGACAGCCCTGCAGGCGCACAACGAGAGCAGCATCATCGCACCTGACTGTGGAGTGATGCTGAGCTGGGCGGCCGTGCCCGAAGCGCAGTCTTATGTCCTCTCCAGCGTGCATGGCGGTAGCACCTGGGTCCCCGACCGGAACATTACGCCCCCCCAACCGCAACAGCCACCGCCTACGCAGTGCGTCGTCACCTTCGAGGCGGCGGCGCCTGCCGGCAACTTTGGCTTCAGCCTGGTGACACATGGCAGCAGCACCACCGTGGCTAGCCCGGCCAGCGACGTGCTGACCCTGGTTCGCCTGGACCAGCCGTTGAACCTGCAAGCCAGCAGTGCCGGCAGCAACGTCACCCTGCGCTGGCAAGCAGTGGCCAATGCCACACGCTATCAGGCGGTCATACACAGCGCCGGCAGTCCGTTGCAAGTGACCCCGTTGCAAGCCAGTGCCCAGGGCCAAGAGTGGGTTGCGAAACTGACCCTCACCGGTGCCGCCGGCTCGCCACGACTCTACCAACTACAGGTCCAGGCCATCCCTGCCGAGGGCCAGAACGACATCGTGCCCGGTGTGCCTTCGACCACGGTCGACGTCACCATCACGCTGTACGCCAGCGCTCTAGAGATGGCGACGGCTCTTAACAGCCAGAAGGTCGATGGAGTCCATTGCGCCCAACAATTGCTGGACGCCTTCCCGAGCCTGACCCTCGACACCCTGGCCAGTGCCATGGCCGGGGGCGGTTACGCCATGGCCGACACCAGCAAGGGCCTCATGGCCGTTTGGCCGCAGACCTCGCCCCAGGACCTGGCGGCCGCGCTGGCGCAGGCCTACCCGGACCCGGTGCAGATGGCCAGCCGTCTGCGGGCCCAGGGCGTAGCCGGTGTCGACTGTGGGCCGCAATTGGCCCACGCGTTCCCCGCCCTGACCCTCAACACCCTGGCCAGCGCCATGGCCGGGGGCGGTTACGCCATGGCCGACACCAGCAAGGGCCTCATGGCCGTTTGGCCGCAGACCTCGCCCCAGGACCTGGCGGCCGCGCTGGCACAGGCCTACCCGGACCCGGTGCAGATGGCCAGCCGTCTGCGGGCCCAAGGCGTAGCCGGTGTCGACTGTGGGCCGCAATTGGCCCACGCGTTCCCTGCCCTGACCCTCGACACCCTGGCCAGTGCCATGGCCGGGGGCGGTTACGCTGTGGCCGACACCAGCAAGGGCTTGCTCGCGGCTTGGCCACAGACGCCACCGCAAGCCTTGGCGGAGGCGCTGATCCAGGCGTACCCCGGTCCCGTGCAAACGGCTCGTGCGCTACGAGCCCAGGGTGCGACCGGCGCGGCCTGTGCAATCGCTCTGCACAAGGCATTCCCCGAACTGCTCGCCAAGGACTTGGCCGCCGCCATGGCGCAAGCCGGATACCCCGCCGAAGATACCGGCGCGGGGCTCAAGGCGGCGTTGCCCGGCTTGTCTCCCTTGGATCTGTCCACCGCGCTGGTCAGCGCTTACCACTGAAGCAAGGAGCCCTGTATGACAACCGATGTCCCGAGCCTGATCCGGCTCCTGCAGCCCTTGCGCCAGCAAGGCATGACTGCCGTGCAAGCCGCGAATACCGTGCTGGCACAGTTCAACACCGGCAGCGCTGGCGCACGCCTAGCCGATGCATTCGGACCACACGTATCCCTGGTCCAGGCGCTGGTTCAGGTCTATGCGCCTGTCACGCTCCCCGAGATGGCCAGCATCCTGCACCAGCTCTATCCGGACCTCGGGCCGGTAGCGGTCGGCAAGATCCTGCTGGCGCCGGGTGTGTTCCCCCATACCACCGCCGAGCAAATGCAGAGTGCGCTGGTTTCGGCAGGCTTTTCACCGGCAGCAGTGGCGCAGGCCATCAAGGAGCTCTACCCCGCTCCACCCGTCCAGGAGCCCTTCGCGGCGATTGCCACCTCGATGCAAGGCGGCAACCGAGGCATCGAATTGTGGGTAGCCGGCACACCCGGGCAGGTATGGACCTTGTACCAACGAACCCCAGGCGCAAACTGGAGCGCCTGGGAGGGGCCGGGCTTCAAGAACCAGCCCAAGCCATTGATGCAACTGGCCGCTGCGCTACAGAACAATGGAAACGTACTGTTTGCCGGGCTGGACGGCGCAGGCAGCGTCTGGACCTGTGGCCAGGGCAGTCCCGGCGGCGACTGGAACGCCTGGAATGGTCCCAACGTAGGTGCCCAGCCTTGTGCCTTCGAGCAACTGGCGGCTTCGCAACAAGGTGGCCACAGGGGCGTCGAGCTCTGGGCCGCCGGTGCTGACGGGCAAGTCTGGACCTTGTACCAACTCACTGCAGGCGGCGCCTGGAGCCATTGGGAGGGCCCCGGATTCAAGGGCCAGCCCACTCCTCTGTTCAAACTGGCAGCCGCGCAGCAGAACAATGGCAACGTGATGTTCTGGGGGCTGGACCGCGAGGGTCGGTTGTGGGGCATCGGCCAACAGTCGCCGGGTGGCGACTGGGGTGCTTGGCAAGGCCCTGGCTTTGTCGGCCAGCCCGAACCCTTCACCGCTATCGCTGCCTCGGAACAGCTCGGCAACCGGGGTGTGGAACTATGGGGCATTGGTGCCAGTGGTCAGCTGTGGACGTTGTACCAGACCACTGCCGGCGGCCCCTGGAGCCGTTGGGAAGGCCCCGGCTTCAAGCAACAGCCGGCGCCCATGAAGAAAGTGGCGGCGGCCTTGCAGAACACGGGCTGCGTACTGCTCTGGGCTGTCGACAACGATAACCAGCTGTGGCAGATCGCCCAAGGATCACCGGGTGGTGACTGGGCCGGCTGGACGCGCACCAGCCCTCCACCGCAGGGCTGATCGGCCTCTCTGCCCCTCCTTAATCCTTAAGAGGAATACCCGCATGACAATCGACGTACCAACCTTGAGCAAGCTTCTGCAACCCCTCAAGGAGCAGGGCATGGGGCCGGGTGAGGCCGTACGCGTGGCGCTGGCATCGGCAACGGCATCGGCTGCAACCGGCGTCGGCGCCAGGGCGTTCTCGCTACCGCAGCAGGCGTTCGTTCACAACGGCGCCGTGGTGGCCGAAGCGGTACACAACGTGTTCTCGCCCATCACTGCCGCAGCACTGGCGATCATCCTGCGCGAGACCTATCCGAATCTGACTGCCCTTGAAATAGGTGGAATCATCCTCGCGCCCAACGTCTTGCCCGGCACGCCAGCGCCCGAAATGGCCAGTGCCCTGGCTGGCGCGGGTTTCGATGCCAATAGCACCAGCGATGCCGTCAATGTGCTGTACCCGATCACCCTGACCGTACAGGCCAACCAGGCCTGGCAGGCCAGCGGGCTGAATGTGACCGGCCGCCAGGTCACGCTGATCAGTGCCCAAGGGTCGTGGACCGCCAACCCCGCCAACGGCATGGTGGGTCCCGCCGGCGACTCTCGCTTCAAAGCCCCCGCACGCTACACCTTGCCGGGTGCACCGGAAGGCGCACTGATCGGCAAGATCGGCAGCAATGGGCCATTTCTCGTAGGAGCCTACGTGCAAGCGCCAGCGGGTCAGTCGGGACCGCTGCAATTGTGTATCAACGATGACTTGGATGGGGTCTACGGCGTAGGTTTGCGCGACAACGTCGGCACACTGCAAGTAAGCCTGCAAACAAAGGGGAACTGAGCACGCCAGCCTGGTATCGCAAGGTGCCGGGCACGCCTGCACTCCCTACTATCCCTGCCCTGCACGCTCGCGTTCACCGTAAAGCAGCGTGATGTTGATGCGCGCGCTGGTGTAGCCAGGACGGAACGCCAGCGGCGCAGTGGCATGAAACAGGTCCGAATTGAAGATGACCGCACGATTGCAGCGATAGGGAATCACCAGCGGCTGTGCCCCTGAGGCCCGCAGGAAAGCGTCGATCCGATCACCCTGTCGGTTGTACGTTTCGAAGTCCCAGTCCATTGGGGCCTCGACGTCGTAGATCACCAACCCACCCGAGTTCTTGTCCAGGTTGGCGTCGTCGGGGGTGATCCAGAAATTCACGTTCACCGCAGCGAAGTCGGCATGCGGATAGGTCGCCGGCTGGTCGTGCCCATATTTGAATCCCCACAGTTGCAACAGCGGATGCCGCGTGCCGATCACCTTGGGAAAGTACTGCTGGATCTGCTCAGCAACTTGCAGCAGCAACGGGCAGTTGAAGCCTTCCCTGAAGAACGCCCCCAGGCGGCCATGGGCATAACGGTTGGTGTGCCAGACAGTGGATTGCAGGCAAAACGCTTGCAACTGCTGCAATGCTTGCGGTGTTAGAAAGTCATCGATCACTACGATGCCCAGCGGGCTCTGCTGGTAATCCTGCTCCGCTCCACGCAGCGCCGGGCTATCGTTCAACGCACCTTCATCCAGATGTGCGGCCGGCAGATGATGGATGACTCGACCGTAGGTGGAGGACAGTGGCCATGACGCGAGCAACTGCTGTTGCAAGAGGCTGTCGCTCTCGTTGAAGCGCTGCAACGCGGTTTCATAGCCGTCGATCACGGCATCCAGTTGCGGACCTATCAACTGCCGATCACGCAGGTAGCGCATCTGCTCAAGGTCATGGCTCAGCTTGCTCCGGCTGAGTTTCGGCGCGGGCCTGGGAACGTCGGGTATATCGCCTGGCAGCGCGTGCCAGGTACTGCCGCGAGTGACCGCGGCATGACGCAAGGCCCAATGTCCCGCTGCGCCAAGGTCATTGACCCGCAGCGCCGTGCTCGTGAGGTTGTCCAGCACTTCAGGATCCTGCGGATACAGCTCGACCAGCACCTGCCACATCCCCCGCGCGGCGTCGTACTGCCCCAGATGCACATACAGGTGGGCAAGCAGATAGGCCAGATTGGCCCGGGCCAGCACATAACCGGGTTCCAGGCGCAGGGCGCACTTGTAACTGCTGATGGCGTCTTCGTTGCGGCCCTGGGCTTGCGATACCCAACCCAGGTTGTTGTGCGCAATGGACCAGTCCGGTTGGTGTTCCACGGCGTATCGAAAGCAGGCTTCGGCGGCCTCGAAACAGCCTTGCAGGCACAACCGATGACCTTCGTCGTTCTGCGCCAGCACCTGCTCCGCAAAGCGTTTTGCGGCCCACAAGGCCGAGGGCGCTTGTGCCGTTCCGTAGCGCGGGCTCGATGCGGGTGCCGTCAAGCGAACCCCCGGGATTGTTTCAGTCTCTGGCTCAGTTGCATGGCATCGATAATGGCCTGGTTGACGGTTGTTTCCAGCGCAGGACTCCCAAGATCGATCTGTTGCCCGGCCTGGCGAGTGTCGTTAAGCGCAGACCCGCCAGGCTCCCGGCCTTGGGTCGCATGCAGAAACCGCCTTTGGTCGTTTAGATCATCTTGGTGTGTTGGGTCAAGTGCAGTGCGTGAACGATAGACAGGGCGCGCAATCTTGCAAGGGAACCGCAGCAAAAGTGGCGGCCAGAGGTTACTTACAGTCCTGGTTCAGTACTTGCAGTCTTGCCAAGGCGCGTCGGAGTGGCCGACCTGATCGCCGTGATGGATGCGGTCGCAGGCAGTGAGCCGGCCATAACGCTTGTTTCACTACTAGGCTTAGACCCGGACGCATTCCTGGTCCAACGGCGTTACCAAGATATCGGGGATGCACCTGCACTCCCCGCCCGGGTATTGGGCGTCACTCGATCCACAAGTACAGATCATGAAGGAACTCGGAATATGAGCACTGTCACGACCAAAGATGGCGTTGAGATCTACTACAAGGACTGGGGCCCGCGGGACGGCAAGGTCATCCATTTCCACCACGGTTGGCCACTCAGTTCAGACGACTGGGATGCGCAGATGCTGTTCTTCGTGAACAAGGGATTTCGCGTGGTCGCCCACGATCGACGTGGCCATGGCCGCTCCAGCCAGGTTTGGGACGGCCATGATATGGACCACTACGCGGACGATGTCGCGGCGGTCGTCGAGAAGCTCGGGACCCAAGGTGCAATGCATGTCGGGCATTCGACGGGTGGCGGGCAAGTGGTGCGCTACATCGCTCGACATGGACAGGACAAGGTGTCAAAAGCCGTGCTGATCAGCGCGGTTCCACCACTGATGGTCAAGACGGCAAGCAACCCGGGTGGAACGCCCAAAGACGTGTTCGACGGTTTCCAAGCCGCGCTCGCGGCTAACCGCGCCCAGTTCTACTACGATGTTCCCGCAGGTCCCTTCTATGGCTATAACCGCCCAGGCGCCAAGCCATCGGAAGCGGTGATCTGGAACTGGTGGCGCCAGGGAATGATGGGGAGCGCAAAAGCGCATTACGATGGCATCGTCGCGTTCTCACAAACCGATTTCACCGAGGACCTGAAGGCTATTTCCAT
Source organism: Pseudomonas sp. MPFS (assembly GCF_022537035.1). NCBI lineage: Bacteria > Pseudomonadati > Pseudomonadota > Gammaproteobacteria > Pseudomonadales > Pseudomonadaceae > Pseudomonas > Pseudomonas sp. MPFS. Next base: position 3,352,420 of record NZ_CP066123.1, on the reverse strand, counting down.
CCCCGTCCTGGTGATTCATGGCGATGACGATCAGGTCGTGCCTTACGCGGATTCCGGCGTGCTCTCTGCCAAGTTGGTCAAGAACGGCACACTCCACACCTATAAAGGAGCGCCGCACGGCATTCCGACTACCCACGCGGACCAGGTCAATGCCGACCTGCTGGCGTTCATAAACGCCTGACGCAATAGCACGTACTCCAGCCACTGCCGGCCTGCAGGATGCGGGTCGGTCTAGGCTTTGATGCTAAAAATGCTCCGTTCTGAAGAAAATACTCGCGTAGTGTTTGTCGTTGCTGACAAGACACCCATGAGTTTTGGGGATAACGCATTTAGCCTCATGTAAAACTTACCCGATGGTTGATTCGGGCAGAAAACCTTCTGGCCCATGCTCCAGGTATAAAAGCGCAGTAATGGATGCCTCAATGCCCCCCAGGAACTATTCCCCAAGTTCCAGCCGCGAACCGGCCATACGCTGGCGAGCCGCCGACAGCTGCGACTGGTACGCGATCATCAAGGCGAAAAAACTCACCAGCGCAGCGGCCAGCAAGTAATACGCCGCCATCATCGGGTCGCCGGTATAGCGGTAGAGCACAGTCACCAGGGTGGGTGTGAAACTGCCGAACAGCACCACGGAACTGGCGTAGGCCACGCTGATGCCCGTCGAACGCACCGCCACCGGGAATAGTTCGGCCAACGCTGCCGACGCCGGGCCGGCGTACAACACCATCAACATGGCCAGCCCGGCTTGCAGCAGCATCAAGCCGCTGTCCTGCGGATTGTGCTTGAGTGCCAGGAATGCCGGATACGCCAGCAGCAACACCCCCAGCGCCCCGAGCAGCATGACGTTGTATCGCCCCCAGCGATCCGACAGCCAGCCACCCAACGGGCTGAGCAAGGTGATGAAGCCGACCAGGGTGATCCCGTAATAGGCTTTCCCGGCATCCAGGTTGAGCATGGCCTGGGCGTAGGCCGGCATGAAGTTGATCAGTTGGGTGCACACCGTCCACAAGGCAACAAAGCCGATTCCCAGGGCAAGGCTGCGCCAGTGCCGGAGGATTTCCCGGGCTGGCACCTCTACCCCCTGGCGGGCATGGGCCTGGAACGCATGGCTCTCGTCGAGGGTGCGGCGCACATAGACACCGACAAAATAGATGAGCACACCCAAAGCAAACGGAATACGCCAGCCCCAACTGCCAAGCTGTTCAGGCGTCAGCAGCGTTGCCAGGATGCTCGCGAACAAGCCACAGAGCAAAAAGGACCCTGCCTGGGCGACCTGCTGGAAGGCGGTAAAAAAGCCTCGGCGCGAAACCGGCGCCGCTTCACACAGGTAGGCCAGCGCACTGCCGATTTCGCCCCCTGCCGCCAGGCCCTGGACAATCCGCGCTACCACCAAGAGCACCGTGGCGCCATAGCCCAGCATGCTGTAGCCGGGACACAGGGCAATCAGCACCGTGCTGGCGGCCATCATGTTCATGGTCAGGATCAGCGCTTTCTTGCGTCCGTGGCGATCGGCATAGCGACCGATGAGAAACGCCCCCAGCGGCCGGGCAACGAAACCCACCGCGAGGGTGACGAAGGTGGCCAGCAGCGACATCAGTTGGTCCTGGGCCGGGAAGAACGCCTTGGCGATGTACAGAGAAAAGATCGCGAACAAGGTGAAGTCGAACCATTCCAGGGTCGTGCCTATCCCTACGGCCAGCAGCATCCTGCGCTGCTGCCGCGGCGAGTCCATTGGCTTCATGGCGATGATTTCCAGACGTAGACGCGCAACCCTGCGCGCACGGGGGGCTTGGATGCGGCGGCGTACCGGGCCCTTGAGCAGGCCCGGTCAGCAGTCACCCTCCCAAGGCTACTGGACGGTGAACAGGCGCGAGGTGCGCTCCCACTCCCGGACAGTCTTGTAGTCCTCATGCAGGACATTGCTGTCGGCATGGCTCATGAACACAATGCCGGGACTGGAAAACAGGTCGATGGTCTTGACCACCGTGTCGCCTTCTTTCGGCGCACGCTGCAGCCAGGCCTTGCTTTTGAACGTCTTGAGCAATTCGTCGTACGAGGAGCGCGCGACCACGCCTTCCTGGTTGGAGATGAACTGCACCTGCCACAGCGGATAGCGATGGGGTTGCCAGGTTTGGAGAATGTCATCGATGGCCGACTCCCCTTCCCTGACCAGCTTGCCCACCAGGTCCAGCTGGCTGGAGCCGACCGCGTAGTTGGCCGCCGGACGATTTAGCCCGCCGGACAACCGCGAGGCACACTCGATCAATGTCGGGCCGTCGGCGGTCACGATCAATTCGGTGTGGTTGGCCCCGTAGCGGATGCCCAGGGCGTCCAGCACGCCGTGGACATACTCGACGATTTCCCGCATTTCAGGGGAAGTGGGATCGAACAGCACGGCACGGTCATAGATCCAGCCGCCGTCTGGTGCCGGCAACTTGTCGGCGCGCCAGATTTCAGTGATCAGATGCTTGCCATGGCCACTGACGCCGTTGATGAAATACTCCGGGCCAACCAGCAGGCGCTGCGCCAGGACCGCGTCGTTGCGTTCACCCAGTTGATTGACGGTACCGAACAGCTTGTCGAAGCTTTCCAGCAGCTCACGCTGATCGGCACAAAAAGTCACCGAATCGGTGCCCGCACTGGCCTGAGGCTTGATCACCACCGGCCAGCTGCCGCGCTCGGCCCAGGCGCTCAGGGCACTGCGCTCGACAGCCAGGAAGTGGTCCATGCTGCGCAGGCTGGCAGCCTTGAGTCGCTCGTGCATGGTGTATTTGTCACGTCGAGCCAGGCTGGTCGATGGTGCGTTGCCCGGTAGCCGCAGGGCCGCGGCCAGGAGGTCGGCGACTATCACCCCGCTCTCGGTCCCCGGCAGTACCGCCGCCGGGCGCCAGGCCTCCACGGCATCGGCCAGCGGCTGGATGTCGCCCTGATACTCGAAGTGTGCGATGTACTCATTCTTGTGGTAGGTGCGCAGGTAGTATTCCGGCGGATTGGCCGAGCTGCTCACGTGCAGGCACTTCCAGCCGGACTCGGCCATCAGCGTCGGCAGCTGTGAGCCCGATGAATAACCATCGACTACCACGAGGATCTTTTCCTTGGCTTGTGTCATTTTCTGTCTCCCTTGAATTTCATCCATGTGCCGAACACCGTGACCAGGGCGATCACGGAGCAGCCCAACGCAGAGGTCATCGACCACTGGATTCGCGCATCGAATACTTGGAATACGTAGGTGAGCAGCGGTGCCCACGCGAGCAGTGCCGCCACGGTAAAGGGTTCCGAAAGCAGGATGCCACGCTGCAGCAACCACAACGGGATGATCACCCCGAGCAAGGTGGCGATCGCCAGGCCGCCGACTTGCGTGCCGGAGGCGATCACAAGGCCCGGACCGTTGTAGGCCAGTACGGCGGCGACAATGATCAGCAAATAGAAACGGTGGGCCATGATTCGCGTGGCGGTCCAGCTGCGCTCACCCAGTTGCTTGGTGGCGATGGTGTTCAGCGCCTGGGACGCACCACCGGCTGCCGCCGCGGCGAGGCCGATCAGGGTGTCACCGACGTTGATCGGACGAATCCCCGCCAGCCCCACCAGCGACGCCCAGGCCAGCAATGCCGTGCCCGACAGGATGCCCGCCGCCACCGCGTAGGTGTAAAGCGGCAACTGCCGGCGACGCACCACTCGCTCCAGCAGGATCGTGCTCACCGGGCCGAGTCCGCCCATGATGGCGCTGACAATCGCCGGTTCGATATAGCGCAAGGCGTAGAAATAGCCGATCCAGTTCAAGGCGCTGGTGAAATTCAGCACGGTCAGCGGGCCTGCGGCGTTGGTGCCGATTGCCAGTCCGCGAGTACCGGAACTGAGCAACAAGCGCGTCAGAAAGAAGCCGCTGGTGATGACGAAACTCCAGAACAGGAAGGTGAACGGATGCAGCTGCTGCAGCAGGTTGCCGGAAAAGACCGCGTTCGCGTTGGCCAGTACCAGGAACGCAGCCACGTACAGCACCCCTGCCCGCCCGCCCCAGCGGCTTACCGGCGTGGCGATGCCGGCCAGGCTTGCTTCAGGCTTGTTCATTGACGGTCTTCTCCATGAATACGCTTAGCGGATCTTCTCGATAATCGGCGAAGGGGCCGCGATCGCGAAAACCTGCGCGGCGATAGAGTGAAATCGCTTCAGGCTGGCTTACGCCGGTTTCCAGCAGCAGCGTTCTGGCGCCGTTGTGCCGGGCCAGTTGCTCCAGGCGCTTGAGCAAGCGCACACCGACCCCACGGCGGCGGGCATTGTCGGCAACGAACATGCGCTTGAGCTCGGCCTCGTCGTTACCGATGCTCACCACCGCCCCGCAACCGAGCACCTCGCCGCTGTGCAATTCGCGGGCGACGATAAAGCTGACACCCGGGGCCTTGAGTTGCGCCACGTCGAGCATGTGCACACTCTCAGCGGGATACAGTGAGCGCGCGTAATCTTCCGAACGTTGCAGCAGCGCGGCGACCTGCTGTTCCTCGGGGTCGCCTTCGTCGATGCTGAACGGCTCCTGGCCGAACGTTGCCGATGAGGGGTAATCCTGCAGCACCATGTCCGCGCCTTTCTCGGCGATCATCAGGGACGCGGCGTTGGTGTTGCCCGAGACCATCGTCGGCATGATCGATGCGTCGATCACCCGCAGCCCCTGCAGGCCACGCACACGCAGGCGATGATCGACCACGGCCAGCTCATCGTTGCCCATGCGGCAGGTGCCGACCGGATGGTAGGAGGTGTCGCCCTGGGTGCGGGCAAACGCCAGCAACTCTTCGTCTGACTCGACCTTGCTTCCCGGCGACAACTCATGGTCGCAATAGGCCCGCAAGGCCGGTTGTCCAGCGATTTCGCGCAAGATACGCATACCCGCAATCATCCGCCGCTGATCCTCTTCATGTTCCAGGAAGCGCGACTCGATGGCCGGCGCAACCGCCGGATTGCTGGAAAGGATGTGGATGCTGCCCGTGGATTCCGGGCGCAACGGATACAACCCCACGGTCATGCCGGGCAACGTGTCCAGCCGCCGACTGGAGCCGGGACCATAACTGGCCGGGGCAAAATGGAACTGCAGATCGGGCCGCGGCTCTTGCTCGCGGGATTTCACGAAGCCGTGCCCGAGAGCGATGGGCAGGCTCAGCACACCGCGCCGGCGCGTCAGGTAGTGCAGGACTTCCTTGAACAGCGCAAAGCCGCGCGTACGTTCGTTGAAGGTGATCTTCTGGCGAATGCGCCACTTCAACCGGGAGGCGAAGTGATCGCGGAAGTTCTCACCGACGCCGGGCAGCACGTGCTGCACGGCGACACCGGCTTTTTCCAGTACCAAGGGTGCCCCAATTCCCGACAACTCCAGCAGTTGTGGCGACTGGATCACCCCCGCACTGAGGATCACTTCACGCCGGGCCCTGGCGAACTGCAATGTGCCGGCCAGGTAGTCGACGCCAATGCAGCGCTTGCCTTCCAGGCGCAGTTTCTGCACGGGCGCCTCAGTGACGACCGTCAGGTTTGCCCGCTGGCGCGCTGGCAGCAGGTATCGACCATAAGCCGAGGAGCGCCGTCCCTGATCATGGTTGACCTGGTAATAGCCGAAGCCCTCCTGCTCGCCGCTGTTGTAGTCGGGATTGCGCGAGTGCCCGGCCTCGGTGGCGGCAGCGAGAAAGGCATCACACAGTTCGTCGCGCTCGCGCGGCAGCGCCACGTGGATCGGCCCGTGCTGGCCACGGGCCGCACCGTGCACGTCGACACTGGTTTCCAGGCGTTGGAAATACGGCAACACGTCATCCCAGGCCCAGCCCGCATTCCCCTGGCTGGCCCACTCGTCATAGTCCTCGCGCTGCCCTCGGACGAAGATCATGCCGTTGATCAGGTTCGACCCGCCCAGCAGGCGCCCCCGGGGAATCTGCAGGCGGCGCCCGCCTAGCGTCGGGTCCGGTCGGGTTTCGAAGCACCAGTCGTACTTGGGATTGCCCATCAGCAGGACTTCGCCTACGGGTATCGATAACAAGGGGCTGCGGCGTTCGGCACCGGCTTCGAGCAGCAGCACCCGGATATCCGGGTTTTCGCTCAAGCGTGCAGCCAGCACGCAGCCTGCGGCGCCTGCGCCGACAATGATGTAGTCGTACTCGTTCATGCCTGGCGCTTCCTGTCCCGAGACTCGACGGTGCGGGCGCCGATGGTGGTGCGATGCAGCAGCCGCCGGTATTTATCGTCGTACACCGTGGCTTTGTGCATGGCGCTGCGGTTGTCCCAGAGGATGATGTCTCCCGGCGTCCAGCGGTGCCGGTAGGTAAATTGCGGCTGCACCGAAAACTCCTGGATGAACGTGACCAGTGGTGCGCTTTCCTCAAGCGCTAGACCCTCGATGCGCCACGGCACATTGCCGCCGGCGTAGAGTGCCTTGCGCCCACTGACCTCATGGCGACGCACCAATGGCTGCGCCACGTCGACCCAGTCGGCCAGTTCCTGCGCCGAGGGCGCCGCTCGGTCGGGATAGTTGTAGGGCCGCGACTGGGTCCGGCTGATGACCACCTTGAGGTGTTCGATGCGCTGTTTGACCGCATCGGGCAATGCCGCGTAGGCGGCAAACATGTTGGCGAACCAGGTGTCGCCACCCTCCGGCGGGATTTCCAATGCATGTAGCATCGACCCTGCCGGCGGTACCTCCAGGTAGTGGCCGTCGGTGTGCCAGACCCGGCCGCTGACGGGTGAGCCGATCAGCTTCCCTTCCTTGGTGATGTTCGACAGGATGAGGATTTCCGGCTGGGTCTTCTCGCTGAACTGCGAGCGTGTGTAGCTGACCAGCTCGCCGAAATGGCGACTGAATTCCAGCTGCTGCTCGGGGCTCATGGACTGTCCGCGAAACAACAGGATGGTGCTGCTGATCCAGGCCTCGTAAAGCGCTTCTATGGTGTCGTCGCTGAGCTTGGAATTGACATCGATGCCGCGGACTTCGGTGCCGATCGAATCGGTAATGGGAACGAGTTCAAGCATGCCGCCTCCTTGATTTGCATAAGGCCAGACTTCCGTGCTGACCGTGTCTTACACCGCGACCCGGTTGTCGACGATCCAGCGGTGCATCTCCACCAGTTGGATCAACAGATGCGCCGGGCTGGCCCCGCCCGGTAGCATTGATGCGTTGAGCTGATTGGCCGCGATCTGTTCGATCAGCGCACTCAGGCGCGGGGTGTCGAACATCCAGGCAATCGGCGATTTCGGGTCCGTGGCGATCCAGCGCGCTTCGCTGATCAGCGCCCGGTCGTACTCGGTATCCTGAATGTGCGGGTAGGCGCTTTTTTTGCGCGACAAGGTGGTCGGCGGCAAGATGTCGTGCATCGCCGCCTTGAGCAGGCCCTTGACCCCACCCCGGGATTTCATTTCCCACGGCACGTTCCACACATACTGGATCAATTGCGGATCGCAGAATGGCACCCGCACCTCCAGGCCCTGGGACATGCTCATGCGTTCCTTGCGATCCAGAATGACCGACAACGGTCCGGACATCCCAAGGAACAGGACTTCGCGCATGCGCGCCGCCTCGGCGCTTTCCCCTGGCAGGCGCGGCACCTGGCTGAGCCAGTAGTCGTAGCGGGCGCGTTCATCCTCGGCCACCCACTGCGCGGGAGCCAGGGCGGGCGACAGATAGTCGGCCAGCTTCGGTCCATCGCCCAGCCAGGGGAACTGTGCCCGGGCCAGTAACTGCGGTTTGAAGTAGTAGGGGTAGCCGCCGAAGATCTCGTCGGCGGCCTCTCCGGTCAATGCCACCGAGCAATTGCCGCGCATGCGTTCGAACAGCAGGTACATCGATGCATCGAATTGGCCCCAACCCGGCAATCCACGGGCTGTGCGCGTGGCCGGAATGACATTGAGCAAGTCCTGCATGGTTGCGCTGAGCGTGGTATGGCGGGTGCCCATGTATTCGGCGGCCAATGCGGCGAAGGGTGCATCGATGTCCGGCCGCAGCTCGGTTGAGGTAAAGGCATCTTCGTCGGTGTCGAATTTCAGGCAAAAGGTATCGAGTGCAGCCCCAGCGCCCCGAGCCGCCAGTTGTTTCATCACCAACGCGGCAACCGACGTGGAGTCGATGCCGCCGGACAGCATCGCTGCGCTGGGCACTTCATGTTCGTACTGGCGCGCCACAACCCCCTCGAGCAGCGCGCGTACCTGCTCCGCGGTCTGCTCGAAAGTAGCGGTGTGCGGGGCACTCTCCAGCCGCCAATAGCGCTTTTGCGTCTGGCCGCGTTCGCTGAAGCTCAGCACAGTGGCCGGTGGCAGTTCGTGCAAACCTTGCAGTGGGGTTTCGCCGGGCAGTGCCATGCGTGGTTGCAGCACGATGGCCAGCGCGCTCGTGTCCAGCCTGGCGGTAAATTGAGGGTGGGCCTCGATGGCCGTGGGCACGCTGGCGAAAATGATGCCGCCATCGGTCAACGTGTAATACAGCGGTTGCAGGCCGAGGCGATCACGGGCCAGCAACAGCTCGCGTTTCTGACTATCCCAAAGGGCAATGGCGAACATGCCTTCAAGGTGCTCGACGAAGCCGGCTCCCCATTGCGCATAGGCGCGGCGAATGATTTCGGCGTAGGTCCAGCGGTCCGGTTCCGGGCCGAGACCGGTGAGCGTGTGCTGCAACTGCCCGGCGTTGTAGATCTGCCCGGTGTACAGGATGGCAATGGTGGCGCCGCGAATTTCCCCGATCCAGGGTTGCTCTTCGCCGTCGTAGCGCGAAGTCACCGTGCGGCAATGTCCCAGTGCAAGCTCCGGAGCGAGCCACACCGCTTGCCCGTCAGGACCACGCCCGGCCATTGCAGCGATCATCGCCGAGACAATCCTGGCGACCTTCGAACGAGGTAGATTCGTTTGTTGCCCAACACCGTGACGCAGGTCGACCCAACCGGCCATGCCGCTCATATGACGCTCCTTTCGAATTACCTACTGGGCAACGCCTTTATTGGCGTAACCGTCTCCATGTAGATCAATGTGCGCGGCCTACGGACCGAAGTAGATCAGTTCTTGTTGTTTGATCTATTTGTCTAGCCGGGCACAAAGTACTTCAAGCCATACATCGGCGACAAGTGTCTTTTTGAATGTCTAAATAACCAAAAAAGAGGTGGCTATTACTTAAGATTATTTATGCCATCGCATAATTTACTAAAAAGCACCAAGATGGCGCACAGCAACTCTTGACGGGTTAATCTCGCACTAAAAAAGTGCAAGTAAATATAGGGCCAATATCCATTTAAACGGCGCGCGCGTAGCACGGCGTAGACGGTGATATCAAAAGAAACCGCAGGAAATATTATTGGCCGAGCAACTTTATAATATTTAAGGAGTTTCTTGATCGGCACTGCGAAACCCTTGCCGTCAGCTGGTTTTTTTTAGTTCCCCCTACTTGTGGCCCAAAAAAAATCGCTGTTATGCTCCACAACAAGCAGCGTGGTGCCCCGTGTTCCACACTTTTACATGGAATGTGAGTAAAGGAATGTATATGGATATACATCTGCACATCATCTATCCCTATCGGCCATTAATGCAGCACCGCCCTTACTTGGTTGCATTGGGGCGTTAGTGCCAGCGTGGCTAGCGTCCGCCAGTCAATCCAGACCATGCCGATTTAATCTGCGTATCTAGATCGCCATCCATTGCATCGTCGCCGGTATTAATGCGCAGGTTGCGTAACACCGCCCGTTCAAATAGCCGTGCACACCCGCGCCTGTCTGATGGCGAAGTGTGCGCTGGCGTACTTCAGCACGTAGAGGGAATTATGAGCGTAAATCGGTTCGACTATTCGGAAAACCTTGCCAGGGCCAGTACTTATCATGGTTATCGCAATACGTTCTGGCCCCCGGCTGACAGTTATCACCTGACTTCGCTCGACCTGACCCCCGCGAACCCTGCCATGGGCGATGCCTGGCAAGAACGCCTGGACGCGCTCAAGACCGTGATTGATGAGCAATGGCGCGACGCCAAGCTGCACGGCGTGCCAGAACGGACCCGTTTCAGCGATCCGCGCGCCGTGGCCCAGGCCTTGCGCGCCCTGGGCGACCATCTGCAGCGCCCCCATGATCGCCAAGCCCTGCTGCTCAGGGCCAAGGCCATCGAGCACGGCTACGACGACGAAATACTCAAGACCCTCGCCGGCCTGCAAGAAGAGGTCGCGCTGGTCAGCGGGCAGTTGGCAACCTGGTATGGCAAACAGACAGGAGGGTTGCCAAGCGCCTTCGGCTGCCAGCTCAATCCCGCCCGGCAAAGGGACGTGGAGCTGGCCATGGCGCTGGTGGATCAAGTGCCCGCATACCTCAAGGGCCTGCATACCCATTTGCGGCTGGGCGATGTGCCCTCCTTCGCCGCCACCGATCTGTTTTTCATGGCCGGCGAAGGCAACCTGCACCCCAAGCATATTGCCTATTTCCTCCCGGAGGACGAAGGCGTCAAGCGCTCGCCGTTCAAGAAGACCTATTACTTTGCGAACACCCACGCCGCGATGGTCGAGCACCTGGCGGCGCCGCTGGCGCGCCGGTTTCTGGCCACCGGAGCCCAGCATGACGCGGCGAGCGAGCCTTTTCGCCGCATCCCGACACTGGGTGTGCTCAGCCATGAACTGGGCCATTTCGTCCATCGCCAGGAGACCACCTACTCGCCGTTGAACAACGCCAATCGCTGGGCCTCGGTGGTGTTGCAAGAAGTCGCAGCGGATGTTTTCGGCATCCTGATCCTCGCCCAGGTCTGGGCACCCGCGCTGCAGATCCCGCCCGAGCAGGTGCTCGAATACTACTTGGGCGAGTGCCTGCGTTATCTGAACCGTGGGCTCGGACTCTTCCCCGACTGCGACGGGATGTACCTGCAATTGTCTTATTTCGTCCAGCTCGGCGCCCTGACGCTGCAGCATGAAGATGGGCAGCCCGTGCAACTGCTGGTCGATCACGGCGCCTTGCTCGCCGGCTTGCGTTCGCTGGCCCGGGTCCTGGCCGATGCCCTGCTCACAGGCGATCCGGAGGCTGCTGTCGCCTTCTACCAGTTTTACGGACCGGCACGGCTGCAGCCGCTGCAACCACTGGTCACTGCGTTGGCCAGTACGCCCGCGCAGTCCATCGAATACGTGCAAGAGCCTGTGCGTGTACCCACGGACTGCGCCGCAACCTGCGCGCAAGCCCGCCTCTAGACAAGGAGAGACAGAGATGACGAAGCCGATGCAGGACCTCAAACAGGTTGAAGACTACTACGGCACCACCCGCCGGTTTGGCGATAGCGATGCCACCATCTACGGGATCTGGGAACAGGGTGGAGCGTTCAACGATTCCATCACCCCCTCCACCTACAGCCCCGAATACCGCTCGCATCTGGGGCTCAAGCTCAAGTCCCTGACCCAGGAAGGCGCGACGATTTTCTCCATTGGCTGCGGCAATGGTTTTGTCGAGGGCGACCTGGTGCAGGCCAAGCGCCGCGTGCTGGCTATCGACTTCAACGATGAAGCGGTGGCCCTGAGCCGGAAAAAAGGCGTGGATGCGTACACCGCCGACTTCTTCAAGCTGGAGCCCGGCGCCCTCGCCGGCGTCAAGTCGGTCTATGCCGACGGCTTGCTCGGCCATTTGTTCCATCCGGAGCTGGAGCTCAAGCCGACCTTCGACAAGCTCAAGGAGTTGAACCTGGAATCCGGCACGACCCTGGTGTTCTCCAACGATTCGCCGCGCGATCCCGACACGCTCTTTGCCGCCCACGACAAGGTCGACGGTTTCTGGTTCATCTCCCGGGACTACCTGCGCGATGCACTGATCGAGGCCGGCTTCAAGATCGAGGAGTCCTACTACTTCCCCTACACGCGCCCGATCAGCGGCCTGCGCAATCGAACCCTGTGCATCGCACTGGTGCCCTGAGCCGATCACGCCCGCGCCGCGAGGAGAAACCGCCGTGCCCATATCCGAAAGCTTCGCCCGACGCTTGTTGCCGCTGCTCGATGATCTGACGAAGATCTACCCGACGCCTTTTCATCTCTATGACCAGCGCGCCATCGTCCAAACCCATCGAAACGTGGTGCAAGCCTTCGCCGACAGCGCGTTTCGTCAGTACTTCGCGGTCAAGGCGCTCCCCACGCCAGCCATCCTGTCCCTGCTGCTCAAGGAGGGCAGCGGGCTGGATTGTTCATCGCCGGTCGAGTTAATGCTGGCCGAACGGCTGGGCGCGCGGGGTGACGACATTGTCTTCACCTCCAACAACACCTCGCCCAGCGAATACCAGATGGCGCTGCGGGCCGGCGCCCTGATCACATTCGACGACCGCAGCATGCTGGAGCAAGTGACATCCTTGCCGGATATCGTTGCCTTTCGCGTGTCGCCCCACGGCGTCATCGCCCGGTCGTCACAGATGGGCAACGCCCAGCAATCGAAATTCGGCGTTCCCGAGGCCGAACTGGTTCAGGGCTATCGCGAGGCATGGGATCGCGGTGCCCGGCATTTTGGTCTCCACGGCATGATGTGCGCCAACGAGCTGTCGCTGGAGGCCGCGGTGCAGGCCGGTGTGCAAGTCATCGAGGTCGGGGCGCGGGTGGCTCGCGAGGCGGGCATCGAACTCCAATACATCAATATCGGCGGTGGCCTGGGCATTCCCTACCGGCCCGACGACCAGGCCCTCGATCTCACCGCGTACGCCGATGCGCTGAAACACGCGCTGAAGCAGGCATTCCCCCGCCACGCACCCAAGCTGCTGATGGAGTTGGGTCGCTACATCAGCGGCCCGCACGGGGTGCTGGTGTCCCGGGTCATCAACCGCTGCAGCAAGGCGCGGGAAATCGTCGGCCTCGATGCCTCGATGTCGGCGCTGATGCGCCCCGGACTGTATGGCGCCTACCACCACCTGACGCTGCCCTTCGCCAGTCAACGCCCCGAGGGCGTGTTCGATGTGGTCGGTGCACTGTGCGAGAACTTCGACAAGTTCGCCGTGGATCGCCCGCTGCCGACCCCGTTCATCGGCGACCTCGCACTGATCCATGACACGGGAGCCCACGGACATGCCATGGGCTTTACCTATAACGGCCGGTTGCGCCCGGCGGAATTGATGCTGACCGACGATGGCGATGTCGTCGAAATCCGTCGGGCCGAGACCTTCGATGACCATACCGGCCCGATTCAATGGCAACCCGTAGACGTCTTCAACCCTCACAAGGTGCGTTAAATGAGTAACCGTGCATTGATTGAAGCAGCGTTCGAACGGCGCACGCTGCTGACGACGCAAGAATTGTCGGCCCTGGTGCCGTCGATCGAAACCGGCCTCGCTGCCCTGGAGCGTGGCGAGTTGCGCGCAGCCTATGTACAGGATGGCCAGTGGGTCTGCGATGCCTACGTCAAGAAGCTGATTCTGCTGTCCTTCCTGACCCGCGAAAATGCCCTGGGCGAAACCAACCCCGGGCGGCCGAAAAGCTACGACAAGCTACCGCTGAAGTTCGAACAATGGGACGCCGCCGCGTTCCGTGACGCGCGCATCCGAGTGGTCCCCGGCGCGGTCGTCCGGGCCGGGGCGTACATTGCCCCGGGCGCCGTGTTGATGCCGTGCTTCATCAACATCGGCGCGTACGTCGGCGAAGGCACGATGATCGACACCTGGTCAACGGTCGGTTCCTGCGCCCAGGTCGGCGCACGCTGCCATATCTCCGGCGGCGTGGGCCTGGGCGGCGTGCTCGAGCCCATCGGCGACAACCCCGTGGTCATCGAGGACAACGTTTTCATCGGTGCCCGCAGCGAGGTAGCCGAAGGCGTCATCGTGCGCAGCGGAGCGGTGATCGGCATGGGGGTCTACCTCGGTGCCTCGACGCCCATCATCGACCGCGAGAGTGGCGAAGTGCGCTTCGGCGAGGTGCCGGCCAACGCGGTGGTGATCGCCGGCAATCGCGCCGATCCGAAGCTGCCGGGCGTATCGCTGGCCTGTGCGGTAATCGTGAAATACGTCGATGAGCGCACACGTTCGAAAACTGCGCTCAACGACCTGGTCCGGGTGCTCAGCCAATGAACGTCGCAGGCAACGCTTTCGCCAGACTGCAGGGCCTGCTGGATGACCTGCCGCCCGCGCCAGGCTTGTCGGTGATCGCCCTGCACCTGGGCGAAAGCAGGCTGGGCGATCCGACATCGCTGCTGGCACCGTTGTCGGACCTCCAAGACTGGACCCGCTACCCGCCGCTGGCGGCGACCACGGCACTGCGCGAGGCCTACAGTCACTGGCTGCGGCGCCGTTTTGGCATCGCCGACAGCCTCGGCAAGTCGATTGCCATCGAACCCACCCCGGGGACCAAGCAGGCGGTCGCCACCTGCATCGCCCTCGCGGTCACCCGAGCGCGGGCACGGGGTGTGGCGGTGCCGGTGGTGGTGCTGCCCAATCCCTTCTACCCCACGTATGTCGCGGCAACCGAAGCCGCGGGCGCGCGGGCCTTGTTCTACGATCTTTGCGATGGGCAGCTGGAGGCCAACCTTGCCGCCCAACTGGCGTTGGCCGGCGACAGCGCCGCGGCCGTGGTGCTGTGCAACCCCGGCAATCCACTGGGCAACATCCTCTGCGCCGATACGCTGGCGGCAATCAGCCGCCGGGCACACCAGGCCCATGCCAGCCTGCTGGTCGATGAGTGCTACATGGATCTGCTCTGGCATTCAGCACCGCCCGGCTATCTCAGCCTGGTCGAGGCCGGCAGGGTCGCGCCGTGCCCGTTCGTGGTGCTGCACAGCTTGTCGAAGCGCTCCGCCGCGCCGGGTTTGCGCAGCGGTTTCATTGCCGGCGACCCACAGAGTATTGCCGCCTATGCCGCGTTCAATCGTTCCTGCGGGGTGTCGCTGGCCTGGCCGACGTGCGCGGCCTCGGCCGCGCTGTGGCAGGACGAGGCCCATGTGCAGCAGCAACAGCAGGCCCTGCAACGCAACTGGGACATGGCCGATGATTGCCTCGCCCAAGTGCCCGGCTACCAGCGCGCCGAAGCTGGTTTCTTCCTCTGGCTGGCCGTCGCCGATGGCGAGGCGACCGCGCAGCGGTTATGGACCGAGCAGAGTTTGCGAGTGATGCCCGGACGTTATCTGTGTCATGCCGCCAGCGACGCCAGCAACCCCGGAGATGGCTTCGTGCGCCTGGCCCTGGTTCATCAGTCATCGATCATGGGGGAGGCCCTGCGGCGCCTGCGTACCGGGTTGAGCCGCCAATAGGCCGACGGCGACTGGAACGCACAACTGCATCCCCTGGCGGATGCGATACCGATTCAGAGTCACCTCAGGGACAGGAACAGCAAGATGGCAATGGCAACGGACGCAGGGCTGCAAGAACGCATGGTGGGCTGGCGTCGCTGGTTGCATCAGCATCCAGAGGCGGGATTCGCCGAGAGCAAGACCTGCGCATTCATCGCCGAGACACTGCGCAGTTTCGGCTTGCAGCCCCATGAGAGCATTGGCGGAACCGGTGTTGTCGCGACGATCGAAGGCGAGCAACCCGGCATCGAGATCGCCCTGCGCGCCGACATGGATGCCCTGCCCATCCAGGAAGAAAACACCTTTGCCCACCGCTCACGCCACGACGGCTGGATGCATGCCTGTGGTCACGACGGCCATATCGCGATGCTGTTGGGAGCTGCCAGCCGCCTGGCGACGGACCGGCGCTTCGCGGGCAAAGTCCACTTGATCTTTCAACCGGCCGAGGAAATCGGTACGGGGGCCAAGGCGATGATGAACGCCGGCCTGTTTGACAGGTTTCGCGCCGAATGCGTGTACGGCCTGCACAACTGGCCAGGCCTGGAGGCGGGTCGATTCGTGGTGCATCACGGTGCGGCAATGGCAGGCGCCAGGCCCTTTGAAATTGTCGTCAGCGGCTGCGGCTGCCATGCCGCCATCCCCCACCAAGGCACTGATCCGCTATTGGCGGCGGCACACCTGGTCACGGCATTGCAGAGCATCGTGTCACGTAATATCGACCCGGCCGACGCACTGGTCCTCAGCATCACACAGTTCCATGCCGGGCATACCCACAACATCATTCCCGACACCGCCCGCCTGACCGGCACCCTGCGCTACTTTCGCCCCGCGGCTGGCGAAATCGCATCGCGTCGAATGCTCGAACTGGTCGAACAACTGGCGGCCGCAATGGGCGTGCGCGCATCACTGGAGTTCTTCGAATTCGGATCGCCACCGGTGATCAACAGCGCGGTGCATGCCGAACATTGCGTGGTCGCCAGCCGCGCCGTGGCCGGGCGGGAAAACGTCGGTACTACCGTGGCACCGAGCATGACCGGGGAAGACTTTGCCTTCATGCTCGAACGCAAGCCTGGCGCCTACATCTGGATCGGCAACGGTTCGGCCGAAGGCGGTCGCTCGTTGCACAACCCGCATTACGACTTCAACGACGAAATCATGCCCATGGGCGTGGCCTACTGGGTCGCCCTCGTCCGGCACCGGCTACAGGTGTGAGCAATGGCCCCGATCAGGTGCGCATTTGCGGGAGGGAGCGGCGCTTTATCCAAACGGGCCGTGCGGGTATCGCAGGCCCGTTTTCCATGAGCTTGAATCGAGGAACATCTCAAGAGGCATCAGCTGCAGGACCGCGAGTTGACGCCTAGCTAATCTCATCGGAGCCCTCATGGCTCATGTCCGCCGTTGCGCACGCGCAGCTTAAGGCCTGGAAAGCGCAACCTCGTCCTTTGCCTGATAAACGAACACTGAGCTGAAGGTGCAATTACAGGTGGAAATCGCCAGCGGCCTCCGGCTGATAAAGCACTTTCCTGATTTCGATCCGGCGGGTCCGATCAGAAATACGCCAGTCGATGGCATCGCCCTCCTGATAGCCGAGGATGGCGGCGCCGATGTCGGAACACACGGAGTGCTTCCCGGCGCTGCTGTCCGCGTCGTCTGGGTAGACCAGGGCTACTTCGATTTCTTCGTCGTCCAGGTGCAACAAGGCCCTGGAGTTCATCGTGACGACGTTGCGCGCCACTTGCTGCGGCTTGACGACAATGGCTCGCTCAAGCTCATGTTCGAGTTCAACAACGGCCGGGCCTTGCTCGAAGACGATCAGGCTCTCGAGCCTGGCCTTGTCGATTTCGGTGATGTAGATCCCCGTGGAGTCGCCAGCGGCACCTTCGCGCAAGAACTGCAGATAGCGCCCCGCCGTCATGGAAAACGACTTCAATGCCGGCGTTTCGTTCTCAAGCACAAAGCCGCTGCGCACAAAGGCTTTCAATGAGCGCGAGTTGTCCGGGTGGATCTTGGCGATGAGCTTTTCGGCCCGCATGTCGAGAAAGGCCAGTTTCATGCCCTCGCGGAGGGTCCGGGCGCCAAGGTTTCGGCCCCATTTATCGCTGTCGCCGATAACCAGGACGATCTCGCAATTGGAGTCGGTCTTGACGAGACGGACAAAACCCACCGGGGCGTCATGGCGGTCATAGGCCATGAAGAACCGGCCGCCTCGGTTGAATAGATGGGTCAGGATCGGCAGTTGAGTCCGATCGATGACGTGTTCGATGGAACGGGAAACATCACGTGAATCGCTGAGGTAACAGGTAACGCGCTCATCTTCCAACCAATCTTTCAACGTCAGCGCATGTGCCCGAGTGATTTCAGGGCACAGCGAAATGAAAGGCTTGTTCATCTTCACCACACTTGTTTGTAAAGGATGAAAGCCCTTCATGGCGGTTATGGCCATGACGGTTCTTTCGGCAACCGGGCATCTTAAGGCATAAGGCGAGCAATGCCGAAAAGATCACAACCTGCTCCCTGCCCTACCCGTCATCGATGCCCAAGCGAGTTGGCCGTCGTTACGGCTGCTGCATCGACATCACGGTCGGCCTGACCGGAAGCTGGGAGTATTGCGGGTGCTGTTTGACGAAGGTTCGAACGGCCTGTTCCTGCCTGTCCGTCACACATATGGCAATACTGGGACGGTCCACCGTACAGGTTCCCAGTGTAAGGAAACCGCAGTTCTTGACCCCATAGACGGCAGCTGGGTGGGCCGCGACCGGGCAGCCGTACGCCATCTCGCCCAGGTAATTGAGTTGGCCGTTGGCCACGGTAAAACGCAGGGGTTTCGAATAGGGTCCCATGAGCCCGCGGCGTGAACCCAGGTCATTCACTTCATAGGTACCTGCAGGCAGCCATGCCGAGTAATAGTCCTTGGGAGCCCAGCCGTAGGTCTTGCCGCTATTCACATTACGAAAACTGATCCAGGTGCCGTAGGGCCCGCCCTCGATCAGCGAACCGAGGACGAGGCCTGCGTTTTCGGTGGAATAGACTTTGGAATCCAGGGCCATTTCAGGCGGTAATGCCGAACAGGCACTCATCAAGGCTGTAACTCCAACGACCAACAACTGACTTGTCTTGCGCATTCGATACTCGATCCATTGAAACAAAATGTGGCTTTCCCATTATGATGCTGCCCCTTTCAAATCAAGCGTTAAGGATGACACCCACTATGAGTAGTATTTTCACCGGCCGTGTATCGGGTGCCATGGCCTTCGCCTTGATCTTGAGCGGCTGCAGTTTATCGGGCACTTATCCGGATGCAACCGAAGCAGACGCCGCCAAGCTTCGTTTTATCAGCGACATGAGCAGCGCCACGCTGGGTGTGTTCGATGAGCAGAACTGTGACGGGCAAACCACGGGGATTCTCAATAACTTGTTCCTCGCCGATTCTCGCCGGCGAGCGAACATGTCGATACCTCCTGCCTCCCAGAAGACGCCTTACCTGGAAATCCGCTTGGCCCCGAACAAAGAGCGGATGCTGCACCTCAATACCCAAGGCACCGGCTCGGTATGTGGCATGGCCTTCACCTTCACGCCGCAAAGTGGCGCTGAATACGAACTCACCTTCAGTCGTGCCGGCAGTCAGTGCGTGACATCGCTCAAGCGCCTGCACCAAGCGCAGGGCCAAGTGGTGCGCTCCCCTGTCCCTCTGGTGAATAAAGGCCTGGCAAGCTGCCTGGGCGCCAACGCCCTCTTCCCTGCGCCCGTAAAGGGCCTGCCGGCCACCGTCGAGCGTGACGAAATGATCGAGCAGATTGTCTCGCAGAGCATCATCAGCGAGATGAAGCCTGGGCCTGCCTTGAGCGAGAGCAGCCAGAACGAAGCCGTCGACCTGGTGGTCGACAAACGCAAGCGGCAGATGAACCTGGACCTGCCGGATGCCTATTGGACCCAATTTCGGCAGAACGTAGCGACTTACCTGAAGCAGGCTCAAGGGGTAAAGGCCAGCGCGCTCGAGCACTACAAGGTCGAGTACCACACACGCCTCTCGCGCTTGGATACACCAGCCATCAAGGCACTGGTGCCAGACACCCAGGCCACCGATGTCACCCAGGCGCTGGCTACCAACAACGCGATGTTGCAGTACTACCATCGGCTCGATGAGCAGCTGCAAAAAGAAACGATGGCCGATCACTGGACCCGGATGGCCGACCTGGACAAGCGCTACGGGGTGTGTGAGCGCTACGCGCAGTGCTGGCAGAACTAACCTGGGCCAACCCGCTGCGCCCTTGCCTTGTTCCACCTGGCCATGGGGTTGGCCAGCGTAATCATGCAAGGGCGCCACTCTCTACATCCCCCTGGCCTCCACGGCCCTCCTCCGGCATCAGCTGGTCAGCGCCTGGTAACTCACCCGGTGCGCCTCGGTCGGCAGCGGCACCTCCCATTTGAATAGCATGCGGCGGATATCCGCGTTGCGCAGCGAGGTGTCGCGCTGCTGGTTGCGCCGCATGATCTCGCTCTCCGGGCTTTCCAGGTAGACGATCTCCACCTCTGCACCGTAGCCGTACAGCAAGTCCAGGGTGCGATTGCGCATCTGCGCCGACAGGTGCGTCGAGTTCCATACGAACGGCCGCTGCTCTCGCAACAAGGCCTTGGCCCGGTCGATGGCGTAGTGCGCGGCGGCGCCTTCGTTCTGCCCATGGCGCAGGCCCAGGGCCTGGCGCGCATCGTCGAACGAGACCACCGGCAGGCCCGGATGATGTCGCGCGGCCCAGGTGTCCTTGCCGCTGGCCGGCAAGCCGGAGAGCATCACCACTTGCGAGCCTTGCGGTGCATGCAGCGCATAGTCGGGATGCACCCGGGCGCCACGCAGGTACTGGATGCGCGTGTAGTCGTCGGCAAACGCCCGCGGCCCGTGCAGGCAGCCCTCCTCGGCCGCCAGTTCACGCCACAGTTCGATGGCGCTCAAGACATCGGCCTTGCCAGCGTAATCGCGGCCTTGCATGTCGGCCTCGGCCACCGCACAGAGCATCCACACCGGCAGTTCCCAGGACAGCTTGTGGAGCAGGAACTCCGTGCTGCGCCCGCTGCGATCGCCTTGCAGGGCGAAGAACGGCACCTGGTGCACGGCGATGATGCGGCAGATCTGCTCGCGCAGCTCGAACGGCACAGCGGCGCGCCATAACAGTAGCCGGGCATCCACCGCTCCCCGACGCGAGTGTCCGGGTTGGCCGATACGCCCGGTCTCGGGGTCGATCACTGTGGTATCGGGCTTGGCGATGTCATGCAGCAAGGCGGCGAAGAACAGCACGAAGCGCTGCTCGGCGCTGGCTTGCTGGTAGGCCGGCTGGGCCAGTAGCGCCTCCACCACCATGCGGGTGTGAATCCACACATCGCCCTCGGCGTGGTAGGTCGGGTCCTGCGGGGTGTCGGCCAGGCGCGCCAGGGCCGGGATGGCCGCCAGGCAGGCGGCGCTGTCCATGGCGTGCCCAGGCTCGGGCACCAGGTGTTGCAGTGGATGAATATCCATCTCGAAAAGCTCCTTCAGTAGCCACGGCAGGGGCCATGCCAGTCCATGGACAGGCGCGGCGCGTAGAGGTCGACGCCGTCGGCCAGTTGATTGGGAATGAACGGTTGATTGGCATGGTGCTGGTCGGCATCGAGGATGGCCTGGACGAAATCCTGGCGAACCCACTTCAAGCGGCTGAGGGTTTGCTGTGCGTCCTCAAGCTTCAGGTACAAGCCTTCCATGCGACTGGAGCGGTCGCACTGGCGCCAGGCCCGAGCCAGGTCGAGGCCTTCGCGCTGCACCACGTGTTCGAACGCCTCGCGCCAATGGGCAGTCTTGGCCAGCGAATCGCCAACCAGCGCCATCAGCTCGGCCTGCCGGCGTGGCACCGGGCCTTCGTACAGCACCGGTACCGACAGCACGGGGCCATCCTTGAGCAACTTGCGGCGTGCGGCCGTAGACAAGAACAACCCGCTGCTGCGGTCCCACACGTCGAACTCGCAAAAGTAATGGGGCAAGTGGTCGTAGAACACTGAGTGCTTCTTGTGCAGCCACTCGCCGTACAGTACGAAGCGATCTTCCAGGCGCTCCAGCAGCCAGTGTTCGTGGGCCGCGGCCCACTGCTTGAACAAATTGAACTGGCGCTCGCGTCCGCCTCCGGTGAGGTAGTGGCCACGGGATTGCAGGCGCAGTTCGCCGCCCTCGGTAAAGCTGATGCCGGCGTTGGCACCGTCGAGTTTTTCTTCCACCACCAGCCATTGGCCAGCCAGGGAGGCATAACGAACCTGTCCGGCGTCAGTGTCGCCATCCTGCAGGCGCGAGCTTTCCAGGTGGGGGGTACGGGGGTACTTGAGCAGTTCTAGGGAGTGCGCGTCGGCACGAATATCCATGTTCATGGGTTTCTCCTTGGGAATAGGGAAAAACCGACGACAGGATCAGGCAGGCACAGCGATGAGGCGCCGCCGCGCAAAGGCGCGGGCAGCCATCAGGCACGATGGACCGTCGTCGGTATCAGGCGTGTTGGCTGGCGTAGGGCACTGGCTTCACCACTTGGGAGAAAGGTTGCAGGGGCTTGAGGGCGCGCATTCAACAGCAGACGGCGGTACCTGGTCAAGCCCTGCGATACGTTGAGCTGGGCCAGGTCAACGAGTTTTCGCGATCACCCCAGTCATGTACTGGTGCAAATCACGAAAGTCCTGGACCTTCCAGGCATAGGGCGCAATCTTCACGCCGTTCTCGCGCAAGGTTCTTGGGATCAGGTCGCCGTTTGGTCGCAGTATCACCGAGGAGACGATGACGCCCGGGTAATCGTTCAGGCGTTTCTTGAAGGCGGATGTCGTGAGGTCCGGGGTAGGAGGATTGCTTTTATTGGCCAATGGCCCTGTTCCCTTGATATCCGGGCCATGGCACACGGCACATCGCTGCAGGTAGAGGTTTTTGCCGTTGGCATTATCGGCGAAGGATAACGGCACTTGGATCAACGCTAGAACAGCCAGTGAAGCGATCAATGATCTTTTCATTTTTATTTTGCATTTCCCTCGGTCAGGTATGAAGTCCTTTTCAGTTGCAGTCGCCACTGTGATTGGGGCCCTGCAACTGCTATCGGGCAGCTTGAAAAACGCTTTCGTTGACAATGAGCACGTCATCGTCCAACAGGTTCAAGACGACACAAAAGTTGTGCGTGGACTGAACGTAAACCAGGTCGCCTTCTTGCTTGATCGCCACGAATGGATTGGCTGTGGTCGAGAACAGGAACCACTCCAAATGATTGCGTGCATCGGTCCTGGCGATAAAACCCTCGTTGCCCATTTCGCCCTCGCCGCATAGAACGACCTGGCCATTGCTCAGGGATAACTTATGGTTTACCTGGACTTGCGCCCATACATCGTCATCTTCACCAAGCAACTCACCCAGCGTGGTCTTTGCTTGCCGTGAAAGGCTGTAGGCCCTGCCATAGGTATGGGTAAGTTCGGTGTTTTCAATCGAGTCGATCGCTATGGGCTCGATAACCCCAGGTTGGCGATACATGATGTCCAGGCCGATCAACTGGCCATCACTCCATCGCTCTTGCAGTCCTTTCATATGCGCTAGCGCTCACGGCTATTTTTATCACTGCCGGCCCAGGTTCGGCATGGCCACCCTTTAGCGCGTCGCCTCAGTTTTTGGGCGCCCGATTTCGCGGGGCTCGCACTTTTGGGCAGCGGATTCTACCATGCTCCGGTGATATGAACTGGCCGATCCAGAGCCTCCAAGAGGGTAAAGCTCTATTTGCCCAGCCGGCAATTCGGCACCTTACCCGCCACACTTTGAATGAGCTGCCTGTGCTGGATTTTTCATACTTGGCCGATAGCCAAGGCAACAAACCCTCTTTGTCCATTCATGACCGGGACGTCAAGTTTCTGGAACCTGCCTTTCTGGACCTTGAGCAGAAAACCGGAATCTGTATAGACCCCTACGGAACAACGCGAATCTACCCCGCCCATCAACAAATACTGGTTGATTATCTGCAAGGGCGCAGTGAAGACAAGATTGTCGAGTTTGTGCACTTGCTGAAGAACGCCATCAGGGAAGACGAGGTTCTAGTGGCCGATGGCGACTAAGTACGATATTCACAGGCGTGCGAATGGCGAAGATGACATTGTGATTGGCCTGGATCTCGAGATAGTCCCTGGGAAGTCGATTGGCGGTATCTGCCTGGGAGACAATGCAGACGATATCGTCTGGAACATCCTGGATGAGTTCGATGTACAAGCCTTTGATTTCGAAAACTTCGGGATGACGTACACCTGCTACAGGATCGACGGCGGAGCCATCTCATTTTCCGCCAACGAGGCCGGCAATATCGTCTCCTTATGCTGCGAGCCTCCTTATACGGGTCGGTTTGATAAAAGGTTCTACCCCGGGATAACGGCAGGCGAAATCAAGGCGCGATCCAAAAGACAGGAGCTTGTGGGCGGTTATCTGGTCCTGGATAGAAATTACCTTGTCTACTACGCAATGCCGGATGAGATCGACGACTTCGATCGTTTTTCCGATCTGGATGACGATGTGGTCTTCAATGAGCTGTATGTAGGGAACCTGGCTTGATGCGGCCGCGGCGCATTGGGCTTATCACTTCGCTGTCGGCGCCTTGGTCATCAGCGTGTTCGATGAGCGCATCGAGCGGATCTGCGCTGGCGAGGTCAAGACCATGGATATCGAGGTGAAGGCCAACTACCTGATCACCTTCATCACGGCCGGAATCCGCGCCACGACCGCGCAATCCTGCCAATGAGCCACGCATTGGCGGGCCTCGCCAATGCCGGTGCGAACGCTGCGATATCAGCGGCGGGGGCTAGAGCCTGAGGGTCAAGACCTCGGGGAAGGTGAACTTGAACCAGGGCGTGTAGTCGTCAGGATGTGCCTGGATATCCTGGCGAATTTCCTCGAGGGAGCGATAAGAAAAGGCGTCCGCTTCGGCAGGATTCAATACGGGCTCAAGATCGCTACGGGCAAAGTACAGGTGCCCGTATTCGTGCTCGATCAAGCCTCCCGGCAGGTTGAGAAAGTAACTGAGCTCCAAGCGCTTGGTCATCGGGCAGGTCAACCCCATCTCTTCTTCCAGGCGCCTTTGCGCCGCCTGATCGGTGCTTTCGCCTGGCAGTGGGTGCCCGCAGCAGGTGTTGCTCCATAAACCGCCGCAATGGTATTTGCCTGCTGCGCGCCTTTGCAGCAGCAACTCATTACGGCTGTTGAATACGTAGACCGATACCGCCCGGTGGCGGGCCCCGACCTGGTGGGCCGCCAGCTTCTCCATGACGCCCACTTCCCTGTCGTTGGCATCCACCAGGATGACCTCGATGTGCGGCATGTGACATTCCTTGCGTTGGCGAGTGGGCCTTCAGCACCGGATACCAGGGCCCATCTCGAATGATCTTGTTCCGGTCCAGCTTAGTACAGGCTCACACCCGAGCTTTTGTCATTAAATCGGCGACAGGCCGGGCATACCCTTCGCCCGGTCTTAACATCGATAAGGAATCGATCATGAATCTTTCACGCCTGTTGCTGGCAGGAGTCATCGGCCTGGCACTTACCCCCCTGGCCCACGCCTCATCCGCAGCCGATGTCGAAGAAAAAGCCCAGCTGCGAAAGCTCTTTTGCGAGTCCAAGGGTGGCTCTGACATTACCGCCCTGGGTGAGCTGAAGAAGTCCGACGACGTTGGCGCCGTGGTGGTGTGCAAGCTCCCGCCCTCAAGGACGACGGTGGTCGAAAACCAGGCCGCGGCGACATTCTCGCCACTGCCGCTGACACCTGTCACCGCCACCCTCGCGCCGCCTTCCGGGGTCTATAAGCTTGCTCCGGGGGCCAGCAGCATCAACACCTCCTGCTCGGCCAACCTGGCTATCGCCAAGTGGGCTGGCTTGCCCAACACCAGCAACGGCAACGCCAGCTTGAATTGCCGTGGCTACAACACCAGCGCCGGGGGCAGCACGCTGGGCTGCAAGATCGAATGGACCGGGCCGACCCAGGTCGCCATCGGCGTCACGCCTTATGGCGGGCAAGTGGCGGTGAACTTCAGCTGCCAGGCCATACATCTTGGCTCCATGGGCACCGTCATGGACTTCAGCTACAGCGACCCGGTCTATTCGCGTATTCGGTATGGCTCGGTCCAGGCCACCGGCAGCCTGACCATCACCCAGTAACGCCCCCTGCCTGACCCACTGCACTGTCCCCGTCGGCGCCCATGGGCCGACGGGGGCCGCCATTTCCCTTGCCCGGGTATCAGGCCGGGGACTTGAGCGCCAGGACCTTCCAGCTCGCCTTGCGCTTGCGAGCGACCAGGGCATCCAGGGCCTCACCGGTGGGCCTGCCCTTGGCAGTGAATTTCACCGGGACCAGCAACAACAGGTCCACCCGGTCATCGTCGGCAATCTCCTCGCCCGCGGATGCCGGGTCCCATGGCTTGTCCACCGCCAGCATCGCATCCACCGAATCGGGCCAGGCCAGGTCCCCATAGCCAGGATCATCACGCAGTACCAGCATCCCCTCGGCCAAGGCCTGGTGCTCCAGGCTCTGGCGGGCCAGGCGAGCCAGTAGCTGCACCGGGAAGCACCAGGCTGGCTGCTGCGCCAGGCCGTGCTGGGGAAGCGCCCAGTCCTCGGGCAGGCAGACGAACAGCTCGGTCATGGGAGTGGTGTGGTACAGGCCAATAGTGAACAACAGCTTGTAGCGACCCTTGGTGAGCAGGCTGATATGCAGCGAAAACCGAGGGTCCGCGCTGGGCGGACCGAACAGCGCCGGCAGCACCCAGCCGGCGCTGTTGTGGACGAAGGTCGCGATCGCCTGCCCAGGCCCCTCGACGTCCGGGGCGTCGATATCCAGGATGCTCTGTGCGCCATTGGCTTGCAGCAGCTCTGCTACCGCCGGGTGGCCCCAGGCGCGCGCGGCATCCAGGGCGGTGTTGTTGAAGCGCCGATGCAATTGGTTGACCGTGGCGCCCCGCGCCAGAAGCAGTGCGACCACCTGCTCATGGCCGGCCAACGCGGCCGCGTAAAGTGGCGGGCAGATGCTCAATGGCAGGCCATTGGCACTGGCGCCGGCGTCGAGCAACGCGGTACAGGTCGGCAGGCTCCCTTCACTGGCCGCCAGCCCCAGCGCCGTTTCCTGGCCGCAGACCTCCACAGGCCGATCCACCTCCAGGCCCAGCTCGAGCAGCAGCTGGCAAACCTCGACCTGGCCTTCGCTGGCGGCCATCTGCAGCAGGCCGATATCCCCGGCGGAGCCATAGCGGGGCAGCTCCAGCAACTGCGGATACTGTTGGGCAAAGGCCCGCAATCGCTCCAGCCTGCCCTCCAGGACATCCTCGTAGAGGCGATCCAGCTGGCTCTCGTGTTCTTCGTACAGTCGTTGCCACTCGGTCATCAGGTGCAGGTCCATGTTCTGTCGATACGCTCCGGGGGCGCATTGAGTCGTTAACCGCCGCGCTCGTCAACCACTTCGGTAACCCAGAGGGACTGCTCACTTATGATTGCGATGCAACCGCCCATGAAGGCCGGAGTGTCACGACCGCAGTCGCAGCGAATGAGTGCAGGGCTGGTGCCGAAGGGCTTATGACCAGGGTCGCCCGCCCCGCCTCACTGCTTGCCGCGCACGCTGTTGCGCCAGATCCGGTAGCTCCTGATCCCTGCACGCACCGAGCCGAACAGTAGCTGCTCGTCCATTTGTGCACTCATCCCCGAGCGTTCCAGCATCTTCAGGAAGGTGCCGCGGGCACGGGCGATGGCGAAGTGAATGCCCTGGGCAGCCAGGGTGTCGCGGATTTCCCGCAGCACCGCGATGCCGCTGACATCGATATCGGTGACCGCCTCGGCATCGAACAACACCACCTCGGGCTTGCCGTCATGCCCGATGTTCTCCAGCAGGCGCATCTTGAAGTAGTCGGCGTTGAAGAACAGGATCGCGTCGTCGAAGCGATACACCACCAGCCCGGGCACGGTCCGGGCCTGCGGGTACTTGCTGATATCGACCTGGCCTTCGATGCCTGGCATCCAGCCCAGCACCGCGTCGGTGGGTTGGTAGATGCTGTACAGCAGGCGCAGGATGGCCAGGGTCACGGCGAACATGATCCCCGGCAATACCCCAAGGCCCAGCACGCTCACCGTCGTCAGCAGGCACAGCCAGAACTCGAAGCGGCTGAGCGTGTGGATCTGCCTGAGGGATTTCACGTCGATCAGGCCCCAGCCGGCCATCAGCAGGACCGCGCCCAGGGCCGGCTGCGGGATCCAGGCCATGGGCGCGGTGAAGAACAGCAGGATCAGGGCAATCGCCACGGCGGCGATGATGCCCACCAACTGGCTCTTGCCTCCGACCATGTCGTTGACCGCGGTGCGCGAATCCGCGCCGCTGATGGCGAAGCCCTGGGAGGCCCCCGCTGCCAGGTTGCTCATGCCCAGGGCGATGAACTCATGGTTGGCATTGATTGCATAGCCATGGCGTGCGGCAAAGCTGCGGGCGGTGAGCATGGCGCTGCAGAAACTCACCGTGGCGATACCCAGGGCGTCGCGCAGCAGGCTCTTGCTCTCTTCCAGGGTGGTGCTGGGCCAGGACAGTTCGGGGATGCCGGCAGGCACATGGCCCAAGATCGCCACGCCGAACTGGTCGAGGCCGAAGACCCCGGCCAGCAGGGTGAACACCGCCACCGTCACCAACGCCGCCGGCACCCGTGGATAGCGGCGCGGCAAGCCGATCAGCAAGCCCAGGCTGGCCAAGCCGATGGCCAGGGTCAGCCAGTGGATCTCGCCCAGGCGCTGGAGAAAATCCATCAACCCGAGGATGAAGCCCTCGCCCTCGATCTTGAAGCCCACCACCTTGCCCATTTGCCCGGCGATCAGGCTCAGGCCGATGCCGTTCAGGTAGCCGATGAGGATCGGTCGCGAGAAGAAGCTGGCGATGAACCCGGCCCGGGCGATCCCCGCGGCGATCAGCATCAGCCCCACCAGCACGGTGACAATCATCGACAACTCGACGGTGCGCTGCAGGTCGCCCATGGCCAGGGGCGCCACGGCCCCGCCGAGCATGGCGCAGGTGGCGGCGTCGGGGCCGACCATCAACTGCCGCGAGCTGCCGACCAGGGCATAGACGATCATCGGCAGCACGCAGGCATAGAGCCCGTACTGCGCAGGCAACCCGACGATCTGGGCATAGGCAATGGCGATGGGAATCTGGATCGCCGCCACCGACAAACCGGCCCGCAGGTCGGCGCGCAACCATTCACGGCGGTAATGCAGCAAGTTGGACAGGCCGGACAGATAGCGGAAGAGCAACATGCAGGGTCCTTTCGAAGTGTTCCGTTCTTGTTATTCATCCATGCACTGGCAAGCCGCGTGGGCTGCGATGGAATGCAAGGCGCTATTCAAGCGGATTGGACCGGTGATAGCCATGAGCCAGAGCAGCTTTTGCGCAAGTTATCGCCCTTGTTTGCAAGCGCTCCGGCGACGTTGGAGAGTGCCGACCCGGTCAGATCAGCGGTCCAGCGATAGAGGCTTGACATTAAAGTTAACTTTAAAGTTAGGGTTTGCGCAGGCCGATCACCTTGTACCTATCCCCGAGGGTCCAGCAGCACGGGCCCGATTCGCTAAGCTCAAGGTGTCGCACAGCTCGTTTGAATGCCCCGCGGAGTGCTCGTACTCCACGCCGTGGCGACCTATTTTTGTTCAACGATCCAAGGACACAGCATGCAAACCATATTGGGAGCCAGCGGCCAGATCGCCGTGGAACTGGCACGCGAGTTATCCCGTAGCCACACCGATGACCTGCGGCTGGTGAGCCGCAACCCCAGCAAGGTCAACCCCACCGATACCCTGCTGCCGGCGGATCTGCTCGATGCCGAGCAGGCCGCCAAGGCAATCAAGGGCAGCAGCATCGTGTACTTCACCGCCGGCTTGCCGCCGGACACCCAGTTATGGGAAAGGCAGTTCCCGCTGATGCTGCAAAATGCCCTGCAGGCCAGTCGCGCAGCCAACGCCAGGTTTGTCTATTTCGACAACACCTACATGTACCCACAGAATGATCGCGTGCTGACCGAGGACGCGGCGTTCGAGCCGGTTGGACGCAAGGGCAAGGTCCGTGCCGCGATGGCATCGATGGTGTTGCAGGAAATGGCCCGCGGCGAGATTCCCGTGGTCATCGGTCGGGCACCCGAATTCTATGGCCCGGGCAAGACCCAGAGCATCACCAACAGCCTGGTCATCGACAACCTCAAGGCTGGCAAGAAGCCACGCGTACCGGTCCGGGACGACACGCTGCGGACACTGATCTGGACTCCCGATGCCAGCCGCGCACTGGCGGGCCTGGGCAACGCACCGGACACCTATGGGCAGACCTGGCACCTGCCCTGTGACGACAATCGCCTGACCTACCGGCAGTTTGTCGCCCTGGCATCGGAGCTCTCGGGCCGGGCCCCCTCCTACAAGGTGCTGGGTAAATGGATGCTGACAGCGGCCGGCCTGGTGAACAGCCAGGTTCGTGAGCTCCGGGAGCTGCTGCCGCGCTACGAGCACGACAACCTGTTCGACTCCACGAAGTTCAAGCAGCGTTTCCCAGAGTTCCAGGTCACGTCCTATCGCCAGGGGCTGGCACAGGTCCTCAACGAATGAAATGAGAGGTGGGCCTGGGTACTGCCGGCCGGGGTGTCATTGGGGTTCTGGGGCAAACAGGTAGGTTCGGACAAAGTCCCCCAGTGCTGCGGCGGCATGATTGGCGTCGCTGCTCAGCCCCAGGTTCAGCTCCAGCCACAGGCCACTGAGCAGGGAAAACACCAGGCTTGCAGCCCCCTGGGGAGAAAGGCCCTGGCGGACCCAGCCCTCGCGCTGGCCAATGGCCAAAAGCTCGCTCAGGTCCTTGCGCATCTGCCGGTCCGCTTCGACGATGCGGGCCTGCTCATTACTGCGCGCCAGCTCCAGCCAACTGTCCAGGCTGAGGTCGAATTCGCCGGGGTACAACAGCTCCTGTACCAGCTCTTGTACGCCGATGTCGGCCAACTGGTGCAAGCCCTCCTTGCTGAGCAACTGCCGGGTTTGAGTGATGTAGCGTTCGGTCTCCAGCTCGACGATCGCGTCGATGATCTCGCGCTTGTCCTTGAAGTAGCGAAACACGGCTCCAGCACTCATGCCGGCCCCGACGCAAATGTCCTCGGTACGGGCGCCATGGAAGCCTTTTTCCTTGAACACCCGGGCAGCGGCCAGGAGGATCTGTCCGCGGCGTTGTTCATGCAGTTGTTCGTTACGGGTACGGGCCATGGTGATCTTGATGGATAAGCGGATTAATGAGGCGCGATACTATCAACCCCATGCCGGTCGTCAAACCAGGTGTCGGCACGGCACGCGAGAGTATGCCGAGGCGACTACCAGATCTTGTAGGTGCCTGGCCTGAATAAGTCCGTTATAAAAAAATGCTTTCTCTATCGCCAAGGAAAATCCAGCCATGCACATGGAAGAGCACACGCTGAGCGAGATGAGCGACGAGCTGAAATTGATGCTGGGCCGCTTTCGATACGAACAGTTCGTGGAAAAACTCGGGTGGCGCTTGCCAGCCCATCCCCATCCTGGCCTGTGTGAATGGGACCAATACGATACCGAACAGGCCCGCTACGTCCTGGCCATCAATCAACGGGGAGCCATCGTCGGCTGCTCGCGCCTGATCCCCAGCACCTTCCCTACCCTGCTTGAAGGCGTCTTCAGCCAGACCTGCTCCGGTACGCCACCACGGGATCCGGCTGTCTGGGAAATGACCCGTTTCACCACCAATGAACCTCAGCTGGCGATGCCGTTGTTCTGGAGAAGCCTCAGGATCGCCAGCCAGAGGGGAGCGGACAGCATCGTCGGGGTGGTCAACAGGACCATGGAGCGTTACTACCAGATCAACGGCGTGCATTACCAACGATTGGGCCCGCCCGCCGTGCACCAGAACGAGAAGATCATCGCCATCCAGCTCTCGGCGCACCGCGAGCACCATCGTCACGCCCTCGCATCTGCTACCTTCACCCGTAGCCTTCCACTGCAAGAGATCGCCTGACAAGCGCCGAGTCGCCCTATCGGTCGGCTCGGCAACTTCCTCAGATGTAGCCCAGGGCAACCGCGTAGGACACGGCCTGTACCCGATTACTGGCACCGATCTTGCGCTGGATATTGCGGTGGTGGTAATTCACCGTATCGGTGCACACCCCCATGATCACGCCGATTTCTTCCGAGGTCTTGCCGTCGGCAGTCCAGCGCAGCACATCGCACTCCCTGCCACTGAACTCGACCTGGACATTGAGCGAGCTGTCATCGTTTTCCAGTTCAGAGAGCTTCTCATGGGCCGCCATGGCGAATGCCTTGGTCACCGGTTTCAGCGCTTCGAACTCCTCGGCACTGATGGCCTTGTTCCGGCGAGCCAGGCTCAACAGACCCACACGCCCCTGGGCGTTGAACGAAGGTTGCGCCAAGCCATGGCACAGGTTCGAATCCCTGGCCTCGGACCACAACTGCGGGCACTCGCGGAACAACTCGTTACCCCACAGGATCGGCGCCGATGAGAGCTTGCTGTGCTTCACTGTCGGGTCGATCAGGGCATAGTTCTGCGCCTGATAGCGCTGCACCCAGGGCTCGGGGTAGTTGCTATATATAGATGTCTTGGGGCGCATGAAGGGGGTCACGCTACAGGTGCCGTAGGCAAAGAAATCAAAATCCAGTTCCTGCAGGGCTCCCATCGCAATGCCCTTGAACTCTTCCGTATCCGAAGCTTGTGAAAAGATACTGTAAAAATACGCATCCCATCCAAACAGCTGTCCTAATTCCATTTTGAACACCACCAACGTTTGAAGGAGGTCGTGAGACTAGACCAAACTGAACTCATGTCAACCGTTAACACTGGAGGGCCATAGACCACTTTGCGCTTACTCTAGAATTGTACCATCTAGTTAAACTAAGTAGCCGTAAGCCAGCATCACCTCCCGATGTTATAGAGCCATTACTAGTCTTCCTTTCGACGAACGTACCTGTTCTCTTCACGATACTGAAACAGTCCATCGGGCCGGGGCTTTCGCGGCCCTCCCTACAAGATCTGGTAGTTCCAACAGCCAGAAACGCAAGTGTATAAACATCCCCCGTCTGGAACCCCGACAACAGCACATCGGTTAAACGCTGCAAATAGTGCTGGTCGGATTTCTTAACCGAACATCTAGTTTAATTTAGAAAACATCAGTTCTAACAAGTGAGGATGCTGTCCATGCCTACGCCATCTAGCGAATTCAATGATCAACTTGAACTTCGCAAAAAGAACCGAGCCACCGTTGAACAGTACATGCATACCAATGGCAAGGATCGCCTGCGCCGTCATGAACTGTTCACTGAGGACGGCAGTCTTGGTTCCTGGAATACCGAGAGCGGCGAGCCTATGGAGTTCACCGGGCATGCCAAACTTGAAGCGCTTGGGGCCTGGATCGAGAAGTGCTTTCCGGATTGGCAGTTCCACAATATCCGAATCTTCGCCACCCCCAATCCCAATCATTTCTGGGTAGAAAGCGATGCTCGCGGCAAGACCCGGGTACCTGGTTACCCCGAGGGTTATTGCGAGAATCACTACATCCACTCCTTCGAACTGGACAACGGCAAGATCCGCCAGAGCCGTGAGTTCATGAACCCCTTCAATCAACTTCGCGGCCTCGGCGTTGATGTGCCGAAGATCAAGCGCGAAGGCATTCCTGCCTCATAAATTCCCCCTCACGTTTACTGGAGAATGAGTATGCCAGCTAGTGCAGCCCGACAACTAAACGAACACGATACTGCAGAACTTCGGCGCAAGAACCGCGCTACGGTAGAGCAATACATGCACACCAAGGGCCAGGATCGCCTGCGCCGCCACGAACTGTTCACCGAAGACGGCTCCGGCGGCCTGTGGACCACCGATACTGGGGCGCCAATTGCCATCAACGGCAAGGCCAAGTTGGCTGAACATGCGGTCTGGTCGCTCAAGTGCTTCCCGGATTGGGAGTGGTACAACATTCAGATATTTGAAACCGATGATCCCAATCATATTTGGGTCGAATGTGATGGCCACGGCAAGATCCTCTTCCCCGGGTATCCCGAAGGTTATTACGAAAACCACTTCTTGCATTCTTTCGAGTTGCAGGACGGCAAGATCAAGCAAAACCGTGAGTTCATGAATGTCTTCCAGCAGTTGCGCGCCCTGGGTATTCCGGTGCCGCAAATCAAGCGTGAAGGCATACCTACTTAATTCCCCCTAGGGAGAGTGATCGCATCATGGAAGACTTACTGAAACGGGTTCTTAGTTGTGAAGCGTTCCAGCAACCTCAATGGAGCGAACCCTCGCAATTGCACGACGCGAAGACCTACCTGCGAGACAGCGCGTCGCTGATTCGAGTCGAGGATGTCCTGGTATTGCGTGCCACCTTGGCCAGAGTTGCGGCCGGTGAAGCGATGGTCATCCAGTGCGGTGATTGCGCCGAAGACATGAATGAAAGCTCTCCCGGCGATGTCGCCCGTAAAGCTGCCGTGCTGGATATGCTGGCCGGCGCTCTGCGCCTGGTGACCCAACAACCGGTGGTACGGGTGGGGCGAATTGCCGGGCAATTCGCCAAGCCGCGGTCCAACAACAGTGAGCGCATCGGCGATATCGAGTTGCCGGTGTATCGCGGCGACATGGTCAACGGCCGCGAGGCCCTCGACACTCATCGCCAGCACGACGCCCAGCGCCTGGTCCGCGGCTATCGAGCGGCACAGGACATCATGCAGCACTTGGGGTGGAACCAGTCCGTGGACCAGAAGCCACTCACCGGCTCTCCGGCCTGGACCAGCCACGAAATGCTGGTGCTCGACTACGAGCTGCCCCAGGTTCGCCAGGATGAACAGGGTCGGGTCTTTCTAGGTTCGACTCACTGGCCATGGATCGGCGAACGCACCCGGCAACTGACCGGAGCCCACGTGGCGCTGCTCAGCGAAGTGCTCAACCCGGTGGCCTGCAAGGTTGGCCCGGACATCACCCGGGACCAGATCCTGAGCCTGTGCGACCGACTGGACCCGCGGCGCGAGCCGGGTCGCCTGACCCTGATTGCCCGCATGGGAGCACACAAGGTCGGCGATCGCTTGCCACCGTTGGTGGAGGCCGTGCGCAGTGCCGGGCACAAGGTCATCTGGCTGAGTGACCCCATGCACGGCAACACCATCGTCGCCCCTTGCGGCAACAAGACCCGCATGGTGCGCACCATCAGCGAGGAAATCATCGCCTTCAAGCACGCCGTGACCGCGGCGGGGGGCGTGGCGGCCGGCCTGCACCTGGAGACCACCCCCGATGATGTCAGCGAGTGCGTTTTCGATGCCAGGGAGCTGGATCGGGTCTCCAACCGCTACGAAAGCCTGTGCGATCCGCGGCTGACACCAGGGCAAGCCGTCACGGCGGTAATGGCCTGGCAAAACTCGCCCTCCCCCGCCATTTATTGACTGGAGTTCGTTGCCATGACCGGCATTCCATCGATCGTCCCCTACGACCTGCCCACTTCCCGCGACTTGCCCGTCAACCTCGCGCAATGGCAGATCGATCCCGAACGCGCCGTACTGCTGGTGCATGACATGCAGCGTTACTTCCTGCGGCCTTTGCCCGAGCCCCTGCGCGAAAGCGTAGTGGGCAATGCCGCACGCATTCGCCAATGGGCCATCGACCACCAGGTACCGGTGGCCTACACCGCGCAACCGGGCAGCATGAGCGAAAAACAACGCGGGCTGCTCAAGGACTTCTGGGGCCCAGGCATGCAAGCCAGCCCCGGCGACCGCGAGGTGGTCGAAGCCCTGGCGCCGCGTCCCGGCGACTGGCAACTGACCAAGTGGCGCTACAGCGCGTTCTTCAATTCCGACCTGCTCGAGCGCATGCGCGACAGCGGTCGCGATCAGTTGGTGCTCTGTGGCGTGTATGCCCATGTAGGCGTGCTGATCTCCACCGTGGATGCCTATTCCAACGATATCCAGCCGTTCCTGGTGGCTGATGCCATCGCCGACTTCAGCAAGGAGTACCACTGGATGGCCATCGAATATGCCGCCAGCCGCTGCGCCATGGTCGTGACCACCGATGAGGTGGTGCTATGAACCAGGCCAACACCCCGCTCATCGAGCGCATCCTGCAACCGGCACCCGGGCCTTTTGCCCTGCTCTACCGTCCGGAATCCAATGGTCCCGGCGTGCTGGACGTGTTGTCGGGGACGATGTCGCAACCGCAGCGCCTGGCCGACATCGAGCTGCCGGCCACCAACATCGGCGAGCCGCGCCTGGACGTACTGACGCTGATTCCCTACCGGCAGATCGCCGAACGTGGCTTCGAGGCGGTGGATGACCAATCGCCATTGCTGGCGATGACCATCACCGAGCAGCAGTCCATCGGCATCGAGCAGCTGCTGGGGTTGTTGCCCGATGAGTCGATCCAGTTGGGCAGCGAACGCTTCGACCTCAGCGACGAAGCCTATGCCGAGATCGTCAGCCAGGTGATCGCCAATGAAATCGGCTCCGGGGAAGGCGCCAACTTCGTGATCAAGCGCACCTTCCTGGCGGAAATCAGCGAGTACGGCCCGGCCAAGGCCCTGTCGTTCTTCCGTCACCTGCTGGAGCGGGAAAAAGGCGCCTATTGGACATTCATCATTCACACCGGTGACCGTACCTTCGTGGGTGCCTCCCCCGAGCGCCATATCAGCGTCAAGGATGGCCTGGCGGTGATGAACCCCATCAGTGGCACCTATCGCTATCCGCCTGCCGGCCCCAACCTGGCCGAGGTCATGGAATTCCTGGCCAATCGCAAGGAAGCCGAAGAGCTGTACATGGTGGTGGACGAAGAGCTGAAGATGATGGCGCTCATCTGCGAAGACGGTGGCCATGTGCGTGGTCCCTATCTGAAGGAGATGGCCCACCTGGCCCACACCGAGTACTTCATCGAAGGCAAGACCCGTCGCGATGTACGCGACATCCTGCGCGAGACCCTGTTCGCCCCCACCGTCACGGGCAGCCCGCTGGAGAGCGCCTGCCGGGTGATCCAGCGCTACGAGCCCCAGGGCCGCGGCTACTACAGCGGCATGGCGGCGCTGATCGGCAGCGACGGCAAGGGTGGGCGTTCCCTGGACTCGTCGATCCTGATCCGCACCGCGGACATCGATGACCAGGGCCAGGTACGAATCAGCGTCGGCTCGACCATCGTTCGCCATTCCGACCCGCTGGGCGAGGCGGCCGAGAGCCGGGCCAAGGCTGCCGGCCTGATTGCCGCGTTGAAGAACCAAACCCCATCGCGTTTCGGCAATCATCTGCAGGTGCGTGCCGCGTTGGCCAGCCGCAATGCCTATGTGTCGGACTTCTGGCTGATGGACAGCCAGCAGCGCCAACAAGTGCAAGGCGACTTCAATGGCCGCCAGGTGCTGATCGTCGATGCCGAGGACACCTTCACCTCGATGATCGCCAAGCAATTGCGCGCCCTGGGCCTGGTGGTGACGGTACGCAGCTACAACGATGCCTACCGCTTCGACGGTTATGACCTGGTGATCATGGGCCCGGGCCCTGGCAACCCCAGCGAGGTCGAGCAGCCGAAGATCAACCACCTGCACCTGGCCATCCGCACCCTGCTCAATGAACAGCGGCCTTTCGTGGCGGTCTGCCTGAGCCACCAGGTGCTGAGCCTGTGCCTGGGCCTGGAGCTGCAGCGCCGGGCGATTCCCAACCAGGGCGTACAAAAGCAGATCGATCTGTTCGGCAATACCGAGCGGGTGGGTTTCTACAACACCTTCGCCGCCCAGAGCGGCAGTGATCGCCTGGATATCGACGGCATTGGTACCGTCGAAATCAGTCGCGACAGCGAGACCGGCGAAGTACATGCCCTGCGCGGGCCGGCGTTCGCCTCCATGCAGTTCCACGCCGAATCGCTGTTGACCCAGGAAGGTCCGCGGATCATGGCCGACCTGCTGCGCCACGCTCTCATCCATACCACCGCCGGCAGCAACACTTCGGTAGCCGGGAGATAACCATGCACGAATACGTCATCATCGACGCCTTTGCCAGCGTCCCGCTGGAAGGCAACCCGGTCGCGGTGTTCTTCAACGCCGACGACCTCAGCGCAACCCAGATGCAACGCATCGCCCGGGAAATGAACCTGTCGGAAACCACCTTCGTGCTCAAGCCACGCAATGGCGGTGACTGGCTGATCAGGATCTTCACCCCGGTCAATGAGCTGCCCTTCGCCGGCCACCCATTGCTGGGTACGGCCGTTGCCCTGGGTGCCCACACCGAGAATCATCGGCTGTACCTGGAAACCCAGATGGGCACCATCGCCTTCGAGCTGGAGCGCCAGAACGGCACCGTGATCGCCGCCAGCATGGGCCAGCCGATCCCGACCTGGAAAGCCCTGGATCGCGATGCCGAGTTGCTCAAGGCCCTGGGCATCGAGTCTTCGACCTTTCCCATCGAGATCTATCACAACGGCCCGCGCCATGTGTTCGTCGGCTTGCCGAGCATCGAGGCGTTGTCCGCCCTGCACCCCGACCACCGTGCCCTGTCGAACTTCCACGACATGGCCATCAACTGCTTTGCCGGTTCGGGGCGCCGCTGGCGCAGCCGGATGTTCTCGCCGGCCTATGGCGTGGTCGAGGATGCGGCCACTGGCTCTGCTGCAGGGCCCCTGGCGATTCACCTGGCGCGTCATGGCCAGATCGAGTTCGGCCAGCAGATCGAGATTCTCCAGGGTGTGGAAATCGGCCGTCCTTCGCTGATGTTCGCCAGGGCCGATGGCCGTGCCGATCAGCTGACGCAGGTGGAAGTTTCAGGTAACGGCGTTACGTTCGGAAGGGGGACCATCGTTCTATGAGCAGTTCAGCACAAGGCAATCCACTGTTGGGCAAAGGCATGTCGGAATCGCTGACCGGCACACTGGATGCGCCGTTTCCCGAGTACCAGACCCTGCCGGAGGACCCCATGGGGGTTCTGCGTAATTGGCTGGAGCGTGCCCGCCGGGTAGGCATCCGTGAACCCAAGGCCCTGGCCCTGGCCACCGCCGACAGCCAGGGGCGGCCTTCGACGCGCATTGTGGTAATCAGCGAGATCACCGACAAAGGCCTGGTGTTCAGCACCCACGCGGGCAGCCAGAAAGGCCGCGAGCTGACCCAGAACCCTTGGGCCTCCGGGGTGCTGTACTGGCGCGAGACCAGCCAGCAGATCATCCTCAACGGTCGGGCCGTACGCCAGCCGGATAGCAAGGCCGATGCGGCCTGGCTGAACCGGCCTTATGCCACGCACCCCATGTCCTCGGTCTCGCGTCAGAGCGAGGACCTGAAAGATATTCAGGCCATGCGCGACGCCGCTAACCAGCTGGCCGACATCGAAGGACCGCTGCCTCGTCCCGAGGGCTATTGCGTGTTCGAGCTGCAGCTTGAGTCCCTGGAGTTCTGGGGTAACGGGCAAGAGCGCCTGCATGAGCGCTTGCGCTATGACCGCTGCGATGCGGGCTGGCAGGTGCGGCGTTTGCAACCCTGAATGATGCAAGTGTTTGTACGGGATCTGCCGCGTTGAGGAACGGCGTTGGGGAGGACATGTCCGTTGCTGCGTTTTTCACTTGGCACGAGTCACTTGAGACTTTCCCGCCGGCCTTGCGCGGTTCAATGACTAATAACAGGAGTTGCTAAATGTGCGGTCTCACAGGATGGGTAGACTATACGCGCAGGCTCGACGGGGAAGACCCGGCGATTCGTGCCATGACCAACACGCTCGCGCTGCGCGGGCCGGATGCCGAAGGTGTATGGAAACACCGGCACGCCCTTCTGGGTCATCGGCGGTTGGCGGTCATCGACTTGAGCGGTGGTACCCAGCCAATGGTTTATCGTTTTTCGGATGGCCAGGAGGTGTCGCTGGTCTACACCGGCGAGGTCTACAACCACGACGCGTTGCGCAGCCAGCTACGGCAGATGGGCCATGAGTTCCAGACCCGCAGCGATACCGAAGTGGTGCTGCATGCCTACCTGGAATGGGGCGAGCGTTGCTGCGATCACCTGATCGGCATGTTCGCCTTCGCGGTGTTCGACGGACGCGACGGCCACCTGCTCCTGGTGCGCGATCGCCTGGGGATCAAGCCGCTGTTCTATGCAAAACACCGTGAAGGGTTGCTCTTCGGCTCGGAAATCAAGGCCATCCTGGCTCACCCGGAGTTCAGCGCGGGGCTGGATGTGACCGGACTGGTCGATGTGCTCACACTGTCGAAGGGAACGGCCCAGACGCCTTTCAGGAACCTGGTGGAGTTGCTTCCCGGCCATCTCCTGTCCTGGCGCCCCAATGGGCAGATCAAGGTCCAGAGCTACTGGCAGGTACGCCGCCAGGAGCACCAGGACGACCTGCAGACGACCGTGCAAAGGACCCGCGAACTGGTCACCCATGCAATGGGTTCGCAATTGCATGCCGACGTTCCGGTGTGCTCGCTGCTGTCCGGCGGGCTCGACTCCACCACGCTCACGGCTATCGGGCAGCGTCTGGAAAAGGCCAGGACCGGTGGGGACATCAATTCATTCTCGGTGGACTTCACTGGCCAATCCGAGCAGTTCAAGAGCGACGACCT
Source organism: Pseudomonas sp. MPFS (assembly GCF_022537035.1). NCBI lineage: Bacteria > Pseudomonadati > Pseudomonadota > Gammaproteobacteria > Pseudomonadales > Pseudomonadaceae > Pseudomonas > Pseudomonas sp. MPFS. The sequence continues at coordinate 3,312,615 of NZ_CP066123.1, read as the reverse complement.
GCGTCCCGACCAGGATCAACCCTTTGCCCTGTTGGCCGCCAAGTTCATCGGCAGCCGGCACCAGACGGTCGTCATCGATAACGAATCACTGATCTCCGACCTGGCGCGCGCAGAGGTGTTCCGCGCCAAGGACGTGCCTTTCACCTTCGGCGACATGGATACCTCGCTGAACCTGTTGTTCAGGGAAATCCGCAAGCACTCCACGGTGGCCATCTCGGGCGAAGGTGCCGATGAAGTCTTCGGTGGCTATGGCTGGTTCCGCGATCCTAAAGTCGTGGCCGGCGCAAGCTTTCCGTGGTCGTCGCGGGTGAAATTGCCGGCGGGCTTCATCAATGCCGACTTCAACGGCCAGTGCGATCTGGAGCAGTACCAGCAGGCGAGCTATCAGGATGCACTGCGCCAGGTCGAACACCTGGCCCAGGACAGCCCGCAAGAACGGCGGATGCGCGAGCTGTGCCACATGCACTTGAAACGCTGGATGGTGATGCTGCTGGATCGCAAGGACCGTCTGAGCATGTGCAACAGCCTGGAAGTACGCGTGCCGTTCACCGATCACGAACTGGTCGAGTACATCTATAACGTGCCGTGGTCGATCAAGAGCAAGGATGGCGAGGAGAAATGGCTGCTCAAGCAGGCCTGCGCCGACTACGTGCCGCAGGAGATTCTCAATCGTCGCAAGAGTCCTTATCCGACCTCCGCCGATCTGGGCTATGAACGCTTCCTGCGGCGCAGCGCCCAAGAGTTGCTCAAGGACACCGGGAACCCTGTGTTCGGCATCGTATCCCAGGCCCATATCACCGAGGAGTTGCGCAAACCCGAGGGCCATTTCAATACACAGATAAGCCGGCACAGCCTGGAAACCGCGCTGGCACTGGATGCCTGGCTGCGCTTGCACGGGCTTTCGGCCTGATAGCCACCTGGGGCGGCCGGTTCACCGGTTGAGTATTCCGGCCACCCCGCTCCACCTTGGCCTGCACTTGCCTTGCGGCAAGTGCATCGCCAACCCGGCAAGCCTCTTGCACTCCGGCACCGATAATTACCGTCACTTCGCACCTGGCGCTCCAGGCAAGCCCAGGCGTGGCCGTCGTTCACCTGGCGAACTGTTCCTGGGCACAACGCGAGCCATCCATGGCAGCCATGGGCTATTAGCACATCTGCCCTAATCGACCGGTATCCCGGCGCCTGACTATAGTTATCTACTTGCGCGGTCGATGGACCGACGATTCATCAATCAAGGAACGAAACATCATGGAGAGCCCACTGCGCTGCGCCAGGCAGGTGCTGTTATCACTCGGTTTGCTGTGCACCAGCACCGCCGCCCTGGCCCAGGGTACCGGGGACTACTGGATCGTCTACGGCAAGGGCGAGCGTTATAACAACGAAATCTTCATCGCCAATGCCGATGCCATCCAGCAACAACCCAAAGGTGTGCAGCTGGCCATGATGATGCAGATTTTCGAGGACCGGAGGATGCCGGAACTTGCGGTCTACGAGATCCAGTACAAATGCAAGGAACGCCAGGTGCGTTTCGACAGCGCCAGGGCCATGAGCCGCCTCGACTACGCCATCAAGGACGTGACGACTATCAAGGGCTGGATCGACCCGGCGAAATCCGACTACTGGCTCCAGCGTACCTTTGCCTTCGTCTGTGCCCCCGGCAATCGCAGCAACAACCAGATGCTGCCACTGGGCAAGATGACCAACGCGCAGATGGTCGCCACCGTCAAGGAAATGTTCATGCATCTGCGCGGCGTCCAGGCCAACAGCCAGGCAGTGCGCGACCTGGATACGATGCTCGGCAACAGCGCGCCATGAAATCCACGACAATGATCCGCTACCGACTGCTCCCGGCGCTGCTCCTATCACTGCTGGCCGGTTGCAAGAGCCTGCCGGAACTGCAGGCCAGCCATCATTGGAACGGTCGCGACGCAAAGGAAATCATCCAGTTCCTCGGTCCTCCCACGGACATGCAACCCTCCGCCGACCGCAGCCTGGTGACGATGCAGTGGTATCGCAATACCAGCTACGTGAGCAAGGAAGTGGTCGGCAGCACCAGCGAAATGCAAGGCAACGTGATGGTCAATACCAACTACTGGGACGATGTCAACCATCCGGGCAGTTGCACCCTCTCGGCCATCGTCGACAAGGCCCGGCTGATCAGGGACTTTTCCGCCAGTGGCCGCTGTTACGGCGTGGCTATGGAGCCCTAGGCAGGCGCCAACGGCAACCTCGGCTCAGCGTCGTAACGTCACCAGAACCAGCCACCGCGCGACAGTTCCTGCTCACAGCTCTTGTACTGGGCACCGAACAGCGAAGCGCGAGCCTGGACCTTCTGCGAAACGGTCTTGAGCCACGGCTTGGCGTCATAGCTGCGATTGCGATAGCCGCCCCAGCCCTCGTGGTAGTTCAGGTATTGGCCGTAGGCGTCCCACTTGGAGGTGCGGTTGACGTTGTAGCTCTTCTGCATGTACCAGCCCATGAAATCCAGGGCATCGGCGAAGTTGTCGCGGCTCGCCCCCCAGCCACCGGCATCCTTCTTGTAGTCGGCCCAGGTCTCGTCCTTGGCCTGGGCATAGCCGTAGGCGGTGCTGACCCGGCCCCAGGGAATGAACCCGAGGAAGTAGTAGCGCGGCGGCAAGGCGTCGTGCTTGAAGGAAGATTCCTGGTACATCATGGCCATGGGCACCTGGATCGGTGCGCCCCAGCGCTGGTTCATCTTCAACGCCGCTTCGTGCCACTTCGGTTTTTCCCGGAAGATCTCGCAGAGATTTTCGGGGTTTGCCGGAGGCTTGGTAGCACACCCGGCAAGGGCCAGGAGCAGGACGAGAGGCAGGAGCCGATGCATGGAGGGAGTTTTTCCTTTGGCGCGGGCATGGAGTGCTGCCCTTCGGGCCAAGCTTTATACACACTTTGCCATTAGCCGGCGATACGCCAGCTCAAACAGCTGTGTTGCAACTCGCGACACAGCTTGCACGGCCCCATCCGGCACCACGGGCCAATCCCTGTCATGCCGATGGTCCTCTACCGACCAGGCACTGCATCCGCTTCAGCGGGAGATCGCCATCCAGCCGGCACAGCCGGTCATGACCCCGGCCGAGGTCCGGTTCAGGCGCCGCATGGCCCTGGGCGACTGGATCGCCCGCTTGAGCCGCGCTCCGGCCAGCAGGTAGGCCAGTTGGATACTGAGGTCGATGCCGACGCCCAGTGCGGTAATGAAGATCACTTGGGACCAGGACAACGTCGTCAGGTCGAATGCATGGGGCAACACGGCACCGAAGAACACCACGGCCTTGGGGTTGCTCAGGGTCAGCAGCGCACCGGCAAGCAAACCTCGGCTGGCCGAACGCTGCGGTGGCTCCTGGGGTTGTGCGGTGTTGTTCGACCACAGTTTCCAGGCGATGAACAGGATGAAGGCCACGCCGAGCCATTTCACGGCGATGAACAGGTATTCGAAGCGTAATGCCAGTGCGGCCAGCCCCAGGGTGGCGACCAGCAACCACAGTGCGTTGCCCATGACCATGCCGCCGATGAAAGGCAAGGTCGACCTGGCCCCACGGGCGACCACCTGCCCCAACATCGCTGCCTGGGCAGGACCGGGAATAGCCGCCGCAATCGCGAATGGCACGGCGAAGAACCAGATTGAAGCCGTCACGCTCATGTGTGAAATCTCCCAGGCACTGTCATGTGGTCCCGGATCCTCGCATTGAGCCGGCCACTGGATCAATGCCCCTCTCGGCTCCACGCTTTAGAAAAACTGCAGCATGCTGCTTGAGAACATATGGCTTGTAACGGCTCGCGGCGCTCGGATTACATGGGCGCCCCATCAAGCCCGATGTCCGGGCCAGTACCAGGAGCACAACCGTGCCAAGACTTGCAGGATTACCCAGGGCGCTCGCCGGCATCGGCCTGGCGCTTGCCGCGGCCTTTGCCCATGGCGCCGATAACGCCGGCCAAACCGGCCGTTTCGTGGTGCATCGCCTCGCCCAACACCTGTATGCCCTGGGCGAGCCGGGCTACTACCAGAAGAACTACTCCTACCTGTTCATCGGCAAGGATCGGGCATTGATGTTCGATGCCGGGGCCAACCAGGGAGAAGAGATCATCCAGGTCATCGGCCAACTGACGGACAAGCCGGTCTGCGTCCTGCCCTCGCACCTGCACTTCGATCATCTGGGGGGCCTGCCCCATTTCAGCAGCATCTACCTGCCCGACCTGCCGTTCACCCGCAGCTTGCAACGCAGCGACGGCCTGTACCAGGTTCCCGAAGCCGTGCACCTGGGTCAGTTCGACAACCTGGTGCTGTCCCCCTTCAAGGTCGAGCGGTTGATCCAGCCTGGACAAGTGATCGACCTGGGCGGCCTGCAGCTGAAGATGCTCAGTGTCCCCGGGCATACCCGGGATGAAGTCATGCTGTATGACCAAAGCCATGACATCCTGCTCACCGGCGACCATCTCTACCCATCCTGGCTACTGGTCGGCAACCTCGATGACTACCTGGCGTCCCTTGACGCGACCTTGCAGTCGATCGACCAGGACACCGTCCTTTATGGCGCTCACGCCGGTGATGACCCCAACCGGGTGCCACGCATGGATCGCGACGAGGTCGTGAAGATCCGCGATGCCATGCAGCGAATCCGTGCCGGCCAGGACCCTGGCCAGGCATTTGCCGATCCCGAACTCATCCGCCAGGCCAAGCTCCACGAGGTGGACAAGGGCGTCAGCATCCTGACGGCAATCCAGTTCACCGACGGCCGGGAGTTTGGCTACTGATCCCGCGCCTAGCCGGAGCTCGATGCCCGGGACTGCACGGTGCTGGCCAGCCACTCGATCAGTCCCATGACCTCGGGGCGGGCTCGCTGGCTCTCGGGGCAAACGCAGTAGTAGTTGTGCACGGCAGCCGACGAGATGGCCAGGGGGGCGACCAGTCGCCCTTCTTCAAGGTCACGGACCGAGACCAGCTCATCGCTGAGGGCTACGCCAAACCCCTCTCGGGCGGCCTGCAGCACCAGGCCGAAATCTTCGAAATAGACATCGGACAATCCACCCAGGGTCGCCCCCGCTTCCGCCAGCCACTGGCCCCACTGGGCACCGTTGTCCTCATGGAGCAGGCGATGTCGGGCCAGATCCGCCACGCTGCGGATGGCCCGTGGGCCCCGAAGATACTGCGCACTGCACACCGGCATCAGGCGAATGCCGTGGAGCAAGCGCCACCAGAACCCCGACCAGGGCGGCGTGCCATACACCACCGCGATATCGGCCTTGCGCCAATCGACCTGCTTGAAGTAACTGGCCGAGATGACCTTGAGCTTGACCCCGAGGTTCTGCTCCATGAAGTGGAACAGCGCGGGAGTCAGCCAGGCAATGCCCTCCAGCGGTGGCAGGGAAAGGGTCAGCTCGATCACGCCGGGCATCGCTTGCGCAGGAGCCTGCAACACCGCCACCGCATCGCCGATATCCGTCAGGGCATGGGCGATACGTTGATGGAACACTCGCCCGGCGTCGGTCAAGACCAGTTGCCGGCCACGCTTCTCGAACAGCTCGACGGCCAAGGCGCCCTGTAGCGTCTTGAGCTGCTGGCTCACCGCTCCCGCCGTCACATGCAGCTCGACCGCTGCCGCCGCCAGGTTGCCCAGGCGCGCGACCGACTCGAAGACCTTGATGCTGTTCAGTGGCGCAAAAGCCATGGTTCACCAGTACGGCAATTGGGGGGCTGATGATATCGCTGCCGGGCCGTCGGATCGATCAGCAACCGTCCAGGTAGTCCCGGGCACACTGCAGCAGAGCGTCGATCACCGCGGACTGCGCCGCCGAGCGTGTGGCCAGGCCCAGGGTCGCCCTCGGGCTGGCCAACGCCAGTGCGCGAAAGTTGAGCCCGGGGCGCGTCATTCTCTGCATGGATGCCGGCACGATCGCGATACCCATGCCCGCCGACACCAGATTGACCGCCGACGAGACCTGCGGCGCCTGCTGATGGATCTTCGGGTTGAATCCCCGGGCCCGACACTCGGTGACGATGTCGGCGCTCAAGCCATAACCGGACTTGCGCGAGTAGAGGATGAAGCGCTCGTCACGCAGGTCCTCCAGGCTCAGCTCCTGGCGCTCCAGCAGCTCGTGGCCATCAGGGAGCACCACCATGAGCGGCTCCTGGCTGAGCACCTGGAAGGCGATATCGCCGATTCCGGCAAAAGGCGGCCGGACAATGGCAGCGTCGATCTCCCTGAGCAGCAGGCGGTTGACCAGGGTTTCACTATTACCCTCGACCAGGTTGATCTGCACATGCCGGTAGCGTTGCTGGTAGCGGCTGAGCAACGAAGTCATCCCCTCATTGAACGAGGCCGACTCGGTAAAGCCCAGCGTCAGGGTGCCGATCTCGCCCCGCGCGGCCCGCAGCGCCCTGCCCTTGGCTTCGTCGGCGCGGGCCAGGATATCCCGGGCGCACTCCAGGAACACCTTGCCAGCATCGCTCAGGACTATCCCGCGGCCTTGGCGATGGAACAAGGGCGTGCCGATCTCTTCTTCCAAGGCACGTATCTGCTGGCCCAGCGGTGGCTGGGCGATGTGCAGTGCCTGTGCAGCCTTGGTGAGGCTCTGTGCCTGGGCTGTGGCCACGAAATAACGCAGGTGCCGGAGTTCCATGGAATGTAAAAGGTTCCAATAGTGAATAAATAGAATATTAGACATAGCCATTAGCCAAGTCCAAGCTCGCCTCATCCATTGAACAAGAGAGTTCGACCTTGGGAGGCCCCATGAAAAGCACGAAGAAACTGCGTGACCTGTTAGCCCTTGGCGAATGCCTGGTCGCTCCGGGTGCCTATGACGGGCTTACGGCCCGGTTGGTGGAGTTGGCCGGGTTCTCGGCCGTCTATGCCAGTGGCGGCGCCATTGCCCGTTCCGCAGCCCTGCCGGACATCGGCCTGCTGAGTTTCAGTGAAGTCCTGGAGCGCGTCGAAAAGATCGTCGACGGCTGCGCCCTGCCGGTGATCGCCGATGCCGACACTGGGTTCGGCGGTACCGCCAATGTCGCCAGGACCGTAAGGGCCTTCCAACGCGCGGGCGTGGCGGCGCTGCACCTTGAGGACCAGTCGTTTCCCAAGCGCTGTGGGCACCTGGACGACAAATCCCTGATCGACAGCGCGCAGATGTGCAGCAAGATCCGCGTGGCTCGCCAGGCCCTGGACGATCCGGACCTCTTGCTGATCGCCCGTACCGATGCCATTGCCGTGGAAGGGTTCGAAGCGGCATTGGAGCGCGCGCAGCGCTATATCGACGCCGGTGCGGACATGATCTTCGTCGAGGCGCCCGAGACCTTCGAGCAGATCCGGCAAATCGCCGCGCGCATCCCCGGCCCCAAGCTGATCAACATGTTCCATGGCGGCAAGACGCCCATGATGCCGGCCGCGGAGCTGGCAGCACTGGGCTATCAGCTCATCATCATTCCTTCCGACCTGCAGCGCGCAGCGATCCATGCGACGCAGCAGGTGCTGGCGCAGATCCGCAGCACCGGCGACAGCTCGGCCCTGGCCAGCCGGCTCACCAGCTTCAAGGAACGCGAGGAGATTGTGCGCACCCGCCACTACCTGGAACTGGACCGCGGCTGACGCGGACGTCGGCCCAGCAACCTGTAGCGATCCCACTGGTAGGGTTGCAGGTCGAGGGCTGGCCGGCGTGCGGCGATCAAGTCGCTGACGATCCGTGCCGAACCGCAGGCCATGGTCCAGCCCATGGCGCCATGGCCACAATTGAGCAGCAGGTTGCGGACCGGACTGGTGCCAAGGAACGGCAGGTTGTCCGGGGTCATCGGGCGCTGCCCGACCCACTTCTGCGGCGCCAGGGCCTCGATATCCGGGCAAACCTGGGCGGCGAAGCGTTGCAGTGCGGCAAAGCGCTTGGCCACCGTCGAATCGCTGGGAATCCCCACATCGGCGAAACCTGTGAAACGCAGTGTGTCGTCGAACGCGGCCCAGGCCACCTTGTGCGCAATCGATACCGCCCCCACGCTCGGTCGCGCTTGGCCACCTTGCCGATAGGAAATCGAATAGCCGGTGACGGGATGGATCGGCAGGTGCAAGCCGATGGGCGCCAATAACCTACGCGAAGCCAGGCCGGCGCTGACGACAATCGCATCGCCGCGCCTCTCGCCGTGGTTGGTGTGCACGGCCCTGGCGACGCCATGGCTAATGTCGACCCCCGACACCTTCTCGGCAAAACGCACTACCGCGCCCTGCGCCACGGCCTGCTCGAGTGCCGCCGCGGTATAGCGGGCCGCATCCCCGGTGCCGTCTCCCGGACAATAGACACCCTTGGCGAAGGTCACCCGCGCACTGCGCAACAACGGCTCGCGTTCCAGTAGCATGGCGGCATCCAGTTCGCGGAACGACTCTCCTGCCTCTTGCAGCAAGCTGGCGTCCTGGGGACCGGGCTCCTGCCCCTGGCCGTACAGATAAAGAATGCCGTCCTGTCGACCGCCGTAGCTTTTGGGTAGGACTAGGTTCGCACTGAACTGCAAGTCACGAGAGTAACCGGCCAGGGCCAAAGCAGCCCTGGAATTGGCCAGCCAGCGTTCAGGCCTCGCCTCGCGGGCGAACAGGGTCGCCCATCTTGCAAGGGCGCCGGTCCAGGGACCATGAATGCCAAAACCGTCGCCAAAGCCCAGGAGGGACTTCAACGCGACGCTCACCACACCCGGCTCGGCCCAACTAAAGCAGTGGCCGGGGGATACCAGGCCGGCATTGGCGAAGCTGGCACCGGTCGCGGGGGCTGGCGCGGCCTCGATGATCTCCACGCTATGGCCCTCGCCAATCAGCGCCAGTGCGGTGGCGGCCCCGGTGACACCGGCGCCTACAACGATGATATGCATGTCAGGTCCTTAGGCTTGGGCAGAGACGGCCCGCGCTTTCATGCCGCGGCAGTTCAAGACATAGAGGATCGAGATCGACAGCGTCCAGACGGCCCCGGCATACAGCGAAACCCGAGTCTCGGATTCGTAGCCCAGCATGAACACGACGAAGCCGACGAACAGCAGACAAGCAGCCGGCGCTACCCGGGACAACGGCAGGGGAAACTCGCAGACCCAGCCTTCGCGCTTGCCGCGCTTCTGGAACGCCAGGTAGGTCGCGGCGATCATGCCCCAGGTCGAGGCCACGTTGAATGCCAGCAACGACATCATGTAGCTGAACGCCTGGTCGGGTACCACATAGTTGAGCACCACGCCAAAAGTCATGCAGGCCACGGTGGCGAAGACCGCACGCGCCGGGATGCCATTGGCCCGGACCTTCTGGAACAGGCGCGGCGCCTGCCCTTCGTCGGCCAGCTTCTTGAGGATGCGCGCACCGCTGAACAGGATGCAGTTGAAGCTGGACAACGCGGCGGTGATCACCACGAAATTGATGATGCCCGCCGCCTGGCGAATGCCCAGGCGCTCGAAGGTCGTGACGAACGGGCTACCTTGGGTACCGATCTGATTCCACGGATAGATCGCCAGGATCACTGCGATCGCCGCCACGTAGAACAGCAGGATGCGCCACACCACCGAGTTGATGGCTCGTGGAATGGTCTTGCGCGGATTGTCCGATTCGGCGGCGGCGATACCGATCATCTCCGCGCCGGCAAAGGCATAGGCGACGATGGGCAGCGCCACCAGCAAGCCGCTCGCGCCGTTGGGAAACCAGCCGCCGTGTTGCCATAGGTTCGACAGCCCCAGGGGCACGCCGTCGTTGCCCCAACCGAAGACGATCATCATGCAGCCACCGGCGACAAGGGCGAGGATGGTCGCGACCTTGATCAGGGCGAACCAGAACTCGACTTCGCCGAAGGCCCGCACTGCCAGCAGATTCAGCGCACAGATCGAAGCGATCGAGGCGCCGACCCACAGCCACTGCGGCACCTCGGGGAACCAGGTCTTCATGTAGATGCCCACCGCCGTGGACTCCGCGACCCCAACCCCAACCATCAGGATCCAGTAGTTCCAACTGGAGAGGAACCCGGCATAAGGCCCCAGGTATTCATGGGCATAAGCGGCAAAGGAGCCGGATACCGGGTTGTGCACGGTCATTTCGCCCAGTGCCCGCATGATCAGGTAGATGATCCCTCCGCTGAGGATGTAGGCCAGGAGGACCGAGGGGCCCGCGGACTTGATGGCCGAGGCCGAGCCCAGGAAGAGCCCTACGCCGATGGACATGCCCAGAGCCATGAACGATATCTGGCGCGAGCTCAGGAGTTTGTTTGCCATTTTGTTGGTTAGCCTAATTGTTATTGGTCATTAGCTGTTGGCTGCCCGCAGCGCCGTCTGTTCGACTTGCGCCCTGCGGCTGCCTGCACGCCCGGTCCTTGGCTGCCCTGCTTTCCTTTTTGCCATGCCAGGGGCAACAGCCCTGGCATGGCCAGCACCGTAGCCTCGGATCAATGTCTTTCTAAATTTGCGTATACGCCAATTGAATGAGACTACCTCTGGATGTTTTTTGCAAACATTTTTGCGTATAAGAAAATTCATGCACGTATTCCATGCACTCGTGGGGCCTGGATCACGTAAAGGAAGAAGTGGGCGCAGCGCACTGGAATGGCGCAGCAAACAGCGGGCGCCGGACGGGCCCGCTCAGGCGTCAATGCCCCGGCAGGTCGTGCCCTTGCCGGGCAAGCAGGATCTGGTCGCTTTCGGCGGTGATCACCCCGATGACCTTGGCCAACTGCTTGCTGACACAGATGTAGGCATGGCCGATGCGACTGTCGAAGTACAGCGAGTCGCCCTTGTCCAGGGCCGCTACTTCGCCGGTTTCGAAATGCACCTCGATGCGGCCTGAAATCACATAGACGAACTCTACGCCGGCATGCCGGGAGAAATCCTCGGGGCTGTTGATCCGGCGCGCATGGATGGTGCCCAACACCGGGTTGATGGGCTTGCCCTTGGCGGCAGTGGCGAGGAACTCGTAGGTAAAGGACAGGCCACGATAGGCGACCCCCTCTCCAGAACGGGTAATGACCGGCCCCTGTTCGGCCGGTGGCTGCTCGTAGTCATGGGAGAACAAGATGCCCATGTCCAACTGCAGGGCCTGGGCCAATGCGGCGACATTCTCATAACCCAGGGCCAGCTGCCCGCGCTCGGCCCGAGAGATGGTGGTAATCGAGACATTGGAGCGCTCGGCGACCTGGGCCAGGGTCCAGCCACGCTGCTTGCGAGCCGTGCGCAAGCGTATGCCAAGCATCTCGGGGTTCAGCATGTGCGGAGCTACTGGAGCTCGGGAGGTCTTGTTCTTCACGGCGTCTCCTTTGAAGGCCGGCATTCTAGCACCTATCTCTCGTCCGGGCCGGAGCTTCGCGAAAACGCAAAGGCCGATGACTCAAGCATCGGCCAGACACTGGATAACCACGAATGTATTTCTCTTTATGCAAATAGTCATGCGTCTTTTCGAAGGTCGCCGGTGCCAGCGGCGATAGCCTGCAGCAAGGCCACGACCTGCATGGCCGTGGCCCTGGCCGACTGTGGATTTTGCCCCGTCACCAGGCGGCCATCGCTCACGACCTTCGAGGTGAACGGCAGCCAGCCTTTCTCATAGTGCGCCCCCCGGCGGCGCATCTGCTCCTCGACGTTGTAGGGCACTTTGCCCGCCACCCCCGCCAGTACCTCCTCGATCCAGGCATATCCGGTCAGCCGGCGTCCCTCGACCAGCAAGCGCCCATCGCTCAAGCGAGTATTGAGTAATCCGCAATAGCCATGGCACACCGACGACACCACCCCGCCCTGCTCGAAGATCTCCCGAGTCAGGCGCTGCAAGCCCGCGGAGTCGGGAAAATCCCACATCACGCCATGACCACCGGTGAAATAGATCGCAGCGAAATCCGCTGCTGCCAGCTCGTCCGGGTGCGCGGTACTGGCCAGGCGCGCCATGCTCGCCGGGTCTGCCAACCAGGACTTGGCCGTGCTGTCCAAAATCGGCCACTTGAGTGCCCGGGGTTCCAAAGGGGATGCCCCACCCGCCGGGCTTACAAGGCACTGCTCGTACCCCCTGGCAGCAAATACCTGCCAGGCATGGGTCAACTCTCCCAGCCACAGGCCGGTTGGTTGGTCGGGATCGGCGTAGTGAGCGACATTGGTCACCACATGCAATATGCGCGGGGTCATTTGGGAGGTGCTCCGGGTGCATGGCTCATCCGCTGAGCGACAGTGATACCCCACACGTTAGCCCAGCCTGGGCGCCTGGGACGGCCCTTGTGCCCTGCCTGGCCATCAACGCCTGTACGGTGGACAGATGGGCGCTTGACATTAAGGTTAAGTTGAACGTTAGGGTTTGTTCACGCCCCACCAGGCGTACCCGAGCATGGCGCCGCAGCGCGATACCGGGTCACAAGCATCGAGCGCGATGCCATTCTTTCTGGAGAACCCAACGTGAAACTCGGAACTGTCGCTGCAATGGCTGGTGCCCTCCTGGCTCCTTTGGCACATCCCGCCCTGGCCGGCTCGCCAGACGCTCCCGTCCCCGCCGGCACTACAACGATCGACATCGCCGGCCACTCGGTGCCAGTCCTCAAGGGCGGCCTGTACGAGCGTTATCGCTCCAACCCGCCGCTGTCGGTGATCGAGGCCGAGGCGCCAGGGCTCGACTTGAGCTGGTTCAAGCAACTGCCCAAGACCCGGGTAGACATGGGGTTCGAGTCGTACTCGCCGAACTTCTACTACAAGAACAGCCGGATCACCGCGGTCTACACCGCAGACCTTGCACGGCTGCGCGAGTTGATGCCGGCCCAGGTACTGGAACAGGTGCAGCCGCTGCAGGTATGGCCTGGACGCGGCCTGGTGGCCTTCACGGCCTATACCTACGACTACTGCGACAACGACAGCTACAACGAGGTGGCGCTGTCGATCATCACCAACAAGCCTGGGCAATCCAACCTTGGCCCACTGACCCTGGTCGGCCAGGCCATATCGAAGGACTTCTGGGGCTATGTCCTCAAGTTGCCGGTCAATACCGAGCTGGCCAGGGTCCGGGGTGTCGTGGGCTACAACCTGCCCAAGTGGCTGACCGACATCAGCCGTCGCGAGGAAGGCGCCAGCCTCTCCTACGACATCATCGATAGCCAGACCGGCAACGTGGACGTGATCTTCAAGGCGAAAAAACTCGATGACCTCTCCCACGACGTGGGCATGGTGACCAACAGCTTCACCAACCTGGACCATAACGGCCAGCTGACCTACGGCTATGCCACGTCCCGACAGACCCGCCACGCCTCCAGCTCCAGTGCCGATGCTGCACGCCTGATACTCGGTGACGGCAGCTTGTCGACCTACATCCGCTCATTGCAGTTGGGCAAGCTGGTGAAGTACGAGTACGTCCCTGAATTCCAGAGCGCGCTCTATGCACCCAAGCCCCTGGCCAGCCTGAAAGACGTTCACTGAGGTCATGCCGATCGCGGCCGGTCGGGGAATCTCGGCGCAGGAAGCGGGGTCATGACCCCGCTTCCTGCCGGCGAATGAACCTGGCCGGCACGGGCGAGCGGCTCACTCGATCCGCAGCGTTCCCGATCCTGGCAGGCGGGTCACCAGCTCAGCCCCCAAGAGCTTCGCCGGGGTATAGGCGCCGGCACTGGGCCGCGCCTGCAGCAGATGCTCCACCACCGCCAGGGCGCCGGTAATGGTCAGGCTGTACACATTGGCGGTATGCAGGCGAGCCACCTTGCGTTCGCCTCGGGCATTGCGTGCTTCTCCCCAGACGAAGGTGCCCTGGTCGGCGCGCTTGGTATCGTCCGGGCCGACCACGGTCTTGCTGATGCGCGCCTTGAGCCACTTCTGTACCCAAGCCAGGCCGAGCAAGGGACGCACCAGGTTAGCCAGCCTGGCGCCACGGACCATGCCGGCAGAACCCGGGATAAAGACTTCGATGTTGGCAATGCCAGTGGTGTGATAAGCGGTGGAGACATCGCCCCAGGGAATGGTCATGGCGAGTTTCTCTCCGGCGCCGAAATCGATGCGCCGCACCTGATAGGCCAGCGGCACCGAGACGATCTTGCCATCGCGCCGTACCTTGCCGCCTTGCGCCAACCCCTCCACCGATGTCTTGGCGGTCCCCGGGGAAAAACTCGAGCGCGAGTCGAACCCCAAGGCCAGGTACGTGGCATCGGGCAGTGCTGCCTTGAGCGCAGCGGCCACGCAATCGGTAGGAATCACATCGAAACCCACGCCCGGGCAGATCACCACGCCGGCTTCCCGGGCCCGCAGGTTCAGGGCTTGGGCCTGTTCGAAGACGGCAATCTCCCCTGTGATGTCCAGATAATGCGCCCTGGCCTCAAGGCAAGCCTGCATCATCGGCGCCGCCGTTGCGGAGAATGGCCCGGCGCAATGCAGGACCAGGGCTTGCCCCTGGAGCTCCGTGGCCAGTTGTGCGGCATCATCGAGGCCGAATATCTGCATCGCCAGCCCCAGTTCACGAGCCAGTGGCTCGACCTTGGCACGGCTGCGGCCGGCAAGCACGGGGCGCAATCCGCGCTTGACCGCCTCCCTGGCAATCAGTTCGCCGGTGTAGCCATAGGCGCCATAGATCATCCATGACGTGGGTTCGGGGCTGGCGTGCTCGTTCATGATGCTGCTCCTGACAGGGTGGTGAGGCGGCATTGGCGCCCTCCTCGATCAGTCACCGACGCTAACGTTGAAGCCTGGTTCAAGGTCAAGGTGCAATTGCCAGCGCCGCCTCCTGCGTGGCCAGCTCATCAAGGTAGGCCTCGACTTCGGCGGCCAGCCAGCTGGAGAAGGCCGCTTGCTTGGCCTTCGAATGCTCGCGATCGGGCAGCACCTGCCAGTAAGGATAGGGATAAGGCGCCGTGACCTGGCCCAACTGCACCAGCTCTCCACGCTGGATGGCGTCATGCACCAGGCTGCGGCGCTCCAGTGCGATACCCTGGCCGAGGCGCACCGCCTGCAGCACCAGGTTCGAATCATTGCTGCACAGCCCGGTCCGCGGGATATCGACGTCCAGCCCTGCGGCCTGGCACCAGGGCTGCCATGACTCCATGCTGAAGACGATCCTGCTGTCGATGATCTCTTGCGCCGTTCTGGGCAGGACCCCGTCGTTGAACCGGGGCGATGCGACCACCAGCGTTTCATCGTGGAACAGCACCTGCTGCTCCAGCCCTTCCCAATCACCCTTGCCCATGCGGATGGCGAGGTCCACGGACTCCCGGTTCAGGTTCGATACCGCCAGTCCTGCCTGCAGGCGCACATTGATATGAGGATGCAATTGCTGGAAGCGCGGCAAACGCGGCAACAGCCAGTTCAGCCCGAACGATGGCAACACGGCGACCACCAGCTCGGTGGACCTAGGCTGGGTCTTGATCATTCGGGTCGCTTCGTCGATGCCGCCCAGTGCCTCGCGGATCTGCAAGGCATACAGGCGCCCGTCTTCGCTGACCCGCACACCACGCCCTTCGCGAACGAACAAGGTCACGCCAAGCAACTCCTCCAGGACCTTGATCTGCTGGCTGATGGCCGAGTGGGTGACGTGCAGTTCCCTGGAGGCGGCGGTGACGCTGCCTAGCCTGGCAACGGCTTCGAAACTGCGCAGGCAGGAAATCGGCGGGATGCTCGACATGTAAGCTCTACTTACCATTGATGAAGGGAAATACCGATATTCTAGTCGGCCAAATTCTCCTAACGTAAGAAACAGTGAAGCTGTGGCCTGAAATGTGACACAGCGCGCCATACAAACCAGGGAGAGTGACGAATGAAACTGATTGGCATGCTGGATTCGCCTTATGTCCGGCGGGTGGCTATTTCATTGGAGCTGTACGGCGTGGCGTTCGAGCATGAGCCGTTGTCGGTGTTCAGCACCTTCGAAGCTTTTTCCAGGATCAACCCGGCGGTGAAGGCCCCCAGCCTGGTGCTCGACGACGGTAGCGTGCTGATGGACTCGACGCTGATCCTCGACTACTTCGAAGCCACCAGCCCTGCCTCCGGCAAGCTGCTGCCCCAACAACCCCAGGCCTTGGCCAAGGCCCTGCGTACCTTGGGCCTGGCATTGGCGGCTTGCGAGAAAACCGTCCAGATCGTCTATGAACACAACCTTCGGCCAGCCGAGAAACTGCATCAGCCCTGGCTCGAGCGTGTCACCCGGCAACTGCTGGCCGCCTGCACCGAGCTGGAACAACAGCTTCTGGCCGAGCGGGCTCAAGAGCCACGCCTCGACCAGGCCGCCATCACCAGCGCAGTGGCTTGGTCCTTCATGCAGTTGATGCTCCCGGATGTGGTCAAGGCCGATGACTTCCCGAGCTTGGGAGCCCATGCCGAGCGGCTGGAATGCAGCGACCTGTTCAAGCGTTATCCCATCGCCTGAGTCGTCGGCGCGGATCGAGCCAGCCTGACCGCGCCGCCCTGCCTATTCCCGGCCATGGGAGCCATCGCCATGTACACCCTGTATTTCGCGCCGACGGCCAATGGCCACAAGATCCTGATCATGCTGGAAGCGCTGGACGTTGCTTATCGAATCCAGCGCTTGGACCTCGCCTTGGGCGACCAGCATCGGGCGGACTTCGCACGCTTGACGCCCCATGCAAAGATTCCGTTGCTGGTCGACCACGCACAAGCCTTGGTCCTCCCGGAGTCAGGCGCCATCCTGCAGTACCTGGCGGAGACTCACTCGCGCTTTCTGCCAGCGGTGGGTACGCAACGTTATGCGGTATTGCACTGGCTGGCCTGGCAGATCAGCAGCCTGGGCCCCATGGCCGGGCAGCATTATCATTTCCTCCAGCTCGATGCACAGGCCCACCATTACGCCCGCGACCGTTATTTGAAGCAGACTGCAGCCTTGTTCGATACGCTGGAAAACGCCCTGCAGGACCAGGATTTCATCTGCCACGACTATTCCATTGCCGACATGGCCATCTATCCCTGGCTACGCATCCACGCCCAGCTGAATGTGGATATCGACGACCTGCCCAATATCACCGCCTACCTGCAGCGCCTGGCTGCGCGGGAGGAAGTCATCAGCGCCTATGCCAAGGGCGCGCAAGCCTGAGCCGCCGTTTTCCCGAGCGTTGCGAGGATGCTCGCCGCCAAGTGATGTTTCTCGCCATCATCGCCACTAAATCATTACAGTGACGCCAGATACCCTAAGCGAGTGCGAGGCCCGAGATGATGACTGGCAACCACCGAGACTCAACCAATGGCATGGACCACCTGGCGTTCGGGCGCGTATCGGTGTTCCTGGGCGAGCGCAACGGCAAATACCCGGACGGCAACCAGGTGCTGATCAAGGGCACGGACACCCTGGCAGCCCTGGATACCCCGATCAGCTCCAACAGCATCGGCCCCCTGTTCGACGCGACCGAACTGGTCGTCCTGGGCCATGCCCATGAAGACCACATGGCCGGCCTGCATCGGCTTCCCGATGCGCAAGTCCATGTGCACCAGGCAGACTTGCCGGCAGCGCGCAGTTGGGAAGGAATGGCCGCGGCCTTCGGCCTCAGCGAGGCTTGTGCCATCCAGCAGATGCTCAAGCGCTTGCAGGATGAATTCTTCTATGCCCCACGCCCCGATGCCCTGGGTTATGAGGACGGTGCATCCTGGGACCTGGGAGGCTCCAGCATCCATGCCGTTCACCTGCCCGGCCATACGGCAGGCCACACCGTGCTGCTGGTGGAGCCGGAAGGCGTGGCCTTTATTGGTGACATCGACTTGAGCAGCTTCGGCCCCTATTACGGCGATGCCAGTTCGAACCTGGTGGATTTTCGACGCAGCCTCCAGCGCCTGCCGCAGATTCCCGCCAGGACCTGGGTGACTTCCCACCATCGCGGTGTCTACACCGACCGCCAGCGCTTCCTGGAGGATCTGCAGGCATTCACCGCCAAGATCGACGAGCGAGAGAGGCGCCTGTTGGGTTGGTTGCAGGAGCGACCCTTGAACCTGGCCCAGATGGTCGAGAAACGCCTGCTGTACCCGACAGGCTTTACCGGGACCTGGGTGACTGCTGCCGAGGCTCGGACCCTCTTGCAACACCTGGACGAGTTGCAGCACGGCGGCCAGGTCCAGCGCGACGACCAGGGGCTCTATCACCTCGGCTAATGCCCCACTACAGGCCGCGTAACCAGGGTCTGTAGCAGCGCTGACCCGGTTTGCCCAGAGGGTTACCAGCAGGTGCTTTAGGACAGATTTTTCTATGCTGGTGCCTTGTTCATCCGGCCTCCAGTGGAATGCATTCCTTGTCCATGCCTGAATCCCAGCGCCGAACTTCACGTCGTGATCTCAGGCGCCGAAGCCCCCGGTCCGTCGTGGCCGGCCGGTGGGTAATCACCAGCAAAAACGCACCCGGTTGCTGCAGGCGGTGGTCACAATGATCGCCCACCAAGGCTATGTCGCAACCTCCATGCGCAAAGTGGCCCAGCAAGCCGGCTGCGTGCGATCAGCAACGAATACCGCTTGCAGGTGCTGTGCCTGTTGATCGAGCAAGGGGAAATTACCGTCGGCGGATTGCTGCAGCGCATCTCGCTGAGCCAGTCGGCGCTGTCGCAGCACCTGGCGAAAATGCGTGAGGAAGGCTTGGTGGCGTTCCGCCGCGAAGTACAAACCTTGTATTACCGCATCGACAATCCGGACGTGGAGAAGATCATCGCCACGCTCAAGAGCATCTACCGTCCGTGAGCTGCACAAATGCGGCCAGTTCCAGGGGCAGCATGGGTGATGGGCAACGGTGCTTGACCTCACGCCGCTAGCAGCTTTCAAGCGCCCATGGCGAAGCGACTGCGATAGCTTCCCGGGCTGATGCCCATGCGCTCACGGAACAGGCGCGAGAATGAACTGACATCCAGGTAACCCACCTGGATGGCGATCTGGTCGATGTTCTGATCCCCCAGTTCCAGAAGCGCCCGGGCCGCATCGAGCCTGAGGTTTTGCAGATAATTCAGCGGTGTCATCTCCAATGCTGACTTGAAGCGCCGGACCAGGGTCCTTTCACTCACGCACAAGGCCTTGGCCAGCTGCGTCATGCGGATTTCATGCTGCATGTTGCCTTGCAGCCAATGCTGCGCCTGGCTGACCAGCGAATCGCCATGCTCGCGCTCCACCAGCAGCGGCAAAAAAGCGGTCTGGGAGATCGGCATCCATGCCCCCGACGTGGTCTATGCCAGGTCAGGAAGAAACATGGCGTCTGGCAGGCGCTGATGGTCACCGCCGCACTTGAAGGGTTCCTTAGTACGCCAATGGTTTTGACAATCAATAGGGAGGTGCTGGCCAGGCTCAACCTGCACCGTTGGCAGCATAGCTGTGTGCACCTCAAGCATGTCTTCGTCAGGATGGACCAAGAGGAGGTCCAGATTGCCCTGCTGGATTTCGAGAAGGCGCTGCAACGCCTGACTACCAGGAGGTCGGCCAGGCACGATTCAGGCAAGTCCAGCGGCGTTTGGCTTGGGCTACCGATGAATGGCAAGCGTTCTGCCTCGGCTAAAGCACTATCGTTGGGCAAAGCGATGGAGCGCTTGCTAGGTGACTACCACCGGGTATTGGGAGTGTCTGGCCTCATACCGACCTATCGGCCTCGGTAGCCACCTGTGTCCGGTTGCGCCCTTGGTTCTTGGCTTGATAAAGCGCCTGGTCGGCCAGGCTGATCCAGTGATCCAGCGAGGCCTCGCCACCGACCCGGACCAGGCCGATGCTAACCGTTGATTGCAACTCTCCGCTCGGAACCGGCAAACGCTGGGCGCTCCACGATGTCCGCAAGCGCTCCAACAAGGCAAAAGCCTGCTCGCAGTGGGTATCCGGCAACAAGAGGACAAATTCCTCACCGCCAAAGCGGGCGAAGATGTCCGTGCGTCGGACCTGCCGCTCACAGGTCGAGCTGAAGGTCTTCAGGGCCTCGTCGCCGACCAGATGCCCGTGGCTGTCGTTGATACGCTTGAAGTGATCGATATCCAGGATCGCCAGGCATAGGCTACGATCATGACGCCTTGCCTGGGCCAACTCGTGCAAGGCTCGCTCGGTGAATGCCCGACGGTTGAGGGCACCAGTCAATGCATCTCGCGAAGCACTCAGGCGCAACTCCTGCTCCAGGGACTTGCGCCCACTGACATCGCGAATCTCCGCCACATGGGTACCGTCGTCCAGGGCTGCCACGGTCAACTCGGCGGCAAACGGGCTGCCATCGCCGCGCAAGGCTACCCGGTCGTGGGCCACACCATCGAGGGCGAGTAACTGGTTGCGCAGGTCTTCGTCGGTTTCGAACAGGTGTTCCAGGGGGCGCTCATGGTAGTAGCTGCGCTCACACCCCAGGAGCCGGTCGAGCATCGGATTGGCATCGACGATCAGTCCGTCACGGACGATCACCACCCCGGCACTGGTGATCTTCATCAGGCGTTCGAAACGTGTGGCACTACGCTCGGAGGCCAGCAGGAACCGCCGCAGGCTCAAGAGCGTCAAGCCGAACAGGCAGAGTATCCACAGCGGATAGCCGATGTTGAAGGAAAGCAGTTCAGAAACCGACTCGAAGCCTTGCACAGCACCGGTGCCGTGAGTGTCATCGAGCATGCTGAGAATGCCTCCCCACACGGCGCTCAAGGCTAGCAACCCGAAGGTCGAGGCGGCGAAGACCTGTACGCTGCGCAAGCGCCGGTCGCCAGGCAGGCACAACAGGGCTCGACAGGCCAGGGCGCGAATGAATGCACTAACGAAGGTATACAGTGCGATCACGACTTCAGGCTCCAACGGCCTGACCAGCCAGTGCCAGAGCAACCAGGGTACGGCGCTCAGGCAGACCGCTGGCAGCAACCACCAGGGTGCCACCCGACCGAGGAAGCGAAACACTCCGATGACCAATATTGCCTCGCCGCAGACCTGCAAGGTGTGGCTCAACAGGGTTTGCAAGAGCGAAGAGGAATAACTGCCGCCCAGGACGAGGTATTGCCCCGGCACTAGCAGCAATATTCCCAAGGTCCACAATCCTGGGCCGGGATACGGCCGCGAGTAGTACCACAGGGCCAGGCAGATGATCGCGCTGGCAATCAGGATATTGGTACCCAGCAGTACCGGAGAGAACAACAAGGCATTCATGGGAGCGGGGTCCGGGAATCGAATAGGCCGATTTCCGTGACGGCGGGCAGCCACCAGTAGCGCCAGGAAGGCAGGCTGCCGGAGCTTATCGATACACGGGATCAGGGCCAGACAGAAACACCCGGGATCATCCGGGCGCATAGGCTTTCCATTGCCTAGGGTTTTCTGCCCGGCAGGCATTAACTTTAGGTAACCACTGAAAAAAATGCTGGACGATGCCCGGCCCCCTCAAGGGCCTGCACTGCTGCTGTGCCAGTGAAGGCGCGACTTGAGCGACAAGTGACTGGCAGGTGAACGAATCGAACGATCCCGGGAGGACAAAGAGCCAAGGCAACATATTTTTTGACTCAAATGAACCAAAAAAGACTCATTTCTGAATTACAATGCCCAATACGAGCAAAAATAATTTGCTGCTAAAGCCCTTCCCGATCTGTCTGGAAATGAATGATCCCATGGCCCCTGATGATGAACGCCTTCTCAAGTTGCTGACCACCGCGATAGTCAACCACCCCCGTGCGACCATGAAGGATCTTGCCGTGCTGGCCGGCGTCAGCAAGGCGACGCTGAACCGCCACTACGGCACTCGAGCGAACCTGGAGTACCAGCTCGAGGCGCACGCCAAGGGCGTGTTGGCACAGATCACCCGCACCGCCGAGCTACACAGCGCCGAGCCATTGCACGCCCTGCAGTACCTGATCAAGGAGCATCTCACCCACCGTGACATGCTGGCCTTGCTGCTATTCGAGAACCGTCCGAAGACTCCTGCCCTGGAGCACGAAGAATCCTACGCCAAGGACCTGGATGCATTTTTCCTGCGGGGGCAGCACCTGGGGGTGTTCCGCATCGATATCAGCGCCGCCGCCTTTACCGAGCTGTTCATCAATCTGGTCTACGGCATGGTCGACGCCGAACGCCGCGGGCGCGCAGCCAGCTCCAAGTCGGCCAGCACCCTGGTGCAGATATTCCTCCACGGCAGCGTCGCCTCGGCCGCCAGCCACCTGCCGGAATGAAAATGGCCGGCGGGGTCGCCCCCAGCCGACCATGGTTTGTCATTTACTTGAGCAGCGGTATTTGCTGCCCCGTCTGCAGTACGTCTGCAGCATCCAGTTGCGCCTCGATCTGCAGGAAACGCATGGCAATCTTTGGCGACATCTGCCGTGCGACTTCATCAATGTAGCGATACAGGACCTTCTGCTGCTTCTCGTGCAGGGCCTTGTAGGTCTTGATCATTCCTGCCGCCTCCTCATTGCTCACCGACCCGGAGCCGTAGGCCCGCGCATACTCCACCAGCAGTTGGAACGAGTCCTTGTTCAGCCCATCCATTTCATTGCGGTAGCGTGTGTAGATCGGCCAGAAGGCCTCGGCCTGCTCGCTATCGAGTTCCATGTTTGCCTCCACCATGCGCTTGCGCTTGTAATTGAGGGCTTCGATCTGGTTCTTGATCTTCTCCTTGTTCTCGCTCATTACCTCCTGGACCGAAGGCAAAGGCTCCTGTGCCTGCGCGACAAAACACAGGCCGGCGGTGAACAGTGCGGTACACAACAAGCGCCTGGACATGGCGTGACTCCTTTTACATTGGCTTGAAAACAGCTTGATCACCACGAGGCTTCCTTGAGCGCGATCTTCGGTGCCCATTCCAGCCATTCATCATTGACGGCATCGAACAGGGCAAAGGTCTGCCCTGGCCTGGCCTGTTCGCCCATTTGCGGATTGTTCGGTGTGGCGAAGGCAATACCGCCCGCCACCAGCGCCTCCAGGGACTCGGTGCGCACGGATACCCCCTTGAACAGACCCGCCTCGATGCCTACCCCGCTGGCGTTCCAGAAGCGGCTTGCGGTGTGCACCAGCGGTGCATAGCGCGGCTCGATAAGAATGCTGATCAGCACCCGGTCCGCTTGTTGCCCCAGGCTCATGTCGATGACTTTGCCCACCGGCATCTTGCGATAGGTCACCGGGCTGCCGAGCTTGATCGAGCCCTTGTCCGCAGCGCTCAGGGTCAATCGCAAGCCATCGCCGAGCCCGAGCAGGTTCGGGGCTTCTTCCTGGATCTGGAAGCGCGTCTGGCGCTCTCCCGGACGGCTCGCCGGCAAGGCCTCGATGTAGGGACCGCTGACCAGGGTGCCGAGATTTTCCGTGCGCAACAGCCCCAGTGCCGGCCGTACGACCCAGAAGCGCGTGCCGCTGCGGGCGAACTGTTCGCCATTGGCCCCCAGACGCGCCTTGAGCAACACCCCGGACAGGTCATTCTTCAAGCCGATGCCTTCGACCTTGCCGATCACCAGCCCCTTGAACCTAATCGGCGTACCTTCGCGCAGGCCTTCGGCGTCCTCGACACCCAGCTGGAGCTCCACGCCCCGGGCCATGGCGGCCTCCTCACTGTCGTGGAGGGCGAAGCGGCGGTCCTTGCCCGAGGACGACGCCTTGGGGTCCAGGGTGTCGAAGGCGATACCGCCATTGATCAAGGTCTGCAGCGACTCGCTCTTGACCTTGACCCCGGTGAAGTCGCCGCTCAGGGTCACGCCACTGGCGTTCCAGAAGCGCGTGGAGCTGTTTACCAGGCGCGCGTAGTCGGGCTCGACATGCACCCCGATCAGCACTTGCTGGTTGTCCGCCGACAGCTGGTAGCTCTGCACGCTACCGACACGGATCTGCCGGTAGAGCACCGGCGCCCCGACCTCTACCGAACCGCGCCGGTCACTGGTCAGCACCAGATGCAGGCCCGGTACGTTCATGTCCATGGGCGGCGCCTTGAAGCGGGTGCTGAATTCCCGGCGCGGCGCCCCGCTCTTGGCAAAACGCACGGCGATGTAGTTGCCCTTGACCAGGGCATCCAGGCCAGTGATCCCGGCCAGCGAGATATTCGGCTTTACGGTCCAGAACTCGGTGCCCTCCAGCAGCAGGGCCTCGACCCGCGGGTCCATCGCCAGCTCGGCGGTGGCGCCACTGAAGTCCTGGTTCATGTCGACGGTCTTGACCAGGCCGACCTGCACGCCGTTGTACATGACCGGGGTGCGCCCGGGCTCGATTTCGCTCAGGTCCTTCATCTTCAGCTTCACCCGCAGGCCGACCTGGGCCGCGTCGTAGTCCTCATACAGGCGAAACGGCTTGGTCGGGTCGGTGGGTGGGCTGTCGCGGTGGTTGTCCGCCGTGGCGAAGGAAATACCGCCCGCGGCCAGGGTCAGCAGCGATTCGCTGCGCACCTTGAAGCCCGACAGGCTGCCGGAGATCGAGATGCCGCTGGCGTTCCAGAAACGCGTGTGCTTGCGCACCAGGTCGGCGTAGGCCGGTTCGATATGGACCTTGATCTCGATGGTGCGCTGGTCCTCGCCGAGCTGGAAGTGCTTCACCTGGCCCACCAGGATCTGCTTGTAGAACACCGGGCTGCCCTGCTCCAGGGAACCCAGGCGGTCGGCCTTGAGGGTGATGTGCAGGCCAGGTACCTGCTCGGACATCGGTGGCGGTTCCTTGAGGGCGGTAAATGAATCTACGCCCTCGTCTCCCTTCACCGGATCCACCGCGATATAGACCCCCGAGACCAGGGTCTCCAAACCGGTCACGCCCGCCAGGGAGACCCGCGGCTTGACCAGCCAGAAACGGGTGCCGTGGTTAAGGTACTCCTGTGCCTCCTTGGTCATTTCGATCGAGGCCACTACGCCCTTGATGTCCTCGCTGACATTCAAGTCGACCACCTTGCCGACCGAGATGCCCTTGTACAGCACCTCGGTCTTCTTGGCCTGGATACCGTCGCCGCTCTCGAAGCGGACCTGGATGATCACTCCCGCTTCGTTGTAGGCACGCCAGCCCAGCCATGCACCGATGACCAGGGCCACCAGGGGCAGGATCCAGATCGCCGACCAGTTGCTGGTCTGGTGTTTTTTCGGGGCAGGCAAGTCACTCATTTTCTTTGTCCAATTGGGTGTT
Organism: Pseudomonas sp. MPFS; assembly: GCF_022537035.1. Classification (NCBI taxonomy): domain Bacteria; kingdom Pseudomonadati; phylum Pseudomonadota; class Gammaproteobacteria; order Pseudomonadales; family Pseudomonadaceae; genus Pseudomonas; species Pseudomonas sp. MPFS. The sequence continues at coordinate 3,287,678 of NZ_CP066123.1, read as the reverse complement.
GTCCCATATCAGTCGTGGGTCGAAAGTCACAGCGGCCAGCATGGTCAGCACCACTACGCTGGCAAAGGCGGCGGCACCGAGATTGGCCTCGATCCGCGCCAGGTGGCCAAAGTTCACCAGGGCCACCAGGATGGCGATGACGAAGATGTCGAGCATCGACCAGCGCCCTACCCATTCGATGAAGCGGTACATGATGATCCGCTGGCGGGCGGACATCGGTTGGTGGCGCTGCACCGAATAAAGCAGCAGCGCGATGCCCACCAGCTTGAAGGTCGGCACCACGATGCTGGCCACGAACACCACCAGGGCAATGGGGATCATCCCCAGCTGGACCAGGCTGACCACACCACTCATGATCGTGGCCGGCGACCCGCTGCCGAAGATGTTGACGGTCATGATCGGCAACAGGTTGGCGGGGATGTACAAAATCATCGCGGTGATCAGCAAGGCCCAGGTGCGCCTGATGCTGTTCGGGCGGCGCGCATGCAACACCGCACTGCAGCGGCTGCAGCGCGGTGATCGCTCCTGGCTGGCCGGGTTGAGTTGATGACATTCACCGCAGACCCAAATGCCTGCATCGATTGCACGCATCAATGACCCTCCTTGACCGGCACCTGCCCAGGCGACCCCGGGTAGGCGCCGGCACTCGATCAGGGCTGCGCCTGGCGTTGCGCCAGTTGCTGGTCCTGGTTGTCTTTCCAACCGCCACCCAGGGAGCGGAACAGGTCCACCAGGGCGATCTGCCGTTGAGTGCTGACTTCGATGAACGCCGTCTCGTTGGCGAAGTTGTTGCGCTGGGCGTCCAGGTAACGCAGGTGGCTATCGATACCGCCTTCATAACGAGCCTTGGCCAGCTTCAGCGATTCGTTGCTGGTGTTGGCCAGGGCCCGGCGTGCCTGCTCCTCGCGGCGCAGGGTATCGGTGGCCGCCAGGGCGTCCGCCACTTCGCGGAACGCGGTCTGGATGGTGCCCTCGTACGCCGCGACGGCCGAATCCTTGCGGGCCTCGGCCAGGCTCAGGCCTGCACGATTACGCCCACCATCGAAGATGGGCAACGATAGGGTCGGTATGAAGCTCCAGGAACGTGAGCCGCCATCGAACAGGCCGGACATCTGTGCACTGGAGGTGCCGAAGCTGCCGGTCAAGGTGATCCGCGGAAAGAACGCCGCCCGCGCAGCGCCGATGTCGGCATTGCGCGCTTGCAGACGGTGTTCGGCGGCCAGGATGTCCGGACGCCGCTCGATCAGCGACGACGGCGAGCCCGCAGCGATGTCCTGTACCAGCAACAGCTTGTCTTGCTGGGTCTGGGGAATCGACTTCGCCGCATCCGGGGTACCCAGCAGCAACACCAGGGCATTGAATGCCTGCTGTTTCTGGCGCAGGGCGGCCTCTTCGTCGGCCCGGGACTGCTCAACCAGCCCCAGCGCTTCCTGGTAGTCCAGCGCGGTGGCGTTACCCACGGCACGATGCCGACTGATCAAGGCGAAGGAGTACTCGCGACTGATCAGGGTCTGCTGGGTCAGGGCCAGGCGGCGCTGGGCGCCGTCATGGACCAGGTAGGCCTGGGTGACCTCGGCGATCAGCGCGATACGTGCCGAGCGCCCCGCCTCCTCGGTGGCCAGGTACTGCTGCAATGCGGCATCGCTGAGGCTCTTGACCCGACCGAACAGGTCGACTTCGTACTCCGGCAGCGACAGGCCGACCTGATAGGTACTGGCCACGCCGGCCCGGCCACTGCTGGACAGGTCCGACGGCAGGCGCTGGCGGTTACCCGAGGCGCCTGCGTTCAGTCCCGGGATGCGATCGGCCCGCTGGATGCGGTACTGCGCCCGGGCTTGTTCGATGTCCAGCAAGGTCTGGCGCAACGAACGGTTGTTGTCCAGGGCGGTACCGACCAGCTTGCGCAACTGCGGATCGACAATGAAGCTCTGCCAATCCAGTTCGCTGGCCTGGCGCCCCTGCTGGGCGGACGCGCCGCTCCAGCTATCGGCGACCGGCGCAGCCGGACGTTCATAGGTCGGGGCCATGGAGCAACCACCCAGGGCCAGGGCGATCAGCAGCGCCGATACGGTAAAAGCAGGAATACGCATGCTGATCACTCCTGGGTCAGGGCTGGTTGTTCGGTAGCAGGCCGTTTGGTACGCAGCACCGACAGCAGCCAGACGAAGCAGATAGGCACGAACAGCACGCCCAGGAAGGTGGCGCTGAGCATCCCGCCGATCACCCCGGTCCCGATGGCGCGCTGGCTGGCCGCACCGGCACCGGTGGCGATGGCCAGGGGGACCACGCCGAGGATGAAGGCCATGGACGTCATGATGATCGGACGAAAGCGCAGGCGAGCGGCCTCGATAGCGGCATCACGCAGGCTGTAGCCCTTCTCCCACAGCTCCTTGGCGAACTCGACGATGAGGATCGCGTTCTTCGCCGACAGACCGATGATGGTGATCAGGCCGACCTTGAAGTACACGTCGTTGGGCATGCCCACGAAGATCACCGCCAGCACCGCACCCACGGCGCCGATCGGTACGATCAGCATCACCGACAGCGGGATCGACCAGCTCTCGTAGAGGGCCACCAGCAGCAGGAACACCACCAGGATCGCCAGGGCGAACAAGCCCGATGCCTGGCCGGCAGAGACCTTCTCCTGGTAGGACAGGCCGGTCCACTCGTAGCCGATGCCCGGTGGCAGTTGCGAAGCCAGGTGTTCCATTTCGGCCATGGCCTGGCCGGTGCTGTAGCCTGGGCCGGCGTCACCGACGATACGGATCGACGGATAGCCGTTGTAGCGCACCAGTTGTACCGGACCCTCTTCCCACTTGCTGGTCACGAAGGCGCTGAGGGGAACCTGGTTGCCTTTGTTGTTGGGTACGTAGAGCTTGAGCACGCTTTCCGGAGTCATCCGCGCGCCCTGCTCGGCCTGGATCACCACCCGTTGCTGGCGACCGGCGTTGGTGAAGTCGTTGACCACATTGGAGCCGAAAGCCGAGGACAGGGTGGAACTGATGGTCTCGAAGTTGACGCCTTGGGCTCGGGCTTTTTCACGGTCGATCACCAGGCGCAACTGCGGCGCCTCGGCCAGGCCTTCCATCATGCCGTAGAGGAATTTCGGGTTGCCGTTGACCTGGCCCAGCAGCGTGTCCCGTGCTTGCAGCAGGGCCTCGCGTCCCAGGCCGCCACGATCCATCAGGCGCAAAGCGAAGCCGCCGGAGTTGCCCAGGCCATCGATGGGTGGTGGCGAAACGCCCATGACGGTGCCGTCGCTCGGCAGCGCGAAATGCTCGTTCAACGCCGCTACTTCGGCAGCAGCAGACTCGTCCTTGCCGCGTACCGACCAATCCTTGAAAACCGGGAATGCGAGCGCCGCGTTGTCGCCCTGGCCGGAGAAGCTGAAGCCGGAGACGAGAAAGACCGCGTCCACCGCCTTGCGCGACATGAGGTACTGCTCCAGCTCCTTGCCGGTGGTATCGGTACGCATGCGGCTGGCGCCGGGCGGCAGTTGCACGTCGACGATCATGTAGCCCAGGTCTTCGCTCGGGACGAAGGCCTCCGGCAGGCGCAAGTAGGTGTAGCCCAGCAGAGCGACGATACCGGCGTACACCAGCATGAAGCGCCCGGCACGCTTGACCAGCCCGGAACTGAGCACCGAATAGCGCTCGGTGACGCGGGCGAAGCCACGGTTGAAGGCACCGAAGAAACCACGTTTTTCGTGATGCCCTTCGGGGACCGGCTTGAGCAGCGTGGCGCACAGCGCCGGGGTAAACGTCAGGGCCAGGAAGCCGGAGAACAGGATCGAGATCGCCAGGGATACCGAGAACTGCTGGTAGATGACGCCCACCGAGCCGCTCATGAAGGCCAGCGGCATGAACACCGCGGACAGTACCAGGGTGATACCGACGATGGCGCCGGATACCTGTTTCATCGCCTTGATCGTCGCGTCGGTCGGGGACAGCCCCTCCTCGGCCATGATCCGCTCGACGTTCTCCACCACCACGATGGCATCATCCACCAGGATGCCGATGGCCAGCACCATGCCGAACATGGTCATCATGTTCACCGAGAAGCCCAGCAGGTACATCACGGCCAGGGTACCGAGCAGACACACGGGTACCACGATGGATGGAATCAGGGTGTAGCGCACGTTCTGCAGGAACAGGAACATCACCAGGAACACCAGGACCATGGCTTCGAGCAGGGTGTGGATCACCTTCTCGATGGCCACGTCGACGAAACGCGAGGTGTCGTAGGGGACGGAGTACTGCATGTCACTGGGCAGGAATTGCGACAGCTCGGCCAGGCGCGCCTTGACCAGGGATGCGGTCTCGATGGCGTTGGCGCCCGGGGACAACTGGATCGCGCCCCCCACGCCTGGCGTGCCGTTCAGGCGCGAGGAGATGTTGTAGCTTTCCTGGCCCACTTCAAGACGAGCGACATCAGCCAGCTTGACGGTGGAGCCATCGGGATTGGAGCGCAGGACGACCTGGCCGAACTCTTGAGGGTTGTCCAGGGTGCCCTTGACTGCCAGGGTCGCGGTCAGCTCTTGTTCACTGGTGCCTGGCGCACTGCCGAAGGCACCGGCCGGAACCTGCACGTTCTGTCCACGGATGGCATTGCTCACGTCTTCGATGGACAGGCCGTAACCCACCAGTTTCTGCGGATCGATCCAGACCCGCATCGCGGCTTCGGAGGAGAAGAACTGCAGCTTGCCGACGCCCGGCAGGCGACGCAGTTCGTTGTTGATGTTGCGCGCGGCATAGTCGCCCAGAGCCGTGGTGTCGCTGCGCTCTACGCCTTCCTTGTAGTTCAGGGCGTAGATCAACAGGAAGCCGGCGCTGGTCTGCTCGACCTGCAAGCCCTGGGTGAGTACGGCCTGGGGCATGCGCGCCTCGGCCTTCTTCAGGCGGTTCTGCACATCGACCTGGGCCAGGTCCGGGTCGGTGCCCGGCTGGAAGGTCACGACAATCTCAGCAACACCGCTGGAGTTGTTGGTCGATTCGAAGTACAGCAGGTTCTTGGCACCGTTGAGCGACTCTTCGAGCACGCTGGTGACCGACTCCACCAATACCTTGGCCGAAGCGCCCGGGTAGGTCGCGGTCACGGTGATTTGCGGTGGCGCAACGTTGGGGTACTGCGCCACTGGCAGCTTGGAGATGATCAGCAGGCCGGCCAGGGAGATGAACAGAGCCACCACCCAGGCGAAGTTCGGGCGCTTGATGAAAAAATCGGACATCAAAAAATCCTCGTGTCGTAACCGGGCTTATTGTTTCTGCTCGGTTTCCTGAGCCTGCTTGGCAGTGACCTTGACGCCCGGCTGCACGGCGGCCAGGCCACCGACGATGACCTGGTCACCGGCCTTGAGGCCTTCGGTGATCTGCCAGCGCGAACCCTGCATGGTGCCGGTGGTTACGCTGCGAGCCTCGGCCCGGCTGTCCGCCCCCACGACCATCACGTGGGAACTGCCGTCATTGGCACGCTTGACGGCACGCTGCGGCACCAGGATGGCGTGGTTGTCAGTGCCCTGTGGGGTGTTCACCCGCACGTACATACCTGGCAGCAGGACGCCATCGGCGTTGTCGAACTTGCCGCGCAAGGTGATCTGGCCGGTACCAGGATCGACCGCCACATCGGCGAATTGCAATGCGCCCTTGCGCTCATAAGAAGTGCCTTCGACTCGAATCGTCAGGGCCTTGCCATCCCCTTCGGCCAGGCTGCCGCTCTTGAGCGACTCACGCAGGCGCAAGGCGTCGGCAGCGGTCTGAGTGAAGTCGGCATAGATGGGATTGAGCTGCTGGATACGCGCCATCAAGGTTGCATCCCCCTGCCCCACCAAGGCGCCTTCGGTCACCAGGGCACGGCCCACCCGGCCGGAAATCGGCGCAGTAACCGAGGCATACCCCAGGTTCAAGCGCGCGGTCTCCAGATCGGCCTGGGCCGAGCGAGTGGCCGCCTGGGCGCTGTTCAGGTCGGCGCTGGCCTTGTCGTAGTCCTGTTGGCTGACGGCCTCGATCTTCACCAGCGGCTCGTAGCGCTTGACTCGCGCCTGGGCTTCCTTGAGGCCGGCCTGGGCTCGTGCCAGGTCGCCTTCGGCGCGGGACACCGCAGCCTTGAGCGGCGCGGGGTCGATCTGGAACAGCAGGTCCCCGGCCTTGACATCGGCGCCCTCTTCAAAGCGCTTCTTCATGACGATGCCTGCCACCCGGGCGCGCACTTCGGCGACCCGCATCGGTTCGATACGTCCTGGCAACTCCGAAGTCAGAGCCAGGGACTCGGTCTTCACTGCAACGACATCCACCGGCAGCACCATTTCCGCCTGTTGTGGTTGCTCGGCCGAGGGGCCGCATCCTGCCAACGCAATGACAGCTGCCAATGCACTGATCCTTCCTATTGCACGCAAATCGACCATGGCACACCCAACTATTGATTGATAATGTCCAGAATGGTACTTTCAAACCATAAATGAGTCAATAACGTCTCACATGAGCTTTTTTGTCTCAACTCTCTTTAAGAAGCACTACGAAATTCTTGCGCACGGATGTGCACTGCAAGATTCAACTGGGACCTGCTGATGACCCTGACGCCCCATGACGAACGATTCATCAAGGCGCTGGCCGTTGCCATCGTCGACCATCCGCGAGCCACGCTTAAGGAGCTGGCGGAAGCCGCCGGCATGAGCCGCGCTACCCTGCATCGCTTCTGTGGAACCCGTGACCACTTGCTCGAGATGCTCGAATCCTATGGCAAGGACGTGTTGCACCAGATCATCGAATCCTCTTGCCTTGAGAGTGCCGAGCCCCTGTCGGCACTGCATGACCTGATCAAGGAGCATCTGGCCCATCGCGAAGTGTTGATCTTCCTGGTGTTCCAGTACCGCCCCGACTTCCTCGACCCCGAGTTCGATGGCGCCCGCTGGCAGTCCTACATCGACTCACTGGATGCGTTCTTCCTGCGCGGGCAGCATCGCGGAGTATTTCGCATCGACGTTACCGCCGCGGTGTTCACCGAGCTCTTCCTCACCCTGGTCTATGGCATGGTCGATGCGGAGCGACGCGGGCGGGCAGCCAGTGCCAACTCCGCCCATACTCTCGAACAGATGTTTCTGTATGGCGCTTCCAGCCTGCCACCCGCTTAAATCCAGGCCATGCCCTGACAGGATCCATTCAATGCCGCACCCCAAGCCCACCGGTTTGCCCAATCTGCCTCTGCAGGACCTGATCGCTTGCCATGAATGCGACCTGCTCATGCGCCGCGAACCTCTGGCGGCCGGTGAAAAAAGCTGCTGCCCGCGTTGCGGTTACGAATTGGCCGCGCACCGCCATCAGTGGCGGCGTCGCTGCTTTGCCCTGGTCCTGACTGCACTGCTCCTCTACATACCGGCCAACTTCCTGCCGATCATGCACCTGACCCTACTTGGGCAGACCCGCAGCGACACGCTCTGGACAGGCGTGGTCGGGCTCTATGACAGCGGCATGCAGGGAGTTGCCATCCTCGTGTTGCTGAGCAGCATGGTGATCCCGTTGCTCAAGTTGCTCTGCCAACTGCTGGTGCTGCTCAGCCTGCATTTTCGTATCGCCCTCCGGACCGGGATGCTGCTCTACCGCAGTTACCATCACTTGCGCGAGTGGGGCATGCTCGAGGTGTACCTGATCGGCATCCTGGTCTCCATCGTCAAGCTGGTGGATATCGCCGACCTGAGCCTGGGTATAGGCCTGGCTTGCTTCGTGGCACTGCTGCTGACCCAGATCTGGCTCGAGATGAGCATGTCACCGCATCAGGTTTGGGACGCATTGACCGAGGAGACCGGCGAACCTGCACGTTGACCCACCCGGGCCTGCTCCCCATCAGAAGTGCTTTATCACCTCACTGATCCCGGCAACCGGCGAATGGAGATGAGATGTACGGTCCAGTTGCGCATCATTGGTATGACCCGGGGTCTTTGGAGCCAGGGAATACAGGCCTCCCGAGCACACCATGATGAAAAGTAGAGAGAGCATGACTTTACGCATGGAGACCTCCGTCACCCGAGTCGAAATCGAGTGCAGTGTTTTTGTTATTGGTCTCTTTAGTCTGCCTCTCTCGGATCACAAAAAGCTTAGCTTCCCATGCCATGGAATTAGCACTTCGTGCCAATCCCAAACTGTGCTGCGAGCGTAGCCGACGCGACCTGAATCAGCGCTGACCATCGCTTTGGATGGCTCTTGCTCCAAGGGTGATCCAAGGCCAGGCGCGCATGGAAAGACTGCGCTGTTGATGAACGGCGCCTCACCAGGCGGCACCTGGCTCTCGCACCAGTGCGGCTTGCCTGCCCACCATCGAAGCTATCCTCGGCCTGGAAGTCATTCATCCTGTCATCGCAGGTTTGGCAGCATCGTGCGCTACGCTTTGCCTTTGAACGTTTTCCCGGCGCCTTCATGGATACATTGAGCAAACTTGAAATCGAGACGGCCCTTGCACAACGGCTGCCCAACTGCTCAGTCAGTTGTACGATCAATCCCGACGGTCATCTGTCGGTGGATGTCCTTGCGCCGGGCACCAACCAGTTCACCATCGCCAACATCGACCGCACCCACTATCACGGTGAGTCAGGCATCAACCGGCTGGTGCGCGAGATACTCGAGGAAATGGTCGTCTCGCGACAGTCATCCCACCTTCCCTGAGCCACGTAATGAAGGGCTCGACCTATTGGATAAGCCGATTCTTCAATTGAAGGTTGGTGCAACGACCAACCGATTTTTTCGCTGATTATTTTTGCAGTCCTCCCCTGGACCTGCCGGTCAGATTATTACCAATGCACGACATCGGCCTTGCAAGCCGCGGTTCCAGCGCTGGTCGCGACCAGCAGGACCTGCCGTGTAAAGTCAAACCGCAGACAAGGGACGACATCATGTACAGCATCCACCAGCGCCTGCAGGCCCGTGCCTGCCGTAAGCTTGCCCTCGAACAGAACCAGCGCCTGCTCAAACAAGCCCATGCCCTGAACAGCCAGGCTTACGCACTCCTCGACAAGGTCCGGCCCGACCTGGATACCTTCGAGCAATACCACTTGCTGCGTAACAAGGCCGAGGAGAAATTCCAGGAAGCCAATGAGCACCTGCAACTGGTCAACCGGGAGTTCGGCGAGCCCCAGGCCTCAGGCTTTGTTCCGCTGCTGCGCACCTCCCCGCCCAAACAGGCATCCCGGAAATCGCTTCTACAGCGCACCGGGCGCTAGTTCTCGCAACGCGCCAGCAGGCCGATCCCAATACCTGCACCAGTCGACATAGAGTCACCACGACGGAGCACAGCCCTGCCAGTAATCCGTTCACCCTCGAACTGACGGGTGAACAGGCCCTGGCACTACGGCCCCAAGCCATCAGCTGCCTGCCTGAGCGATCAGACCAGCCAAATTCTCGGCTCACGAATGGGCGTCATTGGCGCCAAGCCGATCCTCTAACCGCGGTCCCTACCCCACCCGCGCCGCGGCTCTGGGCAGGCCCCGGGCATGGTGCTCTGCTCCAGAGATAGCGGTTCAATACAAATGAATGGTCGGCCTAGCCCTTGCTGTGCTCGGGAGACGACGGCCCCTTGGTCACGCCCCGCGGCCCGAGCACGCCCCACAGCACCAGCCCCAGCACGGGCAGCAGGACCACCAAGGCTGTCCACAAGGCCTTGCTGCCTGAGGAATTGTCGCTGCGCCATATGCTGTTGATGGCCCATAGATCGAGCAACAGGAGGATCGCGCAGAGGCCGATCCATAGATAACTTGCGAGCATGATGCACCTCCGGGTTGATGCTTCTTTAGGCTCGAGGCGCATGTCCAGGGTTCACTGAATCTGTCGTTCATGCACCCCGGCGGACCTGGCTGCGAAATAACGAATCTTCCGTGCCGGGCAAGGGTCGACTGCAGTACCGCGACTGCAAACCGCAACCTTTATCACCCAACCTACCGCTGCGCGGAGAGCGACGGATGGACTATCTGGATGCACTGCAATGGCCGGCCATGCTGGTGACGGTGCTCGCGGCCTGGCTGATCGGCTCGCTGCGCCCTGGACGCCGAATGACCGGTTTCATCTGCTTCATGCTCAGCAACCTGCTGTGGATCGCCTGGGGCCTGTATGCCCATGCCTACGCCCTGGTGCTCTTGCAGTGCTGCCTGGGGCTGATGAACCTGCGCGGCCTGGGCAAGAATGCCCGGCAACGCGAGACCACCAATCCGCCTGGGTAAGGCTCACCAATACCGTGATGCCAGTCAGTTAAGCGAGGTGATCCCCTGTAGGAGCAGCCGGTCGACGCTCGCTTGCTCGCGATGGTCGTTAACGGTAGCGCGTGCTTACTGGATAAACGCAGGGCCTTGAAGTCCATCGCGGGAAAGCCTCGCTCCTACCCTTTCCTTGACTAAACGGCATTACGCCAGTACCGGACCAGGCGGATCGGCAAATGGCGCGGCTAGGAAAAATGCTCCAGATACTCGGCCAGGGTGCGGGCACAGGCATCGATGGCGCCATCCAGGACCAGCTCATAACCATGGGTGTTCTCGGTGGCGATCCCCAGGCACCCTGCTCGCCCGCACAGGCCGCTGCTGAGCACCGCGCTGGCATCGCAGGCGAAGTCCACCAGCAAGGCATACTGCGGCGTCAACCCGCAACGTTGCGCGGCGCTGGCCAAGCCGGTGACCACCGAACGGCTGTAATAGCCTTTCTCGTCACCGGTATTGATGATCGGATCCAGGCTCAACCGCGTCGCATACTCTTCAAGCACCGGGCCGACCTCGACGGCGATGCTGGTATCGCAGGCCAGATGCGCAGCGGCATACATGGCCCCGGCGTTGGACTCTTCCTCGCAGGTAGTCAGCACCAAGTAGACCTCCTGTTCCAGGCGCCCGCGCCGGTCGGCGAGCAACCTCGCACATTCCAGCACTGCCGCCAGCGGCGCCCGATCGTCCATGAAATGCGCGGCGATGGCATCCCCCACGCGCCAGGGGCTGCGCCAGTGCTGGCTCAGGACCACCCGCGTGCCCGGGCGCACGCCCTGGGCGCGCAGCTGCTGCGGGCAACAGCGGGTGATGACGTGCACATCCTTCCAGTGCACGTTGCCCGAAACCACGTCGCGCCCCTGGGGCGAGCCCGGCGTGGCATGCATCGAGCCGAAGGACAATACCCCCGGCAAGATCGCCTGGTCGCCGAGGATGTCCAGCGGGCACATGCCGAAGTTCACCGGATTGGCCCCTCCCAGGGCCACCACCTGCAGGGTGCCGTCAGGCATGACCCGCTTGACCACCATGGCGATCTCGTCCATGTGCGCCATCACGCAGATTCCCGATCCGGCACGTGGCGCGCCGTGGCCGGCGAACCGGCCGATGACGTTGCCTGCGGGATCGATCCGGGTCTCGTCGCAATAGCGCCGCAGGTGCTCGACGCAGATAGCCCGGACTTCGTCTTCCTGGCCACCCGGGCCGCGAGCCAGCAGCAGGCGCTGGAGCAGTTCCGGGCAGGCTTGGGGCCCCTCGGTGGGCGATGCGGCGGGTGCGACATTCATATTGGCTTTCCTTCGTTCATGGAGGCATGGGTCGTTTCCGGTCCTGGATCGCGGCTTTCCTGCAGCAGCAGGTCGACCACCGCCCGACAGCGGGTTTCGCGGTCCGCTTCTGCGGGTTGGGCGGCATGGCAACGCAGTTGCCGCTCAGCGCTGCAACCACCCCGCAGCAGCTGGCGCGCGCGTTCGAACAGCGTCTCTTCGCCCAGGGCTTGCGCAGTGGCGCCAAATACCTGTTCAGCCAGGTCCAGCCATTGCCCCAGGTCCATCGGTGCCTGTTCCGGGCTCATCAGGTAGCGCCCCTGGGCTCCCCGGCGCCGGGCCTGGACACGGTTCTCCTTGAGCAGCCAGCGCCGGGCCTGGGTGTACTGGCTACCCGCCGCGGGCAACAGGCAGGCATGTCGAACCATCACCGCGAACAGTCCGGCGAGGGTCTGGGCATCCGCGACCCGGGGGCAGGCATCGGTCATGCGCAGTTCCAGGGTCGGGTAGCGCAACGCCGGGCGAATGCCCCACCAGGCATTGTCCTCGGCACCCAGCGCGCCAATGCCGCGCAACAACCGCAGGTAGTCGTCATAGGCCTGGTGATCGTGCAGGTACTCGGGGATGCCCATGCGCGGCCATTCATCGCAGGCGACCTGGCGGTAGCTGAGATAGCCACTGTCATGGCCTTGCCAGAATGGGGAGGACAGGCTCAACGCCAGCAACAACGGTGTCCAGGGCAAGACTTCGTTCATCACCGCGATCCGGTCCACCGCCGCCGGCACTTGGGCATGCACATGCAAGCCACTGAGCACGCTGCGCCGGGCCGCCAGGGCGAATTCGTCGAACAGCTGGCGAAAATGCGCCTGCGGCGTCGCCCGCTGCTCGTGCCAGTCAGCCAGCGGATGACTGCCGGCACAGACAAACCCCAGGCCGTGGCTGGCCAGGGCCTGGTCCAGGGCCGAGCGTACCTGGCGCAGGTAGGCGCCGGCCTGGGCGCTGTGGTCGAACACTGGCGAGGCGACCTCGATCTGCCCCTGGAACATCTCGTAGGCGAAGTTCTGGCCAAGGGCTTCGCGGCAGTCGCGCAGTACCTCGGGCGGTGGCTCGGCAACCATGCGTCGACTCCCAAGATCGGTGAGCAGGTACTCCTCCTCGATGCCCAGGCATTGCGGTTGGCCAGGGTCGAAAGCGCTCATGCCGTGCTCGCCTCAGGCCAGGCGCGTGACGGTCAGGGCCACCACGGCAATGCGCTCGACTTGTTCATAGCCTTGCTGTTCCAGCTCCTCGCCGAATACATCGGGGTCCAGTTCCTGGTAGGTCCAGCCGTAGCGCTCGCCTTGCAGCAACGCACGGGCGGCATCCAGGAACGGATCGCGACCGCGAACCATCGCCACCCCGGTGTACAGCAGCAAGGTTCCCTGTGGCTCCAGGCGCGGCAGCGCCTGGGCCAGGATGCGTAGCGACAGGTGCTCGCCCAGGGCCCCGCCGCCATGGCGATAGGCGCGCTGGCGAGGGTCCCGCATGTAGGGCGGGTTGGCCAGGATCAGGTCGAAATTCCCCTCGACACCGTCCAGCACATCGCTGTGATAGACGCCGACATTGCCGACCCCGGCCAATTCGGCATTGATTGCGCAGTAGCGCAAGGCTCGCGGATTGATATCCAGGGCCAACACCTGGGCCTCGGGCCGGGCACGCGCCACCAGCAAGGCCCCCGCTCCGGTGCCGCAGCCGATGTCGGCCACTCGCCGCACGGCGGTGAATCGCTGTTGCAGGCAGGCCTCGATCAGGCGTGCGAAACGATAGGTATCCGGGCCGAAGAACACCGCCTCGGCATCGTCGGTCGGATAGGCCGAGTGCACGAGCAGCAGCTCGTCCAGGCTCGACCAACGCACCGTGCTGTGCAGCCGCCCCGCCTCGGCCTGGATGATCCCGGCCTGGTACAAGAGATCCAGTTCCGTGGCCTCGAACAGGCTGGCGGCGAACGGCCTCGACCAGCCGAACACATCGCGCAGGTCGGCGCTGCACGCGGCGTCCGGGCGCCGGTTGACCCGCTGGTGCGTGGCCGGGGTGGGCGTGACGAAGCGATAGCCCGCCGCTTGCAGGCGTCGCCCCAGTTGCAGCAAGGCCTGGTCGGCCTGGGGCCGGCTCGCCTGGCGCGGCGGATGGAAGGATGAAGGGCGTTGGTTCATGGCAGGCTCCCGGGGTCAGCGCAGGCGATGGCGTAAATCGATGAAGGTGCGCGTGGCGAACAATCCCGCCGGCCGGCAATGCCGGGGCGCCGCCAGCCAAGGCAGCAGCAATTGCAATTGCCGCTCGGCGTCTTGCTCGTGCAGCGCCTGGCGCAATGCCAGGGTCTCCGGATCCTGATCGTTGCGCTCCGGCAGGCCGTGGGACTGGATCCGGCGCTTGGGCGAGGGGTAGCCACCGATATCCCAGTCGCCGGCGATCCAGTCATGCAGCAGCTGTTTTTCATAACCGCTGAACACACCGAACATGGCCGCGCCGTGCCCGTGGACCAACTGCCAGAAGCGGCTGTCCTGCGGATCCTGGTTGCGCTTGATCCAGCCCTTGTCCTGTAGGGCTTGCAGGAAGCCACGGATCTGCCCCGGCTGGTCCAGCCACTGGTTCACGCTCTTGCCATCGAAGCGGCAGTAATCGCCATGCATGTGCCGTCCCGCCAGGCGCTTGCGCTCGAGCATCGCCACCAGCTCGCGCTCCAGGTCGAATGCCTGGATCACCGCTGCGGATCCCAGGCCCAGGTCATTGAGCTGGTAGCCACGGGATACCCGACGCCAGAACTCCCCACCCTCCATGCCCACCGGCTGCAGGTCCCACAGCGCTTGCACGGCCTTGCGCGCGTGCCCGCTGCTGGCGTTGTCGATGGTCACGTGCAAGGTGAAGTAGTAGGGATCGATGCCCAGTTCGTTCAACTCGTAGGCGCTGATCAACAAATGCAGCGGCAGCTGTTCGTATCCCAGGTTGTAGCCCAGTACCTCCGGCATGAACGACTCGGCACAATGGCCGAGGGCCAGCTGGATCGCCCCTTGGCGATAGTGCTCGTCGCTCAGGCCCGGGTCGCTGTCGCAGCCCTGCTCGGCCAGCAGCCTACGGTACAAGGCCACATGATTCTGCGCCGCCTCGCCCTCCCCCAGTTCTTCCAGGTAGGTGCTGACCAGGCCGTCGTAGCGGTAGTCCCGCCAATGCGCCAGCACCCCGTGCAACCAGGCGCCGTCCACCAGCTTGGTAGGCGCCACGCCCTGCAGGAAGTACAAGGCATGGGCCTTGTTGCCGAAGAACCGCCGCCCGGCCCCCTGCCGGCGCTGGTCCAGGTAGTCGGCATATTGCCGGCTGACCGCCTGGCAGTTGTCCTCGACCATGGCCATCAGTTGCCCGGGATCGCCGGGCAGCACTTGGACCGCCGGGTCCAGGCTTTGCAATTGCCGCTCCAGGAACTCCTGGCCCAGGCTGTGTGCCTGGGCATCGCCAGGGCCCAGCAGCTGGTGGTACAGGCTACGCAAGGCGGCATCGTGGGGTAACACCGTCGGGCTACCGTGGAAAACTTCCAGCAGGCTCATGGCAGGCTCCTTGGATCAACGCCAGCATCGTTCGGGGGCGACAGGGTGTGCGCCTTTCAAAGGCAGAGAGGCCAGAGCGGTAAAAGATTCCATCGCGTTGCGCCAAGCATGGATGACCGGTGCCTTGAGGGATAAAACTTGAACCGCCGGATGCACGCCCGCCTCCATATGCCAAGAAGCCGTGACACGGTATTGGCCTATCGGAGGTCCCATGAAAACCCACCTCGTCAAGCTACTGACCCAGCCGGAATCGGCCTGGGTCCAGATCCGTTGCGAAGAACAACGCAAGCCGCGGCAATACCTGCCCCACCTGCTGCTCTGGGCCCTGGCTCCCGCCCTTTGCCTGTTCATTGGCGTGACCCAGGTCGGCTGGAGCCTGGTCGATGCCGAACGGGTGCGCCTGAGCCTGGCCAGTGCGATGCAGCTGGCCTTGCTGCTCTACCTGACCGCCCTGCTGGGCACCGTGCTGATGGGCGGATTCATCCGCTGGATGTCGCGCTCCTTCGAGGCCCGGCCGACACTCGACCAGTGCATCGGCTTCGCCGCCTACACCGCCACGCCCTACTTCATCGCCGGCATCACCGGCCTGTATCCCAGCCGCTGGCTGGCGGTGGCGGCCCTGCTGGCGGCCAGTGTCCATGCCAGTTACTTGCTGCTGGTGGGCCTGCCCAAGTTCATGTACCTGAACCAGGAACGCGGGCGCTTGTATGCCGCCTCGGTATGGGGTGTGGGCCTGCTGGTACTGGTGACCAGCCTGGTGAGCATGATCCTGCTCTGGTTCAACGTGCTGGCACCGCAATACCTGCGACCGGTGGCGGTACTTTGAGCATGGGCGGAAAAAACTAAACCATTGGCCCCGCCCTGTGCTCAACAGTAGGGCGATGTCTTTGTCGTGCCCCTCCTGAGGAGAACGTTATGAACCACAAACTCATGCGCCAACTGGGACTGTCGTTATTGCTGACCGCCGCAGGCTCTAGCCTGGCAGTAGCGGCCAACAGCAGCGACTTCGTCGATGAAGCGGCCCAGGGCGGTATCAACGAAGTGCAGAGCGCCAAGCTGGCGCTGGAGAAAAGCACCGCCACCGATGTGAAGGCCTTCGCCCAGCAGATGGTGGACGACCACACCAAAGTCAACCAGGAGCTGATGAATCTGGCTCACAAGCTCGATATCAAAGTGCCGGACGAGGCCTCCCTGACTGCCAGAGCGAAGAAGATGATCCTGGAAATGCGCGATGAGTCCTTCGACCAGGCCTATATCGATAACCAGGTCGAGGCCCATGAGAAAACCGTGGCGCTGTTCGAAAAAGAATCGCAATCCAAGGACGATGCCCAGCTCAAGGCATTCGCCCAGAGCACCTTGCCTCAACTGCGCATGCACCTGGACATGGCCAAGCGCCTGCAGACCCAGCACGCCAAATGACGCTGGAACTACGCTCCGGACATCACCCAGCCATGCCGTTGGGCTGCGTGATGCCCGGCTTTAACCCCCTGACCGACTGCTCAGGCAGATAAGCATGAAACAACGTGCCACCGTAATCTGCTGCCAGAACCGGCAATGGCTGTATGTACGCAAGTCCAAGGCTGACTGGACCCTGCCGGGTGGGCGTATCGAGCCCGGCGAGACGCCCGCCGAGGCCGGTTGGCGTGAACTGCAGGAGGAAACCGGGATCATTGCCCGGGATCTGCGCTACCTGATGCGCTACCACGACGGCGACTGCCTGCACCATGTGTTCCAGGCGCGCCTGAACGAACGGGAACAAGCAGTGCCTGCCCATGAAATCGCCGATTGCCGCTGGCGACGGGTCCATCGCCAACCCTCGGTCAAGCCGCGAATCCGCCGGCTGATCGCCTCGGTCACCGCCCACTACCCGGACTTGCCGGTCGACGCCTGAGTCGCGGCCATTCGTCGAGCCCTCGGGCAAGTCGTTCAAACTTTGCCCTCGAAGGTCTTCTCCCAATCGGTAAGGGGCCTCCCTGCGTTGAGGCTGCCCTGGTCCTCAGCGCGGCGATGCTCAATGGGCGAGCATATTGTGATGGATGCTGTTCATGATCCACAGCGAAAGCCCTACCAGCAGGAGGATCACCACCGCGGAAAAAATCAGCGCGGTGAGGTTCCAGCGCTGTTCGGTGGCGGTATCCAGGTGCAGGAAATAGCGTAGGTGGACCAGGATCTGGATCACCCCCAGCCCCACCACGGCCCACAGCGTGACGTTGCGCGGCAGGCTGGGGTACATCACCAGCGCGAAGGGAATCAGCGTCAACACCAGCGACAGCGCGAAACCGACCAGATAGGAACGCCGGCTGCCATGGCTGGAGCCGGCACTGCTGCGTACGGAACTCTGGGTATACATATCAGGCCACTCCAAGCAGGTAGACGACGGTGAAGACGCAGATCCAGATCACGTCCAGGAAATGCCAGAACAGGCTCAGGCAACTCAGGCGCGTGGCCTGGATGGTACCCAGGCCACGGGAATGCACTTGCCACATCAACACCGCCATCCATACCAGGCCGCAGGCCACGTGTAGGCCGTGGGTGCCCACCAGGGTGAAGAAAGCGCTGAGGAAGGCACTGCGATCCGGCCCGTGGCCTTCGCTGATCAGTTGGTGGAACTCGTTGATCTCCATGGCGACGAAACCCAGGCCCAGCAGCGCGGTCAGGCCCAGCCAGCGCAACACCTGGGTCCGTTGGTCCTGATTCATGGCCAGCATGGCGAAGCCGTAGGTGATGCTGCTCAGGAGCAGCAACAAGGTCTCGGCCAGCACATAGGGCAGCTCGAAGATGTCCAGGGTCGACGGGCCGCCAGCTACGCTGTCACGCAGCACCGCGTAGCTGGCGAACAGCGTGGCGAACAGGATGCAGTCGGTCATCAGGTAGACCCAGAAGCCGAAGAGGCGCAGGGAACCTGCGTCTTCATGCCCCTGTTCATGGGAATGGGCGATGTCTTGGTCCAGCACGATATTGACCATGTTCAAGTCTCCGCCAGGTCTGCGAGCCGGGCCTTCTCGATCCGCGCCACTTCGTCGGCGGGAATGAAGTAGTCGGTATCCTCATCGTTGCTGCGCACCACCAGGGCAGCCACCGTGGCCACCAGGCTGGCCAGCGCCAGCCACCAGATGTGCCAGACCAGGGCGAAACTGCAGACCAGGGCGAAGACACTCATGACCAGCCCGGCCGAGGTGTTGCGCGGCATGTGGATGGCCCGGTAGTCGGTACGGTTGAGGGTGCTGGTGCCGCGCTCCTTCATGCCCCAGTAGGCATCGAGGTCGTCGACCACCGGTTGCTCGGCGAAGTTGTACAGTGGCGGTGGCGAGGTGGTGGCCCATTCCAGGGTCCGGCCATCCCAGGGGTCGCCGCTGCGGTCGCGGTTGGCCCGACGGTCGCGCACGCTGACCCACAGTTGCAGGAGCTGGCAGGTGACGCCACAGAGGATGATGCCCACACCGATCAGCTCGAGCATCAGCCAGGGACGCCACTCTGGGTTGTCGAAGTGGTTGAGGCGCCGGGTCATGCCCATGAACCCCAGCACATAGGACGGCATGAAGGCGAAGTAGAAGCCCACCAGCCAGCACCAGAACGACAGGCGTCCCAGGCGGTCATGGAGGGTGAAGCCGAAGGCCTTGGGAAACCAGTAGGTCAGCCCCGCCATGTAGCCGAACACTGCACCGCCAATGATCACGTTATGGAAGTGGGCGATCAGGAACAGGCTGTTGTGCAGCATGAAGTCGGCCCCCGGCACCGCCAGCAAGACCCCGGTCATGCCGCCGATGCTGAAGGTGACGATGAAGCCCATGGTCCACAGCATCGGCGTGGCGAAACGCACGCGGCCGCGGTACAGGGTGAACAGCCAGGTGAAGATCTTCACCCCGGTGGGTACGGCGATGATCATCGTCATGATGCCGAAGAAGGCGTTGACGTTGCCGCCGGCGCCCATGGTGAAGAAATGATGCAGCCAGACGATGAACGACAAGATGGTGATGGCGATGGTGGCCCAGACCAGCGACACGTAGCCGAACAGGCGCTTGCTGCTGAAGGTCGCGGCGATCTCCGAGAAGACGCCGAACGCCGGCAGGATCAGGATGTACACCTCCGGGTGGCCCCAGGCCCAGATCAGGTTGACGTACATCATCGGGTTGCCGCCGGCCTCGTTGGTGAAGAAGTGCATGCCCAGGTAGCGGTCCAGGGACAGCATCAGCAAGGTCGCGGTGAGGATCGGGAACGCCGCCAGGATCAGCACCGCGGTACACAGCGAGTTCCAGGTGAACACCGGCATCTTGAACAGGGTCATGCCGGTGGTGCGCATCTTCAGGATGGTGACGAAGAAATTCACCCCGGTGAGCAAGGTGCCGATCCCGGAGATCTGCAAGGCCCATATGTAGTAGTCCACCCCGACCCCGGGGCTGTAGCCCAGCTCCGACAACGGCGGATAGGCCACCCACCCGGTCCGGGCGAACTCCCCCACGCCCAGGGAAATATTGACCAGTGCCGCGCCGGCGACGAACAGCCAGAAGCTCAGGGCATTGAGAAAGGGATAGGCCACATCGCGAGCGCCGATCTGCAGCGGCACCACGAGGTTCATCAGACCGGCCACGAACGGCATGGCCATGAAGAAGATCATGATCACGCCATGGGCGGTGAAGATCTGGTCATAGTGTTCCGGCGGCAAGTAGCCCGGCCCGCCCGAGGCCGCCATCGCCTGCTGGGTGCGCATCATGATGGCGTCGGAAAAACCCCGCAGCAGCATCACCAGCGCCACCAGGATATACATGACGCCGATCTTCTTGTGGTCCACCGTGGTCAGCCATTCGCGCCACAGGTAGCCCCACTTGCGCTGGTAGGTGACGGCGCCAAGCACCCCGAGGCCGATGAGGCCGACCACCAGCAGGGTGTACATGATGATGGGTTCGCCGGTGGGCACCGCATCCCAGGTCAATTTACCGAACATCGTCCGAACTCCTTGCTTCGCCCAGGGGGTTGTCGGCGGGGGCCGCCTGGCGGGCGCTGCCACGGGCCTTGTTCATGCCTTCGTACTGGTCGACGATGACCTGAAACAGGCCCGGCTCGACGCTGGCGTAGTGCTGGATGGGGTGGCCGAGGGTGGGTCGGGCCAGCACGGCGTAGCTTTGCTGATCGAGGCGCAGCGGCCCCTGGCGCACCCTCTGGACCCAGGCCTCGAATTGCGCCGGCGTCTGGGACTGGGTGGTGAAATGCATGTCGGAGAACCCCGGGCCGTTGTAGTTGGCGGCGATCCCGCGGAATTGCCCGGTTTCATTGGCGATCAGGTGCAAGCGGGTCTGCATGCCGGCCATGGCGTAGATCTGTCCACCCAGCGCCGGGATGAAGAACGAGGTCATCGCGGCGTCCGAGGTGATGGTAAAACTCACCGGGGTATGCACCGGCAGCGCCAGTTCATTGACCGAGGCGATGCCCAGGTCCGGATAGATGAACAGCCATTTCCAGTCGGTGGCCACCACCTGCACGTTCAGCGGCGAATTGTCGGAAGCGATGGGTTCGTACGGATCCAGGGAGTGGGTGGTGCGCCAGGTGACGATGCCCAGTATCACGATGATCAGCAGCGGCACGCCCCAGACCACCGCCTCGATCCGATGGGAACTGGCCCAGCCCGGCGAATAGCGCGCCTGCTTGTTGGTCGAGCGATAACGCCAGGCGAACACGAACATCAGCACGATGACCGGGATCACCACCAACAACATCAGCGCTGTGGCCAGGATGATCAGGTTGCGCTCGTCGGTGGCGACCTGACCCTTGGGATTGAACACGATCAAGTTGCAAGCGGATAAGAGAGCGCATGCGGCCACCAGCAGGATCTTATTGATAGTTTGCACTGTGAAGTTCCCCCACAGTCGATAGCCTCAAGCGGCGCCATATATAAAAAAGACACTCCAGCGAACTATTTAGCCATTCCATAAAGCGCACTGTATTCAATTGGCTGAATGCTTTTTCCGCTTCGCTAGTTACGTTGACCATTACCACTCAACACCGAACTTAATTCCCCCAGTGTCGAGGCACCTGACGTACGAGATGATCAACCACTGGAGGGCTCGCCGATTACAGCATTCTCCTCAACAGCCCCGTCTTCGCAATGACAGTCGAGATGGGTGCAGGGCTCGCCGTGGGGGTGATGGTCGGCGCAAGCCGCGCAGCAATAAGCCTTTGCGTCACGTTCGAAAGGCTGTTGGGGATCGATCGGGATGTTGCATCCAGGGCAGGCACAGCGCTTGGTTTGATCATTCATGAGAACCGTCCTCTTGATTTAATTAAAGTTATTCCAACTCTCCCGGGAGGTTTGGTTAATGGTTTGAATATGTCCCATGGTGATGGTTTGAATATTTGACTGCGACTCTGACGAGCGGTATCGATGGCCCAATGACAGCAAGTTACACGAACCTTCCGTCGGTACTTTCCCAACTCACACAAACCACTCACAAAGACGATCCTATACTGGCCAGCCTAATTGCCCAGAGCCAGGAGAAGTAAACATGAAGAGGGGCAACGTCTATACGGCGTGGAAAGCGCAAGTTCTGCCAGAGGTCAGCCACGAACGAATACTGGACAACGGTTGCCGAGTGGATGTGCGGGCACGCGAGACGCCTGCTGGCGATGTCGACTTGCTGATCGGCGTGTACACCGCCCAGGGACAATGCGTAACCGAACGCTTGACCCATCTGCCAGGTGCCGAATGGTGCCTGGAACATGCCTTGAGACGTGGGGTCGACCAGGCCCTGCGTATCGCGGGCGGAGAATCGGGACGTCTACGTAACCTCGATCCGACTCGTGACGAGGAGCTCTGAATAGATGGCGGGACCTGGTAATCCCTCTTGCCCAACCCATGACTTTTGTTCGGATATCCCATGGATACTTTAAGCAAACTAGAAATCGAGACCGCAATTGCACAGAGACTACCCAACTGCCGAGTGGCTTGCGTGATCAATGCCGACAGTAGCGCATCGCTGGATATCCTGGCGCCAGGCACAAACCAGTTCACCATCGCCAATATTGACCGCTCCCGTTATCACGGAGCGTCCGGTATCAACCGCTTAGTTCGAGAGATCCTCGAAGAAATGGTCGTCACACGCCAGCTCTCGCGCTTTTCCAGCTCAGGCCGCAATGATGTCACTGCACCTGTAAACACTGCCCTGACGAAACTGCACTACCTGCAAGACACCCTGTTTGGCGTCAACGTCCTGAGTTGTGAATGTCCGCTGGAAATCATCGACACCAACGCATACGAACCTGGTTTGCAAATACTCATTACCCAGCCCTGGCCCGAACAACTGCTGCATGCCCAGAGCTTGAGCTTCGAACAGGCAGGAAACACATGCCGGGGCCGGGTGTGCCATGGTCGGCGACTCGCCAACGGTGGACTGCTGCTGGAGCTTGAGCCCCAGCCTTGACCTATGAAGACTTGAGGCGCTCGTAGTCGGCAGGCCCCAGATCGACTCGCGGCCCCCGTTTCGCCTGGGGTTGGTCCTCGCGGCAGACCCGCTGGTCATCGGTCAAGCCCGGCCCCGGATCTTGTTCCGCCAGGCCCTGGGTCGTCGGGCTCATTGCCCAGGAACGAGATACTGCAGCTCGAACTTTCATGCCAAACCTCCTCTGAGTACAGGTTACTCATTGGGTTTGAGGCGCCCCGGTCCATGTCGTTTCAACTCATAGCGGCGCTGGCAGGAAATTTTCTCTATTCACGAGTAACCACTCGTCGCTGCTCACCCAATCATTTCGATTTTTTACAACTCACCGGCCTCCCAATAAGTGTGCTGTTGCGGGCATGGCCTGCATCCGCGAACGCCCAATCACCCGCTGAGTCTTTCCCTCGGCGCCCCAAGGTCCAGGCATGCCCAGGGGCAGCCGGAACCTTGTCAGCCACCCCGGAGGTGCCCATGAAATCCTATCCACGACCACCCTTTCCCGCACAGCAGCAAGCGGTTCCCGGAGCCCAAGCTGCCATGGCGCCCTACCCCGACTGCGGCGAACAGAGCTACCAGGGCTCGGGCCGCCTGGCCGGCAAGATCGCCCTGGTGACAGGGGCCGACAGCGGCATCGGCCGGGCAGTGGCCATTGCCTTCGCCCGGGAAGGCGCCGATGTGGCGCTGGCCTACCTGGACGAACACGACGACGCCCACGAGACCGCCCGCTGGGTGGAACAGGCCGGACGCCAATACCTGTTGCTACCGGGCGACCTGGCGGGCAGACAGCAATGCCACGACATCGTCGCCAAGACCGTGGAGCAGTTCGGGCGCATCGATATCCTGGTGAACAATGCCGCCTACCAGATGACCCACCATGAACTGGCGGACATCAGCGATGAAGAATGGGTGCGGACCTTCGATATCAACATCACCGCGATGTTTCGCATCTGCCAGGCCTCGGTACCACACATGGCGCCCGGCAGTTCGATCATCAACACCAGCTCGATCAATTCCGACGCCCCTAAACCGACGCTGCTGCCCTATGCCACCACCAAGGGCGCCATCGCCAATTTCAGCGCCGGGCTGGCGCAACTGCTGGGCCCCGTCGGCATCCGGGTCAACAGCGTCGCCCCCGGTCCCATCTGGACGCCGCTGATCGTCTCCACCATGCCGCCAGAGGCTGTCACCCACTTCGGCGAGCAGACGCCCCTGGGCCGTCCGGGCCAGCCGGTGGAAGTGGCGCCCATCTATGTCCTGCTGGCGAGCGACGAGGCCAGCTACCTTTCCGGCTCGCGCATAGGTGTCACCGGCGGTAAGCCAATTCTCTGAAGCCTGGGTCTTGATTGCACGACGGCTATTTCCAGCGGCCAGCTGGAGCGACCGCAATCCAGGTAAATTTTCAGCGCACTGGCCGTCATCAACGGGGCCATGATCGGGGGGTGCATATGATTGCTCAGCCCCCTGGGTTGCTGAGCTGGATGTAGATCGCCCAACCTCCCAGCAGCAGCCAGAAGATCGCGAAGATCCAGGGCGTACGCAGGGAAAACAGCAGGGATTTGCGATAGCCCTTGTGGGTCGACTCGCTTTCACAGAACAACGGCGACTCGTCGTAGGCCAGTCCCATCAGCGGCTCGCTGCGCAGCAACTGGGCTTGCTTGAAATACCAGTGGTCGATGATGTCGTAGGCGGCACGGATGCCCGGCCAGGCATTAAGCGTCGTGAGGATACCCAGCAGGGCCAGGAACGGTGGTACCAGCAGGGTGAACAACTTGCCCCACTCGGGGTTGAGATTGGACATCGACGAGGCGAAAGCGATAACAAGGAACGATTGCGCCGCCAGGTAGGCGTCGGTGCGATTGGCCAGGATGCTGGTCTCGTACTGGATTTCCCGCCGATAAAAGTCCAGGCGTTCCTTGGGCGAACCGAACATCAAGGCATTGTGTTCGCTCAGATCGGTGGCGTCCGTACGGGAGGTCAGGATACGAGGCACGGCAGTCTCCGGGGTTCGGGTCGATGATGGCAGCCCCAAAACCAGAGTCCGGATGCCTGGCAGGGCGTACATGGTTTAGGTCTGCCTGCCTGGATGACGTTCAATCGGGTTTGCCGCACATCTTCATCCGCGAACCGCTGTTGGCCTCGCAGACTCGGAGCAGAACGGTGGAACCTTCGCTGGCACGCCAAGCTCAACCGACGGGTAGACGTTTACCTCAACGCCATGGGGAGTGGTCCTATGACCGAACACATCGTTCACTTCCATTGCCAGATCGACCAGAGCACCAGCGAACGTTTTCGCGACTCGTGCCTGCAAGCCATCGAAGAAGGCGCCAGCTCGTTGCTCCTGAACCTGTCGACCACCGGTGGCAGCACCAACTTCGGCTTCACCCTCTATACCTTCCTCAAGTCCTTGCCGGTGCCCTTGTGCGCGATCAATGCGGGCAACATCGAATCCATGGGAATCATCCTGTTCCTGGCGGCCAACCGGCGCATCACTACGCCTCATTCACGCTTCCTGATCCATCCGATGAACTGGTACTTCAGCCAGAGCTCGGTGGATCACCAGCGCCTGCGCGAGTACCTGTCGAGCCTGGACAACGATCTGGCGCGCTACGTGAAGATCTACGAGATCGAGACCGCGGCCGCCGAGACCCAGCTGGACATCTTCAAATGCCTGTCGGCCGAGGAAAAGGTCATCGCCGCCCATGAGTCGCTGGCCTACGGTATCGCCCACGAGGTGCGCCAGCCCGTGTTCGCCGACGACCTCAAGCACTGGAAAGTCAGCGGTGCCTAGGCGTCACCACCCGGCAGGCTGCGGGAACGTCCGCCGGCCTCTGGCGTCATCCCCTCGAGTGGCCCTGATCCACAGGCCGCTTGCAGCGACGAGGAACTCCCCATGGCAGTCGACATCCTTCCCTTCATGATCACCACCCCGGTTGCCAGTTCCCCAAGCAACCCGGTGGCCCTGGAACTGATGGGCGCCCAGGCCCTGGCCCAGGTGCCCCAAGTCATCAGCCAATTGCCCGACGGCTCGATCCGCATGAGCGCGCCGACCCGTGGCGCCTCCAGCAAGAGCACCCACCGCACCCGCTGCGAGTGGAAGGAGCCGCTGTACTGGTCCCTGGCCAGCGCCAACCTGCATGGCAACCGCCAGGTCATGCGCCTGGAGCAGGTCAATTCGGCGCAAAAGGTGGTGATCTCGCAGATGCACGTCAAGGACGACGACAGTCCGGCGGTCAAGGTGTTCTGGAACAAGGGCAGGATCACCTGGGGCTTTCGCGCCAGTTTCAACCAGGGCGAACCGGCCACCAGCATCATCGCCACCAACGTGCCGTTGCAGGCTCCCTTCGAAATCACCCTGAGCGCCACTGCCGCTGGCCTGGTCCTGGTGGTGGTGACCTGCAACGGCGTCACCAGCGCCAGTACTCCAGGGCAATTGGACAGTAGTTGGAACGACCACCGTTTCGACTTCCACGGCGGGGTCTACAACCAGGTCGACTACAGCGACAGCACCCCCGCCAGCGACGGTTCGGTGTGCATCATCAGTGAGCTGCAAGTCAGCCATACGCTGGCTTGAAGCGAACCCCATGAGTTTCACGATCTGGGTCGCGGTGCTCGGTACGGTGCTGCTGATCCTCGCGCTCACCTCCTCGTACCTGCGCTGGCTGCCGATCACCACCTCGGTGGTGTGCCTGGCCCTGGGCGTGCTCATCGGCCCGGGTGGGGTCGGCTTGCTGCAACTGGATATCCGCCAGGCGGCGGACTGGATGGAGAACCTGACCGAGGTGGCGCTGCTGTTCTCGCTGTTCGTCAGTGGCCTCAAGCTGCGGC
Source organism: Pseudomonas sp. MPFS (assembly GCF_022537035.1). Lineage (NCBI taxonomy): Bacteria > Pseudomonadati > Pseudomonadota > Gammaproteobacteria > Pseudomonadales > Pseudomonadaceae > Pseudomonas > Pseudomonas sp. MPFS. Next base: position 3,261,361 of record NZ_CP066123.1, on the reverse strand, counting down.
TGCCGCTGGCCGACCGCAGCTGGTGGGTGGCCTTCGGCCTGGCTGGACCGGTACTGGGCCTGGGCATCCTCGGTGTCGCGCTGGTGCTGCACGTCTTGCTGGATCTGGACTGGAGCTTCGCCCTGCTGCTCGGGGCGATCCTGGCGCCCACCGACCCGGTGCTGGCCTCCATGGTCCAGGTCAACGATGCCCAGGATCACGACCGGGTGCGCTTCGGCTTGTCCGGGGAGGCCGGGCTCAACGATGGCGTGGCCTTCGCCTTCGTGATCCTCGGGGTCCTGCTGCTCAAGCAGGACAGCGCCCCGCAGCGCTGGATGGCGGACTGGCTGCTGTACAGCCTGCTCTGGGCGATACCGGCCGGCCTGCTCTGTGGCTATGGCCTGGGCCATGGCCTGGGGCGCCTGACCTTGCGCCTGCGTACCCGCCACGCCGACAGCAGCGTCTCGCCCAACGACTACCTGAGCTTCGCCCTGATCGCCCTGGCCTATGTCGCGGCGGAACTGGTGCACGGCTACGGCTTCCTCTCGGTATTCGCCGCCGGCCTGGGGTTGCGCCAGGCCGAAGTCCATGCCAGCAGCGCCGGCCACCCACCGGCGGAGCACCTGGTGCAGCCGGTGGTCGGCCACCTGCACGGCGACCCACGCCAATCCGTGCACGGCGATGTCCAGGCCCTGGAAGAACGCCAAGTGGCGGCCGGCATCATGCTCGGTGACATGCTGTCGTTCGGCAGCCTGGTGGAGCGGGCCATGGAAGTGTTCATCGTCACCTTGCTGGGGGTGGTACTGCCGGCCCATTGGGATGGGCGGGCGTTGCTACTAGGGGCACTGCTGTTCCTGGTGGTGCGCCCCTTAAGCGTGCTGGCGATGCCCTGGGGCGCCCTGCTCGACCGCCACCAGCGCCTGCTGCTGGGCTGGTTCGGGATTCGCGGCATCGGCAGTCTGTACTACTTGTTCTATGCCCTGAACCACCAACTCGAACCGGCGCAGGCGACACTCAGCATCCAGCTCACTCTGTCGGTGGTGGCGTTGAGCATCCTGGTCCATGGCCTCAGCACCCAGCCATTGCTGCTGCACTACCAACGCTGTCGCCAGCAGGCCGAACGACGATAAAAACTGAACCGCGCCATCCCCGCTCTCCTCAATATGCTGACGACGCCGCTGCGCTGCGCCCGAATCCCCTGTAGGAGCCGTCGCCATGGACATCGAACGATGTATCCGCAAATTCGCGTACCAGATCCAGGAAACCCAAGGGCGGCCGACCATCTCATCCGGGTGGAAGCACAGGCGGGCAGACCCGTGCTGTGGGCCGGCCCCTGCCGCATGACCACGCCAAGTTGGGCCAGGCCAAAGACTGAACGCAAGATCGAGGAGCGGATATGCACGGGAATTTTTCATTGACCAGGCTGGATACCTGCCTGCGTGAATGGCCATTGGGCTCCCCACTCGAGCCCCGTGCCCTGGCACGGCTCATGGAGCGACTGGTTGGCCAGGGCCTCGACCGGCTACCGCTGCCCGGCCAGGGCCAGACCCTGCTGCGCTGGCAGGCCCTGGCCCGGGTGGCGGCCTGCGACCTGAGCCTGTGCAAGCTCTATGAAGGCCATACCGATGCCCTGGCGATCATGCGGTACTGGTCGGCGCCACTGCCTCCCGCAGACAGTACCTGGGGCATGTGGGCCGCCGAACCACCCCAGGCCAGGGTCATCCTGCACGCTACCCGGCATGCCGGCGCTGTGCGCCTGCAGGGGCTCAAGGCCTGGTGCTCCGGCGCCTCGCTCTTGAGCCACGGCCTGTTGACCGCCTGGGATGCCGAGGACCGCCAGTACCTGGTGGCCGTCGCACTGGACCAGACCGGCGTGCAAGTCACGGGCAATGGTTGGCAGGCCGTCGGCATGGCCGCCAGTCAAAGCGTCGAGGTGGTGCTGGACGGTGCCCATGGGCAATTGGTCGGCCCGGCGCACGGTTACCTGCAACGGCCCGGGTTTTGGCAGGGCGGCGCGGGTATCGCCGCCTGCTGGCACGGCGCGGCGCAAGCCATCGGCCAGGCCCTGCGCAGGCATTGCACCGAACGTCCCGAGCCCCATGCCCTGGCTCACCTGGGCGCCGTGGACTGCGCATTGCAAGCCAGCGCCAACCTGGTGCGCAGCACTGCACGCTGGATCGACCAGCATCCAACGGCCGCGGCCGAGGTGCCTGCACGCCGTCTGCGCGCCGCCTGCGAGGCCAGTGCCACGCAAGTGCTGGAACACGTCGGCCGGGCCCTGGGGGCCACGCCCTACTGCCGCGATGCACACCTGGCCCGGCTGTTCGCCGACCTGCCGGTGTATTTGCGCCAAAGCCATGCCGAGCGCGATCTCGCCGTCCTCGGTGGCCTGGTGGCCGCGGACCCGGAAGGAGACTGGTTGCCATGAACGCCAATCCGATCATCGGCAAAGGCACGCCGCCCGAGGCCTGGAACGCTTCAAGCCGGCTCGCCGCACTCGGGACGGTGACACCGCAACAGTTGGTGCCGGACGGAGCGCGCGCGGTGATCGTCTCGCCCCACCCCGACGACGAAATCCTCGCCTGTGCCGGCTTGCTCCAACAGCTGGCCCGAATGCAGCGCCAACTCGTGCTGGTCTCGGTCACCGATGGCTGTGCCAGCCATCCCGGCTCGCGCTACTGGACGCCGCGCCGCCTGGCGCAGGTGCGTCCCCGGGAAAGCGCTGTGGCCCTGGCGCGCCTGGGCCTGGCGCCGGAGCACATGACCTGGTTGCGCGCTGGTTTGCCGGACACCGCCGTGGCCCGCCACGAGCGAAGCTTGCAGGCTTTTCTGCAACGCTGCCTGCAACCTGGCGATGTGCTCTTCACTACCTGGCACCAGGACGGCCACAGCGATCACGAAGCCTGCGGTCGTGCCTGCCTGGCAGCGGCCCGAGAGGTGGATGTCCGGGTCCATGAAATACCGGTCTGGGCCTGGCACTGGGCCCTACCGGAAGATCCGCGCTTGCCCTGGCACCGGGCACGCAAGCTGTTGCTGGATGCCCCGACCCTGGCCCGCAAGCGCCACGCGGTACATGCCTTCACCAGCCAGATCAGCCCCGACCCGCTGAACGGAAACGCCCCGGTCCTGGGCCCATTGACCCTGGAGCGCCTGCTGCGGGATTTCGAGGTGATATTCCTATGAGCGTCACCGACGACTATTTCGACCACTTGTTCGATGGCAACCCCGACCCTTGGGCCATGCGCTCTCGCTGGTATGAACAGCGCAAGCGCGACCTGACCCTTGCCGCCCTGCCTCGACCCCACTATCGCCGGGGCCTGGAAGCCGGTTGCGCCAACGGCGAGCTGGCCCTGCGCCTGGCCGAGCGCTGCGACCGCTTGTTGTGCTGCGATACCTCGTCGCTGGCGGTACACGAGGCTCGCCAACGCTTGCAGCATCTGGACCAGGCCGAGGTACGCCAGGCACGCCTGCCCCGGCAATGGCCGGACGGGAGCTTCGACCTGATCGTCATCAGCGAACTGGGCTACTACCTCGACCTGCAAGACCTGCAACGCCTGATTGCCCAGGCCCGTGACTCACTGGCCACGGACGGCACGCTGCTGGCCTGCCACTGGCGTCACCCCATCACCGAATGCCCGCTGGACGGCGACCGGGTGCACCGGCAACTGGCCGCGCAACTGCAATTGCCCAGCTTGCTGCGCCATGTGGAGGCCGACTTCGTCCTTGAGGTATGGGGCACTCGTGCCACCTCGGTGGCCCAGCGCGAGGGCCTGGCATGATCGGGGTAGTGATCCCCGCCCACAACGAGCAAGCCTTGCTCGCCCAGTGCATCCAGGCCGTAGAGCAGGCTGCCCGGCATCCGCACCTGGACAGGGAACAGGTGCGGATCCTGGTGGTGCTCGATGCCTGCGACGACGACAGCGAAGCGCTCGTGGCGGCGGCTGGCATCCAGGGACTGAAGGTCGACGCACGCAATGTCGGTTATGCCCGGGCGGTGGGCAGCGACTACTTGATCGCCCAGGGTGCACGCTGGATCGCCTGCACCGACGCCGACAGCGAGGTCGCCACGGATTGGCTGGTGGCCCAGCTGTCCCTGGGAGCGCAGATGGTCTGCGGTACGGTGCAGGTCCGCGATTGGGGCGAGCTGCACGAGGGCGTCCGCCAGCGCTATGCCCAGGCCTATACCCAGGCCGATGGCCATCGGCATATCCACGGCGCCAACCTGGGTTTCTGCAGCGCGACCTATTTGCGTTCCGGCGGTTTCCTGCCGGTGTCGGCCCATGAAGATGTGCAACTGGTACGCACTTTCGAGCGCCTGGGTGCGCGTATCTGCTGGAGCCAGTTGCCCCGGGTGACTACCAGCGCCCGCCTGCTGGGCCGCGCCAGCGGCGGGTTCGCCGATTACCTGCGCCAGCTGGCGCTGGAGCAATAGACGAGCACCGCACCGCTGGCGGACCAGTCGTCCCCTGCTCCCGGCAATAATTTGAACGGTGCCTGAGGCCTCCCCGTCGGAACAGTGAAGAGCTGCAGCGCCGCCGGCCGTACCGGTTGCAAGGCGTCGCCGGCCCTGTTCCCCAGGAGGATCTGTCATGAAAGCCGTTGTATTTCATAGCGTGGGCGATATCCGCCTCGACGACGTCGCCGAACCCACCTTGCTGGCTCCCACCGACGCCATCATCCGCGTGACCGCCTCGGCGATCTGCGGTACCGACCTGCATTTTGTCCGTGGCACGGTGGCGCCGATGAAGCCCGGCACCATCCTTGGCCACGAAGCCGTGGGCATCGTCGAACAGCTGGGCACCGATGTGCGTAACCTGCAAGTGGGCGACCGAGTGGTGGTGCCCTCCACCATCGCCTGTGGCAACTGCGCCTATTGCCGGGCCGGATATTACGCCCAATGCGACGACGTCAATCCCCATGGCAAGGAAGCCGGCACTGCGTTCTACGGCGGCCCCGAGAGCACCGGGCCGTTCCATGGCCTGCAGGCGGAAAAGGCGCGGATTCCCTTCGCCCATATCGGCCTGGTGAAGCTGCCGGACCAGATCAGCGACGACCAGGCGATCCTGCTCTCGGATATCTTCCCCACCGGTTACTTCGGCGCACGGCTGGCCGAGGTCAGCCACGGCGACACCGTGGCGGTGTTCGGCTGTGGCCCGGTGGGCCAGTTCGCCATCGCCAGCGCCAGGCTGCTGGGCGCCGCCCGGGTGTTCGCCATCGACCACCATCCGGACCGCTTGCAAATGGCTCGCCGGCAAGGCGCCGAGACCATCGACTTCGACCAGGAAGACCCGGTGGCCACCCTCAAGCGGCTGACCGCCGGCATCGGTGTGGACCGGGCCATCGATGCGGTGGGGGTAGACGCCGAGCATGCGTGCCATGGCGATGACGGCCAGCCAGCGCGCAGCGGTCAATGGCAACCTGGCAACGCTCCGGACCAGGCCCTGCAGTGGGCCGTCGAAGGCCTGGCCAAAGCCGGCACGCTGTCGATCATCGGCGTCTATCCGCAGCAGGCGCGCAGCTTTCCCATCGGCCTCTCGATGAACAAGAACCTGACCATCAACATGGGCAACTGCCACCACCGCCAGTACATTCCGACGCTGATCGACATGGTGCTGAACCAGCGCATCGATCCAGCGAGCATCCTGACCCAGACCCGGCCGATGGACGACGCCATCGCAGCCTTCGAGGCCTTCGACCGGCGTGAGCCTGGCTGGATCAAGGTGCAATTGCGCCCACAGCCCGAGCATTGAGCGGCATGAGACACGCAGCATGAGCAGCAAGATCCATGTCGGCATTTCCGGCTGGCGCTATGCTCCCTGGCGCGGTGATTTCTACCCCAGGGGATTGGCCCAGAAAGATGAACTGGCCTTCGCCTCGCGAGCGGTGGGCAGCATCGAGATCAATGGCTCGTTCTATGCCCTGCAGACGCCCGAGCGCTATGCCGGTTGGGCCGCACAGGTGCCCGAGGCGTTCGTCTTCAGTGTCAAGGCGCCGCGCTTCATCACCCATGTCCGGCGCCTGCGGGACATCCACGAGCCACTGGCGAACTTCTTCGCCTCGGGGCTGTTCCAGCTGGGTCGCAAGCTGGGGCCGATCCTCTGGCAGTTCCCGCCGAGCTTCAGTTTCGATCCGCCCCTGTTCGAGCAATTCCTCGCCCAACTGCCGCACCAGGGCGGTATGGCCCGGCAACTGGCCCGGGACTGCAACGAACGCCTGCGGCGCGAGGGCCACCTGGACATTCCCGCCGACGCAGCGCTGCGCCATTGCGTGGAGATCCGCAACGCCAGTTTCCTGGAGCCGGCCTTCGTGGCGCTGCTGCGCCGATATAACGTCGCATTGGTGGTGGCCGACACCGCCGGCAAGTGGCCCTGGATCGAGGAGTTATGCGCCGACTTCGTCTATGTGCGCCTGCACGGCGACCAGCAAATCTACAGCAGCGGCTATAGCGACCAGGCCCTGGAACGCTGGGGCCGGCGCATCGAGCTATGGCGCCGGGGCCGGCAACCGGCCGATGCCCGGCGCATTCCCGGATTCCAGGACCTGGAGCGCGACCGAGGCGGCGCACGGGACGTCTATTGCTACTTCGACAACGATATCAAGGTCCGCGCGCCCTACGACGCTCGCCAACTGCTGGAACGCCTCGGCCTGGCCGATACCCTGGCCGTAGAGCCCGGGTATCTGCCCGAGGGCGACTGGCAATGAACGGCATGTCCCTGCCCAAGCCGGAGCAGGCACCGGCTGTGGCTTCGCTCAAGGTGCTGACGGTGAATATCCACAAGGGCTTCACCTTCCTCAACCGGCGCTTCATCCTGCCCGAACTGCGCGACGCGGTGCGCAGTACCGGCACTGACCTGGTGTTCCTGCAGGAGGTGCTGGGCGATCACAGCCACCACGCCAAGCGCTTTGACAACTGGCCCCAGCAACCCCACTACGAATTCCTTGCCGACAGCATGTGGCACGAATTCGCCTACGGGCGCAACGCGGTGTACCCCGAGGGCGAGCATGGCAACGCCCTGTTGTCCAAGTACCCGATCCTGGGCCACCGCAACCTGGACGTTTCGCAACAGGGCGACGAACAGCGCGGGCTGTTGCATTCGGTACTGGCCGTGCCGGGGCGCGAGGTGCACGCGATCTGCGTGCACCTGGGCCTGCGCGAAACTCATCGGCAGTTGCAGTTGGGCCTGCTGTGCGAACTGGTAGCGAGCCTGCCGCCACAGGCCACGGTGATAGTCGCCGGCGACTTCAATGACTGGCGCCTGCGGGCCGATGCACTCTTGGCCGAACAGGGACTTCACGAAGCCTTCGTCCGTCATGGCGGACGTCCGGCCCGCAGTTTTCCCGCGCGCTGGCCCCTGCTGCGCCTGGACCGCATCTACGTGCGCAACGCTCGCACGTGCGGCCCCCGGGTGCTCTCCACCCGACCCTGGTCGCATCTCTCTGATCATGCACCGCTGTCCGTGGAGGTCTGTTTGTGAGCGGCACATGGCGCGATGGCAACCGCGTCGAGTTGCTGATCAACGGCGAGCAATTCTACCCACGGGTGCTGGCGGCCATCGCCGATGCCCGCCACGAGGTACTGCTGGAGACCTTCATCCTGTTCGAAGACAAGGTCGGCTGCGCGCTGCAGCAAGCCCTGATCGATGCAGCCCGGCGCATTCCCCGGGTGGAAATCACCGTCGACGGTTATGGTAGCGCCGACCTGGGCGCGGATTTCCTCGCGCAGATGGTCGACGCCGGGGTCCGGGTCCACCTGTTCGATCCGCATCCACGCTTGTTCGGCTGGCGCCCCCACCTGTTCCGCCGCCTGCATCGCAAGGTGCTGGTGATCGATGGCCAACGGGCGTTCATCGGCGGCTTGAACTTTTCTGCCGATCATCTGCGTGACTTCGGTCCGATGGCCAAGCAGGACTATGCCGTGGACGTACGCGGGCCGGTGGTCGCCGATATCCGCGCCGCTGCCCTGGGCACCCTGGCCCAGGTCACCCCCACCGGCCCTTCCCTGCCTGCGACGCCGCCTTGCGGGCCGACAAGCATCCGCCTGGCGATACGCGACAACCAGCGACACCGCGACGATATCCAGACCCAGTACCTGCAGGCGATCCGCGCTGCCCGCCAGCGCCTGGTCCTGGCCAATGCCTATTTCTTTCCTGGCTACCGCTTGATACGCGAGCTGCGCAATGCCGCACGCCGCGGCGTGGAGGTCAACCTGATCCTCCAGGGCCAGCCAGACCTGCCCTGGGCCCGGGGGTTCTCGCGGTTGCTGTACAACTATTTGTTGCGCGATGGCGTGGCCATCCATGAATACGTCCGCCGCCCCCTGCACGGCAAGGTGGCCCTGGCCGACCGCGACTGGGCCACGGTGGGCTCCAGCAATCTCGATCCCTTGAGCCTGTCGCTGAACCTGGAAGCCAACCTGATCATCCGCGACGTCGATTTCAACCAACGCCTGCATCGCCACCTGGAGCGGCTGATGACCCGCCACTGTCGCCAGGTCACCCCGCAGCGCTTGCTGCGCGGCCACTGGTGGCGCGGGCCGGTGATTCTCCTGTACTTCCACTTGCTGCGGCATTTCCCGGCCATCGCCGGCTGGCTGCCGGCCCACCGGCCGCGACTCGAATCGATACCGGGCCCGCCTGGACGCCAGTGCCAGCAGCCCCTGGAACGGGAGCACAGTTCATGAACGGCGGGCGCCATGGCTGGCTGGTACGCGCCCGGCGCCTGCTCAACCTGCTGTTCCTGGTGCTGGTGCCGGTACTGCTCTGGCGACTGGCCAGGAACCTGCAATGGCACGAGGTCAGCCAGGCCGTGGGCGCCTATAGCGCCACTACCCTGCTGCTGGCGCTGGGGGCCACAGTCCTGAGCTTTGCCTTGTACAGCAGCTACGACCTGCTCGCCGGACACTACGTACGCCACTCCTTGCCGACCCGCCAGGTACTGGCGCTGGGATTCGTGGTCTATGCCTTCAATCTCAACCTGAGCGCCTGGGTCGGTGCTATCGCCCTGCGCTACCGACTGTATTCGCGCCTGGGCCTGGAGGTGGGCACGATCACGCGGATCCTGAGCTTCAGCCTGGCCACCAACTGGCTGGGCTACCTGCTGCTGGCCGGCGTGCTGTTCGCCCTGGGGCTGGTGCGCTTGCCGGACCACTGGACCCTGGGCAGCAGCGGCCTGGGCCTGGTGGGTGGCGCGCTACTGGCGGTGGCCGCCGCCTACCTGCTGGCGTGCCGCTTCGCCAAGCGCCGGACCTGGCGCTGGCGCAACCAGTGCCTGGAACTGCCCGGCACGACCATGGCGCTCATCCAGGCCGCGCTGTCATCACTCAATTGGATGCTGCCGGCGCTGGTGGTGTGCCTGCTGTTGCCCGTCGGCGCCAGCTATCCCCAAGTGCTGGGGATCATGCTGATCAGCAGCATCGCCGGAATCATCACCCACATCCCGGCCGGCCTGGGTGTACTGGAAGCGGTGTTCATCACCCTGCTCCAGCCTCAACTGGGCAAGGCAGCGGTCCTGGCGGCCCTGCTGGGCTACCGGGCAATCTACCTGCTGCTGCCACTGGCCCTGGCAAGTATGGTCTACCTGGTGCTGGAACGACGGGCCAAGGCCCTGCGCCCGCAGCGGTAGCGCACCTGGTGAAAGTTGTAACTTGCATGGCCAGGCAACGCTTGATCGCAGCGGCTAACTAGTTGCTAAAAGCCATTAAAGCGCCATGGTCGCGAAAAATTGAAAATAGTTTTTTGATAAAACAACCGGCTCGCACCCATTGCACTAATTGGAATTGTCGAACATTCGAATTTACTTTGAATTCTTAGAGCCCCGCGGATATCGACTAGTTACATACAAGGAGATATTCATGAGCCAGGAAACCATCTACAGAATCCAATATCTGCTACATGGCCAACCCAGATTCTTTGTTATCAGGGCCAAGGCCATGGATAACGCCAAGGCTTGGCACTGGGCCAGTTGTGATGCTGGCATCGGAATTATTCCAAAGTCCGATCGCGACCCGGTGAAGAAAGTGTCTAAGCCACTGGCGGAAAAGTACGGAATCACCGCAGTCGAGTGGTCCCACTCGGCCCGTCTCTATTGGACAGCGGAGCGCCAGGAATGAAACGTGCAGCCACCAAGAATCTATCCACCACGGACTGGGACGCAGAGATAGCCCAGAACACCAAAATGTTCTACGAAGCCGATCGGCTGGACGATCTGGCCTACCAGATCATCGGCAGAGGCGTTTATGACAACCAGGTATGGGTGCGCTACTCCCAGGCCAAGAGCCAGGCGGATAGCAAGCGCCGTGAAGCCTTCGCCCAATGGTTGAGTATCAGGCGGGCCATGCAGCGCCGCTGAACGGCGGTCAGCTCCTGGGACTGATGCTCAAGCGTTCGCCGACCACCATTTCCGTGACCCAATCCACCAGGATCGTGGTGTAGGCCTCCTGGGAGGCCTCGCTGGAGAGCGCGTGATCGGCGCTGTCGATGATGCGATGAGTCAACGAATGGGTACGCTGGAAAGCCGCCCGATAACTCATGATGGTGGCGTGGGGCACATGTTCGTCGTGTTCGGATTCCACTAGCAGAACATCGCCACAAAACCTCGCGCACGCCTGCAGCGCCCGATTGCTCCGCGCGTCGATGGGGCTGGCCCGATAGCGCATGAGATCCTCGCGATCCAGGGCGCGCTTGGGCACCAGCCAGTCCCGATCGCGATAAATCGCCGGAACCCGGAGCGCCAGCCAGCGCACCCGGCGCAGCTGGCTGAGGATGGTGGCCAGGTAGCCGCCGTAGCTGGTGCCCACCACCGCCACGGCCGCCGGATCGACGGCCGGATGCGCCACCAGGTGGTCATAGGCGGCGAGCACGTCCTGCAAGCTGTCCTCGCGCGATACCTGGGCCTGGCGCCGGTTGGCCGCACCGTGGCCGCGCAGGTCGAAGGTCAGGCACAGGCAGCCCAAGCCTGCGATGCCCCGGGCCCGGTTCAGGTCGCGTTCCTGGCTCCCGCCCCAGCCGTGGACGAACAACACGCCGGGGACCCGAGCCTTGGGGCTGAGCAGGTTGCCCACCAATCGTTCCGCTTCGACATCGATCAGGATGTGTTCGCTGTTAACCGACATGGGCCTGCACCTGTGCATATTTGAGTAGAAAACCGCCCGCCTCGCCAGGACCGCGATACAACAGCACGGCACCTGGCGGTAGCAATTGTTCCTGGCAGGTCTCGCGGGTCCAGGCCTGGAGCCACTGCACTTGCGGCTGCTGGCGAAACACCTGCAGGGCGGCCAGTTCCGCACCCGTGGCCCCGCCCACGCGCCACGACTGCTCCAGCACCCCGAGCCGGGACCGGCCGTCGTGGTCCAGTCCGCATACCACGTCGTAGTTGCGCCGGGATGCGAAGAACCCCGGCAAGCAGGCCGTGGCCGCCGCGTCGTAGATCCGGGCATGCTCCACGGCCTGGCGCACTTGGGGATCCAGATCACGTTGCAGCAACTGGGCATAGCCCCCACGCGCCAGCCACAGCTCGGAACCGGCGTATACCGGCTCGCCCCGCTGGTTGGGACGCTGGTACTGGCGGCCGTGGTAGCTCATCAAGAGCCCATCGATCCATACCTGGCCCACGCTGTAGGTGCAGGTCTCATGCAGGTTCTCCTCCAGCACCAGGCCCTGGCGACAGGTAACCGGGTCCAGTTGTCCCAGCCAGTGCTCCAGGTCCTGTGCCGTGCGCAGCACCGCCTGCCCTGCTCCGCCGCTGGCCTGGACCTGCTTGACGCGCAATTCAGCCGGCCCCAGGTACTGGCGGGCGATACGCCGGGCATCGGCGATATCGAATACCGTCAGCCCCGGCAGCACTACCTGGCGCACCTGGCGGCAGAACTGCGGACTCCAGCCGACGGGCCGATAACTGGCGCGCCGAGGCAGCGGATGGGAAATCGCCTTGCTGGCCATGAAGGCCTGCTGCACATGCCCTCCCAGCAGGTCCTCGACGCCACTGACGCCCAGCTCACGCCGCTGTTCGCCGATCAGAGTACGCGTAGGTACCAGGTAAACGCCGATGCGCGACATGGGTTCCTGCCAGGCGCCGTCGAATGGCCAGTCGAGGATCTCAGCCAGCCAGCGGGCCAGGTTGAGGTTGGTCTGGCGCTCATGCAGGGCAGCACCGGCGTGACAATGGGCTACGACTCTGCGGCTAATGGAGCGTTCTGGCATCGTCCACTCTCCCGTTGAGGCATCGCGGTGGCTTGCCGTCGGCGCCGTGGTTTCATTTGTCCCGGGACTCGGGCTGGCTCATCTGCACCGAGGCCTTGGAGCGGTCCTTGTCCTTGTCCTTGTCCCCGCTATTTTCGAAACAGCCCTGCAGGGCCAGCAGACAAGCAAACAGCAGGGTTAGCCGGGACAGGCTCATCAAGTTCTTCATGGTGCACCTCGTACAATAAATGGGTACTCAATCAGTAGAAAAACCCACTGGGAACAAGTTCAAGATTCAACACTTCAATAGTGACCAAATAGTTATCCACCCATTCGAATACCCGCCACCCCATATGAATAGGTAGTTATTCAGATCGGATTTAGCAGTGTCGCTTACTTATAAGTAATCACTCACGCAGTGAACTAGCCAACGGCCAGCACTCAACCATTCATCGCCGGAAGAACAATGTTTTTCGATCAGGGGAATTTTCCCGGACTCACAGTTAATGCTCGCTCTATGGCGAGTGCTGATATTTCATCACCAAGAGGAAATCATCATGACGACTAAAGGCAATACCAACCCGGGCAACTTCGCCAACGATCGCGAAAAAGCATCCGAAGCCGGGAAAAAAGGCGGTCACGCTTCCGGCGGTAACTTTGCCAACGACCGTGAAAAGGCCTCCGAGGCCGGTAAGAAGGGTGGTCAGCACAGCGGCGGCGGACATGGCCGCGGCTGACACCTGAGGTGACTGCGCAAGGGCTACGGCCCTTGCGCCTTTCATTCCAGCGTTGCCGGGATGCTGACCCGGAACGTCGTCCCTTGCTCACGGGTAGATCGCACCTCGATTTGCCCACCATGCCCCTCCACGATCTGCGCGGCGATGAACAAGCCCAGGCCCAGCCCTGAAGAAACACCACGCTCGTAACGGCTGCCGCCGGCACTGAACAGCAGTGGCAGCGCCTCGGTGGCGATGGGCTCGCCGTAATTGTGCACCTCAACGCAGATGACGGCCGCGTCCCGCTCCAGACGCACCTCGATCGGCCGCCGGCTATCGCCGTGCAGCACGGCATTGCCCAGCAGGTTGGCCAATACCTGGCCCATGCGCCCGGGATCGAACAGGCCATTGAGCAATCCACGTTCCTTTAACACGATCTGCACCTGCGGATAGCAGGTGCGCACCTCATCGACGATCTGGGCACAGAGCACCGTCAAATCGATGCGCTCCTTGCGGATCTGAATACCTTCCCCCAGATTGCTCCGTGCCAGATCCAGCAGATCATCGACGATCCGGTTGGCTCGGCGAGCGCTGGCGCCGACCTGCAGCGCCAGTTTCTGCTGGCATCCTTCGGCTGCGGCGCGGGCCAGCAGGTCCGCGCCCATCAGCACCGCCCCCAACGGGGTTCGCAAGTCATGTCCGAGAATGCCCAGGAACAGCTGGCGGGTCTGCTCCAGTGTCGATTCGAAGGAGGCGATGGACTCGGTGAGCGCCTGATCGATGGCCTCGTTGAAACGCAGCATGTCGTCGGTGTGCGTAGCGCTGACTTCAAGCTCGTCGGACAGCCACAAGCGCAGGACGCTGGCCCTCAGAGCCCGGTACTCGGCAACCATCTGATTCAAGGTGAAGCCCGCCGACCAACGCGCGTGGGCATGATTGTGCGCCGCCGTATCGGCATCGGCGCTCGGACCGCGGCCCTGGGACTTCTCCAATTGCTGCACATCGCTCTGCGGGGTGTGCATGTCCTGGGCGATGCACCTGAGAATATTCTCCGCCTGGTTTCTCAGGCCCTGGGCATCCTGGGTCGGATAAGGGGTTTCGATGGATCTGGCGAACCTCTCCCATTCCAGCAGGATCGATTCGATGTGGATGAGAATGAAATTGGCGAGTCGCATGGATGCTCCTTGCTGCATCTCGAAGCCACGTTAGCCCGCTGCAACCGCCCCAGCGGTGTCCTCGATGACCACGGGTGCCGACGTTGATCGATACTGGCTGGCCCCTTCAGATTGCGCCAGCGCCATAAAGCATAGAAGCAATGACCGACAACCACGCAAAGGGTTCCAGCACACCGGCGGACTCAGTCCGGCGGCTCCCCATCCCAGGCTTTCGCCGCATCGGCGCGGGGATCGACTGGCGGGGGAGACATAGCCCGTCCAGGGCTAGGTGGTTTCGTCCAGGCGTCGCGACAGCTCGGCCAGGGTCCACTGCCCCGAGACCTGGGCCGGGGAGCGGACGCCTGGCGTGCCATCAGGGCGCGCCCACTGAGCACGCTCTGCGGCTGCGCCTGGAGAATGTCGTACTGCGCTTCGGCGCGGGCCTGGTCATCGGCGGACTTCACCAGCAGCCATTGTTCCTTCTTGCCTGCCAGGCGCGTACGGAACAGGTTCCACCAGCCACCGAGCTTCTCGCCTTGCAAGCGAAAGCGCAGCTTGCCCCGGGCATAACCCTCATGGGGGTCGCCCTCGGGAAACCAACTGCCACGATCCCAGACAATCACGTCGCCCGCACCATAGTGGCCTTCGGGGATATGCCCTTCGAAGCTGGCGTAATCCAGAGGGTGGTCCTCGACATGCACGGCCAGGCGCCGGACTCCGGGATCCAGCGAAGGCCCCTTGGGAATGGCCCAGCTTTTCAGGGTGCCGTCCAGTTCCAGGCGAAAGTCGTAGTGCAGGTGGCTGGCATCGTGTTTTTGCACGCAAAACTGCAGCGCCCGCGCCGGCCTGCCACGGGGCCGACGGCCCACTGGCTCGGGGGTGGCCTGCAAGTCACGTTTATTGCGGTATTGCGATAGCGGTCTGGCCATGGCGCTGCTCCACGTACGGCTTGCCCGGCGGCCGACAAGGCCAGGGCCCTGTAACGGTGGAGACGGTCCTCTGGGAGAAGTTCAAGGCACTTGCCGGCTTCGCCTACCAGCGGTTACCACACGGTATGGTCCGGGCGTCGCCGCTAGGAAGCCCGGCATCGAGCTCCCTTGGTGGTTTGTCCAGCCTGGCCACCACACAGGCAGAAAGATTGCGCCGGCGGCGTCCCATGCAGGCGCCGCACTGGCCTGGCACTCACGCGCGCCGCCAGACCACCGGGAACCAGTCTTCACGCATGCGATCGCCGTCGTTCAGGTCGATGCCGGGAAACGGTGGAGAAGTACGCCCCGGGCGCTGGATATAGCGCACATCGTCGCCCATGAACCGGATAGAGAACGCCCGCCGACGGCCGCTCCCAGTATTGCCGGCAGCGCCATGCACGGTGCGAAAGTCGAAGACGATGGCGTCTCCCGGCTGCAGCTCCGGGGAGAGTATCGGGTACTGGCCGTTGTCCACGTCCGGCATGTCCATGAACAGGCTCTCGCCCGTGTCGTTGTCAGTGGCGCCATAGAAGTCCTGGTTACTGGCCCAGCTCTTGGGTCGTACCGGCTTGGGCCAGCGATGCGAGCCCAGGACCACACTCAAGGTGTTGCTGCGGGTCACCGGGTCCAGGGGAATCCAGTAGCTGGCCGTCTGCAAGCCGTCGACGCAGTAGTAAGGCAGGTCCTGGTGCCAGGGCGTGGGCTTTGAAGTGCCAGGCTCCTTGACCAGGATGTGGTCGTGGAAGACCTGCACCTGTTGCGACTCCATCAACTGCCCGGCGATGGCCGCCGCCGGCGAGTTCAGCACGAAGTCCTGGAACGCCGGGATACGCTGCCAGTTGCAGTAATCCTCGAAGAAGCGCCCGCCTTCGCCGCTGCCGACGTTCTCGATGGCAAAGGCGCTGGGTTCGGCCAGGTTCTGCTCGAAACCTTCACGCAAGCGCTCGATCCAGTCGCCAAAGACCCCACGCAGGACAATGGCGCCATTGCGTTGAAACTCTTCGATCTGCGGATTCATCAAGTCAACCTCTTGTTGTTCTAATGAATCCCAGTATTGAGGCGCTGAACTTTCTGCGTAAACGACAGATTACTTATTCATCAATATAGGCACTTTATATAGCCAACCGGTTGCCAGCCCTGGTGTTTGCCCGGTTAATAACCCTGCCTTCCCCCCCAGCCACTGCCGGACCAGGAACACCGGCCCCCGCATTTCATCATCGGCAGTTGACGTCCGAATAATAAGAACAACCAGGAG
Organism: Pseudomonas sp. MPFS; assembly: GCF_022537035.1. Classification (NCBI taxonomy): domain Bacteria; kingdom Pseudomonadati; phylum Pseudomonadota; class Gammaproteobacteria; order Pseudomonadales; family Pseudomonadaceae; genus Pseudomonas; species Pseudomonas sp. MPFS. Next base: position 3,245,113 of record NZ_CP066123.1, on the reverse strand, counting down.
TGACTTGAGATGAGCGACAAGCAGCCTTCCATGCGGCGGGGCCTGAGCACCCGTCATATTCGTTTCATGGCCCTGGGTTCGGCCATCGGTACCGGGTTGTTCTACGGTTCCGCCGCCGCGATCCAACTGGCCGGGCCTTCGGTGCTGGTGGCCTACCTGATCGGCGGCGCGGCCATCTACATCATGATGCGCGCCCTGGGCGAAATGGCCGTGCACAATCCGGTGTCGGGGTCATTCGGCCACTACACCAGCCAATACCTGGGACGCTTCCCCGGTTTTCTCACCGGTTGGAGCTATGCCTTTTCAATGCTCGTGGTGTGCCTGGCCGATGTCACGGCCTTCGGTATCTACATGGGCTTCTGGTTTCCCGATACGCCACGCTGGATCTGGGTCCTGGGCATCGTGTTCTTCATCGCCGCACTGAACCTGTGCAGCGTCAAGGTCTTCGGCGAGATGGAGTTCTGGCTGTCCCTGCTCAAGGTCACCGCCATTATCTCGATGATTGTCGGCGGCATCGCGATCCTGCTCCTGGGCATCCAGCCCGGTGGCTCGGACCAGGTCCAGTCCGGCTTGAGCAACCTGTGGAGCCACGATGGTTTCTTCGCCAACGGTGCCAGCGGCCTGATCGCTTCGTTCACCGTGGTGATGTTCGCCTTCGGCGGGGTCGAAATGATCGGTGTCACCGCCGGCGAGGCCAGGGAACCACAGCGGGCGATCCCCAAGGCCGTGAACTCGGTGCCGCTGCGTATCCTGCTGTTCTATGTGCTGACCCTGTTCGTGCTGATGGCGATCTACCCCTGGTCGAAGATCGGCAGCGAGGGCAGCCCCTTCGTGCAGATCTTCAGCGCCCTGGGCATCGATTCGGCGGCGGCCTTGCTCAATGTCGTGGTGATCTCGGCGGCGATTTCGGCGATCAACAGCGACATCTTCGCCGCCGGACGCATGATGTATGGCATGTCTGGCAATGGCCAGGCGCCGGCGAGCTTCGCCAGGTTGTCGCGTTTCGGGGTGCCATGGATGACGGTCGCGGTCATGTGCGTAGCCTTGCTGATCGGGGTCCTGCTCAACTACCTGGTACCTGAGAACCTGTTCCTGATCCTGGTAGCCGTGGTGACCTTCTCCATCGTCTGGGTCTGGCTGATGATCCTGCTGTCGCAAGTCATGATGCGCCGGCGCCTGTCCCCTGCCGAGGTCGCCACCCTGGCCTTCCCGGTGCCGTTCTGGCCCGTGGGTCCGGCCCTGGGTATCGCCTTCATGCTGTTCATCTTCGGCGTGCTGGCCTGGTTCCCCGACACCCGCACCTCATTGTTCGTCGGGCTGGGCTGGCTGGCCCTCTTGTCCATCGGCTATTGGCTGTTCATCGCCCGGGACGCCAAGCAACCGGCTGCCGCCGACAAGCCGGCCCAGGCCGACGCAACGCCCTAGGGGGTGAACTGCGCAGTGGCCCAATCCAGGAACGCCTGGGCCACTGGCGAAGGTCGCATGGCGCTGGATTGGGCCAGTACTACCGGCTGCGGGCTGACGGCCTCGAGCAACGGGCGACAGGCCAGGGGTTGCCCGTCATAGCTGCGATCGCCCTGGGGCCGGGTACAGGACAATGCAACGCCGTAGCCGTGGGCCACCAGGCCGCGCTGCATCTCGAAGGTCTGGGTCAGTTGCAATGACGCCGGCTGCAGGTCGCAGGCCCAGAACAACGACAGGAAGTACTCCCGGGTCCTGGCGATGTCTTCCAGGATCAGGCACTCGGCGGCCAGGTCCACCAGCGACACCTGCTCCTGGGCGGCCAGGGGGTGATCCACTGGCAACAGGGCGTAGGGCATCAGGCGCTCCAGCACCCGGGCCTGGATGCTCGGGCTCAGGCCCATTCCATAGGTCAGGGCCAGCTCTGCCTGCCCTTCCAGCAAGCGTCGATTGACGCCCGCCAGGTCGCTCTCGAACAGGGTGATCGAGACATCAGGGTGACGCTGGCGAAAGCCCGCCAGCAGGCGTGGGGCGAAGTACGGCCCCAAGTCCTGGAAACACACCAGGCTCAAGGTTCCGCGTAACTGGGCCTGGCAATCATCGGCGCCCACCATGATGGCGGCCCTGGCGAGAATCTCCCGGGCCTGCTCCAGCAACTTGCGCCCTGCCGGACTCAACTCCAGGCCCCGGCTGACCTGGCGATGAAAGAGCTTTTCGCCCAGTGCCGTCTCCAGTTGCGCGATCGCCAGGGACACCGAGGGCTGGGAGATGTGCATGGCCCTGGCAGCGGCGCTGACGCTGCCCTGCTCTGCGGCAGCGACAAAGTACTCGAGCTGGCGAAAAGTGAACCCGATCATCGGCCTGGCTTCCTGATTATTGTTTGCGCCGATGATACAGCGGCCCCGGCATCCATCGGCAACGCGCCCTCCTCCCCGCCCATCCATGTCCAAAGTACACAGCGCTGGCGTTGATTCGTGACTTCAAGTCAAAGGACTTTGGTGCGCCGACGGCTTAATCCGCCACCGGGCGATGGCCATACTACGCCCCATCCAAGCGATCGCTGAGCCGCGGGCCATAAGCTGCGCAGCCAACGCACCGATCATCGTACGCATCAACCACCAGGAGCAGATCCATGAGTATTCCATCCTTTGGCCTCGGTACCTTCCGCCTGACCGGCCAGGCTGTCATCGATTCGGTGAAGTCCGCGTTGGCCCTGGGCTATCGCGTGATCGATACCGCGCAGATCTACGGTAACGAAGCCGATGTCGGCCAGGCGATCGCCGAAAGCGGCGTAGCCCGCAGCGAACTGTTCATCACCACCAAGATCTGGGTCGACAACTACGCCGCCGACAAGCTGGTTGCCAGCCTGCGCGACAGCCTGGCCAAGCTGCGTACCGACTATGTCGATCTGCTGCTGATCCATTGGCCGGCCCCAGGCAATGGCATCGAACTGGCCGAATACATGGAGGCCCTGCTCGAAGCCAAGAAGTTGGGCCTGACCCGCCAGATCGGTGTTTCCAACTTCAACATCGAACTGACCAAGCAAGCCATCGCCGTGGTCGGTAAAGAGCAGATCGCTACCAACCAGATCGAGCTCAGCCCCTACCTGCAAGGCAGCAAGCTCACTGCGTTCCTCAAGGAACAAGGGATCAGCGTCACCTCCTACATGACCCTGGCCTACGGCAAGGTACTCAAGGACCCGGTGCTGGCCGAGATCGCCGCCAAGCACAAGGCCACCGTGGCCCAAGTCGCCCTGGCCTGGGCCATGCAACTGGGCTACGCGGTGATCCCGTCGTCCACCAAGCCGGAGAACCTGGCCAGCAACCTGCTCGCCCGCAGCCTGCGCCTGGACGAGCAAGACATGGCGCGTATCGCCACCCTTGAACGCAATGGCCGCGAAGTCAGCCCTGACGGCCTGGCGCCAATCTGGGACTGATGCCATGACCACGCCCCTCGAACGCCTGACCGCCGGTGGTTTCAGCATCGGCCTGGAAGCACCGCTGGACCATGACTGGACCCCGGCCGGCGACCAGGCCCGGCGCCAAGCTGGCCGCCTGCCCGGCGAACCCGACCTCAAGCAGCATGCCTACCTGGCGCAACTGGCTGACCGCCTGGGCTTTCGCGCCCTGTGGATCCGCGACGTGCCGCTGTACGACCCGTCGTTCGGCGATGCTGCCCAGGTGTTCGAGGTGTTTTCCTACCTCGGCTACCTGGCCGGGGTCACCCGCGACATCCTGCTGGGTACTGCTGCCGTGGTCTTGCCGATCCGCGAGCCGTTGCTGACCCTGAAGTCGGCCAGCAGCCTGCAACGCCTGAGCGGCAATCGCCTGCTGCTGGGCGTGGCCAGCGGTGACCGGCCGGTGGAGTACCCACTGTTCGGGCGGGATTTCGAGGGGCGCGGCCATCACTTCCGCGAGCAGGTCGCCCTGCTCAAGGACGGCGCCAACGGCCACCTGCCCGAGGGCATGGCCGTGCTGCCAGCCAGTACCTCGCCCCTGCCCTTGCTGGTGGCGGGCCTGGCCCAGCAAAGCCCGGCCTGGATCGGCAACCACATGGATGGCTGCCTGGCCTACCCAGGCACCCCCGACGACCACCAGCGGCGCGTTGCCGACTGGCGCTCGGTGGCGGGCAACAAGCCCTACAGCAGCTTCATCCACCTGGACCTGGCCGAGCGTGCCGACGAACCCATGCGCCGCTGGCGCTTCGGTTTTCGTGGTGGTCGCAACGCGCTGATCGCCGAGCTCAATGCCCTGCGAGCAGCCGGTGTCGACCATGTCGGCCTGCATCTGCGACGCAACGTGCGACCACTGGACGAAACCCTGCGGGAGATCGCCGAGTACGTACTGCCACAATTTCATGCCACTGCTGCGACTGCATCACACCCACAACCGGAGGCCATTTCATGAGCAGTTCCCCCCAGATACCGGCCTTCGCGGGCCGCAGCTTCCAGGTCGCCTACGACGGCCTGGTGGCCCATAACATCTATGCAAGCGATGGCCTGAGCATTCGCTACGCCATTGTCTCCGGCCCCTACGCCGGTGCCAGCGGCGAAGCCGCGTGCCAATGGCGACAAATCGCCGATGGCGTCTACGTGATCTCCTGGCAAGAAGCCGACGGCGCCACCGTGGTACATGTCGACGACTTCGCCCGTGGCCATTCCCAGGCCTTCTTCACCGCCAGCGACCTGAGCTTCTATCGCATGGAGGGCCCCTTGACCGCCCTCTCCAGCCAGGAGTACGCGCAATGAAACCCGGACGCGTTCTCTTCGCCCTGGCCATCGGGGCCTTCGGCATCGGCACCACCGAATTCACCCCCATGGGCCTGTTGCCAGTGATCGCCGAAGGCGTCGGTGCGAGCATTCCCAGCGCCGGCATGCTGGTCACCGCCTACGCCATCGGCGTGATGGTCGGCGCACCGATCATGACCCTGTTGTTCAGCCGCTTCGGCAAGCGCGCGGCACTGATGATGCTGATGGGCATTTTCACCATCGGCAACCTGCTCTCGGCCCTGGCGCCGGACTACTACACCCTGCTGGCCTCGCGCCTGGTCACCAGCCTCAACCATGGCGCCTTCTTCGGCCTCGGTGCCGTGGTGGCAGCCAGCGTGGTCCCCAAGGAAAAACAGGCCAGTGCCGTGGCCACCATGTTCATGGGCCTGACCATTGCCAACATCGGCGGCGTGCCGGCGGCCACCTGGCTCGGCCAGCAGGTCGGCTGGCGCCTGGCCTTCGCCGGTACCGCGGTGCTGGGCCTGCTGGCCATCGCCGCGCTGTGGTACGCCTTGCCCAAGGGCGAGCGTGGCAGCGTGCCTCATGTCCGTCGTGAACTGGCAGTGATTGCCCGGCCCAACGTGCTGTTGGCCATGGCCACCACGGTGCTGGGCGCTGGCGCCATGTTCACTCTCTACACCTATGTCGCCCCGGTCCTGGCACAGCTGACCGGTGCCTCGGACAGCTTCGTCACCCTGGGCCTGGTGCTGATCGGGGTCGGCTTCACCCTGGGCAACAGCCTCGGCGGGCGCCTGGCCGATTGGTCGCTGGATGGTTCGGCGCGAATCTTCCTCGGCGTGCTGGCCGTGATCATGGTGCTGATGCCCCTGGTGCTGGGTAACCACATCACCGCGGCCCTGGCGCTGCTGGTGTGGGGCATGTTCACCTTCGCCGTGGTACCGCCACTGCAAATGCGCGTAATGATCGCCGCCGCCGAGGCCCCGGGCCTGGCCTCATCGATTAACGTGGGTGCCTTCAACCTGGGCAACGCAGTGGGCGCCGCCCTGGGCGGTGCAGTCATCAGCCAGGGCCTGGGTTACGCTGCGGTGCCCGTGGCCGGCGGCTTGCTGGCTGCCGCCGGGTTGTTGCTGGTATGGCTGGGCGGACGCCGCAAGGTCAGCGATGCCGCCGTCAGCGACGCGGCATAGCAACTGACCGGGGTGAAAACCCACTCCAGCCTCCGGGGGATGTGCTCCGGTCGACATGAGGCGCCCAAACCTCATGGGCGCCTCGAAGACAGAACCCGGGGATTGACTGCGCAATACCGCGAGATTTGTGCCTGATCCTGCAAATGAGCACAGAAGCGGATCTATCTACGGATAAGATCTGCGGGTCAGCTCAACAGGTCGTGATCAGCCATGAACACCAGCGCGCTCAAGGAAATTACCCAGCTCATCGCCCGCCATGCCGTCGCTGAAGGGGCCAGCAGTACGGCCAACCCCAGTCTGGAAGTGGCGCGCCATACCACGCGCCAGACAGCGATCAGGTGCCCACAATCGCCGTTCTTTGGCATGGTGGTGCAAGGCCGCATGAGCATTCAGCTAGGGGAAACGATTCGGCACTTCGCCCAGGGCGACTATCTGTTCGTGTCATTCAGCGTCCCTGTGGCCTTCCACATCATCGAGGCCAGCGAAGACCAACCCTGCCTCGGGTTTGGCATGGCGATCACCCCGGAGCGCCTGCAAGAGGTGCTCGCCCGCATGGACATTCCGCCACATCCGGCGACCACCCATGAGGCCTGCAGCGTAGTAGTGGATCGATTGAACCCTGAGCTGCTCGACGCGACGCTGCGCCTGCTGCGTCTGCTGGATGCTCCTGGCGATATCCAACCCCTGGCGCCCCTGATCGAGCAAGAGATCATCTACCGGCTCTTGTCCAGTCCCTACGGCTGTCGCTTGCTGCAACTGGCAGTGGCAGACAGCTCCACCAATGGCATCACCAAAGCCATCGACTGGCTGCGCAAGCACTACGTGCAACCCTTGCGCATACCGGAGCTGGCCGACCAGGCAGGAATGAGCGAATCCTCGCTGCATCACCACTTCAAGGCCATTACCGGCCTTACCCCAATGCAGTATCAAAAACAGTTCCGGCTGCACGAAGCGCGGCGGCTGATACAGATAGAACGCCATAACATCGGTAATGCAGGTTTTGCCGTTGGTTACCAGAGTCGCTCGCAGTTCACCCGTGAATACAGTCGATTCTATGGGGTGTCGCCATTGCAGCATCTCAAAGACCGCGAGGCATGACCGGGCTTCCCGACAATACCGCACTCGCTCTGCAGCGGTGGCCGGGCTGCCCGAGCATCAAGGCCGGTTGAGCGCAGGTTGCGCCAACCGGCTTTGGAGCAGCGCTACACGTCGTCGGTGGTTGCCGTCCGCACGTGCTCCATGCTGCTCTGGCCATGCTGGATCAACTGGTGACCAGACAGCTTGCGCAGGCCAACATAGAACACTGGCGTCAGGAACAGACCGAACAGCGTGACGCCAATCATCCCGGCAAGCACCGTAATGCCAGTCACTGAGCGGACTTCCGCGCCGGCACCGTGGGAAAACACCAGTGGGATGGTACCGGCGATAAAGGCAACCGAGGTCATCACGATCGGCCGCAGGCGCAGGCGGCACGCCTCCAGGGCCGCCTCGACGATCTCCCGCCCCTGGAACTCCAGCTCCCGGGCGAACTCGACGATCAGGATCGCGTTCTTGCAGGCCAGCCCCATCAGCACCACAAGCCCGACCTGCACGAATGTATTGTTGTCACCGCCGAGCAACTTCACGCCGAACAATGCCGAGAGCACGCACATCGGCACGATCAGGATCACTGCCAGCGGCAAGGTCCAGGACTCGTACAGCGCAGCAAGCACCAGGAAGGCCAGGAGAATCGCTACCGGGAACACGACCAACGCAGCCTTGCCTTGGGTGGACTCCTGGAAGCTCATGTCGCTCCACTCGAAGTCAAAACCATTGGGTAGTACCTTCCTGGCGACCTCGGAGATCTTCTCCATCGCCTGGGCCGAAGACAACCGCCCGGGATCGGCTTCGCCCGAGAAGTCCGCCGCCGGATAGCCGTTGTAGCGCAGCACCGGGTCGGGTCCGTAGGTCTGGCTGACCTTCACCATCGAAGCGATCGGCACCATTGCCCCCTGCTCGTTACGTGTCTTCAGGTTGCCGATATCCTCGACGCGCTTGCGGTAGTCGCCCTCGGCCTGGGCGTATACGCGCCAGGTACGACCGAACAAGTTGAAGTCGTTGACATAGCTGGAGCCCAGGTACACCTGCAGCGTCTGGAACAGGTCTGCCAGCGCCACGCCCTGGGTCTTGGCCTTGACGCGATCGACCTCGACATCGATCTGCGGCACGTTGGACTGATAACCCGAGAACGGAAAGCCCATGCCCGCTTCCTTCATCAGCGCCCCTTGCAGCGCCCCGGTGGCTTGTTGCAAGGCGCCATAACCCTCGCCGGAGCGGTCCTGGATGAACAGCGAGTATCCCGCCCCGGTGCCCAGGCCAAGGATGGGCGGCGGGTTGATCACGAAAGCCATGCCCTCCTGTACGCCATTCATCTTGGCCTGGATGTCGCCCATGATTTGCTTGGCGCTGCGTTGGCGCTCGTTGAAAGGCTTGAGGATCACGTAGGCCACCGCATAGTTCGGTGTGTTGGTCTGCTGGATCGGGTTGAAACCGGCAAATGTGAGTACATGGGCGACACCATCGATGGCCAGCGCCGCTCGTCCCAGTTCATTGATAACCGCATCCGAGCGGGTGATCGAGCTGCCCTCGGGGAGCTTCGCGATTCCGACCAGGTAGAGCTTGTCCTGGGTCGGGATAAAGCCCCGGGGCACGTTATCGAACAACAGGCCCGTACCCGCCAATAACAGTCCATAAACCGCGAACGCCGCACCGCGCTGCCTGAGGATACGTGCCACGGCCCCTTGATACTTGTTCGAACTGGCGTCGAAAAAACGATTGAACGGTGCGAACAGCCACCCGAAGGCCCGGTCGATACCCCGTGAGAGCGCATCCTTGGGGGCATCGTGCCCCTGCAGCAGCCTGGCCGCGAGCGCCGGTGACAGCGTCAGCGAGTTGATCGCGGAGATCACCGTGGAAATGGCAATCGTCACGGCGAACTGCTTATAGAAAGTCCCGGTGACACCGCTCAGGAATGCCATGGGTATGAATACCGCGCACAGGACCAGGGCGATCGCGACTATCGGCCCGGAGACCTCCTTCATCGCCTGGTGTGCGGCAGCCAGCGGCGTGAGCCCTTCGGCGATATTGCGCTCGACGTTCTCGACCACAACGATCGCGTCGTCGACCACGATGCCAATGGCCAGCACGAGGCCGAACAAGGTCAACGTATTGATCGAGAACCCCAGCACATGCAACACCGCGAACGTACCCACCACTGACACCGGCACGGCTATGAGCGGAATGATCGAGGCTCGCCAGGTCTGCAGGAACAGGATCACCACCAGCACCACCAGTACGATGGCCTCGGCCAGGGTCTTGACCACGGCGTCGATGGCCTCGCGTACGAAAATCGTCGCATCGTAGTCCGATCGGTAGTCCATGCCGGGAGGAAAGCTTTTCTTCAACTCCTCCATCTTGGCGATCACGTTGTTACGCACGTCCAGCAGATTGGCCCCCGGCGCCTGGAACACCCCGATCACCGGGGCCTCCTGGCCATCGAGCCGGGTGCGTAGGGTGTAGTCGCTGGCGCCGAGTTCGATACGCGAGACATCGGCCAGGCGTACGATCTCACCGTTCGAACCACTCTTGAGCACAATGTTGCCGAACTCATCGGGGGTGCGCAGGCGTCCCTGGGCATTGATCGCAATCAGGAAGTCACTGCCCCCGCGGACCGGTTCGGCACCGAGCTGGCCGGCCGAAACCTGCAGGTTCTGATCCTGTATCGCACGTAGGACATCGCCTGCGGTCATGTTTCGCGAAGCGACCTTATCTGGATCGAGCCAGACACGCATCGCGTAATCGCCGCTACCGAAGAAACGCACCTGGCCAACGCCCGGTATACGGGCGAGCTGGTCCTTGATCTTGATGTTGGCGTAGTTGCGCAGGTACAGGCCGTCGTAGCGTCCATCCGGAGCAACCGGGGTGATCATCAGGGCGAAGCTGGGTGACTGCTTTTGCGTGGTCACGCCAAGGGCGACCACTTGCGCAGGCAAGCGCGGTTGAGCCTGGGCCACCCGATTCTGCACGTCCACCTGGGCCTTGTTGGGATCGGTGCCGGGTTCGAAGGTGATCGTCATCATCAAAACACCATCGGAGCCGGCCACCGACTTCATGTACATCATGTTCTCGACGCCATTGATCTGCTCTTCCAATGGCACCGCCACAGTCTCGGCGATCACCTTGGGGTTGGCACCGGGATAGGTGGCGGTGACGACCACCGTCGGCGGCACCACCTCGGGATACTCACTGACCGGTAGCAGGGGAATGGCGATGAGCCCCACCAGGGAAATGACGATGGAGAGCACCGCTGCGAAGATGGGTCGATCGATGAAAAACCTGGAAAAATTCATGGGCTGTCGTCCTCACTTCGCCGTGATCGAAGCGGGGGCGCCCATGGCCACCGTGCTGGCATCCACCGGTGCGCCGGGGAAGAAGATCTTTTGCAGGCCGGCGACGATGACCTTGTCCTCTGCTGTAAGCCCGGCCTGCACGATGCGCAGGCCGTCAGCAAAACCACCTAGGGTGACGTCCTTGCGCACGGCCTCGTTTTTCGTCCCCACTACATAGACGTACTTGCGATCCTGGTCAGTGAGGATTGCCTTGTCGTCGATCAGCATTGCGTTGAATTCAGCGCCGGCCTCAAGTTGCACCCGGGCATACAGCCCTGGAGTCAACAGACGCTCGGCATTGGGCACCACCGCGCGCAAAGTGATGGTGCCCGTGCCCGCGTCGACCTGGTTGTTGACGAAGTCCAGCACGCCGACGTGGGGAAAACCCGTCTCATTGGCAAGGCCGATACGCACCGGGTTGGCCGAGTTGCGTCGCTGGCCGGTGCGGGCCAGCGCCATGTAGCGCAGGTAGCTCTGCTCGTCCGGCTGGAAGTAGATATAGACCGGGTCCTGGGAGACCACGCTGGTCAATAGGCTCAGATCAGCCTGGACCAGGTTGCCGACCGTGAGCATGGCCCGGCCGACTCTCCCGGCGATGGGCGAGCGAACCTCGGTGAAGCCCAGGTCGAGCTGCGCCCTGGCCAATGCCGCCTCTGCTGCGCGTACATCCGCGGCGCCCTGGGTGGAGGCCGCGCGGCGGGTGTCGAACAACTCGCGTGAAATCGCATTGGCGGCCACCAGCACCTGGGCACGCTGCTCTTGCACCCGGGCAAGCTCTGCCGTTGCACGGGCTCGAGCGAGCTGTGCCAGCGCGTTGTCATAGGAGGCCTTGTACGGCCGCGGGTCGATCCCATAGAGCAGATCGCCAGGCTTGACCTCGTCACCCTCCTTGAACGCGATGCGCTCCACATACCCGCTGACCCGCGCCCGCACCTCGACCGCATCGGTGGCGGCGATGCGCCCACTGAACTCGTCCCACTGCCGCACCGGCTTCACCACGACCTGGGCCGCACTGACCTGGGCCGCCGCGGGGGCTAACGCTTGGCTGTTATCGTCGCTGCAGCCGGCAAGTGCAGCAGTGATGGAGGCGATGATAGCCAGGGAAGACCCCGGCCCCAATGAGATCCAATATCGCTTTAGCTCAGGCACAACCATCTCCTTTGATTGATTTCAGAGTGCATCTCGCCATGCGTTGGCTCAGCAGACTCAAGGTCTCTGCGAGGCGCACACGGGCGTTGAAATCGAAAGAGGGAATGAAAAATAAGTTGCACAGGACGCAACTTGCACGATCCGAAAGCCTGGCTGCTGGCTTCAGCTGGCCTGCTTTGACTTCCGGCATGTGCACGATGCCATCCAGGTCCTGGAGGGCGTTACATTGATCCCACGAGAGCCGTGCCTGATCCTGCAAGCGGATGCAGGCGCACAGTGGATACCCGGCTTAGCGCCAATGGCGCGGGACGGACGAAGGCAAGGCGTCATTCAGCGCGTTGAGTGCCGCCTGGTAGGCCTGGATCAAGGCCGAAAAGGTGGTCCTGGCCACCAACGCTTATTCGCGCGAGCTTCCCGGGCCGGATGGGCTCAGGGAGCGCCAATATCCGCTCTGGACCTATCAAGTCGTCACCGAACCCTTGAGTGACGAGCAATGGCAAGAGATTGGCTGGCGACAACGCGAGGCCTTCGGTGACAACCGGCAGATGCTGCACTACTTCAGGCCGACGACCGATGGGCGGATCGTCATGGCGGCGGTGATGTGTTGCCCCGTAAGGGCCTGGCCCGGGAAGAAACGCCCTCGCCCGCGACCTGGCAGCACTGCGAAGCCCACCTGAAGTGGATCTACCCGCAATTGGCGAACACCCGGATCGACTATCGCTGGGGAGGACCGGTGTCGGTGAACCTGGACATGGTGCCCGAGATCAGTTTCATCGGCGATGAGCGCATCATCTACTCGGGTGGCTGTTTCGGGCACGGCGTGGCCCTGACCCACCTCAATGGCCGCACCATCGCCGACCTGCTCAGCGGGCGCAAAACCGAATTGAGCGAGTTCTGGATCGTCAACCGCAAGTCGTTGCCGATGAACAGCGACACCTTGTCATTCTCGGGTGGCAAGGCCGCGCGCCAGGCCCTCAAGGCCTGGGATTGGTGGGAGGAACGCCGTCTCGAAGCCTGACCGTATGGCGGGTGAGGATTGACGGCGCCGAGGCGATCTTGATAATGCGACCAAATAGTCTCATTATTTTCAAGATCGCCATGACTCATGACCGTACCGCCTGACTACAGGGACTACGCCGCGAACAGGTTCTGTTGGCGGCCATCCATATAGCAGGGAAACGTCATGGCGTGCATCGGACGCTATCTGTTTACCCTCAACCCCAATCACATTCAGGCCTGCAATATCATGCTCAACGACACCGCTTCAAAATGCCCTTCTACGATGGGCTTTTTTTTGCAAAATAATGAGACGGAGTACTCCGTTAATTTAATGAAAACCCTTTTCAAGGGCGGTCGCCTGTTGTTGCTGGTGGCCGGCGCCTTGCTGGTCAGCGGGTGCAGCAGCCCGCCCGTGATGCGCTCAGGCCAGGCCTTGAGCTACCAGGGCCTGCAAAAGACCGGCGAACGCGGCATGGGCATTACCCCCAATGCCGCTCACCACGGCCAGTACGTCCAGGTGCTGGTCAAGCCGATACAGATAACCCCCGCGGCCGCCAGGGACATCTCGCCTGGGGTCTGGCTTGAAGTGGACAGGGCGCTGCAACAACGCCTGGAGGCCGAATTGAGCCGTCACTTCATGCTCTCCCCGCGCGCCAATGGCAGCAACACGCTGGTGGTCAAGGTACGAGTGATGCGGATTGCCGAAGCCTGGCCGGTGCTCAATGCCCTGGCCACGCCACTGCTGGGACCGGTGAAGAACGGCGGGCTGTCAATCGAAGTCGAGGCGCTCGATGCCCGTACCGGCCGCCAGGAGGCCCTGCTGTTGTTGGCCGACGACGCCGGCTTCTTCGACATCCTCGATAGCTACCAGCGCGCGGCCCATGCCAAGACCCTGGCACAGGAGTTCGCCACTGAAACCGCGACGTTCCTGGCCCCACTGGGACATGCCAGGCGATGAAACAACGCCTGCGAGACCCGTCGCACGCCACTGCAGTCATTGAAGAAGAGAGATGAGCATGTCTGGAAACCCATTGGGCTTCAGGAAAAAACTTGGCCTGTCGTTACTGGCGGTGGTGTTGCTTTACTGGATTGCCCTGCCTATCTTGCCGTTCCTCGATATTCCCCAAAAGACCCTGGTGATCTCTGTATTGGCAATAGGCGGCGAGTTGCTGACCCTGCTGGTGATCGCCATTCTCGGCCAGGAATACTGGGCACAGATCAAGCAATGGTGCAGGCAGCAGTTTGAGTGGGCCATGCGCAAATTCAAACGTGGTGAGTGAGAACATGACACAGGCAAGTGCCCTGAGCGCACGTGAGGTCTGCCAGCGGTTGCGCGATGCTGCCCTTGGCATCCACCTATTGCAACGAATCGAGGTGGCAAATGCCGGCGACCAGGTCCTGGTGGACATCGCCGGCTGGTGCCTACTCCTGGACCTCGATGGCCCACGCCTGCTGCACTGCCTGTGCTGCACCACGGTCGAAGGACGGCAATGGCGGCTCGATAACCGCCAGCGCTTCGGTACAGACCCGGTCAGTTTGCTCAGCACCTGGGAGCTGGCCCGGATCGAGCAACTGCTCGGCACTACAGTTTGAGCCTCGCGCCGACGCCTGCCGGGGCGCGCCAGCGAACTACAGGCAGTCCTGGGCGGTTCGCTCGAAAGCCGATGGAGTAAAGCTCGAGGCCAGCAAATGGCGCTCGTAGAGGAATACCTTGCCACCACCCTGTGCCTTGTAGGCTTCCAGCACGTTATTGGCCGCTACTTTGCTGACGACCACGATCCGATAGCTGCGCTGGGTCTGGGAGACCACCGGGACCAGTGCCTGCTCCTTCAGTTTTGGCACCACACAATCGGCATATTCGGTGGGAGTCTTCTTGGTCTGCATGACCAGTGTCGGATCGTTCGGTGCCGAAGCACAGCCGGCCAGCATCAGGGAAACAAGGGTCAAGGCAGCAACGGGTGAAGCACGCATCGGTGAAATCCTGGAATAAAATCTGGTTCGTTGCGCAACGGTTCGGCGTCACGGCGCTGCCGTTGCGTTCATTAATGGACTCCAGAAGCCGACTCTTTGGCCAGCCTCTGCGACGGCGCGCATTTTCCACTGTCGGTCGGCAAATCAGAATATGCGTTTTTTGATTGTTACTATCACTTGAACCGATAGTTGTGCCGCGTGCAGACTGCCAGGCAGTCCGATTACAACTAAAAAAGGAATTGCTCGTGCGAACTTTCGACCTTATCCGTGACGCTGTCCTGCCAGAATTTCGTGAGCGGGTAGCCGATTACCTGATCGACTATGAAACCGCCCTGGCCGACCCGGCCACCGACCCGCAGGTACGCCGTGAAGTGGCCTATCAGTTGCGCGGCTATCTTCGCGGGTTGAACACCACACGGGTACTGGGCATGGCGGATTGGGAAGAACTCGACCGCCGGGTGATGGCCTCATGGCTGGCCCCGCAATGAGCGGCGCCAGGCCATAGCCGGATCGAAGCCTAGGACTTGCTCGCCGCAAGGTAGCCGGCCAAGCGCTGCGCCATTTGCGCACCAAGGGCCTGGAGCCCGCTCATGGGCCGCACCATCACCTCGAACTCGACGATCTTGCCCCGCTCATCGAAGCGAATCATATCGATGCCCTTGATCTGCCTGTCGCCTACCCTGGCGCTGAACTCCAGCACCACATTCAGGCCATCGGCCGTGGCCAGTTCGCGGTGATAGGCGAAATCCTCGAAGACCTCGAGCACAGTCCCCAGGATGGTCGCCACCACCGGGGCCCCGGGATAGGCCGTATGGGCCATCGGTGAGCGAAACACTACAGCGGCATCCAACAGTTCAGGCAAGTCGCCAAGATTCCGCCGCTCGATCATCGCGTGCCAGCGCTGCAGGGAAACTTGGGCCTTGGGGTGCAGTTTCAATTCCGACATCGGGTTCTCCTCTCAAGCATCGGTGATGCTACTCAGGTTCCGTCGCCCAGCTTGCCTGGGGACGGCGTAGTGGCTCAGTTGCCAGGCCGGCAACCGCGCGCTGCGACCCAGGGCTGACGCAACACGGTCGCCACCTCCTCGGCCCAGATTCCATAAGCCAGAGCCCCAGGATGAAAACCATCCACGGCCAGCATGTCGTCGTGCAGTGGTAGCTCGCCGGCCACCAGGGTTACCCCGGGCTGCGCTTGGCTCCACTGGCCAAGCAACTGGTTGAAGCGTCGCGCCCTGCTCCCCAGGTACCAGCGCAAAGGTTGCGGCAGGGAAGCAAAGGCATGCATCGGTGGCACGCAGGACAGCAAGACCCGGGGGGCTGCGAACTTTTTGCGCAGCAACGCCACCAAGCGAGCCACACAGCTCATCCAAGCCCTGGCACCGATACCGCCGGTGACATCATTGACACCGACGCAAACCAGTACGGCGTCGAAATCCTCGGTATCGCTGTCTTCGATTCTTTGCAGCAAGGCCGGGGTATCGAGCCCGGATTGGGCAAGCAGGCGCCAAGACAGGGTGAAGTGCCTGGACAGGCGCGCTGCCAATTGGCCAGACAGGGCGTCGGCCTGGTGCGTCACCCCCACTCCGGCGGCGGCCGAATCCCCCATGATCAACAACCGCAGCAAGGGGCCGGCACCACAGGCGCCGGACCGTTCGCCAGCAGGTTCTGCAAGCCGTGGAGTGACCCTGCGCACATAGCGCCCCTGGGCCAGCAGCAACGGCGCCAGGAGCAATCCGGACAGGCTTTGCAACATGATTGACGAGCCCCATGCAAGAGATGGGATGCAGGCTAAGGTGCAATCTTATCAGCGTCAAGATTAATCACCGTGGTAGGATTTCGCGCTTTGCAGGCCCCTTCAGGCCATACCGGCGAACTTCCCATGACCAAGAACTCCCCACGCTCGCGCGACTCCTACCACGTGGGCAACCTGGCACCGCAGCTCCTGGCTGCCGCCCGGGCAATGCTGGAGGAAGTGGGACCGACCCGGCTTTCATTAAGAGCGGTTTCCGAGCGCGTGGGCGTCAGTGCCACTGCCGCCTATCATCACTACGCCAATCGTGCCCAGCTGGTCGGCAGCCTCGCAGCCGAAGGGTTTCGTGAATTGGCAGCGGTACTGGTGTTCAACGACAGCACCGTCGACGGTACGCAGAAACTGCGCAACGCCTGCCTGAGCTACTTCGGTTTCGCTCGACGTAATCCGGCGCTATACCAATTGATGTTCGGCCCCGAGTTCGCCACCGGCGAAATGCTCCCCGAGCTGTCCATCGCCCGAGAACAGGCCTTCGGCGAGTTGCGGCGCATCATCGCCGAGTTACTGCACCTGCAGGTGGACGAGCCACAGGTGCGGCGAGCGGCCCTCGCCGGCTGGTCCTACACTCACGGCCTGGCCTCCCTGGTTATCCAGGGTGTCCTGGATTTCCCTGAAGGCACCACCGATGAACGCTTCGTGGACAGCACCCTGCAAGGTTTCCAGCAGTTGTTTCAGGCCGGTCACCCGGGTTGAACCCATCGGGTGGCGATGAAGGTGCTCCTGGAACCAACGTCTGGAACGCGACTTGAGTGGCGGTTTTCCTCATCCAATCGCTGATTGGCGTTGAAGCCATCGACTATTTCTGCACAATGCGTGCATTTCACAACTGACACGAGGTCCACTGATGCTCTTGACCCCTCAAGACGAACGACTCATCAAGGCGCTGGCCCAGGCCATCGTCGACCGTCCGCGGGCGACCCTCAAGGAGCTGGCGGAACTCGCCGGAGTGAGCAAGGCCACCCTGCACCGCTTCTGCGGCACGCGCGACAAGCTGCTGCAGATGATGGAAGACCACGGCCAAGGCGTACTCAATCGCATCATCGATAGCACCGACCTGCAACATGACGAGCCCGTAGCCGCCCTGCGCTCGTTGGTCAGCGAGCACCTGGCCCATCGCGAAATGCTGGTGTTCCTGCTGTTCCAGTACCGCCCCGACACCATGCTCAACGACGGCGAAGACGAACGCTGGCAGTTCTATACCGATGCCCTGGACGCGTTCTTCCTGCGAGGCCAGCAGTTGGGAGTGTTCCGCATCGATATCACCGCCCAGGTCTTCACCGAGTTGTTCCTCACCCTGATCTTCGGCATTGTCGATGCCGAGCGCCGTGGCCGCGCGGCCAGCGCCAATTCGGCCAATGTGGTGGAACAGATGTTCCTCCATGGCGCCATTGCCACCACCAAGCCTGCCTGACGGGCTGTCCTCCCCCATTCCAGTGCATTGCCGGCACACAAAAAAGCCCCGCGGTCCGAAGGCCGACGGGGCAAATTGGCTGGTTGCGGCCAACCAAAGGAGCTGGACCGGCACATCCATCCGTGCCTTGACCTATGGCAGAGCAACGCGGCCAGGGCACTTCGTGCTGTTTGGGCTTGGGAGGGTGTCAGCGCCGTCCCTGCACACGGATTACCGATGAAATATCCGGAAAAGTCCGAACTGGCGACAAGATACTTCGCAGCCGCCAATGAGTCAATATTGACTCAATTGATCCACTTGTAACCTTGTATGCCGGCGCAGTCCTGCTCCTTTTCCTGTCAATCCAACTCCCTGCCAGCCGTTTCAGGTGCCAACTTCAACCCCGCCAGGGACAGCACGATAGCGGCGAACATGTACCAGGCCGGGGCATTCGGACTGCCAGTGAGGCTGACCAGTGCGGCAGCGAACAACTGGGTGAACCCTCCAAAGACCGCCACGCCGATGCAGTAGGCGATGGACATTCCACTGACCCTGATCCGGGCCGGAAACAATTCAGGCAAGAGCGCCATGTTAGGGACGATGGTGTAGGTCAAGGGGATGCTCAGCACTGTCACGATCGCCAGCAGCATCAGGATATTCGGATACAGATTGACCAACAGGAACGCCGGGTAGATGGCGATCAGCAGGATGGGCAGTGGCCAGAAGATCGACTTGCGTCGCCCGATGCGGTCACTCAACCGCCCCGCATGGGCGGACAGCAGCAACGGTGGCAGGCAAGCGAAGATAGCCGCCCAGGTCGCCACAGCCAGGGGCATGTGCAAGACACTGATCGCATGGTTCGCCAGGTAGAACTGAATGGTATAGATAGGCACGGTGGCACCGGTCACGAGCAGCACTCCGGCCACTATCTGCCGCGGGTGGCGCAACAGCAGCTTGAGTTGGCGTTCGTCCTCCGGCTCCTGGCGTACCAATTTGCGGTGCACTTCGGTCTCCGGCAGCCGGTGGCGGATGTACTCGCTGATGGGAATCGCCAGGATGCCGACGGCAAATACCAGTCGCCAGCCCCAGCTATCCATGGCCTCGGCGCTCAACAGACTGCTCAGGCTCATCACCAGCACCCCGCCGAAGGCGATGCCCAGGCTTTGGCTGAACGTCTGCCAACTGCAGTAGTAGCCCCGGGAATCCTTGTCCGCATATTCCATCAGCATCGTCGTGGAGCTACCAATCTGCCCGCCTACAGCAAACCCCTGGACCAGACGTGCCAGGATGATCACCGCAGGCCCAAGCAGCCCGGCCTGGGCGTAGGTAGGGGCCAGGGTGAACAACAGCGAGCCGCTCGCCATCAACCACAAGGTCAGGCGCAACGCCGCCTTGCGCCCCACACGGTCGGCGTACAGGCCGATCAGCAAACCGCCTAGCGGACGCATGACGAAGCCGGTGCCAAACACCGCCAGCGACAGCATCAGGGGAATCAGCGAGTGATCGCCAAAGGGAAAGAACAGCCGGGCCATCAGCGTTGCCAGCATGCTGTAGACCAGGAAATCGTAGAACTCCAGGGCATTGCCCAGGCAGATCGCGGCAATCGCCCGGTGATGCTTGGGCCGGGGCGACTCAGTTGCCGCATCGAGCAGGGTCGTGGTCGTTGTTTTTGTTGTTGTCATCAACGGTTCCTCTCAGGCGTTCGATTCAGGCCAGAAAACGCTCGGCCAGGCGTACCCAGAAGCTGGCGCCCAGGGGCAAGATCCGATCGTTGAAGTCATATTCCGGGTGATGCACTTCGCAACTGCCCGCGCCGTCGCCATTGCCGATCAACAGGTAGCAGCCGGGCACACGCTCCAGCCAGTAGGCAAAGTCATCGCTGGCACAAATCGGTTGCAGGCCCTGCACCAATGCGTTTTCGCCAAGCCAGTCGCGAATCACCCCGGCGGCCAGCGAACTGGCCTGCTGGTCGTTGACCAGGACCGGATACCCCTCACCGAAGATCACCCGTACCTTGGCGCCGAAGCTGCCGGCGTGCAGTTCGGCCAGGCTCTGGATGCGCGCCCGGAGCATCTGCCGGACCTCAGGTCGCAAGGCCCGCACGCTCAGGCGCAACTCGGCCTGCTGGGGGATGACGTTGGCGGCATCGCCCGCCAGGAATGCACCAACGGTCACGATGGCCATGTCACTGGGCGGTACATTGCGCGACACCAGGCTTTGCAGGGCCATGACCAGTGAGGAACCGATCACCACCGGGTCCACGCTCTTGTGCGGCATGGCACCATGACCGCCAACACCTTCGATGAGAATGACGATGTTGTCGGTAGAGGCCATGCATGGACCGGCCAACACCCCGAACTGGCCAACCGGCATGCCTGGCGAATTGTGCAGCGCGAAAACCCCATCGCAGGGAAACAGCTCGAAGACGTTCTCCTCCAGCATGCGCTTGGCGCCAGAGCCTCCATGTCCTTCCTCTGCCGGTTGGAAGAACAGATGCAGGGTGCCGCGCCAGCAGCGATTGCGAGCCAGCTCACAAGCAGCGGCCAGGAGCATCGCGATGTGCCCATCATGCCCGCAGGCATGCATCTTGCCGGGTGTGCGGCTGCGCCATGGATGTTCGCCCTGCTCGGTTATCGGCAACGCATCGAGCTCTGCCCGCAGCCCCAGGCTAGGGCCATGGCCATTGTGCAAGCTAGCCACCACGGCGGTCTCGGCCAGTTCCAGATGGACCTCATAGCCCCACTTGCGTAGAAGCTCGACCACCCGCTCACGGGTAAGGAACTCTTCATATCCCAGCTCCGGCTGGGCATGCAGCGCCCGTCGCAACTCGATCATTGCCGGAGTGATTTCAGCGATTCCGGGACTTATACAGGTTTCATACATGGTGTCGTGTCCTGAAGGTCTATGTGACGTGCCGCGCATGGACCGACCCCGGTCCATTGACCTAACCTAGCGCCGGAAAATGCCTGGCATAAGCCGCAAAAACGTTGTCGTGACAACCGTTGGTATTCAGGAGCCCCCAGTGAAACTCCATCAGTTGCAGGCCTTGGTGGCCGTTGCCGAGGGCGGCGGAATCCGCGCCGCTGCCCGCCGCCTGGGGGTGTCCCAGGCGGCAGTGACCCGAGCCCTGCGGGAACTGGAAGAAGAACAGGGCTTGGCCCTGCTGGTCCGCCATACCGGTGGGGCCCGTTTGACCCCGGCTGGTAAGATCCTGCTGCCACACGCCACGCAGATCGCCAGCCAGCTGCAAAAAGCCCAGGCCGACTTGGCCAGCCTACGAGGAGAAACGCCCTCGCGACTGTGCGTAGGGGTGACCCCCTGGCTGGGCCAGACCGTACTCGCCAGCACGGTCCAGGCCTTTCGCCAGGCGCTGCCCAAGGTCCAGCTGGAGGTCTATGAAGGCCTGCTGGCCGTCAGTCTGCCGCTGCTGCGCAATGGCTTGATGCACTTGGCCCTGGGGCCAGCCGCCCCCTTGCCCCCCCAGGAGTTCGTGCACATGCCCCTGGCACGCTACCGGATGAAGGTCCTGGCGGTGCATGAGCACCCGCGATGCTCGGCGCGCTCGCTGGCCGAGTTGCTGGAGAATGACTGGGTGATCAACTTCAGCCAGTCCAGCCAAGCGCCACTCATGCACCAGTTGTTCGAACGCCACGGCTTGCACATAGACCCCGGGCGCATCGTCTGTGCCCAGTCCAGTGCCATGCTCAGCAGCCTGATCGCCGATGCCGGGATGCTCGGCTACTCCCCCGAACCCATGATGCTCTGTCCTCCCCTGCAGGGCAGGGTTCGGGCGTTGACCCTCGAGCAACCCCTCGAGGAGAGCGAAGCCAGCGTGATTCACCTGCGTGACCAGCCCCTGGATTCGGCCGCCCAGTGTTTCGTCCAGTGCCTGCAGGACACGTTGAAGGCCTGCAATCGCTCCCACCGCGAGGCGCACCGACAGTTGGCCAGGATGCTCAGCCTGCAGTTTTGAACCGCCGGGCCACGGATGGCATGATGCAAGCCTTGCGCAGCGACCGCCCCGAACGGCCCTGCCCTTGTAACCCCCTCGAACAAGAGAGCCCCATGGCAAACCAAGATATTTCCTTCCTGCCCGATCCGGACGCCGACTCCATTTCCTCCGACGTCGCAGGCTTCGGCGGCCTGCTGGTCTCCACCCAGATCCCGACCCATGCCGACGGCAGCCTGGAACTGGGCGACATCACCCTGCAAAGCGAGTGCACCCTGCAAGCGCTGAAGGTCGCGCTGGAGCGCGCCGGTAGCTCCATGGACCGGGTCCTGCACCTGACCATCTACCTCACCGACATGGCCGATCGCGCAGCCTTCAACGAGGTCTACCAGCGTTTCTTCGCCAAGCCCTGGCCAGTTCGCGCGGCCGTTGGCGTAGCGGCGCTGGCAGTGCCGGGAATGCGCGTGGAAGTCACCGCGATGGCCGCCAAGGCCTGATGCCAAGCGGCTGCGCCCAGTGCGCAGCCGCCGCCGGGCAGCACACGGGTGCCGGGCAAGCATTTCGCCGCTACAATGCGCGCCTTGACCCTGATAAGCCTGATTAAAAAAACATGTCCTTGCCCAAACATCACCTCGAACTGCTCAGCCCTGCCCGCGATGTCGGCATCGCCCGCGAAGCCATCCTGCATGGCGCCGACGCGGTGTACATCGGTGGCCCGAGCTTCGGCGCCCGCCACAACGCCAGTAACGAGGTGAGCGATATCGCTCAGCTGGTGGAATTCGCCCGTCGCTATCACGCCCGGGTATTCACCACCCTCAACACCATCCTCCACGACAATGAGTTGGAGCCGGCGCGCAAACTGATCCATCAGTTGTACGACGCCGGTGTCGATGCGCTGATCGTCCAGGACCTGGGGGTGATGGAGCTGGACATTCCGCCCATCGAACTGCACGCCAGCACCCAGACCGATATTCGCACCCTGGAGCGGGCCAAGTTCCTCGACCAGGCCGGCTTCTCCCAGCTGGTACTGGCTCGTGAGCTGAATCTCAAGGAAATCAGCGCCATCGCCGCCGAGACCGACGCGGCCATCGAATTCTTCATCCACGGCGCCCTGTGCGTGGCCTTCTCCGGCCAGTGCAACATTTCCCATGCCCAGACCGGTCGCAGCGCCAACCGCGGCGACTGCTCCCAGGCCTGCCGCCTGCCCTACACCCTGAAGGATGAGCACGGTGGCGTGATTGCCTACGAAAAGCACCTGCTGTCGATGAAGGACAACAACCAGAGCGCCAACATCCGCGCCCTGGTCGAGGCCGGGGTGCGCTCGTTCAAGATCGAGGGTCGCTATAAGGACATGGGGTATGT
Organism: Pseudomonas sp. MPFS; assembly: GCF_022537035.1. NCBI lineage: Bacteria > Pseudomonadati > Pseudomonadota > Gammaproteobacteria > Pseudomonadales > Pseudomonadaceae > Pseudomonas > Pseudomonas sp. MPFS. Next base: position 3,222,180 of record NZ_CP066123.1, on the reverse strand, counting down.
GAAAAACATCACCGCCTACTACCGCCAGCGCCTGGACGACGTACTGGAAGACCGCCCGGACCTGGCTCGCGCGTCCAGCGGCCGCACCGCGCACTTCTTCGTTCCCGACCCGGACAAGACCTTCCACCGTGGCAGCACCGACTACTTCGTCAGCGAGCGCAAGATCGACATCGGCGCGTTCGACTCACCAACCTTCACCGGATTGCCGGTGGGCGTGGTGGAAAAGGTCGGCAAGCGCGACCTGCAGGTGGTGACCTTCGAGCCATTGTCCAACGGCGACGGCCTCAACTTGCTGGTCAAGCGCGAGGTGGTGGGCTTTCGCGCCAACATCGCCGAAGCCCGCGGCGAGTTCGAGGAAGACGGTGAAAAGCGCTATCGCTATCGCGTCGAGCCCAACGAAATGCCCGAGGGCCTGCATCGCCTGCGCCCCAACCATCCGCTGAGCCGCAACCTGGACCACAACTGGCAGCAGGCCCTGACCCGTACCTCCGCCGAACGCCGTATCGGCCTGGCCTGGCAGGCCCGGCTGCGCGAGGAGCGACTGGAGCTGAGCGCCACCAGTGAAGAAGGCATCGGCATCAGCGTCGCCCTGGACGGCCCCTTTGGCGTGGCCAACAAGCCGGAGCAGGCCCTGGAGCAATTGCGCGACCTGCTGGGCCAGCTGGGCACTACCTGCTACCACGCCACCGACGTCAAGCTGGACGCCCCCCAGGCGTACTTCATCCCCAACTCCCAGCTCAAGGCCCTGCGCCGGGAAGCCATCGAAGCCCTGGACGCCGCACGGATCGCCGCCCATCCACGGGGCTCGCGCAAAGCCGAAAGCAACCCGCCGCCGGTCTACCCCGAGTCGCACCTGTCGTTCCTGGCCAACGTCTACAACCAGAAGGCCCGAGACTTCTACCATCGCCATGGCGTGCAGTTGATCGACGCCGCCTTCGAGGCCCACGAGGAACACGGCGAAGTGCCGGTGATGATCACCAAGCATTGCCTGCGCTTCTCCTTCAACCTGTGCCCCAAGCAGGCCAAGGGCGTGACCGGGGTACGTACCAAGGTGGCCCCGATGCAGCTGGTGCACGGTGACGAGGTGCTGACCCTGAAGTTCGACTGCAAGCCTTGCGAAATGCACGTGGTGGGCAAGATCAAGGGCCATATCCTCGATTTGCCGCTGCCCGGCAGCAGTGCAGACTCGGTGGTGGGCCATATCAGCCCCGAAGACCTGCTCAAGACCATTCACCGCGCACCGCATTGAGTGGCTGGCGGGCGCCGCGCAATGCCGTCGCGCCCGCTGCAGATTCCAATCCAGGCCACCAGCCTGCACCTGCCAATAGCCCGGCGCTGACAGGCACAACGTTCCGCCTGTTACGCGCCATGCTGGATTTCATTGCACATACGCCCCCTCTTCTACGTACGTAGCGTTTTTTTCTCGGCCAGGGGGGAGTTCCCTGTCAGTCGCCGTGGTCTACTACGCGCCGGTCGATCGGCAAACAGGTATAGTGGCCGACCTCGCTGAGCGACAAGCCGATTCCGGCGCTGGCCGCACTCCGGCCCCCGCTCCTATCAAGACAGAATGGATAACGTGTGTTCGCAAGATTCGTATTCATTGCCCTGCTCCTGACTCTGTCGGCGTGCAGTTCCAAGCCCTCCAACTCCGGGCCCCTCAAGGCTGGCGAGTATCGCGTCCAGCGCGGCGATACCCTGTATTCCATCGCCAGCCGCAACGGCACGAACTGGAAGGAAGTGGCGCGGCTCAACGGTCTCAAGGCGCCCTATACCGTGGAAGTCGGCCAGGTATTGAAGGTGGGCGGTGGCGCCCCCAGAACGACCCGGGTGGCCAGCAGCAAGACACGAACCAGCACCAGCAGGAGCAAGGCCCCACCGCCTGCCCCGCCGATGCCCAAGGTCACTCTCAAAGGCTGGACCTGGCCGCTGCGCGGGGTGCTGATCGGACGCTTCTCGCCTACCGGCAAGCTCAACCAGGGCATCCGCATCGCCACCGCCGAGGGCCAGCCGATCCACGCCAGCCTCGGCGGCAAGGTGGCGTTCGCCGGCTACATGCGCGGCTACGGCAACCTCATGATTCTCCAGCACGGGCCGTCCTACACCAGTACCTATGCCTACAACAGCAAACTGCTGGTCAAGGAAGGCCAGATGGTGATCAAGGGCCAGAAAATCGCCGAAGCCGGGTCCCAGGATACCGACCGCGCCCAGTTGTATTTCGAGATCCGCGCCAATGGCGTGCCGGTCGACCCGATACGCCTGCTACCACCGGGTTGAGCAACACCACCATCAACCCGGCTCACAAAGTGGCGCTGGCGCCAACGAAGCCCTGACCCGGCGCGGCAACAGCGTCAGCAAGGCCAGCAACGCCAGCACGGCACCGATCCACAAAGGTGCCTTGAGCCCATGGCCCGCCTGGATCGCCAGCCCGCCAGCCCAGGCGATGAACGCCAGGCCGGCATTGATCACCGACACATGCACGCTGTTGACCAGGGGTCCGGGATTGGCGGTACGCATGACCCGCACGATCAGGGCCGGGCTCAGGGGCACGCCCACCAGGCCGATGACCAGGAATGCCACGACACTGAACAGCGCCTGCTCGGCGCAGAGCGCGAAGGCCAGCAAGGCCAGGCCCAGCACCAGCAATCCCGAGCTGAGTACGGCGAAGGTGAAGCGATCGGCGAAACGCCCCACCAGGCTGTTGCCGACAAGGTTCATCAGGCCGTACAGCCCCAACAGGATCGGCAGCAGTGTGCCAGGTACCCCGGACACCTCGGTCAAGATCGCCGTGACGTAGGTGAATGCCGCGTAGGCCGCGGCGATCACCAAGCCGCTGCTGGCATAGGCGGCCCATAGCGTGCCGCTGCCCAGGGCCCTGAACTGCTCACCCAGGCCAGCGCCGCTCGACTCTCGCGAAGACGGCACCAGCGCCCTGACGATCACGACGCACACAGCCGTCAGCGCCACCACCAGCCAAAAGCTGGTTCGCCAGCCCAGGTGCTGGTCGATCAGGGTCGCCGCCGGGACCCCAAGTACAGTGGCCAGCATCATGCCGCTGAGCACGATGGATGAGGCCCGGCCCCTGGCCTCCTGCGCCACTGTCTCGGCACAGATCGCCAGCGCCCCGCCGATGCATGCCGAACCCGCCACACCGGTGATGACCCTGGCCAATGCCATGGTGCCGTAGTGACTGGCGCTGGCAGCCACTACGGCGCCCAGCAGGTACAGGGCCAGTTGCCAGAGCAGGGCTTGCCGACTGGGCACCTTCAACCAGAGGAACAAGGCCGTCAGCAAGGGACCGCCCAGGACCATGCCCAAGGCATACAGGGCGATCAGGTAGCCGATTTGCGCCGCGCTGACGCCGAACACCGCCGCCAGGGACGGCATCATGCCAGCGACCATGAACTCGGAAGTGGTCAGGACGAAAATGGTCAGGGCCAACCAGTAGACCGTCCCAGGCATGGACACCTGATCGCGATGGCCTCGTGCGGTCATGACCATCCTCCCCACAGCGGGAGGCGGGAGCTCGATGAAGCTTTCCTGGGATTGGGCATGAGGACTCCTGGCAATACATTCAATTGAATTATTGAATGAAAGACCGATGCTAGTTTCGGCCACGCACTCGGGTCAAGCCCCTTGCCCTCGCCCCCTGCCCAGAAATGGATCTAGCCGGCGTTGAACCTCATGCAGTGAACAGGGCATCTGCGACTCTCGCAGGACTCTTGCAAAACCTCGCTACCGTGCTGGCTTGGCGCCTGCCTGCTGTTGGGCACACCCACGCAAGCAGCCAGAGGTTTACCGGAGTGCGCCAGAACCTTGCGCCAACCGTGCGGGGTGAACTCGGTGCCAATCCCTGTCGGCACTGGGCCGGACCTGTCGCACTGAGTCCCGATAGTTCACTCGCTACCCGTTGCACCGGGCCTGGTGTTCCACTCACAAGAGAGGCCAGCAGGCCCGTTCCTGCGCACCAGGCCAGCCATTGCTCCAGCCTTGGAAGGATGCAGTGCAGCGCTCCTATGCCAAGCCGCTACAGGCCCAGCTGCTCATGCTCCAGGTCGCCTTCCCTGCCCGCCCACCAAGCGGGAATGGGCAACAGCGACTCTGCCACGCCTACTGTCAACAGGTTGTGGCGCAGGTTCCTGAGCCGAACCAGTACCTGGACCCTGGGTTCGACCTGGGTCAAGGCCTGCCAACTCAATTGAACGTACCGACCATGGGTAGCGGCCGAGTAATGGAGCAACGGCTGTATAAATGAATCACCCAGCTCGAAGTAGCTCAGGTAAGCGGATGCGTTATCTGCCAGCACGGCATTCTGCCGGGCATCCCTGGAAGCCTGCATGCGGGTCTCCAACAGCTCTATTGCGGCCGTGCTCTCATACAAGGGCGAGCTCTTGCCACTTAACAGCCATTGATACTTCGAGTTTTCCGTAAACAATGAGTTGGCGATACCGTTTGGGCAGAAGAACAGCTCGATCGCCCTGCTCACCAGGGTTGGCACCACTGCTTGTGTCACTTTGTCCAGGTATTGGTCGCGGGCCTCAAAGTCCTGCCTGCCATAGCTGATGAGTTGTCGGAACTGGGTCTGGATTGCAAAGTGAATCTGGTTCGGTTCATCACAGTTAGCCGCAATGCGCTGGGCCAAACACCATTCGCGTTGGCGAATGTTCCGATCCAGTTCAGTGTCGTCCAGACTCAGGAAGTCGAAGAAGGTCCTGATCGCGGCGAGGCAGGCCTCGGGCTCCCGACAAACCGCCCTGATGGTCTCGCTCGCCCCCTCGCCGTAGAACCACTCCATCAACTCCAGCAACGCCAGGCATTTATCAGCGGCACTTTCAAATGCACTCCGGGAGTAACACGCGCCAGCCGCCCTGTGAAGCTGCCCATACTGGATGTTGGCGGCATTGAGCATGTCCCTTATCACCAGGCGCTCGGTTTCCCCACTCCGGTCGATGGCCTGGTGGATGAACTCATCGATGACCCCCTTGCTCCGATGCTCCAGCCAGCTATCGAAGAACAGCGCAAACTCTCGAAGCGTGAAGGCAGGTACCAGGGTTGCCAGGCTCATCTCGTAGTCGATTTTCTCCGGCCCCGACTGGCTGTCGCGCCGTGCGAGTACGAACGCCTCGAACAGTTGCAAGGAGCGTTGGGCCAACGGCCCCTCTGGATCGAAGCGGCTCGTGGCGAGCGCTGCCTGTCGCTGCTGCTCGCGCTCTTCCTCGTTTGGGCCACCCAGCATGCTGGGTCCGAACGCATTGAAGAGCACTTGGGTGTGCTGGTTAAAATGATCGAGCATCCTGGGCTCCAGCTCACGCAGCAGGGTCTGCAAGACAATCCCGTGCCAGTCCAGATCACCCTCGTTGTGCCGCTCTGCCGCCGCACCGAACACCGACAGGCTGCGACAGATGCGCTTGGCCTGGCGCGGATTGCCGGGAAACCACTGGGCACAGCGCTCGATCGTCGTCGCAGGTAAAAAACCACAGCACGCCTGCAGGTTCTTCATCACCATCTTCTCTGTCTGCTTGGCCGTGGGTGCCGGCAGGGCAAAGGGTACGTCGATGATCTTGTCCAGGAAGTGCTGGGCGGACTCGCCAAAAGCCTCGGAGTAACTGCACAACGCCCGGCTGATCAGCTCATGATCGAACGCCAGGACAAAGACGAACCCAGGCCAGTCGAGCAGCTCCCGCAGGGCCAGGAGCGTTTCCGGCAGAATCTTCGGGTCGGCGCGATCCAGGTCGTCGATGAAGACAATCACCCGGCGCGCACCCAACTGTCTGTGCAACGCCTCCAGGTCCTCTTCCTTGAGTTGCAGCATGCTGCCCAACTTGTCGAACACGACCCCCGATACCTTGGCCGCAGCAGTGATGACCTGACCGTACTCCAGTGAGTCCGGAAGCTGCGCCTGGGCAACCGTATCCGTCGCCTTGGCTGCGATATGGCTGACCTTCTGGCTCAAGCGCCGCAGCCAGGGGCGCAAGGGCTCGGCCAGGCCTTCACCTTGCAGTGCTTGAGTCAACTCCAGGTAGAAGCGGGCCAGGAACCCGTCTTCACCGTTGGTGCGCCAGACGGGAAAGCGGATGACGATATCGCCCTTTTCCTCTGCAATCTGCTGCAGGAAGTTCAGCACGCTGGTCTTGCCGCTGCCCCACTGGCCGTACAGGCCGATGCGCGAGGACCAGTCCGGGGGAGTGGAAGTGATCACGCGATGAATCAGCTTGGCTAACGGCCAGCGGTCCAGAAGATCGTCCTGGCGGTGAGTGAGTGGCGCATCATTTCCACCAGAGACGCTAGCATTCTGGATGGTCGACATTCGTTGCAGTTCCTTATCCTGGTTCCTGGTGCTCATTGCTCTTGCTTGCTACCACCACGGGCCGCCTCACTCTCTAGGGACGAACGGGCTTGAACAGATCGATGGAAATCATCTTGTACATCCCGCTCAACGGCACCATGCGCTTGATATCCATCTGGTAGAAATCGGCTGTCGGACTGATAGAGGCCGGCATGCTCGGCGTACAGCCAGTCAAGCTGTAGAGATTCATGTAGTCGGCATTGGGGTCGCCCACGGTGCCCTGGCGCATGGAAAGTGTACAACGCAAGCTGCCCTTGAGCCCCGGGCCGCCATCACCCTGGACCTCCAACCGCAGCGGACAGACGCCCATGCGCCGCCCACCCATCCAGGGGTCCTGGGCTTGTGGACATTCCTGATCGCCGACAGTGGCCATGACCTGCCCCACCAGTTGGCGCAAATCCTTGTTCTGATCAGGCCAGACCTCACCGTTGTCCACCATGCGGTCCTTGATGAACAACGTGTAGCGCACCGGAAAGCCGACTTTGTTGTTCAGCATGAAAGAGCCCTGGGAATAGGCCAGTTTCTCGTCGGCCTTGCATCCGGCGCGGTTACTGACGGCGAATTCGGTGGTGTTGAGGTTGGTAACGCTCGTTCCACCGCGCAGCTTGATCAGGCACTGGGCCTGCCGACCATCGGTGCAACTGTTTTCGACGATATGGAAGCCGTTGCTGTGTACCGCGCTGTCATCAATGACAAAGCCATTGAAGTTGGTCATGTCGCTGGGGAGCACCCGGTTGACCCGCAGATCCACAAGAAACGCGCCATCCTGGGCAACCGAGGGTTCCAGATTCATGGAAAAGCGGGCATTGCACTGCTGCTTCAAGGTCACCCTGAAGTCTTGCGCATCGGGCAACCCTCCAAAGATACCGCCAATACCGAAAGGCAGGCCCAGCACACCGCCGAGCACAGTCAGTATTCCCGAAACAGCAGACTTGGCACCGGCATAGGCCTGCATTTCCGCGTTGGTCATGCTGCCATACGAGGCGTTGCTGAAGTTATTCGTCTGTGACCACCTGAAGCTCGTGGTGGAACGAATGGTGCCACTCACGCGGGCTTCATCGCAGGCACCTCGCTCTTGGCAGAACTTGAGATTGAAGCCCCAGTCCTTGCTGAACAGATCGACGATATTGATGACCGGTTTCTTCAGTGCCATCACCAGCACTCCCTGCTGACGCGACCCAATCACCACCGGCCCTGCCTCCGTCCCCTTGAGAGTGGCGTACCGAGGCACATCAATGGGGTACTTGCGCTCGAAATCCGCCGCGTTGACATTGAATGCAGGTTCGAAAGTGATTGGGTAGTCACCCTCGTTCTCGATCAGCACCGTGATGAAATCAGGTTCGGCAGCCTGGGCTTTCAAGCAGCCCATCGCACTCAATAACACACCTGTCAACAGGACACTCTTGCGATAGGTGGAGCGTACGGATCTGTCCATCATCAATCCTTGATTGTAAATCCCGCTCATTACTCTAAATGGTTTATGTCAAATCGCCATCTTTTAGGCGCAAGCCGCTACCGTAGGCTGATCAGCCCCACCTCGATGCTCGTTTCTGGACAGACAACCTGGTCTTGCAACCCGATGAAACGCACGGCGTGGCACCGCCGGCCGTCCTGCGGAGTCTTGCTTGCCAAGCAGCCACAAACGACAGGTCAGCTTTTCATCCAGGACGACGCTTGAGGGTCTGGCTGGGCAACTCCTTGAACAACGCCCGATAACTGCTGGAGAAACGCCCCAGGTGCCAGAACGACCAGTGCATCGCCACCTCGGCCACCGTGGTTTCCTGTGGAGTGCGACTGCGCAGCTCGCGATGGGCGCTGTTGAGCCGGCGCAGGCGCAGCCATTGGCTGGGAGCCATGCCGGTAAAGGCCTTGAAGGCGCTCTGCAACTGGCGCAGGGACACCCCGGCGACCTGGGCCAGTTCCAGCAGGTTGAGGGTTTCCTCGGGCAGGTCGGCGGCCCATTGCGCGACCCGCTGCATGATGGCCCGTTCCTCCGTGCGCCGTTGCAGGCCATCGCGGTCCAGGCGCACGCAAGCGCTGTCGAGAATGTACAGGCAGTCATCGAGCAACTGCTGGGTCAGGGCTTCCCGGCTGGGTGGATCGAGGGTCTGTGACAAGCGCGTCAAGGTCGCGCTGAGCCAGCGGCAGAACAACGCGTTCTGCTGGCAGGTCAAGGGCGCCATGAACAGGCCATCCAGGCGTTCGACCCCCAGGCCCTGGCCCTGGACGAACTCGGGGCCGAACACCACCGCCACTTCCTGGTAGTTCTCGGGGGTGATCCAGATATTACGGCTCTCGCCATTGAGCACGTACAGCGCGTTGTCGCTGCGATCGAAGCAGAACGCCAGGGCGCCTTCGGGGGCATTGAAGTTCTGTTCGACCCGGGTATTCATGCGCTCTTCGTAGATTTGCACGCCCTGCAGGTCCAGGTAACGCACCAGGCCATTGAAATGCCCGGGGGACATCTGCCGGTACTGCTGGACCCAACCGGGGGTGGCCCGGACCTGGTCGATCACATCGAAGGCCTTGAAAGCCTGGACTTGAAGCGGATTGGACGTCGTCATGGGAAGACCTTACGCACTCTTTTGGTGCGTTTTGCGTCTGTTGAAAGTGGATAGATGGAACCACAAGGCTCGCCCAAGATAGTCGCCAATGCACCGCAGGGGAAGCCTTGCCGGGATACTCCCGCTCACCTGGGTGCAGATGAAAACAATCATCGAGGTCTTTATGAACGCCCCTTTCGATCAGCTTTCCTCATGGCTGAAAGAGCACAAGATTACCGAAGTAGAGTGCGTGGTCAGCGACCTGACCGGCATTGCCCGCGGCAAGATCGCACCCACCAACAAGTTCCTGCATGAGCGAGGCATGCGCCTGCCGGAAAGTGTCCTGCTGCAAACGGTAACCGGGGATTTTGTCGACGACGACCTGTACTACGAACTGCTGGACCCGGCTGACATCGACATGCTCTGTCGTCCCGATCCCTCGTCGATCTACCTGGTGCCCTGGGCCCTGGAACCCACGGCCATCGTCATCCACGACACATTCGACAAGTTCGGCAACCCCATCGAACTGTCGCCACGCAATGTGCTGAAGAAAGTCCTGCAGCTCTACACCGACAAGGGCTGGCAGCCGATCGTGGCTCCGGAAATGGAGTTCTACCTGACCCAGCGTTGTGAAGACCCGGACCTGCCGCTGCAAGCGCCCCTGGGACGCTCTGGACGTGCCGAGAGCGGCCGGCAGTCATTCTCCATCGATGCCGCCAACGAATTCGACCCACTGTTCGAGGACGTCTACGACTGGTGCGAAGCCCAGGGCCTGGACCTCGATACGCTGATCCACGAAGACGGCCCGGCGCAGATGGAGATCAACTTCCGCCATGGCGACGCCCTGGACCTGGCGGACCAGATCACCGTGTTCAAGCGCACCCTGCGCGAGGCCGCGCTCAAGCACAACGTCACCGCCACCTTCATGGCCAAGCCGATCACCGATGAGCCCGGCAGCGCCATGCACCTGCACCAGAGCGTGGTGGACATCGCCACCGGCAAGCCGGTGTTCACCAACGACGACGGCAGCATGAGCGAGCTGTTCCTGCAGCACATCGGCGGATTGCAGAAGTACATCCCCAAGGTGCTGCCGATGTTCGCCCCCAACGTCAACTCGTTCCGCCGCTTCCTGCCGGATACCTCGGCCCCGGTGAACGTCGAATGGGGCGTGGAAAACCGCACCGCCGGCCTGCGGGTACCGACCTCCAGCCCGGAAGCCACGCGGGTGGAAAACCGCTTGCCCGGTGCCGATGCCAACCCCTACCTGGCGATCGCCGCGAGCCTGCTGTGCGGCTACCTGGGCATGGTCGAAGGCATTGCCCCCAGCGCGGCAGTGGAAGGCCGCGCCTACGAGCGACGCAACCTGCGCCTGCCGATCACCATCGAGGACGCCCTGGCGCACATGGAGGAATGCCCGGTCATCGAGCAGTACCTGGGGCGCAAGTTCGTGCGTGGCTATGTCGCGGTCAAGCGTGCCGAGAACGAGAACTTCAAGCGGGTGATCAGCTCCTGGGAACGCGAGTTCCTGCTGCTCAGCGTTTGATCCGGCGATTTTTCGAACAACAAAAACATCCCACAGAGGTGTCGAATATGCGTCTATTCAAAGCAGTGATCCCGGTCGCCCTGGCGACCCTGTGCAGCACCGCCGCCCAGGCCGAACCCAGCGTCAGCGTGTACAACTGGAGCGACTACATAGGCAAGACGACCCTGGCCGACTTCCAGGCCCAGACCGGGATCAAGGTGATCTACGATGTGTTCGACTCCAACGAGACCCTGGAAGGCAAGCTGCTGGCCGGACGTACCGGCTACGACGTGGTGGTGCCTTCCAACCACTTCCTCACCCGCCAGGTGAAGGCCGGGGCCTTCCTCAAGCTGGACCGGACGCAACTGCCCAACTGGAAGAACCTGGACCCGAAGCTGATGACCCTGTTGCAGCAGAACGATCCCGGCAACCAGTACTCGGTGCCCTACCTGTGGGGCACCAATGGCATTGGCTACAACGTCGACAAGGTCAAGCAGGTGCTGGGCATCGACCATATCGACTCCTGGGCGGTGCTGTTCGAACCGCAGAACCTGAAGAAGCTGGCGCAATGCGGGGTCTCGCTGATGGACTCGCCCGATGAAGTCATGCCGGCGATGCTCAACTACCTGGGCCTGGACCCCAACAGCCAATCGACGGCCGATTACCAGAAGGCCGAGGCCAAGCTGTTGAGCCTGCGCCCCTACATCACCTACTTCCACTCCTCCAAGTACGTCTCGGACCTGGCCAACGGCAATATCTGCGTGGCGTTCGCCTACTCCGGCGATGCCTTCCAGGCCGCCAACCGGGCCAGGGAAGCCAAGAATGGAGTGAACATCGCCTACGCGATTCCCAAGGAAGGCAGCAACCTGTGGTTCGACCTGATGGCCATTCCCGCGGACGCCGCCAATACCAAACAGGCCCATGCCTTCATCAACTACCTGCTGGACCCGCAAGTGATCGCCAAGGTCAGCGCCCAGGTCGGCTATGCCAACCCCACGCCGTCCTCCCAGCAGTACATGGACGCCCAGCTGGTGAACGATCCCGAGGTCTACCCACCCAAGGAGGTGCTGGACAAGCTGTACATCGCCAGCACTCCATCTCCCGCGATCATGCGCGTCATGACTCGCTCGTGGAGCAAAGTGAAGTCCAACAAATGAACCAGCCACTCTCCCTGGGCGGTGCCAACGGGCACGCCCACTCCTATTACGCGGCGTCGGTCGGTGCCCTGCCCGGCTACCCATCCCTGGAAGGCGACCTGCAAGCCGACGTCTGCGTGGTTGGCGGCGGCTTCACCGGGGTCAACACCGCCATCGAGCTGGCCCAGCGCGGGCTCACGGTGATCCTCCTGGAGGCCCGGCGCATCGGCTGGGGCGCCAGCGGGCGCAACGGCGGGCAACTGATCCGCGGCATCGGCCATGACATCAGCGGCTTTGCCCGCTATGTCGGCCAGGAAGGACTGAAATACCTGGAACAGGCCGGTATCGAATCGGTGCAGGTGGTGGGCCAGCGTATCGCCAAGCACGGGATCGACTGCGACCTGCGCTGGGGGTTCTGCGAACTGGCCAATACCCCAGCCCAGTTCGCCGCATTCCAAAGCGAACAGGAGCACCTGCTGAGCCTGGATTATCGCCATGCCACCCGCCTGGTGGCGGCCCGGGACATGCACCAGGTAGTGGCCTCCAAGGCCTACGCCGGAGGCCTGGTGGACATGGGCTCAGGCCACCTGCACCCACTCAAGCTGGTGGTGGGCGAAGCCCGGGTAGCGACGTCCCTGGGCGTGCGGATCTTCGAGCACAGCCCGGTGCTGGAGCTAGGCCACGGCGATAGCGTGAAGCTGCGCTGCGCCAGGGGCACCGTGCGAGCCGGACGCCTGGTGCTGGCGTGCAACGCTCACCTGGAGGACCTGGAGCCGCGCCTGAGCGGCAAGGTCTTGCCCGCGGGTAGCTACATCATCGCCAGCGAACCGCTGCCGGAACCTCTGGCCAGGCAGTTGATCCCGGACAACCTGGCACTGTGCGACCAGAAAGTCGGCCTCGACTATTACCGGCTGACCGCCGACCGGCGCCTGCTGTTCGGTGGGGCCTGCCATTACTCCGGCCGCGATCCAGCGGATATCGCCGGCTACATGCGGCCGAAGATGCTCAAGGTGTTCCCACAACTGGGGGACATCGGTATCGACTTCCAGTGGGGTGGCAAGATCGGCATCACCGCCAACCGCTTCCCCCAGGTCGGACGCCTGCGCCAGTTCCCCAACGTGTACTACGCCCAGGGGTACTCCGGACATGGACTTAACGTCACCCACTGGACCGCGCGGCTGCTGGCCGAGGCGATCCATGCCGGCCACAGCCAGGGCCTGGACGTGTTCAGCGCGGTACCGCACATGACCTTTCCCGGCGGGCCCGCCTTGCGTGCGCCCTTGCTGGCCCTGGGCATGCTCTGGCATCGGCTGCGTGAAGTCCTGGGTTGACGGCCCGCCTCCCAGGGCTCGAGAAGTGAGCGCATGGCAAGGTTCACAAAAAGCGCCTGTGCAGGAAGTCCAGCAGCCGGTGGTTGACCTGCTGCGCACGCTCGCTCTGGATCCAGTGCCCACACCCTTGCAGCACATGCTGCTCCAGGTCGGCGACCCGGTCGGGCATGCGCTTGAGGGTATGGGCCTCCAGCACGCCGACCGGATCGCGATCGCCCAACAGGAACAACGTAGGCTGTATGACCCGGGCTTGCGCAAGAAACTCGGTACGCTGCCAATTGCGCTCGAAATTGCGGTACCAGTTCAAGGCCGGGCGAAATCCCCTGCCAACGAAAGCCTGCCGATAGACCTGGAAATCGTCCTCCGGGCACCAGCTGGGCAAGCTGTCGGGGATGGTCACGCCATCGAACAATCGGGAGTCGGCCGGCTTGGGTTGCAGCAGGGCCTCGATATTGCCCATGAACAACCGCAGGCTGGTATCGATGTCAGCGTCGAGCTCGGCCTCGGCCACGCCCGGTTCCTGGAAATACAGGATGTAGTTGAAATGCCCACCGTGCACCTGGCGCATGATCTCGCTGGCCGGGCGCTTGGGCCGCCCGGCAAAGGGCACCGACATCGTCACCAGCGCCGCCACCCGCTGCGGCTCCAACAGAGCCAGGTGCCAGGCCACCGGCGCCCCCCAGTCGTGGCCAACCATGCACACCCGCTCGTGACCGAAGGCCTCCATGGCCTGCTGGATATCGGCGCACAGGGTCAGCAGGTCGTAGTCTGCTATCGCCTGGGGAGCGGAGCTGCGGCCGTAGCCACGCATTTCCGGGACAAAGACCCGGAACCCGGCCGCCGCCAAAGCCGGCACCTGGTGCCGCCAGGAATGCCAGCACTCGGGAAAGCCGTGGAGCAGCCAAACGGGCCGGCCTTGCTCGGGGCCGGCCACCCAGACGCTGAGTTCGATGCCGTTGACGGCCAGAATGTGCTGCTGGAAGGAAGTCATGGCGAGGGCTCCTGGCAAGTGCCAGGAAAACCTAGCAGATGTCCTGCCAGGCATTGAGCATCATCGATCAGCCGAATGATGCGGGTGTCGGCTCTGCGCGGCGGACATCAGCTCAGGTGGATTCGCGAACTGCGGCGGCTGCGCAGCCGGTCGCAGCCTCGCCAGCTCGGCAGCGGCTACAGGTGCCCGGCCAGGGCATGGCTTTGCTGGCGGATCAGTCGCTGGGTCGCGAGGACCTTTTCCAGTGCCTGCTCTGAGTCCGGGTCCTGCATTGGCGCGCGGATCGCCGCCGATACCAGGCTGATCAGCTTGGCCATGACCTCGGCATCGGTGGCCGGGCGCCCCAGGCTCATCGCCTGCATCAACAGCCGCAACTCGGTGCCCGCCATCACCCCGGAAATCGCCTTGAGGGCGAACTGCAGGCGCACCCCCAGCTCGTTACGCGGCAGGTCCGGCAGGGCCAGGGCGAATGCCTTGAAGAAGCGTTCGAACACCGGCTGGTAGTGTTCCTTGAGGTACTCCTGGATGAAGGGCGAGGTATCGCTGTAGACCCGGCCAAGGAAGCGGATGAACGAACGACCTTCCACGCCGCCACTTTCATCACTGCGTTCCATGCCCATCGCCGGGGCGAACAACACCCCCAGCAGGGTTTCGCAATCCAGCGGCCCGTCGCTCTGCTCCTCGCACTTGGCCAAGAGCTCCAGGCGCTGATCATTGAGCGGCCCCAGGCGCTGCATCAGCAGGGCCTTCATCAGCGAGTCCTTGTCGCCGAAGTGATAGTTCACCGCCGCCAGGTTGACCTTGGCCCGTTCGGTGATCTGGCGCAGCAGCACGGCGTCGTAGCCGTACTTGATGAATAATGCCTCGGTCGCTTCCAGCAGTCGGGTCTTGGTGACATTGGGGGCACTGAGTTTCTTGGCGACCATGGAGGGCTAACCTTTACTGGATGAAAAACTGACCGTTCGAACAGTGTTTTAAAAAAAAATTTGATTTTTTATACCCGCGAGATTCCCTAAAAGCAAGGGCCTGAGGGACTCCTAAAGCGCCCATAGGCCGTTTTGTGACCAGTGGGTTCCTGCCCTGAACCTGTCAAAAAAAGCGCTCGATTACCCGCTCTAGACAGCTAGCGCACAGGAATGAACGCAGTTACTATTCAAACAAGTTTTTTAAAATAATAAATAAAACCAGAGCTTGGCGCTGCTCCAAAAAACTGCCCCGAAGACTCCCCCAGGTGTGGTTTTTTTCAGACAGTCCGTCGAGCCAGCCGGCGCAGTAAGCAATGACAGAGACGATAATCGAGCAAGGTTTCATCTCCCTGCAGGGCATAGGCAAGAGCTATCGGCTGGCGGAGCAACCGCTCCATATTCTCAAGAACGTCTCCTTGTCCATCCAGGCCGGTGAAAGCTGCGCCATCCTCGGTGCCTCCGGCTCTGGCAAGAGTACCCTGCTGAATATCCTCGGCCTGCTGGACCTGCCCGACAGCGGCGACTATCGCTTCGCTGGCCACGATATCTTCCGCGCCAGCCCCGATCAGCTGGCGGCGATCCGCAACCGCCAGATCGGCTTCGTGTTCCAGAGCTTCAACCTGCTGCCACGCCTGAGCGCACTGGACAACGTCGCCCTGCCCCTGAGCTACCGCGGGGTGGCACGGCGTGAGTCCCTGGAGCGAGCCATGCACATGCTCGACCAGGTCGGCCTCGGGCAGCGTGCCGACCACCGTCCGGCGGACCTGTCCGGCGGCCAGCGGCAACGGGTGGCCATCGCCCGGGCACTGGTGGGCGAACCCTCGGTCATCCTCGCCGACGAGCCCACCGGCAACCTCGACAGCCACACGGCCCGGGACATCATGGACCTGCTGCTGTCATTGAACCGTGAACGCCAGGTCACCCTGATCATCGTTACCCACGACCCCGGCATCGCCCAGCGCCTGGAGCGGCAAATCCGGGTCAACAACGGCGTGGTGCAAGAGGTCTGTCCGGCATGAGCCTGATGCTCGAGCAAAGCGCCAGCCAGCTGCTGCACGAAGCCTTCGTCAGCCTGCGGACCCTGGGCAAGCGCTCGATCCTGGCCCTGTTGGGCATCGTCATCGGCAGCTCCTCGGTGGTGGCCCTGATCAATATCGGCCATAACGCCGCCAAGGATGCCGCGGCGATCTTCCAGGACATGGGCACCGATACCCTTGCCGTACAGTTTCCCGATACATCCGGCAGCAAGGCCCGGATGCCTGCGGTCCTGGATATCGACTACCTGTACCAGCGCCTGCCACACATCCTGCATATCGCGCCCGTATCCCTGTTCAGCGGCCCGGTGGTCTTCCAGGGGCGGACCACCAATGCCGGCCTGGTAGGCGCTACCGCACCGCTGGCCCAGGCCATGCGCCTGCAATTGCTGGAAGGTCGTTTCCTCTCGGTATTCGATGCCGGTGAAACCTATGCGGTAATCGGCGCCAACATCGCCCGGACCTTGAGTACGCCCCATCACCCCCTGCGGCTAGGGGACCGGGTTCGGGTCAACGATTACCTGTTCCAGATCATCGGCATTCTGCGCGAACAACCCTCCGCGGTATTGATCCCGGTACAGACCAACGACTCACTGTTCATACCGCTGGAAGGCATGCGGCGAATTTCTCCCTCGCCACAGATCAGCAACCTCATCGCCCGCGCAGCCCCGGCACAGGATATGAACCACGTGGCCAGCGATCTGGAGCAAGCCTTGAAAAAACTCGTCCCAGGACGAGGCGTCGAGGTCCAGATACCACAGCAGATCATCGACGGCATGACCCGGCAAAGCCGCACCTTCGGCTATTTGCTGATGGCGCTGGGGGGGATCTCCCTGGTGGGCGGTGGCGTTGGAGTCATGAACGTGATGTTGATGAACGTCTCGGAACGGCGTCGGGAGATCGGTATCCGCATGGCCTTGGGGGCCCGGCGCCGGGACATTCGCAACCTGTTCCTGCTCGAGGCGGTGACCCTGACAGCCGTTGGGGCCTTGTCAGGGGCCCTCCTGGGAATCAGCGCCGCCTATCTCTATGCCCGGGTCTCCGGCTGGGAATTCGCCCTGGCGTCCACCTCACTGCCACTGGGTGTCGGTAGCACCTTGCTGATCGGCCTGTTCTTCGGCCTGTATCCGGCGCTTTCGGCTTCTGCCCTGCAACCGGTGGAGGCCTTGCGGGATGAGTGAACGTATCGTCGCCCTGTTGCTGTGGTCATGCCTGCTCAGCCCATTGGCCCTGGCCAAGGAGATGGATGTGCTCAGCCAGGCATCGGCCCCCAGCATGCGCAATATCGGTGGGCACCAGGACGGCGCCACACTGCTGAACCAGCAGGTCGACCTGACCCTTGCCGATGCCGTCTACCTGGGGCTGCGCAACAACCGCACAATCCGCAGCGCCTACCTGGACCGTGTCACGCAGAAATACGACTTGCTGGTCGCGGAAGACACCTTCAACCCCAAGCTCTCGATCAACGGCACCTACCAGGCCAACAGAGGCAGTGCGGACGGTGTACGCAACGCCACGCTCAAGCCCTCCTCGACCCTGCTCACCGAATACGGGACTCGGTTGAACCTGGCCTGGAACCAGGAGCTGAGCAATGCCAACCGTGCCGGTTACAACCGCCGGGACGGGCTGGACCTCTCCATTATCCAACCGCTGCTCAAGGGCGCCGGCTGGGATGTCACCACCGCACCCCTGCGCCTGGTACGCCTCAACGAGCAAGCCAATCGCCTGAACCTCAAGGCTGGCGTGGCGCAAACCATATCCGCCGTCATCAGCGCCTACCGCGATCTGCTTCGGGCCCAGGAGCAATTGACTATCGTGGAGGCGGCGCTCAAGCGGGCCAATGCCCTGCTCGACGTGAACCGGGCCCTGATTGCCGCCGGCCGGATGGCCGAATTCGAGATCGTGCAGACTGAGGCCGATATCGCCACCCAGGAACTGGGGGTCGAGGATGCGCGCAATCAGGTCGACAGCAATCGCTTGTCATTGCTGCGCCTGCTGGCGCTTGACCTGTCGGCCCGGGTTCGAGCCAGCGATGCGTTGCAGGCAACACAGATCAGCATCGGTCGCCAGGAGGCCTTGCGCCTGGCCCAAATCCAGCAGCCCAACTACCTGGCGACCCTGCTGGGCAGCCAGCAGGCCGATCTGAACCTGGTCGTGGCCAAGAGCCAGGGACTCTGGGATGTCTCCCTGGTCGCTGGCGCCAATCAGGTTCGCAATCGCTACGACAATGACAGCGGCAACGGTTCAAGGCGTAACTGGGACAGTTATGCCGGGGTCCAGGTACAAATTCCCATCGGTGACCCGAAGACCCGCCAGCAGGAAGTCCAGGCCCGGGTTGCCGTGGAGAAGCAGGAGCTGACCATCGCCGAAGCCCGTCAGGAACTGGAGCGCAATGTCAACGATGTAGTGCGCGACCTGGGGACGCGCTGGCGCCAATATGAGATCTCCCAGCGCGCCGTGGAGCTATCCCGGCGCAAGCTGGAAATCGAGCGGGAAAAGCTCAGCGCCGGACGCTCCAGCAACTTCCAGGTACTGAGCTATGAAAACGATTTGCGTACCAGCGAAAACGCGCGCCTGAATACCCTCATTGCCTATCTCAACGCCCAGACCCAACTGGACCTGACGCTGGGCACGACCTTGGAGACCTGGGACATTGAGCTCAACGACTTCTGATCCCAAGAAACTACGCAAACGCCGTATCCAGGTTGGCGTTGCCATCGCCCTGCTGGTGGTGGCCGGTGCCGTCGTGATCAGCTATCGCGCCCCGGCCGAGCCGCAACCCGGCAAAGGGCAGTGGATCGAAGTGAGCAACGCGCCATTGACCCACCAGATCGGCCTGGTGGGCAAGATCGAACCCTTGCAGACCATCAGCCTGGTAGCGCCCTTCGACGGCAATGTCCTGGCCAGCCTGGTGGAACAGGGCCAGCGGGTCGAAGCCGGCCAGGTGCTGCTGAAAATGGACCCGAGCCTGATCGAGATCCAGTTGCGCGAGGCCTTGTCGGTACAGCTCAAGGCGCGCCGCACAGTGCAGGAGTTGCAGGATTGGGACAACAGCCCCCAAGTGTCCAGGGCCCGACGCACCTTGCGAACCTCGCAGATGACCGTCAGCAATACCGAGCGCAAGCTCAACGAGAGCCAGAACCTGTTCAGCCGGGGCATCATCCCCCGCAACGAACTCGATGACCTGACCCAGCAATTGCAGACCCAACGCATGGACCTGACCGCGGCCCAGGGCGAGTTGCAGCAGGCACAGGAACAGGGCAAGGGCGAATACCGCCAGATCGCCGACATGGAACTGACCAATGCCACGGTCAAGTACGAAGCCCTGCGCGCTTTGCTTGCCGGCAAGGACGTCAAGGCGCCCTTTGCCGGGATCGTCGTGCCGGCACCCGGGATCACCCTGGCGCAAGCGGCCTCGGCCGCCACCTCGGGCTCGATCCAGAACGGTAGCAAGGTCGGCCAGGGCCAGGCGCTGTTCGGCCTGGCCAACATCGAGCAGCTGAAAATCGTCAGCAAGGTCTCGGAGCTGGATATCAACCAGCTACGCCAGGGCCAGAGCGTGGAGATTCTCGGCGATGGCTTCGATGGCGAGCGCCTTCGCGGCCAGGTGGACATCGTCAGCAGCCTCGCCCTGCCGGCAGATGCTTCGGGCGGCAGCGCCCAATTCCCCGTGACCCTGTCGGTTCCTAAACTGACCCAGGAACAACTGCAACGGGTACGCCTGGGCATGAGCGCCCGGCTCACCATCATTACCTACAGCAATGACCAGGCGATCGTGGTACCTCCCTCGGCGATCCAGCACAGCGCCGAGGGCATGAGCGTGGAGTATCGGACCGCAGCCGACCAGCCGCCCCGGCGGGTGCCCGTGACCACAGGCCAATCGACGGCCGAAGGCGTGGAAGTGTTCGGCCTGCAATCAGGCCAGGTACGACTGCCCGAGGGCCAGTGAGCGCGCTGGGAAGATATGGCTTGCCAGCCTTGAGGAAACTGCAGGCATAAAAAAGCGCCCCGCAGGGCAATGCCGATCGGTTAAAGACATCAGGCGCGAAGCTTGCCCGCGATGGACTGCAGAGCGCTGCGTTTATCCCGTAAACGCGCACTACCGCTCACGACCATCGCGAGCAAGCCTCGCTTCCACAATCACATGCCCGTTGCGCTCAGGTTCAGCGCAGGGCCCGGCGCAGGACCTTGCCGACCGTGGTCTTGGGCAGCTCTTCGACACGGAACTCGACGTAGCGCGGCACCTTGTAGCCGGTGAGGTACTCCCGGCAATGGGCCAGCAGTTGCTCCTGGGTAAGGTTCGGGTCCTTGCGTACCACGAAGATCTTCACCTTCTCCCCGGTGACTCCATCCTCGACGCCGATGGCCGCTACTTCCGCCACCCCGGGATGCAAGGCCACCACATCCTCGATCTCGTTGGGGTACACGTTGAAGCCAGACACCAGGATCATGTCCTTCTTGCGGTCCACCAAGCGGATGAAGCCCTTTTCGTTCATCACCCCGATATCGCCCGTAGAGAGCCAGCCGTGGCGGTCCAGGACCTTGGCGGTTTCCTCGGGTCGCTGCCAGTAACCCTTCATCACCTGCGGGCCGCGTACCTGCAACTCGCCCTCCTCGCCGATGTCCGCCAGTTGGCCGTCCTCGCGCATGAAGCGCACCCAGGTGGACGGCAACGGCACACCGATAGTGCCGCTGAAATCACTTTCGCGCACACGGGCGACCTCAATCGGGCTGATGCTCACCACCGGCGAGCATTCGGTCAGGCCGTAGCCCTCGACGATCGGTACCCCCGTCACCTCTTTCCAGCGCTGGGCCACGGCGGTGTGGGTGGCCATGCCTCCGGCAATCGTCAGCTTCAGGTCGGAGAAATCGCGCCCACGGAATTCCTCGTTCTCCAGCAAGCCATTGAACAAGGTGTTGACCCCGACGATGCCGCTGAACTTTTCCTTGCGCAGGATCATCTGCACCCGCTTCACGTCACGGGGGTTGGCGATCAGGATATTGCGCCCCCCCAGGCACATGAACATCAGGCAGTTCACCGTCAGCGACAGCACGTGGTACAGCGGCAGCAGGGTGACGTTGGTTTCCTGTTGGTTCTCGTCCAACTGGTCGCCGACCCAGGCCTTGGCCTGCATCAGGTTGGCCAGGATGTTGCGGTGGGTGAGCATGGCGCCCTTGGCATCGCCCGTGGTACCACCGGTGTACTGCAAGAAGGCGATGTCGTCCTGCGCAAGCTCCACCGGCCGGTACTCCAGCACGGCCGCCAGCTTCATCATCGCCGGGAAGCGAATGGAACCTGGCAGGTTGAACTTGGGAACCTGCTTCTGCACATGGCGCAGGACGAAATTCAGCGCCGCCCCCTTGAAGGTACCCACCAGGTCGCCGATGGAGGCCACCACGATGTTCTTCAACTTGCTGCCCGGCATGGCCTGTTCCAGGGTATGGGCGAAGTTCTCGAAGATCACCACGGTCTCGGCGCCGCTGTCCTTGAGCAGATGGCGCAGCTCATGGGCGGTGTACAGCGGGTTGACGTTGACCACCATGGCGCCGACCAGCAGCGTACCGAACAGGCAGATCGGGTACTGCAGGCTGTTGGGCATCATCAACGCCACCCGATCGCCCTTTTTCACCCCCTTGGACTGCAGCCACGCGGCGAAAGCGAACACGCGCTTTTCCCACAGGTCGTAGCCCATCTCGGTGCCGATGCTGACATAGGCCACCCGTTGTCGATACTTGTCCACGTGTTCGAGAAACACCTCGCGCAACGACGGGTAACGGTCGATGTCGGCTTCGATATCGCTGGGTACACCCGACATGTAAGCGTTGAGCCAGATACGCTCGGCAGGTTGCAGGCTTGCGACGCTCATGGGCAGTCTCCTTGTTATTTTATTTTTCGACGATGGCGGTTACACCCAGCCCGCCTGCTGCACAGACGGAAATCAGTCCGCGGCCTCCCCCGCGCTCGTGAATGGCCTTGGCCAGGGCCGCCAACAGCCGCCCACCGGTAGCGGCAAAAGGATGCCCGCACCCCAGGGAGCCGCCGTTGACGTTGAGTTTGGCCCGGTCGATGCTCCCCAGCGGCCCTTCGAGCCCGAGCTTGTCCCGGCAATAGTCGGCATCCTCCCAGGCCTTGAGGGTGCACAGCACCTGGGCAGCGAAGGCTTCGTGGATCTCATAGAAATCGAAGTCGCCAAGCCCCAGCCCCTCCCGGGCCAGCATGCGCGGTACTGCGTAGGCTGGCGCCATCAGCAGGCCCTCGGTGCCATCGACGAAGTTCACCGCCGCGGTCTCCCCGGTACGCAGGTAGGCCAGCACCGGCAGGTTGTTGGCCGCGGCCCACTCTTCGCTGGCCAGCAGCACCACCGAGGCGCCATCGGTCAAGGGTGTCGAATTGCCGGCCGTCAGGGTGCCGCTGTTGCGGTCATAGGCCGGCCCCAGCCCGGCGAGCTTTTCCAGGCTGGCGTCGGCCCGCAGGTTGTTGTCCCGCGCAAGGCCGCGATACGGCGTCATCAGGTCGTCGAAAAAGCCCCGCTGATAGGCCGCATTCAACCGTTGATGGCTGGCCAGGGTCAGTTCGTCCTGGGCCAGGCGCTTGATCTGCCAGCGCTTGGCCATTTCCTCGCAGTGCTCCCCCATGGACAGGCCGGTGCGCGGCTCGCCGTTACGCGGCAGCAATGGCTTGAAGAACATCCCCGGGCGCACCTTGAGCAGGCTGCGCAGCTTGTTGCCGGTACCCTTGGCGCGATTGGCCGCGAGCAAGGTGCGACGCAAGCCTTCGTTGATGCCGATGGGCGCATCGGAGGTGGTATCGGAGCCACCGGCAATACCCACCTCGATCTGCCCCAGGGCGATCTTGTTGGCCACCAGCAGCGCCGCCTCCAGCCCGGTACCGCAAGCCTGCTGGATATCGTAGGCCGGGGTCTGCGGCGACAACGTGGTGGACATCACACACTCACGGGCCAGGTTGAAGTCCCGCGAATGCTTGATCACCGCCCCCGCGGCGAACTCCCCCAGGCGTTGTCCGGCAAGGCCGAACCTGTCCACCAGGCCCTGCAGGGCCGCCACCAGCAGGTCCTGGTTACTGTCATTGGCATACACCGTGTTGGAACGGGCGAACGGAATCCGGTTACCACCGATGATCGCTACCCGACGCACCGGCGCCGGATTGAAACTGTACTCAGTCATTCCCGAGCTCCCCAGGTCAGTAGGCCGCGCATATGGGGCTTGTCGCCCGCGTTGTTGCGCACTTCGAATTCATGGCGCGGGCCGTCGGGCACGCGACTCCACAGGCTTACCGAGGCCGGTAGGAAAATCGGCAGCTTGAACTCGCAATCCAACTGCGCCACGGCCAGCGGATGCGGTGGTTGTTGCGCCGCCAGGGCCCGGCCCAGGGTCCACATGCCATGGGCGATGGGCCGACGGAAACCGAACAATCGCGCACCCAGCCAGGAGGTGTGGATCGGATTGAAGTCGCCGCTGACCTTGGCGAAACGTCGCCCCAGGTCCCCGGCCAGGCTCCAGCGTTGGGTGCGTATCAGGGCCTGTTCATCCAGCGCCAGTGCACCTGCCCAGGGTTCGCCCACAGGGTCGGAAACGCCGCGGCGCAGGTACAGGCTGTCGCCCTCCCAGACCAGCCCGCCACCACCGTAGGCACGGGTGGCGATGGACAGGGCCTGGCCCTTGGGATGGGCGACCCAGCGCTCGGCAAAGACTTCCAGGCGCAGGGCCTGGCCCTCCTCCAGGCGCTGATGCTGGCGAATGTGGTTGGCCAGGTGGACCATGCCACTGGCCGGATAGGGAAAGGTCCGGCTGGTGAGCAGCAACAGATGCAGGGGAAACGCCAGGGTATGGGGGAACGACAGCGGCACCCCATGCTCGCGGCGGAACCCGCAGGCCTGGGCATAACGGGCGACCTGTGCCGCCTGCAGCTCCACCGCCGGGCGCACCAGGCGCTCGGTGGGCAACGGCGGTGCGGTCTCAAGCTTGGGCTTGCGCAAGCCGCGCAGGCCGTCGTAGAGCAACTGGCCACGGGACGGTGGCGGCTCGATGATGCGAATCGCGGAATCGGCACTCATGGCTCAGGCTCCCAGCAGGCTTTGCCCGCAAACGCGGACCACCTGCCCATTGATCCCGCCGGAGGCGGGATGGGCCAGCCAGGCGATGGTCTCGGCCACATCCACCGCCTGCCCACCCTGGGACATGGAGTTCATCCGCCGTCCCGCCTCGCGGATCATCAACGGGATCTTCGCGGTCATCTGGGTTTCGATGAACCCCGGGGCCACGCCGTTGACTGTGATCTGCTGGCGCGCCGCCAACGGCGCCAGGGCCTGGACAAGGCCGATGACCCCGGCCTTGGAGGTGGCGTAGTTGCTCTGGCCGAGGTTGCCGGCGATACCGGAAATCGACGACACGCAGACAATCCGCCCGCCCGGATTGAGCCCCTGCCCCTCCAGCAGCGCCTGGCTGAGCAGCAACGGCGCTTCCAGGTTGACGGCCATGACCTTGCGCCAGGCGGCCTCGGTCATCTTCGCCAGGGTCTTGTCCAGGGTGATGCCGGCGTTGTGCACCACGATATCGAAGGCGCCCTGCTCAGCGACGAACGCCAGCAGGCGCTGGCCAGCATCGGCCGCGGTGATGTCCAGGGCCAGGGCGTTGCCACCCAGGCTGGCGGCGGCCTGTTGCAGCTCGACCTCGCTCTGCGGGATGTCCAGGCACACCACCTGGGCGCCTTCGCGGGCCAGGACCTTGGCAATGGCCAGGCCGATGCCACGACAGGCACCGGTAACCAGGGCCCGGCGCCCCCCCAGGGGCCGCTCCCAATCCAGCTGCCGAGGCACATCCACCGGTTCGCCGATGCGCACCACCTGGCCCGAGACATAAGCCGAGCGCCGGGACAGGAAGAAACGCAGGCTGCTGTCCAGTTCCGCTTCGGCACCGGGCTCGACATACAGCAGTTGTACGGTGATGGCCCGGCGCAGTTCCTTGCCCAGGGAACGCACGAAACCCTCCAGCGAACGCTGGGCCACCGCCTGGGCCAGTTCGGTGCAACGTTCCGGTGGCGTCCCCAGGATCACGACTCGGCCATGGGCGGTCAGGCGCCGGACGTTGGCATGGAAGAAGCGATACAGCTCATCGAGCTGGGCGACGTCGCCCAGCCCGGTGGCATCGAACACCACGCCCTGGACCTTCACGGTCGAGGGCGCGTTGATGCTTGCGGCCTGCGCCGCCACGATATCGGTGGCGGCAAAGATCCGTTGCAACTCGCCCAACAGGCGCCCCTCGGGCGCCGCAGCGAGAATCACCGGGTTGATCAGGTTGCCGCCCTGCCCCTCGCGGTTGCGTTGCAGCGGCACCGGTTGTGGCAGGCCGGTGCGCTGGGCCAGCCAGCGCCCCCACCCGGAATTGACGAACGAAAGATAACCGTCGGACATATATGGATTCCAATCAAAACCAGTAGAAGGTCAATAGGCCGAGTCGCTGGCCGCTACCGTGTCTTCGCTGCTGGCGCTGCGCTTGCGCGAGGCCGGCTTGGCGCTCTGTTCGAAATGCGCCTGGCGTTGTTGCAAGGCTTCCAACAGACCGAAATCCTGCGGGAAGTCGTCTACCTGGATCGCGTGATCGCCGTACTCCACATAGCGGTCGAGCAATTCGTCCTCGTCCTGGCTGATCAATTGCAGTTCCCGGGCCTTGAGTCGCCATACGTCGAAGGCGTCGCGGGAGATCGGCAGCGGTGCCAGGGTGCCCTGCTTGACCGCCGGCTTGAGTCGCGCCTCGATCAGCTCCACCTGCGGTTGCAAGCGGAACGCCAGTTCGCCGTAGGCCAGCTTGTCGATGTCCGGTTGCGGGATGTAGGAATCGGCCAGCAGGCGGTCGCGGGTCGCGCCCGGGGTCTGCACCAGTTCCGCAACCTCCGCCAGCAGGCGGTCGCTGGGTTTGTGCTGGGGAATGCCGAACGGAAAGCTCAGGCCACGAATGATCCGCGCCGCGGCCTTGGACGGGTAGTTCTCCAGCACTTCGGCCAGGGCCTCGTGAGCTCGCAACAGCGCGTCCTGGGCAGCCCAGTGCACCAGGGGCAGGTCGGCCTGGGGCCGGCCATCGTCCTCGAAGCGCTTGAACACACAGGACAGGATGTACAGCTGGGAGAGGATGTCGCCCAAACGCCCGGTGATGCTTTCCTTGCGCTTGAGTGCGCCGCCCAACACGCCCATGGAGATGTCCGAGACCAGGGCCAGCACCACCGACAGGCGCTGGACCTGGCGGTAGTAAGGCGCCAGGGCCTTGTCGGTGTTGCTCGGGGCCTTGATCAGGCGCCCGCCGGTCACTGCATGCACGGCCGCGCGCACGGTGTTGGCGAAGACGAAGCTGATGTGGCCGAACATGGCGCTGTCGAAATCCTCCAGGCCCTTGCGCCCGGTATCGCGGGCCGCCTCCATCTCGCGGAACACGTAAGGATGGCAACGGATCAACCCCTGGCCGTAGATGATCAGGCAGCGGGTCATGATGTTCGCGCCTTCCACGGTGATGGCGATCGGGCTTTGCTGGTAGGCGCGGGCCAGGAAGTTGTTGGGGCCCATGCAGATGCCCTTGCCGGCGACGATATCCATGCCGTCGTTGACGATGATCCGCGCGCGCTCGGTGACGTGGTACTTGGCGATGGCCGAGATCACCGAAGGTTTTTCACCGGCATCCAGGGACGCCACCGATACCCGGCGTACCGAGTCACAGGCATACAGGTGCCCGGACATGCGCGCCAGGGGCGCCTGGACACCCTCGAACTTGCCGATGGGCAGGCCGAACTGCTTGCGCATCGCCGCATAGGCGGTCGTGCCGCGGACCGCGACCTTGCCCAGGCCGACGTTGGACGACGGCAGGGAAATCGCCCGCCCGGCGGCCAGGCACTCCATCAGCATGCGCCAGCCATTGCCCACCTGCGCCGCGCCGCCAATCACCCACTCCAGGGGAATGAACACATCCTTGCCGGTAGTCGGGCCGTTCTGGAATACCGCGTTCAGCGGCCAATGCCGGCGCCCGGTGTTCACCCCCGGATGGGTGGTGGGAATCAGTGCGCAGGTGATGCCCAGGCTGCCCTTCTTGCCCAGCAGGCCGTCCGGGTCTTCGGCGCGAAATGCCAGGCCCAGCACGGTGGCGATCGGCCCCAGGGTGATGTAGCGCTTGTCCCAGGTGACACGAAAGCCCAGGACCTCCTGGCCTTCGAACTGGCCCTTGCAGACCACGCCGGTATCGGGAATGGCCCCGGCATCGGAGCCGGCATAGGGGCTGGTCAGGGCAAAGCACGGAATGTCTTCGCCACGGGCCAGGCGCGGCAGGTAGTGCTGGCGCTGGGCCTCGGTGCCGTAGTGCAGCAGCAGTTCGGCCGGGCCCAGGGAGTTGGGCACCATGACCGAGATCGCCGCCGCCGAGCAGCGGGTGGAGAGCTTCATCACCACCTGGGAATGGGCATAGTGGGAGAAACCTTTGCCGCCGTACTGCTTGGGAATGATCATCCCCAGGAAGCCGGCTTCCTTGGTGTACTGCCAGGCCTTGGGCGACAGGTCCTGCCAGACCTGGGTGGTTTCCCAGTCGTTGGCCATGTCGCACAGGGTTTCCACTTCGTTGTCCATGAACGCCTGCTCTTCGGCGCTCAGGCTGGCCGGTGCAGCCCCCAGCAGGCGTTTCCAGTCGGGCTTGCCGCTGAACAGCTCGGCGTCCCACCACACGGTGCCGGACTCGATGGCCGCACGCTCGGTATCGGACATCGCCGGCATGATCTTGCGAAACATCGCCAAGGCCTTGCTGGTGAGCAAGGTACGACGCAGTGGCTTGAGCGTCAGCAATGCAGCGGGCGCTACCACCAGCACGACCCCCAGGACCAGGCCCAGGGTACCTACCAGGCCCAGCAGATGCCCGGCCGCCAGCCAGACCAGGCCGGCACCCAGCCACAGGGCCGCGCTCGCCTGTCGATACGCCAGGGCCAGCGCCGCGGCAACTCCCACCAATAACCAGACAATCATGGAATACCTCTCTTGTTCTAACGAGACAGCTCCTTGGAGCCCGGGCGTTGTGCCGGCCCCTCGGAAACCACACTACAAAGGAAACAAGTGCGTTTCAAATTTTATTTTGAAATTTTTATTTAACAATTTTCTACAACACAAAATGGCTGAACGCAGTCAGCCAGAAGGGGGAAAAATGAATGAAAACGGCCTCTACAAAGGCCCGTTGAGCCAACGGCAGCAGCGCAATCCCTTGGTGCTGTCGTTGGCTCTGGCGGTGGCTCGCCCTTAGAAGCTATAGGTGGCGGAGAGGCTCACCACTTCACCCTTGGCATTGACCTTGCCGTCCAGGCGGGAACCGCCGAGGCGGTCCTGGTTGACGGTCTTGAGCTTGGCTTCCTTGACGAATTGCCGGGAATAGGCGCCGTCGATGGTCAGGCCTGGAATGGCCTTGATGTCATAGCCAAAGCCCAGGGAGGTGAACCAGCGATCGTTGTCCGGGATCCGCGGGTCCCGGGTCGAGTCCCGGGTCGGGGTCTCGTCGAATGCCACACCGGCACGCAAGGTCAGCCGGTCGGTGAAACGATAGTCGCCGCCCAGGGAGTACATCATGGTGTCTTTGTACTTATACGGGATGGAGACGATGGTGTTGCCTTGGGACTTGAGGGTCAGGTCCTTGAACGATGACCATTGGGTCCAGAGCATACTGGCGCCCATGGTGAAGCGATCATCGAAGACATGCACCCAGTCCAGGCCGACGGTTGCTGGAATGTCCAGTTCTGCTGATGCCTTGGCTCCGTCCGGGAACAGCTTCAGGCCGGGATAGGCTGCTTCGACCAGGGTCTTGTTGCCGAGGTTTGGCAACTTCACCGTCATTTGGCCGCGCCCCGTCGCATCGGCATAGATATTGTAGTGGCCCTCCATCTTGTTCTTGATCTTGGCGTGATAGTTCAGGCCCAGGGTGTCACGATCCGTGGGTTTCCAGACCACCCCGGTGAACCAGCCTACCGAGGTGTTGTCCACCTTGACCCGCATCAGGTTGGACCCTACTCCAGATGGAAAATCGATCGCTCCGCCCAACCCGGGAGATAGGGCGGCAGCCCCGGTGAGGTTGAGGTTCTGGCTGACGAAGCCCTGGCTTCGCTGGACGATGAGCCCTCCCCCCACGGCAAAGTCGTCCCTGACTTTGTACGACAAGGAGCCGGTCAGGCCCACGGTCTCGATCTTGGTATCGACCGCGAAATCACGGAGCTTGGAGCCATTCTGGTCCCAGGTGCTGCGCATGCCCATGGGCACCACCTGGCTGAGGCCGAAGGCGAACCGATCATTGATGGGCATCACCATGAACCCTGTCGGCAACCAGGCGGTAAAGCCACCCTGGCCACCATTGCCATCCAGAGGAACCGATGCATCCCCCGGATTGCCATCTCCATCTACAGGCAGCGTGGTCGCCGGGTCCCCACGGAAGTCATAGGCATTGCCTTTGTACTTCATCTTGATGCGGGCGTAGTCGACCGTCAGATGGGCGATGTTGCGATCGATAAAGGCCATGGCCGCCGGGTTGTTGAACGCTGCGCTGGGGTCGTTCTTGAACAGCGAGCCTCCCCCGAAGGCTCGACCCCACCCAGGAGCCCCGTAGGTCGGAGTAGAGAAACCACCCGCCTGCACCGAGCCAGAGCCGATCAGGCCACCCAACACTGCCAGGCCAATGGCCGCCTGGAGCTTGTATTTCTTGTTATTCATGCCCTACTCCTTACTTACTTTACTTATTGTTATCGGCTGCGATCGGTTGCCCCACCGATCCTGGGTATTGCAGCAGGCACCTGCGATGAGGCGCCTGTTTCCAGTTAAAGCAACAAATGGCCGTTCATGTATCGTTATGGCACTACCCTAAAATCCGCAACTGGGTAACAAAGCCATGACATTGCAAATATCAATTGCCTGCACCCAAGTGACATTCAAAGCACTAAGATCAACCTTATCGTTGCTGAAAAAATTGCGCTCGCGAAAACCCAAAAGCTTATAGACAGCACCCGCAAAAAACTGAACACACCAAACTCCAAGACCGGCCCCGTGCTTTTTATACATGACATAAAACAATCGTGACCCGCTCAGATCCTTGTAATAGGCACTTCTAGCGAAGTGCCTATTTTCAGCGTTACTCGAACACTAACAGCGTTCGAGCCTGTTTCATTCCGACACCTTAAAAGGTGGATTTGGATTGACACTCAAATTAGTGATCGTGCAACTTCCCACCCGCTGCGCAGAGCTGATCCACAGTCGATTTTGCTCATTGCTCCAATTGCCAGTGATGGTCGCCGGAGCACTGCTGCAATCAAAGATAACTTGGAACATGACACCGGAAACCGTACCGGTAGTGGTGCTGGTAGCGGTCAACGTCCAAGGCAGGTTCTGCAACACGGGCACACCGCAAAGGCGATTACTACCGCTGACAGTGGCGCCGGTGATCATGGCCTTGGAGCCATCTGCCGTCACATTGCCACTGAAATTGATATTACAGGTCACCGGTAGATTAAGTGAGCCAGGCGACCTTACCGTAATAGTACCCGGCGCATTAAAACCTTTCCCTTTAGGTTCAATGGTCGCCGCACTGACCATCGACGTCACGCCCAGGCAGATAACACAAGAAGCCACAGAAAACAGAGTTTTAACAGTGTTCATCGCGTTATACCTCTTAATGTTTGGACTCGACCGAACATCCATTCAAGTTATTGTTAGTAAGTTCTTCACACCTCAACTTTCAGTTACGTTACAGATCGATCTTAAGCACCTTGAAACAGGCACCCCAAGCGAGGTGCCTGTTTTTCCAGCCGGTGATCAGCAGGCTAGAAACCTACACCTGCATCAGTTCGATACAGTGAAACGTGGATCTGGGTTGACGCTCAAAGCAGTGATCTTGCATTTGCCGACTGTTTGCGCCGAAGGAACGCTCAGGGTGTTGGTCCCGTTGTTCCAGGCAATATTGATGGTGACCGGAGTAGCGCTGCAGTCGTTGATGATCTTGAAGTTCACGCCAGACACAGTGCCCGAGGTGGCGTTGGCGGGAGTCAGAGTCCAAGGCAGGTTGAGCAGTACTGGCACACCGCACAGTGGGTTAGCACCGTTGACAGTGGCGCCAGTGATGGTGGCGTTAGGGCCGTTCACGGTGCCGGTGAAGTTGATGTTGCAGGTCACCGGCTGATTGAACGACGCAGGCGAAGTGACAGTGATGGAGCCCGGAGCCGAGAACGGACCGGCAGGGCTGATAGTCGCTGCGCTAGCCATCGACGCGGCGCCGAGGCAGATGGCGAAGGAAGCGACAGATACCAGAGTCTTGATGCTTTGCATTGTTGTTTTCCTCAAGAATTAGGCAACAGTTGTTGCCAGGGGGGTTATCAGCCTCGCCAGGTTGTCGATGACGCCATCGGCGCTCCGGCTCGACCGAATTCGATACTGGAGTGCGCTAGGGTGATATCGATGCCGCTTGGACAGCCGGGGCTTTCCAATCCGCTTGCAAGATCATCAGCGTCCCTCCTTGGATTCTGTTGCTACTCAGGGCGTTACCCGGAACTTGGGCGGCATCTGGATCGATACGGTCTTGATGGTGCAGCCGCCGTCAAGGCTGACCTGGGCCGCTTCGAGTTTGCCGGTGGTGTTGTTCCAGCTGCCTTCGGCTGTGCTCGGGCCGCATTCACCGCCCACCAGGGGGGCGTGCACCGTGACCCGGATACCCGACATGGCACCGCTGGTTTCGTCCTTGGCAATCAGCTTCCAGGGCAAGTGCGTGGCCTCGACCTGGCCACACTTGAGGCCGCCGCTGAAATCGACTTTCTCGACACTGGCATAGCTGCCATCAGGACTGATCTTGCCGCTGACCTGGATGGTGCAATCGGCATTGATAATGCTCTTGGCAAAACTGATGGGGCCCTTGGCGGTGAACTCGGTGTTGGCCGGTTCGATGCGCGCGGCGTCGGCCGCGTTCATCAGCGATACACCCACCAGGACCACGAACAGACGGGCTGCAAACAGCGGTGAGATAGACATCGGTGACTTCCTTACAGTTGCTTATTGTTGTTGTCGGTCAACGTGTTTAAGGACTTCTGTCTTGCTCTGCTCACCCTTCAAGAGGCGAATCACAGGCGAACACAAACGGTTCACGAGCACTTGAAGTGGTGAGCAGTACAACTAAAGAGCGGTGTCTCAATCGGTTGCGTTGAAGCCGTAGCGCTTGAGTATCTCGGCACGCTTGGCCGGCTGGATATTGGCCAGCCGTACATCACCCGAGTAGTGAGCCAGTACCCGGTGATCCATCAGCCGGCGCCAGAGGAACGGTACGTAGGCCCAGACGATCATGGTGGCGTAGCCATAAGGCAGCTGCGGCGACTCATCGAAGTGGCGCAAAGCCTGGTACGCACGAGTGGGGTTGGCATGGTGGTCCGAATGCCGCTGCAACTGGAACAGGAAGATGTTGGTGACGATCCGGTTGCTGTTCCAGGAGTGACGTGGCGAGCAGCGCTCGTAGCGACCGTTGGCCTGTTTCTGGCGCAGCAGGCCGTAGTGCTCCACGTAGTTCACCACCTCCAGCAGGGAGAAACCGTAGATGCCCTGGATCACCAGGAACGGGATCACCGCAACGCCCAGCCAAGCGATCAGCACCCCCCACAGCACCAGGCTATAGGCCCAGGAACTGAGCACGGTGTTCTTCCAGTGCAGGGTCGGCAAGCCCTGCTTGCGCAGCCGCTCGCCTTCCAGGTGCCAGGCCGAGCGCAGGCTGAACCACACGGTGCGTGGCAGGAAGCTCCAGAACGACTCGCCAAGGCGCGAACTGGCAGGGTCTTCCGGTGTGGCCACGCGGACGTGGTGCCCACGGTTGTGCTCGACGAAGAAGTGCCCATAGAACGTCGAGGCCAGGGCCAGCTTGGCCAGGAACTTGGCCATCGGCAGGTTCTTGTGCCCCAGTTCATGGGCGATGTTGATGGCGATGCCAGTGGCCGCCCCAGTGGACATGGCCATGCCCAGGTAGGTGAACCAGGTCACACTGCCGTGCAATTGCGAACGTTCGGTAACGAATGCCGCGAAATTCGCCAGGCCGCCCTGCAGGTGCAGCTGTTCGCTCAGCTGGACCAGGCCGCCGGCCATGATCCAGTCCACCCCATGGACCGCCATCCAGGCGGTGACTATCAGGGACAGCACCGAGAGCACGGCACAGCTGTAGACGATGAAACGATAGTAGGGTTGTTTTTCCAGGTCTGGAACGGCGGATTCAGGCGGGTTGCTGGTGTCTTCGCCAATCAGGCCGTCGATCAAGGGGATCAGGCCGAAGATCACCAGTACACCGATCCACCAGGAGAGCTGGATACCGGTAAGGAGCGCGAACACTCCAGACAACAAGGGGGTGATCATGGGCAAGGTACCCAGCCACCACAGGTGACGCTTGCCATCGGTCCAGACTTGAGGTGCCGCCACTGAAACATTCATGGCAGCCTCCGCAGGATGGCAGAGGACAAGGATGCTATAAAGGAAAGCGCATCTGCGCTGTCCGAAGCGAGAGTGAATGAAGATGAAGCGTGAAATGGCGGTATTTTCATTATTTTAACCACTCAATTGCACTTTCAAAAAAAACATTCAAAACATTTTTTTAAAATAAATAGCGCGGATTCGATAGCTCGTCAACTATTTTTTCAGTCTGTTTTGAATGTCGCCCGTAAAGCAGTTACAGCTGCTGCCAAAGTCGTCGCCGGGCCCCCGAAAGCACCCCGCACCACGCCCCTAGCCTGCTCGTGATGCCGCGAACGGCGGATGCAATATGGTCGCGCTACGCTGCGGTCCGGCCTGCCCGGCAACGTGCCGGACCATGGCGACCACCCGTTCTACCGCGGTAATGGGCAGCATGTGTCCGCGCCCTTGAACGATCTCCAGCGCCAGGCCCGGCACCTTGCCGACCATGGACTCGCCGTGCCTGCGGTAGCTCAGGACCGGGTCCTTGGAGCCGTAGATCAGGCCCACCGGCAGCTTCAGGCTGGAGTAATGCTTGACCATGTCGGGCAAGGCCCGGTTGACCACGGCAATCTCGCTGGAGGCGTTGTAGAAGTTGCTCGTACGCATGCCCAAGAGGCCGCCGCCGCGTACCGCAAAGTCCTCGGGCACCGGGTCCGGGGCGAATACCGCCTTGACCAGGCTGTGCCGCCCGAGCATGGCCATGGGCGCGGCCAACGTCAGTGACATCCAGCGGCGCAGCAGGGCCGGCCGCACGCCCAGGGACAGGAACACCAGGGGTAACATCCGTTGCGGGTGGGTCAGGGGCGCCACCAGGACCAGCCCCGACACAGACTGCGGGTGATTCAGCGCCAGCGACAAGGCAATGGCGCCACCCAGGGAATGCCCGAGCACCAAAGGTTGCCCAAGGTCCAGGGTCCGGATGAACTTGGCGATCAGGCTGGCCTGGGCCGGCAGGTCGGCCGGGGCCCCTCGGGCCCGGGTGGAGTAACCAGAGCCGGGGCGATCGAGGGTGATCACCCGAAACTGCTCACGCAGCTGTGGCGCCAGGGAATGGGTCAGGTTGCGTGCGCAGCCGGACAGGCCGTGGATCATCAGGAGCACCGGCCCCCTGCCCTCATCGGTGTAGTGCAGGCGCTCGCCGCCGACCTCAAGGAAGCGCCCGTTGATCGGCACCTGGCTTTCTATCTTGCGGTCGATACGAAAGCTCACCAGCCAAAGCACCACACTGACCACCAGGAATACCGTCACCGCTACCAGCCATTCCATACCACGCCCCCTCGAGCTGACCTGTCTCGCGCGGCAACCGAATCACTGATCCGGCCCGGCTTGTCGCCCTGGCCTGGTACCGCCTGTGGAATCCCACCCAAGTCCGGATGGAGCCCGCAAATCCACAGGCGACGAGCGCAGGTGACATTTTCAGGTGATTTATTTAAATTAATTTTTAAAACATTATTTTAAATTGTGCAATCCTGAGTTTTCACTCACTGACGAAAGTCACCCAAGCGTCACTACAATCGAGGTACACACAATGAATGCGTACTCGCCACCCGACGGCCCCGAGGTCGTCGATATCGCCATCATCGGCGCAGGCTTTGCCGGCTTGTGCATGGCGATCAAGCTCAAGCAGGCCGGAATCACGGATTTCTTCGTTGCCGAACAGGCTGCCTCCCTGGGGGGCACATGGCGCGACAACCACTACCCGGGCTGCGCCTGCGACGTGCAATCCCATGTCTATTCCTTTTCCTTCGCTCCCAACCCGAACTGGACGCGGCAATTCGCCCCCCAGCCGGAAATCCGCGAATACCTGGAAAACTGCGCCCGGGATTTCGCCCTGGCGCCCTACCTGTGCTTCAACATGGGCCTGGAGCAAGCGGTCTTCGATGAGGATCGTGAGCGTTGGCAACTGCATTTCAGCAATGGCCGCCGGGTCAGCGCCCGGGTCCTGGTGTCCGGCATGGGCGGCCTGTCGCGCCCGGCGATCCCGGACATCCCGGGGCTCGAGACATTCACCGGCAAGCGCTTCCACTCCCAGCAGTGGGACCATCGCTACTCCCTGCAAGGCAAGCGGGTCGCGGTGATCGGCACCGGTGCCAGTGCCATCCAGTTCGTACCGAAGATCGCCCCGCGAGTGGCTCAGCTCAAGCTGTTCCAACGCACCCCACCGTGGATCATGCCCAAGCCCGATCGCAAGCTCGGTGCCCTGGAGCGCTGGGCCTTCAAGCACCTGCCCTTTACCCAGCGCCTGGCCCGCTCGGCGCTGTACTGGGCCCTGGAAAGCCGGGTGATCGCTTTCGCCCGGCGGCCCAAACTGATGAAGGTGGTGCAGCGCGTAGCCTTGCGCCACTTGCGCAAGCAAGTGCCCGACCCACTGCTGCGCCAGCGCCTGACTCCCGACTACACCATCGGCTGCAAGCGCATCCTGATCTCCAACGACTACTACCCGGCCCTGTCCAGGGGCAACGTCGGCGTGGTCAGCGAAGCCATCGAGCGCATCGAGGCCGATGCCGTGGTCACTGCCGACGGCACCCGCCATCCCGTGGACTGCATCATCTTCGGTACCGGCTTCCAGGCCACCGACCCGCTGCCCCATGGCCTGCTCTTCGGCCGCCAGGGCCAGGACCTGATGGACTACTGGTCCAAAGGCGCCCACGCCTACCTGGGCACCTGCCTGCCGGGGTTCCCCAACCTGTTCATGATCGTCGGCCCCAACACCGGGCTGGGGCATAACTCGATGATTCTGATGATCGAGGCCCAGGTGGACTACATCCTCAAGGCCCTGGAGCGGATGCGCCAGGACGGCATCGGTGCCCTGGAGGTCAAGGCCGACATAGAGCGCCAGTACAACCAGCGCCTGCAACAACGCCTGGCCGGGGCCATCTGGTCCACGGGCGGTTGCCGCAGCTGGTACCTGGACCCACGCAGCGGGCAGAACACCACGCTCTGGCCCGGCTCAACCCTGAGCTTCAAGAGGACCCTGCAGCACTTCGAACTACGGGACTACCTGAGCAGCCGCCTGCCCGGCCCCGTTCCTGTCGCCGCGCCGATCGTCGCGCATCCACTGAACCTGCAAGAGGCCGTCACCCATGAAGAACTTCAACGGTAAAGTCGCCGCCATCACCGGTGCGGCCTCCGGCATGGGGCGCGCCCTGGCCATCGCCCTGGCCCGCGAAGGCTGCCACCTGGCCCTGGCCGACAAGAATCCCCAGGGCCTGGCCCAGACCGTTGCCCAGGCCCAGGCCGCCACCTTGTTGCCATTGCGCATCAGCAGCCAGGAGCTGGACGTCGGCGATCGCGACGCCATGTTCGCCTGGGCCGCCGCCAGCGCTGCCGAGCACGGTCAGATCAACCTGATCTTCAACAACGCCGGGGTCGCCCTGTCGAGCACTGTCGAAGGCTCGAGCCTGGCGGACCTGGAGTGGATCGTCGATGTCAACTTCTGGGGCGTGGTGCATGGCACCCAGGCCTTCCTGCCCTACCTCAAGCAGGCGGGCGACGGCCACATCATCAACACCTCCAGCGTGTTCGGGCTGTTCTCGCAACCGGGCATGAGCGGCTACAACGCCACCAAGTTCGCCGTGCGCGGCTTTACCGAGTCCCTGCGCCAGGAACTCGACCTGCAAGGCAACGGAGTGTCCGCCACCTGCGTACACCCCGGCGGCATCCGTACCGACATCGCTCGCACCAGTCGCATCAGCGACAACGTCAAGGGATTCCTCATCGACAACGAACAGCAAGCCCGTGACGACTTCGAAAAGCTGTTCATCACCTCGGCGCAAACCGCCGCCAAGGTCATCCTCCTGGGGGTGCGCAAGAACAAGCGCCGGGTACTGATCGGCCGCGACGCGCACTTCCTCGACCTGTTCATCCGCCTCTTGCCCAGCGCCTACCAGGCCCTGGTGGTATGGGTCAGCCGACGCATGGCGCCCAAGCC
Organism: Pseudomonas sp. MPFS; assembly: GCF_022537035.1. NCBI lineage: Bacteria > Pseudomonadati > Pseudomonadota > Gammaproteobacteria > Pseudomonadales > Pseudomonadaceae > Pseudomonas > Pseudomonas sp. MPFS. The sequence continues at coordinate 3,184,895 of NZ_CP066123.1, read as the reverse complement.
GGGCAAGGCTCGGCCAGCGGTGTATGAACCCCAGGATGAACGCGGCCTGTGAGGCCGCAACCTATTTCCATGTCTAGAGGAGCGACAGCCATGCTGCCCGTGCGCCGTGACATCAAGGTCGAACTGCCTGCCGAGCGCATCTGCGATTGGCACGAACAAGGCAGCCACGTGAGCCATTTCTTCAATGCCCTGTCCCTGCTGTTTCCATCCGGCGAGCTGTTCTTCATGGACAGCGTGCGCCACTACCGCGAGCGCATCCACGATCCCGAGCTCAAGCGCCAGATCCAGGGCTTCATCGGCCAGGAGGCCATGCACAGCCGCGAGCACCAGCAGTACAACGACCTGCTGCAAAACGCCGGGTTGCCGGCCCACCTGCTGGATCGGCGCTTGCGCATGATCCTCGACTTCCAGAAGAAGCACTTCGCTCCCGCCTTCAACCTGGCGCTGACCATCGCCCTGGAGCACTACACGGCGATCCTCGCCGACCTGCTGCTGCGTGATCCCAGTCGCTTCGGTGACTCGGTGGAAGGCTACCGGCAGATGTGGCAGTGGCACGCGCTGGAGGAGACCGAGCACAAGGCGGTGGCCTACGACGTCTGGAACACCGTGCTCAAGCCGGGCCCCAAACGCTATCTGATCCGCACCGGCACCATGCTGTTCACCACCCTGACCTTCTGGCTGGTAGTGTTCGATTTCCATGTGCGCCTGCTGATCGCCGATCGCAAGCGTGGTGGCCACTGGCGCGGGATGTGGCAGGTGATCAAGTACCTCTACGGGCCCAAGGGGATATTCCCACGGATCGCCCTGCCCTGGCTGCAGTACTTCAAGCCGGGGTTCCACCCCTGGGATCACGACAACCGCCACCAGTTGCAGCGCATCGATGGCCTGGTACGAGACATCGAGCAGACCCGCTCCGCGGCAGCCAAGTAAGAGACCGTGCCGGGCACTCGACAATCACGGGCAGCCTGGGCAGTTCCCGGCGCAATCCCCGGGGGCTGCTAATCTGCAGCGGACCCTTCGTGCTCCCGAGCCTGCCCATGATCCTGATCCTGCTGCCCCACGCCGACTACGACCCCACCGAAAGCGGCCTGCCCTGGCAAGCCGCCCGGCAGGCCGGTTTCGAGGCATGCTTTGCAACGCCATTGGGGATGCCGGCCTATGCCGACTCGCGCCTGGTCAGCCTGGGCTTCGGCCCGCTCAACCCGATGCTCATGACCCGCGCCGCCGACCTGGAGCGCTACCATGACATGACCCGCGATCCGGCCTTTCGCGATCCGCTGGGCTACGCCGAGGTCGATCCGCAGGCGTTCGAGGGCCTGCTGATCCCGGGAGGCCATGCCCGAGGCATGCGTAGCCTGCTGGAATCTGATCAAGTGCGGCGGATCATCCTGGCCTTCTTTCGCGCCGACAAACCGGTAGCCGCGGTGTGCCACGGCCCCCTGGCCCTGGCTCGCTGCATCGATCCGCAGACTGGCCACTCGGTACTTTACGGGCGCAAGGTCACGGCCTTGCTGGCCGGCCCCATGGAACTAATGGCCTGGATCGCCACCGCCCCATGGCTGGGACGCTATTACCGCACCTACGACCACAGCGTCGAAGAAGAGATCAAGTCGGTCCTGGCCAACCCGCAGGACTTCATCCGTGGTCCGTTGCTGCCCAGGCGCGATTCGGCGCAGCATCCCGAGCGCGGTTTCGTAGTCCGCGATCGCAACTTGCTGACTGCACGCTGGCCCGGGGACTGCCACCGCTTTGCCAACGAGTGGGTGGAGCTGCTGCAGCAAGCGCGCACTGCCCAGCCTCAGCCGCTACAGGTCACCCGCTGACCCGGCTTGAAGGCGTATCGGCGAGCCGCCCAGACCAGCACCAGCCCCATCGTGGCCAAGGCCGCCATCGCCCAGGGGAAGGACAGCGCACCGAAACGCTGCAGCAACAGGCCGCCCACCACCCCACCACCGGCGATGCCCAGGTTGAACAGGGTCACCAGCATCGACTGGGCGACATCAGCCCCTTCCCCGGCGGCGTCTGCCACGGCAGTCTGCAGCAGGGTCGGTGCACCACCGAAGGTCAGGCCCCAGGCGATGATGGCCGGCCATACCAGCCATGGCTGCCGGCCAGCGATCCCCAATAGCAAGCAGGCCAGGGCGAAACCCGCCAGGCTGCACAGGGTCAGGCCCCGCAGCCAGCGATCCACCAGCAATCCGGTGCCCCAGATCCCCAGCAGCGACGCCAGGCCGAACAGCAACAAGGCTCGGTCCAGGCTGCTGGCCAGCCCCAGGGATTCGAGGAACACCGCGATATAGGTGTAGAGAATGTTATGGGCCAGGATCCAGACGAAGATCACCAGCAGCGCCTGGGCAATCCCCGGAGTCAGGAAAATCTTCCCTAACGGCTGGCGTTGACCGGCTTGTTGCCCGGGCTGATCAGGGACCGCCAGGCGCACCCAGAGCCACAAGGCCAGGGCCAATAGGGACAAGCTCCAGAACACCGATTGCCAGTCCATCCAGGTCCCGAGCCAAGTGCCCAGCGGCACGCCCAGGCACAGGGCCAGCGGCTGGCCGACGCCCATCACTGCCAGCGCCCGCCCCTGCAACGCAGGGACCACCAGGCGCCGCGCGTAACCGGCCAGCAATCCCCAGACCAGCCCCGCCGCCATGCCAGCGGCAAACCGCGCGACCAGGGTCAGGCCATAGTGAGTCGACAGTGCCGTGAGGCTGTTACCTAGGAGCAAGCCGCCAATAGCCATCAACAACAAGGGCCGGCGCCGCCAACTGCGGGTCGCGGCGACCAGCGGAATGGCGGCCGCCACCGAGCCCAGGGCATAGACGCTGATCAACTGTCCGGCCATGGCCTGGTCGATGGCCAGGCCATGGCTGATCTGCGGCAGCAGTCCGGCGGGCAGGGTTTCGGTGACGATGGCGATGAAGCCAGCCAGGGTCAGGGCCAAGAGGCGCCAGACCGGCAGCCGCGTGGCGGCGGCCGGATAAGATTCAGGGATGTTCATTCTGAAGATACTCACGCAAGCAACGATCAGGGCTGCGGCAGGCACCACTGTGGCCACCGCAGTAAAAGGCCGGGTTTCAGCCGAGGTAGGAGGCAGCCATGTCCTTGTCGCCATGGCCTTTGTCGAGGGCGCGCTGGAAACGCTGGATCCCTGCCTCGGCCAGATCGACCTTGACTCCGGCCTGCTGCGCGGCAGCCACCATCAGCTGGGCATCCTTCAAGGCATTGGCGAGGGTGAAGCTGGGGCGGTAATCATCGTTGAGCATGGCGGCGGTCTTGGCCTGGAAGTAGCCGCTGTCCAGGGGGCCGCCGGTTACCAACTCGACCACCAGCGCCGGGTCCACGCCAAGCCCCCTGGCCAGCGCCAGGCACTCCGCGGCGCCGTGGGTCAAGGCCAGCACCCAGCTGTTGAGGGCCAACTTCAAGCGACTGCCGCCGCCAGGCACTTCACTGACCCAGGTCACTCGCTTGGCAATGGCATCGAACAGCGATTGGAGCTGGGCCCGGTACTTCTCGGGCCCCGCCCCCAGCACCAGCAGTTGCCCCTGTTCCGCTGGCTGCCGGGTACCGAGGACTGGGGCGTCGTAGAACACCAGCCCCCGGGCCTGGGCAAAGCCATGCAGCTCATCACAGGCCTGGACGCCCACCGTGGCCATTTGCAGCCAGAGCATACCGGGCTCCAGGGCCGGGCCAGCCTGCTCCATGGCCGCCAGCACGGCGGGGCCATCCTTGGCCAGGGTAATGATCACCTCAGCCCCACGCACGGCATCCACGGCCTGCTCGAACACCTGGACGCCCTCTTCCTGCAGCGCCTGGGCCCGCTGTGGCGTGCGATTCCAGGCACGCACTGCAAACCCACGGCGTTGCAGGTTGCGCGCTACCGCCGCCCCCATGATGCCGATACCCAATACCGCGACTGAACGAAATGGCGTGGACATGATGTGTTTCTCCGATTTCAGCGATTTTTTGGAATGATCATTCCAATAAAGGGTAAAAAAACAGCCACCCCGCGGGCTGGCTGAGCGATACATCGACCGCTGTGCAGCGGCCTGGACAACGGCCACGCCTGGCGTCAGGCCAGGCTGGCCACGGCCACCTCCACGACATCCAGCAGGCGCTGGCGGCGCTCATCAGGCAGGCTGCCCTTGCCCAGTACCCGCAGGCCCTGGATGGTGCACACCACAAAGCTGGCCAGGGCCCGGGGATTCTTCTGCGACGCGACCTGTCCCTGTTCCTGCCCCTGTCGCAGCACTTGCTCCAGCGCTGCCTCGATGCGCTTGAAGTTCTGCGCAACCCATTGCGCCACCACCGGGTCCTGACCGGCCATTTCCAGTGAAGCATTAGCCGCCAGGCAGCCCAGGCGCTGATCGTCCTGCAGTTCGTTGTCGACGATCTTCATCAGCAGGCGCCGCACCCGCTCCAGGGCCGGAGCCTCTTGGCCCAGTAGTTCGATATTGGCCGTGGTCATCTGCTGATAACGCTTGAGCGCGCACATGTAGAGCCCATGCTTGCTGTCGAAGGCGTTGTACAGGCTGCTGCGGCTCAGGCCTGTGCCCTCCACCAGGTCCTGGATGGAAGTGGCGGCATAACCGTGCTGCCAGAACACCTGCATGGCGGCATCGGCGATCTGGTCGGGGTCGAACTCCTTGGGACGCACGGCAAACACCTTTATGGAATGATCGTTCCATAAGTTAAAGGTGCTACGGGTGAGCGTCAACCGTACCGGGGAAAATAATCCCCGGTACCGCCGGCGAGAGGCTCATCCGGGAATGGTCCGATGCCGCTCAGGCGTGGGCCCAGCGGCGATGCAGGCTGCGAGCCATGGCATCCAGGGCAAAACCCAGGGCGCCGATCAACAGCACCATGGCCATCAACTCCGAATAGGCCAGGCGATCACGGGTATCGAGAATGAAGTAACCCAGCCCGGCGCTGACACCGAGCATTTCGCAGGGCACCAGGACGATCCACAAGATACCGATGGCCAGGCGCACTCCCGTCAGCACATGCCCCACGACCCCCGGGAGGATGACCTTGCACAAGGTCTCCCAGCGGGTGGCACTCAGGCTGCGGCTCAACTGCAACCAGCGCGGGTCCAGTTGACGCACCCCAGCGGCGGTGTTCAGCAGGATCGGCCACAACGCGGCAAAGGCCAGCAGGAAGTAGATCGGCTGATCGCCCACGCCCATCAGCATCACCACCACCGGCATCCATGACAGCGGCGAGATCATCCGCAGGAACTGGAATGCCGGAGTAGTGGCCGCCTCCAGGTGCCGATAGCTGCCCACCAGCAGGCCCAGGGGCACCCCGACCAGCAAGGCCAGCAACAGCCCCAGCACAATGCGCTTGAGACTGACCCCGATGTGCTCGTACAACTCGCCACGCCCCAGCAGCTCGGCCAGGCTGGAGAAAGTCGCCTCGGGCGAGAAACGCATCGCCAAGCCGTCGCCAGCCAGCAGGTGCACACCCAGCCACCAGCCCAGCAACAGGCTGGCCAGACCGGCCAGCCCCAGGCCCCAGTGGCCCAGGGAAGAAGGTTGCTTGTCCATCAGAACGCGAACTCCTCGCTGCGCTCGAAGCTTTCCGCCAGGCCAAAGGCCTTGAGCCCGCCAACGCTGGCGATGGCGTTGCGCACAAAACGGTCGTCCACCAAATCGCCAGCGGCGTGCCGCGGGTCGAGACCGGCAAGAAAGCCCTTGTCCCCCTCGATCAGCGTGTCCTTCAGGCGCTTGACCAGCTCTTCGGTGTAGCTGGGGAACGGATAGGGCTGGAAGTCGATGCGCTGCTCATCCCACTGGCCATTGCGGATCGCGCCACTGGCCAGGTAGGCCTCGCGGTCCGTGGCTGCCGGCGCCAATACCCGACCCAGCACCTGGGGCGCATGGGGGGTGTAGCGGTTGCTGCCGTCCTTGGACAGCAATTGCGCGGCCTCGGCGCGATGTTCGCGGGTCCAGAGCTGGGCCTTGACGATGGCGTTGACCACTTTCTGCGACCACTCGGGTCGGTTGTTCAGATCGTGCTCATGCATGAACACCACGCAGCAGGCGTGATTGCGCCAGACATCGCCGGTAAAGCGCTGCACCCGGCCGACCTTGAGTTCCTCGGCCAGGGCATTGAAGGGTTCGGCGACGATGTAGCCGGCGATGCGCTTGCTGGCCAGGGCTGGCGGCATGTCCGAGGGCGGCAGCACCACCAGGTTGACCTCATTGGCTCCCAGGGCGCTACCGGTGGCCTTGCTCACCGGCACCAGGCCACTGTCACGCAGCAACTGCTGGAGTACCACGTTGTGGATCGAGTACCAGAACGGAATCGCCAGGGACTGTCCCGCCAGTTGCCCGACCTCGGTAATGCCAGGGGCCACGGTCAGGCCGGAACCGCCGACATGGTTCCAGGCCACCACCTTGGCCGGCACCTTGCTGCCGTAGCGGGCCCAGACGGTCATCGGCGACAGCAGGTGGATGACGTTGACCTGTCCGGAGATGAAGGCCTCGATCACTTGGGCCCAACTGCGTAACAGCACCGGACGCTCGGCCTTGATTCCCTCGGCCTCGAACAGGCCGTTGTTGTGGGCGACCAACAATGGCGTGGCATCGGTGATCGGCAGGTAGCCGATGCGTACCGGCGCATCCGGCTCCAGGGCCGCGCGAGCCTGCAGGCTGTTGAGCAGCGGCAAGGCGCCACCGGCGGTCAGTAGCGCGCTGAGCTTGAGGAAGTCACGACGCGTGTGGGTGAAGTCGTCCAGGCACATGGTCAATCTCCGACGGTGCAGGCAAAGGGGAAGTGAGAGGGTTGCGGCTCGCCCGCCGAAGGGTCTTGAGAATTTCAATGCGCAAGGCGCCCAGTTCCTCGATCCTTTCGGCGCGCGGAGCCGGCAGGTCGATACGCCACTGGCCGAGGATGTGCGCCGGGCTGTTACCCAGTAGCAGCACCCGGTCGGACAACAGCAGGGCCTCGTCGATATCGTGGGTGATCAACAGCGCCGAAGTCCGGTGCTGGCCGATCACCTTGAGCAGCAGTTGCTGCATGTCGGCCCGGGTCACTTCGTCCAGGGCCCCGAAAGGTTCGTCCAACAGCAACACCTGCGGCTGGCGGGCCAGGCAGCGGGCCAACGCGGTACGTTGCGCCATGCCGCCCGACAACTGCGCCGGATAGCGCTGGCGGGCGTGCTCCAGGCCGACATCGGCAATGGCCTGGTCGATACGCTCCTGGCGCTGGCGGGCGCTCAGGCGCGGCTGGCGGGCAAAGTCCAGGCCGAAAGCCACGTTGTGCTCCAGGTTCAGCCACGGCAACAGGCTGGGGTCCTGGAATGCCACAGCAACCCGCGGATGAGGCCCCTCCAGCACCTCGCCGGCCAGGCTCACCTGGCCCTTGTGCGGTGATTGCAGCCCGGCCAGGACCCGCAGCAGGCTGGACTTGCCGACGCCGCTGGGACCCAGTACCGAGACCACCTCCCCGACCTGCAATTGCAGGTCGAAGTCTTCCAGTACCGAGTGCCAGCCGTCCGCTGCGCGATACCCCAGGCTGATCTGCCGTGCATTCAACAAGCCACTCATGCGGCATTCCGCGCCTGGCGCTGCAACTCGGCACGCAGTTGCACCAGGCTTGGGGTGACGATGGGCACGAAGGCCGACTCGCGCCAACGCCGGGCGAAGCCGCTACCGTGCTCGCACAGGTAGGCCTTGCCACCGCTGGCCTGGAGTTCCAGTTGCACGGCGTTGGCTGTGGCCTCCGCCAGGGCGATACGGACCCGGAACAAGGCGGCGGGCTCGCCCAGGAAGCGTCCGTCGAGCAAGCCGGCCTTGAGTTCGGCGACGGTCCGTTGCAGTTGTTCGCGCTGCTCCAGCAAAGGCTCCTGGAGCACCGAGCGAACGCCCTGGATATGCTGCTCGACCTCGGCCAATGCCCGGCGGGCAAGGCCAATCGCCAGGGCGCATTGCAGGCCCAGGAACGCCGGACGCACTGCCGGCAGGAACTGGCGGGCGTCCTCATGCAACAACCAGTCACGAGCGACCTCGACCTGCTCCAGGTCGAGGGCCGCGGTATTGCTCGACTGCAAGCCCATCAGTTGCAGGTCCTCGGAACGCTCAAGCCCCGGCAAGCCGTCAGGAATCGCCAGGATGAAAGGCGCCCCGCCCTCCTCACGCTCTACCGCCGCGGCCACCACGAAACCGCTCTTGCGCAGGTTGGTCACCCAATGCAGGCGCCCGTTGAGGCGCCAGCCATGGGCCTGGTCCTGCGCCCGGACTTGCAGGGCCTCGATCCCGGAGAGGAACTTCATGGCGTTGGACAGCCCGGTGGCACCAGCCAGTTCGCCACTGAGCAGTGACGGCAACAACCGTTCACGCAAGGCCTGGTTGGGACTGTGCAGCAGGTACTCGATGAAGGCGCGCTGGCCCCAGCAGACGAATGCCGCCGCCAGGGAGTGGCTGGCCACTTCGGCCATGACTTCCAGGGCGTCGCCCAGGTCCCCGCCACTGCCCCCCTGGGCCTGGCTGATGCCGGCTCGCAGCACACCGCCGGCCGCCAGTTGGGCGAGCACCGATTGCGGATCGCACTGCCCCAGGTCCAGCGCCTGGGCCTGGGCATCCAGCCATTGACTCAATTGCGCATTGAGCATGTGATTTTCTCCTTGAAGGGGCGTCGCCGCTTGGCGACGCCCTGCTCATTGGCCCTGCACGGACCAGCGATACCTGGCCAGCTCGGGGTTCAATTCAGTACCGGCGAACACGTTGGCGAAGTTGCACAGGGTCGCCAGGCTGATGCCCAGGATCACTTCCAGGGCATTGCCTTCGCTGTATCCTGCGGCCTTGAATTCGGCATAGCGCTGGTCGCTGACCTTGCCCCGGGTAGCGATGACTTCCCGGGCGAACGCCGCCAGGACCTCCAGCCGAGCTTCAGGCAAGGTGCTCTGCTCACGCAGGGCGCTGACCACCGGATCAGCGAGTTTGGCCTTGTTCAGGGCGACAGCGGTATGACCTGCGACACAGAAATCGCAACCATGGGTGGTGGCGGCAATCAACTGCACCACTTCACGCTCGGCCAGGCTCAGTTCGGACTTGGCATTGAGCCCCGAGACCGTGACATAGGTTTCCAGGGCAGCCGGGGCATTGGCCAGGATGCCCAGCAGGTTAGGGATGAAGCCGGAATTCTTCTGGGCGTTTTCCAGGAAAGGCCGGGCCGCTTCTGGAGCGCTGGACAAGGTGTGTAGAGTGACGCGGGACATGGAGTGGACTCCTGTGGTGAAGGTGTGCGCCAAGTCTGTTGGTTATAAGAATTCCGATCCATATTCTAAAGTAGCGATTACTTGCTCCTGAGTGTTTCCCTTAGATGATTTCGTCGAGCCCCCTGGTTGATTGGTTATTAGAAGGACTGGAACTGGACGCCAGCCTGTTCCACGTCGGGCGCTACTGCGGTGGCTGGCACGCCAGCACCCAGGGCCTGGCCCGGGCCAGCTTCCACTTGATCGTGCAAGGTCATTGCTGGCTGCATGTGGACGGCGTATCCCAGGCCGTGCGCCTGGACGCGGGCGACGCCGTGTTCCTGCTGCAGGACCTGGATTACCGGCTGTCCAGCGCACAGCAGGCCTCCCAGGCACAACAGTTGCCGCGCACCGCCATGGGCGCCCTGGACCTGGGCGCCCAGGACGGGGTCGGACTGGTCTGTGGGTTCTTCCACTTCAAGTCGGGACTGTCGTCATTGATCATCGACGGCCTGCCCGGCTGGATCGTCCTGCGCGCTGGCGACCCGTCGCTGTCAGCAGCCAGGGCCCTGTTCCAGTTGATTCTCGAGGAGTGCCAGCGGGGCCCGGCCCCCTCGAGCACGTTGCTGGAACGCCTGAGCCACCTGTTGTTCCTGTATGTACTGCGCCAGCAGGTCAACCATAACCAGGACCTCGGGGGCCTGGTGGCCCTGGCCCGGCACCCGGCCTTCGCCCCCTTGCTGGAGCAATTGATCCAGCAACCCGGGCAGCCCTGGCCCCTGGAAACCATGGCGGCCCTGACCGGGCTCTCGCGATCGGCATTTTTCAAGCGCTTCAACGAACTGGCCGGGCAGTCGCCGGGGCAGGTGCTACTGGCCCTGCGCATGCGCCATGCCTGCCAGCTGCTCAAGGCCAACCAGACCGTGGAGCAAGCGGCCGCCGCCGTGGGCTACCAATCCATAGCGGCCTTCACCCGGGCGTTCACCAAAGCCGTGGGCCTGCAACCGGGGGCCTATCGCAAGCAGCATGAGGGGCGCTGAACCCGCCATCAGCAACCTGTCGGGCAGGCCACCTTCCGCGGCTGGCGCAAAGCCAGGGCGCAACACAAGGCCGCCGCCAGGGTGATCCCTGCCAAAATCTGCAGCAGATGGGCAAATCCCTGGCTGTAGAGCTGTGCCATGGCCGCTGGCGATACCCGCTCGGCCAGCGCCTGGACCCTCTGCATATCGCCCATGGCCAGGGCATTGGCGACCCGTCCCAGGGCGACATCCCCCATGTCCTGGTGGCCAGCAAGCCCCGCCAATTCGCTGGCGAGCAGGGCCTTGAGCAAAGCCAGGCCCGCCGCCACGCAGATCGCCTCGCCGCAGGCGCGCATCGTGGTAAAGATCCCCGTGGCCATGCCCGCCCGCTCCACGGGCACCACACTGACCGACAGATCGTCCATCAGTCCCCATGGCAGTCCGGTACCGATGCCGATCACCAGCAGCGGCCAAAGCAACGCCGCGCTCGGCTGCCCCACAGGGACCAGGCTCAACCAGAACAGGCCGAGTGCGGCAATCACCAGGCCCAGGCACGCCAGGCCAGCGGCGCTGTACCAACGCACCAGCCAGCCTGCGGCAAACGGCACGATGGCCATCGGGGCCGACAAGGCAATCATCATCGCCCCGGCCCGCCAGGGTCCCAGCCCTTCGATGCCAATCAGGCGCAACGGCAAGAGAATCAACAGCACGATGAAACAGATCGCCGTCGCCACCGGCAGCAACTGGATGCCAACGAAGCGCCGGAAGCCGAACAGGCTCAGGTCCAGCATTGGCCGCCGGTGCCGCTGCTCCACCCGCACGAACCCCCAGAGACAAGCTGCAGCCCCACCCAGCAACCCCAGGACTGGCAAGCTGCCCAGGCCATCCTCGGGGACTTGCATGATGGCGAACGTCAGACACACCAGGAAAGCACTGAAGGTCAGGCCCCCCAGCTTATCCAGGGCCTGGGCCTCGGGATCGCGGGTCTCCTGCATGCGCGGTACACCAAGGATCAGCACGGCAGCACCGATGATTGCTCCCAGCAGGAAGATCGCCCACCACCCCACCTGTTGCACCAGGGCTCCGGCGATGACCGGCCCGCTGGCCAGGCCGATGCCAAAGGCACTGCCCAACAGACTGAAGGCACGGGTGCGCGCCCGGCCCTCGAATGCCTGGGCCAGGGCCGCCGCACCACCGGCCATGGCCAAGGCGGCAGCAATGCCCTGCAAGCCACGCAACAGATCGAGCATCCAGACATCACGACAAAAACCGATCAGCAACGAGAACAGGGTGAAGCTGGCCATGCCCAGGCTGAAGATACGCTTGCGGCCATAACGGTCGGCCAGGGTCCCGGCCAGCATCACCGAGCTGCCAAAGCTCAGGGCAAAGGCATTGATCACCCAGGCCAGGGCGGTCGGGCTACCACCCAGGGCCTGTTCGATGGCCGGCAGTGCCATGGCCGGGCCGGTGTACTCCAAGGGCAGGATGAGGCCCGCCGCACAAACGGCGAACAACAGCCAGTAACGGTCGGCAGCAGAGGCAGGACGAGAGCTGGAAGGCATGGTGACAGGCTCGGGATTCAAGGAATCCTCGATGCTATTGCTGCACTTTTCGCATTGACATGACCGCCTGATCAAAAGCAAATTGCATAATGCGCAAAACTCAAGATAACGCCGCCTGGCGTATTTTCTTCCGGGTGGTGGAACGCGGCAGCCTGACCCTGGCGGCCGACGACCTGCACCTGGAGCCCTCCTCCGTCAGCCGCCAGCTCACCGCCCTGGAGCATCGGCTCAATACCCAATTGCTCAATCGCAGTACCCGCAAAGTTAGCCTGACGCCGGCCGGAACCCGGGCTTACGAACACATGCGTCCGTTGCTCGAAGCAATGGACGCCCTGCTAGGCAGCCTCGACCAGAGTGCGACCGAGCTTTCCGGCCGCCTGCGGGTCAGCGCCCCGGTGGCCCTGGGGGAGCATCACGTGAGTACCTGGCTCGCCGACTTCCAGGGCCAGCATCCACAGCTGACCCTGGACCTGGTGCTTTCCGACCGGGTCCTGGACCTGATGGCAGAAGGCATCGACGTGGCCTTGCGCATCGGCCACCTGCCCGCCTCCTCCCTGGTGGCACGTCCCCTGGGGCAACTGTCCCACGGCGTGTATGCCAGCCCGGGCTACCTGCAAAGCCATGGCACCCCGCTCCAGCCTGCGGACCTCCCGGCCCACCGGGCGCTGGTTTACTCATGGATGACCGAACACAACCCGACGCAGCTCACATTCAAGCGTCAGGCAGAAGTGACGAAGGTCGAACTCGATGCGCGTTTCTTTCTCAACAACCTCGGTGCCATTCACCGCGCCCTGCTTGCCGGCGCCGGGCTGCACGCAGGCCCGGATTGGCTGCTGGGTCCATCGGCCAGGCGCGGCGAGCTGGTGCGCCTGCTACCCCAATGGCAGTTGCCGACGCTGCCGGTGAACCTGGTGCGCCTGCACAATCGCTTCGTTCCGCAGCGGATCAGCGCCCTGTGCGATTGGTTGGACCACTGCTGGCAGCAACTGCCGGATGTCCACTGATCGCCTGCGCCCTCGGGCTCAGCGTCGATGGGCCAGGGACCGTACCAGGCGATCGCCAACCGACTGGACGCATTGGACCAGCACGACCAGCACCACCACGGTGGCGAACATCACCTGGTTGTTGAAGCGCTGGTAGCCATAACGAATCGCCAAGTCCCCCAGGCCGCCGCCCCCGATGACCCCAGCCATGGAGGAGAAGCCGATCAGCAGCACCAGGGTCAGGGTCAGCCCCGCCAGGAGGGTCGGCAGCGCCTCGGGCAACAAGGCCTTGAAGATCACATGGCCGATGTGTCCTCCCATCGCCAGCACCGACTCCACCCGGCCCTTGTCCACTTCCTCCAGGGCGTTCTCGACGATCCGGGCAAAGAACGGAAACGCCCCGATGGTGATTGGCACCACGGCAGCCGTACTGCCCAGGGTGGTGCCCACCACCATCCGCGTCAGGGGAATCAGGGCGATCAGCAGCACCACGAAAGGCAAGGAGCGCCCCAGGTTGACCAGGGCACCCAGCAGGCGATTGAGCCGCACCATTGGCAGCAAACCTTGCGGACGGCTGACGAATAGCAGCACCCCCAGTGGCAAGCCGATCAACGCGGTGAACAGCGCCGCCAGCAGCACCATGTACAGGGTTTCGCCCGTGGCCGTCAGCAGCAGCTGCGCCAGCTCTTGCCAATCGAGGCCGCGGTTCACAGGCGCTCACTCCGAATGCCCCGCTGAACCAATGCGCTCAACAGGTGATTGAAGCGACTGGCGTCGGAACCTGCGGCACCGACCCGCAGGCGCCCTATCCGCCGGCCGGCCACGGACTCGACACCCGCTGCCAGGACCCGGAGCGGCACGGCCTGCTGGCCACTGAGTTGCTCGAACAAGGGCGCGGCGCGCTGGTCGTCGAAAAAGGTCAGTTCGGCCTGGAGCTGATCGCCGGTAACCGGCAGGTTGTAACCCGGCAACAGCGCCCGCCCAAGCACGGACTGCGGGTCCGCCAGCAGCGACCCGATCGGCCCGCACTCCACCAACCGCCCCTGGTCCAGCGAAGCAGCATGGGTGCAGATCGAGCGCACCACGTCCAGCTCATGGGTGATCAGCACAATGGTCAACCCTAGCTCTCGGTTGATTCGAGCCAGCAGCTGCAGGATCGAGGTGGTGGTTTCCGGGTCCAGGGCGCTGGTGGCTTCGTCCGACAGCAGATAACGCGGGCCAACGGCCAGGGCCCGGGCAATGCCCACGCGCTGTTTCTGCCCCCCGGACAGTTGCGAGGGAAAAGCCTGGGCCTTGTCTTCCAGCCCCACCAGTTCGAGCAGCTCCAGCACCCGGTTGCGGCGCTGCTCGCGGGCCAGGCCGGCGATTTCCAACGGCACCGCGACATTGTCCAGCACCGTGCGCGAATGCAGCAGGTTGAAACCCTGGAAGATCATGCCGATCCCTTGGCGCTGGCGACGCAGCTCAGCCCCGGACAAGCGTCCCAGGTCTCGTCCATCGACCAGCACCCGTCCACTGCTGGGACGCTCCAGCAGGTTCAGGCAGCGCAGCAGGGTCGACTTGCCCGCGCCACTGCGCCCCAGGATGCCGTAGATCGAACCCTCGGGAATGCTCAGCGAGACCTGCTGCAACGCTGGCGCCTGGCCTTCGCCGTACACCTTGCTGACCTGTTCGACCTGGATCATGGCTGCAGCTCCGTGACCGGGATGACCGAGCCGGAATAGGTCTGGGCAATGAACCTGGCCACGTCGGGCGAATTGAGATCCTTGGCCAAGCGGCGAATGCGCGGATCATCCTGGAGCCCGGGGGTGGTCACCAGGATGTTGGCGTAGGGGTTGTGTTCGGCCTTCTCCAATCCCAGGGCATCCTTGGCCGGCACCAGCCCGGCCTCCAGGGCGTAGTTGCCGTTGATCACCGCCAAGTCCACATCCTCGAGGGCCCTGGGGATCTGTGGCGACTCCACTTCCAGGATCTTCAGTTGCCGGGGGTTCTCGGCGATGTCCCTGGGCGTGGCCTGGTCGCGCGCCGGGTCATTGAAGCCCGGCTTGAGACGGATCAATCGATAGTCCTGCAACAGGTACAAGGCACGGCTGAGATTGGTGACGTTGTTGGGCACCGCCACCGTGCCGCCCTGGGGGACCTGCTCGAGCCCCGGGTGGCGGTGTGAATAGATCCCCAGGGGTTCGATATGCACGCTGGCGACTACCGCGAACGGCTGCCCCAGGGCTTGTTCCTGGGACTTGAGGTATGGCAGGTGCTGGAAGTAGTTGGCGTCCACGTCACCGTGGGCCAGCAACTCATTGGAGTTCACACCGTTGGGGATCTCGATGACCTTCAGCTCCAGCTGCGGATCGAGCTTTTGCACATAAGCCAGGATCTGGGCGTGCGGCACCGGGTCGGCGGCCACCCGCAGCGGCTGGGCAACGGCGGTCGCCAGCAACGACCCTGAACTGGCCAACAGGGCCAGGGCGAGCAGGTTCTTCTTCAGCATTGGCTAGGTCCTTGTGATCAACGGATTGGCTCAGGCACCCAGCGCGTCGGGCACCAGCACATCGGCATAGAAGCGTCGGGCCACATCAGGATGGGAACGCAAGCGCCCCTTGAGGTAGTTCCAACCGACATCGCGGAACAACGGGTTATCAGGATCGCTGGCAGGCCCGCGGGCCTCGCGCTGCAGGGTTTCGGGCAACGGGTACAACGGCACTCGGGCATCCAGCCGGGCTCCCAGGAAAAACGCGATGGACAGGCGCTCGCGATCCGCTGGCGGCGATAGCACCCTATGCACCGTGGCCCGCAGGTAGCCGTGGGTGGCCAATTCCAGAAGCTCCCCGATGTTGACCACCAGGGTGCCCTCCCGGGGTGGCGCATCGATCCAGCGTCCTTCTTGTACTTCCACTTGCAGGCCATCCTGGTGGTCCTGCAGCAGGAAACTCAGGAATCCGGAATCCTTGTGGGCCCCGACTCCCTGGTTGCCCTGTCCCGGAGCCTGGCCCGGGTAGCGAATCAGCTTGATGTGTTCGTTGGGGCTTTCACCGTACAGCCCATCGAAAGCCTGTTCCGGCAGCGCCAGGGCCTGGGCGAATGCCCTGAGCAAGCGCAGGGACATGCCGGTCATCGCCTGCTGCCACTCCAACAGCAATGGCTTGAGTTGCGGTAGCTGTCTCGGCCATTGATTGGGCCCTTGCAGGCGAGCCCAGGGCGGACTTTGCGGGTCCCGGGCCTGGACCTGGCGCTCGGCGCCGAGATCGAACTGCTCACGCAGGTCCGGCCGGCCACGGGTGATTTCCGAAGCGGCACGGGTGTAGCCACGAAAGTGCGGCGAGTGGATCATGTCCACCGCTGCTTTATCGGCCTCGGACAAGGCGAAGAAGGCCCGGGCCTGCGCCTGTACCTGGCTCAGCAGGCGGCTGTCGATGCCATGCCCGGTGAGGTAGAAAAAACCAACGTCCCGCGCGGCCTGGCGCAAGTCATCGAGAAAGGCCTGGCGGCGCTCCCGGGGAGCATCCAGCTGGGCCAGGTCCAGGACCGGCAAGGCGGTGATATCGAGCGAAGGCGGCATGTTCCACTCCCCTGTGAATGACCACGTCCAAAGGCACCGCCTCAGAGCTTGGCGATGGAGACCTCGGTGGACTTGACGAAGGCGATGACCTCACTGCCGACCTTGAGCTCCAGGTCCAGCACCGATCGGGTGGTGATCACTGAGGTGACAATGCCCGAGGCGGTCTGCACGTCGATTTCCGAGACCACCTGGCCCTGGTGGATCTCCTTGATCACACCCTTGAACTGATTGCGTACGTTGATCGCTTGAATGGTCATGCTGGAACTTCCCTTGTTGAGAGCGGACTCAGGACTTGAGCGGCTGGTGCTAAACATGCACCTTCGGCAAAAGCCTTCAAAGGAATAAATAATTAGTATTTTATTCTTTTTGGAAATATAAAATGCCAGGCTGGATTTCTCGGTCTTCCCTGCCAGGGTCCCGGAATGCCGTCTTGACCATTGCCAATCGCTTTGCTTTTCTGTGGCCCTCGCCCACCCGCTTGCCAACGACACCAGGAGGTAGCCATGCGCAAATTGCCGCTCGCGGATAGACAAGTCCCGGTCATTGGCCAGGGCACCTGGCGCATGGGCGAGGATCGCGGACGACGCCAACAGGAAATCGCCGCGCTACGCATGGGTATCGACTTGGGGATGACCCTCATCGATACCGCCGAAATGTATGGCGAAGGCGGCGCCGAAGAAGTCGTCGGCCAGGCCATCAGCGGCCGGCGCGATGAAGTATTCCTGGTCAGCAAGGCCTACCCCCACAACGCCAGCGCCAAGGGCCTGACCCTGGCCTGCGAGCGCAGCCTGAAACGCCTGGGTTGCGAGGTCATCGACCTGTATCTGCTGCATTGGCGCGGCCAGCATCCTCTGGCCGAGACCGTCGAGGCCTTCGAGCGCCTGCGCCAGGACGGCAAGATTCGCCGTTGGGGGGTCTCCAACTTCGATGTGATGGACCTGGATGAGCTCGGCACACCGGCCTGCGCCAGCAACCAGGTGCTGTACAACCTGGAGTCCCGGGGGATCGAGTTCGACTTGTTGCCCATCTGCCAGCAGTTACGGATGCCGATCATGGCTTACTGTCCGATCGGCCAGGGCGGCGCCCTGCTCGCCGAGCCGGCCCTGCAGCAAGTGGCCCAGCGGCACGGGGTGACAACGGCCCAGGTGGCCCTGGCCTGGCTGCTGCGCCAGGAAGGCGTACTGGTCATCCCCAAGGCCGTGCATCCCGAGCATGTCCGACTCAACGCCCAGGCCTGCGAGCTACAGTTGCAGGCAGAGGACTTGCAAACCCTGGACCTGGCCTTCCCCGCCCCCCGACGCAAGCAGCACCTGGAAATGGTCTGACCTCCTGCCGGCCCTGGCCAGGGGGTATTGCAGACACTCTGGCCAGTGACACACATGAGCCGTAGCTGTCACTTTTAACAAAACTACTTTGTACCCGACAATTTGAGAATTGTCTGATCCCTGTCTGGCATACCCCCCATTTACAGTGGCGGGCATGAGATTAAAAAGCTATCTGCATCAGATCAATCCACTATTTTCCTCCCCTGAAGCAGTTCGCAGGCTGCTACGTATCGTTGCGCTGGTTTTCCTGATCGGGCTGCTGGGCGCGGTCTACAACTTCATGCGCTCCACCCTCAACAACGAGCTTTCCCAGCGACGCAGCTACATGAGTAGCGCCATTGCCGAGGCCCAGACCTTCTTCACCTCCCGCGAGGCCTTGCTGGAAAGCCTGAGCCTGTCGGCCGTGCACAAGCCTCAGGCAGCCACCGGTTTCGACTCCACCGAAGAAGTCCACCTGAAGCTGGGATCACCAGAAGAAGACCATTGGGGCGTATGGCTCACCCGGCGCATGCGCGACTACCTCAAGAGCAAACAGTTGACGCTGCTCTACGTCCACCCTGGACAAAAACCCGAAGTGCAGTACCTGTTCAACCCGCGCCCCGAAACCTCTCATCTACCGCTGTCGTTACTCGCCAGGCTGACCGCCTTGAAGCCTGGGCAGACACCCCCGGGTGAAGAGGTATGGTTGATGGACCAGACCTCGATCTCTGCCAACCTGTACATTTTCACCCGCCTGGACGAACGCTTCGCCGACTCGGGTTGGTTGGGTCTGGAAATGGACGGCGCCAGCGTTTCTGATGCCCTCAGGAACCGCAGTGCAGGCGAGTTCATGATGTTCAACTCCCTGGGCGGTGTGCTTCTGGGCAGCTCCTCCAGCGCGCCACTGGCCGAGGCCATACGGCAGGTCCAGGGCGATAGTTTCTTCGGCGTCCTGGGTGGCGACTGGTGGTCCGAACACTTGGTGATGCGCAAGCAGCTAGGTTCCTCGGGTTGGCAACTGGTCTATTTCTTCGAGCTGCGAACCCTGCTCGAGAACCTGCTGCCGCAACTGATCGCTGCCGTGCTCATCAGCCTGTTCGGCATGGCACTGATCTGGCTGCTGACCCACTGGATAGAGATGCGCGTGCTCGCCCCAGCCATGCACCGGATCCAGGCCCTTATCGAAAGCGAGGCATTCAGCCGCGACGTGATCCAGATCGCCCCGGTAGCCCTTTGTGTCCTGCGCCGCAGCGATGGCCGGCTGGTACTGGAAAACACCCTGTCCCAACAGTGGCTGGGCAACAGCAGCGAACGCGAGCAATTGTGTCCCGGCTGGATCGAGCAAGCCTTCGATCCAGGACGCGCAAACAGCACCGACTACTTTGAAACCGCAGACGGGCGCCACCTCTATCTCAGCTCGGCGCCCACCCGCTACAAGGGCGAAGACGTGTTGTTCTGTGCTTTCAGCGATATCAGTGCGCGCAAGCAAATCGAGGCGACCCTGGAGGAAGCCCGGCGCCTGGCCGACATCGCCAACGAAGCCAAGACCTTGTTCCTGGCGACCATGAGCCATGAGATCCGTACGCCCCTGTACGGAGTCCTCGGCACCCTGGAGCTGCTCTCCCGCACCCCGCTGGACAACCAGCAAAAAGACTACCTGCGGGCCATCGAGGGCTCTTCCGGGACCCTGTTGCAGTTGATCTGCGACGTGCTCGATGTCTCCAAGATCGAAGCCGGACAATTGGCCCTGGAGCTCAGCGAATTCAACGCCCTGGACCTGGTGCACGAGATCGTCCAGGGCTACGCAGCCGCCGCCCAGGCCAAGGGCCTGCAACTCTATGCGTGCATCGATCCACAGTTGCCGGAGTTGCTGGTCGGGGATGTCACGCGGATCCGCCAGATCCTCAGCAATCTGCTGAACAACGCGGTGAAGTTCACCGACTCCGGACGTATCGTCCTGCGCGTTCGGGTCAATCGCCACGAAGACGAGCACGACAGCATCGTCTGGCAGGTTTCCGACACTGGCCGTGGTATCGCCCAGGGCGACCAGGCGTTGATCTTCCAGCCGTTCTACCAGTCCGAGGGCAATACCAACGTCATCGCCGGTACCGGACTGGGGCTTTCGATCTGCCAACGCCTGACCCAGCTGATGAATGGCAACATCCGTACGGTCAGCGAGTTGGGGTTGGGCAGTAGCTTCACCCTGACCCTGCCGCTGGAAACTCCCACCACGCCACCCCGCCCCCCGACTATCGGCGCCTTGCTGCCACAGATCATCTATGTCGTGTCGCCAGTACGCGAGCTGGCCGAGTCGGTGGCCGGGTGGTTGCGACGCTGGGGCGCTCGGGCCCAGCCTTGCTCGCCCAACGTGGTCGGCATCAATCGCGACACGCTGCTCATCGAATTGCACCCGGGCCCGTTGGAGCGCCGGCTGGAGCCCGACTGGCCAGGCCCACTGGTGCTTGCCAGTGGCGACGGCCACCAGGAGACCCGGAGCCAGGATGGTATCTGGCAAGTCAACTGCAACAATCTGCGCGCCCTCCACCAGGCAGTCGGCCAGGCCCAGGGCCTATGGTCGAAACCGGGCCAGGAACACCCCGACAGCCGCGAACTCAAGCCGCTTCACCTGCATGTGCTGGTAGCCGAGGACAACCTGATCAATCAACTGATCCTCAAGGACCAACTGGAAGAACTCGGTTGCAGCGTAGAGTTGGCACGCAACGGTGAAGAGGCCCTCGCCATCTGGAAAAGCGGCCACTTCGACCTGGTCCTGACCGATGTGAACATGCCCAAGATCAATGGCTATGAACTGGCCAGGGAACTACGCCGGCGGGACGCTGCGATTCCGATCATCGGCGCCACCGCCAACGCCATGCGCGGTGAAGAGGAGAAGTGCGCCGAAGCCGGGATGAACCACTGCCTGGTCAAGCCCTTCGCCCTGAGGGCCTTGTTCAACTATTTGTCGATTTATGCACGAACCGCCCGTGACGCCCCGGGCCTCGCCGACCAGAACCCAACATGACCGACACCGCCTTCGACTGCGTTCCTGGCAAAGGGCGAGCAAAGGCAGCGACCCTGGATAAACCCTCCGGCAGCCACGTCCGAACCTGGCGCCGAATGACCTGCCGCCATCCCGGGTGACGCCACAAGGATGCAGGGCCGGTGGCTCAATGTCCTTTCGCCCTTTACCTGTAGCGCTAGATGCCTTGTTGAAATTGAAGCCGCGATACCTGAGCCCACAAACCTGCTTGGTGAATGAGTGATGAATGACAGCGCAGCCCTCTTGAAAAGCCCGGCTCGCAAGCCATTGTGCGTGTACCCCGTGCTGCTGGCGCCACTGAGCCTGGCACTGCTGCTGGGGACTATGTACTGGACAGTGGCTCGGTCGATCGATGAGCAATCCGGCAACATCAGGTTTCATTTCACCCGGCTGATGGAACACATCCAGGAGCAGGAACTGTTTCTCAGGCGAGTAGCCGCTTATGACCCGATCGACTTGTCGGGCAGAAATACCGGCGACTTGCATGAGCTCAGCCATTTACTGGTGCAATCCCGGGACTGCGAAAACTGGAACATTCCACGCTCGCCGGCAACGTCTCTCGCCCTCGATCCGGCGCTGCGCCAGATACCTCGTATCTTCGCCCTCGGCTTGCAGCTCTCGAGCCTCTACCAGGCCTTCTGGTCCTCATCACGCAACCAGACACCGCGAGCGTTTATGTTCAACTCGTGCGGTAACCTCGATATCGCCGCCTTGGCCACACAAAATGACCGCAACGGCTCTGGACATGTGGCCTCGCTGGCGATGCTGGAGTTGGGCCAGGCAACCCTGGAGAAGGGGTGGCCTGCGAGCCACCAGGTGCGCTGGCGACAATACCCCGGTTCCCAGGCGCTGGGTTTGCGCCCAGGCATGCTGGCCTACATCAATTTGCATATGGGCTCCGCTCAGCGCCCTTTCTCTGCAAATCAAGGCGAGACACGAGTCGCCTCGTTGTTGGAGCTCGATGACATCCAGAACGTCGAACGCCTCAAGGATTCGACAGCCTACGACGCACTCACCCTGGTCGATCCCGCGGGTAACATCCTGGTCGGCTCTGGAGAACCGACCGAGTCCTTGCACGAGGGCCTGAACCTTGGCTGGCAAGGCATGACCCTGAAGCTCACCAGTCACACCCCCGCTCTCTGGACCGGTTTCTACAACATCAGCTACCGGGAGCTCTACAGCCAAGCGTTGTGGGCCCTGGCCAGCCTGCTTGGCCTGATGGCCGGAGCCGTGGCCTGTGGCTGGAGTGCCAGTCGCTGGTATCGCGCCTGGGAACAGGCACCTCACCCCCTGGCGCAACAGAGCGTTACTGACAGTGAAGCCTTCAACCGCACGGTCATCGAAACCTCGCCCACGGGCCTGTGCGTGCTGCGTCGGGAAGACTTCAAGGTCCTGCTGGAAAATCCCCTGGCCCGGCAGCAGGCCATTACCAGTGACCTGCTGGCACTGCTGGAGCAGGACCCACAGTGCATCGACGGCACGGAATCGTGCCTGATGATCGAAGGGCGGTACCTGCAAGTCAGGTTCGCCGCCACACGCTACCAGGACCAGGAGGCGGTGCTCTGCGTTTTCAATGACATCACCTGGCAAATCGAAAGTGCCCAGGCCCTGGAGCAAGCAAGGAGCTCGGCGGATGCCGCCAATCAAGCCAAGGCCCTGTTCGTGGCCACCATGAGCCATGAGATCCGTACGCCCTTGTACGGCGTGCTCGGCACCCTGGAGCTGTTCGGCCTGACAGCGCTGGACCCACGCCAGGCCGACTACCTGCAAACCATCCAGCGTTCCTCGAGTGACCTGCTGCAATTGATCAGCAACGTCCTGGACCTCTCCAGGATCGAATCAGGGCAGATGAAGATAGAACCGGTGGAGTTCTGTCCCCTGGATCTGTTGGAGGACCTCCTGCGCACCCATGCAGCCCTCGCCGAACATCACGGGATACTGCTTTATGGATGCATCGACCCTGGCCTGCCCGCGCTGCTGCAGGGCGACGCCGAACGGATCCGCCAGATTCTCGGCAACCTGCTGGACAATGCACTGAAGTTCACCGACAGCGGCCGGGTGGTGCTGCGGGCCAGGGTATTGGAACTGGACGAGCAGCAAGCCAGCATCGAATGGCAAGTCACCGATACCGGCATCGGCATCTCGACGGAGCAACAGAAGCATCTGTTCGATCCGTTCTATCAAGTGCGCGACACCTCGACACAGGCTGGGGCCGGCCTGGGCCTGGCGATCTCCCGCCACCTCTGCGCCCTGATGGAGGGACACATGCAGGTAACCAGCGAACCCGGCCTGGGCAGCAGTTTTTCCATGCGCCTGCGGCTACCGCGCCTGGCAGGCGCCTTACCCGGCCTCCAGTCATTCCCCGATGGGCCGCCCGTGTATGTCCGGGCGCCGATACCCGAGTTGCTCAAGAACACCTGCGAATGGCTCGAGCGCCTGGGCATCCAGGCCTCTGCGGTGCCTACTGATTGGGACGAACAACCGCAGCACCCGTTGCTCATCGACATGCTGCCCCGGGACACCCTGGTCTCGTGGCCCGGCCTGTGCATCAGTGCCGTCGGCAATGCGAGCCCGGACGAGCCAAGGACAGTCGATGCCCACGATATTCGTGCCATTGCCCAAGCGGCCTCGCGTTCCCGGCAAGGCCTGCCCCTGCCCAGCGCCCCCCGCCAGCCTGAAGCCCTACGGCCGTTGAACCTGCATGTACTGGTAGCCGAAGACAACCCGGTCAACCAGGCGATCATCCTGGAGCAGCTACACACCCTGGGCTGCCAAGTCACCCAGGCGAGCAATGGCGCACAGGCGCTGGAACATTGGCAACCGCAATTGTTCGACCTGGTGCTGACCGACGTGAACATGCCCGTGATGAACGGCTATGAACTCGCCCGACAGTTACGCGGCCAAGACCCGCAACTGCCCATCATCGGTATCACCGCCAACACCTTGCGTGAAGAAGGCCAGCGCTGCCTGGCGGCGGGCATGAACAGCTGGCTGGTCAAGCCCATCGACCTGCAAGGCTTGTACGAGCAGCTCACGCGACTCTGCCCAGCGGGCGCCGAAAAGCCTTCTCACCCTGCCAGCCCGGCACCTTCGCAGACTGCCAGCCCTTCTGAGGAATTCCTCTGCGGCACGACGCTAGCCACTGGCGAACACATTCAGATTTCACAGCGTATGCGCCCGTTGTTTCTCCAGACCATGGACCAGGACCTGCGACAGCTGGACCGGGCGCTGCATCAAGGTGACCTGCAGGCCGCCGCCGAACGCCTGCACAGCATTGCCGGGGGCCTGGGTGCGGTTCGGGCCAGCACCTTGTCCTGGGCCTGTGCCGAAATGGAATGTCGCCTGTTGGAATCCCCATCGGACCCACAACTGGTGGTACAGACCAGGCAACTGATGCGACAGCTATCCGAACTGCTGTCGCGGCTTGCATGACGACCCGCGGTATGCAGGTCGTTTCTCGACCTGTCATTCTTATTCTCTAACTTGTCTACTACACGAGTGAATTGCTCATGGAAAAGCTCAAAGTCATCATTGCTGACGATCACCCTATCGTGTTGCTCGGAGTCCGTGAGCTGATGGAGCACGACGACCGCTTCGAAATCGTGGGTGAAGCCGTGTGCTCCAGGGACTTGGTCCAGTTGCTGGAAACCCGACATGTAGACCTGGTCATCACCGACTACAACATGCCTGGAAGCTCGCCCTACGGCGACGGCCTGAAGCTGGTGGAGTACATCAAGCGCAACTTCTCGCACCCGCAGATCTTGATCCTGACCGTGATTTCCAACTCATTGATCCTGGCCCGTCTACATGAACTGGGAGTGGTGGGCGTGATCCAGAAGAACCAACTGCAAGAGGAAATCCAGCTCGCCCTGAGGGCCATCGCCCAGAAAAGCGCCCACCGGAATCACACCTCCCTCATCCGCTCGGTACCAGAATCGAATGTGGCGATCGATGAACGTATCTCTACCCTCTCACCCAAGGAGTTCGAGATACTGCGGCTGTTCGTCTCCGGCAAAAGTGTCAGCGACATTGCTCGTACCCAGAATCGCAGCTCGAAGACCATCAGTGCGCAGAAGATATCCGCCATGCGCAAGCTGGACGTGCAAAGTGACCTGGACTTGCTGACCTATTGCATTGGCCGCAACCTCTTCAACTGACCCCTGTCTCTGAAAGGAATCAACCAGCATGAGCTCTACAATGCCCATCACCAGCGACCTGCTGGAACTGCAACGCCTGCAAGGCACCTGGGAGCAGGTCGAAATGGAGGACAGCGGCATACTCAATCCACCTGACGAGCACAGCGCTCCAGGCGCCCAGACCCGGATCGAGGGCCAGAACTTTCGCGTGGTGACGGTAGACGGCCAGCTGTTGCTGGCTGGCAGCTTCACGCTCGACAGCAGCACCGATCCAAAGTCCATTACCTGGGTCGATTCGATCGGGGCCGATGCCGGGCAACCGCTGCCGGCCAGCTATCAGTTGACCGACGATGAGTTCGTGTTCATTGCCGCCGACACTGGCCAGCCACGCCCGACGCGGTTCCAGACTGGCCCCGGCCAGACCCTGCGTCGTTTTGTCAGGGCTCGCCAGGGCCATTGATACTTGCCGCGCAGCCTGGTGCCAGGCAGTAACGCCCCCATAGGGTTCAACACAACGCCGCCGGCCGGCCATCGGCTGTCCTGCGGCGTTGTCTATGGCGCGATGGCCCACCAGCGCGGCAGCAACCGCCGCACCCTGGGCTCGTTGAAACGATCGTCGATGAGCATCAGCACCCCGCTATCGGCCTGGCTGCGAATCACCCGGCCAGCCGCCTGCACCACCTTCTGCAAGCCGGGGTACAGGTACGTGTAGTCATAACCGCAGCCGAACAGTTCGCCCATGCGCTGCTTCATCTGTTCGTTCAATACATTGAGTTGCGGCAGGCCCAGGGTGGCGACAAAGGCACCGATGAGCCTCGAGCCCGGGAGGTCTATGCCTTCACCGAAGGCGCCACCGAGCACCGCAAAACCGATGCCCTGGCCCTCGACCTGGAACTTGCGCAGAAAGTCCTCGCGGGCGGCTTCATCCATGCCTCGTGCCTGCAGCCACAAAGGAATGTGTGGATGTTCCCGGGCCAGTAATTCAGCCACCTGTTGCAGGTAATCGAAGCTGCTGAAGAACGCCAGGTAGTTTCCCGGACATGCCGCGAACTGGCGGGCCATCAGCTCGACAATCGGCCCCAGGGACTGTTGGCGGTGGGCATAGCGCGTGGAGATCCGCTTGACGATATGGACTTCCAACTGCGTGGCCGCGAACGGCGA
Organism: Pseudomonas sp. MPFS; assembly: GCF_022537035.1. NCBI lineage: Bacteria > Pseudomonadati > Pseudomonadota > Gammaproteobacteria > Pseudomonadales > Pseudomonadaceae > Pseudomonas > Pseudomonas sp. MPFS. Next base: position 3,158,935 of record NZ_CP066123.1, on the reverse strand, counting down.
CTCGACATCCACCCACACGCTATCCTCGGGCAGCCCCAGCAGGTCCTGGTAGTAATGCCTTGGATTGAGGGTCGCGGAAAACAGCACCACGCTGCGGGCAGCCTCCATCCGTGGCCGCAGCAGCGCGGCCGGCACCACATTGCGCAGGCTCAGGCATGACAGGCTGCGCCGGGCACTCAAGGTGCGCTTGCTGACATCGAAGATGAATGGCTGCTCATCGAACAACTCCGCCACCCGGGCAAACTGCAACAGCTCGAAGTACCAGCCCTGCAACCCACTTTCCACCCCCTGGGGGTGCTCGGCGAAGTAGTCGCCCAAGGCGGCGATGCACAATCCCAAGGCCTTGAGCCAGGCAGCGGGGATACGTTGGTAGACCTGGTAAGGCACGAGCTGCTCCTTGTGCAGCGCGTTCCACTCCCGGTTCAACCGTTGCAGGGACGACTTCAACGCTTGTGGGGCGCTCTTGCGCACTTGGGCCAGTTGTTGCTGGTCGAGACTGGCGCTGTACATGCCGCGTCCTCGCTCTACCAGGTTGTGGGCCTCGTCCACCAGTACCGCCAGGCGCTCTTGAGCGGCCTGGGCCAGCCCGAACAACAGGGCGCTGGAGTCAAAGTAGTAGTTGTAGTCAGCCACCACCAGGTCACTCCAGCGCGCCATCTCCTGGCTCAGGTAGTAAGGGCAGACCTGGTGCTCCAGCGCCACTTGGCGCAGGGCCTGGCGATCGAGCAGCAGCACCTGGACCGCCGCCTGGCGGGCAGCGGGCAAGCGCTGGTAGAAACCCTTGGCCAGGGGGCAGGATTCGCCATGGCAAGCCTTGTCCAGGTGTTCACAGGCCTTGTCCCGGGCCACCAGCTCCAAAACTCGCAAGGGCAATCCGGGCTGCTGGGCGAACAGCATTCGCGCACCCTCCAGTGCCAACTGCCGCCCCGGGGTCTTGGCCGTGAGGAACAACAGCTTGTCCAGCCGTTGCGGGGCCATGGCCTTGAGCATGGGAAACAGCGTGCCCAGGGTCTTGCCGATACCGGTGGGAGCCTGGGCCAGCAGGCAACGGCCGGTGCTGACCGCCTTGTACACCGACTCGGCCAGGTGCCGCTGGCCGGGGCGAAACTGCCCGTGGGGGAACCGCAGTTCGGCAGTCCCCTGGTCGCGCAGTGCCCGATGTTGCAGTTCCTGTTGCGCCCAACTGAGGAATATTGCGCATTGCTGGTTGAAGAACGCCTGCAACTGCTCGGCACTGTGCTCTTGCACAAAAGCCGTTTCCTCCTCGCTCTGGATATCGAAATACACCAGCGACACCCGGATCGCCGGCAGTTGCAGGCTCTGGCAGAGCAACCAGGCATAGACCCGGGCCTGGGCCCAGTGCAGTTGCCGGTGATTGTCGGGCATGCGCGCCAGGTCGCCGCGGTAGGTCTTGATCTCCTCCAGCAGGTTCTGCTGCGGGTCGTAGCCATCTGCCCGGCCCTTGACCAGCAGCTCGCCATAGCGGCCTTCCACGGGCACTTCGCTTTGGTAATCGGGGCTGCGCCGGGCAGCCACGGTACGGTGTCCGAGCATGCCCTCCTGGGCGCTGGGCGATGGCGTGAAGCGCAGGTCAAGATCACCGCTCTTGGCACTGAACTCGCAAAGCGCCCGCACCGCAACGCGGTAGCTCAAAGACTCGGCTCCTGCCATTGCACGTAGCACACGGCCACCGGCATCCCATGCTCCTGGCAGAAGTCCAGCCAGCGCAATTGGTTGTCCTGCAGGCGATCCCCCGGGCCCTTGACCTCGATCATGCGGTAGGTCCTGTCCTCGGGCCAGAACTGGATCAGGTCCGGCATGCCCGCACGATTGGCCTTGATATCCAGCAACAGGCGCTCGAACCAATGCTTGAGGTGCGCAGCCGGCAGGCAGTCCAGGGCCTGCTCCAGCAGCTCCTCACTCAAGGCGCCCCAGAACACGAAGGGCGATTGCAAGCCCCATTTGCTCGCGAAGCGCTGGCGAATGCTGTCGCGGTAACGACCGTCGTCCAGCTCATCCAGGCAGGCCTGGAACAGCTCGCTGCGGCGCTGGTGGAAGTCCTCGCTCAAGAGATCCACCGGTCCACGCTGGAACGGGTGGAAAAAAGCGCCCGGCAACGGCGCGAAGATCGCCGGCCAGCACAGCAGCCCGAACAGAGAGTTGATCAGGCTGTTCTCCACGTAATGCACCGGTGCATGGGCCTGCTGCAGGTGCGCCTGGACCACCTGCTCCACCGCCAGGCTTTCATCCTCGCGGGGCAGGCACAGGTCCAGTCGCGTTACCTCTGGCCTGCTGGGCCGGGCGACCACCGGCCCTCCCAGCTTGCGCCGCAGCCTGGGCAGCACGCGAGCGAGCTGCTGGGCCTCGGCGGCGCTGTGCGGCGCGGCCCAGGCCTGCTCGGCCAGCGCCAGGGCCGCGGGGTATTCGTCGCTACGCTCCAGCACCCGGATCAGGCGCAAGCGCGCTCCGGGATAGGTGCACTGCTGGTAGATCTGATGGGCCAGGGGCCAGTGCGCCAGGCGCTCGCAATGCTGGCCCAGCAGGAACAGCAACTTGCTGCGGCGCTTGTGCAGCCAGGGGTTGGCACTCTCGAAGGCAACCACCAGCGCCAGTACCTCGGGCAATGGATGTCCGGCTTCGAATGCCTCCTGGCAGCGGTGCAGGTAGATGAAGCCGTCCACATCGTCGCGGCTGCGCAAGCCGCGAGCCTGGGCATCGATCTCGACCTTTTCGTAGCTGTAGATACCCAGGTCCGCCAGCACGAACTCCGACCAATCCTGGTAGAGATTGCCGAAGAACATCAGGCGCAGGCGATCACACAGGGTCATGATCGTCAGGCTGAACAGGCGGTCCCCAAGCCCGGGGCACCATTGGGCAAATGCCCGGGGTTGCGGGTACAACGCCTGCAAGATTTCCCGCCACTGATCCTTGCGTGCCTTGGCCGGCAACGCCTGGGCACTGAAGCACTGCTGGAGCTCGGCCTTTTGCAACAGGCCGAACAATTCGTCCACCGCCAGCGGCGCCTGCTCATCGACCCAGCCCAGCTCCAGCAATGGCGCCAGGGCCCGGGCGCTGTCGCCGATCTCCGGGTAGGCCAGCCTGCTCAAGCGAAAGTGGTGCCCCTTGCGCATCACCATGCGGACCAGCAATGCCTGGGAGGGCTGTTCCAGCACGGAGAAGTCGGCGATGAAGCGTTGCTCCTCGGCGCTCAAGACATCGGCATAGCGCTGGTCCAGCCAGCTCAGCACCTGCTGGAAGTTGTGCAGGTAATACAGGGGGTTCTCGAGAGGGTTGGAAGTCACAGGAAAAAGGCGCCACGGCGGGATGGATACTGGTTATGCGTACAGATAACAGCGAGCACCCCAGCCTGGCAAATAGTATTGGATAAATGGTGGAGAGAAGATTTTTATGGGCGACCAGCGAACTTTCGTCGTCTTCACGACACCAAGGCCCAGGATTATAGTGTCCGATACCGCCCGGATGCCCCATTAGAGATAGAGGTCTGCATGAACATGAAGAAACTGGCCCTGCCCCTGGCCATTGTCGGCACCCTGGCCCTGGCTGGCTGCGCCTCCCCTACGGTGGTCACGCTGCAGAACGGGACTCAGTACCTGACCCGTGACAAACCCAAGACCAAGAGCGCCGATGGCTTCTACGAATTCCAGGACATTTCCGGCAAGACCATCCGGGTCAAGGCGGACGATGTCGCCACGGTCCGCCAGGAAAAATAACACCCGCGCCCGGCTCAGGGCGACCAGGGCAACCCCGCCTGCCCCGGCTCACAAAACACCCCCATGGCCTTGCCACGCCTCACCAGCTCGTCACGCAGTTGTCGACAGCGCGCACGCTCCCTGGCATTGGCGTTGTCGATGCTGATATTGCCGGTGCTCTCCGGGGGCCGGTCGTCTCCCAGGCGTAGCTGCAACGCCGGCTGTTCAGGTTCCAGATGAAAACGTGCGGGGGCCGGAGCCTGGTCCATCGACGACCCCGCCTGCCCGGCCGGCAACTGGTCTGGGCTGACACCGAAACGTTGCAGAATCGAGCCATGAGGCAGCTCCTCGGCCACCGCCGACAACGCCCATAAGGCCAGCAGCAGGCCGCTCACGTACCTCTTGCTGTTACTCACTGTCAACACTCTCCAACTCCTGGAACCGATTGCACCGTTTGTCCTGCGCCTGTAGTAACGCAGCCACGAGGCAACACTTTAGGGGTATTGGAGTCATCACCTGACCAAATGGTCACTCAATTGCAAAAAAACAGCGCGCACCCTGGCCGGGCCCGCGCTGCTCGCCCATCAGGCGATGGTGATCCCGGAACCGTTGAGTTGCGCGAGGCTGACGCCCACCAGGGTCACCGAGTCGGTGCCGAAAGTCAGCACCGTGTCGTTGCCATGGCTGCTGGCGTGGGCCCGATAGTCCTGGTCGGGCCGCACATCGCTCACCCCCATGAACACCAGTTTGTCCCCCCCCTGGTAACCGACGATGCGGTCCTCGCCGAAGTGCCCGGTAAACAGGAACGTATTGTTGCCGCCCCCCGACTCCATCAGGTCGTTACCAGCGCCACCGACAAAAATGTCATTGCCCTTGCCGCCAATCAGGTGGTCGTTGCCATCCAGGCCGAACAGCCAGTCGCCTCCGGCATGGGCCTTGAGCACATTGTCGCCCGCATCGCCGCGCACCGATGAGGCGTACTGGGTCAACTCGCCCCCCGCCTTCAGGCCCTGCTCGGAAATCTGGTGCAGCACGTCGTCCTTGAACAGGCCCCAGAGGAAACCCGGTTCCTTGCTCTGGATCGCGCCAATGTCGCGGGTGATGCTGATCCCGCCATTGGCATCGCGCACATACAGGGTGCCGGCGCCGTCGCTGGCAAAACTGTAGTCGTTCACCGAATGCTGCAGGTCGAGGACATTGCTGCCCTTGCCGCCCAGGATGATGTTGTAGCCACCCGCATCGCGGAAGGTGTCGTTGCCGTCGCGGCCCTCCAGGTAGTCGTTGCCGCTGCCACCCTGGATCAGGTCATTGCCGTCGGTGCCGATGATGAAGGTACTGCCCTTGTGGGCCTGGGCATTGCGATTCAGGTCCTGGACCCAGGTATCGGCCCGGGCCGGATCGGACAGGTTGGCCACCACGATGGTGGAGTCCTTGCTGGTGTACTCGTAGAACTTCGAGTCCAGCACCCGGGTCAGGCCATCGCCATAGCCGGTGGGCAGGTGGGAGATCCAGGTGGAAATCTTGAGGATCGAGAACGGCACCACATTCCACAACGTCGAGGCGTAGTGGTCGTTGAAGTTGACGATGTTATTGGTGGCCGATGCCTGGGGAGTGTCGTGGATATGCAGCGAATCCAGGTTGAATTTCGAGCCGTCCAGGGCACGGAACACCGGGTCGTTCTCATAGCCGATGTTCAGCACCTTGTCGCTGGCGCTCTGGGTCGGCGAGGCGTAGGCGATGTAGTTGGCATCCTTGAAGAAGCCGGACCAGCGTCCGCCACTGAGGTCGGCCAGGCTGTTGACCGCCAGTCCGCCCAGGCTGTGGCCGCTGACCAGGATGTCCTTGCCGGACAGGCCGTTGGCCTGGGCGAATGTCGCGACATCGCCCAACAACCTGCCAAAAGCCTCACCCGCATAGTTCTTGGCATAGTCCTTGGGCCCCAGGGCTGCCAGCAGGTCGCTGATCAGGTCGCCGATGGTGTCGCTGATCAGCGATTCCCGCGGACCGCTGGTACCGCGAAAGGAAATGCCGATGGAGCTCAGGTGCCCCTGGGCATCGTACTTGCCGAGGATTTCCACCTGGGCCGTCTCATAGCCGTTCTTTTCCCCGAAGAACGTGCCGCGTGCGTCCACCTTGCCGGTGTAGCCCAACTGCTGGGCACTGATGGTGGACCAGCCAGCCTTGTTCAACGCGTCCTTGGCGGCCTTTTCCGAATCAGGGTTCCAGGGAATGCCGGGGATCACCCCCTGGGAATCGCTACTGCCGATCAAGGCAGTGATCAGGGTCGCCGGCAGGCCAAGGCCGAAGCCATTGTGCTGGTAGCCCACGGCAAAGCCATTGTCGAGGTTATGGTAGGAATACAGCGTGATGGCCATGGCATCGGTGAACAGCGCCTTGGATTCAGCCGTACTGAGGTTTTTGTAGTCGTAGACACCCATGGTATTGCCTCTCTTTTGTTGGATTTGTCAGAGATAGCGAGTGCCCTGCCGGCCTGTCGCCAGGCTGGCAGGGCTGGTACAACACCTTGCATATCCGTTGCTGGGGCCTCAGAACGCCCAGTCCAGGGTCAGGCCGACCCCATGGCTCTTGTCACGGCTGCCCAGCAATGCGTTGTAGTCCAGGTTGACCCGGGCCTGGCTGTTCAGGGCAATGCCTGCCCGGGCACCGACCACGGCGGCATCGCGATCCAGGGCGACCGCCTGGACCTTGTAGCTGTCGCCCTGGCCGGCGAAGGCCAAGTGCTGCTCGGAACCCACTGAACTCAGGTTGTGCTGCCAGCCCAGGGTGCCGGACAGCTCCACTGTCTGGCCCGTGGACAACTGCAGTTGCTTGCCCGCGCGCAGGCCCAGGGTCGATAGCCAGGCATCGCGATTGTCCTTGGCGCCCTTGAGCGCCGCAGCCCCGCCATGTTCCTTGAAGCTGTCGCTGTCCACATGCACGTAGGTCAGGCCAGCGAAGGGCTCCAGGGCGACACTGGGCAACGCGATTTTCCACGCCGCCTCGCCGAACACCTGGGTGCTCTGGGCGTCACGCTTGCTCTTCTGGCGATCGGAGACCTCGTTGTACTGCAGCTCGCGCTTGGTCTCGATCCGGTGCCAACTGTGGGTGCCGCCCAGGCTCAAGCGCACCTGCTCCAGTTCCTTCCCGGCATAGGCCCCCAGGTGGTAGCTGTCGACGGTGGCCGAAGAGTGACGCCCATCGCCCATGTTCAGCGAGCTGTCGCTGTAGCCAGTGAACACCCCCACGCGGGTGTCCTCACTCATCTGCCCGTCGACGCCCAGCAGCAGGCCGGCGATGGAACTGCTGTAGCGAGCCTGGGCGGAGTCACCATCGGTCTTGCCCCAGGCCCCCAGGGCCTTGACCCACAACCCGGTATCGGCGCCGCTCACCGCAGGCGCGGCCGCTACGCCCTGCTGGCGGGTTCGTTCACCCACGGCATCGCGCAGATGACGGCTGTCGTTGAGCAACAGGTTGCTCACCGCCGGGTGGATTTCCCCGGAAAGCTGGTCGAAGGCTTGCTGGGCGCTGCTCGCACTGGAGGACAGCAACAGGCTTTCATACACCGGATTGCCTGCCCCCAGGCGGTCGGCAGCCGCCGCCACCGAGCGCTGGTTGGCAGTCAAGCCGACACTGGCAAAGGAGGTGGCATTGCGCTGGACCGCCAACTGCACACCGGTACCGGAATAGGCCAGGCCGCCACCGAGGAACAGCGAGTTGGACGTCACGTTGGCAAAGCTGCCCTGCACTCCGCCTGCGGCATCCAGGATGTCGAACTGGCGCCCCACCAGGCTCGGTGCCTGCTGTGCTGCCAGGGAAACTCCCGGGTTTTGCAGGTCCAGCGCCAGGTTTGCCCCACCCAGCGAGGCCTTGCCATCGCTGACCAGGCGATCGGCACCGTTGGTGGCCACTTCCACGGCATAGGTCGAGCCCGGCTGGAAGGTCACATCGGAGCTCACCTGCAAGGTGCCGATGGAGTTACCGGGCGCCACCACGCCGCCAGCATTGGCGATCAGCGCGCCGATCCGGCCGTTACCGCCCACGATGCCGCCGGCATTGACCGTCACCGTCGATTGCAGCGAGCCATTGACTGCCAATCGTCCCTGGTTGACCAGGGTCGGGCCCGAGTAGCTGTTGTTGCCGCTGAGCACCAGGGTACCGACGCCCTGCTTGGTCAGGCCGCCATGGCCGCCGATATCGTTGCTCCACAGGTCCAGCACGCAACTCAGGTCGTTGCAACGCCGCTGGGTCGGCTTGCCGGCGTCCACCAGGGCGCCGATGCCCGGCAAGTCGGCCACGAACTGCGTTGGCCCGTAGCCGCCGGCGATGCGGAACTCCTCGGGAATGTCCTGCTCGGTGACCAGCATGCCCGGGCCGCGGATACCCTTGTCCAGGTTGATCATGCCCCAGCCGTACAGGGCATCGATGCCCGGCGCGCCCATGTCAGTGGCAGTGGTGCGCAGCACGCTGGCGATCTGTGCGCCGCTCATGTAGGGGAAGCGCTCCATCAGCACTGCCGCCGCGCCAGCGGCATGGGGCGCCGCCATGGACGTACCGTTCTTGTTGGCGTAGCCCAGGGTCAGGTTTTCCAGGCTGGTGCCGCCAATCACCGCGCTGTAGATCCGGGTACCGGGGGCCGAGACGCAGAAGCTTGCGGTATAGCCGCAACGGGACGAGAACGTACTGATCACGTACGGATTGGCGCTGCTGGTGTCGGGGTTCTGCTGCAACGCCGCCACGGTCATCCAGCTGGGAGCGATTTGCGGGACGAAATAGCCCAGCCCGGCAATCGCATCGGGGTTGTTCAGGTTGTAGTCGTTGCCAGCGGCGAAGATGGTCAGGACCCCACTGCGGGCAGCGGCGATGGCGCCGTCATAGGCACCGCCGGGCAAGGTGCCCAGCAATGGCTGGATCTGCGCGAACTGCGCGCGGGCATCGTCCACGGTGAAATGCGGGAAATCCGGATTGCGCCCACCCTTGGCGAAGCGATCGGTGATGCCGATGCCCCAGCTGTTGTTGATGATCCGTGCGCCGCTGTTCACCAGGCTGTCCCAGCCGGCCTTGTACACCGCGCCATCGTTGCCCAGGACGATGCCATCCTCGGGGCCGGGGTCGCCGTTGTCGGCACTGATGATCTGCGCGTCATAGGCCACGCCATGCATCTCTACGCCATCACGGTTACCGGCGGCGATCCCGCCGACGTGGGTACCGTGGGAGCCGAGCTTGCCATCCGAGCCTACCGACGGGCTGCCGTCATAACGAAAGGCATCACCGGCCTTCACCGGGATATAGGGGTCGGTGTACTGGCGGATGCCATTGGTGATGAGGGTCACGATCTTGTCCTGGCCGGCGAACTCCGGGTGCTTGGCATACACCGGCTGGTCGAAGATCCCCAGCTTGACCCCTTTGCCGCTATAGCCGGCGGCATAGGCGCTGTCGGCATTGATCGCCCCCAACCCCCAATCAGCCTTGAATTCACTGCTGCGCCAGCTACTGGCATCCCCCAGGCGCCCGCTCTCGACATAGGGCGCGGCCTGGGCGGTACCCGCCAGCACCGCCCAGCCCATCAATGCCCGCCCCAACGGGCGTAGCACCCTGCCCTGTCCAACCGTACGACCCTCGCTGCATTTGAGTTGCTTCACTACGACCTTCCTTAGCTGCATTGAAAAAACCGCATCAATAAAATGGCGCGAGAAACGCCCAGCCAGCGGGCGTTCCACTCGCCAGCCAGTGACCTTAGAAACGCCACTGGAGATTGAGCCCGGCACCATGCTGTTGCTCACGGCTGGCCAGGCGGCCCTGGTAGTCCAGGCTCAAGTCCAGGTTGCGCGTCAGCCCCAGGCGCGCCTGCGCCCCCACGACCGCTGCATCCCGCAGGGCCGGTGTACTGTCGACCCGAAACGCGCTATCGCTGCCGGCAAACGCCAGGTGTTCACTGTCCTGAGTGCCACTCAGGCGGTGTTGCCAGCCCAGGCTCGCCGCCACGTCCAGGCTTTGCTGCGAAGACAGCTGCCACTGCTGGCCGGCCCGCAGCCCAAGGGTACCGAGCCAGGCGTCCCGCCGCTCTTCACCGGCATGCAAGGCGGCCGCACCGCCCTTCTCATGGAAGCTGTCGCGCTCAAGGTTCTGGTAGGTCAGGTTGGCGAAGGGCTCCAGTTGCAGGGGTTGCAACATCAAGCGATAGGCTGCTTCGGCGAACAGCTGCTGGCTACGAGCATCGACCCGGGCCCGCTGGCGCCCGGACACTTCGCCGTAGGCCAGGTCGCGCCGGACCTGCGCACGATGCCAGCTGTAGCTGCCGCCCAGGCTCAGGCGCCACGCGTCCACGTCATGCCGGGCATAGGCCCCCAGGTGATAGCTATCCACCTTGGCTCGGGAATGGGTATCGCCCATGCCCAGGGAACTGTCGCTGTAGCCCGCCGCCAGGCCGGCCCGGGTCTGTTCGTCGAAATCCCGATCGACACCCAACAGCGCCCCCCCAGGGAGCTGGTGTAGGACTCGTTGCCGTCCACCCCCTCGATCCGCCCCCAACTGCCCAGGCCCTTGAACCACACCTGGTTCGCCCCCGACTCACCCGCCGGGGCCAGTGCGGAGCGTTGCAGGCGCTCGCCCAGGGCGTCACGAACCACAGAGCCCTGGCTGAGCAGCATCGAATCCAGGGCCGGATAGATTTCTCCCGCCAGCTGGCGCATGGCCTCCTGGGCACCCGCCTGGGAAGTCGAGAGCAGCAGGCTCTCGTACACCGGGTTACCCGGTCCCAGCCGTTCCACGGCCGCGCCGCTGGAGCGTTGGTTGGCGCTGGCACCGACACTGGCAAAACTCGCGGCACTGCGCGTCAGGTCCAGTTGCACGGCGTTGGCCGAGTAATCCAGGCGGGTATCCAGAAACAGATAACCAGGCTGGACACCGGCAAAGCGCCCGCTGACCCCACCTGCCGCTTGCAGGATGTCGTACTGGCGCCCGACCAGGCTCTGCACTGGGCCTGCGCTCAGCAGGTCCGGCCGGCTCTGGGGCAATAGGCTGACATTGGCGCCCTGGACACTGGCCTGGCCGCTGGCCACGATGCGGTCGCCGGCCGTGGGCGACAGCTCCACCCGGTAGCTGGAACCCGGCTGCAGATCCACATTGCCCGCCACATTCAAGGTGCCGATGGAATTGCCCGGAGCGATTCGGGAACCGGCTTGCGCGGTCAGCCCGCCAATCTGCCCGGTCCCTCCCAGGGTGCCTGCGGCCTTGACCGTGACCGTCGATAGCAAGCTGCCATTGACGCTCAGTTGCCCACCTTCGACCGTCGTTGCACCGCGATAGCTATTGGCGCCTCCCAGCACCAGCCAGCCGTCCCCGGACTTGACCAGGCTGCCCTGGTAGGACCGCTGCGCTGCGGCCGCATCCCGGGCCATGCCCAGGGCGTAGTCGGTACGGTCCTGCTGGCTGGCCCCCGGCGCCAGGCCATGCTCCCATCCCCGATCCTTGAGGGTCTGCTGCCAGGCCTGGTGTTCGGCGGCATCCTCGGCCTGGCGCTGGACCAGGGCCTGGTCGGAGATGCCATTGCTCCAGATATCACCCTGCCCGGCCCCCAGGTTGACATTGAACTCACCCAGCAACTGCCCGGGCCCATGCAGCGCCCGTCCCAGGTCCGGCACCCCCCAGCCGACCCGCTCGCTGGGGGCCTGGGTGGGCGAGCCATCAAGCTGCCGGGAGGTGGTCAGCAGCACTTGCAAGGCTTGCTGGTTGTTCAGGTACGGATAGCGCTCCATCACCAGGGCCAAGGCCCCGGTGGCATGGGGCGCAGCCATGGACGTGCCGTTGTAGGTCGCGTAGCCGCCACCGGGCACCGTGCTGGTAATCGCTGCGCCCGGTGTCGCCAGACACCAGTATTTGGCGATGCCGCACTGGTTGTATTTCTGCTGGTTGTTCTTGTCCAGCCCCGAGACGGCCAGCCAATGGCCCTCCAGGTCCGGCTGGAAGTACGGCAGCCCGGCGCGCACGCTGGCATTGGCATAACCGCTGTTGCCGGCGCTGAAGACATTGATCACCCCACGGCGCGAGACCTCGGCCGCGGCATCCAGCCAGGTCCCTTGCTGAAAGTGCTGGGCGTAGGCCGCACGCAAGCCGTCCAGGGTCTGGTAGCTGACATCCTTGGGCTGGCTACCCCAGCTGTTGTTGATGGCGCGTACCCCGGCATCGGCCAGGGCCCCATATGCGGCGGCGAAGTACTTGGGGTCAGGGCCTGGGCCGAACAGGAAACTGTCGTTGTGGTTGGTGTTGCCCACGTATACCTGGGCATTGAAGGCCACGCCGTGCATGCCATTGCCATCGCGCGCCGCTCCCATGGTGCCGGTGACATGGGTGCCATGGCTGTCGTTGGCGCCGTTGAGGACACCGGAGACATTGAATGGGCTGCCATCCAGGTATTGGCCACTGGCGGTGACCGCATGAAAGCGCTCGGGGCTGGCTTCGGGATGGGCCGGGTCGAACCCGGAATCCAGGGCGCCGATCTTGACCCCGGCACCGGTGATGCCGGCCGCATAGGCTTGGTTCGCCTGCATGCGTTCCAGGCCCCAGTCCTGCTGGTATTCGGCCGAACGCCAACTGGCGGGATCGCCCTGGCGGCCGGTCTCCTGATAAGCCGCCGCAACCGACAGCGGCAGTCCGGTGGCAAACGCCAGGCACAAGGTGCCCGTCAACGTCTTGAGCTGATCAGATCTCACATCCATGTCGATGACTTCTCTTGTTTTTGTTGTTGGATCGCCCATTCCGGGTCGATCGGTATACCGCTGCGTTGCCTGGCCGCAAGCTTGCGGCCCTATCGAACCAGGGGCGCTCGCCCGCCCCTGGCCCGTTACCTCGGCTTCAGGCGAAAACGAAGCTTGAGCCGTTGAGTCCCTCAATACCGACGCCCAGCAGCGTCACGGAGTAGTCGCCGACCTTGAGCAAGGTGTCGTTGCCATCCTGGGACACATGCTGGTTGTAGTCGTAGTGGGCGTCGATCCCCGGTACGCCCATGAACACCAGCTTGTCGCTGGCCTGGTAACCGTGGATCAGGTCATTGCCGAAGTTGCCGCTGAACAAAAAGGTGTTCACCCCGCCACCGCCGGACTGCATCACGTCATTGCCGCTGCCACCGACGAAGGTCACGTTGGGCCTGTCGCTGCCCAGGAAGTCGTTGCCATCATGGCCGAACAACCAGTCGCCATCGACGCCGGCCAGCAAGGTGTTGCCATAGCCATCGCCATTGAGGGAATGGTTGTAGGCGTACCACGCATGGCCGTCGAACATGCCGTCGGCGCTAAGGCTGTAGGTGACGTCCCGACCGCCCCACTGCCAGAAGCTGCCCTGCTCGTGGCTGACCAGCGCCCCGATATCGCGGGTCATGCTGATACCGCCGTAGGCATCGCGGATGTACAAGGTGCCGTCGCCGTCGTTGGCGATGGAGAAGTTCTGCAAGGGTTGGCGCAGCTCCAGCACGTTATGGCCCTGGCCACCGTGGATGATGTTGTAGCCGCCGTCATCGCGGAACCGATCATCGCCAGCACCGCCGTCCAGGTAGTCGTTGCCCTTGCCGCCGTGCAGCAGGTCGTTGCCATCGGTGCCGATGATGAAGGTGCTGCCGGTGTGCTGCTCGGCGTAGAGGTTGAGGTCCTTGACCCAGACCTGGTCGCGCTTGCCCTCGGACAGGTTGGAGATCACCACCGTGGAATCGCGACTGGTCAGGTCATAGAAATCCGAGGCGACCAGGCGATTCAGGCCCGCGGCGTAGTCCACCGCGCTATGGGCCGACCAGGATGCCGGGTTGAGGATGCTCTGGGGCACCAGCTTGCCCAGCAGCGACGAATAGTGATCGGTGAAGCTGACGATATTGTTGGTCGCCGACTCCTGGGGCCGGTCGTGGGTGCCCAGGGACGAGCCGTTGAAATGGGTACCGTCCAGCACCCTGAATACCGGATCGTTCTCATAGCCGATGTTCAGTACCTGTTGGCTATTGGCGCTCTGGGTCGGCGAGGCGAAGGCCACATAGTTGGCATCCTTGAAGAAACCGCCCCAATGCTCGCCGCTCATGGCGGCCAGGCTGTTGACTCCCAGCCCGCCCAGGCTGTGCCCGGTGACCAGCACGTCCTTGCCGGCCAGGCCCTGGGCAGCGGCGAAGCCAGCGACCTTGCCCAGCAGGTTGTCGAAGGCCAGGCGGCTGTAGTTGTCGGCAAAGCCCGGGGAGAACGCCGCCTGCAGGTCGTTCACCGCATCGGCGAGGCTGTCGGTGCCACGAAAGCTGATGCCGATGGACAGCAACTGCCCGCTGGCGTCGTACTTGCCGAGGATCTCCACCTGGGCATCGCTGACCGAGGCCTGCTCGCCGGAAATGGTGCCCTGGGCACTGACGTTGCCCTCATAGCCCAGCTGCGTCGCGCTGATCGGCCGCCAGGACGTCCCCGGCAACGGTTGCCCCGTGGGGGTCGAGGCATACAGGGCCAGGGTAATGGCGTCGCTGTACTGGGCTTTACCGGCACTGCCAAGGGCGTTCTTGTAATCGAAGATGCTCATCTGCTTTCTCCTTTTTTCATCCCTGTGCCCACGTCCTTCGGCAAAGGCCTAGGGCACTGTACGTTGGCCGAAAGCCTCATCGACCCTGGCCAGGTCAGCTTCACGCAGGGTGCCTGCGTAGTAGTGCAACTTGGTCCAGGCCATCAAGTAGTCGTAACGGGCCTGGGCCAGGTCGCGCCGGGTGGTGTACAGCTGCTGTTCGGCGTTCAGCGCGTCAAGGTTGACCCGCTCGCCCCCGAGGATGCTCTGCTTGGTGGAGACCACCAGCGCCTCGGCCGACGTCAAGGCCTTCTGATAAGCGCGCAACTTGCTCACCCCAGATAGACAGGCACTGAATTGCCGGCGCAGTTCAATCAGGGTTTCCCGGGTCCTGCCGTCCAGCTCGTATTCGGCCTGTTCCATATTGCGGCTGGCCTGGCGGGTCGAGGCCGAGACCCCGCCGCCAGCGTAGAGCGGCATGCTGATCTCGATCCCGATGGTGTTGGTGTCGTAGCGCTGGTTATAGGTGTTGCCACTCTCGGACTCGTTCTGGCGCGAGGTGGCGTAGGCGCTGAGCCTGGGCAGGTGCCCGGCGCGGTTACGCTCCACCTCGTAGCGGGCCACTTCCACCCGCTGGCGCTGGGAGGCCAGCATCGGGTTGTTGCTCAGGGCGATCTCATGCCAACTGTCATAGGTGGCCGGGCTCAGGGCGAACGACTGGAAGCTCTCTTGCAGCGGGTCCAGGTCTCGCACATCGATGGCCGGTTCACCGATCAGCGCCGCCAATTCGCGCAGGGCCGCATCCTGTTCGTCCCGGGCCTGGATCTCCTCGGCAGTGGCCAGCTCATAACGCGACTCGGCCTCGAGGATATCGGTACGCGTGCCCTCGCCCCGCTCGAACAGGTGGCGATTCTGCTGGAACTGCTGGTCGAAGGCCTTCTTCTTGGCCAGGGCAATGTCGATCTGGTCCTGGGCGAACAGGGCCTTGGTGTAGTAGTCCAGGACCCTGAGCAACAGTTCCTGGCTCTTGCTGCGAAAGTTTTCGTCGGCGAACAACGCCTGGGCTACGCCCTTGCGATAGCTGGCATAGGCCTCGTAGTCGAACAACGGTTGCTGCAGGGTCAGTGACGAGCCGTAGCTGTCGTAGTTGCGCTTGTCGGTCTGGTTGCCGCCCCGAGGGCTGGGGTAGGTCGCCTTGGAGTTGTTGTGGCCCTTGTTGTAGTTGTAGCTGAGCCTGGGCAGCAACCCGGCGCGGCCGATGATGCGGTTTTCAAGCCCGGCATCGCGCTCCTTGATCGCGGCGAGAAACACCGGATCGTTGCGCACGGCCAGTTCGTAGACCTGGAACGGCCCCATGGCCTGGGCCCCCTGGCACACCAGCAAAGCCAAGGTTGCAGCGAGGATGGAAAGCTTACTCATACGACGCGACATCCTTATTCTTCGGTCAGTGCAGAGCCAGCCCGGTCGAGCAGGGGCTTGAACAGGTAGTTGAGCAACGAACGCTCACCGGTGCGAACGAACATCTCCGCCGGCATACCGGGCTTGATCACCAGCCCGTTGAGCTTCTCCATGGCCTGGTCGCTGACGCTGCTGCGCAGCACGTAGTACGGCATGCCGGTACGCTCGTCGATCATCTGGTCGGCGGACACCAGGCTGACCTCGCCGGAGACCCGGGGTGTGCGACTCTGGTTGAACGCGGTAAAGAGGATATCGACGGGCAACTGGCTGCCGACCTTGTCCACCAGGTTCACCGGCAGGCGCCCTTCCACTTCCAGATGCGTGCCCTGGGGCACGATCTCCAGCAGCGTGTCGCCCTGGCGCACCACCGCGCCCTCGGTATGGACCCCGAGGTTGACTGCAATGCCGTCGGCGGTAGCGATGATCTCGCTGTGCTGCAAGTCGAACCCGGCGGAAGTCAATTGCTGCTCCAGGGTCTGGGTCTTGAGCTGGGCTTCCGCCAGTTGGCTGCGTACCTCCTTCTGGTATTCCTCGCCATGCTGCTGCAGCTTGAGCCGGGACTCGAGGATGCCCTGCTCCACTCGCCCGCTCTCACCGGTGTTCTGCGCCAGTTCCTGTTGAACCTGGGACAGCTGGCGCTGGTACTCCAGCAGGCGGTTGCGGGGAATGTAGCCGTTGTCGGCCAAGGGTTGCAGGTTGCCCAGTTGCTGGCGCAGGGACTCGGCCTGGCTGCCCAGGTCGCTGCGGGCCCGGCGCATGCCGGCCAGTTGCGCGGTAGCGCCCTCTATATTGGCGCGGATTGCCGCTTGCTCGCGCAAAAAGGCCTCGCGCCGGCTACTGAACAACTGCCGCTGGCCCTCGAGCACCAGGGCCAGGCGCGGATCGTCGCTGTTTGTCAATGACGCGGGAAAATCCACCTGCTTGAGGCCGTCGCGCTCACTGCGCCAGCGTGCCAGGCTGGCCATGGCCATGCGGTACTGGGCTTGCAGCGATTGCACATCCGCCGCTACCTGGGTCTGGTCCAGGCGGAACAGCGGCTGGCCCTGCTTCACGCTTTCGCCTTCACGTACCAGGATGCGGCTGACCACGCCGCTGCTCATGGACTGCACGGCCTTGCGCTTGCCCGACACCACCACGGTGCCTTGCACCGGTATCCCCTGGTCCAGGGGCGCCAGGGCCGCCCATGCGAAGAAGCTGCCAGCCCCTGCCAATGCCAGGAGCCAACCCATGCGCACAAAAAACCCGGCATCGCGTTCGACCCGCTCCGGCGCGTAGTCCTGTTCGATCATCATGCTGCTGTCCTTGCTCATGCGCCTTGATTGCGCGTAGGGGCCTGATACTGGCGGCTCATGCTCAAGCCGCCGGGAGCTGCTGCCGCGGGTCGCTCCCGAGGCGCATCCTGGGCCTGGGTCTGTTGCGCGCCGGACAGTGCCTTGAGTACTTCCTGGCTGGGGCCGAAGGCTTGCAATCGACCTTCGTTGAGCACCAGCAGCTTGTCGGCCAGGGCCAGTACCGAAGAGCGGTGGGTCACCAGCACCACGCTGGTACCGCGGGCCTTGAGCTGGGCGATTGCGGCCGCCAGGGCACTTTCACCAACGGTGTCGAGATTCGAGTTGGGTTCGTCGAGTACCACCAGGCTGGGGTTGCCGTACAGGGCCCGAGCCAGGGCCACCCGCTGCTTCTGACCGCCGGACAGGCCGCTGCCGTCATCCCCCAGCACCGTGTCGTAGCCCTGGGGCAGGCGCAAGATCAGCTCGTGCACGCCTGCCAGTTGCGCAGCCTGGACCACCTGCTCCGGGTCGGCCTGGCGAAAACGCGCGATGTTCTCGGCAATGCTGCCGGTGAACAGCTCGATATCCTGGGGCAGGTAGCCGATGTAGGGGCCCAACTCATCACGGTTCCAGCGGTGGATGTCAGCGCCGTCCAGGCGCACCACGCCAGCCAGGGTTGGCCACACGCCGACCAGCACCCGGGCCAGGGTCGACTTGCCGGAACCCGAGGCTCCCAGCACCCCCAGTACCTCGCCGGCATGGAGGCTGAAATTGACTTGCTGCAGGGTCGCGACCCGGCGCCCGGGAGGGCCGGCACTGACCTGTTCGAAACTTACCTCGCCCTTGGGGGTTGGCAACGACATGGCGGTGTCGCTGGGAGGGAACTCGCCCAGCAGCGCATCCAGGCGGCGGTAGGCCAGCTTGGCCGAGCTCCATTGCTTCCAGACGGCGATCAACTGGTCGATAGGGCTCAGCACCCGGCCCATGAGAATTGATCCGGCGATCATCATCCCGGCGGTCATGTCACCCTTGATCACCAACAAGGCCCCCAGGCCCAGCACCAAGGATTGCAGGCACAGGCGCAAGGTCTTGCTCAGGGAGCTGATCACCGCGCCGGTATCGCTGGCCTGGTTCTGCAGGCCGAGAAAACGTGAATGCACGCCAAACCAACGCTTGCGCAAGGCGCCCAGCATGCCCATGGCCTGGATGGTCTCGGCGTTGTGCAAATGACTGGTGGCCAGTTGCGTGGACTGCTGCGAAAAGCCGCTGGCTTCGCTCAGGGGCTTCTTGGTCAAGCCCTCATTCAGGTAGGCCAGGCCGATCAGCATCACCGCGCCCACCGTGGCCATGACGCCCAGCCAGATATTGAAGGCAAAGATCACCAGCAGATAGATGGGAAACCAGGGCGCATCGAAGAAGGCGAACAACGCCGGCCCGGTGAGGAACTGGCGGATATGGGTCAGATCGCCCAGGGACTGCCCGGCATGGCCTTCGCCCCGGGCCAGGTTACGCTCGAACGCAGCCTGGTAGACCCGCAGGTTGAAGCGTCGCTCCAATTGGCTGCCGATGCGGATCACGATAAAGCTGCGCAGCACCTCCAGCAGGCCGATGAACACGAAGAACCCCACCACCATCAGCGACAGCATCGCCAGGGTGGTTTCGTTCTGCGAAGACAGCACCCGGTCATACACTTGCAGCATATAGATAGAAGGAACCAGCATTAGCAAGTTAATCAACGCGGTAAAACAACCGACGCTGATCAAGATGCCTTTATATTCGCCCAGTGCCTTGAACAGTGGAGGTGCAGGATGAGAGTTCTTCACCATTTTTTAACCATTTCCCTGAGCTGTTAGTCCGCGTCCATTTGCGAAGAACCAATCTAGTACATAACTAGTTAATTGCTCTTTTTAATTCATAAAGCCTGCGGACACAGATAATTCGGACCGCTGTCTGCAACAGCAACCCGAACATACTCCTGTCGTTCAATCGAGAAACAATCCAGCGCCCATCCAATAGAGAACGAACAACCTCGACCGTTAATTAGCCGCACGCTGTAGAACTATCAGCTCGTCGGCCTTGAGGCGTGCTTCATACACCCCCTCTTGCTGGCGGCTGAAGAAAATCACTTTCGAACCTTCACGCCCGGTGATGGCGATGCCATCAGGCTCCGGGAACCAGCCGACAACGGCTTCCCCGACCCATTGCGACAGGCAGTCGGCGCCCGCCCCCAGGGCAGCGTTCTGCAGCAAGTCCAGGGTGCACGCGGTGCCCGGGCGGGCCTCCTGCTGCAGCTGCCAATGCCCAACCAGTTCCGAGGGGTCCGCCAAACGCAGGCTACTTGCCATGCTCATCGCTCCATAAAACATCATCAACGTCGCCGCCAGCCAGATGGCCGCCTTGCGACTCAGGGTGTGTGGGGTCATAAGGTACTCCGTCCGCCCGGTAGACTCGCCCAGTTGCCAGGGCCGATGCAAGAACACAGGGCGCCGCATCGGCAGCGCCCCGCGTCTACTTCACTCAGGCAACGATGTCGCTGACTGCTGCCTGGCCGATGGTGGTGACCAGGAAGTCCGCCACGCCGTGCCCGGAGAAGTCCACCGACAGGGTGCTGACACCACCGGAGGTGCTGAGGATCGCATCACCCGCCGCGCCGCTGAAGGCGTTGACGAAGTGCAGGCCCGCACCCTTGGTGATACCGGTCAGATCGATCTTGTCCTGGCCACTGACGAAATCCATGATCTGGTCGGCCGCACCCGGC
Organism: Pseudomonas sp. MPFS; assembly: GCF_022537035.1. NCBI lineage: Bacteria > Pseudomonadati > Pseudomonadota > Gammaproteobacteria > Pseudomonadales > Pseudomonadaceae > Pseudomonas > Pseudomonas sp. MPFS. Next base: position 3,139,223 of record NZ_CP066123.1, on the reverse strand, counting down.
TTGGAATCGGTGCTGGCACCGAACACGAAAGTGTCCGCGCCGGAACCGCCCCACAGTTTATCGGCACCGCCACCGCCGTAGATGATGTCGTTGCCGGCACCACCCTTGAGCTCGTTGGCGACGTTGTTACCGATCAACAGGTCGTTGCCCGAACCGCCGATGGCGTTCTCTACGGTCACACCCTTGGCAATGGAAACGTTGCCGATCAGGCCACCAACATCGGAGAACGAAGTCTCATTGAGGTTGATCTTCTGATTCTGGGTGAAACCAGAGAAGTCCAGGGTGTCGTTGCCTCCACCGTCCCATACCGAGAACACCAGCTTGTCGGCCGACGAGGTCGCGCTGTAGAAGTCGCGTCCGGTGTTGGAGTTGAAGCCGTAGGTGGTGTCACCGGCACGGGTGGCGTAGTTGGCACCGTAGAGCTTCTGGATGGCAGCGATATCATCGATCAGCGGACCGGACGAATAGGCTTCGACCCCGCCCTTGCTGAAGTTCTGGCTGGTATTGCTTTCACTCCAGTAGCTCATGATGCTGTAGCCACGGGTGTCCTGCCCGTAGGTGGCATCCTTGTAGGTCGGGTTGCCATTCCCGGCGTTGTAGTCGCCAGGGTGGGCCAAGCCCAGGGTATGACCGATCTCATGGGTCAGGGTCTGACGGCCATAGTTGTTCAGGTCAGGGGTCTTGTTCGGGGTATAGCTGCTGTTGATCAGGTACCACGAAGTACCGTCATAACCTGCGCCAGTGCCCGGCAGGTAGGCAAATGCCGCCGCGCCATCCTGGCCGCTGCTGTAGTTGCCGAAAGTCATGTGGCCGTCACCACCGGAAGCCTTCTCGGTGAAGACCACATTGGCCACGTCGGCCCAGGACTGCATGGACAGCACGGCCTGGGCTTTCTGTTGGGCGCTGAACTGGCTGAACCCGGCGATACCATGCTTGTTCATGGTGGCCTGGGTCGCCGAGGTCAGGAAGGTATAGGTCAGATCGATCTTGCCATTGCCGTTCAGGTCCTTGTAGGAAGCACCGTCACGCAGGATCTGCGTAGCTGCCTGGTCGACCGAGAACGAAGGTTTGCCATTGACCGTGAGATTGCCGCCACGATCATACTGGTGGCTGAAGCTATTGATCTGGTTATACGCCGAACTTGCTGCGGCCAGAGGCACCAGTTGTTGTTCAGCTGCATCAATAGCGTCATTCACTTTTACTTTCGACATAAACACACTTCCTTGTAATCAATGGAACAGTTTTTGTCAGATAGCGACAATCCCTGGCGAGATCGTCCTATCACTCGCCTTAAGCAGGCGCAAGGAAACTGACACAATTTGAAATCGGACGTCCACTACTTTTTTGACGTCAAATTCCACTGTTCCGGGAAACTCCAGCAAACAATGACTGCCCAGTCCAGATATTCCCTTTTCAATTGCTGGGCAGCACTCATTGTCTGACAATCTACAATTTAATTATTAAATATCGCTCCTGTTGAATTATGCCGACTGTGTCTCAGTTTTTTGGTACTTACTTAATGTTCCAACCACTGAGTTGCAGTGCATTCCTCAATATCTGCGGAGTCAGGGCCGGTACTTGCACGCCGTCGGCGCTGGTCATCGGCTCGCCAGCCAGCAAGGCATTGATGATCGCCTCCTCCACGGCCTCGGCAGCAGCACTGAACAGCGGAGAGATCTGATCGTTGTTGAGCATCGTCACCGGCGTCGTCCGCCCTGATTCCTCGAGCGTGTAGTCGGCAGTGGGCAAGTCCCGGTTTCCTGTGGCAAAGGCCAGGAAGATGTCGCCGCTGGCATCCTCGGTGCCACCGCCGGTGCGGGCGATGCCGATGGATGCGCGCTGGGCCAGGCGCTGGCACTGGTGCGGCAACAGCGGTGCATCGGTGGCCAGGATCACGATGATCGAACCCATGCCCGGGGTGCCACGCTCAGCGAAGGGCGAGACGATCTCGCGCAGGTGGCGTCCCACGGGATAACCATCGACCCGCAACTCCACGCGCTTGCCATGGTTGGCCTGGACCAGCGCCCCGACGGTATAGCCACCCTGCTCCGCCGGCAGCCGTCGGGACGCGGTACCGATGCCACCCTTGAACTCGTGGCAGATCATTCCAGTGCCCCCGCCAACCGCCCCTTCGGCGACCGGTCCGGATTCGGCCCTGGACATGGCCTCACGCACTTGCGCGGGCCCCACGTGCTGGCCCCAGATATCGTTCAACAGGCCATCGAAGGTCTCCATCACCACCGGCATGCACCAGTACACCGAAGGATCGGCCAGCGCCTCGCGCTCCAGGGCAATCAGCGTATCGCGCACCACACCCACGCTATGGGTATTGGTAATGGCGATCGGCGTGGTCAGGGTTCCAGCCTCGCGAATCCACTCCAGGCCCGTGGCATCGCCATTGCCATTGAGCACATGGCAACCGGCGAAACACGGCTGCAGACGAGCATGCTCGGCCCGGGGCTCGATCAACGTCACACCGGTGCGCACCTGCTTGCCGCCGATGCTGGTTTTCAACGTGCTGTGGCCGACCCGGATACCGGCAACATCGGTAATCGCATTGAGCGGGCCGGGAGTTCCCAGGCCCAGACTGATACCCACTTCACGTGCTCGCATAACCACTCCTTACAATTTCTGGAACGCCGGGCTGTACCGGCCATTGGTGCAATAGAGGATCACCGACAGTGCCAGCAAGCCGATGATTACCATGATGTCCCGCAGGGACGCGTCGAGAAACAGATTGACCAGCAGGTACCCGGCACCGACCACCGCCAGCAGCGCCGGCACCGGCCACAGCGGCATGCGATAGGGATGCTCGCGATCGCGCAGCAGGACCCGGCTCATCAGCGCGCTCAGAGCCACCACCAGATACACCAGCATGATCAGCAGCACGCTGAAGGACGTTAGGTCCGCCAGGTTCGAGCTGAAACTGAGCAGCGCCGAAGGAACCGCCAGGAACAAGGTGGCCAGCCAGGGCGAATCCCAGCGCGGGTGGATACGGGTGAACAGACGATTGATGCCCGGTGTCCACAGGGCATCGCGGCCGCTGCTGAAGACGACCCGGCCGATCTGGATCACGATGGCGACGATGGCATTGAACACCGAGAGGAAGATCCCGGCGCTGACCACCCGGGCCAGGGTTTCGTTGCCATGGCTGGTGAGCAGGTAGCCGATCGGATCGGGGCTGGCGAGCATCTCGCTCAAAGAAGGTGCGCCGATAAGCAGCGCCGTGAGCGGCACCAGCTCGATGATCACCACCAGTACCAGGGACCAGAGCACCGCCTTGTGCACCCCGCGGCCCCCGCACTTCATGTCTTCGGCCAGCAACACCGCCGGGCCGTAGCCGTTATAGGCAAACAGGCCGATGCCCACCGCACCGATCACCAGGGCCCAGGGCGCCGCTTGCAACACGCCATGATCGAGGATCTGCGGTTGCAACAGGATGCTTGCCGGTTGCGTGGCGTTGCCGAACCCCAGCCAGACGATCACCAGCAACGCCGCTACCTCCAGCAACAGGCAGGTCCCGGTGATCCAGGCGTTGAGCTTGATATTGAGGATGCCCAGCAGGTAGCTGCAGGTGACGATCGCCAGGGCCACGGTCTGGGAATCGTACTGAGTGCCCAGGGCGTTGTTCAGGTAGGTAGCGGCACCCGTGGCCAGGACCGGCGGGATGAACAGCAGCGTCACCAGCACCGTCAGGAAGGTGGCATAGCCGGCCAGGCCGCCGAACACCCGCTTGGCATACACGTATTCGCCGCCGGCACTGTTGTGGGCCCGGCCCAGCTCGGCATAACAGAAGGCGAACATCAGCGCCAACAGGCCCGCCATGACGAAGGCCAGGAACACGCCGCTGCCGGCCTGATGGATGGCAAAGGGGGCGATCACGAACACGGAACTGGCGGGAGTCACTGCAGACACGGTGATAGCCACCACGTCGAACACGCTCAAGGTGGGTTTCAATACGCCGTCAGGCGTAGAGGGAGAGCTCATATCGTTATCCTCGTGCTTATTGTTGGTCTGAGGCAGGAACGAGATTCATCGGGCGGGTGCGCTCTGGGTCGCACTTGACGCCTGCCACTCTAGTCAGTGGCTCGCTGGCGAGAAATTCCCCTATTGGAGTACTCCCCCTTGACGGCATCGGGTAAATCGACGAAACCGTGATCACGCATTTTCAGCACATCGGTGGAGCGCAACCTTTGAGTAACCTGTTCAGGGAAGTCGGCCTGCATAGCAGCCTGGGACGAGCCCTCACGCTGATTGGCCAACCGCGATTCTGGAAGCAGCTGGTCCTGCTGCTGCATCAGGCCACGCCGTTCGACAACGCCCTGGTGATGCTCTACCCCCACGAAGGCCTGCCACAGGTTCTCGAGGAGTACGATGCCCAGCCCAACAGCAAGCCCGCCCCGATGGTCACCTACCTGAGTGGCATGTACCTGCTGGACCCGTTTTTCCAGGCCTGCCGCGAGGGCTACCCCAGCGGCCTGTATCGCCTGGAAGAAGTGACGCCGGACCACTTCCGCCAGAGCGAGTACTTCCTCAGCTATTTCCACGACAACGTGCTGGAGGACGAAGTGCAGTTCATCCTGCAACTGCCTGAAACCGGCACCCTGTCCTTGTCCCTGGGTAGCCAGCGCCTGTTCGGCAACGATGAAGTCGGCCTGCTCACCACCTTCGCCGCCTGGGTGCTACCGCTCATGCAGCAGCACTGGCAGCACAGCCAGGCCAAGTCCCAGGTGCCAGCCGCCGTCGAGATGGCCAGCCAGGTGCGCGATGCCCTGAGCCAGTTCGGTCATGCCGTGCTATCGGAGCGGGAGCTGGAGATCGCCCGGCTGATCCTGCGCGGGTTCTCCTCCAAGGCCATGGCCGAGCGCCTGAAGATCTCCCCGGACACCGTCAAGGTCCACCGCCGGCATCTCTATGCCAAGCTGGACATCTCCAGCCAGCCGGAACTGTTCTCGTTGTTCATCCAGTCCCTGGGCCACGACCTGGAAAACCCCTGAGCCCGTCGGCCTTCAACGATCCACCACTGCGCCAACCTTGCGGCCGCTACGCGCCCGGGCGCAGCCTGCGGCAGCGGCTACACACAGCACTGGCCTGTAGCCGCTGCCGAGCTTGGAAGGCTGCGACAAGGCCCGCAGGGCCTTCTGGGAATCGCCTCGCCCCACCGACGCCGGCGGCTACACGCCCTCAGGCATTCAATGAACGCGCACGGAAATCCCGGGGCGACTGTTCGAAATGTTTCTTGAAGGTGCGGCTGAAATGCGCCGAATCGGTAAAGCCCCACTTGAAGGCGATATCGGTGATCGATTCGTTGCGCAGGTGCGGGTTGCTCAAATCCGCCGCACTGCGCTTGAGCCGTGAACGCTGGATGAAACGACAGACGCTGTCGCCCTGCTCCTCGAACAATCGGTACAACTGGCGCACCGAGATATTCAGTTGCCCAGCCAGGGACACCGGGGTCAGGCTCGGCTCGTTGAGCGATTGCTGGATCAATTGCCGCGCCTGCTCCCCAAGACATGGGCCATGCAGGCCCTCGTCGATGCCGGCAAGGCCTGCGGTATGGCGCAAGGTCGGGCCGAGCAAGGCGATCAGCGCTTCCTGCAAGGCCAGCCCTTCCTGCTGCGCCGCGCAGCCGTGGAGGTCGCCGGCACAGATCTGCTCCACCAGCAGGCGCATCAACCGGCCACTGGCGCAGTTTTGCGACAGCTTGCCGAACTTGCGCTGCTGGGCCGGCAGGTGCCGGTAGACCTCCTCCCGGCACAAATGGAACGAGGCATGCTCGATCAGGCCATGGGGCACGATCTCGCAAGCACCAGCGGAATCGAGCAAGGCCATGTCGCCCGGGGCCAGCTCCACGCTCTCGCCGTCCTGGCTCAGGCGCGCATGGCCGCTGCGCTGGACGATCAGGAAGCAATGGCGATCGTCGTCATGGTCGGCCGTGGTGCTCTGCCGGGAGATCAGCCCGGCGTTGGTACGGATCTGCGCCACCTCCAGCCCGGCGTAGTCCTGCAATCCGACCTCGCCAATGAACAACGCCGGATTGCGCGCCGGACGGGCATCAAATCGACCGCAGACGCCCTGCAGGGCGCCGACCCAGGAACTGAAACTATGCGAAGCAAGCACTGTGCACCTCCGAAAGCCGGTTCAGACCGCCATTGTTGTTATGGCAATATCATTAACATGTTATCTATTTGCCAGGCAAGGCACCTGGCAACCTGGATAACCTGTCGCGGCTCAAGCAGAGGTTGTGCCAGTACGCGGTTCAGTAGCCTCCCAACAAGCGTTGCAGATGGCTGAAACTGCCCAGCAACGCCTCGCGCTGCTCGGTGTTCAAACGGATGTAGCGACGCATTCCCGGTAGCCGGTTGACCACCTCGCTGGCGCCGAAGTGCTCCAGCGTCACCTGCCAGCCCCGCTCGTCACGACACAGCTCCAGGCGCTTGAAATCCAGGGGCAGCAGCACCTCAAGCAACTGCCGATCCCGACACAGGCGCTGGAGAAGAGGCGCCCAGTCGGCCGAATCGCCCACCTGCAACCGGGCGGCAACCCCCTGGCGCCGGATCGCCCCGGTATGGCGCAGGGTGATTCGGGCCTGCCCCGGGCCGGCACATGGCACCCGCATGGACCATTGGCAAGCCACGATATGCATCAGGAACTGGGCCTGGGGGCACTCCGCCACCTCGAAGGCCAGGCCGCGCTGCAGGCAACGGAAAGTCCCCCGCGCCATGCCCTGTCCATCGAACCCCAGCCCCGCAAGGTCGCGCCGCAACTGATTGAGGGTCAGTCCCGGGCGGTAGCCCGAAGGTGGCCGATGCCAGAACTCAAAGAGATTTTGTCGCCAGCTTGAAAGATTCATCGCCCATGCCCTCCCGAGTACCAGGGATCTCGTCTGGAATCATTCCCAACGCCTGCTCCAGCACCTCTTCCACCGGCACCGGGCGAAACGGATTGACCTTCTGCACCAGCAGGGTCCAGGCCAGGGCATAAATTGCCGTCAGGCCCAGCATGCTGCCGAACGGCACGTAGATGTCCCTCGGGTTCATCCCCGGTGGAGTGATGAACCACATGCCCAGCAGGATGCCCACCGAAGAGAGGATCTGCGGCAGTGGGAACCAGGGCGACTTGTAGGGTCGCGGCAGGTCCGGCCGGCGAATGCGCAGCATCACCACCGACAGCGTGACCAACAGGTACGCCGTGCTCCAGGCACAAACCGCCGCCAGCACCAGGTGCATGATGCTGTCGGTGCTGCCACCCAGCCACCAGGCGTGCAGGCAAGGAATCAGCACCGCCACGGCGATGCACAGCAACGGCGTCTTGAAGCGTGGGTGCAGGTAGGTGAATACCTTCGGCAAGGCGCCGTCCTGGGCCATGCCATAGAGGATGCGCGGCAACCCGGCCATCAGTGTATTGATAGTGGCGGCACCGGCGAACAGCAGGCCGATCCCCAGCCAGATACGCCCGAACGGGCCCATGATCTGCTCGGCGAAATGCGGGATGGCCATGGGTGTCTCCAGCAAGTGCACGCTGCCGTCCTCGCTCAGGGCGACGTTGGCCACCTGGCGCTTCATCGCCGCGCCATAGATGAACATGCACACCGCCACCCCCACCAACCCCAGGGCCATGGCCCGGGGAATGGTCCGCGAGGCCTTGCGTACGTCCGGGGTCAGGGGCGTGACGAACTCGCAGCCGACGAACATGAACATCGCCATGCCCACCAGGGACAGGATGGTGGGCAGGTCGGTGCCCACCGTGGAAGCACCGAACCAGCCATCGAGCTGCACCGCCGGGGCCTTGAGCACGCCCATTACGCCGAAGATGATCAGGGTGCTCCACATGCCGAAGGTCAGGATCACCTCGGCGCGGCTGAAGGCTGTGATCCCTACGGCGTTGAGCAGACCAAAGAACAGCACCAGCCCCACCCCCACCAGCCAGGCGCTGCCGCTCTGCTCCAGCAGGGTATTGAGGGACTCGAAATTGACCAGGGCCATGACCCCGCTGAGGATGGTTTCCGCAGTGCCGGCGAACACATGGACGATCAGGTAGGCCGACAAGGTGCCGGTAATGGCGAAGAAACGCCCCAGGCCGCAGGCCAGGTAGTCATAGACCGAACCGTTGGTGGGCAACAGGCAGGCCGCCTCGGCGAAGGTGGTGGACTGCGCCAGCATCATCAGCAGGGCGATCACCATGGCCGCGGCGAAGGCCCCGCCGCCGATGCCGAAACCGGTGGTGGCGGTAAGGATTACCGGACTGGCCATGATCAGGCCCACGGCACTGGCCAGGGCCGTGGGAAAACCGACGACACCCTGGTGCAGGTGCCGGTTGAGTCTGTCGTTGAGCGACATGCTGGTAAACCTCGAAAGCAGGGATTGATGATTGTTGTTCTAGGCATTTCAAGGGCACGCGTGGCCGCCATGCTCGGCTGTCTGGCGCAGCCTGGAGTCGTCCCGCAGGGCTGGCCTGCGGGGTGTGGCTCAATAGGCGATGCACACCGACTTGTTCTCGGTGTAGGCCTCGATGGCCGCATGGCCCATTTCCCGACCGATGCCGGACTGCTTGTAGCCACCGAAGGGCATTGAGGGGTCGAGCATGTTGTGGGTGTTGACCCAGACCGTACCGGCCTTGATCTGCGGGATCAGTCGCATGACCTGCCCCAGGTCGTTGGACCAGATGCTCGCGCCCAGGCCGTACTGGTTGTCGTTGGCCAGCGCCACCACCTCTTCCAGGGTGTCGAAAGGCATGGCAACCACCACCGGGCCGAAGATTTCCTCGCGCACCAACTGCTGCCCGGCCTGCACATCGGCCACCACCGTGGGCCTTACATAGAAGCCGCGCTCGCCGAAGGCCACGCCCCCGCACAGCACCCGCGCGCCCTCCTCGACTCCGCGCTCGACCATCTGCAGCACCCGACGCTGCTGCTTGGCCGAGATCAACGGGTTGATCTGCGCCTCTTCATCCAGGCCCGGGCCGATGCTCAGCGATCCGGCAATGGCCACCAGCCGGTCGAGCACCTGCTGATAGATGCCGCGCTGGATGTACAGCCGCGAGCCAGCGGTGCACACCTGGCCCTGGTTAAAGAAGATCGCCGCGCTGGCGCCAGCGGCGGCGGTGTCCGGATCGCAGTCATCGAGCACGATCACCGGCGATTTTCCGCCCAGCTCCAGGGAAAATCGGGTCATGTTGTCCACCGCCGCATGGCCGATCAGCTTGCCCACCTGGGTCGAGCCGGTGAAGGCCAGCTTGTCGATGCCCGGATGGGCCGCCAAGGCCGCACCGGCCCCGGCCCCAGTACCGGTCACTACGTTGACCACCCCAGGGGCGATGCCCGCCTCCAGGCACAACTGGCCCAGGCGCAGCGCGGTGAGCGGGGTCTCGTCCGCCGGCTTGAGCACCACAGTGCAACCGCAGGCCAGGGCCGGGACGATCTTCCAGATGGCCATCAGCAGCGGGAAGTTCCACGGCACGATGGCCCCCACCACGCCCACCGGCTCCGGCACCGTGTAGGCCCGGTACTGCGCGCCGGGCACTGCGGCAATGGACACATCCAGGCTCTTGCCCTCGATCTTGGTCGCCCAACCGGCCATGTAGCGGGTGAACTCCGCCGCCGCGCCCACTTCCAGGGCCCGGGCCAGGTGGATCGACTGGCCGTTGTTGAGGGTTTCCAGTTGTGCCAGCTCCTCGCCATTGGCTTCCAGCACATCCGCCAGCTTGAGCAGCAGGCGCTCGCGGTCGGCCGGGCGCAGTGTCTTCCATTCTCCCTCGAAGGCCCGGCGTGCGGCCCCCACCGCCAGGTCGATGTCGGCCTGGGCGGCCATGGCCACTTCGGTCAATTGCTCGCCGGTGGCCGGGTTATGGACCGGCATCCGCGCCCCGGAGAGCGCCGGTCGGCTATGGCCGTCGATCAGCAGGCCGTGCTGGCTGTCTATGAATGCGGCGACACGTGGGTCGATGGCAACGCTCATCGTCAATCCTCTTGGTTGTACCTGTTGACCGAGACTCTGAGCCCAAAGCCGGGAGTCGTCTTGATCCTGGCTGCCGCAAAACTTGGCGCTGGCTGCCAAGCCCGACAGCCTCGACAAACCCTTGGCAGCCTGGATCAAATGCCCTGGCACACAGAGGCAAGCAACACGTCGGCCAATCGCGCCCTAATGGCCCCAAGCTGTTCGAGCCCTATCAGGAGATCCAACGTGAGCCAAGCAAGCCATTTCTGGCATCCCATGCTGCACCCCAACGAGATGAAGCAACGTGAGCCGATCCGCATCGTGCGCGGCGATGGCTGCTATGTGTACGACGACCAGGGCCGTCAACTGGTGGATGGCGTGGCCGGGTTGTGGAACGTCAACGTTGGCCATAACCGCAAGGAAGTGAAGGCGGCCATCACCGCCCAGCTCGATGAGCTGGAGTACTTCCAGCTGTTCGATGGGGTCAGCCATCCTCGGGCCGAGGAACTGTCGCGGGTCTTGATGAACCTGCTGGAGCCTGAAGACATGCGCCGGGTGGCCTTCAGCTCGGGCGGCTCGGACGCCATCGAAAGCGCCCTGAAGCTGGCTCGCCAGTACTGGAAGCTCGAGGGCCAGGCCGATCGCACCAAGTTCATTTCCCTGCGCCAGGGCTACCATGGCACCCACTTCGGTGGTGCTTCGGTCAACGGCAACACGGTGTTCCGGCGCAACTACGAGCCGCTGCTGCCCGGTTGCTATCACATCGACACCCCCTGGCTGTACCGCAACCCCTACAGCCAGGACCCGGAAGAACTGGGCAAGATCTGCGCCGACCTGCTGGAGCGGGAAATCCAGTTCCAGAGCCCGGACACCGTGGCGGCCTTCATCGCCGAGCCGATCCAGGGCGCGGGCGGGGTCATCGTGCCGCCGGCCAACTACTGGCCATTGATCCGCGAGGTTTGCGACAAGTACGGCGTGCTGCTGATCGCCGACGAAGTGGTCACCGGCTTCGGCCGCAGCGGCTCGATGTTCGGCAGCCGCCTGTGGGGGGTCAAGCCCGACATCATGTGCCTGGCCAAGGGCATCACCTCGGGCTACATCCCCCTGGGCGCCACTGTGGTCAACCGGCGGATCGAGGAAGCGTTCGAGAAGAACGGCAACTTCACCGGCGCCATCATGCACGGCTACACCTACGCCGGGCATCCGGTGGCCTGCGCCGCGGCCCTGGCCTGCCTGGACATCGTGGTCAAGGAAGACCTGCCGGCCAACGCAGCGAAGATGGGCGACTACCTGCTGGCCAAGCTGCAGCCGTTCGTCGAACGCTTCGACAGCGTTGGCGAAGTGCGTGGCCAGGGCCTGATGGTGGCCCTGGACCTGGTGGCCGACAAGAGCACCCGCGAGCCCATCGACCCCACCAGCGGCTATGCCAACCAGGTGGCGCAGATCGCCCGGGAGCACGGGGTCATGGTGCGCCCGGTGGGCACCAAGATCATTCTCTCGCCGCCGCTGGTGATCCAGCCGGCGCAGGTGGATGTCATCGTCGACGCCCTCGCCCAGGGCCTGAGCCAGGCCCGGCGCTGACCGGCCCACCGGTACTGCCCGCATTCGCAGCGGGCAGCGCCGGCACTCTCCAATGGCCGGCCGCCATCGCGCGGCCCGCTACCTGCGCCAGCCCCGAGCCCCTGCCCAGCGGGCAGCCAGGAGTCTTCCATGAACGCAGTCGCCATGCCCCATGAGCTGGGCCAACGCTGCATCGCCGCCTTCACCCGGGTGGTGCCTGCCACCCTCTGCGCCTTCTACCGCATCGACCCACAACTGCAAGCACAAGACTTCGCGCTGTACCGCATGCCCGAGCAAATGCACCAAGCCTACTTGCAACGCTATCGGCGCTACGACCCGCTGCAACCACAGCTGTGCGCGGCCGCCGGGCGCCCGGTGCTGTCGCTGCACATGGGCATGGCCCGCCAGGATCGCCACGACACCCTGGTGTACCAGGGCTTCCTGCAGCGCCACGGAGTGCTGGATGTGGTGGAGATCCTGGCCTGCGACAAACAGCGGCCCATCGCCGGGCTTTCGCTGCTGCGCGATGCAAGCCTCGGGCGCTTCAGCAACGATGAGCTGACCACCTTGCAAGCCTTGCAGGGGCTGCTGGAAATCGCCGCCCGGGCCCCCTGCCCCGAGGCCGACCCGCGCTTGGCCGGGCTGACGCCCCGGGAGCGGGAAATCGCCTGGCTGCTGCGCGACGGCGCGGACAACAAGACCATCGCCCGGCGCCTGGACCTGGGCCTGCCCACGGTCAAGACCCACCTGATCAACCTGTTCCGCAAGGTCGGCGCGGGCAACCGCACCGAACTGGTAAGCACGCTGTTCCTCTGAAACAGCCAGGACTCAACCATCCGGTTGATGGGCAGGCGCCGCACCAGGCCCGAACATGCAGCTCTACGACAACGCACAAGAGCCTTGCCATGAACCAGCAACCTGAATGGATCACCGTCGGCGCCCTGGCCGACGGGTTTGCCGGCGACAACCATATCCTCCCCGCCCTCGACGACTTGGCCGGGCGCCACCTGACCCTGCACTTCGACAACGGCTGGCAGATCGAGCATCGCTTCGGCGCCGCCACCTTGAGCTGGAACAACGTCGGCGAAACCGCCAGCGAGGCACTGGCCTACCGCGCCACCTCCGTGCGCCCCGGCCTGTACCTGGTGGACTTTCTCAAGCAGGACCAGGGCGCCACCCATTCGGTGAGCCTGGTCCTGGACCTGGAGCGCCAGTGCTTCACCGCGGTCCTCGGGCGGATGCCCAGCCGTGAAGAGTGCCGCACCGACCTGTTCAGCCGGGCCCTGGCCGGCGGCGAGCTGACCGGCGTCAAGGCGCAGTTCCTGCACGGCGCCATCGACCGGCCATGCACCGCCGATACGCCACGGCACGCCCCCACCCAGGAACTGGTCGGCCTGCGCAACCAGTACGTCTACAGCGCCAGCGAGGCCTACGAACACGTCTACCTCAATGCCGATTTCTACAGCTGGCAGTGCCTCAAGGGCGTCGAGCAAGGGCTGGCGGACACCGACCGTTGCCACTACTACAAGGTCGCCGAGCAGCTGTACCTGTTCGTCTGGCGGGAAAAGATCGTCCCGACCCTGGGCCTGGTGCTGATCGACCTCGCAGCCGGACGCAGCGACGGCAAGATCTTCGGCTACCAGGGCGCGGACTTCGAAAGCTTCGCCAACTTCCCGGTGGGCGCCCTGGCCCGGGTGCTCAATCGCACCAGCCATTGCTGAGCCTTTGCCACCGCACACTTTTTACAGGACCTTGCCATGACCCTGGGACTCGACCTGCAACGCGTCGCCGACTGCTACCAGAGCGAACTGCAACTGTTTGCCGAGCGCCATCCGCGCTCCGGCGCCTTCTACCGCCAGAACCTCGAGCACTGGCTCTACGGTGCCCCGCTGCACTGGATGCAGCAGTGGCCCGGCTCGTATCCGATCATGGTGGCCGATGCCCAGGGCGCGACCCTGACCGACTGCGACGGCCAGCAGTACGCCGACTTCGCCCTGGGCGATACCGGGGCCATGTTCGGCCACGCCCAACCGGTGGTGGCAGCAGCCATCGCCGAGCAAGCGCGGCATGGCTCGACCCTGATGCTGCCCACCGCCGACAGCCTGTGGGTCGGCCAGGAGCTGAGCCGGCGCTTCAAACTGCCCTATTGGCAGGTCACCACCTCGGCCACCGATGCCAATCGCTTCGCCTTGCGCCTGTGCCGGATGATCACCGGCCGGCAGAAAGTGCTGGTGTTCAACTGCAACTACCACGGTAGCATCGACGAGTCCCAGGTGGAGTTCGATGCCGGCGGCCAGATGATTCCCCGCGAAGGCGTGCATGCCAACGGCCTGCATCACGAGGCCACCACCCGCCTGGTGGAGTTCAACGATCTGTCGGCCCTGGAGGCGGCCCTGGCCCATGGCGATGTGGCTGCGGTACTCACCGAACCCTTCATGACCAACGTCGGCATGGTGCCGCCGGCGCCGGGCTTCCATGATGGCCTGCGGCAACTGACCCGGCGCTATGACGTGCCGCTGATCATCGACGAGACCCATACCCTGTCCTGCGGCCCTGGCGGCTATTGTGGCGAGCATGGCCTGGAACCGGACTTCTTCGTCCTCGGCAAGTGCATCGCCGGGGGCATTCCCACCGCGGTCTGGGGCGCCAGCCAGGCCATGGCCGAGCGCATCTGGCAGGTGCTGCCGCACTTTGCGCCGGGCCAGGCGATCAACCATTTCGGCTTTGGCGGCACCCTGGCCGGCAACGCCCTGCAGATGGCCGCCATGCGTGCCACCTTCAGCGAGGTGATGAACGAGGCCAACTACCAACGCATGTTCCAGCTGGCCGAACGCCTGCGGGCCGGGGTCGAGGCGATCATCCAGCGCCACCGACTGCCCTGGCACGTGACCCGCATCGGCGCCCGGGTCGAGTACCTGTTCATGCCCCATGCCCCGCGCAACGGCGGCGAAGCCCACCATGCGCGGCACGGGCTGATCGAGGCCTACCTGCACCTGTACCTGCTCAATCGCGGGGTGCTGCTGACGCCGTTCCACAACATGGCCCTGCTGTGCCCCAGCGCCAGCGAGGAGCAGGTGGACCTGCACAACCGCCTGCTGGACCAGTGCCTGGCCCAGGTGCTGCCGGGAGCAGGTTCATGAGCGGCGAACAGGCAGGACGCATCGCCCTGGTCACCGGCTCCGGCCAGGGCATCGGCCGGGCCATCGCCCAGCTGTTCGCCGCCCAGGGCGCCAAGGTGATGCTGGCCACCCGCAGCGCCGCCTCCGGCGCCGAGACCCTGCGCCTGATCCGCGAGGCCGGCGGCTGCGCCGAGCTGCTGGCCATCGACCTGGGTACCCGGGCCGCCGCCGAGCAGGCCGTGGCCGCTACCGAACAGGCCTTCGGCGGCCTCGACCTGCTGCTGCACAACGCCGGGATCTTCCCCATGCAGCGGCTCGCCGAACTGGAGGACGCGACCCTGGACAGCACCCTGGCGGTCAATCTCAAGAGCTGCTTCTGGCTGGCCCGGGCCGCGCTGCCGGCGCTGCGCCGGGCCCAGGACCCGCGGATCGTCGTGACCTCTTCGGTCACCGGGCCGCGCACGGCGATACCCGGGCTGGCCCACTACGCGGCGTCCAAGGCCGGGGTCAACGGATTCATCCGCGCTGCGGCGCTGGAGCTGGCGGAATACGGGATCACGGTCAATGGCGTCGAGCCGGGGTTGATCGCCACCCAGGCCACCGACAACCTGGGGGATGCCGGTGCCCTGGCCAGGCACATTCCGCTCAAGCGCCTGGGGGCGCCCCAGGACATCGCCTGGGCCATGGCCTTCCTGGCCTCCCGGCAGGCCGGCTACATCACCGGACAGACCCTGGTGGTGGATGGCGGCGCCGTGCTTCCAGAGAACACCCAGATCTAGCAGGACGTTGAAAAACTACCTACGTTGCCATCGCGGTGTTAAAAACAAGCGGGGGCGCCAGCCCGGTCAAATGCTCATCTAGCACGTGTAAACTGCGCTTTTTCGCCTGTTTTTGCCTTGCGCTGGCTGCCTCGCCTAGGTTTTTTCAACGGCCTGTTAGCGGCTTGGGTTGTCAGTTGCCGCTGCGGATCTTGTTCCACAAACGGGTACGGAGCCGGTCGATATCCAGCGGCATGGCCTGCAAGGCGAACAGCTTGTCCATCATCGCCGGGCTCGGGTAGATCTTGGGGTCGTCCTTGATCGCCGGATCCACCCGGCTGTCGGCTTGCTGGTTGCCATTGGCGTAATGCACGTAGTTGCTGATATCGGCCATCACCTCTGGACGCAGCAGGTAGTCCATGTAGGCGTAGCCGGCCTTTTCATCCGGGGCATCCACCGGCATGGCCACCATGTCGAACCACAGCGGCGTGCCTTCCCGGGGAATCGAGTAACCGATCTGGATACCGTTGCCGGCCTCCTTGGCGCGGCTTTCGGCTTGCATGATGTCGCCGGAAAAGCCCACTGCCACGCAGATATTGCCGTTGGCCAGGTCGCTGGTGTACTTCGAGGAATGGAAATAGCTCACATAAGGCCGGACCTTCATCAGCAAGGCTTCGGCCTTTTTGTAGTCCGCCGGATTCTTGCTGTGGTGCGCCAACCCCAGGTAGTTCAGGGCTGCCGGTATCAGTTCCGGGCCGTTATCCAGGATCGCCACCCCGCACTTGTGCAACTTCTGCATGTACTCGGGCTTGAAGATCAGGTCCCAGGAATCCAATGGTGCATCGTCCCCGAGCACTGCCTTGACCTTGGCCACGTTGTAGCCGATGCCGGTGGAGCCCCACAGATAGGGGAAGCCGTACTGGTTGCCCGGGTCATTGACTTCAAGGGCCTTGAGCAGCACCGGGTTGAGGTTCTGCCAGTTGGGTAATTGGGTCTTGTCGAGCTTCTTCATGGCCCCGCCCTGGATCTGCCGGGCCATGAAGTGGTTGGAAGGAAAGACCACGTCGTAACCGGATTTTCCGGTCATCAACTTACCGTCCAGGGTTTCGTTGCTGTCATAGACGTCGTAGGTGAAACCGATCCCGGTTGCCTTCTGGAACTGGCGGTTGGTGTCCGGTGCAATGTAGTCGGACCAGTTGTAGATCTTCACCGTATCGGCGGCCTGGGCCAGGGCGGCGGCCAGGCACAACGGGCTCAGCAGCAAAGCGCGAGTCTTGCGGGTCATGGAGCGATACCTGTGGTTGGTTTTGTTATTGGCAGGCAGTTGGCGATCAGAAGATCAGGACGTAGGTCTTGCGCACGGTCTCGAGGATGTCCCAGGTCCCGGTGCTGTTGGCCGGCAACATCAAGGCATCGCCGGCCTGGATGTGCACGGTTGCACCGTTGTCGGGGGTGAAGGTGCAGCGGCCCTGGATGAAGTGGCAGAACTCCTGGGCGACGATCTGTCGCCGCCAGCGTCCTGGCGTGCACTCCCAGATGCCGGTCTCGACCCCGTCGCTGCGCTCCACGGCGGTGACCGAGGTCACGGCCAACGGCTCGCCCAGGGGCACGGCGACCGGAGCCGATTGCTCGAGGATGGCCGTGGCGGTGTTCTTCAATTGCGTGATGCTCATGGTGCTACCTCAGGCGGAAGCGCCGAGCGCACAGCGCCCGGCAGGTGAAGCCGGGTCAGTGCATGAAGCCTTCCATGAACCCGGCGATCCGGCTGGCCATCCTGCGCCGCCAGGGAGCCGTGGCCGGATTGGCCAGGGTCTGGTCTTCGTGAACGAAGCTTTGAATGATCGCGTTGTAGCCCAGCCAGCGGCAGGGCTCGGGCTCCCAGGCCCGCAGTCGGTCCAGGCCGCCTTCGGGCAGGACCCAGGGCTGGCGTACCAACGGGCTGTCGCG
The DNA here is from genome assembly GCF_022537035.1 of Pseudomonas sp. MPFS. Classification (NCBI taxonomy): domain Bacteria; kingdom Pseudomonadati; phylum Pseudomonadota; class Gammaproteobacteria; order Pseudomonadales; family Pseudomonadaceae; genus Pseudomonas; species Pseudomonas sp. MPFS. The sequence continues at coordinate 3,121,904 of NZ_CP066123.1, read as the reverse complement.
CTGCAGAATCAGCTCGGCCAGGGTCCGGCCGCCCAGGTTGCTGGCCCCTACGCCCTCGCCACCGTAGCCGCCAGCCAGGGCGATGCCCTTGCGGCGGTCGCAGAGCATGTGCGGATGGAACTGGCGCGACATGCCCAGGTTGCCACCCCAGGCATGGGTGATGCGCACGTTCTTGAGTTGTGGAAACAGCTCGCCGAACAGGTAGCGGCGCAGTTGCACTTCGTCCTGGCTCAGGTTGAAGTCGTGGCGCAGCTTGCCAGCGAACTGATAGCCACCCCGGGCGCCGAACACCAGGCGGTCGTCCAGGGTGCGCTGGCCGTAGGTGACCTGGCGACTGCCCTCGCTGAAGGCCTGGCCCTGGCTCAGGCCGATCTCGTCCCAGGTGGACTGGGGCAGCGGCTCGGTGGCCACCAGCAGGCTCTGCACCGGCAGTTGGTAGCGCCCCAGGGGGGCCAGGGTCACCGAATAGCCCTCCACCGCCGGCACTATCCAGCGGCTGCGCACCGCCGCCCGTGGAGTCTGCAGGCTGCCGGACTGCCAATGGGTCACCGGGCTGTTCTCGTAGAGCGCCACCCCCAGGCGCTCCACCGCCCGGGCCAGGCCGCGCACCAGCTTGGCCGGCTGGATGGTGGCGCAATGGGCAGCCTGGATCGCCCCATAGGCATTGGCCACGCGCAGTTGCCCAGCCAGTTGCTCGGGAGTCAGCCAACGGTAGTCGGCCTCGCCAAGGCCCTGGTCATGCAGATGCGCCAGGTACTGGCGCAGGCTGGCGTGCTGCTCCGGATAACGGGCCGCGCAATACAGCACGCCGCCCTTGCGGTAGTCGCAGTCGATGCCTTCACGTTCGATGACGTTGGCCACCTCATCGGGTATGCCATGCAGCAGTTCATAGGAGGCCCGGCGCTGTTCGGGCGGCAGCGGCGCCAGCAGGCGGTCCTCGCCCAGCAAGTTGCCCATCAGCCAGCCGCCATTGCGCCCGGAGGCACCGAAACCGGCGATCTGTGCCTCGAACACGGCGATCTTCAACCCAGGATCCAGGCGCTTGAGGTAATAGGCGGTCCACAGGCCGGTGTAGCCGGCGCCGATGATCGCCACGTCCAGGTCCAGGTCCCGTTCCAGGGCTGGCCGGGGGGTTAGCGGCTCGTCGAGCTGGTCCATCCACAAACTGATATTGCGCCACGCAGGCATGCCAACACTCCGCCAACCGAACTTTCGATGGCCGATCCTAGTGCCCGGCCTCAGGCGCTGTCTTGTGCCCGTGCACGCAAGGAAATTTTCCGGGCATAGGCCTTGGGGGTCTGGCCGGTGTGCTGGCGAAAACAGTTGTAGAACGCCGACAGCGAATTGAAGCCCGCGGCGAAGGCCAGCTCATCGACCCGCACCGGCGGCACGGCCTGTTCCAGGGCCGCCAGCACATGTTGCAGGCGCGCCTGGTTCACATAGCGGTAGAAGCTTTGGCCCAGCACCTGGTTGAGCAGGTAGGAAATCTGGTTGCGGCTGTAGCCGGATTCGCCGGCCACCCGTTGCAGGTCCAGCTCCGGGTCCAGATAGGGTTGCTGGTGCTGGAAATACTGATCCAGGTCGTCGGCCATGCGCCCCAGCTGGCGCGGCGACAACCCCAGGCGGCTGGTTGCCGGACGCGGGCCGCCGGTAGCCTGGGCCGAAGCCCCTTCGCGCACCAGGGCCGCATATTCGTTGACCCGCCAGATCAGGCCGTCACGCACGGTGATCGCTTCGCTGGCCCGGAACGACACCAGCCCCCGGCTACCCCTCAGGGTCACCTGGTACTGGATGAAGGCCGTGTCGCCATCCAGGCGGATACGATCGCAATGCTCCAGGGTCTCGTCCGGGGCCCGCGGCATGCTGGCCTGCACGTATTCGCGCAGGTCAGCCAGGGCCAGCGTGCGATTCTGGAAGAAATCGTTGTATTGGATCTGCGGGTGATACAGCGCCATCACCCCTTCCAGATCGCGCAGCTTCCAGCACAGGTGGTAGCGCATCACCGTGTCGCCGGTGATTTCGGTTTGCAGGGGCCCGTCGTCAGCGCCAGCCATAGATTTCCCGAAAAGAAAAAGTGCAGCTTGCCGAACTTGCCGACAGGCGGCAATCACCACCCCGATAACCGGGACAAGCCGCGCGCTCGGTCATCCAATGCCTGCAGGGCTGGCATCAAACTTTCATGAACGAACCGCCGGACGGTGGCCAAAAAAACTGCAAGCGGCCATGACCCGGTGCTATTTTTAGAACCTCAACCGAGCGGCTCAGCGACGAGCCCTCGTTCCTACCGCGAGCACAAGGAAGCGCTCAATGAATCAAGGTGGGCCATCGATGAACACAGCCTGGGCCAGCAAAGTCACCTTCCCCAACGCCTGCCAGCTGATGCGCTGGCATTTTCATCCCATGGGTTTCGAAGCCAGCATGGATGCGCCTGGCAGCATGATCGCCCGGCTCTTCGACCGCGCCAGCGGCGAAACCATGATCGCCATCGCCGGCATTCCCTGCGCAACGGTAATGAGCGCCGCGGATGTCGAACGAATAATCGAGGCGGTGGAGGATGAACTGGAGGCCTTCTCGCCCTCCCTGGTCCTCAAGGCCTGACCCCTTCACCCAGGCCCGCCCAACCGGCGGGCTTTTTCATGGCCGTTGCCGCAGGTCCTGGAAATACGGCTTGTCCTTCGGCACCCGGTCCGACGCCCTCGGAGCATTGCCCGCACTGGAGTCCTGGCGCTCGACATACCAGTAGCAGTGCTTGACCGCCCGAGTGATGCCCACATAGGCCAGGCGCAGGATCTCGTCTTTCTGGGCGCTGTCGTAGGGCGTGGCATCGCCGTCCTTGCCCAGCCCGGCCATGCGATACACCTGGTTCTTGTAAGGGGAGCTACTCAGGTGCTGGCAATCGCCCAGCAGGAATACCACGTCGGCCTGCAAGCCCTTGGCGCTGTGAAAGGTCAACTGCTTGAGCCGCCTGGCCGCTGACGGCAAGCTAGAATCAACATTAACTATTTGTGAAATTTCGTTTTCAATCAAAAACTTATCACTTGTTTTTCTAAACAACATCAAGATTGAATCGCCCTGTCGATAGTGCTCCGTCAAACGCTGGGCCAAGCCCCCGTCGTCCCGATCCAGCACTTGCACCGGCCATGGCTCGCGGGCCTCGCCGCTGGCCTTGGCTTTCTTACCGGCAATCGTCGGGGCCGAGCGGACGATGTGCTCCGCCGCATCAATGACGTACTGGTGGCTGCGGTAGTTCTCGCTGAGCATCACCCGGGTGACGCCCGGGGATGGAAACTCCTTGTTGAACTCGATGAAGTAGCGCGGCGAGCTACCCCGCCAGCCATAGATCGACTGCCAGTCGTCCCCCACGCACAACAACGAGGAATGCTGCGCACCACGCCCGACATGCAGCGTCGCGCCACGACGGCGGATCTCGCCGAGGCTGGCCTTGATCCAGGAGACGATCTGCGGTGAGACATCCTGGAACTCGTCGATCATCAGGTGCGACATCGGCCTCAGGCAGGCGTCGGCCAGCAGTTTGAAGTTCTCCGGCGAACGCTCGCTGAACAGGGCGAACATGCGGTTGTAGGTCATGATCGGTGGCGACTGGTCCAGCAGATGGTCTTCCAGGGCGCGCCAGAACAGGCTCAGGGCCTCGAAGAAGTACCGGTCCGGGTCATCCTGGGCAAAACTCATGCGGCCCACGGCGTCGCCCACCTCCAGCCCCAGGTTCTCGATGAACCCGGCAGCGGCGACGAAACAGTCCAGCAGCGGTGCCGAAGCCAGCTCGCCCTTGACCCGGTAATCGAAGCCAGGGCCGGCACTGGCCTGGGCCGAAAAAGCGCCGAGGGCGCGTTTTGAGTCTTCGTAACTATCAAGCCAAATCAATGACTTACGACAGAAAGCTTGAAACAGGGTGCGCTTTACCGCCCACTCCGCACGGACACTCAGCTTGGCCCCGGGCCGGGTGATTTGCGGGTTTTCCCGCGGGTCGAAGCCCAGCACCACCCAGGCATCGAGTTCGGCGCAGTAGCCATGGCAGTGGAACGGCGCGCCGTTGATCTCGAAACGTTGACGCTTGGGTTCGATGCCCTTGATCGGCCAGGCCCCGGCCCTGAACCACAAGTCCTCCACTGCGTCGCACAGTTCCTCGTCGCGCTTGGCCGCCAGCTCGGTGACGGCCATGCGCTTTTGCACATCCGGGTGATCACGCTCCAGCTCCTTGAGCTGCAGGGCATGGCGCAACAGCGGTTTCAAGGCCAGGCGAAAGCGCTCGTCGCTGTTATACAGCCCCTGATAGCAGGCGTTGAGGTGCTTGCGCTGGGCATCGTTGATACGCAGGTCGAAGGGGTTGCTGTCCACCTCGGCGTCGAGGCCCGGCTGCCGCTCGTTGAGGTTCTCGAAGGCCTGCAGCCGTTCGAACCCCGGCAGGCTGCGGACCATGGGCAGGATCCGTGAATGGAAGGTGCGCACCAGGTCCCGGGCCTGCCGGGCATCCAGTTGCCGGCCCCACAGGGCGAACACCTGTATCAGCTTGGCGATGAAATCCTTGCGCGACTCCCGGGTGAAGGTCACCACGGTCATGGAGTCCAGCTCGAACCCCAGGTAGTGATGAAGCAACAGCAGGCGCAGCACCAGCGAGGTCGACTTGCCGGCCCCCGCCCCGGCGATCACCACGGTGGCTGGAGTATCGCTGAAGATCATTTTCCATTGCGCGGCGCTGGGCTGGGCCTCGGGCGCCAGCAAGCGCGCGACATCGGCCTTGAAGCGCTTCTTCAGCTCGGCCCCCAGGGGCAGGCGCCAATCGTCGAACAGGCGGTCGTCCACACCCGGGGGCCTGTGCTCGGTATTGCGACTGTCGCGAATCAGCAAGACCTGCCGGCCTTCCTCCAAGCCCTCCAAGCGTCCTTCCCGGTAACCGTACTCCACCCCTGCCGTATGGCCACTGCGAAAGCCATCCGCCTGGCCATGCAGCCAGGACGCCCGATGCTGGGCCCGCAGGCGACTCAGGCCATGACCGAAGAAACGCGCCGCCAGGCGCTTGAGCAACGGCATCTGCGCCAGTGGCATGAGTTCGGGAGGTAGATCGGGGGTGTGTTGCGACACGCGGACTCCAGGGTGTGAGGCTTGAGCGGTTATGGTCGCCGGATTTTCTCGCAGCATCCAGTCAATTGCTTGCAAGTCATCAACTTAAGCGATGAACCGGAGATTCGACACCCTCTTTGCCAGCTTTAAAAACATCTACTTTATCGATTGGATTACGGTATTTTTTGCGCTTTTTATCGATCAATGACTGATAGATGATGCTCGCCATCAACCAACGGTTATCGTTTTTGGCCAGACGCAACGTGCCATGACGAACCCTGACGAGGAGACGATCATGCTTGAACTCAGACCCTTCAGTTCCCTGGGCGGCGCCAACCACGGCTGGCTGGATGCCCATCACCACTTTTCCTTTGCCGAGTACTACGATCCCGAACGCATGCACTGGGGCAACCTGCGGGTCTGGAACGACGATGTGATCGCCCCTGGCACCGGCTTCCCGCAGCATCCGCACCGGGATATGGAGATCATCACCTATGTGCGCGAAGGCGCCATCAGCCACCAGGACAACCTGGGCAACAAGGGGCGTACCGAGGCGGGCGACGTGCAGGTGATGAGTGCCGGCACCGGCATCGCCCACAGTGAGTACAACCTGGAAGACACGCCAACCAAGATCTTCCAGATCTGGATCATCCCCAACCAGGCCGGTTCTGCGCCTTCCTGGGGCGCCAAACCGTTTCCCAAGGGGCAACGTGAAGGCTTCGTGACCCTGGCCAGCGGCAAGGATGGCGACGTGGAGAGCCTGCGTATCCGTGCCGATGCGCGGTTGGTGGCAGCCAACCTCAAGGCCGGTGAAAGCGCCGAGTATCGCCTGGACGCCGGGCGCCGGGCCTACCTGGTGCCGGCCACCGGGATCATCGAGATCAATGGCTTGCGCGCCGAAGCTCGAGACGGCGTCGCCGTGCAGGATGAACAGGTGCTACGGGTAACCGCAGTACAGGACAGCGAGATCGTCCTGGTGGACCTGGCCTGAGACTAGGCGCGACACAGCGGCAAATAAAAAAGGGGCGACCGAGATGGTCGCCCCTTTTCATTGGTGGCCGTCGCCTGATCAGTTACCGCTGATGGCGCCATCCACCAGGGCCTGGGCTTGCTGCACCAATTGCTTGAGGTGATCATCGCCGATGAAGCTTTCGGCGTAGATCTTGTAGATGTCCTCGGTGCCCGACGGCCGCGCGGCGAACCAGCCGTTCTCGGTCATCACCTTCAAGCCGCCAATGGCCTGGTCGTTGCCCGGAGCGTGGCTGAGGATCTGCTGGATCGGCTCGCCCGCCAGCTCAGTGGAGGTCACCTGCTGTGGCGACAGCTTGCTGAGCAACGCCTTCTGCTGCGGGTTGGCCTTGGCATCGACCCGTACAGAGAACGGCTCACCCAGCTCATCGCACAATGCACGATAGGCCTGGCTCGGATCGCGACCCGTACGGGCGGTCATTTCCGCCGCCAGCAATGCCGGGATCAGGCCGTCCTTGTCGGTGCACCACACACCGCCATCCCTGCGCAGGAACGAAGCCCCAGCGCTTTCTTCGCCGCCAAAGCCCAGGGAGCCATCGAACAAGCCGTCGGCAAACCACTTGAAGCCCACCGGCACTTCATACAAGCGCCGGCCCAGGCGGGCCGCCACACGGTCGATCAAGCCGCTGCTGACCACGGTCTTGCCTACCGCGGCATCAGCGCGCCATTGCGGACGATTCTGGAACAGGTAGTCGATGGATACCGCCAGGTAGTTGTTCGGCGCCAGCAGGCCACCGCTCGGAGTGACGATGCCGTGACGGTCATGGTCCGGGTCGCAGGCGAAGGCCACATCGAAGCGATCCTTCAAACCGATCAGGCCCTGCATGGCGTGGCTGGAGGATGGGTCCATGCGGATCTGCCCGTCCCAGTCCACCGACATGAAGCGGAACGTCGCGTCCACCTCGCGGTTCACCACATCCAGGTCCAGCTTGTAGTGCTCGGCGATCGCCGACCAGTAGCGCACCCCTGCTCCACCCAGCGGGTCCACGCCCAGGCGCAGCTTGGCATTGCGAATGGCATCCAGGTCGATGACGTTGATCAGGTCGGCGACATAGGTATTGACGTAGTCATGACGATGGGTGGTGTCGGCCTTCAGCGCCTGCTCAAAGCTGATGCGCTTGACCCCGGCCAGCCGGGCCGCCAGCAGTTCGTTGGCCTTGGCCTCGATCCACTTGGTGATGTGGGTATCGGCCGGACCGCCGTTGGTGGGGTTGTACTTGAAGCCGCCGCTTTGCGGCGGATTGTGCGACGGTGTGATGACGATACCGTCCGCCAGGCCCGAAGTGCGGCCACGGTTGTAGCAGAGGATCGCATGGGAGACGGCAGGCGTCGGGGTGTATTCGTCGCCTTCGGCGATCATCACGGTCACGCCATTGGCAGCCAGTACCTCCAGGGCGCTGGCACCGGCCGGAGTCGAGAGAGCATGGGTATCGATTCCCAGGAACAGCGGACCATCGATACCCTGGGCTTCGCGGTACAGGCAGATGGCCTGGCTGATGGCCAGGACATGCCACTCGTTGAAACTCAGGTCGAACGAGCTGCCACGATGCCCGGAGGTGCCGAACGCCACGCGCTGGGTAGGGACCGATGCATCAGGCTGACCGGTGTAGTAAGCCGTAACCAGTCGCGGGATATCCACCAACAACTGGGTTGGTGCCGGTTTGCCCGCAAAAGGACTGAGAGTCATGCAAAACCTCAAAAGATGGGTGGTTCGAGAATGCCGCGCAGTTTACTGGCAGTTTGACCGCAGCGCGATGGAATCTATCCGTCGGCCACGGCAACATTTGCCACGAACCCAGGGGGCACGCAACGCCAGGAAAATGTATGGGCAAGAGCAACAGGCAAGCATTTGCCAGGAAGGCAGGAACAAGAACGCCAGGCTTCGAAAGCGAAGCCTGGCGTCAGGGAATCAGGCCGGTTCGACCTGCAGTGCGACCCGCTCGCGGCATGGGCATTCATCCATATAGCGGTGCGCCTGGACAAACTCGCTGAACGGGAAGACCCGGGTCTTCAATGGCACCAGCACCCGGTCGGTAGTCAACTGGTTGATATCACGCAGCGCCCGTTGCAAGGCCGCCTGGTCCTGGGTGATCCCCAGTTCGGGTTTACCGGTGAAGTTGCCGATGCAGTGCACGAAGAACTGAATGTTCTTCTGGAACGCCGCGCAAGCCGGGAACGGTGTCTGGTTGCCGCCTTGCAGGCCGTACAGCACCAGGCTGCCGCGAGGCGCCAGGACATCGCCGAGCATGGACATCTGCGGCCCGCCGAGGCCATCGAACACCACATCGACGCCACGACTGTCCGTGAGCTTGTTGACCTGCATCAGCAAGTCCTGTTCTTCGGTGACGATCACCTTCTCCGCACCCAGGGACAGCAGGTACTCGCGCTCCTCGGCGGTCTTGGTGACGGCAATCACCCGCACGCCCAGGGCCTTGCCCAGTTGGACGAAGGACGGGCCGGCGCAATGGCTGGCATCGGTAACCAGGGCGAACTGCCCAGGCTTGACCCGCGCCAGGTCGGCATAGGCAAAGTAGGCGATCAGCAGCGGCGTGTAGTGCACGGCCGCCTCGATCGGGCTCAGGACCTCCGGATAACGAGTCAGGGCCGAGCGTGGCAGGACGATCTGCTCGCCATACACCGGGTAGTCATTGGGGCTTTGGGCAGGAAAGCTGGCGACCTTGTCGCCCACTGCCAGGTCCTCGACGCCCTCGCCCACGGAGGTGACCACACCGGCCATCTCATGGCCCAGGCCAGAAGGCAACCGGGCATGGGAGGAAGCCAGGTTCTGCCGCCAGAGCACGTCATACCAGCTGATACCGATGGCTTCGACTCGTACCTGCACTTCGCCTGGCGCAGGCAACGAGGCCGCATGCTCTTCGCACTTGAGCACCTCGGCCGGTCCAAACTTGTGAAAACGAATCGCGCGGGACATCGCAAACCTCGTCAAAAAAAACCTCTAATGCCGCGGACTTTATCCGGGCTTTGAAAGCAAGACTATCAGTGCTGATTAATAGTCGACATGCCTGTCATCGATTCCAGGCCCTTGAAAATCGGGGTCGGGCGCTCTCCATGGGGCGATCCAGGCAATTAGCCGGTGCAGAGTAGCAGCCTTTACCCGTAAGATTCACGCCGGCCATTGTTTCGATATGGCCGCTCCCGTCAAGCTCGCTGACTCTGCCAGGACTCCAGATGAATCGTAATGACCTGCGTCGTGTCGACCTGAACCTGTTGATCGTGTTCGAAACATTGATGCACGAACGCAGTGTGACCCGCGCCGCCGAAAAGCTGTTCCTTGGCCAGCCCGCCATCAGCGCGGCCCTCTCGCGCCTGCGCAATCTGTTCGACGACCCGCTGTTCGTGCGCACCGGCCGCAGCATGGAGCCTACCGCCCGAGCCGTGGAGATCTTCGCCCTGTTGTCTCCGGCGCTGGACTCGATCTCCACTGCCGTGAGCCGCGCCGCCGAATTCGACCCGGCCACCAGCACCGCGGTGTTTCGCATCGGCCTGTCCGACGACGTCGAGTTCGCCCTGCTGCCGATGCTGCTCAAGCGTCTGCGCGCCGAAGCCCCGGGCATCGTCCTGGTGGTACGCCGGACCAACTACCTGCTGATGCCCTCGCTGCTGGCGTCCGGGGAGATATCCATCGGCGTCAGCTACACCACCGACCTGCCAGCCAATGCCAAGCGCAAGGTGCTGCGCCGCAGCATGCCCAAGCTGCTGCGCGCCGACACCATGCCCGGCCCCCTGAGCCTGGACGACTTCTGCGCCCGCCCCCACGCCCTGGTGTCGTTCGCCGGCGACCTGAGCGGCTTCATTGATGAAGAGCTGGAGAAACTCGGGCGCAAGCGCCACGTGGTGCTGGCGGTGCCGCAATTCAATGGCCTGAGCACCCTGCTGGCCGGCACCGACATCCTCGCCACCGTCCCCGACTACACCGCCGAGGCCCTCACCGCCGCCGGCGGCGTACGTGCCGAAGACCCGCCCCTGCCGGTGCGCAGCTTCGAAATGCACATGACCTGGCGCGGCTCCCAGGACAACGACCCTGGGGAACGCTGGCTGCGCTCGCGGATCCAAATGTTCTTCGGCGACCCGGACAGCCTCTAAGGCCACGCCCGGGACTTTCCATCGATCTGCAGGCTCGCTGACCAGGTCCCCGCCAGTATCGACCGGCACCATCAATAAGCAGGAAATTTCCTAACCCGAAGCTGGAAAACCTGAGCATGGGGCAATACCCTGCCACCACCGCCCAAGGTTACGAGCTGAAACATGTCAGGGAATACACCGTTTGAAAGCCCACGTTGGATGCGTGACCTGGTCCGCTTCCTGCCACTCAAGAGCCAGTTTGTCCTGTCCGGCAATATCCGCGACTTGCAGGCCAGCGAGGTGGCCCCCGGCACGGTCACGGCCCTGAGCTTCAACCAGACCCTCTGCGACACCCTGCTCGCGGCCGGCTACGCCCATGTGCTGACGTGGGACCCGGTAACCGGCATGCGCGCCATCGGCAAGCCGGACAGCGATCCGGCGGCGGGCCAGACCCTGCTCAAGGAGCTGGGCCTGACCCCGGTGGATGGCGCCGCTCCGGCAGGCCCCGATCTCTTGGCCGCCACCGTGCAGCGCCTGGTGAATCGCGCCGGCCCGCCGATTGCCCTGGTCATCGACTTCGCTTCGCGCCTGGTGGTGCGCAATGACTCTCTCAGCGCCGCCGAACACCAGCTGTTCACCCAGGCCCTGGTGCACTCCCACCAGGCCCGCAGCCGGCCGCTGCCGGAGCTGCGCAAACCCTTCTTCAATACCTTGCTGTGGCTGGTGGAAAAGGAAGGCGACCTGCCCGACTGGCTGCTGGTGGACAACCCGCGGCTACGCCACATTCCGGTATCCCGGCCCGATCAGCTGACCCGCCGCGCCCTGGCCCCGGCCCTGCTCAAGAGCCTGGCCGGCAGCCAGGAAGCCAGCGAGGACAGCACCCGCGAGGCGGTGGATGCCTTCGTGCAGAATACCGAAGGCCTGCTGCTGCTCGATCTGAGCGCCATCGCCCAACTGGCACGGGTCGAGGGCGTGGCCATGGAGCAGATCGCCGATGCCGTGCGCCGCTACAAGATCGGGGTCACCGAAGATCCCTGGCTGCGCATCGACCGCCAGCAGATCCGCCAGGCCGACGAACGAGTGCACCAGCGGGTCAAGGGCCAGGATCATGCGGTGACCCACATGCTGGACATCGTCAAGCGGGCGATGACCGGGGTCGGCGCCAGCCGCAAGGGCAACCGGCCCCGAGGCGTGGCCTTCCTCGCAGGTCCCACGGGCGTGGGCAAGACCGAACTGGCCAAGACCATCACCAGCTTGCTGTTCGGCGATGAAAGCGCCTATATCCGCTTCGACATGTCGGAGTTCAGTGCCGAGCACGCCGACCAGCGCCTGATCGGCGCGCCGCCCGGTTATGTCGGCTACGACGTGGGCGGCGAGCTGACCAACGCCATCCGCGAAAAACCCTTCAGCGTGGTGCTGTTCGACGAAATCGAGAAGGCCCACCCGCGCATCCTCGATAAATTCCTGCAGATCCTCGACGACGGCGTGCTCACCTCCGGGCGCGGTGATCGGGTGTATTTTTCCGAGGCGCTGATCGTGTTCACCTCCAACCTGGGCATCTATCGCCAGGGCGATAATGGCGAGCGCGTCGCCAACGTGCTGCCCGGCGAACCCTTCGAACAGATGCAAGAGAAGGTCCACAGCGAGATCGACCGCTACTTCAAGCTGGTGCTGAACCGTCCGGAGATCCTCAACCGCATCGGCGAGAACATCATCGTCTTCGACTTCATCCGCGAGGATGTGGCGATCCAGATCTTCGAGCAGATGGTCGACACCACCTTCAAGGACCTGCAACAGCAACAGGCGTTGTTCGTCGAACTGAGCCCCCAGGCCCGCCAAGGCCTGCGCACGCTGTGCCTGCATGACCTGTCCAATGGTGGCCGGGGCATTCGCAACCAGCTCGAGGCGCGCCTGCTCAATCCATTGTCCCGGGCCCTGTTCGATCAGGATGCGCAGCCAGGCGAGCGTTTCTCGATCACCGCGCTGGACGCCGGCGGCCTGCTCATGGAACGCCGCTGAAAATGCAGCTGAGCCTGTCGCGGGTGCATTTCCCGGTCACCACCCTGGGCCCCGGGCGGCGCCTGGGCATCTGGTTCCAGGGCTGCAGCATCCGCTGCCCCGGGTGCATTTCCGCCGATACCTGGGGGCCCGGCCAGCGACGCCTGGACATCGACCAGTTGCTCACGCAACTGGCGCCCTGGCTGCGCGAAGCCGACGGCATCACCTTGTCCGGCGGCGAGCCCTTCGATCAGTTCGAGGCCCTGCTGCTTTTACTCCAAGGGCTGCGCCGCCAAAGTCCGGTGGACATCCTGGTCTACAGCGGCTATCCGCTGGAGCACCTGCAACCCCAGCTAAGCAAGGCCCAGGGCCTGATCGATGGGCTGATCAGCGACCCCTACGAGGAGCGCCTCGAACAATCCCTGGCGCTGCGCGGCAGCGACAACCAGCGCCTGACCCTGCTCACGCCCCTCGGCCATGCGCGCCTGGCGTCCTATGAGCGTCCCCTGGCAGCCGCCGACAAGGCCCTGGACCTGATGTTCGACGCCAACGGCAGCGTCTGGATGGCCGGCATCCCCCGACGTGACGACCTGCTGCACCTGCGCGACCTGCTGCAGGAGCAAGGCCACCAAATACAGACCAGTGCGCACCGCCACTGAATGGAATTCTCCCGATGATTCGCTTCTGCCCCAATTGCCAGACCGAACGCCCACTCCAGGAGCTGTTCTGCGAAGGCACCGTCGACCAGCACCCTTGTAACTGGGACCTGGCCGGCGAACCGCTGCGCGCCGACGGCTGGCGGCCCCAGGTCATCGTCACCCAAGACGCCATGCCCCAAGATCCCGTGCCCCAGCACGGCCCAGGCCAGGACAGCCCGCCGCCAGAGGCCCCGGCCCAGCCCGAGACCACCGCGCCGGGCCTGGTTTGCAGCAACGGCCATGCCATGGAACCAGGCGACCTGATGTGCCTGGAGTGCGACGCGCCCCCGGCCCAGGACCAGGCCCCTGGCAACACGGCACCTGGGCCTGCACTTCCTGATGCCGAGGTCGACCCGGCCAGCGCCAGCCAGACCCTGATCGACGGCTGGGCGCTGATCCGCCAGATCAGCAGCACCGACGGCGTGCGCGAACGCTACCTGGCCAGCCACCAGGCAACGCCACTCCAGGCGGTGTTGACGCTCTACCGCCCCGGCGCCGAACCCGACCCGGCGATCTACGACGTGATCCGCCGCCTGCCCCGTGCGCATGTGCCCGAGATCATCGCCACCGGACGCTGGGACGGCCGGGCCTACGAGGTCATCGAAGAGCTCAGCGGCGGCACCCTGGCGGACCTGGGCAGCATCATTCGCGACACCGACAGCGTGCGCCATGTGGTCCGGGAACTGGGCCAGGCGCTGCATGCCTTCAACGAAGCCGGGCTGCGCCATCGCGACCTGCGCCCGGCCAGCCTGCTGGTACGCGCCCACGAGCCGCTGGACCTGGTGATCAGCGGCTTCGGCTCGGCGCGCCTGTCGGAGTTCGACCTGGATATCGTGTCGCCGCTGGAAACCAGCCGCTACATGGCCCCGGAGGCCATCGCCGGTGGGGTAGCCGCGGCCTCGGACTGGTGGAGCCTGGGGATGATCCTGCTCGAGCAGTTGACCCAGGGCGCCTGTTTCGAAGGCATCCATGCCAATGCCTTCCTTATTCATGTACTGGCCAACGGGGTGCCGATCCCCGATGACCTGGACCCGGGGCTCAACCTGTTGCTGCGCGGGCTGCTGGCCCGGGACCGGCACCAGCGCTGGCAGTGGCCCGAGGTCGAGGCCTGGCTCGATGGCCATCCGGTCGCGGCGCCGGCCTCGTCGTTCCAGGAGCGCGACGACGGCGAAGGCGCCACCTTGCAGCTGGGCCAGCGCCACTACCACAAACCCCGGGTGTTCGCCCTGGCCGCGGCCCAGGCCGAACACTGGGCCCAAGCCCTGGACCACCTGCTGCGCGGGGTGATCGTGACCTGGGCCGAACAGCTCGGCCTGCCCTCCTCGCTGCTCGCCGGCCTGCGCCAGGTGGTCCAGCATGACGGCCTGGAAGACGACTTGCGCCTGATGCTGGCGCTCAAGCTGCTCAATCCGGAAGTGCCGCTGATCCATCGCGGCGACATCGTCACCCCAGGCTGGTTGCTCGAGCACCCGTTGGAAGGCTACCGGCTGATCAGCGGTTCGGTTCCCGATCTGCTGGAGCAGCTGCAGACCGACAACTGGCTGTCGCGCCTCAAGCTGCGCGCCGAGCAGGTGCGCCAGCGCGCCCTGCACCAGCAGGTCGAACTGGTGGAAGAGACCCTGCGCATCTACCTGCTGTCGACCTCTCGCGCCAGGCTCGCCACCCAGTGGCAGGAGCGCCAGCGCCTGCTGCCGGATACCGAGCATCCTGGCCTGGCCTACCTGTCGGAACGGCGAGTGATCGCCGAAGAAGACCTGATCGTGCTGCTCAGCGCCGCCATCGAGCAATTTCGCTCGGCCGACTCGATCATCCAGGAAGCCACCGAGCTGGCCCAGCGCACCGAGGTCGGCTGGTTCGACAGCGAGCAAGCAAGCGCACTGCTTGAGCACCCGCGCCAGGACCTGTACCGCAGCGTCGACGAACGCATCCGTGGTTTTGCCCGCAGTGGCGTGCCGGCGGTGGATGAGTGGGCCGAGCAGTTTCGCCTGGAACGGCGCATGCCCCTGGCCAAGGTACTGGTGCTGCTGGCCATTCCCGAGAGCCAGTGGCTGGAGCCGCAAAAGCAGCACTACGTATCACAGATCCTCGACTTCTTCGAAAAGAAGGTGGTCACCGCGGTGATGCGCGGCCCGCTGGTGCGCATGAACATCGGCAAGACCACCGCCCGCGTCGACCTGGCCGAATTGCACAGCGAACGCCGCCCCGCCGCCGCCCTGCTCGACCACCTGCTGCAACGCAACGAGCGCGCGGTGAACCTCGACCCGGAATGCTTCCAGGCCGATCCGCGGATCGAGGCCCGACTGCATGCGCTGTACCGCCAGAGCGCGTTGTACAAGCGCGATACCGGCATCGACGGTCTCTACCTGGGCTTCCCCTTCTTGCTCAGCCGCGACCCGCGCGGCAACGCCCGCCCGCGGATCATCCCGTTGCTGCTGTGGCCGGTGAAACTGCTGCTGGAGCTGGGCCAGCGCGGCAACGCGCGGCTGGCCTTCGACGGCGAACGCGAAGAGGTGCGCCTGAACCCCGCGCTGGACAGCGTGCTCGGCGCCGAGACCTGCAAACTCTGGCGCAAGACCGCCGATGAATTGCTCGGCCGCTCGTCCATCCGCACCAGCGACGTGATGGATGCCTTCGGCATGCTGGCCGGCGTACGCTCGCGCACCTTCGCCAGCCTGCCGGCCAGCACGGTGGAGGTCGCGCCCTACCAGGACGAACTGGCCTGTGCGGCGGTGCTGTTCCACGTCACCTTCATGGGCCAGGCCATTGGCGAAGACCTGCGCCAGCTCAAGTCGCTGTCACCCAACGGCACGGGCCTCGAGACCGCCTTGCGTCTCAGGAATGGCGAGGACGAACAGCCACCGGCCGATCCCGGAGAGTTGCAGCGCTATTTCACCGTGGCCAGCGACCCGTCCCAGGAAGCGGCAGTGCTCCAGGCCCGGCAAGGCCCCGGCCTGCTGGTGGAGGGGCCACCCGGCACGGGCAAGAGCCAGACCATCGTCAACATGGTGGCCGACGCCATCGGCCGCCAGCGCAGCCTGCTCATCGTCTGCCAGAAACATGCGGCGCTGGAGGTGGTACACAAACGCCTGGTGGCCGAAGGGCTTGGCCAGCGCATCATCATGCTCAACGACGTCAACCGCGACCGCGAGCCGATCATCCGCAGTATCCGCGAGCAGCTGGAGGCCCTGTTCGTCGCTGGTGGCGACAGCCAGGGCTGGTTGCGCCAGCGTGAACAGACGGCGGCGCGGATCGAGGCCCTTGAGGGCGAGCTCGATCGCTACCATCAGAGCCTGCATCACCCGGACCCGGCCAGCGGCCTGAGCTATCGCCGCCTGTTGGGCGAGCTGATCGAACTGGAAGATGGCCCCGCGCCCCTGGAGTTCCCGGCCCTGCGCCAGCACCTGGCGCCCCTGGACCCCGCCAGCCTGACCCACCTGGAGGAGCGCTGCGCGCCGCTGGTTCGCCTGTGGTTGCCGGCACGCTACGAAGGCAGCCCCCTGGCGCAGCTGCAAGCCTTCGCCGCCGATCGCCCGACCCTGCAAGCCTTCGAAGACAACCTGCGGGACTTCGCCCAGGCCGAGGCCGATCGCCAGGCCACGCTGCAAGCGCATCCGGCCAGTTTCGAGATCGACGACCCCGCGCCCTACCGCGCATGGAGGGCGGCACACGTCGCCACCTTGCTCGACCTGGAGCCGCAGCAGCGGCTGCGCCTGGCCCGCTGGCTACCGCTGTTCCGCCTGCGCGAGCATGAGCCGCTGCCCCGTGGCGAGGCCATCCTCGACGAGCTGCGGCAATTGCAGCAGCAACTGCGCCAGTTGCCGGAAGATCGCTACCAGGCGGCGCTGTCGCCCGCCCTGGGGCTGATCGACCACAAGCGCCTCGGCAGCCTGGGCCAGGATTGCGCCAAGGTCATGGCCGCCCGTTCCTGGTGGTCGCGGATCAACCCCTTGCACCTGCTGCGCCGTGGCCGGCTGCGCGAGTTCCTGCAGGAACAGGGTGAAAACCGGATCGAGGAAGTCCTGCCCGCACTGCACGCAGCCATCGACCTGGAGCGCCAATGGCGCCCGCTGCGCGCCGAACTCACGGCCCTGCAACGGGAGCTGGGACTGGACGCCCCGGCCCCCGAAGCCGGCCTGGAGCTGAGCGCGACGGTCACCCACGACATCCGCCAACTGCTGGAGATCCAGGTCCTGGCCCAGGCCCTGGCCCAATCGCCCCGCGCCCACCAGGCCGACGCTGCGGTGCTCAGCGGCGACAAGCGCGAGTTCGAAGCGTTGCTGGGCGACCTGGACGCCTCGCTGATTCGCCAGGGCGTACGCCAGACCAGCCTCGACCAGCTCAAGCTGCTCGGCCACTGGCTGGGCGCCGAACTGCTTGGGCAACTGCAACAGGCTATCGAGCACAACCAGAGCAACGAGTTGCCCCTGGCCCGCCTGCAACAAGCCCTGCCCTGCCTCGGCGCCTACCAGGCGTTCCGTGGCCGAGCCAGCCTGCTGGGCGCGGAGGAGCTGGAGCTGCTGGCCCTGCTACGCCAACGCCAGGCGCAATTGGACGCCTTGGCGCCCGAGCAACTGGAAGCCGCCGTGCGCCGTCTGCTGAACCGCGAGGCGCGGCTGGGCTGGAAGCACCGCATCGAACAAACCCATCCCGAGTTGCTGTACGGCCAGGACGAAACCCAGGCCAAGGTCGCCAGCCTGGCCCAGGCCGATACCCGCATGCGCGAGCTCAACCGCGAGCTGCTGGCCAAGGGCATCGACCCCTCGCACCTGGGCAATCGCAAGCAATGGGAAGACGTGACCCGGCTCACCGGCAAGCGCTCGCGACGCCTGCGCGAGTTCATCGAGCTGGGTGCTCCGCTGGGGCTGATGAGCCTGCGCCCGGTGTGGCTGATGAACCCGGACGTGGCCAGTCGCGTGCTGCCGCTCAAGGCCGGCCTGTTCGATACCGTGATCTACGACGAAGCCTCGCAGATGCCGGTGGAGTTCGCCCTGCCGACCCTGTTTCGCGGGCAGGTCACGGTGGTCAGCGGCGACGAGAAGCAGATGCCGCCGACGGCGTTCTTCTCCAGCCGGGTGGAAAGCGACGAAGCCGAACTGTTCGACGGCGACGAGCCCGACGCAGAAGCCGACCAGGAGCAACGCGAGGCCTTCGAAGACACCTGGAACCGCCGGGAGATCAAAGACTGCCCCGACCTGCTGCAACTGGCGCGCAATGCCCTGCCCAGCACCACGTTGCAGATCCACTATCGCTCCGCCTACCGCGAGCTGATCGGCTTCTCCAATGCCTCGTTCTATGGCAACCGCCTGAATGTGCCCGTGCGCCATCCACAAGCCAGCATCGAGCGGGTCAAGCCGCTGGAGCTGATCCAGGTCGAAGGCCTGTACCAGAACCAGAGCAACGCCCAGGAAGCCGAGCGTGTCGTGCAGTACCTGGCCGAGCTGTGGCGCCAACCCTACGAGCAGCGCCCCTCGGTCGGCGTGGTGACCTTCAACCGCAAGCAGGCCGAGCTGATCGAGGAACACCTGGAGGCCCACGCCGCCCAGGACGAGCTGTTCCGCAGCGCCTACGCCCAGGAGCGCGAACGCAGCGAGGACGGCGAGGACATGTCGGTGTTCGTCAAGAACGTGGAGAACGTCCAGGGTGACGAGCGCGACGTGATCGTCTTCTCCTCGACCTTCGGCCGCAACAGCCAGGGCACCTTCCGCCGCAGCTTCGGGGTGCTTGGCCAGACCGGCGGCGAACGGCGCCTGAACGTGGCAGTCACCCGCGCACGGCACAAGGTGGTGATGATCACCTCGATGCCCATCGGCGACATCTCCGACATGCTCAATACCCACCGTGCGCCGGCCAGCCCCAGGGACTACCTGCAAGGCTACCTGGAATACGCCCGGGCGCTGTGCGCCGGGGAGTTCGACTACACCGGCAAGCTGCTCGACCGGCTGCAGACCGACCGCGGCGACCTGCAACGCGGACAGGGCCAGGATCGCGACGGCTTCGCCAGGATCGTCGGCCAATACCTCCAGGCCCAGGGCTGGCAGGCCGCGCCGGCCAGCGAGGGCGACGCCTTCGGCCTGGACTTTGCCATCGAAAACCCCGGTACCGGCACCTACGCCATCGGCATCGAATGCGACGCCCCCAGCCACACCTTGCTGGAACGCGCCCGCGCCCGGGAGATCTGGCGCCCCTCGGTCCTGCGCCGGGCGATCCCGCATATCCACCGGGTGTCGTCCCAGGCCTGGTACCACGATGGCGACAACGAACGCGCCCGCCTGCGCGAGGCCATCGAACGGGCACTGCCGGCCGCCCAGCCAGATCCGGCCACGGCCCCTTCCAGCGATACGGAGATCTGCCCATGAGTGGTCCCAAGGTAGTGCGGATCGTCACCCGCGAAGAAATCATCGCCCTGTGCGAGGGGCATCTGCAGCGCC
Source organism: Pseudomonas sp. MPFS (assembly GCF_022537035.1). Taxonomy (NCBI): domain Bacteria; kingdom Pseudomonadati; phylum Pseudomonadota; class Gammaproteobacteria; order Pseudomonadales; family Pseudomonadaceae; genus Pseudomonas; species Pseudomonas sp. MPFS. Next base: position 3,102,589 of record NZ_CP066123.1, on the reverse strand, counting down.
TGGAACAGGCCGTGGCCCGCTGGGAAGCCCAGGCCGCCAGGCTCGGCGAATTGAACGAGGAACAACGCAACGCTACCCGTGCCCGCGCTGAGCGCCTGCGCGCCCTGCTCGGCCAGGAACAGTTCGCCCAATTGCAGAAAGCCGTGCCGATCGAGATCGAGTACCTGCGCCGCGACCAGACAGAACGTGAGGAACGCGCGGTGCTGCGTGCGACCGAGCAACGCCAGCGCCAGCGCCGCCAGCAAGAAAATGCCGCGACCCTGCTCGGCGCCCTGCGCGCCGCACAGGCAGCGGTTGCGCCCGAGCTGTTGCAAGACGTGGCGCGCCTGGCCGAAGGCGCCGACCTCGACCATGCGCAGCAGGTCCTGGCCCAGGGCTTCAGCCAGCTGGCCAGGGTCGACGAGACGGACAGCTTGAGCGAGCGCCAACGCGAACTGGCCCGGCAACTGCGCGAAGAGACACCCCAAGCCAGCCTCGAACAGTGGATCGCCGCGCAACAGCCAGCCGAGCGTGATCCGCGCCTGCAACGCATCGACCGGCATATCGCCGAACTGCAACTGCTCCAGGGCGCGCCAGCCGCGACCCCGTTCCTGCGACGGCTGGCCCGGGCCGAAGCCCAGGAGCAGGCGCAGCAGCGCAACCTGTTGCTCGACAGCCTGGTGATCGAACTGGCCGAGGCCACGCGCGACTTCCAGCAGCGCCGCGAACTGCTCGGCCAGGTGCAGGACCTGGCCAGCGAACTCCATCCCCACGCCGCGGCCGATCACGCAACCCTGCTGCGCCAGGTCGCCGAGTGCCACGAGCACAGCGACCTGGCGCTGCTGCAAGCGCTGAAGTCCGAATGCGAGGCCGCGCTCACCGCTGTGCTACAGGCCCAGGCTGCACTGGCCCGGCGCCAGGCCATGCTCGAGGGGCTGGCCCGGCTCGGCTACGAGGTTCGCGAAGGCATGGCCACCGCCTGGGCCGAGTCCGGCAAGGTGGTGCTGCGCAAGAGCGCCACCCCAGGTTACGGCGTCGAAGTCGGTGGCAAGGCCGACAACGGCCGCCTGCAGGTGCGCGCAGTGGCCCTCGACCCACAGCGGGACAAGGGGCGCGATCGGGATATCGAGACGATCTGGTGCAACGAATTCCAGCGCCTGCAAGCGCTGCTCAAGGACAGCGGCGGCGAACTGCTGATCGAACGCGCCTTGGGGGTGGGCGAGGTGCCGCTCAAGGAAGCCACGGTCATGGACGAGGAACGTATAGCCTCCACAACACAGCAAAGGACCCGCTGACCCCGACCAGGTTGGCCCCACCACAACGGTCCGTTTGCGCCTTACTTGTCCCTGCTCGTCAACCCATCGCTGTCACTGCTCGAGCCCGCGATTGCCGGAGGAAACACAAGCGGACCGGCTACATACGCAGCTCGAAGTCGGGGAACAGTTCGCCCAGGGCAGCCCACAAGTCGGGCAACCGGCCTTGGGGCATTGCAGGGGGCAGGTCCTGATCGAGCATCCGTGCAGTGCGTACCCACTGCACGACGAAGCGCTCGACGCCACGCTGTCGCAGGCGTTCGGCCAGGAGCATGAGCCTGGCCGGATCGACCAGGTGCCAGTGCACCGTGGTCCGGCATTCGTAGTCCACGCCACTTTGCAGCAGGTATTCCAGGCTGCGCCAGTTGGCCGCGCCACTGCCGCGCACGCCGGTGATGGCCTGGCAATCCTCGGCCAGGGACTTGACGTCGAAACCCACCCAATCGGCCAATGGCAAGGCCCGGGCCAGGGCTTCGGGCTTGATCCCGGCGCTGTGCAGGCCCACGGCGAAGCCCAGCTCCCGGACCTGGGCCATGGCGTCCGGCAACCCCTCCTGCAAGGTCGGCTCACCACCACTGAACACCACCGCTTCCAGCAGCCCCTGGCGGCGCCGGAGGAATTCCAGGACCTGCTCCCAGGGACGCTCATCGAGGCCTCGGGGCGGGATCAGTTGCGGGTTGTGGCAGTAGCGGCAGCGCCAGGCGCAGCCCTGGCAGAACAGCACGCAGGCCAGCCGCCCCGGGTAGTCGAGGGTGGTCAGGGGCACCAGGCCCCCGACCCGTAGTGCTCGGTTCAAGGGTGAGTGGCCGTGGCCGCGCGTTCGTTGAAGTGCAGGCGCTCGCGATGCTCGGACTGTTTGCCGGGATTGAACGCGGCGACCGGGCGATGGTAGCCCATCACTCGAGTCCAGACTTCGCAGCGCTGGCGTTGGGCGGTAGGCAGGTTGGCTTGTGCAGTCATGGGAGAAACTCCTTGGTCTTCAGGGAAAGTGGCTCAGTGCAGGCTGCCCTGGCGCTGCGCCAGCAACAGGGCCTCATCGCATTTCGGGCAGAACTCGTGCTCGCCATCCAGGTAGCCGTGTACCGGGCAGATGGAGAAGGTCGGGGTGATCGTCAGGTATGGCAGGCGGAACCGCTCCAGCGCCCGGCGCACCAGTTGCTTGCAGGCCTGGGCCGAGGAAATCCGCTCGGCCATGTACAGGTGCAGCACCGTGCCGCCGGTGTACTTGCATTGCAGCTCGTCCTGCAGTTCCAGGGCCTCGAACGGATCGTCGGTGTAGCCCACCGGCAGCTGCGAGGAGTTGGTGTAGTACGGCGCCTCATGGCAGCCGGCCTGGAGGATGCCGGGGAAGCGCTTGCGATCCTCCTTGGCGAAACGGTAGGTGGTGCCCTCGGCCGGCGTGGCTTCGAGGTTGTACAAATGCCCGGTCTCTTCCTGGAAGCGCACCAGGGTGGCGCGCACATGGTCCAGCAGGTTCAGGGCGAAGCGCCGGCCCTGGGCGGTGTGCAGGCCCATCTGGTCGTCGCTGAAGTTGCGCAGCATCTCATGCAGGCCGTTGACGCCGATGGTGGAGAAGTGATTGCGCAAGGTGCCCAGGTAGCGCTTGGTGTAGGGATACAGGCCGGCGTCCATGTGGTGCTGGATCACCTTGCGCTTGACCTCCAGGCTCTCCATGGCCAGTTCCATCAGCAGGTCCAGGCGCCGCAGCAAGCCGCTGGCATCGCCCTTGTACAGGTAGCCCAGGCGCGCGCAGTTGAGGGTCACCACGCCCAGGGAGCCGGTCTGCTCCGCCGAGCCGAACAGCCCGCCGCCGCGCTTGAGCAGCTCGCGCACGTCCAGTTGCAGGCGGCAGCACATGGAGCGCACCTGGTTGGGTTGCATGTCCGAATTGAGGAAGTTCTGGAAGTACGGCAAGCCATAGCGGGCGGTCATCTGGAACAGCCGCTCGGCGTTGTCGCTGTCCCAGGGAAAGTCATGGGTGATGTTGTAGGTGGGAATCGGGAAGGTGAACACCCGGCCCTTGGCGTCGCCGGCCTGCATGACCTCGATATAGGCGCGGTTGATCAGGTCCATTTCGGCTTGCAGCTCGCCATAGGCGAAAGGCATTTCCTCCCCGCCGATCACCGGGATCTGCTCGCGCAGATCCTGCGGGCATACCCAGTCGAAGGTCAGGTTGGTGAAGGGGGTCTGGGTTCCCCAGCGCGACGGTACGTTGAGGTTGTAGATGAACTCCTGGATGGCCTGGCGCACCTCTTCGAAACCCAGCCGGTCCTTGCGCACATAGGGCGCAAGATAGGTATCGAAGGAACTGAAGGCCTGGGCCCCGGCCCATTCGTTCTGCAAGGTGCCAAGGAAGTTGACCATCTGCCCCAGGGCGCTGCCCAGGTGCTTGGGCGGCGCTGCCTCGACCCGCCCCGGCACGCCGTTGAGGCCCTCGTGCAACAGGGTGCGCAGGGACCAGCCGGCGCAATAGCCGGCGAGCATGTCCAGGTCGTGGATATGCAGGTCGGCCTCGCGGTGGGCGCGGCCGATGGCTTCGCTGTAGACCTCGTCGAGCCAGTAGTTGGCGGTGACCTTGCCGGATACGTTGAGGATCAGCCCGCCCAGGGAGTAACCCTGGTTGGCATTGGCCTGGACCCGCCAGTCCTGGCGGTCCAGGTACTCGTTCATCGAGGCCGCCACCTCTACCAGGGTCTTGCGATCGCGGCGCAGGCGCCCGTGCTGTTCGCGGTAGACGATGTAGGCGCGTAGCGAGAGGAAGTGCCCGGCGTCCATCAGCACCCGTTCGACCCGGTCCTGGATCTGCTCCACATGCAGCTGCGGACACCCTTCCAGGTGGGCCAGGACCGCCGCCAAAAGGCCTTCGCTTTCGGCTTCGGCGTACTCGCCAGTGGCCTTGCCGGCAGCGATCAGCGCCTGGCGGATCTTGTCCGCGTCAAAGGCCACCAGGCTGCCATCGCGCTTGTGCAGCCGGTTGTGCCCCACTTCGATCAGTGTGCTGTGCATTCACCCTCCTGACACTACATATAGGTGTTTTTGAATCTCAAAACACAAGATGCAGGGATATTACGGAGCATGAGATTGATTGCCATTGATCGTGATCAAGTATTTTCCCGCTCCCCGGCGACTGCCCAACATCAAACCCTGTAGCCGCTGCCGAGCAGCGCGAGGTTGCGTACGAGGCCGCAGGACTCGCCGGGCAGGCAACACGTTTCGCAAGGTTCTGCGGGATGGAAGGCTTGGCGGCAAATGGCGCGTCAGCCCCCGCTCATGTTCATGAAGCGCACCAGTTGCACCGCGCCTTGGGGATCGAAGTCATGGCGCAGCGGCTTGCGCCGCAACGCCTGTTGCAGGGCGCCGATCAGCGGCGCATCGTCCAGCGGATAGCGGCGCAGCAGGCCGCGCAAGTCCAGGGAGTCTTCCTGACCCAGGCACAGCAACAGCTTGCCCTCGACGGTCAGGCGCACCCGGTTGCAGGTGGCGCAGAAGTTGTGGCTGTTGGGTGAAATGAAACCGACGCGGGTTCGCGGATGCTCCACCAGGCGCATGTAGCGCGCCGGGCCGCCGCTGTTCTCGGCGCTGTCGAGCAAGGCATGGCGGCTGGCGATCAGCCGCCGCACCTGGTCGCTGGCACAGAACGCCTCGCCCCGCGAGCGTCCCACCTCCCCCAGGGGCATTTCCTCGATGAAGGTGATATCGATGCCCTGGTCGATAGCGTATTGCAGCAGCGCCGGCACCTCGTCGAAATTGCGCCCCTGCATCACCACGCAGTTGAGCTTGATGCCTTCGAAGCCAGCCTGCCGCGCGGCCTCGATACCGCGCAGCACCTGGTCCAGGTCACCGTTGCGGGTGATGGCCCGAAAGCGCTGGCCGTCCAGGCTGTCCAGGCTGATATTCAGCCGGCGCACCCCGGCGTCGGCCAGGGGCCGGGCCAGGCGCTGCAACTGCGTGCCGTTGGTGGTCATCACCAACTCCCGCAGGCCCGGCAAGGCCGCGATCTGCCGGCACAGCTCGACGATCCCCGGGCGCACCAGCGGTTCGCCGCCGGTCAGGCGGATCTTGCGCACGCCCTGGCCGACGAACAGCGTGGCCAGGCGCAGCAATTCCTCCAGGGTCAGCACCTGCTGGCGCGGCAGGAACGTCATGTCGCTGGCCATGCAATAGACACAACGCAAATCGCAGCGATCGGTCACCGACAGGCGCAGGTAGTCGATCTGCCGCCCGAAGCCATCCTGCATCAGCTTGCCCATGCTCCTGCTCCTATTGCACCAGCGGCGAATCGGCACCCTGCAGGCGGATCCCGCGGATGTCCGCGGCGCCCACCAGGGTCTGCAGGTACTGCACCACCGCCTTCTGCCACACCCCCTGCTGCAGCTGGGTGCGGATCGCCGTGGCCACCGCCTCGTAGGGCAAGGGCTGGCCCTCGATCCGCTGGTCGACGCTCAGCACGTGCCAGCCATAACGACTCTCCAAAGGCTTGGCCACCAGGCCCTGGCCCTGGGTGAACAACTGGCGCTCCAGCTCCGGCACGGTCTGGCCCTTGCTGATCTGCCCCAACTCGCCGCCCTGCTCCTTGGACGGACAGGCCGAGTACTTGCGCGCCAGTTCGGCGAACTGCCCGGGGAACTGCACAAGCCGCTCGCAGAGAATCTGCGCCTGGGTGAAGGCCTGGGCCCGCGCCTGGGCATCGTCCGGGGCGCACTCGAGCAGGATATGCCGCACCGCCAGCAGCGGCGCGCTGTGGAAGCGCCCGCGGTTGCTGGCGTAGTAGCGCTGGCAGCTGGCCTCGTCGCATTCGGGCACCTGCACCTCATCTTCCAGGAGCAAGCGGGTGGCCGCCTCCTCCTGGTTTTCCCCGGCACCGAGCCGGGCCCCAAGGCCCAGCTCGGCGATCCGTTGCTGCAGCAGCTCGCGGATCACCAGCGCCCGGGCGGCCAGGAACACCGCCTCCTGGCGATCGGCCGCCGGATGGTATTGCAGCTCCTGGGCCATGGCCTGGGGCTCGATCAGGGTGCCGTTGACACTGACCACCGGCCATTCCTGCTCACTGCTGGCAATCAGCTGCGGCGTTACCTCCACCGCCAGCTCCGGCCCCTGTTCCACCGCCTGGGGCGGGTGCACTGCCGAGGAGGAGCAGCCGCCATTGCCACCCCCATTACCGCCACATCCGCATCCACTGGTCATGGTCGCCTCCTCAGGCTTTGTGCCGCACGATTTGATAACGCCGGCCCAGGTACCACACCGGGGCACTGACGATGTGCACCAGGCGGGTAAAGGGAAACAGCACGAACAGGCTCAGGCCCAGCAGCACATGCAGCTTGTACACCAGGGCCACCGGGGCGATGGCCGCCGCCGCATCCACCGGCCGCAACAGCACGGTGTACTGCGCCCAGTCGGCGAGCATCACCATCACCGAACCGTCCATGTGCCCGGTGGAGGCGACGATGGTCAGCAAGCCCAACAGCAACTGGACCAGCAGCACCAGCAGGATCAGGATGTCCGAAGTGCTGGAAGTCGCCCGCACCCGAGGGTCGGTCAGGCGCCGCTTGATCAGCAGCACCAGGCCCAGCAGGCACAGGAGGCCGAAAAAGCCACCGCAGACCATGGCCAGCAGTTGCTTGTGCTCGGTGCTGATCACGTGGTGATAGACCGCGGCCGGGGTCAGCAAGCCGACGAAATGCCCGGCCAGGACGAACAGCACGCCGATGTGAAACAGGTTGCTCGCCAGCCGCATGCCACGGCTGGAGAGCATCTGGCTGGAGCCGGCCTTCCAGGTGTACTGGGAGAGGTCGAACCGCGCCCAGCTGCCCAGCAGGCAGATCGCCAGGGCCACATAGGGATACACCCCGAACAACAACAGGTTCCACTTAGACATTACCCACCTCCCCGGCCGGCTTGCGGGCCAGCCCTTGATCCTGAAAATCCACCCAGTGCAGCGGCACCGCGCTTTCCTCCCGGGGCTTGCCCGGCGCACTGGCCTGTCCGGCGCAACGGTCCTGCTGCTGGGCCTGGAGGAAGTCCACCGCCTCTTCCTCCCAGATCTTGTCCAGGGCCTCCAGGGAGTCGTCGCGCTGCTCCGCCGCCACCTGCTCACGCACATCGGCCACGGCCTGGTGCGGCTCGGCCCCGGCGATCTGCAACAAGGCGCGGAAGCAGCCGGCATAGAAGCTCTCGCGCTCCTCCAGGCGGGCGGCGAGCAGCGCCAGCAGGTGCGCGACATCGGCCAGGCCCTCGCGCGCCTCCAGCTCATCGCGAGTCGACAGGTACTCCAGGTACAGCGGGATGTAGTCCGGCAGCTCCTTGACGCCCAGGGCGAAACCCGCTGCCTCGTACTGGGCCAGCAAGTCGACCATGGCCTGGCCGCGATCGCGGGACTCGCCGTGCACGTGCTCGAACAGCAGCAGCGACAGCGAGCGGCCCCGACCGAACAGCGCCCCGTAGTGCTCCTGGCGGTCCATCAGGTCGTTGTTGCAGATCAGCTCCAGCAGCTCGAACAGCGCCCCGCGCTGGCGCGGGCTGATCTCCCGGGCCTGGATGATCGCCTGCTCCAGTTCATCTCGGCCGGCGACCAGTTCCTGGGTCGGGTAGTCCAGCAGCAGTGAAATCACCTTGAGAATGCGCATGGTCAATCCTCCCACAGTTGGACGGTCTTGATAATGTCGCGGCGGTTGGCCTTCTTCGCGCCGAACAGGTTGGTGTCGGAACTGCCGCTGCAGCCGCTGCCGAAGCTGAAGCCGCAGCCCGAGCGCTCGGCGAAGGCGTCGCTCATGGCCTCTTCGCGATGGGCGCTGGGCACCACGTAGCGATCTTCGTAGTTGGCGATGGCCAGGTAGCGGTACATCTCCTCGACCTGGGCCACGCTCAGGCCGACGTCGGCCAGGACTTGCAGGTCCGGTGTGCCATCCACCTGCTCGGAGCGCTTGTAGGCACGCATCGCCAGCAGGCGCTTGAGTGCGCGCCGCACTGGTTGCTCGTCACCGGCGGTCAGCAGGTTGGCCAGGTAGCGCAGCGGAATGCGCAGGCTGTCGACATCCGGGATCACCCCGCTCATGCCCACGGTGCCGGCCGCCGTGGCGTTCTGGATCGGCGACAGCGGCGGCACGTACCAGACCATCGGCAAGGTCCGGTATTCCGGGTGCAGTGGCAGCGCCAGTTGCCAGTCCACGGCCATCTTGTACACCGGCGAGCGCTGCGCGGCGTCGATCACCGACTGCGGCACGCCATCGGCCAGGGCCTGGCGGATCACCGCCGGATCGTGGGGGTCGAGGAAGATCTCCAGCTGCTTCTGGTACAGGTCCTGCTCGTCGGCGGTACTGGCCACCTCGCTGATGCGGTCGGCGTCGTAGAGCAGCACGCCGAGGTAGCGAATGCGCCCGACGCAGGTCTCGGCGCACACGGTGGGCATGCCGGCCTCGATCCGTGGGTAGCAGAAGATGCACTTCTCGGACTTGCCGCTCTTCCAGTTGAAATAGATCTTCTTGTACGGGCAGCCGCTGATGCACATGCGCCAGCCACGGCACTTCTCCTGGTCGATCAGGACGATGCCGTCTTCCTCGCGCTTGTAGATCGCCCCGCTCGGGCAGGACGCCGCGCAGGCCGGGTTCAGGCAGTGCTCGCACAGGCGCGGCAGGTACATCATGAAGGTGTTTTCGTACTCACCGTAGATGTCCGCCTGGATCTGGTCGAAGTTGCGATCCTTGCGGCGCTTGGCGAACTCGCTGCCCAGGATCTCCTCCCAGTTGGGTCCCCACTCGATCTTCTCCATGCGCTTGCCCGACACCACCGAGCGTGGTCGCGCGGTGGGCTGGTGGTTGCCCGAAGGCGCGGTGTGCAGGTGCTGGTAGTCGAAGTCGAACGGCTCGTAGTAGTCGTCCAGGCCGGGCAGCTCGGGGTTGGCGAAGATATTGGCCAACACCCGGAACTTGCCGCCGATGCGCGGGTTGATCGAGCCATTGGCGTTGCGCACCCAACCGCCCTTCCACTTGTCCTGGTTCTCCCACTCCTTGGGGTAGCCGATCCCGGGCTTGGTCTCGACGTTGTTGAACCAGGCGTATTCCATGCCCTCGCGGCTGGTCCAGACGTTCTTGCAGGTGACCGAGCAGGTGTGGCAGCCAATGCATTTGTCCAGGTTCAGGACCATGCCGATTTGCGAACGGATCTTCATGACTGCATTCCTCATTCCATCTCGGTGGGCAACGGCTGTGGCAGCTCGTCGCCACGGGAACCGTCGAGCCAGTCGACCTCGGCCATCTTGCGCACCACGACGAACTCGTCGCGGTTGCAACCGACCGTGCCGTAATAGTTGAAACCGTAGGCCTGCTGGGCATAGCCGCCGATCATGTGGGTGGGCTTGAGCACCACCCGGGTCACCGAGTTGTGGTGGCCGCCACGGGTGCCGGTGGTCTCGGAACCGGGCACGTTCACGATCCGTTCCTGGGCGTGGTACATCATCACCATGCCCTCCTTGACCCGCTGGCTGACCACCGCCCGGGCGGTCGCCGCGCCGTTGGCGTTGAAGCATTCGATCCAGTCGTTGTCCTGGATGCCGGCGCGCTTGGCGTCGATCTCCGAGAGCCAGACGATCGGCCCGCCACGGCTCAGGGTGAGCATCAGCAGGTTGTCGCTGTAGGTGCTGTGGATCCCCCACTTCTGGTGCGGGGTGATCCAGTTGAGGACGATCTCCGGGTTGCCGTTGGCGCGCTTGCCCTTCACCGCTTCGATGGTCCGGGTGTCCACCGGTGGCCGGTAGTTCATCAACTGCTCGCCGAAGGCCTGCATCCACGGGTGGTCCTGGTAGAACTGCTGGCGCCCGGTGATGGTGCGCCACGGGATGTTCTCGTGGACGTTGGTGTAGCCGGCGTTGTAGCTCACGTGGTCGTCTTCCAGGCCGGACCAGGTCGGGCTGGAGATGATCTTGCGCGGCTGGGCCTGGATATCGCGGAAGCGGATCGCCTCATGGGCCTTGGATTGCGCCAGGTGGCTGTGGTCGATACCGGTAAACCGCGACAGGGCTTCCCAGGCCTTGAGCGCCACGCGACCGTTGGTTTCCGGGGCCAGGGACAGCACCACTTCGGCGGCGTCGATGGCGGTGTCGATCTTCGGCCGGCCCTGGCTGATGCCCGCCTCCTGCTCGCGGTAGTTCAACTCGCCCAGCAGTTGGACTTCCTCCTCGGTGTTCCAGTTGATGCCCTTGCCGCCGTTGCCGAGCTTTTCCAGCAACGGGCCCAGGGAAGTGAACTGCTTGTAGATGTTCGGGTAGTTACGCTCCACCACTTGCAGGTTCGGCGCGTTCTTGCCCGGCTGCGGCGCCACTCCGGCGCTCTTCCAGTCGCTGCCGCCGAAGGGTTGGGCCAGCTCGCCGACGCTGTCATGCAGCAGCGGCACGGTGACCAGGTCCTGCTCGACCCCCAGGTGCCCTTCGCTCATCTCGGAGAAGGCCTTGGCGATGCTCTTGTAGATCTCCCAGTCGGTACGCGATTCCCAGGCCGGGTCGATGGCCGCCGACAGCGGGTGGATGAAGGGGTGCATGTCCGAGGTGTTCATGTCGTCCTTCTCGTACCAGGTCGCGGTCGGCAGGACGATGTCGGAATACACGCAGGTCGAGGACATGCGGAAATCCAGGGTGGTGACCAGGTCCAGCTTGCCGGTCGGGCCCTGCTCGACCCATTCGGCTTCCTGCGGCTTGCAGTCGCCGGACTGGCCGATGTCCTCGTTCATCACGCCGTTGCGGGTGCCCAGCAGGTACTTGAGCATGTACTCGTGGCCCTTGCCGGAAGACCCCAGCAGGTTCGAGCGCCAGATGAACATGTTGCGCGGGAAATTGGCCGGATCGTCCGGCTGCTCGCAGGCGAAGCGCAGGCTGCCGTCCTGCCAGGCCTTGACCACGTAGTCCTTGGGCGCCATGCCGGCCGCGGCGGCGTCACGGCAGATGTGCAGCGGGTTGCTGCTGAACTGCGGCGAGCTGGGCAGCCAGCCGGCGCGCTCGGCGCGGATGTTGTAGTCCAGGGCGTGCTCGGGGAACTGGCTCTTGTCGGCCAGGGGCGAGAGCACGTCGTGCATGTTCATCTTCTCGTGGCGCCACTGCGAGCTGTGGGCATAGAAGAAACTGGTGCCGTTCATCTGCCGGGGTGGCCGGCTCCAGTCCAGGCCGAAGGTCAGGGGCAGCCAGCCGCACTGCGGGCGCAGTTTCTCCTGGCCGACGTAGTGGGCCCAGCCGCCACCGGTCTGGCCGATGCAGCCGCAGAGCATGAGCATGTTGATCAGCCCGCGGTAGCTCATGTCCATGTGGTACCAGTGGTTGAGCGCCGCGCCGAGGATGATCATCGAGCGGCCACGGGTCTTGTCGGCGTTGTCGGCGAACTCCCGGGCGATCTGGATCGCCTTCTCGCGGCTGACGCCGGTGATCTGCTCCTGCCAGGCCGGGGTCCCGGGTACGTTGGCATCGTCGTAGTCGCGAGCGACGTTGGCGCCGCCCAGGCCGCGGTCGATGGCCAGGTTGGCCGCCGACAGGTCGAACACCGTGGCCACCTTGACCTGGCTGCCGTCGGCCAGGGTCAGGCTGCGCACCGGCACCCGGCGAAACTGCACGGCATCGCCCGCCACATGCTCGAAGTGCTCGTGGCCGGCACCGGCGAAGTAGGGGAACGCCACCTCGGCGACGTCGCCGCCGATCAGGCTCAGGCGCAGGTCGATCTCGCGCCCGGTGCCACCCTCGCGGGGCAGGATGTTCCACTTGCCCTGCTCGCCCCAGCGATAGCCGATCGAGCCTTGGGGCGAGACCAGCTGGTCATCGGCATCCAGGGCAATGGTCTTCCACTCGGGGTTGTTGTCCTGGCCCAGGTTGTCGGCCAGGTCCGAGGCGCGCAGGAAGCGGTCCGGCTGGTAGCCGGCGCCCGGCGCGGTGCCGAGCATCGGCTTGAGCAGCACCAGCACCGGCAGGTCGGTGTAGCGCTTGGCGTATTCGGTGAAATAGGCGCTGGGCCGCTCCAGGTGGAATTCCTTGAAGATCACATGGTTGAAGGCCTGGGCCAGGGCCGCGTCGGTGCCCTGCTTGGGGTTGAGCCACAGGTCGGTGAGCTTGGCCACCTCCGAATAGTCCGGGGTGATGGCCACGGTCTTGGTGCCCTTGTAGCGCACCTCGGTGAAGAAGTGCGCATCGGGGGTACGGGTCTGCGGGACGTTGGAACCCCAGGCGATGATGTAGTTGGAGTTGTACCAGTCGGCCGACTCCGGCACGTCGGTCTGCTCGCCCCAGACCATCGGCGAGGCGGGAGGCAGGTCGCAGTACCAGTCGTAGAAGCTCAGGCAGGTGCCGCCGATCAGCGACAGGTAACGGGCGCCGGCGGCGTAGCTGATCATCGACATGGCCGGGATCGGTGAGAACCCCACCACCCGGTCCGGGCCGTACTGCTTCACGGTGTAGACGTTGGCGGCGGCGATGATCTGGGTCACCTCGTCCCAGCTGGAACGGATGAAACCGCCCATGCCGCGCTTGCTCTTGTAGGAGTCGGACTTGGCCCGGTCCTCGACGATGCTGGCCCAGGCCTCCACGGGTGGCAGGGTCTGGCGCGCCTCGCGCCACAGCTTGAGCAGCGCCTTGCGTACCTTGGGGTACTTCAGGCGGTTGGCACTGTAGATGTACCAGCTGTAGCTGGCGCCCCGGGGGCAACCACGGGGCTCGTGGTTGGGCAGGTCGGTGCGGGTGCGCGGGTAGTCGGTCTGCTGGGTTTCCCAGGTGATCAGGCCGTTCTTCACGTAGATCTTCCACGAACACGATCCGGTGCAGTTCACCCCGTGGGTGGAGCGCACGATCTTGTCGTACTGCCAGCGCGAACGGTAGACGTTCTCCCAGTCGCGCGATTCCTTGCGAGTTTCCCCGTGACCGGCGGAAAACTCGCCTTGCTTGCGGTTGAAAAACCGCAGTTGATCCAGCAAGTGACTCATGATGCTGTCCTCTCAGGCGTGCTGCGGGGTTCTGCGCCCCGACTCGGCAAAGGTTGGATACGGGGGCATGTCAGCAAGGGGTCTGGGCGCCCTTGCGGGCGTACCACCACCAGGTCACGACGATGCAGCTCAGGTAGAACACCACGAACATGTAGAAGGCCAGCGCCGGGCTGCCGGTCAGGCTCATCGAGGTGCCGAAGGTCTTGGGAATGAAGAAGGCGCCGAAGGCCCCCATGGCCGAACTGAAGCCCAGCACCGCGGCCGACTCCTTGCCGGCGTCCTTGAGGGCCTGCTCGCGGGCGGCGCTGCCCTTGCCGCTGGCGGCGCGCTCATGCAGGGTGCGAAAGATCACCGGGATCATGCGAAAGGTCGAACCGTTGCCGATGCCGGTGGTGATGAACAGCAGCATGAACAGGCCGAGGAAGCCGTAGAAGTTGCCGCTCTGCCCCGGCTGCGGGATGAACGCCAGCACGCCGAAGACCATCAGGATCATCAGCACGAAGTTCCACAGGGTCACCCGCGCGCCGCCCAGCTTGTCCGCCAGCCAGCCACCCAGTGGCCGGACCAGGGCGCCCACCAGCGGGCCGAGGAAGGCGAACGTCAGGGCGTTGACCTGGGGAAAGGCCGTCTTGATCAGCAGCGGGAATGCCGCCGAGAAGCCGATGAACGAGCCGAAGGTGGCCAGGTACAACCAACACATCAGCCAGTTGTGCTTGCGCTTGAAGATCACCGCCTGCTCGCTGAACGAGGCCCTGGCGCTGGACAGGTCGTTCATGCCGAACCAGGCCGCCAGGGTCACCAGCAGGATGAACGGCACCCAGATGAAACCGGCGTTCTGCAACCACAACCGGCCACCGTCGGCCAGCACCTGGGGTTGGCCGCCCAGCACCCCGAACAGGCCGAAGGTGATCACCAGCGGTACGCAGAACTGCATCACCGACACCCCGAGGTTGCCCAGCCCGGCGTTCAGGCCCAGGGCCGTGCCCTGCTGCGACTTGGGGTAGAAGAAGCTGATGTTGGCCATGCTCGAGGCGAAGTTGCCACCGCCAAAACCGCACAGCAGCGCGATCATCACGAACACGCTGTAGGGCGTGGCCGGGTCCTGCACGGCAAAGCCCATCCACAGCGACGGCGCCAGCAGCGAGGCGGTGCTCAGGGCGGTCCAGCGCCGGCCGCCGAAGATCGGCACCATGAACGAGTAGAACACTCGCAGCGCCGCCCCCGAGAGTCCCGGCAGGGCCGCCAGCCAGAACAGCTGGTCGGTACTGAAGCTGAAGCCGATGGCATTGAGGCGCACGATCACCGTGCTCCAGACCATCCACACGGCGAAGGCCAGCAACAGCGCGGGAATCGAGATCCACAGGTTGCGGGTGGCCGTGCGCTTGCCGCTCTGGCCCCAGAAGGCCGGGTCCTCCGGGCGCCAGTCGTGGATCACCGGGCCAGTGCCGGGCGTATTAAGAACCGACATGTTCTTCTCCTTGGGAAATGCTCGAAAACGGTGCCTGGATGGCGGATGGGTGCTTGCCCAGTAGCGGGCGCCGACGGATCTCGCTGAGGTACATCCAGATCAGCGACACCCAGACCACGCCGTACATCAACATGAAGCAGGAAGAGCGCACGCCGGTGAGGTCCACCAGGGCGCCGAACAGGATCGGCAGAATGAAGCCGCCCAGGCCACCGGCCAGGCCGACGATGCCGGACACCGCGCCCATGTTCTGCGGGTAGTCGTTGGCGATGTACTTGAAGACCGAGGCCTTGCCGAAGGCGAAGGCGATGCCCATGACGAACAGCAGCACGGTGAACAGCGCAGGGTTCAGACCGATATGCAAGTCCAGCGGGCCGTTGACGGTCTGCACCTGCAACTGGGTCTGCGGGTAGGACAGCAGGAACAGGCAGATCCAGCTCACCCACAGCACCCACCAGGTCACGCTCTGGGCGCCCCAGCGGTCCGACATCCAGCCGCCGACGGCGCGCAGCACCCCGCCCGGCAGGGAGAAGCAGGCAGCCAACAGCGCGGCGCTCTGCAGGCTGAAGCCGTACTCCTGCACGTAGTACTGGGTCATCCACAGGGCCAGGGCCACATACCCGCCGAAGACGATCGAGTAGTACTGGCAGTAGCGCCACACGGCAGGCTCGGCCAGGGCCTTGAGCTGTTCGCCCAGGCTGACCGTGGACACCCGGCGATGGGCCTTGTTGTCAGCGCTGAAGAACCAGAACAGCAGCGCGGTGAGGAACAGGATGGCGCTGAACACCTTGGGTACCAGTTGCCAGCTACCGGCGGCGATCAGCGCCGGAGCGAGGAACTTGGTGACGGCCGAACCGGCATTGCCCGCACCGAAGATGCCCATGGCCAGGCCCTGGTTGTCCTGGTCGAACCACTTGGCGACATAGGCGATGCCCACCGAGAACGAGCCCCCGGCCAAGCCGACGAACAAGCCCAGCACCAGGAACTGCCAATAGGCGGTGGCATGGCTGACCAGGTACAGCGGCAACACGCAGGCCAGCATCAGCAGGCAGAACACGCTGCGTCCGCCGAAGCGGTCGGTGAGCATGCCCAGCGGCAGGCGCACCAGGGAACCGGTCAGCACCGGGGTGGCGGTCAGCAGGCCGAACTGGGTTTCGTTGAGCTGCAACAGCTCCTTGATCGGCACGCCGAGCACGGCAAACATCATCCAGACCATGAAGCAGACGGTGAAGGCCAGGGTGCTCATGCCCAGCACCAGGCCTTGGCGTAATCGTGGTTGAGTCATCTTGGAGTCTCCAGCCATTGATCCATGGCTGCAGACTAGGGAGGCCAACCCCGATAAAACTTGACACCGATCAAGGAAGCCCAGGCGCCTGCATGTCTATGCTTGCGCCGCCTACCTCCAAGGAGGTAGCGCCGAAAAACCTCTGAACCCTTTGTTTATCAGGGTCTTGCCGGTTTCCCCAGGAGCCGCGCGAGGCAACCTTGGGTGAACAACTCTTTGGAGGTAGAGCGCCAGGGACCGGCTGCGAAACAACCTTTTGCCATCCCGGAGCGCTACATGCCCCCTTCTCTGCTGCCCGCTTTCGGTGATCGCCGATGATCGCCTGGTTGCGCAGTTCGCTACCGGCCCGCGCCGGCCTGGCGGTGATCCTGATCAGCGTGCTGGCCCTGGCCAGCTCTCTGAGCGCCGGCCTGATCGCCTGGTTCAGCCAGGGCGACGCGGCGGCGATCAATACCGCAGGCTCGGTGCGCATGGAGACCTACCACCTGAGCTGGAAACTGGCCGCCGGCGCCGGGGCCGACGAGCTCGAGCGCATCAGCCAGAGCCTGCAGCAACGCCTCAACAGCCCGGCGCTCAAGACCGTGCTGGAAGACGGCAACGACCTCGACCTGCAGCTCAGCTACCGGCAGTTGCAGGACGACTGGCAGCAGATCCTGCAACCGGCGCTGCAACGCGGCGATGCCAGGCTGTTCCAGGCCAGCACCCAGCCCTTCGTCGAGCGGCTCAACCAGTTCGTCAGCCTGTTGCAGCACGAAAACGAGCACAAGCAAGGCTGGCAGCAACTGATCCAGGGCGCGGCCTTGTTCACCACCATGATCGTCCTGCTGTTCGGCCTGTATGAACTGCAATCCAACGTGATCAGTCCGCTCAAGGAGCTGGTGGACGCCACCCAGCGCTTTCGCTGCGGCGATTTCCGGGCCCGGGTCAACCACCAGTCCGAGGACGAGCTGGGCCAGCTGGCCACCAGTTTCAACGCCATGGCCGAGACCATCGAGCAGTCCCATCGCACCCTGGAAACCCAGGTCCGGCAGAAGACCCTGCACCTGCAACAGGCCAACGCCGCGCTGGAGCTGCTGTACCAGAGCAGTCGCAACCTGGCCACCCGCCAGGCCAATGCCGAAGGCCTGGACGAGCTGATCCGGCGCTTCCAGGAGCGCCTGCCGGGCCTGCGCCTGTCGTTGTGCCTGCAAGGCCAGGCCCAGGCCAAGCAACTGCTGGCCCTGCATGGCAGCGACAACCGGCAGATCTGCGCCAGCAGCGACTGCGCCAGCTGCCGCCAGCGCAGCGACAGCCTGGCCTTCGACATCAGCCACCAGGGCGGTGCCTTCGGTGAACTCAAGGCGCACTTTCACAACGGCCTGGAACCCCAGCCCTGGGAAATCGAACTGATCCAGGCCCTGGCCAACCTGATCGGCACCTCGCTGCAGCTCAAGCGCCAGCGCGAGCAGGATCACCGCCTGGTGCTGCTGGAGGAACGCGCGATCATCGCCCGCGAACTGCACGACTCCCTGGCCCAGGCGCTGTCCTACATGAAGCTGCAGGTCAGCCGCATGCAGACCCTGATGCGCCGGGGCGAGCCGGTGGCGACCCTGGAGGACGTCACCAGCGAGCTGCGTGAAGGCCTGAACACCGCCTACCGCCAACTGCGCGAGTTGCTGACCACCTTCCGCCTGCGGATCCAGGACGCCGGGCTGGTGCAGGAACTCAAGGACACTGCCGGTGAGTTTTCCCGCCGGGGCGAGTTCCAGGTCCACCTGCATATCGACAGCCTGGCCTTCGAGCTGTCGGCCAGCGAACAGATCCACATCCTGCAGATCACCCGCGAGGCCCTGTCCAACTGCCTGCGCCATGCCCACGCGCAAAACGCCTGGCTGCAACTGCGCCAGCACGGCGAGCGGCTGTGCCTGTCGATCGAGGACGATGGCCGCGGCTTCAGCGGGAGCCACGACCTGCGCGAGCACCACGGCCTGAACATCATGGACGAGCGGGCCCGCAGCCTGCGCGGCCAATTACAGATTTTTTCCCGGGAGCCCCAGGGCACCCTGGTCAAGATGGAGTTTCGCCCGGAATTTCTCGGGCGCCTGACAGAAGGTAAACCCTCATGAACCCCTCCCCGCGCCACCGCATCCTGCTGGTGGACGACCATCCGATGATGCGTCGCGGCATCCGCCAGATGCTCGAGCTCGAAGACGACTTCATCATCGTCGGCGAAGCCAACCACGGTGCCGAGGCCCTGGCCCTGCTGGACTCGCTGCAACCGGACCTGATCCTGCTGGACAACAACATGCCGCAGATGAACGGCCTGGAAACCCTGCGCCACCTGCGCGCGCAGGACTTTGCCGGCAAGGTCCTGCTGTTCACCGTATCCGATGCCGAGGACGACATTCGCGATGCCCTGCGCCTGGACGCCGATGGCTACCTGCTCAAGGACATGGAGCCGGAGCTGCTGATCCAGTACATCCGCGACGCCATGGACGGCGTCCTGGTGATCAGCCCGGGGCTGACCCGGGTCATGGCCCAGGCCCTGCGCTCGCCACCACGGCAGAACGAAGTCGAGCTCACCGAGCGCGAGCGCCAGGTCCTGCGCAGCATCGCCAGCGGCTACAGCAACAAGGTCATCGGCCACAAGCTGGGCATCACCGAGGGTACGGTCAAGGTGCATGTGAAGAACCTGCTGCACAAGCTGGGCCTGCGCTCGCGGGTCGAAGCCGCCGTGTGGGCCATGGAGCACCTGCGCCAGGTCTCCTGACTGCTCCCTTGGAGGTAGGCCGGTGGAGGCATGGGCCGCCGGCGTCCGCCGCCCTACCATGGGCGGCAGCGGAGGTAAGCCATGAGTGCTCTCTTCATAGAAATTGCCCAATCAATAATATGCTTGCGATCTCGAGAGCAACTTAAGAGGAAATGCCTGCCCGGCCAGTTTTTCAGTCGTTCCAAATTGATAGATGGCCGCAGAGCCGTGCTAAACGCCACATAGAGCCAGGCTGTGGGAACCTAAGAATGCAGCCGTCATTATCGCTACCAAGCGCGTATCGTCAGCGCTTCATCTGGTCCATTACGCAGCAACGCTGCCAAGCTTGCGAAGCCGTCAAGCAGGGCTATATCTCCTCCTGGCGAATTACTAACGCTGACTCTAATTGCTTGGGGGAATGCGCCTCGCCCTACACTGAAAGCCTCTGCGGTGGTGACCAGATGCTGGAGCTGGCGCAGTCCCTGTTCAATCTCGACGGCACGCCAGGGAGCGGGTACTTCTATCCAGAAATGAGGGCAATATGGATGACTACGATAGCTAATACCTTGTAGCAAATCCGTGACCAACGATTGGCGCCGTTTAATTTCCGCTGTCTGGTGTTCTAGTAGAGTTTGTGCGGTGCCATCCTCGACCCATTTGCTTGCAATCTCAAGAACTAGCGGTGTCGCCATCCAGCAGGAGTTGCGCACCGCCGCCGCAATGCGACCCACCATGGTAGTAGGCGCATGAACATACCCCACACGCAATCCTGCTGAGACCGCTTTACTCATACCTCCGATCAGGATGCCCCGCTCAGGCAGTAGATGGCAGAGAGGTACTGGGCGCCGGACCATCAATACAGCGTGGGTCTCATCTTCGATGACGATGAGATTATGCTCACGACAGACTCGCGCGATTTCCTCCCGGCGCCTGAGCGACATTACCCCTGTGGTCGGATTCTGAATGGTTGGAGTGCAGTACAACGCAACCACCCGATTTGCAGTGCAGACTTCCTTAAGGGATTCAGGCAGAAGGCCTTCCTCGTCCATGTCCAGACCAAGCACCTTGATGCCCAGCAACTGCGCAGCACTGATTAACCCAGGATAAGAGAGATGCTCCGTTACCAAGGTGTCGCCGGCACGTAGCATGGCCATGAGCACAACAAGCAGGCCGTGCTGGCTGCCATTGACGCACAGGATCTGCTGGTACTGCGCCTGAAACTCACCGTGAGACAGCCACATAGCTCCAGCTTCTTGGTGTCGTGGCAATCCCGTGTCTGGCGTATAAAGCATCAGCTCCTGCAGCGCAGCGGACTCTGATAACTGCTGGAGACTGTATGAAAGCAGTTTGGCCTCGTTGCCGGGGATATGCATATTCCGGCTCATGTCATTGCAAATGTCCGGGCTGTCTACAAAATTGCGGAAACCCTTCTCTCGAACACTATCCCCACTGCGACCCCGGACGAACGTACCATCTCCGATCCGCGCCTCCACCAATCCCATTCGCTCCAGCTCACCGTAGGCCCTGCTCACGGTACCCGCAGTCACACCAAGTTTGTCCGCAAGGATCCGATGAGGCGGCAGTTTGGCTCCCTGTCTGATAGCTCCGTTACGGATGGATTCTTCGATGCCTTTGGCGAGACGTTTGTACTTCAGGCCAGGCCCATCAAGCAGGAAAAATCTGAAAATTGAATCGGTGTCAATATTTATTTTGACTGGCATATTTGCTCCAAATTAACCTCCTTTTAAAGAAGGAATCAGGCAATAAAAGATATCAATCTTAGAAAATCGCACGCCTAGATGAGGGAAAATAATGTCAATTCAAATTTTGACAAGTGGCAATCACCAGGTACGTCTCGCCGGCCTGGTAACCACAGTACTGTTCCTCGTGGTGTGCATCAGTTGGGGGACCACCTGGCTTGGCATTAAGATCGCAGTGGAAAGTGTGCCGCCACTCACTGCCGCCGGGTTACGCTTTCTGATCGCATTCCCGCTCTTCCTGCTCTTTGCGCACTTACGCCGCGAGTCGATCTTCTTCCCGCGCCAGCAATTGGCCTTCTTTATATTCGTGACGCTCGGCTACTTCAGCGTGCCGTATTACCTACTGAACTATGGCGAACAATACGTCGCTTCAGGGCTGACCGCGCTGCTGTTTAGCAGCATGCCAGTGTTCATCCTGATCTTCTCGGCGATCTTCCTGAAAGAGCGCGTTTTTGTGTCGCAGGCTCTGGGTATCGCCATCGGCTTCAGCAGCCTATTCATGATCATCAGGTCCCAGGGCCTGCACTTAGACTACTCGGAATTGTTCGGCGTGCTTGCCATCCTGCTCGCCGCAATCCTGCATGCGCTCAGCTATGTCATTACGAAAAAACTAGGCGCGAACATCAGTGTTATTACCTTCAATACGCTGCCCATCGGCATCGCCGGCCTAGGACTGTTCGTAGCCGGCTTGCTGGTGGAGCACCCGAACCTATCTACCATCACCGTTCGATCTTGGACCGCACTTACATATCTTGGATTGGTGGCTTCGGTCGGAGGATTCATCGTGTACTTCTTCCTACTCAAGCGCCTCAGCCCCGTGGTGCTGTCATTTGTCTTCATCATCTTTCCGGTATTCGCCGTGGTCATCAGCGCTTGGTACGAGGGGGCGGCGATATCTCGGGAACTGGTCGGCTTTATCGTGCTCCTGCTGACTGGATTCGCCATTACCAAGTTGCCGATCGAAAAGCTGCTGGGTAGGAAGTGAAATCGCGATACCACAAATTTGCCACTCTCGCCCCGGTAACGTACTGATTCTAAACGTCATCTTTCAGGACACCGAATTCGATCCCGGCGATGGCCGGGTCGAATTGCAGGTTTCCAAGCGCCTGGTGGCCTCCAAGCTCGGCATCCAGCCGGAGACCTTCTCGCGGACGCTGCACCGGCTGGTGGACGAGGGCTTGATCAGCATGCAAAGGCGCAGCATCCAGATCCTCGCCCTCGACCGCCTGGCCGACTACCCCGGCTGAGCGCCGGGCCCAGCGGTGCCGGCCAGGCCCTGGCCGGCCCGTTCCAGGTTGCGCCACAACCACCCCGGCAACACCTGCGGGTCAAGGCTGTCGATCAGGTTCTTCAGGGTCAGGCCCAGCTCGGTATCGCCCTCGATCACCAGGCGCCGGCGGAAGAACAAGGTATCCGGGTCTTCCTGGCGGCTGGCCAGCAGCAGGAACTCGCGCCAGTTGCCGCGGATGCTGACGTCGGCCCGGGCTCGCTGGGCGATGTGCAGGCCACCGCGCTGGCGCGTCAGGTACCAGGTCAGGTCCAGGTCGCTGATGCGCAGGCACAACCAGCGCCCGCGCAACAGGTCGAACTCGCCATCGGCCAGGGGCTCGGCCAGGCAGCGATTGAGCGCCTGCTCCAGGGCCAGGCGCTGGAGGCCGAATGGCACCCGGCGCACCAGCGGCAACATCCGGTCAGCGCTCTTGAGCAGCCATTGCATAGGTTTCAGCACAGTCCCGCCTCCTCGACCCGCAACATGCCCGCCTGGCCATGCCAGTAACCATTGCAGCCGTCCACGCACAGCGGTGGCGCCTCGCCCTGGCAGACCCGGGCGAAGGCCTCCACCACCTGGACCATGCCTTCTGCCCGGGGGCTCAGGCGCAACAGGTCGGCGCCACAGGCCACCAGCCCCGGATAATCGGCCAGCAGGTTGGTGACCTCGGCCGACAGGGTCTGGATGCCATTGAGGGTGAACAGCGCCTGGCCTTCCTGGCTGCTCAGGGCCAGGCCGTCGGGGTAGTTGATGCAGCAGAACTGGCAGTCGTCCTTGGGGCGGTTTTCCGCACGGGCGGTGAAGCAACGCGCCGAGTAGGCCAGTGGCAGGTGGCCGTAGGCGAACACCTCGACCTCAGGCAAGGCCCGGCCCAGCCCGGCAACTTGCTCGAGCACGGCGCGCACCAGGGCCGCGGAGCATTCCACCGGTGGCACCCAGCGGATCATCCCGCAGTCCTGCAGCTTGGCCAGGGCATGGCCGTTGTACAGGTTCAGCGCCGGGCCGGCCACGAACGGCAGTTGGCGCTCGGCCAGGAACTGCACCGCGCCCATGTCGTTGGCCTCCACCAGGAACTGGCCGTTGTCACACAGCCGGCGCAGGCTCGACAGCTCGGAGGCGGCCTCGATCAGGGTCAGGCCCGACAGCACGATCTGCGCCGCACCGGCCTGCTGCAGCTCGCGGCCCAGGCCCAGCCACTGGTCCAGGTTGAGCACCCGGCGCTTGGAGCACACGGTTTCCCCCAGGTAGATCACATCCAGCGCCAGGCTGGCCATCTGTTCGTAGAATCGCGCCAAGCGCTCCTTGTCCCAGTAGTAGAGGACGGGTCCCAGGCTGAGCTTCATCGGTTAGTCCCTCATTGCCATGAACGGTGGTAGGCGCCCAGGGTGGTCTGGCTGCCTTCGGAAAGCCCGGCCAGCACATGCCGCCACTGGTCCTTGACCGCGAAACGCTCGGGCGCCAGGCGATGGGCATCCAGCGCCGCGCGCCAGACCCGGGTGACCTGCTCGACATAGGCCGGGCTGCGCTGGCGCCCTTCGATCTTCACCGCCTGCACGCCGATCGCCGCCAACTCCGGCAGCAGGTCGAGGGTGTCGAGGCTAGTGGGCTCCTCCAGGGCATGGAAGCGCTTGCCGCCGACCATGAACCGCCCCTTGCACAGGGTCGGGTAGCCGGCCGGCTCGTCGTGCCCATAGCGGTCGATCAGCACTTCGCTCAGGCGGGCGCTCAAGCCCTCGGCATCCTCGCTCCAGCGCACCGCCTTGGCCGGCGAGCAGACCCCGCACAGGTTCGGCGACTCGCCCGTGATGTAGGACGACAGGTGGCAACGGCCCTCGGCCATGATGCACAGGCTGCCGAAGGCGAACACCTCGATGGGCACGGCGCTGTTGACCGCCACCTGGCGCACCTGGGCCATGGACAGCACCCGAGGCAACACGGCGCGACGGATGTTGTAGTGCTGGGAGTAGAACGCCAGGGCACTGGCGTTGGTGGCCGAGCCTTGCACCGACAGGTGCAGGCTCAGGTGCGGATGGCGCTCGGTGGCATAGCCCAGGACCCCGGGATCGGCGGCGATCAAGGCATCCACGCCATGGTCGGCGGCGCGGTCCACCGCCCGTTGCCAGCGCTCCCAGCCCTGGGGTTGGGGGTAGGTGTTGACCGCCACATAGAGCTGGCGCTGGTGTTGGCGGATATGGGCGACGGCGGCGTCGAACTGCTTGTCGTCCATGTTCAGCCCAGCGAAGCTGCGGGCATTGGTGTCATCGCGAAAACCGACGTAGACCGCGTCAGCGCCTTGGCGCACCGCGGCCTTGAGGGCAGGCAGGTTGCCTGCCGGGCAGACCAGTTGCATGGGCATTCCTCTTCAAAGAACCTGCTCCACCCACCTTTCGTGCAGACCGCCAGCAGGCCCGGAGCACTGGAAAAAAAGCGCTGCCAGTCTAGCCAGCGCACCCGCCAGGACCTTGACGATAATCAAGAGCGCTCACTGCATCAGCTCGGCGAACGAGAGGAATTGCACCGGGTCGTCCTGGCGCAGTTGTTGCTGGCACTCCACCAGCGCCAGGCCATCGGCCCAGCAGGCGGCGCTGAGCATCGCCGAACTCTGCTGGGGATGCAGTTGCACGCGGCACTGGCCGTTATCCCCCGGCACCAGCCGGGCGCGCAGGTACTGGCGCCGGCGATTGGCTTGCGGCCAGTCGAAGCCGGCCGGCAACGCCACCGGTTGCGGCACGACATCGCGCAGGCCCTGGCTGCGCAGCAGGAACGGACGCAACACCACCAGCGCGGTGATCAACGCCGCCGCCGGATTACCCGGCAGGCCGAGCCAGGGCTTGTCCGCCACGGTGCCAAAGGCCAGGGGCTTGCCCGGCTGGATGGCCAGGCGCCAGAAGTCCACCTGGCCCAGTTCGCGGATCGCCTGCTTGAGGTGATCCTCCTCGCCCACCGAGACCCCACCGGAGCTGAGCAACAGGTCGCATTCCTGGGCGGCCAGGTGCAGGGTCTGCTTGCTGGCCTGCAGTTCATCGGCCATCGCGCCGTAGTCGTGGACCTCGACGCCCCACCCCTGCAGCAGCGCCGACAGGCAATAGCGGTTGCTGTTGTAGATCTGCCCCGGCGCCAGGGGCTGGCCGGGTTCACGCAGCTCGTCGCCACTGCTCAGCAGGCCGACCAGCAGCGGCCGGTAGACCTCGACCCAACTGACCCCGCAAGCCGCCAGCAGGCCCAGCTCCTGGGCCCGCAGACGCTTGCCGGCGGGCAACAGCAGATGCCCTTCACGGACCTCTTCGCCGGCCTTGCGCACGTGCTGGCCAACGCTGACCGCCGGCAACCACAGTTGCTGGCCTTCGACCCGGCACAGCTCCTGGGGCACCACCGTATCGGCGCCCGGTGGCAGCGGCGCGCCGGTGAAGATCCGCACCGCTTGCCCCGCCAGCAACGCCGTGGTCGCCGCCTGGCCCGCAGCGACCCGCCCGGCCAGGACCAGGCAGCCACCCGCGGCCGGCAGGTCGGCAGCGCGCAAGGCATAGCCGTCCATGGCGCTGTTGTCCCAGCCCGGCAAGGCACGGGGGGCATGGACATCGGTTCCGAGGACCCGGCCCAGGGCCTGTTCCAGGGCCAGGCAATGCAGTTGCGGCGGGCGTGGCGCGCGTTCGAGCAAATGGCCGATGGCCAGGTCCACCGGCAGCAGCGTGCCGCTGTCGCAAGGCCCGACGCTCATGGTCGTACCTCGCAAGCGGCGATGGCCGCGCCGGGTTGCGGCTTCAGATGCGGGGCGAAGTTGCACGGGCCGGTGCGGCTGTCCAGCTGGTTGTGCAGGATCTGCGTCCAGGCGGTGCGGCAGGCCCCGGGCGAGCCCGGTACGCAGCACACCAGTACGCCATTGCTCATCCCGGCCAGGGCGCGGGATTGCAGGGTCGACATACCGATCTCCGCCAGGGAGACCTGGCGGAACACTTCGCCGAAACCTTCCACGTGCTTGTCCAGTAGCGGTAGCACCGCCTGGGGCGTGTTGTCCCGGGCAGTGAAGCCGGTGCCGCCGGTGGTCAGCACCACCTGCACCGCAGGGTCGGCGATCCAGCGCGAGAGCGTGGCGCGGATCTGGTAGATATCGTCCCGGACCAGCTCGCGGTCCACCAGCGCATGGCCGGCGGCCTGCAACAGGTCCACCAGGGTCTGTCCGGAGCTGTCGGTCTCGAAGGTGCGGGTATCGCTGATGGTCAGCACGGCGATGTTCAAGGGTACAAAAGTGCGTTGCGACAAATGGGCCATGGCCTGGGTGTCCTGTAGCTGGGGAATCGGCTTTGGGCCCAAGCCTGGACCCAAAGCCCCGGCGGGCCCATCCCTCCTTGGAGGTACCTCCGGGGGTGCGGCTCAGGGCGCCAGGCGCTGGCGCCGCCACTGGCCGCCCTGGCGCCGATAGTCGAGACGGTCGTGCAGGCGGTCGGCCCGCCCTTGCCAGAACTCCAGGCGCTCGGGTTGCAGGCAATAGCCACCCCAGTGCGCAGGCCGGTGCAGGGGTTTTTCAACGAAGCGGCGGATGGTCTGGGCCAGCAGCGCCTGCAGTTCATCGCGATCGGCCAGCGGCCGGCTCTGGGGCGAAGCCCAGGCGCCTAGGCGGCTGGCCAGGGGCCGGGAATCGAAATAGGCGTCGGACAGCTCATCCGCCAGGCGTACCACCGGGCCCTCGATCCGCACCTGGCGCTCCAGGGCCGGCCAGAAGAAGGTCATGGCGGCCTGGGGGTTGGCCGCCAGCTCCAGGCCCTTGGCACTCTGGTAATTGCCGAAGAAGGTGAACCCCTCAGCGCTCAACCCCTTGAGCAGCAACACCCGGCCATGGGGCCGGCCCTGGCTGTCCACGGTGGCCAGGTGCATGCTGTTGGCCTCCACGGGGGCGCTCTCGGTTTCCCGCGCCTGCTCCAGCCACTGGCCGAACAGCAGCAGCGGATCGTCCGGCGCCTGCTCTTCGTGCAGGCCACCTAGGGTGTAGTTACGGCGCATCTGGGCAAGGGACAGCGGCATGGCGGTGATCTCCTGGTAAGTGCTGCGCAGTCTGTAAGCAGCGCCACTTACGCACCTTGACCGCCATCAACGCCGCTGGCGCTACTTGAGCCGCAAGCGCCTGGCCAGCTTGTGCAGGTTGCTCGGGTCCACCGCCAGCAGCCGCGCCGCAGCGGCCCAGTTATCCCCGCTCAGGCGCAAGGCCTGGACGATGCACTGGCGCTGGCAGGCATCCACCGCATCCCCCAGGGAGGTCAAAGGCAAGCCCGGATCCGCCGGCTGCTCGGGCACCGGTGGCGCTGCCGGGGTGCTGTCCAGGTCCAGGGCCTCGGGCTCCAGGGTGATGATCAGGCTGCGGCTGCCGTCGCGGCTGAGCTGCTTGAGCGCAGCCCGGCCGATCACGTGTTCCAGTTCGCGCACGTTGCCCGGCCAGCGGTAGCCCAGCAGCGCCCGCTCGGCCGCCGCCGACAGGCGCAGCCCGCGCAAGCCCAGGCGGGTGCGGTTGAGTTCGAGAAAGTGCCCGGCGATCAGCAGTACATCCTGGCCACGCTCACGCAGCGGCGGGATCGGTACCGGGTACACCGACAAGCGGTGATAGAGGTCGGCGCGAAACAGGCCATCGCGGATGCTGTCGGGCAGGTGTCGGTTGGTGGCGGCGATGATGCGCACATTGACGTGCAGCGGCTTGTCCGCCCCCAGCCGCTGGATCTCGCCGTTCTGCAAGGTACGCAGCAGCTTGGCCTGGACGCTCAGGGGCAGCTCGCCCACTTCGTCGAGGAACAGCGTGCCGCCGTTGGCCGCGTCGAAGCGCCCGGCGCGATCGCTGGTGGCACCGGAGAACGCCCCTTTGACATGGCCGAACAGCTCGCTCTCGGCCAGGGATTCAGGCAAGGCCGCGCAGTTGACCTGCACCAGAGGCTTGTGGCTGCGCCGCGACAGGCGATGCAGGCGCCGGGCGAACAGCTCCTTGCCGACCCCGGTCTCGCCCAACAGCAACACCGGCAGCTCGGAGTCGGCCAGCACGTCCAGTTCGTTGAGCAACTGGTGCAACACATCGCTCTGGCCGAGGATCTCGCCCTCCTCCAGGGGCCGCCGCACATCCACAGGTTCGCTGCGGGACAAGCGCAGGCTGCGGTTCTCCTGCTCCAGGCGGGTGACGCGCACGGCCGCCTCGATCTGCAAGGTGCAGCGCTTGAGCTCGTCCCGGGCGTCATCGTCAAAGGTGCCGGCCTGCAAGGCATCGAGGGTGATCGCGCCCCAGATCCGGCCTTCGATGTACAGGCTCACGCCCATGCAGTCGTGCACGGCCAAGGGTTCGCTGACGGCAGTATCGAGCAGGCCGTCGTAAGGGTCCGGCAAGCGGCTGTCGGGCTCGAACCAGGTCGGCTCGCGCGAGGCCATGATCGCCGCCAGCCGCGGGTGCTGGGCGATCACGAAGCGCCGCCCGAGGGCCTCGTGCACCAGGCCGACGGTGGCCAGCGGCCGCAGGCTGTCGTCCTCCAGGCGCAACAGGCCGACCGCACCGCAACGAAAGTATTCGCGCAGGGTCTGCACCAGTCGTTGCAACCGCACGGCATTGGGCAACTCGACGATCAGGTCGGCGGCCAGGCTTTCTCGCAACATGGTGGTCCTCACCCTCTATGGTCATATCTACCCAGGGAAATCGCGGTGGATTTCACCATAGTCCAGGAAACGGCCATTGATTCCGGGCAATCAAAGCTGGCATGGGCGATGCAATCACCAGGCAAGACCCACACCCCCCAGGAATCCCCTGATGAACCAGACACTGTCCCAAAACGAACTTATCGAGCACATCCTGTCGCGTTTTCACGACCGCCACCGCGAGCAACTGCCGGAACTGATCCGCCTGGCCCGCCGGGTGGAACAGGTGCATGCCGGCGACAGCCACTGCCCCGAAGGCCTGGCCGATCACTTGCAGGACATGCAACAGGAACTGGAAAGCCACATGCTCAAGGAGGAACAGGTGCTGTTCCCGATGCTGCAACGGGGCATGGGCCGCCAGGCCGGCGCGCCGATCCACGTGATGCGCCTGGAGCACGACCAGCACGGCGAAGCCCTGGAACGGTTGATGCAACTGACGGGGCAGATCACCACCCCAGAGGCCGCCTGCAACACCTGGCGCACCCTGTACAGCGGCCTGCAGGAGTTTCGCGACGACCTGCTGGAGCACATCCAGCTGGAAAACGACGTGCTGTTCACCCAGGCCCTGCAATAACCCGCCCCTCTCCCGGACCGGCCCGTTCCCTGGTGGAAACGGGCCGGTCCGCGCCGGTCAATGCCAATAGAACATGGCCTTGGCCAGGATCACGATTAACACCATGTGCCCAAGGATGCTGCGGCGGATGCCCAGCGCCCGGCCCTCGCTCAGGCGTCCGCTAAGTAGCCAGAACGCCAGCAGGAGATAGTGGCCGATGATGCTCAGGGCCAGGACGATCTTCAGCCCCAGCAAGCTGGCGAAGGTGCTGCCCAGCGGGTGCGCCAGGGCCAGGCGATGGTGCCAGGCCAGGCCGATTCCAGCGCCATAGAGCAACACCACCACGCCATGCAGGACCTTGCGCGAGCGCACCGACAACGCCTGGTCGACCCCGTCCTGGGCCGCGGCCGGCACCTGGCGGCGTACCGCCGGCCAGATGAGCAGCTCGAAGAACAACGTGCCGATGAATGCGATGGCCGCCAGCAGGTGGATCAACAACAGATAGGGATAGAACATCCTGGACTCTCCCGGACCTTAACCTGGGTGGCCGTCGACCCGTGGCTGCAGCAGCATCGGCCCGTAGCGCCAGGCATACAGGGCGAAGGCCAGGGCCCAGCACGCGCCCGCCAGCCACAACCCGGCCTGGGGCAGCCAGGGCACCAGCAGCACCCGGCAGACGCCGGCCAGGTTGATCAGGATAAAGGCCTGGGTCATCCCCGCCGGTGGCTGCAACGGCCGTCCGGTATGGCCGAGGCTGACCCGGGCGATCATCGCCAGGATCAACCCGGCCATGGCGCCGATGGTCAGGCAGTGCACCGCCAGGCTCGGGTTCAGCGCCACCCCGCCATGCCACAGGGCCATGCCCATGCAGGCCAGCGCCAGCCAGGCATAGGCCAGGTGCAGCGACCACAGCAGCGGTACCTGCCACAGGCCGCGATCATGCCAGCGCCACAGGCGTACCAGGTGCCCGAGCGCCAGGAAGGCGAACAACAGGCCCAGCCAGGGGCTCGGGGCCAGGGCCAGCCCAGCGGCATACAGCAGCGCCACCAGGGCCGAACCGCCCAGCAACAGCCAGTCGAGCCAGGGCCAGGGCGCCACCGCCTCGGCCCGCCCCAGCCCGCGCTGGGTGAAAAACGGAATCACCCGGCCACCGATCAGGCCCATGATCGCCGCCACCAGCCAGATACCGGCCAGCACCGCCTGGCGCTGCCAGCCCTCATCGCCACGCACCAGGCCGCACACCGCCAGGCCATCCACCGCCGTCAGCAACAACAGGACCAGCACCAGCGGATAGTTGCGCTGTTGGCGTACCCGCCACAGGGTCCGCGCCATGACCAGCGCCACCAGCAATGGAAAACCCAGTTCCAGCAGCGCCAGCAGCGGCCAGGGCAGGTTCGCCAGCCAGGCCATCCGCGCCGCCAGCCACAACAGCGCCAGGCCAGCCAGCGGCTTGCCGGACAGGCCCGGCTGGCCGGTCCAGGTCTGCACCGCGGTGAGCAGGAACCCGGCGATGATCGCCAGGCCGAAACCGAATACCAGCTCGTGGCGGTGCCAGGCCAGCCAGCCGCCCGCGGGCTGCCAACTGCCCAGCACGCCCTGCAGCGCCGCCAGCCACAGCGGTATCGCCAGCAGCGCGAGGACGCAGCCGGCGAGGAACATCGGACGGAACGCCAGGCGCAACAACGGCGCTACGGCCAGGGCCTTACGGCGATCAAGTACTTGCATCAAGCCACTCCTTACCTTGTTGCCGGTGCTATCCACGGCGAAGCGAATCCCGGCGTCACCTTCTGCCATTCGGCGCCTGTCGCCGCTGCGCCACATCAACGAAGCAGTCGATGGGCTGGTCGACGACAACCGCAACCTGGCTGTCCAGACGGGTAGTGCAAGGGTCGTGCCCTGTGCCCGGGCGCGGCTGGCCGGCACCCTGGCGCCATCACAGGGTAAAAACAACCCGATCATGGTCATTAAAACCCTGATCGTCAGGGTCATTTAAACCCTGCCGTCATTCAGGCCCAGGATTTGCGGGCGCCCGGGCCTGGTCCGGGTCTTGCTCGGCAAAGCTGTCCCGCGTTCCTGGAGTTCCCATGAAAAACATCGTCCAGCCCCTGGCTTGGTTCTGCATCCTCAGCGCCCTGGTGGCGGCCGCCAGCGGTATTTCCCTGAGCCTGGTCTGAACCCGTTCCCTGCCCTTTCCTACACGAGGATCAATAGCCATGGTGCTTCACCGAGTCCACCACCAGATCTTGCGCAGCCATCACCTGTTCGAGCCCTTGAACGACGAGCAGCTTGACGAGCTGATGGCCACCAGCCAACTGCTCAGCGTCGACAAGGGCGAGCCGCTGTTCCACCAGGGCGAAGCGGCCGATGCGTTCTATTTCGTCATTGCCGGGGCGGTGAAGATCTACCGCCTGACCCCGGACGGCCAGGAGAAGGTCTTCGAGGTGATTGGCCCGCGCCAGACCTTCGCCGAAGCGATGATGCTGATGGACACCCCCAACTACGTGGCCTCGGCCGAGGCCGTCGGCCCCGCGCAGCTGTACCGGCTGTCCAATGCCACCTATATCCGCCTGCTGCAAAGCAACAGCCGGCTGACCTTCGCCCTGCTGGGCAAGCTCTGCGTACGCCTGCACCAGCGGGTCAACGAGATCGAGACGCTGTCGCTGAAAAACGCCACCCACCGGGTGGTGCGCTACCTGCTCACCCAGCTGATGCAGGCCCAGCCCGTGGAGCGCCAGTTCGAGCTGCCGATGGCCAAGCAACTTATCGCCGGGCACCTGGCGATCCAGCCCGAGACCTTCTCGCGGATCATCCGGCGCCTGATCGACGACAAGATCATCAGCCAGGACGGCCGGCGCATCGTCATTCTCGACCGGCCACGGCTGGAGCAATTCGAATGAGCCTCCAGGTGCAATGCCTGTACTGCCAGCAGGACAATCCGCCCGGGGCCGACCACTGCCAGCACTGCGGCATGCCGCTGCCGGCCAGGGCGGCCCAGGCCGGAGCACGCCGGCAGAAGCGCTTCATGGGGTTCTGCATCGCCCTGACGCTGTTCTGCCTGGCGATGGTGCTGTGGTTGCCGCGCTAGGCATCGCCCTCGACCCGGCCTCAGGGCTGGGTCAATTGGCGGTACAGCTGCGGCAGGCGCAGGGGTAGCTGCTCGGGCTGGTGGATCAGGCTGTAGCCGTGGCTGCCGAACATGTACGGCAGATAGGCCCCGGCCTCGCGATCGATGGTGATGCAGAACGGCGTGAGCCCCTGGCGCCGGGCTTCGCGCAGCGCCTCACGGGTGTCTTCGACGCCATAGCGCCCTTCGTACAGATCCAGGTCGTTGGGCTTGCCATCGGTGAGCAGCAACAGCAGCTTGCGCTGGTGCTTGCGCCCTTGCAGCAGGCGCGTGGCTTGGCGGATCGCCGCGCCCATGCGGGTGTAGTAGCCGGGCCTGAGGCACTGGATCTTGCCCCGGATACGGTCGTCGTAGGCCTGGTCGAAACCCTTGAGTTCCTGCAGTCGTACCTGCTGGCGGCGCAGCGAGGAGAAACCGTACAAGGCGAAATCGTCGCCGAGCAGCGACAGGGTCTCGCCGAACAGCAGCAGGCTGTCGCGGATCACCTCGATCACCCGGTGCTGGTCATTCAAGTGCGCATCGGTGGACATCGACACATCCGCCAGCAGCAGGCACGCCAGGTCGCGCTGGGTCTGGCGCCGCTCCAGGAACAAACCGCGCGCGGCGCTGCGCCCGTGCTGGCGCTCGACGTGGAAGTCCAGCCAGGCTTGCAGGTCCAGCTCGCTGCCCTGGGGTTGCTGGCGCAGCCATTGGCGACGGTCGCGCAACTGCTCGAACTGGCGGCGCAAACGCCGGGCTGGGGCCTGCAGAGGGCCCGGCAGCGCTTGCGGTTGGCAATCCCGTGGCTCGAACAGCTGCAGGTTGACGAAGTCCTCCCGCAGCCGGCCCTGGCGATAGTCCCACTCGGGCAGCTTGATGCCCTCGCCCAGGGGCAGGTCGTCGATGTCCGCCGGTGGCAGGTCCAGGTGCAACTTGAGGCCGCCACCCTTGCGGATCCGCGTGCGCGACAGGGTCAGGTGGTCGAGGTCCTCGGCGACCCGGGCGGCGTCGGGGTCCTGGCTGTCATCCTCCCAGCGGTCGAGCTCGACGTGTTCGGTCCAACTGAACAGGTTCTCCAGGCGCACGATCAGCAGGCCGCCCTTGGCCGGCGCGTCATCGATGCGCGTGGCCCGCTTGCGCCCGCCCTGCTGCTCACCGGCACTGGCCGGCAGTGGGCTGTCGTCCTGCTCGAAGTCCGCCGCCTGCGGGCTGCAAAGGTGCAGCGGCGGATACAGCCACAGGGGCAGCGGCCAGGCGGCCCGTTCGCTACGGGGAAACTCACGGACACTGCCCGGCTCGCGCAGGGCCTGGCACAGGGCGCGCTCCAGGGCTGCCTCGTCCGGTCGCAGCGTGGCCGGGTCGGGGCGCAACTGCAGGTGCGCCTCCACCAGGCGCCGGTAGCGCCCGGCCAGCCCCGGATAGGCCTGCAGCAATGCCTGGGTCCAGCGCTGATTGTCCCGTCCCCAGTGGCGCATGGGGCCGGCCTGGGCCGCCAGCAACACCAGCCAGCGGTAGAGTTCCGCATTCAGTTGGGGATCGGGAAACACCGCCAGGCTGGCCGGCAAGCGCAGGTGTTGTTCGTCGCAACAGGCCAGGGGCGCTTGCCGGCACGTCCCGGCGATCTGCTGCAGCAGGCTGCGGCGCAGCAACAGGTCGCGCTCGCTGGCCGCCTCGAGGTTCTTGCCGGGCGCACCGCCCATGGCTCGATAGAGCACGGCCAGGGCCCGCTGCCGGGACGCCAGCTCGACCCGTGCCTCGGGAAAATCGCTACTGGCCCGGCGAGTGATGAAGCGATGCCAGACGCTGCCGACCCATTCTTCCAGTTCAACCGTGAAGGCCATTGCGGCACCTCCTCTGAACGCCAGGAAGCGGCCCGCCGTGCTGGCCGGGCCGCGTTTTTTTTCAAGCGCCAGCCAGCCTCAGGACGCGACCACCGGGGCCGGTGCGGCCAGGGCGGCGCGACCCCGCTGGCGAAAGCTCAGCAGGTAGCAGATCAGTCCGGCCATGAAGCCCACGCCACTGGCCAGGCGCGCCCAGAACAGGCCACGCAGGTGCTCGGTGGTGGACATGAACGGCAAGGCGCTGCCGTCTTCGGCCCAGCGTTGCAGCAGTACCTGGACCACGCCGGCAGCGGTGAGCAGCAAGGTGATCATCACCATCGACAGGGTCATCAGCCAGAAGCCCCAGATTTCCAGGGTCTGCGCACGCTCGTCAGGCGCCTCGCCCAGACCGCGCAAACGCGGCATGGCGTAGCTGATCAGGGTCATGACGATCATCGCGTAGGCCCCGTAGAACGACAGGTGACCGTGGGCCGCAGTCAGTTGCGTGCCGTGGGTGTAGTAGTTGACCGGCGCCAGGGTGTGCAGGAAGCCCCAGACCCCGGCACCGAAGAACGCGGTGACCGTGGTGCCCTTGGCCCACAGCGTGGCGGCGCGGTTGG
The DNA here is from genome assembly GCF_022537035.1 of Pseudomonas sp. MPFS. Taxonomy (NCBI): domain Bacteria; kingdom Pseudomonadati; phylum Pseudomonadota; class Gammaproteobacteria; order Pseudomonadales; family Pseudomonadaceae; genus Pseudomonas; species Pseudomonas sp. MPFS. Next base: position 3,068,090 of record NZ_CP066123.1, on the reverse strand, counting down.
GGTGTTGGCGCCGACGGTTGCGCACCATGGTGAAGGCGAACATCACCATGGCCAGGAACGGCAGCGGTTCCAGGGCCGAGAAGATCGAGCCGACCCACAACCAGACCTCGGGCGCGCCGATCCAGAAGAAGTGGTGGCCGGTGCCGATGATGCCGCTGATCAGCGCCATGGCGATGATCACGTACAGCCACTTCTCCACCACCTCGCGGTCGACGCCGGTGATCTTGATCAGCACGAAGGCCAGCATCGAACCCATGATCAATTCCCACACGCCTTCCACCCAGAGGTGTACCACCCACCACCAGTAGAACTTGTCGCGGGCCAGGTTGCCGGGGTTGTAGAAGGAGAACAGGAAGAACACCGCCAGGCCGATCAGGCCGGTCATCATCACCATGCTGACGGTGGTCTTGCGACCCTTGAGCAGGGTCATGCCGATGTTGTAGAGGAACCCCAGGCACACCAGCACGATGCCCAGCTTGGTGATGGTCGGCTGCTCCAGGAACTCCCGACCCATGGTCGGCAGCAGTTCGTTGTGGGTCAGCCGGGCCAGGCCCGCATAGGGCACCAGCAGGTAGCCGAGGATGGTCAGCACCCCGGCCACGGCGAACACCCAGAACAGCACGATCGCCAGTTTCGGACTGTGCAGTTCACGGTCGGCCTCTTCCGGCACCAGGTAGTAGGCCGCGCCCATGAAGCCGAACAGCAGCCAGACGATCAGCAGGTTGGTGTGGACCATGCGCGCCACGTTGAACGGGATGGTGGGGAACAGGAAGTCGCCGACCACGTATTGCAGGCCCATGATCAGGCCGAACAGCACCTGGCCGAGGAACAGCATCAGGGCGAATACGAAGTAGGGTTTGGCCACGGCCTGCGAGGCGAATTTCAGATGTGGATTGGCAATGCTCATCACTCAGCCCTCCTTGTTGGGCGGCCAGCCGTTGGTGTCGATGTTCGAGCTCCACTTGAGGAATTCGGCGATATCGTCGACCTCTTGCTCGCTCAGGTGGAACTGCGGCATGGCGCGGCGCCCGGGCACGCCCAAAGGCTGCATCTTCATCCAGGCCTGCATGAAGGGCTTGAACCCCTCCTCGCCGCCACGGCGCTTGTAGACGTTGCCCAGCTCCGGCGCGAAGTACGCGCCCTCGCCCAGCAGCGTGTGGCAGCCGACGCAGTTGTTCTGCTCCCAGACCGTCTTGCCGCGCACCACTGCCTCGGTCAGCTGCGCCTGATTGCTACGTTTGGGAAAGGTCTGCTCGGTGTGATAGGTCAAGGCCAGGAATATCAGGAAGAAGAACACGCTTCCCCCGAAATAGATGTTCCTGGCCATGCCCTTGGTGAAGGTCTCTGACATGGTCGCGTCCTCTTTGCTTGGCGTGGCCATGATAGAAAGCGCGAGGTCCGAAACCGCTTGATGGCAATCAAGAAAGACTGATTGTTTTACTCAGGCTTTGCCCGACAGGTGCGACACCAGGCCCACCAGGGCCAGCACCACCAGGGCCCAGGCCAGCAGAGGCAAGCGCCAGCGCCAGGGGCTGTGGCGCAACTCCATGAAACCCTCGGTGATCAGCCAGGCCTTGGCCACCGCCAGGGCCATGACCCACCCGCCCTGGCCCAGCAGCACGGTGCCCAGGCTGAGCACGGCCAGGGCCAGCCCGCACAGCAGCAGGATGCGTGAAGCCGTCATGGGGATCTCCTCAATCCAGGATGTAGACCAGTGGGAACAGCACCACCCACACCAGGTCCACCATGTGCCAATACAGCACCCCGGATTCGAAGCCGCTGCCGGCTAGCGGGGCCCGGGTCCAGGCGCGGTACGCCAGCCAGGCGAGGATCGCCATGCCCGGCAGCACATGCAGGAAGTGAAAGCTGGTGAGCAGCCAGTACAGGGTGAAGAAGGTGTCGTGCTCCAACCCCAGGCCCAGGCCCAGGCCCGCCAAGTGCCGGTACTCGCCGAGCTTGAGCCAAAGGTAGACGCCAGCCACGCAGCAGGCCAGGCCCAGCAGGCAGGCCGCCCGCCGAGGCCGCAGCTCGCGCAGTTGCTCCAGGGCCAGCGCCGCCAGCAGCCCGGCCCCCAGCAGGCTCAGGGTCATGGCCAGGCCGGTGGAGGTATCGAGCAAGGCGCGGCCGCTGGCGAACAGTGGCGGCTTGAGTTGCGCAGTCACGGCGAACGCCAGGATCAGCAAGGCGAACACCGACAGCTCGACCAGGATGAACAGCCACATCGCCAGGTCCCCCGGCAAGCGGCGTGCCCTCGGTTCAGGGGAAGTGCACATCGACCACGTCCATCAGCGCCGCCACGGTCACCGGGTCGTCGCTCAGTGGCTCGGCCAGGCAGGCCAGGCACGCCTGGCGCGGGTCCATGCCGGCGCCGATCAGGCGCGCGGTGAAGATCAGCAAGCGGGTCGAGGCCACCTCCTCCAGGTCGTGCTGGTCGAGCCGGCGCAGGGCCTGGCCGAGCTTGACCACCTGGCTGGCCAGGGCCGCATCGATCCCGGCCTCGCGGCGGACGATGCGCTCCTCCTGCGCGGCGTCCGGGTAACCCAGGCGCATGGCCACGAAGCGCTGGCGGGTGCTGGGCTTCATGCCCTTGAGCAGGTTCTGGTAGCCGGGGTTATAGGACACCACCAGCATGAACGACGGCGGCGCCTTGAGCACTTCGCCGGTGCGTTCCAAAAACAGCTCGCGGCGGTCGTCGGCCAAAGGGTGCAGCACCACCACGGTGTCCTGGCGCGCCTCCACCACTTCGTCGAGGTAGCAGATGCCGCCCTCGCGCACCGCCCGGGTCAGCGGGCCGTCCTGCCACCAGGTGCCCTGGGCACCGATCAGGTGCCGACCCACCAGGTCGGCGGCGCTCAGGTCGTCGTGGCAGGCCACGGTGTGCAGCGGCAGTTGCAGGCGCTGGGCCATGTGCTGGACGAAGCGGGTCTTGCCGCAGCCGGTGGGGCCCTTGATCAGCACCGGCAGGCCGTGGCGCCAGGCTTGCTCGAACAGGGCCGGCTCGTTGCCCTGAGCCTGGTAGAAGGGTTCGCAGCGGGGTTCAGTGAGGTCCATGGGATACCTGGATGACGACGGGTTCGCGATCACGCTAAGAGTCCCTGCGACAACCTGGCAAGCAGCGCGAAAGGCAAACTTGATCGCGATCAAGTGAGCAATGCCCTGCTGCGCAATAGCCTTCTTGTGCACCAAGAACCTGCGCTCTGTCCTGGCCCTCCCAGCACATCGCAAAGGTCATGCCTGAGGAGAGAAGGATGCTGATCAGTAATCGAAAAACCCTTGCCCTGTCCGTCGCCAGCCTGTGTTCGGCACTGGCGCTGGCCCTTCCCACTGCCGCCGCCGAGTCCAAGGCATCGGGTGCGGCACCGCCGGCCATGGTCACCAGCGCCGGGGCGCCGGACATGAGCCAGGCCGACTTCGACGCCGCCAAGGAGATCTACTTCCAGCGCTGCGCCGGTTGCCATGGCGTACTGCGCAAGGGCGCCACCGGCAAGCCCCTGACTCCGGACATCACCCAGGCCCGTGGCCAGGCCTACCTCGAAGCGCTGATCACCTACGGCTCGCCGGCGGGCATGCCCAACTGGGGTACCTCCAACGCCCTGACCAAGGCGCAGATCACCACCATGGCCAACTTCATCCAGCACACCCCGCCCACCCCGCCGGAATGGGGCATGGCCGAGACCCGCAACACCTGGAAGCTGCTGGTCAAGCCCGAGGACCGCCCGACCCGGCAAATGAACACCCTCAACCTGCAGAACCTGTTCTCGGTGACCCTGCGCGACGACGGCAAGATCGCCCTGGTGGACGGCGACAGCAAGCAGATCGTCAAGCTCATCGAAACCGGCTATGCCGTGCACATTTCGCGGATCTCCGCGTCCGGACGCTACTTGCTGGTGATCGGCCGCGATGCGCGCATCGACATGATCGACCTGTGGCCCAAGGAGCCGACCAAGGTTGCGCAGATCAAGGTGGGCATCGAGGCACGCTCGGTGGAGACCTCCAAGTTCAAGGGCTACGAGGACAAGTACGCCATCGCCGGCTCCTACTGGCCGCCGCAGTTCACCATCATGGATGGCCAGACCCTGGAGCCCAGGCAGATCGTCTCGACCCGGGGCATGACCGTCGACAAGCAGGAGTACCACCCCGAGCCACGGGTGGCGGCGATCATCGCCTCCCACGAATGGCCGGAGTTCATCGTCAACGTCAAGGAAACCGGCAAGGTCATGCTGGTCAACTACGAGGACATCAAGAACCTGACCATCACCAGCATCGATGCCGCGCCGTTCCTGCATGACGGCGGCTGGGACAGCAGCCACCGCTACTTCATGACGGCGGCCAACAACTCCAACAAGGTGGCGGTGATCGACTCCAAGGAGCGTCGCCTGACCGCCCTGGTGGACGTGGGCAAGACCCCGCACCCGGGCCGTGGCGCCAACTTCGACCATCCGCAGTTCGGCCCGGTGTGGGCCACCAGCCACCTGGGCGACGCCGGCATCTCGATGATCGGCACCGACCCGGCCAAGCATCCGCAATACGCCTGGAAACAAGTGGGCTCGCTCAAGGGCCAGGGCGGCGGCTCGCTGTTCATCAAGACCCACCCCGCATCCCGCCACCTGTACGTGGACACCACCCTCAACCCCGACGCCAAGCTCAGCCAGTCGGTGGCGGTGTTCGACATCGACAAGCTCGACGCCGGCTACAAGGTGCTGCCGATCGCCGAATACTCCGGCATCAAGCAAGGCGCCCTGCGGGTGGTGCAGCCCGAGTACAACAAGGCCGGTGACGAGGTCTGGTTCTCGGTGTGGAACGGCCAGACCGAGGAGTCGGCGCTGGTGGTGATCGACGACAAGACCCTGGCCGTCAAGCAGGTGATCAAGGACCAGCGGCTGATCACCCCCACCGGCAAGTTCAATGTCTACAACACCCAGAACGACATTTATTGAGTTTTATCAACGCAAGGAATCGCCATGAAAAATACCCTGCTTTCACTCTTCGTCCTGAGCGCTGCGTTGAACCTGCAAACCGCCTTGGCCGACGACGGCCTGGCCCTGTTCCAGAGCAAGTCCTGCGTGGCCTGCCATAGCGTGGACAGCAAGCTGGTGGGGCCTGCCCTCAAGGAGGTGGCGGCCAAGAATGCCGGGGTCGCCGGAGCGGCCCAGACCCTGGCCGGGCATATCAAGAACGGCACCCAGGGCAACTGGGGGCCGATCCCGATGCCGGCCAACGCGGTCAGCGAAGAAGAAGCGGCGCAGCTGGCCAAGTGGGTCCTGAGCCTGAAATGAAACCGACCAGGAGGGCGTCATGAACAGCTACCCCCGCGCAGTGATCCTGGCGACCCTCCTGCTTTGCCCCCCTCTTCATGCCGCGCCTGACGCCCAGCGCCAGGCGCAGCTGCAACACCTGCTGGAACAGGACTGCGGCGCCTGCCATGGCCTGCACCTGACCGGCGGCCTGGGCCCGGAACTGACCCCTGCCGCCCTGGCCGGCAAACCCCGCGACGGCCTGGTCGCCACCGTGCGCCTGGGTCGCCCCGGCACCGCCATGCCGCCCTGGGAGCCGTTACTGAGCGCCGAGGACATCGGCTGGCTGGTCGATCATCTCTTGCAAGGAACCTCTGAACCATGATCCGTCCCCTGATGCTCGGCGCGGCGTGCGCCCTGCTGTTGTCCGCCTGTGCCCAGGCCCCGCTGCGTGGCAGTGGCGACCTGGGCCTGGTGGTGGAGCGTGCCACCGGCAGCGTGCAGATCGTCGAGAGCAGCCAGGGCCGGGCCCTGGCCCGTATCGAAGGGCTGGGCGACCTGTCCCACGCCTCGGCGGTGTTCTCCCGCGACCAGCGCTACGCCTATGTGTTCGGCCGCGACGGCGGCCTGACCCAGGTCGACCTGCTCGAACAGCGCATCGCCCGGCGGGTGATCCAGGGCGGCAACAGCATCGGCGGCGCCATCAGCCAGGACGGGCGCTTGATCGCGGTATCCAACTATGTGCCGGGCGGGGTCAAGGTGTTCGACGCCGCCACCCTGGAGCTTGTGGCCGATATCCCCGCCACCCTGCTGGCCGACGGCAAGAAGCGCTCGCGGGTGGTGGGCCTGGTAGATGCCCCGGGCCAGCGTTTCGTGTTCAGCCTGTTCGACACCGGCGAGATCTGGAGCGCCGACTTCAGCCAGGGCAACACGCCGCGCATCACCCGTTACACCGGCATCGGCCAGCAGCCCTACGATGCGCTGATCACCACCGACGGCCGCTATTACATGGCCGGCCTGTTCGGCGAGGACGGCATGGCCCAGCTCGACCTCTGGCACCCGGAACGCGGGGTCAAGCGAGTGCTTGGCGACTATGGCCGTGGCCAGGAAAAACTGCCGGTGTACAAGATGCCCCACCTGGAAGGCTGGGCCGTGGCCGGCGACCAGGCGTTCGTTCCCGCCGTGGGCCGCCACCAGGTACTGGTGATGGATGCGCACAGTTGGCAGCAGAGCGCCGCCATCGCCGTGGCCGGCCAGCCGGTGTTCGTCACCGCGCGCCCCGATGGCCGCCAGCTGTGGGTCAACTTCGCCTACCCGGACAACGACCGGGTGCAGGTGATCGACAGCCAGAGCCACCAGATCGTCGCCGACCTGCGGCCCGGGCCCGGGGTGCTGCATATGGAATTCACCGCCCGTGGCGACCAGTTGTGGCTGTCGGTGCGCGATGGCGACCAGTTGCAAATCTGGGATCCCTACCGCCTCCAGCTGCGGCATAGCCTGCCGGCCGCCGCGCCCAGCGGGATCTTCTTCAGCAGCCGCGCCCAGCAGATGGGGTACTGACATGCCCCTCGATACCCTGGAACAACGCCTGATCGAACGCTTCCAGCACGGCATGCCGGTGTGCGCCGAACCCTACGTGGAAATGGCCCAGGCCCTGGATTGCAGCCAGGAGCAGGTGATCGCCTGCCTGCAGCGGATGGCCGAGCACGGGCGCCTGTCGCGCATCGGCCCGGTGTTCGAGCACCGCCGCGCCGGGGCCAGCACCCTGGCGGCCCTGGCGGTGCCCCAGGAGCGCCTGCAGCAAGTGGCCGAGCGCATCAACCACTACCCCGAGGTCAATCACAACTACGCCCGCGAGCACTACTACAACCTGTGGTTCGTGCTCACCGGACCGGACCGGGCGCACCTGCAGAACGTCCTCGCCGAATTGCAGGCCGACACCGGCCTGGTCCCCCTGGACTTGCCGATGCTCACGGCCTATCGCATCGACCTGGGTTTCGCCCTGGGAGACGCCCCATGAACGCCGCCCTCGATGCCAGCCAGGCCCTGGCCCTGCGCCGCCTGCTGGAGACCGGCCTGCCGTTGGAGGCCCGCCCCTACCAAGCCCTGGCCCGGCAGATCGGCGCCGAAGAGCGCCAGGTGCTGGCCCAGGTCGAACAATGGCAGCACCAGGGGCTGTTTCGCCGCCTGGGCCTGGTGCTCAACCACCGTGCCCTGGGTTTCACCGCCAACGCCATGCTGGTACTGGACATTCCTGACGCGCTGATCGATGAAGTCGGCCAGCGCCTGGGCGGCGAGTTGGCGGTGAGCCTGTGCTACCAGCGGCCGCGGCGCCTGCCGCAATGGCGCTACAACCTGTTCTGCATGATCCACGGCCGCCAGCGCCAACGGGTCGAGGCGCAGATCCACGACCTGCTGCAGCGCCATCTGCTCAGTGACCTGCCCCACCAGGTGCTGTTCAGCACCCAGGCCTTCAAGCAGTGCGGCGGGCGCTTCGCCCCGGGGGCGGTGAGCCATGGATGAACTGGATCGGCGCCTGGTCAACCGCCTGCAACTGGGCCTGCCGCTGGTGCCCGAGCCCTGGCAGGTATTGGCCCGGGAGCTGGGCAGCGACAGCCAGGTCCTGCGCCAGCGCGTGCAGCGCCTGCTGGACGACGGCACCCTGACCCGCTTCGGCCCGATGTTCGATATCGAGCGCCTGGGCGGCGCCTTCACCCTGGCGGCGCTGCGCGTGCCCGAGGACCGCTTCGAGGCGGTCGCGGCGCTGCTGGAGGCCATGCCCGAGGTGGCCCACAACTACCGTCGCGAACATGCCTGGAACATGTGGTTCGTGCTCGGTTGCGCCAGCGAGCGCGAGTTGCGCCAGACCCTGCGGCGCATCGAGCAGGACAGCGGCCTTGCCGTGCTCAACCTGCCCAAGGAGGAGACCTACCATGTCGGCCTGTACTTCCCGGTCTGAACGCGCGCTGGAGCTGCGCCTGGTGGCCCTGACCCAGGCCGGCCTGCCCCTGGTGGACAACCCCTGGGGCTGGCTGGCCGAGCAGCTGCAACTGAGCCGCGACGCAACCCTGGAGCTGCTCCAGCGCCTGCAGGCCGAGGGCGCCATCCGCCGCATCGCCGCGGTGCCCAACCACTATCGCCTAGGCTATCGCTTCAATGGCATGACCGTCTGGGACGTCGAGGACGAGCACATGCCGCGCCTGGGCCAACTGATCGGCGCCCAGCCCTTCGTCAGCCATTGCTACCGGCGTCCGCGCCGTGAGCAGTGGCGCTACAACCTGTTCGCCATGGTCCACGGCCGCAGCACCATGGAGATCGACAGCTATCGCGAGCACCTGCGTTATCTGCTGGGAGAGGCCTGTCGGGCCGACGAGATGCTGGTCAGCAGCCGCATCCTGAAGAAGACCGGCCTGCGCCTGCACGCCCAGCGGCACTGAGACAAGGAGAGTTGCATGTTGAGGATCAGCCATTACCTGCGCGTCCTGGCCGGCCAGGCGCCGTCCCCCCGCACCAGCGCACCGGGCAGCAGCCGCCCGCCGGTGGTGATCTGGAACCTGCTGCGCCGGTGCAACCTGACCTGCAAGCACTGCTACGCCACCTCGGCCGACAGCGTGTTCCGCGACGAGCTCGACACCCCGGCAGCCTTGCAGGTGATCGACGATTTGGCCGACGCCGGGGTCAAGGTGCTGATTCTCTCCGGCGGCGAACCGCTGCTGCGCGACGATCTGTTCCAGCTCAGCGCCCACGCCCGGGCCCATGGCATGTTCGTCGCGCTGTCGAGCAACGGCACGCTGATCGACGAGAGCAATATCGAGCAAGTGAGCGCCGCCGATTTCGACTATGTGGGCATCAGCATCGACGGCCTGCAGGACACCCACGACAGCTTTCGCCAGCTCAAGGGCAGCTTCGCCCGCTCGCTCAAGGCCATGCGCCTGTGTCGCGAGCGAGGCATCCGCGTGGGCATGCGCACCACCCTGACCCGCGACAACCACCCGCAACTGCCCGAGCTGCTGGCCCTGATGCGCGACCTGGACGTACAGAAGTTCTACCTCTCGCACCTCAACTACAGTGGCCGGGGCAAGCGCAGCCGCGGCCTCGATGCCCACCTGCAGATGAGCCGCGAAGCCATGGCAATGCTGTTCGACCGGGCCTGGGAGGACATCGTCCAGGGCCGTGACAGCGACTTCGTCAGCGGCAACAACGACGCCGACGCCATCCTCCTGCTGCACTGGACCCGGCACCACCTTCCCGGGCAGTACCCACAGCTGGAACAGATGCTCCGGGCCTGGGGCGGCAATGCCTCGGGCAGCGGCATCGCCAACATCGACAACACCGGCGAAGTGCACCCCGACACCTACTGGTGGCAACACTCGGTGGGCAACGTACGGCGCACGCCATTTCGCACCCTGTGGCTGGAGCAACCCGACGCCCTGCTGCGCCAGTTGCGCCAGCATCCACGTGCCGTCACCGGGCGTTGCGCCAGCTGCCGCTGGCTTCAGATCTGCAACGGCAATACCCGTACCCGCGCCTGGGCCGCTGGCGACCTCTGGGGCCAGGACCCGGGCTGCCACCTGAGCGATGAAGAAATCGGCCTGCCCCCGCTCGCCCGCATTCCCTGCGTCACCTGTTGAGAACCTGGCCCGGCAAGCGTCGATACAGGCGCAGCTGGCCACCCTGATGATGGATCAAGGATCGCCCACATGCATTCAGCCCTCACTCTACCTGCCGCCCTGCACTCGCCGTTCAACCCCGGGGAAGTCGCCCTGGTCGGCGCCGGGCCGGGCGATCCACGCCTGTTGACCCTGCGTGCCTGGAGCCTGCTGATGCAGGCCGATGCCGTGGTCCATGACCGACTGATCAGCGCCGAGCTGCTGGCGCTGATTCCCAGCCGTTGCCAGCGCCACTACGTGGGCAAGAGCAGCGGCTACCACAGCCTGCCACAACCACGGATCAACCAGCTGCTGGCCGAGCTGGCCCAACAAGGGCTGAGGGTGGTGCGGCTCAAGGGCGGCGATCCGTTCATCTTCGGCCGTGGCGCCGAGGAACTGGACTACCTGCTGCAACAAGGCGTGGACTGCCAGGTGGTGCCGGGCATCACCGCCGCGGCCGGTTGCAGCGCCTATGCCGGGATTCCCCTGACCCATCGCGACCTGGTCAGCTCCTGTCGCTTCATCACGGGCCACCTGCAACGCGATGGCGCCCTCGACCTGCCCTGGCAGAGCCTGGCCGACAGCAGCCAGACCCTGGTGTTCTACATGGGGCTGGGCAACCTCGGGTTGATCACCGAGCGCCTGATGGCCGCCGGCTTGGCCGCCGATACCCCGGCGGCGTTGATCAGCCGGGGCACCTGCCGCGACCAGCAGGTCCTGCGTGGCCGCCTGGCGCAACTGCCGGCATTGGCCGGGCAATGCTCCCTGGCCACCCCGACGCTCACCGTGATCGGCAAGGTGGTCGGCTTGTTCGCCCAGCACAGCATGGAGCAACCTGCGCATTTCGCCGGCGCCGGGCTCGAACTGGAGCTGACGCCATGAGGGCCCTGTGGTTGCTGCCGCTGTTGTGGATCAGCCCGGCCCACGGCAGCCCGGCCCTCGACCAGGCCGCCCGGGATTACCAGCAGTATTGCCAGGCCTGCCACGCTGCCAACCGCTTTGGCGGCAGCGGGCCGGCGTTGCTGCCCGAGAGCCTGGGGCGGATCAAGCCGGCCGAGATCCGCCAAGTGATCAGCACCGGCCGTCCGGCCAGCCAGATGGCGGGTTTCGCCCAGGTGCTGGGCCCGGAGCGCATCGACGCCCTGGCCAGCTACCTGCAACAACCGCCGGCCACGCCGCCGACCTGGAGCGAGGAGCAGATCCGCGCCAGCCACCAGGTGCTCAACCCCATCGAGCAACTGCCCGCCACGCCCCAGCATGGCGCCGACCCGTTGAACCTGTTCGTGGTGGTGGAAGCCGGCGACCACCACATCAGCATCCTCGATGGCGACCGCTTCACCGTGCTGGCGCGTTTCGCCACCCATTTCGCCGTGCACGGCGGGCCGAAGTTCTCTCCCGACGGGCGCTTCGTCTACCTGGCCTCCCGCGATGGCTGGGTCAGCCAGTACGACCTGCACAACCTCAAGCTGGTGGCCGAGGTGCGGGCCGGGCTCAACACCCGCAACCTGGCGGTGAGCAAGGATGGGCGCTGGGTGCTGGTGGGCAATTACCTGCCGGGCAACCTGGTGCTGCTGGACGCCCGCGACCTGACCCCGGTCAAGAGCATCGCCGCCGTCGGCCAGGACGGCACGCCGTCGCGGGTCAGCGCGGTGTACACCGCCCCGCCCCGGGACAGCTTCATCGTCGCGCTCAAGGACGTGAAGGAAGTCTGGGAGCTGTCCAGCGCCGGCAGCAGCCCGGACTTCAGCCCACGGCGGATCCAGGCCCAGGACATGCTCGACGACTTTTCCTTTTCACCCGACTACCACCAGTTGCTGGCCACTTCACGCCAGGCCCAGGGCGGCCAGGTGCTGGACCTGGACAGCGGCCGGGTGGTGGCCAACATCGCCCTGCCCGGCATGCCGCACCTGGGCTCGGGGACCTACTGGCAGCGCAACGGCGACTGGGTGTTCGCCACGCCGAACATCAGCAAGGGCCTGGTCTCGGTGATCGACCTCAAGACCTGGAAGCTGATCAAGGAGATTCCGACCCTGGGCCCGGGCTTCTTCATGCGCAGCCATGCCAACTCGGCCTACGCCTGGACCGATGTGTTCTTCGGCCCGGACAACGACGCCATCCACCTGATCGACAAACAGACCCTGGAAATCGCCCACACCCTGCGCCCCGTGCCGGGCAAGACCGCCGCCCATGTAGAGTTCAGCCATGACGGCCGCTACCTGTTGCTGAGCATCTGGGCCAACGACGGCGCACTGATCGTCTACGACAGCCAGACCCTGAAGGAGATCAAGCGCATTCCCATGAACAAGCCTTCGGGCAAGTACAACGTGGGCAACAAGATCGAGTTCGCCGAGGGCACCTCGCACTAGGTCCGCCGGGACGGGCCACGGTCTTCAGGAATGGGCGTCGTGGTCCTGCCATTGTTGATAGAGATCCACGGTAGGCCGCTCCAGTTGCTCGAACAGTTGGCAGATGTGGTCTACCTCCAGGCGTCCGGCGGGCAGGATGCTGATGAAATCCTCACTCAACTCCACCAGCCCGGCACGGGCCATGGTCTCCAGCTGGCGCCAGGCCTGGGCAAAGAACTGGCGGAAGATCAGGCCGTAGCGCTGCTCGATGGCCCGCACATCCAGCTCCAGGTCACAGGCGAGCCGTTCCGTTACCCATTGGCGGATCTGCGCTCCGGGCTCGCAGCGCCAACCGCGCCAGGTGGCCAGCTGGCCCTGTTGCAGTTGCTCCAGATAGTCTCCCAGCACCTCGGTATTCTGCGCATGCAAGCGTTCGAACTGGCTGACCGCCCCCAGGCCCAGGCCTATGTGGTCACAGTAGCCATGGCGGGTGAATCCCCGATAGTTGCGGCTCAACTGGCCTCGTTCCTGGGCCAGGGCCAGGTCGTCGTCAGGGCGTACGAACAGCCCCAGGCCGATGTGCAGGTAACCCGCTGCCGGCAGTTGTTCGAAACACAAGCGGCGCATCAGGGCCTTGTCGGCCGCGCTGCAAGCAGCCTGGTGGAGACTGCGCGGGTAGCGTGCCGGGGGTTGGGCGTAGTCGAAGACCTGCACACGATCGGGCTCCAGCTCGATCAGCGAGGTCAGCTTCAGGGCGAAGCTGGCCGGGGTCTGCCAGGCATGGCCATATCCCAGGTCGACGCTTACCGAGCGATAGCCGAAAGTGCGCGCCGCATCCAACAGCGACTGGATCGGTGCCGGGTCCTGGTAGCAGGCGGTGGAATGCTCGCAGGCGCACCCGCTATCGGGCACCCCGATGCTCACGTGATTGAAACCCTGTTCGCGCAGCAGTCCCATGCTCGCCCAGTCGGTGCCGGGTAGATCGACATCGACCCCGTAGTCGCCCCCTTCGTAGGCCAGGAAGTTGAAACGCTTGTGCAACTGGGCCAGCAGTCGCTGCACAGGCACGGGATCGGGCGTGCCACCGGCCAGGTGAAATTGCTCGACGCGCTGGAAGCCGCCCAAGTGGCAGCCCACCAGGTCGATCTCCCGCAGCAGGGCGTCCAGATAGGCCGCCATGGGCTGCCCGGCGCCGCGCAGGGTGCCGGGCAATTGCAGGTTCAGCGCCAGGGGCCGTGGCTTGCGCCGATTGCCGCGCAGGGCCCGCAGTACATCCAGGGAGCCGATACCGGCGTGAAACCTGCTGATTTCAATCGGGCCGCTGGGGGCGAGCTGGCCGTGGTCACGTCGCTCGACCCGCTCGCCACGAGGGTGAATGACATCGAACATGACAAGGGCTCCGGGACCGGCTGTGGAACTTCAGTGTCTGTCGTTAAGGAGGCTGGGGCGTTGATTTGCATCAAACGCCGGCCTTGTGGCTACCAGGCCAGGTAGAACATGGCCTTGGCCAGCACGACGATCGCGATCATGTGACTGAACACGCTGGCATGGATCAAGCGTGTCCAACCGGCAGTCATGCGCTCCTGGCGAAACAGCAGCATCGCCCAGACAAAGTGCAGCAGCACGCTGGCCGCCAGCGCGATCTTCAATGCCAACAAGGTGGCGAACGCAGAAGCCAGGGGAGCCGCCAGCAAGGGCAGGTAGCGTTGCCAGACCATACCGATACCGGCCCCGAACAACACCAGCAGCACCCAGGGCATCAGTTGTCGAGCACGTCGGCCAATGGCTTGCTCGAGCAGGAGCATGAGCCTGGCCGGCAGTTGCTTGCGGATGCTGTCCAGGAACAGGACTTCGAAAAACACCGTCCCGATGAAAATCAGCGCGGCGAACAGGTGCAGGGTCAGCAACACGGGGTAAATCATCATCCCCTCACGGATGGCTATGACAGGCTCCAGCCTAGCCCCACCCCTGCCCGTTCCCCTTGATGCCAATCAAGTAAGCATCTGCCAATGCATGCTGCCTCTGGCCTCAGGTGGCGTGGCCATCCGTACCACGGTGGGCCTGGCGCCATTGGATGGGGCTGACGTCGTACCAACGGCGAAAGGCTCGCGAGAATGCACTGATTTCCGAATAGCCCAGCGCCAGGGCCAACTCCGAAATGGGCAGGGTCGACTGTTGCAGGTAGTACAGGGCCAGCTCCTGGCGCACGGTGTCGACCAACGTCGAAAAGCTCAGGCCGCTTTCACTCAGGCGTCGCTGGATGGTCCAGGTGGGTATACGCAGGTTCTGCGCGACGTGCTCCAGGCTCGGATAACCCTCGCCCAGAAGATCCCGGACCTGGGCCCGCACTTGCGCGACGATGCCGGGCTGCGCCTGGCCCATGCCAGCATGGCAAAGCTTGCCCATGCTCTCCAGCAGGATCGCCAGGAGCTTGGGGTCGTGATCGGGCATCGGCCGTTCCAGCACACTGCGCCGAAACACCAGGGCATTGCAGGGCTGGCCGAACAGCACCGGCGCATCGAACACTTTGCAGTGCTCGTGCCAGGCCTCGGGTTGCGGATGCTCGAACAGCACCCGCTCCGGCGCCCAGTTCTGCCCCAGGGCATGGCGTATCAGGTTGCTGAACATGCCCATGGACAACTCGGCATCCTGGCGCTTGCGCAGGATCGCACCGTGCTGCACCTGGTAGTCGAACCGGCACCATTGGCCCTCCTCCACCAGCCGTAGCAAGCTGCCTTGCTGGTGTGCCGGAAACGTCCTGGCGACATTGCGCAGGCACTCGCCGAGGGTCGCCGAACACAGCCCGACATACCCCAGGAACCCCAGGGAGTCCGGGCGAAACTGTTGCCCGTAGCGCAGGCCGAAATTGTGATTGCCGGTTTGCCGGGCAGCCTCCTCGAACACCGAGCAGTACTGGTTCAGGTCCAGGCTCAGGGTCGGGTGCAGCAGTTGCTCAGGATCGATGCCCGCCATGCCGAGAATCCGCTCGGGGCTACCGCCCTGTTGCTGGATGAACTCGCTCAGGCCGCTAGCCGCCGAAGCCAGGATGCCGATCTGGCGCTCATGGGAAGCGGCCTGGCAGGCCGTGGACGTTGTGACGGCGGGCATCTGCAACCTCCTTGCACAATCACCCTGGACAGATGGCTGAAGCACGCAAGTTCCATTCCAGATCCTCAGTTTGCCCTGGCCCTGCACCAGCGGCGCCCTCAAGCCCGCCCCTATGGGCGCAACACGTGGGTGCAGGTCGCAGGCCGCTGCCCTGGGGTGGTGCGTAGCGGTTTGTAACATTCGTCTCAATGCCCACCATGGGACATGACATCCCGCAGCCCGTCATCCAGGTAGCGCCGGCACAATCCCAGGGTCTGCGCCACCCAATCGCGCCCCAGGCTCTCGACCTGCGGCGTGCCCCGGTGGGTTCCGGTCCAGGCCAGCAATTGCAGGCGCCGCTGCATGATCAATGTCGGCAGCATGGCCAGGTCCTCATCGCCAAGGCTCAGCCGGCTGCAGTAGCCCTGCAGCCAGTTGTCGATCCATTGCGGCAACTCGGCGTGATGCTCGAAGAAGCTCAGGGCAGCGGCCAGGTCGTGCAGGTACCAACCCAGCCCGCAATCATCGAAATCGATGATTCGCGTCTGTTCGCCCTGCACCAACAGGTTGGCCAGGCGCAGGTCGGCATGGATCAGGCCGAAGCGCCCGGCCCCCTGGCCATACTCGGCCAGGCGCTGGCCGAGTAGGCCGACCACCTCGCCGATCAGCGCCCGGTCCGGCTCAGCCAGGTAAGGCGCTGCCTGCCATTTACCCCAGTGCCCTTGGGCACCGAGCATGCTCGCGTGGTTCCAGGTCATGCGGGTAAAACCCTCGGGCTGGCGCCAACGTCGGGCCTGTTCGTGCAGTCGGGCATTGATCGCCCCGAGACGGCGGAACGAGGCATCCAGGCCCTGGGGCGCGGGCTCGCTGCCCTCGATCCAGTCGAACAGCACCACATAGCGGCGGCCCAGCCCCGCCCGCTCGACCTGCTGGATCAACTGGCCATCCAGGCCTGCAATGGCATTGGGCACTTGCAGCCCCTCCTCGCGCAGTGCCGCCAGCCACCACAGCTCGCTGACGATCTCCTGGTACGAGTGATAGGCCTGGCGGTGGACCCGCATCACCGAGCGGCGCCGTGCGTTGTACAGCACATAGGTGGCGTTTTCCGAGTGGCTCAGCAGCCGCAGTTGTCCCTGCAGCGCCGGGTCGTAGCGCAAGGCGGCCAGGCTGGCCAGGGGGGCGATGGCATCCAGGCCGGTGGCAAGGTTCGAGGCAGTCATCATCAGCACGCTCCAGGGTAGATAGGCCACCACAGGATGCGAGGCCGCCAGGGAACGTCGCTTGACCCGCCACGGCGAAATCTTGACTCCAGGACACAAGGCGTCCTGTGATCACCACCGATTTGATAATTCAGGGTAAAAGTTGTGCCGCACGGTCAAGTGCGACCGTGCGTTGAAGTTTCAACATCCAGACAACCTCACGAGAAAAGGACTTAACCATGCTCACTTCCCTTCAAGGCAAGAGCGTTCTGATCACCGGCGCCACCAGCGGCATCGGCCTGGGTATCGCCTACGGATTCGCTCGCCAGGGTGCACAGGTCGCCATCACCGCCCGGCACGCCGACAAGGTCGAGGCCGTGGCCAGGCGCATGCGCGATGAAGGCTTGAAGGTCCACGGCTTCGTTGCCGATGTGGCGCAAGGCGAAGCGGTGAAGCGGCTGATCAACGATGTGGTCCGGGTCCAGGGTGGCCTGGATGTACTGTGCTGCAATGCCGGGGTGTTCCCGTCGGCCAGCCTCGAGCAGATGAGCGAGGCCGACTGGGACGGGGTACTCGCCACCAATGCCAAGGGCAGTTTCCTCTGCGTCCAGGCAGCCCTGCCCCACCTGCGCCGGGCCGAGTACGGCCGGGTGATCCTCACGTCCTCGATCACAGGCCCGGTCACCGGTTTTCCCGGCTGGGCCCACTACGGCGCCAGCAAGGCCGCGCAACTGGGCTTCATGCGCACCGCAGCGATCGAACTGGCCCGTGATGGCATCACCATCAATGCCGTGCTGCCGGGCAACATCCTCACCGAAGGCCTGCAGGGCATGGGCCAGGAGTACCAGGACAGCATGGCTGCCTCGGTGCCCCTGCGGCGCCTGGGCAGTGTCGAGGACATTGCCAACGCCGCGCTGTTCTTCGCCTCCCGCGAAGCCGGCTACATCACTGGGCAGAGCCTGATCGTCGACGGCGGCCAGATCCTGCCCGAATCCCTCCAGGCCCTTGCCTGAAGCCTCACCCCTGTTGACGGAGTGCCCCCATGAGCGAGATCTACACGGACAAGCTGCCCCAGCAACTCGATGCACCGGCCAGGCCCCATGAAGTCCAGCG
Organism: Pseudomonas sp. MPFS; assembly: GCF_022537035.1. NCBI lineage: Bacteria > Pseudomonadati > Pseudomonadota > Gammaproteobacteria > Pseudomonadales > Pseudomonadaceae > Pseudomonas > Pseudomonas sp. MPFS. The sequence continues at coordinate 3,050,463 of NZ_CP066123.1, read as the reverse complement.
CTTGCGCAAGAACGCCGTGGGCCTGATGGGGGTACTCTTCATGACGGTGGCCACGGCGGCGCCGATCACCGCCATGCTCGGCAACGTGCCGATCGCCATTGGCAGCGGCAACGGCCAGTACGCGCCCGCCGGCTACCTGGTGGCGACCCTCATCCTGGCGCTGTTCGCCATCGGCTATGCGCAGATGGCCAAGTACATCACCGCCACGGGGGCGTTCTACGGCTTCATTTCCCACGGGCTGGGCCGAGTGACCGGCATGGCGGCCGGTATCGCCGTGACCTTGACCTACATCGTCTTCGAAGCGGCCCTGGTGGGCATCTTCGCCTTCTTCTGCGTCGACCTGCTGGCCAGCTTCAGCGGGGTCCAGGTGCACTGGATCGTGTTCGCCCTGGCCATGCTGGCGGCCAACGGCATCCTCAGCTACTTCGATATTTCCCTGACCGCCAGGGTCCTGGGCATCTGCCTGGTCCTGGAGATCCTGATGCTGGCGATGATGGCGTTCGCCGTGCTCTGGCACGGTGGCGGTCCCCAGGGGCTGGTGCCGGAATCGATCAACCCGCTCAAGGCCTTCACCCCGGCCCAGGGGGTGATCGGCGCCAATGCCGGTATCGGCCTGTTCTTCGCCTTCTGGTCCTGGGTCGGCTTCGAGTCCTCGGCCATGTACGGCGAGGAGTCGCGCAACCCGAAAAAGATCATTCCCCTGGCCACGCTGCTGGCGGTGATCGGTATCGGCGTGTTCTACGTATTCGTGTCCTGGATGGCCATCGCCGGCGTAGGTCCCAGCGAAGCCATCCGCCTGGCCCAGGACCCGGCCCAGGCCGCTGAGGTGTTCTACGGCCCGACGCGCCTGTACCTGGGCGAATGGGCGGTGGGCCTGTTCAAGCTGCTGGTGGTGACCGGCTCGTTCGCCTGCGGCATGGCCTTTCACAACTGTGCCTCGCGCTACCTCTATGCCCTGGGCCGGGAGAACCTGTTCGACTGCCTCGGTCGCAGCGTGGGGCGTACCCATCCACGCCACGGCTCGCCCCATGTGGCCTCTACCGTGCAGAGCCTGATCGCCACGGCCATCGTCCTGGCCTTCCTGGCCGCAGGCAAGGACCCCTATGCCGACCTCTACGCCCTGCTGGCGATCCTCGGCACCATGGGCATCCTGATCGTCCAGGCTCTGTGCGCCTTCGCGGTGATCTGCTACTTCCACCTGGGAACCCGCCATGTGGCCCAGCGCCACTGGTTCAAGACCTTTCTCGCGCCACTGCTGGGCGGGCTGGGCATGCTCTACGTGGTCTACCTGCTGTTTGCCAACCTCAGTTTCGCCGCCGGCAGCGCGGCACAATCGCTGCTGTTCAAGCTGATTCCCTGGATAGTCGCCGCCAGCTTTGCCCTGGGTGCGGCCATTGCCTTGTATTTCCGCCAATTCGACCGGCGCAAGTACCACATCATCGGCAGCATCGTCATGGACGATGAGCGCCAAGAGCCCTGAGGAGCCTCGCCATGTTGAAAGTCAATGCCTTCCAAGCCGAGCACGCCGAGGCCCTGGACAGCGCCCAGCGCACCATGATCGAGCGCCGGCAACGCTTGCTGGGACCGGCCTACCAACTGTTCTACGAGCAACCCCTGCACCTGGTGAGCGGCAGCGGCGCCTGGCTGCAGGACCACGCCGGGCGCCGCTACCTGGACCTGTACAACAATGTCGCCTCGGTCGGCCATTGCCATCCGCGAGTGGTCCAGGCCCTGGCCGAGCAGGCGGCGCAACTCAATACCCATACCCGCTACCTGCACGAGGGCGTGCTGGACTACGCCGAAAAACTCCTGGCCACCCTGCCCACAGAGCTGGGCCAGGCGATGTTCACCTGCACCGGCAGCGAGGCCAACGACCTGGCCTTGCGCATTGCCCGGGACTACAGCGGCGGCACCGGGGTGATCGTCACCCGCTACGCCTACCACGGCATGACCCTGGCGATTGCCGAGCTGTCGCCCTCGGTGGGTGACTACGTGCCGCTGTCCCGGGACTGCCGGGTGATCGATGCGCCCCTGCATGACCCTCTGCACCCGGAACGGGTGGGCCAGGTGTTCAGCGCCCAGGTGCGCGCGGCCATCGCCGATATGCAGCGCCATGGCATCCGTCCGGCAGCGTTGCTGGTGGACACCCTGTTCACCAGCGACGGGGTGTTCGCCGATCCGCCGGGCTTCCTCGCACCGGCAGTCGAGGCCATCCGCCAGGCCGGCGGCCTGTTCATCGCCGACGAAGTACAACCCGGGTTCGCCCGTACCGGCAGCCATATGTGGGGCTTCGAGCGCCATGGCCTGGTGCCGGACCTGGTGACCATGGGCAAGCCGATGGGCAACGGCCATCCATTGGCGGGCCTGGCGGTGCGCCCGCATATCCTGCAGCGTTTTGGCCAGCACGCCAGCTACTTCAATACCTTTGGCGGCAACCCGGTGTCCGCCGCCGTGGGCCTGGCAGTGCTGCAAGTGATCGAGGACGAAGGCCTGCAGGCCAACGCCCTCGTGGTGGGGCGCAGGCTCAAGCAAGGCTTGCAAGGCCTGGCCGCCAGTCACCCATGCCTTGGGGAAGTACGCGGTGCCGGGCTGTTCCTGGGGGTCGATATCCTGGAGCGCGGTACCGGCGAAATGGACCCGCGGATGGCTCGGCGCCTGGTCAACCTGCTGCGCGACGAAGGCATGCTGATCGGGGTTGCCGGGGCGGCCAACAGCACCCTGAAGATCCGCCCGCCACTGTGCTTCAGCCAGGACCAGGCCGAGCAGTTCCTCCACGCGCTGGAACACGTCCTGCGGCGCCTGTAAGGGCCGCGCCAGCGTTGAAAACCCCGCCAGTCAGTCAACCTGTAGGAGCGAAGCCTGCTCGCGATGGTCGTTAACGCTAGCGCGTATTGACTGGCTCAACGCAGCGTTCTTAAGTCCATCGCGGGCAAGCCGGATCGCTGCCCGCTCCTTCAATCTCCTTGAACACCCTAGCCCGGCCCTGCTCCATAAAAACCCTGCTCGGCGAACAGCTGGCGCAGCTCATCGAGCACCTGGACATCCTCGATGGTCGCCGGCACCGCCACTTCCGGGCCCCGGGCCAGGCTGCGGATAGTCTTGCGCAGGATCTTCCCCGAGCGGGTCTTGGGCAGGCGCTTGAGCACCAGTACCCGACGCAGCGAAGCCAGGGCCCCGACCTGCTCGCGTACCCGCTGCACCAGCTCCTGCTCCAGTTGCCCGGGGTCCACCCGGGCGTCCTGCTTGAGCACCACGAAACCCACCGGCACCTCGCCCTTGAGGGCATCGTCCAGGGCCACCACGGCGCATTCGGCCACCGCCGGGTGCTCGCCCAAGGCTTGTTCCAGGCTGCCGCTGGACAGGCGATGGCCGGCTACGTTGATCACATCGTCGATGCGCCCCATGACGAACACGTAACCCTGGGCATCCACATAGCCGCCGTCGCCGCTCAGGTAGTAGCCGGGAAAGGTCCCCAGGTAGCTGTCGAGAAACCGCTGGCGGTCCTGCCACAAGGTATTGAGCACCCCGGGCGGCAAAGGCAGGCGCAAGACGATGTTGCCCGGCTCGCCAGGGGGCACCGGATCGCCCTGGTCATCGAGCACCGCCAGCTGGTATCCGGGTACCGGCAGCCCGGCCGAACCGGACCTGACCGGGTAGCCGGCGTCGATCCGCGGCGTGCTGACCACCGGCCAGCCGGTCTCGGTCTGCCACCAGTGATCGATCACCGGGCATGGCAACGACGCACGCAGCCAATCGTAGGTGGCCGGGTCCAGGCGCTCGCCGGCCACGTACACCGCCTTCAGGCAGGACAGATCGTGTTCCTGGCGCAGCCGGCCATGGGGGTCCTCGCGCTTGATGGCGCGAAAAGCGGTGGGTGCGGTGAAGAATACATTGACCCGGTGTTCGGCGATCACTCGCCAGAATGCCCCGGCATCGGGGGTGCGCACCGGCTTGCCCTCGTAGAGCAAGGTGGTGCAACCACGGATCAAGGGCCCGTAGACGATGTAGGAATGCCCCACCACCCAGCCGATGTCCGAGGCGGCCCAGAACACCTCGCCAGGCTGCGCATCGTAGACCGCCTGCATGCTGTAGTTCAGGGCCACCGCGTGGCCGCCGTTGTCGCGTACCACGCCCTTGGGCTTGCCCGTGGTGCCCGAGGTATGCAGCACGTACAACGGATCGCCAGACATCACAGGCACGGGCGGTACCGCATCGGCACTGGCCATCAGCGCGTCCCAGTCGACATCGCGACCAGCCTGCAATTGGGCATGGGCCTGGGGCCGGGCCAGCACCACTACCCGGGCCGGCGCCTGGGCCACCCGCTCCAGTGCCTGGTCCACCAGTGGCTTGTAGGGCACCACGCGCTCGTACTCGAGGCCGCAGCTGGCGGTCAGCAGCACCTTGGGCCGGGCATCGTCGATGCGCACCGCCAGCTCCATCGCGGAGAAACCGCCGAACACCACCGAATGCACGGCCCCAAGGCGGGCACAGGCCAGCATGGCGATCACCGCTTCCGGGATCATCGGCATGTACAGCACCACCCGGTCGCCCTGCTCCACCCCCAGCGCCCGCAACATGCCGGCACAGCGAGCCACCTGCTCGAGCAGTTGCCCATAGCTCAGGCGTCGCTGCTGGCCGCTGACCGGGGAGTCGTAGATCAGCGCCAGCCGCTCGCCATGCCCGGCCAGGACATGGCGATCCAGCGCCAGGTGGCAGGTATTGAGTTGCCCGTCGGCAAACCATTGATAGTGCTCGGGACTCTGCTGCTCGAAGATGCGTTGGGGAAAACGCATCCAGTCCAGCTGCCGGGCCTGTTGGCGCCAGAAATCGCTGGGATCGTCCTGGGCATGGGCCGTGGCGGTCAGGTAGGCATTCATTGGGCGATGTCCTGTTCTTGTTGGAAGTCGAAGGACCCGCGCCGTACCAGGCCGGCACAGGCCCAGGTTCCATCCTGGAGAGATCGCGGCCTGCGTGCTTGACCTTGCACCACAGTTTTTTGACCCTGGCCTGCATGAGGTCCGGGGCCCTCTCGGCCCGATCAATATTGCGTCTGGCGAAAGAATTAATTGCGCGTGAGGGAATTGATAGCCACCTAACGAAAGGTGCATGCTAGAGGGCTTTCCTGCGGCTTATATCATTCCGAATGATAGTTACCTTTGCTTCATTCGATTCGTGAGATACAAACCCGCCGAGCATCATCCGCCCATCTCAAATTACCTTGGCGGATGTATCCATGGACCAGTCAGTCAAACTCTTAAGTTTTCCACTAGCCGCGCTCGCCGTGGTGGTGTTGAGCGCCTGCGGCAAGGCTCCACAGACCGCCTCTGCCCCACCGGCAGCCAAGGTCAGCGTGGCCAAGGTGCTGGAGCAGCCTGTCAACGAGTGGGATGAGTTCACCGGGCGCCTGGAGGCGCCGGAAACCGTCGAGATCCGCCCACGGGTCTCGGGCCAGATCGACCAGGTAGCCTTCACCGAAGGCGCCCTGGTGAAAAAAGGCGACCTGCTGTTCCAGATCGACCCACGGCCGTTCCAGGCCGAAGTGCGCCGCCTGGAAGCCCAGCTGCAACAGGCCCGGGCCACCGCGACCCGCAGCGCCAACGAAGCCCAGCGTGGCCAGCGCCTGTTGACCAGCAACGCGATTTCCGCCGAGCTGGCCGACACCCGCACCAGCGCCGCCCAGGAAGCCCGGGCCGGGGTCGATGCGATCCAGGCGCAACTGGACCTGGCCAAGCTCAACCTCAGCTTCACCCGCGTCCTCGCGCCCATCAGCGGTCGGGTCAGCCGGGCGCAGATCACCGCCGGCAACCTGGTGACCGCCGATGTCACCGCGCTGACCAGCGTGGTCTCCACCGACAAGGTCTACGCCTACTTCGACGCCGACGAACGCGTGTACCTCAAGTACACCCAGCTCGCCCGCCAGGGCCAGCGCGGCCAGAGCACCCCGGTGTACCTGGGCCTGTCCAACGAGGACGGCCACCCGCACCTGGGCCAGATGAACTTCGTCGACAACCAGGTCAACCCCAAGACCGGCACCATCCGTGGCCGCGCAGTGTTCGACAACAGCGACGGCAGCTACACCCCGGGCCTCTACGCCCGGCTGAAGCTGGTGGGCAGCGGTACTTACTCGGCGATGCTGATCAACGACGAAGCCGTGGGCACCGACCTGGGCAAGAAGTTCGTGCTGGTGATGGACGCCGATAACAAACCAGCCTATCGCGCCGTGGAACTGGGGCCGAAGATCGAAGGCCTGCGCATCGTGCGCAACGGCCTGAGCAAGGACGACACCATCATCGTCAAGGGCCTGCAACGGGCACGCCCGGGGGCACCGGTCACGCCTGAAGTGATCCCCATGGCCAGCAAGGAAACCCTCGCTGCCCTGGCCCAACAACGCCAAGCACTGGAAGCCAGCAACCTGCCGCAGGTCACCCCTGCCAAGCCGGCTGTGGCCGTGAAACTCGCCGCCGCGAATCCGCGCGGTTAAGGGACGACTCTCAAGATGAATTTTTCCCAATTCTTCATATCAAGGCCGATCTTCGCAGCGGTGCTATCGCTGCTGATCCTGATCGCCGGCGCCATCTCGCTGTTCCAACTTCCCATCAGCGAATACCCGGAAGTGGTCCCGCCGACCGTGGTGGTACGCGCCAACTTCCCGGGGGCCAACCCCAAGGTGATCGGTGAAACCGTGGCCGCGCCGCTGGAGCAGGCCATCACCGGGGTCGAGAACATGCTCTACATGTCCTCGCAATCCACCGCCGACGGCAAGATCACCCTGACCGTGACCTTCGCCCTGGGCACTGACCTGGACAATGCCCAGGTCCAGGTGCAGAACCGCGTGACCCGGACCCAACCCAAGCTGCCGGAAGAAGTGACGCGCATCGGTATCACCGTGGACAAGGCCTCCCCCGACCTGACCATGGTGGTGCACCTGACCTCGCCGGACAAACGCTACGACATGCTCTACCTGTCCAACTACGCCATCCTCAACATCAAGGATGAGCTGGCGCGCCTGGGCGGCGTGGGCGACGTGCAGCTGTTCGGCATGGGCGACTACTCGCTGCGCGTGTGGCTGGACCCGAACAAGACCGCTTCGCGCAACCTGACTGCCACCGACGTGGTCACCGCGATCCGTGAACAGAACCGCCAGGTGGCTGCCGGTGCCCTGGGCGCGCCACCTGCGCCCAACGCCACCAGCTTCCAGCTGTCGGTCAACACCCAGGGCCGCCTGGTCACCGAGGAAGAGTTCGAGAACATCATCATTCGCTCCGGCGAAGACGGCGAGATCACCCGCCTGAAGGACATCGCCCGGGTCGAGCTGGGTTCAAGCCAGTACGCCCTGCGCTCCCTGCTGGACAACCAGCCGGCGGTGGCGATCCCGATCTTCCAGCGTCCGGGCTCCAATGCCATCGAGATCTCCAACGAAGTTCGGGCCAAGATGGCCGAGCTCAAGCAGAGTTTCCCCGAAGGCATGGACTTCAGCATTGTCTATGACCCGACCATCTTCGTCCGTGGCTCCATCGAGGCAGTGGTGCATACCCTGTTCGAAGCCCTGGTGCTGGTGGTGCTGGTGGTGATCCTGTTCCTGCAGACCTGGCGCGCCTCGATCATCCCGCTGGTGGCCGTACCGGTCTCGCTGATCGGCACCTTCGCGGTGATGCACATGTTCGGCTTCTCGCTCAACGCGCTGTCGTTGTTCGGCCTGGTACTGGCCATCGGCATCGTGGTGGACGACGCCATCGTGGTGGTGGAGAACGTCGAACGTAACATCGGCCTGGGCCTGAATCCGGTGGAAGCCACCAAGCGCGCCATGCGCGAGGTGACCGGCCCGATCATCGCCACCGCCCTGGTGCTGTGCGCGGTATTCGTGCCCGCGGCCTTCATCAGCGGCCTGACCGGACAGTTCTACAAGCAATTCGCCCTGACCATCGCCATTTCCACGGTGATCTCGGCCTTCAACTCCCTGACCCTGTCCCCGGCCCTGGCGGCGGTGCTGCTCAAGGAACACCACGCGCCCAAGGACCGTTTCTCGCTGTTCCTCGACAAGCTGCTGGGTGGCTGGCTGTTCAGGCCGTTCAACCGCTTCTTCGAACGCGCCAGCAACGGCTACGTCGGTACTGTGCGCCGGGTCATCCGTGGCAGCGGCATCGCCCTGTTCCTGTATGCCGGCCTGATGGTGCTGACCTGGTTCGGTTTCGCCCACACGCCCACCGGCTTCGTTCCGGCCCAGGACAAGCAGTACCTGGTGGCCTTCGCCCAGTTGCCGGATGCGGCGAGCCTGGATCGTACCGAAGACGTGATCAAGCGCATGTCCGACATCGCTCTGAAGCAGCCTGGAGTGGAAAGCGCCGTGGCCTTCCCCGGCCTGTCGATCAACGGCTTCACCAACAGCCCGAACAACGGCATCGTCTTCGTCACCTTGAAGCCCTTTGAGGAGCGCAAGGACCCGAGCATGTCCGCCGGCGCCATCGCCGGGGCCCTGAACGGCAAGTACGCTGATATCCAGGATGCCTACATGGCGATCTTCCCACCGCCGCCGGTACAGGGCCTGGGCACCATCGGCGGGTTCCGCCTGCAGGTCGAGGACCGTGGCGGCCTGGGCTACGAGGACCTGTACAAGGAAGTGCAGAACGTCATTGCCAAGAGCCGCAGCGTGCCGGAACTGGCCGGGTTGTTCACCAGCTACCAGGTCAACGTGCCCCAAGTGGACGCGGCCATCGACCGGGAAAAGGCCAAGACCCACGGCGTGGCGATCTCGGACATCTTCGACACCCTGCAGATCTACCTGGGTTCGCTGTATGCCAACGACTTCAACCGCTTCGGACGCACCTACCAGGTCAACGTCCAGGCCGAGCAGCAGTTCCGCCTGGAAGCCGAGCAGATCGGCCAGCTCAAGGTGCGCAACAACAAGGGCGAGATGATCCCCCTGGCGACCTTCATCAAGGTCAGCGACACCGCAGGTCCCGACCGCGTCATGCACTACAACGGCTTCGTCACCGCCGAGATCAACGGCGCGGCAGCCCCGGGCTACAGCTCCGGCCAGGCCCAGGCGGCGATCGAGAAACTGCTCAAGGAAGAACTGCCCAACGGCATGACCTACGAATGGACCGAGTTGACCTACCAGCAGATCCTGGCTGGCAACACTGCGCTGTTCGTGTTCCCGCTGTGCGTACTGCTGGCCTTCCTGGTGCTGGCCGCCCAGTACGAAAGCTGGAGCCTGCCGCTGGCGGTGATCCTGATCGTGCCCATGACCCTGCTGTCGGCCATTGCCGGGGTGATCATCTCCGGTGGCGACAACAACATCTTCACCCAGATCGGCCTGATCGTACTGGTGGGCCTGGCGTGCAAGAACGCGATCCTGATCGTCGAGTTCGCCAAGGACAAGCAAGAGGAAGGCCTGGACCCGCTGGCCGCGGTACTGGAAGCCTGCCGCCTGCGTCTGCGGCCGATCCTGATGACCTCCTTCGCCTTCATCATGGGCGTGGTGCCCCTGGTGATCTCCAGCGGCGCGGGTGCGGAAATGCGTCATGCCATGGGTGTGGCGGTGTTCTCCGGGATGCTCGGGGTGACCTTCTTCGGCCTGCTGCTGACCCCGGTGTTCTATGTCCTGATCCGCAACTACGTGGAGCGCAGCGAGGCCCGCAAGGCCGCCCGCACCCCGCAACTGGAGGCGCAACAATGAGTTCGAAAGTCTTCCTGCCGAGCCTGCTGGTACTGGCCCTGAGTGCCTGTGCCGTAGGTCCGGACTACCAGACCCCAAGCACCGAGGCGGCGCACATCAGCGCCGCCGGCGACACCGCTGCGGGCCAGAAGAACTTCGATCGCGCACGCTTCGAAGGCATCTGGTGGCAGCAGTTCGACGATCCGACGCTCAACCAGCTGGTGAGCCAGTCGCTCAAGGGCAACCGTGAGCTGCGGGTGGCCTTCGCCCGCCTGCGGGCCGCCCGGGCGATCCGCGATGACGCCAGCAACGACGCCATGCCGACCATCACCAGCCGCGCCAGCAGCAACCTGGGCAAGGGCCAGGTACCCGGCCAGACCAGCAAGCGGGTCAATAGCGAGCGCTACGACCTGGGGCTGGACATGGCCTGGGAGCTGGACCTGTTCGGCCGCATCCAGCGCAACCTGGAAGCCACCGAAGCCGACCAGCAGGCCGCCGAGGCCGACCTCTACCAACTGCAGGTGACCATGATCGCCGAGCTGGTGGACGCCTACGGCCAGCTGCGTGGCGCGCAACTGCGGGAAAAGATCGCCCTGGCCAACCTGGACAACCAGAAGGCCTCGCGCAAGATCACCGAAAGCCTGCGTGATGCCGGAGTGGGCGACCAGCTGGACGTGGTCCGCGCCGATGCGCGCCTGGCCGCGGTGGAGGCCAGCGTGCCGCAACTGCAGGCCGAACAGGTACGCCAGCGCAACCGCATCGCCACCCTGCTGGGTGAGCGTCCGGACAAGCTCAGTGTCGACCTTTCGCCCGCGCAGTTGCCGGCCATTGCCAAGGCCTTGCCGATTGGCGATCCGGGCGAGCTGCTGCAGCGCCGGCCGGATATCCTCAGCGCCGAACGCAAGCTGGCCGCCGCCACCGCGCGAATCGGCGTGGCCAAGGCCGATCTGTTCCCGCGGGTCAGCCTCAGTGGTTTCCTCGGTTTCACCGCCGGGCGTGGTTCGCAGATCGGCTCCTCGGCGGCCAATGCCTGGGCCCTGGGCCCGAGCATCACCTGGGCCGCCTTCGACCTGGGTAGCGTGCGGGCGCGCCTGCGCGGCGCCGACGCCAATGCCGACGGCGCCCTGGCCAACTATGAGCAGCAGGTGCTGCTGGCCCTGGAAGAATCGGAGAATGCCTTCAGCGACTACGGCAAGCGCCAGCAGCGCCTGCTCTCGCTGATTCGCCAGAGCGAGTCCAGCCGCGCCGCCGCCGACCTGGCCGAGATCCGCTATCGCGAAGGCACCGTGGACTTCCTGGTGCTGCTGGACGCCCAGCGCGAGCGCCTGGCCGCCGAAGACTCCCAGGCCCAGGCCGAAGTCGAGCTGTACCGCGGCATCGTCGCCATCTACAAGGCCCTGGGCGGTGGCTGGCAACCCGAGACGGTGGCCAGCAACTAAGTATTTGCAACGAGCTCCTTTGGTTGGCCGCAACCAACCAATGTTTGGCCCCGTGGATCATTCGGTCGCGGGGCCTTTTTTTGCCCGGATACCGACCTGCCGCTGCGCAAGGCTGCGTCCGGCTGGGGCGGCATAGCGATGCCGCAGGGGCAGGCGCTTGCGCCCGCTGAAGGTCGCCAAGCAAGGTCCTGCGGACCTTTGTGCAGCCTCGCCGAGGGCTCGACAGCGGCTACACAGTGACGGATCGCCGATAGAGGCGCTCGATCAACCAGTCGGCCATTACGATTGGACAGCCACCCGGCCCGCTCCTAACCTGCGCTCGCCTCGTCGTCGCCCAGGCCTTCATCCCCATGATCGTGCGTCCCAAACCGAACCTGTTCGCCTTGCTCTTCGCCCTCAAGGGCTCGATCGCCAAGCGCATCGCCCTGCGCTGTGCCCTGGTGACCCTGCTGGCCTCGGTCATCGTGTTGGTGGAAACCCTGCAACCGGCCTTCTTCTCCAAAGTCAACGCCACGCCCTTCACCCTGCTGGGGCTGTCGCTGTCGATCTTCATGAGCTTTCGCAACAACGCCTGCTACGACCGCTGGTGGGAAGGCCGCAAGCAACTGGGGCAGTTGACCATCGAGGTGCGTTCGCTGATCCGCGAAAGCCTGGTGATCGAGGGCCACCCCGAGCGCGAGGGCTTGTTGCGCGATCTCTGCGGTTTCGCCCACAGCCTGATCGCCCGGCTGCGCCACGAGGACGAAGCCCGTGCCCTGGAGCCCTGGGCCCAGGCACCGCTGGAGCGCCAACACCCGAACCTGACCGACGCCCAGTTGCAGCACATTGGGCGCCGTTGCTCGCAATGGGCCCGGCAAGGCCTGATCAGCGAGTGGCGCTATACCCAGCTGGAAAGCCGCCTGGTGAGCCTGAGCCTGGTACAGGCCGCCTGCGAGCGCATCCAGAACACCCCGCTGCCCTTCCCCTACACTTTGCTGCTGCACCGCACCATCTACCTGTTCTGCATCCTCCTGCCTTTTGCCATGGCCGAACCCCTGGGCTGGCTGACGCCGCTCTTCACCGCCATCGTCAGCTACACCTTCCTGGGCCTGGACGAAATCGGTGATGACCTGGAGGACCCGTTCGGCTACGACGACAATGACCTGCCCTGTAGCGCTCTGCTACGGGGCCTGGAGCGCGAAGTGCTGGCGGCGCTGGGCGTGTCCCCACTGCCACCGCTGCTGGAGCCCGAGGAGTACGTGCTGACCTGAAGCCGGGTTTGACTCAAGCCGGTTCCTGACCGAAGCTTGCTCCCTCCCCAAGTCGCTCGCTCCTGGACTTTCGCATGCCCCAAGCCCGCCGCTACCTGCTGATCAGCCTGTCCACCGTCATTCTTCTGGCCCTGGCCTGGTTCTTCCTGCGTAGCAGCCCACCCGCGGTGCCCGAGGCAATCCGCCAGGGTTATGGCGTGGCCCTGGAGAAGGCCCGCAATGGCCAGCCAGGCGCGGCACGGGTGCTCTACCAGCAGTTGGGGCGTCACGATCTCAGCGACAAGCAACGCACTCGCCTGCTGGCCGTACTGCCCAACTACCCCAGCCCCCAGGCCCTGAAACTGGCGGACGCCGACCTGCACCATACCTCGGCGCAGGTACGCAAGGCCGCCATCGCCAGCGTGCTCGGCCTGGTGCCCAGCGGCAAGCGCAGCCTGTTGCTGGGTCCGTTGCTGGATGATCCGGAGCAAAGCGTGCGCTTTGCTGCCGTGGATGCGCTGCTGGGACTGTCTCCGGATGACCAGGGCCTGTATTTCGGCCCCCTGCAGCAAGTGATCGACGAATACACCCAGGTCCTCAAGACCCGTGGCGACGACGTCGAGGCCCAGTACCAGCTGGCGCGCCTCTACCTGCACAACGCCGACCTGGCCAGGGCCCAGCAGACCCTGGAGCAAGCCTTGAAACTGGCACCGGACAACCTGCAGGCCGTGGTGTTGCAGATCGAGGTGCTCGACAAGCAAGGCCAGAGCGAAGCCGCCCGCCAACTGCTGGCCAAGCAGTTACAAGCCCAGCAGGATTCAGCCTACCTGCAACATGCCCTGGGGCTCTGGCTGCTCCAGCACGACCAGGGCGAGTTTGCCCTCCTGGGCTTGTCCCGGGCCGTGGAGCTGGAGCCGAACAACGCGGCCTACCGCTACGACCTGGCCACTACCTTGCACAGCGAGCAGGAACTGGAGGCGGCACAGAAGCAGTTGGAGGAAATCGTCCAGCGCCAGCCGTACAACCGCAAGGCGCGGGTGCTGCTGATCAACTATTGGAAGGAAAGCGGCCAATTGCAGAACGTCCAGGTGCTGCTGGCCCAGCTCGAACAACAGAATCCCGACGATCCGGCATTGCAGCAGGGCCTCTGAGCCTGCGCCGCTGCGCGAGGCGCGACAAGGCGCGCAGGACCTTCAGCGCTCGACCAGGCGAACGGTTATGGTCCTGCGCCCCCCAGCCCCCGGTGGCGATAAAAGGTTGAACCGCGCTGGCGGCAAACGGTCAAGTGATCAAAGCGACATCGCGACTTGCGTGCCGCCACTGATCGAAGCCATTGCGAGGGTATTGCTTGACCACCCCAACTGCGTTGCACAGCGATAAGGCCGCCACCGGCATCGAGGGCCTGGACGACATTCTCAACGGGGGACTGTCGCGCAGCCACGTCTTCCTGCTGGAGGGTGAGCCCGGTACGGGCAAGACCACCGTCGCCCTGCACTTCCTGCGGGCCGGTGCCCTGGCCGGCGAACGCTGCCTGTACATCACCCTTTCGGAAACCGAGCGTGAGCTGCGCCAGGGCGCGCAGTCCCATGGCTGGGAACTGGACGGCAGCATCCACATCTTCGAGCTGACCCCACCGGAAAGCCTGCTCAATGTCGAACACCAGCAGAGCCTGTTGTACTCCTCGGACCTGGAGCTGGGAGAAGCCACGCGGCAGATCTTCGAGGTCGTGGAGCGCGTCAAGCCGACTCGAGTCGTGCTCGACAGCCTCTCGGAAATCCGCCTGCTGGCCCAGAGTTCCTTGCGTTATCGCCGGCAGATCCTGGCAATCAAGCACTACTTCGTGCGCTACGACGCCACCGTCCTGCTGCTGGACGACCTGACCAGCGAAGCCCTGGACAAGACCGTGCACAGCGTAGCTCACGGTGTGATCCGCCTGGAGGAGCTGACCCCGGATTATGGCGCCGAGCGACGGCGGATCAAGATCATGAAATACCGCGGCCAGAAGTACCGTGGCGGGTTCCATGACTTCACCATCCAGGGCGACGGCGTGCACGTGTTCCCACGGCTGGTCGCCGCCGAGCACCGACGTCGCCACGAGCGCCAGACCCTGACCAGCGGCATCCGGGAAATGGACGCCCTGCTCGGCGGCGGGATCGCCAGCGGCTCCAGCACCCTGATCCTTGGCCCCGCAGGCACCGGCAAATCGCTGATTTCCATGATCTTCGCTGCGGCCGCCGTGGCCAGGGGCGAGAAAGCCGCGCTGTTCATCTTCGACGAGGAACTGGGGTTGCTGTTCGAGCGCATGGACAACATGGGCATCGACCTCCAGGCCCTGCAAGCCAGCGGCAACCTGATCATCGAACAGGTGGACGCCGCCGAGCTATCGCCTGGAGAGCTGTCCCACCGGGTCAGGCATTGCGTCGACAAGGGCCAGATCAAGACGGTGGTGATCGATAGCATCAACGGCTACCAGGCAGCCATGCCCGAGGAAAACGCCCTGGTCCTGCACATGCACGAGCTGCTGCTGTACCTCAACCGCCAGGGTGCGGCGACCTTCATGACCGTGGCCCAGCACGGCCTGGTGGGTGACATGCAGGCTCCGGTGGACATCACCTACCTGGCCGACACGGTCATCCTGCTGCGCTACTTCGAAGCCCTGGGCAAGGTGCGCCGGGCCATCTCGATCATCAAGAAACGCACCGGCAGCCATGAGTCCACCATCCGCGAATACCGTATCAGCGGCCGTGGCTTGACCATCGGCGAGCCCCTGGAAGCCTTCCAGGGCGTACTGCGCGGCGTCCCCAACTATCAAGGTGCAGGCCAGCCGCTGCTGGGGGACGAAGATCCATGATCCATAGCCCGGAGTTTTCCGAGCGGGCCCTGGTGCTCACGCCCCTGGGCCGTGATAGCCAACTGGCCCAGATGATGCTGCATGAAGCCGGCCTCAGCAGCCTGGCCACCGCAAACCTCGGCGCCCTGTGCCAGGAACTGGAGCACGGCGCCGGCTTGCTGATCATCGCTGTCGAAGCCTTGCGCGGGGGGGACCTCACACCCTTGCTGCAGTACCTGGAGCAGCAACCGGCCTGGTCGGACCTGCCGATCATCCTGCTGACCCATCATGGCGGACCGGAACAGAACCCGGCGGCAAGCTTTGGCGCGCCCCTGGGCAATGTCAGCTTTCTCGAACGGCCCTTTCATCCGGCCACCCTGATCAGCCTGGCCAAGGCCGCCTTGCGCGGCCGACGCCGACAATACGAAGCCCGGGACCGGCTGGTCGATTTGAGCCAGAGCGAACTGCGCCTGCAACGCACCCTGGAGACCCTGGAGCAGCAGGTGGAGGAACGCACTGCACAGCTGCGGCACAACGAGGAAGCCTTGCGCCAGTCGCAGAAGATGGAAGCCGTCGGCCAGCTCACCGGCGGCATTGCCCATGACTTCAACAACATGCTGACCGGCATCATCGGCAGCCTGGAGTTACTGCGCCGGCGCCTGGCCCGGGGACGCACCGAGGACCTGGACAGCCTGATCGATCTTGGGGTGACCTCGGCCAATCGCGCGGCGGGCCTGACCCATCGCCTGCTGGCCTTCTCCCGACGCCAGTCGCTGGACAGCAAGCCCGTGGAAATGAACGCCCTGGTGAGTTCCATGGCACAGTTGCTGCAGCGCAGCCTCAGCGAAAGCATCGAACTGCAACTGCGACTGTGCGAACAGCCCTGGGTAGCCGAGGCCGACCCCAACCAATTGGAAAGCGCCCTGCTGAACCTGGCGCTCAATGCCCGGGATGCCATGCCCAACGGTGGTCGCTTGCTGGTGGAAACCCTCAACTGCAGGCTGGACGAGGACTTTGTCCAGGCCCACGACAACCTCGAGCCTGGCGACTACGTAGTGTTGCGGGTCAGCGACAACGGCTGCGGCATGCCCGAAGCCATCCTCAACCGGGTATTCGATCCCTTCTTCACCACCAAGCCCATCGGCCAGGGCACTGGCCTGGGGCTGTCGATGATCTATGGCTTCAGCAAGCAGTCCCGCGGCCACGTGACCCTGGACAGCACCCAGGGCCAGGGCACCCAGGTCTGCCTGTACCTGCCGCGTTTTCGCGGTGAATCGGCCAGCGATGAACAACAGGCAGAGGAGCAAGCGGTCGCCGCGCAAAACGGCGAGACGGTATTGATCGTCGAAGACGACCCGGCGGTGCGGGTGCTGGTCAGTACCGTGCTGGGCGAGTTGGGCTACCACTTCCTCGAGGCCGGCGATGCACATGACGCCATGCCGATTCTCGATTCACCACAGCGCATCGATCTCCTGGTCAGCGACGTGGGCCTGCCAGGCATGAACGGCCGGCAGCTGGCGGAAATCGGGCGGCAATTGCGCCCACAGCTCAAGGTGCTGTTCATCACCGGCTACGCCGAGCATGCGGCGGTCCGGGGCGGCTTCCTCGATCCTGGCATGCAGCTGATCACCAAGCCGTTCACCTTCGACCTGCTGACCACCAAGGTGCGGGAAATGCTCCGCGACTGAGGCCGCCTCAGGCCAGCAGTCGCTGGATCTGCTCGTGCAGGCTGTTGAGGTCGAAAGGCTTGGCCAGGATCGGCGCCTTGCGGGCAATCGGGCTGTTGCATTCGAGGATCTCGTTGGGATAGCCGCTGATGAAAATCACCTTGAGGTCCGGGCGCAGTTTCACTGCCGGCTCGGCGATCATCACCCCGGTGATGCCACCTGGCAGCCGGTAGTCGGTGATCATCAGGTCCAGGTTCGGCTTGCTGGCCAGGATCTCGAACGCCTGCTCGCCGTTCTCCGCCTGCAATACCCGATAGCCCAGGCCCGACAGGTAATCGGCCAGCAGCATCAGGATCACCGGTTCATCTTCGACGATCAGTACGACGTCTTGTGCATCTTCACTCATGGAAAACCTTTGTTCGGTCAATTGCTGCTTGAGGCTGTCGAAGTTTGCCGGACCACCGTGCCGGCAAACCCCGGCAGCCACTGTACGACCATCGGGCCACGCAGAGGTTGCGTGCGGATGAAGTTTTAAGCGCTGGCCGGTAGGTCGATGTCCGCCAGAGGCAGGCAGACGCGAAACAGCGCCCCTTCGCCAATGCGGCTCTCAACGCCGATGGAGCCACCGTGGGCCGTGACGATCTGCTCGGAAATGAACAGCCCCAGCCCCAGGCCCGCAGCCACATGGCTGGCGCTGACCCGCTCGAATTGCTGGAAAATGCGCTTCTGGTTGTCTTCGCTGATGCCGATACCGTGGTCACGCACCTCGATCCGGGCTTCGCCGCGGGCGGTGTAGACCCGTACCTCGATCGGGCTCTTGGCGCCGTAGCGCAAGGCGTTGGTCAGCAGGTTGGAAACCACTTGCTCGATGCGAAACTCGTCCCAGTTGCCCTCCACCGCTTGCTCGGCATGCAGGCTCAGGGATGATTGCGCGGCTTCGACCTGGGGGGCGAAATTCTCCACCAGGCCGCGTACCAACTGCACCAGGTCGAAGCGCGACGGGCGGATCGACAGTTTGCCGGTACGAATGCGCGAGATATCGAGCATGTCCTCGATCAATCTGATCAGGCTCTTGATCTGGCGCTCGTCGCGGTCGACCATCGCGTGCATCTTGTCCAGGCTGAAGGCCGCAGCATTCTCCCGGGCCAGGTGCATCTTGCGCAGTTGGGTCTCCAGGATCAGGCCATTGAGGGGCGTGCGTACCTCATGGGCGACGATCGACATGAAATCGTCACGCATGCGCACCGCCTGCTCCAGTTCGTTCTGGGTCGCCTGCAGCTTCTTGAGCAGCGCCTCCTGCTCACGACGACTGCGCTCCAGGGCCTCGACCTGTTGCTTCATGGCCTTGCTCTGGCGATACAGGTCGACGAAGACGTTGACCTTGCTCTTGACCGCATGGGTGTCCAGGGGCTTGTGCAAGAAGTCCACGGCCCCGCTCTCGTAGCCCTTGAAGGCGTAGTTGAGTTCGCGCCCGGCGGCGCTGACGAACACGATGGGAATGTTCTTGGTCTTTTCCGTGCCCCGCATCAGTTCCGCCAGCTCAAAACCGTTCATGCCAGGCATCTGCACATCGAGGATGGCCATGGCGAACTCATGCTGGAGCAACAGCGACAGGGCTTCGTCGGCCGACAAGGCCTTGTATACCAGGCGATCCTCGCGCTTGATCAGGGCTTCGAGGGCCAGCAGGTTCTCCGGCAGGTCATCGACGATCAGCAGCTTGGCTTGGATATTACTCAACATGCGCTTCGTTCCAGCTCGGCGAGCAGACGGCTGATGCCGTGCAAAGGGAGGATGTAGTCCGGTTGGTGCAGGGCCAGGGCCGCATCCGGCATGGTCGATACCTGGGCCTCGCTGGGGTCCTGGACGATGGTCAGGCCGCCCTGGCGCTTGACCTCGGCCAAGCCGCGAGCGCCGTCCTGGTTGGCCCCGGTCAACAGCACCGCAGCCAGGCGCGGGCCATAGGCGTCGGCGGCAGATTCGAACAAGACGTCGATGGCCGGCCGCGAATGATGGACCCGCTCCTCCTGGCTCAGGGACAGGCTGTGGTCCTGCTCCACCGACAGGTGATAACCGGGGGCGGCGAAATACAAGGTGCCGGGCAGGATCTGCTCCTTGTCATCGGCCTCCTTGACTCTCAGCGCCAGGCGCCGGTCGAAGACCTCCGCCAGTTGGCTGCGGCGTTCATCGGGCAGGTGCAGGACGACGATCAACGGCAGTCGGAAACCCCGGCCGAACCCGCTGAACAGGCCCAGCAAGGCTTCAACGCCACCGGCGGAGGCGCCCACCACGATGGCCTCGATCGGCGGTAGCGCGCCAGGGCTGAGAATATCCTGCGTCATAGCTTGCGATAGATCCGTTCTTGTTTGACCAGGGGCTCGAAGTGCTTGCCGTAGGCGGAGAAGTCCAGGGTTTCCTTGCTACCCAGCACCAGGAACCCACGATGGCAGAGCGATTCATGGAACAGGCCAAAGGCTCGATCCTGCAACTTTTTATTGAAATAAATCAATACGTTACGGCATGAGATCAACTGCGTCTCAGAAAATACGCTGTCGGTGGCCAGGCTGTGGTCGGCAAAGGTCACGCTTTCGCGCAGGCTCTTGTCGAAGATCGCATAGTCATAGGCCGCGGTGTAGTAGTCGGCAAAGGAGCGCTTGCCACCCGCCCGCTGGTAGTTGTGGGTATAGGCCCGCACGTTCTCCAGGGAGAAGATGCCCTGCTTGGCCTTTTCCAGGGAGTTGGGGTTGATGTCCGTGGCATAGATGATGGTCCGCTCCAGCAAGCCTTCCTCGCGCAGCAGGATGGCCATGGAATAGACCTCTTCACCCGTGCTGCACCCGGCGATCCAGATCTTCAGCGACGGATAGGTCTTGAGCAACGGCACCACTTCCTGGCGAATCGCCAGGAAGTGCGAAGGGTCGCGAAACATCTCGCTGACCGGAATGGTCAGGAACTGCAACAGCTGCATGAACGCGGTCGGATCGTGCAGCACCCGTTCCTGCAAGGCCGAGATGGTCTTGCATTCGAACTGGCGCAAGGCGTGGTTGACCCGGCGCTTGATCGAAGCACCGGAGTAATCGCGAAAGTCGTAGCTGTATTTAAGGTAGATAGCTTCGATCAACAAACGCAGTTCGATCTCGGTATTGCGCTCCACTAAATTCTTTCCATCTTGGGTAGCCACACGCGGATAAGTGAGAACAACCGGTCGAGATCGATGGGCTTGGCCAGGTAGTCGTTGGCGCCGGCCTGCAGGCAGCGCTCCTGGTCGTCCTTCATGGCCTTGGCCGTCACCGCAATGATCGGCAGCTTGCGCCAGCGCGGATCCTTGCGGATCTGCGCCGTGGCTTCGAAACCGTCCATCTCCGGCATCATCACGTCCATCAGCACCAAATCGATATCCTCGACTTCGTTGAGTCTGGCAATGGCTTCCAGGCCGTTACGCCCGATCACCACCACGGCGCCCTTGTGTTCCAGGGCGCTGGTCAAGGCGAAGATATTACGCACATCGTCATCCACCAGGAGGACCTTGCGTCCCTCGAAGACCTTGTCGCGGCTGCGGGCGGTCTTGAGCATCTTCTGCCGCTCATGGGACAACTGGGATTCGACTTTGTGCAGAAAAAGCGTCACTTCATCCAGCAGGCGCTCTGGCGAACGGGCGCCCTTGATGATGATCGAGCGCGAATACTTGCGCAGCTCGGCCTCCTCGTCGCGGGTCAGGTTGCGCCCGGTGTAGACGATCACCGGTGGAAACGAGCAGATGTCTTCGGTGGACATGCGCTTGAGCAGGTCGTTGCCCAGCATGTCCGGCAGCTTGAGGTCGATGACCATGCAGTCGTAGACATTCTTGCGCAGCAGCTCCAGGGCATCCTGGGCCAGGCCCACGGCGGTGATCTCGATGTCATCGTCGCCGATCAGCCGGGCGATGCTGTCGCGCTGCAGGTCGTCGTCCTCCACCAGCAGCACGCGCTTGACCTTCTGCGTCAACTTGGCCTCCAGGCGGGCGAAGACATCCTTGAGCTCCTCGCGGGTCGTGGGCTTGACCGCATAGCCCACGGCGCCCATGTGCATCGCCGCCTCGACCCGGTCTTCCACCGAGATCACATGCACCGGGATATGCCGGGTCTGCGGGTGCTCCTTGAGCCGTTGCAACACCGTCAGGCCGGAGTGATCGGGCAAGCGCATGTCCAGGAGAATTGCATCGGGAACGAACTGGGTCGCCAGGCCGAAACCTTCGTCGGCGCCATGGGCCACCAGGCAGTGATAACCCAGCTCATGGGCCAGGTCGAAGAGGATATGCGCGAAGTTGGCTTCGTCCTCCACCACCAGGATGCAACGGCTCTTGAAGGGCGCCTTGTCCCGATCGTCGGCGAAACGAGGGATCGGGGCAGGCGCCACCACCTCCGGCACCGCTTGCGGCGGTTGGGACACGGCCACCGGCGCAAGCGGCGCCGGTTCCGCCGGGAGCACCGGCGACGCGGCGTCGTAGTGCTCCGGCAAGACCAGGGTGAAGAGACTGCCGCGCCCAGGCTCGCTGCTGACGCTGATGGAACCCCCGAGCAAGTTGGCCAGGTCGCGGGAAATGGACAGGCCCAGGCCGGTACCGCCATAACGCCGGTTGGTAGTGCCATCGGCCTGGCGGAAGGCTTCGAAGATACTTTCCTGCTGGTCCTGGGCGATGCCAATCCCGGTGTCCCGTACGGCGAAGGCGATCCCGGCCCTCGGATGGGCGGACACCGTCAGGCTGACCTGGCCCTGCTCGGTGAACTTGACGGCGTTGGACAGCAGGTTCTTGAGCACCTGCTCGACCCGTTGGCGATCGGTGAACAGCGTCTGCGGCGCCCCGGGTTGCAACTCAACGCGAAACTCCAGGCCTTTTTCCGCCGTCAGCGGCTGGAACAGGTTGCTCAAGCCCTCCACCAGGCGCGATACGCTGGCGTTCTCCGGCCGGACCTCGAGCTTGCCGGCCTCGACCTTGGAGATATCCAGGATGTCGTTGATCAGGTTCAGCAGATCGTTGCCGGCGGAATAGATCGACTCGGCGAACTTGACCTGTTCCTCGCTGAGGTTTTCCTGGGGGTTCTCGGCCAGCAATTTGGCCAGGATCAGCGAGCTGTTGAGTGGCGTGCGCAGCTCGTGGGACATGTTGGCAAGGAACTCGGACTTGTACTTGCTCGAGCGCTGCAATTCTTCGGCGCGCTCCTGCAGCTCGACCTGCGCCTCGTTGAGCTCGCTGTTCTTGCGATCCATGGCGTCGCGCTGCTCGGACAGCACTTGGGCCTGTTCCGCCAGCTGTTCGTTGGTCTGCTCCAGCTCCACCTGCTGGGTTTCCAGGTGTGCCTGGGACTCCTTGAGAATGCGCGACTGTTCTTCCAGCTCCTCGTTGGCGGTCTTGAGCTCCTCCTGCTGGACTTGCAGTTCTTCGTTGAGCTGCTGGGTCTCGGCCAGCACCTCCTGCAAACGCTGGCGATAGCGCGCGGCCTCGATGGAAGTACCAATATTGCCGGCGATCAGCTCCAGCAACTCGATATCGCGCTCGCTCAGGGCGCGCAGGAAGCCCAGCTCGATCACCCCGTTGACTCGGTCGTCATCGCGGGTTGGCACCACCAGCACGCTGCGCGGCGCCCCCTCGCCAAGGCCGGAGCTGACCTTGAAATAATCCTGCGGCACATCGTCCAGGCGGATCAGGCGCTTATGTTGCGCTGCCTGCCCCACCAGCCCTTCGTCGCCATACAACGACTGGCCCTGCTCCTCCTGCTCGCGAGAGAAGCCGTAGGAAGCCACGCGCTTGAGGGCGCCATGCTCCTCGCGCACGTACAGCGCCGCCACCGGCGTCCCCAGGTACTGGGCGCAGAACTGCAGGATGTTGCGACCCAGCAGGTTCAGGGTCAGTTGCCCCAGCATCTGCTCGGCCAGTTCGGTCTGGCCATTGCGCAACCAGGCCTGGCGCTCCAGGCTGCGGGCACTGCGCAGTTCGGCTTCGAGGTTGTCGCTGTAGCTGCGCGACAAGGACAACAGGTCACGGCGCCCGACATAGGCCAGCATGCCGCTGATACCCACCACGAACAGCAGGTACAGGGCGACACTGAAAATCGTGGTACGGCTGACGTTTTCATTACGCTGCTGGCGCAGTTGCTGCTCCATGGCCACCGCATCGTCGTATTCCTTGCGGACCTCGTCGGTCAGGCGCTTGCCGCGCCCGGCTTGCACCGCCTCGCGGTAGTCGCCGTTCTGCCGGCGCAGCTCGATCATGCCCTGAGCATAGTTGTTCCATTCCAGTTGCAGGGCCTCGATGCGCCGGACCCGGTCCACCTGCTGCGGGTTGTCCGCCACCAGTTCCTGCAAGCCGCGCAGCTCGCTGATGATGCGCGGCTTGGCCACTTCGTAAGGGTCGAGGAAATGTTCGTTGCCGGTGATCAGAAAACCGCGCATGCCGGTTTCCAGGTCGATGGTCAGGCGCGCGGCCTCGTTGAAGTTGTTGATCACCCGGTCGGTGTGCTGCACCCACTGGATCACCGACAACAGGTAGGTGATCAAGGACACGAAAAACACCGCACTGAGTACGCCCACGCCAAGGGGCAGGCTGATGTTGCGGGTCAGCAGCTTGCGAAAACTCTGTTCATCAACCGAAGACGGACGAATCATTGAATGGACCTTGGCACTGGTGAAAAGAAGGAAGTTTGCCCCACATTCGGCCATTGCAGCTATTTTTTATAACCTGCATGCCGGTAATCTGGGATTTGCCCTGCCGTAGCACAATAGAAGCGGTTATTCTTGCCAGCACTTGTACAAGCGATTTTTTTTGTACAGTTTCGGGAACTTGTGACCTCGCGCCATTTACTGATGCACAGGGCCGCCTGCTGCGGTTCCACCGAATCCAACCCTTGAGAGTGCCCCTATGCCCGCTAGTGCCCCTACCATCCTAGTCGTCGAAGACGATGCCATCGTGCGCATGCTGATCGTCGACGTCCTCGAAGAACTGGAATTTTCGGTGCTCGAGGCCGATGGCAGTGAGGCGGCGCTGGAACGCTTGCAGGACCAGGAGCAAGCCATCGACTTGCTGATGACCGATGTCGGCCTGCCGGGCATGAACGGCAGGGAGCTGGCCGAGCGCGCATTGTTGCTGCGTCCCCGGTTACCGGTGCTGTTCGCCAGCGGTTATGCCGAGTCCATCGACGTACCCGGCGGCATGGCGGTGATCGGCAAGCCGTTCTCCATCGACCAACTGCGCGACAAGGTGCGCAGCATCCTCGGCTGAAGCGGGTATCAGCCCCCTGTGGCTGTGGTTTAATGGCGACCTTTTTTTGCCCTCGCCCACCAGGAACCACGCCCCATGAGCCCTACCGCCACGACCAAAGTCCTGATCATTGGTTACGTGTGGCCCGAGCCGCGCTCTTCGGCCGCCGGCGGGCACATGATGCAGATCCTGCAATGTTTTCTCGACCAGGGCTGGGAGTTGACCTTCAGCAGCCCGGCCAATCCTGGTGAACACAAGGAAGACCTCGTTGCCCTGGGGATTCGCGAATGCCCGATCGAGCTCAACAACGCCAGCTTCGACCGCTTCGTCGCCGAACTGGCGCCGGATATCGTGCTCTTCGACCAGTTCATGATGGAGGAGCAGTTCGGCTGGCGCGTGGAGCAACACTGCCCCAATGCCTTGCGGGTCCTGGAGACTTCTGACCTGCAGTGCCTGCGCCATGCGCGGCACCAACGGCTCAAGGAGCATCTCAAGCACGCGAGCGCAGAAGACGATTTCAGCCCGCTGTTCGCCCAGGCGCAGCAGGACGAGTTCCAGCACATGGCCGAGACCGACCTGGCCAAGCGCGAGATCGCCGCCATCTATCGTTGCGACCTGAGCCTGATGATCTCCGAAGTGGAGATCGAGCTACTGGTGGAACAGTTCCGCCTGCCACCGACGCTGCTGCACTGGTGCCCGTTGATGCTGGAACGACTGCCGGAGGGTTTCGTGCCGTTCGAGCAACGGGCGCACTTTCTCAGCATCGGTAACTTCCGCCACGCACCGAACTGGGATGCGGTGCTGTGGATGAAGAACCGCGTATGGCCCTTGATCCGCCAGCAATTACCCGGCGCGCAACTGCACCTGTATGGCGCCTATACCCCGCCCAAGGCAGCGGCGCTGCATAACCCGGCCCAAGGCTTCCATATCATGAACTGGGCCGAGGACGCGTTGCAGGTGATGAGCGCTGCGCGCATCTGCCTGGCACCACTGCGCTTCGGCGCGGGCATCAAGGGCAAGCTGCTGGACGCCATGCTCTGTGGCACGCCAAGCGTGACCACCCCCATAGGCAGCGAATCGATGACCGTGCCCGACCTGCCATGGCCCGGCGCCGTGGAGGAGTCCGCCACCGCCCTGGCCGCAGCGGCAGTGCGCCTGTATCAGGACCAGGCCCAGTGGTCCCAGGCCCAGGCCGCAGGCAGCCAGTTACTGGCAGCACGCTACCGCCAGCAGGTCCATGGCCCGGCGTTGATCCAGCGCCTGCAACACTGCCGCCAACACCTGGCCCAGGAACGCCGGGACAACTTCACCGGCAGCATGCTGCGCCACCATCACCACAAGAGCACCCAATACATGGCGCAATGGATCGAGGCGAAGAACCGTCCCTGAGATCCGGGCCAACGCTTGCCCGAACCCGCCACACTCCCCCGCTCGAAACGCGTCTTCATCTTCATGGCTGGCCAGTGGGCCAGCCTCTCTTCCCCGCCCCAGACCGGAGTACTTTCTCATCATTGCCGCCCAAGGCAACGTTGCCTGCTGCCCTGCCCGGCCAACCGTGCTTAGCCATGCACTGAAGTTGCCCGGGGATACCGGACCAATGACCGCAAGGAATCCCGATGCGCGGCAATTCTGGTAAACAAATCTCGTTCAGCTTCCGTTCAGCGGCTGTCAACGATTTTCATTTAGCAATGAGTATCATTATGTTACAACTTAGCTCCCTACCTAGTTTATCCGCTGGTGCTGAATGCTCGTTCCATTTCTGATCATGCTGCGCGAAGGGATCGAAGCCGCGCTCATCGTTGGCATCATCGCCAGCTACCTGCAACAGACCGGCCGTGGCCAGTGGATGCCAGCGGTGTGGATCGGCGTCTTTCTCGCGGCTGCCCTGGCCCTGCTGGTCGGTGGCGGCCTGGAACTGATGAGCGCCGAGTTCCCGCAGAAGCAACAAGAACTGTTCGAAGGCATCGTCGGCCTGGTGGCCGTGGGCATCCTCAGCTCCATGGTGTTCTGGATGCGCAAGGTGGCACGTTCCATCAAGCACTCCCTGCAAGCCTCCCTGGACCAGGCCCTGGCCGGCTCCCGGCACCAGGTGATCGCCCTGATCGCCATGGTGTTCTTCGCCGTCGCCCGGGAGGGCCTGGAGACCGTGTTCTTCCTGTTGGCGGTGTTCCAACAGAGTGAAGGCCCGGGCGCGCCCATCGGTGCATTGCTGGGGTTGGTGACGGCCATTATCGTCGGCTTCCTGATCTACACCGGCAGCATGCGCCTGAACCTTGCGGTGTTCTTCCGCTGGACCGGGCTGTTCATCCTGGTGGTAGCCGCCGGCATCCTGGCCAATTCGGTACAGGCACTGCATGAAGCCGGGCTGTGGAACCACCTGCAGACCGTGCTCTTCGACTTCAGCGCCAGCCTGCCCATGGACGGCCCGCTGGGCTCGGTGCTGGCCGGCATGTTCGGCTACCAGGACGCCCCCACCATCAGCACCCTGGGCGCCTATGTGCTGTACCTGGCCGTGACCCTGGTGCTGTTCTTCCTGCCCGGCGCCGCGCCTGCCAAGGCGCCCGGCCCATCGTCTTCCGTTTCCAGTCAGTAAGGCTCCCCATGACCCAGCAAGCCTCTCCTCAGGCCTCGCCGCCCCGCGCTCTGCGTTGGGCGGTCGCCGGCTCGGTGATCGTGATGATCGCCGCCGGCGGGCTGTTCTACTACGCCTCGCAACTGGCGGCCAGCAAGCGCCAGGCCCACCAGGGCGAGATCACCGTGACCATCCACCCCCACAGCTGCGAGCCCAATGCGCTTACCGTGCCCGCCGGCCGCGCCAGCTTTCGCATCGTCAACCGCTCGGAGCGCGCCGTGGAGTGGGAAATCCTCGATGGCGTGCTGGTGGTCGAAGAACGGGAAAACATCGCCCCGGGCCTGAGCCAGGTGATCAACGCCAACCTGCAGCCCGGGGACTACGCCATCACCTGCGGCCTGTTGAGCAACCCCAGGGGGTCCCTGCATGTCACCCCGACCGCCGAGTCCGAGGCCCAGGCCAAGGCACGGCCATCGATGGTGGCCTTTATCGGTCCCCTATCGGAGTTCCGCGTCTACCTGAGCACCCAGGGCAGTGCCCTGGTCAAGGCCGTCGCGGCCTTGCAGCAGGCCATCGAAGCCGGTGACCTGAAGCAGGCCCAAGCCCTGTACGTGCCCGCCCGTGCCGCCTATCAACGCCTGGCCCCGGCCGCGCAGCGCCTGGCCGAGCTGGACAATGCGATCAACGCCCGTGCCGATTACTTCGAAAAGCGTGAACAGGACCCCGGTTTCGGCGGTTTCCATCGCCTGGAGTACGGCCTGTTCCAGCAACGTGACCTGGCAGGCCTGGC
Source organism: Pseudomonas sp. MPFS (assembly GCF_022537035.1). NCBI lineage: Bacteria > Pseudomonadati > Pseudomonadota > Gammaproteobacteria > Pseudomonadales > Pseudomonadaceae > Pseudomonas > Pseudomonas sp. MPFS. The sequence goes on along the minus strand of NZ_CP066123.1, from coordinate 3,023,050 downwards.
ACCAGTGGCCCAAGCCTTGTCCAAGGATGTCGGCAACCTCAAGGAACAGTTGCTGGCCCAGGCCCTGCCGCCCGAACAACTGGTGAGCATCGTGGCGCGCAACATGCACAGCCTCGCCGACCTGCGTGCCAGCAGCGGTGAAGAGGAGCGCTATAGCCACAGCGACCTGGGCGGTTTTGCCGCCAACCTGGAAACCACACGCAAGGTCATCGACCTGCTGCGACCGCTACTGGCCAAGTCGGCGGCCCAGGTGCTGCCACCGGTGGACAACGCCGCCACCGCCCTGGCCGCACGCCTGGATAGCCTGCGCGACGGCTTCGGCTACCTGGGCTACGACCAGGTCAGTGGCGAGCAACGCAAGGAGATCGCCGACAAGGCCAAGACCCTGGCCGACGCCCTGGACGGCATCGATCCCGCATTGGGCCTCTCCGGCCTGTAACGACACGAGTCCTGCGCAATGAACGATTCAGATCAGTCCAATCCGTCATTTTCCGCCCAACGCCGACGTGTCTTGCTGGGCATGGGCGCCGCCAGCGTCGCCCTGGCCGGCAGCAGCCTGGCGAGCCCGGCCCTGGCCGGACAAGCACCGCCCCAAGTGACCGTGGCCCCCAGCAGCGACAAGACCCAGGAACGCAACGACTTCCACGGCCAGCACCAGAGCGGCATCGTCACTGCGCGCCCCACCGCAGGAATGATGGTGGCGTTCGATGTGCTGGCCAGCGACCGCGAGGACCTGGAGCGCCTGTTCCGCACCCTCAACGAACGCATCGCCTTCCTCATGCAGGGCGGACCCGTGACCCAGGTCGACGCAAAACTGCCGCCACTGGACTCCGGCATCCTCGGTCCGGTGGTCACCCCGGACAACCTGACCATCACCGTCTCGGTGGGCGAGTCACTGTTCGACGAACGCTTCGGCCTGGCCGATGCCAAGCCCAAGCGCCTGGTACGCATGGTGGGCTTTCCCAACGACGCCCTGGAACCGGCCTGCTGCCATGGCGACCTGAGCCTGCAGTTCTGTTCCAACACCGCCGACACCAATATCCATGCCCTGCGCGACATCGTGAAGAACCTGCCCGACCTGCTGCTGGTACGCTGGAAACAGGAAGGCAGCGTACCGCCCCAGGCCCCGGCCAAGCCGGGCGAACCGGCACAGAGCGCGCGCAACTTCCTGGGCTTTCGCGATGGCTCGGCCAACCCCGACTCCAACGACCAGAAGGCCATGCAGCAGATCGTCTGGGTCCAGCCTGGCAGCGACGAGCCGGCCTGGGCCGCCCACGGCAGCTACCAGGCGGTGCGCATCATCCGCAACTTCGTCGAACGCTGGGACCGTACCCCGCTGCAGGAACAGGAAAGCATCCTGGGCCGGATCAAGGCCAGCGGCGCCCCCATGGACGGCCACCACGAAAGCCAGGTTCCCGACTACGCCAAGGACCCCCACGGCAAGGTGACCAAGCTCGATGCCCACATCCGCCTGGCCAACCCGCGCACCGCCAAGACCCAGCAGAACCTGATCCTGCGCCGGCCGTTCAACTATTCCAATGGCGTGAACAAGAACGGCCAGTTGGACATGGGCCTGTTGTTCATCTGCTACCAGGCGGACCTGGAGAAAGGCTTCATCACCGTGCAGACCCGACTCAACGGCGAACCCCTGGAGGAGTACCTCAAGCCCACTGGCGGCGGTTATTTCTTCACCCTGCCGGGGGTCACGGGCGACCAGGACTTCATCGGTCGTTCGCTGCTCGCCGCCACGGCTGCCAAGGCCAATGCCTGATCGCCCCCTACAATAACCCCACGGAAACGTCCCATGAAAAAGTCGCCTCTCGCTGTGTTGCTGACCCTTGGCTTGCTCCACGCTCCGCTGTCGGCCCTGGCCGCCCCCGCGCCCCTGGAGCTGGTGGGGCCGATCTCCGACTACAAGATCTACGTCACTGAACAGCTCGACGAACTGGCCAGCCATACCCAGCAATTCACCGATGCAGTGAAACAGGGCGACTTGGCCAAGGCCCGGCAGCTCTATGCGCCGACCCGGGTCTACTACGAGTCGATCGAGCCGATCGCCGAGCTGTTCAGCGACCTGGATGCCTCTATCGACTCCCGCGTCGACGACCATGAACAAGGGGTCAAGGCCGAGGACTTCACCGGCTTCCATCGCCTGGAGTACTCGTTGTTTTCAGAGAACAGCACCCAGGGCCTGGGCGACCTGGCCGACCGCCTGAACAAGGACGTCAAGGACCTGCAGGCGCGCGTCGCGGGCTTGACCTTCCCACCGGAAAAAGTGGTCGGCGGGGCCGCTGCCCTGCTCGAGGAAGTCGCTGCGACCAAGATCTCCGGTGAAGAAGATCGCTACAGCCACACCGACCTCTACGACTTCCAGGGCAACATCGACGGGGCGAAGAAAATCGTCGACCTGTTCCGTCCGCAGATCGAGAAGCAGGACAAGGCCTTTGTCGCCAAGGTGGACAAGAACTTCGCCGCCGTGAACAAGATCCTGGCCAAGTACAAGACTGCGGACGGTGGCTTCATGACCTACGACAAGGTCAAGGAGAACGACCGCAAGGCCCTGGTGGGCCCGGTCAACACCCTGGCCGAGGACCTCTCTACCCTGCGCGGCAAGCTGGGCCTGAACTGACTCCGCGGCCCCTGGCGGGAACCGGCATGCCGGTTCCTGCTCCATCGCTCCCCCCGCTTGCGCTGCAATTAGGCCTGGGCAGCGGTGCGTTATCCCGATAACGTGCACGCCCCGATGTTCCTCATGGAAGACCAGCTATGCCCACCCCCTCCGCCTCCAGGCCCCTCTCGCTCTTGCCGCTGATGGCGGCCTACATGGCCTGCACCATGTCGATGATGGCCTTCGTCTCGCTGATCGGCCCGATCTCTCGGGTACTGCATCTGGAAACCTGGCATGCCGGTGTGGCAGTGACCGTGGCCGGGGTGATCTGGGTGCTGCTGGCGCGCCCCTGGGGCCAGGCCAGCGATCGCTATGGCCGCCGCCGGGTGTTGCTGGTCGGGATCGCCGGCTTCACCCTGGCTTACTGGGCCCTGTGCCTGTTCATCGATGTATCCCTGCGGACCTTGCCCAGCGTCGCCGTGGCCTTCGCCGGCCTGGTACTGGGCCGCGGCTTGATCGGCGCTTTCTATGCGGCGGTGCCGGTGGGCGGATTCGCCCTGGTGGCCGACCACTTCGAACCCCAGCATCGGGCCCGGGCCATGGCCACCCTGGGTGCAGCCAACGCCGTGGGCCTGGTGGTAGGACCGGCCGCCGCCGCGCTGCTGGCCCGGCACAGCCTGAGCCTGCCCTTCTACGTCATGGCTATCCTGCCACTGCTGGCGCTGGTGGTGATGTACCGGCAACTGCCCCGCCAGGAGTTGCACCTGGCCCAGACGCCTGGCCGGGTTCGCCTGAACGATCCGCGGCTGGCCCGGCCAATGGTGGTGGCCTTCGTCGCCATGCTCTGCGTGACGCTGGCCCAGATCACCGTGAGCTTCTATGCCATGGACCGGCTGCAGATGAACTCCGCCGATGCGGCGCAGACCGCCGGGATCGCCCTGACCATGGTCGGTGTGGCCCTGATCTGCGCCCAACTGGTGGTGCGCAAGCTGGAATGGGCGCCACTGCGGATGATCCGCGCCGGCGCCCTGCTTTCAGCCGTGGGTTATGCCGGGGCGATGCTGGCGGACAGCGCCTGGAGCCTGTGGCTGGCGTTCTTCGTCTCGGCGGCGGGCATGGGCGGGATATTCCCGTCGTTCTCGGCCCTGGCGGCCAATTCGGTGCAAGCCTCGGAGCAAGGCGCCACGGCCGGCAGCATCGGCGCAGCCCAGGGCCTGGGGGCGGTGGTCGGGCCAATGGCCGGCACCTTGATCTACGCCATGGAGCCACGCCTGCCCTATCTGCTGGCGGCAGTGCTGCTGGCGTTGGTGGCGCTGTGGCCTTACCCACTCAAGCAAAGCTGATCCACTGGCCGCTGCCCTACGTCGATATCGACTTGCGCAAAGGGCCTGCGGCCCTTTGCGCAGCCTTGCAGGCGAGGCAGCGGCTACAGATTCGAGCTTGGTGTAGCCGCTGCCGCAGGCCCCGCAGGAGCACGGTGATACCCAACGCCTGAAGGGCCTAGCGGCTACAGATCAGAGGATGCGGTACAGCAGGCGCTCGATGCGCACGCGGCTGACCCGGCGCAGGAACTTGCTCACCGCCTCCGGGTAATCGGCCAGGCTGTCCAGCGACTGGAAATGCCCGATGCGCCGGGTATGGCGATAGATCTCGGCCTGCTCGGCACTGCGCGCCGCCAGCAACTCCCCCTTGGGGTCGTCCAGCAGCAGGGCATTTTCCAGGTCCAGGCGGAATGCCCGTGGGTTGAGGTTGTTGCCGGTGAGCAAGGTGTAGCGCTCGTCGATCCACAGGCCCTTGAGGTGGTAGCTGTTATCGCCATCGCGCCATAGGTGCAGGTTCAATTGTCCATTGTCGATGTACTTCTGATGCCGCTTGGCGAAGCGCCGCAGGCTGATCTCGTACAGATAGGGCAAGGCAGCGATGACCTTGAACGGCTCGCTGGGGGGGATATAGAAGTCGTTGGCGGTCTTGTCGCCAACGATGATGTCGATCTTCACTCCCCGCTCCAGGGCCCGGTTGATTTCCCGGACCACTGGCAATGGCAGGTTGAAATACGGGGTGCAGATGGTCAGCTGCTTCTGGGCCCCGGCCATCAGCTCGCAGATCACGCGGTTCAGCGGGTTGCCCTTGCCCACTCCCAGCAGCGGACTGACAGATAACCCGTTGCGCTCCAGGCTGCCGGCCGTGGTGTCGTAGGCTGCATGCTTGAGCCGGCTGCGCAGGTCGCCGATGTCATTGCGCAAGCTGCGGGTCGTCGGCAGCTTTGGCAGGTCCAGGCGATGCACCGCCCGCGACTCCACCAGGCCATGCTGCACCAGGTGATGCATGGAGTCGGCCAGGGCGCGATTGTGCAGCAGGTGATAGCGGTCGAACCGATACTTGTCGAATTTGTGCAGGTACACGTTGTTCAGGCTGGCGCCGCTGTAGAGCACGCAATCGTCGATCACGAACCCCTTCAGGTGCAGGACCCCGAACAGCTCCCGGGTCTGCACCGGTACGCCGTAGATCGGCACCACACTGGCGTGGGTGCGGGTCATTTCCTGGTACCAGGCCGAATTGCCCGGCTGCTTGCCAGCGCCGATCAGGCCGCGTTGGGCGCGCATCCAATCCACCACCACCACGATGTCCAGCTCGGGACGAGCGGCCTTGGCAGCATGCAGGGCATCGAGGATCTCCTGGCCAGCTTCATCCTGCTGCAGGTACAGGGCAACGATATAGATGCGTTGGGTAGCCTGGGCGATCTGCTCCAGCAGGGTTTGGCGAAACTGCGCCGCCCCACACAGCGTGGTGAAGGCATCGGGGGCCAGGGGAAAGCTGCGCAGCTTGGGCAGCAGGGAACGCTTGAAAAGCAACGGCATAGGGTTGGCAGTGGCTCAGATTCAAAGAGCGCAAGAGCTTACACCATGGATAGGTCGTAGTCCTCTATCTGGCCTGTACAAAGCCTGTAGTGGCCGATACACAGGCAGTCGAATTCCTGCGTGGATGAATGATTCGAACAACCCCATTGACCAAGGAGAACGATCGTTCTACTCTTTGCTCCATGAACGAAATTACTCACTCAGAAACACGCGATATCATTCTCGATGTCACCGAGAAACTGATCTACAAAAGTGGTATCGCCGCCACCGGCATGGATCTTCTGGTCAAGACTGCCGGGGTTTCTCGAAAGAGCGTCTATCGCTATTTCGACAATAAGGAACAATTGGTCGTGGCCGCCCTGGAGCGGCGCGACGAGCGCTGGATGCACTGGTACCGCAGCGAAGTGGGCAAGGCCCAGGGCTCGGCCCAACGCCTGCTGGCGCTGTTCAGCGTACTCAAGGAGTGGTTCGGCCGCGAAGACTTTCGCGGCTGCGCCTTCATCAATACCAGTGGTGAAACCGGTGATCCGCAAGACCCGGTGCGCCAGGTAGCGAAACGGCACAAACAGAAGCTGCTCGACTATCTGGTCGAACTTTGCCAGGAACATGGCACGCAACAACCTTCGGAACTGGCGGCACAGCTGCTGATCCTGATCGATGGTGCCATTACCGTTGCGCTGGTCATGGGCGATTACAGTGCTGCCGATAATGCGCAATGCATGGCGCGAAAGTTATTGGATCTCTGATCGACCCGAAGCAGTGCTACGCCTTAGTTGGAACTGCAACTTTCATTGGAGACTACCCATGTCGTCTAACACCCAAGTGCGCCCGCCGCTTCCCCCTTTCACCCGTGAATCGGCGATCGAGAAGATCCGCCTGGCCGAAGATGGCTGGAACTCGCGGGACCCGGAACGAGTATCCCTGGCCTACACCCTGGATACCCAGTGGCGCAACCGCGCCGAGTTCGCCCATGACCGGGAGCAAGCCAAGGCCTTCCTCACCCGCAAATGGGCCAAGGAACTGGACTACCGGCTGATCAAGGAACTCTGGGCCTTTACCGACAACCGCATTGCCGTGCGTTATGCCTACGAATGGCACGACGACTCCGGTAACTGGTTCCGTTCCTACGGCAACGAAAACTGGGAGTTCGATGAACGGGGGCTGATGGCCCGGCGCTTCGCCTGTATCAACGACATGCCGATCAAGGCCAGCGAGCGCAAGTTCCACTGGCCCCTGGGGCGGCGCCCGGACGATCACCCGGGCCTCTGCGAGCTGGGCCTGTAGTCGCCACGACCTTGTAGCCGCTGCCGAGCTTGCGAGGCTGCGACCAGGCCGCCAGGCCTGCAATGCTCCAGGGCCCCTGCGGCCCTGCGGGCCATGCGCAGCCTGGGGCAGCGGCTACACGAAGCATGAAGGCCACGGGGCCTTCGACGCATCAGGCCGCGGCGTCCTGCCCGGCCTGGGCCTCCAGCTCGCGTACCAGGGGCAGTACGCGGCGGCCGAAGTACTCCACTTCCTCCTGGAAATGCAGGAATCCCGCCAGTACCAGGTCCACACCCACCGCCTTGAGCTCGACGATTCGCTGGGCAATCTGCTGCGGGGTACCGATCAGGTTGGTCTTGAAACCGTCGTTGTATTGCACCAGGTCCTCGAAGCTCGACTTGGCCCAGTTGCCCTCTCCTTCCGGCGAGGCCTGGCCAGCCTGCCTGGCCGCATCACCGAAGGCCCTGACCGCCTCTGGATCGGCCTGGTCGATGATCTGTTGCAGCACCGCCTGCGCCTCTTGTTCGGTATCCCGGGCAATCACGAAGGCATTCACCCCAATCTTCACCTGATGCTGGTTGGCCGTGGCCTTGGCGCGGATGTCATCGACCTGGGCCTTGATCCCCTCCACGCTGTTGCCGTTGGTGAAGTACCAGTCCGACACCCTCGCGGCCATGTCCCGGGCCGCTCGGGAACTGCCGCCCTGGAAGATTTCCGGTCGCCCCAGGGGCTTGGGCTTGAGGCTGTAGTTGTCGAAACGGTAGAAGTCGCCCTTGAAGGTGAAATGCTCCTGGCTCCACACCCCGCGCAGGCAGCGGATGAACTCCTCGGAGCGGCGATAGCGCTCGTCGTGCTCCAGCCAATGCTCGCCGATGGCCTGGAACTCGCCCTTGAACCAGCCACTGACGATGTTCACGGCGATGCGCCCCTCTGTCAGTTGGTCGATGGTCGCCAACTGCTTGGCCGCCAAGGCCGGTTGCCAGGGCCCGGGCAGGATCGCCGCGATGACCTTGAGCTTGCTGGTGGCGGCCAGCAGCGCATGGCTGAACGCCACCGACTCATGCTGGTACTCGGCGCCGTAGCCGGCGGTGAAGCGGATTTGCGTCAGGGCGTATTCGAAACCGGCAGCCTCGGCGATCTGCGCCAGCTTGCGGTTGTAGTCGATGCCCCAGTGGGTACGCTGCGCGATCTTGCTGACCACCAGGCCGCCGCTGACGTTGGGCACCCAGTAGGCGAATTTCACAGCTTGCTGACTCATGGTTCGGTCCTCGGGACGGGAAAGGTACAGGGGTCCCGAGCAGCATGCGTGCCAAACCCGCAGCGAGCGGTCACCGCTGCCGAGCCTGCGAGGTGGCGACAAGGCCGCCAGGCCTTCAATGATCCAGTGCCCCCTGTGGCCCCGCGGGCCATGCGCAGCCTGCGGCAGCGGCTTGTATCTCGACTATCGCATCTACACACGCGATAGTTCTCGACTGATCATCGAGGAAGAGGAATGAAGCCGGGCAGCGGCTAAGGCCTTGAGCCTGCACTGTAGATTGAGCTCCTCCTCTTCAACCTCACTCGCTAAGTCCGAACGGTATCCTGAGCCCTGCATCGCACGGTAGCTCGCATCAACAAGGCTGAGACCGAGTGACGGATGATCCTTAACCCGCGCATCCGAGGAAGAGAATATGTCTAACGTCATCGGGATCGATATCGCCAAGAACACATTCGATGTCGCCACGCCTCTGCCCAACGGCAAGTACCGCACACGCGGCAAGATTCCCAACAATGCCGAGGGCTTCGCCCAGCTCGACCAGTGGCTCAAGTTGCATGCGCAGCCCGACGCCAGGGTCGTTATGGAAGCCACCAGCGTTTATCACGAAGCCCTGGCAGAGCACCTGTACCACCAGGGTTACGAAGTCATCGTGGTCAACCCAGCCCGGGTCCATTACTTCAAGAAAAGCGAAGGAATCAACTACAAGACCGACAAGGTGGACGCCAAGTTGCTGGCCGCCTTTGCCCAGGCCAAGCACGAGTCACCCTTGACGCCCTGGGCGCCGGAGCCTGTGGCGATCCGCCGGCTACGGGTCCTGCTGCGACGCCTGGACGACCTGCAGGAGATGCTGCAGATGGAACGTAATCGCCAGGAAGTGGCGGATACGGTGGTTCAGGAATCGATCCAGTCGCACATCAGCCACATCGAAAAAGACATCGTCCAGACCCGCCAGATGATCAAGCAGCATGTCGACGATGATCCCGACTTGCGGGGCAAACGGGATCTGCTGTTGAGCATCGACGGTATCGGCGAGAAGACCGCGTCAGTGATCCTGGCCGAACTGGGCGATCTCAAGGAGTTTCGTAGCGCCCGGGCCGTAGTCTCGTTTGCGGGGTTGAATCCGCAGTTGGCCGAATCCGGCAAATTCAAGGACCGCACGCTGATCAGCAAGGCTGGTTCGGGGCGTATCCGCCGAGCGTTGTACCTACCCAGCATCACCGCCATGAACATGAGTGAGCCCCTCATGGCGATGAAAGAGCGGCTGCGCGCCAAGGGTAAAGCGGGCAAACAGATCGTCTGTGCGGTGATGCGCAAGATGCTGCACATCGTATTTGGCGTGCTGAAATCGGGCCATCCTTATGACCCGAAATTGGCGCTTGCCCGGTAACGGGCAAGACGGTATCTACACGGATGCAGTGCACCACGGTAGTTTTCCGGGATCACCAGCTACCGATCAACCAGGCGGGAAAGTATCGCGGACAACGATTTGTTGCAGGGCTGTTGCCAGGGCAACAGTTGCCGGCGGGCTGGGCACTGGCCCGGCCAGCAAAACCGGAGCCATGACGGTCGGCATGTTGTGTGCAATCACCTGCAGGACCTTTTGTCTTTTCCTGCCGATTGCGGAGCCATGCCATGACCGAACACCAAGTAATCAATCCACTGTCCACCGGGGTCGACTACGAACCCCTGGCCGAGCGCTTCCGACCGATCTTCCAGCGTATCGCCACAGGCGCCGTGGAACGCGAGCAGCAGCGCGAGCTGCCTTACGAAGCCATCCGCTGGCTCAAGGAGGCGGGGTTCGGTGCGGTACGGGTGCCCGTCGAGTACGGCGGCGGTGGTGCCTCACTGCCCCAGCTGTTCCAGTTGCTGATCGAATTGGCCGCGGCCGACGCCAACCTGCCCCAGGCCCTGCGTGGGCACTTCGCCTTTGCCGAGGACCGGCTCAACGCGGCTCCAGGGCCCGGGCGCGACCTATGGTTCAAGCGCTTCGTCGCGGGGGACATCGTCGGCTGCGCCTGGACCGAAATCGGCGCGGTGGAGATCGGCCAGGTGCTGACCAAGGTCAGCCCCCACGGCAAGGGCTGGCGGCTGGACGGCGAGAAGTTCTACAGCACCGGGAGTATTTTCTCCGACTGGATCGATGTCTACGCCCAGCGCAGCGACACCGGTGAAAACGTGATTGCCGCCGTGCGCACCCGCCAGCCAGGCGTCGAGCAGAGCGACGACTGGGACGGCTTCGGCCAGCGCACCACCGGCAGTGGCACCACCCGATTCACCCAGGCCGAGGTGGAGGCCGACAACGTCATCGACTTCGCCACCCGCTTCAAGTACCAGACCGCCTTCTACCAACTGGTGCTGCTGGCGACCCTGGCCGGTATCGGCCGCGCGGCCTTGCGCGACGTCGCCCATGAGGTACGGGTACGCCAGCGCATCTATAGCCATGGCAATGCACCACGAGCCAGTGCCGATGCCCAGGTGCAGCAGGTGGTGGGCGAGATCGCAGCCCTGGTCTATGTCGCCGAAGCCGCCACCCTGCGGGCCGCCCTGCCGGCGCAGCAGGCCTACCTGGCACGCTTTGCCGGGGACCCGGCGCAGGAACAGCAGGCCAATGTGGCAGCGGAGATCGAATCGGCCAGCGCCCAAGTGGCGGTCACCGAGCTCGTCCAGCGTGCCACCAGTGAGCTGTTCAATGCCCTTGGAGCCTCGGATGTGCGCCGGGGCAAGGCCCTGGACCGGCACTGGCGCAATGCCCGAACCGTGTCATCGCACAATCCGGCGATCTACAAGGCGCGGATCGTCGGTGACTGGCACATCAACGGCACCGAACCGCCGTTCGCCTGGAAGATCGGCAACGGGCCCAAGGCCTGAAGCGGCTGCAACTCACCCTTGGCAGGGTGTCGGGCCAGGACCTTGGTCGCAGTCGCACCAGGGCGCGGGATGCAGGTAAGATGTCGAACTTTCGCGCCCCCTGCGCTCCCGCCGAAATAAGCCGACTCCATGCCCTTCGATCTCAGCGTTGACCTGACCACCCTCGCCGTTCTCGCCCTCGTGGCCTTTATCGCCGGTTTCATCGATGCCATTGCCGGCGGGGGCGGCCTGCTCACCACGCCGGCCCTGCTCACCGCCGGCCTGCCACCGCACCTGGTACTGGGCACCAACAAGCTCAGCTCGACCTTCGGCTCGGCCACCGCCAGCTTCACCTTCTATCGGCGCAAGCTGTTCCACCCCCGACAGTGGATGCACGCCATCATCGGCACCCTGGTGGGCGCGCTGGCCGGGGCCATCGTCGCCCACTACCTGCCCGCCGAATGGCTGAACAAGATGCTGCCGGTGATCGTCTTCGCCTGCGGCCTGTACCTGCTGTTCGGCGGCACGCCCAAGGCACCGCTGGACAGCGACGCACCGATCAAGAAGAAATGGCAATCGACCCAGGGCTTCAGCCTGGGCTTCTACGATGGCGTGGCCGGTCCCGGCACGGGCGCGTTCTGGACGGTCAGCAGCCTGCTGCTCTACCCCATCGACCTGGTCAAGGCCAGCGGCGTGGCGCGCAGCATGAACTTCGTCAGCAACATCGCGGCGCTGGCGGTGTTTGTCTTTTCCGGGCAGGTGGATTGGATCATCGGCCTGAGCATGGGCCTGTCGGTGATGGTCGGGGCCTTCTTCGGGGCACGCACCGCCATCAGCGGTGGTGCCAAGTTCATTCGCCCAGTGTTCATCACCGTGGTCCTGGGCCTGACTGTGCGCCTAGCCTGGCAGCACTGGTTCAGCGTGGCCTAAGCGACGGGCCACATAGAGGTCGATCAGGTAGCGGGCAATCGAGCGCGACGCTGGCAACGGCGGCAGCGCGTGCACATTGAACCACTGGGCATCCTCGATCTCGTCTTCCTGGGGCAGGATCTCGCCACTGGCGTACTCGGCATGGAAGCCCAGCATCATCGAATGCGGGAACGGCCAGCACTGGCTGCCCACGTACTGGATGTTGCGGACTTCGATGCTCACCTCCTCGCGGACCTCGCGGACCAGGCAATCCTCTGCCGACTCACCGGGCTCGGCAAAACCTGCCAAGGTGCTGTAGACCCCGGTGACGAAACGTGGCGAACGCGCCAGCAGGATCTCGTCGCCACGGGTAATCAGCACGATCATGCTCGGCGAGATCCGCGGATAGGCCCGCAGGTCGCAGCCCTGGCAGTACATGGCACGCTCGAGCGGCACCTGCACCGTGGGTTTCCCGCAACTCCCGCAGAACCGGTGCTCCCGGGCCCAGGTGCCGATCTGCGCCGCATAACCGAGCACCTTGTACAGGGTGTGGTCGCTCTCCAGCATGAAGGCCCGCAGGCCTTTCCAACCACAACCTTGCACGTCGGCACGGCCACTGAGCTCCAGCAGGTACACCGGCTCGCCATCGAGGTGGCCGATGCCGTGCTCGGCCAATACCGGCAGGTCCTGGCTCTTGAGCCAGTGCCGGGGGAACAGCGCGCCGTTGTCATCGTAGAGAAAACCCTCCGGGCCACGGGCCACGGCCCAGCCGCCGGGAAGGTCGGTATCGAGTACTGCGGTGCTCCAGCGTGCAATCATCTTCTATCAGTCCAGAAATTCGGGTTTCTGTTTGCTCATGTGGGCGGCGATGGCCACGCGCAGGTCGTTGGACTGGAGCATCGCAGCGTTCCAGGTGGCGACGTATTCCAGGCCATCGTCGATACGATGGTCGCGCATGTAGCTGAGCATTTCCTTGGTGCCGGCCACGGCGATCGGCGACTTGGCGGCAATCTCCCGGGCAATCTCCATGACCCCGTCCAGCAGGCCCGAGGCATCGGCGAAGGTGCGATTGACCAGGCCGATGTCGAGCGCTTCCTCGGCGCCGAAGGTGCGTCCGGTGTAGGCCAGCTCACGCAGCATGCCGTCACCGATGATACGTGGCAAACGTTGCAGTGTGCCGACATCGGCGGCCATGCCGATATCGATTTCCTTGATCGAGAACTGCGCGTCGGCAGCGGCATAACGCATGTCGCAGGCGCTGATCAGGTCGATGGCACCACCCAGGCAGTAGCCCTGGATCGCCGCCAGTACCGGCTTGCGGCAGTTGTCCACGGCGTTGAACGAGGATTGCAGTTCAAGGATCTTGCGTCGCAGCAGGCGCGCGTTGCGCCCCACGTCCTTGCCCAACTCATTGGCCACCCCGGCCAGCAGCATCAGGTCGATGCCCGAGGAGAAATGCTTGCCGGCGCCACTGAGTACCACCACCCGGACCGCGTCGGTATCGTCGACCCAGCGGAAGATATCGACGATCTCGGTCCAGAACGCGGCGTTCATGGCGTTGATTTTTTCCGGCCGGTTGATCTGCACATGGGCGATGTTATCGGCGAGTTCGACACGAAAGGCTTGGTATTCGGACATGGCGACGATCCTTCTCTGGTCAGCAAACAAGGGCCGAACTATAGCAAGCGGCAACCGCGCCCCGTAAGGCAGCGCATTGGCCAAAAACAGGACTGGGCCTGGCCTGCTGCCTTATTCGGTGATCGGTTCAGGCCTGCTTTATCGCGTAGAAGGCAGCGGTCTCATAAGGCACGGTCACCTCGCGGCTGTCCCGCAATTGGGGTTCGCTGGCCACCAGCTCGGCGAGCTGTCGCTCCAGCGCATCGCGTTGGTCCTGAGGCAACGCGGCGATGAAACTGGTGGAGCGCACGCGATTGAAGATCACATCTTGCGCGGGCCCCGTGTGCCCATGGCTGAAGTGCTGCTCCTGCAACGGTCCGAAACCGGGATGGGGAAAGGCCTGGCGCCAGGCCCCGGTGTAGTAGCGTGGCGTGTCGCCCTGCAGGGCATTGACGATGCGTTCCAGGTGCGCCACCCAGGGCACTCGCGCATCGCGCTGGTTCCACACCAGCGCCAGCTTGCCATTGGGCTTGAGCACCCGGTGGATTTCATCCAGGGCCTGGTGGCTGGCGAACCAATGAAAGGCCTGGGCACAGGCCAGCACATCCACCGAGGCGTCACGTAGCGGGATCGCCTCGGCGCTGCCATTCAAGACCTGGGCATCGGGATACTGCTGCGCCAGCTTGGCACGCATCTGCGCCACAGGCTCCACGGCAATCACCTGGGCGCCGGTCGCCAGGAGTCGTGCAGTGAACTTGCCAGTACCGGCACCCAGGTCCACCACTACCCTGCCCGGCTGCAGCTCCAGCACCTGGCGCAACCAGGGTTCCAGCTCAGGCGGATAGCCGGGTCGGCCGCGAGCATAGGTATCGGCCGCCTGCTTGTAGCCATCGGCCGCAGCATGATGAATGGGCCGGTCGTTCATGAGGCACCTCCTGGTCAGGGGAAAGCGCCGTTGAGAATAACCCCTGCACGCCGCCGGCCACATGAAATTAATGTCAGCACCACACTGCCGGGGCTGACGCGTTAGCGCGACGTGGGCAGGCTCAGGAGAAAACGCGCGCCCCCCAGTGGCGAGGCCTCGACGGTCAGCGTGCCACCCTGGGCCTCCAGGGCGCGGCGACTGATGGCCAGGCCCAGGCCGAAACCGCCCGTGGAACGATCACGGCTGCGATCCAGGCGATAGAAAGGCTCGAAGACCCGCTCCCGCTCATCGTCGGGAATGCCGATGCCATCATCGTCGACCCAGATTTCGCAACCATGCTCCCCCACCAGCACCCCGACCTGGATGCGTTTTTCACAGTAGCGGGTGGCATTGCGCAAGAGATTCTGCAGGGCCCGCGCGGTCAGGCGCGGGTCCAGGGTGAAACGCTCCAGGGTGCCGTACAGCAGCACGTCGATGACCACATCCGACTCCAGTTCATCGTCGACGCTGCCCAGGATGCTGTCGATGAACTCATCCAGGGCCACTTCGATCTGCTCCGGCAGGCACGCTGGATTCTGTAATCGGCTGTAGGACAACAGCTCCAGCACCAGTTCGTCCAGTTCGCGGATATGCGCCACCAGCCCCTGCAGGCGCTCGCGGCTGGCCGAGGGCAAGTCGTCGGACAGCGCCAGGGCCAGGCCGAAGTCGAGCCGGGTCAGGGGCGTGCGCAACTCGTGGGACACCGCATTGAGCAAGTCACGCTGTTGGTTCAGGAGCTTTTCGATGTCCCCGGCCATGGTGTCGAACACATGGGCCAGGCTGCCGATGTTGGAGCTGGCCGGCAGTTGCGTACGCTCGTCCAGGTGCCCCTTGCCGAAGCGCTCGGCGGTGCGCTTGAGGCGCTCCAGGTCACGCCAGTGAGGCCTGACCCACAGCAGCAGGCAAGCCAGGAGCACCGCACCGATCAGGACATTGATGCTCCAGTACAACAAATTGACGTCCAGGGGGTCCGGCGGCATCACCAGCTTGACCGCCATCTGGTCGTGCAGCGGCGAAACCGCAAGCGTTCGCGAGCCCCAGTCGCCCACCCGCACGACCTTCTTGCCCGCCTGCAGCCGGGCGCGTTCGTCGGCGCTGAAATCAGGGTCGTCGATGCGTACCAGGGCGATCTGCAGTGGGTGGAAGTCCTCGTCCATCGTCTTCGCCAGCGCCGGCCACTGGGCGGGTGGCTGGGAACGGAACTGCCTGGCAATCAACTCCTGCAGGCCTCGGGACTTGGTCAGGTTGTAGTCGATGAAGCGCTGGTGAAACACCTTGATCACCAGGTCGGGGACCAGGTACATCGCCGCACTGAAGGCGACGATGGTGATCAGGTACAGCCGTACCAGGATGCGTAGCATGGACTCAACATTCCCACTCGGAACGGCTGAACAGATAGCCTTTGCCCCACACGGTCTTGATCTTGCGGGCCTCGCCGGCATGATCGTCGAACTTGCGCCGCAGCTTGGAGATGGCCACGTCCACCGATCGGTCGGTGCCATTGAACTCGATGCCACGCAAACGCTGCAGGATCTGGTCGCGGCTCAATACTTCGCCAGCATGCCGGGCCAGCACCACCAGCAGGTTGTATTCACCGCTGGACAGCTCCACCAGTTGCTCGCGCCAGGTCACGGTACGCTCTGAAAGGTCGATGCACAGGTTGCCCATGAGGATCCGATCGCTGGCCGTCTGCGGCTCACCGAGGCTACTGCGGCGCAACAAGGTGCGCACCCGAGCCAATAACACTCGCGGTTCACAAGGTTTTGTCACATAGTCGTCGGCGCCCATTTCCAGGCCCAGGACCTGGTCGTGGCTGTCGTCACGGGCGGTGAGCATCAGGATCGGCAAGCTGGCCGAATCCGCTCGTAGCAGCCGGCATACCTGCAGGCCATCCAGGCCCGGCAGCATCAGGTCGAGGATCACCAGGTCCGGGGGGCTGGTCCGGGCTCGCTCGCGCACCTGGTCGCCACGGCTGATGACACTGACCTGGTAGCCATTGCGTTCAAGGTAGCTGGCAATCAATTCGGAGAGCGCGGGATCGTCTTCGACAAGGAGGATGTTGGCCATGGAAGAAAGGTCTTTTTGAAGAAATACACAGTACCGGCGTCTATCAGGATACCGGACAAGCAAGGCGCCAAGGATATACGCCCCGGCCCGTGCCGGCGCGCCTGCTTCACACTTTTTCACACAGCGCCTACGAAGCTTCACAGCGCGCGTTGTCTCCCGCTCTTAGCATGCCGGAGTCATTATTGGGGTATCAGCATGTCGAAAAAACTCTTTACGCCGCTTTGCCTGGTGATTCTGGCCGCGACGTTGAGCGCCTGCGGCAAGGCCGCGGACGAACAGAAGGCACCACCGCCCAAGGTCCGGACCGAGACGATCCAGAGCCAGGCGCTATCGATCACCAGTGAACTGAGCGGGCGCATCGCCGCGCCGCGCATCGCTGAAGTGCGTGCCCGGGTCGCCGGCGTGGTGCTGCAGCGAACCTTCCGCGAAGGTTCGGACGTCAAGCAGGGCGACGTGCTGTTCCGTATCGACCCGGCGCCGTTCAAGGCCGACCTGGACAGCGCCATCGCCAGCCTGCGCAAGGCCGAGGCCACCGCATTCCAGGCGCGCCTGCAAGAGCAGCGCTACTCCAAGCTGGTGGCCGACCAGGCCATCAGCAGCCAGGAATATGACAATGCCCGGGCCGCCACGCGCCAGGCCGATGCCGAAGTGGCGGCGAACCAGGCGGCGGTACAGCGCGCCCGGCTCAACCTGGGGTATGCCACCGTCACCGCGCCGATTTCCGGCCGGGTCGGCCGCGCCCTGGTCACCGAAGGCGCACTGGTCGGCCAGAACGAAACCACGCCCCTGGCACTGATCCAGCAACTGGACCCGATCCATGCCGACCTGACCCAGTCCACCCGTGAGCTCAACGAGCTGCGCCGGGCCATGCGGGCCGGGCAGTTGCAACAAGTCGGCAAGGACCAGGCCAAAGCCACCCTGATCCTGGACGACGGCAGTTTCTACCCATTGCCGGGCAAGCTGCTGTTCGCCGATATCAGCGTCGACCCGGGCACCGGGCAGATCATCCTGCGCAGCGAATTCCCCAACCCGGACCTGGACCTGTTGCCCGGCAGCTTCGTGCGCGTACGCCTGGAGCAGGCCGTCGACCGCCAGGGCATCAGCGTGCCGCAGCGCGCCATCCAGCGCGACGGTGCCGGCATTGCCCAGGTGTTGCTGGTCAACGCCGAGAACCGTGTGGTGCAGCATCCAGTGCATCTGGGGGGCGTACAACAGGATCGCTGGATCGTCACCGCCGGACTCAAGCCCGGTGACCGCATCATCGTCGAGGGCCTGCAACATGCCCGCCCAGGCGAGTTGGTGGAGATCGAAGACACTCCCGTGGTGCACGTCCAGAACCCAGGCCAGTAGGTAGTACAACATGCCGCAATTCTTCATTGACCGCCCGGTGTTCGCCTGGGTGGTCGCCTTCTTCATCTTGCTCGGCGGTGCGCTGGCGATTCCCAAGTTGCCCGTGGCGCAGTACCCCAACGTCGCCCCGCCGCAGATCGAGATCGCCGCGACCTACCCCGGCGCGTCGGCCCAGACCCTGGACGAGTCGGTGGTCAGCCTGATCGAGCAGGAGCTCAACGGCGCCGACCACCTGCTGTACTTTTCGTCCCAGAGCAGCCTGGGCAGCGCCACCATCACCGCGACCTTCCAACCGGGCACCAACCCGGAACTGGCCCAGGTGGATGTGCAGAACCGCCTCAAGGCGGTGGAGCCACGCCTGCCCCAGGCCGTGACCCAGCAGGGCCTACAGGTGGAGAAAGTCTCCGCCGGCTTCCTGCTGCTGATCACCCTGAGCTCCAATGACGGGCGCCTGAACGAGGTCGCGCTCAGCGACTACATGGCGCGCAGCGTGCTGAACGAGATCCGCCGTCTGGATGGCGTCGGCAAGGCCCAGTTGTATGGCGCCGAACGGGCCATGCGGATCTGGCTCGATCCGCAGAAGCTGATCGGCTTCAACCTCACCCCCGCCGACGTCAACGCCGCCGTGGCTGCGCAGAACGCCCAGGTACCGGCAGGCAGCATCGGTGACCTGCCCGGCCCTTCCAGCCAGGAAATCACCGCCACCGTGCTGGTCAAGGGGCAGTTGGCCAGCCCTGAAGAGTTCGCCGATATCGTCCTGAGGGCCAACCCCGACGGCTCCACCGTGCGCATCGGCGATGTGGCGCGAGTGGAAGTGGGCAGCCAGGAATACCAGTTCGGCACGCGCCTGAACGGCAAGCAGTCGACCGCCGTCGGCGTGCAGCTGTCCCCCGGGGCCAACGCGCTGAATACCGCGAACCTGATCCGGGCGAAGATGGACGAACTGTCGCGCTACTTCCCCGCCGGCGTGGAATACAAGATTCCCTATGACACCTCGCCCTTCGTCAAGGTCTCGATCACCAAGGTGATCTACACCCTGCTCGAGGCGATGGTCCTGGTGTTCCTGGTGATGCTGCTGTTCCTGCAGAACATCCGCTACACCCTGATCCCGACCCTGGTGGTACCGGTGGCCTTGATGGGCACCTTCGCCACCATGCTGGTCCTGGGCTTCTCCATCAACGTGCTCACCATGTTCGGCATGGTGCTGGCCATCGGCATCCTGGTGGACGATGCCATTGTCGTGGTGGAGAACGTCGAGCGGATCATGGCCGAGGAAGGCCTGCCGCCCAAGGAAGCCACGCGCAAGGCGATGAAGCAGATCACCGGCGCGATCATCGGTATCACCCTGGTGCTGGTGGCGGTGTTCATCCCCATGGCCTTCATGCCTGGCTCGGTGGGGGTGATCTACCAGCAGTTCTCGCTGTCCATGGCCACTTCGATCCTGTTCTCGGCGTTCCTGGCCCTGACCCTGACGCCGGCACTGTGCGCGACCCTGCTCAAGCCCGTCGCCGCTGGCGAGCACCACGAGCGTGGCGGCTTCTTCGGTTGGTTCAACCGCCGCTTCGAGCGCATCACCAACAGCTACCAGAGTGGCGTGGCCTACGCCCTCAAGCGCAGCGGTCGCTACCTGTTGGTCTACGTCATGCTGCTGGCGGTGATGGCGCTGTTGTTCGTGCGCCTGCCCTCCTCGTTCCTGCCAGTGGAAGACCAGGGCTACACCATCACCGATATCCAGCTGCCTCCTGGTGCCAGCCAGAATCGCACCATTGGCGTGGTGGAGCAGATCGAGGCGCACAACGCCACAGAACCGGGGGTTGGCGACACCACCATCATCCTGGGCTTCAGTTTCTCGGGTAACGGGCAGAACGCGGCGCTGGCCTTCACCACCCTCAAGGACTGGTCGCAACGGGGCCATGACGACTCGGCGATGAGCATCGCCGAGCGCGCTACGGTAGCCTTCGGCGAAATCAAGGATGCCGTGGCCTACGCCATCCTGCCGCCGCCGATCGATGGTCTGGGCACGTCCAGCGGTTTCGAGTTCCGCTTGCAGGACCGTGGCGGCGTCGGCCATGAAGCCCTGATGCAGGCCCGTACCGAGCTGCTGCAGGCCGCGGAAAAAAGCCCGATCCTGGTCAACGTCCGGGAAAACGCCCTGGCCGAGGCCCCGCAAGTGTACCTGGAGGTCGACCGCAAGCAGGCCAATGCCCTGGGTGTATCGTTTGCCGACATCGGTAGCCTGTTGTCCACCGCCCTGGGCTCGGCCTATATCAACGACTTCCCCAACCAGGGTCGGATGCAGCGCGTGGTGATCCAGGCCGAAGGCGATCAACGCAGCCAGGTCGAGGATCTGCTGCGGCTGAACGTACGCAACAGCAACGGCAAGATGGTGCCGCTGTCCTCCTTCGTCCGGGCCAGCTGGAAGCAGGGACCGGCGCAGCTGACCCGCTATAACGGCTACCCAGCGATCGATGTGTCCGGTGAGCCGGCGCCAGGGCGCAGTACCGGTGAAGCCATGCAGGAAGTCGAGCGCCTGGTGGCCCAGCTGCCGGCAGGCCTGGGCCTGGAGTGGACCGGCCTGTCGTTGCAGGAGCGCCTGTCGGGCAGCCAGGCCCCGCTGCTGCTGGGGTTGTCGCTGCTGGTCGTATTCCTGTGCCTGGCAGCGCTCTACGAGAGCTGGTCGATCCCGGCCTCGGTGCTGTTGGTGGTTCCGCTCGGTGTGCTGGGTGCCGTGCTGGCAGTGAGCTTGCGCGGCATGCCCAACGATGTGTTCTTCAAGGTAGGCCTGATCACCATCATCGGCCTGTCGGCGAAGAACGCGATCCTGATCATCGAGTTCGCCAAGAGTCTGTACGACGAGGGACATGACTTGCTGGACGCCACCTTGCAGGCTGCCCGCCTGCGCCTGCGCCCGATCGTCATGACCTCCCTGGCGTTCATTCTCGGCGTGGTACCCCTGGCCATTGCCACCGGCGCCAGCTCCGCCAGCCAGCAAGCCATCGGCACCGGGGTGATCGGCGGCATGATCACCGCGACCCTGGCAGTGATCTTCGTGCCGGTGTTCTTCGTGGTGGTGATGAAGCTGGTATGCCGTGGCGGCTCCCGCTAACGCCTGATGCTTGCCGCCCGCAACGGCGCGGCAAGTGCCATCCGCCCCGCCGCCGACCTACTCCAGGCCGGCGGCTACAGGGCCAGGGCCAAGGACACGCCAGTGCTCAGGCAAATGCCCAACAGCAACAGCAGGTACAAGGCGATGGCTGCATAGGCGCCCTGTTTGGCGCAAACGAGCAAGGTACGGCCCATGTCGATGATCTCCGAAGCGGCAATGTCCGGAGATTGCGCCAGATGCAGGCGACGCGACAGTCACTTTTTTCCATGACGACGATCAGTTTGCTTGATCGCCGGCAAGCCCTGGGTCAGTCCTGCAACAGACTGTTCAAGCGCTCGCGGGCCGTCTCCGGCTCACCTTCGAGCGGTTGCGCAGAAGACAGGATGGGACTGGAATAGAGCAACAACAGAACCACGGTCAGACGCATCATCATGCTATCGATCCTTGCTCGGGAAAGAGTCAATAATTCAGCGTCAAATTTAAACACATGGCCATGTGACACTACCAAGCAAAATTTGCCTGGCCTGTGAGTTCGCTCGCAAACAGGTCATGCAGGAGCGACAGCACTGCACCAGTGATGTCGCTCCTGCATACCGGGGGATCGGCGAGTCGGGATCAGCTATGGGACTTGTGGTCCAGAGCCGCATAGAAGTTGGCGCTTTGCTGCAGGTACTTCTGGGTGTAGGTGTTGGTCGCGGATTTCTTCTGGCTGATTTCCACATGGGCGCTGGCAGGCAGGACCACGCTGGCGGAAATGGCGGAAGCGGCGATCACGGAGAAGAGATTGAAGTTCATCGGTATAACCCTCGGATTCAGTTGGCTTGCTTGCCCGTATGGGCGGTGGAGCAAACTTACTCCCGAGGGTTGGCGGGCAAAAATGCTTTGCACCAGTAGCCAATATCAGCGTCATTAATAGAAAGACTCAGGCCCCGGACGACGGGGCCTGTGGCTTATTGCCGCACCAAAAACTTGATATCGCTGGGGGCATCGAAGGGCAATTTCTGCACGGTCTTGCCGAGGAACCCGGTCTTGGCGTCACGCTCGATCACCACGATCTGGTTGCTCTTCTGGTTGCCGATCAGCACATAGCGGTTGCTCGGATCGAGGCTGAACTCCCGCGGGTGGTCACCTTCCACGGAACGGCGCTGGATCTCCTTGAGCTGGCCGTTGGCCGGGTCGATGGCGAATACCAGCAGCTGGTTGGCGGTGCCACGGTTGCTCACGTACAGGTACTGGCCGTCCTTGGAGGCATGCAGCGCCCCGGCGGCTTTCTTCTCCTTGCTGGCGTTGGCCGCCAGGTCGAGGATCTGGCGCTGGGTCAGTTTGCCATCCTGGTAGTCGAATACCGCCACCTGGGCGCTCATCTCCATGGTCAGGTAGGCATGCTTGCCATCGGCACTGAACAGTAAATGGCGCGGGCCACTGCCTGGCGGTAGCTGGACGAAGGCTGGCTCGGCCGGGCTCAACGGATGCTCGGGGTTGGCCTTGGGGTCATAGCGATAGACGAAGATCTTGTCCGCACCCAGGTCATTGGCGAACAGGAACTTGCCATCGGGCGAGGACACCGACGAATGCACGTGGGCCGATTGCTGGCGCTCGGGGTCGACCCGGCTGGCCGGATGGCTACTGAGTTGCACCACGGGCGACAGATGACCATCGGCACTGACCGGCACCACCGCCAGGCTGCCACCCGGGTCGACATCCACCGAGTAGTTGCTGACGAACAGGTAGCTGCCATCGGCGCTCAGGCTGGAATGGGTCGGCTCGTTGCCCTGGCTCTGCACCTGGTTGATCAGGCTCAGTTGATGGGTCTTGGGGGCCAGGCTATAGCTGCTGACGCGACCGATGGGATCGGCCTGTCCGGGGCTGTTCTCGTTCACCGCGAAGACGAACTTCAGGTCCTTGGACAGGGTCAGCCAAGAGGGGTTGGAGCTCTTGATCACCTGCAATGGCTTGGGGTCGATTTGCCCGGTCCGCTCGTTGAAGTGCAGGCGGTACAAGCCTTGGCTCTGGCCTTGGGTATAGGAGCCCACCAGCAGCTCCTGGGTCTCCACCGGCGCAGCCTGCACCGCCATCGCGCCGACACTGCCCGCCATCAGCAGGGGCCAGAAATTACGCATCTTCATGGTCATCTTCCTCTTCGTCACGGGCACTGAAGGCACTCATGCATACCAGGCGGTGCTCACCGGAATCGCCTTCCAGGGTCCAGCTTTGCAGATCCGGGTCGAAAGTCGCGGCCTGCACCTGGGCCAGGCTGAAGCTCCAGCGCTTGGCGGCGCGGCCATCCATGCATTCGATCAGCAGCCCCTGGTCGTCGAGGCTGAAGT
The DNA here is from genome assembly GCF_022537035.1 of Pseudomonas sp. MPFS. Lineage (NCBI taxonomy): Bacteria > Pseudomonadati > Pseudomonadota > Gammaproteobacteria > Pseudomonadales > Pseudomonadaceae > Pseudomonas > Pseudomonas sp. MPFS. The sequence goes on along the minus strand of NZ_CP066123.1, from coordinate 2,999,876 downwards.
CGAAGGCGTGCAAGCCGTCGATCTCCAGCATGTCGCAGGCTTGCAGGACGGTGAGCAAGGTATCGGTTACAGCGGTCATGGCGAGCCATCATCAGTGGAAAGGCGCAATCATAGCTGATTGGCACGCGCCGGTAGGGCCAGTATCGCACTGGCCAGGGCAGGTTCCACCGGAGCCCTGGCAAACCCGGCCAGACTCGCCCGGCCAAGAATGAAAAAGGCCGCAACCCGAAGGTTGCGGCCAGGTACTGGCGCATGGCGCAATCAGTGAGCGAACAGCGAATTGCCCTTCTGCCCCGCCAGCTTCTCGGGACGGATCAGGAAGCGGGCCAGGGCTGGCAGCAGCCACAGGGCGCCGAACATGTTCCACAGCAGCATGAAGGTCAGCATCAGGCCCATGTCGGCCTGGAACTTGATGGCCGAGAAGATCCAGGTGCACACGCCGATAGCCAGGCACAAGCCGGTGAACAACACGGCCTTGCCGGTGGAGCGCAGGGTCTGGTAGTAGGCCTCCTGCAACGGCAGCCCAGCCCGCAGGAAGCTCTCCAGGCGGCTATAGATATAGATGCCGTAGTCCACGCCGATGCCCACCCCCAGCGCCACCACCGGCAAGGTCGCCACCTTGACGCCAATGCCCATGAAGGCCATCAGCGCGTTGCCCAGCACCGAGGTCAGGACCAGCGGCAGGACGATGCACAGGGTTGCTGCCCAGGAGCGGAAGGTGATCATGCACATGGCCGCTACGCAGATGTACACCAGGATCAGGATGGTCAGCTCCGAGGTCTTGATCACCTCGTTGGTGGCCGCCTCGATTCCGGCGTTACCGGCAGCGAGGATAAACTCCAGGCCATCCTTGTTGTTCTCCTTGGCGAACTCCTGCACCGCATGCACGGCGCGGTCTAGGGTCTCGGCCTTGTGGTCGTTGAGGAACACCAGCACCGGCGCCAGGGAGCAGTTGTTGTTGTACAAGCCGTCGGCCCGGGCGATGGAGTTGTTCAGCACATCGGGGTTGCGCGACAGGGTTTCCCATTTCAGGTTGCCCTCGTTCATGCCCTTGATCATTTGCTTGGACACGGTCACCAGGGAAATCGCCGACTGCACGCCCTCGGTGTTCTGCATCTTCCACATCAGCTCATCGATCGGCGCCATGGCCTCGTAGCGCGAGCAGCCTTCGGCGGCGGTCTTGACCATCACCACCAAGACATCGGAGCTGGTGGAGTAATTGCTGATGATGAAGTTGTTGTCCTTGTTGTAGCGCGAATCGGGGCGCAGCTCCGGCGCGCCCTGGTCAAGATCGCCGATCTTCAGGTTCTGGCTGTACCAGAGGCCGCCGCCAAATGCCACCAGGGCCAGGGCGATGGAAACGGGAGCCACCTTGGGGCTGGCAAAGCTGGACAGCCGACGCCAGAACGGGTGCTCGCGGGAAGCGTCCTTCTTGCTGCGCTCGACGGCACGCTTGCTGATGCCGACATAGGAGATCGCCACCGGCAACAGGATCAGGTTGGTGAACACGATCACCGCCACGCCGATGGAGGCGCCGATGGCCAGCTCGCGGATCACCCCGATATCGATGATCAGCAGCGTGATGAAGCCCACGGCGTCGGCCAGGATCGCGATCATGCCCGGCAGGAACAGCTGGCGGAAGGTCCTTCGCGCCGCCGTCAGGGCGTTGTCGGCATCACTGGACTGCAAGGCGATACCGTTGATCTTCTGCACCCCATGGGAAATACCGATGGCGAAGATCAAAAACGGCACCAGCATCGAGTACGGGTCCAGGCCGAAACCGATGGCGTGCATCAGCCCCAGTTGCCAGACCACCGCCACCAGCGTGGTGATCAGCACCGCGATGGTGCTGCGGATGCACCAGGTGAACCAGTACAACAGCACCAGGGTGATGATGAAGGCCACGCCGAAGAACAGCACCACCATGATCAGGCCGTCGATCAGGTCGCCGACTTTCTTGGCGAAACCGACGATGTGGATCTTCACATTGGGGTTCTGCGCCTCGAACTTGTCGCGGATCTTTTCTTCCAGCTGGTGGGAGAACTTCTGGTAGTCCAGGGCCAGCAGCTTGCCCTGGTCCTGTGGGTCCGGGTAGGACTCCAGCAAGGGGATATCGACGATGCTGGACTTGAAGTCGTTGGCGACCAGGCGCCCGACCTGCCCGGACTTGAGCACGTTGTTGCGCAGCTTGTCGAGGCTATCGGCCGAGCCGTTGTAGCTCTGGGGAATCACCTCCCCCCCGGCGAAACCTTCCTCGGTGACCTCGGTCCAGCGCACGCTGGGGCTCCATAGGGACTTGAGCCCGGAGCGATCGACGCCGGGGATGTAGAACACCTCGTCATTGATCTGCCTGAGGGTCTCCATGTAGGCCTGGGTGAAGATATCGCCGTCCTTGGCTTCCACCGAAATCCGCACGGTGTTGCCCAGGTTGGCCAGGTCGTTGCGGTGCTCCATCATCCGCTCGATGAACGGGTGCTTGAGCGGGATCATTTTTTCGAAACTGGTGGACGGCCGGATCAGGGTCGCCTGCCAGAACAGGAATACGCTGACCAGCAAGCAGAGGAAGATCACTGCCGGGCGGTTGTTGAAAATCAGGCGCTCAAGAAAATTCGCCTTGTCCTGGTTCTGACTACTCATGGAGTTCCCCACCTTCTTATTATGTGCCCGGCCTAGTTGCTGCCGAGTTCAGCGCCGGTTGCCGTGGCAACCCGTACCCCGCCCTGCCCGGCCAGGATCAACCCACCATTGCCGGCACCACTGACCGCCGACAGCGAGATTCGATCCGGGCGATTGAAGACGCTGAAGCTCAGGCCATGATCGGTGCTGTGGATCACGCTGCCGCCGTTGCCGACGATCACCAGGGAACCGTCCTCGAGTACGGTAGCGCCAGACAAACCGAATTCCAGGGCGCCGCGAGCGGCATTCAGCTGCACCTGCTCCCAGGTGCTGCCAAAATCCGTCGAGCGATAGAGGTTGCCACGCAAGCCATAGACCAACAGGGTCGCCGGCTGGCCGGTGCCGATCACGCCGAACAACGAGCCCTCGTAAGGGCCTTCCAGGCGCTCCCAGGTCTGGCCGCCATCGGCGGAGCGAAACATGCTGCCCTGCTCGCCAACGATGAACAGTCCGGAATCCTTGATCTGGGCAATGGCGTTTAGATGGAACTGATCCGGGTTGTCCAGGCGATCGCTGGCGTCCTCCCAGTGCTGGCCGCCATCGGTGGTCTCCAGCAAGGCGCCATAGGCTCCCACGGCATATCCGACCTGGGCATCCTTGAACCACACGTCCAGCAGCGGTGCCTCGCGCTTGAGGTCCTGGAACTGCCGGGTCCAGGTGAGGCCGCCGTCGGTACTGGCGAGCACCTGCGCGTCGTGGCCCACGGCCCAGCCGTGTTGCTCGTCGACGAAATACACCGCGGTCAACAGCTGCCGGCTCGGCACCTTGGCCTGGGCCCAGCTTGCGCCCTGGTCATCGGAATAGAGAATGTGCCCACGGTCGCCCACCGCCACCAGGCGCTTGCCGGCGTGGACCACATCGAGCATCAGGTTTTTCGCCGCCTTGGGCGATTCGATGGAATAGACAACCGTATCCGCTGCGCTGGCAGCGGCCAGGACCGGTGCCGGCAGTGTCGCGACACCCAACAGCGAGAGCGCTGCGGCCAACGCTGCGAACCCACGCAACGCCGGCGGGCGGCCAGCAACCACACCCATGACAGGCTCACTCATAGACCACTCCCCCATTATTATTGTCAGGTCGTTCAACCTTTCAGGGCGCCGGCAGGGTGTCGCGGGTGTTCGTCCGATCAAGCCGATCGTTCTGAAACCTGCAATCTAGAGCCCCTTTGGCTGCGGGCTATCCTATCGGGCTTTGGAAACGTCTGACAATCGACGCCACGTTATCTTTTGTTAATCGCGTCCCCCCACGAGCCCCCTGAATCATCGGGCATTCGTCGAAGTGATCGATATGTGGTCCCAGGCAGGCGCCACCCTGCCGGTATAGGCCAGGGGCGGTCGTGGGGCAAGCGAAGAAGAAAGGAAGAAAGGACCGGCACGCCCACGGGCAAGGCCGGTCGGAACTGCAGGGAAACACCGGCCACTAAAGCGAACAGGCCCCAAGGGAGCCCATTCGCCTTCGAGCCAGGTCAGGCGAGGCTCTTGCTCACCACCTCGAACACATCGCTGGACAGTTCGCCCGAGGCACGAATGCGCTCCAGCTCGGCCTTCATCAATGCCTGCCGGGCGCTGTCGTACTTGCGCCAGCGAGTCAACGGCGCCAGTTGTCGAGAGGCAATCTGCGGGTTGATGGCATTGAGCTGGATCACCAGGTCCGCCAGGAAACGGTAGCCCGAGCCATCGCCAGCATGGAAGTTGATCAGGTTCTGGCCAGCAAACGCACCGAATACAGCCCGTACCTTGTTCGGGTTCTTGATGTTGAACGCCGGATGCTCCATCAATGCCTTGACCCGCGCCAGTCCACCAGGCAGCGGGCTGGCGGCCTGCACGCTGAACCACTGGTCCATGACCAGCGCATTGTCCTTGAAGTTCTCGGCGAATACCGCCAGTGCCTGTGCCCTCTCGGCCTCGAACGGCGAGTTGACCAGTACTGCCAGGGCGGTCAGGCGTTCGGTCATGTTGTCGGCGCTGTCGAATTGCTCGATGGTGGCCGCCAGGACCTCGGGCTTGCCGACGAGCATCAGGTAGGACAAGGCAATGTTCTGCAGCGCGCGGCGAGCGAAGTGCTCGGACTCGGCCACATAGGCGGTGGCGCGAGACAGCTCGCGATTGTCCTGGTAGCGCTTGAGCAAGGCGTCGAACAGCTGCTCGGCCAGCTGCTTGCGAGCGAATTCGCGGGCCCCATGGATAGCCTCGACATCCGCCACTTCGCTGATCTCGGTGAGATAGGCCTCACCCGGCAGCGACAGCATTTCCGCGACCATGGCCTGGTCCAGGCTCTCGTCGGCCAGCACGGTGCCCAGGGCGGTCACCAGGCGTTGGTCCATCACCAGGGCCTGGCCCTGCTGGTGCTGGCCGATCAGTTCCTGCAGTACCTGCACCGCCAACTGCTGGCCGGCATCCCAGCGGTTGAAACCGTCGCTGTCATGCTGCATGAGGAACATCAGTTGGTCGCGGTTGTAGGGGAAGCTCAGCTTCACCGGCGCCGAGAACCCACGCAGCAGCGACGGCAGCGGTTGTTCGGCAACATCGACGAACGTGAAGGTCTGCTCGGCCTCGGTCACCGAGATCACCCGGGAAGTGCCCTGGGCACTGGCCTCGCCAGCCAGGCGCAGAGCCATGGCGGCGCCCTGGCTGTCCAGCAGGCCCAGTTCCACCGGGATCACGAACGGCAGTTTTTCCACCTTGTCCGGCGTCTGCGGGCAGCTCTGGCGGAAGGTCAGGCTGTAGGTCTTCGCCGCCGCGTCATAGGACTCGCTGACCGCGAGGCGCGGAGTACCGGCCTGGCTGTACCAGCGCTTGAACTGGGTCAGGTCGACGCCGTTGGCGTCTTCCATGGCCTTGACGAAATCGTCGCAGGTCACGGCCTGGCCGTCGTGGCGTGCAAAGTACAGGTCGCTGCCCTGGCGGAAGCCTTCGGCGCCCAGCAGCGTGTGGATCATGCCCACTACTTCCGAGCCCTTCTCGTACACGGTCAGGGTGTAGAAGTTGGAGATCTCGATGAAGCTCTCCGGGCGCACGGCATGGGCCATGGGACCGGCGTCTTCGGCGAACTGGTGGGTGCGCAGGTAGGCCACGTCCTGGATGCGCTTGACCGTGCGCGAATTCATGTCCGAAGAAAACCCGGCATCACGGAATACCGTGAAGCCTTCCTTGAGCGACAGTTGGAACCAGTCGCGGCAGGTGACCCGGTTACCCGACCAGTTATGGAAGTACTCGTGGGCGACGATGCCCTCGACCCGCTGGTGGGCGCCATCGGTGGCGGTCTCGGCACGGGCCAGCACGGCGCTGGAGTTGAAGATGTTCAGGCCCTTGTTTTCCATGGCGCCCATGTTGAAGTCGTTGACCGCGACGATCATGAAGATGTCCAGGTCATACTCGCGGCCGTAGGTCTGTTCGTCCCAGCGCATGGATTTCTTCAGGCTGTTCATGGCGTGCTGGCACTTGTCGATGTTCTCCGGCTCGACATAGATGCGCAGCGCTACGTCGCGGCCGCTCATGGTGCAGAAGCTGTCCTCGACGCACCACAGGTCCCCTGCCACCAGGGCGAACAGGTAGGCCGGCTTCATGAACGGGTCTTCCCAGGTCGCCCAGTGCCGGCCGTCTTCGCCCGGGCCGCTGGCGATCGGGTTGCCGTTGGACAGCAGCACCGGATAGCGGTGCTGCTCGGCCACCACGGTGGTGGTGAACTTGCTCATCACATCCGGGCGGTCCAGGTAGTAGGTGATCTTGCGAAAGCCCTCGGCCTCGCACTGGGTGCAGAACATGCCGCTGGACTTGTACAGGCCTTCCAGGGCGGTATTGCTTTCAGGGTGGATCCGCACGCTGGTATCCACGGTGAAGCTGGCGCTGGCCGGGTGCAGGGTCAGGTAGCTGTCGTCGAGCTGATAGTCGCCAGCTTCCAGAAGCTGGTCGGACAGGCTCACCGACAGCAGTTCCAGCTGCTGGCCGTCGAGCACCAGGGGCGGCAGCCCGGCACCACGGGCCGGGTTGCGACGCATCACCAGTTGCGCATGGACCAGGCTGTGGTCCTCGAACAACTCGAAGGTCAGGTGCGTCTCGTCGATCAGGTACTCGGGGGCCTGATAGTCCTTCAGGTAGATCATCTTCGGCTGTTCGGTGCGCATGGCGAATTCCTTCTACTGATGCACGGCCAGCTGGTAGGCCGTGTACTTGCGAATGTTGATCACGCCGGTGTCGAAGATCAGGTACTGGCCCTTGATCCCCAGCAGGGTGCCTTCGGCGATCGGATTCTTGTCCAGGTTGAAACTGACGATCTTGGTCGGGTACTCCTCGACCGGATAACGGATTTGCAGGGGGTCGATGTCACGCACCGGCTGGATCGCCTGCAGGCCGAACCGCTGCTGCAAGGCCAGCAGGCCCTCGGCGCAGGATGCGAACAGCTGCTCGCGCACCTGCACCAGGTCCACGGCCTGGGCATCGCCCTTGAGCAAGGCCCGCCAGTTGGTCTTGTCGGCCACCTGGGAACGGAACACGTCTTCGACGAAACCAGACTGCTGGCGGGTCGCTACACGCATGATCGGCAACGCCTGGCTGGCGCCCTGGTCGAGCCAGCGAGTGGGCAACTGGGTCGCCCGGGTGATGCCGACCTTGATCCCCGAGGAGTTGGCCAGGTAGACCACGTGGTCGGTCATGCAGAACTGTTCGCCCCAGGACGGCTCGCGGCAGGTGCCGGAGTCGTAGTGGCAGCGTTCCGGACTCATGATGCAGACATCGCACTGGGCCAGCTTGGTCATGCACGGATAGCAATAGCCCTGGCTGAAGCTGGTCTTGGTCTTGCGTCCGCAATGGGTGCAGTGGATCGCCCCCAGGTATTCCAGGCGCAGCCTGCTGCCGATCAAGGGGTTGACCGGCACCTCGCTATCACCCAGGCGAAAAGCGTATTGCACATTCGGCCCGTCGAGACGAGCCGACATTTTACTGATGGAGCCGCGGCCGATCTCGATCAATGGATGGCATCCGACTTGAACAGGATGTTCGGCACCGGCTCGGCCTTGGACGAGCACTCCTGCGGGCCCATGTAGCCGGTGCGCTCCTCCTCCGGCAGGTTCTGCATCTCCCAGGCGATCATCGCCTGCAGCGACAGTTCACGCTGCTCAGCGGTGAGCTTGCGGCCATCGGACCATTTGCCGATCTCCACCGCCAGCTTCAGGCTGCGATAGATATCGGGGGTGATGTTTTCGATCATTTCGACAAAGGACGACATACCAGACTCCTGAACTCAAGGGGCCGGTCTACGGCGGCTGTACAAGCCACCCAACAGACCGGTAAGGCAACCGACGAGCAAACCGCCAACATGGGCGGCATTGGCGATTTCACCGAAGCCGATCATCGAGACCAGCCCGGACAGACACAGCAGCAGCCACACCAGCATCATCACCAGCACACCCCGGGGCAGGCGGTAGATGGGGTTGGGCGACAGCCATTGATAGATCCAGCAATGCCCAAGCAGTCCGTAGAGCACTCCGGAGAGGCCACCGAACAAGCTCGGGCCACTGAAATAATATTGCGCGTAGTTGGACACCAGGCTGAACAGCAGGGTCAGGCCCAGCAGGTTGATACTGCCCTGGCGCAACTCGATGCGCCGCCCCAGTTCCCAGTACCACATGCCGTTCATGGCGATGTGCAGGATGCCGAAGTGAACCAGCATCGGTGTCACCAGGCGCCACCATTGCCCCGCCGCCAGGCTGTCGGCCAGGGAGCTGAACTGGATGTAGTCGCCCGCCACGCGAAACTGCAAGAAGGTGAACCAGCTCAAGGCCTGCAGGTTGTCCCCCAACAGGGTGATGCCACAAACCGCCAGGCTCAGGACCAGGATCAACGCGGTAACCGGGCTGCGTCGCAATTGCTGGACCAGCCCAAGGCCCACCGGGGCGGCGGCCTGGGGAATGTCCAGTTGCTGTTCGGGATCGCCCTGGGGAAAACGCTGGTACAGGTCCAGCACGTCCTGGCGGATGGATTCGGGCACCCACAGCACCTGCTCTCCCGCTTCCTCGCTGACCCGATGGGGCACCTGCATGCGCTGCAAGAGCTTGACGAAGCCGCTGAGGTCAGTGGCCAGGGGCAGGCGCAAAATCGCTACCGCGCTCATCGCAGCACCTCCGGCCGCTCGACGTCGACCCAGACGAACTTGTTCGGGTCCAGGCGCGTTTCCTGGTCCAGGCGGTAGGCGGCGAGCTTGCCGTAGAGCACCGCGCTGTAGTCCAGGCAGGCCAGGTTGGGCCGGATCGGCGCCGGCGTGCCGCTGCGCCAATAGTGGCCGACGAACAGCAACGGCTCCTCGACGGCGTAGCGCAGCAGGCTGTTCTTCTCGTCCCTGGACAATGGCGTGCGCGCTACCGGCTCGGGCAAGGCATCGGGCTGGAAGACGATGTCGCCATAGGTCTGCGGGTCGTCTTCCCAGAACTTGGTACGGAAGAACGAACGGGTCAGGCCGTCGCCGCTGGTCATGGTCAGGCCATGGGGCAGGCGCATGTCGGTGCCACGCAGCAGGCGGTCGAAGGCATTGCTGGCAAAGCTGTCAGGCAACGCCGAGGCCTGGAGGAAATCGCGATCGATGCAGCCGTCCGGGTAGCGCTGGCGTAGCTGGGCGATCAGCGCCGAATCCCAACAGGCATGGACCACCCGGAAGCGCCCGGCGTCGACGAACAGCGGCATCTGGTAGAACCACTGAAGAAAGTCATGCCAGTCGCCCGGGTGCTGTTCGAACTGCGCCAGGGTCTCGTGGATCAGTCTGGCATGGCGCGGGGTGTGCTCGCGCACGAACTGCTTGCCGCTGCCCGGCGCGGCCGGCGTGCTCCAGCCCAGGGCATTGAACTCATGGTTGCCCATGATGCACAGCGCCTGGCCGGCCTCGGCCATGTCGTGGACGATGTGCAGGGCCTCGCGAATACGCGGGCCGCGGTCGATGATATCGCCGAGGAACACCGCCATGCGCGATGGATGCCGCCAGACGCCGCCCTGCTTGTGGTAACCGAGTCGGTCCAGCAGGTGTTCGAGGGTCAGGGCGCAACCGTGCACATCACCGATCAGGTCGTAGCTACGCGCGGGATCGAGCATCAGTCGCCTCCACCACCCAGGCGGCTGCCCCAGCCGAGCTTGGTCCGGCAGACCTCATAATAGTTATGGTCCAGGGGATGGATCAGGCGCAGTTTCTGGGCCTTCTTGCTGACCGTGATGGTGTCGCCCGGGGCGCAGGTGAAATGGTTCTGCCCGTCGCAGGAGACTTGCGGGTAGATCTGCATATCTTTGGACACGACGATTTTCAGCTCACTGTTGCCATCGACCACGATCGGCCTTCCGGACAAGGTATGGGGGTACATCGGCACGATCACAATGGCATCGAGCTTGGGATGCATGATCGGGCCGCCGGCAGACAGTGCGTAGGCCGTGGAGCCGGTGGGGGTAGCGACGATCAGGCCGTCGGCCTTCTGGCTGCAGACGAACTGGCCATCGATATAGATCTCGAACTCGATCATCCGGGTCGACTTGCCCGGGTGCAGCACTACGTCGTTCAGTGCATCGCCCTGGCCGATGGCCTCGGCGTGCCGGCGCACCTCGGCCTGCAGCAGGAAGCGGTTCTCCACCAGGTAGTGGCCGTCCAGTACTTCGGCGACCTTGATCTCCAGCTCATCGGGGCGGATGTCGGTAAGAAAGCCCAGGCTGCCCCGGTTGATCCCCAGCACCGGGGTGTTGTGCCGTGCCAGGGCCCGGGCGGCGCCCAACAAGCTGCCATCACCGCCGACCACGATGACCATGTCGCAGACCTCGCCCAACAGCTTGCGCGAGGAGGTCTGCAAGCCGTGGCCTGGCAGCACTTCGGCGATGGTGTCCTCGAGGATCACGTGCAGGTGGCGTTCGAGCAGAAACTTTTTCAGTCGGCGAATGGTGTCCAGCACCTGGGAACTGCCCAGGCGACCGATAATGCCGATATTGCGAAATTGCTCCATGGGGCTCCTGCGGGGTTCGGGTTCAGGCCAAACGCTGGATTATGGGCGAAACCCGGCCGCAGACAAAATCCTTTCAGCCCTGTGGCCCTGTCGAAGTGCCACGCCGACCGGAAACCCGGGCATTTGTCGCGGCGCCACCGGGTTTGCAGCTATGCTCGCAACATGCTCCCATTTCCGGATTTGCTCGATTTCCCCCGCCAGTTGCGCCAGCCTGAAGTCCGCGACCTCGCCTGGGTCATCCTCGCGCCGCCGATGCTCAGCCACACGCCCTGGCCCCAGCGCCACCCCCTGGCCGGCAGTGACTGGGTGCAGGCACCGCATTTACTGGTCCACTGGTTACGGCAACAAGACCAGGACAGTAGCGCCCTGCGACACTGGCTCAGCCGCAGCCCGACCCGACGCCTGGGCCTGTACTACGAACGGCTGTGGCAATTTGCCGTGCAACAGGCTCCGGGGGTCGAGTTGCTGGCGGCCAACCTGCCGATCCGCCGCGGTGGCCACACCCTGGGCGAGCTCGACATGCTGCTGCGCGACCGCGACGGGGTGCACCATCTGGAACTTGCCATCAAGCTCTACCTCGGCCCACAGCAAGGCGACGGCACCGATTGCAGCCAATGGCTGGGCCCCGGTTGCCATGATCGGCTGGACCTCAAGCTGGCCCATCTGGATGAACATCAACTGCCGATTTCCACGCGATTGGAAAGCCGGGAGGCGCTGGCGGCACTGGATATCAATCAGTTCAACGCCGCCCTGTGGCTCGGGGGTTACCTGCTCTACCCCTGGCCGGGCCATGCCGAACCGCCCCGGGGCGCCCACCCCGGACACCTGCGCGGGCGTTGGCTGCACCAACGGGACTGGCCCGCCTTCATCACCCAGAGTCCGGCGGGGCGCTGGCAGCCCCTGCCCCGCCAGGCCTGGCTGGCCCCGGCCCGCTACCCTGGCGAGCACACCTGGAGCAGCGCCCAGCTCCAGCAATGGCTGGGTGAACTCGACCCACTTGCTCCGGCGCAATTGCTGGTGCGCCTGGAACAAAGGCGCGATGGCGACTGGGTCGAGGCCGAACGCCTGTTCCTGGTGTCCGATCTCTGGCCCCACCTGCCCCCCATACCGCAGCCCTAGGCCAGCGCTGCCGATCTCACCACGTCAGGCGCAAGGCCAGGGCTGCCAGCGTCGCCAGCAACACCGGCAGTGTCAGCACCATCCCGGCCCGCAGGTAATAACCCCAGCCGATGTGAATCCCCTTGCGCTCCAGCACATGCAGCCAGAGCAGGGTCGCCAGGCTGCCGATAGGGGTGATCTTCGGCCCCAGGTCGCTACCGATCACATTGGCGTAGACCATCGCTTCCTTGATCACTCCCGTGGCGTGGCTGGCCTCTATGGACAAGGCGCCGACCAGCACCGCGGGCAGGTTATTCATCACCGATGACAGCCCCGCCGCCAACAATCCGCTGCCCAGCGCGGCGCCCCAGACCCCGGAGGCGGCCAGGCCGTCGAGCCAGCCGGTCAGGTACGCGGTCAGCCCGGCATTGCGCAGGCCGTACACCACCAGGTACATGCCCAGGGAGAAGATCACGATCTGCCAGGGCGCCTCCCTGATGACCTTGCGCGTGGAAATCCTGTGACCCCGGGCCGCGACTATCAGCAACAGGGCCGCGCACACTGCGGAGATGGCACTGATGGGAATGCCCAGCGGCTCCAGGGCAAAGCAGCCCAGCAACAGGATCAGCAACACCCACCAGCCGGCCATGAACGTTGCACGGTCATGGATGGCGCTTGCAGGATCGACCAACTGCCGGGGATCGTAGGATTGAGGGATATCCCGACGAAAAAACCACAGCAGCACCGCCAGGGTGGCGATGACGCTCACCAGGTTCACCGGCAGCATCACCGCGGCATAACGATTGAAGCCGATACCGAAGAAATCGGCACAGACAATATTCACCAGGTTCGAGACCACCAGCGGCAAGCTCGCGGTATCGGCGATAAAGCCCGCACCCATGACGAATGCCAGGGTCGAGGCCGGGGAAAAGCGCAGGGCCAGGAGCATGGAGATGACAATGGGCGTCAGGATCAGGGCCGCACCATCATTGGCGAACAGCGCCGAAACCAAGGCCCCCAGCAAGACCATGCAGGCGAACAACCGGCGCCCCCTGCCTTGCCCCCAACGCGCCACGTGCAGCGCCGCCCAGGCGAAGAACCCGGCTTCATCCAGCAGCAGGCTGATGATGATCAAGGCCACGAAAGTGGCGGTGGCATTCCAGATGATCTGCCACACCAGGGCAATGTCGCCGGGGTGCACCACTCCACTGAGCAGCGCCAGGCCGGCACCGATCGTGGCACTCCAACCCACGCCCTGGCCCCGGGGCTGCCAGATCACCAGGATGAGGGTCAGCAGGAAGATCGCCACGGCAATCAGCATGTTCGGGAGGTCACCATGGATGGCGGGAACTGGCGCGCCAGGGAACGCAGCGCAACCAGGCAAAGCGTAGCGGCAGGCCTGGATCGACGAGAAGCCGGCCTGGCGCTACGCCAGGCTTCAACTGCGCTTTTGCTGTTCGACCCACTGGCCGTAGGCGTTGATGAAGCTCTGCAGGAAAGGCCGTGTGGTATCCGACAACTTGCCGGCATCATCGAAGGCCGCGCCCGCGCCGCCCATATAGGCCTCGGGTTGCTGCATGCACGGCACATTGAGGAACACCAGGGACTGGCGCAGGTGGTGGTTGGCCCCGAAGCCGCCGATAGCTCCCGGGGATACGCTGATCACCGCTCCCGGCTTGCCGCTCCAGGTGCTCTGGCCATAGGGGCGCGAGCCGACATCGATGGCATTCTTCAATGCCGCCGGCACCGAGCGGTTGTATTCAGGCGTCACGAACAGCACCGCATCGGACTCGCGGATCTGCTGGCGGAACCTGGCGTAGGCGGCCGGCGGGGTGTGCTCGATGTCTTCGTCATAGAGCGCCAGGTCGCCTATCTCGACAATGTTCAATTGAAGATTGGCGGGTGCCAGGTCGGCCAGGGCCAGGGCGACCTTGCGATTCAGGGACTGCTTTCTGAGACTGCCGACCAGCACTGCAACCTTGTAGACATTGCTCATTGGAGTTTCCAACCATTGGCTTGGGAGAGTTGCTAGTTATAGATGAGCCGGGGTCGTATCTGCTAGCCCACTCCGTGCATTTATGCACGGGAAGCGGCCATCGACTCCGAGCCAGGCCCACAACAGAATATTTTTTTTCGGGAGCAAAACTTCCCCCGCTCCCACTGGGTCTACAGCACCGAATTTTGCGTGTTTTATTTCCAGAGGCTCTAATAAATGGCAGCAGTACTTGTCGGACAATTCCATGCAAGAGATGCCGAGGGACGGGTGTATTCCGTCCACGAATTCCAGGAATCCATGCCTTCAGCGGACGGCGAAGCCGGCTCGGAACCAGTCACCACCTACCGCCTGGCCATCGGTGACCGGGTCAAGAAACTCGACGACAACCAATTCTTGCTGGTGCAGGCGGATGTAACCCTGGTGCGTGAACCCGAGTCGCCAGTGAATCAGTGACCCTCTCCTGCTCTTCGCCCAGCCCTGGCCGCTGCGACATCAACTACAGATTCGCGGCGCAGACTTGGGTTAGGATTCGACGCTTGCTTCCCTGACCGGCCGGATATGGATTTCAAGCATGCGTCTACGTCATATCGAAGTGATTCAAGCGCTCCTGCAAACCGCTCACCTGGGTACCGCCGCCGAGTTGCTGCAGCTCTCGGTGGCCGAGGTCGAGGCCCTGCTGCGCGACGCCGAAAGCCAACTGGGCTTGATGCTGTTCGCCAGCGTGCGCGGACGCCTGCAAGCCACCCGCGAAGCCTTGGAGCTACAAGTTGCCATTACCCGGGTCTACGACGCGTTCGAGCCCGTGCAACGCCTGGCCGACAGCCTGCGGTTCCACCAGGCGCCGCCCTTGCGCATCGTCGGTACCGCTCCACTGGTCCAGCAATTGCTCCCCCAATGCATCGCCGCCTTGCGCCGGCGCTTCGTCGATACGCCGTGCAGCCTGCTGTGCCAGAACACCCGTGAGATCACCGACAGCCTGCTGCTGCGCCACTGTGACCTGGGCCTGAGCCTGCATGACCCCGAGCACCCGGACATTCACAGCCAGAGCCTGGCCCAGGGCAAGCTGTTCGTCCTGGCGCCCCACGGCTGGCTGCAGGCCAAGCAGAAATACGTGTCCCTGCAGGACCTGGCCGGCCAGGCCATGGTCGGCCTGGAGGACCTGGACCCGTTGGGCGCGACCCTGGCCAGTAAATTGCAGAACCTGCGACCCAGGCCGGTGATCCAGACCCGGGTACAGACCTACCAGATGATGCGCAGCCTGGTGGAAGCCGGCGAAGGCCTGGCGATAGTCGATCCCTTCACGGCCGCCGGCGCTCGGAGCGCGGGTCTCGATATCAGCCCTTTATCGCCCCCCATCGGCATCACCCTGTATGCCCTGCGCCGCAAGGGCAGCGAAACCTCGCCCCTGCTCAATGCCCTGATGGAGCTGTTGGGCGAACAGGCCACGGCGCTGCTTGCAGGTTAAGGAGCATTGTCTGCGGGGTCTTCGGCGAACAGCAGGTACCAGAAGATCGCCACCTCGCGAGTCTGTGGATCGATACCGCGATAACGCAGGCGATCCACCCCGCCCACGACATAACCGCAACGTTCATACAGGCGACAGGCACCCAGGTTGTTGTTCTGGGTCTCCAGCATCACCCCCGGCAAACCCTTCCTGCGACTCCAGAACTGCGCGACCTCCAGCAGTGTCCTGGCCACCCCGTGACCTCGCGCCGGGGCGTGGACCGCCAGTTCATCGATGTGCCCATACCCATTCCAGTTGGTACTGACCACCACGTGCCCGACCGCCTGGCCATCGAGATAAGCCATGAAGACTTCGCTGTCCGGCGCATTGCGATAGCTGCTGAATTCCTCGGGATCGATGCCATAGCACTTGCGATAGGAGGCGATCCGGCACAGCGGCCAGTCGGTCACCGCTACCCCGTGCGCGACCTCGGCGTAGGCATCGACCTGGAAACTGAAGTCACTGCCATTGATATAGGCCGCGAACCCTGCATCGGCGACACGAACCTGCACTCGCGATTTCCCAACATTGACCGTGGACGGCATAACGGCAGGCTCCTTACTCCTTGATGCAATCGACGGTGTAGTGCCGCCCATTGCCTTGTTCTTCATGTTGCAGACCGTGCACATCGGCGACAAAGCCCGGGAAGCTGCTATCGAAGGCGCGGGCGAACGCCAGGTAGTCGATGATCGAGCGGGTCGATTCGGTGAAGCGCTCGCCGGGCATGATCAACGGAATACCTGGCGGGTAAGGCACCAGCATCACGGCGGCGATACGCCCCTGCAACTGGTCGATGGAGACTGCCTCGACATCGCCGCGCACCAGGTGGTCGTAGGCGTCGGCAGGTTTCATCGCCACCTCCGGCAATACCGTGTACATGCGCTTGAGGTGCTTGGCCGTGGCGTTGCTGCGATAACAGGCATGCAACTGGTCACACAGGTCCTGCAGCCCCATGCCCTGGTAACGCTGCGGGTCCTGGCTGGCGACACTGGGCAGGCAACTGGCCAGGCTGGCGTTGGCGTCGTAATTGCGCTTGAACTCACCGGCCCCTTGATTCCATTGAGGCCACGTAATGATTGACCCACAGACCGCCCCTTGTGTCACAACCTCTGTCACAAACACTGTAGCAACTCCTCTAGCCCAGGCCTATCACTACCGACGTGCTGGGGTCTACTACATGCGCCTAAGGCCTGTAGGGTCCCTGAGCAGCCATGCGGTATCCTTACGGACCACCAACAGGACAGACGCAATGAACACCTCTAAGGACCTCAGAGCGGCCCTACAGGGCTTCCACCTAGATAACCCACAGGCAACCTGGGAGGACATTAAGGAGGCCATCAGAGCCTTTGCCCTTGAGGCTCTCTCAATGGACCACAGCGATGACCCTAGGCAGTCCTACGGGATGGTCTACAGCGACCTCAAGGACCATCTTATAGGGCACGCTATGACAGCCTCTATGACAGCCGTACAGGCCAAGGGGATCACTAAGGCTCTGTCTGCCCTTACCGCTGCCGAGGATAGGCTTGGAGGGGACGTGAGGGGCCTCTGTGGGATCATTGAGGAACTTAATGAGGACTCTGTGTCTAATGGTCTCAGTCAATCAATAGACAGTTCCTATCACGATCACGTCCCTGATAGCGTACACCTATCCATCCCTGTCCCTATCTGTAAGGGCACCTATGAGGGCATCCCAGAGAACACCTCTACGTCCACCTCTACGTCCACCTCTACGTCTCCTGCCACCACCACAAAGCTAACCTACATGGCCCTTGCTGCTGCCTACCTTAAGGAGCACTCAACGAACCTTAGCGCCCTGACCTTGAGGAACCAAGAGGCATCCCAGCGAGTGCTAAGCGTGGCCCTAGGTGATACCGACATGACGACCCATACGAGAGCCGACATGGTGGCCTTAAAGGAGACCATTGGGGCCACTAGGGCCAATAGCACAGTCAATAAGCTGCTGACTATCATGCTCACTACCCTTGAATGGTCGGTGAATACTGGTCTCCTTGAGCGCCACTATGGGAAGGGCTTGAAGCACAAGAGGGACGCTGATAGCGCACGTAAGGCGTTCACCGAGGACGACATTAAGCTCATCATGGCGAAGGCCGTAGAGGACACCTCAGAGGCTTCCCTACTGATCCAGTTGGCGACCCTCACAGGGGCCAGACAGAACGAACTCTACACCCTGGTCAAGGAGGACATTAAGGAGGTGGCTGGTGTGCTGGCGATTGATATCAACTTGAACCACTCCCACAAGACCCTCAAGAACAAGACCAGTGCCCGATTGGTCCCACTGGTAGAGGCCCATGGGTTCGACCTTAAGGGGTTCCTTGAGTTGGTCGATGGTCTGCCTGAGGGTGGCCGTGTGTTCCCTGAGAGTCCAACCATGGGCCGTAGGGTTAACTCTATGCTCCGTTCGTTCCATGGTCACAGTGATGACACTGCCTTAGTGTTCCACTCCTTGAGGCACTCTATGGCGACAGCTCTAAAGGCCAATGGGGTTCCCCTCACCGTTGCCCAGGCGATCCTTGGGCACTCCTCAGGGTCCATCACGTTCGACCTGTACGGCAAAGGCGCTGGGGTCAACCTAAAGGACCTCAGAGACGGTCTGTCTGTGGCCTTGAGCTATCAAGAGTCAGCCTAAACCCTCACAAACTCACAAGGACAGAGGAACTCAAATGGTCTCCCGTAATGCCCGCCGACTCGCTGCCGCATTGCTTCTCTCAGGGCGCCTACTGGTGCTCTCTGCCTGCCTGATAGTCCTGCTACGGGCAGCTGTCGAAGTGCTCCAGTGAGGGACGTCAAGGCGCCCTAAGCGATGGAGGATCAAGTGCCGGTGCCTTGGGATAGCTGATCCCATTGCGCGTGCGTGAGTATCTAAAAGCCCTGGCTGCTGGTCGTTATGACTGGTCGCTGGGGCTTTGTTGTTCCTGGGACATTAAAAACCCTCACAGGAGAACACATTAACACCAACACGGAGGAACATTGCCATGCGAAAACAAAGACCAATCCCTATCAATTATGTCCGAGAGCACCTAAAGATAGATCCTGAGAGCCCGTCTGCCTGTCGTGGGTCTTTGTTGTAACGACTACAAGAAGGTTGGAGGGGTTAACTAACAGAAACCCACACGTACACATAGAGGCTGCCGAAAGGTGGCCTTTTTGTTGCCCATCAAAAAACCCACAGGAGATACACCGACACCATAAGGAGGCCAGTTATGAATCTACATGACCTATTCACGTACAACCCTGAGAGCCCTACCGGCCTGGATTGCCGGGAACCTATAGAACCCCGGAAAGGTAGTGGATACTGGACCTACAGCCTCAAGGGCAAGCTTTACGCCGCTCACCGCGTTGTCTATGAGCTACACCACGGCCCCATCCCCTCAGGCATGATGATTGACCACAAAGACCGTGACCCAATGAATAACCACATTGACAACCTGAGACTAGCGACCCGTGGGCAGAACGCGAGTAACTCAATCAGCAAGCGAAGTCTTCCAAAGGGCGTCTACAGCCTGGGACTATCCGGGGGCAAAGTGAAGTACAACGGACAGATTAGCTCCCAAGGTCGCACGTTCCGATACCCCACCACAACCGACCTAGAGGCAATCACAGCGTGGTCTGAGCGGATACGCCTGGAGCTGTACGGAGAGTTCACCTAAGAGACACCCTTTGAGAGCCTAGCTACTGGTCGTTCTGACTGGCTACCTTTACCATCACATGACCGGCTAAGCGTGCTCAGGGACGCCATGAGGATCAGCAGGCAGCCCTGTGGCTAAGAGTCCAGCCGTAGGCACAACGAACTGCGCACCACTCTGGTGAAGACCCTCGACGATCTGACTATCTTGGTCTGCTGTCCGTCGATTGGTCCCGATGGGTTAACACCGTGTCCAGCCTTGTCGAAGCGCAGGAGGTGCCGAGTACTGACACGCCGGAGCTGGGCTATATGGTCGCCGTTGCGGCTACTGTCCGGGCTCGCAATGCCAGCGATGCGGCTTCCTTGGTGGAAGCTATCAAGGCCAGCGCCGTGGAATCCTAGCGAACTGCCTTGAGAGGTGCCTTTGAGAGCCCTGGGCGTGACTGCCTGGGGCTTTGTCGTTTCTGGTGCATTTAAAACCCACACGTAAGACACACCCATCGATTCCCTCCTCAACGAGAGAGCCATGGGTTAACCCTGCACAGGTGCATTTGAACACTGCAAGTACACCACGACCCGACCAAGGAGAACCACTATGACCATCACCATGACCACTAAGGAAATCGCTGAGCTGACCGGCAAGCAACACAAGAACGTCCTACGGGACGCCGACCGGATCATTGAGCAACTCAAGGAAGCGTCCTCTACAGCTCAAGGAGGAGGGCTCAAAACTGAGCTGTCCTCTATCGGGGCAACTGAGGCTGAGTACATGTCAGCGCAAAACAAACCGCTGCGTATGCTGGTCCTCGACAAGGCCCTGACCTTTACCCTCATCACCGGCTATGACTCGACCCTACGTTATGCCGTGGTCGCCCGCTGGATTGACCTTGAGCGCGCTGCTAACCCTGAGTTCGACGGCAAGGCCATTGTGGCGATCATTAGCGACCTTCAAGCCAGAGTGGATCTAATGGCCCCGGTCTATGCCGAGCACGTCCGTAAGGGCACCACAGGGCGCGGCTACTTGATCGATGAAGCGGCCCGCATGGTCGGCCTGACTGGTCCTGTGGTCCGCGCATGGTTCCTGGCGCACCGCGTCACCCGCAAAGAAAAGGTCGGCCCGGTCACTGTGAACGGCCAAGAGACCCGCACCACCGTCAATCCTAGGTTCCTCTCTGAGGGCTTCGCAAAGAAAGGCCCTAGCCGCTCCCACAGTGGTCACCCAGACGGCTTTAAGTTGACCGCTAAGGGCCTGGAGTGGCTCAAGGAGAAGGCCGAGGAGATCACCTCATGGGACACCGCGCGCAAGTCCTTAAAGATCCACAAGGACGCTGACGGCTTCGTGACAAGCATCACCGGGGAAGGGTCTCAAGGCCTGCGCCTGGATCAGCTCTAACCAACACACCCACACCACCATCCCGAGGAGGGACACAGAGACACTCATAGAGGAGACACCACTCATGCACATTCAACACGTCACCCACGCCAAGCTAACCGCCATCCTGGGGCGCGAGCCTTGGTCACTGCCTAGTAACGAAACCACCGCACCGCGTGCCACCGATCTCCTCAAGACCATGAGCCAACGGGCAGCCGCTGAGCGCCTTGGAATCTCTCGACGCCAACTGGCTAAGCTGGTCGCCCAGGCGGAGAGCACCGAGGAGCCGAACCCCTTCGACCTGCCTGCCAAGGGCGAACCCACCATGACCCGAGCCGGTGCCATTGCGACGCTGAGAGTCCTGGCCGAGCAACAAGGAGAATTGACGAACGCCATGGTCACAGAATATTGCGGTCACGTTTATGGCCGAGGCCTAGACGGAAAGACCCTAGCCACCAAACGCCAGTTCACCGCCATGCGTGAGGCTGTGCAATCTAAGAGTACCCCTTACGTCCCCGCTTGGTTGGACAAGGAGCGTGCTCAATCGCAAATGGCCGCCATGATGACCTTGGCTTCGCGCCTACAGGAGCAACTGTGCGCTGGTGTCGATGAACTGGCCGAGCAGTTCCCAGGAGCTGACAAGAAGAAACTGAGCGAGACCTTAATGAACCTTCTCGCCAGCCATGGGGAGCTGAGTATCTCCCGCCAAGTCCTGAACATTGAGAACGCCGTAGAGAAGGCCAGCGCAGCCTATGGCGACAAAGGACCAGCCCCGGCAGCCGCCCGAGTGATCAAGCCTCTGAGCATCGGCAATGACGACCCAGAGATAGGCCTCCTGTGTCTGTGACGGCCCGGCTAAGTGGCCCGCTTTGAGACGCCTGGATCAGGGCATTGGTCCGGGCTGGAGCCCTTGTATTCCGTGGCCTGTAGCGATTTAGACCCTGATTTACGGACCCTATAGTAGAGCACAGGCGGACCACTCAGAGGAAAGGCATCGACACTCATCGACCAGATTACAGAGGAACCCTTTGAGTCCTCATTGAGTAACTCTAAGGTCTCTCAGAGATTGGTGATTATTTGTCCATGACAATCACCATCTAAGAGGCCATCTCAGAGAACACCTCTAAGACCATCGCTACGCCTGCCTTCACTGGGTCGTAAAGGAGGATCACTGAGAGGGTGTATTTAAAACCCACACGTAAGACACACACATCGCCCATCGCAGGGCTTTCACTAACACCAAGTCTTTTTGAGTTGCTCCCTGTGCCGAAACTGATGCCCGTGTTGGGGCCTTGGTGGTCAGTTCTCGGGTGCGACTCAGAGAGCAACTCAAAGGGAAATCAACAATGAAACAAGATAGACGGCGTAAGAAGTTTGAAATTATCAAAAACACAGTGAGGCTCGATCCCACCAGTCCATCAGGGTTGGTCTGGAATGCCACCACTGACTGGCACAAGGAAGGGGAGCCTGCAGGGACAATCAGTGGCTCTTATTGGCAAGTGTCTGGAGTGCGTGCGCATCGATTAGTTTATGAACTAACCACAGGTGCAACACTGAATGCCAACCAAGTGATTGATCATATAGACCGCAACGGCTTGAATAACGACCCAGCCAATCTACGTCCAGCCACAACCGCGCAGAACTGTAGCAACAAGTTCGGACAAGTTTCCGATTGGTTCCCTAAAGGTGTCTCCCTAGGAGCACATGGCAAGATTGTTTCAAGTGTGTCAGCAGGTGGTCGTAGGACGTTCGTAGGTGAGATTCGAAGTCACCGAGATCACTCAAGTGAGAAGCTAAACGCCCTGGTTGCCAAGGCCCTGAAGACCACCTTGGAACTACACGGCGAGTTCGCCTGTGTCGATTCATTTTATTGTCAGTTGCCCATTGAAGCTGTACTAGGACCATTAGAAGGCTTTCCGTAATACCACTAGACCCGGCTCGGTTTGATGCTGGGTCTATTCATTCACAGTAGCCCCTCAATTACTAACTTAAAGCACGGCCCCAGGAGGTGCCACCGAGACAACTTAAAGGAGATCCAACCATGACCATCAAACAAAAGGACGACCACAACGAATTCCAAACCTTCACCAAAGAGCAACTAGCCGAGATCAAAGAGTCCATCCGGCTGTACTTCTATGCGCCTACTGAGCGAACCGTCCCCGAGAACATCCGACCGGACGACATAGCGGGCCTTATCGAGTTCCTATCGAGCCCTGAGAGCCCAGAGGAGGCACGTTCCCGCTATCGCCAACTGCCGACCGCTCAACACATGGTCGTGGCGTCTGCCATGGGTCGTATCAACATCCTAGGCGATGCCCGTTCGCTGTTTGCCTACTGGGTCAATCACTGGAGCAAGGCACCTGCCGAGCTGCTAGACACCCCAGGCCTGCACCCAATCCGTCGAGCCATTCAAGACCGAGCCATTGCCGCCCGTAACCTGATTCCTGAGCTGCCAAGCCTGGAGGTCATGCAGAGCCTATGGGTCCTCGACGTGTCCAGTCCGACCGGCCTCGCTTCGGCACGCACCGGGAAGGTCATAAAAGGCGAGCTGGTCAATGGGGATCTCAATGTCGCCTATCGGCCAATCGACCAAGCCAAGGAGCGCTTGCCCTCTGAGAACATCGTGAAGGTTCTAGAGGATGCCCTTACAGGCGACCAGCGCGAGGCCTATCTAGCAGCCAAGCGAGACCGTCGCAACACCTATCCCCGAAAGGAGAAACAGCCCGTGACCAAGATCACTCCCGAGGCCTTAGAGATCCTCAATGAAACATTCCCTACAGCGGGTCGCATGGCCTTGGTCAGCGCTCGCCTTATGTACAACTCGACCAAGTGTGAGTTCCGGTCCTGGGACCCAGTCAATCGCAAGGTCATGTTCGACACTGACAAGCTCCTGGCTGACATGGAAAACAAGGTTGGATACCGATTCGCCATGCGCTTCAAGCAAGGCCTTGAGCGTGGCCTGACTGCTGCTGACATGCTCTGCACTCACCTGATGATCCCCATGCAGCGTGGCACCTTGATTTTCCCTAAGCCGATCTCTGAGGCGTCCTTAGTGCGAGAGCAGCGGTACAACGAGTCAGCCCATGCTGAACGTATCGCCACCGCTGAGAAGTCCCTAGAGGAGATCTCACAGGCACCCGCTACAGCCCCTCAAGAATGAACACCGAACACCGTAGCGCCCCTCGCTGGGGCTGCTGCTGGCATCCATTAGACCCACCTAGGAGACACCCATTATGACGACCCAAGAACAAATCAAACTGATCCCGACCCACTGCATAGCCGAGGCTGCCAAGCTGGAGCACCGAGTAATCAAGCGCCGCTCCCTGGACCTCCTAGCTCAACTGTCTGACCTTGGAGTAGTCAAGCGCGTGGTTACCCTAGACGCTGACCGCTGGGACCTCGCTAAGCCCTACCCTGGCCTGCCTAAAGTGGTCGCCCGTGTTGGCTCTTTCAAGTCCGGGCGTCAAGTCCGCTATGAAAACCTTGAGATAGCCCCATCCCTGGCACTGATGCTGGCCGGTGGCACCCGAGACACCCAGTCCGCAAAGGCCATCCTATCCATGGTCGGCTGATCAATAGGCATTGAGTCCCTCTTTGGGTTCTCAGTTCCAAATAGAAGTCACGTAAGACGACACATAAAGGCCCTCGCGCCGATGCCTGTAAGTCCGTTCCTAGAGATGCAGCGGCAAGGCTGTCCCGTCGATCCCCCTCAAAGAAAACATAAGGAGACACCACATGAAACTAGACATTCATCGCACCGCCCAAGACAAGTTTGAGATCCAAGGCCAAGAGGTCACCCGCACCTATGCCGAGGGCGCTTTGCTGGCTGGTCTGCTGGCTATGGCTGGCCCCAACGTGGCGAAGCTAGCCAACGTAATCGACCAGTTCGAGGCCGCTGGCCTGAGCTGCCGTGCATTCCCTGACGAACTGATCAAGGTTCAACAGGCCCGCGCCATCGCTCAACAAGAGACCGACCGCAAGGCTAAGGACGTTGCGTTCTTCCAAGCGCGGCAGGCTGAGATGGCCGAGCAGTTCAACCCGGCTGCTATTGCCCGAGAGAAGGCAGAAAAAGAAGCCCATGCACAGCGTGTGCGTGACCACGGCGCCCGGATTCGTTCCTCGCGTAGTGGCAATGGTCGAGCGTTCGAAGGCTACGACCCAAGCGCTAGCAACTGGGGCATCTAAGGGTCGCCATCTAGGGCCTCACAGAGAGCCTCACAGAGCATCGCAAACTGATCAGTGCCCGCACATGCGGACCATTCCCGACCATCGCTGAGAGGACCTCACAGGAGGACACAGCGGTAACTAATAGATTGACCTAAGGAGACCATCCCATGTCTAAGCACGTTCAAGATTCCCAATACACTCAACAACCTATCGCTGGCACTGCTGGCCTGAAAGATCACCGTTACGACCGTGACCGCTATCAAGCGCCTGATCAAATGACAGGTGTTGCCACTTTCGGCAATTCGTCCATCGCCACCTTCGACCACTCGGCTAACGTGTCCACTGGCACGGCTCCTGATGCTGCGGCCTATGTGTCGTACATTGCCCGGTGCCTGGACGGCTACCTGAACAGCCCTGAATGGCGCGAAGACGCCGAGGAGCAAATCTCCTGTGAGTTCCGACCAGCACACACCGAACCGACCAGCCAACAAGTCTTGATCTCTGAGGACCGCGACGTAGAGTTCGACCCACGGACCTCTATCTTTGACCGCTCCAAGCTGACCAAAGGCAAGGCCGTTGCCGGTGACGTTGCGTTCACTCTGCCTTGTGAGACTGCTGCTCTGTTCTCGTCCCGTGTCACCATTCTGGACGCCAACGTGATCGGTGGCTGGACCTCGAATGCTGCCGAGCAGACTTGCATTAAGTTCCTGCAAGACTTCCGCATCAAGTGCAACACTGTCGTAGCTCAAATCCTGGCTAAGCGCTCCAACCTGCGCAAGATCAAGGCACCAATGCCCGAGGGTAAACCACGGGAAGTCGCTGAGGACCTCATCGATATCCTGGCGCTGAACATGGACACCGCGTTCGGTCACAACCTGTCGGACTTCGACGTCTTGCTACCGCTGAAACTCTCGGCTGTTCTGGACCGTGCCGCACAACGTGCTGGCCTAGAGGACGCTGAGGAGCTTATCGGCTGCGGTCTGTCGTACCACACTGGCCCGGACGTCATGTTCGTCATGCCTAAAGGCTTCGCTTGCTTGTCGTTCCGTGAGGACAAGAGCGGTGAAGTGTGGAAACTCGACGTGACCCGTAACCCAGCGATCCAGGGCTATGACGTGGAAGTTCAAGGCATCGCTGATGTTCTGGCTAACGCCACTGTCCGCCTCAAGGTCGAGACCATCGCCAGCAACGGCAAGTCGGAAGGTTTCCAAACCGAGACCGTTCCGCTGCCTATCGTATCCATGATCGACCTGCGCAAAGAGAAGCCATAAGGCGATCTCTAGGGGCCTCTCTAGGGACCTCTCTAGGGGCCTCTCTAGGGACCTCTCTAGGTCTACCTGGGCGAAGCCTCAACGCTGTACCGCTGCACCTGCTGGGGCCCTTAGAGGGTCCTGGCTGGCTGCCCTATGTACCTTCTCTAAGAGAGGGTCTATAGGAGAGCCTCAATGCTCTACCTGCTGCACCTTAACGCCCGTCGCTGGGCTTCACAGACACACTCACCAAGTCTTTCTGAAATGCTCTCTGTGCCATAGCCGATGCCCTTTGTCGGGGCCTTGGTGGTCGGCCTATGGGAGCGAACACAGAGAGCATCTCAAAAGGAAATCGACAAATGAGCATGATTAAACCAGTTGCACGCATGACCACCACCCGGACCATCGACACGGAGCTATCGCGGGCGCCTAAGGGGTCCACTAAGGCCCGCCTACTGACCCAGGCAAAAGCACTTGGTCTGACCTTAACGGAGTTTGAAAACCTCGTTTACGACGCTGTAGAAGCCCTTACAGACGCTGATCCAGTGGTGGGCGTATGAGTGCCTGCATCTTCCAGAACATCGCCAAGGCAGGAGCGGTAAGCCCTACGACACTCAATGGTCTGCCGGGGATGACCTCACGGGAGATATCAGAGATCACCGGCAAGGGGCATCATCACGTTCTGCGGGATATCCGAAAGATGGTCGATGAGCTGGGGCTAGAGATCGATCCAAATCTGGATAGATCTTTTCAGTACGTCCAGACCACTTATGAAGACGGCTATGGACGTTTCCAGGCAATGACCGTCCTCGACAAAGAGCTGACATTTACGCTTCTGTCCCGATACTCCTTCAAGCTGTCCAACCTGATCGTCAAGCGATGGCTGGAGTTAGAAGGGTCTGGCTTCGCTCGCGTATCCGTTCAAGAGACCATGGCGCGTCTGACAGAGAACCAAGACCGCAATCAGATTCTGCGCAGCCTCAACAAGGGTCGTAGAAAGCCTCAGAGGTCCCCAGAAGAACGCCGCTTAGATGCTATGACTAGACGCAATCGTGGTCTGAATGGAGGCCTATAGAGCCCACAGACCACCACCATCAAGGAGGAACCTTTATGTCCACCCAAGCGAAAGACACACAGCCCACCGTGGCGACCACCAAGGCGACCATAGGAGACGGGAACATCACGTTGCCCGGAGAGAAGCCCTTAGAGGGACCCAATGAGGGCCTACCGCCCAACAAGCCTGTCATTGAGCCATTCAAGCTGCATCACATGGCGTTCACCGTGGGCAAGCACACCATCCAGGCGCACCACGTCAAATGGGGTCTGCCACCTCTTTACTCGTTCAACGAGATCCGTAGAGCGACACCGGGCGCAGCCTATGAAGTGGACGACCTACAGCAACACCTCGTCTATGACCCATCACTTAAGACCAGCGACCTACACGGCATTGCACACGCCCTGCTTTTCCTGACTGGCCGCATGCGTGCCCTAGGTGATCTAGAGCAGTTCGCATTCCTAAAGGAGGTCTGCCCGTGGTTCGACAAGCAAGCCGAGGAGAACCGCAAGGCTGTACGGGAGGCTATAGCTGATGTTGGAAATCTGCCCTGGTCGATGGTCTCTAAGTACGTCGCTCAGGCTGCGACCTATACCGGCCCTGTACGTCGCCCATGCTGGGAAGACAACTAGCACCATGACCATTCAACCCTAGACGCTGTGAGACCTCCTACATGCCTGATGACCCTGGCGGTCTCTAGGCGTGCATCATAAAGGAGGCTCTCAATGATGAAGAAAGAAACCGCTGCTACACTCATCCGCGTCACCCGTGCCTTGATCAAGTCGCCTGCTGTCTGGCGTCTAATCGCTGCCTCCCTGGCCCTCTATGGGCTGTCTATGCCTCCTTGGCTCGCTGAGGCCTTAGGGCCTGTCGTTGGGACCATCCTTGAGGCTGTCGTAGAGTCCCTAATAGAAGGCCCAGCGTGAGGCCTTAGGGTCTCCTATGTGTGGCCTCTGAGGTGCTCTATAGGTGCTCTGAGAGTCCTTAGGGTGCTCTGGGAGCCCCGTAGAGCCTGACGTGCAAAAACCCACACGTAAGCCCTGGAGGGGGAAAGGGGGAGGCCCTCTGAGACCCCTCTAAGGTTCCTCTCTGTGTTCCTCTCTGTGTGATCCCTAAATCTCAGTTCCAGGAGAAAGTCACGATAGAATAGAACCCTGAGACCCACCCTAAGATACTCATAGACCACAGTGTCTTAGAGATCATCGTTAGGGTTCCTCTTAGATAGGTCATGGATGACCATGTCAATTGATCTACCATGAGGGCCTCTATGAGTACTCCTCACGCTCTGCTCAACGCTCTGCCCTGCGATGGTGATCATCTGCGTTAGCAGTCACCTCCCTCATCATCATCATCAACATCAAACCCTTAGCCCATCTACTAGACCTAAACGGGGACCGTGTGTCCCATTGGTTGCGTGGTGTCTCCTTAGTGAGTCGCACGGTCCCCGATTAGGTTTGTCTTTGATGGTCAGACGTAATCCAGGCACTGGACATGCCTGTTCTCCTAAAGTGAACCTATCGACCCGCCTTAAAGACTATGAGGGTGGTCTAGGGTCGATAGTCATTCACTCCCTTCTCCCTTCCCACACACACACACAGCATCAGAGCCTTATCGAAAGACTCCTAGACCTACGAGCTGGCCAGCCATAGCGTGTCTCTGGTCTCGTTGTCTTTCGATAGAGCTTCTCCCTGTACCCGCTGGCTCTCTATGGGCCACTCCGTGCATACGCACTGCGCCAGCCCATCACCCATAGAGGACTCTAAGAGAGATGGTCTCCTGGATCTCCCTGGTCGGTGTCGTCAAGGACAGTCGTCAAGGACAGTCGTCAAGATGGACTCATAGAGGACCCTTCGAGGACCCTTCGCAAAATACCGCAAAAATCTGTTAGACCACATTTCAAGTCTTTAGACCGAGTTTCCCCCGGTGGCCCTCGCGCGCCCGCCTGAGCCTTATCGCCTGCGCGCATGGGTCCTTATCGCGTGTGCGTAACGTGTCACGTAAAGGCTGGCCGATTCCCTAGAGGAAACCCTAAGGCCATGGTCACCTTGAGTCGTCTCAATGGGTCTCAATGGGTCTCAATGATCCTCTCAATGACTGGCCCTGAGCTGGTGTGCTGTCACAAGCCAAGTCACAAGCGCTGTCACAAAGACCCTTGACGATCCCTCAAAGGCCCTGTTCAATAGGGCTTCTCCGGTCGAGTTTGAATTGCGCTTGAACTCCAGAAGCTCGGTAAGCAAGGTGCTCCACTTGCCCTTGGTGATGCCCATGGAGAACAGCACCAGGAAGGAATACAGGCCCGTCTTCTCCACCACCAGCCCACGCTCCCACAGGAACTTGCTGACCACCGCCGCGGGAATCCCATGCTCGCTCAGGGCTCCTCCGGCGGTCAGGCCAGGCATCACCAGCGTCACCTTGATCGGATCGAGCAGTACATAGTCGTCGGTGACGCCGGCAAAGCCATGCCACTCGCCGTCGGCCTCCAGCAACCAGTCGCCCGTGCATACCTGGTCGATACCTTCGACCCGTTCCGGCTGCCAGACCGAAAACCACCAGTCATCGGCGGCGATGTTCTGCCGCAGGTTGGCCAGAGCACGGCGGAAGCTCAGGGCCTCGTCGAACATTTCCTGGAGCAGCGAGCGCCCTGCCGGGCCCTCCATCATCGCCGAGGCCACGTCCAGCGAAGCGATGATGCTGTACTGCGGGGAGGTGGAGATGTGCATCATGAAGGCTTCGTTGAAGCGGTCACGATCCAGTTGCCGGGCGCCACCGTCCTGCACATGGATCATCGAAGCCTGGCTGAAGGCCGCCAGCAGCTTGTGGGTGGAATGGGTGGTGAACACCAGCGGACTGTCGGCCGAACGCGAGGTCCCCATGCCATAGCGGCCAGCAAAGAACTCGTGGAACGCCGCATAGGCGTACCACGCTTCATCGAAATGCAGGACCTCGACGCTGCTGCCCAGGCTCTGCTTGATCAGCTCGGCGTTGTAGCACAGCCCGTCGTAGGTCGAATTGGTGACCACTGCCAACTTGACCTTCGGTGCACGGCCACGCGTCAGCGGGCTGGCATCGATCTTGGCCTGGATCGACTCGGTGCTGAATTCCTCGAGGGGAATCGGCCCGATGATCCCCAGCTCGTTGCGCTCCGGACACAGGTACAGGGGGATCGCGCCGGTCATGATGATCGAATGCAGGATCGACTTGTGGCAGTTGCGATCCACCAGCACCAGGTCGTCACGACCGACCATGGAGTGCCAGACGATCTTGTTGGCCGTGGAGGTGCCATTGATCACGAAGAAGGTGTGATCGGCGCCGAAGTTGCGCGCGGCGCGGGCCTCGGCTTCCGCCAGGGGGCCGGTGTGATCCAGCAGCGAGCCCAGTTCCGGCACCGACACCGACAGGTCCGAACGCAGGGTGTTCTCGCCGAAGAACTGATGAAACGCCTGCCCCACCGCACTCTTGCGATACGCCACGCCACCACCATGCCCCGGGGTATGCCAGGAATAGTTGGAGTCGGCGGTGTGTTGCACCAGGGCCCTGAAGAATGGCGGCAACAGGCCATCGAGGTAATTGCGTGCGGCCCGGGCCACTTGCCGGGCCAGGAACGGCACGGTGTCTTCGAACAAATAGAGGATGCCGCGCAACTGGTTGAGTTCGCTCATGGCGTCGGCCGGGGCGTTTTCCAGGGTCACCTGCTCGCCCAGGGCAAAGATCGGCAACAGCGGTGCGCGCACCCTGGCCAAACGAATCAGCTCCACCATGTTTTGCAGCAGGTGGGTGTTCTCCCCAGCGCCCTCGGCGGCGATCAACATGCAGGCCAGGCCATGGTGCGTGGAAGCCACCAGCCGCCCCTCGGCATAATCCACTGCGGAAAAGATGCTGAAGCCATCCTTTTCCAGTTCCCGGGCGATCCCTCGTACCCGGTCCCCCGCGACCGTATCGGCCTTAATGTCACGGTGCACGATCAGGATCGGAAACTGCAGGTCTTTATACATGGGGCGACAAGTCCTGAGGCGACGGGGGAGCCCCGCCAATCCACTCAGGGTAGAAGCTGCAAAGCACGCATGTCACCCCAGGCAGGGACTCCCTGTAATAAAACGTCGCACTGGGACAACAACGATGACGCAGGCCGCTGCCTAGCCTACGCCCTTGCGAACAACCCGCGGCCCTTAGGCAACAGGGCGAAGGACCGCTGCGAGCCTGATAGTTACTGCTGGGTTTCGAGCAACTGGGTCCAGAGTGCCGGGCCGCCGGCGGACTTGGCGATGGCTTCCAGGCGTGCCTGGTGCTCGGCCAGCTCCGCCTCGCTGGCCATGATGATCCGGCCGCGTTGGCGATCGGCGGACAAGCGGCGGATCTCCGAGGCGCGCATCCCATCGCCTGCGCCACCATCGGCACCATTACCCGCCAGGGACAGGCTGGTCTGGCCACCGGTCATGGTCAGGTAGACGTCGGCCAGGATCTCCGAGTCGAGCAAGGCGCCGTGCAATTCACGGCCGGAGTTGTCGACGCCATAGCGCTTGCACAAGGCATCGAGGCTATTGCGCTGGCCCGGGTGCCGCTCGCGGGCCATCAGCAAGGTATCGAGGATGCTGCAATGCTGGGTGATGTCGGCCCGCTCATGCTGGCCCAGCAAGGCGAATTCGTTGTTGATGAAGCCAACGTCGAACGCCGCGTTGTGGATGATCAGCTGCGCACCCTTGATGAATTCGAAGAACTCATCGGCCACTTCGGGGAAGCGCGGCTTGCCCACCAGGAATTCGTTGGTGATGCCGTGGACGCCAATAGCGCCCTCGTCGCTCTCGCGATCGGGTTGCAGGTAAACGTGGAAATGGCGGCCGGTCAGGCGCCGACCGATCAACTCGACGCAACCGATTTCAATGATCCGGTGACCGTCGGTCACCGGCATGCCGGTGGTTTCGGTATCGAGTACAACTGAGCGTTGAGCCATTTATCACATTCCACACTTTGAACACTTCGCAGGTGGCGGATCTTAACACGCTCATCGCCAGCAGTGCTTTCCCTCATCTGCCATGCGCTTTCACGAGGCCGGCCAGGCCCCAGCCTTCCCCGGGCAGCCCTGTAGTAGAAGGCCCGGTCCCGAGATATTCGGGACCGGGCCATCAGCACCCGTCGATGCAGCGTTGATGCACATGCGGATCGATGTTCGCCCCCGAACAGATCACGCCGATCGTTTTCCCCCTAACCTTGGCATTGCCCTTGAGGACGGCGGCCAGGGCAATGGCCCCGGACGGTTCGAGCATCAGCCCCAGCTCCTGGTGAGCGAATGCCACCGCCCGGGCAACCCCCGCATCGTCGACGCAGGATGTTTGCAGGCGCTTGAATTGCGGCAAGCCCAAAAGCAGCCGGCTGGGCATCGCCGTAAGCAACGCGTCACAGATCGACCCACAGGTACTGGCATTCCTGTCCGGAGCTTCAGCGCGCCAGGCCCTGCCCACGCGGTCAAATCCCTGGGGCTCGACCGCAACGACCGAGCAGCCGGGCCCGGCCTGGACGCTGGCAATGCAGCTTCCCGCAACCAGGCCACCACCGCCACAGGGTACGAAAAGCTGCTCCAGATGCAGCCCCTGCTGCTGTGCCGTCTCGATCAGCTCCAGCGCCACCGTCCCCTGGCCGGCAATCACCTGTGCGTCATCGAAGGAAGGAATCAGCAGTCCACCACAAGCTGCGCGCACCTGTTCGGCAATCGCATTGCGATCATCCCGGTCGCGCCGATAGAACACCACGTTGCCGCCGGCCTCTCTCACCTTCGCCAACTTGATCGAAGGCGCATCAGCGGGCATGACCACCGTCACCGGGATTTCCAGCAAGCGGCACGCCATGGCCACGCCAATGGCATGGTTGCCAGAGGAATAAGCCACCACTTCCCGCGGCCGCTCGGGCTGGGCCAGCAAGGCATTGAGCGCCCCGCGAAACTTGAATGACCCCCCACTTTGCAGTGACTCGGCCTTGATCAGTACCCGGGCCCCCAGCATCTGATTCAAGGTCTGGGACTCCAGCACCGGGGTCCGCACGATCGCCCCCAGCAAACGTCGCGCCGCATCGTGCACCGCTTCCAGACCCAATGCACCGCTCACGCGTACACCAGGCATTTCAAGAGTCTCAGCTGTCATCGGGCTCACCATCTGGCGGTGCTGGCAAAGAAGTTGTCGATTTCAAGCTGCTGCCCACTGGCACGGGCCCGCTTGAGTACAAAGTCGCCCAATGCGATATCCAGTACTCCCAGGCCAAAGGGCGAGAAGATCCGGGCTCGCGCAGGGTCCGGCGCCAAGCGCTGGCTCAGCACGTCATGCAGGGTGCCGGCGACAAAACTTCGACTGCCAGTTTGCATTTCAGCCAGGTGTACAGAGGTGTTCGCCTTTAGGCAGTGATCGATATCGTCCAGTACGTTTTGCGCATCCAGGATCAAGTCCGGATGAATGTCGCGCAGGGACAGGTTAAGTACCGTGGGCGCATGGGCGAACAGCTCGTGACACGTCAGGTAGGGAGCGGCGGCCGTAGTCGCCAGCACGATCAGTTGCGCCCCGGCGCAGCAGTCCTCGGCATCACTCGCCACCCGGGTCTTGCCCTTGCCCTGGGCGCCGATCCAGTCTCCCAGGCGTCGGGCGTCCTGTTCACGCAGGTCGTGAATGGCGAACTCGTCCGCCGACCAGCCGTCGGCAAACAGATAGTCCAGTGTCTGGCGGGCAATCACCCCGGCGCCGACGATGGCGATCTTGCGCACCCGGTCGCTGCCGCCACTCAGTGCCCTGGCGCCCAGCGCGGCAGAGGCTGCCGTGCGATGAGCGCTGATGACCGAGGACTCCAGCAAGGCCTTGGGGTAACCGGTGGCATAGTCATTCAGGATCAGTACTGCGGACGCGCGCTGCAGGTTCTGCTGCACATTGCCCGGGAAACTGGCGATCCATTTCAATCCTGCCGTGTCCACCTCGCCTCCCAGGTAGGCCGGCAGTGCAATGATTCGCGCATCGGGTTTTTGCGCAAAGCGCAGGAAATAGCTGTCGGGATTGATCGATTCACCCTGGCCATGCAGTTGGTAAGCCCGCGCGATCAGGTCCATGACCGGTTGCTGCTGTTGCGCCAGCAAACGCTCGATGACACCGCCCACGACCACGGCGAAGGGCATCGCGCCGCTCATGAGGACATTTCCACGGCGCGCTCCTGGCTTGAGAAATGCCGCGCGACCCAATTATCGTCATAGAGGGTGTCGAGGTATTTCTCGCCCAGGTCCGGGGCGATGACCACCAGTGTGTCGCCGAGCCTTGGCGGCGCGGGCAACCTGGCGATAGCCGCCAGCGCCGAGCCCGACGATCCCCCCAGGAGGATGCCGTAGCGGCGCGCCACATCGCGACAGGTGGCGATGGTATCGCGCTCGGTGACCGACACCACCACGTCGGCCTGGGAAGCGTCCAGCAACTCTGGCTTCCGGCTGGCGCCTATGCCTGGAATGAGGCGCTTGCCCGGCGCCCTGTCGAAACTCACCGAGCCCTGCGGATCAACAGCCACCAGCCGAGTGCCCGGCGACTCGTGCTTGAACACCTCGGCGCACCCCATGAAGGTTCCGGAAGTCCCGACCCCAATGAACAACCAATCAGGTGCGGGAAAGACCTGCAGGATCTCTCGGGCAGTCTGTTCGCGATGAGCCTGCACATTGGCCGGGTGGCTGTACTGGTTGAGCCAGACGCAATTGGGGTCCTCGGCACAGATCCGGCGGATGGCCTCGATCCGCGTACCGACGAAACCGCCATTGGCGTCCCGCTGGTCCACTACCAGGGTCCGCCCGCCATACGCATGGATGGCCTTGATATTGGCCTGCGTCGCCATCGGGTCCGTGACACAGATGAAGCCATACCCCTTGCTTGCACAGACGCAGCTCATGGCCACACCCAGGTTACCGGAGGAGGACTCGATGAAAGTGGTCACCCCCGGCGTGGCGAGGCCGCTCGCTTCGGCCGCCTCGATCAAGGCTATCGCCGGCTTGATCTTGATCGAACCCGTTATATGGTGGCCCTCGAGCTTGAGTACCGTACGGCAGCCCGGTACGAACTCCGGCAGCTCCAGAAAAACATCACGCATGATCAGCTCGAGCGACGTGTTGACTAACATTGCGACCTCCTGGTCTGTCCAATAAGAAGTAGGCTCGACAACCGCTTGTACATCCCTGATTCAGTCCTGCGTGGCGTTATCCAGCAGCTCGTTCAACGCCGCCGCGAGCACGCCGTCCTCGGTGAACGACAGGTCCAGCGCGTCCACCCCCTCCACTTCCAATACGCTGGCCAGCACCTGTGGATACAGCGCCAGGACGCTCGCCACGAACTGCGGATCAAGACGCGACAGTTCCACGGTCCAGAACACCGACAAGCGTTGGTCGATGACCAGTGCACTGACTTCCAATGCCGTTTCACTGCCATTTTCCGCCGCGCGAACAGCACCGGTATCCCCCTCGACACGCCAGAGGCGCTGGCCTTCGGTCGCACTACTGGTGCGCCCGAAATAGGTAAACGCCAACTCTGCCGGAGGCTGGCTGGCCAGGCTGCGACGCAGTTCAGGGTCAGGATCGTAAGTCCGCAGTACGCCATAGCTGGCCGCCAGCGTACGTGCCCGCTGCAGTTGCCCACTGATCGCACCCAAGGCTTGCGCGGGGCCGCCAGCACGTGGCAGGCGCAAACGCACCACAAAAGGAGTGGAGAACCAGCCCAGCGTGCGAGATACGTCCAGATCCTCGAACAGATCCCGCCCGTGGGTCTCACTGGCCAGTACCACATCCGGCCAGTCGCTGACCTGATGCAATGCCAGCAGCAGCGCGGTCAACAGCACTTCCTCGATACGCGCGCCCGTGCCGACTTGCAGGATCCGCGCCGACAACTCCTCGGACAAGGCTCCGCCAAGCACCTGAATACCGGGCGCGATGCCCGTCGCAGCACCGGCGACGGGATGGGCCGGCCCCAGTCGCGACTGCTCCATCCAATACCCCAGGTCGTCCCTCAGCGAACGCGACTCAGCCGTCGCCACCAAGCGCTCCACCCAACTGCGGTAGCTGGCGGTACGCGCTGGAGCGAATCGTTGTTGTGGATTGCGCAGGACCTGGTCGAGGTCGTCGATCAAGACCCGCCAGGACACGCCATCGATGATCAAGTGATGCGCGATGAGCAACAACCGCGGCTGGTCACCGGTTTGCAGGGCGGCCCGCAACAAGGGCCCCTGCTCCAGGGAAAACCCGGCATTGAGCGCCTCGCCCAGCTGTTCCAGGGTTTCTCCTGCCTGCAGCACCCGTAGGTCGAACAGCTCTGCGGCGCCCACATAATGCTGCTGCCAGCCATTGTCGCCACGCCGACGAAAGCGCAGCCGCAAGGCATCGTGGGCCTGGCAGACCTGCTCCAGTGCACGACGTAGCAGCGCTTCATCGCCCAACTGCTGCGCACCGAGCAGGATCGACTGGTTCCAGTGCTGAGGGACCGGCAAATCGCGGTCCAGGAACTCGGCCTGGACCGGCGCCAATGGACAGGGACCGTCTGGCGCCCGCTCCTGGCCAGTGCTCTGGCTCAAGCTGGCGACCGCCGCCAGCTCGGCGATCGTCTGGTGCTGGAACACCTGCTTGGGTGACAAGCGCAGGCCTTCGCGTCCGGCAGCGGCAACGATCTGGATGGCCAGAATCGAATCCCCGCCCAGGCTGAAGAAATTGTCCCGCAAACCGACACCGGACAACCCCAGAACCTGCTGCCAGATACGACTGAGGACCTCCTCGGTGCGGGTACGCGGCTCAAGCACCTGTTGAGCGCCATCAAGGCCGCCGAACAGCGGTTTGGGCAAGGCCTTGCGATCTATCTTGCCGTTGAGCGTCAGGGGCAGTTGATCGAGCACGGTGATGCTATGGGGCACCATGAAGTCCGGAAGGTGCTCGCCGAGCCGCTGCCTGAGCCGCTGCATGATCGGCTGCATCGCCCGATTGCGCAGCGGCTCGTTGGCTCCTGCCCCACTGCCGGGCACCGGTGCCCAACTGCTCGCGTCGGCCTGGAACAGCAGGTCACAGGCGAAAGGCTCGTCGACGGCAAACCGCGACTGCAACGACAGCCCATGGCGGTCGGCCAGTTGTGCGAAGAAGTCCAGGCCAGGTGCGCTCATCGACGGTAGATTCTCATCCGCCATCCGGGCCGCCAGCTGGCGATCGGCATCCAGGCGCCGGTTGGGCACGCCGGTGATCTCCAGGCTGTCGTTCCCCAACCGCTCCAGGCGTGTTTCAAGCCCGGCAACATCGTCCGCGAAAGCCTGCCACGGCAACGACACTGTGGATGAGCCGGCGCGGCGAGCATCGAACGTCAGGGCCGCATCGAAACGGTAGCGGGTCAGCTCGTTGTCGAATGCACCGCTCTTCAACCAGGTGATCAAGCCCGGTGAACGAGCAGCCATCCAGGGCTCGTTCATCAAGCGGGCGAAGAACGCGTTCCCCAGGTACAACTCCTTGTCCTGCACCATGGCACTGTCCGCTTGGGCGGCCAGTTGGTCGAGCGGATACTGCGCCCCATCGCTGGCGGCCAAAGCCCTGTGGAAAGCGGCCTGCAATGGGAGGCTACGCAGGTCCCCCAGGTAAATCCGTCCACCGGGTGCGAGCTTTTCCACTGCCTGGTGCAACACGCTGCACAAGTAGGTCGAACTGGGCAGGTACTGCACCACCGAGTTGAGCACAATCAGGTCGAAGCCAACCTCATCCAACCTCGCCAACTGATCTGCCGCCAAGTGCTCCAGGCGCACATGCTGCCAATCCGGGCGCTGGGTCGCCAGTAGCGCTCCCAGGCGCTGCACCACCGGCTCGGAGAAATCCAGGCCGACGTAACGTTCACAATCGCCGGCCAGGCCAAACAACACCATCCCGGTACCACAACCGATCTCCAGGACCCGTCGCGGCTTGAAGGCACGCATCCGCCCCAGGGCCTGATCCAGCCAGTCACGCATCTGCACCGCCGGGATCGCAAGCCCGGTGAAGCTGTCGTTCCAACCGGTCGTATCGAACGTCGGGTCGACCGGGCCATGGACCGCCGCCGATTCGTTTTCGTAAAAATAGTTGTAGACCGAACGCCACTCCTGCTCACGACCGCTCTGCATCTCCTGGTCCAATGTCGCCTCTACGTGGGTCCAGTCCGGGGAGACATACGCCACCAGGCGCTTACGTTGTTGGTCGTCTTCCAGCACGGTCACGACGCTTTGCTTGACCAGTGGCTCGCGGTTGAGCACGGTCTCGATTTCGCCGAGTTCGATGCGACAACCACGGATCTTCACCTGGTTATCGATACGCCCCAGGTATTCCAGCAGGCCGTCCGGGGTCCAGCGCGCCAGATCGCCAGTGCGATACAGGCGGTGTGCGGATTGCGGATCGAAGGGATCTGCGACAAAGGCCTTCTCGGTGACCTGGGCGTCATGCAGGTAGCCGCCCCCCACCGCGATGCCGGCAACACACAACTGGCCCACGGCGCCTGGCGGACACAGGCGGTCGTTTTCGTCCAGAACATACAAGCGCACGTTGCCAATCGGCCGGCCAATGGCGATGCAGGCCTGATCGTCGGATGGTGCCTGGGTCATCAGGTGATGCGTCACGTCATCGGAGCATTCGGTCGGGCCGTAGGCATTGAGCAAGGCAATGTCCGGAAACAGCGCGAACCAGCGTCGGCAAAGCATGACCGCCAACGCCTCCCCGGTGGAGAGCATGACCCGCAGGTCGGCGAAGGGCGGCGTATCACGACGCTGGGCCAGGCCCAGCAGCAGTTCGAGGAACGAAGGCACCGTCTCCAGGATGGTGATCCCCCAGTCATCGCAGGCCTGCATCAGCAAGCCGGGATCGCGCACGGTGTCGTCGTCGAGAACCCGTATCGAGCCGCCGACCATCAATGGGGCGACGAACTGCCAGATGGAAATGTCGAAGGTCTGCGGCGCGGTTTGCGCCAGGCAGTCCCGGGCACCAAGCTCCAGGTCGCTGATCTTCGCCCCCAGGTGGTTGATCATTCCTTCATGCAGGACGATCGCACCCTTGGGCGCACCAGTGGAACCGGAGGTAAACAGCACATAGGCCGGCTCGCGTTCCAGGGCCTGGGCCAGGGGCAACGGCGCACCGCCGATCTGGCAGCGCTCGACCACCAACAGCGGTCCATCCCACTGCAGCGCCGGGATATCGTCCAGCAAGGGCTCACAGGTCAACACGGCCTGGGCACGGGACTTGCGCAAGACCTCGCGCGAACGGCTCGCAGGGTGCTCCGGATCGATGGGCAAGTAGATTGCCCCCAATTGCCACAGGGCCAGCATTGCCACAACCAGCGTGGTGTCGCGCTTGAGCCAGGTCGCTACCAGCGAACCGCGCTGGATGCCTTGCCCGGCAAGGCCACGAGCCAACGCGTCGACTTTCTCGCTCAGTTGCCGGTAGTTGAAAGACTGCTCCTGATCGCCGATGGCCATGGCGTCCGGGGTCCGGCTGGCCCAGGTACGGAGCAACTGATTCACCGGACCCAACCCATGATCCTGGGTGAAACTGCCAAGTCCCCCTTCCAGTACCCGGCGATCGGCCTCGCTCGACAGCTCTATCTGCATGACCGGAGCATCCGGATCGTCCAGGGCCTGCTCCAGGAACACCTCAAGGGCCTGCAACAGCTGATCGATACTCTCCCGCCGTTGCAGGCGATTGTTGAAGATGGCGTCGATCGACAGGCCTTCGGCGTTACGGGTGACATTGATCTCCAGGTCCACCCGGGAGATGCCGATGTCCAGCGGTATCCTCTGCAAACGCGGGCCGCTGCGCTGGAGCTGGCCGTAGTCCATCGGCTCCTGGTAGGTGAAGGCGACCTGGAACAGGGGATTGCGGCTCAGGTCGCGAGTTGGCGAAAGCGCGTCGATCAGTTCGTTGAACGGCAAGTCACTGTGATCCAGCGCATCGAGAATCGTCGTGCGTTCAACCTTGATCCGTTGGCGAAAACTGTGTTCGCCCAGCCACTGCGAGCGCAGCACCATCTGGTTGACGAACAGCCCTACGGCATCGCCGCTGAGGGAGGAAAAGCGGTTGGCGACGTCGGTTCCCAGCACGATGTCGCGCCGACCCGTGATCCGCCCCAGCACCACGCTGACCGCAGCAATCAACAGCATGTAGGTCGAGGCCCCTTCAGCTGCCGCCAGTGCATCCAGCTTGGCCAGCAGCCGGTTGGGCAGTACATGGTTGACCACCGCACCACAAAAGGTCTCGACCTTGGACCGGGCGAAATCGAGCGGCAGCTCCAGGGGCGCCGGCAGGTCATCCAGTTGCCGGGTCCAATAATCGATCAGCACGCTACGGCGCTCGGCGGTCAAGCGACGGCGTTCCTCAGCGATATGTTCACGGTAACTGAAGGTACTCGCAGCCAAGTCCTGGGGCGCGTCGCCCAGGAGTATCGAAAACTCGTTGAGCATGATGGACAGCGACCAGCCATCGCAGACGATGTGATGCACGGTGACCAGCAAGTAATGATGCTGGTCGCCCAGGCGCAGCAAACGCGCCCGCAGCAAGGGCCCGCGCTCCAGGTCAAACGGCAGGCGCGCTTCCCTGCGAGCGTGCTCCAGGGCGACCAGGCTACGTTGCGACGAATCGACGTCACGCAGGTCCAGGGTGGCGAAGTCCAGTGCCGGTTGCTGGTTGAAGCGGGCCTGGACGCGCCCCTCATGTTCCTCGAAGGTCATGCGCAAGGCGTCATGCCGCGCGCTGAGCGTTTCCAGCGCCTGGACCACCCGCTGGCGATCGACATCGCCGACCATGCTCAGCAGCATCGAATCGTTGTATGCCGCGTGGTCGGGCAGAATCCTCTCCACCAGCCACAGCCGCTCCTGGGAGTAGCTGGCTGGCCAAAGTTTCGCAACCGGTGGCGGCTCCAGCGGCGATGGCGCCTGGCGCGGACTCTGCGATAAAGCCGCAACCAATGCTGCAAAACCCGGGTTCTCGAAAATCGTCCGCACCGACACCTTGCTACCCAACTCCTGGCTCAAGTGACTGGCCATGACCATGGCCCGCAAGGAGTTGCCACCGGACTTGAAGAAGTCGCTGTCGTTACGTTCTGGCGGTTGCAGCAGGGTCTGCTCCCAGATCCGCGCAATGCGCTGTGCATGGGTGTCGGCAATCGCCGTCGCGTGCGCCACAAACGGCTCCTGCGGCGCTCGTTCCTGCGCGCGCGCACCGCAGGCCAGGGCGATCAGGGCAGCACTGTCGAGCTTGCCATTGGGATTTCTCGGCAACGCGCCGATCCCCAGGGCCAAGGGTTGCATGCTGCTGGTCAGGGTTTGTTGCAGGTGCGCGCGGATCTTCGCGACATCGACATTGCCCCCCGGATACACCGTCGCCAGGGCAGCAATCGCACCGCTGTCGTCGATAGCACAAGCCGCATCGGCCACCCCCTGGACGGAACGAATCTGTTCCTCGATCTCTGCCAACTCGATCCGCTGCCCGCCCACTTTGACCTGGCGGTCCTGGCGTCCAAGAAACTCCAGTTGTCCGTTCTCGTCCCAGCGTCCCAGATCGCCCGTGCGATAGAGCCGTATGGGAGCCTCCCCTTCGTGCAGCGATAGCCGGCAAAAGGCCGAACCGGTCTGAGCTTCGCGCCGCCAGTAGCCTTCAGCCAGTCCCTGGCCACCGATGCAGATTTCCCCTGGTTGCCCTTCGACAGCCGGCCGGCCGTTGGCGTCCAGCAGGTAAATGGCGCCATTGCCTAACGCCGTACCAATACGCACCGCGCCTGGCACTAGCTGCCAGGCCGACGACCAGATGGTGGTTTCGGTAGGCCCATAGACATTGAAAACCCGGCCGCGCGCAGCTTGCAGCAAGTCATCGGCGACATGCTGGGGCAGCGCTTCGCCGCCTATCAGCAACGTGTCCAGGCTGGCGATGGCGGCACGGCTGCGCGTGTCGCTAAGCAACTCGCGCAGGATCGTGGGCGTGCATTGCAGGTGGGTCACGCCATGACGGGCGCACAGCCCGGCCACCGACAGGTCCGCCCAGGCCGGTGCCGGTGGCTGCAGCTCGCGACGTACCTGGTCAAGCCGCTCCAGGCCGTGCAGGACTTGCGCGTCAGCGATGCCGAAATCGATGAGGCAGGCGAATTCGTTGACACCTATCTGCACCAGCTCCCGTGCACGCTCGACGCAGTCCTGCACACTGCCGATCAGGCTGGCGCTGTGCATGTAGCGCTCAAGGCCACGGTCCACCAGATAATCCAGGTCTTCCTCGCGAGCGGAGTCGACCATCGGGCCGAAGACCGAGCGGGCCAGGTCCACCGACGACATCAGGTAGCGCTTGAGTGGTCCGCGGGCCACTTGCTCCGCTTCATCCCGGGTTGCCGCGACAAAGCTATGCAGCATCAGGCTGACCGTACCCGAGCCTGCCGCGGCCTGGCGATAACGCTGGATATTGTCACGCAACGCGCCAGTGTCCTGGGCCAGCAAGTGAGTCAGCACTCCCGCCCCCATATGCCCGGCCGCCTCGAAGGTCTGCGCGGCACTTGAGGCCGATAGCCACAGGGGAATCGACCCCCGCACAGGCAGCGGAAAGGTCGAGACCGTCTGCTCGCCGGCACCACGATCCAGCGTCAGCGCTTGCCCACGCCACAAGGCACGCAAGGTATCGACGGCCGCCACGGTTCGTTCACGACGCTGGGCAAAGCTCTGCGGCCCTCCATGGGCCAATAGAAAATCGTTCTGGTCCCAACCCGAGGCAATGGCGATACCGGCGCGCCCGTTGGACAGCACATCGACCATTGCCCAGTCCTCCGCTACCCGCAAAGGATCGTGCAACGGCAGTACCAGGGAACCGGCCCGGATCTGCAAGTGCTCGGTGGCCACCGCCAGGGCCGCGCCACTGACAGCGGGATTAGGGAACGGGCCGCCAAAAGGATGGAAATGCCGCTCCGGCGTCCAGATAGCATGGAAACCGAGCCGATCGGCCCGGCGAGCGGCCTCCAGCATCAACCCATAAGCCTGGGGTCCGGGCTGGCTGGCAAAGAAGAACAGGCTGAACTGCACCGCAGGCAAACTGGGCGGCTGGGCGCAAGCAAGCAGGGCCTGGGCGCCTTCATGAATCA
The DNA here is from genome assembly GCF_022537035.1 of Pseudomonas sp. MPFS. Taxonomy (NCBI): domain Bacteria; kingdom Pseudomonadati; phylum Pseudomonadota; class Gammaproteobacteria; order Pseudomonadales; family Pseudomonadaceae; genus Pseudomonas; species Pseudomonas sp. MPFS. Next base: position 2,957,056 of record NZ_CP066123.1, on the reverse strand, counting down.
CGATGCTCGCGCCTGCGGTCAGGGGATAGAGCAGTTCCAGCAGGGAAATGTCGAAACCGGCCGACGTCAGCGACAACCAGGTACTGCCCTGGATCGACCCCAGGCGCTGGGTCATGGCGTCAAACAGGCTTGCCAGGGCCTTGTGGGACACCAGGACACCTTTGGGACTGCCAGTCGAACCCGAGGTATACAGCAGATAGGCCGGATCGTCCGGAGCTGGACCCGGTAGCGCCTGCGTCGGCATGGCCGTAGGCGCCAGCAACTCATCCAGGGTCAGGTGCGGCCAACCCGGCACGGCCGCCGGGTCGTCGGTGATGATCAAGCCCGGCTGCGCATCTCGCAAAATGGCCTGGTGCCGCCCCGCTGGGTGTGCCGGGTCCAATGGCACATAGATCGCCCCCGCTTCCAGGGTACCCAGGAGCGCTGCGATATAGCGTTCCGACCGAGGCGCGAGTACCGCGACCCGGCCGCCTGCCCCTACTTGCTGGCGAATACGCGCACGGGCCCACGCCGCCCGTTTTCCCAGCTCCGCATAATCGAGCACCTGCTCGCCACAGATCACGGCCTTGCTGGTGGGCGCGCGGACGATCACTTGGCGGATGCTCTGGATCACCGTCTGCACGGCAGGTGCCGACTGGTCGCTGGCAGCGGTAGCCTCGCCCTGCCAAGGCACATCGGGAGCCGCCTGGGCAGTCTCGGTCAAGTCTGCCCATGCCGCGGCATACAGGGCAGCCATTCGCTCGCGCTCAGGCTCGGACAAGGCATCGCCCTTGGTCGCCAAGGTCAGCTTGATGCTGTCGTCAAAGGGATCGACCGAGAAGTTGGCCACCCACTTGAAGCTGGAAGCCTCATGCGCTCGCAGCGCCTGCAGCTTGACCCCCAGACTCTCCAGGTCCGAGGCAATGTGGTAATGGGTGAAGTAGAACAAGGTGTCGGACAACCGGTGCCCGGCGTTGAGCTCCTGAATCCGGGCCAGTGGCAACCGACGGTGTGGCATCACCTCGCCTTCGGCCTGCAACGCCAACCGTCCGAGCTCCAACCAGGAAGCGCGGCCCACTCGGGCCTTGATCGGCACGCTGTTGATGAACAGGCCGACGAGCTTTTCACCGTCGGCCTGCTCGGGGCGTCCCGTCATGACCATGGACGTCAGGCAATCGGCCTGGCCACTGAACTGGCTGAGAACCTTCAGATGCACGGCGAACAACAGGCTCTTGAGCGGCAGCGAATGAGCCGCACTGATGGCCCGCAAGCGCTGCGCCTGATCGGCGCCGATAGCGACCGCATGCACCTGCACCGCGCTGGCGCCACCGGGAACGCGCGTCGAGGAGCCCAGCACGCCTGACGGCGCATCCTCCAGGTAGCGCTGCCAGAACGCCCTGGTCTCGGCACTGGCGAGCGCTTGTTGCTCAAGCACCATGTAGTCGGCATAACGCGTCACCGGAGCTGCCGGCAGGGGCTCTTGCTCCAGCAACGCGCGATACAGCCCGAACAGTTCCATCAACAGGCTGACATCACTCCAGCCATCGATGACAGCGTGATGAAAACTCATCGTCAGTTGCACGGTGTCGCGGTCCAGGCACTGCACCCGCAGGCGCATCAGCGGCAGTTCGTCGATCTCGAAGGCACGCTCCTTCTCTTCATTGAAGGCTCGATCGATCAGGACCTGCCGGGCCTCTTCGTCATGGCGGCTCAGGTCCTCAATGACCAGGATGTCCGCACCCTGTCGATGGACCAATTGCAGCGGTTCGCTGTAGCCGGTAAACGCAAAGGTGGTGCGCAGGGCTTCATGCCGCGCCACCAGCAAGCGCGCAGCCTCGCGCAAGGTGTCAAGCTGAGGAGAAAACGCCAGCCGATAGCTGAAGACATCGAGATAGACCGCGTTGTCTCGCTCCAGCTCGTAGTGGAAGATCATTGCCGCCTGCAACTGGCTGATCGGGTAGGCGTCGACGACCGTGGCGGGCAACGCCTGGCGATCGCAGGCCTGCAACAGCGCAAAGGGCTCGACACCCGCAACGCTGTCGCTGGCGATCCCGACCACTGCGGCCAAGGCGCGGATCGAACGCAGTTCGAATACTTGGGCGACACTCAACGACAGGCCCTCACGGGCAGCCAGGCCGACAATGGAAATCGAACGGATGGAGTCCAGGCCATTGTCGAACAGATCATCGGTCACGCCGATCCGCACGCCACCGAGCACCTGCATGACAATGTCCAGCAGCCTCTGCTCCAGGGGCGAGGCAGCAGGTTCAAGGGAGCAAGGCAGTGGCGACGCCGGCTGTTGGCTCGCCTTCAAGGCCAGGGCCTGTCGATCGATCTTGCCATTGCCGGTCAGTGGCAAGGAGGCCAGCACGGCCATGCGTGCCGGCACCAGCGCCGCTGGCAGCAGGTTCCGGGCATGTTCACGCAAGGCCTGCAGTTCAAGCGTGCCCTCGTCCTCGACGCTGACGAACGCCGTGAGCGACTCGACACCCTCGGCACTACAGGACTTGATTACCGCCGCGGACTTGACGCCCGGCGCCAACTCCAGGCAGCGCTCGATCTCTCCCGGCTCGATGCGCATGCCATTGAGCTTGAACTGGTCATCCAGGCGCCCGAGATAATCCAGGGTACCGTCAGAGCGCATCCGGCCACGATCACCCGTGCGGTACAAACGCCCAGGGTCCCCTGGGATGGCAACAAAGTGCTGCGCACTCTCCTGCGCCCTCCCGCGATAGCCAAGCCCCACGCCTCGCCCGGCGATACAGATTTCACCGATGGCCCCCACCGGCAATGCCCGGCACTGTCGATCGCGCACACTCATCTGTACGTTATCGATGGCGCCGCCGATAGGTGCCGGCGCACCGTCCGGCCAGGGCCCGTCGATCAGCGCCCAGGCACAGCCGACCACCGTCTCGGTCGGTCCATATTCATTGAACACCCGGGCTGGCTGGGAGCCTCGGAGCCAGGGCTCGATCACCGGGTAAGGCAGCGCTTCGCCGCCGACCACCAGGACCCTGGTGGCGCCCGACAGCACTTCGGGCGGCAACAGCGTATTGAGCAAACGCAAGTAGGACGGCGTGGCCTTGAGCAGCGTGATGTCCCCTCGACGCAATTGCGCGCACACCTGCTCGACTTCCGCGCCCGCCCCATGGCCCTGCGAGCCTTCGTCCACCAGCAACAAGCGCTGGCCCACGATCAGCGGCCCCAGCAATGCCGTCAGGGTCAGATCGAAGGTGACCGGCGACTGCACCAGGGCGCCGCGACCTTCTGCCAGGGCGTACTGCCGGGCAGCGTATTGCAGGTAGTTCGATAGGCCACCGTGGGTCAGCTCCACCGGTTTGGGCAAGCCGCTGGAACCGGAGGTGTGCAGGATATAGGCGATGTCCTGCGGATCGACCGCCTCCGCCGTGGCAAGCCACGGCTGATCGCCAACCTGCCGGATATCGAGCCATTCACAGCACAGGTCGCAGGCCAAGGCCTCGACCGAGCCCACTGCCATTGCCGCTCCAGCGCCCGTCAGCAAGGCCTGCAAACGCGAGGTGGGCAGCGAAGGCGCTATCGGCATGAAGACGGCGGCACATTTGAGGACCCCAAGGATCGCCGCGACGCAATCGACGCTGCGGGGCAGCACCACGCCCACGACATCCCCGCGCTGCACGCCCCTGTGCTTCAGATCATGGGCGATGCACCTGGCATAGTGATCGAGCTGCTGATAGGTGAGCATTCGCTCGCCACCCACCGACTCGATGACGATAGCTGAAGGCTGCCGTGCAACCTGCTCCTCGAACAGGCTGAGGAACGGTCGTTGCCAGCCCGGTACATCAGGACCGGTCGAGATCGCAGCCAACGCATCCACGGCGCTCAGAGGCAAGTCCTCGAGCGGGCAATCGGAAGAGTGCCGCAGGCTCTGCAAGGCACAATGGAACGCCTGCTGCAACGCTTGTGCGGTCGCGCCATCCACCACTTGGGGGTCGTGGTAAAGCTGGACCTGCAACCGGTCGCCCAGGCGATGACAGGTCAACCCCACGGGAACGGCACCGGCCATCCAGTCAATGCCCTCCACGCTCAGCGGCCCCATCGTCGCCTGGGGTGTGTCGATCCAGACCAGGCCAGCATCCGCCGGCCGGGCCGGCGCATCGAAGTCCAGCGGTTGGTCCAGGGCCGGTTCTTCACCCAGGGCCGTCATCAGCTGCGCCACGGACATCGTCGGTTCCACGCCGATGTTTACTGGCACCGCGATACGGTAGGCGCCGACACCCGCCTGATCCCCCACGATCGACCTGATGGAGCGGGAGAAGTCCAACGCCGGTGCACCAGCGACACGAAACCGCAAGAGCACCGACAGAAACGCCGCCACGCACTCCAGAGGGCCAATGCCCACTCCATCCTGGACCTGCGTGCGAGGGACCGGGGCCTGGGCGGCCCCCATCCAGGCACTGGTCTCGGGCGCCGGATACACCGCAGGCCGGCACTGGGTCTCCAGCCAACCGGCGACCTCGCTGAAGTCCAGTCGGGAAGCAGGCGCCAAGCCTTGCAGTTCGCCAGCCAGTTCCTCACAGAGCAACAGCCAGCTTTCCGGATCGACCAGGACGGCCCTGTGGCGCCAGGCCAACAAGGTCGGCCCATCGGCACAAGGCACCAGCAACGCATCGCCCAGCCAGTCGGCCGTGACCTGGGGCATTTGCATCAAGCCCGCTTGCAGCGCCTGCGCCGCGGCCTCGGGGTCGCCCGCCTGGGGTAGAGTCCGGATCAAGGGTGTCGCCGCGTCGTCCCGTTCCAGAACGGGCTGGCGCCGTGTCGCCGGGACCCGCAAGCGGCTGCGCAGGGCCTCATGGCGCTGCCAGACAGTGCCGAGGGCGAGCTGCAGTTGCTCAAGCCCGATGCTGGCATCGACGGCCAGTCGGCAGACACCCACGCGGGTGCCGGCGACACTTTCACCCATCCACTCAACGACCTGATGAGGAGCTGCAGCGGTATGCTCATGCATCTTTAAAACTCCTTGGGCAATGATTCGTGTCGCTGCTCTTGTGTCATCGCCACGAGTATTCGACGTGGTGCGGTAAAGGGCTCTCGCCCATGAGCAGTCAAGCGGTTGTCCACCATCAACACATCCCCCTGCTGCCACTCAAAGGAGAACGAGGCCTCGCGGTAGGCACTGCGGATCTGCTGTATCCATTGGCTCGGAATCGGCTCGCCATTGCCAAGGCAGGTCTGGACCGCCTGCAACTGCGCGACATCCAGGCCGGCCGCCACCTCGCCCAAGGCCTCGGACAACGCTGCCGGGTGAAACAGGGCGGCGTGATTGAACCAGACCTCCTCACCGGTATCGGGGTGGACGACGGTGGCGGGCACCACCCAGTCCGCCACCAGCTCATCCGCCCCACCTGGCGAGAAGCGGTAACCCAGCGGCTCGTAGCGCCGGTAAAGGGTATCGAGGTTTTCCACCGCGAAAGCCTGCTGCCAGCTCAGGCCCAGCCCGGGCCGGAAGCGTCGGCGGTACATCACGCCATGCTGTCGAAAAGCAGCGCGGATCGACTCGGGCAAACACTCCAGCACCCTTCGGCAGTCGGCCAGGGGCGTACGCCCACCCTCGTGCGGCGGGGTGTGGCAGAAAAAGAACAAGCGCGCCGGCCAGCTGGTGGCATAGGCATTCTCATTGTGGAAAAAAATCCATTGGTCCGACGGGTACTCGGTGGAGGTATAGACCCCCGCTGCCACTTCGGTCCTGGGCGTGGATCGTTGCAGGTAGGGCAACGGCTCGCCGCCCAGCTGTTGCACCACCTCGGCGAACATTTCGCTGTCCGCCAGGTTGAAGCCACGAAACAGCACGGCTCCATCACGCACCAGATGCGCTTCAAGCACCTGGCGCTGACTGTCTGCCCAGCGTCCCAGATGCACATCCCGGGATCGGCACTGCACCCGTGTCGGCTCGGGCGCAGCCTGGGCCGGCATGATGCTGACCAGATCAGCGGCGATATCGATCCGGCGCCGGCTAGGAACGAACGCCGGAGCCCCGCCTTTTGGCCGCCCCGGCTCCAGAGGCGCATCGGGGGAAAAAAGCAGCGCATCCAGCCGGGAACGGAAACACTCGGCCAAGGCCTGCGCCGTCAGCTGGCTGCGACTGGGATCGATGATCACGCTCCCCCTGAGCCCCTCGCCTTGCTCCCACAACTCAAGCAGGACCGGAAACTTCGGCTCAAGCCCCGGGATGCCCGTCACTTCGACCTCCAGTCCCTCCAGTTGCAAGGGCTGGCGCGGCATGTTGTGGAGCACGAACTTGCCTTCGAACAGTTGTCCGCCCGGTTGCCGGCTGGCCTCCACAATCGACGGGTACGGCAGATGGGCATGGGCCAGTGCGTCGAGCCCCAGGCGGTGGGCCTGCTGTATTGCACCGGCACCGGTCAAGCCCTGTCCGGCCCGCCAGCGCAGCGGGATCTGGTTGACGAACATGCCGATGACCGGCTCATAGGCTGGATCGGTTCGTCCACCGAAATCGGTTGCCAGCACCAGGTCATCGCGCCCCAGCAGGCTGGCCATCGAGGTGGCGAAGGCACTGAAGCCCAGCGCGAACGGCGAGACTTTCCGGGATCGTGCCGCCGCCAGCAAGGCGCCTGTGGTGGCGCCGTCCAAGTGCAGGTCCTGGCTCGATGCCGTGCAGCCGCTCTGGCTGGCGATCTGTCGGCTATGCGCCAGATGCTGCTCCCAGAAGCGCTGTGCCTGCCCCCAGGCCGGCGTACCTGCCCGGGCTCTTTCAGCCCGGGCGTGACTGATGGGCGAAGCGTCCAGCCCGGGCAGGCAGGCGGCAGCGCCCGCGGCGTAGAAGCCGGCCAGGTCGCGCTCGAACACACCCAGCGACCAGCCGTCGACGATCAGGTGATGAGCCACTACCACCAGTACATGGTGATCCACCGCCAACCGCGCCAGGCGCAGGCGAAACAACGGTGCCGCGGACAAATCGAATGGCCATTGCTGCTGGCGTTGCATCCACTGGGACAATTGCTCGATGGCAACCTGCTCCACCGGCAACTCGACTGCGACTTCGGCCAGCACTTCCTGTTCCAGGCCCTGGGCACCGACGACGAAACGCGTACGCAAGCCGGGGTGGCGTCGTACCAATAACGCCAATGCCTGCTGCAGGCGCACGGTGTCCAACCGGCCACGCAGGTCCAAGGCCAGCGCTTCCTGATAGGCACTGCCGGCACGACCAAGCGATTGCGTGACCCAAAGCCCCTCCTGGACTCGGCTGGCCGGGCCCCGGTTCTCGACGACCGGTGCCCCACAGGTATCGTTCATTGGTCCTGTATCTCGGCCAACTGCCGGGCAATCACCGGCGATTCATGGCACAACGCCTGGGCACGGCCGATCAGGTCCGCCATGAGCTGGTCTTCGCGCACAAAGGGAATCTCCTCACGGACTGCGGCATGAACCTTTCGCCCGCGCTCGGACAACTGCAAGCCCGGATTCATGTCGATGGCCTGGCAGGCCGTCAGCAGCTCGATGGCCAGGATGGTTTCGCAATTGTCGAGCACGGTCTCAAGCTTGTAGGCCGAGGTTCCCCCCATGCTCACGTGGTCCTCCTGCAAATGGCAGGTCGGTACCGTGTCGACCGAGGCCGGATTGGACAGCACCTTGTTTTCATTGAGTAAGGCGGCGCTGGTGTACTGCGCGATCATGAACCCGGAGTTCAAGCCCGGCTTGGCCACCAGGAATCCTGGCAAGCCATTCTGGCCGGAAAGCAACTGGTAGGTACGGCGCTCGGAGATGTTCGACAGGTCGCTGATGCCGATCGCCGCGAAATCCAGGGCGAATGCGGTGGACTGACCGTGCAGGTTGCCGCAGGTGAGAATCTGGCGAGTGTCTGGAAAGACCAATGGATTATCGGACACGCTGTTGCACTCGTTGCCGATGATGTTTTCCAGATAGCCGACCACCTGGCGCGCCGCCCCATGCACTTGGGGCGCACAGCGGAAGGAGTACGGGTCCTCCATCGCCGGATTGCAATGGGGCAGGTCCGCATGGTTGCTGCCCTGGGTCAGCAGCCGCAGGTGCCGTGCCACCTGGGAGCGCTCCGGGTGCAGGCAGGTCTGGTGGATCTGCGGATCGACAAAACTGCGCGCCGCGCTGAAGCCCATCATGCTCATGGCCGCGCACAGATCCGCCAGGGCCACCAGGCGCTTGGCGCGAACCGTGGCCAATGCGCCCAGTGCATTGAGGTACTGGACACCATTGGTCAGGCACAGGCCATCCTTGGGCTGCAAGGTCAACGGAGCCAGGCCCAGTTCCTGCAGGACCTGTGCCGAGGGGCGTAGCCCCCCTCGATGCCAGACCTCGCCCAGGCCAATCAGGGGCAAGAACAGATGAGCCAGGGGCGCCAGGTCGCCACTGGCTCCCACCGTGCCTTTCTTGGCAATGGCGCCTACGACACCGTGGTTCCACAAATCGACGATGCGCGTGACCGTCGACAGGCTGACACCGCTGTTTCCGGAGCGAAACGTCAATAACTTGATCAAAGTGACCAGGCGACTGATCTCCTCCGTCACCGGTGCGCCTACTCCACAGGCATGAGACTTGAGCAGGTTGTGTTGCAGGGTGGACAGGTCGGCCGGATCGATATGGGTCGTGCATAACGAACCGAAACCGGTATTGATCCCATAGTGCAAGGCATCGGAACCGGCTATCTCCAGGACAAAGCGATGGGCTCGGTCGATGTGATCGACCACGCCTGGGTCCAGTCTCAGGCTACAACCACTACGGGCGGCAGCCACCAGGTCCTCAGGGCTGAAAAAGCGGGCATCGATGATGATCGGGATTGCAGCTGACATCAGTGGACCTCAACGCAAGGGGTGGGTGTTAGTTGGCTATGGACAAGGCTGGCCAGGGCGGCAACCGTTGGTTCAGCAAGAAACTGCGCCAGCCCGATGGCAATGCCCGTCCGGGTCTTGAGGAGGTTGAGCAATTGCATGGCATGGATCGAATGTCCGCCGGCGGCAAAAAAATCGCTGTTCGCCGCTGGAACACCTTCGTGGGGCAATACCTCTTGCCACAGCAAGGCAATGGCCTGCTGCAGCCGTAGCAACTCGGGCAACGGCGCGGCCGGGGCGCACGCCAGGTCCACGGTCGGCAGCGCCAGGGCGGCCACTGCCCGCCGGTCAAGCTTGCCGTTACGGGTGCGTGGCAGCTCGGCAACGGTCACGATCAATGAGGGCACGGCCGTCAACGGCAGGCGTTCGAGCGCGAAGCGCCGCAACGCCTGCGGTGTCACGGCGTCCTGCACCTCGACATGGGCAATCAGTTGCGGGCCTGCCTCCAATGGGCGCAGGCTGGCGATGGCCGCATGGACACCGGGATAAAGGCACAGGACGCTCTCCACTTCCTCCAACTCGATACGCACACCGTTCAACTTGACCTGGTTGTCCCGACGCCCGATGACTTCAAGCAGCCCATCGGTGTTCCAGCGGCCCATATCCCCGGTCCGATACAGCCCACGGCCATCCGTCGATTGCGAAGCCAGCAGGACGAAGCCGCCCTCTTGCGCCGCGCCGTCATAACCATCGCTCATGTCGGCCGTACGCAAGTAGATTTCGCCCAGGCTCCCGATAGGCACAGGCAGCCCATCCACATCGCGGATCTCGACCGTGCGCCCGCAAATCGGCTGCCCCACCGGAATCCGCACGCGCTCAAGATCGGCCAAGGTCACTCGATGCCAGCAGGCCGCCACGGTTTCCGTCGGGCCATAGAGGTTGATCAGTTGCAAATCCGTGCCCCCACGACGCAGCAACTCGGTCGCCAGGGAGGCTGGTAACGGCTCGCCAACCGTGGCCAGCACCTGTAGTCGGCGTGGCCAGATGGCGCTGCAACGCAGGGCCTCGGCGAGCAGGCTCGGGGTGATCTGCAGACTGGTCACCGCAGTCTCATCGAGCCATTGCAGCAGCCGGTCCGGAGCCAGGTCGGCGGTCCGCTCCGGCAGCACCAGCGATGCCCCATGGCACAACCCGCCAAAGATTTCGCATAAGGCTACGTCGAACCCTGGCGCGGCGATCTGTGCCACTCGGGCACCGGGCCCCATGCCAAGCGCGCTGACCTGCCACTGCAGATAGTGGCTGAAGGCCTGATGCGATTGCCTGACTCCCTTGGGCTGCCCGCTGGAGCCCGAGGTAAAGACCAGGTAGGCACTGTCCCGAGGCGCTGCCTTGGGCAGCGGTCGCGGCGTGGTGACGAGCGTCGCAGACACCTGGCACCCCAGGCGGGCGCCCTTCGCAACGGGCAACCACAGCGCCTCGTCGGCCAGGCTTTCGAGCAGCAAGTCGCTGCCACTGGTTGCCAGCAGGGCCTCTTGGCGCTTGCTGGGCAGGCGGGCATCGAGCGGCATGATGGCGGCTCCCGTTTTCAGCCCCGCCAGGAGCCCTACCAGCCAGGGAATGGGATCGCCACTGCGCACCGCGACCAGGGTCGGACTCCACTGCTGCAGAATCTGTCGGGCCAGTCGGTCGCTACGCTCTTCGAGCTGCCGGTAGGTCAAGGTTTGCTGCGCGCTCTGGATCGCCACTGAATCAGGACGGGCCAGCGCCCATGCGCTGATCAGCGCCGGCAACGTAGCCGGGGCATGATCGAGCCGGGGCGTGGTTTGCCAGCCGCGCTCGGCAGCCTGGTCGACCAGCGCCTGCAACGATTGCTCCGGCCCCTGCGCCGCCGCGCAGATCATCCGCTCCAGCCTCAAGCCGATCTGGCGCGCTGTCGCGTTGCTGAAGGCGCTGGCGTCGACCCGCACCACCCCCTCCACGCCATTGGCTGTTTCACAACTGACAATCTCGATCGGCTGTTCAAGGGCCTCTGGGCCCAGCCCGCTGGAACTGAGCGTGAGATCACCGACCACTACCTGGCTGCGCTCATCGCGCAAGATCAGCCGCTGCCATTGATCCGGCACCTGTGACACCGCGGCCACATGCACCGCTGCGACCTCGAACAAAGGGGCGGTATCGGAACGCACCTGACGCAATTGACTGCCAATCTGTTCCAGGGACGCACTGGCGTGGACAAAGCAGCGCCCCAGCTTGAAACCGATGTGGCGGGCGGCCTTGACGAAGGACTGGTCGGCTGCGAGCTCGGCCCGAACCGGCGCCACCCGGGTGCCATAGCCCGGCCGTTCGCCAAGGTCATCGTTGATGGGCACACCGATAACCCGGTCCCAGTGGCCACTCAGGCGCCCCAGCACGGCGAACACGCACGTCAGCAGCGTCACGAAGGGCGTCTGCCCGCTGGCTTGCAGTAAACGCTCGAACGCCGCGTGGTCCAGGGAGAAAGGTATGCAATGGGGTGGCTGTGGCCAGTCGCTCCTGAAATCCTTCGGCAATACCGTGGGCTGGAACGATGCCAGCTCGGTGCGCCAGTACCCCAGGTCGGCTTCGCTTGCAGCACGCGGTGCCAATGGCTGCGACCTGGGCTTGCCCGAGGCCGGCAACAGCAGATACCGGGCGATCCAGAGCATGCTCCAGAAATCGACCGCAACGTGATGCACCTGCACCAGCAAGGTCTCGCCCGGGTCATCCTTGGAGCTGGCCCGTACCAGGCGCAAAGGGCCTTTGGCCAGTTCGAAAGGCTCGCTACAGCATGAACGCAACAGCGCGAAACGCGCCTGCACGGGGCTGTCCAGCCGAGCGACCGCAGCAGGCGAATGCGCCTGGGCAAACACCACCTCGGGCCCAGTGGCGGTCGTCAAGACCCGCATCCCCAGCGCTGGCAAGCGGTTAGGCAAATCCGCCGCCCGTGCGACCAGCCGATCGATGGCTGACACCGTCCCCGTCACCGCCAGTGCCAGTGCCAGGCTGTAGGCTCCATCGCCCCGCTCTACCCGGCGTTGCAAAATCGAGCGTTGCCCGGCCCGCAACGTCGGTTCGGGCACGGAGCTGGGTGAGCGCGATGGCGGCATTGCCGACTGGTCACGCAACCAGCGTCCCAGTTCGGCCAGGGTCCAGCCGTCATACAAGATGGCCAGCGGAACATGAATGGCCGTGACGTGCGAGATCCGCGCAAACAACTCGGTAGCGGCCAGTGAATTCAAGCCCAGCGCCAACAGCGAGGTCTCCACCGCGGGGGCCTGCGGCAGATTGGCTGCCAAGGCCGCTACCTGCGCCAGGGCTGCACCGATCGCAACGGCTGTGCCTCGTGCGCCGAGCGTTCCGGCCAAGCAAGCCAGGGCTGCATCCAAGCCATCGCCCAGCGTCGGTGAAAGCCATACGCCCCGGACCTTATAGTCATTTGCCAAGAGCTTGCGCCGGGCTTCGGCACGCTGGATCTTGCCGCTGGTGGTCATGCTGATCTGAGCCCTGGCCACCCAGACTATCGCCGCCAATGGGTGTTCGCAGGCTCGAGCGATCGCCTGGGCCAGCTCGATCGTCGAGCGTGCTGGCGCCAGCGTGGGCAACTCGACCAACAACACCAGTTGTTCGCTATCCCATGATTCGCAGGAGCGCAGCCCCAGCGCCTGGTCGAACTGTTCGCCGGTCAGGGCCAGCGCCACCATGCGCGCCTCGCTTAGCAGCGGGTCGGCACCACGCGCGGTCTCCTCGATGTCATCCGGATAGATGTTACGCCCAGCGACAATCAGCAGGTCATTGAGCCGGCCCGTGACATAGAGCTCATTCCCGAGGAAGAAGCCCAGGTCCGCGGTACGCAGGTAATCAGTTGACGAGTCCCCGGCCAGGCGCGCCCCGAACCTATCGTCTGCGCGCCCCCAGTAGCGACTCGCAACGTGTTCGCCCGCCACCCAGATCTCACCGATACGCCCCTCGGGCAGCGGGTTCAGGCTGTTGGGATCGACGATGCGTATATTCGCCCCGGGCGCCACCGTGCCGCTGCTGACCAGGACCCTGGCCGGTTGTCCGGCCAGCGCCAGTTGCGCGTGCCCGGTGGCCAACGCCTGGGGACACAGGCTTGTGCCCACCGCGGGTGAACGCTGGCGGTGCCCGGCACTGAGCAAAGTGGTTTCCGCAAGGCCATAGCAGGGTAGCCAGGCGGCCGGGTCGAATCGGCAGGCTTGCATGGCCGCGGCAAAACGCTCCAGTGTCGCCGCCTTCACCGGTTCTGCCCCGTTATAGGCCACGCGCCAACTGGACAGGTCGATCCCATGCAGCCGATGCGGATCGTCGATAGAGGCACATATCCGATAGGCGAAGTCCGGGGCGCCGCTGGTGTGGGCCCGATAATCCGAGATCATCCTCAACCACCGCTCAGGACACTCCTGAAAGGCCTCGGTGGGCATCAGTACCGCCTCGGCCCCGATCAACAACGGGTGCAGAGCCGCGCCCACCAGCCCCATGTCATGGAACAGCGGCAACCAGCTGGCGAACCGGGTGTGGCTGTCGTGGGAAAAGACCGTCGCGATCATCCGTGAGTTGGCAGCCAGTTGCCCATGCGTCACCACCACCCCTTTGGGAGCGCTGGTGGAACCTGAGGTGTATTGGATAAAACAGGTGTCTTGCGCATCGGCGGCAAAGGGTGCGATGGACTCCCCGAAGACCTCATCCACTGCAATCAGTCGTGTTGCAGGGACGCTATCGCAGAAACGGGCCAAGGCAGGTGTCTCGCTGCCAAGCACCAGGGCAAAGGGCTGGCAGTCGGCCAGGACATGCTCCAGGCGACCGCGGCGCCGGCCATTGAGCGGCACGGGTACGGCCACGGCGCCAGCATGCACGATGGCCAGGAAGCCACGGATGAATTGCGCGGGGCTGTTGCAGCCCAGGACGATCGGCTGGCCCGGCAGTACGCCCCGGGCCCGCAGCCCACCGGCCATCCCGGCAACCTGGCGGGCCAGCTCCCCATAGGTAGGGCTATCGACCTCTGTACCTTGTGTATCCAAAAAGCGAAACGCCACCTGGTCGGGCTTCGAATCAGCGTGACAAGCCAGGACCTGCGCGAGACTGATGGGCAATGTTCGCTCCTTGAACTGTCGAATTCCGTATTACCTATCCAAGGCGGTCGCCGCGGCGGCCGGCAACGTGATCCGCATCAGGCACGGGCCTCGGCAAAGCCCCTTTCAGACGCGGTGCATCACACCCTTGGATCACTGCTTGCTGCTACGGCTCACTCCAGGTGTCGCCCAGCTTCATCCGAAGCCGGGCGACACCCAGGCGTTAAACCGACAAGCGCCTATCAGGCGTTGCCACCGCCACCGCCACCACCCTTACCGGCCACAACAACGTGATTGAAGATGCCCATCACGCTTGCAGCATCACCCTCGATCACCCCCAGGGTCAGATGCCGGGCCAGCGCCTCATCGAGCTGAGCCTCTTTCACCCCCGTACCGGCAAATGTCGCACCGCTCCATTGCACGCCACGCAGATCGGCTCCATCCAGGCAAGCCTCGGTGAGCATGGCATCACGCAGGTCGGCACCACACAGATCAGCACCACGCAAGTTGGCAAAACGCAGGTCGGCCCCTCGCAGGTCCGCCTCACGCAAATCGGCACCGATCAGCACCGCCTGACCCAGGTAGGCCTGGCTCAGATTGGCACTGCGCAGGGTCGCCCCTTCCAGGTTGGTGCGGCACAGATTGGCGTCCACCAGCCAAGCGTGGCTCAGGTCCGAGCCTGCCAGCGAGGCATCGGAAAAATCAGCCCCGCAAAGCTCTGCATGAGTCAGTTCACTGCCTGCGATCGAGGACCGACGGAAGGACGCCTGGCGTGCACTCACACTGGCCATCAGCGTGGCATTGAGCCGGACATCCTCAAGGACTGCACCGCCGAGCAGAGCGCCCGACAGCGTCGCACCTTCGCAGTTGCTGCCACGCAGTACGGCTTTCGACAGGTCGGCCCCGGTGAGGTCGGCCTTGGCGAAAACACTCTGCTCGAAACGCCCTTGCGACAGGTTGGCCTGTGCCAGGTTGCTGCCGCTCAGATCACTGGAACGCAGACGCAGACGGCTAAGATCCGCCGCGCTGAAATCCTGTCCCGATAGATCATGCCCTTCACTCTGGCGAGCCGCCTGCTGACGCAGGCAAGCGGCACGATAAGCAACGGGGGAGCTTGAAGTTTCCGAGGTACTCTTCTCTTGCACTTGTATGACTGATTTCAAAGGCATAGTTGTCTCTCCTCAATGGTTTGAGACTGCGTTGAAACAAAAGTTATATACAGAGCAAGCCTGGTCCAAGTAATTCTGTACAAAATTCACTGCAGGACATGAGGCCAAATACAACGTGCGGGACGTCTCGCCTGCTAGGGTGTAGTCAAGGGTCCCAATTCTGTCAAATGCCTTAAACGTGAATTTTTTGCGACGTTAAAAAAAACCAGCTGAAAACAAAAACATCCTTATTTCAATGGCCTGGCTGGCATCTCAAGCAAAAACACAACCTTTGCCAGCCATGCCATTTGGGAATGAATACGGTAACTCGAAGAAATTCGACTCAAGCAAACGCGCCCTGGCAAAAGTACCAGGGTGTTGATCGGATATTGAAAAATTAGATATCAGGAATATTAATAACCCGTACTTCATGCCAGGCCTATTACAACTACTCCAAACACTTCACAGAGACAGGAAGTGTGTATGAAATTCAACGTTCAAGCGCCGGACAAATCAACTCGATTAACACCGGACAGATCTTACAAGCGCTAATTGAACCAAAAAGTACAGAATACTTTCTTATATCAGTGCCCACCGAAACAGTCGGCAACCTGCACTCAAGGACTGCAGGGTTGAAGCTTGCGTTCGATGAAGAGCATCGCCAGGTGGGTGAACGGCCCACCTGGCGAGCAGGTATCAACGCATCATCGAGCGGCGGCAAGCGCCCTTGGCTGCCCTACACCGACCCTTTACTGGCCATTACCGAGTCGTTGTAGATCCCCATCACACCGGCCGACTGGCTGCCCTGGATGCCCGCCTCCAGGTGAGAAGCCAAAGCGCCATCGAGCTGGGCCTCTTTTACAGAGGCGCCGGCGAATGTCGCACCCGCCCACTGCGCGCCCCGCAGATCGGCGCCCTCAAGGCAGGCCTCGGTGAGCATGGCCTCACGCAGATCCGCATCGCGCAGATCGGCACCACGCAAATTGGCAAAGCGCAGGTCGGCGCCTCGCAAGTCGGCGCCTGACAAATTGATATCGATCATCACCGCCTGGCCCAGGTAGGCCTGGCGCAGATCAGCGCCATGCAGGTCGGAAGACTCAAGATTGGTGCGGCAGAGATTGCCATTGACCAGGGAAACATGACTCAGGTCGGCCTTGCCCAGCGAAGCATCCGAAAGGTCGGCGCCACCCAGGTCGGCGTGCGACCACTGGCTAGCGTCCGCCGAGCAGCGGCGCAGGCAGGCCTGCCGAGCGCTTGCCCGAAGCATACGGGCACCGCTGAGTCGAGCATCTTCAAGGACCGCGCCATCGAGCTTGGCACCCACTAGCGAAGCCCCGGCCAGACTGCAACCACGTAGCACGGCTCGGGAAAGATCGGCGGCATCGAGGTCGGCGTTGACGAACGCGCTCAACTCGAAACGCCCTTCGGACAAATCGGCCGCTGTCAGCTTGCAGCCGGTCAGATCACTGGAACGCAACCGCAGCCGGGAAAGATCCGCAGCGCTGAAATCCTGCCCGCCAAGCTCATGTCCGGCACCGTGCCGGGCAACCCGTTGCCGCAGGCATGCCGCACGGTGAGCGACGGGAGGGTGAAGCACTGCCGAGGTATTCTCTTGCGTTTGAACAATCGACTTCAAAGGCATGGACGTCTCTCCTTGACCGGCTGATTCCAGACCGACCTCAAGCAAAAAAGAAGTTCGGGCTTCGAGCCTCGGGTATCAGGTGACACCAGAAACCCTACAAGAAATATATGGAAATATTCTTGCGTTGTATTTTTTAGACACAGTCCCCGGGCCTGTCAAATTAGAGAACGTAAATTATTGTCATCTGGCTAAAGGCCACTTAGCCAGCGCTGAGCCCTTCACGCCTGCCCTGCTGCGAGATACCCGGCGACAGAAACCTAAAGCCCTTTGATGGAAAATTTCTCCAGCAAAATGGAAAAGCTCAGTGCAAACAGCAAGATGTCGTCGTCAGCATGGGGGTTGGCGCCGGCCGAGCTGTTTTCTTGCCGTCGCAATTCAGCGCTGATGGCCTTGGCATCGAAAAAACCCTCCCGGGCGACACGCTCCGGAGCCAGCATGTCGTGAATCCACTCTCTGTTCTGCGCCAGCAGAAAACTTGAACCCGGAGCCCGGAACCCGAACTTTTCACGCTGGATGATGGCCTTGGGCACCCTGGCGATGGCGGCTTGCTTGAGCAGGTATTTCTCGTCCATGCCATTGAGCTTCAGATGAGGCGGCACGCGGCGCAGGAATTCCACCACCTCGGGGTCCAGGAACGGAAAGCGCCCTTCGATCGAGGACACCATGTTCATGCGATCGCCATGGTCGCCCAGCAGATGGTCGGCGAGCCGCAGCTTCAGATCCAGGTAGGATCGCTGATCGACCGGATGGCGCCCCTGCACCTTGGCGACGTCGATCACCGGCCGCGACAGGCTGTCTTCGGCTAGCAACAGGTGCTCCACATCCGCTGACAGAAAGCGCCGGCGAAACGCCCGGTAATCGCCATAATGCCGCTCATAACGCACGTTGGCGTTGCCCCACAGTTGCTCCCGGGCAAAGGCCTCCTCCTGGCTCAACGCCTCGCTGCCGCGTTGGCGACTGAACGCGTCGAAACGGTATCCCGGATACCCCGCCAGCAGTTCGTCCGCGCCCTCCCCACCCAGCACCACAGGCACCCCATGGGCCCTCGCAGCGGCCGCCATGGCCATGGTGCAGGTGTTGTAGGTCTCCGTCACCGGGCATTCGCTGTGCCAGACCATGTCAGGCAGGACTTTCGCGATGCGTTCCTGTTCGAAAGCGATTTCAATGTGCCGACTGCCCAACTGACGAGCCATCAACAGTTGATAGACCCGTTCATTGATTGCGCGGTTTTCGGGAAAGACCACCGAGAACGTGGTCAGTGGGTAATCAGGAGCCACGGCCTTCACCGAGGCGGCCACAAAAGAGGAGTCCAGCCCCCCACTCAGATACAGCCCCACAGGTACATCTGCACGCAGTCGCCGCGCGACGGCGGCATCGAACACGCCCAAAAACTGCTCGATGACTTCCCGCTCATCAGCGACCTGCAACTGCGCACCCTGCACGGGATAATCCATGTCCCAAAAGACGTCCTGGGTAATCTGCCCGCCCTCGACGAGCAAGCGGTGCCCCGCTGGCAGGCTGCACACGCCCTTGAACATGGTTCGTGGACTCACCAGCCCGGGAAAACACAGCACCTGGTCAAGACCGATGGGGTCGATCGCCCGATAGGCGGCAGGGTGCTGCAAGATCGCCTTGATTTCCGAAGCGAACACCAGGGTGTTGCCGAAGACGGCATAGTGCAGTGGGGTAATGCCCATCTGATCGCGAAACAGCCACAAGCGTCCGCTACGTCGATCCAGGAGCGCCAGGGAGAATTGACCGTTGAGATGGTCGGTCAGGTCCGCACCGTATTCCTCATACAGGTGCAGGATCACTTCCATGTCCCCGTTGCTGCGAAATACATGTCCCCGGGCCCGCAGTTGCTCCCGTAATTCGACATAGTTGTAGATCTCGCCGTTACCCACCAGGGCCAGGCTGCGATCCTCGTTGTACAGCGGCTGCTCACTGCCAGTCGGATCGATGATCGACAGACGCCGCATGCCAATGGCCCACCCTTTCTCCACCAGCATCCCCTGCGCATCGGGTCCACGATGAACCAGGGTCTGCAACATTGCCTCCAGCACCTTGGGATCAGCGCTTCCCTGCCCGGATAAATCCATGAATCCAGCGATTCCACACATCAGGCGATAACCCCCAAAGCGAATGACTGCAACCTAGAACTCAGCGTCCAGATCATCATTGAATGTCGTGACGACCGGCTCGGCTTCCATCGCCAGTTCAGAAACGAGTTGATCGGGATCGGCGATGATCGAGACGAGCAGGCGCTGGTAGTGATCGGCCAGGCGCTTGCAGGTACGTGCGTCGAACAGGTCGCGGCGGTAGCCGAGCCAACCGGTGATCCCCTCGGGCGACTCATAGAACTCGATGAGCATGTCGAACTTGACCGACAGGCTGCCAGCCGCGAATGGCTCGATGACCAGGCCCGGCAGATGGAGGGGCGGCTTTTGGGTGTTCTGCAGGATGAACATCACCTGGAACAGCGGGCTACGGGCGGCATCCCGATCGGGGCGCAGGGTTTCAACCAGTTTCTCGAAGGGCATCTCATCATGGTTGAAAGCCCCCAGAGCCGATTCACGAACGGCATGGGCGACCTCACGAAAGCTCATTTGCGGCTGCACCGCCGATGTGATCAGCAGCGTGTTGGCGAAAAACCCGATCAGGTCCTCGGTCTCCGCACGTACCCTGCCGGCCGTGGGCGAACCCACCGTGATGCTGCTTTGCAATGATTGCCGGTGCATGACCACGCAAAATGCCGCCAGCAACATCATGTACAAGGTCACCGAGCACTCCCTGGCACATGCATTGATGCCATCGGCCAGGGCTCGGTCAAAGAGCATGTACTCGAAGCCGCCCTGCTCGGTGGTGGATGGGCTCGGCAACCGGTCGAACGGCAGTACCAGATCCTCTACCAACTTCAGTCGCGGCTGCCAGTAGGCCATTTGCCGTGCCATGGCCGGACCGTCCAGGCGGTCTATCTGCCACTCGACAAAGTCTCCGAACCCCACCTCCAGTGGCGGCAAGTCGGGTTGCTTGTCCAGCATCCTCGCCGCCACGCAGGCCGAGAAGTCCCGGGCGAAGACCCCCATGGACCAACCATCGCTGACGATGTGGTGCATGTTGATCAGCAGGAAATGGTGATCCGCGGCCAGCCTCACCAAACTCAGGCGGACCACCGGGCCATGGTGCAAGTCGAAGGGCCGGTCGGAGATCTCGAACAGCAGCTCACGGGCCCTGGCCTCCAGGGCATCGCTGTCGGGCTCCGAGAGTTCGATCAGCTCGATCGTGCAATCGTTATTTTCCCTGACGACCTGCACCGGCCCTTGCGCAGTGTTGTGGAAGGTCACCCGCAGGCTCTCGTGCCGGGCGACCACGTCCTTGAATGCCTGTTGAAACACCTCGAGATTCAACGGCCCATGCAAGCGCACGCATTCGGGCATGTTGTACATGGTACTGGCGGGGTTCAACTGATAGATGTACCAGAGACGCCGCTGGGAAAATGACAGGCTGAACCGTTCATTGTTCTTGCGCCGTGGAATTTTCACTCGCTGGGCCTTGAGGCGCTCGCCCACGGCCTCGAGGAAAAGCTGTCTTTGCGCAGGGCTCAGGGCCCGCAATTTGTCTTGCAACAACTCTTGGCGATCCATGCTCATGGCGTCTCCGCGGCAAAGGCCCGGCGCATGGATTCCGCCTCGCCAGGTTCCAACAGGCTGATATCCCCTACCTGGGCCAGGGGGTTGTCGGCGATCTGCAGCAGCGTTCGCTCCAGGCGCGCGGCGAACTCCCCCATCCGGCCCGCCTCGAAGCGCTCGCTGTCGTACACCAGGCGCACGCCATAACCGTGATTGGAGGCAAAGATCTCGACCAGCAGGTCGAACTCGGACACACCGCTGTCGACCGCGACAGGCCGGGCCGGCAGCCCGCCAAAGGTAGTGGCGCCGCCCATCATGTTCTGCATGACGATCAGGATGTTGAACAGCGGATTGCGCCCACGCTCTGCGACCATGTCCAGTTCCCTGACCATCTCGTCCAGAGGCGCGCTGGCATGGATCGAGGCCTCGAGCAATGTTGCTTGCAGTCGGCGCATCAGGCCTTCCAGTGGCTCGCCTTCATCTATCTGCAAGCGAACGGGCAAGGCACGGGCGAACAGGCCCACGACGCGTTCCATTTCCGGCTGGGTGCGCCCCGCGTCCATGACGCCAAGACAGATGTCATCCCCTACCCCGTAACGTTGCAGAACGATGTAGAAACCCGCCAGCAAGGCAACGAAAGGGGTCATTGCCCGGGCCGCCGCCACCCGCTCCAGGTGGCCTCGCAGGCTCGCATCGAGCTCAAGGCGCAAGTGCCCGCCGCGAAACCCCGGGCTCGCCTGGCAATGACGGTCCGCGCTCAGGCGGGTCGGGCGAAGCTGGCGCAATTGCCCGAGCCAGTAGTCCAGGTCGGCGCGCCGCTGAGGCGTACCCGCTTGTTCGATCTCATCGGCGACATAATCCAGGAAATCCAGCCTAGCTTGAGGCTGGGGCACGACCTCGGTGCCGGACTCCAGAGCGCTGTAGAGCGCACTCAAGTCCTCCACCAGGATGCCAAGCGACCACTCATCCACCAGCAAGTGATGAACGACCAGGGCACAAACCGAACTCAAGGCCGACTCGCGCAGCAGGACGAAACGCAGCGGCGGCCCCTGGTCCAGGGCCAGGGGCTCTCGTGCCAGTTGCGCCAGGGCCGGTTCGACCTCGGCCACCGCCCTGGTCTCCAGCTCACGCTGAGGGCCAGGCAGGACCCGCTGCTGCGGTGCCCCGGCAGACTCGCGAAAGAGCGTGCGCAGGGCACCATGCTGCTGTTGCAGGAGATCGACCGCGCGGCTGAGCAACTGCACATCCAGCGGTCCATCTATCTGCAACGCGCACGTCAGCTGGAACGCTCGCCGGGCCTTATCGGCGTGACTGATGAACCAGAGCTGGCGCTGGGACGAGGAAAGCCCGCGCCACACCGTGCGGTCGACCACCGAGGGGGCCGGTCGCAGGCCTCCGGCATGCTCGCTGACAAGCTGCTCGACCCTGGCGGCATAAGCCCTGAGGGTCGGCGCACGGAACAACTCCACCAAGGCAATCGAGGTACCAAACTGCCGATTGAGCAAGGAAGTGACCGCCACGACTTTCAGGGAATGCCCACCCAAAGCGAAAAAGTCATCGTCCTGGGCGACGCCACGCACCCCCAGCACCTTGTTCCAGGTGGCCTCGACCACTTCGCTGAGCGCCGAGCGGTGAGGACGCCCGCTCGACGCCCGCGCACCGTGAACGGGGCTCGGCAGCAGCTTGCGCTCGACCTTGCCGGCCGGCGAAAGCGGCAGGCGGTCCATCACCACGATATGCGCCGGAGCCGTTCCAGGTGGCAGAACACCTGCCGCCACGGCGCGTATAGCCTCCTGTTCAACCGGGCTGGAACACACCACGTAGCCGACCAGGTCATGGCCACCCTCGCCGTCCGGCCAGAGTTTCGCGGCAGCGGCGAGCACCGCCGGGTGCCGGTACAGGGCCGCTTCAATCTCCGCCAGTTCCATGCGGATGCCACGCAGCTTGAACTGGCCGTCGCTGCGTCCCAGGTAACGCAAGTGCCCCTGTGCGGTGACCTGCACCGTATCCCCGGTGTTGTACATCAACTCGCCCGTTCCGGCGGCAAAGGGATCGGCCACAAAAGCCGCCTCGGTAGCCGCCTGGCGCCCGTGATAACCCAGGGCCAACCCTCGTCCGGCGAGAAACAGCCGGCCTCGCCCTCCCAGCGGAACATGCCGTCCGCGGGCATCCAGGACATAAGCGCGCATGTTATTGACCGGCGTTCCCAGGTAGATCTCCGGGTCCTGGGCCCCGATCCGCTGGACCAGGGCCCAGATGGTGGTTTCCGTCGGCCCATAGACATTCCACAGCTGGGCGACACGAGCGAGCAGCAACTGCGCCAAGCCGCGATCCAGTGCCTCGCCTCCGCACCAGGCACGCAGATGCTCGGCCCCTGCCCAGCCAGCCTGGAGCAACAGCCGCCACAGGGCCGGAGTGGCCTGCATCACGGTCGGTTCCGTGCGGGCGATCAGCTGTGCCAGTCGTTGCGGATCTCGCCCCACCTCGCTCGGTGCAAGCAACAACAATGCCCCACTCCACAACGGCCCAAGGACTTCCAGCAGGGAGATATCGAACGACAGGGTCGTCAGGGCGAGAAAGCGGTCCCGGGCAGTCAGCCCCGGTACCTGGGTGAAACTGATCAGCAGGTTTTCCAGGGCCTCGACCGGAACCACGACGCCCTTGGGTTGCCCGGTGGACCCGGAGGTATACATCAGGTAAGCCGCGCGCTCATCGAGCAGTACGCTGCTGACCGCCAGGGCCGGTGCAGCGATCAACCGGCCCCATGCATCGAGTTCCAGGCGCTGCGCCTCACAGTCCGGCAAGCGGTCATCAGCGGGGCCAATGATCAATCCGGCGCCACTGTCCGCCAGCAGGTAATGCTTGCGCTCCAGTGGCAGGCAACGATCGATCGCCAAGAACGGGCATCCGACCTCAAGCAGCGCTAACAACGCAACCACCTGGCTAGCATCGCGTTCCAGGTGCGTGGCCACCAGATGGCCCGGTTTCAGGCCCAGTACCCGCAACTGGTCGGCCAGCGCCCTGCTGTTGCGTACCAATTGATCGGCTTGCAGGCCGGCATCGGTCCCCCAGTGCAGGGCCATCGACGCTCCGCGTGCGGCCAATCGCTCCAGCAACTGCGCACCCAGGCTGCGGGACCCCAGGGCCTGCGGCGGGCCTTCCCAACAAACCGCTGCCCGCGACTCCAGCAGTTCGCCGATCGGGCGCTGCGCATGGATCGCCAGGGCCAGTGCATAGGCCTCCATTCTCTCCAGCAGCGCGGCTACCGTACCCTCCTCCACCTGAGCGGCGTTGTAGGCTATTTCCAGCTTCAGGCACGAGTGGGGAGCCACCATCAGGCTGATGGGATAGCTGGTGCGCCAGAATGCCCGGCGATCCTGCACGCTGATGCCGTGTGCGCCACCTTCCTGCAGCGGCGGCAGGTTCTCGAACACCACAACGCTCTCGAACAGGGCCTCGCCCGCAGACAGGCCGGCTATGTCGTGGATTTCGGTCAAAGGCAACCGCCCGTTATCCCAGGCCAGGGTGGAAGAGGCCTGGACTTGCTGGAGGAACCGGTCGGCGGTGGTGTCCGGATCGCAGGGCAACCGGACAGGCACGGTGTTGACCATCAGCCCGACCGTGTTGTCGACCCCTTGCAGATCGGCCGAACGGTCAGCGACGACCCACCCGAACGTCACATCCTCGCACAGGCTGAAGTCGCGCAATGTCAAGGCCCAGGCCCCCTGGATCAACGTCGCCAGGGTCAGGCGACGCGCTGCGACGGCCTCGCTCAATCGCCGGGTATCCGCCTCTGACAGCAGGCGCTGGAGCCGACGTGGCTGGCGTTCGACGGCTAACGCCTGGGGCTGCAGGAACGGAGGGCTGGAGAGCGGCGCCGGCTCGGCAAAGACCGTCCTCCAGAACTCCCGCGCCTGCTGGGTGTTGCGCTTCTGGACCCAACCTACATAAGCCTTGAACGGTTTGGCGGGCAAGGGTTTGCCAGTGAGATAGGCATCCATGACCCAGCCCAGGAGAATGGTGGCCGACCAGGCATCGAGAATCAGATGATGGTAGGTCCAGACGAAACGCAGTCCACCGTTCCCGAGCAAGAACACCGCCATCCTGTGCAAGGGAGGACGTGAAAGGTTGAAACGGCTGGCCCGATCGCGTTCAAGATAGGCCTCGAACACGCACTCCTGTTCCGCGTGCTCCTGATGGCTGCAGTCGACCACTGTCCATTGCAATGCGACATCGCGCGCCACGATCTGCATGGGCGGAGAGACATTACGCCACGCAAAGGCCGTTTTCAGCACATCGACACCCGCCACAACCCGCTCCCAGGCCTCGCGCCAGCGCTGGGCGTCGACACCCTCCAAGCGACAGGACACCTGCACCAGGTAATCACACTCGGCACCGTCCTGAAGCGAGTGAAACAGCAGGCCCTCCTGCAAGAAGGTCAGCGGATAGATGTCTGCCGCTTGCACTTTCGTCGACGAAGACTGGGGATTAACCGTGGGGTTGAGCTGGTCGGACATTGCTTTCACTGCTCCTTGTGGTCCGGGTGCATCGTCCAAAGAGCTAGGCGGCCGTTGAACGTCTTTCCACACAACCCAGGCAATAACGGTCAGAACACAGTTACCAAGCAGGAAAAGTAGTCCAGTTTTAAAAAAAGAAAATTTTTATCCGTCCGTCCCCCACTGCTGCCGGTGGCAAAGGCGTCACTTGAACCTCGAACCGCAAAGCCTCCCTCCCTCGTTGGCGCGATTGAAAATCATGTACTAGCATCGTTCAACTCCCGCAGCCAGGCCCCGGGCCTGGCTTGAAGCGCCCCTGTCATGCGCTCAGGTCGCGATGGGCCGGCGGGTCATGGATGGATCTGGCAATGAGTGTCACAGGGAGGTGCGATTGATGGGTCCATTCAACAGCCTGCTCGCCGCAGTTTGCCTGCTCCTGTTATTTTCCCCCTTCGCACATGCCAGCCCTGCCCAAGACCCGATCCCGATCACCTGGGACATCTGGGGCGTTCCCCATATAGAAGCCCGCACCGAGGAGCAACTGGCCTATGCCGTGGGCTGGGCGCAAATGCGCGCCAACGCCAATACAGTGCTCAGCCTCATGGCCCGCGCACGTGGGCGCCTGGCCGAAACCCCCGGAACACTGGGCGTCGAAAAGGCCCTGGCGCAAGACATCTGGGTACGGCAGATGGGGGTCGCACAAACCGCCAGCCTTTGGCTGACACAACAGCGGGACACAGAACGCGCGGTCCTGGAGTCTTTTGCCAGGGGCATCAACGACTTTGCAGCCAGTCATCCCGAGCAAATCGACGCACCGTTACGCAGCGTGCTGCCGATCCGGGCCGTTGACGTCCTGGCACGCCTGGCCCATGTGCTGTTATACGAATTTGCCACCTCCCCGGGCATGATCGCTGCCGATACCCAGGCATGGGCCAGTGGTGCTGTACCGGCCGTGGCCGAGGTGCAGAACCGCGGTTCCAACGCCATAGCCATTGCGCCAGGCAAATCCGCCGGGAAGGCCCTGTTGTTGAGCAACCCGCACCTGCCCTGGTCCGAACTGGTGCGCTGGTTCGAATACGAATCCATCACCCCTGACAATCGTTTCTACGGGGTGAGTTTTCTTGGCCTGCCCATGCATGTGATAGGTTTCAGCCAGGCGCTGGGCTGGACCCACACCGTCAACCCCATGCACAGCTACTACCTCTATGAACTCGCGCTGCAAGGCGATGGCTACCTGCTCGATGGCAAGCGCACCGCCTTCTCGACCCGCGTCGAAACCGTGCGCGTACGCCTGCCCTCCGGGCAGTTCGAAGAAAAACGCATAGAGGTCCGCGACAGCCTTTTCGGCCCGGTGATCGCCCGGGACAAGCAACGCGCGCTGGCACTCTGGGTAACCGGGAAGGACGCTGCACATACCGTGTCCCAGTACCGAGAGATGGCACGCGCGCAGAACCTCGACGAGTTCAACCAATCGCTGGCGCAGCAGCAGATTGCGGTCTTTTCCATCATCTACGCCGATCGCAATGGGCAGATCGCCTATTACTTCGGTGGCCGCAACCCTTCTGCCCAGTACCCGATCCCCAGGGCATCGCTCTTGCTGGATGGGCGAAAAAGCAACCAGCTGTGGACCACAGTCCTGCCCCTGGACAAGCTGCCGCAGATCACCACCCCCCAAAGCGGATGGCTGCAGAACGCCAACGACCCACCCTGGACGGCCACCCTGCCCAATACCCTGGTTCCAAGCCATTACCCGAAGGGGTTGGTCAACAGCCAGTTCGTCAACCTGCGGGCACAACGCATCATCGAGTACCTCAAGCCTGCACGATCGACTGACTTCAACGCCTTGGTGAACCTCAAGCTCGATACCGGCTCCGAGCTGGCCACACGCACCCTCGATGACCTGATTGCGGCAGGACGGCGTTCCACGGACTCCGAGAGCCAGGTAGGCGCGCAGATCCTCGCTCGCTGGGACCGCGCGATGAATGCCGGCAGCCGTGGCGCGCCGCTGTTTCAGCAATGGGTGAAAATGATGCCGGGCGATGACAGCATATTTACCGTGCCCTTCAATCCTCAGGACCCTCTGGCCGGCCCTCGCGGCCTGGCCGAACCGGCAAAAGCCGCAGCGACACTCGCCGATGCCGTCCGCCATCTGCGCAAGACCGGGGCCTCCCCGGACATTGCCTGGGGCGAACTCTACAAGTTACCTGGCGCTCGACTGCGACCCGGCAACGGCGGACCCGATCCGCTGGGACTGATCCGGGCCACCTATTTCGACGACTCCCCTTCCCCCCTCGAACACATTGCCAACGGTGGCGATGGTTTCACCGCCATCGTGCAATTCGATACCCCGCCCCATGCCCGAGGGCTGCTGGCTTATGGCAACTTCACCGAGCCCTCGCCGCAAGGAGTGCGCAACCAGATGCAACTCTATGCCGACAAGCATCTGCGAACGCTATTGCAGCTGCCACTGTCACGCGACGACATCACGCTCAGCGAAAGACTCCCGTACTCGCCAGCCCGCCTAGTGCGTGGCGCGGACCTCACGAATCCCCCTGTGCCGACCACGACTGAGAGGTAACCTCGCTCATGACGATCAACGCTGCGAAAATCTTTTCCGCACTTGCCAAACAGCATCCTGAGCGCGTTGCCCTGTCGAGCGTGACAAGCGACCTGAGCTATGGCGCCCTGGATCAATGGTCCGATAGCCTGGCAGTGGAGTTGCGAGACCGCCTGGGCCCGGCGAGCGGTACCGTGGTCATCCTGTCCTCGGAGCCCGCGCAGGTGATCGCGGCACTCATAGCGACGATGAAAGAGACCCTGGTCTTCGTCCCCCTGGACCCACAGACACAACCGGCCCGGCTCTACACGGCCATCGACAACGCAGATCCCCTCGCCATTATGTGCGACGCCGCTGGCGCGGCCCTTATCCAGCAGTTGGGTATCCACGAGTCCGTCGCGCTCATCGACATCGGGGTTCCTCGTAGCGCCGATACCCCGCGCCAGGACACGCTCGAGGAGGACCCCGAAAGCCCCTGCTACATCTACTTCACCTCCGGCTCCACCGGAGAACCCAAAGGCATCCTGGGGCGCTTGAAAAGCATCGCGCACTTTGCCAGATGGGAAGCCCGGGCATTCGACCTGGATGCATCCGTGCGCTGCACCCAGTTCACCACGCCCGCGTTCGATGCCTTCTTGCGTGACATCTTCACGCCGTTGAACATCGGCGGAACGGTCTGCCTGCCACCGGACCGCAACCTGATGGCCGACGCAGAGCGACTGATCAACTGGCTGGACAGCGCCGCAGTGACGCTGATGCATACCACTCCTGCGATCTTGCGCATCCTGCTCAATGCCTTGCAGAACCGTGCGTGGCGCCCTGAGACACTGAAGCGGATCTGTGTCGCAGGCGACGTATTGCTGCCTATCGATGTCAAGCGGTTCTTCGACGCCTTCGGTACTGAAGTCGAGCTGATCAATTTCTATGGCCCATCCGAAACCACGATGATCAAGCTGTTTCATCGTGTTGAACGCAAAGACGCAGAGCGGGCCAGTGTTCCGGTGGGCAAGCCGATCGACGGTTGCCGGGTGCTGGTCCTCGACAGCCGGCAAAAACCCTGTGGGGTCGGCATGATCGGCGAGATCTACATTCGCACGCCGTTCAAGAGCCTGGGTTACTACCAGCGACCCGACCTGACATCGGAAGTCTTCGTCAGCAACCCGGTGAGCGGCGATGCCGACGACCTGGTCTATCGCACCGGGGACCTGGGACGGATGCTCGACGATGGCGAACTCGAATTCATTGGCCGTCGCGACCGGCAGATCAAGATCAATGGGGTTCGCGTCGAACTGGGAGAAATCGAGAACGCCTTCCGCCAGCACTCCAGCGTCAGGGACGTTGCCATCGTCGAGCGCAAGCTGAACGAGGGCGGCAACGAACTCATCGCCTACCTGGTCACCAGCCCGGAGGTGCCCGAAGCCGAGCTGCGCCGCTTCCTGAGCGAGCGCTTGCCGATCGCGATGATCGCCAGGCACTTCAGTTTTCTTCCGGTACTGCCGCGCACCGTGACCGGCAAGATCAACTACAGCGCCTTGCCCGAGATCACTGCACAGGTCATGGACAGCGCCCAGTACGTAGCGCCACAGACCCCGGTTGAAGTCACGCTGGCGTCGATCTGGCGCGAGCTGATGCAGATCGATACGCCAAGCGCCACCGCCAACTTCTTTTCCGTGGGTGGGCACTCGCTTCTCGCCATGCAAGTGCTGTCGCGGGTAGAGGCCGCCTTCGCCATCAACATTGCACTGCGCGACTTCCTCGACGACCCGACCATCAAGGGCCTGGCCGCCAGGATCGAAGCCGACATCCTCACGGCGACGGCCGACGATGACGAACTGCTGCAACTGTTGGAGCAACTATGAAAGGTCCAGCCCAAGATCCGGCGCAACAGGCGCTCAGCCAGGCCGAGCTGAATACTCTGGAACAGCTTGTCCTGTCCTGCGGATTGGTGAGCGACGTGGCGATGGCCCACTCGCCGCGCGCCGTGACCGCCAGTCGTTGCAGCCGTTGCGCCATCTCGACGCAAGTCACGGGAATCCGCCTGGACCATGAGGGTGTCTGTAGCGAGTGCCGTCGTTACGACCGCTATAAAGAGCGCCTGGACCTGTACTTCAGCGACCGTGCCACGCTACAGGGGATCGTCGACGCCAATCGCCCGCACAAGCGTTCCGATATCGACTGCATGCTGCTGTTCAGTGGCGGCAAGGACTCGACCTATGTTCTCCACCAGCTGGTGGACATGCAGCTCAAGGTGATGACCTACACCTTCGACAACGGCTTCATCTCGCGCCAGGCGTTCGACAACATCGCCCGCATTACCAGCGACCTGAACATCGAGCATGTCACCGGCACTCATGCGCAGATGCGCGAAGTGTTCCGCGAAAGCCTGCAACGCCATAGCACCGTCTGCAAAGGCTGCTTCAAGGCGCTTCTGGATCACAGCCTGGTGCTGGCCGACCAGCGTGGCATCAACCTCATCTTCACCGGGATGTCCCGTGGCCAGATCGTCGAGGAGCGCCTCAGGTTCTTCCATGACCGGAATATCTTCGACCCGCAAGTCATCGACGCCAAGCTCGCCGAGGGTCGCAAGATCTACCACCAGGTCGAACGCTATGCCGGTCTCGACGGCAGGGCCTTCTATGACGACTCGATTTTCCAACGAACCCAGCTGATCGACTTCTATCGCTACAGCGATGCGCAAAAAAAGGACATCTACGATTACCTGAGGAACAGCCAGGCTGGATGGCAAGAGCCGACGGATACCGGGTTCTGCTCATCCAACTGCTTGATAAATGATGTCGGGGTTGCCGTCCACGGGCTGGAAAAAGGCTTCTCGAACTACGAGATACCCACGGCCTGGGAAGTACGCCTTGGCCACCTGGACCGAGAGAGCGCGATAGCCGAGCTGGCCGGCGTCTCCGATGATGAACGGGTCACGAAGATCCTGAAGTCCATCGACTACCTGCCGACCCCGGCGCAGGACGCCCCCGCCGAGGTCGAGGTGTTCGCCGTACTGAACAAGGGCGCCAGCATGGCGGACCTGGATCGCGCCGTCAGGGCCCGGTGGCCACGCCAGGATGTGCAACCCAAGCTGATCAGGGTTGCCCTCATCCAGCGTGACGACCAAGGCAGGCCCATTGCCGAGGCGCTGGCGCCACAGATGCTCCCCATCGAGATACTCCCGAGCAAGCGTCAATGCGCACTCTCCCCAGCCCAACGGCAGTTGCTGCAACCCGCGGGCGACCCGCGTGAAGGCTGGCTGACACGAGTGATCTGCAGCCGCGAACCCCTGGATCAGAACCTGTTTCGCAGGGCACTGTTCCAAGTGTTGACACTGCATCCCTCGCTGCGCCTGCAGTTAAGTCGAACCGACACCGGCATCGAGGGCCATGTCGCGCCCATCCCCAGCAACCTGCCGTTGATCTGGGCCGACCTGTCGAGCAAATCCCGGGAACAACGCCAAGCGCTGCAGGCCCGGTTGCCAGAGGCCTTGCTGTCGAAGGTAGGCGACGGGCTCGATCAGCCATTGCTGCTGTTCGCCGTAGCCTCCCCCAACGCCCAGGGACACAGCACGATCGCCATCGCCATGCAGCGCCTGGTCATGGATGAAGCCTCCTGGTCGATCCTGCTCCATCACCTGGAATGGTTCTATCGCCTGATCGCCACCGATACCCAGCCCAGGTTGCCAATGCCACGCTCCACCGATTTGCCCGAACCCGAGTTGCCCCCATGGGCAGGTCTCGGGGCAGGATCCGCTGCGCGGCCCACCCGGCAACTACTGCACGTCGACGAGAGCGATGGCCTGGCCCTGGCCCAGGCGATAGCCAAGGCCCTGGCCCCCAGTCCCGTCAGCCTCTTGCGCTCACTGCGCCAGGGCGACGATCAACGCATCGGCCACGTGACTGGCCAGGAGCAGTGTTGGCGAGGCGACGACCCGCAAGTGGTCATCGTGCTCGAGGAGCAAGTGCTCGGCACCGACACATTGTTCCAGGAGCAACGCCAGATGTCCGGCCTGGCCATCGCGGGCGACAGGAGCTGGTTGTCGATCCGCCGCACGAGCAGTGGCTTGCACCTGTGCTGGAGCATGGACGATAGCCATCCGCAGGATGTCTTGCTCAATGATGTCATCCAGGCTCTATGCTCCCCGGAACCTGAGTCCCGGGGAGACGTTGAACAGGCTATGAGGGGCTAGATGAGCCTCAGGGCGAGGGTTTTCGAGCTGCCGGCCTGCAGTTGGTCCACGGCATCGAGGCCCGACGCGAGCTTGAATGAGTCATCGAGCTTGGCACCGGAGAAATTGGCTCCGGCCACCTGGGTTTTTTCAAGGCTGGCACCCAGCAGGTCTGCACCTTGCAGGTTGGCGCCAATCAGTTGCGCGCCATCGAGCTTGGCACCGGCAAGGTTGCAGCCCTGCAGGTTGGCGTTGCTCAGGTTGACCCCGGACAGGTCGGCACCCGACAAATCAGCGTGGCCAAGGAAGGCGTTGCTCAGGTCGGCGCCGGCCAGGACCACTTCGGTGAACCGGGTCTTCTCAAAGTTCGCACCCACCGCCTTGATGCTGGACAGGTTGACGCCATGGAATAGCGAGTTGGTGAAAATGCCGTCCGAGAAATCGGCTCCCGAGAAATCCGTCGAGTCGAATCGCGATTCACGAGCCACGGCCCCTACCAGGGTCGAGGAACGGAAAGAACCACCGGCGACCTTCGAAGTGAACAGGCTGGCCTTGCTCAGATTCAGCCTGTCGCCCTTGCACCTTGACAACAGGGTGTTGGTGATGGTCGCGCCACTCAGGTCGGCATCAGACAGGTCGCTTTCGTTCAGTCCGGTGTCGACAAAACTTGAGCTGGTGAACACCCCTTTCGCCAGGTTCGCCTTCGTCAGGTTGGCCGAGTCAAAGAAGCAGCCGTCCCAGCGAGCAGCACTCAGGGAGGCGCCGGACAAGTCACTCTTTTTCAAGTTGGAATACGACACTCGGGTGCCGGACAGATCAAGACCCGCTAGTTTGACACCTCCAAGTTCGAATCGGAGTTGCCCAGAGCTGCTCTTACTGCGCAGTTCGCCTGCAATATCAGCGACTGCTCCCAGATTAGAAACCAACGACTGCTGCAAGTTTTTCGGATCAGGAAAGTTGTTGTTCATGGTTATCCCTACCTATGAGTGTCAAGTTTTTTCCAACTAATACTTTTTACGCCCAAGGAGTAATAGCATATGACCTCTTACCCGCCACTCGCGCGCACACCGCTCGTCTACTTACGGCAGATGCTGAGTGAAAGCGGGGCATTGCGCATTGGCTTGATGGCTGCATTCACAGCCTTGGGTACCCTGCTGGAGAGTTCCACTCCCCTGGCGTTCGAGCACGTGATCAATGGCCTGGCGGCAACCGACGAAGCCGCACGGGCCACTGCCATTCAATGGTTCATCGGGCTGATCGCCTTGAGTGGCGGGGCCATGGTGTTCTTCAGGCTCTATCAATGGGTCGACATCAGGGCGAGCGCAGACTTGCGCGCGCACGTCCAGAAACGACAAATCGCCTATTTGCTGAATCGCTCTCCCGCCTCGCTGCAACAGCGTCAGAGCGGTGCCTTGGTGGAGGCGATAAAACGCTCAAGTTACAACTGCGTTACATTGGTTCAACTGCTGACTTTCGATGTCGTCAACATGTTAGTGGTGATACTTAATCTCAGCCTGATCCTTTATATAGCCGATAGCACTTATGCCTTGATGATTGCAGCCTGGCTTGTTATCTACATGCTCGGCACGACCTTCTTTGCCTTTCATTGTTTAAATCTGGGCCGCCAGCAATTCATCGCTTCGGGCCACTCCGCGGGACAGATTGGCGATGTATTGAGAAACTTTGAAACCGTGTTCTCCTATGGCGCGATTAGCCGTGAAAACGCTTTCCTGGCGACCGGCCTGGACGAGGAGCGGCACAGGACCCGCCTGCTACGGCGCTACGTCCTGCTGATGCGCATATTCTCCAGCGTCGCGGTCTTCAGCCTGTTCGCCGGAATGACCGCCCTGGCACTTGGCGATGTGCTGAGCGGCGAACGCAACGTGGGAGCCTTCGCCCTGGTCTTCACCGCCACCAACATACTGGTGATGACCGTTTTCGACCTGTCACGCAACTTGATCACCTTCTACGAAAACCTGGGGTCGCTCGACGGCGCGCTCGAGTTCATTCTCCAGGACGATCTGGCACCTGCCTCCCTGGTCGGGAACAGCGCACCGCCCCCCCAATACTCGCCAGTGTCCGGCCGGATCGAGTTGAGCAAGGTCTGCTTCAACTATCCCGGAGAGCCGCCCTTGTTCGAGAACCTGGACCTGGTCATCGAGAAAGGGCAGAGAATCGGCCTGGTCGGCCCTTCCGGGGCAGGCAAGACCACCCTGATTCGCTTGATACTCGGCCAACTGTCTCCCAACAGCGGCAAGATCTTGATCGATGGTGTCGAGTTGGGCGCGCTTGATCGACAAGCCCTCAGTGAAAAATTCGCGGTGGTCAGCCAACACGTCGGCCTATTCAATCGCAGCGTGCGGGACAACATTACCTACGGGGCGCCAGAAGCCGATGACGAAGCCGTGCTGCGCGCGGCCCGAATGGCATCGGCAGACACCTTCATCGCGCGTCGGGCCCTGGGGCTCGATACGCCGGCCGGGGAAAACGGCGACGAGTTTTCCGGAGGCGAACGCCAGCGCTTGAGCCTGGCCCGCGCCCTGTTGAGACCTGGCAATCCGGTGCTGATCCTGGACGAGGCCACCAGTGCCCTGGACACCGCGTCGGAACAGGATATCCAGGCGGCCATCGCCAATGCCATGAGCAACCGTACCGTCATCGCGATCGCTCATCGGATCTCCACCGTCAGCGACATGGATCGGATCATCTACCTGGCAGGAGGCCGTATCGTGGAACAGGGAAGCCATGCCGAGCTGCTGGCCGACCAGGGCTGCTATGCGGACATCTGGAGCAGGCAGAGCCGATACTCCATGCGTATCGACGCCTGAAACACAGCGGGGACCAAGGCCGGCTAATGGCGGCCTTGGCCACGGGCCTGGAGGGCCCGGACACAATCAACAGGTCGATTGCATCAGCCTTTGAGCAAGCTACTGATGGCTTGATCCAGCAGGGCATTCCTGTCTGCCGCACCTACTTTCCTGCACGGATTGCCCGTGCAGGCAAAGGAGTTCGAGACGATATGGTCGAACTCGATGTCCTTGAGCAAGCGCAGTGATTCTGCGAGCTTTTTCCGGCTCGGTGGCGAGACCCAGTACTGCCACCCCTGGTCCACCGGCACCAGGGTGTCGCCGATGAACAGGATTTTCTGTCCTTCATTACTCCAGAGATAGGCAAACGCGCCCTGGGTATGACCTGGTAAAGGAATGATCTGAAGGTCTTCGGTCAATGACTGGGCCGTGAACGGCAACGGGTTGCCAATCTCGAACCCCTTGGCCTGCAGGACCTTGGCCTCCACACGGCTACAGGTCAGCGGCACATTGAAATGCCTGGCCAGCACGACCGTGTCGGCGCTGACATGGTGCCGGTCACCTAACAGGATGGCCGAGACACCCCCTTGTTTTTCGATCTCGGAAAAAAAACCGCTGATATCCGCCTTGGTGGCAAACAGCAGATTGCCTGTTGGCCGCCTGGCCAGGAAGGTAAAGGGGGTCGGCTTGGCGACGGCTTCATGCCTGAGCAAATAAAGGTTTGGCAGTACCTGCTTCATTCCATTTCTCGAACCGTTGCAGTCCTCGGGGCACAGCCATCGCAACGATGGATTGGAACGGGCGCGATGGCGGCGAGCTGCATTGTGTATAGCAGGCCTTGGCATGCTGTCAATGCAGCTGCGCCCTAGGGGGCAGGGCTCGGATCAACGCAAAAAAAACCTGCAAACAGGGTCGTCAGCAGAGCAAGAAAGGCAAGGCCTGATACGCCACAACCAGGCCAGCGGAGCCTTGACGCCGCAAGGCAAGGCCCCCTGGAGCCGCTTTGCCCGGCACAAAGGATCACGTCTACTTTTGGCTTCGAACGTCATCCACGCCACGGTTGGCCAACTGGTCGGCACGTTCGTTGCCATGATGCCCCGTGTGGCCACGCACCCACTTCCAGGTGACGTTATGCCGGCTCACCTGCTCATCGAGCTGTTGCCACAGGTCGGCGTTCTTCACCGGCTCCTTGGCGGCGGTCTTCCAGCCGCGCTTCTTCCAGTTGACCATCCACTCGGTGATGCCCTTCATCACGTATTGCGAGTCGGTGATCAGTTGCACGTCGCACTGACGCTTGAGCTCCTGCAACCCTCGGATTGCCGCCATGAGTTCCATGCGGTTGTTGGTGGTGTTGGCTTCGCCACCCCAGAGTTCCTTCTCGACGCCCTTGCACACCAGCAGCGCGCCCCAGCCACCCGGGCCAGGATTGCCCTTGCAGGCACCGTCGGTAAAGATTTCTACGCTATCGCTCATCCACGCCTTCCATCAAAAATTGCCATTGGCCCGCCGGCGACCACCGACGGCACCCAGGCCGGGTGAGCCCGGCCCATCTATATAAAGAGAGGTTTGCTACAGGTGCTCAAGGTTCAACATTGCGACGATTGACCTTGGCCAGGGGCATTGGCACCAGCTTGCCCATCGGCTCGCGGCGCACTTGGCGCACGGGGCGCAAGCCCACCGCGATCTTGCGCGCCACCAGCAGGTAGAAGCCGCCTCCAGACAGTTGCCAACGCCCTGCCCGGCGTTCCCAGCCCGCCAGCCGCGCCTGCCATGCAGGCGAGGCAAGCGGCGGACGATAGCACCCGAAGCGGCGTTTCTCCAGCGCGAAGCCCAGCAGGTTGAGCCAGTCGCCAACCCGCGAAGGCGCGATGCAACGGGCCCGGCGCAAGCCGTCATGGGCGAACGCCCGGCGCAGGCCCCAGGTGCTCCAGGGGTTGATGCCAATAATCAGCAGGTGGCCACCCGGACGTACGCTGCTGGCCGCCTCGCGCAACAGGCCATGGGGCGACAGGGAGAAATCCAGGCCATGCTGCAGCACCACCACGTCGGCGGCATGCTCGCTCAAGGGCCAGGCCTGTTCCTCGCAGACGATCTCGACCCCGGGCAACGGAGCCCCCAGGCGAACGTTGCGCTGGACTTGGGGCGCCGTCGGCGGAGGCTGGGCCGACGGCCCGTAGTGCACCAGGTAGCCGCCAAAGAAGCGCCCCAGTTCCTCCTCGAGCATGCGCCGCTCTTCGTCCAGCAGGAATTGCCCAAGGGGCCCGGACAGCCAGTCCCGGGCGGCACCGATCAGGGCCAGCCAGTCAGGATCTGCCTGAGCGAAGGCTTTATCGGTCATTGCATTCTCCAACACGCCAGGAAGTTCTAAGATGCGCCATTGTTTTCCGCTTGGCGAATCCGAAGATGATACAGATCAGTGCCCTGCCCGCCTTCACCGACAACTACATCTGGTTGTTACAAGATCATCGCAACCACTGCTGCGCCGTCGTCGACCCGGGCGATGCATCGCCCGTACTGGCCTGGCTGGAGCAACACCCCGGGTGGCGCCTGAGCGACATCCTGATCACCCACCATCATCACGATCACGTCGGTGGCGTCGAACGCTTGAAACAGCATAGCGGTGCCACGGTCCACGGCCCCGCACGGGAAAAGATCCCCGCTCGCGACAATGCCCTGGACGACAACGACCAGCTCCAGATCCTGGGCTGGGACTTCACCGTGCTCGCCGTGCCCGGCCATACCCTGGGGCATATCGCCTACTACCATCGTGGCCTGCTGTTCTGTGGCGACACCCTGTTCGCCGCCGGTTGCGGCCGGCTGTTCGAAGGCACCCCCGAACAAATGCACCATTCCCTGAGCCGCCTGGCGGCCCTGCCGGACGACACCCTGGTCTACTGCACCCACGAATACACCCTGGGCAACCTGCACTTCGCCCAGGCGGTGGAGCCGGACAACCCGGACATCGCCCAGCGCCTGGAGAAGGTGGTGCAAATGCGTGAGCAAGGCGTCATGACCCTGCCATCGACCCTGGCCCTGGAGAGGCTGACCAACCCATTCCTGCGTACGGGTGAAACATCTGTTAAACAAAAAGCAGACGAACGGAACGGCCAGGATAACCCGTCCCAGAGTGCGGTCTTTGCGGCGTTGAGAGCCTGGAAAGATAAATTCTAAGAGGCCCCGGCATTGGCATAGAAATTCTGAATGGTTGACCGCACTCCGGGTGCTTTCTAGAATCGCCCGACATTTTTGCCCGGAACTTACTTCCAGCCAATGTCGTCATTTATTCGTTACTCCATCAGTTCAGACGCATTGACGCGCTTGGCCCAGGCCATCGCGGTAGCTGTGTCAGCGACTCTTGCGGGCTGCCAAAGCACCGGCCATGTCCCGCAGAGCGACGCGACACACACTCCGAATCTCAACGCCCGTATCAAGCAAAAACCCATCTGGCTCGGCAAACAGCCCAGCCCGCAAGTCCCCCAGGACGTCTGGGAGCGCATGCGCCAGGGCTTCCAGTTGCAAGAAGGCTTGGGCGTCAACCCGCGTATCGAACAACAACGCCTCTGGTTCGCCAGCAACCCCTCCTTCCTGGAGAACGCCGGGGAGCG
Source organism: Pseudomonas sp. MPFS (assembly GCF_022537035.1). Classification (NCBI taxonomy): domain Bacteria; kingdom Pseudomonadati; phylum Pseudomonadota; class Gammaproteobacteria; order Pseudomonadales; family Pseudomonadaceae; genus Pseudomonas; species Pseudomonas sp. MPFS. The sequence goes on along the minus strand of NZ_CP066123.1, from coordinate 2,919,119 downwards.
CGGCAGCCTTTATATCCACTACATCGTCGAGCGCCTCGAAGAACGCAACATGCCGCTGGAGCTGGCTCTATTGCCAGTGATCGAAAGCGCCTACAACCCACTGGCCTATTCCCGGGCCGATGCCGTGGGCCTGTGGCAATTCGTCCCGGCCACAGGTCGTTCGTTCAACCTGCGCCAGACCCGCTTCTACGATGGTCGGCGCGACATCACCGCCTCGACCACCGCGGCCATGGACTACCTGACCCGCCTGCACGACATGTTCAACGGCGACTGGCTGCTGGCCCTGGCGGCCTACAATGCCGGTGAAGGTACCGTGAGCCGGGCCATCGAGCGCAACGAGAAGCTTGGCCTGCCCACCGACTACTGGAACCTGCCACTGCCATCGGAAACCCAGGCCTACGTACCCAAGCTACTGGCCCTGTCCCAGGTGGTCATGACCCCCGAGGCCTATGGCGTCAACCTCAATCCCATCGCCAACGAACCCTACTTCCAGGTGGTGGAGATCAACCAGCGCATGGACCTGTCCAAGGTCGCGGCGGTGGCCAACATCGACGAGGACGAGCTGTTCCAGCTCAACCCGGCGTTCAAGCAGCGCATGACCGTCGATGGCCCGCAGCATCTCCTGGTGCCCACCTCCAAGGCACAGCTGCTGACCACCAGCCTGTCGACCATGCGCCCCGAAGAGCTGATCAGCAAACGCTCGCTCAAGTCGGTCTTCGCCAGCGATGAAGGCCGCGACTCGTTACGCAAGCGTGCCTACCGGGTCAAGCGCGGCGACAACCTGGCGTCGATCGCCAAGGCCAACCGGGTCAGCGTCCAGGAACTGCAACGCTGGAACAAGCTCAACGGCAAGAATCTCAAGGTCGGCCAGACCCTGGTCATGCAGGACACCCGCAAGGCCGTCGGCAAGAAGACCGCCGTGGCCAGCGTCGAGAAAAAGAAATCGACCCAGTACAAGGTCAAGCAAGGCGACTCGCTGTACATGGTGGCCAAGCGCTTCAACGTCGAGATGCAACACTTGAAGCGCTGGAACCCCCGCGCCGGCCAGGCCCTGAAGCCAGGCCAGGTGCTCACCGTCTACCTGTCTCACTGAGCGACAGGCCCGGCACCCGACACCAGCAGTCAAGCCCTGCGACACTGACTGCCCGACACGCTGCGACGCCCCGATCCAGGGGCGTCCAACGCTCACCGGAGACAGGCTCCGACATCCGGCAGCCCCCCGCCAGAACAAGCTTTTTCCAGCCGATACAAGCTGTTACTGTACCGAGCACAAAGCCCAAGCCGTCTGGATCGGATCTCTGACTCGATGCGTCCCCTGCTTCTGCTCTTCATCAGCCTGGCCTTGAGCTTTCCCGCAAGCGCGACGATCACTGAAAGTCATGGTTATGCGCAATTCGGCACGCTCAAGTATCCGTCCAGGTTCACCCACTTCGACTGGGTCAATCCCGCTGCGCCCAAAGGCGGCACCCTGCGGGTCATGGCCTTTGGCACTTTCGACACCCTCAATCCCTACACCTTCAAGGGCACCAGCCCTGTAGCCACGCCGAACTTCCTGCAGTACGGAGTCAACGAGCTCAACGAGCCCCTGATGGTGGGCACGGGCCTCTATGCTCCCTCCGGCGACGAGCCCACCTCCAGCTACGGCCTGATCGCCCGCTCGGTGGAGTACAGCGAAGACCGCAGCTGGGTGGTGTTCAACCTGCGGCCCGAGGCCCGCTTCCACGACGGCATGCCGATCACCGCCCGGGACGTGGCGTTCTCCTACCGCCTGCTGCTCAAGGAAGGCCATCCGCAATACCGCACCAACCTGCAGGAAGTGCAGCGGGTCGACATCCTCGGCCCGCAGCGCATCCGCTTCGTGTTCAAGCGTGCCGGCAACCCGCTGCTGATCCTGCGCCTGGGGGAAATGCCGGTATTGCCCCAGCATTACTGGAAGGACCGCGACTTCAAGGCCACCACCTTCACCCCGCCCCTGGGCAGCGGCCCCTATCGCATCACCCAGGTGCAGCCGGGCCGCCAGCTGGTGTTCGAGCGGGTCAAGGACTATTGGGGCAAGGACTTGCCGGTCAACCGCGGGTTCGCCAACTTCGACCGGGTCGAGGTGGAGTTCTACCGCGACAGCGACGTGGCGTTCGAGGCCTTCAAGGCCGGTGAATTCGATATCTACATCGAGCACCAGGCCAAGAACTGGGCCAGCGGCTACGACTTCCCGGCGGTGCGCCGTGGCGAGGTGATCAAGGCCCAGGTGGCGCACCAGATCCCCACCCAGACCCAGGGCCTGTTCATGAACACCCGGCGCGCGACTTTCGCCGATGTGCGGGTACGTGAAGCCCTGGGCATGATGTTCGACTTCCAGTGGACCAACCGCACGCTGTTCAGCGGCGCCTACCAGCGCGCCCTGAGCTACTACCCCAACAGCGCGTTCTCCGCCACGGGCGTCCCCCAGGGCCGCGAATGGCTGCTGCTTTCGCCCTATCGCGAGCGGTTGCCAGCCAGTCTCTTCACCCAGCCCTTCAGCTTGCCGAGCACCGACGGCCGCGGCATCCCGCGCCAGACCCTGCGCCGGGCCCTGGGGCTGCTGGGCGAGGCGGGCTGGAAGCTCAACGGCCAGCGCCTGCAGAACAGTGCCGGGCAACCGCTGCGGTTCGAGCTGATGCTGGTCAATCCCAACCTGGAACGCATCCTCCAGCCCTACGTGGAGAACCTGGCCAGCATCGGCATCGACGCGCGCCTGCGCACCGTCGATCGCGCGCAATACAAGCAGCGCCTGGACCAGTTCGACTACGACATGATCCTCATGACCCTCAACCAGACCCTGAGCCCGGGCCTGGAGCAATGGCAGTACTTCCACTCAAGCCAGGTCGCGGTCAAGGGCAGCAAGAACTACGCGGGCATCGACAACCCCATCGTCGACCACCTGCTGGAGCAGCTCCTGGCGGCCCAGAGCCGTGACGACCAGTTGGCCGCCGGCCGGGCCCTGGATCGGGTGCTACTGTGGCAGCACTACATGATTCCCAACTGGTACCTCAACTATCACCGCCTGGCCTACCGTAACCGGTTCGCCTTCGTCGCCACGCCGCCCTATACCCTGGGGCTGAGTGCCTGGTGGCTGAAGCCTATGGAGAAAGCGCAATGAAACCTTCTCGCGCGCTGCGGCAATTGTGCCTCGTGTTCATCGGCGGCCTTGCCTGCTGGGCAAATGCGGCACCGCAGCATGGCCTGACGCTGTATGACGAACAGCCCAAGTACCCGGCGGACTTCCAGCACTTCGACTATGTCAACCCCAACGCCCCCAAGGGCGGAACCTTCCGAGAAGCCGCCTCGGGCAGTTTCGACAGCCTCAACCCCTTTCTCATCAAGGGTGTACCGGCCAACAACCTCAGCCTGATCTACGACACCCTGGCCCGTGAAAGCCTGGACGAGCCCGTCGCGGAATACGGACTGATCGCCGAAAAGATCGAGAAGGCCCCGGATAACAGTTGGGTGCGCTTCTACCTGCGTGAGCAGGCCCACTTCCACGACGGTCATCCCATTCGCGCCGAGGACGTCGCCTTCAGTTTTCGCACCCTGATGAAAGACGGCTCTCCCAAGTACCGCACCTACTACTCCGACGTGGCGGACGTGATCGTCGAGAGCCCCTTGCGAGTCCGCTTCCAGTTCAAGCACACCAGCAACCGTGAATTACCCTTCATTCTGGGCCAGTTGCCAGTGCTGCCCATGCATTGGTGGGCCACGCGCGATTTCTCAAAAGGCAATCTGGAAGTGCCCCTGGGCAGCGGCCCGTACAAGATTCTCGACGTCAAGCCCGGACGCTCGATCCGTTATGAACGGGTCAAGGACTACTGGGGCGCCGATTTGCCGATCAACCGCGGGTTCTACAATTTCGACTATATGGTTTCCGACTACTACCGGGACAACAGCGTAGCCCTGGAAGCCCTCAAGGCCGGACAGCTTGATTACTGGCTGGAGATCAGCGCAAAGAACTGGGCATCCGCCTACAACATCCCAGCCGTGGCCCAAGGGCGACTGATCAAGGAGCAGATTGCCAACGGCAACCCCACCGGCATGCAGGGTTTCATCTTCAACCTGCGCAAGCCGATGTTCCAGGACATCCGCGTACGCCAGGCCATCAGCCTGTTGCTCGACTTCGAATGGACCAACAAGCAGTTGTTCAACAGTGCCTACACGCGTACCCGCAGTTACTTCGAGAACTCGGAAATGGCCGCCACCGGCCTGCCCGGTCCAGAGGAGCTGCACATCCTCGAACCCTTTCGCGGCGCACTCCCAGCACAGGTCTTCGAGCAGTCGTTCCAGCCTCCCGTCACCGATGCCAGTGGCATGATCCGCGCGCAACAGCGCCAGGCCTACCAACTGCTGCAAGAGGCCGGCTGGCGCATCGTCGATGACAAGATGGTCGACCCCCAAGGCAACCCTCTGTTCATCGAATTCCTCTTGGCCCAAAGTGAATTTGAACGCATTCTGCTGCCGTTCAAGCGCAACCTCGCGGACCTGGGCATTGACCTGGTGATTCGCCGGGTCGACGTCTCCCAGTACATCAACCGCCTGCGCTCGCGGGACTTCGACATGCTCGTGGGCAGTTTCCCGCAGTCCATTTCTCCCGGTAATGAACAACGCGAGTACTGGATGTCCTCCAGCGCCGACAACCCTGGCAGTCGCAACCTGATCGGGCTGAAAGACCCGATCATCGACGACCTGGTGGAAGGCCTGATCAACGCCGACTCCCGAGCCAGCCTGGTGGCCCATGCCAAGGCCCTGGACCGAGTACTGCAATGGGGCTACTACGTGATCCCCAACTGGCACATCAAGACCTGGCGCGTGGCCTACTGGGACCACGTGAGCCATCCACAGGTCGCGCCCAAGTACGACATCGGCGTCAGCACCTGGTGGATCAAGCCCGATGCCAAGCCCGCCGTGGAACCGGAACCAGACCACCAGGCGGCTGCGGCCGAAGCGGTGCAATAAGATGCTGGCCTATATCGTTCGCCGCCTGCTGCTGATCATCCCGACCCTGCTGGGCATCCTCCTGATCAACTTCATGATCATCCAGGCCGCCCCCGGCGGGCCGGTGGAACAGATGATCGCCAAGCTCGAAGGCTTCGACGGCGCCACCAGCCGCATCGCCGGCGGTGGCGCCGAGGTCTCGGTGGCCGGTTCCAGCTACCGCGGCGCCCAGGGCCTGGACCCGGCGCTGATCAAGGAAATCGAGCACATGTACGGCTTCGACAAGTCGGCGCCGGAACGCCTGTGGATCATGATCAAGAACTACGCCACCCTGGACTTCGGCGAGAGTTTCTTCCGCGATGCCAAGGTGGTGGACCTGATCAAGGAAAAGATGCCGGTCTCGATCTCCCTCGGGTTGTGGAGCACCCTGATCATGTACCTGGTGTCGATCCCCCTGGGGATCGCCAAGGCCACCCGCCACGGCAGCCATTTCGACGTCTGGACCAGCTCGGCGATCATCATCGGCTACGCAATCCCGGCGTTCCTGTTCGCCATCCTGCTGATCGTGGTGTTCGCCGGCGGCAGCTACCTCAACTGGTTCCCCCTGCGCGGCCTGACCTCCAGCGACTTCGAGCAACTGAGCCTGGGGCGCAAGGTCCTCGACTACTTCTGGCACCTGGCGCTGCCGGTCACGGCCCTGGTGATCGGCCACTTCGCCACCATGACCCTACTGACCAAGAACAGCTTCCTCGACGAGATCAACAAGCAATACGTGATCACCGCCAAGGCCAAGGGCCTGACCCAGCGCCGGGTGCTCTACGGCCATGTGTTCCGCAACGCCATGCTGCTGGTGATCGCCGGCTTCCCGTCGGCCTTCATCGGCATCTTCTTCACCGGGTCCTTGCTGGTGGAAGTGATCTTCTCCCTGGACGGCCTGGGCCTGATGAGCTTCGAGGCCGCGATCAACCGCGACTACCCGGTGGTGTTCGGCACCCTGTTCATCTTCACCCTGCTGGGCCTGGTGGTGAAACTGATCGGCGACCTGACCTACACCCTGGTCGACCCACGCATCGACTTCGACAGCCGGGAGCATTGAGATGAACCTGTCCCCCCTCAATCGCCGGCGCTTCGAGCGCTTCAAGGCCAACAAGCGTGGCTGGTGGTCGCTGTGGCTGTTCCTGGTGCTGTTCGTCCTGAGCCTGGGCGCCGAGTTGATCGCCAACGACAAGCCCCTGGTGGTGCACTACGACGACGGCTGGTATTTCCCGGCGCTCAAGCGCTACCCGGAAACCACCTTCGGCGGCGAATTTCCCCTGGAAGCCAACTACAAGAGCCCGTACATCCGCGAACTGCTGGCCCAGAAGGATGCCTGGGTGCTCTGGGCACCGATCCCCTTCAGCTACCAGAGCATCAACTACGACCTGCGGGTGCCAGCTCCGGCGCCGCCCTCCAGCGACAACCTGCTGGGCACCGACGATCAGGGGCGCGACGTCCTGGCGCGGATCATCTATGGCTTCCGGGTGTCGGTGCTGTTCGCCCTGACCCTGACCATCCTCAGCTCGATCATCGGCGTCACCGCCGGCGCCCTCCAGGGCTTCTACGGTGGCTGGGTGGACCTGGCCGGGCAGCGCTTCCTAGAAATGTGGTCCGGGCTGCCGGTGCTTTACCTGCTGATCATCCTCGCCAGCTTCGTGCAGCCCAACTTCTGGTGGCTGCTGGGCATCATGCTGCTGTTCTCCTGGATGAGCCTGGTGGACGTGGTGCGCGCCGAGTTCCTGCGCGGGCGCAACCTGGAGTACGTGCGCGCGGCCCGGGCCCTGGGGATGCAGAACGGCGCCATCATGTTCCGCCACATCCTGCCCAACGCCATGGTCTCGACCATGACCTTCATGCCGTTCATCCTCACCGGCGCCATCGGCACCCTCACCGCCCTGGACTTCCTCGGCTTCGGCCTGCCTCCCGGCGCGCCGTCCCTGGGCGAGCTGGTGGCCCAGGGCAAATCCAACCTGCAGGCGCCCTGGCTGGGCATGAGTGCCTTCGCCGTGCTGGCCCTGATGCTGAGCCTGCTGGTGTTCATCGGCGAATCCGCCCGCGATGCCTTCGACCCGAGGAAATGACATGACCCAGGACAACCTGATCGAAGTGCGCGAGCTGGCCGTCGAATTCGTCGCCGGCGAGCAGCGCCAGCGAGTGGTCGAAGGCATCAGCTTCGACATCAAGCGTGGCGAGACCCTGGCACTGGTGGGCGAAAGCGGGTCGGGCAAGTCGGTCACTGCCCACTCCATCCTGCGCCTGCTGCCCTACCCCCTGGCCCAGCACCCGTCGGGCAGCATCAACTACTCCGGGCACGACCTGCTGACCCTGAAGGAAAAGAGCATCCGGCACATTCGTGGCAACCGCATCGCCATGATCTTCCAGGAGCCCATGACCTCGCTGAACCCGCTGCACAACATCGAGAAGCAGATCAACGAGGTGCTGGCGATCCACAAGGGCCTGACCGGCAAGGTCGCCACCCAGCGCACTCTGGAACTGCTGGAGCTGGTGGGCATCCCCGAGCCACACAAGCGCCTCAAGGCCCTGCCCCACGAGCTGTCCGGCGGCCAGCGCCAACGGGTGATGATCGCCATGGCGCTGGCCTGCGAGCCGGAACTGCTGATCGCCGACGAACCCACCACTGCCCTGGACGTCACCGTACAGTTGAAGATCCTGCAGTTGCTCAAGGAACTGCAGGCGCGCCTGGGCATGGCCTTGCTGCTGATCAGTCACGACCTCAACCTGGTGAGGCGCATCGCCCACCGGGTCTGCGTCATGCAAAAGGGCCGGATCGTCGAGCAGGCGCCGTGCGAAGAGCTGTTCCGGGCCCCGCAGCATCCCTATACCCGGGAACTGCTGGCCGCCGAGCCCAGTGGCTTGCCAGTCGCCAGCCAGGTCGGTGCGCCACTGCTGGAAGTCAATGACCTCAAGGTCTGGTTCCCGATCAAGAAGGGCCTGCTGCGCCGCACCGTGGACCACGTCAAGGCGGTGGACGGCATCCATTTCAGCCTGCCCCAGGGCCAGACCCTGGGCATCGTCGGCGAGAGCGGCTCGGGCAAGTCGACCCTGGGCCTGGCGATCCTGCGCCTGATCGCCAGCAAAGGCGCCATTCGCTTCGAGGACCAGCAGCTGGAGCGCCTCTCGCAGCAGCAGGTGCGGCCACTGCGCCGGGAAATGCAGGTGGTGTTCCAGGACCCCTTCGGCAGCCTCAGCCCGCGCATGAGCGTGAGCCAGATCGTTGGCGAGGGCTTGCGCATCCACAGGATCGGCACCGAGCAGGAGCAAGAACAGGCGATCATCGAGGCACTCCAGGAAGTGGGCCTGGACCCGCAGACCCGCCACCGCTACCCCCATGAGTTTTCCGGCGGCCAACGCCAGCGCATCGCCATCGCCCGGGCCCTGGTGCTCAAGCCCCGGCTGATCCTCCTGGACGAACCGACCTCGGCCCTGGACCGCACCGTCCAGCGCCAGGTGGTGGAGCTGCTGCGCAGGCTGCAAGGCAAGTACAACCTGACCTACCTGTTCATCAGCCACGACCTGGCGGTGGTCAAGGCCCTGAGCCACCAACTGATGGTGATCAAGCACGGCCAGGTGGTGGAACAAGGCGACGCCCGGCAGATCTTCGATGCGCCGCAACACCCTTACACCCGGCAATTGCTGGAAGCCGCGTTCCTGGTACCGGCAAACGCCGGATAACCCCTGACAGGAGACCGGTGACGAGGCCCTGCCTCATCACCGGAGATGCCAAATCCATGCATGACAAACAATGGACCATGATGGCCCTGGGCGGTCTTTTCGCAATGGGCGTCCAGGCCCAACCGATGACTTTCCAGCCGGACAAGCACAGCACCGTCACGCTTGCCCTGCAGGGCCAGCAGGTCAGCCTGGAAATACAACGCAACGGTCACACCCAATCCAGAGAACTGCGGGTGCAGGCCGAGAAGCCGCTGCACATCGAGCTCGACGATTTCAATTTCGATGGGGCCGGCGACTTCGCCATCTGGCATGTCGATGATGGGATGGGTACTTACACGATCCACCGGGTGTTCATCTACGACCCGACGCAGGGCGAGTTCGTCGAGCGATTTCCCGCCTGCGGTGATGAATTCCTCAATCTCAAGGTCAACAAACCCGGGAAATTCCTGGTCAGTACCTACTATCAGGGCAACATCCCAAGACGCTGCCTGACGCGACTCAAACCAGGCTCCGGGGCCTGAGCCACTGCCTGCCGATCAGTCTCGATGCTGGCGCTTGCTGGCCTGCTTTTGCAGGTACATGGCCTTGTCGGCATCGGCCAGCAGCGCCTCCACGTCCGGATGGCGCTCGGCGTTGTATTCGATCTGGCCGACGCTGAAGCGAATGTCGTAGCCACGCTTCAACGTGGCGTTGCGTTCATCGAGGATCTCGCGCAGTCGGGCCATGATGTGCGAGGTTTCTACATGATCGGCGGCGGTCAACAACGCCACGAACTCGTCGCCGCCCAAGCGGCCGATCACATCGCTCTCGCGAAAGGCGATGCGCAGCACGTCGGCGAAGGTCTTCAATGCCCCGTCGCCCTCGGCATGGCCATAGGTGTCGTTGATCTGCTTGAAATCGTTGAGATCGAAGAACAGCAGGGTCGCCGGCTTGTCCAGGCGCTTGCAGACGCCCAGCGCATGCCGGGCCAGGGCCTCGAAACCACGGCGGTTGGACAGCAGGGTCAGCTCATCCATGCTGGCCATCTGCACCGCCGCCAGCTCCTGCTCGGCCATGCGCGCCAGGTCCCGCAGCAGTGCCCGCTCCTCGTCATCCAGGTCCCGGGGCTTGACGTCGATCAGGCACAAGGTGCCCAGCTTGCTGCCGTTGGCCACCGTCAGCGGGCAGCCGGCGTAGAAGCGGATTCCGGGATCGCCCACCACCAGCGGGTTGTCATGGAAACGCACGTCCTGCTCGGCATCGCACACCGTGAGAATCTGGTCGCCAAGGATCGCGTGCCCGCAAAACGAGATATCCCGTGGCGTCTCGCTGGCATCCAGGCCCATGCAGGACTTGAACCACTGGCGATCGCCATCCACCAGGCTGACCAGGGCGATGGGTACGTTGAACAGGCGCTTGGCCAGGCGGGTCAGGCGGTCGAACCGCTCCTCCGGCGGGGTGTCGAGGACATTGAGCGCCCGCAGGCTCTGGATTCGCAGGGCCTCATTGTTCGGTTTGCTTGGGTACAACATCGCTGACTCCATTCGCGGCTAAGACGGCAAGCGTAGTCCAAAATGGCCAATGCCTGGGCCAGAGCTGTCGCCAGGCGATAAAGCGCCCGCTCAAGCACCGCGGGCCGCCAGGGCATCCTGGGCCCGCTGCCTGACGAATTCAGGGAGCTGGCGGGCAGGCAGCGACTTGCTGTAGTACCAGCCCTGGATCACCAGCTCCGCACTCGATTGCAGGAACGCCAGTTGCTCGCCCGTCTCCACGCCTTCCACCACCACCTTGAGGTCCAGGGTCTCGCAAAAACGCAGCAGGCCATTGAGTACCAGGGCCCCCTTGGGGTCGGATTGGGCGAGAACGAAACTGCGATCGATCTTGATCCCATCCACCGGGAACTGGTGCAAATAGCTCAAGGCGGAAAAACCGGTGCCGAAGTCATCGATGTAGATCCGCGCCCCCAGCGCATGCAGTTGCCCGATCCAGCGCTGGGTCAGCAACGCATCGCCCACCAGGGCATCCTCGGTGATCTCCACCGACACCTGGCCACCGGCTCGGGCAAGGATATCCAGCAGGCGCCGGCCGTGCTCCACCGACGCCAGGGTGGCACTGGAGATATTGATGGTGATCGGCAGCTCGAAGCCCTCGCGACGCCAGGCCTGATACTGGCGTACCGCCTGGGAGGCGACCCAGAAATCCACCTCGGGCATCAACCTGGCCTGCCCCAGCCACTGCAGCAATTCCCAGGGCGAGCGCACCTGGCCGTCGCGGTCCCGGGCGCGGATCAACGCCTCGCACCCCGTGCAACGGCCACTGCCCTTGGCCACCTGGGGCTGGTACTCCAGGTGGAAGTCGTACTCGCTCAACTGCTGGATTCGCGCCAGCTGCAAGGACTGCCGGGCCGCTTGCTGATAGGAGGTCACCATCGGGTCCAGCTCGAACAGGCGGCCCCGTTCTTCCAGGCCATGAAAGGTGGTGTCGAAGGTTTTCAGGTAGACCTGCTCGGCGCCCTCCCCCTGGTACTGGATACTGCGGATGTAGGGGATATAGATCAGCGTACCGATCCCCAGCAGCACCAGTTGCAACAACACCGCGCCCCAATCGCCCTGGGTACTGAGGTAGGCATTGAGCAATACCGGCGAGGTAAAGGGCACCTCCACCAGTGCCGGGCGCACCCACCCCTGCTGGACCACCAGCAACGCCAGGCTGACGTTGGCCATGGGCACCAGCATGAACGGCACCAGCAACCTCGGGTTGAGGATGATCGGCAGGCCGAACAACAGCAGCTCATTGATGTTGAACAGCGACAACCCCAGGCTGGCCAGGGCCAGCAGGCGCATCGAGCGGTTGCGGGAAAACCCCAGGATCGCCAGGACCAGCGCCAGGGAACCGCCAGAGCCACCGATGAAGGCAAAACAACCCAGCAAGCCACTGTTGAGTACGTAACGCACAGGGCGCCCAACCGCCTGGTCCAGGGCATTGAGCGACACCGCCTGGTCCATCACGTCCATAAACGGTTGCATGGCGTGGCTGCCATGGATCCCGAAGAACCACAGCAACGAATTGCTGGCCGTCAGCAATATCCCACTCAGGTAGGGACTGCCCAGCTCATCGAGGTCCAGCGGCCGCTGGACATAGGCGAACTCCTGGACCTGCAGCAACAGTTGCAGCACCAGCACCAGCAACAGCGAAGTGACGATCCCCGGCAGCACCATGTTGATGGTGCTCTGCAGGTTGTACCCCACCAGGTCCTCAGCGATCAGCCGGGTCCAGCGCCGACGGTGCAGCCAGCCGATGATCGGAACATTGACCAGTGGCGAGGCAATGGCGATGAATAGCACGAACGTCGCCGCCGCCAGCGGGTAGTCGCGCAACACGTAGGTGGCGATCACCACATGGGACAGGCAGAGAAAGGCCACGGGAAGCTGCGGCAGGCGATGCTGGATCGCCAGCATGTAACCGATGGAAGCCGCGACCAGCAAGGGAATGATCGAGCTGATGCGGTCGTGCAGCCCCGTCAGCAGCTCCACCACCGCCCTCGGCGCTCCCAGGGCCTGGATACACTGGGCGAGGATCAGCAGCACGGCCGAAACCAGCAGGCATGGCAATAGCCAGAGCAGGCCTTCACGGATCGAACGCAGGGATTCGGCACCCGCCAGGAGCGCCAGACGGTGGGTGAAAAACAGCTTGAATCGCGGCTGGCGCATCAGCTTCTCCCCCCTTGCAGTCACTGCCTGCCTGATACCAGCAGGCATTTCAAGTAACGCTTCACCCCAGTGCTGCGGCGTTCTACGGCCACTCGAGGCTGATAGCGAAGATACCATTGAAGAAACCCATGTCAGCAAGCATTCAATCGCCCGTACCTGGCCAGGGCTTGGCTACGCTTGTTCAAGGGGGTAGCAGTCGACAGAGGGTCGCCAGCATGCAACGCATCCAAACCATCGCCCCGTGCCTGTGGTTCGACCACCAGGCCCAGGAGGCTGCGCAGTTCTACTGCTCGATTTTCGAGCGCTCGCGCATCACCCACGTCAGCCACTACGGCAAGGCCGGCTTCGAATTCCATGGCCGCCCCGAGGGATCGGTGATGAGCGTGGTGTTCGAGCTCGACGGCCAGGCCTTCACCGCGCTCAACGGCGGCCCGGCATTCACCTTCAACGAAGCCATTTCCTTGCAGGTGCATTGCCGCAGCCAGGCCGAGCTGGACCACTACTGGAATGCCCTGGGCTTTGGCGGGCCGCCCGAGGCCCAGCGCTGCGGTTGGCTCAAGGACCGCTTCGGCGTGTCCTGGCAGATCGTGCCGCAGGCCCTGGCGCAGATGATGTGCGACCCCGACCCGAGCCGTTCGCAACGGGTGATGCAGGCCCTGCTGGGCATGAGGAAACTGGATATCCAGCGCCTGCAACGCGCCTTCGATGGCAAATCCTGAGCCATCCCCTCTACAATCGCCGGCACCCTGGACAATGGACAGCCCTGATGAAGAGCGCCCTGCACACTGACATCGCCCCGCGCTTCTGGCGCGACCCAGCCCTGCCCTTCATCGAGGCCCGGTCCATCGCCGATGGACGCAAGGTCTGCTACAACCGCCATGCCCATGAGCAGTTCTCCATCGGTTGCATCACCGCGGGCCAGAGCACCTACCTCAGTGAAGGCGAACAGTGGCGGGTCGGCGCCGGCACCGTGGTGTTGATGAACCCTGGCGTGGTGCATGCCTGCAACCCCATCGACGACCAGCCCTGGTCTTATCGCATGCTCTACGTCGACACCCCCTGGCTGACCGCCTTGCAGCATGAGCTGGGCTTCGATGCGGCGTCGGGCTTTCGTCCCTTCAGCGCCACCCACAGCGACGATCCGCAATTGTTTGCCGAGCTCCAGACGCTGTACCAGGTTCTGGTGGACGAACGCGGCGATACCCTGCACAAGCACAGCTGCGCGGTGGCGTTCTTCAGCGACCTGCACCAGCGCCTGAACCCGGCCGACAGCCTTCCCCCGGACAGCAACGAAAAGCTCGAACGGGCTGCCCGCTACATCCGCCAGCACTGCACCGAGCCCCTGGTCCTGGAAGATATCTGCCAGGCCGCCCAACTCTCGGCCTCCTACCTGACCCGCGCCTTTGGCCAGCGGTTCGGCATGCCACCCCATGCCTACCTGGTCAACCAGCGGGTGCAGTTCGCCCAGGCCCGCCTGCGCAGCGGCGCATCGATCGCCGAGGTGGCCCTGGAGGCCGGCTTTGCCGACCAGGCGCACTTCCAGCGGGCGTTCAAGCAGCACTTGGCCGCGACACCCGGGCAGTACCAGCAAGGCCTCAGGTAAACAGGTACGCCGCGCTGACCGCCAGCAGCGCGGCCATGCTGCGATTGAACAGGCGCATGCCCGCAGGATTGTCCAGGTAGTGGCGCAGGAAACTGCCGGCATAGGCCCAGCAGGCAATCGACAGGTAGCAGATAACCAGATACACCGCGGCAAACAGCCAGACCAGCCGCGTATCGCCGTCGGCGGCAAACGCCCCGATGCCGGCCACGCAGGCCAACCAGGCCTTGGGATTGAGCCACTGCATCAGGGCGCCGTACCAGGCCGAAGGTGCACGGACCTGGCCGTCGGCAGTCACTCGACCATCATCCCGGACCAGCTTCCAGGCCATGTACAGCAGGAACGCCACGCCAAACAGGCGGATGCCCTGGGTCAGTACCGGCCACTGGCGCAACAGTTCGTTCAACCCCAGGCCCGTCAGTACCAGCAGCAAGGTAAAGCCCAGGGTCGCGCCAGCGACGTGGCTCAGGCTGGCCTTGAAACCGAAACGGGCCCCGCTGCCCAGGGCCAGGATATTCACCGGCCCCGGGGTAATGGATGCGGCCAGGGCAAAGGCCGCCATGGAAAACACTACGCTCATCTCTCGCCTCTCTTGTCCGGGTCGAATCGACCGCCCACAGATTACGAAGCGAGCAACATCACGTATTGAAGAAAACAACCCTTGAATCGTCGTTCAGCTATTGAAACGCGTGACCAGGGCATTGAGCTCATGGGCCGTGGACTCAAGGTCGCCGCCGATGCTGCAGGAGTGCACGGCGATATCGGCGTTCTGGTCCGAGACCCGGGCGATATTGGTGATCTGCCCGGAAATTTCCTCGGCCACATGGGCCTGCTGTTCGGAGGCCGCTGCCATCTGCTGGCTCATCTGCTGGATGCGCTCCATCGCCGAGTTGATCCCGTCCAGCGCCTGTTCGGTGCTGATCACCTGGGCCACTCCGGAACGCGCCTCGACACTGCCCTGGCGCGCTACTTCCACTGCCTGGCTGGCCACCTCCTGCAAGGTGGCGATGATCTGCTGGATGCTCTGGGTCGACTCCCGGGTCTTGGATGCCAGGGCCCTTACCTCATCGGCCACCACGGCGAAGCCACGACCCTGCTCCCCGGCGCGGGCGGCCTCGATGGCAGCATTGAGCGCCAGCAGGTTGGTCTGCTCGGCGATGGAATGAATCATGTTCGCCGCCAGCTGGATGGACTGGGTTTCATCGGCCAGGCCCTGGACCGACTGGCTGACCGTGTCCACGGTATCGGCCAGCTTCTCGATCATGGCCCGGGTCCGCCGGGCTTCCTCGGAACCGACATGGGTCAGCTCATTGACCTGGTCGGCCGCCGAAGCGGTGTCCTGCACATGCACCGAGACCTGGGCGATGGAGGCCGCCATCTGGTTCATCGCCGTGGCCGCCATGTCCGCTTCGTCGCGCTGCTTGCCCAGGGCCGATTCCGCCTGGCGCGACAGGCTCTGGCTGCTGGAGGCCAGCGCCGCGGCCTGGTTGGCGTAGTCGCCCAGGCGACTGAGGGCGGTGCGGATCTTGGCCGCTTCGCTGATCAGGATCATCTGCAAGCGCGCCACCGGGCCACGCTCGTCGGTATAGGTACGGGCGATCAGTTCACTATCGAAGCTGCCCAGGGACACCGCGCTGATGCGTGCCAGCAGCCGTCGGGTGTGATACGCACCATAGGCCTGCACGGCGAACAGCCCGGCCACGGCAGCGGCCAATCCGGTCCAGGGCCCACCCAGCCAGCTGGACAGGGCAATGGCTGCCAGGGCCAACAGCGGCGGCAGCAGGATCTCGCCGGCCACCAGCAGCCGCTGGCTCCAGGGCATGGCCATGTCGGCGCCGCGCATGCGCTGGTAGAGGGCCGCGGCGCGCTCGACCTGCTCGCGCTCGGGCTTGACCCGCACCGACTCGTAGCCGGTGACCACGCCAGCGCTGAAGATCGGCGTGACATAGGCATTGACCCAGTAATGGTCGCCGTTCTGGCAGCGGTTCTTGACGATGCCCATCCAGCTCTTGCCATCCTTGAGATAGGACCACATATGGGCGAATACGGCCGGGGGCATGTCCGGGTGGCGCACGATATTGTGCGGGCTACCGATCAGTTGCTCGCGGGAGAAGCCGCTGACCGCCACGAACTCGTCGTTGCAGTACGTGAGCTTGCCGTGGGTGTCGGTAGCGGAAATAAGGCGCTGCTCGGCAGGAAAGACCCGCTCGCGCTGGGTCACTGGGAGATTGTTTTTCACCGGAAAAACCCCGCAGGAAGTCTGATGATTGTCCGTCGTGATCAAACAGCAACTTGCGCATCCTGCGATGACCCGAAGACTGCTCCTGCACCCCGGCAAGACTTCCCCGGCAGTCGGCGCCGGTGCAGTCGAGTTTAGATACAGCCTTGGTGAGTGCGACTAATTTTTTGCCAAGGGCAAGAAGGCACACCGGACAATCTCGCGTCTTCTTGATCTGGATCAATACGTAGCCTGGCAAGCGAAATCCTGCCTGAGAAAGGTTCCCGACACCAACGGCGCCAGGCGCTCCAGGCCCTAAAAAAGCCCCGATCTGAGGATTGACAAAGCCCCGGCCGGCTTTTAAAACTGAGCGCCTGAATTTGCGAGCCGCCAGCCATCATGTCCCCAGCCACCCTCCACGATCCGCGCGCTATTGGCCTGGTTGCCAAGGCTCCGGCGTGGGTGGCCTGCAATCGCAAATCGAAGAAACAGTCGCTCATGTGACCGGGGCGCTGTGTCCCGTCAGATGAGCTGACAGGACCTCGCCTCGGATCCCCCCCGCTGACCGCCCTTCTACTCTTCTGACGACGACCCGACGGTCAAGCATCAGGAGAATCTGCATGTCATCGTTTCAAGGTATCTGGGTCCCCATCGTCACGCCCTTTCACAATGGCGCCATCGATTTCGTCGCCCTGCGCCGCCTCGCGGCCCACCTGCTGGAAAGCGCAGTGGCCGGACTGGTGGTCTGCGGCACCACCGGCGAAGCCGCCGCGCTGGACAAGGACGAACAACTGGCCGTACTCGACGAGGTGCTGCAACTGGCGCCTGCGGCCCGAGTGATCATGGGCCTGGCGGGCAACAACCTGCAGGAGCTGCTGGCCATGCAGCAGCGGGTGCTGGAGCGGCCGATTGCCGCCCTGCTGGTGCCCGCGCCCTATTACATTCGGCCCTCCCAGGCCGCCCTGGAGCAGTTTTTCCAGCGCCTGGCCGATGCCTCCAGCGTGCCGTTGATCGTCTACGACATCCCCTACCGCACCGGCGTGACCCTGAACCAGGACACCCTGCTCAACATCGTCCGTCACCCACGGATCGCAGCGGTCAAGGATTGCGCAGGCAACCTGGAGAAGACCCTGGCCCTGCTGGCCAGTGGCGAGGTGCAGGTGTTGTGCGGCGAAGACCTGCAGCTGTTCAGCGCCCTGTGCCTGGGCGCCAGCGGCGCCATTGCCGCCTCGGCGCATATCCGCCCCGAGCTGTTCGTGCAATTGCACCGGCAAGTCATGGACCAGCGACTGGAAGCCGCCAGGACCACCTTCATGCAATTGGCGCCACTGATCCAGGGCTTGTTCAGCGAACCCAACCCGGCCCCGGTCAAGGCGCTGCTGGCTCGCCAGGGCTTGATCGAGCCCCATCTGCGGGCACCGATGGAGGATTGCAGCGCCCCTACTGTCGAGCGCCTGGGGCACCTGCTCGCCGCCCTGTAGCCAGGAGCCGGCTCCCTTGGGCGGGAGCCGGCAGGCCAGCCCGGCTCAGCGGATCGGCGGAATGCGGATCTGCCCGGAACGGCACTGGGTCTTCACACCCTTGCCACAGTCGGCGAACTCCAGGTCCTTGTTCAGGCAGACCCGTACTTCGGACAGTTCAGGCCCGCTGCACAGTACCGCGACACCATTGGCGGTGATCCCAGGGTTGCTCTGGCGCAACTGCTGGGCGATTTCTGCAGCTTCGTAGTAGCGCACGCTGGTCGAGGGTTGCAGGGTCTCGGGGATCTGCACCTTGGCCAGGGCCTTGTCCGCCGCGTCCAGGTAGCCCATGGCTCCCAGGCCGCTACAGGTGCCGTGCTTGCTCCACTCATGCTTGAGCAGCTTCTCGGTGGGGAACAGGGTCAGGCCCTTGGCACGTTCTTGCTGGTTCAACTGAGTCAGCGGTGGGCACGACTCCGGCCAGCCGCCACGGGCGTACTGCGGCCACAGGCCATGCAGGACAAAACCGTAGCCCTTGCCCGAGCACTGTTCATTATCCGGGTGCATCAGGCAGAACGTTGGCGACCAGGACAGGCTCAACAGGTAGTAGTCGAAAGCCCCGGCCACCGAATCGCGCTGCTGCTTGGGCGAGCGTGCGTCGCTGGTGCCCACCATCCCCAGGGTCAGCGTCAGCGCCGCCATCAGGGCAAAAAACTTTCTCATCGTGACCTCTCCTTGAAAAAACAGACGTGTCCCTGCCCGTATTGCAGGACGGGGCCGATCAAACATAGCGGGTTCTTATTGGCACGCAGGCGTTGCAGGAACATGACAGGTGCGCCGCAGCGTCCCCGGATCGCCGGCCAGCGCCGGCGCGCCAAGATACCAGCGATCCCGGACGAAAGCAGGACCGTAACCCAGCATCAAGCGCAAGATCCGCAGCTAGGGTGAAAGGTTCGTCGCGGTCGCCGGTGGATCCGGCTCCTCGACGAAAACGCTGTACCGCGCGCCCTCCATGGCCTCGAAGGCGATCAGTTTTTGTACCAGAGGTTCGCTCAGCACCTTGCCAGCATTGAGCAGCAACATGCCATTGTCGGCATTCAGGTTGCGTCGCAGGATCATGCCGCCCTTCAACTCACGGGTTCCCAGAACCTTGACCGTCGGATCATCGACCGTCACGTCGTCAAGATAGGCCGCGCACACCCGGACGAAATCCTCCACCAGGTTCGGATCGTACAGGCGGCCGGCATATTTGCGGATGAACAACAAGGCCTCGTCGCTGTTCAGGTGGCGCTCAAGGACCAGCCCGGATTGCAGTTCGATGAAATCCACGGCCAGCTTCAGCAGTCGCGCGCCCAAGGGGATGGCCTCGCCCTTGAGATGCTGGGGAAAACCGCTGCCGTCCCAGCGCTCCTGGTGATGCAGGATCAGCCGAGCGGCATCCTGCATCGGTTCCAGGGCCATCAGCAACGACTCGCTCTGTCCCGGGTAGGCCCGGTAGCGCTCCTGCTCGGAATGGCGCAGCAGGTCCGCCGGTGCGGTCAGCATGGCGTCGCTCCAGCCCAGCTTGGCGATGTTGTAGAGAGCGGCGGCCATGGTCAGGTCGCGACTCGCGGCTTCGTCCAGGCCTCGATCCTTGCAGCAGGCCCTGACCAGCTCGATGATCTTGCGGTTGGTCTGCTTGTCCGCCGGAAGACGCAGGTTGGCCAACAAGGAAAACACCTCGGTTGCGGTCACGTAGCTGTGCTTGAGCTCTTCGTAGGCCAGGTCCAGCATGTCCGCGGTCTGCTGCAACTCCGCGGTCCGCGCGGCCACCCGTTGCTCCAGGGTGGCGTTGTTGGCCTTCAGCTCGCGGTTCTGCTCCAGCACTCGCTGCTGCAAGCGCTTGAGTTCCCGCTCGGCCAGCTGGTATTGCAGGTTCTGGCGCAATACCAGCAACAGCTCCTGGTCGTTCCAGGGTTTGTTCAGGTACTGATGGATTTGGCCTTCGTTGACGGCCTTGACGATGGTGTCCAGGTCGGCATAGCCGGTCAGCAGGATGCGCCGGGTGGCCGGGTGGCCCTCGCGCACCTTCGCCAGGAGCGTGGCACCGTCCATGCCGGGCATGCGCGCATCGCTCATCACCAGGTCCACGGGCTGCCGCGCCAGGACATCCAGGGCCTGGGCCCCACTGTTGGCCAGCAGTACTTCATAAGGCTGGCCGCGCAACAAGCGACGCAGGCTGTTGAGAATCGGCTCTTCATCATCGACCAGGAGCACTCTTGGCCGCTCGGCCGGGGTCAGGGCTGGTTGTTCTTCCATGGCTGTTCTCGAGCAAAGAGGTGGGGACGGACCGCCCCCTGTGGCCCGCCTTCGACAAGGCTAGATGATTTTTCCCCACCGGCCATGCCAACCACAGGCGAAATGACGGCGAGCTAACTATGCTCCATACGCCGAGTTCGGGTGTCCGGCGAACAGGTCCATGATGAGGGGAAAAGGATGATCCCGTTGGGTTGCGGATGTGGACGTGGATCGGCGAGCGCTGCCGCATGACTACGCCCTTTACACGGATCAATCGCCGGGTACTCATCGTCGACGATACCCGGTCGATCCACGACGACTTCATCAAGATCCTGTGCAACGCGCCGCAGGGCCCTCTGGATGCAGCCGAGGCCCTGCTGTTCGGCCCATCGGGCAGCAGACCCGCGCAGTGCTTCGAAATGGATTCGGCGTTCCAGGGGCAGGAAGCCCTGGTAAAGCTCGAGGCTGCGCTCGCCGCAGGCAGGCCCTACGCCATGGCTTTCATCGACATGCGCATGCCGCCGGGCTGGGATGGCCTGGAAACCATCGCCAGGCTGTGGCAAGCCGATCCGAAACTGCAAGTAGCGCTTTGTACCGCCTATTCGGACTATTCCTGGGAAGACATCGACCAGCGGCTGGCGCTGGGCGACCGTCTGCTGATCCTGAAGAAACCCTTTGACGCCATCGAGATCCGGCAAATGGCCAACACCCTCACGGTGAAATGGCAAATGACCGAGGATGCCGCGCTCAAGATGGAAGAACTGGAACAAGCGATCAGCGAACGTACCAGGGAGCTGTCCAACGCCAACATCATCGTGCAGAACAGCCCGACGATTCTCTACCGGCTGCGCGGCGAGCCATCGTTTCCCCTGATGTATATCTCCCACAACATCACCCGCTACGGCCATCGGGCCAGCGACCTGGTGGGCGCGGCCGACTGGGCCCAAGCCCTGATCCACCCGGATGACCAGCCCAATGTCGATGCCGCCATGGCCCGGGTCCTCGACCGCCACGCCCAGGGTTCCTCGATCGAATTTCGCCTGCGTACCGGACAAGGCGACTGGCGCTGGGTCGAGAACCGTTATGTCCCGGTACGCGACCTGGATGGCCGGCTCCTGGAGATCGAGGGCATCATCCTCGACATCACCGAACGCCGGCAGGCCGAAGAAAAGATGGCACTACTGGCCCGTACCGATGCGCTCACTGGCCTGGTCAACCGCGCCGCACTGATCGAGCGCCTGCACCAGGCATTCGCCGCGGCCCGGCGTGGTGCGCCAGCCTTCGCGGTGTTCTACCTGGACCTGGATCACTTCAAGCGGATCAACGACACCCTGGGCCATCCGGTGGGCGACCAGCTGTTGCAGGAAGTATCCCGCCGCATCCGCTATACGGTGCGGGAAAACGACGTAGTGGCGCGCCTGGGTGGCGATGAATTCGCCATCTTGCAATTGGACGTCAGCGATCCGACCCAGTCGGCCGCCATGGCCGGCAATATCCTCGATGCGCTGCAGACTCCCTACAGCTTGTCCGGTAACTCCGTGCACATCTCCGCCAGTCTCGGCATCAGCAGCTACACCCCCTCCAGCCTCGACGCCGACAACCTATTGAGCCAGGCCGACATGGCGCTGTACCGAGCCAAGGAACTGGGCCGCAACCAGTATCATTTCCACTCCCATGCCATTACTCAAGAAGTGGCCGAGCGCATGGTCATCGCCAGTGAACTACTCGTGGCGCTCGAAGGCGATGAATTGGAGCTGCTATATGCGCCGGAACTGGACATGCGCGATGGCAGCGTCCTGGGCATGGAGGCACAGGCCATCTGGAAGCATCCGCGGTTAGGCCTGCTGCGCGCCATTGACTTCGTGCCGGTTGCGGAAAAGACCGGAACCATCGTCCCGCTGGGACGCTGGATCCTGGATCACACCTGCCAGCAAATGCACTTGTGGTCCAGCGAGGGGCTTGCACCACCGGTCATGGCGCTCAAGATCTCCCTGGCCCAGCTCAAGAGCGGGCCCGAACTCATCTACGATGTATTGCGAACCACCGCACGATGGGGGCTCGCGCCTTGGGACCTGCGTTTCGATGTCACCGAGGCGACCCTGGCCCAGACCAAGTGGTCCCACAACGATGTATTGCCAAGACTGCGCGAACTGGGGGTCAGGATCGCCATCGCCGACTTCGGCACCGAGTATTCTTCGTTCGATTACCTGAGGACCTATCGGGTCAATCATCTCAAGCTCGGCCATGGCCTCATCAATGGTGCCGCCCAAGACCCGAGCAACGCCAACACCTTGCGGGCTATCGTCAATTTCGCCCGGGACCTGGGTATCGGCATCATCGCCGAAGGAGCTCCCCCTTCGCTTCGACCACCCGCCGCGCCCTCCTCAAGCATCTTGCCCAGCGTACAAAGCCTGTATTTCAGCGAAGCGCTCGGCCCGCACCAAGCGATCTTGCTGCTCAAGGAGAAAAACAAGGTAGCGCCGCTCCCACAGGAGGATGAGGAATGAAGGCACCTCTCCAGCAGCAAGGTTGCGAGGAAGGCCAAGGCTACTATTTCAGCAAGGCCTTGGCGGTCGAAGACTTTGCCCACCTGCTCGACAACAGGGCGTTGCCCCCATGGATGGTCGGTCATGATCAGTGAGCACCTATCGGCAAACCTCCGGCGCCTCGTCCTCGCGGTATCTGGCCTGCTGTTGGTCTGCAGCAGCCTGGCTGCGCCCCTGGACGAGCCACTCAAACCCCTGCCCCCGCCTCCCGCCCTGGATCCCCAGCGAATCGAACTGGGACGCCGACTGTTCAACGAACCCCGCCTGTCCGTGGACAGCAGCCGCTCCTGCGCCAGCTGCCATCGCCTGGACCAGGGCGGTGCCGACGCGCTACCCAGGTCATCGGGTATCAAGGGGCAGATCACCAGGGTCAACGCACCGAGCCTATTCAATGCAGCGCTGAATTTCCGCCAGTTCTGGGACGGTCGCGCCGAAACACTCGAGGAGCAGATTGACGGTGTAGTGCAAAGCCCCATTGAGATGGGCAACAACTGGGAGAGCCTGGTCCACGTTCTGGGACAGGATCCGGATTATCGCCAGGCCTTCGCCAAGCTGTATCCGGATGCCATCACCGCCGCCAATGTGCGGGATGCCCTGGCCACTTACGAGCGGACCTTGCTGAGCCGCAACTCACGCTTCGACCAGTACCTGCTGGGCAATACCGACATCCTCAGCCTGGAGGAGAAATATGGCTACCAGCGCTTCAAGGACTATGGCTGCATCGCTTGCCACCAAGGGGTGAATATCGGGGGCAATATGTTCCAGAAGTTCGGTGTGATGGGCGACTATTTCGGCGCTCGGGGCTCGCCCACCGACGCTGACCTGGGACGCTTTTTGGTCACTGGCGACGAGCAGGACCGCAATGTCTTCAAGGTTCCCAGCCTGCGTAACGTGGCAGTCACTGCGCCATACTTCCACGACGGTTCGGCCCAGACCCTGGAACAGGCCGTGGAAGTGATGTTCAAGTACCAGTTGGGGCGCCCGCCAAACCCCCTGGATACCAGCCTGATCGTCAAGTTCCTCAAGACCCTGACCGGCGAATGGGAAGGCAAGCCCCTATGAAAGCATCTCGCCGCCTGCCCACTACATTGCTGATCCTGCTGGCCGGGACACTGGTCACGGCGCTCGGGTTCTTCTACCTGAAGATGGTGACGGCCCCATCGACCAACTACACCCTGTCCCGGGACTTGGTCGGGCACATCAAGCAGTTGAACGCCCAATGGGAAACCGAGGTGCTCAAGGCACGGATCGCCATCACCCACAACTACGATCCACTGGTGTCTCCGGTGCAACAGATCAACCAGCTCTGGACCCAGTTCGATCAGGTCTCCAAACAGCCACACAGCAACCTGCAAGCCTGGCAAACCAGCCAGGAAGCGTTTCTCCAGGCCTTCCGGGAAAAGGCCGAACTGGTTGAACACTTCAAGTCGCACAACTCGATACTGCGCAACTCCCTGGCCTTCCTGCCCAGTGCCGAGGATGACATCCAGCGGCAACTGTCCGACCTGGATGACCAGCAACGAATGTCCCAGCAGAACATCGCGATCGACACCTATGACTTGCTGCTCAGCAGCCTCGAGTTCGCCCAGGTCTCCAGCGACGACAAGGCGGCGGACATCCTGGTGGGCCTGAACAAGCTGGCAGTGAACAAGGCACGCCTGCCCGAGGCGATGTACGATCCGGTGGAAATCCTCAGCAACCACGTCTCGGTCATCCTGCGGGAACAGCCGATCGTCAACGATCTGCTCGAGCGGATCACCTCGATCCCCATAGCCGAACGCCTGGATGACATCACCGTGTTGCTCAACAGCGACCAGTTGCAGGCGGATATACAAGACCAGAAGGCCCATCGGTACCTGCTGGTGTTCTCGGTGCTCCTGGTGTTGTTGATCCTGTACCTGGCCCTGCGCCTGATACGCAGCTATGCCGTGATCAGCCGGGTCAACACCGACTTGCAGAGCGCCAACGAACATCTGGAGCAGCGGGTCGAGGAACGTACCCGGGAGCTCAAGGAAACCCAGAGCGAACTGCTGGATACCGCACGCCAGGCCGGCATGGCGGAGATCGCTACCAATGTATTGCACAACGTCGGCAACGTGCTCAACAGCGTCAATATCTCCAGCGAGATCCTCAGCCGCAAGCTGCGTAGCAGCAAGGCCCTGGGACTGGGCAAGGCCATGCAACTGGTCAACCAGCACAGCGACGACCTGGGGCGTTTCTTCTGTGAAGACGAAAAAGGCAAGATGCTTCCCGGCTACCTCAACCAGTTGGTGGTAGCCATTGCCGACGAACAGCAGAGCATGGGCGAGGAACTGGCCCAGCTCAGCCGCAGTGTCGACCACATCAAGGAAATCGTCGCCACCCAACAGTCCTACGCCGGGGCCTCGCGCCTGGTCGAGCCCCTGCGGGTAGCCGACCTGATGGACGATGCCCTGCGGATGAATTCCGGCGCCCTGACTCGCCACCAGGTCACGGTGATCCGCGACTATACCGATGTGCCGCCGATCATGGGCGACAAGCATCGCCTGTTGCTCATCCTGATCAACCTGATCAGCAATGCGAAGTACGCCATGTCCAGTCTGGACGAACACTCGCGCAAACTGACCCTGAGCGCCCACGTGGTCGATGGGCGGACTTTGCGTATCCGGGTCAAGGATGAAGGCGAAGGCATCACCGCGCAGAACCTGACCAAGATCTTCGTCCATGGTTTCACCACTCGCAAGGAAGGCCACGGCTTCGGCCTGCACAGCTGTGCCCTGGCCGCGATAGAGATGAATGGGCAACTGAGCGTACACAGCGATGGCCCGGGGACCGGCGCCACCTTCACCCTGGACATCCCCCTGATCAGTGCCGAGGGCCAATAATGGACGACTTGACCAACCGCCGTATCCTGCTCATCGACGATACCCCGTCGATCCATGAGGACTTTCGCAAGATCCTCGCTCCCGCGCCGGCTACGAACGACGCCCTGGACGACCTCGAAAGCCAGTTGTTCGGCAGCCAGGGCAAGAGCCGCCAGCAGGCCTTCGAACTGGAATCGGCCTATGGTGGCCAGGAGGGCCTGGACAAGCTTTGCCGAGCCATGGAGCAGCAGCGGCCCTATGCCCTGGCCTTCGTCGACATGCGCATGCCCCAGGGCTGGGACGGGGCGCAGACCATCGAGCAGCTCTGGCTGCGCGACCAGCGCCTGCAAGTGGTGGTCTGCACCGCCTATTCCGACTATTCCTGGGAAGAATTGCTGGAACGCCTGCAAGGCTACGACCGGCTGCTGATCCTGAAGAAACCATTCGACAATATCGAAGTCCAGCAACTGGCCAGCACCCTGACCCGCAAATGGGAAATGACTGCCCGGGCACAGTTGCAAATGGATCATCTGGAACATCTGGTGCAACAGCGCACCGAGGACCTGGAACGGGCCGGGGCGGCGCTGCGCCAGGAGATCGACGAACGCAAGCAGCTGGAAAACCAACTGGTGCAATCCGAGAAACTGGCGTCCCTGGGCCAGCTCGCCGCTGGGGTCGCCCACGAAATCAATAACCCCATTGGCTTCGTTTCATCCAACCTGGGCAGCCTGGCCGGATACCTCGAACAGATCGACCAGATGCTCGAGGCCTACCGGCAAAGCGAAGAGGCCATCGCCGACGGGGCCCTGCGCCAGCGCCTGGGCAGCCTGCGCGACAGCATCGAACTGGATTTCCTTCGCCAGGACATCCCACAGTTGATCAAGGAGTCCAAGGAAGGCATCGGCCGGGTGGAGCAGATCGTCAAGGACCTGAAGAACTTCTCCCGGGTCGATACCGACCAGCAGTGGCAATTGGCGAATCTGCAACAAGGTATCGACTCGACCTTGAACATCGTCGCCAACGAGATCAAGTACAAGGCCGACGTGATCAAGGAGTACCAACCCTTGCCGGACATCGAGTGCCTGCCCTCGCAGCTCAACCAGGTGGTGATGAACCTGGTGGTCAATGCCGCCCAAGCCATCGGCCCGGAACGCGGCACCATTACCCTGCGCACGGGTGTCGAGGGCCAGCGGGTCTGGCTGGAGGTCAGCGACAGTGGATCCGGCATCGACGAGCAACACCTGCAGAAGATCTTCGATCCCTTCTTCACTACCAAGCCCATCGGCCAGGGTACCGGGCTGGGGCTATCGCTGTCCTACGGCATCGTCAAGAAGCACGGAGGGCAGATTACCGTGCGCAGCCAGCCGGGCCACGGCAGTACCTTCCGCGTAGAACTGCCAGTGCGCCAGGACGCTGCCGCCGATCCGGGCTGATTTCTCGCAGGCCGTCCTCTAGCCTCAATGCGTCGACTGCGACGGGTCCGGCACTCCGGCGAGCTGGCGCGCCAGGGCCTCCACCGCCAACGGCCCGGACAGATAGAGCCCCTGGACTTCATCGCAGCCGATGTCGCGCAGGGTCTCGAACTGTTGCTGGTCCTGCACGCCTTCGGCAATGACCCGCAACGACAGCGCATGCCCCAGGTCGATAACCGCCTGGACGATGGAGCGGCCGGCCGGGTTATCGACCAACGCGGCAACGAAGCTGCGATCGACCTTCAAGCCGTCCAGGGGCAGGTTCTGCAGGTGCTGCAACGCCCAGTGGCCACTGCCGAAGTCGTCCATCAGCAGGTTCACGCCCAGGGCCTTGAGCCCACGCATGACCTCCAGCACCTGGCGGCGATCGTCCAGCAGCAGCTTGTCGGTCATCTCAAGCTCCAGGCGCTCGGGCGCCAGGCCGCTGTGTTCGAGCACAGCCTTGATCCGCGGCACCAGCTTGGCCCGCTGGAATTCCGAGGCCGAGACCTTGACCGCGATCTGCAGCGGTTCGGGCCACGCCTGCGCCGTCTTGCAGGCGGCATGCAGCACCCAGTTGCTCAGCGGCAGGATCAGCCCGCTGTCCTCGGCGATCGGCACGAACACCTCTGGCCCCAGCAACCCGTGCTGCGGGTGCTGCCAGCGCACCTGGGCCTCGGCCCCCACCAGTTGCCGCCCGGCCAACCGGTAGCGCGGCTGGAACTGCAACAGCAATTGGTCTTGCTCGATGGCCTGGCGCAAGTCCTGTTCCAGGCGCCGGCGCTCGACGATCCGGGCATTCATCTGCGAGGCATAGAAGCGCCAGGTGCTGCGACCTGCGGCCTTGGCCTCGTAAAGGGCGATATCGGCCAGGCGCAGCAGCTCATCGGCCTGCAGCGCATCCGCCGGGGCCCGGGCGATGCCGATGCTGGCGCTGATGAAGACCTCGTGGCCGGCCACGTAGAACGGCGCCTCGATCTGCTCGATCACTCGCCGGCACAAGCCCTCGATCTCCACCTGGGCCACATGCCCGGGCACCACCAGCACGAATTCGTCGCCACCGACCCGGGCCACCAGGTCCTCACTGCGCAAGCAGCGACACAGGCGCCGGGACACCTCGTGCAGCACCTGGTCGCCGGCCCCGTGGCCCAGCAGGTCGTTCACCGGCTTGAAGCGGTCCAGATCGACGCTGAGCATCAGCAGTGGCTCGCGCAGCGGCGGCGAAAGCAACAGCTTGCCCTCCAGGAACTCCTGCATGCGCGTGCGGTTGGCCAGCCCGGTCAGGGTGTCGTGCTGCGACAGGTACTCGACCCGCCGCCGGGCCATGACCTCCTCGGTGATATCGCTGGCGGTGCCGCGGTAGCCGCCGCCCGGCATGGCCCGCAGGGACAGGCGGCAAATCCGCGACTGCCGGCTGCCATCCAGGTAGGTACACTGCAACACCTCCCGGGAGCGACGCTCCGGTTGCGCCAGCCATGGGGACAACCCGCCTTGCTCGCTGCTGAGCAAATCATCCAGGGACTGGCCCAGGGTCGCCTCGCGAGAGAGCCCGGTAACCGCCTGGAAACGCTCGGACAAGTAGGTGAAACGCAAATGCGCATCGACTTCCCAGATCCAGTCGGACGCGGCCTCGGCGACGTCGCGAAAGCGTGCTTCGCTGGCCGCCAGCGCCGCACGCCCGACTTGCAGTGCATGCATCTGCTGGTCCATGACCCGGGCCGCCAGCGCTGCCCGGCGCAACAGGACGGCAGCCATCGCCCCCACCAGCAGCCCGGCCAGCAAGAGCAGGGGCATCACCAGCACCAGCAGCTGGTGGCCGGGCTGCGAAGGTTGCCACTGCAAGGCGCCGGCGCCATCGGGCAAGACCAGTTGCGGCAGGCCCGAAGCTGGCGTGCCACCGGCCACTTGCAGTCGCTCGATATCCAGGCCCTTGCCCAGCGCCAGCAAGCGCGGCGGGTCCAGACGGGCCACGAAGATCACCACCGATTGTGGCCCGGCATCGGCGCGCACCTCGGGATCGTTGCCCGGGCTCAGCACATCGGCGGCCACCAGGGCCGGGGTGCCGCCAATGGACACGTAGCGACTGACCGGATTGCCCGCAGGCGTCAGGCGGGTCTGCTCCACCAGCGTCGCGAGTTGCTGGCCCAGCCAGGTCCGTGCGTCCACCGCAGCCAGTTGGCCAGCCACCAGGGCATAGGAGGTGGCGCCGTGGGCATCGATCACGAACACGGCATCGAAGCCTAGATCGCGGTACAGGGTCGGACCGAAGTTCTGCCGGGTGAACGCCCAGTCGATATCGACCTTCAGGTGCAGGTTCTGATAGGCGTCGCCCCACAGGGCATAGTCCTTGAGCGTGGTACGGGTGCTGCTGGCGAGGGTTTGCAGGGCCTTGTCGATATCCAGTCGGTTGTGCTGCTCGGCGCTGTGGTTCTGTTCGAGGGCGATGTATACCAGCAACATCGCGGTAAACAGGAACAGCGCCAGCAATAATCCGCAGCAGCCGAACAAGGTGACCCGGGTCAGCGCCTGGTTGGAGGGGCTGGACCCTTGGGGCAGAACAGGACCGTGGTTTTCCATAGTGCTCCAGGTGCCATGGCGATCAATCGACCGGCGCGTCCCTGCGGTTCACACGCGGCTTTCGACGAAGCTCCCGCTTGCCTATAGACGATAGACAGTATTTTCCCGCCAGGCGTTGGCAACGCACCACACCGATGACATGACCCGACGGCAGAAATGCCCGCGGTACCCGGTCTCGCCCCGGGTACGCACCGGCTTGGTGGCCTGGCGGCCGCGGCACTCAGGCCGGGGATGGGGTGGCCAGTACCGGCAGTTGTTCCACCCCGTGATAGATGGCCAGGCCCTGGCGTCGGGCCTGCTCGAGCATGGCGTCGCAGCCGGCCGATGGCCCGCCAATCCGCAGCACCGCATCGCAGCGCTGCAACAGGCGTTCGGCGTAGGCATGGAACCGCGCCTGGTAGATCTCATCGCCCACTGCCGTGGAGCCGGCCAGGCGCGTCATGGGCAGGGCCACCCATTCCCCCAGCAGCGGAAAATGCCCGGCGGCCAGCACCTGCGCCGCACACTGCTCCATGGCCTCGACGTTGCGCGCCAGCAGCGCCGGGTCATCACCGGTGCCGGAACGGTAAGGACCGGCCACCAGCACCATCAGGCTGCGGGGCTTGAGCACATGCAACTGCAAGTACTGCAGGAGCATGATGGTCTTGCCGTCGGCGATTTCCCCGCTGTGGATCATGCCCAGGGCCTGGTCGATATCCAG
Source organism: Pseudomonas sp. MPFS (assembly GCF_022537035.1). Taxonomy (NCBI): domain Bacteria; kingdom Pseudomonadati; phylum Pseudomonadota; class Gammaproteobacteria; order Pseudomonadales; family Pseudomonadaceae; genus Pseudomonas; species Pseudomonas sp. MPFS. Next base: position 2,889,067 of record NZ_CP066123.1, on the reverse strand, counting down.
TTCCAGGACCTCGATGTCCTCGCCTTCGTGCTCCAGGCCGCCGCCGTCGTCGATCCGGTCCTCGGCCTGGTAGCGGGCGATGAAGAAATGCACGCGCTCGGTCACCGAGCCGGGGCTCATGAAGGCGTCGAAGACCTTCTGCACCTCGCCGACCCGGTAGCCGGTTTCCTCCTCGGCTTCCTGGCGGATGCGCACCTCGGGGCTGGCGTTGTCCAGCAGCCCGGCGGCGGTCTCGATCAGGTAGCCGTCATGATCGTTGACATAGGCCGGCATGCGGAACTGCCGGGTCAGCAGCACCGTGCGCCGCTCCAGGTTGTACAGCAAGATGGTGGCGCCGTTGCCGCGGTCATAGACCTCGCGGGTCTGGGCCTGCCAGTTGCCGTCGCGGCGACGCAGCTCGAAGCTGTATTTCTTCAGCACATACCAGTTGTCGGAGAGGGTCTGCTCGCCGGTGATGCGGATCGGGGCCTCGCTCATGGCTGCTCCTGGAGTACCAGTGGGGTGGCGGGAAAGCCAGCCAATTGATCGAGCAGGTGCTGGCGGTATTCGGCGCTGAAGGCAAAACCGCCACCGACCTGGAGCAACTGGCCGCCGGCCATCCGTGCCCGCCACCAGTCGTTGATGAAGTCGGGGGCGTAGCCACCGCTGCCGAAGCCCTTGGCGAAGGCGATCATCTCGCGGTAGTCCTGCAGGTACTGCTGCTTGCCAATGACCCCGTGGCGTTCCTGGTACAGCCAGAACTGCAGGTCATACAGCAGTTGCGACAGCGGGTCGGCATGCAGGGCGAAGTAGCGCTTGTCCTGGACGATGCCCAGGGCGATGTGGCGGATGCGCAGGCCCAGGTCCGGCACCTGGGCGAAGTGTTCCAGCAGCTCGGCCAGCATCGGCGAGAACTCGGCGTTGGCCACCTTGTCCAGGTCATCCAGGTAGTCCTGCTCGGAGGTGTCGTAGACCTCCCAGGACACCAGGCCACGGACGAAGGTCTCGAAGTCCGGGGCCAGGACGGTCACCTCGTAGTCGCCCTCCTGGTCCACGTGCACCACTCGCGGCTCACCTTGCGGCCCGCACTCGCTGTAGTCCAGGGCCACCATGTCGTGCCCGGCGGACGGGCAGTCGCAGATGTAGATCCCCAGGTCCGGATAACCCCAGTCCTCGATCATGAAACGGCTGCCGGAGGGTCCGCCCAGACTGTCGCCACCCTCGCGGGAGATGGCCAGGAACGAGTCGATCGCACAATGATCCTCGGCCCAGGAGGTGCCCTGCTCCACCGGGAAACAGGTGAGCTCGGGCCGCCCGCCATTGCGCAGGCGCATGAAGGCCACATAGGAATCGGGGAAGCGGTAGCCCAGTTCCTCTTGCAGTTCGGCGATCAGCTGGTCGCTGGGAGGTGGCAGGCGCTTGGCAGGATCATCCTGGCCCCAGAACTGGTCCAGGTCGATGTCATGGGGAAATTCGCTCATCCAGTGCTTCCGTTGCGGTGGGTGGGCCGCCTGGGCCCAAAGGTGCCCAGGCTACCGCAATCGGCCGCTACAGCCACCAGCGCAGGAGAAAAAAGAAACCCATGCTCAACAGCATGCTGAGCAAGGTGTTGCGGGTGTAGATCACCAGCACGATGGCCACCAGGGAGCTCGGCAGGTAGGGGTTGTCCAGCCGCAGGTTCAACTGGTGCTCGGGCATGAACACGATCGGCCCGCAGATCGCGGTGAGCATGCCCGGCACGGCGAAACCGAGGAACTGCCGCGCATTGCTGCTCAAGCGCAGCGGCAGGCGCGGTTCGAGGAACACGTAGCGGTTGAGGAAGACCAGCAGGCCCATGCCGAAAATCACTGCCCAGACCATCATGCGCGCCCCCGATACAGCTTGTTGCAGACAAAACCCGCGGTCATGCCCGCCAGGCCCGAGATCACCAGGGCCGAGCCCCACTGCCAGTAGCTCAACAGCACCGAGCAGAACAACGACACCGCGACGCAGACCACGGTCGGCACATTGCGCACCAGGGGGGTGATCAAGGCGATGAAGGTGGCGGCGATGGAGAAGTCCAGCCCCAGGTGTTCAAGCCCCGGGATGCTCTTGCCGAGCACGATGCCCAGCAGGGTGAACAGGTTCCAGGCCACGTAGAAGGTCAGGCCCACGCCCAGGGCATACCAGCGGTCGAACTGCTGCTTGTCGTGGGCGCTGGTGAGGGCGAACAGCTCGTCGGTGAGCAGAAAGCCCAGGCCCAGGCGCCAGCGCCCCGGCAACGGCGCGATCACCGACCGCATGCTCATGCCATACAGCAGGTGCTGGGAGGTGAGCAGCAAGGTGGTCAGCAGGATCGAGAAGATCCCCGCCCCGCCCTTGAGCATGCCGATGGCCACCAGCTGCGCGGCACCGGCGAACACGATGCCCGACAGGCCCTGGGCCTGCAACGGCGAAAGATTGGCCTCGATGGCCATGGAACCGGCCAGCAAGCCCCAGGGCGCGGTGGCCAGGGACAAGGGCACGATGGCAATGGCGCCGCGGATAAAGGCGGCGCGCGGTAGAAGAACGCTGGACATGGAACCCCGCACGCAAATGATGGACCCGGACTGTGCCAGCTGCTGCCGGTCCTGGCTTGAACAATCTTGCGCACTTGCACCTGCTACAGGCCGGCGATGGAGCGCCAGGCCGCGGCGGCCAAGTGCTCGCGGTACTCACGGGGACGCCCCTGGACCCGCCCGGACAACCAGGCCCGGCAATAGCTCTCGGCCTGGCCGATGATCAAGGACGGTAGCAGTTCGGCCGGGATGGCCGGCAAGGTGTCCGACGCCGAGCGGGCCTTGAGCCACTCCAGCAAGCTGCGGTTGCGCGTGCGGTTGCGCTCGGCCAACTCCTGGCTGAAGGGCCCGCGGGTCACGGCAAAGCGTGCATGGAACTGGAACCGCGCCCACTCCGGCTGGGCGTCGACCCAATCCACATAGCTGTGCACCAGGGCCTGGACGCCCTGCTCCAGGGTCTGCGCCTGGGCCAGGTAGCTGTCGCGCAATTGCGCCTGGTCGTCCAGGGCGGTGAAGAACAGCGCGGCGACCAGGCCTTCCTTGTTAGTGAAGTGGTGATAGATGGCGCCGACGCTGGTCTCGCATTCGGCACGAATCATCTCGATGGTAGTGGCCTCCAGGCCCAGCCGGTTAAAGCAGCCCAGGGCCTGCTGGAGGATGGTGCGCTTGAGTTCGGCGCGACGGCCCGGGTAGCAGCGTTCCAGCAGATCGGTATCCGGCATGGGGGATCTGGCTCCTTGCAGGGTCAATGGATGGGCAGGCACGAGCCTAACAGGCCGTTTGAAAACTACCTGCGTTGCCTTCGCTGCGTTGAAAACAAGCTGGTGCGCCAGCCCGGTCAAAATGCTCATTTACCACTCGTAAACTGCGCTTTTCGCCTGTTTTTGCCTTGCGCTGACTGCCTCGCCTACGTTGTTCAACGGCCTGCCAAGGCCCATAGCTTGACAGGTTTTCTTTTTACCGAATATTGTTCTTTTACAGAATATTATTCTGTAAACCCTGTTCCCCTACCACAGCGAGGCATTTCCATGAGCCAGGTTCTGAGCATGTTCAACGCCGCCGGGGCGGAAAAATTCACCCAGATGGCCTGCCAGATGGCGCCCTACTTCTCCAGCATCACGCCCTTGATCGATGAGTTGCAGGCTGGCCACTGCCAGGTGCGGGTACCGTTTCGCCGGGAAATCACCAACCACCTGGGCACCGTGCACGCCATCGCCCTGTGCAATGCCGCCGAACTGGCGGCCGGGGTCATGACCGATGTGTCGATTCCCGCCGGTGCGCGGTGGATTCCCAAGGGCATGACCGTGGCCTACCTGGCCAAGGCCAAGGGCGATATCCGGGCAGTGGCCGACGGCAGCGCGGTGGACTGGTCCAGCGCCGGGGACAAGGTGGTGGCGGTGACGGCCTTCGATGGCCAGGAGCAAGCGGTGTTCACCGCGCAGATCACCATGAACGTGAAGCTGGCCTGAGCCATGAACGACAACGCCCCTCACGATGGAGGGGCGTTGGGTCACGCGGGCAGTGCGGTTACAGCTGGACCAGCTTGTCGATCTTCACGTCCGGATCGACATCGGCTTCGTAGTCGACACCGTCGATCTCGAAACCGAACAGGCGCAGGAACTCCTGCTTGTAGCCGGCGAAGTCGGTCAGCTGGTATAGGTTCTCGCTGGTGACTTCGTCCCACAGCTGCTTCACGCGGTCCTGGACCTCAGGTTGCAGCTCCTTGTAGTCGGCGCGCAGGCGGCCTTCTTCGTCGATGATCGGGTTCGGGTTGTACAGGCTGTCCTTGTACAGGCCGTAGACCTGCTCGATGCAACCTTCGTGGCTGCCCTGCTCCTTCATTACCTTGAACAGCAACGACAGGTACAGCGGCATGATCGGGATCGCCGAGCTGGCCTGGGTCACCACGGCCTTGAGCACCGATACCCGGGCATCGCCGCCCAGGTCCGAGAGTTCCTTGCGAATGCCGATGACCTTCTGGTCCAGGTCCTTCTTGGCTTCGCCGATGGAGCCGTTCCAGTAGATGTCGTGGGTCAGCTTCTCGCCCAGGTAGGTGAAGGCGGTGGTCTTGGCGCCTTCGGCCAGGACGCCGGCTTCGTGCAGGGCATCGATCCACATCTGCCAGTCTTCGCCACCCATGACCGCCACGGTGCCGTCGATCTCTTCCTGGGTCGCTGGTTGCAGGGTGGTTTCCTTGACGATTTCCTTGTCGGTGTCGACACCGCGCAGGGTCACGGACTTGCCCAGGGGCTTGAGGGTCGAGCTCAGCACTTCACCGGTCTTGGGGTGGGTGCGGCGCGGGGCGGCCAGGCTGTAGACCACCAGGTCGATCTTGCCCAGGTCGCGCTTGATGGTCTCGATGGTTTCGGCCTTGACCGCATCGGAGAAGGCGTCGCCGTTGATGCTCTTGGCGTACAGGCCCTTTTCTTCGGCGAACTTGTGGAACGCCGCGCTGTTGTACCAGCCGGCGGTGCCCAGCTTGCCGTCGACGCTGCCGCGCTCGAAGAACACGCCCAGGGTATTGGCGCCACAGCCGAAGGCTGCAGTGATCCGCGCAGCCAGGCCGTAGCCGGTGGAAGCGCCGAGGACCAGTACGTTCTTCGGCCCTGCGTCGATGGCGCCCTGCTGGGTGACGTAATCGATCTGTTGCTTGACGTTGGCCTCACAGCCGACCGGGTGGGTCGTCACACAGATAAAGCCGCGAACGCGGGGTTTGATGACCATACAGATTCTCCCAATTTCAAATGTGCCAGGCGCCGATGACGGCGGCGGCAGTGTCACTTGCACAAGTCGTAGACGCTCTCGCGGGCTTCGCGTCACCAACCGCTGGAATTTGTCCGCCAGGACCGGGTGTCCCGCCTGCCAGGGGCGAGACTCTAGCAGTTGCGCGAACAGGCTTCAGCATCCCCGCGCGTAAATTCCAGGGCGCCGGGTCAGGGCATCATGTCCAGCGCCAGGCGCTTGTCCTTGGTGCGTTCTTCGTACCACGCCTGCACCACGTCCGGCAGGCTGTGCTTCCACTCAGGCTCGGTGGTGTAGTAACGCACCCGTACCTCATCCTTGGGCCCCACCACCGCCAGCAGCGCGACCCACAGTTGTCCCTGAGCTCCGCGCACGAAAATCGCCGCATTGGTATTGGCCAGCCCCTGCAGCCACATATCGGTAACCTCGGCGCCCTTGAGCTCGGCCGAGGTGTCCTGGGAGAACACCGAGCCGCTGTCGAGCAGGGTCTGGTAGTCCTTTTGCAGCAGTTTCCGGGCTCGCTGGTCCTCCTCCTCGGTACGCACCAGCGCGGTAGACAGCAAATCGTACTGATTCTCCAGGATCTGCTGGGAGGCCACGTAGAGCCCGTCGTAATACACCCCCGAACCGGCACCGCAGGCATAGGGGTCGCCCTCCTGGGTCACTTGCAACAGGCCGTTGCGTGGGGTGAAGCGCAACGTGCAGCCCTCGACGCCGTAGCGCGCTTCACCGTCCTTGAGCTGCAGCGTGCCTGCGAGCGCACCGGAATTGGCGCCACCCATGGCCGACAGGTCGAAGCTCAGACGGTCTTCGCCGGCGCGGCGGATCACCAGCTCACCGCCGTAGAACGGGCTGACCGAGACCCGCTGCCAGGTGCCCTGCCAATTGAACGGAATATTCACATAGCGCAGTACCATCAGGCGGCTCAGGTACTGGCTGCGCAGGCAGCCCAGGTCGGCCTGACACTGGTCGCGCTGCTTGAGCCATTCCCGCTGGCCCAGGCGCAGCGCCTTGGGGTCCTTGGCCTCGCCCAGGGTCGCCGTCCAGGCCTTGCCCAGCCGGCTGTCCAGCTTGGCGGTGTATGCGTCGGCGCAGATGGCCTTTTCACTGGCGCTGGCGGCCTTGGCGCAATCGAAACTGCTGGCTTGCACGCCCTGGGAACAGGCCAGGACGGCGAACAGCAAGCCAGAGGCTCGCAAGGGACGAACAAGGGGAGCGAACATGGGTCGATTCCATTCTGAAAAGGCGGCGCAAGAATAACTGCAGTGGCGTGTTTTCAGCGATATCCCGACGAAAAAAGCCCCGGGCATCGCCCTCTGAAGCCAGGCCCAGGGCCGGCAGCGTTTATCGCGACAGGCGGCAACCAGTCGTACTAAGCTCTGCGTTTTGAAACTCCAAGGGCACTGCATGAAATGGATGCTGCAGGCACTGTTGCCGCTATTGAGCCTTGCGGCCCACGCTGGCGAGCTGCGCATGCTGACCGACAACCACCCACCGCTGCACTTCCAGCAGGGCGAGCACATGGCAGGTTTCGCCGTCGATGTGGTGCAGGCCCTGGCGCAACGCAGTGGCGACCCTGTCCAGATCCAGCAACGGCCGATGCTGCGGGCCCTGCGCGATGCCAGCGAGGAAGCCGATACCGCGGTGTTCACCATCCTGCGCACCGCCGAGCGCGAAACCCGCTACCAGTGGGTCGGGCCCTTGATGCAGACCGAGACCGCGCTCTACAGCCGCAGCAGCGACACCACGCCAGTGGCCGACCTGCAGCAGACCCAGGGCCAGATCGCCGTACCGCGCAAGTGGCTGGTCTACAGCTTCCTCCGGCAACAGGGCCTGGCCAACCTGTGGGGCGTGGACAGCCCGGAAATCATGATGCGCCTGCTGCAGGTCGGCCGCGTGCAGTACGTGGTCGCCGACACCATGAGCGTCGGCACCTTCGCCGCCGAGCAAGGCATGGGGCTGGAACAGCTGCGCTACCAGATCCCGCTGATGCACCAGGATGCCTATATCGCCTTCTCGCCCAAGGTCGACCCGGCCCAGGTCGCCCGCTGGCAGCAGGCCCTGGAGGCGATGGAACGCGATGGCAGCTTGCAACGGCTCAAGCAGCGCTGGAAGATCGACCGCCCACGCACATCGACCGATTGAACCGAGCATGACCGGCCTCTATCAGTACCACCCCATGCCCCACCAACACTGCTTGCGGCACGGCTCTTTGCGGCTCAACAGCCGCCAGGCCCGGAAGCCATTGACCCATTTGCTCAAGCCACTGCCCGGAGCGTCCTACCGAGGAACCATCGATGCCCACCTTCACCCCTGCCCGCGCCCTTCACCGCCTGAACTGCACCGGCTGCGGCTGGACCCTGGCGATCCTCGGGCAGCACGAACAGCCCCTGCAAAAGTGCCCCTGGTGCGGCTGCAACGAGTTCAGCGCAGAACAGCCCACCCGCAGCGGCGCCGGGCAAGTGCTGGAATGCCCGCGCCACGGCCCGGTGGTGGTGCAGGTCCTGGACGCGAACATCCACAGCGATGACTTCCTGGACAACCTGTACTGCCCCTTCTGCCCCTAGCCCAGGGCCATCGCATCAACGCGCCTGCCAGTCCCGCAGCCATTGCAGGCCGGCGCTGGTGTCGCCCCGGGGCCGGTACTCGCAACCGACCCAGCCGGCATAACCCAGCTCATCCAGCCACTGGAACAGGTAGGGGTAATGCAACTCCCCCAGATCCGGTTCATGGCGCTGCGGCACCCCGGCGACCTGGATATGGCCGATGCCCGCCAGGTCGCGGCGCAACTTGGTGGCCACGTCACCCTCGACGATCTGGCAGTGGTAGCAGTCGAACTGCACCTTGAGGTTGTCGACCCCTACTTCGCGGCAGATGGCCTGGGCCTGGTCCTGGCGGGTGAGGAAAAACCCCGGCATGTCCCGGGTGTTGATCGGCTCCACCAATACCGTGATGCCCGCCTCGGCGGCCCGGGCGCAGGCATGGGCCAGGTTCTCCAGGTAGACCCCATGGTGCCGGGCCCGCTCGCCTTCGTCGGCCAGCAGCCCGGCCATCACATGGATGCGTGCATTACCCAGCACCGCGGCGTACTCCAGGGCCCGGGCGAACCCTGCGCGAAACTCCTGCTCGCGCCCGGGCAGCGAGGCCGTGCCGCGCTCCCCTGCCGCCCAGTCTCCCGGTGGTGCGTTGAACAGCACTTGCTGCAGGCCATGGTCGTCCAGGCGCTGCCTGAGTTCCTCGGCGCGATGCTCATAGGGAAACAGGTATTCCACGGCGGCAAAACCATCGGCGGCGGCTGCAGCGAAGCGATCGAGAAAGGCGTGTTGCGGATAGAGCATGCTGAGGTTGGCGGCGAAGCGAGGCATGGCGACTCCAGGGACCCGAGAGCAGACGACAATCAGTGGCGCAGGGTAATACAACAGTCATAGATCGCCACAAGGTAATGGCCGGACACTGGCTCTTCATACCGCTCGTCCCCTTCTGCCATCGCTGGCCGCACCGCTGGTCGGAAGCCCCGGGGCACTGGTCGGCTGGCTGCTACAAACATTCACAGCCCTGACTTGGATCAGCATCGCCAGCGGAGCACTGGCCGAGGCTGGATGCACGAGGGCTGCTGACTGGTGGTAGTGCCCTTCATCGCAACTCCGTTGACGCTCCCGGTGACGGCGAGCTCAATGGCCTGTCTGGTTATGCTTGGATAAGGATGATTCAACATGGCAAAGATCGAGGTTTTATCGGGTGATTTCCTGCAAGGCACCGGTGAATACCGGCACGGTACCTTCAGGCTCAAGACCGTGCTCAACAGTGCCGGGGTCGACGTCAAGGCATCGGCGTTCAAGTCCCTGGAAATCGCCAGCGAAAGCCCTGTGACCAACCGCGACGCACTGGGCTACGGCCTGGCCGGCGCCATGCTGTTGGGCCCGGTGGGGGCGCTGGCCGGCTACCTGATCGCGGGCACGGAAAACGAGGTGACCTTCATCGGCACCTTCAAGGATGGCCGGCAATTGATGGCCGCCACTGACAGTGCCACCTACAAGGATATTTCCCAGCACCTGCTCAATTGAGGTCCTGGCAACTTCGTAACTATTGAGTGCCCATGATGTTATTCGATCATGGGCACTTTTTATTTACCGTCCAACTTACACAAGCAACTTTACAAGTTAGTTGTTCCCTGCCTGAACCTCAGCTGAAAAAAACATCATCGATCATTGATTTCCGAGCAATTTGAACTTGACTCATCCCAGCGCCCTGAGTAAATTGCGCGGGCCGGTCAAACCGGCCTTTTTTCCAACTCACCAAAGAAGCCAATGGACACAGTATCTAGACGCTGTCTGGTCGCGGCCCTCGGGCACCGCCAGGCACTTAACCCTGAACAAGACGGGACTCGACTCCACGGTCGGGTGAGCTGCGCTAGAGCTTGACGCTCCAACGTAACTTGCCTCCTCCGGAGCCAGTCCGGTCGCGAGGCAACTGTTATGACCTTCACTTCCTCTGTAATGCCCGGTGTCCGCGCCTTTGCCGCGACCATGCGGGTCAAGCTGCGCCCTGAGCCCAAGGCCCAGGCCCGCTCGCCTTTCTCTCGCACCACAGCTGCCTGCGCCACGCACCTGCGGGCCAACTGGCGTGTCTGCCCCACCAGCGGCCAACTGCAACAACGCTGGAGCTTCGACGACAGCCAGGACCCGCAGAGTCGGGGCGCGGCCTGGCTCTTCACCCAGGCTGCCTTGATCCTTGGCCTGTATCTCGGGGCTCGCACCTAAGTTCCAGGCGACAATAACTTTCGTTATTCAAAGACGAATTCCTTATATAGGAACTTGTCGGCACCCTATCGCCTTAAAGTTAATAAACATGCCGGAGAAAGTTATGGAAGAGGCCAGTAGTAGGTTCGCTGTCCATGCAACTTCATTGTGTGGGCAGCGAACGTTAAATCCTGAAAGACGCCCAGATCAAAATCGATCGCCAACCTGCGGTTCGACATACTTTCGCTCGCCTTTGATTAGTTGAGTGGCTCGTGTGTCGCGCCGTCAGCAAGCGGCAGGAGCACACACCCATGACTGTAAAAATCGCAACTTCCCGCAACCACAACGCCACCGGCGACCAGCACAAGCTGTCGATGCGCGCCGCCCGTGAAGCCCAGAACGGCCTGGCCGTGACCCTGGCCAATGTCAAGTCCAGCACCGCCGGTCTCACCGAACTGGACGCCGAAGGCCGCCTGCAACGGGACGGCCACAACGAGGTCGCCCACGACCGTCCGCCGCACGCCCTGGTGCAACTGCTGCAAGCCTTCAACAACCCCTTCATCTATGTGCTGATGACCCTGACCGGTATCAGTTTCTTCACCGACTTCTGGCTGCCGCTGCAGGCCGGCGAAGAAACCGATCTCACCGGGGTCATCATCGTCCTGGTGATGGTCCTGGCCAGCGGCCTGATGCGCTTCTGGCAGGAGCACCGCTCGGCCAAGGCCGCCGAGGCCCTCAAGGCCATGGTCCGCACCACCGCCGCGGTCCTGCGGCGCGAGCAGATGGGCATGCAGGCCCGGATACGCGAAGTACCGATGCGCGAACTGGTGGTGGGCGACATCATCCAGCTTTCGGCGGGCGACATGATCCCTGCCGATATCCGCCTGATCGAATCCCGCGACCTGTTCATCAGCCAGGCGGTGCTCACCGGCGAAGCCTTGCCGGTGGAGAAGTACGACACCCTGGGCGCTGTCCAGGAGAAATCCGCCAAGGCCCAGGCCGCCGACCAGCAAGACCTGCTGGATTTGCCCAACATCTGCTTCATGGGCACCAACGTGGTCAGCGGCACCGCCACCGCCGTGGTGGTGGCCACCGGCGCGCGTACCTACTTCGGCTCCCTGGCCCGTTCCATCGTCGGCTCGCGCTCGCAAACCGCCTTCGACCGCGGGGTCAACAGCGTCAGCTGGCTGCTGATCCGCTTCATGCTGGTGATGGTGCCGGTGGTGCTTCTGATCAACGGCTTCACCAAGGGCGACTGGGCCGATGCCTTCATGTTCGCCCTGGCGGTGGCCGTCGGCCTGACCCCGGAAATGCTGCCGATGATCGTCAGCGCCAACCTGGCCAAGGGCGCCGCGGCCATGGCCAAGCGCAAGGTGGTGGTCAAGCGCCTCAACGCGATCCAGAACTTCGGCGCCATGGACGTGCTCTGCACCGACAAGACCGGCACCCTGACCCAGGACCGGATCATCCTCGAGCACCACGTGGGCATCGACGGCCAACGCTGCGACCAGGTACTGCAACTGGCCTGGCTCAACAGCTACCACCAGAGCGGCATGAAGAACCTGATGGACCGCGCGGTGGTGGCCTTCGCCGAGGAGAACCCGCGCTTCACCCCGCCCGCCGCCTGGCGCAAGATCGATGAGTTGCCGTTCGACTTCGTGCGCCGGCGCCTGTCGGTGATCCTCGCTGACGCCCATGGCCAGCACCTCCTGGTGTGCAAGGGCGCGGTGGAGGAAATGCTCGAGACCGCCACCCGGGTCCGCCAGGACGGCGTTGCCGTGGCCCTGGACGCCGAGCGTCGGGCACAACTGCTGGCCCTGGCCGAACGCTACAACCGCGATGGCTTTCGCGTGTTGCTGGTGGGCACCCGGGAGCTGCCCAAAGGCCAGACCCGCAGCCAGTACAGCGCCAGCGATGAGCGCGAGCTGGTGATCGAAGGCTGCCTGACCTTCCTCGATCCGCCCAAGGAAACCGCCGGCCCGGCCATCGCCGCCCTGCGCGACAACGGCGTGGCGGTCAAGGTACTGACCGGCGACAACCCTATCGTCACCGCCAAGATCTGCCGTGAGGTCGGCCTGGAAGCCGGCGAGCCACTGCTGGGCCGCGACATCGAGCACATGGACGATGAAGTCCTGGGCCGGCTGGTGGAAGAACGCACGGTGTTCGCCAAGCTGACCCCGCTGCAGAAGTCGCGGGTGCTCAAGGCCCTGCAGGCCAACGGCCACACCGTGGGCTTCCTCGGCGACGGGATCAACGACGCCCCGGCCCTGCGCGATGCCGACGTCGGCATCTCGGTGGACAGCGGCACCGACATCGCCAAGGAATCGGCGGACATCATCCTCCTGGAAAAGAGCCTGATGGTGCTCGAGGAAGGGGTGATCAAGGGCCGCGAGACCTTCGGCAACATCATGAAGTACCTGAACATGACCGCCAGTTCCAACTTCGGCAACGTGTTCTCGGTACTGGTGGCCAGTGCCTTCATCCCGTTCCTGCCGATGCTGGCGATCCACCTGCTGCTGCAGAACCTGATGTACGACTTCTCCCAGCTGGCCCTGCCCTGGGACAAGATGGACAAGGAGTACCTGGCCAAGCCGCGCAAGTGGGACGCCAACAACATCGGGCGCTTCATGATCTGGATCGGGCCGACCTCGTCGATCTTCGACATCACCACCTTCGCCCTGATGTGGTACGTGTTCGCCGCCAACAGCGTGGAGATGGCGGCGCTGTTCCAGTCCGGCTGGTTCATCGAGGGGCTGCTGTCCCAGACCCTGGTGGTGCACATGCTGCGCACCCGCAAGATCCCGTTCATCCAGAGCACCGCGGCCTTGCCGGTGATGCTGGCTACTGGACTGGTGATGGCGCTGGGGATCTACGTGCCCTTCTCGCCCCTGGGCAGCATGGTCGGCCTGGTGCCGCTGCCGTGGGAGTACTTCCCTTGGCTAGTGGGCACCCTGCTCAGCTACTGCGTGGTCGCCCAGACCATGAAGACCCTGTACATCCGCCGCTTCAAGCAGTGGTTCTAAGGGCCTGAAACGTGGCGCGGCCGCCCGCCGGCGGTCGCTTGCGATCATCCACCCCACTGCTGCCACCGTCGGCGCGGCCCGCGCCGTGCCGACGCCGACAGCGCTCGTCCCAAAGGAGCGTCGCCATGTACCTCAAGCCTTTTTCTTCGTTGCAACGCGGCTTCAAGGCCTTGCTGGTCTGCGCCTTGTGCGCCTGTGCCCGGCTGCTCGCCCGCCTGGGTTGCCGTCTCTATGTGCGGGGCCTGTTGAGCGCCGTGGAAATGCGTTTCGTGCTGGATTTGAGCGCCGCCATCAACCGCGCCTCGCTGCGCCTGGCGATCGCCTGAACCCGCACCCGTCCCGGGAGAACCCTCATGTCGGGAACCACCCTTCTGATCAACCTGGCCGGCGCCATCGCCCTCTTGCTGTGGGGCTCGCAGATGATCTGCAACTCACTGCTGCGCGGCTTCGGCAGCCCGCTGCGCCACTGGCTCGGGCAACACCTGAACAACCGCTGGCTGGCGCTGCTGTGCGGCGTCGGCATCACCGGGGTGCTGCAAAGCAGTACCGCAGTGAGCCTGATGGCCAGCTCCTTCACCGCCGCCGGCACCCTGGGCCTGGCCCCGGCGCTGGCGGTGATGCTGGGGGCCAACATCGGCTCGACCCTGGTGGTCCAGCTGCTGAGCCTGGACCTCTCGCTGGCCGCCCCGGTGGCGTTGCTGGCGGGTTTCTTGTGCCTGCGCCTGCGCGATGACTCGCGCTTTGAAAGCATCGGCGCCGCGCTGATCGGCCTAGGCCTGATGCTCCTGGCCCTGGGCACGCTCGGCGCCACCCTGGGTGCGGTGGAACACACCCCGGTGTTGCGCCTGGTGATGCAAAGCCTGGACGGCGACCTGCTGCTGGCGCTGCTGGTGGCGGTCGTGCTGACCTGGATGTGCCACTCCAGCGTGGCAGTGGTGCTGCTGGTCGCCTCGCTGGCCGGCACCGGGCTGCTGTCGCCGGCCACCAGCATGGCCCTGGTGCTGGGGGTCAATCTCGGCGGCAGCCTGCCCTCGCTGCTGGGCGCCAGCGGCAATGTCGCCCGGCGCCTACCCCTGGGTAACCTGCTAGTGCGCCTGGCCGGGGTGGCGCTGGTATTGCCGTGGATCGGCGCACTGGCCCAGCTCGAAGGCGTGCGCCAGCTGCCCGGGGCGCTGCTGGTGGTCTACCTGCACAGCGTCTTCAGCCTGGTGCTGGGGCTGCTGTTCATCGGCTTCACCGAGCCCATGGGCAAGCTGCTGACCCGCCTGCTGCCGGCCCCGCCGCCAGTGACCGACCCGGGCATGCCGCTGTACCTGGACGAGGCCGGGCTGGAAGTGGCCAATATCGGCCTGGCCAATGCCGCCCGCGAGGCCCTGCGCATGGCCGACATGCTCTCGGGCATGCTCGACCGGGTCCTGCAACTGCTGCGCACCTCGCAGGTGGCCAACGCCGAGCAAATCCGCCAGATCGACCAGTCCCTGGACCTGCTCAGCGCGGCGATCCGCGCGTATCTGGCGGACATCGGCAAGGAAGGCATCAGCGACCAGGACGCCGACCGCTCCCAGGAAATCCTGCTGCTGGTGATCAACCTGGAGCACGCCGGCGACATCCTCAGCAGCAGCCTGGCGCAACTGGCGGTACGGCGCCTGCGCCGCAGCGAGCCGTTCTCCGCCTTCGAGCTGGGGACCCTGGTGCCGCTGCACCAGGAACTGCTGGCCAGCCTTAGCCTCGCGGTCACGGTGTTCCTGCGCGAAGACCTGGCCACCGCCCATCAACTGGTGGCACGCAAGGAGAACGTGCGCCGCCTGGAAGCCGCCGCCGGCCGCGAGCACTTTCGCCAACTGCGCGAAGACCGCAGCGCCTGGGCCGAGTCCGGGGACATTTTCCAGCGCCTGCTGCGCGACTACCGGCGGGTCCACCACCACATCGCCGCCCTGGCCTACCCAGTGCTGGAACGGGCCGGCGAGCGTGACATCGAGCACGGCTATCTCGGCGAGCCACTGGCCGAGACCCTGCCCGGCCAGTCGCACGACACCCGGGAGGACAGCCGATGCGCGTCCTGATCTGCGCCGGTCGCCACTACACCGACAGCCGCCGCTGCCGCCAAGTGCTGGAGGCCTTCCAGCGCCTGCACCCGGTACGGGTGGTGATCCATGGCGGCAGCCAGTTCCTCGGAGCGCAGATCGAGGACTGGGCCCGGGAGATCGGCGCCGACCTCGTCCGCTACCCGCCCAACTGGCAGTTGCACGGCAAGCACGCCGAGCGCCTGCGCAACCGCTTCATGCTGGCCGACAGCCGCCCCGACATCGTCCTCGCCCTGCCCGGTGGCGACGACACCGAGGAACTGCTGGCCCAAGCCCGGACCCAGGGCATCCAGACCCTGGGCCTGGGTGAGTGATCAGCCGCCACTTCATGACTCCAACCCCGGGCGCCGCCAACCCGGCGCCCACAGCCGTGAGATTCGCCATGACCCAGCATCGTCCGCATCGCTCCTCCCGCTCCCGCGCCTGGGGCCAACCGCTGCCCGTCGCCAAAAGCCGCATGCTCAAGCGCAACCTGCTGTTCCTGGCCATCACCGCCGGCGCCACCGCGACCCTGGCCCTGTGCTCCAAGGCCCAGGCCGCCGGTGGCGCCTACGTGGTGGACAACGGCGGGATCAACGCCCCCGGCGAATGCAATGTCGACCTCTGGTACCAGGCCGATCGCCGCCAAGGCTCGAACCACAACAGCGTGCTGGTGCCGGCCTGCACCTTCAGCCAACTGCCTGGGGTGCAATTGGGCGCCGCACTGCAACGCCAGGAAACCGATGAGCACGGCGAAACCCAGCTCAGCCCCCAGGTCAAGCTGGCCTTGCTGGACCGCGACGACCTGGGCCTGCAACTGGCGCTCGCCGGTTCCGCCCACTGGGCACTGAACCGCAGCCACAGCTTCGACGGTGGCGACCTCAGCCTGCCGCTGACCTTCAGCCCCAGCGACGCGCTGCACCTGAACCTCAGTACCGGCTGGAGCCACGCCTATGACGACGGCCAGCAGCACCATCGCTGGACCTGGGGCACGGGGGTGGAATACGAGCTGCTGCCCAGCCTGACCCTGATCGCCGAACGCTACGGCCAGCGCGGCGGCGAACAAGCCTGGCAAGCCGGCCCGCGCCTGCACATCGGCCACGCCCTGGACCTGGACCTGATCCTGGGCCAGCACCTGACGGACCGGCGCGACCGCTGGCTGACCACCGGTGTCACCCTGCGCTTCTGAGCCGATCCCCCCACGGCAGCGGCTACACCTCCTGTAGCCGCTGCTGAGCCTGCGAAGCTGCGCCAAGGCCCGCAGGGCCTTCCAGCAATCGCCTACCCCGTGGCCGCTAGGCGCCCATGCGCAACCTGCGGCGGCGGCTACACGAAGCCCATCACGCCGGTAACGGGTACAGGGCGTCGTCGAACTGTTCCAGGCGCGGGAACACCAGCGGTTGCTCCTCATCGATGCGCTCCAGGCGTTGGCGGTACTGGGCCAGGAACCCCTCGCGCGCGTCCTGGCTGATATAGGGCACGTGCCAGGCCACGAACGGCTCCAGCACCTGGCAACCGACATAGGCCAGGGTGCCGCGCAAGAGCGGGCGCAACATGTCCTCCAGCGGACCGTGGATCGCCCCCTGGCCGAACATGTGCTCGCGCCCGCCCAGGGTCAGGCTCAGCAGGGCCTTCTTGCCCACCAGGCCGCCCTGGTCGTAGAAACGCTTGCCGCCGTAGCACACCCCGGACACCAGCACCCGGTCGATCCAGCCCTTGAGCATGGCCGGCACCGAGAACCAGTACACCGGGAAATTGAGGATCAGCAGATCGGCCCACAGCAATTTGTCCAGCTCGCCCTGGATGTCGGCGGCGATCCCGCCGTTCTTCACCCCCACCCGCTGCTCCAGGGCATAGACCAGGTACTCGGGGTTGTCGCGCCGGGCAAAGTCGGCGGCGCTGGCCACCGGGTTCCAGTCCATGGCGTACAGGTCGCTGACCTGCACCTGGTGCCCCTGGGCCTCCAAGGTGCTGCGAGCCTGGTCGCGCAGCGCGGCGGTGAAGGATTGCGGCTCGGGGTGAGCGTGGACGATCAGCACATTCATGGCGGTTCCTCGGGGTTTATTTATAATTGTTACCGTAACAAATACTTTATTTTCCACACAATCGCTTTCACCACGTCGTTGAACGGCCAGCGCTGGCATACTGGCGCCTTCCCAGGGACTTGCAGACACCCATGAGCCAGTCGACCCGCCTGATCACCGCTTCCTACATCCTGTCCTTCGTGGCCGCCAACGCGCCGCAGAAGCTGCGCACCGAGACCATCGCCAAATGGGTCAAGATCCACCCGGCGCGGGTACGCAACCTGGTGTCGCAGATGGTCAAGGCCGATATCCTCGCCTCCTGCCGTGGCCCCAAGGGCGGCCTGACCCTGGCCCGCCCAGCGGCGCAGATCACCCTGCAGGACGTCTACGACGCGGTGCAGGAAAGCTCGCTGATCGCCGAGAAGATCGACAACCCCTTCTCTGGCATGGAAGAGCACTGCAAGGTGTTCGACGTCTTCACCCGGCTGTTCAGCCTGCTGGAGCGCAACATGCGCCAGGACCTGGCCAACATCACCGCCGACCAGCTGTTCGTGGCCTTCGACCCACCCCTGGAAACCGACCGCGCTTAACCCCACAGCGCCTTCCGACAATCCTCCGCCTAGGCGAGGCAATCGCTGGCGCAGCGGGCGATGCGCCGGCAGGCTTCGCGCAGGGCCTCGGGCTCCAGCACCAGGCCCAGGCGGATATGCCCGGCGGCGCTGGGACCGAAGGCTTCACCGGCCAATACCGACACCCCCTGCTCGTCCAGCAGCCGTTCGCTGAAGGCCTGGGCGCTCAGGCCCGTGGCGCGAATGTCGACCATCACGAACATGCCGCCATCGGGCTTCAGCGGCCGGGCACCCGGGCAGTCGGCCAGGCAATCGCAGACCAGGTCGCGCCGCTGGCGGTAGGCCTCGGTCATCGCCGCCAACTGCGGCAAGGGTTGCTCCAGGGCGACGATGGCGGCGTCCTGGATGAACTCCGGCGAGCCATAGAGCATGCACAGCGCCAGGTTCTCCAGGTGCGCGGCCAGGGGCGCCGGGGCCACCACCCAGCCCAGGCGCCAGCCGGTCATGGCATGGGACTTGGACAAGCTGTTGAGGGTCGCGGTGCGCTCGGCCATGCCCGGCAGGCTGGCCGGGCTGACGTGCTCGCCCTCGTACAGCAGTTCGCTGTAGACCTCGTCGCAGATCAGCCACAGGCCATGCTCGATGCACAGCGCCGCCAACGCCTCCCAGGTGGCCCGGGGAATGCTCGCCCCCGTGGGGTTGTGCGGGCTGTTGAGCACCAGTGCCCGGGTCTTGCCGGTGATGCGCGCGGCCACGTCCTCTGGACGCACCTGGAAGCGCTCCTCGGCGCGTACCGGCAACGGCACCACCTGGGCATTGCAGGCGCCGAACACCGCCTCGTAGGTGACGTACATCGGCTCGGCGACGATCACCTCGTCCCCCGGGTCCAGCAGGCATTGGGCGACGCTGTACAGCGCGCACTGGGCACCGGCCAGTACCACCACCTCATCGGCCTGCACCGCCTGCCCGCTACGCGACTGGTGACGGCGGGCAATGGCCTCGCGCAGGGCACGCTTGCCGCGCACGTCGGCGTAATGGGTATGGCCGTCGCGCAGGCTGTCGATGGCCGCCTGGACGATGGGCTGCGGGGTGTCGAAATCCGGGTCGCCCACCGACAGCAGCCACACCGGCTCGCCCCGCTCGCGCTTGGCCAGGGCCCGGTAGTGGATGTCCCAGGCGGCGGCGCCATCGCCGGCGATACGTTGGGTCAGCTTGGAAAAACGCATGGCGAAACTCCTGGCAAAAAATGTAGGTCAGGCCTGGGCGCAGGCGTGCTTGAGCTCGATCAGCGTCACCCCGGGCTGGGCGAACCCACGACGCAGTGCCTGTTGCAGCTCGTCGAGGTTGGCCGGCTGGCTCACCGGGCAACCGAAGGCCCGGGCCAGGGCGATAAAGTCCGGGTTGCGCGGCAAGACCCCGATGGGCTCGATGTCCAGGGCCTGCATGTCATCGCGGATCTGGCCCAGGGCGTCGTTGTTCCACAGCAATACCACCAGCGGGCTGTCCAGTTCCTCCACCGCCGTGGCCAGCTCCTGCACGGTGTAGAGAAAACCACCGTCGCCCACCAGCACCAGGCCCGGGCGACCGGGCGCGCCGAGCTTGGCGCCGATGGCCGCCGGCAGGCCGTAGCCCAGGGTGCCGTAGCCGGTGGGGTGCAACCAGCTGCGCGGCCCCTGGCTGGGGTACAGGTAGTTGCCGCTGTAGGCCAGCTGGGTCATGTCGCTGCTGATGAAGCCGCGCTCGGGCAGCTCGGCCGCCACTCGCTGGAGAATCTGCTGGTGAATGCGCTGCAAGGGGCCCTGCCCTTCGCCCACGGTGCGGCGTAACCGGGCCACCGCCGCCACCGCCCAGCTGGAGTCCGCCGGCGGCTGCTCCAGGTCCTCGAGCAAGGCCTCCAGGGTCTGCCGGGCATCGCCGTGCAAGGCCACGGCGCAGGGGTAGAAGTCATTGAACTTGCGTGGGTCGAGGTCCAGCCGCACGAGCTGGCCGTTGAGCGGCAGGCGCTCGCGCCAGTAGTCGGTGTCGGCCATCTCGGTGCCCACCGCCAGCACCACATCGGCCTGGCTGATCAACTGCCAGCCGGGCTCCACGCACAGGGTCGCACCGGCATTGAGCGGCGCCCGGTCCGCCAGCAGGCCCTTGCCGGCCACGCTGCTGAAGCACACCGCGCCCAGCCGGGTCGCCAGTTCCTGCAGGGCCGCGCCGGCATGCAAAGCCCCTCCGCCGGCGATGATCATCGGCCGCTTGGCCAGGCGCAACAGGTCCGCCGCCTGGTGCACATCCGCCGCTGCGGCGGGACCACGGGCCGGGCGCCGCCGCACTTCGCCAGTCCAGTCCCGGGCCACCGGGGCCGCCAGCACATCCAACGGCACCGAGAGATGCACCGGCCGCGGGCGCTCGCTGTCGAATACGGCGAAGGCCCGGGCCAGCAGCTCGGGCAGGTCCTCGGGGCTCAGGGCCAGGGCCGAAAACGCGGTGATCGGCGCGGTAATGGCGCGCTGGTCCTGGGTTTCGTGCAGCGAGCCCCAGCCCTTGCCGAGGCTGGCGCTGTGGTTGACGCTGGAAATCACCAACAGCGGGATCGAATCGGCATAGGCCTGGCCAATGGGCGTGGCGACGTTGGTCACCCCCGGGCCGCTGATGACGAAGCACACCCCGGGCTTGCCGCTGACCCGGGCATAACCGTCGGCCATGAACCCGGCGCCCTGTTCGTGGCGCGTCAGCACATGGCGGATGCCGCTGCCGGGCAGGCCGCGATACAACTCCAGGGTGTGCACCCCGGGAATGCCGAATACCGTGTCGACGCCATAGCCGGCCAGCAGCCGCACCAGGGCCTGGCCACCGGTCAAGGTCTGTTCGTGCATGTCTCTCTCCTCATACCCGGCCAAGGCGAATCAACGCATCGACCGCGACGGTGCCGCGGGCACCGACCAACAATGGGTTCACATCCAGTTCCAGCAGGGTCGCCGCGTGTTCGCAGGCGTAGTCGGCCACCGCACCGATGGCCGCTACCAGCGCGTCCAGGTCGGCCGCCGGGCGTCCGCGAAAGCCTTGCAGCAAGGCAGCGCTGCGCAGTTGCAGCACAGCCTGGCGGATTGCCGCCGGATGAGTCGGCAGCAACAGGCTGCGACTGTCCTTGAGCAGCTCCACCAGCACCCCGCCGGCGCCGATCACCAAGGCCAGGCCGAAATGCTCCTCGCGCTTGATGCCGACGATCAGCTCGGCCAGGGGCGGCGCGGCCATGGGCTCCAGCAGCACCTGGTCGAAGGCCACCCCCGGGGCATGCTCGGCGATCCGCGCGCGCATCTGCCGCAGCGCCGCGCCTAGCGCCTCGGGGTCCTTGAGGTTCAGAGCCACCGCGCCGGCTTCGGTCTTGTGCGGCAGCTCGACGCTGACCGCCTTGAGCACCAGCGGATAACCCACCGCCGCCGCAGCGCTCAGCGCCTGCTCGGGGGTACTCAGCAGGCCCTCAGGAATGCGTAGGCCAAATTCGCGCAGGGCCTGTTTGGATTGCCATTCATCCAGCAGTTGGCCCGTCCCCTCCAGGGCCTCGGGACACAGCGGCACCAGGGCCGCCTCGCCCAGTTCCAGCAAGGCCTGGCGCCGGCCCTGGTAGGCGGTGATCCGGCCCCAGGCCGCCAGGCCGTCCTCGACCCCCTGCAAGGCCGGGATGCCCAGGGCATGCAGGCACTCCCGGGCCGCCGCCGGCAGCAATTCGGGGAAGGCCGAGGTGACGAAACCGCGCTTGCCATGGCGTTGCAACGCGGCGCAGAACAGCTCCAGCAGCAGGTCGCATTCCTTGCGCTCGCCGGTGAACTCGGCCGGGTAATCCAGCACCAGCATGGCGCTGTCGGCTGCGCTGCCCAGCACGGTATCGAGCATCTGCTGCAAGGCCTGGGCATCGCCCCAGATCGCGGTGGTGAAATCCAGCGGATTGACCAGGTTGGCGTACCCCGGCAACACCTGGGCCAGCGCCTGGCATTGCTCGCTCGCCAGCTTGGGCAACTCCAGGCCGTTGCGCTCGGCGTAGTCGGCGATCAACCCGGCATCGCCGCCGGAACAGGCCAGGGCCATCAACTGCGGGCCCGCGGGCAACTGGCCGCAGGACGCGGCCTTCAAGGTCTCGACAAAACTCACCGGGCCACTGACGCGGATCACCCCCAGGCGCTGGAACAAGGCGTCGTACAGCGCATCGGAGCCGGACAGCGAGCTGGTATGGCTCAGGGCCAACTCGGCGCCGATCGGCGACACCCCGGTCTTCAGGGCGATGATCGGAATGCCCTTTTCCAGGGCCTTGTACGCAGCCTTGGCGAACCCCGGCACGTTCTTCAGGCCTTCCAGGTGCAGGCCGATGGCGGTGACTCGCGGCTCGTCCAGCAGCACGTCCATCAGTTCGGCGATGCCCAGTTGCGCCTGGTTGCCCACCGAGGCCATGTAGGCCACCGGCAACGAACGGTCGCTCATGGACAGGTTGTAGGCGAAGTTGCCGCTCTGGGTCAGCACCGCCACGCCCCGCTCGACCTGCTGGCCGCCGTGGGCCACCGGCCACAGGGCGGCGCCGTGCAGGTAATCCAGCAGGCCGTAGCAGTTGGGCCCCAGCAGGGCCATGTCGCCGGCGGCCTGCAGCAATCGCTGTTGCAGGGCCTGGCCCTCGGCGCCGGTCTCGGCGAATCCCGAGGCGTAGCAGATCGTCCCGCCCGCGCCCTTGGCCGCCAGCTGGGCGACGCAGTCCAGGGTCAGCTCGCGGTGGGTGGCGACGAACACCGCGTCCGGGCCGCACGGCAGTTGGTCGATACTGGCCACGCAGGGCACGCCGTCGATCTGCGCGTGCTGCGGGTTGACCAGCCACAGGTCGCCGGCAAAACCGCCCTCGGCGCAGCGCTTGAGGGCCCGGGCCATGCTGCGGCCGCCGACGAAGGCCAGGTGCCGGGGCGCCAGCAGGCGCTTGAGGTTGTCACGTAGGGTCTGGGACATGACGCAGGTTCTCCAGGCGGTTCAGCGCAGCAACGGCCGCAGCAGTTCACGGGAAATGATGTGCCGCTGGATCTCCGAGGTGCCCTCCCAGATCCGCTCGATCCGTGCGTTGCGCCAGATGCGCTCCACCGGGCCTTCGTCCATCAGGCCCATGCCGCCGTAGATCTGCACCGCCTCGTCGGCCACCTTGCCCAGCACTTCGCTGGCGAACAGCTTGGCCATGCCGGCCTCGCCGTCGGTCATGCTGCCCTGGTCCATCTTCCAGGCGGTGTGCAGGGTCAAGAGCTCGGCGGCGCGGATCTGCGTGGCCATGTCCGCCAGCTTGAACGACACCCCCTGGTAGCTGCCGATGGCCTGGCCGAACTGCTTGCGGTCCGCCGCCCATTGCAGGGAGGCATCCAGCGCCCGCTGCGCCTGGCCCACGCAGTTGGCCGCGACCATCACCCGCCCGGCGGTGAGCCAGGCGTTGGCCACCTCCCAGCCCTTGCCCACCTCCCCCAGCACCTGGTGGGCCGGCACCCGGCAGTCGTCGAAGAACATCTCGAAGGTGTGGTAGCCACGGTTGCTCACGCACTTGGGGCCACGGCGAATGGTCAGGCCCGGGGTGTCGCGGTCCACCAGGAACGCGGTCACGGCATTGCGCTGGCGGCCGTTGTGCTCGTAGGTGCCGGTGACGGCGAAGACGATGGCGAAATCCGCATGCCCGGCGTGGCTGATGAAGTGCTTGGCGCCATTGATCACGAAGTCGCCGCCCTCGCGCACGGCGCGGGTCTTGATGGCATTGGCATCGGAGCCGGCGCCGGGTTCGGTGAGGGCGAAGCAGTCGATCTTCTTGCCCTGCACGCAAGGCAGCAGGTAGTCGCCGATCTGCGAGCCGGTGCAGGCCATGAGGATCTTCGACGGCCGGGCGACGAACACATGCAGGGCCCAGGAACACTTGGCCAGCTCGCGCTCGATCAGCGCCTGGGACAGGTAGTCGAGACCACCGCCACCGACCTCCTCGGGCATGTTGAAGGCATAGAAACCAGCGGCGATGGCCTTGTTGCGAATCTCTGCGGCCAGTTCGGCCGGGACCTCGTCGGCGCGGTCCACCGCTTCTTCGTGGGGCAGCAACTCCTTGCTGACAAAACTGCGGACTGCATCGACCAACATTTCTTGTTCTTGGCTGAGTTGGAAGTTCATGGCGCTACCTGTGGCGAGTTGACGGTGCGAAATAAGTGGATTGGGTCGCGGCTCAGCGACCGATAAAGCGTGGCGGGCGTTTTTCCGTGGCCGCGCGCAGGGCCTCGGCGCCGTCGGCACTGCGCCCGCACAGCAGCCCGGCGGCCAGTTCGGCGGCCAGTTGCCCGGGCAGGTCGCGCTCGGCGCTTTCGCGCAGCAGGCGCTTGGTCTGGGCGAAGGCGAAAGTCGGGCCGTTGGCCAGGCGGCCGGCCAGTTCGCCGACGGTGGCGTGCAGTTGCTCGTCGGCGCAGACCTCGCCCACCAGCCCGGCGGCCAGGGCACGTTCGGCGCTCCAGAGCTCGTCGAGGAACAGCAGGCGCTTGGCCTGCTCGCTGCCGATCAACCGAGGCAGGTGCCAGCTGGCACCGGCATCCGGCGAATAGGCCATGCCGGTGTAGCCGGCCTTGAACCGCGCCGACTGCCCCGCTACCCGCAGGTCGCAGCACAGCGCCAGGTCCATGCCGGCGCCCACGGCCGTACCGTTGATGGCGGCGATGGTGGGTTTGTCCAGGCTGTGCAGGCAGCTCATCAGGGCGTGGGCGGTTTCGGTCCAGCCGTAGCTTTCCAGGGCGCCCCGGGCTTCGGCTTCGGCCCATTCGGCCAGGTCGGCGCCGGCGCAAAAACTGCGGCCGCTGCCGCCCACCACTACCACCCGCACCGCCGGGTCGTCCTGGCAGCGCTCGAGCAAGCCGTGCAATTGGCGCAAGCCGGGAATGTCCAGGGCATTGCGCTGGTCCGGGCGGTTGAGGGTGATCCAGGCGATACCTGCCTCGATCTGGCAAAGCAGCGACGATGAAGTGCTCATGGGCGTCCTCGAATGATTGTATTTGGCATGAGGGAGGTGAGTTGTGGACCATGCTAAACGACTGTTCAACAAGACGGCAATTGCTCGAGCGGTACCCCGGCCAGGGCCGGATTACCTATCCATCCTGTTGTTTTTATTGAATAAAGAGTGATTCGAACGATTTGTGGCCGAGCGGCTGTTACAACTTCGAACAAGCCACTACAACCCGGTAAAGATGCAGACCTTGCGGCCGCTGCGCCCCCGTACGCAGCCTGCGGCAGCGGCTACAAAACCCTGTAGCCGCTGTCGAGCATAGCGAGGCTGCGCCAAGGCCCGCAGGGCCTTCGGCTGTCAGGTGGCGGCGGCCAATGGCTGGGCCTGGCGCTTGCGATTCACCAGGTAGTAGGCGCCGTAGCACAGGGCGATGAAACCCAAGCCCCAGTACAAGGATGGGCGCTGGGTTTCATCCAGGGCCAGGAACACGAACAGCGAACTGCACAGGACGATGCACAGCAGCGGCACCAGGGGGAACCACGGCGCACGGTACTTGAGCTGCTCCAACTGCCCGCCCTCACGCAGGAACTGGCGACGGAAGCGGTACTGGGCCAGGGCGATGACGATCCAGGTCACGGTGCCGGCCATGCCGCTCACCGCCATCAGCACCATGAACAGGGTGTCGGCGGCGATGAAGCTGGTCATCAGCGAGATCAGGGCGAAGCACAGGGTGATCGCCAGGGCCCGCAGCGGCACGCCCTGCTTGCTCAGGGGCGACAGCGCCTTGGGCGCCATGCCGCTCTTGGACATGGCCCAGAGGATGCGGGTCGAGGCGTACAGCCCGGAGTTGCCCACCGAGAGAATCGCCGTGAGGATCACGAAGTTCATCAGGTCCGCGGCATAGGGAATGCCCACCATGTCGAACACCTGGACGAACGGGCTTTCCACCAGCCCGGCCTGCTGCCAGGGAATGATCGCCGCCAGCACCATCACCGCCAGCACGTAGAAGATCAGCACCCGGAACACCACGTTGCGCACCGCCCGTGGAATGCTCTTTTCCGGCTGGTCGGTCTCCCCCGCTGCCACGCCCATGATCTCGCAGCCCTGGAAGGCATAGACCACGGTCATCATCACCGCGAACACCGCCGGCAGGCCGTTGGGAAACAGCGAATCGCCGGTGAGGTTGTCGAACATCGGCGCCGGGGCGCCGCCGGGCAGGTCGATGACGCCGAAGATCACCAGCACCCCGACCACGATGAAGCTGAGGATCGCCAGCACCTTGACCCCGGCGAACCAGTACTCGGCCTCGCCGAAGGCACGGGTGGCCAGGGCATTGATGCCGAACAGCAAGGCGACGAAGAACGCCGACCAGTACCAGATCGGCACCCCGGGGAACCAGCGCTGCATGAGCATGCCCGCCGCGGTGAACTCCAGGCCCACGGTGGTGGCCCAGCTCATCCAGTAGACCCAGCCGATCATGAAGCCGGTGGCCGGGCCGATGTACTTCGTGGCGTGGGCCTGGAACGAGCCGGACACCGGCATCTGCACCGACAGCTCACCCAGGCAGACCATCACCAGGTACATCAGGAAGCCCGCCACCAGGTAGGAGAGGATCGCCCCCCAGGGACCGCCCTGGTTGATGGTGACCCCGGAGCCCATGAACAGCCCGGTGCCGATCACCCCTCCCAGGGACAACATGAAGATGTGCCGGCTCTTCAAGGCCCGGGTCAGTTGGATGCCTTTGCGTTCAGTAGTGGTCGTCACGGCGCACCTCAGCAGTCGGTGAGGCGCAGGGCGCGCTGGGAAGGGGTACGACGGGATGGGGCAGCAGCTTGCAGGCGGTTCATTATTATTATCTCCAATAAGCTTCGAAGGCCGCGGCGGGCGCGGCTCGACCGATTATTGGAAAGCCATGTAAGTTCGCGTTGAAGCAAAAGATCGAAGATGTAAAAAGTCGTAAGGTTTTTGTACTTCAGGCCGCCAGCAGTTGATCCAGGGCCCTGCGCGCCCGCTGCCAGGCCTGCTGCAGGTCTGGCACCTGGGCGGCCATTGCCGCGACGCCGGACTGCCCCGCCGCATCCTCCAGCGCCCGCAGCACCCGGGCCAGTTCGCAAAAGCCCAGGGAGTCGGCGCTGCCGGCCAGGCGGTGGGCCAGGTGCTGCACCTGGGTACTGTCGGCCGCCGCCAGGGCGTCATCGAGCAACGGCCGTTGCTGGTCCAGGGTGCTCGCCAAGACCTTGAACAGCCCCTGCAACTTCTGCTCCCCCAGCAGGCTGCGGTGGGTGTCCAGCAGTTCCTGGTCGAGCACGCCCTCAGCGCTCCGGGCTGGCGCCGCCAGTGCCTCGCTGGCCGGCTCCGCAGTGGCCAGGACCTGGCGCAGGCTGTCCATCTGCAAGGGCTTGCCGAGGATGCCCTGCATCCCCGCCTCCAGGTAACTGCGCACCAGGGCCGGCTGGACGCTGGCGGTCAGGGCGAAGATCCGCGCCTGGCGATTGGGCCCCGGGCGCCGGCGCAGCTCGCGGCACAGCTCGATGCCACTGATACCCGGCAGTTGCACGTCCAGCAGCAACAAATCGAAGCCCTGGCGCTGGCACAGCTCCAGCGCCGCCTCGCCGTCCTCCACCAGCCACACCTGGTGGCCGTCGCGCTCCAGCAAGCCCTGGGCCACCTCGCGATTGAGCGCCACGTCCTCCACCACCAGGATCTTCAGCCCCGGCACCGGTGCCGCGACCGGCGGTGGCGCCGGTAGCCCCAGGCCGACCCCCAGGGCCAGTTCGAACCAGAAACGACTGCCCTGCCCCAGTTCACTGTCCACGCCGATGCGCCCGTCCAGTTGCTGCACCAGGTGCTTGCAGATCGCCAGGCCCAGGCCGGTGCCGCCATAGCGCCGGCTCACCGCATCGCTGGCCTGGACGAAGCGCTCGAAGATCTTGTCGCGCATCGAGGCCGCGATACCGATGCCGTTATCGGCCACCGAGCAGCGCAGCCGTTGCCGTTGTGGTCCGTCCTCCAGCACCTGGACCTCGACCCGCACCCAGCCGCCTTCGGTAAAGCGGATGGCGTTGGCCAGCAGGTTGCTCAGCACCTGGCGCAGGTACTGCTCGGCGCCGTACTGCCCCGGGGCCAAGCGCGGGTCGACGTGCACCTGCAACTGCGTGCCGTGCTCCCGGGCCCGGGGTTCGAGCAGTGTGCTGACCTCCTCCAACAACTGGCGCAAGGAAAAATTCCGGGCCTCCGGACGGCTTTGCCCTTCCTCCAGGCGGGCGAAGGACAACACCTCGTCGAGGATCGTCAGCAAGCCCTCGCCGGCCTTGTGCAGGGCCTGCAAACGCTGGCGGTCCTGGTGCGCAAGCGGCGCGCCGCGCAAGAGTTCGGCCATGCCGAGGATGCCGTTCAACGGCGTGCGCAGTTCGTGGCTCATGGTGGCCAAAAAGCGCGACTTGGCCAGGTTGGCCGCCTCGGCCTCGTCCTTGGCGTGCATCAGGCTGGCGGTGCGGCGCTGGACCATTTTCTGCAATTCGTCGCGCTTGTCCTGCAGGGCCTGGCGGTCCTGCTCGCGGCGCTGGATGTCATCGAGAATCGCCCGGCGCATGTCGTCCAGGGCCCCGGCCACGGTGTCGATCTCATCACCGCCCGGGTGCTGGCGCTTGTCCAGGTGCAGCGGCTGCTGCAAGTCGCCGCCGGCCACGCGGCGGGCGAATTCGGCCATGACTTGCAGGTGCCGGGTGACCAGGCGATAGAACAGCCCGGACAGCGCCACCGCCAGGCCGCAGAGAAACACGCTCATCCACAGCAGGCTGGCCAGCCCGGTGGTGTACAGGCGCCGGTACACCGCCCCCAGGTCAGTGCTGACCTGCAACTCCCCCAGCTCGCGACGCGGCCCGGACGGCGGCTGGTAGCTCAGGGCGAAGCGCTCCACCCGCAAAGGCCCGATCAGTTCGGCACTGCCCTGTTGCAGGTCGAAATCACTGCTGAGCAGGTGCACCCGGGCCACATCGGAAAAGTCCACCAGGCCCTGCAATTGCACTGTCAGCTGTTCCTGGTTGAGGTCCCACAGGTTGCGTTCCAGGCTGCCCAGGTAGCCGGCGCGGATCAGCTCCATGCGGCTGTCGATGTCGCGCATTTCGCGGCGGTATTCGAAGTACAGCTGCACCGCACTGGCCAGCACGGTGAAGCACAGGCTGAACAGCAGGATGAACAGCAACAGGCGCCGCAGCAGGCCGCCGGGCCGTGGGCCGATCATGGCGCCGCACCGGCTTGGGCCTTGAGCATGGTGCGGTAGTCGGCCTGGCTCTGGTCCAGCCAGCGCTGGATCGCGCCGCTGTCGACCTGGCGCTGCAACTGGGTGTCGATCTCGTCCATGCGCGCCGCCAGGGGCGACTGGCGCGACACCGCCAGGCGCAGGTAGTCGACGCTGATCGCCTGGGGCAAGGCGACGATGTCCTCGGCGCCCGGCAGGCGCTCGATGAACAACTGCCCGGTACGCCGCTCATGGGGGATGAAGTCGATGCGCTGGCGGATCAGCTTGCCGAAGTTCTGCACGCTGCTGGACACCCACTCGATGTTGCCGTGCTGCACCACTTCGCGGTCGAAATCCTGGCCGTAGCTCTCGCCGAACAGCAGGCCGCCGCGATAGGCCGTCAAGTCTTGCAGGTGCTGCAAGCGCGGCAGCTGACGGCGGTTGACGAACAGTGCCACTTCCTCGCGCAGCACCGGCACCCGGGAAAACACCAGGTCCTGCTGGCGCTGGCCGGTGCGGTAGGCCAGCACCACGTCCACGCGGCCAGCGGCGGCATCCAGCAGGCAGCGCTTCCAGTTGCCCAGCACCACCACCTGCACCTGGTAACCCAAGTCCCCCAGCACCTGGCGCACCAGGGCCGGGGCCAGGCCACGCATCTGGCTGCCGTCGCTCCAGGAGATTGGCGGGTACACCGGGTGGTCACAATATTTCAGGGTCGGCCTGGGCTCGGCCAGCGTCGCGCCGGCCAGCAGCATCAGCCCCAGGGCCCAGGCACGGCGCAGCACCTCAGGCGGCCACGCTGGCAGTGAACAGATAGCCAGCACCGTGGATGGTGATGATCAGCTCCGGCTCGGCCGGGTCGTCATGCAGCTTGCGCCGCAAGCGGCCCACCAGCACATCGATGGAGCGGTCGCTGGGCACCCACTCGCGGTTGCGGATCTGGTCCATCAACTGGTCGCGGCTGAGGGTGTGGCCGCTGTTGCGCAGGAACACGCTGAGCAGTTGGTATTCGCCGTGGGTCAGCAGGGTTTCGCCACCCCGGGCGTCGATCAGCCGGCGGCGGTCGGTGTCCAGGGCCCAGTCGGCGAACTGCTTGACCGGGCTGGGATGGCTGGCCGGCGCTGGTGGCTGGCGGGCATGGCGCACGCGGCGGACCAGGTTCTTGGCCCGGGACACCAGCTCGCGGGGGTTGAGGGGCTTGATCACGTAGTCGTCGGCGCCGCATTCCAGGCCGACGATGCGGTCGATGTCGTCGTTGCGCCCGGTGATCAGGATGATCCCCACCTCCGAGCGCACTCGCAGCTCGCGGGTCAGGGTCAGGCCGTCCTTGCCGGGCAGGCGGATATCGAGCATCAACAGATCGACCGTGTGCTGGTCGAGGAAGCTCTCGGCCTGTTCCGCCGTAGCAGCGCAATGCACGTCGTAGCCTTCCTGGGACAGATAGGCCTGGAGCAGTTCGCGAATCAACGGATCGTCGTCGACGATCAATACCCGAGGAGTCATCGCCTGTGTTCCTGATTATTTTTATTAGAGGTGTCGCCTTGTGCGCAGCAGCCTAGCCATTACTGAACAACCGATCAACAGCCCTATGTCGGCTGGCGAAAGCCCCGCCCCTGGCTGGCCAGCACGCCCTCGACCCAGGCTTCGCAGATCTGCACGCCTTGCTGCGGGCTGAAGGTCCCGGGGTTGAGCCCGGACTCCAGCCACAGGCCGTCGAGCAAGGCGCTGAGGCTGATGGCCGCCAGGTCCGCGTCGAAGTCGGCCCAGGCCTGGTCCCCGGCCAGGCTGGCCAGGAGCCCGGCCAGTTCGTTGCGGTATTCGGCGTAGGAATGGTCGTGGGCCTGGTTGATCGCCTCGGCGGTCTTCACCGCGCCCCAGAACGCCAACCAGGCGTCCAGCAGTTGCGGGTCCAGCAGTTCGGCGCAGAACGAGGCCCGGAAGAACGCCGACAAACGTTCCCGGGGCGCCGGCGCGGCCTGGTCCATGGCTTCGCGCAGCAGGTTCATGACCCGCCCGGTAATCGAGCGATAGGCCTCGGCCACCAGCTCGTCCTTGCCGGAATAGTGATGGCTGATCAGCCCCACCGAGACCCCGGCCTCGGCGCTGATCTTGCGGATCGACGCGCCCTGGAAACCGTGGAGCTTGAGGCAGGTCAGGGTCGCCTCGATCAGCTCGGCCTTGCGCAACCCGGGTTCCAGGCGGGAAAAGCGCGCTTCCTGGTTCATGGGGCATGACTCCTTGGCAATGACGGGAAATGACAGTTGAACGACTGTACAACAAGCTTTTGTGAACTGGCCAGATTCCCAGCGGTGCCGGGACAGTGTTGGCCGGTCGATCGCTGAAGGCCCTGCGGGCCTTGGCGCAGCCTCGCTGCGCTCGACAGCGGCTACAGGGCTTCGTGTGGCCGCTGTCGCAGGCTGCGCACGGCTCGGCACTAGCCGCCAATCGTTATCCACGGTTTGCCTGCCGCACCGCGTCGCCCGCTGGGGTGGAGGGTCAATCGCGGTAGTCGGGGGCGATGCGCTCGAGCAGGCGCAGCAGCGCGGCCCAGGCCAGTTGCATGGCGTCCGGGTCGCTCAGTTCGCCCTCCTGCAACGGCCGGCCCGGATCGTTGAACTGGCGCTCGGTGTGGGCGCAGACCGCGTCCGGTGGCAGCACGATCTCCCCCGCCGCCTGGGCCGCCAGCTGGATCTCGCAGGCCTTCTCCAGGTAATACATGCGCAAGAATGCCTGGCTGACGGTTTCGCCCACGGTGAGCAGGCCGTGGTTGCGCAGCATCAGCACGCTCTTGTCGCCCAGGTCAGCCACCAGCCGCTGTTGCTCGGCCAGGTCCAGGGCCACGCCTTCGTAGTCGTGGTAGGCCACCCGGCCATAGAACTCCATGGAGATCTGGTTCACCGGCAGCAGGCCACACTTGAGCGCCGCCACCGCACAACCGGCCTTGGTATGGGTGTGCAGCACGCACTGGGCATCGTCGCGAGCGCCATGGATGGCGCTGTGGATCACGAACCCCGCCGGGTTCACCGGGTACGGCGAAGGCTCCACGGCCTGGCCATCGAGGTCGATCTTCACCAGGTTGGAGGCAGTGATTTCCTCGAACATCAGCCCGTAGGGGTTGATCAGAAAGTGATGCTCGGGCCCGGGCAGGCGCACCGAGATATGGGTGAAGATCAAATCGGTCATGCGAAAGTGCGCGATCAGGCGGTAGCAGGCCGCCAGCTCTTCGCGCAGGCGCTGCTCGGTGGCGCTGCGCTCGGTCAGGGCGTGGGGGCCGGGCACGATCTTATTCATTATTGGAGTCCTCCAGGCTGTTGGGCTGGCAAACGATAGGGCCGCACGTCCGCCGACGTCCAGCCCGTTGGGGTTACTTGCTGGCCCAGGCGTTGAAGCGCTCTTCCAGCTCCTCGCCATGATCGACCCAGAACTCCACGTTCATCGCCAGGGCGCCCTTGAGGTTCTGCTCCGAGGTCGGCACCCACTGGGCCAGCGCCGGGTCGAGCCGGGCCGCGGCCAGGGTGTTGGTGGGGCCGTAGGGAATGGCGCGCACATAGTCGACCTGGGCCTCGGGGCGGTTGGCGTAGGCAATGAAGCGCTTGGCCTGGGCCACGTGCCTGGAGCCCTTGATGATCGCCCAGTAATCCATGCCATACAGGCTGCCGGGCCAGACCACGGCCAGGGGCGCGCCGTCCTGGGCGGCCGCGGCGATGCGGCCGCTGTAGGTCGAGGTCATCACCACATCGCCGGCGCTGAGCCACTGCGCCGGCTGCGCCCCGGCCTCCCACCACTGGATGTACGGCTTGAGCTGGCTGAGCTTGGCGAAGGCCCGATCCACCCCCTCGGGCGTGGCCAGGACCTTGTACACGTCCTCGACCTTGACCCCATCGGCCAGCAGCGCGAACTCCAGGTTGTACACCGCGCGCTTGCGCAGGCCGCGCTTGCCGGGGAACTGCTTGACGTCCCAGAAATCGGCCCAGGAGGCCGGGGCCCTGGCCAGCTTGTTGCGGTCGTAGGCGATGGCCACGCTCCACACCAGCACAGCCGAGCCACAGGGCTGGGCGGCATCGGCGATCAGCTCGTCGGCGTGGCCCAGGGCCTTCCAGTCCAGGGGTTCGTACATGCCTTCGTCGCAGCCGCGCATCAGGTCCGGACCTTCGATCTGCACCACGTCCCAATCGACGTTGCCGGTGTCGACCATGACCTTGATCCGCGCCATCTCGCCGTTGTACTCGCTCTGGATCAGCTTGCTGCCATCGGCCTTGGCAAAGGGTTGGAACAACGCCACATCCTGGGCTTTCTGGCCGGCTCCGCCGTACCCCACCACGACCATGTCGGGGGCTGCCCGGGCACTGTCCAGGCCCAATGTCAGGGCGAGGCTCAGGGCCAGGAACGAACAACCATGCTTGCGGGTGAGCGCTTTCATCGGTGATTCCTCGTGACGGTGCCCTGCCGGACAGCTCCGGCACGGCCCTTTTTTATTGTTGTGAGGGGCGCCCCGCAGGCTGGGGCGCCAATCGAAGCTACTGCAAGGATCAGTAAAAAAACAAGTTGATTTTTTACTACCGGTAAATTTTTATAGGCAAACAATAACAACGCCAAGGCATCGCCCTGCCCTTGGCCAGCCTGGAGCCCGCGCCATGACCACCGCCTTCCCGCACCTCTTCGCGCCGTTGCAGATCCGTGGCAAGCGCCTGAAGAACCGCATCATGTCCAGCGGCCACGACACCTCGATGCCCACCGACAACCTGGTCAACGAGCAGTTGATCGCCTACCACCGGGCCCGGGCCGAAGGCGGGGTCGGGCTGATCGTGTTGCAGGTGGCCGGGGTCCACGACAGTGCGCGCTACACCAGCCATGTGCTGATGGCCACCGACGATGCCTGCATCGACGGCTACCGGCGCCTGGCCGAGACCTGCCATGCCCACGGCACGCTGGTGCTGTCCCAGGTGTTTCATCCGGGGCGCGAGATCATGGAGTCCGCCGACGGCCTGCTGGCGGTGGCCTATGCCCCCTCGGGCGTGCCCAACGAGCGCTTCCGGGTCATGCCCCGAGCCCTGGACCAGGAGATGATCGACGCGATCATCCAGGGTTACGCCGATGCCGCCCGGCGCCTGCACCAGGCCGGCCTGGACGGCGTGGAGCTGGTGGCCAGCCACGGCTACCTGCCAGCGCAATTCCTCAACCCGCGGGTCAACCGCCGCAGCGACGGCTACAACGGCGAGCTGGAGCAGCGCCTGCGGTTCATTCGCGAGGTGCTGGCGGCCATGCGCGCCAGCACCGCCGACGACTTCATCATCGGCCTGCGCATCAGCGCCGACGAACGCGACCCCGAGGGCCTGACCGAGGACGAGTCCCTGACCGCCGCCCAACACCTGCAAGACCAGCTGGACTACCTGCATATCGTCGCCGGCACCTCGGCCTCCCTCGGCGGCGCCGTGCACATCGTCCCGCCCATGGCGGTGGAAGCGGCTTACCTGGCCCGCGAAGCCGGGACCTTCAAGGCCGCGCTGCAGATCCCGCTATTCGTCACCGGGCGCATCAACCAGCCCCAGGAAGCCGAGGCCATCCTCGCCAAAGGCCAGGCCGACGTGTGCGGCATGACCCGGGCGCTGATCTGCGATCCGCAAATGCCCAACAAGAGCGACAGCGGCCGGGTCGACGACGTGCGTGCCTGCATCGCCTGCAACCAGGCGTGCATCGGCCACTTCCACAAGGGCCTGCCGATTTCCTGCATCCAGCACCCGGAAACCGGCCGCGAACTGCTGTACGCCCAGGCTCGGCCGGCCCAACAGCGCAAGCGCATCCTGGTGGTGGGCGGTGGCCCGGCGGGCATGAAGGCCGCCGCCGTCGCCGCCCAGCGCGGCCACCAGGTGACCCTCTACGAAGCCGGCTCCCAGCTCGGTGGCCAGGTGCTGCTGGCGCAACTGCTGCCCCGGCGCAGCGAATTCGGCGGCGCCAGCACCAACCTGCACCGGGAAATGCAACTGGCCGGGGTCGAGGTGGTGCGCAACACCCGGGTCGATCGCGCCCTGGTGGAGCGCGAACAGCCCGACCACGTGATCATCGCCACCGGCGCCCGCCCCTACTGGCCCCATTTCGAGCGCGCCGGCGAGCTGCAAGTGGTGGACGCCTGGCAAGTGCTGCGCGACGAGGTCCAGCTCGGGCGCTCGGTGGTGGTGGCCGACTGGCGCTGCGACTGGATCGGCCCGGGCATCGCCGAGCGCCTGCTGCGCGCCGGGCACCAGGTGCAACTGGCGGTCAACGGCACTCACTGCGGCGAAAGCCTGCCGCTGTACGTGCGCGACCAACTGGCCGGGGAACTGCACAAGCTGGGGCTGCCGATCATCCCCTACGCCCGCCTGTACGGCTGCGACGACAACACCGTGTACCTGCAGCACACCGCCAGCGGCGAGCCGATGCTGCTGGAAAACGTCGACAGCCTGGTGCTGTGCCAGGGCCACCGGCCGGTGGACGACCTGGGTGAGCAACTCAAGGGCCTGGTGGCCTTCCAGCGCATCGGCGACTGCCTGGCCCCGCGCACCGTCGAAGAAGCCATTCACGAGGGCTTGAAAGTCGCCTGGGCGCTTTGAGGCTGCTTTATACTCCGGGGCTTTTGCAGGACGGGTGCTCGGACGCGCCCGCCTTCCAAGCCTGGAGCCCGCCATGACCCAAAGCAGCAAGACGCCGCCCGCGAGCCACCTGCCCGAGCCCGGCGGCGACCACCAGGCCCCCGGCGGCCCGCAGTTTCTTGGCACGCGCATCCGCGGCCTGCGCAAACGCCGCGGCCTGACCCTGAGCGAACTGGCCCAGCAGAGCGAACTCACCGCCGGCTACATCAGCCAGCTGGAACGCAACCTCGCCTACCCCTCCATCCCCGCCCTGTTCAACATCGCCCGCAGCCTGGGCGTGACCATCCAGTGGTTCTTCGCCAGCGAAACCCAGACGGCCCCCGAAGACCAGGGCTACGTGGTGCGCAAGAAACAGCGGCTGCAGGTGAACTACGAAAACGGCATCGTCGACCAGCTGCTGACCCCGCAGCCGACCCAGCAACTGGAATTCTTGCACTCACGCTTTCCCCCCGGCACCTACAGCAAGGAGAGCTACAGCCATGAGGGCGAGGAAGCCGGGTATGTGCTGTCGGGGAGCTTCGAGCTGTGGGTGGGGGAGCGCTACTTCCAGCTGAGCGAGGGGGACAGCTTCAGGTTCTCCAGCCAGGAGCCGCATAAGTATGGGAACCCTGGGGAGGAGGATGCGGTGGTGTTGTGGGTGATTACGCCGCCGACGTTTTGAGGGGGTTAACCGAACGGCTGTTGCCGGCCAGAAGCGGGCGTTCGACTTGATCGCTTTCGACTGTGGATTCAACCGGTCGACGTAACGGAATGGCTACTCCTTCAACTCATATCTACATGTTTTTGCAAGCCACGCCGTACCAGTATTCGCGCGCTGGCTCCGCATCAGTCCCAACGCATCACAACGTGCTCCAACTGTCTCGACCGTACGATCGGTTACGGACAGCATTCATGTGCCTTCGGGCAACAGCTCCTCCAACAACGTTACCTTCCTCTGCAACTGGTCCACATGCGCCCTCTCAGCACGTAGTGCCGAACGAAGCTCCTTGTTCTCCGACTCATGTATGCGCGCCCAGCGCAAAGTCGTACGACAATTGACAATCGTGTCCCACACCTTTTGCAACCTCAGATAATGGGCCAGCAGCAGCACAGCAATTGCCACCATCATCACCAAGGCCGCTATCGAAATCACATCCGTCGAAGTCATGTTCAATCCTTTTGGCTAAGTCGTTTGTACCGAAGACAGCCAAAGAATATGTAGTTATTTTTTACACGTATAGATTGTAGACTTATACAGGTAAACAAAACACGCACATGGATGGGTCATGAAACGCACACAAGAGATCAACCAAGTTCGCTGGGATCTGGCACTTCGCTATCGTTTGATCGAAACCGTGGCCTGGTGGGAAGGCCGCCTTACCACGGGCCACCTGATGCAGAGCTTCGGCATCAGCCGCCAGCAGGCGTCCAAGGACATCAACACCTACATCACCGGGCATGCGCCTAAAAATCTTACATATGACAAGCAGCTGAAGGGTTATGTACCGAGCAAGCACTTCAAACCGCTGTTCATCGATGACAGTGCCAATGCCTATCTGCAGCTGCTGAACCAGACCCACTCGCGGGCACCGCATGTGGAGGGATTGGCACTGGCTTATGCGCATACCAGGGTACTGGATGTGCCGGACCGCACGATTCGTCCGCAAGTACTGCGGCCACTACTCAAGGCTTGCCGCAATGGAGAGGTGATCGCCATTGAGTATGTGTCGCTGTCCAATCCCGTGCCAGAGACGCGGCTTATATCACCGCATACCCTGGTCTACACAGGCATGCGCTGGCATGTGCGGGCGTATTGCGAGAAAAATCGGAAGTATCGGGATTTTGTGTTGAGCAGGTTCCGGGGGGTGCTGGAGTTCGAGCGGATGAGCGAGAATCTGATCGGCGAGGATGAGGAATGGAACACCCTTGTCGATGTGGTTATCGAGCCGGATTCGCGTTTGAAGCTTGAGCAAAGGGCGATCATTGAGGTGGACTTTGGGATGGAGCACGGTGAGTTGGTGATACCGACGCGGTGTGCACTGGTGGGTTATGTGTTGCAGCGGTACCAGATCGATCCAAAGAAGCTTGAGCCCAAGGCGTCGGCACAACAGATTGTGGTGAAAAACTTGGAGGCATTGAAGCCTTGGCTTTATGAGTAGATATCAGGCAGATGAAGGGGGCCTTCGTATCGAATGAACAGAGGTGATTTGAAAATGCCGCCACAGGCATATTGACACTATTCGCGCCCTGTGGAGAATCGCAGGCACTTTTGTCCACCATGGATGGCCTGCTCATGTATCGACGTATCTTCCTGCAATCGGCTCAGGGTTTCGGTGCCAACCTGGTTAGCCATGAGAGCGAATCGCTGGCCCGCGACACATTGGGCTGCACCTTTATTTTCTCGTCCATCGGCGACGCCCTATCCCGAGCCTACGACTCGGCCAAGGAAACCGTCAGCGACGTGGCTGACAAAGTGGCCGATACCGTCTCCGATGCGTATGGCGCCACCCGCGAAACGGTCGGCAATGTGGCTGACGCAGTGTCCGACACCGCCTCCACTGTCTATAACTCCACCGTCGAAACACTGTCCGATGCGGCAGAAACAGTGGGTGACGTCGTGTCCAACGGCTACGACGCCACTCGCGATTACGTGGGCGATGTAGTCTCCGGTGATAAGGAAATAAACTACCTGAAAGTGCTCGGCGGTGCCGCGATCGGCGTAGGGGCCATCGCGGCAGCACCCTTTACCGGTGGCGGATCGCTGATCGGTGGCGCTAGCCTGCTTGGCTCACTGGCCGGGGCCGGCACCATCGCTGCTGCCGTGGGCGCTGGCGTTGCAGGTGCCGTAGTGGCAGCTAACCTGGACGGAGACGAGGAAGCACGCAAGGCCGGGTTCGATGATGGAGTCAAGCAAGCCAAAGCCGAGCAACTGGTTGAGATCTCGGTGCTGAAAGACCGCCTCGAAAAAGCCATGGAAAGTCTCAAGGTAGCCGGCAAACACTTCAATGCAATCATCGCCCTGAACGCCGTGGCAGTCGCGACCGCCCAATGCGACGGCGGTATCACACCATCCGAACGCGCAAACATCGATCTTTTCATCAATGGCCTCGCGGGCGGCGCCATCCCGGAAGTGGTCAAAGCCAAAATCGAGTTGCTCTACCAGCAACCTCCAACGGTGAAGGAAGCCTTCGAGCTGGCGAAAGCATCGGGCATGAGCCTGTCCATCTTCGATGAAATCATCCACCTGGTAGTGCTCTCGGACGATACCGTACACCCGCAGGAAGCGGCCTTCATGCAAGCCTGGAACAGTCTGAAAACCGCGTAAGGAAAGCGCCCGATGAGCAAGCTCGAACAGTTCAGAAAACAACAGGCCCTGCGCGAGCAACTTGCCAACCGCCCGCTGCTTCACGCCGCTGCCGCACCTGAAGATGTAGCAGCATTGCTGGCCAAGCAGGCCGACAGCGTACGTCTCGCCAGCCTGGACTACCACGCCTCGTTGAGCCTCACTCTGCTGGCCGCCCCGCAGGATGCTCGCGAGTTGCTGAAAGAGCTCGAGCAGGAGTTCGACCAGGCTCGGGTGAACGACCTGCTGTCCAAGGCACAGCGCGATATTATTGGCTCCATCGCCGGCCCCTTGGGACTGGGTAAATTCCTTGCGGTGTACGACAAGCAAGGGGGTAATGTGACGACCGTCCACAATGCCCAGCAGGACACCTATGCCAATCCTGACGAAGAAAAATACAACCGTGATCATTACGACAAAGGCAAGAA
Organism: Pseudomonas sp. MPFS; assembly: GCF_022537035.1. NCBI lineage: Bacteria > Pseudomonadati > Pseudomonadota > Gammaproteobacteria > Pseudomonadales > Pseudomonadaceae > Pseudomonas > Pseudomonas sp. MPFS. The sequence continues at coordinate 2,849,802 of NZ_CP066123.1, read as the reverse complement.
CAGCGACGGCAAAAAGTTCTCCGGGGACAGTAATTCTTCGGTAGGAGCCAGCTTCACCAAAGGTCAACTGGATAGCAAGGGGCAACTCACCGACGGCTACACAGGCGAAACGGTGATGGGCAAAGACACCAGCCCCGACCACATCGTGCCTTTGAAAACCTACCACCAAAACGGTGGGTACATGCAGTCAAAGACCCAGCGCGCCGACTTCGCGACTGACTCCGAGAATCTCATATCCACCCAGCGCAACATCAATAGCTCGATGAGCGATGATGAAAAGCTGGTGTGGCTGGAAAAGAACTCGAACGGTCGCGATGTTACAAACGAAGAATATTACCGTGTTGATCGCAAGCGCGTAGAAGCGGCACTGGAGCGAGGCCAAGCGACCGTCGAACGACACGGCCCGAGCACCTCTGAAAAAGCCACCTACTACACCGTCCATGCCGCCAAGACCGGTATGACCGAAGGCTTGAAGATGGGCGCCCAACAGGCCTTCGGCATGTTGATGGTCGAACTGTTCAGCAGCGCCTTGGACGAGATCAGGGACCTGTACCGCAACGGCCGCCAGAGCGACACTATCCTTGCCGAACTGGGCGAGCGCCTGAATCGCGTAGGCGTCAAGGTAGCGAGCAGATGGGAACAGATGCTGCACAGTTTCAGCGGCGGCTTCATTTCGGGCTTCGTGTCCAACGCCGTGACCGTGATGATCAACCTGTTCGTTACCACTGGCAGACGCGCCGTACGGATGATCCGCGAAGGGATCTTCTCGCTGCTCAAAGCACTGAAGACCTTCTTGTTCCCTCCAAAGGACATGACCTTCGCCCAGGCGGCACATGAAGCTTTGAAGTTGCTTGCTGCAGGTGGTGTCGTGGTTGGTGGCGTGGCCTTGGAAGAGGCTGCCGAGAAGCTTATTCTCGGGGTGCCCCTGTTCGCACCGTTTGCTGGTGTGCTGACGGCTGTGCTAGTGGGGGCGGTGACCGCTCTGAGCATGACTTTTGTCTGCTACCTGCTCGACAAAATCGATCTGTTTGGTGCGGTGCGAGCTGAGCGGGACAAGCAGATGATCGGGGCGCTGGATACGCATATCAATGCGCAGATGACGCTGTCGATGTGCGTGATCGAAGAGTTGGACGGGTATCTGCTGACTGCACCTTCCCCAGCTTGAAATATTGCTGCGCCGGGGCGTGTTTATCACTGCTTCGGCGCGGTTTGTTTCCTAAAACTTTTGATTACTCCGCCCATCCCCTAATTGCCCGTCCTACTGAAATTTCGGGCACGTTTCGTAGCCGAAAGTAGTCCTACGTGACCGTCTGCTTTGGGTTGTGGCAGCCTTTCAAATCATAAAGACGCCGCTTATCAACCACCAACAAGCGGCGTTTCCATCAACTCCCTACCATGCGGCACTCACTCAGAATCACGCCCTCACTTTCTCCATTCCCCAACCCCAACCCCACATCATCAATCACCGCCTTCCCCATCTCAGCCAAAAAATGCGAAGCCCAGGCATAACGCTCGCCCTGCTCTTCCATGGCGGCATCCAGTGCGAGTTTCTTGGCGTAGTACAGCAATGTCGAGGCCTGCTCCAGTGCCTGTTGCAGAGGCACTCCGGCGTTGACACGGAACAGGCTGTGGTCGGTTTCAGGGCAGTTGCCGAAGGTGACAAAACCTTGGGTCTGGATCGGCTTGTTTGAGTTCATTGGGCACCTCCGATCATGGGCTGGCGGAGGTTGCGCTTGAGCGCTGGAAAGATAAACGAATGACAGAATAAATCGGGCAGATGACCGGCAAACATGATTGAAACTCCTGATCAACAATGTGCCTGTATCTGATCGGGTTCTCAGGCCCGGTCGCTGATTTTGCAGCGACCGCAGCAGGCTAGGTGCCTGTTCGTATCGGGACAATGCTCAAAACGTCGCGGGTTATGTCCATTGTGCAAAGCCCCACGCGAACATAGGCCCGATCCACGACTCAAGCCGTCGAGCAAATGTCGTGCGGTCAACCGGCCCCTCACTCTCCGCGCCCATGGGCCACGGCCAGTGCCAACAAGCGGGTGAAGTGGGCGATGGCGAAATACAGGTCATCCAGGGTGTCGCCATCCCACTCCTCCACCGCTTCGCGCTGGGCGGTCAGCGTGGCGATGCGCGCCTCGATCTCGACGATTTCCGCCTCGCCACACTGCCGGGCGATGGCCTCCCAGGCGGCCTGGGGAATGTTCTGCTGCACAGAGAGGCCAGCCTTGGCTTCAGCGATCAGCGCAGTCAATTTGCTCATGGTTCATCATCCTCAAGAGGCTAGGGCTTGCCACGTTCCGCCCCTGGCGGGTGGCCGAAGTGGGTTTTATAGGCGTGGTTGAAATTGGCGGGGTTGGCGTAGCCCAGGCGGTAGGCGATCTGCGCCACTTGCCATTTGCCCTGGCGCAGCAGGGTGCGGGCCAGTTCCATGCGCTGCTGGCGCAGGTACTGCAGCATCGACTGGCCGAAGACCTGGGCGAAGGCCCGGCGCAGGGTGGTTTCCCCCACGCCCAGTTGCTGGGCCAGGGCCTGGCTGCCGGGCGGCTCGATCAGCTGGGCGTCGAGCAGGCGCCGGGCTTCGTGGGCCAGGTCCAGACGGCCGCGCACCGTTGGTGGTGGTCCGGGGCGCTGGCCTTGCAGGTGCGCCGCCAGCTCCACCAGCACCGCCAGGCTCAGGCTCTCCTGGTGCAGGCGCTCCAGGGCGCCCTGGTACGGCGACTGGTATAGCCGTCGCAGCAGGTTGCCCAGGGCCTGGCAGCGCTGGAATTCGCTGAAGCACATGCCGTCGTCCAGCAGGCCGAGCAAGGGTTGCAGGCTGGAGTCTTCCTCGGCCAGTTCGCGCAGGTAATGCCCGGCGATGCGCAACCCGGAGAGGCAGGCGTGGCTGCCGGCGGGCAGTTGGTCCACCGCTTCCATGGTTTCGCTCAGGCCCAGGGCGTGGGGCGCGCCGGGGGTGTAGTGGTTGAGCTGGCCATCGACCCGGTGCCGCCACTGGCCGTCGAGCACCTGGACGATGCACAGGCTGTCTGGCAGCACCTTGTGGATGCGCAGCGGCTCGGGAAATTGCAGGTTGCAGTCGAAGTACTGCACATGGGCGCGCACGGTGCGGGCGCGGTAGTGGCCGATGGCGCTGCCCATCACTCGGCGGGCAGTGGGATCGAAGACCCCGGCACGGGCCAGGGCGCCGGGCCGGTCGAAGCGAAATTGGGTGTCGAGATAGGGGTTCCAGCATTCCATCGGTAAAGCGTATCCATGACTGCCTGGTGTGCGGTGGCCAATGGTAACCCACTCACACTTTGCCCATCGCCACTTGTGAGCGACGGCATTTTTAGTGTGCGCAGCGGTCACAGTGCTTGGCAGCGCGGCCAGCGCCGACTTCAATAGCTGCCCCTTTTCAATTTCTCAGGAGCGTGAAGGATGCACTTGTATAGCCGATGGACGGTCGCATGGGCCATGGCGTTGGCCCTGGTGGCCGGGATGGCCCAGGCCGAGGAACGCCCGCAGGTGGCGGACAAGATGGTGGCCTACAACGGCCCGCACGGGGTGAAGGTCTGGACCCTGCGCATCGGCGAGCGCAGCGCCAACCAGGCGCTGGTGCAGGTGGAAGACGCCGACCACGACTGGAACATGCGCATCCAGAAGATGAACGTGGAACAGACCGCCCGCGACACCCGTTATTCCACCCAGGTCGACGGCCAGAAGTTCGTGGTGCTGGTGCTCCAGGATGGCTATGGCGAGCTGTACCTGCCGGGCCAGGCCAAGCCGCTGAAGGTGGGTTATAACGACAACCTGTCCAGCTATGGCAATGCCCAGGCTTTCCTCAACGACTACCTCAAGGCGCAATGACCCTCGAGCGGGCGAGTGCTCCTGCGCGCCGCCCGTGCTTGTTCCCTCTCCTGATCCAAGGCTCCCCCATGACCGATGCCCAACACCCCGATTCCACCCTCCCACCCATGGCCGAGCATCCCCAGGCCGCCCAGCGCCAGCGGGTGATCGCCGAGTTGCAACAGGTGATCGAGCGCGTGCCCGAGCAGAGCGAGTTCACCAACACCCGCCGCTACCAGGTGTTCGGCCCGTTGCTGACCCTCGCGTCCCTCGGCGCCCTGGCCCTGGGCCTGCACCAGGGCAAGACCGGCCTGCTGCTCTGCGGCCTGTTCCTGACCCTGCTGTTCGCCGTGGTCAGCTGGCAGCACCGCAACGCCGGCCAGCAGGTCTTCATGCGCCTGACCCGGCGCCAGTTGTTCGCCGAGCCGTTGAGCGCGCCGGTCAACCTCACCGACGTGGTGGACATCCAGGTCAAGGACGAGCTGCTGCAAACCCTGCAACAACTGACCTTGCGCGCCGACGCCCCGCTGCCCAGCCATCGCCCGGTGCGCCAGCTGTTCGGCAACCAGGCCGTGGCCCTGCGCGACCCGCAACCGCAGATCCGCATCCACTCCGCCGGCCTGATGCGCGCCGGGCAAAAACTCAGCGTCGATGACATCTCGGCCCTGCTGGACGCCTACTGCCAGGCCGCCAACGCCCAGCAGCAACTGGATGAGCTGCAAGGCCGTGGATAACGCCGGCAAGGAAGCGCTGCTGGAACAACTGCAAGCGGCCGCCGACGGCCCCCAGGGCCAGTGCGAGATTCATGAGCGCTGCCTGGGCCAGGCGGCCCTGCTGGCCCTGCTCTCGGTGCTGTTGCTGGCCATCGGCGGCTGGTTGGCCAGCCTGCCCACGGCCTGGCAGTTGCACTCGGCCCAGCTGTTGTTCTGGGGGCCTGGCGCGCTGCTGCTCGGCGCCGGGCTCGCCGGCCTGATGGGGGCGGAGGCCCTGCGCCGGCGCCATGGCCAGCGGGTGCTGGCACTGAGCGCAGGCAGCCTGCAGTTCGCCAACGCCGCCGAACCCACGCCCTGGACCTGTTTCGATGCCTTCGAACTGGAGCAGCGCCACCTGAGCCTGGCCGTGGTGTTCTCGGTGAGCGCCGGCCAGCGCGCGCCGGAACTGGCCCCGGCCGGCTTCAAGGCCCTGGCCGCGCCCAACGCCCGGAGCGTGGCGGCGGGCATGCGGGTCCGCCTGTGGCTGTGCAATCCCATGCTCGACGGCCGACGCCTGGGCTTCGAAGACCTGACCGACCTGCTCTACGCCTACCTGGAGGCGGCCCAGGCCCGCCGCACCCTGGGCCAGCTGTTCCCCGAGGTGCAGCGCTTGGGCGCCAGGCCATAGCCCCTACCCCGACTGAAACCGCTACCGCACCCCGCCGCTGCTCTACCAGCAGAGGCGGCGGCGAAAACCCAGCCAACAGCGCTGAAAATAGGCGATCCGGCACTTAATTCGCCGCGCCGCTGCGGCGGTTTCCGATAATCAATTTCTGGCTGTTGAGGGCAACTTGAAAGTTGCCTGCAAAGTTTAAAAAAGACCCGCCCATCGCACTTTTTAACAATCTTTAGCAAAAGCCCTGAGGTTGCCGAAGGTTACCCGTTGGTAGGGTTCACCCCCGAATTTAACCCCAACTTAACCTTCGTAGATCCAATGAAACGGCCAAACTTTCCCCGCCTGTTATGTGTTGTTTGCGGCCTGATGAGCATGCATGCCCACGCCACCAGTTTCATCATGACCACCGATATTTCGGTCAGTCTCACCATGAGTGCGTCCAAAGGCACTAGCGGCTCGTTCAAGGACGACAAGATCGTGCTGGCGGCCAAGGATGACGCAGCGGCATTCGTTGCCAGTGACGGCGATATTCGCGGCGTCCGCATTGAAGCGGCATTTGCCAGGATTCGCCAAGTAACGGGAGACTCGCAACTCTCGGACCTGCAACTAGCCAGAGCCATCCTGGTACTTTAAATGGAATTTACATGCCTCTTGCCAACACCCTCGTGGACCCGCAACTGATCAATATCCGCCATCTGTTCGCCACGCCGGTAGAGAGCCTGCGCCACCCCGATGCCCAAGCGCTGAATGTGCAACTCAAGGCCCTGATCGACAGCCGCATGGCCCAGGACCTGCGCGGCACGCAGCACAGCAACGACGGCGGCTGGCAATCGGCGAGCGATTTCAACCTCTGGGGAGGAACGGCTTGCGAGTCCCTGGTGCAATTCGCCAAGGACTTCGCCAGCCAACTCACTGCGGTGCACAGCGAACAATACGGCCTGGTCGAACCCAACTTCGAGTGGAAGATCAACGCCTGGGTCAACGTCAATCAAGCCGGCCATACCAATGCACTGCATGGGCATCCCGGGGCATTCTGGTCCGGGGTCTACTGGGTCGACACCGGCGGTCGTGAAGAACAATTGCAAGTAGGTGGCGATCTGGAGTTTATCGACCCCAGGGGCATGATCGCCTCCACTTACAACCCGGCACTGCGCATGCGCATCAAGGACTGTTTGGCAGCAGGTTTTGGCATCACCCAAGTTCCGGAAAGTGGCACCTTCCTGATGTTTCCCTCATGGCTTTTGCATTCGGTGCAACGCTTTCCCGGCAACAGGCCACGCATCTCCATCGCTTTCAACTTCGGAGTTTGAAATAGATTGCGATTTAACCGAGTTGATAGGCAGGCAGGTTCAACTTTCAGGCAGTAGGTCGCGTGATATTCAAACGATAAAAAGAATCGTCCAGCACTCGCAAAAGCTCCGCCGGCGCTGCCGCGAACAGCGCCCGCAGCGCCTCGGTAAAATGGTCATCGCGTTGCCCGCAGACCGCAAGCGCCTCGACTGCGGTCCGAGGCACCAGGGTGGCATGCGTCGCATCGCACAGAATCGCCCACGGCCCTGAGCGGTACCAGACAGCAGCAAACAAGGCTGCCCCGCGATCCCTGTGGTTGCGGGCATTGCGGTTGCCGTCCACATTCTGCAGCAGTTTCGGCAACGAATCGGCACCGGTAAAGGCGTGTTCCAGGCTGGCAAACTTGTGCGAGTGGTTCACGTGTCGACGCCAGGCACAACGCACATGGGCGGCGCCAAATTCCAATGGTTCGCCGGCTTGTTCACTGACCTGGGTCCAGGATAAAGCGGTCATTGGCGACTCCTTGCGTGGTATCCAGCACCCTGCATTGCTCCTGCCAGAAGCCTAGCTGGTTTCGATCAGGCCCAGCTAACCCCAGAGCGAGTAATGACAACCATCAGCATCATGCAAGTGATTGTCCATCAAGGGGCGATGATGCCAATATGCCTTTACGCTAAAGGCCTCGGCAATTGAGAGTTTTAGTGCAACGCTAGGTACTTGCCGATCTTGGCCATACACCACAACATTTTCCTCGACCGCTACAGTAAGTGCCGGTCTGTATTGAATCAGGACGATGAACGAACACGCACTGAAACTCGCCACCTACTGGCGAAACTCTCTGGCCGACGCAGAGAACGGCAACGGCGCACTGGACGCCAGCCAAGCCGAAAAACTCATCGAGGTTCCAAACTGCAACGTGTCGAGCGGACGCCTGCCAGTCGAGCTCGCCGAAATGCTGTTCATGGGTGAGCCGCAAACGGCTGCCACGATCAAGGTCACCCTGCGCCCACTGGTGTACTACCAGCGCCTGGAACACGGCAAGGCTCGCAAGGACATGCCGGCAGTGGTCACACCATTGGTCTGTGATGTACTGGTTACCAGGGACGGCCGCCTGTACCCGACCTCCCGAGTACTCCTTCCCCGCGACATTCTCGAGCCACTGGACCAAGACAATTTCACCATTGGTACCCAGGCAGACCTGGATGCATTCCTGTCCACCAAGGAGGTGCCCTGCTTCGAACCATCGGCTGCAGAACAGACGCAGGATGAGGAGGAACATCACGCCCAGTGGCGAACCTACCTGCACTTTTGCTGGAAAATGCTTCGGACTGTCAGCAATGGTTGGAAACATAACCAAGACAGCCTGATGCACGCCAACCACGGCTTGTTATTCAAAGAGGACAAGCCGAGCGGTTTCAGCCAAAACATCGTGCGTCTCTACGACTACCTGCGCCACCAAAAACCCAAGGCACAGCTGTTCGAGCGCTTTGCCCAACACACTCCTTCTCTCACCGAACCCTGCCTGGCACCACACAGTGGCTTTGCCGTACGTCTTGCCCACGCTGGCGATGAATACGCTCTGGCTTCGGCCCAGCGGGACGCCTTGACCCATTTGCTGGTTGGCGAGGCAGGCGATGTATTAGCCGTCAATGGCCCTCCCGGTACGGGCAAGACCACCTTGGTCCTGTCAGTGGTAGCTTCCTTGTGGGCTCGAGCAGCGCTGGCCGGTGGCGATCCGCCAGTAATCGTCGCCAGCTCCACTAACAACCAAGCCGTCACCAATATCATCGCCGCCTTCGGCAAGGACTTCGCTCACGGCTGCGGCCCGCTCGCCGGGCGCTGGCTGCCAGAGATCAAGAGCTTCGGTGCGTATTTCCCCAAGGCTTCAGCCGAAAAGGATATGTCGAACGCCTATCAGACCCAGGCCTTTCTCACCGGCCTGGAATCACCGGCGTATCTCGAACAGGCCCAAGCCCAATACCTGACAAAGGCTATCGAGGCCTTTCCCGACGCCCAAGAGCCTGGTGTGCGCGATGTGGTCGAACGGTTGCGTGAACAGATCCAAGTCCGCCACCAGCAACTGCTCGGTATCGAGCAGGCATGGCCCGCTCTGGTTGCGGCGCGGGAGGCCGTTATGATGGAGCTTGGACCCACTCCCCAAGCTACGATTGCGCAACGCGAACTCTCCTGCGATGAGCAGCGTCAGCAGCTCTGTGCCGCACAACAGCGCTTGAAAAACTTTCGGCATTACCTAGCCCACGAATCACTGTTCTATACCTTGTTCAACTGGATCGGACCGGTGGCCGCCAAGCGGTTGCGCCTGGCCAAGCTTCAATTGGCCGAGACCGACCCGTTACTCCAAGGCGCTACAAGTATCGCTGAGATCGAAAACTACCTGACGTCTGCCGAGGCCGTTGCGCTTGCCACCCTTGCCGAACGTGAAACACGTCTACGCCTCGGCCAACAATTGCTGGCCACAGAGCAACGCGAACTGGCGACATGGCGGGTGAAGATCGCTGTACTGGCGCAAGCCAGTGAAAAGCCAGCAGCGCAGGTCACTCTTGCCGAATGCGATGCCTGGGCCGACACCTCTGTGCGTTTCGAAATCTTCCTCCTGACCACCCACTACTGGGAGGGTCGCTGGCTGATGGAGCTTGCCGAAGACCTTCCGGCGATTCTCAAGCGAAGAGGCAAGAACGGCGCGAAGACCATTGCCGGCAACTGGCGGCGATGGATGAAGCTAACACCCTGCGTGGTCGCGACCTTCTTCCGCTTGCCGGCGGAACTACTGTGCAAACGTCACGAGAATGGCGACTTCGTCGATGATTACCTGGTTGATTTCATCGATCTGTTGATCGTCGATGAAGCTGGCCAGGTCCTGCCCGAAGTGGCTGCCCCATCGTTTGCCCTCGCCAGGCAGGCATTGGTAATCGGCGATACCCAGCAGATCGAGCCAATATGGTCGATCCCGGCCAGCGTGGATATCGGCAACCTGGCCAGCGCCGGACTGGTGGATCGAAGCCAGGTAAAACAAGGCTATGCAGCTTTCTGCAACGGAGGCCACAGCGCGGCCAGCGGCAGTGTCATGGCTGTAGCCCAAAGTGCCAGCCGCTACCACTACGACCCTGAGCTTGCGCGCGGCATGTACCTGTATGAGCACCGCCGTTGCTACGACTCGATCATCGCCTTCTGCAACGCCCTTTGCTACAAGGGCAAGCTGCAGCCACGTCGGGGGCAGAAACCTGCCGGCGGACTACCCGGACTCGGCTACTTGCATATCGACGGTCTCTGCCGACAGAACAATCAGGGCAGCCGCGAGAACCTGCTCGAGGCACAAACCATCGCCGCCTGGATTCAGGCCAATGAAGCCCAGCTCAGGCAACGTTACGGCAACAAGGAGTTGTGCGAGATCGTCGGGGTGATTACGCCTTTCAGTGCTCAAGCGGCCACCATCGCGCAAGCCTGCGCAGCCCTTGGTATCCGCGCAGGCAAGGGCGCAAGTGAAATCACCGTGGGCACGGTGCATTCGTTCCAGGGTGCCGAACGGCCAGTGGTGATTTTTTCGGCGGTGTATTCCAAACACGACGACGGTGGCTTCATCGATCGTCGGGAGAGCATGCTCAATGTGGCGGTTTCCCGAGCCAAAGACAGTTTTCTGGTGTTTGGCGACATGGACCTGTTCAGCCAGGTGCCACCTGGAAAGCCACGTGGATTGCTAGCTCAGTTCCTGTTGGCGAACCCAACCAATGAGTTGCAGTTCGCCTACCAGCCCAGAGAGGATCTTGGTACTGGCCTGAGTCATCTACATGAATGGGTAGAACACGACGCATTCCTGGCACAGACATTACGGACAGCACGCCAGCAGGTGCAGATCGTTACGCCCTGGGTCCGGCTGCGTTGCCTGCACAGCACCGGTGCTTTGGCGCACATGCGCGATACGGTACAGCGTGGAGTACAGGTGGAGGTCTACACTGACCTGCTGCTCAATACCGAGCCCACTCCCTCGAATCCCGGCGGAGATCCCAAGAAAGTGCAGCAGTTCCAGTCAGTGCTAGCCGAACTCAAGGCTCAGGCCATTCAGGTGCGCGTGGTGAAAAAGGTACACAGCAAACTATTGATGGCTGATCAGGAATTGCTATGTGTAGGCTCATTCAATTGGCTGAGCGCCCAACGCGAGGGAGACTTCGTGCGCCATGAAACCTCCATGGTCTATCGCGGCAAGGCTGTCCGGGATGAGATTGAGGTCAATCGCAACAGCTTGGCGAAGCGGGTGACACCCTACACGTAAGCTGGCGAACTGGCCGGTTCGATCAACGTTGCACACATAAGAATTTCAGAGCGCTATAGCACTCGCCTGGGGTCGAAAGCTCCCGACTGCAAATGGCAGCCATCACCAAGAGCTGAAGCCTCAAAGTAGGTGAATTACAAAGACCACCGAACAAGGGACAGTTCAAATGTTAACGGGAAAAACCACGTGAGCTCAGCTACGGACGAATACTCCATAGAGAAACACAAACACCTCTATGCCAAGTGGTGCGCAGCCTCCGCATACGGTCGCGGCCTGAGCGGTGGAGGCAACGTCTTGGCTTTTAATCTCATAGAGAGCAGTGGGCTAGCCCAAGTAACCGGGCCAGAACATATCGAACAGGACGTCGACAAATGGCAAATGAATTTCATGAAGAAGATCGAGACCGAGGCAAGACGTTTGGGAGTAACCAAATTCTCCTTCGGCCATGCCCATAAACTAGTCAATATCTATTTGAAAACCATGCTGGTCTGCGGCGGCCACCATCAACATCCAAGAGTTGCCCTGCTCCATCCTCCTCTGGATTTCGAGCTCTTCAAGGGACTACGCAGTTACTTATGGAACAACCGTTCAACACTGGGTAAGGCACGCTTAGCCTTCAACTCCGCGCAAAAGCGCAATCCACGATGGACCAAGTTCTCCGAGGCGGACTACACAGCACACATAGATGCCATCAAGCTACTGATGGCCGACAAACCTCTCTATCTGGTCGAGGAGCACTGGAAGCTATAAGCAGGCCAGAGACTGAAACCCTTGACCGCCAACCCTGGGCACTCCAACAGAGCTCTGGAGCAAAGCTGCCATCAGCCGCTCGTCACCCTCCATCCAGTACTGACACCTGCCTGAAACGCTTCTGGTAGTCGCCCAGCGACAGGCCGGTCTTGCGCTTGAACAGGCTGCGAAAGGTGCTGAGATCGTTGTAGCCCACCTGCTGGCAGGTCTGCTCCATGCTGAGCTGGCCCTGCTCCAGCAGGCGCTTGGCCACTTCCACCCGCAGGGTTTGCAGGTAGTCCAGGGGGCCGCTGCCCAGGGCCTGCTTGAAGCGGCGGTTCAGGGTGCGTTCGCTGACGGCCAGGTGCGCCGCCAGTTCCGGCAGGCGAAAGCCCTGGGCCAGGGTCGCTTCCATACGGTGCTGGGCCTGGGCCACCAGCTTGTCGCTGTGGCCGCGCTCGTCCAGCAAGGTGGCGTAGGACGCCTGGCCGATACGGTTGGTCTCGATCAGCAGGGTCTTGGCGGTGGCGCTGGCCAGGGGCGTGCCAGCGAGTTTTTCCACCAGGCGGATGGCCAGGTTCAGGTAGGACGTGACGGCCCCGCCGCAAAGCAGGCCGTCCTGTTCGATGAGGATTTCGTCGGCGCGCAAGCGCACCCGCGGATAACGCCGGGCGAAGTCACCGGCCTGGGCCCAGTGGGTGGTGGCGTATCGGCCATCGAGCAGGCCGGCCTCGGCCAGCAGGAAGTTGCCGGTGCAGTAGGTCGCCAGCCAGGCGCCCTTGGCATGCTGGTGGCGCAGCGCCTCGACCAGGGCCTGGACCAAGGTCCGGTTGCCGATGAAGGCGGCCATGTCGGCCACGAACGGTGCGGTCAAAAGGATCGCATCGGCCCGTGCGCGGGGGTCGATCTTGCCGTCCACGGCGATGCTCCGGCCCGAGGCGCTGCGCACCGGCGCGCCGTCCAGGGACTCCACCGACCACTTCAGGCCGGCTGGCGCTCCGCCTGCCACGCCCCGCGCCGCCAGGTGGTTGGCGGCGGCGAAGACATCCGTGGGGCCGGCGACCCCTGAGGCGAGAATGCCGTCGTAGACCCAGATCCGTATCAACATGGCACTGTCCGAATCGCCAATGAGAGTGGCAATCCTGCCACTGCCGCGCCGCGGTCGCCAGCGCCAAGATGCAGGCCTCTCCATCACCGAAGGCACTATGAGCATGCCCATGATCGATGCGTACATCCCCGCAGGCGCGCTGCATCCCGAGGCCGAAGCGCGCCTGGTCAGGGAACTCACCGACCTGTTGATCGAGGCCGAAGGCTTTGCGCTCGACAACCCGCTTGTGCAGGGCGTCTCGGTGGTGTTCCTGCACCGGCCGGCGGCCGTCTTCGTGGCTGGCGCCCCCTCGCCCGAGCCTCGTTATCGGGTGGTGCCCAGCGTCCCGGAGGGCAAGTACTGCGACGAGGCGGTGAAGACCCTGGTGCGGGCCGTCACCGAGGCCTTCGCCCGGGCCGAAGGCAGCCCGTTCGAGGAGATCGCGCCCCGGGTCTGGGTATTCCCCACCGAGATCGCCGAAGGCCGCTGGGGCTCCCGAGGCGTCATACGCGGCGTTGCCGATATCCATGCGATGCTCGTCGGCGAGCATGAGCGCGAGGTCGCCGAGCGCCAGTTGGCACAGCGCCGACGCAGCAAGGCCCTGGAGCTGCTGGGCAACGTCGCGCCGCCGGTGGGCCTGTGGCCAGGGCCGTAAGGGGTTGCCACGCCACCACGCCTACGTGCCTCGATCGCCCCTCAACCGCCAGGGGCAGGCACAGGGTGTTGGCTGGCTCAGCCGGCCGCGTCGATGTGGCGCCGCGTGTCGTGGTCGATCTGCTCGCGCAGGGCCCGGAACAGCGGCGTGGCGCTAGTGTAGCGGCGGCCGTAGTCGAGGTTGAAGCGGTAATCGAAATCCGCCGGGTTGCGCCCCTGGTTGTGCTGCACCAGGGTCTCCAGCTTATCCAGGGCCTTGACCGCCCGGGCCTCGGCCGAGCTGGCATTCTCGTATTCGTCCCACAGGGCCAGCAGGCGCTGGCGGGCCGGGGCATCGAGGCACCTGGCGAGGGTCTGCAGGTCTTCGCGTTCCTGCTGGCCCTTGTCCGGGTGGGCCGCTTGCTGCACCGCCGGGATGTCGCCATGGAGGGCTTCGCCCAAATCGTGGACGATGCACAGCTTGAGCACTTGCAAAAGGTCCAGTTCGCCCAGCTGGTCTTCCAGCAGCAAGGCCATCAGGCACAGGCGCCAGCTGTGCTCGGCGGTGCTTTCCTGGCGACCGCTGGAGGTGTGGGCACTGCGCAGTACGTCCTTGAGGCGCTCCGCCTGACGCAGGAATTCGAGGCGACCGCCGAGGAGTTGATCGTTCATGGCTAAACCTGAATGAAATGACAACCCAGCCTAGCCGGCTCGGATTCGACAGGCCACGGATAAAATATCCGTGGCGCCGGAGCAGCCTGGAGTCAGAGGGTTTCCACCAGCCGCACCGCGTTGCCGTCGGACAGGCTCAGGCGGGTCCAGCGGCACTGGCTGGCCGCGATGGGCACGATGGCCGAATCGTTGTGCCCGCTGAAGAACTCCAGCGCCGGAGGCGCCAGCACTTCGCGCCAGCCAAGATCGTCGAGGGCCCTCTCCTTGCGCACGATTTCCTCGGTGCAAAAGCCCCACAAGGATTGCCCCAGCAACTCGCTCAAGGGCACGCCGAACTCCCCGGCACGGGTCGGCGAGCAGGCCAGCAGGCGGTGGGTCAGGTCGCAGACCAAATGCACCGCCCGCGGGCTGTCGTTCACCAACCGGGCCAGGGCCTGGTCGGCGGCGACGCTGAGGTTGGCCGCCAGCAGTTGCTCCAGCTTGGCGCGCTCGCTGGGTTCCATGGCTTGCTGGCCGTTTTCCCAGCGGGAAATGCTCGACTGCGCCACCCCGAACAGCTCGGCGGCGTGCTGTTGCTTGACCCGGTGCAGCAGGCGCCAGCGGCGCAGGGCCAGGCCCAGGTGCGGGGAAGTGAACAAGGATGCGGACATGAAAGCGACAGGTCCCAGCTGGAAAGACGCGACAGTTTGCCCGGGGCCGCAGCCTGCCGGCAAATCGGCCTGACCGAGCGCACCAGCGCTGGACAAGCGGGCCGAAGCCGCGAAAACTCTCTGCCCTCGCCCGCCATCACGGCGGCACCATCAGCCAGGGAACCCGGCAGAATGCTCAATGTGTTGTTCGTCTGCAGCCAGAACAAGCTGCGCAGCCCCACCGCCGAACAGGTGTTCGCCGATTGGCCGGGGATCGTCACCGCGTCCGCCGGGCTCAACCACGATGCCCAGGTGCCCCTGGGCCCGGAGCTGGTGCAATGGGCCGGGCTGATCCTGGTGATGGAAACCCGGCACCGGGAAAAACTGCGCAAGCGCTTCAAGCAGCACCTGCACAAGCAACAGGTGGTGTGCCTGAACATTCCCGATGACTACGAGTTCATGGACCCGCAACTGATCCTGCTGCTGCAGCAACGGGTGCCACCCTTCCTGCCCGAATCCTGACGGCCGCTACGCGCACGTGCGCAGGACTTTCAGAGATCGACCGTGTAACCCACTACAGAAGCGCCTGGAGCAGTTCCGGGGAGGCGTTGTACAGCGGGGTACGGCCTTGCAGCAGGATCTGTGCGCTGCGCCGATAGGCAGCGCCATCGATCGACAGCTCGCCGCCATGCACGCGGGCGCTGATCAGGGTCTCGAGGATGCCCGCGGGGTTTTCGATGGCCAGCGCATACTCGCTTCGGGTCGCGTTCAATTGCCGGGGCTGGGTCAGCAGTTGCTGAGCCACGGTGCCCTCGGCCAGGCAGGCCGCCGCCAGGCAGCAACCGCCGGATACCGCCAGGGACGGATGGGCGTTCTGCGGGGTGAAGTAGCGGGTGGCGATATCACCGCCGTCGCGGGCCGGGCTGACGATGCAGATCTTGGGAATGGTTTCGCTGCGCCGCAGTTCCTCGGCCGTCAGCAAGCCACCGTCGCGCCGGCGCAAGCCCATGCGCAGGCCGCCCTCGACCATCAGCCCCAACAGGCACTCCTTGAACAGTGGGTCGGCGTCCAGCTGTGCCGGGGTTTCCTGGCCGGTCTTGCCCAGGTCCGCGGCCCGCACAATGACCATGGGCACCGCCACATCGATGCAGGTGGCCGGGACACCGTGAAGCAGGTCGACGCGCTGCCCGGTGGGAAACAGCGCCCCGGTCTTGGCGCCTACCGGGTCATCGAGGAACAGGTCGACCCCTGGGAACTGGCCGTTGACCCCGGGGATCCGCGTGTCGCTGAGCAAGCGGCCGGCGTGGAAGCCCAGGCGCGCGCGCAGGGTGGTCTGGGTGTTGCTGTTGTAGATCTCGATCTGCCCGTCATCGACTTCCGGCAACAACCAGCCCCGTTGCCAGGCGTACAACGGCAGGGCCGCCGACATGTTGCCGCAGTTGACGCTCCAGTCGATGGCGCTCTTGCCCGCCGCCAACTGCGCCAGGGTGCTGATCATCCGGGTCTGGCCGGGGTGGCGTTCGACGATGAACACCTTGTTGCTGGTGGGGCCACCCCGGCCCAGACCGGTGATCTGGTTATTGCCCGGCCACTCGCCAGCCAGGGGCACGCCCATCAGGTGGCGCAGCAGCTCTTCCACCAGGGCCTCGTCCTCGGGCAAGTCTTCCCGGGCCAGGATCAGCCCGGTGGAGGTGCCGCCACGGGCGTGGCACACGGGAAATTCGGGGATGGGCATGACAGAGGAATCGGGCATGGCGGGCGCCTCCGGGCTGGGCGAGAGGGAAAGGCCGCCGACCCGGGCTCGGGGTCGACGACAGCCCATGATAAACCGCCGGCCCGGCGCGATGTTGGTTGGCAGCGTCGTACTGGCCAACGATGCCAATGGCCAACGATGCTAATGGCTAATGGCGCTGGACCGGCTCACCTCGCAAACGCCGTTCCAGGGCCGCCAGATCGTGGACGAAGCACCAATCGCCACCACGATCGGTCTCATACACCAGGTCGCGCAGCGCCCGACTACGCGCCAGCCAGGGTTGGATATCGCCCAGCACGGCGAACCTCAGGCCGTAGTTCAACAGCTTCTGCACCAGACTGCCGGCCAGCCGGCTTTGCAGATCGAAGAAGGCCTGGGGCAAGCGCTCGACGGGCCAGACGATCCAGCGCCCGCCCAGCTCCCAGGCCGCACCGATCAGTTGCAGCGCCGCCGCTTCGCTATCCAGCAACGGCCCTGCCTCGGCTGCCAGCAACACCTCTTGCCCGGCCAGTGTCCGCCGCTCAAAGCGCTCCATTGGAGTCCTCCAGCGCGGCGTTTAGAAAGGCCAGCACCGGCAGGCTCTGGTCGCCCACATAGTGCGGCTTGTCGACCAGCAGGCGGACCTGCGCCCGTGGCACGCAACGTTGCAGGCGGCGCTGGCTGTCGAGGCTGTCCAGCAACACATCGCGCCCGCCGAGTATCACCAGCAACGGTATCGCCAGGCCTTGCAACTGGGCATCGCTGAAACGTGGAATGCGCGCCAGGCGCGGCAGAAAATGCTGGTCGATCACCTCGATCAGTCGCACCAGGGCCTGCTCTGCCGGCGGCAACTGGCGGGGCAACGGGCCCAACACCATATCCCGCACCCGACGCCGGCCCCAGCGTCCCAGCAACAGCCAGGGCGCGGCCCGCAACAAAAAGGCTTTCTGCCGGCCGATTCCGGAAGGCCCGAGCAAAGCCAGGGCCGCGACCCGCCTGGGTCGGCGCAGGGCAAAATCCAGGGCCACCCAGCCCCCCAGGGACACACCGACCAGGCTTGCCCGCGCCAGCCCCAATCCATCCAGCACCTGTTCCAGCCAACGGGCGTGGGCGTCGCCGTCCAAGGCTGGGCGAACGGCAGCGCTCAGGCCGGCTTCCCCCGGCAGGTCCACGGCGTAGAGGCGAAAAGCCCGCGCCCAACACTCGACCTGGCGCATCCAACTGGCGCTGTTGCTCTGCGAACCGTGCAACAGCAGCACGGGCGGCGCATCTTCGGGGCCAGAGCGGATGACGAAGGTGTCGCCCAGGTCAGTGTCGATCCAACCCTGGGAATGAGCCACCGGCCACAGCCCAAGGGTCTCTCGGTACTGCGCCAGGATCGCGGCGGCGCCCGCTGGCGACTTGTACACCCCGCTCACGGCGCGTAGTTCTGCAGTAGTCGGTCCAGTAGGCCAAGCAGCGCGGCGGCGGTGCCCGGGGGAGCCACCAGCACCACCTTGAGCTGGTCCTGAGTAGGATCGAGCAGGGTCTGCAGGTGCACCACATCCTGCCCCGGGGCCGCCAGGGCTGCCTGCAGACCACGCGCCAGGTACTGCTGCAACTCGATGCTTGCACCGGGAATGTCCACCACGCTGGTGACCTTGGCCTGCCCGGCCCGAGCCGGTGCCTGCTCCGGTTCGCCGGCCAGGACCTGCAGGCGCGCATGGGCGATACGGTAGGCGCGCCCGACCCGGGTCGCCGGCAGGCGCCCTTCGCGGATGAAGCGCAACACGGTCTTGGGGTGCAGTTGCAGGCGCGCGGCGGCTTCATCGACCGAATAGAAGGCTTTGAACATGGTTCCTGACTCCGGAGAAGGACGCCAAATATTACCTATTACTCCAATTAATAGGAATATTAAGGATAATTCTGAGAGCAACCACTCGTCCAGCGCCGCTGTTTTTCTAGCCGGCCGATTTGACTCTGGAGGCCGGCGATCTAGATTCCACTCGCGACGTCATGGAAGTGCATCCAGCCCACCCTCCGAATCCTCGGCACTGGCTCGCGATGCTCAGTGGTCGCGCGATGAACATTGATTAGCCATGCCTGACAGCAGGGAGCTGGAAAAATGAGCGGAAACGAAAATACCATCGACATCATGATCCTCATCGATGTCGCCACCATCCTCGACTACAGCACACAGGGCATTCTTCCGACACAACTGAGCATGGACCCCAGTAAGCCGACCCCGCTGTACAACTATTTATTGCCAGGTACGCAGACCAACGTCTCCAGCCAAGTGATCTGCATGTACACCGCCCGCAGCAACGTCAGCCCCGGCAGCAACAGCGAAGGCAGCGACGAACTCTCGGTGACGATGAAACAGGGCGACAATGTGTACTGGCGCACCACGACCCTGAGCAAGGACATGATTTACGCAGCAGTCCTGTACGACTACGAACAGACGGCCCCCAATCCCAAAGTAGATACAACGGTCTACCTCAAAAACATCGATGCCAGCGTCTTGTCAGATACCCCAATGCCGGTCATCAACAACCACAATCCACCAGCCAGCTACCACGATCAGCCAATCCCACAAAAGGTCACGACCTACTACTGGAGCGCGCAAGCCGTCAACAAATGCAACAACCTCAGGTACAACTGGTCGTTCATGCTCGTTGGTCCGGACAACGGTACCCTCGGCTATTGCTCCTGGGACCCCTACTTCATCATTACTTGAAGCCCTAGCCCCTCTTCCTCGCCAGGAAGGGGGGCCGCTCGCCCGATGCGGGCAGCCCGGCCCGTTGAATCAAGGCGATGGCGCCGCTGGCTTCAAGCGCACCGCCACGCGCAGCCCGCGGCGCGTGGCTTCATCCGCAAAACTCAACTCGACAGTGGCGCCAGAGCGCTCGGCGATTGCACTGACAATCGACAATCCCAGCCCGGAGCCCACCTCCCCTGTGCCCAGGCTGCGGTAGAACGGTTCGAATACCAATGCTTGCTCCTCGACGCTGATGCCAGGGCCGGAGTCCTTGATCTGGAGGGTCACGCCCTCCAGCCCTGCTTGCACCGCCAAGTCGATGCGCCCGCCTGGGGGAGTAAAGCGAATAGCGTTGTCCAGCAGATTCCTGACGAGGATGAACAGATCCATGTCGTTGATCATGACCTGCACATCCCGAGTGCTTTCAACGCCGATGTCGATGTCCTTGTGCTCTGCCAGTGGCAGCAAGTCCTCCAGGACCCGCCGAAAGACTTCATGGACCGATACCGCTGCCTGCACCCGCGGCACGATGGACTGGGCAGCCGCCAGGGCGAGCAATTGCTCGATCAGTTTGCGGCTGCGCTCGATGCCCTGGGCCAACGGCTCGAAACACTCCCGGGCTGGCGCCGGCATCGGCGTGGAGGCCAGACGCTCCGCCTGCAGGGAGAGCGCAGTCATCGGTGAACGCAATTCATGGGCGGCATCGGCGATGAAGCGGCGCTGCACCTCCATGCCCTGGGCCACACGCTTGAGCAAGCGATTGATCGCCACCACGAAGGGCCGCACCTCCGTCGGCAGGTGGTGTTCATCGATGGCATGCAGCGCCTGCTTGTCGCGCTGGTCGATCTCGGCCGAGAGCATGGCGATGGGACGGAACAGCTTGCGGACCAGATCGCTCACCACCAGCAGCAACACCGGAAACAGGATGAGAAATGGCAGCAGGCTGCGCCAGGCGCTTTCACGTGCGTCCTTGTCCCGCAGGTCCATCTCCTGGGCGACGACTATGCGCTCGCCCCCGGCCGTGGTCCGGACCAGCACCCGAAACTGTTCGCCGGTGATGTTCAACGTCGACAGGCCATCGGCCAGTGTCGTGGGAAACGGCAAGGGCATGCTGGCGTCGTCATTGCCGGTGGCTTTGCTGCTATCGGCCAGGTATTGCACGATGACCCGCGACTCTTCGTCGTCTCCGGCGATCGGCTCGCCCGTGCGATAGCGCAGGGTCATCTGCTGTCGATCGAACAGCATCGCCACCTGGCGCAGGGTCTCGTCCTGCATTTCGTGGGCCTCATCGAGCGCAGTGATGAAAGCGAACGCGCCAGACAGCAAGGCGACCAGGAAAATGGCCAGGGACAACGCCACGCTAAGCCTTAGCTGCACCGAATCCCTCAGGCGCCTTTTGAAACCATCCATCCCATTCCCCTGACATTCTTGATGACCTGGCTTCCCAACTTGCGCCGCAGGGCATGGATCAGGAACTCCACCGCATTGCTTTCCACTTCATTGCCCCAGCCGTAGATCCGGTCTTCGAGCTCGCTGCGCGAGAGGATCGCGCCCGGCCGGATCAGCAAGGCCTGCAACAGCGCGAACTCGCGGGCGGACAGCTGGACGTCGGCCTGTCCGGCGGTGCTGGCCAGCTTGGAGACCAGGTCCAGCGACACCTGCCCATTGCCCAGTACGGATTGAGCGCTGCCGCCGCGACGCCGCAGCACGGCGCGCATGCGCGCCAGCAACTCGGCCATGGCGAAGGGCTTGAGCAAAAAGTCGTCGGCGCCCGCATCCAGGCCGCGCAAGCGATCATCCAGGGCATCGCGTGCCGTGATGATCAGCAGCGGCACCGGATTGTCGCCGGCGCGAATGTCATCGAGCACATCCAGCCCGTCCTGGCCGGGCAGGCCAAGGTCGAGCAGCACCAGGTCATAGGCCTGGGTGCCCAGCGCCGCCAGTGCGTGCGGCCCGTTCTTCACCCAGTCGGTGGCGTAGCTGGCATCGTTGAGCGCGCCCTTTATGGCATCGCCAATCATCAGATCATCTTCGACCAACAGAATCCGCATGCGGCGCTCCGATAGAAAAAGGCGCGGCGGTCATGACCGTCGCGCCTGTATTGAAGCATCTGGACCGGTGGTTGTCCCCGGTCCCTGGAGGGTCACCGCGAGTCTTTCATCGAGTCGAAGGCCTTGAGCAAATCATCCATCGCGGCCTTGCAGGCGCCCTGCTGCGGCGAGCTGGCGCGCAGGGCATCGAGGGCGCGGTCGATGGCCTTGTCCAGCACATGCCAATCGCTGGCGGCACGCGGCTTGATGCCGGCTTCGGCGGAGTCCCAGGAGGTTTCCAGGTCCTTGATCCGGGTCTTGGCGGCAGACAGGTCGTTATGCTCGACCAGGGTACTGACCTGGGCGGCAATGCTGCGGAACTCGCTCAAGTCCCCGAGCTTCGAGCCCGCCTGGGCCGAGGCACTTGAAGAGACGGTCGGCGTGGCGGTCGCGGGCTTGTCCCCGGGTTTCGAGCAACCGGCCAGGCTGCCCAGCAAGACGATGGAGCAGACGAGTACGACGCGGTTAAAGGCAAATCGCAAAGAGCGCATGTTGATTCCTTGATAGGTGCCCGAAGGGCTACGGGGTGACGGTTCTACGGTGGCTGAGGGTGATTTGCGCGACCGCCACCAACAGGACGATGACCGTCAGGAAGATGGCGCTGGTCCAGGGTGCTCCCAGGCCCAGGCCGCCGTATTGCTTGGCCTGGGTCAGCAAGTCACCGAGGGACGCGCCGAACGGCCGGGTAAGGATGTAGGCGACCCAGAACGTCAGGACCGTACTGGCCCCCAGGCGCCAGGCCACCAGGGTTGCGGCGATCAGTGCGGCGAAGATCATCGCGCCGAGCGTGAACCCCAGCCCCAGCGCTTCGGTAGCCAAGTCGCCGGTGGCGGTACCCAGGGCAAAGGTGCAGAGCACCGTTGACCAGTAGAAACACTCGCGCCGCGGGGTGTCGATTTCGCGGATCGACAGGTTGCGCTCCACCTTGAACCAGAGCAGGAAATTGATCGCCAACAGCGCCGAGAACACCGCGGTGCTGGTGTACAGGCTGATATCGAGCCTGTCGGTCATGATGTCGGTGATCTGCGTCCCGACGATGCTGACCAAGACCACGGTCAACCAATAGATCCAGGGCGAATAGGCGCTTTTGCGCATCTGCAGGAACAAGGCGCAGGCCAGTAGCAGCGCCATGCCGATGCTGGTCCAGCCGGCACCGAAACCGGCATCGACGGCCAGGAAATCGGCCCCGGTCTCCCCCACTGTCGTCGACAGGATCTTGATGACCCAGAACGACAGGGTCACCTCAGGTACTTTGTTGAGCCATCCGGCTCTTGCGTGATTCATGTGCGGCTAGCCTCTCCTGGTCTGCACTGAATGTGTGTAGAGGAGAAGATACGCAGTGAAACTTAGCTGGGACTGAGCAGGTCCCTATCGTCGATCAGGCCCGCCGTGCCAACAGCAGGAGCGAGGCCGCGCCCGACAGCAAGAGCGCGCAACCACGGTTGAACACGCGGCGTCCGGCGGGTTGGCCGAACCAGCGGCGCATGTGCAGGCCCATGCCGGCATAGGCCATGATCGCCACGCACTCCAGTGCCAGGAACAAGCCTCCCAGCATCAGGAACTGCCCCGTTACCGGCGCGGCGGGATCGACGAACTGCGGCAGGAATGCGGTGAAGATCAGGATGGCCTTGGGATTGCCGATAGCGATCAAAAACTCCTGCCGGGCCAGGCCCTGGAGCCCGGCTGCGGCTCGCTCCCCATCGGCCACGGTGCGGGTATCGGCCGTCCATAGCTGATACGCCAGGTACAGCAGGTAGCCCGCGCCAAGAATCTTGATCCCGTGAAACAGCAGCTCCGAGGCCTGCAGCACCGCCGCCAGCCCCACCGAGGCCAGGCCGATCATCAGCATGAAGGCCAGCAAGCGCCCTACCCCGGCCAGGCACGAAACCCGAAAGCCATAGGTGGTGGCGTTCTTCACCGACAGCAGGTTGTTGGGGCCAGGCGCCATGTTCAGGGCGAAACAGGCAGGCAGGAATAAAACCAGGGTCGCGAGGTTCATCGGCGGTGCACCTTGGGCTGGGCTTGGTGACGGAGCAACGGGCAATATAAAAGAGCGCCAGGGCACCACACAACCGGTCGCCCCTAGCACCGCCGCGCCGTGCGCTCGATGGCGGCCAGCACCGATGGCTGGCAGGCCGGTGGCAAGTCATGGCCCATGCCCGGGATCAGCAACCACTCGGCACCGGGGATCGAACGTGCGGTGTCCTCGCCACAGGCCGCAGGTATCAGCGGGTCTTCACTGCCATGCACCACCAGGGTCGGCGCCTGGATGCTGGCCAGCCGAGCCCGGCGATCGCCGGCACAGGCCAAGGCCGCCAACTGGCGCATGAAGCCTGCGGGATTCCAGCCCCGGCGCAACTCCTCCAGCACCAACGCGCGCTGGGCCTGGGCGTCGAACGCCTGGACGGTGCCGGCGATACGCCGGGCCAGGGCCAGGCGCTGGGTGACATGGCCCTCCAGGTCGGTCGCCGGGTCGGCCGCCGGAGCGGTCAGCAAGGCCATGACCTGCGGCGCAGGGGGCGGCAAGGCCGGGTTGCCGCTGCTGGCCATGATCGAGGTCAGCGAGCGCACCCGTCGCGGGTGTTCGCTGGCCAGCACCTGGGCGATCACCCCGCCCATGGAGCGCCCCACCAGGTGGGCCTGCTGGATGCCCAGGCAGTCCAGCAGGCCCAGGGCATCGGTGGCCATGTCGTGCAGGCTGTAGGGCAAGGCCAACGGGTGACCGGCCATCAGGGCCGCGAGGTCCGGAACACCGGCCTCGACCAGGTGCGTCGAAGCGCCGACGTCGCGGTTGTCGAAGCGAATCACCCGGAACCCTCGGGCCGCCAGGTCCTGGCAGAACGCCAACGGCCAACGGACCATCTGGGTGCCGAGGCCAGCGATCAACAGGATCGTTTCGCCCGCCTCGTCGCCATGGCTGTCCCAGGCCAGCTCGATGCCATTGACCGGGGTACGTTGCAGTGCCGGGCAGCTCGGCGAAATCATTGCCCGGCTCCTTCGTCCACCTCTGCGCCTGCCAGGCGCAGGGCGTAGGCACGGATCGCCTCGGGCCAAGGCTGGAGCTGCTGGCGCAAGCGCTCCAGGTCATCGGCGAACAGGGCCCGTGTCGCTTCCTCGTAGCCCGGAAGGTCCCCGCCCAGTGCCAGCATGAATTGATAGGCCGCTTCCTGGGCCTGGCGCCGTTGTTGCCGAGGGTCGGGATGGCGCTGGGCATCGTCCACCAGCCGCCGCAACACCGCCGAGGCGCCGCCGGGCTGGCTGGCCAGCCAGTCCCACTGACGCGGGAGCAGAGTCACCTCGCGCGCGATGACCCCCAACTTGGGCCGGCCGCGGCCGCGAACGGTTTCCGCTTCTGGCACGGCTTGCGCGTCGGGGTTGGCGGCCGGGCGATACCGGCCCCGGCCGGGTGGCGGGGTGGCTGCCAGGCGTTGCAACAGATCGTCCGCACTGCCACGCAGATCCAGGTCGATCAGCCGACCCGAGGCGTCATCGAACACCAGCAGCCCGTGGGCTACACCCTCCCGGCTGGCTTGCTGGACGGTCCGGGCGACCTCGACCAATGGGCCGTGGGCCAGCAAGCGCTGGTCCTGGAACGCGGTGACGGGTTTGTGCAATGGATCGGACATGGTGACGGCCTCATGAAAGGAGGCCAAATAATACCCGGGTAATAAAAAAATAAACAATATACCCGGGTAAAATAAATCAGGCGTCAGCCTAGCGGCTCACTGCGGGTCTTTCCCGGGACTTGCCGGCTCACTGTCGGTGGGAGGCGCAAAGCCCCAGTCGCCATGCAGGTACCAATCCTCGCCAAGCATCTCGGCCGGGTGCATGGTGCGATCGGAACCATTGCCGCAGGCCAGGGCATTGGCGGCGCAATAACGGTCACACCCCCAGCAGATGCGCTCGGGGTGCTTGGGGGAAAGAGGAAAAGGCTTGGCCATGACAGCTCCCGATATCAGGGAAGAGACCTGCAAGATAAAACCTCGTACCGGCTGCAACCTTGATCCGCATCAAGCCAGCCATGCCTTGTTTCCAAGCGGCCACAGGGGTCGATGGCAGTGGGCACTAGCCCATTTGTGCTAATCGACTGGCCACAGGAGCCAGGGCTATAGTCCTTCGCGCACGTTCCTTGTGTTCCCCCCCCTCTGCACCGCAGCCTTGCGGTGCGAGGGTTCCCTCCCCGTCCTGGTTGCCCGGCACATGCCTGCCGAAGGTGGTTGCGGGACGCAGATTTTTCTCTGAAAGCCCTGGCCAGATCGCTATGATGGATCACCATGAATCCCAGCATCGCCATCCGCCAACCTTGTCCGCCTGGCGCTTGTGTCTGCGAGCGCGAGCAGTTGCTGGACACCCCCGGGGCCGACCTGCGCATCCTCAATCTCACGCGCCAGGAAGAAAAGCGCCTGGTCGAGCGCCTGGAGAACCTCAAGGACCTGGCCGACCTGGAGCACATGCAACAGCGGATGTACCAGCAACTGGGCATTCGCCTGGAGATCACTCCCAGCGACAATGAAGTGCGCAGCATGCGCGGCATCACCATCGTCCTGGCCGAGCATCCGGGGCTGTGCCGCAAGACCCGCCAGAACATTCCCGCCGCGATTCGTCGAGCCATGGAAGAGCGCCCGGAAATCGCCTATCGCCTGCTCGATTCCCAAGACCTGCTGCGCGGCACTTAAGGGGCCTAGGCGCTTGCAGCCGTGGCGCCAAGGCTTGAAAATCGCCGCTGTTTTTTCCTGGAATGCCCATCATGCAAAACACCCCTCTGAACGCCGCCGACTTCGAGGCGATCGAAGACACCCTGCTCAAGTACGGCGACGACCACTCGGTGCTCAACCCCTGCGAGCTGGACGGCTACTTCACCGCCCTGGTCTCGGGCCCGGCCCAGGTGGATATCGCCGAATGGTTCCCGGCGATCTGGGGCGGCGAGAACCCGGCCTGGGAAACCCCGCAGGAATGCCGGCAATTCATCGACCTGTGCGTGCGCCACATCAACAGCCTGGCTGAGCAACTCGAGACCGAGGCCGGGGGCTTCAAGGCCCGCTTCGAGGAAACCGAGCACCAGGGGCAGAACCTGTTGCTGGCCGAGGAATGGTGCTTCGGCTACCTGCGTGGAGTGGCGGTAGGCAACTGGCCCACCCTGCCGGCACCACAGATCGCCCTGTTGCAGACCATCATCGACTGCGCCGAACAGGACAACTTCGAACTACCGGCAGACCTAGACATCCCCCGGCACCAGCAGCAGGTGGCGAGCATCGAACCCGCCGCCCGCCAATTGCACCAGTACTGGTCGAGCCAGCGCTAACCAAGCCTCCAGCCCTTGCACTTGCAGGGGCGTGCCTGGGCAGCGTCACTGGAAGCAGCCCTCGCTGGCCTCCAGCAAGTTGAGTAGCAGTTGCTCATCGATCTGCTCGTCGTCCAGGCCAACGGGGCCGGCCTGGTCCGGGTCCGAGATGCACTCCAGCACCCGCAAGGGCAACTGGGCGGCGCCGAAGAACGCCAGGATGTCGCGCACTTCTTGCTCGCGCTGCACATGGTCGTTGTGGAACAGCCAGGCGCTGTAGAACACCCCCTGGGGCCCCTGTCCCAAGTGCTCCCGGGCGATGCGCAACGACATGCCCAGGCGCTGGTGGAGAAATTTCACCAGCGCCAGGTCGGTGCTGGGGGCCATCAAGGCGATACTGATTCTGGACATACTCTGATCCTGCAAAAAAGTCGGTGGGGCTCGACCCTAGTCCGGGCGCCAGGGCTTGATACCTTGCAGATGCCGCTCGATGTCATCCATGTCGTCCTCGCCCAGGGTCAGGTCGAAGGGCTCGGTGAGGATCCTGCGCACCTGCGCCAAACGCCCGGTGACGCGCTCGTTGTCGATGAAGTCGGTGGTTGCGCGCTGGTAGTCCGCCACGGGCTTGTCCACGTAATGGCTGCCCATGCGGTGCAACGACAGCATGATGAACTCCAGCTGCGCCAGGGCTTGCAGCGCCTGGTCTGCGGTGAGCGTGATCTTGCGGTTGTTCTCGCGTATCGGTCCTGCTGCCATCGCCCTGCCCTCAATCGCCCTGGGGGCCCTTGAACGGCGGCGCGCCCAAGCGTGCCGCATCGATGCCACAGGCCATGTTGCGCAGCTCGCCGATCACCGACTGCCGGGGAAACGCCGCCCATTGCGCGTGGGCCTCCTTGCGCATGACCTCCACGCCCTGGGCGAAGGGCTCGGAGAAATACACCCGGCCCAGTTGCGCAGATTCATCGCGCTCGCAGTTGATGATCCGCACCACCCGCGAGCTGTGGATCAGGGGTTTGGAATCGCCCGGGGCGGTGGGTTTGCTGTAGTTGTTGATCAGGTAGAACTGCCGCAGATGCGGGTTGTTCTGGTACAGGGCCAGGGAGTTGGCCGCGAAGTAAGTCGCTGACTCCGGAGTGTCCAGCACTTTGAACATGGCCTCAGGGCGCGCCGCACCAGCATCGCGGGCCTGGTCATGGGCGCAGCCCGCCAGCAGGAGCAAGCCACCCAGCCACCACAGGCGCCTCATTGCGCTGCTCCCTGGGCCATGTCTGGCCGCTCCTGGCGCAACAACGTGGCATCGACGCTGCCTTGCAACGAGCAGAGCATGCGGGTCTTGCCGCCCTCCACGCTGAGCATGAGGATCTTCTCCGCAGAGCCCGGGGCCGGGGCGATCTCGGAAACCGCTGCCGGGTTGTCCTGCCAGGGCGCCTGGGCGCTGGGCTTGATCTGCGGCCGGGAGATGAAATACTCGCCAGCCTCCTGCCAGCCGGCCTGGGGCATGGCGGCCATCACCGCTTCCCGGCTGGCATCGATCTCCAGGCCCCAGAAGTAGTAGATGCCCTCGCTGCCCAGGTCGAACACGCTGTCGTAGTAGCCGGTCAGCTTCAGGCCCTTGTCTTGCAGCGGGCGGGAGAAGGTGGCGGTGGAGGTCGCATTGTCATGCCGGTCGGGTACCGGAATCCAGGCGATGCCTTGCTGGTCGTCGTGCTTGAGGGCCACTACCCGGCCGAGCTCGGCGCGCTGCTGGTACAGGTCCTTGAAGAACGCCGGCTGGCATTGCATCAGGCTGTCGCTCAGGCTGGCCGCCAGCGAGCTACCAGCCCACAGGCTCAACACGAGTGCCAGGGGCTTGGGTGAATGGCGGGAGATGGCGCGAATCAAATCCATTGTCAGAAGCTTCCGGGTCAGGCGAAAAAATCGCGACTCTAAACCTCGCCAGCTTCCGACACAAATACTCCCGGGAGCCCAGGCTCCCGGGAACCGCCTCAGAGGAAAATGCTGCCACGCAGGTACAGCGCGCCATGGCCGCTGATGATCACCCGTCCGTTGTCCAGCACCTGGCAATGCAATTGGCCCTTGCGCGCCCCACCCTGCTGCGCCCGCAGCTGACTCTTGCCCAGGCGCTCGGCCCAATAGGGGGCCAGCGAGGTGTGGGCGGAACCGGTGACCGGGTCTTCGTTGACCCCGACGCTGGGACCGAACCAGCGGGAAACGAAATCGAATTCCCGGGACGGCGCGGTCACCGCGATGCCTCGCACGCCGAACTGGGCCAGGGCCACGAAGTCCGGCTTGAGTTCATCCAGCAGGCGCTCGTCGTCCACCACCAGCAGGTAGTCGTCGGTGCGATACAGCGCCTCGGCCCGATTCAAGCCCAGGGCTTGCAACAAGGCTGCGGGGATCTCCACCGCTTCGGGCTGCTTGGCCGGGAAGTCCATGGACAGCAAGCCACCCTCGCGGCTGACCCGCAACTCGCCACTGCGGGTGAAAAAGCGCAGCACATCGCGCTGTTCGCCCAATTGCTCGAACAGCACCCAGGCCGCTGCCAGGGTGGCATGGCCGCACAGGTCGACCTCTACCGTCGGAGTGAACCAGCGCAGCTCGAATCCCTCGTCCTTGGGCACGAAGTAGGCGGTTTCGGACAGGTTGTTCTCCTCGGCGATGCGTTGCAGCACCACGTCCGGCAGCCAGGCCTGCAGCGGGCAGATCGCCGCCGGGTTGCCGCCGAAGACACTGGAGGTAAAGGCATCCACTTGAAAGATATCGATCTGCATCGCGGTCATTCCTCAGCGCCTTGGGCGCGGATCTGGTCCAGGTAGTTGTAGATGGTGTAGCGAGTCACGCCGAGGGCCGCAGCGGCCTTCTCGATCCCGCCCTTGACGATGAACAGGCCGCGCTCCTGCATCTGGCGCACGGCTTCGAGCTTGTGCTGCTTGGTCAACCGCGCCCCGGGCTCCGGACAGGCCGCCTGGATGATCTGGGCCAGCAGTTGCTCCATGTCCTGGGGCTCATCGCCCCGTGGCTCCGGCGCACTGCCCAGGCCCAGCATCTGCCCCAGGCAGGCATGGGCCGCGGCGATCCCGCTCAGGTCGCTGTTGCTGCACAGGCTGGCGAACGGTTGCCCGCCGCTGTCGCGAAAGACCACGGTGGAGCTGCGCAGCTCGCGGCCATCGGGCGCCAAGGTCGGGTAGTTCTCCAGCACCAGCGGAGTGCTGCCGGAGCGGTCGTGCAAGGCCCGCAGCACCGCGGCGAAGCCCAGGTCCTGGCGCGGTCCGCCCAGCACCGGGCCACCGACCCGGCGCCCGGTGACATGGCCGTTGGCGATAGCGATGATCGAGCGCTCGGGCTGGTCAAGATCATGCAGGACGATCTCCACATGGGGCCCCACCACACCAGCCAGCATCTGCAAGGTACTGCGCAGCACCTGCAGGACCAGTTGGCGCTCGGCCAGGACGGCGGAAGAAGGCTGGTTCATGGACACTCCGGCAAAAATCTTCGGCGAAAAATATCAACGCAATGTTGAATATTCAACTTTTTGTTTACCCGACCTCGATCAGCCCTGGCCATCATGGCAATTGCATCGCCAGGGGCATTGCTGCAATATTCGCGGATGTTAAACGTTCTCATTTAAGCCTTTTCTCCAGCCGCTTGCGCAAAGTACCCCACCCCATGACCCCCAACCTGCTTCTCGTGGAAGACGACGCCCGGCTGCGCCAGGACCTGGACCGGCATTTCCGCCAGCGCGGCTTCGCCGTCAGCGCCTGCATCGATGGCCGCGAAGGACTGGCGACGCTGCGCGCCGGGCACTTCGACCTGGTACTGCTGGACATCATGCTGCCCGGCCTCGATGGCCTGGCCCTGCTCGATACCCTGCGCCACGAACAAGGCATCCCGGTGATGCTGATGTCGGCCCTGGGCGCCGAGCAGGACCGCATCACCGGGTTCACCCGGGGCGCCGACGACTACCTGCCCAAGCCCTTCAGCCTGGCCGAGCTGGATGCCCGGGTCGATGCGCTGCTGCGGCGCATGGCCCGGGTCCAGCCGCCCCCCAGCCAACGCCAGGACCCTTTGCTCGCCTTCGACGACCAGGCCCAGGACGTGCTCAGCCAAGGCCGCGCCGCCGGCCTCACCGGCTCCGAATACCGCCTGCTGGTGACCCTGCGCGAGCATCCCGGGCAGACCCTGAGCAAACCCTTCCTCTACCAGCAGGTGCTGCACCGCATCTACACCCGCCTGGATCGCGGCCTGGACGTGCACGTCTGCAACCTGCGGCGCAAGCTGGCCGAAATTGGCGTACAGCACTTGCAGATCCAGGCCGTGCGCGGTGCCGGCTACATCCTGGTACAAGCGGACCGCTGCTGATGCGCCGCCACCCCCTGTTGTGGAAGCTGGCGCTGTTGCAGATCGGCTTCTGCCTGCTGCTGACCTGGATCATCTGGACCTGGGGCCTGTCGGCCGAACGCAGCACTTACTTTCTTGACCCGGCCGACCGCCAGTACCTGGCCAGCTATGCACAACAGGCCGAAAGCGCCTGGCGACAGGACGGCGCGGCCGGGGTCGATGCCTTCCAGCGCCAGCTGGCGGCCCGGGAACACACCTGGGTCGCGGTGATCGGCGAGCGCCTGCAAAGCCTCGGCAGTACGCCCTTGAGCGCCGAGGAGGCCAGCCACCTGACCTTCATGCGCAAGCTGGACTGGCCCATGAGCCGGCGCCTGCAGGACGAGTTGCCCTATGTCAGCATCCAGTTCCCGGAGCATCCCGAACAGGGCCGGCTGGTGCTGCAACTGCCCGAACGCCTGCTGCCCAGCGGCCTCACGCCCTGGACCCATGTGCTCAGCCACGGGGTGGTGCCGACCTTGCTGGCCGCCCTGCTCGGCTTGTTGCTCTACCGTCATCTGGTGCTGCCGTTGAACCGCCTGCGCGACCGCGCCGATGCCCTGCGTGCCGACGACCTGGAGAGCCCGGGCCCGGGTATGCCCCTGGCCCGGCGCAGCGACGAACTCGGCGAACTGGCCCTGGCCTTCGAACACATGGCCGAGCGCCTGCGACAGAGCCTGGCCCAGCAACGCCTGCTGCTGCGGACCTTGTCCCATGAGCTGCGCACGCCCCTGGCCCGCCTGCGCATCGCCCATGACAGCCGGCTACCGCCGGAGCAACTGCGCCAGCGCCTGGACCGCGAGATCCTCGACATGCAGCGCCTGCTGGAGGACACCCTGGACCTGGCCTGGCTCGACACCGAACGCCCGCAACTGTCCACCGAGCCGGTACAGGTGTTGTCGATCTGGGAGGCCCTGCGCGAAGACGCCTGTTTCGAGAGCGGCTGGAACCTGGAACGCCTGCCCTGCCTGCTGGACGCCGATTGCCGGGTCCAGGTGCACCTGGACAGCATTGCCCAGGCCCTGGAGAACCTGTTGCGCAACGCCATCCGTTACTCCCCCGAGGGCGGCCGGGTCAGCCTGCGCGGCTGGCGCGAGGGCAGTCACTGGCACCTGTGCCTGGAGGATGAGGGCCCGGGGGTCGCCGAACAGGACCTGCAGCGGATCTTCCAACCCTACCAGCGCCTGGGCTCGGCCCAGGGCGAGGGTTTCGGCCTGGGCCTGGCCATCGCCCAGCGCGCCGTGGAGCTTCACCAGGGGCGGATCTGGGCCAGCAACGGCCATCCGGGATTGTGCATGCACTTGCTGTTGCCGGCCGCCTGAAGTCAGGCGCTGCCACCCCGTTACCGCCGAAGTGTTTAGAAAGTTAATGCGCTTTACTCGCAAATAGCATTCATTATCATTCGTGATCTTCCTGTTCCAGCTTCCGTCCCGGAGATCACCGATGTCCATGCGCTCGATGCGTCCTTTCGCGCCCTTCCTGCTGTCCAGCTGCTGCCTGCTCAGCCATGCCGTCCAGGCGGCCAATGCCGAGGTGCCGCAGCCGGTCCTGGAACTCCAGCCCCAGAGCATCGTCGCCACCGCCAAGGAAGAAACCAAGCAGGCCCCGGGGGTCTCGGTGATCACCGCCGAGGACATCCAGAAGCGCCCGCCGGCCAACGACCTGTCGCAGATCATCCGCACCATGCCCGGGGTCAACCTCACCGGTAACTCCACCAGCGGCCAGCGCGGCAACAACCGGCAGATCGACATCCGTGGCATGGGCCCGGAGAACACCCTGATCCTGGTGGACGGCAAGCCGGTGGGCAGCCGCAACTCGGTGCGCTATGGCTGGCGCGGCGAGCGCGATACCCGGGGCGACACTAACTGGGTGCCGGCCGACCAGGTGGAGCGCATCGAGGTGATCCGTGGCCCGGCCGCCGCCCGCTACGGCAACGGCGCCGCCGGTGGGGTGATCAACATCATCACCAAGCAGGCCGGCAGCCAGACCCACGGCAATGCCACGCTCTACAGCTCGTTCCCCGCCCACAAGGACGAAGGCGCGACCCAGCGCATGAGCTTCGGCCTCAACGGCCCCCTGACCGACACACTCAGCTACCGGGTCTACGGCAACGTCGCCCGCACCGACTCCGACGACGCCGACATCAACGCCGGCCATGAGTCGCTGCGCACCGGCAAGCAGGCCGGCACCCTGCCCGCCGGCCGCGAAGGCGTGCGCAACAAGGACCTCAACGGCCTCTTGAGCTGGCAGCTGACCCCGGACCAGAGCCTGGACTTCGAAGCCGGTTTCAGCCGCCAGGGCAACATCTATACCGGCGACACCCAGAACACCAACAGCAACAAGAACGTGAAGAGCCTCCTGGGCCACGAGACCAACCGCACCTACCGCCAGACGTACTCGCTGACCCACCGCGGCGAGTGGGACTTCGGCAGCTCCATGGCCTACCTGCAATACGAGAAGACCCGCAACAGCCGGATCAACGAAGGCCTGGCCGGCGGCACCGAAGGCATCTTCAGCGACGCCAACTTCTACACCTCGGTGCTGCGCGACCTGAGCGCCCATGGCGAACTCAACCTGCCGCTGCACGCAGGCTTCGAGCAGACCCTGACCCTGGGCAGCGAGTGGTCGCAGCAAAAGCTCGACGACCCCAGCTCCAACACCCAGGACACCAAGGAGGCCGGCGCCATTCCCGGCCTGACCTCGAACAACCGCAGCAGCCAGATCAGCGCGCAGATCTTCTCGCTGTTCGCCGAGGACAACATCGAGCTGGCGCCCGGCACCATGCTCACCCCCGGCTTGCGCTTCGATCACCACAGCATCGTCGGCGACAACTGGAGCCCGTCGCTGAACCTGTCCCATGCCTTAAGCGACAGCCTGACCCTCAAGGCCGGTATCGCCCGGGCCTACAAGGCGCCGAACCTGTACCAGCTCAACCCCGACTACCTGCTCTACAGCCGTGGCCAGGGCTGCTACGGCCAGACCACCAGCTGCTACCTGCGGGGCAACGACAAGCTGGGGGCACAAACCAGCGTCAACAAGGAACTGGGCCTGGAATACAAGGCCGACGGCTGGGTGGCCGGCCTGACCTACTTCCGCAACGACTACAAGAACAAGGTCGAGTCGGGCCTGGCGCCCACCGGCCGGGCCAGCGGTGGCAGTTCGGCGCTGTACAAGAACGCCGCGGTGTATGAGTGGGAAAACGTGCCCAAGGCCGTGGTCGAAGGCCTGGAAGGCACCCTGACCGTGCCCCTGGCCAGTCAGCTGACCTGGAACAACAACTTCACCTACATGCTGCAATCGAAGAACAAGGAGACCGGCGACTACCTCTCGGTGACCCCGCGCTTCACCCTCAACTCGATGCTCGATTGGCAAGCCACCCAGGACCTGTCGCTGCAGATGAACGTGGCCTGGTACGGCAAGCAGACGCCGAAGAAATTCGACTACCACGGCGACCGGGTCACCGGCAGCGCCACCCAGCAACTGGCCCCCTACGCCATTGCCGGCATCAGCGGCACCTACGCCCTGACCCGCAACCTGAGCCTGACCGCCGGGGTCGACAACCTGTTCGACAAGCGCCTGTACCGCGAAGGCAATGCCCAGGGCGTGGTGGACATCGCCGGGGCCGGCGCCGCCAACTACAACGAACCGGGCCGCACCCTGTACACCAGCCTGAGCGCGTCGTTCTAAGCCCCTAACGAGAAAGCCTGATGAGAACCACGACCTTGCGCCTGGCCCTGGGCTGGGCGCTGGCCGCCGCCAGTGGCCTGGCGACGGCCCAACCGGCTCCCGAGCAGCGGATGGACAGCAGCCTGCTGCAACGCCAGGACCTGCCCTATCGCTTCAGCAGCCTGCAACTGGATTCCGCCGACGGCCAGCGCCACTACCAGCTATGGATCGGCCAACCGCTCAAGGCCGCCCCCGAGCACGGCTACCCGGTGCTGTGGATGCTCGATGGCAACGCCGCCATCGGCGCCCTCGATGCGCAGCAGCTCAAGCAACTGGACCCACCCCCACTGCTGGTGGCAGTGGGTTACCAGACCCCGCTACGCATCGAGCGCACGGCCAGGACCTACGACTACACCCCGTACCAACCCGGCCGCCAGGAGCAGCAGGACCCCTTGACCGGCCAACCCAGCGGTGGCGGCGAAGCGTTCCTGCAACTGTTGCGCGAGCGCCTGCGCCCAGCGGTGGCCGCCCGGGTAGCGATCGACCCTGCGCAGCAGACCTTGTGGGGGCACTCCTATGGTGGCCTGCTGGTGCTGCAGGCATTGTTCCAGCGTCCCGGGGAGTTTCGTCACTACGCCGCCGCCAGCCCCTCATTGTGGTGGGGCGATGGGCTGATCCTCGACCAGGCCCGGGGGCTGGCTGAGCGCATGCAGGGGCATCGGGCACAGCTGCTGCTGATGCGCGGTGATGCCGAGCCGGGAGACCCACGCCAGGCCCCGGCTTCGTACCCAGCCCCGGGGGCCGACCTGCGGGCCCGGCAGTTACGCGAGCAACTGGCGCCGGTTCCCGGCCTGGCCCTGGACTTCCATACCTTCGAGACGCTCGGCCATGGCCAGACCCTGGCCGCGTCCCTGCACTATGTGCTGGAGCGCCTGTACCTGCCCCCGGACCAGCCTTGAACCACGAATTCCAGCGCAAGGGACCGGGTGCCAGGACCGCCGCCAGCGGCTAACCTGCCAGGCATCCCGACCCTTGCCCCGGATCACAGATGCCCGCCAGCCCCGATTTCGCCAGCACCTTCCTCGCCGCCCTGGATGCCGACTGGGCCCGGCATATCGCCGCCATCGGCCCCTGCCTGCACCAGCCCCGGCCGGAACGCGAGCCCTACCAGGCGCTGGTGCGCGCGGTGGCCTACCAGCAATTGCATGCCAAGGCCGGCGACGCGATCCTCGCCCGGCTGCGGGCGCTGTTTCCCGGCCAGGACTTCCCCAGCCCCAGGCAGCTCTGCGCAAGCAGCACTGAACAGCTGCGCGGCTGCGGTTTTTCCGCGCGCAAGGCGGCCACCCTGCACGGCATCGCCCAGGCCACCCTGGACGGCCTGGTGCCGTCGGCGGACGCCGCACGGGAGCTGGACGACCAACACCTGATCGAACGGCTGACGCAACTGCCCGGGATCGGGCGCTGGACCGTGGAGATGCTGTTGATCTACAGCCTGGAGCGCGCAGATGTGCTGCCGGTGGACGACTTCGGCGTGCGCGAGGGTTACCGGCGCCTCAAGGGCCTGGAACACCAGCCCAGCCCGCGCCAGATGCGTGAACTGGGCCAGGCCTGGAGCCCCTGGCGCACCACCGCCGCCTGGTACCTGTGGCGGGTGCCAGCGCCATGAGCGACCCGGCAGTGCGGCACTGGACCCTGCTGGACCGCCACGGCCAGCCCTGGTCCAGCCCCTGCCCCGGGACCCTGGGCGGTCATCGGCGCAGCCGCATCTATGGCCGCCTGGACTGCCCCTGCGCCCTGGCCGCCATCGCCCGTGGCGGCTACGTGCGCCACCGGGTGTTCTTCCTCGACGAGGCCACGGCGCTCGCCGCCGGCTACCGGCCTTGCGCCCGCTGCCTGCCCAGGCTCTATAAGGCCTGGCGCCACTCCGTGAATCGCTGAACCGGCAGGCACCTGCCAGGCTCTGGCAGCGATCCGGAGGAGAACTTGCCGGTATCTGTCGTGGAACGTCGCACCGTCGATTGAACCGCCGGCGCGTAACCCCTAAAGTCACGCCTTTCCGATTCCTGCTTCGAGATTGCCGATGGCTGCCCTTCGCCTGACCACCCTGCACACCACCCAAGCAGTACTGGACGCCTTTCGCGACAGCGACGTCCCGACCCAGGTGTTGCTCGAAGGTAGCGGCATCCAGCTGGCGGACCTGGAACTGCCCAACAGCCTGATCAATATCAGCCAGGAAATGCGCGTATTCAGCAATGCCGTGGCCTTTCGCCAGGACCTGGGACTGGTGCTTGGACGCAACCTGCACATCAGCGCCTACGGCATGTTCGGCCTGACCCTGCTGACCAGCGCCACCCTGCGCGAGGGCTGGTCCCTGGCGCTGCGCTACCCGCTGTTGCTGGGCACCTTCTTCCACCTCGACCTGGAACTGCGCGATGGCCTGGCCTGGCTCACCGCCGACCAGTACAGCGAGAGCGAGCTGGAAGTGTTCAACACCGATTTCTGCATGTCGTCCTACCGGGTCACCTGCCAGGACTTGCTGGGCTGTTCGCTGCCACTGCGCGAGGTGCACCTCAAGCACGGGCCGCAGCCCTACCTGGACAGCTACGAGCAAGCCTTCAATTGCCCGGTGCAGTTCAATGCCGGGCGCAACGCCATCGGTTTCGACCCGGAGTGGCTGGACCGGCGCCTGCCCCTGGCGGACCTGGTGACCCAGAACGACATGCTGCAACGCTGCATCCGCCTGAACGAGGAGCTCAGCGCCCGCCCGACCTGGATCGACCAGGTGCGGCGCATCCTCAACGAACAGCTGCACGCCGTGCCGGACTTCGACAGCCTGGCGCGCCAGGTGCACTGCTCCCCCAGCACCCTGCGCCGGCGCCTGCGGGCGCAGGACACCAGCTACCAGCAATTGCTGGACGAGCTGCGCTATACCCGGGCCCGCCAGTTGCTGGAACAGCACAGCCTGCCGGTGTATCGCATCGCCGAAGCCCTGGGGTTCAAGGAGACCGCGAGTTTCCGCCATGCCTTCCTGCGCTGGAGCGGTGTCGCTCCAGGACGGTTCCGGCAACTGGCCGGTCAGCTCGGTCCACTTTCGGACCGTTCGCAAGAATGACGTCAAATATCCCCTATTGACCGTTACCAACATTCTCTGAGCAACGCTTCCGGCGAAAAATGACGTCCGGAACGTTTCGCTTTCTTCAAGACATGGAGTCGTCGCATGAAATCGCTGCATACCGCCCTCACCAGCCTGGCCCTGAGCCTGGTCCTGACCTGCTCTTCCAGCGCGATGGCCGCCCCTGAACGGACGGTGAACATCTTCAACTGGTCGGAATACATCGCCCCCAACACCATCAAGGATTTCCAGGCCAGCAGCGGGATCAAGGTCAAGTACGACATCTTCGAAAGCAATGAAGTGCTGGAAGCCAAGCTGTTCACCGGCAACAGTGGCTACGACGTGGTGGTGCCCTCCAGCGGTTTCGTCAGCAAGCAAATCAACGCCGGTGCCTTCCAGCCCCTGGACCGCAGCCAGCTGCCGAACTGGAAGAACCTCGACCCGGCCGTCATGAAGTTGCTGGAGCAGAACGACCCCGGCAACCGCTACGTGATCCCCTACATGTGGGGCACCAACCTGATCGGCTACAACCGCGACAAGGTCCAGGAACTGCTGGGCAGCGACGCTGCCGGTCAACAGCTGGGACCTGGTGTTCAAGGAAGAGAACCTGAAGAAGCTCAGCCAATGCGGCGTGACCTTCCTCGACTCGCCCGCCGAGATGCTGCCCCTGGCCCTGCACTACCTGGGCCTGGACTCCAACAGCCAGAACCCCGAGGACTATCGCAAGGCCGAGGCCCTGTTGCTCAAGCTGCGCCCCTATGTGCGCTACTTCCACAGCGCCAAGTGGATGGGTGATATCGCCAACGGCAATATCTGCGTGGCGGTCGGCTACTCCGGCGGTTTCCTGCAGGCGGCCAACCGTGCCAACGAAGCCAAGAACGGCGTGCACATCGAGATGCGCATTCCCAAGGAAGGCACCCTGGCCTGGATCGATACCGTGGCCATCCCTACCGGCGCCAAGCATGTGGACACGGCCCACGCATTTCTCAACTACCTGATGGAACCGCAAGTCATCGCCTCCATCAGCAATTTCGTCGGCTACCCCAACGGCGTCACGGATTCCAAGGCGTTCATCCAGCAATCGCTGCTGGACAACCCTGACCTGTTTCCCAACGCCCAGACCATGACCCGCCTGTTCCCCCTGGCGCCGCTGCCGGCCAAGGCCGAACGCACCCGGACCCGGACCTGGATCAAGGTCACCAGCGGACGCTGAACCCTTTACCCCGAACACCTTGCGCGCTGGTGCACAACCGGCCCGCAAGCTTTCGCCGCCGACGTGCCCAGCGCAGCCGGCGCCCTTGAAAGAAGAGTTGTCCATGTCGTCAGTCACGCCTAGCCACCCGCCCCTGCACCAGCTGTCGATCGAGGCCTTGCTGCACGGTTTCGCCACCTTGCAGTTCACCCCGGTGGACCTGTTGCGCGACCTGCTGGCCCGCATCGAGCAGCATGAGCCACGGCTCAACGCACTGTGCGCGCGCCAGGATGCGGCGGCGTTGCTGGCCGCCCAGGCCAGTGCCGAGCGCTGGGCCGCCGGGCAACCCATGGGCCGCCTGGACGGCATCGCGGTGCTGGTCAAGGACAACCATGACATCCAGGGTTGGCAGACCCGCAACGGTTCCAGGGCGCTGGCCAATCGCCCGCCCCTGGAGCGCGACTGCGCCCTGGTGGCGCGCCTGCGCGAAGCCGGGGCGATCTTCATCGCCAAGACCACCTTGCCGGAACTGGCTTGTACGCCCCTGACCGACAGCCCCCTGACCGGAGTCACCCGCAATCCGTGGAACCTCGCCCTGCATGCCGCGGGCAGCAGCGGTGGCAGTACCGCTGGGGTGGCGGCCGGTTATGCCCCGGCCGCCACGGCCAACGACGCGGCCGGCTCGATCCGCACCCCGGCGAGCTTCTGCGGGGTGATCGGCCTCAAGCCCAGCCACGGCCTGGTTTCGACCAGCCCGGCCATCGATCCAGGCGGTTTGTCGGCCGAAGGCCCGGTTGCCCGCCATGTGCGCGATATCGCCTTGCTGCTGGAGCACATGAGCGCCTATGAGCCCAGCGAGCCCTTTGCCTGGCCCCATGCCCCCCTGGGCTTCCTGGAACGGATCGAGGATGGCGTCCAGGGTTTGCGCATCGCCTTCAGCACCGACCTGGGTTATGCCGCCTATGTCGACCCGCAGATCGCCGCCGCCTGCCTGGCCGCGGCGCGGTGCCTGGAAGAGGCTGGCGCGACGCTGGTGCTGGCCTCGCCGGACATCGGCAATCCGGCGCCCGGCTTCGTGCGTTCCTGGCCCGTGGAGGCGGCCAGCGCGGTGGACCTGGAGATACCCGGGGAGCAACAGCACCTGATGAGCGACTTTCTCCAGCAGACCCAATTGCGGGCCCGCCAGCTCAATGCCCTGGACTACGCCAATGCCGTGCAGGAACGGCATCAGGTTGCGCAGCAGTTGCATGACTTCCTCTGCGACTACGACCTGCTGCTGACCCCGACCGCGGTGGTCGAGCCATTCGCCGTGGAACTGCAGAGCCCGCCCGACTGGCCGCAGCAAGCCAGCAGCATGTGGCAGCCGACCACGTTCCCATTCAACTACAGCCGCCAGCCGGCGCTGAGCATGCCCTGCGGCCTGAGCGCAGCGGGCCTGCCCATCGGTTTGCAGATCGTCGCCCGCTTCGGCCGCGACGACCTGGTACTACGGGCCGCACGGGCCCTGGAAAAACGCCAGTCCATGGAACTGTTCGCCCATCCCCCTGGGCTGTTGGACGCCACAGACACCCTCGGCACTGGCCAGTAACCCGTACAGCACAACCCGCCGCCCAACGGCAGCGACGGACAAGGAGGTGGACCATGGATTCTTCTAGCAGTTGGTACCAAGACACCCAATTCGAGCATGACATCTACGTGATGATCATCCGCGAGCCCAGCTCGCCAAGCCTCGACCCGCACCAGTCCGGCGCCAGCTACAGCTATGTCGGGCGCCTCACCGGCCAGGGCCAGCACCCATGTTTTTCCCTGCATTTTGCCTGCCCGCCCTATGGCAACGACTACCTCAGCACCGACGCCGCCCTGCAGGCCGGGATGGCCCACGGCCGGGCGCTGATCGAACACTGGCGCACCCGTGGCCGCAAGCCGCTGGCGCAGAACGCCGAAGTCGCCCTGGCCAGCTACAGCAACTGAGGTCCCGGCCCGGACCTTGGGTACGGGCCCAATGCCTCGGTCCTGGCTGGAACATGACCGGTGATCAGCCCTTGCCATGCACCGTTGCGAATATTGATGCCGGTCAAGCACTCCAATCGCCACACAGGTGAACCTGAGGGCAATCAGGGCTGTGGTTGCAGCCCGTTCCTTGCCTCCCAGGAGACTTGACCATGCCCAGCAGCGCTCTCGATATGCTCCCTCATCCGCCGTTCCCGGCGCAGCAAGGCCAGTACTGGATCGACGCCTTGAGCGACGGCAGCCATGTATTGATTCGCCCGTTGCGGCCCC
Organism: Pseudomonas sp. MPFS; assembly: GCF_022537035.1. Classification (NCBI taxonomy): domain Bacteria; kingdom Pseudomonadati; phylum Pseudomonadota; class Gammaproteobacteria; order Pseudomonadales; family Pseudomonadaceae; genus Pseudomonas; species Pseudomonas sp. MPFS. The sequence continues at coordinate 2,808,806 of NZ_CP066123.1, read as the reverse complement.
AGGATCGCCAGCGGGAGAAGGCCTTCATCGAAAACCTCTCCCCCGTCACCCGGCACCAGCGCTTCCTGGGCGAGGTCAAGGAAGTGGGCGACCAATTGCTCGATCAGTTGATGGACGTCGGCACGCCACAGCGGGTGGCCTACGTGGCGCTGGTCCACGACAACGGCGAGTTGCGCGAAGTCGGCATCAGTCGCTATGCCCAGGTGGACGACCAGCCCTGGCGCTGCGAGTTCGCCGTGACCATCGCCGATCAATGGCAGGGCAAGGGCCTGGGTGGCCTGCTGATGCAGCACCTGGTCGACGAGGCCCGCCACAATGGCTTCCAGCAGATGTACTCGGTCGATTCGGCCACCAACTATGGCATGCGCCGGCTGGCCAAGCTCCTGGGCATGCGCAGCGCCATCGATCCTGACGACGCCACCCAGGTGATCCACAGCCTGGAGCTGTAGCCCCCGCGCCGCGCCTCAGCCCGAGGCGCGGCCACACTGTCCGCAGAACCGCGCGCCAGCCTGCATCGGCGCACCACATTGCCCACACCCTGCTGCACCCAGCGATGCCGCGCATTGCTGGCAAAAGCGTGCGCCCGGCGCATTCATCGCGCGGCATTGCCCACACGCATTGCCAGCCCCGACCTGGGACGAACCGGAACCATGATGGCCACTGCGGGAACCGCCATGCCCAGAACCGTGGTGCCCCATCAGCAAACGTTTGAAAAAGCTCATCTCGATCACTCCGTATTGAGGTGATCGCCAGTAAAAACCCTATAGCTACTAAAGGGTCAAGCCATGGCCGACAAGTGTTCATAGAGAATGGCGCAACCGACGATGATCAGTACCAGGCCGCCCAATGCCTCGGCACGCTGCCCCATGACCGTGCCGATGGCGCGGCCGAGCATGACGCCCAGGGTGACCATGGTCATGGTGGCCAGGCCAATGGCGCTGGCGGCGATCCAGATATTGACGTTGACGAAAGCCAGCCCGACGCCCACGGCCAGCGCATCGATGCTGGTGGCGAACCCGGTGACCGCCAACAACCAGAAGCCATGCTCGCGTGGCTTGTCCGGCTCGGCCTCAGCCTCCAGGCGCAGGCCGTTGTAGATCATGTGCAGGCCCAGCAGCACCAGCAGGCCGAAGGCGATCCAGTGATCCCAGGCGGCAGCCCATTGGGCCGCTGCCTGGCCGATAAACCAGCCCACCACGGGGGTGATGGCCTCGATGACACCGAATATCAGGCCAATGCGCAGGGCTTCGAGCAGGCGGGGCTTGAACATGGCCGAACCTTTGCCGACCGCGGCAGCGAAGGCATCGGTGGACATGGCGAAGGCCAGGAAAATGATCGAGGCAGGATTCATCTTGAGTCTTCCGGTCGGGCTTGAGTCCACGACATGCCCACGCGCCCGACTTCAGCGCAAGCCTGTCGATGGTCTCACCAACCGAAACGGTGCCCGTACCACGGCAGGTTGCCGAGAGTGTTGATACGGGCTCCACCGCGACAAGCGGTGGCAGGTTACTCCCCAAAGAAGGCCGCAGCTTAACTGGGCCCTTGTGAAAATTTCATGGCTGCCCGGACTTCCCAGCGCCAACCACGCTTCGAGTTAAGAAGCGGTTTAACACTCTTTGACAGTTTCCTGACAAAGCTGCCAAAGACTGGCCACCAGCCCCTCCCTAGCATTCACCCATCCAATTTGCGCTCGGGTGCTTGCTACATGTCCCCCAAACTTCTCGGCCTGCCAGTGCTGGGCATTCTGCTGGGTAGCCTGGGTTGCAATGGTCAGCCGCCATCGCCGCCGTCCGTTGCACCCGGTGACTACGCCAGCATCATTCGCTATTTGAAACAGCACATTCCACGGGAGATGGCCGAGCATCAGGTCCCCGGGCTCTCCATTGCCCTGGTGGACGGCCAGGAGCTGATCTGGGCCCGGGGCTTTGGTCTTGCCGACAAGAATCGTGGCCTGCAGGTCACGGAAAACACGGCGTTTCGCGCAGGAGCGCTATCGCAGTTGCTGACCGCCACGGCGGTGATGCAACTGGTGGAGCAAGGCCGCCTGCAACTGGACTCGCCCCTGCAGGCCACACTCAAGGAGTTCTACGTTCGCTCGCGCTTTCATGACGATCAGAACGCCGCCGACCAGGCAGTGACCCTGCGACGCCTGCTCAGCCACCAGGCCGGGATGCCCGCCGAATACCTGCGGGACCTGCGCACACCGCATATCCTCGGTGAGTTGCCGCAGAAGGTCAGCGGGGTCTGGCTGAACAACCAGCCCGGAACGCGAACGGCCTACTCCAATCTCGGTTACGCCCTGCTGGGAGCGGCCATCGAACGTAGCAGCGGCGTGGATTTCGAACAGCAGTTGCAGACCAGGCTGCTGCGCCCCCTGGGCATGAGCCAGTCGAGCTTCCTCGGTGACAGTAGCCACCTGCCCTATCGCACCCGGGGCTATGAGGACGGCGCGGTCAGTGTCAATGCGCCAGTGCGCGACGTTCCCGCCGGTGGCTTGTGGACCAGTCCACGGGACCTGAGCCGTTTCGTACGGATGCTTTTCGCCCAGGGTCGATACCAGCATCGCCAGCTGCTGTCGGCGGACTCCGTCAATGAAATGGTGCGGGTACAGAACACCGGCAACGTCATGGATTTCGACTGTCAGGTCGGCTTGGGCTGGTTTCTCTCGCCCTGTGGCGACGAGTGGGTGCGCCCGGGTATCCGTACCTGGCAACACAGCGGCAGCGGCAACAACTTCCATGCCCAGATCAGTGTGCTGCCGGAGCAGCAACTGGCAGTCATCGTCATGAGTAACTCCGGCACCGGCGAAGCCCTGGCCCAACCCTTGGTACCGCAGATCCTGCGGATGCTGTTGCAGGCCCATGGGGAGCCCGGCGAACAAGGTGCACAGGTCAACCAGCCCGCCCGGCAACTGGCGGCGCGGCGCCGGGTACCCGAGGCGGCGGACCGCCAGCAACTGGCCGGGTTCTACGCCACCGCCTACGGCGTGTTGCGCATCAGGGACCAGGGCCAACGCTTGTTCGGCGAGGTGGGCGGCATTCGTTTCGAGCTGCTGCGTGATGAACACGGCTGGCTACGGGCACAGAAGAAACTCCTGGGTTTCTGGCTCCAGGACCTGGGCGACCTGGGTCGGGTGCAACTGGATGTCGTCAGCGTCCAGGGACACCGGGTGTTCACCGCCAAGAGCCATGGCCAGTTGCTGGCCGTGGGGGAGCGCATCGACCCGGTGCCCCTGCCCGATAACTGGCTGGCCACGGTCGGCACCTACACAGCGCTCAACGACGACGAAGCCAACACCCCCATGAGCGGCGTCGACATCGCTCTGGAGGACGGTTTCCTGATGATTCGCAGCCTGCAGCAGGGACGCACCCTGACTGACTACATCCTGGCCCCGGTAGACAACGCCCATGCGGTGATTGCCGGCCATGGACCCGGCCTGGGCGACACCGTGCGACGCCAGATCAATGGGGTCAATGTCCTGGGCTACTCGTTCAAACGTACCTATAACTCCAACCACCTGAGGTTCTAAACCGATATGAAAACCCTGAAACGCACCACCACCGCGCTGTGGCTCGGCACCCTGGGCCTGACCACGGCTTCTGCCGTGGCCCATGCCGAGGACTGGAAATTCGGCGTCAATGCCGGGGTGGCCAGCGTTCCACGCTACAGCGGTAGCGACCAGCGCGCCGTGATGCCGATCCTCGGTGCCGAGGTCGTCAGCCCCTACGGCATCTTCCTCAACACCGAGCAGGGCCTGGGCTGGGGCAACAAATGGGGCGACCTGTCGTTCAGTACCTGGGTCGGCCCGAGCGAATCGCGCCACGACAAGAACCGGATGGGCCAGGGCTCCAAGCGCCTGAAGGGCATGGGTGACATCAAGACCCGCGCCCAGTACGGCGCTCACCTGGGCTATGACCTGGGCCCATTCGAGCTGGGCGCCACCGTGACCCATGCCGTGAAGAAAAACAGCAACCGCGATACCGGCCGGGCCTACAGCCAGCTGGAGCTGAGCATCGGCACCAACCTGTACGAAGGCAGCTACGGCAGCCTGGATGCCAGCGTCAACACCCTGTTCGGCAACGCCGACTACATGCAGACCTGGTACGGCGTCAGCAGCACCCAGGCGGCCAACAGCCGCTTCGGTGCCTATAACGCCAAGGGCGGCCTGGTCAGCAGCGGTGCGGACCTGACCTGGAGCCTGCCGCTCAACGAGCAGACCAAGCTGTCCACCCAGCTGTCGATGGACTACCTGGGCAAGAAGGCCGCCGACAGCCCGCTCGTCGATCGGCGCCTGCAGACGGTCCTCTCTACCCAGATCGAGTACAGCTTCTAAGGCCGCAAAAAATACGGCCCGTGATCACGGGCCGTAGGGTATTAAAGACCAGGCCCCGCGAGGGGCTTGGTCATTTTTGTGCTCGGCCCTGGCGCAGCGTCAATCCGTGCTGGCCCAGGTCATGCGGAACGAGGCACCGCCCCACTCCGAGTCCATCACTTCGACCTTGCCGCCATGCCATTGCGAGACCCTGCGCACCAGGGCCAGGCCCAGGCCGAAACCACCGGTACGCCGATCACGACTGGCATCGAGCCTGGAGAATGGCTCGAAGATCTTTTCCCGCCCCTCTACCGGCACACCCGGGCCGTCATCGTTGACCCGCACCTCGTAGCCGTTTTCCAGACGCACCAGGGACACCTCCACACGCCGCTCGGCGTAGCGAATGGCATTGCGCAACAGATTGATCACGGCCCGGGCCATGAAGCGCGGCTCGATGCTGATGTACTCCACCTGGCAGGAGCGAATCAGCAACTGCACGCCTGCCGCCTCGGCCTCCAGCGCAACGCTGCCGATCACGCTGTCCAGCCAGCTCTGGGCCTGGATCTGTTCGCGATTGATCGTCGCCGCGCCGTGCTCCAGGCTGGCGTAGCTCAAGAGTTCGGACACCATTTCCTCCAGCTCGCCCAGGTCGGCATACATGTCGCAGATCAGCTCCTGGCTTTCCTGCGGGTCCGGGTTCTGCTTGAGCTGGTCCAGTTCGAAGGACAACCGGGCAATGGGCGTGCGCAACTCGTGGGACACGGCATTGGTCAGCTCGCGCTGGTTGGCGATCAGGCCTTCGATGCGTGCGGCCATGCGGTTGAAGTGCTGGGCCAGGTCACGGATGTTGGAACTGCGCGACAGATGCAGGCGGGTTCCCAGGTCGTTGTTGCCGAAACGCTCGGCGGCCAGGCGCAGGCGCTCCAGGTCACGCCAGTGCGGCCGTACCCAGAAGTACAGGACGATGCCCAGCAGCGCGCCCAGCAAGGCATAGCCTGCAATGTTGTAGTGCAGGGTCATTGGCTGCTCTTCCGGCAGCTTGATGCTCAATAGCTGCGGACCGCCGTCGATACTGGAGATGAACTCGTCGTACTCATCGCCGCGCACCACCAATTGACTGGAGTCCAGCAGGGCCTGCTCGCGAGGCGTCAGGTTCAATTGATCGGCCTTCACCAGCGCCAGCAACAGCCCATAGTGAGGCTTGAGCGCCTCCAGCTGGCGCTGGCGTCCGGATTCGTCCAGCGGTCTTAGCTGTTCACCCAGGCTGTAGGCCTGCCCCCGGACCGCCTCGCGGTTGTAGGACTCGATCAGGTCGGCCGCCAGGTAGTTGAGGAAGATGTGTTGCACTGCAGCCATCGACCCGGCGAAACCCAGGACCAGGAACAGGTAGAGCCCCAGAAACAGCCGCAGCATTCAGATCTCCCAGGCGAACGGATTGAACAGGTAGCCCTTGCCCCACACGGTCTTGATGCAGGCCGGCTCGCGAGGATTGTCCTTGAGCTTGTGGCGCAGCTTGCTGATGTAGACGTCCACGCTGCGATTGAGACCGTCGAACTCGATGCCGCGCATGCGGTTGAGGATGTCGTCCCGGGACAGGGTCTTGCCCGCGGCGCTGGCCAGCAGCCACAGCAGCTCGAACTCCATGGTGGTCAGATCGATCGGCTCGCCGCTCAGGCGAACCTCGCGGCTGCTGCGATCGATGTTCAGTACGCCGAACTCCAGGGCCCCGCGCTGGGCAGCCGGCTCAGGCACCTGGCGTCGCTGCAAGGCCCGCAGGCGGGCCAGCAGCACCGGCGGCTTGATCGGCTTGATCACGTAGTCGTCGGCGCCGGACTCCAGGCCGAGGATGTGATCGAGATCATCCTCCTTGGCGGTGAGGATCACGATCGGGGTGTCCGATACCGCACGGATTTCCCGACACACATGCAGGCCGCTCTGGCCCGGCAACATGAGGTCGAGTACCACCAGTTTCGGTTTGAATTCGAGAAAAGCCGACAGGGCTACATCGCCCCGATGGACCGTCAATACTTCAAAGCCATGCTGGGACAGGAAGTTGGCGATCAGCCCGGCGAGCTTCTCGTCATCTTCCACCAGCAATACTTTGCCAAGACCCAGGTTTTCCATAGATACCAGTCTGCGAACGCACGATTTTTAAGTGCGCGCAGTATAAGCGGCAGGGGATTAAAGAAAGGCTAACGCGCAGCACAAAATCCAAAAGCTGCAGGGTTGCATGCAAGATTTCATCTTTTTAAGAGTTTTTTACAATTTGCCCCCAGTAAACCGGGGGCCATTGCTCACCAGGCCGGCACACCGCTGTGGAAACGGAACTCCTGGTCCGGCGACTGGATCAGTTCCTGCTCGGCGACTCGCACCTTGTCGATCACCTGGGCGATGTCCTTGGCGTCACCGTATTGATAGGCCAGCTTCAGGTAGCCCTGGTAGTGCCGGGCTTCGCTCTTGAGCAAGCCGAAGTAGAACTTGCCCAGCTCCTCGTCCAGGTGCGGCACCAGGGCCTCGAAACGCTCGCAACTGCGCGCCTCGATGAAAGCCCCCACCACCAGGGTGTCCACCAGCTTTACCGGCTCGTGGTTGCGCACCACCTTGCGCAGGCCCGAGGCATAGCGACCGGCGGAGAGCTGGCGCAGTTCGACCTTGCGCTTCTTCATCAGGCGCAGGACCTGCTCGTGGTGCACCAGTTCTTCACGCGCCAGGCGCGACATCATGTTGATCAGGTCGATATGGGAGTGGTACTTGGCAATCAGGCTCAAGGCCGTGCTGGCGGCCTTGAACTCGCAGTTCTTGTGGTCGATCAGCAGGGTTTCCTGATCGGCCAGGGCGGCCTGGACCCAGGCATCGGGAGTCTGGCAGCCGAGGAATTCGGCAATCGGCGGGAAGTTCATCGGCGGGTATCCAGGCAATCCGCTGCGGCCCGCAGGTGACGGGCGGCGCTAGGGGTGATCGGTAACATGGGGCTCACGGGACAGGAGGGCTTTGCAGCCAAAGGCGCGATTATACCGGCCACGCCACAGACCACCAGCGACGGCGCTTGATATGCATCAACATCCCTCGAAGGTGCCAGCAACTATAGTTATTCACAGTAGTCGTTCATCCCTTCCTGGAGATCCCGAGCATGCAAAGCATCCGCAGTATCCTGGTGGTCATCGACCCCACGCCTGGAGAAAGCCTGGCCCTCAAGCGCGCCAAGCTGATTGCCGGGGTCACCCAGGCGCACCTGCACTTGCTGGTCTGCGACAAGAAGCATGAGCATTCGGCCTTGCTCAGCGTGCTCAAGAGCAGCCTGACCGGCGAAGGCTACAGCGTCACCACCGAGCAGGCCTGGAACGAGAGCCTGCATGAAACCATCATCGACGTGCAGCAGGCCGAAGGCTGTGGCCTGGTGATCAAGCAGCACCTGCCGGACAGCCCGTTGAAAAAGGCCTTGCTGACACCCGCCGACTGGAAGTTGCTGCGCTACTGCCCAACCCCGGTATTGCTAGTCAAGAGTGCTACCCCCTGGTCCGGTGGCGTGGTCATGGCGGCGATCGATGTGGGCAACCTGGACGGCGAGCATCGCATCCTGCATTCGAGCATCGTCGACCATGGCTTCGATATCGCCAGCCTGGCCAAGGCCCAGTTGCACGTGATCAGCGCCCATCCATCGCCGATGCTGTCGGCGGCCGATCCGGTATTCCAGCTCAAGGAGACCATCGAGAAGCGCTACCGCGAGGCGTGCAAGGCATTCCAGAGCGAGTTCGACATCGACGATAACCACCTGCATATCGAGGAAGGCCCGGCCGACGTACTGATCCCGCACATGGCCAACAAGCTCGAGGCCGCACTGACCATCATCGGCACCGTGGCCCGTACCGGCCTGTCAGGGGCACTGATCGGCAATACCGCCGAGGTGGTGCTCGACTCCCTGGACAGCGACGTGCTGGTGCTCAAGCCGGCGGACATCATGGATCACCTGGAAGAGCTGGCTGCCAGGGCCTGAAGACCGGGCGAGGGAGTTCGCTCCCTCAAGGCCCGGGGCTCAGGAACCCAGCGCGTCCTTGAGGAAGCCCGGAGCGATGTAGCGCTGGTAATGGGCTTCCGACAGGAGGAAGAACTCCCGGTCGATCGCATCGCGCAGTTCCGGCAGGCCCCAATCGCGAAACTCCGGCAACAGCGCCATCCCATAGGCATCGAGCTGGTTGATCACCCGGGCGCCGCGGGCAATCAGCTGGTAGGCCCAGCAGTATTCGGATTGATGCGGAACGAAACGGATCTTGCGTTGCTCGAGCTGCCCACGCAGCCGCGCCGGGTCGAAGACCTCCAGCTTGGCCGCCATCACCTGCACCAGGAGTTGCTCCAGGCGCAGCCACACCGCCCGCTTCTCATCCTCGTTGTAGCCATTCCAGTTGACCACTTCATGATGGAAACGCTTGCAGCCACGGCACACCAGGTCGCCATAAACGGTGGAGCAAAGGCCGACGCAGGGAGTCTTGATGGTCTGATTGGGCATAGATAGACAGCACACGCAAAAGCAAAACAGGGCGCAATGTTAGCCCTTTGTCTAACATTGATCACCCCTCAAACTTTAATCCGCCAACTTACGTTTAGTTTTTTTTTGCCGTAGAATCAGCCAGCCTTTTTAGGCGCCAATGTCCGTTTGAAGCTGTTTTCAAAGCGTCACGAGCACAGTCGTTCCTTCAGAGCGGTGTTGGCGAGGGGTTTTTCCAGCGGGGAAAAATCCAGCGCCAACCCTCATCAGCTCCCGTTCTGCAGGCGTAAAACTTTGAAAGCAGCTTCTGTAAGGAATTGTCGGTAATTCTGGCTAAGTGGCCCACAACGCCACGCAGCGCATGAGTACGGCAATTTCGGGATGAGCGTCCCGGACACCCATTTGGGACCACTGATGAGGGTAATAACTGTGCTTGAAGCCTACCGCAAACATATCGAAGAGCGCGCAGCACTGGGTATCGTTCCCCAGCCGCTAAACGCCGAACAAACTGCAGGCCTGGTCGAGCTGCTGAAGAATCCCCCGGCTGGCGAAGAAACCTTCCTCGTTGACCTGATCACCAACCGCATTCCACCAGGCGTTGACGAAGCTGCCTACGTCAAGGCCGGTTTCCTCTCCGCCGTCGCCAAAGGCGAAGTCACTTCCCCTCTGATCGACAAGAAACGTGCCGTCGAACTGCTGGGCACCATGCAAGGCGGCTACAACATCGCCACCCTGGTGGAGCTGCTGGACAGCGCCGAACTGGCCGCCGTCGCCGCCGAACAACTCAAGCACACCCTGCTGATGTTCGATGCCTTCCACGACGTGGCTGAAAAAGCCAAGGCTGGCAATGTCCACGCCAAGGCCGTGCTGGAGTCCTGGGCTGCCGGCGAGTGGTTCACCAACAAGCCAGCCATCGCCGACAAGTACAGCCTGACCGTGTTCAAGGTCCCAGGCGAAACCAACACCGACGACCTGTCCCCTGCCCCGGATGCCTGGTCGCGCCCTGATATCCCGCTGCACGCCCTGGCCATGCTGAAAATGGCCCGCGACGGCATCGTGCCTGAGCAACAAGGCGCCATCGGCCCGCTCAAGCAGATCGAAGAAGTCAAGGCCAAGGGTTTCCCGGTTGCCTACGTCGGTGACGTGGTCGGTACCGGTTCTTCGCGTAAATCGGCAACCAACTCGGTGCTGTGGTTCTTCGGCGACGACATCCCGTACGTGCCGAACAAGCGCGCCGGTGGCTTCTGCTTCGGCAGCAAGATCGCCCCGATCTTCTACAACACCATGGAAGATGCTGGCGCACTGCCTATCGAGTTCGACGTTTCGAACCTGAACATGGGCGACGTGATCGACGTCTACCCGCACGCTGGTAAAGTCTGCAAGCACGGCACCGACGACGTCATCACCACTTTCGAACTGAAGACTCCGGTCCTGTTGGACGAAGTTCGTGCTGGCGGCCGTATCCCGCTGATCGTCGGCCGAGGCCTGACCGAGAAAGCCCGTACCGAACTGGGCCTGGGCCCAACCAACCTGTTCAAGCTGCCAGAAGCTCCTGTCGATACCGGCAAGGGCTACACCCTGGCACAGAAAATGGTTGGCAAGGCCTGCGGCCTGCCGGAAGGCAAAGGCGTGCGCCCTGGCACCTACTGCGAACCGAAGATGACCACCGTCGGCTCCCAGGACACCACTGGCCCGATGACCCGTGACGAACTCAAGGACCTGGCGTGCCTGGGCTTCTCCGCTGATCTGGTGATGCAGTCCTTCTGCCACACCGCGGCTTATCCAAAGCCGATCGACGTGACCACCCACCACACCCTGCCCGACTTCATCATGACCCGCGGCGGCGTTTCCCTGCGTCCGGGCGACGGCATCATCCACAGCTGGCTGAACCGCATGCTGCTGCCTGACACCGTCGGCACCGGTGGCGACTCCCACACCCGCTTCCCGATGGGCATCTCGTTCCCGGCCGGTTCTGGCCTGGTCGCGTTCGCCGCTGCCACCGGCGTCATGCCGCTGGACATGCCGGAATCGATCCTGGTGCGCTTCAAGGGCAAACTGCAACCGGGCATCACCCTGCGTGACCTGGTTCATGCCATCCCTTACTACGCCATCCAGAAAGGCCTGCTGACCGTCGAGAAGAAAGGCAAGAAAAACGCCTTCTCCGGCCGCATCCTGGAAATCGAAGGCCTGGACGAGCTGACCGTCGAACAAGCGTTCGAACTGTCCGACGCCTCCGCCGAGCGTTCCGCTGCCGGTTGCACCATCAAGCTGCCAGAGAAGGCGATCGCCGAGTACCTGCAGTCGAACATCACCCTGCTGCGCTGGATGATCGGCGAAGGCTACGGCGATGCCCGCACCATGGAACGTCGTGCTCAAGCGATGGAAGCCTGGCTGGCCAACCCGCAGCTGATGAGTGCCGACAAGGACGCCGAGTACGCCGAAGTCATCGAGATCGACCTGGCCGACGTCAAGGAGCCTGTGCTCTGCGCGCCGAACGACCCGGACGACGCTCGCCTGCTGTCCAGCGTCGCTGGCCAGAAGATCGACGAAGTGTTCATCGGTTCGTGCATGACCAACATTGGCCACTTCCGTGCAGCCGGCAAGCTGCTGGATCAGGTCAAGGGCCAACTGCCAACCCGCCTGTGGCTGTCGCCGCCAACCAAGATGGACGCCCACCAGCTGACCGAGGAAGGCTACTACGGCATCTACGGCAAGGCTGGCGCGCGCATGGAAATGCCGGGCTGCTCGCTGTGCATGGGTAACCAGGCACGTGTAGAGCCGAACTCGACCGTAGTGTCGACTTCGACCCGTAACTTCCCGAACCGTCTGGGCGATGGCGCCAACGTCTACCTGGCTTCGGCCGAGCTGGCGTCGGTGGCTTCGATCCTGGGTCGCCTGCCGACCGTCGAGGAGTACATGGAATACGCCGGCAAGATCGACAGCATGGCAGCGGACGTATACCGCTACCTGAGCTTCGACCAGATCGCCGAGTTCCGCGAAGCGGCCGCCAACGCCAAGATCCCGGTGATACAAGCCTAAGGCTCTAGCGTTGTAGAAAGAACGCCGCGTATTCCACGATACGCGGCGTTTTTTATTGCCCGTGATCCAGTGGCGGACCTCCGTCCTCTTCGTGGCGCAATTGACCCTGGCCCTTGAAAAGGCCGCAACGGCCACAGGCTTCCGGGGTTTCTGCCTGGACGCGGGCGCCCGCCCCAAGGCCGCCGTCGACGCTACGGGGTCCGCTAGAGCGCCGAGTCATCGACATCGCTCGCCCCGGGCTGATAGCGGTGCCTGGAATAGCGTCGCGGCGAGACCCGGGTCCACGCCTTGAACGCCCGGGAGAATGTCGCCTGGTCGGAATAGCCCAGGTCCTGGGCCACTGCCGAAAGCGGTATGTCGCAAGCCTGGAGCAGGTTTTGCGCCTTCGCCTGGCGCACCTCCTTTAACAGGCTGCGAAAGGAGCTCCCCTCTTCGACCAGGCGCCTGCGCAAGGACCGTGAGGAAAGGTCCAGCGCGGCGGCAATCGAATCGCAATCCACCGAGGCACATCCCAGCCGGCGGGCGATCAGTTCGCGGGCTTGCATGGCCAACCCCCTGGTCGTGGTGTTTTCCGGGCCCAGCAAGTCCAGCAGGTGGCGTTCCAGGACGCGTTTGAGCCCGATATCGTGCCCGCCTGCGGTACGGGAGAACGGGCGTTCGAGATCGCTGTTGAGCAACACCAATTGGTTGGCGCCCTGGTGGCCGCGCACCGGCGCCTTGAAAAAACGCTCCAGGTGCTGCTTCTTGCCGGCTATCGAGTGCTCGAAATGCACCTGCACCGGCGCCCATTGCGTCGTCAGCAACTGCTTGATCAAGCCTGCGATCCCGGACAGGGCGAATTCCGCATCCTGGCGGCGCGGCCAGATACCCGGGTCCTGGATCCGATAGCTCAGGACGCTCGTTTGCGGGCCACGAGCCAGCTCCAGCAACGAGTGGGTCTGCCAGCGCATCTGGAACTTAATGACGTAGTCCAGGGCATCGTGCAGGTTGGCGCAGGCCTTGAACAAAGCATGAAAAGGCCCCAGCTCCTCGAGCCCGAACTGCGTTCCCATGTCCAGGCCAAGAAAAGGCCGGTCGAACCTTTGCGCCGCCTGCTCGAGCAACGACACATAGCGCCCCAGTGCTATGCGCTCATAGGGCGTCGCGGCCTGGGATCGGTAGAGGCCGTGCTCACGCAACAACGGATCCAGCCGCTTGCCCACATTGGCCAGGGCCTTGAGCAGCGTGATCAGGTACAGGGTACGGATCGTCGCCGGCTCACCGGTATCCGGACGGCACTCATGAGTTACCTCAAGCAGTTCCTTCATACGCATCACCCCTCGCAGGCCATCCTGGCGTTAGTCGATCGCGCCCTCCTCCTATCGGCTTGGCCCCTAACGGCACACCACGCAGGGACATCAGTTTCCGCTCTTTCTCGCAGGCTGCCAGAACCGAATCGGTGTTGGCCGATTCTGCAAATTTTGCATCCGGTTTTGCAATTTACCGCGGTTCCGGCCCACGGCAAGATCCGTCCAACAACAACAACAACAACAACAACAACAACAACAACGCCTGAAAGGATGTGAGAGATGAACGCCTCGACGAAGATCGACTTTGTTTATCTGTCCGAACCGGACATGGTCCGGGCCGGTGTGACCGACATGCCCAGCTGCGTGGACACCATCGAAGAAGTGTTCGGCCTGCTCTATCACAATGACTACCGCATGGCGGGCGCCAACAATAGCTCCCATGGCGCACTGATGGTGTTCCCCGAGAATTCGCCCTTTCCCGATATGCCCAAGCCCACCGCCGACCGCCGCTACATGGCGATGCCGGCCTATCTGGGAGGGCGTTTTCGCATGGTCGGCATGAAATGCTACGGTTCCAATGCCGAGAACCGCGACAAGGGCCTGCCCCGCTCGATCCTGATGTTCATGCTCAATGACGCCGATACCGCCGCTCCGCTGGCCTTCATGTCGGCCAACCTGTTGTCGGCTTACCGAACAGGTGCCGTGGCCGGGGTTGGTGCCCGGCACTTGGCGCGCCAGGACTCCCGGGTAGTCGGGATCCTCGGCCCGGGCGTCATGGCCCGGACCTCGCTGGCCGCTTTCATGGCGGTATGCCCGCAGATCGACACGGTGAAGATCAAGGGGCGCGGCCAGCACAACCTCCAGGCCTTCCTGGCCTGGGTCGCCGAGACCTTCCCGCAGATCACCCGGGTGCAGGTGGTCGACAGCCTGGAAGCGCTGGTACGCGACAGCGACATCGTGACCTTCTGCGCTTCCGGCGTGGTCAGCGACCCTTCGACCTACCCCACGGTCCGGCGCGAGTGGCTACGGCCCGGAACCTTCCTGTCGATGCCGGCCACCTGCAACATGGACCAGGCCATGGAGGCCGCGGACATTCGCAAGGTGCTGGACCACACCGCGCTCTACGAAGCCTGGTATGACGAAGTGCCCAAGCCTTCCCACGCCACTGTCCCGATGATCGGCATGCGCTTCATGGACCTGCTCGCCACAGGCGGGATGCAACGCGAGCAGCTCGAGGACCTGGGTGCGATTGTCGCTGGCCAGGCGCCTGGCCGACGCTCCGAGGACGACATCATCATGCTGTCGGTGGGCGGCATGCCCGTAGAAGACGTGGCCTGGGGCACGGTGGTCTATCGCAATGCCCTGGAGCGCGGGATCGGCGTCAGGCTCAACCTGTGGGAGCAGCCCGCCCTGCGCTGAGACCGGGTCGCGAGCAGCGGCCCGGGTGATGTCCAAGCTGAAGGAGACGAGCCGTGGCTCCCCTGATCACTCCAGTCCAGACCTCGCTGGACCTACCCGAAGCGACCACCGTAGTGGTCATAGGCGGCGGCATCATTGGCCTGGTCGCCGCCCTGGTCCTGGCCGAACGCGGCACACCCGTGGTCGTACTGGAAAAAGGCCGGATCGCTGGCGAACAGTCCTCGCGCAACCAGGGCTGGATTCGCAAGATGAGCCGCTCGGCGCCAGATGTCCCGCTGGCCATGGCCGCCGATCCACTATGGAACGGCCTGGCGGCCCGTGTCGGTGCCGATGTCGGCTACCGCCGCGCCGGCATCCTGTACCTGGCCCGCAACGAATCCGAATTGGCCCTGCACCAAGACTGGCTCGACTCGGTACAAGACCTGGCGCTGGACTCGCGCCAGATCAGCGCATCGCGCATCGGGCTCCTGGCGCCAGGCGGCAGCGGCCACTGGGCAGGCGGCCTTTACACACCTTCGGACGGACGCGCCGAACCGACCCTGGCGGCCAGCGCGATCGCCCGTGCAGCCATGGCAAAGGGCGCCGTGATCGTCGAGCACTGCGCGGTACGGACCCTGTCGCTGGCCGCCGGCAGGATCGCCGGGGTCGTCAGCGAACGCGGCGAGATCCGCTGCGAGCAGGTGCTGCTGGCGGGCGGCCTGTGGTCGCGACGTTTTCTCGGCAACCAGGGCATCGACCTGCCGACCTTGCCCCTGGTGGCGTCGATCCTGCGCACCGCACCTGTGCAAGGCCCCTGTGATATCACCGTGGGCGCCCCGGACTTCTCGTTTCGCAAACGCCTGGACGGTGGCTTCACCATCAGCCATCGCGGCGTCCTGAACGCACCGTTGACGCTCGACAGCCTGTTGCTAGGGCGACGTTACCTGGGTGCGCTGCGCGGACAATGGCAAAACCTGCAACCGTCCATCGGCCGCGAGCTGTTCGACGATCTCCTCCTGGGACGACGCTGGCGAGCCGACCAGGTATCGCCTTTCGAAAGGGTGCGTACCCTGGACCCACCTGCCGACCCCAGGGTGAACGCCGAAGCGCTGCGCAACCTGGCCACGGCCTGGCCGATGTTCAAGGACGTCGTGGTGAAGCAAGCCTGGAGCGGCGCGCTCGATGTCACCCCCGACTCGCTGCCGGTGATCGGCCCTGTCGCTAAGATCCCCGGCCTGACACTGGCCAGCGGTTTCTCGGGCCACGGCTTCGGTACTGCGCCAGCAGCCGGGCAGCTCGCCGCCGACCTGATCTGCGCCACCCGGCCCATTGTCGATCCGAGGCCTTATCGGCTGGAGCGGTTCTAGCCCTCTACCGCCGCGGGCCGGAGCCCGGTGCCTGATGATCGGCATGCTCGCCAGTCGCCGGCTCGCGCCCGCCCCGCCGCCCCTCCTGGAGGGTATCGTCGACGCTGGTACCGCTGAGCAACACCTGGTACCGACGGCTCGACGGCAGCGCCACCAGGGCCTGGTTGACGTCGTGCTTGAGCCGGGCCAGGGCCAGGTGCTTGCCCTCCTGACTGACCTGGCGGAAGAACTCGTCCAGGGCCTCGATGCTGGTGCCGTCCAGGTTCGGCGACTCCTCGAGGCTGAGGATGATGCTGTGGATCGGTGCCTCGACATGGCGGATCAAGTGCAGCGCGCCCCCCAGGATGCGCTCGGCATTGGCGAAGAACAGCGCCTCTCCCGGACGCAGGATCAGTACCCCGGGCACCTGCCGCGCCTGGGGATGACGGCTCAGGTCGACAAAGTCGTGGCCGCTGCCCAACTGGCCGAGGATCTGGATTTGCGCCGACGACATCTGGCGCAACATCAGCAGGATGCTCACCCCCACCGACAGTAGCAGGCCATCGAGCACCCCCAGCACCAGCACCGCGGCCACCGCGCAGATCACCAGCAGGCGATCCCGGCGCCAGATAAAGTAGCGCCCCAAGGGTTGCAGGCTCAGCCCATGGCCCAGGGCATACATGACGATCGCCGCCAGCACCGGCTCCGGAGTCAGGGCGATGTAGGGCAACACTGTCAGCACGATCAACAGCATCACCGCCGCGGCGGTCAACCCCGCCAGGCGCGAACCGGCTCCAGCCGCCTCGTTGGCGGAGCTGGCCGAGTAACCGGCACCGGCCGGCATGCCGTGGAACAGCCCGGACACCAGGTTGGATACCCCCAGGACCAGCAGGTCGCGGTTGGACGACACCCGATCGCCATGCTTGAGCGCCAGGGAGCTGATGGAGCCATAGGACTCGGCATACAGGATCATCACCAGGGCGAACGCCAGCTCCCCCAGGCGCATCCAATCGGCAAACGGCAGGTCCGGCAGGCTCGGTACCTCCAGCTTGAGCTCGATGACGCCAATCAGCGCCACCCCATGGGCCGGCAGGTCCAGCCATTGCCCGGCGACGATGCCGATGACCACTGCCACCAACCCACCGGGCACATAGGGGATCCGCGAACAGATCGCCAGCACCAGCAGAGCCGCGGCCGCCACGGCGGCACCGGCCCAGTTCCAGTGCGGCCACTGCTCCAGCAACTGCGGTAAAAAGCGCACCAGGTTGCCGGTACTCAGGTGCACCCCGACCACCGTGGCGAACTGCTTGAGGATGATGGTCAGCGCCAGGCCGAAGGCGAAGCCACGCAGCACCGGCTTGGCGATGAAGGCCGTGACGCCACCGAGGCGGAACACTCCGGCCAGGACAAAGAACGCCCCCGTGAGCAGCACCAGGGCAAAGGCCAGGCCCAGGCGCAACTGCCCATCACCATCCGACAGCGACAGGGTCGCGGCGGCCAGTACCGCCGCCGATGACGAGGTCGCCGACACGATGGCGAAACGGCTGCTGCCCAGCAGGCCATAGCACAGCAAGCCGGCGAACAGGGCGATGACCCCGGCCTGGGGCGGCAAGGCGGCGATGCTCGAATAGGCCACCGCCTCCGGCAACAACAGCCCGGCGATGGACAGTCCGGCCAGCAGATCCCGTGCTCGTGTGGGGAGCGCAGTGGCAGGTCCCTGCCCTCGATCAGTCGACAATCTGGCCCACCCATCCCGGCAAGTAACGAGCGTCCTGGCTGCGCGCCAGCTTCATGGCCCGGGCCTGGACCTTGGCGCCCAGCTTGCCCAGCGCCTCGATGGCGATCCGCCGGCGAAAGAAATCCGCCCAGAGGAACTCACTGAAGGGCGTGGCGTCCTTGGCAAAGCCACCGGCGCGGCGCAGCAACCCGGCCAGGCTGCGGTAAGGGTCGTCCTGCAGATCGAGAATGCGCCCCGGGATACGCTCGAAGGAACGGCGAACGCCCTGGGCATCGTAGGGATGGGCCCACTGGTTGAAACCCATCACCTCCCAGAAACTGCCCGGCTCGACAAAGGACAGGTCCTTGAGCACCAGCAATGGCACCTCCTTGACCTCCTCTTGCAGCAGGGCCAGGCCAAAGTGATGGTGATCGACGATGTAGTAGCGCTGCCGGGGACCGAGTACACAGGGAAACCAGTGGTCGTCCAGGGCTGCCGCCCGGGCCTTGCGCTTGAGCTGTTGCCATTGCTCGCGCTTGGCCTGGACTTCGGCCAGGCCGACGGTGAGTTGGGTGGGGTGCAGGCTGTCCAGCCGGGCGCGGATCAACTGCGGGTGGGCACGGGCCATGAAATGACTCCAGGCAAAAATCATCAGCTTAGACGCTAATCGCCCGACGCTTGCCCTCTCCATCCACCCGCCTGCCTTCAGGCTCGGCAGGCCCCTGAACGACAACGCCGCCGGTGCTGGGCAGCATCGGCGGCGTTGATTTCAACTATTGCCTGGCGCCAGGCCAGCCCGGCCTCAGGAAGCCAGCGAGTACACCAGCGCGGTGATGGCCACCAGGCCTACCAGGGTCACGAACACATTGGACGCCTGGCCACGGTAGCGGGCCATGGCCGGCACCTTGCGGATGGCGTACATCGGCATCAGGAACAGGATGGCCGCGATCACCGGGCCGCCCAGGGTCTCGATCATGCCCAGGATGCTCGGGTTCAAGGTCGCCACGGCCCAGCAGATCACCAGCATGAAGGCCGCGGTCACCCGGTCCAGGGTCTTGGCGCCCGGGCGCCGGCCGCTCTTGACGATCAAGCCCTTGAGGCCTTCGCTGGCACCGATGTAGTGGCCCAGGAACGACTTGGCAATGGCCACGAAGGCAATCAGCGGCGCGGCGAACGCGATGGTCGGGTTGCTGAAGTGGTTGGCCAGGTAGGACAGGATCGACAGGTTCTGCGCCTTGGCTTCGGCCAGTTGGGCCGGCGACAGGGTCAGCACGCAGCTGAAGACGAAGAACAGCACCATGGCCACCATCAGCAGGTGGGCGCGGGACAGGATCTGCGAGCTGCGCTGCTCGGCGTGCTGGCCGTAGCGACGCTTCTGGTCAACCGCGAAGGCCGAGATGATCGGCGAGTGGTTGAACGAGAACACCATCACCGGAATCGCCAGCCACAGGGTGTGCAGGAAGGCCGATGGCGCCGGGATGTCGCCGGCGGTGGCGAGGATGCCGCCGTTCCAGTGCGGAATCAGGAACACCGCCAGGAACAGCAAGGCGACGATGAACGGGTAGACCATCAGGCTCATGGCCTTGACGATCACCTGCTCGCCACAGCGCACCACCGCCAGCAGGCCGAGGATCAGCACCAGGGACAGGATCGCCCGTGGTGGCGGCGCGATGTGCAGCTGGTGTTCCATGAAGCTGCCGACGGTATTGGTCAGGGCCACGCTGTAAATGAGCAGGATGGGGAAGATGGCGAAGAAGTAGAGCAAGGTGATCAGGGCCCCGGCCTTGATCCCGAAATGTTCCTCCACCACCTCGGTGATGTCGGCGCCCTCACGCCCGGAGAGCACGAAGCGGGTCAGGCCGCGGTGCGCGTAGAAGGTCATGGGGAAGGCCAGCAGCGCCAGGATCAGCAGCGGCCAGAAGCCGCCGAGGCCAGCGTTGATGGGCAGAAACAGGGTACCGGCACCAATGGCGGTGCCGAACAGGCCCAGCATCCAAGTGGTGTCTTGGCGGTTCCAGCTGGTCAGGGTCGCTGGGGCCGCCGTTTCAAAGCGTTGATCAACGCTGTTGGCCTGATCATTCATCCGGTGGGATCTCCACATTCCGGTCGTTTGCCGTTGGCTCGGAGCGCGCCGGAATACCCGACAGACAAACCCCCGAGCAAACAGAGGGGGCGCGATTGTCCGGGATTCCAAGGACGCTGCATAGACTCAGCGGAGGAATGGCACCTGCGTTGCGGCAATCTTGTCCGTTTTTGTCGCAAAGCGTCTGGCCCGGCCCTCTCCCTGGTCCTGCGGTTTTTTCTCAGGTGCCGATCGGCCCGTCAAAGCGGCTTATCGCCTCACCCCTGGTGAATCCCGCTCGGCCCGCGCCCGCGTTGACAGCAATTGGCGACGAACGGCATGATCGGGCCCATGAATGCCTATCCGCTCATCTCGACCACCAGCACCACGACTGCCTCCGGCGGGTCGCGTGGTGGCTGTGCAGGATGAAGCGAGCACAGTGACAACCAAGGCCCCGCCAGCAATGGACGGGGCCTTTTGTTTCTCCGTCCGGCTGGCACAACAAGGAGAGACAAGATGCCTTTACCCAACGCCAAGCGCGCCCTGCTGGTCATCGACATGCAGGTCGGACTGTTCAACGGACCGGACAAGCCCTACCAGCGCGAACAGGTCCTGGACAACATCAACCAGCTGATCCGTCGCGCCCGCCAGGCCGAGGCCCCGATCTTCGCTGTGCGCCACACCGGCGCCGCCGACTCGCCCATCGCCGCCGGCAGCCCGTTCTGGCAGTTGCTGCCGACCCTGGAGGTGGACGAGCAGCAAGACTGCGTACTGGACAAGACCCGTCCCAACTGCTTCACCGGCACCGGGCTGGCCGAGCGCCTGCGCCAGGCCCAGGTCAGCGAGCTGGTGATCGTCGGCATGAAGACCCAGTACTGCGTCGATGCCACCTGCCGTGCCGCCGGCGACCTGGGCTTTGCCGCACGGCTGGTGGAGGATGCCCACACCTGCATGGACACCCCATACCTGGGGGCGCGCAAGATCATCGATCATCACAACACCACCCTGGACGGCGCCTTCGTCACCCTGGCCAGGACCGCCGACATCACCTTCTGATCCTGCCATCACCGCCCGGGACGCGCCGACGACGGCGCCACTCCCCGGCAACGGCTGCTTCGGGCATTGCCAAACGCCCGGCTAATGCGCACCCTTGAGCCTTCGCCATTGTTTTGCTGGAGTTGCCCATGAGTGTTGCCGGCTTCGTGCTCTACAGCCTTGACCCACAGGCCCTGGCGCGGTTCTACGCCGCACTCCTGGGCTGGCCCATCAGCGATCAGCAGCCCGACTACCTGCAACTGCAACACCAGGGCATGGAGCTGACGCTGATCCAGGTGCCGGCGGCGATCGCCGCGCGCATCGTCCTGCAAGATCCTCCCCTGCCCCGCAGCGACTCTGCCTGCAAGCCAGTGTTCTGGATCAGCGACCTGGATCAGGCCCGGCAACGCGCCGCCAGTGCCGGCGGGCGGCTGTACGAACCCGAGCGCGAATGGCCGTTCAAGGGCGCCCGGGTCTGCGACGGCATCGATCCGGAAGGCAATATCTTCCAGTTGCGGCAAACCCTGCCTCAATAACCCAAGGAGTTCGCCATGCCCGCTACCGTCCTGGTCCTGATTGAAAATTTCAACGCCTACCTGCCACGACTCGAAGCGCTGGGCTTTGAGCTGATCCTGGCCCAGACGCCCGCTGCCCGGGCCCGGGCGATCGCCGACCACGCCGGGCAGATCGACGCCGTGCTGACCCGCGGCCCCCTGGGCCTGAGCGCACAGGAAATCGATGCCCTGCCCCGGTTGCAGATCATCTGCGTGATTGGCGCCGGCTACGAGCAGGTGGACCTGCAAGCGGCGAGCAACCGGGGGATTGCCGTGACCACTGGCGCCGGGATCAATGCCTCGTCGGTGGCCGACCACGCCCTGGCACTGCTGTTGGCCCTGGTGCGCGGCATCCCCCAGGCGGACGCGGCGGTGCGCCAGGGGCATTGGCCGAAAGTCATGCGCCCGGCGCTGACCGGCATGCGCCTGGGCGTCCTCGGGCTCGGCGCGGTGGGCCAGGCCATCGCCCGGCGCTGTGCCCTGGGCCTGGACATGCAGGTCAGCTATCACAGCCGCCAGCCCCGGCCGGACCAGCCCTATCGTTTTTGCCCGACCGTGCTGGAACTGGCCCGGGACACCGACCTGCTGATGATCGCCACCCCCGGCGGCGCCGAGACCCGGCACCTGGTGGGCCACGAGGTGCTAGAGGCCCTGGGGCCCGAGGGTTTCCTGGTGAATGTGGCCCGGGCCAGCGTGGTGGACACCGAGGCCCTGCTGCTGGCGCTGGAGCAACGAAAGCTCGCCGGTGCGGCCCTGGACGTGTTCGATGCCGAACCAGGGGTGCCGGAACGCCTCAAGCATCTGGACAACGTGGTGCTCACCCCCCATGTCGCCGGGCTCTCGCCCCAGGCCAGCCGCGACAGCATGGACATGGTCGGCCGCAACCTGCTGGCCCACTTCAGTGGCCAACCCTTGCTGACCCCTCTGGCCCTGCCGCTGCCCAGCCGCAGCTGAATCCCGGCTGACGGCTATGCTCCCTGGGGCGATTCAAACGCCTGTATCAAAAACAATGATTGCCCGGCAACACTCGCACCTATAAAGGCCCGCCACGATTGTGGGGGGCCAGCGGGCACATTAGATTAGTCAATAATCTCTGGCCTCCAGAATAAGCAGAAGGGATAAGCATGGCGCTTACAGACCAGTCCACCCGCACCCGCTCGGGTGAAGAACTCGACGCCGCTCTGATCGACCCATACCTCAAGGCACAGATTCCCGGCCTGACCGGCACGCCGCGGATCAGCCAGTTTCCCGGCGGCGCCTCGAACCTCACCTACCTGCTGGAATACCCCGAGCAGGAATTCGTCCTGCGCCGCCCGCCGTTCGGCCACAAGGCCAAGTCGGCCCACGACATGGGCCGCGAGTTCCGCATCCTCAACCAACTCAAGGACGGCTTCCCGTACTGCCCCAAGGCCTACGTGCACTGCACCGACGAATCGGTGATCGGGGCCGAGTTCTATGTGATGGAACGGGTCAAGGGCATCATCCTGCGCTCCGACCTGCCAGCGGAACTGAACCTCGACGCCAGCCACACCCAGGCGCTGTGCAAGAGCTTCATCGACCGCTTCGTCGAGCTGCACCGGGTCGACTACCAGGCGTGCGGCCTGGGCGACCTGGGCAAGCCCGAAGGTTATGTGCAGCGCCAAATCAAGGGCTGGAGCGACCGCTACGAGAAAGCCCTGACCCCCGATGCCCCGCAGTGGGAGGTGGTCAAGGCCTGGCTCAACGACAAGATGCCCGCCGACCATCCGACCTCGAGCATCGTGCATAACGACTACCGCTTCGACAATGTGATCCTCGACCCGCAGAACCCGATGCAGATCATCGGCGTGCTGGACTGGGAACTGACCACCCTCGGTGATCCGCTGATGGACCTGGGCAACACCCTGGCCTACTGGATCGAAGCCAGCGATCCGGGGCCGGTACAACTGATGCGCCGCCAGCCAAGCAACGCCCCGGGCATGCTCAGCCGCCAGCAGTTCGTCGACTACTACGCCGAGCGCTCCGGCATCCAGATCGGCAACTTCGACTTCTACTACACCTACGGCCTGTTCCGCCTGGCCGGCATCGTGCAGCAGATCTACTACCGCTTCTACCACGGCCAGACCCAGGACAAACGCTTCGCGCAGTTCATCCACATGAACAAGCTGCTGGAGCAGATGAGCCTGCAAGTCATCGGCAAATCCAGCCTCTGAGTGCGCTTCGGCGCCTGACCGCCCAACAAGGAAAAACCATGTCCAAGACTCAGTTGTTCGACCTCGACGGCAAGATCGCATTCGTCTCCGGCGCCAGCCGTGGCATCGGCGAGGCCATTGCCAAGCTGCTGGCCCAACAAGGCGCCCATGTGATCGTCTCGAGCCGCAAGCTCGAAGGCTGCCAGCAGGTGGCCGATGCCATCGTCGCCGCCGGCGGCAAGGCCACCGCCATTGCCTGCCACATCGGTGAAATGGAGCAGATCCAGCAGGTGTTCGCCGCCATCCGCGAGCAGTTCGGGCGCCTGGACATCCTGGTCAACAACGCTGCCACCAACCCTCAGTTCTGCAATGTGCTGGACACTGACCTGGGCGCCTTCCAGAAGACCGTGGACGTGAACATCCGCGGTTATTTCTTCATGTCGGTGGAAGCCGGCAAGCTAATGCGCGAACACGGCGGCGGCAGCATCATCAACGTGGCTTCGATCAACGGCGTATCGCCAGGGCTGTTCCAAGGCATCTACTCGGTGACCAAGGCCGCGGTGATCAACATGACCAAGGTCTTCGCCAAGGAGTGCGCGCAGTTCGGCATCCGCTGCAACGCCCTGCTGCCGGGCCTGACCGACACCAAGTTCGCCTCGGCCCTGGTCAAGAACGACAGCATTCGCAACGCCGCCCTGGCGCAGATCCCGCTCAAGCGCGTGGCCGACCCGAGCGAGATGGCCGGTGCGGTGCTCTACCTGGCCAGCGACGCTTCCAGCTACACCACCGGCACTGCGCTGAACGTGGATGGCGGCTTCCTGTCCTGAGCCACCTGCGCCGTACAAAAAGGCAGCCTGTGGGCTGCCTTTTTCATGCCCTACATAAACCTGCAGGAGCAGCCGGTGGACGCTCGATTGCGCGCGAGGGTCGTTAACGATGATGTGCATTGCCTGACGGAACGCGGCGCCCTCGGGTTCATCGCGGGCAAGCCTTGCTCCTGCGGAGTTTTGCCTCGTTAATGAATATTTATTCTCTTTATTGAATTTAGAGAATTTTTATTCCATAAATACTCATCCCTACCACAACAACTCTAAAGGTGCGGCGATGGATGAACTGGGCGTTGGGCTGATCGGAACCGGATTCATGGGGCGCGCCCACGCCCTGGCTTTTCGCAGTGTCGGTGCGGTATTCGAACTGCCAGTGCGCCTGCGCCTGGCGGCCCTGGCCGATGCCGATGGGCAACGCGCCGCGCACTGTGCCAAGGCCTGGGGGTTCGCCAGCGCCTACGCGGATTGGCGCCAGTTGATCGATGATCCCCAGGTCGGCCTGGTGGCGATCACCACCCCCAATCACTTGCACTTTCCCATGGCCATGGCTGCCCTGGCGGCGGGCAAGGCGGTGTACTGCGAAAAACCCCTGGCCGTGACCAGCGAACAGGCCCGGCAGATGCATCAAGCCGCACAGGCGGCCGGGGTGGTGACCCGGGTCGGCTACAACTACCAGCACAATCCGTTGATCGTCCTGGCCCGGGAGCTGATCGGCAATGGCGAACTGGGGCAACTGGTGAGTTTCCAGGGCGAATTCAGCGAGGACTTCATGGCCGATCCGGACTCACCCTGGACCTGGCGCTGTGACCCGCAACAGGCGGGCGGCGCCCTGGCGGACCTGGGCAGCCACCTGCTGGCCATGGCGCGTTTTCTCATGGGGCCGGTGGCCGCCGTGTGCGCCGATACCCACACCGTGCATCAGGAGCGCCCCGTTCGGGCCGGCGCCCCTGAACGCCGCGCCATCGCCGTGGACGACCAGGCCCATGCGCTGCTGCGCTTCGCCAATGGCGCCCGGGGCAGCGTGGGCAGCAGCTGGATCAAGCACGGCTACAAGAACCACCTGGCCTTCGAGATCAGCGGCACCCTGGGCACCCTGGCCTTCGACCAGGAACGCCTGAACGAACTGCGCCTGTATCGGGCCGGCCAACCGGGTTTCCAGCGCCTGCTGGCCGGCCCGGCCCTGCCCGGCTACGCGGCCTTCAGCCCGGCGCCAGGGCACCAGCTGGGCTACAACGAACTCAAGACCCTGGAAGTGCAGGAGCTGCTCATGGCGATCTGCGGCCAGGGGCGAGACGGCACCGACTTCCAGGAAGCCTGGGAAGTGGAACGGCTGGCGGCAGCGATCCGCCTGGCCGCCCGGGAGCAACGCTGGATCACCTTGTAACCGCTGCCGGGCCAGGACGAGGCCTTCATCACACCAAGCCCAATGCCCTTCAGCGCCTACAACGAGGCGGCCAGGCGCGCAGCCAGGGCCTTGGCCTGCAGGGCCACATCGGTGACCGCGGTGCTTTCCCACCACAGGCCGCGCAATGGCGGGCCCATGGCGAACAGGCATTCGCTGGCCCGCCCCTGGGCGTCGTGCACGGCGCCGTCGGGCTCGGCACTGATGCCCAGGGCCAGCGGCCCCGGTTGCACCAGGCCCCGGGCCAGGAGCTGCCGGGGCAAGGGCCGGTCCACCCGGCGCCAGTCGTATTCGATGCCGCTGGAGTTGATCAAGGCATCGCCCGCCACCCGCGTGCTTTCCCGGCTGCCGCGATAGCGCAAGCGAATCGCCAGGCGGCCCTCGCTGTCCGGCTCCAATCCCTGGTAGCTGGCGGCATGGATGCGCAAACGCCCCTGGGCATGCAGGCGCCTCACCAGCTCATCGCTCAAGGGCGGCGAACGATGGTGATGGCTTTCCCACCAGGGCCGCACATGCCGCACGAACTGGCGCCGTTGGAAATCGCTGGCCTGGCTCCACAAGCGCGGGATGTGCACCCGCACCGTGTCCAAGGGCGCTTGCCAGTCGATGCCCTGGGCCAGAGCCTGGCGGCACTGGCGGCGCAGCTCGTGGAGCAATTGACGGGGGCTGCGGATACCCGGGTCCTGGCCCAGGAAATCGATCCAGGCTGGCGGCTGGCGCCGCACATGGGGCAGCAGCCCGTGGCGGGAAAATACTTCGATGGGGCCCCGGTGCCCCGCCTGCTCCAGGGACACCACAGCGTCCACCATGGTCAGCCCGGAGCCGATGATCAGCACCCTGGACCTCGGGTCCAGGCGCGCCATGGCATTCACATCCCAAGGGTCCAGGGCGGCAGCGTTGAGGCCGCTGGAATGGGTTTGCCGGGTACGGGCGGCGGGGAACATGCCCGTGGCCAGTACCGCCCGCGCGCCCTGCAGTTGGCGCCCATCGGCCAGGACCAGCGAAATCCCGCCGTCCTTATGTTGCAGGTCCACCACCTCACTGTGCACATGCTCCACCGAGGAGCCCTGCGCCAGGCCCACCGCCCGGGCCTCGGCCAAACGCTGCTGGACGTAGACCCCAAACAGCCCCCGGGGCGGGAAGAGCTCGCTGATGGGCACAGGCTGGAGGGCCGACTCGGGCCAACCGCCTTCGGCAATGTGCTGGGTCAGCCACTGGGTCAGGTCGTCGGCGTTGTCCGGGTCGACACTCATGCGCGCTGCATTGCCATTGAGGGTGTGCCCCAGCTCGGTGGCACTGTAGGCCTCGCCGCGCCCCAACTCGGCACGCGGCTCGATCACCAGGATGCGGCGCGCGCCCGGCAGGCGTAGCAATTGTGCGGCCAGCAAGGCGCCACTGAGGCCGCCGCCGATAATCAGTACTTCGGCATCGCAAGGGGCAGGATCCGGCTGCCCGATAGGGGTCTGGTTCATGCAAGGCTCATGGTCAGTGTTGGCCGGGACCCTGTCCCGGAGGGCATGGGGCACATCCCCGGGCAGCAGGGTAATACCTTGCCCGGCATCTGGAACATCCCCAGCAAGATAATAGGCCTGCGCCACGACCGGATTCGCCAGGCAGTACCAAAGTAGGACGCCATCCGCGGCGACCTATCCGGGGCGGCGTTCGAACCGGCCGATCCAGCCCGGTAGCGCTCCTTGGGAGGGCATCGGTTGCCAGATGAAACGCAGACGGGCAAGGCCCAGAACACGCCGCACCTGGCGCTCCAGCAGCCGCGCCAGGGTGCTGCGCGGATGGCGCATGGTCCAGCCCCACAAGCGCCGGCGCCAGCTACCGACGGGGCCCAGGTGGCCTTCGATCTCCTCTGCCAGGCCCTGCAAACGCCGCGGTGACAGCAGCAGGTCGCTGGGAGCCATTTCGCGCCGGTCACGGGCCGCCGAACCCTGGCTCTCAGGAAACGCCAGGCTGTGCCCGCTACCCAGCCATTGCCCGAGCAGCACCTCCAGCCCGCCCTGCCATTGGGTCCCCTCCTCGCTCCACAACTGCACGGCCGCGTTGCGCTGGCGCCAAGCTGCCTGGCGCCGGGAGCCACTGCCGGGCCCCAGCAACTGACTGAAGGCCAGCCAGGGCTGACGCGAACTCGCCAAGTCGACTGTTGGCTCACGGACGATCAGCAGGCCTGGGGCCACGCCGTTCTCCCCCGCCGCCAACCAGCACGCCAGTTGCGGGCCGGAGTCGATGAACACGTGGCTGGGCCGCCAGCGCCACAGGCATTGACGCAAGGCCTCGATGGGCGACTGGTCGCCAAGGCTCGCCACCTCGGCCCCCAGGCTGCGCGCCGCCAGGGCCAAAAGCAGCAGGTCCGGTTCGAACGGCCCACTCAGGATCAGCCGGGAGCGATAGCCCAGGCCATGCTGGCGCAAGCCATCGACCAGGCGCTGGACATCGCGCAGCACATCGATCCAGCGCCAGGCGTACCACTGCCCCCCGCGCTTGTGGCGCAGGGCGTTGGCCAACGGCCGCATCCGGGCCCAGTGTCGCAGCGATTCGTACCTGTCCATGACCGCTCCCTGGTGGCGCCCCGTAACTGCCAGTGCAAGCTACGAACTACAACGGCTGCGCGGCCGACCGCAGCCGCTCCGGCTCGGCAGCGGCCACCACCTGGCGTTGGGCACCGAGGTTGCGCCAGGCGCTGCCCGGATGGCTCTCGGGCAACCCTGGGCCTGCGCCGAACAACTTCTCGCGCAAGGTGCCTGGCGCATAGTCGGTCTTGTACGCCCCGCGCTTCTGCAACTCCGGCACCAGCAGGTCCACTGCATCGATAAAGGTTTCGTGAGTCAGGGCATAGGCCAGGTTGAAGCCATCCACATCGGTTTCCTCGACCCACTCCTGCAACAGGTCGGCCACAGTCTCGGGACCACCGACGAACAACGGGCCGAAACCACCGATACCCACCCAGTCTGCCAATTCGTGGGGCGTCCAGACCTTGTTCGGATCCGCCGTGGAGAAGGCCTCCACCGCCGACTGGATGGCATTGGTATGCACATGCTGCAGCGGCTCGTCAGGGCGGAAGCGACTGAAATCGATACCGGTCCAGCCACTGATCAAGGCCATGGCGCCTTCGTAGCTGACCCAGCGCTTGTACTCCTCGAACTTGGCCTTGGCCTGGGCGTCGGTCTCGCCGAGGATCACCGTCTGCAGGTTGAAGATCAGCAGCTTCGACGGATCGCGCCCGGCCTCGGCGGCGCGGCGGCGGATATCGGCCACGGTCTTTTTCAGCAGCACCTTGGAGGGCGCCGCAACGAACACGCATTCGGCCTGCTCGGCGGCGAACTGCTTGCCCCGGCTGGAGGCCCCGGCCTGGTAAAGCACCGGGGTGCGCTGCGGCGAAGGCTCGCATAAATGGATACCCGGCACCTGGAAGTGCCTGCCCTGGTGGCGAATCTCGTGGATCTTGCTTGGATCGCTGAAGATCCGCCGCTCGCGGTCGCGCAGCACCGCGCCGTCCTCCCAGCTACCCTCCCAAAGCTTGTAGCAGACCTCCAGGTACTCCTCGGCATAGTCGTAGCGGGCGTCGTGCTCGGTCTGGGCTTGCTGGCCGATATTGCGCGCGCCGCTCTCCAGGTACGAGGTGACGATGTTCCAGCCGGCACGGCCCTTGGTCAGGTGGTCGAGGGTGGAAAGGCGCCGGGCGAAGGGATACGGGTGTTCGAAGGACAGCGAGGCCGTGAGGCCGAAACCCAGGTGCTCGGTGACCAGGGCCATGGGCGGAATCAGTTGCAACGGATCGTTCACCGGTACCTGGGCCGCCTGGCGGATCGCCGTCTCGCCGCTGCCGTTGTAGACGTCATAGAGGCCCAGCACATCGGCGATGAACAGCCCGTCGAACTTGCCCCTCTCGAGGATTCGCGCCAGGTCGGTCCAGTATTCCAGGTCCTTGTACTGCCAGGAGCGGTCCCGGGGATGGGCCCAGAGCCCCGGGGATTGGTGGCCGACGCAGTTCATGTCGAAAGCGTTGAGACGTATTTCACGAGGCATCACACGGCACTCCTGGAACCTGGTGCCACGCCATTGAGGCGGTAATTGCCAATCAGCTGATACTTCCAGCGCAGCGGATCGTGCAGCGTCGACGGCTGCGGACTGCGCTGGCCGGTGAGTTCGAACTCGGCATTGCCGGCCACCAGCAGCGCCTCGCCGGCGGCAATCGCGGCCTCGGCCAGGGCGATCTGGGTCTCGGCCGGGTCCTGGCCTGACTGCAAGTGGCGCCGGGCACGGTCCTGCAAGGCCGAGGCCACGTCGATGCGTAGCTGAAGGTCGCCAAAGCGGCTGATCACATAAGGGTCGTCGCTGGCTCGGGCCAGGCCGCTACCGGGCCAGGGCAACGCCTGGTGGCGGACAAACGCCAGGGTCTGCTGCAACAGACGGCG
Organism: Pseudomonas sp. MPFS; assembly: GCF_022537035.1. Taxonomy (NCBI): domain Bacteria; kingdom Pseudomonadati; phylum Pseudomonadota; class Gammaproteobacteria; order Pseudomonadales; family Pseudomonadaceae; genus Pseudomonas; species Pseudomonas sp. MPFS. The sequence continues at coordinate 2,778,747 of NZ_CP066123.1, read as the reverse complement.
TGCCAATTGCAGGTGTTCGACGCCCTGGGCCAGGGCCTGTTCGGGGTTCTCGGGACGGGTCAGTGCATTCATGGGGCAGTCCTTCAGTTCCAGGCGTGGCGGGCCGGCTTGACCCCGTTGAGCAGGAAGTTACCGAGCAGGTGGAGCTTCCAGCGGGCCGGGTCATGCAGGGTATGGGTCCGGGCATTGCGCCAGTGACGGTCGAGGTTGTACTTGGCCGAGACCGAGCGGGTGCCCGCCAGCTCGAACAGTTTGCTCGCCGCCAGCAGCGAGCTTTCTGCCGACAGCACCTTGGCCTGGGCCACCACCACCGAGGCCTGGGCGACGCTATCGGCGTCAGGCCTGGCCAGGGCCTGGTCGATGGCCTGGGCGGCCCGGACGAGGATTTCCTCAGTGCCGTGCACGCGCCACTCCAGGTCGCCAATGGCGGCAAGGGTGTACGGGTCCTGCCAGCCATGATCCAGGCCGCTGTCGATCCAGGGCCGGGATTGCCGGGCATGTTGCTTGGTGTCCTCCAGCGCAGCGACAGCGATGCCGGTATCCACCGCGGCCTGGATCACCTGGGAGATCGGCCCGTCGGCGGTGGGTTGGTCGAAGGCTCGATGGGCAGGGATCACCGCGCTGCGCGGCACCTGTACCGCCTGCAGGCTGACCCCGCCACTGGCGGTGGTGCGCTGGCCGAAGCCATCCCAGCTGTCGATCACCGTCAACCCCGGGGCATCGCGCTCGATAAAGGCGATATGGGCCTGGCCGTCCTCATCCACGGCCACTGCCGGGACGATATGGGCGAACAAGGCACCGGTGCAGTAGAACTTCTGGCCATCGATGCGCGCCTGGTCGCCGTCGAAGCGGATCTGGCTCTGGAAGGCCCCCACATGCTTGCTGCCGGCCTCGGAGAACGCGTTGCCGAAACGATACCCTTGCAACACCTTGGCGAAGTAATGGTGTTTTTGTTCCTCGCTAGCGGTCTGCAACAGGATGTCCACCACCCCCAGGTGGTTCTGCGGCAGCTGGCCCAGGGACGGGTCGGCGGCGGAGATGATCTTGATCACCTCCACCAGGGTCACATAGGACACTCCGGCACCGCCGTATTCGCGGGGAATGGTGATGCCCCACAGGCCACTGGCGGAGAACTCCTCCAGTTCGGCGATCGGCAGGCGCCGCTCGCGATCCCGTACCGCGGCATCCACGGCAAAGCGCCGGGCCAGGGCTCGGGCGACACTGATGGCTTCGGCATCGCTCTGGATGATATGGGCATTGCTGGGGGGTTGGGCTGGGGCTGTCATGGGCCGGCTCCGCTTCCTGATGATCGAGATCGACACCCGAAGGTGACTCCTGCCAGGACAATTGCAGAACCCGTGCCTAAGAATAAAATTCTTTTAAATCAATAATCTAAAAAACAAACAAGAGAAATGACCTGAACTTTAAACAGGCAAAATGCCCAACTGCTGTTGGCTGGCGAACAGTTGCCCGTGACGTTGGCGCTCAGATCACCACATTGCGCACGAAGCGTGTGGCCTGCTCGCCGTCATTGCGATAGCCATGGGGAACATGGCTGGCGAACATGAAGAAATCGCCACTCTCCAGGCGACGTTCGTCATCGCCGAAGAACACCGTCAGGCAGCCCTCGAAGACGTACAACTGCTCGCTCCAGCCCTCGGCATCGCACTCGGAGCGATACACCTCCCCCGGCTCCAGGCGCCATTCCCACAGTTCCACTTCACGGGTCGCGTCGGCCTTGGCCAGCAACATCGCGCGACTGCCGGGAATCACCCCGGCCCAGGCCAATTCATTGATACGAGTGGAGTCCCGGGAGTCCGGGGCCTGGATCAGGTCGCTGAAGGCTACGCCCAGGGCTTCGGCCACCCGGTCCAGGGTGCCCAGGCTGACGTTCTTCTCCCCGGCCTCGATGGCTACCAGCATGCGCCGACTGACAGCGGATTTTTCCGCCAGGGCGGTCTGGCTCAAGCCTGCGGCATGCCGCAAGCGCCGGACATTGAGGCTGACGTGTTGCAGGACTGACGCCCGTTGCGTGTTTTCCTTGTGCACTATATTGCTCACCCCTGGTACCTGCGCAGTATACTGCTCAACTTTCGGCGCATTGTGCGTTCCCCTCAGGTAGCACGCAAGACCATGACATCCAAGGCTCCCAGCACTTTTTCCTACAAGCTCAGCAAGGCCGAGGCCGTGCTGGTGCTGATCACCATGATCTGGGGCGCTACCTTCCTGCTGGTGCAACAGGCCATGAGCGTCAGTGGCCCGATGTTCTTCGTCGGCCTGCGCTTCGCCGCGGCGGCCGCTATCGTCGCGCTGTTTTCCGGGTCGCGCCTGCGTGGGCTGACCCTGTTCGAATTGCGCGCCGGCAGTTTCATCGGGGTCGCCATCGTGCTCGGCTACGGTTTGCAGACCGTGGGCCTGCAAACCATCCCCAGCAGCCAGTCGGCCTTCATCACCGCGTTGTACGTGCCCTTCGTGCCCTTGCTGCAATGGCTGTTCATGGGCAAGCGCCCAGGCTTGCTGCCCAGCCTGGGGATCATGCTGGCATTCACCGGGCTGATGCTGCTGTCCGGGCCCAATGGCGCTTCCCTGGATTTCAGCCCCGGAGAGATCGCAACCCTGATCAGCACCGTGGCGATCGCCGCGGAAATCATCCTCATCAGCAGTTTCGCCGGGCGCGTGGACGTGCGCCGGGTGACGGTGGTGCAATTGGCGGTGACCTCGGTACTGGCCTTTGCCATGGTGGTGCCGACCGGGGAAACACTGCCGGAATTCTCCTGGCTGCTGCTGGTCATCGCCCTGGGCCTGGGAGCCTCCAGCGCGGCGATCCAGGTGGCGATGAACTGGGCGCAAAGGAGCGTCTCGCCGACCCGGGCCACGCTGATCTATGCCGGCGAACCGGTCTGGGCCGGGATCGTCGGGCGCATCGCCGGTGAGCGCCTGCCCGCCCTGGCCCTAGTGGGCGGGGCGATGATCGTGCTGGCGGTGATCGTCAGCGAGCTGAAGATCAACCGTAGATCGACGCACAGGCCAGAAGCCACCCTGGGCGGTGAGTCGACACCGCCCTGACCCCGGCCACCTACAAGGACGACGCGTCAGGCTCAGGGCCCGAAAGCCAGCCCGGGGCGATCAAGGACCCATGGTGCTTGGGCTCCAGCGGCAGCGGATCACCTTCAATTTTGCCCTTGTAATAGAAATAGGCCCGGTAGCGGACATGCCCCTCCGGCATGGCCTTTTCGTAATACAGCACGGTGCCCGGCGGCAACAGGTAACTGTGCCCGTCGTCCGGGGGGCCGTCGATGACCAGGGCCTTGCGGGTGCTGATCATCTCCTGGGCCGGCGGGTACAACCGCTCCAGGCCGATGGCCAACGCGGCGCCCAGGCAGGTGAACAGCAGGGCAAAGCAGCCACGCCGGAGAAATCGGCGGGTGGTGGTTTGGGCTGGGTGCATCCGTGTCGATCCTTGTCCGATGAGTTGCGTGCAGGGCAAACCTTGTACAAACACCCGGGAACGGGCGAAGCAGGCATTTGTCTCCTACCTTTGAAAGCGCATGTAACATTTCTGATGGCTGCCTGGCCGCGCTTGGCGGTTGGTGATCCAGGGCCTGGCACGTATTATGCGTCATACTTTTCCGCAGATTAGAAGCCTATGTCCCTGATAGTTCTACTGCTTCTGCCGTTCATGGGCAGCTGTCTGGCGGCCCTGTTGCCGCACAACGCACGTAATACCGAATCCTTGCTGGCCGGCCTGGTTGCCCTTATCGGCACCGTCCAGGTGGCCCTGCTGTACCCGCAGATCGCCGATGGCGGGATCATTCGCGAGGAGTATGCCTGGCTGCCCAGCCTGGGACTGAACTTCGTGTTGCGCCTGGACGGCTTCGCCTGGCTGTTCTCGCTGCTGGTGCTGGGCATCGGCACCCTGGTGTCGTTGTATGCCCGCTACTACATGTCGCCCCAGGACCCGGTGCCGCGCTTCTTCGCCTTTTTCCTGGCGTTCATGGGCGCCATGCTGGGCCTGGTGATCTCCGGCAACCTGATCCAGATCGTGTTCTTCTGGGAACTGACCAGCCTCTTCTCGTTCCTGCTGATCGGCTATTGGCATCACCGTTCCGACGCCCGCCGTGGTGCCTACATGGCGCTGATGGTCACCGGGGCCGGGGGATTATGCCTGTTGGCGGGGGTCATGCTGCTCGGCCATGTGGTGGGCAGCTATGACCTGGATCAGGTACTGGCTGCCGGCGACAAGATCAGGGCCCATGCCCTCTACCCTGTCCTGCTTCCCCTGATCCTGCTCGGTGCACTGAGCAAGAGCGCACAATTCCCCTTCCACTTCTGGCTTCCCCACGCCATGGCCGCACCGACCCCGGTCTCGGCCTACCTGCACTCGGCAACCATGGTCAAGGCCGGGGTGTTTCTCCTGGCCCGCCTGTGGCCATCGCTGTCCGGCAGCGAGGAATGGTTCTGGATCGTCGGCGGCGCCGGCGCCTGTACCCTGGTGCTGGGCGCTTATTGCGCGATGTTCCAGAACGACCTCAAGGGTCTGCTGGCCTACTCCACCATCAGCCACCTGGGCCTGATCACCCTGCTGCTGGGCCTGAACAGCCCGCTGGCAGCGGTGGCCGCGGTATTCCACATCCTCAACCACGCCACCTTCAAGGCCTCGCTGTTCATGGCCGCCGGGATCATCGACCACGAGAGCGGCAGCCGCGACATCCGCAAGCTCAACGGCCTGATCAAGTTGATGCCCTACACCGCGACCCTGGCCATGGTGGCCAGCGCCTCCATGGCCGGGGTGCCGCTGCTCAACGGCTTCCTGTCCAAGGAGATGTTCTTCGCCGAGACGGTGTTCATCAATTCCAGCGCCTGGGTCGAGATCGCCCTGCCGGTGATCGCCACCATCGCCGGGACCTTCAGCGTCGCCTATGCCCTGCGCTTCACCGTCGATGTGTTCTTCGGCAAGCCGGCCACCGACCTGCCCCACACGCCCCACGAGCCGCCACGCTGGATGCGCGCACCGGTGGAGCTGCTGGTGTTCACCTGCCTGCTGGTGGGGATCTTCCCGGCCCAGATCATCGGGCCGTTGTTGGCCGCCGCCGCACGGCCGGTGGTGGGCGGGACCCTGCCCGAGTACAGCCTGGCGATCTGGCACGGCCTCAACGCGCCGATGATCATGAGCCTGATCGCCATGTCCTGCGGCATCGTCCTCTACCTGCTGCTGCGCAAGCCGCTGGTGCGTGGCCGTTTCGCCTACCCGCCGGGCGTGGGCCGCTTCAACGGCAAGCGCCTGTTCGAACGCTGCCTGGTGGCCCTGACTCGCCAGGCCCGCAGCCTTGAACGGCACTTGAGCACCAAGCGCCTGCAGAGCCAGCTGTTCCTGCTGGTGCTGGCGGCGGTGATCGCCGGGTTGATCCCCATGCTCTACAGCAGCCTGACCTGGGGCGACCGGCCGAAGATCCCCGGTTCCATTGTCTTCGTGACTTTCTGGCTGCTGGCCATCGCCTGTGCCCTGGGCGCCGCCTGGCAGGCCAAGTACCACCGCCTGGCGGCCCTGACCATGGTCAGCGTCTGCGGGCTGATGACCTGCGTGACCTTCGTCTGGTTCTCCGCTCCCGACCTCGCCTTGACGCAATTGGTGGTGGAAGTGGTGACCACGGTGTTGATCCTGTTGGGCCTGCGCTGGCTGCCACGGCGGATCGAAGACGTCTCGCCGCTGCCCAGCAGCGTGCCCAAGGCGCGTATCCGCCGCCTGCGCGACCTGAGCCTGTCGGTCGCCGTGGGCCTGGGCATGGCGCTGTTGTCCTACGCCATGCTGACTCGGCCGACGCCCAACGACATTTCCTCGTTCTACCTGAGCCGGGCCCTGCCCGAGGGGGGCGGCACCAATGTGGTCAACGTGACCCTGGTGGATTTCCGCAGCTTCGACACCCTGGGCGAGATCACCGTGCTGGTGGCCGTGGCCCTGACCGTGTTCGCCCTGCTGCGACGCTTCCGCCCGCCCAAGGAGAGCATGCAACTACCGGCCCAGCAGCGCCTGCTGGCACCGGACGTGGTCACCGACCTGGTCAACCCGCGCCAGGCCAGCGACACCGCCCTGGGTTTCATGATGGTGCCCGCGGTGCTGGTGCGCCTGCTGCTGCCGATCGCCCTGGTGGTGTCCTTCTACCTGTTCATGCGCGGGCACAACCTGCCGGGCGGCGGTTTCGTCGCCGGGCTGGTGATGTCGGTGGCGTTCATCCTGCAGTACATGGTGGCCGGCACCCAGTGGGTGGAGGCGCAGATGAGCCTGCGACCGCTGCGCTGGATGGGCACCGGCCTGCTGTTCGCCGTGGCCACGGGCCTGGGCGCCCTGGCCTGGGGCTATCCGTTCCTGACCACCCACACCCTGCACCTGGACCTGCCGCTGTTCGGCGATATCCATATCGCCAGCGCGCTGTTCTTCGACATTGGCGTGTACGCGGTGGTGGTGGGTGCGACGCTGCTGATCCTCACCGCCCTGGCGCACCAGTCGGTGCGGGCCCACAAGCCTGCCAGCCAGTCCAAGTCCCTGATCAAGAGCGGAGCCGCCTGATGGAAGAAGTCATTGCAATCGCCATTGGTGTCCTCGCCGCCTCGGGGGTCTGGCTGGTGCTACGCCCCCGGACCTTCCAGGTGGTGATGGGCCTGTGCCTGCTGTCATACGCGGTCAACCTGTTCATCTTCAGCATGGGCAGCCTGTTCATCGGCAAGGAGCCGATCGTCAAGGACGGCGTGCCCCAGGACCTGCTGCACTACACCGATCCCCTGCCCCAGGCGCTGGTGCTCACCGCCATCGTCATCAGCTTCGCCATGACTGCGCTGTTCCTGGTGGTACTCCTGGCATCCCGGGGCCTGACCGGCACCGACCATGTCGACGGTCGGGAGCCCAAGGAATGAACCTGTTGTCGCACCTGATCGTCGCCCCCATCCTGCTGCCGCTGCTGACCGCGGCCCTGCTCCTGTTGCTGGGGGAGAAACACCGCCCGCTCAAGGCCCGGATCAACCTGTTCTCCAGCCTGCTGGGCCTGGGCCTGGCGCTGTACCTGCTGTACTGGACCCAGGCCGAGGGCGCCACCGGCTCCTTCGGCGTGTACCTGCCGAGCAACTGGCAGGTGCCGTTCGGCATCGTGCTGGTGGTCGATCGCCTGTCGGCGCTGATGCTGGTGCTGACCGGCATCATCGGTACCTGCGCATTGCTGTTCGCCATGGCCCGCTGGGACGGGGCCGGCGCGAGCTTCCATGCGTTGTTCCAGATCCAGTTGATGGGCCTGTACGGCGCCTTCCTCACCGCCGACCTGTTCAACCTGTTCGTGTTCTTCGAGGTGCTGCTGGCAGCCTCCTATGGCCTGATGCTGCACGGCTCCGGACGGGCGCGGGTGTCCTCGGGGCTGCACTACATCACCATCAACCTCCTGGCCTCGTCGTTGTTCCTGATTGGTACGGCGATGATCTACGGGGTCACCGGCACCCTGAACATGGCCGACCTGGCGATGAAGATCCCCCTGGTGCCCGAGGCCGATCGCGGCCTGCTGCACGCCGGTGCCGCGATCCTGGCCATCGCCTTCCTGGCCAAGGCCGGGATGTGGCCGCTGAACTTCTGGCTGGTGCCGGCCTACTCCTCGGCCAGCGCGCCGGTAGCGGCCTTGTTCGCGGTCATGACCAAGGTCGGGGTCTATACCGTACTGCGCCTGTGGACCCTGTTGTTCTCCGGGCAAGCCGGGGCTTCGGCCTACTTCGGCAGCCAATGGCTGGTGTACGGCGGCCTGGCGACGATCTTCTGCGCGGCGCTGGCGATCCTCGCGGCGCAGCGCCTGGAACGCATGGCCAGCCTGAGTATCCTGGTCTCGGCGGGCATCCTGCTCGCGGTGATCGGCTTCGCCGACCCGGCCCTCACCGGCGCGGCGCTGTTCTACCTGTTCAGCTCGACCCTGGCGATGTGCGCCTTGTTTCTCCTGGCCGAGCTGATCGAGCGCTCGCGTTCGGCCACCGAAGCCCCACTGGAGGATGAAGGTGAAATCCTGCCGCAACCGGTGGGTTCGCGAAACCCGCCACGGGGCAGCAACCTCGACGACGAACAGCAAGTGGTGGTCGGCCAGGTGATCCCCTGGACCATGGCGTTCCTGGGCCTGAGCTTCATCGCCTGTGCCCTGCTGATCATCGGCATGCCGCCGCTGTCGGGCTTTATCGGCAAGCTCAACCTGATCGCCGCATTGCTCAATCCCCAGGGCCTGGGCAGCAGTCCCGATGCCCAGGTTCCAGTGGCGGGCTGGTGCTTTTTGGTGCTGCTGATCCTGTCGGGCCTGGCCTCGCTGGTCGCTTTTGCACGCCTGGGCATCCGCCGCTTCTGGACCCCGGAGGAGCGGCCTTCGCCCGTACTACGGCGCCTGGAATGCATGCCGATCGTGATCCTGCTGGCGCTGTGCGTGCTGCTGAGCATCAAGGCCGAGCCGCTGCTGCGCTTTACCCAGGACACCGCCAACAACCTCAACCAGCCCGAGCACTATGTGATGGCGGTACTGGGGACTCGCACGGTGCTCAGCCCCGAGGCCAAGGCCGCACTGTCGATGGAGGTGCAGCCATGAAGCGCCTGTTCCCCTCGCCCTTCCTGTCCCTGGCGTTGTGGTTGTTGTGGCTGCTGCTGAACCTCTCCGTCAGCCCCGGCAACCTGCTGCTGGGCGCGATGCTGGGTTTTCTCGCGCCGCTGCTGATGCGCCCGCTGCGCCCGCAGCCGATCCGCATCCGCCGACCGTGGACCATCCTGCGCCTGTTCCTGTTGGTGGGGCGCGATGTGCTGGTGTCGAACCTGTTGGTGGCCTGGGGCGTGCTCAATAACGGTCGGCGCCCGGTGCGCTCGGCCTTCGTCAAGGTGCCCCTGGACCTGCGCGATGCCAACGGCCTGGCGGCGCTGTCGACCATCACCACGGTGGTGCCGGGTACGGTCTGGTCCGAGCTGTCGCTGGATCGCAGCATCCTCTTGCTGCACGTCTTCGACCTGGAGGACGAGGCGCAATTCATCCAGCACTTCAAGACCACCTACGAGCGTCCGCTGATGGAGATCTTCGAATGAGTGCACTGATGGATAACGCGATCCTGCTGAGCCTGTTCATCTTTTCCCTGGCCATGGTCCTGACCCTGGTGCGCCTGTTCAAGGGCCCCTCGGCCCAGGACCGGGTCCTGGCGCTGGACTACCTGTACATCCTGGCGATGCTGATGATGCTGGTGCTGGGCATCCGCTACTCCAGCGATACCTACTTCGAGGCGGCGCTGCTGATCGCCCTGTTCGGCTTCGTCGGCTCCTTCGCCCTGGCCAAATTCCTCCTGCGTGGCGAGGTGATCGAATGAACGACCTGCAACAACTGCCCCTGTGGGTGGAAATCCTGGTGGCGCTGCTGCTACTGCTCAGCAGCCTGTTCGCCCTGATCGGCGCCGTGGGCATCCTGCGCATGAAAAGCTACTTCCAGCGCATGCACCCGCCGGCCCTGGCCTCGACCCTGGGCTCGTGGAGCGTGGCCCTGGCCTCGATCCTGTATTTCTCGGCGCTCAAGTCGGGGCCGGTGCTGCATGCCTGGCTGATCCCGATCCTGCTGTCGATCACTGTACCGGTGACCACCTTGTTGCTGGCCCGCGCCGCATTGTTCCGCAAACGCATGGCCGGTGACGACGTGCCGGCGGAAGTCAGCAGCAAACGCCAGGAAACCGGCAACTGAGGCGGCGCGGGCTTGCCCCGCGCCTACCTTGCGGGGCTGGTCAGGCCCAGGCCAGTACCAGCAGCCCGGCCCCCAGCACCACACACAAGGGGCAATAGAACAGCGTATCGAGCCGGGCGAACGTCGAGCCGCGCACCTGCTTGAAGAACCCCACCAGTTCCGAGTCGCCAATGGCCCGGGCGAACATCAGCAAGGCCATGGCGCTGATGACCCACTGCAAGGCCGGATGGCTCACGCTCGGCAACAGGAGCCCGACCCGCAGGCACACCAGCAGCGCCACCAGCAACAGGGCCAGCGCCACCAGCAAGGTCGCCAGCGCCGGGGGCTGGAAGGCCGGCTGGCTCTGCCCGGGTACAGGCCCCGGCACCTGCGGGATCACCGCCTCGCTGCCGCGCTTGCCGCCAGCGGCCCAGTACAGGTGCAACAGGCTGATCGATAAAAAGGTTCCGGCCACTCCCTGTGCAAGCAGATGAGTCATGTTGGACGTCCCTGGAAAATTTCGCTGAAGAATGGACCTGATTGCACGTTTTGGTAAGTACGTTCGTCGTCTTCGATGCTAAAGTGCCGGCCCATGAAATTCGCCCGTTCCGATCGCTCGCTCGTTGCCTGGATGCTGTATTGCTGCGTCCTGTTCAACGTGTTCGCCTGCAGTATCGGCCATGGCCAGATGCTGGGCATGCAGCTCAACGGCATCGGCGGGCAGTTCTGTAGCGTCGACCCGGCCACCCAGGCGCCCGTGCAGGCCCCCACCGACCAGGATTCGCTGCCGACCCTGGCCAAGGCCTTCGGTTGCCCGCTGTGCTCCACCGGCGGCATGGACCCGGCGCTGAACACCAGCCTTGGCCTGGCCTTCCTGCCGCAGCCCCAAGCACCACCGCTGCTCGCCGTAGCCCAGATCGACCTCCCTGCCCACGATAGCTGGCCCACCGCCCATCCCCGGGCACCGCCCCACGCCTGATTCCTGCCCCTATCCGCCCTCTCCACCGCGCCCTCTGCGTGGCGCGTGGCCGTGGGCTGTTTCCTAGTCAAGAATTCAGGACCTTTCAATGAAACACCTTCCTTTACTGGCGAGCCTGTTGGGCTGCCTGTCTATCAGCGCCTGGGGCCAACCGGGCCTCGAACTGGCCCCCACGACCATCGGTGCCGACGAAGCGGATGCCGAACCCGGGTTATCGCTCGATCGGTCCAGCGGCATGGCCTCGCGCCTGGGCCTGAGCCTGCGTGAAACCCCCGCCTCGGTGGCGGTGAGCAGCCGCCAGGACATCGAACGCCGGGGCGATCGTACCTTCCAGGACGCCGCCAATGCCCTGCCCGGGGTCAATGCCAGCGCTCCTCCGGGGTTCGGCGGCTTCGTTTCCTATCGTGGCTTCACCAGTGGCCAGATCACCCAGATGTTCAATGGCATCAATGTCGCCACCGGCCTGGCCCGCCCTGTGGACGCCTGGATCTATGATCGGGTGGAACTGGTGGGCGGCCCGTCGTCGCTGATCAATGGCGCAGGCTCCGTGGGCGGCTCGCTGAACTACGTGACCAAGCTGGCCGAACGCCGCGAACGGGCCGCCGAGGGCCTGCTCGGCTATGGCAGCTTCGACACCACCCAGACCGCCTTCGGGGTCAACCATGCCCTGAGCCCGGCCAGCGCCGATGTGCAGCACTTCGCGCGGCTGGATGTCAGTCACAACACCAGCAACGGCTATATCGACCGCCAGGAGCGCGACGCCTGGAGCCTGGCATTCTCCCTGCTCAGCGACCTGACCCCGGACCTGTCCCACACCCTGGCCGTGGAGTATCAGGACGAGCACGAGGACAGCCCCTACTGGGGCACGCCAGTGCTCAACCCCAAGGCCGGCGACCTGAAGATCGACAAGCACAACCGCTTCAATAACTACAACGTCGCCGATGGCCTGTACGAACAGCGCACCGTCTGGCTGCGCTCGATCCTCGACTACCGGATCAACGACAGCACCAGCCTGCGCAATACCCTCTACCACCTGGACAGCCAGCGCGACTACCGCAACCTGGAGACCTACCAGTACAGCCCCGACAACCGGCTGGTGAACCGCTCCACCGCCTACCTGGTGCGGCACCAGGGCAACCAGGTGGGCAACCAGTTCGAGGTGCGCCACGAAGACCAACTACTGGGCCTCGACACCACCTGGGCCGCCGGTTTCGAGTACAAGGTCAACAGCACCACCAATTCGCCGAACAACGTACCGGCCCGCAACAGGGTCGACCCGAACAGCTACCGTCCCGGGCACTTCTACGAACTGGAAGGAACCCGCCAGGGCTGGGTCAAGGACAAGACCAACCAGGTCACCACCCGCGCGCTGTTCGTCGAGAACCGCCTGGCCCTGACCGACGAGCTGTCGCTGCTCAGCGGTTTGCGCTACGACGCCATCGACCTGGACGTGACCAACCACCGGGCCATCACCGCCAGCAACCCGCGCCACTTCAAGCGCAGCTGGGAACCGGTCACGGGACGCCTGGGCCTGACCTGGCAGTTCTTGCCCAGCGCCAACGTCTATGTGCAATACAGCACCGCCGCCGAACAGCCCAGCGGTACCCAGAACTTCGACGTATCCACCGGCAAGCAGTGGGAGGTGGGGAGCAAGTTCGACTACCTGGACGGTCGTGGCTCGGCCACCGTGGCGGCCTACCGCATCGAACGCAAGGACTTCGCCGTGACCGATCCACTGGACCCGGCCAATAGCATTCCGGTGGGCCAGCAGACGTCGAAGGGCATCGAGCTGGCCAGTTCGCTGCGCATCACCCCGCGACTGCTGGCCCAGGGCAACTTCGCCTGGGTGGATGCCGAGTACGATGCGTTCAATGAAAAGCTCGCCAGCGGCGCGGTGGTCTCGCGCAAGGGCAATACCCCCACCAACGTGCCCTCGCGCCTGGCCAACCTGTGGCTGACCTATGACTTGGCGAGCGACTGGCAGGCCGGGGTCGATGCCCGCTACGTGGCCTCGGTCTACGCCGACAATGCCAACACCCTGACCATGCCCGCCTACACCCTGTATGGCAGCTTCCTGCGCTACCAGCTCGACAGCCACACCAGCATTACCGGGCGGGTGCGCAACCTGACCAACGAAACCTACGGCCAGTTCGCCCACGTGTCCCCGGCCTACTACCTGGGCACCCCGCGAACCTTCGAAGTGGCGGTGCAAACCCGCTTCTGAAACGCCTCTGCAAGGTGGTGGCCCGAATGACTTTGCCAAGGGTTCGGGTACACCCAGACCTGGGCGATTGCGCCTGGTTCGTCAACGAATGGAGGAACTTGCAAGCCGGGCCATGGTGCGCCGCACCTGCGTCCGGGGCTGGCCGATGGAACGAGCGGGCTGTGCTAGGGCGCGGGTATCACGGTTGTCACGGGCCTTCCGGCTCCTGCAGGCGTTGCAGCTCGCGCCGCACCATGCTGGCGTAGGCTGCCGGGCGCAAGCTGTAGATCTGTGCAGCCACCCAGTTCAGCCAGGCGCCCTGCAAGACCGTCTTCTGCTGGAACAGGCGCAGGGCCTCGTTGCGCGCGTCAGCCAGATGCTGCTGGTGGAATTCGGCGCGGCTCAGGCTCGTCACTCGCTGGCCTTGAAGCTGATCAGTTCGCCCTTGCGCCATTTGGCGGCCTTGGCGGACACCGCCTTGAGGGTCTTGGTCAGGCCTTCCTGCAACTGTTCGTTGGCGGCGAACACCATCACCACCGACTGGCCTTCCCGGAACACGATCCCCTGCCCCAGCGGGCTGCTGACGAAGGCGTAGTCGCCCAGGCCATAGACCGTCAGCTTGATCTCGCGAAAGCGGATTTCCATCTTGCCGCCTTCGCGACTGGGCAGCACCGCCGCCCGAAAATGATCGCCGACCTTGAGTTCCAGGCGCGGCTTATCGTCCACCACCATCGCCGACTCGGTATCGAGTTCGGCGATGTAGATGCCTTCGGCGGATTGTTCGGTGACATAGACAAAACGAGATTGAAACTGCTTGACCAGCTTTGCGCGCAAATCACCCAAAACAAACAACGCATGCATTTCAAGATTACTTACTGCCAAGGAAAGCTCCCCGATACTCAAATAATGCTGCCCTTGAAAAAATGGACAGCACAAAAAACCGCCATGGCGGCGTACTTACCTCGAACGATCAACCGGAAAAGTCACCCATATGAGCCTGGTACCGCTGCAGCCACGGGCGCTGGGCAAAGGGCATTTCGCCGATGCGGCAGGCTCGTGTCGAAGGCAGGAAAGTAGGCTCAGGGCCCGAAAAACATGGCTTTGCGCAATCAGGAATGGATGCTGGAACAGGCTTGCAGGCCCAATACGTCTAGTAACATGAATCCCTGGATCGGCAGCCACTTCGGGCGGCACAGGCAATTCTAGAGCAACTTTGGGCATTTCGACCATTCAAAGCGATCTTCCGCTGCATACAGGCCCAGTCAAGCACAACAGCCGCGCAGCCATGCAGCAGGTAATACTGCCTTGGACACCTCCTTCGACAAGGCGCGATTCTAACTCTCCCCTCTCCTTGATACGGCTAGGCATGGACAAGATTAGTCGTAAGAAATGTCAACTCTGCTCGTCAGAACATTTACAACCTGAGTAGGACATGACCTGACTCAAGATCTGGCAGCAAACCGCGCGCCATACTCGACAGCGAACTTTTCGACCGCATCCTGCGGACCTTTGATACTCATTCACCCTGGGAGCAGGCAGGAAATGACCGAGCTGGATATTGGCGAATTCTTCATCCGCGGCCAGTGCCGGGAAGTCAGGGGCGAATTCCAGGCCGTGATCGCCCTGCGGGCCAAGCCGCCAAGCAATCGGGTCGGTTTGTACCAGGTCGAGCGCGACCGCTGGTTCAAGACCCCAGCACAAGCCGCAGCCGCCGCCAGGGCATCGGCCCGGGCCCTCAAGCAGGCCATCGACCAGGGCGCGCTGGACGCTTGAGTCATTGAGCCGGAACCCGGCCCGCAAGTCCGACAGTACCCGGGGCAGCGTTCAAGCCGAGTGCTTGAGCGGCCTCCGGCCCGGCTTGAGCACCGCCAGCTGCTCCACCCAGGCCAACTGGCACTCCTGGGCTTCGGCGCGCGTGGCAAAGGCAGTACCACGCTGCTCACCGTTGACCAGCACCACCCAGCACACCTTGCGTCCCAAGGCCCGCAACGAAGCGGGCACTCCACTGCCAATCATCACCGCCACATCGACTTTGCCGTGCATGGAGTCTTCTCCGGAAAATAGTTAGCTGACTAATGATGTCTCATGCTAATAATTTCCCGCTCCACGCGACATGCCTGATTCTGCACAGCACAATTGCACCATCGGTAACAATGACGGGCCTCATGAAGCCCGTTGCGGTGGCGCCTGCTCCGGTTTGTAGCCCAAGCGCAACCCACCCCAATGCCGGCCCAGGACCATGATCGGCACCGACAGGTCATGCATCAGCTCACCGGTGTCGCGGGTATAGGTCTGCAGCAGCAACGGTTGCTGGTGGCTGCCACAGCGGATGCCCGTACGGTCGGCAAACTTGCGCTTGCTGCGGTTATGCAGGTTGTCCACCTGGGGATCGCCGGTCAGCGGCTGGGAAAACGCCTTGTTATGGGTTGGCACATAACCTTCCTGGGTACAGGCGATGGCAAACACCAGGCCATCATGACGTGACAACAGCGACTCCTGGATCGGCGGCAGCACCTGGTCGGTATAGCGGTCGAAGCGGGTCTGGTACCTGGCCGGCTCCGTATTGGCGATCAGCTGATAGTGGCGGTCGAACAAATCATCGAGGGCAACGCGCTTGCCTGCCAGGTCCGCTTCGAATTGCTCGGCGATACGCCGTGCACCTTCGCGGGCCAGGTCATAGATGCGCTGGTGATAATCGTCCAGGCCCACCACGGCCAGGCGCTCGCTGATGGTTTCCGCCTGCCCTTCCATCTGTACCGCTGCCTGGGCCAGGCTGCGGGTCTGCTGGTCGCTGACCGCCAGGTCGCTGCGCATCTGCTCTACGGCATGGAACAGGCTGTCGAGCTGCTCGCGATTGGTCTGCGCCCCCCGGGCAATCTCGCTGACCTGCTCCTCGACCCCGGCAGCCAGGCGGGCGATGTTGTCCAGGTGGCGTCCCGTGTGTTCCACCTGCTCGACCCCCTGGCTCAGATCGTCGGACAGCTGGCGAATCTGCTCCACCACATCGCTGGTGCGCTGCTGGATATCGGCCACCATCACCCCGACCTCATCGGTGGCGGTGGCGGTACGCCCGGCCAGGCCGCGCACCTCGTCGGCGACCACGGCGAAACCACGGCCATGCTCGCCGGCGCGAGCGGCCTCGATGGCGGCATTGAGCGCCAACAGGTTGGTCTGGCTGGCGATGGACTGGATGACCAGCGCCACCCGCTGGATTTCTTCGCTGCGCTGGCTCAGGGCCTCGATCAGCTCGCGGCTGTCATTGGCCCGCTGGCTGAGCAGGTGCATGCGGGTGATGGACTCGCCCAGTACGCTGCGCCCTTCGGCGCTGCTGGCATGGGCTTCGCTGGCGGCGCCCAGGGCTTGGAGGCTGAGCTGCGAGGTGACCTGCTCGGTCTTGATCATGACCTCGGCGTTACCGACGATGCTCACTGCGGCATCCAACTGCGATTGCAACTTGCCGGCCAGTTGGGTTACCGAGTACGCCACGGCGGCGGCGGACAATGCGTTGTGGGTAGTGCCGTAGGACAGATCGCGGGTCAGTGCCGACAGCTCGGTATCGGCCGCGACCGCCGTGGTCTCCAGCGCCTTGCGCGTGCGCCAGCGAGGCAGCCAGACCACCAGCACCGCCAGCGGCAGGCACAGGTACAGCGGCCAGCCCCCCAGGGCTTGGCCCGCGAACAACGCCATCAAGGCTGCGCTCTGCAGGGTCGGCGCCCACCAACGTCCCCCATCGTCGCTGGCCAGCGGCTGCGCGACAGGCGCCGCGAGAGATCCTTCTCTTGACATCTTGGTCACCCCATATCGTTCTAATTGTTTTCCGGCATTAAACGCCACTAGAAGGCCATTATCCATGGTCCCTTAGTAGGAATCAGAGCAGCGGCAAGCTTGCAGCCATAAACGGCAAGAGACGTTTGGGGAGGTATTATTCAGAGTCTTCCGGGAGGGATGTTGCAGTAGATCAAGGGAAATGGAAGACGAGCTGCGGATATCGCACAGGATTACCGCGAGGGGGGAGGTTCGCCCTCCAGTGCGCAGCGCTGGCTAGGCTGCGCCCCTGGAGGCAAGAATGCACTTGAAACACTGACAGCTTGCAGCTGCCTTTAAGCTTGGCGCTGGTGCTTGTCGATCTGCTCGTGGCGCTCTTGGGCTTCGATGCAGTACTTGGTGGTCGGGCTGATCAGCAGGCGCTTGAGGCCGATCGGCTCGCCGCTGTCGTCGCACCAGCCGAAGCTGTCGTCACTGATCCGGCCCAGGGCCTGCTCCAGCTGCGGCAACATGCGCTGGTCGCGATCGATGGCGTTGACCAACCAGGTGCGCTCTTCTTCGACGGAAGCGGCGTCGGCCGGGTCAGCCGGGGTATCCAGGCTTTCAATGGCGATCCGGTTCTGCTCGATGCGCTCGTGGGTTTCCACCTTCATGGCTTGCAACAGCTCAGTGAAAAAAGCGTGTTGCTCGGCATTCATGTAGTCATCCGCCGGCATGGCCAGCAACTTTTCCTTGGTCATTGATTTCTCTATAAAAAATACGTGCATTAAGGCGAATTCAAACTGTTTCCGGTTGACCCGTCAGGTCATCAGAAAGGCGCCATACCTTCCAAGCGCCACCCGGCACTCAATTTACGAGGGGCGGCAGTCTAAGGCCGGTTTGAGGGCGCAGCAACTGAAATGACAGCGAATCTGTCCGACAAACCGCACAAAGCCCGCAATTGCGGGCTTTGGGGCGGATGATCGGAGTGCTTTTATAACAAAAAATTCAATGGGCACCGCTCTTTTAGAAGACAAACGGCAGTACCGGACGGCGGATTTGGCTATTTCTGCGACAGATTACCGCCCTTTCCCTCCCCCTTCCGCCATCGGCATCAGCGTTTTAACTTGCGCTTGTTGCGGTACTGGTCGATGACCACCGCCACCACGATGATCAGCCCCTTGATGATGTCCTGGATATAGGCATCGACACCGACGAAGGTAAAGCCGCTGGCCATCACCCCCAGGATCAGCGCGCCGATCACCGTGCCGGTGATGCGCCCCACGCCCCCGGCCAGGCTGGTGCCGCCGATCACTGCAGCGGCAATGGCATCCAGCTCGTAGGACATGCCCATCCCCGCCTGCCCGGTGGCGGCCCGGGCCGAGGCCACCACCCCGGCCAACCCGGCCAGCAGCCCGGCGATGCTGTAGACGATCACCAGGTGGCGCTTGACGTTGATCCCCGACGTGCGCGCCGCCTGCATGTTGCCGCCAATGGCATAGGTGTATTTGCCGTAGCGGGTGTAGCGCAGGGCGACATGGAAAATCACCGCGACCACCAGGAAGATCACCACCGGCATCGCCCCGTGGCCAATGGCGGTGTAGGAATCGGACAACATGCTCACCGGCTGGCCCTGGGTGTAGTAGCGCGCCAGGCCACGGGCCGAGACCATCATTCCCAGGGTAGCGATAAAGGGCGGGATGCCGCTGAGGGCGATGATGCTGCCGTTGATCGCCCCCGCCAGCAGGCCCACTCCCAGCCCCGCCAGCACCGGGATCCATACCGGCAGATCGGTCAACCCGGGGAACACCGCGCGGCTGAAGTCGGAAGTCTGCGCCAGGCTGGCGGCGATCATCGCCGACAAGGCCAGCACCGAGCCCGAGGACAGGTCGATGCCGGTGGTGATGATCACCTGGGTCACGCCGATGGCCAGCAGGCCAATGACCGAGACCTGGAGAATCATCAGCACCAGGCGCTGGGAATTGAGCAAGAAGCTCTGCTCGCGAACCACCCAGCCGGACAGCTCGAACACCAGGGCGATGCCGATCAGCACCAGGAAGATACTCAGTTCGGTCGGCAGGCGCCGACGGCTCTTGGCCGGTGCCAGGGCCGGTTTGTTTTCCAGTATTGCGTTCATCACCGTCCACCTTGATCAGGGGCGGCGCCATTGGCGGCGGCCGGCCCAGGTTGAATGTCGCGTGTCGCCGCTAGTGTTCCAGGGCCAGGCCCGAGGCCAGTTGCATCACCCGCTCCTGGCTCGCTTCGCTACGGTCCAGGGTGCCCATCAGCTGCCCCTCGTGCATGACCAGCACCCGGTCGCTCATGCCCAGGACCTCGGGCAGCTCCGAGGAGATCATCAGCACCGCCATGCCTTCGCCGGCGAGTGTGGCGATCAGGCGGTAGATCTCGGCCTTGGCCCCGACATCGATGCCCCGGGTCGGCTCGTCGAGGATCAGGATCCGCGGCCGGGTCATCAGCCAGCGGGCCAGCAGGGCCTTTTGCTGGTTGCCGCCAGACAGGGTGTCGATGCACTGCTCCAGCGACGGGGTCTTGACCCGCAACTGGCGACACATGTCCTCGCACAGCGCACGCAGGGCCTTGTGCTTGACGAACCCCGCCCCGGCATAGTGCTTGAGCACCGCCACTTCCATGTTCTCCAGCACCGACAGGCAGGGAAACAAGCCGCTGAGCTTGCGATCCTCGGTGAGCAGCGCCAGGCCCTGGCTG
This sequence comes from Pseudomonas sp. MPFS, assembly GCF_022537035.1. NCBI lineage: Bacteria > Pseudomonadati > Pseudomonadota > Gammaproteobacteria > Pseudomonadales > Pseudomonadaceae > Pseudomonas > Pseudomonas sp. MPFS. The sequence goes on along the minus strand of NZ_CP066123.1, from coordinate 2,759,396 downwards.
ATGGCCACGTGGGGCTCGCCAATGCGCAACACCTGGCCATCGAGGATGATCTGCCCGCCATCGGCCGGGGTGATGCCGAACAGGGTCTCGGCCACGTTGGTCCGCCCCGAGCCCATCAGCCCGGCGATACCGAGGATCTCGCCGGCATGCAGGTCGAACGACACCCCCTCGAACACCCCGTCCAGGCGCAGGTCGCACACCTGCAGCAAGCGCTCGCCGATGGGCTGGTCACGCGTGGGAAACAGCTGGCTCAGCTCGCGCCCGACCATCATCGAGATCAGGCTGTCGCCGTCCAGGTTCTCGGCCCGTTGCAGGCCGATGTAGGTGCCATCGCGGAACACCGCCACCTCATCGGCGATGGCGAACACTTCGTTCATCTTGTGGGTGATGTAGATGATGCCCTTACCCTGGGCCTTGAGGTCGGCGATGATCGAAAACAGGTGGGCCACTTCCTTGTCGGTGATGGCCGAGGTCGGCTCGTCCATGATCAGCACATCGGAGTCATAGGACACCGCCTTGGCGATCTCCACCATCTGCCGCTCGGCAATGCTCAGGTGGCCCACCTGTTCCTGGGGATCGAGCTCGATGCGCAGGCGCGCCAAGAGCGCGGCGGTGGCCCGATGCATCGCCCGATGATCGACCAGGCCCAGCCGGCCCAGCGGCTCGCGGCCGATCCAGATGTTCTCGGCGACGCTCATGTGCGGCATCAGGTTGAGTTCCTGGTGGATCATGGCGATCCCCGCCTCCAGGGCCGCCAGTGGCGAGGCGAAGCTCACCGGCCGGCCCTTGAGGCGCAACTCGCCGGCATCGGGCTGGTAGATCCCGGCGATGATTTTCATCAGGGTCGACTTGCCGGCCCCGTTCTCCCCCATCAACGCCAGCACAGTGCCGGGACGTACCCGCAACTGCACCTCTGACAGGGCCACCACCCCGGGAAAGCCCTTGCTGACATTGATCACCTCCAGCAGGTAAGGCTCGATGACGGGGGTGATCCCGGCCGGATTCGAAACGGACGCACAGGCGTTCATGCTCAGCTACTCCCGCCGCCAGGCACCCAGGGCGCCCGGTCGGCTTGCTCGGTGAATGAGGCCCGGCTACTTGAACTGGGCGACGTTGTCCGGAGTGATCAACCGATACGGGATCCACACCGCAGCCTCCACCGGCTGCTGGTTGATCATCTTCACCGCGGTCTCCACCGACCCTTCGGCCTGGCCCTTGGCGTCCTGGAACACCGACACCGCCAGCTCGCCGCGCTGCACCGCGCGCAGCCCGTCGGGGGTACCGTCGACCCCGGCGATCAGCACGCTGCCGCGCGCCACCCCGGCCTGGTTCAAGGCCATGGCGGCGCCGATGGCCATCTCGTCGTTGTTGGCCACCACGGCGTTGAACTCGCGGCCCTGGGTCAGCCAGTCGTTGACCAGGGTCATGCCGCGGTCGCGCAGCCAGACCCCGGTCTGCTCCTGGTCGACCCGGATGCCCGGGTACTTGGCCAGCACCTCCTTGACGCCCTTGGTGCGATTGGCCGTGGAGTTGTTGGCCAGGTCCCCCAGCAGGATCACCACGCTGCCCTTGCCGCCCATCTTGTCCGCCAGGTACTGCATCTGCATCCGCCCGGCCTCCAGGTCGTCGGAGGCCACGGTGACCACCCCCTTGGGCAGCGCCAGGTCATCCGGGCGGCGGTTGACGTAGACCAGCGGGATCCCAGCCTTGACCGCCGCCTCGGTGATCTTGCGAGTGGCGGCGGTGTCCACCGGGTTGACCACGATGGCGTCGACCTTCTGGCTGACGAAGCTTTCGACCTGGCTCAACTGCTTGACCACGTCGCTGCGGGCGTCCTCGAACTGCAACTGCACGCCCTCGGGCATGGACTTGGCCTTCTGGTCCATGGACTCGCGCAGGTAGGTCAGCCAGGTGTCGTCGAACTGCGACATGCTCACACCGATCCGCACCTGGGCCTGGGCCACGCCGCTGGACAGCAGCAAGGCCAGGGCCAGGGAAACCACTCGGGTCTGGATATTCATCAAGGGTGCTCTCCACGTTGTTGTCGGTTGGCGGCTCGGGCGCCGCCGCGGCTCAGGCGCGTGAATACAGGACCGGGGCGCCGGGCATGCAGCCCAGCAGCGAACCTTGGTGTTCGACGCACAGGCAACCCAGCAGCGACAGCAAGCGGGAGGACCAGGGAGTGCGAGGCATCTCGCGAGGGAGAGTGGCACCTGCCCGGGAGGGCAATGGCGTGGCAGAGCGAGGGATCTTCATCGACGGCACCTGTGTTGTTTTTGTTGGATGGCTGGCCAGGACACCAGGCAGAACCTGAAGACCCCGGCAGCCTGGGTAGTCGGCAACCTGGAAACGACTCTATTGGAAAATATTTTCTATATCAACTCATTTTAGAATTTTGTTGCAAGCCCTGTTCAAGCCCCATTCGAGGGCCTGCCCAGGGCCTTGGCCCGGGCCTCTCAGCCATAGAATGCGGGGCGCGGCGGCAAGTGCACCGGCACGATGGCCCCGCTCTGCTGGGCCTGGATGCAAGCGTCGGCAGCCACCGCTGCCGCCAGGCCGTCCCAGGCCGAGGGGCCACCCACCTGCCCTGCCGCCACGGCATCGATAAAGGCTTGCAGCTCGACGTCATAGGCGGCGATGAAGCGCTCCTTCCAGTCCATGAGGATGGCGCTGGACAGGTTGGCCGCGCTGCGCAGCTGCACCTGGGGCGGCTCGGGCAAGCGCGCGATCCCGCTCTCGCCCACCACCTCGCACTGGATGTCGTAGCCGTATTGGCAGTTGACGAAAATCTCCACATCGATCCGCACCCCACGGGCGGTCTCCAGCAGCACGATCTGCGGGTCGCGCAGTTGCCCATGGGCCTTGCTCGAAACCCGGGGGAACAGCACCTGCACCGAGACGTAGTCGTCGTCCAGCAACCAGCGCAGCACGTCCAGTTCGTGGATCAGGGTGTCGGTAATGGCCATGTCGGTCTTGTAGTTCGACCCTACCCGCGGATTGCGGTGGGCACAGTGCAGCATCAGCGGCGTGCCGATCCGACCGCTGTCCACCACGGCCTTCAGCGCCTGGTAACCCGCGTCGTAAGGGCGCATGAAGCCCACCTGGACCAGGCGCTTGCCATGGGCCAGCTCGGCCTCGACGATGCGCCGGCAGCCCTCGGCGGTCACCGCCAGGGGTTTCTCGCAGAACACCGGCTTGCCGGCGGCGATAGCCGCCAGCACGAATTCCTCGTGGCTGGGGCCCCAGGAGGTGACCAGCACCGCCTGCACCTGGGGCGAGCGGATCAAGGCATGGCCGTCTGCATGGACTTCAGCCTGCAATTGCAGGTCGTCGACCACCCGCGCCGCCTGTTGCCGATCGATGTCGGTCACGGCCACGACCCGGCTGCCCTGCAGGGTCTGGCTGCAACGCCGGATGTGATCCTGGCCGATGGCCCCGGTCCCGATAACGCCTAGCTGCAAAGACATGGATGTACTCCTGTGGTTGTTCGTGGCAAAGGATCAATACTGGCGGGCCCTGGCCAGTTCGGCGGCAATGGCCCGGGACGCGGCGGCAACCCGCTCGCTGTCAGAGACTTGTGCCACCCCCACATGCCACCAGGACTGGTAGCCGTGGAGCATGGTCTTGGGCAGGACCTTGATGTCGATCAGGGTCGAGACCGTCTGCCGGCGGGCATCCGCCAGGGCCGCCTGCAACTGCTCGAGACTGGTCACCCGGTAGGTCTTGCAACCGTAGGCCGCGGCGCTCATGGCGTAGTCCACCGGGATCAGGCCGCCGTCGAGCCGGCCCGTGAGCGGGTCGCGATAGCGAAATTCAGTGGCGAAGCTGTCCTGGCCCTGGCCCAGTTGCAGGTTGTTGATGCAACCGAAGGCCATGTTGTCCAGCAATACCAGGTTGATCTTGCGTCGCTCCTGGAGCGAGGTGACCAGCTCCGAATGTAGCATCAGGTAGGAGCCGTCCCCCAGCAGCGCATAGACCTCGCGCCCAGGCTCGGCGAGCTTGACCCCCAGGGCCGCGCCGACCTCGTAGCCCATGCACGAATAGCCGTACTCCACGTGGTAGCTGTTGAGCCCCTTGCTGGCCCAGCTGCGCTGCAGGTCACCGGGCAGGCTGCCGGCGGCGGCGACAATCACCGCATCTTCGTCCAGCACCTGGTTGAGCACGCCCAGGACCTGGCTCTGGGTCAGGCAGGAGCCGGTGAGCTCGATGAACTCGCGCAGCACCGCCGGGTCCAGTGAGTCGTCGACCTCGGGCACGAAGGCCTGCGCCGAATACTGCACGCCATGCAGGCGCTGCACCTCGGCCGCCAACTGCGCCTTGGCCGCCGCCACCTGCTCGCCCCAGCCGGCGCGATAGTCACGCTCCACCAGGACCTGCGACAGGCCCTGCAAGCCGGCCCGCGCATCGGCCAGCAACTGCACCCCATCGAGCTTCAGGGCATCGCCGGGGTTGACGTTGAGATTGAGGAACTGCACCTGCGGATGCTGGAACAGCCATTTCGAGGACGTGGTGAAATCGCTGTAGCGCGTCCCCACGCCGATGATCAGGTCGGCCTCCCGGGCCAGCAGGTTGGCCGCCAGGCAGCCCGTCTCGCCAATGCCGCCGACGTTCAGCGGATGGCTCGAGAGCAGCGCACTCTTGCCCGCCTGGGTCTCGGCCACGGGAATCGCGAAACGCTCGGCGAACGCCTGCAGCGCCTCGCCGGCAGCGGAGTACTTGACCCCGCCGCCACAGATAATCAGCGGCCGGCGCTTGCCCAGCAGCAGCGCCGCGGCATCGGCCAGCATGGCCGCGGTGGGCAGGCGCCGATCGATACGGTGGACCCGGCGGGCGAAGAACGCCTCGGGATAGTCGTAGGCCTCGGCCTGTACGTCCTGGGGCAGCGCCAGGGTCACCGCGCCAGTTTCCGCCGGGTCGGTCAGCACCCGCATGGCCTGCAATGCGGCACTCATCAATTGTTCCGGACGGTTGATCCGGTCCCAGTACTTGCTCACGGCCTTGAAGGCATCGTTGGTGCTGATGCCCAGGTCATGGAACTGCTCGATCTGCTGCAACACCGGGTCCGGCTGGCGGCTGGCGAACACATCGCCGGGCAACAGCAGCAAGGGGATGCGATTGGCCGTGGCGGTGGCGGCCGCGGTCAGCATGTTCGCCGCGCCAGGCCCCACCGAGGCGGTACAGGCATAGACCTGCCGGCGCAGGCGCTGCTTGGCGAAACCGATGGCCGCGTGGGCCATGCCCTGCTCGTTGCGCCCCTGGTGCACCTGCAGGCCACCCGGGTCCTGCTGCAGGGCCTGGCCGATGCCCAGCACGTTGCCGTGGCCGAAGATGGTGAAGACTCCGGCGACGAAGCGGCTCTGTTGTCCATCCACCTCGACGTACTGGTTGTCGAGGAACTTCACCAGGGCCTGGGCCATGGTCAGGCGTAGCGTGCTCATTTCAGCTCCTTACAAGGGATAGGGGCATGGCGCCGGGCACTCACTCCAGGGCCTGGCGCAGATGGTCGATGCTGGCGCCCAGGGCCTGGCGGACATCCACCCGGCCATGGACGCAGGCGGCGAAAGGCTCGAACGACAGGTAGCCGGTGTAGCCCTGGTGCAACAGCGCCTTGAGTTGCGCCACGTTGCCGAGCCGATCCGCCGCGCCCACCAGCACCCGATGGCCATCGCGCAACAGACCCAGGGGCGCCTGCGCATCTTCGACCCCAGAGATGTGCACCAAGCCGGTCAGTTCGGCGAACAGCTCCTGCTCTCCAGCCAGGCGGTGATGGAAGGTGTCGTGCAGCAGGCGCAGGACATCCAGGCTGGCGGTATCGCGAACGGCCTCCAGCGCCAGGCGCTTGCTGCGCAAGGCGCTCTCTTCAAAGCCCAGGGGCTCGATGAAGCCATACAGGCCATGCCGGCGCAGTACCGGGGCGATTCCCTCGAGGGCGCTGCGCAGCGCCAGCGCCCGCTGCGTGGCATCGCGCGGGTCCCCGGCCTCATTCAGCGGACACAGCACCAGCCCCCTGGCACCGCAGGCCACGGCATACTCGGCCAATTGCCGCAGTTGCCGCTCGCGCTCCGGGTTCCAGACATCGAAGGGGTACAGCGCATTGATCGACAACACCCGCACGCCACGGCTCGCGCACAGCTCGCGAACCCGCTCCGGCGGCGTGCCATCGGTGATTTCCACGCCCGGCAGGTCGTTGCGCAACTCGATGGCATCGATCTGCAACTCCAGCGCCAGGTCGAGGAATTCCACCAGCGACAAGCTCGGCGCGACCATCCGGTTCAAGGCAAAACGCAAGGGCCGGGGCATGTGGCTGACTCTCCCTATGGCGTGGCGCTCTCAGAGATCGAGCAGCCAGCTGTGCTGCGGATCGTTGTGGAATTGCCAGGCGCGTTTCGGCCCGGCCATGACATTCAGGTAATAGGACTGGTAGCCGTACGGCACGCAGACAGGGTGATAGCCCTCGGGGACCACCACCAGGTCGTGGTGCTCCACGGCCATGGCTTCGTCCAGCCGTCGATCGTCGGTGTACACCCGCTGGAACACGAAGCCCTGGGGCGGGTCGACCTGGTGGTAGTAGGTCTCTTCGAGAAAGCTCTGGTGCGGCAGGTCGTCGGTGTCGTGCTTGTGGGGCGGGTAGCTGGAGGAGTGCCCGGATGGCGTGCGCACCTCCACCACCAGCAGCGAATGCGCAGGCTCGCTGGCCGGCAGGATGTCGCAGACGTAACGGGTATTGGCGCCCTTGCCCCGTACGCTGTGCGCGCACTGCTGCGGGCGGATCAGCCGCGGCGCCAGCCCGGCCTCGCGGCAACCGGGGGCTGCGCAGACCGCCAGCTGCACCGGGTCCAGCGCGGTGATCCGGGCCTGGCTGCCCGGCGGCAGGTAGACGGCGAACGGCGCCAGGTCCTCGAACACCGATTGGCGCTCGCCGATCCCCTCCCAACGGAATGCACCATGCCCCGGTGCCTCGCCCTCGACCCGCACATGCCCGGCCAGCAGCACCAGGCATAGCTCGCGTTCACCGGCACTGACCGGCAGGCTTTCGTCCGGGCCCAGGCGGTAGGCGGCGAAACCCACGTACTGCAAACGGCCTTCCTCGAGTCGCACCAGCTCCTGGCCCGCGCCCGTGCCCTTGACCAGCAGGCTCATTGAGCAGCCCTCCCGTGCCCGGCACTGGCCAGCAAGGCGCGCAGGGTGTCGTAGCCTTTGCGGGCATAGACCTCGCTGGGGGCCACCGCCGGGTCCTGCTCGGCCTCCACCACCAGCCAGCCCTGGTAACCCGCGCCCAGCAACACCTGCAGCAATGCGGCAAAATCCAGGTCGCCATCACCGGGCACGGTAAAAGTGCCGTTGACGATACAGTCGGGAAAACTCCAGAGCTGGTTGCGCGCCAACTGCACCACCGGCTTGCGCACATCCTTGAAATGCACATGGCAGACCCGCCCGACATGCCGGCGCAACACCTCCAGCGGCTCTGCACCGCCCATGTAGCAATGCCCGGAGTCGAACAGCAGGCCCACCTCGGGGCCGCTGCGGCGCATCAGTTGGTCGATGTCCTGCGGTGATTCGACGTAGGCGCCCATATGGTGGTGATAGGCCAGGCGCACGCCCTGGGAGAGGGTGAAACGGGCCAGCTCGGTGAGCTTGTCGGCATATGCCTGCCAGGCCTGTTCGGTATGAAAGCGCGGGCGCTCCACCAGGGCGATGGGTTGGCCCTGGATCGAGTCGGCCACCTCGCCATAGACCAGCACCGTGGCGCCATTGTGCGCCAGCAACTGCACATGGGCGGCGATGGCTTCGATCTCCTCGGCCACCGAGCGCCGCGCCAGTTGGCCGCTGTACCAGCCGGAAACCAGCGCCAGCTCGTAGGGCCGCAGCACCTCGGCCACCCCCTGGGCATCCTTGGGGAACTTGCCGTTGAGCTCGAAGCCCTCGTAGCCGATGGCCTTGCCTTCGGCCAGCGCCGTGTCCAGGGGTGTCTCGCCCCCCAGGGACGGCAGGTCGTCATTGCTCCAGGAAATCGGGTTGATGCCAATTCGGATCGCGGGCATGGCTGCACCTTTTATTGTTGTTCGGATCGCACTCTAAAAAACCGCCTCGCCACCAAGGCCTGGGGCGTTCACGGGCGGGCGCTGCGCCAGGCCTCGATCAACTGGACGAACGTACCCTGTACTTGCTCGATCAGCTGCTGGTCGTCGATCTCCCCTGCCAGCCAGGCACGACTGGGCTCCTGGAAGATCGTGCGACCCACGGCAAAGCCCCGGCAACTGCTGCTGCCGGCGGCCTGGCGAAAGCCCTCGGCCAGGGCCTGGGGCGAGGCGTTGAGCCCCAGCAATACCACCCCACGGCAGTAGGGATCACGCTCCTGGATCAACTGGTCCAGGCGCTGCCACTGCTCGCGATCCTGGGCCTCGATCTTCCACCAGGCCGGGTAGATGCCCAGGTTGTAGAGGCGCTTGATGGCCCGGTACAGCACCTCGGGATGGGCCCCGGGCAAGTCCTTGGGCGGGATGACCTCCAGCAGCAACTCATGGCCGCTGGCCTGGGACGCCTGGTACAGGGCGCGGATCTGCGCCTCCTGCTCCAGGCGCAGCATGGGTTCGTCATCGGGATGAAATTGCACCAGGCACTTGATGATCTGCTCCTGGGGCCAGGCGATCAGGTTGCTGCCAATGGCCCGGCCCTGCTCAAACACCAGGGGCCGCGATCCCTGCAGTTCCACCGGGCGTGCCACCCACCAGCCACGACCGGTGGCGGCGTTCAGTGCATCCTGGCCGAAGCGCTGGTCCGCCAACACGCCGACATCGGCCTCGACGCCCTGGCGTCGCAGATCAGCCTCGACCCGCTGCACCGCCTCGACGAACAGCAGCTTGAGTTGTTCGATGACCTTGAGCTCGCGCCCACCCTGGCGGGCCAGCTCCACCAGTTGCCCGCGATGATCGAAGGCGAAGATGAACAGCGGCCGCCACGCCTTGCGCGGCACGCTGACCTGGTGCAGGCGCCGCAGGGTCGGATCCTGGTCCGGACGGGTGATGGGCCGCGGGCTGCCGAACAGGTAGTCGAGCTCGGCACGGGTCGGCATTGCCGGGGCACAGGCGTGGCGCGAGACCACCAGGGCACCGCAGGCATTGGCCAGCTGGCAGCAGCGCTCATCGTCCGCCCCCTCCAGCCAGCCACTGAGAAATCCTGACATGAACGCATCGCCGGCGCCCAGCACGTTCAGCACCTCGACCTGCACGCCCTGGTGCACCTGCAACGCCTCCAGATGGCCGGGAATGGCCCCATGGATCACCGTGCAGCCCCTGGGGCCGAGCTTGACCACCAGGGTCGCGGCCGTCAGCTCGCGCACCCGGCGCAGGGCCGCCAGCAAATCCGGCTCGCCCCCGGCGATCAGGAATTCCTCCTCGGTGCCGACGATCAGTTCGAAGCGCGGCAGAATGCCCTGCACATGCTGGCTGACCTGGCGGTCGGCGACGAAGCGGGTCTGGCCATCGGCCTTGGCCGCCAGGCCCCAGAGCACCGGCCGATAGTCGATGTCCAGTACTCGCCGCACCCCATGGCGCTCGGCATAGTCGAGGGCCTGGATGCTGGCGCGGTAGACCTGGTCGCTGGAAAAATGCGTGCCGGTGATCAGCAGCGCCTTGCTGGAGGCGATGAAGGCCTCGTCGATGTCCTCGGCGGCCAGGGCCATGTCGGCGCAGTTCTCGCGATAGAACACCAGGGGAAAGCTCTCGCGATCCTTGAGGCCCAGCAGGACCAGGGCCGTCAGGCGCTCGGGATCGACCCGCACGGCGCGGGTGTCGCAGCCTTCGCGCTGCAAGGACTCCAGCAGGAAGCGCCCCATGTGGTCGTCGCCGACCCGGGTCAGCATCGCCGACTTCAGGCCCAGGCGCGCGGTACCGAAGGCGATGTTGGCGGACGAGCCGCCAAGGTACTTGGCAAAACTGGCGACATCTTCCAGGCGGGCCCCCACTTGCTGCGCGTAGAGGTCGACGCCCAGGCGTCCGAGGCAGATCAGATCCAATTGACGCCCACTGGCAAAGCGATCCTGGCCCATGCTGGCTCCTGTTATTGTTATCAGCCGCTGCCTGCCGCCGGTTCCTCGGCAAGCACTCTTGGTGGGTGCAGCCTAGAACGGCTTTCACTGCCAAATCAATATTTATTCTAATTATTTTTACATGGAATATTTTTTCCACTAAAGTTCGTTGCACGCCGGAATCTGTGCCCTGCATCGATTCAGCAATGCGCTGCAGGCCCCGGCCGGCAAGATTTTCCCGGCGCCGACCCTGTAGACTGCCCGCAGTCCGCCTAGTCTCAGGGGCGATACCCAGGCTCGCCCCATCAGCACCCGTAAGAAGGATTGACCATGCCCCAGACCGATCAGCCGGCCTTGTCCGAAGGCACCCCGGACAGCGACCTCGCCACTCGCCCGCTCGATGCCGAGGGCCTGCTACAGCTGATCGCCCAGGAATACGAAAGCCTGCCGCGCCAGCTCAAGCGTATCGCCAGCTACATGAGCCAGCAGCGCGACCGGATCATGGTCGATCGCATCAGCGACATCGCCCGCGAATGCGAAGTGCATCCCTCGGCCATCGTGCGTTTCTCCCAGCGCCTGGGCTTTCGTGGCTTCAGTGACATGCAGGCGTTGTTCCGCGAGGCCTATACCCACAAGGCCACGCCGGTGCAGAACTACCAGCAGCGCATCCGCAGCCTGATCGCCAACAAATCACAGAAGGCCAGCAGCGCCGACCTGGCTCGCGACTGCATCGGCGCCACCCTCTCGGGGATCGAGCGCCTGGAACAGGAGCTGGACGAGGCGGCCCTGGAGCGAGCCGTGGACCTGGTGGTCAATGCCGAGAACATCTACGTGGTGGGGGTGCGGCGCTCCTTCGCGGTGGCCGACTACCTGGTCTACAACCTGCAGCACACCAACAAGCGCATCCACCTGGTCTCGGGGCTCGGTGGCAGCTACCGCGAGCAGATGCGCAGCATCCGCCCCGGCGACCTGGTGATCGCCATCAGCTTCACCCCCTACGCCAAGGAAACCCAGCACTGCCTGCGGATTGCCCAGCACCACCAGGCCAAGACCCTGATCATCACCGACAGCACCCTCTCGCCCCTGGCCAAGCGCGCCAACAGCGTGCTGCTGGTCAACGAGGGCAGCTCGTTCGCCTTCCGTTCGCTGAGCGCCACCTTGTGCCTGTGCCAGGCGCTGTTCATCGCCGTGGCCTACCGCCTGGAGCTGAAGATGGATGAAATCCACGAGCAAAGCGGCTTCGAGGATTAGCCGCGCAGCGGGCGCCTCATTCGTAGATCTTGCCGCAGTACAGGAACACCGCGAAGCACTTCCACGGTGAGGCGTCGGCCAACCCCTGGCTGGCGCCCATGGCACTGGCTTCGGCCCAGGCATGGGCGGAGTCGAGGAAGTCCTCGATGGAGTCGTTCTGCCAGTCGCTGGCTTGGCGTCGATCGGCACTCAAGGCCTGGACGAACGCCAGGAAACTGCGCTCATCCACCACTTGCTGCAAGGCTTGATCCAGGTCCACGGTTACCTCGGGGTCATCGGTGCCTGCCAGGCCAGGCCCATGCGCAGCAACTCCTTGCGCAAGATCGGCCGTTCCAGGCAGTGCAGGCCATTCACGGCCGGGCACTCTAGCAGCCGGTCCAGCTTCTGCGCACTCGCGGCTCCACCACTGAGCAAGTAGCTGCGCCCCTCGCCGAGGCTGATCAGGTTCAGCAGCCAGTCATCGCCCCACTGCCCCAGCACCCTTTCGATCAAGGGCCGTTGCTGGCGCAGCAAGCGATCGGCATTCCACAAGGTCAACTGGGCGAAACGCCTGGGCAGGTTGCTCTCTTCACCGAGGACTTTCAGGTCCTTGTGCAGGGCCTGCTCCAGTTGTTCCTCGATCTGGCGCTGGCACTGGTCGAAGTAGCGTGCAGGCCATTGCTCGTCTAACCCGGCGTGCCGGGCCAGCACGGCATAGGCCTGGCGATCGGCATCGGTGCAGACCTGGGCAGTGAAGTTCAGGGTGTTGTCGAGAATCCCGGCTGCCAGCAACTGCGCACTGTCGCGGCTCATCTGCGGCAACAGCCCCGAGTCGCGCCAACGCTCGTAGACCTGGGTACAGGCGGCGCCGATCCGGCGAATATCCGCACGGGGGCCAAGGCGCTCGATCCAGAACGGCTCGAACCCCGGATGATGATCGATGACTTCCACCACCCGCTCCAGCGCCACCAGCGGGTCCAGGTGCAGGTGATTGGAAACGTCCACCAGCACGAACACATCGTCGTCGCCGATCGGCACCGGTGCATCCAGCCCCTTGCAGTTATGGCGCAGGGCCTGGGGAATGCTTTCGTTCAGTGGTGCGCTGCTCAGGGCCCGGGCCGGACGGCCGCGAAGGTTGAGCCATTCGGCGTAGGCGATACAGCCGGCGTAGGCATCCATGTCCAGGTAAGCCGCGCCGGAGGTGACAATGATCATGACATCCCTGTGGTGTACGAAGACCCGCGGGCCGGGGTGCCGAGCATGGCGGGCGAATATGACCAAAGCATGACAATCAGCACCTGACCAGGCCGGCCTCGGCCACCAGCAGGCTTGCCAGACGCGCAGCGCTGTAGCGGATCTGCGCCGGGCTCAGGGCCGCATAACCGATGATCACGGCCGCTGGCCGACCGGGTCGCTGGCAATGCTCGGCCAGGCCCTGCAGGTCGATGCCAGCCTCGGCGGCGCGTTGGCGAAAACGCGCCTCATCGCTACCGGCCGGCAGCTGCAACAGCAGGTGCAGGCCGGCCTGCTGCCCGGTAATGCGATAGCAGTCCGGCGCCTCCCGGGCCAGGATCTGCAGCAGCAGGTCGCGACGCTCCTGGTAAGCCTGGCGGGCGGCCCGCAGATACCGCAGGAACGCACCGCTGGCGATGTAGTCGGCCAGGGCCACCTGTTCGATCACCCCGACCGAACGCCCGGTGTTCTGCAAGGTCGCCAGCAACCGCTCGCGCAACGCCTGCGGCACCAGCATGAAACCCACCCGCAGGCCGGCGAACAGCGTCTTGTTGAAGCTGCCGCAGTAAATCACCCGGTCATCGAGGTCCAGGGACTTGAGGGCCGCCAGGGGGGCGCTCTGGTAATTGAATTCACTGTCGTAGTCGTCCTCCACGATCCAGGCCTGGCTGGCGCGCGCCCACTCCAGCAGTGCCAGGCGCCGCGATACCGGCATGCTCATGCCCAGGGGGGCCTGGTGCGCCGGGGTCACGTAGACCATGCGCGCATCGCGATGACGATGCAGGTACTCCACGTCGATCCCCTCCTCGTCGACCGGCACCGGCACCCATTGCGCACCGGCCAGGGTGAACAACTCCCTGGCCGACAGGTAGCCGGGGTCTTCCAGGCAGACCTTGTCGCCCCGGTGCAGCAGGCTGCGGGCCAACAGATCGAGGCCATGGCGAATGCCCGTGGTGACCATCACCTGGTCCGGGTCGCAGACAATGCCGCGGTGCTGCCCCAGGTACTGGGCGATCTGCTGGCGCAGCAGCGGCAAGCCAGCCGGATCGGGATCGCACAGCAATTGCGCCGGGGCCGCAGCCAGGGCCCGGGTCAGGGTGCGGGCCCACAGAGCCAGGGGAAACAGCGTAGGGTCGGCGAGCCGGGCGACGAAGGGTTGCCCGGCACGTACGCCCTGGGCTCGGGGGCGCGGGCCCGCAGGCTGTTCGGGCCGTGGCGCCCCAGGGGGCAGTGCCTTCAGGTAGAGGTCCGGCACCACCGCGCAGACCCGGGTCCCGGAACCGGACACGCGGCTGACGTAGCCCTCGCTGCGCAAGCGATCGAACACCGCTTCCAGGGTGCCTCGGGACAGGGACCAGCGCTGGGCCAGGGTCCGGGTCGACGGCAGTCGGCAGCCGGCCGGCAAGCGCTTCTCCAGGATCGCCTGGCGCAGGGCGCCATAGGCACTGTCCTGCTTGCCCAGGCCCTCGCCCAGGGCCTGGGGCAGCGGCAGGTCCAGCGGAACAGGGTGTTTTCCACGACTCATAGTGGTCCACTCGATACAGGTATAAATGGCTCTCGGCATTAAACCATAAAGGCCTTAGTTTTCTGCCCATGCCCTACCTGCCGAGCCATCCATGAAACCGACCACCGAAACCCCGCTCCTTGCCTCTACGGCCCCACAAGCGCTGGCGCCCTGGCTCTGGACCCTGCTGTTGCTGATCGTGGTCTGCCTGCCGCGGATCAGCATCGACCTGTACCTGCCGGCCTTGCCCGCCATAGCCGACGCGCTGGGCGCCAGCGACCAACAGCTGCAACTGACCCTGAGCCTGTACATGCTCGGCTATGCCTTCTCGATGCTGCTGGGAGGTCCCCTGTGCGATCGCTTTGGCCGGCGTCCGGTGCTGCTCTGGGGCATGGCGCTGTACCTGCTGGCCAGCCTGGCCTGCATGCTCGCCACCCGCGTCGAGGTATTGATGGCCGCTCGCTTGCTACAAGCCCTGGGCGGTTGCTGCGGCACGCTGGTGGGCCGGGTCATGGTCCGGGATCGCTGCACGCCTGCCGAACAGGCGCGGCTCCTGGGCCTGTTATCCATGGGGATCGCCCTGTCGCCCATGCTCGCACCTGTACTGGGCAGCCTGCTCGGCCACTGGCTCGGGTGGCGCGGCCTGTTCCTGTGCCTGAGCCTCTTGGCCGCCGCCGTGTGGCTGCTGATGCTGGCCAAGCTGGCCGAGACCCGTTCGCCCGAGGTGGCCCAGATGCCCCGCCAGAACCTGCCACGGCTCTACTTGCGGCTGCTGCGAAGCCGCTATTTCATGCGTTATTCCCTGGCCATCGGTTGCCTGTACTGCACCTACTTTCCCTTTATCCTGCAGTCGCCCGCCTTGCTCCAGCGCCAACTGGGGCTCTCCTCGAGCGCCTATGCCCTGGTCTTCGCCACCACAGTGGCCGGTTATCTATTGGGGTCGCGGTGGTTCCAGCGCCTGGCGCCACGCCAGGGTGCCGACCGCCTGATCGCCCGGGCCACGTTGCTCAACCTTGCAGGCGCCGGCCTGCTGCTGATCGCCCGCGGCTTCTGGCCAGACAGCCTGCTGGCCATCGTCCTGCCCATGCTGGCGATCATGTTGGCGGTGGGCCTGGCGATTCCGGCCTGCCAACTGGCGATCCTGCAACCCTATGCCGATGTGGCAGGCAGCGCTTCGGGACTGTTCTTCTTTATCCAGATGGGCATGACCGCCCTGTGTGGCCTGCTGGCCGATGCCCTGGTCGACAGCGCCGCCGGCTCCTTGCAAGCCCTGACGGGGTTGTTCAGCCTCGCCCTTGGCGTGGCCTGGTATGGCCTGCGCCCGCGACCGTAGCCGCCTAGCCCACGCCAGGCTCCAGCACAGGGCCAGGCAAAGGTACCCTGGCGCCCGTGCGCAGCCTGCGCCAGCGGCTCCACCGGGCATGGCCTGCCCCGGTGGCCGCTACCGAGCCCACGTGGTTGCGCCAGGTCCGCAGGACCTTCGGCGCACCACCGGGCAAGCGGATCGATCAGGCGAACAGCGCCTGTTTCTTCTGCGGTTCCAGGGCAAAACGCCGGGCCAGGAATGGCGTGATGTCCAGCGGCAGGGCCTCGTCGTTGACCAGCTTGTCCAACAGCACCCCGGTGATGGCCGAGGTCAGGATGCCGGTACGGAAGTGCCCACAGGCATTGAGGTAACCCTCCACCCCTTCCATCGGCCCGAGGATCGGCAGTTCATCCGGCGAACCGGGGCGCAGCCCCGCCCAGCAACGCTTGAGGTTGACCTGGGCCAGCTCGGGGATGCAACGCACCGCGCCCTGCACCAGGCCGTTGATTTCCGGGTAAGTGGTGCTGACGTCGAAGCCCTTGTCCTCGGTGGTGCTGCCGATGAGGATTTCGCCGTTGTCCTTCTGCGCCATGTAGCAGTCGCTGGTGGTCAGGCAACCATTGAGCAGCTTGGGCATGCGCTCGGTGAGCAGGATCTGGCCCTTCACCGGCTTCACCGGGATCTCCACGCCCGTGGCCTGCAGGCTCAGTTCGGCGGCCCAGGCACCGGCGGCGTTGATCAGGGTCGAGCAATGGAACAACCCGGCCTCGGCGGTCTGTACGCCGCTGACCCGGTTGCCCTGGTGCAGCACCCCGGTGACATTGGTATTGAAGTACACGTCCACGCCGTTCTGCCGGGCACCCTCGGTGTAGGCATCGGTGAGGCGGAATGGATTGACCTGGTGATCGCAGAGGAACTCCAGGGCACCCTGGGCCTCGTGGCTGATATTCGGCTCACTGGCGCGCAACGCCGCCTGGTCGAGCCAGCGCACCTGATCGGCCAGGTGCGGGATGCAGCCGACGATATGCTCGGCGTACAGGCGGTCTTCATCGTCATAGATGACGAACTTGAGCCCGGTCTGCTCGAACTTGAAGTCCATGTCGTGCAGGCCCATCAGTTCCCGGTGCAGGCGCGGATAGAGCTCGTTGGACTGCAAGGCGAAATCGAAGAACGACTGCGGCAGGATATGCGGCGTGCTGGAGTCCACCACCACGGCCGAACCCTGGGCCTCGCGCTTGCGGTTGGCCGACATCATGCGAAAGAAGATCACTCCACACCCCAGGCCCACCGACTCGCCGATGGCCCACAGGCCGCCGGCCGAGGCGCGGCTGGCATTGCCCGGGCGCTTGGAATCGATCAACGCCACCTTCAGGCCCTTGCGCTTGGACAGCTGGTAGGCGCAGGACGCCCCGATCACACCGCCACCGGCGATAACCACGTCATAGTGCTTAGTCATGCTTGGAGACCTCCTGGTCGGCCGGCGCAAAGGCAGAGAATGGAATCGGGTCCAGCGGGAAGCGCGGGCGAATCCAGCCCACGTCCTTGCGGCCCGTGGCCTGGCGCAGGCGGTCGCTGCAATAGCCCACGCACATCCGCCCCTGGCAATCGCCCATGCTCACCCGGGTGCGCATCTTCAGGCTGGCCATGTCCTCGACGCCCTGGGCCAGGGCCCGTTCGATATCGTTGCGGGTGGTGTGCTCGCAACGGCAGATCACCGTATCGCCCTTGGGCAGCTCTACCTGCCCGACACCGCGAGCGGTGTAGCGATCCACCGCACCGCGAAAACGCAGGATCGAGGCCAACTTGCGCTCATAGCCCTGGCGCCGTTGCAGGGCCTCTTCGTTACTCAGCACGTCGCGCTGCATGAGGATCGACAAGGCCGCGATACGCCCGCTGAGCATCGCCGCCTCGCCACCGCGGATGCCGCTCATGTCGCCGGCCAGGTGGATGTGCGGCTCGCTGCTCTGCTGCCAGACGTTGGCGTCGGCCCGCAGGTAGCCGTCGTCGCTGAAACTGTGCTCCAGGCCCATCTGCTGGCTGAGCTGGGTCCTGGGAATGAAGCCATAGCCGACGGCCAGGGTCTGGGCGGCTATGCGCTGGGCCTTGGACATGTCCGGTTGCCAGTCGCTGGAATACGGCGCCACGGTCACGACCCCCAGGGCACCTTGGCCCTGGGCCTCCACCACGCCCCAGCCATAACGCAGGGGGATGCCGTGGAGCTTGAGGTAGGCCAGCATGCTCAGGCCGTCGAGGAACAGTTGCGGCTTGTTGAGCATGGCCAGGCTCTGCTTGGCGATCTTGCCCAGGGCGCTGGCCTCGTAGACCCCGGCCACGCGCACCCCGCAAGCGTGCAACTGACACGCCACCAGCGGCAGCAAGGGGCCGGTCCCGGCGATCACCACCGGGCTCTGCGGCTTGACCACGCCACTCTTGATCTGTAGCTGCAAGCCGCCCAGCAGCTTGACCCCGGGCAAGGTCCAGCCGGGGAACGGCACGCTGCGTTCGTGACAACCGGCGGCCAGCACCAGTTGCCCATAGGGCACCTCCTGCACCTGCTCCTCGGCATCCAGCAACATCAGGCTGTGGCTGCCCTCGGCGCCGATCACCCGGCTGTTGAGGCGCACGTCGATCATCTGTTCATGGTCGCCAAAGGCGCCATGCAGCTTGGCCAGCACTTCGCAATAGCGAGGCCCCAGGTAATCGAGCTGCACGCCATCGCGCAGCGGTCCGCGATACACCACCCCGCCCAGGCGCGAGGCCTCTTCGACCAGGGTGCTGTGCACCCCGTGCTCGGCCAGTTCGATGGCCGCCGCCATACCCGCCGGCCCACCGCCGACGATCACCGGATTCAGGCTCATGAGTTGGGCTCCGTTTCACTGATGCGGTTGGCCAGCGTCTGCACCTGCATGCCCGGCTTGACCAGGGTCTGGCAAGCCCGGCGCTTGTGCCGGCCATCGATTTGTACCAGGCAGCAATGGCATACGCCCATGCCGCAGTAGGCGCCCACCAGTTGCCCATGGTCGTTGCGCGCCACCTGACGCAGGCCGGTGGCCTGGATCACGCTGAGGACGGTTTCGCCCAGGGCTGCGGTGACCGGCTGGCCATTGAGGCTGATGGTCATGTCCGCATGCTGCAGCGGCTGGATATCGAAGTTGCGGTCTATCTGACGCATTGCGGTTCATCCGTGAAGAGGTGAAAAGCGATTGCCGGCATCCTGCCGTCCGGGTCCCGACGGTCCGGAAATGGAGACGCGGCAACACCGCGGTTCCGAAAGCTCTGTCAGAACCGAGCGTGGGCCAAGCTAGTCGGTTTGTCGGACACGAGTATTGACCTGGGCCAAGCAAACGGTTGCGTGGCGCCAGAATAGCGTCGCCCCTGCCCCCGGCTCATGGGCCAGCGCGACCAGGGGCTTGGCCCTCCCAGGCGGTGATCAGTAGGTCAGGATCACCCGCACCGTGTCGCTATAGACACCGGCTGGCACATCGTTTTGGGCGGGATTGACCATGACCCGGTAAGGCACGCCCTGGAGCGCTCCGCTGCCCACTCCTCGCTGGGTATTGAGGGTGGTCCAGACCGTCGAGTCGCTGGGTTTGTAGAGGTTGTAGCCAATGGCATGGGCACCGTTGGCCATGCGCCGCCAACCGCCACTGAAATGATTACCGTTGTCGAAGCCCAGGCTATAGGTGGCGTTCAAGGTGCAACGCACACCGATGCTCTGGTTCACCGCCGTGAAGCCGGACACCAGTGCGGCGCTGCCGAAGCTGACATCCGGGGCGCTGTCGATGAAGCAGTCCTTGAGCACCGTCAGCGTCACGTTGATGCTGCTGGTGGCACTGCCCTCGTCGTAGATACAGACCCCCAGGGCGCCCGCGGCACACAGGTACCAACGCCAGCTCAGGAGAATGGTGTCGCTGTAGGTTCCGGCCGGCAGGTTCATCCGGGTGGCCGTGCGCAGGTAGAGCGGCAAGCTGCCGTCAGGGCCGTTGAACAACCCGAGGATGCCGAGGAACGTGGTCTTGCTCCAACGGACCGTGGAGCCGACGTTGTAGAGGGTGCCGCAACTGCTGTCGCTGCAGATGACGTAAGGCAGGTAGGCATTACCGCTGGCGTTGTACAGCCGGGGGCTGGAGCCCTGTGCGTGGGCGGTGCTGGCGATGGTGGCTTCGATGGTGTTGGTGCTCAGTATCGACAGCAGGCTGCCGGTGCACTTGAAACCCGAGGTCGAGGTGATGGCCTGGGGCGTGCTGGCCACGGTAAAGGAGCTCAAGCTGCCGAAATCACCTCGACTGGAGCTGGTGGTGCAGGCCGCGAACAGCGACGGACTGGCGCACAGGGCCAGCAGGCCGCAGAGGCCGACGCATGAGAGATATCGGTTCATGGGCTACCTCCACTGAGTGCCCGGCAGGGCAACGGGCCGATCTGGCTGACGGTGGGTTTGTGGATGTCCAGCCGGAAACTGACCTGGCACAGACCACCATCGCCAAGCCGCACTCGCAGCTGGTTGTCGGCCTGCAGGCCTTCGAAATACACCTGGCCATCCCAACCGACGATGGCCTGCTGCCTGCTGGCCAGGTGCTCGGCCCGACTCCCCAGCGGCAGCGGTGAACCTTGCTCATCCACCAGGCTGATGCTGGCGGCAACCACGGTGCGAATCGGGAAATCCAGCAAGGCCCCGCTGCCCTGGCGCACCGACACCCGCTGCTCGACATCCGCCACCCGGACGTTGGCCGGCAGGCCCAGGGAGTCGACCTGGAACTTCGCCGGGTGGTAGGCCGCGACCCAGGGCACCAGCAAGTGACCGTTCTCATCCGATTGGCCCACCCGCTGGTTCTCATAGCGGATCGGCACCTGGGCATACCCACCGGCGCTGACCAGCACGAAGGCATCGTTGATGCGGTTGCTGGCGAACAGCGCACGGTCCATCCATACCAGCGAGCCGCTGGCATCGGCCCAGCGCGTGTGGTTGCCAGCCTCGCCATAGAGCCCGGCTCGCAACTGCACGTTCTGCGTACGCCAGGTCAGGTCCGCCTGCTGGTAGCGACTGGAGCCGCCGCCCTGTCCGAGGTTCCAGCCAAACCCACCCTCACTGGGCGCGGCCCGGCTCCAGACCACGCGCTCGCTGTAGCGACCCCGACTGTCACGGGTCATGCCAACGTTCAGCAACCCATGGACTTCGAAGGGCAGCACCCACTGTAAAAGCACGCTGTAGCCACTGTCGGCGAGGTCCTTGTTCAGCGCCAGGTAGACGCTGCTGCGGCTGCCGAGCGAACGGCTGTAGGACAGGTTGAGCAGCCGCGTGCGATTGCCGTCGCGGGCCTGGATGTCGAAATACCCGGCACCGAGGCTGCCCTGCCCGTCGAGGCTCAGGCTGGCGCTGATCTGGTCGGCACGCCGGCTCAAGCGATAACCGCCCAGGGAGCTGAGGTCGTGGTAGCCGTCGCTGCGCTGGATGTGCTGCAAGTTCACACCGATGCGCCGCGAATAGTAGGAGTACCCGAGCAGGTATTGCTGGCCGCTGTCGCCCTGGCCAGCACTGGCGCTGGTCGCCAGGCTGAGGGTACCGAAGGTGGCCAGGGCGATATCGCTGCCGGCCCCGAGCAATTGCAGGTCCGCGGCTGCCTCGGCATGCCCGGAAAGCGTCAGCTGGTCGTTCAGGCCATAGCGGTAGATGCCACTGGAGGCTGTGTCGCCATAGGCAAAACTGCGCCGTCCATAGTCCTCGCGCAAGCGCCCCAGGGACAGGTCGAAATCGCTCAAGCCTTGGGCCAGCAAGGTATTGGAGACGTAGAACGGCAGGCTGGTCGACACCTGCCGCCCCCGGGCATCGGTGGTCACGATCGTCGCCTCCCCCGCCCCGCTGATGTACGGCACGTTGCTGATGGCGAAGGGACCGGGCTGCAGGTCGCTGCTGCTGGCCTTGTAGCCATTGATGAACAGATCGACGGTACTGGGCACCGCGGCCTGGCCGTCGTACCTGAGCAGTGGGTAGGTGACAAGGTCGGGGCGCACCTCGAAGTTGCGCGAGAATCGCAAGCCACCCATGCGCACCGGGTTCGTCCAGTTCAGAGCGCCGTTGATGTAGTCGCCCAACTGGTAGCTGCGCAGGGCCTGCTCGTCGTTGTAGCGCCAGTAGGTGTCGTAGCGCAGGTACCGGTTGCCGGGGTTGTCGGTCCCGCCGAAGTAATGGTTATAGACCCCGGTGTTGGAAAGGGTGGCGAAACCATCGAAGGCGCGCTGCTCCAGCAACGCCGACAGATAGGGGGTGGCGTTGTTGGCGGGAGCCGAGTAATACAGGTCGTAGTTGAACAGCGCTCCCAGGCTGCTACTCGCCGGAATATGCGCAAGCAGGCCCGGGTCCTCGATCCGCTGCCGGGGCAGCCAATCGGTCGGCACCTGCAGGCGCAGCTGCTGGCTGGCGCTGTCGTAGTCCACCCGCACATCCGCCCATTCATTGAGCACGATCGACCCGACGGGGTTGCCAGGCAACCGCACGCCCGCATCGCGCAGCAGCGCAGCGTCGAGCAGGTAACGCCCATCCCTGGCGTTGACGGCCACCACCTGCCCACTGTGGCGGCCATTGATGACCAGCTCCAGGTGGTAGCGGACGGTTCCCGGGTCGGCCAGGGCCCGTGGTGCGGGGGGCAAGCCCGTCGAACCCAGCGCAGCCTGCGCGCAAGACAACAGCGCCAACCCGACGAACAGCGAGGGGTGACGGCAAGCCTGCACAGCGACCGGGGCAACCACGCTGGCCAGCCTCAGTAACCAGGAACGCGGACCACCGCGTCGTTATCGGACAACTGCAGCATCAGGCTCATGCCTTTGCCCGGGGCCAATCCCGGTGGCAGCAACCAACGCATCTGCTGGCCGGGCAGCACGTAGCCGAGCAAGCCATCCAGCAGCGGCAGGCTGCGCCCCGCGCCCTCCCAGCGCACGCGGCTGAGCCGTGCATGCACCGCCCCGTCATTGCGCACCTGCAAGTAACGCTGGCCGCCCTCCTCCACCAGGCGCCAGGCCAGCTGCGGCCGGGTGGCGCTGGCGGGATCGCGGTCCAGGTCGGCCCGTGGCTGGGTCCAGATCCCTGCGGCACTGATGAACAGCGGTATCGAGTAGCGCATCTGGAACTGCAAGGCCAGGCCAGCTTGCTTGGGCGCCGGTCCGGAGCCGTCGGGGACTTCATCGATCAGCACCCGGTAGGCCTGCTCCGACACGCTGGGCGCGGCGCCCAGGCGAATCAGCCGGATCAATTGCCGGCGCCCGGCCTCGACCGTGGCGAAAGGCGGACTGGGAATCACCACCTGCTGGCTGCGGTAGACGTCCTGGAACTGCTCCTGGGTCCAGGCCAGCACCCGCACCTGCAAGGTCACCGGCTGGCTGGCGCGATTTTCCAGCCACAAGGCGGTGGCCCCCTGATCGGCCTCGATGGCCGGGTTGACCGGCCAGATGAGCACTGCACTGGCGGCCTGGGCCTGGCCGCACAGGAGCAACAGCCCGGCCAACAGCCAATGACCGGGGCTCGACACCAATGGGCAACGGGGCATGGGCTCTCCTCCAGGACGGTTCAGAACGCCAGGGTGACGGTGACGGTGTCGTGGTAGCTGCCGGCGGGCGGCATGCGGGCCGCGGCCAGGAGCCGGGCATAGACCTGGTAGACCTGGGTGCCGGGCGGGAAATCGACGATGGTCCGGGCCTGGGCCCCGCTACCCCAGACCCGGGAATAGGCCGGGTCCTGATACAACTGATAGGCGAGCCTCTGGTTGGCGCTGATGTGTTTCAAGTAGCGCTGGCTGCCACTGGCATTGAGCCCATTGTCCAGGGCCACCGAGACCGTCATGCCCGGGGTGCAGGTCAACACGATGGAGCCGGCTCCTGCGGCACTGGCGATGTCCACCGGCCTGGCGAGGCTGCCCAGCGTGCCGAAATCCAGTAACCCCAGGTCGTAGTTGTTGTTGCTCAGGCGGGTGCCGAAGGCACAGCCATTGGTGACCATGGCCTGGACCCGGAAGGCGCGGCTGATCGGCGACGGATCGCCCCATACGGCCATGGAGGCCAACAAGGCCGGCAACGCCAGCAGCGCCAGACGACGGCCGGACATCGCATCACCAGCCGATGGTCACGTTGACGGTGTCGCGATAGGTACCCGCGCCAGGCGTTGCTTGCGCAGGCACCACCCCATGAATGGGATACCACTGGTCACTGCCATTGCCGACAGCATTGACGCCCACCACATCGTCCCAGACGGTGCCCCCAGGCCGGTCGGAGTACAGGTTGTAGATCAGGGTACTGGAGGCGTTGGCCGCATTGGCCATCCTGCGTTGGGCAACCGTGCCGTGAAGGCCGCCATCGAGCCGGATGGAATAGGACTGGCCAGTGACGCACTTGACCCGGATCGAGCCGGCCCCTTGTTGCCCCGTCACGCTGATGGCGTTGTCCAGCGAAGCGTACTGGCCGAAATCCAGGGTACCGAAGCCGATGGGGCCGCCGCTGTCGACCGCCCCCGCCTCACAGGCCGGGAGCAACGTGGCCTTCAGGGTAATGGTGGCAACCTGGGCCTGGGTCGGGCTCCAGCCAATCAGGCAGGACACGGCTGCCAGATGAACAGGGTTCAGGTTCATCGCTCCTCCTTGGACCCCCAGGTCCCGTTGGCGACCCGGTGGATGCGTCCTACCAGGCGACGGTGACCAGCAAGGTATCGGTGTAGGTGCCTGCCGCTGGGGTGGTGGTGCTCTGTCCGGTGGGAGCCACGCGGCCGTAGAGGGGGATGTCGATGGCTGCGCCGCTGGTGACGATGTTCACCGGCATGTTTACCTGGATCGGTGAACTGCGGGCGCTGTCCGAGTAGAGGGCATAGGCGATGGTACTGGCGGCGGTCGTGGTACTGCGCATGAAGCGCTGGGCACCGCTGGCATACAGCCCGGCATCCACTGTCAGCCTTGGGGTCAGGCCGGTACTGCACTTGATCTGGATGTTGCCATTAGCCCCCACGGTCTGGGCATCGACCACGTTGGTGAGATCGGCGTGACTGCCGAAATCGAGCGTGCCCCACTGGTTGACGCCGCCATTGACACTGCCGTTGATAATGGTACAGCCGGCGCCGATGACCATTCGCACGCCGACCTGGCCGACCAGGGTTCCCGCCAGTGAAGGCAACGACACCAGGCCCAGGAACGCCCCCAGGGATATGATCGGCAGAAGCACTCCATTCATCTCCTTGATCCTCTTTATACAGTGGAAGTCAATACGCAACTTTATTGTTGTCCAATAAGCTTTTTATTATGTTTCGCCCACAGAGAAGCCGCATGCGCAGTGGCCGACACCTGTAAAGACCTCGACTAAAAAATAACGAAGACACCCACTCCACGATACATGGGTAGCGGGAATGTTCGCCCGAAAACTCTACACGCCTTACTTCGAATAAACGATAGTGCACCCATGAATTTTATTATCGAGTGGACGTCGCCCGTCCAATACTCACCATCGCCCGCGAAGCCATAACGCACAACTTATCCCGAGAGCGGACAGCACCTGGGCAAACAGGTAATTCGCTTTTAAAACATAGAGATAAATCAATTGCTCATCACTGGACCAGCACTTTATGCGATACCCTCGCAAGCCCTTGATCCAGCCCAACAGGGCCAGGACGGTCAATCACTCGCAGCGAAAAACGATAAAAAATCAATGAAAAAATCAAAGCCGATGTTATTGAAATGTTATCTGATTGTTATCTTTCCACGCTCTTAATCGCCATCTTCCGGACCGTTCTTTACATGAAAACCAACATGCTCAAATAACACCCACAACAAAAAAACAACATCAAAACAATGTCTACCCAGCGCACAAGAACGCGCACTGTAAAGTTACACTCACTGATCATTAAATTTATTTGAACACCCGGAAGCCTTCGCTCACCGAAAGTTGCCAACTGGATAGCGGATGGCGGGTAGTTTCAGCTCCACTCCCACGCTCATCAAACCTTGAGACTCAAGCGAGGCGCCGAAACAAAAAAGCCGCCCCCAACACTCGCTGGCAGCGGCTTGATAACCCGGAACGAATCAAGACTTGGCGCGGGCGTAGTAGTACAGGTCGCGCCCCTTGAGCCAGGCAAAGCGGCCCAGCAAGGCGATGATCCAGTAACCCAGCAGGAACTGGCCGATGCTGGTTCCAGGCCAGGGCCCCAGGATCATCAGCAGGATGCACATCGGCAGGCAGGCCCAGGCGCCAAAGCGCAGGCCGAAGAGCATCAAGAGGCCCGGGATCACGGCGGTCAGCGGCGTCAGCAGGAGGATCTTGACGCCCGTGGTCACCAACAGGCTCCAGGCATAATGCGGCACGGCGCCCACCAGGGCGATGGCCGCGGGTAATGCCAGCAGGATCTGGCTCAGGCTGTTGAGTACCAGGCTCACCAGCAGCAGCCGGCCCAGGCGTTTGAAACGGGAGGTCTTGTTCATCGTCGACAATCTCGAGTGGAAGAATCCGGCGCCGGCTTGGCTAGCGCCGCTTGTAGCTTTTATTGCCACTGGGCGTCAGGCAGTAGACCCCGCCCCTGGGCCCGGTGCAAAAGCTGCCGGAGCCGCAACTGCAACCCTCGGCGTCGCGCAGCAACGGTTGCGCCCGGGGGCTGGGCGCAGGTTCGCCGAACATCAGCGCGCAGTTTTTCTTCGAGGCGCTGATGGAGCCGTCGCGGCACAGGAACAACTCGCCATCGCAGCGGGCGATGCCGCCCTTGCGCCCGGAACAGGGCTGGTTGCCCGCCAGCGCAACGCTGCTGCCCAGCAAAAGGAGCAGGCCCAGGCACAGCAATGAAGCGGGTTTGCTGCCCATTTGGATCACCCTGCCCATGCTCGTGCCTCCTGGCAAAAAAGTGGCCAGATGATATCAGCGTTCTGGCCCAGTGACGCTGGATTTCACTGGCCATGATGGGGTGAGTGCGATAGATGAAAGTTTTTTTAGAATCCAGGCTGCGGTTTCTTGGCAGAATGCCCTCCTGTGCCATGACCCCTTGCAACAGGTGCTTCGCCCATGACCCGCATTCTGACCATTGAAGACGACGCCGTAACGGCCCGGGAAATCGTCGCTGAACTGAGCAGCCACGGCCTGGACGTGGACTGGGTGGACAACGGCCGCGAAGGCCTGGTGCGCGCCGTCAGCGGCGACTACGACCTGATCACCCTGGACCGCATGCTGCCCGAGTTGGACGGCCTGGCCATCGTCACCACCCTGCGCACCATCGGCGTGTCGACGCCGATCCTGATGATCAGCGCCCTGTCCGATGTCGACGAACGCGTGCGCGGCCTGCGCGCCGGCGGCGACGACTACCTGACCAAGCCCTTCGCCTCCGACGAGATGGCGGCCCGGGTCGAGGTGCTGCTGCGGCGCAAGAACACGGTCAAGGATTTTGACACCAGCCTGCGGGTGGCGGACCTGGAGCTGAACCTGATCAGCCGCGAGGCGACCCGCGCCGAGCAACTGCTGAGCCTGTTGCCCACCGAATACAAGCTGTTGGAATTCCTGATGCGCAACACCGGGCAGATCCTCTCGCGGATGATGATCTTCGAGGAGGTCTGGGGTTATCACTTCGACCCGGGGACCAACCTGATCGACGTGCACATCGGCCGCCTGCGCAAGAAGATCGACCCACCCGGCATGGCCCCGCTGATCCGCACCGTGCGAGGCTCGGGTTATGTCATCGCTGAACCCCTCTAAGGGCTGGCGCTCTTCCAGCAGCCGCCTGCTGGCGCTCTACAGTTCGCTGTTCGTGGCCTGGAGCTGCATCCTCATGGGGGTGCTGTACTACGAGGTCTCCAACTACCTGGACAGCCTGGCCAAGCACTCGCTGATGCAGCGCCAGCACCTGTTCGCCCGCTTCGAGGGCGAGCAGCTGGTGGAAGCCCTGGCCACCAGCATGACCTTCGACATGCGCGCCATCGACGCCTACGGCCTGTTCGACGCCCAGCGCCGGCCACTGAGCGGGCCAATCCGCGAGATCCCCGAGGACCTGCCCCTGGACGGCAAGATCCACGAGCTGAAAAACTGCATCGACTCCGACGACCCGAGCCTGCCCCGGGACAGTTGCGATGCGGTGGCCACCCTGACCCGCGACGGCCGCTGGCTGGTGCTGGTGCGCGACAACGGCTCGCTGTTCGCGGTGACCCGGATCATCCTCCACGCCCTGCTCTGGGGGATTTCCCTGACCATCATTCCCGGCGCGGCCGGCTGGCACCTGCTGCGGCGCCGGCCGTTGCGGCGCATCCGGCAGATCCAGGCCAGTGCCGACGCCATCGTCGCCGGCGACCTGACCCGGCGCCTGCCGCTGTCCAATCGGCGCGACGAGCTGGACATGCTGGCGGCCATCGTCAACGCCATGCTCGAACGCATCGAGCGGCTGATGCATGAGGTCAAGGGTGTGTGCGACAACATCGCCCACGATCTGCGCACCCCGTTGACCCGCCTGCGGGCCCAGCTCTATCGCCTGCAGCAGCAGGCCGAGGAAGGCTCGCCCCAGGCGTTGCAGATGGACCAGTTGCTGGCGGAAGCCGACACCCTGATGGCGCGTTTTCGCGGGTTGCTGCGGATCTCGGAACTGGAAGACCGTCGGCGCCGTTCGGGTTTTCTCGAACTCGACCCCTTGCCGCTGCTGCAAGAGCTGCATGATTTCTACCTGCCCCTGGCCGAGGAAGGCCGCCTGAGCCTGGTGCTGGAGGTGCCGCCAAGCCTGCCGCGCATGGTCGGCGACCGGGCGCTGCTGTTCGAGGCCCTGGCCAACCTGTTGAGCAACTCGATCAAGTTCACCCCGCCGGGTGGTGAGGTGATCCTGCGTGGCCTGGACGACGGCGGCAGCCCGCGCCTGGAAGTGCTCGACTCCGGCCCGGGGATTCCCCCGGCGGAGCGCGCCGCGGTGTTCCGGCGCTTCTACCGGGTCGACGAAAACAACGCCCAGGGCGGCTTTGGCCTGGGCCTGTCGATCGTCGCGGCGATCGTCGACCTGCACGGCTTCAAGCTCGACGTCGGCACCAGCGAACGCGGCGGCGCCCGCCTGAGCCTGGACTGCCACCCCAACCTGATCACCGAATAGCCGCTGCGCGCCCATGCGCAGCCTTCGGCAGCGGCTACACACAGCGATCTACGCCAATCAGGCCCGGGGCAATTGCCAGCCGTAGTGCACCGAGAGCATGCGCAGGGCGAAACACGCACTGCCGGCCAACCAGGCGCATGCCATGGGCGCCAGCCCCAGGCGTCGGGCGAGGATCAGGGTGGCAGCGCCGATGAAGGCCGAGCTGGCGTACAAATCCACCTGCAAGACCAGGGGAATGCGCGCCAGCACGATGTCGCGGATCACCCCGCCACCGACCCCGGTCACGGTGCCCATCAGGGTCGCCACAAACGACGAGATGCCGACGTTCAGGGCCTTCTGCGTGCCGGCCACGGCGAACAGCCCCAGCCCCGCCGCATCCAGCAGAATCAGCAACGGCTCGGAAATCCCCAGCACCCCTTCATGGAACACGAAGGCCAGCCCACCCATCACCAGGGCCAGGGCCGGATAGCGCCAGTCGGCCACCGCCTTGGGCGGGCTGGCGCCGATCAACAGGTCACGGGTGACGCCACCGCCAAGGGCGACGATGAAGGCGATCACCATCACCCCCAGTAGATCGAGCTGGGCGCGCATGGCGCTGATCGCGCCTTCCACGGCGAACACCGCGGTACCGGCCAGATCCGCCACCAGGACGATATTGTCCAAACGACCGGGCACACCCTGAACCCGGGCGTTCACGGTTCACTACGATCGGAGCAGGGAAAGGTTGCGGGCATGGGGCCAACTCGCAAGGCCGGCCGCGAGCGCGGCCAGCGACCCTTTGCTTATAGTCCAGCGCCGGCGGCGCCGCCATCGAGAAGGCTCAGGGCGTCAGGTCGATGCGCCCCAGGGAGTTGCTGTCCAGCTCATAGAGCAGCTCGTCGATCATCTTCGCCACATCGGCCTCGCTGCGCAGGGCCTTGAGGCTGAGCCCGCTGGCCACCAGGTCGACCCGGCCGCTGTGGGGCTCGAACACCCGCAGGGTCAGGGTGCCGTCGCCCGCCGTGGTGAAGCTGCAAGCCAGTGGCGCCAGGCGCTGTTCGATACAGGCCCGTAGCTGCGCCTGGGTAATCACCCCGGGCACCTCAGCGGCGCCGCAGCAACAGACCGGCCAGCAGGCCGACACCCGCCAACAACGCCACGCTGGCCAGCGGGCGCTCCCGGGCCCAACGCAAGCCCCGGTCCAGCACCTCGCCGTAGTGCTCCTGCAACTGGCCCGCCGCTTCCCGGGCCATGCCCCGAGCCTGCATCGGCTCATCGTCCAGCAGTTCACCCACCATCGCCTGGGCCTTGCCTGCCGCCTTGTCCACCTTGCCCTTGAGCTGTTCGCTAGCCATGTCGATTGTCCTTTCGCTGTGGTTGATCGGGCGCCAGATTCCAACAACGGACCTGCGCACACTCACAGCCTAAGAACCCGTAACACCTGGCAAAAGGCGCATATGCACTAGCCGCACTAGTGCATGCGCACCAGCTCAACGCGGCCCACCCACCAGAGTGCCAGCGAACAACCCGCGCTCCCGGGCCCAGACGATGGCCTCGCCACGGCTGTGCACGCCAAGCTTGGAATACAGGGTCGCCACGTGGTTGCGCACGGTATTGAGGGCCAGTTGCAACTGGGCGGCGATCTCCTTGTCCGCCAGGCCCTGGTAGAGCAACCCCAGGACTTCACGCTCGCGGGCGGTCAGGTCGGCCGAGGACGTGCCCGGGGCGCCGGGGCCACGGCTGTTGCGGACATTGGCGAGTTTTTCGATCAGGGTCTGGCTGAACCAGGAAGCGTCGCGCATCACCTCCTCGATGGCGCCCACCAGCTCCAGTTCGGAACGCTTGCGATCGCTGATGTCCATCAGCACCAGCAGGTAGCTGGGCTGGTCCTGGATCACCACGGTGTCGGCGTAGGCCACGCAGTCGATCAGCTCGGCGCCCTTCTTGCGCACCTTGAGGTCCTGGCCCATGACGTGGCCGCTCTTCTCCAGCTGGCTGAACAACTGCCGGGCCGCCGCCTGCTCGGCGATGAAACCGATGCTGTCGAGGGTCTTGCCCAGCAGTTCCTCGCTGCTGTAGCCGCAGGTGTTGAGGAAGGCTTCGTTGACGTCGACGATCTGCTGCTCGGCGCTGCACACCAGGGTCGGCACCGGGGTCAGGCGGAACGAGCGGGCGAAGCGCTCCTCGCTCTGGCGCAGGGCGACCTCGGCCTTGCGCCGCGGCTCCAGGTCCATGAAGGAAAACAGCATGCAGTCTTCGTCGTTGATATCCAGCGGCTGGCCAGCGACGATCACCAGCTTGCTGCCGCCCTCGGGCAGGCGCAGTTCGGCCTGCATCTGCGGAATGGTCGCGCCCTGCCCCAGGCGCTCGATGGCCAGGTCCTTGTGCTCGGCGTCCTCCAGCACATCCAGCTCGTACACTGAACGGCCGATCACCTGATCCCGGGCGTAGCCGGTCATTTCCAGGAAACCCTGGTTGACCTTGATGTAGCGCAGGTCGCTGAGGCGGCAGATCACCGCCGGCGCCGGGTTGGCGCTGAAGGTCTTCTCAAAGCGCTGCTCGGCGCTGGCCCAGTCGGTGGCATCGCTGAGAATCAGCACCAGCGATTCCGGGGCGCCGCCGCGGTCGCTGAGGATCATGCTGCGCACCCGGTGCACCCAGTGCCTGGCTTCACCCTCGATCTCGGCCTGGACCTCCACCACCACATCGCTGAAGGTCTCGCCGGCGGCCACCCGGCTGATGGGGTAGCTGTCCAGGGCCAGGGGATGGTTGTTGCGATAGCGCAAGGCATAACGCTTGGCGTATTCCCGGGCATTGGCGCCCAGCTGGCTGACTTGGCTGACCCCGTGCATGGCCAGTGCCGCCTCATTGGCCCAGAGCAGGCTCCTGGCCTTGTCGGTCTCGATCAGGATCACCCCGTCGGACAGGCCCGAGATGATCTGCTGCAATTGGCGGCGATTGGTTTCGGTGGCAAGTACGGCCTGGCTCATGGCATCTCCTGAAGGCCACGGCAATGGCCGGGCAAGGGACAAGGGCAACTGCCATTACGACCACGGGCCGGCGCCATCGTGCCCCGGCATTGCGCCCTGGCACTCTGGTCCATCACTCTGGCCCTGGCACGCTGGCTCGAAGTAAGCTGCGCCACCCCGACCTGGCAAGGAGTGCAGCATGATCACCATCCGAGAAGCCGAGCAGCACGATCTGGAAGCCCTGCAAACCATAGGCCGCGCCACCTACCGCGAACATTTCGCCTCGATCTGGAGCGCCGAGGGCATGCAGCGTTTTCTCGACCAGGACTTCGCGCCCCAGGCACTGGAGCAATCCCTGGCCGCCCGGCACCAGCATCTGTGGCTGCTGGCCCTGGACGCGCAGCAGGTGCCCATCGGCTTCGCCAAGCTCAACTGGAACCGGCCCATGCCCGGCAGCGATAGGATCGGGGCCGAGCTGCAGAAGATCTACCTGCTCAAGTCCCAGGCCGGCCAGGGCCATGGCCGGGTGCTGCTGGACCACGTGTTGCAACGGGCCAGCCAGGGCGGCGCGCGCTGCCTGTGGCTGGACGTGCTCAAGAGCAACGCCGGCGCCCGGCGCTTCTATGAAAGCGCCGGCCTGCGCCAGGTTGGCGAAGTACCCTTCAGCACCGACCTGGAACAGATCGGCATGTGGGTCATGGCCCGCGACCTCCCCGCCCCCAGCCTGTAGCCGCTGCTGAGCCTGCAAAGCTGCGCCAAGGCCCGCCGGGCCTTCCAGCCAGCGCCTGGCCAACCACCCTCTGACGGCCGCTACGCGCCCATGCGCAGCCTGCGGCAGCGGCTACACGAAGCGATGTCTCGCGGCTTACAGGCCCAAGGCCTTGAGCCGGCGGTACAGGGTGCGTTCGCTCAAGCCCAGTGCCTTGGCCAGTTCGGCGCGCGAGCCGTCGAACACTTCCAGGGCGTGGGCCAGTTGCTCCAGGTCCTTGCCGCCGCGACGCCGGGCCACCGGGGCCGCAGGCTGGGAACTGCGCAGCTCCGGCGGCAGGTCCTGCAGGCGGATCACCCCGTCGTCGCTGAACAACCGCGCCCGCTCCAGGATATTGCGCAACTCGCGGATATTGCCCGGGAAGGCGTACAGCCGCAGTTGCTCCAGGGCCGGCGGATCGAGCCGCAGCATCGCCCCCGGGTCGAGCCGGCGCAGCAGGCTGTCGATCAACAGCGGCAGGTCGTCGCTGCGCTCGCGCAGGGCCGGCAGGCGGATCGGGAAGGCGCTGATGCGGTAGTACAAGTCCTGGCGGAAGGTGCCGGCCGCGACCATTTCCTTGAGCGGCTTGTGGGTCGCGGCCACCAGGCGAAAGTCCGAATGCACGGTGCGCAGGCTGCCCACCGGACGAAAACTGCCGGACTCGATCAACCGCAACAGCTTGACCTGCATCGCCAGCGGCACCTCGCCGATTTCATCGAGGAACAGCGTGCCGCCGTGGGCCGCTTCGGCCAGGCCGATCTTGCGTTGCAGGGCCCCGGTGAAGGCGCCCTTCTCGTAACCGAACAGCTCGCTTTCCAGCAGGCTCTCGGTCAGGCCGGTGCAGTCCACCACCACCAGCGGCCCACCGGCCCTTGGGCTACCGTCATGCAGGGCGCGGGCGAACAACTCCTTGCCGGTGCCCGATTCGCCTTGCAGCAGCACCGGGATCGGCGCCGGCGCCGCCCGCTGCAGGGCGCCGAGGGCTTCATTGAATGCCGGCGAGCGCCCCACCAGGCCATGTTGCTGTGGCTGCACCGAGGCCACCGCCACCGAACTCAAGCGCTCGACATAGGCCACCACCGCCCCGCTGGCATCGATGATCGGCCGCAGCTCCACATCCACGTGCTCCGGCCCGCGCGGGGTGTGGTGGATGTGCAGCATGCGTTCCGGCACTCGGCTGTCGTGGGCCTTGCGCATCGGGCAGTGCTCGCCGGCCTGGTCGCACGGCACCGCGAACTGGTGGGACACCCGGTAGCACTTGGCGCCCACATGGGGCTTGCCGGCCACGCCGAACTGGCGCTGGTAGGCCGCGTTGGCGGCAATGATGTTGTAGTCGGTGTCCAGCACTATGCTCGGTTGAGGATCGTGCTCCAGGTAGGACACCAGGGCAGACATCCGCGAATTGGCAAGGTCGGTGGCGATCAGGGACATGACAGGCTCCAGGGCAATGGCGAAAGCTTAAAGCAAGGCGCCCGCCACTGCCATTTTCTGCCACTCACTGCCAACTCACTGCCACTTGCGGGTGACAGTCACCCCGCCCAAAGCCCCGGAGCAGGGCCTTGGCAAGCTTGCACACCCAGTAACGGGTGCCGGCCGGCGCTATGCCGGGTTGGCACGTTTATTGACAGTCCAAGGCAGGAGCGGCAGCGCAGACTGCCCTCGCCCTTCATTGCCGGAGTGCCCCATGATCATCAGCGACACGCTGCGTGTAGAAGCCTTTTTCGACAGCCACACCTGGACCATCAGCTACCTGGTGATGGACCTCGCCACGCGCCGCTGCGCCCTGATCGACAGCGTGCTGGACTACGACCCCAAGTCCGGCCGCACCCGCACCGAGTCCGCCGACCGCCTGGTGGCCCGGGTCCGCGAGCTGGAGGCGCAGGTCGACTGGATTCTGGAAACCCACGTCCACGCCGACCACCTCTCGGCCGCCGCCTACCTCAAGGAGCAGCTCGGGGCCCAGGTGGCCATCGGCGACCAGATCACCCGCGTGCAGAAAGTCTTCGGCGCGTTGTTCAACGAAGCCCCGGTGTTCGCCCGCGACGGCAGCCAGTTCGACGTGCTGCTGGCCGACGGCAGCGAGTTCGCCATTGGCCAGCTCACCGCCCGGGCCATGCACACCCCGGGGCACACCCCGGCGTGCATGACCTACCTGGTGCAGGTGGGCGAAGAGCAAGTGGCCTTCGTCGGCGACACCCTGTTCATGCCCGACTACGGCACCGCCCGCTGCGACTTCCCCGGTGCCGACGCGCGAACCCTGTACCGCTCCATCGGCAAGATCCTGGCCCTGCCACCGCAAACGCGGTTGTTCATGTGCCACGACTACCTGCCCAACGGCCGCGAGCTGCAATACATGACCACCGTGGCCGAACAGCGGGCCAACAACATCCACATCCACCAGGGCGTTGACGAGGACAGCTTCGTGAAGATGCGCGAAGCCCGTGACGCGACCCTGGACATGCCGGTGCTGATCCTGCCCTCGGTGCAGGTCAACATGCGCAGCGGGCACTTCCCCGAGCCCGAGGACAACGGCGTGAGCTACCTGAAGATCCCCCTGAACACCCTATAACGATTACTCCATACGGAGACCTTGCCATGCGTCCCATCCACCCTGCCCCGCGTGCCGTCGACGGCAGCCACCAGGTGCTGATCGTCGGCGGCGGTGCCGCCGGTATCGCCGTCGCCGCCAGCCTGCTGTCCCGCGATCCCCACCTGGACGTGGCGATCATCGACCCCGCCGACACCCACTACTACCAACCCGGCTGGACCCTGGTGGGCGCCGGGGTGTTCAGCGCCGAATCCACCCGCCGCGACATGGCCTCGCTGATGCCCAAGGGGGTCAAGTGGCTGCGCCAGGCGGTCAGCCGCTTCGAGCCCGAGCACAATGCCCTGGTGCTGGCCGACGAGCGCGTGCTGGCCTATGACCAGTTGATCGTCTGCCCCGGCCTCAAGCTCGACTGGGCAGCCATCGACGGCCTGCCCCAAGCCCTGGGCAAGCACGGCGTGACCTCCAACTACCGCTACGACCTGGCGCCCTACACCTGGGAGCTGGTGCAGCAACTGCAACAGGGCCAGGCGCTGTTCAGCCAGCCGCCGATGCCGATCAAGTGCGCCGGCGCGCCGCAAAAGGCCATGTACCTGTCCTGCGATCACTGGTTGCGCCAGGGCCGCCTGGGCGCGATCAAGCCGCGCTTCATGAACGCCGGCGGCGTACTGTTCGGCGTCGCCGACTACGTGCCGGCGTTGATGGAATACGTGAAGAAGTACGCCATCGACCTGGACTTCGGCCACAACCTGGTAGCGGTGGACGGCCCGGCCCAGCGCGCGACCTTCGTCCGCACCCTGGCCGATGGCACCCAGGAAACCCTGGAACGGCCATTCGACATGCTGCACGTGGTGCCGCCGCAGTGCGCCCCGGACTTCATTCGCCAGAGCCCCTTGGCCGACGCCGCCGGCTGGGTCGACGTCGACCTCCACAGCCTGCGCCACAAGCGCTTCGCCAATATCCACGGCCTGGGCGACGCCACCAACACCAGCAATGCCAAGACCGCCGCGGCCGCGCGCAAGCAGGCGCCGGTGGTGGCCAACAACGTGCTGGTGGCCCTCAAGCGCCTGACCCGGCTGGCACATTACGACGGCTACGGCTCCTGCCCGCTGACCGTGGAACGGGGCAAGATCGTCCTCGCCGAATTCACCTACGGCGGCAAGCTGGCCCCCAGCTTTCCCGCCTGGCTGCTGGACGGGCGCCAGCCGACCCGGCGCGCCTGGTGGCTGAAGGAGATGATCCTGCCGCCGCTGTACTGGCGCGGCATGCTCAAGGGCCACGAATGGCTCGCGCACCCGACCCTGGCCACGGACACCTCCCAAGCATGAATGAACACAGTCTGCTGGGTGCGGGCCTGGGGGCGATCATCGGCGCGATCCTGGCCCTGACCGGGGCCGGCGGCGGCATCCTCGCGGTGCCGCTGCTGGTGTTCGGCCTCGGCCTGAGTATGGTCGAGGCCGCCCCCATCGGCCTGCTGGCGGTGGGCCTGGCCGCCAGCGTCGGGGCCATCCTCGGCTTGCGCCAGGGCATCGTGCGTTATCGCGCCGCGGGGTTCGTCGCCGGTATCGGCATCCTCATGGCGCCGCTGGGGCTGTGGCTGGCCCATCGCCTGCCGAACCTGCCATTGGCCCTGCTGTTCGCCCTGGTGCTGCTGTACGCCTGCGGGCGCATTCTGCGCAAGGCCAGCCTGGAGCTGAAACAGGGCCGGCCGGCGCCGCGCCCGGCGTTCCAGCCCTGCGTGCTCAACCCGGCCCAGGGCCGACTGCGCTGGACCCTGCCCTGCGCCCGGGCGCTGACCTTCACCGGCCTGCTCTCCGGCCTGCTTTCGGGGCTGCTGGGGGTCGGTGGCGGTTTCGTGATCATCCCGGCGTTGAGCCGCTACACCAACCTGGACAGCAAGAGCATCGTCGCCACCTCCCTGGCGGTGATCGCCCTGGTGTCCCTGGGCAGCGTGGTTACCGCGAGCCTCAGCGGCGTGATGCACTGGGCGGTGGGCGCGCCCTTCGCCCTCGGCGCGGTGCTGGGCCTGGTGCTCGGCCGCCAGATCGCCAGCCACCTGGCCGGGCCACGGCTGCAGCAACTGTTCGCCGTCACCGGCATCTGCGCCGCCCTGCTCCTGGCCGGCGGGGCCCTGGGCCTGTTGCCCCACTGAAGCATCCCGGCCCGCCACGGGTGATGGCCTGTGGCGGGCTGGCTCGGTCATTACCGGCAAATTCGCCTCAGTGCGCAAAACAGTCGCCGTGGGTCTAATAGCCAAGCCCAGAATGCCGCACCCTTGAGCCTGGAGATTCGAAAGGAGACGACAATGCTTGCCCTGACTTAAGACACAGATCATTGCCTAGTGAAGGAAGATGGCCGCTAACCTCTAGGTCGAGGATTTCTCTGCGCACCTAAGAGGCATCTTCAACACACCGAGCCTGCTGACGGAAATATTCGAGGAACATCAGACCCAGGACGATTTCGCGCTGGGCGATGTACTGTTCTTCAGCAAATGCCTGTGGCACCGCTCCGAGCCGCTGTTGCCGGGACCACTCCAGGCGCGGTTGGCGGTGACCATGCGCTTTCTGGATTGGCGCTCACGGCTGGACAAAACCCTGTTCGAAGGAGAGTCTGAAAGCGGTGGCGGCCTGGGAATGGGCGTCAACTGGGGCAAACCCACCCAGACGGCCTGCGGCTCGCCGTTCACCGATATCGACGACGGCGAGGAAATTCGCACCTCCAGGCATTGCGGCCCGATTATCTAGCAACGCCCCGATCGTGGTCAGTCATCCTCGAGGAGCAGGAATGTCGAAGTCTTATGCCATAGGCGTGGCCGCAGCCCTCTTCGCCACCTTCAGTTGGGCGCTGAACTTTCTGTCGCCCTACCTGATGGGCGACTTCGGCACGTTCGACTTCATCACCTTGCGCTTCATCGTCTCCGGCGCCATTGGCCTGGCGATGCTGCGCCTCTACCGGCAAGGCCTTGCGCGCTTGAACGGACGCGCCATGGTCACCGCCGCGCTGCTCGGGGTGGTGGGCTACACCCTGTATATCGGGTGCGTCATGGGCAGTGTGCTCAACGGCGGCGCGATCATCGCGCCAGCGTTTTTAAGCGCGGCGCCGATCATGGTCGCTCTCATCGGCAACCTGATCGAGCCCACGGTCTCCTGGCGCGCCCTCTGCGTACCGGTGCTGCTGGCGGTGCTGGGGCTGGTCGCCACCAACTACGGCGCCTTCGCGGGGGTACTGGACGGCGATCTGTCCACCTACCTGCAAGCGGTCGGCTACGCGGTTGGCGCCACCCTGTCCTGGTTGATCTTCTGCCTCTTGAACCAAGTGCTCCTGATACGGCTGCCGTACATTTCCTCAGGCCTCTGGACCGGGCTGATGATGGTGGGGGCGGGTTTGAGCGTGGTGCTCTTCGTGCCCTTCGGGCTCACGTTCAACCTGTACAGCGCCCCCGATGTACAGTGGCGCCTGGACAATACCCTGCCGGTGCTCGCCGCCGCCTCGGCCTTGGCTTGTGTCGCGTCCGTGGGTGGCGCCTGGGCCTGGAATTTTGCGAGCCAGCGGTTACCCATGGCCTTGTCCGGCCAACTGATCTCGGTCGAAACCCTCTTTGCCGCGGCGTTTGGCCTGATCGCCGAGCAGCGTTTACCCACGGGCCTTGAAACCCTGGGCATCATCGCCTTGCTGAGCGGCGCCTCGATTGCCGTCAGGGTCATGGCGCAACATCAACGGGCGGGAGCGAGCGTGCGGGCCTAGCGGCGAGCAGCCGCCCACGGTGAACAGGCTGGCGCAGGGGCTCGGTTTTTGATGGGCGCGGGACCTACAGAGTCAGCAGCGGGCTTGCGCCAGATCCATCTGAAGAACATTGGCTGCCGGGACTTCCCAGGGAAAGCCTCTCCGCTGCCAGCGCACAGACGCAGCAGCCACCATGACCTGGCGCCCGTTACCCGCAAGGAGTCCACCATGGCCACCCTCCCCGCCCTGGAACAAAGCTTCCACCGCTGCCTCTGGCGCAAGATCGGCCGCTACGCCCTGCATGTCGGCCGCAGCCTGATCACCAAGGCCCTATGGTTGTACTACGCCGCCCAACGCCCAGAAACCCCGGCTTGGGCCAAAAGCACCATCTACGGGGCCCTGGGCTACTTCGTCCTGCCCCTGGACCTTATCCCCGACGTACTGCCCGGCATCGGCTACGCCGACGACCTCGGCGTGCTGAGCCTGTCGATCGCGGCGGTGGCGGCGCATATCAATCAGGAGGTCAAGCAGCAAGCGGCTGGGCGGCTGGTGGAGTGGTTTGGGGAGTTGGGGGATTGAGCTGGCGCTGCGGAGTGGAGCGCACCGCACCTGCGCCAAGGCGAGCCAGCATCGAATGCATGGCAAGCTCAGCAACTCAGCCCGCCCCTACCGCAAATCAGGATCCGTCCTACAGCGGCGCCGTTGTTCCTGGTGCGCGGCATCCCTATAGTTTTTGGCGTCGCCGGCCTGGCCGGTGATGGGGTTTCGCAGCCTCAGCGGAAAAGTCGAACTACACCGTCAATGACAACTCAGGCACACTCACCTGCGTTTCGCTTTATGGCGGCTGTGCGTGGGAGGCCTTCGGGCCTGCCGGGTTTACTCTTTTCCTCGGTCTGCGAACCCGCGTACAGCTGCCACCCCATTGATTCGCAGCAGTAGGTGGCAACTTTTCTATTTTTTGAAAAGGACGACACCATGAATCCCCAGGATCACTCTGAACGCTTTATTCCCCTGACCCCGATCGCCAGCGATGGACCAGTGCTGTTTGTCGACAGCCACGCCCCGCTAGAGGATCTGCATGCATGCGCCAGCGAGCGGTTGCTCACTACGCTGGATTATCTGAATTTGATGGCCTGCGCTGGACTGCGCGACTCCAGCGACAAGGACATTGGCACCGTGACCAACACCGCCCGACTGTTGCTGCAGGATGTGCGGGATGTGTTGGCGGTGATTGAGACGCGAGCTTTTCTCACCTGATCAGAAATAAAAAAGCCGGCCTCTTGGCCGGCTTTTTTGCTCTATTGAAGTTATTGCAACAAATGTCATACCAAGCTTCTCAAAACATTCATAATTCCCCAGTAACATCTAGGCCTCATGGCTATCACAGAGAAAATATCGTTTAGGTTATGAGCATACACTTGAGAAGTCGACAAACTATTACCACCTGCTTACCACAGGTCTATTCTGAAGCTCTTGAATACTGATATTTTAACTAGACCCACCCTTATATCTGTAACACCCCAGCAAAAACTCAGGAAGTAAAGAGCTAAAAAAATTCTCGCATAACAATTGCTGCCAGACCAGTCTTTCATCAGATCAGTGCAGATATCTCAGACCTTATATGAAGGGGTTTGAATAAAGGGTGCGACGAAGAGCAACTATACTACGACGAGCTATTTGCTCGACTTCTTTCTCAAATAATTCGGGCGAGTCAAGCAAGAGTTTATCTTCCCACGGGGCAGCAACATGAACCAATTTATTTCTATATTTTCGCAGCTCATGCAGTTCCGCCTTAATCTCTTCATCAAGATTGGAACTAATAATTAAATCTACAAATCGCTTACTACCAGAAACATCTTCTGATCGCAAATACGCTTCTATCGCAGCCAAGGAAACAATGACACATGATAAATTTACCTCATTAACAAAAGCGACATCTGCATCCCTTATCAAAAAAGCAGCCCACTCTGATATTATTACCCCACCCTGAAGAAGCTGTTCATCTAGTTCAACAAGGAACTGCATCCTTTCTTCTGCCATAAAGCCTTGAGCCAAATAATATTCCTTCATGTACACCCTCAACTGATGAACATTAATCAGCCCAAAACCACTCTCTATAGAAACAGAACAATTACCTTAAAAGCCTCTATAAATTAATAATTCGGCGTAAATATGAATGTTTGGCCGTAAAAATAGACTATATACAAAAGGCTGAGCATAAAGCCCTTCCTGGGTAAAGCTTTGAGAAAAACTGAGGCGGCTGGAAGCCCTTCTCATATTTTCGCATCGTTTCCAAACAAATATCTTTCTCCAGCATTTTTATATTTCTCAATCCTATAGCTGCCACAAGGTCACGCGACCTCGTGTACTCATCGAATTCTTTTTTTGGTATACATATGTTCTTTCCGTATTTTTTCCACATATCCTTCGGTGGTAGCAACTCAACAAAATCAACCTCTGCAAACATTTCCACCTTACCAACAGGAAGCGTAGAGTAAACCCATAGCCGAGAACCAGCAGGCAAATTCATGCTCCTCACTCTAAGTTCTACCGTTTTTTTTCCAGACAGTATATTTTCCACATGTCTAGGCTTGATGGATATAATTGCATCAATCATTAAAAGCTTCTCCAATAAGAACCTTTAACTTTTCAAAGCTTATTTTTTCAGGAGAAACAAGATTTGCATCACTGATCAACCCGAGTTTTTTTGCCCTCAAAAACGGGACTCTTCTATCAAATTCTAAAAAATTATCAAACGTAAACACATGCACCTTACCAGAACTATCAACAATACTAGCAAGCTCACCACGAGATAGGACACCCTGCCTATCCACTTTAACGGTTGCCTCATCAATGCTAATTACATCTGAGTAAGTGATTCGCGCAAACCCAATGAGTTCTTGAATGCTCTTACTACCAGAAACGTAAAAAGCAACAACCCCCCCTTTTTTAAAGCTTGACGCCTTAATAGATGAGCGAAAGTATGCTTTTTCAAGCAAAAGAACTTTGTCATGACTAGACAGTAGAGATAGCTGATTTTTGACATTCCCAATCAAGCCATTAGCAAAATTCTCTCGAATGGGAACCAATATACAGTCTCGATCAGAGGTCAATATAAATCTTGGCCCAATAACACTCTCAAAATCG
Organism: Pseudomonas sp. MPFS; assembly: GCF_022537035.1. NCBI lineage: Bacteria > Pseudomonadati > Pseudomonadota > Gammaproteobacteria > Pseudomonadales > Pseudomonadaceae > Pseudomonas > Pseudomonas sp. MPFS. The sequence goes on along the minus strand of NZ_CP066123.1, from coordinate 2,717,916 downwards.
AACCAGGAAAACACTTCAACTTTATTATTGGAGTCAGCAAGGCAAATCCCAGTATTTTGCAGCTCCTTTTTTGATGGAAGCTTTTCCGGCATAGAAAAACCACAAAGCGACTTGACATCTTTTGTAAAGCGCCCCCAGTTTTTTCCATCTAAAAACACAATACTAATTAATTTTACGAAGTGATCAGAAGACTTAAAAAAACCTTTCTTTAGAAGAGTTCCCTCTGTTAGATCTTGACCTTTCCCTATATAGAGATCCAAACGGTAAGAAAACCCACACTTATATCTCAAAGCCATTTCCAAGAAATGGTCTATAGCAGCAATAGATTGCGGGCAGCTTTCATCTATGTACAGAGCAGCCACTGCAACACCTTTTACCTTTAATGGCTTCTGAAAGAAGTAAACTCCAAATAGGCGACCATCCAATCGTGCTTCATAGACACTAGCTGCCGACTTAATAGGAGAGGCAGAAACTAACAAGTCAGCGATAGCATCTTGCAGCGAGAAGCCACCAAGGAAGCCTTTCACCTCATCCGTCAGTAATGAAATAGCAAACGAAAAATCCGAATTTAATGGACTGGAAACACCTGACAACTCACTATCATCTAAAATGATCTCATCAGGAGAAATAATTGCCATACCATACTTATCTTTAATTTCATCACAAGCCCTTAACAAGGCTTTTTCTCGCGTAATAAAACCACCTATGCCTGCCGATATACAATACCCCAAATGCATTAGGTCAGACTCATCATTCTGTGCGGACTTACGATTCGGTGCTCGCGCGGGAAAAACAATGGACTTTAAAGATTCGGCAATCCCAGCTATATCAAAATCGGCCTTCAGTTCAGGAAAAACCTCCGCCAACCTCAAAATAGGATCATCTGAAAAGTTAGCTGATTGACGTTCAAGCTCTTTTTTAAATTCAGGTGTAATACAAATTGAGAATCCACCCTGAAAACCAATCTGCATTATTTTTACTACTTTCTTATAACCAGGTCTTGCCTTGAACACATCAAGCAATAAATTAAGATCCAACGCATAAATTGGGCGTTCTAATACTGGCCCGATCGGCTGGACACCTGATTGCTCTTTACCTACCCCACCAAAAAGATCGTTATCTTCAAGCGCATACCCCCTAATATTTATTATTCGCTTCGTTGTCTCCCCGCCTTTAACCTGCCCATATACTGAAAAGCCTACTTTCTCCCAGAAACTATTGGCAGGTAAATCTGAGGCAACTCTTGCTACAATAGAGTGATAATTTTTACTACCTGCAAATTCTTTCAATGCATCTATTAGCTGTTTACCAACCCCATGTCCTTTAGTCGTTTCACAAGCGTATATCTGAAAGACCTTAAGGGTTGGCATAGTACCACCAAACATTAAATACCCTTTCAACATCCCCGCAGAATTAACGGCAATCCACAACTGCCCCTTCGAGGCCATTTGATCGTATGCTGAATTGGATAAAAAACCAAAAGCCCCCTTATTTTTATCCGCAATAGCAGAAACCTGAGCAACATAACCTAAAGTTTCATTAGATTTTTTTAAAATTGCATATTCCATTGCGAGCCAATATCCATTCTTATTTAACAAAAAATCAAACCACCTACGAGCACATTTGAAATCTTTTACAAATACAAAAATAGACTTCAAATGTGCCACCCACATCAATGTCATTCACATACAATCTTGACCACTCATCATATTGACCACTTACCTTCCTCAAGAAACTTAACTGACTAAGCGAGCCAAACGGGGGTCATAGAACACATCAGCAATCGACCCATCCCGAATTCGCCCTACCGCTTCATCAATTATATTGAGTGGTACGAGGAACCACTCTCTTGGTCTAACCGGATGACCGAAACGATCTTCGATGGTTAAGTCGAGCTGAACCCCACCGAACAAACGGTGAAATATTTTTTCCAGCTTAGTTCGGTTCAAATTATGCAACTTGTATGTGGCGACAACCTCCACATCGGCAAGCAGATAGGTCGTATCCTTTTCCGCATTAGCAATGCGCGCCTCCACTTTACCGCCGGTCACGCCGATTTTGTGGATCAGCTCGCGATGCTCGGCTACGTAGGGATGGTTGGACAGGCTGCGCAACACATAAATAGTGCCAGTCTCGATGTCGTCCGGCTCGGCTATGTCGCTGAACAGTGGGCCAGAATCTACCTTGATGAGCCGAGACCCGGCATGCCCGTCACTGTCCTTATAGAGCGCCCGCTGCAAGGATCGTAATAGCAGATCGCTTTCCGTCTCATTGGAGTAGATGACGCGCAAGCGCCCATTCGTCTCCGCATTCGGCGTCTTGTAGGTGTCACCCACCTCAGCGACATAGGCAATGAGTCCGCTCAGAATGAAGAAGTCCCCGGTCTCGATGCTGGCGTTCTTGCCAAAGGGCTTGGTTACCCACAATTGTTGCTTGAGGCCCGCGGCCACCTCATCAAACAGAGGCTTGAACTGCTCGAAGTCTTTACATGGATTCCGAGCGGCAATTTCTTCTGCCGCTTTTATTGCAGCACTGGAACGCACATGCCGCAGCACTGTGATGTCGTCCTGGTCGACGGACTCACTGCCGATGCCTAGCTCGGCGAGCAAGGCGTCTTCATCCAGATCATCCACATTTACCGCGGCTAGCGCAGCACCTGACAGTAGGCCGTGACTATCCAAGCCTGCCAGTAGGGTTTGTGCTTCTGGTAACTTTCGCAGCTGATCCAGGCGTACAGCGTACAACTGCTCAAAGATCTCGCGGTCTTCACCATGCAGTGGGGCGCGGCCATGGGCTTGATAGAAGCGCTGAATATCCTCGAAGCCAGCTATGATGCGTTCTTCGCGAGGAGTCCGAGTGGCTGTCTTTAGCGAGGGTACTTCTACCCCTAGCGCATTTAGCAGGTCGTCATCGTTCATTTTAGCCATTGGTGGATTCCTCCTGTGCCGCTTTGGCTTGGACGCGATAACGTGCGAACGCAACCACACCTTCAGCCATTCGTTTCTCCCAAGCATCGGCGGAGTTGATGTCTGGCAGCCGGCCACGCTCGTTTTTGAACTGCAGGGCGCGCATTGCTAGGTCTCGTGCTTCGTTTTCGGGAATGCTCACCTTCTTGGCAGCAATGCTGGTCTGCACCTGGCGCAGGGATTTTTCATCCATCGCCTTAGCAAGCACCGCATAGGCGGCTTCAAAAGGGTTGATACGGTCGATCAGATCAATGTCAAGCTCGCGCACGTTAACGAACTTGCGCACGCCTTCCAGTAGGGCGGTACTGCCTTGTAAGGTGTCACTCTCGTTAGTATCGGCCTGAGCCAACATCAACTTGGCCTGCTGGGTAATGTTCATGGCAGCAATGGCATGCTGGCGGATGGCTTCCTGGTCGACGTCGCTCAAGTCAGGGTAACGCTCGCGCACGATCTTGCCCATGCGCAGTTGGGTCAGCTCTTCGGGCAGGGTATTTTCCATGTCGAATAGGCCGCGTTCCAATACAGTTTTGTCCTGCAGGAAGCTGGTTACTACTTCGTTCAAGTCTTCTTTGCAGATGCGTGTGGCTTCTGTACTTTGCGGCGTGGTCAGGCCGTTGATTTCGACATGGTACTGGCCTGTGGCTTCATTGACGCCCAGGTTAATGCCGCCTGGTTGATAACCGTCTGCCCCGTAATTGAAACCCTCTTTTGGGCCCGTGTCTTTCGGGGTGAATTCATAGCGTGGGGCCAACACCTGCTCCATCAGTAGACTGGCAGAAATGGCCTTGAGCATATTGTTCACCGCCTCAGCTACAGCCGCTTGGTCGGCCATAGGCTCAGCGATCAGGTTGGTGAAGCGCGAGCGCTCCTTGCCCTCTGCATCACGCGTAGCGCGGCCAATAATCTGCACAATTTCAGTCAGGCTCGAACGGTAGCCAATGGTCAGCGCATGCTCGCACCAGATCCAATCAAAGCCTTCTTTCGCCATACCCAGTGCGATGATCACATCGACGTTGTCGCGGTTGTTCTTCTGCGCCGGGTCTTTCAGTGCCCCGAGCACTTTAGAGCGTTTGCTTGGGTCGCTGTCATCCACCAAGTCAGCTACTTTCAGCGTGCGGCCGTCCTTGGTTTTGATGAGGTGGAAGCCGGTGGCCGGTTCGACCCCCTGCCATTCGCCAAGCGCGCTCATGATCTCGTTGACCTCGCGCTCCTTATCTTTGAGGCTCTCGCGGGCATTTACGTTTGGAATGTGGACGATGGTTTTCAGTGCCGGGTCCAACACCTTGGCGACTGCATCCACATACCTCCCGGTGTAGAAGAAGTAGCCAATATCCAGCGACTTGAGCCAACGGTAGCCGTTGAGCTGCTCGTAGTAAGTGTACGTCACCGTCTCAAACTTGTTCTCTTCCGATGGGGCCAGCACGGCCTCGCTGTCACCACGGAAATAGGAGCCGGTCATGGCGACCAAGTGCACCTTGTCACGGTTGATAAACGCGCTCAGTTGGCTGCCTAGCTTGTTATCCGGGTTGGCGGAAACGTGGTGGAACTCGTCAATGGCAATCAGGCGGTTGTCGAAGGCTTCAACGCCTAGCTCTTCCACGGCAAAACGGAAGGTGGCATGGGTGCAGACCAGCGCCTTGTCGCTGCTATCCAGGAAGGTGCGCACGGCGTCTACCTTGGACTTAGCCACGCGCGGCTCATCAATCCCTGGGGCATTACACAAGTTCCACTGGGGAGCCACCACCCAGTCCCAGTAAAATCCATGCTGGCTCAACGGCTCATCGGCAAAGCTCCCTCCAATAGAGCGTTCGGGTACCACGACGATGGCTTGCTGTAAGTCTTGGTTATGTAGCTTATCCAGCGCGATAAACATCAGGGCGCGAGACTTGCCCGATGCGGGAGGCGATTTTATCAGCAGGTACTGTTCGCCGCGCTTGGTGTAGGCACGTTCCTGCATGGTACGCATGCCCAGCTCATTGGCCTTGCTGGACGCCCCTGTGTGGGCTGTAGCAATGGATACCGACGGCACTGTGTAGCTGTTGGTTGGGTTGGTGGTGTTAGTCACTGTGATTCATCCTCCATGAAGGTGCCGTCGCCTGCCAATTCCCGTTCAATTTGCTCAATGCTGGACAAGCTGCTTTGCAATTCGGCAGGCAGAGATTCGAGCAATTTGTATTCGGCAATATCCATGGGCTGGGTCTTATCACCCAACACATATTCAGCCACGATCTTGTTTTTGCTCTTGCAGAGCAAAAGGCCGACAGTCGGGTCAGCAGCACCAGGTTATACCCCCAGGGCAACTGTCCAACAGCCTGTTGGACAATTTCGGCATCCGACCAAGTCTCGGTAAAGGCGCGTATATACATCAGGTTGGTGCGGGAAAATCCCTTCATATTAGGAAAGGTGGTGCGTAAGTCATGTGCCAGCCGCTTGATCACCTTGGCCCCCCAACCTCTTTGTGCCTGGCGGATCAAAATATTGTTGCCGATCTGCCAGCACAGCTGTATCGCTAGCGCGGCGCTGTAGATGCGATCTTTGAGGTCGGCCAGCCAGTCACCGTAGCCTTCGGGTGGCATGGCGAGGCTAAAAGGAGTGTCACTCATGCCTTCTTCCCTCGCGTTTTTTCGGCACGGCCTTCGCTGTATTTGCCGCCATCTTGCTATAAAGATCAAATAGCTTTTCCAGTCGCTCAGTATCGTTTTTGAAACGGCGGCCGATATATACCCGCTCCAGTACTTCATCGTTGCGCTCATGCGCGCGGCGCAAGTTATCCGGCATTATGTCCGGGTCATAGAGGTCTGCGATGGTTGCGGGAAAATGGGCTTCGCGAGCCAATAGAATGGCATCGGCGCAGGCTGTAAGGTCGATCTTGTTCTGCTCGGTGAGCAGTGGTACGGGGAAAGTGTTCCAGCCAAGTAAGTTTGAGTAACGAATGTCCGTTTTCAGCTTTCCACAGACGGTGGAAATCCACACATGATGAATTCTACTGCTGATAAGAGCGAACTCATAGTTGTGCCCTTCAACAATTTGCATATGCGGGGCAATAACGAGGGCATCACTATCTAACAAACCTGCTGTAACATACTCTCTTCGCTCAGATAGGACTTGAGGTATAAATATTTTCTTCGCCGATACGTGCCTTCTTTCGGCAAAATACATTGGAGTGGCGCTTAGTTTGCGAGTTGCCTCTCGACTGCTTGCCGCGCGGTATTCTTGCACGCAATCAAATACACCTGAAAATTCTTTGCACTGGGCGTCTGATAGCGTAGTTGCTTCATCGATGTATATATTCCTGCGCACAATCCCCCTGATGAACTCAACACCACCTACAGCAATTTTGAAGATATCCTTATTTTTTGGATTGGCTCTGATGCTAGCTCTGTATCTGTCATCGGTAAATGTGAACTCACCATTATCGTTAGACATGCTGCCATAGCTCATGACAGAAATTTCTGATAATGGGGCCTGCCGTTTTGAAACAACAATATCTGGCATTGGAACAAGATATGGGCCAATGTTTCCAACACTACGCCTAGACTCACTGCCATATATATATCGTTCGGACCGAGCGCCGTCCCGAGCACAGCCTACGATGCTGCATGTAACGCCTGCGTTATTAGCTGCATTGTTCGACCACATAAAGCTTGGGTGGCACCAGTATATTTTCAGGCTATAGAATGAAAGAATATGAAGAATTATTTCAGCCTGCTCTCCTTGAAATAAACTGGAGGTCGTCACAAATGAGAAGGCGAATCTCTCAATTTTAGAGGTGTATTGTGCTGCCTTTAGAAACCAGCAGCCAACGTAGTCTAAGTTCCCGGAACTTATGCCTTCACTCTTAAACAGCGTCGCAATGTCGTCTTTTTGCTCTTTAGTCTGGTACTTTGTTCCAACGTATGGTGGATTCCCGCAAATGTATGTTTCTCCACCTTCGTTCGCGAATTCTATCTCCGTCTGATTGAGTGGAGTACTAAATAAGTCTTCTGCGAGTAATTTTACGCCCGTGCCTGTAGGAGGGCAGATGCTCAGCCAGTCCAGCCATAACGCATTACCGCAGATAATCCAATTTTGCGTATCCAGCGGTAGAAACTCCGCTAGCGCGTCTATCTGACCGCGATACAGAACATCGCATTGGAACTCGGCGATGATCAGTGCTAGCCGGGCAATCTCTGCCGGAAAGTCACGCAGTTCGATACCACGGAAATTGGTCAAAGGAATCTCACTGCCCAGATGTGGCTCACCTCGACGGCGATTGATCTCCGCCTCGATCTCACGCATCTGCTTGTAGGCGATGACCAGGAAATTACCGGAGCCGCAGGCCGGATCGAACACACGGATATGTGCCATGCGCTTGCGTAGGTTGAGCAGCTTGGCTCTGTTCTCACCGGCTGCGTCCAACTGCGCGCGCAGATCATCCAGAAACAGCGGGTTCAGCACCTTGAGGATATTGGGCACGCTGGTGTAGTGCATGCCCAATGCACCGCGCTCTTCATCATCGGCCACCGCCTGGATCATGCTGCCGAAGATATCCGGGTTAATCTTTTGCCAGTTCAAGTTGCCAGCGTGCAGCAGGTAAGTGCGCGCCATCCGCGTAAAGCGTGGCACCTCGGTGCTACCAGAGAACAAACCGCCGTTCACATAAGGGAAGGTGTTGGCCCAACTGGGCAGACGAGGCTGAGTATTAACGCGCTCAGCCTGCTTGATGTTCATGGCACGGAAGATTTCCGACAGCACCTGGTTGGTGTTAGATCCGTCGCGCTCGCTCCAACGTTCCACGGTGCGTGTGAACAGGCTATTGCCATCAAAGATATCGGTGTCTTCGGCAAAAAAGCAGAAAATTAGTCGCGCCATAAAGTGGTTCATGTCATGGCGGCGTTCGGCCTTTGCCCAGTCCGGGTTTTCGTTCAGCAGCTCGATGTACAGCTTGTTCAGGCGGCTGGTGGCGCGCACGTCGATGGGGTTGTCCTTGATCTCCTTGATGGTGGAAATGCCGGCCAGCGGTAGAAGGAAACCGAAGTGGTTGGGGAAGTCCGGGTAGTTGCAGGTGATGGTTTCACCCGTGATCAGTTCTTCGGCTTCCAGGGTTTGCCCGTCGGTTGCAAGGATAAACTTGGCTTTGGCTTTTGTACTGGCCGGGCTGGCGCGCAAGGCCTTGAGCGTTTCGCCCACGGTGCCAGGCTCGCATGAGGCGATATGAATGTTGCTGCGCAGTAGTACACCGCCGGGTACGTCCGAGGCGTTGTTGTTGCCGGCGCGCAGGCGCTTGAGCGCGGTTTCTTTGTTGCCGAATGCGGCTAGGAAAGTGAACGGAAACTCCGCCGCGTCATAGGGCTCAAGGGCCAGGTCCGATATGGCGGACTCAATTTCTACTGCATTCATGGTTTACCACTGTCCAGATCACTGATGAGCGCGTACGGCGACTTTGGTCGTTTACTTTTGGGGAGATGTCTAGCCCCAGAGGGTGCCGTAACGCCGCCAAAAAATTGGCACGACAAATACTTGAATTTCGAGCCAGGCCATATCAAGCGTGGCGAAAGTGGAGCTATTGGCCACGGCGATGACTACGTAGCAACTGAAATACAGCGACGCAGTTTAATGCAGGCACACTAGCAGTGACAGGAGAAAACTGAAGTCATTCTGAAGTCTAGTGGGACAGCGTTCAGAGTTAAAAGTAATAAAAATCATTGGGTTAAGGTCAACGCACCATCCAAGACGTGCAGCAGGCTAGCTACTTGGTCATTTACTTGGTCGCTTTGGCTGAGACCAGTCGACATTCCACAGTCGTCATGACGCGTAAGAGCACCGCAAGCAATCAAGCGTCGACCGGCTGCTCCTACAGTGGATCACCTTCGCTTAACTGAATGGCATTAGTGGCCTCGGGTTTATTGGCCCGCAGCCCCAGGGCTGCGCAATGTGAGCCTCACACCAACACCCCACTCCCCAACCCCACCAACTTATCCGGATTGCGCATGATAAAGACGCGATTCCCCCTTCCCCCCGCGTCATACCCAAAACTCACCGCCGCCACCACTTCCTCCCCCTCCCCCCGCAACACCACCCCACGCCCCCCATTGATCTCCACCTCCTGCCACTGATACTCCCGCCAGTACCGACTCAACGACTCCCCCACAAACGCCAACACCGCTTCCAGCCCATACAGCGTCTCGCGAATGGCACTCGCCTTACCGCCACCATCCGCACACAGCTCGACGTCTTCGGACAACAACGCCGCCAGCCCCTGGGTCGAACCACTGGCGATGGCAGCATGAAAGGCAGTCAGCAGTTCCTGCTGACGGGACGGTTCCGGTTGGTGGCGGACCTGGGCATTACCCAGGCTGGCTTTGGCGCGGGACACCAGTTTGCGGCAGGTGGCTTCCTGAACATCCAGGGCCGCAGCGACCTGGGGATAGTCCAGGTCGAAGATGTCATACAGCAGATAGGCAGCGCGCTCCTTGGGCGTCAGGCGTTCCAGCAAGAGCAGGAATGCGGTGGACAGCGACGAGGCCAGTTCATGGCTCTGTTCGGGGGATTCGTGGTGCAGGGTGTGGATCGGTTCCGGCAGCCAGGTGCCGATGTAGTCAACCCGGGCGCGGCGGGCGGAGCGCAGCAGGTCGATGCAGTGGCGGGTGCAGGCGGTGGTCAGCCAGGCGGCGGGGTTGGCGATGGAGGCTTGGTCGGCCTCCAGCCATTTGATGAACAGGTCTTGCACCACGTCTTCGGCTTCGGCGCGGGAGCCGAGGAGGCGGTAGGCCAGGCCCAGCAGGAAGCTGCGACGGCTTGCGAACACCGTCGCGTCATCGATTCGATCCATCCTCAGTGCCTCGACACCTGCATGCGATTCCACAGGTTGATCATGCCGATATCGGCCGTCAAGGCGGCGATCTGCGCGTCGCTGAAATGTTCGCGCAGGGCCGCGCGCAGCGGGCCGAAGTCGGTGCCTTCGTGCAGCACGGTGAGGGCTTCGGTCCAGGCCAGGGCGGCGCGTTCAGCGGCGCTGAAGTCGCTGACGTGGCGCCAGACCACCAGGCGGTCCAGGCGCTCGTTGCTTTCGCCGTCTTCCCGGGCTTCGCGGGTGTGCATCTTCACGCAGAAGCCGCACTGGTTGATCTGCGAGGCGCGCAGCACCACCAGGTGATGCAGCTTGCGATCCAGGCCATGGGCGTCGATCAGGCCGTGGATCTGGCCCAGGCTGTCGAAGATCTCGGGGATGGTTTGCAGCAGGTTGACGGCTTGGGTGGGGTGGCTGGATGACATGGGGTGGCTCCGTTATTTGAGGGATACACCGACATGACGGGCCAGCCGGGGGGTTTGTGACGGGGTGGCGGAAAAATAATTCGGGCGCCGATAACGCGATTCAATCCACCTGAGGATTCAGCGCATAAAACTCATGCAGCTTGGCCTGCAGCAGCTTCTTGTCCGGCAGTTGGGTCTGGTACTCGGCGATCAAGGCCGGTGAGAGTGAGCGGTTGAGGGCGTACTCGACCACCTCATCGTCCTTGCTGGCGCAGAGCAACACGCCCAGGGCCGGGTTTTCATGGGGTTTGCGCACCTGGCGGTCCAGGGCCTCGAGGTAGAAATCCAGCTTGCCAAGGTATTCAGGTTCGAAACGCCCGACCTTGAGCTCAATGGCCACCAGGCAATTCAGTCCGCGGTGGAACAGCAGCAAATCCAGCACGAAATCGCGCCCGCCGACTTGCAGGGGATAGCGCGAGGCGACAAAGCAGAAGTCACGCCCCATTTCGATCAGAAAGTCTTTGAGTTGCCGCACCAGCCCTTGATGCAAGTCGGCTTCGTTATGCCCCTGGGCCAGGTCGAGAAACTCCACCACATAGGCATCCTTGAACACCTGTAGCGCCTCGGGATGAAATTGTCTCAACGCTGTCGAGACTTTTGCCGGGCGGGTCAGCGAGCGTTCAAAGAGGGCTGATTTGATCTGGCGCTCCAGTTCCCGGGTTGACCACCGTTCCTGGATTGTCATGCGCAGATAAAACTCGCGCTCTTCTGGGCGTTTTCCTTGCGCAAGAATGATCAGGTTCTGGGTCCAGGATAATTGTGTCAGCAGTGCTGACACTTTCTCCTCGTCTCGATAAGCCTCATAGAACTGACGCATGCGGAACAGGTTGCGCCGGGTAAACCCTCGCAGCCCCGGCTGCTGCCGCGCCAGATAATCCGCCAGTTGCGGCACCACCCCATCGCCCCACTCCGCCGTCTCGATCTTGCGACTGATATAGGCACCGACCTGCCAATACAACTCCAGCAGCTCGGTATTCACCGCCCGCACCGCGCGTTGGCGCGCGGCGGCGATCATTTGCGCCACTTCGCTGAAGGCCGCATCGGTGGAAGTCGGCTTGGCTCCGGCGGGTTGAGTCATAAACAGGGCTCCGCTTGAAGGATTCAGGTCCTCATCATTGGACCTCCCTCCCTGAACGTGCAGTCAGCCGCTTCTCTTTCTATTGAGCGAAATGTCCTGGTTTGCGCAGTGCCAGAGGCGCCGTCACCCCGGCATACACCTGAACCCACTCGCACTGGCCACTTGCTTGCCCTGCCCATCATACAGCCGCGCCCGCACTTCGGTGCCCAGGGTCGATTCCACCAGTTTGTAATGCTCGCCGGCCTTGAAGCCGCTGTAGCTGACATGCCCGTTGCAATCTTGCTGGTTGGAGTCGCCGGTGCTGTCTTCAAACAGGGTCACGTCCAGGCGGTGGGCGCCGGGGCGGACCTGGAAGTAGCGGCCGTCGTCGACGTTTTTGCCGTCCACGCGTTCGGCCATCAGGTCGCTGGGCGCTTCTTCTTCAAGGCTGATCCAAGCGTCGTTGGGGTCGGCCTTGGGCATCGGGCCGGCGCAGGCGGAAAGCGCCAGCACCAGGCTCAGGGCGGGAATCAGCAGCAGCGGTTTGGCATTCATGGCAGGTACCTCGGCAGTGAGAAGGAACACAGGGTGCGACCGCAAACGCCAGCCGCGCCGGATTGCCATCCAGCTTGGCGAGGCCCGGCAACGAGGACAAATGAATCCCCATGAAGGAAAGTTAAGGCCCAACCTAAAACTTCCTTCACCTGGCTGAAAGCCGCGTGTTAGGTGGGTCGCCGGAGACTGCAGAGCCTCGTTTCCGTCTCGGAGGTCCACCCATGCTCGGGCTGGTCAAGACCGCTCTGCTCAAGCCCTACACGTTTATCGTGCTGGCGATCTTCATCTGCATCATCGGGCCGCTGGCGGCCCTGCGTACGCCCACCGACGTGTTCCCGGACATCGGCATCCCGGTGGTGGCGGTGGTCTGGCAGTACAACGGCTTGTCGCCGGACGCCATGGCCGGCCGGGTGATCTACACCTACGAGCGCTCGCTGAGCACCACGGTCAACGACATCGAGCACATCGAGTCGCAGTCGCTGCCGGGCATGGGGATCGTCAAGATCTTCTTCCAGCCGGGGGTGGACATCCGCACCGCCAACGCCCAGGTCACCGCGGTGTCGCAAACGGTGCTCAAGCAGATGCCGCCGGGCATCACACCGCCGCTGATCCTCAACTACAGCGCCTCGACGGTGCCGATTTTGCAGATGGCGTTTTCCAGCCCGACCCTGTCCGAGGCGAAGATTCGCGACCTGGTGCAGAACAATATCCGCCTGCCCCTGAGCGCCCTGCCGGGCCTGGCGATGCCCACGCCCATGGGCGGCAAGCAGCGGCAAATCACCCTCGACCTCGATCCCCAGGCGCTGGCGGCCAAGGGCCTGTCCGCCCAGGACGTGGGCAACGCCCTGGCGGCGCAGAACCAGATCATCCCGGTGGGCACCGCCAAGCTGGGTGGCAATGAATACACGGTGCTGCTGAACAACAGCCCGAGTGCCATCGACGAGCTCAATGACCTGCCGATCAAGACCGTCGACGGCGCCTTGATCACCATCGGCCAGGTGGCCCACGTGCGTGACGGCGCGCCGCCGCAGACCAACATCGTGCGGGTCGACGGCCACCGCGCGGTGCTGATGCCGGCCCTGAAGAACGGCAATATCTCGACCCTGGCCATCGTCGATGGCATCCGCCAGATGCTGCCGCGCATCGATGAGACCCTGCCGCCAGCGCTGAAGACTTCGCTCTTGGGCGATGCCTCGGTGTTCGTCAAGCAGTCGGTGGGCAGCGTGGCCCAGGAAGGCATCATCGCCGCCCTGCTGACCAGCGCGATGATCCTGCTGTTCCTCGGCAGTTGGCGCTCGACGCTGATCATCGCCGCCTCGATTCCCCTGGCGGTGCTCGCCGCCATCGCCCTGCTGGCCGCCAGCGGCCAGACCCTCAACGTCATGACCCTGGGCGGCCTGGCCCTGGCGGTGGGGATCCTGGTGGACGACGCCACGGTGACCATCGAGAACATCAACTGGCACCTGGAACAGGGCAAGACGGTGAAGGACGCGATCCTCGACGGCGCCAAACAGATCGTCGGCCCGGCGTTCGTCTCGCTGCTGTGCATCTGCATCGTCTTCGTGCCGATGTTCCTGCTGCAGGGCATCGCCGGCTACCTGTTCCGGCCCATGGCCCTGGCGGTGATCTTCGCCATGGCCAGCTCTTTCCTGCTGTCGCGGACCCTGGTGCCGACCCTGGCCCTGTACCTGCTCAAGCCCCACATACCGGAGGCCGGGCCTGGCCATCACCCGGAAGATGCCTTCATCAACCACCACGAAGGCGAGCAGCACGCCCCGCCCCGGCATGCCCTGGTGCGCGCCCTGCTGGGGTTCCAGCAAGGCTTCGAGCGGCGTTTTTCCAATGTGCGCGACACCTACCACGGCCTGCTGCGACTGGCCTTGGCCAGGCGCCGGCCGTTCCTCCTGGGTTTCCTCGCCTGTGTACTGGCCTCCTTCGCACTGCTGCCGAGCCTGGGCCAGGACTTCTTCCCCGCCACCGATGCCGGGGCCCTGGCCTTGCATGTGCGCCTGCCCCTGGGCACGCGGATCGAGGAAAGCGCGGCGGCCTTCGACCGCATCGAAGCGCGAATCCGCGAGGTGATCCCGCCCGAGGAGCTGGACAGCGTGATCGACAACATCGGCATCCCCCTGAGCGGCATCGACATGGCCTACAGCAACAGCGGCACCATCGGCCCCCAGGATGGCGATATCCAGGTCACCCTCAAGCCCGGCCACGCCCCCACCGCCGATTACGTGAAGCGCTTGCGCGAGGCCCTGCCGGAGAGTTTCCCCGGTAGCCAGTTCGCCTTCCTGCCGGCGGACATCAGCAGCCAGATCCTCAATTTCGGCGCGCCGGCCCCGCTGGACGTGAAGATCTCCGGGCCTGACGATGCGGCCAACCGCGCCTATGCCCTGGAGCTGCAACGGCGCCTGCGCCACGTGCCGGGCATCGCCGACTTGCGCCTGCAGCAGTCCACCGGCTATCCGTCGCTGGCGGTCAAGGTCGATCGCCTGCGGGCCAACGGCCTGGGGATCACCGAGCGCGACGTGACCAACAGCATGGTCGCCTCCCTGGCCGGCAGTTCCCAGGTGGCGCCGACCTTCTGGCTCAACCCGAAGAACGGCGTGTCCTACTCCATCGTCGCCGCCACCCCGCAGTACCGCCTGGACAGCCTGCCAGCCCTGGAGGCCTTGCCGGTTACCGGCAGCAACGGCCAGGCGCAGATCCTCGGTGGCCTGGCGGACATCTCCCGCGTTGACAGCCCGGCGGTGGTCAGCCACTACAACATCCAGCCGACCCTGGACCTGTACGCCAACGTCCAGGGCCGCGACCTGGGCGCCGTGGCCCACGACATGCAACAGGTACTGGACGACGCCGCGGCCCTGCGGCCCAGGGGCGCCACGGTCAGCCTGCACGGGCAGATCGATGCCCTGCACCAGGCCTTCAGCGGCCTGAGCCTGGGGCTGCTGGGGGCTGTGGTGCTGATCTACCTGCTGATCGTGGTCAACTTCCAATCCTGGCTCGACCCGCTGGTGATCATCAGCGCGCTACCGGCGGCCCTGGCCGGCATCGTGTGGATGCTGTTCCTCAGCGGCACCTCGCTGTCGGTGCCGGCGCTGACCGGGGCCATCCTGTGCATGGGCGTGGCCACCGCCAACTCGATCCTGGTGGTGAGCTTCTGCCGCGAGCGCCTGGCGGAACACGGCGATGCCCTGCTGGCCGCCCTGGAAGCCGGCTACACGCGCTTTCGCCCGGTGTGCATGACCGCCCTGGCGATGATCATCGGCATGCTGCCCCTGGCCCTGTCCGAGGAGCAGAACGCGCCCCTGGGCCGGGCGGTGATCGGCGGCCTGCTGCTGGCCACCGTCGCCACCCTGATCTTTGTCCCCGTGGTCTTCAGCCTGGTCCACGGTCGCCGTTCCCACCCCGCTGTCGCTGGAGAAACCACCCATGTCGCCTGACCACACCCCTTCGCGCAAACGCCTGATGCTGCTGGGCATCGGCGGCTTGAGCCTGGCCGCCCTGCTGGTGGCCAGCGGCCTGGCCGCGCGCACCCGGCATGAGCGGGCCGTCGCCGCCTGGACCGAAACCGCCGCCGTGCCCCAAGTGCTGGCGGTGCAACCGCAACCCAACGCCCAGGGCGACAGCCTGCGCCTGCCGGCCCACCTGGAAGCCTGGAGCAAGGCGCCGATCCACGCCCGGGTCAGCGGCTACCTCAAGGACTGGAGCGCCGACATCGGCACCCAGGTCGCCGCCGGCCAGGTGCTGGCCCATATCGACAGCCCCGACCTGGACCAGCAAGTGGCCCAGGCCCGGGCACGGATGCTCCAGCAGCAAGCCACCGCGCGACTAGCGCAGACCACCGCCGCACGCTGGCAGAACCTGGTGGCCAGCCACTCGGTATCGCGCCAGGAAGCCGACGAAAAACGCGCCAACGCCACCGCCGCCCAGGCCAGTGCCGCAGCGGCCGCCGCCGACTACGCACGGCTCTCGGCCCTGGAGGACTACAAGACCATCCGCGCACCGTTCGCCGGCGTGGTTACGGCCCGCCATACCGACATCGGCCAGCTGGTCAAGGCCGACAGCGACAGCGATCCGCAACTGTTCGACCTGTCCGATACCCACAAGCTGCGGCTGTACGTACCCATTCCGCAAAACTACGCCAGCGTGATCCGCCCCGGCCTCACGGCCCGGCTGACGGTGCCCGAGCATCCCGGCCAGCAGTTCAGCGCCCAGTTGGTGGGCGACTCCTGCGCCGTCGATCCGCGTTCCGGCACGCTGCTGGCGCAGTTCGTCGCCGCCAACCCCGACGGCGCCCTGCATCCTGGCGACTACGCCGAAGCGAGCCTGGCGCTGGCGGCCGACACCCATGGCCTGAGCATCCCCGCCAGCGCCCTGATCTTCCGCGCCCAGGGCACCCAGGTGGCGCTCATCGACAGCGCAAAACACGTGCACCTGCGCAGCATCCATATCGGCCTGGACCTGGGCGACCGCCTGGTGATCGACCAGGGCCTGCAAGCCTCGGATCAGGTCATCGACAACCCGCCGGACGCCTTGCGCGAAGGCGACCTGGTGCAACTGGCCGAAGCCGGAGGTGCCCATGCGCCCAAGGCTTAAGCCCTTCGCCGCGCTGGTGCTGCTGGCGCTGCACGGCTGCTCCCTGGCGCCGCATTACCAGGCGCCGGAGGTGGCGTTGCCAGCGCAGTTTCGTGAACAGAGCGCCGCCGGGCCCTGGCACCCGGCCACGCCCCAGGCTCTCGACGCGCACTGGTGGCGGCTCTACCACGACCCACAACTCGACGACCTGCAACAGCGCCTGCTCCAGGCCAACCCGGATCTCGCCGCGGCCCTGGCCCACTACGACGGCGCCCAGGCCTACGCCAGCCAGCTGCATGCCGGGCTGTTCCCGCAGATCAGCGCCAGCGCCCAGCCCTTGCGCCAGCGCCAGTCGGACAGCCGACCGCTACGCGGCGGCAGCCAGCCCTCGGTGTACAACAGCAACAGCGCCGGCTTTGGCCTGGACTTCGACCTCGACCTCTGGGGCCGGTTGCGCAACCAGGCGCTGGCGGGCGATGCCCAGGCCCAGGCGTCCGGTGATGACCTGGCGGCGGCGCGCCTGAGCCTGCAACGCCAGCTGGCATTGCTCTATGTGCAACTGATCGGCCTGGACGCGCAAAGCCGGATTCTCAGCCGCTCCCTGGAAGACTACGGCCAGGCCCTGCAACTGACCCGTGACCGCTACCAGGGGCAGATCGCCTCGGAGCTGGACCTGACCCGGGCCCAGAGCCAGCTGGCCAATGCCGAGGCCGACCTGGACGAAGTCCGGGCCCAGCGCAACCTCACGGAACACGCCATCGGCGAGCTGGTGGGCGAACCGGCCAGCCAGTTCCGCCTGGCGCCCTCGGAACAACTGCTGGGCCTGCCGGAGGTCCCCAGGCAACTGCCCAGCAGCCTGCTGCAACGCCGGCCGGACATCGCCGCCGCCGAACGCCGGGTATTCGCCGCCAATGCCGGCATCGGCGTGGCGCGAGCGGCCTGGTACCCGGACTTCAGCCTCACCGGCCTGCTCGGCGGCCAGACCCAGGGCAGCGGTAACCTGCTGGCGGCGGGCAATCGCTACTGGGCCCTGGGCCCGCTGATGACCCTGCCGCTTTTCGACGGTGGCAGGCTCAGTGCCAACGAGCGCCAGGCCCATGCCGAATTCGAGGAGGCTGCGGCCCATTACCGGGGCCAAGTGCTGCGGGCGGTGCGCGAGGTGGAGGACAACCTGGGGCAACTGCGCGACCTGCAACAACAAGCGCTGGATCGGCAAGCGGCGGTGAATGCGGCGCTGCACACCCAGTCCCTGGCGATGAACAGCTACCAGGCGGGAGCCGTGAGCTACCTGGATGTGGTCACCGCGCAAACCGCCGCGCTGCAGGCCCAACGCAGCCTGCAAGCCCTGCAGACCCGCCAGTTGCAAGCCAGCGTCGGCCTGCTCACGGCATTGGGTGGAGGCTGGAGCCCCCTGTAGGAGCGAAGCTTGCTCGCGATGCTGGTTAACGGTAACGGGTGTCTACCGGATAAACGCGGGGGCTCTGAAGGCCATCGCGGGCAAGCCTCGCTCCTACTATTTCTTTAAACCCGCTTTTTACCCGCCATGGATTCTCATATATGACAGTTTCCGGGCGATCGGAAGCCCCGTTCTAGAGCATTTTGCCATCACCCAAAAATTCACTGGACATGTAACGTTCATTACATAACTATCGTTTTCTGCTTTTTATGAAACAAAAACTACACCCGACCT
Source organism: Pseudomonas sp. MPFS (assembly GCF_022537035.1). Lineage (NCBI taxonomy): Bacteria > Pseudomonadati > Pseudomonadota > Gammaproteobacteria > Pseudomonadales > Pseudomonadaceae > Pseudomonas > Pseudomonas sp. MPFS. The sequence continues at coordinate 2,699,777 of NZ_CP066123.1, read as the reverse complement.
TCAAGGCGTGCCGATGCCTTCGCTCAGAACCCTGATCACCGACCCTGCCCTCGACCTGACGCCCTCCGAGCGCAAGGTGGTGCGAGCCCTGCTCGACCACTACCCACGCAACGGCCTGGGGCCCATGTCGCGCCTGGCCGAACATGCCGGGGTCAGCGATCCGACCATCGTGCGCCTGGTGAAAAAGCTCGGCTTCGGCGGCTACGGCGAATTCCAGGACGCCCTGCTCAGCGACATGGATGACCGCCTGCGTTCCCCCAGCACCCTGTTGCACCCCCGGGCCCAGGTGGCCCAGGGCGACACCTGGGGTCGCTACCTGGCCGGCAGCCAGCGCGCCCTGCAGGACACCCAGGCGCTGACCCAGCCCGAGGACATCCGCGTGCTCATGGACTGGCTGCTGGACAGCCGCCACTGCGTGCACTGCTTCGGCGGGCGCTTCAGCAGCTTCCTCGCCCAGTACCTGCTCAATCACCTGCGCCTGATGCGCCCGGGCTGTTTCTTTCTCGAAGACAACGCCCAACTGCCGGACCGCCTGTTCGATGTGCAACGCCAGGACGTGGTGCTGCTGTTCGACTACCGCCGCTACCAGTCCCAGGCCCTGCGGGTGGCCAGCGCGGTCAAGGCGCGCAACGCCCGGGTGGTGTTGTTCACCGATATCTACGCATCGCCGCTGCGCGAACTGGCGGACCTGATCATCAGCGCCCCGGTGGAGTCGCTGTCGCCCTTCGACACCCTGGTGCCGGCCTTGGCCCAGGTCGAGGCACTCATTGCCTGCATGACCCCGCGCAGTACCCATCTTGACCAACGCCTGGAGGGCATCGATGCCCTGCGGGCCGAATTCGCTACACACGTGCTGGAGGAGAAATAAGGATGTTCAGCCTGCCCCACCGTTCGCCACGGGACCTGCCCTTCGTCGTCGACCACACCGCCCTGCTGCTGGTGGACATGCAACGGGCCTGGCTCGAGCCGCAGTTCGACCCGCACCTGCAAGGCCCCGAGGGCGAGGCGTTCCTCAAGCGCGCCCGGGAGCAGGTGATCCCCAACCAGCAGAAGCTGTTGGCCGCCGTGCGCGAGGCCCGGCAAAACGTGCTGCACACCATCATCGAGAGCCTCACCGCCGATGGCCGCGACCGCTCCCTGGACCACAAGCTGTCGGACATGCACCTGCCCAAGGGCAGCCCGGAAGCGGCGATCATCGCTGAGCTCGAGCCGGTAGAAAACGAGATCGTGTTGCCCAAGACGTCGTCCGGCGTCTTCAACTCCACCAACATCGACTACGTGCTGCGCAACCTGGAGACTCGCCACCTGATCGTCGCCGGGATCGTCACCGACCAGTGCGTGGACATGGCCGTGCGCGATGCCGCCGACCGCGGCTACCTGGTGACCCTGGTGGAAGACGCCTGCGCCACCTACAGCGATGCCCGGCACCAGGCCTGCCTCAATGCGATCAAGGGCTACTGCTGGATCACCGACACCGCCACGGTGCTGGGCCGCCTGCGGGAGATCCGCGGGTGAGCCGGGGCCAGGGCGTCGAGGCCCTGAGCCCGGTGGCGATGACCAGCATCGTCACCACCGACCTGATCGGCGTCACCCGCGGACGCTCGTTTCCCAGCGATGAGCTGGAGCGCTATCGGCTCGGCGGTTGTGGCTGGGTGCCGGCCAACAGCGCACTGACACCCCAGGACCTGATCGCCGAGGACAACCCCTGGGGCGCCTATGGCGACCTGCGACTGATTCCTGACCTGGACAGCCGGGTCAGCGTCGGGGCCGGGCCCGACGCCTCGGCACCGCCGCTGGATTTCATCCACGCCGATATCCGCGAGACCGATGGCCAGCCCTGGGCCGCCTGCCCGCGCACCCTGTTGCGCAACGAACTGGCGGCCTACCAGGCCCTGGGCATCCAGGTCATCGCAGCGTTCGAGCATGAATTCAACCTCGACACCGGTAGCGGGCAGGCCGAGCACCTGGCCTTTTCCCTGCAGGCCCAGCGCCAGGGCGCGGACTTCGGCGGTTGGCTGCTGGCAGCCCTGCGCAGCGCCGGGGCCGAGCCGGAGATGTTCCTGCCCGAGTACGGCAAGCACCAATACGAAATCACCTGCCGCCCGACCCAGGGCCTGGCCGCCGCCGACCGGGCGGTGAACGTGCGCGAGATCACCCGCGAGATCGCCCGGCAGCTGGGACATCACGTCAGCTTCGCCCCCAAGACCGCCGAGAACGCGGTGTGCAACGGCGTGCACCTGCACCTGAGCCTGCAGGACCTGGAAGGCACCCCGCTGCTCTACGACCCGCAAGCGGTGAGCGGCGACGACCTCTCCAACCTGGGCCAGTACTGGGCCGCCGGGGTGCTCAAGCACCTGCCGGCGCTGTGCGCCTTCACCGCGCCAACGCCGATTTCCTATGCGCGCCTGCAGCCCCATCACTGGAGCGCCTCCTACGCCTGCCTGGGCCTGCGCAACCGCGAAGCCTCGCTGCGGATCTGCCCCACCGTGACCATCGGCGGCAAGGCCGCGGCGCCGCAGTACAACCTGGAGTTCCGTGCCCTGGACGCCACCGCCTCGCCGCACCTGGCCATGGCCGTGGTACTGATGGCCGGGCGCCTGGGCATCGAGCAACAACTGGCGCTGACCGCGGTGACCGACAAGGTCCCCGATGAACTGAGCGCCGAACAGCGCCTGGCCAGCGGCATTGTGCCGCTGCCCGGCACCCTGCCCCAGGCCCTGGATTGCCTGCGCGAGAACCGCGAGCTGCGGCAACTGCTGCCGCCATCGCTGCTGGATACCTATTTCGCCGTCAAACAAAAGGAAGTGTCCCTGACCGAACACCTGAACGCTGCCCAACTTTGTGAGCACTATGCACGCCTGTACTAAATCTGCCGAGCTGGGGTTGTATACCGAGCCGGCCTATCGCCTGTTCCGGGAAGACTCCGAGCATCCGCTGATTCTGGTGTGCGAGCACGCCAGCCACTATATTCCTCCCGCCCTGAACGACCTGGGGCTGGACCCGGTGGCGGCGCGCGAACACATCGCCTGGGACCCGGGCGCCCTGGAACTGGCCCAGAGCCTGTCCCAGGCCCTGGGGGCGACCCTGATCGCGGCCAACTACTCGCGCCTGCTGGTGGACCTCAACCGTCCACGGCATGCTCCCGACAGCATCCCGCTGCAAAGCGAGATCTACCAGGTCCCGGGCAACCAGCACCTGGACGAAGCCACCCGCGAGTATCGGCGCCAGCAATTGTTCACCCCGTTCCACCAGCGCTTGCAACGGATCATCGACCGGCGCCTGGCCCAGGGGCGTGAAGTGCGCGTGGTGGGTATCCACAGTTTTACCCCGGTGTACTACGGCCAGCCGCGGACGCTGGAAATCGGCGTGCTCTACGGCGGCGCCACCGCCTATGCCGCCCGGGTGCTGGAGGGCTTGTGGGCCCTGCCATTGAAAGTGGCGGGCAACCAGCCTTATGAAATCGACCCGTTGAGCGATATGACGGTACCGGTGCACGGCGATGCCCGGGGCCTGGAATCGATCCTGATCGAGGTGCGCAACGACTTGCTGCGTACCCCAGAGGCGGTACAACGCTGGAGCGATTGCCTGGCACCGCTGCTGTAGTACCTCGGGAGCACCGCAGGTCATCCCATAACGCTGTTAACAGGACTGCAATAACAATCAGAAAAACCGCTGTGGTGTGCCTTTGACCCTGCCAGGTTCAAACACCGGCCCGCGTCCCCAAGCGTCAATGACGACGCTCGCCGCGGGCTTTGCCCCCCTATTGGCTACAAGGAGAACTGCTTCATGGAGATTGAAGAATTCGGCTACAAACAGGAACTCAAGCGCGGGCTGACCCTGCGCGACCTGGTGGTCTACGGGATGATTTTCATGATTCCCATCGCCCCATTCGGGGTTTACGGCTACGTCAACCAGGAAGCCCCGGGCATGGTGCCCCTGGCCTACATCATCGGCATGGTGGCGATGGTCTTCACCGCCCTGAGCTACGGCGCCATGGCCCGCGCCTTTCCCATCGCCGGCTCGGTGTACTCCTATGCCCAGCGTGGCCTCAACCCCCACGTGGGGTTCCTCGCCGGCTGGCTGATGCTCCTGGACTACCTGCTGATCCCGCCATTGCTCTATGTCTACGCGGCCATGGCGCTCAACCACCTGTACCCGGAAGTGCCCAAGGTCGGCTTCATCCTGGCGTTCCTGGTCAGCGCCACCTTCGTCAACCTGCGGGGCATCACCTTCACCGCGCGGATGAACATCCTGTTCCTGCTGGCGCAGCTGGTGGTCCTGGGGATCTTCCTGTTCTACGCCTGGAACGCCCTGCACGGCGGCACCGGCCACGGCCAACTGACCCTGGCGCCGCTCTACAGCCCGGAAAACTTCCACTTCGGCATGCTGATGCAGGGTGTGTCGATCGCGGTGCTGTCGTTCCTGGGTTTCGACGCCATCTCGACCCTGGCCGAAGAGGTCAAGGGCGACCCGGGCCGCAGCGTCGGGCGCGCCGCGCTGATCACCCTGGTGGTGATGGGCGCGATCTTCGTGGTGCAGACCTGGATCGCCACTGACCTGGCCGCCGGCATGGGCTTCAAGTCCGCCGATACCGCGTTCTACGAGATCGCCGAGCTGGCTGCCGGCAGCTGGCTGGCGACCGTCACCGGGGTCGCCACGGCGCTGGCCTGGGGCGTGGCGGTGGCCATCACCTCGCAAGCCGCCGTGTCGCGCCTACTGTTCGGCATGGCCCGCGATGGCAAGCTGCCCAAGGTGCTGGCCAAGGTCCACCCCAAGCACAACACCCCGCACATCAGCATCTACCTGGTGGCGCTGTTGTCGCTGCTGATCTGCTACCTGTTCATCAACTCGGTGGACACCCTGACCTCGCTGGTCAACTTCGGTGCCCTGAGCGGCTTCATGCTGCTGCACATCACGGTGATCAACTTCTACTGGCGCCGGCAGAAGTCCGGTCAGGTGGTGCGCCACCTGATCTGCCCGTCGATCGGTTTCGTGATCGTTTGCGCCATCATGTACAACATGGGCGTGGATGCGCAGAAACTTGGCGCGATCTGGGTGGTCGCAGGATTGATCTATCTGTTTTTGCTCAACCGGCTGGGCAGCGGTGCCGCCCTGCCCGATCCGCTCAAACAGTAGTGTCGCCGGTGCCGCCCCCAGGGTGCGGCACCCACTGTGCACCACCGGCAACTGCGGTGCGCAGCCAGGCTGCCACGAGAGCGGCCATGAAACTGCGTGGTAATCGACAGTGATGTCTGGCCGCACCGACAGGCGCGGCCCTTGATACAGGAGTACCCCCATGCTGGCCTTGCGTCCCGTGGCGTTATCCGATTTGCCCCAACTGCGGCGCCTGACCCGCGAACGCCTGCTGGGCGCCACATCGCTGGTGGATGACGAAAGCTGCCTGCGCAGGAAGATTCTCAACTCGCAGGCGTCCTTCGCCAGGCAGGAAGCCGGCCGCGGACCGGAAAACTACTTCTTCGTCCTCGAGGACCTGGACACCGGGCAACTGCACGGCTGTTCCGACATCCTCGCCACCACCGGCTTCAGCGAACCCTTCTACAGCCTGCGCAACCGGCCTTTCGTCAGCAGCTCCCGCGAGTTGAACATCCAGCATGGCGTACCGACCCTGTCGCTGTGCCACGACCTCAACGGCCAGACCCTGCTGCGCAGCTTCCACCTGGATGCGCACCTGAGCGGCACGCCCATCGCCCAACTGGCATCCAGGGCCCGCCTGCTGTTCATCGCCGCCCACCCGCAACGCTTCGCCGAGAGCTGCATCAGCGAGATCATCGGCTACAGCAGCGAGGCCGGCGAATCACCCTTCTGGGAAGCGGTGGGCCAACACTTCTTCGACCTGCCCTATATCGAGGCCGAGCGCGTGTGCGCCCTGCAAGGCCGTGGGTTCCTGGCCGAGCTGATGCCCCAGTACCCGATCTATATCCCGATGCTTTCGCAGGCGGCCCAGGATTGCATCGGCCGGATCCATCCCGCTGCCCGGGAAGCCTGTGACATCCTGGTCGACGAAGGCTTCTCGCCCACCCAGTATGTCGACCTGTTCGACGCCGGGCCGACCCTGCAGGCACGCAATAACGAGCTACGCTCGATCATTCAGAGCCGGGTCGCCGCCACTTGCTCGCAACCGCAAAGCGGCCAGGGCCGGCCATGGCTGCTGAGCAACGAACGGCTGGAGGATTTTCGGGCGCTGATCGCCCCCCTGGACGAAGCCCCCGGCGACATCGTGGGCCTGGACCCAAGCGTGCTGCAGGCGTTGCGCCTGGTCCCCGGCGAAGTTGTGCGAGGCGTGGCCTTATGAACCGCGCTGGATTTCGACACGTGCCTCAATCGCTGCAAGGAGTTCGCCGATGATCGTGCGCCCGATCCGCATCAACGACCTGTCGGCAGTGCTGAGCCTGCTCAAGGGCTGCTGCCGTGAGCTGGACGACCTGAGCAGCGATCCCGAGCGCCTGGCCCACAGGATCCGCTGGGCACAGCGGACATTCGCCAGCCAGGTGGAACGCGCCGATGCCGACTACTTGTTCGTGCTTGAAGATGACGACCAGCAGGTAATCGGTATCTGCGGCCTGAGCGGTGCCATCGGCCTGCGCGAGCCCTGCTACAACTACCGGGTGGGCATCACTCGTGGCAGCGCCCCGGGGCTGGGGATCGAGAAGCAGATCCCGACCCTGTTCCTGTGCAACGAAATGACCGGACAATCCCAACTCTGCTCGTTGTTCCTGCGCCAGGACCAGCGCCAGGGCCATGCCGCACGCTTGTTGTCCACCGCACGCTTGCTGTTCGTCGCCGAGTACCCGGCGCTGTTCGGCGACAAGCTGGTGGTCGAACTGCGTGGCCAGGTCGACAGCGAGGGTGCCTCGCCATTCTGGGACAGCCTGGGGCGGCATTTCTTCAAGATGGATTTCCAACAGGCCAATCGCCTGTCCAGCCAGGGGGGCAAGGCCTCCATCGCTGAACTCATGCCGCGCCAGCCGCTCTACACCTGCCTGCTCAGCCCTACCGCCCAGGCCGCCATTGGCCAGGCCCACGCCAGCACCGATCAAGCGGTCGGCATCCTGCGCGAGGAAGGCTTCAACCACCAGGGCTGCATCGACATCTTCGATGGCGGGCCGGTGATCGAGGCCCAGGTGATGAACATCCGCAGCGTCCGCGAAAGCCGGACCCTGCCGTTGCTGGTGGGCAGCCTGGACGAACAGGCGCCGCTGTGGCTGATCTACAACCGCCGCCTGGAAACATGCCGCATCACCGCAGCCCCCGGGCGCCTGGTCGCCGGTTGCCTGCTGGTGGACCGCCAGACCGCCAAGCACCTGCAACTGCAGCCCGGCGATACCGTGCGCGCCGTACCGCTGCTGGCCTGCCTCTCCGAGAGCAGCAACCAGACCCAGGTGCGCACCTCCCCCGCCACCGCCTGGTAACGCCGGCCCCGCCCGTGTAGCCACTGCCGCAGGCGCAAGCTTGGCCCCGCGCTGAAGCCCCTGCGGGGCTTTGCGCAGCCTCGCAGGCTCGACGGCGGCTACAGGGCTGCGGATGATGGGTGCCAGCGCCTACAGGATTGACGAACGGCAGGACGGATGTTCAGATGCCGCCCTGTTTCAGGTGCCTCACGCCGCCGTGCGTGAGGTGAAACGGGAAACCGGTGCGCCCCCAGGGGCAAGTCCGGTGCTGCCCCCGCAACGGTAAGCGAGTGCTGCATTCAACACGCCACTGTACCCAAGGTATGGGAAGGCGAATGCAGCCAGCCTCGCAAGCCCGGAGACCGGCCTGAAGCATCTGTTTGGCAATCCTGCGGTGGGCGGGCATGGGCCGGTGTGGGCGCGTGCGCGTGCCTGCCACCTTCTCCCTGCGTGCTTCCCGAAGACACTTTCGAGAAGACCAAGAATGACAACAACAGACACTTCCCTTGCGCGCGACTGGCGAGCTCCGCGCCGTTCCATGGGCGGCGCCCTGCTCGGCTGCCTGTTCAGCCCCTGGCTGCTGGCGGACGACACCTCCCTGAAGCTGGACCAGCAGTTCGTGTCCGCCCCGTCGGTGGAGTCCACCACCGTGGCCGAAATGGCCAAGTACGGCAGCAAGGTGGAAATCATCGATCGCCAGCAGATCGAACGCGCCGGCCCCAGCAGCGACATCACCCGGGTCCTGCAGATGTACGTGCCGGGCCTCTACGTGGCGCCCAAGAACGGCCCCTTCGACTACGGCACCTATTCGCTGCTGGGCGGGCGCAACGATGACACGCTGATCCTGCTCGATGGCGTGCGCCTGAACAACCGCCTGTACGGCGGCCTGTACCTGGATACCCTGCCAGCCAACGCCATCGAGCGCATCGAAGTGCTCAAGGGCGGCCAGAGCCTGCTGTTCGGCACCCAGGCGGTGTCCGGGGTGATCAACATCGTCACCCGCAGCCCGCAGACCCGCGACGCCTCCGGCGAAGTCAACCTGGGCCTGGACAGCTTCATGGGCAGGAGCGGCGATGCCCGGGTGGAACGCATCGTCAGCAACGGCCTGGGCGACCTGGGCTTGCTGGCCTATGCCAGCCACAACGTTTCCGACGGCTACCAGCCGTTTCGCAACAGCGCCTACAACACCAGCACCCGTGACAAGAAGCGTTCCTATGAGGTGACCACCTTCGGCGCCAAGGCGATCCAGGGGTTCGGCGACGACTCGCGCCTGGAGCTGTTCTACCAGTACACCGACGCCAACCTGGATTTTGCCCGCGCCGCGAACAACAAGAAGACCACCAACGACCGGGTCCAGCAGATCGCCACCGCCACCTTCGAGCAACGCCTGGGCGAGCGCTTCAGCTACTTCGTCAAGGGCCATGTCAACGATTGGGACACGCGCTACACCCGTATCAACAGCAACGATGATGGCGGCATCAAGGTCATCAACCACAACGACTACTGGGGCTTCACCGACTGGGGCGTGCAAGCCGAGGGCAAGGCCGAGCTGGACGGCGGCCATGTGCTGGTGTTCGGCACCGACAACCAGTGGTTCAAGGGCCAGGACGACGTACTCAAGATCGACGACAACAAGGCCCAGGCCAACGCCCTGTATACCCAGTTGCGCCCGGTGTTCGAAGCCCTGCCGGACTGGCACTCGAGCATTGGCGTGCGCCACGAGAAAATCAGCGGCGGCGAGAGCGCCACGGTGGGCATGCTCACCTCGCTGTACGACCTCACGCCCAACTGGCAATTGCGCGGCCAGTACGGCAATGCCTTCAAGCTGCCCAACGCCGAGCAATTGTTCGCCAACGAGCCCAATGAAAAAGGCAACCGCAACCTCAAGCCGGAAAAGAGCGTCAACGCCGAACTGGGCCTGGACTACAAGGGCAGCCTGCTGGCCGGTGAATTCAATGCCAGCATCACCGCCTACCGGCGCAAGATCGACGACCTGATTGCCCTGGACAACAAACAATTCGTCAACGGTGACAGCCAGGTCAGGGTCCGGGGCATCGAGGTGGACGGACGCTGGCAGTTCAGCCCGCAATGGAACCTGTCCGCCGACATGACCCGCAACCTGGTCGAGTCACGCAACGTGACCCTGAGCAACATCCCCGGGTTCTTCGCCCGCTCGCGCCTGGGCTTCGAATCGCAGGACCGCCTGTGGGGCGTGGGCGGCGCGATTCGCTATATCGGCCAGATCGACAGTCCACGCAAGCTCGACTACGGCCATTACTCGGTGGTGGATGCCGACGCTTATCGCTACCTCGACACGGCCCAGCAGCATCGCCTGAGCCTGCTGGTGGAGAACCTGTTCGACCGCGACTACACCACCAGCATGACCAGCGATAGACCGGCGCTGGACAACCTGGGGCGCCCCTTCACCACCGAAGTGCGCTACACCTACCGCTTCTGAGGCCGACCGCCATGCATGAACACTATCAACGGGTGTTGTTCGTCGGTCCCGGCCTGCTGGGTGGCACCCTCGGCCAGGCCTTCTGTCGCGAGCTCGAAGGCCTGCGCGACGACAGCGTCGAGACCCGGGTGATCGATACCCTGGATGGCTTCGACAGCCTCTGGGCGGCCCTGGACGAAACGCTGGCCAAGGCTGGCGCGGCGTTGCTGGTGGTGGACCTGGAGCCCAGCTCCGACAGCGCCTATCTGGACTGGCTGCGCGATGAACTGGGACGCCGCGCCCGTGCCCACTCCCAGGCGCCACGGCTGTGGGTCACCGCCCAGGCCCTGGGTCGCCGGGGGCTGGATGCGGCCCTGGCCTGGACCAGCATCGCCCAGCGCGAACGCCACCTGCCATGCGACCAGGTCAACCCGGTGGCCAGCGATCCGGACTGGTCGCAGGTGCCGCCCCACGCCCGCCAGGTATTGCTCTGCACCGGCCCGCGCTGTGTCCGGCGCGGCGCCCTGCCCTTGTGGAAGACCCTGCGTCGCGAGCTGCTGCGCCTTGATCTCATGGAGAAGCCCGGGGGCGTGCTGCTGACCCGCACCGCCTGCCAGTTCCCCTGCAACCTGGGACCGGTGCTCACCGTGCACCCGGATGGCTGCTGGTACCGGGTCGAGAACGACAGCCAGGTGCTGCAACTGGTGGAGAGGCACCTGCTGGCCGGCGAGCCCGTCGCCCAGTTGCAGATTGCCGCACCGTATGGAGTACCCACCGATGCCTAGGACAGCCCGGGCCAGGTGCCTGGCCATCCTGCTGTGGCTGGCCAGTGGGCCGGCCCTGGCCGGCAGCTACGAAAACTGCGGCAAGAGCTGGCCCAGCCCCGGCACGCCGCAGCGCATCGTCGCCCTCAACCAGCACAGCGCCGACCTGCTGCTGGCCCTGGGCGCCGGGCCGGCGCTGATCGGCGTCGCCTACCTGGACGACGATGGCCAGGCCATGGCCCAGGGGCAATACCACGGGGTGCCGGTGATCGCCCGCCAATACCCGTCGGCCGAGGTGCTGTACAGCCTCAAGCCCGACCTGGTGGTGGGCGGTTTCGCCTCGGCCTTCCCCGACAACTTCAGCTCCCGCGAGCGCCTGGGCGCCATCGGTGTCGGCAGCTACCTGCTGGAGTCGGCCTGCGCCGGGCATGACGAGGACTACTTCGGGCACATCCGCCGCGACCTGCTGACCCTGGGCCAGTTGTTGGGCAAGCAGGAACGGGCCCAGCAGTTGATCGCCCAGATGGATAGCGACCTCGCCTCGGCCCGGGCCCTGTACCAGGACCAACCCCAGCCCTCGGTGTTCTACCTGGACAGCGAGGTCAGCGGCCTGGCCAGCCAGGGCCGACGGGGTTTTGTCGGGGTGTTGCTGCAAGCTGCCGGAGCCCGCAACAGCTTCGCCGCCATCGACCGCCCGCGCCTGGTGGTAGACAGCGAGACCCTGCTGGCCAATGACCCGGAAGTGATGCTGCTGGCCGATGCCCTGTGGTCGCCGGCCGCACGCAAGCGCCGCCTGCTGCAGGGCGATCCGGTGCTGTCGCGGCTGCGGGCAGTGCGCGAGCAACGCCTGATCGACATCCCCTTCACCCAGCTGGTCCCCGGTATCGCCAGCGCCCGCACCGCCCTGGAACTGGCCCGGCGCCTGCACCCGCCGCAGGATTGAACGCACAGCGAGAGCGGCCCTGCGCCGCAGGCTGCCCACGGCCGCGCAACGAACGCAAAACGTGAGCGCGACACCATCGCCGCAAGCCCCTTCGGGCCTGGGCGCAGCTTCGCAGGCTCAGCTGCGGCTACAGGGAGTTGAGCAGGTGCCGTTGTGGCGGGTGGCAGCTGACGTTGTTGCGCCCGCAGGTCTTGGCCGCATACAGCGCCTGGTCGGCGTCGTGGAGCCAGCCCATGGCTTCTTCATGCCGGGAGTCGAAGGCGGCCAGGCCGATGCTCAGGCTGACCTGCAAGGCCGGGGTCTGCTCGTAGCCCAGGGCGCCGAAACGCCCGCGCAGCGCCTCCATCAACTCGGCGGCATGCTCCAGGGGGACATCCGGCAGGATCACGCAGAACTCGTCACCGCCATAGCGGCCGGCCTGGTCGCTGATGCGCAGGTTCTGGCGCAGCAGCTTGCTCAACTGGCGCAGCACCACATCGCCGGCCACATGGCCGTAGGTGTCGTTGATGGCCTTGAAATGATCGATATCGATCAGGGCGATGGCGCCGCCATGGTCCTGGCGCTTGCAGCGCTGGAACTCGATCTCCAGCTGGTCCTTCCAGGCGCCGTGGTTGAGCAACCCGGTCAGGCTGTCGGTACGGCTCAACGCCAACAGCTCGCGCTTGTGCCGGGCCAGGGTCACCGCCTGCTGGTAGCAGATGTATCCCAGGACCAGCGGGTACAAGGTCAACATCGGCAGGCAGGCATACAGCTGCTCGGGCGAGGTGCGGGCAGCGAAGGCGAAACCAAAGATCCCCAGGCCCAGGCCAATGCCCAACAGTTGGGCCACGCAGCCAGCGAGAAAGAACCGCACCCCGCCCATGGCGATATTGTTCATGGCCATCATGCCCAGGGTGGTGGCCAGCGGCAGCGGATTGAACTGCATGGCCGCGACCCAGAAGCCCCCCAGCAGCGAATCCACCAGCAGGTTGCGGTATTCGGCGCGAAACGGCTGTCGGGCCAGGCGCGCCCACTGGTAGGCCAGGTGTGGCCAGGCGAAGGCGTTGAACAACATGAAGCCCCAGACCCAGGGCGCTGGCTGCAAGGGCGCCATGCCCTCGACAACGCAGAAGAACCCCAGGGCCAGCCCCAGGGTGCGCGAGCGGTAGAGCCTCCTGGCCAACGACAATCCCTTCCCTCTGGTGTACTGCTCAGGGGCCAAATCGCCTCCGTCCAGCGTTGGGAAAGATGCAACGAGCGGATAGGAATCAACCGGTGCATGCCGATCGATGCGAACTCAAAACGCCATCATCCATACAGGCCTGTTTTACCAGCCTCGGCGCGGTTGTTCGGGAATATTTGGCTATAACCGCAAGGCCCTCGATAACCAATTTTCCAGGAGCCCTGGCCGTAGCCTCCAGCTCCATGGCCAAAGTGGCTGCCGGCCCTGGCTGTCGCCGGGGGCCATGCAGTCGTTTGCAGAATGAAGTTCAGAGGAACTTTCGTTTGTCAGCCCTGGCGGCGCTGCGCAGAATCGAGGCCGACCCGCTCCTCTCACGCCTCGATCCATTGCCACGGGAACCTTGTCCATGAGCCACCAGCGCTTCGTCAGTCCTGACCTGATCCGCCAGGGATTTTCCCGGGCGATGTCGGATATGTACCGCGAGGAGGTGCCACTGTATGGCGACCTGATGCAACTGGTGGCCCAGGTCAACGCCCAGGTACTGGAGCAACAACCGGCCATTGCCCAGCACCTGCGACACACCGGCGAATTGCAACGCCTGGACCTGGAGCGCCATGGTGCGATCCGCGTCGGCACCGCCGCCGAGCTGGCGACCCTGGCGCGCCTGTTCGCCGTAATGGGCATGCAACCGGTGGGCTACTACGACCTCACCCCCGCCGGGGTGCCGGTGCATTCCACGGCGTTTCGCGCGGTGCATGAACAGGCCCTGCAGGTCAGCCCGTTCCGGGTCTTCACCTCGCTGCTGCGCCTGGAGCTGATCGACAACCCCGACCTGCGCGCATTCGCCGAGCAGGTGCTGGCGCGGCGCTCGATCTTCACCCCCCGGGTGCTGGAGCTGATCCATCAGGCCGAGGACCAGGGCGGCCTCACCGCCGACGCCGCCGAAGCGTTCATCCAGCAAGCCCTGGAGACCTTCCGCTGGCACCACCACGCCACGGTCAGCGCCGCCCAGTACGCCAACCTCAGTGCCCAGCACCGGTTAATCGCCGACGTGGTGGCGTTCAAGGGCCCGCATATCAACCACCTGACCCCACGCACCCTGGACATCGACGAAGTGCAACGGTTGATGCCCGCGCATGGCATCACCCCCAAGGCGGTGATCGAGGGCCCGCCGCGCCGGGATTGCCCGATCCTGTTGCGCCAGACCAGCTTCAAGGCCCTGGAGGAAAGCGTCGCCTTCACCGACCAGGCGCACAACCAGGGCAGCCACAGCGCCCGCTTCGGCGAGATCGAACAGCGTGGCGCGGCCCTCACGCCCAAAGGCCGGGCACTCTACGACCGCCTGTTGAATGCCGCCCGCGACGAGCTCGGTGACTTCCCCAGCGAAGCCAATGCCCAGCGCTACAACCAGTTGATGCAGCAACACTTCGCCGAGTTTCCCGACAGCCACGACGCCATGCGCCAACAGGGCCTGGCCTATTTCCGCTATTTCACCCGCGAAGCCGGGCTCGCCGCCCGCACCGAGCCCGGTCGCCCGACCACGGTGCAAGCGCTGCTGGCCGCCGGGCACCTGGGCTGCGAGCCCCTGGTGTACGAAGACTTTTTGCCGGTCAGCGCCGCCGGGATCTTCCAGTCCAACCTTGGCGACGACAGCCAGAGCCATTACGCCGGGCACTCCAACCGCCAGGTATTCGAAACGGCCCTGGGCCGGTCGACCCTCGATGAGTTGCAGCTGTACGCCCAGACCCAGCGGCGCTCCCTGGAGCAGTGCGCCGAAGCTTTGGGCCTGCCCGCCCTGTAAGCGCAAGAATCCATGGCCGGGAAACGGCGGCAAGGCTATCCTGCCGCCATTTGCGCCACCTGCCGGTGGCGTCTTCCAGGGATGGTTCCATGAAATTCAGCACCGGCCTTCTGTTCTGCGCCGCACTGGGCCTGGCCTCGGCCAGCCACGGCGAACAAATCGTCAACGACATCACCCAGCTCAATCCCATCGTGGTCGACCAGGTGGCGCAGCCCACTCGCCTGGAGCAGATCGTCCAGCTGGTGGCCGGCCACCCCGGGCCCATCGCCATCGGCGGCGGCCGCTACAGCATGGGCGGGCAGACCGCCACCGAGCACGCGCTGCAGATCGACATGCGGCGCTTCGACCAGGTCCTGGCGTTCTCCCGCGAGCGCAAGGAAATCACGGTCCAGGCCGGTATCACCTGGCGCGCCCTGCAAACCTTCATCGACCCTTACGATCTGTCCGTGAGCATCATGCAGAGCTACGCCAACTTCACCGTCGGCGGCGCCCTGAGCGTCAACGCCCATGGCCGCTACATCGGCTACGGGCCACTGGTGGGCTCGGTGAAGTCGATCAAGCTGGTGCTGGCCGACGGCCAGGTGATCGAGGCCAGCCCGCAAAATAATGCCGAGCTGTTCTACGGCGCCATCGGCGGCTACGGCGGCCTGGGAGTGATAGCCGAAGCCACCTTGCAGTTGAGCGACAACGTGCGTCTGCTGCGGACCTTCGAAGAAATGCCCCTGGAGCGCTACAACGACTACTTCTTCCAGCACATCGCCAATGATCCCAAGGTGATCCTGCACAACGCCGTGCTCTACCCCAACCAGTACCAGCACCTGCGCGCGGTGTCCTACAGCCAGACCGAGCTGCCGGTGACGGTCGAGGAACGCCTCACGCCCCTGGACCGCAACTACTGGAAGGAACGCCGGGCCATGAAGGTGGTGAGCCAATGGCCCATGGGCAAGTCGATCCGCGAGGAGGTCATCGACCCGCTGGTGTTCAAGCGCCAGCAGGTGGTCTGGCGCAACTACGAGGCCAGCCTCGACGTGCGTGAGCTGGAGCCAGCATCCCGGGCCAGGCGCACCTACGTGTTGCAGGAGTACTTCGTGCCCCCTGGGCAGTTGCAAGGCTTCGTCGAGGACATGGGCGAGACCCTGCGCAGGCACAAGGTCAATGTGATCAACCTGTCCATCCGCCACGCCAAGGCCGATCCCGGTACGCTGCTGGCCTGGGCCCGGACCGACGTGTTCGCCCTGGTGTTGTACTACCAGCAAGACACCCGCCCGGCCGCCCGCGATGAGGTGCGCCAGTGGACCCGGTCCCTGGTGGACAGCGCCATCCGCCACGACGGCAGCTACTACCTGCCCTACCAGATCCTGGCCACGCCTGAGCAGTTCCACGCGGCCTATCCCCGGGCCAACGAGTTCTTCGCCCTCAAGGCCCGGGTCGATCCGCACAACAAGTTCCGCAACAAGCTGTGGGATGCCTACGCCCCGCAGCGCCCGGGCCCAAAACCCTCGGCGCGCTAGCGGGCGATGGACTTCTGCGAGGCCAGGACCTTGCGCTGTTGCAGGTAGATCACCGCATCGCCATCAAAAGCCAGCACCTTGTCGGCGGTCAGCGGGCCGCCGTCGCCGTCTTCGTAGCGCACCCAGCCTTCATCCCACAGATCGCCGCTGGCATGACGCACCTGGACGAAGAACAGCGGCGGCTCGGCGCGGGTGATCTCGACGAAGTAACCGCCATCGGCGGCGCCCTGCCATTGGGCCCCGGGGTGGTTGGCCAGGGGCAGGGGCGGCGTCCGGGCGAACTCCATCTTGGCCAGCACCAGGCCAAGCAGCACCAGCGCCAGCACACCGATCGACATCAACAAACGTTGCAACCAGATCAATCCCGGATCTCCAATAGCGTCCATGGCCCTCGTGGGCTCGGGCAAGGGGCGCATTCTGTTGAACGGGCCCGGCCCACGCAAGCAAAACCACCGCTCGGCTTGCCAGCCGGCCCCGGCTGCGGCAGCCTTGGCGCCACTCATCTCCCGGCCCGTGGAAACCCTGCCCATGCGTATCACCCTGACCGCCCTGCACCCTGAAATGCCCGATGGCCCGTGGGTCGGTTTCAGTTGCGCCGTGGGCAACGGACGCGGCCAGTGGTCGGGGCCGCTTCCGCCCCTGGCCAGCGAGCACGAGGTGGAGCTCGCCCTGGAGGATGGCTTCCAGTGGGACCACAACCTGCACGCAAGTCCCAGCAGCGCCCCCCGCATGGACTGGAGCGCCGATGGCTTGCGGATCAACGCGCAGTTGTTGCAGGTGGACAGCGATGGCGGCGCAGCACTGGCTATCGGCGGGTCCATCGTCCTGCTGTCGTTGCAGGGCGCATCGCAAGACGGCCCGCAATGGGTCGAGTTGCAGGCCCGCAAGGTGGCGTTGTACCCGGTGATTCTCTGACTGGGGCGCGCAAGAAGGCGACCCTCGATGAGGGGGGAGCGCTGATGAATAAGAGGGGGTGGAGCGATGTGCGCAGGGCGCGGATCAGGAGGAGGTGTTCGCCCAGTGCTCTGGCCTTGGCAATCCTTGCACCGGTAAAGAGCCCTTGCACCGGGCGAACGGTTCGCATTCTAGTGCAACTGCCAGGGAAAGTCCGAGGACTGATTCTGAATAAAACTGGATTGATGAATTATCTGTATTTCAAGTAGGAAATTTCACACACACAGGCCACTCCTGGCGCTGGTTTAGCCACTGGCGCGGGCCACTGCCTAACCGTTCGCCCTTAATGCTCCAGGCACTCATCGGCCACCGGATACTTGACCACGACTCGATTGCGATACAGGCACTCCTGCTGCACCAGCTCGGAATCCTGGCCCTTGGTGCGGATGTCGCGCCAGATCTGGTTCTCGCGAAACACCCGACCACCCTCGCGGACGAAACGGTGCTCCCGCTGATAGACGTGGTAGCGGTAGCCGCGTGGTTGCTCGCACAACAGCTCGCCCTCGAGCTGGTGCGCGCCGACGTGCAGCTTGAGCTGGAAGGCGTGCGGCCCGGGGTTGTGCAGCACCAGGTCGATGTAGTTGTAGAAGATCGCCGCGCCGGAGCCGAAAGGCAGCACCCGGCCCTCGTCGGGAAACGGGTCGAAGCTGTGGTTGGCCCGCTCCACCACCTGCAACGGCGAGTGGATCGCCATCCAGTGGATCAGGTTGCTCAGCTGGCAGATGCCCCCGCCGATACCGCTGCGCGCCTCGCCGAACGACAGCTCCATGCCCTCGACGAACCCCCGCGCGCGACTGGGCCGGCCCACCAGCTGGCAGAAGGAAAAATACTCCCCCGGGCCGATGCGCACCCCATCGATGCAAGCCACCGCCAGCCTGAGATTGATCACCTTGTTGTGCTGCAGGGCCAGGTCGCTGTCGCCCAGGGTGCGGATCAGCTTGGAGGTGTGCTTGATGTAGCGATGGGGCAAGCGCGGGCTGTCGGCTACGGGTCGCGCATATCGCCGGCCGGAAAAACGCCAGGCCAGGCTGCGCGCCAGGCGCTTCTGGCGCACGCGCAGCCAGTACAACAACGGGTGGTACGAAGACAACGGCTTCATCGATGGGTAAGGGCCAGCCCAGGGCCGGCTTCGTCCTTGAAAAAAAGAGCGGCATCTTAGCTGCAAGTCCGCCGCCCCACTAGCCGGGAGTCCGGCCCCTAGGCGCTGCCCTGCCCCAGCAATTGGCTCAAGGCAGCACGCAGCTTGCCTGGCTTCACCGGTTTGTTGAGCAGCGGCGCGCCCAGTTGCTGCAAGGCCCGCCGGCATTGATCGCTGCGGTCGGCGGTGATGATCACCGCCGGCAACGGCTGGCCGAAGTGCTCGCGCAACTGGCGCACCACCTCGCACCCGGTGATGCCGTGATCCAGGTGGAAGTCCGCCAGGATCAGCTCCGGCGCCTGGCCCTGCAACGCCTCCAGGGCCGCCGCCTGGTCAGTGGCGGTGACGACCTGACAGCCCCACTGCCCCAGCAACGCGGCCATGCTGTCCAGGATGCTCAGCTCATTGTCCAGCACCAGTAGCCGGCGCCCGGGCAGCGGGTTGCCGGTGCTCGGTTGCGGCGCTTGCTGGCCGATGGGCAGCGGCACCCGGGCGGCCAGGGGCACCTCGATGCTGAACCGCGAACCACGGCCCGGGCGCGAATGCACCTGCACCGGGTAACCGAGGATGCGGGCGATGCGCTCGACGATCGCCAGCCCCAGGCCGACCCCCTTGCGGTCGGCGGCACGGCCCACGTCCAGCTGGTTGAACTCGAGGAAGATCGACTCCAGGCGGTCGGCGGCAATCCCGCGCCCGGTGTCCCAGATCTCCAGCCGCAGGTGCTCGCCCCGGCGCCGCGCCGCCAGCAGGATGCTGCCGCGCTCGGTGTAGCGGCAGGCATTGCTCAACAAATTGCGCAGGATCCGCGTCAGCAACCGCAGGTCGGTGAACAGCGCATGGTCCCCCAGGCGCCCCCGCAGCTCCAGGCCAGCGGCCTCGGCGACCGATTGGAACTCGGACACCAGTGGCGCGAGGATTTCATCCAGGCGATAAGTCGCCGGATCGGGCTTGACCGCGGCCTGGTCCAGGCGGGAAATATCCAGCAGATCGGTGAGCAGGTCCTCGGCGCCTTCCAGGGCCTGGTGGGTGCGCTCCACCAGCAGTTGCTCGGCACTGGGCAACTGGCGCTCGCGCAGGGTGGAGATCAGCAAGCGCGCGGCATTCAAGGGTTGCAGCAGGTCGTGGCTGGCGGCGGCCAGGTACTTGTCCTTGCTGCGGTTGGCAGCCTCGGCGGCATCCCGCGCCTCCCGCGCTTCCCGTTCGCTACGCTCGCGCCGCAGGATCTGCTGTTGCAGCTCGCGGTTGGCGTCCAGCAGTTCATCGGTGCGCGCGGTCACCCGTTGTTCCAGCTGGTCATTGAGTTGCTCCAGGCGTTGCTGGGCCAGCTTGCGCTCGGTGATATCGGCGACGAAACCCTCCACCAGCCCGGCTTCATCGGGCTTGAGCAGCAGGTTCATCAGCACGTCGATACTGCTGCCGTCCTTGCGCCGCAGTTGGGTCTCGTAGCCCAGCAAGCTGCGCTCGCGTTGCAACTGCTCGCCGATGGCCTCCAGCTCCTGGGCGCCGCCGACGAACAAGTTGCCGGCCAGGTCGGCCAGGGAAAACAGCACTTCCTGGGGGTCCTGGTAACCCAGCATGCGCGCCAGGGCCGGGTTGGCGGCGCGCATGCCGGCCTGCAGGCTGGCCTGGAAGATCCCGTGCACGGCGTGCTCGAACAGCCACTTGTAGCGGTTGCGCTCGGTTTCCAGGTCTTCCAGGCGCGCGGCCAGCTCCGGGTAGTGACTCTTGCGCGCCGAGTGATTGCCCAGGCCCAGCAGCCCGGCCAGGGCCCGTTGCTGTTCCTCAGAGGGCCTCGCCATAGACCACCTCGACATCGCGCTGGCTCGACTCCCGGGGATTGGTGAGGATGCACGGGTCGTCCATCGCATGGCGCGACAGGAACGGGATATCGCTGCTGCTGACCCCATGCAGGCCCAGGGTCTCGTGGAAGCCGATGGCCTGCTTGAGCGCGATCAGGTGGTCCACCAGGCGCCGGCAGATCTGCTGCTGGTTGAGGCCGCGACAGTCGATGCCGAAGGTCTCGGCGATCACCTTGAAACGCTCCGGTGCCGAGCTGTAGTTGAACGCCACCACGTGCTCCACCAGCACTGCATTGCACAGCCCATGGGGCAGGTCGAGGAAGCCGCCCAGGCTGTGGGACATGGCATGCACCGCGCCGAGGATCGCATTGGAGAACGCCAGCCCGGCCTGCATGCTGCCGAGCATGATCTTCTCGCGCAGGGCGATGTCCTGCGGGTTGGCGATCATCTGCACCAGGTTGCCGTTGATCAGGCGCATGGCCTCCAGGGCATGGGGGTCGGTGAGCGGGCCGTGGCCGGTGGAGACGAATGCCTCGATGGCATGCACCAGGGCGTCGATGCCGGTGCAGGCGGACAGGAACGGGTCCATGCCCTGGGTGGTTTGCGGATCGATCAGCGATACATCGGGGACCACCGCCTTGCTGACGATGGAGAACTTCATCCGTTCCTGCTGGTTGGAGATGATGACGAACTGCGAGACATCCGCCGAGGTCCCGGCGGTGGTGGGAATCATGATCAATGGCGGGCTGGGCATGCGGAGCATGTCCACCCCCTCGAACTCCAGGATGCTGCGCCCATGGGCCACCACGATGCCGATGCCCTTGCCGCAATCCATGGGGCTGCCGCCGCCGACGGCGACGATCACGTCGCAGGCATTCTCCCGGTAGACCTCGGCGCCCTGCATCACCTCCTCCACCCGCGGGTTGGGCGACACCGCGCTGTACAGGCAGTGCTCCACGCCCTGGGCCTGGAGGCTGGCCAGGACATCGGCGACCCAGCCGGCGGCGATCACCCCGGGGTCGCTGACCACCAGGACCTTGCGCGCCCCGAAGGTCTTCGCATAGTTGCCGACGTTATGCCGGCAACCGGCGCCAAAGATGATTTCCGGGGAGACGAACTTGCGCAGCAGACTGAGATTCTGGCCCATGGCAAAAGCCTGTTTTCTTATTGTTCTGGAAAGAACGCCAGCCTAAAGCATCGCCGGGCGAATGCAATCCGACCATGGTGCCCCTCGCCTCGTGTGGCCGCCGCAGGGCTGCGCACCCGGTCGCAGCCTCGCAGGCTCGACAGCGGCTACAGGTGCAGGTCCATGCCGTCGTGGGCCACCTCGATGCCACGGCGGGTCAGTTCCGCGCGTTCGGCCGAGTCCTCGTCGAGGATCGGGTTGGTGTTGTTGATGTGGATCAGCACCTTGCGCGCCCTTGGGAACGCCTCCAGCACCTGCAGCATCCCGCCCGGACCGCTTTGCGCCAGGTGGCCCATCTCGCTGCCGAGCTTGTCGCCGACCCCGCACTGGCGCATCTCGTCATCGCGCCACAAGGTGCCGTCCACCAGCAGGCAGTCGGCGCGGCCCATCCACTCCAGCAGGGCCTGGTCCACCTGGCCCAGGCCCGGGGCGTAGAACAGGCTGGCGCCGCTGCGCCGGTCCTCGACGAACAGGCCGATGTTGTCCCCCGGATGGGGGTTGCCGCGATGGGGCGAATACGGCGGCGCACTGCTGCGCAGGACAATGGCCCGCAGCAGCAGGTCCGGGCAGGCCGGTACGCTGAAGGTGCGGCCATCGAGGTGGATCGGCTGCCAGGCCAGGCCGCCGTTCCAGTGGCTGAGCATGTTGAACAGGGGGAAGCCGCTGCACAGGTCCTGGTGCACCATCTCGGTACACCAGACCTGATGCGGGCAGCCCTCGCGCAAGCTGAGCAGGCCAGTGCAATGGTCGATCTGGCTGTCCAGCAGGATCACCCCGGCCAGCGCCGAGTCCCGCAGTTGCCGCGCCGGTTGCAAGGGAGGAAAAGACGCCAGTTGCACGCGAATGTCCGGCGAGGCGTTGCACAGGATCCAGTCCACGCCGTTGTCGCTCAGGGCGATGGACGATTGCGTGCGCGGCCGGGCCCGCAAGCTGGCATTGCGCACACCGGCGCAGTTGCGGCAGTTGCAGTTCCACTGCGGGAAACCGCCGCCCGCTGCGGAACCGAGGATGCGGATATGCATGGAGTGCTCCGAAGACAGAAGACTCCGGTCGCCACCCGTAGCGACCGGAGCGGAACGGCTCAGCGATTGGCGAAGTACAGGGTCACTTCGAAACCGATACGCAGGTCGGTGTAGGCGGGTTTATGCCACATGGGGTCGATCCTCTTGTCGTGCCGGGGGATTCCGGTAACCGCATTAATGCACGGTGTTCGGCAGGTCCGAATGCTACTTTGGCACCGGTTGGCGGATGCCTTGGTAGGGGTAGGGGCAGCTACGAGTTACAAGCTACAGGCGGCAAGATAGGAGCGACAAAGGCACGCATGGGTCGCTTGAAGCTTGCCGCTTGCCGCTGCCTAGAAGAAGCCCAGCGGATTGATGTCGTAGCTCACCAGCAGGTTCTTGGTCTGCTGGTAGTGGTCGAGCATCATCTTGTGGGTCTCGCGGCCCACGCCGGACTTTTTGTAGCCACCGAATGCCGCATGGGCCGGGTACAGGTGATAGCAGTTGGTCCACACGCGACCGGCCTTGATCGCCCGGCCCATGCGGTAGGCGCGGTTGATGTCGCGGGTCCAGACCCCGGCCCCGAGGCCGAACTCGCTGTCGTTGGCGATCGCCAGGGCCTCGGCTTCGTCCTTGAAGGTGGTCACCCCCACCACCGGGCCGAAGATCTCTTCCTGGAACACGCGCATCTGGTTATGCCCCCTGAGCAGGGTCGGCTGGATGTAGTAGCCGCTGGCCAGGTCGCCCGCCAGGGGTTCGATGGCGCCGCCGGTCAACAGCTGGGCGCCCTCCTCCTGGGCGATCTGCAGGTAGGAGAGGATCTTCTCGTACTGCTGCCGGGACGCCTGGGCGCCGACCATGGTTTCGGTGTCCAGCGGGTTGCCGCGCTTGATCTGCTTGATCTTCTTCAACACCTCGGCCATGAACGGCTCGTAGATCGACTCCTGCACCAGGGCCCGGGATGGGCAGGTGCAGACCTCGCCCTGGTTGAAGAACGCCAGCACCAGGCCCTCGGCGGCCTTCTCGATGAATTTGGGCTCGGCCTGCATGATGTCTTCGAAGAAGATGTTCGGCGACTTGCCGCCCAGCTCCACGGTGGACGGGATGATGTTCTCGGCAGCGCATTTCATGATGTGCGAGCCCACCGGGGTCGAGCCGGTGAAGGCGATCTTGGCGATGCGCTGGCTGGTGGCCAGGGCCTCGCCGGCCTCGCGACCAAAACCCTGGACGATGTTCAGCACGCCGGCCGGCAGCAGGTCGGCCACCAGCTCGGCGAAGATCATGATCGACAGCGGCGTCTGCTCGGCGGGCTTGAGCACCACGCAGTTGCCGGCGGCCAGGGCCGGGGCCAGCTTCCAGGCGGCCATCAGCAGCGGGAAGTTCCACGGGATGATCTGGCCGACCACGCCCAACGGTTCATGGAAGTGGTAGGCGGTGGTCAGTTCGTTGATTTCCGCGGCGCCGCCCTCCTGGGCACGGATGCAGCCGGCGAAATAACGGAAATGGTCGGCGGCCAGGGGCACGTCGGCATTGAGAGTCTCGCGCACCGCCTTGCCGTTGTCCCAGGTCTCGCTGACCGCCAGCAGCTCCAGGTTCTGCTCGATGCGATCGGCGATCTTCAGCAGGATCAGCGAGCGTTCCTGGACGCTGGTCTTGCCCCAGGCCTCAGCCACGGCATGGGCGGCGTCCAAAGCCTTGTCGATGTCTTCGGCCGTGGAACGGGGGAACTCGGCGATCACCTGGCCATTGACCGGCGAAGTGTTGGTGAAGTACTGGCCGGCCACCGGCGGCACGAACTGGCCACCGATGAAATTGCCGTAGCGCGGCTTGAAGGACACGATGGCGCCTGGGGTTCCGGGTTGTGCGTAGATCATGCTGGGCCTCTGCGGGTCGATGCCTGTCCACGACAGGCGATGGCTCGATGGTAGAGAGCCCCTGGTGCCAGACGAATGCATCGTTGGCAGCAAGGGCTCTCGTCATTTGGTCGTAGAACAGCAGCGGCAAGCCTTAAGCCTCAAGCGGCAAGATCGAAAGCTTGCCGCTTGCAGCTAAAAGCTCGCCGCTGCTTTTAGGTCTTGGGCAGCTTGAAGGTCCAGAGCATGCCGCCCTGGTTGAAGTCCTTGACCCGCTTGGCCACTTCGCCGCCCCACAGCGGCACCGCGCCGCCCCAGCCGGAGACCACCGAGACATACTGCTCGCCATCCATCTCCCAGGTCACCGGCGACCCCAGGACGCCGGAGCCGGTCTGGAATTCCCAGACCTTCTCGCCGGTCTTGGCGTTGAACGCCTGGAGGAAGCCTTCCGGCGTGCCGGTGAACACCAGATTGCCCTTGGTGGTCAGCACCCCGCCCCACAGCGGCGCGAAGTTCTTGTGGCGCCACACTTCCTTGCCGCTGATGGGGTCGATGGCCCGCAGCACGCCGATGTAGTCCTCGTTGAGCGGCTTGATGGTGAAGCCCGCGCCAAGGAACGCCGCGCCTTTCTTGTAGGCGATGCCCTCGTTCCAGATATCCATGCCCCACTCGTTGGACGGCACGTAGAACAGCCCGGTGTCGCGGTTGTAGGCCATAGGCATCCAGTTCTTGGCCCCCAGGAAGGCCGGGGCGACGAACACCGAGCTGCCCTTGCTCTCGCTGCCCGGCGCGCCAGGGCGGCTGGCCTCGTTGTAGATCGGCCGGCCGTTCTTATCCAGGCCGGTGGCCCAGGTGATCTTGTCGACGAAGGGGAAGCCGCGGATGAACTTGCCGTTGGTGCGGTCCAGCACGTAGAAGAAGCCGTTGCGGTCGGCGGTGGCAGCCGCCTTGATCTCCTTGCCGCCCTCCTTGTAGTTGAAGGAAATCAGCTCGTTGACCCCGTCGAAGTCCCAGCCGTCGTGGGGGGTGCTCTGGAAGTGCCACTTGATGCTGCCGTCGTCCGGGTTGAGGGCCAGGCGCGAGGAGGAATACAGGTTGTCGCCGGGGCGCAGGTGGGAGTTCCACGGCGCCGGGTTGCCGGTGCCGAACAGGATCAGGTTGGTTTCCGGATCGTAGTAGCCGCCCAGCCAGGGCGCGGCACCGCCGGTCTTCCACAAATCGCCCGGCCAGGTCTTGCCCGCCTCCCCCCCGGAGATGCCGTTCTCGATGGCCTTGCCGTCCTTGTACACATAGCCCATGTGGCCTTCCACGGTGGGGCGCATCCACAGCAGCTCGCCGTTCTTCGGGTCGTAGGCCTGGATCTTGCCGACCACGCCGAACTCGCCACCGGCGACCCCGGTGATCAGCTTGCCGTTGACCACCATGGGCGCGGCGCTGATGGAATAGCCTTCCTTGTGGTCGGCGACCTTCTTGCTCCACACCACCTTGCCGGTGTCCTTGTTCAACGCCACGAGCTTGGCGTCCAGGGTGCCGAAGAACACCAGGTCGCCGTACAGCGCCACCCCCCGGTTGATCACATCGCAGCAGGGGCGGATGTCATCGGGCAGGCGCGCATCGTACTGCCAGAGTTTCTTGCCGGTGCGGGCGTCCACGGCGAACACCCGCGAGTAGGAACCGGTGAGGTACATCACCCCATCCTTGATCAGCGGCTGGGCCTGCTGGCCACGCTGCTTCTCGCCGCCGAAGGAGAACGCCCACACCGGCCGCAGGTCCTTGACGTTGTCGACGTTGAGCCTGTCCAGCGGGCTGTAGCGCTGGCCCTGTACCCCCAGGCCGTTGGTGACGATCTGCTGCGGATTCTTCGGGTCCTGGAGGATCTCCTGGTCGTCGACGGCGGCCAGCGCCGCGCCGGACAGCAGCATGGCACTGAGCACCAGGCTCACGGCGAAGAAGGGACGGCGTGGGGGTTGGGTCATGACGGCTACCTCTGCGGTTATTGTTGTCCCCGGGAAATTTTCCCGGCCTGCCGGGAATTCTTGGTCGCGGCCTGCCCGCCAACAATTGCTCGCAGTGCTGAGTTTTCTAGTTCCTTGGTAGAAGAAGAGCAGCGGCCAGCAGCAAGCTACAAGCAGCAAGCAGCCCTCCCGCGAAGGTGGCAAGGGAGCGTGCTCCCGCCGGGTGGCGCAGCCGCCCCCCATGGCTGCCACCCCGTTCCTGCCCGGATCACGAATTCAGGTTTTGCGACCGCTATGCGGTCGAGCGGGAGCAAGCGCCCTCGCCACGGGATCAGTGGCCGTCGAGGCGTTGCAGGCGCTGGCGCTCGTAGCGCGGATAGAGGTGGCTGACGCTGCGGATCAGCTCGTAGCGGGTCAGGCTGATGCCGGCAAAACGCTCGGGGATCGGGCGGCGGATCATCTCCGCCATGTCGTCGCCTTGTGCCGCGCCGTCGCGCATCAGGCCATCGAGCCAGCCCAGGTAGTCGCGCATCTGGGCAAAGGGCCGGGCATCGGCGGCCAGCGGGCCATGGCCGGGAACGATCAGCTTCCACGGCAGCGCCTGCAAGGTGTCCAGGTCCTTGAGCCAGACCCCGAGCCCCGGGCTGTTGGGGGTGGTCAGCGCGCGCTCGTAGAACACCAGGTCACCGGCGAACAGCACCCCGGTGGTCTCATCGAGGATCGCCAGGTCGGCGCCGGTGTGTCCGCCCAGCCCCAGCAAGCGCAGGCGGTGACCGCCAATGTCGCGCACCCCGGGCTCCAGCACCTGGGTGGGCAGCACCACCTCGGTGCCGCGCATCCAGTCGCCCACCAGGCGATACATGTTTTCCGCCAGGGCCTCGCCCTGCTGGCGCAGCAGGTCCGTGGTGCCGGCCAGGGCACCGATGGGCACATCGGCGAAAGCCTGGTTGCCCAGCACATGGTCCGGGTGGTGATGGGTCAACCACAGCTCGATCACCGGCTTGTCGGTAACGGCGGCAATGGCCCGGCGCAGGGCCTCGCCGTAGCGTTTCGACGGCCCGCTGTCGATCACCAGCACCCCGCTGTCGGTGACGATGAACCCGGTGTTGACGATGTTGCCGCCGTTGGCCTTGGCGAAATTGTCGGTGCTGCCTTCGAGCAGCCAGGTGTCCGCGGCGATCTGCCGGGGGGTGAGTCGATAGTCCAGGTCGGCCCGGGCCGGCAGGCTCAGGCACAGCAGCAACAACAGGATCCAACGCATGGTGGGGCCTCCGGTGAGCACAGGTGATTCAGGGCAACGCGGCCTCGAACTGGTTGCCGCTGTTGTCCCGCATCAGCAGGCGGGTCGGCCCCGGGCCCTGGATATCGAAACCCAGGTTGGGGTTCTCGCTGACCGCCGGGAACAGCTCGAGGCGGGCCTGGCGCTGATCGTTCTGGTCGCGCAATTCGGCGTGGTTGAGGAAGAACTCGGGGATGCCGCTGACCAGGCCGTTATCCATCGGATGGGACACTTGCAGGCGCAGGCGGCTGGCATCGCCCCGGGGATAGCGCCCGCCCAGCACCTCGCCGATGTGCTCTTCCCAGCCGGGCTGGGTGCGCACCACGCTGGGCGCGGTGCAACCACCGCCCGCGGCATCGATCAGGGTCGAACCCACGTGCCACAGGCCATCGCGGGTCTGCACCGCGGCGCGCAGGGGTGTGGCCTGCTCGATGCGAATGCGGATCGACAGCCACGGCAGCACCCGCTCCCCCGGCACGAAATCGACGATGCGCGGCAAGGGGTTGAGCTCGGCCCAGGCCAGGATGCGCACCACCTCGCCGGTGAAGGCCCGGGCATCGATCTCCAGCGGCACCTGGCGCGCATCCTCGGCAAAGGGCGGCGCCAGCAGCTTGACCCGCTCATCGAAGACGAACGCGGCATCGCCCAGCAATTGCTTGTGGTAGAAGGCCCACATCACCGAGGGCACCGGGTCCGCGCCCGGTGGCCGGTGCATACCAGGCTCGGCAGCCAGCGCCGGGGTCGCCCAGGGCAACCAGCACGCCAGCAGGCAGGTCGCTCGCCAGTTCATCAACCTTGCTCCTATTGATACATCTGTGGGACCTCGTAACGCAGGCCATAACGGGCGTAGAGCGCCTTGAGCCGACCATCGCGGATCAGCCCCTCCAGGGCCTCTTCCACGGCATAGGCCAGCTGGCGGTTGCTTTCATGCACCGCCATGCCGATCTCCCACACCTGCTTGCCCATGTTCGGGTAGGCGTTTTGCGCGAGCGCCCACTGCGGATCAGCGGCCTGGTGCAACTGCCAGTCGATCTCGCCGCGCATGGCCATCACCGCATCCACCTGCCCGGCCCGCAAGGCCCCGAACGCCTGTTGCACGCTGGGGTAATGATGGGTCTTGGCACTGAGCAGGCCGTTGAACACCGAGGTCAGGTAGAACGACGGCACGCTGTCTACCTCGACGCCAATGGGGTGTTGCTGGAACACCGCGACACTGGCCACCGAATCCAGCCGGCGGCGGTCGAATGCCACCTGCCAGCGCTCCTCCTGATAGGGACCGAACATCACTACGTGATCGTTGGCCAGCTCGCCCAGTTCGTTGCGCTTTTGCGCGTAGTCGTGGTCGTAGGGCACGCGCATCATCAGGTCGGCCAACTGCTGGTGGCGCAGCGGGCTGCCGCGCCAGATGTAGTCGCGCAAGTCGTCGTCGAGCTTCTCCCCGGGCGGCGCCCAGATCAGTTGCAAGCGCACCCCCAGGGCCTGGGCCAGGGCTTGCGCCAGCTCGACGTCGACGCCCCGGGGCTGGCCCTGGTCCTGGAAGCTGTAGGGGGCAAAATCCTGGTACACCGCCACCTTAAGTTCACCGGAGGCGATCATGGTGTCGTAGTTGCGCACCCCGGCCTGGGCCGTGGCGCCACACAGCAGCAGGCCAGCCAGGAACAGGGCGAAGCGGCCCATGGCGATCACTCCTCGATGCGCACGCTGTCCAGGTAGGTGCGCACCGCCCACAAGGCTTCCTGGCTCAGGTAGTCGGCCATCTTCGGCATGTATACCCGGCCATCGCGCACCGCGCCGTGGCGCACCCGCTCGACGAACCATTCATCCCCGGCTTCGCCGGCATCCAGCATGCGCAGATCCGGCGCAATGCCTCCGGACTTGGCTTCCAGGCCATGGCAGGCGGCGCAGTTCTGGTTGTAGGCCGAGGCGCCGATCTCCACCGCCTTGTCGTGTTCGGGCGAGGTGCGGTACGGATTGACCGT
This sequence comes from Pseudomonas sp. MPFS, assembly GCF_022537035.1. Lineage (NCBI taxonomy): Bacteria > Pseudomonadati > Pseudomonadota > Gammaproteobacteria > Pseudomonadales > Pseudomonadaceae > Pseudomonas > Pseudomonas sp. MPFS. The sequence continues at coordinate 2,670,606 of NZ_CP066123.1, read as the reverse complement.
CGCCCAGCCATCGCCATCCAGCGTCACCCCGGCGTCCTTGATCGGGGTCAGGCCCTTGGTTTCCACCGCCTGGGGCACCACGTTGCCATGGGCCCATGCAGCGCCGGTGGCCAAGGCACCGGCCAGCAGCCCTGCCACGAGCAAGGCGTTGTGTTTTGTTGTCATTGTCAGGCCCTCAAGATTGCACGCAAGACCTCGCTACAGAGGCCATGGCGTCATCTTAGGAACAGCCCGGACGCGACCGTATGCTGCTTTGGTGGCCGCGTCCTCCTCCCTTGGTAGTAGGGCTTGTGGCGCGGGCCTAAATCAGGTGCCGCCCGGGAACTATTCCCGGCAAGGGCGGGACTTTTTCCGTATCCGAAAACCCGTGCGCGGCGGACTCTGACCAGGCCAAAAACCTTTATTGGGAACTGCCACCATGACAATAAGATCGCTACCCGCCCTCTCCCCCCTGAGCCTTGCCGTCCAGGCCCTGCTGCTGGCCGGCAGCCTGTCCCTGGGCGCGGCGGCCACAGCGGCCACCGCCCCGGCGGCACCTGCCAGCAAGAACGTGACCTGGGAAGACATCGCCAACGACCACCTGACCACCCAGGACGTGCTGCAGTACGGCATGGGCACCAACGCCCAGCGCTGGAGCCCGCTGGCCCAGGTCAACGACCAGAACGTGTTCAAGCTGACCCCGGCCTGGTCCTACTCCTTCGGCGACGAGAAGCAGCGCGGCCAGGAATCCCAGGCCATCGTCAGCAACGGCGTGGTCTACGTCACCGGTTCCTACTCCCGGGTGTTCGCCCTCGACGCCAAGACCGGCAAGCGCCTGTGGACCTACAACCACCGCCTGCCGGACAACATTCGCCCGTGCTGCGACGTGGTCAACCGCGGCGCGGCGATCTACGGCGACAAGATCTATTTCGGCACCCTCGACGCCCGGGTCATCGCCCTGGACAAGAACAGCGGCAAGGTGGTGTGGAACAAGAAGTTCGGCGACCACAGCGCCGGCTACACCATGACCGGCGCGCCCACCATCGTGAAGGACCAGAAGAGCGGCAAGGTACTGCTGGTCCACGGCAGCTCCGGCGATGAGTTCGGTGTGGTCGGCCAGCTGTTCGCCCGCGACCCGGACACCGGTGAAGAGGTGTGGATGCGGCCCTTTGTCGAAGGCCACATGGGCCGCCTGAACGGCAAGGACAGCACCCCCACCGGCGACGTCAAGGCGCCGTCCTGGCCTGATGACAAGACCACCGAGACCGGCAAGGTCGAAGCCTGGAGCCATGGCGGCGGCGCCCCTTGGCAGAGCGCCAGCTTTGACCCTGAGACCAACACCATCATCGTCGGCGCCGGCAACCCCGGCCCCTGGAACACCTGGGCGCGCACCGCCAAGGACGGCAACCCCCACGACTTCGACAGCCTCTATACCTCGGGCCAGGTCGGCGTCGATCCGAGCACCGGCGAGGTCAAGTGGTTCTACCAGCACACCCCCAACGATGCCTGGGACTTCTCCGGCAACAACGAGCTGGTGCTGTTCGACTACAAGGGCAAGGACGGCAAGCTGGTCAAGGCCACCGGCCACGCCGACCGCAACGGTTTCTTCTACGTGGTCGACCGCAACAACGGCAAATTGCAGAACGCCTTCCCCTTCGTCGACAACATCACCTGGGCCAGCCATATCGACCTCAAGACCGGGCGTCCGGTGGAGAACGAAGGCCAGCGTCCGGCCAAGCCGCTGCCCGGTGAAACCAAGGGCAAGCCGGTGGAAGTCTCGCCGCCATTCCTGGGGGGCAAGAACTGGAACCCCATGGCCTACAGCCAGGACACCGGGCTGTTCTACATCCCCGGCAACCAGTGGAAGGAGGAGTACTGGACCGAAGAGGTGAACTACAAGAAGGGCTCGGCCTACCTGGGGATGGGTTTCCGCATCAAGCGCATGTACGACGACCACGTCGGCACCCTGCGCGCCATGGACCCCACCACCGGCAAGCTGGTCTGGGAACACAAGGAGCCGCTGCCGTTGTGGGCCGGCGTCCTGGCGACCAAGGGCAACCTGGTGTTCACCGGCACCGGCGACGGCTTCTTCAAGGCCTTCGACGCCAAGACCGGCAAGGAACTGTGGAAATTCCAGACCGGCAGCGGCATCGTCTCCCCGCCCATCACCTGGGAGCAGGATGGCGAGCAGTACATCGGCGTGACCGTAGGCTACGGCGGCGCCGTGCCACTGTGGGGCGGTGACATGGCCGAGCTGACCAAGCCGGTGGCCCAGGGCGGCTCGTTCTGGGTGTTCAAGATCCCCAGCTGGGACAGCAAGACCGCCCAGCGCTGATCGACCTGTGGCGAGGGCGCTTGTTCCCTCGCCACACCCGCCTTCACTGCTTCCGGAGAACCGCCCCATGAACTACCTGCCCCTTGCCCTGCTGCTGACCCTCTCCCCCGCCTTCGCAATGAACGTCGACGACGACGGCAACGACGTGCCGCTGAGCATCAACGGCTGCCTGATCGCCGCATCCAGCCAGTGCCCCGGGGCCAACCTGCGGGGCGCCAACCTGGCCAACCAGGACCTGCGCAAGATGAACCTGGCCGGCGCCGATCTGCGCGATGCAGACCTGCGCCACGCCCAACTGGACCTGGCCAACCTGGAAAAAGCCCGCCTGCAAGGCGCCAACCTGACCCGCGCCAGCCTGCAGCAGAGCAACCTGCGGCTGGCGGACTTTACCGACGCCAAGCTGATGGCGATCCAGGGCTGGGGCCTGTTTGCCCAGGGTGCACAGCTCGCCAACGCCAACCTCAGCGCCGCCTACCTGCAATTCGCCCGGCTCTCCGGAGCCAAGCTGCAGCGGGCCAACCTGCAAGCGGCGGACCTGGAGATGACCTGGCTGAGCAAGGCCGACCTGCAAGGCGCCGACCTGCGCGATGCCAACCTGCAGGAGGCCAAGTTCGGCGAAAGCAATCTGGAAGGCGCCGATTTGCGCGGGGCGCGGCAGCATTATGGGAATTTCCAGGATGCCAATATGGAGGGCTGCCAAGGCTGCCCAGGCAGCTGGAGCAACTGACACCGCCTTGTAGCCGCTGTCGAGCGCAGCGAGGCTGCGCACGAGGACGCAGTCCTCGCCAGGCCTGAGCACTCGCCAAACCGCCAGACGCGACGAGCCTGATGGACCGCGTCGCCGGGCCTCACGGGCACTGCGCACCCGGACGCAGCCTCGCTGCTCTACGGCTGCAGGTGTCAACCGATCCGAGCGAGGTTAGCGTCGATGCGGGCCTGGATGGTGCGCAGGGTATCCGAGGTGATGTCCCCTGGAAACAGAGCCCTGGCCCTGAGGGTAAAACCGCTGGCCACCTGGCAGATGCGCTCGATGATGTCGATGGCAACACCGTTCGATAGCTCCGCTTCTTCCATCGCAAGCCTGAGCAGATGCTTGCGGCTGATGTCTAGCGCCTCGCCCAGTACATCCATCTGGTGATAGCCTCCCGGCCCTTCGCAGAAGGTCACGTCATAAGCCGGCGCCAACTGCCAGTGGCCGCTTGGAGACATGAGGTAGGCGAAGTTCTTGGGATGGTCATCGCGGTTGTTGAACGCCACGTTGAACACGACCCGTGCAAAGGCCAGCGCCTTTGCCCGCACATCGTTGCAACAGTATTGGCTGGCCCGCAGGAAAGCGGTGTAGTCCAGTGCGCCGGCCGCCCGGAAATCCGCACCGGTCAAGGCAGCGAGGCTTTGCATGGGCACGCGCATTCCGTTGTGCCGATCAAAACGTCGGGTGGCGAAAGCCGCCTGGCCATTGGGCAATGCGAAATGCTCGGTGTCCGAGGTATCGATGGCACATTCGCGCAAGCACTGCGCGTAGACCGCCTCAACGGCGCAGACCTCAGGGTGCTCACCCGTCCCCGGAAACTTGATCAGCCAAGCATCCAGGCCAGGCCCGGCCACTGTACTGAAGCGGCCATCCACAGGATCGCGATAGAGCAACGCCTTGGGGCGTGCGCCATGGGGGGAACCGCCCATCAACAGCAGTTGCTGCAAGAACTCCCCACCCTCGCCATGCAGCACGTGCTCGACCTCTGCCGCCAAACGCTCCAGGGAAATGTCCTCAGGCGCCATGAGCAGGTCTGGCGCCACAGGTTCGAATGACATCGCGCCCATGGCATGGTCGCCAATATAGGCCAAGCGCTCCAGAGGACCGATCCGCGCGGGGTTGAGGCCACGACGCTTGAACAAACGGTCCATCAGCAGCATGCCCCAACCATCAGGCAGCGAGTCATAGACTGGCCCGGGCAATCCCATCTGATGCACGGGAAAGTCCCTGCGCAGCCGCGGCCCCTTCAACGGCAAGCGCAAGGCCGATAGTTCCAGACCCCGGTCCAGGGCCTGCTCGCTGTACTCGAAGGCAATCAACGGACGGCCGGTGAGCGCGGTCGTGGACACCAAAGACCCCCAGCGCCAGTGCTCCGCCCAACCGTCGTAGTAGATGTCGACCTGTTCAAGCATCGCCAGCCTTCCTCTTCACGCGCCGCCGTTGGGCGCCCTGCTCATAACGCAGGATGTCGTCGAGACTGTCCAGTTGCGGTAGGAACAGCTGCTCCAGCTCAGGCAGGCGCCCCAGCACCATGGCCACCCGAACCACGCTGTCGAACGCCACGCTGCGCCCAGCCTCCAGGTTGGACAAGGTTCCGACTCCAACGCCTGCACGCGCCGCGACTTCGGCCTGAGTCATTTGCTGGGACAGGCGTTCCTGGCGCAGGCGAGCGCAAAGCTGCTTGACCACTTCATCAGGCCTGACAAACGCTAAATCCATCATATCGAGCCTTATAGCCAGGAATCCCACTTAACCTTGGTCATTATAGAGTTCCCCATACACCTATAAAGGCCATATAACTCTATAAATTCATAGCTTATACATAAAAATAGCAGATAATCCCCAAAATACTGAATTTATATCTCCATGCACGGCCACGAACCACCTTCCATGGGGTGGCGGCACGTTACCGGCCTGGACTCATCGCCCAAGAACCTGTTCAAACCGCAGATGTAGCCAGACCACCACAGGCCTATCCCGCCACCCGCACCACCCCCATATCAATCCCCAGATGCACCAGCTGCGCATGGGAACTGACCTGCAACTTGCTCTTGAGCAGGGTCAGGTGGTTGGACACGGTCTTGGTGCTGATGCACAGCTGCTCGGCAATCTCCCGCGCCGGGGTGCCGCGGGCCAGCATCACGAAGATCTCCAGCTCACGCTGGGTCATGCTCTGCAAGCGCGGGTCGCTGGCGCCGGCCTGGGGCGTGCAGGCCAGCTGGGTGGCCAGGGCTTGCTCGATGTAGGCGTGGCCCGCCAGCACCCGCTGTACCGCTTCGATCAGCACCTGGGGCGCCGAGCTCTTGGTCAGGTAGCCCGAGGCCCCCGCCTCCAGGGCCTGGCGCACCAGGGGCAGTTCGTCGTGCATGCTGAAGAACAGCACCCGCAGCTGTGGCAAGCGCTGGCGCAGGCGCCGAGTGGTCTCCAGGCCACTGATGCCGGGCAGGCCGAAGTCCATGATCACCAGGTTCGGCACCTCTTCCAGGACCCGGGCCAGGGCCTCCTCGCCATTGGCCGCTTCGCGGACCTGCATCGCCGGCAACGCCGCCCGCAGCAGGCTGGCGTAGCCCTGGCGGACCACGGCATGGTCGTCGACCAACAAGATGTTCATCGGGCCTCCAGGGGAATGTCCAGGGCCAGCGCCCAACCGGCGCCGGGACGACTGAGGATGCGCAGTTCGCCCCCCAGGCTGCGGGCGCGCTCGGCCATCGAATGCAGGCCGACCCCGGGACGCTGGGGCTGGCAGGCGCCGCGGCCGTTGTCCCGCACCCACAAGCGCAAGCCGCGACCACTGCGTTGCAGGCGTACCCGCACCTGGCTGGCGTCGGCATGCCGGGCAATATTGGTCAGGGCCTCCTGCAACAATCGGTACAGGTGGGTCTTGCTCGCCATGGACAGCGTTGGCAGGTCCTCGCTCAACCTCAGCTGGCAGGCGATGCGCTGGGTGTCCTGCCACTGGCTCACCAGCATCTGCACCGCGGCAGGCAGCGACACGTGCTGCAGGACGACCGGATACAGGTCCTGCACCAGGCTGCGAAAACCTTGTTGCAGATGCTGGCAGTTGTGCTCCAGCCGCTCGGCCGTCTGCGCCACCGTGGCCGGCTCGCCAGCCACCAGGCGCAGCAGGCAGGCCTGGGCGCGGATACCGGCCAGGTACTGGCCGAGATCGTCGTGCAGGGTCTGCGCCAGCTGGGTCCGTTCGCGCTCCTGCACCGCCAGCAACGCCCGGGTCAGCTGCGCGTTGTCGGCCCGGGTCTGCTCCAGGGCCGAGGTCATGCGGTTGAAGTGCCCGGCCAGTTGCAGCGCTTCGGGCAGGCCGCTTTCCGGCAGGCGCACCGCCAGTTGCCCGGCCGACACTTGGCCCAAGGCCCGCAGCAGGTCATCGAGCAGGCCAATGCCACGGCGCACCGCCCAGCGAATGGCCAACAGGCTCAGGGCCAGGGCCAGGGCGCACAGGCCCAAGAGTTGTTGCAGGGAATCCCAGGCTTCGTCGATCTCGTCCCGGGCATCGACGGCGATCAGCACCCGGCGTCCGTCGCTCAAGTCCAGCAGCCGGCTGGCATGCTGGCGCTCGCTGAACAAGCGGCGGCCGAGCCAGGCTTCCCAGCCCGATTGTTCGGGCAGGCGGGCACTGGCGCCCGGTTCCAGCCAATGCACCCGCACATGGCGCAGGCTGCGGGTCAGGCGCGCTTGCAGGCTGGCCGGGTCGCGCTCGGCGGTCTCGCCCAGGTACGCCACCACGGCCTCGGCGGACTGCAACTCGCGCTCGACATCGGCCAAGGCCTGGTGCCACAGCAACCCGGCACAAGCCAGGGTCACCAGGGCGAAAAAACCGCTGACCCACAGGTTGATCCGCCACAGCGCTGACATGCCTAGTGCCCCGGCGCCAGCGGCACCACTGGCACCGGCAGCGGGCGCGAGCCATGCGGGCGATCGACGCCGATCAGGCTGAGGATCAGCAGCAGGGGCAATAGCAGCAGTTTGATCAGGCGCATGGGCGTTGGCTCCACAGTGGCCAGGGGCTCTGCTGGCCATGCTAAGACCGCCACCGCCGCGCCGGACTACTACCTTGGTACAGGCCGGGCGCTACTTTCTGCATATTCCTGCGCTGCGATGCTCTTTCTATGCTGGCGCCACCTGCCGTGGAGAGCCGCCGATGCGCCAGCCCGCCCCCCTTGCCCTGACCTGCCTGCTGGCCCTTGCCATGGCCCTGGGCGGCGTCCAATGCGCGCGGGCCACGCAAGTGGCCGAGCCCAGCCTGCAGGTGCGCATCGGCTACCTGGGCTATCGGCCCGACGCTGGTCCGCTGCTCTCGAACATCATTCCCGAACCCGTCGATGCCGGCCTGCAAGGCGCCGAGCTGGCGATCGTCGACAACAACAGCACCGGGCGCTTCCTCAAGCAGCGGTTCGAGCTGGTCAGCGCCAGCGTCGACAGCCCCGAGGCGCTGCTGCAAGCCGCCCGGGCCCAGCACGAGCAGGGCCTGCGGCTGTTCGTGGTGAACGCCCCGGCGGCCAGCTTGCGCGCCTTGTCCGCCGCCCTGCCCGACAGCCTGCTGTTCAACGCCGGCAGTCCCGACGACCGCCTGCGCAGCGACCAGTGCCTGGGCAACGTGCTGCACAGCCTGCCGAGCCGGGCCATGCTGGCCGACGCCCTGGTGCAGTTCCTGGCCCTGCGCAAATGGCAGCGGGCCTTGCTGGTGGTCGGCCAGACCGAGGATGACCGAGCCTACGCCCAGGCCCTGCGCCGGGCCATGAAGCGCTTCGGCCTGCAGATCGTCGCGGAAAAAGCCTGGAGCTTCGACAACGACCAGCGCCGCAGTGCCCAGGCCGACATGCCGCTGTTCACCCAAACCACCGAGTACGACGTGGTGCTGGTGGCCGACGAGCGCGGCGACTTCGGCGAATACCTGCCCTACCAGACCTGGTACCCGCGCCCGGTGGCCGGCACCCAGGGCCTGACCCCTACCGCCTGGCACAAGAGCGTGGAGACCTTCGGCGCCGCGCAATTGCAAAAGCGCTTCGAAGCCCAGGCCGGGCGCTGGATGAACGACCGTGACTTCGCCGCCTGGATGGCCGTGCGCAGCATCGCCAGCGCGGTGCGCACGTTGCGCCAGGCCGAGCCCCGGGACCTGCAACAACGGCTGCTGGGCGACCAGTTGCCGCTGGATGGCTTCAAGGGCCGCAAGCTCAGCTACCGCCCATGGAACGGCGAGCTGCGCCAACCCATTGCCCTGGTGCAGCCCCGGGCCCTGGTCAGCACCTCGCCCCAGGAGGGTTTCCTGCATCCGTTCAATGAAATGGACAGCCTGGGCTACGACCGTCCCGAAGTGACCTGCCGCTATCCCTGAGCCGCCCCCTACAACAATAAGGAATCCGCCATGCGCCGCCCTCTTCTTCGCCGCTCCACGCTCTGCGCGGCCCTGCTGCTCGCCACCGGGCACGCCCTGGCCGCCACGGCCTGGGTCTCCAACGAGAAGGACAACAGCCTGAGCCTGATCGACCTGCAGACCCTGGAGGTCACCGACACCCTGCCCGTCGGCCAGCGGCCCCGGGGCTTGTTGCTGTCCCACGACAACCGGCTGCTGTACATCTGCGCCAGCGATTCGGACCGGGTCCAGGTGATGGACGTGGCCACCCGCAAGATCGTCAAGGAGCTGCCGTCGGGCAAGGACCCCGAGCAGTTCGCCCTGCACCCCAACAACCGCTGGCTGTACGTATCCAACGAAGACGATGCGCTGGTGACGGTGATCGACACCCAGACCGCCAAGGTCCTGGGGCAGATCGACGTCGGTGTCGAACCCGAAGGCATGGCGGTCAGCCCCGACGGCAAGTGGGCGGTCAACACCAGCGAAACCACCAACATGCTGCACTGGATCGACACCAGCACCCAGACCCTGGCCGACAACACCCTGGTGGACCAGCGCCCGCGTTTCGTCGAATTTTCCCCGGACGGTTCGCGCCTGTGGGCCTCGGCGGAAATCGGCGGCACGGTGACCATCCTCGACGTGGCCACGCGCCAGGTGCTCAAGACCTTGGGGTTCAAGATCAAGGGCGTGCACCCGGACAAGGTCCAGCCGGTGGGGATCAAGCTCAGCGCCGACGGCCGGTACGCCTTCGTCGCCCTGGGCCCGGCCAACCATGTGGCGGTGATCGACGCCAAGACCTTCGAGGTCCTCGACTACCTGCTGGTGGGACGGCGGGTCTGGCAATTGGCATTCACCCCGGACCAGCGCCAATTGCTGGCCACCAATGGGGTCAGCGGCGACGTCTCGGTGATCGACGTGGAGCAGCGCAAGGTGCTCAAGTCGGTGAAGGTCGGGCGTTACCCCTGGGGCGTGGTGGTGACCCCATGAAGGCCCTGGAGGTGTGCCAGCTGAGCTTCGCCTACGGCCCGCGCCGGGCCCTGGACCAGGTCAGCCTGAGCCTGGCTCCCGGGCGCTTCGCCGCGCTGCTGGGGCCCAACGGCGCCGGCAAGTCGACACTGATCGCCCTGCTCACCCGGCTCTACGACCTGCAACAGGGCGACATCCGCGTCGGCGGCTGCTCGCTGCGCAACGCCGCACGAGCGGCCCTGCGCCAGCTGGGGGTGGTGTTCCAGCAAAGCACCCTGGACCTGGACCTGAGCGTCGAGCAGAACCTGCGCTACCACGCCGCCCTGCATGGCCTGTCCCGGCGCCAGGCCCAGGCGCGGGTGGAGGCCGAGCTGCAACGCCAGGGCCTGGACGAACGCCGCCGCGAGCCGGTGCGCCAGCTCAACGGCGGGCACCGGCGCCGGGTGGAGATCGCCCGCGCACTGCTGCACCAGCCGCGCCTGCTGTTGCTCGACGAAGCCAGCAGCGGCCTCGACCCGGCCAGCCGCGTGGCCCTGGGCCGGCATATCCGCCAGCTGTGTGAGGAGCAACAGCTGAGCGTGCTGTGGACCACCCACCTGCTGGATGAAGTACAGGCCGACGACCAGTTGCTGGTCCTGCACCAGGGGCGCCTGGTGGCCAGCGGCGAAGCTGGCGCGGTGAGCCAGGCCCACGGCGGTGACCTGGGCAGCGCCTTCGCCCGCCTGACCTCGGCGACGCCCACCCACTCGCTGGCAACCGGAGGACACGCGGCATGAGCACACCGGTCATGAACACACCTGGCATAAGCGCCTACTGGCAGTGCCTGCGCGGCATCGTGCTGCGCGAATGGCTGCGCTTCGTCCTGCAGCGCACGCGCTTTCTCAGCGCCCTGGTGCGCCCGTTGCTGTGGCTGCTGGTGTTCGCCGCCGGCTTTCGCGCGGCCCTGGGCATCGCCATCATCGAGCCCTACGACACCTACATTCCCTACGAGGTCTACATCATCCCCGGGCTGGCCTGCATGATCCTGCTGTTCAACGGCATGCAAGGATCGCTGTCGATGGTCTACGACCGCGAGATGGGCAGCATGCGCCTCCTGCTCACCAGCCCCCTGCCCCGGCCGTTCCTCTTGGCCAGCAAGCTGCTGGCCACGGCCCTGGTGTCGCTGTTGCAGGTGTATGCCTTTCTCGCCATCGCCTGGCTCTACGGGGTGCAGCCGCCGGCCCTGGGCCTGCTGGCGGCGCTACCGGCACTGTTGCTGGTGGCGCTGATGCTCAGCGCCCTCGGGTTGCTGCTGTCCAACGCCATCCGCCAGTTGGAGAACTTCGCCGGGGTGATGAATTTCGTGATCTTCCCGCTGTTCTTCCTGTCTTCGGCGCTGTACCCGCTGTGGAAGATGCTCGAGGCCAGCCAGTGGCTGTATTGGCTGTGCGCCATCAATCCCTTCACCCACGCGGTGGAACTGGTGCGTTTTGCCCTGTACCTGCGGTTCAACCCCCTGGCCCTGGCGGTGTGCCTGGGCCTGACCCTGGTATTCGCGCTGCTCGCGGTCGCCACCTTCAACCCGCAGCACGCCGCCCTGCGCAAGAACACCGCCTAGGTTCTGCTGATGAAAAACCTCCGCAGCCGCTGTCGAGCCCTGGGCGAGGCGGCGCAAAGGGCCGAAGGACTTTCCAGGGTTCCGAGAACCGGCACCTGGCCGCGCATGAAACCCCGTGGATGGCCCTGACGGAGCGTGCCAGCAGGCTTGGCGTCACCTGAACAGCCGCAGCAGCGACTACCGACAAGCGCAAGAACGTCGCCCAGCCAGGACCTACGACTTTGGTACTGCTTTTGCTGTCGATGGTCGCATTCCCAAGTACCCGGCCCTGGCATGTAATGGGCCCATAACGACAAGGATAAAAGCCATATGCCACGTGCCTTGCAAACCCTGGCCACGCTGTGCCTGAGCCTGGCGCTGGGCAGCGTCCAGGCCGCCGACCCGCTGTTTTCCGCCGAGGGTTATCGCACCGGCCTGTATCGCAGCCCGACCCCGCTGCACATCGAGGCGGCGCAGATCGTCGACACCCAGGCCTTGCAAGGCCTGCTGCAAGAGCACCCGGCACCGCTGCTGATCGATGTCTATCGCCGGCAATGGCTGCAAGGCCGCTTCATCGACAGCGAACCCCACGCCAACCTGCCCGGCAGCCACTGGCTGGCCAATACCGGCGACGGCGAGCTGACGCCCCAGTGGCAGGACTACTTCAGCCAGCATTTGCAGCGCCTGAGCCAGGGCGACCGCCAGCGAGCGCTGGTGTTCTATTGCCGCGCCGATTGCTGGCTGAGCTGGAACGCGGTAAAACGCGCCGCAGCCCTGGGCTATAAAAATATCTACTGGTACCGCGACGGGCTGGATGCCTGGGAAGCCGCCGGGCTGCCCGTGGTGGCGGCCCAGCCCGAGCCCCTGCCCTGACGATGCCTGGCTCAAGTGTCCCCATAACCACAATAACGAGGTGAAAGGCCGTGTACAGAATCCTGATAGCCGATGATCACCCACTGTTTCGCGAAGCCATCCACAACGTCATCAGCGACGGTTTCCCCGGCAGCGAGGTGATGGAGACCGCCGACCTGGACAGCGCCCTGGCCCTGACCCAGGACCACGACGACCTGGACTTGATCCTGCTGGACCTGAACATGCCCGGCATGCACGGCCTCAATGGCCTGATCACCCTGCGCAACGAAGCACCGACCATCCCGGTGGTGATCGTCTCCGCCGAGCAGGACAAGCAGATCGTGCTGCAGGCCATCACTTATGGTGCCGTGGGGTTCATCACCAAGTCCTCGCCGCGCTCGCAGATGACCGAAGCCATCGAGCAGATCCTCAATGGCAACGTGTACCTGCCGCCGGACATCATCCGCACCCAGAAGAGCTCGCCAGGACGGCGCAGCAGCGAAGCCCCGAGCTTCCCGCCGGAGCTGTTGCAGGCCCTGACCCGCAAGCAACTGCTGGTGCTGGAGCGCATGACCAAGGGCGAATCCAACAAGCAGATCGCCTACACCCTGGACATCGCCGAGACCACGGTGAAGGCCCACGTCTCGGCGATCCTGCGCAAGCTCAACGTACACAACCGGGTACAAGCAATCCTCAGCGCCGGCGACATCGATTTCGGCGCCTACCTGCGCCGCTAGCGGCAAGCGGCAAGCGGCAAGCGGCAAGCCTCAAGCTCGGGGCTTACAGCTTGAAGCTTGCCGCTGCTTCATGAGGTGGCTGATAGCGGTCTTGAGTTTCATCGGGCGCACCGGCTTGTGCATCAGGGTGTGGCCCAGTTCGCGCAGTTGCTGCTTGAGGTCGTTGCTGTAGTTGGCGGTGATCATCATCGCCGGGATCGCCAGGGCGCGCCGGGCGTTGATCCGCGCCACGGCGTCGATGCCGTTGCGCTGCTGGTCCAGATGGTAGTCGGCGATCAGCAGGTCGGCCTCGGCCGGGTAGTCGTCCACCTGGCGCGCCAGGTCTTCCTCAGACAACGCCGTGACCACCTGGCAGCCCCAGCCTTCGAGCAGGGTGCGCATGCCGGCGCAGATCGCCGCATCGTTATCCAGCACCCAGATCCGCGCACCCTGCAAACGCTCCAGCGGCGCCGCCCGCCCTTCCAGGTACGGAGCCGGTGGCGGCGCGCTGGCGCTGATCGGCACTTGCACGCTGAACACCGAACCGCGTCCCGGCCAGGAACGCACGTCGATGCGGTGGCCGAGGATCCCGGCGATTTTCTCGACGATGGCCAGCCCCAGGCCCAAGCCCCGGTCCTGGTCGGGACGCTGTTCATCACCGCGCTTGAACTCCAGGAAGATCTCCTCCAGCCGCTCGGCGGCGATGCCCAGGCCACTGTCCCAGACCTGGATCGACAGCCAGCGGCCCTGGCGCCGGCAGCCCAGCACCACGCGGCCCTGGCGGGTGTAGCGGATGGCATTGCTCAACAGGTTGCGCAGGACCCGCGCCAGCAGCTGGATGTCGCTGCGCACCAGCGCCGAGCAGGCCACGAAGTGCAGCTCCAGGCCCTCGCTGCGGGCCACCTGGGCATATTCGGCGGCCAGGTTGTCCAGCAGCTCGCCCAGGGCGAAAGGTGCGACGTCGGCCTTGATCACCCCGGCGTCCAGCTTGGAGATGTCCACCAGGGTGCCCAGCAGGTTTTCCACGTCCTCCAGGGAATTGCTGACATTGCGCACCAACGCCTGGCTCGCCTCGGGATCGCGGCGTTCGAGCAAGGCGCTGGTGAACAGGCGCGCGGCGTTCAAGGGTTGCAACAGGTCGTGGCTGACCGCGGCGAGGAACTTGGTCTTCGACAGGTTGGCCCGCTCGGCCTCGCCCTTGGCCTCGCGCAGGCGCGATTCGACCCGGCTGCGCTCCTCGATCTCGCGCAGCAGTTGCTGGTTGAGGGTGGTCAATTCGGCGGTGCGCTCGCGCACCCGCAGCTCCAGGTTCTGGTAGGCCTGGTGCAGGGCCTCGGCGGTGCGCCGGCGCTCGGTGATGTCGCGGATCAGCACGAAGATCCCCACCACCTCGCCGTTGGCCAGGCGGTTGGGCACGTAGGAGCGCAGCATGTAGCGCTCTTGATGGTTGATGTTGGTCTCGGGGAACTCGAAGGTCACGCTCTCCCCCGCCAGCGCCCGGGCGATGTAGGACTCCAGGCGCTGGTAGTGCTGCTCGCTGTGCACCTCGCGCAGGCTCTGGCCGAGCATCACGCCCCGGGGCCAGCAGTACCACTGCTCGTAGACCTTGTTGGTGAACTCGTACACCAGGTCGGCATTGAGGTAGGCGATCAGCGCCGGCACCTGGTCGGTGATCAGGCGGATCCAGCGTTCGCTCTCGCTCAGGGCCTCGGCATGCTGGTAGCGCTCGGTGATGTCGGTGAAGGTGTTGACGAAACCACCGGTGGGCAGCGGATGAGTGCGGATCTCCAGGACCCGGCCATCGCTCAGGCGCTGCTCGCACTCATGGATCGGCCGACCATTGGCATCACGGCTGTCAGGGCTGAGCAGGCTCAGTTCGCTGTCACCGATGACCTCGGCAAACAAGCGGTGCGCGGCCACCGGTGCCAACCCGCTGAGCTCCAGGAAGCGCCGGTTCCACAACTCCAGCACGCCCAGGGCGTTGACCATGGCCACGCCCTGGGACAGGTTGTCCACCGCCCGTTGCAACAGGTGGGATTTTTGCGCCACCGCCTGCTCGCGGCGCTGGGTCTCGCTGTGCTTGACCTCGGTAATGTCGGTGAACAGGATCACCCGCCCACCCTCGCGGGTCGGCCGTTCGCTGACCTGCAGCCAGCGGCCGTTGTGCTGGCGATACAACAGGTGTTCGTCAGCGCCGCTGCGCGGCTCTTCGCTGAACAGCCCGGTGCTGGTCAGCAACCGCCGGACCTCGGCCAGGCGCATGCCGGCCATGATCCGCACCCGGCTGTGGGCCCAGAAGGCGCGAAAGCGACTGTTGAACAGGACGATGCGCTGCTCCTGGTCGAACAGCACGAAGGCGTCGGAAATGCTCTCGATGGCATCGATCAGGTGCTGGTGGGCGGTCTCGGCCCGCATCCGCGCCTCGCTGAGCAAATGGTTGCCGGCCTTGAGCTCGGCCATGGCCTGGTTCAGTGCGTCGGTGCGTTCGCGCACCTGTTCGGCCAGCACCACCGAGTGCTGGAACGCCGCATAAGGATCGTTGCCCCGGGTGATGCCGGACTCGACCCGCTCGATCAGCGCGTCGTTGATCCGCCGCAGCTTGCGGTTCTCCCGTTGCAGGCAGTCGATACGGGCTTGCAGTTCAGCGACGGGCCGCAGCCCGGCTGCGAGCAATGGCGACCCCGGTGAAGGTCTGGTTGATGTGCATGCCATTGAACTGTTCTCCGTAGGTGTTGAACCCCATCACCCGCTGCTCGCGCAGGAAGGCGCCGATACGCTCCAGGCCGCCCTGGTCTTCCAGTTCCAGGCGGCGCAGGAAGCAGTCGCAGCCGATGGTCAGCAGCAAACTGCCCAGGCGCTGTTGCAGGCCGTCGAACAAGGCTTGCAAGTTGGGCAGCAACGGCCCCGGGGTCATGGCGGTGAGGACGATGCCGTTCTCCACCGCGCAGTAGAAACTCAGGCTCAGGTCCGGGTGCACCTGCTGCACCGCACGCACGTAGTAGTGCTGGTTGATCCGCACCGCCAGCGGATGGGCGGCGAACACCCGGTGATCGAGGTGCGCCAGCGGCACGCCGATCAGCCGTGCGTATTCCTCGGCGGCCGGCTCGGCGTTCAGCTCGTAGACTCGGCGCAAGGTGCTGTCGACGCCGGTGACCACCAGTTTTTCCGTCCGGGGCTGGATGTGGTGGGTGGTGAACACCTCGAAATCCAGCCAGGTATTGACCAGCACCACCACCGCTGCACCGCTGTGGAATTCACCGCCGAAGTACACGTGGGTGTGGGTCAGGTAGTTGTCGTCGCCGGCCGAACCGCCGAAATGCGGGATATCGCCCAGGGCCGCGCTGAGGGCGGCCAGGACCATTTCCTCACGACTCGACAGGCCGTCCAGCAGGGTCAGGGCGAAAGTGTTGCCCTTGATCGGCGCCAGGGTGTTGCTGCGACAGCCGCCCACCAGGCGCTCGACCATGCGCTGGGCGTCGATCAGGCTGAAATGCTCCATCTGGTCGATCAGCTCGGCGGCGATGGAAAAGTGCCGATAGTCGAAACCGATGGCGGTCACGCAGTTGCGCCCGTAGCCCTGGGGCGTGATTTCCCCGGCGCTGGTGCAGCCCACCAGGGGGATACCGCCAAAGCCCTGCTGCAGGGCCTGGCCGAGGGCTTGCAGCGGGTACTCGGCGGAGCAGAAGAACAGCACGAAGCCCAGGTGCGGATGCAGCAGCTGGCGGGCCAGGTCCTGGGCCACCTGCTGCGGATCGCCGGCCTGGGACATGGCGCTGACCACGCCCTCGCTCTGGGCTTGCTGCATCGTCGCCTCCGGCGCGGGATTGTCTGAGGGATGAGTGTACGAAGCCGGCCCCGGGGCACGAATGCTACTTGGGTAGCGGGTGGCCGGTTCCATGGGCGTAGGCTGCGCCTTCCAGCGCGAGCGCACTTGCGCACCACAGGATTCTCACAATCGGCCGCAAGAACAGACGCACACCGCTTGCGGCTACCCACTTACGGCTTGCAGCTGGCAACTTGCGGCTTGCCGCTGCCGTTACCAGGTCAGCACTGCGCCTACGGCGAAGGTGTTGGTGTCTTCGTTCTGGGCGCTGCCGCGATGGCCGTCGATCTGGAACTGGTTGTACTCGGCCACCAGCTTGAGGTTGTCGTTGATGTCATGGAACAGCGCGACGCCGCGCGTCTGGTAGTCGGCGCCGCTGCCCACCACGCCGTTGCCGTCGTCACGGGTCTTGCCGTAGGACAGCGCCAGGCGGTTCTTGCCCAGCTTGTACGAGCCCTGCAGCAGGTAGCCGCGGCTGTCGACATTGCGCAGGGTGGCCTTGCCGGCGTTGTTGGTGAAGAACGGGTTGATGCCCCTGGCCTGGAACCCCGAGCCGGTCAGGGACAACCCGCCCAGCTTGGCTTGCAGGCCGTAGCCCAGGCCCTTGGAGGTCACCGAGCGCACCTCGGGGTCGGTGTTGTCGGAGGTCTGGTAGCTGCCGTTGAGCCAGCTGTAGAACTTGGCCCCGCCCAGGTCGAACTGGTAGGTGATCTCGCTCTCGGTACGCGGGTTCTTCTGGTAGGCCTTGCCCAGGGTGCTGCTGTCGTTGGTGTCCACCGGGTCGAGGATGCCCACCGCCACCCGCAGGCCGTCCATCAACGGGCTGCGGTAGGTGATCTGCGAGGTGGGAAAGGGATAGGGATAACCGCTGCCGATATTGCCGAACGACACCCCGCCGCCATCCACCAGCCCCAGGCTGTCGCTGACCTGGCCATAGCCTGCGAGCATCTCGTCGAGCAGGATGTTGGAGCGGGCGAACAGGCCGAAGTCCTTGCCGATCAGCACTTCGCCCCACTCCGGGTTGGCCACGGTGCCGTAGAACTGGCGCACGTCGATGGCGGTGTCGGTGCCGTTGTCCTGGCTGTCGTTGATGGTTACCCAGAACGAGGCCCGGGCGCCGAGCTTGAGGTCGTCCACCTGCTTGCCCATGTTGAAGCCCAGGTAGTTGGGCAAAAAGCCCATCTTCACCCGCGCCTGGCGCCGGTCGTACTGCTCGCCGGCACGGTCGACCTTGCTGTTGACGTAGAAGGCGTTGACGTAGCCGTCGGTGGAAAAGGTGGTCTGGTCCTTGTCGTAGAGCATGATCTGGGCCTGGGCGGCATTGCCCAGGCCGAGGGTCGACAGGCCGGCGATCAGGGCCGGGAACAGAGGGTGCTGGCGATTCTTATTGTTGTGCATGGCGCGCTCCGCATTCGGGGGACGAGATGTCGGAGGCGATTATCAAAAGGCGCCGCAAGCGCCCATAGGCTGCCTTGGAGGCAAGTGGCCGGTGCTTTGGTGGGGCAGCAGGGGAGCGGCCGTTTCGATCCACGACCAGCCCCGCTACCGGCCCCCTACCTGGAGTAACACCAAGGGCTCATGGACCCGGATGCGAAGGGATGAAGCCCTTAGTCGTCGCCCGCCAGGCCCCGCAGCCGCGCCAGTTCGGCGGTGGTAAGTGGAATGCCCTCTTGCAGGGATCTGGCCCGGGTGCGGTAGCGCCGGTCACCGGGCAGGCGCTCCAGGCCCACGGCCTGCATCTGCTGTACCAGCTCCTGGCTGCGCTGGGCGAAGCGGCCACCGCCGCAGTGGCTGGGGTCGATGACGATCAGCAACTGGCCGGTCCAGGGCGTCTGTGCCCCGGGATGCCGGGACCAGTCGAACTCGAAGGAGAAGTTGCCTCCGGTCAGCGCCGCCGCCAACAGCTCCACCATCATCGACAGCGCCGAGCCCTTGTGCCCGCCGAAGGGCAGCAAGGCGCCGCCGTCGAGGATCGCCGCCGGATCGCAGGTGGGCTGGCCGTCACGATCCACCCCCATGCCCTCGGGCAGCTGCTCACCCTGGCGCTTGGCGATCTGCACGTCGCCATGGGCAATGGCGCTGGTGGCCAGGTCGAAGACGATGGGCTCGGCGCCTTCGCGGGGCGCGGCGAAGGCAATCGGATTGGTGCCGAACAACGGCCGCTGGGCACCGTGGGGCACCACGCAGGTCATGCTGTTGACCAGGCTCAGGGCCACCAGGCCCTCTTCGGCGAAGGGCTCGACATCCGGCCAGAGCGCGGCGAAGTGATGGGAATTACGGATCGCCAGCACCGCGATCCCGGCGCTGCGGGTCTTGCTCACCAGCGCCTCGCGGGCCGCCGCCAGGGCCGGCTGGGCAAAACCGCCTGCGGCATCCACCGCCACCACGCCAGGGGCTACATCCTCCACTTGCGGCACGGCCTGGCCATCGACCCAGCCGCTGGCCAGGGACGACAGGTAGCCGGGAATGCGGAACACCCCGTGGCTGTGGGAGCCATCGCGCTGGGCCCGGGCGCAGTTGTCCGCCAGGACCCGGGCCACCTCGGCGCTGGTGCCGTGGCGCAGGAAGATACGTTGCAGAAGATGGGTCAAGGCCGGCAGGTCGAGGTACTCGCTAGCGGCCTGCGCCAGGGGGGCGTCGGACATGGGTGGCTCCATTGGAATTGTTATTGGAAGGCGCCTGACTATCGCGTCACGACAGTTAACTGTCAAATGTTGACTTAATGACAGAAAACATTCATTTTCCGTTGTCAACGGCCAATAACAATGAAAAACCATGAGCCAATCCATCAAACAACGCCTTGAAAGCAGCCTGCCCAGCGCCACCGCTTCAGGCCGGGCAATCGCCAGCTACATGCTGGCCAACCTCTACGAGCTGCCGTTCCAGACTGCCGCCGACATTGCCGAGAAACTCGGCGTCAGCGAGTCCAGCGTCGGGCGCTTCTGCCGCGCCATCGGCTACAGCCATTTCAAGGATCTGAAGAACGACCTGAAGAACGACCTCGGCGAGGGGCCGTGGCTGGTGGGCGATCGCTTGCAGGAGTTCCGCCAGCAGCCCAGCCCCACCGGCCAGGGCCTGCCACGCAGCTTCGAGCTGGAAGTCGGGGCGTTGATGAAGGTCTATGAATACAGCCTGACCCCGGGCTGGGACCAGGTGGTGCAACGCCTGGCCAGCCGGCCGCGGGTGTTCGTCGCCGGCTTCCAGACCGAGCGCGGCATCGCCGCCTCCATGGTCCATCTGCTGCAATACCTGCGCGACGGCGTGCAGCTGGTGGACGGTTCCGCCGGGCACTTCGCCGAGGTGCTGCTGGCCCCGCCCGCCGACTGCGCGCTGGTGGTGTTCGAAGCCCGGCGCTACTCGCGCCACGCCCTGGCCCTGTGCCACAAGGCCCGCGAGGCGGGGATTCCGGTGACCCTGGTCACCGATACCTTCTGCGACTGGGCCGAGCAGAACGCCGACGAGGTGTTTCGCGTGCCCACCGAGTTCAACCTGTTCTGGGAGTCCACCGCGGCGATGCTGTCGCTGGTGCACCTGCTGGTCAACCAGGTGTGCAAGCACCTGGGGCCCGAGGTGGAAAAGCGCCTGGAAGCCACTGCCGCCCTGCATAACGAGTTCGTTGGCTACACATCCTCCACCCGAGCAAAACAATAAATAATCGAGGTGCTCCATGAAAAACGTCGTTCGCTTCGCCAGTGCCTGCGTCATGGCCGTCGCCGCTACCGCGGCCCAGGCCGAGGTCTTGAAGATCGCCACCGAAGGCGCCTACCCGCCCTTCAACTACGTGGACTCCAGCAACCAGCTGCACGGCTTCGACGTGGAC
Organism: Pseudomonas sp. MPFS; assembly: GCF_022537035.1. NCBI lineage: Bacteria > Pseudomonadati > Pseudomonadota > Gammaproteobacteria > Pseudomonadales > Pseudomonadaceae > Pseudomonas > Pseudomonas sp. MPFS. Next base: position 2,650,420 of record NZ_CP066123.1, on the reverse strand, counting down.
ATCGCCAACGCCCTGTGCGAGCGGCTCAAGGTGCAGTGCCAGATCGTCGCCCAGGACTGGGAAGGCATCATCCCGGCGCTGATGGCCAAGAAGTACGACGCCGTGGTGGCCTCGATGATCGCCACCGACGAACGCAAGAAAAAGATAGCCTTCACCAACCACTACTACCGCACCCCGCTGTCGGTGGCGGTGCCCAGGGACTCGGACATCACCGATGCCCAGACCGACTTCAAGGGCCGTACCGTGGGCGCGCAATCGTCCTCGACCCAGGCCATCTACGCCGAGGACCACTACGGCCCGGCCGGGGCCGACGTGAAGTTCTACCCGACCCTGGACGAAGCCAACAGCGACCTGGCCGCCGGGCGCATCGACGGGGTGATCGCCGACAAGTTCCCGCTGCTGGCCTGGGCTGAAAGCGCCGGCAAGGATTGCTGCAAGATCATCGGTGACGTCAACGGCACCACCGCCGACGCCTCGATCGCCGTGCGCAAGGAAGACAACGCCCTGCGCGAGCGCCTGAACCAGGCCCTGGACGAGATCGTCGCCGACGGCACCTACAAGAAGATCTCCAGCCGCTACTTCGCCTTCGACATCTACTGATCCGTCGCCACGGTGCCGCGCCGCCCTGGCGCGGCGCCTGGCTGCACGAAGCTTTGCGCAAGAGGGTCCGAGCATGTTCGAACAGCTGTCTCTTCTTTCCCTGGCCAGCGGCGGCTGGGGCTCGGCCTTGTTGGCCGGAGCCCTGGTGACCATCGCCCTGGCACTGGCCTGCGTGCCCATCGGCCTGCCCCTGGGGCTCGCCGTGGCCCTGGCCGCCCGCTCGAAAAACCGCTGGGCGCGGGCCTGGGCCACCAGCTTCTCCACGGTGTTTCGCGGCCTGCCGGAGCTGTTGACCCTGCTGATCATCTACTACGGCTGCCAGATCGCCGCGCAGAAGATCCTCGGTGCCCTGGGCTACCCCGGCGAGGTGGCGATCAATACCTTCGTCGCCGCGATGATCGCCTTCAGCCTGGTGTTCGCCGCCTTCTCCAGCGAGATCTGGCTGGCGGCGTTCAAGACCCTGCCCAAGGGCCAGTACGAAGCCGCCAGCGCCCTGGGCCTGTCGCGGCGCACCACCTTCAACCAGGTGCTGCTGCCGCAACTGACCCGCATCGCCCTGCCGGGCCTGTCCAACAACTGGCTGTCGCTGCTCAAGGACACCTCGCTGGTATCGACCATCTCCCTGGTGGACCTGATGCGCCAGACCAACCTGGCGGTCAGCGTGACCAAGGAACCGATGCTGTTCTACACCGTGGCCTGCCTGGGCTACCTGTTGTTCTCGGCGTTGTCCGGGCAGTTGTTCGGCTTTCTCGAACGGCGCTTCAGCCGCCATCAACGGAGCCTGCAACCATGAACCTGGATCAATGGCTGAACCTGGTGCTCAACCAGGAACTGCTGGAGCGCTACGGCCCGCGCTTTATCGACGGCCTGCTGGTGACCGCCAAGCTGGTGGCGATCTCCTTCAGCCTCGGCGCCCTGCTGGGCCTGCTGATCGCCCTTGGGCGGCTGTCCGGCAACCCGCTGCTGCGGCGCTTTACCGGGGCCTATGTGTACTTCTTCCGCGGCTCGCCGCTGCTGGCCCAGCTGTTCATGCTGTATTACGGCCTGGGCTCGTTCAAAGGCTTCTGGCAGGACATGGGGCTGTGGTGGTTCTTTCGCGAGGCGTGGCTGTGCACCCTGCTGGCCTTCACCCTGAACACCGCCGCCTACCAGGCGGAGATCCTGCGCGGCAGCCTGCTGGCGGTGGCCCAGGGGCAGCGTGAAGCCTGCCAGGCCCTGGGCCTGTCGCGCTGGACGGCGTTTCGCAAGGTGATTTTGCCGCAGTCGCTGCTGGTGGCCGTCGGGCCTTTGGGCAACGAGCTGATCCTGATGATCAAGGCCAGCGCCATCGCCTCCCTGGTGACCCTCTACGACCTGATGGGCGTGACCAAGCTGGCCTTCTCCCGCAGCTTCGACTTCCAGATCTACCTCTGGGCCGCGGTGCTGTACCTGGTGATCGTCGAAGTGGTGCGGCGCAGCCTGAAATACCTGGAAGGCCGTCTCGGCCGGCACTTGAACTGAACCCTTGGGAGCCCGCGCACGGCCCCCCGCAGTAAGGATAGAACCATGCATTGCCAGACCATCGTCTTGGGCGCCGGGATCGTCGGCGTCAGCACCGCCCTGCACTTGCAGGCCCGTGGCCGCGAAGTCGTGCTGCTGGACCGCCAGCCGCCGGGCAACGGCACCAGCCACGGCAACGCCGGGCTGATCGAACGCGCCAGCGTGATCCCCTACGCCTTCCCCCGGGAAGTGACCAAGCTTTTGCGCTACGGTCTCAACCAGCAATCGGACGTGCGCTACAGCCTGCGCCACCTGCCCAAGGCCGGCCCCTGGCTGCTGCAATACTGGCGGCACTCCTCGCCCCTGGGCCTGGCCGCCGCCACCCGCGCCATGCTGCCGCTGATCGAACAATGCGTCAGCGACCACCTGGCCCTGGCAGAGCCGGCGGGCATGCTCGGGCTGATCCACGACGGCGGCTGGCTCGAAGCCTTCAACGACCAGCAAGCCTTCGACAGCGCCCAGGCCGCCGCCGCGGACCTGGCCCAGTACCAGCTCAACTACCGGGTGCTGGACCGCGAGCAGATCCACGCCCTGGAACCCGGCCTGCACGGCGACGTGGTGGGCGGCCTGCACTGGCTCGATCCCAAGACCGTCAGCGACCCCGGCGGCCTGACCCGCGGCTACGCCGAACTGTTCAAGCAGCGCGGCGGCCGCTTCGTCATCGGCGATGCCCTGAGCCTGGCCCAGGTCGAAGGCGGCTGGCAGGTGCACAGCGAACACGGCCCGATCAGCGCCCAGGAAGTGGTGGTCGCCCTCGGCCCGCAAGCCGCAGGCCTCTTCGAGCCCCTGGGCTACCGCATCCCGCTGGCGATCAAGCGTGGCTACCACATGCACTACGCCGCCCTGCCCGGCAACGAACTGCGCCACCCGATCCTCGACCCGGTGGGTGGCTACGTGCTGGCGCCGATGGTGGGCGGCATTCGCCTGACCACCGGCATCGAGTTCGCCGACCCGGACGCGCCGATCAACGAAATCCAACTGCGCCGCTGCGAAACCCTGGCCCGGCAGTTCTACCCCCTGGGCGAGCGCGTCGACGCCGAACCCTGGCTGGGCCGCCGCCCCTGCCTGCCGGACATGTGCCCGGTGATCGGCCCGGCGCCGCGCCACCCGGGGCTGTGGTTCAACTTCGGCCACGCCCACCACGGCCTGACCCTGGGCCCGGTCAGCGGTCGCCTGCTGGCGCAACTGATGACCGGCCAGACACCCTTCACCGACCCTGCCCCCTATCGCGCCGAGCGCTTCAACTGACCGTCGGAGACCTGCCATGCTGACCCAGACCGCCCCGCTGTCCGCCGTGCCCGAACCCGCCGCCCGCACCACCATCGACCGCCGCGAGGTGGTAATCGATATCGCCGGGCTGAACAAGTTCTACGGCGCCTTCCACGTGCTGCACGACATCGACCTCAAGGTCCGCCAGGGCGAACGCATCGTCCTCTGCGGGCCTTCCGGCTCCGGCAAATCGACCTTGATCCGCTGCATCAACCGCCTGGAAATCGCCCAAAAGGGCCAGATCCTGGTGGACCGCACCGACCTTGCGCAAAACACCCGCGAAGCGGCCAAGGTGCGCAGCCAGGTGGGCATGGTGTTCCAGCACTTCAACCTGTTCCCGCACATGAGCGTGCTGGACAACTGCACCCTGGCCCCCATGACCGTGCGCGGCCTATCGCGTAAAAAGGCCGAAGAACTGGCCCGCAGCTTCCTGGCCAAGGTCGGCATCGAAAGCCAGGCCGGCAAATACCCCAGCCAACTGTCCGGGGGGCAGCAACAACGCGTGGCCATCGCCCGGGCGTTGTGCATGGAACCGAAGATCATGCTGTTCGACGAACCCACCTCGGCGCTGGACCCGGAGATGGTCAGTGAAGTGCTGGATGTGATGGTGAAACTGGCCGACAGCGGCATGACCATGCTGTGCGTGACCCATGAGATGGGGTTTGCCCGGCAGGTGGCGGAGCGGGTGTTGTTTCTGGATGGTGGGCGGATTGTGGAAGATGCGCCGCCGGAGGCGTTTTTTGCGGCGCCCAAGAGTGAGCGGGCGAAGGCGTTTCTTGCGCAGATTGTGCATTGAGGTGGGGGCAGGTTCGTTGCTGCGGGTGTGGCGGCGTCCTGCAACGAGTCAGGTTGGAGTTCCAGACTGAGCTAGGGGCTCCGCGAACTTACTGTGGCGAGGGAGCTTGCTCCCGCTCGGTCGCGCAGCGGTCGTAAAACCTGAGGTTGCGGTCTTTTTAGTGTACATATCCATTGCTGCGGTCACGGCGGCTTAGGGTTCCGCTCTTACAGCGGGTCACTTTGGAAAGAGCCCAAAGTAACCAAAGGCTCTCTGCCCCTCCACTCGGTGCCTCGCCTAGGCTCGGCATGCCCTCACTCCGGCATTGATCCGTGGGCCGCCGCCACAGGCCATCCATGGCCTGGGGCGGCTAACCCGGCATCCCTGCCGGGTTACCCACGGCTCAATGCCTGCGTTCGGCCATCGTGTTTAAGGGGGCAGGCAGATCAAAAGTCAAGGCAAGAGCAAAAGCAGACGGCGGCCTACCGGCCGGCCTGTTTAATCGCCGTTCGCGTTCCTTGTAGGAGCTGCCGAAGGCTGCGAACGACTGCGAAGCGGGCGCACGGATCTCAAAGGTGGCGTTTATTTATCTGATTCAGTCAACAACCGAATTCGACCTCTGCCCAAGCCCAGCAGTAACACCGGAATCTGCCAGGGCAAAAAGAAGATCAACCACTGCAACACCTGGAGCAACGTCTAAAACCAGAGATCGGTGATCTGACCATCAACCGCGTTTTTGTAGGAGCCCGTTCAGTTCGGCCCCTCATTGCCTGCCACTGCGACTAAGACAAACTCATGGCCCCCCAAATTGACCGTTAAATCGCGCGACGGTGGGCCTAGACGTTCCAAACCCCACCTGTATCGGTAGCACTCCACCGCGACGAGGCATTTCGCTCGCGGCTGTGGCGCGCGGCCTCCGACCCGAGCAGCAATAGCGTCTTGTGCTGGTTTTCCTCGCTGGGACGTCGACCGCTGTCCTCCTTCCAGTAAATCCAGGCGTTGAAATAGGGCTTCTCGCGCTCCTCGATGATGTCAGGACGCAGACGTACAATTTCGGAAGGCTTGGGGTTGGCCCGCACAGTAGCTTGCGTCGGAATGGCTTGGTTCAGTTGCGCCAAGAAATCTTTGGGCTTCAACGGCTCACCTCTCGTTCCGTCCGACCGAAGCACCGCGACCAAGTCGCCATACATGTCACCCAGGTAGTCCCGGATTCTGTAGCCGTTGAGCACTTCGAAGCGGAAGAAGCCCCGTGTTTCACCACGGGCGGTGAGTGTCAGGACAAACGGAGTGTCGCGGGTAGAGAAGAGGCAATCAAAGCTCGCGGCGCCCGTTGTCACCAAGAACTGCTGCATGTCACTACCGATTGAAATCATGCTTCGATGAAGCAGCCGCAGAGACGTCATTTCCATCCAGCCCTACCTCGCAGAGAACCTCGAGCTAGAGATGATGGCGAGGTCAAACAAGATGAGCAAGCCAAGTGCCACCACTCACACACTAGACCTTAGTCGCACTCCAATGGCCTAGTGCAGTTCCCTTCGGACGCTGCACCCGCCGCAGAATAGGCACCTGCAACGGGCACAGGTAATGGAGAGATCAATCTCACCAATGCGTGATGAGATAGATTAATTTCAGAATTGCGGCCCACACGCTGAGGACACCCGAAATGGCTTTTACATGCGCCCACCATTTCTCGGCCTTGGGCGGTTAGGCCCATCTACAAGGGGCGAGTCAGAGACTGGCCACGGACTTACCCTCCCCTCAAGAATCAACCCTCTGCGCAGTTTTTGCTCACAAATACACACCTGACGTTTCGGTTCATCACGCTTGGGGAGCACACACCCCAGATCTGCTGATCCTGGGGAGTAATCAGATCGCGACGCCAACCGCGTATATGGGCCCGGGCGGTATACAGTCGTCGCTCTTTTACGACTGTAGGTTCGGGGCGCCACTGTGCGTAGAGTCAGCCCCCGGCAACGCGTATGGTTTGGGCATGGTGATAATTCTCCAGGCACTGAGCTGGGGTCAACTTTTGCCAATTGATTGGCTGGGGCCACTTAATACGACCTTCCTCGACAACCTAAACCACAAAACCAACCCAAAGCGCTGAAGGCCCACAACCCATAGCTGATCATCGTGCTGCTCTAGCTTCCAGCTACCGGGATCACGCGGGTATGCGCATTGATCATGTCACGCTCATTCGTACACACACCAACTCCTGTGTTGTGCTATGCGCCAAGAGCTTAAGACGTCATGAGTTCCCAGCCCCGGCGCTGCCTCCAACGGCCTGATCGACCTTCCTGGCTCGCAGTGGTGGAATCTGGGGTTCTACTCGGCTCAACACGGTTCGGGTTGCCTCGTGGGTGAGCCACCTCGGCCCGGTGACATCAGGGCCTACCTCCATGGCCCTTCTTAGGAAGTCTTTTTGCGCCGGCGTGGCGTGGTTCCCATAAATTTTTTCAGTGGCCTGATTGAGAATCTCTTCAGCAGAACTGCTGTGGCCCCCAAGAGAGTAAATGTGCTCCTGAGCAAGGGCTTCGACCTTCAGGACGATTTCGCACTGGGTATCTCGGTATTTGCCCATCCCTTTCTCGAAATGCTTAATCGAATTCTTGTGCTTCTCAATGGCTTCCTGGAAATCCGCATCACGGAACAGCGCCCACAGGTTGACGATGATCTCGTCCTGCCGGGGCAGCCGTTCGAAGATAATGCCCTGTAAGCCTTGGCCGAGTGGAGGAACGCCTTCCTTGAAAGTCTTGGCAACAGCGAGGTCGAACGTCCACGACGAAGTTTTCTCTGAAAGGGCCTGCTCACTCAAAAGACTCCAGATACTGCCTTTTTCAAGAACCATTCGCCGGAAGCACGCTGACGGTACGGATCTGAACTCGATCGGCAGATTGGCGCATTCCCGCTCCAGAGTCTGCCCACGTTGCCGTGCAACCTTTGGGGCACCGCCAATCTGCCAGTCGCTGATGGCCTGAAGAAGAGAAAGCGAGAACAGTTCAGTCATCGTGGCAAGACCTCTAACACATATTGATTGGCAACTGGGTTGAGAAAAGCAGATGCGTTGACATGGCCGACAAAATAGGAATGCATCGTGGTGGGGACCTGTTTGCGGCTCAGCGGCCAGACGGGCTTTGGTTGGAGGTTAATGATTGGCCAGAGATGCTAACCTGGCACCCTTCAGGCAACCTCATTGAGACGGTATCGCGTTAGAAAGGCAGCGGTTCAGCCGGCATCGATTCATATTTCATAACAGCGCGCGCCCACAAATCGCCTTTGATCGCCGCTTGCTTGATCGAAGAAGGCGATGTTGCCAGCCACTTACTGATTCTGGGCTTAACCAGAGGTTGGGCCATTCGGGCGTTGCAGGCTGCCAGGAATGGCACCATCTTTTCGATGATATATGGCTGAAGTTGAGCAACCTCTGGCGAGGCATAACGAGCTTCAGGAGCGTATCTAAGCCCTTTGGGCATGCGATAACCCATATCCCAAAACAATGCCGGCATCTCACATGCCTGGAAGCTTGAGCCTATGGGCAGGTAGTACGTCCCCGGATCAATGATCGCGCCATCTAGCTCGATCCAATAATGAGAGTGCTCACCCGAATCGGATCCATACCCTTGCATGGTCGCTTGACGCTGATCCCGAGAAACGACAAAGGCCAGAAAATTCCCTCCCACGACTGTGGGCTTATGCCCCATGGCCTGAAGGAGACTGTGCACCCCGAAAGATGCGTATAGGCATCGCTTGTAGTAATCGTCAGGAAATTGCCCTTTCAGACATCTATCAACCACGCAGAGGACGCGCTTAACTAAGACAGCATCAACCAAAACAAGCTCCTTCTCGATCACGACGACCACATGTAGTGGCCATTACATGGCATAGGTTTGGTAATGTCTACCTTGAAGGCTCCATAGCGCTCACGCCGTCCTTGAACTTCGCTATGGGAATGAGCATCAGGACATTTAACGGCCTGGACGTATAGGATCTGGCCGGACCGTAGAGATGGGGTAGAACCCTCTGGAAATTCTCAGCTGATCGGTACAGGTGCTCCCTGGAAGTAGCCAAGCTCTTGGAGCTTCTCCTCGCACCCGACATGTTCGATGGCCTCACCTCGCCGCGTCGACTTGCTGCAACGGGTCAGCCCATGAGTGTAGACCCGCCATGGCCATCAGGGCGCTACCATCAGCATGCAGCCGACTCTACAATAGCGCTACACAGGAGAACGGACACAGTGAGGGGCTATGGCACGCAAGTGGTTGAAGCAGGAACGGCGAACAAAGGAAGAGCTTTTCGATGCTTTAGTGCGAAACGCCTTAGGCTTCATCAATACCTCCATCGACCACCTACAGCAAAAACCCAAGAGTGCCATTGTCGATCTGTACACGGCGATCGAGCTGTTCCTGAAAGCCCGACTGATGAAAGAGCATTGGACGCTCATGCTCGCGAAGCCCGAAACCGGCGACCTACAAAGCCTGGCTGTGGGAGACTTTCTATCGGTCTACTTGGATGACGCGCTGAAGCGAATCCAATCGATTCTTGGCGAGAAAATCGACCAGGGTGCTTCCGACAACTTCAAGGCCCTTGGCGAGCACCGCAATCAGATCGTCCATTTTGCCCACTCAGGCATGGATAATCCGAGTAAGACGCAAGCCGGCGTGATTGTGGAAGCGTGGGCATCCTGGCACTACCTCCATGCACTATTGACCGGCCCCTGGGAGGCGGTATTCCAACCCTACTCAGTGGAACTCAAGGTGCTCAACCAACGCATGATGCGTCAGGGCGACTTCATCAAAGCCCGATTCGAGATCCTCAAACCTCAGATTGAAATCCAGGAAAAGAAAGGCAACAAGATCGTTCCCTGCGGTCATTGCCATATACCTGCCGCAATTGTCGGCGAAACCCATTCATGGGGTACCGACTACACCTGCATGGTTTGCGGGGTTGATGACACTGCGGTGGAAGAGTGCAAGGCAGAATTACCCTGCCCCAGCTGCAATGCTCCGTTTAAATTTTTTCAAAAGGGTCTGCATGCCTGCCTAGCCTGCGGCCATCAAATCACCACCGAGATCCTGATCGACCTCTGCACCAAACAATTTCCCGAGGGAGACGGCTGGTGCGAGGAAGGCCACGTACACATCGCATCCTGCCACAAGTGTCAGCACCCTCAACCCTCGGTATTTTTCATCGAGGGCATGTGGAGCTGCGTATCGTGCTTCGACCGTGGCTGGGGAGCGGTCGCGTGTGAGAGGTGCGATGAATTTGTCACAGGTAACATGGAAAGAATCAAATACTTTGCCTGCCACAAATGTGAGCCCGATGTGAGGAAGCAGCTCTTGAGTTTGGCCGAGTCCGCCGAGAGCCCCACTGCTGAAGGCAGCTGAGGAGCCACTGGTTGTGCACAATCGATGGAGAGCCTTGATTTAGTTTTTCAGCTCTTGTGCACCCGATACCAGCGTAATCACCTCATCTGACCAACATTGAATTGCCTGCCAAGTGCAGCCGTGCAGAAAGGGGTTGGCAATCCCCCCAGAACAGACGCTCATTCCATGGTGGTACAATGCCACTTCCTGCGGCCTGGAATAGGCCCAGCGGCCTCAGCTCTCGTATCAGCACCACTATCGATTCGGTCAATAGGGAAGTGTCTAGCATTGAGACAGTTAGAGATTGAGAATGAATTAAGGGATGTCGTCAGCAGAATCATTAACCAGGTTGACCTATCAACCAAACAAGGCAGGCTTGACATCAACCTGTCGCTGGAAGATGCGCTGATTCCGATCCTGAAAGCGGCCTACAACCTACCCAACCTGATCAACCTCAATAGGCGGCAGAAAAACTTCCCCGGCATCGATCTGGGTGATGACCATGACCGTGTCGCCTTCCAGGTTACCGCCACCACTTCCCTGGAAAAGGTCAAAAAGACCTTGACCCACTTCGTCGACAAGCAGTTCTACAACACGTTTGATGAACTGTATGTTTTGATGCTGACCAATAAGCAGGCTTCCTACAGCCAGTCCGCGATTGACGCCATCACAAATGGAGCATTCGAGTTTTCGACGAAGAACCACATCATTGATCTTGGCGACATCCTGGCCAAGGTGTCCGGGCTTCGCATTCCCGCTCAGGAGCGGGTGTTGAATGACTTCAAGATCATCTTGGGAGACATCAGGGCCTACCTGGACTTCAATGCTGAGGAAGGCCTTCAATCTCACACACTGACTTCCAACCTCATTGCGGTAACACCGCCTGAAACAATATACGTCGCCGAACTCTTGCTGAATGAAGCCTCAATCCTTGAGCAAGCCCGCGAACACCTGAACTTCCGAAAAAATAGCTGCTCCAGGCAAAGCCTTGTAAAGATGGCTCTACTACTCAATGGATCTGGCACGGATGACTGGGTGGTTTTCGAGAATCGAATCTTCACCTTCGAGGAAATCAACAACTCCAGCATCCGACATATTGTTGATGTAGGCACCATTGAAACACTTGAGTCCCGAGACCTCTCCGAGTCTGAGATCGATGACAACGTCAATATTTTCAAGCTACTTTTGAATAATCATGTACGTGAGATCGTCAAGCCTCACAACATTGTGTACGACCGCCGAGACAAGTTCTATTTCTTCAAGCCCCACAACCCAGACGATGAAGGCCGCAAAGAAGACTGGATAGGAAAAAAGAAATCAACCCGTCGAGTGTATGAGAAGGTGATGTCCAAGCGAGAACCCACGCGGCTCGCTCATCATGTTCATTTATCATTCGAACTGAGCTTTACTAGCATTGCGCAGCAGTGGTATGCACTCGTTGTGCCAAGCTGGCTTTATACCTATGACGGAAATCGCAAGTCTCGCTTCCATGAAGATTTGCTATCAAAACAAAAAAGACTTGAGTTCAACCAAAGCGTACGAAACATCGTTCGATTCTTGGCCTACTACTTACGCTCAATCAATAATCCCACTACTAACGCTTCGCCTAATAATTCCGCCTCGACTCCTGCCCTAGACAGATCAGCGGATGAAATAGAATTCTTCGGCGAGTTATTAGAGATCACTTGCGAAGAAAAGCTGGTAGACGGCGAACAAGTCGGCGCTGAATTTGATGAGGAGTTAGCCCTTGAAGATTAAAATCCTCAAAGAGCCAATGCTGGAGTTTGGAAACGGCGCGCACATATGCCCTAGGACGGGAATTGAAACCCTGGGAGTTTATGACAAACGCGATGAGCTGCGACGTAGCGAGTTACGCATTGGCATCGTCGGGCGTGGTGAAGGTGTTGATCTCCTGGATGAATGGCTGGACAAATGCAAACGCGGAATCGTCGGAAAAGAAGAAACCAAGTTTCCTAATCTGTTCAGGGGGTTTGGTGGCGTGGATGAATACCATGGGTTCTACACCAAAATCCTGTCCTCTCCCCAGTACACACGTACCCTGCAGAAATCAGAAATCAACAACATATCGCAGATCACGGCCCGTGAAGACCGTGTTGTGAAGTGCGTTGAGCTCTACTACGAGCAGATCCGATTTCTGTCCGAGAACCGCTCCATCGACGTAATCGTCTGTGTTGTCCCAAATGACATCTTCGACTCTCTGACCAAGGCGACTGGGGAGAAAGACACCGAGTCGCTCGAAGCCTACCTGGAACACAACTTCCGCCGACTTCTGAAAGCGCGCTGCATGCACCTGGGCATTCCCCTGCAGCTCGTTCGCGAGAAGACCATCCTGTCCGTCAAACCCTCGATCGATCAGCAAGATCTCGCCACCAAGGCCTGGAATTTCTGCACCGCCCTCTACTACAAGGGCAACCGCACTGTGCCGTGGCGGTTGGTCGAGGACAAGTTCAAGCCCAAGACCTGCTACATCGGGATTGGGTTCTACAAGAGCCGGGATGGCGAAACCGTCTCGACCAGCCTGGCTCAAGTGTTCGACGAGTTCGGCCATGGGGTCATTCTGCGCGGTGCACCAGTGTCCCTGGACAAACGGGACAGGCGCCCTTACATGGACGAATCTCAGGCCTATGAGCTGCTCGACAGCGCATTGGCGGAATATGAAAAAGCGCTGATGCAGAAGCCCGCTCGCGTCGTTATCCACAAGTCCAGCCGGTTCAGGCCTACCGAAGTATCAGGGTTTTCTAGGGTGCTGGATGCCAAGGGGATCAGGACAAAAGACCTGGTGTCGATCACATCCACCGATATCCGGCTGTTCAGCGACAAGAACTACCCACCAACTCGGGGGACACTGCTGAGCCTGTCGGAAACTCAGGGCGTGCTCTATACGAAGGGGATTGTCGACTTCTACAAGACGTACCCAGGCATGTACATCCCAAGCCCGCTGCGCGTGGAAACGTTCGAAAGCGACTCATCCCTGGAAGACCTGTGCAAGGAGATCCTTGGTCTGACCAAGATGAACTGGAACAACACTCAGCTTGATGGACGCCTACCCATCACTTTGGAGTGCGCCAACAAGGTCGGGGACATCATGAAATACGTGGCCACCTCGGAGAAGCCACAGGTCAGCTATAGCTTTTACATGTGATGTCTTTAGACCCTTCAGCTCTGGGGCATCAGACATGCCAGACAGGACGGGAATCAACAACCTTGAACTTCGGGCAACGGCACTCTCAACTGTAGTCCTTGGATAAGCGAAGGTGGCTCATCGGCACTTGGGGCCTGGGAAGCGGAGCGCGCAGGCGTGAGGATCGAAGCCCGCAGAGCCAAGACAGGCCATTCATGGCCAGGCTTGGCTTGCGAGAGCCGCCCCGGAGCGGGCACGCCCTACAAGTCCTTCGAGTGTCGTCCATCGGCACTCCCGCCCCAGCCGGCGATGGTCAATTGAGGATTCACAACCAGAAGCTCTGAATCGAGCACTGTACGTGAGACCAATGACAGCGTCTCAAGCGAAGTCCGGACCCGGATCACCCTGCTCAACTGCTAAGTATCGATTTGCTTCGGTCGAGACCAGTTGCCTTTGAACCGGCGCAACTTGGCAACCTTCACTGTGCGGCTGAATGATCAAAGGGCTCCTGGGGAGTAGCCCTCTAAGGATGACTTATTGCAGCTCTTGCTTAACGCCCCAGCAATGGCCGGCGCACATAAACTGAAGCGAGCTACCCGCTCTACTGCCGTCAGTCGCCATTTATCTCAGCCTTCACTCTCGAGTCTCAGGAAAAGACATGATCGAAAACGCTGTCATAAAAATCCCGCAAGTATAGCCGCCGTTGGGGCACTACAAGAGGGGTGCTATGGGGCGGAAGTAGCTACGCATGAATGTCTACTTCTGACCGATTTCCTCCGGTGGCTACTGACTTCTGGCATGTAGCGGTTTAAAAGATGAGGGTGATTAAAACCTCATCACATACCTGCCGTGACCATTGCTATCGTCATGACACACCGCCTCAAACATCCTCATCGGCACATGGTTGTACTGCGCAAACTCTACCCTTATAGTTCGCCCCTCGCGGCAACATCCGCGACGACCTTGGCCGGTCGAATTACAACGCAGCATCAGCGTTCACAACACCTTTGCAGTCGCCTTTCCGGTGCCCGCGACAGGATGTGATGATGGCTGTACGCGTTGGTTCTCCGGTCGTCATTGGCGCGCACAGCGGTCATTTTCTTCGTCGTCGGCAACTCAGGTGATTGCTCCCTGCACAGGAGCTGCACCGATGATTGACCAGCCACTCTCGCGCTTTACCGCCGTCGACACCCACGACGCCAACCAAGCCGTTTTCTACCTCGACACCCAAGCCTCCCTGAGCGATCTGGCCAGCAGTGCGGCCCATCGTTTCACCGTGGTGCGGGATCTGATGGACACGCTGTCCACGCTTAACCTGAAAGACATTGCCGACTGCGATCTGGCGCGGGTCACCCGAGGGGTGCATCTGCTCACCCGGGAGGGTTGCGCGGTACTGGAGGTGATTCAGTGGCGCACGGCGCTGGAGAGCTGAGCACCATCCCATTCAACAAGCGCGTACAACGCGCTTGATTTTGCTTTAGCGTTTGATCTGGCTTTTGATCTTGATCCACCTGCCCCTTTAGACACGATGGCCGAACGCAGGTATTGAGCCGTGGTTAACCCGGCAGGACGCCGGGTTAGCCGCGCTGGGCCATGGATGGCCCATTGCGGCGGCCCACGGAGCAATACCGGAGAGAGGGCATGCCGAGCCTAGGCGAGGCACCGAGTGAGGGGGCAAAGAGCCTTTGGTTACTTTGGGTTGGCCGGCATTCCGGGCTTTCCAAAGTGACCCGCTGTAAGAGCGGAACCGATAGTGGCCGTGACCGCAGCAACGGATATGTACGCAGAACCGTATGGGCCAGGTGAGGTTTGGCGAGAACTGCGTCCTCGTACGCAGCCTCGCTGCGCTCGACAGCGGCTACAGGTTTCGAGTACATCTTGGAACACTAGACAAAGCATGATACATAACTCCAGACACACAAAATCAGCCGATTTACTATGCACCTGGAGTTATAAAGCACCTCTCACCCCGACAAGGAGATGGAGGTGCAAAGCAGACAGCTAATCAAGGAGCTTGAAGCCGCAGGATGGATACTGGATCGGATAACCGGAAGCCACCATCTGTTCAAGCATCCTTACAGACCCAACACCGTTCCGGTGCCTCACCCGAAGAAGGATCTGCCACGGGGCACGGTCAGGGCCATCCGAAAACTGGCCGGACTGATATAGCGCCTGCCACCTTCACACCTATTGAGGAGATCCCCATGCAATATCCCATCTGCATCGAATGGGGCGACGAACACACCGCCACCGGCATCCAGATTCCCGACATCCCCGGTGCAGTCACCGCCGGCGACACCTTCGAGAGCGCCTACAGCGCCGCCATCGAGATTGCCCACGTCATGCTCGAAGAACTGGCCCGCGCCGGGCAAGCCATTCCCCTGCCCTCGCCCACCCACAAGCACCGCGCCAACCCTGATTTCGCGGGCATGGGCTGGGGCATGCTGGATATCGACATCACGCCCTACCTGGGCAAGACCGAGAAGGTCAACGTGACGCTGCCCGGTTATGTGATTCAGCAGATCGACCGCTTTGTCCGTGAGCACAACATCAAGAGCCGGTCGTCTTTCCTGGCCGATGCCGCGCTGGAAAAGCTCGGGCGCTGAGAGCGGCTACAGGTCGATGAATTCCAGACCACCTATTCATGATGCTGAGCCCCAAGGCATACCAATCAGTCGTCCAGAAGCAAGGGCGAAATAGCTGCAGGAAGCCATCGACCAATATTTTGCTTGTAAAAAAATTCTTCCCCATAACTCTCGGCACTCTCTTTAGGGGAGCAGGAAGAGCTAGCACTTAACGCATAGGCAGAGCTAGACGTCGATGTGCAATTAGCAAAAGCAACCCAGGGTTCTTGTTGCCATGCAATGTGACCAGCGGGAAATCCAGCAAGCTGTGGTTGAACGTTTGGTATCCCCTGCACTATTCCGCCGTATCGCTGAGCGTTGTAGTCTCGATTATTTTCAAAAGGATGAACTCTACCGTATTCAACCCGCTCCCAACCTACAATCTGATCCCAGTGAATCATCCCCAATGAGGCAGCTTCATGCTCTGCAGGATGTGGCGAATATCTTCTTAACGTATTGTTAACATCGATAAAATTAGGAGTTGGCCTTATATGATATATATACCCATTATTCCCCAAATGAGTACCTAGCCAATCCAGCGCAGTACCTCTTAAAGTCGTTGTAGCCACATATCCAGAATCATATCTGGCCAATCCTGTTTCAGCGCCATTGGTGTGATTCCACAAATTTATATTTGGCGGCGGCTGATTTGGTCGAGAACCATCCATCCCTTTTGGGAAAAACCCCCCGGCTTTTTTTGTAGCAGCAGGAGTATCCAATAAGCCTACCGCACGATAGACATTAGGGAGATTATCTGCCATCGAAAAAAATGAAACAAACACCAGTAAATGGAAGACAAAAAATCGGACTTTACACATACCTACTCACTCACATAAAGACACTCACACATTAATGGAGAATACTTAAGCCCTACCGCGGTAGTGATACACTTTCCAACGCAACAGCAATACACCAATTACTTTACAACCAGAAGTCTTTACAGGACCGTCTTGGTGCCACGTCGACCAGCTCCTGCACTTAGGCGCGAGACATTCTAGTATGCATATATATAAAGCTGATCCAAGGCTTTCCCAGAGCAATTAATCCAAAGCGAAGAACCGGCCATGAGTGCAGTCAAAGCTCCAGAATATGCGGCTTTCGCCCAGGAATTATCCATTTTATAGTTGGACAACCAGTACTCTTTACTGGACTTAAGCTGACCATTGTCTTCTTTAACGGCAAATGTAATATAACCATCACTTTCACGATACCCTACATATCGCAAATGCACGCCCGAGTAACTACCTGACGGACAGCCTTCAGGGTCTGCGACCGCAACACCCCCATTAACCAACCAAAAAAATGCAATTAGAAAGAATACAAACTTTGGAGCCTTCATATTTATTACCCCTCACAAGAACATATAGAACGGTAGATTTACGCCTACCACATTTAAGGCTTTCGTAGAACCACCACACACTACCGCAGGCTTCTGAACAATTATTTAAATACTTTAAATCGAAACCCTTACATGAACGCACACTCAAAAACTGCTCTTGGCTGCATATTGATAGCTCGCTCACTTGAATCTGGACTAATTCGTTTACGAAATGATTATACCGCCCCATTAAAGAGAGCACTTTCCAGTTTGTGATAATGTCCAGAAAAACGGGGCCACAGCCCGCCATCACAACATCTAGCAAAACGGCGCTCTTCCAAATCGATTCCCTGAGAGCCTGCTTAGATTTTTGAATAGTAATCAAATGGATGAAACACAAGCCGGTGCTCGGGAATACTCAAGATAGTTATCACGTGAGAGGATCGCGCGGCACTCGTTTGGTCGCGAAGGTGGGTGGGTCTAAGCATTACTAAATTCAATAAACAAAGCGCGTAGACGTGCTCGGTTTTGCTTCAGCCTTTGATCTGGCTTTGGCTTTTGATCTTGATCCACCTGCCCCTTCAGGAGGCCGAACGCAGGCGTTGCGTAGGGGGCAGCTCGGCATGGATGCCGAGCTAGCCGCCGTCAGGCCATGGATGGCCTGTGGCGGCGGGCCCCCGGAGCAATGCCGGAGAGAGGGAACACCGAGCCTTAGCGAGGCGCCGGATGCGGGGGCAAAGAGCCTTTGGTTACTTTGGGCTCCATCCAAAGTGACCCGCTGTAAGAGCGGAACCGATAGTGGCCGTGACCGCAGCAACGGATATGTACACAGAACCGTATGCAGTCATCTGAAAAGCATCGGCAGGTTTGGCGAGGACTGCGTCCTCGTACGCAGCCTCGCTGCGCTCGACAGCGGCTACAGGTTTCGACGGTCAGGGCCGTCAGGAAACTGGCTGGACTGGTCTAGCCCTTCAGCCTTCATCTATTGAGGAGATCCCCATGCACTATCCCCTCTGCATCGAATGGGGCGACGAACACACCGTCACCGGCATTCAGATTCCCGACATTCCCGGTGCTGTCACCGCGGGCAACTGTTTCGAGAACGCCTAGCGTGGTAGGCACGGCGGCCAACGTGGCGGACGTCACTCAAGTCGACCGACTGCTGCATGGCAAAGAGAAGGCGGTGCATGCCGATGCTGGCTACACGGAGGTGGAGAAGCGGCCCGAGCACGAAGGAAGCCAAGTCAGTTGGTCACTGCTATTCGCTCTTTCAAACCTGCGGATGAGGCGTCGGCACTTGCTGACGAATACGGGAGATGTGTGCCTGTGATGCAGGTAGTAGCCGCCGCGAGGTGCTCGCGGCGGCTAAAAACACAGAAGTGAGCGGGTGAATTGGTCGTTTTAGATCGACTCCCTGCTTTCAAAAACGGCAGGTGCGCAAGTCGCGCCCAAAACATCGGACTACTTCAGACCATACTTAGTCAGGTAGTGCTAGCGCCGACCATTCGAAAGCCCATGAGAGAAATCGTTATCTGGACGACCAGAACCAGGCACAGCAATACCGCTGCCATTCCCCAGTCACCGTGGTCGGCGATAACCCCCAACGTCGCGATCATTATCGTGGCGCCAATATTGCCGACTAACCAGAAAATTGAGGTCGCCGTCCCAGACCTGGAGAGTCCGGCAGTGTCGGCTATCAGTTGCAGCAGAAGAGGCAGCGGAGATAACAGCGCGGCACCGATCACGATCCCTGCCAGGCTCAATATCCAAGGGGAACCCGAGGTGAAAAGCAGTACCGTGCCTCCCCCTGCCAACAATGAAACCCCGGACAGAATGCCCCCCACGCTTGCACCGCTACGCACCAGTAAAGGCATGAACGTCATACCCGCGATACCACCGGCCAACATCAGAACAACGATAAATCCTGAAACCTGGGCATCGATCCCCTGACGCAACAGGATCGGCTCCAGCCATGTCGTAATGGCGGAGAAATAGCCATTGGTTAAAAAAATCATCAGCAAAACAGCCGTGAACGGCGCCGTGCGCAATAAATCGACACCCTCCGCCAGTAAACGCCCGCCGGACGTGGTCGGGGCGGACGTTGTTTGCACAACAGGGCCATCTCGCGGGACATAAATGAAGGTCAAAAGCGCAATCAGCCCCAGGATCGCGACGTCAATCAACAACGAACGGCTGACGTTCCCCTCCTCCGTCAACGGGACAATCATGAACGCGGAGCCTATACCCAGGAAAATCACCGTACTGAACAGCGTCGTGACCCGCACATGTTCATCTTCAGAAAACCAGGTGATCATCAACTTGACGAGCAGCGACATGGTCAAGGGTTGAACAAACCCGAACAACAGTTGGCCGGCAAGCAGGTATTCATAATGGGGTTGTAACACCCGGATCAATGCCGCCAACAACATGGCAATGGCGGTGATACGCAAGGCTGTTTGCACCGATATCCGGTCAATCAGGCCACCGCTGGGAAGTGCCAACGGTAATGCCAGTGCCGTCACCGCCAAAGACAGTGAACCGACTTCCCCATAAGTAATACCGTACTGGGTGGACACCTGATCCGTGATAGGTGCAAAGCGCATCCACTCATACTGGGTCAACGCCAGCATGCCGGAGTAAATACAAAGAATACGGTAACGTACTGGGATCACTTTAATCTCCCGCAAGAAGACACAAGTGAAGTCCGGGACGAATGCGCCGGACCTTGAGTTCACCCTGTGCAATCAGAAGGCCCTCATAGGGCATTGGTTGTCAGCAACCTTAGTACTTGATTCCGGTTGCCAGGCTCCAGTCACCGTATTGCGTGCGGGAAACTGTAATGTCGCGAAAACCGGCGGTCGTCAGCAGCTCCCTTATCTCGGTCTCTGACAATTGCTGACCCTGGGTCCACAGCAACATGTTCGCGTTATAAGCCGCGACATTATGTGGGCCGGTCTTGTCTTGATTAAAAAACATCTCATGAACAATGATACGGCCGCCGCTGGGCAGTGCATCAAAACTCTTTTTGGCCAGGAACAGACACTTGTCCAGCGGCCAATCATGAAAGATATCACTGTAAAGATGCACATCGGCGGCTGGATACTCAGACGCCCAGATATCTCCTTTATGGGTTGTGATGCGCCCCGCCATCCGGTATTGCTCGACGTAGGTATCGGCAATATCGCAGACATAGGGAAGATCAAAGATCACGGCATTGAGTTCAGGCCATTTCTCCAGCGCACAAATAGAGTGAACCCCCGAACCACCGCCCACATCCAGAAGACAGCTATACCCTGACAGATCAATCCGACCCGACCAGGCCCGAGCCGGTCCTTTGCTTTTACTGTGCATCGCCTTGGTGAAAATTTCGCTGTGTAACTGGTCCTGCGCATTGTTCTCAAACAGATCCGTCTCACCGAACAACCCGGACTCTCCGCTGAGCATCGACTCTTTGAAGAATGCATAAGAGAACGCATCTTCTTTGTGGCGTGCAGATTGCAGAACCCCACTGAACGAGGTCTGCGACTTTCGGGTCAGAAACGCTTGCGCCAAAGACGTCAGCCCATAGCACTCCCCACTCTTCTCAAGCAGCCCCTGACTGGTGCACATAGCCACAAGCGCCTGTGCGGCCCGAGGTGCCAGTTCCAATGCCGAGCCGATTTCACCCAGCCTCAGCGCGTTATCCTCAAGCAGATCAAACAGTTTTACTTCATCGGCAAAAAACAAGGTGTAGGTATTGATAAACCCGAAGTAGATATCAAATATCTGTTTATCACTGTGATGTTCCGTGTGCACTGTACTGTCCATGTAGATGCATATTCCATTTCAAAAATGCCGTTGAAGACCATCAACGATGCCATGACAATAAAAACCCTCGACAACACGATCAAACGCCTGCCTGGCCTCCTGCGAAGCGTTGCCCACCAGGTAACCATGTGAACAGGCCTTCAACATCTCGATGTCATTACAACTGTCCCCGAACGAGATGACCCTGGCGGGGGAAATCTCATGTTTCTTGACGATGAAATCGACCCCCTGCTTCTTTCCGCACCCCGGGTGCATGATGGCTACATCGTAGACATTCTCAGGATCGCCGGCGGCGGCACTGGCGTAGGTAATCGAGGCCTCAAGACCCACCTGCAAACAGAGTCTATGGATCTGCTCGATGGCGGTCGCTTCATTGCCATCGGCATTCAAGTAATAACCCCGAATGCGTTTTTGCTGGAACGCCTCCGACTGCAACGTCAACTCAATACCCTCTTGCTCGAACAGGGTGCTCAGCCTGATGACCCGCTCTGGAAAGGTTCCAGCGCCTTGTAACGGCCAACCCTCATCCTCCAGAACACTGTCCGGGTGATTCCAGTACAACTCGGTTCCCAGACTGGTCAGTGCAAAGTCCCAGGGAAATTCGGGGTATCTCTTCATCTTGTCCAGGACCACCGCTTGACTGTTTCCCGTGGCCCAGCCAAATAACAGGTGGTGCTTGCGTTTCAGTTGATTCAAACAGCTTTCCAGTTTGTCTATCCCGGCATCCGCCTCTCGAGACGACAAGACCGGCATGAACGTCTCGTCAAAATCAGAAACTATCAACCAGGTGTCTTTGCTCGTCATACCTGCTCACTCTCTGATGAGTCCCATGGACTGTGAGGATATTTCAATCCGGGAAAACTCCCCGACCGCTCCCTCGGAAAAGGGCGACTGCACACTAAACCCGACGCGCACTTCATCCGGGCAGTTGCTCACATAGAACGCCCGATGAAACACCACGGCCCCCTCAGAGCTACTCAGATAACACGAGAACACATCCCCACTTCGCGAAATGAACAGCCGCACAGGCTCATCGTTTACCTCGATGCCATTGACTTCATCGCTATAGGGCGATGAATGCACCGATACGATCTTCTTGCTACTGCCGTACTCTTCAACACCGAACTTCAGCTGGTGCAGCCCGACATGAAGAAAGAGCCCAGCAGCATCAAACTTGGCCAGGCTGAATAACTTGATGTCAGCGCCAAGGGCAAACTCTCCCGTCACGGACGTGAGCAAAGTGCCCAAGCTGTCCACCGTATGAAGCCCTGGAATATTGAACGAATCGCTACCGGGTTCGCTTCGCATGTTCAGAACCGGCGCTACATAACGCAGCTGCGCGCAATGCTCGGCACCGAACACACGATCACTGATCCTCAGTACGGTGTTCGGGTCTTTGCACAAAAGAGGCGTAGTGCCAACGGTGTCATCCATACAGGTTCATTCCGCCATCGACCGACAGGGATTGAGCCGTGATGTCTTCGTTCTCAAGCACCGCCAGGCAGAACCGGGCAATGTTTTCCGGGATCTGCGTGCGACCCAACGGGATCAGGCCCTCCATGCGAGCCCACAAGTCATCCAGCGACTCGTTGGGCTCGATGAGGCGGTTCTCCAGGTACTTCCACATATTGGTTTTGACGATGCCGGGGCAAACGCAGTTGACCCGGATATTGTGAGTGGCCAACTCCAGCGCCAAGGCGCCAGAGAAGCCCTGCAGCCCGGCTTTCGCGGCGCAGTAGGAAGATATTCCGGGAAAGGCGACTTTTGCGGCAATGGAGCTGATGTTCAGGATCGCGCCGCCCTTGCCTCTCTGGATCAGTGCGCGGGCAGCTTCGCGCGAGGTCAGGTAAGGAGCTGTCAGGTTGGTTTGCACGATCGCTTCAAACTCGCTCAGCGCTGATTCAACCGTGTTGATCAGATGGCTGCTGCCAATGGCGTTGACCAGGCCGTAAAAGTGCTCTGACTCATGAACAACGCCCGCTACGGCTTCTATGACCTGGGCTTCAGACGTTGCGTCGACCGCAATGGCCTTTACCGAAAGCCCTTGCTCCACAAGATCCGCCGCCAGCGTGCGAGCCGCCTGATAACCACTGACATCCTGAGTTTGATAATGGTTGATTGCAGTGGGTGTCCGGTCGGTATCAAAGATGTAGACATGAACACCTTCTTTGGCCAGTACTTGAACAATCGCGGAGCCGATGCCTCTGGCACCGCCCACGACGATCATGGTTTTACCGGACAACTTGCCTTGCGCTTTATTTCCCTGCGTCATAAACCACTGCTCCTGAATCCATAGAAAGCTCGCCGAACCCTATACAGGGCTCAGAAAACCAATAAGTAGTTGAAACTGCATTTAAACGTGCGAAGTCTAATTAACTAATGCGCACGGCGGATCAGCCAACAATGCACTCAATGCTTGAGGTGCAACATTGGCCTGGAAACTCTCGATTGTTGGCCACTCATAGGCATCACCGGAAACCTTGCGAACTCGAACCAGCAACCTGGACTCAATGTATTCAGCCAGGTTGAAGCGACCACTGTTATGTTCTACGACAATAATTTCGGCACATTGGCTCAGCATCTCTTTAACCAGCTCAAGATCCGGCCGAACGGACAGGAACCGGATATGCGTGCATCTTTTTGTCGTGGCGACCTGAAAGGCTTCGTACGCCATCGACTCCGATGACACTATCAATGAACCGGCGGCAAACTCGGGCTGAAAAATATAGATATCTTCAGACAGTTTCCGGTACTTCTCCCTCAGCGCACACACTCTTTCCATGGGCTGGTCGTACATCAAGTACAGGCCGTTTCCACCCAGCGCTTTCTGTCGATGAATACAGACCAACAGATCGAGAGGGTCTGTCAGTTCGTATACGGTTTCTTCCGTCAGCAAGCTGAATACGGTCGAGGCGTACGTAGCGCCGCCCCACACACCGTTTTTCCGAGCGCCAATGACATGCAAATTACGACAGGCAATCAAAGCAGAGTGCAGTACATCTATCGCGTTGAGGTAATACTTGTCATCGGTCAGGACAAACTTCAGTTCATCATCCGGGCACCCCATCGCGCAGGTCAGCAACGCTGACTCGGCTAGGCCGGTGTTGCAATAACCGGACAACGACTTAAGGCCAAACCGAGCGGCCAGATCCGCGGTGAATACATGGACAGGTGCCCCTGACCGAACTTCTTCGATAATGTCGGCCGTTCGACTGCAACTGGAAGCTTTCCTCAGATCATTCTTCTGCTGATCGTCCGTTGAGGTCATCAAACTCTGATGGCTGGCACGTTTGAAGGAGTGAACGCCTTTTTCGGTATGACAGATGATCGCGGCCGACCGATGGTCCTTCTCTGCCTGGCGAATGTGTTCACTGATCGCCTGGGTGTCGTGTCCATCCACTTCATAAACATCAGAGAAGTAGGCGGCCAAATACTCCGGCCTCAACTTCCCGGGAAGTGGGTCAATCCCTCTGCCATTGTTGTCCACTATCAACGTCAGGTTCTTGACCTCAAGTTCGCCAATCAGGCGAATCGCCTCGAAAGACACCCCTTCGTTCAACTCACCGTCACCCGCCACACAGATAACACGTGCATCACGATTGGTATTCGCCCGCCCCAACGCAATGCCCACTCCCTCGCCCAGGCTATGTCGCATGCTGTAGGCAAAACCGTAGTGTTTATTGACAACAGCCGGAATCTTGTCGTGAACCGCAGCCAAAAAAGCCAAAGGCATACCGTTGAGCACATGACGATAAGCATAAAACAATGGCGCAATATGCCCCCTGCCAATCACCAGATCCTGATTGGCCACCCCTGCCGCATTGCAGAATTCCAATGCAAACAGTGCTTCGGCAATGTTCAGTGACGACAGGCAAGATGCCAGGGTTCCGTAACCGGCAATTTCATGAATCCGCTCCAGGCAGACCCTTACGTCTGAATAGAACGGCGTAAATTGTCTGGCGATGGCTACCGACAGTTCGTTGATCGTCTGGCACTTCGACGACTCGGCAATCCCGACTTCAACTTCCTCATTGGCACGCACATACTCATCGGCCGTCAGGTACGCCTTCCGTTTATGCACGCTTTGACGAATGCCATATAACGGCGTCAACAGGCTGGCAACTGGCTCGAGGTCATAACTGACTAATTGATTCATTCAACACCTCGAACACGTCACTTAGCGTTTCTTCTGACATGATGTAGGCGGGCGCCAGGCAAGCCCAATCTTCCTCACCTCGGATAATCAACTTCCTTTCAAAGCACAGCCCACCCAATTTCTTGCCTGCCTGCTCCCCAAGGCTTGAGTCCAGGGTGATGCCGATCAGCAAGCCGTGGGATTCAATTCGGGCGATCCGCTCATTCCCGGCGATTTCCTGACACAGCGCCTGAGTCTTTGTAATGAGTTTTTGTAGCTGCCCTGCGGCCTCTATCTGTTCCAGCACGCGCATCGACGCATTGATGGCCGCGATCGAAACCGGGTTGCTTGCATAGGTATGCGAATAGGAAAACGGGATCCACGGCTCTGGCTTGTCAAACACCGAGGCGATTTTATGGGATGTCGCCATAGCGGATGCTGGGTAATAACCACCGCTGATGCCTTTCCCGAGCGCGACGATATCGGCAGAAACCCCAAACTGATGGGTATTCAAGAACTCTCCGGTTCGAGAGGCACCGGTCACGATTTCATCGGTAATCATCACAATATCGTAACGGTCACACAGTTCACGAATACCGATCAGGTACTCGCGGGGAGTTTGCCGCATCCCTTTCAAATGGTTGACCGGCTCGAAAATAATGCAAGCGATCTGCTCCGCACCATAATGAAGAATAATATTCTCCACATCTGCCACGCTGTGCATTTCCAACGCCTGACCTTCGTGAACGACAGGGAATGGCGGGTTGATCCGAATCGTGTCGTAACCGCTGCAACGCAGGTCCTTGAAATCGTTCCTGCCGGTAATACTGTGGGCCCCCAAGGTGGCGCCGTGATAGGAGTGCTTGCGGCAGATCACTTTCCTCTTGAACGTATTGCCTTTGCGCTGGTGATATTCCAAGGCCATGGCAATCGACGACTCGATGGCTTCCGAGCCGCTGTTGACATACAGCAAGCCGCCATCTTCCATCTTGGCGCGTTTGAGCAGCAGCTCTGAAGTTTCAAACAGCTCGGACGAATAGAAATGATCCTTGGGATGGAAAGGCAGATCCGTCAACGTCTTGGAAATATGCTGCTTGATGGGCTCGCACGAATACCCGAACGGTACGTTAAACATGCCCGAAATCGCATCCGTGTAGATGCCACCCTCTGCATGAACACTGACATCTTTAACAGAGCCAACAATTTGGTCTTTCACGCGTGACTGATAGACAAACATCCCTTTATGCCCTCTATTGATTAGATCGGATAAACCTGAGAACCAGCGCCCAGCACTTTACTGTGTGGCGGAACCGACTTTGCCACGACAGCACCTGCACCGATAATTGACCCCTTACCCACTGTGACGCCCGGCAAGATTGTTGCGCCGCCGCCAATCCATACATCATCTTCAATGACTACAGGTGCACCCGATTCTATATAACGACGTCGCTGCTCAAGATCCTTGGCATGGTTAGAGGTATAAATACCGACATGCGGCCCAATAAACACACGGTTCCCGATATTTATTTCAAAGGCATCGAGGAACACCCCATTGGCATTAATAAAGACACCGTCACCAATATTTATGTTCGAACCAAACTCACAAAAGAAATTGCCCCACTGTTCAAACCCCTCACCCACTGATCCGAACAGGAGTTTATAAAGCGGCTCGCGACCATCAGGGTTATTGCTGATGGAGGAACACAAAGCACGGGCGGTGCGCCTACGGGCAACTAAAGCAGGTTCCGCCGCATCGAATATGATGAACTCACGCATACGCCACCCTGTACACACGGGCGTAACACAGAGCACTCATGCCGTGCTGATCGGCAAGTAAACTGGAGCAAAAAAGGCGATCATTAGTTCCGCGCCCGCCACTACCACCAACAACTAACGCCCACACTCTCCCAATAGCCTGATTCCCTTCAGCCATCATCATCTCCATCTACTATTTATTTTTTAAATATACTTCCGCACTTCCTGAAATTTTTCCACCTTCTACGCCCGCCACCAGCGCGCTGCAAGTTTGTTATTAGGTTAGTCGTATTGTTATGTCACTGTTTTCAGGGCCTGCTACTTTCGTTCTGAATTGAGTGTGACGGCGCCGATGGGCTGCCAACTGCGCGTCGCACCTGACCAGCGATGCGCAGGTTGATTGAGGACTTGCTGCAACATGGCCAGCACCTCTTGATCCTCGCCGCGATGACGTAGCGGTTGTGGTTGCTACGCAACCAAGCGGGAGCAAGCTCCCTCGCCACAGGGGGGCCTGCCAAATAGTGAGGGGCTACCACAGGAAAGGCTCCAACCTCAGCCCGCCCTTTTACCCAACAACCCGCCCCAACCGCCCCGCCACGCCCGCCGCCTGCTCCGCACTGCCCACATTGGTAAACCCCATCACCAACCCCTGCCTAACCCCCTCCCCCAGGTACCACTGCGACAGCGGCTCCACAGCAATGCCCTGCGCCCAGGCCCGCTGGGCAATCTGCACATCGTCCCCCTCCGCCAAGCCGGCCACCACATGCATGCCCCCGGCCTGCGGGTCTATCTGCAACCGCCCCGCCAATTGCTGGTGCAACGCCTCAACCAGCCATTGCCGCCGACGCGCATACAGGCCACGCATCTTCTTCAGGTGCCGGGCAAAGTGCCCCTCATTGAGAAAGGCCGCCACCGTCGCCTGCAGCAGCTGCGGGCAGTGATTGTGCAAGCGATCCGCCTGCCGGGCGAACGCCTGGGCTTGTTCGGCGGGCACCACCAGGTAGGCCAGGCGTAACCCTGGAAACAACACTTTGCTGAAGGTGCCGGTGTAGAGCACGCGGCCCTGCTGGTCGAGGCTCTTGAGGGCCGGCAGGGGCTTGCCCTGGTAGCGGTATTCGCTGTCGTAGTCGTCCTCGATGATCCAGCTGCCCTGGCGGTTGGCCCAGTCCAGCAGGGCCAGGCGCCGCGGCAGAGACAGCGACACCCCCAGCGGGCTCTGGTGGGTCGGGGTGACCACGGCAAAATCGGCCTCTGGCGCGCGGGCGATGCCTTGGGCGACCTCCAGGCCCTGATCGTCCACGGGCACCGGCACCAGCTGGGCGCCGGCCGCCAGCAGCGCGCTCCTGGCCATGAAGTAGCCGGGCTCCTCCAGCCAGCAGGTGGCCCCTTTATGCATCAGCGTGTGGCTGATCAGGTCGAGGCAGGCGCGGTAGCCGGCGCAGACGAAAATCTGCTCCGGCTGGCAGCTGATGCCCCGGGAAATCCCCAGGTAGGACGCAATGGCCGCCCGCAACGGCGCATAGCCTCGCGAGTCCGGATAGATGAAGCCTTCGGTGCCCGCCTGGCGCAGTTGCCGGCCCGCGAGGCGGGTCCAGAGCTTGCGCGGAAAGGCATCCAGCGCCGGCAGGCCCATTTGCAGCGCCAGCGGCGGCGTGCCGGCGTGGGTGGCCTGGTAGGCCGTGGCCGCCACCGGGGTGTGCGGCATGGGCGCGGCAACCGGCGCCAGCTGCGGCGTGACAATGGTCCCGGCGGCCCCGCGAGCCGTCAGGTAGCCCTCGCCCATCAGCAGTTGGTAGGCCGCTTCAACGGTGCCACGCGCCAGGTTCAGTTCCGCCGCCAGGGCGCGCACCGCCGGTACGCGGTCTCCCGGACGCAGGCGGCCATCGGCGATGGACTCGCGAAACCGTTGATAAAGCTGGCGATAGATCGGCGCCGTCTGGCTGCGATCCAGTTCGAATGCAAGCATCATGGCCTAGTCATTTATGCACTTTTTGGCTCTACAGCTTAAGCCATCGGTCTTCTAAGGTGGGTCATCTCTTTTCAGCGGATGACGGACATGCCCTACACCCTTCAACACCTCGACAGCGAAGAGGCCTTTGCCGCCAGTTTCGACTTGATGCGCGTCCTGCGCCCACACCTCACCAGCCCCGCGGCCTATACCGCGCAACTGGCTCGGCAGGCCGCGCAGGGCTACCGCTTGCTCGCCGCGTGGGACGCTGAGCGCATCGTCGGCCTGGCGGGTTACCGCGAAATGGAAAACCTGCTCTACGGGCACTTCATCTACGTCGATGACCTGGTGGTGTGCCCACAGCTCCAGCGCAGCGGCGTGGGCGCCCGGCTGTTGAGCGCCGTGCGGGATGAGGCCGTGCAACGTCAATGCGAGCACTTTGTGCTGGATACCGGCCTGCACATGCCCCTGGCCCAGCGCTTCTATTTTCGCCAGGGGTTGCTGGCCCGTGGCATGCACTTCACCCAGCGCCTGCGTGGTGAGGAGCGGGCATGAACAACCTGCTGTTGATCAACGCCAGCCCCCACGGCCAGGGCTCCCACGGGCACCAGCTGGCCCTGGAACTGGCGAGCACCCTGGGCCAACGCTATCCACACCTCGAACTCGTCGAACGCGACCTGGCGGCGCAACCGCTGCCACCGCTAGGCCCGGACTACGCCCACGCCCTGACCACCCCCACGCCCTTCGACGCGCCGCTGTTCGAGGTGTCCGAAGGGGTGATTCGTGAGTTGGAGCGTAGCGACGCCCTGATCATTGCCACGCCGATGCACAACTTCACCCTGCCGGCCGCGCTCAAGCTCTGGGTCGATTATGTCCTGCGCATTCACCGCACCTTCAGCGCCCTCCCGGAGGGCAAGGTCGGCCTGCTCAAGGACCGCCCAGTGCATGTGCTGGTGAGCTCCGGCGGTTTTCACCAGGGCAAGCGGGCACGCCAACCGGACTTCCTGACGCCCTACCTGCGCCACGTGCTCAACACCCTCGGCCTGTTCGACCTGCAGTTCACCTACCTCCAAGGCTTGGTGTTCGGGGACGACGCCGTGCGGCAGACCATCGAAGAAGCCCGCACTGCACTGTTTTCCAAGCCCCTATTCACCCCCCTTGTGGATGCTTGATCACTTTTTCCCTACCGGAGTTTCAGCATGAGCCAACTCAGACTGCCCTTTGCCACCCTGTCGCCTGCCGCCTATCAAGGCCTGCTCGCCACCAACAACGCGCTCGCCGCCAGCCCGCTCGGCTTGCCCTTGCTGGAACTGGTGTATTTACGCGTATCGCAGATCAACGGCTGCTCGTTCTGCCTGGGCAAACACTCGCAGACCCTGCGCGAGAGTGGAGTGGCGCAAGACAAACTGGACTGCCTCGCCGGCTGGCGCGTCAGCGAACTGTTCAACGACCGCGAACGCGCCGCCCTGGCCTGGGCCGAAACCCTCACCTACGTCCACGACAAAGGCGCACCGGACGAACTGTACGAACCACTGAAAGCACACCTGAACGACGTCGAAATCTCCGACCTGACCCTGGCCGTGTCCTTGATGAACGCCTTCAACCGGCTAGCGGTGGGGATGAAGCTCTAAGGGCGGGATCGCCATCGACTGTGCAACGGCAAGAACTACGCCGGCGGGTCACCCCAAAGGTGCATCTGCTCACCCGAGAGGGATGCGCGGTGCTGGAGGTGATTCAGTGGCACACAGCGCTGGAGAGCTGAGCGCCACCCCATTCAACAAGCGCGTAAAACGCGCTTGGCGTTGTTTTGGCGTTTGATCTGGCTTTTGATCTTGATCCACCCGCCCCTTTAAACACGATGGCCGAATGCAGGTATTGAGCCGTGGGCAACCCGGCAAGGATGCCGGGTTAGCCGCCCCCGGCCATGGATGGCCGGTGGCGGCGGCCCACGGATCAATACCGGAGAGAGGGCATGCCGAGCTATGCGAGGCACCGAGTGAGGGGGCAGAAGCCCTTTGGTTACTTTGGGGCTTTTCCAAAGTGACCCGCTGTAAGAGCGGAACCGATAGTGGCCGCACCCGCAGCAACGGATATGCACACAGAACCGCGTGGAGTCAGGCAAAAAGCATCGCCAGGTTTAGCAAGGACTGCGTCCCCGTACGCAGCCTCGCTGCACTCGACAGCAACTACAGGCTAATGGGGCGGCTCCCCATAGGCAGCACCACACTCAGACCTTGAACCGCGCCACCAACCGATTCAACTCCGTCGCCAGATTGGCCATCTCCCCACAGGCACTGGCCGTCTGACTGGCTCCCGCCGAACTCTGGACCGACAGCTCACGGATGCTGGTCAGGTTCTGGTCGGCCTCGCGGGCCACCTGCGCCTGCTCCTCCGAGGCAGTGGCGATCAACAGGTTGCGTTCGTTGATCTGGGTGATGGCCTGGGCGATCAGCTTGAGCGACTGGTCGGCGTTCTGCGCCACCGAGATCGAGTTGTTGGCCATTTCCGCGCTGACGTTCATGGCACTCACCGCCTGGGTCGAGTCGGCCTGGATCGCGCTGATCATCTGTTCGATCTCCTGGGTCGACTGCTGGGTCCGGTGGGCCAGCGCCCGCACCTCGTCGGCCACCACCGCAAAGCCACGGCCCTGCTCGCCAGCCCGCGCCGCCTCGATGGCGGCGTTGAGGGCCAGCAGGTTGGTCTGCTCGGCGATGGCGCGAATCACCTCCACCACCTTGCTGATGTCCTGGGCCCTGCTGGACAAGGCCTTGACCTGCTCGCCAGTGCTGGCGACGTTGCCGGCCAGGCCTTCGATGGCTTTGAGGGTCTGGGCCACGTTCTCGATGCCGGAGCGGGTGAACTCCAACGACTCGCGGGAAGACTGCGCGGCGGCCTCGGCGTTGCGCGCCACTTCATCCACCGCAGCGCTCATCTGCGTCACGGCGGTGGCGGCCAGGCTGACCTCGTCGTTCTGCCGCACCAGCCCACGACTGGCGTCTTCGGTCACCGCGGTCATTTCCTCCGAGGCCGAAGCCAGCTGGGTCGAGGAGTCGGCGATATGGGCGATGGTCTCCCGCAGGTTGGCCTGCATCTTCGCCAGTGCGGCCAACAGCCGGCCGGCTTCGTCGCCGCCGCTTACGCCGATGTCCCGGGACAGATCGCTGCCGGCGATGCGCTCGGCCACCGCCAGGGCATCGCCAATCGGCGCGGTGATGCTGCGAGTCAGCACCGCCGCCAGGGCAACGGTCAGCAGCACGGTGACCGCCAGCAGGCCGACCACCAGGCTGACGCCGCCGCTGTAGATCGAGGTCGCCCGTACCCCGGCGCCCTTGGCCCCCTCCTCATTGAAGTCCGAGAGCTTGTCCATCTTGTCCTGCAGGGAATTGGTCATGGGGCTGATGCGGGTATTGATCAGGGTGATGGCCGCGGCGTTATCGCCACTGCGCAGCAGCGGCTCCAACTCGTCCAGCAACTTGAAGTAGGCCTGCACGTCCCCAGCCACCGCCTGGTACAACTCACGCTCTGCTGGGCCGCTGATCAGCGGCACGTACTGGGTCAGGGTGCCCTGCAAGGTACTGCGATAACCACCCAACGCGGCGATCCGGGTCTGGCGCTGCTGCTCGTCGGTGGTCACGGTAATGCGCAGGCTTTCCAGGCGCAGCCGCAGAGTGCCGGCCTTCATCTTGCCGATTTCCCGGATGCTGGCCATCCAGTTGTTTTCCACATCCTGCTCGGACTCGCGCAGCTTGCCCATCTGCAACACCGCGACCACTCCCAGGGCGAAGACCACCAGGATAATGAGTGAGAAAAACACGGCAGACCTGGGCGCGAGATTCATTGTCCTGACGTTCATTGGTTATCTCTCTTATGGAAAGCTCGATGGTTCGCGGTTGCACGCTATCGACGCCAGGGAATGGGACATGGCACCGATGCAAGGTTGGGCAA
The DNA here is from genome assembly GCF_022537035.1 of Pseudomonas sp. MPFS. Lineage (NCBI taxonomy): Bacteria > Pseudomonadati > Pseudomonadota > Gammaproteobacteria > Pseudomonadales > Pseudomonadaceae > Pseudomonas > Pseudomonas sp. MPFS. The sequence continues at coordinate 2,618,200 of NZ_CP066123.1, read as the reverse complement.
AACGGTGATGGCTACAGGCAATTGCACGTTGTCATCACGATAGTTCCAGCCTCGTCACAAAACCATTTTGCTGGCGTGAATTTTTATGGTCTGAGGCGTGGGGCGTTCAAGGCACGACAGGAGCCGCTCCACCGGCCTTGGCCTTGGCCTTGGCTTTGGCTTTGGCTTTGGCTTTGGCTTTGGCTTTGGCTTTTGATCTTGATCCACCCGCCCCTTTAGACACGATGGCCGAACGCAGGTATTGAGCCGTGGGTAACCCGGCAGGACGCCGGGTTAGCCGCGCTGGGCCATGGATGGCCCATTGCGGCGGCCCACGGAGCAATACCGGAGAGAGGGCATGCCGAGCCTAGGCGAGGCACCGAGTGAGGGGGCAAAGAGCCTTTGGTTACTTTGGGCTCTTTCCAAAGTGACCCGCTGTAAGAGCGGAACCGATAGTGGCCGCACCCGCTGCAACGGATATGTACACAGAACCGCATAAAGCCAGGAGAAAAGCATGAGCAGGTTTGGCGAGGACTGCGTCCTCGTAGGCAGCCTCGCTGCGCTCGACAGCGGCTACAGGCTTCTCAGCCTGCCCAAGATCGGAACCCCAACCATGGACAGGTGCACAAAACCGCATGAGGTCAGGTGAAAAGCCTGAAACAGCAGATGACGATATATCGGCCAAGGACTCTGAAGGCTCACCCTGGAGCCTCATTACTTACCAAGCTTACTAACGCCCAGAGCAAAGTCCGGACCGTCCAACTTCATCACAACAACCCTATCCCAGAACAACGCATTACCCAGTACGCCTTGAAAAACACCGGCACCAAATGTTCGTGCTTCTTCAGCAAGCGGGCGAACGGTGTAAACATCAGGCTTTTGAATCGTAATGCTTCCAAACTTGAGCGAGACCTCAGCTGCGGCACCAAGCACCTCGATCTTGTGTCCCCAGGCACCGCCAACAACCTTCAATGGCGCGCCCGCTTCATCTTCGATACCTGTGTATTTCTTCCACTCCGGCGACCTGATCAGAAGCGAGAACATGCTGGAACCACTATCAACCAACACACTCGACAGCGTTTCATCTCCCAATGTCACCGGTATCGACAGGCCGCCTTTTACCAATGCTGCTGGGATCCACTCAAAATACTGATCGTTTTCAGGGTTCCATTGTCCAGGTTCAATCAGGCAGACACGCTGCAAGGGATAGTCTATTACCAGCCGTCTACCCATCAGGCTGCTCAACCCCAAGGTTCCCCTACGCGATTTTTGACTAGGTAAGTTGGCGGCTTTGCCTGGTGGCAGCACCGCTCCAGCAAATGTCATCTGCGGTAGCGATACTGAATGATCAGAGTCGTTTAGCCAGCCATTTTGCTGAGCAAGATCTCCCTTCAAATAGGTCAAATACGAGCCTGTATCCAGTTGAAAATAGTACGTCCTGCCTTCCATAGTGACAGGCACTATCACAGCGGCGCGTTCACTTACGCCAGGCAAATTCGACCATTGAAACGTAGAGCATTGCTGGGGAGTGAATGAGATACCAGAAGCGGCATCCGCCTGTATCAATGGCGTAAACAGCCAAAATGCCCACCACCACCAGGACGGCGACATAACTCCTCCTTGACACTGGCCCTTTAAACGCCAGGAACGCTCAGCGCGGCTCCCGTCGATAACTGTGCAACTCTTTTAGAGAAGCCACCGTTCACAACAGTAACTACCGCCGATTACCTCCTTGTGACCAACCAACTCCCGATTCGGCTTTGGCTTTGGCTTTGGCTTTTGATCTTGATCCACCCGCCCCTTTAAACACGATGGCCGAACGCAGGTATTGAGCCGTGGGCAACCCGGCAGGACGCCGGGTTAGCCGCCCCCGGCCATGGATGGCCGGTGGCGGCGGCCCACGGAGCAATACCGGGGAGAGGGCATGCCTCGCTATGCGAGGCACCGAGTGAGGGGGCAGAAGCGTTTTGGTTACTTTGGGCTGGGCCGGCATTCCGGATTTTCAAAAGTGACCCGCTGTAAGAGCGGAACCGCCAGTGGCCACACCCGCAGCAACGGATATGTACGCAAAATCGCGTAAGCAGGTTTAGCGAGGACTACGCCCTCGTGCGCAGCCTTGCTGCGCTCGACAGCGGCTACATGCCCCACTCAAGCGCGCAGCCCCTTGCGGGCTAGATAACGGCCACAAAAACACCCTTCAAGACCGCTCGCCAGGCGTCACGATATTCACATCAATCTTCTTGCCCATGCTGATGCGCGGCTCGGTCGAATAACCCAGGGCTTCGTAGAAGGCCTTGACGCTTTCATTGCTGCTGACGATTTGCAGATTGATCTTCATACAGCCACGCGCGGTCAAGGCACGCTCGGCATGCTGCACCAGCTTCACGCCCAGGCCTTTCCGGCGATGCGCAGGATGCACCGCCACCGAGTACAACCAGCCTCGATGACCGTCATACCCCGCCAACACCGTACCTATCACCGCCGCCCCCTGCACCGCGACAAAGAACAGCCCGTCGGCCACGGCGCGTTTCCTGTCGATGGCCAGACTCGGGGTGTTGTGCGCGGTTTCGTAACCGAAAACCGTCTCCCATAACGCAATGACGCCCAGGCGATGGTGCGGGTCGGAGTAGTCGACAATGTCATCCATCAAGCCGTCCTCGAGTCGAAAACAGCGACACTATCGCCCAGCCGAGGCGCTTGTCCACGACGGCTGGCAGCGCCCGTCGGCGATTCGATTGGCGTCACCACCCAAACCGGCTGCTACCCCAGCACAACCCCACTGGCCCCGCCATCGGCCAACGCAAAAAGAAGATCCTCCACTGCCGGCGCCGGAGTAGACCCCAGGTCGATCTTCAACTGGAAGCCTTCGGCCGTCGGCTCAGGATCGGAGATAAAGTGCACCACCCCTTGCAGCCCGTCTTCGGTCGGCGGGTTTTCATCTTCCACATCGAACCACTCGAGAAACCAGGGGCCCATGACCTGCACAAGCGCTTCCTGGTCCAGGCCACGGACCTCCAGCGCCAGCCAGTCCCAGCCAAAGGGCGAGATGCGCACCGCCATCTGCCCGATCGCAAAACCTACGGGCTCGAAGGCCAATTCGGACTCGGCATCGACCTGGACAGGTTCCCCGGCCGCAGCACCCTCCTGCGCGATCATGTCGACCCGGCACGGCATGGCAATGACCCCTTCGGTGCCCAGTGAGCCGTCGCTGTTGCGGTAGGCGGGCTCGACGTAGGCGGCCCCTTGTGCAATCTGGCGGGCCAGCGTTTCAACATAGGGCTTGCGAATGGCGACAAGCAGTTCGGAGACGGTCATGAATCGGGGCTTCCCTGGCGGACTCGTCGCTGGGCAACCTACGACGAGAGGATGATGGTTGATGCACAAAGCGGCGCAATTGTGCAGTGGGCGAGCGCCCGGCGTCCATGAAGGCCGATGATTGTTGGCGCTGGCCGCATACCTGGCAGGGGCCACCGCCCACCGGTGGCCCCTGGAACGCGGTGAATCAACCCAGGCGCATGCTCAACTCGATATCATCGGCGAACGGCACCGACAAGTAGCCGTTCTGCGGCGCCCGGACGTGCGCCAGGTACTCGGGGCAATAGTCGGTGTTGTCCGCCACCACCAGCGCGCCAGGTTTCAGGTGCGGTTCCACCAGCCCCAGGACCTCCCCATACAGCGCCTTGGCGCCATCGAGCAGGAGCAGGTCGATGCCCTCCGGAAGGTCGCCGGCCAAGGTCACCAGCGCGTCGCCCTGGCGAATCTGCACCAGGTCGCCGACGCCGGCCTCGAGCATGTGCTCGCGGGCCATGGCGACCTTCGAGGCTTCGAATTCGCTGCCGATCAATAGGCCGCCGCCGTTGTCGCGCAGGGCAGCCGCCAGGTGCAGGGTGGACAGGCCGAACGAGGTGCCGAATTCGACGATGTGCCTGACCTTGGCATTGCGCGCCAGCAGGTACAGCAACTTGCCGGTATCCCGCGAGACCGGCAGCCACAGGTCCTTGAGCAGCCCGTAGAGCTTCAGGTAGTCGGTCTTGCTGTGCATCAGCCGTTCGCGTTCTTCCCGGGGCACGTCATCGAGGGCCGGGCTGGTGGCGGCATCGGCCAGGGTGTAGAGGCGTTCGATCAAGCCCGCCAAGGGCTCGCTGGTGAGGGTCGTCATGCTGGTCTTCCATCGGATGGGGCTAAGATGTTGAGTCACGACCATGATGGGAGCGATTCGGCCCATCCGCTATTCGCATTTCCAGGCACGTCCGAACTGTCCATGAACAAGCGCCAGAACCCCCGTATTTCCTCACGCAAACAGCCGCAACAGGCGCGCTCCACCGAGCTGGTAGCAGCGATTCTGCAGGCCGCCATTCAGGTTTTGACCCAACAGGGCGCCAAGCGCTTCACCACCGCGCGGGTCGCGGAAAAGGCCGGGGTGAGCATTGGTTCGCTGTACCAGTATTTTCCCAACAAGGCGGCGATCCTGTTCCGCCTGCAAAGCGATGAGTGGCTGCAAACCCGGCAGATGCTGAGCCGGATCCTCGACGACCCGGCACAACCGCCCCTGGCGCGCCTGCGCAGCCTGGTGCATGCCTTCATCCGCTCGGAGTGCGAGGAGGCGCCGTTGCGCAGTACCTTGAACGAGGCCGCGCCGCTGTATCGCGACGCCCCCGAAGCGGGCGCCGCCCGTGCGGCGGGACGACAGATTTTCACCGGCTTCATGCTCCAGCTGCTGCCCGATGCCAGCGAGGCGACCCGCGCCGCGGCCTGCGAGCTGATCCTTTCCACGCTGAGTTCGGTGGGCAAGGATTTCTCCGGCAAGCCCCACACGAAGAACGCCATGACCGAGCGCGCCGACGGCCTGGCGGACATGTTCAGCGCCTATGTCCTGACACTCGCCCAACCCGGGGCGGCGACCGTGCACGCCCCTGTCGACAGCTGAGTTTTTTAGGCTGTTGTTTGCATGCCACAGCCTCGGAGCCTTCGACCTAGAGCCTTGGACATAAATGTTTAAACATTGCCCGGCCAGGGTTCGTTGTACGGCGCTTGGCATCGTTTTTATAGTGCGATGGGGTGGGTAAACCTGCCCTTGCAATTGCTTCTTTAAGGAATGAAGTCCGGCCCTATAGAAGGATGAGCAGCCATGTACGCATATCCTGTGACCTTGCACCTGGAAGATGGCAGTACTCGGGTCAGTTGTATCGATGTGCCAGGAATGGCCTGCGTCGGCGAGACGCTGGAACAAGCGCTGGCCGATGCGGTTGTGACCCTGGAAATGGCGTTGTCGTTGTATGTCATGCAGCGCATGACCATTCCCCTGCCCTCGCCCACTACACCGGGACAACTGCTGGTGCGCCTGCCCGCACTGAGCGTGGCCAAGGTGGCGCTGTGGAACGCCATGCTCCACCAGCGGGTGAGCAAGGCGGAACTGGCCAGGCGCCTGGGAGTGAACCGGCCCCAGGTGGACCGGCTGGTGAACCTGCTGCACCGCTCGAAGATCGAGAAGGTGGAACAAGCATTGCGAATGCTGGGATGGCGGATCGAGCTGGCGGTGGTAAAAGCCGCCGTGTAGCCGCTGTCGAGCTGGCGAGGCTGCGCACGGCCCACAAAACCTGCCTCCGCGCAGTCCCTGGCGCACCGCGCCCTCTGATTTTGCGGCCGCTACGCGCCCGTACGCAGGCGCGCTGCGCTTGGCAGCGGCTACACACCGCCAATCAACCCGCCTCGTGGAGCCACTGCCGCAGGCTGCGCACGTCCCGGCACGGGCCGCCAGGGCGATATCCACGGCGCTACTGCACCGGCAGGAAGTTCATCAGCAACAGGCTCTGCGCATAGTTGAGCCCCACCCGCCGATAGCGCTCGTCGAGGATCTGCGTCAGCAGGTCCAGGCGCGCGACGATCTTGCCGAACTCCACGGCGAAACTCAGGTTGCTGCCCTCCTCCGAGATCTCGTTGGAGAACAGCAGCAATACCCCGCTGGCATCCTGGCGCTGGCCCAGCATCCAGGTGGCTTTTTCGATATTGCGCGCGGCGTTGCTGATGAATTGCGGGTCCAGGGTGTCGGTCATGTAGAACTCGGTGCGCCCGCCATGGGCGGTCACCAGCATGCTGCCGATGGCGTAGATGAAGGCGCCGACCCGGTCGCCCTGGAACTCCGGGCTCAGGGAGTAGCTCAAGGCTGCCAGGTCCCGGCGATCGCCCAGGGCCGGCAGCGGCTGGCGCTGTTCGATGGCATCGCGGATCGCCCGCTGCGCCGTGGTGCCATCGGGGTACCCGGACTTGCGCCACTGGCTGGGGTTGCGCAGGTAGAGCTTGCCCATCAGCAGGTACAGGCTCTGGAGGTTGTCGCGCATGCCGATGGTGGCCATGCGATCGACGCTGGTCTGGAAGAACTCGTCGGCCTTGCCATTGCGAAACTGGTTGGCGATATCACGCCCCTGCTGCTGGGTGCAGCCAGTGGCGCCCAACATCAGCAGGCCTGCCAATAGCAAGGTGGGAAACGGGGTTTGCATCATGCAAGAAGAGGGAGCGTAGGCCATCGGCACCGGGTCAAAATTCACGGGCTGCAGCGGGGATCGGCGCAGCCAGGCCTGCTCATAGAACGCAAAACTGTAAAAAAGTGCGATGGCCGTGGCCGGCCATCGCCAAATCGCCCGCTGTCGGGCGCTAGAGCCGACTGGGTGAAACGATGATCTTGACGTTGTGCTCCTTGTTGTTGACCAGTTCCTCGAAGCCCTGGCCGACGATGTCCTCCAGCTGGATGCGCCCGGTCACCAGCGGCGTGATATCCAGGCGGCCATCGGCGATGAAGGCGATCACATCGGCGAACTCACCGTTGTAGGCCAGGGCTCCGAGCACCTGCTTCTCGGTGGCCACCAGTTCGAAGAAGTTGAACTCGCTGGGCTCCTCGAAAATGCCCACCAGCACGCACTTGCCAGCCTTGCGCACCAGGTCGATGGCCAGCTTGGCGGTGTGCTTGTTGCCGATGCACTCGAAGCTGACATCGGCCCCCAGGCCACCGGTCAGGCGCTTGACCTCGGCCAGGGCATCGCACTCCTTGGGATCGAGCACCAGGCTGGCGCCCACCTCCAGGGCCTTGGCCTTGCGCGCCCCGGACATTTCCAGGGCAATCACCTGGGCCGCGCCGGCGGCCTTGGCGCACATGATGGTGCACAGGCCGATGGTGCCGGCGCCGACCACCACCACGTTCTGCCCCAGCAGGCTGCCGGCCTTCTTCACCGCGTGCATACCCACCGCCAGCGGCTCGATCAACGCCCCGGCCTCGGCGGGAAAGTTGGCCGGCAAGGCGTACAACAGGTTGGCCGGCACGTTCACCAGTTCGGCGAAGGCGCCGTTGTTCATCAGCCCGGTGAAGGCCAGGTTCTCGCAGATGTTGTACAGCCCGTGGGTGCAGTAATAACAGGTACCGCAGTGCTGGCAGGCGTCCGCCGCCACGGGCTGGCCAACACTGAAGCCCTGGACCCCGGCGCCGAGGGCGACGATCTCGCCACAGAACTCGTGGCCGAGGATGCACTGGCCCTTGATCCCGGTCAGCGGGTGCGGTGCCTGCACCGGAATGAACACCGGACCTGCCACATATTCATGCAGGTCGGAACCGCAAATGCCGCACCAGTCGACGCGGATCTGCACCCAGCCGGCAGGCGGCGCCTCGGGCAGGGGCACGTCTTCGACACGGATATCGTGGCGGCCGTGCCAGACCGCGGCGCGCATGCTGGCAACAGGCTTGAGGGAAACGCTCATCGTGGCTTCTCCTGATTGTCGTAGAGCTGCGACGGCCCCCTGGCCGGCGCAGCGAACCTCAGTGCTGCTGGATGAAGTCGAGGATCAGGCGATTGACCTGTTCCGCGCTTTCCATCTGCGCCATGTGCCCCTGCCCCGGCAGCACCTCGACCTGCGCCTTGAGATCGGCGCTGTGGCTCACCGGGATGATCCGGTCGTCGCTGCCCCAGATCACCAGCACCGGCTGCTCACCGCCCTGCACCACCGAACGCAGGTCGGCCTGCTGGCGACCGTCGGTAAACAGCGTGCCGGCCAGCTGCCCGAGGGCCTGCTGCACCCCTTCCAGGCGCTTGTACTTGAGCATGTCGTCGAGCATCTGCCGGTTCACCAGCTCGGGGTTGGAGAACAGCTGCACCAACTGCGGTTTGAGCGCATTGCGATTGCCCGCCTCGACGAAGCCTTGCAGGTAGTCGCCATTGATCTCATGGCCCAGGCCGGCACTGCCGATCAACGTCAGGGAGCGCACTCGGTGCGGCGCCAGGCGCGCGGTGTCGAGGCACACCGCACCGCCCATGGAATGCCCCACCAGGTGCGCCTGGGCAATGTCCAGGTGATCCAGCAGCGCCAGCAGCACTTCGCTCAGCTCGCCCAGGTCACCCCGCTGCAAGGCCTTGGCCGACTCACCGTGGCCCGGCAGGTCCAGGGCGATCACCCGGCGCCCGGCGGCCAGGGCTTCATGGTTGAACAGCCAGTTGTTGAGGTCGCCGCCGAAACCGTGCACCAGCACCAGCGGCGTACCGCCTTCCCCGCGCTCGAAATAGCGCAGCAGGCGGCCATCGAGCTCGATCTTCTGCGGCGCCGGGCCGCTGTCTTCGGCGGCGCTGTCACCCGGCACGAAGCTAGCCTGGAAACGCTCGATCACCGCGTCGATCTCGGTGTCGCTGGCCTCGCCCTCCACCACGATGCCCAGCAGCGCGCCCACCGCCAGGGTCTGGTCCTGGCGCGCCACCTGGCGGCGCAGGATGCCGGAGAACGGCGCCTCGACACTGCTGGAGATCTTGTCGGTCTCCACGTCCAGCACTTCATCGCCCTTGCTGATGCTCTGGCCTTCTTCCTTGAGCCAGGCATCGACCCGGCCCTCGGTCATCGACAGGCCCCACTTGGGCATGGTCAGGGTATGGATCTGGCTCATCGGCGGCTCCACTCGATCAGGTTCAGCACGGCCTGCTCGATCTTCGCCGCGTCGGGGATGTACAGATCTTCCAGGGCGTCGGAGAACGGCACCGGGGTATGGGGCGCGGTGACCATCTCGATCGGCGCCTTGAGGGCGGCGAAGGCTTTTTGCGCCACCAGCGCCGAGATGTCGGTGGCCATGGAGCAACGCGGGTTGGCTTCGTCGATCACCACCAGGCGCCCGGTCTTCTCCACGCTTTCCAGGATGCTGTCCTCGTCCAGCGGGCTGGTGGTGCGCAGGTCGATGACCTCGCAATCGATGCCACGCCCGGCCAGGTTGCGGGCCGCGTCCAGCGCGGTGTTCACCGTGCGCCCGTAGGACACCAGGGTCACGTCCTTGCCGTCGCGCAGGAAGTTGGCCTCGCCGAAGGGAATCGCATAGGACTCCTCCGGCACCTCGCCTTGCAGGCTGTAGAGCAGCTTGTGCTCGCAGAAGATCACCGGGTCGTTGTCGCGGATGGCCTGGATCAGCAAGCCCTTGGCGTCGTAGGGCGACGAGGGGCAGACCACCTTCAACCCGGGGATATGGGTCCATAGCGAGGTGAGCATCTGCGAATGCTGGGCCGCGGCGCGCAGGCCGGCGCCGACCATGGTGCGGATCACCAGCGGGGTCTGGGCCTTGCCGCCGAACATGTAGCGAAACTTGGCCGCCTGGTTGAGGATCTGGTCCAGGCAGCAGCCGGCGAAGTCGACGAACATCAGCTCGCACACCGGGCGCACGCCCCGGGTGGCCGCGCCCACGGCGGCGCCGACGTAACCGATTTCCGACAACGGGGTATCCAGCACCCGCCCAGGGAACTGGTGGTAGAGGCCCTTGGTGACGCCCAGCACGCCGCCCCAGGCATCGTTGTCACCGGGGGCGCCGGCACCGCCGGCCACATCTTCGCCCATGATGAACACGCTGGGGTCGCGGCGCATTTCCTGGGCCAGGGCTTCGTTGATGGCTTGCTGGTAACTGATTTTTCTCGCCATGATGATGGTCTCTTGTTGTTCTTGGAGATGGCTTTAGAACCTGTTCACGATCTAGCGAGCGACGCTCAGCCATTTTTAACGCCGCATGAGCTAAGCGCAGCAGATCGTGAGCAGGTTCTTAGGGATAGGCGACGTACACGTCGCTGAGCAGGTCCGCCGGGCTCGGCTTGGGATCGCTCTTGGCCTTGCGCACCGCGTCTTCGATCAGCGCTTGCACCTGGGCATCGATGCCGTCCAGCTGGCTGGCCTGTACCAGGCCCGAGCGAGTGGTGCGCTGGCGAAACTGCATCAGGCAGTCGTTGTGCTCCCGGTAATGCTTGACCTCGTCCGGGGCGCGGTAGGTCTGGGCATCGCCCTCGAAGTGGCCGTAGTAGCGGGTCAGCTTGACCTCGATCAGCGACGGTCCCTCCCCGGCCCGGGCCCGTTCCACGGCGGCGCCGGCGGCTTCATGCACGGCGAAGAAGTCGAAGCCGTCCACCGTCACCCCGGGCATGCCGAAACCCGCGGCGCGGTCGGCGATATGGTCGCAAGCCACCGACCAGTTCGAAGCGGTGGCCTCGGCATAGCCGTTGTTCTCGGCGATGAACAGGCACGGCAGGTTCCACACCGAGGCCATGTTCATGGCCTCGAACACCGCGCCCTCGTTGGAGCCGCCGTCGCCGAAGAACACCACCGACACGCCGTCGCTGCCTTGCAGCCGGGCCGCCAGGGCCGCGCCCACCACCAGCGGCGCCCCGGCACCGACGATGCCGTTGGCACCGAGCATGCCCTTCTCGAAATCGGCGATGTGCATGGAGCCGCCCTTGCCCTGGCAGACCCCGGTCTTCTTGCCGTAGATCTCGGCCATCATCCCGTAGACGTCCACGCCCTTGGCGATGCAATGACCGTGGCCGCGGTGGTTGGAGGCGATGCAATCGTCATCGCGCAGGTGGGCCATGACCCCGGCGGCCGAGGCTTCCTCGCCGGCGTAGAGGTGGACGAAACCGGGGATCTCGCCCGTGGCGAACTCCACATGCAGGCGCTCTTCGAAAGCGCGGATGGTGCGCATCACCCGGTAGGCGTGCAGCAGCTGGTCAGCGTTCAGGGGTGTCGACATTTTTATTCTCCAGGGGTGTCTTCAGGCTGAAGGTTCATGGGGTGTTGCCGGTGACTGCGGTCGATGGCCAGCAGGCGCTGGCGCGCTGCGTGTTCCAGGACCGCGTTGACGTCGATGCTCAGCGGGCCGCCGGCATCCAGGGTGACCGTGGGCCGGTCACCGGGGTTGAACTCGATCTCGCGCTCGCCATCCAGGGCCAGGGTGCCGGCGCCCAGGCACAGGGGCTGGGGCTGGCCGGGTTGCAGGTAGCCGGCCTCCAGTACCCCGCAGCCTTGCAACAGCCCCGGGGCCAGGGGCACCAGCAGCGCCTCGGGCGAGCCTGGTGCCAGGCGCATCCAGGCGCCGTGGGGCTGTTGCCGGGTCACCGGCAGCCACAACCCGCAGAGCGCGGAAATACCGATGGACTGCGGCTCGGCGAAGGTCACGAAAACCTCGGCCAGGTCGCTGGCGCGGCTGATGGCCCGGGCCCCGATGAAGGCCAGGGGCGACACCGCCACGTCCACCAGGGCCACTTCGCACAGGCCGCGGGCCGGCTCGCGCACCAGCAGCCGCTTGTTGCGCCGCAGGGCGATCTCGCCACTCACCCGGCCACTGGCGTAGAGCCCGCCGGCCAGGCCGGCGCTGGTGGCTTCGCGCAGTTCCGGAAAAGCGTTGTTGGTGCCGGTGGACAGGGTCAGCAGCGGGATATCGCCGACCTCGGCGGCTACCGCCTTGTGGGTGCCGTCGCCACCGAGCACGGCGATCAGCGCCACCTCGCGCTCGGCCATCCACCGTGCAGCCTGGCGGGTGTCCTCGACGCTCTGGCGCAGGGTCAGGTCGAGGAACTCCAGCTCCGGCCAGTGCTGCTCGCGGGCCTGGCGGCTGCGGCTGTTCTTCTGCACCGCGGCGGCCATGCCGGTCATGTCGGTGGGCATCAGCACCCGCTCGATACCCGTGGCGCCGAAGGCCGCCAGCAGGCGCTGGATCACCCAGACCTTGTCGGTACTGGAAAACAGCCCGGCATTGGCGGTCAGGCGGCGCACATCGCGGCCCGAGGCCGGGTTGGCGATGATGCCGACACTCAACGGGCGGCGGCTCATAAGGTCACCACAGGCAGTTCACGGCCAGGACAGTGCATGGCATACCTCGTTCTTGTTCTTGGATGGGCCCGCCGCCGCGGGAAACCTGCGGCGGGTTGCCAAGAGCCAGAGCAAGGCCGGTGCCAGTTGTCGAAAACCTTGCGCAAAAGCCCGCCGCAGAGCGCCTGGCACGCAGGCCTCGGCGCCTTGCCCGGCGGTGCCGGTGAGACGTTGCATGTCAGGTTGCACGGGGCAGAGGCGAGACCTTGAGACGTTGCGTCTCAACCTCGCCGCCGGGCCAGCCGGTGCTTGTCCGAAGAAGCGGATCGGCGCTTAATGCGCCCACAACGATAAGAAGCTGCAACCGGAGGCCTGTCATGCTTTCCGCCCATTCCCGCGCCCATGTCGACTGCGTCAGCCGGGTCTTGAAGAGCGCCGCGCACCTGCCCCAGGCGCCGGTGCCGAACCTGATCCTCGACTCCTGGCGCCGCTCCATGGAGCAGCACCACCTGGACCCCGCCTCGCTGCAGGGGCCACGCATCCTCTCCGAAGACCTGCTCAAGCAGTGCCGCGAGCGCTCGGAGCTGTTCCTGCGCATCGCCAGCGAAGAAGTGGCGCGCCTGCATGGCCAGGTGCGCGATGCCGACTACTGCGTGCTGCTCACCGACGCCCAGGGCCGCACCATCGACTACCGGGTCGAGTCCGCCATCCGCAACGATTGCCGCAAGGCCGGCCTGTACCTGGGCACCTGCTGGTCGGAGGGCGAGGAAGGCACCTGCGGCGTGGCCGCGGTGCTCACCAGCGGCGCCGCGGTGACGGTGCACAAGCGCGATCACTTTCGCGCTGCCTTCATCGGCCTGACCTGCTCCGCGGCCCCGGTATTCGACCCCCAGGGGGGGCTGCTGGGGGTGCTGGACGTCTCGGCGGTGCGCTCGCCGGACGATCGCCGTTCCCAGCACCTGATCCGCCAGTTGGTGGTACAGAGCGCGCGGGCGATCGAGCAGGCGTTCTTCATGAGCAGCGCCCAGGGCTACTGGGTCCTGCGGGCCCACGCCAGCCCGGGTTATGTCGACAGCCAGCCGGACTTCCTGCTGGCCTGGGACGACGACGGTTGCCTGCAAGCGCTGAACCCCGCCGCCCGGGCCTACCTGCTGCGCCGCCACGGCCAGCTGCCCCGGCACATCGCCCAGGTGTTCGACACCCAGTTGCTGCAGCGCGCCAGGGACCAGGCGCTGTGGCCCCTGGATGGCGAGCTGCACGGTCGCCTGCAAGCGCCGCGCAGGCCGGCCAGCCGGCCACGGCTGCAACTGGCCGGGCAGGCGCTGGACCCCAGGGTGGAGCAGAGCCTGCGCCTGGCGGTGCGGGTCAAGGATCGCCACCTGCCGGTGCTGGTCCAGGGCGAGACCGGCAGTGGCAAGGAAGTCTTCGCCCGCCAGTTGCACCAGGCCAGCCAGCGTCGCGAGCGGCCGTTCGTGGCGCTGAACTGCGCGGCGATTCCGGAAAACCTGATCGAGAGCGAACTGTTCGGTTATGTCGCCGGGGCCTTCACCGGAGCCTCCAGCAAGGGCATGCAGGGCCTGCTGCAACAGGCCGACGGCGGCACCCTGTTCCTGGATGAGATCGGCGACATGCCCCTGGCCTTGCAGACCCGCCTGCTGCGGGTACTGGCCGAGGGCGAGGTGGCGCCGCTGGGCGCCGCGCGGCGCCAGGCGGTGGACATCCAGGTGATCTGCGCCACCCACCGCGACCTGGAAGCGCTGGTGGCCGATGGCAGCTTTCGCGAGGACCTGTATTTCCGCCTGGGCGGCGCGCGCTTCCAGCTACCGCCCTTGCGCGAGCGCAGCGACCGCCTGGCGTTGATCACCAAGATCGTTGAAGAAGAGTCCCAGCGTTGCGGCACGCCCCTGCAACTGGGCGACGCCGCCCTGGAGTGCCTGCTGGGCTATCGCTGGCCGGGCAACGTGCGCCAGCTGCGCCACGTACTGCGCTATGCCTGCGCGGTATGCGAAGGGCCGGTGATCCAGCTACAGGACCTGCCCGAGCCACTGCGCGACGCCACCACCCCTGGTCCCCTGCCCGCCCCACAAACCAATACCAGCCCCGAGCGCCAGGCCCTGCTCGACGCTCTGGTGCGCCACCGCTGGAAACCCCTGGCGGCGGCCAAGGCCCTGGGCATCTCCCGCGCGACCCTGTATCGCCGGGTGCAGCAACACGGCATCCAGATGCCCGGCAGAAGCTCCCCTGCCCCAAATGGATAACCCCTGTAGCCGCTGCTGAGCCCGCGAAGCTGCGCAAAGGCCCGCAGGGCCTTGCTTGGCGATCTCCCGTCGGACCTGCTTGGGCTTCAAGATCGCGCGTCTGCTACGCAGCCCTTCGCAGCCTGCGGCAGCGGCTACAGGGTTGGGTTGAAACGGGCGCGGTAGCGCCCGGGGCTTTCGCCGGTCCATTTCTTGAAAGCGCGGTGGAAGGCGCTGGGCTCCTGGAAGCCGGTCAATTCGGCGATCTCGCCGATGCTGGCCGCCGAGCGGCGCAACAGGTCCACCGCGACGTTCCGGCGGACCTCGTCCTTGATCTCCTGGTAGGAGCCCCCCTCGCGCTCCAGGCGCCGACGCAGGGTGCTGGGGCTCATCTGCACCTCCTGGGCGAAGGCTTCCAGGGTCGGCCACTGGCTGTAGTGGCTGCTTCGCAGGCGCTGGTGCACCTGGGTGGTCAGGCCGTGCTGGTTGCGAAAACGAATCACCAGCCATTGCGGGGCGCTGCGCAGGAATACCTTGAGCGAGGCCAGGTCCTGGACCACCGGCAGGCGCAGCAAGCGGCTGGCGAATTCGATCTCGGTGCGCCCGGCGTTCCAGGTCAGGTTGCTGCCCCACAGCAGCGCGTCGTCGTCGAGGCTGAGGCGGGCATGGCGAAACTCCGCGCGATCGATGGGAATCCGCCGTCCGCCCAACCAGCACAACAGGCTGATGATCAGCACCAGCAGGGTTTCCTCGCCATAGTGGCCGCGCCCCGGCTCCTGGCAGCGGCTGTCGAGGCTGATCACCGCGCGCTTGCCACGCACACTGAGAGTGCCGCCAACGTCCCGCAAAAACAGGCTGAAGTTGTTCAGGCACTGGCGCAGGGCCTTCTCCAGGTTCGGCTCCTGGATCAACCCCCGGCAGATCAGGGCGAAGGCCCCGGGCGGCAGGCCATGGGAATCGAGCTGGAAAAATTCGTCCTGCAGCTCGCGGATCTGGATCAGCCACAGCGCCGCAAAGGCGCTGCCGGAGACCCGCGCCCGAGGCTGCTGCAACAGCGCAGGGTCGATCCCGGCCTCGGCCAGCACCGCCGCCAGGCGCGCCGGACGCTGGTGCAGGGCATGGGTCATGACCTGCAGGTAATAGGCGGCGACCGAATCGGTTTCGCGCATGTGAAGGCTGTCCCCCCGGAACGGACGCTGTGGCAAAAAACGCCAGCACGGTTGACCGCTTTCGGCATAGTCCGCCCCTGTGCGGGGCCCTAGACTCGCGCTCGACAATGGGCCGTGCAAGGCATGGCCGCCATGCTCCGCGAAGGCAACGAACAAAGGAAGAGCTGAAGATGAATCTTGCGAACATCGGTGTGATCGGCGCCGGCACCATGGGCAACGGTATCGCCCAGGTCTGCGCCCAGGCGGGCTTTGCCGTGACCCTGCTGGACATCGCCCAGCCCGCCCTGGAAAAGGCCCTGGCCACCATCGGCAAGAACCTCGACCGGCAGGTGACCAAGGGCGAGTTGAGCGATGGGCAGAAGCTCGCGACCCTGGAACGCATCCGCATCAGCACCGACTACGCCACGCTCAAGGATGTCCAGCTGGTGATCGAGGCCGCCACCGAGAACCTCGAACTCAAGCTCAAGGTACTGCAGCAGATCGCCGCCCAGGTCGGCCCCGAGTGCGTGATCGCCTCCAACACCTCGTCGCTGTCCATCACCCAGCTGGCGGCCAGCGTCAGCGCCCCGGAGCGCTTCATCGGCCTGCACTTCTTCAACCCGGTGCCGGTGATGGGCCTGATCGAGGTGATCCGCGGCCTGCAGACCAGCGATGCGACCCACGCCCTGGCCCTCGACATGGCCCAGCGCCTGGGCAAGACCGCGATCACCGCCGGCAACCGCCCGGGCTTCGTGGTCAACCGCATCCTGGTGCCGATGATCAACGAGGCGATCCTGGTGTTCCAGGAAGGCCTGGCCAGCGCCGAGGACATCGACGCCGGCATGCGCCTGGGCTGCAACCAGCCGATCGGCCCGCTGGCCCTGGCCGACCTGATCGGCCTGGATACACTGCTGGCGATCCTCGAAGCCTTCTACGACGGCTTCAACGACAGCAAGTACCGCCCCGCCCCGCTGCTCAAGGAAATGGTTGCCGCCGGCTACCTGGGCCGCAAGACCGGGCGTGGCTTCCATGCCTATGGCTGAACGCTGCTCGCGCTTCGCGCAAAGCCGCGACAAGGCCCTGGAGCTGTTCGCCAGCAAGGGCTTCGGCCAGGTCGGCATGCGCGAGCTGGCCAGCCACCTGGGGCTGACGCCGGGTTCGCTGTATCACCATTACCCGAGCAAGCAGCACCTGTTGCTGGACCTGATCGAGGAGTTCTTCGATGAGCTGCAAGGCACCCTCAAGCGCCTGCAGCGGCGCAAGCTCCAGGACGGCTGCCTGGTGGCGCTGATCCGCGCCCACCTGAAACTGCACCGGGAACTGCCCCGGCACTTTCGCCTGGTGGAGCGCGACAGCGGCTGCCTGAACCCCGACCAGCAGTTGCGCGTCGAGCAATTGCGCGCAGGCTACGAACAGCAATTGCTGCAATTGCTGGGCACGCCGGTCGGGCAAGGGGAAGCCGCGCGCCGGGCCACCGCCCATGCGGTGGCCAACCTGCTCAATACCGCCCCCAGCTGGTTCCAGGAACAACCCCTGGGCGAGCGCGAGCGCGAAGCCTTGCTGGAGAACCTGCTCAGCGGCGCCATCGAACGCCTGGTGGGCACAGGCCCAAGCCACAGCGCCGTAGCCTGAGGCCAGGCCTCAGCGCAATTGCAGCGGGTCCACCAGGCCGGCGGCGATGGCCATGCCCACCAGTTCCGGCAGATGCTCGGCCTGCATGCGCTTCATCACCCGCGAGCGGTACAGGTCGATGGTCTTGATGCTGACCCCCAACTGCTCGGCGATCTCGCGATTGGTGTAGCCCTGCACCAGCGGCAGCAGCACATCCTTTTCCCGTGGCGTCAGGCTCTCCAGGCGCTCCAGCACCCGGGCCTGCCCGGCGCCCTGGCGCTGGCGGCTGCCGGCACGGTTCAACGCCTGCTGCACGCTATCGAGCAGCAGTTGCTCGTTGTAGGGCTTCTCGATGAAGTCCGCCGCCCCGGCCTTGAACGCGCGGACCACGATGGGCACATCGGCATGGCCACTGACGAAGATCAGCGGCAGGTCGATTTCCCGCTGGCGTAGCTCTTCCTGGACATTCAACCCGCCCATGCCGGGCATGCGCACATCCAGCAGCACACAGGCGTTGCGGCTCGGGTCGCAATGCTCGAGGAACTCGCGGCCACTGGTGAAGGGCACGGCCGCCAGGCCCACCGACTCCAGCAGCCAGACCGTGGAGTCGAGCATGGCCGGGTCATCGTCGACCACGTACACCAACTGCTGCGTCGCACTCGTCATGGCGTTGCTCCTGTATTCGGGGAAATGGATGGATCGGTCTCAAGCGGGGCCGTGGCCGGCAGATGGCAGTCCATGCGCAGGCCCCGGGCCTGGGGCCGGGCCTGCAAGTCGCCACCGAAACCCTCGACGATGCTGCGGCTCATGGACAGCCCCAGCCCCAGGCCATTGGCCTTGCTGGTGTAGAACGGGGTGAACAACTGCGCCAGCTGCTGGGTAGAAACCCCGGGGCCCTGGTCGCTGACGCTGATGCAGACCCCACCCTCGGCGCCGGCCATGGCCTGGAGCACGATCTGCGAGGCCTGTTGCGCATGGACCTCGCGATTGGCCTCGATGGCGTTGCGCAAGAGGTTGAGCAGCACCTGTTCCAGCAGCACCCGGTCGGCGTAGACCGGCGGCAGATTATCCGCCAGGCGCAGCTCGATCACCACCTGGCACGCCTGGGCTTCCCAGGCGCACAGGCGCACGGTTTCGCGGGCCACCTCGGCGCTGTCCAGGGCCTGGAGCCGCCGCCCGCCCTTGCGCAGGAACGCCCGCAGGCGCTTGATCACCTCGGCGGCGTGGGTCGCCTGCTCGGCGATGCGCTCCAGGCCCTGGGCCACCTTCTGCGCAGCCTGGGGCTGGGTGTCCAGCGCCTGTAAATAGCGCTGGCTGGCGTTGGCGTAGTTGACCACCGCCGCCAGCGGCTGGTTGATCTCGTGGGCGATGCCCGAGGCCAGCTCGCCCAGGGTCACCAAACGCGCGGTATGGGCCAGCTCGTCCTGGTGATGACGTTGCTGGGCTTCGCGCAATTCGCGCTCGCTCTGGTCATGGGCCACCAGGGAATAGAAGCGCTCGCCGCTGGCCGCCCGGTGCGCCAGGAGCATCAGCGACACCGCCACCGACTCACCGCCCGAGGGCGGCTGCAAGCGAGTCTCGATGCTCCAGCGCCCGGTGCGCTCGGCGCATTCCCAGCCCTCTCGCTGCAGGCTTTGCAGCACCGCCGGACTGAGGATCGCCACCAGCTCGGGCATCGCCTGCGCGGGCTCCAGGCCCAGGGCGCGCCGGGCGGCCGGGTTGAGGTAAGTGACACTGCCGCCCGGCTGGACGAACAGCACCGGATCGGGGTTGGCCTCCACCACCTCGGCCAGGCGCCGCTTGTTCTCCTCGGCCTGGACCCGGGCGGTGATGTCCCGGGATACCGCCACCACCTCCACCACCGCCCCGGTGTAGGTCTCGCGGATCGCCCGGCAGGCGGTCTCGAACCACAGGTAGTGGCCGTCGCGATGGCGGATGCGATAGGTCATGGTGTGGTAGCCGTCCTGCTCCAGGGCATCCCCGGTGCGCTGCATCAGCCCGGCCAGCCCGCGGCGGTGCAACAGGCTGCGGGCGGGCATGCCGCGCAGCTCCTCGGGCCAGTAGCCGAGCAGGGTCCAGGACGCAGGCGAGGCGTCGAGGAAGCAGCCATCGGGGGTGTGCCGGGAAATCAGGTCGGTGGTGTTCTCGGTGATCAGCCGATACAGCCGCCGAGCCCTGGCCGACTCGCGCTCGGCCTGCACCTGGGTGGTGGCCTCGCGGCACCGGGCCAGGACCCGCTGGCGATACGGGTCGGGGATGAAGGTCCAGAGCAGGATCCGCTCGCCGCACTGGGCCTCGACGTCCTCGATCGGCCGTTGCTGGTCGAGGCAGGCCCGCACCAGGGCCGGGTGGTTGACCGGCAGCCAGGCCGCCAGCCCATCCCCTGTCGCGCCCTCCAGCCACTGGCGCAGCGCCGGGTTCAGGTCCAGCGCCCGGGCGTCGGCATCCAGCAGCGCACTGGGCTGCGGGTCATGGCCCAGCCAGGGCGAATCTGGCAGGCGGCCTTCGCGCTGCAGGCGCAGCCAATGGCTCAAGTGAGCGGAGCTTTGCATCATCGTTGGACCTTTAGGGATCATCGGCGATCAATATAGTATTAATACTATACAACTCAGGTATTACTTCCATATCAATCTGCAAACAGTATATAAAAGCCTCCGGATAAGTCACCGAGGCGCCAACGAGCGCCTCGGTCAATAGAGCTAACAATCAGCCACCGGGTGCCCGAACCATGTCCATCTACGAGCAAGGCCTTGCGCCGTCTGCCGTCAACCACATCGCCCTTTCGCCCCTGAGCTTCATCGAGCGTACCGCCGCGGTCTATCCGGACTACCCGGCGGTGGTCCATGGTTCGATCCGTCGCACCTGGGCCCAGACCTACAGCCGCTGCCGGCGCCTGGCCTCGGCCCTGGCCGGCCGCGGGATCGGCAAGAACGACACGGTGGCAGTGATGCTGCCCAACATCCCGGCGATGCTCGAGGCGCATTTCGGCGTGCCGATGATCGGCGCCGTGCTCAACGCCCTCAACGTGCGCCTGGACGCCGAGGCCATCGCCTTCATGCTGGCCCACGGCGAGGCCAAGGTGCTGATCGCCGACCGCGAGTTCCATGCAGTGATCCAGGCCGCCGTGGCCATGCTCGACCACCCGCCGCTGGTGATCGACCTCGACGACCCGGAGTACGGCGAGGGCCAGCCGGTCAGCGACCTGGACTACGAGGCGTTCCTCGCCGAGGGCGACCCGGAGTTCGCCTGGCAGTGGCCGGATGACGAGTGGCAGGCCATCGCCCTGAACTACACCTCCGGCACCACCGGCAATCCCAAGGGCGTGGTCTATCACCACCGCGGCGCCTACCTCAACGCCCTGGGCAACCAGATGACCTGGGCCATGGGCAACCACCCGGTGTACCTGTGGACCCTGCCGATGTTCCACTGCAACGGCTGGTGCTACCCCTGGACCGTCACCGCCCTGGCCGGGGTCCACGTATTCCTGCGCCGGGTCGACCCGCAGAAGATCCTCAACCTGATCCGCGAGCACCAGGTCAGCCACCTGTGCGGCGCGCCCATCGTGCTCAATGCCCTGGTGAACATGCCGGAATCGGCCAAGGCGGCCATCGACCACCCGGTCAAGGCCATGGTGGCCGGGGCCGCGCCACCGGCCAAGGTGATCGGCGCCGTGGAAGAGATGGGCATCCAGGTCACCCACGTCTACGGCCTGACCGAGGTCTATGGCCCGGTGACCCTGTGTGCCTGGCACGCTGCCTGGGACCCGTTGCCCCTGGAAGAGCGGGCGCAGATCAAGGCGCGCCAGGGCGTGCGCTACCCGACCCTGGAAGGGGTGATGGTGGCCGACCCGAAGACCCTGGAACCCACGCCCCGGGACGGCCAGACCATCGGCGAGATCTTCATGCGCGGCAACACGGTGATGAAGGGCTACCTGAAGAACCCCACCGCCACCGCCGAAGCCTTCGAAGGCGGCTGGTTCCACACCGGCGACCTGGGCGTGACCCATCCGGACGGCTACGTGGAGATTCGCGACCGGCTCAAGGACATCATCATTTCCGGAGGCGAGAACATCTCCACCATCGAACTCGAAGGCGTGCTCTATCGCCATCCGGCGGTACTGGAAGCGGCGGTGGTGGCCCGGCCCGACGAAAAATGGGGCGAGACGCCCTGCGCCTTCATCACCCTCAAGGCCGACCACCAGGACGTGCGCGAAGCGCAGATCATCGCCTTCTGCCGCGAGCACCTGGCGGGGTTCAAGGTGCCGCGCACCGTGGTCTTCAGCCAGTTGCCCAAGACCTCCACCGGCAAGATCCAGAAGTTCGTCCTGCGCGACATGGCGAAAAACCTCTAGCCTGAACCCAAGATCCCCGCGCATGCTGCCCCGGCATGTTCGCGGGGCCCGCCCCTTTTGAATCACGCGGCCACGGCCGTGCAACCTCCACCCTTGCACGAGGTTTCCTGCAATGCCCGAATTCAACGCTCCCCTGCGCGACATGCGCTTTGTCCTGCATGAAGTGTTCAACGCCCCCAAGCTCTGGGCCCGGCTGCCGGCCCTGGCGGACATCGTGGACGGCGACACCGCCGATGCGATCCTCGAGGAAGCCGCCAAGGTCACTGCCACCCTGGTGGCCCCGCTCAACCGCAGCGGCGACGAAGAAGGCGCCACCTGGGACGCCGGCCAGGTGCGCACCCCCGCAGGCTTCAAGGAGGCCTACGCGACCTATATCCAGGGCGGCTGGGTCGGCCTGGGCGGCAACCCGGCCTATGGCGGCATGGGCATGCCGAAGATGCTCGCGGTGCAGTTCGAGGAGATGCTCTACGGCGCCAACTCCAGCTTCGCCCTGTACTCGACCCTGAGCTCCGGCGCCTGCCTGGCCATCGACGCCCACGCCAGCGAGGAACTCAAGGCGCGCTACCTGCCGGCGATGTACGAAGGCCGCTGGGCCGGCTCCATGTGCCTGACCGAGGCCCACGCCGGCACTGACCTGGGGATCATCCGCACCCGCGCCGAACCCCAGGCCGACGGCAGCTACCGCATCAGCGGCAGCAAGATGTTCATCACCGGCGGCGAGCAGGACCTGACCGAGAACATCATCCACCTGGTGCTGGCCAAGCTGCCGGATGCCCCGGCCGGGCCCAAGGGCATCTCGCTGTTCCTGGTGCCCAAGATCCACGTCGACGCCAACGGCAACCTGGGCCAGGCCAACGCCGTGAGCTGCGGTTCCATCGAGCACAAGATGGGGATCAAGGGCTCGGCCACCTGCGTGCTGAACTTCGACGGCGCCAGCGGCTACCTGGTGGGCGAGGCCAACAAGGGCCTGGCGGCGATGTTCACCATGATGAACTACGAGCGCCTGTCCATCGGCATCCAGGGCATCGGCTGCGCCGAGAACTCCTACCAGAACGCCCGGACCTACGCTCGCGAGCGCCTGCAGAGCCGCGCCCCGTCCGGCCCGGTGGCCAAGGACAAGGTCGCCGACCCGATCATCAACCACCCGGACGTGCGGCGCATGCTGCTGTCGATGAAGGCCATGACCGAGGGCGGCCGGGCCTTCGCCAGCTACGTCGGCCAGCAGCTGGACCTGGCCAAGTTCGCCGACCAGCCCCATGAGCGGCACAACGCCCAAGCCCTGGTGGCGCTGCTGACCCCGGTGGCCAAGGCATTCTTCACCGACAACGGCCTGGACAGCTGCGTGCTGGGCCAGCAGGTGTTTGGCGGCCACGGCTACATCCGTGAGTGGGGCCAGGAGCAGCTGGTGCGCGACGTGCGCATCGCGCAGATCTACGAAGGCACCAACGGCATCCAGGCCCTGGACCTCCTGGGGCGCAAGGTGGTGGCCAACGGCGGCGTGGCCCTGCGCCTGTTCACCGGCGAGATCCGCGACTACGCCTACCTGCCCGGCGCGGCCTATTCGGCGCAGCTGCTCGATGCCGTGCAGCGCCTGGAAGAACTCAGCGACTGGCTGTGCGAACAGGCCGTGCAGAACCCCAACGCCGTGGGCAGCGCCTGCGTCGAGTACCTGCAGTTGTTCGGCTATGTGGCCTACGCCTACCTGTGGGCGCGCATGGCCCAGGTGGCCGGGCACAAGCGCGCCGAGGACGAACGCTTCTACGGCGCCAAGCTGGGCACCGCGGACTTCTATTTCAGCCGCCTGCTGCCGCGCATCCTTGGCCTGGAACAGAGCATCCGTGCCGGTAGCTCGCCGCTGTTCAGCCTCGCCGACGAGCAGTTCTGAAGCACCGGGCCGGGCGTGCGGCGCCCTGCCCGGCCCCTTGCACAAGCAGGTGCAAAACCCCGGGCGCCCCGGCATACTCGGCGCCCCTGCCCACCACCCAAGGATGAATCGTGTCGGCACCTGCCCTGCTCATCGCCGGCGCAGCCATCGTGCTGCTGCTCGGTACCCTGCACCTGATCTACACCTTCGCCACCGACAAGTTCCAGCCCCGCGACCCGGCCCTGGCCGAACGCATGCGCGCGGTCGCCCCGGTGATCAGCGCCCAGACCAGCCTGTGGCGCGCCTGGATCGGTTTCAACGCCAGTCATAGCCTGGGCGCCATGCTCTTCGGCCTGGTCTATGGCTACCTGGCCTGGCTGCATCCCGAGCTGCTGCAACAGGCCCCGGGGCTTTTGTACCTGGGCCTGGCCTTCCTCGCCGGGCTGTGGGTCCTGGCGGTGCTCTACTGGTTTCGCATCCCGCTGGTAGGCATCAGCCTGGCCTTGCTGCTGTTTGCCGTCGGCAGTGCACTGGCGCTCGCCTGAACCTGCACCGCAACCACCCTTCACCTTCATCGAGTTTACCCATGCCCCGCCTGTTCACCCTCTGGTCCTGGCTCTACCACCCCCTGTGCTGGGTCGCCGTCGCGGCGCCGCTGGCGCTGATGGTGTTTTGTGACGTGCAATTGATTGTCCCGCGGGATGTCGGCGGCACCCTGTTCGGCGGTTCAATGGGCTTCATCCTGTACCTCAGCATCTGGCTGGCGTGTGCCCTGGGCCTGGGCCTGGCCTTGCTGACCCGGGTGCCCGGGGCTCGCCTGGCCTGGATCGGTGCCGGGTTGGTGCCTTTGCTGCTGGGCGCCTGGTGGCGGATCAACTACCCGGACGATGCCGATGGCAACCTGATGTTCAGCCCCATGGCCCGGGAGCTGGACTACGCCATGGCCATTGGCTGCGCCTTCATCTACAGCGGCGTGCAACTGTTGCGCCGACGACGCCTGGCACCACGCCCTGCGGCCACCAGCGCCGATGAGCTGTTCCTGCGCACCGTCTGGGCATTGATCCTCGCGGCGCTGTTCATCCTTCCGCCCTTGAACGCCATGCGCCAGCGGGCCCTGCCCTATTGCGCATTCAACAAGGCGGGCGAGCAGTTGAGCGTATGCCTGGGCGGTGGCCCGGAGGAGCGGGTGATCGTCGACTGACCCCTGTCAGCGGCCCGGTCGAAACCGGTGTCGGGCCCCTGCGCCTACATCTCGTCGAGCTCTGCGGGGCCTGAGCGAGCCTAGCTGCGCGGTTCGCGAAAGGCGCTGGCGATGACTCGCAGGGACTCACGGGTGCGGGTGTCCGATAGTTTGGAATGCACCACCAGCTTCGACGATGGCAGGCCAGGCAGGTCGAAACGCTGGGAGACCTCCACCAGTTCCACCGGAGCCAGGCGGCAAGGCAAGACGCCCACCGCCAGCCCGGCACAGATCGCCGCGACGACAGTGGATACCCCGCCGCCAACGAACACTTCGACCCAAGGGATGGCCGCGCGATCGAGCGACAACGCCGCAAGATCCCGCACGCCGCATTGCGGGCTCAGGTTGGCGACGCGCAAGGGCTCGTTGCGATTGAATTCGAAGTCTGCGGCGGCGAACCAACCGAAGGTTTCGACGCACAACACGTTGCCGTCACGGCGATCTTCACAATCGCGGATGATCACCGCATCCAGCGCTCCAGCGTCGTAGTCATCGAGCAATGGCCCGACGCTGTCGAGCCGCACCTCGATGGACAAGCCCGGGTCCATGGATTTCAACCGGGCCAGCAGCGTGGTGATCTCCGGCCCCATGACATGGCAGGCCATGCCGAGCTTCAGGTGCTTGCGCTGGGTGGCCAGGTTGGCCAAGGCCCGCTCGTGGGCCGCGAGAAAGTCCCGGGCCGACTCGATGAACAGCTCGCCCTTGGTGGACAGCCGCACATGGCGCGGGGTGCGCTCGATCAAACGATGCCCGAGCTTGTCTTCCAGGCGCTTGAGCTTGACGCTGAGCGCCCCTTGGGTCGTGCCCAGACATTGCGCGGCACGGGTGAAGCTCTGCGAATCGGCGATGACCACGAAAGCCCGGACCGAATCCACGTCCAGGGTGAAGTTGGCGACCATGGAGACATCCCAAATTGTTGTCATAGATATGGCGGGTGATTCTATTTCGTTGTGTTTAGCATCGCTACCGCTTGATCAGCGCTGCCCGGGCGTCCCGGGGTTCTTTCAACCCGCGCTGATTCGATCCAGGAGTGACCTGCACAATGAGCGCAATTGCATCATCCAGAAACCGGATCGCCCTGATGGCGGTCTGCCTGTCCGCCACGATGCTCGGTTTGGAAATCACCAGCATCCCGGCCATCCTGCCCACGCTTGAACACACATTGGCCGCCGACTTCCGGCAACTGCAATGGATCATGAACGCCTACACCATCGCGATGTGCGCCATGCTCATCGCCATGGGCGCCTTGGCCGACCGCTATGGCCGCAAGCGCCTGTTCATGCTCAACGTCGCGGCTTTCGGCGTGGCGTCACTGGTCTGCGGCCTGGCCAGCAATGCCCCGCTGCTGATTGCCGCGCGCTTCGGCCAGGGTGTCAGTGCCGCAGGGATGCTGGCCTGCCAGGTGGCGATCCTCTCCCAACAGTTTCGCGAAGGCCCCGAACGGGGCGTGGCGTTCTCCTGCTGGGGCGTGGTCTTCGGCTTGGGCCTGGGCACCGGCCCGGTCGTTGGCGGGGCGATCCTGGCGGTTTCGAGCTGGCAATGGGTGTTCCTGATCCATGGGGTCCTGGCGCTGCTGACCCTTGCCCTGACCCAACGCGGGGTGCAAGAGTCGGCCGACCCGCACACCACCGGTATCGACATCGGCGGCATGATCACCTTGCCACTGGCGGTGTTCGGTTGCGTCTACCTGATCACCCAGGGCCAGGAGCTCGGCCTCGGGAGTGCCGGGGCAAGGGGCGTGCTGGCGGCCAGCCTCGCCTGCCTGCTGCTCTTCGTCGTGATCGAACGCCGGGCCGAACGGCCCATCTTCGATTTCAAGGCCTTTGGTATCCGCCACTTCTCCGGAGCCCTGCTGGGGGCCTGCGCCATGAACTTCAGCTTCTGGCCCTTCATCATCTACTTTCCCCTCTACCTGCAGTCGGCACTGGGTTATGACGGCGTGCAGTCCGGGCTGATCGTACTCACCTACACCCTGCCGATCTGCCTCGTGCCGCCCTTGGCGGAGAAGATGCTGGCCAAGCGCGGCCCTGGCTGGGTGATCCCCCTTGGGATGTTCGCCATAGCCCTGGGGTTTGGACTCCTGGGCCTTGCCGTCACCACGTCCTACGCCGGTTGGGCCAGCCTGCTGCCTGGCTGCCTGCTGGCAGGCGCGGGAGTCGGCCTGACCACCACCTGCGTCACCAACACCGCCACCGGGGCTCTCCCAGCGGAGCGCGCAGGCATGGCCTCTGGCATGGAGTTCAGTGCACGGATGATTTCGCTGTCCATCAACATTGCCGTGATGGGATTGATCCTGGGGCTGGGAGTCTCCTGGTCGCTGGAGCAAAGCCTGGCCCCTCTCGGGGTCCAGGCGGGGCGTGCACTGGTGGACGCCATCTGCGCAGGCAACTTCACGGCCGCTGAAGCGCTGGGGGTTCCCATCGACCTGGCGCGTCACGCATTGATGCAGGGAATCGGCTGGGTCCTGGGCTACGGCGCCAGCGCTACCCTGGTCCTGGCGTTACTGGCGCTGCGGGTCTTTGGCAAGTATCGGCCGCGCACCCTCTCGCCCATAGCCGACCTGGCCGAGGGTGACTGACGCAGCACCGGCCAACGCAGCTAGCGCGCAACGAAAAGCCCCGGACGAACCGGGGCTTCTCGTTGCCAGTCAGCTATCGTGCGGTGGGCCTGGGCCGATCCTTGCGTACCGGCAAGGCAGCGGCGAAGGCCAGGGCCTCTTCCCGGGTGCCAAAGGTGGCAAGCCGGTCGCCCGGGGTGCAGACCTTCCAGGGTCCGTTATTGACGCTCAGTACCTGATAGCCATTGATCTGCATCTTGTTCAGCAGTGGCGTACTCATACACACCTCCTTATCGTCAGCGAGCCTGAGGCTGGCCGGTCCACCTTACACCCGCATGTGGAACCGGCGACTGCCGCATGTCGGCATGCCCGGCGCACTCGCTTCACTTCTTCAGGTTGGCCAACGGATCATAGGCTCGGGAGCGCTTGCGCTCATGCTCCGGTGGCGGCCGATCCAGCGGGGCCCTCGCCGGGCCTACCGGATCGACCTGGGGGTCGGCCAGGTCCGGTGAGTCGGGATCGAATCCCGGGTCATGACGGCCTGTGGCGTGCTCGGACGAACTCGGTCCGGTGGGTTGCCGGGTGCTCATGGACTCCTCCTGCGCGAATGCCTGCGTGACGGGTACAGGCATAGATCGCAATCGAGCCCGTGGGTGCCGTGAACCGGACCAATGGCGCAGGACAAATTGCATTGTGCCGGCTGGCGTCGCAGGATGGCCCCTGCCCTCAACCGCTCAACAGGAAATGTCCATGACGATTCGTGCTGTGGTTTTCGACTTCGGTGGCGTGCTGTTCGACTGGAGTCCCCATCATCTGTACCGGCAACTGATCCCCGATGATCAACACCGCCAGTGGTTCCTCGACACCATCTGCACCCAGGCCTGGAACACCCGGCAAGACGGCGGTCGCAGCCTGGCCGAGGGCACCCGCAGCCTGGTGGCCGAGCACCCCGAGCATGCAGCGCTGATCGAAGCCTATTACGGGCGCTGGGTGGAAATGCTGCGCGGACAGCTGGACGACGGCGTGGCCCTGCTGGAGGAGCTGCACCAGGCGCAGATGCCGCTGTTCGGCTTGACCAACTGGTCCCGCGAGACCTTTCCCTACGCCTGGGACAACTACCCTTTCCTGCGGCTTCTGCGCGACATCGTGGTGTCCGGCCAGGAGCACCAGCTCAAGCCCGAGCCGCCGATCTACCACACCACGGTGCAACGCATCCGCGCCCACCTGCCGGACATCGCCCCCGAGGAACTGGCGTTCATCGACGACCATGAGCCGAATATCCAGGCGGCCAGGGCCCTGGGCTGGAATGCCATCCACCATCTTTCGGCGCAGCAAACGCGTGAACAATTGCAAGCGCTGGGCGTGACGCTGTAGCGGCTGGGTGAGGCTGCGCAGCGGGGCCTGATGCAGCGTGTCGTGGGGTCTCGCGGCGCTGC
Source organism: Pseudomonas sp. MPFS (assembly GCF_022537035.1). NCBI lineage: Bacteria > Pseudomonadati > Pseudomonadota > Gammaproteobacteria > Pseudomonadales > Pseudomonadaceae > Pseudomonas > Pseudomonas sp. MPFS. The sequence goes on along the minus strand of NZ_CP066123.1, from coordinate 2,589,693 downwards.
ACGCCCGGGCGCAGCCTGCGGCAGCGGCTACAGGGATCGCTTCCGGCCTGCTGGCCACCTTGATCGACTCAGCGCAATGTGCCGGCACTTCCAACCAGGTTATCGATACCTGAAATGTGGGAGGCCAGCGAGACACCATCCAGAAAACGTGAAGCCAATTCTGCTGTCGTCGAGACGTCTAGCTTGAAGTAGGCATTCTTGCGATGGCTCTTGACGGTTTCAGCACTGATTCTGAGCTTTTCCGAGATATCCCTTGAGCTGAAACCCTTGATGATCAGCCCGACGACCTGGGCCTCCCGTGGCGATAGCAGCTGCTGCAGATCGCTCATTCCCGCACGATGCAATCCTTCGCGTGAGGCGCCCGCACGTCGGGCCAGCCAAGTCTTGAGGTAGCGCTTGAACAGCGACTCCAGCAACGGGTAGAGGCTGTTGAGCCTGGCCACTTCCGCCAGGCTGAACGAGGCCCGTTGCTGACGGTACAAGCCCACCTGCAAAGTCTGTCCGTGCCCCAGGTCAATGGTGATATCCAGCTCCTTGAGTGAATCAGGAAACCCCTTGGTGATGTAGCCGATCTCCTCATCGCTCTTGAAGCGGATGTGATCGCACTCGCGCTCCGGCCGGAGCAGGAAATCCGACTGGCTCAGGTCCTTGAGGGAGTGGATACCGTTGGCGATGCCCTTCAGGTGATGCTGAAAGAATGGGTGGTAACGGAAGGTTCGACCGGAAAACCTGTGCAGCGACAGCTCTTTCACGCCAGCTGGAAAGTTGCTGCACAGGTAAGTCGGGGCGGCTGCCTGGTCGTAGAGGAACAAAGCGAACAAGTCGAAGGAGACAGTGCGTTCCAGATAACTGAGCAGCAACGCCGGGAAGTCCTCATGGTCCAGTGCGTCTACCAACTGACTCATTTGCGCAATCGAAATCGCAGCAGGCATTCGGGACCTCCAGCGGGCAATGGCATACAGGCCCGAAGAGCATGCCAAATCGCCATGAGGGCAGCAACGACGAACCCGCCAAGTTCCAGGGCTATTCGTCGCCTGCTGTGCCGCTGGCTGCGACAGTACGCTGGTGCTGTTCGCCAAGCCCTTGAATGCCCAGGTGTATTCGCTGGCCAGGGCGCAAATACACCGGCTCGGGCTTTTGTCCCATGCCGACACCCGGGGGCGTGCCAGTGGAAATGATATCGCCAGGTTGCAGGCTCATGAATCGGCTGACATAGCTGATCAGGTAGGGCACGGAAAAGATCATGGTTCGCGTGTTACCGTCCTGGTAGCGTCGCCCATCGACTTCCAGCCACAGGTCGAGCTCGTGGGGATCGGCCACCTCATCGGCCGTGACCAACCAGGGACCGATGGGGCCAAAGGTGTCGCAACCTTTGCCTTTGTCCCAGGTGCCGCCACGCTCGATCTGGAACTCCCGCTCGGATACATCGTTGATAACGCAGTAACCAGCCACATGCTCTAGAGCTGCTTGCTCGCTGATGTAGCGGCCGGGCTTGCCGATGACCACTCCCAACTCCACCTCCCAATCGGTTTTTTGCGACCCGCGGGGAATCTGCACCTCATCGTTGGGCCCGACAATGGCGCTGGTCCACTTGCCGAAGATGACCGGTTCCGCAGGAATGGCGGCTCCCGTCTCCCTGGCATGGTCGGCATAGTTCAAACCGATGCAGATGAACTTGCCCACGGCGCCGACACAGGGCCCCAGGCGCACGGTGTCGGCCACCAGCGGCAGGGATTCGGGCTCCAATGCTCGCAAGCGGGAAAGACCTTCGGGAGTCAATGTCTGCCCCGCTACATCAGGGACAACCGCACCGAGGTCGCGAATGCGCCCCTGGGCATCGAGGATTCCCGGCTGCTCGAAGCCCTTCTCACCAAAACGAACCAGTTTCATAACCTCTACTCCTTACTGTTCAGTTGCTCCAACCACCATCGATGATCTGGGTGGTACCGGTGACGAAGGCGCTGGCATCGCTGGCCAGATACAACGCCAGCTGGGCGATCTCCGCGGCGCTGCCGAGCCGGCCCTGGGGCTGCCTGGCGACAAACTCGCCATACACCTGCTCGGCGGACCGTCCTGACTGCTCGGCCTGCATCCGGATCCGCTCGCGCAGCGAAGGCGACTCGACCGTTCCAGGACAAATGGCATTGCAGCGAATGCCTTGCTTGACGTAGTCCGCGGCAATGGAACGGGTCAAACCGATCACCGCCGCCTTGCTGGCACCATAGGCGAACCGTCCGCTGACACCCTTGATGCTCGAAGCCACCGACGACATGTTGATCACGTTGCCGGCTCCCGCCTCGACCATCGATGGCAAAAATGCCCGGATCAGGCGGAACATCGATGTAACGTTGAGCGCAAAGGCCTGTTCCCAGTCCTCCTCGCTGCAGTCCAGCACCGCCCCGCTATGAACAACACCGGCACAGTTGAAAAGCACGTCGATATGACCGACCTCGGCTGCCAGGCGCTGGATGTGCGCGTTCGAGGTCAGGTCGCACTGCACCGTCCTCGCCCCGCCAAGACCCGAGAGAGCCGCTGGGTTGATGTCAACGGCAATCACTTGCGCCCCTGCCTGTTCAAAAGCCACCACGGTGGCTCGACCAATGCCCTGGCCGGCGGCAGTCACCAGGGCTCGCTTACCTCTCAGATCCATACTCATTCTCCCGATGTCGTTGAGCAAACGTCGTGCAGCCATCCAGCAGCACCGACCGTGCCTGCAAGTTAGGACGCACACCGTTCGCGCCACCATCCCCCCATGGGGGGATTCCGACCGTGCCGGGTCCATTGCTAGCGTGGGTACCACCAACCGATCGCCAGCTCCTGGAGAACAACAATGAACAAGATCCGGATCGTACCCTTGACCGCCGTGGTGCTTGCCCTTGCCTCGCTGACCAGCCAAGCCGCCAGCATCCAGGTGGTCGTCAACCAGGCCAACCCACCCTATGAATTCGAGGACAGCAACGGTGTCCTGACCGGCTTCGAGGTAGACGTGGTCAAGACCGTGGCCCAGCGCCTGAACAAAGGTGTCGAGTTTTCCTCCATGCCATTCAACATGCTGTTCGCCTCCGTACAGTCAGGCCGGGCGGACATTGCCATCGGCGGTATCACCATCACCGCCAAGCGCCTGGAGAACGTGGCATTCAGCCAACCCTTCATCGACTCCAACCAATGCGTGACGACTCTGGCCAAGGGCGATGTCCAGGGCATCGCCCAACTCGAGGGGCGGGATGTTGGAGTGATCACCGGCACCGTCGGCGAAATCTGGGCCAGCAAGGCGCAGAAGGAACGGGCCTTCAATGACATCCGCCGTTACGACGGCAATATCGACCCGATGATGGACCTGGCCTCGGGGCGTACCAGTGCAACCATCAACGACTGCCCGATTACCGCCTGGTACATCAAGGACAAGCCACAGTTCAAAATCATTCACGAGGTCGCCACCGGCGACAAGAACGCCCTGATGCTGCCCAGGAACAGCCCGTTGCTGGAGCAGGTGAACCAGGAGATCGGCCGCATGAAAGCCGATGGCAGCATGGCCGGCCTCTACCGCAAATGGTTCAACGCCCAAGCCCATGCCGATTCCAGCACGGTCAAGATCGAACCCATTCCAGGCCACTGACACCCCTGAACGCCAAGCCCATCAAGACCGGGTCGCCAAGCGACGGCAAGGACGACACGGGCATGGCGCCAGACGAGGAGACCCCCATGGGCTTGATCGAAACCTTCTTCAATTCGCAGATATTGGCCAATTCCATCGAGTCGCTGCTCAATGGCTTCAAGCTGACCATCCTGCTGGGCTTCACCAGCCTGCTGCTGGCCACCTTGCTGGGCCTGGTACTGGTGGTGATACGCCTGTATGCCATCAGGCCGATGCAGTATCTGGCCATTGTTCTGATCGACCTGCTACGAGCGATTCCCCTGCTGGTATTGCTGGTGATCATCTACTACGCCTTACCGTTCATTGGCTTGCGCCTCTCGCCCTTCTGGGCTGCGACCACCGCGTTGTCGCTGGTGGCCTGCGCCTATATCGCCGAAACCTTGCGCGCCGGTATCGAGGCGGTGCCATCCGGGCAGATAGAAGCGGCCAAGGCCCTGGGTTTCTCATGGCGGCGAATGATGACCGACATAGTTTTGCCCCAGGCCATCAGCGTCACCATCCCTCCAGGAACCGGCATCGCCATCAGCCTGATCAAGGACACGGCCCTGGCGTCTGTGGTCGCCATGCCGGACCTGCTTAAACAAGCGACCCAGGCCCAGGCCTACTTTGCCAACCCCTCACCCTTGATCGGCGCTGCACTGTTGTACCTGGCGCTACTGCTACCCCTGGTACGAGTGGTCAGCATCATCGAGGCGAAGCAGAAACGCAGAGGAAAACGCTGATGGATACCCTCCACCAATCGCAAGTCCAGACCCCGCTCATCCGCATCCGTCACCTGCAGAAAAACTACGGTCAGTTCCAGGCCCTGGATGACATCAATCTTGAGGTTCGCCGTGGCGAAGTCATTGCCCTGATCGGCCCTTCCGGCTCAGGTAAATCCACCCTGGTGCGCTGCATCAACCTGTTGGAGGAATATGACGCGGGTGTCATCGAGGTAGACGGCATCAGGGTCGCCAACGACGGTAACCTGGCCCGCGTACGTGCCGAGGTCGGCATGGTGTTCCAACAGTTCAACCTGTTCCCGCACATGAGTGCACTGCGCAACGTGGCACTGGCTCCGGTAAGGGTTCGCGGGCTGTCATGGGCCGATGCCACGGCCCGCGCCGAAGCGTTGCTCGAACGGGTGGGGCTCAAGGAGCACCAGCACAAGCGACCCAGCCAGCTCTCCGGCGGACAACAACAGCGCGTAGCCATCGCCCGGGCCCTGGCCATGAAGCCGGAGTTGCTGCTGTTCGATGAGCCCACTTCGGCCCTGGACCCGGAGATGGTCGAGGAGGTCCTGGATGTGATCCAGGACATCGCCAGGACCGGGGTCACCCTGCTGATCGTCACCCATGAGATGTCCTTCGCCCGCAAGGTGGCGGATCGGGTGGTGTTCATGGAGCGGGGACGCATCGTCGAGGTCGCCCCGCCCGAGACCTTTTTCCAGTGCCCGGCATCGGAGCGCGCCCGCGCCTTCATCGGTACGTCGTCACGTGCTGAGCGCCGTCAATCCGCCTGACCCCGAAGAGGATTTCCCATGTCTTTCGATACCCAGCAGCGGCAACCCGGTTTTCCGCGACTGCTCCCCCGCCCCACCGTCCAGACCCTGGGCGCATCCCCCATCAGGGAGCTGGCCAACAGCGCCATGGGCCGCGAGGACGTACTGCCGTTCTGGTTCGGCGAGTCCGACCAACCCACCGCACGTTTTATCCGGCATGCCGCCATGGAGTCGCTCAGCCACGGTGAAACCCGCTACACCCAGAACCTGGGCAGGCCTTACTTGCGCCACGGCATATCCGAATACCTGAGCCAGTTGCATGGCACACCGATCGGCATGAACCGCGTGGCGGTCACCCCCTCCGGGGTCTCGGGGGTGATGCTGGCGGCTCAATTGTTGCTGGAGCCGGGCGATCATGTGGTGGCGATTACTCCACTGTGGCCAAACCTGACCGAGATCCCGGGGATCCTGGGCGCCAGGGTCAGCCGGTTCGCGCTTTCGGTCGTCGATGGCAAGTGGAGCCTGGATGTGGAGCGGCTACTGCAAACCCTGTCCACGGACACACGAATGCTGCTGCTCAACTCGCCGAACAATCCCACGGGCTGGACCATCAGTGAGGACGAGATCGCACCGATCCTTCATCACTGTCGCCAACATGGCATCTGGATCATCTGCGACGACGTCTATGAGCGCTTGCTCTACGATCTCCGTGTGGCGTCGGCACCGTCCTTCCTAAGGCACTACGTTCCTGGCGATCGTATCTTGTCGGTCAACAGTTTCTCCAAGGCCTGGTCGATGACCGGCTGGCGCATCGGCTGGCTAGTGGCCCCGCCGGAGCTGCTGGACGATCTGGCCAAGTTGATCGAGTTCAACAGCTCTTGCGTGCTGGAGCCGATTCAGAGGGCGGCCATGACGGCCTTGCTCGAAGGAGAAGATGAAGTAGCGGCGCTACGCCAACGGCTGGCGGCGACCCGGACATCCCTGGTGGATCAGCTCAGGTCCATCGACGAGATCGAACTGCCCGACGCGGGCGGGGCCATGTATGTGTTTTTTCGCATCAACGGATATCCAGACTCCATGGCCCTGGCCCACCAGTTGGTGAACCAGGTCGGCCTCGGCCTGGCACCCGGCAGTGCCTTTGGCCCGGAAGCGGCCACCTGGTTACGCTGGTGCCATGCCACCGACCCAGAACGCCTGCAACAGGGCGTCCAACGCTTGCAACAATTCCTTGCCGGGAACAAGGGATAGAAGGCCTGGGGCCTGCCCGATTCGTGCTGCAACCCAAGACCGGGTACCAGGCCTTTGCTGATGCTTCGCAGCCAGCGATAGCGGCTACAAGAAGCTGCGTATGGGATTAGCGACTACGGATGGAATTGGCGGCAGATCACCGGAGAGTCCTGCGGCTCGCGAAGATCGCTTTGTGTAGCTACAGGTGCTTGGGGCTCCAGAGCTGTACGGCCCGGGCATCCACGGGCCTGGGCAGGAGTTTCGCCTGGTAGAAGGTGTCGGCGATCTTCTGCTGCTCACCCAGGGCTTGCACCTGTACGGGCTCGACCTGGTAGGTGCGGCGGCTGTTGGCCAGTTCTACGGTCGGGACGTCGAGGTTGCCCCATAGCGGGCCCAGCAGCTTGGCCGCTTGTGCCGGGTTGGCCTTGACCCAGGCGCCGGTTTTCTGCAACTCGGTAAACACCTGCTGCAACACCTCGGGATGGGCCTTGGCGTAGTCGTTGGAGGCCAGGTAGTAGCGGCGGTAGCTGGCCAGGCCCTGGCCGTCGTGCAGCACCCGTGCGCCTTGCTGGCGCTCGGCGCTGGCGACGAAGGGTTCCCAGGTGACCCAGGCATCGACCTTGGCGGTTTCCAGGGCGGCGCGGCCATCGGCGGGGGTCAGGTACACCGGCTGGATATCGGCGAAGCTCAAGCCCGCCTCGCGCAACGCGGCTATCAGCAGGTAATGGCTGCCGGCAGCCTTGGTCACGGCGATGCGCTTGCCCTTGAGATCGGCCAGGGACTTGAGCGGCGAGTCCTTGCCGATGACGATGGACTGGGCCGCAGGCGATGGGGTCTCGGTGGCGAAGTAGGTCAACCTGGCGCCGGCGGCCTGGGCGAACACCGGCACGGTGTCGGCGACATCGGCGCTGATATCGACATTGCCCACGTTCAGCGATTCGGCCAGGGGCAAACCGCTGGTGAACTCGTGCCAGGTGATGTTCACCCCCTGCCCCGCCAGTTGCTTTTCCAGGGTGCCCTGGGCCTTGAGCACTGCCAGCAGGGTCGAGGATTTCTGGTAGCCGATGCGCAGGCTGGTGTCGGCCTGGGCGTTGCAGGCCATGCCCAGCGCCAGGGCGACAAGGACGGAGAGCGACAAGCGACGAGGCGAAGCAAAGGGCTGGCGCATGGGGGGCGAACCTTCTGGGAGAGGACAGTCACTAAAAGCTAATTGATCTAATAATTAGAAAATAAATAATTTTTAGGAATTAGCTTAGTGTCTGCCAAAGGTTCGTCACCCATGCAAACCTGTAGCCGCTGCTGAGCCTGCGAAGCTGCGTACGAGGACGCAGCTTCGCAGGCCGGGAACGGCAGTCAGGATTTCAAGCTGATGGCCTGGGAGGCGGCGAGCATGGCGCGCAGCAGCACCGCGCAGCCGGCGGCCAGGTCGTCGGGATCGGCGTTCTCGATTTCGTTGTGGCTGATGCCGCCTTCGCAGGGCACGAAGATCATCCCCGCCGGCCCCAGTTCGGCGACGAAGATCGCGTCATGCCCGGCGCCACTGACGATGTCCATGTGCGACAAGCCCAGGCCCTCGGCGGCGCCGCGCACGGCCTCGACGCACACCTTGTGGAAGTACAGCGGCGGGAAGTCCGCCGTCGGGGTCAGCTCGAAACTCAGGCCGTGTTCCTCGCACGTGCATTCGATCACCTGGCGCACCTCGGCGATCATCGAGTCCAGGCGCGCTGGCTCCAAGTGACGGAAGTCCAGGGTCATGCGCACCTCGCCGGGAATCACGTTGCGCGAGCCCGGATAGGCCTGCAGGCAACCGACAGTGCCGCAGGCGTGGGGTTGATGGCCGAGGGCCGCACGGTTGACCGCCGCCACCACCGCAGCAGCACCGACCAGGGCGTCCTTGCGCAGGTGCATCGGGGTCGGACCGGCATGGGCCTCGACCCCGCGCAGCTTGAGGTCGAACCACTTCTGCCCGAGGGCGCCGAGCACCACGCCGATGGTCTTGCGCTCGTCTTCAAGAATCGGCCCCTGCTCGATATGCGCCTCGAAGTAGGCCCCCACCGGATGCCCGCTGACCTGGCGCGTGCCGGCGTAGCCGATGGCGTTCAGCGCCGCGCCGACGCTCATGCCCTCGGCATCGGTCCTGGCCAGGGTGTCCTGCAGGGTGAATTTCTCGGCGAACACCCCGGAGCCCATCATGCACGGCGGGAAGCGCGAGCCTTCCTCGTTGGTCCACACCACCACTTCCAGGGGGGCCTCGGTTTCCAGCTTGAGGTCGTTGAGGGTGCGCAACACCTCAAGCCCCGCCAGCACGCCAAAGCAACCATCGAACTTGCCCCCGGTGGGCTGGGTGTCGATATGGCTGCCGGTCATCACCGGAGGCAACTGCGGGTTGCGCCCGGGGCGGCGGGCGAAGATGTTGCCGATGCCGTCCACGCTGACCGTGCACCCGGCCTCCTCGCACCAGGTGACGAACAGGTCACGGGCCTGGCGGTCGAGGTCGGTCAGGGCCAGGCGGCAGACCCCGCCCTTGACCGTGGCGCCGAGCCGGGCCAGCTCCATGAGCGACTGCCACAGGCGGTCGCGGTTGATGTGCTGATGGCTGGATTGCAGAACGTCGACGGCAGCGTTCATGGTGATCTCCTCAGGCTTTTCTGGTTGTGGTCGACAAGGTCGTGCTCGTCTTGAGTGCTGTGGTGTCTGGTGGATTGTTTGTGAACAAGCCCCGCGTTCCCTGCAGGAGCGAGCGGGCGGCGATGCGACTTGCCCGCGATGCTCTCAATGCATCACACCGGCGTCTTGGCGCTCACGCCCTGCGGGCTGCGCAGGTTGCACAGGCCGTAGTAGATGAGCCCGCCCAGGGCCGAACCGGTGAACCAGCCGTAGCTGTAGAACCAGTTGAAGGCACTGCTGCCCAGCGACATCAGGGTCAGCGCCACCGGGATGGCGAAGGCGATGAAGCCGTGCCAGTTCCACGCCGGGTACACGTCGTCGCGGTACAACCCGGCCAGGTCCAGGCGTTGCCTGCGAATGATGAAGTAGTCCACTACCATGATCCCGGCAATCGGCCCCAGGAGGCTGGAGTAGCCCAGCAGCCAGTTGGAATACACGGTTTCCAGGCTCACGTCGGACACCAGCAGGCCGAGCTTCTTGAGCAGTTCGTGGCCCATCAGCGCCAGCCCTACCAGGCCGGTGAGGATCACCGCCGTGGTGCGGCCGATCAGCTTGGGGGCGATGTTCTGGAAGTCGTTGGTGGGCGAGACGATGTTGGCCGCGGTGTTGGTCGACAGCGTGGCGATGATGATCAGCGCCATGGCCACGGCCACCCAGCCCGGGCTCTGGATATGCCCGATCAGGCTCACCGGGTCGGAGACCGTGACCCCCACCAGCTTGGCCGAGGCCGCGGTCATCACCACTCCCAGGGCGGCGAACAGGAACATGGTCAGCGGCAGGCCGAAGATCTGCCCCAGCACCTGGTCCTTCTGGCTCTTGGCGTAGCGGCTGAAGTCCGGGATGTTCAGCGACAAGGTGGCCCAGAAACCGACCATGGCCGTCAGCCCGGCCATGAAGTAGCCGGTGACGCTGGCGCCTTCGGGACGCTTGGGCGGGATCGCCAGCAACTCACCGAGCGATACGCTGGGCAAGGCCCATAGCAGCAACCCGATGCCCACCGCCACCAACAGCGGCGCCGACAAGGTCTCCAGCCATTTGATCGATTCCGCACCGCGCAGTACCACCCACAGGTTGAGGGTCCAGAACAGCATGAAGCCGATCACCTCGCCGGTGCCGCCCAGGGCCTTCCAATCCGGAAAGATCGAGCCAAGGAACAGGTGGATGGCCAGGCCGCCGAACAGGGTCTGGATGCCGAACCAGCCACAGGCCACCAGGGCGCGGATCAGGCACGGCACGTTGGAGCCGATGATGCCGAACGACGAGCGCAGCAGCACCGGGAACGGAATGCCGTACTTGGTGCCGGCGAAGGCATTGAGGGTCAGGGGCAACAGCACCACGACATTGGCCAAGAGGATCGCCAGCAGCGCCTCGCCGACACTCAGGCCGAAGTAGGCAGTGAGCACCCCGCCCAGGGTGTAGGTCGGCACGCAGATCGACATGCCGATCCACAGCGCGGTGATGTGCCACTTGTTCCAGGTGCGTTCCTGGACCTTGGTCGGGGCGATGTCGTGGTTGTAACGGGGGCTGTCGAGCACGTCGCTGCCGGCGTCCAGCTCGTACAAGCCGGCGCGCTCGGTCACCTGGGATCTGATCTGTTGCATGGCCGCTCCACTGTTGTTCTGGTTATTGTGCTCATCGGCCAGCGATCCCTGGATCGGGCGCCGGACGATGGCCGGAGAACTGACGACTTCCACCCTCCGGCGTGACGATCCGTGGCGGCACTCAATAAGTGTGCCGGTGAGCCCAGGTTCGTGACCGACCAGTTGATGGAATCCATGTAAGCAACTGATGTAACTCAGCTTTATTCAAATAACTTTCAGGTCTCAGGTTAGTTGCCAGGCCACTCAGGCAAGGTAGCTGGCAAGTTGCCACTTAGATCAAGACCCAAATAGGTGCACCGCACTTTCAGCAACGATATCCGATTCGTTCTCGTACCTATTCAAGCCGCTGATAGGACATGGAAAATCTCGACTATTCTTCGATCCTGTCAAGTGAGTCAAAATGGTGAACGCCTGCACGATTTCTGGGATTTATATTTTTATCGTTAAATTTCAACTAGTTACATTCAATATAAGCTTATAAAAAATATTCTTGATGTTTCTTCAAAGTGAGACTAGCGTTTAATCCTGACACCGCTGACAGGATTGTTTAGTTGTCAGTGCGTTCAATAAAAAAGTTAGAACCGGCAAACAGTCGGTCATGCCTGCGAGGAACTCGGAATGTCTCTGTTGATCCGTGGCGCCACCGTTATTACCCATGATGAAAGTTATAAAGCCGATGTCTTGTGCGCAGAGGGCCTGATTAGAGCCATCGGCGCTCACCTGGACATTCCCGCAGGCTGCGAAGTGCTCGACGGCAGCGGCCAGTACCTGATGCCCGGCGGCATCGATCCCCACACCCACATGCAACTGCCCTTCATGGGCACCGTGGCCAGCGAGGACTTCTTCAGCGGGACGGCGGCGGGCCTGGCCGGCGGCACCACCTCGATCATCGACTTCGTGATTCCCAACCCTCAGCAATCGCTGCTGGAGGCCTTCCACCAGTGGCGCGGCTGGGCCGAGAAATCGGCCAGCGACTACGGATTCCATGTGGCCGTGACCTGGTGGAGCGAACAGGTGCGCGAGGAGATGGCCGAGCTGGTACGGCATCACGGGGTCAACAGCTTCAAGCATTTCATGGCCTACAAGAACGCCATCATGGCCGCCGACGACACCCTGGTGGCCAGCTTCGAGCGCTGCCTGGAACTGGGCGCAGTGCCCACGGTGCACGCCGAGAATGGCGAGCTGGTGTATCACCTGCAGCGCAAGCTGCTGGCCCAGGGCATCACCGGGCCGGAAGCCCATCCACTGTCGCGGCCATCCCAGGTGGAGGGCGAAGCCGCCAGCCGGGCGATCCGCATCGCCCAGACCCTGGGCACGCCGCTGTACCTGGTGCACGTGTCCACCCGCGAGGCCCTGGATGAAATCACCTATGCCCGGGCCCAGGGCCAGCCGGTCTATGGCGAAGTGCTGGCCGGGCACCTGCTGCTGGACGACAGCGTGTACCGCGACCCGGACTGGCAGACCGCCGCCGGCTACGTGATGAGCCCGCCCTTTCGCCCGCGCGGCCACCAGGAGGCGCTGTGGCATGGCCTGCAATCGGGCAACCTGCACACCACCGCCACCGACCATTGCTGCTTCTGCGCCGAGCAGAAGGCCGCCGGGCGCGAGGACTTCAGCAAGATCCCCAACGGCACCGCCGGCATCGAGGACCGCATGGCCGTGCTGTGGGACGAAGGGGTCAACAGCGGGCGCCTGTCGATGCAGGAGTTCGTCGCCCTGACCTCCACCAACACCGCCAAGATCTTCAACCTCTACCCGCGCAAGGGGGCGATCCGCGTCGGCGCCGATGCCGACCTGGTGCTGTGGGACCCGGCCGGCACCCGGACCATTTCCGCCAAGACCCACCACCAGCAGGTGGACTTCAACATCTTCGAAGGCAAGACCGTGCGCGGCATCCCCAGCCACACCATCAGCCAGGGCCGGCTGGTGTGGGCCGACGGCGACCTGCGGGCCGAGCGCGGCGCCGGGCGCTACGTCGAGCGCCCGCCCTACCCGACGGTGTTCGACCTGCTGAACAAGCGCGCCGAAGCCCACAAGCCGACCGCCGTCAAACGCTGAACCTGTCGCCCTGCAGCCGCTGCCGAGCCTTGGCGAGGCTGCGATCGGGTTGGGCGGCAGTCCGACGAAGCGGCCGTAACCCGGCTATCGCGTTCTACCTGGCGCACCGCAAGCGCAGGTTTTGCGGCAACTGCGTTGCCGATCGAAACCTCGCTGGGGCTACAGAAACCGGCAGCGAATCAGAGGTCAGCGCGATAACCGCTCCATCGCTGAAAAACAATGCCCATCAGAGGCATTCGATAAAAAAACCTGAGGCCAGAACCGTGATCCAGACCCTGAACCACTTGCCCCGTCCGACCCTGGACGGCGTCACCCTCGCCGAGCATTTCAGCGACCTGGCGCCACCCCTGACCCCACGCCAGGCGCAGCTGGAAGCTTCGCGCTGCCTGTACTGCTACGACGCGCCCTGCGTCAACGCCTGCCCCAGCGAGATCGACATCCCCTCGTTCATCCGCCACATCCACACCGACAACGTGCAGGGCGCGGCGCAGAAGATCCTCGCGGCGAATATCCTCGGCGGCAGCTGCGCCCGGGTCTGCCCCACCGAGGTCCTGTGCCAGCAGGCTTGCGTGCGCAACAACGCCCAGGAATGCGCGCCGGTGCTGATCGGCCAACTGCAGCGCTACGCCCTGGACAACGCGCAGTTCAGCCAGCATCCGTTCCAGCGCGCCGCCGCCACCGGCAAGCGTATCGCCGTGGTCGGCGCCGGCCCGGCCGGGCTGTCCTGCGCCCACCGCAGCGCCTTGCACGGCCATGAGGTGGTGATCTTCGAGGCCCGGGAAAAAGCCGGGGGCCTCAACGAATACGGGATCGCCAAGTACAAGCTGGTGGACGATTTCGCCCAGCGTGAACTGGAGTTCCTGCTCGACGTCGGCGGCATCGAGATCCGCCATGGCCAGGTACTGGGCGACAACTTGAGCCTGAGCGAACTGCACCAAGAGTTCGATGCGGTATTCCTCGGCCTGGGCCTGGCGGCCAGCAAGCGCCTGGGCCTGGAGCACGAGGACGCCCCCGGGCTGCTGGCGGCCACCGACTACATCCGCGAGCTGCGCCAGGCCGACGACCTTGGCCAGTTGCCCCTGGCCGAGCGCTGCATCGTCATCGGCGCCGGCAATACCGCCATCGACATGGCGGTGCAGATGGCCCGCCTCGGTGCCCGCGACGTCAATCTGGTGTACCGCCGTGGCGCCGCGGACATGGGCGCCACCGGCCATGAGCAGGACATCGCCAAGGCCAACCAGGTGCGGTTGCTGACCTGGGCCGCTCCCGAACAGGTATTGCTGGACGACCAGGGCCGGGTGCGCGGCATGCGCTTTGCCCGGACCCAACTGGTGGAGGGTCGCCTGCACACCACCGGCGAAACCTTCGAGCTGGCCGCCGACGCGATCTTCAAGGCCATCGGCCAGGCGTTCGACAGCGCCAGCCTGGACGATCCGCTGGCCCGGGAGCTCAAGCGCAGCGGCGAACGCATCGCCGTGGACGAGCAACTGCGCACCAGCATTCCCGGAGTCTACGCCGGTGGCGACTGCACCAGCCTCGGCCAGGACCTCACCGTCCAGGCCGTGCAGCACGGCAAGCTGGCCGCCGAGGCCATGCATGCTCAACTCATGCTCAACGTGGAGGCTGCGTGATGGCCGATCTGTCGATTGTGTTCGCAGGAATCAAGGCGCCCAACCCGTTCTGGCTGGCCTCCGCGCCGCCCACCGACAAGGCCTACAACGTGGTCCGCGCCTTCGAGGCGGGCTGGGGCGGCGTGGTCTGGAAAACCCTCGGCGAAGACCCGGCGGCGGTCAACGTGTCGTCGCGCTACTCGGCGCATTTCGGCGCCAACCGCGAGGTGCTGGGGATCAACAACATCGAGCTGATCACCGACCGCTCCCTGGAGATCAACCTCAGGGAAATCACCCAGGTGAAGAAGGATTGGCCGGACCGGGCGCTGATCGTTTCGCTGATGGTGCCTTGCGTCGAGGATTCGTGGAAACACATCCTGCCGCTGGTGGAGGCCACCGGCGCCGATGGCATCGAGCTGAACTTCGGCTGCCCCCACGGCATGCCGGAACGCGGCATGGGCGCGGCGGTGGGCCAGGTGCCGGAGTACGTCGAGCAGGTGACCCGCTGGTGCAAGACGTACTGCTCGCTGCCGGTGATCGTCAAGCTGACGCCGAACATCACCGACATCCGCCAGTCGGCCCGCGCCGCCCACCGTGGCGGGGCCGATGCGGTGTCGTTGATCAACACCATCAACTCCATCACCAGCGTCGATCTGGAGCGCATGGTGGCCCACCCGATGGTGGGCAGCCAGAGCACCCACGGTGGCTACTGCGGCTCGGCGGTCAAGCCGATCGCCCTGAACATGGTGGCCGAGATCGCCCGTGACCCACAGACCCGTGGCCTGCCGATCTGCGGCATCGGCGGTATCGGCAGCTGGCGCGATGCCGCGGAATTCGTGGCCCTGGGCTGCGGCGCGGTGCAGGTGTGCACGGCGGCGATGCTGCATGGCTTTCGTATTGTCGAAGAGATGCAGGATGGCCTCTCGCGGTGGATGGACAGCCAGGGCTACCACCGCCTGCAGGACTTCTCCGGGCGGGCGGTGGGCAACACCACGGACTGGAAGTACCTGGATATCAACTACCAGGTGATCGCGAAAATTGACCAGGAGGCCTGCATCGGTTGCGGCCGTTGTCATATTGCCTGCGAAGACACTTCGCACCAGGCGATTGCCAGCCTCAGGCAAGCGGACGGCACCCATAAATATGAGGTGATCGACGACGAATGCGTGGGCTGCAACCTGTGCCAGATCACGTGCCCGGTGCAGGATTGCATCGAGATGGTGCCGCAGCAGACCGGCAAGCCATTCCTCGACTGGCTGCACGACCCCCGCAACCCTCACCGCGAGGAAGCAGCTACAAGCGGCAAGTTCTAAGCAGCAAGTCGCAAGCTTCAAGCTCCTAGCTTGAAGCTTGCTTTCACTTGCCGCTTGCCGCTGCCTCTATGGTTCCAGGCCGATGCCGCGCAGGATCACGCTGGTGACGGTCTGCACCGCCCGTTCGAATTGCAGATCCGACAGCGGCTGGTGGTCGTTGAGGATGTTCACCTGGTGGTCGAAGTCGGCGTAATGCTGGGTCGAGGCCCAGATCAGGTACAGCAGCGCCGAGGGTTCCACCGCAAGGATCCGCCCGTCGTCGACCCATTGGCGGATCTTGGCTTCCTTCATCTTTGCCCAGTCGTACAGGCTCTCGTCCAACGCGGTGCCCAGGCTTGGCGCGCCATGCATGATCTCGTTGGCCCAGACCTTGGAGCCGTGGGGGCGGCTGCGCGAATGCTGCATCTTGGCGCGGATATAGCTGCTGAGCACCACCCGCGGGTCGTCGAACATCTCGAAGCATAGGGCGTCCTGCTTCCACACGTCCAGCAGGTCCAACAGCACCGCGCTGTAGAGTTCGTGCTTGGTGCTGAAGTAGTAATGCAGGTTGGAACGCGGCAGTTGCACCTCTTCGGCGATGTCGGCCATGGCGGTGCCGGCGTAACCCTTTTCGGCGAAGACTTTCTCGGCCCCCAGGAGGATCTTTTCCACGTTGTTGCGACGAATCTCGATCTTGTGATTGCCCATGAGGGCTCCTACCAAAACAGTCTGCGGCAAGACTAGCACCCTGCTAAGCGCACTTCTAACTCAAGCACTGCCGAGAAAACCGGCTTGCTTGCCCGCTAGAAACAACGCGGATCGCCGGTGCCAGTGCCATGCCTGCATCAACGTGGCGGCTGATTCATGGGAGCCACACCCAGCTCGCCATTTCATGTTAAATCACGCCCTGGCGCGGCCCACCCGTACCCTGGGCCGAGGAGACGACTCGCCGCCCAGCGATTGACGCGACAACGCTTTGCCCCAAAAGGCAGGGAGCATCCTTACGGAGACCTCATGGACGAATTCAAGCGCTTCAATTTCAATTTGAGTTTCGACAGGCAGAAAATCGCTCAAGTCCCGGAGCACCTCCAGATCCAGAGAAGCCTTGGCTTCTTGCGAGAGATCGGCAGGATCGACCCTGTCCTCAGGCACTGGTTCTTGTGCGCTGACAGCCGCAACAAGGGCCTGGAGCATGAGGTGCTGCTGGACGAGGCCAGCTTTGTCCGCGAAGTGCAGTCCTGGAAGGATGAGGACTTCGCCATCAATGACATGAGCTTTGTGCTCTGGAACGGGATATCCGACCCGCTCAAAGGCGGGCTTTCACTCAAGTACCACGCAAGGCACAGAGGTTCGCTGCCCACGGGCCTCGAGTTTTCCGACGCCGGGACCTTGGTCCGCTGCTTGCAAAATCCGCGGCAAGGCTTGGTGGAGCTGATCAGCACGGCGCTTGATTTCTGGCCGGAGATCGCCTGGGGCGTGGTGGCCCCCAACGCTTACTACCGCCGGCAACGAACCTTCGCAGACCGGCAAACCGTCGGCTGGATCGGCTACTGCCCCCAGCCCTTGTCGGCGCAGGATTTCCCCCAGGTGGATGAACTGCGCCCAACCCCGGCCCAAGGCAGCATCATCGTCACATGCCCCGACGTAATGGATGAAGGCAATGCACAACATCTGCAGAAAATCGCAACGACCGATGCCAAGCTGGTCGAGCTGGGGCTCTTGCCCATGCGGCATTAAAGACGCCTTCGGGGTTTCGCTGGCGGGCATCATTGGGTAGGATCGGCCTCCCGCTCATTTGCAGCCGTCACTGCAGTGCTCCGTCCAAGCGTTGATTCGCGACACGGGCATACAGGTCTCTGCCCAAATGCCGGCCCTACCCTACCGCCGGCCATCTAATCAGTTACCAAGATGGATCATCCCCATGAAGATTCGCCCTCGCGTCGCTGCGGACGACGCCTTGCTTACCGCGCTCTGGGAGCGTTCGGTACGCGCCACCCATGACTTCATCAGCGAAGACGACATCCAGCGCCTCTACCCGCTGATACGCGACAGCTACCTGCCGGCCCTGCAAGTGCTGGTCTGGGAGAACCCCGATGCCACGCCCGGCGGCTTCATCGCCATTGGCGACGACACCGTGCAGATGCTGTTCATCGAACCGGCCCAGCGTGGCCAGGGCATCGGCCGCCAGTTGCTGGACCAGGTCCGGCAGCCGGGCCTGAAGGTCGATGTCAACGAACAGAACCCCCAGGCCCATGGCTTCTACCGTCACTATGGTTTCGTCGACTACGGTCGCTCGGAAACCGATGGTGAAGGCAAGCCGTACCCCATCATCCACATGCAGTTGCAAGACGCTTGAACCATACCGGCGCCCCAGCGGCGCCGGCTCCCTGGCTTTTCTACAGGTAACCTGCCATGTCGTTGAAAACACTCTGCACCACCTCCGCCCTCCTCACCTGCCTGCTGGCCACCGGCTCGGCACTGGCCCACGCCCACCTGAAAACCACCACGCCCGCCGCCGACAGCAGCGCCAGCGCCCCCAGCGAGCTGCGCCTGGAGTTCAGCGAGGGCGTGGAAGCGGCCTTCACCAAGGTCGAGCTGAGCAAAGACGGCGCCCCCGTCGCGCTCAAGGGCCTGGCCACCGAAGGCGCGGACAAGAAGACCCTGGTCGTCACCCCCGCCAGCGCTCCGCTGCCGGCCGGCAGCTACAAGGTGCAATGGCACGCCGTGTCGGTGGACACCCACAAGAGCGAAGGCAGCTACAGCTTCAAGGTGAGCCCGTAACCCATGGCGTCATGGCTGGTGCTGTGCCGCTTCGTGCATTTCGCCGCGATCCTGACCCTGGTCGGGGCCTGGGGCTTGCGCCCGTTGCTGCTGGGCCGAGGCCATGAAGTCGTGCAGCAGCGGCTGGACCGCGTGGCTCGCGGGCTGACCCTGGTCGGCCTGGCCAGCGCTCTGGGTTGGTTGCTGCTGATCAGCGCCAGCATGGCCGGGGCCTGGTCCGCCGCCCTGGACCCGGCGACAGTTTGGCTGGTGCTGGGCAAGACGTTCTTCGGCCAGGTCTGGACCTGGCACCTGGCGCTCAACCTGGTGTTGCTGGGCCTGCTGCTGACACCCCTGGGCCGTTCCCTGCCGTTGCGCCTGGGGCTGGCCGCCCTGCTCCTGGGCACCCTGGCCCCGGTGGGCCACGGCGCCATGTTCGATGGCCTCAAGGGGCAATTGCTGATTCTCAACCAGATCGTCCACCTGGGCTGCGTCGGCCTGTGGCTGGGCGGTTTGCTGGTATTGCTGATGGTCCTGCGCCAGCCGCAGGCGTCCATGGAGCCGCTGTTGCGGCGCTTCAGCGGTGTGGGCTACGTGCTGGTGGCGGGCCTGCTGGCCAGCGGCCTGGTCAACGTACGGATGCTCACTGGCCAATGGTGGCCGACTCCGCTGTTCAGCGGTTTCGCCCTGGTGCTGTTGGTGAAAGCCCTGCTGGTGGCCGGCATGCTGGCCCTGGCCCTGTTCAATCGCTTGCGCACCCGGGGCTGCGACCAGCGCCTGGACAGCCTGCGCCGCAGCGTGGGCCTGGAGTGGTTGCTGGGCATCGCGGCCGTGGCGGCCGTCGCCCTGTTGGGCACCCTACCGCCGCTGCAAGCCTGAACCGCCTTTGTAGCCGCCGTCCAGCGCCAGCGCGGCTGCGACCGGGCGCGCAGCGCCCGTGGAAACAGGCACCGCAATTATCCAGATGGAATGCAGCGGCCGGTTTGGCGAGGACTGCGTTCTCGTGCGCAGCCTCGCGGGCTCGACAGCGGCTATAGGACGGTAGCGCTAGGGGGTGACGGAGGTGTCGATGCTGACCACCACCGACAACCCCGGGCGTAGGCGATCCAGCTCTTGCTGGTCAGGGTCGACGGTGATCCGCACCGGCACTCGCTGGGCGATCTTGACGAAGTTGCCGGTGGCGTTGTCCGCCTGCAGCAAGGCGAATTCCGAGCCGGTGGCCGGCGAGATCAGCTGCACCTTGCCGGTGAACTTGCGGTGGTTCAGCGCATCCACAGTGAAGCTCACCGGCTGCCCCAGCCGGATGTTGTCCATTTGGGTTTCCTTCATGTTGGCGATCACCCACAACTGGTCCGGCACCAGGGCCATCAACTGCGCCCCTGAGTTGACGTAGGCCCCCAGGCGCACGCCGATCTGCCCCAGCTGGCCATCGCGCGGGGCGAGGATCCGGGTGTTGGACAGGTCGATCCGCGCCAGTTGCACCGCCGCTTCGGCATTGGCCACCGCCGCCTCCAGGGAACCGCGATTGACGATCACGGTCTGCAGGTCCTGGCGGGCGATTTCCAGCTGGGCCTGGGCCTGGGCCACCGCCGCCACGGTCTGGGCATTGGCGGCGCGGGTCACGTCCAGCTCACGCCGGGACACCGAACCATCGGCGATCAGCGCCTCGTTGCGCGACAGGTCCGCGGCGCTCTTGCGCGCCTGGGCCTGGCTGTCGGCCAGGGCCGCCTGGCGCAGCTTGATGGTGGCTTCGGCACTGTTGCGCTGTTGCAGGTTATTGGCCAGGGAGGCCTTCTGCACCGCCAACTGGGCCAGTGACTGGTCCAGGCGCTGCTGGTAGATGCGGTCATCCAGGCGCACCAGCAGGTCGCCGGTCTTGACGTGCTGGAAATCCTGCACCGGTACTTCGAACACATAACCGCTGAGCTGCGGCCCGATGATCGTCACCTGGCCGCGCACCAGGGCGTTCTCGGTGCTTTCGATGGCGCTGGAAAACGGCGGCAGCTGCCAGGCGTAGAGCACGATCAGCACGCCGACGATGGCGATCGCGGCGAATCCCAGGGACGAGATGATCCGCACCGCCAACGGCCGTGGCTCGGTGGCGGGAATGGTCGGCGGGCCATTGGGCTCGGGGCTCGAGGCGATGGCATTGGTGGTGGGATTGACGGTTTCGCTCATGAAGAAGGGGCACCACTGGGTTGGACGGGAGGCTGGGGCGCGACGGGCTTGGTGGTGCTCATCAGCCACAGGCTGCGGATGAAGATCCAGATCATGGTCAGCACGGCGATCACCGCGATCAGCATGAATACATCGTTGTAGGCCATCACGTTGGCTTCGCGGGTGGCCGCCGAAGTCAGGCTGCGCATGCCTTGCAGGGTGCGCAGGTCAGGGTCGGCGATGACCTTGCCATAGGCCGCCGCGCCGCTCTGCACCCGGGCCAGGACCTGGGGGTCGAGCAAGGTCAGCTGCTCGACGATGAAGCTGGAATGGTATTTCTCGCGCACGATCTGGAAGGTCCCCAGCAGGGCCGAGCCGATCAGCCCGCCGAGGTTCTGGCAGATGCCGAACAGCACCGAGAAGCTCACCAGGTTGCGCGGGTTGGTCAGCACGTTGCGGGTGCCCAGGACCATGGTCGGGCCAAGGAAGAACGTACCGCCGAAAGCCAGCAGGAACTGGCTGATGTACATGTTGGCCGGGCGCGTGAGGTTGCTGGAGAAACTGTCCATCACCGAACCGACGGCCATCAGCGCCAGGGAAATGACCAGGGGCATGAACAGGTGCGCCGGGTTGATGGTCAAGGCGCTGGTGGCCAGCCCCGCAATGCTGCCCAGCAGCATCACCCCGTAAAGCAGGCGCATCTGTTCACTGCTCATGTTCAGCGCCTGGAGGAAACCCACCGCGCCGGTGGACTGCTCCGAGAGCACCATGCGGATCAGGATCACCGCCAGGGCCAGGCGGATCATCGCCCCGCTGCCCAGCCAGCGGGTCATCAGCATCGGGTTGCTGCGGTTATGTTCGATGCACAGGCCAGCGAAGATCAGCAGGATCGAGGCGGCGCTGGCGTAGCCGATCCACGGAGCCTCCAGCCACCAGTCGATGCGCCCCAGGGACAGCACTGCGCACAACAGCGCCACGCCGGTGGCGAGCAAGGCGAAGGTCAGGAAGTCGAGTTTCTCGAAGGTGCGAAAGCGATCGCCGGGCGGCAGCTTGAGCATGAACACGCAGCCCAGGGAAGCCAGGGCCAAGCCCAGCTCGAACAGGTACAGGCCACGCCATTCGGCGATCTGCAGCAGGTCTTCGGAGAACAGCCGCGCCAGGGGCAAGGCCAGCTGCGAGGTGCCCAGCCCCAGCACCAGGGCCTTGAGCCGCCATTTGGCCGGGAAGGCCTGGACCATGTAGTACAGGCCCAGCGAGCTCAAGGCCGCACCCACCATGCCGTGGGCCGCACGCACGGCGATGGCCGAGCTCAGGTCGTTGACGAACAGGTGGCCGAAGGTCACCAGGGCATAGAGCACCAGGAACACCTCGGTGAAGGCCCGCAGGCCGAACTGCTGGCGGAATTTCACCAGCAGCAGGTTCATCGACACGTTGGTCATGACATAGGCGGCCGGCAACCAGGCCATTTCCGCGCTGGTGGCCCCCAGGGCGCCTTGCAGGTACGGCAGGTTGGCGATCACCAGGGAGTTGCCCAGCCCACCGGTGATGGCCACCAAAAGGCCCACTAGCGCATAAGCCAGGCGCTTGTGGGTGGGGTGCAGCGGTGTCGAGGGCGAGCCGGGCAAGCTGGGCTTTTCGTGGGGCTGCCAGTTGCGCGGGGCGTAGTGATCCATGCAGTGACCTTAGTGTTGTTCTGGTCCGTACCGGGAAGGTCGACGCGGGTGGTGTGACCGCCAGCCTGCCATAAACCCCCGGGCCCAGGCACGCCTGGAGTACGTTGGGTGAATTTTATTTCAAGACGCTGGCGTCGCCGGAGTTTTTTCGAAATCCTGCAACGGATGGCGACGGGTGCCGCTGACTGTTCGATCCTGGCCTGGTTGCCTATCTTGTCCTATCCCTGTGGAGCATAAATGCCGCTTAATTTCGTGAAGATGCATGCCAATGGCGACGATTTCGTGGTGATCGACGCCCGCGGTCGCGGCCAGCCGATCACCGCCGAACGCGCCAGGGCCTTGGGCGACCGGCAACGTGGCATAGGTTTCAATCAACTGGTGGTGCTGGGCGATTGTCGCGAGAGCGCGGCGCAACTGACCTTCTTCAATGCCGATGGTTCCAGCCTCGATGCCTGCGGCAGTGCCACCCGGGGTGCCGCCGAGCTGTTGCTGCGCGAAAGCGGCGCCAGCTCGCTGCGCCTGAAGACCGCCCGCGGCATTCAAGACTGCCAGCGCCTGGCCGACCACAGCGTGTCGGTGGAGATGGGCGTTCCCGGGCTCGCCTGGCAGGACATTCCCTTGGCCCGGGAGCTGGACAGCCTGCGCCTGCCGCTGCCGGGGGAACCGGCGGCGTGCAGCATGGGCAATCCGCATTGCAGTTTTTTCGTCGACGACCTGCAGCAGTTGGACATCGCCAGCCTTGGACCGGCGATCGAGACCCATCCGCTGTTCGTACACCAGACCAACGTGCATTTCATCCAGGTCATCGACCGCCAGACCATTCGCCTGCGGATCTGGGAACGCCACGGCGGCATTCCCCTGGGTTCCGGTTCCTGCTCCTGCGGCGCAGTGGTCAACGGCATCCGCCGGGGCCTGCTGGACAACCAGGTGACGGTGCTGTGCGACGGCGGACCGGTGAGCGTGAGCTGGGACGGCCAGGGCAAGGTGCGCCTGGCCGGTAGCGTGACCCGGGTGTTCAGCGGCTGGCTGTAGCGCCAGCCCTGCCCCGCTCCGGGCCTACAGCCAGCCCAGCCATTTCCACCAGGTCATGGCGAACACCAGCATCAGCAGGTAGCCGACCAGCGTCACCACCAGCCCGACCTTGGCGAACTGGCGCGCGGTGAAGGTCTCGGTGCCCAGGCACACCATGTTCTGCGGGGCGTTGATCGGCAGGATGAAGCCGTAGCTGACCACGAACCCCAGGAGCATGGTCATGCCCAGCCGGCTGAACTCGCCCGGCAGGGTCTGCAGCACCGCGATGAGGATCGGCAGCAAGGCCGAGGTCAGTGCCGTGGCGCTGGCGAACCCCAGGTGGATCAGGATCAGGAAGGCGCCGAGGATAGCGAAGACCGCCAGCGGGCCGACCTGGTCCAGCCCGGTGTGGGCCACCACCTGAGTGCCCAGCCATTGCCCGGCCTGGGTACTGAGCAGCGCCGAACCGAGGCTGATGCCGACCCCGAAGACGATCACCGTGCCCCAGGGAATGCGCGACTGCACATCCTTCCAGGTCATGATGCCGATCCGTGGCAGCAGCAGGAACACCAGCCCGGCGTAGGTGGTGGTCGTGGTGTCGAACGGGTGCAGCTTGCCTTCGGTGGACCAGGCCAGCAGCAACAGCAGCGACACCGCCAGCAGGCGCTTCTGCGGCCCGGTCATGGGGCCGATATCCGCCAGGGACCTGGCCACCGCCTCCTTGCCGCCGGGAATGCTGTCGCTCTCCGGGGGCAGCATCTTGAGCACCAGATACAACAGCACCAGGGACATGATCAGCGCCCAGGGCGCTCCGGCGATCAGCCAGTCGAGCCAGGCCACGCGGTGGCCGAGCATCTTGTCCATGAATCCTACGGTCAAAAGGTTCTGTGCGGCGGCGGTCTGGATCCCGACGTTCCAGATACTGGTGCCCTGGGCCACCACGATCATCAGCCCGGCGGCGATGTTCGAGCGCTTGTCGACGCCGAACGCGGCGATCACTCCCATCATGATCGGCACCACGCAGGCGCTGCGGGCGGTGGCGCTGGGCACCAGCAGGCTGAGGAGGATGGTCACGGCGATGGCACCCAGGAGGATGCGCCGGGTACTGGTGCCGACCCGGGCCAGGGTTACCAGGGCGATGCGCCGGTCCAGGCCGGTGTGGGTCATGGCGGCGGCGATGAACAAGGCGCCGGCCACCAGGGCCAGGGCCGAGTTGGAAAACCCGGTCAGGGCCAGGCTGATGGCCGCCGAGCTGCCATACAGTTGGCCGGGGTCGTTCAAGGTCGGTGCGGTGCCGATGAGGATCGCCATCAGGGCGGTGATCATGATCGCGCTGGCCTCGTAGGACACCGCTTCGCTGATCCACACCACCACCGCGAATGCCAGGATCGCCAGCATCCGGTGCCCCGCCACGGGCAGGTCGGCGGGCAGCGGCAGGAACAACACGCCGATCATGGCCAGCACGGCGATCAGCAATCCAATTGGTAATGCGGCCTTGGCCGCGGGCGCCGTTGTCACAGGCGTAGTCATGGGCCTTTTCCTTCTCCATTGGACAGGCGCCCAGCATGGCGCAAAAGCGCAAAAGGCGCGTTGATGGGAGTCAAACCAGGGGCCGTGTATGGCTCGGCACGAGTCGCAGAACCTGCATCCGCGGTGTGCCTGCCAGGACGCATCGCCCGGTTTGCGGGGCGTTGGCGCGCTGGGTGAAACGGAGAATCGTTTACAGAAATATTTTTTAACATCTCTACAGATTTTTCATCATTTAGGAGTCAGAGTGATATCAGGGCGACAAGGAGTCGACACAAACCTGGCTGTATCACTCCAACCTGCAAGGTGCCTCTATGGTGACAAGAAACTTGAAGCTGACTTCCAGGGCGCTGCTGAGCTTCGGCGCCATCTGCGTACTACTGATTGGCCTCGGGGGGCTGGCACTGTGGAAGATGGGACAGATTCACGACGCCGCGCTGGACTTGCAAACCAACTGGATGCCCAGCGTCCGCCAAGCCGCGAAAATCGAATCCGGCACCTTGCGGGTCCGCCTGGAGGCCCTGCACTACGCCACTGAGGGAGACAACCAGAAACCCGCTTCGCTGGACAAGCTGGGCACCCTGAAGACCACCCTGGCCCAGGCCATCAAGGACTATGAACCGCTGGTGTCCGGCCCCGAGGAGAAAGCTGCCTACGAACAGGTCAAGCGTGGCGCCCAGGACTACCTCGACAAGCTGGCGGTGATGATCAACTCCACCCAGACCAACACCGCCCAGCAGACCGCCGACTACATCAACCAGATCACGGTGCCTCTGGCCAACACCCTGCAAGCGTCCATCGAGGAGCTGATTCGCATCAACGAAAGCGGGGCCGGGCAATCCGCCGTGATCGCCGGCGACCAGTTCAGCACCGGCCTGACCGTGACCTGGGTGATCATCATCCTGGCCATCGTGCTGACCATCTTGATCGCCACCCTGTTCACCCGCAGCGTGACCCGGCCCGTGCTGTCGTTGCTGGCCAGCACTCGCAAGATCGCCGAGGGCGACCTGCGCACCCAGGTGGAGGTCAGCGGGCATGACGAACTGACCGATCTGCAGGCAGCGACCCAGGCCATGCTCGACAGCCTCAAGTCGACCATCCGCCATATCAGCGACTCCTCGACCCAACTGGCCTCGGCCGCCGAGGAGATGAGCGCCATCACCCGTGAATCCAACGCCGGCATCCAGCAACAGAGCATGGAGACCGACCAGGCCGCCACGGCAGTCAACGAGATGACCGCGGCAGTGGAGGAAGTGGCGCGCAACGCGGTATCCGCCTCGCAATCGACCCAGGCCTCGGAACGCTCGGCGGGCCTGGGCAAGGAGCGGGTCGAGCAGACCATCCATGCCATCGAGAAGCTCACCGGCACCGTGGAGAACACCCGGGTGGAAATGGCCGGCCTGGCCCAGCAGGCCCAGGACATCACCAAGGTCCTGGACGTGATCCGCGCCATCGCCGAGCAGACCAACCTGCTGGCCCTCAACGCCGCCATCGAGGCGGCCCGTGCCGGCGAGCAAGGTCGCGGCTTTGCCGTGGTGGCCGACGAGGTGCGGGCCCTGGCCCATCGCACCCAGTTGTCGACCCAGGAAATCGAGCAGATGATCCAAGGCATCCAGAACGGCTCGAGCAAGGCCATGCTGTCCATGCAGCAGAGCAGCGAGGACGCCAACCAGACCCTGGCCATCGCCCACGAGGCCGGCAGTGCCATCGGCCATATCACCGAAGCCATCAGCGACATCAACGAGCGCAACCTGATGATCGCCACCGCCTCGGAAGAACAGGCCCAGGTGGCCCGCTCGGTGGACCAGAACCTGATGAGCATCCGCGACCTGGCGTTGCAGAGCTCGTCCGCCGCCAGCCAGACCTCCCTGGCCAGCAGCGAACTGTCGTCCCTGGCGGTGGGTCTGAACAAGCTGGTGGCACGCTTCGCCCTGTGACGCGTGTCGTGGGGCCTTAGCGAAACGCGTGGGTAAAAACGCTCGTGTGATCCGCAGTTCTCCGCTGCAACGGCTGCCGTCCAGCCGTTGCAGCGGGGAGAGTCGAGCGCCCCGTGGGGAGTACTGGTGATGCTGAAATTGATCTCGCTGCAACAACTGCAAATGGGCATGTACATCCACCAGTTCTGTGGTTCCTGGCTGGACCACTCGTTCTGGAAAGCCGGTTTCGTCCTCAACAGCCGTGAAGACCTGCGGCGCCTGCAACGCTCGAACCTGAGCGGCTTGTGGATCGACTCGGCCAAGGGCCGCGACCTGCCCGAACCTGGCGAGCGGCAAGCGACCCCGCCACCCGCGCCCGAACCACCCTCGCCTGTCGCCGCCCCAACGACTGCGCCGCGGGCCAGCATGGGCGAGGAGCTGCAACGGGCCATCAAGGTCTGTGCCCATTCACGCCAGGCGGTGATGGACATGTTCCAGGAAGTACGCATGGGCCAGGTGATCCAGGTGCAACAGGTCAACGAGCTGGTGGGCATGATCACCGATTCGCTGCTGCGCCATCCCCACGCCCTGATCAGCCTGGCCCGACTCAAACGCGCCGACGACTACACCTACATGCACTCGGTGGCGGTGTGCGCGCTGATGCTGGCCACTGCTCGCCAACTGGGCCTGTCGGAACACTTCGTGCGACTGGCCGGGGTGGCCGGGCTGCTGCACGACGTGGGCAAGCTGACCATCCCCGATGCCATCCTCAACAAACCGCAGAAGCTGTCGGACAGCGAGTTCGAACAGGTCAAGCTGCACCCCGAGGCTGGCGGCAGCATCCTGCGCCAGAACGGTGCGGTGGATGCCCTGGTGCTGGATGTGTGCCTGCACCACCATGAAAAGGCCGACGGCTCGGGTTATCCGCACCACCTGAAGGGCGAGCAGATCAGCCTGTTCGCGCAGATGGGCGCGGTCTGCGACGTCTATGACGCGGTAACTTCCAACCGCCCCTACAACCGCGGCTGGGACCCGGCCGAGGCGATCCAGCGCATGTCCACCTGGACCGGCCACTTCGACCAGCGGGTGTTCCAGGCCTTCGTCAAGAGTGTCGGGATCTACCCGGTGGGCTCCCTGGTGCGCCTGGAGAGCGGGCGCCTGGCGGTGGTGCTGGAGCAACACCCGGATGCGTTGCTGACCCCCAAGGTCAAGGTGTTCTTCTCCACCCGCTCCAACCTGCCCCTGGAACAGAGCGTGGTGGACCTGGCCAAGGTCAAGGGACGCGAACGCATCATCGCCCGTGAAGCCCCCGGCGACTGGGACTTCAAGGAACTCGATCGGTTATGGCAGGACGTCCCGGCCTGAGCCTCAGGTGCCCAGGGTCAGGCCATTGGCCGGCAGCGGCAACGCAGTCTTGTAGCGCACCTGCTTGAGGGCGAAGCTGGAGCGGATATTGGCCACCCCGGGCACCTTGGTCAGAAAGTCCATCATGAAGCGCTCCAGGGACTGGATGCTGGGCACCAGCACGCGAATCAGGTAGTCCGGGTCACCGGCCATCAGGTAGCACTCCATCACTTCCGGACGATCGGAGATGGCCTCTTCGAAGTGCTGCAGGGCCTCTTCCACCTGTTTCTCCAGGCTGACGTGGATGAACACGTTGACGTGCAGGCCCAGGAGGTCGGCATCGAGCAGGGTCACCTGCTCGCGGATCAGCCCCAGTTCCTCCATGGCCCTGACGCGGTTGAAGCAGGGGGTTGGCGACAGGTTCACCGAACGGGCCAGGTCGGCGTTGGTGATGCGGGCGTTCTCTTGCAGGCTATTGAGAATGCCGATATCGGTACGGTCCAGTTTGCGCATGAGACAAAACAACCTTGTTTTTATGTTTATGCAGATTTTTTATCTGCAAATGACTTTCTGCGCAACGAAACAGAGATAAATATTCTCCTTCTCCCGGCCTATGATGTTTGTAGGACAAGATTTCCCTTACCCAGGGAATGACTGCCAGCTAGCGCGCCCAAATACAAGAAATCCACAAGATCGAGCGTAGAAAGCCATGACCCCAGCGTATGCTCCGCTACGCCTGCACGTGCCCGAACCATCGGGCCGTCCCGGCTGCAAGACCGACTTCACCTACCTGCGCCTGAACGACGCCGGCCTGGTGCGCAAACCCCCGATCGATGTAGAACCCGCCGATACCGCCGACCTCTCCCGTGGCCTGATCCGAGTACTCGATGACCAGGGCAACGCCCTGGGCGAATGGGCCGAAGACGTGCCTGTAGAGATCCTCCGCCAGGGCATGCGAGCCATGCTCAAGACCCGCATCTTCGACAACCGCATGGTGGTCGCCCAGCGCCAGAAGAAGATGTCGTTCTACATGCAGAGCCTCGGCGAGGAAGCCATCGGCAGCGCCCAGGCGCTGGCCCTGAATGTCGACGACATGTGCTTCCCCACCTATCGCCAGCAAAGCATCCTGATGGCCCGCGAAGTGCCACTGGTGGACATGATCTGCCAACTGCTGTCCAACGAGCGCGATCCGCTCAAGGGGCGCCAGCTGCCGATCATGTACTCGGTGAAAGAAGCCGGGTTCTTCACCATCTCCGGCAACCTGGCGACCCAGTTCGTGCAGGGCGTGGGCTGGGGCATGGCCTCGGCGATCAAGGGCGATACCAAGATCGCTTCGGCCTGGATTGGCGACGGCGCCACCGCCGAATCGGACTTCCACACCGCCCTGACCTTCGCCCACGTCTACCGGGCGCCGGTGATCCTCAACGTGGTCAACAACCAGTGGGCGATCTCCACCTTCCAGGCCATCGCCGGTGGTGAAGCCACCACCTTCGCCGGACGCGGCGTGGGTTGCGGCATCGCCTCGCTGCGGGTCGACGGCAACGACTTCATCGCCGTCTACGCCGCCTCGCGCTGGGCCGCCGAACGCGCCCGCCGCAACCTCGGCCCGACCCTGATCGAGTGGGTCACCTACCGTGCCGGCCCGCACTCCACCTCCGACGATCCGTCCAAGTACCGGCCGGCCGACGACTGGAGCCACTTCCCGCTCGGCGACCCGATCGCTCGCCTCAAGCAGCACCTGATCAAGCTCGGCCACTGGTCCGAAGAGGAACACGCCGCGCTCAGCGCCGAACTCGAAGCCCAGGTCATCGCCGCGCAGAAGGAAGCCGAACAGTTCGGCACCCTCGCCGGCGGCCAGATCCCCAGCGCCGCGACCATGTTCGAAGATGTCTACAAGGACATGCCCGAGCACTTGAAACGCCAACGCCAGCAACTGGGGGTTTGAGATGAACGATCACAACAACAATATCCAGCTGGACACCGCCATGACCACCACCACCATGACCATGATCCAGGCCCTGCGCTCGGCCATGGATGTGATGCTCGAGCGTGACGACAACGTCGTGGTGTTCGGCCAGGACGTGGGGTATTTCGGCGGCGTGTTCCGCTGCACCGAAGGCCTGCAGGCCAAGTACGGCACATCGCGGGTGTTCGACGCACCGATCTCGGAAAGCGGCATCATCGGCACCGCCGTCGGCATGGGCGCCTATGGCCTGCGGCCGGTGGCGGAAATCCAGTTCGCCGACTATGTCTACCCGGCCACCGACCAGATCATCTCCGAAGCCGCGCGCCTGCGTTATCGCTCCGCCGGCCAGTTCACCGCGCCGCTGACCATGCGCATGCCGTGCGGCGGCGGCATCTATGGCGGCCAGACCCACAGCCAGAGCATCGAGGCGGTGTTCACCCAGGTCTGCGGCCTGCGTACCGTGATGCCATCCAACCCCTACGACGCCAAGGGCCTGCTGATCGCCTCCATCGAGAACGATGACCCGGTGATCTTCCTGGAGCCCAAGCGCCTGTACAACGGCCCGTTCGACGGCCACCACGACCGCCCTGTGACACCCTGGTCGAAGCACCCTTCGGCCCAGGTGCCGGACGGCTACTACAAGGTCCCGCTGGACGTGGCGGCGATCGCCCGTCCGGGCAAGGACGTCACCGTGCTGACCTACGGCACCACGGTCTATGTCTCGCAAGTGGCGGCCGAGGAAACCGGCATCGACGCCGAGGTCATCGACCTGCGCAGCCTGTGGCCTCTGGACCTGGACACCATCGTCAAATCGGTGAAGAAGACCGGCCGTTGCGTGGTGGTGCACGAGGCCACCCGGACCTGCGGTTTCGGCGCCGAGCTGGTGTCGCTGGTGCAAGAGCATTGCTTCCATCACCTGGAGGCCCCGATCGAGCGCGTCACTGGTTGGGATACGCCGTATCCCCACGCGCAGGAGTGGGCATATTTCCCAGGGCCGTCCCGAGTGGGCGCGGCGCTGCAACGGGTCATGGAGGTCTGAATGGGCACGCACGTTATCAAGATGCCGGACATCGGCGAAGGCATCGCAGAAGTAGAACTGTCGCAGTGGCACGTGAAGGTTGGCGACCTGGTGGTCGAAGACCAGGTGCTGGCAGACGTGATGACGGACAAGGCCATGGTCGACATCCCCTCCCCGGTCCACGGCAAAGTGCTGGCCCTGGGCGGCGAGCCGGGTGAAGTGATGGCGGTAGGCAGCATCCTGATCAGCATCGAGGTCGAGGGGGCGGGCAACCTCAAGGACTCCGACCAGCTGCCGACGCCGAGCAAGGCGCCAGCCGCCGCGGAAAAACCGGCCGCCGCGCCGGTGGCCGCCGCACCTCAAGTGGAAAAACCGGCTCCCGCCTGCCAGGCCGCCACCAGCCGTCCGGCCCAGGCTCCGGTCGCCCGGGACGCCAACGAGCGCCCACTGGCCTCGCCGGCGGTGCGCAAGCATGCCCTGGACCTGGGCATCCAGCTGCGCCTGGTACAAGGCAGCGGCCCTGCCGGGCGCGTCCTGCATGAAGACCTGGACGCCTACCTGGCCCAGGGCACCCGGGCGGCGCACGGACATTCGGCGCCATCTGCCGGTTATGCCGAGCGCCACGACGAAGAGCAGATCCAGGTGATCGGCATGCGCCGCAAGATCGCCCAGCGCATGCAGGAATCCAAGCACCGCGCCGCGCACTTCAGCTATGTCGAGGAAGTGGACGTCACCGCCCTGGAAGAACTGCGCATCCACCTCAACGAGAAGCATGGCGCCACCCGCGGCAAGCTGACCCTGCTGCCGTTCCTGGTACGGGCGATGGTCGTGGCCCTGCGCGATTTCCCGCAGATCAATGCACGCTACGACGATGAAGCCCAGGTCATCACCCGCCACGGTGCGGTGCACGTCGGGGTCGCCACCCAGAGCGACGTTGGCCTGATGGTGCCGGTGGTGCGCCACGCCGAGGCCCGCAGCCTGTGGGGCAACGCCGAGGAGATCGTACGCCTGGCCAAGGCCGCCCGTGCCGGCAAGGCCGCGCGTGAAGAGCTGTCCGGCTCGACCATCACCCTCACCAGCCTCGGCGCCCTGGGCGGGATCGTCAGCACGCCGGTGCTGAACCTGCCGGAAGTGGCCATTGTCGGGGTCAACAAGATCGTCGAGCGGCCCATGGTGATCAAGGGCCAGATCGTGATTCGCAAGATGATGAACCTCTCCAGCTCCTTCGATCACCGGGTGGTCGACGGCATGGACGCCGCGCAATTCATCCAGGCCATCCGCGGCCTGCTCGAACAACCCGCCACGCTGTTTGTGGAGTAAGACATGCAACAGACTCTCAACACCCAACTGCTGATCATCGGTGGCGGCCCTGGCGGCTATGTCGCAGCGATCCGCGCCGGCCAGCTGGGGATCTCCACCATCCTGGTGGAAGGCCAGTCCCTGGGCGGCACCTGCCTGAACATCGGCTGCATTCCGTCCAAGGCACTGATCCACGTAGCCGAGCAGTTCCACCAGACCCGCCACCACAGCCAGGGCTCGGCCCTGGGCATCGAAGTGGCGGCGCCGACCCTGAACATCGGCAAGAGCGTGGAATGGAAGGACGGCATCGTCGACCGCCTGACCACCGGGGTCGCGGCCCTGCTGAAAAAGAACAAGGTCCAGGTGATCCATGGCTGGGCCCGGGTGATCGACGGCAAGACCGTGGAAATCGACGGCGCCGACACCCGTATCCAGTGCGAGCACCTGCTGCTGGCCACCGGTTCCAAGAGCGTCAACCTGCCGATGCTGCCCCTTGGCGGGCCGATCATCTCCTCCACCGAGGCCCTGGCGCCCAAGGTCCTGCCCAAGCGCCTGGCCGTGGTCGGCGGTGGCTACATCGGCCTGGAACTGGGCATCGCCTACCGCAAGCTGGGGGTGGAGGTCAGCGTGGTCGAGGCCCAGGAGCGCATCCTGCCGGCCTATGACGCCGAGCTGACCCAACCGGTGCTGGAATCGGTCAAGCAACTGGGGATCAAGCTCTACCTCAAGCACAGCGTGCTGGGCTTCGATGCCGGCACCAGCAGCCTGCAGGTACGCGAGCCCAACGGCGACACCCTGGCCCTGGCAACCGACCAGGTGCTGGTGGCCGTGGGCCGCAAGCCCAACACCCAGGGCTGGAACCTGGAAGCGCTGAACCTGGACATGAACGGCTCGGCGGTCAAGATCGACGCACGCTGCCAGACCAGCATGCGCAACGTCTGGGCCATCGGCGACCTGAGCGGCGAGCCGATGCTGGCCCACCGGGCCATGGCCCAGGGCGAGATGGTGGCCGAGCTGATCGCTGGCAAGCACCGGGAGTTCACCCCGGCGGCGATCCCGGCGGTGTGCTTCACCGATCCGGAAGTGGTGGTGGTCGGCAAGACGCCGGACGAAGCCAAGGCCGCCGGCCTGGACTGCATCGTCAGCAGCTTCCCGTTCGCTGCCAACGGCCGGGCCATGACCCTGGAATCCAAGGGTGGCTTCGTGCGCGTGGTGGCACGGCGCGACAACCACCTGGTGGTCGGCTGGCAGGCGGTGGGCGTCGGGGTTTCCGAATTGTCCACGGCTTTCGCCCAATCCCTGGAGATGGGCGCGCGCCTGGAAGACATCGGCGGCACCATCCATGCCCACCCGACCCTGGGCGAGGCCGTCCAGGAAGCCGCGTTGCGCGCCTTGGGCCACGCGCTGCACATGTAACCACCAGAGCGTAGGAGCGAGGCTGCCCGCAATAAGGCCAGCAGGTACGCCAGAGATGTCGAACCGTCTGCGCCGATGTCATCGCTAGCACGCTTCGCTCCTACAGAAAAGATGCAAAGCAGGTCGCTATCCGTGGGGTGACGAGAGGGTTCATGAGCAGGCTAAGTTTTTTTGCTCCCCCTCCCATCGTCCGGGGTGCGGCCTGCCCCCGGAATGCAGTATTGTTGTGCCCATCCAATAAAAACGTCAGAAGCCTTGAGCCGTTCCGACGGTTGTTAAGAGATAGAGGGTGTCATGGGTAACGAAAGCATCAATTGGGACAAGCTGGGTTTTGACTACATCAAGACAGACAAGCGCTATCTGTCGTACTGGCGCAACGGCGAGTGGGACGCAGGCACCCTGACCGAAGACAACGTGCTGCACATCAGCGAGGGCTCCACCGCCCTGCACTATGGCCAGCAGTGCTTCGAGGGCCTCAAGGCCTACCGCTGCAAGGACGGTTCGATCAACCTGTTCCGCCCGGACCAGAACGCCGCCCGCATGCAGCGCAGCTGCGCTCGCCTGCTGATGCCGCAGGTACCGACCGAACAATTCATCGAAGCGTGCAAGGCCGTGGTCAAGGCCAACGAACGCTTCATCCCGCCCTACGGCACTGGCGGCGCGCTGTACCTGCGCCCGTTCGTGATCGGCGTGGGCGACAACATCGGCGTGCGCACCGCACCCGAGTTCATCTTCTCGATCTTCGCCATTCCAGTCGGTGCCTACTTCAAGGGCGGCCTGACCCCGCACAACTTCCTGATCTCCAGCTATGACCGTGCAGCGCCACAGGGCACCGGCGCGGCCAAGGTCGGTGGCAACTACGCCGCCAGCCTGATGCCCGGCTCCCAGGCCAAGAAGGCCAGCTTCGCCGACTGCATCTACCTGGACCCGCTGACCCACAGCAAGATCGAGGAAGTCGGCTCGGCCAACTTCTTCGGGATCACCCATGACGACAAGTTCGTGACCCCGAACTCGCCATCGGTGCTGCCGGGGATCACCCGCCTGTCGCTGATCGAACTGGCCAAGAGCCGCCTGGGCCTGGAAGTGGTCGAGGGCGACGTGTTCATCGACAAGCTCGGCGACTTCAAGGAAGCCGGCGCCTGCGGTACCGCTGCGGTGATCACCCCGATCGGCGGCATCGAGTACCAGAACAAGCTGCACGTGTTCTACAGCGAAAAAGAAGTCGGTCCGATCACCCAGAAGCTCTACAAGGAGCTGACTGGCGTGCAGACCGGCGAAGTCGAGGCTCCGGCCGGCTGGATCGTCAAGGTCTGACCCGCCCCGCTTCACCCGAGCCCGCCTCTGCTTGCCAGCGGCGGGCTTTTTATTGTCCAGCGCGTGGCTCAGTTGCTGCCGATGCGCTTGCCCGGCCGCACCGCCACCTGGCTGGCCTGGCCGTCGCGCTGCTTGCCGTGGCGGGCCTGGGCGATCAACGCGGGGATCAACGGCCCCTCCGGCAGGTGCTTCCAGAACCGCGCCGGCAAGTGCCCCTGCATGACCTTGGGGTTGAGCCGCGCCGGGTTGAAGATATGGCTGTAGTAGGTCAACCACAGCTCGCCCCCGGGGTCTTCCATGCCCTGGGCCAACTGTTGCCAGCCAAGTGGACACTGGCGCTGGTACAGCAGGCGTTCGCCATCGAAATACACCCCGTCCCGGGGTGTGGCGATCATCCAGCGCTGGCGCCCCATGCGCCCGATGAAATGCTCGCTGGCGCTGGCCAGGATGTCGTGGGCCGGCTCATGCCAGGCCACGAACTGCGGCTGCTCGGCCAGGGCCGAACGTCCTGGCGGCACCGCGATAAAACGCACGAAAGCGTGCAAATGATGGGCCTCGCGATCCACCTGGCGGATGCGCCGTTGCAATTCGCTGCCCAAGGGGTCGCCGCTGAGCATGGCCGTGCGGTCGCCATGACTGACCCGCCACAACACCTCGTACAACAGGCTCCAGCGCTGCTCGCCGCAATAGCTTCCCGCCCGCTGCAACAGCCCCAGCAGCGCCAGGGGAATGCGTGCCTGGAATGGCCCGGGTTGCTGCGGATAGTCCTGCTGCTGGCCGAACAGGTCGGCCTCGCGGGCGCCGGACCAACTGACCTGGCTGGGGTCGATGCCATGGCTGAGCAAGCGCCGGGCCTGCTCGCGCCAGGTGTCGAACGACTCGTGGCAGTCCAGGTCGATCATCCCCACAACCCCATCTGCTGCGGCTGCGGGCGATCGCGCAGTTGCTGGTAGAGCTGCGCGCTGCTGGTCTCGGCCTGGCGCGGGTGATAGTCGCTGGTGATCAGGAACGGCTTGGCCTTGCCCAGCACGCACCGCATGCGCGCCAGGTCCTCGAAGCGGATGCGCCGCTCCCGGCGCAGCTCCACCAGGCGCTGGGTGGTACGCAGGCCGATCCCCGGGATACGCGCGATCAACGCTGGCTCGGCGCGGTTCAGGTCCAGGGGAAACAGGCTGCGGTTCTCCAGGGCCCAGGCCAGCTTGGGGTCGATGTCCAGGGCCAGGAGCCCGGGCCCCTTGAACAGTTCATTGGCACTGAAGCCATAACCGCGCAACAGGAAGTCGGCCTGGTACAGGCGGTGCTCGCGCATCAGCGGCGGCGCGGCCAGGGGCACGCTCTTCGGGCTGTTGGGGATCGGGCTGAAGGCCGAGTAATAGACCCGGCGCAGGCGGAAGTTGCCGTACAGGGCCTCGGCACTGTGCAAGATGGTGCTGTCGTCGGTGTCGTCAGCGCCAACGATCATCTGCGTGCTCTGCCCGGCCGGGGCGAAACGCGGTGCCCGGGGCTCGTTGAGCACCGTCTGCTCGCCGGTGTGGATGGTGCGCATGGCCTGCTTGATCGAGCCCAGCTGCTTTTCCGGGGCCAGGGTCCTGAGGCCCTGGTCGGTGGGCAACTCGACATTCACGCTCAAGCGGTCGGCATAGCGCCCGGCCTGCTCGATCAACGCGGGGTCGGCATCAGGGATGGTCTTGAGGTGGATGTAGCCACGGAACTCGTGCTCCTCGCGCAAGAGCCTGGCCACCTGCACCAACTGCTCCATGGTGTAGTCCGCCGAGCGGATGATCCCGGAACTGAGGAACAGCCCGCTGACGCAGTTGCGCCGGTAGAAGTCCAGGGTCAGGCGCACCACTTCCTCGGGGGTGAAACGGGCCCGTGGCACATCGCTGGAACGGCGATTGACGCAATACTGGCAGTCGTAGAGGCAGAAGTTGGTCAGGAGGATCTTCAGCAACGAGACGCAACGCCCGTCCGGCGTGTAGCTATGGCAGATACCCATGCCGTTGGTCGAGCCCAGCCCTTCCTTGCCCTGGGAGCTGCGCTTGGGGGCGCCACTGCTGGCGCAGGAAGCGTCGTACTTGGCGGCATCGGCGAGGATGCCCAGCTTGTCGATCAGTTGCATGGCCGGACCCGGATACTGTTTTTATATACAGTAAAGAATTCGCCCTCGACAGTTCAAGGGGACCGGGGGCCTGGATCATGAAAAAATACCCCGGATAACCCGGACAAATCCCTCGCCAGATTCGCCAAAGCCCTTAAGATACGCGCCCCTCCCCGCCCCGAGAAAGGACTGCTCCATGCGCCACCCCGCCGCCTCCTGGCTATTGACCCTGATCCTGCTGCCCATCTGGCAGGCCCAGGCCGCGACAACGCCCACGACCCCGGCCGAAGCGGTATCGAACAAGGTCCTGGCGCAGTCGCAATGGCAGGCCCAGGCCCAGCAATGCCCGGCGACGCTGATCCCGAAACGGGCGCAGGCAAGTCTCGACCGCGGCGACAACTGCAGCGAGGCCGAGCACATGGAAAGCTGCCTGCAACACTGCAAGGCCGGCGATGGCAATGACTGCTACTGGCTGGCCATCAACGTGCAAAAGGCCAAGGGCCCGGCCATGGGTTATGAGCCGCTGTTCCAGCGAGCCTGCAGCCTGGGCGTGATGTCCGGCTGCACCAACCGTGCGGCCGGGATGTTCGTGGCCAGCCCCGACGACGAATCCGTGCGCCAGTGCGTAACCCACACCTACGCCAAGGCCTGCGAGACGGACGACCCCTGGGCCTGCACCATGTACGGGTTCAACCTGAGCCAGGGCATTGGTACCCCGCCGGACAGCACCAAGGCCCTCAAGGTGCTGGGCAGGTCCTGCAACAAGCACGGTACCAAGGACCCGGCCTGCACCGCCGCCATCCAGCTCCAGCAGAAGATCCAGGACAAGCTCGCGGCGCCCAAGCCCTGAGGCCGCCATTCAGGAACCCATGGCTCGCCGCGAGCCATGGCCCAGGCGCTGGCGCAGCCATTCATAACCGCTGACCAGCACGATGCCCGCCAGCACCAGCGCGGCGCCGAAGATGAAGCTCGGCTCCAGGGGCTCGTGCAGCAGCCACACGCCAAAACCGATGCCGAACAGCGGCGTCATGAACGACAGTACCCCCAGGCGCGAGGCCAGGTAGCGGCGCAGCAGGCCAAACCAGATCAGGAAGCTGGCAAAAGACACCACCAGCACCTGGAAGCTCAGGCTGGTGATGACCAGCGGGGTGAAGCGGATGGAGGTTTGCCCGGACAGCCAGGCCGCCAATCCCAACCAGACGCAGGCACCCAGCAACTGGTACTGCAAGGTCCGGGTGGTGGGGCTCGAAGCCAGGCGTGAACAGCGCACCACCACCGTGGTCGCCCCCCAGGCGGCACCGCCCAGCAGGCCGAGGAAATCCCCCAGCAATGCATTGCCCCCGGCGCCCTGGGACGAAGGCCCGCTAAAGGCCACGACAATACCGGCGAACGCCACGCCGATCCCCAGCCATTGCATCGACTTGAGACGCTCGGCGGGCAGCCGCCAATGCAGGCCCAGGGCGGCGAAGATCGGCGCGGTATAAAGGAAGATCGCCATATGCGAAGCACTGGTATGACGCAGGCCCTCGCCCACCAGCAGGAACTCCAGGGCAAACAGCGCGCCCACCAGCAGGCCGGGGCGCCAGTGACCTTCACGCAGGCCCAGGCGCTCACCGCGCCAGAGCATCAGCAGCCCCACCAGTAATGCAGCGCCAGCGGAACGCAGGGCAATCTGCATGATCGGCGCGATGTCCTGGGCGGTGGCCTTGAGCGCCACCTGTTGCAGGCCCCAGACGGCACACAGGCCGACCATCAGGCTGCAAGCCGTGGCATCGAGGGGTTGGCGTACAGCCATGACGGTTCCTTGGGTGAATGATTCAGGTGGGCTATTGTCCACCTGACAGAATTGCTAGATATAGCTCACCTACGCCAAGTCATAGCGAGTTAAAGACAACCGCATCGGAAATTTTCACGAGGGGACTTTCAAGACAAACCAATCTGGCGCTAGGCGAGCAAGCGCTGTTCGCTCACTATCAACAACTATCAGGGACTGGTGCATCACTAAAAGGGCTTTCAAAGCCTTTACGAGTAAGCGTGCCGTCGCTTTCAGCGACGAGCATCTGATGCCCATAGAGCAGGTCTCGCAAATCCAGTGCCTCGAGGAAAAGCAAAAGACCGCAAGGCCCTCGCCTGCCCCTCTACAGCGGAATTCCCAACACTACGCCCAGATTGAAAAAGGTGCCCGAGCATTTGGGGCTACGGGCCACCATTGAAACGGCAAGGCACAAGGACTGAATCCTCGACCAGGTCGACCGCGTTGTTGATGTACGGATCACCAACCCGACGTTGGTAAAGACAAAGCTGCATCTTAATTTTCCTACCCTCGCATTTATGTAAACGGAGGTAGATCGTGTTCACCCTGCTGTAAGTAGCACGACGTTCCAGACGTATTGAGCAGAGATCCCCTGTATATGTGGTTTTTCTAGGCTATGCCAGTAA
Organism: Pseudomonas sp. MPFS; assembly: GCF_022537035.1. Lineage (NCBI taxonomy): Bacteria > Pseudomonadati > Pseudomonadota > Gammaproteobacteria > Pseudomonadales > Pseudomonadaceae > Pseudomonas > Pseudomonas sp. MPFS. Next base: position 2,550,165 of record NZ_CP066123.1, on the reverse strand, counting down.
CTCGCAGATTACTTACCTGCAGTTCATGGCGAAAAAACGCAGTAGTTCAAAGCACGTCAGGAGACGTACCGGAATCAGGGCTGGACCCGCTGAACCAAGATAGACAGTCGGTTGAGACTGTCCTGCCAGACAATTTATTGCTGCATGAACACAAGCGATTTCGGGCGGGGTTTTATTGCACAACACTAATCCACTGTGACTCAACTTAAATACACAGGCCATTTCAGCCACAATTAGGCGGGAACACCCAACGACCATTTTCGACTGAAACTTCCGAAATCAATGTATGAAAAGTCCGAAAACCACCATATCATTGAAACATATAAATAAAATTATTCAGGCTAATCCTTGATTATTTTTTGATTTCAGACAATGTTTAATTTTTTGACCGCATGCTTTTCACACTTGGATAGAGGTATCAAAAAAGAGCGCCACTTGAAGTTCAGGCAAGCTTGGAAAATGATCGAAGACAGGAGCTCCTACCATGCATATTGTTTTTGTTCATACGCCCATGGCAATAGTCAGCCTTTCCGAGCGAGAGAGCTTTTGGCGAAACTTTGATATTCGTTACCATGCCACTCACCCTGGACTCAAGCCAATGAAGAATGTTCTTTGGGAACTCCCTCATTGGATGACGTGGTTGGCGGGAGCTTTGGTACGAGAAGGGTTCGACTCATTGGTAGCATGGGATGACCTCGGGCAGGAACGTATGGGTAATGCAGGCCCTTGGCGCGTGACGGGACCGACCTGCGACAGCTCGGACATGTTCAAGAAGTTGTATTCACTTCCCGATGAGATAGCCGTTGGGGACTATGTAGGGTTTGGCATGTTAGGGGCCTATTCCCCTTCGCTGGCGACACGATTCAATGGTTATGGTGCGCAAGATTGGGTTCAGATTGTCAATGGGGCTTCGTCATGAAGGTAGAGGTTTTACTGGGTCATTGGTTGGCACGTGTATCACCGATTTGGCTGGTCGTTTTCTCTATCCTGTCTGTGCAAGTCGGCACTGCCATTGCGATACACCTGTTCCATGCGGTTCCGGCAAGTGGTGCAGCATTTTACAATGCATTTTTTTCAGCCCTCGTATTGGGGAGTTTTTCCTGGCGGGCAAAAGTCCAGTGGCATGCCCGGAATGTGCTATTAGTGCTGGGATTTGGTTGTTCAATCGCCGGAATGTTTCTCTCTTTTTTCTACGCGGTAGAACTGATTCCGATGGCGATTGGCTCAACCATAGAGTTCATGGGACCGTTGGCGTTATCTGTGTTATTTGCCAGGCGTGCCTCACATTTCCTTTATATCTTTCTGGCTATGGCAGGTGTACTGGCCTTGGCTCCCGAGTTGGGTACGAGCCTCAACAGGCTTGGTGTGGTTTACGCCGTTTTGTCGGCAGTATTCTGGGCTGCTTTTGTCTTATTGAGCCCGAAAATCTCTAAGGCGTTTGAAGGCGAATCCGGGTTGGCAATCGGGATGGCCATTGCCTGTGCTTTGATCTTTCCCTTTGCTTGGCTGGACAACGGATTGGGGAGTGTCGCACCAAGCATCTTGCTAGGTGAATTCTTGATGGCCTTTTTTTCTACAATACTGCCGTTGTCCTTGGAGTATTACGCGCTGCGCCGCTTATCGGCGCGTTCATTCGGCGTTCTTGTATCGATGGAGCCTGCCGCCTCGGCCGTGGTTGCTTTTGTGGTTCTAGCTCAACCTATCTATCCACGTATGGCCGTTGCCGTTGTTGCGGTCACCATCGCTGCCATCGGCATCACCCTTTCAGACGCGAGAAAACACTCCAGCTAACCTATATCGGAATTTACAGGCTCAATCATGTTTGTTTGGGCGACTACGGATCTGGCTCTTGCACTTAGCAGCGAATAACGTCATTTGCTAAACGGTTTAACGTCAGGAAATAGCGGGTATCAAAGCAAAAACCTCAGGTTTTAGAACACCCAGCGACAACCCTTCGCATCATTCTGGTTATCTACGACGCAGCCCGAATAAAAATGGGGCCTATCACAGTTGCGGTCACCATCGCAGTCACGGCGGCCATATAGTTGACTGCACCATCAGACTCACAAATACAACTACAAACCACCATAAAAACGTGGCAGCAGACGCTTTCATACATCATCCAGGAACCCACCTCGGGTTCGCTCCAATCGGCAACAAGACTAAAGAACTGGCCCTGGCAGCCCCCTTTCCTGTTACCGCCTCCAGCGATGAATCCAATGGGTCGTGTAGGATTCGCACCTACCCCCTTTTGCTTGTCCACCCACCGGTGCCGCCATGCCCAAAGCCGCGCAACACTTGCACCTGCCACCGTTCAGCCAGGACCTGCCGGCGCCGGTGTTCTTTCGCACGGCCAACCTGCCCGCCCACGCCACCTACCCCCGGCATAGCCATGCCTGGGGCGAGTTCGTCTATGCCTACAGCGGGGTGATGGAGATCGAGCTGGACGACCACCATTACCTGGCGCCGCCGCAGTACGGCATCTGGTTGCCACCGAATGTCGAGCATGTGGGTTTCAACCACCAGGAGGCCTGCCACTGCTCGCTGTACCTGAGCCCGGAGCTGTGCGGTGCCCTGCCCGCGCGGCACTGTGCCCTGAGCCTCAGCCCGCTGGTGCTGGCGCTGCTGGACGACCTGCGCCAGGACCCGCCCGGCCTGCCGCAAAGCCCGGAGCAGCAGCGCTTGCTGCAAGTGCTGGTGGACAAGCTCGGCCAGGCGTCCTGCGCCGGCAGCTACCTGCCCTCCTCCGATGATCCGCTGCTGGGTCCGGTGCTGCACATGCTCAAGGCCAACCCCGGGGACCCGCGTTCCCTGGCGGAACTGGCCCATGCCGCCAATACCAGCGAGCGCACCCTGGTGCGCCGCAGCCAGAAGGAGTTGGGCATGTCGCTGCTCGAATGGCGCCAGCGGCTCAAGGTGGTCCAGGCCCTGGCCTTGCTGGAACGCGGCCAGACCGTGGAGACCATCGGCCTGGACCTGGGCTACAGCAGCGCCTCGGCCTTCATCAGCATGTTCCGGCGGATGATGGGCACCACCCCGGACGAATACCGCCGGCAGTGCATGGGGCGCGGCTGAACCCACCACCTGTGCTTCAGCGGGCCGGCGCGGACAACTGCGCGAGAATCCGCTGTACCGCTTGCTCCGGTGCCAGCCGCGCAGTGTCCAGCACCAGTCGCGGTCGGTCCCAGGCCTGGTAGTCGTGGGCCAGTACCGATTGCCAGCTTGGGGGCGAAAGACCCGGGACATCCGCGCACCGGCCCTCGACCCGGCGTCGGTGCTGGTCGCGGTCGGAACACACCACTTCGATTTCCAGCAGGTCGACCTCCAGTTTGCGCGCCAGGGTTTGCCAGGCCGCGCGGCTCTCGGCCACCGGGTTGACGCAATCGGCCAGCACCCGGTTGCCCAGGGCCAGGTTGGCCTCGGCCAGTTGCAACGCAATCTGATAACCCGCACTGCCGACGTCCGCCAGGCCGGCATCACGCAGGCCCTGTTCGATACTGTCGATGCGCAGGTAGGTGGCCCCCAGGCGTGGGGCCAGGGTGCGGGCGATGGTGGTCTTGCCAGTGCCAGGCAAACCGCCGAACACGATGAGCATGGGGCGCTTCTCCTGGTTAGGGGTACAAATCGTCATGTGCCGTTCAGCCGCCGAGGCCCTGCTGCTCCAGGCAGGCCGAGGCCGAGAGCGGCCGGGCCGGCTGGATCAGCGCCACGCCGAAACGCTTGCTGATGGCTCGCGCACCGGTGCTGGTCAACGCCAGGGCACGGCTGTCCAGGTCGCGAACCAGCCATTTGCGCTGCACCAGGGCTTGCAGCAAGGCCGCGCCCAAAGCGCCGCCCAGGTGCGGACGACGCACGCTCCAGTCCAGGCAACCGCAGGCGAAACGCCGACGCAAGCCGGCCAGCGCCGCGACATCGATGTCCAGCCCACGGAAGAATTCACTCCCGCTGGCGCTGACCCGGTAGCCCTCCCCATCCTCCAGCAGCCAGCCGGCCTCGAACAAGCGGTCGTGCAACTGCACGCCCAGGGTGCCCGCCAGGTGGTCGTAGCAGGTCCGGGCGAACTGCAGGCGATCCGGAGTGCGCGGGGTGAAGGTGCCGATATCGCCCTGGCCGATCACCATCAGGGTCTCCAGGGCCTGGGCCACCAAGGGATCGGCCAGGCAGTAGTAGCGGTGCCGTCCCTGGACCTGCACCCGCACCAGGCCCGCGTCCTTGAGCTTGGCCAGGTGCACGCTGGCCGTGGAGGTACTGACCTCGGCGATGGCCGCAAGCTCGGTGCTGGTACGCGCATGGCCATCCATCAAGGCGCACAGCATACGGGTCCGGGCCGGTTCGGCGATGGCCGCGGCGACCAGGGATACGCCACGGTCGGGGTGTTCGACATTCATATTTCGCTCTCCGACGAATCATGCCTTCGAGCGACTGAGGATAGTGACAACCCGAATGCTTGCCAAACATAGAGATCAATCATGGACCTGATCAGCATCCACAGCCATTCCAACCCCTACCAGCGGTACTACGCCCCGGTGCGTGCCCAGGGCGGATTGACCTACGACTCCACGCTCGGCTTGTGGATCGCCAGCAGCGCCGCGGCGGTAGCGGCGGTCCTCGAGCACCCGGCCTGTCGCGTGCGGCCAGCCCACGAACCCGTGCCGGTGGCGCTGACCGATGGGCCCGCTGGAGCGCTCTTCGCCCGCCTGATGCGGATGAACGACGGTCCGCGCCACGCCTGCCCGCGCACGGCCATTGAACCGGGCTTGCAGGCCACGGCCGAGTTGGATCTGCAGGCCTGCCTGGGCCACGGTTACCCGAGGCTGGATACACCCACCGACGCCGCCGGGCTGCGCCACTGGCAATTCCGGCTGCCGGTGGAGTTGGTCGCCGGCTCGCTCGGCGTGACCATCGCCCAACAACCCGAGATCGCCCAGCGCACGGGCGAGCTGGTGGCCGGGCTCTCACCCCTGGGCGATGCCTCCCAGCGCCAGGCCGCCCATCAGGCAGCGCACTACCTGGACCAGCAGATGCACGCCCTGCTGCACGCCGATGCTCCCGGGCCGCTGCTGCAAGCGATCCGGCAACAGCAAGGGGGCCTGGACCCGGCAGACCTGCGGGCCAACCTGGTGGGTTTGCTGATCCAGGCCCATGACGCCTGTGCCGGGCTGTTCGGCAATGCCCTGCTGGCCTTGCTCGACCAACCGGCGCTGGTCCAGCACCTGCGCCACGATCCGGCGCAGCTCGGCACCTGGTTGTGCCAACAACAGAAGCTCGATCCAGCGGTGCACAACACCCGGCGCTTCGTGGCCGAGCCCTGCACCCTGGCCGGGGTGCCACTGCAGGCCGGCGATACGGTGCTGGTGCTGTTGGCCGCGGCCAACCACGACCCGGCCCTGCCCCCGGACCAGGACTTGAGTTTCGGCGCCGGCCGCCACCAGTGCCCCGGCCGGGGCCTGGCGCTGAACATCGTCGCCAGCCTGCTCCGGGTCCTGCTGGGCACGCCAGCCCTGGCCGAGCTGCGGCTACGCTGGCACTACCTGCCGTCGCTCAATGGTCGTATTCCGTGGTTCAACGATGCATCACCGCCCCACTGAAGCAGGCCCCCTTGGCAGCGTCCCGGGCTTGCGGTAAACCTGCGGCCCACGCGGTGCCCCGCACCCCGACCGATCCCGGAACAAGGAACGCCCATGCTGTTTGTAGTGATGCTGGGGGGCAAGCACCCCCAGGCGAAGATCGAGGTCCACGACGTCCAGTTCGTGGTGGCCGACTCCCTGGAAGCGGCCTACCCGCAACTGCGCGAGGGCTGGTTCGGCAGCCCCGCCGGCCTGCACATCGACTCATGGATGCAGGTCGATGGCGTCGAACACTACAAGCTCGAACTCAGCCCCCTGGCCCCCGCGGCCGGCGCACCCCGGCTGTTCTTCATCAACCTGGGCGGCTACGAGAGCGCCACCTTCGGCGAAGCCCATCGCTACTTGCTGGTGGTTGCCTCGGACAAGCAGCAAGCCAAGGCCAAGGCCAAGCAGCAGATGCTCGCCCATTGGCACAAGGCCCATACCGATGCCCTGCTGGATGTCGACGACTGCCTGCCGATCGACCTGTTGCAAGGACGCTACGTGCACCTGGTGCCAGGCCCGCACCGGGGCATAACGCAGCACAATGACTACATCATCCTCGGCTAGGCCCGTAGTGGCGGCCTAGGCTCGCGGTGCGCCGGGCACCAGATAATCCAGGGCCAGGTCGTCGATCGGCACCACCCGCTCCAGCAGGTACTGGCGCAAGCGCGCGATCCGCTCCTGCTGGGGACTGCCGCGCAACCACACCAGGTAGTAACCGTCTCCCGAGGCCACTGCCCGGGGGAACGGCAGCCCCACCCGCCCACGCCGAATGTCCTCGGCCACCAGGTGCAGGTCGCCCACCGACAGCCCGTGCCCGGCCATGGCGGCGGAAATTGCCTGGTCCAGGGTGTCGAAGACCGTACCCCGGTCCAGCCGCAGCGCCTGTACCAAGCCCTGCTCTGGCTGGGCCTGCAGCCAGCGGCGCCAGTCCCGGCGATCCGCCGAGGGGTGGATCAGCTCGGCCTGCGCCAGGCGTTCCAGGGTCCAGGCCGGTGCATCTGCAGGTTGCGGCGGGCCAATGGGGATCAGCCACTCGTCGAACAGCTTGCAAGCCTCGACCCCGGCCCCGAAGTGGCCATTGCCCAGCAGGATCGCGCAGTCGTAGGGCTCGGCGTGCAGATCCGCATGATCGAAATCCATCCACACGCTGGCCAACTGCACCGGCAGTTCCGGGCAGTCGCCCTTGAATTGCTCCAGCACCCGCAGCAGCCAGCGCATGGTCAGGGTCGAGGGGGCTTTCAGGCGCAGTTGGCCGCTGTTGGCGCGCAGGGGCAGGCAGGCGTCCTCGATGATCCGAAAGCCGCTCTTGAGCTCCCGGGCCAGGCGCTGGCCGACTTCGGTGAGCACCAGCCGCGGTCCATGACGCTCGAACAGGCGGCAACCGAACTGGCTCTCCAAGGTACGGATATGTCGGCTGATGGCGCTCTGGGTCAGGGACAGCTCCTCTGCCGCACGGGTGAAGGAACTGGAACGAGCGGCCACTTCGAACGCGCGCAAGGCATAGAGCGGCGGCAGGGACTCGACCATCGGCGGACACTCATCATGATAAAAAATCATAGTAGGTCACAGCTTTTTGCGTTTTTCAACGCCGGCAAAAGCCCCCAAGCTGCGCGCCTGTCAATTGCCGGGAGCCTGGTCCGTGGAGCTGAATCTGTCGTTGTTGCTGGTCTACATGTTGAGCGTGCTGATGCTGGTGGCGACCCCGGGACCGGTAGTGGCGCTGATCATCAATACCAGCATGAACGCCGGCCCGCGCCAGGCGCTGCTGACCGCCGTGGGCACCAACGCGGCCTCACTGCTGCTGGCCCTGGTGGCGGTGCTGATGCTGACCACCGGCCTGTCCCTGGACCCGCGCCTGATTAGCTGGGTCAGCCTGCTGGGCTGCTGTTTCATCGGCTGGCTGGCGTTCCAGGGCCTGCGGGAAGCTGCCGCTGCGCCCGGCAGCGAACCTGAGGCCACTAGCCCACGGCGCCGTGGCCAGGGCCTGGCGACCGGCTTCCTGGTGGGGATCGGCAACCCCAAGGACATCATCTTCTTCGTCTCGTTCTTTCCCCAGTTCATCCAGGTTGGGCGCTCCCTGCAGCACAGCGCCCTGCTGCTGACCCTGGTCTGGGCGCTGATCGACTTCGCGGTGCTGGGGGCCTACATCCTCGTCGCTCGCCATGGCTTCTCACTGAAGTACAAGCGCCTGATCACCGGTTTGTCGAGCCTGGTGCTGATGGGCGTGGCACTGGTGGGGCTGGTCTATTCGGTGCTGGAACTGCTGCGCCCGGCGGCCTGAGACGTCAGACGCTGCGCAGCTCCAGGGTCAGGTGCGCCAGCCCGGGCACCGGTGCCAGTCGCCCACGCAGGGCCTCGGCATTGAGGGACGCGCGGGCCACCACGCTGACGATCACCGCCCGTGCCCCGGGGCCCACCTGCCACACATGCAGGTCGACGATATTGGCGTCTCCCGGCGCTTCCACCGAACGGCGGATCTGCTCGGCCACCTGCTCGTCGCTGGCATCGAGCAGCACCGCGGCGCTGGACTTGATCAAGGTGTAGGACCAGCGCGCGATCACCAGGGCGCCGACGATGCCCATCGCTGGATCGAGCCAGACCCACCCCAGGTAACGCCCGGCCAGCAAGGCGACGATGGCCAGTACCGAGGTCAGGGCATCGGCCAGGACGTGGACATAGGCCGAGTGCAGGTTGTTGTCACCGTGGACAGCGTGCTGCTGTCGATGTTCGTGGTGTTCGTGGTGTTCGTGGTGTTCGTGATCATGGTGGTGCCCGTGGGCATGGCCGTGGTGGCCATGCCCGGCCCCCAGCATCCAGGCGCTGAGGATGTTCACCGCCAACCCCACTATGGCAATCAGCGTGGCTTCGGCAAAGGCCACGCTGGCCGGCTGGAACAGGCGCACCAGCGACTCGCCGGCGATGCCCAGGGCCACCAGGCCAAGGATGATCGCCGAAGCGAAACCCGCCAGGTCGCCGACCTTGCCGGTACCGAAGCTGAAACGGCAGTTGCCGGCATTGCGCCGGGCAAAGCCATAGGCCGCCGCCGCAATCCCCAGGGCCCCGGCATGGGTCGCCATATGCAGCCCGTCGGCCAGCAACGCCATGGAACCGGTGAGATAACCGGCGAGGATTTCCCCCACCATCATCACCACCGTCAGCACCACCACCCACAAGGTGCGCCGGGCATTGGCGTCGTGATCGGCGCCGAGAAACTGGTGATCGTGGGCCAGGTGTGCGGCCTGCTGGGACAAATTCATCGCATGGCTCCTACTTGGAATAACGGCGGATGGCTTCCAGCAACTCGTCTACGCCGTGCGCCCGCTCGGCGTCGCTGAGTTCAGGATTGGCCACATGTTCCAGGGCATGGGCCTCGATGATCTCGTCCAGCAAACCGTTCATCGCGCCCCGACTGGCAGCCACCAGATGCAGCGTCTTGCCACACTCGGCACCGTCCTGCAGGGCCCGCTCGATGGCCTGGACCTGGCCAAGAATGCGCCGGACGCGTTTGAGCAACTGCTCCTTGCGCTCATGAGTGTGCGACATACCTATACCCCCTATACCTATATGCTGCGGATCCTGACCGCTGGCCCGTCGCCACACAAGCCACCCACGCAGAAAAAACGCCTTTGCCTGCTGCCGGTGGCGACTTGCCGACCAACGGCATGGTTCGGCAGAAAAAACTGCTGTTCGTCACATGGCGTGGATTAACATAGCCATGTGCCACCCTCAGGATCTCTCCCTCCATGTCGTCCAGAATCCGATGATTGCTGTCTGGTCCCTGCTCTGCCTGACCCTGCTGCTGGCCCTGCTGGCGTTGTGGCTATTGCATCGTGAACGCCACGCCCAGGCACAGTTGCGGGCCTATCGCAAACTCGCCGAGGACCTGCCCGACGATGTCGAGCGCTTCAAGCGCAGCCAGTATTTCGCCCGGATCGGTACCTGGGACTGGGAGGTGGACACCCAGCGCCTGTATTGGTCGGAAGCCATCTACGGCATGTTCGGTTTCAAGGTTGGCGAAGTGGTGCCCTCCTACGAGCTGTTTTGCTCCTGCGTGCACCCAGAGGATCGGGAACGGGTGCGCGAGGGGGAATTGCGCTGCCTGCGCACTGGGGAGAACCATGATGAGGAGTACCGCGTGGTATGGCCCGATGGCAGCGTCCACTGGCTGCGGGAAACCGGCAACGTGGTGAAGAATGGACACGACGCCGCGATCAAGATGATGGGCGTGGTGCGCGATATCACCGATGAAAAGGTGTCCACCCGCCATTTGCAGCGCCTGGCGCATTTCGACCCACTGACCGGCCTGCCCAACCGCCTGATGCTCGAACAGCGCCTGTCCCGGGCCCTGGAGCAGGCCCGCCTGAGCCAGACCCGGGTCGCCCTGGTGTTCGTCGACCTCAACGGTTTCAAGGCCATCAACGATCAGTACGGCCATGCCACGGGTGATCAGGTGCTCAACGTCACCGCCCGGCGCCTGCAAGGCATCCTGCGGGCCAGCGATACCGTGGCGCGCATCGGTGGCGACGAATTCGTGGTGATTCTCGAAGGTTTGTCAGCGGGCCTGGATCTGTCCGAGGAAGCCAGGCGCATCGGCGAGAAGATCTTCAGCCAACTGTCCCCACCAGTGGAGGTCGACAGCCACCGACACAGCATCGGCAGCAGCCTGGGGGTGGCAGTGTTCCCCGACCACGGGGCCCGCATGGACCAATTGCTGCACGTCGCCGACCTGGCGATGTACGAGGCCAAGCGCAGCGGTAACAACCAGTACCGACTGGGGCAATGAACACACCGCGACACCCATTGCCCGCTATCGGGTCAATTGCCCGCAAGGCGCTCGCGCAAAAAGGCCAGGGCCTGCTGGAACAGCGGATGCCATTGCTCTGATGGCGCCTCGGCCAGGGGATGCCAGAAGAAGCTGAACTCATGGCCGCCGTCATCGCCACAACGGTGGCTCCAGGATTCGGCCAGCGCCTGGGCCGCCTGGCACTCATGGAAGGCCCAGACCTGGCCGGGGAATCCGGACCGCCAGATGCCCAGCGGGCGCACCGCGATGCCCTGGACCCCAGCCTCCTCCGCCAGCTCGCGGACCGCCGCCGCGGCCGACGCTTCACCCGCCTCGATGCTGCCCTTGACCAGTTGCAGGCCAGCCAACGGATGCTCGAAGGCCAGGATTTCCAAGCCTGCGCCCTGGCGCAACACCACGGGGCAGGCCTTGTTCGCCGGCAGGACCGCGTGTTCTGGATCAGTCATCGCGGGTCAGTACTTCCAGCAGTTCGATCTCGAACACCAGGTTGGCGTTGGGCGGGATCGAACCCACGGCGCGCTCGCCATACCCCAGGTGCGCCGGCACCAGCAGCTTGCGCTTGCCGCCCACCTGCATGCCCATCAGGCCCTGGTCCCAGCCCTTGATCACCCGCCCGGTGCCGATCACGCACTGGAACGGCTTGCCGCGATCATAGGAAGAATCGAAGCTGCTGCCGTCCTCCAGAAAGCCCCGGTACTGGGTGGTGATCAGGGCGCCCTTGACCACGGCCTTGCCGTCGCCCAGCTGGATATCGATCACCTGCAACTCATCGCTCATGCGTGCTCATCCTTCAACCATTGCCCCGGTGCGGGGCTGCGGGCGGCTTTTTCGCAGAATTGCCCGGGCTTGGCAATCATCGTGGCTGGCCCTGCTGATCCTGGGCTCGCTCGGCACCCTGCTGGGCAACCTGATCAAGGCCGCCATCGGCCGCCAGCGCGAATTCCTCGCCGATGCCTCGGCCGTACAGTTCACCCGCAACCCCCAGGGCCTGAGCGGGGCGCTGAAGAAAATCGGCGGCTGCACGGCCGGCTCGCGCCTGAAGGCCTTCAACGCCGCGCAATACAGCCACATGTATTTCCACCAGGGCGTGCAGTCGCGCCTGGACCGGCTGTTCGCCACCCACCCGCCCCTGGCCGAGCGCATACGGCGCCTGGATCCGCAGTGGGATGGACGCTTCAAGCCGCTGTAAATGCGCTACCAGAGGGCAATGTCGTAAGTGATGTAGAGGCGGTTGCTGTCGCGCCCACGTGAGTAGTCGGAGCGATACACGTAATTGCGCAGCTTCACTCCCAGCCCTTTGAACGAGCCCTGCTGGAGCACATAGGCCAGTTCGCTGTCGCGCTCCCACTCATCGACGCGGGTGCCGGACTTACCGTCATTACCGCTCAGGTAGCGGGAGCTGAAGGTCAGGCCGGGAACACCCAGGCTGGCGAAGTTGTAGCCATAGCCGAGCATCCAGGTCTTCTCACCCTCCTCGATGAACTTGCCGATCCCGGCATTACTGAAGGAGTAGACCGTGGCGCCGCTGATATAGGGAAGCCCGGCATCGCCACTGAGGCGCTGGTAGCCGCCGCCAAGGGAATGCCCGGCGATCGCGTAGGTCAGCTGGCCGCTGAACAGGCGGTTGGCGATCTTGCCGTCGAACGCCGCGCCTGAATCGGCGCTGCGAAAGTAGCGCAGGTCGCTGGTCAAGGTCCCCTGCCCCAGCGCCAGGTCATGTTGCAGGCCGACAAAGTCCTGCCGATAGAAGTTCTCGAGTTCGCCATGGAAATAGCTCAGGCGCAGGGTCTTGCTCCATTGGTATTCGCCCCCGCCATAGCGGAAGTCCCCGGACTGGCCGCCGCTGTAGCCGTCGGGCACCAGCCCCACGCTGTCGGTGGAGTCGCGCAGTTTGAAGCGCTGCAGATAGCCGCCGGTCAGGCTCAGGCCGTCGATATCGGTGCTGGTGAACTGGGTGCCGTGGTAGGTCTGCGGCAACAGCCGGGCATCGTTGTAGACCAGTACCGGGGTCTTGGGCAGCAGGGTGCCGTACTTGAGCGTGGTCTTGGCCAGCCGCACCTTGGCCGTGGCGCCGGCACTGGCGAATTCGCCTGCGGCGCGCCCATCGTCGTGCACCGGCAGCAGCCCCGTGCCACTGCGGCCCTTGCCGGAATCGAGGCGCACGCCCCACAGCCCCAGGGCATCGATCCCGAACCCCAGGGTGCCGGGGGTGAATCCGGACTGATAATCGAGCAGCAAACCCTGGGCCCATTCGGTGCGCTCGCTCTTGGCCGTGCGCGCAGCCTTGGCGCTGAGGCCGTGTTCGTCGCGGAAGTTTTCGTTGAAATAGACGTTGCGCAATTGCAGCTTGAGGCTGCTGTCGTCGATCAAACCCGCGGCCTGGACCAGGCTCAGGGGCAACAGGCTCAGACCGGGAACAAGCATTACGCGGATCAGCAAATGGCTCATGTCGTACTTCTCGTTGTTGTTATTCAAGGCGCAGGTCGCCAGACGCCCCGCCAGCAGGCGCGCCAGACCACGAAAGTGGGCTTTGAACGAGTCAGGCGAACAGGGTCAGGGCGCCGGTCAGCAAGGCCAGGGCGGTAATCACCAGAGAGGTCAGCACGGCCCACTTCACCGTGGCTTTCTGGAAGTCGCCGATGTCGCGATCCACCATGCCCACCAGCAGCAAGGTCGAGGCCACCAGCGGACTCATCAGGTGCACCGGCTGGCCGAGGATCGAGGCGCGGGCGATTTCCAGGGGAGAAATGCCATAAGCCGCCGCCGCGTTGGCCAGGATCGGCACCACGCCGAAGTAGTAGGCATCGTTGGACAGGACAAAGGTCAGCGGCATGCTGGTCAGCGCCACCACCAGGGGGAACAGGTGGCCCCAGGACGGCGGAATCCAGTCCACCAGGGTCTGTGCCAGGGCGTCGACCATCTTGGTGCCGGAGAAAATGCCAGCGAAGATCCCTGCGGCAAACACCAGCAGTACCACGGTCATGGCATTGCCTGAATGGGCGAGAATGCGCTCCTTCTGCACTTCCAACCGCGGGTAGTTGATCATCAAGGCCAGGACAAAACCGATCAGGAACAGCACCGCCGAATGCATCAGGCCCAGCACCAGCGCGATCATCACCACCATTAGCAGCAGCAGGTTGACGCAGGCCAGCTTGGGCCGCTTGTGCGGGGTGTCTTCGAGAATGGCCTTGATGTAGCAGTCGCCACCGCCGCTTTGCAGCTGGGTATTGCCGATGCGCTTGCGTTCGGCCCGGCCCAGCAGGTACGCGGTGAACACCACCCAGGCGGCGCCGCCGATCATGGTCGGCAGCAGCGGCACGAAGTACTCGCCGGCATCCAGGCCCAGGGCGGCGATAGCTCGGGTTGCCGGCCCGCCCCAGGGGGTCATGCCACTCATGATGCTCAACGACAGCATGGAAATGGTGGCGAGGATCATCGGGTTCATGCCGATGCGCTTGTACAACGGCAGCATCGCCGCGCAGGTGATCATGTAGGTGGTGGTGCCGTCACCGTCCAGGGCCACCACCAGCGACAGCAGTGCGGTACCCATGGCGATCTTGGTCGGGTCGCCATTGACCCGCTTGAGAATCTTGCGGATCAGCGGGTCGAACAGCCCCGAATCGATCATCAAGCCGAAGAACAGAATGGCGAACAGCAACAGCGCCGCCGACGGCGCGACCATTTTCAGGCCGTCGAGCATCATCTTGCCGGTGGTGCCGGCAAACCCGCCGAGCACCGCGAAGACGATGGGCACCAGCGTCAGCGCGACGATGGGCGACAGGCGTTTGGTCATGATCAGGACGGTGAAGACCACCACCATGGCGAGGCCGAGTAAAGCGAGCATAAGTCGATTCTCTTGTTTTTATGATGAGCGAGGCCGGCGCGCGGGCGCACGGCCACCCGAGCACCGGACGCCCCCCGATCAGGGGCGCCCGGTACAGGTGTTGAGTCGGTACTTGGGGTAAAGCGGTGCAGCCGGCTGGTCTAGCCGAGCTTGCTCGCCAGGACGGTCACCGGGGTGTCATCGGCGGCAGCGGCCTGGGCCGCAAGCGGCTGGCCATTGAGCGTGCGCAACAGCACCTGGCGGTCGCAGGCCTGCTCCGAGAGGGCGATCACCACAGTTGCCACGGCGTTGCTGGCCAGGCTGGTCAAGGCCCGGGCCTCGGACATGAAGCGATCGATGCCGATCAGCAACGCCAGGCCCGCCAGGGGAATGTCATGAATCACCGTCAGGGTCGAGGCCAGGGCCACGAAACCGCTGCCGGTCACCCCGGCGGCGCCCTTGGACGACAGCAGCATGATTGCCAGCATGGTGACGACCTGACCGGCACTCAGCTCGATGTTGCACGCCTGGGCGATGAAGATCGCCGCCAGGGACAGGTAGATCGCCGTACCGTCGAGGTTGAACGAATAGCCGGTGGGCAGCACCAGCCCCACTACGCTCTTGCGGCAGCCCAGGGCCTGGAGCTTTTCCAGCATGCGTGGCATCACCGGCTCCGTGGACGAGGTGCCAAGCACCACCAGGAACTCTTCACGCAGGTAGCGCAGCAGCTTCCACAGGCTGAAGCCGTTTGCCCGGCAAATACCCCCCAGGACCACGAAGACAAAGAAGCCGCAGGCGACATACAGGGTCATGATCAGTTTGGCCAGGGCGCCCAGGGAGGTGATGCCGTACTGGCCCACGGTAAAGGCCAGGGCGCCGAAGGCGCCGACGGGGGCAAAACGCATCAGGTAGGAAAAAATCTTGAACACCATCTGCGAAGCCGACTCCAGCACCTCCAGCACCGGCTTGCCACGCTCTCCAAGGGACGACAGGGCAAACCCGCACAGCACCGCGATAAACAGCACCGGCAGTACCTCGCCTTTGTTGAAGGCGCCAATGAAGGTCTCGGGGATGATGTGCATGAAGAATTCCACCACCCCCAGCTTGGCCGCCGACTCGGTGTACTGCGACAGGCCCTGGGTGTTCAGCCGGGTGGGGTCGATGTTCATCCCCGCACCGGGCTGGAACAGGTAGACCGCCGCCAGGCCGATGAACAGGCTGATCAGCGTCAGGCCCAGGAACAGCAACATCGTCTTGCTCAGCAGGCGGCCCAGGGAACGCTTGTCGTTCATGCCGGCAATACCGATGACGATGGTGCAGAACACCACGGGAGCGATCATCATCTTGATCAGCTTGATGAAGGCGTCGCCCAGCGGCTTCAAGGTTATGGCTTGCTGGGCCCAGAAGTGTCCCACCAATACCCCGAGGCACACCGCGCAGAGGATCTGGAAGTAGAGCGATTTAACTACTTTCATGGCATCACCCATTTTTAGAATTGTACTGATGCAATCAAGATCGACAGCGCGTCGACTAACCGGCAAGACGTTGTGAAGCAGGCACGTAGACATACCCGGAAAACAACCGGCGAGCGGTCCGAACCACCGAGGCCCGGATGGTTTCGGGGTTTGTTCCGCTGTAGGACAATACGACATCTATCGCCCCGCTGGGGTGTTCGATACGGACCTGATCCAGGCGCGGTTCACTGACCCCGCCCAGCATCTCGGCCACCACGCTGCCGGCGGTGACACAGGCGGTAGCCAGGCCGATGGAGCCGGTGATGGCCAGGGCCCGATGGCAGTTGTGGGGCATGAAATAGCGCACCGCCAGGGTGCCCCCGGCCTGGGCCCGGGAAACCAGTACCGGCTTGGGAATCACTTTGTCGCTGACATCACCCAGCCCCATGGCCAGGCCGGCCTTGAGCCGCAGGCTCTCCAGGCGCTGGAGAAACTCGCTATCGGCGTCCAGTTCGGCGGGGGTTTCATCACCACGCTTGCCCAGGCAGGCCGCCTGCACCAGCACCATGGGCATGGCCATGTCGATGCAGGTCACCGCGATGCCGTCTATCAGGTCCCGAGGCTGGCCGGTGGGGAACAATTGGCCGGTCTTGCTACCGGCGGCATCGAGAAAGGTCAGGGCTACCGGCGCTGCGCTACCCGGCACGCCGTCAATGGTGGTGTCGCCTTCGTAGCTGACCTTGCCATCGGGGGTCTGGACCTGGGCATTGACCAACGTGCCGGTGTTGAGGTTGCGAATCCGCACCTGGGTCTGTGCCCCCTTGGCCTTGACCAGCCCCTGTTCGATGGCGAAAGGCCCGACAGCGCACAGCATGTTGCCGCAGTTGGGCGCGGTATCGACCCGCCGCTGCGACACCATGACCTGGACGAACAGGTAATCGACATCCGCATCCGGGTGCAGCGACGGACTGACGATCGCCACCTTGCTGGTTTGCGGGCTGCCACCGCCGATGCCGTCGATTTCCAGTTCGTGACCGGAGCCCATCAGGTTGAGCAACAGTTCATCACGCTCGGCCACTGCCACCGGCAGATCCCAGGCCAGGAAAAACGCCCCTTTGGAGGTGCCGCCGCGCATCAACACACAAGGAATTCGTTGCATGAATACTGACTCTTGTTGATCAATCGAGGTAATTGATGTTCTGGGCACAAGAGTGTCAGGGATTAAAATGTGTTTCCAATGCAAATATCAGAGAGATTATTGCGTTCAACGCATGAGTCAAATATCGTGTCCGCCAGCGCCCCACCCGACTCCCGCCTTGAGAAGCCCGCATGGAATATGAGCTCCAGGACATTAGATCTTTCGTGAAAATCGCCGAACTGGGGAGTTTCCACGAAGCGGCAGACGCCTTGCACCTGTCCCAACCGGCCCTGAGCCGGCGCATGAAAAAGCTCGAAGAGGGGCTGGGCACCGCCCTCCTCGATCGCACCACGCGCAAGGTCAGCCTGACCAGCGTCGGCCGCGACTTCCTGCCCAAGGCCCGCCGCCTACTGGACGACTTCGACGATTCGATCCTCAACATCCGTGAGCTGGCGGAACGCCAGATCGGTCAGGTGACCCTGGCCTGCATCCCCACGGCGGCCTTCTATTTCCTGCCGTCGGTGATCCGCCTGTACAACCAGCGCTATCCGAAAATTCGCATCCGCCTGCTCGACCTCAGTGCCAACGAGGGCCTTGAAGCGGTGCTGCGCGGCGAAGCGGATTTCGGCATCAACATGATGAGCGGCCAGCACCCGGACATCGAGTTCGTGCCACTGGTCAACGAACCCTTTGTTCTGGCCTGCCGGCGCGACCACGAACTGGCCGGACGCCGTTCGGTGACCTGGTCGCAACTCAGCGACTATCGCTTGATCGGCGTTGGCCGCCTGAGCGGCAACCGCATGCTGCTGGACCATGCCCTGTCCGGCTTGAGCTGGCGGCCCCAGTGGTTCTACGAAGTGCAGCACCTGTCCACGTCACTGGGCATGGTCGAGGCCGGGCTCGGAGTTTCGGCGATGCCAAGCCTGGCCATGCCCGCCGCCGATCACCCGACCCTGGTCAGCGTTCCGCTGACCGAGCCGGTGGTCAACCGCACCCTGGGCCTGGTGTACCGCCGCGGCGCATCGCTGTCGCCGGCCGCGGAAAAATTCGTGGCGATCCTGCTGGAGCAGTGGCCACATTGACCGGCCCGGCCCTCCAGCATCTCCCATATTCCGACGTGCCTTGCCAGGCACTCCGCCAGTCTCAGAACATCCATACCGTTTTTTATCCGAGCGCAGGCTGGCGATAGCCATCTGCCCATCGTCATCGACGAGCCTTTATCATCACCTGCGCCCCGTTCTACCAGGAGTCCCCCCGATGCCCCATGAAGGCAACCTGCTACAAGCCGCCGTCGTGTTTCTCTGCGCCGCGGTCGTCACCGTGCCCCTGGCCAAGCGCCTGCAACTGGGGGCCGTGCTCGGCTACCTGCTGGCCGGGGTGCTGATCGGCCCGTCGGTGCTGGGCCTGATCGGCAATCCCCAGAGCGTCAGCCACATCTCCGAGCTGGGGGTGGTGCTGTTGCTGTTCATCATCGGCCTGGAGCTGTCGCCGCGACGCCTGTGGGTGATGCGCAAGGCGGTTTTCGGGGTTGGCCTGGCCCAGGTGCTGCTGACCGGGATCGTGATCGGCAGCGTGGCGCTGTTCCTCTTCGGCCAGACGCTCAACAGCGCAGTGGTGCTGGGCCTGGGCCTGGCCCTTTCGTCTACCGCCTTCGGCCTGCAGAGCCTGGCCGAACGCAAGGAACTGACCAGCCCCCACGGACGCCTGGCGTTCGCCATCCTGCTGTTCCAGGACATCGCCGCGATCCCGCTGATCGCCATGGTGCCGGTACTGGCCGGTGTCGATCACCACACCAGCAGCGCCGAGGACCTGCGCCACGGCTTGCAGGTGCTGGGCAGCATCGCCGTGGTGGTGGTCGGTGGCCGCTACCTGCTGCGCCCGGTGTTTCGCATCGTGGCCAAGACCCGCTTGCCGGAGGTCTCCACCGCCACCGCGTTGCTGGTGGTGATCGGTACCGCCTGGCTGATGGACCTGGTGGGCGTATCCATGGCCCTGGGCGCCTTCCTCGCCGGCCTGCTGCTGGCCGACTCGGAATACCGGCATGAGCTGGAAGCCCAGATCGAACCCTTCAAGGGCCTGCTGCTGGGCCTGTTCTTCATCAGCGTCGGCATGGGCGCCAACCTCAGCCTGCTACTCAGCGCGCCCTTGGCTGTGCTGGGCCTGACCCTGCTGCTGATCGGCCTGAAGTTGCCACTGCTGTTCGTGGTCGGGCGCCTGGCCGGTGGCCTGGACCGCGAGCATGCGATCCGCCTTGGGGTGGTGCTGGCGGCGGGCGGTGAATTCGCCTTCGTGGTGTTCAAGATCGGCCGCGACCAGGGCCTGTTCGACGCGCGCCTGCACGACCTGCTGGTGCTGACCATCACCCTGTCCATGGCCCTGACCCCGCTGCTGTTGCTGGCCTGCTCGCGCCTGCTCAAGCCCAAGCCCAAGCCGGTGGAAATGCCCGCCGAATACCGCCGGATCGACTCCGACCAACCGCGGGTGGTGATCGCCGGCATGGGCCGTATGGGCCAGATCGTGGCGCGTATCCTGCGGGCCCAGAAGGTGCCGTTCGTAGCCCTGGACACCTCGGTGGAAACCATCGAGCTGATCCGCAGCTTCGGCGGCGGCATCCCGGTGTTCTATGGCGACCCGTTGCGGCCGGAGATCCTCAGCGCAGCCAAGGTCGGCCAGGCGGAGTTCTTCGTCATCGCCACCGACGACCCGGACACCAACATCAAGACCGCCGAGCAGGTGCGCAAGCTCTATCCGCACCTGAAGGTCATCGCCCGCGCACGTAACCGCCAGCACGTGCACCGCCTGGTGGACCTGGGCGCCCAGGCCGTGCGGGAAACCTACTACTCGAGCCTGGAGATGAGCCGCCGGACCCTGATCGGCCTCGGGCTCAGCCAGGTCCAGGCCGACTCGCGGATCCAGCGTTTCACCCAGCACGACCAGCAATTGCTGGCCGCCCAGCATGAGGTGTACGACGACGAGGCCAAGGTCATGCAGACTGCCCAGGAAGCCCGTGCCGAACTGGCCCGCCTGTTCGAGGCCGACGAAGAGGACGAACGCCTGGAAGAGAACCTGCTGCCGCCGATGCGCTGAAGCACTCTCCTGACAGATTCTGTCAGCCGCCCAGTCTAGATTGGGCGGCCCCCTCCCCAGACAGGAACCCTCCATGAGCGACGCCGCCCCAGCCCTCAAGGAAATCTTCAACCAGCAACGCCTGGTGCATATCGCCGACGCCATGCGCGAGGTGTATCCGGCGTTCGATCACCCGGGCTTTCTCAAGCGCGCCAGCCAGGGCCTGGCCGAGCTCTCGGTGATGCAGCGCCTGGCGCGGGTCAGCGACAGCCTGCACCAGGTGCTGCCCGGGCACTACGAACACAGCCTGGAACTGTTGTATGCCCTGGCGCCACGGCTCGACAGCCGCTTCGTCTGCATGTTCCTGCCGCACTTCGTGGCCAGCCATGGCACCCATGACTTCGCCCGCTCCATGGCGGCGCTGAAGTTCTTCACCGGTTTTGGCTCCTCGGAGTTCGCCGTGCGCCCGTTCCTGGTCAACCAGCAGGCGGCGACCCTGGAGCATATGTACGACTGGTCGCGCGATCCGGACGAACACGTGCGCCGCCTGGCCAGCGAAGGCAGCCGCCCGCGCCTGCCCTGGTCGTTCCGCCTGGAACGCCTGCAGGCCGAACCTGGGCTGGCGGCGCCGATCCTCGAGCGACTGCGCAACGACCCCAGCCTGTATGTGCGCAAGTCGGTGGCCAACCACCTCAACGACATCACCAAGGACCACCCGCAGTGGGTGCTGCAACGCCTGCAAGACTGGCCGCTGGAGCAACCGCACACGGCCTGGATCGTCCGCCATGGCCTGCGCAGCCTGATCAAGCAGGGCGAGCGCCAGGCCCTGGCCTTGATCGGCGCCGGGGCCCGGGCTGAGGTCCAGGTAACGCACTTCACCGTCACGCCCGCGGCCTTGCGCCTGGGCGAGCGCCTGGAGCTGGCGCTGGAACTGGTCTCCAGCAGCTCGCAGCCCCAGCGCCTGGTGGTGGACTACGCCATCGACTACATCAAGGCCTCGGGCGCCACCAGCACCAAGGTGTTCAAGCTCAAGACCTTCACCCTGCCCGGCCAGGGGCGCCAGACACTGGCCCGCCAGCAGCAGATCCGTGAATTCACCACTCGCCGGCACTACCCCGGGCGCCACCTGGTGCACCTGTTGGTCAACGGCGAACGGTTGGCCAGCGGACACTTCGACCTGCTGCCCTGACCCCTCTCAATCCACACAAGGAAGACCTCGTGGCAATCATCAACAGGTGGGCCAAGTCCATCGCCAAGGTGCTGGAAAGCAGCTTTGCGGTGAGCAGCAGCATCGCCGACCACAAGACCATCCTGGGCGACGCCCGGGAGAGTTTCATCAGGGATGTGCTGCAACGCTTCCTGCCGCGCAATATCAGCATCGGCTCAGGGCAGATCGTCGATGCCGAGGGCGGGATCTCCAAGCAGATCGACCTGATCATCTACCGCAACGACTTTCCCATCCTGCGCACCTTCGGCTCGGCCGACGTGTACCTGATCGAAGGCGTGGTGGCCACGGTGGAGGTCAAGTCGCAGCTCAACGAAACGCAGTTGTTCCAGGCCCTGGAGAACGGCAAGTCGGTACGCAACCTCAAGGTGTCGATCACCCGGGAATCCATGAACCACTACAGCCAGTTCATGTACCGCAAACCCTTC
Source organism: Pseudomonas sp. MPFS (assembly GCF_022537035.1). NCBI lineage: Bacteria > Pseudomonadati > Pseudomonadota > Gammaproteobacteria > Pseudomonadales > Pseudomonadaceae > Pseudomonas > Pseudomonas sp. MPFS. The sequence continues at coordinate 2,528,615 of NZ_CP066123.1, read as the reverse complement.
GCCGACCTACCACCGGCGCAATCCTTCTCGGTCCGCGACCAGTTGCTGCCGCCAACCTACATCTATGGCTACAACGGCTATACCGCCGGCAGCCTGGACAAGCTGCGCCAGAGCCTCAACACCTGGCACCGCGAGCCCCTGGCCCAGGGCGAGCAGGACGTGATCCTGATGCCGGAGGTGATCGCCACCCAGGGCTGCGTGGCCCTGAAGAACCTCAACAACATCCTGGGCCTGCCCCGGGTTGCCGGCGAAGAGCTGGAAGCCTGCCGCCAGGCCTTCAACCGGGTGCTTGGACTCAACCTGGACAAACGCAAGTTCCTCGGCTATTTCCGCGAGCGTGACGACCAGGGCTTCGACTACGGGATCGGCCTGAAAACCTGCGAGTCGCCCCTGCAGTTCCTGATCTCCAGCCTGCTGCAGAGCCTCACTAGCCGGGTCGGTCATCCGCAGTTGGGCAGCACCGCGATCCAGTACGACCTGAGCCGCTATCACTTGAGCGAAGAGATGGAAGGTGGCTGGTCGGGCGCCGCGGTGAACCTTACGCGCATCAGCGACCCACGGCTGGACTTCGCCCGGGCCAACGGCTTCTGAAACCTGCGCTGCGGCCACGTGCAACTCGGCCGCAGCGCGCCGGGCTTCAGTCCTTGGCGGTCGTGCCCGTCAACGCTATCAGGTGGTCGTCGCAGCCAAAGCCCACCACGTGCTCGCTGCCCCAGGACACCTCCACCACCGCAATGCACGGGTCATAAGACTCGCCCACCAGGCTGCCATCGGCCTTGAACACCCGCAGGTAGCCACCGGTGGAGTAGCGCGAGCTGTCGCCATCGCCGGGCATGGTCATGGTCGGAATCCAGGCGCGCCAGCTGAACAGCCGGTACTTCTGGTAGTAGAAGGCCCGGTCGTCACTGTAGTAGCGATCCTGGTAGGGCGTGCCGTAGTAGAACCAGCCATAACCCTTGTACGCCAGGAATACGGCCAGTACCGCGCCGAGTAGGCGTTTGCTGTGTTTCATCGGGGTCTTTCCTTGTACCGAGAAGAACTTCAGGGCTGGGTCACGCCGAGCATCCGCAGGCAGGCCTGGACGATGGCCTCGGCCAGGGCCTGGCCATCTTCCTGGCGGGCGGCGATCACGTCATCGGTGGCGCCGTGCACCCCGGCATAGATCAGCGAGGCGATCACCGTCGGCTGTTCCAGGGGCCAGCAACCGGCCTGCCGCCCTCCTTCGAGGATGCCCTGCAACTGCCGCAGGATCGCATTGCGCTCCGGGTTGCCGCGCTCATGGTGGTGATGGTTGGGGTAGACGATGTCGTGCAGGCGGTAGGTGGCCAGGTAGGCCTGGACGCTGGCGCGGATCCAGCTACTGACCTTCGCCACCCAGTCATCCTCGGCGCAGGCCGCCACCGCCTGCTCCAGGCACTCGAGGAAGTCCCGGGTATAGCGTTCGCCCAGGGCCGCCAGCATGTCGTTCTTGGATTGGAAGTAGTGATAGAAGGTGCCCTTGGCCACCCCGGCGCGCTCGACGATCTGGCTGATGGTGGTGGCCTCCACTCCCTGCTCAAGGAACAGGCTGCGGGCGGCGCCCATCAATTCTTCCAGGCGCACTTCGGCGGGTTTGGTCCGCGGCTGCGGCAAATCGCTGGCAGGTTCCTGGGCCTTGTGGCGTTTCACGATCATGAACGATTCCGGGTGGTGGCGAGGGCCGCCAGTCTAGGGCAATTGCCGGGCAAAAGAGAGTTGAGAATATTTATCATTTCCCATTGACCGACGGTCAGTCGAAATACTAACCTGAGTGCCTCGCCCCTCTCCAGCCCTCCACGGGAGATGTTTGATGGAACGCTATCGTCGCCCGGCCCTGGTGGCCGCCGCCTACCTCGGAACCTTCCTCGCCTCGCTGGACATCAGCATCGTCAACGTCGCCCTGCCGACCCTGCAACAGGCCCTGGCCACCGACCTGGCCGGCCTGCAATGGGTGGTCAACGCCTATGCCATCTGCCTCTCGGCCTTCATGCTCTCGGCCGGCCCCCTGGGCGACCGCTTCGGCCACAAGCGCTGCTGGCTGGCCGGGGTGTTGTTGTTCACCCTGGGTTCAGCGCTCTGCGCCCTGGCCCAGGAGCTCGGGTTGCTGCTGGCCGGGCGCGCGGTCCAGGGGCTGGCCGGGGCACTGCTGATTCCCGGGGCGATGCCGATCCTCAGCCACGCCTTCCCCGACCTGCGCCAGCGGGCCCATGTCATCGGCGGCTGGTCGGCGTTCAGTGCCCTGGCGCTGATCCTCGGCCCCCTGGTGGGCGGCCTGCTGCTGGAGTCCGTCGGCTGGCAGAGCATCTTCCTGATCAACCTGCCCATCGGCCTCCTGGCCCTGGCCCTCGGGTGCTGGGGAATCAGCGAGCGCAAGCACCCACAGCATGCCGCCCTCGACCCGCTGGGCCAGGCACTGAGCGTGTTGTGGCTGGCGGCCCTGACCTATGGCCTGATCCTCGCCGGCGAAGAAGGCTTCGCCAGCCGAGGCCCCCTGCTGACCTTATTGGTGGCCGCCGTGGGGCTGCTGGCCTTCACCCTGGTGGAGCGGCGGGTGCAACGGCCGCTGGTACCCCTGGACCTGTTCCGCCAGCGCCCGTTCGCCGTGGCCAACCTGGCCTCGTTCATCCTCGGTTTTTCCAGCTACAGCAGCCTGTTCTTCTTCTCGATCTTCCTGCAGCAGATCCAGGGCTGGTCCGCAGCCGAAACCGGCCTGCGCCTGCTGCCACAATTCACCGTCACCGGCCTGGTAGCCATCGGCTTCGGGCGCATCAACCAGCGCGTGCCCCTGTCCTGGCTGATGGTGGCCGGCTACGGCCTGGTGGGCCTGGCCATGACCGCCATGACCCTATTCGACGCCCACACTCCCTACTGGCTGGTGGGCTCGTTGCTGGGGCTGCTGGGCCTGGGCATGGGCCTGGCGCTGCCGGGCACCGGCCTGACAGTGATGGCCTGCGCACCGCCGGAACGCGCCGGGATCGCCTCGGCCAGCATGAATGCCCTGCGCCAGACCGGCATGAGCATCGGCATCGCCCTGCTCGGCAGCCTGATGGGTGCCCGGGCCATCCAGGTGCTGAGCGAGTCGGCCCGGGCCAGCGGCATGGCCAACGCCGGCGAACTGGCCCACCAAGCGGTGACCGAACACCAGTTGCCCCCGGACAACCCGCTGTTCGGCGAGCTGTACCGCACGGCCATGACCAGCGGTTTGCACCTGGCCATGCTGCTGGCGGGTGCCTCCAGCCTGCTGGCCATGGGCTTGCTGCTGGCTATTCGCCGACAGCCCCGCGCGGAACACGCGGAGCAGCCCGCAGGGCATGGCACCGCCCTGCCCCAAGGGGGCGAGAACAGGTGAGCGATGCCCATTGTCCGGGGCTTTTCTCCTCGTCTAGTATGGTTGCCGGACCGCGCGTACCACCTGGGAACGTGCCTTGCAGAACAATAAGAAAACGCCATCGCCATGCCTGCATCCCGCCCCGTCGGCGCCTATGTGCGCCGCCTGAAGCTCAGCCCCTTGCTCGAGTACCTGCAAGAACGGCAGTTGCGCCTGCCATCGCCCTCCCAGGCCCAGTGGCAAGGGCTCAAACCCGCGGACAATATTCCCCTGGATCACTACCTGGGCTTCTTCGAAGAGACGGCCCGGGCCTTGGACGACCCGCTGCTGGGCGCGCGCATCGGCCTTGCCAGCCGCTCCCCAGTGCTCTCGCCGCTGCGCGAGCTGTTCCTCAACGAAGCGACCCTGCACGGCGCACTGCTTGAGCTCAACCTCAGCACCACGGCCTTGCAGGGCGGCACCCGCACCCAACTGCGCATCGACGGCGAGCAGGTGCAGATCAGCTACCAGTTGCCCGCCTACCCGGCCAGTGCCTGCCGCCAGGACGTGGAGTTCAGCCTGGGCATGCTGATCCATGTCTTGCAGTTGCGCCTGGGACAGGACTGGCGAGCCCAGCGGATCGACCTCTGCCATGAACTGACGGCCAAGGAGCGCGAGGCCCTGGCCGGGTTGCTGGATTGTCCGGTACGGGATGCCGCGCCGAGCAACGGCATCGTCTTCGCCAGCCATTGGCTGGACCACAGGTGCCCTGGCCAGGGCTGCGATGCCGACGTCCTGTTGTTCTTTCGCGAGCACATCCAGGGCCTGTGCGCCGAACAACACAGCGGCAGCTTCCATGAGCGGGTGCGGCGCCTGCTGGAACAGCAATTGGGCGAACAGCCGCCCTCCCTGGAGCGCATCGCGCGTCAGCTGTGCCTGTCGCCACGTAGCGTGCAACGCAAGCTGGCCCTGGAACAGGTGGTGTTCTCCGAGCTGCTGGAGCAGGTGCGGCACAGCCTTGCCCTGGAACGCATGCGCCATCCCGGCACGCGGATCGACGAACTCGCCGACAGCCTGGGCTACGCCGACAGCGCGGCGTTTTCCAAGGCTTTCAAGCGCTGGACCGGGGTGCCGCCGCTGCGCTACCGGCGGCAGTTCCTCTAGCCGGCCCGCCCCTTCAGAGCGGCGAGATGCCTTCGGGATACGCCGTCTCGCTCAGCAGTCGTACCTGTGCGCCGATGGGCACGTTGAACCAGGTCCCATCCACCTCGCCCAGGGCCATGCCGGTATTGCGCCAGGCACGGGTGTCGAGGACAAAGACGATCGCCACATCCACCGCCTTCTCGCGAAAAGTCACCAGGTACAACTGCTCGCGCAGCTTGAAATAACTGGCCTCGTCGCAATCGCAGTCACCATGGCGCACGCCGCCATGGATCTGGTAGGCGTACCAGCGACTGTTGAGATAGACATGTTCCACCGCCGTGTCCTGGCTATAGAGATTGAGCACGCGCTTGCCGATCAGCTCGCCGCTGCGCTCGGGCGGTGCGCCTGCCGGGAGGCCATCCAATCCGGCGTGCTGCAGCGCCTGGCCGACGTTGGAGGCCAATCCGCGCGCCTTGCGCCCGGTATCCAGCCAGGAATGCACCAGCAAGGCCCGGGATCGCTGCTCGTCGATGATCACCACCAGGCTCTGGCGCTGCGCCGCCGGCAATGGCAGGTCGATGAAAAACAGCCCGGCGCAGGCCTGCACCACATTGGCTTGCGCGGTCCCCGCCGCCAGCGCCAACGGCAGTCCCTGCCAGCGAGCCTCGCCCTGTTCATCGAACGCCAGCTCGCCCCGCTGCTCGGCGAACCCCAGGACGAAGCGCCGCCCGCGCAGCGCCGGGCTGTCCGGCAGGCGGTTGCGGCGCAACTGCGCGGCAAAGTCATCGAACCCGGGAAGCGCCTGCTCCAGCGGGTTCATGGCCGCACCTCCCGCGGCTCGCCAGCCAGGGCCTGCTGGATCAGCCGTTCGCTGAGCGCCCACAGTTGCCGGGCTTGGGCGACATCACGCACCCGGGGCATGACGCCCAGGTGATCCAGGGGATCGGCGTTGCTCAAGGCCACCTGGCAATCCTCCAGGTAGTAACCGCCACAGCCCTCCAATTGCGGATGCAGCAGGGCCCAGAGAATGCTCGCCGCACCCTCCTCGGTGCTCTTGCGCCGGGTCAACTGGCGCAGCCCGGGCTGGCGTTCGAGCAAGGGCACGAAGTCGGCGTCGGTCAGGTGATTGTGCAGGTTGGTCCCGGCCACCACTCCGGGGGCCACCGCCAGGGCGCGGATGCCCTCCTCGGCCAGGTGCTGGTCCAGGCCCACGGCGAACAGCACGTTGGCCGACTTCGACTGGCCATAGGCCGTCCAGCGGTCGTAGGCCCGGTGCTCGAAGTTGGGATCGGCGAAATCGATGCCCGCCAGGCGATGGGCGCCCGAGGTCAGCAGCACCACCCGGGCAGCGGCCGCCTGGCGCAGCAGCGGCAACAGCCGGGTGATCAACCGATGGTGGGCGATATGGTTGATGCCGAACTGGCGCTCCAGACCATCGTCGGTACGAGCGAAATCGGTGGCCATGATCCCCGCACTGGCGATGACGCCGTCCAGGTGCGGCAACTGCTCCAGCAGCCTTGAGGCCAGCCGGTCGACGTCGCGCAACGACTCCAGGCGCACCGCCTCGAAGTGCAGCGACTGGCTGCCGGTGGCGGCCCGCAGCTCGGCCAGCGCGGCGTTGCCGCGTTCGGCGCTGCTGCCCAGCACCAGTACCCGGGCGCCACGGGCAGCGAGGCAGCGGGCGCTTTCCTTGCCCAACCCCGAAGTGCCGCCGGTCACCAGGTAGATCTTGCCGGAGAGGTCCAGGTCCCGGACCAGATCCCAGGCTCGTGTATGGGTATCGAATGACATGTTGCTACTCCTTCCTTCATTGAATGAACAGGCTGGCGTCCAGCTCCAGGGCCGCACCGGGTGCCTCCAGGGCCTTGACCCAGAGCAGCGCCACGGACAGCTGCAACGTCGCCGCGGCTCCCAGCTCACGCTGCAGTTGGCGGCTGAACGCTTCCAGCAAGGGCTGGCTCGCCACGGGGCCGGCCTCGATGCCGGGGCACTTGAGCAACACCTGCAAGGCCGCCGGCTGGCCACCGGTGTCGAGGCGCCTGGCCAGGGCCCTCGCCGCCTGCTCCACGCTCGCCAGCGACAAGCTGCCGGCCTCGCCGCAGGCCAGGCTGACCCAGGTTGGCCGCAGGACTTGCGGGCGCAGGGCCAGGCCATCGATCTCGATCTTGAATTCCTCCAGGACCATGCCGTGGCCACGTAGCACGCACAGTTGCAGCGCCTCGGCCACCCTGGCATCGGCCCGCTGGCGCACAGCCTGCGTTACCAACTGTCGGGCGTGCTGCGGGTCCTGGTCGGCGCGCAGGTACAGGGTCAGGCGGGCCAGGTCGGAGCAGTCGGCGTCCAGGGCCCGGAGGCTGTCCTGGATCTTGTCCAGGATCACCTCCACCTGCTCCGCCAGCCCGGGACGGACCTGCAGGTTATCGGCGCTCAAGCCACGCTCCGGCGCCAGCAGTTCCAGGGCCTCGAAACCGGTGAGGAACAGCTGGCCGCGATACTCCAGGGCCCGCGCCACATCCATCGGCAGGTCGTCGAACAGGGCCCGCCGTGCCGGCGTGGCATGCCTGGCGAATACCGCCTCGAGCGCTACCAGCGCCCCTTCCCGGGGCAGATGCGGCACCCGGAAAAGGGTGCCGACGCTGGGCTCCCGGACCAACCGGGGGGCCAGGGCATGGCACTGGCGATGGAATGCCTGGATCGCCGCCAGCGGGTCCACGGCGCCATTGCGAATGGCGATGCTGTGCTTGAGCATCGCGCCCAAGCTCACCCCTCGTTCGGCCAGGGCGGCGGCCATGGTTTCGAGCAAGGCGGCAAGTTGCTGCTCCAGGTCACCGTCCACTGCCGCCTGTTGCCAGTTGCAGAAGATCAGGTCCTGGGTTTGCACAAGGTTCATCGGGACTCTCCTCAAGGGATCAGTGGCGCCAGCCCAGCAACGGGTCGAGGGCGAAGTTCAGGCCCAGGCCGAACAACCAGCCGCTGGCCGGACGCTGTTCGGCGAAGGGGTTCTGGAAGCGACTGGGTTGCAGCACGTAGTTGATGAAGGGGTCCAGGGTCACGCCGCTACCCAGGACGAAGCGCCCATTGAGCTCGGCGACGAAACTGTCCCGTGGCTGCTCGTAGGCACTGCCCGACAGGCGCCCGGCGTCCTTGAGGCGGGCCTGGAAGTCCTTGCTCACGCGAAACCAGCTCAGGCGTGCACCAAGGCTATCCAGCGGGCGGCCCGGAATAACGTTGAGGGCATTGACCCCGATGAAGCCGAAGGCATCCACCCCACCGGTAACCCCGGGGGTCAGCGACGAGCTGAGCCCGCCTTCCAGGGTCAGGCTGCGCGGGTGGGTATCGAACGGGCGGCTACCACCGTCGGCGCGGTACACCGTCTTCTGCCAATTGAAGAGAATGCCATCGGCATGGTCCTGGACCTTGGGCGCCGAGCCCGGGTCGAGCAAGGTCGAGGTACCGGCCACCGTGCGGCTGGGGTTGGGCTGTTTCTTGGTGGAGCGATACAGGGTCAGCTCGAAACGACTGGGATAGAGCGCCTCACCAAAACGGGTCTGGGTGCCGACCTGGGCCAGGAAGAAGCGCCCGTCGTGGCGTTCCTCGCGCCAGTTCCAGCCGGACTCGAAGGGGATCTGCCCATTGAGCAACCAGCCGCCCACCTGGGCAAAGCGGTTGTCGTCGAAGTTGTAGCGGGCCGTGGCGCTCCAGTAGGCGAACGGATAGGCGAACACCGAGCCGTTCATCAACGTCAGCGGGTTGAAACAGGTGAACACGAAGGCACAAGCCGGCTGCATGAACGAGGTCGCTGGGTTGCTCCGGCCCAGCTCCAGCTTAAGGGCATCCTCCAGCAGGCGCTGTTCGTAGGACAGCTGCACCAGCCGCGCCTTCTTCGGTACGAAGGGCGCCACCGCGCCATAGATGTCCCCCAGCGCCGGACCGTAGTCGACATTGCTGGCCACCGGGGCATAGCTCTGCTTGAGGTGCACGCTGGCGCCCTTCACACCCAGCAGCTTTTCCAGGTCGAAGTCGGCCGCCAACATCAGGAACAGGTTGTTCTGATCCTGGCGACGCCCCACCCCGTAGGTGTTGTACAAGCTGTACCAGCTACCGAAGCCGTGCACGGCGATGCCCTGGGCATCCAGCTGTTCGCCAAGGCTCGGAGCCCGGGCCGGCGAGACCGGGTTCGCGACCGGGCCGGGCTGATCCGGGCCGGCCAGCGCGCACCCGGCCCACAGGGCACAGCACGCCAGCACAGCCCCACGTTGGACGAAGAATCGATTGTTGTTATTGGAAGGATTCATGGTCGGACCTGTATGGGCGATGGACTCAAGGAGCAGGCACCAGCTCCAGTTGCCGGGCCTGGGTTTGCACGCGCTGGTGGTGCAGGCGATCGAAGTCGTCCGCCAGCCGCTGCTGTTCGATGAACTCGATAAAGGGATCGCGGACCTGGGTCTGCAGGCCGGTCAGGGCCTCGATGGCGGCGATCGCGCAGAACGGCACGTAGACCTCCGAGTAGCCGCCCTCATGGACCATCACCAGGCGCCCATGGCCGAGGCGCTCGGCCACCGCCACCATCATCCGAGTCATCTCGCGGAAACTGCCGCTGTGCAATTGCATGTGGCCGAGCACGTCGTAGGTGCTGGCGTCGTAGCCGGCGCCGATCACCAGCAGGTCCGGGGCGAAACGCAGCAGCGCCGGCACCACCAACTGCGCCATGGCATGCAGGTACTGCTGGTGGCCGCAACCGGGCAGCAGCGGGATGTTGAGATTGCACCCCTGCCCTACACCTCGCCCAAGTTCGTCGGCGCCGCCGGAGCCTGGGGGAAAGCAGTTTTCCTGGTGCAGGGAGATGGTCAGCACGTCCCCGCGCTCGTAGAACAGCGACTGGGTACCGTTGCCGTGGTGCACATCCCAATCGACGATGGCCACGCGCCGCGCGCCGAGTTCGGCAATGGCGTGCTCCACGGCGATGGCCGAGTTGGCCAGCAGCGTCGAGCCCATGGCCTGATCCCGCAAAGCGTGGTGCCCGGCCGGGATGCAGGCGGCATAGGCTCGCTGGTACTCGCCGCGTATCACGCCTTCCACCGCCGCCCTGGCCAGCCCGGCGGACAGCGCCGCCAGCTCGAAGCTGCCGGCAGCGAAAGGCGCCGCCAGTCCCAGTTCTCCTCCCTGCTGCTCGCTCAACCGACGAAAGCGCTCCAGGTACTCAAGGTCATGGACCCTGGCCATCTGCGCCAGGGAGGCCGGCGCTGCGGACTCCACCCGCAACTGTCGGCTCAGGCCGCTGGCGTCCATCAACGCCTTGAGCCGCCGCAAGCAATCGGCCGAGGCCACGCCCGAGCCGCTGGCCAGCGGCTGGACCCACCCGCCGACCGGGGCCGCCAGGGCCGAGGCCCGGCCGGAGTGGAACCACAGGCAGCGCTCGTCGAACAGGAACGCACTGGCGCCCGCTGAAGGATGCAATTCAGGCTTCATGGCAAAGACTCTTGGATGGCAGGTGGAAGTGCGCGAGGTTGATCGCCGCGGCGGCCAGCAGGGCCAGCAGCGCGCCGCAGCCGAACATCGCCTGGTAGGAAAAGGTTTCCAGCAGATAGCCGCACAGCGCCGGGCCACAGGCCAGCCCCAGGCCGAGGACCAGGTTGGTCAGGTTGATCAAGCCGCCCTCGCGATCGTGCAGGCTGATCACCGTGAGCATGAAGGGCACCAGCAGGGTCCAGGTGAACTTGAACACCAGCACCGCGATGAAGGCCGCATCCGCCCGGGGCACCGCCGCCATCACCAGCAAGGCCAGGACCAACGCGGCGAACCCCAGCAGCAGGCATGCCCCGCGATAGCGATCACGTCCCAGCAAAGTGGCGGCGCCGGCGCCGAGGATGCCCACCGCGCTGGACAGGGTCAGCAACTGGTCCAACTGCCCACGATCCATGGCCGTGGGCGCCTGCAAGGCACTGATGAAGGTCCAGACTCCGCCCAGGCACACATACAGCAGGAAGATCGAGGCCACCCCCAGCAGGCCATGTCTGGAAGCCCCCAAGCGACGGCGCCCACCGCTGGCCGCTAGCTGAGGGACCCGAATGAAGTGCCGGCACAGCGGCACGCAGGCCAGCATCAACAGCGCCTGCAAGGCAAAGCACACCCCGGGGCCAAAATGCTGGAAGGCGCTGGGCAACACCGCCAGTCCCAGGGTTCCGAGTATCAGTTGGCCGAAGATGATCGAACCGAACGCCCGCCCGCGATCATCCAGGTGCGCGACGCTGCGGGTACACAGGATCAGCAGCGAACCGGCGGCCAGTGCAGTGACGCCCCGAGCCACCAGGAAGGCGTTGAAATAGCGCTCCAGCAACAGCGCCGAAGCCAGGTTGCCGCCGATGTACAGGCCCATGAACAGCAAGGCCCAGCGCTGCCAGTGACCCGAGCGCAGCCAGTAGATGGCCGGCAAGGTGGCCAGGCTGCTGAAGATCAGTTCCAGGGAAAACATCGCGCCGATCCGACTCGGGCTCAGGCCGATCTGCGTGGTCAATTGCATGGACAGGGCCGGGGCCCAGAGGAAGGTCGCCGGCAGCACCGACGCACATAGGGTGATAGTGATCAGCAGCCAGCGATGACTGGCCTCGCCCGGCAGGGCTGCAGGTTCGGCGGTAGCGCTCACGATAGGCACCTTCGTTATTGATTGTTATGGGTGAGGTGGCACGGCAACGGCTGCCAATCTAGCAACGGCCCAGGCGGCGACCGGCTTCAATTGATGACGACTTTTTGTCTTTTCACGCCAATGCCCGCAGGCGCTATCAGGTTGGCCAGGCGCACCGGCGAGCCGGGGCATTGACAAGCTCGATGGCGGCTTCGACCATCGGCGCCGCAACGGCCGCTGCCGGCCATGACTCAGGAGATCAAGGATGAAAAGGCTTTCGCTGGCGCTGTGCCTGATGGCAGGCATGGGCCAGGCTGGCGCGAAGGACCTGGCGGCGGCACGCCAGTCCCTGAAGAACTATGGACTGGCCTACTGCATGGCCAGGCAGTTTCCCGAGCGCTCGGCCATGGGCGAGGACGTTGGGCATGCCATCGGCATGTATGGCGTCATGGGCGGTGGCCTGCATCAGGTCCTGCAGGACGAAGACACGCTCACGACCCTGCATGACCCCTATGACGCCACCACCGAATACGTCTTCAAGGCTTATGACCAGGTCGCGGCCAACAGTAAGCACCGTCCTGGCAAAGTCGTGCTGCACGCTTGCTTGCAGGTCTACAACTCCAGAGCCTTCGACCGGTTCATCCGGACCCAGGACTCCTACATCCGCCAGCAAGACCTGCAAGCTGCCGGCCCCAACTCCTGACAGCGCTCGATGTGCCAATGGCGACAGACCCGCCCTCGCCTGGCCGCGCGCCGACAGCAACCGGTGGCAGGTGTCGCTTAAACACCGGTCGAGGTCGAATCCAGCGCTCGGTCAGCGGTGCCACTGTCCATACTCAGGCACCTGTCCCCGGTAATGGAATACGCCCGTGAACCTGCCGCAACCGCCCGCCCCTTACCTGGTCAATCCCCTGCCCCTGGACCCGCAACAGCGGCGGCTGTTCCACGAACAGGGCTACCTCAAGCTGCCGGGATTGCTGACCAGCGCCGCCATCGAATCGCTGCGCCAGCTGGTGGAGCAGCAACTGCGTCCGACCCAGGCCAGCGCTGGCGAGGGGTTCAACCGCCTGACCCACCGCCTGGACCAGGACGGTATTCTCCGGCAACTCCAAGGCCAGCCGGCACTGGCCCAGGTACTGACTTACCTCACCGACAGCCGGCTGATCCTGTGCGAAGCCCAAGGCTTCGAGCTGGACCAGGGGCGCTCGGGTTTCGCCTGGCACTACGACTCGCTGAACTTTCGCTACATCCGCCCCCAAGACCCGGCCTTCAGCCTGTGGCTGCCCCTGCAACCGGTACGCCCAAAGGCACAGGGTGGCGGCATGGCCTGGGTGCCGCTGTCGCTGTGCTCGGCCGTGGGCAACTTCCAGTTTTCGCGAATGCTGGCCCAGCAACTGGCCCAGGGCGAGTCAATCACCGAACTGTCCGAGCTCTTGCGCCAGACCTACGCCAGCCCGGGACCTTTGACCGAGCGCTTCGAGCGACAGCGCATCGAAGAAGCCTTCGAGCCCGGCGATGCCCTGCTGTTCAGCAAGTACCTGTGGCACCGCTCCAGTCCCTTGCTCGCCGGTGAGCTGCCACGGCGCCAGGCCGTGACCCTGCGCCTGGTGGCTGCCCAGGCACGCCTGGACCCGCTGTTGCAGGACGGCGAGACCCGTACCACTGGCGGCCTGGGCATGGGCCAGGAGCGCGGGGCACTCAAGCCGCTGTCCTACGGCTCGCGCTTCGTCGATATCCAGGCCGGCGACCTGCTCAGCCGCTCGGCCCACTGTGGGCCGCTGTTGTGAATCGCCCTAGACCTGTGGGGCGGTCCCCAGCAAAACCGGCTGGTGCGTGGCGCACAGCTCCATGAGGTAGTCCCAGACCACCCGCAGGCGCACCGACTTGTGCAGCTCGCGGCGGGTGCTGATCCAGTAGGCGCGCTGGATGCTCTCGGTGGGCAGCAACGGCACCAGCTGCCGATCCGTGGCGGCCATGTAGCACGGCAGCACCGCGATCCCCAGGCCCGAACGGGCCGCCTCCTGCTGGGCGATGACGCTGGTGCTGTGGAACAACACCTGGGGGTTGCGGCAAAAGCTGTTGAGGAACATCAGTTCCTGGCTGAACAGCAGGTCGTTGACGTAGCCGATCCAGGCATGGCGCCCCAGGTCCTCGCGATTGCGCAGCGGTGGGGCGCGGTCCAGGTAAGCCTGGCTGGCGTACAGCGCCAGGCGGTAGTCGGTGAGCTTGCGGGTCACCAGCATGTCGGCACTGGGTCGTTCCAGGTGGATGCTGATTTCCGCCTCGCGGTTGAGGATGCTGACGAACCGCGGCACCGCCACCAGTTCCACCTCCAGCCCCGGGTAACGCTCGAACAGGCCGCCCATGCGGCTGGCGAGGAACTTGACCCCCAGGCCCTCGGTGACGCCGACGCGGATCTTGCCCAGCAACGCGCTGGACTGGGTGATTTCCTCCTGGGCCAGCAGCGCCACGTTCTCCATGGCCTCGGCGTGCTTGAGCAGCGCCTCGCCGGCCGGGGTCAGCTCATAGCCCTGGGCGTGCTGGACGAACAGCGCGGTGCCCAGGGCCTTCTCCACCGCCTCGATATGCCGCGCCACCGTGGCGTGGGTAGTGTTCAGCCGTCGCGCCGCGGTGAGCAGGCGGCCACTGCGTTGCAGCTCGAGAAAAAAGCGCAGGTCGTTCCAGTCGAACATGGGGATTCCTTGCCGGTGCCTGGGGGCTAATGCTGTTAGAAAACGCACAGCGGGTGGGCAAAAACTAACATTCTTTTAACGAAAGCTAACAACTAGGATGAAGCACAAGGCTGCCGCGGATGACGGACAGCTGCTAACAGGCCCTTGAAAAATGTAGGCGAGGCAGCCAGCGCAAGGCGAAAACAGGCGAAAAAGCGCAATTTACATGTGGTAAATGAGCATTTTGAGCCTGTTTTCAACGCAGCGATGGCAACGCAGGTAGTTTTTCAACGGCCTGCTAATAAGAATCTGCCAACGAGGTCACGAATGCTTCCTGCCTTTGACGCTTTCGACTATATCGTGGTCGGTGCCGGTCCCGCCGGCTGCCTGCTGGCCAATCGCTTGTCCGCCAACCCCCAGCACCGGGTGCTGCTGCTGGAAGCCGGCGGACGCGACAACTACCCCTGGATCCACATTCCCGTCGGCTACCTGTTCTGCATCGGCAACCCACGCACCGACTGGTGCTTCAAGACCGAGGCCGAACCGGGCCTGCAAGGTCGCGCCTTGAGCTACCCGCGGGGCAAGGTGCTGGGGGGCTGTTCATCGATCAACGGCATGATCTACATGCGTGGCCAGGCTGCCGACTACGATGGCTGGGCCGCCGAGGGCAACCCGGGCTGGAGCTGGAGCGAGGTCCTGCCGCTGTTCAAGAAGAGCGAGAACCACTTCGCCGGGGCCAGCCCGCTGCACGGCGCCGCCGGTGAGTGGCGGGTGGAGCGCCAGCGCCTCTCGTGGCCGATCCTCGATGCTTTTCGCAGCGCTGCCGAACAGAGCGGCATCCCACGGATCGACGACTTCAACGGCGGCGACAACGAAGGCTGCGGCTACTTCCAGGTCAACCAGAAGGCCGGGGTGCGCTGGAACGCCGCGAAGGCCTTTCTCAAGCCCATCGCCCAGCGCCCCAACCTCACCGTCCTGACCGGCGTCGAGGTGCAACGGCTGCTCCTCCAAGACGGCCGCGCCACGGCGGTGCGCGCCATGGCCCAGGGACGCCAGCAGGACTTCAAGGCCCGCCGGGAGATCATTCTCTGTGCCGGCTCCATCGGCTCGCCGAGCATCCTCCAGCGTTCCGGCATCGGCCCGGTGGCGTTGCTGCAACGCCTGGGCATCGGCGTCGCCCATGCCCTGCCCGGGGTCGGCGGCAACCTCCAGGACCACCTGCAACTGCGGTTGATCTACAAGCTGGATAACGCCCGCACCCTGAACCAGATCGCCGGCAGCCTGTGGGGCAAGATGGGCATGGGCCTGCGCTACCTGTACGACCGCAGCGGCCCGCTGTCCATGGCTCCCAGCCAGCTCGGCGCCTTCGCCCGCTCCAGCCCCGAGCAGGCCACCGCCAACCTCGAATACCACGTGCAGCCACTGTCCCTGGAACGCTTCGGCGAACCCTTGCACGATTTCCCGGCGTTCACGGCCTCAGTCTGCGACCTGCGCCCGCAAAGCCGTGGCCGGGTCGAGATCCGTTCCGTGGACGCAGGCCAGGCGCCGCTGATCCAGCCCAACTACCTGAGCCATCCGCAGGACCTGCAAGTGGCGGCCGACGCCATCCGCCTGACCCGACGCATCGTCGCCGCCCCGGCCCTGCAAGCGTTCAGTCCCAGCGAGTACCTGCCCGGCGCGCAATTGCAAAGCCAGGAGCAATTGCATGAAGCCGCAGCGAAGATCGGCACCACCATCTTCCATCCGGTGGGCACCTGCCGCATGGGCCACGACGCCCAGGCCGTGGTGGACGCCCAACTGCGCGTGCACGGCATCGCCGGGCTGCGCATCGCCGACGCCTCGATCATGCCGCGCATCACCTCGGGCAACACCTGCTCGCCGACCCTGATGATCGCCGAGAAGGCCGCCGAACTGATTCTGGCCACGACTACAAGGAGCCCTGCCCCGGAAAAACAAACCGCCTCCCCCGCCTGACCCCACCCTGCTAGGAGCGAGGACTGCGAAAAGATGCAGACAGCGACGCCATCACTGGCGCCGACAGTGGAACAACAAAAACAATCACTGTGAGGGATATCGATATGTCGGAACATGCTCAAGCGATGGACACCACGGCCGTGGTGCCCACCAGCAAGGAAAGCCAGAAAGTCATCTTCGCCTCGTCCCTCGGTACCGTCTTCGAGTGGTACGACTTCTTTCTCTACGGTGCCCTGGCGGCGGTGATCAGCAAGCAGTTCTTCGCCGGGGTCAACGACACCACGGCCTTCATTTTCGCCCTGATGGCCTTCGCCGCCGGCTTCGTGGTGCGGCCCTTCGGCGCCCTGGTGTTCGGCCGCCTGGGGGACATGATCGGGCGCAAGTACACCTTTCTCGCCACCATCATCCTCATGGGCCTGGCCACCTTCGCCGTAGGCCTGTTGCCCAACTACGCCAGCATCGGCATCGCCGCGCCGATCATCCTGGTGGCCTTGCGCATGCTCCAGGGCCTGGCCCTGGGCGGCGAGTACGGCGGTGCCGCGACCTACGTGGCCGAGCATGCGCCCCATGGCAAGCGCGGCCTGCACACCAGCTGGATCCAGTCCACCGCGACCCTGGGCCTGCTGCTGTCGCTGCTGGTGGTGCTGGCCTGCCGCTACTTCACCGGCGATCAATTCGACGTCTGGGGCTGGCGCTTGCCGTTCCTGCTGTCGATCGTGCTGCTGGGCATCTCCACCTGGATCCGCATGAGCCTGCACGAGTCGCCAGCGTTCCTGAAGATGAAAGAAGAAGGCCGCGCCAGCCAGGCGCCGATCCGCGAATCCTTCGGCAAGTGGGAGAACCTCAAGGTGGTGCTGATCGCCCTGTTCAGCATCAACGCCGGCCAGGCGGTGACCTTCTACGCCGCGCAGTTCTACGTGCTGTTCTTCCTCACCCAGTTCCTCAAGATGGACCCGGCCCTGGCCAACAGCCTGCTGATCATCAGCGTGGTGATTGGCGCGCCGATGTTCATTTTCTTCGGCTGGCTCTCGGACAAGGTCGGCCGCAAGCCGGTGCTGATGCTTGGCCTGCTGCTGGCCACGGCGCTGTACTTTCCGATCTTCAAGGGCCTGGCCCACTACGCCAACCCGGCCATCGACCAGGCCAGCCGCCAGGCGCCCATCACCGTCACCGCCGACCCGGCCACCTGCACCTTCCAGTTCGACCCGGTGGGCAAGGCACGCTTCGACAGCCCCTGCGACAAGGTCAAGACTTTCCTGGTGAAACAGGGCCTGCCCTATTCCAGCATCGCCGCCCCGGCGGGCAGCCCGGTACAGGTCAGCGTCGGCGACGTGAAGATCGACGGTTTCGACGAGGCGGCGCTGCGCGGTGCGGTGACCCTGGCCGGCTATCCGCAACAGGCCGATAACCAGAACGTCAACAAGGCCATGGTGGTGGCGCTGATCGTCGCCCTGATCCTGATCGCCGCCATGTGCTACGGCCCGCTGGCGGCGCTGATGGTAGAACTGTTCCCGACCCGTATCCGCTACACCTCGATGTCCTTGCCCTACCACATCGGCAACGGCTGGTTCGGCGGCTTCCTGCCCACCGTGTCCTTCGCCCTGGTGGTGTACACCGGCGACATCTTCTATGGCCTGTGGTACCCGGTGGCGATCACCGGGGTCAGCCTGCTGGTGGGCCTGCTGTGCCTGAAGGAAACCCGTGAGGTGGACATCAACCACAACTGATGGCCGGCGGCCGGTTCACTCAGGTGTTGTTGCAACCCTTGGCGATGGAGTCCTCATTGGAGGTATAGGGGCGCGAGGGCTCCAGGTTCCACTGCGGCTTGTCCCGGGCGATGTTGAAGTGGCAGACCAGTTGGCGGCGCATGCTGCCCACCGTGCTGTCGCGGTTGTCCGGGTTGTTTTTCCACTGGGCGTCCAGGTAATGGTCGCTGGCCAACTCGTTGAAGAAGTTGTTGGTCTGGTTGTCCTGGACCTTGCGCCCGCAGTCGGTGGGGGTGACTTCCAGGGTCATGACCTTCTTGCCGAACCCCGGGTCATCCCGCTCGATCCAGGTGGCGCTCTGCACATAGCGCTCGCAGCTGTTCTTTTCGGTGATGGGGTAGATCACCTGCTTCTTGTTGTCGTAGACGAAGCTCGCCTCCTGCTGGGGTGTCTGCGGCAACTTCATGTTGATCACCGGCAGGTACTGCTGGACCGCCTTGTACCACTGGATCTGGTTCAGGCGCGCGCCCTCCAGGCCGCCCTCCTCGGTGTAGAACAGCGCCAGGATCGACGGCGACTGCGGCGGCTTCTCTTCCCACTTGGCCAGGCGCAGCTCGTTCTGGGTACCGAAGGATTCGGCGGCGATCTGCGCCATGGAGCGGATGCTCTGGTAGAACGCCGGGCCAGCTGCGGCATTGCGCTCATCGCGCACGTCGAAGGAGCACTGGCGCGAATGATCACCCCGATTCTGCCGGTAGTTGGCGCCCCATTGCTCGGCGGTGGTCACGCCGATCTCGTGGCAGTACTTCTCGACGCTGCCCGGGGTGCGCCGCGAGTCGGTGCAGCCTTGCTGCTGGCGGTCGTCGGTGGCGGCATCGATGGGGAAGGAGCACAGCACGGCGTAGTCCTGGTGATCCTTGGGGTTGCCGAAGATGGTGTCGAAGATGAAGCCGCTCTGCAGGCCGTAGGCCAACTTGCGGAACTTGGAGTCCTTGCGCAGGTAGGACGCCGAGACGCCGCCGCTGGCCTGGCTTTTCGGGCTGATGCTGTAGAACTGGTAGTCGGTGGAGGGCCAGGTGGCGCGAAACAGCACCCCCGAGCAGAGGAACGCCGGCTTGGACGGGCCGCCGCAGTCCTGGCGGGTGTCGTTGTACAGCTGGTTGAGACGGGCCACCGTATCGCTGCCCTGGTCGGCTTGCGCGCTAGACAGCAGGCACAGGCCAGCCAGGCCCATGGCCAGGGGGATGGAGGTACTGAGTTTCATGAGATGGCTTCCGTGTGGGGTGAAATCCATGGTCGGCCACAGGCACGGCCGATACCGCCAGAGGATAGAAGCGTCCCCTGGCGCCATCCGGTTTTTTCCCCGGGGTGTCCCGGATCGCCGCTGCCCGGGCCCGGCACCGCGCGGCTTGAATTAACCGCGGCTTTGCGCCACTGTCTCGGCACTTTTGCGGCGGAGACCCTGGCATGCTGTTCATCCTTCCCACAGTGGCGGCCCTGGCCTTGGCGCTGTTGTTCTGGCGGCGCCAGAAAGCCCTGGCGGCCTTGCGCCGCGAGGCCTTCATCCGCAGTTTCAGCCTGCCGCCCGGGCTCTTTACGCCCCTGCGCACCCGGCACCCCCACCTGACGCTCAAGGACTGCCAACTGGTCGCCCAGGGCCTGCGCCAGTTCTTCCTGGCCTACTTGAAAAGCGGCCAGCGCTACGTGTCGATGCCGTCCCAGGTAGTGGATGACCTGTGGCACGAATTCATCCTTCATACCCGTGATTACCAGGCGTTCTGCCACCAGGCCTTCGGCCAGTTCCTGCATCACACCCCGGCGGCGGTCCTCGGCCAGAATGCCGAGCGCCAGAGCGACAACGGCCTGCGCCGGGTCTGGCGCCAGGCGTGCCTCGAAGAAAACATCCACCCCGCCCAACCCAGCCGCTTGCCGCTGCTGTTCGCCCTGGATGCCAAGCTGAAGATCGCCCAGGGCTTTCACTACGTCGCCGATTGCCAGTCGCTGCGGCGCCTGACCGATAACGGCGCCGGCAGCACGGTGATCCATTGCGGCAGCGAGCTGCACAGCAGCTCTGCAGACAGCGACTCGTCCCCCAGCAGCTCCGACAGCGACAGCTCGCGCTTCGGCGGCGATGGCGGCAGCAGCGACGGCGGCGGTGACAGCAGTGGTTGCGGAGGCGGCGGTTGTGGCGGTGGGGGCGGCGACTGAGCGCCGGGGAAACCTGTGGCGGCCGCGCTGCTACCGAAAAGGTGGCGGGCCCTGGCCGACAGAGTGGAAGCGGCGCATCGCGCGCCGCTCCACTGGACCTGATCGATCAGGCGATGATGTCGGCCGCTACCGCTTGGCCAACGATACCCACGGCGAAGTCCGCCGTGCCGTGACCGGCGAGGTCAACCAGCAGACTGCTCTGGTTGGTGCCGGCGTTGTAGCTGAGGATCGCGTCGCCCGCATGGCCACTGAAGGCCTTGACGAAGTTCAGGGTTGCGCCGCCGGTGGCGAACTGCGCGATACCGGTGAGGTCGATCTTGTCCTGGCCGCTGGTGAAATCCATGATCCAGTCCGGCGCGTTGACGGTGGAATCCGACGCCGCGCCGAAGACGAAGGTGTCGGCCCCGCTTCCGCCCCACAGGGTATCGGCGCCGCCGCCACCGTAGATGATGTCGTTGCCGGCACCACCCTTGAGGACGTTGGCCACCGCGTTACCGATCAGCAGGTCGTTGCCGGAACCGCCAATGGCGTTCTCCACGGTCACGCCATAGGCGATGGAGACGTTGCCCACCAGGCCGCCAACGTCGGAGAAGGCACCGGCGTTGAGGTTGATCTTCTGGTTATGGCTGAAGCCGGAGAAGTCCAGGGTGTCGTTGCCGCCACCGTCCCAGACCGCGAACACCAGCTTGTCGCTGTTGGAGTGCGCGCTGTAGAAATCCCGCCCGGTGTTGGAGTTGAAGCCGTACACGGTGTCGTCGGCACGGGTCTGGTAGTTGGCGCCGTAGAGCTTCTGCACCGCGACGATGTCGTCTACCAGCGGCGCCGAGGCATAGGCCCCACTACCGTCCTTGCTGAAGTTCTGCCCGGTGTTGCTCTCACTCCAGTAGCTCATCAGGCTGTAGCCACGGGTGTCCTGGGCGTAGCTGGCGTCCTTGTAGGTGGGGTTGCCATTGCCGGCGTTGTAGGTACCCGGATGGGACAGGCCCAGGGTATGGCCGATCTCGTGGGTCAGGGTCTGGCGCCCGTAGTTGCCGGTGCCGGGAGTCTCGTTGACCCGGTACTGGCTGTTGATCAGGTACCAGGACTGGCCGTCGTAGCTACCACCGGATGGCAGGTAGGCGAAGGCCGCGCCGCCGGTGCTGACGTTGTAGTTGCCGAAGGTCATGTGCCCGTCGCCACCCTTGGCCGCCTCGGTGAAGCTGACCTTGGCCACATCCGCCCAGGACTGCATCGACAGCACGGCCTGGGCCTTCTGCAAGGCGCTGAACTGACTGAAGGTACCCAGGGACGGGTTGTAGTTGGCGGGTTTCTCGGTGAGGAAGGTGTAGGTCAGGTCGATCTTGCCGTCACCGTTCTTGTCGTGCCAGGACAGGTTCTTGCGCAGGATCGCATCCGCGGCCTGGTCGGCGGTGAACGACGGCTTGCCGTTCACCGGATCGCTGCCACCCCGGTCATAGCGGTGGCTGAAAGCCTGTACCTGTTGGTAGGCATTACTGGCTTGTGCGGCCTGGTCGGCCCAATTCCAGGTAATTTCCGACAGTGCTTTTGACAGTGTCTTTGACATTGTTACGTCCTTGTTCCAGACAGAAAATGTTCGATAGAACACAAACGACCCCGCCTGCGAGATCGTCCTATCACTCGCCCAAAGAGGCGCTCCGAAGCTGACACACTCGTCGACGGCGAGTCCATGGTTTTTTTCGCCCGCTCAGAACCCGCCGGAGCCGCGTTTCGGGGGCCATATTCCACTCGCGCAAGCGTTGGGCAGGCGATAGGCTAGGCACTGATCCGGGGTGCCAGGGAGGTCGCAACGGCCGTCCCTACCCCTTCTCGCCAGGAGTCCGTAATGCGCAAGACATTGTTGCTGGGCACTTTTATGATCATCACCGGCACCGCCCAGGCCGAAGGTATTCCCCTGTTCAACGTCGCCTGCCCCGGCAACCTGGCGGTCAGCGCCGACCAGGGCGGCCCGGTGTACATCAATGGCAAGGAGGTCAAGAGCACGGCCGTGGATGACCGGCATTTCCAGGTCAAGGCAGGCGAAGCCAACCTGTCCATCAGCGTTGAAGCAGACGATTCGGTCACCGTGAACTACACCGACAAGCACGGTGCCAGCCATTTGTGCGAAGCCGTGGACGACTGACTCGCCCACCCGCCCAGCGGCCCGTCATGACAGCCTGGCTGCTGCTCAGCCTTAGAACAACCCCATCTGCCCACCCACCAGGGTCGAGAAGTCATCCTGCACGAACGGCAGGATGGCGTCCGCCACTGGCTGCAACTGGCGCGTCAGGTAGTGTTCGTAGTCGATGGTGGCACGGCGGATCTCCAGAGGCTCGGGACCCGCCAGGGTCATCACATAGCTGATCCAGCCACCACGCTGGTATTGCAGCGGCCGGCCCTGTTCACGGTTGTAGTCGTCGGCCAGGCGCGCCGCGCGGACATGGGGCGGGACATTGCGCTCGTACTCATCCAGGGGTCGGCGCAGGCGCTTGCGGTAGATCAGCAGATCGTCCTGCTGGCCGGCCAGGGTGCGCTGCACGTAGTCGCGCACATAGTCCTGGTAGGGCTGGCGGTGGAAGATCCGCCGATACAGTTCCTGCTGGAACTCCCGGGCCAGCGGCGACCAATCGGTACGTACGGTCTCCAGGCCCTTGTAGACCATCTCCTGGCTGCCATCGGCGCGCTGGACCAGGCCAGCGTAGCGCTTCTTGCTGCCCTCCTCGGCGCCGCGGATGGTGGGCATCAGAAAGCGTTTGTAGTGGGTTTCGAACTGCAACTCCAAGGCGCTTTCCAGGCCGTACTGCTCGCGCAGGTGATCGCGCCACCACTGGTTGACGTGGTCCACCAGGGCCCGGCCGATCTGCCCGGCGCGCTCCTCGTCGTGAGCGCTGCCGAGCCAGACGAAGGTGGAGTCGGTATCGCCATAGATCACCTGGTGACCCTGGGCCTCGATCAACTGCCGGGTGCGGGCCATGATCTCGTGCCCGCGCAGGGTGATGGACGAGGCCAGGCGCGGATCGAAGAAGCGACAGCCACTGGAGCCCAGCACGCCGTAGAAGGCGTTCATGATGATCTTCAGGGCCTGGGACAGCGGCGCGTTGTGCTCGCGCTTGGCCACTTCCCGGCCCTCGGCCACCCGCTGGACGATCGCCGGCAGGCAATGCCGGGTGCGGGAGAAACGCGCCCCGCGAAAACCCGCCACCGAATGCTCTTCGTCACTCTGGCGCAGGCCTTCCACCAGGCCCACCGGGTCGATCAGGAAGCTGCGGATGATCGAGGGGTACAGGCTCTTGTAGTCCAGCACCAGCACCGATTCATAGAGGCCGGGCCGCGAATCCATGACGAACCCGCCGGGGCTGGCCTGGGGCGGCAGCTCGCCGAGATTGGGGGCGACGAAACCCTGGCGGTGCATCAGCGGCATGTACAGGTGGGTGAAGGCCGCCACTGAGCCGCCACTGCGATCGGCCGGCAAGCCGGTGACGCTGGCCCGCTCCAGGAGGAAGGTCAGCAGCTGGGTCTTGGCGAAGATCCGCGTCACCAACTCGCAGTCCTTGAGGTTGTAGCGGGCCAGGGCCGGCTTGTCCTCGGCGAACATGCGGTTGATCTCGTCCATGCGCTGGTAGGGATTGTCGATCGACTTGCCCTCGCCCAGCAGGGTCTGGGCGACGTTTTCCAGGCTGAAGGACGGGAAACTCCAGGTGGCCGAGCGCAGGGCCTCGATGCCATCGATGATCAAGCGCCCCGCCGCCGAGGCGAAGTAATGGTTGTGGGTGGCGTGTTCGCGCCAGTGCATCTCCTGCCCTCCACGGCCCAGGCGCAGCGGTACCGCCAGGCGCCGGGCATGCTCATGCAGCACTCGCAGGTCGAACTGCACCAGGTTCCAGCCGATGATCGCGTCGGGGTCGTGCTCGGCCAACCACTGGTTGAGCTTCTCCAGCAATTGCTCGCGACTGGCGCAGAACTCCAGGTCGAAGTCCACCGCGCTGTCGTCGGCGCGGGCCTTGCCTAGCATGTACACCTGGCGCTGGCCACAGCCCTCCAGGGCAATGGAATACAACTCGCCACGCTCGCTGGTCTCGATATCCAGGGACACCAGGCGCAGTTGCGGGCGGTAGTCGACGGCGCGTTTCATCTGCGCGTCCAGCAGCAGCCCATCCGGTCCCGGTTGGCCATTGAACTCTACCGGCGCGGTGATGAAGCGCTCCATCAGGTAGCGCTCCGGCGGGCGGATATCGGCTTCGAACACGTCGACCCCGGCCCGGCGCAGCGTCTTGTCCAGGCGGATCAACTGGTTGTGCTGCGGGCAATACAAACCCAGCACCGGGCGCTGGTGAAAATCACGCAGTTGCAGGGGGCGCAGCTCGACATCCGGATCGTCAGCCAGCAGGCGCTCGGCCTGGTGCCGCTGCACGGCCGGGACAAAAGCCACGGAGGTCTGCAACGGCAGGCGCAGGTGCCGTGGCCCCTGGTCGGTGGCCAGCCAGAATTCGACTTCAGTGCCTGCTGGCGTATCGCGCCAGTGTCGCGTCAGGACGAAGCCTTGTTGTACATCCACCGCTGCAACCTCAGAACCATTTCCAGGCGCCGATTCTACCTGCCCCAGCCCTGCTTGGGGGCTCGAATGAGGGCTTTGCGGCTTTTGTCAGACAATATGTAGTGCCTGAAAATTTTCACTACAAAACCGTTGACGAGCGGATTGCGCCCTTGCATGATGCAGGCGTCCCCCCGATCGGGGGACAAGGCAAAGGTGTTATGAGCAAGCTCGTCTGACCGCCGAGCTGTTGACCCGGATGTGTACTGCCCACAAGGCAGATTGATGAAACTGACCTGGCATTGACCGTTCGCGATTCGACGGGAAAGCCGGCGAGAACTCTTCAAGATGCTTGTGGCCGATGGTGGGAATGTCGGCAGCTTCATCCAGGTTCATGCTGCTTTCTATCGTTGTGGCGCTCTGTGCGTAGCAGTTAATCAAGGTAACTACACACATCAGGCTCTGGGCCTTATCTGTATCCGACAGACACCCTCTGTCGCCCTGTTTCCGGTATCAGGGTTCAACTTACCGATGTAGCAAGATGAATTAGCTAAACAACTTAGATAGATCGATGAATGGTCAAGGGGGCTACAAATGAATCTTAATAACCATCCCACTATTGATGAATTGGCACGTATGTTCGCCGCACGCAAAGACAGCCACGACAGCCATATCCTGTGGATTGCCAAGTCGGGCCAAGTGCATATCGACTGCCTGTCGCCCCATAGCCATGAAGCAGAATTCGACCGCAACAACCAGGATCTGGCAGCCCGCCTGAAGATGTACCGCCGCGGCCAGGGTTATGTCGGCAAGAAAGCCGCCGCCGACAAGGACTTCATCGGTCGGGTACTGGAGACCCTGAAGAACGAATGGCAGTCGCTGCGCGGCAATCCGGAAGTTCGAATCATCGATCGGTTTTGTTGAGACAAGTTTAATCTCAATATAAAACAGCAGGGGCGCTGAACTTTCAGCGCCCCTTTTTATTGCCCGCAATTAATCCGAACAACATCTTCCAGCTCACTCATCGCGGTTCATGAACACGATCACCTGGCAACTGGACAGCCTGATGGCCAGTTAGTAGCATCGCCCCGCTCAAACCGGCCAGGCGGTTGGCAAAGAGGGCTGCAGTATTCACTGACGCCTCGATGTCACCACCAGGCACGATATTCGAAAGCCAAGTCGAACCTTAAAAAAGGACTTTGTGTGACTGATCGCAGCGGTGTCTTGCGTTACATCATTGAGCGGTACTACTCGGACGATCTGGAAGACGCCGAAGCCCGCACCGGATACAGCGTCAAGCAGATCCAGGAGTGGTGCTCAGGCCATTGCCAGCCCCAGCACATCACCGTCGAGTACTTCATTCACCGCGCCTTCACGCCTGAATTCCAGTCGGTGATCGAATTCGCCGAGTTCCAGCCGGATCAACCGGTGATGAAGCAGTTGAAGGTCCTGTTCAAAGGACACGAAGACCGGGCCGGCATCTATGCGTTCTATGACTCGATGGCCAACCTCATCTACCTCGGCAAAGCCACCAACCTGCTCAAGGAAGCCTATTCGGCCATACGCCGGGATGTGCATATCCAGTTCCCCGCGGGAATCAAGAAGAAGCCCGAGAAACGCTATGAACTGGTGCGCTACATTTCTGCCTACGATGTCGGCAGCTCAGAATGGCGAGACTTTCCAAAGCATGTCGAGTCCCTGATCCTGCGTATTTCCAAGCCAATCCTGAACAAGAACATCGGTCACATCGAACAGGCGTATGCCGCGCCTGGTGAAGACTGAGACACTTGCCTGTCGCGAATGCCCAGCCAGCAGGCGACAGCACGCCGCAGCGTCCTGTCGCCCTTTTATCGGCTGGGTTCAAAAGGCAAAGCACGAGCAGCCAAACGCGCCCCAGAAGCCCTGGAAATCGCTGACCGGCACCTTGGCCAGGCGAGCCCGCTCGTGCCCGTGGGCATGCACCGCGCAAGGACCGCTGCACTGGTGCAACTGAGCCGACAACGGCGCGGCAGGCTTCCAATGCCCCGGCACCTTGGCCACCGGCGACCAGTCCGGCGTCACGGGCAAGCTGGGCGGTGCCAGCGAGTGGAAGTCGCCGGCGGCATGCACCACCTTGCCATCCACCACCGTCAACAGCGACTCGATCCACTTGATCGCCTCTTCCTCGACGCTGAAGTAGTCCGCCGACAGGGCCACCAGATCCGCCAGTTGCCCGACCTTGAGCTGGCCTTTCTTGCCCTGTTCCGAGGAGAACCAGGCGCTGCCGTGGGTATAGAGCTCCAGTGCGGTATCGCGATCCAGGCCCTGGGGATACAGAGCCAGGCCACCGACGGTCTTGCCACTGACCATCCAGTACAACGAGGTCCAGGGGTTGTAGCTCGAGACCCGGGTGGCATCGGTACCGGCGCCCACTGGAATGCCTTCGGCGAGCATGCGCTGGATCGGCGGGGTCATCTCGGCCGCCTTGGCGCCATAGCGGTCGACGAAGTACTCGCCCTGGAAGGCCATGCGGTCCTGGATCGCGATGCCACCG
The DNA here is from genome assembly GCF_022537035.1 of Pseudomonas sp. MPFS. Taxonomy (NCBI): domain Bacteria; kingdom Pseudomonadati; phylum Pseudomonadota; class Gammaproteobacteria; order Pseudomonadales; family Pseudomonadaceae; genus Pseudomonas; species Pseudomonas sp. MPFS. Next base: position 2,501,904 of record NZ_CP066123.1, on the reverse strand, counting down.
CCCAGGGCCCGGACCCGCTCGATATTGCGCGGGCTGATGGTCTCGGCATGGTCGAAGAACCAGGGCAAGCCGTTGAAGGGGATATCGCGGTCGACCTTTTCGAAAACATCGAGCATGCGCGAAATGGATTCGTCATAGGTCGCATGCAGGCGGAACGGCCAGCGCTGCTCCACCAGATGGCGGACCACCGGCTCCAACTCCTGCTCCATGTCCTGAGGCAGATCGGGGCGCGGCTCGAGGAAGTCCTCGAAATCGGCGGCGGAGAACACCAGCATCTCCCCTGCCCCGTTGTTCCGCAGGAAGTCATCGCCCTGGCCGTAGCGCACGCTGCTGGTCCAGTTCTTGAAGTCCGCCAGTTCTTGCTTGGGTTTCTGGGTGAACAGGTTGTAGGCGATGCGCACCGTCAATTGCTGCTGGGCCGCCAGTTGCTCGATCACCTGGTAGTCGTCCGGGTAGTTCTGGAAGCCGCCACCCGCATCGATGGCACTGGTGACCCCAAGGCGATTGAGCTCACGCATGAACTGGCGAGTAGAGTTGACCTGGTACTCCAGCGGCAACTTGGGCCCCTTGGCCAGGGTGGCGTAGAGGATCATCGCGTTGGGCCGGGCGATCAGCATGCCGGTGGGATTGCCGTTGCCATCGCGGACGATCTCGCCGCCCGGCGGGTTCGGGGTATGGCGATCGTAGCCCACCACCCGCAGCGCGGCGCGGTTGAGCAGCGCCCGGTCGTAGAGGTGCAGGACGAATACCGGGGTATCCGGTGCCGCCTGGTTCAACTCTTCCAGGGTTGGCATGCGTTTTTCGGCGAACTGGAATTCGTTCCAGCCGCCGACCACTCGCACCCACTGCGGTGCCGGGGTGCGCTGGGCCTGTTCCTTGAGCAGGCGCAGGGCATCGGCCAGCGACGGCACGCCTTCCCAGCGCAGCTCCAGGTTGTAGTTGAGGCCACCGCGGATCAGGTGCAGGTGCGAGTCGTTGAGCCCGGGGATCACCGTACGCCCCTTGAGGTCGATGACCTGGGTGGTGCTGCCGCGCAAGGCCATGGCCTGGGCATCGTCGCCCACGGCGATGAAGCGCCCCTCCTTGATCGCCACGGCCGTGGCCCGAGGGTTGGCCCGGTCCACGGTATGCAGGCGGCCATTGAACAGGATCAGATCGGCAATTGCGTTGTGGTTCATGGCATGGCTCCGATTGAGGCGAAAAGGTTCAGGCCGCGCCGCGCGGTTGCAGCCAGCGGCTGAACAGGCGGGTGACCCGAGGCATGAAAACGTAGACCACCAGCAGCACGATGCTCAGGGTGATCAGCACATTGGCCTGCACGTAACCGCCAAGCCAGGGCAGCCAGGCGAACAGCGGCTTCCATAACTGCGGCACGAGGAAGGTCAGCGGCAGGATCACCAGGAAGGTCACGCAGGCTTGCTTCCAGCGCGGCGGCGGGGCCGGCGCGGCGCTGTCCTGGGGGGTGAACCAGAACTCGCGCTCGACATTGACCTCGGTCTGGTCGCCATCGGCCAGCAGGTGCTGGGCCTGTTGCACCAGTTGCCGACGGTCGTCGGAGTCCAGCCAGTCTTGCAACTGCTCGGTGCTGGCAAAGCGCAGCACGCTGGTGAAGAGGCCGAGGCCGCCGCTGTGGCCGCGCACCACATCGATCCCCAGGTGCCCCGGATAACTGCGGGCCTTGGCGATGATCTGGCGCAGCCAGGTCTCGTAGGCCTGCTCCTGCCCCTTCTTGATGCGGTGGCGCACCAGCAGGGTGACCACGCCATCGGTAAGTTCAATATTCATCTGCGACTCCGCACTGCCAGCACATTGAGCGACCAGCAGGGGCGCGCCCTGCTGCACGATATCCAGCGAGTGCCCGGAGGCACCGCCTGGAGAGCCATCACAGCCGGCGCTGCCCGGCCTTGTGCACCATGCTGTGGGCATAGTCGACACCCATGCCGTAGGCACCGCTGTGCTCCAGCACCAGGGCCATGACTGCATCGTAGGTATCCTTGCGGGCCCAGTCGCGCTGGTACTCGAGCAGCACCTGCTGCCAGGTCACCGGCACCGCGCCGGCCTGGACCATGCGCTGCACCGCCATGTCGTGGGCTTCCTGGCTGGTGCCGCCGGAGGCATCGGTGACGATGTACACCTCATAGCCCTCGGCCAACGCCTCCAGGGCCGGGAAGGTCAGGCAGACCTCGGTCCACAGGGCCGCCATCACCAGTTTCTTGCGCCCGGTGGCCTGCACGGCCGCCACCAGGTGGCGATCCTCCCAGGAATTCATCGAGGTCCGTTCGATGGGCTGTTGCTCGGGAAACACCGCCAACAGTTCCGGCCAGATGTAGCCGCTGAAACTCTCGGTCTCCACCGAGGTGAGGATGCTCGGTACGTTGAAGATCCTGGCGGCCTTGGCCAGGGCCACAGTGTTGTTCTTCAGGGCCTGGCGGTCGATCGATTGCACGCCGAAAGCCATCTGCGGCTGGTGGTCGATCAGGATCAGGGCCGAGTTGTGCGGGGTGAGCAATTCACGAATGGACATGGCGCGTTCCTTTTGCAGTCAGAGTGAGGGGCGAACATGACCGGCTGATGGCGCTGAAGGCGCCCTGTGGGGCCGGCTTGGTGGTTAATCTAGGTTCTGGCTGAAACAGGAACAATTCCCTAAAATCGAGAATCATTGATTCTAAAACAGGGACAATCATGGATCGTATCGAATGCATGCGCGCCTTCGTCGCCACCGTCGACGAAAGCGGTTTTGCCGCTGCGGCGCGGGCCATGGACGTGCCCCGCTCCAAGGTCAGCAAACAGATCCAGGCCCTGGAGGAAAGCCTCGGCGTGCAACTGCTGCAACGCACCACCCGCAGCCTGCACTTGACCGAGACCGGCGCCGAATACTACGAATCCGCTCGCGAAGTGCTGGCAGCGGTGGACGAAGCCGAGCAGCGGGCCCGGGACGGTAGCGCCGAGCTGCGCGGAGTCTTGCGGGTCAACGCGCCGATGTCTTTCGGCCTGCGCCGGCTCGGGCCGCTGGTGCCGCTGTTCCATGAACTGCATCCGCTGATCGAGTTGCAGCTGGTGCTCAGCGACCAGCAAGTGGACCCGGTGCGCGGCGGCTTCGACGTGACGCTGCGGATCGCCAGCCTGGCGGATTCCTCCCTGGTAGCCCGGCAACTGGCGCCGGTGCCACGGATCATGGTGGCCTCCCCCGCCTACCTGGAACGCACCGGCCTGCCGCTCCAGCCCAAGGACCTGGGCAGCCACCGGTTTCTCGGCTACGGCTACCTGCAAAGTGGCGTCAGCCTGCAGTTGAGCCATGGCAGCGATACCCAGCGGGTGCATGTGACCGGGCCCCTGCACGCCAACAATGGCGACCTGCTGGCCCAGGCGGCGGAGGCTGGAATGGGGATCGCCCTGCTGCCGGACTTCATCGTCGAAGAGGCCCTGGAGGCAGGACGCCTGGTGCCGGTGCTGTGCCAGTGGCAGGCGCCGCCGATCAGCATCAACGTGGTCTACCCTTCGGCCCGGCGAGTACCGCAGAAGACCCGGGCCTTCATCGACTTCCTGGTGAGCCGGCTGGCCCAGCGCAGCGCCTGAACCGGACCAACGTACACCTGGCCGAACCGGCGCGCTCCTACACTCAAGAGAGGTTCCTGATGCTAGTGCGGTCATCATGAAAATCTCTCCTCGACTGGCCATCTCCAGCCTGCTGGGCGCCCTGGCCTACCTTGGCCTGGCGATCTGGGGACGCGGCGGCTTCGCGGCGTTCTTCGCCCACCCGGCGCTGACCTTGATCGCCATTGCCACCTTGCTCATGGTGTTGGCCTCGCTGTGCAGCGAGGTCAACCTCAGCAGCGGCGAACAGGAAGACCGGGACAATCGCTGGGTGCTGCCGGTGTTTGGCCTGATCGGCCTGGCGAGCGGTTTCCTGCCAGCCTATTGCGATCGCCTGGAGTTCTGGACCTTCGGCGGCGAGGCCCTGCGCTGGCTCGGCGCGCTGTTGTTCATCGCCGGTGGCGCCTTGCGCCTGTGGCCGGTGTTCATCCTCGGCCGGCGCTTCAGCGGCTTGGTGGCCATCCAGCCCGATCACCGCCTGGTGACCGACGGCCTGTATCGCCACTTGCGCAACCCCAGCTACCTCGGCTTGCTGGTCAACGCAGTGGGGTGGGCCCTGGCCTTCCGTTCCGGGCTGGGGCTGTTGCTGGCGGTACTGACCCTGGTGCCGTTGATTGCCCGGATCCACGCCGAGGAGGCGCTGCTCCGCGAGCATTTCGGCCAGCCCTACGAGGACTACTGCGCCCGCAGCTGGCGCTTGTTGCCCGGCCTCTACTGAAATGCCGTAAAAAAAATTAGACACCCTCGCCAAGGCCAACGCCCCGCTCTAGCCCGGGACTTGGCACCGACTCCATGGAAGCCTTCCGGGGCTGACTGACTCCACCACCCCCTTACATTGGCCAAAGGATTCTTGCAGTATGGGTTCGCCTCGGGGCTTGCTGCCCCTGAGACACCCGGAAGAATAAGCACAACGAACTCGACAGCGAGATCACCGGCCGATGTCCCTCACGAACCCGTACCACGGATTCGCCCGCCCCGCCCCCACGGCTTGCAGCCAGGGTCGCACGGGCATGGCCGTCGCACAGGGTTCGCTGCCTGCTCGCCACCTTCGCCACTTCGCCCATCCCCCTCATGAGGTCCATGAGGGTCGCGCCGCCGTCATCGGTTATTACCTGCTGGACAGGTCCTGCCCATGAAGCTCCTGGTCAACCTGCCCATGGCCCTGTGCCGTTCCCGCCTGCGCCACTCCTCACGTCCTCCGGATCACTCGCTCCTGGCCTGATCGCGCAACGTTGCGCATCACCCCTCCAGACCTGTTTTGCGTCCCTGCGAACGCCCCGTGCGTGGTGTCGTCGCAGGACCTGAAAACCTGTGCGCCCTGAAGGCGCAAGCGAGAACCAGCATGCATTTTGCCGCCCCCGAAGAGGCCCGTGATTTCCTGGCCGCCAACCCCGATATCGACATGATCGAGCTGTTCATCCTCGACGCCAACGGCGTGCCACGAGGCAAGCTGCTGCACCGCGAGGAACTGCTGGCGGTGTATGAAAGCGGCCGCCCCCTGCCCAGCACCATCCTCGGCCTGACCCTCAATGGCGACGACGTGGAGAACTCCGGACTGGTGTGGGATGTGGGCGATATCGACTGCCGCGCCTATCCGCTGGCGGGCAGCCTGGTACGCCTGCCCTGGCGGCAGATCCCCACCGCTGCGGTGCAGGTCAGCATGCACCCGCAGGAAGGCCAGCCAGCCAACATCGCCGACCCGCGCCACCTGTTGATCAAGGTCATCGACCGGCTCAAGGCCGACGGCTACTACCCGGTGATGGCCTGCGAACTGGAGTTCTACCTGCTGGACGCCAGGCGCGACGGCAATGGCCGCCCTCAACCGGCGCTGGATGCCGATGGCGGCCGACCGCGTACCACCCAGGTCTATGGCCTGCGGGAACTGGAACAGATCGAACCCTTCCTCGCCGACCTCTATGCCGCCTGCAAGCTGCAGGGCATTCCGGCGCGCACGGCGATTTCCGAGTACGCCCCAGGCCAGGTGGAGATCACCCTGGAGCATGGCGACGCCCTCGCCGCCATGGACCAGGCCGTGCGCTACAAGCGCCTGGTCAAGGCCGTGGCCCACCAGCATGGAATGCAGGCCACCTTCATGGCCAAGCCCTTCGACCACCTGGCCGGCACCGGCATGCACATGCACGTGAGCATCGCCGATGCCGCCGGCAACAACCTGTTCGCCGCCCAGGACCCGGCCGGTACCCCGCTGCTGCGCCAAGCGGTGGGCGGCATGCTCGCCTCGCTGCTGGACTCGTTGCTGCTGTTCTGCCCCAACGCCAACTCCTACCGGCGCTTCCAGGCCAACAGCTATGCACCACTGGCCCCCACCTGGGGTGTCGACAACCGCACCGTGAGCCTGCGGGTTCCCGGCGGCCCGGCCAATAGCCGGCACATCGAACATCGCATTTGCGGCGCCGATGCCAACCCCTACCTGGCCGCCGCAGCGATCCTCGCCGCAGTCCATCGTGGCCTGGCTGAACAACTCGACCCGGGGGATCCGGTGCAGGGCAACGGTTATGCCCAGGCCAAGGAGCTGTTGCCCACCGACTGGCTGACCTCGCTCACCGCCCTGGAACGCTCGACCTGGGCCCGCGAGGCCCTGGGCAGCGAATTCCTCGGGGTGTACCTGGCGGTCAAGCGCGCCGAGTACCGCCAGTTCATGGCCGAGGTCGGCGAGCAGGACTGGCGCTGGTACCTGACCCAGGCCTGAGCCCCTGCGGGCAACCCGACTTGCTGGCCGCTGCCTACCGGCAGCGGCCCGGTTCATTCTTTTGCGAGGATTTCCCATGAGCGCCGCCTTCGATCCGCGGACCCCGGCAGCCGAGCGCTGCCCCAGCTACTACAGCGCCACCCTCAACCAGGAAACCCAGTACCCGACCCTGCAAGGCAGCCAGCAGGTGGACGTGCTGATCATCGGTGGCGGCTTCACCGGCGTTGCCAGCGCCGTGGAGCTGGCCGAGCGCGGCCTGAAGGTGGCCATCGTCGAGAGCCACAAGATTGGCTGGGGCGCCAGCGGGCGCAACGGCGGCCAGGTCACCGGCAGCCTGTCCGGCGATGCCGCCATGCGCAAGCAGATGCGCCGCAGCCTGGGCGACGAGGTGGATGACTTCATCTGGCACCTGCGCTGGCGCGGGCACCAGATCATCCGCCAGCGGGTAGAAAAATACGCCATTGCCTGCGACCTCAAGCACGGCCACCTGCATGCCGCCTACAAGCCCGGGCACCTGGCCGAGTTGCGCGACGCCTACGACGAAGCGGTGGAACGTGGCATGGGCGACGAGGTCAGCCTGCTGGACCGCGAGCAGGTCCGCGGCCTGCTGGAAAGCGATCTCTACCACGGCGCGATCAAGAACACCCGCAACCTGCACCTGCACCCGCTGAACCTGTGCATCGGCGAGGCCCGCGCCGCCGAAAGCCTCGGCGCGCTGATCTTCGAACACAGCCCGGTGCTGGAGATCGTCCATGGCCCGCAGCCGGCGGTGGTCACCGCCCAGGGGCGCATCGAGGCCCGCCAGGTGCTGCTGGCCGGCGACGTCTACCACAAGCTCGAGCCCGGGCAGCTAAAGGGCAAGATCTTCCCGGCCATGGGCGGCATCGTCACCACCGAACCCCTGGGCGACCTGGCCCGGCGCCTGAACCCCGAGGACCTGGCGGTATACGACTGCCGCTTCGTCCTCGACTACTACCGGATGACCGCCGACGGCCGCCTGCTGTTCGGCGGTGGCGCCAACTACAGCGGCAAGGATTCGCGGGATATCGCCGGCGAACTGCGACCGTGCATCGAGCGTACCTTCCCGGCGCTCAAGGGCGTGGCCATCGACTTCCAATGGAGCTGCGCCATGGGCATCGTGATCAACCGCATCCCGCAACTGGGCAAGCTCTCGGACAACGTCTGGTACTGCCAGGGCTACTCCGGGCATGGCGTGGCCACCAGCCACATCATGGGCGAGATCATGGCCGAGGCCCTGACCGGCCACCTGGGCCGCTATGACACCTTCGCCGCCTGCCAGCACATCCGCGTGCCGTTCGGCGACCAGCTGGGCAACCCGATGCTGGCCGCTGGCATGTGGTATTACCAGATGCTGGAAAAACTGCGCTGAAGCCGGTCGGAGGGCATGCTAGATTCGCCCTCCAGCCACTACGGCACACCCTGGAGGAGGACCAGCATGAGCGCAGAGATATACCAGGGCGGCTGCCTGTGCGGGCAGATTCGCTTCGAGGCCCGGGGGCCTGCCGCCAATCCCCATACCTGCTCGTGCAAGCTGTGCCAGCGCCATAGCGGCGCCCTGACCCTGGCCTGGGTCGAGTTCCCCCGCGAGCGGGTGCGCTGGACTGGCCCAGGCGGCGCGCCGAGCACGTTCAGGTCGTCGGATTATTCCAGCCGGGCGTTCTGTGCCCAGTGCGGCAGCTCCCTGGGCGCCATCGACGACGAACCCACGGTCGCCCTGCTGCTGGGGACGTTCGACAGCAACAACCGCAAGGCGCTGATGCCCACCCACCACTCCTACAAGAGCCAGCGACCGCGCTGGTGGCACGCCGGAGAAGCGCCATGAACCCAGGCAGCGGCCACGAAAAACTGGCGACGAATATCTGGACCTGGTACGGCCAGGACCAGTACCGCTGGCTCATCCTCCTGGGCGAACTGGGACCGGCCCTGGAGTTCCTGGCCATGGACGCGAGCCGGCAACGGGTGGAGATCGGTTGCTGCGCGGAATGCAACCTGTGGTCCGATCAGTTGGATTACCTGGAGCGTTTCGTGCGGGATTTCCCGGCGCGGCTGGACCCGGCCCTGCACCAGCACCTGCAAGCCTTGCTGACAGCCTGTGAAGGGCTGAGCCCGGAAGCCTACGGCATGACCCTGGAGGACAACGGTTTCGAACACCGGCAATGGCAGCCATTGCGCCAGGCGGCCCAGCTCGCGCTGGAAGACCTGGGCTGGCCAGAGGCACGGGAGCACATGCCCGAGCTGGTCGCCGATTGCCGCATGGCCCTGGACAAGTGGCGCGATGGTTGAAACCGCTGCGTGTAGATACCGTCTTGCCCGTTACCGGGCAAGCGCCAATTTCGGGTCATAAGGATGACCCGACTTGAGCACGCCAAATACGATGTGCAGCATCTTGCGCATCACTGCACAGACGATCTGCTTGCCCGCTTTACCCTTGGCGCGCAGCCGCTCTTTCATCGCCATGAGGGGCTCACTCATGTTCATGGCGGTGATGCTGGGTAGGTACAACGCTCGGCGGATACGCCCCGAACCAGCCTTGCTGATCAGCGTGCGGCCCTTGAATTTGCCGGATTCGGCCAGCTGCGGATTCAACCCCGCAAACGAGACTACGGCCCGGGCGCTACGAAACTCCTTGAGATCGCCCAGTTCGGCCAGGATCACTGACGCGGTCTTCTCGCCGATACCGTCGATGCTCAACAGCAGATCCCGTTTGCCCCGCAAGTCGGGATCATCGTCGACATGCTGCTTGATCATCTGGCGGGTCTGGACGATGTCTTTTTCGATGTGGCTGATGTGCGACTGGATCGATTCCTGAACCACCGTATCCGCCACTTCCTGGCGATTACGTTCCATCTGCAGCATCTCCTGCAGGTCGTCCAGGCGTCGCAGCAGGACCCGTAGCCGGCGGATCGCCACAGGCTCCGGCGCCCAGGGCGTCAAGGGTGACTCGTGCTTGGCCTGGGCAAAGGCGGCCAGCAACTTGGCGTCCACCTTGTCGGTCTTGTAGTTGATTCCTTCGCTTTTCTTGAAGTAATGGACCCGGGCCGGGTTGACCACGATGACTTTGTAACCCTGGTGGTAGAGGTGCTCTGCCAGGGCTTCGTGATAAACGCTGGTGGCTTCCATGACGACCCTGGCGTCGGGCTGCGCATGCAACTTGAGCCACTGGTCGAGCTGGGCGAAGCCCTCGGCATTGTTGGGAATCTTGCCGCGTGTGCGGTACTTGCCGTTGGGCAGAGGCGTGGCGACATCGAATGTGTTCTTGGCGATATCGATCCCGATGACGTTAGACATATTCTCTTCCTCGTATGCGCGGGTTGAGGATCATCCATCACTCGGTCTCAGCCTTGTTGATGCGAGCTACCGTGCGATGCAGGGCTCAGGATACCGTTCGGACTTAGCGAGTGAGGTTGAAGAGGAGGAGCTCAATCTACAGTGCAGGCTCAAGGCCTTAGCCGCTGCCCGGCTTCATTCCTCTTCCTCGATGATCAGTCGAGAACTATCGCGTGTGTAAACGCGATAGTCGAGATACAAGCCGCTGCCGCAGGCTACGCATGGCTCGGCACGAGCCACATCCGGCGTATCCGAAATTGACCTGATGGACCCCATCGCCAGGCTTGGCGGACGCTGCGCCCCCGGTCGCAGCCTCGCCCGCTCGGCAGCGGTTAAAGGGACCGGGTATGTGGCGCCGGAGTGTGGGGCAAGGCGCGCTTATGGGCGGTGCGCTGGTAGGCGTTTTCGATCAATTGGCGCACGGTGTCGGGTACCGGCTGGCCCATCAGGTAGGCGTCGATTTCCTCGTAGCTGCACCCATAGGCGTCCTCGTCCAGCTTGCCCGGGGACAGTTCTTCGAGGTCTGCGGTGGGTGCCTTGCGCACCAGGTGCCCGGGCGCGCCAAGGGCATCGGCCAGCAGCCGCACCTGGGTCTTGGTCAGGCTCGATAACGGCGCCAGGTCGCAAGCGCCGTCGCCGTACTTGGTGAAGAAACCCATCAACGCCTCGGCGCCATGATCGGTACCCACCACCAGGCCATTGCTCAGGTTGGCCACCGCGTACTGGGCCAGCATCCGGGCCCGGGCCTTGACGTTGCCCTTGGTGAAATCCGTGAGGGCCGCCGAAGGTTCCAGGCCGTCGAGCTGCACCTCACGCATCAAGCCATCGACGCTGTCGGCGATATTGCAGGTGCTGATCTCATCGGGGCGGATGAATGCCAGGGAAGCCTGGGCGTCGTGTTCATCGGCCTGGTGGCGATACGGCAGGCGCATGGCGATGAAACGCACCCCATGGCCGGCCTCGCGCATCTGCTCCACCGCCAGCTGGCACAGGCGCCCGGCCACCAGGGAATCGACGCCGCCGCTGATGCCCAGCACCAGGCTGTGGCAACCGGAATCACCCAGGACCTGCTGGATGAATGCCACGCGGCGCGCAATCTCGGCAGGCTCGCCGCCAGCGACCAGTTGCCGATCGATGCCCAGTTCCCGGGCGATACGTTCTTGGGTCGGATGGGTCATGTCAGGCCTCCAGGGGCGAGTTGGCAAGATCGACGTTGAATACCTGCGCCGCATAGCGAAGGAAGGATGGGTCTTCACAGACGTTCTTCACCGGGTCGTCGGAGAACTTCACCACCGGCTCGCCATGCACCCGCACCAGCTTCATCACGATGCTCAGCGGCTCCACACCCTCCACATCGCAGGCCAGGCTGGTGCCCATGCCGAAACCGAAGCGGGCCTGGCCGCGCACATGACGCAGGATCGGCAGGCATTTCTCGAAGTTCAGGCCGTCGGAGAACATCAGGTCCTTGCTCCGCGGGTCGATGCCCAGTTCCCGATAGCGGGCCAGGACCTTGTCGGCCCAGACCAGCGGGTCCCCGGAATCCTGGCGCAGGCCGTCATACAGCTTGGCGAAGTACAGGTCGAAGTCCTTGAGGAAGAAGTCGGTGCTGATGCAGTCGGTCAAGGCGATGCCCAGGCGCCCGCGATACTCGCGAACCCAGTTCTCCAGCGCGGCGTTCTGGCTTTCCCGCAGCCGCCCCAGTTGCTGGTGCACCATCAGCCACTGGTGGGCCATGGTGCCGATCAGCGGCAGGTCGAACTCGTAGGCCAGGTGCGCATTGCTGGTGCCGACGAACACCCCGGGAAAATCACTGTGCATGATCTTCACCACTTCGCGCTGGGCCTTGAACGACAAGCGCCGGCGGGTGGAGAAGTCCGAGACCCGCAATTCGGCGAGTTCATCGCGGCTGGCATTCTTCTCCAGCCATTCGAACTTCTGGTAGAGCCGGCGAGTGACGTCCGCCAGTTCGACATCCGGGTACTTGTCGCGATTGCGCAGCTCGCTGACCATGGCCAGCACCGGTTGCTCGAACATGATGCAGTGCAGCATCGGGCCACGGACGCGGATGCTCAACTGACCCTCGACGGCGGCCACGTGGATGTAGCGCAGGTTGAAGCGGAACAGCCCGAGGAATTGCTCGAAATCAGGGGTCAGGTATTCGCGAAAACGCTTGCTGAACAAAAAGCGCTGCTCGCCTTCGCGCATCTGCAGGTCGGCCAGTTTCTCCAGCTCCTGGCGGATCTCGGGGATCAGGTGCACCAGGGACTCTTTGGAGCGAACGATGAACTGGTACTCGACCTCGACATTGGGGTGCTGGTGCAGCACCGCCTGCATCATGGTGAAGGTGTAGTAGTCGGTGTCCAGCAGGCTCTGGATCACGCCGTTGTCGCGGTCAAATGCACTTTCCATGGTGACTCCTCAAACGCTGGCCAGGCTGGCGGTTTCTTCGCGGGTCGCGGCTATCGCGATACCGGCTTGCTGCATGTCGGCGATGGCCTGGGTGGCGCCCTCGGCGCTGATGGCCCGGCACGCCGGCAGGTGGATGATCACCTTGAAACCGGCGGCGGCCAGTTGCAGGGCGGTGGTCTTGACGCAGAAGTCCAGGGCCAGGCCACCAACGATGACCCGCTGCACGCCCTGGCTCTTGAGGTACTCGATGACCCCGGTGGAGAGCTTGCCGTGCAGGTCGTGGTAGCAGGCGCCGTAGGGGTGCAGGTCCGGCTCCACGCCCTTCCACACGAAGTAGTCGTAGTCATAGGGGCTGGGCAATTCGTCCAGCAGGGTGAAGCCCTCGGTGCCTGGAACGCAGTGGCTGACCCAGGTCAGGTCGGCGTGTGCCAGGCCGGTGGGCTGGAGCATCTGCTCGTGCCCGGCCACCACCCAGGGAGCCTGGGGACTGTGGGCGTCCTTGCTGCCAATACGCAGGCTGGCCAGGGTCGCCATGAAGTTCAGCTCGCCACCGATGCGGTCGCCCTCGGCCACCGGCAACTCGTCCGGGCACAGCGGGGTGAAGCTCTTTTGCGCATCGACATCGAAAGAAGCGGTCTTCATCGTTTGGCTGTTCATGCTGGGTCTCTCCTCTGCATGAAGCACAAAGTACACGTCATGTACTTTTGTGGCAATCCCCCCTGCTCCAGATTTTTTCAGTGTCGCCAAATCGATCACAAGTTGAATGACAGCCTCAAACAGCAGTTGCAGCAGGGCAAAGCGGTGATAAAGTACACGTCATGTACCAACAGAGGATAAACCAATGTTCGAACTGGCCCTGTATGGCGGCGCTTTCAATCCGCCCCACGCCGGACACGCCCAAGTGATGCTCGAGGCCGCTCGCCATGCCCGGCGCGTCCTGGTGGTGCCCAGCTTCCGCCACCCCGACGGCAAGCGCATGGCCGATTTCGAACAACGGGCACTCTGGTTGCAGGCCATCACCGGACACCTGCAAGCACAATGCCCGGCCGAGCTGGCGGTGAGCCGCCTGGAGCAGACACTGGCGCTGGCCGATCCCGGCCCGGTATACAGCTTCACCCTGCTCGAACGCCTGGCCGACGACCTGGCCCTGGAGGGCAAACGCATCGCCCTGGTGGTCGGTGAGGATGTCGCGCGGCAGCTGCCCAGGTTCCATCGCGGCCAGGAGTTGCTGCAGCGCTTTTCCATCCTGCGCATCGAGGAACAGCCCGGCGTGCGCAGCACGGTCTTGCGCCAATACCTGGCTCGTGGCGAAACACCGCCCAGCCAGTGGCTGGCTCCGGGGATGAATCCGCTAAACTACGGCCTCTACGCCGTCCACGGAAGTTGATATGCACGACCGCCCCACCCTCGCCAACGCCTACCTGCACACCATCGACCTGTGCCTGTTGCGCTACAACCGTGACAGCGGCGAACTGGACATCCTCCTGCACCAGCGGGACAGCGAACCCTTCGCCGGGCACTGGGCGCTGCCCGGGATCGTGGTCAACGGCGATGTCGAGGACCGCAGCCTGAACGACGCGGTGGAACGCCTGCGCCGCTCGAGCAAGGTGGACATGCCCCTGGCCTGGCTGGAACAGGTGGGCACGGTGGGCGATGCCTTTCGCGATCCGCGCTGCTGGTCGTCCTCGACCTTCTACCTGGGGATCGCCAGCGAACCCGTGCAGCCTGGCCCGCAGCAAGGTTTCTTCAGCTTGCGGGAAGTGGCCAGCGGCGCCTTCAAGCTGCCCTTCGACCACAACAGCCTGGTGGCCCAGGCCCATGAACGACTGCTGTCCAAATCCTTGTACAGCAGCCTGCCGCTGATGTTCCTCGGCAACGAATTCAGTGCCCCCGAGGCCGTGGCGATCTTCTCTATCGTGCTGCAACGCCCGGTGCTCAAGACCAGCATCCGCCAACGCCTGCTGAAGATGAGCGAAGCCGGCTACCTGCGCGACACCGGGCGCAAGAAGAGCGGCGACGGTGGCCGCCCCCAGGCGACCCTGGACAACCTCAAACCCGAGCAGGTGTACCTGTTCGATCGCTGCTTCCTGGAGTGACCCACATGAGTTCGAACCCCGATAACCAGTGCCTGCTGGAAACCCCCTATTTCAGGGTGGTCCGTGAGCAGGGCTACTTCATCATCAAGGAGGCCCAGGCGGTGAACGGCGTGGTCGCCATACCGACCCTGGCCGATGGCCGGCTAATGCTGGCCGACCTCAGGCGCCGGGCCATCGGCGGCCAGTCCATCGAGTTTCCACGAGGGGCCATCGACGCCGGCGAAAGCCCTTGTGATGCCGCCGCCCGTGAACTGCTGGAGGAAACCGGCTGGCAGGCATCGCAGGTGCGCCAGCTGGGATTGCTGCACAGCAACACCTCGCTGATCGCCAGTGCCGTTGCCGTGTGCCAGGTGGAAATCGCCGAGCAGCAGGCCGGCGCCACCGATGGCGAAGTGGACAAGGTGCTGTGGGTCAGCCGCCAGGAACTGCTGGCGATGATCGCCGCCGGGCGCATCACCGACGGCCATACCCTGTCGGCGGCGATGATGCTGCTGGCCCACGAAGCGAGCTAGGGGCGCCCCCACTTCTCCAGGGCGAACTCGACGAAACTGCGCAGCTTGGGCAGCCGGTAACGGTCCTGGGCATAGAGCAGGTGCATCGCCCGCAAAGGCAGCTGGTAGTCCTGCAACACGGCCACCAGCCGCCCCTGGCGCAGGTCTTCCTCCACCAGCGCATCGGGCATCATCACGATCCCCAGCCCTCCCCTCGCCGCGCGATGCAGGCCGGAGGACGTGTTGGCCAGCAATGAGCCGGACACGGGTATCAGCACATCCCCCTCGGGCCCGTGCAAGGGCCACTGGGTCGCGGTGGAACTCCACTCGTCTCCCGCCGGAAAGGCGAAGGCCAGGCAGTTGTGCTGCGCCAGGTCCTCGGGCACCTGCGGCGTGCCATGGTGCTCCAGGTATTGCGGCGCGGCGCAGATGGTCAGGGTGTAGTCCTGCAATGGCCGGGCAATCAGTGCATTGGTGTCCAGGTTGCCCAGGCGGATGGCCACGTCGAAGGTGCCATCGGTGAGGTCGAAGCGCTGGTTGGCCAGGTTCAGCTCGACCTTGACCTCGGGGCAACGCTGACGGAATTCACTCAGGGCCGGCGCCAGGCGTTCGGTGCCGAACGTCACCGGTGCGGTGATGCGCAAGGTCCCGGACGGCGTGCCCTGGGCCTGCTCCGCCAAGTGCTCGGAGTCGGCCACCAGGCCCAGCACCGCCAGGCAACGCTGGTAGTACTCGGTGCCGAACTCGGTCAGGCGCTGGCGGCGGGTGGTGCGATTGAGCAGGCGCACCCCCAGGCGTTGCTCCAGGGCCCGCAGGTGATTGCCCACCATGGTGGTGGAAAGGCCGCATTCCCGGGCGGCGGCGGTCATGTTCCCCGCCTCCACCACCTTGACGTACACCGACATGGCCTGGAACAGATCCATTATCAACTCCTGCTTTAAGATGATTAAAGATCTTCCGAGTTTATCTAGCCTGGCTGGCTAACGATACTGGCGACACCCCCACCCGTGATGGAAGTGAACCGCCATGAGCGCCGCCCTGATGAGTACCTACCAGCCTTTGTCCCTGAACTTCAGCAAAGGCCTGGGCACCCGCCTCTGGGACCAGGCCGGCCGCGAATACCTGGATGCCATCGCCGGCGTGGCCGTGACCGGTGTCGGCCATTCCCACCCGCGCCTGGTCAGCGCCATCAGCGAGCAGGCCGGATTGTTGCTGCACACCTCCAACCTGTACAGCATCGACTGGCAGCAGCGACTGGCGGGCCGGCTGACGGCGCTGGCCGGCATGGACCGGGCGTTCTTCAACAACTCCGGGGCCGAGGCCAACGAAACCGCACTGAAACTGGCGCGCCTGCATGGCTGGTACAAGGGCATCGAGCAACCGCTGGTGGTGGTGATGGAGAACGCCTTCCACGGCCGCACCCTGGGCACCCTGTCGGCCAGCGACGGGCCGGCGGTCCGCCTGGGCTACGGGTCATTACCCGGGGATTTCCTCAAGGTGCCCTTCGGTGACCTGGCGGCCCTGGAGCAGGCCGCCAGCCGCCATGGCGCACGCATTTGCGCGGTGCTGCTGGAGCCGATCCAGGGCGAGAGCGGCATCCAGCTGGCACCAGCAGGTTATCTGAAGGCACTGCGCGAGCTGTGCTCCCGGCGCAACTGGCTGCTGATGCTCGACGAGATCCAGAGCGGTATCGGTCGCACCGGCCGCTGGTTCGCCTGCCAGCACGAAGACGTGGTGCCGGACGTGATGACCCTGGCCAAGGGCCTGGGCAACGGCATCCCCATCGGCGCTTGCCTGGCCCGGGGCAAGGCCGCGCAACTGTTCACCCCCGGCAGTCATGGCAGTACCTTCGGCGGCAATCCGCTGGCCTGCCGGGTGGCCTGCACGGTACTGGAGATCATCGAGGAACAGGGCCTGCTGGCCAACGCCGAACGCCAGGGCGCGTTGCTGCTCAAGCTGTTGCGCGAGGTACTGTCGGGGCATCCGCAAGTGCTGGAGATTCGAGGCCTGGGCTTGATGATCGGACTCGAACTGCGGCGTCCGGCTCCGGACCTGGTGCAGGCTGCCGCCCGGGATCATGGGCTGCTGATCAACGTCACCCGGGGCAAGACCATCCGCCTGCTGCCACCGCTGGTGATCGATGAGGACGAGGTACGGACGATCGTCCAGGCATTGCGCCAGTTGCTGGATCGCCCATGAGCGCCTGCGGGAAACATCCCGCTGCGCGGAGCAATGCCGGGGGCTAACGCAGCCAGCTCCCGGCAGGTGCTGACACCTGGCTCAGTCGTCCAGGGCCTGGGGCGCCGCTGCGGGCTTGGCCTGCTTGCCAGCCTTGGCATTGGCTGGCTTGGCCTGGGGTTCCGGCGCTGGGGCCGGGGCGGCCGCCTGCTTCTCGGTCGCCGGCAATTGATCGATGGCGCTGAACACTTCCTTGAGTTCGATGGCCCCTGAATGCTCCAGCTTCTTCTCGCCATCCTTGCCCACCAGGATCACCTTGGTCTGGGCCCCCGCGCCCAACTTGAGGCTGCGAATCAGGGCCATGGTGGATTGCGGATCGATGTCCTTGCCATCGCGCTGGCCGATGGTATTGAGCACCGTGTACAGGACCATGTTGCGTTCGTTGAAGGCCTGGCGATTGGCGGGCTCTTCCAGGGACTTCTTCAAGCTCACCAGGGTCGGGTCGACGCTGCTGGGGGCGATCACGATCAATGGCCGTGATTTGCCCAGGTCCTGGGTCAGTGGGCCATCGTTGTCGGCAGCCAGGACGGGGCCTGCGACAGCGAGCAGAGTTGCGAGGGTCAATGACCGAATGAACATGCGTCTCTCCTTATATTTTCCACGCAGTAATGATTGCGCATTGCGGGAAAAGGTCCAGGCCGCTACTCAAAATCTGACATTTTTTTGGCCGCTCGCCCACGCTTGCCCCCAGGCTCCCTACAGGCAGCGCAAATCAAGGGACCCAGTGATCAGGCAAGCCCCTGGAGCAGGCTGCGCGGTAAGTTCTTGTTGCATATTGGCAGGCTGGTTGTGGCAGGTGGGCAACTCGACCCCTTAACTTTCATCCCCCGCGCCTGACCGACCGTTCATTCGAACACTGACTCGTTCCACACCAACCTATACGAACACGAAGTCACCACAAATAATAAGAAGTTATTTAACGATCAATTAAAAGTTATTTACAACGCGTCATTTTTCAAACGCCAGAAAACAGTCGCAAGACACCTTGAAAACTGACCAGACCCCCGTACTTACTGACTCTCATAGCACGCCCCGGCAAACCAAGTGCCCACCCATTGAAAGTTGAACCCGCATCTTAAGTTGCCATTCCAGGTACTGGAAATTCATTGAACAATGATCTGGAACAAACAACTCGATTACCCGCTGCTTGTTCTTTCATTATCTGCCGCTCTATAGTTCGGCGCGGCACGGACAGCCTGTAACAAACACAATACAAACGGCAACTCGTTACATTCCCGAACACTATCCACCTGCGGATTTTTTCGAATGAGCGTCCGATCCCGATGATTCCCCTCCTCGTCTGCGATGACTCGAGCATGGCCAGGAAGCAGGTGCTGCAGACCCTGCCTGGCGAATGGCGAGTGTCCGTGACCCAGGCCTGCAATGGCCGCGAAGGACTGGAAGCCCTGCGCCGGGGCCTGGGCAAAGTGGCGCTGCTGGACCTGACGATGCCGGTGATGGATGGCTACCAGGTACTGAGTGCCGTGCAGGAAGAAGGCATCGACACGCAGATCATCGTCATCTCCGGCGACATCCAGGAAGAAGCCGTACGTCGTACCCGCGAGCTGGGCGCCCGGGCCTTTCTCAAGAAACCTTTCGACCCCCAGCAATTGCGCAGCCTGCTCAATGAACTGCAACTCTTGGATAACGGACGCTGCAAGCCGGTGCCCAATCCGTCCCCGGCACCGGTGGTGACCTTTCGCGATGCCTTTCGCGAGACCGTGAACGTCTCCATGGGCTACGCCGCGGCGCTGATCGCCAAGGTCCTGGATGTGTTCGTGCACCTGCCGATTCCCCACGTCAACGTCCTGGAGGCCGGCGAGCTGCAAATGCTCCTGGCGGACGCTAATCGCTCGCGACAGTTGACGGCCATCTGCCAGAGCTACATCGGCAGCGGCATCGCCGGCGAGGCCCTGCTGATGTTCTACGACTCTTCGGTGGCCGACATTGCGCAGTTGATGGAACAGGGCACCGACCCCTACCAGGAAATGGAAGTGCTGATCGACCTGTCCAGCGTGCTGATCGGCGCCTGCCTGAGCAGCATCGCCGACCAGCTGGACATGTTTTTTTCCGTGGGCCACCCCCAGGTGCTCGGCGAGCAGACCAGCATCGACGATTTGATCGTGCTCAATCAGCAGCGCTGGAAAAACACCCAGGCAGTGGAGATCAGCTACAGCCTGGAAGAGCAGAACATCCACTTCGACCTGCTGCTGTTGTTCACCGAAGGCTCGCTGGCCTTGCTGGAACAGAAGCTGGCCTACCTGATGAGTTGAACCATGCCCAGACAAATGAATTTCAGCGAGCTGCACTGGCTGCTGGCGGTGGTCCAGAGCATCGACGTGGGAATCGTCGTGCTGGACCTCGAATGCCGGGTCCAGGTGTGGAACAGCTTCATGGAGAACCGTTCCGGGGTGGCCTCCAAACAGGCCATCGATCGCTCGTTCTTCGAGCTGTTCCCGGAAGTCGAGAAACCCTGGTTCACCCGCAAGGTGGGGCGAGTGGTGGCCCTTGGCACCCCCGCCTTCACCATCTGGAAACAGCGTCCGTACCTGGTGCACTTCAAGAACTACCAGCCGATCACCGGCCAGGGCGAGTTCATGTACCAGAACACCACGCTGCTGCCGTTGCGCTCGGCCAACAGTGAGATCGATCACGTGTGCCTGGTGATCTACGACCTGACCGATGTGGCGATCAACAGCCTTGCCTTGCAGAAGGCCAACAATCAAATGCAACAACTGTCGCGTACCGACCACCTGACCCAACTCTACAACCGTGGGCACTGGGAGCAGCGCCTGCAATTCGAATACGCACACCATGACAACGCCATCGCCCTGCTGATGCTGGATATCGACCATTTCAAATCGATCAACGATCGCTACGGCCACCAGGCGGGCGATGCCGTGATCAAGTGTCTTTCGCAATTGATCCACCAGCACCTGCGCGACAGCGACGTGGCCGGACGCTATGGCGGCGAGGAGTTTGCCATTGTCTTGCCACGCACCGACCTGGGAGGCGCCCGCACCCTGGCCGAACGCCTGCGTCAATCCGTGCAGAACCAGCAGGTGCTGCACAACGGCCAAACCATTGCCTTCACCATCAGCCTGGGCATCGCCTGCCTCGATCACACGGCCCGCGACCATCGCTGCCTGATCGAGCGGGCCGACCAGGCGCTGTATGCCTCCAAGCGCGCCGGACGCAACCGGGTCAGCACCTACGCGGCCTGAATGATCACCGCACCAGGAAAATCCTCGAGCCGCGGATAAACCACTGGTTTTCAAGGTCCATTCCAGGGTCAACTTGCCTACCCCGCGCCACAAGGAGTCCACGCGCATGTCCCGCCCCCCACCCCAACAGAACGCCCAGGAGCAATGGCACCGTGCCGTGCACCGTTATGCCCAGGACATCAACCGCTATGTCGAGACCGGCATGCGCGAAGGCTGGGATAACCTGAAGGAGCCCAGCCTGCCAGCCACCAAGCACCTGCTGCCCGCCTGGCAGGCGGCCCTGGAAGCGAGCAATGCCGGCCCCCATGATCCCGTCGCACGCGAAGCCTTTCGCCAGGCCTGGCCGCCGGCGCACTTCCCCCTGACGCCACACCTGGAGAACCAGGGCCAGATGATCCCGGCCCTGGCCCTGCTGGCCGACGGCAGTCTGCTGGCGCGGATCGGCGCGCCCTACGAGGCGGGCTCGGTGGTGCACATCGATAACGATCGTGTCCGGCCCCTGGACCAGGTGGAGTACTTCGGCGCCTGCCCGCAGCGGCGCTACTTCGCCTGGGCCCGGGCCGCAGACATCCAGGTCACCGACGGTTGGGACGGCCCACAGGTGGCGAGCTTCGCCTGGCCCGAGCGGCTCGCCGGGTTGCCCGCGGACCTGGAACTGCGCGAGCGCGCCACGCCCAGCCAACTGATCCCCTTCCCCGACGGCCAGCGGGTGCTGCTGGTCAGTGCCGATGGCATCTTCGTCCTCCACGCCGGTGGCGCCACCCGCCTGCTGCGCAGCCTGGAAGAGCTGCGCCAGGACCTGGCCAAGGGAGTCACCGCCGAGGACCTGAACCTGGACCTGGACATGGAGCACGGGGCGATTTCGGCGGACGGCCAGTGGATCGCCGTGGGCGAGCAAAGCAGTTCGCACCTGGTGTTCGATGCCCAATTGCAGCCAGTGGCCGAGATCGGACCCGGCAGCGAATACCCGCACTTCGCCTGCTTCAACCAGCGCGGCGACCGCCTGCTGCTCAATGCCTGCCACTTCTACAGCGGCGCCAGCCTGGGCGTCGCGGTGGCCGACCTGCCGGGGCTGGCCACCGATTTCTACAGCGACGATCCGCGCACCCCAGTGCTGCAGGATGGCGCCCGGGTATACGCCGCAACCTCGCGGGGCGACGAGTTCATCATCGGCGATGCCTACGGTTACCTGCGGGCCTTCAGCGAGACCGGCCAAGAGCGTTGGCAGCACTACGTCGGCTCGACCCTGTGCGCCATGGACATCAGCCCCGATGGCAAGACCCTGGTGGCCGCCACCTTCGCCGGGATCATCGTGCGCATCAATCTGGACTGCGGGCGCCCGGACTGGCAGATCGGCACCGGCGCGCACCATGAAGTACAACGCTGGCTGTTCTGGAAGGACCTGGCCAAGCCGCTTCTATGGTGAAAAAGCCCAGCCCGGCTAACGCGAGAACTCAACCTGCATCTGCAAGTGGAGCGGATCGTCGATGGCCCGCAGGTACTGCTCCAGGCTGACCTCGCCGATGCAGGCGCGGGCTCCCGGGAGCAGCGCCTGACCATCGAGCACCTTGAGGATCACCGCCACCGCCGCACAACTGGGAATCTCCGGACCATGATCATGGGTGGCCGTCAGTTGCGCGGCCATCGACAGCGGCTGGCCATCCTGGCCCAGGCCATGCACGTCGACATACATGGCGCTCAAGCCATCGCCCAGCCACTCGAACCAGGTCCCGCAGCGATGCAACCGTACGGCCCAGGGCGCCGGATCGCGCACCAGCCCCAGCTTCACCGCCTGGGCCAGCAAGGCGTTGGCCAGCCCGGCGACCTTGAGCCCGGCACCCGCCTTGAACGACAGGGTATGGGCGCCATAACGGGCGGCGAACAGGTCCAGGTCCGGCACATCGACATTGGCCACCAAGCGTGTGCCCAGCCTTGGCAACGTGCGCAAGGCCAGCCCCTGCCAGCCGATCACCGGGTGCGGCTGACCGTCCTTGAGCTGCTGGATCGGCCGACCGGCATAGGCCAGCACCCCGAGGATGGTAGACACCCCGGGCATCTTCGCCGAGGAAGAAATACCGTGCTCGATGCGATCGATACGGGCGAAGCGCTGGCGATGCTCGTCGATGATCGCCGACGACAGGGTCGGCACCGAACTGCAACCACTGAGCAACGTCACTCCGGCCGCTCGGGCCTGGGTATCGAGGCCGCCGATACCCCCCACGAATTGCCGGCAGTCGGCCAGGTCGCAGTAGTTCACCCCGGCCTCGATGCATCCCTGGGCCACGGCATAGGACTGGCCCTGGAACGGTCCGCCGGTGTGGATCACCCAATCGATGCCCAGGGTCTTGAGCGCCGGTGCCCACTCCTCGCCCATGGCATCCCCACACCACCCCTCGCAGGGCTGCCCGCCCTCGGCGCGCAGGGCCTCGACCTTGGCCGCCAGGCGGGACGGGTCGCGTCCTGAGATCAGCAGGTGCACGCCGGGGCGGTGGATCAGGTAGCGGCAGATGATGCTGCCGAAATTGCCATAACCACCGACCACCAACACTCTGAGCGTCATTACCTGCATCCCTGAAATAAGTACGTTGCACCGCTGAATGAGCGCATTTTGCGGTGCGGCAGCTTCCGTGATTTGCCCTGGACCGACAAGCCCCTGGAGCCGCCCGGTACCTTACGGCCACAGTCCATCGGCACCCTGCGGAACACTTGTAACATTAAGTTGCTAAAAAATTGCCAATGCCAGTCCGGCATAATGCTATGCAAATTCCTCATCCTCTACGGCCCGGGAGCGTGTTAGCCTCGTCCTGCTATGTCGGCCTCGCATAACAAACCCGCCGTTTCATCCAATCAAGCGGGATAAAGACGCCTTGCTACCCCCCTGCTTCACCTTCATCTGCCCAACTAACGTTTCGCTGCGAGCCTTTCGATCATCGGCTCGCCAAGGGAACTGATTGCAAAATTCGATTCGACCCGAAGGTCGATCTCTCGATCCTATCTCGGAGCTGTTATGTCCAGGCTTTCCCATCAAGATTTGCGCCGCGGTTTCCGTGAACTGATCGCCTCATCTTCCTGCTATCACACCGCTTCTGTATTTGACCCGATGTCCGCCCGGATCGCCGCCGACCTGGGTTTTGAAGTGGGCATCCTCGGTGGTTCCGTAGCCTCGCTGCAGGTCCTGGCGGCCCCCGACTTCGCCCTGATCACCCTGAGTGAGTTCGCCGAACAGGCCACCCGCATCGGCCGCGTAGCCCAGTTGCCAGTGATCGCCGACGCCGACCATGGCTACGGCAACGCCCTCAACGTGATGCGCACCGTGGTCGAGCTGGAGCGCGCCGGCATCGCTGCGCTGACCATCGAGGACACCCTGCTGCCGGCGCAATTCGGCCGCAAGTCCACTGACCTGATATCCGTCGCCGAAGGCGTGGGCAAGATCCGCGCGGCCCTGGAAGCCCGGGTCGATCCTGAACTGGCGATCATCGCCCGGACCAACGCCGGGATCCTGCCGGTGCAGGAAATCATCAGCCGTACCCAGCAGTACGAGCGCGCCGGCGCCGATGCCATCTGCATGGTCGGCATCCGCGATTTCGAACAACTGGAGCAGATCTCCGAGCACCTGAGCGTGCCGCTGATGCTGGTGACCTACGGCAACCCGGCGCTGCGCGACGACGCACGTTTGGCCCAGCTGGGCGTGAAGATCGCAGTGGACGGCCACGCCGCCTATTTTGCGGCGATCAAGGCCACCTACGATTGCCTGCGCGAACAGCGGCAGATCTTCACCCAGGCCTCGGACCTGAGCGCCACCGAACTGGCGCACACCTACACCCAGCCCGAGGAGTACATCGTCTGGGCGCGGGAGTTCATGAGCGTCAAGGAGTAACACCGGCAATTGGCCGGGGTGAGGCGCAACGCCTCAACCCTGGGCCGATTTCAACGCGCCTTCCACGCAATCCAGGACCTGCCCGATGGTCCAGGGCTTGCGGATGAACGACACCGGATAGCGCACCCCGGAACTCTCGGGAGTCTCGTACCCCGACATCACCACGATCGGCATTCCCGGCCAGTGTTCGCCGCACAGGTTGCTCAGGCTTGCACCATTGAGCCGGCCAGGCATGGTGATATCGGTCAGCAGCAGCGCCACATCCGCGGCCCGTTCATGGAGGAATTCCCAGGCCTGGTCGGCACTGTCCAGGGCTTGGGTGGCGTAGCCCTCGTCCTCGAGGATCTCGCACAGGAACTCCAGCACCGTCGGCTCGTCCTCCACCACCAGGATCAA
Source organism: Pseudomonas sp. MPFS (assembly GCF_022537035.1). Classification (NCBI taxonomy): domain Bacteria; kingdom Pseudomonadati; phylum Pseudomonadota; class Gammaproteobacteria; order Pseudomonadales; family Pseudomonadaceae; genus Pseudomonas; species Pseudomonas sp. MPFS. The sequence continues at coordinate 2,477,524 of NZ_CP066123.1, read as the reverse complement.
GCGCCTGCAGGCGTCGCTATCGATGGGCGAAGCTGAATACATGGATGACACTCCCTGGCAGGTTGGATGGGCGAGCCAAGCCGCCGACACACTTATGAGCGAAGGCGCGAAGATAAATTCACTTGCCGCGACCGTCGGCGGATAATGCCAGCCCCGCACGCGCCACCCAAGTGGCGCCGTGGTTGAAAACGGAGGTGGTTCTTTCCATGGAGTTCGATCCCAAGCGACTGGCCCAGGCCAGGCACCTGGTGGTATTCAGCGGCGCCGGAGTCTCGGCGGAAAGTGGCATCCCGACCTTTCGCGATGCCCTGACCGGCCTCTGGGAACACTTCGATCCGGCGCGCCTGGCCACGGTCCAGGCCTTTCGCGACGACCCGGCGCTGGTCTGGGGCTGGTACGAATGGCGGCGCCAGAAGGTGCTCGCGGCCCAACCCAATCCGGCCCACCTGGCGATCGCCGAACTGGGCCGGCGCCTGCCGCGCCTGACCCTGATCACCCAGAACGTCGATGACCTGCACGAACGCGCCGGCAGCGTCGATGTGCTGCATCTGCACGGCAGCCTGCACACGCCCAAGTGCTTTGCCTGCAACCGGCCCTTCACCGGCGAACTGCCCATGCCCTCGGTGCCGGAGACGGGCGCTTGCCTGGAGCCACCACGCTGCACCGGCTGCAACGGCAAGATCCGCCCTGGCGTGGTGTGGTTCGGCGAAGCACTACCCGAAGCGGCCCTCAAGCGCGCCTTCCAGGCGGCCCGCGAGTGCGACCTGCTGCTGTCGGTGGGCACCTCCGGGCTGGTGCAGCCGGCAGCGCAGATTCCCCAGCTGGCCCTGCAGCAAGGCGCCTGCGTGGTGCATATCAACCCGCAGCCGCAACCCGGCAGCGCCCTAGGGGAATACCACCTGGTGGGCAAGGCCGGGCAAGTGTTGCCACAACTGCTACAGCAGGCCTTTACCTGATTTCCGGGTGGCCCACAGTGGGCCGCCCTCTGCTTTCAAGGACGTTTCAAGATGTCGGATACCCAAGACTTTTCATGGTTCGAAGCGGCCTGGGAACAGCGCGAAGAACAGGTCTACCGGAGTTTGTTCGGTGACCTCGGCCCCGGGATCTACCCCCTGGACCCGAGCCTGTTCCGCGACGCCGAAGTCGACCCGCGCTGGCTGACCCATGGGGTCTTCGAGTCGCCCCCCAATGCCCAGCGCGACAGCTGGCTGTACGTCACTTCGGGCCTGTCCAATGCCTGGCACGCGGAGCAGCCCGAGCCGGACGGCTGGTCCGGCATGGGCCGCGAGCTGCTGCTGGAAACCCGCGAACAATCACCATGGGCGCTGTACCTGCTGCGCCACTTCTGCGCCTACCAACTGCTGCTATCTGCCGGCCACTTCGGCGAGCGGCCGTTGCTGGACGAGTGGGACCGCATGCGCCTGGGCAACCCCATCGACGGTGCCGGCAGCCTGGTCGAGAGCGTGCTGTTCATCGCCGCGCCGGGTTTTCCCGGGACCCAGCAACTACTCTCCGGGCGTTTCGACTTCCTGCAACTGGTGGGCCTGACCGCCGCGGAACACACCTGGGCCCAGGCCGAAGGCTACCCCGAGCTGCTGCAGCGCCTGGCCCAGGCCGGTGCCTCGCCGGTGATCGATCCACGGCGCGCCAGCCTCCTGTGATGCGCCCGAAACCCGGGGGCAAGGGCACGCCTCATCATTTTTCCCGCCACGGCGGTTCGTCATGAGGTAGATTCAAGCAGCGAACACCCGTGCAGCGAGTGGCGCTGTCTTGTCCAGCCGTTGCCAACCAGGCCGCCCGAACCGGGCGATCCTGCTCACTGCCCCGCTCTTGTGCGCCACCTGCGACCGCAGGTCCGGTGGCGCCGCTTTCAGGAAATGGATGAATGCCGCAAAGACATGTGATCAATGCTTCGGTCAGCCCGAAAGGCAGCCTGGAGACCCTCTCGCAACGTGAAGTGCAGCAACTGAGCGCTGCCAGTTCCGGCAGCATCTACACGCTGTTCCGCCAGTGCGCCCTGGCCATCCTCAATACCGGCGCCCACGTCGACAACGCCAAGACCATCCTCGACGCCTACCACGATTTCGAAGTACGCATTCACCAGCAGGATCGCGGCGTGCGCCTGGAGCTGCTGAACGCCCCGGCCGATGCCTTCGTCGATGGCGAGATGATCGCCAGCACCCGGGAAATGCTGTTCAGCGCCCTGCGCGACATCGTCTACACCGCCAATGAGCTGGACAGCCAGCGCATCGACCTGGAAAGCTCCCAGGGCATCACCGACTACGTCTTCCACCTGCTGCGCAATGCCCGCACCCTGCGCCCCGGCGTAGAGCCGAAGATGGTGGTGTGCTGGGGCGGCCACTCGATCAACACCGACGAATACAAGTACACCAAGAAAGTCGGCCACGAGCTGGGCCTGCGCAAGCTGGACATCTGCACCGGTTGTGGCCCCGGCGTGATGAAGGGCCCCATGAAGGGCGCCACCATCGCCCACGCCAAGCAGCGCATGAGCAGCAGCCGCTACCTGGGGCTGACCGAGCCGGGCATCATCGCCGCCGAGGCGCCGAACCCCATCGTCAATGAACTGGTGATCCTGCCGGACATCGAGAAGCGCCTGGAGGCCTTCGTCCGGGTCGGCCACGGCATCATCATCTTCCCCGGTGGCGCCGGCACTGCCGAAGAGTTCCTGTACCTGCTGGGCATCCTGATGCACCCGGACAACCGCGACCTGCCGTTCCCGGTGATCCTCACCGGCCCCAAGAGCGCCGCGCCGTACCTGGAGCAACTCAATGCGTTCGTCCTGGCGACCCTGGGCGAGGCGGCCAGCCAGCACTACCAGGTCATCATCGACAACCCGGCCGAAGTGGCGCGGCAGATGACCGAGGGCCTGAAGACCGTCAAGCAGTTCCGCCGCGAGCGCAACGACGCCTTCCATTTCAACTGGCTGCTGAAGATCGACGAAGGCTTCCAGCATCCGTTCGATCCAACCCACGAGAACATGGCCAACCTGCAGCTCAGCCATGCCCTGCCTCCCCACGAACTGGCGGCCAACCTGCGCCGGGCGTTCTCCGGCATCGTCGCCGGTAACGTCAAGGACCAGGGCATCCGCCTGATCGAGCAGAAAGGCCCCTACAGCATCCATGGCGACCCGACGATCATGCAGCCGCTGGACCAACTGCTCAAAGCCTTCGTCGAGCAGCACCGCATGAAGCTGCCCGGCGGCGCCGCCTACGTGCCCTGCTATCGCGTGGTGAGCTGAACCCTCTGTGGTGAGGGAGCCTGCTCTCTCACCACTCGACCCGCCTGGCGGCTAATGCCGATCAGTTAAGAAAAGGGTAGGAGCAAGGCTTGCTCCTACCGGGGGATCGCCTCGCTTAACTGACGGGTATCAAGCCTGGCGCCCCCTTGCCGCCGGCGGGTGCTTCACCTTTGGCTATAGGCATAAGAATTTCCTAGAAGGCAGGACGCCGAAAGCTCCCTACCATGCCACGGACCCCGTTTAACGGGGCCCTCAAGGACCACGACCGGTCTCCCGCGACAGTGCTCGCAGGTACCGGCCGTCTAGGTGGAGAGCAGCATGGTGCAAATAAGAAAACCGGGGACCATGTATCCCCAGCCTCTGAAACCTCATCATTTAAAACCCCGTCACCTGACCGTTGCCCTGGCCCTGGCTTGGGCCCTGCCGGCCCAGGCCGAAGATTTCCGGCTGGGAGAAATCAGTGGTCGCTTCGACTCATCCCTGTCGATCGGTGCCAGCTGGGGCCTGCGCGATGCCGACAAGGCGTTCATCGGCGTGGCCAATGGTGGCAGCGCTTCCACCCGTACCGGTGACGATGGGCGCCTGAACTTTCGCAAGGGCGAAACCTTCTCGAAGATCTTCAAGGGAATCCACGACCTGGAGTTGAGCTACGGCGACAGCGGAGTCTTTGTCCGAGGCAAGTACTGGTACGACTTCGAACTCAAGGACGAGCACCAGCACCTCTACGATATCGATGACCACGGTCGAGACCGTGCCGCCCGAGCCTCGGGGGCAGAGTTTCTCGATGCCTTTCTCTATCACAACTACAGCATCGCCGACCTGCCGGGCAGTATCCGGGTCGGCAAGCAGGTGGTGAGTTGGGGCGAAAGCACCTTCATCGGCAACTCAATCAACGCCATCAACCCTGCTGACGTCGCCGCCCTGCGCCGTCCTGGCTCTGAGCTCAAGGAAGGCCTGATTCCGGTCAACATGCTCTACATCAACCAGGGCCTGAGCGACAACCTGTCGATGGAGGCCTTCTACCAGTTGAGCTGGCAGAAGACCGTGCTGGACAACTGTGGTACCTATTTCGGCAGCGACGTGGTGGCCAAGGGTTGCGACCTGGGCATGACCATCAACGGCACGGACCTGGAGCGCACCGCTCCCAGCTATGGTTACGTACCGCGCCTGGGCGACCGCGATGCACGGGACGGTGGCCAGTTCGGCGTGGCCTTGCGCTGGACAGTGCCGGAGCTCAACGAGACCGAGTTCGGCTTCTATGCCCTCAACTACCACAGCCGCACCCCGGAAAGCGCCTGGCTGGTAGGTAAGGGAGCCTTTCTCGACCCGGTCGGCGGGCTTATCGGCCAAGGAGGCGTCAGCACCGCACGCTATTACCTGGAATACCCCGAAGACATCCGCCTGTATGGCCTGAGCTTTGCCACCAACCTGGGCAGCACCGCGGTATCCGGCGAAATCAGCTACCGACCGAACATGCCCATGTCCCTCAACAGTACCGACGTGTCCACAGCGGCCACCCTCGGAGCTGCCGCGGTCCACCCGGCGATCAATGCCGGCCTGCCGATCTTCGACAGCGGTTGGGCCAGCTCGGCCTACGGCTCGCGAATCCAAGGCTACAAGCGCCTGCCCTATACCCAGGCACAGCTCACCGCGGTCCAGACCTTCGACCAGGTATTGGGGGGTGATCGCCTGACCCTGGTGGGCGAAGCCGGCATCGCCCACATCGGCGGCCTGGACAGCAGCGATGGCTCAGGCCTGCGCTTCGGTCGCAACAGTGCCTACGGCAATGGCGAACTGGCCAACGCTGGCAATGCTGCATTGCTCGGGGTCTCTGGCAATGACATTTGTCGCGCCCTGAATTCGGCCAATCCGCGCCAGTGTACCGACAAGGGTTTTTACACTCGTAGTTCCTGGGGCTATCGCCTGCGCGCGGTACTGGAGTTCAACGATGCCATCGCCGGGGCCAACCTCAAGCCCAACCTGTCGTTCGCCCATGATGTCGAGGGTTACGGCCCGACCTTCAACGAGGGCAGCAAGGCCCTGAGCATCGGCCTGGATGCCGACTTCATGTCCAAGTACACAGCCAGCCTGAGCTACACCGACTTTTTTGGCGGCGATTACAACACCAATACCGACCGAGATTTTCTCGCCCTGAGCCTGGGTGTGAGTTTCTAGGCCCTGCCTTCAAGAGGTTAATCATGGAACATCCACGACTGTTGCAGATTGGCGGCCTGATTCTGAGCCTGTTAACGGGCTCGGTAATGGCGGCGGTACCCAACGACCAGGCCGCACGCCTGGACAAGGACCTGACGCCTGTAGGAGCCGAGCGCGCCGGCAATGCCGACGGCAGTATTCCGGCCTGGACCGGCGGACTGCCTACCAGCACCGGCAAGATGGACGCCGACGGCTTCCTTAAAGACCCGTACGAGACAGACAAGCCGCTGTTCACCATCACACCCCAGAACCTGGAGCAGTACAGAACCAAGCTCAGCCCCGGCCAACTGGCCCTGTTCAAGCGCTATCCACAGACCTACCGGATGCCGGTCTATCCCAGCCACCGCAGCGTCAGCCTGCCGCAGAAGAGTCTTGAGGCCACCCGGCTCAACGCCATGCATACCAGCTTGGTCGAGGGCGGCAACGGCCTGGAGAACTACAGCCCGGGCGCGGTGCCCTTCCCGATTCCCAAGGATGGCCTGGAAGTGATCTGGAACCACATCGGCCGCTACCGCGGGGAAAGCCTCAAGCGCATCGTCATGCAGGCTTCGCCCCAGGCCAACGGCAGCTTCACCCCCAGCGTGGTCAAGCAGGAGTTGGCCTACCCCAGCGGCCTGACGGATTATCAGCCCGCCGAGATGGCCAACATACTCAACTACTACCGCGAAGAGTTCCTCTCGCCTGCACGACTGGCCGGGGGCGTGCTGCTGGTCCACGAAACCGTCAACCAGGTCAAGGAGCCACGCATGGCCTGGCAGTACAACGCCGGCCAACGCCGAGTACGCCGGGCGCCGCAGATCGCCTACGACAGCCCGGCTGCCGAGGGCATGCGCACACTCGACGATTTCGACCTGTTCAATGGTGCGCCGGACCGTTTCGACTGGAAGCTGGTAGGCAAGCAGGAGATGTACATTCCCTACAACAGCTATCGCCTGGAATCTCCCAGGCTCAAGTACGGCGACATCGTCCAGGCCGGCCACCTGAACCCCGAGCACACCCGCTATGAACTGCACCGAGTCTGGCACCTGCAGGCAACCCTCAAGCCGGGCCAGCGCCATGTCTACTCCAGGCGCGACATCTATATCGACGAAGACAGCTGGCAAGCAGCGATCACCGACGCCTACGACGGCCGAGGTGCCTTGTGGCGCGTGGCTGAAGGGCATGCCAGCTTCTTCTACGACGTCAAGGTGCCTTCCTTCGCCGCCGAAGCCCACTACGATGTGCTCTCCGGACGCTATGCCGTGAACTCCCTGCGCAACGAGGAAAAGAACAGCTACCAGTTCAACCTGCCCTTCAGTCGCAAGGAGTTCACGCCATCGGCTTTACGCGCCACGGGCATTCGTTGACACCCAGCCGCCCGCTGCGCACGACCGCGCAGCGGGCGCCAGACCCAGGTTTGCGGTTGCCGCGCCCAGACGCCGCTTCGTAGGCACGAATACGGAGATTGGCTGCTCTCCCATCCCCTATGACAGGGTTTATGGCTTAGATTCAAGCTCCCATCCCTCGCCGGAATCTCGCCATGAAGCTGCATCAGTTGCGCGCCCTGGTTTCTATCTGCGAAAGCGGCAGCATTCAGGAGGCCTCACGCCTGCTGCATATATCGCAACCTGCGCTGTCCAAAAGCATCAAGGAGCTGGAAGCGGAACTTGGAGTACCTCTGCTGCTGCGCTCCAATCGCGGCATTACTGCCACTGAATACGGTGAACGCCTGGTACGCCGGGCACGACTGATACTGGAGGAGGTACGCCGCGCGACCGAGGAGATCGATACCCTCAAGGGGCGCATGGACGGCAGGCTCTCCATCGGGGTCTCACCGGTTACCCCCAGTCCGCAGTTCGTCAGCAGCCTCAATCGCTATCGCCAGCGCTACCCCAAGGTCCAGGTACAGATCCATGAGCTGCGGCCCTCAAAACTCATGGAGGGCTTGCGCGAGGGACTGCTGGACATGGTCCTCACCTCCTTGCCTGCAGCACGCAACATAGATGGTTTCCATTGGGAAGAACTCTATGCCCAGTCGACGATGCTGGCCGTACGCAAGGACCATCCCCTGCGTAACGCCCGGCACTTGAGCGAACTACGGGAGCAGGAATGGCTACTGCAAGACTCCCTGGAGCAGTCCATGGCCGGGGTCATGTTCAAGGAGCACGGCATCCAGCCCCCGGAAAAGATCATCGAATGTGCATCGGTGGTACTCCTGGCCGAACTGGCGATCACCAGCGATGCGGTCAGCTACTGGTCGCAGCGACTGCTGGAAAGCGCCCCCATGTTGATGCAGAAGCTGGAAATCCTGCAGATTGCCGAACCTGTACCGCCAATGAACATCTCCCTGGTGTGCCGCGACCCGGAGCTGATGACCCGCGAAGCCAAGGCCCTGGCCGATGAGTTGATCTATGTCTACAAGGGACCCGTGGCCCCACCGCCGAACCGCATCCCGGCATTTGCCTGAACCACTCGCCCAGCAGCCTTGATAACCACAGCCGATAAGCATGCACAGAGGTGATTATTCAGTGCTGTGACGCTGGGCCATGCTGCAGGCCTCCACCCGTCATCCGGTATGCATTTCATGACTGCGCCCTGCCCGTCCCTGATTCCGCAGATTCTCGCCTGGCAGGACGAATTCGTCCGGCTGCGCCAGGAGTTCCACCAGCACCCCGAGCTGGGATTTGCCGAGCACCGCACCAGCGAGCGAGTCGCCCAATGCCTGGAGCAATGGGGCATCGAGGTGCATCGTGGCGTCGGCGGCACCGGTGTGGTCGGTGTACTGCGCAATGGCGGCAGTCCTCGCAGCCTGGGAATCCGTGCCGACATGGACGCACTGCCGATCAACGAAACCAGTGGCATGCCCTGGCAAAGCCGGCAGCCGGGAACCATGCATGCCTGTGGCCATGACGGCCACACGGCCATCCTGCTCTGCGCCGCCCGCTACCTGGCCCAGACCCGCCGCTTCCTGGGCACGATCAACCTGATCTTCCAGCCCGCCGAGGAGACCCTCGATGGAGCCCGGCGCATGATCGAAGACGGATTGTTCGAACGCTTTCCCTGTGACGCGGTATACGCCCTGCACAACATGCCCGGCTTGCCGGTGGGGGTGTTCCTGACCCGACCGGGGGCCATGAGCGCCTCCTCGGACAATGTGCATATTCGTCTAAAGGGCATCGGGGGCCACGGCGCCATGCCACACAAGGCCCGCGACCCGGTAGTGGCCGCCGCCGAGCTGGTGCTGGCCCTGCAATCGATCGTCGCGCGCAACGTGCCGGCCGGCGAAGTGGCGGTCATCACCGTCGGCTCGCTACACGCCGGACAGGCCGCCAACGTCATACCCGACTACGCGACCCTGGAGCTGAGCGTGCGCACCACCGACCCCAAGGTCCGCGCCCTGCTCAAGCAACGTATAGGCGAAGTGACCCACGGCGTTACAGCCGCTCATGCCCTGGAACTGGACTACCAGTACGACGAGCGTATCGGGGTCCTGCTCAATACCGCCCCACAAACCGCCTTGTTGCAACAGGTAGTCCATGACCTGCTGGGCCCCGAAAGCCTGCTGACCGATATTCCCTCGGGCTTTCTTGGCAGTGAGGATTTTGCCTCGATGCTGGAACAACGCCCGGGATGCTACATCGTCATGGGCAACGGCACCGAAGGCGCCCACGGCTGCATGGTGCACAACCCAAACTACGACTTCAACGACGCGGCGCTGCCCTATGGCGCCAGCCTCTGGGCACGACTGGTGGAAACCGCCTTGCAACACCCCGATAACAACAACCAAGGGTAACTCGCCCCATGTCGATAGCTACCGCAAGACCCCGAGCCTTGATCATGGCGCTGCTGATGGCGGTGATGGTCATCAGTGTGCTGGACAAGACCATCTTCGCCTTCGCCGGCGTACAGATCATCGAAGAGTTGCAACTGACGCCAGAGCAATTCGGTTTTGTCGGCAGCGCCTTCTTTTTTCTCTACTCGATATCAGGGATCGCCGTAGGCTTTCTCGCCAACCGCTATCCGACTCGCTGGATCCTCACGCTCATGGCGCTGGTTTGGACCAGTGCCCAACTGCTGGTGACCTTCGCTGGTAGCCTCGCCGCCCTGACCGCCAGCCGCTTGCTGCTCGGTGCGGGTTGCGGGCCAGGCACCGCGGTGACGCAACACGCGGCGTTCAAATGGTTCGGTACTCGGGAACAGGTTCTGCCGGCCTCGCTGATCCAAGTATCGATCATGCTCGGCGGGCTCTTGGGCGCACTCGCCCTGCCCTACGCCATCAGCCACTACGGTTGGCGCTCGGCGTACCTGTCCCTGGCTTTGTTGAGCCTGGGCTGGGTGTTGGCGTGGTTGTGCTACGGGGCCGAAGGGCGACATGGCGAACAGCCGGAGCAGGTGCCACCTAGCGAGCCGGCAATTTCCTACCGTCACTTGCTGCTCAATCGCACCTTTGTATGGATCTCGCTGATGTGCTTTGTGGCCTATCTGCCCAACGCTCTTTCCTTCAGTTGGTCGGCGGTGTACTTGCAAAAAGGCCTGGGGCTCGACCCGATGCAGACCGGTTATGTCATGTTCGCCGCCACCTTCAGCATCATCCTGCTCAACCTGCTGGTCTCTGGCCTGTCCCAGCGGCTGCTCAAGCGCGGAGTCAGCGTGCAGCACAGCCTGGTGCTGCTACCGATGCTGTGTTGCATGTTCGGCGGCCTGGCCTTGAGTACCTTGGGTTCTGTATTCAATGCCTTGGAAGCAAAGCTGCTGCTGTATGTCGCCGGCGCGGTACTGCTCAACAGCGTATTTGCGTTCGGCATGACCATCACTTCATATATTTCCCCTACTCGCCAGCGTGGCGCCATGCTGGCTATCCATGTGGGCTGCATGACCTTGTCCGGCATGCTCGCGCCCTGGCTCGTGGGCAAGCTGGTGGTTCTGTTCGATAACGACATCGCCCAAGGTTTTGAAACCGCGCTCAACGGTATCGGCCTGACAGCCCTGGCCTGTGCCTTGCTGGGGCTTTGGGTCATCACCCCAGGCGTTACTCGCGAACGCCTCCTGGCCCGGGGCCACGACACCCTGCCAAATCCGGCACCGGCTCAAGCAGCCTGACTGCGCCTGATCGACCGCCTGGCGGTCCCCCTCTTCATTCTCCCTGGGACTACCAGTACCCGTGGCATGTCGGACACCGACGTGCCTCGCGATCCCGTATCCCTACCAGGAAGCCTTTCCATGAATCTTGCGAGTTTCTCCGACAGCTACGCCGAGGCCCGGGACAAGTTTCTCCGGGGCTGCGAGCAACGTGGCTTGCCAGTGCAATCCCACATCCATCCACTCAAGGGCCGTGATCAAGAAGTCCTGGCCATCGATGTCTGTCGTGCCGGCCCCAGCGACGCGCGCGACCTGATGGTGATCAGCAGCGGCTGCCATGGAGTCGAGGGTTTTTGTGGCTCAGCGATCCAGATCGACCTACTGGGCGACGATCAATGGGCCCGCTGTACCGAGGCACCAAGCCTCGCAGTGCTGTACCTGCATGGACTGAACCCCTATGGTTTTTCCTGGATGCGCCGGGCGACCCATGAAAACGTCGACCTGAACCGCAACTTCCTCGACTTCAGTCGTCCCCTGCCAGATAATCCCGGCTACCGTGCCATCGACCACTTGCTGCTGCCCCGAACCTGGCCGGCTGGCATCGGTCAGAGTGCCCGGCTGATGCTATTCGCCGCACGCCATGGCCGCCTGGCCCTGCAGGAAGCCATCACCCGCGGCCAGCATAGCCATCCCGATGGCCTGTTCTTCAGCGGCCTGGAACCCACCTGGAGCAACCTGCAAATCCGCCAAATCCTGCGCCAGCACGCCCAACGGTGTCGACGCATCGGCTGGATCGACATCCATACCGGCCTTGGCCCCAATGGCGTAGGCGAACGCATCTACAAGGGCCGCGCCAGCGCCGCCGACCTGCAACGGGCACAAGACTGGTGGGGCCCGCAGGTGACCAACAGCTTCGACGGCAGCTCCACCTCCGCCCAGCTCGACGGCACCCTGGACCTGGCCGTGATGCAAGAGTGCCCCCAGGCCCAATACAACGGTTTGACCCTGGAATATGGCACCCTGCCCGGTCCTCAGGTGCTCAACGCCTTGCGCGCCGAGCAATGGCTGGAATGCAACCCCCAGGCCTCGCGCACGCGCCACGAACAGATCAAGCGCCAGATGCGCGATGCGTTCTATGACAACCGTACGCAGTGGAAACAGCAGGTCCTGCAGCAGGCTCGTGAGGTTTGCGACCTGACCCTCGCCGCCCTGATGGAGCCATTCGATTAGCGCTAACGAACGCCCTGTCACGGCTGTGCATCACTGCCATTGGGCTCCAGCGGCGGCAACTGGCCTTCGATTTGCCGGCCCAGGTAATACACCCCCGCCATGACCCCGTGCTCAGGATCATGCAGGTGCTTGAGCCAGGCCTGGTCGAACGCAGTTCCCAAATCGCGGCGGGTCTCGGCCTGCAGGTCCGGGCGCGCATTGTCCTGCACCAGCGCCCGGACTCCGGCTACCCCCACCGAAATCAGCGCTCCCGCCACCCGTCCCACGGCCGCTGCCACGGCTCCGGCCACGCCTCGCCCGGCAGACTGGGCCTGGAGTTTTTCGCTGGTCTGCTCGGCCACCCGGGGCACGCCCGATGCCGTGCTGGCCGGCTCGGCCCGCGCCGGCGGCTGGAGCTTGTGCAACAGCGCGCCATAGACCGGCAAGCGGGCGATGGGCTCCACTTGCAGCAACTGCCGAAGGCTGGCTCGCTGGCCGGGCTCGGGGCCCAGGTCGATGGCCGTGACCCGCTCCAGATGCTGGTCCAGCTGCGGTGCGGGCAATTGGTGGCGGCGGCTGGTCAACGCCACCTGCTGGCGCAGCAACTGCACATAGAATTCCATGGCTTGCGCAGTGATCTGGCTGGCATCGATCTCCAGTGCCACCGGCTCCAGGACTCGCTCCTGGTATTGCTGCTGCAAGTAACCGGCCAGGCGCCTGGAAGCCTGCTCGCTGTCGCCCCGGCTGTTGAGCGAATACCAGCCCACCTTCAGCGACAGCCATTCCTGGGTCCAGTAGCCGCTGAACCAGGGCAGGAAGTTTTCATCGGTCTGCTGGTAGACCCGGGTCCGCCAATGCTCCATGGAACCCTGGGCGTAGACTTCGGCCTGCTCGGTGGCGGAACGCGAAGCCGCCAGCAGCTCACTGTCGACCTGGAGCCAGACAGCCGGGGCCACCGCAGGTTGTACCGTCGGCTCGGGCACGCGGCTGGCGCAACCGGCCAGGATCAGCAGCGCGAGGCCGACGCCCACTGATCTTGCGTACGCACAGAGCCCTGTCGGAGAGCACAAGATGGGTACCTCCTGGCAACGCAGCGTCGGGCCCGGTCTCCCGACCTTTTTGCAGTATAGGTAGCGCAACACCGGTATATTGCGCCGCCGGCGCCCCCGACACGGATTCTCTCCCCACAAGGACTCTTCATGCTCTACCGCATTGCCGCCGACAGCCTGGTGCTGTTCCACCTGTCATTCATCGTTTTCGTCATGCTCGGCGGCCTGCTGGTGCTCCGCCACCCTCGGCTGATGCTGCTGCACCTGCCTGCGGCAGCCTGGGGCGTGGCCGTGGAAGTCGGCCACCTGGAGTGCCCGTTGACCCGCTGGGAAAACCTCCTGCGCCATGCCGCCGGCCAGCAGGGTTATGAGGCCGGGTTCATCGAGCACTACCTGATCCCGCTGATCTACCCCAGCGGCCTGACTCCAGGCATCCAGCTGTGGCTGGGCGGCCTGGTGCTGCTGGTCAACGTTTCGGTCTACGGCTGCCTGGCACGCCGCTGGTGGCGCCAGCGCAGCTCCTGAACGCCTCCACGAGCGGGCCCTGGCCCAAGGCCCCTATCAGCCTTGGGCCAGGGATGACGGTTTCGCTATATACTTTTGTATATTGCGAATATCGAACCCCGGGATTGCCCCATGCCTCACCCCTCGCCCTACGCCGGCAAACCATCGCCCGCGACGACACCTGCAGCACCCCCATCGACCTCCAGCAAAGCCCCGGCAAGCCGGGAGCGCCGGTCCCGCTCACGCCATCGGCAGTTGATTCTCGAGGCGGCGTGCAACGAGTTCGCCGCCAAGGGGTTCAGTGCCTGCCAGACCCTGGACATAGCGCTGCGGGCCGGGGTCCCCAAGGCCAACCTCTATTACTACTTCCATACCAAGGAAAACCTCTACGCCGAGGTCCTCGAGCCCCTGCGCGCGCCCCTGCAACAGGCATCGTCACTGTTGTCCCGCGAGGTCGCACCGGCCACGGCGCTGGCAGCCTACATCGCCGCTCGATTGCAGATCGTCCAGGCCTACCCCTTGCGCTCGAAGATTTTCTGCAGCGAGTTGCTGCACGGTGCCCAACAGTTGCCAGAGGCCTGGTGCAACGAACTGCACGCCTGCAACCAGGATGAAATCGCCTGCCTGCGCCACTGGATGGCCCGTGGCCTGATCCAGGCCGTGGCTCCGGAACACCTGCTGCTGTTCATCGGCTCGGCGACGCAGACCTACCCCACCCTGGGCTGGCAGATCGCCCTGATCCGCGGCAAAGACGGGCCGCACGAGCAAGACATCGAAGCGGTGGCCGCAACCTTGACCCGCATGGTCCTCGCTGGCGCCGTAGCACCCCCGAGGGGTGTTGTGCGCCAACCAGGCCGGGCGCTGGCGACCTAGTCCAGGTTCGCCGCAGCCTGCTGCGCACAGGCCTGGGTCAGCGCCTGCCAGGTCGCCTCGTCGGCCGGTATCAGGTGTTCGATACGCAATGAGGCAACGGTGATGTCCTGGGGCATGCCGAAGGTGGTGAAGGTCGACAGGAAGCTCAGTTCGCCGTGAGGCCCGGCGACCCGGGTCAATAGCAATGGCGAGGCCAGGTCCGGGGCCGTTGCCGACACCTCGGGACACGGCAGGCTGGCCAGCAACGCTGCCAGCCCGGGATCCTGCCCGGCCTCGCGGCTGGCCCGTTGCCAGGCCACCTGACGGATCTCCGCGGCGTTGACCAGGCAATCGCCGAAACCACCGGGAGCCAGCAAAGCCGCAAGCAGGTTGAAACCTTCGGCAACCGCTTGTCGTGGCAGGCCCAGCCACTGGAACAACGCCTCGGTGGCGCGATTGGCCGCCAGCACCTGCCAGCCACTGTCGATGACGATCGCAGGTGCCGGATTATTCGCCTCCAGCAAATGCAGCAATGCCGTGCGTACCGGCGCCAGCCCCGGATCATCCAGGGGCAAGGCGGCATAGCGCGGCGCATAACCGGCGGCGAGAAACACCCGATTGCGCACTTCCAATGGGGTTTGCAGGTTGTCCAGCAAGCGGTGCAGCAACCCTTGGCTGGGTTGCGCACGACCGGTCTCCACGCAGCTCAGGTGGCGCTGTGAAAGACCTGCCTGCAACGCCAGGTCCAACTGGCTCAGGCGCGCTTGCTGTCGCAACTGGCGCAGCTGCAACCCCACCGGCAGGGGCTGGGCCGGGGTTTGCTCAAGATCTCGGGACACGGGTAGCACCGTCCTATGCAGGGTCATGAACAGTATCCGGTTCAACCCACCGGTTTGAAGAAGATCAGCTCCGGGTCTTGCTCGTCGAGGTTCTCGATCACCCCGCTGGGACGGAAACCAGCCTTGGCGATCATCCCGCGGGCGGCCTGGTTCGACTGGTTGGTGGAAATGAACAGACGCGGCGTGCGACAGGCTCGCTGCGCAGCCTCGAGCAAGCGCAGCGCCACCCCCTGGCGTTGCTGCCCGGGGGCCACGACCACCAGCGAGACAAAACCATGGTCGAAGAAATCATGCTGGAGCAGCAGATAACCCGCGACGCTATCACCAACCATCTCGACCCAGCCCTGGCCACACTCTACCGCCCGAGCGACCGCTTGGCCCCGGGCCGGATGGGCCTGGGCATAGAGATCGCACTGGAGCATGGCCGGCACATCGTCGGCACGGGCCGCACGGATAAGTCGGCCGGGGCCGGCAGGCAGGATCGGGTGGCTCATGGTGGTTCAGTCCTTGAAAGGGAATCGGAGGAGCAGCACAGCGGATCCGCCCGCTGCTGTCTATGACCTCAGGGGTCATTGAGTGGTGACGCGCCTGCCACTTAGCCTGTTTGCCTTGGGTTGTTCAAGGAGTTTCACCGTGAAAAACATCCTCTGGATACTGGCCGTCGCCCTGTTCGCCGGTCATGAACTGGATGCCGTGGCCCAGGCCGAATGGCGCCTGCTGTACGGCCTGCGCGCGCTGGAGCCGGCACAGGGTCGAGACTGGTTCATCGCCTTGCACGTGCCACTGTGCGCCGCCCTGATGCTACTGGCCGGGCACCGACAAGCGCGAATCCGGCGCATCAGCCGACGCTCACTGGCCGGTTTTTTCGTGGTCCACGCCGGGCTGCACTACCGCCTGCAAGAGCACCCGCTGTACCTGTTCGGCTCGCTACCGTCCCAGGTACTGATCTACGCCTGTGCCCTGGCCGGCTTCGGGTACCTGCTGCTGGACCTGGGGAGTCGCCATGACCCCACTCCCGTCCCCACCCACCACTGAGCGAGAACCACACCATGCCCCGTCCCTACCCTGCACTCCTGGCCTTGCTGGCCTTCGGCGGCTACACCCTGTTCACCCTGATGCAGGCCGAGCAATCGCTGCTGCAGTTCGGCTTGCAATTGCTGTCGCGCCCGGACACCGCGCAGGTGGTGATCGACCTGTACCTGATGGCCGTCCTGGCCGGCCTGTGGATGCTGCGCGATGCCCGCGCCCGTGACCGGGCGCTAGTCTCGGTTTTGCCTTATCTGTTGCTGACCGCCGTCTTTGTCTCCATCGGCCCGTTGCTGTACCTGGTGATCACCGGTTGGCAGGACCGGCGCCAAGCCGGTGCCGCCAAGCGTTGAGCCCGGTGCCTCAAATCAGGCGCTGGATCTGCTTGTGCCGCCAGACCAGCTTGAAGTAGCTGGTCTGCAACACCAGCATCACCAGGTAGGCCACCGGAAACGCCATCCACACCCCTTGCAGGCCGAAATGCGCATCCAGCAGGTAGGCCGCCGGCAACTGCACCCCGAGGATGCAGAAGA
Source organism: Pseudomonas sp. MPFS (assembly GCF_022537035.1). Classification (NCBI taxonomy): domain Bacteria; kingdom Pseudomonadati; phylum Pseudomonadota; class Gammaproteobacteria; order Pseudomonadales; family Pseudomonadaceae; genus Pseudomonas; species Pseudomonas sp. MPFS. The sequence goes on along the minus strand of NZ_CP066123.1, from coordinate 2,460,981 downwards.
TCGAGATCGCCACCGGCATCAACACCGTGCCGCTGGCGCGCATGATGCCGCCCACCACGGCCTGGAAACCGAACACCAGCAGACTCCAGAGCATGATGTGCAACAGGTGCTCGGCCTGGGCCAGGGCCGTCGGCTCGATGATGAACAACCCCAGCAGCCAGTGGGAAACCAGATAGCCCAGCAGCACCAGGGCTCCGGTCAGGCACAGGTTGATCAGCAGCCCGGTGCGCAGGATCGGGGTGATCCGCTCCAGGCGCCCGGCGCCGATGGCCTGGGCCCCGAGGATCGAGGCGGTGATGGCGATCGACAACGCCGGGAACTGCACATAGTTGACGATCTGCGTCACCGCGCCATAAGCCGCGGTCGCCTGGGAGCCGTGGCGGTTGACCAGGGCCAGGATCACCAGCTCGGACAACGAGATCACCACCATCTGCACCCCGGTGGGCAGGCCGATGCGCAGCACCTTGGCCAGGATCGCCCGGTCCAGTCTCAACGCCGCGAACAGCGTCCGGTCGAAGGCCAGTGGATGGGTCTGGCCCCTCAGGCGCCAGACCAGAAAGCCCATGGCGATGATGTTGCTGGCCAGCCCGGCGAAGGCCGCGCTCTGGATCCCCAAGGGCGGCAAGCCCAGCCAGCCGCGGATCAGCGCCGGGGTCAAGAGCAGGCCCACCAGGGTCGAGACGATCAGCGCCAGCAACGGCGACAGCGTATCGCTGACCCCTCGCAGCAACTGGGTGAAGAGCACGAAGACCAGCAGCAATGGCAGGATCAGCATCATCACCCGGGCATAACCCACCGCGTCATCCAGCACGTCCGCCGGGGTGCCCAGGCCCTGCAACACCGGGCGAGCGAAGAGCATGCCCAGCAGCGCCCCCACCAGGCCGATCAGGGCCCCGAGCAACAGGGTGCTGCCGGCCACCGACTTGACCGTGTCCAGCTCCCGGGCACCCCAGGCCTGGCCGATCAGCACCGAGGCCCCGGCCCCCAGGCCGATCACCAGGGCGATGAAGAAGAACAGAATGGGAAACATCCCCGACACCGCCGCCAGGGCCTGGGTCCCCAACAGTTGGCCGATGTAGATCCCGTTGAGGGTGCCGGAAAACGACTGCAAAAAATTCGACAGCACCATGGGCAGCAGGAAGATCAGGTACACCTGCCAGAGTGGTCGCTGGGGAGCCATGGACATGAACGTGCAACCTCGAATCAGGAACGCGAAAGAGCCACCAAAGGGCCCGGGGAGTTTGCCGACCGGGTGTTGTCCGGTTCAGCGGCTCGGCCGTGGCGCCCACTCGGATCTACCGTGGGCACACGCGGCCAGCGAGGGATCAGCGGTTCACATCGACCACGACCCGTCCACGGATCGTGCCAGCGAGCAGCTCATGGGCAACCTCGATGGCTTCGCCCAGCGCCACCTCGCGAATCATCAGCTCCAGGTGAGCGAGGTCGAGCTCGGCGGCCAATCGCTCCCAGGCATGGACCCGTTCCTGATAGGGCCGGGTCACGCTGTTGATTCCCACGAGGCTGACCCCACGCAGGATGAACGGCGCCACCGAGGCCGGGAAGTCCATGCCCTGGGCCAGTCCGCAGGCGGCCACCAGGCCATCGGCGGCAGTGCCGGCACAGGCGTTGGCCAGGGTGTGGCTGCCCACCGAATCGATCGCCGCTACCCAGCGCTCCTTGGCCAGTGGCCGTCCCGGCTGCGACAGCTCGGCACGCTCGATCACCTGGCTGGCGCCCAGTTGCCGCAGGTAGTCGGCCTCTTCCGGGCGGCCGGTGGCGGCGATGACCGAGTACCCCCGGCGCGCCAGCAGGCTGATGGCAAAGCTGCCGACACCCCCATTGGCACCCGTGACCAGCACCTCGCCCTGCCCCGGGCGCAGGCCGTTACGTTCCAGGGCGATCAGGCAGAGCATGGCGGTGTAGCCGGCCGTGCCGATGGCCATGGCCTGGCGCGCAGTGAAGGCTTGCGGCAGGTGGATCAGCCAGTCGCCCTGCACCCGGGCCTTCTGCGCCAGACCGCCCCAATGACTTTCCCCCACGCCCCAGCCATTGAGCAGCACCTGCTCGCCAGGACGGAACCTGGGGTGAGCACTGGACTCCACCGTACCGGCCAGATCGATACCCGGGACCATGGGGAATTGCCGTACCACCGGGCTCTTGCCGGTGATCGCCAGGCCATCCTTGTAGTTCAGGGTGCTGTACGCGACCCGCACGCTGACATCGCCGACGGGCAACCGGGCTTCTTCCAACTGCGTCAAATCAGCGCGGTAACCTGCGGTGTCTTTATCGATCACAATGGCGTTGAACATCCTGGACTCCAGCTTGAACAGTGGTCGGTCGGCAACGGCAAAACGCTCTGGCCCCAGCAGCACCTGGCATGGCTTGCGGGCGAAGGCGCCATCCTACTCGGGGCTCTGCAAGGCGTCCACGCTGAACCCGACATGGCAAACCCGCGTACTGCGGCGTTACCATTGCCTGGCGTCTTTTAGTTGATCGAACGGATTCCCGACCTTGTCCCACCTTCTGGAAAAAGCCGCCGCTCGCGGCGATCTCATTGCACTGACCCGCTTGCTGGATGCCGGCGCGGATATCGAATGGAAGCACAAGGGCACCGGCCGCACCGCGCTGCTGGCCGCCACCATCGCCGGGCGCCTGCCCGCCGTGGCCCTGCTGCTGCAACGCGGCGCCAACCTGCAACAACCCTGCAAGGCCCTGGGCTACAGCGCCTTGTCCTGGGCGGCCGGCAACGGCGATTGCGCCATCGCCAAGCTGCTGATCGAACACGGCGCGGCCCTGGACCAGGCTTCCCCCGACCTGCAGCGCAGCGCCTTGATGAACGCCGCCCAGGGCGGCCACGCGGAGATGGTCAGCCTGTTGCTCCAGGCCGGCGCCAACCCCCAGCACCTGGACTTCCAGCAACGCAACGCCTGGTCCCTGGCAGAAGAAAAAGGCCATGGGCGAATCATGCAGTTGCTGGCAGAAGCCGGTGCCGGGGAACAGCCTCCAGCGCAACCGTCCCCGCACCTGCCGTGGCCGGATCTGCCGGCCGATGCCCACAGCAGCAGCGACCCGGTCACCCAGGTGCGGGCCTACACCCTGGCCCTGGAAGCCTGGGAACGGCGCGGCAAGGCCCAGGCTCGCAACGGCCTGGATCAGGATTTCTGGGCCGAACCCCAACAACTGCTGGAACGCTTCTGTACCCTGCGCGACAGGGCCTATACCCGCTCATCCTATGGCTCGCCCACCACCTACTCGAAGGACAACGAACTGCTGGCCTGCCAGCGGCTCAAGCCGAACCAGGCCGAAGTGCTGATCCGCGATCCCGCTTCGCGCAGGCTGCGCTACGAGTACCGGTTCCTGGTCAAGCTGGCGGCCGGGCAATGGCGGATCGACAACGTCAAGCGGCGCCTGGCCGGCACCGAGAAATGGGAAAACACCCTTCTTTGAATCGCATGTACACAAGGACCCATGCCCGATGAAATACGACGACGCTTCCTGGCATTACGGCGGAGACTTTCCCAGCGACCTGCCACCGAGCGCCGGGGGCACCCATATCGGCCTGTTCCTGGCCTGGATGCTGCTCAACGGCTTTGCCAGCGAAGAACTTGAAGAAGATGCCGCCGAGGAACTGGCGCAGCTACGTTCGCGCAAACTCGACGGCTGCGAGTTTCTGTTCAAGATGCTCGATGAAAAACTCTACGACGAAGACTTCAACGCCGAAGGCAATGCCTTCGCTGTTGCCTACTACACGGGAAAGGGCAACTACGGCCGCTACATTGAAGACTATGAGCAGCTTCTGGCGCCAATCCCCGATACGATCTACCGGGTGGAGAGCAGCTGGAGCAACTACGACCTGCTGGCTCCGGTGCTCGCTGGCCGGCTGGCGCAATGGCGAGCCAAGGGCCGCCCGGAACACCTGGACTGAACCGCGCCCGGCCGGCAATTGTGGTTAAATGCCGCCCCGAAAAATTGCCGGTCGCGCCGATGAACCCTCAAGCCCTCGCCACCCTCAACCAACACCTGCTCGATGCCCTGGCCATTGCCCCAAGGGAAACCCGGCGCCTGTTCCACGGCCGTGGGCGCTGCTGGCCGGGCCTGGAGCAGGTGACCGTGGATTGGCTGCAAGGCGTGGTGCTGGTGTCGCTGTTCAAGGAAGTGCAAGCCGAGGAACTGGCGGCCTTGAAACAGCTGCTGGTGGCACTGGGCTCCACCGCGCAGTGGCAGGCCAGCGGCGCCACCAGCCTGATGCTGCAACACCGCTACCTGCCCGACAGCCTGGGGGAATGGCTGCTGGGCGAGCCGGTGGAGTCCTGCACCATCACCGAGGAAGGCCTGGACTACCGGGTGGACCTGGGCAGCAAGCAGAACAACGGCTTGTTCCTCGACATGCGCTACGGGCGCAACTGGGTGCGGGCCAATGCCCAGGGCATGAAGGTGCTGAACCTGTTCGCCTACACCTGCGGTTTCTCGGTGGCGGCGATCGCCGGCGGGGCCGAGAAAGTGGTCAACCTCGACATGTCCCGGGCGGCCCTGAGCCGTGGTCGCGACAACCATCGGCTCAATGGCCACGACCTGGGCCGGGTGAGTTTCCTCGGCCATGACCTGTTCAAGTCCTGGGGCAAGGTCAAGCAAGGCGGCCCTTACGATCTGGTGATCATCGACCCGCCCTCCTTCCAGAAAGGCAGCTTTGTGCTGAGCAAGGACTACGTGCGAGTGCTGCGACGCCTGCCGGAGTTGCTGACGCCGACGGGCCGGGTGCTGGCCTGCATGAACGATCCGGCGTTCAGCGTGGAGTTCCTGCTGGACGGCATGGCCGAAGCCGCGCCAGGGCTGCATTTCGAACAGCGCCTGGACAACCCGCCGGAATTTCCCGATGCCGACGTGCAGTGCGGCCTGAAGGCCCTGGTGTTCAACCAGCCAGCGTAGCCGTGGCGGCCACCGGGTCGGCCTGGCGGCGCAGCTGATCGACCGCATCGTCCTTTTTACGGCCGCTACGCGCCCGGACGCAGCCTCGCCAGCTCGGCACGAGCCGCCAGGATCGGCGAGGGCTTAGAGTGGCATCCGGTATTCGATGAACCCCGAATTGGCCGCCACCCAGTCATAGAGCTTTTGCGCGCGCTTGTTGGTGGCATGGGTGTGCCAGTACAGCCGGGCGCAATCGTGCTGGCGGGCGAAGGCCTGGACCCACTCGATCAACTGCTTGCCGGTGCCGCCCCCACGCACCTGCGGCGCCACGTACAGATCCTCCAGGTAGCAGAAGTCCGTGGTGGCCCAGGTCGAACGGTGCAGCACGGAGTTGACGAACCCCACCAACTCGCCACCTTGCACCGCCACCGCCGAGTACACCGGCTCCTGGGGATCGAAGAAACGCTCGAACGTGCGTTGGCTCACCTGCTCCGAAAGGTTCACCTGGTAGAAGTCCTGGTAGGCCAGCCACAACGCCTGCCATTGTTCGCGGTCTTCAGGCCGAATCGCACGTACTGTTACCGCCTGCTGTTTTTCGCTCATCACACGCTCCTCATGAAAAACCGCAAGACCGTGGCCTTGCGGGGGTATCGAAGAGCGCCAGCTTAGGGGCAGAACGGCCTGCCTTATCAGGCCAATTCCATATTCAAGAGCAGACCACTTTCAAGTTTCGCCCAGGCTCAGGCCGCCGGCAATTGATGAGTCACGCAATGGATGCCACCCCCACCTGCGGCAATCGCATCGATATCCAGCTGCACCACCTCGCGCCCGGGGTAGAGCTGGCTAAGCAAGTCATGGGCCTTGGCGTCGGCCACGGGATCGCCGAACTCCGGGGCGATCACCGCGCCGTTGATCACGAAGTAATTGATGTAGCCCGCGGCGAAGTCTTCGTTGTCCCGGCTGAAGCGGCTCTTGCGCGGATTCAAGGGCGGCGACAGGGTGTGCACCTTGAGCTTGCGGCCATCGGCATCGGTGGCGTTGCGCAGGATCTCCAGGTGCGCGCGGGTCACCGCGTGGTCGTAGGAATCCGGGTCGTTGTCGAGGTTGGCCACCACCACCCCGGGAGCCGCGAAGCGTGCATAGAAGTCGACGTGGGCATCGGTGATGTCATGCCCCTTGATCCCCGGCAGCCAGATGATCTTGCGCAGCCCCAGGCAAGCCTTGAGCTCGGCCTCGACCTCGGCCTTGCTCCAGTCGGGGTTGCGATTGCGGTTGATCCAGCTGCTCTCGGTCATGATCCCGGTGCCGTGGCCATCCACCTCGATACCGCCGCCCTCGCCCACCAGTTCGCTGCGCAAATAGGTGGCGCGCGCGCCATCGGCCACCTTTCGTGCCAGGCGCGCATCCCGGGAATGGCGCTGCTTGTTGCCCCAGCCATTGAAGTTGAAGTCCACCGCGCCCAACTCACCGCGGGGGTTGAGCACGAAGTTGGCGCCGATATCGCGCATCCAGATATCGTCCAGCTCGGTGATCACATAGGTGACGTTGCGAGTGCCACACAGCTCCTCGGCCAGGTCGCGCTCATGCTCGCGGCAGAACAGGGTCAGCGGTTCATGGGCGGCAATCGCCCGGGCAATACGGCCCTGGGCCTCCTGCACATCACCAGTGAAGTCTTCCCAGATCGCGTCCTGGGCACCGAAGGCCATGAAGGCCCGCTGGTGACGATCGCCTTCGTCGGGCATGACCCAGTCCTCCTGTTCCTGTTCTTGGGCCAAGACCCGACGGGCGCCCAGGCCCAGGGTAGTCACGGCGGCGAAACCGGCCAGCAGCGAGGCCTGTTTGATGAATGTACGTCGGGTCGACATCGGTCTTTCTCTCAAGGGGGATTGCATGAAGTGGAACGGCTCACGGTGCTTTTATCGTAGCCGTCTTGAACTGGGTCCAGATGCGCATTCGGGCCCGCATGTCGGCCTGGGGAATATCGCGCCCCGGCACCAGGCGGGCAAAGGTCGCGGCATCAGGATAGATATCCGGGTTGCCCACCATCCGTGGATCGATCTGCGGCCGTGCCTTGGCATTGGCCGTGGGGTAGCCGGTGAAATTGCTGATGGCCGCCATGTTCTGCGGGCGCATGACGAAGTTGATGAAAGCATAGGCGTACTCCGGGTGCCGGGCATCCTTGGGGATCGCCATGGTGTCCATCCAGACCGTGGTGCCCTCACGCGGGATGCGGTACTGGAAATCGACCTTCTTGCCTGCCGCGTCGGCGGCGCGCTGGGCCTGGGTCACATCGCCGCTGTAGCCCAGGGACAGGCACAGGTTGCCATTGACCAGATCGGTCACCGGCTGCGACTGGAACTTGCGGATGTAGGGGCGCAGCTTGAGCAGCAGCTCGCCAGCCGCTTGCAGGTCTGCCGGCTTGGCGCTGCGCGGATCGCGTCCCAGGTAATTGAGCGCCACCGCCAGGACTTCGTCGGGCGAGTCGATCACCGAGATCCCACAATCGGCGAAATGCTCCGCCAGTTCCGGCTTGAACAGCAGGTCCAGGCTGTTGACCGGTGCATTGGGCAAGCGCTGGGCGATCTGCCCGGCATTGTAGGTCAGGCCGATGGTGCCCCAGGTATAGGGCACCGTGGCCTGGCTGGCCCTGGGGTACTGCACGCGCAAGGCTTGCAGGCCGGGCTCGATGTCGTCCATCTGCGCCAGCTTGGCAGGGTCGAGGCTCTGCAGGCTGCCGGCGTGCATCAATCGCTCGGCCACGGTATCGCCGGGAAAGATCAGGTCGTAGCCACTGCCGCCGGTCATCAGCTTGGCCTCCAGGACCTCGCTGCCTTCCATGACGTCATAGATCACCTTGATCCCGGTCTCGGCGGTAAAACGCGCCAGGGTGTCCTCGGCGAAGTAATCGGCCCAGTTGTACAGGCGCAGGGTCTTTTCCTCAGGCGCGGCCTGGACCTGCGCAGCCATCAATGCCAGAGCCAGCGCGCCGAGGCGCAATATGCCAATGCGGTTCATGGTCATGCCTCCCGAGGGTTCCAGCGTGAGTGCAGGTGTTGGCCGTCGAGGCTCAGCAAGGGCCCGTACATTTCCGGACGACGATCACGGAAGATGCCCCAGGTCCGCCGCTCCTCGGCCATGGCCGCCAGGTCCAGCTCATGCAGGAGCATGCCGGTGCTGTCGCGGTCGGCCTCGGCCAGCAGCCGGCCCTTGTGGTCGCAGATGAACGAGGAGCCGTAGAACTGCATGTGCAGCTCTGAGTCGCTGCGGGCCACTTCCCGCCCGACGCGGTTGGCCGCCACCACCGGCAGCAGGTTGGCCGCGGCGTGCCCGCGCATGGTCATCTGCCAGTGATCCCGTGAATCCAGGTCGGTCGCGCCAGGCTCCGAGCCGATGGCCGTGGGGAACAGCAGCACCTCGGCGCCCTGCAAGGCCAGGCAACGGGCGGTTTCCGGGAACCACTGGTCCCAGCAGATGCCCACGCCCAGGCGGCCGAACGCCGTGTCCCAGACCTTGAAGCCGGTGTCGCCAGGGCTGAAGTACTCCTTCTCCTGGTAACCGATGGCGTTGGGGATGTGGGTCTTGCGGTACACCCCGAGCAGGCGTCCGTCGGCATCGGCCACGCTCAGGGAATTGAAGTAGGCAGTGCCGGCCCGCTCGAACCAGCTCAGCGGCAACACCACACCCAGCTCCTTGGCCAGGGCGGCAAAGCGCTTGAGTATGCGGCTCTGGCCATACTCTTCGGCCAGTGCCAGGTGTCGGTGCTGCTGTTCGATGCAGAAGTACGGCGTGGCGAACAGCTCCTGCAGCAGGATCACCTGCCCGCCGCGGGCCGCGGCCTCGCGCACCAGTTGCTCGGCACGCTCGAGGTTGTCCGCCAGGTCCCAGGTACAGGGCATCTGCAACGTTGCGACGGTCAAGTTGCTCATGCCGACACCTCCAGTGGCCAGCGCGGTTGCTGCTGGGTGATGCAATGCACGCCACCACCGCCATGGGCCAGGTGGTTGATCTGCACCGGCACCACTTGCCGCCCGGGGAAGGCCTTGGCCAGGACCTGGGCCGCGACCTGATCGGCCTCGATGCCGTAGGCCGGCATGATGATCGCGCCGTTGGCGATGTAGAAGTTGGTATAGGAAGCGCAGAACACCTCGGCCTGGGTGTCCACCGCGGCAGTGGCTTCGAACAGCTCCACCAGTTCGAAGGCACGGCCCTGGGCATCCCGGGCCAGTTCCAGGGCACGGCGGTTCTCGCGCACCACTTCGGCGTACACCGAGCCTCGGTCATGGGTGGCGTCCACCAGCAGCAGGCCGGGACGGGCGAAGGCACAGACACCATCGACATGGCCATCGGTCATGTCGCCGGTCACGTAGTCCGGATCGCCGGGCAGCCAGATGGTTTTCTTCACTCCCAGCAGGCGCTCGAAGATCTCTTCCATCTCGGCCTTGCCCAGGCCCGGGTTGCGATTGGGGTTGAGCAGTACCGATTCGGTGGTGATCAGGGTGCCCTCGCCGTCCACATGGATGGCGCCGCCTTCGTTGGCCAGGTGGGTGCCGAAGCAGTCCAGCCCCAGCTGATCCAGCAGGCGCCGGGCCAGGCTGCGGTCCAGCTCATGGGCCGACTTGCCGCCCCAGGCATTGAAGCGCCAGCTGACACCGGCCAGCCCGTGCTGGGGATGGCAGACGAAACTCGGCCCGGAGTCGCGGCACCAGCTGTCGTCCACGGCCTGGACCAGCAGCTCGACGTTGGCGCCGCAGTGGCGCCGGGCGCTCTCCAGGGCCGAAGGATCGACCACCAGCTTGACCGGCTCGAAACGTGCGATGGCATTGGCCACCCGGGCGAAATCCGCCTGTACGCCGGCCAGGGTCACGCCCCAGCCTGACTCCCACAGGTCCTGGTTATGGGGCCAGACCATCCAGGTCGCCGCGTGGGGCACCCACTCGGCGGGCATCCGCCAACCGCTGTTTCGACTGTCATTGCTGTGCATGGGAATCGCGCCTCTCGATTAAGGTTTTGTTATCAGCCAACAAATACCGGTGTAACCAATGGCGCCCATGCTATGGCTTTGAAAATCCCGCAACAAACGATAGATTTAGTGAAATTCTGATTAGCTGTGCTTATCGATAATGTTAAAACACTGGCCTCCCCTGAACGCCCTGCGCGGCTTCGAAGCGGCCGCGCGCCTGGGCAGCTTCCACCAGGCGGCGCAGGAGCTGCACCTGACCCAATCGGCCATCAGCCAGCAGATCCGCAGCCTGGAAACCTTCCTCGAACAGCCGCTGTTCTACCGCAGCGGGCGCAGCGTGACCCTGACCGATGCCGGGCATGACCTGCGCAGCACCACCCAGTCGCTGCTGCAGCAACTGGCCGTGGGCATTCGCCGCCTGGAGCAGTACCGCAAGCCCAACCAACTGGTGGTCAACACCAGCCCGGCCTTCGCCCGCCACTGGCTGCTACCGCGACTGGGCGAATTCAACCGCCTGCACCCGGAGGTGGACCTGTGGCTGTTCACCAGTTTCGAGCCGCCGGACATGACCACCCAGACCATCGACGTGACGATCCGCGACGACCTCAGCGCCCAGGCCGAATGCAGCTACCTGGAGCTGTACAACGACCAGCTCTATCCGGCCTGCCACCCGTCCCTGCTGGAGCAGCCCCAGGCGCTGCGCACCACCTTGCACGGCGAACGGGAAATGGACTGGAGCCACTGGGTGGTGGAAGGCGGCACGGATGTTGGCCAGCGCAACAACGGCCTGAACTTTTCCGACCCGGGATTGCTGCTGGACGCCGCCTGCGCCGGCCACGGCATTGCCCTGGTCAGCCAACTGCTGGCCCGGCAAGCCCGGGCCCAGGGCCAGTTGCAGCCGCTGTGCGAACAGAGCGTGCGCGGCCCGACCTGGGCCTGGCTGGTGCATCGCGACAGTGAAGGCAGCTCGCTGACCCGCAGCTTCTGCAGCTGGTTGCACAATGCCCTGGAGCAGGCCGGACAGGCCTGAAAAACCGCTTTGCATTCCTGGCGGTAACCCCTGCCCCGGCGGCGCCTTAAGCTGGCGCCGGTGCAATCCGCACTGCCTCCAAGGAATCGCGCGTGCCCCCGATCCACGACATCAACTGGTCATTGTGGTTGTCCACCATGCTGCCCATGGCCCTGAGTGCCGGCCCCGGCAACCTGATGGTGGCCAGTTCCGGCGCCCGCAGCGGCGTGCGCCGCTCCCTGCGCTTCATCCTCGGCCTGGACCTGACCTACTTCCTGCTGGCCCTGCTGGTGGGCCTCGGGCTCTACCACAGCCTGGCGCAGCAACCGCAACTGCTGCGGGGCCTACGGATCGCCGGCAGCCTGTACATCTTCTGGCTCGGCCTGCGCCTGTTGCTGCGACCACTGCGCAAGCCCGGCGAGCCAGAACAGGCGCTGTTGTTCCGCGATGGCGTGGTGTTGCAATTGGGCAACGTGCAAGGGTTGGTCATACTGCTGGTGATGTTCTCCACCTTCAGCCCGGCCACCAGTGCCGGCAGCCTGGCGGTGGTGACGCTGAGCGCCGCGCTGATCGCGGTGAACCTGTTCGGCCACCTGCTCTGGGCGGGCCTGGGCTCGAGCCTGCAACCGCTGCTACGTGCCAGGCCGGGCTTGCTCAAGGCGCAAAATGTGCTGTTCGGCTTGCTACTGATGGGGGTGGCGGCGTGGATCTTCCTGCGCAATGGCCTGGCCTGAGCCGACCGCCTCAGTGGTCTTGCAGGCCATGCTGGCGCAGCACCCGATCGATGAACTGCACCACGTGCTCGACCCGCTCCTGGCCCTGGGTCGCCAGGTTGCGCAGCAACCAGATATCGGCCCGATGCGCCGGGACATCCGGCAACACCCGACACAGCCCCAGGGGTTCGGCGATATAGGCCGGCAAGGCGGCGATCCCCAGGCCAGCCTGCACCGCCTGGAGTTGCGCCTGCAGGTTGGCGGTACTCATCCACAGCGGCTGGCCGCCACTGAGCTGGTCCAGCCAGCGGGCCAGGGGCATATGCTCCAGGGCCTGGTTCCAGCCGATCAAGCCATGCCGGGCCAAGTCTTCGGGCGCTTGCGGACACCCCTGGGCCTGGGCATACCCCGGGGAGCAGAACAGCGCCTGGGTCAGCGCGCCGACCTTGCGCAAGGTGAAGTTGCTACCGGCTTCTGGCCGGTGCAGGCGCAGCACCAGGTCACTGTGGCTCTGGGTGAGCTTGATCGAGTGCGCGGCATTGACGAAGTCGAAACGGATTTCTGGATGACCCGCACGAAACGCCGCCAGGGCCGGGATCAACAGGTGGCTGCCCATCAGTTCCGGGCAATCGATGCGCACCACCCCGGCCATGCGCGCACCGGGCCGGGCCAACTGGCGCTCCATCTGGCCAAGGCGCTCCTGGGTCTCGAGCGCCATGGGCAGCAAGTCACGGCCGGCCTCGGTGAGGAAATAGCCCTGGGTGGTCTTCAGGAACAGCGCCGTGTGCAAGGCCTGCTCCAGCATCTGGATCTTGCGCGAGACCGTGGCCGCCGACACCTTCAGCGCCTGTCCGGCATCGGTGATGTTGCTGGCGTTGGCGACCGCAATGAAGAACCGCAGATCATCCCAATTCACGGTTACCTGCCCGTCCTTGCGAAATCAGGCCGAGATCTTATGCGAAAAATACTCTGGCGCGATCAGAGTTTTCTTAACCCCTGGCGCTGAAGCGGTAGAGTAAGGGCATCCCCCAACCCGAGGACAAGGACCGCTCCATGCTGGAACTGCACACCGAACGCCTGCACCTGCGCTCCCTCACCGCCAATGACTGGGAGCTGTTCCTGGCCCTGCACAGCGACCCCGATAACCTGCGCTATGTCTGCGACCCGCTTTCCCGAGCGCAGATCGAGGAGCGCTTCACCTCGCGCCTACCGCACTGGAATACGGATTCGACCCACTGGCTGTGCCTGCTGATCAACGACCGTCACAGCGGTGAGGGCCTGGGTTTCACCGGCCTGCGAATCAGCGACAGCAACGCCGCCGAGGCCGAGGTCGGCTACTTGTTGCGTCCGCAGCATCAAGGCAAGGGACTGGCCGTGGAATCCCTGCGCGCCGTCATCGAGCACGCCCGGCACACCCTGGGCATCAAGCAATTGATCGCCACGGTCACCGACGGTAATGCGGCGTCTTGCAAGGTCTTGGAGAAATGCGGCTTCGTCCTCCAGCGCCGTGACGAACGGGCCTTCCAGCTAGGCGGCGAGGATTTCGACGACCTGATTTTCGGCTGTCGCCTGACGGCTTGATGCGGCGCCTTGTCGCGGGTTTTTCTTGACAGGAAAAATTCGCCACGGCTATTGTCTGACAACCTGACTTAAAAGGTTTACCCATGCTCGAACTCCAGCGCCCCGACTCTCTGGTCGTACGGGTCGTCAACGCCATCCGCAATGAGATCGACTCCGGCCGACTGGCTCCCGAGTCGCGCTTGCCCACCGAACAGCAATTGGCTGAACAGCTCAATGTCAGCCGCTCGGTGGTGCGCGAGGCCATCGCCCAGCTCAAGGCCGATGGCGTGCTGATCGCCCGCCGTGGCCTGGGTTCGTACATCTCCAAGACCCCGGCCGGCACGGTGTTCCGCTTCCCCCAGAGCGAGGGACGCCTGGCGGACCTGGCACAGATGTTCGAGATGCGCCTGTGGATCGAGACCCAGGCCGCGTCGATCGCCGCCCAGCGCCGGGATGCCGATGACCTGCAACGCATGCAAGCCGCGCTACAGGAAATGCACGACAAGCGCAGTGATTTCGAAGCGGCGGCCCTGGCCGACGTAGCGTTCCACCGGGCCATCGCCGAAGCCAGCAAGAACGATTACTTCGTGGCCTTCCACGACTTCCTGCGCAGCCAGCTGGCCAGTGCCCGCAAGACGGCCTGGGAAAACTCGGCGCTGCGCCTGGTGGGCGGCTCGGCCGACGCGGCCCAGGAACACCAGGCGCTGTACCAGGCCATCGCCGCCGGTGACCGCCAGGCCGCCGCTGGCTGTGCCGATGCCCATTTGCGTGCCTCGGCCAAGCGCCTGGGCCTGGAGTTGCCGACCCTCGACTGACCCAACTGACGCCAGACCGCAGGCCGAGCCTGCGGTTTTTATCGGACTACTTAGTCTGACAACCTGATAACCAGACTGATACGGACACCTGGAACCATGATCTACGACTTTTGCATCATCGGCGGCGGCATCGTCGGACTGGCCACGGCGATGGAGATCCTCAAGCGCCAGCCCGGCGCTTCGCTGGTGGTCCTGGAAAAGGAAAGCGTGCTGGCCAAGCACCAGACCGGGCACAACAGCGGCGTGATCCACGCCGGGATCTACTACGCGCCGGGCAGCCTCAAGGCCGACCTGTGCAAGCGCGGCGCCGAGGCCACCAAGCAGTTCTGTACCGAGCATGGGATCAAGTTCGAGGTTTGCGGCAAGGTGCTGGTGGCCTCCAATACCCTGGAAGTGCAGCGCATGGAAGCCTTGTACCAGCGCTCGCAGCTCAATGGCCTGAAGGTCGAGCGCCTGGATGCCGAACAACTGCGCCAGCGCGAACCGAACATCGTCGGCCTGGGCGGGCTGTTCCTCGACGCCACCGGCATCGTCGACTATCGCGAGGTGTGCGACACCATGGCCCGGGTGATCCGCCGCGCCGGTGGCGAAATCTGCCTGGGCCAGACCGTCACCGCCATCCAGGAGCACGCCGACAGCGTCAGCGTCGGCACCCATGGCGGCAGCTGGCGGGCAAAGAAACTGGTGGCTTGCGCCGGCCTGCAGTCCGACCGCCTGGCGACCCTGGCCGGGGTGCGGATCGATCACCAGATCATCCCCTTTCGCGGTGAGTACTTCCGCCTGCCGGCGGCGAAGAACGACATCGTCAACCACCTGATCTACCCGATCCCCGACCCGGAGCTGCCGTTCCTCGGCGTGCACCTGACCCGCATGATCGACGGTAGCGTCACCGTTGGCCCCAACGCGGTGCTGGGCCTGGGCCGGGAAAACTACCGCAAGTTCTCCATCAACTGGCGCGATGTCGCGCAATACGCCAGCTTCCCCGGGTTCTGGAAAACCATCTGGCAGAACCTCGGCTCCGGCACGACCGAGATGAAGAATTCGCTGTTCAAGTCCGGCTACCTGGAGCAGTGCCGCAAGTATTGCCCGTCCCTGGAGGTCAGCGACCTGCTGCCCTGTGAAGCGGGCATCCGCGCCCAGGCGGTGATGCGCGATGGCAGCCTGGTCCACGATTTCCTGTTCGCCGAAACCTCGCGCATGTTGCATGTGTGCAACGCGCCCTCGCCCGCCGCCACCTCGGCGATTCCCATTGGCTCGATGATCGCCGACCGGATCTTCCAGGCCGGCTGAAACACCCTGGCACTCGCGTTGCCCGGCGCCTCGACGACGCCGGCAGGATCGCGTGCTCGCGTCACCCGACAATAAATACAATGATCCAAGAGGATGCACCCGATGACCGCAGTTGAACCCAGCATTACTGCAGCGCAAACCCCACAGCAAACCAGGAAACGCCTGCGCAAGGTCGCGGCGGCCACCATCTTCGGCTCGATGCTGGAGTGGTACGACTTCTACCTCTACGCCACCATGGCGGCGATCGTCTTCTCGAAGATTTTCTTCGATACCAGCAACCCCAACAGCGCCATGCTGATGTCGTTCTCCACCTTCGCCATCGGCTTTGTCGCCCGCCCCTTCGGCGGCGTGCTGTTCGGCTACCTGGGCGACAAGTTCGGGCGCAAGCAGGTGCTGGTGCTGACCTTCTGCCTGATGGGCGTGTGCACCGCGCTGATCGGCCTGATTCCCAGCTACGCCTCGATCGGCATCTGGGCGCCGATCATCCTGGTGGCGATCCGGATCATCCAGGGCCTGGGTGCCGGTGCCGAACTGTCCGGCGCGGCGGTCACCTCCTACGAGCACGCCAGCGAAGGCAAGCGCGGCAGCCAGGGCGCCTGGCCGGCACTGGGGCTGAACCTGGGCCTGCTGCTGTCGTCGCTGACCATCTACCTGCTGACCATCAACGGCAACGAATTCCTCTTGGCCGGCGGCTGGCGCATTCCCTTCGTGTGCAGCATCGTGCTGGTGGGCGTCGGCCTTTGGGTGCGCAAGAGCATTCCGGAAACCCCGGAGTTCAAGGAACTGGACCAGCAGAGCCGCAAGGCCCAGGCCT
Source organism: Pseudomonas sp. MPFS (assembly GCF_022537035.1). Classification (NCBI taxonomy): domain Bacteria; kingdom Pseudomonadati; phylum Pseudomonadota; class Gammaproteobacteria; order Pseudomonadales; family Pseudomonadaceae; genus Pseudomonas; species Pseudomonas sp. MPFS. The sequence goes on along the minus strand of NZ_CP066123.1, from coordinate 2,444,915 downwards.
CGCCGCTCAAGGCACTGTTCAAGAACGACCTCAAGGGCCTGGCCGTGGTGTTCTTCGTGGCCATCGGCTACAACGCCCTGAGCTACATCTTCAAGACCTTCTCCCTGGCCTACCTGACCCAGTACAAGCATGTCGATGTGCACGTGACCTCGCTGTCGGTGACCATCGCCAGCCTGGTGGCCATCGTCGCCGTGCCGTTCTTCGGCTGGCTGTGCGACAAGTGGAGCAGCAAGACCGTCCTGGTGCTCGGCGGCCTGTTCTCGGTGCTGTTCGCCTACCCCTTCCTGGCCCTGCTCAACACCGGCGACAGCCTGATGATCTACCTCGCCATCGGGGTCGGCACAGGCATCCTGGCACCGATGATGTTCGCGCCCCAGGGCTCGTTCCTCAGCCGACAGTTCCCCACCGCGACCCGCTCCTCGGGCTTCGGCACCGGGCGCGAGATCGGCACCGCCATCGCCGGTGGCCTGGCCCCGCTGGGCGGACTGTCGCTGGTGGCCGCCTCGGCCACCCATTCCACCGATGGCGTGGTGATCATCCTCGCCATTGCCGCGGTGCTGGTGGTGGTGTTTGCCCTGTGTGACCAGGGCCGCAAGCACTCGGCCTTCAAGAACTGAGCGATGCAAGACTGCGGCAGGCGCCAAGCGACCTGCCGCAGCCTGTTAAACTGGCGATGGTTTTTTCTCGCAGGCCATCCCATGCAAATGCCCAGTACGTTCGGCGTCGATGCCGAAGGCTTGATCAAGTTGCCTCCCGAGCCGCCCCTGCAACCTGGGTTCGGTGCCCTGCTCGATGAGCTGTGCCACCGCCTGGGCCAGCCATCGCTGCACAGCCTCTACCTGTACGGCAGCGTGGCCCGGGGCGAGGCCCGGGTTGGGGTCTCCGACCTGGACCTGACCCTCATCCTGCGACAGCCACCTACCCCGGGCCTGCTCGATGAGCTGGAACAGCTGCGCCTGCAATTTCAGGCGCGGCACCCCGAGGTGTCGAAGATCGATTTCGATATCGGCCACCTGGAGCAAGTCCTGGCCAGCGAGAATCGCCCCAGCTGGGGTTATTGGCTCAAGCATCATTGTCGCTGCCTGCTGGGCGAGGACCTGCGCCAGCGCTTCGCCCCGTTCAAGCCCAGCCGGGAAATAGCCCTGGCGGTGAACGGCGATTTTCTTGCGGTGCTGAACGACTACGCCACGCGCATCGACCACGCGCCAACCCCTGGGCAGACCCTGCGCCTGCAACGCGAGGCCTCGCGCAAGCTCCTTCGCGCGACCAACCTGCTGCGCCCGGAGCAGGAACCGAGCTGGCCCCGCAGCCTGGATGAGCATGCCCAGCTGTTTGTGCGGCGCTACCCCGAAATGCACTTGCCCATCGACGAGTTCCGCCAGCTCGCCACGGCAACAAGTCCCGCCGATGCCGGTTTCAGCAGCCGCTTGCGGCAGATGGCGCAGTGGATGAGCCAGCAAGCCGATACCCTCTGCCCCAGAGGCTGACCCATGGATCTGCATCGCACCCAGCAACTGCTGCACCAGGGCTTGGACCGCAGCCGGTCCCGCGAAGCACTGATCCTTGTACTAGAGGCCGCGCTGGAGCTGGTGTCGCTGCCCGACAACGATTTCTGCTGGTCCAGCTGGACCGGACAGGAGCAGGCTAGCGCCGAGTTGCGTGGGCTGATCGCCACCCTGCAGGCCGGAAGGTTGCCCGAGCAGTCGAGTGTGGCGGTGCTCTTCGCCGTCACCGGTCCGCTGCAGGAAGTCAGCCTCAGCAGCGGCTGGGCGCAGACGTTCCTGAAAGTGGCGGACAGGTTCGACGAAGTAGAAGCCCTGCTCTGGTAACTGCCAAGGGTCAGACCTGCAGTACCTCGACTCCCTGCTGTCGATAGCCTTCGAGCTCCGCGCTCGCCACTTCCCGCTCTGTAACCAGCCGGTGCAGACGGTTGCAGGGTGCCACGACAAAAGGCTCCATGGCCCCGAGCTTGTCGGCGGTGGTCACGGCGATCACTTGCGCGGCGCTGTCGAACATCGCCTGCTTGATCGGCACTTCATCGAAATGCAGGGAGCTGATGCCGATCTCCGGGTGGATCGCGCAGACCCCGGTGAACAGCAGGTCGGCCTTGATCCCCTGGAGCATCCGCAGCGCTTCATGGCCGCTGGCGGCCAATGTCGATGGATTGAGCTGGCCGCCGGCCAGGATCACTCGGACCCTGGGGTATTCGGCCAGGGCCACGGCGATCAGCGGCGAGGCGGTGACCGCGGTCAGGCCCATATCCCGGGGCAGCGAGCGGGCGATGTGCAAGGTGGTGGAGCCGGAGTCGAACAACACCGTCTGCCCCTCCTGCACCCACTGTGCGGCGAACTGCGCCAGGCGCATCTTCACCGCGTCGGTCTCGCCCACCCGGGTGAAATAATCCTTGCCGCTGTCCCTGGGCCGGGGCAGCGCGCCACCGTGGACCCGTTGCACCAGGCCAGCGGCATCCAGCTCCGCCAGGTCGCGGCGGATGGTGTCCTCGGAGACCGAAAAATGCCGGCTCAGCTCGGCGGCCATAACCTTGCCGTCGCGCTCGAGCAGCAGGAGGATCTTTTGCCGGCGCAGGGACGGCAGTTCAGCGGAGGAATGCAGGTTTTGCATGTTGATGCCCGATTCTGCGTGTTTGCGCGAGATTATCCAGGCCAGAGCAGCGGCACAAGCCCCTCTATCCAGCACCATCCGAAGGCCCTGCGGGCCTTGGCGCAGCCTCGCCGTGGCTCGACAGCGGCTACAGGAGCCATGGCCCCGGGCTGCGCACGGACGCGCAGGGGCCGCAAGATCTGCAGGAACAGGGTCAGACCAGGCGCGGTGCCCGCGAGCGATGCAAGGCCGCTTCGCCCAGGCGCTCGCGCACCAGGGCTTGGGCCTGGCGGGTCAATTGGTCGAGGTGGCGGTCGCGCTTCTTCTCCGCCTCGATCATCGCCTTGCGCCCATGCTGCGCCAGCAGGTAGGCATGGATCTGCCGCACCTCCACCGAGTTGTAGATCGGCGCCACATCCAGCACTGCCAGCAAGCCATCGCTGCCATGCTCGCGGGTGTTCATCAGCAGCTGCGGGCCGCGGGCGCCCAGCAGTTGGAACCCCAGGGCCTCGAAGCACTGGAGCTTGGCCGGGCTGCAGGCCAGCTCGGCATGGGGATAGCGTGCGCGCATCGCCGCTAGCATTTGCCGGGCGATACCCTGGCGGCGCAGGTCCTGGCGGACCGCCATATAGGCCACGGCGCAAGCCTCGGGGTCGTCCTTGAGCGGCAGGTAGAGCAAGAAGCCCTGTACCTGCTCCGGGTCCAGCGGGTCGCCGGCCACCAGCAGCTCCACGGCAAGATCCCGGGAACCGTCCATGGCCTGCAGGTACAGGTGCACCTCGTAGCCGACGCCGTACTGGTAGAGGTTGTACAGCGGATTGCTGGGAGCGATGGCGACCGCGCTGATGTCGGTGATGTAGTCCACCACCATCTGCTGGATCTGGCTCTGGATGGCTTCGGCGGGCGGGGCCTGGAACAGGGTGATGCTGGACATCTGGGTGGTGACTCCGAGGGTTGGGGCATGTCCGCCAGGAGCGGGCGCGCCATGATACCCCTTCACACAGGCGCAGGGGCGCACTGCCGCATGGCAAGGCAAGATTGGGAAGGCTTGGGGAATTTGCTGCCCCATTGCGGCGGCGACACGCCACCGCAATCGGAACAGCCAGCCGATGCCAAGGGCATCGGCGATGTCCCGCCCGGCGAACGCGGGCGGGAGCGGGGCTTACAGCGCCATGTCGGCCGCTGGGTTGCTCTCAGGCTTGGCCATGCTGGCCGGCGCTTGAGGAGCCGCACCCTTGACTGGTGGCGGCGTGGTCAGCTGCAGCACTTCGGCGGTGTAGGCCCACTCTTTGGCCACACGCTCAGGGCTGTCGTTCAGGGCAGTGCCGTAGCTCGGTACGATCTGCTTCAGCTTCTCCTGCCAGGCTGGAGTGGCGACCTGGTCCTTGAAGACTTTCTGCAGCACGCTGAGCATGATCGGCGCGGCGGTCGAAGCGCCCGGGGAAGCGCCCAGCAGGCCGGCGATGCTGCCGTCCTGGGAAGCGACGATCTCGGTGCCCAGTTTCAGCACGCCGCCCTTCTCTTCGTCACGCTTGATGATCTGCACGCGCTGGCCGGCCTGCCACAGGCGCCAGTCTTCCTGCTTGGCGTTGGGGAAGTATTCCTTGAGCGCCGCGAAACGGTCGTCATCCGACAGCATCAGCTGGCCAGCCAGGTATTCCACCAGCGGGTACTGCTCGATGCCCACCTTGGTCATCGGCCAGATGTTGTGGGTGGTGGTGCTGGTCAGCAGGTCGAAGTACGAACCTTCCTTGAGGAACTTGGTGGAGAAGGTAGCGAACGGGCCAAACAGGATCACGCGCTTGCCATCCAGCACGCGGGTGTCCAGGTGCGGTACGGACATCGGTGGCGCGCCGACCGAAGCCTTGCCGTAGGCCTTGGCCAGATGCTGCTCGGCAACGCTGGCGTTGTCGGTTACCAGGAACGAGCCACCCACCGGGAAACCGGCGTATTCGTTGGCCTCGGGGATACCCGACTTCTGCAGCAGGTGCAGGGCACCGCCGCCAGCGCCGATGAACACGAACTTGGCGTCGGTCTCGGTTTTCGAACCGTCCTTGAGGTTCTTGTAGGTCACGCGCCACGAGCCATCTTGGTTGCGCTCGATTTCTTCTACTTCGCTGGACAGCTTCAGGGCGAAGTTAGGCTGGGCCTGCAGGTGGGCGACGAACTGGCGGGTGATCTCGCCGAAGTTGACGTCGGTGCCGATCGGGCTCCAGGTCGCAGCGATCTTCTGCGCCGGGTCACGCCCTTCCATCATCAGTGGAACCCACTTCTTGATCTGCTCGGCGTCTTCGGAGTACTGCATGCCGCTGAACAGCGGGCTGGCTTGCAGGGCCTCGTAGCGAGCCTTGAGGAACTTGATGTTGTCATCGCCCCAGACGAAGCTCATGTGCGGCGTGGAGTTGATGAACGAACGCGGGTTCTTCAGGACGCCGGTCTTGACCTGCCACGACCAGAACTGGCGGGAGATCTGGAACGCTTCGTTGATCTCGATGGCCTTGGCGATCTCGATCTTGCCGTCCTTGCCTTCAGGGGTGTAGTTCAGCTCGGCCAGGGCCGAGTGACCGGTACCGGCGTTGTTCCAGCCGTTGGAGCTTTCCTCGGCCACGCCATCCAGGCGCTCGACCATCTCCATGGACCAGTCCGGCTGCAGCTCGTTGAGCCAGACCCCGAGGGTCGAACTCATGATGCCGCCGCCGATCAGCAGCACATCCACTTTCTTCGGCTCAGCCGCATGGGCGGTCGTCAGACCTATCGACATCGCCAGCCCGATGAGGGCCGTGTTCACTTTCTTCAACATTCTGTAGTACCTACGATAGAACGCCATCCGCCGCCCGATCCTCGATCCTGTGAATCCCGGAGGGTGCGAAACAGGCATTTCGCAGGTCCCGGATGAACGCATTCATGAGAACTGGGGGGTGGGCACACAAGGCCGACGAAACGCGCTCGACCTCAGTTTTATATCGCTCCGGTGCTGACTTCTTGTCGTTGTTGGCTCAGCTACATGAGTGACACTTGTTACTCGGGGCTCGTCACGGGACGCAGCCGACAGGCAGCCACCCTGCTCCTTTCCATATTCCGCTGGCGCCGAATCGACGGGCAATGGCGGTACCCGCCTTCGCGGGAACCAGCAGGGAAAAAGGGTCGGATTCCACCAAGGAAGGTGGATGGACACTGCCTGACATTACGCTCGGCGGTTTTGCCAGAGACACCCGCACGCTTGCAAAGGACCCGATCAGGCCATTTGAAGCAAAGCACAGGGGGCATATTTTTGCACAAACGATGAACCGATTCAGCGCAAGAATATCATTACGGCATCAGCCTGTCTTGGACCGGGCACGACCTTAAATCCACTCAGTTTCAGCCGTTTCTTGCGACAACTCACACTGGCCATGGGTCACATCCACAACTCAGAGCGCTCGATCCGACAGCGAACTCGTCAGTGCTGTCCTCTACCGGCCGAGCTGATCAAGAACTTTCAATGCGCAAAAACAAGTTAGCACGCAAAGCAACAATTTAAACAAATTAGCCAACTAACAATTTGGTTGTTCCACTCATGTTACATCCAGAAAAATAACTTTAAACACTCATTGACGCCTGCCGAAACCACGACTAAACCGCTAATAGCCGATTGCCACACACCAGGGAGAACCCCAAATAATGGATGCCTCTCATGAAGCTGCTGGAGCAATAAAGAACACCTCTTCAGACAAAAGCCAAAATAGCGAAACTCATCATTGGCAACGCTATATCTGGTTTGGTGCCGGAGGTGGCTTGTTATTGTTCCTGATGTTGTTGCTTTCATTTGTCGCCTACACCGTTTCCACCTTGGTCGGCGTCATGCAACTTGAAGGCGGCAACGACCTGGATTTCATCTTTTCCTGCATTGCCCTGATCGACCTGACGCTGCTGCGCCTGCTCTGCATTCTGGTGGGGGCTTCCATCGCCTTTGCCGGCCTGGCGGTCTCGTTCTTTGCCCACAAGAACGCCACCACCTTTTCCGGAGACCTCAAGGACACAGCCGCCCTCTCCGGGAATTTCGCCCTGTCGACCTACTCACCAGGGATTCTCGGCCTCTTCATCGGCGCGGTGATTATCGTGACCGCGATCCTCGCCCGAACCGAACACTCCTATTCCTCGCCCACTACCACCATCAGCTACCTGGGAACCGGAGCGCATCAGGTTGCCCAGGACGCCAGTTCGCCTGCAGTGCAGCAGCATCCTGGCTTCAGGTCAAAGGAAGAGGCACTTCAGCAACTAAGTCCACCCAAGGAGCAACCCCATGACTAAGTCGATGCTGGTTTGTTCATGCCTATTACCTGTTCTGATCGCACTTCCCTGCGCTGCCAATGACAACGGCTCGGCAAAAATAACCTGCTCCTCGGCCATTCAGCTCATAGACAAGATCCTGAGCCAGTTCAACAGCACGTCTTCCGCCGATACGCAGGTCGCGTTTGCCAAGGCGATCATCTACATAGGCGAACCCACTCAGGATTGCCCTGAAGTGAATTTGCGCGTGGCCGAGGCCAGAGAAGTGGTTAAAAAGCCGAATCCGGTTGCAGTACCTGACCTGACGACTGTGCAGAACCTCTGTGGAGGCCAGCCGTGCACCATTATCAAACAACCGAAAAAACAAACTTTTACCGGATTAACACCACAGGGAGTCGAACTCAGGATCGATGAACTAAAAGACCGAATGAACAACCTTGAAAGTTCAATGCAAAAAAGCAGGGCACCTTAACCACATCGGCAATTAGTTTGCAAGAAAGACACACTAGCCAGTCCCATCAGACGCTTCACTGGAAACTCGTCGCACACTTCGACACAGGAGTTCACCATGTTGATAGTCGACACACCTTACAACACCACTGCAAAAGTTTCCGCCCTACAGAAAAACAACATAGGAACCGTTATTCGATATTACAACTTCAGTAACTCGAAGAAATTTCCCGACAAATGCCTGACCCTTATAGAGGCACAGTCGATATGTGAAGCGGGAATGAACATCGCCGTTGTCTTTCAACAAAACCAGAACAGCGTCGGGGACTTCTCTGATTACCAAGGCTACGAAGCAGGTCTGAAAGCCTACCGCTATGCGATGAATGACATTGGCCAACCCAAGGGCTCGGCCATCTACTTTTCGGTGGACTTCGACGCCGATGACGATCAGATCCACGGCCATATCGTCCCGTACTTCCAGGGTGTGCAACGGGCATTCAACCAACTTTCGAACGGCCAGCCGGACTATCGTGTGGGCGTCTATGGTTCCGGGGCAACCGGCAGCACATTGTTTCAGCTTCAACTGTGTTCGCTGATATGGCTTTCCATGTCGGCAAAATTCAACGGTACCCAAAATGCCTTGGCCAAGGGTACCTACAACCTCCTGCAAAGAGCCCCCTCGGCCATCTTGTGCGGCCTCGGTATCGACTACAACCAGAGCAATCCACAACAGAGCGACTTCGGCGCATTTACCCTCGCCCACGCTGCACCCGAGCCTCTGAATGTCCATCTGCCGTTCAACCATGAAGTGATATCCCGCAGCGACCTGATGCTTCGCGGTGGTCCCGGGACGAGCTACAGCGTCGTTGACAGGTTGAAATCCGGCCAACAAGTAGTGGCCACAGCCGTCAACCAGGAATGGTCGAGCATCGATCTGCATGGCGACGGGCTGATTGACGGTTTCGCCGCCTCGGCCTACCTCAAGGAACTCTGAGCCAAGAACCTTGCGCCGCCTGCTCGACGATCTTTCCAGGTATTTGTCATGTCGAGAACAAAGCGGCGCAGGAACGGGACCTTACTTTGCAGGTGCATGATGAAAATAACTGCACTCATTACAGCCTTTGCCCTCACGGGCTGCACGTCACACTCGCTGTATTTTGGAACCTATACCCGCGTGGGCATCGATGCCTCGAGCGACGGAGCCGGTATCGGTGTAAAGAATGCGACGCTGAACGTCACGCCCCCCAAGAAAGATGGCAGTGCATTCGATGTACTTGGCACATCCGACATAGACCTTGCGTATACCGACGTGGTGATCAACGAAGTGGTTGCCGTCGGGGACGCCGCAAAATGTGCGGCGATGAAAAACCCAAGTGTCGCGCCCCAGGCATTGGCAAAGATCAGGAGCCTGAACGACCCTCAGCCGCCTGCCGTGGGCCCGGTCATATTCGGAGCCTATACCTCATGGTCATTGCTCGACCTGAGCTGGGGCGAGGCCACCGCAACCGGGATCAACTTTGGCTACAAGCGTGGCGTGGGAGTCAAGTTGCCTATCGTCAACGACCAGGTAGGGGCGGTCTACGCGAATGTCTCCATCAACACCACCACCTCCGACACGGTGGCCCCCAAGACTCATATAGGTGGAGCACGCAATGTCTATGTCTTCGCCACAGGAACCGCAGCGCTGATCAAGGCCTCGCAGGAAGCGCCGAGGCTCAACGGTGGGGACAAGAACTATGCCGGCTGCATCAATTAGGTCCCTCATCGTACTGTTGCTCTGTACGCAAAGTGCCTGTTCACTGCACTACATCGACAGCGCCGGCGAGGATCGTTACATCGGCTGGGTCTCGATCCGTTCACAAGCGACCGATTACACCCTGTCGACAACGGTGCAGAGTGTCGGTTTGAACCTGGACCTGACGCCTGCCGGCGCTGGGCTGAATATCGGCTACAGGAGCCTGACCACTGCCAGGATCCCTCCCAACGGCCTTATTGCATTTGAACAGGAAGCCGACCGCCCCTTGTCTGTCACGGACTACCGCTCCTCGCCACCGACGCCGCTGACAAATGCCTGCGCAATGCAGGTGCCGCAGTTCACGCCACCGGCTCTGCCAAGCGGTTTTTCGGCGGTTTTTTCCAGCGGTAAAACAGAGTAAGGTCGCAAGCTGCCAAATCCCAGGTTCGGCACTTTGCGACCTCGCCGGAGCCGAACCTCGGAGCGCCTGGCACTGCGCTCGTACCTGGTCACAACAATAAAGATGTCTCTGGATCCCCCATGCACAATCTCTCCCTGCAAGACACCACCGCGCCCGAGGGCGTCTGCTTCGGCTGCGGCAGCAGCAACCACCACGGCCTGCACATCAAGAGCCACTGGCACGAGGACGGTATCCACGTGATCGCCGAGCACCTGCCGGAGGCCAAGTACTGCGGCTGGCCGGACCTGGTGTATGGCGGCCTGATCGCCATGCTGGTGGACTGCCACTCCAACTGGACCGCCATGGCCTATCACTACCGCAACGAACAGCGGGCCCCGGGCAGCCTGCCGCGCATCGACTGCGTGACCGGCAATCTGGGGATCAAGTTCATCAAGCCGACCCCCATGGGCGTGCCCCTGACCCTGCGGGCCCGGGTCGAAGGTGAAGTGGCGCGCAAGAGCCGGGTGGTGTGCGAGGTGTATGCCGGCGACGTGCTCACGGCCATCGGCGACTCACTGTTCGTGCGGGTCGATACCCAGCAGCTGGCCGACGCGGCCCACGGCCGTGAAAGCTGAAACCGTTCCTCTCATGCCGTGCCAATCGGTGAGGGCCATAGTGCCCTCATGCGACGATTGCAGTCCTGTTTGACGCCCTTGTACTATTGAGAACGATTCACACTCACATCTCGGCGGCCAACGGTGCACTCATCTTCGAGCAACAAGCTGGGCTTCTTTTTCAGTGACCATCACCGGTGGTTGCTGCAACACATTCAAAAACGCCTGGGCAACCGTGCCGATGCCGAAGACACCGCCGCAGATACCTTCTGCCAGTTGCTCAGCGCCCAGGTCGACCCGGACAGCATCGAACAACCTCGGGCCTACCTGTCCACCATCGCCAGGCGCCTGGTATTCGACCGGCATCGTCGGCGCCAGTTGGAGCAGGCCTACTTGCAACGCCTGAGCGCCCTGCCGGAATTACTCGCGCCCTCCCCCGAAGAACAATTGCTGCTGATCGAGGCCCTGGTGGCGATCGATCGTGCGCTGGATGGCCTGCCGATAATCGTCAAGACCGCCTTCCTCTACAGCCAGCTCGATGGCCTGAGCTATGTGGCAATCGCCAACAAACTGCAATTGTCCGAACGCACCGTCAGCCGCTACATGAAACAGGCCTTGCGCCAGTGCTACCTGAGTGAGCTGGGCCTGTGAGCCGACAACGCCTGGACCCGGAGATCGAGCAGGCCATCGAGTGGATGGTGCGCTTGCGCGCTGGCGACGCCGACCCACGCCTGGAGCAGGAACTGGCCGCCTGGCTGGCCAGCGATCCTGCCCACGCCCAAGCCTGGCAGCAACTGCAAGCCAAGCTGGGGACGTCGTTCAATACCTTGCGTACCCTCGACCAGCGCCTGCCAGGGCAAGCGGGCGAAGCACGGCAGTTGCTGCTCAGCCCCCACGCCTCGCGCCGGCAACTGCTACGCGGCCTGGTCGGACTCGGCCTGCTGGGTAGCGGCCTGTGGCTGGGCGCTCGCACACCTTATGGTGAAACCCTGTTGGCGGACCTCAGCACCGGCCGCGGCCAGCGCCGGGATTTCACCCTGGCCGACGGCAGCCGCCTGAGCCTGGATGCCGACAGTGCCGTGGACCTGAGCTTCGACGACCAGCAACGGCTGCTGGTCCTGCGTCACGGGCAGTTGCTGATCCAGGTGGCCAGCGATTCCCGGCGCCCCCTGCGGGTGCAAACCCTCCAGGGCCAGGTCCAGGCCCTGGGCACACGCTTCCTGGTGAGCCAGGAAACCGATGCGAGCCGGATCGTGGTACAGGAACACTCGGTGCGCCTGCGCCTGCGAACCGGCCATGAACAGGATTTGCAGCAAGGCCAGGCCGCACTGCTGCATCCTGGGCGGATCGAACTGCTGGCGCAGGACCAGGCATACCGTGGCGACTGGCTCAACGGCCGCTTGAGCGTGCTGGATGACTCCCTCGAGCAGGTCATTGCCGCGCTGCGCCCCTATTGCCGGGGCTATATCCGAGTCAGCCCAGCGATCAGCCAGCTACGAGTACAAGGCGTGTTTCCCCTGGATGAGCCAGAGCGGGCCCTGGATGCACTGGCCCAGACCCTGCCCATCCGCATTGAACGCTACGGCCCCTGGTTCACGGTGATCCAGCCACACAGTTGAGAGCGGATATTTTTTAAAAATAACTCTCATTCGTGTCTGGTTTTCATTTTTCGTCCCACCTATCTCCTGACACTTCAACGCAATCAGGAGAATTTCGTGCGCAACCCTTGGTTCCATGCCTTTCCCGTCGCCATCGCCGTGACTGCCCTGAGCGGCCCGACCCTGGCCCAGGAGCAGTCCCGGTCCTTCAACCTGCCAGCCGGCCCGCTGGCGGTGACGCTCAATGCCATTGCCGGCCAGAGCGGTGTCGTGCTGTCCCTGGACCCAGGCCTGGTCTCGGGCAAGCAGGCGCCAGCAGTGAACGGCACGATGACGCCGACCCAGGCCATACACGCCGCCCTGGTCGATAGCGGCCTGCAACCGCGACTCACCGCCAGCGGCCACTTCAGCGTCGAACCGCTCCCCGCCGGTGTTGCCGGGTTGCAACTGGGCATGACCGACATCGTCGAGAGCGAGTTCGACAGCGTCACCACCGAAGGCTCCAACTCCTATGCCGCACGCGCCGCGACCATCGGCAAGGGCCAGCACAGCCTGCGAGAAATCCCGCAATCGGTCACGGTCATGACCCGCAAGCAACTGGATGACCAGGGCCTCACCGACCTCAAGGCCGCCGCCAACCAGACCACCGGCCTGGTGGGTGTGCAAGGGGTCGGCAAAGGCATGATCCTGTCGTCGCGGGGCTTCCAGATCGACGATTGGCAATACGATGGCGTGCCGATCCCACGCAACACCTACTCATTGGGCAACTGGGCGACCCAGGACCTGATTTTCTTCGACCGCCTGGAAGTGTTGCGCGGCGCCTCCGGCCTGCTGCAGGGCACCGGCAGCCCGGGGGGCGCGATCAACCTGGTACGCAAGCGCGGCCAGGACGCCCCGACCGTGACCCTGACCGGCAAGGCCGGGTCCTGGGACCACTATGGCCTGCAACTGGATGCCGGCGGCCCGCTGAACGATGCCGGCACGGTACGCGGGCGGATGGTGCTAGACGAAGACCAGAGCGATTCGTTCATCGACAAGCAGTGGAGCAAGACCCATTCCCTGTACGGTGCCCTGGACTTCGACTTCAGCGACGACACTACCCTGGGCCTGGCCGTGAGCCGCTCGGAAGCCGAATCACGGCCGATGATCCGTGGCCTGCCACGACACGCCGATGGCAGCCCGGTCGACGTGCCCCGCTCGACTTACAGCGGTGCCCGCTGGAACCATTCACAGATCAACGTCACCACCCTGTACGCCGACCTGGAGCATCGCTTCAACCCGGACTGGACGTTCAAGGTCGGCGCCGTGCGCATGAGCGAAGACAACGACTCGACCCAACAGCGCACCCAGACCATCGCCGACGGCCTCGATGCCGACGGCAGCGGCGTGCAGTACGCCGACTGGATCACCAATTTCGACAACACCAAGATCGGCCTGGACATGAACCTCACGGGACGCTTCGAGGGCCTGTCCATGGAGCAGGAAGTGACCCTGGGCGGCAACTACTCGAAGATGACCAGCGACGACGTGTTTGCCCGCACCTTCAACAATGGCGGCAACATCTTCGCCATCGAGCATGACCGGCCGCCCATCAGCTACGACAGCCTGCTCAATACTCCCGGTGGCCGTGCCACCCACAGCCGCTACGACATCCGCCAGAAAGGCCTGTACGGCAGTTGGCGGATCAAGCCGGTGCAGGACTTGACCCTGGTGCTGGGCTCGCGTGTGAGCTGGTACGACTATCGCTACGATGCCACCGATTACCAAGCCATCACGCACAAGGCCACGGTGCAGTCACCGAGCACCATGACCAACAACGGCGAAGTCACGCCCTACGCCGGTTTCATCTATGACTTGAGCCGCCAGTGGTCGCTCTACGCCAGCTACACCGATGTGTTCGAACCCCAGAGCTCACGCACCGCCAGCGGCTCGGTGCTGCAGCCGGTGATCGGCACCAACTATGAAGTGGGGCTCAAGGGCGAATTGCTCGATGGCCGGGTCAACACGTCCCTGGCGCTGTTCCGCTACGACCAGAAGAACCGCGCCGTCCAGGACAAGGCCTCGGGTTTTGCCTGTGACGGCTGGTACTGCTCCACCGCCTCGGGCCAGGTGCGCAGCCAGGGCCTGGAAGCCGAAGTCAGTGGCGAAGTGCTGGATCGCCTGCAACTGGCCGCGGGCTACACCTACAACACCACCAAGATCCTCAAGGACCCACAGGAGCAGGGGCGGATCTTCAGCACCTGGACCCCGAAACACATGCTGCGGGTGTGGGGCGACTATCGCCTGGACGGCGAGTGGAGCAAGGTCAGCACCGGCCTGGGCTTTACCAGCCAGAGCCATACCCTGGGTTACGAGCGAAGCTACAAGGTACCGGGCTACACCGTCTGGAACGCGCGTATCGCCTACCAGCTCAACGACCAGGTCAGCCTGGCGCTCAATGCCTACAACCTGTTCGACAAGCACTACTACATCTCCGGCTACAACCAACTGGGCGGCAACAACAGCTTTGGCGACCCGCGCAACTTCATGCTCAGCGTGAAATACACGCCGCAGTTCTAAAGCCGCCAACGCAGTGCCCGAAGCGCATTCGGGCGCTGCGCGCCAGGCTCGGCTTTTGTATGATCGCGCTCCCGTTCCCCCCATAAAGGACGCTGTACTTGACCATGGACATCCAGAGCATCCAGGACCGACTGGCCAAACCGGCGCTGAAGTTCACCGCCGGCGGTTTTCGCCCCAGCCATGGCGATGAAGAGAGCTGGCTGGGCCGAGTCTTCCTGTTTCGCGAGGACGAAGAGCTGCCAATCAACAGCGCGGGGGAAACCCTGCTGCCCTTCGCCCAGTTCCACCTGCCCTCCCTGCCCTTTCGCAGCCCGCATTTGCAAGGAATCAAGGTACTCACGGTATTCATCGCCAACCCCTTTCCCGATGAGCTCGAACCCATGGGCGAGCGTTGGCTGGTGCGCGAATACCGTGACGAGGACGTATTGGTGCGCAAGGAGCTGACGGCCGAGAAGGCCTTTCTCAAGCCCTTCCCGCTCAAAGCCGAGGCAGTGCCCGCCGACTACCCGCTGTGGGACGGCGGCGGCGTGCCCCGGGACCTGGAGCTGGAAATCCTCGAACTGGAACGCTCCGGCCGCATCGAGTGCTACTACGACCTGACCACCCACTGCTACGAACACAAGCTGGGGGGCTACCCATCGTTCTGCCAGTCGGGGATCGACCCGGGCGAAGGCTTCGAATTCGTGATGCAGATTTCCTCTGACGCCAAGATCAATCTCAACGTGGTGGACAGTGGCAGCCTGATGTTCTGGAAGCACCGGGACAGCGGCGAATGGGCGCTGTACTACGACTTCTACTGAGGCGTTCCGGCTGACGCCGATTTCATCCGCCAATGGGTGAAAAGCCCTGGCGGCGAGTGCATCATGGGCGCGTCCGACTCCTGGGAGACCTTCATGTCCATGCGCTCATTGCTGTTGCCCGTCGCCACCCTGTCCCTGGCCCTGCTGGGCCCGGCCGGGGCCATGGCCGATGACCAGGCGCAGCTGATCGAGTCGATCAACGCCTACCGCAGCCAGCCGCAACGCTGCGCCAACCAGGCCTCGTCCGAACTACCACCGCTGGCCAGCGACCCGCGCCTGATCCTTCCGGTGGACAACGCCGGCGATCTGCAACAGGCCCTCGCGCGGGCGGCCTACCCCATGGTCAACGTCCAGGCCATCAGCCTCTCCGGCCCGCGTGATGCCCAGGCGGCGATGCAGGCGATCCGCGAGAGCTTCTGCCAGGTGGTGCTGGATCCGCAGTTCGTCGATATCGCAGTCAATCGCCAGGCCACCCAGTGGCGCATCGTCCTGGCCCGCCCGCTATTGTCGGCGCGCCTGGGCGATTGGCAGGCCGAGGGCCAGCAACTGCTGGCGCAGATCAACAGCGCCCGCAACCAGCCCCGGCAATGTGGCGAGCAGGGTTTTGCCGCCGCCACGCCCCTGGCCTGGAACGCCACCCTGGGCGAAACAGCCCAGGACCACAGCCGGGCCATGGCCAACCAGAACTATTTCGACCACAAGGATCGCGACGGGCGCACCCCCGGCGACCGTGCGGAACTGGCAGGTTACGCCGGCCAGCAAGTGGGCGAAAACATCGCGGCCGGCCAGGATAGCGTGCGCAAGGTGGTGGACGGCTGGCTGGCCAGCCCCGGGCATTGCGCCAACCTGATGAACCCAGCCTACCGTGAGCTGGGCGCGGCCTATGCGGTGGACCCGAAAAGCGATGCCGGCATCTACTGGACCGCAATGTTCGGCGCACCTTGAGTCGGCATGAAGCACCCCGAACGAAAACGCCCCGACAAATCGGGGCGTTTGCTTACAACCTGAGCGATATCACTGATTGACCGCCATCTGCCCCGCATCTTCCTGGGTCACCAGGGCCTTGAGCGAAACATCGAACTGCTTCAAGGCATCGACCTGCAACTCGGTCTGCTGGTTGATCTGGGCGGCGATCTCCGGTGCCGCCTTGCCCCGCACCCACACCGAAGGCATGTCCTTGGCACGCAGGCCCTCGGCCTGGCCAATGTACTGCAGGTTGGCATCGTAGAACTTGGCGATGAACCGCGCCTCGACCCGATTGTTGCGCTTGCTCACCAGTTGGTTATAGGTATCGAGCATCACCACCACATCGGGATGGGCCTGGACCACGGCATCGAGATTGTCGTAGACGGTCACCGAAGCGAAGTGTTTCTGTAACGAAGCCATCAGCCAGTTGATGGCCAGTTTCGGATCGGAGCTATTGACGAAGGCCTGGCTGATACGAGGATCGAGACCGGCGTTCTTCGCGCCGTTGAGCGCTACCGAATGGTAATGCTCCAGGTACTCCAGGGTATTGAGGGTGTTCTCGCTGTACAGCACACCAACCGATTGTGCGTGCTGCAGGTTGGCGCCGCTGTCGGCCATGGGCAGGAAGTGGCAGCTCATGTCATCGGTGGCCGAAGCCACTGCAGAAGTGCCGGTTCCCGTGAGCAAGACAACGACAAGGGCTAGCAAAGTCGAGATTCTCATCGGGTATTTCCTTCTGCAACAAACACTGTATGGGGGCTATCTTCCTCCTTTGTAGGAAAAACGGAACCACCACTTTTTGATGATAACTATCGATTGAAGCAATGATGTAGGGCGACGGGTCGGACAGCGCTTGGAACAACGTGGCGTTTGAGTGCAAAAAGAGATTTCAACCATGCCGGCTGCGGGACCAGCAGCGCATTTTCAAATTGCCCCGGTTCAAAACGGCGTTGCGGCTCAGTTCAGATCAACGGTGCTGGATGCACACGGGCGCTTCAAGTGAGTGCTTCAGAATCGGCTGTGTTGGCAACACCGCTAATAGAGCAGTGATCAGTGCGTAAATAGGGGGGAAGTGAAAAGAACATACGTGGAGATATCCCAGGCCGCCGTCTTTCAGAATCGTCTAACTCCAAGTACGAGGGGCGATTGTTAGTCTACGAACCGCAACACAATGTAAATCGTTCAACACTCGGTGTGACTGCATCCGACGATCGATATTCGGCCTGTCTTTTGGGATCTCTACGACCATGAAACAACTCACTAGCAAACTCTCTCTTGTGGTTCTGGCTTCTTGCATCGGTGTATCACCTGCCGCGTTCTGTGCAGACGGTAGGATCACATTCACCGGCAACGTGACCGCGCAAACCTGCAAGATCAACGGCAACGGCAGTGGCTCGAATGACTTCACGGTCACGCTGCCAACTGTGTCGAGCAGCGCTCTGGCTAGCACGGGCCAAACAGCCGGCCGTACACCGTTCAGTATCGCCTTGTCCGATTGCACGCCAAAGTCCGGCAACGTTCATAGCTACTTCGAACCGGGCTCAACGGTCAACACGGCCACCGGCAATCTGGTTCTGAATTCGGGCGGTGCCTCCAACGTCGAAATCGGCGTGCTGAACAACGACCTCACCGCGATCAAGATCGGCGCTGCCGACGCCAGCCAAAATTCGAAATCCGTGGGCATTGACGGAAGCGGCAGTGCCACGCTTCCTTTCTACGCACAATACGTGGCGACCGGAACTGCAACAGCCGGTGCGGCGAGTTCGAGTGTCATGTATACGCTCGTTTACCAGTGAATAGAGAGTTGATCTTACTGAACTAGGGTCGAGTGGGCGTGTATTCGCCCTCTCTCTAACTACCGGTATGGAAACCTGCCATGACGCCCTCAAAAGCATTCAGAGCCGCAGCCATGACGTACTTTGCATCCTTCGGCTATCTGACGATGCCTGCTGAAGCCTCGGTCGTAATCGGAGGCACGCGTGTGATCTACGACGAACGCGAGTCCGAGATCACACTCAAGATGTCCAACGAAGGCCGAGCCCCGGCACTGGTGAAGTCATGGATTGATGATGGGCAGGTGTACAACACGCCATCGGCTATTCAGGTGCCGTTTACCGTGCTGCCGCCGATCACACGTATTGACCCGGCCAAGTCCCAGACGTTGCGTATTGTGTACACCGGTGAATCACTGCCGAAGGATCGCGAGACGGTGTTCTGGCTCAACGTTTTGGAAGTGCCACCTGAGCCGAGCGCGAAGGACGCGGACGCAAACCGGCTCCAGTTTGCATTCCGTTCGCGCATCAAGCTGTTCTATCGTCCGGAGAACCTTTCCGGCTCGTCTGCCGACGCGCTGGCGCAGCTCACTTGGCGGCTCATGCAGATAGATGGCCGACCAGCCATCGAGACGCATAACCCCACGCCGTTCTATGTCTCTTTGACTGAAATCAGTGTGCTGTCGGGGACCCGTAGCGCGACTTTCGACGATGGTGGCATGGTCAAGCCTGGCGAGACGCGAGCCTTTCCCTTGAAAGGCGACACACTGCCTGCGGCAGGTGCCCGCGTGCGCTACACGTTCCTGAACGACTACGGCGGCGCGGTCAGCGGCGAGACGCCGCTGCGGGCAGGCGGTGCCGCGCCGCTGCCGTAACACGAGATCACCGCTTCCATTGCACGAAGAGCGGCTAGGGCCTCTAGCCTGCTTCCCGTTCATTGCCAAACCAATCATGCCTGACGAATGGGTAGGGGGTTGGTTTGCCCAAATTTCCTCGGGCTATCGTGATGCAACACACTTCTACCTTACAGCTGGCGTTGCGCCGAAGCTCAAGCAGGGTCTGCCTGTTCGCGCTCTCGGTATCCGCGTCGGCACAGACAATGGCGTGGGAGACGGATGCCGCCCAAGTCGCGGACGTTCGATTCAATGCCCTGTTCCTGCAGCAACCTGACGGCGCGTCCGTAGACCTGAGCCGCTTTAACAAAAGTAATGCGGCGTTGCCCGGGGCGTATCGCGCGGATCTATTCGTCAATACAAGCTGGATCGGCCGCTCGGAGATCACGCTACGGCAGGTCGGCGATGATCCGAACAATGTCCGGCCCTGCTTTGACCGAGAGCTTCTGCTAAGGGTAGGTGTCGATATTTCGAAGCTGAGCCAGGACGCAGCCAGCATGCTGACTGAAACGGCCCGGCTATGTGCCGTCCTTGAAAGGTTGGTGCCACAGGCGAGCGCCCTCTTTGATAACGGTGAACAGCGCCTGGACATCAGCATCCCCCAGGCCTCGCTGAGCCGTACGGCGCGCGGCTACGTGGACCCCCGCTATTGGGACGAAGGCGTGCCGGCGGCGCTGCTGTCATACAACGGCAATATGTACCGTTCAGAGAACCAAGGCATTTCATCGACACAGGGTTATCTGGGCTTGACGGGTGGCCTGAACCTCGGGCCTTGGCGTTTGCGCCATAACGGCAACTACACGCGCGACTCGTATAACGGATCGCACTACCAGAGCGTGCAAACGAATCTCTGGCGCTCGTTACCGGGAATGAAGTCGCAGTTCGTGATCGGTGAAGCGTTTACCAACGGCATGATGTTCGACAGCGTGGGCTTTCGGGGCGTCCAGCTGGCAAGTGATGAACGCATGTATCCGGAGTCGCAACGCGGCTATGCGCCGACCATCCGTGGAGTTGCCAACAGCAATGCGCTGGTGCAGATACGCCAGAACGGCAACATCATCTACAGCGCCAATGTCGCGACCGGCCCGTTCGAAATCAACGATCTCTACCCGACCGGTTACGGAGGGGACCTGGATGTCATGGTGACCGAGGCCGATGGCGGCATTCGTACCTTCAAGGTGCCCTATGCCTCGGTCGTCAATTCGCTGCGACCCGGCATCACGCAGTTCAGCCTGACCGCTGGCCAATACCGCAACCCCCTGCTGTCGGACGAGCCGTCGCTGTTTCAGGCGACAGTCCAGCATGGGTTCACCAACCTGCTGACCGGCTACGGCGGGCTGACGGCAGCGCGCGGCTATACAACGGCCGTGGTCGGCAGCGCGCTCAATACCGGATTGGGGGCTTTCGCGCTCGATATCTCGCAGGCCAATACCGAACTTCCCAACGCCCCCACGCGTCGTGGCCAGAGTGCGAAGCTCTCATACAGCAAATTGATCAGCCCGACCGATACCAATATCACGGTGGCTGCCTATCGCTATTCCAGTAGCGGCTACTTGGGTCTGCGCGATGCGATGCAATGGCGTGGTGGGCAGAGAGATCGAGACCGTGGCAATCGGCTGTTTTTCGACGGAATCCGTCGTGGGCAATTTCAGGTCACGTTGAACCAGAGCCTGATGGCAGGCTGGGGGTCGCTCTACCTCTCGGGTTCGACGGTCAACTACTGGGATCGCAAGGGCAACGACACGCAGTACCAGGCTGGCTATAACAATACCTTCGGGCGCTTGAACTACAGCATATCGGCCTCCCGCCAGTTCGATGTCCTGCAAAGCCGATGGGACAACCGCCTCATGCTGAACCTGTCGACTCCGCTGAGCTTCGGCGGGAAACCCCTGTATGCGTCCACCAGCCTGCAGCGTGACAGCAATGGCTCGACAATGGCCCAACAGTCGATGACGGGGTCGCTGGGTATCGACAATGCGCTCAGCTATGGCGTGACCGCAGGTCACACAAGCGGCAACGGCGCAGGTTCGACCTCCAACGTCGGCGGAAACGTTTCCTACCTGTCGCCGTACACCACGTTGGCGGCCAATGCCTCGAAGGGCACCGGCTACAAACAGTATGGCGCCGGCCTCTCGGGCGGCATGGTGGCCTATGCCGGCGGGCTCGCATTTACCCCGACCATGGGTGAAACCATGGCGGTGGTCGAGGCCAAGAATGCCAGCGGCGCCCGTGTGACAGCAGGCAGCGGCCTGCGCATCGACCCGTTCGGCCATGCGCTCGTGTCCAGCCTGACGCCGTTTTCGACCAACGAAGTCGAAATCGATCCGAAGGGTCTGCCGATGAGCGTCGAGTTGAAGTCGAGCGCGCAGCATGTGGCACCCACCGCAGGCGCCGTTGTGCGGCTGAAGTTTGAAACAGACGGGGGAGGACGCGCCGTCATCATGCGTGTGCGCATGAAAGACGGCGGCCCCATCCCCTTCGGCGCCGAAGTCACTGACGAGGGCCGAAGGAGTGTCGGCACCGTGGCGCAGGCGGGCCGCATCGTGCTGCGAGGCGTGAAGGCCGATACGGGAACCTTGCATGTGAAGTGGGGCGATAGCGCCTCCCAACGGTGTTCGCTCCAGTACGCGTTGCCAGCGGCGAAAAAAACCGGAAACACGCAACGCTGGATCGACGCGGAGGCCGTATGCCTATATTGATCGAGAGACATTCCAGGGAGCATCAAGGCATCCTGGCGTCAGAAGAGGCGCTGGCGAAACACGGGTACCCAAGACGGCGTGCCATGCCCTGGCTGATCATACTGGCGACCCTATGGCTTGGACTGGGCACGCGCTTGGCATTCGCGAATAGTTGCACGGGGGTTGCGCAGACGATTGTGGCATCGATGCCAACATCGGTGACGGTGCCCCGCGACGCGGCTGTTGGGACGGTGCTGACGCCGTGGGTATCTACCGCGGCAACGAACAATTATTTTCGTTGTGAGGTAGGTGGCGCCGGCGCCTCAGGCGCTGCCTTCAGGCCCTTGTCGCTGACGAAAACGGCGCTGACCGTGATGGGGCCCCGCGGGGGGCCGTATAGGGTCTGGAATACCAACCTCCCCGGCGTCGGGATCGCGATCGGTATTCGCGTATATATAAACGGCTGCGGTTGGGACTCGTGGAGTAACCTGGGTGGAGGGGGGACATTTAGCCCTCCCTGGGTAGGTAACGCTTGCAACGGCTGGGGCTCAGTCATCAACGGCGGCCAGGCGGAAATGGCGCTCGTGAAGACCGGCCCGATTACTCCTGGTACTGTCGCAGGTGGCGCGATGTTCGAGGCCTCGGCCGCAGTCTCGGACGGCGGCGACTACACGATGCCGACGAATGGAAGAAAGACGTTCTCGTTGACCAGTACGATCATCAAAGTGGCAGCCTGCACCACCCCGGACGTGACGGTCAGCATGGGATCGCACAAGCAATCGGTTTTCAAGGGAGTCGGCACAACGACCCCCTCGGTCGCTTTCAATCTCGGCGTCAATGCCTGCCCGGCGGGCCTGAATGCGATCCAGTACCAGTTCATTCCGATCAACGCCGTGCTGGATGCCGCCAATGGCGTGTTGGCGCTATCAGGCGATTCGACGGCCACGGGAATCGGCTTGCAACTCAAAGACGGCAACGGCAACGCGCTGAAGTACAGGACTCAATATGTGTTGACCAACTACAACCGTGCCACAGGCGGCTCGTACACAATTCCACTCAGGGCGGCTTACTACCAGACCGGCCAGCGAGTGACGCCAGGCAGCGCAAACACGGTGCTGACCTTTACGATGAACTACCAGTAACCGCAGGGGCCAGCGGTGCTGGAAATTCGAGACTCGCATCGGCTTGCAGGTGTTTGGCCCACACCATCACCTGCTCGAACTACGCCTTGTGCTGGTCGAACCGGGCTCCTGCTCTACGGCGCCCGGCACATCCACCCCGCCCCTTTAACAGCTGCCGGGCCTTTGGCTTTTCCTGCCGCGGCCAAAGCCTGGTGATCGCCTCGCCCCGTGACCTGGTGGTCTACCACCTAGCGCTCTAGCCGGTACTTGCGAAGCGTGTCGCAGAAGCTTTCCCGGCGTTTTGTCCTGTAGAATCCAGCCTCCTCCCCCGAACGAGTCCAAGCCATGGATGCCCACTCGATCCTCACCTACACCCTGGTCGCCGCCATCTCCATCGCCAGTCCTGGCCCGGCCACCCTGGTGGCGCTGCACAACAGCGTGACCTACGGCGCCAAGTCCACCCTGTGGTCATCCCTGGGTAATATCAGCGGCCTGTTCTGCATGTCTGCGGCAGCCATGCTGGGCCTGGGGACGCTGATCGCCAGTTCCGAATGGGTATTCAACGCCGTGAAGATCCTCGGCGCCGGCTACCTGTTCTACCTCGGTGCCAAGCAGTTGCTCAGCAAGAGCCCATTGCTCAGCGCCAACAGCCTGGATAACCAGGGCGTCAGCGCCCCGCCGCGATTCAAGCTGTTCAAGTCGGCGTTCCTGACCGCCGCCACCAACCCCAAGGCGACCATCTTCTTCACCGCGCTCTTCCCGCAGTTCATCGACCAGCATGCCGCCCTGCTGCCGCAGTTCTTCATCCTGACCCTGATCTTCATGGCCCTGTCGCTGACCTCGCTGAGCATCTACGCCCTGCTGGCCTCCCGGGCCAAAGGCGTGCTGACCCGTCCGGCATTGTCCAAATGGGTCAACCGGGTCGTGGGCTCCACCTTCATCTTCTTCGGCAGCACCATCCTGGCCATGCGCCGCCAAGGGGTGTAGATTTCCGGGCCATGCAGATAGATCTCCTCAACACACCTCTGCTTGGCCACTGGGAAGTTCGTCCAGGTGTCATGCAATGCGAACAGCAGTTCGGTATCCGCCTGATCTATGTTGAGCACCCGAGCGATGAGCTGCCACAGCATAGATTGGCGGCGGTGCAGCAACAGGTCCAAGCTGCCTGGGATGACATTCCCCAGGCCCTGGCCTTCGCCGAACAGCTGTGTGATCCAAATATTCGCCAGCTATGGCAGAGGTATCAGCAGAAGCAACTACTGTCACCGCCCCTTGCTGTCTACTCGATCCATTTCGAGATCGATAATCCTCACCCCTCCTACTGCATCTCTGAAGATCCGGATTTTGATTGGAACAAGACGCTAACGGTAGAGGACGAATTCGGTCAGGATTACAGGCTCGAGCTCACTGAACTGCAACCCCAGAAAGATTTCTGGTTAAGCGTCAGGCGTTTGGGCTCGGGACAGTTTCAAAATGACATTTGACTAGCCAGGTCTCAGCCCTGCTTTTTGCGCAGGGCCTTGAGCCGGGTACTGGCCCGTTGCACAGCGGCCATCTTCTCCTGGCGCTTCATGCGTTTCCACTTGCGGATATCGTCCTTGGTGCGGCCACAGCTCACGCACAAGTCGCCGCTGAGCTGGCACAGGGCAATACAGGGGTTATCGATTTCCTTAGCCATCTCAGCCCCGCCCCGGTCGCAGGCGCGCCAGGCGTCGGGCCCAATCACCACCACTGATCCGCTGGCATTGCTCTTCACTGTCGAAGAATACGTGGGCCGCTACTGATGCAAGGCAGACGCCCGCCTCCTCCAGTGCCCAGGACGTGAGTTCGATCATCCGTGCCGCCTGCCCGGCGGCCAGGGCCTGCTCCTTGTGGGCCAGGGTGTCGAAGACCCAGACCACCACCAGGCTGGAGGGGAACGCCGCGTAATCCACTTCGTGGGTCAGCCAGGAAAACCCCTCGAGCAACGATTTGGCCGTTTCACAGGCTTGGGTGAGGGTCCTGGCCAGCAAGCGCTCCGTCGCGGCTTGCTGGCGTTTGTTCAAGGGCATGGCGAGGCTCTGGTCGATCGCAAAAAAAGGCCGCACACGATACCTCAAGTCCGGCCTGCGAGTACCTTGGCGCGCTTCAGATCTTTGTGCCCAGGGCGCTCGAGAGCACCTCGTCATGCCCATAGATATCCGGCGCGTACAGCAACTGCCCATGGCTGTCGGCCTGCACCGTCCAGTAGCTCAGCAGGATCGGTACCGGCTTGGCCAGGCGGAACTCGTGGGTCACGCCGGTCGCCAGCAACTCGTTGGTCCGCAGGCGCTCTGCCGGGCTGAGCAGCCAGTCGCGCAGTTGCAACGCTTGCTCGACCCGCACGCAGCCGGAGCTGAAAGCCCGTGGTCCCTTGCTGAACAGCGCCTGGCTCGGGGTGTCGTGCAGGTACACGGAAAACGGATTGGGGAAACGAATGGCGATGCGCCCCAGGGGGTTGCGCGGCCCGGCGCCCTGGCGCAGCAGGATATTGCCCGGACGGTCCCAATCGATATCCGCGGCGGCCAGGGGTTGGCCATTGGCGTCCAGCACCTGCAGGTTCTGGCGATTGAGGAAACCCTGGTCACGGCGGATTTCCGGCAGTTTGTCTTCCTTGAGGATGGTCGGCGGCACGGTCCAGGTCGGATTCAGGGTCAAGCGCGTGACCTGGGACTTGAGCAATGGCGTCTGGCGCTCGGCGCGCCCCACTTGGGTACGGGTCTGCCAGACGACGGCGTCATGCTGGTAGAAGCTCAGGTGCGCCGCGGCGACATTCACCAGCACGATGTTGGGCTCGAAGTCCTGGGCCATCCAGCGCAAGCGCTCCAGATTGATGCGCATCTGCTCGCGACGCAACGCCGGGCTGACATTCAGCTCCTTCAAGGTACCGGCGCCGATCACCCCATCAGCCTGCAGCGAGTGGCTGAGCTGGAAGCTCTTCACGGCATCCACCAGCTCGCCGCCATAGGTGTTGTCGGCATCGACACTGGGGCTTTGCAGGAAGCCGCCGTGATACAGGCGCTGGGCCAATTCAGGAACGCGCTTGTCTTGCATGTGCGGCCTGAGCAACGGGCCACCGGCCACGGCCTGCCAGTGGGGCAAGGGCTGCTGGCGCTCATGGGCATAGGCCTGGCGCAGGTTGCGATACTGTTCAAGGCTCGGGCGTGCCTGGTCGAAGGCGGCCGCAAGATCCTCAAGCCCTGGCACGGCGATCGCCAGCAGCACGCTCTGGCGATTGTCGGGTAGCGGTTGGGCACGCCACAGGGGCTCGAACCGCGTTTGCGACAGGCGCCCATAGTGCAGGTCCTGCAGGGCCTGCAGATACTGATGGGTGATATCGATATCGGTGCACAAGCCCTCGCTCGCGGCACTGCTGGGCGGCAGGTGATAGCGCCCCGGGTCCAGGCCGTCGTCGACCATCTGCGCCAGTTGCGCCTGCAACTTGCCCAGCCGGCCCTCGACCGCCCATGCCGGTTGCTCGCCATGCTGGCGGTAGAACGCCTGCAGCAGTTGCTGGGTCGGCAGATCGAAACGCGTAGCCAGGCCCGGACAGGCCACCGTCAGTTGCGCCGGTGTGTCCTGCACAGGGCTCGCCGCGACCTGGGGCAGATCGTCGGCCAGCGCGACCAATGGCGCAGCGAGCAGCCACAGGCTCAAGTAACATGCGTGTTTTTTGAACAACTGCTTTACTCCAATCCGTAGCCCTCAAGGTGAGGGCCTAGCGTTACGGCAGATGTGGAAAACAATCAGGCCTGGGTATTAAACATATAGACCAGACTGCCGGGGAGACGACAGGACGTCAGGAGCCAAAGTGACCATGGGGATGCTCTATACATGTTGACCTTCTTGTGCCGATTCTACCTGGCGGCCATCGCCCTGGGCGCCATTTGCAGTCCTTCCTACGCCGCCAGCAAGCCCCACCCCACTACCAGCCCGGCGCTGTACAGCAGCCTCGCCCACGCCGCTCCGGAACTCAATCCCCAGGCCTTGAAAAGCGCCCTGAACGCCATGCAATGCGCAGTCAACAGCGGCGCCCGGCAAGCCCGGCACCTGGCGGTGATCGACTATTCCCAGCCGTCCACCGCCCGGCGCCTGTGGATCTTCGACCTGCGCAGCAAGAAGCTGGTGCTGCGCGACCTGGTGGCCCATGGGCAAAAATCCGGGGAAAACTTCGCCACCCAATTCTCCAATCGCCTGGGCAGCTACCAGTCCAGCCTGGGCCTGTTCCGCACCCAGGAAAGCTATGAAGGCAGCCACGGCTACTCGCTGCGCATGGACGGCCTCGAACCTGGCATCAACGATCGCGCTCGCGATCGTGACATCGTGATCCATGCCGCCGACTACGTGAACCCACTGTGGAGCCAACGCCAGGGCCGCATCGGCCGCAGCCAGGGCTGCCCGGCGGTACGCCCACAGGTCGCGCGCCAGGTGATAGACAAGCTCAAGGACGGCCAGTTCATGTTCTCCTGGTATCCCGATAAACGCTGGCTCAAATCCTCGGCCTACCTCAACTGCCAGCCACGCCAGGTAGCGAGTATTCTCAGCGCCAACGGCGGCTGAACCGCGCCACCGCTTGCGTCGGGCATCGAGGGCGAGATACCGTCGGTGTCCGCTACCTTCCAGCCCGATCCCATGCCGACATTCCTGCTCCACGCCCCCGGCCCTCGCCCGGCCTTTCCCCTGGTCGCCGAACACCTGTGGGGCCCTAAGTGCAACATCGACTCCGATGGCAACAGCCGCAGCGTGGCCGACGAGCAGTGGACGGAACTGACCCTGATCCTGCGCGCCGACCGCCTGCAGCGCCTGGATATCGACCCATTGACCGAAGTGCCGCTGGTCCTGGCGATCCACTCCTCCCAGGCCGGGCTGGGCCGCAAGGCCGCAGAATTTCTCCAGGCCCATTGCGGCGGCACCCTGGAACTCCAGGCAGGACGCTGAACCTTCATCGACTCATCCCCCACTGATTATTGTTTTCCCAGCCAAGGCAGGCCCAGCATGAGCGCACCCGATATCGATTTCGTCACCCATTTCATCCCCGAGCCAGATGCCCTGTTCGAACAGCTCAAGCATTCGGTGCTCTGGGACGAACGCATGCGAGCTCGCAAGACCGCCAGCTTCGGCGTCCCCTATGACTACTCGCAGATCAGCTACCCGGCGGTGCCGATGCCCGAAGCGCTTGGCCAGCTGTGCCCGGCCATCGAACGCTTGCTGGGGTTTGGCCCCAACAACTGCCTGCTCAACTTCTACCCGGACGGCCAATCGTCCATGGGCTTTCACTCCGACGCCAACGAACAACTGATCGCCGGCACCGGTGTGGTGGTGATCTCCCTGGGTCATGCGCGCAGCATGCTGTTCAAGCACAAGCAAAGTGGCGTGATTCATGAGTACAGCTTGCCCAGTGGCTCGCTGTTGCACATGTCCGATGAACTACAGACCCAGTGGCTGCATGCGATTCCCAAGGCCCCTGGTGCGGGTGAGCGGATCAGCCTGTCGTTCCGCCAGCTCAAGGAGCAATAGTGCTGGAGCCGGGCCGGATCGACGCTTGACTCAAGGTCCTGCCCGTCGACAATGCCTGCCTGTGCTTACCCTGCCCCGAGGCTCCATGCAGTTGATTCCCTGGTCCCACCCGTGCCGCGAAGGCTTCACCCTACGCGGCCTGCGCTCCGAGCCTTCGGGCAAGCCGCTGCTGCACTTTCTCCATGGCAACGGCTTCTGCGCCATGGCCTACCGCCCGATGCTGGCGCTGCTGGCAGAGTCTTTCGACCTGTGGCTCAGCGACGTCCAGGGCCACGGCGACAGTGACCATGGCGGCCCTTTCCTCGGCTGGAACCGGACCGCGCAACTGGCCGCCGAAGCCTTCGAGGCCGGGCTGGGGGCCTACGGCGCAGTACCACGCTATGCCCTGGGCCACAGCTTTGGCGCCGTATTGACCTGCCTGATCCTGGCCGAGCGACCGCAGCTGTTCGCTGGAGCGGTGCTGCTCGACCCGGTGCTTTTCACGCCGTCGATGATCGGCTCGCTCAACGTGCTCTCGGTGCTGGGCCTGAGCCGCCGCCATAGCCTGGCACGCAAGGCGGCCACTCGCCGTCGACACTGGCCGGACCGCGCGGCGGCCAAGGCCGCGCTGGCCAACCGGGGAATCTTCAAGGGCTGGTGCGACGATGCCCTGGCCGCCTACATCGAATACGGCTTGAAAGACGATGGCCAAGGCGTGGCACTCAAGTGCGCCCCCGAGCGCGAAGTAGAGATATTCGGCTCCGTCCCCAGGCGGTTGTGGCATTCCCTGGGCCAGATCCGCACACCGAGCCTGGTGATTCACGGCCGCGACAGCTATCCTTACGTTGCGCGATCGATCAAGCGCTGGGCAGCCATCAACCCACGCCTGAGCACCTTGGTAGTGGATGGCCAACATTGCTTCATGCAGGTGAACCCCGCGGAAAGCGCGGGTGCTGTCGCCGCTTTCCTGCGCAAACACTCAGGCTGAATCCCTTCAGCTGGCGCCGCAAGCATGTCATTATGATATCATCCAGCGGTTTTCCGGTCAGGGAACGTGCCCCCGCCTACACTGGATGACGCTGGCCAAAGGCGCCGCCAGATGCGCCTCCCGCCCGCCTTGTGTGCAAAAACGCCGACGGCGCCATGAAGCCCGCTCCATGACGCGCCGCACCGACGCAACCGCGATTCACCTCGCCGGTTGTGCTTTTTGCTGCCACAAGGAACACCGTCATGCTCTTGAGAACGATGAACATATCCCGCCGCGCAGGGCTGAGCTTCGCCCTGATCGCCTTGCTGGCCCTGGGCCTGGGGGGCTTCTCGTTGCTGGAAATGCAGCGCATGAACCAGCAATCCCTTGAGGTCGACCAGAACTGGCAACCCTCCATCGTCGCCGCCAATGCCGTGGCCCTGACCAGCACCCAGATCCGCACCATCACCCTGCGTATGCTGGTGGTCCGTGACGCCAGCGCCGTCCAGGCCCTGCTGGCCCGGGTCGAACAACTCGAACAACAACTGGACCGCCAGCAGGCCACCTACGAACGGTTGATCAGCGAACCTGAGGAACGGGCCGCCTACGAGCGTTACCTCAACGCCAGGGCGGCTTATGTGAAGGACCAGCACCAGGTGCTGGAGCAGGTCCGCCAGGGCCACAAGGAGGCCGCGGTGAGCATCGTCGACGGCGGATCGTTCCTGGTTAACGCTGACGCCATGCTCAAGGAGCTGTTGAGCATCATCGACATCAACACCCGGGGCGGGGTCGCCGCCGCCGAGAAAAGCAACCAGGTGTTCCACAGTGCCATCGCCATGGTGCTGGTGATCCTGCTGGTGGTCGTGGCCCTGACCATCGCCCTGGCCCTGCTGCTGACCCGCAGTATCGTGCGTCCCTTGGGCCAGGCCCTGGGCGTAGCCGAGACCATCGCCAGGGGTGATCTGGGCCAAAGCTTCAGCATCAGCGGCAAGGACGAACCGGCGCGCCTGCTGCAAGCCTTGCAGACCATGCAAGCCAGCCTGCGCAACACCCTGCAGCGCATCGCCGACTCCTCGAACCAGCTGGCCTCGGCCGCCGAGGAACTGCACGCGGTCACCGAGCACTCCAGCCAGACCCTGCATCAGCAAAGCAATGAAGTGGAACAGGCGGCCACCGCGGTCAACGAAATGACCGCCGCCGTGGAAGAAGTGGCGCGCAACGCGGTGAGCACCTCCGAGGCGTCCAAGGAAACCGACCACACCGCCCACCATGGCCGCGAGCAGGTACAGCACACCGTCGACTCCATCGGCCAGTTGGCCCAGGACGTGACCCAGACTTGCGAGCGGGTCGAACACCTGGCGGTGGATGTGCGCAACATCGGCCAAGTGCTGGAGGTGATCCGCTCGATCGCCGAGCAGACCAACCTGCTAGCCCTCAACGCCGCCATCGAAGCGGCGCGGGCCGGGGACGCCGGGCGTGGTTTCGCCGTGGTCGCCGACGAAGTGCGGGCCCTGGCCCATCGCACCCAGCAGTCGACCCAGGAAATCGAAAGCATGATCAATACCATCGAAGAAGGCACCGAGGGGGCGGTCAGCGCCATGCGCACCAGCAATGAACGGGCGCACCTGACCCTGGAAGCCGCCCGCGCCTCCGGCCTGGCCCTGGACCAGATCACCCAGGCCATCACCTCGATCAACGAGCGCAACCTGGTGATCGCCAGCGCCAGCGAGGAACAGGCCCAGGTAGCACGCGAGGTGGATCGCAACCTGATCAATATCCGCGACCTGTCGACCCAGACCTCGGCCGGGGCCAACCAGAGCAATGCCGCCAGCCAGGAACTGTCGCGCCTGGCGGTGGACCTCAACACCCTGGTGACCCAGTTCAAGCTGTAGCAGCGCCTGTAGCAGCGCCTCCGGCAACGGGTCCGTGCTCAATAGGCATAGTGCGCGATGACCTGCCGGACCTTGACCAGTGCCTCACGCAATTCCGCCAGGCTCACCGAGCCCAGGGCCAGGCGGATCGCATGGGGCACCGGTGCGGCACTGACAAAGGGTTCGGCCGTGGACACCGAGATATTCTCGCGTAGCAACGCCATGGCGACCTGATCGGCTCGTACTTCCTCGGGCAGCGGCAACCAAAGGAAGTAGGAGTTGGGATGAGCGATCTGCTCCAGGCCCGCCAGCAGCTCCCGCGCCAACGCCTGGCGCTGGCGCGCATCCTCGCGTTTCTCCCGTTCCAGGCGGGCCACGGTACCGTCCTCCAGCCAGGTGCAGGTCATTGCACTCATCACCCCGGGATTGCTCCAGGTCGTGGCGCGGATCGCCCGCTCGAGCCGCTGCGTCCAGGCCGGCGGGGCCACCAGGTAACCCACCCGCAGGCCCGCTGCAACGTTCTTGGAAAAACCGGACACATAAAGCGTGATGTCCGGGGCCAGGGCGGCCAGGGGGGCAGGCGGGTTCTCGGCGAGAAACGCGTAGGCGCCATCCTCGATGATCAGCAGCCGCTGCTCCCGGGCAATCGCCACCAGGCGCTGGCGCCAGGGCAGGTCCAGGACCCAGCCCATGGGATTGTGCAAGGTCGGCATGGCATACACCGCCCTCACCCGCCGCTGCCGGCACAGGCGCTCGAAGGCCGCAAGGTCAGGTCCCCGCGGCGTCAGTGGAATGGCCAGCAATTCCAGGCCATGGGCGTCCGCCACCACCTTGAAGCCCGGGTAGGTCAAGGCATCGGTAGCCACCACATCGCCGGGCTTGAGCAATGCCATGGCGGCAATCGACAAACCATGCTGGGCGCCACTGACCATCAGCACCCGCTCGGCCTCCACCGGCAAGCCACGACAGGCCAAGTACCGCGCCACCTGGGCCCGCTCATGCAGTCGACCCGCATGGGGCTGATAGCGCAGCAGGGTCTCCAGGTCGCCACTGGAGGCCAGCTGGCGCAATGCACCGCGTAACAGTTCGGCCTGCCCGGGCAAGGCCGGGTAGTTGAAGTTGAGGTCCAGGGTGCCGGCTGCGGTGGCCTGCTGGTCCACCCCCTGCCCTGGCGGCAAGGCGGTCTCGCGGACAAACGTGCCGCGACCGGCCTCGCCACTGACCAGCCCCATGGCCTCGAGCTCGGCATACACCCGCGAGGCGGTCACCAGGGCCAGCCCTTCCCTGGTTGCCAGTTCGCGATGGGTGGGCAAGCGGGTGCCGGGAGCCAGCACACCGTTGCGGATATCACTGGCAAAGCTGTCCACCAGTTGCTTGTAGCGAGCACGGGCCATAGGCGCTGTATCCATGACAATTTTTTGATTGTGCTGATTCTCGATCCTAGGATGAGCCAGACGCAAGGCCCACCTCAGTGCCGGCCTGAATTTGCCCTCCCAAACGAGACCCCTTCAATGGAACGGACATCGAACCTGCAATCCCCCGTGCTGGAAAAAACCTCCAGCGGCTGGCTCAACGGCTTTCTCGGCGTGCTGATCTTCAGCGGCTCGCTGCCGGCGACCCGGGTCGCGGTGGCGGAATTCGATCCGTTGTTCCTCACCGTCGCCCGCGCCACCATCGCCGGGGTGCTGGCCCTGGCGATCCTGCTGCTGTTCAAGGAGCGACGCCCGAGCAAGCAGCAACTGCTGCCCCTGGCGGTCGTCGCCCTGGGCGTAGTCCTGGGCTTTCCGCTGCTCACTGCCCTGGCCCTGCAATACGTGACCTCGGCCCACTCCATCGTGTTCCTCGGCCTGCTGCCATTGGCCACTGCGGTATTCGGGGTGATCCGCGGCGGTGAGCGGCCACGCCCGGTGTTCTGGCTGTTCTCGATCCTGGGCAGCTTGCTGGTAATGGGGTACGCCTTCGCCCAGGGCCTGACGGCCTCGCCCCAGGGTGACTTGTTGATGCTGCTGTCGGTGCTGGTCTGCGGCCTGGGTTATGCCGAGGGCGCCAAGCTGTCGCGGACCCTGGGCGGCTGGCAGGTGATCTCCTGGGCCCTGGTGCTGTCCTTGCCGCTGATGATCGCCCTGAGCCTGTTCACCCTGCCCGCTACATTCAGCGGCATCAGCCTGCCGGCCTGGACCAGCCTGGCCTATGTCTCGCTGTTCAGCATGCTGATCGGCTTTGTGTTCTGGTATCGCGGGCTGGCCCAGGGCGGCATTGCCGCCGTCGGCCAATTGCAGTTGCTGCAGCCGTTCTTCGGCCTGGGCCTGGCCGCCGGCCTGCTGCATGAACAGGTCAGCCTGGGCATGCTCGGGGTCACGATCGCGGTCATCCTCTGCGTCGTCGGCGCGCGCAAGTTCTCCAAATAGGCCACCAGCCACCGCTCACATCGGCACGGCGATCAACCAGATCACCGTGGCATGGGCCGCGGTCGCTGCCAGTACTCCGTGGCGCAGGCGCAAGCCTGCGCACACCAGCCCTTCCAACAGCGTGAACAGCAGCACCGGCCAGCCCACGCCGGTGACGCTCAAAGCCAGGAAACCATGGCAGGCAGCGAACGCCAGGGCACTGAGCAATGCCGCCCGCCACGGCTCGCAGGCCTGCTCCAGATGCCCCTGGAGCAGGCCTCGAAACAGCACTTCCTCCAGGGCATTGCCACCCAGGGCCAGCAATGCCATGCCCAGCAGCCAGGAGCCACTTGCCTGCTCCAGGCCGATACCGGCATGCAGGCGCAAGGGCAGCCCCAGGGCCAACCCGGCGAACAACCCCAGGGCCAGCCCCACCAACCACCCACGACGTTCCCAGACCACCAGGGCCCAGAGCTCGGGAGCGATTCGCGCCAGGCAGGCCAGCGTACCCAGCGACAACAACCCCAGGCCCGCCAACACCAGGGGGTTGGCGATAAAGCCGATCTGCGCACCTGGGCCCAACGACCAGAACTGCAACGGTGTCATCACATCCCGCAGCAGGATGAACCCCAGCAGCAGGATCGCAATACGCAGCCCCACCAGGTGCCTGGGAGTCAGGCCGAACCACAGGGCATAGAGCCCCAGGCCCGGAAGCAGGTAGAAGAAGTAATGCCCGAGTGACGCCGCGGCCGAGATCATCGACCGCCCTCGCCCATCGATGGCCGGTGGCTGGGGAAGGAAAAGCTAGGATTCATGTCGGCAGTCCATTGCAACGAAGGGCCGCCAGGGTGGCGCAACTCGTTGCTCGGCTGCAACGTCCATGACCAAGGAAGATGAGCGGCATTCAGCAAAAAAATGGAGAAACTCGAGGCTGGAACGGCAGCACGCCTTAAGAGCGAGCTACCGCCGCCTGGGCGACCTTGATTCAGGTCGGGGAGATAGTGGCAAGCGCACCGAGAGTGATGGTCAAGACCAGAAACCCAAACAAGAACAACGCCATCTTGGTCATCGGACCTCCTGAACATTAGGGTGCAGCGGGCCCGCTCTACAGCCAGAAGCCGGGCGGGTGTGCCATTTTCGAAGCTCGGCTGTGCTGATAACAGATGCAGATGAACAAGAAAAATACGGATCAGATGCCGCCCCAGGCCCTCGCACGCTTGAGTCGCCCGACTCTCAAGAGCAGCCGAAAAACCGGAGCCCCCATGGAACTCCGGTAGCAGGTCGCGCAGCAGCGCTCAGGCCAGTTCTTTGCGCAACTGGCGAGCGGCGGTGACCATGTGCACCAGGGCGGCCTCGGTCTCCGGCCAGCCACGGGTCTTCAGGCCGCAATCGGGGTTGACCCACAAGCGCTCGGCAGGAATGCGCTTGGCGGCCTTGCGCAGCAGGTTGGCCATTTCCGAGGCATCCGGCACCCGCGGTGAATGGATGTCGTAGACCCCGGGGCCAATCTCGTTGGGGTAGGCGAAGGCCTCGAAGGCCTCCAGCAGCTCCATGTCCGAGCGCGAGGTCTCGATGGTGATCACATCGGCGTCCATGGCCGCGATGGACTCGATCACATCGTTGAACTCGCTGTAGCACATGTGGGTGTGGATCTGGGTTTCGTCACGCACCCCGCAGGCGCACAGGCGGAACACCTCGGTGGCCCAGTCCAGGTAGTGCTGCCATTGCGCCCGACGCAGCGGCAGGCCTTCGCGGAACGCCGCTTCGTCGATCTGCACGATGCGGATGCCGGCGGCTTCCAGGTCCACCACCTCGTCGCGGATCGCCAGGGCCAACTGTCGCGCCTGGACCTCGTGGGATACGTCCTCCCGGGGGAACGACCACATCAGCATGGTCACGGGGCCGGTGAGCATGCCCTTCATCACCTTGTCGGTCAGGCCCTGGGCATAGCGGATCCACTCCACGGTCATGGCCCGGGGGCGGCTCAGGTCGCCGAAGATCACCGCTGGCTTGACGCAGCGCGAACCGTAGCTCTGGACCCAACCGAACCGGGTGAACACGTAGCCGTCCAACTGCTCGGCAAAATACTCCACCATGTCGTTGCGCTCGGCCTCGCCATGCACCAGGACGTCCAGGCCCAGGCGTTCCTGGATCTGCACCGCATGGCGGATCTCGCTCTGCATGGCCTCGGTGTATTCGGCGACGCTCAACTTGCCCTGCTTGAACGACTGGCGCGCCAGGCGGATGGAGGCTGTCTGCGGGAACGAACCAATGGTCGTGGTGGGAAACAGCGGCAGGGCCAGGCCGGCGCGCTGCTTGGCGATCCGTTGGGCGAACAGCGACTGGCGCTGGCTGTCCCCGGCGGTGATCGCCGCCACCCGCGCCTGCACCACCGGCTTGTGGATCCGCGGCGAGGTGGCCCGGCTGGCCTGCACGCCACGGCTGTGCTCCAAGGCCTTGAGGACGGTCGGCGCCTGCGGCTGGTTGACGGCCTGGGCCAGCAGCGCCACTTCCTCGCACTTCTGCACGGCGAAGGCCAGCCAGCCCTTGAGCTCAGGATCGAGCTGGTCTTCCCGGGCCAGGTCCACCGGGCTGTGCAATAGGGAGCAGGAAGGCGCCACCCACAGCCGTTCGCCGACCCGCTCCTGGGCATGGCGCAGGGTCGCCAAGGCCTTTTCCAGGTCACAGCGCCAGACGTTGCGGCCGTTGACCACCCCCAGCGACAGCACCTTGTAGGCTGGCAGGCGGTCAAGAATGCTCGGGTATTGGTCAGGGCCGCGCACCAGGTCGATGTGCAGGCCGTCCACCGGCAGGTTGGCGGCCAGGCCGAGGTTCTCCTCAAGCCCGCCGAAATAGGTGGCTAGCAGCTTTTTCAACGGATCGCGCTGGATCAGGTTGTAGGCCCGCTCGAAGGCGTTCTTCCATTCTTGCGGCAGGTCCAGCACCAGGATCGGCTCATCGATCTGCACCCACTCCACGCCTTGCGCCGCCAGGCGCTGGAAGATCTGCCCGTACAACGGCAGCAAGCGCTCCAACAGCTCCAGCTTGTCGAACTCGCTGCCCTTGGCCTTGCCCAGCCATAGGTAGGTCAGCGGACCAAGCACCACCGGCTTGACCTGGTGACCCAGGGCCCGGGCTTCCTCGACCTCCTCGAACAATTGCTCCCAGCCCAGCTGGAACTGCTGGTCGGCGCTGAACTCCGGGACCAGGTAGTGGTAGTTGGTGTCGAACCACTTGGTCATCTCCTGGGCATGGGCACCGCCGCAGTAGGTGTCGCTGACACCACGGGCCATGCCGAACAGGGTCTGCAGGGTAGCCGGGCCGTTCTGCGGGCGGAACCGCTCGGGGACCACGCCGAACATCAGGGAATGGGTCAGGACCTGGTCGTACCAGGCGAAGTCGCCCACTGGCAGCAGCTCGATGCCGGCGTTTTTCTGCAGTGCCCAGTGCGCCTGGCGCAGCTCGCGACCCACGGCGCGCAAGCCAGCCTCATCGAGTTCGCCCTTCCAGAACGCTTCCTGGGCCTTTTTCAGTTCGCGGTCGCGGCCAATGCGCGGGAATCCGAGGGAATGAGCCAAAGCCATGACAGACAACTCCATTGTGTGAATGGCAGCCATTGTCGATAGCACGGCGCGAGTGAGACAAACTCATTTTAATCCTGATCATCACAAATTATATTCATGACAAAGAATCGATATCCGTCGCCCAAACCCCATCCAGGCACTGCTCAGGTGTTCAGCCGGCTTCCAACCTGAGCAACGGCCACTTGCCCTGCCAATGCTTGGAACCCAGCCGCTCCAGAAAGATCGGTCGCTTGTCCCGCGTGAACCCTGCCGTCGGCCGGATCACCAGTTGCAACAAATCGTCGAGGCCCAGAGGTGCGCACACTTCGCAGGTGTCGTCGGCAGTGAGCCTGACCGCTACCGCAGTGGCGGTTTCCGGCCAGTGAGTCATGGCATCGGCACTGGACTCATAAGGACTATCACCATTTTTCATATGCATGCGGGCCTGGTTCTTCACCGACCACTTCACGCCCGGATGCACCGCCAGCAGCACTTGCTCCAGTTGTCGATCGAGCTCGGCAGAACAGCGCCGGTGATCAAACCAGATGACATCCACATCGCTGTCCAGGGGCGAGCAAGCCCGGCCGTGCAGGTGGTCCCACACCGCATTGCGAACGAATCCGGCGCCGATCCAGCAATCGCCAAGCCCCAGGGCCCGAACCTGCTGCAGCAAACGGCGGCGCAGCGGATCGGCGGCGATGATCGCCGCGACCCGGGCGGCCTGGGTCACCATGGCGCTCGGGGCTTCGCGCCCTGAATCAGGCTCAAGGTGCGTCTGCCAGCAGATAGGCCCGCAGATCCTCCTTGGCCTGCGCGCCCAAAAGCCCTACCTGGACCTCGATCCCCGCCTCCCGAAGAATGCGGATACCGGCCCCGGCATTGCGCGGATCAGGATCGAGCATCGCGACCACCACTCGAGCCACGCCCCGTTGCACCAAGGCTTGCGCGCAAGCCGGCGTGCGCCCCTGAAAGGAACAAGGCTCGAGGGTGACATAGGCAGTAAGCCCGCTACAGTCGTCCGGCCAGCGCTCCAACGCCATGGCTTCGGCATGATGCTCGCCTGGCGGCTGAGTGAAACCCTGGCTGACGATCTGCTGGCCCTGCACTAGCACACAGCCCACCGGTGGATTGGGCAAGCAGCCGGGCAACGCTTGGCGCCCGGCAAGCAGGGCCTGTTGCATGAAATAGGCGGGGGAAGTCATAGCGGCCTCGGTCAATCAGCGACGGGCCAACTTATACCTCAAGCAGTCATCGTAAAAGCTTTTACGCAACGCCTCGGGCTTGATCCGCGACGGGCTGTCGTAGGTCTGCTCGGTGATGCCCAGGGCCATCATGCGCATCCAGCCCTTGCTGAACTTGTAGACCTGGATCTTCTGCCGCGCCGCATACAGCGATACGCCGGACAACTTCAGCTCCTGGGCCCTGGCAGCCGTGCCTGCGCCCCAGCTGCAGACATACCGGTCATTGGCCGCCAGCTCCCGGGCCTGGGCGCTGCACGCCCCGCCGATCAAGGCAAGCGAAGTCAGCGTAATCAACACATGGCGCATTTTGCGGTCACCTAACCACCTGAAATTAAAGTGATTTTGGCGAATCTTCGGGAACCGCGGGGCCAGCATGCCGCCTCAACCGTCAAGGCAAAGTGCCTGCCAATGCTGGCCACCCATGCGATACAACCGCACCGGACGCTGATGGAACTGTATCTGCTGGTACTCACTGAAACCGGCCTTTTCGGCGACTCGCAAGGACGCACCATGGTCCGGTTCGATAATGACCACCACGCAGTCCAGGCCCGGTGGGGCGAAGACTCATGCCAGGACGCCACGCACCGCTTCGGTGGCCAGGCCGCGGTTCCAGAAACGCCGGGCCAGGCGATAGCCCAGGTTGGCTTCCTGGACCCCGCCCACCTGTTCGGGACTGACTCCGCAGAACCCCACCAATTCGCTGGTGCCCTTCTCCACCAGGGCCCAGGGCCCCATGCCCTGTTCGGCGTAGCAAACCAGGCACTCGTCGATGAACCGGCTGGTGGCCTGTTCATCGCACACGCCACGCAGGGAATGCTTCATCACCCAAGGGTCGCTGAGGATTGCCGTCAGTGCCGGCAAGTCCTCGCGAGACAGCGGGCGCCCGATAAGGCGTGGGGTTTCGAATAGCGGCACAGCTGACTCCTTGTACAACAGTTGAACGACGTTCATTGCCAATCGAATCGCTCAGGACGGCGAAGCAGCACCGGTAACAACGCCCCCCGCCTCCATCAGCATCCACTCGCGCAATGCCGCCACCGCCGGGCGTTCGAGGGCAGTGGCCGGATACACCAGGTAGTAGGCCAGATCGCTGGCGATGCCCTGTGCCATGGGCGCCAGCAGCGTCCCTTCGGCCAGCTCCCGCGCCACCAGCGAGCGGCGGACCAGGGCCACGCCGAGGCCAGCTTTCGCCGCCTCGATGGCCCCGTTGCTATCGACGAACACCCGCCCCTGATGCTCATCGAGCGACGCGCCGCCTGCCGCCTCGAGCCACAGGCGCCAATCATGGCGATGCTCGTCATGCAGCAGGCACAGGCGCGCCAGCTCGGCCAGTGTCAGGAGGGCCTCCGGGCCCAGCAACTGCGGGCTGCACACCGGCACCAGTTGATCGTCGAGCAGGCGCTCGCTGACCAGGCCGTCGTAGCGGCCAAAGCCATGGCGAACCGCAAGATCGATGCCATCGCGAGCCAGGTCGAGCACCCGGTTGCAGGCGCTGATGCGTACATCCACCCCAGGGTTTTTTGCCTCGAATTGCCCCAGGCGCGGCACCAGCCATTGCACGGCGAAACTCGGCGTGCAACTGAGC
Source organism: Pseudomonas sp. MPFS (assembly GCF_022537035.1). Taxonomy (NCBI): domain Bacteria; kingdom Pseudomonadati; phylum Pseudomonadota; class Gammaproteobacteria; order Pseudomonadales; family Pseudomonadaceae; genus Pseudomonas; species Pseudomonas sp. MPFS. The sequence continues at coordinate 2,405,331 of NZ_CP066123.1, read as the reverse complement.
ACCAGCACCTCCAGGCGCGTGCGCCCCACCAGCTCGACAGTGGCTTCGCGGATCATGCGAAACGCCGTCCGCAAGGTGGCGAAGTACTCTTCGCCGGAAGCGGTCAGGAGCAACCGCCGGGGCCGACGCACGAACAGCGTCACGCCCAGGGCCGCTTCCAGTTCCTTGATCTGCAGGCTCACCGCACCGGGAGTGACGTGCAGCTCGCCAGCCGCCAGGGTCACACTCAGGTGGCGCGCCGTGGCTTCGAATGCACGTAACGCGACGAGGGACGGCAACTCCATGCTCATGATTTAGCCCTCCTTAATCATCCAGCGAAAAATGCTGGTTTGTCAGCAACTGGAAGCTCCCAGAATAATTGGCCTCAGCACGATATCAAGTGCAAGCACTCGACGAAAAATCCGAGCAAGACTCAATCATCGATCGGCAAACGGGAGCTACAGGCATGACCAGGCAGAATGTCATGGGCGCCTCGCAATGGGGCCAGTTGCTGGTGCTGTCCGTCCTGTGGGGCGGTTCGTTCTTTTTCATCGGTATCGCCGTCAAGGAGCTGCCGCCCTTGACCATCGTCCTGCTGCGCCTGTGCCTGGCGGCCCTTGCCCTGCTGGCAGTGCTGCGGATCACGGGCCTGAAACTGCCCACCGACCGCCAGGCGTGGCAAGCGTTCCTCGGCATGGGATTGCTGAACAACCTGGTGCCCTTCAGCCTGATCGTCTGGGGCCAGACCCACATCGCCAGCAGCCTGGCGGCGATCCTCAATGCCACCACCCCCCTGTTCGCGGTTCTGGTGGCCCACCTGCTGACCGCCGATGAAAAACTCACCGGCAACAAGCTGGCCGGTGTCACGGTGGGGTTCATCGGCGTGGCGATCATGATCGGCACCGATGCCCTGGCCGGCCTCGGTGAGCAGTCGGGCGCCCAGTTGGCCGTGCTGGGGGCAGCGTTGTCCTATGCCCTGGCCGGAATCTTCGGTCGGCGCTTCAAGGCCATGGGCATTGCTCCGCTGCCCAGCGCCACCGGCCAGGTCTGCGCCTCCAGCCTGTTGCTGATGCCCCTGGCATTGCTGGTGGACCGCCCCTGGACCCTGGCCCTGCCGAGCCTGCCGGTGTGGGCCGCCTTGCTGGGCATTGCCCTGTTGTCCACGGCCCTGGCCTACGTGCTGTTCTTCCGCATTCTGGCCAGCGCCGGCGCCACCAACCTGATGCTGGTGACGTTCCTGATCCCGGTCAGCGCCATCGTGCTGGGCGCCCTGGTACTGGGCGAACACCTGCACGCCAAGCACCTGCTGGGCATGACCCTGATCACCCTGGGCCTGGTGGCCATCGACGGCCGCGTATTCAAGCGCCTGGCCCGAGCGAAGGACAAACCCGTGGATCGCGAGAGCTTTCTGGGCCGGGACATCTAGCCAGGCAAGCGCTGCGCACCGACACGTGGAGCGCCCATCCCCTGCACGCGGCCGGCTGCGCACGGGTCATCCGGCAATGGGGGCGTACCGCCAGGTCGCGTATCGGCGAGCTGGCGCTCGGCGCAGTATTCCAGCGAAGAATAGGCCCATGAAAATCGTGCATTGTATTTCTCGCCCGGGATCTCTTAGCGTGTCCACACCCCCATTGGAGATCATGCCGTGACCGCTTCCCGCCCGCGCCTGTACGTCGATGCCCAGTTCACCAGCCCCTATGCCATGTCCGTATTCGTGGCGCTACGGGAGAAAGGCATCGATTTCGAAATGCTCCCGCTGGACCTCGACGCCGAACAGAACCGCAGCCAGGACTATGCCCGGCTGTCCCAGACCCAACGGGTACCGACGCTGATCCATGAAGGGTTCGCGCTGTCCGAATCCTCGGCCATCACCGAATACCTGGAAGAGCTGTTCCCCCAGGTCCCGGTCTATCCCAACACGCCACGCCAACGGGCCAAGGCCCGCCAGGTACAGGCCTGGCTGCGCAGCGACCTGCTGCCGATCCGCCAGGAGCGCTCGACCCTGGTGGTGTTCTACGGCCAGCGCGGCGAGCCGTTGTCGGCCCAGGCCCAGGTGGCCGCGGCCAAGCTGATCGATGCGGCGCAAGCGCTGCTGGAGGACGGGCGCCAGTACCTGTTCGACACCTGGTCCATCGCCGATGTCGACCTGGCGCTGATGCTCAACCGCCTGGTGCTCAACGGCGACCCGGTACCGGCGAACCTGGTGGACTACGCCCAGCGCCAATGGCAGCGCCCGGCGGTGCAGGAATGGGTGAAGCTGCAGCGCCCGGCACTGTAGGCACTGGCCAAGGTCACGGCTCAGCCGGCGACCGGGGCCTGGCGCAGGTAGGCGAACATGTGTTGCGCGTACTCGGCCTTGCCCAGCGGCACGCCGTTGTGGCGCAGGATGTTGTAGGCGGTGACCAGGTGGAAATAGAACTGTGGCGTGGCCCAGTTACGCGCGTACTCCTCGCCAGTCATGTCGAAGGCGATGGCGTTGGGCAGTTCGATAGCCACGGCCCGCGCACCGCTGTCATCGATCAATCGACCATCGGCATCGGCGAGAAACGCCACGGTCTGGCGGATCAGTGCCTTGGCCTCGGCCATGTTGGCCGGCGTCGGCAGTGTGCTGACCGATTGGCCGCTCAGGCGCTCCACCGCTTCCCGGGCCTGGGTACAGGTAAAACGCACCTGCGCCGCCAGATCGTACATATCCGGGGCCAGGCGCGCATCCAGCAGGTTCTGCGGGTCGAAACCCAGCTCCCGGGCATGCTCCTCGCCCTTGGCCAGCAGGCTCTCCAGGGTATGCAGCATCTGGGCGAAACAGGTGACGGTCACAGCATGGATCGACATAGGCTTCCTCTCAGGCTCGGGGTGCGCCTGGGCGCACGTTGATCACAAGGCTTGCAGCCTAGCAGGTGGCCAGGCCGGGTTCGACGCTACCGACCGGTGACAAAGGTACCCGTGCGCCGATCGTGCTGTTATGGTGCGCCCCTTGAGAAATACACCGCCAGCCAATGAGGAAAATGACCTTGAGCAGTGAAGCAACAATGACCGGGGACCTGTTCGAAGTCGACAAGCGCCTGGCCCTCAAGCCCATCGTCGAGTTCAATGCCTACCTGCGCGCCGCCTTCGCCGACGGTCCCTGTGCCTGCGGCCGCTGCGTGGCCAGCCAGGGCGACGAGGGTGGCTACGAATACCGCCACAGCTTCGAGTTTTCCGGCCAGGTGGCCAGCCGCCGCTTTGCCTCCACCGCCGGTAGCGATGTGCTGCAAGCCTTGAAGAAGGCCTGGCTGTCCTACACCAAGGCCGAGCTGCTGGTACCTGGCGAACTGGAACTGGCCACGGTCAAGGAGTTCGTCGAACCACAACTGCACCAGCGCCTGGTGCCGTTGTTCCTGGCCAGCGGGCTGGCTCGGGAAACCGATGGCCAGTTGCACCTGCAGGTCCAGGCCGCCTGAACCCACCCTGCACGCGCGTTCACAGCCAGCGGCGCACCTGCTGCTGGTAGGCCGTGAAATCGCTGCCGAACAACTGCCCCAGGGCACGCTCCTCGGGGCCGATCTGCCAGCGGTTCATGTACAGCACAAACCCTGGCACGCCCAACAGCGCCAGGGGGTTGGCCAGGTACAGGCCCCAGGCCAGCAGGCACAGGGCGAAACCTGCGTACATCGGGTTGCGGGTATAGCGATAGATGCCCGAAGTGACCAGCGCCGAGGCGTTCCCCGGCTTGAGCGGATTGACCGTGGTCCTGGCCCGGCGAAACGACACCACGCCAGCGAGCGCCACTCCTACGCCAACACATACCAACGGCAAGGCCAAGGCCAGGCGTAGTCCGCGGCCCAGTTCCAACCCCGGCGTCCCCCAGGCCACAAGCGCCATGAGCAGCGCGCACAGCAGCGCGATCGCCGGTGGCGGAATGCGATGTTCCAGTCCCTGCATGTTTGTCCCTCCCTTCACCCTGAGCCTGCGACCGATGCCTACAGGTTATCCGTCAGTGAGCCCGGTTAGAATGCCTGGACCTGCCTTGAAGCTGGAGCAACACCCCCACGGCACACCGATACCAGAATGGAGCGAGGGGATTGAGGCGATGGAGTGCCTGGATCACTATGTCGCTCCCCACGACGCGGGGACTGCCAGGCAACGAGCTCCAGCAAGACCTTGCCTGCGATGACAATACCGCCCCAAGGCCCTTCCCCTTCAAGCAAGAGATGAACATGCAGAACCCCCATCAAGGCAGTTGCCTGTGTGGCGCCGTGACCTACCAGGTCCACGGCGAACTCAAGGCCGTCACCCACTGCCATTGCCGCAAGTGTCGCAAGGGCCATGGGGCCGCCTTCGCCACCTACGCCAGCACCCTGCGCGCCCATCTCGCCATCGACGACCCAGGCGCTGCGCTCAAGGCCTACGAGTCCTCACCCGGGGTACTGCGCCAGTTCTGTGGGCGATGCGGCTCTTCACTGTTCTGGCACAACGCCGGGGGCCAGTTCGCCGATTGGCTGTCGATCGCCATCGCCACCCTGGACACCGTCTTTACCGCGCCACGGCAAAAGCACCACTGCGTGGCCACGAAAGCCGACTGGCACACCATCACCGATCAATTCCCCCAGCAGCCATGACTCGGGAATTCAGCTATGTCTGGCTGCTGCCGCTGCTGGAACGTCCCTGGGCCAGGGTCATGGCCGACCTGCCCGGCGCAGTGGCCGAACTGAGGATCGATGCACCGCTGCCCGAGCCGCTATCGCTGCGCGAGCTGCTGCTCACCGCCCTGGACTCCGGCTCGCCCTACTGGCCACGGTGTGCGGCCCAGTGGCTGGAACAAGGGTTTCCCCTCGACCACGGGCTCTGCACAAGGCTGCTGGAGCGGGTGCATGGGAAAGCCTTCGAGCAGTCCGTCGGCCAGCGCCTGGGGGCACTGGCCAAGCGCTGGCAGCGCCAGCACCTGCCAACGCCCTAGCGCCGTGCGCTAGCGGGCCGCCACATCCTTGGGCCGGTAGAACAGGAAGCTGCCGATCTCGACGGTCTTGATGTAAGTCCGGGCCCAATCCGGCGAAGCACTGCGATCGTGAAAGTACAGCGCACCGCCGGTGCGGTCCTTGAGCTGCTGGTTCAAGGCCTTGCGGGCAATCTCCTTGGCAACGCTGTAGCGCTGCTCTTCTTCCACCTGGTCCGGACGGCCATCGCACCACCAGGAGAATTGGCAAGGGCTCTTCTGCGAACCCTGCTTGACCACCTCGCACACCGTCCCGGGAAACCCCTCGTGGCCCAGGCGATTGAGCACCACATCGGCCACCGCCTCCATGTCCTCGGTCTCGCCGCCCTTGGCTTCCCAATAGAGGGTCCGCGACAGGCAAGTCAGGGCATCGTCCAGTGGTGCCTGGCCCGCCGGATCGACGGCCTGGGCTTCGCTCTTGCTCAGGGGAGCGGCCTCGGGCGCGGTCTTCGGGCTTTGCTTGTCCGCGGCCTTCTGCTCCAGGGCCTGGGCCTTGTCCTCGGCAGCGGCCCGGACCGCCGGCGACTCGGCCGCCCAGGCTGAAACAGTCAAGGGCAGCAAGCAAAAACAGATGATCCTGGCAATCAGATGCATGATCGATTCGTCCTGGTGAACCTTAACCACCCCGCCCCATCGCGCTGCTGGCAAGTCGGCGGGAGCCATGCTGAATCGACCATCGAGCGAGTAAAACATTCCGCGGCCAGCCCAGCGCCAACCACTGGATGCCAGCACGACAAAAACCTTGAGCATGACTGGATTAGCCACTGGTAATGATATGGATTCTCATTAAAATAGCCGCCCATTCACGCTGGTACCGCATCGGCGTAGCGAGGACCATGGGCGATGGTGACCGGAGACAACCAACAACGACTCAGCACGCTGTTCGTCGCCCAGCGCGGTGCATTGATCCGCATGCTGTCGCGCGTGGTCGGCTGTTCCAGCCTGGCCGAAGACCTGGCCCAGGAAGCCTACTTGCGGGTGGCCAAGGCCTTGAACACTCGCTCCATCGAGCATCTGCAACCGTTTCTCTACCAGACGGCCCAGTACCTGGCCTTCGATCATCTGCGTAGCCAACGCAGCAAGCGCCGTTTCGAATACCAGTTGGGCGACGATCACCAGATCAACCAGGTTCCAACCGCCGCGCCGGGTCCCGATAGCCACGTACAGGGCCAGCAGCAGCTGCAATTGCTGCAGCAGGTACTGGCCACCCTGCCTAAGCGCCAGCAACAAATCCTGGTTTTGCATAAACTGCACGGCCTTTCCCAAGGCGAGATCGCCCAGCGCCTGCAGGTCTCCCTGAGCACGGTGGAAAAGGACCTGCGCCATGCACTCAACGCCTGCCTCAAGGCCACCGACCGGCACGACCCCGATGACTGAACACCCAAGCAACGCCCTGCCCTGCGATGCGGTGCGAGAACAGGCCAGCGACTGGTTCGCCCAGCGCGAGGCGGTGGCCGGCAACCCACTGCTGCGCCAGCGCTTCGAACAATGGCGCAACGCCGATCCACGACACGCTGCGGCCTATGAGGCATTGCAAGCACTGTGGGAATCCACCGCCTTCGAGCAGGCCCTGGAGCATCTGGCGCTGGATCTGGAGCTGCCTCCCGCGCCGCTCCCGGTACGCCGCCAGCCCGCCACTGGCCGCTGGCTGGCGGTGGCTGCAGCCTTGTTGCTGATGCTCGGCGCGGGCTGGATCAGCGACTTGCCAATGCGTTTGCAAGCCGATCACCTGGCCGGAGTGGGCCAGGTGCAGGCATTCGACCTGGCCGACGGCTCCCATGTCGTCCTGGGCAGCCATAGCGCTATCAGCACCGCGTTCGACGGCGACCACCGGCGCATCCGCCTGCTGCGCGGCGAGCTCTATGTCGAAGCCTTTCACGATCCTTCCCGGCCCATGATCATCGACGCCGGCGAAGCCACGGTCACCGTGGTCGGCACGCGCTTCAGCGTCAATCGTCATGACGAGGCCGTCACGGTGGCGGTGCGTGAAGGCCGGGTGCGCCTGGCCAGCGACAACGGCGAACAGAGCCTGTTGCAGGCCGGCAACTGGCAACGGCTGGAAGACCGGCACCTGCAGGCCTTGCACCTGCAAGGCAGTGAACGGCAGATGGCCTGGCTCAACGGTCGCTTATCGTTCCAGGACATGCCGCTGGCCCAGGTGCTGGACGAGCTGCGGCGCTACTACCGGGCACCGATCCTGTTGTTCAACGATGCCGCCGCCCAGCAGCAGGTCAGTGGCAACTACCGGCTCGACGATCCGCAAGCGGTCGTCCAGGCCTTGAGCAAGGTCACGGGGACCGAGCTCACCCGCCTGCCAGGTGGCATCCTGGTGCTCCGCTGACATACCCAAGGCAGGCGAGAAAAAAGTTTTACGGCTTTGTCCGGGACAACCCGTCAGGGTGTTTGCTTTTGCAAATCATTCCTATTTCGTACGGGACTTCCATGCACTTCTCATCCCACATCCCCGCCCGCAGCATCCTGGCGCTAGCCATCTGCCTGGCCTGCGGGCACGCAGCAGCTGTCGAGCCCGCCAGCGCCCCCAGCAAGCAAGAGTCGAACCTGCATAGTTTCTCCATCGCCAGGCAACCCCTGGCCGAGGCCCTGGACCAACTGAGCACCCAGAGCGGGTTGCAGATTGCCTATTCCTCGCCGATGGCCCAAGGCATCCAGTCCCCTGGAGTCGCCGGCAGGATGAGCGCCGAACAGGCACTGGCCAAGGTGCTGGAGGGCACCGGCCTGGGCTTCGAGCGCAATGGCCTCAATGCCGTCCTGCTGACCCGCCTGCCCGCGGTGGAGAAGAGCGTGGAACTGGGTGCGACCCAGATCATCAGCAACCAACTGGGCACCGTGACCGAGGGCTCCGGCTCCTATACCCCAGGCACCCTGGCCACCGCCACCCGGCTGGTGTTGAGCCCCCGCCAGACCCCGCAATCGGTGAGCGTCATCACCCGCCAGCACATGGAAGATTTCAATCTCAACAACGTTGACGACGTGATGCGCCACACCCCGGGCATCACCGTATCGGCCTACGACACCGACCGGACCAACTACTACGCCCGCGGTTTCTCGATCAACAACTTCCAGTACGACGGCATTCCCTCCACCTCGCGCAATGTCGCCTACTCGGCGGGCAACACCCTGAGCGACATGGCGATCTACGACCGGGTCGAAGTGCTCAAGGGCGCCACCGGCCTGCTGACCGGCGCCGGTTCCCTCGGCGCCACCATCAACCTGGTACGCAAGAAACCCACCGCCGAGTTCAAGGGGCACGCCACCCTGGGCGCGGGCTCCTGGGACAACTATCGCAGCGAGGTGGATGTCAGCGGCCCGTTGACCGACAGCGGTAATGTCCGTGGTCGTGCCGTGGCCGCCTACCAGGACAAGCAGTCGTTCTTGGACCACTACTCGCGCAAGACCGGAACCTACTACGGCATCCTCGAATTCGACCTGTCCCCGGATACGATGCTGACCGTGGGCGCCGACATGCAGGACAACATTCCCAAGGGCTCCAGTTGGTCCGGCACCTTCCCGCTGGTCAATTCCAACGGCAGCATCAACAAGATGTCGCGCTCCTACAACAACGGTACGACCTGGAGCGCTTGGGAGCAGTACACCCGCACCGCCTTCGCCATGCTCGAGCACGACCTGGGCGATGGCTGGGTCACCAAGCTGCAGCTGGACCACAAGATCAACAGCTACCATGCCGAGCTGGGCTCGATCCAGTTCGACCAGCCCCAGGCCGATGGCAGCGCGGAGATCAACGGCCAGAAGTACACCGGCGAAACCAAGAGCACCTCCGCCGATCTCTATGCCAGCGGGCCGTTCAGCCTGTTCGGGCGCGACCATGAGCTGGTGCTGGGCGGTTCGATCAGCACGTCACGCTGGCAAGGCAAAGGTTATTGGGCGCCGGTCTGGCCCCAGGGCAACAAGGTGGATTTCTACAACTGGAAGGGCCACCTTTCCCGCCCCATCTGGCAGGCTCCGGCGCAGATTACCGACGACACCACGCGCCAGACTGGCGCCTACCTGACCACCCGCCTGAACCTGCTGGACGACCTGAACGTCATCCTCGGCGGGCGCGTGGTCAACTATCACCAGACCGGCCTGACCCCGTCGTACCGGGAAAGCGGACGCTTCGTCCCCTATGCCGGGATCATCTATGACCTCAACGAGAACTTCTCGGCATACGCCAGCTACACCGATATCTTCATGCCCCAGGAGAGCTTCAACAAGGACAGGGACCAGAAGCTTTTGGAGCCGGATGAAGGCCAGAACTACGAGCTGGGCCTGAAGGGAGAATTCTTCGAAGGCCGGTTGAACAGCAGCCTGGCCTACTTCGAGATACGCGAGAACAACCGGCCGATCTCCGACGACGCCTACAACAACCTGACTCCCACCCCGAGCAACTATGCCTACAAGGGGTCCAAGGCGGTTACCAAGGGCTACGAGGCGGAGATTTCCGGTGAGTTGAGCCCGGGCTGGCAGGTCCAGGCCGGCTACACCCACAAGGTGGTGCGCGATGACAAGGGCGACAAGCTCTCCACCTTCGAACCCGAGGACCAGGTCAACCTGTACACCACCTACAAGCTCAAGGGCGACCTGGACAAGTTGACCGTCGGCGGCGGCCTGCGCTGGCAGAGCAAAGGCTGGTACTCGATCTACAACAAGCCGCTGGACCGCAACCAGGACATCACCCAGTCATCCTACTGGCTGGTGGACCTGATGACCCGCTACCAGATCACCGACAGCCTGTCGGCGACCCTGAACGTCAACAATATCTTTGACAAGTCCTACTACACCAACGTCGGTTTCTATAACTCGGCCGCCTACGGTGAACCACGCAACTTCATGCTCAGCACCCGCTGGGACTTCTAGGCCCTTGGCCCTGTCGGACAATGACATCCGGCAGGGCCTGTCGCGGCCTCGCTGCACTCAGTCGAGCAAGCCGGCCTGCTTGAGCAACTGCTCCAGCCCCTGGGGCACCAGGGGCGCTTGCGGGCCGAAGCTCGAACTGTCGTGCCAGCTGACGGTAAAGCCCATGCCGTCGGTTTCTTCGCCGTGCAACTGGTCGCGGGAGTAGACACTGGCATCGTCGAAGCGTGCGTCATACACCTGGACGATTTCGTGCCCGGGCTGGCCCAGGTAGGTAAACAGGTTCTCCAGGGTACCCAGCAGGCGCAACTGGCTGATGGACAGGCCGAGTTCTTCCTCCACCTCGCGGCGGATGGCCTGGTCGCTGCGCTCGCCGAACTCGATGCCGCCACCCACCGGGCGGAACACCGTCTGCTGCTGATGGGGGTCGTCGAACTGATGGACCAGGATCTTGCCCTGGTGATGGAAGACACAAAGCGCCAGGGCGCGGATACGGGGTTCAGCCATGGGAAAATCCGTTTGCCGAGGGAAAAGGCGCGGCATTAGAGCATGGGCACCGACACCTCGGCCAGGACCTCCCCGGCGAACCTTCGCAGTTGCTCCGGGCTGAGCAGCAGCGAGGCGTTGACGTGCCAGTCGCTGGCGTCATCCGCGGTCGACCACAGGCTGACCTTGAGCATCCGCAACGGCTGCCAGTCGGCGCCGGCCGTCACTTGCAAGGCCAGGTCAAGGCACGCCGAGCGCCATTGCAACGGCTCCTCAGGCAACGCTTGCGCCGCTTGCAGAAAAAATTCGGCCAACCCGACACAGCCCTCCAGGGGTTCGTGGACGATATGAATATGGGCCTGGAAGCCGCTGCCCCGCAGGCCAACGTCAAGCAACGGGCAGACGCCGCCCTCCTCGGCGGCGATGGACAATTGCAGCCCATCGTCCTGGGCCACCACCGCGCTCATTCGCAGGCCGGCGGGTAGAAATGGCTGGCCGCCAGCGCCGGCACTTCTTCCAGCACCGTCCACAATTGCTCGTCCAGTTCGCCACTGATCAGCTCATGCTGCTCATCGCTGAGCCGCTCGGGAATATCCCACAGGCGCTCCAACGGCGGATGGGCCTGCAGATCGCCGATCGTCTGCCGCTGGCGTTCCACCACCGCCCTGGCCCGGGTCGCACCCAACGCCTGGAGTGCGCCCAGGGCCAACTGGTAGCTGCGCTCGCCCCAGTTGCAGAAGAACTGCAGGAAACCACCGTTGTAGCCATCTGCCTCCAGGCGCCACAGGGCGACGATGGCCTGGTCCCGTTCAGGCAGACGCTCCAGGTCCCAATCCAGCGCCTGCAGGCGCGCCATGGACTGCTCGCACACATGCTCCCAGATCCAGTCGGCACCCTCGATCACCAGCCCCTGCTCACCCAACCCGGGCCACAGCACCGAGCTGCCCTGGGGCGCGATCCGCCAGGCCTGGCGCTGCTGCGCCGAGGCTTTTTGCAAGCGGCCATAACGCCCGAGGGATTGGCGCAGCAGCAAGCCATCGGCCCAGCCGAGACAGAGCTGGTCCGCTTCGAAAGCGACGTGGGTGATGGGATTGGCGTTGGACAAGGCAGACCTTCCTGGCAGTGGTTTCGATCAAAGACTGGGGCGTTGCCCCGGGATGCTTCTACACCGATCCACCGCACGGTGCCACCCTGCATAGGCTGCAAATACCCTTGGCTTGCGTGACCTGGAACCGCTATAAAACACGACCGCACCCAGGATGCTTGCCGTGTTCACCAGACTAATCGACCAGGAGCTGCATCTCTACGGCAGTCCTGGCGAGTTCAATGCCATAGCCCGCGCCATTCGCAAAGACTGCCGTCAGGCTTTTGCCCTGGAGCCCGAACCTGCACAACTCGTCAGCCTGATCCTGCACTGCGGTGGACACCAGGACAGTATTCGCATCGAAGGGGACAGCCTGTACATCCATTTTACCCAGGCCACCAAGAACCGCCTTTGGACACACTTTTCGATGCCCCAGGAAACACCCCCGGGAGCGATGTTCTTCATCGACCGGTGCCAGGGTCATGTACCTGCTTTCGGCGATGACTGCTTGAACCTGGTACTGCACGTCAACGTAACGCCCCCTACCTGAAACCAGCCGAGACACCCTGTCCGATGAAAATCTACCTCGACGATGAACGCCAGACGCCCGAAGGCTGGGTGCGGGCCTACTGGCCGGACGAAGTCATTGCCTTGCTCAAGGCCGGTGGCGTCAGTGAAATCAGCCTCGACCACGATCTGGGCGACGACGAACGCGGCACTGGCTACGACGTGATCCTGTGGATCGAGGAAGCCGTGGCCTTGCAGGGTTTTCGCCCGCCACGGATCCAGGTGCACTCAGCCAATGCCTCGGCCGTGGAGAAGATGCAGGCCGGAGTCCGCTCGATACAGCGGCTGGCAGCCGGGCAGTAACCGTAGGGTCTTGAGTAGCGCTAGCGACAGCCCCACGGATCTCTTCCCACTGGATAGCGGCGCCCCAGCCCCTCTCAGGGCGGCGCCAGGCCTCAATAAGCGCCACCACAGCGGGCTGTCGCTTGCACATGTCCGTCGGTCGAATCTTCCATGCCAGGGTTCCACCACCAGCAGCACCTGGGCATCAGCCCACCAACCGCTTGCCCTTGAGCTCGGCATAGGCCGCCTTGATCGGCTCGAAACCGTATTGCTGCTCCAGGCGCTTGACGATGAAATGCCCACGGGCCATGTCCTGATAGAAGTCGGTGAACAGGGTATTGATGGTGGCGCCGGTGACGGCCCCGATCACCGGCACGGCCTGGGCCGCGAACTTGCTGGAGATGGTCACGCCATAGCGCGCCGCGACCTTTTCGATCAGCACCGCCAGCCACTTGCCCGCCTGCCCCGGCGACATCCGGCTGATGGCACTGGAGCCCTGCTTGGCGGCGATGGCGGCCAGTTCCTTGGAGAGTTGCTGCATGGCCTGGGTGGTGAAGCTGCGGGTCAGGTAGTAACCGGTTTCGCTGGCATCGTCGGCCTCGCTGTTGCCGCCCATGGCGAACACTTCGATGCACGCCTGCTTGGTGGCGAAGTCCGTCAGGTCGAACCCCTCGCTGCGCGCCACATCGGCCACCGAGCGCATCATGATGGTGGTGGACACCGGCAGCTCGACGAACAGCGAAGCAAAACCGAAGGCGCCCCCCAAGGCCCCCGACGCGGCCGCATACAACTTGTGCAAGCGCGGCGAGGCCTGTTTCTTCGGCTGGTTGTCCAGGCTCCACAAGGCTGCATCGGCGGAACTGTGCAGTGCGGCCACCACCGCGCCGTTGATCTTCTGCGACACCACCGCCGGCAATGCCTTGACCGCACTCTCGATGGGCGAGCCCAGCAAGCCCGACAGGCGTGCCGTCAACGATGGCGACTCCAAGAGGCCCACGGCGCGCTTGAGGTCCCTGTAGTCTTGCGGGTTGTCTTGGATATTCACTGAAGCTTCCCTTGGCAGGCACTGATACGGGCGAACATAGTGGCAGCATCGACCGGGGAAAATAAACCGCCCGCCGACGCAGATTCGCGTCGGCGGGCGGGATGCGCTGCATGGTCAAGCCTGCAACCAGACCCGCACCTGCCGCTCGGGGCCTTCGATGAACAGCAAGTGCGCCACCTGGCCCGCTTCCAGCAGGTCCTGGCGGGCCTCCTGCAAACGTTCCAGGGACGGCGCCTGGTCCACCAGCTCGACCCGCGCGACCGGCGCCTTCATCGATTGCCGGGCATCGGACTTGGCCTTGCGGATCGCCGCCAGCGTCGCACTGACCGCCTCCAGCAACGACTCCACCTCAGCCTCTGCCACACAGGCCTCGGGCCAGGACGCACGGTGCACCGAATCCGGCTGCCAGCAACGCCAGACCTCTTCGCAAACGAAAGGCAGGAACGGCGCGAACAGCCGCTGCAGGCTGCTCAAGGCTCGGGCCAGGGCGTTGCGCGCCGAGTGCCCTTCGGGCCGATAGGCGCGGCGCTTGACCAGCTCGACGTAGTCATCGCAGAACCACCAGAAGAATCCCTCGATGCGTACCAGGGCAGCGCTGTAGTCGTAGCTTTCCAATGCCTGCCGGGCCTGGCCGGCGACACTTCCCAGGCGTTGCAGCATGGCCTGGTCCAGCGCCTGGGACACCGGCCCGGCGGGGTCGCCGGGCAAGCCGAACACCAGCTTCGAGACATTGAACAGCTTGAGCGCCAGGCGCCGGCCGATCTTCATCTGCTGCTCTTCGAAGGCAGTATCGCTGCCCGGCCGCCCCAGGGCCGCCCAGTAGCGCACCGCGTCGCTGCCGTATTGCTCCAGCAGCGCCAGGGGGGTGACCACATTGCCCCGGGACTTGGACATCTTCTTGCGGTCCGGATCGAGGATCCAGCCCGACAGCGCCACATGGCGCCAGGGCACGGCGGCCTGCTCGAAGTGACTGCGAACCAGGGTCGAGAACAGCCAGGTGCGGATGATGTCGTGGCCCTGGGGCCGCAGGTCCATGGGAAAGACCTGCTCGAACAGGCCATCGCCCTCCTCCCAGCCCGCGGCAATCTGCGGGCTCAGGGAGCTGGTGGCCCAGGTATCCATGATGTCCCGCTCGCCGATGAAACCATGGGGCTGGCCGCGCTGGTCCGGCTCGTAACCCGGCGGGGTGTCCAGGGTCGGATCCACCGGCAGCGAGTCTTCGCTGGCCGCGATCGGCCGGTCATGGTCCGGTTCGCCCCGGGCATCCAGGGGGTACCAGAACGGCAGCGGCACGCCGAAGATCCGTTGCCGGCTGATCAGCCAGTCGCCATTGAGGCCGCCAACCCAATGCTCGTAGCGGCTGCGCATGAATGGCGGGTGCCAGGCCAGGGCGCGGCCCCGCCCCAGCAGTTGCTGGCGCAGCTCGGCATCGCGGCCGCCATTGCGCAAGTACCACTGGCGGGTGGCGACGATCTCCAACGGCTGGTCACCTTTCTCGAAGAACTTCACGGCATGGCGGATCGGCCGTGGCTCACCGAGCAGGCCGCCGCACCCGTGCAACAGTGGCAACAACCGCTGGCGCGCCTGGGCCAGGCTGCAACCGGCCAGTGCAGCATAGGCCTGGCGTCCGGCGGGATCGGCCAGCCACTCAGGCGCCTGCGCCAGCAAGCGACCGTCGCGGCCGATGATGCAACGGGTCGGCAGCTGCAATTCACGCCACCAGAGCACGTCCGTCAGGTCGCCGAAGGTGCAGACCATCGCCAGCCCCGTGCCCTTCTGCGGATCGGCCAGCGGGTGGGCGAGCAACGGCACCGGCACCTCGAACAGCGGCGAGCGCAACGCCTGCCCGAACTGCCCCTGGTAGCGTGGATCGTCGGGGTGCGCCACCAGCGCCACGCAGGCCGCCAGCAACTCCGGACGCGTGGTGGCGATGCGCAGCGCCTGGCCCCCGTCGCCCCGGAACACCAGGTCGTGCCAGGCTCCCGGCTGCTCGCGATCCTCAAGCTCGGCCTGGGCCACGGCGGTCTGGAAGGTTACGTCCCACAGGCATGGCGCCTGCTGGCTGTAGAGCTCGCCACGCTGGTAGTTGCGCAAGAGCGCGCGCTGGCTGACCCACTGCGCCCGCTCATCGATGGTGGCGTAGGTCAGCCCCCAGTCCACCGACAACCCCAGCTGCACGAACAGGTTGCGAAAGGCCTGCTCATCGATGGCGGTCAGGCGATGGCACAGCTCGACGAAATTGCGCCGGCTGATCGCGACATACTCACTGCGGCGCCGGGCTACCGTAGTCGGCGGCTGGAACTGCGGTTGGTACGTGGCATCCGGATCGCAGCGCACGCCGTAGTAGTTCTCCACGCGCCGTTCGGTGGGCAGGCCGTTGTCATCCCAACCCATGGGATAGAACACAGTCTTGCCGCACATGCGCTGGAAGCGGGCGATGATATCGGTGTGGGTGTAGCTGAACACATGGCCGACGTGCAGCGAGCCGGAGGCCGTGGGTGGCGGTGTGTCGATGGAATAGACCGCGTCCCGTGGGGCATTGCGGTCGAAGGCGTAGGTGCCTTCTTCGAGCCAGCGCTGGGACCAGCGTGCCTCGAGATGTTCAAGCGAGGGGGTGGGGCAAATCGTCAGGCTTTCACGTTTAACGGTGACATAGCTTCCTCCTGTCATCGGCAGATGGCGCGCAGTGGTGCGCGCCGCAAGGCCGATTTATAGAGCAAGGACACGGATTAGTAAATCGCCCTTTCAAAGCCATTTCACCTGCGGCGCCCACTGCGGGTACTCCGCGCGCAGGTGCTCCAGGCACTGGGCCAGCAACCGCGCATCGTCGGGCAAGCGCTGGCTCAATGCCGACCCGCCGTGGAACGACAATTGCCGTGGCATCTCCACCAGCCCGGTGATCGCGTCCCAGAACGCATCCCAGTTGCAGCCGTACCAAGCGGGAAACCCCAGGGCGTCGCGCAGCAGGATGTGCAGTTCGGCCGAACTGCCCACCGCGCTCAAATCGATGTCCAAGCGCTGCAAACCGGTCACCTCCAAGCGGCTCCTGGATTCAGGCACCCGCACCGATCACTGGCGGACATACTGCACCTGCTTGCCATCGAAGACGTAGCTGACGTCATCGGCATCCCCCATCTTGCGGGTCTGGGTGTCGCCCGCAGAGGTGGTGCCGCTGAACTTGACCAGCAAGCGCGGCATCGGCCCTTGGGCCGCCACGAAATTCAGCTCGCCCTGGTTGGCGATGCAGGGGATCACCGTGCCGTCGTCACAGGCCGCCGAGTTGTCCTCGCCGCTGAAGACCTGGCCCAGGTAGCTCCAGACCCAGCCGTCCTCCTCCGGGGTCTTGTTCGGGTTGAACACGAACACGGCATAACCACTGATGCCGTAGCCGCTGTCGAAGGTAGCCGTGGGCACCGCCAGCACCAGGCGGCCATCGTTGGTGCGGTACTCCAGGGCCTGGCGGCTGGTGTCCACTTCCTCGGGCTGCTCGCGGGCGCCGAAGAAGCCGATCTTGCGCTCGATGCTGCGAATATCGTAAGGCTGCTTCTGACCCGGGCGAGCCAGTTCGAAGGTCGCGTCCGCCAGCCGGACCTTGACGTCCGGGGCGATGAAGTCCTCACCTTCACGGGCCGCGCGGTCGCGAGTGAACCAGGAGAACGTCGCGTAATAGTGCTTGCCGCCCAGGTCGATCTCGCGGCCATACCAGAAATTGGACACCACGCCATCTTCCAGTTCGAAGGTTTCGGCCTGGTCATCGATCTGGACGTTGTTGATCACCGCCAGCACCGCGCCAGGCGGGATCAAAGGGTCCTTGGCATAGACGGCCAATGGCGCCGCGAACGCCGCCGTGGCCAACGTCAGAGCGGCCAACGCCCGCCCCAGGCGGCCGGGCTTGGGCAAACCTGCCTTGTTGTCGATCTTCATCGCTAGAACATCCCTGTAGAACCAGTGAAAGAGCCCGAGGCCGGTGGCGCAGAACCTGTCGACTCCGGGTGATTGGGCGCGCGAATCATATAAGCAGGTTTTCACCCGCCACAAGATACTGGCACATGGCGATTAACGGCCCATGGGCCAGCGGGCGGTCGATCAGCAACAGCGCCTTGACCCAGGCGCGGCCTCAGCGCGACAGGAACCCTAGCACCTGCTCTAGAACGCCATGTGGATTTTCCCGGTGGGGAACATGGCCACACCCGGCAAAGACATGCACCCACGCCGGGCCGCCGGTCCCAGCGGCGATACGCTCAGGGTGCAACAACGAACCGTATTCGTCGCAATCGCCATGCAACACCAACAGCGGGCACTGCACCCGGGCCAACTGCGGGTCCAGGGTCCAGTGGCCGAAGGCAGCGTCCAGCCAGGTGTCGGTCCAGGCCCGCAGGACCCACGTCGCCTTGTCGCCATGGTATTTGTGCAATCGCTGCAACTGCCCGGGCTCGGCGAACTGACGCTGCGCCTGGCGGATACCGTCGCGGGTCCGCTGCTCGACGAAAGCCTGGGCCGACTCACTGATCACCGCCTCGCAGCCCTGTGGGTGGGCCGCCGCGCAACCAATGGCCATGCCACCACCGACGCTATGGCCAAAGACCACGAAGCGCTCGATCCCCAGGGTGTGGCACACGGCCTGGAAGTCACCCTGCGCCTCGTCCTCGACGAAACAGGTAGGCGGCAAATCGCTGCGAGCCGCCGAACGGCCGAAGCCCAGGCGGTCATAGGCCACCACTCGGCGCCCACTGGCCAGGGCCAGGCGCTCGGGGAAGCCCCGCCACAACGTCACGCACCCCAGGGAGTCATGCAACAGCACCAGGGGTACGCCTTGCTCCCGTCCCGGGTTCCAGCATTGGGCAAACAGCAGCCCCCTCGGGGTGTCGATCCAGTGTTGCCGGGTAGAAACAGAAGGCATGCACACGCTCCGCGACAGTGAATGAAAGGCCGGGCATTCCGGGCGCATCTTGCCCCAGGGTCACTGGCCGAGGCGATAGGCGGTGGCACTGAACAGGGCAATGCGCCGCTCCTGGCTGTCCGTGACCATGACCTGGTAATGGGCGATGTTCTTCGTGCTGCCCACCAGGGTGGCGCAGGCCATCAACTCCTCGCCCTGGGCCCTGGCCATGTAGCGGATCTCGGCTTGCAAGCCGATGTACAGCGCATTCGCGGCATTGCACGCAGCGGCGAAAGCAATGTCGGCCAAGGAGAACACCAGGCCGCCGTGAATGCCGCCCAAGGCGTTGCGATGCGCTTCGCCCAGCCGTAGCCGGCAGACCGCCTGCTCGAAACTGGCCTGCTGGTATTCGACCCCGAGCAGATCGGCAAAGCGATCCACCTGTCCCGTACTGGTTGCTTGCATCCCTTGCTCCTGGCCGTGGGCCTGTTCAACGATGCCGCCCATCCTAGTCTTGCGATTGTTCCCGATCGGTGTTCTAAAGGGCCGATCGATAGTCCGATCAGGCCATGGGGGGATGCATGAACGAGGTAGCGATTCTGGCTTATGACGGCTGCTGGGCCATGGGCGTGTTCTCGGCCACGGACTTCTTTCGCATCGTCGCACTGCTGGAACAGCACCTCGGGGTCCCCCAGGGTTATCGGGTCAGGGTGCTGTCGATCGATGGCGGCCCGGTCCAGGCTGCCAGTGGCCATGCCATTCACCCGGATGCCGCGCTGGAGGCGGCCGACGACTGCCAGCTGATCGTGATTCCGCCCATCGAAGGCCCGCGCCTGGCCGCCGGCTTTGCTCCGGATGCCCGGGCCCTGGCCTGGCTGGCCCAGTGCAAGGCTCGTGGCGCACGGGTCCTGGCGATGACCACCGGCGCCTGTCATGTGGCGGCGGCCGGGCTGGGCCGGGACATGCTCCTGGCCACCCACTGGGCCTATACCCGGCTCCTGAACAAACGCTATCCGGACTGCACCTTCGTGGCCCATTCATCCTTCACCCAGGCGCAGGGCATCTGGAGCAGCGGCTCGCTGGGGGGCGGCTTCGACGCCTTGCTGGAAATGCTCGCCCAGGACCAGGGCGACCGCTTCGCTCAACTGTGCGCCACCCACCTGCTGGTCTCGATGCCCGAGCGTCTGAGCCCGATCCTACCGGGGCATCGCAATCATCGCGACCCGGTGGTACTCAAGGTCCAGGACTGGATCGAGAACCATCACCGGCAAGCCATCAGCATCGCGAGCCTGGCCCGTGAAGCCGGCCTGAGCGAGCGGACCCTCAAGCGCCGCTTCCAGTTGGCGACCCACTTGCCGCCCAACCTCTACGTGCAGAAGGTGCGGGTCGACAAGGCCAAGAAACTGCTGCTGTCCAGCGGCCTGCCGGTCAAGGCCATCGCCTATGAAGTCGGCTACGAAAACGTGAGTTTCTTCATCCGCCTGTTCAAGACCCAGGTGGGCCAGACCCCAGCCCAGTGGCGCGATGGCGCCAGCCTCGCGCTACCTTGAACCCGGCACGCCAGGACGGACCGTGTTCTCAGTGTCCTGGGCCTTTGGCAGGCTCGACGGCCCGGCCTGATCCGGCAGCCCCCAGCCAGGCCAGCAGGATCAGTCCCAGCAGCGCCAGCCCCGCCCCGGTCAGGCCCATGCGGGCAATGCCCAGCGAACCCAGGGTCACCCCACCCGACCACGCGCCCAGGGCAATCCCCAGATTGAACCCGGCGATGTTGAGCCCCGCCGCCACGCCGTGGGCATGGGGCGCATGCTGCTCGGCAACGCCGATCAGCCGGGCCTGCAACGCAGGCACCGCGGCATAGGTGAACAGCCCCAGCAAAGCCACCGCCACGGCCATGGCCAGGGCCGAATGCACCAGCCCCCACAAGCCCAGCCCACAGCCGGCAATACCGGCAAGCACGATGGCACTGCCCTGGTCGGCGCCCAGGCGATCGGTCAGGCGACCGCCCAACAGGTTTCCGACCGCGGCAAGCACGCCATAACCCAGCATGAAGAGGCCAACCGTGGCGATGCTGACCTGGGTCACACCGGTCAACAGCGGTGCAATGTAGGTATAGGCGCTGAACGAACCGGCATAACCCAGCACGGTCACCAGGGCAGCCACCAGCAAGGCGGGATGCAACAGTGCCTTGAGTGCCGAGACAGCCGAATCCCGACCCGCCGGCCCCGAACCCCTGGCCGGTTCATCCATGCCAAACAGCAGCCCGAGGAAGCCCAATGCACCGAACCCGGCAATCGTCCCCAGCACCGGTCGCCAAGCACCCAGGCCACCGAGGTAGGTGCTGATGGGCACGCCAATGGCCATGGCCAGAGTGAAGCCTGCGAACACCACGGCCACTGCGCGGCCAGCCTGCTTCGGCCCGGCCAGGCGGGCGGCGGTGCTGGAAGCCACGGCCAGGAACAGGCCGTGGCCCATGCCCGCGACGAATCGCGCCGCCAGCAGCGACCATAGACTGGCGGCGAAAGCAGCGCCCAGGCTCCCGGCACAGAACACCAGTACGGTGCCCAGCATCACTCGCCGGCGCGGCCAGCTTGTCGTCAGGGCCGTGAGGACCGGCGCCGCGCAGGTTGCGCCCAGGGCATACAGGGTGATCGCGCCGCCGGCTTGCTCGACCTGCAGAGCCAAGTCCCGGGCCATGACCTCGGTGAGACCGATGGGGACGAACTCGGCAAGCCCCAGGGCAAACGCACTGAGGCTGAAGATGTAGACGATGAACGGCATGAGCGCACTCTCTAAACAGTGGAAAAACCGGCCCGTGGCCAGGAATGCGCGCAAGCGTAGGAAGATACGATCAATACGAAAAATTATTACTTTGCTATCTGCACCAAACTATTTTTATACCTCAGGCCAGGCTGGGCACTATGCTGCAAGCCCCTGGCCGGCGACCTTGCAGGTCGCCGGGCGCTTGTCCGTCAATCAACCAGGAACACTTCGCGAGGGCGCCCACTGCGGCGCGATACCGTTTCATGAGCCATCTGGACCACCTGCGTACCTTCATCGAGGCCTATCGCCTGCAATCGTTCTCGCGTGCGGCCCAGGCCCTGGGCATGACCCAGCCTGGCGCATCGCTGCACATCCAGGCGCTGGAGGCCTTCGTCGGCAAGCCGCTGTTCGTGCGACGCTCACGCGGCGTGACCGCGACCGAAGCGGCGGACGAACTGGCGCGGGCCATCGGGCCGATGCTGGACGGCCTGGAAATGCGCATGGCGTCCTATCGCCTCGGCGATGAGATGAGCGGCTCCGTGCACATCGCCGGACCTTCGGACTTCATCCACGGCAAGCTGGCCTCGGGGCTCGCGCCCCTGCTGGACCAGGGCCTGCAGATCCGCCTGCACACCGGCAATCGCGAACGCATCTACAGCCTGCTGGACAACTCGACCGCCGACCTGGCGATCACCGCGTCCCTGCCGGACGAGCACGCCCACGGTTTCGCCCGGCTGCTGACCGAACGATTCCTCCTGGTTCTGGCCCCGGAGCTGGCCAGGAAACTGGGGCCGCGCCCCTCGGCCGAGGAACTGGGGCAACTGCCACTGCTGGCCTACGATGAAGACCTGCCGCTGATCCGCCCGGTGTGGACGGCGCTGTTCCAGTTCGCGCCAACCCTGCAGGCCGCGCTGACCATTGCCGACCTGCGGATCATCCAGGACCTGGTCGTGCAGGGACAGGGCTGGAGCGTACTGCCCGACTACCAGTGCCGCGAAGCGCTGGAAGCCGGCCGCCTGGTGTCCCTGACTCCGCTCGAGGAGGCGCCCAGCAACGAGCTGTACCTGGTCTGGAACAAGACCTCGATGCGCAATCCACGGCTGGTCCATGTGCGCGATTTTGTCCTGGGCCTGTTCGCCGACGCTCACCCTTGAACGCCTCGCTGCCCTGCCCGGGAGCCGATGCTAGACTGCGCGGCTTTTTTTCCAGCAGGGCCGGCCAATGCAGCGCATCGTGATACTGGGCAACGCCGGGAGTGGCAAATCCACCCTGGCCCGTGAACTGGGACGCCGCCTCGCAGTGCCGGTGGTGCACCTGGACCGGCTGTTCTGGGAGCCCGGCTGGGTCGAGGCCGATACCGAGGTATTCCGCAGCCGGGTCCGCGAGGCCGTCGCCACGGATGCCTGGATCTGCGAAGGCAATTACTCGCGGCGTACCTTCGACCTGCGCCTGCCCCGCGCCGAGCTGGTGATCTGGCTCGACACCCCACGCACCACCTGCCTGCGCCGGGTGTTCATGCGCAGCCTGCGCAACCGTCCACGCGCCGACCTGCCGGCAGGTTGCCATGAGCAACTGAACCTGGAGTTCCTCAAGTTTCTGGGTTTCGTGTGGCACTTCGACCAGCACAATCGCCCGGGCATCGAACAGGTCCGCCAGGCCGTGGCGCCCCAGGTGCCGGTGGTTCATCTGCGAGGCGTGCAGGACATCGACAACTGGCTCGAGACACTGCCACCCCGCCTGCCGGGCTGAACGCGACAGCCTGGACCGGTCGGCGGCCATGGCGCAAAAGCGCAAGACTTCCAGGTGAAAAACCGGATAATGGCGGCCTTTTCGTCTTGCTCGTTATTCTGGTAGCCCCCCATGGAAATCAAGGTCAACTTTCTCGACAACCTCCGACTTGAAGCCAAGTTCGATGACTTCACGGTGGTGGCCGACCAGCCGATCCGCTACAAAGGCGACGGTTCGGCACCGGGTCCGTTCGACTATTTCCTGGCTTCCTCGGCGCTGTGCGCCGCCTACTTCGTGAAGCTGTACTGCCAGACCCGCGACATCCCCACCGACAACATCCGCCTGTCGCAGAACAACATCGTCGATCCGGAAAACCGCTACAACCAGATCTTCAAGATCCAGGTCGAGCTGCCGGCGGACATCTCCGAGAAGGATCGCCAGGGCATCCTGCGCTCCATCGATCGCTGCACGGTGAAGAAGGTGGTGCAGACCGGCCCCGAGTTCGTGATCGAGGAAGTGGAGAACCTGGACGCCGATGCCCAGGCCCTGCTGATGCCGAGCCTGGATGCCGGCACCAGCACCCGCATCCCCGGCAAGGACCTGCCGCTGGAGCAGACCATCGCCAACATGTCGGCGATCCTCGCGGACCTGGGGATGAAGATCGAGATCGCCTCCTGGCGCAACATCGTGCCCAACGTCTGGTCGCTGCATATCCGCGACGCGCAGTCGCCAATGTGCTTCACCAACGGCAAGGGCTCGACCAAGGAAAGCGCCCTGGCCTCGGCCCTGGGCGAATTCATCGAGCGCCTGAACTGCAACTTCTTCTACAACGACCAGTTCTGGGGCCAGGAGATCGCCAACGCCGAGTTCGTCCACTACCCCGACGAGCGCTGGTTCCAGCCAGGGCGCAAGGATGCCCTGCCCAAGGAAATCCTCGACGAGTACTGCCTCGGGATCTACAACCCCGACGGCGAGCTGCGCGGCTCGCACCTGTACGACACCAACTCCGGCAACATCGAGCGCGGCATCTGCTCGCTGCCCTTCGTGCGCCAGTCCGATGGCGAAGTGGTGTACTTCCCCTCCAACCTGATCGAGAACCTCTACCTCTCCAATGGCATGAGCGCCGGCAACACCCTGGCCGAGGCCCAGGTGCAGTGCCTGTCGGAAATCTTCGAACGGGCGGTCAAGCGCGAGATTCTCGAAGGCGAGCTCGCCCTGCCGGACGTGCCCCAGGAAGTGCTGGCCAAGTACCCGGGCATCCTGGCGGGTATCCAGGGCCTGGAGGAGCAAGGCTTCCCGGTATTGGTCAAGGACGCTTCCCTGGGCGGTGAATTCCCGGTGATGTGCGTGACCCTGATGAACCCACGCACCGGTGGCGTGTTCGCCTCCTTCGGCGCCCACCCGAGCCTCGAAGTGGCACTGGAACGCAGCCTCACCGAACTGCTCCAGGGCCGCAGCTTCGAGGGCCTGAACGACCTGCCGCAGCCGACCTTCGAGAGCCAGGCGCTGATGGAGCCGAACAACTTCGTCGAGCACTTCATCGATTCCAGCGGCGTGGTCTCGTGGCGCTTCTTCAGCGCCAAGGCCGACTTCGAGTTCGTCGAGTGGGACTTCTCCAGCCAGGGCACCGACTCCAACGCCGAGGAAGCCGCGACCCTGTTCGGCATCCTCGAAGGCCTGGGCAAGGAAAGCTACATGGCGGTGTACGAGCACCTGGGCGCCACCGCCTGCCGGATCCTGGTGCCGGACTACTCGGAAATCTACCCGGTGGACGACCTGATCTGGGACAACACCAACAAGGCGCTGTTCTTCCGCGAAGACATCCTCAACCTGCACAGCCTGGACGAAGACGGCCTGCGCGACCTGGTGGAGCGCCTGGAGCAAAGCGAGCTGGACGACTACACCGACATCACCACCCTGATCGGCATCGAGTTCGACGACAACACCGCCTGGGGCCAGTTGACCATCCTCGAGCTGAAGCTGCTGATCCACGTAGCCCTGGGCCAGTTCGACCCGGCCAAGGAACTGGTGGAGATGTTCCTGCAGTACAACGACAACACCGTCGAGCGCGGCCTGTTCTACCAGGCCATGAACGCGGTGCTGGAAGTGCAACTGGACGACGAGCTGGAGCTGGCTGACTACGAAGCCAACTTGCGCCGCATGTTCGGCAACGAGCGGATGGACGCGGTGATCGGCTCGGTGCAAGGCCGCGTGCGCTTCCATGGCCTGACGCCTACCAGCATGCAACTGGAGGGCCTGGACCGGCACCTGCGGTTGATCGACAGCTACAAGAAGCTGCACGCGGCACGGGCCAGGATGGCTGGTTTGACCGGCTGATGGCTTCGGCAGGAAAAGCACCTTCGGGTGCTTTTTTTGTTTCAGCCTCCAGGCTTTGACCCTGCCCCATACCCGCCACGACTCACCAACAGTCTGACCAGGCAGCCAATGCCATCCGATTACAACAACGGAAAATACCGACACCCTGTTTCCAGTCTTCACGAGCTGTACCATGGGCTCCTGACATTCACGACCTGCCAAACCCAAGCCGACGGCTAGCGCCCCGAGAGACCGCCACCATGCAAGCAGACTTTCGCCCCAAGCAGATCTACGAGCAGGTTGCCGACCAGATCCGCGCCGGCATCCTGAGCGGCCAGTATGCCCACGGCTCGCGCCTGCCCTCCGAGCGTGACCTGGCACAGCGGCTGAAGGTGAGCCGGCCCGCCGTACGCGAAGCGATCGGTGCCTTGCAGAACGAAGGCATGGTGACCACCCGCCATGGCTCAGGCACCTACGTCGCCGATTGCCCACTGCAGGTGAACGAAGCGGCACCGGACTATGCCGGGCTGCCGCCGGTGGATGCCGACTTCAGCCCCATCAGCACCCTCGAAGTACGCTTGCTGATCGAACCGGCGATAGCCCGCCTGGCCGCCCGCCGTGCCCAGCGCGACCCATTGGCCGAGCGCTACCTGGAACAGATGATCGATGTGAAGGACATCGGCGATCCGCTGCAACAAGCGCGCTGGAGCGAAGCCGACCGGCTGTACCACCGCCAGCTCGCGATGATGACCGGCGATATCCTGATTGCCCGGATCGCCGAGGAAATCAACAAGACCATGGAGCAACCGCTGTGGAACCGCCTGCGGGACGACGGGATCTACGACCCCGAACGCATCCAGCTGTATGCGGCGGAACACCGCCTGATCTACGAGGCGATCATCAGCGGCGACGAAGACGCCGCCGCTTTCTACGTCGAAGGCCACCTCAAGCGGGTGCGCCGCGATATCAGCTCGCGGGAATGAACGAGGGGCCGGCATGGACGTGCCATGCCGGCCCCTCGCACGCTGCGTTCAACGAATCGGCTGGACCTTGAAGGAGCGCTGCATCCGGTAGAGGGTCTGGGCTCCCAGCCACTTGTCGAAGATGGCCTGCATCGCCCCTTCGGCCTCCAGCTCGCGCAACGCCGAGTTCACCGCGACGAGCATGTCCGGCTCGTCTCGACGTATGCCCAGGCCCCAGACTTCCCGGCCGATAGCCGGTTGCAGGATGCTGTACTGCCCGGCCTTGTCACCCAGGCGGTTGAGCAACTTGTGCAGGACCTCCTGCGAAGTGCTGAAACCCGTGACCTTGCCCTGGAGCAATGCGGTGAAGGCGCTGGACACATCCTCGAAGCCGACCGCCGTCGCGCCCGGCAAGGCCTGCCTGATATAGGCCTCGCTGATGCTGCCCTTGACGTAGCTGATGCGCTTGCCATCCAGCTCGCCGAGGGCGGTGATGCCCCGACCGGCCCTGACCGCCAGCACGTTCTCGCTCACATAGTAGGCATCGGAAAATGCCACCTGCTCGGCGCGTAGCGGCGTATGGGCCAGCCCCGCGCCGAGCACATCCATGTGGCCCTGTTGCAACTCGGCGATACGGGCCTCGATGGATACCGGCTTGATCTCGACCTTCGCTCCCAGCTTGCCGGCCACCGCCTGGCAAACGTCCACGTCATAACCGACCACCGAGCGCGTCTTCACGTCCGTGTAGCCGAATGGCTCGAAGATATCCAGTACGCCGCAGACCAGCACTGCGCGAGCCTTGATCTCGTCCAGTTGCGCGGCCTGGACGCCAACCGCCCCCAGCAACAGGCAAGTGGCAATGGCAGAACCCCACGATGAAAAACTGCGTTTCATATCTGTGTCCCCAGGAAAAATAGGCATGGCAATGATGTGCGCGCAGCAGCTAACGCCACGCTAGCGGACCAGGAAGCCGTGCCGCTGCGGGTCACGCTCATCGATGATCCAGTTGCAGAACCCACAGATGTAGGCCGTGCCCGAGACTTCTGGGATAACCGCCTGGAACTCCCCCACCCGGGTTTCTTCGATGACCCTGGCACTGAACACCGACCCTATTACCGACTCGTTGACCAGCACCTGGTCCCGGTCGATCTGCCCCCGCAGGTAAAGCTGGGCGATCCGGCCGCTGGTACCCGAACCTGTGGGTGAGCGGTCCACCTCGCGGTCGGCGAAGATGCAGCAGTTGGCCTGGGTCGATCCGGGCAGGCGCGGCTCACCGTCGATGATGGTGCCGTAGATGTGGTTGATCTCGGGAATCTCGGGATGCACCACCGGGAACGCGGCATTGGCCGCGCGCTTCACCTCGGCCCCGAACGTCTTCAACTCCTCCACCGCCGACTCGCGGATCGGCAGGCCATGGGGCGCACCGCTGGTATAGAAATAGAAGGCCCCACCGTAGGCGATATCGCCGGTCACCGGACCGTAGCTCGGGGTCTGGACCGTCACGTCGCGACGGTAGATGAACGACGGCACGTTGATGAAGCGCACGCTACCGGCATGCTGGCCATCCCACTCGACGAAGGCTTCGATGAAACCGCAGGGAGCATCGATGCCGACCCGGGTCCGTGGCGACGTCCGCTCGACCCAGCCCAGCTCCACGGCGGCGGTAGCCAGGGCGATGGTGCCGTGGCCGCAGTGGTCGCTGTAGCCTTCGTTGTGCAGGAAGATGATGCCGAAGTCCGCCGTGGGCGAGACCGGCTCGGTGAGGTAGCCGCCATACATGTCGGCATGGCCGCGCGGCTCGAACATCAGGGCCTGGCGGATATCGTCCGCATGGTCCCGTAGCCAGGCACGACGCTCGATGATGGTCTTGCCGGGCAACCGGGGCAGGCCGCAGGTCACGATTCGAAACGGCTCGCCGCCGGTATGGACTTCCACGGTGTTGATGCTGCGGGTGATACGCATGGTCGATTCCCCTTGGACAATGGATTCAGGCGCGCTCGGCCATGAGGTTGGCGAGGGCTACACGGGCAGCCGCCAGGTCCCAGGCGGCGGTACCGACACTCTTGACCACCACCGGACGCCCAGGCTCGACGGCGCCATCCAGCGCACTGGCCAGGGACCTGACCTGGGACCAGTCCACCGCCGCACGCAGCAGGTCCCCGGCCTCGTGGCGAGCACCGGCCGGGTCGTCGGCATAGATCAGGCTGCCGTCGAGCAGGGTCTTGCCCAGCTCGGCCATTTCCGGCTTGAAGGCGCCAACCCCGACGACCAGGCACCCGACCCGGGCCGGTTGGTTGTAAACCGGCTCGAGGCTGGTGGTCAGGGTGATGACTGCATCGACCTCCGGCATGTCGCCATCCAACGGCTGCAACTGGCCATGCCACTGGCGATTGGCTTCGCAGAACTGCGTGGCGGACGCGAGGTCCAGGCCCCGTACCCAGATCCTGGCCTGGGGATACAGCGCGTTGATGGCCTGGACATGAAACCGCGACTGGGCACCGGTGCCGAAGATCAGGATCCGCTGCACAGGCTGGGGCAGGAAGGTGCGCAGGGCCAGCAGGGTGACGGCGGCGGTGCGGCGCCCGGTCACTTCCGGGCCGTCCAGCAGGCACAGCAGCCTGCCGGTGGCGGCATCGCATACCGTGACATTGCCATGCAAGGTGGGCAGGTGGCGCCGGGCATTGGCCTGCTGCACGTTCACCAGCTTGTGGATCGCGATGTCCGGCGCGCTGGCCGGCATGCTGAGCAGCACCCCGCCCTCGCCCAGGGGCACCACCATGCGCTCGGGGCTCAAGATCGAACCGGCCGCCAGTTCCCGCACCGCCCGCCCAAGGGCCTCGACCAACTGCTCGAAGCCCAGCAAGGCGGCGGTCCTGGCCGGGTCGCAGACGATGATTCCCGGAGGGTTCGCCAGCATGGCGGCAATGGATGGATCGTTCATTCTGTTGCTCCTCTGTGGATGACTCAGCGGCGACCTATGTCGCAAAGGAACTGCTGCGCCCGGGGATGCCTGGGGGTGTTGAAGAACTCGCCGGGAGGCGCCACCTCCAGCAGGCGGCCCTGGTCCATGAACCACACCACGTCGCTCACCTCCCGGGCGAAGTGCATCTCGTGGGTCACGCAGACCATGGTCATGCCCTCGGCCGCCAGGGCCTTCATCACCGCCAGCACCTCGCCGACCATTTCCGGGTCCAGGGCGCTGGTGGGCTCATCGAACAGCATCACCGGTGGCTGCATGGCCAATGCCCGGGCGATGGCCACGCGCTGTTGCTGGCCACCCGACAGCTGGTTCGGATAGGCCTCGGCCTTGTGCCCCAGGCCGACCTTGTCCAGCAGGCCCAGGGCCAGTTCGCGGGTCGGCGCCGCTGCCGCCTTGCGTACCCACAGTGGCCCGCAGGTGACGTTCTCCAGGACGGACAGGTGGGGAAACAGGTTGAACTGCTGGAACACGAAGCCGATGTGGCTGCGCATGGCATTCACATCCACCTGCCGGCCCTGGACGTCCTGGCCATTGACATGGATGGTCCCCGAGCCGATGGCCTCCAGGCGGTTCATGGTGCGGATCAAGGTGGACTTGCCCGAACCGGACGGCCCGCACAGCACCACCACCTGGCCCTTCTTCACCTGGGCGCTGATGTCCGTGAGCACCTGGTGCTCGCCGTACCACTTGTTCACCTTGTCCAGGGCGATGATGACGCTGGAAGCTGCCAGGGCAGCGTTGTGGTTGTGCATGATCAATACCCCTGGGCCGGAGCCGGGCGTGGAGGGTGGGAAGTGGCGGGCATCCGCCCGTTGTTGCGGGCAAGGCGCGCTTCCAGCAGGCGGGCGGCCTGGGTCAGGGCGAAACAGATGGCGAAATAGGCCAGCGACAGCACCAGGAACACGCTGAAGGGCTCGGTGAGCACCGTGCTGTTGACCTGGTTGGCGGCGTAGGTCAGCTCGTTGACGCCGATCACGTAGCCCAGCGAGGTGTCCTTGATGGTGGTGACGAACTGGCCAACCATGCTCGGCAGCATGTTCCCCAGGGCCTGGGGCAGGATCACCCTGCGGGTCCGGGTCCAGTAGCCCATGCCCAGTGCCGCGGCGGCCTCGCCCTGCCCCTTGGGTAGCGATTCGATGCCCGCCCTGACGATTTCCGCCAGGTACACCGCCTGGAACGCCACCAGCGTCACCGCCATGGTGGTGAAGCCGGCAACCGGTCGCCCGAGGATGATCGGCACCACGAAATAGGCCCCGAAGATCAGCATCACCAACGGAATGCTGCGCAGCAGGTAGCCGACGCCCATGGCCGGATAGCGCAGTACCTTCGCGGGGCTGAGCTGGGCCAGGGCCAGCAGTACGCTCAACGGGAACGCCAGGCCGATGCCGATGATCGACAGCAGCAGCGTGGCGACGATGCCGCCCAGCGGGCCATTGGGGTAGGACCCCAGCAGGAACAGCAACCAGTACTCCTGGATGATCTCCAGCATGCTCAGCGCCCCCTGATCCGCAGATGCCGGCCCAGCCAGCCACCGGCCAGCAACAGGCTCAGCGCCACCGCCACATACAGGACAGTGCTGAGCCCATAGGTGGCGAAGATGCGGAAGGTGCCGCTGGCCACCTCCTTGGTGACGTATGTCAGCTCCATCACCCCGATGACCATGGCCAGGCTGGTGGTCTTCATCAGCATCACGGTGTTGCTCAGCAAAGGGGCGATCGCCACTCGCAGCGCCTGGGGCAGGATCACCCGACGCAGGGCGCCGGCCCGGCCCAGGCCCAGGGCCTGCGCCGCTTCCTGCTGCCCCGCAGCGATGCTGCGCAGGCCGCTGCGGATGTCCTCCGCGAAGTAGGCGCCGTAGTACAGCCCGATGGCGATCAGCGCGAATACCAGCTCGCCGTGATGCTCGTTCAACCACTCCTGGAGAGTCTCGGGCAGCAGGCTGCTCACGCCGAAGTACCACAGGAACAGATGCACCAGGGGCGGGACGTTGCGCTGGTACTCGATGAACGCCATAACCCAGAGGCCGACGAAGCGCCCCCTGGCCAGGCGCAGCAACGTCACCAGCAGGCCGACGGCGAAGGCCAGCAGCCAGCTGCCCAGCGCCAGCATCAGGGTCACCAGCAGTCCCCTGGCCAGGACCTGCCCATATTCGTTCAGGAAGTCCATGCCAGGCTCCCGTTGCGTACGCCACCCGAGCCTGCTTTGGTAGGCCCGGCATCCGGCCAGGCATGCGAGCATGGCAGCCCCGCCCAACCCAGTCCGTGCCCTCGCGGATCGTCCCGTGGCGGCAGGTAGCGCCGCCGGAACACCGCCAGGGCCTTGAGGTATCGTTTTTTGTTGTTCTTGTTCATCGCTGCTCTCCTGCTTGCCCTGGCAACCCGATTGGTGGTTCCAGCGAATACCTGGCGCTGGACCGGCAGATTCCCGGGTGGGTCTAGGTCATGCCTGGACGGCAAAATTGGTTCAATAAAAACCATTAACTGGTCAATTTCCGATCCAGACTGCTGCATTCTCAAGCAAAGCCCCAGGAAAAAAGATCAGAAACTTCCCAAACCCCGTTAAGATCCGGTTAGTCAAAGGCCGTAAAAGCGACGTATGTCCCTGGCTGCAAGGTGAACCCCGGAGAAGCAACTGGTCATCAACAATGACCAAATGATCGCCTGGCGTGGTACCGCACCCATCCGCAGCCAGTGGGCCTGATCGCCTGCATTTGAAATACGCGGCGGCGCCCGACAGAATCGCCCCCGATCCGGCCCGAGATGTGGCGGGCCCACGCAAGAAAGAGGTTGCAGTTGAACCAACAGACATTGTCCATGCGCCTGGAGCACGTCGCGGCCCAGGTACCGGCTGGGGCGCGCCTGGCCGATATCGGCTCGGACCACGGCTACCTGCCGCTGGCGTTGCTGAGCCGTGGCGCCATCGAGAGGGCAGTGGCTGGCGAGGTGGCGCTGACGCCCTTCCACTCGGCCCAACGCAGCGCTCGTGCCAGTGGTTTCGGCCAACGCATCAGCGTGCGCCTGGCCAACGGCCTGGCGGCAATCGAGCCGGGGGACGGGATCACCGCCATCAGCTTCTGCGGCATGGGTGGCGAGACCATCCGCGACATCCTTGAGACCGGCAAGGCACGCCTCAATGGCCGCGAGCGCCTGGTCATGCAGCCCAACGGCGGCGAGCAGCCGCTGCGTCAATGGCTGATGGACAACGGCTACGCCATCCTTTTCGAAGAGGTGCTGCGCGAGAACCGCTTCGACTACGAGATCATCGTCGCCGAGCGCGGCGCCAGCCCAAGCTACAGCGCCGAGCAGCTGTACTTCGGCCCGCTGCAGATGCAGGAGCGCAGCCCGGCATTCCTGGCCAAGTGGCAGCGCAAGTTGCGCCAGAAGCACAAGATCCTGGCCCACTTCGCCCGGGCTCAGCAGGCGGTGCCCGAGGAGAAACTCCAGGACACCCAGCGCAAGGCCCGCTGGATCAGCGAGCTGCTGGCCTGAGTCTGCAGCGCTGCTTTCACTGGTAAAACCCGCTGTGTATCATCGGCCCAGGTCGATGCTACCTGCCGCTCGCATCCGCAAGGAATGGTGAAAGCATCGCTGTCCCCCTACCCTGTCGTCACTCTTGACAGTCGAGGTCCGGCAATGCGAGCACCCCTGCACCTCGGCGAACAGGAGCAACGATGATCACTCTCGAATACGCCAAGCAAATGGCCAAGCGCCTGCGCACCGCGCTCGCCGCCCACGACCAGTCGATCAGCCACGCCACCGCGCTGGAAAGCGTGGCCCGGCAACTGGGCTACAAGGACTGGAACACCGCCGCCGCAGCCCTACCCCAGGAGCAACCCCAGGGAATCAGCTTCGACAAGGCCATCCCGATCCTGCGGATGTTCGACGAAACCAAGGCTCGCGAGTTCTACCTCGATTTCCTCGGGTTCGCCGTGGAGTTCGAACACCGCTTCGAAGCCGACCTGCCGCTGTACCTGGGCATCAGCCGCAATGGCCTGCAACTGCATCTGTCCGAGCACCATGGCGATGCCAGCCCCGGGGCGACGA
Organism: Pseudomonas sp. MPFS; assembly: GCF_022537035.1. NCBI lineage: Bacteria > Pseudomonadati > Pseudomonadota > Gammaproteobacteria > Pseudomonadales > Pseudomonadaceae > Pseudomonas > Pseudomonas sp. MPFS. The sequence goes on along the minus strand of NZ_CP066123.1, from coordinate 2,372,376 downwards.
TTTTCGTGCCGATGCACAACATCGAACAACTGCGCGATGAACTGCAAGCCAAGCGCTACGGCTACGGCCGCCCCGATATCGTCGAAGAAGACTGGGGCAAGACCCTGGAAGTCTACGACCCCTTCGGCAATCGCATCCGCTTCTGCCAGGGCTGATCCTGCGCCAACCATCCAGAGCGCAAACGATCCGCTCCACGGGCAGGCCAGTGCCTGCCCGTGGACGCTCATGGGCTAGGGTTTTAGAAATCCACCGAGGCGGACAGCTCGAAGGTGCGTGGCGCACCCAGGCCCAGGCTGGTGGTCAGCGGCATTCCCCAGTAGGCCTTGTTGGTGAGGTTGCTGACGTTGCCCCGCAGGGTCACCGGGCGGTTGGCGACCTGGGTGGCGTAGCGGGCGCCCACGTCGAACAGGGTGTAGCCGGGAATCGACTGCTGGTTGTCGGCGCTGATGTACTGCTTGGACAGCGCCGTGGCGTTGGCGGTCAGCGTCAGGCCCTGCAGCACCGGGGTATCCCATTCCACGCCGAGCTTGCCTTGCAGTTCGGGATAGCCAGTGGCGTTCTTGCCGTCGTTGCGGCCACCCTCGGTCTTGGTCAGCTTGGGGTCGACATGGGCGACGCCGCCCATCAGCCGCACGTCGTCCAGCGGCGCCCCGAAGAAGCCCCACTCCACCCCGCGGTTACGCTGTTCGCCCCCCATGGAGTAGATGTTGGTGGCCGGATCGGTGTAGCTGCCGGGACGGGTGATCTCGTACAACGCCAGGGTATGGGTGAAGGAGCCCAGGTCGAGCTTCAGGCCGACTTCCTTCTGCTTGGTCTTGTAGGGCGCGAAGATCGCGCCGGCGTTGGCGGCGGTCAGCGGCGCCATGCCGCCTTTGCTCAGGCCCTCGATGTAGTTGGCATACAGCGACAGGTCGTCGGTGGCCTTGAACAGCACCGCGGCCGCCGGGGTGGTGGCGCTTTCGTCATAGCGCGAGGTGCGCTTGCCGGTGCTGACGCTGAAGGTATCGCTGAGCACCTCCTGGCGGCGCACGCCCAGGGTCAGTTGCAGGCGATCGTCCAGCACCGACAAGGTATCGGCCACGCCGTAGCTGCGCAGGCGGCTCTCGCTGTGCATGATCAGCGGCCAGCTGGTGGGCGCCTTGGGACCCCAGGTCGGGTGGTAGATATTGGTGGTCCAGTCGGCACCGGGCACCGAGCGACGCCCCCAATCCTTCTTCTTGTCCGAGTACTGGGTAGCGTTCAACGACCACTGGTGCTTGATCTCGCCCGTCTGGAACTGGCCCTTGAGGCCGGTTTGCGCCGAGACCTTGCGCACCTGGAACTTCAACTGGCCCATGCTGCTGCGCAGGTCGCCGGCATCGTTGATCACCGTGGCGATCATGGCGCCGTTGTAGGCGTAGTCGCTCTTGCTGCTGCCTACCGCGGCATAGGCGGTCAGTTGTTCACTGAGGTCGAACTCGCCACGCAGGATCGCGCCCTTGTCCTTGCTTTCCACCGTCGCCCAGTCGGGGTTGAGCAGCGAACCGGCCTTGGGCGGCCTGGGCACCGCAACCCCGGCAGCCAGGCCCATCCCACGGTTCTGGCCAGTGATGCGCTGGTCGGCGTCGTACAGGTCGAGGGACAACCGTGCGCGTTCGCCCCGCCAGTCCAGGGCCAATGACGCCAGGTCGGCTTTCTGCTTCTGGTGGTCGGTGGCCGCATCGCCTTCGCGGTGGACGCCGTTGAAACGCACGCCGAACTGCTGGTCCTGGCCAAAGCGCCGGCCCATGTCCAGGTGCCCCCCGAGCTGCGAGTCGGACATGTAGCTGCCGGTCAGGCGTGTCAGCGGTTCGTTGCCGGCACGCTTGGGCACCAGGTTGACCGTGCCGCCCACCGAGCCGCCTGGCGGCATGCCGTTGAGCAACGCCGAGGGGCCCTTGAGTACTTCGATGCGTTCGTACATTTCAGGGGACACGCGATAGAACGGTGCCATGCCGAACAGCCCGTCGACGGTCACGTCGCTGATGTCCGAGGAGAAGCCGCGAATCGAGTAGTTCTCGCTAAAGGTGCCGGTCAAGCCGTTGCTGAACACTGCCGGATCGGTGGCGGCGATCACATCGGTGATGCTCTTGGCCTGGCGGTCCTCGATGTATTTCTCGGTGTAGCTGATGGTGCTGAACGGGGTCTCCATGAAGTCCTTGTTGCCCAGCAAGCCGAGCTTGCCCCCCGAGGCCACCTGCTCCCCCGCGTAGGCCGGTGGCAGGCTGGAGACGGCTTCGCCCTGGATCGTGGTGGCGGGCAACGCCAGTGCCCGGTCCTGGGTCGCTTCGGCCGGCTCGCGAACCTCTGCGCCCGCCGGCGCCGCCAGCGTGGCCAGGACCCCCAGGGCCAGCCCTGCCAGCCCGCGGTGGACGCCGACGGCCAGGGGTTTGGCGACCAAAGCCTGGGAAAGGTGTGCATTGCGATGGAAAGAATGACGGTGAGTCACGCTACAGCTCCGTTGAAGTGAGAAGGCAGTGTTTTTTTGATTAGTTGGCTTGATTCGAATGCAAGAGCTAAGGCTGTTGATAATCACTTGCTACCACGCAAATGCCGCGAACAGCCCTTAGCTCGAAGTCAGGGCTGATAACCCTTGATGACGTCGTCGATCATCAGCTTCACCGAGGTCGGGCTGGCGGCGGTGACGTACCAGGCCTGGGCATCGGCAAAGACCACACGGCCGTTCTTCCACGCGTTGGTCTGGCGCAGCAGCGGGTTGTCCAGGCTCTGGGCATCCAGGGCCGGGCGCCCTTCCATCACGGCGGTGCGGTCCACCACGTAGAGGATGTCGGGGTTGGCCTGCTGGATGAATTCGCTGGAGATCGGCTGGCCATGCAGGCCGGTCTCGCCCTCGGGGCTGGCCGGTTTCACGCCCAAGGCATCGAAGATGAAGCCATAGCGCGAATGCGCGCCGAAGGAGCTGAAGGCGCCGTTGTTATGCAGCACGATCAGGGCGCGCTCAGGGCGACCTGCCGTGACCTGCCGGGCCTGCTGCACCCTGGCCTCCAGTTGCGCGGCCTGCTCCCGGGCCTGTTGCTGCTTGCCGAAGATCTCGCCGAGACTCGCCAGGTGCTCCTTGATGACCTCGATATGCCGGCCCTGGCTGTCGCGGTAATCCACATCGAAATGCACTGTGGGCGCGATTGCGCTCAGCTCCTGGTAGTGGCTGGCCTGCAGCGAGGTGATCAGGATCAGGTCCGGCTTGACGGCGTAGATCCGCTCCAGGTTGGGCTGGACGATCGCCCCCAGGTCCTCGACCTGGGCCGCCTGCTTGTACCGGGCCAGGAAGTGCGGGATGAAATCCTTGGGCATGCCGGCCACGGGAATGCCCAGCTGGTCGAGGAAATCCACTTCGTTCATGTCCAGGGCCACCGTGCGCTGGGGCAGTCGCTCCACCAGCGTGGTGCCCAGCTGGTGCCGGACCGTGACCGGGGTATACGCCGGAGCCTGGTTGGCAGCAGCCGGAGCCTGGCCCGTCGCGGGCGAGGTGGCGGTTTTATCCTGGCAGCCCTGCCCGGCCAGGATCGCGGCCACCAACAGGGCCAACGTCCCATACCTGCTTGCGTGATGTCGGGTCATTTCAGTTCTCTTGCGGGGTTGAAGTAGTTGCACAGGTAGCCGCGGGCGTCATGGCTGATGCTGAAATCCAGCCCGTAGAGCTCTCGCAGCCGCTCTTCGGTCAGCACCTGGGCGACGCTGCCGGCGGCGTGCACGGCGCCCTTTTTCATCGCCACGATGTGGTCCGAGTAGTTGGCGGCGAAGTTGATGTCGTGCACCACCAGCACCACCGTGCGCCCCTGTTCGTCGCACAGTCGGCGCAGGGCGCGCATGATCTGCACCGCATGCTTGATGTCGAGGTTGTTCAGCGGCTCGTCCAGCAGCAGGTAGTCGGTCTGCTGGGCGATGGTCATGGCCAGGAACGCCATCTGCCGCTGGCCACCGCTGAGCTCATCGAGGAAGGCCGCGCGCAGCTCCTGCAGCGAGAGGAAGGCAATGGCCTCGTCGATCGCCTGCTGGTCGGCCCGGGTCAGGGCGCCACGGCTGTAGGGAAAGCGCCCGAAGGCCACCAGCTCCTCGACCGTCAGGCGCAGGTTGAAGTCCGGCGCCTGGCGCAGGGTGGCCACCGTGCGGGCGTAGTCGCCGATGGCCATGCCACGGGTATCGCGGCCCGCCACCAGGATGCTGCCGCGAGTCGGTTCCAGCAGCCGCGCGATCATCATCAGCAGGGTCGACTTGCCCGCGCCGTTGGGACCGATCAGCGAGGTCAGGCGGCGGGCCGGGAACTGCACGTTGACCTCGTGCAGTACCGTCTTGGCGCCGTAGCTCTTGTGAAGGTCGTGGACGGTGATCATGCAGCTCCTCGGGTACGCAGCATCAGGGCCAGGAAGTAAGCGCCACACAACAGGTTGACCAGCAGGCCCACGGTGGTCTTGTAGTTGAACAGGTGCTCGACCAGCAGCTGGGCGAGCAGGAACAGGCCCACGGCGATGGCGCAGCCCAGGGGCAGCGTGACCCGGTGGCGGAAGGTCCCGGCCAGGGCATAGGCGATGTTCGCCACGAATACCCCCATGAAGGCCACGGGCCCCAGCAAGCTGGTGGACACCGCCACCAGGCCGGCGATCAGCGCCAGTTGCAGGCGCACGCAGCGTTGGTAGTCGACCCCCAGGGAGATCGCCTGGTCGCGCCCCAGCGCCAGCACATCGAGGGTCGCCAGGGTCTTGCGCCCTACCAGGCACAGCCCCGCCACCAGCAACCCGGCGTACAGCAACTGCTGGGGCTGCACCCGGTTGAACGAGGCCTGGCTGAACCCCAGCAGCATGGAGAACTCCCCAGGGCTGGCCTGGTACTGGACGAACTGGGTGAAGGTGCCGATGACCATGGTCAGCACCAGCCCCACCAGCAGCAGGAAGAACAGGTCGCGCCGGCCATCGCCGAACAGCCAGCGGTGCAGCGCCCAGGAGTAGGCCAGCATCAGCAGCACCGACAGCCCGAAGTTGCCATGGGCACCCAGCACCAGCAGGCCGGACATGCCCAGCACCGCCACCAGTACCGCCTGCAACAGCAGGTACACCGCCTCGTAGCCCATGATCGCCGGGGTCAGGATGCGGTTGCAGGTCAAGGTCTGGAAGGCGATCGACGACCAGGCGACGCACACCCCGCCCATCACCATCGCCCCCAGCCGGACCAGGCGCCTGGGGATCACCTGGGCAAAATCCAGCCCCGAGCCCAGCAACAGGAACAGCAGCGCCAGGGCGAACACCCCAAGCCACACCCCATAGTGCGAAGGTTTCATCGGCGCCCCCGTACCAGCAGGATCAGGAACAGCACACCGCCGAGGCATCCGGCCGTCAGGCCGATGGGCACTTCGTAGGGGTAGATGACCAGGCGCCCCACCAGGTCGCAGACCAGCAGTAGCGATGCGCCGCCCAGGGCCACCAGCGGCAGGGTCCGGCCCAGTTGGTCACCGTGGCGCAGGGCGACCAACTGCGGGATCACCAGGCCGACGAAGGGAATCGAACCCACGGTGATCACCGTGGCCGATACGGTCACGGCCACCAGCAACAACCCCAGGGCCACCGTCGCCGGATAATTCAGGCCCAGGCTCGCGGCCATGCCCTCGCCCATGCCGAGCACGGTGAAACGCTGGGCATACAGATAGGCCAGGGCCACGATCGGCAGGATCAGGTAGATGATTTCGTAGTGGCCCTGGACCACCCGGGAGAAGTCCCCGAGCAACCAGCCCTGCATGCTTTGCAGCACGTTATGGCGATAGGCGTAGGACTCGGCGAGTGCGCTCAGCACGCCGCCGTACATCAGGCCGATCACCGGCACCAATGCTGCGCTGCGCAACGGCACGCGGCGGATGATCAGGACGAAGGCCAGGCTCGCGGCGAAGCACACCCCCAGGGCGAACAGCATGCGCCCCAGGGTGCCGGCGCCCGGCAGCAGCACCAGCGACAGCAGGATGCCCAGCTTGGCTGCATCCAGGCCGCCGGTGGTGGCCGGCTCGACGAACTTGTTGCGCACGATGTGCTGCAGGATCACCCCGCACACCGCCAGCCCCACGCCGCTGAGCACCAGCGCCATCAACCGTGGCAGGCGGCTGGCGGTGAGGGTCAGCCAGGCATCGCCGGCCCCGGACAACAGCTGCCCCAGGGAGAACTGCCGGGCGCCCACCAGCAACGAGGCGCCGCAGAGGATGACGAAGGCCCCCAGCCAGCTGGAACGCATCAGCGGGACGCTCCGATCCGCCAGCCCTGGGCAGCGCCACGCGGGTCGAGCAAACACGCGTAGTACCCCGGCCTGGCACGCAGCTCATCCGGTGTTCCCTGCTCCACCACCCGTCCCTGCTCCAGCACTACGATCTGGTCGGCCATGGCCACCGTCGACAGCTGGTGGGCGATGACCACCAGTGTGCACTGGCCGCGCAACCTGGCCAGGGCCTGGGCGATGACCGCCTGGTTTTCGGCATCCAGGGCCGCGGTGGCTTCGTCCACCAGGAGGATCGGCGCCTGCTTGAGCAGCGCCCGGGCAATGGCGATGCGCTGGCGCTCGCCTCCCGACAAGCGCGCCCCACCCTCGCCCACCTGGGTGTCGATGCCCTGGGCCAGGCGTTCGATGATCTCCACCACGCCGGCCTGGCGCGCGGCCTCCATGACCTGGGCGGCACTGGCCTCGGGGTCGCCCAGGCGGATGTTGTCGGCAATGCTGCCCTGGAACAGGTAGGAATCCTGGAAGATCTGGCTGATGTGCCCGGCCAGTTGCGCCTCGGACATCTGCCGCACATCCACGCCACCGACCCGTACGCTGCCCTGGTCGACCTCGAAGAACCGGGCGATCAGCCTGGCCAGGGTGGTCTTGCCCGAACCCGACGCGCCGATCAACGCGGTCATGCTGCCCGGCGCCAGGCGCAGGCTGACGTCCCGCAGGACCTCGGGCTGCCCGGGGCCATAGGTGAAGCTCACGCCTTGCAGTTCGACCGAGGCATCGCCCGGCGCCTGGGGCGACTGGACCTGGGCCAGAGGCGGCACGGCGAGGATTCGGCTGGCTTCTTCAAGCTGGCCCAGGGCCCCGCGCAAGGTCTCGCCATAGCTGGCCAGCTCCAGCAGCGGATCGACGAAGCGGCTGACCACTACCAGGGTCACCGCCAGGGCGATGGCCGGGCCGGCTTCCAGGCCCAGGCCCAACAGGCGTTCGAGCCATAGGCCGACACTCACCAGCAAGGCGGCGAAGATGCCCTGGACCACCCAGGTGTTGAGCACCGAGGATAACGACGACAAGTAGATCAAGCGCCCGGCGGATTGGCGCTGCTGGTCGATGGCCTGGCGCAGCAGGCGCGTGCCGCCCTGCTCGCCGTTGAACGCACGCAGCACCGACTGGGCCTGGGCGAACTCCACCATGCGCTGGCTGGTGTCGGCGAAATGCGCATGGAAAGCGCTATCGGCGCGACGCCCCAGGCGGGTCGAGAACGACACCGCAAGCGCCAGCAGCGGCAAGGCCAGGAGGGCCAGCAATCCGGTCGGCCAGTGCAGCACCCCCAGGGCGACGACCATCGCCAAGGGAGTCATCGCGGCACTGATCAGGGGCGTGAACACATGGGCCGGCAGCTGCGCGATGGCCATCATGCCCTGGGTGATGACGTGGCCCAGCCGGGCGTTGTGCTCGGGCGTGAACCAGCCCACCGGCAACCGGGCGATATGCTCGCCCATGCGCAAGCGCACGCCTTGCAGGACGGCGACGCCTACCGCGACCCCGGCGCGCTCCACCCGGCGCCGCCAGAGCCAGCACAGCAGCACACCGGCCAGCAACAGCGCCAGCCAACCGATAGCCGCTTGCGTGTCGCCGGCCAGCAAGTGGCCGAGCAAGGGCACCAGGGCGGTGATGGTCAGGCCGCTGAGCAGGCCATAGCCCACTGCCATCCAGGCATAGCGACGCAATACCGGGACATCCTCGCCCAGCAGTTGGATGAAGGTCTTCAGCATGGTTGTGCTACCTGTTCCTTGCGGGTATCGCCATAGCCACCGAGCCTCCAGAGCCGTGCATACAGCCCTGCGTGCTCGAGCAATTGGGAGTGCCGGCCCTGTTCGCGAATACGGCCGTTGTCGAGTACCACGATGCGCTCGGCGTGCATCACGGTGTCCAGTCGATGGGCGATCACCAGCAGGGTGCGGCCCTGGGAGAAACGCGCCAGTGCTTCCTGGATCGCCACCTGGCTTTCGGCATCCGCCGCGGCCGTGGCTTCGTCGAGCACCAGCACCGGTGGGTCGAGCAGTACGGCTCGGGCGATGCTCAGGCGTTGCTGCTCGCCCCCGGAAAAATGCGCGTCCTCGCCCACCACCGAGTCGTAGCCCCGTGGCAAGCGCAGGATCTGCTCATGGATATTGGCCAGGCGCGCGGCCGCTTCGATCTCCTGGCGGCTGGCCGAGGGTTTGCCCAGGGCGATGTTCTCGCCGACGCTGGCGTGGATCAGGCGCACGTCCTGCAACACGAAGCCGATATGGCGGTAGAGGCTGGCGCTGTCGAGTTGGCGCAGATCGACACCCCCCAGGGTGATGCGCCCGGTGCTGGGGTCGAAGAACCGCAGCAGCAGCCGCGCCAGGGTCGACTTGCCGGCGCCGGAAGGCCCGACGATGGCGGTGGTGGTACCGGGTTCGAGCACCAGGTCGATGTCCGCCAGCACCGGATGCTCGGGGTCGTAGCCATAGCTCACCCGCTCCAGGCGCAGCTCATTGCCCTGGGGCTGTTGCCCCGCACCGGGGGCCGGCTGTTCCAGCACTGGGGTCTGCAGCAAGGCCTGCACCCGCTGGGCCGCGCCGGTGGCACTGCCCAGGTCGTGGAGGATGTAGTGCAACAACAATACCGGCGCGCACAGCCCCGGGGTCACCAGGGCGAAGGGCAGCACGTCCAGCGGCGCGGCCCAGCCCTGGCTCACGAACAAGGTACCGGAGGCCAGCACCACCCCCAGTACCGAGACTGGGGCGACCATCGCGTTGGCGTTGGCCATGGCCGCCACCAGCGGACGGGTGAAGGCAATGAAGGTTTGGGCGAAGGCGTCGATCGCCTCGCGGTAGCGCACATGGGCCTGGCCACTGCTGCCAAAGGCCTTGATCACCGGGATGCCGTTGACGAATTCGACCACCGCATTGTCGATGCGCCCAAGGCCAGTGACGATCTCCTGCATGTTGGCGCCACTGGACTTCATGGCCCGCCCCAGGAACAGGAAGAACCCGGGAAACGGCAGCAGCGAGAGCAGCGCCAGGCGCCAGTCCATGGCGAACAGGTAGATCACCCCGATCAGCAACGCACCGCCGGCACGGCCCAGGGTGGTGAAGAAATGCGCGGTCAGGTTGTGCAGCGTGCCGATGTCGTCCTGCATCGCCCGCTTGACCTCCCCCGAGGCGCGGCCGGTGAACCAGCCCAGCGGCACCAGGGCCAGGCGCTGGACGATCGCCAGGCGCAATTGATGGGTGATGCGGTTGTCGGCCAGGTGCGCCTGCAACTCGCCGGCGCAAAGCAGCGCCATGCCGCAGAACAGGCTCGCTACGCCCACCAGCAGCAGCCAGCCAATATCGCCGGCCACATGGGTGGCGTCGCCCAGGGCCAGCCTGGCGATACGCTCGATAACCGCCAAGGGGACCAGGGTCAGCATCGATCCGCTGGCGGCCAGGACGGCCGCCGTAATCAGCCGACCGCGCACGGGAGTCAAGACCTGGCTGATCGGACCCTGGGCCTTGGAGTTGGCCGAGGTCGCGTCGTGGGTGCTCATAGATGAAGTTTTCCAGACATTCGAAGACCGGCCTGCCCTACCCGCCCCGGTAAACGGAGCCGGAAACCCTGGCCGGGAGTAGCTCATGGATAGATCTGAGAATCAGAATCATATTTAGTTGCATGACTATAAACTAATTTGCCAAATCCAGACAAGACAGCTAAAAGTCATGCCTCATCGAGCCAGGACCTCTCCATGGAACCGCCACAGAAAACCCCGGCGCGCGGGCGCCCGCGCACCATCACCCGGGAACGGATCGCCGATGCCGGCATCGGCATCGGCTTGTCGAACATCACTTTCGTCGGCGTCGCCGCCGCCCTGGGCGTCAGCCATATGGCGCTGTACAAGCACATCGCGGGACTCGATGCGCTCAAGAGCCTGATCGCCGAGGAGCTGTTCCAGCGCTGGCAGATCCCCCGGGTCAATGCCGAGCAGCGCACCAGCCTCAAGGACTACCTGATCCTGTTCGCCACCTCGGCACGGGAGTTCGTCAAGGCGCATCCGGGGTTGACGCCCTATATGATCCGCCGGCTGGCAGCGACCCAGCCGATGCTGGACAAGATCCACGAGCACCAGTTGCATATCGCCCAGGCCTACGACATCGACCCGCTGCAGGCCCGCTGGTTACTGGCCACGGTGGCGTTCCACTGCTTCGCCGTGGCCGATACGGTCTATGCAGTGTCAGGCCAAGAGCCGGAACTGGAGGCTGATCGCCTGGCGGAAGTGGCGGAGATGGAGGCCGAACTGATCCAGGGCATGCATGCGCTGATCGTCGGCGCCCTGGTCCTGCTCGAGGAAGGCCTGATTCCAGGTTCCTGAGCCAACTGCCCGGCCGCCCAGCGGCCTACCGGAACAAGGACCGGAACATGCTATTTCACGATTTCGCGCTAGGGCACATCGAAGTGCAGGTACAGGGCCGCGCCCACGACCTGCACAACTTCTACCAGGCCGAGCATATCCAGTACGACATCACGAGCCGCACCCTGGCCCTGCACTTTCGCCGGTGGCCAGAACCCTGGGTGCCTCCCGAGGAGCCCGAGGCGATCGACCTGCTCTTCAGCGGCGTGAGCTACTTCTCGGCCGATGGCCGTGATTGCGCCTGGGGCCCGGAGGACGATCGTTGCCTGCACGCCATCGGCGTGGTGCCGCAGGATGCCGCCACCAGTGAGTTCTACCTCAGCGACGACTTCCCCACCGATCACCACTTGGTGATCGAGTTCCAGTCGGGGCTGATCCTGCGCCTGCAGGCCGAAGAGGCACGGTGCAGCTTGCTGCCCTGATCATCCGCAAGGCATTGCCACCGACTATCCAGGGCTAGCCACCGGCCGAGATGCTCGCTGCCGCAGCCGGGCTTGGCCGGTGGCTGGCCCGCATTGGTAGCGACCAGGATCGACAACGACTCCAGGCACCCATGATCCGGCGCGCCCTGTCACTTGGCAGTCCAGTGGCCTCCTGTCTTGGTGCCAGCCCCTGGTCTAGCAGGCGATGGGTTCTGCGCTTCGCCCAAGGCCGATGAATGATCAGGTAGAAGGCTGCGCTGCTCGCCCCCTAACCAACGCTCCCCCCTCCCCTGAAGAGGCGAGTTTTCTGTTCGCGACCATATGCACTTAAAACTATTGCAGATGGCTCGAATCATCTGCAAGAATAAAAATTGCAGTATCCGCAAGTGCCTCTGTAGTCACCGCAAATTCGGAGGATGGGCGCATCACCCATCCGGCAGGCCCGGGCAGCGTCGCGGTGAACCCAGGATCGCAAGCGCCTATTGCTCGAACGCCGGCATCGAGCCGGCAAGACCAATCGCAACTGCCGTAACCGATATCACCAGCGGCTTAAGGAGATTTGCAATGACCGATACAGATGCTCGCGTTTGGTTCATCACCGGGGCTTCATCGGGACTGGGCGAAGCGCTCGCGCGCCATGTGTTGTCACGGGGCCATCGTGCGGTAGTCACCGCGCGCGATAGCGCACGGCTACAGCACCTGGTCAGTCAATTCGGCGAGGACCAAGTACTGGCACTCACGCTCGAAGTGACACGCCCAGCCGACATCGACGCCGGCGTGGCCGCGGCGATCGAGCGCTTCGGGCGAATCGACGTGCTGGTGAACAATGCCGGCACCATCCTCTTCGGGATGATCGAAGACGGCGACATTGCCGGCGCACGCGCATTGTTCAATACCAATGTCTGGGGTCTGACCGCGATGACGCGCGCGGTGCTTCCGGGCATGCGGGCACGTCGCTCGGGCACCATCGTCAATATCTCCTCGAAAGCCGGGATCGCAGGTTTCGCCACGACCGGTTTCTATTCGGCCTCGAAGTTCGCCGTCGAGGGCCTGTCCGAAGCGCTGGCGCAAGAAGTGGCGCCACTGGGAATCAAAGTCCTGATCGCAGCACCCGGTGCTTTCCCTACCGGTATCAGCGACGCCCCCCTCGCAAGCTTTGCAGCCTCGGCAACCAATGAGGACTACCGCGCAATGAAAGAAGAAACCGTCAACTACATTCAGCAAGCTGGCGATACCGCGCCCGGCGACCCGGCGCGCATCGCAGCGGCGATCTTCAAGGCAGTCCAGTCCGATAACCCTCCACTGCGCCTGCTCCTGGGCAGCGATACCCTCGAACTGGCACGTGGCAAGATCGAGCAACTCGACAAGACCATCGATACCTGGGAGGTCGTGAGCCGTTCGGCTGATGCCATCAAAAAGCAGGCTATCTAGAGCCTGCAACCTTCTGCTGTATCCGGGTTCAAGTCCTGGCGAAATTCGGCTCCCCTTCTTCTCGAACGTACGAGGGGGAGCTCCACAGCGGCGTCCTGCGGCCAGTGCATGGAGGTTTCCCATCTATAGAGAGTTACTGCAGCGTTGCAATAGAATGTCGTTTTCGTCACGGCCCACCCCATGATTGATCTTCGCTTTTCCAGCTCGCTGCAAATCATGCTGTCACTCGCCCAGGCCGAGCGGATGGGGATTACCCGGGTCACGTCCAGCGATCTTGCCACCAGCCTTGGCACTAATCCGAGCTTCTTGCGGCAGATGCTCGTGCCGTTGACACAAGGCGGGCTCATCAGCTCGACGATGGGACAACATGGCGGTTCACGGTTGAACCGGCCGGCCGAGGAGATTTCCCTGCGCGATATCCTGCAGGCCGCAATCTCGGGAAAATCAATATTCAAGGCGCGGTGCGATTACCCCACCCAGTGCCTGGTGAGCTGGAATTTCGACAGCTACTTCAGCCGGCTCGCACATGATATCGATGAGACAGTATTGCAACGTCTCGGGCAGCAGACATTGGCTGAGGCCCTCGGCGAAATCGACGCGATCGACCAGGCGCGGCCTGATCCGTCCAAGACCTGTAGCGATCGCGCCACCTGACAGGCGACCTGGCGAGACCATGGCCGCCCGGACGAAGGCCCAACCGCTCCCGCAGGCATAAGTTCGCAGGGCCCTGATCGGATACCCCTGGCGATACACCAGAAGACAGCCCGCAAGCGCTCGCGCACTGCGCCTGTTTGTCCCGGCTTCGCTTCGGCAACGGGGTTGCACAACATTTGTGCAACAGCTAAAAACCCAGCTCGCGAACCTGAGAACACAAAGGAACTGTGCATGTCCGAACATCTGCAATCACTCTTTCTCTCGAGCCAGAATTTTTTCCGGGCCAACCCGGGCAAGGCCATGGCGACCTTCTCGGTGACCAGCAGCGGCGACGGTGCGCTGCATCGTCAGGTGAAAATCCGCGAGTTCGTCCTGGATGTCGATGAACCGCAAAACCTGGGGGGAACGAACAAGGGGCCCAACCCCGTGGAGATCGCCCTCGCCTCCCTGGCGACCTGCCAGGAAATCAGCTACCACCTGCATGCCGCCGCCCTGGGGATACCGCTCAAGGAAGTGAGCGTCACCCTTGAAGGAGCACTCGATCTGAGGGGGTTCTTCGCGGTCGATGATGAAACCCGCCCCGGCTTCACCGGCATCCGCGGGACGGTCAAGTTCGATAGCACGGCAAGTAGAGAGGAGCTCATGGCCCTCAAGGAAAGCGTTGACCACTCTTGCCCGGTCATGGACCTGTTCCGGAACCGGACGCCCGTTGAAATCGCCTTCTAGCCCCCGCGTCGAGTGAGCGGCTCCGGCTCGCTCACCCTCCCAAGGAGCGTATCGGCCCACGCCGACGCGCTCTTTGCCCGTCCTTAGAACTTCGTCTGCATCCCCACCCGCAGCGTGCGCCCCGGCGCGGGCATGAAGCTTTGCGCCAGCGGGTCGAGGTAGTAGCGATCGGTGAGGTTCTGCAACGAGACATTGAAACTGGTGTGATCCTGCAACTGATAGTTGAGGAACAGATCCACCAGGGCCACTTCCCGGTAGTTCAACTGAGGGGTGGTGGCGCCGGTCTGCCAGGGCTTGTCGGCGGTGACCGTCGGCCCCGAGGTATAGGTGATGCGGGTACCGAGGGTCAGGCTCTGGTCGAAGAAGCGCAAGCCGGTGGTCAGGTTACCGGCGATCCGCGGTGGGTTCTGGGTGTTGGTGTAGGAACCCATGAAGCTGCCCGGGGTGCAGTTCGGGGTATCGGCGGTTGGCTGGTAGCGGTTGCTGGTGGCCCGCATCGTAGCGGCGAATTGCGAGTCGCAGGTTTCGGTCTTCAGGTAGTAGGTGGACGACAGGTCGGCGAACACTCGACCGGCGTCGTAGCGGGTCTGCAGCTCCAGGCCGCTGGTTTTGAAGCTGTCGGTGTTGCTGAAGCGCATCAGGCCCCACAGGCCCGGGCTCGGGTCGTAGTAGCGAGTGATGTAGTTCTTGATGGTGTTGTTGAAGTAGGCGACCTTGATCGCGGCCGAGTCGCCATCCACCAGCAGGTCCTTGTGCAGGGTGCTGGCGCCGATTTCCCAGTTGCTCGAGCGCTCGGGCTTGAGGTTCTTGCCCGGCATGGTCTGCAGCACTCCCTGGCTGGTCTCGAACAGCGAAGGCATGCGCATGCCCTGGGTGTAGGAGGCATAGACGAAGGTATCGGGCGCCACTTCCAGGTTGACGCCGAAGGCCGGAGCGAAGGCGCTGCCACTGTTGCGGTCCTTGCCGGAGTAGTCGTAGCCGGTGACCACCTCCCCCACCTGGGCACCATAGACGCTGGTGCTGGTGGCGCCATACTGGTTGTAGGGCGTGCCTTCGAATGGGAAGTTGGTATTGGTGAACACCGTACCGTTGTTCAACCGCGGGTCGGTGGCATCGGTGTACTGGCCGCTCTGGTCGGGGAACCACATCAGGTAGCCGTAGTTGCCGGGCTTGGAAACCATCACGTACTTGTGCTCGAGCTCCTCGCGGCGGGCACTGGCCTGGGGAATTTCGTCCTTGGTGCGGTAGTAGGTGTAGCGTCCGCCACCCCACAGGGTAAGGCTGTCCACGGGCTTGTATTCCAGCTTGCCGTTGAGGCTGAACTCCTGCCGCGAGCCTTCGCGCAACATGCGGTTGGCGTTGATGTCGTGCTGGGTGGTGGCTACGCCTTTCTGTGGCTTGAGGTCCTCGATCTGGAACGAACCGCCCAGGTCCAGCTTCAAGTCGCCGTAGTCGGTCTTGAACCGTGAGCTGTTGTTCAAGTCGCCACCGATGCGCTGGTCGGCCTGGCGACTCCAGCTACGGTCCGAGCGATAGGCCTGGGAGGCCGGCGCCGCCACCGAAGTCAGCTGGCTGGTCTGTGCATCGGTCATCCACACGTTGGCGGTCAGGTCCACCAATGGGTTGTTATCGGGCAGGTAGTTGTAGCGCGCGGTATAGGTGTCGATCTTGGTCTGGCCCAACGGATACTGGTAGATGCCGCCGGTGCCGAAACGGAAGATGTCCGAAGGCATGATTTCGCCAATGCGCCCGTCGTAGCGGCGATAGCCCAGCTCGAAGGTGTGGCCGTCCGCCGGGCGCAGGGTGGTCTTGAGCAGGAACGACTCGGTCCGTGACGAAGAGTTGAGCACCTCCTCGCCGGCGTTGTAGGTCTTGGCCACGCTGCTCTCTTCATCGCCATAGCGGTTGTACACGCGGTAGCGGTCCTGGCCCTTCTTGCCGGCGAAGTAGTTGCCCTGGTTGCGCTTGGCATAGGCGGCCACTACGTCGAACAGGTCATGGCGATAGGCGAACGCGGCGCTGCCGGCTTCCGCTTCCGAACCGAACAAGCCACCACGGCTCTGGTGCGGCTCGGAGTACAGGTCCTGGGTCCTGGAATGGCCGTCCCGCGAGGCGGGGGCGACGCCGTTGTTCCACAGGTCGCCCTTCAAGCGCAGGCCGACATCCTTACCCTCGCGCAGGATGTCGTCGACGCCGATGGTACGCATTTTCACCGTGCCGCCGATGGCGCTGGAGGTCAGGCTCGGGCCCTTGTCGATGCTGACGTCGCTGATCAGGTCGGGATCGATGTAGCTGCGCTGCTGGGTGCCGGCGTAGCCGCGATAGACATCCAGTGCCTGCTGCGAACCGTCCACCGTCACCGCCACCCGGCTCTGGCCCTGGATACCGCGGATGTTCACGTCCAGGCCACCGCCGTTGCGGCTGTCGCCTACTTGCACGCCAGGCTGGCCCTTGAGCATGTCGCCCACCGAGACCACGCCGAAGCGCTGCAGGTCTTCGCTGGAGATGTACACCGACGAGCGCGGCGCCCGGTAGACCTCTTCCTGGTTCGGGTCTTCACCCTTGACCTTCTGCACCGGCAAGGCCACCGACTCCTGGCGCAGGCGCAGGGCGTAGCCGCCGCCGGGCTGGTGCTGAAAGCCCAGGCCGGTACCTTGCAACAGCTGGTTCAAGCCGTTCTCGGCCGTGAACTCTCCATGCAGGCCCTGGCTGCTCTTGCCTGCGGTGAGCAAGGCGTTGCCGGCCATGCTGATCCCGGCCTGGGCTCCGAAGCGCGCCAGGACCTCATCCAGCGGTCCCGCATCGATCTGGTACTGGCGCTCGCCGACGGCGAACGCCAGCTCGCTGCCCAGTGGCTGCAAGCTGAGAAAAAGCAGGGCAAGAGTGCGGGTGCGCAAGGCACGGGCGGGGAATGTCATGCAAGGCTCCTAGGGGGTTGGCACCCACCTGTCCCGGTGGGTAATACCTGGAGGCCCCGCCAGCTCGGCAAAAACTGCGCAGGAGAAGAAAAATATTTTCAGGCGGGCACCAGGGTCACCCAGTAGCGGGTCCGACGCTCGATACGCACGGGCAGCGTGCGGACCAGCAGCGCAAGGGCCGCATCGGTGTCGTCCAACTGGAAACTGCCGGTCACCCGCAAGGCCGCCACCGCTTCGCTGCACCGCAGGATGCCCGGGCGATAGCGCGACAGCTCGGCCAGCAATTGGTCCAGGCGCATGCGTTCGGCCGGCAGGATGCCTCGCAGCCAGGCCTGGGCCAGCGACGGATCGACCGGGCTCGGCACCCCGACGCCACGGCTGTCGACCCGCGCCCGCCAGCCAGCCTCCAGGCTGAGGAAGGCCGGGCGCTGCCGAGCCTCGACCTGCACCTGCCCGCGCAACACCGTGACCTGGGTCCCCAGGGAATCATGGCGTACCAGCAGATGGGCACCATGGCCATGGAGCAACGCATCGGCAGTCAACAGTCGCAGGGCCGGAGCCTGCGCACGCACATCCAGCGCCAGTTCGCCCTCGATCAGTTGCACGTTGCGTCGCTGCGAATCGACCTGCAGGTCGACCGCACTGGCGGTGTTCAGCCACAGCGCACTGCCATCGGCCAGGGTCCAGCGCCGCCGTTCGCCAATACCTGTGCGGTAGGTGGCCAGGGCCGAGCGCACCAGGGTCGAATCCGCCCCCTGCCAGGAGACCCCGCCCAGCAACCCGAAAGCCAGCAGGCACTTGAGCAGTTGCCGGCGCCGCCGAGGATCGGTTCCAGCGGCCTCCAGGGTCCGCCGGGCCGTCGCATCGGCCAACAGCCCCACGCCCGGTTGCAACAACAATGGCAGGCTGCTGACCCGCTGCCAGGCCTGTTCATGTTCGGCACTCACCTGCCGCCATCGCTCCAGGGCCTGTTGCTCGCCAACGCTCATCAGCCCGGACTGCGAGCGCACCAGCCAGTCGATGGCGCTGTCGCGCACCCGTGGATCGAGCGCCATGCCACTCATTCGAAACGGCTCGCGTAGCAGACACTGAAGGCCTTGCCCATGGCTCGCTGCACCTGGGCCACGCTCAGGTTCAACTGCGCAGCGATCTGCGGGTAGGTCAGGCCGTCGAGCTGGGACAGGAAGAAGATCTGCCGCACCTGCATCGACAACCCCACCAGCAGCGAATCCAGCTCCAGCAGGGTCTCGATCATCAGGTGCCGCTCCTCCGGCGATGGTTCCTCGGCCACCGGTCGCGCCGCCAGGGCTTCCAGGTAAGCGCGCTCGATCGCCTGGCGCCGCCAGCGGTTGATCAACAGGCCGTTGGCGATGGTGGCGAGAAATGCCATGGGCTGGCGCAACTCATGCACGTCTTCCTTGGAGCGCAGCACGCGAATGAAGGTGTCGTGGGCCAGGTCCTCGGCATCGGCACTGTGCCCCAGGCGCCGGTGCAGCCAGCCACGCAGCCAGCCATGATGGTTCACATACAACTGGGCGACGGGCGAGGCAGTGCTGTTGTCGTGCATGGGAGATTCGCATTAATGATAATGCTTCTCATTTTATTATTTGCCGACGAGGATTGTACAGGCCGCAAAGCCCACCATTGCAGCAAGGCGACAGGCCTGCCCCACAGCCCGGGCAACCGGGACCAGGCGGCAAGAGCAACCTGCCGGCCGATCTGGCCCGCGCGGCGAATCAGGAGCTTTGTCGATCGATGTCGCGACGCAGGACGACCGCCGTGGTGATGTCCTCGACGGATTCGTGAGTGGCCACGGCGTCCCGGACGCGGTTCAGGTCATCGATGGTCCGCGCCTCGATCTCGATCACCAGGTCGAGTTGCCCGCTGACCGAAGAGACGCGGCGTACCTGCGAGTGTTGCGCCAGGACGTCGAGCAAGCCCATGGCCGGCGTGCGCTTGAGGCTCACCAGCAGGATGGCGCGAATCACATGGGCATCGATTTCACCGATATCGGCCCGGTAGCCCCTGATCACGCCGCTGCGCTCAAGGTTGATGACCCGCTCGCTGGTGGCGCTTCTCGAAAGGCCGATTCTCGCGGCCAGGGCCTTCAGGGCGATCCGCGCTTCTTTAGACAGGATCTCGAGTATTTCTCGATCTTTCACATCCAGGTCGCGCATTGGAACTTCCCCCGTTTTCCACCGATTTTGTGCCGGTCGATTCCGACAATATGCAGGCCGGGGCCGACCGCATACCTACTGCCCGCCCAGGCCGCGCATGCCAAGCTAACTGAAAAAAATAACTTGGAAAACCGCCGCCATGACCGATCTTCGCCACCCCGCCCCGCCGTTCTCCACCAGCGCTGCCGAAAAACTGGCCGAGCAGCTTTTCAATGTCATCGGCACGGCCACCCCCCTGGACAGCGAGCGCGATTGCAATTTTCGATTGAAGACCGAAACCGATGCAGGATGGATCCTGAAGGTCGTCAACGCGGCCGAACCGAGAATCGAGAGCGAACTGCAAACGGCCCTCCTCAGCCACCTTGCCAGCCACGGTCCCGGGCTGGCCGTGCCGGTGCTCAAGAAGAGCCTGGCAGGTCAATTCCTCGCCTCTGCGGTGGCGCCCTGCGGCGAAACCCATGCGGTGCGCCTGGTCAGTTGGTTGCACGGCACCCCACTGGCCGAAGCCAAGCGCACAGCCGGGCTGATGCGCAACCTGGGCCGGTCGTTCGGCGATCTGGACCGTGCGCTCCAGGGGTTCATCCACCCGGGCGCGGTGCGGGACCTGGACTGGGACCTGCGTCACGCCGCTCGCTCCAGGTCACGCCTGCACTTCGTCAAGGACCCTGGGAAAAGGGCCATCCTGGAGCGTTTCATCGATGCCTTCGAAAGCACGGTGCAACCGGCACTTTCGCGGTTGCGCGCGCAGGTCATTCACAATGATGGCAATGACTGGAACATCCTCGTCGCCCCGCAGAATCAGCAGGAGGTCTCGGGCATCATCGACTTTGGCGATGCCCTGCATACCGTGCTGATTGCCGAAGTCGCCATCACCTGCGCCTACTCCATTCTCGACATGGAAGACCCGATCGGCGCAGCCGCCGCCCTCACCGCCGGTTTCCATGAGCGCTACCCTCTGCAACCGCAAGAGCTGGACGTGCTGTTCAATCTGATCGCCATGCGCCTGGTCATCAGCGTCACCTTGTCGGCATCGCGGCAGGAGCAGACCCAGGACAATCCCTACCTGGCGATCAGCGAAGCACCGGCCTGGCGCCTGCTGGAAAGGATGGACCGGATGAACCCGCGACTGGCGACGGCGATCCTGCGCAAAGCCTGTGGCTATGACGCCATGGAAGGCGCTGGAGCGGTGCGCCGCTGGATCCAGGAAAACCGCAGGCTCTTCGCGGATATCGTCCAGCCCGCGGCGGCCACCCTGCACAAGGTCATCGTTCCGTTCGCCGATGCCTCCCACGAGATGACGATCGCCTCGGCCGCCCAGCGTCCGGCGGAGGCGACCCAGTGGTGGAATGAGTTCTCTGCCCAGCACAAGGTCCCGCTCGGCATCGGGCCCTGGGGCGAAGAACGGACCATCTACACCGACCCGGCCTTCGTCTCGCGATTCATCGAAGGACAGCGCCGGATCATCCACCTGGGGGTCGACTTGATCATGCCCGCCGGAACGCCGCTGTACACCCCGGTGGCCGGCGTGGTGCGCAGTGTCGAGGTCGAACATGAACCACTGGGTTATGGCGGCTTGATCATGCTCGAACACTCGCCACCAGACTGCCCGCCCTTCCTCACCCTGTGGGGCCACCTGGCCCACGAAGCCCTGGCCCGCCTGAAACCCGGGGACCGCCTGGAGGCCGGCGCACTGGTGGGACACATGGGAGCGGACACGGAAAACGGTGGCTGGCTGCCCCATCTGCATTTGCAGATGTCCACCGACACCCAACTGCAAGCCAGCGAGTTCATCGGTGTTGGCGAGCGGGCCTATCTGGAGGTGTGGGCCGACCTGTTCCCCGACGCCTCGACCCTGGCCGGCATCCCCCCGGAAACCTACAGCCAGGAGGGAAGGACCAAGGCCGAGATCGTGGCCAAGCGCAAGGAGCTGTTGCTGCCCAACCTGTCGATTTCCTACTCGGACCCGATCAAGTTCGTGCGCGGCGACGGCGTCTGGTTGATCGATAACTTCGGCCGGGCCTACCTGGACTGCTTCAACAACGTCTGCCACCTGGGCCACAGCCATCCAGACGTGGTGCAAGCGCTCGCGCGCCAGGCGTCGCGCCTGAACACCAACACCCGGTACCTGCATGACACTATCGTGGAGTATGCACAGCGGCTCACCGCCACCTTGCCTGAAGGGCTGGCGGTCGCCTCATTCGGTTGCTCGGGCAGCGAGGCCAACAGCCTGATGCTGCGCATGGCGCGCAATCACACCGGGCGCAACGACGCCATCGTGCTGGACTGGGCCTACCACGGGACGACCCAGGAACTGATCGACCTGAGCCCCTACAAGTACAAGCGCAAGGCTGGCAAAGGCCGCGCTGCACACGTGTTCGAGGCGACCGTCCCGGATACTTACCGCGCCGCCGATGACTGGCCGTTCGAGGAGCTGGGCCAGCGTTTCGCGCAAAGCGTGGCCGAGCAAATCGAGAGCATGCGCAAGCAGGGTCGAGCGCCGGCGTTCTTTCTGGCGGAGTCCATTCCCAGTGTCGCCGGGCAGCTGTTCTTCCCGGAAAACTACCTGCGCGAAGTCTATGCCATGGTGCGTGCCGCAGGCGGCCTGTGCCTGGCCGACGAAGTCCAGGTCGGTTTTGGCCGGGTGGGCAGCCACTGGTGGGCCTTCGAAACCCAAGGAGTGGTGCCCGATGCGGTCTCCATGGGCAAACCCATCGGCAACGGGCATCCGCTGTCCGCAGTGGTCACCACGCGAGAGCTGGCCGACAGCTTCGACAATGGCATGGAGTACTTCAACACCTTCGCCGGCAGCCCGGTTTCATGTGCGGTAGGGCTCAGCGTCCTGGAGGTGATCGAGCGCGACAACCTGAAACTCAATGCCCTGACGATTGGCAACTACCTGCTCGATGGTTTTGGCAAGTTGCAGCAGCGCTACGAGGCCATTGGCGATGTGCGCGGGCTGGGGCTGTTCCTGGGCATAGAGCTGGTCACGGACCGCAAGAGCAAAGCCCCCGCCACGGAGCTGGCCAGGAAGGTCGCCGATGGCGCTCGCGAGCGCGGCATCCTGATCGGCACGGAAGGCCCCTACGACAACGTGCTGAAAATGCGTCCATCGATGATCTTCAACCAGAAGAACGCCGACTTCCTGCTCGAGGTCCTGGACGAGAGCTTCAAGGCGGCGCTGCAATAGCGGGCTGGCACTGCGGCCGACATAGTGCCGGCCAACTCCGGCAATGTGTCCGGCAGGCGGACACATTGCCTGGTGATTTCCGGGGTGCCCTATGCAAAGCTTTTTCCGTGGCCTGGGTGAAGAGCCCAACAACAATAAATAATAATTCTTCAAAGGTGCCATCCAATGCTGACCAGAACGCTCAAAGGCCTGCTTGCTGCATCCACCATGGCCGCCGCAGCACTGCTCTGTTCCACTGCCGCCCAGGCCGATGACCTGAAGTCGATCCAGGAAGCCAAAGAGATTCGCATCGCCATGAGCGGTCAATACTCTCCTTTCAGCTTCGCCAACGAGCAGAACCAGATCGTCGGTTTCGATGCCTCCATCAGCAAGGCCCTGGCTGAACGGCTGGGGGTGAAGGTAACCATTATCACCACGCCATTCGACGGGATCATTGCCGGGCTGCTGGCCAAGAAATACGACGCCATCATCGCCTCCATGACCATTACCCCGGAGCGTTTGAAGGCCGTGGATTTCGCCGGCCCCTACTACCACGCCGGGCGCACGATCGTGGTCAAGGATGACTCGCCGATCCACAGCCTGGACCAGCTCAAGGATGTGACGGTCGGCGTCACGCTGGGCGACGCCCACGACAAATGGGCCCGAGCCCGCGGCAACCTGAAGGTGAAGACCTACAAGGGCCTTCCCGAGATGCTGGTCGACCTGGAGGCCGGGCGGATCGATGCCATCGTGATGGACAGCGTCCCGGTGCTGGTGGCCGTCAAGGAAACCGGGCAGAAAGTACGCATCATCACGCCCCCGGACAGCGATGGCGGCATCGAAGGCATGGGCATCGCGCTGCGCAAGAACAACCCCGAACTCAAGGCGGCGCTGCAGAAAGCGCTGGACAACATGCTCGCCGACGGCAGCTACGAAAAGATCTCGATGCAGTGGATCGGCAAGGACATTCGCTGACGCCCTTGTCACCTGGCTCGACCCGGCGTCGAGCCCGTCCACCTGACTTTTCCGAGCCTTCCCATGGACCTGACTCTCATACAGCGTACGCTGCCGTTTTTTCTCGAGGCCGCATGGACCACGGTGCAAGTATCGCTGCTGGCACTGGTGCTCGGCTTGCTGGTTTCCATCGTCCTGGTGGCGGCGCGCCTGTGCAGCAGCTTCATCCTGCGCTGCCTGGCCAGGCTCTACATCAGTGTGTTTCGCGGCACACCCTGCCTGGTGCAGTTGTTCCTCATCTACTTTGGCGGCCCACAGATCGGCCTGGAGCTGGAGCCGTTCTCGGCCGGGGTCCTCGGCCTGGGCCTGAACATCGCGGCCTACATGGCCGAGTCCATTCGTGGCGCTATCGCCAACGTCGATCCCGGGCAGGTGGAAGCCGCTCGCTCCATTGGTTTCAGCAAGGGCCAGACCCTCTGGCTGATCACCCTGCCGCAAACGGCAAAGCTGATGATCCGGCCCCTGGGCGTGAATGCCGTGGCATTGATCAAGGGCTCGGCACTGGTGTCGACGATCTCCGTGGTCGAGCTGTCCTATACCGCGCAGCGGTTCATCAGCTCGACCTATAAACCCTTCGAGATCTTCATGGTATCGGCGGTGCTTTACATCGTAATGGTCTATGCGGTGAGGCTGCTGGTCGACCACCTCGATCAGCGCTTCGCGGCCAAGTGAGATTTTTCCATGCCAAGCCTCGACCTGAGTATCGTGACACCTTATTCCGAACTGCTGGCGACCGGACTGTGGTGGACGGTCGTCCTGTTCCTGAGCTCCAGCGCCTTGAGCCTGCTGGCGGGAATCACCTTCGCCCTGATCGTGCTCTACACCCCAAGGCTGGTATCGCTGCCCATACGCTTCATGACCTGGCTGCTCATGGGTACCCCGCTGCTGCTGCAGCTGTACCTCATCTACTACGGCCTGGTGCAAGTGGGGATCGATATCCCGGCATTGATGGCCGGGATCATCGGCCTGAGCCTGCATTTCGCCGTCTACAACGCCGACGTCATTCGTGCCGGCGTACTGTCGGTGGACCCGGGCCAGATCGAAGGCGCGCGCTCCATTGGCCTGAGCCGCAGCCAGACCCAGCGCTACATCATCGTCCCGCAAGCCCTGCGCAGCACCATCGCTCCTTTGGGGAACAACCTGATCGTGCTGCTCAAGGACACGTCCCTGGTGTCCATCATCGGCATTGCCGAACTGGTCTACAGCGCCCAGCGCGCGGTGAGCGAGACCTACAGTCCATTCGAATTCTATCTGGCCGTCGCGGTGATCTATTACGCCGTCAATCTTGTTCTGGAAGCCGGCCTGCACCTTCTTGAAACCCGGGTAGAGATGTCACGATGACCACAGAAAAGCTCATGATCCAAGTCAAGGGAGCGCGCAAGGCCTATGGCGCACTGGAAGTCCTCAAGGGCATCGACCTGTCGGTCTCGCGCGGGCAGATCATCGCCATCATCGGTCCCAGCGGCTCCGGTAAAAGCACCCTGCTACGTTCGATCAATCACCTGGAAGTACTTAACGACGGCGAGATCTGGCTGGAAGGCGAGCAGGTCAACCGACCATTGAAAGGCCGAGCCTTCGAGCAGCACATCAATAGCGTGCGCCAGCAGATGGGCATGGTGTTCCAGCACTTCAACCTGTTCCCGCACCTGACCGTGCATGAAAACATCGCCATCGGCCCGATCAAGCTCAAGGGGCTCACCAAGCCGTTGGCTCGCGAGCTGGCCATGGAGTACCTGGAGAAAGTGGGCCTGGCCAACAAGCTCGACGAATACCCCTCGCGCCTGTCCGGCGGGCAGAAACAACGGGTGGCCATCGCCAGGGCGCTGGCCATGCGCCCCAAGGTGATGCTGTTTGACGAAGCGACCTCGGCCCTGGACCCGGAGCTGGTCGAAGAAGTCAACCAGGTGATGAAGCAGCTCGCCGCCGAACACATGACCATGCTGATCGTCACCCATGAAATGCGCTTTGCCGGCGAGGTCGCCGACCGGATCATCTTCATGGACGGTGGCGTGGTGGTCGAGGAAGGAACACCCCGGGAGATCCTGCAGAACCCGACCCATGAACGGACTCGCCTGTTCTTGAAAAAGCACCTGCACGATCGATAGGTCGCCCGATCGCTTCGCCGGCAGGCTGAAGACAGCACCTACCAAAGCCTGGATAACCCGCAGGTCCAGCCGATCTACAAGACCTATCGGGCTCATACCGGGGCCCACCTGTGTGAAGGATCTTGTGAGGATCTCCTCGGACCGAGTGATCGCAACGCCCTGGCGTGTCATGGCCAACAGTAACGCTGCTAAACTCCCGCACCCGAACCCACCTGCCGATGACCACAGGCCTTGGTCTCTCAATTGAAAGGATGCTTCCATGAACAAGGCGCTCTACAGCCTTTGTGCCGCCACCCTGGCGCTGTCTCTCGACGTGGCCCACGCCGCCTCCGTGGCCGAAGTCTTCACCGGCGACATGCTGGGCACCAACCAGCGCTACTTCGAATCGATCGCCGGAATCCCCCGGGAATCCAACGGCAATGCCCACGTGTTCAAGGTCCAGGGCTGCCAGATCACTGCCACGGTAGAGGGTGGCAAGGTCAGCGCCCTGCGCATGGAGCTGGGCCCCAAATGCCAGGCCGACCTGACCCAGTTCGTCGGCACCTATGCCCCAGCCCCCAGCCAACCCCTGACCCTGGGCGCCTTCGAGGCCTCGTCCGGCGGCGGCCTGAGCTACAGCGCCGACTGCCTGAGCATGTGCGGCAATGCCGCTGACCCGTCGGTCTATGCACACTGGGAAGGTCCTCATGCCGTGGACTTCAAGGAGGTGCTGCTGGAAGTGACGCTGGTCTCGGATGCCGCGATCAACGCCGCCGACCAATGGGCGACCCAGATGCAAAAGGCCGAGGGCGACGACTATGTGATGGAGACGCGCTTCAACTGCGACCAGAAATACACCGCCGCAGCCCAGAAAGCCTTTGAAAAAGTCCAGGTCACCGCGGTCACCATCGGCACCGGCCTCAAGGGCCCCGGCTGCTGAAACGACATGCGGCAACCCAAGCGCGTACGGGAATCCAGTTCAAGCTGATATCATCCGCGCGCTTGTCCCCCAGGTAGAGAAAGATGAATCGTCGCAAGAAAATCAAGCAACTGTTGGACGCCCACGCCAAGAAAGCCAAGGCCAAGCTGGCACCGAAAAACAAGCCCAAGTACATCTGCAAGGCTGATCGCTTGAAGCTGGCCGAAGAGGCCGCCCGCGAGGCCCAGACTGCTGCCGAGAGCTGAGTGAAATGCCCTGGAGGAGCAGCTCATGCTCAGGGGCACGGATACCGAAAAAAGCCCTCGTTCGACGAGAAGCAGTCGCTGGTGATTAGCCACCTTGCAACCGAAATTGGCTGTGGGGGCACCCTATGCGCCGCAAGCTCTTCCAAAGGCAGGCAATGCTGGCCCCCTTGCGAGTCTGGCTTCAAACGCGCATGACAGAATCCAGCTTGGGGTGATT
Organism: Pseudomonas sp. MPFS; assembly: GCF_022537035.1. NCBI lineage: Bacteria > Pseudomonadati > Pseudomonadota > Gammaproteobacteria > Pseudomonadales > Pseudomonadaceae > Pseudomonas > Pseudomonas sp. MPFS. The sequence continues at coordinate 2,345,740 of NZ_CP066123.1, read as the reverse complement.
GTCTTTATAGTAAAGCTCCGCATCCGCGGCATCTTCCAGAAACCCCCAAACCGACCTTGCAAGTAGGGAGGACAACAAGACAACCGTGAAGATCATCCCATATGCCCATAGCAAACCACCGATACCAAACTGCGTTACTGCAGAACCCATGAGCAAATAGGAAGCCGAGTTCGCAAGCTGATTGATAACAAGAGTGGCTGCCGTCAATCGGATGCGAACTCCTGGAGGCACTGAAACGGTTCTTTTATCCATTCCGACAAGAACAATAGATGCACTACTAGCCCCTGCAACAAAGAGGCACAGAGCCAACTGCCAAACCTCTACCGAAAGAGCTGAAGCACTGAGAGAAGCAGTCAGCAGTGCCCAAAGCGCAAGGTACCTATTACGCTGATGCTTTTTTCCGGCAATAAAAGGACTAAGCCAAAACAGCCCCGCGACAGATCCCCCTGCAAATATAGCGTTGAATAGACCTACACTGCTTTCAGCAAGATCATGTGCATGGATCTGGTTCGGAACCAGCATGGGCAAAGTGGCGCTAATGGCCAGGCAGAGTAAGAGACCAGATAGAGTCAAGAACCGTTCCGGCGGAAGAATGAGTTTTAGTTTGATACCTAAAAACATGTCCTGGACGCGCTCGATAGATGATTTTACCCGCGTCATATTTGGCTCCACACCATTGGGCAACATAAGTGCAAAAGCCAGGGCCGCCATACCCAGCACTGAGGAAAAAAGCAGGGCAGCTTGCGACGAAATAATGCCAATAGCAGCCCCTGCCAACAACGGCCCGACTACCCGACTGATAGTAACGACAATACGGCGGATGCGAAATGCATACTCTATACGATGCTTCTCTACTGTTTCAGCCGGATATATACCAAAGAGCGACTGGACAACACCAAAGGCTGATACGGCAAAAATATCAATTATCGTTAAAGCCTCGATCGAATATGAAACAGAAACAGAAAAGTAACGAAGGATGCCCGTCAACAGAATTATCGTGCAACCGGCTTTGAGCGCGGTACCACGCCGCATGCCCTCGACACGGGGGGCTAAAAACAGTATGGAAATGACTGCAGCGACGGCAAGAACTGTTTCATAGGTCGCCAGTTCAAGCAGGCCTCCCCGCTGCACGATGATAAGAGGTACCGTCGCGTTCCAACAGCCTAGGTATATCCATATCAATGCTTCAAGACAAAGGTATGTTCGGAAAATGTTCAAGCCATATATCCTTTCCCCACATGAGGTCTACAACAGCCATTTTCCGCTGCAGACCTCATGCGCCACGATTATCCCGCTATGAAATGGCTTGACATTGAATCTACAAAAACCAACCGCAGAGTATTAAAATAATTATCCGTGTTTTTTTATACATCTTGCGTCTGCCATCAATGCCAACTTCGCACCTTTGAAATTTCGCGCCACTCTCCAGGCATCGCCAATACTTCAATATTTTTACACCCCCAGGATCTGGCGATGACCAAGAAACATGCGCCCGGAATAACTTATCTCTTGAGAGACCTAAAGCGCCAACGAATCAATTAGACGCTTAGAAAGCGTCTACCCGACATATCCAGCAGAAACACCATGAATATATTCAGGATCTTGCAGTTGACTTGGTGAAACGCAGCGAACTATTGCATGGATCGAGGAAAATCTTCAAGGATCGAAAAATTTCATGCTTATACTCAATATCCATATCGGCTATCCATCTACGATGAATAACCTGAAATGCTATTGCAGCACTGCCCAGGCAAAGGAAAACATCGAGATGGGCATAAACACGCAATTAAAAATTTTCCCCTTGAGTAGATTAAGGCCAGATCGCTTCACTCTAAAACTCTAAGATCACCTCCCCCTCTGCAAAGTAGCCCAGTGACTCAGGCATCACTGACGCAAGCCCATCACCAGCTTTGCCGCTGGGCTACCCCGCAACTGTCGGGGTCAATCGGACGGGCCGCCTGATACCCCAACCAGATGCCTTGCTGTTCCGACTTTCGAAGGCTGGGGAACAAGCTTCGCGACGTAAACGAAGGCTCGATCACTCATCGTCCCCGTAGTACTTGACGCCAATGCGGATGATGTCTCGTCCCTGGTCCTTGCGGTGGTGGTTGGTGTCGCGCAGTGAGTAGATGCAACCACAGTACTCTTGCTGGTAGAAACGTTCGCGCTTACTGATTTCGACCATCCGCGCCGAGCCGCCGCCCTTGCGCCAGTTGTAATCCCAATAGGTGATCCCCGGGTACTTTTGCGCGCTGCGGATGCCGCTATCGGTGATTTGCTTCATGTCTTTCCAGCGCGAGATACCCAAGGAACTGGAAATCACCCTGAAGTTGTTTTCATAGGCGTAGAGCGCAGTGCGTTCGAAGCGCATGTCGAAGCACATGGTGCAGCGCACGCCACGCTCGGGTTCATGTTCCATGCCTTTGGCGCGTTCGAACCAGTTGTCTTTGTCGTAGTCGGCATCGATGAACGGCACGTTGTGGTCTTCGGCAAAGCGAATGTTTTCGTCCTTGCGCAATAGGTATTCCCGTTCAGGATGAATGTTCGGGTTATAGAAGAAGATGGTGTAGTCGATGCCCGAGGCGGTGATCGCCTCCATCACCTCTCCCGAACAGGGAGCGCAGCAAGAGTGCAACAGCAACTTCTGCGCACCATTGGGAAGGCTCAACTGAGGCCTTTTGAAGTCTGGCATTAGAGGTGTCCTGGATACATTGGCCCAGATGAAAAAACCAGAACACGATGATGTGCTCCGGCAACCTGTGGGCAAACATCGCTAGAGGTCTTGAGAGGGCCGCGCGGGTCAATGCTCAAAGCGTGTCATGCGCGGCGATGTTGCAATATTGCCCCTTGAAGTACAGCAATGGCTGCGTGGCGGCAGCTTCTTGCAGGTTCAAAGCCTTTACTTCACCAATCACGATCAAGTGATCGCCTGCAGCGTGTTCGGCATGAATTTCACAATCGAGCCAGTGCAGGCTGCCGGCAATGATGGGGTTGCCCAGCGGTGACTCCTGCCATTGGACTCCACGCCATTTGTCCGTGCCACGGCGAGCGAACTGGTTGGAAATATTGACCTGTTCACCTGAGAGGATATTGACGACGAATCGGCCGGCCTGGCGAATTTTTGGGTAGCTGGCCGAGTTGGACATGACGCTGAATGACACCAGCGGCGGACTCATCGATACGCTGTAGAACGACTGGCATGTGAAACCAATCGGCTCGCCGTCGATGTGGGAGGTAATCACCGTGATACCGGATGCGTAGTGCCCGAGCGCTTCGCGAAAGCTCATAGGTTCGATAGCAGTACTGGGGAATGGCATATCAGGACCTGAATATTGGGTGCCGTACGAAAGTGCCAAGGACGGTTGAAGTAGCTTGAGCTACCACCGCCCCTTTGGCATTCCTTGCGGCTCCAGCTAAGCACTAGTTCGAAAGTTCTCTTCGGACGATTTCCGCGCCTGCACTCAGAGCACTCAGCTTGCCTCTTGCTACGCCACGAGATAAAGGCGCCATGCCGCAGTTGGTGCAAGGATAGAGTTTTTCGGCATCGACGAATTGCAGTGCTTTTCTCAGGGTATTGGCTACTTCTTCTGGAGTTTCAATAGTGTTGGATGCGACATCGATGGCGCCTACCATCACTTTTTTACCGCGAATGAGCTCAATGAGGTCCATTGGCACATGGGAGTTATGGCACTCCAGTGAAACTATATCGATGCTGGATTTCTGCAGCTTGGGGAAGGCTTCTTCATATTGCCGCCACTCTGACCCCAGCGTCTTTTTCCAATCTGTATTGGCTTTTATGCCATAGCCATAGCAAATATGTACCGCTGTTTCACATTTGAGGCCTTCAATAGCCCGCTCTAATGTGGCAACGCCCCACTCGTTCACCTCGTCGAAGAAGACATTGAACGCAGGCTCGTCGAACTGGATGATATCGACGCCAGCAGCCTCCAGCTCCCTGGCCTCTTGATTGAGGATCTTGGCGAACTCCCAAGCCAGTTTCTCGCGGCTTTTATAGTGGCTGTCATAAAGCGTATCGATCATCGTCATCGGGCCTGGCAGGGCCCACTTTATGGGTTGCTTGGTTTGCTGGCGCAAGAACTTGGCATCTTCGACAAATACGGGTTTTTGGCGAGTGACCGCACCCACGACCGTCGGAACGCTGGCGTCATAGCGATCACGAATCCTGACGGTTTCGCGCTTCTCGAAATCGACACCGTCCAGATGCTCAATAAAGGTGGTGACGAAGTGCTGACGGGTTTGTTCACCATCACTGACGATATCAATGCCTGCCTGCTGCTGCTCTTGCAATGACAGGCGCAAAGCATCGTGCTTACCTTCGGTCAATTCTTCATCTTGTAACTTCCAAGGCGACCAAAGTGTTTCCGGCTGGGCAAGCCAAGACGGTTTTGGCAGGCTGCCAGCGGTTGAGGTAGGTAGCAATTTCTTCACAGTAGATAACCTTGTATTTTTATCAGTCAAAGGGCGTAACTTGCAGACCACTGCTCAAGAATGGTTTGGTACGGCTTGATAAAGTGTTCTTCAACAAATTGCCCCTGCTCAATAGCTAGCCGACTGCGCTCTTCTCGATCATAAACAATGCGGGTCAACGAATAGTCCTGATTCTTCAGGCTTGGCTGATAGGACTTTCCTGCCGCGGAATTTGCATTGTAGATTTCAGGCCGATAGATCTTTTGAAAGGTATCCATTGTGCTGATGGTGCTGATAAGTTCGAGATTGGTGTAGTCATCGAGCAAATCGCCTGAAAAATAAAACGCCAAAGGCGCAGCACTATTGGGCGGCATGAAATAGCGAACCTTCAAGCCCATCTTGCTGAAGTATTCATCAGTCAAGGAATACTCATCCTGCTGATATTCAACACCCAATACAGGATGGTTATTTTCAGTCCGATGATAGGTCCTGCTACTCGAAACACTTAGGCATATAACCGGAGGCTTACTAAAGTGCTCCTTGTACTCGCTAGAATTCACAAAACACTTGAAGAGATTGCCATGCAAGTCACCAAAGTTCTCTGGAGTACTAAAGCCTGCCCGACCATTATTGTGCCCCAGCAACAGCACACTAAAATCGTAATCCCGCACATAAGACGAGAAGTTATTTCCAACAATACCCTCAATACGCACATTGGTCTTTCGATCAAGAATATTGGTTTTCAATATTTCAATCAGCGGCAGGGAGTCACCGCCACTTTCAACACCCAGTTTCATCTCAACTGAAATGATATCAAGCTCTACAGCGTAACGATCACCTTTGGGGTTATCCCAATGTGCCAAGGCATTGAAACGGTTATCGATCATCCTCAGCGTATTGCGCAAATTTTCCTGGCGACTCTTGCCCCTGGCCAGGTTAGCGAAATTGGTAGTGATTCGCGTATTTTCGGAGGGCTGATAGTCCTCATCAAAACAAATACTTTTAATTGAGAATAAAAATTCGCTGCTCATTTCAATCCGGCACCCTGAGTCTTAAGAAAACCATAACTCATCAACTGAACCTTAACTTATTCCAATTGACCTTCTGGCCTTGCTTAATAATTCCTTGATAATCTTTGTAATGCTTAAAACTTGCATGTATTTTATGCAGACTCATTGATCGAGAGAAAATGAATTGATTTCAATCAATCTTTAGCCATCTTCATAATGTGTTCTGCAGCCAACTATAAAAGTTCCTGGTCCGCACATTGATTGAGTCGCCCCAACACCGAGCATCGCCATTGAGTTGGCAACCCCAGGGATCGGGATAAGCCGACAGCATCCCCTGATGACGAGCTGGAAGGCTGGAGGATGCCGGCCGGGGGCAGCCTGCCTGTGCACGTTTGCCCAGGTCCATGCGATGCCCCAGGACCGCTACCTGAGCCCTACCCTCTTCGAACCCTGCAACGGCACTCGCCTGGTGGCTTGGCCGGGCATAAAAAAGCCTGCGACAGGCGCAGGCTCGATCGGGGTTACAGCAGATATCGCTGAATCAGTGCCCTGGCCGCTTAGAAGTTCGCCGGGGTGTTGGCACTGATGATCTCGGCCTCATCTTGGCCAATATTGCGAAAGCTGTGGGGCAAGGTGGTGGGGAAGTAATAGCCATCCCCCGGATTGAGCACGCTCACCTGGCCATCCACCGTCAGCTCCACGGTGCCACGGATCACCAGGCCGCACTCCTCGCCTTCGCTATGCACGATTGGCTCCTCGCCGGAGCTGGCGCCCGGGGCGTACTGCTCGCGCAGAAAACGCATCTGCCGGTTGGCCAGGGGCGCGCCGACCATCAACAGGCGCAGGCCGTCGCGACCCAGATCCGGCTGTTCGTTGGCACGGAATACGTATTGGTGCTCACGGGGCGGCTGGTCGAAGGTGAAGAAGTCGGCCAGGGACATGGGAATGCCCTCCAGCAGCTTTTTCAGGGAACTGACGGAGGGGCTGACGCGATTCTGTTCGATCAGGGAGATGGTGGCATTGGTAACGCCGCTACGCCGGGCCAGCTCGCGCTGGGAGAGGTTGTAGCTTTCGCGAACGAGTTTGAGTCGGGTGCCCGTGTCCATAACAGCCTTATGTGAGAGGAACTGGAGGGTATCGTGTGGCGGTTGGGTCGCGAAAATCGCGATCTGGCTGCCTCGGGAGCCGGAAAAGGCGGCTATTTAAACATGTTTGACGGCGGTGCTGTAAAGGCTGGCGACAAGGGGTTTGCGGGGATTTTACGGTGGTATTGCGGGCCCTGGGAGGTTCTGCGCCCGACCGCGAAGCGGGCGCCAAGCCTGTGGGCCCGTGGTGCCTGGCAAACCCTGTCATCGTTCATCGCGAGCAAGCTGCGCTCCGACATAGAACAGGAGCGCGGGCGTCCTTTCGGATTAGATACCAAAACGGTCACGCAGGGCGTAATAGGCAGCGCCCATGGCGGTCAGCGGCGCCTGGAAGGTGCGGCCGCCGATCATCGGCATGTGTGGCAGCGAGGCGAAGGCATTGAAGCGCTCGGCATCGCCACGAATCATCTCGGCGATCAGCTTGCCGGCCAGGTGCGAGCAGGTCACGCCATGGCCGCTGTAGCCTTGCATGTAGTAGGCGTTCTTCTCGATCCGGCCGAATTGCGGCATGCGCGACATGGTCAGCAGGAAGTTGCCGGTCCAGCGGTAGTCGATCTTCACGTCCTTGAGCTGGGGGAAGGTCTTGAGGATCTTCGGCCGGATCAGTTGCTCGATGTCGTTGGGCTCGCGGGCACCGTAGACCACCCCGCCGCCGTAGAGCAGGCGGTTGTCACCGGTGAGACGGAAGTAGTCCAGCAGGTAGTTGCAGTCTTCCACGCAATAGTTGTTGGTGATCAGGCTGCGGGCCAGTGGTTCCGGCAGCTGCTCGGTGACCACGATCTGCGAGCCGCAGGGCATGCTCTTGCGGGTCACCCGTGGGTCCAGGTCCTGCTGCAGGTAGGCGTTGCCGGCGATCAGCAGGTACTTGGCGCGGACCACGCCCTTGGCGGTGCGCACCACGTTGGGCTCGCCGTAGGTGATTTCCAGGGCCGCCGACTGCTCGAAGATCTTGCCGCCCAGGCCGACGATGGCATTGGCCTCGCCCAGGGCCAGGTTCAGCGGGTGGATATGCCCGCCCTGCATGTCCAGCAAGCCGCCGACGTAGTTGCGGGTACCGACTTCGCGGTCGATCTGCGCCTTGTCCAGCAGCTTGAGGTTGTGGTTGCCCAACCGTTCCCAGTTGCGCTTCTGCTCGGCCAGGCCCTTGAGCTGCTTGGGGTTCAGGGCGGCGAAGATGCCACCAGGACGGTAGTCGCACTGGATATCGTAGTGCTGGATGCGCTGGCGGATGATGTCCGCGCCTTCGAAGATCATGCTGCCGAGCACCTCGGCGCTCTTTTCCCCGTAGCGCTCTTCGATCACATCCACGTCGCGGCTGTAGGAGTTGACCAGTTGCCCGCCGTTGCGCCCACTGGCGCCAAAGCCGACCTTGGCCGACTCAAGCACGGTGACGCTGTAGCCGGCCTCGGCCAGGAAGAGCGCCGAGGACAGGCCGGTATAGCCGGCGCCGATCACACAGACATCGCACTCCACCAACTGGTCGAGCTCGGGGTAATCGACGGTCCGGTTGCGGGTCGCCGCGTAATAGCTGTTCACGTAGGTTTGCATGTCGTAGTTCCCCAGCAGGTGCGGCTCGACCGCCCTGCCGTTGTTATAGGTCTTAGAGCTTGATCCAGGTCGCCTTGAGCTCGGTGTACTTGTCGAAGGCATGCAGCGACTTGTCGCGGCCATTGCCCGACTGCTTGAAGCCACCGAACGGCGCGGTCATGTCGCCGCCGTCGTACTGGTTGACCCATACGCTACCGGCGCGCAGGCCCCGGGCGAAGCGATGGGCGCGGCTGAGGTCGCGGGTCCATACGGCAGCGGCCAGGCCGAAGATGCTGTCGTTGGCGATCTGCAGCGCCTGTTCCTCGCTGTCGAACCCGATCACCGCCAGCACCGGGCCGAAGATCTCCTCGCGGGCGATGGTCATGGCGTTGGTCACACCGTCGAAGAGGGTCGGTTCGACATACAGGCCGCCGGTGCTTTCCAGGGTGCGCACACCACCGGCCAACAGCCGCCCGCCCTGCTCCCGGCCGATGCCGATGTAGCGCAGCACATTAGCCAGTTGGCGCTCATCCACCACGGCGCCGACGCGGCTGGCCGGGTCCAGCGCATGCCCGGGTTGCCAGGCCTTGAGCGCCTCCACCAGCAACGGCAGGAACTGCTCGCGGATCGACGCCTGCACCAGCAGCCGCGAGCCGGCAGTACAGACTTCGCCCTGGTTGAAGGCGATCGCCGCAGCCGCCGCTCGGGCCGCTTCGCCCAGGTCCGGTGCATCGGCGAACACCACGTTGGCGCTCTTGCCACCAGCCTCCAGCCATACCCGCTTCATGTTGCTCTGGCCGGAGTACTGCAGCAGTTGCTTGCCCACCGCGGTGGAGCCGGTGAAGGCCAGCACGTCCACGTCCATGTGCAGGGCCAGGGCCTTGCCCACGGTGTGGCCGTAGCCCGGCAGGACGTTGAACACGCCCTTGGGAATGCCCGCGTCCAGGGCCAGCTGGGCGATGCGGATCGCGGTCAGCGGCGACTTTTCCGAAGGCTTGAGGATGAACGAGTTGCCCACCGCCAGGGCCGGGGCGAACTTCCAGCTGGCCATGATCAGCGGGAAATTCCACGGCACGATGGCCGCCACCACCCCCGAAGGCTCGCGGGTCACCAGGCCCAACTGGTCGTGGGGCGTGGCCGCCACTTCGTCGTAGAGCTTGTCGATGGCTTCGGCATTCCAGCGGATGGCATTGGCCGTGGCCGGGATATCGATGGCCAGGGAGTCGCTGATGGGCTTGCCCATGTCCAGGGTCTCCAGGAGCGCCAGTTCTTCCTGGTGCTCGAGGATCAGCTCGGCAAAGCGGATCAGGATGCGCTTGCGCTCGGCCGGGGCCTTGCCCGACCACACGCCGCTGGCGAAGGCCTGGCGCGCCACGGCCACGGCATGATCGGCATCGGCCTGGTCGGTACTGGCGACATTGGCCAGGAAGCGCCCGTCCACCGGGCTCAGGCATTCGAAAGTGGCGCCGCCCTGGGCAGCGCAGTACTGGCCGTCGATGAAGGCGCGACCTTCCAGGGTGAGGGATTGGAAGCGCTGCTCCCAATCGCTGCGGGATCTAGTCATGGCGAATACTCAACGCGCGAAGACACACGGCCGTCAGACCGTGTGCAGGTACCAGTTGTATTCCAGGTCGGAGATGGAGTTCTCGAACTCCGCCAGCTCGCTTTCCTTGCAAGCCACGAACACGTCGATGTACATCGGGTCGATGTACTTGGCCATCACCTCGCTGTCGTCCAGTACGCGCAGGGCGTCGCGCAGGTTGCTCGGCAAGCTAGGCTCGCTCTGCTCGTAGGCGTTGCCCTCCATGGCCGGGCCGGGTTCGATCTGGTGGGTCAGGCCGTGGTGGATGCCCGACAGCACCGAGGCCATCAGCAGGTAGGGGTTGGCGTCGGCACCGGCCACCCGGTGTTCGATGCGCACCGCGTCCGGCGAACCGGTGGGCACGCGCACGGCCACGGTGCGGTTGTCGATGCCCCAGGTCGGTGAGTTCGGCACGTAGAACTGGGCGCCGAAACGGCGGTAGGAGTTGACGTTGGGACACAGGAAGGCCATCTGCTCCGGCAGGGTATCCAGTACGCCGCCGATGGCATGGCGCAGGGCCGTATTGGTCTCGGGATCTTCGCTGGCGAAGATGTTGTTGCCCTGCTTGTCGAGGATCGAGATGTGCACGTGCAGGCCGTTGCCCGCCTGGCCCGGGTAAGGCTTGGCCATGAAGGTGGTGTCCATCTCATGGTCGTAGGCGATGTTCTTCACCAGGCGCTTGAGCAGCACCGCGTAGTCGCAGGCCTTGATCGGGTCGGACACATGGTGCAGGTTGACCTCGAACTGCGCCGGGGCGCTTTCCTTGACGATGGCATCGGCGGGGATGCCCTGCTCTTTCGCGCCTTCGAGGATGTCCTGCAGGCAGTCGACGTATTCGTCCAGATCGTCGATCAGGTAGACCTGGGTCGATTGCGGGCGCTTGCCGGAGATCGGCGAACGCGGCGATTGCGGCCGGCCGTTCACGTTGTCCTGGTCGATCAGGTAGAACTCCAGCTCGAAGGCGGCGCAGATGGTCAGGCCCAGTTCGTCGAACTTGCTCACCACCTGGCGCAACACTTCGCGCGGGTCGGCGAAGAACGGCTGGCCCTCGATCTCGTGCATGGTCATCAGCAACTGCGCGGTGGGGCGCTTCTGCCAGGGCTCGACGCTCAGGGTGCCGGGGATCGGGTAGCAGATGCGGTCGGCGTCGCCGATGTCCAGGCCCAGGCCGGTGCTTTCCACCGTGGAGCCGTTGATATCCAGGGCAAACAGCGAGGCCGGCAGGTTGATGCCCTTCTCATAGACCTTGTGCAGGGCGGTACGCTCGATGCGCTTGCCGCGCACCACACCGTTCATGTCCGCAATCAGCAGATCGACGTAGAGAACCTCGGGATGTTTTTTCAGGAAGGCATTGGCTTCATTGAGCTGAATGGCACGCGGGGGGACCGACATGATGCACCTATCGTGTTAATTATTATGTTCACTGCGGTGACGCACCAGCAGTCAATCCGAAAGAAAAACCGAAGTCAATAGCCCTACAGGGTGCCGATTCGTTAATTATTTTGCCCCATGAAAACCAAATAAGCCTCAACATCTGCGCCACCCAAGGCTTTCAGATGAAATGCGTTTAGAATTTTTTACATGGAAGTTGTTAATTAAAATCAACGAGGATAAGCTCTGGAAAAACTCGTTCCAGCGTGAATTTCGAGGTGATAAAAATGGCATTCAAGCCATTGATCGGCGTTACTGCGTGCGTCAAAGAGATCGGTCTGCATCCCTACCACGTCAGCGGCGACAAGTACTTGCGTGCGGTCAGCGTCGCGGCCGAGGGCCTGCCCCTGGTCATTCCTTCCCTGGCGGACCTGGTCGATATCCAGGATCTGCTGCACAACCTGGACGGGCTGTTGTTCACCGGCTCGCCATCCAATGTCGAACCCTTCCACTATCAGGGCCCGCCCAGCGAACCGGGTACCGCCCATGATCCGCAACGCGATGCCACCACCCTGCCCCTGCTGCGCGCGGCCGTCGCCGCCGGCGTTCCGGTGCTCGGTATCTGCCGCGGCTTCCAGGAAATGAACGTGGCCTTCGGTGGCAGCCTGCACCAGAAGGTCCACGAGTTGCCGGGCTTTCTCGATCACCGCGAAGCCGACGATCCGCGCATCGAAGTGCAGTACGCCCCGGCGCACCCGGTGGCGATCCAGCCCGGCGGGGTCTTCGCGGCCATGGGCCTGGATGGCGAGATCCAGGTCAACTCGATCCACAGCCAAGGCATCGATCGCCTGGCCCCGGGCCTGCGGGTCGAGGCCGTGGCGCCAGATGGCCTGATCGAGGCGGTATCGGTGGAACACAGCAAGGCCTTCGCCTTCGGCGTGCAGTGGCACCCGGAATGGCAGGTGCTGTCGAACCCGGCCTACCTGCGGATCTTCCAGGCCTTTGGCGACGCCTGCCGGCAACGAGCCGCGCAGCGCCGCTGACCCTTGGTTCCGGGCCGTCGAGGCGGCCCTGAAGATTTCCATACGTATCAACACGCCCTGCCCCACGGCGAGCGCGCCTGCGCGCGCCCGACATTCGGCGTGAGCGACAAACGGCAAGACCACAACAACAAATAGCGTCAGGCCGCCAGGGAGGCGGCGCCGAATCAGCCCGCCCCCGGGCTGGCAATCAACCTTTAGGCCGGGCCGAATTGGCCGGGCTGCTGACATCTGTTGGGAGTTTCACATGGCAAACGCCTCCAGCACTTACCGGAAGGCCCTCGAAGGCAACCCGAGCCCGCAGAAGGTTCTGGTGAAGATCGACCGCGTGACCAAGAAGTTCGACGAAACCGTAGCCGTGGACGATGTGTCCCTGGAGATCCACCAGGGTGAGATCTTCGCCCTGCTGGGCGGTTCCGGCTCCGGCAAGTCCACCCTGCTGCGCATGCTCGCCGGGTTCGAGCGGCCCACCGAGGGACGCATCTTGCTGGATGGCGTGGACATCACCGACATGCCGCCCTACGAACGACCGATCAACATGATGTTCCAGTCCTATGCCTTGTTCCCCCACATGACCGTGGCCCAGAACATCGCCTTCGGCCTCAAGCAGGACCGTTTGCCGGCAGACGAGATCGACGCCAGGGTCGGCGAGATGCTCAAGCTGGTGCACATGACCCAGTACGCCAAGCGCAAGCCGCACCAGCTCTCCGGCGGCCAGCGCCAGCGCGTGGCCCTGGCCCGCTCCCTGGCCAAGCGGCCGAAGCTGCTGTTGCTCGACGAGCCCATGGGCGCCCTGGACAAGAAGCTGCGCTCGCAGATGCAGCTGGAGCTGGTGGAGATCATCGAGCGCGTAGGCGTGACCTGCGTGATGGTGACCCACGACCAGGAAGAGGCCATGACCATGGCCCAGCGCATCGCCATCATGCACCTGGGCTGGATCGCCCAGACCGGCAGCCCGGTGGACATCTACGAGGCCCCGGTGAGCCGCCTGGTGTGCGAGTTCATCGGCAACGTCAACGCCTTCGAAGGCACCGTCACCGAAGACCTGGAAGGCTACGCCATCATCGACTGCCCGGACCTGGCGCAGCAGATCTACGTCGGCCATGGGGTCAGCACCTCGGTCCAGGACAAGTCGGTGACCTACGCCATCCGCCCGGAGAAGATGCTGGTCACCACCCTCAAGCCGGAGTCGCGCTACAACTGGTCCCGGGGCAAGGTCCACGACATCGCCTACCTGGGCGGCCACTCGGTGTTCTACGTCGAGCTGCCCGGCGGCAAGATCGTCCAGTCGTTCATGGCCAACGCCGAGCGCCGTGGCGCCCGGCCGACCTGGGATGACGAGGTCTACGTCTGGTGGGAAGACGACAGCGGCGTGGTACTGCGCGCATGAGGACCTCGACCATGACCCTGGACCGCAAACTGCTGCGCATGTTGCCCTCTGGCCGCAAGCTGGTGATCGGCATTCCCTTCCTCTGGCTGTTCCTGTTCTTCATGCTGCCGTTCTTCCTGGTGATGAAGATCAGCTTCTCCGAAGCGGCCCTGGCGATCCCGCCCTACACCGAGATCTATGCCTACGCCGAACAGAAGTTCCAGCTGCTGTTGAACCTGGGCAACTACGCCATGCTCGCCGGCGACGAGCTGTACCTCTCGGCCTACCTGGGCTCGCTGAAGGTGGCGCTGATCAGCACCCTGCTGTGCCTGGCGGTGGGGTTCCCCATGGCCTACGCCATCTCCCGGGCCAGCAAGGAAACCCAGAACGTGCTGGTGCTGCTGATCATGATGCCGACCTGGACCGCGATCCTGATCCGCGTCTATGCCTGGATGGGCATCCTCAGCAACAACGGCCTGCTCAACAGCTTCCTGCTGTGGACCGGGCTGATCAGCCAGCCGCTGGAGATCCTCAACACCAACCTCGCGGTGTACATCGGCGTGGTCTACGCCTACCTGCCGTTCATGGTGCTGCCGCTGTACGCCAACCTGGTCAAGCATGACCAGAGCCTGCTGGAAGCCGCCGCCGACCTGGGTTCGAGCAACTTCAACAGCTTCTGGAAGATCACCGTGCCCCTGGCCAAGAACGGCATCATCGCCGGTTGCATGCTGGTGTTCATCCCGGTGGTGGGCGAGTTCGTGATCCCCGAACTGCTGGGCGGCCCGGAGACCCTGATGATCGGCCGCGTGCTGTGGCAGGAGTTCTTCAACAACCGTGACTGGCCGGTGGCCTCGGCCCTGGCGGTGGTGATGCTGGCGATCCTGATCGTGCCGATCCTGCTGTTCAACCGTAGCCAGGCCAAAGAGATGGAGGGACGGGCATGAAACGCTTCGAATTTTCCAAACTGATGCTGGTGCTCGGCTTGTCGTTCATCTACCTGCCGATGCTGATCCTGGTGATCTACTCGTTCAACGCCTCCAAGCTGGTGACGGTCTGGGGCGGCTGGTCGGTGAAGTGGTACGTGGGCCTGCTGGACAACCAGCAACTGATGGGCTCGGTGCTGCGCTCCCTGGAAATTGCCTGCTATACCGCCATTGCTGCGGTGGCCCTGGGTACCCTGGCGGCCTTCGTGCTGACCCGGGTCACCCGCTTCAAGGGGCGCACCCTGTTCGGCGGCCTGGTCACCGCGCCGCTGGTGATGCCCGAGGTGATCACCGGCCTGTCGCTGTTGCTGCTGTTCGTGGCCATGGCGCAATTGATCGGCTGGCCCATGGAGCGTGGGATCGCCACCATCTGGATCGCCCACACGACATTCTGCGCAGCGTACGTAGCCGTGGTAGTCTCCGCGCGCCTGCGTGAACTGGACCTGTCCATCGAAGAAGCGGCCATGGACTTGGGAGCGCGGCCCTTCAAGGTGTTCTTCCTGATTACCATCCCGATGATCGCCCCGTCCCTGGCGGCGGGCGGCATGATGTCCTTCGCCCTGTCGCTGGACGACCTGGTGCTGGCCAGCTTCGTGTCCGGCCCGGGCTCCACCACCTTGCCGATGGAGGTCTTCTCGGCGGTGCGCCTGGGGGTCAAGCCGGAGATCAACGCGGTGGCCAGCCTGATTTTGCTGGCAGTATCGCTGGTGACCTTCCTGGTCTGGTACTTCGGCCGGCGCGCCGAGGAAGCCCGCAAGCGGGCGATCCAGGAGGCCATGGAGTTCACAGCCAACGAAGCGTGGAACCCCACACCCGCCAGGCCCCAGGCCAAGCGGGAGCCGGCAACGGCTTGAACCCTTGTGTGACAAGGCCGCCCAGGCGGCCGTTTTGACAATAAGAATGGAGTTGTCGTGATGAAAATGCCTGGCAGGATATTGTCCGCCAAACTGCTGCTGACACTGTCCCTGACCGGTGCCCTGGTCGCCGGCGCCCAAGCTGGCGACAAAGTGCTGCGCGTCTATAACTGGTCGGACTACATCGCCCCGGACACCCTGAAGAAGTTCGAGGCCGAGACCGGCATCCACGTGACCTATGATGTCTTCGACAGCAACGAGACCCTGGAAGCGCGACTGCTGACCGGCAAGTCGGGCTACGACATCGTAGTACCGTCCAACAGTTTCCTGGCCAAGCAGATCAAGGCCGGGGTCTACCAGGAACTGGACAAGTCCAAGCTGCCCAACTGGCAGAACCTCAACCCGGTGCTGCTCAAGAACGCTTCCGCCAGCGACCCGGGCAATGCCCATGCCTTCCCCTACATGTGGGGTTCGATCGGCATCGGCTACAACCCGGACAAGGTCAAGGCGGCCCTGGGCAGCGACGCACCCGTCAACTCCTGGGACCTGCTGTTCAAGCCCGAGAACGCCGAGAAGCTCAAGGCCTGCGGCATCAGCTTCCTCGACTCGCCCACCGAGATGCTTCCGGCCGCCCTGCACTACCTGGGCTACCCGGCAGCCAGCAAGGACAAGGCGCAGATCCTCGAGGCCGAGGCGCTGTTCATGAAGATCCGCCCGTGGGTGAGCTACTTCCATTCCTCCAAGTACATCTCGGACCTGGCCAACGGCAACATCTGCGTGGCCGTGGGTTACTCCGGCGACGTGCTGCAGGCTCGCTCGCGCGCCGAAGAAGCGGGCAACCAGGAGAAAGTCGCGTTCAGCATTCCCAAGGAAGGCGCCGGCAGTTTCTACGACATGATGGCCATCCCCAAGGACGCCACCAACGTCGACAACGCCTACCTGTTCATGAACTTCCTGATGCGCGCGGACATCATCGCCGAGGTCACCAACAGCCTGGGCTACAGCAACGCCAATGCCGCCGCCACGCCGCTGGTGGACGAGGCGATCCGCAACGATCCGGCCTCCTACCCGCCCCAGGACGTGCTGGCCACCCTGTATGCGGTGCCCGACCAGCCGATCCCGATCCAGCGCGTGATGAACCGCGGCTGGACCCGGATCAAGCTGGGCAAGTGATGTTCCGGCGCCCGTGCTCCCGCCGGCGCCCTCCCTCTTCCGTTCACGTCGCGCCTTACCACCGCGACACTCCTGCGAACGGCTTCACCCGGCTCCCTCGGTTGGGGTGAATCCTTGGCGCCTGCGGGCGCCTTTTTTCAAGGTGCCTGCCACCTTCTGCGCATAGCCACTGCCCACCTGGTGGACGCAATGGTCGCCTCGTGTAGCCGCTGCCGCAGGCTGCGTACGAGCGTGTAGCGGCCGCCAGGACTTGACGGCGCTGAAGGCCCTTCGGACCTTGTTGCAACCTCACAAGCTCGGCAGCGGCCACAGCACAATGGTATTTTTGCCGCGCGCCAGCAGGCGCCGCCATTTCTTACAGGGAACCGTATCGATGCACGCCACCGTCCAACCTTGCCCAGTGCCCAGCCCATCCAGCATCGCCAACCTGGCCGTCGGGGCGAGCTTCGTCGATTGCCGCCAGGTGCTGGCCAACGATCCCGAGCGCAGCGCCATGCGCCACCTGCTGTTGCTGATGAGCCAGACCCCGGCCTGGATCGACCGGATGATGGCCCTGCGTAATCGCGTGGTGCAGCTGTTCGGCCTCAAGGACCTGGGCCGCCTGACCCGCATCGACCTGGCGCGGGCCGATGAGGACTACCAGCCGGACCAGCGGGTCGGCATCTTCACCCTGGTGTCCCAGGCGCCCGACGAAGTACTGGTGGTGGACCGCGACAAGCACCTGGACGTGTACCTGTCCCTGAATCGCCTGCCCCTGAACGACGATGGGCAACGCCCGGTGGTGCTGTCCACCGTGGTGCACCCGCACAACCTCCTGGGACGCCTGTACATGTTGCCGGTGGCGCCCTTCCACCGGATCATCGCGCCCATGACCCTGGCCAATATCAACCGTCATTGAACCGCGACACCCAGGTCCTTTGGGGGCCAGGGCCGCCGTCAGGCAGGGGTTTTCCCCAGCAAGCCGGCAAAAATTCCTGCCGATTGACGTTTTTCGCCGTCTATCTGCCGCTTTCAGCCTTGCCGGCCGGCCCAGTCTCTACGATTCTGTAGAAACCCACCTTGGGGCGGCCGGCGCCGCCCCCTGCAGAACCACCGGAGCGCCCCAATGAAGAGCGTCGCAGAACTGCTGAAACTCAAGGCCAAGCACCACCAGCAAGTACACACCATCGCCCCGCAGCAGATGGTGCTGGAAGCCCTGATGCTGATGGCCGAGAAAAACGTCGGCGCCTTGCCGGTCCTGGAAAACGGCGCAGTGGTCGGCGTCATCAGCGAACGCGACTATGCGCGCAAGCTGGTGCTGCACGGCCGTTCCTCGGTGGGCACACCGGTGAGCGCCATCATGAGCTCGCCGGTGATCACCGTGGACTCGCACCAGAATGTCGAGACCTGCATGAGCATCATGACCGACAACCACCTGCGCCACCTGCCCGTGGTGGAGAACGGCCAGTTGCTGGGCCTGCTGTCCATCGGCGACCTGGTCAAGGAGGCGATCGCCGAACAGGCCGACCTGATCCGCCAGCTGGAGCAATACATCCGCGGCGAGTGAAGCCCCAGGGGAGCCGGTCCACGGCTCCTTTTTAACACTCTGAAATAGTAAATCCGCGCCAGCCCCCTCCTCCCCGCAGGCGCCCCAAGCGCCTGGACCAGGGCCCTGCAACCGCGCAATGACGTAATGGGGCGCCTCGAAGCGACCCATGAAGCGCCACTGCGTCGCCAATTTAAGAAACGACTAGCCGCCGGGTCTTGTTACCATTGCGCACATTTGCGTGAAGCTTTAATGACAGGCAGGTTATTTGTGAAGTTGATCCGTCGTTGCCTACAACACCCCCTTGCACCCCTGTGCACCCTCTTCGGCCTGTTGCTGCTGGTCCCCATGGGGGCCCGCCTGGCCCTGGGCTGGTCCAACCCGCTGGGTTATGTCTCCGACCTGGCCAGTGCCAGCCTGTTGACCGTCCTGCTGTATCGCCGCCCCTGGTGGCTGGCGTTGCCCGTGCTGCTGATCTGGGCCCTGCTGACCCAGGTCAGCGCCGAACTGGTCAGCGCCGTGGGCCGCATGCCCAACCTCGCCGACCTGCATTACCTGGTGGACCCGCAATTCGTCGAGAACTCCACGGGCGGCGGCCTGACCCATCCCGAGCTGGGCCTGGCCCTGCTGCTGGGGCTGGCGCTGTGGCTGCTGGTGCAACGCAGCAGCCGCGCCGTGGCGTTGCCAGCCCTGCCACGCTATAGCTGGAGCCTGCCGGTGGTGCTGTTGCTGGCCCATGGCAGTACCCAGTACCTCAAGCCCAGCGAGGCCGACCAGTGGCAGCTGTTCAACCTGCCGCACCAGGCGCTCGCCACCGCCGTGGGCCAGGCGCAAATTCGCGTGGAAGACTGGCTCGACGGCGATATCGCCGACGTACCACCGCAAATGGCCGGCCTGACTCGCCTGGACCTGGAGGGCCAGCCACTGCTGCCCAGTGCCGGACGCGCCCGCAATGTCCTGGTGATTGCCCTGGAGGGCATTCCCGGCGCCTACATCAAGACCAACCGCGAGGCCCTGCACAGCCGCTACCAGGAAGACCTGATGCCCAAGCTCAGTGCCTGGGCCGAGCGCGGGATGAACACTCCCGACTACGTGCTGCACAGCCACCAGACCATCCGCGGGCTGTACGCCATGCTCTGCGGCGACTACGACAAGCTCGACAACGGCACCCCAAAGGGCGTGGAGATGCTGACCCAGAGCCAGCGCAACAAGGCCTGCCTGCCCGCGCAGATGCACAAGTTCGGCTTCGACACCCATTACCTGCAAGGCGCCGGCCTGCGCTTCATGGCCAAAGACAAGATCATGCCGCACATCGGCTTCGATGCGACCCATGGCCTGGAATGGTTCAGCAACGCCAACTACCTGGAATTCCCCTGGGGCAAGGATGACAAGGCCTTCTTCGAGGGCGCCCTGGGCTATGTCGAGCAACTGAAGAAAAACCAGAAACCCTGGATGCTCACCCTGCTGACCGTCGGTACCCACCAGCCCTACTCGGCCCCCGATGATTACCTGGAGCGCTACGACACACCCAAGCAGGCGGCAGTCGGCTACCTGGACGATGCCATCGGCCAGTTTCTCGAAGGCCTGGAGCGCAAGGGCGTGCTCAAGGACACCCTGGTGATCATCACCTCCGACGAATCCCACGGCATCGACGGCGTGCGCCTGGCCTCGTCCTGGGGCTTCAACCTGATGCTGGCCCCGGAACAGCAACTGTTGCCGCACATCAAGTCCGGCACCTACGGTCATGTGGACTTCAGCGCCTCGGTACTGGACTACTTCGGCCTGCCCGTACCGGCCAGCCTCAGCGGTCGCTCGCTGTTTCGCGACTATGCCCAGGGCCGGGAAATCATGTCCTATACCAACGGCAAGCTGCGCTACCACGATGGCCAGGGCACCTTCACCGAGTGCGATTTCCAGCAGCGCTGCCGCAACTACGCCAGCCCCGGCTTCATCGCCGACAGCGCCAGCTTCCTGACCCAATACGGCGGCCAGCGGGCCCGGCTGGTCAGCGCCCGGGCCACGAACCTGGACCGCAGCCTGTTGCAATCGCCGCTGAACCAGCACTACCAGTTCGGTAGCCCGGCGATCATCCCGCTGCAAGCGCAGATCAAGGACGACTGGGCCGACAACCTGATCGGCGCCCAGTACCTGGAGATGCCCAAGGGCTCGCAGACCCGGGTGCGCTTCACCGTACGCTCGGCCGACCCGCAGCAGAACGCCTACATCCTGCTCAAGGGCAAGGAACTGGAGCAGGACGTTCCCCTGGGCCTGCCGGAAGAAATGCTGGTGACCCCGGACCAGCCCCTGCAGATGGATTTCAGCTTCGACAACCCACAGACCCGCAAGGCCTTCTCCTTCCACTTGCTGGGCTACGGCCTGGGCGCCGTCGAAGTCAGCGACTTCAGCGTGATCACCGAAGTGCCCGGCCAGGAAGACAGCAGCGCGGACATGCCCCTGGACGACGACAGCGAACACTCCAGTTGACCCCCGGCCGGACCTGCCACGCCCTGCGGCAGGTCCCCTGGCACCCCGGGGCCCCGCCCCAGGTTTACCGCCCTGTCAGCACACGCTGGCGCAACAGCGGCTTTGCGGCTATTTCTACCAGGCCTGCCTGAACGAGCCCCGAGCATGAACCCACCTGCCGCCACATCCTCCCTGGAACCACTGGCCACCGTCATGGACGCCCAGCCGTTCATGGTCCTCACCGGGGCGGGCATCAGTACCCCCTCGGGCATCCCCGACTATCGCGACAGCGAAGGCGTGCGCCGTGGGCGACAACCGATGATGTACCAGGAGTTTCTCAACCAGGGCGAAGCCCGCCGGCGCTATTGGGCCCGGGCCATGCTCGGCTGGCCGCGCATCCGCCAGGCGCGGCCGAACGCTGCGCACCTGGCGCTGGCGCAATTGCAGGTCGCAGGGCGGATCGCTGGAGTGATCACCCAGAACGTCGACACTCTGCACGACCAGGCCGGCAGCCCCGGGGTCATCGAGCTCCATGGCAGCCTGCACTGGGTGCGCTGCCTGGACTGTGGCCAGCGCAGCGAGCGCGATGCCATCCAGCAGCAGTTGGAGACGCAAAACCCGTACCTGGCCGGCGTCGACGCGGTGCAGGCGCCCGATGGCGATACCCTGCTGGACCCGGCCTTCGAGGCACGCTTCCAGGTGCCCCATTGCCCCCACTGCCAGGGCACGCGGCTCAAGCCCGACGTGGTGTTTTTCGGCGAGAACGTGGCCCAGGCTATGGCAGCCCAAGCCTGGAGCGCGGTACACGAAGCTGGCGGCCTGCTGGTGGTGGGATCGTCGCTGATGGCCTATTCGGCCTTTCGCCTGTGTCGCGCCGTGGTCGAGCAAGGCAAGCCGCTGCTGGCCATCAATTTCGGCAAGACCCGCGCCGATGCCTTGCTGGACCTCAAGCTGGAGCAGCCCTGCGACCAGGTCCTGCCCTGGCTGGCCGAGCGCCTGAAAGGCTGAGTCAAGCGGGCAAGCGCTCGCCGAGCCTGGCCTCGCGCAGGATGTCGAACAGGGCCTGGGCCGCCGTGGACAGCTCATCCCCCGGCTTGGTCAGCACACCGATGGCCCGCTCCACCACCGGTTCGCCCAGGGTGATGCAGTGCCCGCCCAACTCTCGCATCTGCCCGGCACACAAGGCCGGCACCGCACTCACCCCCAGGCCACTGGCAACCATGCGCCCCACCGTCGCCAACTGGTGGCTCTCGAACTCCACCGGCAATTGCACGCCCCGGGCCCGCAGGTGTTCCTCAAGCATGACCCGCACCGTGGACGGGCGCTGCAGAGTGATGAAGGGTTCCTGCAACAGCGTCTGCCAGTCGATTTCATGACGCCCGGCCAGCGGCGAATCCCTGGGCACCACGGCGACGAAACGATCGATGTACAGCGGGGTGAACACCAGCGAAGTGTTGTCCTGCGGCTCGAAGGCTACCCCCAACTCGACCTCGCGATCGCGGACCATCTCCAGCACCTGCTCGTTGATCACATCGTCGACCGTGACGTTGACCTGCGGGTAGCGAGCGCGAAATTGCTTGAGAATCGGTGGCAACAGGTTGCCGGCAAAGGAAGGCATGGCCGCCAGGGTCACCCGCCCGCGCTGCAGGGTAAAGCGCTGGCGCATTTCATCCTCGGCGTTGTCCCAGTCAGCGATCAGGCGCCGGGCCAGGGGCAACAGCGCCTCGCCCTCGGGCGTCAGGGCGACGTTGCGCGTATTGCGGGTGAACAAGCGTCCGCCCAGCCCCTCTTCCAGGGCCTTGATCGTCAGGCTCAGCGCCGACTGCGACAGGTGCAGGCGCTCGCAGGCCAGGGCGAAACTCATGCTGTGGGCCACCGCCAGGAAGGCCCGAATCTGTTTGACCGTCATCCATCATCCTCAGGAGGCGCAGCGACAGGCCACAAGCTATAAGCTTGCAGCTTGCAGCTTGCAGCTTGCAGCTTGCAGCTTGCAGCTCATTATGCTGTTTTTCAAATCAATCAACCTTAAAAATCAACTTAACAAATCAATCCCATGGCGCAACACTGATTCCACCAACGGCTGGCCAGCCGCCAACGAACAAGAAAGAGGATGGTGCATATGGCAGGTTTCGATAAGCGCGTGGCGTCCTACGAGGAAGCCCTGGAAGGTCTGCAAGATGGCATGACCGTGATCGCCGGTGGCTTCGGCCTGTGCGGCATTCCCGAGAACCTGATCGCCGAGATCAAGCGTCGCGGTACCCGCGACCTGACCGTGGTATCCAACAACTGCGGCGTCGACGGCTTTGGCCTGGGCGTGCTGCTCGAAGACCGCCAGATCAGCAAGGTGGTGGCCTCCTACGTCGGCGAGAACGCCCTGTTCGAACAGCAGCTGCTCAGCGGCGAGATCGAAGTGGCGCTGACGCCCCAGGGCACCCTGGCGGAGAAGATGCGCGCAGGCGGGGCCGGCATCCCGGCCTTCTTCACCGCCACCGGCGTCGGTACTCCCGTGGCCGAAGGCAAGGAAACCCGCGAGTTCAACGGCCGCACCTACCTGATGGAAGAGTCCATCACCGGCGACTTCGCCATCGTCAAGGGCTGGAAGGCCGACCATTTCGGCAACGTGATCTATCGCCATACCGCGCAGAACTTCAATCCCCTGGCGGCCACCGCCGGCAAGATCACCGTGGTCGAGGTGGAAGAAATCGTCGAGCCGGGCGAACTGGACCCAGCGCATATCCATACCCCGGGCATCTATGTCGACCGAGTCATCTGCGGCACCTTCGAGAAGCGCATCGAACAGCGCACCGTGCGCAAGTGATCGCCCTTCCCCAGCCCGACTAAAAGGACAATAAACATGGCTCTTACCCGCGAACAAATGGCTCAGCGCGTCGCCCGCGAACTGCAGGACGGCTACTACGTGAACCTGGGCATCGGTATCCCGACCCTGGTGGCCAACTACATCCCCGACGGCATGGAAGTCATGCTGCAATCGGAAAACGGCCTCCTGGGCATGGGCGCCTTCCCCACCGAGGACCAGATCGACGCCGACATGATCAACGCCGGCAAGCAGACCGTGACCGCACGCATCGGCGCTTCGATCTTCTCCTCCGCCGAGTCCTTCGCGATGATCCGCGGCGGCCACATCGACCTCACCGTGCTCGGTGCCTTCGAAGTGGATGTACAAGGCAACATCGCCTCGTGGATGATCCCCGGCAAGCTGGTCAAGGGCATGGGCGGCGCCATGGACCTGGTGGCCGGTGCCGACAACATCATCGTCACCATGACCCACGCCTCCAAGGACGGCGAGTCCAAGCTGCTCAGCCGCTGCAGCCTGCCGCTGACCGGTGCGCAGTGCATCAAGCGCGTACTCACCGACCTGGCCTACCTTGAAATCGAGGACGGCGCCTTCATCCTCAAGGAACGCGCCCCCGGGGTCAGCGTCGAGGAAATCGTCAGCAAGACCGCCGGCAAGCTGATCGTGCCGGACCATGTTCCCGAAATGCAGTTCTCCTGAGGAGCCCATCATGCAAGACGTCGTAATCGTTGCCGCTACCCGTACCGCCGTAGGCAGCTTCCAGGGTTCGCTCGCGGCCATTCCCGCCGTCGACCTGGGCGCCGCGGTGATCCGCCAACTGCTGGCCCAGACCGGCATCGACCCGGCCCAGGTCGACGAAGTCATCATGGGCCAGGTGCTCACCGCCGGCGCCGGGCAGAACCCCGCCCGCCAGGCCGCGATCAAGGCCGGCCTGCCCCACGCCGTGCCCGCCATGACCCTGAACAAGGTCTGCGGCTCCGGCCTCAAGGCCCTGCACCTGGGCGCCCAGGCCATCCGCTGCGGCGATGCCGAAGTGATCATCGCCGGCGGCCAGGAAAACATGAGCCTGGCCAACTACGTCCTGCCCGGCGCCCGCACCGGCCTGCGCATGGGCCACAGCCAGATGATCGACAGCATGATCAGCGACGGCCTGTGGGATGCCTTCAACGACTACCACATGGGCATCACCGCCGAGAACCTGGTGGACAAGTACGGCATCAGCCGTGAAGCCCAGGACGCCTTCGCCGCCGCCTCCCAGCAAAAAGCCGCGGCCGCCATCGAGGCCGGGCGCTTCGTCGACGAGATCACGCCGATCCTGATCCCCCAGCGCAAGGGCGACCCCGTGGCCTTCGCCACCGATGAGCAACCCCGGGCCGGCACCACCGCCGAAGCCCTGGGCAAGCTCAAGCCGGCGTTCAAGAAAGACGGCAGCGTCACCGCCGGCAATGCCTCTTCGCTCAACGACGGCGCCGCCGCGGTGATCCTCATGAGCGCCAGCAAGGCCCGTGCCCTGGGCCTGCCGGTACTGGCGAAAGTGGCCGCCTACGCCAACGCCGGGGTCGACCCGGCGATCATGGGCATCGGCCCGGTCGCGGCCACCCGCCGCTGCCTGGAGAAAGCCGGCTGGACCCTGGGCCAACTGGACCTGATCGAAGCCAACGAAGCCTTCGCCGCGCAATCGCTGGCGGTGGGCAAGGAGCTGGAATGGGACCCGGCCAAGGTCAACGTCAATGGCGGTGCGATCGCCATCGGCCACCCGATCGGCGCCTCGGGCTGCCGGGTGCTGGTGACCCTGCTGCATGAAATGCTCAAGCGCGATGCCAAGAAAGGCCTGGCCACCTTGTGCATCGGCGGCGGCCAGGGCGTGGCCCTGGCCATCGAGCGCTAAGACCTCTCCTGCGGGCCACCCTGGTGGCCCGCACCACCACGAGCATCGGCAAGCCGGCGGACCCACGACATCCACCGGCCTGCCTGCCCTCCCGGTGCTCACGCACCGGGATCCCCTCTCCCCTAGTGCCCTTCCACCAGGTCCTTGAGTTGCCCGGCCAGGCGCGTCGCTTGCTGACGCAACGACTGGCAAAACCCTTCGACGAAACTCGACGAGGGCCGGTAATCCGGACGCACCAGCATCACCTTGTAAGGCACCGACAGCTGCAACGGCCGGATCACCAGCCCCCGCCCTGCCTCCTCCATGGCACTCAACGGGTTGATGATCGCCACCCCCAGCTGCTGGCGCACCATGGCGCACACCGAGGCGGCATTGGTGGTCTCGACCACCACCCGGCGATCGACCCCGGCCTGGCGAAAATGCTCGTCCAGGCTCTGGCGGTAGATATCCAGGCCCGAGAGGTTGATGAAGTTCTGCCCGCCAAAGTCCGCCACCGACAGCCGCGCCTTGGCCAGCAACGGATGGGCCTCGGGCAGGATGCAGACCATGTCGGCACAGAACAGCAACTCGCCCTGGGTACCTCGGGGCAGATGCTCGCTTTCGGTCAGGCCCAGGTCATGGCGCTGGGCGCTGAGGGACTCCTCCAGCAGCGGCGATTCCTGGGCGCTGATGCTCAGGCCGATGCCCGGATGCCGGGCCTGGAAGTCCTTGCACACTGGGGGCAGCAGGGTCTGGGAAAACAGCGGCAGGCAGCAAAGGCTCAGCTGGCCGTGCTCGAAGCGGCGGATCGAGCGCGCCACGCTGTTGATCCGCTCCAGGCCGACATAGGCCCGCTCCACCTCCTCCAGCAACAACAGGGCCTGGGCCGTGGGCAGCAGGCGCCCGCCTTCGCGATCGAACAGGCGCAGGCCGGAAAGACTTTCCAGGCGCGCCAGCTCGCGGCTCACCGTGGGCTGCGAGGTAAACAGCAGGCGCGCGGCGCCCGTCACGCTACCGGCCTGCATGATGGCGCGGAACACTTCGATGTGCCGTAGGGAGATATCCATGACGGTAAGGCTCGTTGAATCGATCAGTCCATATCAAAACTGAATCAGGCGGCAAAGAATAGATATTTTCTTGAATGACCGGCAAGCGGCATGCTGCTCACACTTTCATCGACCACAGATTGCATTCGCCATGGCCATTCCCTTCTCCCCCGCCCAACTCGCCGCTGTCGCCCGCCAATACGGCACCCCGCTGTGGTGCTACGACGCCGCCACCCTCCAGGCACGTATCGCCCAGCTGCAAGCCTTCGACGTGGTGCGCTATGCCCAGAAGGCTTCGTCCAACCTGCACCTGCTGCGCCTGATCCGCGAAGCCGGGGTGCGGGTCGATGCGGTCTCCCTGGGTGAGATCGAGCGGGCCCTGCTGGCCGGTTTCAGCCCGGCCAACGGCGGGATCGTCTTCACCTGCGACCTGTTCGACGAGGCCACTCTCAAGCGTGTGGTGGAACTGCAAGTAGAGGTCAACGCCGGCTCCATCGACATGCTCCGCCAGTTGGGCGAACAGTCCCCCGGGCATCGTGTCTGGTTGCGGATCAATCCCGGGTTCGGCCATGGCCACAGCCGCAAGACCAACACCGGCGGGGAAAACAGCAAGCACGGTATCTGGCACGACCAGGTGGGCGAGGCCCTGGCGGTGATCCGCCAGCACAACCTGCACCTGGTGGGCCTGCACATGCACATTGGTTCCGGGGTCGACTACGACCACCTGGAACAGGTGGGCGCGGCCATGGTCGCGGCGGTCAAGTCCCTGGACCACGACATCGAGGCCTTCTCCATCGGCGGCGGCCTGTCCACCCCTTACCGCGACGGCGACACCCCGGTGGACGTGCAACGCTACGCCAACGCCTGGAAAGTCGCCCGCGAGGAAATCGAGGCCTACCTGGGCCACGGCGTGCACATGGAAATCGAACCCGGGCGCTTCCTGGTGGCCGAGGCCGGTTGCCTGGTCAGCGAGGTACGGGTGGTCAAGGATGCCGGCCAGCATCACTTCGTGCTGGTGGACACCGGCTTCAACGACCTGATGCGCCCTGCCATGTACGGCGCCTACCACGGCATGAGCCTGCTGGACGCCAATGGCCAAGCGGTCCAACGCCCGCAACGACCGACGGTGGTCGGCGGCCCGCTGTGCGAGTCCGGCGACATCTTCACCCAGGACGACGAGTGCCTGACCCCGCGCCTGCTGCCCCAGGCCCAGGTCGGCGACCTGCTGGTACTGCACGACACCGGGGCCTACGGCGCCAGCATGTCTTCGAACTACAACAGCCGGACCCTGCTGCCTGAGGTGCTGTTCGAAAACGGCCAACCGCGCCTGATCCGCCGGCGCCAGCCGCTGGCCGACCTGCTGGCACTGGAACTGGGGCTGTAACTGGACCTGTCACTGGGATTGGATCCCCTGTAGGAGCCGCCGGTCGATGCTCGTTAGCGGTAGCGGGTGTCTACCGGATAAACCCGGCGCTCTGCAGTCCATCGCGGGCGAGCCAAGCGCCTACAGTTCCATCAACTGATCGGCATTAACCTACCAAGGCGCCAGTTGCAGTCGTTCCGGCCGGTCGTTCATGGCGTCGTCCTGCTTGCGGGTCACCAGGGGCGCACCATCGGCACCGTAGAACTGCACCTGCATTTCGGCGCTGCCCGGCTGCAGGTCGATCCGTGCAAAGTTATCGGCCTGGGTGAAGGCCCAGGTGCGGTAATGCATGGTCTCGCCGCCCGCCAGGGCAAAGCCGTCGGGCGTGGCTGGCGCCTGGGAGTCGTGCACATAGCCGGCCGGATCACCATCGGCGAAGGGAAAGGGCCAGTAGAACGCCGATGAGGTCACCGCGTAGGCCACCAAGTCCTTGCCCGCCCCACTGAACTGCAACCGGGAAATGTTCGAACAGTGGATATCTCCGGACAGGAACACCACGTTCTGCACCTGGTACTTGAGCAGGGTGTCCAGCACCGCACGGCGAGTGCTGGGAAATGCTGCCCAGGCATCGCTGTCGTTCTTGTGGCGCAGCGCATCGCTGTCGCTGCCCAGGGTATCCACGCCGTTGGGCACGAAGACGCTGGAGGTGACGATGAACTTCGGCTGGTTGCCTCGATCCGCCTGCATGTGCCGCAGCCACGCACACAGGCGATCGAGCTGGCCGGGCTCGCTGCGATGCAGTGATGGCCGGCCCAGCAGGTGGTTGTCCTCCAGGGCATCCGGGACGTCGTCGAGGAAGCGCTGGGTGCGGGTATCGAGGACAAAGAACGGATAGTCGACACAGGAAAAGTCATAGAACAGCTGGTTGGTCTGCAACTGCTGCAAGTACAGGTCGTCGCCCGACATGCCGCGCCCGTGCACGTAGCTGTCGGCAAAGCGCGGGCCATGGCTCCACTGGTAGCTCATGTAGGCGCCCATGGCCAGGTTGAACAGCAGGCGCTTGCCGCGATCCTTGCGAATGCGGTCCTGGGTCCAGTTATCCTCGATTTCGTGATCGTCGAGGATCATGTAGGTCGGCAGGCGCGCCAGCAACTGGCGGATATTCGGCGAACCGAAGGCTGTGTGGTAGCGCTCCTCGAACTCCTCGAACGTATCGGCCAGGCCTATCGGCACCAGGCGGTTGAGCAGGTCGGCATAAATCTGGTCGCCAACCATCAGCACCAATTGCGCATCGTCATGATCGGCCAGCATCGGGGCGAAGATCCCATCGGCGTTCTTGCGCTTCCACAGCAACCCCGGATAACGACACGAACCCAGCAGGAAACTCAGTGGCGCCGGCTTCGCGGGTGCGCTGGCCTGGGTGGTGAACTCGGCCTCGACGTACTTCTTGTCCCCCCCGCTGCGGTTCAGGTCATTGGCCCAGGCCCCGGGTGCCGGCAGGCGCTGCACCACCGACTCACTGGACACCGCATCATCGTTGCTGCCCGCATCATCGACGTTGAGCGAGGCCATGCGTACCCGGTAGCGCGTGGCCGGGCTCAGCAAGAACGGCTTGAGCTGCTTGCGTTCGGTTTCGTTGCGCCACAGGCTCAGGTCGACACCGAGGTTGAAGGTGCCGGTGCGGTGGAACTCGCGGCGCAGGCGGAAATAGAAGATGTCCTGGGCGGCGACCTTGCCATTGCTACCCACCACACCAATGACGCCGATGGTGCGGATGTCCTCGGCCACGCCCTTCTCGTCCAGGGCATCGGAGCCGGCGATCCACAGGCGGCAGGACGTATCGGTGGTGTGCCCGACGATCGGGCCTAACGAAGGGGTACGCAGGCTGCTCACGATGACCGGCTCCTTGGCAGGGTGTGCCAGCCAAGCTTAGTCCGGGCGCGGTGCCCGGCAAGCCTCGAACGACGCCTCCGGTCGGCGCGCCACCAGGGCCACCAGCAAGGCCAGCAGGACCAGCACCGCCGCCACGCCGAAGGTCACCCGCATGCCCTGCACAGCGGCTGCGGCCTGCTCCAGCGCACCGCCCCGGGAAGCCCGGGCGAACACCGCACCCATGGCGGCCGCGCCGCTGATCAGCCCGAGATTGCGCGACAGGCTCAGGAGCCCGGCCGCCAGCCCGCGCTGCGCAGCCGGTACGTCGAGCAGCAGCAAACTATTATTGGCCGCCTGGAACAGCGCATAACCGGCGGTGACCAAGGTGATCGGCAGCAGGTACCCGGCCAGTCCCAGGCGCACCGGCAGCAATACCAGCAAACCCAGGCCCAGCAACATGCCGAACAAGCCAACCTGGCAGGGCAACTGCGGGCCATGGCGATCCACCAGGCGTCCGGCCGGCACCCCGACCATGGCCGCCACCAGGGGCCCCAGGGACAATCCCAGGCCCACCCAGACAGTTGGCAGCGCCAACCCGCGGGAAAGATAGAACGGCCCTACCACCAGGGTGCTCATGATCACCGTGGACACCAACAGGCTGTTCAGCAGGCTGGCGCGCAGTGGTCGGCGCTGTAGCAGGGCCGGCTGGAACAGCGGGGCCCGGGCCCGGCGCTCGACCCACAGCAAGGCACCCATTGCGACCACGGCCACCAGCAGCAACCCCAGGTTCAAAGGCGCCAGCAGGTTGCGGCCCAGTGTCAGGGCCAAGGCGTAGGCCCCCAGCCCCAAGGCCAGGAGCAACGTCCCGGGCACGTCGAAACCATCGCTCGCGGTCGAACGGCGATCCTCCGGCAGGCAACGCCAGGCCAGCACCAGGGCAACCAGGCCCAGGGGCAGATTGACCAGGAACATCCAGCGCCAACCGACGCTGGCCAGCAACCACCCGCCCAGCGCAGGCCCCAGGGTGGTCCCCAGGGCCGATAGCGTGCCCAGCAGCCCCATGGCGCTACCGGTGCGCCCCTTGGGCAAGACATCGCTCACCAGCGCCAGGGTTTGCGCCAGCATCGCCGCCGCCCCTACCCCTTGCACCGCCCTGGCCGCCAGCAAGCCATGCAGGCCCGGGGCCAGGCCACAGCCCAGCGATCCCAGGCAGAACAGCATGATCCCGCCCAACAGCACCCGCCGCCGTCCCAGCAGGTCGCCCAGGCGTCCGGCACTGGCGATCAGGACGGTGATCGTCAACAAGTAGGCCAGCACCACCCATTGCACCTGCTGGAAGGAGGCATCGAACGCCTGGGCCAGCTGCGGCAAGCCGGCATTGGCGATACTGGTATCCAGGGAGGGCATCAGCATCGCCAACGCCAGGCTGGCCAGGGCCCAGCGCGCCCGGGAGGCAAGAGGCTCCAGGCGCGGGACAACTTCGAGGGTGGACATGCAGCGACTCCTGCGTGGTGATCGGTCCCCTAGCCTGGACTGGCTGCAAGGGCGGCGGAAGGCGCGGCAGGTGCAGTGAATAGCTGCAGGCAACGCCATGCCAGCCGCGTTCGGCCATGCTAGATTTCGCCCATGTCGACTCCCGATCTGAATCTATTGCTGACCCTGGACGTGCTGCTGGCCGAAGGCAGCGTGGCGCGTGCCGCCGCACGCCTGCAACTGAGCCCGTCGGCCATGAGCCGGGCCCTGACCCGCCTGCGCCAGGCCACCGGCGACCCGCTGCTGGTGCGCGCCGGGCGCGGCTTGGTGCCCACGCCCCGGGCCCTGGAACTGCGCCAGCGGATCGGCCCTCTGGTGGAAGAAGCCCTGGCCGCCTTGCGCCCGGCCACCGAGGTCGACCTGCGGCAGTTGCGTCGCACCTTTACCCTGCGCAGTCGCGACGGTTTCGTCGAGAATTTTGGCCCGGCACTGCTCGCCCGCCTGCAGCGGGAAGCACCGGGCGTGCGGATTCATTTCGTGCCCAAGCTGGACCGCGACAGCCAGCCCCTGCGCGAGGCCAGCATCGATCTGGAAACCGCAGTAGTGGATGCCGATACCAGCCCCGAACTGCGCACCCGGGCGTTGTTTCGCGATCGCTTCGTCGGCGTGGTACGTGCCGGCCACCCCTTGAGCCGAGGCCCGGTCGACCTCGACGAGTACCTGGCCGGCCAGCACATCCTCGTCTCCCACCAGGGGCACGACCACGGCCCCATGGACGATGCCCTCCAGGAGCTGGGCCTGGCACGCCAGGTGATGGCCCTGGTCAGCGGGTTCTCCGCCGCCCTGGCCCTGGCCCGGGGCTCGAACCTGATCGCCATGGTGCCCGAGCGCCACACCAGCAACCTGCGGGCTGGCCTGCATGCCTTCAATCTGCCGGTGGCGCTCGCGCCGATGACCATTTCCCTGCTCTGGCACCCGCGCATGGAAGCCGATCCGGCCCACCGCTGGCTACGCCAATGCGTGCATGAGCTGTGCAGCACCACCTGAACACCCGTGCCAGGTACAACACGGTTGGGCCGCCCAACACCAGCAAGCACCCCCGGCACACTGGACAGGTACAGCCAGGAGCCGTAAAAAGTCCCTGCCCGCCCATCCCGAGGTCGTCATGTCACTCCTGCACCGCCTACCGCTCCGGCACCTGCCCGCCATCATCGCCGTCACCCTGGGGCTGGCCCTGGCCATTGCCCGGGCCCTGGTGCCACTGGACTACTTCTGGGACAACTTCGCGGCCTACTGGCTGCCCCAGGCGCTGGTCCTCGGCCTGCTGCTCCTGACCCGCCCGGCCTCGGCCATGATCGCCGGTGCCGCCCTGGCCCTGGCCATCCACCTGTTGCTGTTCTGCCTGTGGATCACCACAGCGCAGGATGCCCTGGGCTGGATCTACTACCTGCTCAACTTCCCTGGCGCGGTGCTCGGCGCCGCCGCGGCCCGCTACCTGGCCAAACGCCGCCCGCCGCGCAGCGCCCTGGGCAGCGGCCTGCTGGGGTTCTTCGGTGTGGCGTTGGGCTTGTTGCTGAACTTCAAGCTGCAATAGCTGGCGTACAGCTGATTCGGCGCCGGCGGGCCCGGCGGCGAAAAAGGCCGAAGCCGCCCGCCCGACCCTGGCTGGGTCGGGCGGGCGCGGCTTCAGATCTGACCGTGACTGAGATCGGCCAGGCGTCCTGACAAGGCCTGCATGGCCTCGCTGACCTTGTCCAGGGCCTGGGCGTCCCGGGCGTTGTCTTCGCTGATGCTGTGGATACGTACCGCCAGCTCGTTGATTTCCTGGGTCACGTGGCTCTGCTCCTGCGCCGCCACGGCAATCTGCTGCGCCCGCTGGGAGATGTCATCGAAGCTGTTGACCGTGCTCGACAGCGCGTCCGAAGCCCCGGCCGCCTCGCCCACCGCCTGGCGGGTGCGTGACTCGCCGGACTGGATGGCCTGCACCGCCTGGCGCGAGGCCTGCTGCAGGTCGTTGATCATGCCGCTGATCTCGTTGGCCGAGGTCTGGGTACGCCCGGCCAGGGTCCGCACCTCGTCGGCCACCACGGCAAAACCACGGCCCTGTTCGCCGGCCCGGGCCGCCTCGATGGCGGCATTGAGGGCCAGCAAGTTGGTTTGCTCGGAGATGGCCTTGATCACGTCCAGGACCGCGCCGACCTGCTGGCTGTCCTGCTCCAGGCGCTGGATCACCGAAGCTGCCTCGGCCATTTCCGTGGACAGTTGCTGGATCGACTCGCTATTGGCCGCCACCCGCTGCTGGCCATCCTGCACCACTACCAGCGACTGGCGCGCGGTATCGGCGCAGTTGTTGGTGTTCTGCGCCACTTCCTGGGCACTGGAGGACATCTCGGTGATGGCCGTGGCCAGTTGGGTGTTTTCCTGGCGCTGCTGCTCGGCGCGCCGGGCCAGGGTGCTGCTCAACTCGCCCAGGCGCGCGGCCTCGCTCTGCAACTGGCGGGCTTCGCTGGCGATCTTCTGCAGCATCTGCCGCAGTTGCCCGGCATAGCGGTTGACCGCGCCACGCAGGGCGCCGATCTCATCGGCCCGATCCACGTGCAGCTCGGCATTGTCGGTGGCCTGGCCACTGCCCAGGGCATCGATCTGGCGGGTGGTTTCCTCGAGCTGGGCAATCAGCTTGTTGCCCGCCAGCCAGGCGAAGAACAGCAACAGGGCCAGCAATGGCAGGAGGAACAACAGGATCTCGGTGGTCATGGCCCGGGCCAGGCCGGTGACCCGTTTCTCTGGAGTCACCAGGCCAATGGTCCAACCGGTGCCAGGCATGGTGAACAGGCTGACCCGCGCCGCTTCCTGCAAGCGTCCGTCGCGGTCCAGGTCGAGGCTGCGCACCTGGCCGGGGCGCGCCGCGCTGGCCAGGGTCTCGGCCACCGGGCGCAACCAGGCCTGCTGCTTGCTCAAGGCGTCGAAGCTGAGCATCTGCGCGCCACCGCTGGCCTGGGCGTCGGGGAAGTACAGGACGTTGCCGGCCTGGTCCAGGGCGAAGGCATAACCGCCGGTGACCGAACCCTGTTCCTTGAGGAAGCGCGCCAGGTCGTCCAGGCGCAGGTCGATGGTGGCCACCCCGGCAAAGGCGCCGCCCTGGCGATAGGGCACGCTGCAGGTGGTCATCGGCACCTGGGTCACCGGGTCCTGGTAGGCCTCGGACCACAGGCAGTGCCCGGCGGCGCTATTGCGCGCCCCCGTGTACCAGGCTTCATGGTGATAACCGGCGCTGCCAGCGGCGTTGTAGTCATCGGAATACACCAGCGAGCCCGCGTCGCTGCGGCCCCAGAAGAAGCTGCGGCGTTCCACGCCCGGGGCGAAGGCATTGGGTTCCGGCCAGATCCCGCCACCGGCGATGGCCTTGTCGTTCTCGTGGTCGATCACCTTGGGCGCGGTGGCCATGACCAGCTCCGGCTCCTTGGGCAGGCCCTCGACCATGTGCGCCATGCTCACGGTCACGCCTTCGATTCCCGCCAACTGCAAGGCCAGTTGACGGACGATGGCACTGCCGGTCTGTTCGATCAACGCCGAGCTCGCCTCCACTACCTTGGGTTGTCCCCGCAGGGTCATCACGGCAAAAACCGCCAACGCCGTGAACAGCAACAGCAGCACGCTGCCGAGGGTCAAACGATGAGACAGACGAACCGGAAGCAAAGCCATGACGAACTCCGTATCAGTTAGGCATCCCGACGTTATCGACCGCGACCAGGATTCCCTTGAGAAAAGAGTGACATCGCTCACATAAATCTCACTTGCGGCCAGGGCGTGCCCGATGCGTCAGCCTCGCCTGTCGCGCTCGCGCCGGCGGATCACCGTTACCGTCTCGCCGCCGATACGCCCGCTGGGGCCAGGGCCTGGAGCGCGGCACGGATCTGCGGCTCGGCCGGGGGCAAAGGCGGATCGACAATCCCCGGCGCCACCGCATTGATCTGGACCTGGGAGCCGGCCAGCTCCAGGGCCAGCAGGCGCTGGCCGAGCACCCATGCGTGCCGTTCGAATTGCCCAGCAGCGGATGCCGGGCGCCTTGGAGCTTTCAGGTCGAGCGGCGGCAGGGGGACATGCGCACCTCAGGCAGCCTGACCTGCCTGGAGGATTTGCTGGCCACGGTGATCGCGGTGAAGAACGGGGCCGGGCTGATGCAGGCCTATCGTTTCAGCCGCACCAGGAGTTGCAGAACGGCGAACGAGTGGAGGTCCTGGCGCAGTTCGGCGGCACTTCGCGGCCGTTCATCCTGCTCTACC
The DNA here is from genome assembly GCF_022537035.1 of Pseudomonas sp. MPFS. NCBI lineage: Bacteria > Pseudomonadati > Pseudomonadota > Gammaproteobacteria > Pseudomonadales > Pseudomonadaceae > Pseudomonas > Pseudomonas sp. MPFS. The sequence continues at coordinate 2,310,551 of NZ_CP066123.1, read as the reverse complement.
CCCAAGTGCGGCACATGCCCCAGCGGGTGCGGGTGTTCGTGGACTTTCTGCTGCGCCACCACCAGGACCTGGCGCGGGCGGGTAAAGCCGAGCCGCAGGAGCATGACCTCTTGAAAGAGATACAACGATCGGCAAGACGCGCCGCAAGCGAAGTCCAGTCGAGCCCCTCGGCAAGCCTCGGGACTCCTGGCAGGAACAGGACCAACGGTTGGGTGCCCCGGCGCCAGGCGGCGCCGGCGGTCTTCACTCTGGCGAGCGGTGGGTGTACTGCGCGAAGTTCTCGGCGTAGTCCGTCAAGTGCTCGTCGAGCATGTGGCGGAACTGATCGACGAAGTAGTCCAGCGTCTGCTGCTTGGAAGCGGCCATTTCCTCGGCGTCACGGCAGCCGGTGGCGCGGATGAATGCGCAGAAACGGGCATTGGCGTACATCAGCGAGGCGCTGACCTTGCCACGGCCGCAGGTGGCGACCTGGGAATTGGCCAGGTCGATGATGGCGTCGGCGCGATCGTAGAATTCGTGATCCGGTTCGTTGGCCACAGGTGAGTCCTTTTGCTGGGTATGAAAACGAGGCGCCGGAGTATAAGAGCTTTGCCCGGCAAAACCGACGGATTTCAGCGCCGCGCCTGGAGTGGGCGAAAGGTGAGCCGCATCGAAAGCATCGGCATCTCCCGCCAGCGGACCTGGGGGAATCCGGGCGCGCAGACTGCCAGCTTTGCCCCCAACACCTCAAGCCGGCTCTCAGCGGGATTCGGGCCAGTGCCGGGCCAGCACCGGGGCCACCCGGGGCTCGTGCTCGATGCGCTCGAGCAACGCCACGAAGTCCGGCTGGCTGTGGCGCAGCGCGTCCCTGGCGCCGCCCCAGCGCGACACCACCGCCGCCTGGATATCCAGGGCCCCGGGCGCGTCGCCGCTAAGGAAAGGCCGTGGAGCGAACTGGCGGGCGAACAGCTCCCAGGCGTGGTGCAGGCGTTGCCCGGTCGCCTGGCGCACCCGCGCCTCCAACGCCGGATCGGCATCGCTCACCCAACGCCCCGGGTAGTCGAGAATGCCGATCGCCGAATAGCAGTTGGCGGCGATGTACACCAAGCCACGAATGACCTGGGCCCGCGCCGAGGCCTGGGTCGGCAGCAACCCGGAATCGGCGAACTGCAACCCGAGGTGGATCAGGATCGCCGCGCTTTCCGTGAGGATGCTGCCGTCGGGCAGCTGCAAGGTGGGAATCTGCACCAACGGATTGAGCCGCTCCAGGGCATCCCGCCCCGGGCTGGCTTGCCAGGGCGCGGCCTCGATGCAGCGGTACGGCGCCTGGCAATACTCCAGGGCAATCTCCACCATGGCCGAACCCGTGCCCTGGCTTCCATACAAGTGATACATCTTCGCGACCTCCAGGTTGACCGGGGCACTCTACGCCTATCGGTCCTGGGAACCACACTCCACGTGCAGCACCTGCTCGCCCAGGGAGCGCGTCTGGAAGCGCACCGGGAGGAAGGCTTCGATCACCTGGATGTTGCTCGCCAGATGATTGGTCAGGCGCGGCGTGGTGAAGCTGCCACCACCGGCCAGGGCCATGGGCAGCAACAACTGGTCGGCCAGGCATTCGGCCACCGCCGCGCCGGAGGCCAGCCATTCCCGGGCCTGGTCGATGGCAGCATCGGCGACGCTTTCGGCCCGCAGGCCGTTCTGGGCGAAACCGCAGAACAGCTCGGTCAGGTGCTCGTAGGCAAACTCCAGCAACAGCACATTGCCCGGGCCGTATTGCTCATCCAACTGCACGTCTTGCAGCTGGTCCCGGGACAGCCCCAGGCGATTGCCCACCCGCCGCAGCTCACGCTCGGCCACATGTTCCGGCAAGCCGGCGCTCAGGGCCCAGGCCCTACGCCCGAGCAAGGCGCCACGCTCTTGCAGATGCACAGGCTGCAGGGTCGAAGGCCGGACCAACAGTTCCAGCTCGCCACCGCCAGCCGGTACGAAACCATGGCGCAGCAACTGCAACTCGACCTGCGCGCCCATGCGTCGCAGCTGCGGCAGCCAGGATTGCTGGAGGAAGTCCGCCGGTGGTGCCAGGGGATTATGGGTGCCGCCGGTAACCGTCACCCGGCTGGGTTCCGGGGCCCGGAGCAAGGCCGGCAGCAAGGTCTGCAACACCAGGGTGCAGCTGCCGGCGGTGCCGATGGCGAAGCGGTAGTCACCGCCACGGATCGGCCCCGGTTCGAAGTCCAGCACCTGGGAGCCCAGCTCAGCCCCCCGGACCCTGGCCCCACACACCTGGGCAGCGGCCTGGACCGCCGTCAGGTGCTGGCGCATCAGGCCCGGACGGCTGCGCCGGGCGCGTATATTGCTGATCCGCAGGGCCTTGCCGGTGAGCATCGACAGGCTCAGGGCACTGCGCAGTACCTGGCCGCCGCCAATGGCGCCGTCCAGCTCGATCACATCCTGTTTCATCATGTTCCTTAAGCGTAGTGCCGGACGGTGTCTCTCAAGTAGGCGTCCAGCAGGGCATTGTCTTCATGGGTGCGCGCAAGCTTCGGCACCGGGCGCGCAAGCTCGGCGGCGATGAAGTCGTGCAACGCCGGGCGCCGTGGACCGTAGGCGGACTCATCGGCACGACGCTTCAAGTCCAGCAGCTCATCCACCTCGTCCAGCAAGCGCCGATCATCGACGGTCTCCAGCAGTTGGGCGAAGGTCATGGGCGGTCGGCCCCGGCCCTGGTCGATCCAGCGCACCGCCAGCAACGGTCGCAGCACATAGAAGTATTTCTTGAACCGCACGCTGTCGCCCTGGAGGTAACCGCGAAAGTTCTTCCGGGCCATCGACAGGTAGTGGTTACGTGCCGCCGACGGGCTGTAGAAGGCCTCGGCCAACTCGCGCAAACGCGCGGTCGCAGCCGCCTCGCGGCGATACACCAGGGGCGAGTCGAGCCATTCGAGCAAGGTCGGGTTGGACTTGCGCAGCAACCCCAGGGTCTTGCGCAGCTCCCAGCCGCTGACATCCAGCTCATCGTCCAGCGGGCGCTCGATCACGTCCCGCGCGGCGTCCACCTGGATGAACCACTCGGGTTTCTCCACGTAGATGAAACGCACGTCGTAGTCGCTGTCGGTGGAGGAGAAGCCCCAGGCCCGGCTACCGGACTCGCAGGCATACAGCACCTGCACATTGCGCTCGCGCTCGATCCGCGCCAGCTCCTCCAGGACCCGTTCGCGCATGGCGTCGTCCAGGGGGTGAAGTTCCTTGTCTACTTGCATGTCCTGCTTCCTGTTCAATCGGTGGCACTGGCCATCAGTACCCCCAAGGTCCGGCGCTCGGGGTTCCAGATGCTCAGGCACCAGACGCCCCACCACTCCAGGCCCTCATCGAAATAATCGCTCCAGGCCTCGCTGGCCGCCGTACCCTCGACCTGCCAATCCAGCTGCAAATCGCTCACCCAGTCGATCACCACCGGCTGCGCCCCGGGTTCAAGCCCCAGCAGGGCCAGCCAGCGCTGGAAGATCGCCTCCGGCGGCTCGCCGCCCTCGGGGAAATGCGTTCGGTAAGGCGGGTCGATAAAGGCCTGGTACAAGGCCTGCGGACCTGGTAGCACACTGGCTGTACCCAGGCGCTGGATCTCTTGCGCATCCAGCTCCCGAGCCACGGCCCGCTGCACTTCCCAGCGCATCGGCGGCGCCTCGCCGAGATCGGCATAGCGCGGATGCTCCTGGATCAGCCGGCGCCGCGCCTCGCGGTGCTGCTCTTCTATCTGCAGGTACAAGGCGTCAAGGGCCTGGCGATGCAGATCAAGATCGATGCTGGCCTGCGGCGCGACGTCCAGCACCGCGAAATCGAACACGCAGTCCGCCTCCTTCAATTGCCGGCGCAGGGCCTGGATCGACTCGTTGTCCTGCAGGTTCAGCAGTGCTGGCAGCATGTTTGCTCTCCTTGGTTCATGGCAGCCACTTGAGTGAGCCCGCCGGCAATTCTCCGGCCTTTTCCATCATGCGTACCCGCTGGGTCAGCGCCTCGCGCAGCGGCTTGGGGGTCACTGGATCGAACAGTGCATAACGCCCACTGCACCAACCGGCCAATTGCACCTGCCAGTAGCTCGCCTGTTGTGGAGCCTGGTCCAGGCACCAAAGCAGGTACTCCAGCTGCCGCCAGCCCGGTTTGAGACTCAGCAGCATCCGCTGGCGCCATGCAGGCAGCGCTGGCCAGTGAACATCCAGGTACTGCTCCAGGGCTTCGTCGAATACCGCCCAGGGTTGTTCGCGCAGCAGGCTGACCGCCATCTCGAAGACCTTGTCCGAGACATCGCCCAGGGCCTTGAGCTGCCAGGCCATGCCGCGCTCGCCCAGGCTATGCAGGGCCAGCAGGCGAGTGTTCAAGGCCGGCGAGTCCAGGGCCAGTTGCACCATGGCATCGGCCCGGGGCTCTTGCAGTTCCCTGGCCAGGCCCAGCAGGCCTTGCCACTGCGACCGGTTTGCCGGCGCCGGTTGCAGCACCCGGGCCAGCAGCACTTCCCGTGGCTCCAGGCCATAGCGTGGCGCCGCCCAATGCCCCAGGCCACGCAGGGCTGCCGAGGGGTCGAGCAAGGCCTGGCGCAATTGCTCGCGCGGGTCGTCCAACAGCGGCAGCAACAAGCGCAGGGCCTTGACCCGCACGCTAGCGCCCGAGGTCCGCATGACCTGCTCCAGCAACGGCCGGGCCTGCTCTTTAGCCAGTTCGGCGCAGGCGTCCACCGCCATCTGCCGCACGCTGACCTCGCCATGGCCCAGGGCCTGGGCCAGCAGGGCCGGGCGATCCGCGCCACTGTCCAGCAACAGCTCGAAGACGAACCGTGCGGCCCGGCCCCGGCACGCGGCAAAGGCCTGCTCGACCTTGCCTCGTACTTGCGGCAACTGCAGCACCGCTCGTGCCCGTTCCAGGGTCGCCCCGTGGCTGACCCGCTGCTTGGCGGTCAAGGCCAGCAGCGGACCCAAGACCTGCAACCACAAGGCGCCATGTTCAGGTACCAGGTACAGCTCCACGGCCGTAGCCGCCTCCTGGCGAACCTGGGGCACCCAATCGTTGAGGCGCTCCAGCAGCACCACCAGGGCGGCGGCCGACGGCTGGCGGGCCAGGCGTCGTACTGCCGACTGGCGGACGAAGCCATTGCCAAAACCGCTCAGGACCAGCCAGGCATCGTGTTCGTCCCGGGTTTGCCAGACTTCGCGCATCCGGCCAATTTCGTAGTCGCTCAGCTGGTAGTGCCAATCGGGCGGGCACTCCAGCATATCCATGACATCCATCGCTCTACCCCTTAACGCATACCACCTGACGCAAGGTATGCAGTACTTCCACCAGTTCGCTCTGGGCGTCCATCACTTGGTCGATGTCCTTGTAGGCCATCGGAATCTCGTCGATCACGTTCTCATCCTTACGGCACTCCACATGGGCGGTGGCGCGGATCTGGTCGGCCAGGGTGAAGGTGTTCTTGGCCTTGGTCCGGCTCATGGTTCGACCGGCACCGTGGCTGCAGGAGCAGAACGCCTCCTCGTTACCCAACCCGCGGACGATGAAGCTCTTGGCTCCCATCGACCCGGGGATGATCCCCAACTCGCCCTTCTTCGCCGACACCGCACCCTTGCGGGTCACCAGCACCTCTTCACCGAAGTGGCGCTCCTTCTGTACGTAGTTGTGGTGGCAGTTCACCGCCTCCAGCGCGACTTCGAAGGGCTTGCTGATCACCTTGCGGGTGGCCTGGATCACCAGTTGCATCATCAACTCGCGGTTCTGCCGGGCGAAATCCTGGGCCCAGGCCACGGCCTCGACGTAATCATCGAAGTGCTGGCTACCTTCCTCGAAGTAGGCCAGGTCGCGGTCCGGCAGGTTGGCGATGTGCTGGCGCATATCCGCCTGGGCCAGGTTGATGAACAGGTTGCCGATGGCATTACCTACGCCGCGCGAACCGCTATGGAGCATGAACCAGACGCGGTTGGCCTCGTCCAGGCACACCTCGATGAAGTGGTTCCCGCCTCCCAGGGTTCCCAGGTGCTGGCGGTTGTTGCTGTTGGCCAGCGCCGGGTACTTATCGGTGATCGCCTTGAACCGTGGATGCAGGGCTGCCCAGGCCTGGTCGGCCTGTTGCGGGATCTCACCCCAGGCCCCCTTGTCTCGTCCGCTACGTGGCGAGGTACGACCGTGGGGCACCGCCTGCTCGATGGCGCTACGCAACCCGGCCAGGTTATCCGGCAGGTCGGAGGCGGTCAGCGAGGTCCGGGCGGCGATCATCCCGCAGCCGATATCCACCCCGACCGCCGCCGGAATGATCGCGCCCACGGTGGGGATCACGCTACCGATGGTCGATCCCTTACCCAGGTGGACGTCGGGCATCACGGCCAGGTGCTTGAAGATGAAGGGCATCTTGGCGGTGTTCATCAGCTGCTGGCGGGCTTCGTTTTCCACGGGCACGCCCTGGGTCCACATCTTGATTGGCTTACCGTTGGCGACTTCCAGCAATTGGTAGGTCTTGCGTTCCATATCTTTTTACTCGTTCTTCCTGGGGCCCGAATCCGGGCCTTGTTGTATCGGCAGCGCAAGAGCGGATTGCAGTCTTGCGCCCATGATCGATCGGGTGGCCGGTCATCCGGCAGGTCTTGGCGACAAAAAAAGGTGAAACATGCAGCCTGCTCTACCCCTGAGCTACCACCTTGCGGTGGGCGGGAATCGAACCCGCGACCAGGCTGTCCTGTAGTTCCACCGGCATTCGCCGGGTCAATCGGTGCAGGCCGGGCCTGCGGGCAGCGACAAGGGAACGGGCACATTTGCTCTACCCACTGAGCTACAGCCTTGCGGCTGGCGGGGCTCGAACCCGCGACACCCTGTAGTACCCGTGGCATTCGCTGCCATCCCGCCAAGGCGGGGAAAACCTGCGACGACAAGGAATCGATGAAACGATGCACTCGCGTTCTGCTGGTTGAACCACGGCGCCCTTTTCGAGCACCGGCGGGGCTTGCACCCGCATCTCGAGCCTTGGATGTAGTTCCATCGGCATTCGTCGCAAAAAAACCGCAAAACAGGTGGCGCGACAACAGTAGTGGCTGATAGCCGGATTCGAACCGGCAAGACCAGGATGTACAGCCACCGGCATTCGCGCCGTCACCGGCCCTGACAAAATCTGCTGAGACGTCTTTGGATGTAGTCACAGCGGCATTCAGGGCCAATGATCAAGAAACTTCAGTGTGCGCCGGCTGCCCGGCGCATGCTCTAACTCAACCACCTGGCGCTCAGGGCGCCAGGGCCTCGATGGCTTTCACCCAGTGCTGGCCACCGTAGTTGCCGGCGATGAACTGCTCGATCACGTCGAACACCGCATCGCTGAAGCCACCGACGTTGAGGATGTCCTCACGGTCCGGGGCCTGGGTGGTGGTCCCGGGTTGCATATCGATGCACACCAGCCGGGCGTTGGGGTTGATCGCCTTGATCCGCTCCCACTGGCGCATGGTTTCAGTGGCCCCATGGCGCCGGGCGTCGATCCACGACTCGTTGTCCGAGACCAGGATCAGCGTGTCCAGCTTGAACCGCGCATTGGCCAGCTGCGCCAAGGGGGCCGAGCAGTTGGTCCCGCCGCCACCGATGGCCGCCAGCTTCTGGGCATTGGTCATCACGCTGTCCCGGGGGTTGAGGCGGATATCCACCACTTCCCGTTCGAACGGCATGACCCGTGCCGTCGGCCGCTTGCGCAGGACCGCCGCCGCCACCAGTGCCGCCACATCGATGCAGCGCACCGCCGTGGTGGCGCCCTGGCGATAACCCGTGACCGGACTGTGCATCGACCCCGAGACGTCCGGGCATACCACGACCGAACCGCTGAGCGCCGGCACATTGGCCAGGGACAGCTCCAGGGCATCCTGCAGCGCCTCGCGCACCCGCTGCGGCACCTCCTCTCCCGCCATGCGGTAGGCCGCCAGCAGCTGGTACGGGTAGACCCGGGCCTTGGCCACCTCTGCGGCATCCGCCAGGCGCGCCGCCACATACTCCGTGCAACCGCGCACCTGGAACGCACCGTGGCGAGCCAGGGTGTTGAGGTTCATGCGCAGCCCCTGCCAGCCCATGTTGCGAGCCTGGGCGGCCCATTGCTCAGCGCTCAGGCTCTCGTTGCCCAGCAACTGGAACGGTACATCCGGCACCTGGGTGCTGGCCCCGCTGCGAAACGCCAGCAGCTCACGGGTCAGCCCGGGCAGCGCCTGGACATCCACCGGCTTGCCGATCAGCCAGGCGAAGAAGGCTTCACGCCAGGCCTCGCGGGGCTTGGGGTGGACCATCTTGACCACATCCGCCAGCGACGGCTGGTTGCCGATCGATGCCTGCAGCAGCTGGCGCTCGCTGGCGTTGTTCAGCCAGTCCTGCACCAGGCGCTTGGGTTGCGAGCCCAGGGACTTGCGGCCGGTCACGCCGCTACGCAGGATCTGCACGTAGTTGCGTAGCATCTTGCCGTTGTCCACCACCTGGGCGAACAGCTCGGGCACCTGGACCGAACGTTGCGCGGTCAGCGCCGCCAGCAGCAGCGCCGGCATGTCCTTCATATGGCCTTGCTGGCGAGCGTAGCGAGCGGCCTGGGCCACGAAGCGGCTGTCGACTTCACTCACCAGTTGCAACACGGCTTCCAGCTGATCCTCGGGTGAGGTGTAGAAGGTCGAGTTCAGGCAACCGGTGACTGCCAGCTGGGCCAGGCGATGCTTGGCGTTGTAGGCGTAGGCCGGGGCCCGGGAGGCATTGCGGGTGTCGCTCGCCGGGGCTTTTGCCTGTTGGGTGTTGAACAGCTGCTGGTTGGCCATCTTGGCGTCTCGCTGGTTGTCTTGTTCGTTGCCAGAGATATTGCAGCCGCCGTGCCAGCTTTGAATTTTTTATCGAATTTATTTTTAACTTATTGATTTTAAACGTATTTATTTTTCATCTTTATTTCTTCAGTGATTTTTCGCGACAAACGTTGCTCTGATTTTATATCTTTATCTATCGCAGTTTATCCAAGGATATAAACATGTCGGACAAGTCCACGGTCGCCATCGGTTTCGTCGGAGCCACCCTCGATCGTGTCGGCAAGGGCGCCAACCGTTGGAGCCACTGGCGCCCGAGCGTGGGCTTGTGCCAGCAGCAGGATGTGCTGATCCACCGCCTGGAACTGATCCATGGCGTCGACGCCCGGGACATCAGCCTCGCCGGGCGCATTGCCGACGACATCCGCCAGGTCTCCCCCGAGACCGAGGTGCGCTTGCACCCCATGGAGCTGAAGAACCCCTGGGACTTCGAGGAGGTGTATGGCGCCCTGCACGACTTCACCAGCGCCTACGCGTTCGACACCGAGCGCGAGGACTACCTGGTGCACATCACCACCGGGACCCACGTGGCGCAGATTTGCTGGTTCCTGTTGACCGAGGCCCGCTTCCTGCCGGCGCGACTGATCCAGACCTCCCCAGCCCGGCGCCGCGATCCGGACGAGCACGCTACCGGCACCCATGCACTGATCGACCTCGACCTGTCGCGCTATGACCGCATCGCCTCGCGCTTCGCCCACAAGCGCCTGGAGGGCCTGGCCTTTCTCAAGTCGGGGATCGCCACCCGCAACCTGGCCTTCAACCGCTCCATAGAACAGATCGAGCGAGTGGCGGTACGCTCCAAGGCGCCGATGCTGCTGATTGGCCCCACCGGGGCGGGCAAGTCGTTCCTGGCCCGGCGCATCTATGAACTCAAGCGTGGCCGGCACCAGGTCCTGGGGCGCTTTGTCGAGGTCAACTGCGCCACCCTGCGCGGCGACGGCGCCATGTCGGCACTGTTCGGCCATACCAAGGGCGCCTTCACCGGCGCCCAGAATGCCCGCGACGGCCTGCTGCGAGCGGCCCACGGCGGCATGTTGTTCCTCGACGAGATCGGCGAACTGGGCCTGGACGAACAGGCGATGCTGCTCAAGGCCATCGAGGAAAAACGCTTCTTCCCCATGGGTTCGGACCAGGAGGTGGAGAGCGACTTCCTGATCATCGCCGGTACCCACCGGGACTTGCGCGGCCGGGTGGCCCAGGGCCTGTTCCGCGAAGACCTGTACGCCCGGATCAACCTCTGGACCTTCAACCTGCCGGGGCTGGCGGGGCGCCGCGAAGACATCGAGCCCAACATCGATTTCGAGCTGGAACGCCATGCCCGGGAGCAAGGCCAACTGGTGCGCTTCAACCTTGAGGCCCGGCGGCGCTACCTGGCCTTCGCCAGCTCCAGCGAAGCGGCCTGGCTGGGCAACTTCCGCGAGCTGTCGGCGTCCATCACTCGCATGGCCACCCTGGCCGACAGCGGCCGGATCGACGAGGCCCTGGCTCTGGAAGAGATCCAGCGCCTGCGCCATGCCTGGGGCCTGGAACAGAGCGAGGACGAGCTACAGCCGCTGTTGGGCACAGACATGGAACTGGACCTGTTCGACCGCCTGCAACTCAAGGCGGTGATCGCCGAATGCCGGCGCGCCGACAGCCTGTCGGATGCCGGGCGGCGCCTGTTCGGGGTCTCGCGCCTGGGCAAGGCCAATTCCAACGACGCCGATCGGTTGCGCAAATACCTGGCGCGCTTCGGCCTGGACTGGAAACAGATCACCAGCTGAGCATCGCGTAGCTGCTCATGAATGCCCGCTGAAGGCCTTGGGGGCCTCGCGGGCTCGGCAGCGGCTACAAAGAGGATGCGCCAGACACCAAAGGTGCCCGCTTCGTGTAGCTGCTGCCGCAGGCTGCGCACGGGCGCGATGCGTCAGATCAGGCCAGCGTCGGCGACGGCTGCGGCACGGCGAACACGCCGCTGGCTCGGGCCACTTCGCGCTCGCCAACGCTCAGCACCACGGTGGCGAAGGCGATCTGCCGCCCGCGCCGGGAATGCTCCAGGCGCACCTCCAGCCAATCCCCCACCTGCACCGCGCCCAGGTAATCGAGGTTCATGCTGGCCGTGATCAGTGGCAATGGCGGCTCGCTGGAGAACGCCATGGCATACCCCATGCCGACGTCCGCCAGGGTGGCGATGATGCCGCCGTGCACGATGCCGCGACCGTTGGCGTGGCGGGCATCGGCACGCAGGCCGACACGCAGCCCACTGCCATTGCCACAGCCGTAGACCGGACCGATCAGCTCCAGCAACGGACTGCTGCGAGGCAAGGGACTGAAACCCTGGGGAACATCCGCTTCACTCATGACAAGCTCCTTGAGCACCAGCGCAGCACCATCGCTGCGTACTGCCACAGATGTAGCGCCAATCCGCGGTGCGGCCTATCAGTATCAATCCGGGAAATTGCCGCAAATAAGTCACAACGCCATCGTGGCCGCCCCAGGAAGGACGGTAAGATGCGCGCCTGCGTTCCCAACGCAGTTTCAAGTACCCAAGGAGCTCCCATGCAACATCAGGACGACCACCCTAACCGCCCTCGCCGCCTGGCCTTTGCCCTGCTGGGCGCGCTGGCACTCAGCGCCTGCTCTCCCAGCGACCAGGACAGAAGCGCCGTGGCCCTTGGCGGCGCCCAGGGCCAGGCCGGCGCCCAGTTGGCCTACGAACATGAGCTGACCCTGTCGTTGCCCTCGGAGCAGATCGGCCCGCGCCTGGCACAAACCCGTGAAGCCTGCGAACAGGCGAAGTTCGGTGCGTGCAATATCCTGCGCCTGGAACAAGGCAAGTACCGCGCCCAAGTGGTACTGCGGGTAGTACCGAGCGGCGTCGAGCCCATGGTCCAGCAGGCCGCCGAAGGCGCCGAGCTGGGCGAGCGCATCACCAGCGCCGAAGACCTGGCCGACGCCGTGGCCGACGTGCAGCGCCAGCAACAACGGCTCAAGGCCCAGCAACAGCGACTGGACGAACTGGCCGCGCGCAAGGACATCAGCGTCGGCGACCTGATCGCCCTGAGCAAGGAGCAAGCCGGCATCGAGAATGACCTGCAAGCCCTGGCCCAGATCGCCGCCGGCCAGCAACGGCGGTTGGACACCAACCGCCTGACCCTGAACTTCCAGCCCAGCGACAGCGGCCAGCGCAGCTCCAACCTCAAGCGCGCCTTCAGCAACCTGCTGGACAACCTGGCCGACGGTACCGCCGAGGCCCTGGAGAAAGGCAGCTACGTGCTGCCCTTCGTGATCCTCGCCTTCCCCCTGGTGCTGCTGTGGGTCTGGCTGTGGCGCAAGTTCGTCCGTCGCCGCCAGTAACCTCGCCTAGGCCTGGGCCTGGAGCGCCAGTTGCAAGCGCTCCAGGCCGATGCCGAACCCGGCACCCTGGCGATAGGCCCCCGCCCCCACCACTTGCTGCTGCGCCCCGAGGCGCCGGCAACGCACCTCGAAACCCTCGCCATCCAGATAATAGGTCAGGCCACGCTTGACCCCCAGGTTGAGCTCATAGTCCAGCGCCAAGGCATCCAGGAAGCCGGTGCACAACTGCTGCGCCTGCACCAGTGCCTGGCGTGGGTCGGGCCCGAGGATCTCCAAACCCAGCTGGGTGAATTCACGGTAGCGCCCGGCCTGGGGCTTCTCGTAGCGATAGCAGCGGGCAACGTAGAAGAACATTGCCTGGGTCCGTCCCGCCAGCAGCTGGCCAGCGGTTTCCTGGAACAGCGCGGTGGCTTCCGGAATCAGGCAGCAAGGGCGACCGGCCTTGTCGGCGAAAGCCCACATCTGGCCGATGACTTCACTGCCTCCGGCTTTTTCAATAAAGGTGTCCTGGCCCCACAAGGCCGGGACTATGACTTCTTCAGCACCCGCTTCGATGAAGCCAGCTCCGGAACCGGCCCTCCAGGATGCGCAGGTTGGCGGCTTGTTCGCCGGTGATCATTCGCGTGCCACGGAGCATGGTCATGGGTCGTTCCTCAGGTTTTTTACAGACAATAAAAAAGGCGCCTTGCAGGGCGCCTTGGTGGTGAATCGAGGGTCAGTGGCGAGGGATGCGCATCACTGACGGCTCGACGCGCATACGCGACCACGGCCCCTGGAATGAGGTCGATGGTGATGGGTGCGCTTGCCGAGCCGGAAAAAATTCATGGCGCATCCTGGCATACCGTAAAAGCAACTGACAAGCGCCTCGTTGTTCGTGCCAGCAGCCCCACACTCAAGGCCGACCGCCCACCAATGCGTCGACTCCGGTCAACTGGCCAGACAACGTCCAAAGGCGTTCGGCCTGCCCGGGGTCGATGGCATATGAGCGGACACCGACAAAGGACGGCGGCTCGCGCTCATCCAGCGAGGCGATGTCGCAGTCCTCGCAATACAACCCGCCCATGCCCTCCAGCTGCGGCGAAGTGGCCGCCCAGACCTGGGTCGCAGCGCCTTGCTGCGGCGTCTTGAACGAGGGATCGGCCGGCTGGCCCGAAGCGTCGAGCCAACCAGCCGCGATCATCTCGCCCTGCACCAGATGGCGTTGCAGCGGGGTGAAGATCTTTCCGGGATGAACGGCAAAGGCCCGGACGCCGGCATGCCGCCCCAACCGATCCAGGTGCACGGCGAACAACGCGTTGGCGGTCTTCGACTGCCCATAGGCGGCCCATTTGTCATAACCCCGAGTGAATTGCACATCGTCCCAGCGCATGGCCGATTGCTGGTGTCCTGCCGACGACAGCACCACGACCCTGGCGCCACCTTCGAGTGCTGGCCAAAGCTCATTGACCAGGACGTAGTGCCCCAGGTGATTGGTCGCCAATTGCCTTTCCCAGCCCGGGCCCACGCGTCCCTCGGGGCAAGCCATGACGCCTGCGTTGGCAATCAGGATGTCGAGATGCCGGCCACTGCCCAGCACGCGCTGCGCGAGGTCCTTCACCGAAAGGAGATCGGACAGATCCAGCTGCTGGACCTCAACACCAGCAATGCCATAGGTGCTTGCCTGGGCGGTCGCGACATCGCGTGCCGTCACGATCACCTGGGCGCCGGCCTGGGCCAGGGCCCGCGTGGCTTCCAGGCCAAGCCCTGAATGGCCGCCGGTGACCAGGGCCAGGGTGCCGGAAAGGTCTCGCCCTGCCAGCACTTCTGCCGCCGTACTGGCTGCACCAAAACCGGAATGGATCGGGATTTGCCTGCTCGTCATGAACGCTCCGTGAAACAGGATGGGAAGTCGCGGGAAGATCCCCGCGCCTGGCATTTTCCCGGCTGGACTTGCAGCCGGGAATGCAACAAAGTCCGGTTTTCTATCGCGAGCGTCCGAATGTCCATGGACCCGTTATCCGAAGTTCTGGCCCTGCTCAATACGCGCAGCTCGGTGTTCGCCGGCTTGAAGGCGGGCGGCGACTGGGCCATCGACTTCCCTGCGCCCGACGGCATCAAGTTCAACGCGCTCATCGAAGGCTCCTGCTGGTTGACCGTGGAAGGCGCCGGGGCATCCGTACGCCTGGTGGCCGGGGACTGCTTCCTGCTGTCGCGCAAACGGGCCTTTTCGCTCTGTAGCGATCCAGAACTACCAGCCATCCGGGCGGACGAGGTCTATCGCCACGCCAGCAATGGCGTCGCCCATTGCGGTAGCGCCGATGAGCTGTTCCTGATCGGTGGCCGCTTCGCCTTCGGCGAGGAGGCCAACCTGCTGTTCGCCGGGTTGCCTGCGTTGGCGGTCATCGGCAATGGCTCGGAGCCGGCGTCGGTACTGAACTGGGCCTTGCAACACATGGCCCACGAACTGGCCGGGTCTTCCCCAGGCCATTCGATCGTGGTCCAGCACCTGGGGCACATCATGCTGGTGCAGGTGCTGCGCATGTACCTGGCCCAGGCAACCGACGCACCACCAAGCTGGTTGCTGGCGATCTGTGATCCACGCATCGGGGCGGTCATCGAGGCCATCCATGCCGACCCGGCCCGGTCCTGGACCGTCGAGGACCTGGCCCGGATCGCCAGGGTCTCGCGCTCGACCCTGGCCCTGCATTTCAAGCAAAAGGCCGGGATAGCCCCACTGGAGTACCTGTTGCGCTGGCGCATGCAACTGGCCACGCAATCCTTGAAAAGCGGGCGGGCGAGCATTTCCTCGATCGCCCAGAAGCTGGGCTACGACTCCGACAGCGCCTTCAGCCACGCCTTCAAGCGGATCATGCACTGCTCGCCTCGCCAGTACCGCGAGCGACAGGCACACGCCATTTAGTGACGCGCCATGCAGCGCTGATAGCGCTCTTCCACCCGCTTGGCGAACCAGGCGGTGGTCAGCTGGCGCGTGATCTTCGGGCTCTTGAGCTCGATGCCCGGGAGTATCTGCCGCGGTACACCCTTGTCCTTGGCCTGGTCGGCCAGGGCGAATACCTTGCGGTACAACGCGGTCTGCTCGAATTGCGCGCTGTCGCCCTGCTCCAGCTGGTCGCGAATCACCGGGTTGCGCAGCCCCAACTGCTTGCCCAGGGTGCGTACTGCCAGCTCGGTGCTGCCGGGCAGGATCGAGTCGTAGCGGATCAGGTCGCCATCGAGCGCCAGGCGAATCCCGGTGAGCTGGCTGACCGCAGCCTGGAACGCGGCATTACGGCTGGCGTACCAGCCAGCGTTGAAGTCGGCGAAGCGATACAGCGGCTGCGGGTAGCTCACCGGATAACCCAGCAGGTGGGCGATGCCGAAGTACAGGCCTCCGCGACGGCTGAAGACCTCGTGGCGGATCGAATCTCGTGGTGAATAGGGATAGCCCTGGGCGTGCTTCTCGGCAAAGGCGATGCTGACCTGCATCGGCCCGCCGGTATGCACCGGGTTGAAACCACCGAACAGGGTCTGGCCCATGGGCACCTGGCCGATGAAGTCATCGAAGATCGCGCTCAGTTCCTTTTCGGTACGGGCCTTGGCCAGGCGCTGGCTGTAGGACTGGCCGTCGCTGGAACGTACCTGCAATGCAGCACTGACCAGCAGCCCCGGAACATGTGCCTTGGCCGCACGGCGATCGACCTCATCCCGGGCAATGCGCCCCAGGCCCGGCACCGCTGGATCGACCTGGAAACCGGACTCCTGCCCGGCCACCGCCAGCACTGCGCACAAGTTGCCGGGACTGGGGTCCAGCCCTTGGACATTGAAGGCCACCTGGATGTCCCGGGCCCAGCCCTGGCGGTCGCTCACCTGGGCGGGCAACAGTCGCAGGATGCGTGCCTGGACCTGTTCGGCAGGTATCTCGGGCGAGCGGGAACCGGGCTGGCTGGCACAACCGGCCAACAACAGCAGGCCAAGGAAACTGCCGACAAGGCGATGTGAAATCATGGTTCTCCAAGGGAAGTCGGGACCCGGTCCCTGCAAGTAAAGCAACGAACGCGAGCTTCGACCGAAGACCTGCAGCGCCGTTCCCCTGCCCCGCTCGATAGATGCCAGCGTGATCGGCTACAGATCCGTTCAAATCGCCGGCAACAAGAACAGGGCCGACTAGAATCCCTCTACTGCACACCCCCCGCCTGGGTGTATGTTCGACGACTCCCCCGCCTTGCCATGGAGTGCTGCCCGGATGTTGAACCTGGATTTCTTGATCACCAGCCTGATCGTCGTGCTGATCCCCGGCAGCGGCGTCATCCTGACCATTTCCACGGCCCTGGTAGCCGGCAAGCGCGCCAGCCTGTTCACCGCCATCGGCTGCACCGCCGGGATCGTCCCGCACCTGCTGGCCTCGATCCTCGGCCTGTCGGCGATCCTGCACACCAGCGCCCTGGCGTTCCAGGGCCTGAAGTTCGCCGGGGTCGCCTACCTGCTGTACCTGGCCTACGCCACCTGGCGCGATCGCTCGGCCTTCGCCGTCGACAGCCACGCGGTCAGCCAGGGCGCCGGCGCGCTGATGCTCAAGGCCTGCCTGCTGAACATCCTCAACCCCAAGCTGACGATCTTCTTCCTCGCCTTCCTGCCGCAGTTCATCAGCCACGACGGCAGCGATCCGGTCCCGCAGATGCTGCTCCTGAGCGGAGTGTTCATGGCCATGACCTTCTTCGTGTTCGTGCTCTACGGCCTGCTGGCCAACCTGTTCCGCACCGCGGTGATCGAGTCGCCCAAGGTCCAGGACTGGCTGCGCCGCAGCTTCGCCGCCAGCTTTGCCGGGCTGGGCCTGAACCTGGCGTTCGCCCAGCGCTGAGCCAGCGGCAGTACCGCCGGATCCATGACATTGATTCCTTGCCCAGGACAAAGACATGAACTGCAGCGACGTACTGATCATCGGCGCCGGCCCCACCGGCCTCGTCCTGGCGCTCTGGCTGCGCCAGCAAGGGGTCAAGGTGCGGATCATCGACAAGACCTCCGGCCCGGGCACCACGTCCCGGGCCCTGGCGGTGCAGGCCCGGACCCTTGAGCTGTATCGCCAGCTGGGCCTGACCCAGGCCATTGTCGAGCGGGGTTGCCACGTGCCGGCGGTGAACCTGTGGGTCAAGGGCGAACGGGTCGCACAACTGCCGTTCGAGACCATCGGTGGCGACCTGACGCCCTACCCCTTCCTGCAGATCTTTCCCCAGGACGAACACGAACAACTGCTGGTCGAGCGCCTGGCCCAGATGGGCGTCAGTGTCGAGCGTGAGACCGAGCTGCTGGCCTTCACCGATCACGGTCACCTGATCAATGCCCGCTTGCGCGGTCCCGATGGTCGGGAAGAGCACTGCCAGGCGTTCTACCTGGCCGGCTGCGACGGTGCCCGCTCCACGGTCCGCAAGACCCTGGGCGCCAGTTTTCCCGGCGGGACCTACCAGCAGGTGTTCTATGTGGCGGATGTCGAGGCCGCTGGCCCGAGCCTCGATGGCCAGTTGCATGTGGACCTGGACGCTGCCGACTTCCTGGCGGTGTTCCCCCTGGCCCACAGCGGTCACGCACGGCTGATCGGTACCGTGCGTGACGAACGAGCCGAACACCTGGAGCACCTGCGCTTCGAGGATGTCAGCCAGCGCGCCATGCACCAGCTCAAGGTGCAAGTCGAGCAGGTCAACTGGTTCTCCACCTATCGGGTACACCACCGAGTGGCCGGGCAATTTCGCTGGGGTCGGGTCTTTCTCCTGGGCGACGCCGCCCACCTCCACAGCCCGGCTGGCGGCCAGGGCATGAACACCGGGATCGGCGATGCCATCAACCTGGCCTGGAAGCTGGCCACGGTGCTCGCAGGCCAGGGCGATGAGCGCCTGCTGGACAGCTATGGCATCGAGCGCATGGAGTTCGCCCGGCGCCTGGTCGCCACCACCGACCGGGTGTTCAACTTCGCCACGGCCGACGGCCCGATCGCCTATCTGGTCCGCACCCGTGTCGCACCGCTGCTGCTGCCGAAGATCGCCGCCTTCGACCGGGCCCGCGAATTCCTGTTTCGCACGGTGTCGCAGATCACCCTGAACTACCGCGGCATGCCCTTGAGCGCAGGCAGCGTCGGCCCGGTACACGGCGGCGATCGCCTGCCCTGGGTCAGCGACGGCGGGCAGGACAACTTCGACAGCCTGGAATACCTGGGTTGGCAGGTGCATGTGTATGGCGTGGCCAGCGACGCTTTGCATGCCTGGTGCAACGCCCGAGAGATCCCCTTGCGGGTCTTCGATTGGCAGGCGGCCCATGCCGAGGCGGGACTGGCGCGCAACGCCCTGTACCTGCTGCGCCCCGACACCTACGTGGCGCTGGCGGATCGCTCGGCGGAGCCACAGGTGCTGGAGCGGTATTTTCGCGAACAGCAAATCCATCCCGTAGCCGGCATCGCGCCGGACCCGGGCACGCCCTGGAGCGCCTGAAGAAGACCGACAGGCGCCAGAGGCCGGCTCAGATTCCGGCCAGGGCCAGGTCCATGGCGAAGTAGGTGAAGATCAGGTCGGCACCGGCACGCTTGATCGAGCCCAGGCTCTCGCGTACCACGCGCTGCTCGTCGATCGCCCCGGCCTGGGCACCGAACTTGATCATCGCGTACTCGCCACTGACCTGGTACGCCGCCACCGGCAGGCGCGAGGCTTCGCGGATGTCGCGGATGATGTCCAGGTAGGCGCCCGCTGGCTTGACCATCAGCGAGTCGGCGCCTTCCTGTTCGTCCAACAGCGATTCGCGCACCGCTTCGCGGCGGTTCATCGGGTTCATCTGGTAGCTCTTGCGGTCGCCCTTGAGCGCACTGCCGCCAGCTTCGCGGAACGGGCCGTAGAGCGCCGAGGCGAACTTGGTGGAATAGGCCATGATCGGCGTCTGGGTGAACCCGGCGGCGTCCAGGGCCCGGCGAATGGCCTGGACCTGACCGTCCATGGCCGCCGACGGGGCGATCACGTCGGCACCGGCACGGGCGGCGGCCACGGCCTGCTTGCCGAGGTTGATCAGGGTCTGGTCGTTATCCACCTCATGGCCGTGCATCACGCCGCAATGGCCATGCTCGGTGTACTCGCAGAAGCAGGTGTCGGACATCACCACCATCTCCGGCACCGCGTCCTTGGCGATGCGCGACATGCGCGAGACCAGGCCGTTTTCCTGCCAGGTATCGCTACCGTCGCCATCCAGGTGATGGGACACGCCGAAGGTCATCACCGACTTGATCCCGGCACGGGCATAACGCTCGATTTCGCCAGCAAGCTTGGACTCGGGGATGCGCATCACGCCGGGCATGCTCTTGATCGGCACGAAATCGTCGATTTCTTCTTCGACGAAAATCGGCAGCACCAGGTCGTTGAGGGTGAATTCGGTTTCCTGGAACAGACTGCGCAGTTGTTCGGAACGACGCAGGCGACGAGGACGGGCTTCAGGGAACTGGCTGGACATGATTTTTCCTAAGGCTGAGCGCGGGACAACACGAGCTATATCGAAAAAAGGCTGAAAGCTTATGCCTGCAACCGCCAGGGTACAAACCCGGGACGCTCAAGAGAGCCTTGCCAATCAGGTAACAATCGCCGGCAAGCCCCGTGTTTGCGTCCCTTGGCCCCGGCGCTGCGATCGACCTGCGACGATCTGCCGCAAGAACCCGCGCCCGGCTGCAAGCCCCCTCCAGCGGGTGACTACGACCTGGACGCCAGGTTCAGGCGGCCTTCGATACAGGTCGATGCAGCACCGCCGACCCACACCTCGTCCCCCACCTGCTCCACCTCGATGCAACCGGCGCGCCCCATGCTCAGGCCCTGGCTGACACGGTAGCGCGATGGCGCCAGCCCGGCTCCCAGCAACCACTGGGCGATACCGGCATTCAAGCTGCCCGTAGCGGGGTCCTCAGGCATGCCGTCTCCGGCGATGAAGGCCCGCACCTCGAACTGCGCGTCACTGGCATCCACCTGCGGATCGCACGGCGCGATCACGCCCACCGCCAGCCCGCTCAGGGCCGGGTAGTCGGGTTGCAGGTCCAGCACCTGCTGACGACTGGCGAGCATCACCGCCAGCCATCCGGCACCGTTATCGACCCACTGCGCTGCAACGATGTCCGCAGGCGCCAAACGCAGGCCGCGGCATACCTGCTCCAGCAACTGCGCCGCTACCGGCCCGGAACGCAACAGGGGCGGCGCCAGGAACGCCAACTGCTGGCCCTGGCGGCGAATCCGCACCAGGCCCACCGCACACTCCTGGACGATCTCTTCACCCTGGGGCACGCCACCGGACTCCAGCCAGGCATGGCAACTGCCCAAGGTCGGGTGACCGGCGAACGGCAGTTCGTCCAGGGTGGTGAAGATCCGCAGGCGGTAGTCCGCCCGTGGGTCCCGCGGCTTGAGGATGAATGTGGTTTCACTGAGGTTGGTCCAGTTGGCGAACCTCGCCATTTGCTGGTCGTCGAGCCCATCGGCATCGAACACCACTGCCACCGGGTTGCCTTTGAGGGGCGTGGAACTGAAAACATCGACCTGCTTGAAAGCCAGGGTACTCATGGGCCGTCCTGTTGGTTTTGTTCTGGGAGGGGCACAGTTTACCCAAGGCTCCGGCCCGGGGGCGAGCAACAAAGGCGCTTCACGCCACCGCCGGACAGGGGGGCTCAAGTGGCACGAAAAGCGCCGCCCTATCGCCCTGGGCAATCGCTTCTATCGCCCTTTGGAATGACCGCAGGGCCTGGCGTAGAGCCACTTTTTGCAACGTGAAATCCACCGGTCGGAAACCCATAAAATCAGTGTGCCATTAGCCTGTCTTTTCCATCCGCGCTGCTTAACTGCAAAAGCTGCCGAGTACCGCAGCATCCCCTCATCCCCACGGAAGGCACACGCCATGAGCAATGCACCTCAACACGTCATCCCCCCCTATGGAGTCGCCATTCAGTCGGCGATCTCCGAAGGCAAGTTGCCGCAGATGAAAGCCCTGCTGGCCAAACGCGACCCGAGCAAGGCCGAGCCTGCGGACCTGCGTAGCGCCTACGAACAGCTGGTCAAGGAAGTTGCCCGCCTGGAACGGCACTGACCGCTGTTTCCCTGTCACTGAATGGAGGCAAAGCAAATGTCCGGTTCCAACGCACAAGAAAGCCTGTTCCCCGTCAGTTATCGCATCGGCACCTCCGACCCCGGAGCGCCGAACCTGCAACTCAACCTGCTGGTCTACACCCCCGAGCGCAGCCTGCGCGGCACATCGTCGATCACCCAAGCGGCCAGCCCGCCACTGGACCTGCAGACCGACGACTGGGGCCAGTACACCTACCTGACCGTGACGTCCCCCACCAGTACCAAGATCCTCCTCACCGTTGCAGGCAACCAGGGTGGCCCAGGCGCGAATTCGATCATCACCTTCAAGCTGCACCTGGTGGTCGACGACGACTGGAAGCAAGGCGTCGCCAACTACCAGTACTACAACGGCTACAACTGGGTGACCGTGAGCGACGTACCGGCTTACCTGGAGAACAACATCGAATCCAGCAGCCTGTCCCGGCCCCAGCCCCACGGCCACTCGCACCATCCGCTGCCACCACTCGCGGCGCTGTACGCGGCCCCGATCCACGGCGCCATCGCCAGCGGCGACCTGGCGCAGATGAAGAGCCTGCACCGCCTGGCGACGCAGCAACTGGAACAGCTGCCGCTGATCCGTACCGCACTGGACGCTGCCAAGAGCGAAATCGCCAGGCAGGAGCGGCGCTGAGCTCCAGGCCCAGTGCACTCTTCCATCACGCCAAGGAGTTGCAACATGACAACTGGACTGTTCCATACCCGCCTGATCATCACCAACCCCGTGATCGGCGCACCGATCCTGACCCTCGACCTGCTGGTCAATACCGTGCGCAAGACCGTCTCAGGCCTGGCCCAAGTGACCCAGAGCACGTCGCCGCCGGTGCATTTCAGCGCCGACGTCTGGGGCGACTACTCGCAGATCAAGCTCGATCGATCCAGCGAAGGACACCTGGTCCTCAACCTCGCGGGCAACCCCAGCGGCCCCGGCAGCCAGATCGCCGAGACCTTCCATCTGCAGGGCATCCTCAACCTGGATTGGGCCAGTGGCTTCGCCAGCTACCGCTACAACTACCAGGGCCATTGGCATGTGGTGCAACACGCCGCCGTGAGCCCAGCCCCGGTGGAACAGGCGGCGCACGTCGAGCCCCAGGGCCGTGCCAGCCAGGCGGACCCTGTGCACTTGCACCCGCATCCGCTGTACGCCGTGACGCTGCAACAGGCCCAGGCCAGTGGCGACCTGGCGCGACTCAAGGCACTTGTGGCCCAGGCCGAGCAACAACTGGCCAACAGTGACAACCTGAGCAAGGCCGCGCAGCAGTTGCAGGTGGAAATCCATCGCCTGGAACAACGCTGAACCCCGGCTCCGGGACCGGTCGGCAACGGCCGGTCCCGGCTCGCGGGACAACCGATCGCGCCACTGCCGCTCAAGGAAGGCGCGCCTATTCCGATGGGTTGGTGCCGCGCACCGCCGGGTGCGCAAGGATCTTTTCATGTCAGACCGTCTCCCCGCCCGCTACCTCAGCGAAACCGATATCAAGCGCTATGTGCCTGTGCACGTGGTCTGGGAAATCACCCTCGCCTGCGACCTCAAGTGCCTGCATTGCGGCTCCCGGGCCGGGCACCGCCGCCCCGGCGAGTTGAACACCGGCGAATGCCTGGAAGTGATCGACGCCCTGGCCGCCCTGGGCACCCGGGAAGTCACCCTGATCGGCGGCGAGGCCTATTTGCGCAAGGATTGGACACGACTGATCCAGGCCATCCACGACCACGGCATGTACGTGGCGGTCCAGACCGGCGGACGCAACCTGACCCCAGCCAAGATGCAGGCGGCGATAGACGCCGGGCTCGATGGCGTTGGTATCTCCCTGGACGGCCTGGCGCCACTGCACGATGCGGTGCGCAATGTGCCCGGCTCCTTCGACAAGGCCCTGGACACGCTGCGCCGGGCCAAGCAGGCCGGACTCAAGGTCAGCGTCAACACCCAGATCGGCGCCGCCACCCTGCCCGACCTGCCGGCCCTGATGGACCTGATCATCGAGGCCGGGGCCAGCCACTGGCAGATCCAGCTGACCGTGGCCATGGGCAATGCCGTGGATCACCCCGAACTGCTGTTGCAGCCCTACCAGCTGTTGGACGTCATGCCGCTGCTGGCCCGCCTGTACCGCGAAGGCAGCGAGCGCGGGCTGCTGATGAACGTTGGCAACAACATCGGCTACTACGGACCCTACGAACACTTGTGGCGCGGCTTCGGCGACGAGCGCGTGCATTGGAGCGGTTGCGCCGCCGGGCAGACCGTCCTGGCCCTGGAGGCCGACGGCACGGTCAAGGGCTGCCCGTCACTGGCCACCGTGGGCTTCTCCGGTGGCAATGTGCGCAACATGAACCTGCACGACATCTGGCACTACAGCGAGGGCATCCACTTCGGCCGCCTGCGCTCGGTGGACGACCTGTGGGGCTACTGCCGCACCTGCTACTACAACGACGTCTGCCGGGGCGGCTGCACCTGGACCTCACACTCGCTGCTGGGCAAGCCGGGCAACAATCCCTACTGCCACTACCGGACCCTGGAGCTGGAAAAACAGGGCCTGCGCGAACGCATCGTCAAGCTCGAGGACGCGGGGCCGGCCTCGTTCTCCGTGGGTCGCTTCGACCTGATCACCGAACGCATCGACAGTGGCGAAACGGTCTCCAGCGTCAGCGACAGCGGCCAGGTGATCAAGCTGGCCTGGGTCAACCAGGGCCGGGCCTCCCCCGAGGAAGGCCGCATCCCGCCCCGCCTATCGCTGTGCCGCGCCTGCCGCCAGTACATCCATGCCCATGAACGCCACTGCCCACACTGCCAGGCCGATGTCGCCGAGGCCGAGGCCCGCCACCAGGAAGACCGCCAGCGCCAGCAGGCGCTGATCAACACCCTGCATCAGTTACTGGGCCTGCCCGAGGAACAGCCGCGCCTGTAGCCGTACCCTTCCCGGTCGCCTCCAGAAACGGGGGCGATCGGGTATAAGCCTTGCGCAAACCATGGAAAAAGCGTCTAAAAAAACCGCTCGCGAACGGTCATTCGACGCTTTGCTATGCAGTGTCCACCGATACCCGCCAGGCTATCGGTTCTCCCAGGGCACGCCCTGGCCGCACAAGGAGAGTACGCGATGAAAATCAACCCCTACCTGGTGTTCAACGGCGACTGCCGGGCTGCCTTCACCTTCTATGCCCAGTGCCTGAACGGCACCCTGGAGATGATGCTGACCTTCGGCGAGAGCCCGGTCCGCGATCATCTCCCGCCTGACTGCCACACACTCATCATGCATACCCGGCTCAATGTCGGCGACCAGGTGCTGATGGCTTCGGACAGTACCCCGGACCTGCCCTATTCCGGTATCCGTGGTTGCTCGATCGCCCTGAATGTCGACAGCGCCACCGAAGCCGAGCGGGTCTTCAATGCCTTGCTTGAGCAAGGCAGCGTCCGCATGCCCCTGGAAAAGACATTCTGGGCCGAACGTTTCGGCATGCTCGAAGACCGTTTCGGAGTGTCGTGGATGATCAACTGCGAACAGAGCCAGCACTAGGTAGCGACATAGCCGAGTCGACCTGGGCAGCACTGCCCGGGTCGATCAGCCGTTCGACCTTGGCCGCATGGGAACGCACCACAGGCCAGGGCAGTGCAAATCATCAGCGGCAACCGCACTTGCATCGGATAGCCTCCTGCTTGTGGTCAAAGCCTGCCAGCCAGACCAAGGGCTGCGGACACTTGAACGGCCACCCGGGCACAACTTTCGTGCCAACCGGGCACTACTGCAAAAGTTTTTTTCAAAATCCTCCACAACCGCCATCCCCCCGCCAGCCGGTGCCTTGGGCGCCATTGGCGACTCTGCACGGGGGGCTTTTGCAGCAGTTCATCAAACAGCCACCAAAACCCTGTACTAGGATACGAAGCGCCCTTTGGTCGATCTGCGGAAACAGGAGTTAAATCCGCAGTCATCCAAACTCGTTGCTATAAGGCAGTCCTTTCCAACTTTCACATTCAAGGATGAAATGATGAACTCACAAGTACTGTTCCCTCACATTGGCAAGGTCATCGCCAGTACCGGCAGCCGTCGCTTCCCACGCATGCTGCACGACCTGATCCTGACCCAGCTGGCAGTGGACGCCACCCATATCACCCAGCTGCGGGTAGACCAGGCTGTCGACGGCCATGGCCACAACGCCGTGCACAACCATCATCCGTTGCATGGCCTGCCAGCCAACGATGACCCGCTGCTGTGCGCCACCTTCCCCGAGCAAGGCAGCGATGCGAGCCCCATGCCACAGCGCCGCCATGGCGACGCCAACCCGGTGCAACTGCACCTGACCGGCCACAAGGACTCCTACCAGTACGTGGTCTCGGTGTATCGCAGCAACCAGGCCCGCAGTTTTTCCGCCCAGGAGCGCACGCTGCTGGAGGATTTCTCGCCCTTGCTGCTGCCGATGGTGGAGAAGCACATCAGTGCCCTGCAGCCACGCGGCGCCGATACCGCCCAGGACGGTTCCGTCGAAGGCCTGGAAACCCTGCGCCTGCGCTTTGCCGATCGCCTGGCGCGGTCCGGCCTGAGCCTGTCCAACCGGGAAATGGAAGTCTGTGTCGGCCTGCTGGCCGGGCGCACCGCGCCACAGCTGGCCGAGCAGTGCCAGCTCAAGGTCAACACCGTCGAGAGCTACCTCAAGCGTGCGGCCATCAAGCTGGGCATCAGCGGCCGCCATTCGCTCCTGCGCTGGATGTACTCGCCCCAGGAGAGTGTCGCCGCAACGGCCAGCAGCAAACCTGAGTGAGTCCCATGCCGCCGGCCAGAACGCCGGCGGCAGACCCCACACTCAGTCCCGGGCCAGGGCTTCGATGGGGTCCAGGCGCGCCGCATTGCGCGCCGGGACGAAGCCGAAGACCACCCCGATCAGGGTCGAGCAGGCGAACGCCATCACGATCGACCCCATGGAGAACACCATCTCCCACTCCTTGATGAACAAGGTGAACAGGTAGCCGATAGCGAAGGACAAGGCGATACCGATGGCACCGCCAATCAGGCAGACCATCACCGCCTCCACCAGGAACTGCTGGCGGATGTCCGACTGGCGCGCCCCCACCGCCATGCGAATGCCGATCTCGCGGGTACGCTCGGTAACCGACACCAACATGATGTTCATCACCCCGATGCCGCCCACCAGCAGGGATATCACCGCGATCAGCGACAGCAACAGCGCCAGCGAGCGGCTGGTGCGCTGCACCGTCTGCATGATGCTGTCCAGGTTGTTGGTGAAGAAGTCCTTGGTGCCGTGGCGCTGCGCCATGAGTTTCTTGACGTGCTCCTCCACCACCTTGCTCGGCTGGCCGTCCTTGATCTTCACACTGATGCTGTCCAGGTGGCGCTGCCCCAGGGGTTGTATGTCACCCGAAACCCGGACGGTCCGGGGGCCCGCCTAGGCTGTGGAGCGGCTGTTGGCCGGGCGATGCCGGGAACAAGGAAGTGATCAGCGGATCGGCTGAATTAGCTGTAGGAAATTGACCATCCGTACACGAGGCTGTTGACTCGAAAGTCGACTTCCGACCCCTTGGCCAAACAGCCCGTTCAGGCACTTGCACAGGGGCGCAAGCAAACGCCCACGGGCCCGCCAGGCCGATTCGCGCGATCGTGGACGCGGCGTTGCAGAGCACCGGGCAGGCTTTTTTTGTCCCAGTTTACCCCTACAGACGCCAAGCAAATTCTTAGGCTTAAATCAGATTCGTCTGACCGGATCAGGTTCATGGAGAACCTGTTGCGGTGTGCCGTCGCAACAAGGCTTCGATCAGCGATTTGCCTTGATCAAGGATGATAGGGATATGAGTCTGAGCAGCAACCTCGCGAACATGCAAACCCCACACTTCTACCTGGAGCTGGGACAGTTGATCTCCAGCACCGGCCATGGGCAGTTCGCCGCCAACATGCTCGAACTGGTGAACAAGCTGGTCTCGGTGAGCCAACTGTTGCTCAGCGAGTGGACCCTCGACGAAAACCTGGGCTGCTCCCGGGAGATCGCCCTGCTGGGGCGCGCCGGCTTGCAGGAAGAGCTGCCACTGCCCGAGCCACCGCGACGCCATGACCCACTGCTGCACAAGATGCTGGAAATGGACGATTCGCTGCTGATCCAGATCAACATCCAGCCCCATGACCGGCAATCGCGCAATCTCCCCCACCAGTGCCACCTGGTCTCGCGCAAGGCCAACCGCCGCTGTGTCATCGCCTTCTATCGCGAGTCGGCCCAGGGCGCCTTTTCCCTGGCCGAGCTGTCGTTTCTCAAGAGCCTGTCCACTACCCTGCTGCCACTGCTGGAGCGCCATGCCCAACAATATCGGCAACAAGCCCTGAAGAGCCTGCGCAACTGGAGCACGCGGCCGGTGGCCAATCAGGACCAGTCCCCGTTGCAGCGGGAGTTCGACGAGCGCCTGTCGCTGGGCGACATCACGCTCTCGGCCCGGGAAAAGGAAGTCTGCCTGGGGTTGCTGACCGGCGGCACGGTGCCGGAGATGGCCCAGCGCCTGAGCGTCAAGAACAGCTCGATCGAGACCTACCTCAAGCGTGCCGCCGCCAAGCTGGGGGTCAGTGGCCGCCACGGCCTGGCCAAGTGGATGGTCGGCGCCTGATCCTGCCTCCCCTACCCTGATGCGGGTCACCCGGGTGTTTTGGCCGGGCCCGCGTCAATGTTGGCCGTCCAGGTTCAGGAAACACCCCTGAGAATGCGCCCAGCCGGGCCCGCCACGGCAAGAGCGCCGAGGCTTCAGACCTCGCAGTCCGCAGAAACCGCCCACCACTGGCCGAACAGCGCCAGCCCGGCAGCCCGGGCCAGCGCCACCGAGGCCAGGTTGTCGGTCTGGCAGCGGTACTGCGGCTCCTGGCCCTGCTCCAGGGCATGTCGGCAGATGGCCCGCACCAGCCTGCGCGCATGGCCACGGCCGCGAAACGGCTCCAGGGTCAGGACCCCGAGATCGGCCAGCCTCGACTCGTCCCAGGGATACAGGCTGGCCGCCGCCACCAACCGCCCTTCGTCGAACGCCCCGAATACCGCCCAGTGGTCCAGCTCGACGTAGGCATTGTCCAGGTCCTCTTCGCTGGCACTGGACTGGAAGCCAGTGAAGGCCTGCTCATCGCTGGCCGATAGCGCCCGGGTATCGCCCAGGGCATCGTCGCCAAACAACTCGGCCTGGCACTGGCGAGGGAAATAGAACACATGGTCGGCGCCATTGAAGGTGATGCCGGCCCGCGCCACCCGGGCCAGAAACTCGGCCTCGGTGGCTACCGGGGCCTCGGGCAACCCCATGATCTGCGCCATGGCCGGGGTCAGTACCGCCTGGCTGCCGCCGGGGGTCTGGAGCAGCATCAGGCGTGACTCGTCCTCCAGTTCGGGATTGAGTCGCACACTGAAACCGCCGTTGCCCTGCAAGCCTTCCGGGCA
The DNA here is from genome assembly GCF_022537035.1 of Pseudomonas sp. MPFS. NCBI lineage: Bacteria > Pseudomonadati > Pseudomonadota > Gammaproteobacteria > Pseudomonadales > Pseudomonadaceae > Pseudomonas > Pseudomonas sp. MPFS. Next base: position 2,281,891 of record NZ_CP066123.1, on the reverse strand, counting down.
GCAGAACTGTGATTGCCAATAGTCTTGAACAGTCGCTGAAAACCAGGTCATGAGGGTCATCCACAAAGTTGTCGTTCAAAGGTTGGCTGGCCACCCGGCCCGTATTCACAGGCGCCCTTCGGCACGGTCCTGCGCCGTCACCGAGGTCAGCCGGGCCAGGCGCGGCGCCAGCCACTGGTTCAAGTCGTCCAGGTAGCTGAACACCACCGGCACCAGCACCAGGCTGAGCAGGGTCGAGGTCACCAGGCCGCCGATCACCGCCACCGCCATGGGGGCGCGGAAACCGGCATCGGCCCCGGTGCTGAACACCGCCGGGAGCATGCCGGCGACCATGGCCAGGGTGGTCATGATGATCGGCCGTGCCCGTTCGGCTCCCGACTCCATCAGGGCCTGGTGCCGGGACACGCCGGCACGACGCTTCTCGATGGTGAACTCCACCAGCAGGATCGAGTTCTTGGTGACGATGCCCATCAACATCAACAGGCCGATGACCACTGGCATGTCGATGGCGGCGCCATACAGCAACAGCCCGCCGATGGCTCCGCCCACCGACAGTGGCAGCGCAGTGAGAATGGTCAGTGGCTGCAGGAAATCGCGAAACAGCAGCACCAGCACCGCGAACACCATCATGATGCCGAAGCCCATGGCCACGGCGAACTTGTCGAACATCTCGGTCATGTACTCGCCATCGCCGTACTCCATGCGAGTCACGCCCTGGGGCAGGTCTTGCAGGGCCGGTAGCTGCTCCACGGCCTCCAGTGCAGTCCCCAGGGTCAGCCCGGACAGATCGGCATCCACCGAGATCCTGCGCAGCCGCGAGAAACGCTCGATCCGCGCCGGCCCGCTGCCATAACCGATATCGGCCACGGCGCTCAGCGGCACCACGGTGCCGCTGTTGGTGCCCACGCCAAGGTTGTTCAGGGCATCGAGATCACCCTGCTTGATCTGCGGCAGCAGTACCCGGATCGGTACCTGGCGATCGGGAAAGTTGAAACGCGCCGAGCTGGAGTTGATCTCCCCCACGGTGGCGATCCGCGCCACGCTGCCGATGGCCTGGGCACTGACCCCGGCCCTCGCCGCCTCGTCCGCCCGGGGCTGGATCAGCAGTTCCGGACGTGCCAGCGGCTCGTTGACCTGGACGTTGGCCAGCCCCTGGATACCGCGCATCTGCCGTTGCAAGGCATGGGCGGCCTGGCTCAGGACCTGGCCATCGGCCCCCACCAGGATGATCGAGACATCCCGTGCCGCGGCCTCGCCACGAAAGGAATAGCGCAGGTCGGCAAAACCGTTGAGCAACGGGCGCAGGGACTGCTCGAAGGCTTTCTGGCTGAGTTCGCGCTCGCTGGCCGGCACCAACCGGACCAGCAGTTGCCCGGTCGCCACGTCGGTGGTGCCGGAGGGGTCTTCACCGCCGGCGGTGGCGAACACCGAGAGCACCTCGGGCCGCTGGCGCAGTTGCTCGGCCATGCGGGTGAAAACCTGGTCGGTCTGGGCCAGGGGCGTGCCCGGCGGCAGGAACACATCGATACGCGTCAGGCTGGTGTCGTTGACCGGCATGAAGCCCGAAGGCAGCAGCGGCACCAGGGCGAACGAGCCACACAGGAACAAGCCGGCGATACCCAGGCTTCGGCGTCGATGGCCCAGGGCCCATTCCAGCAGGTTCAGGTAGTGCGCCAGGATTCCCCGCGGCGAGGCTGGCGCCGGGTCGTGTCCTCCACTGGCGCAGGCCTTGGGCGCCAGCAGATAGGCCGCCAGCAGGGGCGTGACCAGTCGCGCCACCAGCAACGAAGCCAGCACCGCGGCCGATACGGTGATGCCGAACGGAGCGAAGTACTGGCCGACGAAACCACCGATGAAGCTCACCGGCAGGAACACCGCAACGATGGTCGCCGTGATCGCCACCACGGCAAAGCCGATGGCGTCGCTGGCATCGATGGCCGCCTGGTAGGGACGCTTGCCCTGGTCCAGATGACGCTCGATGTTCTCGATCTCGACGATGGCGTCGTCCACCAGGATGCCGATCACCAGGGTCAACGCCAACAAAGTAATGCTGTTGAGGGAATAGCCGAAGGCGATCATCACCACGAAGGTCGGCAGGATCGAGAGCGGCAAGGCAATGGCAGCCACCAGGGTGGCACGCCAGCTCCTGAGGAAGACAAACACCACCAGCACGGTCAACAACGCGCCTTCTACCAGGGTCATGACGGCAGCGTCATAGCTGGCCAGGGTGTAGTCAACGGTGGACGAGACCTGGAGGATCTGCAGGTCGGGGTTTTGCTGCTGCAGGCGCTGGATCGTGGCCTCGACCCCGGCGGCGACCCGGGTGTCGCTGGAGCCTTTGGCGCGAAACACTGCGAACCCCACCACCTCCCGACCGTCGAGCCGAGCCCTGGAGCGGGCCTCGCTGGCACCGTCGTAGACCTTGGCCAGGTCCTCCAGGCGTGCCCAGCGTCCATCGGACAAGGCAATGGGTGTATTGGCCAGGGCGTGCACGGTCGGTGCACTGCCCAGGGTGCGGATGGATTGCTCGCTGCTGGCCACGCTGGCCCGCCCACCAGGCACGTTGATATTGCTCTGCACCAGTTGCGCATTGACCTGGTCGGCGGTCACGCCCAGGGCTTGCAGGCGCTCGGCCTGCAACTCGACCCTGACCTCGCGCTCGACGCCACCCTGGCGCTGGACCTTCTGTACCCCCGGCACCGCCAGCAACTCACGGCTCAGTACATCGTCGACGAACCAGGACAAGTCAGCCAGCTGGCGGTCGCGCCCCTGCACCGCATAGTTGAGGATCGCCCCGCCCTCGACATCGACACGGGTGATCATCGGCTCCTCGATGGTCTGCGGCAGGTCGGCGCGGATCAGCGCGATGGCGTCGCGGATATCGTTGGCCGCGCGTCCCGGGTCGACCCCTAGCTGGAACTCCACGGTGGTCAGGGAAATACCGTCGCCCACGGTGGAGGTGATATGGCGGATCCCGGCCAGGCCCGATACCGCGCGCTCGACCCGCAGGGTCACCGAATGCTCAAGTTCGGTGGGCGCCGCCCCGACCTGGGAAATCACTACGGTGATCACCGGGAACTCCACCCTGGGATTGGCATTGATCGGCAACTGCACGAAAGAGAACCAGCCAGCGACCGTCAACACCAGGAACATCACCAGGGTGGGGATCGGCCGGCGGATCGCCCAAGAGGACAGTTGCAGGCTCATGGCGTCGCCCTCGAAGGCTCGTCATCCGGGTTGACGATATCGCCATCGCGAACGAACGCCGAGGCCTGGGCCACGACCCGCTCACCCTCGGCGAGGCCAGCGAGTACCTCGACCTGGATACCATCACGCCGACCGACACGAACCTGGCGCAACTTGGCCGTACCGTCCGGCTCCAGCACCATGACCGAGGCCTGTTCGTCGCTGACGAAAGTCAGGGCCCGCTGTGGCAGCACCAGGCTCGTGGCCTGTTGCGGTCTCTCCAGGCTGGCGCTGGCGAAGCTGCCGGCACGCAGGCCGGGCTCGGCGGCCAGGGCAATGCGTACCCGGGCTCGCCGGCTCGTAGGGTCGACCTTCGGGGCCAACAGGCGCACAGTGCCGGCCACTGGCGTCGCCACCCCCGCTGCCTGGACCTGTACCTGGGTGCCGACTTCAAGCAGGCCCAGGCCGTTCTGCGTCACTTCGCCGTCCAGCTCCAGCTGGTTGTCGCGGATCAAGCGAAACAATGGCTCGCTACCGCTCATGGCTCCGATACGGGCATGGCGCTCGGAGATCACCCCCGCCACCGGTGCCCGCACCACGGCTTTCTGCCGCTGGGCCCGGGCATCCGCCAGCTCGGCCTGCGCCTGTTCACGCTCGGCCTGGGCTGCCGCCAGGTTAGCCTCGGCAGACCGCGACTGGGCCCGCTGCTGGTCCACCTGCTGGGCACTGGCAGCACCAACGCTGCCCAGTTGATCGAGGCGGCCAAGGTTGGTCCGGGCCTCGGCATGCAGCGCCTGGTGCTGGCGGATCAGAGCAGTGCTGCGACGCAGCGCAGCCTCGGCCTGTTGTACCCGGGCGTCCAGAGTGCTGGTTTCCAACTGCGCCAGGGTCTGGCCCGCTATCACCTGGTCTCCCTCTTCCACCAAGACTGCCGCGACGCGCTGTTCTTGCAACGCGGTGCCAATGGCGATTTCTTCCCGGGGGACCACACTGCCGCTGATGAACAGGCTCTGCCCGACACTGCCCGGCTGGGCCACGACGCTGCTGACCTTCATGGCCGGCGCTACCTGGTTGTTATTGCCACCGGGCAGTTGGGTTCCTGGCAGCCACAGCGCCAGCACGGCGACCACCAGGGTCAGCAGCGCCATGATCAGGAGCTTGGGCTTGTGCTGGGCCAGGCGTTGGAGCCGCTGCTCGCGCCGTTGCTCGGGGGTGGGATTCGTCGGGTTCATCTGCTGGATTCTCGAATGATTACGCGCGCCCTTGCGCTGGGCGCAATGCTCTGCCGTGGAGCTGGCCATGGCTGCCTGGAGTATTGCGGGCGGTACTCAACCAGGCTCCAGGGGTTGCGGGCGCAGAAAGCGCCGAATGATCTGGCGCAGCATGGGTTGGTGCTCCCGGGCCTTGAACCCGGGCTCCAGCACTACCCTGGCGATGGCGCCCTCGGTGAGCGCCACCAGCCATACCGCGGCCTTGCCCGGGTCGAGCTGCGGGTCGACCTGGCCGGCGGCCATGCCACGTTCGAGCAACACCGCCAGACCCGCCTTGACCTGGGCTTCATTGGCCGCGAACAGTGCCCCCACCTGCGGATTGCGCGTGGCCTCAGCGGCGACTTCGATGCTGATGCGGGCCTGCAGCGGGTCGCTGGAAAGCGCCATCATGGCCAGGGCGAGTTCCTCGATGGCCCCCAGTGCATCCTCGGCAGCGGACCAGCGCTCGAACAAGCGGAGCATATTGTCCTGCTCCTGCTCGGCAATGGCCGCGATGATCGCTGCCTTGCTGGGAAAGTAATGAAACAGGTTGCCCGGGCTCATCCCGGCAGCGGCGCAGATCTGTGCGGTGCTGGTGGCGTGGAAACCGTGGCGGGCGAAACATTCCACCGCGGCGCCAAGGATCTGGCGACGCCGATGCTGTGCCTTGTAGGGGTCTGCCGTTCTCATTGCTCATCCTGGCGCAGCAGGCTCGTGCAGCGCGATGAATAGACTGATTGATCGATCTATTTTTGAGTCCAGAGCCAGCCGTGGCCAACGCTCCACGGCATGGCCGGGATCGTCCCCTGGCTGGCGATCTGCAATGACGACAGGCTAGCGCGGAGCTTTTCCGGCAGCTGTAAATCTATGTGAAAAATGGTGCATAACGACTGCAAGCGCATGGCACCAGCGACTCAGCCGCCCTCGACTTGCAACCCACGTTGCACGTACCACGACAGTGGCAGCGTCAACAGCAGGAGCGCCGCCAGTACCATGATCGCTACCATCACGCTGCTGGCATCGCTGAGCAGGCCTGCCAGAACCGGGGCCAGCGCCCCGCCGCCGATGGTGCCGGTGTAGAACAGCGAGAACGCCTGTTCGCGCTTGCCAGCAGCCGCCAGGTCCGGCACTGCGCCATAGAGCACCGATGAGGTGCCGTTGAGCACCAGGCCCAGCAGCGGCAACATCAGCATCAGGCCGCCATAGGGCAGGAACACCGCCAGCACGATCAGGCAGGCCGTGCTGGATTCGGTGATCCAGACGGTCTTCATCATGCCGATGCGGGCCCCGAGATAACCGCAGAACAGCTTGCCGAACGCGCCGCCGATGAACAGCAGGGTCAGGGCCAGGCCGATCCCGACGCTACCCGCGCCCTTGGCCTTGAGCAGGAACGGCAGGAAGGTCAGGAAGCCCATGCGCACGGCACTGTCCAGCGTGCCGGTGACGATCAGCGCCCATAACCCACTGAGCGAGCCATGGCCGTTGGCGGCCTTCGGGGCCTTGCCCTGCATGGCCAAGGTACTGTCCCTGGATGGCATCAGCCACCACAGCAGCACTGCGCAGCCCAGCCCCAGCAAGCCGACCAGGGTGGCGCTGGCCCGCCAGCTGGCCACGGCCAGCAGCAGCCCCACCAACCCGGGAACAAGGGTCTTGCCGATGTCTCCGGCGAAGTTGTACTGGGCCAGGGCTTCCTTGACCCCGCCACCGGCTTCATGGGTATCGGTGATCATCGATGAGGCCAGGGGGTGCTGGGTGCTGGCGCCCAGGCCTCCGAGCGCCAGGGCCAGGAGCAATACCGCAAGCCCGGTGGCCTGCCCCGCCAGCAGGTAGGCCAGCCCGGCCAGTGCGGTACCGCCCACCAGCAATCGCTCGCGCCCCCAGCGCCGGGCCGCCCGACTGGCCAGCAACTGGAAGCCGGCCATCATGGCGGAGTAGACCCCACGCAACAGGCCGATCTGCCCATAGCTCAAGGCAAATTGCGCCTGCCAGAGCGGTAGCAATACGTAGATCACATCGGTGAGCCCGTCATGCACGGCATGGGCGCTGCATCCGGCCAGCAGGGAGCGGCGACGTACCTGGGTGTCGTTGGCGGGGGCCGGGGTGGCGTGGTTCAGATCGTTCATGATGTGGGCCGGATGAAGTGGAGGGAACAAAGCAAACAACGTCGCAGGCGCTGGCTGAATCAACCGGCCAACTGCCGCCGGGGTTGCGGGGCGCGCCAGCCAAACCAGCCGATCAGCAGGACCAGCAGTTGGAACATCACGATCAGCGCTACGCAGCCGTGCCAGCCCCAGCGCTCCCAAAGCAGTGCCGGGACCAGGGCCCCGCCGCTGCCCCCCAGGTAGTAGCAGCTCAGGTATAGCCCTACCGCACGGGCCTTGTTTGGCCCGGCCCTGGTACTGGTAAAGGCATTGGCCGCAGCCTGGGCCAGGAACACCCCGGTGGAGCTCAGCGCCAGGCCCAGCACCATCAGCCACAGGGAGGACAGTAGGGTCAGGGCCGAACCGCAGACGCCCAGCAGCGCCGCGACCGCTAGCAACTCGACCTGGGGACGGGAGCGGCTCAGGCGACCGGCGACGGGAATGACCACCAGTGCCAGCAGGAATACGCTGTAGAGCGTGCCCAGGGCCGCCGGCCCCAGCGCGAAGGGGGGCTGGCTGAGGTAGAGCCCGGCATAGGTAAAGGTGGCGACTTGCGAAAACAGTACGCAGAACCCCACGCCATAGGCCGCCAGCAAGGGTTTGCTGCACAGCTCACGCAGACCCGCCCGGCGCGTGGTGTTACCGGCCGGCACGGGGGGATTGGCCGGCAACAGGCGATGGATGGCCAGGCCGATGAGCACGCTCAGGCCCGCCAGTACCACAAAGGCCTCGCGCCAGCCCAGGTACTGGGTCGCGACGCCGGTGACAAAGCGCCCGGCTAAGCCGCCGAGCACGGTACCGGCGACATAGAGGCTGGTGACTTCGGTGACGGTGCCGCCGCTCCAGCGATCGCCGATATAGGCCACGCTGGTGGCGAACACCAGGGGAATCAGCAGGCCTTCGACCAGGCGCCAGGCCAGCAGCTGGAACAGGCTGCCAGCGCCAGCCAGCAACACCGACGGCAGTGCCAGGAGCAAGGCGGCCAGCACGATCACCGTGCGTTGTGGAAAGCGGCTGCTCAAGCGCGTGCTCAAAGGCGCGCTGAGCGCCACACCCAGCGTGGTCAGGGTGATGCTCCAGCCGGCCTGTGCGGTGCCCACGGCAAACTCTTGGGCCAGTACCTGGAGAATGCCCTGGGTGGCATACAAATGGAGAAAAGCCGCACAACCACATAAAAACAGGGCCAGGCGGGCGTGATGCTGGGGCAGATTCATGAAACCTCTCGTTTTGTGACGAAAGGGCTTTATAAAATACGCCGCCGAACCAAGACCAATACCGATTTTCGACCGATCGATACCCGGGAGCCAGGATGCTCGATCTACGCAGGTTGCGTTACTTTCTGACCGTCGCCGAAGAGCTGCACTTCGGCCGCGCCGCCTTGCGCCTGCACCTCGCGCAACCGCCGCTGACCCGCCAGATCTCGACGCTGGAAAACGAACTGGGATTTCGGTTGTTCGACCGTACCAGCCGCGCGGTGTCCCTCACTCCCCAGGGCCAGCACTTCCTGCCCTATGCCCAGGCGGTGCTGGAACAGGTGGAGCGGGCCCAGGTCATGGCGGACAAACTGGCCGCAGGCAGCGCCGGGCAACTGGCCCTGGGCTACGCCAGCTCGATTGCCTTGTCGGAGTTGTTCAGCCAGGCGCTCCAGGCTTTTGCCCAACGCTTTCCGCAGGTTCAACTGACCCTGGTGGAAGGCGCGTCGGTCAGCCAGTGGGGGCAAATCGTCGACGGTCGTATCGATATCGGCCTGAGCCGGATGCAACCGCCAGAGGAGCTGAGCGAAATCCACACCCGGTCCCTGGGCGATGAACCCCTGGTGGCGGCGCTCGCCAGCGACAGCCCGCTGGCGGCCCGGGCCGAGGTGAACCTGGCTGCGCTGAGCGAGTACCCGCTGATCCAGTTTCCGACCGGCTACGGCTCGGGACTCAACGAGGCCATAGAACAGCTGTACCGACGCAACGACCTGCCCCTGCGCCCTGGCCCCAGCGGGCGCCAGATCACCTCGATCATTGCCCTGGTGGCGGCGGGCCAGGGGATCGCCCTGGTACCCAGCTGTACCCAGACACTGGCCCGCAAGGGTGTGACCTACCGGCCAGTGACCGACCTGGGGGCCAGCGCCCCGCTGCTGGTATTGACCCGCAGCCAGGGGCGCAGTCACCTGGTGGAGGCGTTCTTGGGGGTGATCGATGAATTGTTCGAGGCACAACAGGCCACGATGCGGACCTGAATCAGAGCACCGTAAGCCCAAGGCCAGCCAACAGCATGCCGGCCTGGCTACGGGAAATGATCGCCCCCTTGAACAGCTTGGCGTCCACCAGCCGCAGGCCCTGCAGGCTCGCCTCGCGCAGGTCGGCATCGTCGAAACGGGCATTGTTCACCCGGGCCAGGGACAGGCTGCCGCCCTCGACGAACACCGCCTTGCGAAAATCGCAGTAGGTGAGGTCGGCCTCGCTGAAATCGATCTTGTACAGCTGCGCCTTGTAGAACGAGATGCCGGACAGCATGGCGCTGTTGAGCAGGCAATCGGAGAAAACCAGGCCCAGGGCCGAGACATCGGCGAAATTGGCCCCCGTCAGCTTGCAACCCTCGAACTGTACATGGGCGACCTTGCTGCGCTGCCACAGGGTGTTGTTCAGGTCGCAGCGTTCGAAACGGGCATCGGTGAGCACCGCCGAGCGCAGGATCGCCTGGCCGGCCCGACAGCTGAGCCAATGGCTATTGCTCAGGTTGGCGGCGGTCAGGTTGCTGCCGCTGAAGCTGCAACGTTCGAAATGGGCCCCGGCGAGGTTGATGCGAGACAGGTCCTGGCCGCTCAGGTCCAGGCCTACGCCACGCACGGGCAAGGTTTGGCTGGCGACCAATTCGGCCAGGGAACGATCTTGCAGATCCTCGGGGGTGATGTCGAAGTAACCGTCTTGCGCCTGCATGCTCTCTCCTGAGCCTGGGGTTGATGGGGTGCATCTTCTGGATGCGGTCTTGGGAGGTCAAGGCTGGTCGTTGGTTCCTTGCATGACCGGCGCCTGGCAGGAATACCTTGCCCCCTGCCCTGCGCCAGGGTGAATCCGTTAGGCTTGGCGGCTGATGCCAGCAACGGTATTGCCACGAGGCACCGCACACCGTGGACGTCCACGCAATTTGTGGGCTGGAGGGTTTGGCCGTTTCTTCCATGCCAACCTGTAATAACCATGTGGCCCATGACTGCATCATCGGCGACTTCGTCACCTTCGCTCCCAATGTCCATTGCAACGGTGCGGTGGTGATCGAGGACCATGCCTGTATCGGCGCCGGGGCCATCATCAAGCAGAGTGCGGCAGAACGCCCCACCGTCATCGGCCGTAGCGCGGTGATCGGCATGGGGGAAGTGGTGACCAGGAGCGTGGCACCCTACACCACGGTCTGTGGCAATCCGGCCCAGCCGCTGCACAAGGCGCAATGAGGTGGCCTGGGCAGCCTTCGGGATACAAGAACGCCGTGGCGATTCACAGGCCGCAATCGCGGCTAGCCGATCACGTTGATTCCCAGGTGTGCGGCAAGGTGGCTGATCTGGTCACGGTCGAGCTTGACCCCGTCCAGGTTCACCAGCCGGATATCCAGGTCGCCCAGTTGCGAGTTGGTCAGGTCGCAGCCGGTGAAGTCGGCAGATCGCCAGTCGAACAGGCTGAACTCGCCACCAGACAGATCCGATCCGGTAAAACTGGCCCCGGTGACATTGGCACCGGTCCAGCGGTTGTCCCACAGCTCGCACTTCTCGAGGTTCACCTTGGAGAAGTTGCTGTAGGCCAGGTTGCTGTTGTTGATGTAGGCATTGCAGAACCAGGACTTGCTGGAAATCACGTTCATGAAACTGGCGCTGCTGAAGTCGGCGCCCTGTGCCTTGCACTCAGTGATCTCCAGCCCCAGGGCGCTGGCAAAGTTGAACACGCAGACCGTCAGGTCGCAGCGCTTGAACGAGGCGCCCTTCAACTTGGCGCTGCGAAAGTTGCAACCCACTTGCCGCTCGGGGTCGTAGAAGCTGCAATCGATGAATTGGGTTTCCGACAGGTCGACCCGGGAAAAGTCGCAATCCAGAAAGGTTACGCCCGTAACGACCTGACCGGTAAGTTCCTCCACGCCGATGCGCTTGTTCTCAAAAACCTGGGACTCCATGGCACTTTCCTACACAATCTATGGCCGATAACTCGACCAACCTAGCACCCCGATAGAGCCAATTGAAGCCTTTTCGTCTCACCCTTGCCCCTGCCAAGCCATGCGAAACCCATGCTGGTACAGACCACGGCGCTCTTGGCCGGTGATTCACCCTGCTTCAGGAGACAGGAAGTCCCTCTATGGAACACGTCATAAAGCACCTCGCCACTCAAGGCCTGGTACTGTTCATTTTCTTTTCACTCATGTACCACGTAAGCAACATCCGTCGCTGGGATGTCACGACCCAGGAAGACTTCGAGCAGGCGCTGAAACGCCTGCACATCGACAAGTATCAATTGCTGGTAGACCGCCGCGTATCACCGAGGCCGAAACGACAGGGCGAGATCTACCGCATCTTGCATGACCACGCCGAAAACTACTTTCTCTACCAGCGTACCGGCAGCAACCCGGGCGTACTCCAACCGCTCACCAAGGAGCGGGCGCTGCTGGCGGCCAAGATGAACAGCTGAGCCGCGAGTCCGGGAACGAGCTTAGAAGCACTTCGTCCCCTGGGGAAAACTGTTCCGTCAGGAACTGCGCGAAACTGCGCAACCTGGCCGAGTGATATCGATCTGGCAGGTACACCACATTCACCGGGCGACTGGGCAGCTCCTGCTCTGGAAAGAGTTGGACCAGGCGTCCCGCCTGGACATCCGCCTGCAACAAGAGCGCGGGTTAACGACCCTCGCGAGTAAGCTTCGCTCCTACAGGGGATCACCTCGCTTAAGTGAACAGCATTGCAGTGCAGGTCGGTTCCTGGGAGGTTTCTGTCTGCTCTGACTGGGCTCGCAGCGACTCGCGGGCGTAGGCAAAGAGAACCAACCCATCCATGAGATGCGGGTTGCTCTGGGTGCCAGCCTTGTTGCGATAGGTATCGCCACAGAACTCGAAACAACCGGTATCGACTGCCGCCTCATAGTCGGCAATGTGCTCACCCAGCGCCTCATCGAACAGGATGATATCGCGGTGGTCGATGGCACGGCTTTCTTCGCAAAGCCACGCGAGCAGCAGAGTGGCTCGTTCTGTATGGGTCATGGGCTTTCCTGGTCGAGGTGAGCGGAGCCAGACCTTGCCCCATAAGGAGGATCAAGTCCAATCGGGTAAGCGGGCGCTTGACTCCGACGAGAGCCGTTCATGATGATGCTTGAGTACTACCTGGCATACCGGAAGGCTGAGAAGAACCTGCCGGCCGCACTCCCGAACTTCAACAACATATGCACTGCCTACCTCAAGGTGAAGATCGGCGAGAAGCACAGGCGAGCCCTAGGTTATGACGAGTGGGATTGCATCGTCGGCATCCGTTACGATGAGCTCCGTCGATACAGCCGGATGATAAACGCCAACGAGTACGGCAATGCCCGGTGGGACAGCGTTTGCCCATCCTACGTCGCGGGCATCATCAAGGATGGGGATAGCGGCCTTTTGGTCAGCGCACCCCTTCGACTTGGGCATGGATTCGGATTACGGCAACTGCGACCTGGGCTGGAAGAAGAACGAGGCCAAGCTGATGGACCATCCATATGCAGGAAGATCCGTCCAAGGTGATCTGGTGGTCTGACACCGAAGAACGGCTCGGTCAGGTGTTCCCGCAGGACCGGCCAAATTACCGGTCGCTCACCAGCGATCCAAGCAGACGGATTTAGATTTCGACTATCTAGTGGAAGATATCGACTGCTTCTGCGGTAATAAAATTTTTCATGCGCGGTTTTTTACCCCTCTTTTTGGTGCCCTTCACCCAAGCACTTACAAGATGAGCAATATCGCTCGTTCTTGGAGTTCTACCTGTGATCATCGGTCGCTTGATTCTGTTTCTTCTAGTTCTTTACGTGTACGTGCAGCTGCACGGTTAACAGTAATCCCGGCGGTCCTGCATGGGCCGCCTCTTCCCTTCTTTTTATCGGTCTGAATCGTAATTTTGGCCGATCCGGAATTGCTCGGAGTAAAGAAGACCACAGCGATCGACCTATTCGCCGGCATGGGCGGATGGAGCACCGGCGCGCGTGCTGCAGCCCTCCAGATCCTCTGGGCAGCAAACCATTGGCCCGAGGCAGTAAAGTGGCACGCCGCGTATCACGCTGACACTGAGCATGTTTGCCAGGAGTTGCATCAAGCCAACTGTGTAGCAGTACCGCAAACCGATATCGGCGTGGCCGCTATGTCATTCCCGGCTGACACCTTTAGACCGAATAGCCATCGACTGACCACATACCGAGATCGATCATCGACAAGCAGCGTGGCTAGAGTAAAGACCGGTTTTTTCCTTACAACGATACTGTGATGCATCGCATATCGGCTGCCTTCTTCTCGTCGAGCAGTTCCTGAACCTTCGATTTTAGGCCGGTGACGTCTTCAGGCTGAGGCAACCCCTCGATACCGATGACATACTTGCCCTCTTTCTCGGTGTAAAAAGCGCGCACGGATTCGTCTACCCCTTCCAGGGTATCCAGTTGGAATTTCAGCATTGGTTGTCTCCCAGAGACGAGATGCAGGCCCTGCCTGCAGGCATAAAAAAACCCGCCGAAGCGGGTCTGTCTTTTTCATCTGTTATTAGATGTAGGTCATTCGTATAACCTCAGCAACAGGAGCCCCATATGGGCTCTGTCCGCAAGCCTCTCTAACCAAGTCGTCCAGCCCTCCACCAAACTTCTTGGCTTTCTCAAGAAGATCAGGAAATGCGGCAACAAATAAAATAATTTCCTTGGACTCAACATCCAGTCTTCCGGCGGCAAACGCTTTCTGAACAATCCCACCAAGCGTTGCCAATTGCGTTAAAGCTGCCGACCAATTACTTGCGTCAATTGCGCATTGGAAAAAGTAAATACAGATCTCAACGTCATATTTTTCGGAGACTTTCAGGCTGTAAATCATGATTGACTTCATAATGAACGGTAGGCCTTATGACCCTATCAAACCCGCACGTTCGAACGCCAGAGGCTCAAACGTCTTCATTTACTCAAGCGTCAGCGGTGCAAAGTTGCGATCAAGCTGCAGCTCCGCAAAGCGCTCAACACTCAGCCCGCCCTCCCGGAACAGCTTCCCGCGAACCGGACCAATAGCCTTGTCCTGGAAGGCAGCAGGCTGCTGCTTAAGCCACTCGTAATAGCTAAGGTCGGCCCTTACCTGCTGCGGGCCATCCTCACCGACAGATACTCGCGTGGCGCCCATGGCGAACAGCGCACTGAACCTCTCAAGGAGCGCTTATCCGCAACGGAAATCCGTACGATTCGAAAAGATCCCAAACGTCCTCGCGATCGAAGAGCCGCCACCCCAGTGTAGTGAACCGCATCAGGTCATCCTCGCTGGGAAAGGAGTAGTAGGCCCCGGCAGATGGATCTTGAGACGTCCCCGTCATGGGCTCACCGCGCTCCAGGCGCCTGATGGCGTTCATGATGAGACGCGCGCCTGGTTGATAAAGTGAAAGGATGTGCCAAAGCAAGGAGCGCTCCTTTTCGACTGCCACACGCGCAGTCTCAATGATACGACCAACATCAATGCCGGGACTGTCGATCCAATGGAGAGTACAGCCGATCTCCAGGTCCCCGTTCAGCAGCGCCCGGAAGGTCGCGAGAACACCTCGATATTGAGGCAAGAGGCCAGAGTGAAGATTGAGGACGCCGCGTGGCGGAATTGCCAACGCTTCATTCTTCAGGATTTGACCAAAGCGGATTGAGATGAACAGATCCGCTCCCACATCCTGCAGCATTTGCAGGCCCGCAGGATCCCCCAAGCTGGGCAATACCCGCACAGGAACCCCAAAGCGTTGCTGCAGTTCTGCAAAACCGAATCGATGCCTGCTGCTGACCTGGTCACTCGATCCGATTAACCCAGGGGCCAAGGCATTGAAGAGGTCCTGCTCGATCAATGCTAGTTGTCCGAGCATGCGTGGCACCTTCCTGCCCGATCCCACTTTCTCCGAGAGGAAAATTCCCACTGTGCTCTCGTGAATCTCGGGTAACAGGAAATTGAGAGTGAGATTGCTCTCCACGTCCCGGTTTACTAGGAAAGCGATTCGCAACTTCAGACCTCCGGCAGACCTTCCTTGAGATGGAGCAACGGCCGATTCAACACAAGCGAATCGATCCCACTCCCATTGTTTTGCCATGACGTATGGACGCAAGGCCCGACCTGCTCGATCAATTCCGGCATCAGACCTAGCATAGTTGCTCTTTCGTCATTGCTACGTCCGCCAGCAGCTCCTGGTAGTTCTCTGCCGATCATGGTTACAAAGCGTGCTGGTGAAATCCGATGCGATCGGTGGTCAGAACGAATGCAAATGACTGGTCAAGTCGAATGCAAACGGGGGGTCAAGTGGAGTGCAACTGCGCAAAGGAGGAGGCCGAAAGCTGCCGTTCGTGGTCGGATGAGCGCGATGTCCTGCCGCCGCGCGAGCTAGCCAAGGGCACCTTGGGGCCTTTACGCCGTCCACTTTCGCCGCTTTCGAAAGCACTTCGAAGGCCAGGCCCTCGACCAGATCACAATCCGTATGATCGCTAAGATGCTAGACGCCCTCACCCCGCGCACGGCCAACCAATGCCGCGCCCTGCTGATCAACATCTTCAATCATGCCGCGGCGAAGGGGCTGTGTCCGGACAACCCAGCAGCCAGCACCATCAACAGAATCGAGAAGAAGCAACGTAAACGACACACCATTGAGGGCTTGAAAGCCATTCGGGAGAAGTCGCCGCCCTGGCTGCAGAACGCAATCGACCTTGCGCTGATCACGGCGCAGCGTCGCACTGACATCCTCAATATGCGATTTGATGGGGTTCGGGAAGGGTTTCTGTATGTGGTGTAGCAGAAGACGGCCAAGGCCAGTGACGCGGCATGGATACGGTTCAAGGTGACTGATGAGCTCCAGGCTGTGAGCAGCCGGTGCCGAGATGACATTGTCTCCCCGTACCTGCTTGCTACCGAAGCCATCATCAGTGTCGACATCGACCTTCTCCTCCAGCACCACCAGGCTTAGCAGATGCTGGCCGCCGACCTTGCGAGTCTTCCAGTTCTTGATCGCTTCCGCTGGGTAGCTGCTGATCGTCGAACGGACACGGCCAGACGCCATATCTGCAACACTCACCGCCTGCCCATCAACTTGCGGGTAGTCCACCAACAGCCCGTGACGGCCCACTTCAAGCAGGTGCCCAATCACTGACTGGGACTGCTGGTAGATGCTCACGCCCTGACCATCAACATCCTTGGCCACGTAGTCGAGCGCGCCCGGGACCGTCAGCGTCGGCCAGGTACGGAATACAGCACCCACCAGGCTGTGCTTGGTCCGGCCAGTGGCGTTGTAAAACACGGCCCGCTGCTTGTAGCCAACGTAGCGCTCCTGGTTCTCCCTGCTCGTATCATGAGCATTAGGTCGCGGCAGGTACCTGCTCGGCCTGGCCCAGCACTGTACGCCCCTGCTTCTCGAAGCTCGACGATGACCATATGACCTGGATGTCTGCATCCAGTAGGTGGGCATGGTCTTCGTTGTGGATGCTGCCGGTGTCGGCCAGAATCTCGCGCTGGACCCAGTCCCACACACCAGTTGCGGGACAGATAGTTAGCTTAGGCTCTTCAGCTAGCGAGCCAGGCGGGAGAGGTCTGCTCAGTTGGCCCATGATTTTCTAGCCCCCAAGCACTCAATAGATGAGGAAGGCAAAGCCATAAAATTAATCATTTATGATTGACATCGATCACAAGTGATGCAAAATAGGGCCGTAGCGTTTTTTCCACGACAACTGCCTCCGTGGCAGCTAGCCAAAGCCCGCATAGAGCGGGCATGAGCCCCACATCTAATCGATAGGTGAAGCATGTACGACTACCCCGTCATCATTCATGAAGAAGCTGGTAAGTTTATTTTCTCGTGTCCCGATATTCCTGAAGCATGCTGCACGTTTGAAAAGCAAAGCGAGGCCGAAGAAAAATCCTTGCAGGCCATAACTGAAGCTCTCAGCCTCTATGTAGAGCAATATCGCCACATCCCAGAAGCATCTATCCCAGCTGAACGACAGGCTGTCGTTAAGTTGCCCATTCAGGTGGTCGCCAAGATCGCTTTGTGGAACGCAATTCAATCTGACGGCATTCGAGTGGCTGGACTTGCTCGCATGCTAGACCTGTCTCACACGGTGGCGTCGCGACTGGTAGATTTCCAGCACAACTCCAAAATTGAGCAACTGGAGGCAGCATTCAAAACTCTCAATACTGATATCAAAAACGTTACCCGCTCTCGCTCCTGGATCGTCCTCCCCCATGGCGGGCCTGAAGCAGGTTTCTACGTTGAGCGGCTCATAGACGAGCTTCGCCGTCGGCAAACGGATCACATGGTGATTGGCGCTGTTCCTACGGCGCTGGCGAAAGTTAAAACTCACTCTCTCGACTACTGGCTGCGTAGCCGTTATGCCCGCACTCCGAATACGAAGCAAGCAACCGCTGCGGTGATTAATCAGTTGCTGAGCACGGGGCACTTCGATCGCTGCGACACGATTGACCCTGAAACAGGGCGTAATGTCGATTCGATCGTTCTGACCAATTCCGTGTAGCGCATTAACCTTTCTCTGGAGCGACCCGACTGAGGGGCTCATCGACCTCGACGACAGCCTGGGTAGCAGTAGCCGCCGCCTTCGACGACTTGGTAGCGGCGCTCTCGGCCTTAATGGTCAGATCGTCCAGACGCTGTTTACGCTCGACCATGACGCATATTCATTTTGTGGCACAGTCAGCCTTCGGCCTTTCGGCTCATGAAGCGATCGGAGTAGTCGCGCAGCTTCTCCACTCCCACAAAGCCAACCATGCAGCTAGCGAACGTGGCCAGGTTGGGCGGGAGCGTGAAGTACTCAAGCAACGGAATAAGGCTGGAACCGATCAGGCCGCAGATGACAGCTTCCAGCACCATCTTGCGTCCGCTACCACCGCCATAGATCACGCGGAAAACGGCAACAATGGCAGCCGTGCCACCTGCATAGATTTGAGGCTGATGAACCGCAAACCATGCCAGTGCTGCCGCCCACAGGTCAGGGTTCTTTTCTGGCATGTTGGACATACTCGATTCCTCCCTTTCGGGGAGCGCAAATGAAAAAGCCCCGGCAGTTGCCGAGGCTATGGGTTAGCTAGATGCTTATGTCACCAGTGTGAAAGCCCCGCAATATCGCGGGGCCCCTAGTGGCTTCTTAGAACACGTTATTCCAGGTGTAGCTACCGGTTTTCCACTGGTGGTCCGGATAGAACACTCGAGGAGGCTTGATTGTCGGGGTGTAGCCGAAACGAGCCCAGACCGGCCGCTCAGTTACGACCGCGAAGCTGCCATTCGCCTGCAAGCGGATAGTTGCGCCAGGATGACCAGCAGTGCCGCTCTGCCACAGCGGGGCATTGTTTGCCGCATAGATAACGAGGTTACCATCGCCTTGCATCACGCATCTCACGGCACCCTTGTTCTGTGTGTAGGTTGCCCAGACGACGCTGAAGTTCGGACCGTAAACCACCAGGTTGCCATCCCCTTGGAAGACGAGGGAGTGATCACCAGCGCTATAGAACTGGCCTGGAACCAGCTCGGTATTGCCATCGATGATCATCGCCGCCCCCACCGCCGGAGTGAACAGACGGCCGTTAGGTGCAAACCAGTGAGGGATGGTATCAATGGTTACAATATTCCCGTCATCCTGAACCTGGGTGAACGCGCGCAGCGATGCATCTTCACGCGAACCCATGGTGGGATCGCTCGGAGTAGTCGCCCAGATACGACCACGCAAAGGGTCATCCAGGACGAAGCCATAGTTCATGAAGACCATCATGGGGTCTTTGGTATTGCCCTTGCTCACCTCCGTGAAGGGAGTGTTCTGGTCAGCAACCCAAACCGCTTGAGCACCGTCATACAGCGCAAGGTTGCCATCAGCCTGAAAGATCAGCTTGAAGCGCTTGTTGGGAGACTGCAGATACTGATTCGGCTTCATGTAGTAACGAGCCGGCAGCACAGAGGAGCCGTTGTCAGTAAAGTCGTAGCGGATATAAGCCATGTTTTTACCTATTGAGTCGAATGGTTGTTTGCGGAAAATTCCGCTTTCATGTCGCTCAAAGGCGATGGGTTGAAGCTCTTGGCTTTCAGTGACTGCCTAATGGAAACTAGTCCACGTTTTGGGCGCTGGGCGCGGGCAACACATCATAAGTAATAAAGACCAGAAGTTGGCCATTATTCTCATAAGCCCAGAGGCCGTTACCAGGAGGTAGATAGACTGGATTTGGGAGTGTCTCTGAACTTGACCACGCCATCAACAGCACCGGGACACCAGGACCACTCCAATAAGAAGGCTCAGCTGTACCGGTCGAAATAAACGAGAGGCTACTGCCTACGATCTGAGTAGTACGCAGAATGATTCCATTAACGTTCGCAGACGGTGCAATAAGCTGTTGTTTCCGTGTGACGTTGGCAGAAATGAACTTCTGGCCAAGTGTTACTGGTTCCATGATTTTCACCTTTGAGTCGAGTAAGTGATTGCGGAGATTTCCGCACTCATGTCGCTCAAAGGCGATTGCTCGAGGCTCAAGGCCTTCACACGAGTCGAGAAAGTAAACACCAGCAACGCGGTGGGTTTCGCTTCTGATACACCCGAGGAGTGGAATTACTATCTCAGCAAAATACTGTATATGCAACCAGCATTAATTCTGGCTGTTCGTATCCACGATCAGAAGGCCTCACCCGACCGGCCTAGTCTAATCATCGACACTCCAGAAACGAAAAAGCCACAGCGGATACCAGGGCCCGGAAACAAAATACCCGCACACGGCGGGTATTTCGGGAAATTACTGTTTCAGATCTGATGGCTGTAGAACAGCGAGTACGATTCGATACCGTCGTTGGGCTGCTTGATGCCAGCGTTGGAGTAGTGAATAGCGCGAATGCCGACCTTCTGAGTCTCGCCGATCTTCAGGCCAGCACCGATGCGGTCTTCGAAGTTAAACGCCGAACCGAACTCTTGGTCACCTGCGGACGTTCCGGAGAACACCGCCACCCCAATACCTGCCTCAACGAATGGTTTCACGTTGCCGCTACCGAACTCGTAGACGAACACCGGAGCGAAAGACAGCGAGTGCGCACCACCGGAAGCGTCTCCAGCCTCCCAATAGGTATAGCCCGCGTCCCAGTAGCCCGTCAGGCGCCCTGTATTGGACTCAAACCAACTCTTGTCCCAACCGAAACCCATACCTACGCGGGCAGTAAGGCCACCTTGGCTAGTGGCACCAATCGCACCTGACAATTCTGCGGCATTCACACCGAGGGACGCGCAGGAAAACAGTAAAGCACCCAGCAGAATTTTCTTCATTTTATGACCAATAAGTACTGATTATGAGAGATGTAAGCAATCACCGACGGCTAAGAGGCATAGGGCCATCAAATCGTTCAATGAAATTTTCACCTGTCATTTTTAACTTACGATTTGGCCGTTTTTACTTATGGGTAGCGCAGATTTATTGGTGAACACAGCAAATAAAAAACCCGGCTCAGTGGCCGGGCTTTCTCTGGGGTGTCGCGCTTGAAAAGCTAAACACGCTGCCATGAAAACAGGTGTTTATCCGGCATGAAAGAATTTTTTACGCAGCCTCGCTGATTGCTTGCAAATAGCCGTCGATAAAGCCAACGCCACCTTTGACTATCTCTCTCGCCGAACGCTCAGCCATCTTGGCTGACTCGCCCAGGCGAACCATGGTCCACTTGGCTCCGTAGTACAGCCAAACAAAGTCACCCATCTGCTGATTACGCAGCGTGAGTTTGGCCACCGCAGAGTCTATCACCAGCGCAGCATCATCGGTCAGTGTGTACTCAGTCCCGCCGCCAACTACGGCACCGAAGATCGATGGCGAGACGTAACGCGGCACTCCCATTCCATCCATACGCCAGCTACCCCACTGCTCCAGCAGCCACTCAGCGTCACCCAGGGGCTTATCGATATACGTCCGCTTCTTCATGCAGCCCTCCGGGACGTCGGGTCGGTACCAGAGGAACGGGATTTGGCACATCGACAAAGTCGTCAGAGGTAGCCGACTTCAGGAAAGCACTGGAGCAAGCGAAAGGGAGGAAGCGGAGCAATATCTGATCCACCGGCTGGAGAAGCTTCGGCAAGAAAAGGTTTATGGCGTGCGACAGGTCAGAACATGGCGTGAAGCAGCCACCCGATTTCTGGTGGATTTCAAAGATCAGCCATCTATCGGGCTTTCCGCCTCGCATCTTGAACAGCTTGACCCGAACATCGGCGATCTGCCGATCACGCATATCGATGACGGAACCCTGGCACCGTTTGTGCATGACCGCCAGAAGCCGACCAAGACGGCGCAGGGAAAGGTTAAGCCAGGCGTATCGAACAGGACGGTGAACATCGCCCTGCAACGAGTCGTCAGAATCTTGAACCTTTGCCATCGCAAGTGGCGGGATACAGAGAAGCGGCCCTGGCTGGATAGCGTGCCGATGATATCGATGATGGAGGAAAAGAAGTCCAGCAGGAAACCTTACCCGCTGTCCTGGGAGGAGCAATCCGCCCTTTTCTCCGAGTTGCCGGATCACTTATTGAGGATGGTCCTCTATAAGGTCAATACCGGATGCCGGGAACAGGAGGTCTGCAAGCTGCGGTGGGATTGGGAGATACGGGTGCCTGAGCTTGGTACCAGCGTGTTTCTGATACCGGCCGGGTTTGGCGGACGAAGTGCCAAGGCTGGAGTGAAGAACGGCGATGAGCGCCTGGTGATTCTGAATAGGGTCGCGATGAACATCATCGATGGGCAGCGTGGGCTGCACAATGACCTGGTCTTTCCTTACGGACAGCCAGACCAGTTCGGGCCAACGGCAATGCATAGGATGAATGATTCGGCCTGGAAGAAAGCCAGGGTCCGCGCAGCTGACAAATGGGAGAAGGACCATAAGTCACCAGCGCACCCTGGATTCAGATCGATCAGGATTCACGACTTGAAGCACACCTTTGGCAGAAGGCTACGTGCGGCAAACGTGACAGAGGAAGATCGGAAAGCGTTGCTGGGTCACAAGAACGGCAGCATTACGAGCCACTATTCTACCCCGGAGCTGCAGCATCTGATTGAGGCAGCGAACAAAGTATCAGCGGCCGATTCGCGAGGGCCGGCACTGACCATCTTGAGGAGGAAAACGGGTTGAACCCCCGCAAAAGTCCCTGGGCATGAAAAAGCCCAACCTGTGAAGATTGGGCTAAGTCATTGAAAAATATGGTCGGGACGGAGTGATTCGAACACTCGACCCCTAGCACCCCATGCTAGTGCGCTACCGGACTGCGCTACGCCCCGACTAGGCGTGAAACCTGTTTCACTTCTCAGGAAACGCTGAGGAATATACCGCAAGCGTTTGAAAAGTGGAAGTATTTAAAGCAAAGAATTACTTCTTGAGCACCACGAGTACGTCTTCCAGCTCAGAAATCATCTGACGGATCAGTTGCTTGTACTGAGTGGTGTCGTCTTTGGCCTCATCACCGGAAAGCCGCAAACGCGCCCCGCCGATGGTGAACCCCTGATCATAAAGCAACGCTCGGATCTGCCGGATCATCAGCACATCCTGGCGCTGATAATACCGGCGATTTCCGCGGCGTTTGACGGGGTTGAGTTGAGGAAACTCCTGCTCCCAATAACGCAGCACATGCGGTTTGACCGCACAGAGCTCGCTCACTTCACCAATGGTGAAGTAGCGTTTACCCGGGATGACCGGGAGCTCGTCGTTATGACTTGGTTCCAGCATAAGCCTCAACTCGGGCCTTCAACTTCTGCCCTGGACGAAAGGTGACCACACGGCGAGCCGTGATCGGGATTTCTTCACCCGTTTTCGGGTTACGGCCAGGACGCTGGCGTTTATCCCGAAGGTCGAAGTTACCGAAACCGGACAATTTGACCTGTTCGTTATCTTCAAGAGCGTGCCTGATTTCTTCAAAGAATAGCTCGACCAACTCCTTGGCCTCGCGTTTATTCAGGCCCAGCTCTTCGTAGAGACGTTCGGCCATTTCAGCTTTCGTCAGAGCCCCCATACGTCACTTCCTTAACGTGGCGTTCAACCTTTGTTCGAGCGAGGTGAGGATGTTTTGCGTCGCTGAGTTCACCTCATCGTCGTTAAGAGTGCGCGATGGATGCTGCCAGGTCAAGCCAACGGCAAGGCTTTTTCTATGCGGATCAATGCCTTTACCCTGATACACGTCAAACAGCCTGAGGTCGGTCAACCACTCACCCGCGTTCTCGCGAATGACCTCCAGGACCGCACTGGCCGCGACATCACGATCGGCTAGCAGGGCCAGGTCACGACGCACTTCAGGGAAGCGCGACAGTTCGTGGAACTTCGGCAAACGACCTTGGGCTACTTCACTCAGGACCAGTTCGAACACGAAGACCGGACGATCCAGCCCGAGCTGCTTTGCCAGTTCCGGGTGAATGGCCCCCAGGAAACCGACTTCACGCCCATCGCGCTCGACACGAGCTGTCTGGCCAGGATGCAACGCAGGATGCTTGCCCGGCACGAAAGTGAACACATCCAAGGCACCGGCAAAGCCCAGCACCGCCTCGACATCCGCCTTGACGTCGAAGAAGTCCACGCCATCGCGGCCTTGTGCCCAACCTTCAGGCAACCGGGTACCACAAACAATACCTGCCAACATCTGCTGTTGTTTCAGCCCTTCCAGCTGACCCACGAACCGCAGGCCGCTTTCGAACATGCGGACACGATCCTGCTGACGGTTCAGGTTGTGCTGAAGCGCCTTGACCAGGCCTGGCCACAGGGACGAACGCATGGCCGCCATGTCGGCGGAAATCGGGTTCGCCAACAGCAACGGCTCGACACCCGGGCTGAACAGTTCGAACATCTTCGGGTCGATGAAGCTGTAGGTGATGGCTTCCTGATAACCACGAGCCACTAGCAGGCGCCGCAGTGATGGCAAGTCGCCTTGCGCCTCGGCCTTGGCCTGTGGAGCCAGGCGGGCTTGCGGATAACGAACCGGCAAGCGGTTGTAACCGTACAGGCGTGCCAGTTCCTCGATCAGATCGACCTCGAGGCTGATATCGAAACGATGACTGGGCACGTCAACGCGCCACTGCCCTGCCCCATCGGCAGCTACCGTCAGGCCCAACGCGGTGAGCAGGCGCTCGACCTCGGAACCTTCGAGTTCCATGCCCAGCATTTGACTGATGCGCTCGGCCCGCAGGGTGACAGGCGCCACCAATGGCAGATGTTGTTCGCTGACGGTTTCGATGATCGGGCCGGCTTCACCGCCGGTGATTTCCAGCAGCAGGCCAGTAGCACGCTCCATCGCTTCACGGGCCAACTGCCAATCCACGCCACGCTCATAACGATGGGAAGCATCGGTATGCAGGCCATAGGAACGGGCTTTGCCAGCCACGGCGATCTGGTCGAAGAACGCGCTTTCCAGGAATACATCGCGAGTCTTGGTGGTAACGCCGCTGTGCTCACCACCCATCACACCAGCAATCGCCAGGGCGCGAGTATGGTCGGCGATCACCAGGGTGTCACTGCGCAGGGCTACTTCCTGACCGTCGAGCAACACCAGCTTCTCGCCCTCTTCGGCCATGCGCACACGGATGCCACCGTTGATCTCGGCCAGGTCGAACGCATGCAGCGGCTGACCCAGCTCAAGCATCACGTAGTTGGTGATGTCCACTGCGGCATCGATGCTGCGAACTTCAGCACGGCGCAGGCGCTCGACCATCCACAGCGGGGTCGGCTTGGACAGGTCCACGTTACGGATCACCCGTCCCAGGTAACGCGGGCAGGCTGCCGGCGCCAACACGTCAACTGGGCGCACTTCATGGTGCACCGCAGGAACTGCCTTGACTTCCGGACGCTGCACCTTGGCCGCATAAAGGGCACCAACTTCGCGTGCAATACCAGCCAACGACAGGCAGTCACCACGGTTAGGGGTCAGGTCGACTTCGATACTGGCATCGTCCAGGCTCAGGTAGGCACGAATGTCCTCACCCACTGGCGCGTCAGCTGGCAACTCCATCAAGCCGTCGTTGCCTTCACCGATCTGCAGCTCCGCCTGGGAACACAGCATGCCGTTGGACTCGACGCCACGCAGCTTGGCTTTCTTGATCTTGAAGTCGCCGGGCAGTTGGGCACCGATCATCGCGAACGGAACCTTCAGGCCGGGGCGTACGTTCGGCGCACCGCAGACAACCTGGAAAGTCTCGGCTCCGTTGCTGACTTGGCAGACCCGCAGTTTGTCGGCATCAGGGTGCTGCTCGGTACTTAGTACCTCACCCACCACCACACCGCTGAAATCACCGGCGGCTGGCGTAACACTGTCCACTTCAAGGCCGGCCATGGACAGACGAGCGACCAGCTCGTCGCGAGTTACCTGCGGGCTAACCCAGCCACGCAGCCATTGTTCACTGAATTTCATCCTGCTCTCCTAATAGATTCGTTACGGACGCGCGACTAGCGAAATTGCGCAAGGAACCGCAAGTCGTTGTCGAAGAACAGGCGCAAGTCATTGACACCGTAACGCAGCATGGCCAGGCGCTCGGCGCCCATGCCGAAGGCAAAGCCCTGGAATTCTTCCGGATCGATCCCGGACATACGCAACACGTTCGGGTGAACCATGCCGCAACCCATCACTTCCAGCCATCCGGTCTGCTTGCAGACGCGGCAACCTTTACCACTGCACATCACGCATTCCATATCGACTTCAGCGGACGGCTCGGTGAATGGGAAGTAGGAAGGACGGAAACGTACGGCCAGTTCCTTCTCGAAGAACACCCGCAGGAACTCCTCGATGGTGCCCTTCAGGTCGGCGAAATTGATCCCGCGATCCACCAGCAGGCCTTCTACCTGATGGAACATCGGCGAGTGGGTGATATCGGAGTCGCTGCGATACACACGGCCTGGACAGACGATGCGGATCGGCGGCTGCTGCGATTCCATGGTGCGGACCTGTACCGGCGAGGTATGGGTGCGCAACAACATGTTCGCATTGAAATAGAAGGTGTCGTGCATCGACCGGGCCGGGTGGTGGCCTGGGATGTTGAGCGCCTCAAAGTTGTGATAGTCGTCTTCGACCTCAGGGCCCTCGGCAATGCCGTAGCCGATATGGGTGAAGAACTGCTCGATACGCTCCAGGGTCCGCGTGATCGGATGCAGACCACCAGAGGTCTGGCCACGGCCCGGCAGGGTCACGTCAATGCACTCGGCGGCGAGCTTGGCGCTGAGTTCCGCCTCCTCGAAAGCCGCTTTGCGAGCATTGAGAACCTCTGTTACACGCTCCTTGGCAACGTTGATCAGCGCACCGACGTGCGGGCGCTCTTCGGCTGGCAGGTTGCCCAGGGTCTTCATCACCTGAGTCAGTTCGCCCTTCTTGCCAAGGAAGTGAACCCGGATTTGTTCCAGGGCATTGATGTCTTCAGCGTGTTGCACGGCCTCAAGTGCTTGAGAAACCAGCGCATCCAGGTTTTCCATGTACAGACTCCAGATACAAAATAGGGGAAGAGCTTGAAGGCTCTTCCCCTATTTATGACGTTTAACACCAGAGCACACGAAGGTGAGCCCGGGTGACTGTCGGGGGTACTTAAGCCAAGGTGGCTTTAGCTTTCTCGACAATCGCAGCAAACGCCGCTTTTTCGTTCACTGCCAGATCAGCCAGAACCTTACGGTCGATCTCGATGGATGCCTTTTTCAGGCCAGCGATCAGACGGCTGTAGGACAGACCGTTGGTACGAGCACCAGCGTTGATACGAGCGATCCACAGAGCGCGGAACTGACGCTTTTTCTGACGACGGTCACGGTAGGCGTATTGGCCTGCCTTGATTACCGCTTGCTTGGCAACACGGAACACGCGCGAGCGAGCACCGTAGTAGCCTTTAGCAAGTTTCAGAATTTTCTTGTGACGCTTACGGGCAATGACGCCACGCTTTACACGAGCCATGAGTTACTTCCTCTATTCTTGATCCAAAAATTAACGAAGGCGCAGCATGCGCTCGACTTTTGCCACGTCAGACGGATGCAGCAAGCTGCTACCGCGCAGTTGACGCTTACGCTTGGTCGACATTTTGGTCAGGATGTGGCTCTTGAAAGCGTGCTTGTGCTTGATACCGTTAGCAGTTTTCAGAAACCGCTTAGCAGCACCACTTTTGGTTTTCATCTTTGGCATGTTCGGATACTCCGCATTCAATTGATAAACATAATCAGAAGGCCTGCCGTGCCCTGTTGATTACTTCTTCTTTTTCGGGGCGATGACCATGATCAGCTGGCGTCCTTCCATCTTCGGATGCTGTTCGACCGAACCGTACTCTTGCAGGTCAGTTTCAACCCGCTTGAGGAGTTCCATCCCCAGCTCCTGGTGGGCCATCTCACGGCCGCGGAATCGCAAGGAAACCTTGGCCCTGTCCCCGTCACTCAGGAAACGTACCAGGTTGCGTAGTTTTACCTGGTAATCCCCTTCCTCCGTCCCTGGACGAAACTTGATTTCTTTAACCTGAATCTGCTTCTGGTTCTTCTTCGCGGCAGCAAGTTGTTTCTTCTTCTCGAAGATCGACTTGCCGTAGTCCATCACCCGGCAAACAGGTGGGACTGCGTCGGCGGAAATTTCCACCAGATCCAGTTTGGCTTCTTCAGCTATACGAAGCGCTTCATCAATCGAGACGATGCCAATCTGCTCGCCGTCAGCGCCAATTAACCGAACCTCGCGTGCCGAGATATTCTCGTTGATCGGGGCTTTCGGTGCAGCTCGTTTATCTTGTCTCATATCACGCTTAATAATAATTACTCCAAATCTTGGCGACCACGCCGGGAAATCGCTTGTGCGAGCAGCGCAGAGAATTGGGCGATAGGCATCGAGCCCAAATCTTCACCTTCACGGGTACGCACAGCGACAGTCTGCATCTCGACTTCCCGATCTCCAATAACCAAGAGATAGGGAACCTTGAGCAAAGTATGCTCGCGGATTTTAAAGCCGATCTTTTCATTTCTCAAGTCGGACTTGGCACGAAATCCGCTTTGGTTGAGTGTTTTTTCCACATCGAGGGCAAAATCGGCCTGTTTGTCAGTGATATTCATGATCACTGCCTGGGTTGGCGCCAGCCAGGCCGGGAACACACCAGCGTAATGCTCGATCAGCATGCCGATGAAACGCTCGAACGACCCCAGGATCGCACGGTGCAGCATAACCGGGCGAACACGGCTGTTATCTTCGGCGATGTAGCTGGCATCCAGGCGTTCTGGAAGGTTCGGATCGTACTGCAAGGTACCGCACTGCCAGTTACGACCGAGGCAATCACGCAAGGTGAACTCGATCTTCGGACCGTAGAAGGCCCCCTCACCCGGCTGGTATTCCCATTCCAGTCCAGACTCGTTCAAGGCATCGGCCAGGGCGCCCTCGGCACGATCCCACAACTCTTCGGAACCCACACGCTTGGCCGGACGGGTCGACAGCTTCATGGCGATGTCGCTGAAGCCGAAGTCCTTGTAAACGTCCAGGGTCAGCTTGATGAAGTCCGCGGCCTCCTTCTTCACCTGTTCTTCGGTGCAGAAGATGTGCGCATCGTCCTGGACGAAACCACGTACGCGCATGATGCCGTGCAGAGCGCCAGACGGCTCGTTACGGTGGCAAGCACCAAACTCGGCCAGACGCAGCGGCAAGTCACGGTAGGATTTCAGACCTTGGTTGAACACCTGCACATGGCATGGGCAGTTCATTGGCTTGACCGCGTAGTCACGGCTTTCCGAGGACGTGGTGAACATGTTCTCGGCGTAGTTGGACCAGTGCCCGGAACGCTCCCAAAGGATACGATCGACAACTTGTGGGGTCTTGATCTCAAGATAGCCATTTTCGCGCTGTACATTACGCATGTACTGCTCGAGTACCTGGTAGATGGTCCAGCCGTTGGCGTGCCAGAACACCATGCCTGGCGCTTCTTCCTGCAAGTGGAACAGATCCAGCTGCTTGCCGATCTTGCGATGGTCGCGCTTTTCGGCTTCCTCGATGCGCTGGATGTAGGCGGCCAATTGCTTCTTGTCGGCCCAGGCAGTGCCATAGACGCGCTGCAACTGCTCATTCTTGGCATCGCCACGCCAGTAGGCACCGGACAACTTGGTCAGTTTGAATGCCTTGAGGAAGCGAGTGTTCGGCACGTGCGGACCACGGCACATGTCGACATATTCTTCGTGATAATACAGGCCCATGGCTGTTTCGTTGGGCATGTCTTCCACCAGGCGCAGCTTGTAATCTTCGCCACGGTTCTGGAAGACGTCGATGACTTCGGCGCGCGGGGTCATCTTCTTGATGACATCGTAGTCCTTGTCGATCAGCTGGTGCATGCGCTGCTCGATGGCGGCCAGGTCGTCCGGAGTGAAAGGACGCTCGTAGGCGATGTCGTAATAGAAGCCTTCATCGATGACCGGGCCGATCACCATCTTGGCGGTCGGATACAGCTGCTTCACTGCGTGGCCGATCAAGTGGGCGCACGAGTGACGGATGATCTCCAGTCCCTCTTCATCTTTTGGGGTGATGATCTGCAAGGTGGCATCGTGTTCGATCAGGTCGCAAGCATCGACCAACTTGCCATCGACCTTGCCGGCCAGAGTGGCCTTGGCCAGACCTGCGCCAATAGAAGCTGCGACTTCAGCTACGGTTACGGCCTTGTCGAACGAACGCTGACTGCCATCGGGAAGAGTAATAGTGGGCATGGCGCCTCCTCTCCTAGTGGTGACCCCTACCAAAGGTCACGTGGGTTGGGATGAGCCAGTACAAGATCCGCCCTGCCTTTCCCACGGGAAAGCCTGCCTCACAGTGGCAGAGACCTTTCGGCCTGCCAGGGACGAACCAGAGTGACTGGAATTCAAATCAAAGATAAGGGTGTCGACCGCAAAGGAAAGTGAAGCCTTCAAAGCCTGAAAACACCCAAGCCAGGCATGCTAGCACAGATAAATCCCAATCAT
Source organism: Pseudomonas sp. MPFS (assembly GCF_022537035.1). Classification (NCBI taxonomy): domain Bacteria; kingdom Pseudomonadati; phylum Pseudomonadota; class Gammaproteobacteria; order Pseudomonadales; family Pseudomonadaceae; genus Pseudomonas; species Pseudomonas sp. MPFS. Next base: position 2,252,207 of record NZ_CP066123.1, on the reverse strand, counting down.
CGCGCGACAAAGTTCGCAAAATGCGGTTTCCAGTCTTTTATTGAAGAAAGTGAACTTGAGATGTACGCAACCCCTCGAATACGTTGAGAATCGTCGCCCTCGTTATCGACTTCAGGAGAAACCGACTCATGCGCCTCATTAAACTGCTCGCCCTCGCTGCCCCGCTTGCCCTGCTGCTGCCATTGAGCGCCCAGGCCGCATGGCCAGCCGGCGCACGTGCCGACTACATGAAGGATTGCACCGCGGCAGCCAGCCAAAGCATCGACGCGAAAAGCGCCGAGCAGCATTGCGCCTGTGGCGCCGACAAGCTGAACGAGAAGTTCACGACCGAGGAAATCAAGGAGCTGATGAGCAAGACCAAGCAACCCAGCGCCGAGCTGCGAACTCGTGCCCTGGACGCCATCTCCGCATGCCGAGTGGCGAAATAACCACTCACAACCCGTGGCACAAACCGCCTGGCTAGCTCCACCAACGGCCCGAGACGTGTTTTTTCCACTGTAAATGCAGCTTTTACGGTTTTTTTATCACCGCTTGTTTTTTGCTGAAGCCCCCTTAAACCGGGGCCTGCAGCTGATCCAAGCGGAAAAAGGCAGGAATACGCCGGGCAAACGCTCCCTACAGGGGGCTCCCAAGCCGAACATTTCGACTATGATAGGTCGGTGTGCCCAGTTGGCCTGAGCAGCACAGTACTACTGAAAATATATGTTTCTTGGAGATACACCATGTCTAATCGCCAAACCGGCACCGTAAAATGGTTCAACGATGAAAAAGGCTTCGGCTTCATCACTCCTCAAGGTGGCGGTGACGACCTGTTCGTACACTTCAAAGCTATTGAAAGCGACGGTTTCAAGAGCCTGAAAGAAGGCCAAACCGTTTCCTTCGTGGCTGAGAAAGGCCAAAAGGGTATGCAAGCTGCACAAGTTCGCCCTGAGTAATTTCTCAGCGAGCTAAAAAAACCCCGTCCATGTGACGGGGTTTTTTATGAGCGCGAAAAACCTCAACGCTCAACCACAGTTGACCCGGGTCACCACCAGGTTGGCGTCGGTATTGACATTCAAGCGGTCAGAACGATATTCCAAGGTGATCATATCGTTGGGCTGGAGAAACCTTGCATACTGCGCACCTGCACGAGTACGAGCCTGCTCCAGCAACTCTGCAGAGGCCTTCTTGCCGACAGCGAACTGGGCAGCGGATGCTTCACAGCGAGTGAGCCCAGATTCAACAGGGGCCACAGATTCCTTTGTCGACCCAGCAGTGCTGCACCCAGCAAGGGTTGCTGCAGCCAACAAGGTTGCGAATGAAGCGAGCTTCCAAGGCATGAAGCCTCCTTTCTAAAGAATAAACAGAGAACGTGCGACAGCCGTTTTCATTTTTGGTTTCAAAGCGAAATAGCATTTTGCCCTATTGGGCAAGGCGAGCAAGTCTGCCTCAGCCACCCGGGTATTTTCACCGGACAATCGTCACTGGATATGAATGACGCTCAATAGATATCGATGTAGTCGAATGCTGGCTTCGGCCAGTTCTGCTTGAGCGCATTGAAGACCTGCGTCACCCAGGCCTGGTCGCTAGCGGCGACCTCACCCACATAACCGGAACCGGCAGCCCAGGTTTCCAGGCGAAACAACACGCCCTCGATCTGCGCGCCACCCACGATCCCAGAGGAGATGTAGGCGATACCGGCCTTGCTTACACGCAATTGGGTATGCACGCTATCGCTGGCCGAAGCCAGTAGTTGGCGCACCGCATCCAGGGTCAGGGCATCAGGTTTGTTCAAGTCGATTTGCACACCAGATTCCTTGAGCGCAGGAAAAAACCCAGTGTCGCATATGCCTAAGTAGGAGTGTCAAAGCCTGAGTGACATGCTTAACTCGTCCATTGCCTCCTCACTCACCCCTATTCGCGAGACCCTCATGGCTACAGTGAGCATTGACGTCGACATCAAGGCCAAATGGCCACAGGGCCAGTGCTCCTACAGCCCGGGCAGCGTGGAAGAACTGGCCATCATCGGCATGGACCTGCTGGTCAAGGAGCTTGGCCCGCAAGCTGCCCGAGACTTCATTGAACAGGTCTTTGAGAAATACCCAGAAGGCCAACAGGATTTTCAGACCGCCGATCAGGAATAACTCCCCACAGGTAAGTACCTGCAGGGAGAGAACGCTTACTTGAGGCGAGCCAGGCGCTCGGTGAGCAGATCGAAGAAGCCCTGGGCATTGCCATTCTCGACCCAGAACACGTTCTTCTCGCGCTTCAAGCCGTCATACCAGTCGACGATGGTCTGGCCAAAGGTAGGCCCCTCACGGCTATCAACGACCATATTGGCCTGGCGCCCCGTGAACAGCTCCGGCTTGAGCAGGTAGGCGATCACGGTTGCATCGTGCACCGGCCCACCCGGAATACCGTAGTGCTCCATATCGCCTTTGACGTACTCGTTGAGGATATCGCCCACCACCTTGCTGGCATTGTTGTTCAACGCCGCGATTTTCTGCAGGCGCGCATCGCTGGTCAGGATCTTGTGGGTAACATCCAGCGGCAGGTAAGTCAGCTTGACCCCACTCTTGAGAACCACTTCAGCAGCCTGGGGATCGGCGTACAGATTGAACTCCGCCACCGGCGTGATGTTACCGCCATTGAAATGGGCACCGCCCATGACCACCACTTCCTTGATGCCCTGGGTAATATCCGGCGCCTGGATCAGCGCCAGTGCCAGGTTGGTCTGCGGACCGAGCATGGCGATGGTGATGCTATGGGGCTTGGCTGCCCGCAGGGTGTCGATCAAATAGTTGACCGCACTGCCCTTGGCCAGGGGCGCCTTGGGTTCGTGCACCGTCACTCCGGAGATCCCCTCCTTGCCATGGATGTTCTCGGCGTAGATCGGCGTGCGCAACAGCGGCGCCGGGGCACCGGCATAGACCGGCACGTCTTCGCGCCCCGCCCATTCACGAGCCAGCCGGGCATTGCGCGAGGTTTTATCCAGGCGCACATTCCCTGCCACGGTGGTCAGGGCCCGAATATGTAGTTCTTCTGGCGACGCCAGGGCGAACAACAAGGCCACCACATCATCGGCCCCCGGATCGGTGTCGATGATCAGATCGATTTTTTCCGCCGCCTGAGCGCCGGTAGCAGTGAGCAGAGACAAGAGCAATAGACTCCGGAACCAATGTTGAAACAGCTGAGCATAGCGGCGCATAGCGCACTCCTTGTGCAAGGTGGGAAAACGGGCGAACGATCTAGAACGTCACCCCGGCAATCAGGGCGATATTGCAGTACGGCTGGCACTCCCCCGTACGGAGCACGGCACGAGCCTTGCGGCTGAGCACCTTGAACTCCTCGTGACTGAGCAACTGTCGCTGCCCCAGCTCGCCGTTGGCGGCCATGGCCTCGAGAACGGGCAAGGGCGTTGGTTGCTTGAGCAGGATTTCCTCGGCCAGGACATGGCGCTCCACCTGCATTTCGCTGAGCAGCACCTTGAGGGTGCCGAGAAAATCGGGAACGCCATGGGTCAGGGCCAGATCAATCAATTCGACACCTGGCGGTACCGGCAGGCCGGCATCGCCGATCACCACGACATCGCCGTGCCCCAAGGAGGCCACCAGGCGTGACAGGGCAATATTGAGCAAGGGGGTTTTCTTCATGAGGGAATAAACGCCTGAACGTCGGACAGCATGGGAATGGAAGGTTGCGCACCGGCTCGCGTCACCGACAGGGCCGCCGCGATCTGCCCGAAGCGAATGGCGTCGGCCTCGCTTTTGCCCGCGGCCAGGGCCGCCGCGAAACCACCGACAAAGGTATCCCCCGCCGCCGTGGTATCGACCGCCGTGACCTTGGGCGCAGGAAAGTGCTCGAAGCGGCAACCATCGGCAAACAGCGACCCCTGCGCGCCCAGGGTAATGATGACCTTGCCCGCACCAGCAGCGACCAAGCGGCTCGCGGCCTGTTCGGCGCTTTCCAGGGAATCAACCTCAAGACCTGTGAGGGCGGTCGCTTCGCTCTCGTTGGGAATCAGGTAATCGATCGGGCCATACCACGACTCTGGCAGAGGCCCCGTGGCAGGCGCCGGATTGAGAATCACCGTCTTGCCCAGCTCACGCCCGCGCTTAAGGGTGTATCCCACGGTCTCCTGTGGCACCTCGAGCTGGCAGATGATCACCTCGGCCTGCTGCAGGACCGGATCAAAACCGACCACCTTTTCAGGGCTGAGCTCACCGTTGCCTCCAGCAACGATGACAATCGCGTTCTGGCTACTGTCATCGACCACGATCAAGGCCACGCCGCTCGACCCTGGCACCCTGTCCACGGCCTGGCAATCGATACCCTCGCCAAGCAGGGACCCGCGCAACTGCTCGCCGTAGGCATCCTCCCCAACGCAACCGACCATCGACACCTGGGCCCCAAGCCTGGCGGCAGCCACCGCCTGGTTGGCCCCCTTGCCGCCGGGTACCGTGGCGAAGGACTTGCCTGTCAGCGTCTCGCCCCCACGGGGCAAGCGCTCGGCCCGAGTCACCAGGTCCATGTTCAGGCTACCCACTACCACTACTTTTGCTGGCATACGTCGCTACTCAATCAATAAGGTTCAGCGGTACTGCATAAATGCGCCACCCAGTGGCGCAGTCGATTCCCGCAAGACAATGCTCGGCGTGACGATTCGTTGGCCCACTGGCAAGCCTGGCGTAGCGATACGCTGCAGCAGCAATTCAGCAGCACTCTCCCCCAACTGCAGGATCGACTGGCCAACCGTGGTCAGCGCCGGATAGACATAACGGCTCATGAGAATGTCGTCGAAACCGATCACCGACAGCTCGCTGGGTACGCGAATGTTGCGTTCCGCCGCGGCCCGCAGCACACCGATGCCCATCATGTCGTTGGCGGCAAAGATCGCACTCGGCGGGTTGCCGTCCAGCAACCGGGCTGCCGCAAGGTAGCCACCGGTGCTACTGAAATCGCTCTCCAGGATACGTGCCGCCGGCACCTCGACCCCCGCTTCCTGCAACGCCTGGTGAAAACCGGCCAGGCGCATTTGCGTCACGCTGGTATTGGCCGGACCAGCCACGCAGGCGATATCCCTGTGCCCCAGCTCCAGCAGGTGCCGGGTAGCCAGGTAGGCGCCATGGCGGTGATCAATGCGCACCAAGTCCGCATCCACCCCCTCAAGCCCACGATCGACCAGCACCATAGGCGTACGCACTCCGACCAGCCCCTGGGCCAGGCCGCTGTCGCCGCCGACGCTAGTCACGATCAGGCCGTCGATACGCTTTTCCAGCAGGACCCGCAGGTAGTTGCGTTGCTTGTCCGGGTCGTCATCGGAGTTGCACAGGATCACGCAATAACCATTGCGCTCGCAGTAATCCTCGATACCTCGCGCCAACTCGGCGAAGTAAGGGTTGAGGCTATTGGGCACCAGCAAACCGATGGTGGCGGTAGTCTTGGCCTTGAGTGAGCGAGCCACGGCGCTGGGCACATAGTCCAGGTGCTTGATCGCCGCCTCGACCTTGAGCCGAACCTCCTCGCTGACTGGCCGTGTCTTGTTCAGCACGTGGGACACGGTGGTGTAGGAAATCCCCGCCAGCGCCGCCACATCCTTGATTGTTGCCATGAATCAAACCCGCCGGTTGGCGCGCTGGCTGCGATAGGTATCGAGCACCACGGCAATCACGATGACTGCCCCGGTGATGATGCGCTTGGTCGGTTCGCTTGCTCCGATTTGCGCAAGGCCTGCAGCCAGTACGGAAATAATCAGGACGCCGAAGAAGGTACTGATCACCGAACCGCGTCCTCCCATGAGGCTAGTGCCACCAATCACCACGGCTGCGATGACTTGCAACTCCAGGCCAGAGCCCGCATTCGGATCAGCCGCTTCCAGGCGAGAAATCTGAAACAGTGCCGCAATGCCTGCCAACAGCCCCATCAGGCTGAAAACCAGGATCTTGTAGGGCTTGGGATTGATCCCCGCCAGGCGCACCGCTTCTTCGTTGGTACCGATGCCGATCAGATAGCGACCGAATACGGTGCGAGTCAGCACCGCCTGGGCCAGGAAAATAATCAGCAGGGCAATGATAAACGACGGCGAAATGCCAAAGGCAATCGGATTCGACAACCAGGCGAAGGCATCACCGATGTAGGCCGTACGCGACCCGGTCATCTGGTAGGCCACGCCCCGGGCCATTTCCAGCACGCCCAGGGACACGATGAATGATGGAATGCGCCAGGCCACGGTAATCGAACCGGTGATGGTTCCGGCCAGGGCCGCGCAGGCCATGCCCAGCAAGGCTGCCGGCACCACGCTCCAGCCCCAGCCAAGGATCGCCACGCTGACGGTGGACGCCGCCAGGGCCAGCACCGAGCCCACGGAGAGATCGATACCGCCAATGATCAAGACAAAGGTCATGCCCACCGCCAGCACCATCAGGTCCGGGATCTGGTTGGCCAGGGTGCTGAAGGTGTCGTAGGACAGGAAGTGGTTACTGAGCAGGGAGAACAGAACGATCATCCCCAACAACGCCCCCGCCAGCCCCAGGTAGGTGCCGAGGCCGTAGTACTGGCCGCCTCGCTTGCCGCTTGCAGGTGCTGTTTTCATGGTGCAGTCCTAGGCGCCGCTTCATTGAGCAACGCATCTCGTTTTTGATAGCCGGCAAACGCGGCAGCAAGCAATTCGTCCTGGGTCCAACTGTCGCGCTCGAAGGTATCGATCAACCGTCCAGCAGACAGCACGCCGATGCGATCACAGATCAGCATCAATTCCCGCAGGTCACTGGAGACCACCACCAAGGCCTTGCCCTGGCGCGTCAACTCGCCCAATAGGCCATAGATGTCGAACTTGGCGCCAACGTCGATACCACGGGTCGGCTCATCGAACAGCAGCACCGAGCAGTCGCGCTCCAACCACCGACCGATCACCACCTTCTGCTGGTTGCCACCGGACAGCTCGGACACCCGTTGCGCCGGACTGGAACTGCGGATACGCATGGCATCGATCTGTCGCCGGGCCAACTGCTCCTCATCCTGGGAGTTGACCAGGCCACTGCTGGAAATGGCCGGCATATTGCCCAGGGCGATATTGGCACTGATGGTCTGGGTCAAGAGCAGCCCCTCGCCCTTGCGATCCTCGGTAATCAGGGCAATGCCATTGGCTACCGCATCCACCGGGGAACGGATGCTTACCGTCCGAGCTGGAGAGCCCAGGGCAATGCTGCCACTGTCGGCAACGTCGGCACCGAAGATCAGCCGCAACAGCTCGGTGCGCCCTGCCCCGATCAGGCCGGAAATCCCGAAGATCTCGCCGCTGCGCACTTCGAAGGAGACATCACGCACCTTGTCCGAGCGACTCAGGTTGCTGATGGTCAACGCGGGTGCGCCAATCTTGCGCGCGCCCAGGTCGATATGCTCGCCCAGTTCGCGCCCCACCATCAGGTTCACCAGTTGTTCACTGTTGTAATTGGCCATGGGCTCGACGCAGACCAGGCAGCCATCACGCAGCACCGCAATGCGCTGAGCAACCCTGGCCAGCTCTTCCAGGCGATGGGAGATATAGATGATGGAGACACCACGGGCCTGGAGCCGGGTGATCTGCTCGAAGAGCATCTCCACCTCACGGGACGTGAGCATGGCGGTAGGCTCGTCCAGGATCAGCACATGGCAGTCGCCGATCAGGTTGCGAGCGATCTCTACCATCTGTTGATGACCGATTCCCAGCTCGCCTACCAGGGTATCGGGATCGATGGCATCCAGGCCGACCTGGGCCATGGCCTCGATCGCCGCCTTGCGCAGTTGCTTGCGACTGATCCAGCCACCCTGGTTGGGCAGGTTGTCGAGGAACAGGTTCTCGGCCACCGACAGCGTGGGCAGCAGATTGAGCTCCTGCATGACCATGCGGATACCCAGTTCCTCGGCCTGGGTACGACTGCCCGGTCGATAGTCCTGGCCATTGAAGCGCATGTGGCCGGTAGTGGGGCTGACCAGGCCGCCGATGATCTTCGACAAGGTACTCTTGCCGGCGCCATTTTCGCCGGTCAACGCCAGCACCTCGCCGCGCTGTAGCGTCAGGTCGATGCCGGCCAATACCGGTTGCGCATAGGTCTTGCCGATACCGCTGACCGAAAGGACAGCGTTCGCAGCTGAAACAGACATAAGAAACTCCCCATGCGCCCACCCTCTCGGGCAGGCGCCGTTGTGCCGCCGGAAAAACTACTTGGTGACCAGCTCAACCGGAGTTTCGATCACGCCATTGGTGCCGGTATCGACCTTCTCGCCCTTGAGAAGCTTCAACGCGACCTCGATGCCGAACACTGCCTGCTTGGCAGCGAACTGGTCGGCCGTGGCCAGGACCCGGCCATCCTTGAGCATCGGCTTGATGGCATTGATGTTGTCGTAGCCGACCACCTGCACCTTGCCAGCCTTGCCCGCAGCGCGTACCGCGGACACGGCGCCCACTGCCATGCTGTCGTTACCGGCCAGCAGTGCCTTGAGATTCGGGTATTCGCTAAGCATGGCCGAGGCTACACGGTTGCCGGCGTCGATTTCCCAATCACCGGACTGCAGGGAAACCACCTTGACCTGCGCGGCCTCCATGGCGTCCTTGAAACCTGCGGTGCGCTGCTGGGCATTGGTGGTAGTGGATACCCCTTCGATGATCCCCACTTCGTCACCGGCCTTGAGCTGCTTGGCCAGGTACTCGCCCACCAGGCGCGCGCCCTTGCGGTTGTCGGGCCCGACGAAAGGCACGCTGATGTTCTTGCTCTTGAGCACGCCAGGGTCGAGCTGGTTATCGATATTGATCACCGTGATCCCAGCATCCACGGCCTTCTTGATCACCGGCACCATGGCCTTGGAGTCCGCTGGGGCGATCACCAGGGCATTGACCTTGGAGACGATCATCTGCTCGACGATGCGGATCTGGTTGGCAGTATCGGTTTCATCCTTGATGCCATTGGACACCAGGTCGAAATCCGCCGAGTGCTCTTTCTGATAGGCCTTGGCGCCGTCTTCCATGGTCAGGAAGAACTCGTTGGCCAGGGACTTCATGACCAGGGCGACCTTGGGTTTCTGTGGGGTGTCGGCATAGGCCGAAGAGAGGGGCAGCGCTGCACAGGTAGCAGCCAGGACCGCAGCAGCGAGTAGACGTCCAGCAAAGGGCAGCTTCATGGGTTCACTCCGATCTTATGATTATTGTGGGCAACGCCTGCAGGGCATGCGGAACCAGGTGCCGGGTATCGCTCAACGGCCTGGAGGTTCGGAAAAGATAGTCGATTATCCTTCCCGAGAGTCCGCGCAAACGTTTGCGTAAAGCGAACTATGCGAACCCGAATGGGGTTTGTCAACGATGATCACAGCGCAGAGATGCCATCGGCGCACAGCGGGACCGATAGCCAAAAGGAAGCAGCCGCCCAGTGCCTGGCACTGGGCGGGTACTGATCAAGCGGAGGTATTTACCAACTTGCCGGAGGAGCCTGATTCCTTGGCCAGTTCGCGCACCAGGTTGCCCGAAACCTCAGCCAGTGCGGCGTTGGTTTGCGCGACCTGCGCCTGGACGGCCATGACCGCGGTCTGCTTGGCCTCGGGGGTTGGATAGTTGGCGGCCTGGGCAGCGGCCAGTTGCTGTTGCTGCTGCTTGAGCTGCTCCTGCAGCTCCTTCATGCGCTGGAGCAGCATCTTGACGACGATGCTGTGGTTGTCGCCCTCGCCGCCCGCATCGCCGCTCTCGGCCTTTTCCGCCGGCTTGGCCGAACCGCCACCGACTCGTAAGGTTCCCGAGTCTTCGGTCCCCAACGCTTGCGGAGCGCCTTCGGCACTGGCATCGCTCAACGCATTGATGGTCGCGGGTGACTTGCCATTGATCAGAATGGCCCCCGGTCCTGGAAATCCGACTGACAGCGACATATGAACTCCTGGTTAAAAAGATCCTAAAAGACTCATCGACCGCTTCAGAACAATCTTTAATTCATGAGCGAAAACCCCGCACACGGCTTGCGTTTGTCGCTTTCGGTTTGCCGAACACCACACCCAGAAACGTTCGGAATCCCGGACATAAGCTTGTCAATGTCCGTCAAAAATAGAAATAAAATTGATATAAATCAGTAACTTAAAATAAATATCTGGCCAAGGTAGCGCTGGTACAAATCCTGCTCAACCCGCGGTGCCCCGCCGCATACAGATCTGCAGCCGAGGTGTTTCTAGATGAACCTGCATCAGCACTGTCTCACTACTAGAGAGAAAACAATGAAATCTGCCTTCAAAACCTTCGTTCCGGGCGCTTTGGCCCTGCTCATGCTCCTACCCGCAGCCCTGCAGGCCAAGGAAGCTGAAACCCAACAGAAACTCTCCAACGTGGTGATCCTCGCCACTGGCGGCACCATTGCCGGCGCCGGCGCCAGCGCGGCCAACAGCGCCACCTACCAGGCAGCCAAGGTTGGCATCGAGCAACTGATCGCCGGCATCCCCGAGTTGAGCCAAGTGGCCAACGTACGTGGCGAGCAAGTGATGCAGATCGCCTCGGAAAGCATCACCAATGAAAACCTGCTGCAACTGGGCCGCCGCGTAGCCGAGCTGGCCGATAGCAAGGACGTGGACGGCATCGTCATCACCCACGGTACCGACACTCTGGAAGAGACTGCCTACTTCCTCAACCTGGTGGAAAAAACCGACAAGCCAATCGTAGTCGTCGGCTCCATGCGCCCAGGCACCGCCATGTCGGCAGACGGCATGCTCAACCTGTACAACGCTGTATCCGTGGCCGGCAACAAAAGCTCCCGGGGCAAAGGCGTACTGGTGACCATGAACGACGAGATCCAGTCCGGTCGCGACGTCAGCAAGATGATCAACATCAAGACCGAAGCCTTCAAGAGCCCATGGGGCCCGCTGGGCATGGTGGTGGAAGGCAAGTCCTACTGGTTCCGCCTGCCAGCCAAGCGCCACACCATGGACTCGGAATTCGACATCAAGAACATCAAGAGCCTGCCTGACGTAGAAATCGCCTACGGCTACGGCAACGTCAGCGACACTGCCTACAAGGCACTGGCTCAAGGTGGCGCCAAAGCCATCATCCACGCCGGCACCGGCAACGGCTCGGTATCTTCCCGCGTGGTACCGGCCCTGCAGGAACTGCGCAAGAACGGTGTGCAGATCATCCGTTCTTCCCACGTCAATGCTGGCGGTTTCGTACTGCGTAACGCCGAACAGCCTGACGACAAGTACGATTGGGTCGTGGCTCACGACCTGAACCCACAAAAAGCCCGCATCCTGGCCATGGTCGCCCTGACCAAGACCCAGGACAGCAAGGAACTGCAACGCATGTTCTGGGAATACTGATTCCCTGCTCGGCCGTATCAGGTCGAGCAAGCGCTCAACCGCTCACCCCAACGGGTGAGCGGTTCCCCTCCTGCGACTTCCCCGTGTTAAAAAATCCTCGGCTGTGATGAGACAAATGCGCAAAGCGTTGTCAGAGGAACTTCTTGAATTTTAAGCAGTTGCGAAATTTCCTACAGTTAAATACTGTATGCGCGTACAGCTTAATAAGGATTGTTCCGTGGCCACAACCCAAACACCCCTCAGCTCCTACGAACGCCTGGGTGTTCGCATCCAGAAAATCATCAACTCCCCTACCGCCCAGAAATCCAAGGCAGCGCTGATCTTTCGCCTGCCCGATGAACCACAGGAAGAATGGGAACGCCTTCTGGAGGAGATCGCCGAAAACGACAACGTCACCCTCGCCTATCGCGACGATGGCGGCGTGCAGATTTTCTGGATCGTGCCGAAGGAAGACTGAGTCGATGATTGTCCGTTGCCTGGCTGTACTGCTGTTTTTCGTTGCCCTGACTGCCCAAGCCGATGCACCTCGCACCTTCACTGAAGCCAAGAAGGTCGCGTGGAAACTCTATGCCCCTCAATCCACCGAGTTCTACTGCGGCTGCAAATACAATGGCAACCGGGTAAACCTGGCAGCCTGTGGCTATGTACCGCGCAAGAATGCCAAACGAGCCGAACGCATTGAGTGGGAGCACATCGTGCCGGCCTGGCAGATAGGCCACCAACGCCAATGCTGGCAACAGGGCGGGCGCAAGAACTGCTCGCGCAACGATACGACCTATCAACGCGCCGAAGCCGACCTGCACAACCTGGTGCCCAGCATCGGCGAAGTGAATGGCGACCGCAGCAACTTCAGTTTCGGCTGGCTCCCCGAACAGTCAGGTCAATATGGCTCCTGCCTGACCCAAGTGGACTTCAAGGCCAAGAAGGTCATGCCCCGCCCATCCATTCGCGGCATGATCGCCCGCACTTACTTCTACATGAGCAAGCAGTACGGGCTACGCCTGTCCAAGCAAGACCGCCAGCTCTTCGAAGCCTGGAACAAGACGTATCCAGTGCAGGACTGGGAGCGCCAGCGCAATCAGAGCGTGGCGTGTGTGATGGGGCGCGGTAACGAATTCGTTGGCGTGGTCAACCTCAAGGCCTGCGGTTGATACAAGATCGCCCGCGGACGCGGGTGATCTCATCATGCGGGAAACAGCGTCACTGTGCGTCGTGATGCTCGATGACCGAGACATCGATATCACGCTTTTTCGCCTTGACCAGCTTCTCGACCACTTCGGACTTCTTCGCCTGCGCCTCGGCCTGGGTAGCGAAAGGCCCGACCAAGACCCGTTGCTTGCCGTCCACTACCATCACATTGGACATGATCCCGTGCTCGATCAGCCAGCCGGTGAGATCGCTCACCGCCTGAGGCAGCTCACTGCCCACCAGCACATCCCACTGCGGCGCACCGGATACCTGCGCCGGCTGCACCTGCGCCGCCGAAGCGCTCTTGTTCGCCTCGACACGCTTGCCTTCGCCGCAACCGGCCAATCCCAATACCGCCAACGCTGCCACCGCTATCACTACTGTGCGCACAACCTACTCCCATAAAGTCAGACACAGGATTTTAGCACCCAAGGCGTGAGGGACCTTGTCACAAAATCGGTTCGAAACAGGAAGAATGATATTTATTGCGTCTGTATAGTTGCGCCTTGGGAATTTATAGATCTTCTGCGCGTCAGAAAGAGGCACCCACTGAGTGGAACTTCGCACTAATCTATACCTAAGACCGACCTCTGCACTGTTTCAAACTGGTGCCCTACCAAGCTATCAAGGAGAAGATCATGCTGATACTCACCCGCAAAGTCGGTGAAAGCATAAACATCGGTGACGACATTACGATCACCATTCTCGGCGTCAGCGGCCAACAGGTCCGTATTGGCATCAATGCACCAAAAGACGTTGCGGTACACCGCGAGGAAATCTACCAACGCATCCAGGCGGGACTGACTGCACCGGACAAACGCGAAACTCCTTGAATAATATGAGCACCAGCCTGTTGCCCACGCACAATGGCTGGCGCAACGCGTCTCTCGTTCGCCTTGAGCTTTTCTCCGCAGGTCACCTGAACCTCCCGATTCGGTGACAGGCACAGCCGGCCCCCAGCCACTGAACTGTCACCCCCTTCGCCAACATCCCCTCCGAGCACAAATACAACCTTCGGCTCCCGGCACGCAGCACCCTATCCGGCAAGCGTCGTGACGGGCCTGGCACTCAGGCATCCACCGACCTGGAACCCAGGTCCTCATTGAATCGCAGCAGGTAGCCATCCGGGTCCTGTACCAGCAGGTTCAACTGGCCGCGCAGCAAACCATCCTGCCGATACCAGCACTCCTGGATCGCCCTGCGCAGGACCACTCCCGCTTGCTCCAGGGCATTGGCCAACCCATGGATATCCGGGCACTCAATGGACAGGTTCATGCCTCGCCCCAAAGGTGCCTGCAAGGGACCGACACGCCACTCCGACTCTTCCAGGTCATCCTGCTCCAGCATCAGCTGGCTGCCATTGAAGGAGAGAAAAGCAAAGAAGTGCTCTGGCCGCTGGTACTCCACCTTGAAGCCCAGGGTATCGCGATAGAAAGACAGGCTACGCTCCAGGTCCGCCACCAGCATTTCCGGGACCAGGCTATTCATTTGAAACATCGTGGGCATCCATGGCTCGCTGATCGAACCGCGAGACTACCCCTCAAGCGGCTGACAATGCAGCCGTGCTTACCAACAATTACAATTGAGCCAGCATCACCCCTCTCGCCATGCCACTTGCGGCCACCACCATCAATACCAGCAGCAAGGCCTGCAGGTGACTGATACGAGCGAACAGCCCGGCTCGCCCGGTGTCAGGCATGGCACCGCGCGCCAGGATCACCCGCCACCTGATGAAGGTCGACATGGGGAGGACTTCCAGCACCAGGATCGCGATGAACAACGCCATTTTCAGGTGAAACAACGGTTGGTGCAGGTAATAGTCCGTACCTTTCTCGTAGCCGCCGAACGCCCTGGGCAATCCAGTCGCCAACAACATCAGCGCCGTCAGCCCCCAGGCATTGTCAGCCATCAGCACCGAACGAGCCCCTGCTTCGGCCTTCTCCAGTCGACGCAAAGCCGAGCCACGAGCCAGAACCGCTGCGAAAGCGCCAGCGAACCCCAACAAATGTACCGCCGCCAGAAACCAATGCATCAACATGGCGCTCGCCTCCATCTGATTGATCGACATATCCGGACAACTCATCAATGGCCCAAACGAAAAAACGACCTATCGCGAATCCGAGGATCCAACGATAGGTCGCCAGGTCATTCAATCCCTTAATGACCCGCCTGACTCAAGCATGGCGCTCGAGCAAGACCTTGCTCCACAACGTGAAGGCCGCCAAAGGCGTCCAGGCCGGGTTCGATGTGTGCTCCTGAAGACACAAGTAACGATTGCCCTCATAGCTCACTCCGTCCCCCTTGCGATAGTGCTGGCCAACACGCCACTCGGGGAACTTCGGGTCGACCGCACCCCCTGCCGTCCTCGCAGTCACGCTGCGGCTGGGCAGGGACTCACGTCCCTGGGTATCGGTGGCCGTGACGAAGTAGTTGTACTGGGTATCAGGGTTCAATCCCTGATCGTCCAGGCCCAGGGACGCCGTGTTTCCCACGGCCTTGCCATCGCGATACAGAGTGTAGAACTCCACCGGGCGCACACTGCTGGAAAGACTCCAGCTCAGCCGCACATTGTTGCGACCACTTTCCACCACCGCCAGGCTACCAGGAGCGCCCGGGCGCTCTGGTTCACCACCATCGCCATGGATCAACGGCGCATAGCGTTTACAAAACTCCCAGCTGTAGGGTGTCCCTTGCCGATTGATGCCGTCATCCCAGTTCACTGACCAGGTCATCAGCCCCTTGATCCCGTGCCCCGCCTTCTGCAAACGCTTGAAGGCATTGCCCAGCGCCGCCGGATCGATGACATAGCCTGTGGCCGCTGCATCAACGTTGCTCGGCAGGCCGATCACCAGTTTGTCCGCCGCAATGCGGGTAAAACCACGAGTTCCCGAAGCCAGGCTGTCGCTCAGGTAGAACAAGAAATCCTCTTTCATCGCATCATTGCTCTGGGCGATCCAGGCGCCCTGCCCGCCATTGGCTTCCGACACCCAGAGTCCATCTCCGCCCTGGTTGTAGTACTGCGGCGCAACAAAGTCGTAATACCCCTCCAGTGCCTGCAAGTAGGCCACGTACTTGCCATTACTGGTCAGGTAGGGGAACTCCGGCGCCATGCTGATGATGAAATGCTTGCCCTGGCCAGCGTAATGGTCCTTCACCAGCTTCAAGGCCGCCGGCAGTACGCTCTTGTTATCGGCAAAGTCGATGGCGCTCTGCTCCAGGTCGATGTCCAGGCCATCGAAACCATAGGTTTCGACCAGGCGGATGATCTCGTTGGCCAAGGGCTGCTCGTTGCCCTTGTGCAACTCGATATGCGCATCGGCGCCACCCAGGGAAATCAACACTGCCCGCCCCTGGCTGTTGAGTACGCCCACCTGACGCCGGAATTCGGCGTCAGACAGGTTGTAAGGCTTGAAGGTGGGAATGCCGTTGCCTTTCATGAAGGCCACCGCCACCACGTTGTACTCCTTGGGTACATCCAGCAGGCTCAGGTTGGCGAACTGCCCGCGCTGGTAACCATCGGCGGCGCCAGCGGCCCAGTTGTGCCAAAAGCCCATGAGAATCTTCTTGCCGGCGAGGCTGGGCATCAGCGATGCGGCATCGGCGGCCTGGCTCTTGATCAAGGAAAAGTCGATTGTATCCATGTTCTATTCCTTCAGAACTATTAAAAGAGTTTCTTCCACCGCAACTTACTTGAAGTCCAGATCGAAGGCCTGATAGAAAGCGTTACCGGTATTGGCAACAATCCAGGCCAGAACTACAACATGGTGCCCCTTCTTGTTCTTGGGCAGCACGACTTCATGTTCGGTCTTGGCTTTCAATTCCGGGCCATGGGCGTGATACGGAACTTGAGTATAGAAGTCCTGGTAAAAAGCCTTGGGCTCAAGTTGCGCACGGCTGATCCGTTGTTTCGGATCCCAGCCATCTTTGGTGATGAACCAGCTATAACCACGGGTAACGTGTGGAGCGCTGTAAACCCACTGCACCCGGAATACTTGCCCAGGCTCCACGTTCACCAGCGGCCAGCTGAATGGACGATTGAGTTTCTTCGACATTTCTTCGTCGGTGAAGTTGACGCAATCACGCGCATCAGTCTTGCCACCGCTGAGGATATGGCCATCCGCAGGCGGTGCGACACTGGGTTCGTCGCTACCGTAAGGGGCAGGAAACGGTCCGGCGCCCAGGGCCGGCAAGTTTTTTCCGCCTTCCATTTCGTTGACCTGCCAGGTGCCCAGGAGACCCAGGTCCACCGCCACCGAACCGCGGCTGGAAGGAGATACGACACGACCATGTTTAAGTTGAGTTTGTGGCTTATTCATTTCTTTCACTCCATTGATTAATTAAAACTCGCTCTTGGCGAGCACTTTTAACTTAGCGCACTTTTTTCGATTTTTTTCATGCCCTCAGCAAGTAACCACTTCGACCAATTTGCAAAAAACAGCGCAAAGCCCATTAAACCCTGGACTTCCTTATTTGCGCTGACAATTTAAAGAGTCAATGTATTACACGATCTTCTGGAGCAAAAATTACTTTTCCCCGGTTTATTCCAGAGAAGAACTTGAAACTAATCCTGAAAAATCAAAGTTCCAGAAACGACAAAACCCGGCCAGGGCCGGGTTTGCAGGAAACGCGCTGAAGGCTTGCGCCAGGGGGAAACTACAAGCAGGTGGCCAAAGCCGCCAATCGACGTTTGGAAACAAAGTTGTCTACGACGGCGTAGAAACGGATAGCGGTTGCCGCCCCTTCGGCCTTGATATCCACGAAAGATTCGGCGGACCGGGCATATACCGTGTAGCCACCGCCCTTGCCCGACTCCAGATAGGCGGCGGCGTCGACGCCGAATACAGCCTCATCCTGCCAGGCGAACTGCACGCACTGCGCCACTAACTGATCGGCCTTGGCCGAACTCAAGGTTTTGGCGGGGACCTTGGCCCGCGCATCATCCATGGTGGAGCTTGCACAGCCGGCCAACAGAGCCGCCACCGTTACCGCCATCAAAACCCGCATGCTGCCTCCTGGTCGCGTAAAAACGCGAGAGTATCGCTCAGGCGCTGGAAAAAAGCCGTCCAGGGCCGAGAAAAAACCCGCGCCGGCATTCAACATTCGGCCAGGGACGACGCCAACTGGGCTATAGCCTCCTGGTCGTCATCACCAAGATGACGGTAGTTCTGGATGATGCTGCTTTCATCGGCGCTCAGGCTGCCCTCGGGCAGGCGTGAAGGCTCGCCGGTCAATACGTAGAGCAGGTCGACCCCATGGCGTCCGATCGCCATCAGGTAATCCGACTTGGGCACCCGCTCACCGCTCTCATAGCGCCCCTGGGCATTGGCCTCGACCCCGCCGATAGCCCCGAACTCCTGCTGGGAAAGCCCCAGCGCCTTGCGCTGTTCTTTCAAGCGCTCACCGAAGGTCTGCATAACCATCCTCATTCGATAAGGTGATGGTTGTTACGACCGCGGCCATTGGCGAAGGTGCCCATTGTGTAAAACGGCCCATTGCCAGCCATGGGACAAACGATTAACCTTCGCGCCCCTTCCCACACTTTTGACAAGGAGACTCATCATGGAACAGCTGATCACCCCTTGCAGGACGTGCCTGGTTTAAACGCTGCATCCGCTATTCGTTAGCGCCTTCGCTTAATCCCGCTTCGTCCTGCCATTACCTGAATATTTTTTCCAATCAGGAATTGGACATGGACACTTGCATCCGTCATTTGTCGAACGGCGTCTCTCTGATCGCGTCCGACACCACCTGGATCGAAGACAAAGCGCTCCAGCAACTGCACACCACCGCCCAACTGCCCGGCATGCGCCAGGTCGTCGGCATGCCTGACTTGCATCCCGGCCGGGGCTACCCGGTAGGCGCGGCATTTTTTTCCACCCAGGTGATCTACCCAGCCCTGGTGGGCAACGACATCGGCTGCGGCATGGCGCTGTGGCAAACCGATATTTCCAGCATTCGCCCGAACCTCGACAAGCTGGAAAAGAAGATCGGCAACATCGACCTTCCGCTGGATGAGCAGTGGGATGAAGAACGTGAGCAACTGAGCCTGCCGGTGACCGGCCACGAGCACTCCCTAGGCACCATTGGGGGTGGCAACCACTTCGCCGAGCTGCAACAGTTCGACCAGGTGTACGACACCGAGGCCCTGCAAGCGCTGGAGCTGAATCCCAAGGCCCTGCTCCTGCTGGTGCACAGCGGCTCCCGAGGCCTGGGGGAAGCCATCCTGCGCCGCCACGTGGACCAGCACGGGCATCAGCCCCTGGAGGTCGACAGCGTCGCCGGCGCCCAGTATCTGCAGCAACACAATGAGGCCTTGCGCTTCGCCGAGGCCAATCGCCGGTTGATCGCCGAGCGGCTACTTTGCAACCTGCGGGCCAAGGGACATGCCGTACTGGACATCAACCACAACCTGGTGTCGCCGGCTAACGTCGACGGAATCAGTGGCTGGCTGCATCGCAAAGGGGCCACGCCTTCGGACGTGGGACCGGTGGTCATCCCGGGCTCCCGGGGCGACTACAGCTACCTGGTGCAACCCATCCCGGCCACCGCCAGCCTCTATTCCCTGGCCCACGGGGCTGGACGCAAATGGCTGCGCAGCGACTGCAAGGGCCGCCTGGATGCGCGCTTCAGCTTCGAGCAGCTCAAGCGCACCCAACTGGGCAGCCGGGTGATCTGCGAAGACCGCGGCTTGATGTACGAGGAGGCCCCCGAAGCCTACAAGAGCATCGACAGCGTAGTGGGCAGCCTGCGTGATGCCGGACTGGTGAAGATCATCGCCCGGCTCAAGCCGGTACTGACCTATAAACGCCGGGGGTGCTGCTGATGTTGTTGCTACAACTATCCTCGGCCCAAGGACCGGTCGAATGCGAAATCGCAGTCACCAAAGCCTTGCGCCAACTGTACCGCGAGGCCGAAATCCTTGGCGTTCGCATCAGCATCGTGGAACAGATTGCCGGCTATGGTGGCAACCACTGCAAGTCGGTCCTGACCAGCCTCGACGGCGAGCAGGCCGAGGAGCTGGCCCAGCGCTGGACCGGCACCCTGCTCTGGAGCTGCAAGAGCCCTGATCGCCCTGGGCACAAGCGCAAGAATTGGTATTTCGCCGGCCAGCTGTTCAGCCCCGCACAGGACGTGATGGAAGGTGAGATCCGGTTTGAGACGATGCGCTCATCTGGCCCCGGAGGACAACACGTGAATACCACCGACTCTGCGGTGCGCGCCACGCACTTGGCAACCGGTATCGGCGTGAAAGTACAGTCCGAACGCAGCCAACACGATAACAAGCGCCTGGCCCGCCTATTGATCCAGCAGCGCATGGAAGCTCGGCAGCAACAAGGCGAGGAGCAATTGCGACAAGAACGCCGCTATGCTCACCACCAGGTGGAACGCGGCAATCCTGTTCGCACCTTCAGTGGCATTACCTTTACCCCTCAAGAGTAAGTTTTCACAGGGGAGCTGCCTCGCAGCTCCCCCCCCCTCTTCAGAGCGCCTACATCCAGAATCCAAGGGCGTCTGACAGCGATCATAAAAAGCAGCGCATCCGACCATCAGTCCACAATTGGGCGGCCTAGGGAAAACATGGTCTATGCTGGGCTATGAACGCTCCTTGCATCGGTTGTTTATGCTATCTGAAGTCAATAGCTACAAGCTCGACCCCTTTGCGAGAGCAAGATGACTTCTCACTTTTACTGAGAAAATAAACACTTGCATGAATTTAATTTCCAAATTAATTTAGCAGGCTGCCAAAATTATGCCACCAGATGCTAGCGACTATTAACTCAGTAAAAAGCTAAACTCATGCTGTTTTTGACGACATCTGAAATCTCATTAATCTGGGTACGCATGAAAAATGTGACAACTCTCATGAACGGACAAAGCTTGCTGCTGTCTAACGAGCTCATCAGGCATCAGAGTCATTCATAATAGTATCTTTAGTCTATTGAAAAATAAGGTATATACTTTTTTGAACATGCACTCCCAGCCTCACCTACAAACTTCTACAGAAGAAATTGATTTGCTCGAATTATTCAGCTCAATCTGGCGACAGCGCACGACTGTAATCAGCGTCACACTGCTAGCTGGGTTAATCGGTACCGGCTATGCATTTTTAGCACCTCGCGAATACCAGGTCAGCAGCGTATTGCGACCTGCTGCGATCAATGAACTCGACGCGCTAAACCGCTCAGAAATTTATACGCTCCCCCCGGCAGAAGCACTAAATAAAGTAGGTGCTAGAATAGACTCCTACGACGCCCGCCTAAGCTTCTTCAAGGCCAATCCTGAACTATTCAAAGCGTTTAAAAAGCCAGGGCAAAGTCTGGAACAAGGATTCGAAGAGTTCAATAATAACTCCCTTAGCCTTGTACTCCCAGACCCAAAGAAAGTCGACCTCAGCAGCTACATACAACTAAACATGCAATATCCCGAGGACACTAATGGCACCGCAATCCTCAACGGCCTTGTTGACCATGCCATTGGGCTAGAACGAGCACAAATTGCCGCCGACCTGAAAGTCATCATCAACAACCGCCTAACAGAACTTCAAGGCAAGATTGATGTCGCTCGCTCAAACTATGAAATTGACAAGGAGTGGAGAATTGCCAAGTTACTGGAGGCCGACAAGATAAAACGAGCCCAGCTGCAAGATGAATTAGCTGGCCTACGACTCCAGATGAACAAAGTTCGCGCCAATAGAATCGCAGAACTGGGCGAAGCGATCTCCATAGCAAAGTCAATGGGAATCAGGACCCCCACTACCCCATCCAGCATGGCTACCGCCGACAGCAAGCCAAATCAGGTCATGCGAACAGAAGTTAACAACCAAGCCATCCCGCTGTACTTCATGGGAACCGAAGCGCTTGAAGCAGAGCGCGACACACTGCAGAAGCGTAAAAATGACGACTTCACCAACGAGCGCATAGCTGAAATTGCCAAAGAGCTGAAACTGCTGGAAGCCAACCGAGAAGTCGAAACGATGAACAAGCGCGTAAACGAAGATATATTCCTGCAGAATATAGAAACCCTACGCGCCGAAAAAGCCAGATTGAGCAATCTGAACATCGACATGAGCACACTGAAACTAGTGACCATAGACCGCCGCGCACTACAGCCTCGAGCACCAGCAAAGCCCAAGAAAGCACTCGCAATAGCCCTTAGTCTTGCTGGCGGCCTTATGCTGGGCATGCTCGCCGCATTGACCCGCAATACCATCCAGTCTCGCCGAAAAGCAGCACTCAGCAAACCTACCCACCATTAATGCTCATCTCACTAAGATAGAGAAACAAAATACCTGGCAATCCGGAGCCCGCCTCCGGATGCCAAATCTCTATTTCCCCTAGAGCGCGACCACTCAACTTCAGGCTTTTAGTAGACAAGCAACCCCGAACACGACGTCAAGTTTTTCTCGACTTGGCTGACACCTACTCATCATGTAATTGATGCAGTCGAACCCAGCTCTACCGATGTATCAAGTAATGATCAATGTATCGGGACACCTCTTGAACCGTCATATAGCCCGCGACTGATATCTATTCAGCCTTCAAGCTGCGATACACACCAACAGTTCAACGACTACTCGCACCTTGATGCACGCGATAATGCCAGAGCAACTGACTACAGCCATGCTGCAAGCCCTGACGTGAGTGAAATAACACCTCGCGCCTGAGGTGCCCTCGCCGTTCGCTACCACGCCCTACGCCTTGATGCATCCGACTTGCTCGACAGCACCCAGCCTGGACAACGGAGGACGATGGAAAGCGCCCCAAGCATTTCGATGCTCTATCCATACCATGACTGCAATGGCGCCCCCTCAACATTCGCTGGCGTGGCGTCGCCAACGACGCAACACTGGCGATCGACTACTTATCGCGGGCAACCTTCTGACGCGCTCGAAGAGAAATGCCTGCCGGATCAGGCAGCACCCCTCCCGGAACAAATAAAGTTCAAGCTCGAACGCTAATGGCAGGATCCAGGAAGGAGGGGGGGGGGCAGACTTTCTCACGTGCTGCTGCCAAGGGATTGGCCGAACACAACAATACAGAGCTCACGCCGGCTAAGGGGGAAGTAGAGAAAAAGTATCGACGCCATACGCTCAACGGACAAGATTGATTATTGAGGCCGCGCCCACGTCAACCTGGCAGAAGCGTGCTATACGCCCGCCCCGGCCAGCCTTTAGCGTCGGTACAACACAGTGTCCCGCTAAAGCCAGCTGTCGATATAGAGAAAAATACACCTACCGCCTCACCAGAAAAGACACTGGACGATGAACAACCTGCGCACCTAAAAATCACTACAGACGCTGCGCAGGGCGGTCGGGAAACGCTTGAGGTCGCCACTGGCGTCGCCACGCGGCACTACAGGCCAAAGGCTCACCGCCTTGGAACGATCGATGTCAAGAATCATTGGACATCAGCTACACACACCCCATCACCTGAAAGCTCAGCAAGGCCTGGAACGCTGTGTACGCCCATGAGCGCGCTCCAGCCAACGAGCCCACACTCTTCATGAGATCTGTGCCTAGGAGCATGACTGCACAAGCAACAAAATCTACCCCAGGAATATGCTCAGACTCTCACAGGACACGCGGACGAGAAAATGACAACGCACTATCAAGTGGGGCACAGCGAAAAGAAGATCGAGAACTTGAAGGCGTGCGCCGAGCTGGCGTTCTGAGATGGGAGTCTTGCAGAAGCTTTGAAAACCGCAGACAACAAAAAAAGGGCTCACCTTTCGGTGAACCCTTTTTAGACCGCCCAGCAGAGCGGATTTTGTTTGGTAGGCGCGATTGGACTCGAACCAACGACCCCCACCATGTCAAGGTGGTGCTCTAACCAACTGAGCTACGTGCCTGCTGTGAGGCGGCATTCTACGGAATTCCGGAGGGGTGTCAACACCTTTTTTCAGCTAAGCCTATGAATATGCGAATTTTTTAATTCCCGAGGGGTGAAGAAGTTTTTCGCCTGCTCTGGCAGCCCATTTGCAACTCAGGTAGCATCGCCGCACTCGTAAAATATATTAAACACAAGAGGTCGCAGGATGGCGCACATTCCATACCCACAGTCCTATTACGCCGCTTCGGCCAACGCCGCCCCAGAACGCCGCCAACTGCAAGGCGAGATGGAAACCGACGTCTGCGTGATCGGCGCGGGTTACACCGGCCTGTCCAGCGCCCTCTTCCTCCTGGAGAACGGCTTTCGCGTCACGGTACTGGAGGCCGCCAGGGTCGGCTTCGGCGCTTCCGGGCGCAACGGCGGACAGATCGTCAACAGCTACAGCCGCGACATCGATGTGATCGAGCGCAGCGTCGCCCCCAAGCAAGCGCAACTGCTGGGGCAGATGGCGTTCGAGGGGGGCAAGATCATTCGCGAACGCATCGCCAAGCACAAGATCCAGTGCGACCTGAAAGACGGCGGCGTGTTCGCAGCCCTGACTGGCAAGCAGATGGCTCACCTGGAGTCACAGAAGCGCCTGTGGGAGCGTTACGGCCACACTCAACTGGAACTGCTGGATGAGCGCCGGATTCGCGAAGTCGTGGCCAGCGACCAGTACCAGGGCGGCATGCTCGATATGAGCGGCGGCCACATCCATCCGCTGAACCTGGCTTTGGGCGAAGCGGCCGCCGTCGAGTCCCTGGGCGGCATCATCCACGAACAATCCCCCGCCGTGCGCATCGAGCGTGGAGCCTCTCCCGTGGTGCACACCCCCCAGGGCAGGGTCCGCGCCAAGTTCGTGATCGTTGCTGGCAATGCCTACCTGGGCAACCTGATTCCGGAGCTCGCAGCCAAGTCCATGCCTTGCGGCACCCAGGTGGTCACCACCGAGCCCCTGGGCGACGAACTGGCAGCCAGCCTGCTGCCTCAGGACTATTGCGTCGAGGATTGCAATTACCTGCTCGATTACTATCGCCTCTCCGGCGACAAGCGCCTGATCTTCGGCGGCGGCGTGGTGTATGGCGCCCGGGACCCAGCGAACATCGAGGCGATCATCCGCCCGAAGATGCTCAAGGCCTTCCCGCAGCTCAAGGATGTGAAGATCGACTACGCCTGGACCGGCAACTTCCTGCTGACCCTCTCGCGCCTGCCGCAAGTTGGTCGCCTGGGAGACAACATCTATTACTCCCAGGGCTGCAGCGGCCATGGCGTGACCTATACCCACCTGGCCGGCAAGGTCCTGGCAGAGGCCCTGAGAGGCCAGGCAGAGCGCTTCGACGCCTTCGCCAACCTGCCTCACTACCCCTTCCCTGGCGGGCACGCACTACGCGTCCCATTCAGCGCCCTGGGAGCCTGGTACTACAGCCTACGGGACAAGCTCGGCTTCTGACGAGACTGTTCTTCGCCCACAAAAAAACCGCCAGCCAGGCGGTTTTTTGTGGGCAAACCATAACGATAGAAACTACAGAGGCGAAAAACAAAAGACCCTGGTCTTACGACCAGGGTCTTTGCTGTTTCGTTGCATCAAGGCGTTCAGTGGTCCTTGAAGCATATATGGCGCAGCGGACGGGACTCGAACCCGCGACCCCCGGCGTGACAGGCCGGTATTCTAACCGACTGAACTACCGCTGCGTATCGCTTGGACTTACATCCAGGTGAAACTTTTAAATCATCTGACCGAGGCCCTAAGGCTTTCGATCTCAAACCAGGCGAACCTGATCTGGAAAATATGGCGCAGCGGACGGGACTCGAACCCGCGACCCCCGGCGTGACAGGCCGGTATTCTAACCGACTGAACTACCGCTGCGCGTCGGTTGGAGGCTTCCTTGGAAGCTTCCGCCTTTCTTTCGAAAGGTACTCAGGAAGTGGTGGGTGATGACGGGATCGAACCGCCGACCCTCTGCTTGTAAGGCAGATGCTCTCCCGGCTGAGCTAATCACCCTTTGCTTCGCTGAGGCCGCGAAATTTACGCACGTATCGAAGCTAAGTCAATAGCAGGATTGAAGTTTTTTCAAAAAACAACTTCAAGCACCAAGCTGCATGCCCAAGGAAAAACGCGAACGGTGCGCCAAGGCATCACCGCTCCAACCTCCTT
Organism: Pseudomonas sp. MPFS; assembly: GCF_022537035.1. Taxonomy (NCBI): domain Bacteria; kingdom Pseudomonadati; phylum Pseudomonadota; class Gammaproteobacteria; order Pseudomonadales; family Pseudomonadaceae; genus Pseudomonas; species Pseudomonas sp. MPFS. The sequence goes on along the minus strand of NZ_CP066123.1, from coordinate 2,226,698 downwards.
ACCTGCAGAAAACTTCAGCCCTGGTAAATCATCTTCTTGGACATACCACCGTCCACCACGAATTCCTGGCCGGTGACGAACCCTGAATTACGCGACAACAGCCAAGCCACCATCGCCGCCACATCCTCCACGGTCCCGACCCTACCAGCCGGGTGCTGGGCATGATCGGCCTCCGACAATGGCTCCAGGCGCCGCACTGCTGGATCACGGGCATCGATCCAGCCCGGGCTCACCGCATTGACACGGATCTCAGGCCCCAGGCTGACAGCCAAGGCATGGGTCAAGGCCAGCAAGCCGCCCTTGCTCGCCGCGTAGGCCTCGCAATCCGACTCGGATTGACGGGCACGGGTGGAAGCCAGGTTGACGATCACACCACCATGGGCTCGGAGATAAGGCGCACAGTGCTTGGCCAGCAGCATCGGCCCACCAAGATTCACCGCCAACACGCGATTCCAATGCCCCAGGTCCAGGCTTTCCAGCGTCATATTGTGCGGATCAGCCATAGCGGCATTACACACCAGGGCATCCAGGCGCCCGAAACGCCCCAAAACCTCGGCAACCCCCTCGGCCACCTGCTCTTCGTCGGCGACATCCATGGCAATGAACAAGGCATTTTCGCCCAGTACCTGTGCCACTTTTGGACCGCGCTCTCGATCAAGATCGGCAAGGACCACCTGCCAGCCATCACACAGCAGCCAGGTCGCGATACCCAGGCCAATCCCACGGGCCGCACCGGTAACCAGTGCAACGCGACCGTTGCCACCCCCCTGGGGTGCTGACAACTCGATCACAAGGCATCCAGGCCGCGAGCCAGGTCGGCCTGCAGGTCGGCAACGTCTTCCAGGCCAACGGCAATACGGATCAAGCTATCGCGAATGCCCGCAGCCTCACGTTCCTGAGGCGCCAGGCGCCCATGGGAAGTAGTACTTGGATGGGTAATGGTGGTCTTGCTATCACCCAGGTTGGCGGTGATGGAGACCAGGCGAGTAGCATCGATGAAGCGCCACGCCCCCTCCTTACCTCCCTTGACCTCGAAGCTCACCACGGCACCGAAACCGCGCTGCTGGCGCTTGGCCAATTCATGCTGCGGATGACTGGCAAGCCCTGCGTAATGCACTTTCTCCACGCCAGGCTGCTGCTCCAGCCACTGCGCCAGGGCCAAGGCATTGGCGCAATGGGCACGCATACGCAAACTGAGAGTCTCCAACCCCTTGAGAAAGACCCAAGCGTTGAAGGGACTCAGGGTCGGCCCTGCGGTACGCAGAAAACCCACCACCTCTTTCATCTGTTCGCTGCGACCAGCGACAACACCGCCCATGCAGCGCCCTTGGCCGTCGATGAACTTCGTAGCCGAATGCACCACCACATCAGCTCCAAGCATCAAGGGTTGCTGCAACGCAGGCGTGCAGAAACAGTTGTCCACCACCAGCATCGCCCCCTTGGCGTGGGCCACCTCGGCGAGCGCGGCGATATCCACCAGTTCAGCCAGCGGATTGGATGGCGACTCGACGAACAACAATTTGGTATTGCTCTTGATCGCCGCATCCCAGCCAGACAGGTCTGCCAAAGGCACGTAGTCGACCTGCACACCAAAGCGCTTGAAGTACTTTTCGAACAGACTGATGGTGGAGCCGAACACGCTGCGCGAGATCAGTACATGGTCACCAGCGCTGCACAGGCTCATGACCACGGAAAGAATGGCAGCCATGCCAGTGGCCGTAGCCACGGCCTGCTCGGCCCCCTCGAGGGCCGCGATGCGCTCCTCGAAAGAACGCACGGTGGGATTGGTATAGCGCGAATAGACGTTGCCTGGCACCTCGCCCGCGAAGCGCGCGGCCGCGTCGGCGGCCGTACGGAACACATAGCTGGAGGTGAAGAACATCGGGTCACCATGCTCGCTCTCCGGCGAGCGGTGCTGGCCGGCACGCACCGCCAGGGTATCGAACGCTACACCGTCAAGGTCGCTGTCGAGCCGACCCGCATCCCAATCCTGACTCATGCCGCCTACTCCTAATCTCTTCGTGAATGCTCTGGATCAGTTGTTGTACAGATCGATGATCGCGCTGACCGCCTGGGTCTTGGCCTTGGAGGCATCGTTACGGGCATTCTCGATCTTGTTCAGATAGGCCTCGTCGACATCACCAGTAACGTACTTGCCGTCGAACACTGCGCAGTCGAAGCTTTCGATCTTGATCTTGCCACCACCGACCGCCTCGATCAGGTCCGGCAGGTCCTGGTAGATCAGCCAATCGGCACCGATCAGGTCGGCCACATCCTGGGTGGAACGATTGTGGGCGATCAGCTCGTGGGCGCTCGGCATGTCGATGCCGTACACGTTCGGATAACGCACGGCCGGGGCGGCGGAGCAGAAGTAGACATTCTTCGCACCGGCCTCACGGGCCATCTGGATGATCTGCTTGCAGGTGGTGCCACGCACGATGGAATCGTCCACCAGCATCACGTTCTTGCCGCGGAATTCCAGCTCGATGGCATTGAGCTTCTGGCGTACCGACTTCTTGCGGGCGGCCTGGCCCGGCATGATGAAGGTCCGGCCGATATAGCGGTTCTTCACGAAACCTTCGCGGAACTTCACGCCCAGGTGGTTGGCCAGCTCCAGTGCCGCGGTGCGGCTGGTGTCCGGAATCGGGATCACCACGTCGATATCGTGCTCGGGACGCTCGCGCAGGATCTTCTCGGCCAGCTTCTCACCCATGCGCAGGCGCGCCTTGTATACCGAGACGCCATCGATGATCGAATCAGGACGGGCCAGGTATACATGCTCGAAGATGCACGGGGTGAGCTGCGGATTGGTGGCGCACTGGCGGGTGTAGAGCTTGCCTTCCTCAGTGATGTAGACCGCCTCGCCCGGCGCGAGGTCGCGGATCAGGGTGAAGCCCAGCACATCCAGGGACACGCTTTCGGAGGCGATCATGTACTCCACGCCCTCGTCGGTATGGCGCTGGCCGAACACGATCGGACGGATGCCATGGGGATCGCGGAAACCGACGATGCCGTAGCCGGTGATCATCGCCACCACCGCATAACCACCCACACAACGGTTGTGCACGTCGGTCACGGCGGCGAATACATCTTCCTCGGTGGGCTGCAGCTTGCCGCGCTGGGCCAGTTCGTGGGCGAAGACGTTGAGCAGCACTTCGGAATCGGAACTGGTATTGACGTGACGCAGGTCGGACTCGTAGATCTCCTTGGCCAGCTGCTCGACGTTGGTCAGGTTGCCGTTGTGCGCCAAAGTGATGCCGTAAGGCGAGTTGACGTAGAACGGCTGGGCCTCGGCCGAAGTGGAGCTACCGGCGGTCGGGTAACGCACGTGGCCGATGCCCATGTGGCCGACCAGGCGCTGCATGTGGCGCTGCTGGAACACGTCACGGACCAGGCCATTGTCCTTGCGCAGGAACAACCGGCCATCATGACTGGTCACGATACCGGCCGCGTCCTGGCCGCGGTGTTGGAGGACGGTTAGCGCGTCATACAGCGCCTGATTAACGTTCGACTTACCGACGATACCGACGATGCCACACATGCGACGCAACCCCTACTTAATGGAACTGAACTGAGCTCATCTTACTGAGGCGCCTGGGCCGGTAAGAGGTGCTCCTTGAACGGTATTTCAGCGGGTACGCTGATACCGCTGGCCAGCCACTGACTGCTCCACCCCAATATGAGGTTCTTGGACCAATCTGCAACCAATAGAAATTGTGGCACCAGTCGCGACTGCTGCCACCAGGAATCCTGCTGAACCGGCCCCAGGCTCAGGAGCCCGACCGCCACGACCACCAGCAACGCGCCACGGGCCGCGCCGAAGGCCATGCCGAGGAATCGATCGGTGCCGGACAGGCCGGTGACGCGAATCAATTCGCCGATGAGATAGTTGACCATTGCGCCCACCAGCAAGGTGGCGACAAACATGATTGCGCAGCCCGCGATCACGCGAGCCGAAGGAGTTTCGATATAAGCGCCGAGGTACTCGGACAGTGAGCCACCGAACATCCAGGCGACGACTCCTGCGATGATCCAGGTAAGCAACGACAAGGCTTCTTTGACGAAACCGCGGCTCAAGCTGATCAAAGCGGAAATGGCGATTATCGCAACAATCGCCCAGTCGACCCAGGTAAATGGCACAGTGCAGCCTACAGACAGATAAGGCGGCGCATTTTAACAGAGCGCTTGGCTGTCGGTAAGCTGCGATTCACTATGCTTTCAAAATCAGGCAGATAGACTCAACCACGCTCGGGCTGGAAACGCACCACGAACCCCTTGAGGTTCTGCTGACGTCCCAATAGGTCACGCAGGCGATCAGCCTCGGCCCGCTCGATCAATGGCCCGACGAATACCCGGTTCTTGCCGTCGGCAGAGCGGATATAAGCGTTATAACCCTGGCTACGCAGGGTTTTCTGCAGGTTTTCTGCACCTTCCCGGCTCGACAGGCTGGCCAACTGAATCGACCAACTAACGGACAAGCCATTGGCATCGACCCGGCTTTGAGTGGTGTCGGGCTTGGCTGCTACCACCGGCTGCGCAGGTGCAGGCGCGGGGGTCGGAGCAGGTTTCGGCGCAGGCGCTGGCTTGCTCGCCACCGGAGCTGGTGCACCTACCGGTGCACTCGGTGCGATTGGCGTAGAGGGCGCCGGCTGCTGTACCGCCACCTCATCGGCGGGGACCGAACCTTCAGGCAGCGGCTGCGGCTGCGGAACCACCACCGGCTCGACCTGGACTTGAGGCATGGCCGAAGGCTGTGGCGCGGCTGGCGCCTCGACCACGACATGACGCTGCTCGTCCTCTCGCGAGAACAGCATTGGCAGGAAGATCACTGCCAATGCCACCAGCACCAGGGCCCCAACCATGCGCTGCTTGTAGACGTTATCCAACATAGCCATATGCAGCTTCCTCCGTGGAGCGCCGGGCAAGCCACTCGAGCGCCTCGGCAACACAATAAAAAGACCCGAACAACAAGATTTCGTCACCGGCATCGGCCTGCGCACATTGCGCCTCCAACGCTGCAGCCACGCTGGCATAAGACGCCACCGCGGCCCCAAGGTTCTCTAGCGCAGCCTGCAGATCAGCCACCGGACGGGCTCGCGGCGAATCCAGAGGGGCCACGGCCCAGTGCTGGACCGACGACGCCAAGCACTCGATCACACCCGACAGGTCCTTGTCGGCCAGCAAGCCGAACACCGCCAACCGCCTGCCAGCCACTGGCCGACGAGCCAGGCGCTCGGCCAAGTACTGCGCAGCGTGTGGGTTATGCCCAACATCCAGCAGCAAATCGACGGACTTCCCTTGCCACTGCACACGGCGGCGATCCAGACGCCCGGTCACTCGGGTCTGCTGCAAAGCAACGCCAATCCGCTCCGGCGACCAAGGCAACCCCGTCAGCAGATAGGCCTGCAAAGCCAAGGCTGCGTTTTCCATGGGCAAGTCCAGCAACGGCAAGTCCTGCAACTCCACCTGGTTGCCCTGGGCGTCCAGGCCACGCCATTGCCAATGCGTATCCGTCAGCCCCAGGTCGAAATCGCGCCCCCGGAGAAAGAACGGGCAACCCAGCTCCCGAGCCTTGTCCAACAACGGCTGCGGTGGATTCAAGTCACCACACAAGGCCGGCGCACCAGCACGGAAGATCCCCGCCTTCTCAAAAGCCACCGACTCCCGAGTGTCTCCAAGGTATTCCACATGGTCGACGCCAATGCTTGTTACCAGGGCGATGTCGGCATCCACCAGGTTCACCGCATCCAGGCGCCCACCCAGACCGACCTCCAGCACCACCGCGTCCAGGGACGCATTCTGGAACAACCAGAACGCCGCCAGGGTCCCCATCTCGAAATAGGTCAGGGAGATATCGCCGCGCCCAGCTTCCACCGCAGCAAAGGCTTCGCACAGCTGCTCATCGCTAGCCTCGACGCCATTGATCTGCACCCGCTCGTTGTAACGCAGCAGGTGCGGCGAGCTGTAGCCCCCCACCTGCAAGCCCTGGGCCCGCAACAAAGAGGCGATAAAAGCGCAGGTGGAGCCCTTGCCGTTGGTACCGGTGACAGTGATCACCCGGGGCGCCGGCTTGCCCAACCCCATGCGGGATACTACCTGCTGCGAGCGCCCAAGCCCCATGTCGATGGCCGAAGGGTGCAGCTGCTCGAGGTAGGCGAGCCAATCGCCCAGGGTGCGCTGGGTCATAGGCTTGCAGGAGCCGGTGGAACCACGATCGGCTCGACAGGCACCGCCACGAACTCAGGCGTCGGCAACCCCATCAGTTGGGCCAGCAAACTGCCCAGACGCGGACGCAGGTCCTGGCGGGAAATGATCATGTCGATCGCGCCATGCTCCAGCAGGAACTCACTACGCTGGAAGCCTTCAGGCAGCTTCTCGCGCACGGTCTGCTCAATCACTCGAGGGCCGGCGAAACCCACCAGCGCCTTGGGCTCGGCGACGATCACATCGCCCAGCATCGCCAGGCTGGCAGACACACCGCCATAGACCGGATCGGTCAGCACGGAAATGAAGGGAATCCCCTCTTCACGCAGGCGAGCCAGCACGGCCGAAGTCTTGGCCATCTGCATCAAGGAGATCAGCGCCTCCTGCATCCGCGCGCCACCGGAAGCGGAGAAGCACACCATTGGGCAGCGATTTTCCAGGGCATAGTTGGCCGCTCGCACGAAGCGCTCACCGACGATAGCGCCCATGGAGCCGCCCATGAAGGAGAACTCGAAAGCAGAAACCACCACCGGCATGCCCAGCAAGGTACCGCTCACGGAAACCAGGGCGTCTTTCTCGCCGGTCTGCTTTTGCGCCGCACTCAGGCGGTCCTTGTACTTCTTGCCGTCGCGAAACTTCAAGCGATCGACCGGCTCCAGGTCAGCACCCAGCTCGGTACGCCCCTCGACATCAAGGAAGATATCGATGCGCGCACGCGCGCCAATCCGCATGTGGTGATTGCACTTGGGGCAAACGTCCAGGGTCTTTTCCAGCTCTGGACGATAGAGCACAGCCTCGCAGGATGGGCACTTGTGCCAAAGGCCTTCGGGCACCGAGCTTTTCTTCACCTCGGAGCGCATGATCGAAGGGATCAGTTTGTCTACTAACCAGTTGCTCATGCTTTCTTTCTCCAGTACCGGCGGCCCGAACGCTCTGGTTCAAGGCCCCGCGTATGCCCTTGAGCTAAATTCATGTGTACGGCGACGATCGATTCGCTACCGCGGTCAGCACCTGGCTCGACCTGCCCGCAGCGAACTTTTCCTCAACCATCCCGGCAACCTGCAATAGAGCGGTTGCCACTCGATTCCGACCCCGCCCGAAGGCAGGGCCTACCTGTTTTGTACAGTGGAGTTATGGACGGCGGCAGACTGCCAGCCGTCACATCGGCTCACTGTTGTGACGCACTGCCTGCAAGAACGCCTGGATCTTTGCGTGATCCTTGATCCCCTTGCTCCGTTCCACCCCTCCACTGACGTCCACCGCATAAGGACGGACCTGGGCGATCGCCGACGCGACATTCTGGGCCGACAGGCCGCCAGCAAGGATGATCGGCTTGCTCAACCCCTGAGGAACCAGAGACCAGTCGAAGGCCTCGCCGGTTCCACCCGGGACGCCCTCGACATAGGTATCCAGCAGAATGCCACTGGCACGCGGATAGGCCAGGCAGGCCGCGGCGATGTCGTCGCCGGCCTTGACCCGCAGAGCCTTGATGTAAGGGCGGTGATAACCTTCGCAATCGGCTGCCGACTCATCGCCGTGGAACTGCAAGAGATCCAGCGGCACGGCATCGAGGATTTCCCCCAGCTCACAACGACTGGCATTGACGAACAGCCCGACAGTGGTCACGAAAGGTGGCAAGGCGCCGATGATCGCCCGTGCCTGTTGCACGCTCACCGCTCTCGGGCTCTTGGCATAGAACACCAGCCCTATGGCGTCAGCCCCTGCCGCCACGGCTGCCAGCGCATCCTCTATGCGGGTAATCCCACAAATCTTGCTGCGAACGGCTGGCATATCGTTTGAACCCCTGGGCTAAACCGAGAAAGTTTCGGATGGTAGCAAATGCTTTTCCAAGCGTCAGCCGTCAAGTTCCGGGAACCCGCTGAGGAAGTGTGGCCCTATGTATCGCTCGGGCAACTGGAACTCCTCGTTGTATTCGACCTGCACCAGATACAGGCCAAATGGGTGGGCCGTAACGCCACCAGCGCGTCGAGCCCGGCTCTCCAGCACCTCCCTCGCCCACTCCACCGGGCGCTCCCCGGCCCCGATAGTCATCAAGACCCCAGCAATGTTGCGCACCATATGATGAAGAAACGCACTGGCACGAATATCCAGCACGATCATCTTGCCGTGCCGGATAACACGCAGGTGGTGAATCTCCTTGATCGGCGATTTCGCCTGGCACTGGCCAGCGCGAAACGCACTGAAATCATGGGTACCCACCAGGAATGCCGCTGCCTCGGCCATCCGCTCGATATCCAGCGGGCGATGATTCCAGGTGACTTCCTCATTCAGGTGAGCCGGGCGGATCTGGTCGTTGTAGATCACATAGCGGTAGCGCCGGGCAATCGCCTTGAATCGCGCATGAAAGTGCGCCGGCATTTCCTGGGCCCAGGCGACACTGATGTCATGGGGCAAGTTGATATTGGCCCCCATGACCCAGGCCTTCATTGGACGAATGGCCTGGGTATCGAAATGCACCACCTGCCCACAGGCATGCACACCGGCATCGGTACGCCCCGCACAAGACAGAAGGATGGGGGAATCCGCCACCCGGGACAGGGCTTTCTCCAGGGTTTCCTGGACACTGGCCACACCCGAAGACTGGCGCTGCCAGCCGTGGTAGCGCGACCCCTTGTATTCAACACCCAGAGCGATTCGAGAAAAGCCTGCGGCGGCCATTTCGGCAGCCGCGTTATCAATATTTGCCAAGAATTTACAGCCTGCTGATGTACGCAAAGGCGCACATTATACGGGCAGCGGAAACAGACGCCATGCGCCACCGGGGTTTAGTTGGCGATCCTCCCCAAGACAGAAGATTGCGCCGGCCATCGAGCAAGCGTTATATATGAATGTATATAGCGATTAATAATAAACACACCCTGATCGAGACCCGAACAATGAACACAAGCAATAAAGAGGGCGTCGGCCTGGCCTACAGCCTGGAAGGCATGCTCCATGCCAAACGCATGACCTGGGAAGCGGTCGCACAGATGGCCAAGCGCATCCAGCCAGGCATGCTCGAGTCCGCTGCCAGGGAAATGGGCTTCGAAGTCCTGCAGGACCTGGGCATGGAGCGCATATGGCACCCGCTACTGATCCGCTTCGGTAGCAACACGCTGAAAACCTTCAAGCAACGCTCCGAAGGCGATCCACAACTGGGCGAAAACGATCTGTTCTTCATCGATCTAGGGGTCGTCTGGGATCGCCACGAAGGCGACTGTGGAGCCACTTTCGTCGTGGGTGACGATGCCGAGATGCACGCCTGTGCCGCTGGCGCCAAAAACCTGTTCGACCAGGTTTACGATCATTGGAAAACCCATCGGGTAGCCGGCCCAGAACTGTACCGCTATGCCGAGGAACAGGCCCGCGCCGCTGGCTGGGTACTGAACCTGGAGATCAAGGGCCATCGGGTCAGCGATTTTCCCCATGCGATCTATCGCGCCGGAGACCTGGGTGATTTCGCCGACTGCCCGCAGGTGGGGCTGTGGATCCTGGAAATCCAGATCGCCCACCCTACCCGCCCCTTCGGCGCCTTCTACGAAGACCTGCTGGCCTGATGCCAGGCAGTCGCCACTAACAAAAACGGCAGCCTCATTGGCTGCCGTTCTGTTTTACCCCAGGCCTTATCAGGCCAGGCGAGCAAGCATTTCCTGCGCCTCGCTCTTCTGCCCCTCGCTCCCCTCGCTCAACACCTCGCCCAGTATATCCCGGGCACCGTCGTTGTCGCCCATATCGATGTAGGCCTGGGCCAGATCGAGCTTGGTGGCCACCTCATCGCTCCCGGAAAGGAAGTCGAAATCGACTTCATCGGGTGCAGCAGCGGCATCTTCAGCGGTAAAGGTCGGCATTTGTGGCTGGTCGAGGCTCTGGGCGAGCCGATCCAGTTCAGCGTTGACGTCGTCCAGCTCGGAAGCGAAGGCATCCTTGGGCTCGGCGGCATCCATCTCATCAGCCAGGGACAGATCGAAGTCCGCCGACAAATCCAGATCGTCCAGCGCCGACTCGGTAACCGTCGGCACATCATCAGCCGGCAGGTCCTTGAGGTCATCCTCAAGACTCATCAGGAACTCGTCATCACTTTGACTGGCGGCAGGCAGGTCCGCCCCCAGATCCAGGTCGAAGTCTCCCAGATCATCCAGGCTTTCCTCTGGTACAGCTGGCGCAATCTGCTGTTCGAGCACCGAACCGAAGCTCAGGTCATCATCCAGGGGGAAATCCTCCAGCTCCACGTCCGCCTCTGGCTCTGGCTCTGGCGTCAAGGCTGCTGGCGAAGCGGCTTCCAGATCATCCAGGCTCAAATCGAAATCGGCATCCAGCCCTTCCACCGGTGCAGCCGGTTCAGGAGCCGCAGGCTCGTCCTGCAGCAGCTCCTTGACATACTCGGCGTCCAGCTCGGCTGCGGCGGCCGCCGTAGCCAGCCCTGCAGCCGCAGCTACAGCAACCATTGCCGGAAAGCGGCTCTTGAGCTGCTCGACCTGGGCATGATTATCGCCATTGGCAACCAACTGCCGCTCCTGGGTGACAAAGGCACTGCGGTCGCCCTGGCGAGCATAGACTTCCATGAGTTTCAGACGCAGTTCACTGCGCTGTGGCTCCAGCTTGACCGCCTCCTCAAGGATCGCCGCCGCCTGGTTCAGACGGCCGCCATCGATGTGATTTTGCGCCTGCCCCAACACATCGGTTGCCCGCTCCAGCGGCGCCGCCGGTACTGGCGCAACCACAGGCTCCGGTTTCGGCTCTGGAGCTGGAGCTGGAGCTGGAGCTGGAGCTGGAGCTGGAGCTGGAGCCAGCTTCACGCTAGGCGGCGGAACCTCAAGGCCCTCGAAACTCCCCTCGGGCAAATCCATTTCTTGCGCAAAATCGCTTTCCTCGGACAACGCCCGCGCCATGCGCAAGTGCTTTTCTGCTTCCTGCTGAGCCTTGCGACGGCGGGCCAGCAACAGCAACAGCAGCAACAACGCAGCGACCGCTCCACCACCGACCAAACCCAAAAGGATCGGATTGCTCAGCAGATCAGCATATTTGTCTTCATCCGTCTTGGCCGCCTGGGCATCCACCGCCGGGCTCGCAGCCGGCTCACTGACCGGTGCCACCGGAGCGACCGGAGCTGCTGGGACCTCGGGCTTGGCCACCAACTCCGCAGGCATTGGCGGGGCCACTGGCGCTGCAGGCGCGGCAGGTGCCGCACCTTCAGCCTGGAGCTTGGCCAATTGGCTGTTCTTCAGATCGATCAGGCGCTGCAACTTGTCCAACTGGCTTTGCAGGTCAGCCATACGATCTTTCAGCTCGGCATTGTCGCGACGGGTCGCGTCCAGGCTTTCCTGGGTCACTGCCAGCTTGTTGTTCAATGCCTTGCTGTCACCTGCGGCACCTTTGCCGCGCGCCTTGCCGGACTCGGCAGAGACCAGGCTCAAGTTGTCCTTGGTGTTGACCTGCTTGGGCAACTTGTCGGTACCGCTACGGCGAGTCGCATCCACTTGCTGCTGGCCACGGGTACCCGCGCGCCGCCCCTGACGCCAGGCAGCATTCTGCGCAGCAACCTCGGCAATGGCCTTGGGCTGCGGCAATGCCGTGCTCTGGACAACGTCAGGCAAGCGCAATACTCGTCCGGTTTTCAGCCGGTTGATGTTGCCATCGATAAAGGCGTCCGGGTTCAAGGCCTGGATCGCCAGCATGGTTTGCTGGATGGAAGCACCGTTACGGTTCTTTGCAGCAATCTCCCACAGCGTGTCACGGGCCGAGGTGGTGTATTGCTCCGGCTTGCTGACCTTGTTGGCAGCGGTGACCGGGGCATTGACCGAAGCACCTGCGAGCGGCGCCTGGGCCGCTGCCGCCGCTTGTGGAGAAAACTTCGAAGGATCCAGCAATACGCTGTAGTCGCGCAGCAGGCGACCATTGGGCCACATGACCTGCACCAGGAACTTGACCATCGGCTCCGACAGCGGTTGGCTCGACGTGACGCGCAACACGCTCTTGCCACCGGGGTTGAGGATCGGAGTGAAACTCAAGTCATTGAGAAAGGCTTGGCGATCGACGCCCGCCTTGGCGAACTCTTCCGCCGGGGCCAGGCTCGGCACCACTTCGGCGGCAGTAAGATCCTTGATATCAAGCAGTTCGATTTCTGCTACCAGAGGCTGGTTCAGACTCGACTTCAGGGTCAGTTCCCCAAGCCCAAGCGCCTGCGCCATACCGGAGGACAGCGCCGAGGCGGCCGCTATTGCTAACACCAGTTTGCGAACTTGAACCATAGCCTCATCCTTTGTTTGAACATTCCTCGGCCAGCGAGAAGGTTTTGTAGCGGCTGCCATCAGGCATTGCGCGGGACCGGGATGGTCACGACGCGCGATTAATTCTTGCATGCCCCGGGAGCACCTGACGGCCACTCACCTCCAGCAACTTGCCAAGCATAGCGCTCAGCTAGATTCATTCTGCAAATTGTTGCCAAGTATCTTTTACAGCAGGTCTTTTATCAACAATTCAGCCAGCTGTACCGCGTTCAAAGCCGCACCTTTGCGGACATTGTCCGAGGTCAACCACAGGTTCAATTGCGCAGGATCATCGACCCCGGTACGAACCCGCCCAACATAGACCACATCCTGGCCCACTGCGTCACCCACGGCCGTCGGATAATCCCCGGCGTCCACCAGCTCCAGGCCCGGGCCAGAATCCAGCGCAGCATTCACTGCGGCCAGATCGACATCGGCTGCTGACTGCAAAGTCACGCTATAGCTATCGCCAAAAAATACCGGCGCTTGAATGCATGTGACAGAAATCTTCAATAAAGGTAGACCCAGGACCTCACGCAACTCCCTGACCAGGCGTTTTTCCAGCAATGCGTGCCCCTGCGCATCCACCGTGCCTACCTGGGCCAGCAGGTTGAAGGCCACCTGCCGATCGAAGAAGCGCGGCTCCATGGGACGCACGTTCAGCAGCTCGGCAGTCTGGCGAGCCAGTTCACTGACCGCCTCGCGACCCTGGCTGGAAATCGCCAGGCAAGCCGTCAGGTTGACCTGCTGGATATCCAGCAGCTCCTGCAATGGCGCCAACGCTACTGCCAGCGCCGTGGCCGAAGCACTCGGACTGCTCAATTGCACGGGCTTGCGCAAACCAGCCAGGACCTTGGCATTGGCCTCAGGCACTACGCTGGGCGCCTGGGTCGACGGCAAGGCTCCCGACAGATCGATCACCGCGCAGTTGGCGGCAGTGGCGCGAGGCGCAAAACTCAGGGTCACCGCCGGACCGGCGGCAAAGAACGCCAGCTGGGCCTTGGCAAAATCGAACTCGTCGACTTCACGCACACGGATGTTCTTGCCACGAAACGGCACCGAATGCCCCGCCGACTCGCTGCTGGCCAGCAGGTACAGGTTGGCGATGGGGAAATCGCGCTCTTCGAGAATCTGCACCAGGGTTTCACCGACTGTGCCGGTGGCGCCGATCACGGCGATATCAAAGGACGGAGTCATGGTGCTACCTCAGGCAAAACGGGGAGCGGCACTTTACCCGGCGGGCGATGACGAGGCAATTCGCCGGCCAGCCGCAGCCGATCAAGGCATAAAAAAACCCGCGCCCAGGATGGGCGCGGGTCGTTTCAAGCCAATCGCGCAATCAGCGCTCCAGCAAGATCCGCAGCATGCGGCGCAGCGGCTCGGCCGCGCCCCACAGCAATTGGTCACCCACGGTGAAGGCACCGAGGAACTGCGACCCCATGTTCAGCTTGCGCAGACGGCCCACCGGAATGTTCAGGGTACCGGTGACCTTGGTCGGGCTCAGCTCCTGCATGCTGATCTCACGCTGGTTCGGCACCAGCTTGACCCAGGGGTTGTGCTGGCTGATCAGCCCTTCGATGTCGGCGATCGGCACATCCTTGTTGAGCTTGATGGTCAGCGCCTGGCTGTGGCAGCGCATGGCGCCGATACGCACGCAGATACCATCCACCGGGATCGGGCTCTTGAAGCGGCCGAGAATCTTGTTGGTCTCGGCTTGGGCCTTCCACTCTTCGCGGCTCTGGCCGTTGGGCAGTTCCTTGTCGATCCACGGAATCAGGCTGCCGGCCAGCGGCACGCCGAAGTTCTCGGTTGGATAGGTATCGCTGCGCATGGCCTCGGCCACCTTGCGGTCGATGTCGAGGATGGCGCTGGCCGGGTTGGCCAGGTCATCGGCGACCGCGGCATGGGTGGCGCCCATCTGCTTGATCAGCTCGCGCATGTTCTGCGCGCCGGCGCCAGAGGCCGCCTGGTAGGTCATGGCGCTCATCCACTCCACCAGGCCGGCTTCGAACAGGCCACCCAGACCCATCAGCATCAGGCTGACAGTGCAATTGCCGCCGACGTAGTTCTTGGTCCCGGCGTCCAGTTGCTGGTCGATGACCCTGCGGTTCACCGGATCGAGGATGATCACTGCGTCGTCCTGCATGCGCAGGCTGGAAGCAGCGTCGATCCAGTAGCCCTGCCAGCCGGCTTCGCGCAATTTGGGGAAGACTTCGCTGGTGTAGTCGCCACCCTGGCAGGTCAGGATCACGTCGAGGGTTTTCAGCTCTTCAATGCTGTAGGCGTCCTTGAGCGGGGCAATATCCTTGCCTACCGACGGACCCTGGCCACCGACATTGGAAGTGGTGAAAAACACCGGTTCAATAAGATCGAAGTCCTGCTCTTCAAGCATCCGCTGCATGAGCACGGAACCGACCATACCGCGCCAACCGATCAGACCTACACGTTTCATCGCAACTACACCTATACAAAAGTGGGCCACTGTCTGTGCAGTGGGCCCGAAAGATTACAGATTCCGCAGCGCCGCGACTACTGCATCGCCCATTTCCTGCGTACCGACCCGAGTGCAGCCGGCCGACCAGATGTCACCGGTGCGCAAGCCCTGGTCCAATACCCGGCTCACAGCCTGCTCGATGGCGTCCGCCGCTGCGGTCAGGTTGAAGCTGTAGCGCAGCATCATCGACACCGAGAGGATGGTCGCCAGCGGGTTGGCGATGCCCTGCCCGGCAATGTCCGGCGCCGAACCGTGGCAAGGCTCGTACATGCCCTTGTTGTTGGCGTCCAGGGATGCCGAAGGCAGCATGCCGATGGAACCGGTGAGCATCGAGGCCTCGTCGGAGAGGATATCGCCAAACATGTTGTCGGTAACGATCACGTCGAACTGCTTGGGCGCGCGCACCAGCTGCATGGCCGCGTTGTCGACGTACATGTGGCTGAGCTCGACGTCCGGATAGTCCTTGGCCACCTGCTCGACCACTTCACGCCACAGCTGGCTGGACGCCAGGACGTTGGCCTTGTCCACCGAGCAGAGCTTCTTGCCGCGCACCCGCGCCATGTCGAAGCCGACCCGGGCGATCCGCCGGATCTCGCTCTCGCTGTAGGGCAAGGTGTCGTAGGACTGGCGCTCGCCGTTCTCCAGCTCGCGGGTGCCGCGGGGAGCACCGAAATAGATACCGCCGGTCAGCTCGCGGACGATGAGGATGTCCAGGCCCGAGACGATTTCCGGCTTCAGGCTGGAGGCATCGGCCAGTTGCGGATAGAGGATCGCCGGCCGCAGGTTGCCGAACAGCCCCAATTGCGCGCGGATCTTCAACAGCCCGCGTTCCGGACGAATGTCACGCTCGATCTTGTCCCACTTCGGGCCACCCACCGCGCCCAGCAGCACCGCATCGGCAGCACGGGCCCGGTCCAGGGTCTCATCGGCCAGGGGCACGCCGTGCTTGTCGATGGCCGCGCCGCCGATCACATCGTGGCTCAGCTCGAAACCCAGGCCGTACTTGTCATTGGCCAACTCCAGGACCTTGACCGCTTCGGCCATGATTTCCGGGCCAATACCGTCACCAGGGAGAATCAGAATCTGCTTGCTCATGCATTCCTCGTTCGTTCTGTCGGCACGCCCTTGGGCGCACCCGGAAAAATTCTATCGTTCGGCCCACAGTACCAGTACATCTGTACTGAACGAACCATCGGCCTCAATCTGAAAATATTCGCGCACTTCATTGCCCATCGCCTGCTGCAACTGGCGAATAGCCACCCTCAGCGGCTCCGGGGTGCGCATGCGCTCGACCCAGGAACTGAACTCCAAGCGCAGGCGCTGCCGGGCGCTGCTGCGGGCCTGCAACCCGGCCTCGTTGAGCTGGTGCAGCCATTCCCCGGCCGAATAGTCGCGGACATGGCTGGTGTCGCGCAGCACTTCGACGCTCTGCAGGTAGGTATCCAGCAACGGACTGCCTGGCGACAAGACATCGATGAGCGCCGCCACGCCACCAGGCTTCAAGACCCGGCGCACCTCGCGCAGGGCCAGGCCCAGGTCGCTCCAGTGGTGGGCCGAGTAGCGACTGAAGACGAAGTCGAACTCACCATCGGCGAACGGCAAGCGCTCTGCTGCACCGGCTACCGTACGGACGTTACCCAGCTTACGCTCCTGGGCCGCCGCTGCCACCACGTCCAGCATCTGCTGGGAAAGGTCGTAGGCCACCACCTCCCTGACCAGCGGCGCGACATGGAAACTGACATGCCCGGCACCGCACCCAAGATCCAGCACCCGGGCCTCGCCCTTGCCCGCCACCTCGGCCTGCAACAGCGCGAACTCGGCGCCCTGGGCGTGCACGGCACTGCTCAGGTAGGCCGCAGCCTGCTCACCGAATTGCTTCTGTACCACCTGACTATGGGCATTGCTGGTCATGATTGGGTCCTTGTGATCAGGGAGAAACCGCACTCATTGGCCTGCTCCAGCAGGAGCCGGCCGGTCGGCGCTCAAGCGTCGCGGAACAACCAGGGTTGGCGCTGTTTGTAGCCGACTTCGAAACTACGGATGGCGTCGGCGTCCCGCAGGGTCAGGCCGATGTCGTCCAGGCCATTGAGCAAGCAGTGCTTGCGGAACGCGTCCACTTCGAAGCTGTACTGCTTGCCATCCGGGCGGGTCACGGTCTGCGCGGCGAGATCGACCGTCAGTTGGTAACCCTCGGTGGCTTCGCTCTGCTGGAACAGTTCGTCGACTTCTTCATCCTTGAGGATGATCGGCAACAAGCCGTTCTTGAAGCTGTTGTTGAAGAAGATGTCGGCGAAGCTCGGCGCGATCACCGTACGGAAACCGTACTCATCCAGCGCCCACGGCGCGTGCTCGCGGGAGGAGCCGCAGCCGAAGTTCTCGCGGGCCAGCAGCACGCTGGCACCCTGATAGCGCGGAAAGTTGAGCACGAAGTCCTGGTTCACCGGGCGCTTGGAATTGTCCTGGTTGGGCTGGCCCACATCGAGGTAGCGCCACTCGTCGAACAGGTTCGGACCGAAGCCGGTACGTTTGATCGACTTGAGGAATTGCTTGGGAATGATCTGGTCGGTGTCGACGTTGGCACGGTCGAGCGGTGCGACGAGGCCTGTGTGCTGGGTGAATGCTTTCATCTCTGGTCTCCTCAGGCCTGCATCAATTCACGTACATCGATGAAACGACCGGTCACCGCGGCAGCCGCGGCCATGGCCGGGCTCACCAGGTGGGTACGTCCGCCGGCGCCCTGGCGGCCTTCGAAGTTGCGGTTGGAAGTGGACGCGCAATGCTCGCCGCTCTCCAGGCGATCAGGGTTCATCGCCAGGCACATGGAGCAGCCCGGCTCACGCCACTCGAAGCCGGCCTCGAGGAAAATCTTGTCCAAGCCTTCCTGCTCGGCCTGGGCCTTCACCAGGCCCGAGCCCGGCACCACCAGCGCCTGCTTCACGGTGGAGGCAACCTTGCGCCCCTTGGCCACGGCCGCGGCGGCGCGCAAGTCTTCGATGCGCGAGTTGGTGCAGGAGCCGATGAATACCCGGTCCAGCTGGATATCGGTGATCGCCTGGTTGGCGTTCAAGCCCATGTACTTCAACGCCCGGACGATGGAGTCGCGCTTGACCGCATCGGCCTCGACAGCCGGATCCGGTACGTTCTGGTCCACCGCGAGCACCATCTCCGGGGAAGTACCCCAGCTGACCTGCGGCTTGATGTCCTCGGCACGCAGCTCGATGACGGTGTCGAAATGCGCGTCGGCATCGGACACCAGGTCGCTCCAGGCCTCTACGGCCTTGTCCCAGTCGCTGCCTTGCGGCGAGAACGGGCGACCCTTCACGTAGTCGATGGTCTTGTCATCGCAAGCCACCATGCCGACGCGGGCACCCGCCTCGATGGACATGTTGCAGATGGTCATGCGGCCTTCCATGGACAGATCGCGAATGGCGCTGCCAGCGAACTCCAGGGCGTGGCCGTTGCCGCCCGCGGTACCGATCCTGCCGATCACTGCGAGGACGATGTCCTTGGCGGTCACGCCGAAGGGCAACTGGCCCTCGACGCGCACCTGCATGTTCTTCATCTTCTTGGCCACCAGGCACTGGGTGGCGAGCACGTGCTCCACCTCGGAAGTGCCGATACCGTGGGCCAACGCGCCGAAGGCGCCGTGGGTCGAGGTGTGCGAGTCGCCACAAACCACGGTCATGCCCGGCAAGGTGGCCCCCTGCTCCGGACCGACCACGTGGACGATGCCTTGGCGGATGTCGTTCATCTTGAATTCGAGGATGCCGAAGTCGTCGCAGTTCTCATCCAGGGTCTTGACCTGGATGCGCGACACTTCGTCGGCAATGGCGTCGAGGCCACCTTTGCGCTCGGCCTGGGTGGTCGGCACGTTGTGGTCCGGGGTGGCGATGTTGGCATCGATGCGCCATGGCTGGCGACCCGCCAGGCGCAGGCCTTCGAAAGCCTGTGGCGAGGTCACCTCATGGAGAATGTGGCGATCGATGTAGATGAGCGACGAACCATCGTCACGGCGCTTCACCTCGTGCATTTCCCAGAGCTTGTCGTAGAGCGTCTTGCCAGCCATCGGACTCTTCCTCATCAGCTTGTTTCTATGCCCCAGGCCCTGATCGTGCATCGATCAATAACCCCTTGGCTTGTGAGGCTGATGCTATGGCGTTAGATTAAATAACTCAAATTCATATTTTTCATGCTTTGGATAACCAACTGGAATGTCATGATGGATCTGGCCAACCTCAACGCCTTCATCGCCATCGCCGAAACCGGCAGCTTCTCCGGCGCCGGCGAACGCCTGCACTTGACCCAGCCCGCCATCAGCAAGCGCATTGCCGGGCTGGAGCAACAGCTCAATGTGCGACTGTTCGATCGCCTGGGTCGCGAGATCGGCCTAACCGAAGCCGGACGCGCCTTGCTGCCACGGGCCTACCAAATCATCAATGTGCTGGATGACACCCGCCGGGCGCTGACCAACCTCACCGGAGAAGTCAGCGGCCGCCTGACGCTGGCCACCAGCCATCACATCGGCCTGCACCGCCTGCCACCCTTGCTGCGGGCCTATACCCGGCGCTACCCACAAGTGGCCCTGGACATCCAGTTCCTCGATTCGGAGGTGGCCTATGAGGAAATCCTCCACGGCCGCGCCGAACTGGCCGTCATCACCCTGGCTCCCGAGCCCCACGGCCTGGTCAAGGCCACCGCGGTCTGGGACGACCCGCTGGACTTCGTCGCCGCCCCGGAACACCCGTTGGTCAGCAATGGCCAGGTCAGCCTGGCGGATATCGCCCTGCATCCGGCGGTTTTTCCCGGCGGCAACACCTTTACCCACCACATCGTGCAGCGCTTGTTCGAGGCCCAGGGCCTGACGCCGAACATCGCCATGAGCACTAACTATCTGGAAACCATAAAGATGATGGTCTCCATCGGCCTGGCCTGGAGTGTGCTGCCGCGCACAATGCTCGACGAACAAGTGGCGCGCATCCCTTTACCGGGCATACAACTACACCGCCAGCTAGGCTATATCCTGCATACCGAACGGACGCTGTCGAATGCTGCGCGGGCTTTCATGGCCTTATTGGACGCACAGGTCGATTGGCCAGGGAACCCGGCATAAGTATTCCGGGTTTTGCCCGTGCCCTGTCGCCTCCCGCCATGAGCCCTCGCGCCAAACGAACTACTCAGCACAAGGCCTGATCACCATGCCCAAACCCGCTGACCGTATTCCGCCCATGCCGCGCATCCACGCCGTCGACCCCAGGGAGTCGGAACAGAGCTGGGAAAGCGCACCGCAGCTGCTCGCCGCCTTGAACGGCGCGCGCCTGGGCGCCTGGTATTGGGATATCGAAAGCGGGCAAATCAGCTGGTCCCGGGGCACCCAGGCACTCTTTGGCTTCGATCCACGCCAACCCCTGCCGGAAAACCTCGAATACCTCGACCTGCTACCCATCGAAGACCGCGCCAGGACAGTGCGCGCCTTCCACTCGGTACTGGCCGGGGCTCCCCTCGAGCATGCCATGCACCACCGTATTCGCTGGCCTGATGGCAGCCTGCACTGGCTGGAGATCAACGGCAGCGTACTGCCCGACAAGCACGGCAAGCCCAGGATGATCGGGGTCATCCGCGAAATCACCCACCAGCGCCAGCGCGAAGAGGCCCTCAGCAGCTCGGAAAAGCGCTTCGCCACCTTGTTTCATCTGTGCCCCAACATGGTGCTGCTGACCCGCCTGGAAGACGGCCTGATCAGCGAAGCCAACCAGTACTTCGAGAGCCAGTTCGGCTGGCCTGCCGAACACGTGATCGGGCGCACCACCCTGGAAATCGGCCTATGGGTCAATCCCGAACAACGCGCCCAGCTGATCAAGGCTGTGCAACACAAGGGCCAGGCCGCCAGCCTGGAAGTGCAGCTGCGCTCCAGCAACGGCCAGATCCATGACGGCATTCTCAGCGCACAGAAGGTCGAACTGGAGGGCAAGGCCTTCCTGCTCAGCACCTTTCTCGATACCAGCGAGCGCAAGCGAGCCGAGCAGGCGCTCAAGGACAGCCAGGAGCGCCTGGACCTGGCCCTGGACTCGGCACAGCTGGGCACATGGGACTGGCACATCCCCAGCGGCATGCTCTACGGCTCGGCCAGGGCGGCACAACTGCACGGCCTGGAGCCCGCCCCTTTCCACGAGTCCTTCGATGCCTTCTTCGAGGGCGTGCCCACCGAAGAGCGCAACTCCATGCGTGACGCCTATCGCAGCCTGCGCGAGGGTCCGGCGGGCAACTACCAGCTGACCTATCGCGTGCAACTGGCCGACGGCAGCTCTCGCTACCTGGAAAGCCGAGCCCGCCTGTATCGCGATGAACAAGGCAATCCGTTGCGCATGGCCGGCACCCTGCTGGACATCACCGAGCAAGTGGAGCGCGAACAACGCCTGATCACCTCCGAGGAGAAGTTCGCCAGCCTGTTCCAGGTGAGCCCGGACCCGATTTGCGTGACCCTGCTGGAAACCGGCCAGTTCATCGAGATCAACTCCAGCTTCACCCAGACCTTTGGCTGGACCCTGGATGAAGTGCGCGACCGCAGCGCCGAGCAGATCGGCCTCTGGGAAGACTCGGCCCCACGCCTGCGGCGTATCGAACAGGTGATCCGCGAACAGGCATTGAACAACGTGGCGGTGGTGGTCAATCACAAGGACGGCCAACCGCTGACCTGTATCATTTCCAGTCGCCAGATCATCGTCGACAAGCAGCCCTGCATCGTCACCACCTTGCGCGACATTACCCAGCAGCAACGCTCGGAGGCGGCCCTCAAGGCCAGCGAGGAGAGGTTCGCCAAGGCTTTCCATTCCAGCCCCGACGCCATCACCATCACGGAACACGACACCGGCCGCTACCTGGAGGTCAATGACGGTTTCTGCCGGCTGACGGGCTACCGTACCGACGAGGTACTCGGCCACTCCATGCACGAGATCGGCATCTGGGCCGAAGAGCTCCAGCTATCCGCGCTGATGGGTGAGCTCAAGCTCAAGGGCCGGGTGCATCACATGGAAATGCTCGGGCGCAACAAACGCGGGGAAATCCTCACCCTGGAAGTCTCGGTGGAGCCGATCACGCTCAATGAAATCCCCTGCCTGCTACTGACCGCGCGGGATGTCAGCCTGCTGAAGAATGCCCAGGCCCAGATCCGCCACCTGGCCTACCACGACCCCTTGACCAACCTGCCCAACCGCGCCCTGCTGATGGACCGCCTGAGCCAACAGATCGCCCTGCTCAAGCGCCATAACCTGCGAGGCGCCTTGCTGTTTCTCGACCTGGACCACTTCAAGCACATCAACGACTCCCTCGGGCATCCGGTGGGCGATACGGTACTGAAGATCATCACGGCACGCCTGGAGGCCAGCGTACGCATGGAAGACACCGTGGCGCGCCTGGGCGGCGATGAATTCGTGGTCCTGCTCAGCGGCCTGGAAGGCTCGCGCAACGAGGTCAGCGAACAAGTCCGGCAACTGGCCGGCACCCTGCGCGAGCTGCTCTCCGAGCCGATGTTCCTCGATGGCCAGCGCCTGCAGGTCACCCCCAGCATCGGCGTGGCCTTGATCCCCGACCACGGCTCGACCCCCACCGACCTGCTCAAGCGAGCGGACATCGCTCTTTATCGCGCCAAGGATTCAGGACGCAACACCACGCAGATGTACCACAACACCATGCAAAAGGCCGCCAGCGAGCGCCTGCGCATGGAGACCGACCTGCGCCTGGCACTGTCCCGCGGCGAATTCAGCGTGCATTTCCAACCCCAGGTCAATGCCCGCGACAACCGCATCATCGGGGCCGAAGCGTTAGTGCGCTGGCAGCACCCGGAGCTCGGCGCACAATCGCCAACGGAGTTCATCAAGGTACTGGAAGATAGCGGCCTGATCCTCGAGGTAGGAACCTGGATCCTCGACGAATCCTGCCTGGCCTTCAGCCAGTTGATCGAGCAGGGCCTGGTGAATCCATACCAGTTCAGCCTGTGCGTGAACATCAGCCCGCGACAGTTCCGCCAGAACGACTTCGTGGAGAGAATCGAGCACAGTCTGGCGGCCTATGCCCTGCCCTCGTCACTGCTGAAACTGGAAATCACCGAAGGCATCGTGATCCAGAACCTGGAGGACACTATCAGCAAGATGCGTCGCCTGAAGAAGCTGGGTGTCAGTTTCGCCATGGACGATTTCGGCACGGGATATTCCTCCCTGACCTACCTCAAGCGCCTGCCGGTGGATACGCTGAAAATCGATCAATCCTTCGTTCGCGACGCTACCCATGACCCCAACGATGCGGAAATCATCCGGGCCATTGTCGCCATGGCTCGCAGCCTGGAGCTGAAAGTGATCGCCGAAGGCGTAGAGACCCAGCAGCAACTGGATTTCCTGCAGGGACTGGACTGCCATTTCTACCAGGGCTACCTGCACAGTCGGCCATTGCCCCTGGAGGAGTTCAAGAAGCTGCTCAAATGACCGGCACGAAAAAGGGCGCCACCTGGGCGCCCTTTTCTTGCAATGCCTTGCTTAGTGCTGCAAAGCCGGTTGCTGCGCACCATTGATCGGAATGCGCTTGGGCTTGGCCTCTTCCGGCACGACCCGCAGCAGGTCGATGTTCAGCAGGCCGTTGTTCAAGGCCGCTGCCTTGACTTCGATGTGGTCGGCAAGACGGAAGGACAGCTTGAACGCGCGCTGGGCGATGCCCTGGTGCAGGTAGGTGACACTCTCGTTGGCGTCACGCTTGCCGCCGCTCACGGTCAGCACGCCTTTCTCTACTTGCAACTCCAGGTCCTGCTCCTGGAAGCCGGCGGCCGCAATGACGATGCGATACTGGTCGTCGCCGTGCTTTTCGACGTTGTAGGGTGGATAGCTGCTACCCGGCTCGTTGCGCAATGCCGATTCGAACAGGTCATTGAAACGGTCAAAACCGACCGAGGAGCGAAACAGGGGTGCCAGGGAAAATGCAGTACTCATGGGTAAATCTCCTGATATTCAGCGAGTGATTGTCTCCGCGACCCGAATTCGGCATCGCGTACCCAAGAGATATGGACCACCCAAGGCATTTCAAGAGCGGCCACGCAAATTTCGTCAGGCGGCCTCGCTGCATGGCACGCCCAGCAGCCTGCCAACCTGCTCCAGCTCGGTTTCCCGGCGCAACGCGGTGAACAACTCGACCGCCTCGGGGTAGTTGCGGGTCAACATCGCCAGCCATTGCTTGAGCCGCCCCGGGGCCGAACGCGGCGTCAACTGCTCCACCACCTGGGCCCAGAAGTCATGGATCAATGGCAGTAACTCGGCCCAGGACATCTCCACCACCTCTTCACCAGCTCGCGCTGCAGCGATTTGCCGGGCCAGGTCCGGACGCGAGACCAGCCCGCGCCCCAGCATGATGTCCTCGACCCCGCTGATTTCCCGGCAGCGCCGCCAGTCCTCGACGCTCCAGATATCGCCATTGGCGAACACCGGCACCTTGACCACTTCCTGCACCCGAGGGATCCACTCCCAGTGGGCCGGCGGCTTGTAACCATCGACCTTGGTCCGCGCATGCACCACGATATGCTCGGCGCCGCCTTCGGCCAGCGCGGTAGCGCATACCAGTGCGCCATCCGGGCTATCGAACCCCAAGCGCATTTTCGCCGTGACCGGGATATGCGCCGGCACCGCACGCCGTACATGCTCGACGATCTGGTTCAGCAGTTCGGGCTCCTTGAGCAGCACCGCCCCACCCCGCGACTTGTTGACGGTCTTGGCCGGGCAGCCGAAGTTCAGATCGATGACCTCACTCCCCAGCTCACAGGCCAAGGCTGCGTTCTCGGCCAGGCAGACCGGGTCGGAGCCCAGCAGCTGCACGCGCAGCGGCACACCAGCCGCAGTCTGTGCGCCCTGCAACAACTCGGGAGCGAGCTTGTGGAAATAGGCAGGCGTCAGCAGACGGTCGTTGACACGGATGAACTCGGTGACACACCAGTCGATCCCGCCAACACGGGTCAGTACATCCCGCAGGATGTTGTCGACCAACCCCTCCATGGGCGCCAGGGCAATTTGCATGAAACACACTCGACGAAAACAGGCGAAAAAACGGGCGCCAGTTTACTGGGTTTCACCCGCGAGCAGTACTTTGCCGTAGCGCCCCATCGCAGTGGCCAACCAAGGCAGGCCTATAGGAAAGCGCTCAAGACGATTGCAATGCCGGTCCGTAGCCATCGAGAAACTCGGCAGGCATGCGCTTGGGCTTGCCGCTGGATAGCTCAATGCAGACGAAGGTGGTCTGGGCCCGCAACAAGGTGCTGCCGTCACTCGGACGAACCAGCTGGAAGCGCCGGGTCATCTTCAGGCGCTGGTCCCAATCGACGATCCAGGTGGCCAATTGCAGCTCATCGCCCTCATAGGCCGCCGCCAGGTAATCGATTTCATGCCGCACCACAGCCATGGCCCGGTCCAGCCGGCGATATTCGGCCAGGTCCAGCCCCAGGCGCTGGGAATGGCGCCAGGCGCAACGCTCCAGCCAGGTGACATAGACCGCATTATTGGCATGCCCCAAGCCATCGATATCCTCGGCCGCCACCTGCAAATCGATGATGAATGGCGTTGCCAGATCCCAACTCATGCTCAACTCCCGGTGAGTTTTTTGACCGGGGCAGTGTACCGGATGCCCAGGTGTATTGGCGCACCCATAAATATCACCTCATAACCGAGCCACAGGGTGAAACGCCCTCCCCGCAGCGCAGACGAAGTCATAGCACTGCGGATTTGGCTGCTCGCAACAAGCGGTCGGACAACTCGCCAGGCCCCAGGGCGCGGGCCAGGGACAGACCACCCACCATCAATGCCAGATCGGCCAGGGCCTTGTCGGTATCTTCCGGGCAGTCGGCCAATTGCGCGACCATCAGCTCCATATGCTCACTCAAGGCCTGCCGAAAGCCCTCGGGCAAGCGCCCCAGCTCTCCGATCGACGCCGGAATCGGGCAGGCCAACTCACTGGAGTCGCGATGCTTGCGTGACAGGTAGAATGCCGCAGCCAGGGCTCGCCGCTCCTCACCAGAAAGGCCGGCGTCCATTTCCTCGAGCAAGCCGCGCCGATAGGCGAGCAACTGGCTGAATGCCTCGAGCATCAGCGCATCCTTGCTCTCGAAATGCGCATAGAAACCACCCACCGTCAGCCCGGCAGCCCCCATTACCTCACCCACACTGGGCTCGGCCGGGCCACGTCGAATCAGTGCCGAGCTGGCAGCCTGGAGAATGCGTTCACGGGTCTGAGCTTTTTTATCGTTCATCGTTGCCTCCCAATACTGCGGAGAAATATTATTTGCATAATAATCCTCCGCAAGTCACTAGCATGACCATCGGTCAGAGTTACGGGCTGGGGAAAGAATTGGCTGGACGCCAGAAAAACAAAAGGGTCATTCAATAATCGAATGACCCTTTAAATCCCGCATAGCGGGCAAACCTGGCGTCCCCTAGGGGACTCGAACCCCTGTTACCGCCGTGAAAGGGCGGTGTCCTAGGCCACTAGACGAAGGGGACACAAACCTTCTGACAATTGATCAGTGCTGAGTACTGATCGGCTCAAGGTCGGTGTGGCCAAACCTTGAACTGCAAATTGGTGGAGCTAGACGGGATCGAACCGTCGACCTCTTGCATGCCATGCAAGCGCTCTCCCAGCTGAGCTATAGCCCCGGATTTTTCGCCTCGCGGCGCAGCGACATCTTGCAACATCGCTTGTGTGATACTGGCGTCCCCTAGGGGACTCGAACCCCTGTTACCGCCGTGAAAGGGCGGTGTCCTAGGCCACTAGACGAAGGGGACACAAACCTTCTGACAGATGATCAGTGCTGAGTACTGATCGGCTCAAGGTCGGTGTGGCCAAACCTTGAACTGCAAATTGGTGGAGCTAGACGGGATCGAACCGTCGACCTCTTGCATGCCATGCAAGCGCTCTCCCAGCTGAGCTATAGCCCCAGATTTTTCGCCTCGCGGCGCAGCGATATCTTGCAACATCGCTTGTGTGATACTGGCGTCCCCTAGGGGACTCGAACCCCTGTTACCGCCGTGAAAGGGCGGTGTCCTAGGCCACTAGACGAAGGGGACGCAAACCCTTCTAACAACTGACCAGTGCTGAGTACCGGTCGATTCAAGGTCGGCGTGGCCAAACCTTGAACTGTAAATTTGGTGGAGCTAGACGGGATCGAACCGTCGACCTCTTGCATGCCATGCAAGCGCTCTCCCAGCTGAGCTATAGCCCCTCGTCGGTGAGGACGGGGCGAATCTTAAGGGGCGTTCTCAAGGCTGTCAATTTTTTTTCAGCTTTTTGACAAAAAATTTGCCGGGATAACAATCACTTACCGCCCTGCCCAGAAAAACCGGGCTTTTGCGCCCTTCCCGGCCCGAATCGGCTCCGACAAAAGAGCCGATGCAGGCCGGAAAGAACCCAGGCCAAGGCGACCGATCGACCCACCACTCAAGACTCAAGCGTAGCCGAAAAGATCGCCACTCCCACCGGTCGTCACCTCAAGCAGAAGCTCAGGCGATGGCGCCCAGCAGCTTCTCCCATTCCTTGTTTTCTTTCTTCGACACACCGCCCAGCAGGTCGATGGCCTGGCGCAAACGGTAACGAGTCAGGTCCGGACCGAGGATTTCCATGGCATCGAGCACCGACACCGAACTGGCCTGACCCGTGATGGCGGCGAACATCAGTGGCATCGCATCGCGCAGCTTCAACTCCAGGGACTCCACCACAGCCTGAATGGTCGCGGTGATCGTGTCCTTCTCCCACTGGCGCAGGCTTTCGAGCTTCCACAGGATCAGTTGCATCAGTTGACGCACCTGGTCACCGGACAGTTTCTTGGATTCGAACAGCTTGGCATCCGGCGCGACCCCACCGGCAAAAAAGAAGCCACCCAACGGCGCGATCTGGCTGAAGGTTTCTACCCGCCCCTGCACATGGGGAGCGATCTTCATCATGTAGTCGCTGTTGAACGCCCACTTCTGCACCCGCGCGGCGAACTCCTGCACCGGCAAGTCACGCAGCCACTGGCCGTTGAGCCAGGACAATTTCTCGATATCGAAGATCGGGCCGCCCAGGGACACCCGCGACAAGTCGAAGTTATCGACCATTTCCTGCAGCGAGAACTTCTCGCGCTCGTCCGGCATCGACCAGCCCATGCGCCCCAGGTAGTTGAGCATCGCCTCGGGCATGAAGCCCATGCGCTCGTAGAACGTCACCGAAGTCGGGTTCTTGCGCTTGGACAGTTTGCTCTTGTCCGGGTTGCGCAGCAGTGGCATGTAGCACAACTGCGGCTGCTCCCAACCAAAATACTCGTACAGCAGGATCAGCTTCGGTGCCGACGGCAGCCATTCCTCACCACGCAGCACGTGGGTGATGCCCATCAGGTGGTCATCCACCACGTTGGCCAGGAAGTAGGTCGGCAAGCCATCGGTCTTCATCAGCACCTGCATGTCCATGCGATCCCACGGGATCTCGACATCGCCACGCAGCATGTCGGGCACCACGCAGACGCCTTCGGTGGGCACCTTCATGCGGATCACATGGGGTTCGCCGGCAGCCAGACGCCGGGCCACTTCTTCCTTGGACAGCAACAAGGCACGGCCGTCATAGCGCGGGGTCTCGCCGCGCGCCATTTGCTCGGCGCGCATCTGGTCCAGCTCCTCAGCGGTGCAGAAGCACGGGAAGGCGTGACCCAGGTCCACCAGTTGCTGGGCGTACTTCTGATAGATCTCACCGCGCTCGCTCTGGCGATACGGGCCGTGAGGGCCGCCAACATCCGGGCCTTCGCTCCAGTTGATACCCAGCCAGCGCAAGGCATCGAAGATCTGCTGCTCAGACTCGCGGGTCGAGCGCAACTGG
This sequence comes from Pseudomonas sp. MPFS, assembly GCF_022537035.1. Taxonomy (NCBI): domain Bacteria; kingdom Pseudomonadati; phylum Pseudomonadota; class Gammaproteobacteria; order Pseudomonadales; family Pseudomonadaceae; genus Pseudomonas; species Pseudomonas sp. MPFS. The sequence goes on along the minus strand of NZ_CP066123.1, from coordinate 2,197,871 downwards.
TCGGTGTCTTCGATACGCAGGATGAACTCACCGCCATGCTGCTTGGCGAAGCAGTAGTTGAACAAAGCGATATAAGCAGTACCTACGTGGGGATCCCCGGTAGGCGATGGCGCGATGCGCGTACGGACGGTGGTCATGGCATGTCTCGAAAAGAATAGAAAAAGCGAGGAACAAACAGGGGGCGAATGGTAACAGGCGACACCAGCCGGGCTCCAGTAAGGAGGGCATTTAAGCCAAGGTTGCGACTACAGGCCACTGCGACCGCCAGAAACCGCCAATAATCTGCAAGCGGCATTTACCACCTGCCGGCTATATGCCAGATTCATTCTTAGAAAAATTTACTTACATTTGATTGCGTCCCGCCCATGCCTGCTCAACTCAAGCGTCGCCTGTTCATCTTCCTGTTCGTGATCCTGCTGGTAGCCCTGGGTTTCCTCGGTCATTGGTGGTTCCACGGACGTTTTTACGAAGTGACCGACAATGCTTATGTCCAAGGCGAAATAACCCGGGTCTCCAGCCAGCTCAGTGCACGCATCGATGAAGTGCTGGTGCAAGACAACCAGCATGTGGAACAGGGTCAACTGCTGGCACGCCTGGAGCGCGCCGACTTCCAACTGGCCGTTGATCGTGCCCTGGCCGCCCTGGCTACCCGCGAGGCCGAACGCCTGCAGGCCCAGAGCAAGCTGACCCAACAAGGCAGCCTTATCGCCGCCAGCGAGGCCCAGGTTGCATCGAGCCAGGCCACCCTGGGCCGTTCGCAAATCGACCTGTCCCGGGCCCAGACCCTGCGCAAGCCTGGCTACGTATCTGAAGAGCGGGTCACCACGCTCTCCGCCGACAACCATATTGCCCGCTCCCAGGTCGCCAGGGCCCAGGCCGACCTGCAGGGCCAACGCCAGCAAGTCAGCGCCCTGAGCGCCGATATCAAGCGCCTGGACGCCCTGATCGCCAACGCCCGGGCTGACCTGGCCCAAGCGCAGTTGAACCTGAGCCGCAGCGAGATCCATGCCCCCATCAGCGGCATCATCGGCCAGCGCGCCGCCCGCAATGGCCAGGTGGTTCAGGCCGGCGCCTACCTGCTGTCGATCGTTCCGGACCAGGACATCTGGGTCCAGGCCAACTTCAAGGAAACCCAGATCGGCCACATGCGCCCGGGACAGCCAGCCGAGCTGACCTTCGATGCCTATGGCGACACCCCGATCCAAGCCCGGGTCGAGAGTTTGTTCGCCGCTTCGGGCGCGCAGTTCAGCCTGCTGCCACCGGACAACGCCACCGGCAACTTCACCAAGGTGGTACAACGCATCCCGGTGAAATTGACCTTCGCCAGCGACAACCCGCTGCAAGGCAAGATCCGCCCGGGCATGTCCGTGACCGTCAAAGTGAACATCAAAGACCCAGCCGATGGCCGGTGACGCGTTACTGCGCCCGGTCGGAGAGCCCAGCCGGCGCGACTGGATCGCGGTCATGAGCGCCATGCTCGGTGCCTTCATGGCGGTCCTGGACATCCAGATCACCAACTCTTCGCTCAAGGACATCCAGGGCGCCCTCTCCGCGACCCTGGAGGAAGGCTCATGGATCTCCACCTCCTACCTGGTGGCGGAAATCATCATGATTCCTCTCACCGCCTGGCTGGTGCAGTTGCTCTCGGCACGCCGGCTGGCCGTCTGGGTGTCGGTGGGATTCCTTATCGCCTCCCTGCTCTGCTCCATGGCCTGGAGCCTGGAAAGCATGATCGTGTTCCGCGCCCTGCAGGGCTTCACCGGCGGCGCACTGATTCCCCTGGCATTCACCCTGACCCTGATCAAGCTCCCCGAGCACCACCGGGCCAAGGGCATGGCCATGTTCGCCATGACCGCCACCTTCGCCCCCTCCATTGGCCCGACCCTCGGTGGCTGGCTGACAGAGAACTGGGGCTGGGAATACATCTTCTATATCAACGTCCCCCCAGGGCTGCTGATGATTGCCGGCCTGCTGTACGGCCTGGAGAAGAAACCTGCCCATTGGGAGCTGCTCAAGAGCACCGACTACACCGGCATTCTCACCCTGGGGCTGGGACTGGGATGCCTGCAGGTGTTCCTCGAGGAAGGCCATCGCAAGGACTGGCTGGAATCGAGCCTGATCGTCACCCTGGGCAGCATCGCCTTGATCAGCCTGAGCGCGTTCGTCATTGTCCAACTGTCCAAGCCCAATCCACTGATCAACCTGGGAATTCTGGGCAATCGCAACTTCGGCCTGTCGAGCATCTCCAGCCTGGGCATGGGGGTCGGCCTTTACGGCTCGATCTACCTGCTGCCGCTGTACCTGGCGCAGATCCAGAACTACAACGCCCTGCAGATCGGCGAGGTGATCATGTGGATGGGCGTTCCGCAGCTGTTCCTGATCCCGCTGGTTCCCAAGCTGATGCGCTATGTCTCGCCCAAATGGCTGTGCGCCCTGGGTTTTGGCCTGTTCGGCCTGGCAAGCTTCTCATCAGGCGTACTCAACCCGGATTTCGCTGGCCCGCAGTTCAACCAGATCCAGATCATCCGCGCCCTGGGCCAGCCATTGATCATGGTGACCATCTCGCTGATCGCCACGGTCTACATACAGCCACAGGATGCTGGCTCGGCCTCCAGCCTGTTCAACATACTGCGCAACCTGGGCGGTGCGATCGGCATCGCCTTGCTGGCAACCCTGCTGGATGCCAGGACCAAGACTTACTTCGACTATCTGCGCGAAGCCGTTGTGCCAGGCAACCCACAAGTCGCGGAACGCCTGGCCAACCTCACGGAGAAGCTCGGCAACGATACCGCGGCCCTGGGCAAGCTGAGCGAAATCACCCATCAACAAGCGCTGATCATGGCTTACAACGATGCATTCCATTTTGTCGGCATCGCCCTGGGCATCAGCATGCTGGCCATCCTCCTGACCAAGGCCCTGCCCCAGGGAGCCAAGGCCGGTGAAGCTCACTGAATACAGCCTGCAACAAGCGCAGCAGGCTGGACGCGGCCATCAGACGTTGAGCAACCGCTCGCGCAACTTGCTGATTTCGTCGCGTGTTTGCGCCGCCGCCTCGAACTCGAGGTCGCGGGCCAGTTGATACATTTTCTCTTCGAGCTGGCGGATGCGCTTGGTGATCTCGCTCGGTGAGCGCAGTTCGTTTTCGTAGCGCGCGTTCTCCTCGGCAGCCTTGGCCATGCCCTTGCGCTTCTTGCTGCGCGAGCCCGGCACACTGGCGCCTTCCATGATGTCGGCGATGTCCTTGACCACGCCCTTTGGCGTAATGCCGTTAGCCAGGTTGAAAGCCAGCTGCTTGTCACGACGACGCTCGGTCTCACCGATAGCACGCTGCATGGAGCCGGTGATGTTGTCGGCGTAGAGGATCGCCTTGCCGTTGAGGTTGCGCGCGGCACGACCGATGGTCTGGATCAGCGAACGCTCGGAACGCAGGAAGCCTTCCTTGTCGGCATCGAGAATCGCCACCAGGGACACTTCCGGCATGTCCAGGCCTTCGCGCAGCAGGTTGATCCCCACCAGCACGTCGAAGGTCCCCAGGCGCAAGTCGCGAATGATCTCCACACGCTCCACGGTATCGATATCCGAGTGCAGGTAGCGCACGCGGACGCCGTGATCGGCCAGGTAATCGGTAAGGTCCTCGGCCATGCGCTTGGTCAAGGTGGTCACCAGGACACGCTCCTGAAGGGCTACGCGCTTGGTGATTTCCGACAGCAAGTCATCCACCTGGGTCAGCGCCGGACGCACTTCCACCTGGGGGTCGACCAGACCCGTGGGACGCACCACCTGCTCCACCACCCGGCCGGCATGTTCCGCCTCATAGTTGCCAGGAGTGGCCGAGACGAAGATGGTCTGCGGGCTGATGCCCTCCCACTCGTCGAAACGCATCGGTCGGTTATCCAGGGCCGACGGCAAGCGGAAGCCATACTCCACCAGGGTTTCCTTGCGCGAACGGTCACCTTTATACATGGCGCCGACCTGGGGCACGCTCACATGGGATTCATCGATCACCAGCAAGGCATCGGCTGGCAGGTAGTCATACAGGGTTGGCGGCGGCGCACCGGCGGGACGCCCGGACAGATAGCGCGAGTAGTTCTCGATACCGTTGCAATAACCCAGCTCCAGGATCATCTCCAGGTCAAAACGGGTGCGCTGCTCCAGGCGCTGGGCTTCCACCAGCTTGTTGTTGGAGCGCAGGTACTCCAGGCGCTCCTGCAGCTCTTCCTTGATCCCGTCGATGGCCTCCAGCAGGGTTTCCCGCGGGGTCACGTAGTGGCTCTTGGGATAGAAGGTGAAGCGCGGCAGCTTGCGGATGACCTCGCCGGTCAGCGGGTCGAAGGCACTGATGCTTTCCACTTCGTCATCGAACAGCTCGATGCGGATCGCCTCCAGATCGGATTCCGCCGGGTAGATATCGATCACATCGCCACGCACCCGGAAAGTGGCCCGGGCGAAATCCATGTCGTTGCGGGTGTATTGCAGGTCCGCCAGGCGTCGCAACAAGGCCCGCTGGTCAAGCTTGTCGCCGCGATCGACGTGCAAGACCATCTTCAGGTAGGTCTCAGGGCTGCCCAGGCCATAGATGCAGGACACCGTGGTGACGATGATCGCGTCCTTGCGCTCCAGCAACGCCTTGGTCGCCGACAGGCGCATCTGCTCGATATGGTCGTTGATCGAGGCGTCCTTCTCGATAAAGGTATCGGAGGACGGCACATAGGCTTCGGGCTGGTAGTAGTCGTAGTAGGAAACGAAGTACTCCACTGCGTTGTTCGGGAAAAACGCCTTGAACTCGCCGTACAACTGCGCCGCCAGGGTCTTGTTCGGGGCCAGTACCAGGGTCGGGCGCTGCACTTGCTGGATGACGTTGGCGATGCTGAAGGTCTTGCCTGAACCGGTCACACCGAGCAGGGTCTGGTGCGCCAGGCCGGCCTCGATGCCTTCGACCATCAGGCGGATGGCCTCCGGCTGGTCGCCGGCAGGCTGGAAACGGGTAACGAGCTGGAACTCAGACATAACCTACCTCTGGAATCATCCTGCGCGGCGCGACCGGACAACAATGGGAAAGACCACGTACGACCCAGGTCGTCGAGGAAAGAAAACGGGAATATTCAGAATGTGGAGCCAAATCCCACAGCTTTCAAGGTAAAGGCCCTACACCCGCTAACACGCCGAATGTTGCAATAAGACTAACGGTCAGAAAATAACCCGAAAAACTTGTCGCAAAAGGCTAATAGCCTGTCGCCCGCCGCGATGATGGCCTCTATACTAGCTCCCCGTTTGTGCACCGCTCTAGTGCATTCGGCTGGAGCGCGACACGTCCCTCCACACTCCATTCAGAGCCGCCGTAAAATGAGCCTGTTCTCCGCTGTCGAAATGGCACCACGCGATCCAATCCTGGGCCTCAACGAAGCATTCAACGCCGACACCCGTACCGACAAGGTCAACCTTGGGGTGGGCGTGTACTGCAATGAGGAGGGACGCATTCCACTCCTGCGCGCCGTTGTCGAAGCCGAGACGATCCGCGCAGCCCAGCATGCTTCCCGTGGCTACCTGCCGATCGACGGTATCGCCGCCTACGACCAGGCGGTACAGAAGCTGCTGTTCGGTGCCGACTCGCCCCTCCTGGCGGCCGGCCGCGTGGTCACCACCCAGGCCGTCGGCGGCACTGGCGCCCTGAAGATCGGTGCCGACTTCCTCAAGCAACTGCTGCCCAACGCCGTAGTTGCCATCAGCGATCCGAGCTGGGAGAACCATCGCGCGCTGTTCGAGACCGCCGGCTTCCCGGTACGCAACTACCGCTACTACGATGCCGCCACCCATGACGTGAACCGCGCCGGCCTGCTGGAGGATCTCAACGCCCTGCCAGAGCAGTCGATCGTGATCCTGCACGCCTGCTGCCACAACCCGACCGGCGTCGACCTGAGCCCTGCGGACTGGAAGAACGTCCTGGAAGTGGTCAAGGCCAAGAACCTGGTGCCGTTCCTGGACATGGCCTACCAGGGCTTCGGCGATGGCATCGACGAAGATGCCGCCGCTGTCCGCCTGTTCGCCGACTCGGGCCTGACCTTCTTCGTTTCCAGCTCTTTCTCCAAGTCGTTCTCACTGTACGGCGAGCGTGTCGGCGCGCTGTCCATCATCAGCAGCTCGAAGGAAGAAAGCGCCCGCGTGCTGTCCCAGGTCAAGCGCGTGATCCGCACCAACTACTCCAACCCGCCGACCCATGGCGCCACCATCGTCGCCGCGGTGCTCAACAACCCGGAACTGCGTGCCCAGTGGGAGCAGGAACTGGCGGAAATGCGCCTGCGGATTCGCGGCATGCGCACCCAGATGGTCGACCTGCTGGCCAAGGGCGCCCCACATCGCGACTTCAGCTTCGTTGGCCGCCAGCGCGGCATGTTCTCCTACTCTGGCCTGACCGCCGAACAAGTGGGTCGCCTGCGCAGCGAGTTCGGTATCTACGCCCTGGATACCGGCCGCATCTGCGTCGCAGCGCTGAACCAAAGCAACATCGATGTCGTGACCAAGGCCATCCTCCAGGTGATCTGATCATCCTGGACAAGCAAAAAAGGGGAAGCCATCGTGCTTCCCCTTTTTCATGGGCGCATGCGAACTATGTGTTCGGAAAAACGCCGCACGCTCTAGACTCTAGCCATACCCGCCTAGCGAGAATCCCAATGAAAGATGATGACCTGCGAGCCGAGCGCGACGAACCGGAACGCTATCCGTCCCATTCACAAAAACGGCAGAAGAACCTGGTCCTGCAGATAGCCCTGGGGGTGTTCCTCGGTGGCCTGGCGCTATGGCTGGTGCAACTGGCAGCCACATCGCTGATGACCAAACTGATGCTGGGCAGCCTCACCTTCGGCGGCTGAGGCACATAAGGCGCGCCGCGTAAAAAATTATTCTTTTCACCCGCCGCCCTTGACTTCCCTATTTGAATCAGTAAGATACGGCGCATTCCGCGATAGCTCAGTTGGTAGAGCAAGTGACTGTTAATCACTGGGTCCCTGGTTCGAGTCCAGGTCGTGGAGCCAGATAGAGTTCCAGAGAGAGCTTTCAAAATCTCTGACCCCAAAAACCGCCTTATGGCGGTTTTTTGCGTTTGGGCGTTCTATCAGATCCCAGTGGATACCAGGCGACTCGCGACTGGCTTTGTACGCTCTTTGACGTCACTCTCTCGCGTTACTCCACCCTCTACTTCAGGCACTGACCTCCGGACGCTGAACGGCATCGGTTACGCGGCCTGATCAACGAACTGTTTACACAAAGTCGAAGCCTCGCTGGCAGTCGCATCCCATGCCCATGATGCAGGAAGACGGCTAGCAAATCGGGCAATTCAAAGTGCGTGGCCTGAACAACCTGGATCACATGTCTACAAACAAACGACGGTCAAACGCCCCGGTACCTCGAAACGGCTCTGGCATTACCATTCGTCAGAACATGAGCCTTCGTGGAAACTACTAGCGCGTATCCCACAGTTCGAAAACTGAATGGGTACCAACCGCGGGCTACATGACAACTCAAGAAGCCCACCAAGACACCAGTCATTACCTGATACATCGCTACAACTAGATTCAATCGCATCAGTTCAGGCATGGGATGCACCTAATTAGTCCGAGAAAAAACTAAGTCTCATGTTCGGACTTAGTTAACCATTAGACACTCAGACGAAGGCTATCCAAACAGAGATCGCTAAACGTTGGCAACGACACAATCTATGGACTTGATAAAGAAAAATTTTGCCTGGCTTTATTAAATCACAACCTAATCCAGCACACTGAATCGGCATATCATTACTATTTACCAACTATATAATTACTCACTCCCCCCGGGAGACCCAGATAATTGAACCACTAAACGAAGGTCAGAAACTACCAATTGCTGCCTTCATGAGCCAGCGCTTAACTCATAACAGTCATGCTACAGGTATCGCGATACTGATCCAGTGTTTATGTGAGATTGAATAGCACTAGCGTAACAGACGAGGCTTCAAGCTTGGTGAAGCTCATGCCCTTAGCTCAATCCGCTGTAGTCGTAGGTGCCGTACACGGCGGTCGTTCACATGTGAGCCTGCCAGCAATAATATCCGACCAATAAATATCCAACAAACCGCTCGAATATTGTGGAGAGCCTAAATTTATTCTTACAACCACCTTGGAATGACCACCATCAACACCCCTCCACCAAGAACACATCGAAATAAACACAATCTACTTATCTCTCAACGCTATAAAAACTATAAAAACCCAATTAAATCAACCAACAAAGAAAACCACACTGGATATTGACACCCCAAGTATTAACCCTTAAAAAGTCTAACAAACAACAAACAAATGACGATATAGATAGCAAGCTATCTATATCGTCATTTTGTTAATTTTCATGGAAGACATTTTTATGAAAGTTGCTCTAGTCACGGGAGGAACCAGAGGCATTGGTTTCTCTATCGTTAATTTGCTCGCACTCGAAGAATACTTAGTGGTCATCACCTGTGGCACTAAGTCTCATTCTGAATCTAAACTTCCTGAGGGTGTAGAATACATCCAATGTGACATCTCCAACTCAAACTCCGTCTCTTCAATGATTAACAAAATTATTGAAAGACACCACAGCATCGATATACTCATCAATAATGCTGGTGTCTCTCACATTAAATCCGACGGACGCTTTTTGATTGAGGACATCCAAGATGATATTTGGCACCAAGTAATCAACACCAATTTATCCGGAGCTTTTTATACCTGCAAGCAAGTGATTCCTCACATGAAGAAGAATCACTATGGTCGAATTATAAATATATCTTCGGCTTCAGCAAGATTTGGGGGAGTACTCGCCTCCGTTGACTACATCGCGTCGAAATCAGGACTTATTGGTTTAACTAAAGGACTTGCTTACGAGTTAAGGAGCTGTGGCATTACTGTTAATGCTATTGCGCCTGGCCGTATAGACACCGATATGATCTGCAATGCCAACCTGAGCGCCGACTGGGCGAAGAACCATGTCCCCTTGGGTAGACTAGGCAAGGGCGAAGATATTGCAGGAGTTGTCTTATTTTTAATCTCCAAACACGCTGATTATGTGCATGGGGCCACACTTGATTGCAATGGAGGTTGGGTAATAACTTGATCCTACTTACCTTCTAGGGAGTAAATATCTATGTCCAATAGAGTCGTTGTCGTTAGTGGTGGTACTAGAGGAATCGGCCTAGCCATCTCAGAGAGGCACGCAAGAGCTGGTGACACAGTATTTGCATTGTGTTTAAACCCTGACAAAACCAGAAAAACTCACGCAAACATCCACATAATAAAATGTGATGTTCGTGACTTAAATTCAGTAAAACACTGTATCGACCAGATACTTACAGAAGTTGAAAACATAAACACTCTCGTTAACTGTGCAGGCATCCAGCAACCACCATCTGATGGTCTAGAACATATTGATCATGACGATTGGCGAAACGTCCTCGCTACCAATTTAGATGGCGTCTTTCATTTATGTAAAGCAGTAATACCTGACATGAAGAGAAGGCGTGAAGGAGTGATCATCAACGTGGCTTCCGTAGCCGCCACCGATGGATACCCCGGAGCCTGCGCCTACGCAACCTCCAAGAGTGCGCTGATCGGCCTGACGAAATCCCTGGCAAAGGAGTTGGCGACGTACAACGTCCGAGTCAACGCGATCATGCCCAGCCTGACCCTGACAGATGCCGCGCTGGAGCTGTCTGCCGAGACCTTAGAGCGATTTGTAAATTTGGTTCCTCTAGGACGAATTGCGCTGCCTGAAGATATTGCCGGTGCAGAATTTTTTCTATCCAGCTCAGACGCTAACTACATCACAGGTGAATTGTTCAGAGTCGCCGGTGGGCGATAAATAGCCAAGGAGGATCGACCCATGCTGAACATTGGTATTGTTGGTCGCAACCACGGAATGAAACATCTAAAAAACATTCAACGCTATCATTCCAACAAAGCCCTGGTCAAAGGCCTCACTTACAAAGATCACTCCAAAGTCTCGAGCCTTGAAAGTAAAGTTCAAACCTATGACAGCTATAAAAAAATGATTGATGAGGAAAATTTAGACGCATTAGTCTTGGCCGGCCCTCATAATTTAACTCGAGAAATAATTGAATTCAGCGCAGAAAGAATTAAATTTTTCTTGATTGAAAAACCGGTAGCCCATGACTCTTCAGAAATCGTCCAGATTAAAAAACACTTCAGACGCACAATTGTACTGCACTGATAGGGCATCACCGAAGATTCTCTCCAAAACTGCAAGAGCTCAAAAGAGCCATTGATTGTGGCGCTATAGGAAACGTCATTTCTTTTGAATCAGTGTGGTGCATCAAGAAAAATGACGAGTATTTCAACAATGATGAAACCAACTGGAGAATTCACGCAAGCCAAGGGGGAGGACCTTTAGCAATCAATGGAATTCATGAAATAGACACTGTCAGGTTTCTATTTGGTGAAATCAATCTCACCAAGGCCATCTTGGGCCAAAGCAGTAGGCACTTGGCTATCGAAGAAAATATCACTGCTATTTTCAAACTAGAAAACGAGATTATCGGAACTCTACTAATAGGGGATAACATTCCATCACCATTTAGTTATGAAAAAACGATGAATGAAAACCGTTCATTTCCGTCAAGCAATGTGGACTTCCTTAAAGTCTTTGGCGACAAAGGCGTTATCACATTTCCAAGCTTAACTTTATATCCCTACGATGGTTCCGGAGATTGGTTTTCCGTGTTCTCGGCGAATGTTATCAATTCAAAAATTGCATGCGAGGATCCGCTCAAACTAGAAATGGACCATTTTATAAGAATCATCGAGGGTAAAGACACACCTTTGGTCAACATAGACGATGCGCTGAGTAACATGGTCGTTGTAGACAAAATAAAACAGGAGATTAAAAGTGAAAGCCTTAATCTATGATGGAGAACGTGTCAACTGTCAGGATGTTCAGCAGCATGATGCCAAACTTTACCCTCACCCTATAAAAATCAAGATCCAGTTAGCCGGAATCTGTTCGACTGACCTAAAAATCATCGATGGAAAGTATTACAATAAAACTTTATTAAAACCCAATGGCATACTTGGTCATGAAGGGTGCGGCCGTGTTGCCCAAAGCTCTTCTGGTAGCCTCTTCAAGGCGGGAGATCACGTGGTATTTGAGACCGTTTTCCCCTGCCAAAAATGCGCTGTATGTGTAAAAGGCCTGACTAATTACTGTAGCAACTGGCTGCACATCGGTATCAATACCAACGGTACGTTTTCTGAATACCTAACCATCGACGAGTCAATGGTTCATAAAATATCGAAAGACATCCCTCCCCAAATCAGTGTGCTCGCAGAGCCACTCTCCATTGCCCTGAACTCCACTGCCAGTATTTTTGAGGAGCCTCGAAATAAGGCATTGAAGGTCGCGGTCGTCGGGCCTGGGATACTGGGTCTTCTACATACGCTCTTATTGGCGGAAAGAGATCACTCGGTCGATATTTTTGGCATAAGTAGCGACGATCATCGCCTTGAAAAAGCACTCAGCCTCGGAGCAAAAAATGCATTTAGGTCTGATGCCATTCCAACAACAATGCAACAGTACGACCTCGTCATTGACTCGAGTAATACCAGTTCCGGCGCTGCGTTCGCACTGGGCCGGTGTAAACCCGGCGGACACCTTAGAGTTCTGAACCTTTCAACAGAAAAAAATATCAGCTCTTCTGACATTGTCAAAAGTGGGTGCTGTATATCAACGAGCAAAGGCATACAGAACCGCCACATGGTGGCGGCCTGTAACTACATAGAAACCAACAGCCACAAGCTAAGTGGACTGACAACTCATTTCTTTAGTCCGCATGAATATCAACAAGCGTTCAATTTCGCTCGGAGCCAAAAAGGGATCAAATCAGCCTTTAACTTCAACTGAGAACAATGTGGCGGACATCGCATGCTTAGCTATCGGCATATTGAAAGAAACATCCGTTATCAGATATTCAAACTGTGCCATGAATCGAGAGGAGGGCATATTGCTTCTTCGCTATCGATGGTGGAAATTTTGTGGTCCGTTTTTTCAACTCACTATAAAGCACCGCGTGATAGGTTTTTGCTGAGTTCTTGCCAAGGAGCACTGGCCCTATATTGCGTGCAAGATGCGCTGAGAAACCAAAAAGTTGAACTCTCTGATTTTTTAAAAGAGGGATCAAATTTGACCATGTTCCCTAATGACAAGCTATCATTTTCAGATATGACCTCGGGCTCCCTCGGCCATGGAATCTCCATGGCTGTAGGAATGGGCCTGCATAAAAAATTCAATAATATTGCAGAAAGCACTCTGTATGTGGTTATCGGTGATGGCGAACTTGACGAGGGTAGCAACTGGGAAGGAATCATGGCCGCTGCGCACTTCTCGATCAACAACCTGATCATCATCATCAATTACAATAAGGTTCAAATTGATGGCCCTACAGCGACTGTAATGAATATAGAGCCCTTGGTCGACAAGCTAATCTCCTTTGGCTGTAGCGTACTCAGTGTAGACGGACATAGCACCGAAGAAATTACCAATGCTATTAGCACCATTAAGCGAAATAAAACTGCAGGCCCTTCTGTGCTGATTGCCCATACCGTAAAAGGTCACGGCATAAGCTTTTGCGCCCGAGATCTCAGTTGGCACTATCGAGTTCCTACAGCACTGGAATTAGACTTTGTAAAAAACGAATTGGACGTTTAATGAATCACGCCAGGAGCCGCGCAGATGAAGAAAGATCTAAGGGATATCATCAACAACTATATCATTTTACACGCTGAAAGCTCTGACATTTACGTTATTGCTGTTGACTCCGCTATATCTTCAAACCTGTATATATTCAGGAGTCAATTGGGCCATCGTTTTATCGATGTGGGAGTGGCCGAACAAAACGCTTTCGACATCGCCGCTGGACTTGCTCGGGAAGGAGCCACGGTGTTCGTGTTTGGGATATCGACCTTTCTGCTGTACCGAGGATACGAACAACTACGTTCAATAATTTGTGAGAACAAACTCAAAGTTATATTTATCGGCCTCTGGTGTGGCCTCTATTACTCTGACCAGGGATACACGCACTTACAAATAGATGACATCAATGTCACTCGCTCGCTGCCGAACCTCAACATATACTCACCCTACAGCGATCTCAGCACCAAACGCTGCCTCGACGATGCGTTTGAGCACCAAGGACCTTCATATTTTAGAATTGAGAACCCACTTCCCGAAAGTGACTATCTTGACCTACATATAACCTCAGACTCATCCGCACTCAACGGCTCAGTGACCTTAGCAATACTCGCGACAGGCCAGTCGGTAAAACGAAGTCTACTTGCTTCTGAATACTTGAAGTCAAATTTAAACCTTAATATCTCTGTGCATCCATTGTGTGATCTGGATGTTAAGCGCTTACAGTCCAGCACCCAAAAATACGTACGCCATTACCAAAACCTGCTGATCGTCGAAGAACACCTGGCGTTCTGCGGAACCGGAGCCTCCATAGGATTTTCATGGTCCGTGAAGCAAGCCGGTAGCAGAATACATTGCTTGGGAGTCGGAGATTTAATCGTCCGCAACCAAACCTATGACCGAGCTTTAGAGTTCCACAAACTTAACGCCCATGGAATCATCAATAAATGCATTAATATATTGGAGAGTTAATCAATGAAAATTTATATAAATGAGGGCAGCTTCGGATTTGGTATATCACCATTGGAAAAGATAAATTTGATCTCTGACTCTTCATTTTCCGGAATTGGATTATGGTTCGAAAAACTTGATCTCTGGCTCGGTCAAAAAAACACCGACCTGCAGGACATAAGCTCTGCATTAAAGACTAAAAAAGTCGACGTAATTGAGATTAATTTTTTAAAACTACTTTTCACTCATAGTTATGAACACCCAGAACTACAGCATGAAATTTCACGAGGGATTCATTATGCAAAGTTATTCAACGCCCCCTTTCTTACAGCGGCGACATTTGGAGAAAACCTTCAACCGACGCTGTATAGAGAAAATATCAGAAAGCTCTCAAAAAAATTAGAGTTAGAAAATATTTCTCTAGCGATTGAGTTCCTTCCCTGGACAGAAATTCCTTCAATCACAGATTTACAAGAGCAGCTTGCCACCATCGACCGAGACAATGTAGGCATTTTGTTAGATACCTATCATTTTTTTATGGGAGACCCAGATTTAAAAGCATTGCAAAAGATCCCACCGGAAAAAATTTTTCTCATTCATATCAACGACTTGATTAATGACTCTGAGCTCTTTTCGACGCTTTCACTGATCGAGATAACCCGTGGATACCGGGTAGCACCCGGCCTGGGTGACTTTCCTCTCATTCAGTTTTTTAAGACCCTGCGTGAAATGGGTGTCAAGGCACCGGTTAGTCTTGAGGTATTGAACAAAAACTCAACGTCAAAGCACCATATTGATTCGGTGCTCAACTCCTACACTTCAACGCTACAGCAACTAGGAGCATAAGCTATGCGAGAGGTATTGACCGCCGTTGTGACAGGTGCAGGAGGCACAATCGGCACATGTATATCCATGCGACTGGCAAGTATTGGTTACAACTTAGTAATTATCGACAATCACAAAAGTAATTTAGCCACCCTCCAGTCAAAGATCCACAGCCAACACCCTGAAACTCACGTTCTCGCACTGGAGGCTAGTGTTTCTTCTTCCCGAGAAGTGATAAATGCGGCACAGATAGTCCAGGATAAATTCAGGGACATCGACATACTGATTAATAACGCGGGTATCTCTCCAAAACTAACCGATGGTAAGAGAATACCGACCCTGGATATCGATGATCAGGAGTGGGACTTTGTAATGAAAACCAATCTAAAAAGCATTTTCCTGATGTGTAAATATTTCTTCAGTGCATTGAAACCCAAGAAAGGAAAAATTATCAATATTGCATCCATGATGGGTGTTACCGGCTCTGGGGTCGACGCTCATCAAATATTCCCCTATAGTGTTTCCGCCGCACACTACAGCGCATCAAAAGCTGGAGTAATCAACTTCACAAAATCTTTGGCGCGCGAACTCAGCGAATTTGAAATCCCCGTCTATGCTATTGCTCCCGGCGCGGTATCCGGTGGAATGGGTAAGTTCGATGATGGCTTTATCAAATATTTGAAATAACAAATACCCAGTCACCAACTTGGCTCACCAGAGGAAATTGTGAACACACTAGTTTTTCTACTAACCTCCGGCATGAGCTTAACAGGACAAACCCTACACGTTAATCATGGTTGGCATATGGGAGGCTAGTCATGTCAGCAAGAACGATCTACTTGGGAGAACACATAATA
Organism: Pseudomonas sp. MPFS; assembly: GCF_022537035.1. Classification (NCBI taxonomy): domain Bacteria; kingdom Pseudomonadati; phylum Pseudomonadota; class Gammaproteobacteria; order Pseudomonadales; family Pseudomonadaceae; genus Pseudomonas; species Pseudomonas sp. MPFS. Next base: position 2,182,533 of record NZ_CP066123.1, on the reverse strand, counting down.
ATATCTCACTGCCGAGACTGTGAAATTCCTGGCTACATGATCATTTCGCTTCAGCGGCCAACATCTAAACTTACAGAACTCAGCTTTTCTGAGAAAGTCGAATTATTCAACGGACTGGCTTTTGCGGAACAAGCACTAAACACTCTGTTTTCCCCTGAAAAAATATACATAATGCGTATTTCCGAGCTCAATCCTGAGCTGCACTTTCATATTTTCCCTCGGTATGCTTCCGCAACCACATTATATTTAGCGGAGCACAATGAACGTATTATTGATGGCCCGTTATTTTTCAGCTGGGCACGAAAAAGATTCTGTAGCTCCCAAGCAGACGTGCCTCAAGAGGTGCAGGATGCTCAATCAAGGCTCAAGGAAACCCTCAAGGCCTATTTTTCGCAGCCCTTGTAAACAACAGGCACTGTAGTGCCGTAAAATATGTCGCGACATTAAGTACGCAGACTATTCCAGAGTGCCTTAGTGAAGGACATTGTCTCAGCAGCGGACAGAGTTATCTGTCCATCCTGGCTGCATAAACAGGCATTCATCGGCTTTAGGTCTGCGTCGCTACGCGAAAAAAACTGCCAGCACTCGCTCAATCATTGAGCCTGCAATTTACGTATAAATACAACTCCCGAACTATTTTCGTCACTAACGGCTTTAAAAATACGTTTACATCACAGGGAATAAGATTCTAGCAGTCAGCATAAACTCATTGTGATACAGGTATTTATTGCTCTCTTTTAATCCCATCTGCGGCGCCATCTTCCAGACTGTTTGCTAAACACCATAAAGGGCGCCCTGCTCTTTTTAGCAAACCAGCTCAAGCTATCTCCTTATCTGTTGTCCAATCCGTGCACCAAGCTGGGTGTGCGGATACGGGCTCTTGCCCAAAACCCACGCCTGCGTTCGACGGGTTGCTTTGCCGCAAAAGCCTGGCGTAGGCTGTGCGCCTCTTTTTCCGGTCAGTAAGACGATGATGTTCCTGTCAGCACAGTCACCGTGCAGCTCTCCCTCGATATCCTCTTCGGCCAAAGTGGTCGTTGCCCAGCATGACTGCGCGATCAATCGTCGACGCCGCAGCGTGCTGTTCGCCTTCACGTTCTCCCCTCCCCAGCACAGCCGCTGATCGCGACTGGCTGCGACTCCAAGCTGCAAACCGGCTCGCGCGCGCTAGCGCAGGGTCAGGACAACCAGCGTCCCGGCCGCCAGCCGACCCTGAATCTGCCGGCCGGTAGCCACCGCCAGCGATCGAGCTAACCACCCAGCAATTGCCTGCACGCCGGCCCGCGCCATGACGCAGCCGGTCTCTCTTATTTTTGGCGCCTGAATCTTCAGGTGCAGGTCCTGAGCCATGAACAAAGCTTTGTTAGCCGCCCTGATCCTGGGCATCTCCATCGTTGGCCTGAGCATTGGCTCCACGGTGCCGATCCTCGCCCTGCGCCTTTACCAGGCCGGTGCGTCCAACAACCAGATAGGCCTCATGTCAGCCCTGCCGGCAGCCGGCATGATGCTGTCGGCGTTCCTGGTCAATACGCTGTGCCAACGCTTCACCCGTCGCCAGATCTATCTGCTGTGCTTCAGCCTCTGCGCCCTGAGCGTCGCGGCCCTGGATGTGCCTGGTACCGGCCTCTATAGCCTGGGCCTGGCCCGCATCAGCATGGGCCTGGGCGCCGGGCTGATCATCATTCTCGGCGAAACCTGGGTCAATGAAATGGCCGAAGATGCCACCCGCGGGCGACTGGTCGCGGTCTATACCACCTGCTTCACCTTCTTTCAGCTGCTGGGCCCGGGCCTGGTCTCCCTGCTGGGCACCGAGGGACCGGCCGTGCTGGCCATCGTCAGCGTCGGCTACGCCGTAGCGATTGCCGTGGTCTGGCTGATCCTGCCCCAAGAGGATGCGCCGAGCCCCCATGCCGAGAGCCGGACATTCTCCGTGCTGGGTTTCATTCGGATTGCCCCGGCGCTATGCGTGGGCATCCTGTTCTTCGCCTTCTTCGACAGCATGGTGCTGTCGCTGTTTCCGGTCTACGCCGCCGGCCACGGCTACAGCATCAAGCTTGCAGCACTGATGGTGACCATCATTCTATTGGGCGACACGGCATTCCAGTTTCCCCTGGGCTGGCTCTCGGACAAGCTCGGACGTCCGGGCATCTACCTGGGCTGCGGCATCATCTCGCTGCTGATCGGTCTTGGCCTGCCGATGCTGATGCAAACCCCAGGCCTGCTATGGCCGAGCCTGGTGATACTGGGTGCGGTGGCCGGCGGCATCTATACCCTGGCGATCGTACTGATCGGGGAATCCTTCAGCGGCCCGGACCTGGTCACCGCCAACGCCAGTGCCGGCCTGCTCTGGGGCATTGGCAGCCTGCTGGGACCACTGCTCAGTGGCGCAGCCATGAGCAGTGGTAGCTATGGCCTGCCACTGACCCTGTCGGCCGCCGCCGCCATCGTGGTGGTATTCGCCCTGTCCCTGGTGCGCCAGGGACAGTTCAAAGCCGCACAGTAACGCGCCGAAGCGCAAGACGCGGCCGCCGATCATTCACAGGCCGCGTCTTTGTCATTACCATCGCGCCCTTCAACCCGCCTTCATGGACACCTTGCGATGGACCGACCCCTGCGCCTCTTGCCCCTGTGCGGCATGCTCTTGCTATTGCCGCTACCCGCCCTGGCCAACCCAGCGATAGATTGCGCCGCCCTGGGCGAAAGCGCCTCCCAGGAAGCTGGCGACTACCGCCCTCCCCTGGAGGCCAAGGTTACCGGCACGGGCCGCCTGCACTTTCACAGCGCTCCGAACCCCGCCTGCGTGGACAAGAAGCTCTTCGTGATCCCTGGCGATGGCCTGACGGTGTACGCCTCCACTGACAACGGCTGGGCCCAGGTCATGTACATCGCCAAGGGTGGTGAAGACTACACCGGCTGGGTCGAGGAGCAGCGCCTGCAATTCGCCGGTCACTATGGGCGCGCTCAACTGCCAGCCGAGGTCACGACCTTTGTGCAGCGCCATGAAGAATGCTTGCACTTCGCCGCAGAGGAGCCCTACGACGCCGAGCGCCGCGCGGAGCTGGAAAAAGCCACCAAGACCTGCATCGGCCTGGATCGCCAACTCGCCAGCTTGCGCGAGCAGTACAAAGACGACGCCGAGGTCATCCAGGCACTGGCCCCGCTGGAAAACCTGGAATAACCAGGCCCTGATGCAAAACCGGCGCCCCAAGGCGCCGGTTGCTTACGACAGCCACTCACGTCAGTGAGTCGCCTCTACGCTGCTCCTCGCATGGCTGGGCGTCGCGCCCTCTGCCTGCACATCGCCCACCAAGCCATCAGCCACCAAGGGCACCTCATTGCCCTCGGCATCGTGCAGCTTGCCACCACTGAAATAGTCTCCCTCGCGCAGTACCGCGATGTCCTGGAAACGCAGGCTGCGCTCGGTACCGGCGACGAACACCGACTGCTGGTCGGAGTTGCCGGTGGTGAAATGGTTGAAGGCCAGGTTCAGCAGGATCGCCATGATCGCCGAGGAACTGATACCGGAATGGAAGATCGTCGCGAACCAACTGGGGAAATGATCGTAGAAGCTGGGTGCGGCAATCGGGATCATGCCGAAGCCGATGGAAGTGGCAACGATGATCAGGTTCATGTTGTTGCGATAGTCGACCTTGGACAAGGTGCGGATACCGCTGGCCGCCACGGTGCCGAACAATACGATCCCGGCCCCACCGAGCACGGAGGTCGGTACTGCGGCGATCACACGCCCCATGAATGGCAACAGGCCAAGGATCACCAGGAACAATCCGCCGGTGGCGACCACGAAGCGGCTCTTGATTCCGGTAACCGCCACCAACCCGACGTTCTGGGCAAAGGCGCTTTGGGTAAAGGAACCGAAGATCGGCGCGATCATGCTCGATAGCATATCGGCCCGTAGGCCATTACCCAGGCGCTTGGAGTCGACCTTGGTATGGATGATCTCCCCCACTGCCAGGATGTCCGCGGAAGTCTCCACCAAGGTCACCATGACCACGATGCACATCGAGAGGATCGCCGCGACATGGAAAGTCGGCATGCCGAAGTGGAACGGCGTGGGCAGGCCGAACATCGGCCCCTGGGCGACACCAGAGAAATCGGCCATGCCCAAGAATACGGCGATCACGGTACCGATGATCATGGCCAGCAGGATCGACAGCCGGGAAATCGCCGCACTACCGATCTTGCTCAACATCAGCACCAGCACCAGGGTGACAGCGGCCAGGCCGATGTTCGACATGCTGCCGAAATCCGGCGACCGGCTGTTGCCGCCCATGGCCCAGCGCGCCGCCACGGGCATCAGCGTCAGGCCGATCGTGGTGATCACAATGCCAGTGACCAAGGGCGGGAAGAATTTGGTGATACGGGAAAACACCGGGGTGATCAACAAGCCGATCAACGACGCGGCAATCACCGCCCCCAGCACCGATTGAAAACCGCCTTCACCACCACTGGTGACGATCGCCACCATGGTCGACACACCCGCGAAGGACACGCCCTGTACCAGCGGCAGCCGGCAACCGAAGAACGGCACGCCAAGAGTCTGCAACAGAGTGGCCAGCCCTCCGGCAAACAGCGAGGCCGCGACCAGCAAACCGATCTCTGCCGAGGACAGGCCGGCTGCCTGGCCGACAATCAAAGGCACGGCGACGATACCGCCATACATGGTCAGAACATGCTGCAGGCCATAGGCCATGTTTGCGCCAACACCCAAATTTTCGTCTTCGGGCCGCTGCGGTGAAACCTGGGGCGTAGTCATGGTGTGAGGGCTTCCTGTTTTTGTTATGGACACACTGTATGCAACATCAAAGACAACTGTCCATATGATTGTATACAGTTTATCTGCCAAGTCCCGGGCCACTTTGGTGCATCCCTGCCAACTCGGAGCCGCCCGCGCTATCTGGATGCTCAGGCGAAAAAGCCGTTCCAGAGCCTCTGCCAAGTCCTGTACTCCATGGCCCCGCCCACCACGGCAGCGACACTTCGGAGCTTAAAAAAACATCATAAAAAAAGGCCGACTCGATGAACGAGTCGGCCCTTGCAAGAAAAGGTCCCAAGCAGCCTTGCGATCATCCGGCCTCGAGCAATTGCTGGAGCGTACGCTGCAGGTCGGGATGATCCGGCAAGCGCAAGGCGAACTCGTCCTGCAGTAGTCGCATGAACTCCCCGACGTCGGAGATCTGCCGTCGCTCGCTGGGTTGCCCCATCCGATGGATTGCATAGCTGGCGTTGTTCAGCGTATGGCGCACACCCGCTCCGATTCGCGCCACCTTCAACTGGCCGAGAAACGGCGAGTCCGGATGGGTCGAGACGTACCAGTTGCCCATTTCGTAGTCCACGTCCCCCTGCACCTGCAGGTCGAACACATACATCGCTCGCCATTCGTCCGCGACCTTGGCTCGCAGGGTATAGCTGCCCTCACGCTCGGTGATGCAGTAAGGCTCATGGGGCGTTGCCTGTTCCTGCTCGGTGTCCAGCAACAGCGGCGCGGTGGGCACCATGCCGCCGAAACCGACATCGACGATATAGCGCTGGCCGTCCAGGTGCAGCAGCGTCAAGCGATGGCTACGGGCGGTGAGCTCATCCTCCGGCCCTCCCATCACCACCCGGCCGGTGATGCCCCGGACCTCATAACCCAGGTACTGCAGCAGCACCAGGAAGACCTGGTTGAGCTCGTAACAGTAGCCTCCGCGCCCCTGGTGAAGGATCTTGCGTTCCACCGATGCCAGGTCGATAGGCACCGCCACCTGCAACAACGTCGAAAGACTCTCGAAGGTGAACCGGCAGACATGACGCAGCTGCAGCTCCCGCAATGTCTCCAGGGTTGGCGACGGCGGGCTGTCATACCCGAGGCGATGCAGGTAGAGATCGAAATTCATCTGGTTCGGCTGGCTCATGTACAAGTCCTTGAAATGAGTGTCGCGCCGGGCCCCGGCAATCCGCGTACCGATCCATTCGAGCAACGCCAGGCCCTGGCATACCCGGCTGATGTATAAGCCAGAAAGCACGAGCCGCGACAATCGATTCGCCTGATATTTTTTATTGAATTGGCACTCGATTGGCTCTTGCCAAGAGGCAGCGACGATCCTGTAATGCCCCCTCGCCTCGCTCTGGAGAAGCCGTGCCATGTACCCGCTGGAAGGCCCCCGCATCGTTCTGCGCCCCCTGCAAGCCAGCGATGCCGATGCCCTGGTCGCTGCCGCCCGGGATGGCGAGCTATGGAACCTGCCCTTCACCGTGGTGCCCTCCCCGGACACCATCGACCGCTACCTGGCCGCCGCCCTCGATGGCCGCGCCAACGGCACCGTGCAGCCCTTCGTCACGTGTTTGCGATCCACCGGCGAGGTCATCGGCTGCACACGCTTCTGGAAGATCGATCGACACAATCGAAAACTGGAGATTGGCAGCACCTGGATTGCCAGTCGCTGGCAACGCAGCTTCGTCAATACCGAGGCCAAGTACCTGATGCTGTGCCATGCCTTCGAGACGATGGCTTGCGTGCGAGTGCAGTTCACCACGGATGAAATCAACCACAAATCTCGCGCCGCGATCCTGCGCCTGGGCGCACAGCAAGAAGGCATAGTGCGCCATGAGCGCATCATGCCCGATGGCCGCAAACGCAATTCCGTGCGCTTCAGCATCATCGACGACGAGTGGCCCGAGGTGCGCCGGCACCTGGAGCAGCTGCTCGAACACACCTCCCATTGAGCAAGTCTTTGCCGACAAGGATGTAGTCATGTCCACCCCCGTTGTCTTTCGTCACGCACAAGTCGAGGACGCCCTGTGCATCAGCGGCCTGGCCACCCAGGTCTTCCTCGATACCTACGCCACCGACGGCATGCGCGCGGACCTGGCCGAGGAAGCCTTGAGCACCTATGCACCGCAGCAATTTCGCCAACGCCTGGCGGATCCGCGCAAGGTCTTGCTACTGGCCGAGCGCGCGGGACACCTGCTGGGATTTGCCGAGCTCGGCGACAACATCCGGCCGCCGCTGGCACAACTCTCCCAGGGCATGGAACTGGTACGCCTGTATGTGCAGCGCCATGCTCATCGCCAGGGAATTGGCCAAGCCTTGCTAGATAGGGCCGAGAGCCTGGCACAAGCGCGCCAGGCCAGTTGCCTGTGGCTCACCGCCTGGGATGGCAATCATCCAGCGCTTGCTTTCTACCTGGCCCAGGGATACGACGCGGTCGGCACCACCCACTATGAATTCGGCGGCAACCGCTATGGCAATCAGGTGTTCTGCAAGACCTGGTAGCCCTCAACGATCAGAACGCTGCAACTGCTCCGGCAGCGTTTCCATCGCTAACGCCGCCACCCGATTGCGCCCCGTGGCCTTGGCCTGGTACAGCGCTGCGTCCGCTCGCTCGATGAACACTTCGATGCTGTCGCGGCCACTGGGCACGAAGGAGTAGCAGCCCAGACTGACCGTCACGCAGCCGACCGGAGAACCGGAGTGGGTGATGTTGCGTGCCATGACGCTCTGGCGCACCTGCTCAGCCATGGCCAGCACGCCATGGATATCGGTATCGGGCAACAGCAGTGCGAACTCCTCGCCGCCATAGCGCACCGCCAGGTCGGCCTTGCGCTGGCAACACTGCTGCAGGGCCTGGGCCACCTGGCTCAGGCAATGGTCGCCCGCGACATGGCCATAGGTATCGTTGTAGCTCTTGAAGAAGTCGATGTCGGCCATGATCAGCCCCAGCGGGCTGCCTTGCCGGGCACCGCGACTGAACTCGATCGCCAAGGAGCGCTCGAACAGCCGCCGGTTGGCCAGGCCGGTCAGGCTGTCATGGGTGGCGATCACCTCCAGCGCCTCCTGCGCCTCGCGCAGGTCAGCCTCGATCCGCTCGTTATTGCGTACCTGGTGCACGAACACCCAGCCGAACAAGCCGACGCCCAGCAACACCAGGGCCACGATAGCGCTGGACTGGTAGGCCGAGGAGTACCAGCCCTTGAGAATCGCATCCTTGGAGTTGGCCGCAGCCACCACCAGCGGATAGGCCTGCAACTGGCGATAGCCATACAGGCGCGGTATGCCGTCCACGATCGAGGTGATCATGGCATTGCCGGCAGTGGCCTCAGGCAGGTACTTGCTGAAGATCTCACCACGGGCCATCGACGCCCCGACCTGGCGCTCCTCGAATGGCCGCCGCGCCAAGAGCGTCCCGTCGGACAGGGCCAGGAACATTGTCCCCTGATCGTCGATATTGAAGCTTTTGAAGTACTGGTCGAAATACGCCAGCTTGATGCCGGCCATCAGTACCCCCTGGAAATCCCCATTCTGGTCGTTGATCCGCCGGGAAATCGGAATGATCCACTCGCCATTGGCACGGCTGCGAATCGCCGGGCTGATGTGCACCTGCAACGAGGCATTCTGCTGGTGGAAGCGAAAGTAATCGCGATCCGCTACCTCCTCGCCATGGGGCGAGTCGTTGAAGGAGCTGACCATCCACTGCCCCTGCTTGTCGTAGAGAAAGACCCCGCTGAGCTGGTTCAGGGCCAATACGCGCCGCGCGAAGATTTTCTGCAGGCGCAATCTCTGCTCTGGCCCCTCGCCCAGGGCTTCGATCCACTCGGACAGGCTCATCAGTACCAGGTCGGCCTCCATGAAGGTGTCCTCGGCCTGCTGGGCCATGGCCTGGGTGAGGTTGATGGAGTTGACCTCGGCCTGGGCCAAGTCATGCCGCCAGGACTGTTCGAGCTGCAGATACAACAAGCCGCACAGGCAGAGAAAGACCATGGCGATGAAGGCCACTGCCGCCTTGAGCAAAGGCAGGCGCTTCAGGGTGCCGCCGGGGGCATGATGTGCATCGTAAATGGGAACGGGCAAAAGGGTCGTCCTGACGGGAAAAGGCGTGATTTGCAACGCAAATCCCTTGTTGTTTTTCGCCGGCTCATCCGCCAGCGTCTGGCGCAGCATCAGCTCCATGCTTATTGGGCCCACTACTTTGGCAAGCAGGTCCATGGGCCGTTATCGGCTGCACGAGGCAATGCCTGAAGCATAGATCGCCGGTGCAGCAGAGTATTCGTCCATGACCTGAGAATTTCTCTCAACAATGATCAGGCCGGTGCGAACCATGGAAACCGCAACAGTGGCTCCGAGCCGATTTTCAGGTAGTACAGAGCACCTTGCAAAAGGCTTTTCCAGGGTTGCTGCATGCTGCTCACCGGGTATTCACAAAAACTTTTCAGGTAATCGCTACAGGCGTTTCCCCCAGGCACCCTTCAAAGATGCGCGCCACACCCACCTGACCTGATTTGCGACAATGCCCGGCATGACATTCTGGACCTGTGCAGCGCCCTCTGCCGAATCGAGCCAGTTGCTGGCTACCGCCGCCAACGACGAAGCCCGCACGAGGATCTGGCTCCGGACCGGAGCGTGGGCAGCGCAACCTACGCCAGCCGCTCGAACGATGCGACGCACAGGCTGGCGTATCGAGAAAAACAGTCAGGAAGCCGCTACGCTGCTCTCCGGCATGCAGCACGCCTACGACGGTACTTTCCGTACCACACCTAGCGCCGCTGGCGATCCTGGCAATCGATTACGCTGGCCTTGGTGATGATGTTCTTGCTGTCGGTATACAGAGTGATGCTGCAGAAATAATCCAGCACGGTCTGGTTCTCGTAATAACCGGTCTTGCGATAGACCGCCTCGCTGCTCACCGGCATCGCTCCAGCCACACCCTGGCCACCGACCCCAACCCATGTTTCGCGCTGGCCGACATATTCGCTGCCAGTCTGCACGAACACCTTGTCGGGCCCCAGATGGGTCTGCACCCGGTTCCAGGCATAGAAGCCACCACTGCCATAGGACGAAGGCCCCATCCCCTGGTCGGGCTTGCCGAACAATTCGAAGGCTTTCTTGGCTGGCTGGCCAATCAGCCGTTGCGCGGCAATATTGACCTCATTGTCCTGGCTGCTGGTTTTACCAGGCACGGCGCAGGCCGTGAGAGCCAGAACGGCCATGGTCAGGGCGGCGAGCTTGATCGAAGGCATGACATTCACTCCTTGTGCATGTGGCGTAGGGAAAAACCACGAAACTCTGGCTCAGCTGAAACACGGCGTCCATGCTAGCCAAGTGCCGCCAGCCCATATCGAGGATGGGCCCAATACCTTGCTCGCTGCCAGGACCATGGCTGGATAGCGGATTCGAGCCAATGGGAATCAATGGAGGTATCTTGTAGAACCGCTCAATACCCAGGAACCCCATGCTCAGTTCGCTCATCTCGAATGGTAAGCCTGCAACGCCTGATCGCTCGGACCTGATCGCACCTTGGTGGAGTTTCACGAAAACAGTTCTAGCGGCGACAGCCCTGTCACTGGTGCGTGATGGATTGCTGGAGCTGGACGCCCCTATTGCCGGTCACGCTTTCACCTTGCGCCAGCTACTGCGACATGAGGCCGGCCTCGCCGACTATGGCGAGCTGGTGGAGTATCACGCCGCTGTTGCCAACAATGAATCACCTTGGCCAGCAACTGAAATGATGCAACGCCTTGATGGTCTGCGACTTCGATATGCCCCCGGAACCCATTGGAGATACTCGAATGTTGGCTATCTGCTGGTTGGCAGGTTGATTGAACGCATGACTGACCTGGAACTGAATGATGCCGTCACTCAACGCGCCCTGGCGCCTCTGGGGCTGTCGAATGTTCGGTTCGCCAAGACACCCGCAGACCTACAGGCAACGGCTTCGGGGAACACATCGAACTATGACCCCGCCAGGGTTTATCACGGCCTGCTGGTCGGCCCGATTTCGCAAGCGGCGCTCTTCTTGGATCGCTTGCTTTGTGAGTACCTTTTCTCCGCGGATCTGCTTAAGGAAATGCAGGCCACTCGAACACTCGGCGGTCCGATTCCAGGGCGACCATGGATCGAGCCTGGCTATGGCCTGGGGGTTATGCAGGGTTCGATTGAAGGCGGTTTTTCCCTTAGTGGGCACACAGGCTGCGGACCTGGCAGCGTGATCGCGGTCTATCGAGTCCGCGATGGCGCCACATCGGCCTGCTGTGCGGCCTTTGCAACAGGCACCAGCGAAGGCGCGGTAGAAACCTTCGTGGCTGGACAGCTGATACAAGCCCTGGGGCAAGCTTGCTGAATCGTTCATCCGCGCAGCCTACCCACTTGATCGCGCACCAGGGCGGGGCCATCTGTTTTCGGGCGAAGCTGCGGCTCTCTTGGTAAACTTGCCGTCCATTTCGTTTGATGCGGACCTGAGCCGTGCAGCTCGCAGCCCATCTGCCAGCTTTCCTGCCCAGAAAGTCGCCCTATCGAAAGTGCTACATGCCAGTTCCTTAGGTGGTGTGTCGTACCACCAACACCTAAAGAACACCTGAAAACGCCCCAGAACACGCCTTAAACACGTAGAGCAAAATGGTCCAGAATTCAGCTACAGCCCCAGTAAACTCAAGCCCTACGCTGTCTCGGCGGTTTAGCGTTGCGCCGATGATGGATTGGACGATTAATCAGGAAGGCCCAGCGTTTACGGGACCCAAAGGACGCTTGGAAATTTGCTAAAGCAAAAATTCAGCAATGAAGGCAGGATGACCAGCGATTTGATCATTTTTTAGGCGGGATGAAAGGCGACACTCCGGACTGGCACTAGGGGTGTTTCTCTGTAGCAATACGGAGTCATCGCCTCCTTTATATAGGGGCCCTCTGGTGCTCCGATCATTGGCAGGTCAAAACCGCTGCACAAACTGCATCTCGTACCCGATCCACTGTCGGCGCTCAGCGAGTAACGCCCTCACTTTCACCTCCAGGCTTTCACCCTTCTTCAGCCCGGCGGCAGCCCACGGTAGCACGGCGACATCTGGCACCTGGCACAGCACCTGCACTGGCACCTCAACGCGCACAGTGCGGATTTCTGGCTCTACCTGGCTCGCGCATCCGTTCAGCGCCGCGACGATCAATACCAGGAATAGACTCCGGAATATTTTGCTGTCGACTTTGTAGTTCACAGACCAGGCTCCTTGTCGATGATCGAGGCGGTCGCCGCACACTGGTCACCGCCGGTGCGCTCCTGCTGCAGGCGGTTTGCCGAGGCGAAGTCATCCTGCCCCCGGGCAGTTGCCTCTTCCACCGCCAGCTCTACCCGGGCCTAGCATTCGTTTCCGGCCAGGACCAGCGCGCCAAGCTTAAGCCCCTTGACCAGTTACGCGTTGGAATTGTCGAGCAGCAGGCGATAGTGCCCCGCTGCCAGCCATAGAACCCATCCCTACCAGGGAAACCCGTACAACGAGCGCCAGCCAAATCCTGAGGCCCGCCGACTTACCGATCACGTCAACACCTGCAGCGCCCGGTCATACAGCGCTTTGCGCTCAGCGACTCCCGACCTGGCTTGCCGGAGTTAATAATGCTGCCGATGTCCTGGATGCGGCCGGCGTCGGCCAGTTCGTTCAGCCCGTGCTTCGCCCACCATCAGGCGGCAGATATGGCGACATGCTCCAACTGCTCGAGCAACCCAGGGTGATTGACCTGGTCAAGGTCTAGGGCGGCGCCGCACAGGATGTGGTTCGCGAGGCTGGTAATCTGAATCGGTCCATGGCCTCGGTACATCCAGCTGTCTCCTGGTTTCTTGTTCCCGCGGTTCTTCGCCGCCCCCAGGCGCCACCGTAGACGCAATTGGCGATGGATTGCTGATTGGCCGGGCACTCGGCGGTGCGACCACAGGCCTTGGCATCGGCTTCGCTGATTCGAGCGCGACTGAACTTCGCCAGCAATGCCTCGACGCTGTAGTTCAGGTTCTCCACCAAGTTGTGCAGGTGGCCCGATCATGCCTGACCTGAGCCAGGAACGCCGTCTGGCGCACCCGGCTGTCGATCTTAAAGCGGGCCATTGCCCGGTTTATCGCAGGCAAAAAAACGTCCGCGACTGGGCGGGCTTTGGGGAGGATCTGCAGCAACTGCTCGGTAATGGGAGGCATTCGCTTCTCCAGGTATCAAGGTGGCGGTGTTTCATGCGACTGAGAGTCATGCACGCAGCTGATCTCACGGAACAGACTGACAGTCATTGACTCAGAAGTCGAAACGTGTTTTCTAGTTCGGCGCCAAATTTTAGCAAGCCGCCTGCAGAGTGAAAGAATCGAAATGTTTAACTCATTATTGAAAATGGTTAAAGAAGAACAAGAATTACAAAATGGAGATTTCATTTCATTTCAAGATCTAGATTCGTACTGGAAAAAATTACTAGAAAAAGCCGAATTGATAACTCATTCTATAGAGGGATGCAACGGTGGATTTATTGCGTTCTACTGTAACGACGTTCAAAAAGAAGAATCATTCATAACCTTAATGCTAGTTAATTCAGATTTTAGAGGCAGGAATATAGCCTCAAACCTAGTTGAGGCAGTACTGTCAATCACTCGTTCGCGCGGCTTCAAAAGATGCGCGCTTGAAGTCAAAAAAAATAACAATAGCGCAATAGGCCTATATGAAAAAATGGGTTTTTCATTATTTGAAGAAAGAGAATTCAGCAACATAATGAAAGTGAATGTTTGAGCAAATACGCTAACAGCATCCAGGCCATTCACGTCAGTGCCAACAACGACAGCGCGCTCCTCCAATAAAAAGGTTCTTCACGGAATCCCGGGAAACACAGAAACAAGAACGCCGATTTGATAGATGATGTTAGTGCGAACAAACACATCTAAAAAACCGGCGTTCTTATGCGCGATGTTAATACGTTCCTTCCGTTTTGGGAGGGTTTTTCTGTGGTCGCCATCAAACCTGAGGGTGGCGCTTTACAGATCGATCTCGTCCCTCTGAGCACTCGCTTTCCCATCTGCAGCGGCTGCAACGAGCCCAGCACAACCACCCATGAATACTGTCAGCGCTTCATCCGAGACCTGCCCATCCTTGGACAACCGGTGCGGCTGAACGTCGAGCTCAGGCGAGTTGGATGTGCCGCCTGCGGCAAACGAATGGAGGGGGTCAGCTGGCTTGACCGCTACTCCCGGATGACACGCCGCTTGGCTGAAACCGTCATCCAGACCTGTCGACGACTGCCTACCTTGCATGTGGCTCAGCTATTCGGATTGCACTGGGATAGCGTGCGACTACTGGAGCGACGGGCTCTACAGATGGAACTGGATGCGCTGCCTGCAGCCCGCCCCAGGCGCTTGGTCATGGACGAGTTTGCCCTCTTCAAAGGGCATCGCTACGCCAGCGTCGTGCTGGATGCCGATAGGGGCCGCATCAAGTTGACGATCAAACGGATTCACCACTCGGCCCGCGCCCCATGGGTGGTCTACCTGTATGACCTGGCGGTCTATCTCGACGCCCAGGCCAGCCAAGCAGCAGCTTGATTAAACGGTAACCCCTGCCGCCCAGGGGCAAGCTCAACACCCCGCCGCCGTCCTCTCACCAAGTTACACATCCGGCAGCGGGCTCTATCGAGGATCACAGCACATGCAAGCCCAACACATGATCATGCTCGCAGGCGCCCTACTCAGCGGCTTAGCCTTGGCCTACTTCATCCGCAGGGCCTTCCTGCGCGCCTTGGCAAGCGCCACGGCCGACTATCGGGACCGCAACCACGCCTTGAGCAACGACCTGGCGCGAACCGTCGAGCGTTGCCAATTACTAGCGGCCCAGGCGGCCGAACACCAGGCCCAGCAACAGCAGCTCAAGGCCCAGCCCTTCACCGTGGACGATCAACAAACCCTGATCCGCATGGCCCAAGCACTGGAGCTGGCCACGAAGACGTTCAAAGCACTCAAGGCCGAAGATGCCCACGCAAAAGCCGCCTCGCTCATTCCACAGGCCCGGGAACTGGCTTACAGAGTTTTCCACACCGCCACGGCGAGCGCCGCGCTGAATGCCGATTCGCTCGATACCCGCCTGATCGAATGGCTGAACAACCACGGCAGTTTCTGGGCCGAGCTGGAAACCAGCACCGTTACTTTCCCGCACGAGGCGGACACCGAGGGCTATCCGCACCTGCGGGAAGCCTTGCGCGACGCTTACGAGCAGCACCAGCAGCGCGAAGCAGGCGAACTGGCCGAGGAGGCAGCATGAACACTTTGTTTCTACTAATGGCTCAGTACGATGGACAGGCTGTCATTCCACTAGATCGAGTGTGCTCGGATTACATGCATTTAACTGTGGAAAAATTCAAACGCAAGAGACTTGATGGTGAAATCGACATCCCGGTTGTACGCCTGGGAGCCGACACTCAAAAAGCAGCTTTGGGCATTCACCTTAAAGATCTGGCCGACTACATCGACCGTCAGAGAGCAAAAGCCGCTAAAGAACAAAATCAACTCATGGGGCGAGCAGCATGAATAGGGGCTTATGCCCCTTTTGGAATTGGCAACAAAAAAGTTATGCCCAGCAAGATCGCTCAATTCAGAAGGCCTGGGTTGGCTGCACCCTGAGGGGCTCCGGACTTCACCTCGTTCGCGCCCCCATTGAGCGAATCAGGATTTGGCACAGCTGGAACCGCAGGCCTCACCATTGGTGCCGCAGGTTTCGCTGCTGCTTTAGCCGCTGGCTTAGCTGCCGCAGGTTTCGCTGCCGCTTTAGCCGCTGGCTTAGCTGCCGCAGGTTTCGCCGCTGCTTTAGCCGCTGGCTTAGCTCCCGCAGGTTTTGCTGCCGCTTTAGCCGTTGGCTTAGCTGCCGCAGGTTTCGCCGCTGCTTTAGCCGCTGGCTTAGCTCCCGCAGGTTTTGCTGCCGCTTTAGCCGTTGGCTTAGCTGCCGCAGGTTTCGCTACTGCTTTAGCCGCTGGCTTAGCTCTCGCAGGTTTCGCTGCCGCTTTAGCCGCTGGCTTAGCTGCCGCAGGTTTCGCTGCTACCTTAACCGCTGGTTTAGCTGCTGTAGACTTCGCTACTAACTTAGCCGCCACCCTGGCTACCGCCGGCTTCATTCCCACCAGTGCAACCCCAGACTTCGCCTCTGCTACTTCAGCTCCTTTTATCAATCTCAATGGACGACCAGAGACACCGCTTTTTTCTTTAAGGTCAGCTTGAGTTGAGTCCCGCAAACTCAAATATGCTTTCCCTAAAACTGGCGAGCTCAAGAGCTCCTCCAATGCAGCACCCAGTTCTGCCTTGCTCTTTGAAATAATCTCACGCTGCTCAAATTGGAGTACAAAAACAAAACCTTTGGAATGCTTAATCCAATTGGCGACTTTTATCCTCCGACTAGATTCAACTGTTGAGCAAATATAAATCCCGCCACTAGATTTTGTTTTCGACCCTGGCGAGACCTCAGTTAAAAGATCTATAGCTGTCGAAAACTCTGAGGCTAACGAGTTAGCCCGCTCTATAACAAACTCGCCATTTGTTGCATCTAAAAATTTTCTTGAAAGCTCGGAAAAGACCTCGTCAATTTCTGACTGATGCTTATTCAGCTCTTTTGCAGCCTTTACACCTCGCTTGAACGCACCCACAAAATCAAACATATCAAACCCTCATGAGCTTGGTTGCAACGGGCAAATGATCAGAAACAACACTCCATTTATCGAAATAACATCCAAATTCAACCATAGAGTATATTTTGGTCTCCCCCTCCGAAAGATGCCAACTTCCATCACCAAAAAACGATGAAGAAAACAGAATTTGATCAAACGTTTTCCAGTAAGTCATTTCTTTATTTTGCTTAAAATAGCAAGTGCCATAGGGATAGTCCCATAATGGCCGATCAGCATGCGCGTATGGGATCAAAGCACCCATTTCTCTCCAAAAAGGATTATACAAAATTGCCTTATTCGCTAAAACAAAACTCTTATCACGAGTCGCTTTAAGGTGATGGGTCATTGAGTCTTCGTACGGATCATCATTGTAATCCCCCATGAGCACAACGTGGGAATTCTCTCCATCCATTTCGAACACCGTATTTATTGATGCTCGCAAGGCGCTGCCTAACTCAGCTCTATGAGGCTTATCCGACACCGTACGTCGACTTTGCCAGTGCGACAAATAAACATTAAAAATCGCCCCATCAGAAATTATAAATTTAACTTTAACACCAACCTTATAATAAACCCCGGCTTCATCTTTCCTGCCAACAAAATGATGCTCCAAGTACTGAATCTTGCTCTCATTTATTATTGCACAAAAATCTTGAATTCTATTACCTTCAATACTGTAAAGAGAAATGACTTTAAAATCCTTTTCGAGGCCACTTAAGAGCATAGTTATCGCTGAAATTTCCTTCGGACTAACCTCACACAGCCCTAGCAAATCAACTTCATCCTCAACAAGCAAATGCCGAAGTACAGTTAAAAAACCTTCAGACTGCCTCTTGCCTTGAGCGCTTTTCCTGGTTGTTGGCGGAGACATCCCAGTATTCCACCATGCAATTTTTAAGTCCATTTACCACCCTCAACAAGTTACAGGGCAAATTCCCCTACAGCGAAAGCACTACCTAGTTATAGCCTTCCGCAATAACTTTTTCTAGCCATGACCATTCTGTATATTTATCACCCCGCCTACGCAGATGAGTGTATCGTCGCAAAGAGTTCCAATCTCGATGCCCCGAGGCGCTCGAAACCCGAGGAATGTCCCAGTCCATCTCGAAGAGACGACTCACCCCCTCGTGTCGTAGGTCATGAAAGTGCAAGTCATCGATGCCGACCATTGGGCACGCCCGGGTGAATGACGCAGATACCGACTTAGCGTTGTAGGGGAAAATCTCCTTCTCAGTTCTGGGCATACTTTGCAGGATTGCCCACGCCTCGTCTGGCAAATGGCACCACACATCGTTGCCGATTTTCTGTCTTGGATTTTTCATGTCGCGTACGAGGACGGCTTGTCGAGACTCATCGAGATCGCTCCAACGAATCCGTGTTATCTCCTCCTGCCGTCTAGTTGAAAAAATGGCAAAGGCGACCAGCTTTGGCATGGGGATTGAATCCGGACGGCGCGTTAGTATTTCAGTGAAATGCACCATGAGCTTGTCCAGCTCCTCCAGCGTCGGCCGGCGATTACGCTCCTTGCTCTTGCTGACCATACCAAGTTTGCGCAGCACTTTACGGGCGTCAGGCATAGCCAGCGGGTCCACCACATAACCCCAGGCAGGCCGAGCTACGGACAACACTGCACCCAGGTGCGACAGGTCGTTACCGACCGTCTGCGCCTGCACACCCCCCCCCTGCCCCATACGCCACTGAGCAAACTCCACCAGCTTCTGACTGGTGAGCGCAGAGTCGTCGAGATCGCCCAACCAGGTATCCTTGATTGCATTCAAGGTGGCACGCTTTGTCTTCCCCAGCGGGCGGATCTTCTCGTACTCATCCAGGTACTGCTCGATCATCCTTCTGATCGTCATCCCCTTCCTGCTGGCCCGCTCAATAGCACCTGGCTGGGCTAGCTCAGTTTCACGGCGCTTGATCCAGGCCTGAGCGACCTGCTTACGGTCGAAGGTTTGGCTTTCCTGATAAACTGTCTTGCCATCCCGATTGATCCGAATTTGCGCCGTGTAGGCTGTCGAGTTGTCCTTGCGCTTACGTGCTGTGATCGTGCCCATTTCCAGTTGCTACATTGCCGAATTCGCTTGCTACATTGTAGCAACTAACCTTGAAAAACAAGGTAAAACGGGTTTAAACCGCTGTATAAAAGATCAGTCTCAATGAATTCCGAAAAACCTGAAGCGCCCGTAAACACTAGCTCATCCCGCTCCGATCCATCTCGACGCTTCTCCGTAGCACCGATGATGGATTGGACGGACCGCCATTGCCGTCACTTCCTGCGCCTTCTCTCCAAGCACACCCTGCTCTACACCGAAATGGTCACCACGGGGGCCTTGCTCAACGGCGATCATGAGCGCTTCCTGCGCTACCACCAGTCGGAGCATCCCCTGGCCTTGCAGCTGGGGGGCAGTACGCCTTCGGACCTGGCCGCCTGCGCGCGCATGGCCCAGGAGCACGGGTATGACGAGGTCAACCTCAATGTGGGCTGCCCCAGCGACCGGGTGCAGAACAACATGATCGGTGCGTGCCTAATGGGGCATCCGGCCCTGGTGGCCGATTGCGTGAAGGCGATGCGCGATGCGGTATCGATCCCGGTGACGGTCAAGCACCGGATCGGCATCAACGGGCGAGACAGCTATGAGCAATTGCGTGATTTCGTAGGGCAGGTCCACGAAGCGGGCTGTACCAGTTTTACCGTGCATGCCCGGATCGCGATCCTCGAAGGCCTGTCACCCAAGGAAAATCGGGAAATCCCGCCCCTGCGCTATGACGTGGCGGCGCAATTGAAGGCTGACTTTGAGCAGTTGGAGATCATCCTCAACGGTGGCATCAAGACCCTCGAGTCCTGCCATGAGCATCTGCGGACCTTCGATGGGGTGATGTTGGGCCGTGAGGCGTACCACAACCCCTATCTGCTGGCCGAAGTGGACCAACAGCTGTTCAACAGCACAGCACCGGTGATTTCCCGCGCCGAAGCGTTGGCGCAACTGCGACCTTACATTGCCGAGCATTTGGCCAGCGGTGGCGCCATGCATCACATCACCCGCCATATCCTGGGGCTGGGCACCGGTTTTCCAGGGGCACGCAAGTTTCGTCAGCTATTGTCAGTGGACATCCACAAGAGCAAAGATCCGCTTGCCCTGCTGGACCAGGCCGGCCAACTGCTCGAAGGACGCTAGGTATCGGTTCAATTGAACCTGATCCAGCTTTTGGCATCGTATTTATCTGGATAGCGCCCCAACCTTCAAACGGCCATGTTCCGGCCGTAGCCTTTGGGGCTTCTGCAAGTATTTCGCGCCCTTGAGCGCTCGTCGGCGCTCGGGTAATGTCATCGGACCCATAGGACAGAGCACGCTCATGACTTCCAAGCTGGAACAACTGAAGAAAATCACCACCGTCGTGGCCGATACCGGAGACTTCGACGCAATTGCCCGAGTCAAGCCAGTAGACGCCACCACCAACCCATCGCTGCTGCTCAAGGCTGCGGCTATTCCAGGCTATGCCGAACTGCTCAACGCCAGCGTCAGTGATTGCAAAGGCGATGTTGGCCTGGCCAGCGATCGTTTCGGTGTGGCCGTCGGCCAGGAAATCCTCAAGGTCATCCCGGGCCGTATTTCCACCGAAGTCGATGCTCGCCTGTCTTTCGACACCACGGCCATGCTCAAGCGCGCTCATCGCTTGATCGACCTGTACGAAACAGCCGGTGTGGGCCGCGATCGAGTGCTGATCAAGATCGCTTCTACCTGGGAAGGTATCCGTGCTGCCGAGCAACTGGAGCGCGAAGGCATCCAGACCAACCTGACCCTGCTGTTCTCCTTTGCCCAGGCCGTGGCTTGCGCCGATGCCGGGGTGTTCCTGATTTCGCCGTTCGTGGGCCGGATCTACGATTGGTACAAGAAGGCGACTGGAAACGACTACACCAACGCGGACGACCCAGGCGTGCAGTCGGTGACTCGAATCTACAACTACTACAAGGCCAATGACTACAAGACAGTGGTCATGGGCGCCAGCTTCCGCAACCTGAATCAGATCGAGCAACTGGCAGGCTGCGACCGCCTGACCATCAGCCCGGACCTGATCGAAAAACTAGCGGCCGATACTGGCAAGCTGGAGCGCAAGCTGAGCCCGAGCAAGACCGGCGAAGCACGCCAGAGCCTCAACGAAGCGCAGTTCCGCTGGGCGTCGAACGAGGATGCGATGGCCACCGAGAAACTGGCGGAAGGCATCCGTCAATTCGCTCGCGACCAGGAAAAACTCGAGGCCCTGCTCAGCGCCAAGCTCTGATCGGGCAGCATGTATAAAAAAGGGCGAACCTTGATGGTTCGCC
Source organism: Pseudomonas sp. MPFS (assembly GCF_022537035.1). Lineage (NCBI taxonomy): Bacteria > Pseudomonadati > Pseudomonadota > Gammaproteobacteria > Pseudomonadales > Pseudomonadaceae > Pseudomonas > Pseudomonas sp. MPFS. Next base: position 2,161,780 of record NZ_CP066123.1, on the reverse strand, counting down.
CTTTTTTATACCCGGCATTTCTATCGATCAGTGGCGCTCCAGGGCGTTCACCAGATCATGGAAGGCTTCACGATTGGAGTCATTGAGCCCCATCAGAATCTTGTGGGCCTCCAGGACCTTGATCCGCACTACCTCCTCCGATTGATCCTGGGACGGTAGGTCGGTCAGGCACTCAGGACAGGGGATCGGGCGATCAACGATATTGAACACCTGATCGAAACCCATGGACTGCAAGAGCCGGGTAATGTCTTCGTGGGTGGTGACGACGGTGGGCAGCAGGCCGACCTTCTGCCGAGAAAGAATCGACAACTTGGCCAGCAAGCCCAGCGTGGTGCTGTCGATACTGCGGGTTTCCGTCAGATCGATCACGATCGCCGAGAAGTTCAGCGCAGTGAAGATCCGCTCAATAGTCGCATCCAGCGCCGAACAGAGGGTCAGGCGCACTTCACCGACGAATTTCAGGACAAAGGTGCCGTCCTGCTCGGCGAACTGGATTCTACCGGTACTCATCAAAGGTTCCTGCTCAACACTAACAGGGCGATATCATCCGGCATCTCCCCTAGCGTGGCCAATCCAAAAACTTGCCGCAGGCCATCCAGGCTGCCGCCCGCTGCCTTCACCCGTTCAGGCAAGGCTGCTTCTTTCTCTTTGAGTGTAGGCTCGGACAAAAGGTCCAGGATGCCATCGGACATTAACGTCAGGCTGAACACCGGCGGCAACTCCAGGACGTGGTCCTCGTAGGTTGCCTCGTTGAACAGCCCTACAGGCAAGCCACGTCCTTCCAGGTAACGTACGCTGCTTGGTGTATACAACACCGGCAACGGCAAATGCCCGCCAATGCTATAGGTCAACAAACCTGTCTCCTCGTCGATGACTCCACCGACCATCGTGACGTGTTTACCCAGCTTACAGCTGATAAGGCCGCGGTTGATATGGCCCAGGACTTCCGAGGGCTTGAACTCCGGTAGCGTGCCATTGCGCTTGGATTCGAACAACAGGCGCGTGGTCATGAACTTCAGCAGTACCGTGACGAAAGCCGAAGATGCGCCATGACCAGAAACATCTGCCAGATAGAACGCCACCCGACGTTCGTCGACACGGAAGTAATCGACGAAATCCCCCGACAGGTACAACGACGGGATGATCTGGTGTGCGAAATGGAAGGCATCGATCGACCAGGGACTGGTGGGCAGCATGTTCATCTGCACCTGGCGACCTGCGTTCTGGTCCTCCTGGAGCAGATTGAGACTCGCCTCCAGCTCCCGGTTGGCCGCTTCGAGTTTTTCCCGGTAACGCTGGTTCTCCAGGAGCAGGCGCGCACGGTCCAGGGCGCGACGTACCGAATGCTCAAGTACCGCCAAGTCTTCCAAGGGCTTGATCAGGTAGTCGGCAGCACCTAGGCGCAAGGCCTCGACCGCGTCGTTCATCACGCCCGCGCCCGACACCACGATCACCGGGGTTTGCGGCGACAGCTCGGTCACTTGACGGATAAGCTCGAGACCGCCCATCTGCGGCATGCGCAGATCGCAGATCACCAGATCGGGTTTGTCACGCTCGAATACCTGGAGACCCTGCTGGCCATTGGCGGCCTGCAGTACGCTGAAGCCACTGTCTTCCAAATAGGCCGCGAGACTCGCGCGTACTACTTCGTCGTCATCGATTATCAGCAGCGTGGCACTGGTTTTTTGCATGTGGGCAAACGGCGCCAGAATTAGGTTGGCGTAGGTGGCATGGCCCAAGGCCCGACGCACGCTACTGGATTCGCTTTCTAGCCACTCCGAGCAGGGCCAGGACCTTGAGTCCTGCACGCCCGAGCATCAGAGGTGCCCTTCTAAGGCGCAGACGGTACTCCCATCCGCGGGGCGTTTCAAGCTCATGCCGATGGTCGCTTGACGTCTTTACACGGCAAATCACCGAGAGTTATAAAAACCCCTGGAACCGCAACTCAATCGTAGGATGGAGCCATGAATCAGAACCAGCGTGACTACAGTGAAAAGCGCGATTACATCCGGATGCGGGTGGATGCCGAAATCACGCTGATTCACCAAGGGCAGGTGATCGAAGCCGTTTGCATCGATCTTTCCAGCAGCGGCATGCAGGTCCAGGCGCCTCGCTCGTTCCAGGTCGGCGATCAATTAAGCGTACGCATCGATTCGGAGCATGCGGCGCTCAGCGGCCTTGAAGCGGACACCGAAGTGGTATGGGTCAAGCCATTTGAGAGCGGCCAGAAACTTGGCCTTACAATCCTTAAAATGAAGTGAACCTCTGCTCAATGAAAAAGGCGGCCCAATGGCCGCCTTTTTTGTTTCCAGCAAGAACTACGCAAGCTTAAAAATCGTCTTCGACCTTGCCGTCCTTGACCTTGAATTCGCGGTTCTGCAGATACGCATTGCGAATGAAGGTGTACTTGTCGCCACGAATCAACTTGTCCGCCGCCAGCAGGCTGGCACGGGTATCGACCACATTCACGCCCATGGTGATGTTACGGGCCGGGATATCGTTGATGTAGCGATAAGGAGCGGTGTAGCTGTCGACATACTTGGCCGGCGCATCGCGCAAGGTGCTAGGCCCCAGCAACGGCAGCATCACGTAGGGGCCACTGCCGACCCCCCAATGGCCGAGCGTCTGGCCGAAATCTTCATCATTGCGCTGCAGGCCCATCTTGGTACCCACATCGAAGAAGCCAGCCACGCCCAGGGTGGTGTTCATCAACAGCCGTGCGGTGTCGACACCCGCGGCATTGGGCTTGGCCTGGAGGATATCGTTGACCAGGTTGCCGACATCACCAATGTTGCGAAACATGTTGTGGATGCCATCTTCCAGAAACTGTGGCGTAACGGCCTGGTAGCCCTGGGCCAATGGCTTCAAGGCATAGGTATCCACGGTATCGTTGAACGTGAAGATGGGGCGGTTGACGCTTTCCCACGGATCTTCCTCGGCTGCCTGGGCGACCAGGGGAGCCAGTGTCACACCGGCACTCATACATAGTGGAACTAGATAACGGCTCCAGCGCATCGCGGGAAACTCCTTGGCTTGTTCTCTCGTGGGGCATGCCCAGAGGTTAGGCTCAGGAGTATAAAGCGGAAGAAGCCGTTTAGGCAGTACCGACGCAAGCGACCCGAGCAAATCGGCCGGGGCGTTCACCTCCCTGTAACCTGCATGTCATGTTCTCCAACTAGTTTTGGAGAGTATTTCAAGGACGCTGCCATGCCCCACGCCGAGCCTTCGGGCCTCCCCCATCGCCCCCTGACAGCAGTGCTTTTCGGGCTCAGCGGCTGCCTGGTGGACTTCGGCGCCCGCCTGCGCCTGCAATCCTCCATGCAACCTACAGCCGAACAAGCCCTGGCCACCCCTGGCGCGCTGGACACCCTGCACCACCTGCGCCAGCGAGGCATTCCCTGCGCCTGGCTCGAGCAGCTCTCCCCGGCCCAGGCCCGCCACCTGAGCGCCTCCCTGCCGGAATGGATCCACCCAGCGCCGAACGCCTGTAATCCCTGGCCCGCCCCGGATGCTTGCTGGCAAGCACTGATGGCACTCAAGGTCAAAGGCCTGGACGGTTGCGTCCTGGTCAGCGGTGAACCACACCTGCTGCAATCGGGGCTCAATGCCGGGCTCTGGACCATCGGCCTGGCATCCTGCGGCTCCCTGTGCGGCATGACGCCCAGTGAATGGCAGGCACTGGACCAGCAGGAGCGCGAGCTCAAGCGGGGCAAGGCGACGATGCAACTCTTCGGTTTGGGCGTGCACTCGGTGATCGATCACCTGGGCGACCTGAATACTTGCCTGGCGGATATCGAGCTGCGCCGGCTCAAGGGTGAAAAACCCTGACATAAGCCCGTTGATCAGGATCATGCACGGCGTTGGCGAGTGGATTACTCTAAATCCTGGGGGCATGGACCTTTGACCCTGGCTCGCGGTCCATCCCTGTGCCTATCAATGAAGGGAGAACGCCATGCCTGCCCGCGAACTGCAAGAACAACTCGACACCCTGCGCGAGCAATTGGAACAGAACCCACCGCTTTCGCCCGCCGAACGCGAGAACCTGCAGGAGCTGATGCAACAGATCGAAGTGCAGCTCAAGCTGGAGAGCAGCACCCATGACGCCAGCCTCGCCGATGGTGTCAACCTGGCTGTGGAGCGGTTCGAACTGGAACATCCCGCCATTGCCGGAACCCTGCGCAACATCGTCCAGACCCTGGGCAACATCGCCATCTGATCGACCAACGATCAAGCTCAAGCGAAAGCCCCGCCATGATGGCGGGGCTTTTCGTTTATTGGCGTACCAGGCGCTGGTTGGTGAAATCCATCGTTTCGGTACTGCGGTAAGGGTTGATATCCAACCCGCCGCGGCGCACGTAGCGCGCGTAGACAGTGAGCTTCTCCGGCTGGAGCAGGCGCTGCAGGTCGAGGAAGATCCGTTCCACGCACTGCTCATGGAAGTCCGAGTGCTGGCGGAAGCTCACCAGGTAAGCCAGCAGGCTGGCGTGATCCAGGGCCGCACCACGGTATTGCACCACCACGCTGCCCCAGTCCGGCTGGCTGGTCACCGGGCAGTTGGACTTGAGCAGATGGCTGTGCAAGCTTTCCTCCACCACCTGCGAGCTGTCGCAGCGCAGCAGCTCGGGACGCGGATGCTCATAGCTGTCGACGCTGATATCCAGGTCGTCGATGCACACGCCCGGCAGCGCCACCAACCCTTGCTCCTGGACCTCGCCCAAGCTGCGGACCCGCACGCCCACCGGCTTGCCCGCGGCAGCCGAAAGATCCTTGCCCAGGGTCGCTTCGAGCGTGGCCCGGTCGGCGAACGGCGTCTGGTTCAGCGAGTTGAGGTACAGCTTGAAGGACTTGGACTCGATGATGTTCGGCGAGTCGGCGGGAATACTGAACTCGCCGATGGCCACCACCGGCTTGCCCGAAGGCAGCAACCAGGACAGCTCGAAGCAGTTCCAGAAATCCACCCCCTTGTAAGGCAGGGTCTCGGCGCTCAAGCCCAGCTCGGCCCATTTCGCTGCCCGAGGAATCGGGAACAGCAACGAGGGTGTGTAGGTGGAGATGTATTCACTGGATTTGCCCAGCGGCGAATGTTCGGCTGCGGGATGCATGGCGGAAACCTGACTGAAGAATCAGCGGATTCTAACAGCCTTTGCTTCGCCATTGAGCCCCAGGAGCCTACGGACTGACCGTCAACTTGCCCACCATCCCGGCCTGGTAGTGCCCTGGGATATTGCAGGCGAACTCCAGGCTGCCGCTCTTGCTGAAGGTCCAGGTCAGCTCGGCCTGCTTGCCCGGCTCCACCAGCACGCTATTGGGATCGTCGTGCTGCATGCCCGGGGCCATCCCGGGCATGGCGCCATGCCCCATCGAGGCATGATCCATCGAGCCGTGCTCCATGGCCTTCATACCGGTGGGAGTCAGCATGCCACTCTGCTGCATCTGCAGCATTTCCTGCTGGTGCCGGGCATGCATCGCCGAATCGCCCAGATTGAACTCATGCAGCAACTGCCCCTTGTTCACCAGTACGAATCGCACCGTCTCGCCAGCCTTGACCTCCAGCGCCTTGGGGGTGAACGACATGTCCCCCATCACCACTTCGATGCTGCGAGTGGCCTTGTTCGCCGGAGCCGGCTGGCCAAAATCATAGGACGCCGCTGGCGACGCCCACAGCGGCGTAGCCAACAACATCAGGCAGCCGCCAAGAAAGGAACGGCTTCGCAACAACACACTTTGCATACTCATTATCAAACCCCAACAAGAACGGAATCGAGCTTGTGTCAAACTTTAGGGCCCCGCTGCTGCCGGCTGGCTGACAGCTAGATTACAACTTTGTCAGCTTTACCTGTGCAACGCCCCTGCAAGGTATAAAGCCGGGGTTCCATATGCCAAGAGTCCTGCCATGAAGCTACTGATCGTCGAAGACCAACCCAAGACCGGCCAATACCTGCGCCAGGGCCTGAGCGAAGCCGGCTTCAATACCGAACTGGTGGCGGACGGCAACACCGGCCAGCATCTGGCCCTGACCGGCGACTATGCACTGCTGATCCTCGATGTGATGCTCCCCGGACGCAGTGGCTGGCAGATACTGCAAGCGGTGCGCAGCGCCGGCCTGGAGATACCGGTGCTGTTCCTCACCGCCCGGGATGCCGTTGAAGACCGCGTGCACGGATTGGAGCTGGGCGCCGACGACTACCTGGTCAAGCCCTTCGCCTTCTCCGAGTTGCTGGCCCGGGTGCGCAGCCTGCTGCGTCGTGGCGGTAGCACCGCCCAGGAAACCAGCCTGCAACTGGCCGACCTGCGCCTGGACCTGATCCGTCGCCGGGTGGAACGCGGCAACCAGCGCATCGACCTCACGGCCAAGGAGTTCGCCCTGCTGGAGATGCTCCTGCGACGCCAGGGCGAGGTCTTGCCCAAGTCGTTGATCGCCTCCCAGGTCTGGGACATGAACTTCGACAGCGACACCAACGTCATCGAAGTCGCGATCCGCCGCCTGCGCCTGAAGATCGATGACGATTACCCCAACAAGCTGATCCATACCGTGCGCGGCATGGGTTATGTGCTCGAAGAGCGCCAGGCCTGATGCGCCGCCTGTCCTTGAGCGGGCGCCTGGCGCTGCTGTTCGCGGCCTGTACCGCCGTGGTGTCGCTACTGGCCGGGGTACTGTTCAGCCGCGCCAGCGAGGCGCACTTCATCGAACTGGACCAACAACTGCTGGACAGCAAGCTGATCGCCCTGCGCAGTGCATTGCAGGATGTCACCACGGCGGCTGACTTTCCCCAGCACCTGGCCAGGTTGCAGGATGAACTGCGCCATCAACCAGACCTGGCACTGCGAATCGACGGCGCCGACGGCCAGGCCTGGCTCGACACCCTGCCCGCGCTCGACACCCCACTGCCCACCCCTGCAGGCCTGCACAGCCTGGACCTGGCCGGAACCGCCTACCGGATCTACAACGCGGCGCTGGTTCCCGGCCAAGCCAGCTCCCCCAGGCTGACCCTGATGCTCGACATCACCCATCACCAGCATTTCCTGCAACGCATGCAGAACCTGATCTGGCTCACAGTAGGGTTGTCAGCCCTGGCCACCGCCCTGCTGGGCGCCTGGGCCGCTCGCAGTGGCCTGCGTCCGTTACGGCGCATGAGTGCGGTAGCCGCCGGAGTTTCCGCCAGCTCACTGACCCAGCGCTTGCCGACAGAGCAGATGCCGGCCGAGCTGGCGGAACTGGCCGGCAGCTTCAACGCCATGCTCGGTCGCCTAGACGAGTCGTTCCAGCGCCTCTCGGCCTTCTCCGCCGACATCGCCCATGAACTGCGCACGCCGCTGTCCAACCTCTTGACCCACACCCAGGTCACCCTGACCCGGCCCAGGCCAATCGAGGACTACCGCGAAGCCCTGCACAGCAATCTCGAAGAACTGCAGTGGATGGCACAGTTGGTCAACGACATGCTGTACCTGGCCAAGGCCGACCACGGTCTACTGGCCCCTCGGCGCGAGATGCTCGACCTGGCCCATGAGACCGACGTGCTGCTGGAGTTCTACGGCCCCCTGGCCGAGGACGCGCAAGTCCACCTCAGCCGCGAGGGCAGTGCCCAGATTTCCGGGGACCGCAGCATGCTGCGCCGGGCCCTGTCCAACCTGCTGGACAACGCCCTGCGCTTCACTCCAGCCACTGGCTGGGTCAAGGTGCAAATCAGCGAAAGGCCTCGGGATTTGTGCCTGAGCATCGAGAACAGTGGCGAAGGTATCGCCAAGGAAGTCCTGCCGCACCTGTTCGATCGCTTCTACCGGGCCGATCCGGCGCGGCGCGAAGGCAGCAGTGAGCATGCCGGGCTGGGGCTGGCCATCACCCAATCGATCGTCAGGGCCCATGGCGGGCAGATCCATTGCGAATCGGGCCCGGGCTGGACTCGCTTCGTGATTGAGCTACCGAAGAACACCTGACCCCTGTGCCACCCTCGCAGCACAGGGGTTCATGACTCAGGAGTAGCGCAGCGCCTGGGCCGGCTCGACCTTGGAAGCGCGCCAGGCCGGGTAGACGGTGGCCAGGAAGCTCAAGATGAACCCGGCGCTGCAGATCAACGCCACGTCACCGCCCTGCAGTTCCGATGGCAGGTTGCTGACGAAGTACACGTCCGAGCTGAAGATCTGCTGGCCGCTGATGCGTTCGAGCCAACCCACCAGCTCGCTCACGTTCAGCGCCGCCAGGACGCCCAGCACGCCGCCGATCAGGGTGCCGACGATGCCGATCACCGTCCCCTGGACCATGAAGATCGCCATGATCTGCCGCGGGGTGGCGCCGATGGTGCGCAGGATCGCGATATCCGCGCCCTTGTCGTTCACCACCATGATCAGAGTGGCGATGATGTTGAAGGCCGCCACCGCGACAATCATCAGCAGGAGCAGGCCGATCATGGTCTTTTCCATCTTCATCGCGCTGAACAGGCTGCCCTGGGTATGGGTCCAGTCATCGGCCCTGAAGTCCGCCCCCAGATCCTTGGCGATACTCGCCGAAACCTGCGGCGCAGCGTACAGATCCTTCACCGCCAGGCGCACGCTCTGCACCTGGTTCGGCTGCCAGTGCTGCATTTGGGCGGCATCGGCCACGTGAATCAGGCCCATGGAGCCATCCAGCTCGGCACCGACCTTGAATACCCCCACCACATTCAGGCGCTGCATGCGCGGGGTGATACCGCCGGGGGCGCTACTGACTTCCGGCACGATCAGCGTCAGCTTGTCGCCGACATTCAAGCGAAAGCGCCGGGCCGTGATCTCGCCGATCACCACGCCGAACTCGCCTGGCTTCAGGTCCTGCAGGCTGCCCTGGACGATATGCTGGGCGACGATGGAGACCTTGCCTTCCTGGGCCGGATCGATGCCGCTGATCTGGATCGGCTGCATCGCGCCCTTGTAGGACAGCATGCCCTCCATCTCAGTGAACGGCACTGCCGCGGTGACTTGTGGATTGCTCAGCGCCGCAGCGGCCACCGGCTGCCAGTCATCGATGGGCTTGACCCCGACGATGGTCGCATGGGGCACCATGCCAAGGATCCGCGAACTCATTTCCCGCTGGAAACCGTTCATCACCGAGAGCACCACGATCATCGCCAGCACACCCAGGGCAAGGCCGATCATCGAGGTCATGGAAATGAAGGAAACGAAGCGGTTACGCCGCTTGGCGCGGGTGTAGCGCGTGCCGATAAAGATCGATAAGGGTCGGAACATGGGCAAGGCACCCTGGAAAAATTAATGACCCGGCGCCGCTGGGCTAACCACCGACGCCGCGTGCGGTCGCATCAGATTGCGACCAGGTGACCTTCTTGCAGGTGCAATACGCGATCCATCTGCCGGGCCAGGTTCATGTCGTGGGTCACCACCAAAAAGGCGGTGCGCATCGAGGTGCTGAGCTCCAGCATCAAGTCCTGGATGCCCTGGGCGGTATGGGAGTCGAGGTTGCCAGTAGGCTCGTCGAGCATCACCAGCCCAGGCTTGTTCACCAGGGCCCGGGCGATGGCCACCCGTTGGCGTTCGCCACCGGACAGTTCGGCGGGCTTGTGTTCCAGGCGATGACCGAGACCAACCCGCTCCAGCAGCGCCGTAGCCCGCTGCCGGGCTTCCGGGATCGGTGTACGGCCGATCAGCAGCGGCATGCAGACATTCTCCAGGGCGGTGAATTCCGGCAACAGGTGGTGGAACTGATAGACGAATCCCAAGGCGCGGTTGCGTAGCTGGCCACGGGCCTTCTCACCCAGGGCCGAAAGCTCCTCCCCGGCCAGCCAGACGCTGCCCCTGGAAGGCGTATCCAGGCCGCCCAGCAAGTTGAGCAAGGTACTTTTACCGGAGCCGGAGCTGCCGACGATGGCCACTCGCTCCCCCGGGTGCAGCTCCAACTGCAGGCCAGACAGCACCACCACCGATTCCGGACCTTCCTCGTAGGATTTGCCCAGGTCGCGGCAGCTCAGGATTGCTTTTTCACTCATGCCCAACTCACTCATAACGTAGCGCCTCCGCAGGCTGGGTGCGCGCCGCACGCCAGGCAGGATACAGGGTGGCGAGGAAACTCAGGACCAACGCCGCGCCGCAGACCATCAACACGTCCTCGGCCATCAGCTGGGACGGCAGGTAATCGATGAAGTACACGTCGGCATTAAGGAATTTGTGCCCGATCAGGCGTTCGAGGCCGGCGATCGCAGCGCTGACATTCAACGCCGCGAGCATGCCCAGCACGGCGCCGATCAGGGTACCGACCACACCGATCACCGTGCCCTGGACCATGAAGATCGCCATGATGGTTCCTGGCGTCGCCCCCAGGGTACGGAGGATGGCGATATCGCCTTTCTTGTCGTTCACCACCATCACCAGGGTCGAGATGATGTTGAACGCGGCCACCGCGACGATCAGCAAGAGCAGCAGGCCGATCATGGCTTTTTCCATGCGGATGGCCTGGTACAGGTTGCCGTGGGTGCGGGTCCAGTCACGGGCGTAGAAATGGTTCTCGCCCAGCTCCTGGGCGATCTGCCAGGCCGTGCGCGGCGCCTGGAACAGGTCGTCGAACTTCAGCCGCAGGCCCTGGACCTGATCCGGCTTCCAGCGGTGCAGGCGCCCCAGGTCCTGGAGGTTGGTCAGGCCCAGGTAGCCATCGATCTCGCCGGCGCCAACGTGGAAGATGCCCACTACGGTAAAGCGCTTCATGCGCGGGAACATGCCAGCCGGCGTCACCGAGACTTCCGGGGCGACGAAGGTCAGCTTGTCACCCAGGCCGACGCCCAGCTTGTTGGCGGCCTTGTCACCGATGACGATACCGAAACTGCCGGGCGCCAGGGCATCGAGCTGCCCCTGCTGCATGAAGTGGTCGATGATCGAGACCTGGCGTTCCTGGGCCGGATCGATGGCATTGAGCAGCACCTTCTGCACCTGGCCGTTGTTGGTCAACAGACCCTGCATCTGGGTGAAGGGCGCCACCGCCAGTACCTGGGGATTGGCCTTGACCTTGGCGGCCAGGCCTTGCCAGTCGCTGATGGGCTCGCCGGATTCGATAGTGGCGTGGGGCACCATGCCCAGCACGCGGGTGCGCATCTCATGGTCGAAGCCGTTCATTACCGACAGCACCACGATCATCACGATCACGCCGAGGGCGAGTCCGATCATCGAAGTCAGGGAAATGAATGACACAAAATGATTGCGGCGCTTTGCACGGGTGTAACGCGTGCCGATGAAAGCAAACAGAGGTCTGAACATGTCGGGGCTTGTTCGGAGGAAAAGAAGACGTCCTTGTGGCGGGGCCTGGTAAGCAGCTTTACACTCAGACCACTGCCTCTACCATGGGTTCGCCATGTCGACATTAGATGAAGAAGATCGCCGCGAATACTACCGTATCGAGGACGCGATCGCACTGGAAATTAGCCCCTTGTCCGCCCACGATGCGGCGAGCAAGGAAGTGTTGCAGGATGAGTCCGCACTGTTCAATCTGCTCAGTGAATTGCACCTGAGCGAATTCGAATCCCAGCACCTGTTGCGTCAGGTCAGCGAGCGCGATCGCACCCTGGCCAGCTACCTCAAGGTCATGAACAAGCGCATCGACCTGCTCGGCCAGGTAGTGGCCCAGACCGTGCTCGGCAAGTTCGGCGAGCCGCAACGGGTGATCCTCTCGGAGGGGGGCATCGAATTCGGCCACCACCAGAGCTACCCGGCCGGTAGCCACCTGGCGCTGAAACTGCTGCTGATGCCCCAGGCCCTGGGCCTGCTGTTGCGAGCCAAGGTCACCCACTGCGAGCCCCAGGGCTTCGGCACCTTTGAAATCGGCACCGAATTCGAAGCATTGACCGAGGCCCAGCGCCAGCTGTTGGCACGCTATATCATGCAGAAACAGGCCCAACAACGTCGCCTGGCCCGGGAACAGAACACTCCCGACACCCAATGAGCGCGCCTGACCCCTCTTAAAGGAACAACATCCGTGAAGGAGCAATTGTGACCCTGATCTATGGCCATCGCGGCGCCAAGGGCGAAGCGCCGGAAAACACCCTGACCAGCTTTCAGGAATGCCTCAAGCACGGCGTACGCCGCTGCGAGCTCGACCTGCACCTGTCCATGGACGGGGAACTGATGGTCATCCATGACCCGACCCTCAAGCGCACCACCGACCGGCGCGGCAAGGTCGTGGAGCACTCCGCTGCCGAACTGGTGACCTACGATGCACGCCGGGGCGGCCCGGGCTGGGTCAGCCCCTGCCCCATCCCGCGCCTGGAGGAGTTGTTCGAGAAATGCGACTTCGAGCACTGGCAGCTGGAGGTCAAGAGCGCCTCGCGCACCCGTGCCGCCACCACCGTGCTGGCGATCCGGGAAATGGCCCAGCGCTTCGGCCTGCTGGACAAGGTCACCGTCACCTCGAGCTCCCGGGAGGTCCTCAAGGCCGCCGTCGAGCTGACTCCGGATCTGTCCCGCGGACTGGTAGCCGAGTACGCCTGGCTCGACCCGCTGAAGGTCGCCCAGAGCTATGGCTGCCAGATGCTTGCGCTGAACTGGACCCTGTGCACCCCGGAACGCCTGCAACGGGCGCAGCGCCAGGGCCTGCATGTGTCAGTGTGGACGGTCAACGAGCCGGCGCTGATGCGCAGGCTCGCCGACTTCGGCGTAGATAGCCTGATTACAGACTTTCCCGGTTTGGCCAGCGCCACCCTCGAGAATTACTGAAATCGGTCTCCCCGGCCGGCTCAGGCCACCGGCCGGAGCCGCTCAAAAAAGCCGGTTGAGGCCGTCGTACGCTGCCACCCGATAGGCCTCGGCCATGGTCGGGTAGTTGAAGGTGGTGTTGACGAAGTACTTCAGGGTATTGAGCTCGCCCGGCTGGTTCATTATCGCCTGGCCGATGTGCACGATCTCCGAAGCCTGGTAACCGAAGCAGTGCACGCCCAGCACCTCCAGGGTCTCGCGGTGGAACAGGATCTTCAGCATGCCCTGGGGCTCGCCGGCGATCTGCGCGCGGGCCATGCCCTTGAAGAACGCCTTGCCCACTTCGTATGGCACCTTGGCCTGGGTCAGCTCCTGCTCGTTCTTGCCGATCGAGCTGATCTCGGGAATGGTGTAGATCCCGGTCGGCACGTCGTTGACGAAGCGCCAGCTGCCGTTGTCGACGATGCTGCCGGCAGCGGAACGCCCCTGGTCGTGGGCGGCACTGGCCAGGCTCGGCCAACCGATCACGTCACCGGCGCCATAGATGTTCGGCACGCTGGTGCGGTAGTTCTCGTCCACCTCGATCTGGCCACGGCCATTGACCTTGATCCCGATGTTCTCCATGCCCAGCTTGTCGGTGTTGCCAGTACGGCCGTTACACCAGAGCAAGGCGTCGGCCTTGATCTTCTTGCCGGACTTGAGGTGCAGGATCACGCCGTTATCCACGCCCTCGACCCGCTCGTACTCTTCGTTGTGGCGCACGGTGATGTTGTTGTTGCTGAAGTGGTAGCTCAGGGCCTGGGAGATCTCGGAGTCCAGGAAGCTGAGCAACTGGCCGCGGTTGTCCACCAGCTCCACCAGCACACCCAGGCCGCTGAAGATCGAGGCGTATTCGCAACCGATCACTCCGGCACCGTAGACGATGAGCTTGCGCGGGGTATGGCCGAGGCTGAGGATGGTGTCGCTATCGTAGATACGCGGATGGTTGAAATCGATGTCCGCCGGGCGATAAGGGCGCGAGCCGGTGGCGATGATGATGTGCTTGGCCACCAGTTTTTCCACTACGCCATTGGCGCAAACCACTTCGACCGTCTGCTCGTCGGCGAAGCTGCCAGTACCGAAGAACACATCGACCCGGTTGCGCGCGTAGTAGCCGGTACGCGAGGCCACCTGCTTGGAGATGACTTTTTCCGCGCTCTTGAGCACGTCCGGGAAGGAAAACCAGCGCGGCTCGCCAATGGCCCGGAACATCGGGTTGGTGTTGAACTGCATGATCTGCCGGACCGAGTGACGCAAGGCCTTGGACGGGATGGTACCCAAGTGAGTGCAGTTACCGCCGACCTGGCGACGGCTGTCGACCATTGCCACCTTGCGCCCTGCTTTCGCGGCATTCATCGCCGCACCTTCTCCAGCGGGGCCTGAACCCAGCACCACTACGTCGTAGTTGTAGACAGCCATGCGTACTCCTCAGAACAGGCCGCGATGCCCTTCTGGCACCTACGGCTAAATCATGCCGCGGCCAGCGGCATGAAGGATCAATTTGGCTCGGTTACGAACCCGGGCACAGTCTATAGAAGCGACAACGCCGCGCACATTAACCCTTGGTCGCGTCGTAGGCTACTTTTGCCTGCACTACAGCGTGCGCGCCCTCATTGGCTCACTTGGGCCGCCCCGGGAACAACCGGTCGAAGGCCGGGTTGCTGCGTGTGACGAAACCTGTATCGGCACGCATCACGAAAAACGCGGCGATCGCCTGTTTTTCGGCATAGTCCCAGCCAGCCTCGGGCCCCAGGATGAGCAGCAGCGTCGACAAGCCATCGGCCATCAGCGCCGAAGGATGAACCACCGTTACCGAAGCGAGCTTGTGAGCAATGGGCCGGCCGGCCCTGGCATCGAAAGTATGGGAGTAGCGCTGGCCGTCCTGCTCGAAGTAATTACGGTAGTCGCCAGAGGTGGAAACGCCATAGCCGTCCACGGCGATCACCCGCTCGGCCACCTGCCGGTCATCCCGTGGTTCCTCCAGGGCAATACGCCAGGGCGTGCCATCCGGCTTGCGTCCAACCGCCTTGAGTTCGCCGGTGGCCTCGGCCAGATAACGGGTGATACCCAGCGCCCCAAGACGCGCCGCGATACGATCCACCGCATACCCGGCAGCGATGCTGTTGAAATCCACCTCCACTGCCGCCTCCTTGCACAACTGCGATCCCTCGATGCGCAGCAGCCCATGCCCCACGCGCTGCCGCACCTCGGCCAGGGCCCCGGCGTCCGGAATCTTCTCTGCCCGCCCCTGGGGACCAAAGCCCCAGAGATCGAGCAGCGGCTCCACCGTCAGGTCGAAGGCCCCGTCGCTGTCACGGGACAGCTGCTCGCCAACCCGCACCAGCTGCAACACCGGCTCGGGCATGGGTTGGCAAGCATGGGCCGGCAACCGATTGAATCGTTCGATATCCGAATCGCTGCGGTAAGTGGACATCTGGCGATCCACTTCAGCCAGGATCGCCTCGACCTCAGCCTTGACCGCAGCTGCCTGCGGCCCTCCTGAAGGCCGGACATATTGCACCGACCAGGTGCTGCCCATGGTCGGCCCGGAAATGCTTTCCAAACGCTCCCCGGCACCACATCCAGCCAATAGCGCCATCACACCCCACAGCACCTGCCACTGCCTGCTACCTGCCAAGGTCATCCCTCCAGAACGGCCACCCGCAGGGCCTGCCCATCAAGCAAAAAGCCATTATGCGACAGACGGAACGGCATTCACCTATCCACTTCCCCTCAAAGACAAGGGCAAAGCCACACGCTAGAGCCATCGCGCGATGACCAAGAGTTTTAGTTGCCTGATGCCTTCCACACACATATTGTTACAAAACTGTTCAGCGTGCAGCCCCGTGCCCCGCCTTTGCAGTGAGGACGAGTAATGACCAGGGAATGCTAACAAGACAGCCAAAGTGAGTGAAAAACATGTCCACGACCACGGGCAAAGGCAAGGCGATCTTTCGCGTTGTCAGCGGCAACTTTCTAGAGATGTTCGACTTCATGGTCTACGGCTTCTACGCCACGGCGATCGCCAAGACCTTCTTCCCTGCCGACAGTGCTTTCGCTTCGCTGATGCTGTCCCTGGCGACTTTCGGCGCTGGTTTCCTGATGCGCCCCCTGGGAGCGATTTTCCTCGGTGCCTATATCGACCGCCATGGTCGTCGCCAAGGCCTGATCATTACCCTGGCCCTGATGGCCGCCGGCACCGTGCTGATTGCTTGTGTGCCTGGCTACGCCACCCTGGGCGTGGCCGCCCCGCTGCTGGTGTTGCTCGGGCGCCTGCTGCAGGGCTTCTCCGCTGGCGTGGAACTGGGCGGCGTCTCGGTCTACCTGGCCGAGATCTCCACCCCCGGACGCAAGGGCTTCTTCGTCAGCTGGCAATCGGCAAGCCAACAGGCCGCCGTGGTATTCGCCGGCTTGCTGGGCGTAGGCCTGAACCACTGGTTGAGCCCCGATCAGATGGGCGACTGGGGCTGGCGCGTACCGTTCCTGGTGGGCTGCATGATCGTGCCGGCGATCTTCATGATCCGTCGCTCCCTGGAGGAAACCCCGGAGTTCCAGGCGCGCAAGCACCGTCCGACCCTGCAGGAAATCGTGCGCTCCATCGGCCAGAACTTCGGCATCGTCATCGCCGGCATGGCCCTGGTGGTGATGACCACCGTGTCCTTCTACCTGATCACCGCCTACACCCCGACCTTCGGCAAGGCCGAATTGCACCTGTCCGATTTCGACTCGCTGCTGGTGACGGTATGCATCGGGGCGTCCAACTTCTTCTGGCTACCGGTCATGGGGTCGCTGTCCGACAGGATCGGCCGCAAGCCATTGCTGCTGGGCGCCACCATCCTGGCGATTCTCACGGCCTATCCGGCGCTGTCCTGGCTGGTGGCCAACCCCAGCTTCAGCCACCTGTTGATCGTCGAGTTGTGGCTGTCCTTCCTCTATGGCTCCTATAACGGCGCCATGGTGGTGGCCCTGACCGAAATCATGCCGGCCGAAGTCCGTACCACCGGTTTCTCCCTGGCCTATAGCCTGGCCACCGCCACCTTCGGCGGCTTCACCCCGGCAGCCTGCACCTACCTGATCCACATACTGGACAACAAGGCTGCCCCCGGCATCTGGCTCAGCGGCGCTGCCGTACTGGGGCTGATCGCCACCCTGGTGCTGTTCCACGGCAACCGCCATGCCCTGCGGACCGCGCAGACGACCGTGACCGGCGGCGCTCGGTAAACCTTTCGCGGGCAATCGCCCCAAACAAAAACGCCCCGACAAGTCGGGGCGTTTTCACATTGGCAGATACTTAGCGTGGGAACGCTGGCGGGTTGACCCCAGCCATGTCTTCCATCACGCGCACTACCTGGCAGCTGTAACCGAATTCGTTGTCGTACCAGACGTACAGGACAACGCGGTTGTCGTTGCAGATAGTAGCCTCGGCATCGACCACACCAGCATGGCGGGAACCAACGAAGTCGGTGGACACCACTTCCTGGGAATTGACGAAGTCGATCTGCTTGTGCAGATCCGAGTGCATGGCGGTCTGGCGCAGGTACTCGTTGATCTCGTCGCGGGTGGTGGCCTTTTCCAGGTTCAGGTTGAGGATGGCCATCGACACGTTCGGCGTTGGTACGCGAATCGCGTTGCCGGTCAGCTTGCCCTTGAGCACCGGCAATGCCTTGGCAGCAGCGGTGGCTGCACCGGTCTCGGTGATCACCATGTTCAGCGGCGCGGCGCGGCCACGACGGCTGCCCTTGTGGAAGTTGTCGATCAGGTTCTGGTCGTTGGTGAACGAGTGAACGGTTTCGACGTGGCCATTGACGATGCCGTACTGGTCGTTCACGGCCTTGAGCACCGGCACGATGGCGTTGGTGGTGCAAGAAGCAGCGGAAACGATCTTGTCGTCAGGGGTGATTTCACCGTGGTTGATGCCGTGCACGATGTTCTTCAGCGCGCCCTTGCCAGGTGCGGTCAGGACCACGCGGGCAGCGCCCGGGCAGGCCAGGTGCTGGCCCAGGCCATCGGCATCGCGCCATACACCGGTGTTGTCGACGATCAGCGCATCGTGGATGCCGTACTGGGTGTAGTCGACTTCGCTCGGGCTCTTGGCGTAGATCACCTGGATCAGGTTGCCGTTGGCGGTGATGGTGTTGTTTGCTTCATCGATGGTGATGGTGCCGTTGAACGAACCATGTACCGAGTCGCGACGCAGCAGGCTGGCGCGCTTGGTCAGGTCGTTCTCGGCGCCCTTGCGCACCACGATGGCGCGCAGGCGCAGGCCATCGCCACCACCGGTTTTTTCGATCAGGATGCGTGCCAGCAGGCGACCGATACGACCGAAGCCGTACAGCACTACGTCAGTGCCTTTGCGCGCCGAGGCGTTTTGTTGGCCCACGACATCAGCCAGCTCTTCGCGAACGAACTGTTCGGCGGTGCGGCCATTGCCCTGGGTTTTGAATTTGACAGCCAACTTGCCCAGATCGACCGAAGCCGCACCGAGCTTGAGCTCGCTCATGGCTTTGAGGAGCGGGAACGTTTCGTGGACGGACAATTCGCTTTCGTCGGACTGACGATGGCGAGCAAAGCGGTGAGCTTTGAGAATCGCGATGACAGACTGGTTGATCAGGCTGCGGCCATAGATCGAGCTCACCACATTGTTGTTGCGGTAGAGCTGACCGATAAGCGGAATCATCGCTTCTGCGAGTGCTTCACGGTCGATCCATTCACCAAGACACTGGTCGGGCTTCTGAGTCACGGGAACCTTCCACATGTAGGGGCAGAAAAAAGGGGCTACATTATGCCGCCGAGTCCCTCCCGTAGCAATGCGCACCTGTCGTGCGGAACGTAACAATAGTCCTTGCAAAAAAATCAACGCTACGCTGCAGCCCAGTAAACACGCGGGCTCCAGCGGTGTCATTTTTTTGTCAGAGCGGGCGACCTGTCCGTAACCCTCCGTAACACTAGCCAAAATCGGCACTACATTTCCCACTAAAAAGCCGGTTTTTTTGTGATTGCCACTACATTTCCCCCAACCAGCGTATTAGACACATCAGCCACTGACAGTGGCTGCCCGGGGCCGTTACAATTACCGACTTTGTCGCAACGCCTGGAGCTTGACCGTCCGTGCCTGTCCTGCGTCTACCGCTACTCCCAGCCGCCACCGGCAAACAGCACTGGGGCAACCTGCCCGGTGCCGCCCTGAGCCTGGCCATCGCCGAAGCGGCCAGCGCCGCCAAGCGCTTCACCCTCCTGCTGACCGCCGACAGCCAAAGCGCTGACCGCCTGGAACAGGAGTTGAGCTTCTTTGCCCCGGACTTGCCGGTCCTGCATTTCCCCGATTGGGAAACCCTGCCCTACGACCTGTTCTCCCCCCACCAGGACATCATTTCCCAGCGCATCGCCAGCCTGTATCGGTTGCCCGAGCTGGAGCATGGCGTCCTGGTGGTACCGATCACCACCGCCCTGCACCGCCTGGCGCCGACCCAATTCCTGCTGGGCAGCAGCCTGGTGCTGGACGTGGGCCAGAAGCTCGATGTGGAACAGATGCGCACCCGCCTGGAGGCCAGCGGCTATCGCTATGTGGATACGGTGTACGAACACGGCGAGTTCACCGTTCGCGGCGCCCTGATCGACCTGTTCCCCATGGGCAGCACGCTGCCCTACCGCATCGATCTGTTCGATGACGAAATCGAAACCTTGCGCACCTTCGACCCGGAAAACCAGCGTTCCATCGACAAGGTCGACTCCATACGCCTGTTGCCGGCCAAGGAGTTCCCCCTGCAGAAGGAGGCGGTCACCCGCTTCAAGGCCCGCTTTCGCGAACGCTTCGACGTCGACTTCCGCCGCTGCCCGATCTTCCAGGACCTGACCAGCGGAATCACTCCGGCCGGTATCGAGTACTACCTGCCGCTGTTTTTCGAAGAGACCTCGACCCTGTTCGACTACCTGCCCCAGGACACCCAGGTGTTTTCCCTGCCCGGCATCGAACAGGCCGCGGAGAACTTCTGGAACGACGTGCGCAACCGCTACGAAGAGCGGCGCATCGACCCTTCGCGGCCATTGCTGCCGCCGGCCGAACTGTTCCTCCCCGTGGAAGACTGCTTCGCCCGCCTGAAGAACTGGCCTCGGGTGGTCGCCAGCCAGCAGGACATCGAGACGGGTGTCGGGCGCGAACGCTTTGCCGCACGCGAACTGCCCAACCTGGCCATCGAAGCCAAGGCCAACCAACCGTTGGCGGCGCTGGCCACCTTCCTCGATGAATTCCCGGGCCGCGTGCTGTTCACCGCCGAGTCCGCCGGCCGCCGCGAAGTCTTGCTGGAACTGCTGGAGCGCCTCAAGTTGCGCCCCAGGACGGTCGACAGCTGGCCGGACTTCGTCGCCAGCAAGGAGCGCCTGGCCATCACCATCGCGCCCCTGGATGAAGGCCTGGCCCTGGACGAGCCAGCCCTGGCGCTGGTCGCGGAAAGCCCACTGTTCGGCCAGCGCGTGATGCAACGCAGGCGTCGGGAAAAACGTGCCGACGCCAACAACGATGCCGTGATCAAGAACCTCACCGAATTGCGTGAGGGCGCACCGGTGGTGCATATCGATCATGGTGTCGGCCGCTACCTGGGCCTGGCGACCCTGGAGATCGACAACCAGGCCGCCGAGTTCCTCACCCTCGAATACGCCGAAGGCGCCAAGCTCTACGTGCCGGTGGCCAACCTGCACCTGATCGCCCGCTATACCGGCAGCGACGATGCCCTCGCGCCCCTGCACCGCCTGGGCTCCGAGGCTTGGCAAAAGGCCAAGCGCAAGGCCGCCGAACAGGTGCGCGACGTGGCCGCCGAGCTGCTGGATATCTATGCCCGCCGGGCGGCCCGGGAAGGTTATGCCTTCGCCGACCCCAAGGCCGACTATGCGACCTTCAGTGCCGGCTTCCCCTTCGAGGAGACCCCGGACCAGCAGAGCACCATCGAAGCGGTGCGCGAGGACATGCTCTCGCCCAAGCCGATGGACCGCCTGGTCTGCGGCGACGTGGGCTTCGGCAAGACCGAAGTGGCCATGCGCGCAGCCTTCATCGCGGTGCACGGCGGCAAGCAGGTGGCGATCCTGGTCCCCACCACTCTGCTCGCCCAGCAGCACTACAACAGCTTTCGCGATCGCTTCGCCGACTGGCCGGTAACCGTCGAGGTCATGAGCCGCTTCAAGTCGGCCAAGGAGGTCAGCACGGCGGTACAGGACCTGGCCGAAGGCAAGATCGACATCGTCATCGGCACCCACAAGCTGTTGCAGGACGATGTGAAGATCAAGAACCTGGGGCTGGTGATCATCGACGAAGAACACCGCTTCGGCGTACGCCAGAAAGAGCAGCTCAAGGCCCTGCGCAGCGAAGTGGACATCCTCACGCTCACCGCCACGCCGATACCGCGGACCCTGAACATGGCGGTATCGGGCATGCGCGACCTGTCGATCATCGCCACGCCGCCGGCCCGACGGCTGTCGGTACGCACCTTCGTCATGGAACAGAACAAGAGCACGGTCAAGGAGGCCCTGCTGCGCGAGCTGCTGCGTGGTGGCCAGGTGTATTACCTGCACAACGACGTGAAGACCATCGAGAAGTGTGCCGCCGACCTTGCCGAACTGGTGCCGGAAGCGCGAATCGGCATCGGCCACGGGCAGATGCGCGAACGCGAACTCGAACAGGTGATGAGTGACTTCTATCACAAGCGCTTCAACGTCCTCATCGCCTCGACCATCATCGAGACCGGGATCGACGTGCCCAGCGCCAATACCATCATCATCGAACGGGCCGACAAGTTCGGCCTGGCCCAGTTGCACCAATTGCGCGGCCGGGTCGGCCGCAGCCACCACCAGGCCTATGCCTACCTGCTCACGCCACCGCGCCAGCAGATCACCACGGATGCGGAAAAGCGCCTGGAGGCGATCGCCAACACCCAGGACCTGGGAGCCGGTTTCGTCCTGGCCACCAACGACCTGGAGATCCGCGGTGCCGGCGAGCTGCTGGGGGATGGCCAGAGCGGCCAGATCCAGGCGGTGGGCTTCACCCTGTACATGGAGATGCTGGAGCGGGCGGTGAAGGCCATTCGCAAGGGCGAACAACCCAACCTCGACCAACCCCTGGGCGGCGGCCCGGAAATCAACCTGCGCCTGCCGGCACTGATTCCCGAGGACTACCTGCCGGATGTCCACGCTCGCCTGATCCTCTACAAGCGCATCGCCTCGGCCACCGACGAAGATGGCCTGAAGGACCTGCAAGTGGAAATGATCGACCGCTTCGGCCTGTTGCCGGAGCCGACCAAGAACCTGATCCGCCTGACCCAGCTCAAGCTCCAGGCCGAGCAACTGGGGATCAAGAAGATCGATGGCGGCCCCCAGGGTGGGCGTATCGAGTTCGCCGCAGACACCCCGGTGGACCCGCTGGCCTTGATCAAGCTGATCCAGGGCCAGCCCAAGCGCTACAAATTCGAAGGCGCCACGCTGTTCAAGTTCATGGTGCCGATGGAACGCCCGGAAGAGCGCTTTAATACATTGGAGGCCCTGTTTGAGAGCCTCACCCCGAAAACTGCTTGAAGGACGCCCCATGCGCCTGTTCCGCTCCTTGCCCCTGCTCCTGGCCCTGGTCATGCCAACGGCATTCGCCAACGACCTGTACCAGGTGGAAATGATCCTCGTGCGCCAGAACGCCGAACCCCAGATCATCAGCCGCGCCGCCCCCGAGAACTGGGCCGCCGGCGCCACGCGCCTGGAGCCGGGCAGCCTGCGGACTCCCGCGCTGAACGCGATAGTCGAAAAACTCGGCGCCAGCAGCGACTACAGCGTGCTGCTGCATCGGGCCTGGCAACAGCCCCTGGGAGAAAGCCCGGTCAAAGTCGCCCTCAGCGACGGCCCCGAGCAGTTCGGCCAGTTCCCCATCGAAGGCACCCTGAGCCTGACGCTTGGGCGCTTTACCGATGTGGATGCCGACTTCTGGATCAACCAGATCGACAGCAATGGCCTGGTCACCCGCAGCGAACGCCTCAAGCAGCAGAGCCATACCAAGAACGGCCAGCTCAACTACCTGGATAACGGCCACCTGGCACTGCTGATCAAGATCACTTCGTTGACCGCGCCCGCACCGCGCCCCGCTCCTGCTGAAATTCCGGACTGATAGAAGTCCTTATGACCCTGCCCCTGACCAAACCCCTGGCCCCATCCTGGCTCAATCGCTTCAAGGAACAAGCCTTGGAGCGCGGCCGGCGCTACGCCATGGAAAAGCGCGTGCGCATCGTCAGCGCCGGAGACAGCGCTATCACGGCCAGTTGCGAAGGCTCCAATGGCAATATCTATCGCCAGACCATCACCCTGCGCGAGTCGAGCAAGGGCAACCTGCTACTGATCGATGGCCACTGCACGTGCCCGGTGCACAGCAACTGCAAGCACATCGCCGCCGTCTTGCTGCAAGTGGAGGAAACCCTGGCCTATCCGGCGGCGGCCAAAGATGCCGAACTGCTGGAAAAGCTTTCCGCCGTCCTCGACAACCGGCGCCCACCCGCGCCGCCCCAACAACTGCTGGAGGATGTCCAGCCAGTACCACGCCTGTGGCTGGCGAGCGTCGAGTTCAGCGCCTTCGAGCCGCGCAACGGCAAGATGCAGCGATACATCCAGCACCGCGCGGCACTGTCCTTCAACTACCAGGGCGAATACGTCAGCGACCAGAAACACGCCGACCTGATCATCCGCCAGGAACACCAGAGCCTGCGGATCAAGCGCCAGCCCGAACAGGAACAGGCCTTTCGCGAACAGTTGCGGGGCCTGGGCTTCAAGATCGCCACCCGCCAGAGCAAGGCCTTGCCGGAGAGCGCTGGCGAGCTGTACGAGATGGTCAATGACAGCGCCTGGCTGACCTTCACCCTCAATGAACTGCCCAAGCTGCGCAGCCAGGGTTGGGAACTGCAAATCGACGATGGCTTCGGCTTCGACCTGACAGCGGTGGACGACTGGTATGCCAGTGTCGATGAAGCCCCGGGGCGGGATTGGTTCGACCTTGAGCTGGGGATCATCGTCAACGGCGAACGCCTGAGCCTGCTGCCGATCCTGCTCAACCTGATGCGCTCGCATACCGAGATCCTCAACCCGGAACGCCTGGCCAAGCGCCGCGATGACGAACTGATCCTGGTGAACATTCCCAATCGCCCCAACTCCCAGCACGGCCCACTGCAAGTGGCGCTGCCCTATGGCCGCCTGAAACCCGTGCTGGCGACCCTGGGCGAGTTCTACTTGCAGGAAAACAGCGATCTGGCCCTGCGCCTGAGCAACGCCGACGCCATCCGCCTCAACCCGCTCGAGGAGCTGCCGCTGCTTTGGGAGGGTGGCGAGCACATTCGCAGCTTCGCCCAGCGCTTGCGGGACATCCGCGACTATTCAGCGCCAGTCCCCGAGGGGCTCAACGCGACCCTGCGGCCCTATCAACTCGAAGGCCTGAGCTGGATGCAGTCGCTGCGCCAACTGGAAGTGGGCGGCATCCTGGCCGACGACATGGGCCTGGGCAAGACCCTGCAGACCCTGGCCCACATCCTCAGCGAAAAAAACGCCGGACGCCTGGACCGCCCGTGCATGGTAGTGATGCCTACCAGCCTGATTCCCAACTGGCTGGACGAGGCCGCACACTTCACGCCGCAGCTTAAAGTCCTGGCCCTGTATGGCGCCGGGCGCAAGAAGCATTTCAACCAGTTGGCCGATTACGACTTGCTATTGACCACCTATGCCCTGCTGCCCAAGGACGCCGAGCTATTGGCCGCACAACCATTGCACGTGCTGATCCTGGATGAGGCGCAATACATCAAGAACCCCTCGAGCAAGGCGGCCCAGGCCGCACGCCTGCTCGATGCCCGGCAACGCCTGTGCCTGTCCGGTACACCCCTGGAAAACCATCTGGGAGAGCTCTGGTCGCTGTTCCACTTTCTCCTGCCGGGCTGGCTGGGCGATGCCAAGAGCTTCAATCGCGACTACCGCGCGCCGATCGAGAAACAGGCCAGCGAAGTACGCCTGCAACACCTCAATGGCCGGATCAAGCCTTTCCTCTTGCGCCGCACCAAGGAACAAGTAGCGACGGAGCTGCCACCCAAGACCGAGATCATCCACTGGGTCGAACTCAACGATGCGCAGCGTGACGTCTACGAGACCATGCGCCTGGCCATGGACAAGAAGGTCCGCGACGAAATCACCCGCAAAGGCGTGGCCCGCAGCCAGATCATCATCCTCGAGGCCCTGCTCAAGCTGCGCCAAGTGTGCTGCGACCTGCGCCTGGTCAACGACTCGCCACCGGCGCGCGGCAGCTCGTCCGGCAAACTCGACAGCCTGATGGAGATGCTCGAGGAGTTGTTCGATGAAGGCCGGCGAATCCTGCTGTTCTCGCAATTCACTTCGATGCTGGGCCTGATCGAAGTCGAGCTGAAGCGACGAAACATCGCCTATGGGCTACTCACCGGCCAGACCCGGGACCGGCGCACACCGGTGCGGGACTTCCAGAGCGGTCGCTTGCAGATCTTCCTTATCAGTCTGAAAGCCGGCGGGGTCGGCCTCAACCTGACGCAAGCCGATACGGTGATCCACTACGACCCGTGGTGGAACCCGGCCACCGAGACCCAGGCCACCGATCGCGCCTATCGCATCGGCCAGGAAAAGCCGGTATTCGTCTACAAGATGATTGCCCGTGGCACCGTGGAGGAGAAGATCCAGCACCTGCAACAGGAGAAGTCGGACCTGGCAGCAGGCGTGCTGGATGGACGCCAGGCTGGCGACTGGAAACTGCAAAGCGAAGATATCGAGGCCCTGTTCGCACCGCTCCCCGATGACAAGACAGGCCGCTGAAGCGGCCTGTCGAAGGGATCGGTCGGGTCAGTCGATCAACTGAGCGGCCCTGAGGGCGCCCAGCGCCGTCAGCCAGCGCGGATCCTGCTTGTATTCGACATTGGCGAAGGCTTGGCCGCGCATCCGTGCAATCCGTGGCGAAGGACTGACCTTGAGGCGCTGCGCGGCGCCCAGGGCCAACTCGGCGGCAGCACGGTCATTGCAGACCAACCCCATGTCGCACCCGGCGCTCAGGGCAGCCTCGATCCGGCTCGCAGCGTCACCCACCACATGAGCCCCTGCCATGGACAGGTCATCACTGAAGATCACGCCATCGAACTGCAACTCGCCGCGCAGGATGTCCTGCAGCCAGCGCCGGGAGAAGCCGGCTGGCTGGCCGTCGACCTGTGGGTAGATCACATGGGCCGGCATCACCGCCGCCAGCTGCTTGCTCAGGCGGGCGAATGGCAGCAAGTCCTTGGCACGGATCTCCTCCAGGCTGCGCTCGTCATTGGGGATCGCCACATGGGAATCCGCCTCGGCCCAGCCATGGCCGGGGAAATGCTTGCCGGTGGCGGCCATGCCGGCGCTGTTCATGCCCCGGATGAAGGCTCCGGCCAGCAACGCGGCGCGCTCCGGATCGCCTTCGAAGGCCCGGGTGCCCACCACAGCGCTACGCTGGTGATCGAGATCCAGCACCGGCGCGAAACTCAGATCCAGGCCAACGGCCAGGACTTCAGTGGCCATGACCCAACCGCATTGCTCGGCCAGGTACTCGGCATTCGGGTTGTCGGCCAGGGCACGCATCGCCGGCAGGCGCACGAAGCCCTGGCGCAAGCGCTGCACCCGGCCACCTTCCTGGTCTACCGCCAACAGCAGGTCCGGGCGGATTGCGCGAATCGAGGCGCAGAGCTCACGCACTTGGCGCGGGTGCTCGATATTACGGGCAAAGATGATCAGCCCGCCCACTTCTGGCTGACGCAGGAGGTGGCGATCTTCGGCCGTCAGCCAGGTACCGGCGACGTCCACCATCAAGGAGCCTTGCAGGCCAGCGGTCATAGAATGTCCTTAAACACGAGTGCGCGCGCCATCAGCAATGGCGTCCACGGAACGCGAGCCGACTGTATCCACGACACAGGCGGCCCAGGCGATCCGCATTGGCGGGAAAAAAGCGCGGGGGTAGAAAACGAGAATCGGCATGGGCGGCTAGCTTAGCGGATGTAAGCTGTCGCGCCCACCCGCGGATCAGGCCTTGGCAGCTGCCGGGACCGACTTGCTGCGCGGCTTGAGCTGGGCGCTGGCCATCGCTTCGTCGGTTACCCCCGTTTCGGCACGCATGCCGGCAGCGAGGAACGGCACCATCAGGCGCATGACCTGCTCGATGGAGGTATTGACCCCGAAGTCAGTCTCGGCGATAGCCCGCAAGGCCTTGATTCCGGACATGCTGAAAGCGGCTGCACCCAGCATGAAGTGCACACGCCAGAACAGCTCGATCGGTGGAATACGCGGCGCAGCATCGTTGACCAGAAGCATATAGCGGCGAAATACCTTGCCGTACATGTCTTCCAGGTAGCGACGCAGATGCCCCTGGCTCTGACTGAAAGCCAGCCCCAGCAAACGCATGAAGATCGATAGGTCGTTACCGCTACGCGGCTGAACCACCAGCGCCTGCTCAACAAGGATTTCCAGCAGTTCTTCCAGGCTGGGCTTGCTGTCCGGCTTGGACTGGCGTCGCTCCAACTCGCGATCAAGGCTGATGCAGAACGGCCCGAGAAAGCGCGAGAACACCGCTTGGATCAAGGCCTTTTTGGAGCCGAAATGATAGTTGACAGCAGCCAGGTTGACCCCGGCCTTGCTGGTGATCAGCCGCAATGAGGTTTCGGCAAAACCTTTTTCCGCGAACAACTGCTCGGCTGCATCGAGAATGCGTTCAACGGTTTCCGACTGGGCCATGGCTACTCCGCCTGACAAACACTTGTTTGAAACATACGTTTCAGGCTCCGTAATGTCAAGTCTGCGAGCCCTTTCAACGACCAGCCGGCGCGCTATTTAATCATACCTGCCACTGCCAGTTGGCGACCCTGGCAGCAGATTCCGACACCTGAACGACAAGCTTCAGGAGCGAGCATGACAAATGGAGGATTGCCAAGCGACATTCACTGTATATAATCCCAGCAACTGTATAAAAAGACAGAGCGATCGACATGCTAAAACTGACGCCACGCCAAGCTGAGATTCTGGCTTTTATCAAACGTTGCCTTGAAGACAATGGCTATCCGCCAACTCGTGCCGAAATCGCCCAGGAGTTGGGATTCAAGTCCCCCAATGCGGCGGAAGAACACCTCAAGGCGCTGGCCCGCAAGGGCGCCATCGAGATGACCCCCGGCGCCTCCCGAGGCATCCGCATTCCAGGCTTCGAGGCCAAGAACGACGACACCCTGCCGATCATCGGGCGCGTCGCTGCCGGTGCTCCCATCCTCGCCCAGCAGCACATCGAGGAATCCTGCAACATCAACCCGACCTTCTTCCATCCGCGCGCCGACTACCTGCTACGGGTCCACGGCATGAGCATGAAGGATATCGGCATTTTCGACGGCGACTTGCTGGCAGTACACACCACCCGTGAAGCCCGCAACGGCCAGGTGGTCGTAGCGCGCATCGGCGATGAAGTCACGGTCAAGCGCTTCAAGCGTGAAGGCAGCAAGGTCTGGCTGATTGCAGAAAACCCCGAGTTCGCCCCTATCGAAGTCAACCTGAAGGACCAGGACCTGGTGATTGAAGGCTTGAGTGTCGGCGTCATTCGCCGCTGAAGGAGGCTCCATGCAGTTCCCCCACGCACCACAACAGGCACAGCTACCCTTGTTCGAGGCGTTCATGGCACACCCCTTGACGCCCGCCCTCAAGGACGTGGTCGAGCCGCCCAAGAACAATACTCAGGAAGCCTTCAGCGAGCTGTCGCTACGCGGTACTGCCGGGAGCTGCCTGAACCTTCTGGCCCCCATCCTCAGGGAACTAAGCCAGGACCAGGACGCCCGCTGGCTGACCCTGATTGCCCCACCCTCCAGCCTGACCCAGGCCTGGCTACGTGATGCCGGCCTGAATCGCGAACGCATCTTGCTGCTCCATCCGCGGGGTAACCAAAGCCCTCAACAGCTAGCCTGTGAGGCCCTGCGCCTAGGTCGCAGCCATACGGTAGTCAGTTGGCTGAATCCAATGAGCTCCAGCGCCCGGCAACAACTGGTCAGCGCTGCACGCACTGGCGAGGCGCAAAGCCTGAATATTCGCTTGGGATGAACAGCGGGAGGTCGCGGGAAATACGCTTGAATAACTCGGGGCTTCTCCAGGATTGAGAAGCCGGAACAATGCGACGAATGACCTAAAGAAAACCGATAGACGGGCTTAGTGAAGAACCCGTGGACCATCTTCCTTGTCGATTTCACCCTCGACCAGGCGGCCAGCCATCTGTACACCGACACTCAACATGGCCTTGGCCACTTCGACATGCTGGCCCTGCAGAAAGGCCTTGGCATCCTCGGAGAAATCCAAAGTAACCAGAGAACCCTCGTCCTCAGCCCTACGCAGCTCAATACGGCCGTCTGGCAACTCGACAATTTCTAGAAAGGACGTTGGCATATAGATCTGTTCTCCACGAAAGGCGGGGGATTATACCAGCCATCATCCTCTCCCCGCTCAGGAATCGCTAACCCTCAGCAGACCGACCCTGCCTATTTGAAACGCCCAATGCTGCCCAATAAGCATGTGCAAGCACCTCGGCATCTTCAGAGATTCGGCTTGTATTCAATGCCAGCCGAGGCCTCACTGTCGGAGAACGGTACGATCAGTGGCTTGCCCAGGGCCAACCTGTTGATCAGAGAACCAGGGAACAACTGAATGGTGTTATTGAAGCGCTCCACATTCAGGTTGAACAAGGTAATGGCTCCACCGACATTACCTTCCTGCTCGGCAACCTCGCGCATCAGGTTGCTCAACAGCTCCACGGACCTGAGCTCAGGGTAGGCTTCAAGCGCGAGGTTCAACTCGCCCCGCAGAGCCTTGGCGCCCTGATCTACCGATTTGAGCGCACCGCCATCGGCTGCAGACGGCAAACTGCCAATAGCACTACGCAGCCCAACGATCTTTTCCAACAATTGGCTTTCATAAGCCTGAAAGCCGGCTACCTGGGGTTCGAGCATATCCAGCACCTTGATTCTCTGGCGCTGGTAGGTCAAAACATCCGACCAGGCACGCTGGACACGGTTGTACGCGCTGATAATCCTGTTGTAGTGAACATAAGCAACAACACCCACGGCAATCACCGCAACCAGCAACAACTCCATTCCCTACTGCTCCATTTCATCAGCGACCTTCAATGGAAGGTCGAAATTATTGTCGTGCAACTCCGCCAACTCATGCACCAGGGCCAGTACCGGAAACAGATTCGGCAACTCCAACCCGCGCTCGATGTTCGCGTAGAAGCTCGCTAGATCCTCAAGCGTGCCTGGATCCTTGTAGGCCATGACTTCTGCATCATCGAAGCTCAGGCATAGATGCCCCTGGCTGGAAAACTCCAGGTTCACTTTTTTCAGCCGCCGATGAAGACCCAGCAAAAAAGCCAGGGTTGTAGGTGTCGCGAACTTTGCGCAATCCAACTCGCTGTCACCGGCAAAACTGAAGACCCTGTTGAATTCATCGGACGTGGTCTCGAAGACCTTGGGCCTAGTGTTTTTTTTGCTCGGCAGATCACTGCGCACCGTTACACCGGAAACCCAAGGAAAATCCACCACCAGGCTGAAGCGGTCGAAGTGCTCGTACACCTTTTCGCTCTCACCATCGGATTGGGTCTTGTTATGGGCGTTCACATAATGCAAATGGTGGAAGACAAAGGACAACTGATGCCGTCTCCCCTGATACACGCCCCTGGCCGAAGCCTCGATGCGACGACTGTCGTTACCACGGTCATAATCATCGAACTCCTCATCCAACCAACTCAGGCGCTCATCTGCAGTACCGCCCGGATCCCTGAGGCCATTGCTGAGAAACGAACATTTGCGGGCTATGTTCTTCGGCAACTCATCCAAGGCCGCCGAACGGCTCATCCAAATGTACAGGCTGGCAAACCCCAGGCACGCAGTGGCGAACCACATCAACACCAGACCTGCCAGGGCAGGGATCGCCGAGACAATGGCCAGCAGTAGCAACACCCAGGATTGGGCATGATCGAACTGCAGCCCTCCCTTGAAGGCCTTGAGCCTGTCAATGACTATCAACAAGTCTTCATTGGACCGGGCCTGCAACACCGCCACATCGCAATCGCCCAACAAACGGATCAAATCAGCATCGCGCTTGAGAAATTGCATCATCCTTCCTTGATCAGCTCACCGAGCTCGGAGTCCTCTGTCGGACTATCATGTGCCAGCGCCAACTGGTGCACCCACTCCAGAACCGGGAATAGTCCTGGTAATTCAACCCCCTCCTCGATCCGCTCACGAAAGACCGAAAGATCACTCAAAGCTCCCAGATCGGCATGAGCCATGACCTGTGCATTATCGAAGCTCAGGCAGAGCCGCCCCTGACTGGAAAACTCAAGGTTCGGCTGGTCCAGGTGGCGCGCGAGCCCCAGCAGGAGATCCAAGGTCGCAGGTGTGACGAATCGCTCCCAACTGGCCTGGTCATTGCCCCGAAGCACAAAGACCTCATTGAAAGCGTTGCAGTCAGTCTTGAATGGTTGTCCCGCCAGGGTGGCCTCCAATGGACGGGATCGAACCGCAATGTCCGTGACCCAAGGAAAATCCACTACCAGGCTATAGCGATTGAAAGTCTCGAAGACTGTTCTGTAGCTGCCCCCCGCCCCACGCTGGAGACTGGAGGTAACGTACTGCAGTTGGTGATACTCGAACGCCAGCCGATGGCGGCTCCCCTGATAGGCCCCTTGGACCGAGTCGACGATGTGACGTCGCTCATTGCCTCGCTGATATTCGGCAAATTCGCTATTGAGCTTCTTCAAGCGCCAATCGGCAGTGCTGTCGAATTCGCTCAGCTCGTTACAGAACAAAGCACACTTGCGGGCAATGCTCGTTGCCAGGTCCGTTAACGATCCGGAAAACCCTTTACGGGTGTAATAACTGAAAAAAGCCAAGGCCAGGCCCACCCAGAAAAACCCGCCCATCCCATCCATCAACAGCGCCGTGGCGAAAGAGGCAAAGGCCAGTACCAGGAGGACTATCGATTGCACATGATCGAACTCCAACCCGCCGGGAAATACATCGAGCCTGTCGAGCACCTCTAGCAGATCCGCATTGCAACGGGCACGCGCAACCCGCACCTGAGAGTCGCTCAGCAGGCGAACCAGCGCCTGGTCACGCAAGAAGAACAGCATGAATCTTCCTTGATCAAATAGTCTTACGGCGAATCAGCTGGCACTCAGGTTCAGCACTCGTTCAAGCCGTCCCGAAAGCGAATGGCCAGGGCCTTGAGATTCTGCCGCCAGCTTTCCAGCTCCTCGCGCCCCAGCTCTGGTTGTTCTTCCTCATCGAGGTTGACCGCCACGATAAGTGGCTGGGTGACATCGCTCTTGGGCTTGTGGGGCACCCTTGGCGGCTGGAGCAACGCTGCATAGGCAGTTAACAGCTGCGCCAGCCAGCTTTGCGGGCTCTGCGCCAGCTCGACCAGCTCCGCCAGTTCAGGAATCGCGATGCTCTCCAGCACATCACGATTGAGTATCTGCTCCACCCGCGCAGCGCCCGCCTGGGGCAACCGGTAGAACCCGGCGATCTCATGACACAAGCCCAGCAGCGCCCCGTACAGGTGAAACAGTACTGACTCACGCCCCGCCTGGACCAGAGCCTGGGCATTCATCGCTCGCCCCTCTTCAGCCCGCGCCAGAGCCTCCAGGGCCAGGCCGGCGAAGTAGATCTTCTGATTGGTACGGGTATAGAGCTCGTGGGCCATGTAGGCAGCCTCCACTGCGAGAAGAGAACCGGGTGCGAATGGCACAGTTTCAGGGATCAATCCTGTCGGCCGCAAGCCAAAAGAAAGGCCGCATGCTCCGTGGGAACATGCGGCCTCGTGAATCACCGAGCCAGATACCCGGCTCCAGCGCTCAATGGACCTCAGCGCTTGTCTTCGATCTTCCAGCTACCGCCATCGTAGAAAGCGCGCCAGCCAGTAGGCTTGCCATCGACTTCGGTCTGCACGTACTGCTCCTTGGTCTTGCGGCTATAGCGCACGACTGCGGGACGGCCATCAGGATCCTTCTGCGGCGCCTCGCACAGGAAGTGATACTTCGGATCGATCTCGTCCTTGTGCGGGATCAGCTCGAGCACCAACGGTGCACGGGTCTCACGGTTTTTCGGGAACTGGCTGGCAGCCAGGAACAACCCCGATGCACCGTCACGCAGGATATAGGTGTCGTTGACCTTCTCGCACTTGAGCTCGGGCATCTTCACCGGATCCATCTTCGGCGGCGCCGCATCGCCGCTCTTGAGCAGCTTGCGGGTGTTCTTGCAGGTCGCATTGGTGCAACCGAAGAACTTGCCGAAACGACCGGTCTTGAGCTGCATTTCGCTACCGCACTTGTCGCACTCCAGGCTCGGGCCTTCGTAGCCCTTGATCCGGTAGCTGCCCTCTTCGATCTCATAGCCGGCGCAATCCGGGTTGTTGCCACAGATATGCAGCTTGCGCTTTTCATCCAGCAGGTAAGCGTCCATCGCCGTGCTGCAGATCGGGCAACGATGCTTGCCGCGCAGTACCAGGGACTCGGACTCACCCTCGTCGTCCGCCGCGATCTCGTCGCCCGGAACCAGGTTGACCGTGGCCTTGCAGCGCTCCTTGGGCGGCAGGCTATAACCCGAGCAGCCCAGGAACACGCCTGTGGAAGCCGTACGGATCTGCATCGGCCGGCCGCAGGTCAGGCATGGGATATCGGTCATGACCGGCTGGTTGGCGCGCATACCGCTTTCAGCGCCCTCCGCGACCTCGAGCTTGTTCTTGAAGTCGCCGTAGAACTCGTCGAGCACGTTCTTCCAGTCACGCTCGCCCTGGGCCACGTCGTCGAGATTCTCTTCCATGCCGGCAGTGAAGCCGTAGTCCATGAGGTTGGAGAAGCTTTCGGAGAGGCGTTCGGTAACGATGTCGCCCATCTTTTCCGAGTAGAAGCGACGGTTGTGCAGGGTCACATAACCGCGATCCTGGATGGTGGAGATGATCGCCGCATAGGTCGAAGGACGGCCGATGCCACGCTTCTCCATCTCCTTCACCAGGCTGGCTTCGGAGTAGCGCGCCGGGGGCTTGGTGAAGTGCTGGCTCGGGTCCAGCTTGATCAGTTTCAGGACTTCGCCCTGGGCCATGTCTGGCAACACATCGTCGTCGCCCGGCTTGCTCACCTGGGGCATGACCCGGGTGTAACCGTCGAACTTGAGGATACGGCCCTTGGCGCGCAGCTCGAACTCACCAGCGGCAACGCTGACGGTGGTGGACAGGTATTGCGCTGGCGGCATCTGGCAGGCCACGAACTGGCGCCAGATCAGCTCATACAGGCGCTCGGCATCGCGTTCCATGCCCGACAGCTTGCTCGGATGGGTGTGCACATCGGACGGACGAATCGCTTCGTGCGCCTCCTGGGCCCCTTCCTTGCTGCTGTAGACATTGGGCGAGGCTGGCAGGTACTTGTCACCGAACTCGCTCTCGATATAGCTACGAGCCATCGCCACGGCGTCGGCCGAGAGGTTGGTGGAGTCGGTACGCATGTAGGTGATGTAGCCCGCTTCATACAAGCGCTGGGCCATCATCATGGTCTTCTTCACCCCGAAGCCCAGGCGGTTGCTCGCAGCCTGCTGCAGGGTGGAAGTGATGAATGGGGCCGAAGGCTTGCTGCTGGTGGGCTTGTCTTCGCGCTTGGCGACGCTGTAGGACGACGCCTTGAGCTTCTCCAGGGCCGCCATGGCCTGGGCTTCGTTGAGCGGCTTGAAGGCCTCGCCGTTCTCGCGCGCCACTTCGAAACGCACCTTGGCGTTCTTCGCGGTACCGAGGTCGGCATGCACCTCCCAGTATTCTTCGGGGATGAACGCGCGGATTTCGCGCTCACGCTCCACTACCAACTTGACCGCCACCGACTGCACGCGACCGGCGGACAGGCCACGGGCGATCTTGGCCCACAGCAGCGGCGACACCATGTAGCCCACTACGCGGTCGAGGAAGCGCCGGGCCTGCTGGGCATTGACCCGATGGATATCCAGCTCGCCCGGCTGGGAGAAGGCGTCCTGGATCGCCTTCTTGGTGATTTCGTTGAACACCACGCGCTTGTAGCGCTCGTCGTCACCACCGATGGCCTCGCGCAGGTGCCAGGCAATGGCCTCCCCTTCGCGGTCCAAGTCCGTTGCGAGATAGATGGTGTCGGCATCCTTGGCAAGGCGGCGCAGCTCTTCGATGACCTTTTCCTTGCCGGGAAGGATTTCGTACTTGGCTTTCCAGCCGTGCTCGGGATCGACGCCCATGCGCGCCACCAGCTGCTTGCGCGCCTTTTCCTTCGGCGACAGGGCCGGAGCCTCGCCTGCGGCCTTGCCACGCTTGGCGGCTGGCTCCTTGGCGGCACTTGCCGAACCGCTGGTGGGCAGGTCTCGGATATGGCCGATACTCGACTTCACCACGTATTGGTTACCCAAGTACTTGTTGATGGTCTTGGCCTTAGCCGGGGATTCCACAATGACCAGCGATTTGCCCATGGATCGGAAAATTCCTGAATTCGAGAAGTTGAGGCGGATGGCGCCTGACGCGGCACCGCTATATATAGTGGCAACAAGGTGAGGTCAAGCGCAGGGTACTGCGCGACCTGCGCTCAAGCCGGTGAAAAAAGACTGGGTTCGGCCTGCACCAAAGCAAAGCGTGGGACCTGCTCGCCGTCAACTTCGACTGACTCCAGGAACATGCTCAAGGGGCGTACCCAAAAGCCGTAATCGCCATACAGGGCTTGGTAGAACACCACTTCTTCTTCCGTTTCCGAATGCCGCGCCACGCTGAAGACGCGGTACTGCGGCCCTTTGTAATGCTGGTAGAGCCCGGGTTGTAACTGCATGCTCTGGCCCTCTTGCAAAAAAAATTAAAAATCTTCAGAAAAACAAAAACCGGGGCACAGGGCCCCGGCTTCCATCAACCCAACGCTTAAACGCGTTCGAAGACGGTCGAGATACCCTGGCCAAGGCCGATGCACATGGTGGACACACCGAAGGTGCCGCCATTCTGCTTCATGACATTGAGCAGAGTCCCCGAGATACGGGCCCCGGAACAACCGAATGGGTGACCCAGGGCGATTGCGCCGCCGTGCAGGTTAACCTTCTCGTCCATCTTGTCGAGTACTTTCAGATCTTTCAGCACTGGCAGGGCCTGTGCGGCGAAAGCTTCGTTAAGTTCGAAGAAGTCGATATCGGCGATTCCCAGGCCCGCACGCTTCAAGGCTTTTTGCGTAGCCGGTACTGGACCATAGCCCATGATCGCCGGATCCACACCTGCTACCGCCATCGAGCGAATCACTGCCATCGGCTGGATACCCAGGTCCTGGGCACGCTGGGCAGACATCACGATCATGCACGAGGCACCGTCGGTGATCTGCGACGAAGTACCGGCAGTCACGGTACCGCCCTTGGGGTTGAACGCCGGCTTCAGGGCCGCCAGGCTTTCCAGGGTAGTGTCCGGACGGATGGTTTCGTCGTAGTCGAACAGCTTCAGGAAGCCATTCTCGTCGTAACCCTGCATCGGGATGATCTCGTCCTTGAACTTGCCCTCCAGGGTCGCCTTGTGGGCGAGCTGGTGGGAGCGCAGGCCAAAGGCGTCCTGCTGCTCACGGGTGATGCCATGCATCTTGCCCAGCATCTCGGCAGTCAGGCCCATCATGCCCGAGGCTTTGGCCGCATACAGGGACATGTGCGGGTTCGGATCGACGCCATGCATCATGCTCACGTGGCCCATGTGCTCGACGCCGCCGACGACGAACACGTCACCGTTACCGGTCATGATCGCCTGCGCCGCGGTGTGCAGTGCGCTCATGGACGAGCCGCACAAGCGGCTGACGGTCTGGCCAGCCGACGTGTGAGGGATCTGGGTCATCAGCGAGGCCATGCGGGCGATGTTCCAGCCCTGCTCCAGGGTCTGGTTGACACAGCCCCAGATCACGTCTTCGACTTCCGCCGGATCGACCTTGGCGTTGCGCTCCAGCAGCTTGCTGATCAGGTGTGCCGACATGTCTTCGGCACGGGTGTTGCGGTGCATGCCGCCCTTGGAGCGGCCCATCGGAGTACGACCGAAGTCGACAATCACGACGTCTCTAGGATTCAAGCTCATATGTTCACTCTCGCTCTAGTGTGGGCGCTTAACCGAAGAAGCTCTGGCCGTTCTTGGCCATCTCACGCAGCTTCGCGGTCGGGTGGTACAGCGCGCCCAGATCGGCGTACTGGTCGGCCAGGGCAACGAACTCGGCAACACCGACGGAATCGATGTAGCGCAGCGCACCGCCACGGAATGGAGGGAAACCAATACCGTAGACCAGACCCATGTCGGCTTCGGCAGCGGTCTCGACGATGCCATCTTCCAGGCAGCGAACGGTTTCCAGGCACAGCGGGATCATCATCCAGTTGATGATGTCTTCGTCGGTGACTTCACGCTGCTCGTAGACGATCGGCTTGAGCACTTCCAGCACCGACGGATCGGCGACCTTCTTCTGCTTGCCGCGCTTGTCGGTCTCGTAGGCGTAGAAGCCCTTGCCATTCTTCTGGCCCAGGCGCTTGGCCTCGTAGAGCACGTCGATGGCCGAACGGCGATCGTCCTTCATGCGATCCGGGAAGCCTTCGGCCATCACGTCACGACCGTGGTGGCCGGTGTCGATGCCGACCACGTCCATCAGGTAGGCCGGGCCCATCGGCCAGCCGAACTTCTCCATGATCTTGTCGATGCGCACGAAGTCCACGCCAGCGCTGACCAGCTTGGCGAAACCACCGAAATACGGGAACAGCACGCGGTTGACCAAAAAGCCCGGGCAGTCGTTGACCACGATCGGGTTCTTGCCCATTTTCTTGGCGTAGGCAACGGTGGTGGCCACTGCTTGTTCGCTGGACTTCTCGCCACGGATCACTTCCACCAGAGGCATCATGTGCACCGGGTTGAAGAAGTGCATGCCGACGAAGTTTTCCGGACGCTTGAGGGCCTTGGCCAGCAGGCTGATGGAGATGGTCGAGGTGTTGGACGCCAGGATGGTGTCCTCCTTGACCTGTGCCTCGACCTCGGCCAGGACGATTTGCTTGACCTTGGGGTTCTCGACGACAGCCTCGACCACCAGGTCGACATTGCCGAAATCACCGTAGGACAGGGTCGGACGAATGCCGTTGAGCACTTCGGCCATCTTCGCTGCGGTCATGCGGCCCTTCTCGACGCGGCCAACCAGCAATTTCGCAGCCTCAGCCAGGCCCTGCTCGATACCGTGTTCGTTGATGTCCTTCATCAGGATCGGCGTGCCTTTGGAAGCCGACTGATAAGCGATGCCACCCCCCATGATGCCGGCACCGAGTACGGCGGCCTGCTTCACATCCTTGGCGATCTCATCGTAGGCCTTGGCCTTGCGCTTGAGTTCCTGGTCGTTCAGGAACAGGCCGATCAGGCTCTGGGCGGCCGAAGTCTTGGCCAGCTTGACGAAGCCGGCTGCTTCCACTTCCAGCGCCTTGTCGCGACCGAAGTTGGCAGCCTTCTGGATGGTCTTGATCGCTTCGACCGGCGCCGGGTAGTTCGGACCTGCCTGGCCTGCGACGAAACCCTTGGCGGTTTCGAAAGCCATCATCTGCTCGATGGCGTTGAGCTTGATTTTCTCCAGCTTCGGCTGGCGCTTGGCCTTGTAGTCGAACTCGCCGGAAATAGCCCCCTTGATCAGGGTCAGGGCAGCATCCTTGAGCTTCTCAGGGGCCACCACTGCATCCACGGCACCAACTTTCAGCGCGTCTTCGGCACGGTTTTCCTTGCCGGCGGCGATCCACTCGATGGCGTTGTCGGTACCGATCAGGCGCGGCAGGCGCACGGTGCCGCCGAAGCCCGGGTAGATGCCCAGCTTGACTTCCGGCAGGCCGATCTTGGCGCTGGCGGACATGACGCGGTAGTCCGCCGCCAGGCACATTTCCAGGCCGCCGCCCAGGGCGATGCCGTTGATGGCGGCAACGGTCGGCACGTTAAGGTCTTCGAAATCGCTGAAGATCTTGTTGGCTTCGAGGTTGCCCGCCACCAGCTCCGCATCCGGCAGCTTGAAGTTATCGACAAACTCGGTGATGTCGGCGCCGACGATGAACACGTCCTTGCCACTGCTGACGATCACGCCCTTGATCGAAGCATCTGCCTTGATGGTGTCAACAGCCTGACGCAATTCGTTCAGGGTTAGACGGTTGAACTTGTTGACGGACTCACCCTTGAGGTCGAAATTCAATTCGACGATACCGCTTTCAAGAGCCTTAACCGTGATGGCTTTACCTTCGTAAATCATCAACTGATCTCCACGATATGGAAGCTGAACAGTACACGTCGGACGCTAACTTCTGGCATGGCACTGACGTCACCGTCGATGCTAACGCCAATCCGCCAGGCACACCCGCCAACGCGATAGTCGGGAATCTGTATAGAGTCGCCTAAGATATAAACGCTCATTTCATACGCCCGTTTGATTTGGGTACGCCACATTCACGGAAAATCCACGAATTGTCAATCGTCCAAAATGCCGTTTGAAACGCGACTTTGCGGTCATTCCCGCACTGCACGGACCACCAACACGCCCCTGCATTTATAGTCATTCATAGGATCAATATTTAGAAAAATCGCCCTAAATCTCCGCTGTCACGGACCAAAGGCAACTACATCAGGAAGATATCTAGAGAGAAAACAGGGCCTTTCGATCGAAGGCACCGTGTCGAATGAACGCAAGAGCGAGCCGCGCCCGCGCTTATACCGGATGGCTCCATGGCAGCGACTTGGCCGGACAGCCCTCCCAATGCCAAGCTCGCGCCCTTACTGCTCGCAAGCGCCTTGGCTACGCCTGCCTGCCCAGCCCTCAAGCCAGGGACTTGAGGACCGTGGCAATGTCCTGCAATACACTGATTTCACCGCGCTCATTCCAATACACGGCGATCATCTGCTTGTCCGCTTCAACCTTGAACACGCCGAAGGGCAAGCTGCGCAGTTGCTTGACCAGTGACTCATCGTCACAGGGCTCGCGCCATTGATTGACCCAGTTACCGGGTTCTACCTGCCAATAACTCCAGCAGGCGGCCTGGCCATTGCGTCGCGGCCGATGATATTGCGGACAAGGATCAGGAGGCTCCTGCCCCAGCCAATGCGGCCATTGCTGGGGCGCCAGCTGCATGGCCAGCCCCATTCGCCGGGCCTCCATGCGCAAGGCGATCAACCCATTCTGGCGGCGCGAAGGTCGCAACCATGCCCAAGGGCTGAGGACCACCACAAGGATTGACACCACTATCCAGACCGTCATATCTGTACTCTCGATTCTTGATGAGCGGGCCTGGTTGGAACCAACCCGCTTGAAACCAGCCATACTTGAAGCAATTGCAATCCTCAGGAGGAGCGCCTCATGTCCTACCACCATATTCTGGTCGCCGTAGATCTAACCGAAGAGTGCGATCCTGTTATCCATCGTGCTCGCGAGCTATCGGTAAGCAATTGCGCCAAGCTGTCGCTGGTACATATTGTCGAACCCATGGCCATGGCCTTTGGCGGCGATGTCCCGATGGATCTTTCGCAACTGCAGCAACAACAGTTCGACCAGGCCAGGGAACGCCTCGATCGGCTGATCAACAAGTACCCGGAGTTGACCAAGGAGTACAGCCACCTGACCTATGGCCAACCGCGCCAGGAAATCCATCACCTGGCCAAGGAACAGGAATGCGACCTGATCGTGGTCGGCAGCCATGGCCGCCACGGCCTTGCCCTGCTACTGGGCTCCACCGCCAATGACGTCCTGCACGGCGCCCCCTGCGACGTACTCGCGGTCCACCTGGCCAAGCGCTAAGCATTCGGCCTCGAAAAAAAGCCCGACTCTAGAGTCGGGCTTTTCATATGGCGCCGGTCACTCAGGCATCCAGCTCCGCCCAGCGCTCGACCATCTGGTCCAGCTCGGCATTCAACTGCTCCAGCTGTGCAATGACCGCCGCAGTCTCAGCCACGGGACGCTGGTAGAAACCGGCATCGGCCATCTCGGCCTCGACAGAGGCAATGCGCTGCTCCATCGCCTCGATCTGCCCTGGCAGTGCCTCAAGCTCGCGCTGCAGCTTGTAGCTGAGTTTCTTCTTCGCTGCAGGTGCATCCTGTGCCGGCGCCGATGCCTGGGCCTGTACCGGTGGTACTACCGCGGAGTTCAGCTCGGCCTTGCCGGACTTGTTCTCGGTCACACCCAGCAACCGTGGCGAACCACCCTGGCGGATCCAGTCCTCATAACCACCGACGTACTCGCGCACGCGCCCCTGACCCTCGAAGACCAAGGTGCTGGTGACCACGTTGTCGAGGAAGGCTCGGTCGTGGCTGACCATCAGTACCGTGCCCTGGTAGTTCGACAGCACCTCTTCGAGCAGCTCGAGGGTTTCCACGTCCAGGTCGTTGGTCGGCTCGTCCAGCACCAGCAGGTTGGCCGGTTTGCTGAACAGCTTGGCCAGCAGCAGGCGCGCACGCTCGCCACCCGACAGCGCCTTGACGGGCGTACGGGCCCGCTGTGGGCTGAACAGGAAGTCGCCCAGGTAGCTGAGCACGTGGCGGTTCTGGCCATCGATCTCGATGAAGTCGCGGCCTTCGGCGACGTTGTCGATCACGGTCTTTTCCAGGTCCAGTTGATGGCGCAGCTGGTCGAAATAGGCCACCTCGATCCGCGTGCCCTCTTCCACCGTGCCGCTGCTGGGCACCAAGCCGCCCAGCATCAGCTTGAGCAAGGTGGTCTTGCCGGTGCCGTTGGCGCCCAGCAGGCCGATACGATCGCCGCGCTGCAGGACCATGGAGAAATCCTTGACCAGGAACGGCCCTTCCGGGTGGGCGAAGCTGACATTCTCCAGCACCATCACCTGCTTGCCGGACTTGTCCGCCGCTTCCAGCTGGATGTTGGCCTTGCCGGTGCGCTCGCGACGCTGGCTACGCTCCACGCGCAAGGCCTTGAGCGCTCGCACGCGGCCCTCGTTACGGGTGCGACGGGCCTTGATGCCCTGGCGAATCCAGACTTCTTCCTGGGCCAGGCGCTTGTCGAACAACGCATTGGCGGTTTCTTCCGCCGCCAATGCCGCTTCCTTGTGGACCAGGAAGCTGGCGTAGTCGCCGTTCCAGTCGATCAGGCCGCCACGGTCCAGCTCGAGGATGCGGGTAGCCAGGTTCTGCAGGAACGAACGGTCGTGGGTGATGAAGAGCACGGCCCCCGGGAAATCCTTCAACGCTTCTTCCAGCCAGGCGATCGCACCGATGTCCAGGTGGTTGGTCGGCTCGTCGAGCAGCAGCAGGTCCGGCTCCGCCACCAGGGCCTGGGCCAGCAGGACGCGCCGGCGCCAGCCGCCGGACAACTCGGCGAGGGTCTTGTCGGCAGGCAGTTGCAGGCGGCTCAGGGTGCTGTCCACCAGTTGCTGCAAGCGCCAGCCGTCACGAGCCTCGAGGTCGTGCTGGACGTGCATCAGCTTTTCCAGGTCGGCGTCGGTGACGATGTTCTGGCTCAGGTGATGGTACTGGGCCAGCAGCTCGCCGACGCCAGCCAGGCCCTGGGCGACCACATCGAACACGGTGCGCTCGTCGGCCACCGGCAACTCCTGGGGCAACTCGCCGATCTTCAGGCCGGGTGCGCGCCATATGGCACCGTCGTCGGGCTTCTGGTCGCCCTTGACCAGCTTCATCATGCTGGACTTGCCAGTACCGTTGCGACCGATGATGCACACCCGCTCGCCACGGGCGATCTGCCAGGACACCTTGTCCAGCAACGGCATGGCGCCGAAAGCAAGGGACACATCGCTGAATTTGAGCAGGGTCATGTTCTTCTCCAAAAACCGGGCGCGCATTCTACCTGAGTTAGGCTCGCAGAAGGCCGGCTATTTCGCCGGTGGCGACCCTGGGGCGACATTTGTTGCCAACTGATACCAGCGAACCGGCAAAGCTTTCGCCGGTTGCTGGCAAAAGGCTAAGCTAGTGAGCAATCAGTGTTGGCCCTGTCGGCACTTGTCATGATTTCTCTGCCCGGATGTCTCATGCGCAGTCGCCTTTTCAGCCTTTTATCCTGCCTGCTTCTTTCCGCCGCTGCCGCCCAATCCACCCAGGCGGCAGACCTGACCCTGCAACGCCAGTACTACGACGAAGCCAAGCGCGCCCTGGCCAAGGGCGACTCCGGCCCCTACTTCCGTTATGCCGATGCCCTGCGCGACTACCCCCTCGAGCCGTACCTGGCCTACGACGAGCTCACCGCCCGGTTGAAGTCCGCCAGCAATGCGGAGATCGAGAAGTTCCTCGCCGAACATGGCGACCTGCCGCAGGCCAACTGGATGAAACTGCGCTGGCTACGCTGGCTGGCAGAACGCGGTGACTGGGCGACCTTCACCAAGTACTACGACCCCAAGCTCAACTTCACCGAGCTCGACTGCCTCAACGGCCAGTACCAGCTGGGCCACAACCTCAAGGCCGAGGGCTACGCCACCGCCGAAAAGCTCTGGCTGAGCGGCAAGTCCCAGCCGGCGGCCTGCGACGGCCTGTTCGGCCAGTGGGCCGCCGAAGGCCAGCTGACCGAACAAAAACGCTGGCAACGGGCCAAGCTGGCGGCCGAAGCGCGTAACTACGCCCTGGCCAACAGCCTGGTCAACAGCATGACCACCCTGGCCCCCCAGGGCCGCCTGCTGGTGGACGTGGCCCAGAAACCGGAGCTGCTGAGCCAGCCTTCGCGCTTCCAGCCCGTCAACGAAGCTATGTCCGACGTGGTCGGCCTCGGCCTGCGTCGCCTGGCCCGCCAGGACCCGGACAAGGCCATGGCGTTGCTGGATGGCTATGCCAGCAGCATGCACTTCTCCCGTGACGAAAAAGTGGCCATCGCCCGCGAGATCGGCCTGACCCTGGCCCGCCGCTTCGACAGCCGCGCCCTGGACGTGATGACCAAGTACGACCCCGAGCTGCGGGACAACACCGTGTCCGAATGGCGCCTGCGCCTGCTGTTGCGCCTGGCGCGCTGGGAGGACGCCTACCAGCTGACCCGCAAATTGCCCCAGGAGCTGGCCAGCACCAACCGCTGGCGCTACTGGCAAGCGCGCAGCCTGGAACTGGCGGAACCGAAGAACCCCCAGGCCCAGGCACTGTTCAAGGGCCTGTCCCGGGAGCGCGACTTCTATGGTTTCCTCGCCGCCGA
The DNA here is from genome assembly GCF_022537035.1 of Pseudomonas sp. MPFS. NCBI lineage: Bacteria > Pseudomonadati > Pseudomonadota > Gammaproteobacteria > Pseudomonadales > Pseudomonadaceae > Pseudomonas > Pseudomonas sp. MPFS. The sequence goes on along the minus strand of NZ_CP066123.1, from coordinate 2,117,883 downwards.
CCATGCCAAGGCCCCCTACCAGTTGAACAACCAGCCGCTGATGCTCAGCCAGGCGGTGATCAACAAGGTACGCAACACCCCTGGGGTGCGTCGCGCCCTGGAACTCCACGCCCGTGGACAGATCGTCGACGGGCGTCGCGAGTGGTACCACGTCAGCCGGCACTTCAACCGCGACGAAATGGTCGCACAGGCGCGGCTGGCCTATGACCTCAAATGGTACTTCCCGGCCATCCGCACCATCAGCCAGGCCCAGTACTGGGACGACCTGGACATTCGCTTCCCCATGGCCCACCGCGACACCCTGGTGCGCGAGGCCAAGGTCCGCGGCCTGCATTCAAGCTGGGTATTTGCCATCACCCGCCAGGAAAGCGCCTTCATGGATGACGCCCGCTCCGGTGTCGGCGCCAGCGGCCTGATGCAATTGATGCCTGGTACCGCCAAGGAAACCGCGCGCAAGTTCAGCATTCCCCTGGCATCGCCGCAGCAGGTACTGGACCCGGACAAGAACATCCAACTGGGCGCGGCCTATCTCAGCCAGGTCCATAGCCAGTTCAACGGTAACCGGGTACTGGCCTCCGCGGCCTACAACGCCGGCCCGGGGCGGGTACGCCAATGGCTGAAGGGGGCCGATCACCTGAGCTTCGACGTCTGGGTGGAGAGCATTCCCTTCGATGAAACCCGCCAGTACGTGCAGAACGTCCTGTCCTATTCGGTGATCTACGGCCAGAAGCTCAATTCGCCACAACCCCTGGTGGACTGGCATGAGCGGTACTTCGACGACCTCTAGCGCCCCGCCCAGTAAAAAGCCCGCATGGTAGCGGGCTTTTTTTCGTCTATCCCCTGCCCCTTGGCTGTGATCGGGTACGAAGCGGCCGCGATACTGTGAGTGGCGAGGCTGCGTCCTCGTGTGCAGCCTCGCAAGCTCGGCAGCGGCGATAGGAGCACGCAGCCATCAAACCGAACCATCACTGAATTGCAGCGCTGCCAGCCGCGCATACAACGGGCTGCTGATAAGCAACTGCTGGTGGCTGCCTACCGCCACCAGGCGACCATGATCCATGACCGCGATACGGTCGGCATTCTTCACCGTCGCCAGGCGATGGGCAATCACCAGGGTGGTGCGGTTCCTCATAAGGCTCGGCAAGGCCTGCTGGATCAGGTGCTCGCTTTGCGCATCGAGGGCGCTGGTAGCCTCGTCCAGCAACAGGATCGGCGCATCCACCAGCAAGGCCCGGGCAATCGCCAGGCGCTGGCGCTGGCCGCCAGACAGCCCCTGCCCCGCATCGCCCAGATGGGTCTGGTACCCCTGGGGCATCTGCTCGATGAACTCATGGGCATAGGCGATCCTTGCCGCCTCCTGGATCTGTTCCAGGCTCGCACCGGGATTACCGTAGCGAATGTTCTCCTCGATGCTGCCGTAGAACAGCGCCGGGCTCTGGGACACCAGGGCAAAGCAACGGCGCAAATCCAGCGGATCGAGACGGGTCAGGGGCACGCCATCGAGAAGGATCTGCCCCTGTTGCGGATCGTAGAATCGCAGCAGCAAATCATAGAGAGTGGATTTACCGGCACCCGAAGGCCCGACCAGTGCCAGGGTTTCTCCGGCCTGGATATTCAGGGAAAAGCCATCCAGGGCATAACGGTCCGGGCGCGACGGATAGGCGAACCGCAACCCCTCGAGCTGCAATGCGCCTTGCACCCTAGCCGGCAGGCTCACCAATCCGCTCTCGGGCGCCAGGATGATGCTGTCTGCCCGCAACAGTTCGGCAATTCGCTCAGCAGCCCCTGCCGCCCGCTGCAACTCGCCGATCACCTCGCTCAAGGTCCCGAAGGCACTGCCGACGATCAGGCTGTAGAACACGAAGGCGGCCAGCTCACCGCCGGAAATTCGCCCGGCGATCACGTCCATGCCACCGACCCAGAGCATCACTCCCACGGCACCCAGAACCAGCACGATCACCAGGGTGATCAGCCAGGCCCTCTGGACAATGCGCTGGCGCGCCGTACGGAACGCCTCCTCCACGGTCACGGCAAAACGCTGCTCGTCCTGGGGCTGGTGGTTGTAGGCTTGGACTGTCTTGATCTGGCCGAGGGTTTGCGCAACATAGCTGCCGACATCGGCGATCCGGTCCTGGCTCAGGCGCGACAGGCTGCGCACCCGGCGACCGAAGAACAGGATCGGTACCAATACCAGCGGCAAGGCGATCACGACGATGCTGGTGAGCTTGGGGTTGGTGATAAACAACAGCACCACCCCACCCAGCACCATCAGGGCGTTGCGCAGGAATAACGACAAGGACGAGCCGATCACCGATTGCAGCAACGTGGTGTCTGCCGTCAGCCGGGACTGGATCTCCGAACTGCGATTATTCTCGTAGAAGCCAGGGTGCAAGTAGATCAAGTGGTTGAACACCTGGCGCCGGATGTCCGCCACGCAGCGCTCGCCAATCCAGGACACCAGGTAAAAGCGCACGAATGTCCCCACCGCCAGGGCCAGCACCAGCAGCAGGAACAGGGCGATGGACTGGTTCAGCAGATGGGGGGACTGGGTCATGAAACCCTGATCCACCAACAGCCGGATACCCTGCCCCATGGACAGGGTAATGCCCGCAGTCAGGATCAGTGCCAGCAAGGCTCCCAACGCCTGCCAACGGTAGGGAGCGATAAAGCGGCCGGCCAGTTTCAAGGCCCGGCGATGACGAGAAGAAAGCATGCCGTTCATCCATTGACGCACCAGCGTTCGACCCGTCGCAGCCTCGGCAACGAGATGAATTCGCAGGAACTTTGGTAAATCACAATGAGTCAGGTTGATTATGACCAGTAACACTAGGACCTAGAGATTATCGGTCTAATCTATGCCTGGCACTCCCCAGGTATTTCTGTTGGAGTGAAGTTACCGGGCCAGCCCTGGCGGTGATCTGTAACAGCTTGGTCACCCGGTCATTCTAAAGTAAGCACACAACCTGATGAGGAGACAGGCCATGTCCTTGCAACACAGCAGCAATGACAAGATTCAAGTAATTCGTACCCAGCCTAACCAGTCTCTGGGGTGTGCCATCATCGACGCCCAAGGCCGCGAAGTACCTATTACTGAAGACATGATCCAGAACGCCTGCCGCGAACTGGAAAAGCGACTGGTCAAGCCTGCTCGGCAAGATTGACACATAGCCTCACGTCCTCTTGACCCGGCCTGGTGGCCGGGTTTTTTATGGGCGCCTCACTAGACCTGGCTGGCTCCCAGGGCCCGGACGATCCTGCTCAAAGCCGCTGATTCGCCCTGGATTCGCACCTGCAAACCGTCGATCTCACGGCGCTCAGGGTAATGCTTGCGCAGCCCGTCGAAAGCACTGCGCTGCAGGGCGACGTTATCCGACAGGCTACGCCGAAAATCCGCATCGTCCCGGCGCGGGTCATACACCGCCCGGCAGATCGCTGCCAGGGCCCAGGCCGGATCGGCACTGGCATTCAGGCTGACCTGCGCCACCCAGGGGGCTGGCAGCAGGGTCTCCAGGCGAACCTGCTCGGCATGACCAAAATGCCGGCAGAACGCCTGGTAGATCTGCGCCGTCCCCCGTTGCTTGCCATCCAGGCTGTAGCCGGCGATGTGCGGCGTGGCCAGCACGCAAAGGTCGGCCAGTGCACTGTCCACCGTGGGTTCCTCCTCCCAGACATCCAGCACCGCCTGCAGGTCCTCGCGCTGCACCAGCACTTCACGCAGCGCACGGTTGTCCACCACCGGGCCCCGGGCGGCATTGATCAACCAGGTTCCCTGGCGCAGCCGCTCCAGGCGCTGGCGATCCAGCAAGTGCCAGGTACGATGCTCGCCATGCCGGGTCAGCGGCGTGTGCAGGCTGATGACATCACAACGCTCGAGCAACTGCTCCAGGCTGACATAGTCGCCACCTTCCACCGCCTGGCGCTGGGGATCACAGACCAGTACGTTCCAGCCCAGGCCGCGCAGCACCTCGATCAACCGCCCCCCCACCTCGCCAGCCCCGACCACGCCGTAACAGCGCCGGGCCAGGTCGACACCCTCGAGCTCGGCCAGGGTCAGCAGGCTGCCCAACACGTAATCCACCACGCCACGGGCGTTACATCCCGGCGCGCTGGACCAAGTGATGCCGGCCTGCTGGAAGTAGTCCAGGTCCAGGTGATCGGTACCGATGGTGCAAGTGCCGACAAAACGTACCGGGCTCCCCTCGAGCAAAGCCTGGTCGACCCGGGTCACCGAACGCACTAGCAGGACATCGGCCTGCGCTACGCTCTGCCGATCGATGGCGCGCCCGGGAAAGCGCCGGATCTCGCCGAAACCGGCAAAGAACTCATCGATCAGGGGAATGTTTTCGTCGACAACAATCAACATGGCAGGCTCCTCTTGGGGAGCCGCAGTTTAGGCCCAGATCCAGGCACGAACCAGCACAGCGTGCAGGCGCAGAAAAATTGGCCACTGGGCATTACAAATCCACAACACGGGTTTTTTCCTGACTGCGGTGTCAACGCGTAGACTGTCGCGTCCTGCGCAACACCACCTATGGACGCTCCGCCCCGTGAATTCCGTGATCGACTCATCCACTCCCCTCCCCACCAGCCGTCCCGTGCGGGTTGGCCGTGAACTCAAGGATCTGCTGGCTCTTGCCCTGCCGATCATGATCGCCCAAGTGGCGACCACCGCCATGGGTTTCGTCGATGCCGTGATGGCCGGGCGAGTCGGCCCCCGCGACTTGGCGGCCGTGGCGCTGGGCAACTCGATCTGGATCCCGGTGTTCCTCTTGATGACCGGCACCTTGCTGGCCACCACGCCGAAGGTGGCCCAGCGTTTCGGCGCCGACAAGCTCGATGAAATCGGCCCGCTGGTGCGCCAGGCACTGTGGCTGGCCATCGTGGCCGGGATCTCGGCCATGCTGATACTGGTCAGTGCCGAGCCGGTGCTGCACCTGATGAAGGTCGATCCGGAGTTGATCGGGCCCTGCATGGGCTACTTGCACGGCATCGCCAGCGGCCTGCCCGCGGTAGCGCTGTATTACGTGCTGCGCTGCTTGAGCGATGGCCTGGGCCGCACGGCGCCGAGCATGGTCATCGGCCTCTGCGGCCTGGCCCTGAATATCCCCATCAACTACATCTTCATCTACGGTCATTTCGGCGTACCGGCCATGGGCGGTGTCGGCTGCGGCTGGGCCACGGCGATCGTGATGTGGGCCATGATGCTGGGCATGGCCGGCTGGATTCGCTGGGCCCCGGCCTACCGCAAGATTCAATTGTTCAGCCGTTTCGACTGGCCACAAGGAGCGATGATCGGGCGCTTGCTGAGCATCGGCCTGCCCATCGGCATCGCGGTATTCGCCGAATCGAGCATCTTCGCGGTGATCGCCCTGCTGATCGGCAGCCTGGGTGCCACGGTAGTGGCCGGACACCAGATTGCCCTCAACGTCAGCGCCCTGATGTTCATGATCCCCTACTCCCTGGCCATGGCGGTGACCGTGCGGGTCGGCCAGTCGCTGGGACGCCAGGAACCACGCAATGCTCGCTTCAGCGCCGGCGTCGGCATGGCCACCGCGCTCGTCTATGCCTGCTTGTCAGCGAGCCTGATGTTCTTCCTGCGCGAGCCTATCGCCTCGATCTACACCGCCGACCCGCTGGTGATCCAGGTGGCATCGATGCTGATCGTGTATGCCGCACTGTTCCAGTTCTCCGACGGCATCCAGGTGACTGCCGCCGGGGCACTGCGCGGCTACCAGGACACTCGGGTGACGATGATCCTGACCTTGTTCGCGTATTGGGGCATTGGTCTGCCGGTGGGCTATGCCCTGGGGCTGACCGAATGGTTCGGTGCCCCCAGGGGACCAAGCGGCCTCTGGGAGGGCTTGATCGTCGGCTTGAGCTGCGCCGCGCTGATGCTTTCGATCCGCCTGGTGCGCAGTGCACGCAAGCAGATTCGCATCAGCCGCTCGGCGAGTTAATCGAGCTTCTTGCGGATCCAGTAGAGGTAGGTCCCGGCCTCTTCCTGCTGCGCCACCAACTCGTGGTCCAGGAAGACGCAGAACTTGGGAATATCGCGGCGGGTGGACGGGTCGGTGGCAATCACCTTCAACAGTCCACCCGGCGGTAGATCACGAATGTGCTGGTGCAGCATCATCACTGGCTCCGGGCAGTTGAGCCCGGTGGCGTCGAGGGTGCCGTCAACCGGCGTATCGATGATTTGACTCATGGTTCACTCCTGAAACTGGCCGGCATTGTCGCGCAATGCCGGTCATGTGGCGAGGGACTCAGCGCGAGCGGGCGGGCTTGTGCTCCAGGCGGCGCAGGTGGCAGGTCACTTCCTCTCGATCGTGGTACAGCTGCTTGCAGCCAATGGCCACGCGAATCCCCCGGGCCTTGAACCCCTCTTCAATCCGCTCCAGCAAGCGCTTCACCTCGGCATAACGCTGCTTCATCGGCAGCTTCAGGTTGACCACTGCCTCGCGACAATGCCCCTCGCCGATCCACGTCTCCAGTAAGGCTGCGTTGCGCGCCGGTTTCTCGACGATGTCGCAGACCATCCAATCCACCGGCTGACGGGGCTTGTAGGTGAAACCGTCGGCCATCAGGTGCTGGACCAGGCCTGTGTCCATCAGGCTCTCGGCCATTGGCCCGTTATCGACCGCGGTCACCAGCATGCCGCGATTGACCAGTTGCCAGGTCCAGCCCCCCGGTGCGGCGCCCAGGTCGACGCCGGTCATGTCGCTGTGCAAGCGCTCGTCCCACTGCTCGCGGGGAATGAAGTGGTGCCAGGCCTCCTCAAGCTTCAGGGTCGAGCGACTGGGAGCTTCCCGGGGGAACTTCAGCCGTGGAATTCCCATGGGCCACATCGCCGAATTACCGGCATCGGCCAGCCCGACGAACACTTCGCGGCCACTCATGAACGTCAACAACAAGCGCGGCTTGCTGGCGTCCTCCACCAGCTTGCCGGCCCCGAGCAGGGCCTTGCGCAGCGGGCCTTCGAACTTCTTGCAAAAAGTCGACAGTTCCTTGCCGTCGTTGGTGTCCACCACTTCCAGCCATAAACTGCCGCACTGTGGGAAATGGGCCAGGTAGGCCAGGATCGCACTGACGCGATCGGTTTCCGGCAGATCGATGAAACCTCCCCGCGCCCACTGCCGGGGAAAGATCAGCTTGTCGAAGCTCAGGCCCTGCATCAGGCGTTGGGCCCCATCCTGCTCAGTGCAGATGAACTGCGCACAAGCAGTACCGGGCTTGGCCTTGGCATAACCGGAGACGTTCAGGTGAGCCGCGTGATCGGCGATCTCCGAACAGACTTCGCCCTCGAAACCGGGACGGCAATGGAAAAACAGGGTGTTCATTGAATCTCCTGGGCAACTGGCGATGAATCGATGCGCAAACCTGCCCGAAAGTGCCCTGAATCAATGGAAACAGGACAAGCGCAAAGCCTGTCACGAAAACCGGCGCATGATAACCGAGTTAGGAACCTTGGACTCAGGCTTGGAGTCCAGTGATTAGCGATAAGCCCCAAACAGAGCTAGGTTAATGCTCTGTTCGTACCCAAGGCCCGTAGCCGTGCGGGCTCAAAGGAGTCATTCAATGCCATCCCTCGATAGCCTGAAAACCCTTAAGACCCTAAAAGTCGAAGACAAGACTTACCACTACTTCAGCCTGCCGGACGCAGCCAAGAGCCTGGGCGATATCGACGCCCTGCCCATGTCGCTGAAAGTCCTGCTGGAAAATCTCTTGCGCTGGGAGGACAACCAAACCGTTACCAGTGCCGACCTCAAGGCCATTGCCGCCTGGCTCAAGGAGCGCCGCTCCGACCGCGAGATTCAATACCGCCCGGCCCGGGTGCTGATGCAGGACTTCACTGGGGTCCCCGCCGTGGTCGACCTGGCCGCCATGCGTGCAGCCATGGCCAAGGCCGGTGGCGACCCGCAACGGATCAACCCGCTGTCGCCGGTGGACCTGGTGATCGACCACTCGGTGATGGTGGACAAGTTCGCCAGCAGCAGCGCCTTCGAGCAGAACGTCGACATCGAGATGCAGCGCAACGGCGAGCGCTACGCTTTCCTGCGCTGGGGCCAAAGCGCGTTCGATAACTTCAGCGTAGTGCCACCGGGCACCGGCATTTGCCACCAGGTCAACCTGGAGTACCTGGGGCGTACCGTCTGGAGCAAGGATGAAGACGGGCGCACCTATGCCTTCCCCGATACCCTGGTGGGTACCGATTCCCACACCACCATGATCAACGGGCTGGGCGTGCTGGGCTGGGGCGTGGGCGGGATCGAGGCCGAGGCGGCGATGCTTGGCCAGCCCGTCTCGATGCTGATCCCCGAAGTCATCGGCTTCAAGCTCACCGGCAAGCTCAAGGAAGGCATCACCGCCACCGACCTGGTGCTGACGGTCACGCAGATGCTGCGCAAGAAAGGCGTGGTGGGCAAATTCGTCGAGTTCTATGGCGACGGCTTGGCCGACCTGCCCCTGGCGGATCGCGCCACGATCGCCAACATGGCGCCGGAATACGGAGCCACCTGCGGTTTCTTTCCGGTGGACGAGATCACCCTCGACTACCTGCGCCTGTCTGGTCGCCCAAGCGCCCTGGTGAAACTGGTGGAAACCTACAGCAAGGCCCAGGGCCTGTGGCGCCTGCCGGGCAAGGAGCCGGTGTTCACCGATAGCCTGGCCCTGGACATGGGCACCGTGGAAGCCAGCCTCGCCGGACCTAAGCGCCCCCAGGACCGAGTCGCCCTGCAGAATGTCGGCCAAGCCTTCAGCGACTTTCTCGACCTGCAGTTCAAGCCCACCAGCAAGGAAGAAGGTCGCCTGGAAAGCGAAGGCGGTGGCGGTGTCGCCGTTGGCAACGCCGACCTGGTCGGGGAAGCCGACTACCAGCACGACGGCCAGACCCATCGCCTGAAAAATGGCGCGGTAGTGATCGCAGCCATCACCTCCTGTACCAATACGTCCAACCCGAACGTCATGATGGCAGCCGGCCTGGTGGCCAAGAAGGCCGTCGAGAAAGGCCTGCAGCGCAAACCCTGGGTCAAGAGCTCCCTGGCGCCAGGCTCCAAGGTGGTGACTGACTACTACCAGGCCGCAGGCCTCACTTCGTACCTGAACCAATTGGGGTTCGATCTGGTGGGCTACGGCTGCACCACGTGCATTGGCAACTCCGGCCCATTGCAGGAGCCGATCGAGAAAGCCATCCAGAAATCCGACCTGACCGTGGCTTCAGTGCTGTCCGGCAACCGTAACTTCGAGGGTCGGGTGCATCCACTGGTGAAGACCAACTGGCTGGCCTCTCCGCCCCTGGTAGTGGCCTACGCCCTGGCTGGCACGGTGCGCATCGACCTCAGCCGCGAGCCCCTGGGCCAGGGCAAGGATGGCCAGCCGGTGTACCTGAAGGACATCTGGCCCAGCAGCCAGGAAATTGCCGAGGCCGTCGCCCAGGTCAACACGCGCATGTTCCACAAGGAATACGCGGAGGTGTTTGCCGGCGACGCCCAATGGCAGGCCATCGAAGTGCCGCAAGCCGCTACCTACGTCTGGCAGGACGACTCGACCTACATCCAGCATCCGCCGTTCTTCGACGATATCTCAGGCCCCTTGCCAGAGATCAAGGATATCGGCGGCGCGCGGGTTCTGGCGCTCCTGGGAGACTCAGTGACCACCGACCACATCTCCCCTGCCGGCAACATCAAGGCCGATAGCCCGGCCGGGCGCTACCTGCGGGACAAGGGCGTGGAACCCCGGGATTTCAACTCCTATGGTTCACGGCGCGGCAACCATGAAGTGATGATGCGCGGCACCTTTGCCAACATCCGCATCCGCAACGAAATGCTCGGCGGCGAGGAAGGCGGCAATACGCTGTACATTCCCACCGGCGAGAAAATGGCGATCTACGACGCGGCCATGAAGTACCAGGCCACGGGCACGCCACTGGTGGTAATCGCGGGGCAAGAGTACGGCACCGGCTCGAGCCGCGACTGGGCGGCCAAAGGCACCAACCTGTTGGGGGTCAAGGCGGTCATCGCCGAGAGCTTCGAGCGCATCCACCGCTCCAACCTCGTGGGCATGGGCGTGTTGCCGCTGCAGTTCAAGACCGGCCAGGATCGCAAGAGCCTCAAGCTCAGCGGCCGCGAGACCCTGGATATCCTTGGCCTCAGCGGCACGCAACTGGCCCCGCGGATGAACCTGCAACTGGTGATCACCCGCGAGGATGGCAGCCGTGAGCAGATCGAGGTGCTGTGCCGCATCGACACCCTGAACGAAGTGGAATACTTCAAGTCCGGGGGGATCTTGCACTACGTCTTGCGCCAGTTGATCGCGGCCTGAGCCGTGACAGCCACAGACACCGCCTTCGGGCGGTGTTTTTTATTGGGTTAACGCACACAAATCGACTGGTTATAATGCCCGCCCGCAAAACCTGACCGATCAGTCACAACAACGACTACAGATCAGGCGCCGGACAACGTCTCTGCAATACCCATTCTTTCGCAACAAGGATTCCCCATGACCGCTCTGCCATGGATGTACCTGGCACTCCTTTCCCTTGGCTATGCACTGGCCCTGAGCTACGGGCAACTGGGGCTGCTGGCCGCCCTCTCGCTCTTGCTGTTGTTGTGCGCCGGCTTCGCCGTGCGCCAGCAGCGCAGCATCATTGGCCAATACCTGGGCCACGGCCTGTTCGTGGTCGTCGCCCTGGCCCTGGCCATGCACTGGCTGCCCGGCTTCTACAATGGGCGCGCCATCGATCCGCAACGCCTCACCGATGACGCCGTGCCGTTTTCCCTGTACCTGAACCAGGACAAGCCGCTGATCGGCTTCTGGCTGCTGTTGGTGTGCCCCTGGATCATTGGTCGGCGCTCTCTGCGCCTGTCGCTGTGTGCCAGCGTCCTGGCCCTGCTCTTGTGCGCCATCACTGCGCTGGGCGGCGCCTTGCTGCTGGGCATCATCAGCTGGGCTCCCAAATGGCCGGACCAGGCCTGGCTGTGGGTACTGAACAACCTCCTGCTGGTGACCTTGGTGGAAGAGGCACTATTCCGGGGCTATATCCAGGGAGGCCTGAGCCGACGCCTGAAACACCTGCCTTACGGCGAGAACCTGGCCCTGCTCGCCTCGGCCCTGCTATTCGGCCTGGCGCACCTGGGAGCCGGCTGGCAATGGACGCTGCTGGCGAGCGTCGCCGGGATCGGGTACGGTCTGGCCTATCGGTTCGGGGGCCTGGGAGCCGCGCTGGCCACCCACTTCGGACTGAACCTGCTGCATTTCGGGCTTTTCACCTACCCAATGCTCGCCGGATAGGTCCGGACACTGCAAAACCGCAAGCAAATTGCCCAAACCAGTACTTCAGAAGTATTGACTGCCAAGGAAGAAGGTCAATGATTAGCCCCTCGCCAACGCCGGTGGATACCGGAGCCGCATACGACGACACAACACACTCTGCCAATGAGACCGAATGCCAATTATTGAAAAATAGTTTCAATAATAAGCCGAAGCGGCCGATCACTTATCAAAGCCTTGCGGATTGAAAAAACATGCGTAATAACCAGCCTGTCACTCAGCGCGAACGTACCTTCCCGGCTCAACAACGGTTGATTTCCACGACCGATGCCAAGGGCGTCATCACCTACTGCAACGACGCCTTCGTCGAGATCAGTGGGTTCTCCCGCGAAGAACTGGTTCGCGCGCCGCACAACCTGGTACGCCACCCGGATGTGCCAGCGGCGGTATTCGCCCACATGTGGACCACCTTGAAACAAGGCCTGCCATGGATGGGTATCGTCAAGAACCGCTGCAAGACCGGCGATCACTACTGGGTCAACGCCTACGTGACCCCGGTGTTCGAAGGCAGCAAGGTGGTGGGCTACGAATCGGTACGGGTCAAGCCCACCGCCGAACAGGTGCGCCGCGCCGAATCCCTCTACAAGCGAATCAACCAGGGCAAGTCGGCCATTCCCAAGCGCGACAAGTGGCTGCCGATACTGCAAGACTGGCTGCCGTTCATCCTGGTCAGCCAGCTGAGCTTCATGATCGGTGCCTGGCTCAACTCCCACTGGGGCTTCGTCCTGGCCGCCGCTCTCTCGGTACCGCTGGGCCTGCTGGGCCTGACCTGGCAGCAGCGTGGCCTCAAGCGGCTGCTACGCCTGGCCGAGCAGACCACCTCGGACCCGCTGATCGCGCAGATGTACACCGACAGCCGGGGTGCCCAGGCGCGCCTGGAGATGTCGATCCTCAGCCAGGAGGCACGACTCAAGACCTGCCTGACCCGCCTGCAGGACACCGCCGAGCACCTCAACGAGCAGGCCCGGCAGTCCGACACCCTGGCCCACAACAGTTCCAGCGGCCTGGAGCGCCAGCGCCAGGAGACCGAGCAGGTCGCCACCGCGGTCAACCAGATGGCGGCCACCACCCAGGAAGTGGCCAGCCACGTGCAACGCACCGCCGACGCCACCCAGGAAGCCAATCGTCTTACCGGACGCGGCCGCAACATCGCCGGGGAAACCCGTGAAGCTATCCAGCGCCTGTCGGTGGTGGTGGGCGAGACCGGCCAGACCGTGACCCAACTGGCCAAGGACAGCGATGAAATCGGCGGCGTGGTGGACGTGATCAAGGGCATCGCCGACCAGACCAACCTGCTGGCGCTGAACGCCGCCATCGAAGCGGCCCGGGCCGGGGAGATGGGTCGCGGCTTTGCCGTGGTGGCAGACGAGGTGCGCCAGCTGGCGCAACGCACCAGCGAATCCACCGGGCAGATCCACGCACTGATCGCCAAGCTGCAGCAAACCGCCGCCAGTGCGGTGCAGACCATGGATGCCGGCCATCGCCAGGCCGAAGAAGGCGTGGCCCGGGTGCTGGAAGCCGACCAGGCGCTGGTGGGCATCAGCGAGGCGGTAGCCAACATCACCGACATGACCACCCAGATCGCCGCCGCCACCGAAGAGCAAAGCTCGGTGGCCGAGGAGATCAGCCGCAACATTAGCACCATCGCCCAACTGGCGGACCAGACCTCCGAGCAGGCCCAGCATTCGGCCGAACTCAGCGAGGCCCTGACCCATACCGCGCACACCCAGTACTCTCTGGTAGAACGCTTCAACCGCTAGGCCCAGGGCCAGGCAATAAAAAACCGGAAGCCGCTGCTTCCGGTTTTTTTGCCCGACGATCCTTACCCCTGCCCCCGGAGGAATCCGGCGACCCGGCATGCCGTGGACTCAAGATGCTCTTCGTGGGTATGTCCGGATGCCTTCAGGGGCTTTAGGTCATGATCCGCCGCCGACAACCAGCACAGCTCGATGCTTGGCGCCAACGCGTAGCCCTCCACGGCCTGGCGATTGCCCAGGGCATCGCGCTCCCCCTGCACGATCAGCGTTGGCGTGGCCAGGCTCGCCAGATGCGCCACCCGCGGCTTCTCGGGCTTGCCAGCGGCATAGAAGGGATACCCCAGGCAGACCAGGGCATCGGCCTGTAGCTCATCGGCCAGCAAACTGGCCATGCGCCCGCCCATGGACTTGCCGCCCACCGCCAGCACCCCAGTGGCATAAGGTCGCACTTGGGCATACACCTCGCGCCAGCACTCCAGGAGCCTGGGCGCCGGGTTCGGAGGGCGCTTGCCACCGTCCAGGCGACGCTGGGCCATGTAGGGGAACTCGAAGCGCAAGACGTTCACCCCATGCCGGGCAAGGCGTTCAGCGATCTGTTCCATGAACCCGCTGTCCATCGGTGCGCCGGCACCGTGGGCCAGGATCAAGGTCGGCGACTTGCCCGGAGTCGCACTCGCCGCGACATCCCACAACCAGCCCCGCTCCCGCACGCACTGCCCCCATTGATCCCCGTCAATACTGGCCTTGTGCTCATTGCTCATGCTTGCCTCGCTTTTAGTCTGCCTATAACTCCAGACGAAGTGGACGCATACCGCCTCGCGCAGTCGCTTTCACTTCAGCTGAACCGTGGATGGGGAACCATGAACACTTCTATCAGTACCGCCTACAACTACAAGGTGGTCCGCCAATTCGCCATTATGACGGTGGTGTGGGGCATCGTCGGCATGGGGCTCGGGGTTTTTCTCGCAGCCCAGTTGGTGTGGCCCGAACTTAACTTCGATCTACCGTGGACCAGCTTCGGTCGCCTGCGGCCCTTGCACACCAACGCGGTGATTTTCGCTTTCGGTGGCTGTGCACTGTTCGCCAGCTCGTTCTATTCGGTACAACGTACCTGCCAGACCACCCTGTTCGCGCCGAAGATCGCCGCGTTCTGCTTCTGGGGCTGGCAACTGGTGATCCTGTTGGCGGCTATCAGCCTGCCACTGGGCTACACCAGCTCCAAGGAATACGCCGAACTGGAATGGCCGATCGATATCCTGATCACCATTGTCTGGGTCGCGTATGCCATCGTGTTCTTCGGCACCCTGGCCCAGCGTAAAACCAAGCATATCTATGTCGGCAACTGGTTCTTCGGTAGCTTCATCATCACCGTGGCCATCCTGCATATCGTCAACAACCTGGAGCTGCCTGTCAGCCTGACCAAGTCCTACTCGCTGTATGCCGGTGCGACCGACGCCATGGTGCAATGGTGGTACGGCCACAACGCCGTGGGCTTCTTCCTGACGGCAGGCTTCCTGGGGATGATGTACTACTTCGTGCCCAAGCAGGCCGAGCGCCCGGTGTACTCCTATCGCCTGTCCATCGTGCACTTCTGGGCACTGATCACCCTGTACATCTGGGCCGGCCCGCACCACCTGCACTACACCGCACTGCCGGACTGGGCCCAGTCCCTGGGCATGGTCATGTCGCTGATCCTCCTGGCTCCGAGCTGGGGCGGCATGATCAACGGCATGATGACCCTCTCGGGGGCCTGGCATAAGCTGCGCAGCGACCCAATCCTGCGGTTCCTGGTGGTATCCCTGGCGTTCTACGGCATGTCGACCTTCGAAGGCCCGATGATGGCCATCAAGACCGTCAACGCCCTCTCCCACTACACCGACTGGACCATCGGCCACGTACACGCCGGCGCCCTGGGCTGGGTAGCGATGATCTCCATCGGCGCCCTGTACCACCTGATCCCGAAAGTCTTCGGCCGCGAGCAGATGTACAGCATCGGCCTGATCAACACCCACTTCTGGCTGGCCACCATCGGCACCGTGCTCTACATCGCCTCGATGTGGGTCAACGGTATCGCCCAGGGCCTGATGTGGCGTGCGGTCAACGAAGACGGCACCCTCACCTACTCCTTCGTCGAAACCCTGGTGGCCAGCCACCCAGGCTTCATCGTACGACTGGTCGGTGGTGCGATCTTCCTCAGCGGCATGCTCCTGATGGCCTACAACACCTGGCGCACCGTGCGTGCCGCGGTGCCAGCCGAAGTCAACGCTGCAGCGCAGATGGCCTGAGGAGTCCGCCATGAAACACGAAACGATTGAGAAAAACGTCGGCCTGCTCATGCTGCTGATGATCTTCGCGGTGAGCATCGGCGGTCTGACCCAGATCGTCCCGCTGTTCTTCCAGGACGTCACCAACAAGCCGGTGGAAGGCATGAAGCCCTATACCGCGCTGCAACTCGAAGGTCGCGACATCTACATTCGCGAAGGCTGCGTACAGTGCCATTCGCAGATGGTCCGCCCCTTCCGCGCCGAGACCGAGCGCTACGGCCACTATTCGGTAGCCGGTGAGAGCGTCTGGGACCACCCATTCCTGTGGGGTTCCAAGCGTACCGGTCCGGACCTGGCCCGTGTCGGCGGCCGCTACTCCGATGACTGGCACCGTGCGCACCTGTACAACCCGCGCAACGTCGTGCCTGAGTCGAAGATGCCGGCCTACCCGTGGCTGGTGACCGCTCCGGTGGACAGCAGCCATACCGAAACCAAGCTCAAGGTCATGCGCACCCTGGGCGTGCCTTACACCGACGAAGACATCGCCGGCGCCACCGCCTCGCTCAAGGGCAAGACTGAAATCGACGCCCTGGTGGCCTACCTGCAAGTGCTTGGCACTTCGATCAAGAGCAAGAGGTGAGCCATGGGTTTTGAACTCGATAGCGGCATGATCCGCGGGCTCGGGACCCTGGTGGTGATGATCGCCTTTGTCGGCCTGTCGATCTGGGTCTTCAACGCCAAACGCAACCCCGAGTTTGCCCAGGCACGCTTGCTGCCCTTCGCCGACGATCCGGCACCGGGCACGGCGCACGCCGGTCAACCATCAGATGACGCTCAACCTCAAGAGCCTGTAACAAGGAGCATTCGGCCATGACCACCTTCTGGAGTACGTGGATCTGCGTACTGACCATCGGCAGCCTGATCGGCCTGACCTGGCTGCTGGTCGGCACCCGCAAGGGTGAAACCAAGGGCAGCGTGGACCAGACCATGGGGCACGCGTTCGATGGCATCGAGGAGTATGACAACCCCCTGCCGCAATGGTGGTTCCTGCTGTTCGCCGGCACCCTGGTATTTTCCGTGGGCTACCTGATCCTCTACCCGGGCCTGGGCAACTGGAAAGGCGTCCTGCCGGGCTATGAGGACGGCTGGACCCAGAACAAGGAATGGGAAAAGGAAATGGCCAAGGCGGACGTTAAGTTTGGTCCGATCTTCGCCAAATTCGCTGCCATGCCCGTTGAAGAAGTGGCCAAGGACCCACAAGCGCTGAAAATGGGCGGACGCCTGTTTGCCTCCAACTGCTCGGTCTGCCACGGCTCCGACGCCAAGGGTGCCTTCGGCTTCCCCAACCTGGCTGACGACAACTGGCGCTGGGGCGGCGATGCCGACACCATCAAGGCCACCATCATGGGCGGCCGCATGGCCGCCATGCCGGCTTGGGGTGAAGTGCTCAAGGAAGACGGGGTGAAGAACGTCGCTGCCTATGTACGTCATGAACTGGCCGGCCTGCCGCTGCCAGCCGATAACGACGCCGACCTGGTAGCCGGCCAACAAGCCTTCAGCACCACCTGCGTGGCTTGCCACGGTGCGAATGGCAAGGGCACCGCCATCATGGGCGCGCCTGACCTGACCCAACCAGCCGGCTTCATCTACGGCACCAGCCTGGCCCAGTTGCAACAGACCATCCGCCACGGTCGCCAGGGTCACATGCCTGCGCAGAGCGAACTGCTCGGCAATGACAAGGTGCAACTGCTGGCAGCCTACGTCTACAGCCTGTCCCACAACAGCAGCAACAAGCCTCAAGCTGCAAGCGACAAGTAAAAGATCAACGGCAAGCTGCGAGTCTTCACTTGCAGCTTGCCGCTTCAAACTTCCTCTCTGCTTCTTTGCGACCAAGTGTCGCACCCTCCTCCCCCGCCACGTTTGCACCGATCCGAATCAGGTCTAGGCTTATTCGCAAATAGGCTGGCACAGATCGCTCGCTGACCGATCCATTCGTGACATTCGAAAGCTTTTGTCCGATGACAGGCCGTAAGGGCTGGTTTATACCGGCTGTCGACTCGATGACCACCTGTCAGTTGATCAATGGGCTTCAACACACTCGGTTACAAGTAACTCGATAGCTCGAGTTTTTTACCCGCTGCGACATTTTGTCCGAGGGCATTTTTTGTCCCTACTCGGCATAGGGAAAGGCCGCAGAATCAGGCATGGAACGCATTGACGCAGGTCATGGCGCGTTGCAATGACCCCCTGCTTTCTCCATACTTGCGACCGATTTTTATCCCTAATAAAACACCCAAACCGTGGAACCTTAGAATGAGCACAGCAATCAGTCCGACTGCTTATAACTATAAGGTAGTCCGCCAGTTCGCCATCATGACGGTGGTCTGGGGGATCCTTGGCATGGGGCTCGGTGTCTTCATCGCCTCGCAACTGGTATGGCCGGAGTTGAACTTCGGCCTGCCGTGGACGACGTTTGGACGCCTGCGCCCGCTGCACACCAACCTGGTGATCTTCGCCTTCGGTGGATGTGCATTGTTTGCCACCTCTTACTATGTCGTGCAGCGAACCTGCCAGACGCGACTGATTTCCGACAGCCTTGCGGCCTTCACCTTCTGGGGATGGCAAGCGGTGATCGTCGGTGCCATCGTGACCCTGCCCCTGGGTTACACCACCACCAAGGAATACGCCGAACTGGAATGGCCCCTGGCTATCCTGCTGGCGATCGTGTGGGTCACCTACGGCCTGGTGTTCTTCGGCACCATCACCAAGCGCAAGACCAAGCACATCTACGTGGGCAACTGGTTCTACGGTGCCTTCATCGTGGTGACCGCGATGCTGCACATCGTCAACCACGCCTCCCTGCCGGTCAGCTTCTTCAAGTCCTACTCGGCCTACGCCGGTGCGACCGACGCGATGATCCAGTGGTGGTACGGCCACAACGCCGTGGGCTTCTTCCTGACCACCGGCTTCCTGGGGATGATGTACTACTTCGTACCCAAGCAGGCCGAGCGCCCGATCTACTCCTATCGCCTGTCCATCGTGCACTTCTGGGCGCTGATCACCCTGTACATCTGGGCCGGTCCGCACCACCTGCACTACACCGCGCTGCCGGACTGGGCCCAATCCCTGGGCATGGCCATGTCGATCATCCTGCTGGCTCCGAGCTGGGGCGGCATGATCAACGGCATGATGACCCTCTCGGGCGCCTGGCATAAGCTGCGCACCGACCCGATCCTGCGGTTCCTGGTGGTATCCCTGGCGTTCTACGGCATGTCGACCTTCGAAGGCCCGATGATGGCCATCAAGACCGTCAACTCGCTGTCCCACTACACCGACTGGACCATCGGCCACGTACACGCCGGCGCCCTGGGCTGGGTAGCGATGATTTCGATCGGCGCCCTGTACCACCTGATCCCGAAAGTCTTCGGTCGTCAGCAGATGCACAGCATCGGCCTGATCAATACCCACTTCTGGCTGGCTACCATCGGTACCGTGCTCTACATCGCCTCGATGTGGGTCAACGGCATCACCCAGGGCCTGATGTGGCGTGCAATCAACGATGACGGCACCCTCACCTACTCCTTCGTCGAAGCGCTGCAAGCCAGCCACCCGGGCTTCATCGTTCGCGCCCTGGGCGGCGCGTTCTTCGCCGGCGGCATGCTGATCATGGCGTACAACGTGTTCCGCACCGTTCGCGCCTCTAACCCGGCTGAAGCTGAAGCCGCTGCTCAGATCGCTGTAGTTGGAGCTCACTGATGAAGCATGAAGTAGTCGAGAAGAACATTGGCCTACTGGCCTTCTTCATGGTCATCGCCGTCAGTATCGGCGGCCTGACCCAGATCGTCCCGCTGTTCTTCCAGGACGTCACCAACAAGCCGGTGGAAGGCATGAAGCCACGCACCGCGCTGGAACTGGAAGGTCGTGATGTGTACATCGCCAACGGCTGTGTCGGCTGCCACTCGCAGATGATCCGTCCGTTCCGTGCCGAAACCGAACGTTATGGCCACTATTCGGTCGCTGGTGAAAGCGTCTGGGATCACCCATTCCTGTGGGGTTCCAAGCGCACCGGCCCTGACCTGGCCCGCGTCGGCGGCCGCTACTCCGATGACTGGCAACGCGCGCACTTGTACAACCCGCGCAACGTTGTCCCCGAGTCGAAAATGCCGGCCTATCCGTTCCTCGTAGAAAACAAGCTCGACGGCAAAGACACCGCGAAAAAAATGGAAGTCCTGCGCACGCTCGGCGTTCCCTACACCGATGAAGACATCGCCGGTGCCAAGGATGCTGTGAAGGGCAAGACCGAAATGGACGCGCTGGTGGCCTATCTGCAAGGCCTGGGCACCATCATCAAAAGCAAACGGTGATCTAGATGGATATCGGGATGATTCGTGGCCTGGGCACCCTCGTCGTGATGGTGGCCTTCGTCGGCCTGGCACTGTGGGTATTCAGTCCCAAGCGCAAGTCCGAGTTTGAAGACGCGACCTTGCTGCCGTTCGCGGATGATCCCGACGCCATCAAGCACGTCGAGCAAGCTTCTAGGAGTAACAAAGAATGACTACGTTCTGGAGTCTGTACGTCACAGTCCTCAGTCTGGGTACCATCTTCGCCTTGACCTGGCTGCTGCTGTCGACCCGCAAGGGCCAGCGCGCCGAGCAGACCGACGAGACGGTCGGCCACTCCTTCGACGGGATCGAGGAGTACGACAACCCACTGCCCAAATGGTGGTTCATGCTGTTCGTCGGCACCATCGTCTTCGCCCTGGGTTACCTGGTGCTGTACCCGGGCCTGGGCAACTGGAAAGGCGTCCTGCCGGGCTACAACTATCTCGATAACGAGAAGCAGACAGCATTCGCCAACGGCCAGTCCGGCTGGACCGGCGTGCACGAGTGGGAAAAGGAAATGGCCCGCTCCGACGCCAAGTTCGGCCCGATCTTCGCCAAGTACGCTGCAATGCCGATCGAGGAAGTCGCCAAGGATCCGCAAGCCCTGAAAATGGGTGGCCGCCTGTTCGCGTCCAACTGCTCGGTCTGCCACGGCTCCGACGCCAAGGGCGCCTATGGCTTCCCTAACCTGACCGACGCCGACTGGCGCTGGGGCGGCGAGCCGGAAACCATCAAGGCCACCATCATGGGCGGTCGTCACGCCGTGATGCCGGCCTGGGTGGATGTGATCAAGGAACAAGGCGTCAGCGACGTTGCCGCCTATGTCCTGACCAACCTCGATGGTCGCAAGCTGCCGGAAGGCATCAAGGCCGACCCGGCCAATGGCCAGAAGCTGTTCGCCGCCAACTGCGCGGTCTGCCACGGTCCGGAAGGCAAGGGCACCCCAGCCATGGGCGCGCCTAACCTGACTCACCCCGCAGCGTTCATCTACGGCTCGAGCTTTGCGCAGCTGCAGCAGACCATTCGCCACGGTCGCCAGGGCGTGATGCCTGCCCAGGAACAACTGCAAGGCAATGACAAGGTTCACCTGCTGGCCGCTTATGTCTACAGCCTGTCCCACGGTGCCAAGCAAGCTGACGCCGAATAAGCGCCAAGCTTGAAGGCAACACCCGACGGCCCCGCCAATGCACATTGGCGGGGCCGTTTTTATTCAAGCGCTGCCCTTATCCGACATCGACCTGGACAATCGTCCGAACCAACAATTGCCCCGCGCCATTGGCTGCTCCGTGCAAGATTCGAAAGGCACCGGGAACAAAACAGTCCATACTCCACAAGTCAATTGATTCAGGTCACTACACCATCGATTGATTTCCCCCAACGCGACCAAAGGTCGCACCATTGCAACGGAGCTAGAGGCGTATCATTGCGCCACTGCAACACCCTTCTGACCCCGGTCGGCACGTACTGACCGAGGCGTTTTTCCACTGCCGTGGGATGCAATGATGAGCAATCAGATTCCTGTACACGATGTAACCCCTCCTGCCAAAAACGCCAGCAAAAGCGTCGACCTCTACGCCTCCAGGGAAAAAATCTACACCCGCGCCTTCACCGGCCTGTTCCGCAACTTGCGGATGGTGGGCGGAGCCGGCCTGTTCCTGCTGTATTTCGGCACCGTCTGGCTCAACTGGGGAGGCCACCAGGCCGTCTGGTGGAACCTGCCAGAACGCAAGTTCTTCATCTTCGGCGCCACCTTCTGGCCCCAGGATTTCATCCTGCTATCGGGCATGCTGATCATCGCGGCCTTCGGCCTGTTCTTCATCACCGTCTACGCCGGGCGTGTCTGGTGCGGCTACACCTGTCCGCAGAGCGTCTGGACCTGGATCTTCATGTGGTGCGAAAAGGTCACCGAAGGTGACCGCAACCAGCGCATCAAGCTGGACAAGGCGCCGATGAGCGCCAACAAGTTCCTGCGCAAGTTCAGCAAGCACAGCCTCTGGTTGCTGATCGGCTTCGTCACCGGCATGACCTTCGTCGGCTACTTCTCGCCGATCCGCGAACTGGTCATCGACTTCTTCACCGGCCAGGCCGATGGCTGGTCATATTTCTGGGTCGGCTTCTTCACCCTGGCCACCTACGGCAACGCCGGCTGGCTGCGTGAGCAGGTGTGCATCTACATGTGCCCCTACGCCCGCTTCCAGAGCGTGATGTTCGACAAGGACACCCTGATCGTGTCCTACGACCCACGCCGTGGCGAAGGCCGCGGCCCACGCAAGAAAGGCGCCGACTACAAGGCCCAGGGTCTGGGCGACTGCATCGACTGCACCATGTGCGTCCAGGTCTGCCCGACCGGTATCGATATCCGCGACGGCCTGCAGATCGAGTGCATCGGCTGCGCGGCCTGCATCGACGCCTGCGACAGCATCATGGACAAGATGGACTACCCTCGCGGGCTCATCAGCTACACCACCGAACACAACCTTTCGGGGCAGAAAACCCATAAACTGCGTCCGCGCCTGATCGGCTACGCCCTGGTGCTGCTGGCCATGATCAGCCTGCTGGTCACCGCGTTCTTCATGCGCTCCCTGGTGGGCTTCGACGTCAGCAAGGACCGAGTCCTTTACCGCGAGAACGCCGAAGGCCGGATCGAGAACGTCTACAGCCTGAAGATCATGAACAAGGACCAGCGCGACCATACCTATGTACTGGACGCCACCGGCCTGCCGGACCTGAAGCTGCAGAGCAAGCGCGAAATCCACGTGGTGGCTGGCGACATCGTCAGCATGCCAGCGGAGCTGTCGATCGCTCCGGACCAACTGCCATCGACCACCAACGAGGTGAAATTCATCCTCAAGGACATCGACGATGACAGCGTCCAGATCGAAGCCAAGAGCCGATTCATCGGCCCACAAATTCGTTAAGAGAAATGACCATGCCTACAGCCGTTGCCACAAACCCCTGGTACAAGCACCTCTGGCCCTGGATCATCATCGGCATCCTCGCCTGCTCGGTCACCCTGACCTTGTCCATGGTGACCATTGCCGTGAACAACCCGGACAACCTGGTCAACGACAACTACTACGAGGCCGGCAAAGGCATCAACCGCTCCCTGGATCGCGAACTGCTGGCCCAGACCCTGAAGATGCGCGCCAGCGTGCACCTTGACGAACTGACCGGCGAAGTCGAGCTGCGCCTGAGCGGCAACAGCCAGCCCAAGACTCTCGAGCTGAACCTGATCTCCCCGACCCAGCCGGAAAAAGACCGCAAGATCGTCCTGACCCGTAGCGAGACCGAGCATGGCCGCTACATCGGGCAGGTCAACGACCAGGTCGAAGGTCGGCGCTTCGTCGAGTTGCTGGGCGTCGAAGGCGACAAGACCTGGCGCATGTTCGAAGAAGAACAGGTCAGCCATGACAAGGACCTGCTG
This sequence comes from Pseudomonas sp. MPFS, assembly GCF_022537035.1. Taxonomy (NCBI): domain Bacteria; kingdom Pseudomonadati; phylum Pseudomonadota; class Gammaproteobacteria; order Pseudomonadales; family Pseudomonadaceae; genus Pseudomonas; species Pseudomonas sp. MPFS. The sequence goes on along the minus strand of NZ_CP066123.1, from coordinate 2,094,731 downwards.
CTGGGCGACGAGCCCCTGCAAGGTGCTGAAGACCTGAACTGATCGACACCCGCCATACATCGCCGGCCTGACGCCTCCCTGCCCCCGGGCAGGAGTCGACTGGCCGGCGATGAGTTTTTCCCAGAGCCAAAAGACTGCCGATGACCACGCCACTGCCTTGCTACCACTGCGCCCTGCCGGTTCCTCCCGGCAGCCGGTTCACCGCCGTCGTGCTCGGCGAATCCAGGGAGTTCTGCTGCCCGGGTTGCCAGGCGGTCGCGGAGGCGATAGTCGCCGGCGGCCTGGAGCATTACTACAGCCATCGCAGCGAAGCCTCGGCCAACCCCGAGGCCTTGCCGGTACAACTGGTGGACGAACTGGCGCTGTACGATCGCGCCGACGTGCAACAACCCTTCGTCCGCCATGAGGGCGAACTGGCGCAGACCACCCTGCTCATGGAAGGCATCAGTTGCGCCGCCTGTGGCTGGTTGATCGAGAAGCACCTGCGCAGCCTGCCAGCGGTGGCCGAGGCCCGCCTGAACCTGTCCAATCACCGCCTGCATGTGAGCTGGGCCGACAGCGAGCTGCCACTGAGCCAACTGCTCGCCCAACTGCGGCATATCGGCTACGCCGCCCACCCCTATCAACCGGACAAGGCCTCTGAGCAATTGGCCGGGGAAAATCGCCTGGCCCTGCGCCAACTGGGAGTAGCGGGCCTGCTCTGGTTCCAGGCAATGATGGCAACCATGGCCACCTGGCCGGAATTCAACATCGACCTGAGCCCGGAGCTGCACACCATCCTGCGCTGGGTCGCGCTGTTCCTCACCACGCCCATCGTCTTCTACAGCTGCGCGCCGTTCTTCAAGGGTGCGATGCGTGACCTGCGCACTCGCCACCTGACCATGGACGTCTCGGTCTCCCTGGCCATCGGCGGCGCCTACCTGGCGGGCATCTGGACTTCCATCAGCGGAGTGGGCGAGCTGTACTTCGACGCGGTGGGCATGTTCGCCCTGTTCCTCCTCGCTGGCCGCTACCTGGAACGCCGGGCCCGGGAACGAACCGCAGCGGCCACCGCGCAACTGGTCAATCTGCTACCGGCCTCCTGCTTGCGCCTGGACACGAACGGCCAGAGCGAACGCATCCTGCTCAGCGAATTGCGCCTGGGCGATCGGGTGCTGGTGCATCCCGGTGCGGTCCTGCCGGCAGACGGCAAGATCCTCGACGGCCAGTCGAGCGTCGACGAGTCGCTGCTCACTGGCGAGTACCTGCCACAACCACGCAGCCAGGGCGATACCGTCACCGCCGGCACCCTGAATGTCGAAGGCGCGTTGACCGTCGAAGTCCAGGCGCTGGGCCAGGACACCCGCTTGTCCGCCATCGTGCGCTTGCTGGACCGGGCCCAGGCCGAGAAGCCGCGCCTGGCGGAAATCGCCGATCGCGCGGCACAGTGGTTTCTCCTGCTGTCCTTGATCGCAGCCGCCGCCATTGGCCTGCTGTGGTGGCAACTGGATGCCCCAAGGGCATTCTGGGTCGTCCTGGCGATGCTGGTGGCGACTTGCCCCTGCGCACTCTCCCTGGCGACCCCGACCGCTCTCACCGCCGCCACCGGCACCCTGCACAAGCTTGGCCTGCTATTGACCCGAGGCCATGTGCTCGAAGGCTTGAACCAGATCGATACAGTGATTTTCGACAAGACCGGCACCTTGACCGAGGGACGCCTGGCCTTACGCACCATCCGCCCGCTGGGAGAGCTGTCCAGCGACGCATGCCTGAGCCTGGCCGCGGCCCTGGAGAATCGTTCGGAGCACCCTATTGCCCGGGCTTTCGGCCGCGCACCAGTGGCCGCCGAAGAAGTCACCAGCAGCCCAGGCCTGGGCCTGGAGGGTCTGGTGGAAAACCAGCGCCTGCGCATCGGCCAACCGGCATTCGTCTGTGAGCTCAGCGGCTGCCCGGTTCCGTCGATGCCTGACGAGGCCGGTCAATGGCTACTACTGGGTAACGAACAGGGCGCCCTGGCCTGGCTGGTGCTCGATGACCGGCTGCGTAGCGACGCACCAGCCCTGGTAGCGGCCTGCAAGGCTCGCGGCTGGCACACCCTGCTGCTATCCGGAGACAGCTCGCCGATGGTCGCCAGCGTTGCCGCCCAACTGCAGATCGACGAGGCCCGTGGCGGCCTGCGCCCGGACGACAAACTGCAGGTGCTGCAACAGTTGCACCAGCAGGGACGCAAGGTGCTGATGCTCGGCGACGGGGTCAACGACGTGCCGGTACTGGCCGCCGCCGATATCAGCGTGGCCATGGGTTCGGCCACCGACCTGGCCAAGACCAGCGCCGACGCGGTACTGCTGTCCAACCGCCTCGACGCCCTGGTGCAAGCCTTCAGCCTGGCACGCCGGACGCGCCGGGTAATCATCGAGAACCTGCTGTGGGCCGGGCTGTACAATGGCCTGATGCTGCCATTCGCCGCCCTTGGCTGGATCACTCCGGTCTGGGCCGCGGTCGGCATGTCCATCAGTTCCCTGACCGTGGTGCTCAACGCCCTGCGCCTGACCCGTATGCCGCGGCTGGCCGACAGCGCCGACGCCCCAACAACCCGCCCGCTGCCGGCCTGAGCCGCCGGGCCTGGAGTCCAGATGCCAGCTCTTTACGTGATGATCCCGGCCGCCCTGCTGATCGTGGCCATCGCCATCTACATCTTCTTCTGGGCCGTCGATAGCGGTCAGTACGATGATCTGGACGGTCCAGCCCACAGCATCCTGTTCGATGACCAGGACCCCAGCCATACCGCCGCGGTCGACCAGGCCAAGAACCAGGTCGCGCAAGACGCCGACAGCCTCAAGAAGCCGGAGCCACCTCATGCTTGAACTGGCTCCACTCCTGGTCTCGGCGCTGATTCTTGGGCTCCTGGGCGCAGGGCACTGCCTGGGCATGTGCGGCGGCCTGATGGGCGCCCTGACCCTGGCCATTCCCAAGGAGCAACGCAGCCGCCGCTTTCGCCTGCTGCTGGCCTACAACCTGGGACGCATTGGCAGCTATGCCCTGGCCGGCCTGCTGCTGGGGCTGGCAGGCTGGGCGGTAGCCAATGGCCCGCTGGCACTGTTCATGCGCACACTCGCCGGGCTGCTGCTGATCGCCATGGGCCTGTACCTGGCTGGCTGGTGGAGCGGCCTGACCCGCATCGAGGGCCTGGGCAAGGGGCTATGGCGACACATACAACCAGTGGCCAACCGCCTGCTACCGGTCTCCAGCCTGCCCCGTGCCCTGCTGTTGGGCGCACTCTGGGGTTGGCTACCCTGCGGCCTGGTGTACAGCACCTTGCTATGGTCGGCGAGCCAGGGCAATGCCCTGGACAGCGCCCTGCTGATGCTGGCCTTCGGCCTGGGCACCTGGCCGGTCCTGCTGGCTACCGGCTTGGCGGCGGAGCGGGTCACGGCCCTGTTGCGCCGCCGTAGCGTGCGCCTGGCCGGCGGCCTGCTGGTCATCCTCTTTGGTATCTGGACCCTGCCAGGTCCACACCAGCACTGGTTGATGGGCCACTGAAACCTTCGCGAAGCGCTACCCCAGCCGCCTGGGAACACCCTTGATACAAATCAAGATGGCTTCAGCCCCTACCCCCTAGACTCGCGAGCATTGCCAGCCTATCCGGGGGAATTCCCGCATGCTCGACGCCATTCGTTGGGACACAGATCTGATCCGCCGCTACGACCTGGCGGGCCCACGCTACACCTCGTACCCGACCGCTGTGCAATTCAACAGCCAGGTCGGCGCCTTCGACCTGCTGCACGCCCTGCGCGACAGCCGCAAGGCCCAGCGCCCGCTGTCGCTGTACGTGCACATCCCGTTCTGCGCCAACATCTGCTACTACTGCGCCTGCAACAAGGTCATCACCAAGGACCGCAGCCGTGCCCTGCCCTACCTTCAACGGCTGGAACAGGAGATGCAGTTGATCGCTTGCCACCTGGCCCCCAACCAGCGGGTCGAGCAACTGCACTTCGGCGGCGGCACCCCGACCTTTCTCAATCATGATGAACTGCGCCAGCTGATGGCCTTGCTGCGCAAGCACTTCAACCTGCTTGATGACGACTCCGGCGACTACGGCATCGAGATCGACCCCCGTGAGGCCGATTGGTCGACCATGGGCCTGCTGCGCGAGTTGGGCTTCAACCGAGTCAGCGTCGGCCTGCAAGACCTGGATCCGGCCGTGCAGCGAGCGGTCAACCGCCTGCAGAGCCTGGAGGAAACCCGGGCAGTGATCGAGGCGGCTCGGACCCTGCAGTTCCGCTCCATCAACATCGACCTGATCTATGGCTTGCCCAAGCAGACCCCGGAAAACTTCGCCCGCACCGTGGATGAAGTGATCAGCCTGCAACCCGATCGGCTCTCGGTGTTCAACTATGCCCATCTGCCGGAGCGCTTCATGCCGCAACGCCGGATCAGCAGCACCGAACTGCCGGCACCCGCGGAGAAATTGCAGATGCTGCAACGCAGTATCGAGCAGCTGACCGCTGCCGGTTATCGCTACATCGGCATGGATCATTTCGCCTTGCCCGATGACGAGCTGGCGATTGCCCAGGAAGAGTCGACCCTGCAACGCAACTTCCAGGGCTACACCACTCACGGCCATTGCGACTTGATTGGACTTGGCGTATCGGCCATCAGCCAGATCGGCGATCTGTACTGCCAGAACAGCAGTGACCTGACGCACTATCAAAACGCTTTGGCAGGCGCCCAACTAGCCACTAGTCGCGGCTTGGTCTGTAATGCCGACGATCGTCTGCGCCGTGAAATTATTCAACAACTGATATGCAACTTTAGTCTTAAGTTCGAAGATATCGAACAGGCTTTCAATATCGACTTTCGTGGTTACTTCCATGAACTTTGGCCAGAACTTCAGGGAATGGCCGACGACGGCCTGATCGAACTCGATGCTGAAGCGATCAAGGTTCTGCCAGCAGGACGCTTGCTGGTGCGTTCCGTATGCATGGTTTTCGATGCCTACCTCGGCCAGCAGAATCGCCAGCGTTTTTCCCGGGTGATCTAGGACTTCATGAGCAGCGCGGACGCCTTCATCACCTGCTCGGGAGTCAGGCCCTCCTGCCTCATGGCCTTGACCAGGGAAGCGTTGGCGCTCAGCAGGCCGCCGTTGAGCATCGCCAGGTCCGATTGCAGGCTGCCGATCCGGACCTTGGCCTCCTCGGGGCTCAGGCGCTTGTCGGCCATGACCGCCTGAAGCTCGGCAAGCTTCTCTGAAATTTGTTGTTGCAATTTCCTGATCATCTTGAGGATCTGTTTAACACTTTGCGGCAGGCCACTTTCATCGATATCGCTGTCGCGCCCAGCAACACTGGAGGATTTCTTCAGTCCCGCACCAGACAGCGACACTTTGACGCCCTCCCTGCTTGCAGGCCCGACAACTAACGGAGAATCGCTTAGTTCATCGCCATCATTGGTTTTCGAGGACTCTGAAAAAAGCTGCAAGTTATTGTTGCCATTAGTAATACCGCCAACGGACGACATAACCCCAAATCTCCAAGTTGCTTTTGTTAACAGGCTATCGACCTATTAAAGGATTGCTTTACGACTGATCGTGAACACGGCACGGACTGGCCGGAACATCCCCCCGTGAGTTACCCTTACGGCTTATGTGTGCTTTCCCACAAGGATTCTAGAATGTCCGAGCCAGTTAAACTGCGCGCTCATAACCAGGCCCATTGCAAGGATTGCAGCCTGGCCCCTCTCTGCCTGCCACTTTCCCTGAATTTGGAAGACATGGACGCGCTGGACGAAATCGTCAAACGTGGCCGCCCATTGAAAAAAGGCGAATTCCTGTTCCGTCAGGGTGATGGCTTCGACTCGGTCTATGCCGTCCGCTCGGGCGCCCTGAAGACCTTCAGCCTCAGTGACAGCGGCGAAGAGCAGATCACCGGCTTCCACCTCCCCAGCGAACTGGTGGGGTTGTCCGGCATGGACACCGAGAGCCATCCGGTTTCGGCACAGGCCCTGGAAACTACCTCGGTCTGCGAAATCCCCTTCGAGCGCCTGGATGAGCTGGCATTGCAGTTGCCCCAGCTGCGTCGCCAGTTGATGCGGGTCATGAGCCGCGAAATCCGTGACGATCAACAGATGATGCTGCTGCTGTCGAAGAAGACCGCCGACGAGCGTATCGCCACCTTCCTGGTGAACCTGTCGGCCCGTTTCCGTGCCAGGGGCTTTTCCGCCAACCAGTTCCGCCTGAGCATGTCGCGCAACGAGATTGGCAACTACCTGGGCCTGGCGGTGGAAACCGTGTCCCGGGTATTCACCCGCTTCCAGCAGAACGAGTTGATTGCGGCCGAGGGCAAGGAAGTACACATCCTCGACCCAATCCAGCTCTGTGCCCTGGCCGGCGGCTCGGTGGACGCCTGATCCACGCGCGCAGCGACTGAGCCAAGCGGCTCGGTCGCGGGTATACTGGCGCGGCTTATTTCGCCCGCCAGGACACCTGCAGATGGCCTTCGACTCCTTCGACATCAAATCCCTGATCCGCCCCGTCATCGACTTCCCGAAGCCGGGCGTGATATTCCGCGACATCACCCCCCTGTTCCAGTCTCCACGGGCCCTGCGCCTGGTGGCCGACAGTTTCGCCCAGCGTTATGTCGAGGAAGACTTCAGCCATATCGGCGCCATGGACGCCCGAGGGTTCCTGATCGGTTCGATCATCGCCTACCAGCTGAACAAGCCGCTGATCCTGTTTCGCAAGCAGGGCAAGCTGCCAGCGGATGTATTAGCCGAGGGCTACCAGACCGAATACGGCGAAGCGTTCCTCGAGGTCCATGCCGACAGCCTGTGCGAAGGCGACTCGGTACTGATGTTCGATGACCTGATCGCCACCGGTGGCACCCTGATCGCCGCCGCCAACCTGGTACGGCGCATGGGTGCGAAGATCCATGAAGCTGCAGCCATCATCGATCTGCCGGAACTGGGGGGATCGCAGAAACTGCAAGACATGGGCATCCCGACCTTCTGCCTGACCCAGTTTTCCCTGACCGAGCGCTGATTCGGCCTGCCGTCCCCTCCCCGGGACGGCGCCTCAGCTCATCAGCCGCGCCGCCCCTTGGCTGGCCATGGTGCAATCCGACACATTGGTAGAGCCCACGACAGGCCCGCTGGTGATTCCCAAACCCGGCTAGAGCCCCATCTGCTTGCTGATGATCTCGTTCATCACCTCGCGGGTGCCGCCGCCGATGGACAGGATGCGATTGTCGCGATAGAGGCGCTCAACCAGGCTCTCACGCATGTAGCCCATGCCTCCGAGGATCTGCACCGCGTCATAGGTGATGCGATCGGCGGTATCGGTCGCCAGGTTCTTGGCCATGGAGATTTCCTTGATCACGCTGTTGCCGGCAGCCATCTTGGCCGCCTGGCGATAAGTGAACTCCCGGGACACCTCCACGGCCGTGGCCATTTCCGCCAGCCGATGCTTGATCACCTGGAACTTGGCCACCGGCTTGCCGAACGCCTCGCGTTCGCGTGCCCATTTCAGGCTTTCCTCCAGGGCCAGTTGTGCGGTCATGTTGGCCATCAGCGCCAGGGCCAGGCGTTCGCTCTGGAAGTTGCCCATGATGCAGGCGAACCCCATGTTCTCCACACCGATCAGGTTACCCACCGGCACCCGGCAGTCCTCGAAGAACAGCTCGGCGGTATCAGACGCCCACCAACCCATTTTCTTCAACTGCCGGCCTACGGTGAAACCGGGCGTGCCCTTCTCGATCAGCAACAGGCTGATGCCGCCATAGCCCGGCTCGCCGGTACGCACAGCCACGGTGTAGAAGTCGGCGCGCACGCCACTGGTAATGAACGTCTTGCTGCCGCTGACCCGATAGTAATCACCATCGCGCACTGCGCGGGTCTGCAGGTTGGCCACGTCGGAACCGCCGCCGGGCTCGGTCACCGCCAGGGCGCAAATCTTCTCTCCGGACAGCACCAGGGGCGCGACCCGCTCGCGGACCTGGGGACGCGCCCACTTGACGATGGGCGGCAAGCCGATATCCAGTGACCCCAGGCCCGCCACCAGGCCTCCGGAGCCGCTACGCATCAACTCCTCGCTGGCAGCGACCTTGGCGAACAAGTCGCCTTCGTGGCTGCCTCCCAGGGCTTCCGGGTAGCCGATGCCAAGGATGCCGGCCGCGCCGGCCTTGAGATACAGCTCACGGGGAAAGCTCTCGGCTTCCTCCCATTGCTCGATCTCGGGGAGGATCTCGCGCTCGACGAAACGTCGTACGCTGTCGCGGATCAGTTGGTGGCTGGGATCGAAGTATTCCTGGCAGGCAGACATCGGCAAGCTCCTCTGAAGGGTCGGAGGAACTTACCAAGCGCTTGCTTGGTTTTCAAGAGAGCGCAAGCAACCGCCCGCCGGCGAGCCGGCAGACGGATCGGGTTACAGGGTGATGGGTTTGCGCCCGGCGAAGGAATGGGCCAGGGTGCCGCCGTCCACCAGCTCCAGCTCGCCCCCCAGGGGCACGCCGTGGGCGATACGCGAGGTGATCAGGCCTTTATCGATCAACAGCTGGGCGATGTAGTGGGCGGTGGCTTCGCCTTCCACCGTGGGGTTGGTCGCCAGGATCACTTCGCTAAAGGTGCCCTGCTCTTCGATTCGCGCCAACAACTGAGGGATGCCGATAGCTTCCGGCCCCAAACCGTCCAGGGGCGACAGGTGCCCCTTGAGCACGAAATAGCGACCGCGATAGCCGGTCTGCTCCACCGCGTAGACGTCCATCGGCCCCTCGACCACGCACAGCAGGCTGTCGTCGCGGCGTGGGTCAGCACACTGCGGGCAGAGCTCGTCTTCGGTCAGGGTCCGGCACTGGCGGCAATGCCCCACGCCCTCCATGGCCTGGCTCAGGGCCTGGGCCAGGCGCAGGCCGCCGCTGCGATCACGCTCGAGCAGTTGCAGGGCCATGCGCTGGGCGGTTTTCTGCCCCACCCCGGGCAAGGTGCGCAGGGCATCGATCAGTTGGCGAATCAGGGGGCTGAAGCTCATGGGCAAGGGTCCGACAAAACGACGAGACGCGGTTTATACCCGCGCCTCGGGGTAGCGTCAAATGCTCCCGTCCGTGGCGACCTTGACCACCAGCTTGCCGAAGTTGCGCCCCTCCAGCAGTCCGATGAGGGCCTGTGGCGCCTGCTCCAGGCCTTCGACCACATCCTCCTTGAACTTGACCTTGCCCTCGCGCACCCAGGGCGCCATGGCCTTGATGAATTCCGGCTGGCGATCACCGTAGTCGTCGAACACGATGAACCCCTGGATCCGCACCCGCTTGGTCAGCAGGCTGCGCTGCAACAACGGCAGGCGATCCGGCCCCGCCGGCAATTGCTGGGCGTTGTACTGGGCAATCAGGCCACACAAGGGAATGCGTGCCTTGGCATTGAGCAACGGCAGTACCGCATCGAACACCTTGCCGCCGACGTTCTCGAAATAGATATCCACGCCCTTGAAGCAGGCCTGGGCCAGCTCGTCGGCGAACTCCGGGCTCTTATGATCGATACAGGCGTCGAAGCCCAGCTCCTCCACCACGTAGCGGCATTTGTCGGCCCCACCGGCGACTCCCACCACCCGCAACCCCTTGAGCTTGGCCACCTGCCCCACCACCGAACCCACCGCCCCGGATGCCGCGGCCACCACCAGGGTCTCCCCAGCCTTGGGCTGGCCGATGTCCATCAGCCCCATGTAGGCGGTCATGCCGGGCATGCCCAGCACCCCCAAGGCCATGGACGGGCTGGGCAAGCCCGCCGGCACTGGCACCAGGTTGCGCCCATCGCTGATGCAGTGGCTCTGCCAACCGGTGGCGCCCACCACCAGGTCACCTTCCTGGAACTTGGGATTCAGCGAACGCTCGACCCGGCTCACGGCACCACCGGTCATGACTTCGTCGATCTCCACCGGCGCCGCGTAGGATGGCGCATCGCTCATGCGTCCGCGCATATAAGGGTCCAGGGACAGGTACAGGGTCTTGAGCAGCACCTGGCCGTCCGCCAGCTCCGGCAGCGCCACCCGCTCCAGGCGAAAGTTCTCCGGAACCGGCGCGCCCTGGGGGCGCGACACCAGTACCACACGCTGATTGAGGGTCATTGTTTGCGGCATCACAGACACTCCGTTATCGATGAATGGACAAGACTGTATAGGGTGCAGACCGTGGCCAGGCACCAGTGTTCGATGTTTGTGCCGCTGGCCGCAGCTGCGCAGTGGCCGTTTCAACCCCTGCCGGGCCAATCGACGGGCAAAAAAATGCCAGGCTCCAGGCCTGGCATTGCTCGTTGCAATCCGATACGCCGCAGCGAATCAGAAAGGCAGCTTCATGCCCGGAGGCAGCTGCATGCCAGCGGTCATGCCGGACATCTTTTCCTGGCTGTTGGCTTCGATCTTGCGCACGGCGTCGTTCACCGCGGCGGCGAACAGGTCTTCCAGCACTTCGCGATCGTCGTCGCTGACGCCTTCCAGCAGGCTCGGGTCGATGCTCACGCGCTTGATGTCATGACGGCCGGTCATGACTACGCTGACCATGTCGCCACCGGCCTTGCCGGTGACTTCGGCGTTGGCCAGTTCTTCCTGCATCTTGGCCATCTTTTCCTGCATCTGCTGCGCCTGCTTCATCAGGCCGGCCATGCCACCTTTCATCATGGGAATTACCTCAAAGTATGGTGATGGAAACGGCGCCCGGCCCTTGGCCGGCGCCCTTTAAGTTAAATGCTCAACCCTGCGCGGCCGGGGCCTCGACAGGTTCAATGGTATCGTGGCGCACCACTGCGCCGAACTCCTGGACCATCCGCTGGATGAACGGATCGCCATGGATCGACTCCTCCGCCTCGCGCTGACGGTCGGCGCGACGCCGGGATGCGGCCTGGGCCGGGGTTTCCTGCTCGGGCTTGATCAGCTCGATGTTCAGGCTCAGCGTACGCCCGTGGTACTGGTTCAAGGCATCGTTGAGACGGCGCTGCTGGGTAGCGTTGAACAGCGCGCTATGGGCCGGGTCCAGGTGCAACAGCCACTGGTCGCCATCCACGGCGATCAAGGTGCAGTTGGCAGCAATACTGCCAGTCATGCCGGAAATAGGCAGCTTCGGAAACAGTTCCAGCCACTCCAGGGCCAGGCCGGTGGCCGGCATGGCGGCGGGCTCCGGCTCGGGTTCCGGGGCCGGCTCGGCGATGTGTTCACTGGCCAGCTCATCGAGGTAACTGTAGGCCGAGTCCATGTCCGGCTCGATGTAGTCCTCGTCCAGCGGCGGCTCGTCGTCCAGGTCGCTCCCCGGGGTCGCGGCATCCACCTCGGCCACGCTCGGCTCGGGCATCGGCGCACTGGCCCATTCCGGGATGTCTGGCACCACGCTGTCCGGCACCGGAGTCAGGACCGCTGGCAACGCGGGTGGTTCGGCGATGACATCCAGCATCGGCTCCACCGGGTCGTTCCACGGCAAGTCGACCACTTCTTCGGCCTGTGCCGGTTCGGGCTCTGGCTCGGCTTCGATCAAGGCCGGGACCGGCTCGGGTGCTGGCGCGGGTATTGGTGTTGGCGCAGCGGCCGGCTCGGCTACCGGCTCCGCAGCGGGAGCGGGAGCGGGAGCGACCGGGGCACTGGCCACAGGCGCGGCAGCAGGCACAACCGCTGCTGGCGCCGCCACGGCTTGGGCGGAATCAACTGTGGCCTGGCTGATCCCCACCGGCTTTAGCGGCTGTCTCGGTGCATCCGCGCTGTCCGCTGGCCGGAAGGCCAGCATCCGCAACAGGACCATTTCGAAACCGCCACGCGGGTCCGGCGCCAGGGGCAGGTCGCGGCGGCCGATCAGGCCCATCTGGTAATAGAACTGTACGTCTTCGGCCGGCAGGGCCTGGGCCAGCGCCAGCACTCGCTCGCGATCGCCGTGGCCGTTGTCGACGCCATCGGGCAGCGCCTGGGCGATGGCCACCCGGTGCAGCACATTGAGGATCTCCGAGAGCACGCCGTTCCAGTCCGGCCCCTGCTCCGCGAGGTGGCGCACCGCCTCCAAGAGAGCCTTGGCATCGCCCTCGATCAGTGCGTGGAGCACATCATAGACCTGGCCATGATCGAGGGTACCCAACATGGCGCGCACATCCGCCGCCATGACCTTGCCCTCGCCAAAGGCGATGGCCTGGTCGGTGAGGCTCATGGCGTCGCGCATCGAACCGTCGGCAGCACGGCCCAGCAGCCACAGGGCGTCGTCCTCGAACGGCACGTTCTCCACGCCCAGGACATGGCTCAAGTGCTCGACCACCCGCTCCGGGGTCATGTTCTTCAAGGAGAACTGCAGGCAGCGGGACAGGATGGTCGCCGGCAGCTTCTGTGGGTCGGTGGTCGCCAGGATGAACTTGACGTAGGGCGGCGGCTCTTCGAGGGTCTTGAGCAAGGCGTTGAACGAATGGCTGGAAAGCATGTGCACTTCGTCGATCAGGTAGACCTTGAAGCGTCCACGACTCGGGGCATATTGCACGTTGTCCAGCAGTTCGCGAGTGTCCTCGACCTTGGTCCGGCTCGCGGCGTCGATCTCGATCAGGTCGACGAAACGGCCTTCGTCGATCTCGGTGCACACCGAACAGGTGCCGCACGGGGTGGAAGTGATGCCTGTTTCACAATTCAGGCATTTGGCAATGATCCGCGCGATGGTGGTCTTGCCCACCCCGCGGGTGCCGGTAAACAGATAGGCGTGGTGCAGCCGCTGGCTGTCCAAGGCATTGATCAGAGCCTTGAGCACATGGGTCTGGCCGACCATTTCGCGGAACGAGCGCGGACGCCATTTACGTGCAAGAACCTGATAACTCATCGAAAACCGTCGCAACTGGAAAGCGGAAGCCGGTAATGCTAGCGGAGCAAGGGCGAAATTGCATCCGGCGCGCTCGCCTAATCTGTCTAAGCTGCATTTTGCCAAGGATTGCTCGACAGCCGTTACCCTGGAGACCGTATGCGTTTGACCTGGGGCGCCCTGCTTCTACTCCTCAGTAGCAACCTGCAAGCCGCCGCGCCGACCCTGCGCTTCGCCATTGCCGACAGCTGGACGATGCCGGCCGTCGCCATCGATGGCGGCCAGCCCAGTACAGGCATCCTCTACGACACCATGGGCCGCCTGGCCCAGCATCTGGGCGCGCAGGCCGAGTTCCACGTCCTGGCCAGGGCGCGGATGCAAAAAGCCATGGTCCAGGGCGAAGTCGACGTCCGCTGCTATGTCGCCCAGGCCTGGCTACCGACCCCGTCGACGGACGACCTGTGGAGCGTGCCGCTGTTCCAGCAACGCAACGTACTGGTCAGCGCCAGCGCGATTCCAGCGGCCGTCAGGCTCGAGGAGCTTTCCCGCCAACGCATCGGCACGGTCCTGAGCTATACCTACACACCGCTACAACCGCTGTTCGACGCCAATCTGCTGATTCGCGACGATGCTCGCAACGAAGAACAAGTGCTGCAAAAACTGGTGGTTGGCCGCTATCGCTACGCCATCGCCAGCCAGTGGACCCTGGAGTGGTTCAACAGGACCCAGGCAGATGGCAACCCTCTGTACAGCGTGGCGGTGGTCCAGGATCAAGCGGTGGGCTGCCACATACGCAGCGATCCAAGCGTACCCGCCCGGAAAATCCTGCATACGTTGCAGCACATGAAGTTATCCGGCGAAATCGACAGCATTGTCGAACGCTACGTCGCCCCGCCCTCCCGAGAACAGGCCTCGACGATTTCCCCCTGAGGTCCCTCGCGCCGCCAGGACCGAGGCGGGCAATAGCCGCGCACCCATTCCAGCACGGCAGCGGCGGGCATCGGCGCGGCGATGAAGTCGCCCAGTGCCACTTCACACCCCAAGGCCATCAGCCGCTCCCCGTGCGCCAGGCTCTCCAGCCCCTCGGCCACCACCTGGCGCCCGAATGCCCGGGCCAGCCCCACCATCGCCTGGACCAGGGCCTGGTCGTCCTGGTCGTGGAGCATGTCACGGACAAACACCCGGTCGATCTTGATGGTCTGGGTGCGCAGGTGCTTGAGGTAACTGAGGGACGAGTGCCCGGTACCGAAGTCTCCGAGGGAGAATTGCACGCCGAACCCCTGGCAGGCATCCAGGCAATCGCTGACCTTGCGGATATTGTCGATGGCCACCGACTCGACGATTTCAAGATCCAGCAAAGCGGGCGAAACATCCGGGTAACGGTCGAGCATGCCCTTGAGCCGCTCGACGAAGTCACTGCGCTGGAAATGCCGGGCCGCGACATTCAGGCTAACCGGCCAGTCATGTCCGGCGGCCTGCCAGCTCTGCAACTGGAGCATCACCCGGTCCATGACCCACTCGCCGATGTCGACGATCAGGTCGGTCTCCTCCACCTGCGGCAAGAACTCATGGGCCCCCAGCATCCCGCGCTGCGAGTGCTGCCAGCGCAATATGGCCTCGAACCCCACCACCGCACCGCTGCGCATGTTCACTTTGGGCTGGAAATACAAATGCAGCTGGCCGGCATCCAGGGCCAGGCGTACCTGCTCGACAGTCTGGTAGGTGACCATCACCTCGCGGTCGCGCAACACATCGAACAGATGGAAGCGATTGCGGCCACTTTGCTTGGCCACGTACATGGCCTGGTCGGCATGGCGCAGCAAGGTATCGGCGTCATGATTGTCCGTAGGGAACAAGGTAACGCCGATGCTGGCAAAGACGTTGATGTCCTTGCCCTGGATCGAATACGGCTCGGAAATGGTGGCCAGCACTCGCCGCAACGCAGAACGCAGTTCCAGCATGTCGCGCACATAGCGCAGGATCAGCACGAACTCATCGCCGCCCAGGCGAGCCACCACGTCCTCGCCACGGATGATCGAACGCAAGCGCGCGGCCACCTCCACGAGCAACAGATCGCCACAGGCATGCCCGTAGCCGTCGTTGACAGCCTTGAAGCCATCCAGATCGAGCATGCAGACGGCCAGGGGAATGTCTTGCTGGCGGGAGAACTCCAGGGCCTGGTGCAACCGGTCGGAGAGAAAAGCGCGATTGGGCAACCCGGTGAGTACGTCATGCCCGACCCGCCACTGCAGGGAGTGCAGCAGCTGGCGCTTTTCACTGACATCGAAACGAATCGACACATAGCGCACCACCCGTCCGGTACGCTGGTCCACCAGCGGCACCATGGTGCTGTCGACCCAATACAAGCTGCCGTTCTTGGTGCGATTGCAAATCTCACCCTTCCACACCTGCCCTGCCGTAATGGCCTGCCACAAGCCGGCGAAAAACTCGGGCGGGTGCAGCCCTGAGCTGAGCATGCGATGGTCCGCACCGATCAGCTCCTCACGGCTATAACCCGAGACCTGGCAAAACAGATCGTTGACATAGGTGATGCGCCCACCAAGATCAGTCTCGGAAAAAATGGCGGCGGCATCGACGGCCCTGCGGTATTTCTCATCCATGAGTCGAACTCACTGTCGCTAGCGGTTGAACCGCTCGACCAGGGCATGCAGCCCGGAAGAGATGTTTTCCAACTCAGCACCACGAGAAACGCCGACGCGGGCGTTCTCGGCAGTGCGCTGCACCGTGGCAGCGACACTGTTGATCTGTTCCGAAACCGATTCGGCTACATGGGATTGCTCCTGGGACGCGGCCGCCATCTGCTGGCTCATATCGGTGATGCGCTCGACCGCCGCGCCGATGCCCTGCAACGCCTGCTGGGCCTGCAGGACCTGTTGCACGCCCTGCTCGGCCTCCTCTATGCCAAGGCTGGCGATCTGCACCGCCTCGTCGGCACCGGCCCGCAGGTTCTGGATGATGCCCTGGATCTGCTGGGTGGACTCACGGGTCTTGCCGGCCAGGGCCCGCACCTCATCGGCCACCACGGCAAAGCCGCGCCCCTGTTCGCCAGCCCGTGCCGCCTCGATGGCAGCATTCAGGGCCAGCAGGTTGGTCTGGTCGGCGATCGACTGGATCATGCTGGCCGCCACCATGATGTCCTGGGTCTGCCCGGCCAGGTCGCCCACCGCCTGGTTGATCTGGGTGACCGTGCGGGCCAGCAGTTGAATGGCATCGCGCGAAGTCCCCGCCACCTGGCTGCCCTGCTGGGCCAGCAGGTTCGCGGTGCGAGCTTCGCTGGCCGTGTGCTGCACATGCTCGGCGACCTCGGTGATGGAGGCTGCCATCTGGGTCATCGCCGCGGCGGTCATGTCGGTTTCCGCGCGCTGTTCCAGCAGGGCCGACTCGGTGCGACTGGACAAGTGGCTGGAGTCGGCCGCGGCCTCGGCCATTTGCCGGGCCAGGTCGCTGAGACGGGTCAAGGCGGTCTTCAACCGAGCCTCCTCACTGACCAGGATCATCTGCAATTGCGCTGCGGCCCCCAAGGACTCGCTGTACGCCAGGGCGCAGATCGGATCGGCAAAGGTATTGGGCGTGCTACTGACGATGTCCTTGAGCTGCAATCCCAGGCGACGCTGGGCCAACAGCCCAACGCCGAGGAAGCCCGACAGCGTCAGCCCCTGGGCCACCAAACTGGGCAACCAGTTGAAAGCGGCCAGGCAACCTGCGGCCACGGCCATCGGCAACAGCAGCGGACGCGCCCCGACCTCCAGGCGCCGCCATGCCGAGACCGGGGCTTTATCGGCCCGCAGTCGTGCATACAGGGTCTCGGCACGGCTGACCTGTTCCCGGGTCGGCTTGACCCGGACCGACTCATAGCCCACCAGCCGCCCACCTTCCAGGATCGGCGTAACATAAGCGCTGACCCAGTAGAAGTTGCCGTTCTTGCAACGATTCTTCACCACACCCATCCAGCTCTGGCCGGCCTTGAGATAGCGCCACATCGACTCGAAGACCGCGGCCGGCATATCCGGATGGCGCACCAGGTTGTGAGTACTGCCAATCAACTCGGCTTGGCTGAAGCCACTCATGGCGGCGAATTCGGCATTGCAGTACGTGATATGACTATTGATATCGGTGGCGGATATGAGCCGCTGCTGGTCGGGGAAGGTCTGCTCAATAGAGCTGACCGGCAAATTGAGACGCACGTTAGAACTCCATAGACAGCCTGCAATCAATAGTTGCCAGGAACCGGCGATAGACCGATTGGCGATTACCTTCCTGGCGGTACGACTCAATCGGATGATTCGCCCGGATTGCAGCCGTACAGCGGGTTTGCGCCGCAGTTGACCGTCTGTTCGACGAAGATCAACTAGGATCAGATAAGGCGTCAGATGGGGGCGGCGGACGGAGCGTTGGCGGGATTAACGAGACGTTCGAGCCTCTGCCAAGTCCTGGGTTTAGGTGAACAAGGGAAATGCAATGATTTCTTGTTTCATAAACCTGCCTTCTGAAACTAGATCACCAAATACCTGTCCGAAGCGCCGATTCTACGAAATACATCACATTTTGCAAATCAAGGTGATGGAACATGGTGTTGTCTAATGCCAAGATTTATCGTTAAGTTCTTGATTCTAAATGGGAATTGAGCGATGCAAATTTCAAGTTTGGGTGCAGCCATCAAGCGCTATCGAAAGGTAGCGGGGCTTACTCAGGCTGAACTAGGTGAAAAAACCGGTTTTGACCCAAAAACCATCAGCCGCTTCGAAACCGGCACCTACACCCCCAGCGTTGAAGCTCTATTTCTGTTGGCCGAAGTACTGGGAGTGAAGCTGAAAGCCTTCTTCGCCGATCTGGGTGATGAAGAGGAACAGCGGGCTTATTTGTTCGGTGTCATTCACAAAGCCACCCCGAAGGATCTGGGAAAGCTGATAGCAGCGGTAGACCAGGCCTTGTCCAAGCCTTGAGCCCCGCAGTCAATCAACCAAGAAAGACCCGTTTGTCACCCCCCGACAAGCGGGTCTTTTTTTCACTTCACGACTCCTGACAGGAACTGACGGACCCGGCGCATAAGCTGCCGCTCCAACCAGCCCCGACCCTAGGAGTCATGATGATCACCAACACCTATTTCCTGCTCTACGTGGAGAACCCCATGGCCAGCGCGGACTTCTACAGCCGCCTGCTGGACAAGCAACCCGTACAGGCCTCTGCGGACTTCACCCTGTTCATTCTCGATTCGGGAATCAAACTCGGGCTCTGGTCCCGCCAGGTCGTCAAGCCCGAAGCCCAGGCAAGCGTGGGCGGCGGGGAGCTGGGCTGGGCCGTGGACAGCCGCGAAGCGGTGGATGAACTGCACCAGCACTGGCGGGCACTGGGTATCACCATCGTCCAGCCCCCGACCGCCATGGGGTTCGGCTACACCTTGCTCGCCCTTGACCCCGACGGACACCGCCTGCGAGTGCTGTACCTGACAGTAGGCTGAGCAGCTTGCTTCTCCAGGGGCGAGGCCATGCGCCCCTGGACGGCCATCTCCGCTCGTCGGAAATAAATGGAAACATTGGATTGAGCCACGCGCTCCTCATCGTTATCCTTGCGCGCCTACTACTTGTCACAAAATGTAAGGGAATACGATGAAGTACCTGCGCCACCTCATGGCCATGCTCGTGCTCTGCACCACCCCACTGTTGACCAGCGCTGCCGACACGCCCGACACCAAGGACGCTGAAACCCAGACCGCCGAACAGTTTCTCGCCTCCCTCTCCCCGCGCCACGGCAAGGTCCCGCTGCCTGGCGACATCGCCAGCCTCGACCTGAGCAAAGAGTTCTACTACCTCACCCCCAAGGACACCGAGAAGCTGCTCACCGAAGGCTGGGGCAACCCGCCTGGCTTCACCACCCTGGGCATGATCGTCCCCAGTGACGTCAGCCCGCTGTCCGCCGAAGGCTGGGGCGTGATCATCAGCTACAAGAACGACGGACACATCTCCGACGAAGACGCAGCGAAGATCGACTACCAAGACCTGCTCAAAGAAATGCAGGCCGCGGACGAGGAAGACAACAAAGAGCGCAAGGAGCAAGGCTACGGCGCCATCCATCTGCTGGGCTGGGCCGAGCAGCCAAGCTATGACGCGCAATCGCACAAAATGTACTGGGCCCGCGAGCTCAAGGCCGAAGGCGCCGAGAACAACACCCTGAACTACAGCATTCGCGTGCTGGGTCGTGAGGGCGTGCTGGAGCTCAATGCGGTCGCCTCCATGCAAGACCTGCCCACCATCAAGCGCGAGATCCCCAAGGTCCTGGCCTTCACCAACTTCACCGACGGTAACCGCTACGCCGACTACAACCCGAGCACCGACAAGCTGGCTACCTATGGCCTGGCAGCCCTGGTAGCCGGTGGCATCGCCAGTAAGGCCGGCTTGTTCGCCAAGCTCGGGGTCCTGTTGCTGGCCGGCAAGAAGTTCATCGTCATCGGCGTGCTCGCCATCGCTGCCTTCATCGGTCGGCTGTTCAAGAAGAAAAGCTGATCCACCCGCAACGAGGCCCCGTCAAACCGGGGCCTCGTCGTTCATGACGCGCGCACTGGCGTTCTTGCCAAAGCGCCCCTCCAACTGCATTGCCATCACACTGCCCAGCACCACAGCCGCCCCCAGCACCACCCCGGAGCGCAGCGTCTCGCCCAAGACGATCGCGGCCAGCAACATCGCCACCGGTGGAATCAGGTACATGGCGATCGACGCCCGGCTAACCTCGACCCGCGCCAATACATAAGCCCAAGCCAAGTAGGCCAGCGCGCTGGGAAACAGCCCGAGCAACAGCACGGCCAGGTTCACCCGCCAGGATGCCTGGACAGCGGCCTGGGCCAGGCCAGGGGTGTACACCATCAACAGCAAGGTTCCGCCCCAGACCATGTAGCACGTGGTGGTCAAGAGCCCGTGGCGCCCGGAAAAACGCCGCTGCAGCACGAAATACAGCCCCCAGGAAAAAGCCGCCAGCAGCACCAGCAAGCCCTGCGGCTGGATCGATCCCAGGCCGCGATCACCCACCACCACCAGCAAGGCGCCCACCAGGCCCAGCACCACACAGCTCCAGCGCCAGGCGCTGACCGGCTCCTTGAGCCAGAAAAACGCAATCAGGGTGCTGAAGATCGGCGCCGATTGCGCCAGTACGCTAGACGCCCCGGCACTCAAGCCCTGCTGCCCGTAGTTGAGACTGACGTGATGCAGGGCGATGGCGAAGAACCCCAGCACCAGCAACCAGGGCATGTCGCGCCAGCGCGGCAGGGAAATTCCCGCCACCAGCGCAATGCCGACCATGAATACCGAAGCGATAAGAAAGCGCAGCAGCGCCAGGTGCCCGGGACTGTAGCCCTCAAGGCCGATATGGATGCCCACCGGCGAATAGGCCCAGCACAGGATCACCACGGCGGTGGCCAGCACCAACTTGAGCGAGGGCGAGATCTTCACGAGACAAACTTCCAGGCAAGGTAGGGAACTGCAGTGTCGCGCCCTCGAAAGCTCACCACAATTGATCAATACTAAGCCCATCATTCACTGGAAATGAACGATGGAACTGACTCAACTGAAGATGGTGCAAGCCGTGGCCCGCTTCGGCAGCATCGCTCGCGCAGCCGAGCAGTTGCACTGCGTGCCGTCCAATATCACCAACCGCCTCAAGCAATTGGAAAGCGAACTGGGCACTCCCCTATTCACCCGCGTCGGACGCGGCTTGAAGATCAGCCCGGCCGGGGAAATCTTCCTCGGCTACAGCGAGCGCATCCTCGCCCTGGTGGATGAAGCCCGGCGCGCGGTGGATAGCCAGGCCGAACCCAGCGGCCTGCTGCGCCTGGGCTCGATCGAGTCCTGCGCCGGCGGTCGCCTGCCACCGCTGCTGGCCGAGTACCACCGGCGCTACCCGCAAGTCAGCGTGGAGCTGATCACCGGCACCTGGTCGCAGCTCTTCGAAGAACTGCGCCACCAGCGCATCGACGGTGCCCTGGTGGCCATCGATACCCTGCCGGCGAAACTGCAACAAACCGTGCTCTACCACGAACCCCTGGTAGTGATTTCCAGTGCCGGCAGCGCACCGATCCACAACGCCAGCGACCTGCAAGGCCAGCACCTGTTCATGTGGCCGGCCGGTTGCCCGTATCGCCGCGCCCTGGAGAACTGGCTCGGCAAGCACGGCCTGGACCTGCCAATCACCGGTTATGCCAGCTGGGGCACCATCATCGGCTGCGTCAGCGCCGGCGCCGGGGTATCGCTGATCCCCGAGGGCGTACTGGAGCGCTACGCACAATCCTCGACCCTGCGCGCGCAACGCTTCAACGACCTGGCCCCAGTGGATAACCGGTTCGTCTGGCATCAGGACGTGCAGCAGCACCGCGCCCGGGACGCCTTCGCGCAGTTGCTGCGCGAGACACTCGGCGCATGAACGCACCCGGCCCCGTCATGCTTGCTGGTTTTCCATCACCCCATCGATGAAGGGCGCCTTGCGGGCAAGGTACTCACCGATGCCGTCGCGATTACTGGCCTCCAGCTGCAGCTTCAGCTCCTGATACCGCTGGCGTAGCTCCACATCGGTACGCAACAGGTCGCGAAAGCCCAGCATCCGCTGGATCTGCCCATGCCCCACCAGGCACACGTGTACCTTGTGGGTCCGCACGCCTTGCACATCCCGCCGATAGAACTGATGCCCGACAGACAGGTCACTGCCCCGGACATAGCCCAGAGTCGCCATGAAAGCCTCGCGCAGCACCTCGTCCCGATGCCGCGCGACCACCAGCAGCACATCGATTTCCGGCTTGGCTGCAAGTCCCGGGACAGCAGTACTGCCCACATGGTGAATGGCCAGCAGATCATCGACAAAACCCGGCGCAATACGCTCGCGCTCGGCGGCGAACGCCAGGGGCCATTGCGGATTGTAGAGGGATATCTTGCTGGTCAACGCCATGGTCACTCCTTGTGTAGGGGTTGCAACACCCTGCACCGGGCTCGGCTGGGACCCTGCCTGGAAGCCGCCAGGCCAGGTAAAAATCTACAGGCACGACAAAACCTGCACAGCTTGCACTGCACAAGATTCAAGAATTGGGGTGTTGGGTACAACTCATCGAGGAACGACGAGGGCGTTATGGAGGCAACCCCACCAGCCACACCCCGGCACACAATGTTCCCGCTGTGGCTGCTCCCTTCCGGGCCTGACCAGGTTAACGGGTAATCGTTGCGGGGGGACCGATGGGGTCACCATAACGACGCTCACCTGACGGCGAGCCGCGCCATTGTACCTATCTGAGTTGAAGATACAACCGCTCATTGCAGAATTAAAAACTCGAAGAGCTTCAAGCACTTGGCGAGCAACAGAGAAGAACCCGGCTCACCTCGCCGAGTGGCGGGGCTGACTGGCGAAAGCTCTCGCCAGCCAACCCTGCCCTTCAGGCGGAGGCAGAAATACCGTGCTCGCCGAGGAAGGCGACGAACGCTTCCTCGTCCAGCACCTTCAGGCCCAGCTCATTGGCCTTGGCCAGCTTGGAACCGGCGCCGGGACCGGCCACCACGCAGTGGGTCTTCGCCGAAACGGAACCTGCGACCTTGGCCCCCAGGCTCTCCAGCTTGTCCTTGGCCACGTCACGACTCATCAACTCCAGGGAGCCGGTCAGCACCCAGGTCTGGCCAGCCAGCGGCAGCCCTTCGACCACCTTCTTCTCGCTCTGCCAATGCATGCCGAAATCACGCAGCTGCTGCTCGATGGCCTGGGCCAACTGGGCATTACCGGGACTGTCGAAGAACTCGCGCACCGATTTGGCCTGTTTCTCCGGCAAGGCCTGGCGCATGTCCAGCCAGTCGGCGCCAATCACCCCCTGCAAGGAGCCGAACTTGTCCGCCAGCTTCTGCGCAGCGCCTGGGCCCACCGAAGGGATATCGAGCTTGCCGAGCATGCCACCCAGGGTCGTACTGGCGGCGAACTCGGCCGCCAGTTCACCCTGGTCCTGCAGCGCCAGCGCGCACTGATCCTCGGCCAGCAAGGCGCCGATCACTTCCTGGTTGTGGCTGTCTTCGAAGAAACTGTGAATTTCATGGGCCACCTCCAAGCCGATGTCCGGCAGGTAGGTCAGCACCTGGGGCAAGGCCTGGCGAACCCGCTCCAGGGTACCCAGGGAGCGAGCCAGGACCTTGGCGGTCTCTTCGCCGACATCGGGAATACCCAGGGCGTAGACGAAGCGCGCCAGTGCCGGGCGCTTGCTGTCTTCGATAGCCTTGAGCAGTTTGTTGCTGGAAACCTCGGCGAAACCTTCCAGGTCGATGATCTGCTCGTACTTGAGCTTGTACAGGTCGGCCGGCGAGGCAATGAGCTTCTCGTCCACCAATTGCTCGATGGTCTTGTC
Source organism: Pseudomonas sp. MPFS (assembly GCF_022537035.1). NCBI lineage: Bacteria > Pseudomonadati > Pseudomonadota > Gammaproteobacteria > Pseudomonadales > Pseudomonadaceae > Pseudomonas > Pseudomonas sp. MPFS. The sequence continues at coordinate 2,071,586 of NZ_CP066123.1, read as the reverse complement.
CCCCAGGCCCTCGATATCCATGGCCCGCCGAGACACGAAGTGGATGATCGCCTGCTTGAGCTGGGCGCCACAGGCCAACCGCCCGACACAACGGTAAACCGCGCCCTCGCTGAGGGTTTCACGCCCCTTGCTGCGCTTGACCAACTGCGTGCGCTCGACATGGGAACCGCAGACCGGACAGCTCTCGGGAATCTGCACCGGACGGGCATGCTCCGGACGACGCTCGGTGACCACTTGCACCACCTGCGGGATCACGTCGCCGGCACGCCGGATGATTACCGTGTCGCCGATCATCAGGCCCAGGCGCGCCACTTCGTCCATGTTGTGCAACGTCGCGTTGGAAACAGTCACCCCGGCGACCTTGACCGGCTTCAAGCGTGCCACCGGCGTCACCGCGCCAGTGCGACCGACCTGGAACTCTACATCCAGCAGTTCGGTGAGCTCCTCCATGGCCGGGAACTTGTGGGCAATGGCCCAGCGCGGCTCCCGGGCCCGAAAGCCCAGTTCGCGCTGGGAGGCAATGCTGTTGACCTTGAACACCACGCCATCGATTTCATAAGCCAGCGCATTGCGCCGCTCACCAATCTCGCGGTAGTACTCCAGGCACTCGTCGATCCCCTTGGCCAGGCGCAACTCGCGGCTAATGGGCATGCCCCATTGCTTGAGCTGCTCGAGGTTGCCGATATGGGTGTCGGCGATGTCCGCCGTGACCTGGCCCAACCCGTAGCAGCAGAACTCCAGGGGCCGGCTAGCGGTGATCTTCGAATCCAGCTGGCGCAGGCTACCTGCCGCGGCATTGCGCGGGTTGGCGAAGGTCTTGCCACCCACCTCCAGTTGCGTTGCGTTCAAGCGTTCGAAACCAGCCTTGGACATGAACACTTCACCGCGCACCTCCAGGGTCGCCGGCCAACCACTGCCCTGCAGCTTCAGCGGAATGTTGCGCACGGTACGCACGTTGACGCTGATGTCTTCACCGGTCGTGCCGTCGCCTCGGGTGGCGCCACGCACCAGCACGCCGTCCTGATACAAGAGGCTGACCGCCAGGCCGTCGAGCTTGGGCTCACAGCTGTACTCCACCGCCGCGCCACCACCGAACAGGTCGCCCGCCGGCAGGTCCAGGCCTTCATTGACCCGGCGATCGAACTCACGCATGTCGACTTCTTCGAAGGCGTTGCCCAGGCTGAGCATGGGGATCTCATGGCGAACCTGGGTGAAGGCCGAGAGCGCTGCGCTGCCGACGCGCTGGGTCGGCGAATCACTGGTCACCAGCTCCGGATGCTCGGCCTCCAGGGCCTTGAGCTCACGAAACAGGCGGTCGTATTCCGCATCCGGGATGCTCGGCTCGTCGAGCACGTGATAGCGGTAGTTGTGCAGGTCCAGCTCGGCACGCAATTCAAGAATGCGGGTTTCGGCGGCGGTCATGGAGTTCTCTCATAAAGCAAAAGAGCAGCCTAGGCTGCTCGATCTGAAGATTGGGGTTGCAGCTGCGCTGGCCAGCCAGCGCCTACAGGATAGATCCGCAGTGACTGGCCAGCGCCCAGAGATTCAACGTTTCTGGGTCAAGGCGCGGCGCTCGAACTCGACGATGCGCTGGCGGTAGTGCTCGATGGTCTGGGCAGTCAGGACGCTGCGCTGATCGTCCTTGAGCTCGCCATTGAGCTCCTGGGACAGTTTGCGCGCGGCGGCCACCATGACATCGAACGCCTGCTTTGGATGACGCGGACCTGGCAAGCCGAGGAAGAAGCTCACAGCCGGGGTGCTGAAGTGATCGATATCATCCAGATCGAAAATCCCGGGCTTGACCGCGTTGGCCATGGAGAACAGCACCTCGCCATTGCCGGCCATGCTTTCGTGGCGGTGGAAGATATCCATCTCGCCAAAACGCAGGCCACTTTCGAGAATGTTCTGCAGCAGCGCGGGGCCCTTGAAGCCCGCGGCATCGCGGCAGATCACGCTGATTACCAGCACTTCCTCGGCCTGTGGCTGGTCCTTGTCGCCATGGCTGGACGCCTTGCCTTCATCGGCCGGGAAATCGTCGTCACGGCTGCTGAAGCTCGGGCCGTTGTCCAGATCCAGATCCAGGTTCAGGTCGCCCTGCTGCGGCTCGCTGGCACGCTTGCCACGCTTGGGCGAGGCGCTCTCGCGCGGTTCGCGCGCCGGCATGCTCACCGAAGGCAGATCATGCTCATCCAGCTGCGGTTCCTTATGGGTATCCAGCACGCGGGATGGCCCCAACAATTCGGCATTGCCATCGTCATCCGGCAAATTGGAAAGATTGCGATCAAGGCGGAACTTCAATTTGCCCTTGCCGCCGCGCATGCGCCGCCAGCCATCAAAAAGAATACCGGCGATAACAATAACGCCGATGACGATCAGCCACTCGCGCAGACCGATTTCCATGTAATCCCGTGCCTCTATAAAAAATGCTGAAAAATAAGAGGTTTACAATCTGCAAACCGCTTTAAAACGTGGCGCCAACTCTATGTTCTGAATGGCGTTTTGCCCACGCATAGGAAAAATTGACATTAAACTAGCACGACCAAAGACAACTTTACACCGTCTGTCGCAATGCTCAGGGCCAATATCTTGCGCAATAAGGGAAAATCCCCAACTTGCCCCCGACAGCCACCTCAAACCTGCGGACTCAGGCGTCCACCATCGCCATCGCCTCCTCGACATCCACGGCCACCAGACGCGAACATCCCGGTTCGTGCATCGTCACCCCCATCAACTGGTCAGCCATTTCCATGGCGATCTTATTGTGGGTGATATAGATGAACTGCACTGTCTGCGACATCTCTTTGACCAGCTTTGCATAGCGTCCAACGTTAGCGTCATCCAGCGGAGCGTCAACTTCGTCGAGCATGCAGAAAGGCGCCGGGTTCAACTTGAAGATAGCGAATACCAGGGCCAGTGCGGTCAAAGCCTTTTCACCACCGGAGAGCAAATGAATGGTGCTGTTCTTCTTGCCAGGAGGACGCGCCATGATTGTCACCCCTGTATCGAGTAGATCTTCGCCAGTCAGTTCCAAATAAGCGCTGCCGCCACCGAAAACTTTTGGAAACAATGCCTGCAAACCACCATTGATCTGGTCGAAGGTGTCCTTGAAACGATTGCGGGTTTCCTTGTCGATCTTGCGGATGACGTTTTCCAGGGTCTCCAGAGCCTGCACCAGGTCGGCATCCTGGGCATCCAGGTAGCGCTTGCGCTCGGACTGCTGCTGGTACTCGTCAATGGCCGCCAGGTTGATGGCGCCCAGCCGCTGGATTCGCGCAGCGATCCGCTCCAGCTCTTCCTCGGCGGCCTGTTCACTGGCCTCTCCCGTGAGCGTGGCCAGCACGCCCTCCAGATCATAGCCGTCGGCCAGCAATTGCTCCTGCAAGGTCTTGCGCCGCACGCTCAGGGCCTGCCACTCCATCCGCTGCTGCTCCAGCTGCCCACGGATCAATTGCGATTGCTGCTCGGCCTGGTTACGGCGCTTCTCGGCATCGCGCAACTCTCGATCGGCATCCTCCATGGCGATCTGCGCGCTCTTGAGCTCGACATCCACGCTCATGCGTTTTTCCAGCAACTCCTCGAGCTTGAGGCGCAATTCTTCCAGCGGGGCCTCCCCCTCCTCCAGGTTGAGGCTCAACTGCTCACGCTTCTCGGTCAGGCGCTCCGACTGCATCTCCAGGCGCTCCAGCGCCTGGCGGGTAGAGTCGTGCTGGGCCTTGAGCGAACCCATGCGCACGGCCAACTGATGGGCATGGTCCTTGTGCTGGCGAGCCTCCTGGCGTATCCGGTCAAGGCGTTCACGCAGGCTGTCGCGCTGGGCCAGCAGCAGTTCGCGCTGCTCGGTGTCCAGCGCCATGCTGTCCAGGGCCTCTTGCAACTGCAGGCGCGCCTCGCCAATCTGTTCGTGCTCCAGCTCGCGCTGCTCACCCAGCTCCAGCAGTTCTTCATCGAGGCGACTGCGGCGCAGGTTCAACTGCTCGGCCTTGGCCTTACCAGCCGAGAGCAAAGCCTTCAACTCACCTTGCTGGCGAGCTTCGTCCTGTAACAGGCGCCGCAGGTGCTCACGACCGTTTTCCTGCTGGCGCTGCTGGGCCCGCAGGTTAAGCAGTTGGCTTTCCAGGTCCTCGACACTGGCTTCGCGCTCATCGCGCTCAAGAAGCAGTTGCTGGATCTCCTGGCCTCGGGCCAACACGCCACTTTCCGCCTCGCTGGCCCGACGCACCCGCAGAAAATGCCGGCCGACCCAGTAACCATCGCGACTGATCAGGCTCTGCCCCGCAGCCAGCTGGCCACGCAGGGCCAGGGCCTGCTCCAGGCTGTCCACCGGCTTGACCTGGCCCAGCCAGGGCGCCAGGTCGACCTGGGACTGCACCTTGTCCAACAAGCTGCCTGGCATGGATGAAAGCTCGCCTGGCAGGCTCAACAGACGCAGATCGCCCTGCTCGAAACCCGCCAGGTCGATAGCGGAGAAATCCTCGACCAACACCGCGTGCAGATCGGCGCCCAGTACGGTTTCCACCGCCAGTTCCCAGCCCGCCTCCACCTGCATGCCATCGGCCAGGCGTGGCTGCTCGGCCAGTTGCTGCTCACGCAGCCATTGGGCGGTGCCGGTGCCTGGGTCCAACGCGGCCTGCTGCAAGGCCTCTAATGAGGCCAAGCGCCCGTTGAGTCGTTGCAATTCACCCTGGGCCTGCTGCTGGGCCTGACTGGCCTGCTGCAGTTGCTGGCGCAGTTGCTCCAGGCGTTCGACCTGGGACTCTTCGCTAGCCTGCAAATCCTCCAGGGTCGCCTCACTGGCGGCCAGTTGTTCGTTGAGTTCGAGCATCGCCGCATCTTCGGGATCGGCGGTCAGTTGCTCGCGCTCTTCGCCCAGGCGCCGCTGGCGTTCGGCCAGGCGCTCCAGGCTGGCTTCCAGTTGCTGGATGCGCGACTGCTGTACTTCCGCCTGGCGCCTTGGCTCGGCGGAGCTGAGGTTGAAGGCATCCCACTGCTCCTGCCAGCCATGCATGGTGGTCTCGGACTCTTCCAGGGTCGCCGCGGCTTCCTCGGCAGCCGCACTGCTGACCTCCTGCTCGGGCTCGAGCATCGCCAGCTCTTCGCCCAGGGTCGCCAGCAAGGTGCGGTCATGCCCCAGGTGCGACTCGGTCTCCAGGCGCGCGCGCTCGGCTTCTTTCAGATCGTCCTGCAACTGGCGCAGGCGCTGCTGGCCGTGCTGGATGCTCTGCTCGACCCGGGCGATATCGCCTCCAACCGAATAGAAGCGCCCCTGCACCTGGTTGAAACGCTCGGACAGCTCGTGGTGACCATCACGCAGGCGCTCGATGGCGGCATCGGCATTGCGCTGTTCGGCCACCAGTGCCTCGAAGCTGATCTCCTGGCTGCCGATCACCGACTCGCGCTGCCCCACCTGCTCGTTCAGCGCCTGCCAGCGCAGGGCCGACAGCTGCGCCTTGAGCTGGCGCTCCTCGGCCTTGTATTCCTGGTACTTCTCGGCAGCCTGGGCCTGGCGGTGCAAGCGCTCGAGCTGGCGCTCCAGCTCCTCGCGCAGGTCGGTCAGGCGGGCCAGGTTCTCATGGGTGCGGCGAATACGGTTTTCCGTCTCGCGCCGACGCTCCTTGTATTTGGAGATGCCGGCGGCTTCCTCGATGAAGTTGCGCAGGTCCTCGGGCTTGGCTTCGATCAACTTGGAGATCATGCCCTGCTCGATGATCGAGTAGCTGCGTGGCCCGAGGCCGGTGCCGAGGAAGATGTCGGTGATGTCGCGGCGACGGCACTTGGCGCCGTTCAGGTAGTAGCTGTTCTGGCTGTCGCGGGTCACCTTGCGTCGAATGGAGATCTCCGCATAGGCCGCGTACTCACCCACCAGGGTGCCATCGGAATTGTCGAATACCAGCTCGATGCTCGCCTGGCTCACCGGCTTGCGGCTGGTGGAGCCATTGAAGATGACGTCGGTCATCGACTCGCCACGCAGGTTCTTGGCAGAGCTTTCGCCCATGACCCAGCGCACGGCGTCGATGATGTTCGACTTGCCGCAGCCATTGGGCCCGACCACCGCCGCCATGTTACTGGGGAAGTTGACCGTGGTCGGATCGACGAAGGACTTGAACCCCGCCAGCTTGATGCACTTGAGTCGCACGTTTACGCATCCGCCAGGGCAGACACCACCAGGTCGCTGCTGCGCTGGCCGTAGGCCGTCAGCACCCGGCGGATCTGCGCCAGGTCACGGGCCAGTACCGCAGCCAGCAATTGCTCGAACAGTGCCAGGTACTCGCTCATGGACGCCTTGCGCTGGTCCAGCGCCAGGTAATAGGCGCGACTCATGGCCGGCTGCAGGTTCTCGACGGTCTCCTGCAGGTACGGATTGTTGGCGAAGGGATAGGCCGCACGCATCACGTTGAAGCTGTCTTCGACGAATGCACGGATATCCTGGCCCTGGTAGGCGCTCTCCAGGCGTTGCTGGATCTGCAGGAAAGGCGCCATTTCGCTCTGCTGCTGCCACCCAGTGGCCACCGAGTTGCCCAGCAGGATGTACATCTCGCCCATCAGGGTGCAGAGGCTACGGACCTTGTGCTCGGTGAGCTCGGTCACGTGGGCGCCACGGCGCGGCAGGATGGCGATCAAATGGCGGCGCTCCAGGATCAGCAAGGCCTCGCGGACCGAGCCGCGACTGACATTGAGGGCCAAGGTGACCTTCTGTTCCTGAATGCGCTCACCAGGCTTGAGATCCCCGCGAATGATACGTTCGGCGAGGTGGTGAGCAATTTGCTCGGCGAGGCTGTCCGGCGCCTTGAACGTCATGGTTTTCCTTCAAAATCTTTAATCGGCACAAGCGGCGAAGTGTAGCGCAATTGATACCCCGGCGCGGAGTGCCACGGCAGCGGAATTTGCCATGAAACCGGCAGATAAGCGGCTATTGGTCGGCCACGGACACCCAGCCTCCAACCCCGCACCGGCGCGCCCCGGGATCTTGGTCATACTTGAATTGTTGGGCGATGAAATTTCCTGACCTTTAAGTCAGAAAATAATTGACCGAAAAGTCAGACATGACTAAATTCGGCTCACGTCGCTTAACAACAATAATGAGTCTGCGAGGCCTTCCGTGATCCAGTTTCTCCTCAACCAGGAGCTCCGTAGCGAGCATGCCCTGGACCCGAACCTGACCGTGCTCAATTACCTGCGCGAACACCTGGGCAAGCCCGGCACCAAGGAAGGCTGTGCCAGCGGTGACTGCGGCGCCTGTACCGTAGTGGTCGGCGAGTTGCAGGTGGACGCCCAGGGCGGTGAATCCATTCGTTATCGCAGCCTCAACTCGTGCCTGACCTTCGTCTCGTCCCTGCACGGCAAGCAGTTGATCAGCATCGAAGGCCTCAAGCATCAGGGCCGCCTGCACAGCGTGCAGCAGGCCATGGTCGACTGCCACGGCTCGCAGTGCGGCTTCTGCACCCCGGGTTTCGTCATGTCGTTGTTCGCCCTGCAGAAGAACAGCAGCCAGCCCGACAGCCACAAGGCCCACGAAGCCCTGGCCGGCAACCTCTGCCGCTGCACCGGCTACCGCCCCATCCTCGCGGCGGCGCAGCAGGCGTGCAGCAGCGGTCAGTGCGATCAGTTCGACACGCGCCAGGCCGAGACCATCGCCCGCCTCAAGGCCATTGCCCCCAAGGACACCGGCGAGCTCAACAGCGGCGACAAGCGCTGCCTGGTGCCCCTGACCGTCGCCGACCTGGCCGACCTCTACGACGCCTATCCCCAGGCCCGCCTGCTGGCCGGCGGCACCGACCTGGCACTGGAGGTGACGCAGTTCCACCGCACCCTGCCCGTGATGATCTACGTCGGCAATATCGCCGAGCTCAAGCGTATCGAGTACTTCGACGACCGCCTGGAAATCGGTGCGGCCACTCCCCTCACCGATTGCTACGACGCCCTGCGCGGTGAGTACCCGGACTTCGGCGAACTGCTGCAACGCTTCGCCTCGCTGCAGATCCGCAACCAGGGCACCCTGGGCGGCAATATCGGCAACGCCTCGCCCATTGGCGACTCGCCGCCGCTGCTGATCGCCCTGGGCGCACAGATCGTGCTGTGCAAGGGCCAGGTGCGCCGGACCCTGGCCCTGGAGGATTACTTCATGGACTACCGGGTCACCGCCCGCCAGGACAGCGAGTTCATCGAGAAGATCATCGTGCCCCGCGCCAGCGCCGAGCGCCAGTTCCGCGCCTACAAGGTGTCCAAGCGCCTGGACGACGATATCTCCGCGGTCTGTGCAGCCTTCAACCTGCGGATAGTCGACGGCGTGATCAAGGAAGCGCGCATCGCCTTCGGCGGCATGGCCGCCACTCCCAAGCGTGCCAGGCACTGCGAGGCGGTCCTGACCGGCGCCAACTGGACCCAGGCGAGCATCGAGCAGGCTTGCGCGGCCCTGGCCCAGGACTTCACGCCGCTCTCGGATTTTCGCGCGAGCAAGGAATACCGCCTGCTGAGCGCGCAGAACCTGCTGCGCAAGTACTTCATCGAACTGCACACACCGCACATCGAGACCCGGGTGACCGCTCATGTCTAACCAGCACAAGGTCGAAAAGACCCAGGACGAACTCACGGCCCTGTTTCGCCAGGACCTGACCACCGGCGTCGGTCGCAGCGTCAGGCACGACAGCGCCGAAAAACACGTCTCCGGCGAAGCGGTGTACATCGACGACCGCCTGGAATTCCCCAACCAGCTGCACGTCTATGCCCGGCTCTCGGACCGCGCCCACGCCCGGATCATCAGCATCGATACCGCGCCCTGCCATGCCTTCGAAGGGGTACGCATCGTCATCACCCACGAGGACATTCCCGGCCTCAAGGACATTGGCCCGCTGTTGCCCGGCGACCCGTTGCTGGCCATCGATACCGTGCAATACGTCGGCCAGCCGGTGCTGGCGGTGGCCGCCGGAGACCTGGATACCGCACGCCAGGCCGCCATGGCGGCGATCATCGAGTACGAAGACCTGGAGCCGGTGCTGGACGTGGTCGAGGCCCTGCGCAAGCGCCACTTCGTGCTCGACAGCCACACCCACCAGCGCGGCGACTCGGCCAGCGCCCTGGCCAGCGCCAGGCACCGCATCCAGGGCACCCTGCACATCGGCGGCCAGGAACACTTCTACCTGGAGACCCAGATCTCCTCGGTGATGCCCACCGAGGACGGCGGCATGATCGTCTACTGCTCGACCCAGAACCCCACTGAAGTGCAGAAGCTGGTGGCCGAGGTGCTGGATGTCTCGATGAACAAGATCGTGGTGGACATGCGCCGCATGGGTGGCGGCTTCGGCGGCAAGGAAACCCAGGCTGCCAGCCCTGCCTGCCTGTGCGCGGTGATCGCGCGCCTCACCGGCCAGCCGACCAAGATGCGCCTGCCCCGGGTCGAGGACATGCTGACGACCGGCAAGCGCCACCCCTTCTACATCGAATACGACGTGGGCTTCGACGATAGCGGCCGGCTGCACGGCATCCAGCTGGAGCTGGCGGGCAACTGCGGCTGCTCGCCGGACCTGTCGGCCTCCATCGTCGACCGGGCGATGTTCCACGCCGACAACTCGTACTACCTGGGCGACGCCACGGTCAACGGCCACCGCTGCAAGACCAACACGGCCTCCAACACCGCCTATCGCGGTTTCGGCGGCCCCCAGGGCATGGTCGCCATCGAGGAAGTCATGGATGCCATCGCCCGGCACCTGCACCTGGACCCGCTGGCCGTGCGCAAGGCCAACTACTACGGCAAGACCGAGCGCAACGTCACCCATTACTACCAGACCGTCGAGCACAACATGCTCGAGGAAATGACCGCCGAACTGGAAGCCAGCAGCCAGTATGCCGAGCGCCGCGAAGCCATCCGTCTGTACAACGCCAACAGCCCGGTGCTGAAGAAAGGCCTGGCTCTGACCCCGGTGAAGTTCGGCATCTCCTTCACCGCCAGCTTCCTCAACCAGGCCGGCGCGCTGGTCCACGTCTACACCGACGGCAGCATCCACCTCAACCATGGCGGCACCGAGATGGGCCAGGGCCTGAACACCAAGGTGGCCCAGGTGGTGGCCGAGGTGTTCCAGGTCGATATCGGCCGGGTACAGATCACCGCCACCAATACCGACAAGGTGCCCAACACCTCGCCGACCGCGGCCTCCAGCGGCGCCGACCTCAACGGCAAGGCGGCGCAGAACGCGGCGCAGACCATCAAGGACCGGCTGGTGGAGTTCGCCGCGCGCAAGTACCAGGTCAGCGAGGAAGATGTGGAGTTCCACAACGGCCACGTGCGGGTTCGCGAGCTGATCCTGACCTTCGAGGAACTGATCCAGCAGGCGTATTTCGCCCAGGTGTCGCTGTCCAGCACCGGCTTCTACAAGACGCCGAAGATCTACTACGACCGCGCCCAGGCCCGTGGCCGGCCGTTCTACTACTTCGCCTTCGGCGCGGCCTGCGCCGAGGTGCTCGTCGATACCCTGACCGGCGAATACAAGATGCTGCGCACCGATATCCTGCATGACGTCGGCGCCTCGCTGAACCCGGCCATCGACATCGGCCAGGTGGAAGGCGGCTTCATCCAGGGCATGGGCTGGCTGACCACCGAGGAGTTGGTATGGAACGCCAAGGGCAAGCTGATGACCAACGGCCCGGCCAGCTACAAGATCCCGGCAGTGGCCGACATGCCGGCGGACCTGCGGGTCAAGCTGGTGGAAAACCGCAAGAACCCGGAAGACACGGTGTTCCACTCCAAGGCAGTGGGTGAGCCGCCGTTCATGCTCGGCATCGCCGCCTGGTGCGCCATCAAGGATGCGGTGGCCAGCCTCGGCGACTACCGGCACCAGCCACGGATCGACGCCCCGGCGACCCCGGAGCGGGTGCTCTGGGGTTGTGAACAGATGCGCCAGCTGCAGGTGGCGAAGGCCGTAGAGAGCGAATCCGAACTGGCTCCGCTCTAGCCCCAGGTGCGCCTGTCGCGGGCAGCCTGGCTCCTACCGTAGGAACCAGGCTGCCCGCGATGAGGCCGGAACAGACAACAGCGATGTAGAGGTGAACATGTACAACTGGATCAGCGCCCTCGCCGACCTGCAGAACCAGGGTGAACCCTGCGTGCTGGTGACCATCATCGAAGAGCTGGGCTCGACCCCGCGCAACGCCGGTTCGAAGATGGTGGTCAGCGCCAGCCGGGCCTTCGACACCATCGGCGGCGGCCACCTGGAATACAAAGCCATGCAGATCGCCCGGCAGATGCTCGCCAGCGGCCAGCAGGGCACGCATTTGGAGCGCTTCAGCCTCGGCGCCAGCCTCGGCCAGTGCTGCGGTGGGGCCACGGTGCTGCTGTTCGAGCCCATGGGCCAGGTGCAGGCGCAAATTGCCGTATTCGGTGCCGGCCATGTCGGCCGCGCCCTGGTACCCTTGCTCGCCGCGCTGCCCTGCCGGGTACGCTGGATCGACTCGCGGGAGCAGGAATTTCCCGAACAGATTCCCCAGGGGGTACGCAAGATCGTCAGCGAGGAACCGGTGGACGAGATCGACGACCTGCCCCCAGGCAGCTATTGCATCGTCATGACCCATAATCACCAGCTGGACCTGGAGTTGACCGCCGCCCTGCTCAAGCGCAACGATTTCACCTATTTCGGCCTGATCGGCTCCAGGACCAAGCGGGTGAAGTTCGAACATCGCCTGCGCGATCGCGGCTTCGACGCTGCTACCGTGCAACGCATGCGTTGCCCCATGGGGCTGGGCGAGGTCAAGGGCAAGCTGCCCGTGGAAATCGCCATCTCCATCGCCGGTGAAATCATCGCCACCTACAACGCCCATTTCGGCCAGCCCAGCGTCACCGCCGAACCCATTGCCCAGCTGCTGCCGGCCTCGCGCCGCAGCCAGGCCTCGAACTGAAACAGCCACACACTTGAGAATGACCATGTCCCAGACTCGCAAAGCCTACCGTGCCGCCATCCTGCACAGCATCGCCGACCCGGCGGAGGTCGGAATCGAAGCCTCCTACGAGTACTTCGAGGACGGCCTGCTGGTGGTGGAGAACGGCCGGATCAGCGCCCTCGGCCATGCCAGCGAACTGCTCGCGAGCCTGTCCGCCGAGGTACCGGTGAACCATTACCCGGACGCGCTGATCACCCCGGGTTTCATCGACACCCATATCCACCTGCCGCAGACCGGCATGGTCGGTGCCTACGGCGAGCAACTGCTGGACTGGCTCAATACCTACACCTTCCCCTGCGAAAGCCAGTTCGCCGACCGGGCCCACGCCGACGAAGTGGCCGAGGTGTTCATCAAGGAACTGCTGCGCAACGGCACCACCACCGCCCTGGTGTTCGGCAGCGTGCACCCGCAGTCGGTGGACGCCTTTTTCAGCGCCGCGCAGAAGCTCGACCTGCGGATGATCGCCGGCAAGGTGATGATGGACCGCAACGCCCCGGACTACCTGGTCGACACCGCCGAGTCCGGCTACCAGGACAGCAAGGCGTTGATCGAGCGCTGGCATGGCAAGGGCCGCCTGCACTACGCAGTGACCCCGCGTTTCGCCCCCACCAGCACCCCGCAGCAGCTGACCCTGGCTGGCCAGTTGCTCAAGGAATATCCCGATCTCTACCTGCAGACCCACATCAGCGAGAACCTGCAGGAGATCGAATGGGTCAAGGAGCTGTTCCCCGAGCGCAAGGGCTACCTGGACGTCTACGACCACTACCAGTTGCTGGGCGAACGCTCGGTGTTCGCCCATGGCGTGCACCTGTGCGACGACGAGTGCGCGCGCCTGGCGCAGACCGGCTCGGCGGTGGCCTTCTGCCCGACCTCGAACTTCTTCCTCGGCAGCGGCCTGTTCAACCTGCCGATGGCCGAGAAGCACAAGCTCAATGTCGGCCTGGGCACCGATATCGGCGCCGGCACCAGCTTCTCGCTGCTCAACACCCTCAATGAGGCCTACAAGGTCATGCAGTTGCAGGGCGCGCGCCTGAGTCCGTTCAAATCCCTGTACCTGGCCACCCTCGGCGGCGCCCGGGCCCTGCGCCTGGAAGAACGAATCGGCACCCTGCACCCCGGCACCGACGCCGACTTCCTGGTGCTGGACTACAAGGCCACGCCACTGCTGGAGTACCGCCTGCAACAGGCCAAGAGCATCGCCGAGACCTTGTTCGTGCTGATGACCCTGGGCGACGACCGCACCGTGCTGCAGACCTACGCCGCCGGCCAGCAAGTGCACCAGCGCTGATCGCCCCCAACGCCAAGCATCCCCCGCTCGACGCCGCTCGACCGGGGGATTTTTCAGGGTGTCGCAACCTGCTGCGCACGCTCGCGCCGACCATCGGCAAAGCGCTCACGCGGATGGGCCCGCACTGCGTATCATCTGCCCCGTCGCCCGGGCCCTGCTGCTCTGTCCCGGGCCCCATGGAGCAACAAGGGGCATCGCCGCAGGCCGCCCCCGAACCGGAAGAAAACACATGAGAGAGCTAGCCGAACTCGGCATCTACTACCAGAACTGCGTCATCGAACGGCCCATCCCGAGCCTGGACGAGATCGCCGAATTCCAGGCCAGGCAGGGCGTCACCCTGCCCGCGGACTACCTGCAGTTCCTGCGCACGGTCAATGGCGGCGCGCCCACGCTGAACTTCTTCGAGAACGACGAGGCCGCCTTCGCCATCGAGGCCTTCCACTACCTGGCCCTGGAAAACGATCCGGACGACAGCTACAGCATCGCCGTGGCCTCCGAGTGGCCTTGCGAGGAACTGGGCAGGAAGGTGATCGCCATCGCCGGGGACGGCAGCGGCGACCAACTCATCATCGACCCGAGCCTGGGCCCCGAGGTGCGCCTGTGGCGACACGACGACGGTAGCGAGCCGGAGATTCTCGCCCCCAGCTTCGAGGCGTTGCTGGCCGGCCTCAAGCCCGATCCGGAAGAGGACGAGTAAAGCACCGGCCAGTGATCAGCGGTGTTGAGCGAGCCCGGGGGCTTTGACTCCAGGGGCCACCGCTCCAGCTAGAAGGTCACTTCCAGGTTCAGGGTCGGTGCCGAAGTGCGAGTGCCACGGCCGCCATCCACGCCGAACTTGTTGTGCCAGTACTCGTAGCCAACCCCGAGGTAGAGGTTGGGCTTGACGTTCTTGCCCGGCAGCACGGCGAACATCAACGAGGTGCGCATCAGGGTTTCCGGAGCCGTGTCACGGTCGTTGTAGTCATGGCCCTTCTCCCCGATGTAGTTGACGAAGCCCTGGAACTTGGCCCCATGGCTGCCCACCTCGAATGGCCGCATCCAGGCCAGGTTGAGCAGGTAGGTATCGTCGAAGGTATGGTCCGGGTCCTTGGCCCCCGGGATGCCCGAATGGTTGTTTTCCTTGTAGTACAGCAGGCTCAGGTCGAACACACCGACGGTGTTGAACTTCAGGGTCGGGCCGAACACCAGGGCGCGTTTCTTCGCCGACCCCAAGTTGTTGTTGCGGCTGGCGTCGAAACCCAGGGTCAGGGCGTAGTCCTTGACCAGGCCTGTGCCCAGGGGCGTATCCAGCACCCGTGAGGCGAAGAGCTGGTGACGATAGACGCCATACACTTCGCTGCTGCCCTTGTGGGTGCCCTTGCGCGGGTCGTCGTTGTCGGAGAGCAGCACGTCCAGGTGCAGGTAGTTGCTGCCGTACTGGTAGCCGCTGGCGTGGGTGAAGCTGTAGATGCGCTTGCTGATGTAGTGCGGGTTGTTGGGATTGGTGAATTCCTTGCCATAGCGAAAGCCCACGCTATTGCTCATCCATTCCAGGGCGGTCGCTTGCCCCGCTCCGACCAAGGTCATCAGCAGGGTCGCGCCTTGTAGTGCCTTTTTCATTTTTATTATGTCCTGTGGCGGTGTGGCTCATGACAGCTTCGCTGGCTGCCGACCGGCGCAGTATCGGCACAAGCGCCGCAGGAGCCAAAGCACAGAATATCGCCCGGCGTGCTGCCAAAACGGCAGCACCGGGCTAATGCCGGTCAGTGAAGCGAGGCGATCCCCTATAGGCGCGAAGCTTGCTCGCAAGGGTCGTCAACGGTGGCGCGTATTGACTGGGTAAACGCAGCGCTCTGAAGCCCATCGCGGGTACGCCTCGCTCCTACAACTTCCTTAGCTGATCGACATTGAGCACCGGCTGGCGGCAAGTGCGCTCGGCGCGCTGGCGCGCACCGATCTCTTCATCGAGCAAATGAGCCAGGACCTCCACCGCGCCAGGCAACTCGCGACCGCTGCGGGCATAAAGCCCCAGGTCACTGTAGATGCCGCCCTGGTCGCTCAAGGGGATGTGCAGCAACTCCCCCTTGGCCAGGTCCGCGTCGACCCCGATTCGGGTCTGGAAAGCCACGCCCATGCCGTGCCGGGCCATCTGTCGGGCCAGCTCCAGGGAATTGCTTTGCAATGGCGGCTTGTCCAACAGTCCCAGGCCTTTGTGCAAGGGCGCCAGCAAGTGATGGATCGAGAGCTGGCTCTTGGCCAGGATCAGGCCGTGCTCGGCGCAAGTGGCGAAATTCACGCTGCCGCGGTCGGCCAGGGGATGCTCGGGACTGACCAGCGCCCCCAGGCGAAAGTGACCGACGCTCAGTTGACGAATCTCCGGCGCCCTGGGCAAGGCGAACGCCAGGCCCAGGTCGGCGCGGTTATTGATCAGCGCCAGGGGGATCGCCTGTGAGCCCTGCACGGTGACACCGATCGTCACCTGAGGATGCAGGCTACGCATGCGCCTGAGCACCGCGGGCAACAACTCGACCGTAGCCCCCTCCACCGTGGCGATCTCCACATGCCCACTCTTCAGGCCGCGCAAGGCATCGAACTCCAGCCGCACTCGCTCCAGGTCTTGCAGCACAAGGCTGACATGGCGACTGAAGACTTCCCCGGCCAGGGTCAAGCGCAAGCCACCGGGCAAGCGCTCGAACAGCGATGCACCGATCTCGTCCTCGATCTTGAGGATCTGCCGATTCACGGCCGAAGACGCGACATTCAAGCGCCGGGCCGCCTCGCGGATCGAGTGGCAGCGACGCACCATGTCGAAATAATGGATCGCGGAAGAATGAATACGCAGCGCTCTGCCGCTCATGCCCTGGACTCCTTGCGCGGGACGAAAGGCGACCTCGGGTCGGCAAAATGCCGGCCGCAGGCCTCAAGGCAGAAACTGTATACAATTAACCTAATAAATTAAAACAATCTATCGCCAGCGACTCTTCATCTTCGCCAAACGAAAATCCCCCGCCCCATGAGCCATGGAGCGGGGGATTCTTAACAGGGCAAGAGCGTTACAGCTTGGCGCTGGAGCGAGCTGGCTTCTTGGTTTGCAGCAGGTGCGAAAACACCGCGTGCAAGTCGTCCGAGGCACTTTCCTCGTCGAGATTGAGCTTGCTGTCGATGTGATCCATGTGATGCATCATCAGGTTCACCGCCAACTCGGCATCCCGGGCCTCGATGGCATCGATCAGCTGGGTGTGCTCGTCGTAGGAGCAATGGGAGCGGTTGCCGCTTTCATACTGGGCGATGATCAGCGAAGTCTGGGACACCAGGCTGCGTTGGAAGCTGATCAGCGGGGCATTTTTCGCCGCCTCCGCCAGCTTCAGGTGGAACTCGCCGGAAAGGCGGATGCCGGCACCGCGATCGCCACGGGAAAAGCTGTCGCGCTCCTCGTTGACCATCTGCCGCAACTCCAGCAACTGCTCGGTGGTGGCGTGCTGCACGGCCAACTCGGTGATGGCCCGCTCCACCAGGCGCCGGGCGAGGAACACCTGGCGCGCTTCCTCGACGCTCGGGCTGGCCACTACCGCCCCACGGTTGGGACGCAGCAGCACCACGCCTTCATGGGCCAGGCGCGACAAGGCGCGACGGATGATGGTACGGCTGACTCCGAAGATCTCCCCCAACGCCTCTTCGCTCAACTTGGTGCCGGGCGCCAGGCGCTGCTCGAGGATGGCCTCGAAGATGTGCGCGTAGACGATATCGTCCTGGGTACCGCTGCGACCGGCCTTGCCTGCTCGCGGTTGTTTCTTCAGGGGTTGCAACTGTTCGTTCATGGGCACTCGGGTCGGGAGGACTGCGGCGATGTCAGCGTGACTTTAATACGCCACGGTGGGTCGCTGGCAAGTATCGCGTTAAAACAAGCGCACATTGTACACAACCCTTGAGGATCATTAGTAGCGACTGTTTTCGCCTGCCACGACTGTACGGCTGTTTGCAGCCGCGGCTGTATGGCAATGCCCCGCCACTTTTGAGTTTAGGCTTGCCCCCCGGACCTCAGTACCTGCCCATTGCACGCCCAGGCGTGGATCAACAGGCCACAACCGTCCGTTGCGTCTTTCAAGAACAAGGAAACAGCAGCAATGCCCGATGCCACTCCCGCGCAATTGCGCCCCCTGGCCGACACTTCGCCTTCTGCCATCGTGGCAGGCTTCATCGCCATGATGACCGGCTACACCAGCTCCCTGGTCCTGATGTTCCAGGCCGGCCAGGCCGCTGGCCTGAGCAGCGGCCAGATTTCCTCGTGGATCTGGGCCCTGTCCATCGGCATGGCGGTGTGCAGCATCGGCCTGTCCCTGCGCTATCGCACCCCCATCACCATCGCCTGGTCGACTCCCGGCGCCGCACTGCTGATCACCAGCCTGGGTGGCGTGACCTACGGCGAAGCCATCGGCGCCTATATCACCTGTGCGGTGCTGGTCACCATTTGCGGGCTCACCGGCAGCTTCGAGCGCCTGGTGAAAAAGATCCCGGCTTCCCTCGCAGCCGCCCTGTTGGCGGGAATCCTGTTCAAGATCGGCAGCGAGATCTTCGTCGCCGCCCAACATCGCACGGGCCTGGTGCTGGGCATGTTCTTCACTTACCTGATGGTCAAGCGCCTGTCGCCGCGCTATGCGGTGCTGGCAGCGCTGTTGATCGGTACCGCCCTCTCCGGCTTGATGGGGCTGCTGGACTTCAGTCATTTCCAGCTGGAAGTGGCCACCCCGGTCTGGACCACGCCGCACTTCTCCCTCGCCGCCACCATCAGTATCGGTATCCCGCTGTTCGTGGTCGCCATGACCTCGCAGAACATGCCTGGCGTCGCCGTGCTGCGCGCCGACGGCTACAACGTACCGGCCTCGCCACTGATCACCGCCACCGGCCTGGCCTCGTTGCTGCTGGCCCCCTTCGGTTCCCATGGCATCAACCTGGCAGCGATCAGCGCAGCGATCTGCACCGGCCCCCATGCCCATGAAGACCATGGCAAGCGCTACACCGCAGCGGTCTGGTGCGGGATCTTCTATGGCATCGCGGGGATCTTCGGCGCGACCCTGGCCGCCTTGTTCGCGGCCTTGCCCAAGGAGCTGGTGCTGTCGATCGCCGCCCTGGCGCTGTTCGGCTCCATCATCAATGGCCTGAGCATCGCCATGAGCCAGAGCAAGGAGCGTGAAGCGGCGCTGATCACCTTCATGGTCACGGCATCGGGCTTGACCCTGTTCTCCGTGGGCTCGGCATTCTGGGGCATCGTTGCCGGCGTCCTGACCCTGATAATCCTGAACTGGCGCAATGCGTGAAGCCGGTGCCCGGCCTGCCGGGCAAAAGGCGCCCACGACAAGGCCCGGGACTGGCCCGAGGCAGAAACGGCAAGCATTAGGGAAAATCGACAGGTTGCCCTGGGGCAACAACGCATGGACGGCCCGGACGGGCCGCCCATGCATGACATCACGCGGTCGGGTTGATCGCGTTGTCCGGGTACCAGACGTCCAGCAGCGGGCTGACTTCAACGTTGGTCAGCTCGGTGCGAGCCTTGAGCCAGGCCTCTACGGTGGCACGCTGCTCTTCGCTGACCGAACCACGCTTGCTCAGGCAAACCAGGCCGAAGTCGTCGCCGCCGACATAACCCAGGCCGTTGGCTTCCATCGCCTCTTTGAGAAATGCGTCGAGGAAAGCGTCGATGGCTTCATCGGACAGATCTTCTTTGAAATCCAGGTTCAGCTCAAAACCCAACTCCTGGAACTCATCTACGCAGAGTTTTTTGCGCAGGCGGCGGGAACGGTTAGTGGCCATGGAACAATCCTCATAAGTAATAACGGGCGGCACTTTACCAGCTTAGCCGGGCGATTGCCTGACTCTATGGGAACGCCGGTCGGCCATTGGTAAAAAAAATCCCCTCCTGTCAGGCCGAGGTACGGCACAAGCCGCTACACCTTGGGGCATAATGCCGACTCTTTCATGACCACTGAGGGATTTTTGTCTACACCCCTCGCCTTTTCTCCCCTCGACTGCAGGGTTCCATTTCCCATGATCAAATCGTTGCGCCCACTACTGCTGGCCAGTGCCCTCCTCCCTCTGGCGTTCCAGGCCTACGCCGCCCCCGTCAACACCACCCTGACCCCGAAGGTGCAACAAGCCCTCAAGGCCGCCAAGCTCCCGGACAATGCCTTGTCCCTGGTGATGCTGCCCCTGAACGGCCCAGGCACCCCGACCATCTTCAACGCCGATGTCTCGGTCAACCCGGCCTCCACCATGAAGCTGGTGACCACCTACGCTGCCCTGGAAATGCTCGGCCCGACCCACCAGTGGAAAACCGAGTTCTATACCGACGGCACCCTCAGTGGCGGCATCCTCAATGGCAACCTGTACCTCAAGGGCGGCGGCGACCCCAAGCTGAACATGGAGAAGCTCTGGTTGCTGATGCGCGACCTGCGCGCCAACGGCGTGCAACAAGTCACGGGCGACCTGGTGCTGGACCGCAACTATTTCGTACAACCGCAGTTGCCGGAATTCAATGACGATGGCAACGACGAGAACAAACCGTTCCTGGTCAAGCCCGACTCGCTGATGGTCAACCTCAAGGCCCTGCGCTTTGTCGCCCGCAACGATTCCGGGCGGGTATTGGTATCGGTGGAGCCGCCAATCGCCAAGATCCGCATCGACAACCAGGTCAAGGCCCTGGGCGGCAAGCAATGCACGGGAGACGTGCGCTACAACCCGGTGACCCAGGCCGACGGCAGTGTGATCGTCACGGTCGGCGGCCAACTGGGCGACGGCTGCAGTTCGCAGACCTACCTGTCGCTGCTGGACCATGCCACCTACACCGCCGGTGCGGTACGGGCGATCTGGAGCGAACTGGGCGGCAGCATCCAGGGCCAGGATCGCCTGGCCGTGGTGCCCAAGGACGCCAAGGTCCTGGCCCGGGCATTCTCCCCGGACCTGGCGGAAGTCATCCGCGACATCAACAAATACAGCAACAACACCATGGCCCAGCAATTGTTCCTGAGCCTGGGTGCCAAGTACCGCAACGAAGCCGATGGCGACGATGCCAAGGCCGCACAGCGGGTTATCCGCCAATGGCTGGCCAAGAAAGGCATTACCTCGCCGCACCTGGTGATGGAGAACGGCTCAGGCCTGTCCCGCGCCGAACGAGTCAGTGCCCGGGAGATGGCCGGCCTGCTGCAAGCGGCCTGGAAAAGCCCCTACGCCGCCGAGTTCATCAGCTCGATGCCGATCGCCGGCATGGACGGCACCATGCGCAAGCGCCTCAAGCGCACGGCGATGTCCGGTGAAGCCCATATCAAGACCGGCACCCTGAACACCGTCCGCGCCATCGCCGGCTACAGCCGCGACGACAATGGCAACACCTGGGCGGTGGTGGCGATCCTCAACGACCCACAACCGTTCGGCGCCTCCTCGGTGCTGGACCAGGTCCTGCTGGACCTGTACCGCCAGCCCAAGCTGGCCGCCAGCGCCTCGGCGCTGTAATCCCGCTGTCGACGGCGGCTCCAGGCGCGCCGTCGTCGCGGTTCAAGGCAGTTCTGGCTGGACCCGGTCGCGCCCAGCCTGCTTGGCGGCATAGACGCCGGAGTCGGCCCGCAGCAGCAAACCATCCGCCCCCTCGCCTTCATGCCAGCTGGCAATGCCGAAACTGGCTGTGACCGTCCCTACCGGATCGATCGGCAAGCCCCTCAGCCCCTGCCACAGCTCCTCGGCCAGGACCAGTGCCTGGCGGCCACTGGTGTCCGGGCACAGGAGCATGAACTCCTCGCCGCCAAGGCGGCAGAACACATCCGTGCGTCGCAGGCGCCGGCCGATGCGCTCGCAGACACTGCGCAGCACCTGGTCGCCCACGGCATGGCCATACTGGTCGTTGATGCGCTTGAAGTGATCGATATCCAGCATGATCACCGCCATCTCGCCGCCGCTGCGCTCCAGCCGCTGCATCTCGTGCTGCAACTGCTCCTGGAAATACCGCCGGTTGTAAATACCGGTCAGGGAGTCGGTGACCGACAGCGCCCGCAACTCTTCCTCGACCCGCTTGAGATCGGAGATATCCGAGATGTAGCCGTGCCATAGCACGCCGCCACCTGGCAAGCTCTCCGGGCTCGCCGCGCCGCGCATCCAGCGCAGGCCACGCTCCGGCAGGCAGACCCGGTACTCCTCGCGCCAAGGGCTCAGGTTCTGCGCCGAGATCAGGGTCGACTGCGTGATTCGCTCCACGTCCTCCGGATGAATACGTTCGAACACCAACGCCGCATCCTCCTGCAGTTGTTGTGGATCGATCTCGTAGATCTCGCGGATACCGTCGCTGGCGTAGGTGAAGCTGGTGTGCCCATCGGCGTCCATCTTGAACTGGTAGATCCCGCCAGGAACATGGGCGCTGAGTCTCTTGAGCAGGCGATCCCGGGCCGCCAGGGCCTCGTGCACGCGCTTGCGCTCGGTGATATCGATGCAAATCGCCAGGTGGCCGATCCACAACCCCTGATCATCGAGCACCGGGGTGGCCAGCATGTTCACCGACAAGTGACTGCCATCGCGGCGGACCAGGGTCCACTCCCTGGCCTCGTGCCCGGCCATCATGCCTTCCTCCACCAGCATCGCCTGGGACACCGGGATGGGCTTGCCATAGCGCTGGCTCAGGCTTTGCGCCCAGCTCTCCAGCTCCTGGGGCAGGTGCAGGCTTTCCAGGGTCAGGTGGCCCACTACTTCGGCGCTGCTGTAGCCGAGCATGTGCTCGGCGCCCGCGTTGAACGTGGTGATCACTCCACGCAGGTCGGTCGCGATGATCGCCACTTGGGTGGCGGCATTGAGCACGCTGCGCAGCTGGCTATGGGTGCCGCGCAACTCCTGCTCGCGGCTGCGCAGTTGTGCCGTGCGCTGTTCGACCAGGGTCAGGGCCCGTTGCCGCTGGCTCACCAGCACATAGAGCAAGGCGCTGAGCAGCACGCTGAGCAGGCCACCTAGAATCACCAGGCTGCCCAGGGAAAAATGATTGGCATGCAGGAACGCCGCGCCGGGACGGATATCCACCTGGTAGTCACGGTCGGCCAGGCGCAGCAGCCGGCTAGCGGTCAGGTAGCTGTCGATCGGCGGGTTATTCGATTCATAGAGCACCTCGTGCCGGCCCTCGATGGACAGGTCGAGGATACGCACCGAGAGGTTGTCACTGGCCGGCACCGGCAGGCCGTCGGCCACCAGTTGCCGCAGGCTGATCACCGCCAGCACAAAACCATCGGGGCGCGACAGCGTGCCTGCATTGTTCGCCGCGCGCCTGACTGGCGCTGCCAGCACCACGCCCCTGGCATAGGCCGGATCGACCGCCACCAGGTGCACCGGCGGCGAGACGGCCATGCCGTCCCGTTCCCGCGCACGCTCCAGCGTCGCCCGACGCAGGGGCTGGGCCAGCAGGTCGTAGCCCAGCGGCGAGCCCATTGGACTCTGGGTCTGGCTGTAGAGCACCGGTGCATAGTCATCCTGGTCGCCAGCGGGTTCCATCTCGCCGGCAGCATTCAATTGCAGAATGCTGAACCCCGCCACGCCCTGCTCCCGTACCGCCTGCTCGAACGCCGGGCGCTGGGCCCGACTGACCAGCGGCGCCCAGGCGTAGGCCTGGGTACGACGCAACAGTGGCTTGGCGTAACCATCGAAATCCTGGCGCGTGACCTGATCGGAATTGACGAAGAACCGCCGCAAACCGTCCAGGCGCTGCTCCTGGTCCTGAAAGCGTTCTTCGATACGGCTATAGCGCTCGCTGGCCAGCAACTGGAAGCGCTGGCGCAGCTGTTGCTTGTTCAGGTTGTAGGTGGACCAGGCCAGCAGCCCGGTCAGGATGCAACCGGCCAGCAGCACCAAAAGGGCCACCAGCCAGGCGGATACTTCTTCACTGATGAAACCCAGGATTTTCGGGCGTACCACATGCAACGGCATAAGTAGAACTCATCACGCCAGCGAGTTTGGGTGTCATTCGAACGTGTTGTGAGTTATAGCCATTAGCCATTAATTTGACCAGTATCAAGCCACTCCAAGGCCTGAAAATTCAGGCCCTGGGGGACTTATCCTGTCATCAGCGAGTGGTGATCTTCCAGGCACGGTGGATCTTGCCGTTACGGGCAAAATCCGGGTCGATGGTGCTCGCCGTGATCTCCTCCACCTGGTAGCGCGCAGCCAGGTTTTCATCCAGCTGGAACTTGCGGAAGTTGTTGGAAAAATACAGCACGCCGCCAGGTGCCAGGCGAGCCATGGCCAAGTCGAGCAACTGCACCTGGTCGCGCTGTACGTCGAACACCCCTTCCATGCGCTTGGAGTTGGAGAAGGTCGGCGGGTCGATGAAGATCAGGTCGAACTCATCGCGGCAGGTGTCCAGCCAGGCCATCACATCGCCCTGCTCCAGGCGGTTCTTGTCGGAAAAACCATTGAGCGACAGGTTGCGCCGCGCCCAGTCCAGGTAGGTTTTCGACAAGTCGACGCTGGTGGTGCTGCGCGCTCCGCCCTTGGCGGCGTGCACACTGGCCGTGGCGGTGTAGCAGAACAGGTTGAGGAAGCGCTTGCCGGCCGCCTCCTTCTGGATGCGCATGCGCATCGGCCGGTGGTCGAGGAACAGCCCGGTATCCAGGTAGTCGGTAAGGTTCACCAGCAGCTTGACCCCGCCTTCGCGGACCTCGGTGAACTGCCCCTGGGCACCCTGGCGCTCGTACTGGCGAGTGCCGCTCTGGCGCTCGCGGCGCTTGATCAGCACCCGGCTCTTGTCGACGTTGAGTGCCTGGGGAATCGCTGCCAGGGCATCGAACAGGCGAGCCTGGGCCTTCTCCGGGTCCACCGACTTGGGCGCGGCGTACTCCTGCACGTGCACCCAGTCCTGATACAGGTCGATGGCCAGGGAATACTCGGGCATGTCGGCGTCGTAGACCCGATAGCATTCGATACCCTCACGCTTGGCCCACTTGCCCAACTGCTTGAGGTTCTTCTGCAGGCGGTTGGCGAACATCTGCCCGCCTTCGCTCAGGCGGGCCTGCTCGACTACCGGAGCCGGAGCCGGTTTGATCGGGTTGCCGTTCTTGTTGTACTGGCGCACTGGCGGCTCATCCGCCACGGCCTGGGCCTGTTCGCGCTCCAACTGGCGCTGCTCGGGGCTGCGACGCTCGCCCGTGACGAACTGGTCGGGCAGCACCTTGATCAGCAACAGCTTGCAAGGCAAGGCGCCGTTCCAGAACGAGTACTGCTTGTGGCTGCGGATGCCCATGCGCTTGCCCAGGTCCGGGGCGCCGGTGAACACCGCGGCCTCCCAGTTCAGGCAAGCCTGGCGCAGGCGCTCGCCCAGGTTCTGGTAGAGGTACAACAGGCTGGCCTCGTCACCCAGGCGCTCGCCATAGGGGGGGTTGCAGATCACCAGGCCTTTCTGGTTCTGGTCCGGACGCGGCTCGAAAGTCGCCACTTCGCCCTGGTAGATCTTGATCCAGTCGCTCAGGCCGGCACGCTCGACGTTGTTGCGGCCCGGCTGGATCAGGCGTGGGTCGGCCTCATAGCCACGGATCCACAGCGGCGGCCGTGACAGTCCGGCCTGTGCCCGGGCCAGGGCTTCGTCATGCAGCTTGCGCCACAGCGCGGGCACATGCCCCTGCCAGGCGCTGAATCCCCATTGCTCGCGCTTGAGGTTGGGAGCGATGTCGGCGGCGATCATCGCGGCCTCCACCAGGAAGGTACCGACGCCACACATCGGGTCGGCCAGGGCCCCGCCCTCGGCGGCAATGCGCGGCCAACCGGAACGGATCAGGATCGCGGCGGCCAGGTTTTCCTTGAGCGGTGCGGCGCCTTGCTGCAGGCGGTAGCCACGCTGGTGCAGGCTGTGGCCGGACAGGTCCAGGGAGAGAATGGCTTCGCCACGATCCAGGCGCAGGTGGATACGCAAGTCCGGATTGAGCTTATCCACCGAAGGACGCTCACCGGTGGGCGTGCGCAATTTGTCGACGATGGCGTCCTTGACCTTCAGGGCGCCGAAATGGGTGTTGTCGATACCCGAGCCGTGGCCGCTGAACTCCACGGCAAGGGTACCGTCGGCCAGCATGTGGTCCTGCCAGTCGACATCCAGCACGCCCTGGTAGAGGTCATCGGCGTTTTTCATCGGGAAGCGCTTGAGGACCAGCAAGACCCGGTTGGCCAGGCGCGACCACAAGCACAGGCGATAAGCTGTCTCCATGTCGCCCATGCCGCGCACGGCGGAGGTGTGTTCGCGCGCTTGTTCAAGGCCAAGCCCGGTGGCTTCCTCGATCAGCAGGCCTTCAAGGCCTTTGGGACAGGTGAGGAAGAGTTCGTAACGATCCGACATGGAAATACCAGGGCCTTAGGCAAATAAGTGAACGGACAACGCATCGCCCGCTCGGTTTTTAATCAAGCGCTTTTCTTCAAGAGCGCTCGCATGGCACGAGACTGTGCCGCCCCACCCCGGCTGGCATGATTTTTTGCAGGACAAAAAACTTAGAGGCCGGGGCAGATAAAAAGTCAGGGCAATAAAATGACATAAGTCTACCCTTCGTCGAATAGTAGTTGAGTGCAACCGTCCGACATTCTTACTAAAGCATTAACCTCATCATCTAGTCCGAGGCTAGCCACAGCGGGCTTTGCTTGACAAACACAATACAAAAACCGTCCAGGCTTATGGCCTGGACAGCATTATCGTTACGTCCTTATGACAAAACGATCATTCACTTGCTGTGACCTATTGGTTAGAACTCAACACAGGTTGGCGCCGCAACGGCGTCAACATCAAGGCTCGTGACGCCGGCAGCGAGCACCAACGGCAGAACCGATCTGCCCGACCTCTATGAAGGTCGACGGGACATATACAGTCAACAAGTGAGGGAAACACCCTATGAGAAGACTAAAGCGTGATCCGTTGGAAAGAGCGTTTTTACGCGGATATCAGTATGGCGTTAATGGCAAGTCCCGTGAGCTTTGCCCATTTACTCTACCGTCGGTACGCCAAGCCTGGATCAATGGCTGGCGAGAAGGACGCGGCGACAACTGGGACGGTATGACAGGCACTGCGGGTATACACAGACTCAACGAACTTCGCGCTGTCGGCTGATCAGGGCACATTCCGACACCTGAAAAACTTGAATGCACAACGATTTAACCACGCACGCCCCATCCGGGCGGCGGGCTTCGGCCCAGGGGCTCCTTCGAGGAGCCCTTTTTATTGCCGCCTCACCCGCAACAACCCTCAGCCCATGGCCGCAATGGCATCCACCGACTCGCGGATCAGCGCCGGGCCCTTGTAGATGAAGCCCGAGTACAACTGCACAAGGCTTGCCCCTGCGGCGATCTTCTCCGCGGCGTGCTTGCCTTCGGTAATACCGCCCACGGCAATGATCGGCAGGCGACCGGCGAGCTCCGCAGCCAGGACCTTGACGGTATGGGTGCTCTTCTCCCGCACTGGCGCACCGGACAAGCCGCCGGTTTCGGCGCCATGTTCCAGGCCCTCGACCCCTTCGCGCCCCAGGGTGGTGTTGGTGGCGATCACTGCGTCCATGCCCGTCTCCAGCAGGGCCCGGGCCACTTCCACGGTTTCTTCGTCGCTCATGTCCGGGGCGATCTTGATCGCCAACGGCACGCGCTTGCCATGGATTGCCGCCAGCTCCTGCTGGCGACGGCTCAGGGCTGCCAGCAGTTGCTTGAGCGACTCACCGAACTGCAGGCTGCGCAGGCCAGGGGTATTGGGCGAACTGACGTTGACGGTGACGTAGCTGGCATGGGCATAGACCTTGTCCAGGCAGATCAGGTAGTCGTCCACCGCCCGCTCGACCGGGGTGTCGAAGTTCTTGCCGATGTTGATGCCCAGCACGCCCTTGTACTTGGCGGCCGCCACCCGCGCCAGCAGATTGTCCACCCCGAGGTTGTTGAACCCCATGCGGTTGATGATGGCTTGCGCCTCGGGCAGGCGGAAGATCCGTGGCTTCGGATTGCCGGGCTGTGGACGGGGCGTGACCGTGCCGATCTCGACGAAGCCGAAGCCCAATTGGGAGAAACCGTCGATGGCCGCGCCATTCTTGTCCAGGCCGGCCGCCAGCCCCACGGGATTGGCGAACTCCAACCCCATGACCTTGACCGGCAACTGCGCCGGGGCCTTGCACAATAGGCCGTTGAGGCCCAAACGCCCGCCAGCGCCGATCAGGTCCAGGGACAGATCGTGGGAGGTTTCCGGGGAGAGTTTGAACAGCAGCTGGCGGGCCAGGGTATACATGGGCGGAATGAACTCGGTTGGCGGCGAAATAGGTCGCCGATTATAGCCGCGCCCGGGGCTTGCACGCGAGGCACCAACGCAAATCCGCCTGTCGATGGCATATGCCTTGCGCTCTCTTGCTCCAACCCACCCGGGGCAACGCTTGCCCGGGCCCAAGGACAGTGCCAGCGCCCTCTCCCACCCCGTCCGGGCGAATGGCCAAGAGGCTTTTCACACAGGGTGCCCCCATGATCGAACGCCCACACTCGCCATTGGCCTGGGTCAACGGCAGCGATGCCCCGGAAAAGCCCGAGCTGGACCTGGGCTTCATGCCCCTGACCGACTGCGCCTCGCTGGTGGTTGCCGCCACCCAGGGCGTCGCCCAGCCCTACGGCCTGACCCTGAACCTCAAGCGCCAGGGCTCCTGGGCCGGCCTGCGGGACAAACTGGTCAGCGGCGAACTGGACGCCGCCCACAGCCTGTACGGACTGATCTATTCAGTGCACCTGGGTATAGGCGGCACCGGCCCTTGCGACATGGCAGTGCTCATGGGCCTGAATCACAACGGCCAGAGCATCAACCTGTCCCGGAACCTGCAAGCGCTCAAGGTGACCAGCCCTGAGGCGCTGGAGCAGCATGTGCACCAAAGCCGGGCGCGCCTGACCTTCGCCCAGGCACCCACGCCCTGTGGTTGTATTACTGTCTCGCCAGCCAGGGCATCTGGCCTGATCACCCGTAGAAGGCCCTGGGCTGCACCCGAGCCTTTGTCGAGCAGCACCCCAGCACGGCCCGGGCCCTGGTGATGGCCGTTCTGGAGGCCAGCCGCTTCATCGAGCAAAGCCAGGAGAACCGTCGCAGCACCGCGCGCCTGCTCAGTGCCAGCGACTACCTCGATACCTCGCTGGCCTGCATCGAGCCGCGGCTACTGAGCGACTATGCCGATGGCCCCGGCAATCGCTGGCAGGCCTCCCATGCCCTGAGCGGGAGCCGATCCCTGAACACACCACCCAAGCCTGTGGCCTGGGCTAGCTCGCTGACCGCACCTTTTGCAACTTGCAAGAACGTTGGCTATCGAGCCGTGCATGCCGGTCTAGGCCGGTGCCACCCACTGCGATATCTCCCTGACCTTGCGAGGCGTAACGCTACTCACCTCCCATACCCAAGACGAAAGTCCGTTGGACTGGCAGGCACCGGCCCAGGGCGGAACGACCCTGGTGATCTATATGGGAGTGGCGAAACTGACAGAGATCGGCGAACAGTTGCGCGCCGCTGGCATGCCGGACCGGACACCGGTGGCGATGATCGAGAATGCCTCGTTGCCGGAGCAGCGGGAATGCCGCAGCGTACTGGGGAACATGCAACAGGATGCCCTGCAATTCAGGCTCAAGAGCCCGGCGATCCTGGTAATCGGCGCAGTAGCGGCAACTGCTGGCGCCAGCGCCGCCTGCCTGCTCCAGGCCTGAACCCCTGGGGTAAAAAATCCAGGCAAAGAAAAACCCGGCCTAGGCCGGGTTTTTCCAAGCTACAGGGCTAATTACTTAGCTTGAGCTTCTACCGAGGCTTCTACGCGACGGTTTACAGCGCGGCCAGCTTCAGTTGCGTTGTCGGCAACTGGGCGGGACTCACCGTAACCAACGGATTGAACGCGGTTAGCGCCAACGCCGTACTGGTTAACCAGAACTTGCTTAACGGCGTTTGCACGACGCTCGGACAGTTTCTGGTTGTAAGCGTCAGGACCGACGGAGTCAGTGTGACCTTCAACAACGGTGGTGGTTTGTGGGTACTGCTTCATGAAGTCAGCGAGGTTCTTGATGTCAGCGTAGCTGTTAGGCTTAACAACAGACTTGTCGAAGTCGAACTTCACGTCCAGCTCAACACGAACAACTTCAGCAACCGGAGCTTCTGGAGCTGGTTCTGGAGCAGGAGCCGGAGCTACTGGAGCTGGAGCAACCTTGCCACCGCTACCGCCGAAGTTCACACCCAGGCCGATGGTCGGAGCGTAGTCCCACTTGCCGTTATCCAGCTTGTAGTCAGCTTCAACGCCAGCACGGGCGAACAGGTTGTCGGTGAAGTAGTACTTAACGCCAGCACCTGCGGTCAGGAAGGTCGACTTGTCGCGGCCGCTGTGACCGTCGGCGATCACGTTGGTCATGCTCTTGTGAGCAACACCGCCGGAAACGTATGGACGCAGAGCGTCACCCACAGTACCAAAGTGGTACTGAGCGTTCAGGCCGAAGTTGTCGCCTTCGATTTTTTGCTTACCAGTGCCGTCGTTGGAACGGGTGTGGTTAGTCTTGTCGTAGGTCAGGTTCAACGACAGGTCGTCGGTCAGAAAGTAACCGATCGATGCGCCTGGGTTGTAACCATCTTCGACGTGCTTGACGCTGTCGTTGTACTTCTTCTGGTAGAAGAGTTCACCTTCGACCGCGCCTTGGCCTTGCGCCAGAACGCCGAACGAAGTCACGGCAACAATAGAACCAATGGCAATGCCCAAGGTGTTTTTCAGTTTCATCCGTTAAATCCCCATCTGGTGATTGTAAAGCAGTCCCACATACCGGGGGACAACTCGGCGGTAAGTCTATCAGAACTCACCTAGACGTAAGAGATATTTGCGCCGAACTAAGTTTCAGCAATGCCTGCAAATTTCTCACGCAATTTATCAAGAGCACGTTTGTAACGCATTTTTGTAGCACTCAACCCCATGTGCATGATGTCCGCGATCTCCTGAAATTCCAGCTCTGCGACAAAACGTAGCACCAGAATTTCCCGATCAATCGGATTCACATGCACCAACCAGCGGTCAAGCCCGCCCTTTTCCTCAGGTTTCGGGGCCTTCTCTTCAGAGGCCTCCTCGAGGGGGTCAAGACTTAAAGCGTCCATCAACCGACGCTTGCGCCGCTCCTTGCGATACTGCGTGATGCACTCGTTATACGTGATGCTGTACAGCCACGTTTTGAACTTCGATTTACCCTCAAAGTTCTTAAGGCCATACAGCACCTTCAACATCACTTCCTGACAGACATCATCTGCGTCCCGATCGTTCCCCAGATAACGCGCACAAACATTAAATAGGGTTCGCTGATAGCGTCGCATCAACTCTTCATAGGCGCGTGTTACGTGGAACAGCTCCGTATGTGAACGCGCAACCAACTCCTCATCAGAGAGCTCACGGGGGTCATAGCGCGTGGATAGCGGTTGGGTTTTATTCAAAACGAGTCGTGCCGACAGTCAGGTCAATGTCCGCCACAGCCCGGTGATGGGCATTTTTGCGGCGGCATACATTAGCAGGGTGCCGGGTTAGCGGCTACTTACATGCTGCTCCAGCAGGATCCGATTGGAGAGAGAGACTAGCTCACCCTCCTCGGTCAGCAATGTAGTTTTCACCGTGCCAATCTCTTCGATCTGCCCTTCGACCTCTCCAACTCGCACTTGTTGCCCAACCTGGTACAACTCACGCACATAGATTCCCGCAAGAATCTGTCCTGCAATTTCCCGACTTCCCAACCCCATCGCCAGCGCAACGGCCAGACCAACGGTAATCAAAACGATCACGATCACGTGGTTGAGCAGGTCTGTCTTGACCTCCAGCTGGCTGATCGCCACGGAAATACTGATGATGATCACCAGCCCCTGAGCGATCCGCCCCACGCCAGCGGCGTACTCCAAACCCACGCCTTCAGCCGCTCCGCGCACCAGCCCGTTGGCCAACTGCGCCAACAAGACTCCCACCAACAGCACCAGCGCAGCACCGAAAACCTTTGGCAAATACAACGCAAGCATGTCGAGCGTAGCCGAAACTCGCTCAAGGCCAAGGGATTCAGCAGCAGAAACCAGAAAAATCAGCAAGACGAACCAATAGACGATCTTGCCGATCAGGGTCGAAATAGGTACTTGCAGGCCCGCGCGAGACAGCAACTTGGTCAAGCCGGTACCGCCCATCAAGCGATCCAGGCCCAGCTTGGCCAGCAATTTGGACAACAGGGTATCGAGCAGCTTGGCCACCACGAAACCCAGCAACAACACTACCAACGCACCGAACAGGTTCGGAATGAAGTTCGCCACCTTGGTCCACAAGGCGGTCATCGCTGTGACGAGGCTCTGCGTCCAGAGATCAAGTTCCATATTCAATCAGCCTTATCAGCAGTGCGAGCAGTAGGTTTAAGACGGGAAACCGGCGCGACATGGGCCGATCCGTTATTCAAGGCGATCATCAGCGCCGGCAGCCAACGGCCCAGCAAGCTGAACAGATCCCCTGCCCCAACCTGGCGGTTGGCGGTTTTCAATACGCGGCCCAGGCAGGCATCGTCATCGCGGCTTGATGGCGAGGCTTTGAGCATGTCACGCAACGACTGTTCAAACGGATCGTGCATACGCACCTCTGGTGATGTCTGAAAAAGACGCGATCAGATTTATTCGGGTCACATGGCGCATCGTTATACCCAGCGCAAACGTCGGAATAACCACCATTGCCCCAGCGCTACCGCTACCAACAACAGGCAGGCGATGATGAAGCCATAGGGGCTTGCGGAAAATGGAATACCGCCGACGTTGATTCCCAGAAGGCCAGTAAGAAAGCTCATGGGAAGGAAGATCCCCGTGATGATTCCGAAGCGATACATGGTGCGATTCATGCGCACGCTCAGACGCCGGTCTTCGGCCTCCAGCACAAGCCCCACGCGCTCTCTGGCCAGTTCCAGCTCTTCCAGGTAGCGGGTCAGGCTGTTGTGCAACTCGTTCCAGTAGTCCCCATCATCGGCGGCGAACCAGAGCAATTTGATGCGGCTCAGTTGAGCGAAAATATCCCGTTGCGGAGCCAGGAAGCGCTTGAGCCCGGCAGCCCGCCGACGGATCTGCAAAATGCTGCCGTGCTCGGGGGTATACCGTTCGTCGGCATCCAGTTTTTCTTCTTCATCATCGACCACTTCAGAGAGGTCGCTGACCAGATTCTGCACTTTGTCCGTCAGGTACTCGGCCATGTAGAGCAGCAGTTCAGCGGCATTTTTCGGCCCCTTGCCTTCGGCTAGCTGCACCAATAGCTCATCGGTCGCGCGCAAGGGTCGCAAACGCAAGGAGATCACCCGCTGGGCACTGGCGAAGATCCGCACCGAGACCATGTCCTCAGGCTCGGCCCCGGGATTGAGGTTGATGCCCCGTAGAAACAGCAACAGCTCCGAATCAGGCAGGGCCAAGAGGCGTGGACGGGTATTTTCCTCCAGCAGCAGGTCACAGCTGAACTCGCTCAAGCCACTGGAGCGGCGCAGCCAGGTCTGGGTCTGCGGATGACTTCGATCCCAATGCAGCCACAGGCTTTCATGGGCCTGCAGCTGCAATTCGTCGAGCTCTGTCCGGGCAATCGAGCGCGCACCGCCTTCACCATCCAGCACCAGGGCATGCACTAGCCCCCATTGCGCGTTTTCTTCCTCGAACATCCTCATCCCTTGTCAGGCCATTGGCTCATTCAGGCATTTTCAGCGGGCTGGGCGAAACGATCACGCCGTTGTTATCGGCATAGACATACTCGCCCGGGCGGAAAGTGACTCCGGCAAAAGTCACCGCGACATTGAGGTCGCCAATGCCACGCTTGTCGGTTTTCATCGGATGGCTGGCCAGGGCCTGCACCCCCAGGTCAGTCTGGGCAATGGCATCTACATCACGGATGCAGCCATAGATCACCAGGCCTTCCCAGCCGTTCTTCGCAGCCTTTTCGGCCAGCATGTCGCCCAGCAGGGCACGCCGTAGCGAACCGCCCCCATCGACCACCAGTACCTTGCCATGCCCCTTGAGATCCACCTGCTCCTTGACCAGCGAGTTGTCCTCAAAGCACTTGATGGTGACGATTTCACCACCAAAGGAGTCGCGACCACCAAAGTTGCTGAACATGGGCTCGACGACTTGCACCAGGTCCGGGTAGGCATCGCACAGGTCGGGAGTAAGGTAATGATTCATCGAGAAGCTCCTGTAACAGTAAGAACACGATCGACGGTGTCACTGATTCCTGGGACAGCCTAGGAGATACGGGCCCAGACACTACATGTCCAGCCTGCATGCCTGACCTGCCCCATCGACGCGGCCAGTATTTTCTCAGTTCTGTCGACAGAACGGAAAGTCGAGCCCATCACCGAATGTGACCAAAATAGCGCAGCGCGTCATATCTTAGCCGCAAGCAACATGCAACGAAATGCCCTTGTCAGAGCCCTGGCTTCAAACCGTAGCCAGTTGCTCGGTGGCACAAGCCAGTAACGGCGACTGCTGGTCCTTGAGCCAGCGTGCGACCAATGGCCAGACTTCGGCCTGGGCCGGCTTGCTCACCAGCATCTCGACATGCCCGAAATTGCCACTGAAACCCTGCTCTCGCCCCAGGCACACAAACTGTTTGTGCGGGCT
This sequence comes from Pseudomonas sp. MPFS, assembly GCF_022537035.1. Taxonomy (NCBI): domain Bacteria; kingdom Pseudomonadati; phylum Pseudomonadota; class Gammaproteobacteria; order Pseudomonadales; family Pseudomonadaceae; genus Pseudomonas; species Pseudomonas sp. MPFS. Next base: position 2,037,777 of record NZ_CP066123.1, on the reverse strand, counting down.
TGCCAATTGTTCGAACAACTTGCGGCACGCCCAGGTCGGGTCCTGGTGGTCTCCCGCCGCACTGACCGCCAGAGCCGGCACCGCAACCTCAGTGAGGCCGGCCCACCAATCCTTGTCGGCATCGCCAAAGCGACCAAACAATCCGTGCCAGCGCATGCTTTCCAGCGCCAGGCCAATAGGCTCGTCTTCTGGACCACGCTTGAGCCGTGAACCGGACAACTGGGCGAAACGCTTGATAAGCAGGCGTCCGCCCCACTCCACGAGAGGAATCTTCAAAGGCCAATAGATTCGGCTGACCTGGGTACCGAAAAACGCCGCGGAGGCCACGCCCGCCTCCCCCAGGTATTGTCCACCCAGCGCCGCCGCCAAAGTGGTGCCCCCCAGAGAGTGGCCGATCCAATGAGGGATCTGCCCGCTCTGTTCGCGAACGAAGGCGGCAATCGCCGGCAGATCGTAGCGCGCGTAGTCGGCCACGCGGTTCTGGCGGTACCCGGCATTACGCCGGGACAGGCCGTGGCCACGCATTTCCGGAATCCACACGTCAAAGCCGGCTCGTGCCAGATAGGCCCCCAAGCCAATACCCTTGGGTGAATACCAGAAGCGCCGGTTGGAAAAGCTGCCATGTAGCAGGATCACGGGCACGCCCCGGACTTGAGGCTCGTCGGCCATCCCCAAGCGGGTGACAGCCAACTCCACCGAAGGATCGGGGCTGTTGCCAGGTTTCAAGCGATAGACATCTTCGCTGAGATCGCCTCGACGTTCGGCACTGGTCAAGGCGACAGGAAATAGGTTGCTGCTGCTTTGCATATTCTTCTTGCACAAAAAAGGGCGGCATTCGGAAGAAGCGCGCCCTGTTTGAATCTACGAGGGTCGGCCGCCTCGCGACGGACCGACCCTGCACTCACCGATTACGCGGCGCCCTGGCCCTCGGCCAGGAAGAACCAGGTCTCCAGTACCGAGTCCGGGTTCAGCGAGACGCTCTCGATCCCCTGCTCCATCAGCCACTTGGCCAGGTCAGGATGGTCGGAAGGCCCCTGCCCGCAGATACCGATGTACTTGCCAGCCTTGTTGCAAGCGGCAATGGCATTGGCCAGCAGCTTCTTGACCGCAGGATTACGCTCGTCGAACAGGTGGGCAATGATGCCGGAGTCACGGTCCAGGCCCAGGGTCAGCTGGGTCAGGTCGTTGGAGCCGATGGAGAAACCATCGAAGTACTCCAGGAACTCCTCGGCCAGGATCGCGTTGGATGGCAGCTCGCACATCATGATCACGCGCAGGCCGTTCTCGCCGCGCTTCAGACCATTTTCTGCAAGCAGATCGACCACCTGGCTAGCTTCGCCAAGGGTACGCACGAACGGCACCATGATCTCGACGTTGGTCAGGCCCATCTCGTTGCGCACGCGCTTGAGGGCACGGCACTCGAGTTCGAAGCAATCGCGGAAGGATTCGCTGATGTAGCGCGAAGCCCCGCGAAAGCCCAGCATCGGGTTTTCTTCTTCCGGCTCGTAGAGCTTGCCGCCGATCAGGTTGGCGTACTCGTTGGACTTGAAGTCCGACAGGCGCACGATGACCTTCTTCGGGGTGAATGCCGCTGCCAGGGTGCTGATGCCCTCGACCAGCTTGTCGACGTAGAAGTCCACCGGATCGTGGTAGCCGGCGACACGCTTGTCGACGCTGTCCTTGATCTCTTGTGGCAGGCCCGCGTAGTTCAGCAGCGCCTTGGGGTGCACGCCGATCATGCGGTTGATGATGAACTCCAGGCGGGCCAGGCCCACACCGGCGTTCGGCAGCTGGGCGAAATCGAAGGCGCGGTCCGGGTTGCCGACGTTCATCATGATCTTGAACGGCAGGTCCGGCATGGCGTCCACGGAGTTCTGCTTGACGTCAAAGCCCAGCTCGCCCTCGAAGATCAAGCCGGTGTCGCCCTCGGCGCAGGACACGGTCACGCCCTGGCCATCCTTGAGCAGCTCGGTGGCGTTGCCGCACCCGACGACTGCGGGAATGCCCAGTTCACGGGCGATGATCGCCGCGTGGCAGGTACGACCACCACGGTTGGTGACGATGGCGCTGGCGCGCTTCATCACCGGTTCCCAATCCGGGTCGGTCATGTCGGAGACCAGCACGTCGCCGGCCTGGACCTTGTCCATCTCCGACACGTCCTTGATGATCCGCACCTTGCCGGCGCCGATGCGCTGGCCGATGGCACGGCCTTCCACCAGGACGGTGCCCTTTTCCTTGAGCAGGTAACGTTCCATCACATTGGCCTGGGTGCGGCTCTTCACGGTTTCCGGACGGGCCTGCACGATGTACAGCTTGCCGTCGTCACCGTCCTTGGCCCACTCGATGTCCATCGGGCACTGGTAGTGCTTCTCGATGATCATCGCCTGCTTGGCCAGCTCGCTGACCTCGGCGTCGGTCAGGCAGAAACGTGCGCGATCGGCCTTGTCCACGTCCACGGTCTTCACCGAGCGCCCAGCCTTGGCTTCGTCGCCGTAGATCATCTTGATCGCCTTGCTGCCCAGGTTGCGACGCAGGATCGCAGGGCGGCCGGCGGCCAGGGTGTTCTTGTGGACGTAGAACTCGTCGGGGTTGACGGCGCCCTGGACCACGGTTTCGCCCAGGCCGTAGGCACCAGTGATGAACACCACGTCACGGAAACCCGATTCGGTATCGAGGGTGAACATCACCCCAGCGGTACCGGTTTCGGAGCGGACCATGCGCTGTACGCCAGCGGACAGGGCCACCAGCTTGTGGTCGAAGCCCTGGTGAACACGATAGGAAATGGCGCGGTCGTTGAACAACGAGGCGAACACTTCCTTGGCGGCACGGATCACGTTGTCCACGCCACGGATATTGAGGAAGGTTTCCTGCTGGCCGGCGAAGGAGGCATCCGGCAGGTCTTCGGCGGTAGCCGAGGAGCGCACGGCCACGGCCATGTCCGGGTTGCCGGCCGATAGCGCGGCAAAAGCCGTACGGATCTCGGTATTGAGGCGCTCGGGGAACTCGGCTTCCATGATCCACTGGCGGATCTGGGCACCGGTCTTGGCCAGGGCATTCACGTCATCGACATCCAGCGCGTCGAGCGCGGCATGGATCTGGTCGTTCAGACCGCTCAGTTCCAGGAAATCCCTATAGGCCTGGGCGGTCGTGGCGAAGCCACCCGGGACCGAGACGCCGGCACCCGCGAGGTTACTGATCATCTCGCCCAGGGATGCGTTCTTGCCCCCCATATGCTCAACATCGTGTTTGCCGAGCTTATCGAGGGAAACTACGTACTCTACCAAGGTGATCTCTCCACTAACTGTGTTGGAAAAGCTCAGAAGCCGGCTGCTCCAGGGAGCGTTTGCCCGCTATATGGCCTGGACTTGGAAAATAAGTGAGAATGCGGGCCATTCCCGGCCGACAAATCGCGCCTATCATATCCAAGAATCGTCACTAGCTTAAGGCCCAAGCCGCAAATGAAACGATCTGCTTTCTTCATCTCTGACGGTACCGGTATCACAGCGGAAACCCTCGGCCAGAGCCTTTTGGCGCAGTTCGAGAACATTACGTTCAGCAAATTCACGCGGCCGTACATCGACAGCATGGAAAAAGCGCGGGCCATGGTACAGCAAATCAATATAGCCGCCGAAAAAGACGGCTATCGACCGATCATTTTCGACACCATCGTCAACCAGGACATTCGTGAGATCCTCGCGACCTCCAACGGTTTCATGATCGACATTTTCTCCACCTTCCTCTCTCCCCTGGAGCAAGAGCTGAGCGAGCACTCGTCGTACTCCGTGGGCAAGTCCCACTCCATCGGCCATAACTCCAATTACATGGAGCGGATCGAGGCGGTGAACTTCGCCCTGGACAACGACGACGGCGCACGGACCCACTACTACGACAAGGCCGACCTGATCCTGGTAGGCGTGTCACGCTGCGGCAAGACCCCGACCTGCCTGTACATGGCCATGCAATTCGGCATCCGCGCGGCCAACTACCCGCTCACCGAAGAAGACATGGAGCGCCTGCAACTGCCCAACGCCCTGCGCGCCCACAAACACAAGCTGTTCGGCCTGACCATCGACCCCGACCGCCTCACCGCGATCCGCAACGAGCGCAAGCCCAACAGCCGCTACTCCAGCTTCGCCCAGTGCGAATTCGAAGTGCGGGAAGTAGAAAACTTATTGCGCCGCGAGAACATCCCCCATATCAACTCCACGCATTTCTCTGTCGAGGAAATCTCGGCCAAGATCCTGGTGGAAAAAGGCGTTGAGCGCCGCTTCAAGTAAGCCTCGCTCCTACAATCTGACATTCCCTCCTGTTACCAGGGGCCTTTAAGACCCTGCGATCCCGGACAGGCAACGCTCCAGGCGCTGCCTCCCCCGCCTCAGATCACCAACCAATCGACGAACCGATGCACCGGCATGGCCGACAACCGTGCCGGGTCGCTGCACAGATCGAAGATCTGCGCCGAGCGCTGGGCGCTGAAGCGCGTCGCCAGGTTGGCCTTGAACTTGTCCTCCAGCAGCGGGATGCCCTCGGCCCGGCGGCGACGGTGACCGATGGGGTACTCCACCGCCACCTGTTCGGTGCAACTGCCATCGGCGAAGAACACCTGCACCGCGTTGGCGATCGAGCGCTTGTCGGCCTCCAGGTACTCCCGGGTATAGCGTGGGTCCTCGACGATCTGCATCTTGTCGCGCAACTGGTCGATGATCGGGTGCGCCGCGTGGAAATCATCCTCGTAGTGCTCGGCCACCAGGGTGCCGAACGCCAGGGGTACGGCGGTCATGTACTGCAGGCAGTGGTCGCGATCGGCGGCATTGGCCAGCGGCCCGACCTTGGAAATGATGCGGATCGCCGATTCATGGGTGGTGATGACGATTCGCTCGATCTCCTGTAGCCGATCGCGCACCTGGGGATGCAGGGCCACCGCCGCCTCGCAGGCGGTTTGCGCGTGGAACTCGGCCGGAAAGCTGATCTTGAACAGGATGTTTTCCATCACATAGCTGGCGTACCCCTGGGGCAGGCTGAAGCGCCGCTGGTCCTCGGGCTTGAGCGCCAGGTCCTTGTTGGTATGGCTGAACAGCACATCGTAGAAGCCCCACTGCGGTGCGCTGAGCACCCCGGGAATACCCATTTCGCCGCGCAGCGCCATATCCGCCAGGCGCACCCCGCGGCTCGAGGCATCCCCCGCCGCCCAGGACTTGCGCGACCCGGCATTGGGCGCGTGGCGATAGGTACGCAGCGCCTGGCCATCGACGAAGGCATGGGACAGCGCGGCCAACAGCTGCTCGCGATTGGCCCCCATCAAGCGGGCGCAAACGGCCGTGGAGGCCACCTTTACCAGCAGCACATGATCGAGCCCGACGCGGTTGAAGGAGTTGTCCAGGGCCAGCACTCCCTGGATCTCGTGGGCCATGACCATCGCCCGCAGCACATCGCCCATGCTCAGCGGCGCCTCGCCGTTGGCCACATGCTTCTGCGAAAGGTGGTCGGCCACGGCCAGGATGCCGCCGAGGTTGTCCGACGGGTGCCCCCACTCCGCCGCCAGCCAGGTGTCGTTGTAATCGAGCCAGCGCACGATGCAGCCGATATCCCAGGCGGCCTTCACCGGGTCCAGGCGATAGCTGGTACCCGGCACGCGGGCGCCATGGGGCACCACGGTACCCTCGACGAGCGGCCCCAGGTGCTTGGTGCATTCAGGAAAACGCAATGCCAGCAGGCCGCAGCCCAGGGTATCCATCAGGCAATGGCGGGCGGTATCGAGGGCTAGGGGGGAGTCGACGCGATACTCCAGGACATAATCGGCGATGTCCTGCAAAACCGGGTCGTAATCGGGACGGTCGTTCAGATCAACGTTGGCGCTCATGGATCGTGCACTCCAATGACGGGGTTATGGGTAGGTCGATTCCTCAGGCTGCAGGTTCAGGTCAATAACGGCATCGCAGGTCTGCGTCTGCTCAATGATTCGATAACGGCATCGGTGGCGAGGGAGCCGGCTCCCTCGCCACCGCCGCTCCTTAGAAGGTGTCGCCGGGCACTCTCACCCAGCCTTCCATCAGCACCCGCGCGCTGCGGCTCATGATCGCCTTGACCACGCTCCACTCGCCGCCCTCGAGGGTGGCCTCGGCGCCTACGCGCAAGGTGCCCGAAGGATGGCCGAAACGCACGGCGCTACGCTCGCCGCCGCCGGCCGCGAGGTTGACCAGGGTCCCGGGGATCGCCGCCGCCGTGCCGATGGCCACCGCCGCGGTACCCATCATCGCGTGGTGCAGCTTGCCCATGGACATGGCGCGCACCAGCAGGTCGACATCCGCCGCCTTGACCGCCTTGCCGCTGGAGGCCTGGTAGTCCGCCGGCGCGGCGACGAAGGCCACCTTCGGCGTGTGCTGGCGCTGCGCGGCCTCGTCCAGGTGCTTGATCAGGCCCATGCGCAAGGCGCCGTGGGCACGAATGGTCTCGAACATCGCCAGGGCCTTGGGATCGCCGTTGATCACGCCCTGCAGCTCGGTGCCGCGATAACCGATGTCCGCCGCATTGACGAAGATGGTGGGGATCCCGGCATTGATCAGGGTTGCCTTGAGGGTGCCGATACCCGGCACTTCCAGGTCGTCCACCAGGTTGCCGGTGGGGAACATCGAACCACCGCCGCCCTCCTCCTCGGCCGCCGGGTCGAGGAACTCCAACTGCACTTCCGCCGCCGGGAAGGTCACGCCGTCCAGCTCGAAGTCGCCGGTCTCCTGGACCGCGCCGTCGGTGATCGGCACATGGGCGATGATGGTCTTGCCGATGTTGGCCTGCCAGATGCGCACCACCGCCACCCCGTTGTGGGGAATGCGCGCCGGGTCCACCAGGCCGCTGCTGATGGCGAAGGAGCCCACCGCCGCCGACAGGTTGCCGCAGTTGCCGCTCCAGTCGACGAAGGGCTTGTCGATGGCGACCTGGCCGAACAAGTAGTCGACGTCATGGTCGGGCTTGATGCTCTTGGACAGGATCACCGTCTTGCTGGTGCTGGAGGTGGCGCCGCCCATGCCGTCGATCTGCTTGTCGTAGGGATCGGGACTGCCGATCACCCGCAGCAGCAAGGCATCGCGGGCCGCGCCGGGCAGCTGCGCCGCCTCGGGCAAGTCCTGCAGGTTGAAGAACACCCCCTTGCTGGTGCCGCCACGCATGTAGGTGGCTGGAATCTTGATTTGCGCTACAAATGCCATGGATTTCAGGTCCTGATAAAGACCGGGGGCGGTGCCTTGCGGCCCGCCCCCGGTACGTCGCTTAACTGGCTGTGGCCGATTCCAGGAAGTCCTGGGCAAAACGCTGCAGCACACCGCCGGCCTCGTAGATCGACACCTCCTCGGCGGTGTCGAGGCGGCAAGTCACCGGCACCTCGAGCCGCTCGCCATTGTGGCGGTGGATCACCAGGGTCAACTGCGCCCGGGGAGTGCGTTGGCCGAGCACGTCGTAGGTCTCGGTGCCGTCGATGCCCAGGGTCTTGCGGTCGGTGCCCGGCAGGAACTGCAGCGGCAGCACGCCCATGCCCACCAGGTTGGTGCGATGGATACGCTCGAAGCCCTCGGCGACGATCGCCTCGACACCCGCCAGGCGCACGCCCTTGGCCGCCCAGTCGCGGGACGAACCCTGGCCGTAGTCGGCACCGGCGATGATGATCAGCGGCTGCTTGCGCTCCATGTAGGTCTCGATGGCTTCCCACATCCGCGTGACCTTGCCTTCGGGCTCGACACGGGCCAGGGAACCCTTCTTCACCTCGCCATCGACCACCGCCATCTCGTTCACCAACTGCGGGTTGGCGAAGGTCGCGCGCTGGGCGGTCAGGTGATCGCCACGGTGGGTGGCGTAGGAGTTGAAGTCCTCCTCCGGCAGGCCCATCTTCGCCAGGTACTCACCGGCCGCGGAGTCCGCCAGGATGGCGTTGGACGGCGACAGGTGGTCGGTGGTGATGTTGTCCGGCAGCACCGCCAGCGGACGCATGCCCTTGAGCGTGCGCTCCCCGGCCAGCGCGCCTTCCCAGTACGGCGGACGACGGATGTAGGTACTCATCGGGCGCCAGTCGTACAGCGGGCTCTCGGCTTCCTTGACGGTGCCCAGGTCGAACATCGGGATGTAGATCTGGCGGAACTGCTCGGGCTTCACCGAGGCGGCGACGATGGCGTCGATCTCCTCGTCGCTCGGCCACAGGTCCTTCAGGGTCACCGGGTTGCCGGCCTGGTCATGGCCCAGCACGTCCTGCTCGATGTCGAAGCGCACGGTGCCGGCGATCGCATAGGCCACCACCAGCGGCGGCGAGGCGAGGAACGCCTGCTTGGCGTAGGGGTGGATACGGCCGTCGAAGTTGCGGTTGCCCGACAGCACTGCGGTGGCATACAGGTCGCGGTCGATGATTTCCTGCTGGATGACCGGGTCCAGGGCGCCGGACATGCCGTTGCAGGTGGTGCAGGCGTAGGCGACGATGCCGAAGCCGAGCTTCTCCAGCTCCGGCAGCAGGCCGGCCTCTTCCAGGTACAGCTTGGCGACCTTCGAACCCGGCGCGAAGGACGTCTTGACCCAGGGCTGGCGCACCAGGCCCAGGGCGTTGGCCTTCTTCGCCACTAGGCCTGCAGCCACCACGTTACGCGGGTTGGAGGTGTTGGTGCAGCTGGTGATCGCCGCGATGATCACCGCGCCATCGGGCATCAGGCCCTCGGCTTGTTCGACCTTGCCGGCGGCCAGCTTGGTTTCGTCGGCGATCCCCCGCTCGGCCAGGGCCGAGGTCGGCAAGCGCCGGTGCGGGTTGGACGGACCGGCCATGTTGCGCACCACGGTGGACAGGTCGAATGCCAGCACCCGCTCGTACTCGGCGGTGACCAGGGCATCGGCCCACAGGCCGGTGGTCTTGGCGTAGTTCTCCACCAGGGCCACCTGCTCCGGCTCGCGGCCGGTGAGCTTGAGGTAGTCGATGGTCTGCTGGTCGATGTAGAACATCGACGCGGTGGCACCGTACTCCGGGCACATGTTGGAGATGGTCGCGCGGTCGCCAACGGACAGGCTGTCGGCCCCTTCGCCGAAGAACTCGACGTAGGCACCCACTACCTTTTCCTTGCGCAGGAACTCGGTCAGGGCCAGGACGATGTCGGTGGCGGTGATCCCGGGCTGGCGCTTGCCGGTGAGCTTGACGCCGACGATGTCGGGCAGGCGCATCATCGACGCGCGACCGAGCATCACGGTCTCCGCCTCCAGGCCACCGACGCCGATGGCGATCACCCCCAGCGCATCGACGTGGGGGGTATGGCTGTCGGTGCCGACGCAGGTGTCGGGGAAGGCCACGCCGCCGCGCGCCTGGATCACCGGGCTCATTTTCTCCAGGTTGATCTGGTGCATGATGCCGTTGCCGGCGGGGATCACATCGACGTTCTTGAACGCGGTCTTGGTCCACTCGATGAAGTGGAAGCGGTCCTCGTTGCGGCGCTCCTCGACGGCGCGGTTCTTCTCGAAGGCGTCCGGGTCGAAACCGCCGAATTCCACGGCCAGGGAGTGGTCGACGATCAGCTGGGTCGGCACCACCGGGTTGACCAGGGCCGGGTCACCCCCCTGGTCGGCGATCGCATCGCGCAGGCCGGCCAGGTCCACCAGCGCGGTCTGGCCGAGAATGTCGTGGCAGACCACGCGGGCCGGGTACCAGGGGAAGTCGAGGTCGCGCTTGCGCTCGATCAGTTGCTTCAACGAGTCGGTGAGCTGCGCCGGATCGCAACGGCGCACCAGCTGCTCGGCCAGTACCCGGGAGGTGTACGGCAGGCCGGCGTAGGCACCCGGGGCGATGGCATCCACCGCCTCGCGGGTGTCGAAGTAGTCCAGCGCCGTACCCGGCAGGCTCTTGCGGTATTGGCTGTTCATGATTACTTGCGGTCCTTCAGGGGCACGAACTTCAGGTCTTCCGGGCCAACGTAGTTGGCGCTCGGGCGGATGATCTTGCCGTCGATGCGTTGTTCGATGACGTGGGAAGACCAGCCGGAAGTGCGGGCGATCACGAACAGCGGGGTGAACATGGCGGTGGGCACGCCCATCATGTGGTAGCTGACGGCGCTGAACCAATCGAGGTTGGGGAACATCTTCTTGATTTCCCACATGGTCGATTCCAGGCGCTCGGCGATGTCGAACATCTTGCTGTTGCTCTGCTCGGCGGACAGCTCGCGGGCCACTTCCTTGATTACCTTGTTGCGCGGGTCGGACACGGTGTAGACCGGATGGCCGAAGCCGATCACCACTTCCTTTTTCTCGACGCGGGCGCGGATGTCGGCTTCTGCTTCGTCCGGGTTGTCGTAGCGCTTCTGGATCTCGAAGGCCACCTCGTTGGCGCCACCGTGCTTGGGACCGCGCAGTGCGCCGATGGCCCCGGCGATGCAGGAGAACATGTCGGAACCGGTACCGGCGATCACCCGCGAGGTGAAGGTGGAGGCGTTGAATTCGTGCTCGGCATAGAGGATCAGCGAGGTGTGCATGGCGCGCACCCACGACTCACGCGGCTTCTCGCCGTGCAGCAGGTGCAGGAAATGGCCGCCGATGGAATCGTCGTCGGTCTCCACGTCGATGCGCTTGCCGTTGTGGCTGAAGTGGTACCAGTAGAGCAACGCAGAACCGAGGCACGCCATCAGCTTGTCGGCGATGTCACGGGCGCCCGGATGGTTGTGGTCGTCCTTCTCCGGCGACAGGCAACCCAGCACGGAAACGGCGGTGCGCATCACGTCCATCGGGTGGGCGGACGGCGGCAGTTGCTCCAGCGCCACCTTGACCCCGGCCGGCAGGCCGCGCAGGGCCTTGAGCTTGGCCTTGTAGCCCGTCAGCTCGGCGACGTTCGGCAGCTTGCCATGGACCAGCAGGTGGGCAATTTCCTCGAATTCGCAGGAGGTGGCGAAGTCGAGGATGTCATAACCGCGGTAGTGCAGGTCGTTGCCGGTACGGCCGACGGTGCACAGGGCCGTGTTGCCGGCGGCGGTGCCGCTCAGGGCCACGGATTTCTTCGGTTTGAAGGCGGTGGTGGTTTCGCTGGGGCTCATCGCGTGAATCTCCTCATTTTTATCCGGTTGCTTGCGTCTTGTTATATCCGCAGGCCGCTCCCGGGGAGCGGCCCGGGTCCGGTCATTTCTTGGCAGCGAACAGGGCGTCGAGCTTCTGCTCGAAAGCGTGGTAGCCGATGCGGTCGTACAGTTCGGCACGAGTCTGCATCAGATCGATGACCTCTTTTTGATGGCCATCGCGACGAATAGCGGTGTAGACCGCCTCGGCCGCCTTGTTGGCGGCACGGAAGGCCGACAGCGGGTAGAGCTGGATGGCGACGCCCACAGACGCCAGCTCATCGCGGGAGAACAGCGGGGTGGCGCCGAACTCGGTGATGTTGGCCAGCACGGGCACATCGAGGGCATCGACGAAGCGCTTGTAGGTCGGCAGGTCGTAGGCGGCCTCGGCGAAGATGCCGTCGGCGCCCGCCTCCACATAACGCTGGCAGCGCTCGATGGCGGCGTCCACGCCCTCGGCCTGGATGGCGTCGGTCCGAGCGATCAGGAAGAAGTTCGGGTCGGTCTTGGCATCGGCGGCGGCGCGTACGCGATCGACCATCTCCTCGGTGGAGACGATTTCCTTGCCCGGACGGTGGCCACAACGCTTGGCACCCACCTGATCCTCGATATGGGCGGCGGCGGCGCCGGCCTTGATCAGGTTCTTGACGGTGCGCTCGATGTTGAAGGCGCTGGGGCCGAAACCGGTGTCGATGTCCACCAGCAACGGCAGGTCGCAGACGTCGGTGATGCGGCGCACGTCGGTGAGCACGTCGTCCAGGGTGTTGATGCCCAGGTCCGGCAGGCCCAGGGAGCCGGCGGCGACACCGCCACCGGAGAGGTAGATGGCCTTGAAGCCGGCACGCTTGGCCAGCAGCGCGTGGTTGGCGTTGATGGCGCCGATGACCTGCAGCGGATGTTCCTCGGCAATGGCGTCGCGCAAGCGCTGGCCGGCGGTTTTCTGACTCATGACTCACCTCGTGTCTTGGACGGGTTGACGAGCGCTTCCTGGTAATGGCGCTCGATATTGCGCTTGGAGGCACCGATATGACGGCGCATCAGCAACTCGGCCAGTTCGCCGTCTCGGTCGGCGATGGCATCGAGAATTCGGTGGTGTTCGGCGAAAGCCTGGCGCGGCCGGTTCGGCACGCTGGAGAACTGCAGGCGGTACATGCGCACCAGTTGGTAGAGCTCGCCGCAGAGCATCTTGGTCAGGGTCTGGTTGGCAGCGCCCTGGATGATCCGGTAATGGAAGTCGAAATCCCCTTCCTGCTGGTAATAGCCCACACCAGCCTGGAACGCCGCATCGCGCTCATGGGTCTCCAGCACCCGGCGCAGTTCGTCGATCTCGGCCACGCTCATGCGTTCGGCCGCCAGGCGACAAGCCATGCCTTCCAGGGATTCGCGGATTTCGTAGAGTTCGATCAGCTCGGCATGGCTCAGGGAAACCACCCGGGCCCCGACATGGGGCACGCGCACCAGCAGGCGCTGGCCCTCCAGGCGGTGGATGGCCTCGCGCAGCGGACCACGGCTGATGCCGTAGGTGCGGGCCAACTCCGGCTCGGAGATCTTGCTGCCCGGGGCGATCTCGCCCTTGACGATGGCGGCCTGGATACGCCGGAAGACGTTTTCGGAAAGGGTCTCGGAGTCGTCTTGGGCCGGCGTCGAGGGTTCCAGTTGATCCAGCATATTGTCGACACCTTTAAAATCAATGAGGCGAAAATTAGCCAATAGCCCCATCGCAGTCAAAGGAAAAATAGAGATTGTCGACAATCGCCTAATAACTGATTGCATCAAAACGAGACAAAAGGCCCACCCCCGGCGCTGGCGCCATAAAACCAGCATGCTAGAATGCCGCCCGCATCGGCCTGTCATCTTTTTATGGCAAGCACACGAGGGAGCTTGCGCAGCAATGCCGGTCGCCTTGAACTGAAGAACCCATGACCACCAGGATCTATGACTCTCAAGGCCCTTCTCCCACTGCTCTGCCTATTCATCCTTCCTGGCACCGGCTTCGCCGCCGGCAAGACCGTCTACGGCTTGAATGAATACGCCCAACTTGCAGGCATCGACCTGGAGGTCGCCGCCAAGCTCGACACCGGGGCCAAGACCGCCTCCCTGAGTGCCCGCGACATCAAGCGCTTCAAGCGCGATGGCGAATCCTGGGTGCGTTTCTACCTGGCCATCGACACGGCTCATTCCCACCCCATCGAACGCCCCCTGGCACGGGTCAGCAAGATCAAGCGCCGCGCCGGCGACTATGATCCCGATGAGGACAAGAACTACACCGCACGCCCGGTGATCGCCCTGCAGGTCTGCATGGGCAGCGCTTTACGCAGTATCGAAGTGAACTTGACCGACCGTAGCGCATTCCAATACCCGCTTTTGATCGGCTCCGAAGCCCTCAAGCGCTTCGATGCGCTGGTCGACCCCAGTCTTAAATACGCTGCTGGCAAACCTGCCTGCGCCACTGACGCTCATACCGCAGAGTAATTCCAATGCGCTCTCTTACCCTCCATCTGAAAGTCCTGATCGCCGTATTGGTGGTGCTGGGCATTTCGATCACGGCCTACCAGATCTTCGTGCTTGGCATTCCGGTGACCGAGGACGCCACTGACGATCTGTGGAACATCGATGCCAAGGTCGAGTTCGTCGCCAACGGCAAGGACCCGATCAAGATCCAGATGTTCGTGCCGCCCCTGAGCCGCGACTATGTGAGCCTCAACGAGAGTTTCATTTCCAACAACTATGGCGTGGCGGTGAACCGCGTCGATGGCAATCGCAAGGTCACCTGGTCGGCACGCCGGGCCAAGGGCAACCAGACCCTGTACTACCGCCTGGTCCTGACCAAGCGCTACAGCGCCGAGAAAGCCAAGGTCAAGGGCCCGACCTTCCGCGACAGCATGGCCATCGAAGGGCCGGAGAAGATTGCCGCCGACGCCCTGCTGGCGCCGATCCGCCAGCACTCGGCAGACGTCGAGACCTTCATCAGCGAAGCCATCAAGCGGGTCAACAACGCCAGCGACGACAATGCCAAGCTGCTGCTGGCCGGCGACTCCTCCAGCGCCAACAAGGCCAAGATCGTCGAGCTGCTGCTGTCCATCGCCCATGTGCCGGCCGAGAAGGTCCACACCATCCGCCTGGTGGCCGACCAGCCGCAGACTCCGGAGCTGTGGCTGCGCAGCTTCAACGGCACCGACTGGCTGTACTTCAACCCCGAGACCGGCGAGCAGGGCCTGCCCAGCGATCGCCTGCTGTGGTGGACCGGCGACGACAACCTGATCACCGTCGATGGCGGCAAGAAAGCCAACGTCACCTTCAGCATGAACAACAGCGAGATGAACGCCATCCGCCTGGCCAAGCTGACCGACGAGAACACCGACGCCAACTTCCTCGAATACTCGCTCTACGGCCTGCCGCTGCAAACCCAGCAGACCTTCATGATCATGGTGATGATCCCCATCGGCGTGCTGGTGATCCTGGTGCTGCGCAACCTGATCGGCCTGCAGACCCTGGGCACCTTTACCCCGGTGCTGATCGCCCTGGCCTTTCGCGAGACCCAGCTGGGCTTCGGCATCGCGCTGTTCACCGTGATCACTGCCCTGGGCCTGTCGCTGCGCTCCTACCTCGAGCACCTGAAGCTGCAGATGCTGCCGCGCCTGTCGGTGGTGCTGACCTTCGTGGTGGTGCTGATCGCCGCCATCAGCCTGTTCAGCCACAAGCTGGGCCTGGAACGCGGCTTGTCGGTGGCGCTGTTCCCGATGGTGATCCTGACCATGACCATCGAGCGCCTGTCCATCACCTGGGAAGAACGCGGCGGCGGCCATGCGATGAAAGTCGCGATCGGCACGCTGTTCGCCGCCTCCCTGGCGCACCTGATCATGAGCGTGCCGGAGCTGACGTACTTCGTCTTCACCTTCCCGGCGATGCTGCTGATCCTGGTGGGCTTCATGCTGGCCATGGGTCGCTACCGCGGCTACCGGCTGACGGAGCTGGTGCGTTTCAAAGCCTTCGTCAAGGCTGACTCCTGATGTTCGGCCTGTGGAAGACCTGGAAGGCCCTGGAAGCGCGCGGGATCATGGGCATCAACCGGCGTAACGCCGACTACGTGCTCAAGTACAACAAGCGCAGCCTGTACCCCATCGTCGATGACAAGATCATCACCAAGGAGCGGGCGCTCAAGGCCGGCATCCACGTGCCGGAACTGTACGGGGTGATCTCCACCGAGAAGGAAATCGACAAGCTCGACGAGATCATCGGTGGGCGCAACGACTTCGTCATCAAGCCGGCCCAGGGCGCCGGCGGCGATGGCATCCTGGTGATCGCCGACCGCTTCGAGGGCCGCTATCGCACGGTCTCCGGGAAGATCATCAGCCATGAGGAAATCGAGCATCAGATCTCCAGCATTCTCACCGGCCTGTACTCCCTGGGCGGCCACCGCGACCGCGCGCTGATCGAGTACCGGGTAACCCCGGACCAGATCTTCAAGAGCATCAGCTACGAAGGCGTGCCGGACATCCGCATCATCGTGCTCATGGGCTACCCGGTGATGGCCATGCTACGCCTGCCGACCCGCCAGTCCGGCGGCAAGGCCAACCTGCACCAGGGCGCCATCGGCGTCGGGGTCGACCTGGCCACCGGCCTGACCCTGCGCGGCACCTGGCTGAACAACATCATTACCAAGCACCCGGACACCACCAACGCGGTAGACGGCGTGCAGCTGCCCTACTGGGACGGCTTCATGAAGCTGGCGGCCGGTTGCTACGAGCTGTGCGGCCTGGGCTACATCGGCGTGGACATGGTGCTGGACCAGGACAAGGGGCCGTTGATCCTCGAGCTCAACGCCCGCCCGGGCCTGAACATCCAGATCGCCAACGACTGCGGCCTGACCCAGCGCACCCACGCCATCGAGGCCCACCTGGAACAGCTCAAGGCCCAGGGCATCGAGGAAAGCGTCGAGGAGCGAGTACGTTTCGCCCAGCAACTGTTCGGCCATATCCCCGCCATTGAAGGCTGATCGCAACGGCTGCCAGAAGGTCCTGGCGCAGCCGGTGGCAGTGGCCAATGCAAGCGGTACGTCGTAAACCGCACCATTGCCGACCTCCCCCCTAGGAGCAAATCCCCGGGGGGACTACAATCGCCAGCCGCGCCCCGATGGCTGATCTGCCCCGCATGTTGACCTGTTCCGTACACCCGCTTCCCTATCGCAACAATCCCGCCGACTACTTCGCGGCAATCGAACACGCCCCCGGCGCCGTGCTGCTCGATAGTGGCCGCCCCAGCGCCGAGCGTGGCCGCTACGACCTGCTCAGTGCCTGGCCCCTGGCGCAACTGACGGTGGCCGCCGAGGAAAGTGGCGGCGCATTCCTCCAACGCCTGCGGGACAACCTGGCGCAACTGGGCCCAGCACAGATTCCCGCCCCCTACGACCTGCCGTTCGCCGGCGGCCTGATCGGCTACCTGAGTTATGACTTCGGCCGGCACCTGGAGCGCATGCCCAGCCAGGCCCGGGACGACCTGCACCTGCCCGATGCGCGCCTGGGCCTGTATGCCTGGGCACTGGTCAACGATCACCAGGCGGGCACCAGCCAACTGGTGTTCCATCCCAGCCTGGCACCGAGCGAGCGCCTGCGCCTGCTCCAGCTATTCAGCCAGCCGCTGCCGGCACCCAGCACCTCGTTCCAGCTGACCAGCCCCATGCAGGCCGACCTTGGCGCCGATGACTATCGCCAGGCTTTCGAACGCATCCAGCACTACATCCGGTCCGGCGATTGCTACCAGGTGAATTTCGCCCAGCGCTTTCGCGGCCGGTACCAGGGCGATCCATGGGTGGCCTACCGTGCGCTGCGCGCGGCCTGCCCCACGCCGTTCTCCGGCTTCCAGCGCTTGCCCGACGGTGGCGCGGTGCTGAGCCTGTCACCGGAACGCTTCGTTCATGTCAGCCAGGGCCGGGTGGAAACCCGGCCGATCAAGGGTACCCGCCCCCGCGGCCGGGATGTGGTCGAGGACGCGGCCAGCGCCGCCGAACTGCTGGCCAGCCCCAAGGACCGGGCGGAAAACCTGATGATCGTCGACCTGCTGCGCAATGACCTGGGGCGCACCTGCCGCATCGGCTCGGTGCGGGTGCCGGAGCTGTTCAGCCTGGAGAGCTACCCCAACGTCCACCACCTGGTGAGCAGCGTCACCGGCGAACTGGCGGACGACAAGGATGCCCTGGACCTGATCGCCGGCAGCTTCCCTGGCGGCTCGATCACCGGCGCGCCGAAGATCCGCTCGATGCAGATCATCGATGAGCTCGAACCCACGCGCCGGGCGCTGTATTGCGGCTCGCTGCTGTACCTGGACGTGCGCGGGGAAATGGACAGCTCCATCGCCATCCGCAGCCTGCTGGCCAAGGACGGGCAGATCAGTTGCTGGGGCGGCGGCGGAATCGTGGCCGACTCGGACTGGCAGGCTGAATACCAGGAGTCGATCACCAAGGTGCAAGTCCTGCTGGACACCCTGCAGCAGCTCTGACGACAGCTGCCCGCAGGAGCTGATGGTAGCGGCTACCCGATCTCGCGGCCGCTACGCGCCCGTACACAGCCTGCGGCAGCGGCTACGCGAAGCCTGATCCCCCGCGCGATTGCCGCCGCACGCGGCCTGGTCGTTACAGGCTCAGGCTACGGTTGGAGGCCTTGAGGAACTCCTGCTTGAGCTCGGCGAAGCTGTGCACCGCCGGGAACTGCGGGAACTCGCGGATCACGTTGTCCGGCGCGTGGAACAGGATGCCGGCATCCGCCTCGCCGAGCATGGTGGTGTCGTTGTAGGAGTCGCCGGCGGCGATCACCCGGTAGTACAGGCTCTTGAAGGCCAGCACCGACTGGCGCTTGGGGTCTTTCTGGCGTAGCTGGTAGCCGGTGACGCGGCCGCTGTCATCGGTGACCAGGCGGTGGCACAACAAGGTCGGGAAACCCAACTGGCGCATCAGCGGCTGGGAGAACTCATAGAAGGTGTCGGAGAGGATCACCACCTGGAAGCGCTCGCGCAGCCAGTTGACGAACTCCACCGCGCCGTCCAGCGGCTTGAGGGTGGCGATCACTTCCTGGATGTCCGAAAGCTTCAGGCCATGCTCGTCGAGAATGCGCAGGCGCTGCTTCATCAGTACGTCGTAGTCGGGAATATCCCGGGTGGTGGCCTTGAGGGATTCAATCCCGGTTTTTTCGGCGAAGGCGATCCAGATTTCCGGGACCAGTACACCTTCCAGATCGAGACAGGCGATTTCCACAAGACACTCCCATTGGTTCTGATTATTGATATTGAGCGAGCAAAAGGACGGCCGAACTATAGGGGCTGTTGCCGTTTCGGCGCAAACCGCGTTGCCGCGCAACCCGAAGGGACGGGCCGGTTTTAGCGCGGCGCGTCGTTACTCGACGGCTCATTTGGAATGCCAAACCTCGCGTCTCGTGCCTAGCTCCGCGCTAAAACTGGCTCCGGCGCGGTCGCGGCGAAATGGCAACAGACCCTAGCGACTCGCCCCCATGGGCGCAACGCAGACGAACGCGCCAGGGCCGGGTGGATTTTGCTAAGATCGCCCCCCTATAGAGCGCACAGCGCCACCGACCTGTAGGAAACCGCCCTGATGACCCCATCGTTCGATGTCGCTGAACTCGCCGCGACCTATGCCAACAAATCCGCCCAGGACATTCTCAAGCTGGCTTTTTCCCAGTTCGGCGATGACCTGTGGATCTCCTTCAGCGGTGCCGAGGATGTGGTGCTGGTGGACATGGCCTGGAAGCTGAACAAGAACGTCAGGGTCTTCAGCCTCGACACCGGGCGCCTGCATCCGGAGACCTACCGCTTCATCGACCAGGTGCGCGAACACTACAAGATCGACATCGAGCTGATCTCGCCGGATCACAGCAAGCTCGAACCCTTCGTCAAGGAAAAGGGCCTGTTCAGTTTCTACAAGGATGGCCATGGCGAATGCTGCGGCATCCGCAAGATCGAACCCCTGCGGCGCAAGCTGTCCACCGTCAGTGCCTGGGCCACCGGCCAGCGCCGCGACCAGAGCCCGGGCACCCGCAGCCAGGTAGCGGTCCTGGAGATCGACAGCGCTTTCTCCACCCCGGAGCGCACGCTGTACAAGTTCAACCCGCTGGCGCAGATGAGCAGCGAGGAGATCTGGGGCTATATCCGCATGCTCGAACTGCCGTACAACAGCCTGCACGAACGCGGCTTCATCAGCATCGGCTGCGAGCCCTGCACCCGCCCAGTCCTGCCCAACCAGCACGAACGCGAAGGTCGCTGGTGGTGGGAAGAAGCCACCCAGAAGGAATGCGGCCTGCACGCCGGCAACCTCATCGGCAAGGCCTGAACCCGCCCGGCGCTCGTTCGAGCGCCGACAGAGCAAACGTGTACACATAAATGTCACCCAGAGTGCCATTTTTGTGTGCACTTCAAGCACCATCCGCCCTGAAAAGTTACACCGCGATTTCCTCGCGGATTCCACGGCTGGCACCTAAAAAATAAATACCTGTTCAAATGGTCAATTTTTATTCACACCATTTCAACGAGTTATGCCTTCTAAATAACGAAACGAAATCAGCAGTAAAAAGCATAGTGCTGGAACTGGCATAGAAGTGGCTTGAGTCGAAGCATGTTTTGTATACAAAAATAATCAAAACATACATACACTCACTGTCCGCACGCTTGCCCCGACTCAAGCTGCAGACGTCCCGAACCCAGTGATTCCCCACCTGCGACGAAGATTGTCCGGCCCAGGCTCGGCAGTGTTATCCAGGGATGGAATCAGGAGTACGCCGGCATGCACACCCGCCCTTCCAATGACATCGCACTGGACCCGCCCTCCTCCCTGCACTCCCACAACCTCCAGCACCCGGTGGTCGACACGTCTTGGGAACCCGTCACCCTCAGCCCACGCCTGCATAACAACGACCTGGCCCCCACCAAGATCGAAGGCCGGCGCTGGGGCGGCTACAGCATCTTCGCCCTGTGGACCAACGATGTGCACAACATCGCCAACTACTCCTTCGCCATCGGCCTGTATGCCCTGGGCCTGGGTGGTTGGCAGATCCTCTTGGCGCTGGCCATCGGCGCGGCGCTGGTCTATGGCTTCATGAACCTGTCCGGCTACATGGGACAGAAGACCGGCGTACCGTTCCCGGTCATCAGCCGGATCAGCTTCGGCATCCACGGCGCGCAGATTCCGGCATTGATCCGCGCCGTGATTGCCATCGCCTGGTTCGGTATCCAGACCTACCTGGCCTCGGTGGTGTTTCGCGTACTGCTCACCGCCATCCACCCGGGCTTCGCCGCCTACGACCATGACTCGATCCTCGGCCTGTCGACCCTGGGCTGGGTTTGCTTCGTGATCATCTGGCTGGTGCAGCTGGCGATCCTGGCCTACGGCATGGAGACCATCCGCCGCTACGAAGCCTTCGCCGGCCCGATCATCCTGTTGACCGTGGCCTGCCTTGCCGGATGGATGTACACCCAGGCCGACGGGCACATTGCCTGGTCGATCCGCGAGCCACTGAGCGGTGGTGAAATGTGGCGGCAGATCTTCGCCGGCGGCACGCTGTGGCTGGCGATCTACGGCACGATGGTGCTCAACTTCTGTGACTTCGCCCGCTCCGCGCCATGCCGCAAGACCATCACCGTGGGCAACTTCTGGGGCCTGCCGGTGAATATCCTGGTGTTCGCCAGCATCACGGTGCTGCTGTGCGGCGCACAACTGCAGATCAACGGCAAGATCATCGCCAGCCCCACCGACATCATCGCCTCGATCCCCAGCACCCCGTTCCTGGTCCTGGGGTGCCTGGCGTTCCTGATCGTCACCGTGGCAGTGAACATCATGGCCAACTTCGTCGCCCCGGCCTTCGTTCTCAGCAACCTGGCCCCCAAGTACCTGAACTTCCGCCGCGCAGGACTGATCAGCGCCTCCATCGCGGTGCTGATCCTGCCGTGGAACCTGTACAACAGCCCATTGGTGATCGTGTACTTCCTGTCGGGCCTGGGCGCGTTGCTGGGGCCGCTGTACGGCGTGATCATGGTGGACTACTGGATCCTGCGCAAAGGCCGGGTCAACGTGCCGCAGCTGTACAGCGAAGACCCTCAAGGGCCGTACTTCTACAGCCACGGCGTCAACCTGCGAGCAGTGGCGGCATTCGTTCCCGCCGCGCTGATCGCCATTACCCTGGCCCTGGTGCCCGGGTTTGCCAGCGTCTCGCCATTCTCCTGGCTGATCGGCGCCGGCATCGCCGGCCTGCTGTACCTGATCATCGCCAAGCGCCAACCCTACTATGCGGACATCGACGGCGAATCGATCGCCGTGGACAACGCCAGCCATTGATCGATGTAAATGGCCCGGCATGCCGGGCCTGGATTCAGCCAACCACCAAGGAACCCCAATGCGAATTCTCGTGGTCAACGTCAACACCAGCGACAGCATCACCCAGGCCATTGCCCGCCAGGCCCAAGGCATAGCCGCCCCCGGCACCGAGATTGTCGGCCTCACCCCCTACTTCGGTGCCGAATCGGTAGAGGGCAACTTCGAAAGCTACCTGGCCGCCATTGCCGTGATGGACCGGGTTCTGGCCTACGACCAGCCCTACGACGCGGTCATCCAGGCCGGTTATGGCGAGCACGGCCGCGAAGGCTTGCAGGAGCTGCTGAATGTACCGGTGGTGGATATCACCGATGCCGCCGCCAGCACCGCCATGTTCCTCGGCCACGCCTACTCGGTGGTCACCACCCTGGACCGCACCGTGCCGCTGATCGAAGACCGCCTCAGGCTGTCGGGCCTGTACGAACGCTGCGCCTCGGTGCGAGCCAGTGGCCTGGCGGTGCTGGAGCTGGAGGAAGATCCGGCGCGGGCAGTGCAAGCCATCGTCCACCAGGCCGAGCTGGCCGTGGCCCAGGACAAGGCCGAAGTCATTTGCCTGGGCTGTGGCGGCATGGCCGGGCTCGACGAGCAGATCCGCCAGCGCACTGGAGTGCCGGTGGTGGATGGGGTGACCGCCGCCGTGACCATCGCCGAGTCCCTGGTACGCCAGGGGCTGTCGACCTCCAAGGTACGCACCTATGCCACGCCACGCCCCAAGCGCGTGATCGGCTGGCCGATGCGCCAGGGACGCTGAACCAGCCAACCGCTATACGGCGCTGAAGGCTTGGGCCAGGCCCTGCTCGGCAAACTGCTGGATCACGAAATCGACGAAGGCCCGGGTCTTGCCCGGCAACATCTTGTGCTCGGCGTAGTAGATCGAGGTGAAGCCATCGTCCACGTACCAGTCCGGCAGTACCCGTTGCAAGGCGCCGGAGCGCAGGTGGTTGACGGCGAACGGCATGCTCACCAGGGCTACCCCCAGCCCTTGACCAGCGGCGATGCAAGCCGCCTCGGAGTCGCTCATGGTCATCGCGGCCTTGAGCTCCAGGGGCTGCATGGCCCCTGCTCGTCCCGTCAGCTGCCAGGTACGGATGCGTCCGGTCTGAGGCGAACGAATCAGGATGCCGCGGCAGTCGCGCAGGTCGGCGGGCTCCTCGATCGCCCCCCGGGAGCGCAGATAGGCGTCGCTGGCCACCAACACGCGATGGGCTGGCGACAAACGGCGAGCCACCACGCCTGGCGGTAATTCGAAACCACCACCAATGGCGGCATCGAACCCCTGGCCGATCAGGTCCACCTGGCGATTATCGAAATGCCAATCGGGGTGGATGTCCGGATAGCGCGCCAGGAACACCCCCAGCAGCGGCACGATATACAGGCAGCCGAACACCGTGCCCATGCTGACCTTGAGCGTGCCGGCAGGCCGCCCCTGGGCATTGGCCAGGCTACCCACCGCATTCTGGATCGTATGCAAGCTGTCGCTGACCTCAGCCAGGAACACCCGCCCGGCCTCGGTCAGGACCAAGCGTCGAGTACTGCGCTGGAACAGCCTGACGCCCACCCGTGCCTCCAGCTTGGCCACGCTCTTGCCCACCGCCGCCGACGTCAGGCCCAGGCGCCGCGCCGCTTCGGCAAAACTGCCGACCTCGGCACTGCGAACGAAACACTCGATACTGCCGAAGGCTTCCATACCGCCTCACTCTAAACTTTTGGTTTACACAGAGTATATGGATTACCCGCTACACAGGGCTGGATCAGCGGCCGATACTCAACCCCAGACACGAGGCAACCCGCCTTCGACTTCTGGAGATGCACATGAGCACGTTCAACCTGAGTGGCAAAGTGGCCCTGATCCAGGGCGGTTCCCGCGGCATCGGCGCGGCCATCGTCGAGCGCCTGGCCGCCGAGGGCGCCAGCGTGGCCTTCACCTACATCAGTTCCGCAGGCAAGGCCGAAGCCCTGCAGGAGCGCATCATCGCCCAGGGTGGCAAGGCCCTGGCAATCCGCGCCGACAGTGCCGATGCCACAGCCATTCGTCGCGCCGTGGGCAGTACGGTCGAGGCTTTCGGGCGCCTGGATATCCTGGTCAACAATGCTGGCGTACTGGCCGTGGCGCCATTGGACGAGTTCTCGCTGGAAGACTTCGATCGGACCCTGGCGATCAATATCCGCAGCGTCTTCATCGCCACCCAGGAAGCGGCCCGGCACATGGGCGAAGGCGGTCGCATCATCAACATCGGCAGCACCAATGCCGATCGCATGCCCTTTGCCGGTGGCGGGCCCTACGCCATGAGCAAGGCTGCCCTGGTAGGCCTGACCAAAGGCCTGGCCCGGGACCTGGGCCCTCGGGGCATCACCATCAACAATGTGCAGCCAGGGCCAGTGGATACCGACATGAACCCGGCCGACAGCGACTTTGCCGCCAGCCTGATGGACTTCATGGCAGTGCGCCGCTATGGCCGTGCCGAAGAAGTGGCAGGCTTCGTGGCCTACCTGGCCAGTGCTGAAGCCGCCTATATCACTGGCGCCAGCCTGAGCATCGACGGTGGCTTCGGCGCCTGAACAGCCCGGCACAAAAACGCCGGATCCCCTCGCGGTCGATCCGGCGTCACAGCCCAAGGCCACCTAGCCAGCCTTCAGCTTCAGCTCCACACCAGGTGCGGCAGCCCACAGGCCGCGGGCTGGAAACTCTTCAACGAGCGCAGGATCGCATCGGCGTGGGCGAACTTGCCATCCTCCATGGCCGGGTCGGGTATCGCAATGGCGCTCATGCCAGCGGCCTTGGCCGCCGTCACGCCAAAGGGCGAATCCTCGAATACCAGGCACTGCGCAGGTTCCACCCCCAGGCGCCGGGCGGCCGTGAGGAAGATATCCGGCGCGGGCTTGGCCGCCGTCACCTCTGGATCGTCGGCAGTGACGATGGTGTCGAACAGCGCGAACCAGTCGCCATGGCGGGTAGTTTTCTCAGCGAAGGACATCTGCGAAGAACTGGTACCCACGGCAATCGGAATGCGGTGCTCCTTGAGATGCTGCACCAGTTGCCGGGCACCGGGCATCGCCTGCGCCCGGGGGAAACGCTCGCGCATGAGCGGCTCGCGCATCACCAGGAATTCCTCGGCACTGATCGGCAAGTCCAGGGCCTGGACTATATAGCGCGCCAGATCGCCAGCCCCACGCCCGATGATGTTCTGCTTGATGCTCCAATCGTAGGTACGCCCATAACGCTCGGCGATCAGTTGGGTGATCTCGGTGTAGATGCCCTCGGTGTCCAGAAGCAGACCGTCCATGTCGAATATGACCGCCTTGATCGGTCCTAAATCGTTCAACTGTGCATTCATCGCATCTGATCCGTTAGCAAAAGTACATTCCAGGGAGCGGCTCAGGTACGACCCGTAGCACTGGGAAGCCTTTGGGTTAAAGGGTTCAGCAGCATAGCGGTGGCATTGTGTCAGGGGCAACCTGGGCTGGGACGACAAGACGACAGCCATCAGTCGCGCTTGTCGGATTGGCGATCTTGCGCGTCGGTCTCTTCTTGCAGGGGCACTCGCGCATCGTCGAGCAGGGAGCCGGGGTCTTCGTTGCCCGGATCATTGATTACCTGGGGATCGTCGTCCCCCGGCTGAGCACCCTCTGAAGTCTGCTGGGCCATGGTCGCCTCCTCGCCTTATGGGCCATGACCCCAAGTATGGCGAAGCCCGGCCAAGGCGCACAAAAAACCCGGCACAGGGCCGGGTTCTCAGGTTGATCGCAAGGATCAATGGCGCTTCTTGTGACCCATGCTGCTGCCCAGGGCACCCCCTGCCGCACCACCGATACCAGCACCCACGGTAGCGCCAGTCTTGCCACCGAGCTGGTTGCCGATCAGCGAACCACCGGCCGAGCCCAGGCCACCGCCGATAGCCGCTTTGGCCCGGCTTCCCTTGCGCGCTCCGGCTGCGCTGCCAGCCGCTCCGGCGACACCTGCACCGATGGCGGCACCGGTGCTGCCACCAAGCTTCTGCCCCACCACATTGCCCAGCGCGCCACCCAGGCCGCCGCCAACGGCTGCACCGCCGTCACCGGCCATCGCCCCTTGAGCCAGGAGAAGTCCCATAACCAGGGCAGGTAGAGTTAAACGCATGAGTTGAACCTCGAAAAAGACTGTCGGACCGACACAAAAACCCAGGGCCGCGCCAGCCAGGATAGCTCGACGCGACAACCCCCAGTGAATTGCCGGGGAGTTGGACCGCTGATTTTAAAAGAGTTTAATGACCACGCAAAAAAAAGCCCGCTGGGGAACGGGCTAGGGTGTTGCGTTTTTAACGGATGGTTTGAGCCTACTCAGGCAGATGTGAAGAAATCGTGAAAAAAATCCCCAGCCGACCATACATTCTCCTACCCTCTGCTTATTGCGCCCGGGAGCCCGGGGTTGGGCCGGCCATCGGAAATGTAAAAAAATTTCCCAGGGTATCTGAGCCAACACACTGAACGTGCTGGCTCAGGCCCAATAGAAAGCCCCGCCAAGGCGTAACGCTGTTCACTCAAAGCGAAGTGATCCCCTGCAGGAGCGAAGCTTGCTCGCAATGGTGGTTAACAGGAGTGCGCGTTTACGGGATACACGCAGCGCTCTGAAACTCATAGCGGGCAAGCCTCGCTCCTACAATTACCGCAAAGGCGAGGCTTTCGGTCGTCAGGAACGCTTTCGCTTAGGCTGTGCCCTGGGGAAGAACATCGTATTGCTGGCGACCGCTGCCGCGGTGGATTTCTTCCTGACAGCACTCAAGGAAACCTGAGCATCGGCTTCGAATGCCGCCTGTCCACAGCGCACCAAGTTGTTGATTGGGAACTCATCCCCGTTGTCTTCGATATAAGCAAGACTCCTCATCTCCCAGCTCCCTCCAACAACCGATCAGTACCGGCGACGCTCCCGGTGGCCTGGAAAATACTGATCGTCACGGCGCTTCAGACTAGACAGTCATTTACCGACCTGCCGACCAAAGCACCGCGGACGCCGACGAGCGGCCAGCCAGTGGAAGAAAAACTGATCCAGGGCAAATTTTCCGTCGGTGCTCAGCTGTCGTACGCCGCCAGGGCCCGGGCCAGGCGCATGTCGTCAGCCTCACTGGCAGGATGCAGTGTCCGATAGCAACGCAGTGCCTGCTCCAGCTGGGCGCCGCGAATCTGGCCCCCGGAACCGACGAAGGCCAGGGCATCGCTCTTGGCCGAATGAAAGATCTCGCCAGGATTGGATGTGGTGCCCAAGGTGCCGAACGTGGTCAGGCCGGTTACCCCGGTGACCATCATCGAGGCGCGGTCCACGGGGTTCCTCTCCTCTCCCGCCACCACCACGAACGGGGCGACGCACAACGCACAGATCAATAACGCCTGATTGCAACTCTTCATCAATGGATCGCCATCCTGGGCCAAGGCAAGCGCGCAACTTAGCACCCGGCGTGTCCAAACGCAGCCTCAAGCCGCGGGTGATTGCCAGCGAGATAGGTAGGCGATCATTGCCTGCTCCGCCTCGACGCAAATGGTTTCACCGATGATGCCTTCGGCCAGGTAGCCGTACTTCATGCAGGCAAATGCGATTTCCACCGCCAGGGTAGTCACGTCCGGCTGCCGGGGCAGGCTGTCGAAGCCACCCCGGGCCAGCAGGTAGTCGCGCAGCAAGCTACCGATCATGGCGTCCTTGCGCTCGTGGGCCTGGCTGTCCAGCGGGGTGAAGTTGCCGCGCAGGAGCAGCAGGCTGGCGGCCGGGTGAGCGTTGTAGTAGCCGGCAACGCCGCGGATGACCCGACCGATGGCCTGCTTCCAGTCGCCTTCGGGGCCGGGCCGGGAGTTATCGATCAGCGCGGCGATACGCTCCATCTGCAGGCTCGCCAGGTGGGCGAGCAACGCGTATTTGTCCGGAAAGAACTGATAGATGCTCGCCCCCCAAGACTTCAAGGCCTGTCCGGTCCTGCTGACCCAGCCGGCAGCGGACCGCTGGACCCCACTTAAGCTCAGCCAACCGTTCCTCGAGCGACTGGCACAGGTCGAGGTGCAGACCCGCCTGCTGGAGAACGCCGGGCACTATCCGTTGGAAGAGCCGGGGCTGACCCAGATGAACCAGGCCATTCTTCAATTCATCGAGGCGGTCCTGGCCAGTACCAGCGGGACGCCGCCCACACCCGGTGCCCAGAACCACCCCGAGTCCCTGGGCCAGCGCAGTTGAGCCCTCAGGTCCGGGCCAGGAAGCTGTCGGCGTCGCCGCCTTCGCATTTCCAGTCGGCGAACACCCCGACCAGATTGCAGGAATCACACCGGCAGCCAATGTAGTACCAGCGCACATCGTTGCTGTCGGCATAGAGCGCGACTGCCGAAGTGATCGCAAAATGTTCGTGGTCACAGACGCAGATAGGGTTCTCGAAAGCCGCCTGCACTGCGTAGTCGGCGCTGTCGCCCAGCAGCTTGACGGCTGCGCACCGGGTGCAGGTGCTTCTGCCCGCGCCGACCTCCTCGTCGGTTTCCAGGGTGAACCGGTCGTTCCCGCAGGCGCATCGGGCAGCGTTGAACCTCACCGCTTCGTAGCTTGATTGGCTATAGCGGCGGATCTCCGGCTGGATATCCGCGTCTTCGCTGCCGTACCTGTAGCGGCCTTTCTTTGAAATCGTCATGGTGTCTCCACTGCCAGTGGTTATCCGCCGTGGATGATCTGTCGGGCCCGTCGGCGAACACCCGGGCGCCAGGCAATCCAGCTCTTCAGGCCTGTGCCGTCGCCGGGACGGGTACTTCGAACATACGGCGGATAGTGTCCTGGATACGCAAGATATCCGAGACCGCGTACAGCCCCACCGAAGGCGCCAGATGGCTGCTATCCGGAGGATGGGCGACACAGGCGGCAATTAGCGTCACCTGGCCGGCAGGATCGGGCTGGAACTTGATGCCACTCACGCCATACAGGCTCTTGCGCCGGATGCCATCGTTGTACAACTCGCCCTGGGCGGGCGTTTGCTGCAACTGTTCCAGCGTCGGCACCTGGTCGAACACCTGGGCATAGAACTCGATGATCGGGCTTTCGTTGATGCTGCCCAGGCGATGCACATAAGCGGCGTAGAACCTGCCCTCCAGTTGGATGGCCAAGACATCGCCAGCGCGGTAGAACGTTATGGAGTCAGGGAGCGCCGGCTTGCGCGCCAGGGCCACGGGAGGCGCTTGCAGGCCAGCGCTGAATTCCTGCGAGCGCTGATGAAACTTGTCCCCCAGGGCCACCGCTCGATTCAGCTCCTCGATCGCTTCCACGGCCCGGGCGGTAATACTCGGCTCGGCCAAGCCATATTTATGCAGCAGCGTGGCCAGCGCGAGCCAGGCCTTGTGCCGGTAAAGCGGCGCCACCTGCGACTCATCCGCCAGCAACACGCAATTCCAGCGAGCCAGGAGGCTTGGCAACACCGCATTGTTCAGCGAGCCCTGGTGACCCTGCTGCTGTGCGACCATCGCCCTCCAGGCCAGCCGGGCAAGATCCTCGTCCAAGGCCTGGACCAGGTGCCTGGCGGCCAGTTTCTCCAGCAACTGCTGATGTTTCACAAGCTCATCTCCATTCGATGCATTGTCCAGTGCCATCCGGGGCGCTACAGCAGGCATATCCGCTGTGGCCGTTGTTTGTTTCAATGGCGGCCTGCAGCCAAGCACCTGCCCCGGGAAAATCGCGCAATGATAACGATCGACGCCTTCAAGGCATACGGCACCCGAACCGGTTCGCCTACGCAAATACCACTGGACGAAATAACCCTGCTCGCCTCGCCCGCCACTCTCAAGGCGCTGGGGGATTTCCTGGTGCACGCGGCACAATGCATGGAGGAAGACGGCATGGAACACCTGCACCTGCAGGATGCCTGGGCCGACTTCGATCCTCGGCTCCACGTGGACCTGGTGCTGGTGAATAGCGAGCAGGCCACCGAACACGCCCCGCAAAGCACGACCGGCGACAACGCCGGCACTCTCCACGGACGCCACCGATGAACGCCGGTCCCTCGCGTGCATCCCTATCGGCCTTACAGGAGTACGCCGCCCATTGCCTGGATGCCTACTGCCAGGCGCAAGGCATCGCGCACCCGTGCATCGACGAGCTGCTAGAGCATCTGCGATCCATGGCCGGCTACCCGAACCTGGCCTTGTGGGAACAGGCCGGCGCCGGCCTGGCCCTGAACGGCCGGGGCGACGACATGCCGGCCTCGCTCTGTGCAATACTCGATACGCAACAAGCCGAACAGTTGCAGGCGCTGGCCTGCAATGTCGTGGAAGTCGGCCTGGCAGATATGTACGGCCAGGACTCGACGCTACCCCGGCACTTCGTGGCGCAGGTGGAGGCGATGCTGGAAAGGGCAAGCGTGGAATTGCCCAGGGACAGGCATCCCGCCTGAGCGCGCCAGTACAACCGGGAACGATGAAGTTCTCGGTGGGAGGCTATTTCTGCAGGCCACAAAAAACCCCTGGAAGCTAAGAGCCTTCAGGGGTTTCTTATATCGAATATGGCGGTGAAGGAGGGATTCGAACCCTCGATACAGTTTCCTGTATACACACTTTCCAGGCGTGCTCCTTAAGCCACTCGGACACCTCACCGTTTCTCTTCAAACCGATTCAGTCTGTCGAGGCGCGCTAATGTAGTCGAAAGCTTTTCAGATGGCAAAGGTTTTTTTCAGAATTTTCATGCGCTTAAGCACTTTTCTGGTTTTCCGGGCCTACGCGCGCCCATGGCACAAGGCAAACCGGCCAATCTTCGGCCTGCTCCACGCTGCCGTGCGGCTATACATAGGCAGCCCAGCAGGTCGTGCGGCCTGCCGCCCGGAGCAAAGCCTGACTCACCAGTCAGTCACGGCGCTTTACCGGACCGATCATGCTGGGTAACTTCTGCTGCACTTCTAATACAAGGAATTGCGTCATGAGTGAGTTGATTTCCTACCATCTCGAAGACGGTATCGCGACCCTGACCTTGAGCAATGGCAAGGTCAATGCCATCTCCCCGGACGTGATTGCCGCCTTCAACGCCGCACTCGACCAGGCCACTGCCGATCGCGCGGTGGTGATCATTACTGGTCAGCCGGGGATTCTGTCCGGGGGCTACGACCTCAAGGTCATGACCGCCGGCCCCAAGGAGGCCGTGGCCCTGGTGACCCTGGGCTCGACCCTGGCCCGACGCCTGCTGTCCCACCCTTTCCCGGTGATCGTGGCCTGCCCGGGGCACGCGGTCGCCAAGGGCGCATTCCTGCTGCTGTCCGCCGACTACCGCATCGGTGTCGAGGGGCCCTTCAGCATCGGCCTCAACGAAGTGCAGATCGGCCTGACCATGCACCACGCTGGCATCGAGCTGGCCCGTGACCGCCTGCGGCGCTCGGCCTTCCACCGCTCGGTGATCAACGGCGAGATGTTCGACCCGCACAGCGCCGTGGATGCCGGTTTCCTCGACAAGGTGGTCAGCCCCGAAGAACTGCAAGGCGCGGCCCTGGCAGCGGCACGCCAACTGAAGAAGATCAACATGCTGGCCCATAAGAACACCAAGTTGAAGGTGCGCAAGGCCCTGCTGGACAATCTGGACAACGCCATTATCGAGGACCAGGGACACCTGGGCTGAACCTCGGCATGACGAAACATGGCCCGGCCCTTGTGCCGGGCTTTTTATTGCTCCGCCCTCTGGTCCCTGCACGCCCCACCATCGGACACATCTGCTCAAGCATCGCCCCTCTTGTTGCCCGGCACAGCAATTGCCGAAAACAGTGCACATTCGTACACTGCGCCACCTTTTGTCCCCTGCGCGGTAGCCGTTTAGATGCTGTATCTGTTTCGTATGTCATTGATGGGCTTGCACTTTATAGTGGCTGGCAGCCTGGGCTTGCTGCTTGGGCTGTGTCGCCCCTTCAACCCTGACAACAGCCGCCTGTGTGCCCGCCTATATGCCTGGCCGGCCATGCGTATCCTGGGCCTGAAGGTCAGGGCCGAGGCCGGCCCGTTGATGGACAAGCCGCAAAGCTGTGTGATCATTGCCAACCATCAGTCCAACTACGACCTGTTCGTGTTCGGCAATGTGGTGCCGCCACGCACCGTGTGCATCGGCAAGAAAAGCCTGAAGTGGGTGCCGTTGTTCGGCCAGTTGTTCTGGCTGTCGGGCAACGTCCTGATCGACCGTGGCAATCCGCACAAGGCACGACGCTCGATCGTCACCACCACCCATACCTTGCAACACAAGGACACCTCGATCTGGGTGTTCCCGGAGGGCACGCGCAACAGCGGTCAGGCGTTGTTGCCGTTCAAGCGCGGTGCCTTCCAGATGGCGATTGCCGCCGGGGTCCCCATCGTTCCGGTATGTACCAGCAACTACATCAAGCACATGCGCCTGAATCGCTGGAACAGCGGTGAGGTCCTGATCCGTTCGCTACCGGCAATCCCCACTGCCGGCCTGACCCCCGACGACATACCGCGCCTGATGGCCCAATGTCGCGAGCAAATGCTCGACTGCATCACCAGCATGGACCGCCAGTTGCAACCAAACTGAGCCCCTTGTGCAAAAGCCCGCCCCGTGCGGGCTTTCATTTATCGGCGAACTCGCATCCCATGGGCGACTCTGATGCTGCAATGCAAGCTAAGCTGCTGATCTGTCACCGTGCCATTGATAAGAAGAAGTGAACCGGAACCATGGGTAGAGTTGTTGCTGCCGCCGTCTACAGCGGTGGAAAGAAAGTCACGGACATCAGCCTCGACGAAGGCGCAGCCTGGGCGGCGAAACCCGGCCATTTCGTCTGGATCGGCCTGGAGGAGCCCAACGCCCACGAGCTGGCCAACCTGCAACGCCAGTTCAATCTGCATGAGCTGGCCATCGAGGATGCCCTGGAGAAGCACAGCCGGCCCAAGCTGGAAACCTTCGGCGACGCCCTGTTCATCGTCACTTACTCGCCGGTGCGCACCAACGGCAAGCTGGAGTTCATCGAGACCCACATCTTCGCCGGCAATGGCTACATCATCACTGCGCGCAACGGTCATTCGGCTTCCTATGGCCATGTGCGCCAGCGCTGCGAGGCCCGCCCACTGCTGCTCGAGCATGGCGAGGACTTCGTGCTCTACGCCCTGCTGGACTTCGTCACCGAGAACTACCAGCCCGTGAGCGAAGCCATCCACGCGGAAATCGACGAACTGGAGAGCAACGTGCTGTGCCAGGCGATGAACGAGCGGGACATTCTCAGCCTGCACAGCCTGCGCCGCGATGTGTTGCGCCTGCGCCGCCACGTCGCGCCAATGGTGGAAATCAGCGAGGACCTGCAAAAGCTCAGCTTTCCCTTCATAGACAAGAACATGCGGCCGTATTTTCGTGACGTGCAGATCCATGTCACGCGGCAGATGGAAGACCTTTCGACCCTGCGCGACATCGCCAGCCAGACCATCGAGATTGGCGTGCTGCTGGAGGCCTCGCGGCAAAGCATCGTGCAGCGCAAGTTCGCCGCCTGGGCGGCGATCCTGGCGTTTCCCACGGCGGTGGCAGGGATCTACGGGATGAACTTCCAGAACATGCCGGAGCTGAGCTGGCACTACGGCTACTTTGGCGTCCTGGGCTTCATCAGCGTGGGTTGCGTGGCCCTCTGGGCCAGCTTCAAGCGTTCAGGCTGGCTGTGAAACGACGCGGCCCCGCGCCAGGCGGGGCCGTGGGTCACTTCAGGCCGCTGCGGGTTTGTGGGCGACGAAGCGCATCATCCATTCGGCCACGGTAGTGCCGTGATGATCGTGCTCGAGACTGGCCACGCCCTTCTGGTAGACCTGTTCGCCGAGGAACTCATGGCGCAGGTCGAGCAACGCACGGGAATAGTCGTGGATGAACTCCGGATGCCCCTGGAAGCACAGCACCTGGTCGTTGATGTGGTAGGCCGCGTACGGGCAGAAATCGCTGGAGGCAATCACCGTGGCGTTCTCCGGCAAGGCGGTGACCTGGTCCTGGTGGCTGATCAACAGCGTCAGTTCCTCCACCACCGGGCTCATCCAAGGCGCCTTGGCCGCAAGCTTGTAGTTGTGGATGCCCACGCCCCAGCCCTGGTTCGCCCGCTCGCTCTTGCCACCCAGCAATAGCGCCAGCAACTGATGGCCGAAGCAGATGCCCAGCAGCTTGTCGCCACGCTCGTAGCGCTCCAGCAGGTAGGTCTTGAGGGTCTGGATCCACGGATCGGTACCGAAGGAATCGGCCTTGCTGCCCGTCACCAGGTAGGCATCGAACTTCAGGTCGTCAGCGGGATACTGGCCCTGCACCACGTTGTAGACACTGAACTGCGCGGCGATGGGCTGTTGGGAAAACAGGCGCTGGAACATCTGCCCGTAGCCCTGGTACTGGTCGATCAGTTCGGGACGCAGGATATCGGTTTCAAGAATGCAGATGCGTAGCGACATAAAATATTCCTGACAAGGCGATGGCAATAACGAACACCCCAGAGCCTGCCTTGAAATACCACGGCAAGGCAAGCCCCGGGGCCCGTCATTTCACGCCCGCCAGGCTCAGAACAACTGGCCCTGGCGCGCCTTCTCCAGGAGCAGGTTCGGCGGGTTGAAACGCTCGCCGTACTGGCGCGCCAGGTACTGGGCACGGGCGACGAAATCCTGCACCCCGTACTGGTTGATGAACTGCAGCGCGCCGCCACTCCAGGCCGCAAAACCGATGCCGAAGATCGAGCCGACGTTGGCGTCGGCCGTGGACTGCAGCACGCCCTCTTCCACGCAACGCACGGTCTCGATGGCCTGGATGAACAACAAACGGTCGCGCACATCCTGGGGCGAGATCTGCCCGTCGGCCTTGTAGAAGCGCGTGTGCAACTGCGGCCACAGGTGTTTCTGGCCACCGGCCGGGTAGTCGTAGAAACCGCCACCGGCGGCCTTGCCCGCACGCTTGTACTCGTTGAGCAGCAGGTCGATCACGGCGAATGCCGGGTGCTCGATGCCGGGCTTGCCCTCGGCCTGCAAGTCCTTGCTGGTCTGCAGGCGAATGTGGCTCATCAGGCTCAGGGACACTTCGTCGGAGATCGCCAGCGGACCCACCGGCATCCCGGCCTTGCGGGCCTCGGTCTCGATCATCGGCGCGGCGATGCCTTCGCCGAGCATGGCGATGCCTTCGTTGGTGAAGGTGCCGAACACTCGGGAAGTGAAGAAGCCGCGGCTATCGTTGACCACGATCGGGGTCTTCTTGATCTGCAGGACGAAGTCGAAACCGCGGGCCAGGGTCTCGTCGCTGGTCTTGGCGCCCTTGATGATTTCCACCAGCGGCATCTTTTCCACCGGGCTGAAGAAATGCAGGCCAATGAACTTGTCCGGATTGGGCACCGCACTGGCCAGCCCGGTGATCGGCAGGGTCGAGGTATTGGAGGCGATCACCCCCTCGGCGCCGACCACCTGCTGCGCCGCCCTGGACACCTTGGCCTTGAGCTCGCGATCCTCGTAGACCGCCTCGATGATCAAGTCGCAACCGGCCAGGTCGGCATCCTCAGCGGTGGTGAGGATGCGTGCCAGGGTCGCGTCGCGCTGTTCGGCGCTCAAGTGCCCGCGAGCCACCTTCTTCTCCAGCAGGGCCGCGGAATGGGCCTTGCCCTTCTGCGCCGCTTCAAGGCTGATGTCCTTGAGCACCACCTCGATGCCCGCTGCCGCGCTGACGTAGGCGATGCCCGCGCCCATCATCCCGGCACCCAGCACCCCGACCTTGCGGGTCGCCTGAGGCGCGATGCCCTGGGGGCGCGAACCACCGGCATTGATTTCATTGAGCTGGAACCAGAAGGTACCGATCATGTTCTTCGCCACCTGGCCGCTGGTCAGCTCGGTGAAGTAACGGGCCTCGATCAGTTGCGCGGTATCGAAATCCACCTGGGCACCTTCGACCGCCGCACAGAGGATCTTCTCTGGCGCGGGGAAGCAGCCCTGGGTCTTGGCCCGCAGCACCGAAGGGGCAATGGCCAGCATCTGTGCCACCTTCGGATTCGACGGGGTGCCGCCGGGAATCTGGTGGCCCTTCACATCCCAGGGCTGCTTGGCCCCCGGGTTGCCGGCGATCCAGGCCCGGGCCTTGGTCAGCAGTTCGTCGCGATCGCTGGCCAGCTCATTCACCAGGCCCGCCTGCAGCGCCTGCTGCGCCCGGACTTTCTTGCCCTCGAGCAGGTACGGCAGGGCCTTCTCCAGGCCCAGCATGCGCACCATGCGCACGACCCCGCCGCCGCCAGGCAGCAGGCCCAGGGTGACTTCCGGCAAGCCGATCTGCAGCGACTTGTCGTCCAGGGCCACGCGGTAATGGCAGGCCAGGCAGATCTCCCAGCCGCCACCCAGGGCCGCCCCATTGATCGCCGCGACCACCGGCTTGCCCAGGGTCTCCAGCGCCCGTAGCTGGGCCTTGAGGGCCAGCACCATGTCGTAGAAAGCCCGGGCCTCGGGCTTGCCGACCTTGATCAGCTCATTGAGGTCACCACCGGCGAAGAACGTCTTTTTCGCCGAAGTGATGATCACCCCGGCCAGGCTGTCCTGCTCGGCTTGCAACCGGGCCAGGGTGGCGGCCATGGCGTCGCGGTAGACCGCGTTCATGGTGTTGGCGCTCTGGCCCGGCATGTCGATGGTCAGGACGACGATCTGGTCCTGGCCTTTTTCGTAACGGATGGCATCGGTCATGAAAGGATTCCTTGAAGTCGGGGTTCAGAGGCGTTCGATGATGGTGGCGATACCCATGCCACCGCCGACACACAGGGTCGCCAGGCCGTAGCGCTGGCGGCGGGCCTCCAGTTCGTCGAGCAAGGTGCCGAGAATCGCGCAGCCCGTGGCGCCCAACGGGTGCCCCATGGCGATGGAGCCGCCATTGACGTTGACCTTGGCCGGATCGACAGCCATGTCCTTGATGAACTTGAGCACTACCGAGGCAAAGGCTTCGTTGACCTCGAACAGGTCGATGTCCTCGACCCGCAACCCGGCCTTGGCCAGGGCCTTGCGAGTGGCCGGGGCCGGCCCGGTGAGCATGATGGTCGGATCGGTACTGGTGACGGCGGTGGCAACGATCCGCGCCCGGGGACGCAGGCCCAGTTCGCGCCCCTTGGCCTCGGAGCCGATGAGCATCAGCGCTGCACCATCGACGATCCCGGAACTGTTGCCAGGCGTGTGCACATGGTTGATCCGCTCCACATGGCTGTAGACCCGCAAGGCCGTGGCGTCGAAGCCCATCTGCCCCATCATCTCGAAGCTCGGCTTGAGCTTGCCCAGGCCCTCCAGGGTCGAGTCGGCGCGGATGAACTCATCATGGTCCAGCAGGACAATGCCGTTCTGGTCCTGCACCGGCACCAGGGATTTTTCGAAGGCGCCGGCCGCCCGGGCCCGCGCGGCCTTCTGCTGGGAATGCAGGGCGAACTGGTCGACGTCCTGGCGGGAGAAGCCTTCCAGGGTCGCGATCAGGTCGGCACCAATGCCCTGGGGCGTGAAGTGGCTGTGCATATTGGTCTCGGGGTCCAGCACCCAGGCACCGCCATCGCTGCCCATGGGTACCCGCGACATGGACTCCACGCCGCCCACCACCACCAGCTCCTCGAAGCCGGAGCGCACCTTCATGGCCCCCAGGTTGACCGCCTCCAGGCCCGAGGCACAAAAACGGTTGATCTGTACCCCGGCCACGCTCACATCCCAATCCGCCGCTTGTACGACGGTCTTGGCGATATCGGCGCCCTGGTCGCCAATGGGGGTCACGCAGCCCAGGACGACGTCGTCCACCTGGCTGGTGTCCAGCTCACAGCGTTGCTCCAGGGCACGCAACAGGCCCGCCGCCAGGTTCACCGGTTTCACACTGTGCAGGGCGCCATCGGCCTTGCCTTTGCCACGGGGCGTGCGTAATGCATCGAATATCAGAGCTTGGGTCATGACGTCCTCGAACCGCTGTACAGGGAAAAATGTCGAGTTCCCACCTTAGGCGCGACAGCGTTGGATTCAATGACCGATGCGCTCAGCCGCCTTGACGCTCACGCTCAGACGAACGGTAGGTAGCTAATGGATCAACCGATGAAGGGGCGCGAGCTGTCTAGCCAAAGGGCGGCCACCGGGTCTTGAGCAGCAGCTATAGCGATTTGATTGAGATTGGCGATAACGCCATATGAATTGGATCTAAGCCAGGGGATTCAAGGCCCCTAAGGTAGAAACTGTAGGAAGTTTCGGACGGACTTTGCACCGGAACAGGTAAGAAAATGGAAACATCGCCGGCCCATAGTGAAGTAAAGGAACCGGCTTGCATTGATGCTCAGGAATAACAACAAAAGGCATTCAGCCATGTTCAAACAATCGAAAGTACGCCAGGCGGGACTCATTCTCTTCGCAACCACACTGCTGTTGATCTTGCCGAACCTCACCAAAGTGCTCGGCTGATTCGTGGCTGCTCGATCAACGGGTCATAAAATTATCCCCGGTTCCTACCGGGGCACGGACTTGTGTGCCAGTCTTCCTGTGGAACATCACGGGGAAGATTCATGCGCCATTGGATTGCATTTGCCGCGCTCTTGAGCGCCTTCAACGCCCACGCCGGGATCATCGACGTCAACCGCGCGGTGGATGAAATCAATGACGGCGCGCTGATCCTGGACTTGCGCAACGACAGCGACTTCGCCGCAGGCAACCTGCACAACTCCTTGCAGGTCAACCTCGAATTGGAGGACGGCACCGGCATCAGCGCCGAAGGCCTGGCCTACCAACTGCGCAAGGTGGTACTGGACCCCAACGCTACCGTGGTGATCTACAGCGATACCAACCAGCATGCCCTTGAGGCCGAAGACACGCTGATCAAGCACGGTTATTTCGGTATCGTGAACGGCGGCAACTACGATGAACTCCGGGATGCCCTGTTCGACCATGTGTCGCGACCAGACGACGTGCTGCCCGGCAACGAACCCACTGACGACGATCCCACGGCCATCAATTGAAAGCCCTGTTCCTCTGCACCACCCTGCTGCTGAGCATGCCCCTGCATGCTGCCCAACTCCTGATCGACCTGGGCTCCGGCAGCCGCACCTGGCAGACCGAAGAGCTGCTCCAGCACCCCGCAGCCCAGGACATCACCATCAAGGATGATGTCTCCTACAAGCGCGACATGACCTACCGGGCAGTTCCCCTGGCGAGCCTGCTCAAGGACCTGAAGGCCGAGGATCATCTACAGGCCGTGGCCCTGGATGGCTTTGCCGCCGAACTGAATGCCGCGCCCTTGCTCAACCGCCATGGAGCCCGGGCCTGGCTCGCCATCGAGGACCCGGCCAAGCCCTGGCCGGCCCTGGCGGCAGGCAAGCCTGGCGCCGGGCCTTTCTACCTGGTCTGGACCGACCCCGCTGCCGGGCACATCAGCCCCGAGCAGTGGCCGTTCCAGGTGGCACGCATCCAGCGCCTGGCACCGGTGGCCGAACGCTTCCCGGCCCTGCTGCCAGCCCCTGGACTGGCGGCCAACGACCCGGTCAACCAGGGGTTCGCACTGTTCCAGAAGAACTGCCTGGCCTGCCATCGCCTCAATGGCGCCGGCGATGCGCAGTTCGGCCCGGACCTGAATATTCCCTACAACCCCACCGAATACTTCAACCCAGGTTTCCTCAAGCGCTATATCCGCGATCCCCAGGGCCTGAGGCGCTGGCCCCAGGCCAAAATGCCAGGGTTCAGTGCCAGCGTCCTGCCCGATGCAGAGCTGGAGTTATTGCTGGGTTACCTGAAGCACATGGCCGGACGCAAGCAAATCCCCTGAACTGCGCGCACTGGCGCAACAGTCGAGGCCGCCCTCCAAGCAGCTTGCAACGGCAAGGCCTTTGTCTATCGAGCGTATAGCCAGAGTCGATTTCTCTGTGCGCTCGCACGCACAGATAATTGCCCCCATCGAGCAAGTACTCCACCGAGCCTGATGGAGTCGCTGCCCTCTTTTTGATGACGCCGATGACGACCGGAGCCGGACTCTCCCGACCGGTTCCCTCTCCTGACCGGTCTTCCCTTTAGCCACCCTCCCGGGTGGCTTTTTTTATCGGCCCCATAAATGCAATCGGCCAACCCAAGGGGTTGGCCGATCATCAGGCTCGCTACGGACTAAACCAGTCGCCCGCGGATCTCGTGCTTCACCCCCCAGCCTTCAATGATGCCGCCCAGAGGCTCGACCACAGCTTCGAAATCCTG
The DNA here is from genome assembly GCF_022537035.1 of Pseudomonas sp. MPFS. NCBI lineage: Bacteria > Pseudomonadati > Pseudomonadota > Gammaproteobacteria > Pseudomonadales > Pseudomonadaceae > Pseudomonas > Pseudomonas sp. MPFS. The sequence continues at coordinate 1,998,222 of NZ_CP066123.1, read as the reverse complement.
CTCGAAATCGCCGATGCCACCATAGGTGGCGTACATCACCTTGCTCAGTTCCAGGTACCAGGCACCGTCGTCACGCACGCTGACCTGGGCATTCAAGGATTCACCGCGAAAATGTCCTGCCGCCCTGCGTGCCCGCTCCTCATCCGGGAAAATGGCGTAGAACTCGATGGGATGGAATCGTGAAAAATCAAAGCCGCCTTCTTTCATGCGGCGCAGCACGCTGCTGCTGAGATCTTCTTGAAAGGCTGTGCTCATGAAACGTCCTCCTCGAACCTATGGATAGACTTTCCGTGCTTCCCGGCAGCACGCAACAGGCCTGCGTCACGACCCGAAAAGGGTCGACGGGAAACAAGCATGGAGCTGGCAAGATCAAGGCTTGGCGAAGAACTCGCTGATCTTGCTTGCAGATTAGCGCCAACCTCTGGAGGTCGCCAGAAATTGCTATCGGAGCTACTCCCGCTACTGATTAGATCGGCGTGATGCTGAGAATCTGAATACTGTTTTGTTCTTTCAGGCTCTTGAGGGTGGGGGTTTCGGTACGTCCCTCCAGGTCGTTGAGGTCCAGTTCGGCACTTATCGGCAGCAATTTTGCTCGAACCAATTGAGCGGCGCGCTCCAGTGTCGGTTGCTGCTCGCAATCGAAATACTCGACAGACTGGACACCGTGATCATCAACGAAAGCGACTTGCCACTTGTGCATCAATGCCTCCTCGATAGCCCCTGATTGGGCCTACAACATCTGGACCTTGAGCCTTTGAAAAACGTTCCGCCTGGGCCCTCGGCAGCCCATGAAAAAGGCCGCCCGGAGGCGGCCTTGTATCGTTGTGAATCTCAGCGATCAGGGCTTTTCAGCACGAGCCTTCAATGCCTTCAGGGTATTGAAAGGAGCATCGACCACGAACTTGTTGGCCAGCCAGGAAGGCACGCTGCCTCCAGGCTCGGTATGGACCTGATAGGTCACCTCGACCTGATCGGCGCCCTTGGGCACGAACTTCCAGTAACCCTCGACCTGGGCCACGCGCACGAAGCCTTTTTCTTCCGGAACATAGGTCGGCACACCTTCGAGCTTGCGGGTCAGGCTGCCGTCGGCACCCTCGCTGGTGGTGATGTGCAGGACCGAGTCACGAGCGGTGACCGGCCAAGGGGTATTGAACTGGGTGTAGGTCCAGCTTTGATCGCCCTCGTGCTTGAGCAGCTTCTGAGTCTTGCATTCGTGGATCCAGGAGCAGGCACCGGCCACGTCTTCCTGCAGCGCACGGAGCTTGGCGATGCTGGTCTTCATGGTGGTGACCCCACGATAGGCCTTGTATTTGGAACCGGCCACTTCACTCAAGGAGACCTTGATGCCGTCTTCATCCTTGGCCGTTTGCCAGTCTTCGGCCTGGGCCGTTGCCGACAACAGCACGGTTAACCCACAGAGCACAGCAATTCGATGCAGCGAACCCATTGTCTTATTCCTTATTGTTGAAGTTCCGTTCATTGAGGACACCCTAAGCCGCTGTCACTTGCTCCCACCAACCGATCAGGCGGATGGCTTCTTCACGGCTTTCGCCACAAACCTCAGGATCTGCCTGGAACGCCCCACACACCGCCGGCCGCTCAGGCAAGCCGAAAAGGTTGCACAGGTGTTCGACGGAAAGATGTAGGCAACGTTCCCCGGCCGGCTTGCCATTGGGCATGCCGGGCATTGGGGTACTGATGGAAGGGGCAATGCAGCAAGCGCCACAACCTTCACGGCAGTTCATGACGAAAAGCTCCTCGCGACAAGCAAAGTGTCGAATGACGCCTGGTAAGAGTAACCGCTAAAACAGCTGTTTAAAATTACTCAAAGAACGGATTTAACGCACAACCGTGCGTGACTGATCAGTCTCCGACAAAGTGTCGATCAGCCCAGTCACACAGCGGTTGAAGAATTTATTGCTTGAACTCGAAATCCAGGGCAGCGCCCTCGATGTCACGGCGCTCGTCCCTGCGCAACTGCAATTGCATTTCGTTGCTGAGCAAACGCCCGTTGAGTTGGAATGGACTGCTTTCCTTGGGTTTCTCACCGAACATCGGTGGCAACAACGGCGTGTGCTTGGGCAATGGAGTACTGCCAATGGGTTGCAGGTGCTTGACCATTTCCGGTGGCAGGCTCAGGTCGACCTTGGGGCTGACCAGTGGGGTCTTGATATCTTGATAGGCCCACTTGCCCTTGCTGGTAGCGGGTGATTGCTTGCCGCTTTTGGGCTTGCTCGCCGGCGCCTTGGGCGCTGGAGTCTTCCTGGTGCTGGCCGACTTGCTCGGATGCGCCTGGCCGGCCCGCGGCTTATCTGCAACCGGCGCTGCCTGGACGGGCAGCACGGCCCCCCCAACAGACAGGCACATAACCAGATGGCAGGAAAAAAGGCTTTCATAAAAGGCAGGTAGATCGATAAAAGGTTCTCTATGCTCGCTTGTTGCAAGCCCCATGACAAGCATGGAGCCCATTGTTCAGAACGCGCCAGTGGCCTCCTGGCACAACTGGCTGGCAAGCATTCCCAAAGTCATCAGCGCTCGCTCGGCTTCACGATTCCAAGGCGTGCCGCAGTTAAGGCGCACACAGTGGTTGAACTGCTCGGTGTTACTGAAGATCAGCCCCGGAGCAATGCTGATGCCTTGTTGCAAGGCACGCACATGCAGTTCCTGGGTGTTGACCCGCCCCGGCAAGCTGACCCACAGGATGAAACCGCCAGTAGGCCGGGTAATTTGCGTTCCCTCGGGGAAATACTGCTGGACCGCCAACTGGAAAGCGCTGAGGTTCTTGCGGTACTCCTGGCGGATAAAACGCAGGTGCCGGTCATAACCACCGTTCTCCAGATAGGCCGCAACCGCCATCTGAGTGACGCTGCACGCCGAATGCGTGCTGAAGGTCTGCAGGCGCTGGATCTCCTGCTGGTACTTGCCGGCAATCATCCAGCCAATACGCACTCCGGGCGACAACGTCTTGGAGAAACTTGAACAGTAGATCACCCGATCCAGGCGATCGTAGGCCTTGAGGGCCTTGGTACGCCCGACCTCGAACATCAGCTCGCCGTAGATATCGTCCTCGACCACCTGGATATCGAAATCCGACGCCAGGCGCAGAAGCTGCTTCTGGCGCTCTTCCGGCATGGTGCCGCCCAGCGGGTTGCTCAGGCGCGTCGTCAATACCAGTGCCTTGATCGACCATTGGTTGGCAGCCAGTTGCAAGGCTTCCAGGCTCATGCCGGTGGACGGGTCGCTGGGAATCTCGATGACCTTGAGCCCAAGCAGGTCAGCCAGTTGCAGTAAGCCGTAGTAGGTCGGCGACTCGGCAGCGATCAGGTCGCCTGGGCGGGTCAGGACCCGTAGCGACATTTGCAGCGCGTCGACACAGCCATGGGTGATGACCACTTCCGAAGGGTCGACCACCACTCCCGCGTCACGCATGCGAATCGCTACCTGGCGCCGCAGGGGTTCGAAACCCGGGCTGAACATGTAGCTGAACGCCCGAGGACTATGAAACCGGGTGACCTTGGCCAGTTGCTGGTGCAACGCCCGCACCGGCAGGTAGTCGACACTGGGCACCGCGGCTCCCAAGGGGAAAACCCCTTCGCGACGCGACTCCACCAACACCTGCTGGATGATACTGCTACGGGTGACCAGCCCTGGCCGTTCGACCCGGGCAATGTCCGGCGTCGGTGCCGTCAGCGCTGGCGTCTGGTGCACGTAGTAACCCGACTGCGGCCGCGCCCGGATCAGCCCCTGGTCTTCGAGGTTAGCGTAGGCCTGGAGCACCGTGGCATGGCTGACATTGAGCTGCGAACTCATCTTGCGTACCGACGGTACGCGCTCCCCCGGCTGATAGACACCACGGCGAATATCCTCAGCCAATTGCTGAGCGATACGTTGATAGAGCAAGAGATTGGTCATGGCGCAGCACCCGATTTCACGGTGTTTTATTTTTGTGCGAATCAGTACCGGCACAGTTTGGAAGTGTACTGGGACAGTTCCTACAATAGTCGAGCACCCCAGTCAGTGAAAAGCATCACTGCAGTTTTTTTAGCAACTTGCGACCGCCATAAAAAAACCCGATGCCTGTGGGGCATCGGGTTTTCAGCAACAACCAGGCGGCTTCAGCGAGCGGCGCCGAGCTGGCCCTTTTCATCGGAAAAGACGATTTCCACTCGCCGGTTCTGGGCCCGACCACGCTCGGAGGCGTTGGCCTCCACCGGGTAGTCGTCACCATAACCCTCGACCTGGATGCGTTTTTCATCGACCCCCAGGTCCACCAGCACATCGGCAACAGCCTGGGCGCGATCACGAGACAGCTGCAGGTTGTTCTGGCGCTCGCCGGTGTTATCGGTGTATCCCTCGATGCGCACCACGCGCTTGGGGTTGAGCTGGAGGAACTGCGCCACCTTGAGCACGATGCGATTGGAGGAGTTGTTGAGCTCCGCTTCACCGGTATCGAACAACACGTCGCCCAGTGTCATCACCAGGCCACGGTCGGTATGGGTAGTGGCCATGCTGAGGATCTGCTCCTCCAGCCACTTCCCTTGCTGTTGCACGCTGCTCAGCTTGGCCTCGCGCAATGCCAGTTGCAGGCGCTGGCGCTCCAGCTCGAGCTTGGCTGCGCGCTCCTGGTTGAGCATCTGCTCGGTGTGTTCCCGGGCAATCTCACTGTAGCGGCGGCTGAGATAGGCGTAATGCTCAACGTCGCTGCCACTGCCCCAATAGCTTGAAAGACGATCGGCACGGGCCAGTGATTCACCGGCGCGGATCACATCCTTGGGCGCGCTGCGCAGGACATTGGAGTCCTCCTTGACCTTCTGGAAGTCGTTGTAGGCCTGTTGCAGGGCTTCCTCGCTCTGCTGGCCGGCACAGCCCACCAGGCTGGCGCAGACCCACAGCAGGGCACTGCCAAATACCGGTTTGGAAATCTTCATTGGGCATCCCCCAGTTGCTTGCGCAGGCGAGTGATGCGGGTGTTGAGTACGTTCACCTGCTCCTGGCTCTTCTGGGTCAGCACCTTGGCTTCGGCCAGGCGCGCATCCAGCTCGGCCTGCTCGGCTCGTACCCGGGCTTTCTTGTAGGACTCATCCTGCATATTGCCCTGGGCTCGGGAAAACTTTTCTTCGGCCAGTTTCAATTCCGGCACCTGCTCGGCCGTAGCACCCACAGCCTTGGCCTGCTCCAGGGCCCGGGCAGTCAGACGCATCTGCTCGTTGGGGGCCGGATCGGATGCACAACCGGCCATGGCCAGAAAGGCCAAGGCAGCAAAAAGAGGTCGAATAGTCACACAAGATTCCTACGGTTTGGGGCTGCTGACGGGTTGCTGCAACTGGGCTTTCCAGCGCTCCAGATTGCGCTGCAACAGGGCCTCCGTCAGACCGGACGCGGGCAATTCTGTCATCTTTTTTGCCAGCTGTCCGCGCAACCATGGGTCATTGCAAGCCGAGTTGTGGGACAACGCCAGGAACAGCCCTGACTTGTCGATAGGTTGGGGAAACGCGACCAGGTCCGCCGCCAATCCCAGGGACTGGGCCATGGTCATGCCGGCATAACGCGGCGCCAGCACATAGTCCACTTCGCCCAGCAGCAGCTTCTGGAAGACCTGGGTCAGGTTTGGCAGGTGCTTGAGTTGCAGGTGCTCCTTGGCCAGCGCCACGAAGGGCTGCGTCAGGCGAGCCTTTTCCGACACAGCGCCAGTACGCCCATGCAAGTCCGCCAATTGGGTATAGGCCAGGGTCGAGTCCTTGCGAGTCCAGACCAGGTAGTCGTTCAGCACCAGCGCCGGATGGATGTAGTCCAGAGACTCCAGTTCATTGATGGTCAGCGGTGCATCGGCCAGCATGTCCATGCGCCCACTACGCACCTCCTCCAGGGCTTCGGAGCGTTTGCCGGCATACAGCAACTCCACCTTGAGGCCCAACTCCCCTGCCACCTGTTGCAGCAGGTCGGCACTGGCCCCCATCAGGTGCTTGGGGTCCTGTGGATCGCGCCATAGGTAAGGTGGCGCATCGGGACTGCCGGTCACTACCAGCCGCTCGCACTTGCCCGCAGCCATCCCCTGCGACGAGCACAGCAACATGCCCAACAGTACTGGCCAGCCACTCACGCGGCGCAGATCCATGGCGATACCTCCCAACAAACGGCAGACAAAAAAAACCCGGCCAAAAGGCCGGGCTCTTTATAAGTGAAGCCGCTGGATTAGACCAGCTTCTCCAGCTCAGGTACCGCTTCGAACAGGTCAGCCACCAGGCCGTAGTCGGCCACCTGGAAGATGGGCGCCTCTTCGTCCTTGTTGATCGCGACGATCACCTTGGAGTCCTTCATGCCCGCCAGGTGCTGGATCGCGCCGGAGATACCAACGGCGATGTACAGCTGTGGCGCGACGATCTTGCCGGTCTGGCCGACCTGCATGTCGTTAGGCACGAAGCCTGCGTCCACGGCCGCGCGGGAAGCGCCGACCGCAGCGCCCAGCTTGTCGGCCAGGGCGTACAGGTGCTTGAAGTTGTCGCCGTTCTGCATGCCGCGGCCGCCGGAAACGACGATCTTGGCAGCGGTCAGCTCAGGACGATCGGACTTGGCCAGCTCTTCGCCGACGAAGCTCGACTTACCGGCATCGTGGACCGCACCAACGGTTTCCACCGCAGCCGAACCACCTTCGGCGGCAACGGCGTCGAAGCCGGTGGCACGCACGGTGATGACCTTGACCGCAGCAGTGGACTGCACGGTAGCAATGGCGTTACCGGCATAGATCGGACGCTTGAAGGTGTCGGCGCTTTCTACCGAGATGATCTCGGAGATCTGGTCGACGTCCAGCTGAGCAGCAACCCGCGGCAGGATGTTCTTGCCGTTGGAAGTGGCGGCAGCCAGGATGTGGCTGTAGCCAGCGCCCAGCTCGGCAACCAGCGGTGCGACGTTTTCCGGCAGTTGGTGCGCATAGGCAGCGTTGTCGGCTACCAGCACCTTGGCCACGCCAGCGACTTTGGCAGCAGCCTCGGCCACGGCGCCAACGCCTTGACCGGCCACCAGCACGTGAATGTCGCCACCGATTTTGGCAGCAGCGGCCACGGTGTTCAGAGTGGCCTGGGCCAGCGCTTTGTTATCGTGTTCAGCGATTACCAAGATAGTCATGATCAGATTACCTTCGCTTCGTTTTTCAGTTTCTCGACCAGTTCAGCCACCGACTTGACCTTGATGCCTGCGCTGCGTGCAGCCGGCGCTTCGACTTTCAGGGTCTTGTTGGTGGAGGCGGTGGAAACGCCCAAAGCATCAGGAGTCAACGTCTCGAGCGGCTTCTTCTTGGCTTTCATGATGTTCGGCAGCGACGCGTAGCGCGGCTCGTTCAAACGCAGGTCGGTGGTGACGATCGCTGGCAGGTTCAGCGCAACGGTCTGCAGGCCGCCGTCGATTTCACGGGTGACATTGACCTTGTCGCCAGCCACTTCGACCTTGGAGGCGAAGGTGCCTTGGGCGTAGCCGCTCAGGGCCGCCAGCATCTGGCCGGTCTGGTTGTTGTCGCTATCGATGGCCTGTTTGCCCAGGATCACCAGTTGAGGCTGTTCCTTGTCGACCACAGCCTTGAGCAGCTTGGCCACGGCCAGGGAGGTCAACTCTTCAGCGGACTCGACGAGGATCGCGCGATCGGCACCCAGTGCCAGGGCGGTACGCAGTTGCTCTTGAGCAGTAGCGGGACCGATGGAGACGACGACGATTTCAGTCGCCACGCCTTTCTCTTTCAGGCGTACGGCTTCTTCCACTGCGATTTCGCAGAAAGGGTTCATCGACATCTTGACGTTGGCGAGGTCGACGCCGGAGTTGTCCGCCTTGACGCGAACCTTGACGTTATAGTCGACCACTCGTTTGACAGCTACAAGAACCTTCATGGATTCCTCGTTACTCTCCGGTGAAAAGAAAGTCGCCTAGGCGAGAACCTGGCGGTTGATGCTCATCGGCACAAGGGCACCTCCAAAAACGCCGGCGCACATAAGGTAGACGTCGCTCACGAGATGATGACCGTTCGTCAGTGGTGACCGACGAGTCATTCATTATCGCGGCGTGTAAACTGCGCACTTTCAAGCTGCGCGGCCCGTCACCTTCACTGCCTTTGCCCTGCCTTTAGAGGTGCTCTTGAGACCAACAGTCAGCCTACGGCGAGCGCAAAACCGACCGTATCTTGACCGGAACACCTTTTCCGGTCAATACGGCAAAATGGCCGTTCATACGCCGCGCTTCTTTGATTTACCTGGCCTGCGGCAATTTCAAACAAACGTTTGTATTGGACGCTAGGAGTGGTGTAGATATAATGCGCCGCCCAGAGAGAAAGGTCGGCCGTCCCTCCCCTCTCCCCCCATCGGCGATGGGAGAAAGCGGGACGCAATGCCAAACCTCCAATTAGAAAAAACCGTTGAGCCTTGAGTAGGAGATAGCCTAGTGGAACGCGAATACATGGAATTCGACGTAGTCATCGTCGGTGCCGGCCCCGCAGGCTTGTCCGCCGCTTGCCGCCTGAAGCAGAAGGCTGCAGAAGCAGGCAAGGAAATCAGCGTCTGCGTCGTTGAAAAAGGCTCCGAAGTCGGTGCCCACATCCTTTCCGGCGCCGTGTTCGAACCACGGGCCCTGAACGAACTCTTCCCTGACTGGAAGGAACTGGGCGCCCCGCTCAACACCCCGGTCACCCGCGACGACATCTATGTCCTGCGCAACGGCGAAGCCGCCACCAAGGTTCCCGACTTCTTTGTGCCCAAGACCATGCACAACGAAGGCAACTACATCATCTCCCTGGGCAACCTGTGCCGCTGGCTGGCCCAGCAGGCCGAGAACCTGGGCGTGGAGATCTACCCAGGCTTCGCCGCCCAGGAAGCCCTGATCGACGAAAACGGCGTGGTCCGCGGCATCCTCACCGGCGACATGGGCGTGGATCGCGAAGGCCATCCCAAGGACGGCATGTACACCCCGGGCATGGAACTGCGCGGCAAGTACACCCTGTTCGCCGAAGGCTGCCGTGGCCATATCGGCAAGCAGCTGATCAAGCGCTTCAACCTGGACAGCGACGCCGACGCCCAGCACTACGGCATCGGCCTCAAGGAAATCTGGGAAATCGACCCGGCCAAGCACCAACCGGGCCTGGTGGTACACACCGCCGGCTGGCCGCTGGACATCATGGGCACCGAGAACACCGGCGGCTCCTTCCTCTATCACCTGGAGAACAACCAGGTGGTGGTCGGCCTGATTGTCGACCTGTCCTACTCCAACACCTACCTGTCGCCGTTCGATGAATTCCAGCGCCTCAAGCACCACCCGGTACTCAAGCAGTACCTGGAAGGTGGCAAGCGCATCAGCTACGGCGCCCGCGCCATCTGCAAGGGCGGCCTGAACTCGCTGCCGAAGATGGTGTTCAAGGGCGGCGCGCTGATCGGCTGCGACCTGGGCACCCTGAACTTCGCCAAGATCAAGGGCAGCCACACCGCCATGAAGTCCGGCATGCTGGCCGCCGATGCCGTGGCCGATGCGCTGCTGGCCGGTTCCGAAGGCGCCGACGAGCTCAACAGCTACGTCAGCGCATTCAAGTCCAGCTGGCTGCATGACGAGCTGTTCGCCAGCCGTAACTTCGGCCCGGCGATCCACAAGTTCGGCGCCATCGTCGGTGGTGGCTTCAACTGGGTCGACCAGAACCTGTTCGGCGGCAAGCTGCCGTTCACCCTGCACGACACCAAGCCGGACTACGCCTGCCTCAAGCTGGCTAAGGACTGCGTGAAGATCGACTACCCGAAACCCGACGGCAAGCTGAGCTTCGACAAATTGAGCTCGGTGTTCATCTCCGGTACCAACCACGAAGAAGAGCAGCCTTGCCATCTGAAGCTCACCGACCCGAGCATCCCCCTGGGCCGCAACCTGCCGCTGTACGACGAGCCAGCCCAGCGCTACTGCCCGGCCGGCGTGTACGAAGTGGTCACCCAGGAAGACGGCGAGAAGCGCTTCCAGATCAACGCCCAGAACTGCGTGCACTGCAAGACCTGTGACATCAAGGACCCTGCGCAGAACATCACCTGGGTCACCCCGGAAGGCTCCGGCGGCCCGACCTACCCGAACATGTAAGTCGACGCCCTGCGAAAAGGCCCCCATATGGGGGCCTTTTTCATTCCAGCGCTCAAGCCGCGCGCTCATCCCCCGGGCTGCGCTCGAAGTAGCGCTTGTACTCGCGGCTGAACTGCGAGGTGCTCTGGTAGCCCACCCTGTGGGCCACCTGGGCCACGCCCAACCCCTCGCCCAGCAGCAATTGCTGGGCCTTGAGCAGCCGCAAGCGCTTGAGGTACTGCACCGGCGACAACAAGGTGCTGCGCTTGAAATGCTCATGGAAAGCCGAGGTACTCATATTGGCGCAGCGAGCCAGGGTCTCGACGTTCAACGGCTCGGTGTAGTGCTGGTGCAAATGGTTGAGCGAGGCGGCGACCCGGGCGAAATGCCCCTGCTGCTCCACCAGCGCCCGCAAGGCTTCGGCCTGGGGTCCGCGCAAGGCGGCGAACAGCAGCTCACGGACCCGCGCCGGCCCCATGACCTTGCACTCCAGAGGATCGTGCAGGCAGCGCAACAAGCGCTCCACACAACCGCGCATGCTGTCGTCGAGGACCACCGAGGTCATGGACTCCAGGGTCTGCGCCGCGGCTGCGGGCCCATCGCCGATGCCCATGGCCAGCACCAGCTCCCTGAGCACGGCGCGGTCGATACCGATGGAGATTCCCAGTAGCGGCGCGTTGGGCAAGGCGAAGGTTTCGCACTCGAACGGCACCGACAGCGCCTGGATCAGGTAATGCCCGGCGCCGTACTCCAGGGTCCGGGTGCCCAGGTACGCAAGCTTGCTGCCCTGGACGATGATCATCAGGCTCGGCTCGTAGATCTGCGGCCCCCGGGCCACATCGCGGCTGGCCCGCAGCACCTGGATCCCGGGCAAGGCAGTAGCGGCGAAGCCCTCGCGACTGGCCAGGGGCTCGAGCAGCGCGACCAGGGGGGCATTGGCGTCCAGATGGCGGGTCAACAACATGTGGGCAAACTTCATGCAAGGGAGGGGATGCCAGCATCATCGCAGGTCCGTTGGCCAATGCCCCGTGAAAACCGTCGATGGCGGAGGATTAGGCATGACATGCCGAGGAATCGCCATGGTTGCCCGCAAGCCTCGCGCCGACAATGCGCCGCCTCACTTGTCAGCGCTTTGCGAGGTCCACCATGTACACCGCCATCGGTTATGCCGCCCAGTCGGCCACCACTCCCCTCGCCCCCATGAGCTTCCAGCGGCGCAGCCCGCGCCCGGACGACGTGGCCATCGAGATCCTCTACTGCGGCGTCTGCCACTCCGATATCCACCAGGCCCGCAACGAATGGGGCATCGCCGTGTACCCACTGATGCCGGGCCATGAAATCATCGGCCGGGTCACCGCCGTCGGCTCCAGCGTCAGCCTGCACAAGGTCGGCGACCTGGTCGGCGTCGGCTGCATGGTGGACTCCTGCCGCCAGTGCGAGGCCTGCGCCGCCAACCTGGAACAATACTGCCTGCAGGGTCCGACCCTGACCTACGCCTCGCCAGACCGGATCGATGGCAGCAACACCATGGGTGGCTATTCCGACAGCATCGTGGTCAGCGAGCATTTCGTGGTGCGCATCCCCGAGTCCCTGGACCCGGCCAGCGCCGCGCCGATCCTCTGTGCCGGCATCACCACCTACTCGCCACTCAAGCACTATGGCGTCAAGGCCGGGGACAAGGTGGGGATTCTCGGCATGGGCGGCCTGGGCCACATGGGCATCAAGTTCGCCAAGGCCCTGGGGGCCGAAGTGACCTTGTTCACCCGCTCGGCGAGCAAGGCCGAGGAAGCCCGGCAACAAGGCGCGGATCACGTGATAGTGTCCACCGACCCGACGCAGATGCAGGCCGCGGCCGGGCAGTTCGACTTCCTCCTGGACACCATCCCGGTGGCCCACGATCTCAATCCCTACCTCGATACCCTGCGCTTTGACGGCGTGCACATCCTGGTGGGCCTGATCGAACCGGTGGACCCGGCACTGCACGCCGGCAAGCTGGTAATGGGCCGCCGGGTGCTGGCCGGCTCGTTGATCGGCGGCATCGCCGAAACCCAGGAAGTGCTGGATTTCTGCGCCGAGCACGGCATCCGCTGCGACATCGAGATGCTGGATATCCGCCAGATCAACCAGGCCTACGAGCGCATGATCAAGGGCGACGTGAAATACCGCTTCGTGATCGACATGGCGACCCTCAAGGCCTGAGTCGACCTTGAGTGCGGCGCCAGCGACCCGGATCGCTGGCGCCCGCGCTTCAGCCGCGGGCGAAGGCCCGCAGCACCTCGCCATCCATGCGGTACTTGACCCATTCCTCCTGGGGCTGCGCCCCCAGGGACTTGTAGAACTGGATCGCCGGTTCATTCCACTCCAGCACACTCCACTCGAAACGCCCGCAATCGTTGTCGCAGGCGATCTGTGCCAGGTGCCGCAACAGTTGCTTGCCGGCCCCTCCGCCACGCTGCTCGGGAGTGATGTAGAGATCTTCCAGGTACAGGCAGTTGCTGCCCAGCCAGGTGGAATAGCTGAAGAAGAACACCGCGAAACCGATCGGTACGCCGTCGCGCAGGCACATCAGGCCATGGGCCGTGGCGCCTTCGCTGAACAGGCTGCGCTCGATATCGGCGACGCTGGCGATCACCTCGTGACGGGCTCGCTCGTAGTCGGCGAGTTCGGTGATGAACGCAAGGATCTGCAGGGCATCGCTGGGCAGCGCAGGACGGATTTCGACGGTCATCGGCGGTTCTCATGGCGGAATCAGGTCGGCCATATTAGAACGACAGCCGAAAGACATGCACGGGCATTTATCCACCATCGGCTATCCCTGCGTGCCGGCTTTGCGCCGCATCGACACTTATCGTCACCAGCGCCAGCGGTTAGAGTGACGACCACACCGCCAACCGGAGCCTGCCCCATGACTTTCGCGCCCCTGGAACCCTTGGCTGCCAGCCTGCTGCCCCATGCCTTCGAACCCCACGACGACGGCGCCCACGACCTGTCCCACCTGTATCGGGTGTGGAGCAATGTCCGGCGCATCGTCGCAGAGGAAGGCGGCGACCTGCGCCTGCTGCTGGCCGCGACCCTGCTCCATGACTGCGTGAACGTGGAAAAAAGCTCGCCGCTGCGCTCCCAGGCTTCGCGGCTCTCGGCCCAGCGGGCACGGCAGGTCCTGGCCGACTTGCACTGGAGTGCCAGCGATATCGAGGCCGTGGCCCATGCCATCGCCGCCCACAGTTTTTCCGCCGGGCTGACACCGACTACCCTGGAAGCGCGAATCCTCCAGGATGCCGATCGCCTCGACTCCCTGGGCGCGCTCGGCGTGGCTCGCACCTTCTATGTCTCGGGGCGCCTGGGCCGAGTCCTGTACGACCCGGCCGACCCACGGGCCAGCCACCGCGAACTGGATGACTCGCGCTTCACCCTGGACCACTTCCAGAGCAAGCTGCTGCACTTGGCCGAAGGCTTCCAGACCACCACTGGCAGCAAACTGGCACAGGTCCGGCATGAACGCCTTGAACGCTTTCGGCGCGAGTTGCTGGAGGAAATCGGCCAGTAGCACCCACATTCACTCCGCTGCCGACTGATCCTGAGGCGGTGAGTAATGGAACAATCACTGGCTACAGACGTGTTAGAAAGCCCCGCACAACGACAAGCACAAAGAGGCGCTTTCATGTCCCCCAGCACGCCCCCGTCACCTCGGGTTTTCGACCCGTTGTTCGGGCTGTTCTGCCTGGGCAGCTACCTGCTGTCCCTGTCCTATGGCTCGACCTTCCTCCTCTCGCTGCTGATCAGCAGCCACGGCGGCAACGAGCATGACGCCGGCCGGGTGATTTCCGTGGCGATGCTCAGCACCTTCGTTGCGGTGATCGCCTCCGGGCACCTGGCGGACTGGCTCGGCGCAGCGCGCTCGGTGGCCTGCTTCGGCAGCCTGCTGGTCATCGCCTGCCTGGGCTTCGCCCTGACGCCGGGCGTCGGGCCCGCACTGCTGTGCTTCGGCTGGATCCTTGGTCTGGGTTGGGGAGTGTTCTACACCCTGGGACCGATCATCGTCGCCATGCTGGTCGCCCCCTCGCAGCGTCCACGCTACTTCGCCCTGTTGTCGGGCAGCATGATGAGCGGCATCGGCTCCGCTCCACTGCTCGGGCGCCTGGCCAGTGCCCTGGGATATCCCCTGAGCAGCAGCTTTTTCCTTGCCGCCGCAGCCAGCCTGCTAGGTGTGCTGATCTTCTGGCGACTGGCTGGCCACCTGCAGCGGCGTACCGACCACCTGGGCACCGCAGCGGCACGAATCACCTGGACCGGCACCCTCCGGGTACTGACCTCCGGGGCCCTGTTCCCGATCCTGATGGTGGGCCTGGGAGGTTGCGTGTTCGGCGGCCTGTCGAGCTTCCAGACCAGCTATGGCCCCGCCCGAGGCGTGGACTACTCACTGTTCTTCATTGGTTTCATGAGCGCGGCCATCGCCAGCCGGATGCTGATTGCCGGCATCGTGGTCAAACGCGATCCGTACTGGGCCGCGTGCCTGTTGTCGGGATTGATGATGGTGTCGATCCTACTGTTCCTGTCGGTGGTGGACAGCAGCGCCAGCTACCTGCTGGCCGCCATGACACTGGGCATCGGCTATGGCCTGACCTACTCGGTGATCAACGGCCAGGCAGCCAACGAAGCGCCACCGGGCCACACCTCGCAGGCATTGCTGCTGTTCAGCCTGTCCTACTTCATTGGCGTATTCGGCTTCCCGTGGCTGGCCGGACGGATCATCGTCGAAGCCGGAATCCAGGCATTGCTGCTAGGCGTGCTGGCGATCGCCACAGTGAACTGGCTGATCGCGCTTGGCCGCCTGGGCTGGAGCTACCGGCTTCGATCCCGGGCGGCCCAGGCCTGACACCGTTCGTCGATCACCCGGCACCAATCGCAGGCCAGGGCAGACCAATATCAGGTAGCGACTCTAACGAATGGAGGCGACATCATGATCAAGGTCCAACTTTCTGCCCTGGTCCTGGCCGGACTGCTGTCCAGCGCGGCCATGGCCGGCTCCACCGGCCCCACCAACCCCGTGGAAGGCCCCAAGTCACCGGCCACCCAAGGCTCACCGAAGATCAACATCAACCCGCCGACCACGGACGAAGGCTCGTTGCCACCGGCCACCGGCACCGATCCACGGATCCAGGGCAACGACAACGGCCGCCAGGGCGGCGCCGGTACCCTGGACTCCGGGACACCGGACAACGGCAAAAGCGGCACCGGCTCCAAGACCACCACCGGCGGCTCGGGCTCCGAAGGCAGCAATCAGTAACGGGCCATTCGCACTGTCATCCAGCCAGTCCTGCTTGCCAGGATCCAAGAGGAAAGACGCCATGACTCGAGGAAGCAAAGCCAAGTACACCCTGACCCAGCGGCGCAAGGCGGCGGCCATCGAGGCCAGCTATGAAGAACGCGGCCTGCCCCCGGAGGAGGCCGAAGCCAGGGCCTGGGCCACGGTCAACAAGCAGTCCGGCGGCGGCGAGCGGGCCGGAGGCTCCGGCAGGGACAAGCACCCGGCGGACAAGGCCCGGGCCCGCAGCGACTCAGCCCGGCGCGCAGCCGCGAGCCGCCAGGGCCACCCACGTAACAGCAAGGCGTCGCTGGCCACCCAGAGCAAGGACAGCCTGCTCCAGGAAGCACGGGTAAAGAACATTGCGGGACGCTCGCGCATGCGCAAGCAGGAATTGATCGAAGCCTTGTGCCAGGCTGGCTAAGCGGATCAGCAAGCCCGCAGCATGGCCTCAACTTCTGCAGTGCCCGGCGCCGTGGCCGGCCCCCGGCGGGTAACCGCCAGGGCTGCCGCGGCGTTGGCCCGGCGAGCGGCTGCCAGGGGCTCGTGTCCCGCCGCGAGGGCCGCGACAAAGACCCCAGCGTGGGCATCACCGGCCCCATTGCTGTCCAGCGCTTCGACCTGAAACCCGGGCACCAGGGCATGTCGCCCCTGCTGGCGGACCCAGCACCCCCGGGGACCATCACGCAGCACCAGCAAAGCCTCGGGTGCCAGGCGCATGGCCAAGTGCTCCAAGGCACTGTCGATATCCAGGCACCCGGTGAATTGCAACGCCTCGGCGCGATTGCTGCTCCAGATACCCACCCGAGGCAGCAGGGCCGCCATCAGCGATGGTTCCACCGAGCCCAGTAGAGGTCCCGGATCGAACATCAGCGGCAGGTCGCTTGGCAGGGCCAGCAACCAGTCGAGCAAAGCCTGGGCCTTGCTCGCCTGCAGCAGGCTGTAGCCACTGACATAGACATAATCATCGGCCGCCACCCGGACCTGCGCCAGGTCTTCGGTGGACAGCTCTCCCTCGGCACCGATATGGGAAATGAAGGTGCGCTCGGCACTGGCATCGGTCAGGACCACACACAAGCCGGTATCGGCGCCAGGACTGCACGCCAGGCTCATCTGGATGCCTTCGCGCTGCATCGCCTCGCGCGCCAGGTCACCGAAGCGCCCCTGGCCATGGCGCCCCAGGTAGACCACCGGCAAGCCGTTACGCGCCGCCGCCGCCATGACATTGAAACCGCCACCGGCCTCGAAGCGTGCCGACTCGGCCAACACCTCGCCCCCCGGCGCCGGCAGGCATTCCACCGGCATCGCCAGATCGACAATGACCTGGCCGCTATGAAGCAGCCTAGGCATTGGCATTCTCGGCAAAACCGGCACGCCGATCCCGCGCCCCGCCCAGCAACCCATAACCACCACCGGCCACCAGGAACGTGACAACCCAGCCCAGGCCGTTCTGGCCTAGCCATGAATTGGCCAGAGGCCCGGTGAACCAGACATCCTCGGCGGTGGTGCCAATGCTGGTGAAGCAAAAACCCAGGACGATCGCCAGCAACCAGGCGCCGAAGGCGCGCCATTCGATACCGCCCTGGTACCAGTAGGCACTGGTGGGGCTGACATCCAGCAAGTCGGCGGCGCTGTAGTGGTGACGGTGGACCAGGTCCATCACGAAGATCCCCACCCAGGCGGTGATGGGTACCGCCAGCAGGGAAATGAAGCTGATGAAGGGGCCATAGAAGCTGTCGGCGATCAGCATGAAGTAGATCGAGCCGATGAAGATCGCCACGATGTCCACCAGCACCGCATAGACACGCTTGACCTTCAGGCCCAGGGTCAATGCGGTGAGGCCGGCGGAATACACCGACAGGTTGTTCGACAGCAGCAGCCCGCCGAAGGCGGCGACCAGGTAAGGCACGGCCATCCAGGTCGGCAGCATGTCGCGGATGGCAATGATCGGATCGACTGCCGAGGCCAGGTGATCATTACCCACCGACAGCAAGCCCCCCAACGTGATCAAAAGTACCAGCGGAATGCCGGCACCGAAGGCGGCCGAGGCCACCAGGCGGCCGGCGGTGACCGAGCGCCGCTGATAACGCGACATGTCCGCCCCGGAGCTGGCCCAGCCGATACCGGTACCCGCGGCCATGGTGCCGATGCCGATCAACACGGCGCTCATGGGTGCTGGAGCGGCATTGAACACGGCGGTCCAGTCGATGGTGGCGCAGAGGAACCCGCCCACCAGCACGTTCAATGCGCCAAAACCATAGGTGGCCCACTTCTGGATCAGCAGCAAGGTGGCGTGACCCAGGCCCGATACGCTCAGGGTCAGCAGCACGAAAATGGCGATGAACAACAGGGTCAGCAAAGGTGCATCCTTCGCCGACGCCGGGGTCTGGAACAGGATCGAACTCAGGGACAACAGGACGAAGGCGGCCGTGGTGGTATTCACCGTTTCCCAGCCCACCCGGGACAGCATCGACACCAGGGTCGGACCAATATTACCCCGCACCCCGAAGATCGCCCGTGACAGCGTGAGGCTGGGAGCCCGCCCCCGCCGACCGGCTACCGAGATCAGGCCGACCACGGCGAACGAGCCCACCGAGCCGAGGAACGCCACCAGCAGTACCTGCCAGATCGACAAGCCACGAAACGCTACCAGCGTCGCCCCCAGGGGCAAGCCGAGAATACTGATATTGGCTGCGAACCAGACCCAGAACAGTTGTAGCGGATGGCCGTCGCATTCCGCCTCGGGGACGGGTTCGATGCCACGGGTCTCCAGTTGCCCGGCACCCTGCCCGGCTGTCGATGAACTCATCGGTAACGCTCCTGTTGCCGTTGTTATGGTCTTAGGCAATTTCGGAAGTCGCTGAACATCCCGGCATTCCTGGCCGTATCCAGAGCCGCCAGCCGCAGCGGGCGAACTCAGGGCTTTCCATAGCGGTCGGCGGCTGGCCGACGGTGCAACGGCCTTGGCGAATCAGCGCAAGGCCAGCAGTTGTTCTACCAGAGGCTGCAGATCCAGTTTATTGACCTGCCGCACCAAGGCGATCAGATCGCCAGGCCAGCCGTCCAGGCCCACACAGGCGCCGAGCATGGCGCCGAGGATCGCGGCAATCGTGTCCGTGTCGCCGCCCAGGCTGGCCGCCAGGCACAGCGCCTCGAAAGCCGCCAGTTGCCCCAGCGCCACTTGTCCGGCCAGGGCAAAACTCACCACCACCGACTCCTGGGAGGCCACCGAGGTACCAATCAGTTCATACAGCGTCCGGGCGAACCGGGCCTTGTCGCCATCGACCCGCAAGGTCGCGGCCCACTCCAATCGGGCAGCGATGCTCGCGCCGGCCACCCAGTAACCGTGCGCCTCGGCCTGGCGGGCAAGCCGCATCCCCAGGGCAAGGGCCTCGACCAGCGGTGCCCCGTTGATTCCCGCAGACACCACCGCGGCCACTGCCGCTGCGCTGGCAATGCCCAGGCTGGTGTTGTGGGTCACCTGGCAGGCCTGGGCCACGGCCTGGACAAAGGCCTGCGGCTCGGCAACATCGGTAGCGATCGCCACCGGGGTGATGCGCATGGCTGCACCATTGGTGGTGCCATAACGCCCCGACTCCTCCACCGAATACCCGGCGAGGATCATCTCAATGGCATGTTTGGTGGAAGGCCCCAGCAGATCCTGGGAACCCTTGGCTCGCATGGCGGCTTCCCATTCGACCAGGCCCTGCGCCAGCTCTTGCGGATCGATCCGGCCTCGCCCCTGCACCAGCAGGCGCCCGACCAGGATCGCCTGCTCGGTGTCATCGGTGATCGAGCCCTTGGGCATGTTGGCGGCGATCGGCTGGTCCGGGCCGGCATCCTCCAGGGTATGGATGCTGCCGAAACGTTGACGGATCTGCTCATGGCTCAGGGACTGGGTCGGCATCCCCAGGGCGTCGCCCAAGGCCAGTCCGTAGAAAGCTCCCAGCGCACGCTGGGTGGGGCTCACGGCAAATCCCCGAATTGCAGGTGCATGCGAAAATGCTGCGGGTCCAGGAGGCTCTCGACCTGCTCCATGAAACGGCCCTGGCGGTCATAGGTGGTACGCAGGGCCTTGAGGAATACTTCACCGGTGGCCCGCCCCAGCAACTCGGCGTCCTCGGCACTCAACGGCTCGGCGCCGATCCATTGGTCACCGCGCTCGCCGATATAGCCATAGGCGGCCAGGGTGATGGTCAGGGAATCATCGATCAGGCCGACCCGAGGCAAGCCTTCCAGCTCGCCGGATGCAGGGACCAGCGAACGCTCAAGGGACAGTACCCGGCCATCGGTGCTGCGACGCCGGCGATCCAGGGCGATGAACCGGTCAGTGCCCAGGCGATGCTTGAGGTCCGGACGACAGATCGCCTCTAAGCGCAACACCTCGGTGTTGATCAGTGCGCCGCTGTCGGCCAGGGCCTGGGCCCAGCCATGGTTTTGGTCCAGTGCGACGCCGTCGAAGGTGACGATGGAGCCCACCCCGCTCTGCGTGGCAATGTAATTGCGTCGCTTGAGCTCAGCCAGGGCCTCGCGCAGGGTGCCGCGGCTGACACCGAACTCCTCGGCCAGGCGATGCTCTCCCGGTAGCTGGAAGCCGTCCTCCATCAGGCCGCTTTCAATGCGCCGGATCAGCTCGTCGACCACCCTTTTTTTCTTATCGAATCGGACATGTTTGATCATGTCGGATTTGATACATGAAAGGCCGGATCAAGAGCAAGAAATATATTCTTACAACAGTCCGGGCGCGGCTCAAGGCTCCGGGCCAATGGGGAAAAATACCCCGCCGCTCCATACCCCAAGCCAGCTCCGGCCGTCCAGGACGCGAGCCTGCGCCAGCTCCACCAACTGGTAGAAAACATTGCGATGGATCAGCGCCTCGAGATTGTGTCGGATGTGGATATAAGGCGCCGGTTCCCCGGTTTGCGGGTCAACCTCTACCCGCAGCGGATGCTCGCTGCCGGCACACACCTGCTCATCGACATGAGTGAAAAAACGCAGCTCCTGCTCCTGGCCTCGCCCCTCTACTTCCAGGGTCACCGCGACAAAGGGCGCGTCATCGACCTTGATCCCGACCTTCTCCACCGGGGTGACGAGGAAGTAGTCGTCACCATCGCGGCGGATGATGGTGGAGAACAACTTGACCATGGGCTTGCGGCCGATGGGCGTACCCAGGTAGTACCAGGTTCCGTCGCGGGCGATACGCATGTCGATATCGCCGCAGAACTCGGGATTCCACGAATGGACCGGCGGTAAACCCTTTTCAGCCTTGGGAATCTGCGCCAGCAAATCGTTGGCCTTGCCTGGACCACTCATACCACTCTCCTCCTTGCTTCAGTCGCTCAACCCCAACAGGCCACGAGCGTATTGCTGCAGGGGTGGGCCGAGCAAGTCTTGCGGCTTGTTGTCATGGAACGTCAGTAAACCGCCGCGACTGCGCATGCGCGCAGAATCGATCAGGTACTGGGTGCTGGTTTCGATCAGCATGATCTGGATGGTACTGGTGTCGACCCCCAGGCGATCCACCGCTTCCTGGTCCAGCCATTCGTCGGAGTTGCCGATGCGGTCATCGGCCTTGGCGAACCGCGCATAGAGCAGGTAATGCGCGCCCTGGCTCCGAGCTTCGGCCATGGCTTCATTGAGGCCTTCCGGAGCCCTGGCCCGGCGGACCATCGGGAAATACTCGATAAAGCCGTTGAAGGCTTCCTCAGCCACTACGTTAGGTCGCGGATAAGCGCTGCCAGGCGGCACAAAGTGCCCTTGGGCGATGAAAATGAACGAATCGGGTTGAATGCGAAACGAACTGGTACGCCGGGTATCGCTATGATCGAGCATCCCCGCATCACTCAGGTGGTAGCGCACCCCTTCGCCCATATCACTGACATTCATGCAGCCGCCAAGCGCCAAAAAGGCCAGCAGCAAAACCAGGCTACGCATCCTACCCTCCAAAATCCGGTGACGGAAAACCGGCGAATTGCCACGAGATGCAGCTTCCGCGCCAGCTCTACTATCAAAGGGAATGGCAGCTACCCAAGGGTCAACCACCAATGATTTTCATCACCGTGGCGCCACCGGAAAATGCCACGTCCTGCTTGTCGCCCAAGGCCTTGACCAACAACCGCTGTAGAGCTGGCAGGGCTTGATGACGCGGTTTGTCCAGCAAGTCGCCGACATAGTGGCGGTTGCTCGAGGACAGGCAGCCGTGCAGCCAGCCGGTGGACGACAGGCGCAAGCGCGAGCAGGTCCGGCAAAATGGCACGCTTTCGTTGGCGATCACGCCGAAGTGGCCCAGGCCGGGGATTTCATAGCGCACAGCAGTGGCGTCCAGCGGCGCCTCGGCTTGCAGGTATTCGTAACGCTGGCCGATCAGCTCCAGCAGTTGCCGCAAGCTGACAAACTGCTGCACAAAGGCATTGCCATCGCTGGCCAGGTGGCCCATGCGCATCAACTCGATGAAGCGCAGCTCGTAGCCCTGTTCCAGGCAGTAATCGAGCAGCGGCATGACCTGGTCCAGGTTCTGCCCCCGCAGCGGCACCATATTGACCTTGACCTTCAAGCCTGCCGCACGCGCCTGCGAGAGGCCATCGAGCACTGTGGCCAAGTCGCCACCACGGGCAATGCTGCGAAAAGCCGCGGCATCCAAGGTATCGAGGGAAACGTTGACGCGCCGGATGCCGGCATCGAGCAGCAGCGGCAATTTGCGCGCGAGCAGTTGGCCATTAGTGGTCAGGCTGATGTCCTCCAGGCCCATCTGCCCTACAGCCGCCATGAAGGATTCCAGCTTGGGACTGACCAGCGGCTCGCCGCCAGTGATGCGCAAGCGCTCGATACCGGCGGCCTCGATCAGATACGCCACGCCCCGCGCCATCGCCTCGGCCGACAACTCGTCCTGGGCAGCCACCAGCCGCTTGCCATTGGGCACGCAGTAGGTACAGGCGTAGTTGCACGCAGACGTCAGGCTGATCCGCAAGTTGCGAAAGCGCCTGCCTTGACGATCGACGATCATGGATGACTCCGGCGTAAGAAGGGAGAGGCGCGCAAAACCTGACTCAAAAATCAGGTTTTAGCAAGTCCCAAGCCTGAGTATATTCCTCGGACACTGCGCCATACAGAGCACTGATGGCGCAATCCAACGCTTGAGCGCGTCAGTGGTTCGAGGTGTCGGGGTCGCGCTTGCGCTTGTTGCCCATGCGCACGCCGATGTCCATCAGGAACTGGAAGAAGCCTTCCTGGTCTTCCAGCACATTGCTCCAGAACGGCGAGTGGTACAGCGCCACGGCACCATGGACCAATGCCCAGGAGGCGCAGTAATGGAAGTACGGAGGCACGTCTTCCAGCTTGCCTTCGCTGATACGGCCCTTGATCAGCAGGGTCAGGCGCTCGAAGTTGGAAGCACGGATCTTGTGCAGTTCCTCGACCATCTCCGGAACCTGGTTGCCCTTGACCACCTTCTCTTCCAGGCGGTCGAACAACCGGTAGCGCTGCGGGTCGCGCATGCGGAACTCGAAGTAGGCCCGGGACAGGGCCTCCTTGTCCTTGTCGACATCGGCAGAGTGCAGCAACTCGTTCAAATCCCGCTCATAGTCGAGCATCAGGCGCAGGTAGATTTCCGCCTTGGACTTGAAGTGCTTGTAGATGGTCCCTTTGCCGATACCCACGGCATCCGCAATCATCTCGACGGTGACGCTGTCTTCACCTTGATCGAGGAACAGCTTGAGCGCGGTATCGAGAATTTCTTGCTCACGGCGACGAAATTCACGGACCTTACGAGGTTCTTTCTGCATAAGAAAAGGTCTGTTCGGGGTCAAAATCGAAGCCGCGTATTATGCCTAACTTGCGCCAAAATGCACGGATCATCCGTCGTTGCCACGGTTTCCGACACAAAACTCGATCTGCTGGAAGCCCCCGGAGTGAGCCTGAAAAACCCGCTATCGCCCATGGATACTGGGGCCAAAGGCAGTTCCAGAAGCAAACATCGAGCGAGTCAAAGGCTCGAATCAGACTACAAGGTCCAGCCTTTCCTACAGCAAGAACCCATGACCACTCAAAGCCTAGTGCTCGACGAAAATAATGCAACGAGTCGCGATTCCAACATGCGGGCTACCAGACAAGCTCGATTCGACTGCATCAGTCGCAATGCAAAGCAGGGACAAGCACGGTTCTGCAGCCAGGGTGATGAGTGCTTGCTAAAAAACGGACAGAACGGCCTATTTCACCGAAAAAGAAGGCAGATCCGGCTATTTTCAACGAAGCAATGCACAATCCTGCAACAGGCCCGGCAAGTGAGAACTCATGGGAAGCGCTCGTATTCCAAATTTGTTTAAAAAACGAGCAGGGGTAACTGGACTCAATACGATAGTGATCAATACTTGAAATGTCGGCGGGACATCTCCCCCAAGTGAAACGCCGATCTAGGTACCGAAGGACCGCGTGCCTTAGTTTTACTCCTAATGGTCTTAACCCGGATTCACCCCCCAGAACCCGGGTTTTTTTTGCCTGGAATTTGCCGCGCCGGCGCGCGCCTCAGATCGCGCTCTTGACCCTGGCCAAGGGAAACAGGCGCTTGAAGTTCGCCGTGGTCTGTTCGGCAAACGCCTCATAGGACTCACCGCGCAACATGGCCAGGAACTCCGCCACTTCACGCACGTACTGCGGCAAGTTGGGCTTGCCGCGATAAGGTATGGGTGCCAGGTACGGCGAATCGGTCTCCACCAGCAGGCGGTCGGCCGGCACTTGCCGCGCTACGTCGCGCAGGGCATCGGCATTGCGGAAAGTCACGATTCCCGACAGGGAAATGTAGAACCCAAGATCCAGGGCCGCCTTGGCCATGTCCCAATCCTCGGTGAAGCAATGCAGCACTCCAGCGTTGGGCAATGCCGCTTCGCGCAACAACGCCAGGGTGTCGGCACGGGCGCCCCGGGTATGCACGACCACTGGCTTGCCGGTCTGCTGGGCGGCCTGCAGGTGCAGGCGGAACGATGCTTGCTGCAACTGGGCAGCTTCGGGTTCGTAGTGATAGTCCAGGCCGGTCTCGCCAATGGCCACCACACGCGGATGGTTCAACTCGTCCAGCAGCCAGTCCAGGGCCGGCGCAGCCCCTGGTTGCACGTCCAAGGGATGCACCCCCACTGAACAATCGACATCGTCATAGCGGTCGGCCAGGGCCTTGACGTCCGCCGCATTGTCGGCACTCACGCCGATGCACAGGAAATGCCCCACGCCACGCTGGCGGGCCGCTGCCAGTGCGGCATCAAGGGAGCCATCATGGGCGGCAAGGTCGAGGCGATCGAGGTGGCAATGGGAATCTACAAGCATAGGGCTACAACTGCATCCGATGAATGAAAGGCCGGAGGTCGTTATCCGGCCGGGAACAGGTCTGATTCTAGGCGCCGCGCATCAGTTCCGGGTAGGCAGCGCCGCCCACTGGACCAGCAACGCCTCCAACAACAGGACACGATTGAGATTGGCCTTGTTCAGGACCTTCTGCCGTTGGACCAGGATCCAGTCCTGGATCTCCAGGACCCTGGCCTGGGGCGATTTCTGCGCCAGGTACTGCACCACCTTGCGCATATCAGCCAATCCCAGCCCGTCCTCGTCCAGGGTCAGTTGATAGCGCAGGGCCAGGTTCGACCAGTCACAGAACCAATCGAACAGCAGCAACAAGGGAATGGCGTTCCAGGACTCGGCCAACTGGGTTGGCGACTGCTGTTGCTTGAGCAGCTTCTTCACCCCTTCCACTACCTGCGCACGCTGCTCACGAACGCCCTGGGCCTGCAATCCGGCGGCAGCCAGGGGCGAACCGGCAGCCAGGGTCAACAGCTCCACTCGCTCCTCTTCGCTGCATTCGGGCAAGGCTGTGGCCAGCCACTGCAGGCTCATAGCCTCGCTGGGCAACGGACAAGCCTGCTGCACGCAGCGGCTCTTGATGGTCGGCAACAACCGACTGGGCTGGTGGCTGACCAGCAACAGCACAGTGTCTCCGGAAGGCTCTTCAAGGCTCTTGAGCAATGCGTTGGAAGCATTGATGTTCATCGCCTCCACAGGCTCGATCAGCACCACCTTGCGACCGCCCAACTGCGCGGTCTGGACCACGAAACTCACCAGCTCGCGCACCTGGTCGACCTTGATCGCCTTGTCCGCCTCTTCGGGCTCCAGGATGTAGTTGTCCGGATGGCTGCCCGCCTGCAGCAGCAGGCAGGACTTGCATTGCCCGCAGGCGTCCAGCCCTTGTGGCTTCTGGCACAGCAAGCGCGCCATCAGGCGCTCGGCCAGGGCTCGCTTGCCGATCCCCGCAGGGCCATGCAGGAGATAGGCATGGGCATGCTGGGTACGCCCGGCCAATTGCTGCCAGAGGCTCGCCTGCCAGGGAAAGACGTCAGCCACGGGCGCGCTCCAGCAAGCGAGGCACCAGGGCATCCAGGGATTGCTGGACCTGGGCCAGGGGCTGTGCCGCGTCGACCAGGAAGTAACGTTGCGGGGCGCCAGCAGCGCGCTCAAGGAACGCCTCGCGGACCTTCTGGAAAAAAGCCTGCCCTTCCAGCTCGAAGCGATCCAGGCGACCACGGGCACTGGCCCGCGCCAGGCCAACTTCTACCGGCAGATCGAAGACCAGGGTCAAATCCGGCCGCAGCTCGCCCTGGACGAAATCCTCCAGGGCCTCGATCCGCTCGAGGCTCAAGCCACGCCCCGCGCCCTGGTAGGCGTAGGTGGAGTCGGTGAACCGGTCACAGAGCACCACCGCACCACGGGCCAGTGCGGGACGGATCACCGTCGCCAGGTGCTGGGCACGGGCCGCGAATACCAGCAGCAGTTCCGTATCGCTGTTCATGACCTCGTCAGCCGGGGTCAGCAGCACGTCACGGATACGCTCGGCCAGGGGAGTACCACCGGGCTCGCGAGTCAGCACGACCTCGATGCCTGCGGCGCGCAAGCGCTCGGCAAGGTACTCACGATTGGTGCTTTTGCCCGCGCCTTCCGGGCCTTCCAGAGTAATAAACAAGCCTGTCACGGGCAGTCCTTGATCAAATTCATTGTGGGCTTTTCGGGGCGGGTTCGGGCTCGCCAGCTGCAGGAGCCGCCAGCGGGGTCGATGGCGCTTGCTCAGCCTCGCCCCCTGCGCCACCAGCCGCCGGGGTTCCGGCCTCCGAAGTTGCCGGGGCGCTCGCAGGTGCCGGACTGGAACGGTAATCGGCACGCCGCTTGAGCTGAAACTCGCGCACAGCACTGTTGTGGGCGTCCAGGTCGTCGGAGAAGACATGGCTGCCATCTCCCCTTGCAACAAAGTACAGGCTCTTGCCCGCCACCGGATTAAGCGCGGCGTGAATCGCCTCGCGCCCCACCATGGCAATCGGCGTCGGTGGCAGACCGGCATTCACGTAGGTGTTGTAGGGCGTGGACTCTTTCAAGTGCGCCCGGGTCAGCTTGCCGGTGTAACGCTCGCCGAGACCATAGATCACCGTTGGATCGGTCTGCAGCAGCATGCCAATTTGCATTCGACGCACGAATACTCCAGCGATCTGCCCGCGCTCCTGGGGTACGCCGGTTTCCTTTTCCACCAGCGACGCCATGATCAGCGCCTGGTAGGGATCACTGTAGGGTGCATCGTCGGCCCGCTTGCTCCACTCCTTGGCCAGCACCTCGTCCAGACGGACGTAGGCTTTTTCCAGAAGCTCGGCATCGGTCATGCCACGAACAAAACGATAGGTGTCGGGAAAGAAGCGCCCCTCGGGAAACACCCCGGCATGCCCAAGCTTGTCCATCACCTGGCTGTCGCTGAGGCCTGCCAGGGTCTGCTGCAGTTTGTCGCTCTTGGCCAGGGCGTTGCGAACCTGGCGGAAGTTCCAGCCCTCCACCAGGGTCAGGCTGTACTGCACGACCTCGCCCCGTTGCCAGACCCCGATCAGCCCCTCGGCCGTCATCCCCGGAGTCATGCGGTACTCGCCACTGTGCAGAGGTTGGTTAGGCAGATTGAAACGCCAGTACAAGCGCAACCAGAAGGCATCCTCGATGACACCGTCGGCTTGCAAGCGATTGAAGGTACCGGTGGGAGTGGAGCCTGCAGGAACATCCAGCAACTGCTCCTGGCTCAGGTTCAGCGGTTGCTCAAGGGCCGAGTGCAACTTCCAGGCACTTGCACCCAACAGCAGCCCTGCCAGGACCAGTCCGGTTTCCAGCAGGAGCAATAATTTACGTCTCACGAATCAAGCATCCAGTAGTGCGCGGGTAATGCCCTGCAGTTTACGGGTGAGCGGTCCTGCCGACCAGCGCATCCCGGCGCAGCACAGTACCGGCCAGATGCCATAGACACTGTTGCAGACAAAGACTTCATCAGCCTGGTGCAACTGCTCAAGACTGATGTCGGTGATCGCTACGGGAATGCCTTGCAGCTGGGCCTGGGCGAGGATTTCGCCACGCATCACCCCGGCCACGCCACAACGGCTCAGATCCGCCGTCAGTAGCTGCCCTCCAGCGACCAGGAACAGATTGCTGAACACGCCCTCGATCACGTGCCCGGCGCCATCGAGCATCAGGCCTTCGGCGTGGTCACTGTCGCGCCATTCGGCTCGGGCCAGGACCTGCTCCAGGCGATTGAGATGCTTGAGACCAGCCAGCAAGGGCTGCTCGGACAAGCGCGTGGAGCAAGGAAACAGCTGAACCCCTTGTGCGGCATGGGCCGCCGGGTAGGCCGGCAAGGCACCGCCCTGGAGGATCCGCCGCGCCGGCGCCGCAGGATCGGCCGCGTAGCCCCGCAGGCTATCGCCCCGGGTCAGGATCAGCTTGAGTACCCCTTCGCCCAGGGCTTGGGCATAGGCCAGCACTTCGCTGCGCACCAGCTCCGGATCCGTCACCAGGGCCAGGCGCCGGCAGCCTTCGGCCAGACGCTGCAAGTGCCGCTCGAGCAGCAGCGGCTTGCCGGATCTGACGGCGATGGTCTCGAACAGACCATCGCCGTAGGCCAGGCCACGGTCCTTGAGCGACAGAGCGTCAGCCGGACGACCGTCGACCCAGCTGTGCATCACTCGGAAAACCGACGGAATACCAGGGAGCCGTTGGTCCCACCAAAACCGAAGGAGTTGGACAGCACGACATCGATATCCATGCTGCGCGCAGTGTGCGGCACGAAATCCAGGTCGCAGCCTTCGTCCGGCTCATCCAGGTTGATGGTGGGCGGTGCGACCTGGCTGTTGATCGCCAGCACACTGAAGATCGCCTCGATCGCCCCGGCGGCACCCAACAGGTGGCCAGTCATGGACTTGGTGGAGCTGACCGCGAGCTTGTAGGCGTGGTCGCCGAACACACTCTTGATCGCTTCGGCTTCCGCCAGGTCACCAGCAGGCGTCGAAGTACCATGGGCATTGATGTACTGCACCTGATCGGCATTGATCTTCGCGTCGCGCAGGGCGTTGGCGATGCAGCGAGCTGCACCGGCGCCGTCTGCGGGCGGTGATGTCATGTGATAGGCGTCGCCGCTCATGCCAAAGCCGATCAACTCGGCATAGATGGTGGCGCCGCGCGCCTTGGCATGCTCCAGTTCCTCCAGGACCAGGGCTCCGGAGCCGTCAGACAGCACGAAACCATCACGCCCCTTGTCCCATGGACGGCTGGCGCGGGTAGGCTCGTCGTTGCGAGTCGACAGTGCACGGGATGCCCCGAAGCCGCCCATGCCCAGGCCGCAAGCAGCCATCTCGGCGCCGCCGGCAATCATCACGTCGGCTTCGCCGTAAGCAATATTGCGCGCAGCCATGCCGATGCAGTGGGTACCCGTGGTACACGCCGTGGAAATGGCGTAGTTCGGCCCCTGGAGCCCCAGGTGAATGGACAGGAAGCCGGAAATCATATTGATGATCGAGCCGGGCACGAAGAACGGGGAAATCCGCCGCGGGCCGGAATCGTGCAAGGTGCGGCTGGTTTCCTCGATATTGGTCAGACCGCCAATACCCGAGCCCATGGCCACGCCAATGCGATCACGGTTGGCGTCGGTGACTTCCAGGCCCGCATTGCGCACCGCCTGGAATCCGGCCGCCAGGCCGTATTGAATGAACAGGTCGAGCTTGCGGGCCTCTTTGGCCGACAGGTATTCCTCGACATTGAAGCCCTTTACCGAGCCGCCAAAACGGGTGGAATAGGCAGAAAGGTCGGTGTGTTCGATCAGACCGATGCCACTTTGGCCAGCCAGAATGCCCTGCCAGCTGCTCGGTACATCAGTACCCAGTGGCGACAACATACCCATACCGGTGACTACGACGCGTCTACGCGACACAGCACTCTCCTTTTTCTAATGACGACGCTTTGCATCAGGCCTAAAGAAAAAACCGCACGCCGTGACGGCAGTGCGGTTTTTCCATGACAGCAAAAGACGACTACAAACGATTAAGCCTGATGGCTGTTAACGTAGTCGATAGCTGCTTGAACGGTAGTGATCTTCTCAGCTTCTTCGTCAGGAATTTCGGTCTCGAATTCCTCTTCCAGAGCCATCACCAGCTCAACGGTGTCAAGGGAGTCGGCACCCAGGTCTTCAACGAAGGAAGCGGTGTTAACAACTTCTTCTTCTTTAACGCCCAGTTGCTCAGCAACGATTTTCTTGACGCGCTCTTCGATGGTGCTCATACCTTGTTTTCACTCCTAATGGACAAATTCAGGCAGCTGGCCAGTGGGTAAGTGTATAGAAAGGCTTTTCAGCTTTTCAACCGAAAGCTTTACCCCTCAAACCCTTTGGCCATCTGCCTATAAATAGATTGCAGCTTTATAACGGATTTTAGACAGCTCGTATGACATTTTTTTGAAGCAATCCGTCACATTTGACTCACATGTACATCCCGCCGTTGACCGGGATTGTAGCCCCAGTAACGTATGCCGCACCGTCGGAGGCCAGGAAAGCGACCACTTGCGCGATCTCTTGGGCCTGCCCCAGACGACCCAGCGGAATCTGTGCCTGCAGGGCTTCACGCTGCGCTTCTGGCAGCTCACGGGTCATATCGGTATCGATAAAACCGGGAGCGACCGCGTTCACGGTGATCGACCTTGAACCCACTTCTCGCGCCAGGGCGCGGCTGAAACCTTCCAGGCCAGCCTTGGCGGCGGCGTAGTTTACTTGGCCTGCGTTACCCATGGCACCCACAACCGAACCAATATTGATGATTCGGCCCCAGCGAGCCTTGGTCATGCCGCGCAGTACACCCTTGGACAGGCGATACAGACTATTGAGGTTGGTATCGACCACGTCGTACCACTCGTCGTCTTTCATCCGCATCATCAGGTTGTCGCGGGTAATACCGGCATTGTTCACCAGGATAGCCGGTGCACCGAACTGCTCGGTGATGCTGGCCAGCACCGCAGCCACGGATTCATCGCTGGTGACATTGAGTTCCAGGCCAGTGCCCTGGACACCATTTTCCTTGAGGGTCGCGGCGATACGCTCGGCACCCGAGGCAGAAGTGGCAGTGCCCACGACAATAGCGCCCATACGCCCCAGCTCAAGGGCGATAGCCTGGCCGATACCGCGGCTGGCGCCGGTCACCAGTGCAACTTTACCTTGCAGACTCATGCAAGCTTCTCCTAGTTCAGGCCAACTCTGCGCGCGCGGCAGCGAAAGCTTCTGGGGTATTCAGGTTAGAGGTCGCCACACCTTCGGCGCAGCGCTTGTTGAGGCCGGCCAGGACCTTGCCCGGACCACACTCGACCAATTGGGTAGCACCGCTGGCTGCCAGGGTCTGCACCGACTCGACCCAACGAACCGGTTTGTACAACTGCTCCAGCAAGTCACGCTTGAGGGTGTCCAGATCCACTGCCACTGCGGCGCTGACGTTCTGCACCAGCGGGATCTGTGGCGCCTGCCAGTTGATCGCTGCGATCGATTCGGCAAAACGCTCAGCCGCCGGACGCATCAACTCACAGTGAGATGGCACGCTGACCGGCAAAGGCAGGGCGCGCTTGGCGCCACGCGCCTTGCAGCCTTCGATGGCACGATCCACCGCCGCCTTGGCACCGGCGATTACAACCTGGCCCGGAGAGTTGTAGTTCACCGCGCTAACCACTTCACCCTGGGCAGCTTCGTTACAGGCCGCCACCACATCGGCATCATCCAGGCCAAGAATCGCGGCCATGCCGCCCTGGCCTGCCGGCACAGCTTCCTGCATCAGCTGGCCACGGCGTTCCACCAGCTTGACCGCTTCAGCCAAAGTCAGGCTACCAGCAGCAACCAGCGCGCTGTATTCGCCCAGGCTGTGACCGGCAACGAAAGCCGGCCGCGCACCACCCTCAGCCAGCCATACGCGCCAAAGGGCGATAGAGGCGGTGAGGATCGCAGGCTGAGTCTTGTCGGTTTGATTGAGCAGCTCTTGCGGACCCTCCTGGGTCAGTGCCCAAAGGTCGTAGCCCAAAGCATCGGAGGCTTCTTTGAAAGTATCGAGGACCAACGGGTACTGCGCGCCCAGCTCGGCCAACATGCCGAGGGACTGCGAGCCCTGCCCTGGAAAGACGAATGCGAGGGATGCAGACATGTAACAAGCCCCTAATGATCTTGTCGTCGAAGAATTGACGTCACACCGAGGTGGACGCAAGAAACTGACAGTTGGATGGCCAATTGAACTGAGCGGTCACATTTAAGCATTTCAAGAGCCAAACGCCTAAAGCAGCAAGTCTTCAAGACGCCCATGCAGGCGACGCGGCAGATCTTCCTGGATCTCGATCAGCGCTCGCTGAATCGCACTCTGGAACCCCTGGACCCCAGCCGAACCGTGGCTTTTCACCACAATGCCCTGCAGCCCGAGAAAGCTTGCGCCGTTGTGCCGGGCCGGCGCCAGATCGGCCTGCAATCGCCGCATCAACGGCAACGCCAGCGCCCCCACAGCCCTGGACAGCAGGCTGCGCCTGAACAAGGCCTCGATACGGGATGAAATCATGGTGGCCAAGCCCTCACTGGACTTGAGCAGGATGTTGCCGACGAATCCGTCGCACACCACCACGTCGGCCTCACCACGATACAGCCCGTCGCCCTCGACGAACCCTATGTAGTTCAAGCCACGGGCCTGCTGCAAAAGGCTCGCTGCAAGCTTGACCTGCTGATTACCCTTGATGTCCTCGGTGCCGATGTTCAGCAAGGCCACCCGGGGACGAGCGATGCCCAGGGTTTGCGCCGCAACCGAGCCCATGATGGCGAATTGCAACAGATGCTCGGCACTGCAATCGACGTTGGCCCCCAGGTCGAGCAATTGGCAGTAGCCACGCTGAGTGGGAATGGCAGCCACCATCGCCGGGCGATCAATACCGGGCAGGGTCTTGAGTACGTAGCGCGACAGCGCCATGAGCGCCCCGGTATTACCGGCACTGACACAGGCCTGGACCTTTTCCTCGCGCAACAGCTCAAGCGCCACCCGCATCGAAGAATCGGGCTTGCCACGCAGGGCCTGGGAGGGTTTCTCGTCCATGGTGACCACCTCGCTCGCAGGGGTAATCGTCAGGCGCGAGCGATCCACAGCCGGCTGGCCAGATAACAGTTCTTCAAGGAGGGAGGGTTGACCCACAAGGGTCAGGTGCAACGATGGGGTAGCAGAAAGGCAAGCAATACTGGCCTGAACAATGCTGCGGGGACCGAAGTCCCCGCCCATTGCGTCAATCGCGATGACTTGAGCGGACAAGGATTACTCGTCAGCGCCCTTGTCGATCACTTTACGACCACGGTATACGCCTTCTGGCGATACGTGGTGACGCAGGTGAACTTCACCAGTGGTTTTTTCTACGGACAGAGCGCTAGCCTCGAGAGCATCGTGGGAACGACGCATGTCACGGGCAGAGCGGGATTTTTTGTTCTGCTGAACAGCCATAATTGATTAACTCCTAAACGTTTGGGTCACGCTTTAACTGCGCCAATACACTGAACGGGTTGGACCGCGTTACCTCGTCCTCGCTCGGCTCGGGCTCGTCGAGCCCGTCCGGCTGCTGGCATTCTTCCGGATGATGAGCAGGCACGATTGGCAGGGCAAGCAAAAGCTCTTCCTCGATCAACGCCTGCAGATCCAAAGGATCCTCGCCCAGTTCCAGCACGTCATAACCTTTCGGCAACGACTGGGTATTTGCACCCTCTTTCACCACCGCGTAACTGCATTCGCTGTGGATCGGCAGGGTGACCAGCTCAAGACAACGCTGGCAAACCATTTTGACTTCGACGTCGATAGAACTGTGGATAACCACAGACTTACGCTCGTCGCGCTCGAAAACGAATTTGGCCTGCACCGTACCGACGTTGTCGGAAAGCGGGTCGCAGAGTCTCTCCAAATCGGCCAGCAACACCTCCCCCTCAAGGGTAGTGCCACGATCAGCCAATTTGCGCGGGTCAACGTGAGATGGAATCGGGTCATTCAACATAGGCGCAGCATTATAGGGATGCCCCCAGCCATGTCAAAGGAAATTCAGCCCTGTCCGTCACTTGTCCGCCCGGCTAGAATCTCCGGCCTGCCCAGGAGATGTGCATGCTGCCTTTATTACTCGCCTCAAGCTCGACCTACCGCCGGGAACTACTGTCCCGCCTGCAACTCCCCTTCACCTGCGCGTCCCCGGACATCGACGAAAGCCATCGCCCAAACGAGAGCGCCACGGAGCTGGTCAAGCGCCTGGCCGAGGAAAAGGCCCGGGCACTTGCCAGCAGCCATCCAACGCACCTGATCATCGGCTCGGACCAGGTCGCCGTGCTAGGCGAGAGAATCATCGGCAAGCCCCATACTTTCGCCAAGGCCCGCCAGCAACTCCTGGATGCCAGCGGCAAGAGCGTGACCTTCCTGACCGGGCTCGCCCTACTGAACAGCCAGACCGGCCAATGCCAGGCGGACTGCATCCCCTTCAAAGTCAACATGCGTCAACTCAACAGCCAGCGCATCGAACGCTACCTGCACGCCGAACAGCCATTTGACTGTGCCGGCAGCTTCAAGGCCGAAGGCCTCGGAGTGAGCCTCTTTCAAAGCACCGAAGGCTGCGACGCTACCAGCCTGATAGGCCTGCCATTGATTCGCCTGATAGACATGCTGCTGGCCGAAGGTGTGGAAATCCCCTGACCAGACAGCAAAAAGCCGGCATTCAAGCCGGCTTTCATCCAACACCCAAGATCAGCGCAAGACCGGCCCCTGAAAGCCCATCCACATCGCGATCCGCTCAGCCATGCTGGTACCGAGCCTCTTGGAGAAACGATCGAGCGGCGACTCCTGGACGGTGAAGTCCACCAGTTCTTTTTCGCCGATCACATCGCGCGCAACCGAACTGGTACTCCCCAAACCATCGATCAACCCCAACTGCAGAGCCTGCTCCCCCGACCACACCAGGCCAGAGAACAGCTCGGGATGCTCCTTGTCCTTGAGACGCTCACCCCGCCCCTGCTTGACGCTGGCAATGAACTGGCGATGAGTGGTGTCCAGCACCCCCTGCCAGAACAGGGTCTCTTCAGGCTTTTGCGGCTGGAACGGATCGAGGAACGACTTATGCTCGCCAGAGGTATAGGTTCGACGCTCGACCCCCAGCTTCTCCATGGTCCCGACAAAACCATAACCGGCCGCTGTCACTCCGATCGAGCCCACCAGGCTGGCCTTATCGGCATAGATCTGATCAGCAGCGCTGGCAATGTAGTAAGCGCCAGAAGCCCCCAGATCGGAAATGACCGCATAGACCTTGGTGTCCTTATGCAGCGCACGCAATCGACGGATTTCATCATAGACATAACCGGACTGGACCGGACTGCCGCCAGGGCTGTTGATCCGCAGGACGATCCCCTTGACCTTGGGGTCGTCAAACGCATTGCGCAGGCTACCGACAATATTGTCCGCACTGGCGGACTCCTTGTCCGCGATCACGCCAACCACATCGATTACCGCGGTGTAGCTGCCGCCACGGGCAGCATTTTTTTCCATGCTCATCAGCGGCGTGAACAATGCCAACGCCAAGATCAGGTACACGAAGGTCAGCAACTTGAAAAAAATCCCCCAGCGTCGTGAACGACGCTGCTCCTGGACACCAGCCAGCAGGGTTTTCTCCAACAGCTTCCAACTCTTGTCATCGGCACCTTCTGCACTGGAGCTGCTTGGTGCTTTCCATTCGTCGGTCATGCGTAACACCCCAACAACAAATTAACCGGCACCCTGGCCAAGCCAGGCGTGCAACTGAGGAAAATGATCGATGGACAGGCGCGGCTCAAGCGCCTGCAACGCCTCGATAGGCTGGGCACCATAGCTCACAGCAACCGAGTCCATACCGGCATTGCGCGCCATCAACAGGTCAAAGGACGAATCGCCGACCATCAAAGCCTGGCGCGGCCCCACACCACAATGAGCAAGGATTTCCTCCAGCATCAGCGGATGCGGCTTGCTGGCCGTCTCATCGGCAGCCCGGGTGATATCGAAGTACCCTTCCCAGCCATGGGCTTTCAGCACCCGATCCAGGCCGCGCCGCGCCTTGCCGGTCGCAACAGCCA
The DNA here is from genome assembly GCF_022537035.1 of Pseudomonas sp. MPFS. Lineage (NCBI taxonomy): Bacteria > Pseudomonadati > Pseudomonadota > Gammaproteobacteria > Pseudomonadales > Pseudomonadaceae > Pseudomonas > Pseudomonas sp. MPFS. The sequence continues at coordinate 1,962,403 of NZ_CP066123.1, read as the reverse complement.
GCCGATACCCCTCGACCCGCAAGGCCTCGAGAGACTGAACGACCCCGGTAAACAGCGGCGAAGGCTCTGCATCAAGCGCGATGTAGTGATCAGCGTAGTGCTGACGAAAGACCACCAACTGCCTGTCATCGATCTCGGGATACAGCGTCCGGATCGCCTCTGGCAAACCCAGCCCGATGATGCCCTTGACGGCCGAATCATCACACCGGGGAAAACCAGAACGATCAGCGGACACATGCATCGACTCGACAATCCGACCGATGGAGTCCGCCAGGGTGCCATCCCAATCGAAGATCAGCAGTTGGTAATCAGGGTGCACTCAGGCGCTCCACAGTCTTGGCCCACATCTCGTCTACCGGGGCCTGCAACTTCAATTCGCCACCGTCGGGTAGCGGTACCGTCAGCATGTAGGCATGCAGGAACAGTCGCTTGCCGCCCAGGTCACGGATTTCCCGAGTGAAGTCGTCGTCGCCGTACTTGCTGTCACCGGCGATGCAGTGCCCGGCATGCAGCGTATGTACACGAATCTGGTGAGTACGACCGGTTACCGGCTTGGCTTCGACCATGGTGGCAAAATCACCGAAACGACGCAGGACCTTGAATACCGTCAAGGCCTCCTTGCCCTCCTCATTGACCTCCACCATGCGCTCCCCGGAACGCAGGTTGCTCTTGAGCAGCGGTGCACGCACCTGTTTCAGGCTAGTAGCCCAATGCCCACGGACCAGCGCCATGTAGCGCTTGTCCACGCCATCGCCACGCAATGCAGCATGCAAGTGGCGCAACATGCTGCGCTTCTTAGCGATCATCAGCAGGCCGGAGGTATCACGATCGAGCCGATGCACCAGCTCAAGCTCCTTGGCATCCGGACGCAACTGACGAAAGGCTTCGATCACCCCGAAGTTCAGGCCACTACCGCCATGTACGGCAATGCCAGCGGGCTTGTTGATCACAATCAGCGCCTTGTCCTCGAAGACGATCGCCGCTTCAAGGCGTTGCAACAGCCCTTGGGCCAGGGGCACCGGCTCGTCGCGCTCAGGCACGCGCACCGGTGGCACGCGCACGATGTCCCCTTCCTGCAACTTGTACTCAGGCTTGATTCGCCCCTTGTTCACTCGCACTTCGCCTTTGCGCAAAATGCGGTAGATCAAGGTCTTAGGCACGCCTTTGAGTCGAGCGAGAAGAAAATTATCAATACGTTGGCCGGCATATTCCGGCGAGACCTCAAGCATTTGGACGCCTGGGGTCGAGGGGGCAGTAGTCGTCATGGGGCGGATAATAACAATTTTTATGGATTTGAAGCACTTAATGATTACTGCTATAGTCGCGAACGCCGCCAAAAGCGGCTGGACAGAGGAAGAGCGGCAAACAGCCGGCCCTGACCAACGCAATTCATAAGGACGCAAGGCCGTCCTACGCAGCTCTCGCTATATAACGGAAGAGTTGGACGCTGTAACAAGCGCAGGTGACATGAGGCCTGAAACCCTAGAAAGCAGAGTGCTAACTCGCCTTCTACGCAGCGATTAACGGCCAGTTCACAAAGTGCAGTCAGCAACTGAAACCTCCGAGCAAGAACTGCGGAAACAACGCCTTAGCCATAATGCGTGATCTCCCCTTCGGAGCTCACGGTAAATGCCAACCCGCTGCAGATTCTGCGCGCGGCAGCACCCGAATTATCAGGGATACGTGTAGGGTGGAGATGCACAACCGTCGGACTGTGTAGCATTAGGCTTTATCAAGACGCTTCATCCCGTCCACAGTTATCGGTTGATTCCTCCTCCTGACAGACTTTTGCTTAAGCGGTGCCTTAGTCACCACAGCAAGCAGGACGCGTGAGTCGCGACTTCGTCCCAGTCACTGACGGGACGGACCTCGCTAGACACTCGAGTGGTCACCCACTCCTGACGCACCTGACACCGACCGTGAGAAGTCGTGTGTGCCGAACGCCGTTTCCGGCAGCCCGGAAACCGACGGTACTACATGAAAAGAATGCTGATTAACGCAACTCAACCCGAAGAGTTGCGTGTTGCCCTGGTAGATGGCCAGCGCCTCTACGACCTGGACATCGAGTCCGGTGCTCGCGAGCAGAAAAAAGCCAACATCTATAAAGGCCGTATCACTCGCATCGAACCTAGCCTCGAGGCTGCCTTTGTCGACTTCGGCTCTGAGCGCCATGGCTTCCTGCCCCTCAAAGAAATCTCCCGCGAATACTTCAAGAAAGCCCCCGAAGGCCGCGTCAATATCAAGGACGTGCTGAGCGAAGGCCAGGAAGTCATCGTCCAGGTCGAGAAAGAAGAGCGTGGCAACAAGGGCGCTGCCCTCACCACCTTCATCAGCCTGGCCGGTCGCTACCTGGTCCTGATGCCGAACAACCCACGGGCAGGTGGCATCTCCCGCCGCATCGAAGGTGAAGAGCGCAACGAACTGCGCGAAGCGCTGAACGGCCTGGTGGCTCCTGCCGACATGGGCCTGATCGTCCGCACCGCCGGCCTGGGTCGCAGCAGCGAAGAAATGCAGTGGGACCTGGACTACCTGCTGCAACTCTGGACCGCCATCAAGGAAGCGTCCCAGGACCGTTCCGCACCATTCCTGATCTACCAGGAAAGCAACGTCATCATCCGCGCGATCCGCGACTACCTGCGCCAGGACATCGGCGAAGTGCTGATCGACAGCGTCGAAGCCCAGGACGAAGCCCTGACCTTCATCCGCCAGGTGATGCCGCAATACGCCAGCAAGATCAAGCTGTACGAAGACAGCGTACCGCTGTTCAATCGCTTCCAGATCGAAAGCCAGATCGAGACCGCCTTCCAGCGCGTGGTCGAACTGCCTTCCGGCGGCTCCATCGTCATCGACCCGACTGAAGCCCTGGTGTCCATCGACATCAACTCGGCTCGCGCCACCAAAGGCAGCGACATTGAAGAAACCGCCCTGCAGACCAACTTGGAAGCAGCGGAAGAAATCGCTCGCCAACTGCGCCTGCGTGACATCGGTGGCCTGATCGTCATCGACTTCATCGACATGACCCCAGCCAAGAACCAGCGTGCCGTGGAAGAAAAAGTCCGCGAATGCCTGGAAGCCGACCGTGCCCGCGTGCAGATCGGCCGCATTTCGCGCTTCGGCCTGCTGGAGATGTCCCGCCAACGCCTGCGTCCATCCCTGGGCGAAAGCAGCGGCATCGTCTGCCCACGCTGCAGCGGCACCGGCATCATCCGTGACGTCGAGTCCCTGTCCCTGGCGATCCTGCGCCTGATCGAAGAAGAAGCCCTGAAGGACCGCACCGCCGAAGTCCGCGCTCAAGTGCCGATTCCGGTTGCCGCCTTCCTGCTCAATGAAAAACGCAATTCGATCACCAAGATCGAACTGCGTACCCGGGCCCGTATCGTCATTCTGCCGAACGACCATCTCGAGACGCCGCACTTCGAAGTTCAGCGCCTGCGCGATGACAACCCGGATGCCAACACCAACCAGTCCAGCTACGAGATCGCCGCTGCCGCTGCCGAGGCCGAGGAGGTTCAACCAGCCGCCGCGACCCGCACCCTGGTCCGCCAGGAAGCCGCAGTGAAGACGGCTCCGGCCCGCGCCAACGCCCCGGTTCCAACCGAAGCCGCGGCCCCGGTCGCCGCTCCAGCCCCAGTTGCCGAGCCAAGCCTGTTCAAAGGCCTGGTCAAGTCCCTGGTCAGCCTGTTCGCGACCAAGGAAGAGCCAGTAGCTCCAGCTGTAGTCGAGAAGCCGGTAACCGAGCGACCTGCCCGCAACGAAGAGCGTCGCAACGGTCGCCAGCAGAGCCGCAATCGCAACGGTCGTCGCGATGAAGAGCGCAAGCCTCGCGAAGAGCGTGCTCCACGTGAAGAACGCGCCCCACGCGAAGAACGCCAGCCACGCGAACTGCGCGAAGCCCGCGAGGAAGCGCCAACCACCGCTCGTGAAGAGCGCCAGCCACGTGCTCCGCGTGAAGAACGCCAGCCGCGCGCCCCACGTGAAGAACGCAAGCCACGCGGCGAGCGCGAAGAGCGTGTGCGCGAACTGCGCGAGCCACTGGACGCTGCTCCAGCGGTAGCTGCCGCAACCGCCGTGGTTGCCGAAGAACGTCCGGCCCGCCAGCCTCGTGAAGAGCGCCAGCCACGCCAGCCACGCGAAGAACGCCAGCCACGCACTGAGCAGGCTCAAGCCGCGGCTGCCAGCGAAGAAGAAGTGCTGCCGAACGAAGAGCAACTGCAGGAAGAAGGCCAGGACAACGCCGATGGCGAGCGTCCACGCCGTCGTTCCCGCGGCCAGCGCCGTCGCAGCAATCGTCGCGAGCGCCAGCGTGATGCCAACGGTAACGTGATCGAAGGCTCGGAAGAAAATACCGAAGAGCCAAGCAGCGACGACCTGGCTGCCGGTCTTGCGGTCACCGCCGCTGTTGCCAGCACCACCATCAGTGCCAGCGCCGAAGCCGAGGCTCACCAGCAAGCCGAGCGTGCGACTGCTGCCGTGGAAGAAAAAGCCCCTGAAGCACCAGTGGTTGAAGCCACCACCCCGGTAGAAGCTCCAGCAGCCCCAGCGGTCGAAGCGGCTCCGGTAGTCGAAGAGCAGCCAAAGGTTGAAGTGGTCACCGAGCCTGCCGTGGTAGTCCAAGCCCAGCCAGTGGTCGCCGAACAGCCGGTAGCCGAACCGATCGCCCAGCCAGTGGTTGAAGAAAAGGCCATCGAGCCTGCCCAGGAAGCCCCGGCACCAGCTCCGGTGGCCGAACCGGTAGTCGTCGAACAGCCCGTGGTTGCCCAGCAGCCAGCTCAAGCCGAGGAACCGGCTCCGGTTGCAGCCCCCGTAGCTGTCGAAGCACCAGCTCCAGTGGTTGAGGCCACCCCAGCCAGCGCCCTGACCAGCAACGGCCGCGCCCCGAACGACCCACGTGAAGTGCGTCGCCGCAAGCGTGAAGCCGAGCGCCTGCAGAAGGAAGCCGAACTGGCCGCCGCTACCGCTTCGACTGAAGCCGAAGTGACTGCCGAGCCTGCTCCGGTAGAAGCGCCAGCCGTGATCGAGACGGCACCACAAGCTGTCGAGGTCGTTGAGGCTCCGGTAGCCGAGCCTGCGATCGAGCAGCCTGCCCCAACAGACGAGGAAGCACCTCGCGCTGTCGAGCACGTTGCACATGCCGAGAAAGAGCAGCACGAACCTAAACCCCTCGCCTGATTCCACCGGCCAATGAAAAGCCCCGCCCGGGTAACCGGGCGGGGCTTTTTCATGCCTGCATCATTTAACCACCTCGATAGAACAGCGCCTCCGGCAAGTCCACATCCCAGGTCACCCCAGGATCCGTCACCGGCACCTCGACCACTTGGCCCGAAGCGAACAGAGGGCGAGCACCACGATCACCGGACAGTCCCCGCAATGCGTTGCCATAAGATCGCCCAAACCCCACCGGATGACCAAGCTCGGCCCCTAGACGCGGAACACTGATGCTCTCCTCGGTCAATGCATCGATCAGCTGGCCAGCAGTATCGGGCAGGATAAAGGGCATATCCCCCAACCAGATCATCCAACCATTGGCATCGGCACAAGCAGCCACTGCCACAGCCAGGCTATGCCCCATCCCCATGGACTCCAGCAACAGCACCTGGCAACCGTAGGCATGCGCCAGTTCCACCACCTGCGGTCGATCCGGCGTGGTCACCAGCACTCGTCGCTCAACCTGCACCGGCAAATTCACCAGCACCTGTTCCAATACGGGACGCATTACCCCGTCACGACCACGGCACGGCGCCAGCAACTTGTCCTTCTCAGCTCCGGCCATCTGACGAAAGCGCGTGCCCTGCCCCCCCGCCAGGATGATTGCACAGGGCCGCTCGTTCACTTCACCGTCTCCACCACCCGCGCCGGCAGCTTCTTCTGCAACAGCTCGACGCCATTCTTGAGCGCAACGATTTCCGCCAGCAGCGACAAGGCAATCTCTGCCGGTGTGTGGCTGCCGATATGCAACCCGACAGGTCCGTGCAAGCGCTCGATGGACTGCGCCGACAGGCCCAGCAACGCCAGGTTGTCCCGACGTTTCTGGCTGTTGGCCCGGGACCCCAGGGCGCCCACATAAAATGCCCGGGAGTCCAGTGCCGTCAGCAACGCCATGTCATCCAGGCGCGGATCATGGGTCAGGGCCACCACCGCCGTGCGCTCGTCGGGCTCGATGCTCAGCACGGCATCGTCAGGCATTCCTGCGACGAACCGCCCATCCTGTGCTTCCCAACCGTGTACAAACTCCTGGCGCGGATCGCAGATCAGTACTTCGAAATCCAGCAGGCGCGCCATCTGCGCCACATAGCGTGACAGTTGCCCGGCACCGATCAGCAACAAGCGCCAGCGCGGCCCATAGATTGCTCGCAGGATCACCCCATCAAACGCCAGTTCATCACTGCGACTCGCCGCTTTGAGCAGCACCTCTCCAGTGCGCAGGTCCAGCTCCCTGGCCACGATCTGGTGCGCCTGGCAACGTTCGAGCAGCTCGGCGACCCAGGCCGGATCCCCAACCCGCTCCTCGGTCAGGCGCAAGGTTCCCCCGCAGGGCAAGCCGAAACGCGCCGCCTCCTCCAGGGTCACGCCATAGGTCACCAGTTGCACCGGTGGCCCATCCGGCAGCAGGCGCCCATCTCCCAGGCGAGTGATCAGGTCGTCCTCGATGCAGCCACCGGACACCGAGCCGATCACCACGCCATCGTCGCGCAGGGCCAACATGGCCCCGGGCGGTCGCGGCGCACTGCCCCAAGTCTGGACCACGCTGTACAGCACTACCGCGTGCCCGGCACGCCGCCACTCCAGGACGCTACACAGGACATTCAGGTCGACGCTGTCCATCAAGCGCTCGCCTGTTGCCAGCCCTGCAACTGGTAACGCACCGGCAGGCTACGGATACGCTTGCCAGTGGCGGCGAAGATCGCGTTGCACAACGCCGGGGCAATCGGAGGCACGCCGGGTTCCCCCACACCGCCCAGCGGCACCTCGCCAGGTGGCGTCACCAGATGCACCTGGACCTCCCGGGGCGCCAGGGACATGCGCGCCACTTCGTACATATGGAAATTGTCCTGCTGGACCTTGCCATCCTTGAAGCTGATTTCCCCCAGCACCGCATTGCCCAGCCCCATGACGCAGGCCCCTTCGAACTGCGAGCGGATGCGCTCAGGATTGATCTGCGGACCACAATCCACGGCAATGTCGGCCTTGTGCACAATCAAGGTGCCATCCGCCTTGACCTCCACCTCGATCACCGCCGCCACATAAGTCACGAAGCTGTAGTGCACCGCCAGCCCCAGGCCACGCCCCTTGGGCAACTCACGGCCCCAGCCAGCGGCTTTCGCCGCGGTTTCCAGTACCGTACGCAGGCGCCCGGTATCGATGGGGTAGCGCTCGGGGGACTCGCCGTAGTTCCACTCCTCGCTCAAGGTCCGCGGATCGATCTTCCGATCCGGCCCCAGCAACCGCAGCTGATACTTCAACGGATCCTCGCCGGCCTTGTGGGCCAGCTCATCAACAAAACTCTGGATCGCGAAACCGTGGGGAATGTTCGAGACCGAGCGATACCAGCCAACCCGGGTATGGGCCGCCGCCTCCGGGTTCTCCAGTCGCACATTGGGGATCGCATAGGCCATGTTGGTGAAACCCATGCCCAGTTCGAAGGCCGCCTCATGGTTCATGCCCGGGGCGAACAACGCGGTGATGCTCGGTGCCACGGTGCGATGCAGCCAACCCGCGGGCATACCGTCCTTGTTCAGCCCGGCCTTGAGGTACTCGGCCGACACGGTATGGAAGTACGAGTGGTGGATGTCGTCCTCACGAGTCCATTGCACCCGTACCGCCTTGCCGGGAAAAGCCTTGGCCAGGACCGCCGCCTCGAGAATGAAGTCGGGCTTGGACTTGCGGCCGAAACCACCGCCCAGCAATGTCACGTTCACCGTGACCTGATCGAAACCGATGCCCAGGCGCTCGGCAATCCGCTCGCGCGTCACCTGTGGTGCCTGGCTCGGCGCCCAGGCTTCGCAGCGTCCCTCCTGGAAACGCGCCACGGCCACCATCGGCTCCATGGGTGCCTGGGCCAGGTGTGGCAAGTAATAGGTAGCCTCCAGGCTGCTGTCGGCGCCACCCAGGGCCCCATCGATATCGCCGGTGCTGCGCACCACCTTGCCCGGCTTCTGCGCGGCCGCTTCCAGCTCCTTGCGATACTCGATGGAGTTGTAGCTGGCGTTGGCCCCATCATCCCATTCGATCTTCAAGGCATCGCGCCCCTTGATCGCCGCCCAGGTATTGCTCGCCACCACCGCCACTCCGCCCAAAGGCTGGAACTCCGAAGGCAATGGGCGACTGTCGATGGGGATTACCTTGATCACCCCCGGTACTTTCAGTGCAGCGCTGTCGTCCACGGACTTGACCTTGCCGCCATACACTGGCGGCCGCGCCACCGTAGCGAAGAGCATGCCTTCGAAGTGCACATCGGCGCCGTACACCGCACGGCCATTGACGATGTCCTCGCCATCGATCGCCCGGGTCGCTTCCTTGCCGATGTACCGAAACTGCGACGCCGTCTTCAGGCGCAAGCTGTCCCGCGCCGGTACCGCCAGGGCCCCGGCAGCCACAGCCAGGTCGCCATAGCCCAGCTCCCGCCCGCTGGGCTGGTGGACCACCTTGTGCAGCTGCGCCCGGCATTCCGCCAGTGGCACTTGCCACTGCGCGGCAGCCGCCTGCTCCAGCATGGTCCGCGCGGCGGCGCCACAACGGCGCATGGGCTCGAACCAATGGCGCATGCTGCGCGAACCATCGGTGTCCTGATTGCCATAGCGCGCTTCGTCACCTGGCGCCTGCTTGACCTTGACCCGGGCCCAATCGGCCTCCAGCTCATCAGCCACCACCATGCTCAGACTGGTGCGCACGCCCTGGCCCATTTCCGAGCGATTGCAGATCACCGTCACCGTACCGTCGGCGTCGATCCTGACATAGACCTTGGGATCGTCGACCCAGCCATGGGGCATGCCTTCGGCACCGAACTTCTTGTCCTCGGCAAACGCATCCTGCCAACCCCAGCTAGCAGCCAGCACCAGGGCACCGGTGGCGCCCACGCCCTTGAGGAACCCCCGGCGACTGAGGTTGTTCAGTGTGAAATCACTAGGCAAGCGGTTCATGCCTTGGCCTCCTGCAAGTGAGTGGAGGCCTGGCGGATCGCGGTCTTGATCCGATTGTAGGTACCGCAGCGACAGATATTACCGAGCATCGCTTCTTCGATCTGTTCATCGCTGGGATTGGGATGGGTCTTGAGCAGCGCAGTCGCAGACATGATCTGGCCACCCTGGCAGTAACCGCACTGGGCCACCGCAGTATCGAGCCAGGCTTGCTGAACCACCTTACCTACCGGGTCATTGTGCAGGTTGTCGATGGTGCTGACATTCTTGCCCAGGACCGAGCCTACGGGGGTAATGCAACTGCGTGCCGGATCACCATCGATATGGATGGTACAGGCGCCGCACAGGCCCATGCCGCAGCCGAACTTGGTACCGCTATAGCCGATCACATCGCGAATGGCCCATAACAGGGGCATGTCCTCGGTGACGTCCAGGGGGTGATCTTGACCATTGAGCTTAAGGGTAATCATGGGCACGCCCGCATTCTGTAGGGTGATGGGGTCGAGCCATCTGTCGCGCGGCACCGCGATCGCGGGGCACGCAGATCGGCTCAGGCTAATCGGGCTCTCTTATGAAGACAGGGCTTCAACGGGCCTTTCAGGGATAACAAAAGCACATTCTTAGCCTGCTAAGTTAAGCCCTAATTAAAAAAAAGCCTTGCCCGAACGTCAGCCGGGCAAGGCCTTTTGATCATGGCTGGCAATAGCGCCAGCCGCACTTAGTAGAGATTGGGCTCCATCTCCAGCTCGACCTGGAAGCGCTCGGCGATATCTCGTTGAATCCGCCGTGCCAGCTCCAACAGCTGCTGCCCCGTGGCGCTGCCATAGTTGACCAGTACCAGGGATTGCAGGCGATGAACTCCGGCGTCGGCTTCGCGAAAGCCCTTCCAGCCCGCTTGCTCGATCAACCAGCCGGCAGCCAGCTTCACCTGCCCGTCCGCCTGTGGATAACCCACCAACCCCGGGTGAGCCTGGCGGATCTGCTCCGCCAGCTCTGCCGGTACCACCGGATTCTTGAAGAAACTGCCCGCGTTCCCCAGCACCGCCGGATCAGGCAGCTTCTCGCTGCGGATGCTGCAGATCGCACGACTGACATCACGGGCATCGGGCTGCTCGACCCCCTGCTCGCTCAAGCGCTGGCGCACCGGACCGTACTCCAGGTGCAAATGCCCGGCCCGACTCAGGGCAAAGCGCACCCGCAGGATCAACCAGCGACCGGCTTCACGCTTGAACAGGCTGTCGCGATAGGCGAACTGGCATTGTTCCAGGTCGAAGTCCCGCAGCTCCCCGGTCTGCCGGTCGAGCGCCGTGAGGCCGGCGAATACATCCTTGATCTCGACGCCGTAGGCACCGATGTTCTGCATTGGCGCGGCACCGACGGTACCGGGGATCAGACTGAGGTTCTCCAACCCGGACAACCCCTGCTCCAGCGTCCACTGAACAAAGGGATGCCAGGCCTCCCCTGCCTCGGCCTCTACCACCACCCGCTGCCCGTCATCGCTGAGCAGGCGGATGCCACGGCTGGCCATGCGCAGCACCAGGGCCTGGATATCCTGGGTCAGCAGCAGATTGCTGCCACCGCCGATCACCAACAGTGGCACCTGGTGCTCACGGCTATAGGCCAGCGCCTCACGGACATCTGCATCGTCGTGGGCCTGGGCGAACAACTGGGCCTTGACCTCGACCCCGAAGCTGTTGAACGGCTTGAGGGATACATCGGACTGGACATGCAGGCTCATAACCGCCCCTTCAATTCGATCACCAGGCGATCGCAGGCCGCCTCGATCAGGTCCAGCACTTCCTCGAAGCCCTTTTCCCCGTCGTAGTATGGGTCTGGCACCTCGTCGCGCACCGCTTCGTAGCGCCGCAGGAACAGGTCCAGTTCAGCCTTGCCCAAAGCAGGCTGCAAGGCCTTGAGATTGCGCAGGTTGCTGTGATCCATGGCGAGGATCAGGTCATAGCGCGAGAAGTCGGCGCTGCCGACCTGCTGCGCCCGTTGTGCCGACAGGTCATAGCCACGCTGCAGCGCCGCCCGTTGGCTACGGGTGTCCGGCGCCTTGCCGACATGCCAGTCGCTGGTACCGGCGGATGCGACCTGCACCTGCTCTGCAAGGCCGGCCTCGCGCAACTTGTGGCGCAACACGCCTTCGGCGGTGGGCGAACGGCAGATATTGCCCAGGCAGACGAAAAGGACCTGCATCAAGCCTCCAGCAAGCGCCGGACGCGCTCCAGGTCTTCTGCGGTATCCACGCCGGTGGGCGGTGCTTCGAGGGCATCGGCTACATGAATCCGCACGCCGTGCCACAGGGCCCGCAGCTGCTCCAGGGACTCGGTGTTCTCCAACCAGCAAGGCCCCCAGCTGACGAAGTCGTGAAGAAAGCCAGCCCGGTACGCGTAGATGCCGATATGGCGGCGATAAGGCACGCCGGCCGGCAGCTCTTCACGATTGCGGGCAAAGGCGTCCCGAGCCCAGGGCAAGGTCGAACGGCTGAAGGTCAAAGCCAGGCCATTGAGGTCGCTGACCACCTTGACCACATTGGGGTTGAACAGGGTCTGTGCATCCTCGATCGGCTCGGCCAAGGTGGCCATGCGCGCTTCGGGATGGGCAGCCAGGTTGGCGGCTACCTGGTCGATCACCGCCGGCGGGATCAGCGGCTCGTCGCCCTGGACGTTGACTACGATGGCGTCTGCCGCCAGGCCCAGTTGGCTGGCGACTTCCGCCAGGCGATCAGTACCGGAGTTGTGGTCCTCACGGGTCAGCAGCGCCTCGGCACCAAAGCCCCGGCAAGCGTCGACGATGCGCTGATCGTCAGTGGCCACGACCACACGCTCGGCGCGGCTCTTGCTGGCCTGCTCCCAGACCCACTGGATCATCGGCTTGCCGGCGATCAGTTGCAGCGGTTTGCCTGGCAGGCGGGTGGAAGCAAAACGTGCCGGGATAACGACGGTGAAGGCGCTGGTCATTTCTCCAGGCGCTCCTCGGCGGTCAGGGTGCGAGCTTCGCTCTCCAGCATGACCGGAATGCCATCGCGAATCGGGTAGGCCAGGCCGGCTCCCTTGCTGATCAGCTCGGTCTTGTCGGCGCTGAGTTTGAGAGGGCCTTTGCAGATCGGGCAGGCCAGGATGTCGAGCAGTTTGGTGTCCATGAGGGTTTCCCTGGATAAAAGCGGTTAAGGCAATAGGCGATCGGGCAGCAGGCGCATCAACTGGGTATCGAACCAGGCGACGAAAGCCGGTGATGGCACCGCGTCCACCGCCAGGTACCACCAGTCGGCAGCCGCGAAGCCGCGGCATTTGACCGCGTCTTTTTCAGTCATGACCAACGGCAATGGCGGGCTGAAAGCCAGGGCCTGCGCACTGAATTGGGCGTGGTCGGCAAATGCATGGGGAACAGGTCGCCAGTGTAGCGTTTCAAGGGTATTGAAGAAACGCTGGGGGTTGCCGATGCCCGCTACCGCATGCACGGCCTGCCCCGGGGCAAAATGCTCAACGCCGCGACGCTCGCCGCTTTGCAGGTTGACCAGTGCCGAGGGCTGGAGCTGAAAGGCGAAACCATCGTCGCGATCATCGTTGGCGCCGTTGTACAACAGTGCATCGACGCTGTGCAGGCGCTCCACCGGCTCACGCAGCGGCCCGGCCGGCAGGCAACGGCGATTGCCCAAACCACGGGCAGCGTCGATCAGCACCAGCTCCAGGTCCCGGGCCAGGCGGTAGTGTTGCAGGCCATCATCGGACAGGATCAGGTCCAGCGGTTCCGCGGCCAGCAAGGCCTGCACCGCGCGACTGCGATCAGGATCGATCATCAATGGCACGCCACAGCGCTGGACGATCAACAACGGCTCGTCGCCAGCCACCTCGGCGCTGTCCTGGGCATCGACGCGCCATGGCAGGTGCGGCGGCTTGGCCCCATACCCACGGCTGACGACCCCAACCCGCAGGCCCAGGCGCTGGCAATGCTCCACCAGCCACAGGATCAAGGGCGTCTTGCCAGTGCCGCCGACGGTGATATTACCCACCACCACCAAGGGCACCGGCGGCTGGTAGATCTCGCCCTGGCCCGCCAGGAAGCGCTGGCGCTTGCCCACCACGACACGGCGATACAGCCATTCCAGGGGCTGCAACAGTTTCAACGCGGGATGGCCCTGGTACCAGGCGGCCAACAGACGATCGGAAAATGCCATCAGGGTGCCGTTGCCGCCTCGACGGTAGTCATGCGCAAGTGGCTGAAACCGAGCTTGCCAGCGGCGTCCATGGCGGTGATCACCGCCTGGTGCTGGGTCTTGCCGTCGGCACTGATGGACAGCGGCAGGTTGGTGTCGCCACCGGATTCCTTCTGCAATGCATCGATCAGGCTCGCCAGGTCACTCTTGGGCAGCACCTGGTTGTTCACCGAGAACACGCCATCGGCACTGATGGCGATATCCAGTTGCTTGACCTGCTGGTCCTCGGCGGGCGAACCGCTGACCGCCTCCGGCAAGTCGACACGCAGTTCGGTTTCTCGGGTGAAGGTGGTGGTCACGACGAAGAACAACAGCAGGATGAACACCACGTCGATCAGCGACGCGAGGTTGATATCCACGGTTTCCCGGGGTTTGCGACGGAACTTCACGCTTTGTCCTCGGCCAGGTCGACATCGCGGTCGCCCTGGATCACCTCGACCAGCTTGATCGCCTCCTGCTCCATGCCCACCACCAACTCATCGACCCGGCGTTGCAGGAAGCGATGGAAGAACACCGACGGAATACCCACCATCAGGCCGGCTGCCGTAGTGATCAGCGCCTTGGAAATCCCCCCCGCCAGTACATGGGCGTTGGTGGTCATGCCCGAGCCCATGAACGAACTGAAGATATCGATCATCCCCAGCACCGTACCCAGCAGGCCCAGCAAAGGCGCCATGGCGGCGATGGTGCCGAGGGCATTGAGGTAGCGCTCCAGCTCATGGATGACCCGGGCAGCCGCCTCCTCGATGCACTCCTTCATGATCTCGCGGCCATGCTTGGAGTTGGCCAGGCCTGCGGCCAGGATCTCACCCAGTGGCGAGTCGGCGCGCAACTCCTTGAGCTTGTCCTTGTTCAGCTGCTTGTCCTTGATCCAGCGCCAGACCTGGCCCAGCAGATGGGGCGGTGTGACACGGCTGGCTCGCAGGGTCCACAAGCGCTCGGCAATGATGCCCACGGCAGCGATGGAACTCAGAATGATCGGCAACATCATCCAGCCGCCGGATTTGACCAATTCCCACACAGTGACAGCCCCCTCGAAAAAGTGCGCCACTCTAACATAGGGGCTGGACGCACCGAAGACCGTGATGTCGCATGTTCAGAGGCTTTAATAACCCACGGTTATTTAAGGCATTGCCGGTGGAGCACGCCAGAAACGCCGCTGCTCCCGCACGCTGTATGGCTTGCTGAAGGCCCCCAGTTGCAGCTTCAGTGCCCCCTGCTCGGCGCTGTCGTAGATGATCACGCCCTGGCGTCGATAACGCGCCACCACTTGCGGGTGGGGATGGCCATAGGCATTGCCACGCCCCCGGGAGATCAGCACCGCGCCAGGGGCCAGGCGCTGCAACAAGGCCCTGGACGACGAGGTCCGGCTACCGTGGTGAGGCGCTTGCAGCCAATGCACAGGCACCCCCAGCGGACTGTCTAGAAAGGCTCTTTCGGCCTGGACGTCGATATCGCCGGTGAGCAGCAGGCGCTCTCCATTCGCCTCGACCAACAGCACGCAGGATGCCTGGTTGCCATCACGGGCGTGGGCCCATTGCCATTGGCTGAAACGCACGCCATCCCATTGCCAGCTCACTCCGGACTCACAAGGTGTGGCTTGCAGGGCCGCCGGCAACTCCCGGGGCTCGCCACTGCGTACCAGGTGCACCGGCAACGCCCGCTGCACCGCCAGGGCACCTCCGGCGTGATCGTTATCGGCATGGCTGAGCAGCATCAGGTCCAGTTGCCGGATGGCCAGCCGATGCAAGGTCGGCACCACCACTCGCTCCCCCAGGTCGAAATCACCGCTGCGGGCGCCGGCGTCATACAGCATCGCGTGCTCCCTGGTACGCAGGATGAATGACAATCCCTGCCCCACATCCAGCTGCCAGACCTCGGCCTGGCCATAGGGCACCCGCTGCGGCGGTGGCCAGGCCACCAGCAACAACAAGGGCCAGCCGAAAATCCGCAACGGTGTACCAGCAGGCAACAGCAACAAGCCAGCACCCAGGCAGGACAAGACCCAGAGCCACCAGGGAAGCAGGGGTGCCATCCAAGCCGGGGACCATCGGGCCACCACCTCCAGCCAACGAAACAACCCGTCGAGCAACCCACCGGCCAGCCACAGTATTCCCTCTCCCAGATAGGGCACGGGCAACAGCAGGCACCCCAACAAGGCTGGCGGCAGTACTAGAAAACTGATCCAGGGAACGGCCAGCAGATTGGCCACTGGACCACTGAGGCTGATGGGCAGGCCCAGGGCCAGTAGCGATGGCAAGAGGCCGATGGCCACCAACCACTGGGCGCGGCTCCAGCCTTGCCACCAGCGCCATGCCCCCAGGCGCCCGGCGAAGGTGAAGACCAGGATCGCCACCGCGGCGAACGACAACCAGAACCCCGGTTGCAGGCTGGCCAGGGGTTCGAACAGCAGGACCGCATCAAGCGCCAGCAACAACGGCCACCAGGCCCCCAGGTGACGAAAGCGCAAGCGCCAGAGCAGGACCAGCGCCACCATCACACAAGAGCGCTGGACGGGCACGTCGAACCCGGCCAGCAGCCCGTAACCCAGGGCCGCGAGGAATGCCAGGGCACAAGCCCAGGGCAGCCAGGGCCAACGCTCGGGCCACGCGCCATGACGTGCCAATCCCGCCACGGCCAGGTAAACCACCCCGGCCAACAGGCTGATGTGCTGCCCGGAGATCACCATCAAGTGCACGGTGCCAGTGTCCTGCAGCAGCTGCCAATCCTCACGCGCCAACCCGGAACCGTCCCCCATCACCAGAGCAGCCAGCCCTCCGGCACGCCCATGGGCCTCGACGGCCAATAACCGCTGGCGCAAGCCATCACGCCAGGCACCACGGGCCGCAGCCAATAGCTGGCCGTCCTTGACCGTACCGGTGGCGCCAATCCGCCTGGCCAGCAACCAGGCTTCGTAGTCGAAACCCTGCAGATTGAGCAGGCCCGCCGGGCGCCGCAAGGTCACCGCCAGGCGCCAGTGCTCGCCACTTCTGACCTGCGGCCCATCACGCCAGCTCAGGCGCATTCGCCTTGGCAACCGATCACGCCGGGCCTGGGCATCCTGCACCTCGAAACGTACCACCCCTGTTCCGCTCTCCGGCAAACCGACGACCCTCCCCTCCAGCCAACGGGTCTGCCCATCCAGTCGCGAGGCCAGGCGGTCATCAAGCGCCCATTGCGCGCACGTGCACGCCCAAGCCAGGCCGAACAGGAAAAATGCCACCGGATGTGTACGAAACGGCAGCATCATCAATGCCAGTATCCCCATCGGCCACAACCACCAGGCGGGCGGCAAGGCTGGCAGGAAACCCAGTGCCAGAAGCCCCGCGGCCAACCCCAGCATCCCTGTGCGCATTCGCCACTCCATCCATGACAATCCCTACCCTGGGATTAGCCAAGAATGTCGGGAGGCGGCTTTATCATTTGTCACAATGTCTGAATTTGCCCTAGTTACAATCCGGTCATAATTGCCGCTTGACCCGACCGAGAAGCCTTATGCCCCGGCGCTTATTCCGACGCTACATGCCAGATCCCAGCAGCATCCGCGAACACAAGTCCTTACGCTTTCTCGGTACCCTGCTGCATGACGCCAACCTCTGGCACCTCAACCGGCACTCGGTGGCACGGGCCATGGCCGTGGGCCTGTTCGCCGCCTTCATCCCGATCCCGATGCAGATGCTTCTCGCCGCAGTGCTGGCCATCTGGCTGCGGGGCAATATGCCCATCAGCGTCAGCCTGGTGTGGCTGACCAACCCAATCACCATGCCGCCGGTGTTCTTCTGCACCTATCAGCTAGGAGCCTGGCTGATGAACGTACCGCCACGCACCCTGCCCGACAGCCTTACCTGGGAATGGATCAGCGGCCAGCTGTCCACCCTGTGGCAACCCTTCCTCCTGGGTTCGGTGGTGGCCGGCCTGGTACTGGGGGCCCTGGCCTATTGCCTGACCATGCTCTATTGGCGTTGGTGGGTCGCCCGCCAATGGCGACGGCGCAAGTTGCAGCGGCGCTAGAAACGACAACGGCCTCCCGAGGGAGGCCGTTTTCATTGCTCGACAGTGCTGCTTACTGGCGCATGCCGCGCCCGCTGACCAGCAACCGGGCACAACCGATATAAAGCACCGCCGTGGCCACCAGCATGAACGTGATCGCGGTGCCGATACTGATATCCGATACCCCGAGGATGCCGTAGCGGAACGAGTTGACCATGTGCAACACCGGGTTGGCCAGGGACACGGTCTGCCAGAACGGCGGCAGCAGGTTGATCGAATAGAACACCCCGCCCAGGTAGGTCAGTGGTGTCAGGACGAACGTCGGGATAATCGAGATATCGTCGAAGTTGCGTGCGAACACCGCGTTGATGAAGCCCAACAGCGAGAAGATCGTCGCCGTCAGCACCACCACCAGCACAGTGATGCCCAGGTGATGCACCTGCAGCTTGGTGAAGAACAGCGACAGCAGCGTCACGATCACTCCCACCGCCAGCCCACGCAGCACCCCACCCAGGGTGTAGCCGACCAGGATGGTGTGGGGCGACACCGGCGACACCATCAGTTCCTCGATGGAGCGCTGGAACTTGCTGCCGAAGAAGCTCGACACCACATTGCCGTAGGAGTTGGTGATCACCGACATCATGATCAGCCCCGGCACGATGTACTCCATGTAGGTGAAGCCACCCATGTCACCGATTTGCCGGCCAATGAGGTTACCGAAGATGACGAAGTACAGGACCATGGTGATGGCTGGCGGCAGCAGGGTCTGCGGCCAGATCCGGGTAAAGCGCTTGACCTCGCGGTAGACGATGGTATTGAGCGCCACCAGGTTGGCTTGGAACTCTGAACTCATACCGCCACCTTCGACAGATTCTTCTCCACCAGGGACACGAACAGTTCCTCAAGTCGGTTGGTCTTGTTACGCAGGCTCAGCACTTCGATGTTTTGCAGCGCCAATTGGCCGAACAGCGCGGTGATCCCTGCGGCTTTGTCCACCTGGACCTCCAGGGTATGGCTGTCCACCAGTCGGGCCGGATAACCGACCAACGAGGGTGCGACGGACAGGTGATGCTTGAGGTCGAGCAGGAAGGTCTCCACATGCAGTTGGCCGAGCAACTGGCGCATGCTGGTGTTCTCGACGATGGTGCCGTGGTCGATGATGCCGATGTTGCGGCACAACTGCTCGGCCTCTTCCAGGTAGTGAGTGGTGAGGATGATAGTGATGCCCTTCTGGTTGAGCTCGGTAAGGAAGCTCCACATCGAACGGCGCAGCTCGATATCCACCCCGGCAGTGGGTTCATCGAGGATCAACAGGCGCGGTTCATGGACCAGGGCCCGGGCGATCATCAACCGGCGCTTCATGCCACCGGACAAGGAGCGCGAAGGCATGTCGCGCTTGTCCCACAGGCCGAGCTGGGTCAGGTATTGCTCGGCCCGCTCCCTGGCGATCTTCGCCGGAATACCGTAATAGCCGGCCTGGGTCACGACGATGTCGAAGGTCTTTTCGAACTGGTTGAAGTTGAATTCCTGCGGCACCACGCCAATGCTGCGCTTGAGCGCCGCCGGCTGGCGATCCAGGTCATGGCCGAAGACATTCACCGTTCCGCTGGTCTTGTTCACCAGGGTCGAGAGAATGCCGATGGTGGTGGATTTACCGGCCCCGTTGGGACCGAGCAGGGCAAAGAAGTCACCCTCGGCGACATCCAGATCGATACCACTCAGGGCCTGGAAACCGTTGCCGTAGGTTTTGGTTAGCTGCCGGATGGACAGAGCGGAACTCATATCGGATTCATGCACCAAGAAGAGGGAGTTTTATAGTTAAGGGCGGCCCGGCCAGATTGCAACGACGCCGGACGCTCGCCATGTTGCGTGCCGACGCCCTGCAAGTACAGTCATGTCTATCAATAGTGGGTATTAAGTCAACGCGGTCATCACCGCCCGACGATAGGCCGGGCGCTGCTGCAGGCGCTGGTACCAGGCTTCCAGATGAGGCATCGATGGCCGCTCGATCGGCATCTCGAACCAGGCATAAATGAAACTGCCCAAGGGAATGTCGCCCATGCCGATCTGCTGGCCGGAGAGGTAGGGTTGCCCGGCCAGCGCCTGGTCGACCCGCCCCAGCAAGTCGGCGCAGGTGTCCCTGGCCGCATTGATCTTCACCCAATCCTGTTGTTCCGACGGGGTGCGCAATACCCCCCAGAACAGGGGACGGAACACATCGGCGAAGGTCGAGGTGTTCCAATCCATCCACTTCTCGGCACTGGCCCGTGCCTGCACGTCGGCCGGATACCAGGGCGTGCCGGCGGCATGCCGAGCCAGCAAATAGCGCACGATGGTGTTGGATTCCCAGAGCACGAAGCCTTCGTCCTCGATCATCGGGATCCGCCCGTTGGGGTTCAGCGCCCGGTACTCGGGGGTGTCCACCACACCGAAGGCGCCACCGGCATCCAGGGACTCATAGGCCAGCCCCAATTCCTCGGCGCACCACAGCGCTTTCCTGACATTCGATGAATTCTTGCGTCCCCAGATCTTCAGCATGACCATCCCTCGGTAATGAATGCCGGGGCAGTCTACGCCTGATCAGCCGCGACTCAAATCGCTGTGCATATCCCCAAGTCCTGTGAATTGCGGCTGGCCGATCAGATGCGGATAGCATTTTTTCAGGTGGTCGAAAAAGAAGTGCTCCGGGACATCGGCAAACTGCCCATGGTCCACCAGGTATTCCATCAACTGCTCGCCCTGGCGATTGAAGGGATGGAAGACGCTGTCATGCACGCCGTCGAACTCCAGCGGCGCCACATCGAACAGCTCGCACAGGTCCTGGTTGAACGCCGGCGTGGCCTTGACCCAACGCCCGTCCAGGTACAGCTCGGTATAGCCGTGCATGGCGAACACGTCGCTGCGCAACAATTCCAGCAAGCGCGGGGTCGAGAGATGGTTGCGCACGTCCGCCAGGCCTATCCGGGCAGGAATCCCGCAATGCCGTGCACAACCGGCCAGCAAGGTGGCCTTGGGCACGCAATAGCTCTCGCCCGTGGCCAGGGCGTGGCTGCCGCGCAGGCTCCCGGGGTCGAGGCTGAAAGTGTAGGGGTTGTAGCGCACGGCCTCGCGTACCGCGTAGTAGAGGCTCACCGCTTGCTCCCTGGGGTCGCCTCGGGTGCCGCGATGAGATTCGGCGAACTCCACTACCGCCGGGTGGTCACTATCGATGAAGCGGCTGGGACGCAGGTACTCGTGCATGGGCATAACCTCCAGGTGAACCCTGAGTCTATAGAGGCATCCAGCACAGAGATAACGACGTTTCGGCCAAAGATCATGGCCTGCTTCACCCAGCCGGACGAAACGGGCAGCCGACATTCACCGGCCAGGGCCAGCCTGCCTCGCACCGCCCCGGGCACCCGCTTGGTCGCACGCCGACTAAGCTCTGAGGGTGCTTCGGCCCCCTGGCCTCATGGAGGATTGAATATGCTGTTGTTGTGGATACTGGTTCTGCTGGCTGGCGTCGCCTACCTGGCACATCGCCGCACCGCTCCGTTGCCCGCCCTGGGCGCAGTCGCTGTCTACCTGCTGGCCATGGGCATCTTCAGCCACGCTCCCGGCTGGTTGCTGCTGGTGTTCTGGGTCGTCCTGGCGGCAGTGGCCGCGCCCCTGTTGCTGCCGGACCTGCGGCGCAAGCATTTCAGCGCCCCGCTGTTCAACTGGTTCCAGAAAGTCTTGCCACCGATGTCGCAAACCGAGCGCGACGCCATCGACGCCGGCACCGTGTGGTGGGATGGCGAGCTGTTCAGCGGGCGTCCTGACTGGAACACCCTGCTGGCCTATCCCAGGGCCCAGCTCACCGAGGAAGAACAAGCCTTCATCGACGGTCCCACCGAAGAACTCTGCGCCATGGTCAGCGACTGGCAGATCGGCCAGCAGATGGACCTGCCTGCCGAGGCCTGGGCGCATATCAAGGAACATGGTTTCTTCGCCCTGATCATTCCCAAGGAGTACGGCGGCAAGGGCTTCTCGGCCTATGCCCACTCCCAGGTGGCGATGAAGCTGGCGACCCGCAGCGGCGACCTGGCCTCCACGGTCATGGTTCCCAATTCCCTGGGCCCGGCCGAACTGCTGCTGCACTACGGCACCGACGAACAGCGCAACCACTACCTGCCGCGCCTGGCCCGGGGCGACGATATTCCCTGCTTTGCCCTGACCGGCCCCCTGGCCGGCTCCGACGCCGGGGCCATGCCGGACACCGGCATCATCTGCAAGGGCCAGTGGCAAGGCGAGGAAACCCTCGGCCTGCGCCTGAACTGGGAAAAGCGCTACATCACCCTGGGCCCGGTAGCGACCCTGCTGGGCCTGGCCTTCAAGGCCCATGACCCGGACCACCTGCTGGGCGAAGAGGAAGACCTGGGCATCAGCCTGGCCTTGATCCCCACCGACACCCCCGGGGTGGAAATCGGCCGCCGCCACCTGCCCCTGGGCGCCGCCTTCATGAATGGCCCCAACTCCGGCAAGGACGTGTTCATCCCCCTGGACTTCCTTATCGGCGGCCAGGACATGCTCGGCAAGGGCTGGATGATGCTGATGAACTGCCTGTCGGTGGGACGCTCCATCTCGCTCCCGGCAGTGGGCACCGGTGCCGCCAAGTTCACCAGCCTGGTCACCGGCCAGTACGCCCAGGTACGTGAGCAGTTCAACGTGCCGCTGGCGGCCTTCGAAGGCATCCAGGAAGCCCTGGCGCGCATCGGCGGCAATGCCTGGCTGATGGACAGCGCGCGCATGCTCACCGCCAACGCCGTGGACCTGGGGGAAAAACCCTCGGTGCTGTCGGCGATCCTCAAGTACCACCTCACCGAGCGCGGCCGCGAATGCATCGGCCACGCCATGGACGTGCACGGCGGCAAGGGCATCATCATGGGGCCCAACAACTACCTGGGCCGCAACTGGCAGGGCGCGCCGATCTTCATCACCGTGGAAGGCGCCAACATCCTGTCGCGCAACCTGATGATCTTCGGCCAGGGGGCGATCCGCTGCCATCCCTTCGTGCTCAAGGAAATGGCCCTGGCCGGGCGCGAAGACCATGACCAGGCCCTGAAGGAGTTCGATGCCCTGCTGCTCAAGCACATCGGCTTCGCCGTGAGCAACGCCGCCAGCACCCTGGTGCTGAACCTGGGCCTGGGTCGCTTCGAAAAAGCCCCGGGGGACAGCCTCAGCCAGGGCTACTTCCGCGCCTTGAACCGCCAGGCCGCAGCCTTCGCCCTGCTCGCCGACCTGTCGATGATGCTCCTGGGTGGCGAACTCAAGCGCCGCGAGCGCCTGTCCGCACGCCTGGGCGATGTGCTCAGCCACCTGTACCTGGGCTCGGCGGCGCTCAA
Organism: Pseudomonas sp. MPFS; assembly: GCF_022537035.1. Classification (NCBI taxonomy): domain Bacteria; kingdom Pseudomonadati; phylum Pseudomonadota; class Gammaproteobacteria; order Pseudomonadales; family Pseudomonadaceae; genus Pseudomonas; species Pseudomonas sp. MPFS. The sequence continues at coordinate 1,939,697 of NZ_CP066123.1, read as the reverse complement.
GCGCTACCACGACCTGGACTCGCCGGAGTACCTGCAACCGCTGCTGGCCTGGGCCATGGAAGAAAGCCTCGGTCACTCGGAACGGGCCCTGGACGAACTGCTGCGCAACTTCCCCAGCCGCACCTTCGGCTGCCTGCTGCGGGTCCTGGTGTTTCCCTTCGGCCGGCACCATACCGGCCCCTCGGATCGACTGGACGCCGAAGTGGCGGCGATCATCGGCCGGGCCAAGGGCGACCCGGCCCTGGAAGCCGTGCTCGAAGGTTGCTACCGCCCGCAAGCGGCGGACGATCCGGTGGGTGCCCTGCAGCATGCCTGCGAACTGATCAGCGCCGCCCATCCACAATACAAGCGCCTGCACGAGGCGTTGAAAAGCGGCCAGTTCAAGCCCGCGGCCGGCGAATCGGTCATCGACACCGCGCTGGAGGCCGGTGTCCTGCAGGCAGCCGAGGCGCAAAGCCTGCACGCGGCCGAAGCAGCGCGGCGCAAAGTCATCGATGTGGATGATTTCGCCAAGCAAGAGTTGACCTTGAGCGAAGGCAAGACCCGCTAGGCGACCGCCCTTGGGCTGGTCGATTATGAAACCGGGCGTGGGGGCTATATACTCCCGCGCCCGTTTTGCTCTTGAGGACCCTGTCATGTCCAACACCGTCGCCGACCATCTCGTCCTGCTGGACCACCTGCGCAGCATCCTGGTGGCCGTGGGAGAAGCCGAACAGGTTCCCGAAGAAAGCCACGCGCTGTTCCTGGAGCGCTTCGATGAACTGCGCGCCTCGCTGCCGATCGATCCGATCGAAAGCCAGTACCTGGGCCAGGACCTGCTGTGCCAGATCATGCAACGCTACCCACAGATCGCCCACCTGGTGCCGCGCGACCTGCTGTGGTACTTCGCCGGCGACTGCCTGCACTACATGCCCGACGAGGAAATCGACCTGTACCAGGCCCTCGAGGAGCGCCGCTACGAGGCCGAGCAGAACGACGAGCCCTTCGACTGGAACCAGGAAAAACAGCTGCTGGCGCTCTCCGACCAGGACAGCAAGCACTGATCGATACGCCTGGCGTCACCAAGGCCCGTACGGTTACACCGGCGGGCCTTTTTCATGGGCGCCGTTTGCCGGCGACTAGGGCGCCTTGCCCGGCCGGCCCAAGGTCGGTTCCTTGGCCAGGCACTCCACCAGGTAATCGATGAACACCCGCAACTTGGGCGGCAGGTAGCGGGTCGGCGAGTGCAGCAGCCAGGCGCCGCCGTGGTAGGAGGCCAGGAAGGTCCACTCCGGCAGCACCTGCACGATCAAGCCCTGCTCCAGGGCATGGCGCGCAGTGAAGTACGGCAGGCTGCCGATCCCCAGGTGCTGCAGCACCGCATCCAGGCGTACGCCGGTGTGGTTGGCGGCGTAGCGCCCACGCACCGCCACGGTGACCGCCTTGCTGCCCTGGGTGAACTTCCAGCGTGCGTCGCTGGGCGTCTCGCCCAGGTAGATGCAACTGTGCTGGCGCAGGTCCTGGGGATGGCCCGGCGTGCCGTGCTCCGCCAGGTACTGCGGCGTAGCGCACAGCAGATGGTCGATGCGCAGCAACTGGCGGCCGATCAACCCAGGCGGCGGCCGGTCGGTGATGCGGATCGCCAGGTCGACATGATCGTCGATCAGGTCGACGTCCCGGTCTTCGTGCAGTAACTCCACATCCACCTTCGGGTAACGCCGCAGGAACTCGGGCATGTGCGGGTGCACCACGAAACGCCCCACCGCCTTGGGCACGCTGACCCGCACCACGCCCTCGGCCTCGTGGGTGAACTGGCCGCTGATCTCCATCACCGAACGCGCCGCGCTGACCATCTCGCAGCAGCGCTTGAACACTTCCTCGCCACCATCGCTCAAGCGCAGCTTGCGAGTGGTGCGTTGCAGCAAGCGGGTGGCCAGGGCCTTCTCCAGGCGCGAAACGCTGCGGCTCACCGCCGAAGGCGAAGAACCCAGCTGGCGCGCGGCCTCGGAGAAGCTACCGGTCTCCACCACGCGGACGAAAATGGCCATTTCGGCCAGCAAAGGCAGGGGTAGATTTATGCTCATGACGCAATAGTCCATTGAGTTTCGAACGGATTATCACGCAATCGAGGCCGCCACATAATAAAAAAACACTCACTTGCAAGGTCTCGAACATGACGCTGCGCCTGTATTTCCAAGACGATGAATTGAATATCCCGGTGCAAGTCCTGGGCTGCACCAGGGTGGACGACTCGTTTATCGCCACCCTCGACGCCACGCCTTTCCATCCCCAGGGCGGCGGCCAACCCAGCGACACCGGCTGGATTGGCGAGGCCCGGGTGCTACGGGTACTGCAGGACGGTGAACAGATCCTGCACCACCTGTCCCAGCCCCTCGAGCCCGGCTCTTTCATCGCCCGGGTGGACCCGGACCAACGCCTGTTCAACAGCCGTATGCACTCGGCCGGACACCTGATCGGCCACTTCGGCCAGAGCCTGGGTTGGATACCGGTCAAGGCCCACCACTGGCCAGGCGAAGGCCGGGTGTCGTTCAAACCGGGGCCGACACCTCAGGCCATCGATGCCGACTTGCTGCACAGCGCTATCGAACAATGGATAACCGCGGATTTGCAGCGCCGCATCGAGTTGCAGGACGGCATGCGCCAGGTCGGCTTCGGCCCGTTGCCGACCTTTGGCTGCGGAGGTACCCATGTACAACGACTGCGGGAACTGGGCCAGGTACGCATTGAATCGGTAACGGAAAAAAAGGGCGTGCTCTCGGTCAGCTACGACCTGGCCTGATCCCTCGCCCCTTCAACCTGCCTCACGGAGTTTCCATGCTGTCCACCTATCTCGGTGAATTCGCCGCCCTGGCAGTGGTTCACTTTCTCGCCGTGCTCGCTCCCGGGCCGGACTTTGCCGTCACCATCCGCCAGAGCGTGCGTTTTGGCCGCATGATCGGCACTTGTACCGCCCTGGGGATCGGCGCCGGCATCTCGGTCCATGTGCTCTATACCCTGTTGGGCGTCGGCGCCCTGATGCACACCACGCCGTGGTTGCTGAACGTCGCCAAGCTACTGGGTGCCGCCTATATCCTCTACCTGGGCATCAGCCTGCTGCGCAGCAAGGCCAAGTCCAGCGTACCGGGGGAAGCGGAGCCTGAGCCGGCTCGACAGACACTGCCGCGCGCCTTCATCACCGGTTTCCTGACCAACGCCACCAACCCCAAGGCGACCCTGTTTTTCCTGGCAATCTTCACCACCCTGGTCAGCGCCAGCACGCCACTGAGCATCCAGGCCCTGTATGGCGCCTGGATGTGCCTGGTGAACGCGCTGTGGTTCGTCATCGTCGCGCTGTTTTTCTCCAGTTCCCGCGTCCGCCTGCTGTTCATGCGCCTGGGGCACTGGTTCGAACGCTGCATGGGGCTGGTCCTGCTGCTGTTCGCCGGACGCTTGCTGTTATCGCTCTGAGCCCACGGCCAGCCGGGTAACAGTGAGCTCTGGGTGGCAGACCGATTGCTCCAGGCGCTCACACAGCGCCTGGGCATCCAACTGCCTGGAGCCGATCACCACCAGGTGGCTACCCACGGCCTCTTGCTCATCCCAGGTCGCGGCAGGCTGTATATCCAGGCGCGCGCCCACCAGATGCAGGACAAAGCGTCGTTCGGGGTACCCCTGCAGATAAAGAAACCCCTTGGCTCGGTAGACATGGTCCGGAAACCCGCCAATCACCTTGCGCAGGGCCGCCAGGGACAGGGGCGCCGAGCTGTGCCAACTGAAACTGCTGAACAGTTGATCATGTCGCTGGGGCCTGGCCACGGCATAACCCGGCTGGCGGGCATGGAACGCAAGCGGCGCGAAACGCTCCGGGCTGGTATCGAAGATGAAGGGCAAGGGGATATTGGCAAAGACCGCCTCATGGACCTTGGCCCGGGGAAACAGCCACTGCCGCTTCAGCCCCTGCAAGCTCTCGGGACTGACCAGATCAACCTTGTTGATCACCACGATATCGGCAGCGGCCAACTGTTCCTGGGCCAGGGGCCTGACCTCCTCAGGCAGGTCGCGATGACGCTCGGCATCGAGCAGCACCACCACGGTGTCGAGTACCAGCCGTTGGCGCAATTGCGGATACCTCAAGGTGTGCACCACCCGCCCAGGATCGGAAACACCACTGGTTTCTATCAGGATATGTTCGGGTCGCCCCTCTTGCATCTTGCACAACTTCTCAAGTTGCTCGATCAGATCACTTTCAACAGTGCAACAAATACAACCATTGGCCAGGCTGGTTATATTCTGCGAGGCACTGACAATCAAATTGGCGTCTATGTTTATTTCACCAAAGTCATTGACCATGACCGCAATCTTCAAACCATGGTCGCCATTAAGAATACGGTTCAACAACGTGGTTTTTCCCGAACCGAGAAATCCGGAAATAACACTGACACGAATGATCGGAAGTTTCGAAGACATTGCTCTCACCCACACTGGCAAGTTCAGGCATGACCGCACGAATGATTCGCGCACCGAGTACTAATTAGATTTTTTCGTGGAACTGCGGCAGTTCCTTGCGCCAGCGTGCCTGCCATTGCGTACCGCCAAAACGATCATGTCGATCCCAGACCACTGCGCCCTCCAGGACAGTGAGATCGACTTGGGTATTGTGGATATTGCCCCTGGGCTCCAACTCGAACAGGTTGCGATCGAGCACGATCATGTCCGCGGACTTGCCGACCTCGATACTGCCGCAACGATGCTCCAGCTCCATGCACCAGGCTCCGTTGATGGTCATCACCCGGATGGCCTGCTCCAGGGAAATGGGGCTGCCGTAGTAGCAGGTATCGCTCTGGTCCCATGGGTTCTGCCGGGTGATCATGGTCTCGAAACCGATCCAGGGATTGATGTCCGATACAGGCCAATCCGTCCCCATCACCGCGACGCCTCCTGCATCGAGTACGCCCTTGAAGTTGAACAGCCGCTGGGAACGTTCCTCGCCATTGGCCTGGGCGCGGGCCATGGAGAAGGGATAGGGATACCAGGCCACCGGGGAAAAATCGGCGGTGACCTGTAATGCCTTGAATCGCGGCAGGTTCTGCTCGAGCAACACCGAGGAGTGCGCGCAATGGTGCCGCACGCCATCGGGTCCGTTGCGCCGCCGGGCCTCGGCCACGGCATCGAGGAACAGGTCCGACGCCGCATCGCCGGTACAGTGGGCGATCACCCGAATGCCTTGCCGGTCCAGGTCCACCACCAGGTCGGTGATATGTTCGGGGGTCAGGTTCAGGCTGCCTCGCCACTGCCCTGCGCCGCTATAGGGCGTGGCGAAGTAGGAAGACTGGGTTTCATGGGTGCCATCGAAGTGGAACTTCACCGCACCGGCATTCAAGCGAGCACTGCGGTAGAAGTGCCGTTCACCGGCCAGCAGTTCCCAACGACGCCTGACCGGGAAGATATCGTCCTGCCAGCTGATCGCCGCCTCCACCCGCAAGGTCAGGTCACCGGCGTCATCCAGGGTCTTGAGTGCGTTGAGGCGATGCTCGCAGACATGGACGTACTTGGTTCCGACCACCCCGCGCCCGGTCTGGTACTGGACGCCTTCACCGTAGGCACGGACCAGCGCATGCATCGGCGTGGGCGGCATGGCGGCATGAATCATGGCGTAACCGCCGTCCACGAGAACGCCACTGGGCTCACCGGTCACCGAGTCGCGAACAATGTAGCCGTTGCTCGGATCCTGGGTCTGCGCATCGATGCCCGCCAGCTCCAGTGCCTTGGAATTGACCATGATCGAACCCCAGGAACGATCGAGGATCGCCACCGGGCGATCGGCGATGATCTGGTCCAGCCAGTCGCGCCCGGGCTCGATCCCGGCCTTGCGGAACTCGAAGTGGACGAAGTATTGCCCGTAGATCCAGCCATCTCCCGGGTGTTGGTTGGCGTACTCCAGGATGCTGGCCTTGACGTCCTCCGGGGTGGGACTGTCCAGGCCGACACTCAAGTAGCCCGAGTAGCGCGGCGCCAGTGCCAAGTCGGGGTGGGTATGCATATCGTAGATGCCCGGCATGGCGAACGAGCCCTGCAGGTCCACCACTTGGGTCTGCTCGTCGATATAGGCCTGGATATCGACGCTGCGCCCTACCGCGACAAAGAGCCCATCCTTTATCGCCACCGCCTCGGCCCACGGTTGTTGTTCATCGACGGTATATATCTTGCCGTTGAGAAACACCATGTCGGACTTTGCATCGCTATATCCGGCATGACTCGACTTGAAGTTTTTATTCTTTTGACTGTTCATGTGAATACCTCCCCTGGGATATCTACAGAACAGGATCTATCAATCTCTCCAAGCCCTTCAATATCATATCCTCGCATTCCACTATCATTAGATTGCAGTCGGCAACTTCACTGGTGAGCCACTCCATCCCGACCCAAACGACACTCTTGCGCGGTAAAACCAAACCACTTCTTGAACGCCCGATAAAAATTCGCTGGGTAGTCATAACCCAGGGTGTAAGCAACTTCCTGTAGGGGAATACGCGTTTTTTCCAGATATTCCCTGGCCAGCCCCATTCGCACTTCAAGGACCACCATGCGGTAGTTGACCCCAGCCTTCGCCAGGTGTCGGTAGAAGGTGATGGGAGTCATCCTGACGCGCTCGGCCATGACTTCCAGGCTAGGGAACTCGCGCTGGGGGTTCATCAACAGCATCCGTCGCACGTCGTCGATCAGGCCGCTCTTGTTGTTATCCAATTGGGCCATGACCAACAGGCACTGTTCATGGCACAAACGCGAAGTGGAAGGGTTGGCCGCAGGAAAGGGCAACTCGTACCAGGCCTCGGGAAACGACAACCGCGTGCCGGGTCGGGAGAATTCGATCCGGCCGGGAAAGATCTCGCTATAGAGCGCCTTGTAGGCCGGTGCCGGGTAATCCAGCTCCAGGCGCAACTCCTGGCTGTCACTGACCTCCGGCAGGCGCTGGCAGATCCAGTGCCAGGTGGAGGCCAGCCACTCCTCCTGCAACCCACGCGCATTGATGCCAGGATGCAGGGGCGCGTGCAGCAGCACTTCGACCCGGCCACCACAGACACGCCTGGTTCCATTGAGCGGATGCGGGAGCAAGGCAGTGCTGCCGAAGGTCAGGTCCCAGGATTTGCGCAGATTTTCTGCGCTCAGGCAGGCATACCCCAGCAAGCCGATATCGGTGATGTCGTACAACGCCCCCAAGCGCAGGTAGAAACCGCACTCGGCAACACTCTCGGGCACCTGCTCGAGCAGTTGGTAGTACTGCTGGAAACTCAGCGCCAGCTCGTCACCCGCAAGCACCGCCCGGGCATCGCTCCCCACTCGCGCCAATGCTGTCGGCAAGTCGAATGGCACCGACATGTCCCGCAAGCAGCGGCGCAGATGCCGCAGGAAATTAGCGGCAATACGATTGGTTTCCTGTGTGGCGATCAAATGCACCATGTTTTGCCCCGCCCGCTCCATTACCCGTCATGACCGCAGGCTAGCCGCAAACGCAGCTCAATGAGGCCAGTCGTAGGGTGCCTGCAAGCGCGGCGTGAGTTCGAGGCCCTGGACATGGTCTGCGATATCGCCCAGTGCCATCACCGACCTCCAGAAGATAGGCAGCCTCGCTACTCACCAGCGAACTGCCATAGCGAAAATCACGATCGACCAGGATCAGTAGAGCGAGGTAGGACATTTCGCTCTGTGGCGCGCGAAAGGCCTGAGGGCTTACTCCAGCGAGGATAGTCGCACCCTGTTGGGATACCGTTCGGTGCTATAGCTGGGAACGAAGACAATGCTGTGCAGGCCATCGAGAGGCGGGTCATCGACGCATACCTTTATTTTTATAGTTAAGGGCAAGGTGCTTTCGATGAAGAAACTAGGCTGCGGCGCCGCTCGGTTCAATATCATATTCGATCAATCAAATATCATTTTCCTGCAAGCTCCAGGACTGTCGGGAGCTGGCTGGACAAGGGAGCGGACGAGCTCGAAACGGTATCTGCCCAGACGGCTGCAGGACGGCGTGAAGCCAAGATCGCTTTATGACGCGCAAACAAAAACGCCGCTCGAATGAGCGGCGTTTTTGTGAATTTGGAGCGGGAAACGAGACTCGAACTCGCGACCCCGACCTTGGCAAGGTCGTGCTCTACCAACTGAGCTATTCCCGCAAATGGCGTCCCCTAGGGGACTCGAACCCCTGTTACCGCCGTGAAAGGGCGGTGTCCTAGGCCACTAGACGAAGGGGACACGCTACCCGGAACACATGGTGTGTGTTTCGGTGTCCAGATCCGCATCCGAAGACTTGGGCTCTGGTTTCACTCAGTCTCGCCCGAAAGCCAGACCGTTTAAAATTGGAGCGGGAAACGAGACTCGAACTCGCGACCCCGACCTTGGCAAGGTCGTGCTCTACCAACTGAGCTATTCCCGCAAATGGCGTCCCCTAGGGGACTCGAACCCCTGTTACCGCCGTGAAAGGGCGGTGTCCTAGGCCACTAGACGAAGGGGACACGCTACCCGGAACACATGGTGTGTGTTTCGGTGTCCAGGTCCACATCCGAAGACTTGGGTCCTGGTTTCACTCAGTCTCGCCCGAAAGCCAGACTGTTTAAAATTGGAGCGGGAAACGAGACTCGAACTCGCGACCCCGACCTTGGCAAGGTCGTGCTCTACCAACTGAGCTATTCCCGCAAATGGCGTCCCCTAGGGGACTCGAACCCCTGTTACCGCCGTGAAAGGGCGGTGTCCTAGGCCACTAGACGAAGGGGACACGCTACAACATTCACTCCCTCCAGCGTTTCGCGTTTAGCTTTCCGCTGAAAGTGGCGCGCATTCTATGGATGCTTTGGGAGGTCGTCAACCCCCAGATATAACTTTATTTAAATCAATAACTTCGGACCCGTTTCAGGCCTGCCATGGGCTTTTCTGCTGCCCGCGCTTTGACGCCTATATTCTGTCACCCGACAAGACGCTATAGTCCTGCGCAGCCGGTGATATCAATTTGAACCCATGGCCCTCCCTGTTCGCCTGCTATCACTATAGAGACGGTCATCGCATCTATAGGGACAGGGCTCAAGCCATCTCCGGCTCGTCGAGCGGCGCTATGCGCCCAAATGCCAAGCCACTACACTCGCACGCGAAATCCTATAACGAGGTTTTAACGGTGACACCACTCATGATCACCCTGCTGGTAATAGCCGGGATCGCACTCTTGATCGCCATTGGCTACATGAACCATGTGGTGGAAAACAACAAGCTGGAAAAGGTCCGCACCAAGGTCGAGCTCAATGACCGTCTGCGCCGCTGTGGCGAACTCACCGAAACCTTCCCCGGCCAATTCATGTCGCCGGCCCTCAAGTTGCTGCTGACCCGCCTGGAACTCAATGTGGTGCAGCGCCTGCTCAACCTGGATAAAGCCAACACAGCACTCAAGGCCCGCCTTGCCGAGCTGAACACCCTGGTAGGCCAAGGGGAGTCGATCCCGGTCAACAACCCGCCATCACCGATCCTGACCGAAGCCAAGGCCAAGGACGTGCGCTTCCTGCTGGAGGCCATGCACGGCCAGGTCACCCGCGCCGCCCACGATGGTTTCCTGCCCCCCAACGAAGCCAAGCGCTGGATCAAGGAAATCCGCCATATCCTGGTGCTGCTGCACATCGAATTCTTCAACAACCTGGGACAGCACGCCTTGCAGCAGAACCAGCCGGGTCAAGCCCGCCTGGCCTTCGAGCGCGGAGTGCAATACCTGCGCAAGCAACCGGACCCCAAGGTCTACAGCGAACAGCTGGAGTATCTGGACAAGCTCCTGGCACGGGCCAATGCCATGGTGCTCTCGACCCTGGAGCCGGCGGAAGACGAGGTCAACGAGTTGACCCAGGGCCTGAAAGAAGTGGAAGCCGACGCCGACTGGAAAAAGAAAGCCATCTACGACTGAGATGGATGATCGTGCCCGGCGCGCCATGCCGGGCACTGGCTGGCTACAGCCATGCCCACCCCGCCGCTACAGGCGAAAATGCCCCACCATGGATTTCAACTCGCCCCCCAATTGCGCCAGCTCGATGCTCGACGCGGCGCTGCCCTGCATCGCCTGCGAGGACTGATCGGCACTGGCGCGAATGCTGGTGACACTGCGATTGATCTCCTCGGCCACAGAGCTTTGTTGCTCGGCGGCGGCAGCGATCTGCTGGTTCATCTGCTGGATCAGCGACACGGCCGCGGCGATGCTGCCCAAGGCGCTTTCGGTAAGCAACGCATCGCTCACCGCTAGCTTGACCAACTCACCGCTGCCCTGGATCTGCTGGACCGACGAGTCCGCGGCTGCGTGCAAGGCCACCACCAGACGGGCGATTTCTTCGGTGGACTGCTGGGTGCGCTTGGCCAACGCCCGCACCTCATCGGCCACGACCGCAAATCCCCTGCCCTGCTCACCCGCCCTCGCAGCCTCGATGGCCGCATTGAGCGCCAGCAGGTTGGTCTGCTCGGCCACGCTCTTGATCACATCCAGCACGCTGCCGATATTGGCGATCTCGGCATTCAGGCTCTGGATACCGCTGCTGGCGCGATTCGCTGAATCCGCCAGTTGCTCGATACGCTGCATGCTCTGGCGTACCACCTGCTGGCCAGTCTCGACCTTGTCATCCGCGGCCTGGGCCGCCAGCGCCGCCTCCTCGGCATTGCGTGCCACATCATGGACCGTGGCGGTCATCTGGTTCATGGCCGTGGCCACCTGTTCGGTTTCCTCCTTCTGGTTGCTGACTTCCAGGTTGGTCTGCTCGGTCACGGCAGACAGCGACTGCGCCGATCCGGCCAGACTTTCGATTCCCGATTGCAGGCCGCTGACGATACTGCTCAAGCCGCTGCTCATTTGTTGCATCGCCTGCATCAATTGGCCGATCTCGTCACGCCGCCCGACCGCCACCGTCGCCGTCAGGTCCCCCGCGGCTATCTGCTGGGCCACCTGCATCACAGTGCGCAGGGGCCGGACGATCGACCGGGTAATAGCCAAGGCCGCCAACAACCCCACCAACAAGGCCAAGGCCGACGACCCAAGGATCAACAGGGCGTTTTTCTCCAGCTCGTCCTGCATCGACCGATCCTGGGCGGCGTAGGCCTGGTCAACACGGGCCATCACCTGGGCGGCACGCTCGTGCAACTGCCTATAGACCTGCTTCTCCTGGACCAACAGGCCGGTGTACTCGTCGAGTTTTTCGCTGAAGTTGCCGATGTGCCCCGATACCTCATTCAGAACGGTCTGGTATCCCGCGTCCTTGACGCTGCCCTTGAGCTGTTCGACCAGGGCCAGGGACTGCACGGCCTGCTCGATCCGTCCCTGCTCGCCGGGTTCCTGGTCCCCACCCTTGCGGTTCTGGTCCAGGCGCACCCGTGCCTCGTTCATGGCCTGCAACATCAGGCGCGAGACCTGGCTGACCTGGCTGGCCTGCTCGATGAACCCGGCCCCCTCCTGGCCCTGGGAATCCTTGAAGGAATAAGTGCCGTCGTCCACCAGCCCGGCCTGCAGCACATCGAGGTTGTTGGCCACGCTGGACACCGACCAACTGGCCATTTCCAGCGCCAGGTCCTTGGCCTGGGTCAACTCGACGAACCCATCGAAGGCCTTGCGATAGTCGGCCAATGCCAACTCGACATCCGCCATGACCGCCTGGTTGGCCGAGGACTGGCCCTTGAGCCGCTGAGCCAATGCCCCCAGCGCCTCCAGGTTTTCGTGCAGGGTATCGACGACCTTGCTGTCGCCATGCAACGCATAGTCCTGCTCCAGCAAGCGAATCTTGAGGACCCCGCTATTGAGCTGCGACATCTGCTTGAGGCCATCGAAACGCTGGCTGATGGTTTGCAGGGACCAGACCCCGATACCGGCCACCAGTGCCGTCAGGAGCAACACCAGGGCAAAGCCCATGCCCAGTTTCTTGGCCATGCCCAGGTTGGCAAAGCGTCCGCTAGAGGTCGTCGTCATGCTGCGCAATCCCCTTCAAGTCCCCAATGGCGACAGGGCCATTTGTTTTTGCGAAGGGTCGCAACGGCGAACACCGGCACACAAGTCTCTGGCGTCGCAATAATGGCAAAAAGCTAGATAGAGGTCGTTTTCAGGACGCTGAAGGTCGATTCCATCGACACCTGGCGGCATTTGCCGCCAGGAACCGGCCACTCATCAGATCGCCGTGGCCCCTCCATCGACAGCCAGTGCCTGGCCGGTGGTAAAGGCTGCGCCGTCACTGCACAGATAAAGCACGGCGCTGGCGATCTCCTCGACCTTGCCGATGCGTCCGACCGGGTGCATGGCCGCGGCGAAATCGGCCTTCTTCGGGTCTGCCTCGTAGGCACGGCGGAACATGTCGGTATCGATCACCGCCGGGCACACGGCATTGACCCGGATCTTCTTCTTGGCGTATTCGATGGCCGCCGACTTGGTCAGGCCGATCACCGCATGCTTGGACGCGGCATAGATACTCATCTTCGGCGCCGCGCCCAGCCCCGCCACCGAGGCGGTATTGACGATGGCGCCCCCACCCTGGGCCAGCAACAGCGGCAGCTGATGCTTCATGCACAGCCACACCCCCTTGACGTTGACCCCCATGATGGCGTCGAACTCATCCAGCGAACCCTCGGCCAGGCGACCTTTCTCGATCTCGATCCCGGCGTTGTTGAAGGCATAGTCCAGGCGACCGTAGGCCTCGAGGGTGCGGGCCATGAGCTGCTGCACATCGGCCTCCAGAGTGACATTGCAGGGCACGAACAGCGCCTCGCCCCCCGCCTCGCGAATCAGCGCCACGGTGCCCTCGCCGCCGGTCACGTCCAGATCCGCCACGACCACCTTCAGGCCCTCGGCAGCGAACGCCAGGGCGGTGGCGCGGCCGATACCGTTGGCCGCGCCGGTCACCAGGGCTACCTGGCCGGAAAACGTCATGCTCATGCAAAGCTCCTCGATCCTGTACGGGCCCAATACCCGGACCCATCTAGCCATAGAGGGTAGACGCAGCGGCAGCACTATCAGGCATCCGTTTGCCACCCCATGCGTCCGAGTGATGAGGCCTCCTGCCACTTATCACGGCTCTGGATCGCAGCCCATTCGCTGGGCGGGTGAGCCTTGCAGCAGCCGGCCCAAGGGACTATCAACTAGGGTTTCATCCAGCTCTCGAGGGCCTGCCATGACCACCCTGACCAACCGCCAGTTCCTGCTCGCCAAGCGCCCCGTTGGCGCGGCCACCCGCGATACCTTCACCTACCAGCAAGTGGCCGTGGCCGAGCCCGGTGCCGGACAGATCCAGGTGAAGAACGAATACCTGTCCCTGGACCCGGCCATGCGCGGCTGGATGAACGAAGGCAAGTCCTATATCCCGCCGGTGGGTATCGGCGAGGTCATGCGCGCCCTGGGCGTAGGCCGGGTGAGCGCCTCCAGGCATCCGGACTTCGCCGTCGGCGACTACGTCAATGGAGCCCTGGGGGTACAGGACTATTTTGTCGGCGAGCCCCGCGGCTTCTACAAGGTAGACCCACGCCTGGCGCCCTTGCCGCGCTACCTGTCCGTGCTGGGAATGACCGGCATGACCGCCTACTTTGCCCTGTTGGATGTCGGCGCCCCCAAGGCTGGCGAAACCGTGGTGTTGTCCGGGGCCGCAGGCGCAGTGGGCAGCATTGCCGGGCAGATTGCCAAGCTCAAGGGCTGCCGGGTGGTCGGCATCGCCGGCGGCCAGGACAAGTGCCGCTTCCTCGTCGAGGAACTGGGCTTTGACGGTGCCATCGACTACAAGAGCGAAGACCTCCAGGCCGGTCTCAAGCGCGAGTGCCCCAAAGGGGTCGATGTGTATTTCGACAATGTCGGCGGCGATATCCTCGACACCGTGCTCACCCGCCTGAACTTCAAGGCCCGGGTGGTGATCTGTGGCGCCATCAGCCAGTACAACAACAAGGAAGCGGTCAAGGGACCGGCCAACTACCTGTCGTTGCTGGTCAATCGGGCGCGCATGGAAGGCTTCGTGGTGATGGACCATGCCGCGCAGTTCGCCGCCGCCGGGCAGGAAATGGCCGGCTGGATGGCCAAGGGGCAACTCAAGAGCAAGGAGGACATCGTCGAGGGCCTGGAGACGTTCCCGGAAACCCTGATGAAACTGTTCAGCGGCGAGAACTTCGGCAAGCTGGTGCTCAAAGTCTGAAAGCAGGCCAGCCCCGGAACCGGGGCTGGAGACAGGGAGCCGGAAGAACGGCTCCCGGGTATTACAGGGCCAGCTCGGCCACTACGTCGGCCAGGGCCTTGGCCGGATCCGCTGCCTGGCTGATGGGGCGACCGATCACCAGGTAGTCGGAACCGGCATCCAGGGCCTGGCGCGGCGTCAGGATACGCCGCTGATCGTCGTGGGCGCTGCCCGCCGGACGGATCCCCGGGGTCACCAGTTGCAGGGACGGATGGGCGCTCTTCAGGGCCTGGGCCTCGAGCGCCGAGCACACCAGGCCATCCATACCGGCCTTTTGCGCCAACGCGGCCAGGCGCAGTACCTGTTCCTGGGGTTCGATATCCAGGCCAATGCCAGCCAGGTCCTCACGCTCCATGCTGGTGAGCACGGTGACACCGATCAGCAGGGGCTGCGGGCCGCTGCGTTGGTCCAGCACCTCACGGCAGGCGGCCATCATGCGCAGGCCACCGGAGCAGTGCACGTTGACCATCCAGACGCCCATTTGCGCAGCAGCCTTGACCGCCATGGCGGTGGTGTTGGGAATGTCATGGAATTTCAGGTCCAGGAACACTTCGAATCCCTTGTCCCGCAGGGTCCCGACAATCTCGGCCGCGCAGCTGGTGAACAGCTCCTTGCCGACCTTGACCCGGCACAGTTTGGGGTCCAATTGATCGGCCAGTTTCAGTGCGGCGTCACGGGTGGGGAAATCCAGGGCGACGATGATAGGTGTCTGGCAGGCGGACATGAAGAAGCTCTCAGGCAAGTCGAAATCGGCGCGGATTGTAGCGCAAGCTGCACCGATCCGGGACCCGATGCGCGCTAATTCCTCCTCAATGGCGATCCGAGGTTCCCACCAGCACGGCAAATTCCCCAGGCATCGGGTCTTTTGTATCGATCCGGATACACGAACGACACGCCCGTAACACGCCATGACGCTACCCTTGCCAGCCGCAAGACCCTCGAACAGCGCTTCCAGCCCCCGGGCCGGACGCCTATGCTGAAGTCGCAAGCTTGCCACTCCCTGGTGGCCGGCAGCCTACCTGGCAGATGACCCTACCCATGCATAACACTCCAGCCCCTCTCAACGACGACTCCAAAGCCCCGGCCAATGGCGACGACAAACGCTGGAACACCCGGGCGCTGATCGTCGACGACGACCTGCCGATCCGTGAGCTGCTGATCGGTTACCTGGCGCGCTTCAACATCCACGCCAGCGGCGTCACCGATGGGGCCGCGATGCGCCAGGCCCTGCAAACCGAACATTTCGACGTGGTGGTTCTCGACCTCATGCTGCCCGGCGAAGACGGCCTGTCCCTGTGCCGTTGGTTACGCACCGAATCGGAGATCCCGATCCTCATGCTCACCGCGCGGTGCGAGCCTACCGACCGCATCATCGGCCTGGAACTGGGCGCCGACGACTACATGGCCAAGCCCTTCGAGCCCCGGGAGCTGGTGGCGCGAATCCAGACCATCCTGCGCCGGGTGCGCGACGATCGCAGCGAACAACGGGCCAACGTGCGCTTCGACAACTGGCGCCTGAACAGTGTCCTGCGCCAACTGATTTCCGCCGACGGCCTGGTCGTACCACTGTCCAACGCCGAGTTCCGCCTGCTCTGGGTCTTCCTTGAACGCCCACGCCGGGTCCTGAGCCGCGAGCAGTTGCTGGATGCCGCCCGTGGGCGCTCCATCGAAGCCTTCGACCGCAGCATCGACCTGCTGGTGTCGCGCCTGCGGCAAAAGCTCGGCGATGACCCCAAATCACCGCAATTGATCAAGACCGTACGTGGCGAGGGCTACCTGTTCGACGCCCGGGACATCGGCTGATGCGTGGACGCGTCGATACGCTGTTCGGCCGGCTGTTCGGCGTCTTGCTGGTGGCAATTGTCCTCGCCCATCTACTGGCATTCTTCTGGTTCCACCATTACGGCCCCCCTCCACCGCCGCCGCCCCCACCGCCCGGATCGGTGGCTCTCGACAATGGCCAGGCCCCGGCCCCGGTGCCACGCTTCCCCCGGCGACCGCGCCCCTGGTTCGGCGGCCCATTGGTGCCCCTGACCTTCCAGTTCATCTCGCTGATCATCGCAGCCTGGTACGGCGCCAAGTTGCTATCACGCCCCATCCAGCGCCTTAGCGCTGCCGCCGAGCGGCTCAGTGAAAACCTCGACAGCCCGCCGTTGGAAGAACTCGGTCCCCACGAGGCACGGCAAGCCGCCAGCACCTTCAACCAGATGCAAAAGCGCATACGCGAGCAGGTCCAGCAACGCGGGCGCATGCTCGGTGCGGTCTCCCACGACCTGCGCACGCCCCTGTCGCGCCTGAAGCTGCGCCTGGAGCAGATCGAGGACAGCAAGCTGCAAGGACAGATGCGCCAGGACCTGGACGACATGATCAAGATGCTCGATGCCACCCTCAGCTATCTGCATGAACAGCGCACCAGCGAGATCTGGCAATTGATGGACGTCCAGGCGCTAGTGGAATCGATGTGCGAGAACGCCCAGGACCAGGGCGCCGATGTCCAGGCCCAGGGCCATTGCGCGCCCTTGCTGGTACAGCCCATGGCCCTGCAATCGTGCCTGAACAACCTGCTGGACAACGCGTTGCGTTATGCCGGCCAGGCCACCTTGACCCTGGAGGACAGCCGCGATCAATTGCTGATCCGCGTCATCGACCATGGGCCGGGTATTTCTGCCGACAAGCGCGAGGCGGTGTTCGAGCCGTTCTTTCGCCTGGAAGGATCGCGCAACCGCAACTCAGGCGGGGTGGGCCTGGGCATGACCATCGCCCGCGAAGCGGCCGAGCGCATGGGCGGCCAGTTGCGCCTGGAGGAAACCCCTGGCGGCGGCCTGACCGCGGTATTGCGACTGTCGCGCCCCTGAGCGCCCTGCAGGCCTCAGCGCGGTTCCTGGGGCCGTGACTGGCTGGCGCTCCAATCCAGCAACAGGCTGTAGGCCACTGCCAGCAAGGTCGGGCCGATGAACAAGCCGATGAAGCCAAAGGTGAACAAGCCCCCGAACACTCCCAGCAGGACGATCACCAGCGGCAGGTTGCCACCGCGACTGATCAGGTAAGGCTTGAGCACGTTGTCGACGCCACTGATGATGAAGGTGCCCCAGATCCCCAGGAACACCGCCATGCCGTACTCGCCCTTCCAGGCCAGCCAGGCGGTGGCCGGAATCCAGACCAGGGGCGGCCCCATGGGAATCAGGCTGAGCAGGAAGGTCACGATCCCCAGCACCAGTGCTCCGGGCACCCCGGCGATGATGAAGCCGATCAAGGCCAGCAGGCCCTGGGCCGCCGCTGTGCCGATCACCCCGTTGACCACGCGCTGCACCGTACCGGCCACCAGGTCGATGTAGTAGCCCGCACGATCGCCGATCAGGCGTTCCAGCAAGCGATGCACGAACAACGCCAGGCGCGGGCCGTCGCGATAGAAGAAGAACACGAAGACCAGGCTCAGGGTCAGCTCCAGGATGCCCCCGCCCACCTGGGCGCTACGGGCCAGCAACCAGTTGCCCACCTGCCCCAGGTAAGGCTTGACCGCCACCATCAGTGCCGCGCCCTGTTCGTCGATGCTGTTCCACCAACCCACCAGGCGCTCGCCCACCAGCGGCAAGCTGCCCAGCCATGCCGGGGCCTCGGGCAAGCCATCCACCTGGACATCCTTGATGAACGCCGTGGCATCACGCACGTGATCCGCCAGGTTGAGGCCGAGCCAGACCAGTGGAGCCGCTACCAGCAGCATCCAGCCCAGGGTCAGCAAACCGGCGGCCAGGGATTCGCGGCCGTTGAGCCAGCGAGTCAGCAAACGCATCAACGGCCAGCTGGCAAAAGCCAGGACCGCCCCCCAGAACAGGGCCGACCAGAAAGGTGCCATCACCCAGAAGCTGGCACCGAACAGCACCAGGAGCAGGATCTGCACCAACAGGCGATCGTTATTGGGCATGAAATGTCTCGCGCAAGAGTAACCAGTAAAGAGTAGGCGAGCCCGCGAGTGCGGGCCGCCTGCAAGAGCTTAACGCAGCAGTTCGAAGTGCAGGCCGGATGCCTGGGTGTCGCCGGTTTCCATTCGCGTCGCGCGTACGCCCTGGCCGATCAGGGCCTGGCGCCAGGCTTCGGCCTGTCTACCGGAGAGACTGACCCGCAAAGTGGTATCCAGGTTCAACCCACGCGACAGCAAGTTGAGCCAGGCCGGTTGTGGCTCGGCAAGCCTGGCCAGGTCCAGCCTGCCGGTATCCTTGAGCTGGCGCAGCAAGGTCGCGGAGGTAGGTAGCAGCTCTCCCAGTGGGGTCCCTGCGTCGAACTGCTCCACATGCAGGTAGGCCCGGCGATTGCCCCGGGTAATGCTGTAGAGGGCCACCAGGGAGTTGTCCCTGGGCGCTGCCAGGCGCAACAACAGGTAGGCCTGTTGCTCGTCGATGCCGTACAGCTTGGCATTGCCGAATACCTCATTGGCCCACAGGCTGCTCTCGCCGCAGTCCCGGGCCTGGCACCAGAACAGCAGCTCGGCCCCCTGCTTCTGCAAGGCTTCGCGGGCCAGGGTGAAGGCTTCGTTGGAGCTACGCTCGGCGGGCAACTGGTAGGTGACGGTAGTGAGCTTGCCGCGGGCATTGACCTGGCCATCGAAACGCAACTGGCCGCTGATTCTGCGGATCGCCCCCATGGGGTAGATCCGCTCCTGCTCCGCTTCGGGGCGGTAGTCGACGATTTGCGCATCGGTCAACCGTGGTACCAGGGGCAGATCCTGGCTGCCGGGCAGATCGGCGGCGACCGCCAGCAGGCTGACCAGCGATAGGCCCAGAACACTCAGAGAACGCATTGGGCCCCTCATCGGATCAGCATGGCCTGGGCGCCCTTGACGACGCTGGCGTCATCGCTGCGTTGCGGGACCTGCAAGCCACGCTGGACCGCAGGCCGAGCCTCCATGGCCGCCATCCAGCGTTGCAGCGCCTCCAGCCCCTGGACCGGAACACCCGACCACTCATGGCCGCGTACCCAGGGGAAGGTGGCGATGTCGGCAATGCTGTAGTCGCCGGCCAGGTACTCGACCTGCTGCAGGCGGGTGTCGAGCACCTCATAGAGCCGCCGGGTCTCGTGCTGGTAACGGTCGATGGCGCCCTGGAGCTTCTCCGGGAAATAGCGGAAGAACACATTGGCCTGCCCCTGCATCGGACCGATGCCGCCCATCTGGAACATCAGCCATTGCATGACCACCGAGCGCCCCTTGGCATCGGCCGGCAGCAAGCGGCCGCTGCGCTCGGCCAGGTACACCAGGATCGCACCGGATTCGAATACCGGAAAATCGCCATTGTCGCGGTCGACGATGGCCGGAATACGCCCATTGGGATTGATCTTGAGGAACGCCGGCGCCTTCTGCTCCTTCTTGTCGAAGCTCAGGGCATGCACGGTATAGGGCAGGCCGAGCTCTTCAAGCAGGATGGAAACCTTATGGCCATTGGGGGTCGCAGCGGTGTACAGATCTATCATGGTTGTCTCCCATTTCAACCCGCCAAGCCTCGACAGTTGACCGGATCAAGTCAAGGAAGGGCGAAAAACCGATTGAAACAGTCTGCGACAAAGGTGGCACCGGCCTCATCGTTCAGGTGCAGGTGGTGCCCGCCCGGCAGCTGTTCCAGGTTGAAGGGTAGACGCTGGAGCAATTCCTGGTGCTTGGCCAGCATGCCATCGCCAGCCACCACCAGTTGTGTTGGGCAGGCGACCCGCTGCACGAAGGACATGGCCTGCTCTTGGGTCAGGCGCAGCGGCGAGGCCAATGTCAGGCGGCTGTCGCTGCGCCAGGTGTAGCCACCGGGCACCGGCATCAAGCCACGTTGGGCCAACAGCTCGGCGGCCTCTCGGCTGACGGCCACCACCCCTTTCATCCGCGCCTCGATGGCTCGCTCCAGGGTGCTGTAGACCGGCTTGCGCTTGCCCTGCAAATCCAGTTGCGCCTGCAGTGCCATGCCCAGGCGCTCGGCGGAACCTTCGCCGGTAGCGGTAGGCGGGATGACGCCATCGATCAGGGCCAGGTGACTGACGCGGGCCGGCATGGCTGCCGCCAGCACCAGGGACACGATGGCCCCCAGGGAGTGGCCCATCAGGGCGAAACGCTGCCACCCCAGTTGCTCGGCCACCTGCAGCACGTCGTACACATAGTCCCATAAGGCATAACCCGCTCCAGGCGGGCGATGCCCGGAGTGCCCATGGCCGGCCAGATCCAGGGCGACGATACGCAGCCCTTCGAGCCTGGGAGCCAGGCGCGCGAAGCTGTTGGCATTGTCCAGCCAGCCATGCAGGGCGATGACCGGCAGGCCGTCCTCGGGGCCGAACAGATGGGCTGCCAGCTCGATATGCGGCAGGCTCAGGCGCACTTCTTCCACGGCCTGGTTCATGCCAGGCTCCGTTGCTGGTCGTGCTGCCAGCGATTGAACAGGTCCTTGAGCAAGGTCGCGGTGTCTTCAGGTCGCTCAAGGGGAAACATGTGGCCGCCGGGCATGGTCAGCGACACGCCCTGGGGCATGCGGCCCACGGCGCTGGTGTGATGGCGCATCACCACCCTGCTCTGCTGGCCGCGTACCACCGCCAGGGGCACCTTGAGCTGGCGGGCACTGCCCGGGCTGGTATGCGGTACACCGCGGTAGATACTGATCTCGGTGGCCGGGTCGAAACGCAGGCGCAGGCGATCGCCTACTTGCAGCAAGCCATGCTGCAAGTAGGCATCCAGGCAATCCGGATCGAAGGCGCGAAACAGGGTCTTGCGCGAAAAGTAGCTGCGGGCCGACTCGATGTCGGTGAACTCCTCGCGGCGGCCCAGGGTACGGCCAGCCGGGGTCAGGCGGTCGATGAAGCCAAAGCGCTTGGCCGCGCGGATCACCCACTGGTCGGCGCGGGTCAGCACCGGCGAATCGAGCATCACCACCCCCCGGTACAACTCCGGGCACCGCAGGGCCGCGTGCAGGTGCAGCACGCCACCCAACGAGTGCCCCACGCCCCACACCGGCTGCGCCTGCTGTTGCAGGTGATGAATCAGCTCATCCACCAGGCTCTGCCAATTGTCATCCACCGGAAAGCGTGGATCGTGGGCATGCTGCTGCAAATGAGCCACCTCGAATTCCGGCGCCAGGGCGGCAAACAACTTGCCGTACGTGCCGGAGGGAAACCCATTGGCGTGAGCGAAAAACACCTGTTGCGACATACCGTCCTATCCATCCACCAAACGAATACCGATTGTCCGCAGGCCCTTGCACCAGGGCAATGACCGTAACGGACAGGAATACTGACACCCAGGCTCAGCCTATGGCGTGCGGCCTCACTGCGCTGGCGGAGTCTGTCCCAGGGGCACCACCGCCATGGTCAGGCGCGAGACACAGCTGGCCTTGCCTTCGTCGCTGCTCAGGCGGATGTCCCAGACATGGGTGGTGCGCCCTATGTGAATGGCCCTGGCCACCGCTGTGACCCGCCCGCTGCGCAGGCCGCGCAGGTGATTGGCGTTGATCTCCAGCCCCACGCAATAGAACTTGCTGGCATCGATGCACAGGTAGCTGGCCATGGAACCGACCGTCTCGGCCAGTACCACCGAGGCGCCGCCATGCAATAAACCGTAGGGCTGGTGGGTACGGTGGTCGATGACCATGCTCGCGGTCAGCGATTGCTCGTCAAAGGACTCGAAGCGAATATCCAGCACTTCACCGATGGTGTTCTTCTGGATCGCATTCAATTGTTCGAGGTTCGGGGTGGTGCGCCACAGGCTCATCGCCATTTCCTTCTTGTTAGGTTGTCGTCGCTCAATCCTGCCACAGCACGACTTCTTCGCGCTCGCTCCAGGCCTGGAAACTACCGCCATAGGTGGACTCGATCACATTGCGCTTGATCTTCAGCGTCGGAGTCAGGAAACCGTTCTCCACCGCCCAGCTGTCCTTGACCACCACCAGGCGATGCAGGCGCTCATGCTTGTCCAGGCGACCATTGACTTGGGCCAGCAGGCCTTCCAGGCTGCTGTGCAGGTCTTCGCGAGTACTGCCTCCGGCAGCCCGCTGGCCAGCCGCCGACAATACGCACAACCCCAGGGGCGCGCTCAGGCCATCACCGACCACGCACACCTGCTCGATATGCGCGTGTTCGGCCAGGCGGATCTCGATGGGGGCCGGGGCCACATACTTGCCCTTGCTGGTCTTGAAGATCTCCTTGAGCCGGCCGGTCAGGCGCAGGTTGCCGGCAGCATCCTGCTCACCCTTGTCGCCCGTGCGCAGGAAGCCATCCTCCGTGACCGTTTCCGCGGTTTTCTGCGGGTCCTTGTAGTACCCCTGCATCACCGCGCCACTGCGCACCTGGACTTCCCCCGACTCATCGATGCGCACCTGGACCTCGGGACACGGGCGGCCGATCCAGCCGGGGGCATATTCCCCGGAACGGCCGATATGGGAATAACCACAGTTCTCGGTCATGCCATAGACCTCCAGCACGTCCAGGCCCAGGCGCTGGTACCAATGCAGCAGGGCCTGGGGCACCGGCGCCGCCCCGGACAGGGCAACCCGCAAGGCATCCAGCCCCAGGCCCGCCAGGACCTTGTGCCCGACCCGCTTGCCGATCAAAGGCAGGCCCAGGAGAAAATCCAGGCGCCTGGCTGGCATCTTGCTGTAGACCCCCATCTGGAACTTGGTCCAGATTCGCGGTACCCCGAACATCGCGGTGGGCCGGGCACGTCGCAGGTCAACCAGGAAGGTATCGAGACTTTCAGCGAAGAACACCGTCTGTCCGGTGTAGATCGCCGCCATCTCGACGAACATGCGCTCGGCCACATGGCACAGCGGCAGGTAGGACAGCAGCCGGTCATCGGGGCCCAGGCCAAACAGGTCGACCCCATGGCTGGCGGCAAACCCCAGGTTGGCGAAGCTGTGCATCACGCCCTTGGGCATCCCGGTGGTGCCGGAGGTATAGATGATGGTGGCCAATTGCTCAGCCGCTGGGCAGGGACTCTCTGCCAGGGGCTGGCAGCGTTGCAGGTCGTCCCAGCAAAAATCGAAGCGCCCCTCGGGGGCTAGCGGCAGGCTGATCGTAGGTAATCCGGGCCTGACCCCCGCAGCCATTTCCGGCCAGGCATCGAGCTTGCCGATGAACACCAGGGCCGATTCGGAGTGCTCCAGAACCTGGGCCACCGACTCGGCGGTGAGGTTGGGGTACAACGGCACCGAGACATGTCCGGCCATCCAGATCGCCAGGTCGGCGATGATCCAGTGGGCGGAGTTCTTGCCGATGATCGCGATACGGCTGACCGGGGGCAGTTGCCGTTCCCGAAGCCACTGGGCGGCGCTGCGGACCTGTCGCGCGACGTCAGCCCAGTTCAGCTCCTGCACCTTGCCACCCCCGCAGGGCTGGACCAGAAAACGTTGCTGGGGATGACGAGCCTCGCGCTCGTAGAACACTTGCAGGGGCAAACGAAAAGCAGCAGACATGACTCGCTCCTCTGTTTTTGTTGTGTTCGGGAACAGCCTATGACCAACCAAGCACTTGCTCGGTCGACTATTCCACGCACAAAGGAGCGCCGCAAGTTAAGAAATGTAGCGCACGCACCTGCAGGCAAACGGGTCCACGCACCGCTTACCTGCAGGATTCAGGGATGCCTGACGCGGGTGAGGGTCATGGTCCCGGCCAGCGGCCAGTCGCCTTGCAGCTCGGCCAGGCTGGCGGTGTCCATGGCTTGCGGGTCACGCAAATGACCATGCTGCAACAGGCCGATCAGGCTGCCCACCAGGGGCTGGTGGCTGACCAGCAGCAGATTGTCGGCGCTGCCCAGTTGCTCCAGCGCCTTCAAGGGATTGGTGTCCGGCGTGAGCCACGGCACCGTAAGCACCTCTCCTTCGAACCCCAGGGCTTCGCGTACCAGGTGCGCCGTTTGCTGGGCCCGGGCGTATGGGCTGGCGAGAATCGCCGCAATGGGCTGGCCGATCAGCTGTGCCGCGCTGTCCAGCACTTGCTGACGGCCATGGGCCGTAAGGTTGCGCTGGGCGTCGGTGGCCGCATGGGATTCAGCCTGGCCATGACGCAGCACCCACAGCTTCACAGCTTGGGCTCCTCGTCACGTACCGGATGCGGTGCTGGCGGCACGCTGTGAGGCGCCTCGCCTTCCGGTGCCCGTGGTGCCGGCCAGTCGGCGAATGGCCAGGGTTTCTGCTCAGTATGGAAACTGCCGAAACGGCCGATCTGCGCCAGGAACTGGCTCAGGCTGTCGCCGAAATTCATCAGGCCGGCATTGGGGGCGCCGTAGACCAACCGGTAGATCAGCTGCACCACCACCAACGCGCCCAGGAGGAACTGCGCCACCTGCCACACCAGGGCGAATACCAGCATCCACAACACCCGCAGGAGAATGGATTCGTACTTGGCCTCGGAATTCGTATCGTTCATGTCTCGCTCCTGTACTGCTCAGTTGAATCCGCTGGTGGAGATAAAGTCGACATCGGTTTTCGGTTCGCCGCGCATCAACAGCTCGATCACCTGGTTCAGCGTCCGGCCTTCGAACAGGATCGCATGCAGGCCGGCCACCAGCGGCATGTAGACGCCCAGCTCCTGGGCCTTGGCCTTGAGCACCTTGAGAGTATTGACGCCCTCCGCCACTTCGCCCAGGCGGGTCACCGCCTCGTCCAGGCTCAAGCCCTGGCCCAGGGCGAAACCCACCTGGTAGTTGCGGCTCTTGGGCGAGGAACAGGTGACGATCAAGTCGCCCACCCCGGCCAGGCCCAGGAACGTCATCGGATTGGCTCCCTGGCTCACGGCAAAACGGGTCATTTCCGCCAGGGCCCGGGTGATCAGCATGCTCTTGGTGTTTTCGCCCATGCCCAGGGCGACCGCCATGCCGGCGATGATTGCGTAGACGTTCTTCAAGGCGCCGCCCAGCTCGACGCCGAAGCGGTCAGCACTGGCATAGACCCGGAAGGTCCGCCCATGCAACACGGCCTGGACCTGCTGGCACAGCTGTTCGTCCTCGCTGGCGACCACCGTGGCGGTCAGGGCGTGCTCGGCCACTTCGCGCGCCAGATTGGGCCCCGACAGCACCCCGATCCGCGCCTGGGGGGCGATGTCTTCGAGGATCTCGCTCATCAGCTTGAAGGTCTGGGCCTCGATGCCCTTGGTCAGGCTGACCAGCATCTTGCCGCCCAACAGCTGCGCATGGGGGGCCAGCACGGCGCGCAAGGCGCTGGAGGGCAAGGCGACGAAGCACAGTTCGCTGTCGCTCAGGGTGGCCAGCAGGTCGGTGACCGGCTCCACCGCGGGATGGATCTTGATGCCTTTGAGATAACGCGGATTCTCGCGATTGAGCCGAATGGCCTCGGCCTGTTCGGGATCACGCATCCACTGGCGCACTGCCTGGCCGTTCTCGGCCAGCAGATTGGCCACGGCGGTACCGAAACTACCGCCTCCCAGGACCGCAATAGGGCGCTGTTGTGTCATATGCAATCCGTTTATCCATAGCAGTGGCGATGGCGGCATTATACGGAGCGGCCACTGCACCACCAGCCCCGGCAACCATTCCGACGATCTGTCGCAAACCCGCGCGGGCACTGGGCGCTTGCCGGGCACAGCGACTGGAAAACTCGAGCGTCTCGGTTAACATGCGCGCCATCTTTCAAGATTCAAGGCTGCGCCGTGTCCGCTGGTCCCCCCTCTATTCGCCTGCCACTGCTGCTGGGCCTGCTGCTTGGCCATCCGGCGCAGGCCGAAGATCTGTTCGTCGATGAGACCAGCCTGCCCCAGGTACTGACCGCCACTCGTCTGAAGCAGTCGCCAGCAGCGGTCCCCGGCAGCATGACGGTACTCGACAACGAACTGATCAGGGCCAGCGGTGCCCGGGAGATCAGTGAACTGCTGCGCCTGGTGCCGGGCATGATGGTCGGCGCCATCAGTGGCAACCAGGCCACAGTCAACTACCACGGCACCAACGCCAGCGAGGCCCGGCGCATGCAGGTGCTGATCGATGGCCGCTCGGTCTACCGACCGGGCCTGGCCACGGTGGACTGGAGCGATATCCCGGTGGCCATGGAGGATATCGAGCGCATCGAGGTATTTCGCGGCCCCAATACCGTCAGCTACGGCGCCAACGCCCTGATGGCGGTGGTCAACATCATCACCCGCTCGCCAGCCAACAGCCATGGCACCCGGTTCAAGGTGACCCGCGGCCAACGCGGCATCAGCGACTGGTACGCCAGCCAGGGCACGGGCTGGGACGGCGGCGACCTGCGCCTGTCGATGTCCGGGCAGGAGGATGACGGTTTCGACAGGCGCCTTGACGGATCGGACTATCGCGACAGCAAGCGCCTGAACCGCATCGGCCTGTCGGTGAACCAGATGCTCGATGAGCGACAGAGCCTCGACTGGCAGTTCAATGCCAAGGAAGGCAGTAACCAGCAGCCTTATACCTATCGGCCGGTGTTCTATGGCGTCTCCCAGCAAGGCAACAACTCCGATGTAGTCGCCAAGGACTACGCCGGTTCCCTGCGCTGGAACCTGGATATCGATCCACGGCACAGCCTGTATATCCAAGGCTCGGCCCAACACTGGGATCGCCAGAAAACCTGGAGAGCCTGCGATGCGGCCATCTCCTTCAGCCCCGAACTGACACGCCTGTGGCAACTCAACCCGAACTATGCCGAGCGTCTGGCCCGAGGCATAAAGGATTTCAGCGAGGACAAAGCCCCTCCTGCAAGCACGGAGGCAGAGCAAGCCATCGCTGAGCAGGTTCTCTCCCAATGGAGAAAGGAAGGTAAAAGCACCGTCTGCGGCCTTATCGACCAGAGCTCGCGGGAAACCCGCTACGACCTGGAGCTGCAGGACACCCTGAGCCTGGCCGACAACCTGCGGCTGGTCAGCGGCATGAACTATCGTTATGACCGTGCCGACTCGCAGACCTACTTCAACGGCACGCTCGACGACACCACCTGGCGCCTCTTCGGCCAGTTGGAGTGGCGGGCCAGCGAGCATTGGTTGATCCAGGGCGGGGCCATGTACGAAGACTCCCAGTTGACTGGCCACTCCCTGACACCCAGGATCGCGGCCAACTACCTGATCAACCCGCGCCATGGCCTGCGGGCAGTGTATTCCGAGGCCGTCCGGTCCCCGGACATGTTCGAGAACAACGTCAACTGGAGCTACCGGGTCACCGGCCTGGATCGCCCGGTCTACGGCCAGAACAGCGCCCAGTACTTCGTCAAGACCCGAGGCCCGGGCAATCTTGACCAGGAACGCATGCGCTCGCGGGAGCTGGGCTACAACGGCTACTTCGTCGATCAGGCGCTGAACCTCGACATCAAGCTGTTCTACGACGAGATCAGCCGGATGATCAGCGAGCCGCTGCGCAATAACCAGTACATCGCCAGCAACAGCAACTCGGCACGTTTCTCCGGGACCGAAAGCCAGTTGGACTGGCAACTGGACCGCAATGATCGCCTGCGCCTGACCTATGCCTACGTCCATGCCCAGGCCAGCAACCGCCTGGACCGGCGCCTGAGCGCCACCAACAGTGGTTCTGCCGGCTGGCTGCGCAACTGGGGCCAGGGTTGGTCCAGTTCGCTCTTCTACTATGGGAGCGACGCCCTCAACGGGTATCGCTTCCAACGGATCGATACCCGTATCGCCAAGCGGCTGGCCCTGGGCCGGGCCAACCTGGAACTGGCCGGCACCTTGCAGCAACGGCTCGACCACCAGCCCACCACCTTCGCCGACAACCGCTACGACTCGCGGCACGTAGCCTATGTCAGCGCCGAGCTGGAGTTCTAGCATGGTGCTGCTGCGCACGGGCCGGTACAGCGCGCGTCGCCTGGGTTGGGGCCTGGCCCTGCTGGGACTGCTGCTGTGCGTCCCATTGCGCGCCGCCGAGGTCTTGCTGACCGCCAGCGAGGATAGCGAAGGGGTGCGCACCTTTACCCAGGAGCTGGCCAGCCTGCGTCCCCAGGACCAGGTGCATTTCGTGCCGTTGGCACAGCTACCGGCGCCAGGGCAATTGCCCGGGGGCATACGCCTGGTCCTGCTGGACCCGCAAAGCCTCGATTGGCGCCTGCAGGAGCCCCTGGGACCGGCGACCCTGGTCTTGCGCATCAGCCGCCTGCAAGCCGAGCAGCGCTTGCAGGGAGCCCCACGCGCCAGGCTCAGCCTGCTCTGGAGCGACCCGCCCCTGGCGCGCCAGTTACGCTTGATCCGCAGTGTGCTACCCCAGGTCCGCCGCGTGGGAGTGCTGTATGGCCATGACAGCCAGTTCCTGCTCGAGGAACTGCGCCTGGCAGCACGCAGCCTGGAGCTGGAGATCATCGCCGAATCCTGGGACAACATCGGCGACAGCCGGCCGCTGCAGGCAGTCCTGCGCAACAGCGAGGTTCTGCTGGGCCTGGACGACCCCAGCCTGTACAACCCCAAGACCGTGAAGAACCTGCTGCTCAGCAGCTATGCCCGACAACAAGCCCTGATCGGCCCGAACGCGGGCTTCGTCAGGGCCGGTAGCCTGGCCAGCACCTACAGCGACCAGCAAGACTGGTTGCAAACCCTGGACAAGCTACTGGACCAACCACCGGCACATTGGCCCCGCTCGCTGTACCCGGCGGCCTTCAAAGTATTGAGCAACCCTCAGGTGGCACGCTCCCTGGGCATCGAGGAAGTCGATGCCCAGGCCGTAGCACGCCAGTTGAGCGAAGGAGAGAAACGCCCATGACAGTGCGTCGCCGTTGGGACATCCAGACCCGCACGCAGCTCATCAGCCTGGGCCCTGCCCTGCTCCTGACCTTGTTGTTGATCAGTTTCTTCACTTTCGTGCGCATCCAGGACCTGCACCAGGAGCTGAACCATACCGGCCAGTTGATCGCCAACCAATTGGCCCCGGCCACCGAGTACGGGGTGATCTCGGGTAACAACGAAGGCCTGGAGGCCCTGTTGCAGGCGACCCTGGCCACGCCTCACGTGCACTTCCTGGAAGTCCAGGACAGCGCCAACAATATCCTGGTGTATGTCGAGCAAGCCTCGGCCAGCCACAAGCACGCACAACAGATCAAGGTGTTCCAGGCACCGATACGCCTGCAACGCATCCAGGTGCACAACGACTTCCTGCAGAACGATCCAGGCAGCCTGGCCAGCCAGGGCGACGGCTACCTGGGACGGGTGATCGTCGGCATGTCCAACGATGCCTTCAGCCAGCGCCAGCAGGAAATCCTGCTCAAGGCCGCCATCCTTGCCCTGTTCGCCCTCCTCTTCACCTACCTGCTGGCCCGACGCCTGGCCTCGGGCCTGGCCCAGCCGATCAGGGCCATGGGCAACGCGGTCAAGGCGATCCAGGAAGGCGACTTCAAGACACCACTGCCCATCGTCGACGACGGCGAACTGGGCAACCTGGCGCGCCACATCAATAACCTGGCGGCCGGCCTCGAGGTGGCCAGCCGCGAGCAGCAGCAGGCGATGTCCCAGCTGATCCAGACCCGGGAAGAAGCAGAGCAGGCGAACAAGGCCAAGTCGGACTTCCTGGCGATGATGAGCCATGAACTGCGCACTCCGATGAACGGTGTCCTGGGCATGCTGCAGTTGCTGGAGACCACTGAAATGACCCGCGAGCAGAGCGAGTATGCGGCGCTTGCCTCCGAGTCCACCGAGCATCTGCTGAAGGTGATCAACGACATCCTCGACTTCTCGCGTATCGAGCGCTCGGCCCTGGAGCTGGAGCACATTGCGTTCAACCTGGCCGAACTGATCAGCAGTTCGGCCCAGGCCTTCCAGCACAGCGCGATGCAACGCGGCCTGGACCTGCGCCTGCGACTACCGCCAGGCATGGAGGCCCTGCAGGTCAAGGGCGATCCGACGCGGATCCGCCAGATCCTGGTCAACCTGATCGGCAACGCACTGAAGTTCACCGACCAGGGCAGCATCAGTATCGAACCGCAATGGCAGGCCCTGGACCACGAGCTCTTGTGGTTTACCTGCGCAGTGCGCGACAGCGGGATCGGGATCAGCCCGGCCAGCCTGGAGCTGATGTTCGATGCCTTCCAGCAGGCCGACAGCTCGATCTCCCGGCGCTATGGCGGTACCGGGCTGGGGCTGCCCATTGCCCGGACCCTGGCCGAGCGCATGGGCGGCACCTTGCGCGCCCAGAGCGAAGAAGGCCGGGGATCGGTATTCACCCTGGAGATTCCGCTGGCGCTGTTCCAGCAGAGCCTGCCGATACTGGCCCCACGGGTGAACAGCGCAGCCCAGCAGGGCGAAGGCCGCAATGTCCTGTTGGTGGAGGACAATCCGGTGAACCAGACGGTGATCCAGGCCATGCTGCGCAGCCTGGGCTTCACCGTGACCATCGTCACCGACGGAGCCCAGGCGGTACGCAGCGCCGAAAGCCTGATTTTCGAGGCCGTCCTGATGGATTGCCGGCTGCCGCTGGTCGACGGCTACGAGGCCACCCGGCAGATCCGCCAACTGCCCGGTTGCGTCGATCTACCGATCATCGCCCTGACCGCCAACGCCTTGCAGGGCGACCGCGAAGCCTGCCTTGCAGCGGGCATGAACGACTATTTGGCCAAGCCATTCAAGCGTGCCGATCTGCAGCAAATTCTCCAACGTTGGGTGCAGTAA
The DNA here is from genome assembly GCF_022537035.1 of Pseudomonas sp. MPFS. Classification (NCBI taxonomy): domain Bacteria; kingdom Pseudomonadati; phylum Pseudomonadota; class Gammaproteobacteria; order Pseudomonadales; family Pseudomonadaceae; genus Pseudomonas; species Pseudomonas sp. MPFS. Next base: position 1,908,945 of record NZ_CP066123.1, on the reverse strand, counting down.
CGGGTTATTTTCGAACTTCTGCGACTGGCGTGGCGGGCGAAAGTGCGGCAGTCTTAGGCACCCGACAGGGTCCTGAAAAGGCCCTTGAAAAAAATTTCAGTGCACAAGTGTACATTCATGCCCTTGGCGCTGTGACTTTCACTACAACGCAATAGTCTATGAGTAGGCTGCCGGCTCGAGGCATGAATGCTTCGATCGGCCGGGAAGATTTGCCCAACCCTGCCGCACGGGACTATTGAGGAGCTCGCATGACCAAACAAAACGCCTTTACTCGGGAAGATCTGCTGCGCTGCAGTCGCGGTGAGCTGTTCGGCCCAGGTAATGCGCAACTGCCCGCCGGTAACATGCTGATGATCGATCGCATTACCCATATCAGCAGCGAAGGCGGCAAGTATGGCAAAGGTGAATTGGTCGCCGAGCTGGATATCAATCCTGACCTGTGGTTCTTCGCCTGTCACTTCGAGGGCGATCCGGTCATGCCAGGCTGCCTGGGCCTGGATGCCATGTGGCAACTGGTCGGTTTCTTCCTGGGCTGGCAAGGCCTGCCGGGCCGTGGCCGGGCCCTGGGCTCGGGCGAAGTGAAATTCTTCGGCCAGGTGCTGCCGACCGCCACGAAGGTCACCTATAACATTCATATCAAGCGCGTACTCAAGGGTAAGCTGAACCTGGCCATCGCCGATGGTTCGGTCAGCGTCGACGGCAAGGAAATCTACACTGCCGAAGGCCTGCGGGTCGGCGTGTTCACCTCCACTGACAATTTTTAAGGGTTATCCGCATGCGCCGCGTCGTTATCACTGGTCTGGGCATCGTTTCGTGCCTGGGCAATGACAAAGAGACCGTCTCCGCTAACCTGCGTGCAAGTCGCCCTGGCATCCGCTTCAACCCGGAATATGCCGAAATGGGTCTGCGTAGCCAGGTTTCCGGCTCCATTGACCTGAACCTCGAAGAACTGATCGATCGCAAGATCTATCGCTTCGTCGGCCATGCGGCGGCCTACGCCTACCTGGCCATGAAGGACGCCATCACCGACTCCGGCCTGACCGAAGAGCAGGTGTCCAATCCTCGCACCGGCCTGATCGCAGGCTCCGGCGGCGCCTCGACCCTGAACCAGATGGAAGCGCTGGATATCCTGCGCGAAAAAGGCGTCAAGCGCGTTGGCCCGTACCGCGTCACCCGGACCATGAGCAGCACCGTTTCCGCTTGCCTGGCCACCCCGTTCAAGATCAAGGGCCTGAACTACTCCATCGCCTCTGCCTGCGCCACCAGTGCTCACTGCATCGGTACCGCCATGGAGCAGATCCAGATGGGCAAGCAGGACATCGTCTTCGCCGGTGGTGGTGAAGAAGAGCACTGGACCCAGTCGTTCCTGTTCGACGCCATGGGCGCCCTGTCCACCCAGTACAACGAGACCCCGGACAAGGCCTCCCGCGCCTACGACGCCAAGCGTGACGGTTTCGTCATCGCCGGCGGTGGCGGCATGGTGGTGGTCGAGGAGCTGGAACACGCCCTGGCCCGTGGTGCCAAGATCTACGCGGAAATTGTCGGCTACGGCGCGACTTCCGACGGTTACGACATGGTCGCCCCAAGCGGCGAAGGCGCCATCCGCTGCATGCAGATGGCCATGTCCACCGTTGACACCCCGATCGACTACCTGAACACCCACGGCACCTCGACCCCGGTCGGCGACGTTGCCGAGATGAAGGGCGTGCGTGAAGTGTTTGGCGACAAGGCCCCGGCCATCAGCTCCACCAAGAGCCTGTCGGGTCACTCCCTGGGCGCTGCCGGTGTCCATGAAGCGATCTACTGCATGCTGATGATGGAAGGCAACTTCATGGCCGGCTCGGCCAACATCGACGAGCTGGACCCGGAAGTGGCCGACATGCCGATCCTGACCAAGACCCGCGAAGACGTTGCCTTCAACACCGTGATGAGCAACAGCTTCGGCTTCGGTGGCACCAACGCTACCCTGGTCCTCAAGCGCTGGCAGGGCAAGTAAGCCCAGCCGCTGCAATAAAAAGCCCCGACTGGTTCGGGGCTTTTTTATGGTTCTTCACGGAATCCCGGGAAACAGAAACAAGAACGCCGATTTGATAGATGATGTTAGTGCGAACAAACACATCTAAAAAACCGGCGTTCTTATGCGCGATGTTAATACGTTCCTTCCGTTTTGGGAGGGTTTTTCTGTGGTCGCCATCAAACCTGAGGGTGGCGCTTTACAGATCGATCTCGTCCCTCTGAGCACTCGCTTTCCCATCTGCAGCGGCTGCAACGAGCCCAGCACAATCACCCATGAATACTGTCAGCGCTTCATCCGAGACCTGCCCATCCTTGGACAACCGGTGCGGCTGAACGTCGAGCTCAGGCGAGTTGAATGTGCCGCCTGCGGCAAACGAATGGAGGGGGTCAGCTGGCTTGACCGCTACTCCCGGATGACACGCCGCTTGGCTGAAACCGTCATCCAGACCTGTCGACGACTGCCTACCTTGCATGTGGCTCAGCTATTCGGATTGCACTGGGATAGCGTGCGACTACTGGAGCGACGGGCTCTACAGATGGAACTGGATGCGCTGCCTGCAGCCCGCCCCAGGCGCTTGGTCATGGACGAGTTTGCCCTGTTCAAAGGGCATCGCTACGCCAGCGTCGTGCTGGATGCCGATACCCGTCGGGTGCTCTGGATTGGCGAGGGACGCAGTCGCGCCGCAATCAGGCCTTTCTTCGAGGAGTTGGGGCTTGAGGGTTGTGCACGGATTGAAGCGGTCGCGATGGACATGAATACCGCGTTTGACTTGGAGGTACGCCAGCATTGTCCCCAGGCACGGGTGGTCTACGACCTGTTTCATGTGGTGGCCAAATATGGGCGAGAAGTGATTGATCGAGTACGGGTCGATGAAGCCAACCGCCTGCGTCATGACAAGACTGCACGCAAGGTCATCAAGCAAGCGCGATGGCTGCTGTTGCGGAACCCGGAGAATCTCCAGAGTGCAGATCAACAGGTGCATTTACAGGATCTGCTGGCTGCCAACCAGTCGTTGATGACGGTTTATCTGATGAAGGCAGAGCTCAAAGCGCTGTGGTCGCCCACCACTGCTTGGGGCTGGCGATCAGCGTGGAAACAGTGGCTGTGTCTGGCCGATGAAAGCGCGATACCCGCTCTGAAGCAATTTGCCAAACGTTTGAAGGGCTACTGGCGCGGCATCGTTAGCCGGGTGTGCTGGCCGATGCATACCGGGCAACTGGAGGGGATCAATAATCGGATTAAGGTCATCAAACGGATGGCCTACGGCTACCGGGACAGCGAATTCTTTTTCATGAAGATCAAGAGTGTCTTTCCCGGTAATCCGTGAAGAACCTTTTTTATTGCCCGCGATTCACACCGAGAAACGCGCCACCATGGTGTTCAAGTCCACGGCCAGGCGCGACAACTCCTGGCTGGCGGCGCTGGTCTGGTTGGCTCCCGCCGAAGTCTGGTGGGCCAGGTCGCGGATGTTCATCAGGTTGCGGTCCACTTCCCGTGCCACCGCCGCCTGTTGCTCCGAGGCACTGGCAATGACGACATTGCGCTCGTTGATCTCGGTGAAGGCCGAGGCAATCTCCTCCAGGGCCTGGCCGGCGGCCTTGGCCACCTCGAGGGTCGAACGGGCACGGTTATTACTCTGCTGCATGGAGCTGACCGCCTGATCGGTGCCCTGCTGGATCCCGCCGATCATCTGTTCGATTTCCTGGGTCGACTGCTGGGTCCGATGGGCCAAGGCTCGCACTTCATCGGCTACCACCGCGAAACCGCGCCCGGCATCCCCGGCCCGGGCCGCCTCGATGGCCGCGTTCAAGGCCAGGAGGTTGGTCTGCTCGGCAATGGAGCGGATCACCTCCAGCACCTTGCTGATGCCATAGACCTTCTGCGCCAGGTCCTCCACCTGAGTGGCATTGGACGTCACATCCTGTGCCAGTGACTCGATGGAAAGCACCGTCTGCTGCACCTGCTCGCGCCCATGCTGGGCGATCCGGTCGGACTCCCGGGAGGCCTGGGACGTGGCCACGGCATTGCTGGCTACTTCCTCCACTGCCGCGGTCATCTGGTTGACGGCCGTGGCCGCCTGCTCGATTTCCAGGCTCTGTTGATGCAAGCCCCGGGTCGCATCCTCGGTGACACAACTGAGTTCTTCCGATGCCGACGCCAACTGGCTGGAGGAGTCGGAAATCCGCTTGATGGTTTCCCGCAGGCTGCTCTGCATCGCCTTGAGTGCGTGCAGCAGGCGCGCCGGCTCATCCTTGCCAATCACCTTGATATCACCGGTCAAGTCGCCACCGGCGACGACCTCAGCCACGTTCAGCGACTGCGCCAGCGGCAGGACGATACTACGGGTCAATAACAGCGCCAGGCTGATGGTCACCAGCGCGGCCAGCACGATCATCACCACCACCCAGATCCGCGACTTGCTGAACACTGCCTGGGCCAGGTCGGTGGCCTGGGTGGCACTCTGCTTGTTCAGTTCGACCAGCTCATGCAGGGTTGCAGCCATGTCATCGGCCAACTGGTTCATCTCGCCATTGACCACCTTGACCGCATCCTCCACCTGATTCTGGCTGGAGAATGCCATGACCTGGGACTGACGCTGCAGGTACTGTTTCTCTATGGACTTGAAGCGGTCGAACAGGGCACGCTCCTGGGGCAGCACGATCAGGGACTCATAGCGCCCCTGGGCAACCCCCAGGCCACTCTTGATGTCGTTGATCTTGGTTTCGTTCTGGGCGATGGCCTGCGGATCGCGATTGATCAGCAAGCGCAGGGTCAGGGCGCGGATGCGCAAGAGATCCTGATTCATATCGCCGACGGACATGACACTGGGCAGCCAATTGCTCTCCACTTCATCGGACTGCTGGCGCATGTTGGCCATTTGCATCAGGGCGAATGCCCCGAGGATAAACACCATGAGCGCCAGCAAACCAAAACCCAGGCTTGCGCGAGGCGCAATATTGAGACTTCTGAGACTCATTCCTCTGGCTCCTTCCTAGAGCGCTGCAAGACCTTGCAGCAGGGTGCTCTTAGACGGTATCGGGCCGGAAGGATTTTGCGTAAGACGAAAAGGTGATATCAAAACGCCCAAGCACTTCGATACCTGGGCGTAAAACGATTCAGCGCACCGAAAATCGCTGTTCTGCCAGCAAACGGTCGCCCTGGAACACCATAAAGTGCCATTCGCCAGGAACGACTTCATGGCTTTGCGTGAACTCGTAGGCCATCACATCCTGGGGCGCGTTGGGCACCAGCTTCTGGGTGACCTCCAGTTTGTCATGGCGCACCCCATCGGGAGTACGGATGCCTGGAGTCAGGTATAGCAGGGTCAGGGGCTGCCCTTCGGCGGCCTTTCCCTGCAATTGGTAGCGCATGCCGAACTTGGTGCCCAACCTCGCCGGAACCACTGCCGTCTGCTGGATCTTCTCGTTGCTGCGACGCAGCACCCGCTCCCCCGATTGCAGCTCGGCCTTGGGGCCTTCGAACACGCCGTATTCCACGGGTCCTTCAATGCGGACTTCGGCACTGGCCAGGCCACTGAAAACCATCAGCGCTGCCAGAACGCTTGAACGAGTGAGATGCATACCGCGCTCCTTGATTGAGATGGCGCGAGCTTATGAAGAAGGCATGACAGGCTAATGACAATCCGCCCGAGGAGCCGCCTTAGCGAGAGTCCGGCAGGATCGCCAGGAAGTTGTCACGGGCCACCTTGCGCGCCACCTCCACCGGCAAGGCATCGAGAAAGCCATCAAAGCTCCGGAGCTCCTGCCCCAGCTTGTCGAAGCGACCGACCCCATCCGACCCCAGCATGAAGCGCTCGGGGAAGCGCTGCACCAGTTGTAGCCACTCCTGGCTCGGTATGCCCTGCTCATCCATCAGATACGGCGTGAGCAAGCTCCAGGACAGGTCGATGTAGAGATTGGGATAGGCCTGCAACAAACGCTCCAGGGTTGGCAGCAGGAACGCCAGGCGCTCCTGGTGGCGATGGATCTCGGCGCTGGTACCAGCGTGGGCCCAGATGAAGCGCGTCTGCGGATGCTCGCTGAGCGGCTCTTCGATTTCTGCGAGATACAAGGGATTGCGCTCACGCTTGGAGGTGATGTTGGAGTGCAACATCACGGGCAGATCACGCTCTGCGGCCAGGCGGTAGACCTTGGCCATCGCTTCGTTATTGGCCCGCGGCGTGTCGTCATCGATCAGTGCGGTGAGGTCATCGTGGCGGGTAAAGACCTCACCGATGCCCTGCCACAACCCCGGATCGAGATCGAGCATGCGCTGGATATGGACCGCGGAATTCTTGTCGTTGGGATTGAACCCCGACAGGAACGGGTGCAGGCGCCGCCGTTGTTCGACCGGCAACTGCTTCACCGCCGCAGCCACCAGCACATCGGTGGCGCTGTACCAATAGGCACCGGCGTCGTCTCCCGCGTAGTAGCGTGGACGCTTGGGTTCGTCCTCGTGCCATTTCTTGGCTACCGGAATCCCCGAGATCATTGCCTGCTCGATACGGTTGTCGGCCATGGCCTTGAGCAGCACTTGCATCCCTTGGGTTTCCTGGAAAAAGTCCACGTAGTGCAGGTGCGCATCGCTGTAGGCGTAGTCCCGTGCCTGGGCCGCCAGGGGCATCAGGGCCCAGGCCCACAATGTACCAACGTAGAAAAGTCTCCAGTGCACTGAACGGTCTCCTGGGGTGTCGAGGCAGGGTAGACCGTGGCGCCAGTTCGCAGGTTCAGAAAAAGGGGAACGTGAGGCTTGTGCGATGCTCTATAACTTCAGCACCTTTAACACCCGATTCCATCAACCACTGCCTGAGGTTTGCCATGACTATCACCGTCAATACCGAGTCCAGCGAAGGTTACCGCCACAGCATCCAGGTGGACGACCACCACTTCTTCACCGACCTGCCCAAGTCCGCAGGCGGCGAAGGCACCGCTCCCGAACCCCACGACTACTTCGATGCCGCCCTGGGTGCCTGCAAGGCCCTGACCCTCAAGCTTTATGCGCAGAAGAAGAACATCCCGCTCACCGGCGTCACGGTGGAGATCAAGCATGACAACAGCGAGGAGCCCAAGGGCAAGTACGCCCTGCACGTGAAGCTGACCCTCAAGGGCGTGCTCACCGATGCCCAGCGCGAGGAACTGCACCGGGTGGCCGACCGCTGCCCGATCCACAAGCTGATGACCACCAGCGAGGTGACCATCGAGACCCACCTCTCCGAAGGCGCCTTCAGCCAGTAGCGCGCGGCACGGGCAAGCGGGTTATGCTCCGGGGCATAACCCGATCAGCCTGGAGCCCGCCATGAATTCCCCCCTCGTGATCCGTCCCCGTGCCGAGGACGTCGAAGGCCAGCCCATCCTGCGCCCCCTGCCCTCGGCACAATGCCGCAGCGTCGGGCCTTTCGTATTCTTCGACCACATGCTCGAGACCGCCTACCCGGCGGGCAAGGGCATGAACATCCGCCAGCATCCGCATATCGGCCTGTCCACCCTCACCTATCTGTTTGCCGGGCAGATCCAGCACAAGGACAGCCTGGGCTCGGACCAGATCGTCCAGGCCGGGGACGTCAGCTGGATGACCGCGGGCAGCGCCATTGCCCACGTCGAACGTACTCCACCGGCGCAACTGGCCCAGGACCGGCGGATGCATGGATTGCAGGTCTGGCTGGCGTCCCCCAGGGAACATGAACAAGGACCCGGGCACTACAGCCATCATCCGGCTGGCACCTTGCCAGTGAGCGACAACCTCGGGGTGAGCATCCGCATGATCGCGGGCAATGGTTTCTGCCTGGAGTCGCCAGTACCGGTGCTCTCACCGACCCTGTATGCCGAACTGCACCTGCAGACCGCCACCAGCCTGCTGATACCGACCGAGCATCAACAACGGGCACTGTATGTGCTGGACGGCGAGGCACAGCTGGACGGCGAGCCACTGCCCGTGCATTCGCTGGTGGTATTGCCGGAGGGGGAAAACGCCACGCTGTTCGCCGAAAGCGATTGCCACGCGGTGCTGATCGGTGGCGCCCCACTGGACGGGCCACGGCGCATCAACTGGAACTTCGTCGCCAGCGATCCAGCCCTGATCGACGAAGCTCGCCAGCGCTGGGCGGCCGGGGACTGGCCACAGGTGCCAGGAGAAAGCGAGCGCATCGAACTGCCGCCCGTCCGCCACTGAACCCACCCCTGCGCAAGCCTGCCCGCTTGCACAGGGACTGGGAAATCAGCCCTGGAACACCTCGTCGAACAGGTGGTGCATGGTGGCGAAGGCGCGGCCCGCGACCTTGGCGTCATACATCATCTTGCCGGGCACATTGGCGTGGGTGTCGGTAAACGAATGCACCGCGCCGCCATAGCTGACCAATTGCCAGTCCACCCCGGCCGCGTCCATCTCCGCCTCGAAGGCCGGCAATTGCTCCTTGGCCACGAACGGATCGGCCGCCCCATGCAGCACCAGCACCGCGCCCTTGATATGACGCGCGTCGGCGGGCTCGGGAGTATCCAGGGTGCCGTGGAAAGACACTGCAGCCTTCACCGGCGCGCCGCTACGGGCCAGCTCCAGGGCACAGCAGCCACCGAAGCAGAAACCGAAGGTCGCCAGCTTCGAGGTGTCGACCGCCGCCTCCCCTTGGGCCTGCAAGGCCGCGAACGAGGCCTGCATGCGCTTGCGCAGCAGCGCCCGGTCATCCTTCAACGGGGTCATCGCCGCCCCCGCTTCGTTGAAATCACGAGGCCTCAGCGCCTGGCCATACAGGTCGGCGACCAGCACCACATAACCCTTGGCAGCGACAGCCTCGGCGATCTTCTGCGCGCCGGCGGTAACCCCCATCCAGTTCGGCGCCATCAGCAAGCCCGGGCGGGGCCCCTTGTGGGCGGCATCGAAGGCCAGGCGGCCCTCATAGGGTTGTCCATCGATCTGATACACCACGGAACGCACGGTGATTTGACTCATGACTCAGTTCCTCCAGCAAAGGGACACCAGAATGAAAAAACCCGCCGTTAGGGCGGGTTTTTCTTGCTACTTGATTAAACCGACAGCTCGACCAGGAGCTTGTTCAACCGGCGGACATATGCCGCTGGGTCTTTCAAGCTATCACCGGCCGCCAGGGCAGCCTGGTCGAAGAGGATGTGCGACAGGTCGCCAAAACGCTCCTCGCTCTGCTCGCCGTCGAGCTTCTCGATCAACGGGTGGCTCGGGTTGAATTCGAAGATCGGCTTGGAGTCCGGCACCTTCTGCCCGCTGGCTTCGAGGATCTGGCGCATCTGCAGGCCCAGGTCCTGTTCACCGATGGCCAGGATCGCCGGCGAATCGGTCAGGCGGTGGGAAACCCGCACTTCGCTGACATTCTCGCCCAGGGCGGTCTTGATCCGCTCCACCAGGCCTTCCTTGCTCTTGGCGACTTCCTCGGCGGCCTTCTTGTCCTCTTCGGAGTCCAGGTTGCCCAGGTCCAGGTCACCACGTGCCACGTCGACAAAGCTCTTGCCGTCGAACTCGTTGAGGTAGCTCATCAGCCACTCGTCGATCCGGTCGGTGAGCAGCAGCACTTCGATGCCTTTCTTGCGGAAGACTTCCAGGTGCGGGCTGTTCTTGACCTGGGCGTAGGATTCGCCGGTGAGGAAGTAGATCTTGTCCTGGCCTTCCTTGGCACGCGCCAGGTATTCGGCCAGCGAAACGTTCTGCTCGCCGTCTTCGCCCTGGGTGGAAGCAAAGCGCAGCAGGCCAGCGATCTTCTCCTTGTTGGCGAAGTCCTCGGCCGGGCCTTCCTTCATCACCTGGCCGAAGTTCTTCCAGAAGCCCTTGTATTGCTCCGGCTCGTTCTTGGCCAGCTTCTCCAGCATGTCCAGCACACGCTTGGTCAGCGCCGACTTCATCGAATCGATGATCGGGTCTTTCTGCAGGATCTCGCGGGAGACGTTCAGCGACAGGTCGTTGGAGTCCACCACGCCCTTGATGAAGCGCAGGTACAGCGGCAGGAAGGATTCGGCCTGGTCCATGACGAACACGCGCTGCACGTAGAGCTTGAGGCCCTTCGGCGCTTCACGCTGGTACAGGTCGAACGGCGCGCGGGCCGGTACGTACAGCAGCGAGCTGTATTCCAGCTTGCCTTCGACCTTGTTGTGGCTCCAGCTCAGCGGGTTCTCGAAGTCATGGGCGATGTGCTTGTAGAACTCCTGGTATTCCTCGTCCTTGATCTCGGTACGCGGACGGGTCCACAGGGCGCTGGCGCGGTTGACGGTTTCCCACTCCAGCGCCGGCTTCTCCTCGCCTTCGGCAGCTGCCGCTTCTTTGGGCAGTTCGATCGGCAAGGCGATATGGTCGGAGTACTTCTTGATGATGTTGCGCAGGCGCCAGCCGTCGGCGAACTCGTCTTCGCCGGACTTCAGGTGCAGGACGATACGGGTGCCGCGCTCGGCCTTGTCGATGGTGGCGACTTCGAACTCGCCTTCGCCCTTGGACGACCAATGCACGCCTTCGCTGGCGGCCAGGCCGGCACGACGGCTGAACACCTCGACCTGGTCGGCGACGATGAACGCGGAATAGAAACCGACACCGAACTGACCGATCAGGTGCGAGTCCTTCTTCTGGTCGCCGGTGAGGTTCTTCATGAAGTCGGCGGTGCCGGACTTGGCGATGGTACCCAGGTGGGTGATCACATCTTCACGGCTCATGCCGATGCCGTTGTCTTCGAGGGTGACGGTTTTAGCGTCCTTGTCGAAGCTCACACGGATTTTCAGTTCGGCGCCACCTTCCAGCAACTCGGGCTTGGACAGGGCTTCGAAACGCAATTTATCGACCGCATCGGAGGCGTTCGAGATCAATTCGCGAAGGAAGATTTCCTTGTTGGAATACAGCGAATGGATCATGAGGTGCAGCAGTTGCTTCACCTCGGTCTGGAAGCCCAGGGTTTCCTTTTGAGTTTCCACACTCATGGTCATCAAACTCCAATCAGATGGCTGTGGCCGCGCCCGAAGGCGGACGGCGGCGGGATGACATGAAAGTGGGGATCACTCGGCAGATTTCAAGGGCCGGGACTCTCCTGAATCTTGAAATGTGCCCGGGCAGTGGCAATCGGCTCATCGGCGGTACTCTGCCAGGCGGTGATGGCGACGTTGGCCACCCGCCGGCCTTGGCGACACACCTGGCAACGGGCAAAGGTGTCGCGAAAACGCCCGGCACTCAGGTAATCCAGGGAGAAGTCGATGATCTTCGGCACCTCGCACGCCCCCGTGAAGATCAACAGATGCAGGGATGCCGCCAGCTCCATGAAGCCGGCGATCACTCCTCCGTGCAGTGCTGGCAGCAATGGATTGCCGATGTTGTCCTTGTTGGCCGGTAGGCGAAACAGCAGCTCATCACCCTGTCGCGAGCACTCGATGCCGATCAGCCCTGCATAGGGAACCCTTTGCAGCAGCGGGGCGTACTCACCCTGTCGATGGGCCTGCTCCAGCAACGCCTTGAAATCCTCGCTCATGCCGAATCTCCTTTTGCCGTGCCGGAGGAAACCGGGGCCCCCTTGAGTCCCTTGCCCAAACGCATGAAGGTGCCCACCACGTGGGCTACCGGGTGCGCCGGGTCGTCCTGATAGGCAAAACCACGGGTAAAGATCACATCCTTGGTGACCCGATAACACTGGGCAAAACCATGCACATCCCGGTGAGGAATGGCTGGGTGCATATAATCTATGCGCAAGTCCAGGGTCGGACACACCTCGAACTCCGGCAGCACGCAGAGCGTGGCCATACCGCAGGCAGAGTCCATCAATGACGTCAGGGCCCCGCCATGAATGACACCGCTTTGCGAGTCGCCGACGATTTTTGGGCTGTAGGGCAGGGTCAGGGTAATCCCTTCCTCAGAGGCGTCATGAACGGTTATACCCAACACTTGGCAGTGGCGTAGTGCCAAGAGGAATCGCGTTGCACGCTCAAAAATCAGATTTTGCGCCATCACAGATATCTCTTGTTATTGTCAGAAATGTGCATTTAACAAAGCACGAAAAAGTTCCGTGACATCAATCCTTAATATATCTGTGGGGCCCAAGGAACTTAAAGCACAAGGCCATGATCGAAAGGCCAGTAGATATCTTCACTCAGGAGAAACACCCCATGCGTAAGACTTTAGCTATTGCCCTGATGCTGACCGCTTCCCTCGGTCTGGCTGCCTGCGACAAGAAATCCGAGGACAAAGCTCAAGATGCCAACCAACATGCTGAGCAAGCCCAACAGAAAATGAACGAAGCTCAGGATAAGGTGAACGACGCAGCCAAGGAAAACGCCGAAGCTGCCAAAGATCAGGCTGAATCCAACAAGGCTGCAGCCGAAGAAGCCGCTAAGGATGCCGCACCTAAAACCAACTAAATCGGTTTTAGCGCAACACACAATAAAGCCCGCCAAGTGCGGGCTTTATTTTTTCCGGCGTAACTTCTATGCCAACAACCAACGAAAAGTTGGACTAAGCATCAATAACAAAGAACACAACAGGCCCACTCCCCAGGCTAGGCTCCGCTGCCACGCCAGGTCGGCCAGATAACACCCCAGGTAAAGCACACGGGCAATCACGAAGATGATTGCCAGGGTATCGATCAGCCAACCCTGGGTCTGCGTGGTATGTGCCATCAACACCCCCACGGCGAACAGGATGAAGGCTTCGAAACTGTTCTGGTGGGCCGCCAGGGCCCGGGCACCACGCCCGCTCAACCGGGCCTGCTGCAGGCGCGGCAGGTGGTTGTCGTAGCCACCCTGCTCCTTCATGGCCTTGGCCACTGGCATCCGCGCAATGAAGATCAACAACGCGCTGATAAACACGCACCAGAACGTAATGGTCATCCGTTGCTCTCCTTGTTCGCCTCGGGCAAGGGCGCCTCTGTAGGGGTATAGACCATGACGTCCAGGACGTCGGAATGAAATTCGCGACGATAGAGCACCAGCACCACCCCGCTGCTCATCAACATGAACAACCAGGGACTGACGAACCAGGCCAGCATGCTCATGCCGAAGTAATACGAGCGCAGGCCGAAGTTGAACTGGTTGGCCGCCATGGAGATCACCCGCGCAGCACGGGCGGCAAAGGCCTTGCGCTCCTGTTCGGACACATGCCGCTCGCCGATCATCGGCGCCGAACCCACTAGCACCGCGGCGAAGTTGTACTGGCGCATGCACCAACTGAAGGTGAAGAAGGCATAGACGAACACCAGGGCCAGGCATAGCAACTTGATTTCCGACATGCCCTGGGAAGCCTGCTGGACCATGGGGATATCCGCCAACAGCGAGACCGCGCGTTCCGATGCACCCAGTACGGTGATGATGCCGGCCAGGATGATCAGGGTGCTGGAGGCGAAGAACGAAGCATTGCGCTCCAGGTTACCGATCACGCTGGCATCGGCAATACGGTTGTCCCGCAGCAGCATGCGGCGCATCCAGTCTTCGCGATACAGGTGCAGGACACTGGCCAGGCAAGGCGTGTCGCGGCCTTTCCAGGTGGCATAGCGGGTATAGCCGCCCCAGCAGACGATGAACCATAGAGCGGCCAATAGGTGGATCTGGTTGGCTTGGATGAACGACATGCAAATTCCTGTGGGCATTGGCGAAAGCTGGGAGCACTGTTTCGACGCCTCACCGGGGAAAAAGACACCGTGCAAGGCCCATAAAAAATGCCCCGTACCGATGGATACGGGGCATTTTTATCAGCGCTGGCCGACCGCTCGTGACGGCCGGCGAACACGGGTCAAATCAAGCCAGGGCTTCGCTGGGCTTGCCCAACAGGCGATCGCAGACCACGGCCAGCGCCAGGATGATCACCGAAGGCACCAGCCAGGCCAGGCCCTGCTCGCTCAACGGCAGGTGGGACAGTTGGCTAGGAATGAGATCGGCAAACGCGGTGCCCTTGATTGCATCGATCAGGCCGAAGATGAACGAGACCAGCATCACCGGGCCGACGATGCGGCGTTGATCCTGCCAGAAGTCCTTGCAGAAGCTCAGGGCCACCAGAACGATGCATGGCGGATAGATAGCGGTCAGCACCGGGATCGAGAACGCGATCAGCTTGGTCAGGCCCAGGTTCGACACCACCAGCGAGAAGCCCGCGAGGATCACTACCAGGGTCTTGTAGGACAGCGGCAGGACCCGGCTGAAGTACTCGGCACAGGCGCAAGTCAGGCCTACGGCGGTCACCAGGCACGCCAGGGAGATCAGTACCGCGAGGAAACCACTGCCCAGGGAGCCGAAGGTGTGCTGCACATAGGCATGCAACACGGCCGCACCATTGGTCGCACCACCGGCTACTTCGTGGCTACCGGAGCCCAGGCGGAACAGGCTGACGTAGACCAGTGCCAGGCCGACACCGGCCACCAGGCCGGCGATCACCGCGTAACGGGTGATCAACCGCGGTGACTCGACGCCACGGGAGCGGATCGCGTTGACGATGACGATACCGAACACCAGGGCACCCAGGGTGTCCATGGTCAGGTAGCCATTGATGAAGCCTTGGGAGAACGGCGCCGCCACGTATTCCGGAGTGGCCTGGCCGATATCACCGGCTGGCAAGGCGAATGCCGCGATCCCCAGGACCGCCAGGGCGATGATCTTCAGTGGCGCCAGGAAGCGGCCAACGGTGTCCAGCAGACGGCCCGGGTACAAGGAGATGAAAAACACCAACAGGAAGTAGACCGTGCTATAGAGCGCCAGCGCCAGCGGGCTTTCGCCAGTCAGCGGCGCCAGGCCCACTTCGAAGGATACGGTGGCCGTGCGTGGAGTGGCGAACAACGGGCCCACTGCCAGGTAGCTCACTGCAGCCAACAGGCCGCCGGCGACCTTGCCGATGGGGCTGCTCAGGGAGTCCATGGCGCCGCCGACCTTGGCCAGGGCGACCACGGTGATCACCGGCAGGCCGACTGCGGTGATCAGAAAACCCAACGCCGCCATCCAGACATGGGGTCCGGACTGCAAGCCGACTATAGGCGGGAAGATAATGTTGCCTGCTCCAACGAACAGGGCAAAAGTCATAAAGCCGAGCGCCAGAATGTCCTGGCCTTTCAACACTTTCATTAAGGAAATACCACACTACTGAATCGGAATTTAGAGAGGGATTTCCCTTATGGGTGAGGGAAATGCTGTCAGTCCGTATAAGACTGACCCGTTTAGCGTGCCGCGGCCTTGTGGGTCGCAGACACATCAAAGTGGCGGCTAGCGTAACGAATCTGTAAGACGAACGCACCGCCACGGTGCGAATTTTCTTATATGCGACATGTCAAATGTCGCTTTTTTGAAACTATATTTCCGCGGGTATTAATCCTCTTTCCCTCTTTGCCCCGTCCCAGACCCTTTTCAGGAACTCGGAACGCACAAAGGCCACCCGAAGGTGGCCTTTGTCAGCAGAGCTACAAGTTAAGCGCGAGGCTTACTTGACCGCCCAGCCAGTCAGCTCGGCCAGGGCCTTGCCGATGTCTGCCAGCGAACGCACGGTTTTCACGCCTGCGTCTTGCAGAGCAGCGAATTTCTCGTCTGCAGTGCCTTTGCCGCCGGAGATGATTGCACCTGCGTGGCCCATGCGCTTGCCCGGAGGAGCAGTCACACCAGCGATGTAGGAAACAACCGGCTTGGTCACGTGAGCCTTGATGTAGGCAGCCGCTTCTTCTTCAGCCGAACCGCCGATCTCACCGATCATCACGATCGCTTCGGTCTTCGGGTCTTCCTGGAACAGCTTCAGGATGTCGATGAAGTTGGAGCCTGGGATCGGGTCACCACCGATGCCGACGCAGGTGGACTGGCCGAAACCGGCGTCAGTGGTCTGCTTGACGGCTTCATAGGTCAGGGTGCCGGAACGGGAAACGATACCGACCTTGCCTGGCAAGTGAATGTGACCTGGCATGATGCCGATCTTGCATTCGCCCGGAGTGATCACGCCTGGGCAGTTAGGGCCGATCAGGGTCACGCCCAGCTCGTCGCACTTAACTTTAGCGTCCAGCATGTCCAGGGTAGGAATGCCTTCGGTGATGCAGACGATCAGCTTGATGCCGCCGAAGGCTGCTTCCAGGATCGAGTCCTTGCAGAAAGGAGCTGGAACGTAGATAACGCTGGCGGTGGCGCCAGTGGCGGCTACAGCATCTTTCACGGTGTTGAACACTGGCAGGCCCAGGTGCTCGGTGCCGCCTTTGCCCGGAGTTACGCCACCCACCATCTGGGTGCCGTATTCGATGGCTTGCTGGGTGTGGAAGCTACCCTGCGAACCGGTGATACCTTGGCAGATAACCTTGGTGTCTTTATTGATC
The DNA here is from genome assembly GCF_022537035.1 of Pseudomonas sp. MPFS. NCBI lineage: Bacteria > Pseudomonadati > Pseudomonadota > Gammaproteobacteria > Pseudomonadales > Pseudomonadaceae > Pseudomonas > Pseudomonas sp. MPFS. The sequence continues at coordinate 1,892,674 of NZ_CP066123.1, read as the reverse complement.
AGGACGCTCATTATTTGCCCTCCGCAGCTTTGACAACTTGTTGAGCAGCGTCGGTCAGGCTGGTAGCAGCGATGATGTTCAAGCCGCTTTCTGCCAGTACTTTAGCGCCCAGTTCAGCGTTGTTGCCTTCAAGGCGAACAACAACCGGGATTTTCACGCCGACTTCTTTCACGGCGCCGATGATGCCTTCGGCAATCATGTCGCAGCGAACGATGCCGCCGAAGATGTTGACCAGTACTGCTGCGACGTTGGCGTCGGACAGGATGATCTTGAAGGCTTCGGTCACGCGCTCTTTGGTAGCACCACCACCTACGTCGAGGAAGTTGGCTGGCTTGCCGCCGTGCAGGTTGACGATGTCCATGGTACCCATGGCCAGACCAGCACCGTTAACCATGCAACCGATGTTGCCGTCCAGGGCCACGTAGTTCAGTTCGAACTTGGCAGCGTGGGCTTCGCGTGGATCGTCCTGGGACGGATCGTGGAAGGTCTTCAGCTTAGGCTGGCGGTACATGGCGTTGGCGTCGATGTTGATCTTCGCGTCCAGGCAGTGCAGATCGCCGTCGGCCTTGATGACCAGTGGGTTCACTTCCAGCAGGGCCAGGTCGTGATCCTGGAACAGTTTGGCCAGACCTACGAAGATCTTGGCGAACTGGGCAACTTGCTTGCCTTCCAGACCCAGTTGGAATGCCAGCTCGCGACCCTGGAATGGCTGAGCGCCGACCAGTGGATCGATAGTGGCTTTGAGAATTTTTTCTGGAGTGTCGTGAGCGATTTTCTCGATGTCCACGCCACCTTCGGTGGAAGCCATGAACACGATGCGACGGCTCGAACGGTCAACGACAGCGCCCAGGTACAGCTCTTTAGCGATATCAGTGCACGATTCAACCAGGATCTTGGTGACAGGCTGGCCATTGGCGTCAGTCTGATAAGTCACCAGACGCTTGCCCAGCCACTGCTGTGCGAATGCCTTAGCGTCTTCTTTGCTGCGAACCAGCTTGACGCCGCCCGCTTTACCGCGACCACCGGCGTGAACCTGGGCTTTGACAACCCACTCGGAGCCGCCAATCTTGTCGCAAGCTTCTGCTGCTTCTTCCGGGGTGTCTACCGCGTAGCCTTTGGATACTGGCAGGCCGTATTCAGCGAACAGCTGCTTACCCTGATACTCGTGAAGATTCATGCTTTTTACCGTCTTCGTTAGGTACTGCGCATTCGGCGCTGCACTCCAGGAGTGCCGCACCACCTGTGACCGCTACTCTCAAACCAGCGCCACACCTGGGTTCCGGAGCCTGGGCCCCGGTCCAGTGTGTGGCGCTACCCTGAGAGGTCGAGTCCAGCGGATATTCCGCGGTGAGTCTTGCGCACAAGGCTCACGACGGGCCAACCGCCGTGGTTTCTTATTATTGCTTAGCGTTTCTTGCGGTTGGCAATGTGGATGGCGCCGCCATTCACAGCCAGGGCTGCTTCGTGCAGGGCTTCGGACAGGGTCGGATGGGAGAAAACCATCATGCCCAGGTCTTCGGCGCTGGTGCCGAATTCCATGCCGATCGCACCTTGTTGAACCAGTTCCGCAGCGCTTGGGCCAATCACGTGGACGCCCAATACGCGATCTGTCTTGGCATCGGCGATGACCTTGACGAAACCGCCGGTATCGTTGGCTGCCATGGCACGGCCGCTGGCAGCGAACGGGAAGGTGCCGACGTTAACTTCTACGCCTTCAGCTTTCAAGGCCTGCTCGGTTTTACCAACCCATGCAATTTCCGGGTGAGTATAGATAACCGAAGGGATCAGGTCATAGTTCATCTGAGCCTTGTGGCCCTTGATGCGCTCGACAACCATGATGCCCTCTTCCGAGGCCTTGTGAGCCAGCATCATGCCGCGAACCACGTCACCAATGGCGTAGACGCCTGGGACGGTGGTGGCGCAATGATCGTCAACGTGCACGAAGCCGCGCTCGTCCAGGGTCACGCCGCAGTCGGCAGCCAACAGATCGGTGGTCACAGGACGGCGACCAACGGCTACGATCAGCTTGTCGAAGGTGATGGTCTGCTCACCGCTGGCATCGGTGTAGGTCACTACGACTTCTTCACCGTTGACCTTGGAGCCGGTCACACGAGCACCCAGCTTGATATCCAGGCCCTGCTTGGTCAGGGTTTTCAGCGCTTCCTTGGAAACAGCGGTATCGGCTGCCATCAGGAAGGTATCCAGCGCTTCCAGCACGGTCACTTGTGCGCCCAGGCGCGACCATACCGAACCCAGCTCCAGGCCGATGACGCCGGCGCCGATCACACCCAGGCGCTTTGGCACTGCCTGGAACTCCAGGGCGCCAGTGGAGTCCACGATCACGTTCTGGTCAACCGGGGCTGGTGGGATGTCGATTGGACGCGAACCTGGAGCCAGGATCACGTTTTCGGCTTCGATCACTTCCACCGAACCGTCAGGCTTGGTGACTTCGACTTTCTTGCCAGCCAGCAGCTTGCCGTGGCCCTGGATCGAAGTGACGCCGTTGGCCTTGAACAGGGTGGCAACACCGCTGGTCAGGCCTTTGACGATGTTGGCCTTGCGACCGACCATGGCCGGTACGTCCATGCTCACGCCGGAGTGGCTGATGCCGTGGATGGCAAAGCCATCTTGCGCCTCGTGGAACTTCCAGGAACTGTCCAGCAGTGCCTTGGAAGGAATGCAACCGACGTTCAGGCAAGTACCGCCGAGGGCCAGCTTGCCCTCCTTGTCGGTGTACTTCTCGATGCAGGCAGTCGTCAGGCCAAGCTGTGCGGCCTTGATTGCAGCTACATAGCCGCCAGGGCCCGCGCCAATCACTACCACGTCGAATTTCTGAGTCATAAAAGGTTCCTTTTAGCGGCAAGCTAGAAGCCGCAAGCTGCAAGTTCCAAACGTCCCGCCCGAAGGCACGAAGTTCGTCGCTTGCAGCCTGCAGCTGCTTTTTAGATGTCCAGGAGCAGACGCGCTGGATCTTCCAGCAGGTTCTTGATGGTCACCAGGAACGTCACGGCTTCTTTACCGTCGATCAGGCGGTGGTCATAGGACAGCGCCAGGTACATCATCGGACGGATGACAACTTGGCCGTTGACCGCCATAGGACGCTGCAGAATGTTGTGCATGCCCAGGATGGCCGCTTGTGGCGGGTTGACGATCGGGGTGGACATCATCGAACCGAAGGTACCACCGTTAGTGATGGTGAAAGTACCGCCAGTCATCTCTTCCATCGACAGCTTGCCATCACGAGCCTTCTTGCCGAAGGTGGCGATGCCGCTTTCGATTTCAGCCAGGCTCATCAGCTCGGCGTTACGCAGAACCGGAACCACCAGGCCGCGATCGCTGGAAACGGCAACGCCGATGTCCGCGTAGCCGTGGTAGACGATGTCGGAACCGTCGATCGAAGCGTTGACCGCTGGGAAGCGCTTCAGGGCTTCGGTGGCAGCCTTGACGAAGAACGACATGAAGCCCAGGCGCACGCCGTTGTGGGACTTCTCGAACAGATCCTTGTACTTCGAACGCAGGGCCATGACTTCGGTCATGTCGACTTCGTTGAAGGTAGTCAGCATCGCCATGTTCGACTGGGCTTCGACCAGACGCTCGGCAACCTTGGCCCGCAGGCGGGTCATCGGTACGCGCTTCTCGACGCGATCGCCAGCAGCGAATACCGGAGCAGCAGCGGCTGGAGCCGGAGCCTTGGCCGGCGCAGCGGCTGGAGCGGCCTTCTTGGCAGCAACAGCGGCCACTACGTCTTCCTTGGTCACACGACCGCCTTTGCCAGTACCGGCAACGGAAGCGATGTTGATGCCGTTTTCTTCAGCCAGCTTGCGCGCGGCTGGAGCAGCGATCGGGTCGTCTTCGCCTTCAGCGGCAGCTGGGGCAGCAGCGGCAGCCGGAGCGGCAGCAGCTGGAGCGGCGGCAGCGGCGCCGCCTTCAACGATGGAGCCCAGGACTTCGTCGGACAGAACGGTGTCGCCTTCGTTCTTGACGATAGCGCCCAGCACGCCGTCGGCGGTGGCCAGCACTTCCAGAACGACCTTGTCGGTCTCGATGTCGACGATCAGCTCGTCACGCTTGACGGCGTCGCCCGGTTGCTTGTGCCAGGTGGCAACGGTGCCATCGGCAACCGATTCCGGGAAAGTGGGGGCTTTGATCTCGATAGCCATTGTCTGTGGTTCCTTAAATTCGGTTTCAGGTGCGCGAAGGCGTTAAACGGTAAACGCGTCTTGCAGCAGTTTTTCCTGCTGCTCGGCGTGCATCGATGCGTAACCACATGCTGGGGCAGCAGAAGCCTCACGGCCCGCGTACTCGAGTACGAGAGACTTGTTGAGGTTGCTGATGCTGCGACGCAGGTGGTGCTGGCTGCAGTACCAGGCGCCCTGGTTCATCGGCTCTTCCTGGCACCAGACCGCCGCTTTGGCGTTGGTGTAAGGAGCCAGGACTTCTTTCAAGTCGTCCTCAGGGAATGGGTACAGCTGCTCGATACGCACGATGGCGATATCTTCGCGGCCTTCGGCACGGCGTTTTTCCAGCAGGTCGTAGTAGACCTTGCCGCTGCACAGAACCACGCGCTCGACCTTTTTCGGGTCCAGTGCATCGACTTCCGGGATCACGGTCTGGAACGAACCTTCGGCCAGATCTTCCAGGGTCGAGATGGCAAGTTTGTGGCGCAGCAGCGACTTCGGCGTCAGTACTACCAGCGGCTTGCGCAGCGGGCGGATCACCTGACGGCGCAGCAAGTGGTAGATCTGTGCCGGGGTGGTCGGCATGCACACCTGAATGTTGTGCTCGGCGCACAGCTGCAGGTAACGCTCAAGACGCGCCGAGCTGTGCTCAGGGCCCTGGCCTTCGTAGCCGTGCGGCAGCAGCATGGTCAGGCCGCACAGGCGACCCCACTTGTGCTCGCCGCTGGTGATGAACTGGTCGATCACGACCTGTGCACCGTTGGCGAAGTCGCCGAACTGGGCCTCCCAGATCACCAGCGCATTGGGCGTGGTGGTCGAGTAACCGTATTCGAACGCCAGCACAGCCTCTTCCGACAGGAACGAGTCGTACAGGTCGAAGCGCGGCTGACCGTCGTACAGATGCTTCAGCGGAATGTAGGTGCCGGCATCTTTCTGGTTGTGCAGAACAGCGTGACGGTGCGAGAACGTACCGCGGCCAATGTCCTGGCCGGTCATGCGGATCGGGTGACCTTCGAACGCCAGGGTCGCGTACGCCATGGTTTCGGCGTAACCCCAGTTGATCGGCAGGCCGCCGGCTTGCATCTTCTGACGGTCTTCGTAGATCTTCGCGACCTGGCGCTGAACCACGAAGCCTTCCGGAATTTCCAGCAGCTTGGCGGACAGTTCCTGCAGGGTCTTCAGGTCGAAGCGAGTGTCGTGACGCGCAGTCCAGGCGTGGCCCAGATACGGACGCCAGTCCACGAACAGCTCTTTGTTCGGTTCCTTGACCAGCGACTTCACCACGTGCAGACCGTTGTCCAGCGCGTTGCGGTATTCGTCGACCTTCGCCTGGACGCGCTCTGCATCGAGCACACCGCCCTGGGTCAGGCGATCAGCGTACAGCTCACGAGTGGTGCGCTGCTTGGTGATCTGCTGGTACATCAGCGGCTGGGTGCCACTTGGCTCGTCCGCCTCGTTGTGGCCGCGACGGCGGTAGCAGACCAGATCGATGACCACATCACGCTTGAACTGCATGCGATAGTCGATGGCCAGTTGGGTCACGAACAGGACCGCTTCCGGATCATCGCCATTCACATGGAGGATCGGCGCCTGGATCATCTTCGCAACGTCGGTGGCGTACTCGGTGGAACGCGAGTCCAGCGGGTTGCTGATGGTGAAGCCAACCTGGTTGTTGACCACGATGTGCACAGTACCGCCGGTCTTGAAACCGCGAGTCTGCGACATCTGGAAGGTTTCCATGACCACGCCCTGACCGGCGAACGCCGCGTCACCGTGGATGGAGATCGGCAGGACTTTCTCGCCGGTTGGGTCGTTGCGACGGTCCTGGCGGGCGCGCACGGAACCCTCGACCACTGGAGAAACGATTTCCAGGTGGGACGGGTTGAATGCCATCGCCAGGTGAACTTCGCCACCGGAGGTCATCACGTTGGACGAGAAGCCCTGGTGATACTTCACGTCGCCGGAGCCCAGCTCAACCTTCTTCTTGCCTTCGAACTCGTCGAACAGTTCGCGCGGGTTCTTGCCGAAGGTGTTGACCAGCACGTTCAAGCGACCACGGTGGGCCATGCCGATCACGACTTCCTTGGTGCCATAGGAACCGGAGCGCTGGATCAGCTCGTCGAGCATCGGAATCAGGCTTTCGCCACCTTCCAGGCCGAAACGCTTGGTGCCTGGGTACTTGGTGCCCAGGTACTTCTCCAGGCCTTCTGCCGCGGTGACACGCTCGAGCAGATGGCTCTTGATGTCGGCAGAATAGGTTGGACGGCCGCGTACGCTTTCCAGACGTTGCTGGAACCAGTGGCGCTGCTCGGAATCGGTGATGTGCGTGAATTCAGCGCCGATGGTGCGGCAATATGTCTGCTGCAACGCTTCGTGAATTTCGCGTAGGCTCGCTTCCTCTTTGCCGATGAACAGGTCGCCGGCACGGAAGGTCGTATCAAGATCGGCATTGGTCAAGCCGTAATGATTGATCGACAGGTCTGCAGGTGCAGGACGCTGCCACAGTCCCAGCGGGTCCAGCTGGGATGCCTGGTGGCCACGCATCCGATAGGCCTGGATCAATCGCAGCACTTCAACTTGCTTCTTCTCGTGCTCACTGCTCACGCTACCGGCGGAAACCGGTTGGGCGCGGCGCTGGTTCTTTGCCAGCAAGACGAAATGATCGCGGATCGTCGAGTGCGAAACATCGATGGCAGTGTTGCCGTCGGCAGGCAACTTATCAAAGTAAGTGCGCCACTCTTCTGGCACAGCGTTAGGGTCGTGCAGGTAGAGCTCGTAGAGCTCTTCCACATAGGCAGCGTTACTACCGGATAGGTAGGCGCTGTTCCACATGCGCTGCATCACGCTTTCTTGCATGCTTGGTCACCCTCGGTTAGGGGAACACCACCGGCGACGACACCGAGCAAGCTTGCAGAAGTCCGAATGCAGCGACCAAAACAAGCCACTTAGGATCACGCTGATAGTCCGGGTACCAGCCCGGATGCCCCTGCTTGTCTCATTTCTTCAAAAATATAGAGCAGCCACTTTGTAAGCTACTGCTCAGGTTAGAGCCATGACGCGGGTTGAAGCCCGCGCCCTGGCTTTTACGGTACAGCGGTCCTACAGGTACAACAGCTGAATCACACGCCGCTTTGCAGAAGCATGTTACGAATGTGACCGATGGCCTTAGTCGGGTTCAGGCCTTTCGGACAAACGTTGACGCAGTTCATGATGCCCCGGCAGCGGAATACGCTGAACGGGTCATCCAGCGAAGCCAGACGCTCGGAAGTCTTGGTGTCGCGGCTGTCTGCCAGGAAGCGATAGGCTTGCAGCAGAGCGGCTGGACCCAGGAACTTGTCGGGGTTCCACCAGAAGGATGGGCAAGAGGTCGAGCAGCAAGCGCACAGGATGCACTCGTACAGACCATCGAGCTTCTCACGCTCTTCCGGCGACTGCAGACGCTCGATGGCCGGGGCCGGAGTATCGTTCTGCAGAAATGGCTTCACCTTCTCGTATTGCTTGTAGAAGATGCTCATATCGACGACCAGGTCACGGATAACCGGCAGACCTGGCAGAGGACGAATCACCAGCTTGTTCTTCTTGACCACGGCGGACAGCGGCGTGATGCACGCCAGGCCGTTCTTGCCGTTGATGTTCATGCCGTCGGAACCGCAAACGCCTTCACGGCAGGAGCGACGGTAGGAGAACCCCTCGTCCTGCTCTTTGATCAGGGCCAGCACGTCCAGCACCATCAAGTCCTTGCCACCGGTGTCGACCTGGAAAACCTGGGTTTTCGGAGCCGAGTCGGTGTCAGGGTTGTAACGATAAACTTCAACTTGCAACATATCGATCACCCTTTAGTAAGTCCGGACTTTTGGTTCGAAAGTCGGAACAGTCTTCGGCGAGAAGTTGACCGCACGCTTGGCAACGCGCTTCTCACCCGGGAAGTACAGGGTGTGGCACAGCCAGTTTTCGTCGTCACGGTCTTCAAAGTCTTCACGGGCGTGAGCGCCGCGGGACTCTTTGCGCACTTCGGCAGCGATGGCAGTGGCTTCGGCCACTTCCAGCAGGTTCTGCAGCTCAAGTGCTTCGATACGCGCAGTGTTGAAAGCTTGAGACTTGTCGTTGATCTTGACGTTGGCGATGCGCTCGCGCAGATCGGCCAATTGGGCAATACCCTTCTGCATGTATTCGCCGGTACGGAATACACCGAAGTAGTTCTGCATGCAGCTCTGCAGCTCGCGACGCAGGGTAGCGACGTCTTCGCCGGTGGTGCGCTCGTTGAGCTTGGCCAGGCGGTTCAGTGCAACGTCCACATCGGTATCGCTGGCATCGCGGTATTCGATACCGTCGGTCAGCGCTTTTTCCAGGTGCAGGCCAGCCGCACGACCGAATACCACCAGGTCGAGCAGCGAGTTGCCGCCCAGGCGGTTGGCACCGTGTACCGATACGCAAGCCACTTCACCCACTGCGAACAGGCCAGGGATGATGGTGTCTTCGCCAGCGGCGTTCTGAGTGATGGCCTGGCCATGGATGTTGGTGGCAACGCCGCCCATCATGTAGTGGCAGGTAGGAACGACCGGTACCGGAGCGACGACAGGGTCGACGTGGGCGAAGGTCTTGGACAGCTCGCAGATACCAGGCAGGCGGCTGTGCAGCACTTCCTCGCCCAGGTGATCCAGCTTGAGCATCACGTGGTCGCCATTAGGGCCACAGCCGTTGCCAGCGATGATTTCCTTGACCATGGAACGCGCCACTACGTCGCGGCCCGCCAGGTCTTTGGCGTTAGGAGCATAACGCTCCATGAAACGCTCGCCGTGCTTGTTGATCAGGTAACCACCTTCGCCACGGCAACCTTCGGTTACCAGTACACCGGCGCCGGCGATGCCGGTCGGGTGGAACTGCCACATCTCGATGTCTTGCACCGGAACGCCAGCACGCAGGGCCATGCCCACGCCGTCGCCGGTGTTGATCAGTGCGTTGGTGGTGGAGGCGTAGATACGGCCCGCACCGCCGGTGGCCAGAACGGTGGCCTTGGACTTGATGTACAGGGTCTCGCCGGTTTCGATGCAGATCGCGATCACACCAACGAATGCGCCGTCCTGGTTCTTCACCAGGTCAACTGCGTAGTACTCGTTGAGGAAAGTGGTACCGGCTTTCAGGTTGCCCTGATACAGGGTGTGCAGCAGTGCGTGACCGGTACGGTCGGAAGCAGCGCAGGTACGGGCAGCCTGGCCACCCTTGCCGTAGTCCTTGGACTGACCGCCGAAAGGACGCTGGTAGATACGACCGGTTTCGGTGCGGGAGAACGGCAGGCCCATGTGATCCAGCTCGAAGACCGCAGCCGGACCTTCCTGACACATGTACTCGATAGCGTCCTGGTCGCCGATGTAGTCGGAACCCTTGACGGTATCGTACATGTGCCAGCGCCAGTCATCGTTCGGATCCGCCGAGGCGATCGCGCAGGTGATGCCACCCTGGGCAGATACAGTGTGCGAACGAGTCGGGAAAACCTTGGTGATCACCGCGGTTTTATGGCCGCCCTGGGCCAGCTGCAGCGCAGCACGCATGCCAGCGCCGCCGCCGCCAATGATGATGGCGTCGAAAGAAATGGTTGGAATGTTAGCCATGAATCAGATACCCCAGAGAATCTGCACACCCCAGACGAAGTAAGCGAACATTGCGACGCCGCATACTGCCTGGAAAAGGAAACGTACTGCTGTCGCCGACTTGCCCAGCGCCATATGCGTCAGGTAGTCAGTCGAGATAGTCCACATGCCGACCCAGGCGTGAGCGCCCAGGGCCACCATGGCCAGCAGACTGAAGATACGCATCCAGTTGTTTGCGAACAGGCCATGCCACTGGGTGTAGTCAATGCCCGGATTCGCTACGAGGTATCCGATCAGGAAAATGAAATAAGCCGCGAGAACGACCGCAGACACACGCTGCGCCATCCAGTCATAAAGGCCTGAACGCGACAGGTTCGTAACGCTGGTTACCATATCCAAACTCCCGCCAGAACGATTACCACCACGGATACGGCGATAACGATTTTCGAGCCCAGCTTGCCGCCTTCCAGCGTCTCACCGATGCCCATGTCCATAATCAGATGGCGTACACCCGCCACCAGGTGGTACAGCAAGGCGGACAGGAGGCCCCATGCAACGAATTTGGCCAGCGGACTGGTCAAGCACGCCTTCACCTCGGCATAACCTTCCTCGGAGCCCAGGGACTTGCTCAATGCGTACAGCATGATGCCGATGCCCAGGAAGAGAATGATGCCGGAAACACGGTGGAGAAACGACGTAACGCCGGTAATGGGGAGTTTGATGGTCCTTAGGTCTAGGTTTACAGGTCGTTGGCTATTCACGGCTTTTTTCACACTGAAGAGCCCCTAACAATCAGGGCAAAGTTGTTGGGGAGTGCACTGGTCAGGTAACCACCACCCAGGGAGTGCGACCCCCATCAAAACGGGCCCAGAAGCCCATGGCGGTCGGTGGCCGAGTATAGACAGTTAGGCTACTAATGACAACGCAAACACCTTCCCCTAATAGCTGATTGCGTTACCTTCATAAAAGGCGTAAATGGCAGTGAATTTCGCTAAAAAATCCCTCCCAAAGCCTTCTGGGACAAGACTTTAGGCAAATTGACATTCGGATTTATCTCACTATAGTGGTGCGGGCCCTGCGTGGGGGGTCTGTCTGATGATTTCAAGCATAAATAGGAGGCCACATGGCTGACAAAAAAGCGCAGTTGATCATCGAGGGCGCAGCCCCCGTCGAGCTGCCCATTTTAACCGGCACCGTTGGTCCCGATGTAATCGATGTTCGGGGCCTGACGGCCACGGGCCGCTTCACTTTTGACCCGGGTTTCATGTCGACCGCCTCCTGCGAGTCGAAGATCACCTACATCGACGGCGACCAGGGTATCCTGCTGCATCGCGGCTACCCGATCGAACAACTGGCTGAAAAGTCGGACTACCTGGAAACCTGCTACCTGCTGCTCAACGGCGAACTGCCGAATGCCGAGCAGAAGGCCCAGTTCGTCAGCACCGTGAAGAACCACACCATGGTTCACGAGCAGTTGAAGAGCTTCTTCAACGGTTTCCGTCGTGATGCCCACCCGATGGCGGTCATGTGCGGCGTAGTCGGTGCACTCTCGGCGTTCTACCACGACTCCCTGGACATCAATAACCCGCAGCACCGCGAGATTTCCGCCGTGCGCCTGGTTGCCAAGATGCCGACCCTGGCAGCGATGGTCTACAAGTACTCCATGGGCCAGCCGATGATGTACCCGCGCAACGACCTGTCGTACGCGGAAAACTTCCTGCACATGATGTTCAACACCCCGTGCGAGATCAAACCGATCAGCCCGGTACTGGCCAAGGCAATGGACCGGATCTTCATCCTCCACGCCGACCACGAGCAAAACGCCTCCACCTCCACCGTACGCCTGGCAGGCTCTTCGGGCGCCAACCCGTTCGCCTGTATCGCTGCCGGCATCGCAGCACTCTGGGGCCCGGCTCACGGCGGCGCCAACGAAGCCGTGCTGACCATGCTCGATGAAATCGGCGATGTCTCGAACATCGACAAGTTCATCGCCAAGGCCAAGGACAAGAACGACCCGTTCAAGCTCATGGGCTTCGGTCACCGCGTGTACAAGAACCGCGACCCTCGCGCCACCGTGATGAAGCAGACCTGCGACGAAGTACTCAAGGAACTGGGCATCAACAACGATCCACAACTCCAACTGGCCATGCGCCTGGAAGAGATCGCCCTGACCGACCCGTACTTCATCGAACGCTCGCTGTACCCGAACGTCGACTTCTACTCGGGGATCATCCTCAAGGCCATCGGCATTCCAACCAGCATGTTCACCGTGATCTTCGCCCTGGCGCGTACCGTCGGCTGGATCTCGCACTGGAAAGAAATGCTCTCCAGCCCCTACAAGATCGGCCGTCCTCGCCAGCTGTACACCGGCTACGAGTCGCGCGACATCACCAAGCTGGAAGACCGCAAGTAAGACCGGCCTTGCACTACCGTTCTTAGCTCCATCGAATACGGCCTCTGTTCAGAGGCCGTATTTTTTTGCCCCTGCCCTGCCTTTGCATAAAGCCACTTCGCCGTCACGACCACCAAGCTAGCATCGAGCCATCCCCCTCACCCCACAACGCTGCGGTCATTTCCCGGGCAATGAAAAATGCCCCGGCCTTTCGACCAGGGCATTTCGCCATCACTTTGCCTCTATATAGAAGCCGAACGTCGGAGACCGCTTAGTGCGATACCGCACCACTGGCACCCAGGCCGGTTTGCGAACGCACGAACTGCGGGAAGAACAACGCCCTTTCGTTGGCCGCAGAGGCCGACTTGTCGGTGATGGAGAAGAACCAGATACCAACGAAGGCGATAAGCATCGAGAACAACGCCGGGTACTCATACGGATAGATCGGCTTCTCGTGGTGCAGGATCTGCACCCAAATGGTCGGACCGAGGATCATCAGCGCCACCGCGCTTATCAGCCCCATCCAGCCACCGATCATGGCACCACGGGTGGTCAGCTTCTTCCAGTACATGGAAAGCAGCAGCACCGGGAAGTTGCAACTGGCCGCGATGGAGAACGCCAGGCCCACCATGAAGGCGATGTTCTGGCTCTCGAACAGAATGCCCAGGCCGATGGCCAGCACACCCAGGGTCACCGTGGTGATCTTGGACACGCGGATCTCGTCTTTCTCGTTGGCCTTGCCCTTCTTGAGCACGCTGGCGTACAGGTCATGGGAGACCGCCGAAGCGCCTGCCAGGGTCAAGCCGGCAACCACCGCCAGGATAGTGGCAAAGGCCACCGCCGAGATGAAGCCCAGGAACACGCTGCCACCCACGGCATTGGCCAGGTGCACCGCCGCCATGTTGTTACCGCCCAGCAAGGCGCCCGCGGCATCCTTGAAGTCTGGATTGGTACTCACCAGCAGGATCGCGCCAAAACCGATGATGAAGGTCAGGATGTAGAAGTAACCGATGAAACCAGTGGCATAGAGCACGCTCTTGCGGGCTTCCTTGGCATCGCTCACGGTGAAGAAGCGCATCAGGATATGCGGCAGGCCCGCAGTACCGAACATCAGTGCCAGGCCCAGCGAGAACGCAGAGATCGGATCCTTCACCAGGCCGCCCGGGCTCATGATCGCCTCACCCTTGGGGTGGACCTTGATTGCTTCGGAGAACAGCGTGTTGAAATCGAAATTGACGTGCTTCATCACCATCAAGGCCATGAACGACGCACCGGAGAGCAGCAGGACCGCCTTGATGATCTGCACCCAGGTGGTGGCCAGCATGCCGCCGAACAATACGTACAGGCACATCAGGATGCCCACCAGGATCACTGCGACGTGGTAGTCGAGGCCGAACAGCAACTGGATCAGCTTGCCGGCACCCACCATCTGCGCAATCAGGTAGAACGCCACCACCACCAGCGAACCACAGGCCGACAAGGTGCGGATCTGGGTCTGCCCGAGGCGATAGGACGCCACGTCGGCAAAGGTGTACTTGCCCAGGTTGCGCAAGCGCTCGGCGATCAGGAACAGAATGATCGGCCAGCCCACCAAAAAGCCGATGGAGTAGATCAGCCCGTCATAGCCGGAAGTGAACACCAGGGCGGAAATCCCCAGGAAGGACGCCGCCGACATGTAGTCGCCCGCAATCGCCAGGCCATTCTGGAAACCGGTGATCTTGCCACCCGCCGCATAGTAGTCGGCGGCCGACTTGTTGCGCTTGGAAGCCCAGTAGGTAATGCACAAGGTGGCACCGACGAACACCACGAACATCACGATCGCCGATACGTTGAGGGGTTGCTTGTGGACCTCGCCCGTCAGGGCGTCAGCGGCCCATAGGGCCGGGGCGAACGCGGCAAGGCCGAGTGCAGCGAATAGACGGCGGATCATTGCTGAGCCTCCTTCAGGATCGCCTTGTTCAGCTCGTCGAACTCACCGTTGGCGCGCCGCACATAGATGGCCGTCAAGATGAAGGCCGAGACAATCAAGCCAACGCCGATGGGAATGCCCCAGGTGATGGAAGAGGTAGGACTGAGCTTGGCCCCCAGGACCTGGGGCCCGTAGGCGATCAGCAGAATGAAAGCCGAGTAAAGCCCAAGCATGATCGCCGAAAGAATCCAGGCGAACCGCTCCCGCTTGCTGACCAGCTCCTTGAAACGCGGGCTGTTTTGAATCGAGAGGTAAATGCTGTCGTTCATTGTTTTTATCCTCGCAGCACAGATTTTAGGTGGAACCTAATCCACTCTATGCGGCTATCCGGCAGGTTCTAGACGACCTTAGTATTAGAACGACATTAACCCCCGCGCCAATTCTCCCCCGCAAAAAAACAGGGCCATCCGCGACTTTGCCGCGAATGGCCCCGAGACCCTTGATATAGACGCTGCGCTGCTATTTAGCCGTCCATTCGGCCACTCGATCAGCGTGCTTGCCGACCCAATCCTTGGCCGCAACATCAGGCTTGGCGCCCTCCTGGATGGCCAGCATCACTTCGCCAATTTCGTCTTTCGAAGCCCACTGGAACTTCTTCAGGAACGCTGCCACCTCCGGCGCCTTCTTCGCCAGATCCTTGCTACCGATGCTGTTGACGGTTTCAGCGGCGCCATACACGCCTTTGGGGTCATCGAGAAAGCGCAGTTTCCACTTGGCGAACATCCAGTGCGGCACCCAGCCCGTCACCGCGATGGACTCCTGCTTCTCCTCGGCACGGCTCAGTTCGGCGATCATCGCCGCCCCGGAGCTGGCTTGCAGCTTGTAGTCCAGCCCGTAGTCCTTGATCGCCTGGTCGGTCTTGAGCATGACGCCGGAGCCGGCGTCGATACCCACGATCTTGCTCTTGAAGCTGGTATCGGTCTTGAGATCCTCGATGGATTTGGCCTTGACGTACTCCGGCACGATCAGCCCGATCTTGGCGTCCTTGAAGTTGGGGCCATAGTCCACCACCTTATCCTTGTTCTTGGCCCAGTACTCGCCATGGGTCACCGGCAGCCAGGCCGACAGCATCGCATCGAGCTTGCCGGTGGCCACGCCCTGCCACATGATCCCGGTCGCCACCGCCTGCAGCTTGACGTCATAACCGAGCTTCTTGATCACCTCCGCGGCCACGTAGGTCGTCGCCACGCTATCGGACCAGCCATCGACATAGCCGATGCTCAGGGTCTTGCTGTCGGCGCTGGCCAAGCTGGAGCCAAGGGCAAGTACCATTGCGGCACCTACGCCTAAGAGTCGTCGCATCTTCATCGTTACTTCCCCGAAAAGTGCAGTGCCGGGCGGCTGCCGGGCACATCAACGTATGGTTATGGTGCTCGGCGCCTCCGTCACGCCTCACCGCGAACGCGTTCGATCATCAGCGGAGTACTGATGCCTGGATCATCAACCCGCCACCATCCGCGACCTGCTCTGGCTGCGACCTCAAGGCAACAAGCAGCGACATCAGAAAGCCAGTAGCCAGCATCCGCCTCTCAGGGCCAGCAGGTCCGCCCGAACTTTGCATGCCTGGATCATGCCGGCCACCAAGCTGCGGGCGAATGCAGGTAAGATGCCGGGCTTCGTTCCCCTGACGGCCTGACCATGCCCGCCACCCCTCGTTTTCCCGCCCTCGCCTATCTGCTTGCCTGCCTGCTGGGCCTGATCGCCCTCTGCAGCTACTGGTACGGCCTCGGCCAGCCGGTGCAATTGCCGGATGTCGCCAGCGCCAGCCACAAGTTGCAATGCGCCTCCTACACCCCGTTCGACAAGGACCAGTCGCCATTCGACCAGCCATTCAAGCTGCGGCCCGAACGCATGGATGCCGACCTGGCGCTGCTGGCCACCCGCTTCGAGTGCATCCGCACCTACTCCATGAGCGGCCTGGAAGCCTTGCCGGAACTGGCGCGCAAGCACGGCCTGAAGCTGATGATCGGCGCCTGGATCAACAGCAATCCGGTGGACAGCGAGAAAGAGGTCGATCTGTTGATCGCCTCAGCCAACGCCAATCCGGACGTGGTCAGCGCGGTGATCGTCGGCAATGAAGCGCTGCTGCGCAAGGAGGTCACCGGCCCACAGCTGGCGCGCCTGATCCTCAAGGTCAAGCACAACGTCAAGCAGCCGGTGACCTACGCCGACGTCTGGGAGTTCTGGCTCAAGCATCCCGAAATCGCCCCCGCCGTGGACTTCCTGACCATCCACCTGCTGCCCTACTGGGAAGACGATCCATCGAACATCGACGTAGCCCTCAATCATGTGGCCGAAGTACGCCAGGTGTTCGGCAACCGCTTCGCCCCCAAGGACGTACTGATCGGTGAAACCGGCTGGCCCAGCGAGGGCCGCCAGCGCGAAACCGCACTCCCCAGCCGGGTCAACGAGGCCAGGTTCATCCGCGGTTTCGTCGCCCTGGCAGAACAGAACGGCTGGCACTACAACCTGATCGAGGCCTTCGACCAACCCTGGAAGCGCGCCAGCGAAGGGGCAGTCGGCGGCTACTGGGGGCTGTTCGATGCCAATCGCCAAGACAAGGGCATCCTTGCCGGGCCAGTCTCCAACCTGCCTTTCTGGCCGCTGTGGCTGGGACTGGGAGCGGTGATCTTCGCCAGCACCCTGGTACTCGGCGGTCGAGTCCGCAGCGCCAAAGCCGCCCTACTGCTGCCATTGCTGGGGGCCCTGGCGGCCTGCAGCATCGGTACCTTCGCAGAACTGACGCGAGTCACCAGCCGTTTCGCCGGCGAATGGGCCTGGGCAGCCTTGCTACTGGGTCTGAACCTGCTGGTCCTGGCTCACTGCGCACTGGCCCTGAGCCCACGTGAAGGCTGGCGCCAACGGCTCTTCACGACCCTGGAGAAGCGCGCCGGCTGGTGGCTGGCGGCAGCCGGCTTCGCCGCGGCGGTGATGGCACTGGAACTGGTATTCGATCCGCGTTATCGCAGCTTCCCCAGTGCCGCCCTGCTGCTGCCGGCGCTGGCATTCGTGTGCAGGCCAGTACGAGTGCCACGTCGCGAGATAGCCCTGCTGACCTTCATCATCGGTGCGGCCATCGCCCCCCAGCTGTACCAGGAAGGCCTGGCCAACCAGCAAGCCTGGGGATGGGCGCTGGTCAGCCTGCTAATGGTCGCCGCCCTGTGGCGCAGCCTGAGGGCCCGTATCGCCTGAAACCGACGGGCTAGCAGCGCCTGGCACGTACCAGGCGCAGGCTGGCGAGCACCAGGGCAAATACCGCCAGGGTGGTGTTGTACAGCACCAACGCCGGAATGGCGGCCAGCAACGCCAGCGTCGCCAGCCCCCAGCCAGCGCGTCCGGGCACGACGAACGCCAGGAGCGCCGCCCCCAGGGCACTCCAACCCAGCACCTTGAAGTGGATCATCCATCCCAGGCTGGAACGCAGGGAACACTCCCAGCGCCCGGCCTCGTCGATACAGACGCCCACCCAGCGAGCGTCCTCCATGAAGCCGTAACGCAGGCCATAGCTGGCGGCCAGCCACAACGGCAAGGCAACGAGCAGGGCAATCACGGGAAAGCGGCTAGACATGCAACACTCCGAACAATCAAAACGGCGCCCAGCATAATGCTCCGGCCACGCTTGGCAAGCACGACGCACAGATAGCTGTTCAGCTCGGGGTGGCAACGTGTATCGTCCGGCTACTATCACCCCGGCCAGATGCACCCAGGCGTTATTTGAACCAGCCATGGCACTTCGTCAGCAGCCCGGTGGTCATAGCCTGCGAACCTCATTCGGCACCTTCCTTCTAGGGATACAGTCATGCTTCGTTCCTTGCGCTTCGCCGCCCTGTTCGGCGGCCTTATCCTGAGTGCGTCCGCACTGGCGGTCGATGTCGACCCGGCCGGCTACGGCTATCCATTGACCAATCCCTTCGAAGCCACCATCGTCACCACGCCGCCGGACCTGCGCCCGGAGCTGCCTTCCGATGAAGACATCCGTCAGTCGGACTACAGCCTGACCCTGCGCCCGGAGCGTGAATTCACCCTCCCGGACAATTTCTGGGCGGTGAAGAAGCTCACCTACCGCATCGCCACCCAGGACCATGCAGCCCCGCTGATCTTCCTGATCGCCGGTACTGGCGCACGCTACGACAGCACACTCAACGAATACCTGAAGAAGCTCTACTACAAGGCCGGCTACCACGTGGTGCAGCTGTCCTCGCCCACCAGCTTCGACTTCATCAGCGCCGCCTCGCGCTTCGCCACCCCGGGCGTGACCGCCGAGGACGCCCAGGATCTCTACCGGGTCATGCAGGCTGTGCGGGCACAGAATGCCAAGCTGCCGATCACTGATTTCTACCTCACCGGCTACAGCCTCGGCGCCCTGGATGCCGCGTTCGTCAGCAAGCTCGACGAAACCCGGCGTACCTTCAACTTCAAGAAAGTCCTGCTGCTCAACCCTCCGGTCAACCTCTACACCTCGATCACCAACCTCGACAAACTGGTGCAGACCGAGGTCAAGGGCATCAACAACAGCACTACCTTCTACGAACTGATGCTGGCCAAGCTCACCCGCTACTTCCAGCAGAAGGGCTACATCGACCTGACCGATGCCCTGCTCTACGACCTGCAGCAATCCAAGCAGCACCTGAGCAACGAGCAGATGGCGATGCTGATCGGCACCTCCTTCCGCTTCTCGGCGGCTGACATCGCCTTCACCTCGGACCTGATCAACCGTCGCGGCCTGATTACCCCGCCCAAGTACCCGATCCGCGAGGGCACCAGCCTCACGCCCTTCCTCAAGCGTGCCCTGCAATGCGACTTCGACTGCTACCTGACCGAGCAAGTGATCCCGATGTGGCGCGCCCGCACCGATGGCGGCAGCCTGCTGCAACTGGTCGACCAGGTCAGCCTCTACGCCCTGCAGGATTACCTCAAGGCCAGCCCGAAGATCGCCGTGATGCATAACGCCGACGACGTGATCCTGGGCCCCGGCGACCTGGGCTTCCTGCGCCGGACCTTTGGCGAGCGCCTGACCGTCTACCCCCATGGTGGCCACTGCGGCAACCTCAACTACCGCGTCAACAGCGACGCCATGCTGGAGTTCTTCCGTGGCTAAACATCTCCTGCTTATCGCTGCGTTGCTCTGCACAGGCTATGCCCAGGCCGATAACAGCCTGGCCGGCACCACCACCGCCCCCGATACCGACGGGTTCACCGAGCCACTGCAACAACTCAAGTTCAACCCGGGCCTGGACCAGCGTGAATTCGAACGCTCGACCCTCAGTGCACTGAACGTCTATGACCCGCTGGAGTCCTGGAACCGCCGGGTCTATCACTTCAACTACCGCTTCGACCAATGGGTGTTCCTGCCTGTTGTAGATGGCTACCGCTACGTGACGCCAAGGTTCCTGCGCACCGGGGTCAGCAACTTCTTCAACAACCTGGGCGACGTGCCCAACCTGCTCAACAGCCTGTTGCAGTTCAAGGGCCAGCGCTCGATGGAAACCACGGCCCGCCTGCTGCTCAACACCACCATCGGCATCGCCGGCCTGTGGGACCCGGCCACCAAGATGGGCCTGCCGCGCCAGAGCGAAGACTTCGGCCAGACCCTGGGTTTCTATGGCGTTCCTGGCGGGGCCTACCTGGTGCTGCCAATCCTCGGCCCCTCGAACCTGCGCGACACCGCCGGCCTGGCAGTGGACTACACCGCCGAATCGGCGATCAACTTCCTCAATGTCGCCGAAGTCAGCAAGAACCATCCGGAGCTCTGGCTGCTGCGCGGTGTCGACAAGCGCTACCAGACCAACTTCCGCTACGGCGAGCTGAACTCGCCGTTCGAGTACGAACAAGTGCGCTACGTCTATACCGAAGCCCGCAAGCTGCAGATCGCCGAGTAAGTGCCCGGCCGCCCTTCCATCGGAGGGCGGCCATTTCCCGCCATTCAGCCATACCTTTCAACCGGCCCCACCAGGCTCGAAACAACCATTGGCAGCCTCAGGCAATGTAGATACGATGCTAATCGTTAGCTAGCTATCTATGTGACCCCAACATGAAACTGCCGACTTTTCGTGTCGCCGATACCTGGCAAGCCCTCTTCGCTCCCGCCCCCTCGGACCTGCTGTTCGCCACCCGGAACCTGATTGCCGGTGGACTGGCGCTCTACCTGGCCCTGCGCCTGGATTTTCAACAACCGCAATGGGCCCTGACCACCGTGTTCATCGTCAGCCAATCCAGCAGCGGCATGGTCCTGGCCAAGGGGGCTTATCGTCTCTTGGGCACGGTGATCGGAGCCCTGGCATCGATCCTGCTCATCGGTCTGCTGGGCCAGGCACCGCTGCTGTTCCTGCTGGCCATGGCCCTGTGGCTGGCCTTGTGTACCACCGGCGCCTCGCTGCTGCGCAACCATGCCGCCTACGGATTCGTGCTGGCCGGCTATACCGCGGCAATCATTGCCCTGCCCGCCACTGTGGCGCCCTTGCAGGTGTTCGACCAGGCAGTGGCACGTTGTTCGGAGATCGGCTTGGGGATCATTTGCGCCTGCGTGGCCAGCATCGTGCTCTGGCCACGCCGGGTCGAGCAGGCCCTCGCCGCCCAGGGCCGGGCAGCCTGGCTGGCCGGGCGCCGCGCCGCAGCGTCGGAACTGTTGGGGGAAGACCAGCGCCAGGGCCTGCTGCTCGCCCTGGGCAGCATCGTCACCGTGGATGCCCAGCGCGATCACGCCTGGTTCGAGGGCGCACAGGGGCGCCGCCGTTCCCAGGCATTGCGCGTTCTGAGTCGTGACCTGCTGGGCCTGCTGCGCGCCGCCAGGAGTGTGGCCCGACAGCGACAGTTGCTCGAACCGCAAGAGGCACAATCGGTGCAAGCGCTGATCCGCGAAACCAGCCAGGCCCTGGCAGCCGAGCATGAGTCGCCCTTGGCCGCCCTGGCCCAGCGCCTGGAACAAGGCTTGGCCGATCGCTCGCAATCGGCCGAAGCCCGTCTCTGCCTGCTGCAACTGTCCCAGGTGCTGGACCTGGTGGCGCAAAGCGCTCGTAGCGTCAGTGCCCTGGAACAGGGCCTGGCTCCTCCCGGCGCCCCAGGAGCCTTGTCCTGGCACCGAGACCTTGAGCAAGGCTTGCTGGGCGGATTGCGCAGTGCCCTGGCCTTTCTCGCCGTGGCCGCTTTCTGGCTCCTTTGCGCCTGGCCTTCGGGCCTGGGGGCGGTCTCCATCTGCGGTGTGGTGCTAAGTCTGTTCGCCGGCCGCGAGAACCCTGCAGCAGCCTGCCTGAACTTCCTCAAGGGTATCGCCCTGTCGGTTCCTGTCGCAGGCTTCGTCGGCCTCGGCCTGCTCCCCGGCTGGGATGGCTTTCCCCTGCTGTACCTGGGCCTTGGCGTGCCGCTATTTTTCGCGTCGCTCTGCATGAGCCGGCCGAAACTGGCACCGATCGCGTCGGCCTTCTGCATTTTCTTCGTCAACAACGTCGGCCCCGGCAACCTGATGACCTATGACCTGGCCGCCTTCCTGAACAAGGCCATGGCCACCCTGGTGGGCGTCGCTATTGCCGTGGTGGTGCTGCGCCTGGTCAGCCTGAGCCCGGGGGAGCATCACTACCGCCGGATGTTCAAAGCCTCCTTGTTCGACCTGGCACAGCTCACGTCAAGGCCGCTGGAGCAGGCCGAAAGCTGGTTCGGCGGACGCATGGCCGATCGCCTGATCCGCGTATCCCGGTATTGGCAGATGCAACCCGAGAACCGCCGCGACCACTGGGACAATGGCCTCCAGGGGCTGGACCTGGGAGACGAGCTGCTACAGCTGCGCGGCTGCCTGGACACCACTCGCGGCGCCCTGGCCATCGAGCGTGATCGCTATCTGAATCACCTGGCGATGCTGCTCAGGAGCGGCGGCCCTACGACCCTGCGCCACGACCAACTGGATGGCCCGACGCGATCCTTGCTCCAGGCACTGGCAACCGCCCCCAACCTCCCCGAAACCTCACGGGAGATGGCCCACGCTGCGCTCATGCAGTTGCAGGCCACCTGGCGCCGCTGGTGCCGCCAACAGGCACAAGCCCCACGCCCGGAGGCAGAGCAAGCCGCGGCCTGAGGCCAGGCTCAACCGCGCAGGCCACGCCAGAGCTTGCCCGCCAGCGTCACCGCCGCCAGCACCAGAGCCCCGGCAATGACCCCGACCACGGCATTGAGCAGGGTGGGCGTCAGCACCGCAACGGCGCCGAGCAGCGAGGCACTGCGCCCGGCCAGGTCTTCGATCAGGTGATGCAAGGCGGGAACCCCATGGGTCAGGATGCCGCCGCCGACCATGAACATCGCGGCAGTACCGATCACCGACAGGCTCTTCATCATCAATGGCGCCGCCCGCAGGATCGCCGCGCCAACTCGCCTGGCCAGGGCCCCAGGCTTGCCTGCCAGCCACAGCCCCAGGTCATCGAGCTTGACGATACCGGCCACCAGGCCATAGACCCCCACCGTCATCACCACCGCGATTCCCGAAAGCACCACTACCTGCTGGGCCAGCGAAGCGCCGGCCACGGTGCCCAGGGTGATGGCGATGATTTCTGCGGAGAGAATGAAGTCAGTGCGGATCGCTCCCTTGATCTTGTCCTGTTCGAAGGCCACCAGGTCCAGCGACGGATCGACCTGCGCCTGTTGGCTTTGCACAGGCTCGGCACCCGCATCGGCGGCGTGCAGGTACTTGTGCGCCAGTTTCTCGAAACCCTCGAAACACAGGTAGGCGCCACCGAGCATCAACAAGGGCGTCACCAGCCAGGGCGCCAGGGCACTGATGGCCAGCGCCGCCGGTACCAGGATCAGCTTGTTGCGAAACGAGCCCTTGGCAACGGCCCAGACCACCGGAATCTCGCGCTCGGCACGAACACCCGATACCTGCTGGGCGTTGAGGGCCAGGTCATCCCCCAGGACCCCGGCGGTCTTCTTCGCCGCCATCTTGCTCATCAAGGCCACGTCATCCAGCACCGCGGCGATATCGTCGATCAAGACCAGCAAACTGCTTCCTGCCATGGGCCAGGCTTCCCTTCGTCAAATGAGGCCGCAGCATAGCCTGTGGCATAGGCTACCGGCGAGATAGCGACCGGCTCCGCCATGCCCCCTATAAGCGTCGATCGCTCCAGGAGCGCATGCGCTCGCCCTTGCCCCAAAAGCCCCCTTCAACTCGGAAAAAAGCTGCCCAGTGGGCATTCTTGAGCCTCTCGCAACCCCGGTGCTACCATGCGCAACCGCCCGAACAGGCAAGGAATCCCCTGGTTTATGAGCACCATCCGCGAGCGCAATAAAGAACTGATTCTGCGAGCCGCCAGCGAAGAGTTTGCCGACAAGGGCTTCGCTGCGACCAAGACCAGCGACATCGCCGCCAAGGCCGGGTTGCCCAAGCCCAACGTCTACTACTACTTCAAGTCCAAGGAAAACCTCTATCGCGAGGTGCTCGAAAGCATCATCGAGCCCATTCTCCAGGCCTCCACTCCATTCAACGCCGACGGCGTGCCCAGCGAGGTGCTCAGCGGCTACATTCGCTCGAAGATCCGCATCTCCCGCGACCTGCCCTTCGCCTCCAAGGTGTTCGCCAGCGAGATCATGCATGGCGCGCCGCACCTGAGCCCGGACCAGGTGGAACAGCTCAACGCCCAGGCCAAGCACAACATCGAGTGCATCCAGACCTGGATCGACCGTGGCCAGATCGCGCCCCTGGATCCGCACCACCTGATGTTCAGCATCTGGGCCGCGACCCAGACCTACGCCGACTTCGACTGGCAGATCTCGGTGGTCACCGGCAAGGCCAAGCTGGCTGACGAAGATTACGAAGCCGCCGCCCAGACCATCATCCGCCTGGTACTCAAGGGCTGCGAGCCCGAATCCGCATAACCCGCCCTCCTGGCGCCGCCCGGTTCAAGGGCGCCATGGGGTTCCCGCAGGCTGCGTACGGCTCGGCACGAGCCCCCTGGTGGCTATCGGCAATTAACCTGAGGTACCGCGTCGCCCGGTTTGGCGGGCGACGCGCACCCGATCGCAGCCTCGCAGGCTCGACAGCGGCTACACGTACTGCGCGACCTAGGCGCTGACGCCTGCATCCGCGGCCAGGCCCTGGGCTTCGATGGCGCTGATGGCGCACTGCTCATCGATGTCCGAGGTATCGCCACTGATGCCGATGGCGCCGATCACCAAGCCCGCCTGATCACGAATCAATACCCCGCCCGGCGCCGGTACCACGCTGCCCTGCCCCAGGCTGTTGAGTGCGCCGATGAAGGCCGGGCGCTGCTGGGCATCCAGCGCCAGCAGGCGCGAACCCTTGCCCAGGGCGATCGCCCCCCAGGCCTTGCCGATGGCGATCTGCGGGCGCAGCAGGCTAGCGCCATCCTCCCTTTGCAAGGTCACCAGATGACCACCGGCATCGAGTACCGCGATGGCCAGTGGCGCGGCACTGATCTTGCGCCCCGCCTGGATGGCCTGGTTGGCCAGGTTGATTGCGACTTTCAAGGTTAAAGCGCTCATGGGTGCCGTCCTCATCTTGTTATTGGAAAGCCTGGTGGAGCTCATTTCAGGAGAAGCTCGATGCAACGAATAGAACACAATGAACTTTGTTTTTGTATACAATAATTGCTGAAATATAGCCCATGCGACAAAATGACACCGGTTTATCGGGGCTAAATACGCAGCCGTCTGCTTCCAAGAAAAGCCATTGACCTGCGCAGCTCGCCGTGAATACACTCTGCGCAAAGCCACTTGTATACAATTACAAACGTAAGAGGCACAAAATAATGAGCAAAATGAGAGCAATCGAAGCCGCCGTTCTGGTGATGCGCCGTGAAGGGGTCGACACCGCCTTTGGCATCCCGGGCGCTGCCATCAACCCGCTGTACTCCGCACTGCAGAAAGTCGGCGGCATCGATCATGTGCTCGCTCGCCACGTCGAAGGCGCCTCGCACATGGCCGAGGGCTACACCCGCACCAAGGCCGGCAACATCGGCGTGTGCATCGGCACCTCGGGCCCCGCCGGCACCGACATGGTCACCGGCCTGTACAGTGCCTCGGCCGACTCCATCCCGATCCTCTGCATCACCGGCCAGGCTCCCCGTGCCCGCCTGCACAAGGAAGACTTCCAGGCCGTGGACATCACCAGCATCGTCAAGCCGGTGACCAAGTGGGCCACCACCGTGCTGGAGCCGGGTCAGGTGCCCTACGCCTTCCAGAAAGCCTTCTATGAAATGCGCTCCGGCCGCCCTGGCCCGGTACTGATCGACCTGCCGTTCGACGTGCAGATGGCGGAAATCGAATTCGATATCGACGCCTACCAGCCCCTGCCCCTGGCTAAGCCCTCGGCCACCCGGGTCCAGGCCGAGAAAGCCCTGGCCCTGCTGGCCCAGGCCGAACGGCCGTTGCTGGTGGCCGGCGGCGGGGTGATCAACGCCGATGCCAGCGAGCTGCTGGTGGAGTTCGCCGAGCTGACCGGCATCCCAGTGATCCCGACCCTGATGGGCTGGGGCAGCATTCCCGACGATCACCCGCAGATGGTGGGCATGGTCGGCCTGCAGACCTCCCATCGCTACGGCAACGCCACCCTGCTCAAGTCCGATGTCGTACTGGGCATCGGCAACCGCTGGGCCAACCGCCACACCGGCTCGGTGGATGTCTACACCGAAGGCCGCAAGTTCATCCACGTGGACATCGAGCCGACCCAGATCGGCCGGGTCTTCACTCCCGACCTGGGCATCGTCTCCGACGCCGGTAGCGCCCTTACCGTACTGCTGGAAGTGGCCCGCGAGTGGCAAGCGGCCGGCAAGCTCAAGGACCGCAGCGCCTGGTTGCACGACTGTCAGCAGCGCAAGGCCAGCCTCCAGCGCAAGACCCACTTCGACAACGTGCCGGTCAAGCCGCAGCGGGTCTACGAGGAAATGAACCAGGTGTTCGGCAAGGACACCTGCTACGTCAGCACCATCGGCCTGTCGCAGATCGCCGGCGCGCAGTTCCTGCACGTCTACAAGCCACGCCACTGGATCAACTGCGGCCAGGCCGGCCCGCTGGGCTGGACCATTCCCGCGGCCCTGGGGGTGGTCAAGGCTGACCCAAGCCGCAAGGTGGTGGCACTGTCCGGCGACTACGACTTCCAGTTCATGATCGAAGAGCTGGCGGTGGGTGCGCAGTTCAACCTGCCGTACATCCACGTGGTGGTGAACAACTCCTACCTGGGGCTGATCCGCCAGGCCCAGCGCGGCTTCGAGATGGACTACTGCGTGCAGTTGTCCTTCGACAACCTCAACGCTCCCGAGCTCAATGGCTACGGCGTGGATCACGTCGCGGTGGCCGAAGGCCTGGGCTGCAAGGCCCTGCGAGTGTTCGAGCCCAAGGATATCCAGCCGGCCCTGCGCCAGGCCCAGGAGCTGGTCGAAACCTTCAAGGTACCGGTGGTGGTGGAGATCATCCTGGAACGGGTGACCAACATCTCCATGGGTACCGAGATCAACGCGGTCAACGAGTTCGAGGACCTGGCACTGGTGGGCAACGACGCCCCCACTGCAATTTCCCTGCTCGACTGACCCACCCGCACAGTGTCTGTTGCCGCTGCCGAAGGCTGCGATCGCCCCAAACGGGCTCTGGTATCGCGCAAGGTTCCTCGAACCGTTGCGCAGCCCGTGCCAGCGGCGACAGGACTTGATAGATCCACAGGAGACCACCATGCCGCGTTTTGCCGCCAACCTGTCCATGCTGTTCACCGAACAGGACTTCCTCGCCCGTTTCAAGGCTGCCGCCGATGCCGGCTTCAGCGGGGTCGAGTACCTGTTTCCCTATGAGTTCAGCTCGGCCGAGATCAAGGCCCAGCTCGACGCCCACGGCCTGACCCAGGTGCTGTTCAACCTGCCGGCCGGCGACTGGGCCAAGGGCGAGCGTGGCATCGCCTGCCTGCCCGACCGGGTCGCGGAATTCCGCGCCGGGGTCGACCTGGCCATCGCCTATGCCCAGGTCCTGGGCAACACCCAGGTCAACTGCCTGGCCGGCATCCGCCCCCAGGGCGTGGATGAGGCTCTGGTGCAAAAGACCTTCGTCGACAACCTCAGGTACGCCGCCGACAAGCTCCAGGCCGTGGGCATCAAGCTGGTAATGGAAGCCATCAATACCCGAGACATTCCCGGCTTCTACCTCAACAACACCGCCCAGGCGCTGTCGATCCGCGAGCTGGTCGGCAGCGCCAACCTGTTCCTGCAGTACGACATCTATCACATGCAGGTCATGGAAGGAGACCTGGCCCGGACCCTGGCCAACCACCTGGAGCAGATCAACCACGTGCAACTGGCGGACAACCCCGGGCGCAACGAACCGGGCACCGGCGAGATCAACTACCGCTTCCTGTTCGAGCACCTGGAGCGCATCGGCTACCAGGGCTGGGTCGGCTGCGAGTACAAGCCGCTGACCACCACCGAAGCGGGCCTGGGCTGGCTCAAGAGCCACAACGCCATCTGATCGGCCACCGCGTCATCGTTCATCGCGGGCCAGCCGGATGCTGCTCGCCCCTACGGTAGGGGCCAGGCTGCCCGCAAGACGGATGCCTTGGCACCCGCAACCTTATAGAGCAATAAAAAGAGGATTTTCCCATGGCTAAAATCGGATTCATCGGCACCGGCATCATGGGCCACCCCATGGCCGCCAACCTGCAGAAGGCCGGCCACAACCTGCTGCTCTCGGAACACCACGGCAAGGCCCCGGCCGACCTGATCGCCGCCGGCGCCGTGGCCCTGGCCTCCCCCAAGGAAGTGGCCCAGGAAGCCGAGTTCGTGATCATCATGGTGCCCGACACCCCCCAGGTCGAAGACGTTCTGCTGCGCGCCGACGGCGTGGCTGCCGGGATCGGCAAGGGCAAGATCGTCATCGACATGAGTTCGATCTCGCCCACCGCGACCAAGGCCTTCGCCGCCAAGATCAACGAAAAAGGCGCGCAATACCTGGACGCCCCGGTGTCCGGCGGTGAAGTCGGGGCCAAGGCCGCGACCCTGAGCATCATGGTCGGCGGCGACAGCCAGGCCTTCGATCGCGCCCTGCCGCTGTTCCAGAGCATGGGCAAGAACATCACCCTGGTCGGCGGCAACGGCGACGGCCAGACCGCCAAGGTGGCCAACCAGATCATCGTTGCCCTGAACATCCAGGCCGTGGCCGAAGCGCTGCTGTTCGCCGCGAAGAACGGCGCCGACCCCGCCAAGGTGCGCGAAGCGCTGATGGGCGGCTTCGCCTCCTCGCGCATCCTGGAAGTGCATGGCGAACGCATGATCAAGGGCACCTTCGACCCGGGCTTCCGTATCAACCTGCACCAGAAGGACCTCAACCTGGCCCTCAGCGGCGCCCGCGAGCTGGGCATCAACCTGCCCAACACCGCCAACGCCCAGCAGGTGTTCAGCACCTGCAACGCCATCGGTGGTGGCAACTGGGACCACTCGGCCCTGATCAAGGGCCTGGAGCACATGGCCAACTTCTCGATCCGCGACAAACACTAAGCAGCATTCGTAGCCACCGCCCCGGGCTGTGCGAAGGTCCGCAGGAAACGCATCACTGCGGGCCACGGACAGGCCCTGCCGACCCTGACACCGCCCTTGGCGGTGGCTACACCTGTTTCACGCCCCCATAACAAGAATCCGGGAGCCCGCCATGTCGGTCGATCCGCAACAATTGCTGCGTGAGCTGTTTGCCACAGCCATCGACGCCGCCCATCCGCAACATGTCCTCGAAGCCCACCTACCCAGCGACCGCAGCGGCCGGGTCATCGTCATCGGCGCCGGCAAGGCCGCCGCGGCCATGGCCCAGGTGGTCGAACGCAACTGGCAGGGCGAAGTCCGTGGGCTGGTGGTCACTCGCTATGGCCACGGCGCCCCTTGCCACAAGATCGAGGTGGTCGAAGCGGCCCACCCGGTGCCCGATGCCGCCGGCCTGGCCGTGGCTCGGCGGGTGCTGGAGATGGTCAGCGACCTGACGGAACAGGACCGGGTGATTTTCCTGCTGTCCGGCGGTGGCTCGGCGCTGCTGGCCCTGCCCGCCGCCGGCATCACCCTGGCCGACAAGCAAGCGCTCAACAAGGCCCTGCTCAAGTCCGGCGCCACCATCGGCGAGATGAATTGCGTGCGCAAGCACCTTTCGGCGATCAAGGGCGGGCGCCTGGCCAAGGCCTGCTGGCCAGCCACGGTCTACACCTATGCGATTTCCGATGTTCCCGGCGATTTGGCGACGGTCATCGCCTCCGGCCCCACCGTGGCCGACCCCAGCACTTCGACCCAGGCCCTGGCGATCCTCCAGCGCTACGCCATCGAGGTACCGCCGGCGGTGCGCACCTGGCTGCAGAGCCCCGAGTCTGAAACCGTCAAGCCCGGCGACCCGTGCCTGGCCCGCAGCCATTTCCAGCTGATCGCCCGGCCTCAGCAATCCCTGGAGGCGGCGGCAGTCAAGGCGCGCCAGGCGGGTTTCAGCCCGCTGATCCTCGGCGACCTGGAGGGCGAGTCCCGCGAGGTGGCCAAGGTCCACGCCGGCATCGCCCGCCAGGTGGCCCTGCATGGCCAACCCCTGGCCGCGCCCTGCGTGATCCTGTCCGGTGGCGAGACCACGGTCACGGTACGCGGTACGGGCCGTGGCGGGCGCAATGCCGAGTTCCTGCTAAGCCTGACCGACAGCCTCAAGGGCCATCCCGGCATCTACGCCCTGGCTGGCGACACCGACGGCATCGACGGCTCCGAGGACAACGCCGGGGCCATCATGACCCCGGACAGCTTCGCCCGCGCCACGGCCCTGGGCCTGAACGCCAGCGACGAGCTGGACAACAACAATGGCTACGGCTATTTCGCGGCCCTGGACAGCCTGATCGTCACCGAGCCGACCCGTACCAATGTCAACGACTTCCGCGCCATCCTGATTCTCGAGACCACCAAACATGACGCCTGACAAGAAGGTCAAGATCCTCGCCACCCTGGGCCCGGCCACCGACGGCATCGAGGACATCCGTGAGCTGGTACAAGCCGGAGTGAACATCTTCCGGCTCAATTTCAGCCACGGCAGCCATGCCGATCATGCCCAGCGCTATGCCTGGATCCGCCAGATCGAAAGCGAGTTGAACCACCCGCTGGGCATCCTCATGGACCTGCAAGGGCCGAAGCTGCGAGTCGGCACCTTCGCCGACGGCAAGGTCCAGTTGGTGCGCGGCCAAGCCCTGCGCCTGGACCTGGACCCGGCACCCGGGAACACCCAGCGGGTCAACCTGCCGCACCCGGAGATCATCGCCGCCCTGGAGCCGGGCATGGACCTGCTGCTGGACGACGGCAAGCTGCGCTTGCGAGTCCTGGCCAGGCATGCCGACGCCATCGACACCACGGTGCTCAACGGTGGCGAGCTCTCGGACCGCAAGGGGGTCAACGTACCCCAGGCGGTGCTGGACCTGAGCCCGCTGACCGCCAAGGACCGCCGCGACCTGAGCTTCGGCCTGGAACTGGGGGTGGACTGGGTGGCGCTGTCCTTCGTGCAGCGCCCGGAAGATATCCGCGAAGCCCGGGAGCTGATCGGCAACAAGGCCTTCCTGATGGCCAAGATCGAAAAACCCTCGGCAGTGGCTCAACTGCGGGAAATCGCCGAACTGAGCGACGCAATCATGGTGGCCAGGGGCGACCTGGGAGTCGAGGTACCGGCCGAAGCCGTGCCGCAGATCCAGAAGGACATCATCGGTACCTGCCGCCAACTGGGCAGGCCGGTGGTGGTGGCCACGCAGATGCTGGAGTCCATGCGCTTCAGCCCGGCGCCCACCCGGGCTGAAGTGACCGATGTCGCCAATGCCGTGGCCGAAGGCGCCGATGCGGTGATGCTGTCGGCGGAAACCGCTTCAGGCGAGTACCCGCTGGAAGCCGTGCAGATGATGAGCAAGATCATCCGCCAGGTGGAAACCGGACCGGACTACCAGGCCCAGTTGGACGTCAGCCGGCCCCAGGCCGAAGCCACGGTGTCCGATGCCATCAGCTGTGCGATCCGGCGTATCTGCAGCATCCTGCCGGTGGCGGTGCTGGTGAACTACAGCGAATCCGGCAGCTCCACCTTGCGCGCCGCCAGGGAACGACCGTCGGTGCCCATTCTCAACCTGACCCCCAACCTGCTGGCGGCCCGCCGCCTGAGCGTGGCCTGGGGTGTGCATTCGGTGGTCAACGATCGCCTGCGCCAAGTGGACGAAGTGTGTGCCACGGCCCTGGAAATCGCCCAGGCCCAAGGCCTGGCCAAGCGCGGGGATACCGTCGTGATCACCACGGGTGTGCCGTTTGGCCAACCTGGGACGACTAACTCCCTGCGTGTCGAAACCCTTCTCTGACCTGCCCCACTGCCGACGCTGCGACCCCGGTCCATTCAGCGCTCTCCACAGAGAGAGCCTGATGGGCCGGACGCAGCCAACAGCGGCCGCACTGACCGATGTCCATCATGCCGTCACAGTCGTTCAACGCTTTCTGCCCCGATTGGGCCACTGCCCTGCTCAATGGCTTCAGCCAGATCTTTCTCCAGCGCGACCCGCTGTGCGGCCTGCTGTGCCTGCTGGCGATCCTGGCCAGCGCTCCGGCGCTGCTCGGTGGCGCCCTGCTCGGCGCCCTGGCCGGACTGCTGACGGCCCAGCAACGGGGCTACGCCAAGGCCGATCGGCAAGCCGGGCTATTCAGCTACAACGGCGTATTGCTCGGGCTGCTGCTGAGCCTGTACCTGCCCTGGTCGATCTTGCTGCCACCTTTGATCATCGCCGCCGGCGGCCTGAGCGCGATCATCACCCAGCAGTGGCTCAAGCGTGCCCGGCAACCCGCCCGGCTGCCGGCCTACACCGCGCCCTTCGTCGGCCTCGGCTGGCTCCTGGCGGGCCTGTTCACGCCGCTGGCCGCCCACCCGCAAACCGCAGGGCTGTCACCCACGGGGCTGCTGGGCGGCCTGTTCCAGGGCCTGGGCCAGGTGATGTTCCTCGGCGACTGGCTGGCGGGGCTGCTGGTCTTCGCTGGCCTGCTGCTGGCCAACCGTCGGGCGGCGATCTGGGCCCTGGGCGGCTCGGGGTTCGGCCTGGCCCTGGCGGTCATGCTG
Organism: Pseudomonas sp. MPFS; assembly: GCF_022537035.1. NCBI lineage: Bacteria > Pseudomonadati > Pseudomonadota > Gammaproteobacteria > Pseudomonadales > Pseudomonadaceae > Pseudomonas > Pseudomonas sp. MPFS. The sequence continues at coordinate 1,860,493 of NZ_CP066123.1, read as the reverse complement.
CAGGAGCCCGGCCAGGCGCTCTCGGGACTGGCCGGCTACAACTGCGCGCTGGTGGCCCTGGCCTTGGGCCAACTTGGCCTGCGCCCCTGGTGGCCGCTGCTGGGCATGGTCCTGGCGCTGTTGATCGCCCCCGGCATCGCCGCGATAGGCTTGCCGCCCCTGACCGGCCCCTTCGTCCTTGCCTGCTGGCTGGTGCTGGCCTGCAATCGGGTGTTGGGCCGCACGCCACGCAGCGAGGCGCCTTGCGCTAGCGCGACGAATCCACCTAGGCTTCGCTGATCTTCGATTCAGGCGATTTCCATGGGTAACAGCGACAACTGGCGGCAACGCCTCTACGTGATGATCTTCCAGACCGACACCGTGGCTGGAAGACGCTTCGATACCACCTTGCTGCTGATCATTCTCGCCAGCCTGGTGATCGTGATCCTCGACAGCATCGACCAGGTGCACCGCGACTACGCCAACGTCCTGGCGTACATCGAATGGGGCTTCACCCTGATCTTCGCCATCGAGTACGGGCTGCGCCTGTATTGTTCGCCCAAGCCGCTGCGCTATGCCTTCAGCTTCTACGGGCTGGTGGACCTGTTGGCGATCGTCCCCGGGATCCTCGCCCTGTACTACAGCGACGCCCAGTACCTGTTGATCATCCGCATCATCCGCATGCTGCGGATCTTCCGGGTGCTCAAGCTGGCGCCCTACCTCAAGCAGGCTCACTACCTGCTCGACGCCCTGCGCGGCAGCAAGCAGAAGATCCTGGTGTTCCTGCTCAGCGTCTGCACCCTGGTCACGGTGTTCGGCACCCTGATGTACGTGGTGGAAGGCCCGGAGCACGGCTTCACCAGCATTCCCAAGGGCATCTACTGGGCCATCGTCACCCTGACCACCGTGGGCTACGGCGATATCGTGCCCAAGACGGTGATCGGCCAGGTGATCTCGTCCATGGTGATGATCACCGGTTACTCGATCATCGCCGTGCCCACCGGGATCTTCACCGCCGAGCTGGCCAGCGCCATGCGCGGCGAGCAGCTCAAACACGACTGCCCGGTGTGCCGCAAGAACCACCACGAGCCGGCCGCCGCCTTCTGTTCACGCTGCGGTAATGCCCTTTTTAAGAAAATGGAATAAGCAAAGTACTTTTCAATCTTTAAAGAGATATAGCGCCCCGGCTATAGTCGGCGGCAAATTGCCTTCACTCTCGAATAAAAGGAAATGTGCAGTGAAAAAACTCTTCAGCGCTTCGCTCCTGGCCGCCGGCCTGGCCCTGGCTGGCGCCGCCCAGGCCGCACCGACCCTGCTCAACGTTTCCTACGACGTGATGCGCGACTTCTACAAGGACTACAACGCCGCCTTCCAGAAGCACTGGAAGGCCGAGCACAACGAAAACATCACCCTGCAGATGTCCTTCGGCGGCTCCAGCAAGCAAGCGCGCTCGGTGATCGACGGCCTGCCGGCGGACGTCATCACCATGAACATGGCCACCGACATCAACGCCCTGGCGGACAACGGCAAGCTGGTCCCGGACAATTGGGTCACCCGCCTGCCGGACAACAGCGCCCCCTTCACCTCGGCCACGGTGTTCATCGTGCGCAAGGGCAACCCCAAGGCATTGAAGGACTGGCCGGACCTGCTCAAGGACGGCGTGCAGGTGATCGTGCCCAACCCCAAGACCTCGGGTAACGGTCGCTACACCTACCTCTCGGCCTGGGGCTACGTGCTCAAGAACGGCGGCGACGAGAACAAGGCCAAGGACTTCGTCGGCAAGCTGTTCAAACAGGCGCCGGTGCTGGACACCGGTGGCCGCGCCGCCACCACGACCTTCATGACCAACCAGATCGGCGACGTGCTGGTGACCTTCGAGAACGAGGCGGAAATGATCGCCCGCGAATTCGGCCGCGACCAGTTCGAGGTGATCTACCCGAGCGTCTCCGCCGAAGCCGAGCCTCCGGTGTCGGTAGTGGACAAGGTGGTGGAGAAGAAAGGCACCCGCGCCGCCGCCGAGGAATACCTGAAGTACCTGTGGTCGCCGGAAGGCCAGGAGATCGCCGCCAACAACTACCTGCGCCCGCGGGATCCGAAGGTGCTGGCCAAGTTCACCGACCGCTTCCCGAAAGTCGACTTCCTTTCGGTGGAGAAGACCTTCGGCGACTGGCGCAGCGTGCAGAAGACCCACTTCAACGACGGCGGGATCTTCGACCAGATCTACACCAACGCCAAGTGACCCCTCGCGGGTGAATAGAAAAAGCGATCTGTGCGGTTAATGCCGATCAGTTAAGCGAGGTGATCCCGGTAGGAGCGAAGTTCGCTCGCGATGGTAGCGCGTGTTCACTGGATAAACGCAGCGCTCCGAGTCCATCGCGGGCAAGCCTCGCTCCTAGCATTTTCTTGACTGGCGGTCAGATGGCCCGCGCCGGATTGAACAGCGCCGTTTCGACGACCTGCTGACGCTCCTCCAGCACTGCCTCTGCCTCGACTTCGATCAGCCACTCGGGTAGCGACAGGCCGCTGACAATGATCCACGAAGACGCCGGTGGCTGGCTGGCAAAGCGCTCGAGCAAGACCGCGCTGATGTGCTCCTGCTGGTCCCGGGCCGCTTCGGCGATATAGATCCGCAGCATTACCACATCCGCCAACGCCCCACCGGCCTCGGCCAGCACCCGCTGGATATTGTCGAACGCCTGCTCGGTCTGCTCCCGCAGGCCCGGGCCCACGGTCCGCTCGTACTCGTCCACCCCCACCTGCCCGGACAGCAGCAAGCGCCGCCCGCCCCTCACCTCCACGGCCTGGCTGAAACCGTATTGCAACGAGTTGAACACCGTGGCCGGATTGAACGTTGACTTTTCCATAAGGGACTCCGCCGTTATTGAACGACCGCAAACCCTAAACCAGGGCCCGGCGGACCGCCAGCACAACCCCAGTATGGAAACATCCGGCAACGCAACACCGGACGACGAACCTACATCGGCGGTTTCACCCCGTCCTTGCCAGCGGAAATCGATTGCGCAGTCAGTTTGCCGTCGGCACCCTGGGTGACGAACATCACCACCTTGACCCCGGACTTGAGCAAGCTGCGATCCCCCGGCAGCAGATTGATGATGGGCACATCGTCAGGCACCAGGATCTTCTGCTGGCCACCCTTGTAGTTGACGGTCAGGGTCCGGCCATTGCTCACCACCAGATCACCAACGCTGCCGTTGGTCATGCTGCTGCCCTTGGCCAGGTCGAAAGGCCGGTGGCCGTCGCCGGTCCCGGCCATCTGCGGCGGAAACACATGCACCTCCAGGGCCTTGAGAGTGCCGTCGGCCATGGGCACCGCCGCCGAGCCGATGTAGCTGCCGGGCTTGATGTCCTCGATATTGGCCAGGGTCACGGCACGCACCTGGGTCTGCGGCGTCAGCTCGACACTGACATTCTCGCCGGTTGTGACATGCACCCGCAGTACATCGCCACTGATCCCGGCGATCTCCCCACGTACACCGACCCGCATGCCGGGAGCATCCTGGGCCAGTGCACTGCCCAGCATGGCTGCCAGGGCAATGCACTGGATACTGCGAAACAGGCCAAGCAAAGACCGATTCATAGGAGCGCCTTCCTCTGTTGAACGGATTGCACGGCGCCAGGCTGCCAGCACCAGGGCCGAAGAAAAACATTAGCCTGCTATCGGAAAAAATGTAAGCACATGCATCGTTGCTCTTGGAGCGGGACAGGGCGTAGCGGTGGCGGCCCGGACTCAGCCGCCATCGATGTCTTCGCCGGTACGATCACGGACCCACAGCAGCACCAGGGTGGACAGGGCCACTGTCGCCATCATGTACCAGGCCGGGGCCAGGGCCTGCTCGGTCACCTGCAGCAACCAGGTCACGAAGAACTGGGCAAAGCCGCCGAACACCGAGACGCCGATCCCATACGCTGCCGCCATGCCCGTGGTGCGCACGGATTTGGGGAACATCTCCGGCAACATGGTGATGCCCGGCACCGTCTGCAAGGTCAGCAGCACCGACAGCAAACCGATGATCAGGAGCAAGCTGGACAGGCTTGGAGCCGCAATCAGCCACTGGAAACACGGCACGATCGCGACCAGGGTCAAGAGTCTTGAATGGAAGATCACCCGCTTGCGCCCCCAGCGATCGGCCAGCCAACCCACCCATGGCGACAGCAGGAAACACACCGCGCCCACCACCACGCTGGCCAGCAGGCTGGAAGTAGTGGGCAAGCCCAGCACCCGGGCAGCATAGGCCGGCATGTAGAAGGCAATGATCTGGGTCGAGACCATGGCCCCCAGCATCAGCAGCACGCTTTTGCACAGCGTTGCCTTGTGCTTGCCAAACAACTCGCGCAAAGGGCTGCTGCGAGCAGCACGCTCCATGGCCTGCCGACTCTGCGCACTGGGCACGCCGGCCACCAGCGTGTCCTCCAGATGCCGGCGGATGTACCACCCCACCGGGGCGGTGAGCATCCCGATGAAGAACGGGATGCGCCACCCCCATTCAGCCATCGCCCCCTGGCCCAGCCCCGCCACCAGGGCTGCCACCATGATCGCGCCGAGAAAGATCCCCAGGGACTGGCTGCCGAACTGCCAGCTGGCATAGAAGCCCCGCTGCGATGCCGGTGCATGCTCGACCAGCAAAGTGGTCGCTGCCCCCACCTCGCCCCCGGCCGCGAAACCCTGGATCAACCGCGCCAGGGCCATGACCAGGGGGGCGGCCATGCCGATCTGGGCATAGGTCGGAGTCAAGGCCATCAGGCCGCAGCCCAGGCCCATGAGGAACAGCGTCAGGGTCAATGCCGAACGCCGCCCGAAACGATCGGAGTAGGAGCCGATCAGCATCGCCCCTACCGGACGCATCAGGAAACCCACGCCGAAGGTGGCAGTGGTCAACAACAGCTGGCCGTAAGCGGAAGCTGCCGGGAAAAACAAGGGACCGATAAACAGCATCAGGAAACTGAAAACCGTGAAGTCGAAGAACTCCAGGGCATTGCCGATGGTGGTGCCAACGATCACTCGACGGCGCGATACAGGTAGGTCAGATGCGACAAGCGGCAGATGGGACTGGCGAAGAACAGTCATGGGATTCTCCAAGGCATACCTATCCACAACCGACCAAGCCGGACGGGCCTGGTCGGTATCATTGTCAGGAGGTGTGGATCAGTCGTCGGGATCGAGGAAGGCGCTCACCAACTTGACCCAGTAGGTAGCGCCATAAGGCAGCCCGGCATCGTTGAAGTCGTAACCTGGGTTGTGCAGCAGGCAGCCGCCCTCTTCTCCCTCGCCATTGCCCATGATCAGGTAGCTGCCAGGGCAGGCTTGCAGCATGAAGGAGAAATCCTCGCTGCAGGTCATCGGCTGCATATCGGGCACCAGGCCGTCGTTGCCCAGCCAGTCCTGGACCACACGGCGCGCCAGTTCGGTTTCCCGCGGATGGTTGAACAGCACGGGAAAGGCATTGGGGCTGACCAGCACCTCGGCCGTCGCGCCGTATGCCTGGGCTTGTGCCTGGGCCAGTTCATCGATGCGCTTGAGCAGCAGGTCACGGATGGATGTTTTCAAGGCCCTGACCGTCACGGCGAGCTCGACACTGGTGGGCACCACCGACGAACTGCTGCCACCGTGAATCGCCCCGACCCCCACCACACCCATGTCCAGGGGCGGCACATTACGCGCCACCACGGTCTGCAAAGCCATCACCAGCGAGGCAGCGGCCACCACCGGGTCCACGGTGTCGTGGGGCATGGCCCCGTGGCCACCACGACCGTGGATGCGAATGGTCACGGTATCGGCCGAGGCCATGAACGGCCCGGCCAGGAAGCCAAAGCGCCCCACCGGCAGGCCCGGCCAATTGTGCATGGCGAACACCGCATCGCAGGGAAACAACTGGAACAGGCCATCCTCGATCATCTTGCGCGCCCCTACATGCCCCTCTTCGGCAGGCTGGAAAATCAGGCGCACAGTGCCATCGAAGTCGATATCCCGAGCCAGGCACTGGCCGGCGGCGAGCAACATCGCCGTATGCCCGTCGTGGCCACAGGCGTGCATCTTGCCTTCATGGCGACTGGCATAAGGCAAGCCGCTGCTCTCCAGGATCGGCAGCGCGTCCATGTCCGCCCGCAAGCCAATGACCCGGCCGCTGCGGCCCTTGCGCAGCGAGCCGACCACCCCGGTGCCGGCCAGCCCCTGGTGGACTTCGTACCCCCACTCACGCAGCTTCTCGGCGACCAGTTCGCTGGTGGCGAATTCCTCATAACTCAACTCGGGATGGGCGTGCAGATGCTGGCGCAGGGCAATCATGGAGGGAATCGATGCTTGTACTTCAGGCAGGATCGCGTGGTTCGGCATGGGTTACTCCTCAGCGATGTGGTACGGCCTGATCGTCGGCTGAGACGCTGTCAGGCTCTTGTAGGATGTCGCCGGCACGCCAGGGCGGACCCACCCCATCGCGACGGCACGCCGACTATCGCCCCAGGCCCTGGCAAAAATAAAATAATATGTTCCGATCTGGCTCCTCGGAATTTCTTATGAAGATCAGCCTGCGCCACCTGCGATATGCCCTGGCGGTCACTCGCCACAGCAACATCACCCAAGCCGCCGAACACCTGAACGTGTCGCAGCCTGCAATATCTGCGGCGATCAGCGAGCTGGAGGGGCACCTGGGCCAGTTGCTGTTCATTCGCCAGCGTGGGCTAGGCATGACGCTCACCCCTTTCGGCCGTGTGGCGATGGACAAGGCCCGGCAGATCCTGGCTGGGGTACATGAACTGGAGAGCCTGGCCACCAACGACGCCCTGTCCGGAGAGCTGATGCTGGCTTGCTTCGAGGACCTGGCGCCCTACTGCCTGCCGCAGCTACTACGGGGTTTGCAGCAGCGTCATCCAGCCATCAGGGTGACGATTCGCGAATGTGGCTTCGACCAGATTGGCAAGCAATTGAGCAATGGCAGCCTGGACGTCGCTCTGAGCTACGACCTGGGCCTGCCGGACGGCGTCCACACCACCGTACTGTGCGAGTTGGCGGCCCATGCGCTGCTGCCAGCCAACCATCCTCTGGCCGCGCAGCACAAGGTTAGCCTGCAGCAACTTTGCGAGTATCCCCTGGTACTGACTGGACAGGCCTATAGCTGGCAGCACTTCCTGGATCTGTTTCGTTTCCATGGGCTGCAACCACAAAACCTGAGCAAGACCCACTCGTTCGAGCTGCAACGCGGCCTGGTGGCCAACGGCCTGGGCGTGGCAGTGGCGTATACCCGGCCTTTTGGCGACCACAGCTACGACGGCCAGCCCCTGGCGGTACGCCCAATCAGTGAAGCCCTGCCCCTGCAACGCATCGTCCTGGCCCAGTCACGGGCCCAGAGCGACTCCCAACTGGTCGATGCCTTTCGAGAGCAGGCCGTGCAATGGTTCGGTGAAAGCCCGGGATTTGGCTGGCAGCCGTAAGCCCAGGAGGCAAGGACGAACAGGCACTCAGATCCGCTCGCGAATCAGGACCTCGACGTTACACTCCTGGCCCCAGCGGCGCACGCGCTCGATCAGCCCGGCGTCGGTCTCCCCCACCAGGTACAGAAGATCGATGCTCTGGCTGGCAGTCCATTCGACGAATTCGCTGCTATCGAATTCAGCGAGGTTAGCCAGATGGAATTCATTTTCGTAGAACCCTGCCCCCACCGGCACCTGGGTGTCCTGTGGGCTGGCCGGGGCGATGAAATCGCACGCCAGGTGCACCACCCCCCACTGCGCAACTCGCCAGTTCCTCAAGGCTTCGTCCAGGCGGGCACGGGCTCCACGGGCAAACCCCTGGCCATCGAGGACCACGCGCCGATTGACGATCAGCCACAGCTTGCGCCGCCGCGGCGCCTTGAGCAGCACCTCGCCGGTGACCTTGGCAGCTCGCAGGGCCAGGGCAATCACCAATAGCAAGGGAGAACAGTAGCTGTAGGTTTTTTCAGCCTGGCTGGCCTGCGTCAGCTGATGCAGGCGGCGGACTTCCTCGCGCTGGCGCTTTTGCTCGGAGAAGTCGGTCCCGATACGTTCCAGCCACTGGCTGACCAGGGGTGAGGAATACTCGCCCTGTAGCGACTCCAGGGCCTGTTCCACCTGGACCACGCCGAGTGTCGACAAGCGCCCATCGGCCATGCGCGGCAGTGTGGCGAAGCGCTCGCACAGGCTGGCTACCTTGGTGGCGTCCTGGGGTTCAAGGCGCTGGGGCGCCGACTTGCACTGTTCGGGGGCCAGCAGGTCGTCGATGTCCGCCATCACCCGTCGCTGCAAGCCGGACTCGGCGCCCTGGGCCAGATGGAAGTCGGTCTGGAACCAGTCCACCCGCACCACCTGGGTCGCACTGACCAACGCCATGGACGCCAGGGCCAACCAAAGATAATCCACCTTCTTCCAGCCCACCTCGCCCAGTGGGAACACCGAGATCAAGGTCCAGCAACACAGGTAATAGAAAAAGGCGAAGACCACCAGCAAGGACAACGGTTGTACCGACAGATAGATCAGCTCCGGCACTTCGGCCGGCCCCATGCCATATACCAGCAGCAGAACGCCGATCACCACCAGCCAGAAAAACATCGGCGCAAAATAGGGTTTGTTCAGGTCTTTCTTCATCGGACACTCGATAGCCACTACTCGGGAACACCCCGCTGTATCGGCCAGCGAGCCGGTGGCTTAAATGGGAGACCCGAGCCTGTGGCCCGGTGGCAGAGCCGGTAGCCCGGCTTACTGGAACTGGCGCCCGAGCCCTGCTGGCACACCATGGATATCGGTGTCCTCCCACGGGCCGTCGGGGCTGATGGCGCGGCTCCAACCATTGTTCCAGCGGTAATAGGTGCGCTGGCGGTAGAAGGTGTTGCTCTGGTTATCCAGCACATAGACCCCCAGTCGCGCATCCCAGTGACTGTTGCCACCAGGCGGCGGTGCGAAGTGGGTGGAAGTGCGAGGCAAGGGCTTGGTCGCAGGCGCGGGGGCATGGGGCGTGACCGGCCTGGTCGACGGGGCCGGGCTGGGGGCCGGGTGCGTACTCGGCCCCGCTGGCGGGATGGGCTCGGAACGGGGGGGAAGCGGCCGATGGACCGTACAAGCGCTCAACCCCAGGACCAGTGACAACAGGGTGATGCGAGCGATGGCGGTCATGACGGCTTCTCTGCTTATTGATCCGGAGTGTCGATGGTCAGCTGCTGGGCGGCACGGGTGCTGCTGGCCAGGGGCTGGCTACGCCCGACCCATTCGCCGGTCATTGGCTGGCCGGCACGGGATACGCGCGCAACCAGTTGGACTTCAGGAAAGTTCGACAGTTTCAACTGCGGCATCATCGCATCGGCATCGCCCAGCTCGACGGTAGTCGGCAGGTCGGCGACCGTCAGGCGCTTGGCGGCCAGTGGCGCAGGCGGCCCCTGGGTGGCACGGGCGAAGATGAATACGCTGTCGCCTGGCTGGACCTTGGCCTTGAGCTCGGCGGCCAGGTCGACCCGGACCTTGATCAGTGCACCCTTGGCCTTGGCCGTCGGCTCGGTGGCAACCTTGCCCCCGGCAGCCACCAGTTTCTCGCTGGCCCGGTCGATCCCGCCTTGCAGGGCAGCACGGGACTTGTCGTCCGGCGGCAATTGCGCCTGCAGGCGCTTCCAGTAGTCGATGGCGTCCTGGAACCGCTCGGCCTCGAACGCAGCGATGCCCAGCAGGCCCAGGCTGGTGACTTCATTGGGGTCGGCCTTGAGCGCTTCGTCGGTGAGGGCCTGGACCTTGTCCGACCACTTCTTGTCGTCGGCGAAATACTGGGCCTGGGCCCACTGCCCCAGCAGCTCGGGCTGACGTCCGGCCAGGGCCACGGTGCGCTCGAAGATCTTCGCCGCGTCCGCCGGCCGGTCCTGGGCCATGTAGGTACGCCCGAGGAAGTACAGCCCTTCGGCGGAGTCCGGCTGGGCCGCCACCGCACGCTCCAGGCGCTGGGTCATTTCCTCCATGGTCTGCGGCGCCTGGGCGAACTCGCGAGTCAGTTCGACTTTGTCGCTGGCGCCGAAGTGCAGGTACAAGGCCACGCCCAGTACCGGCACCAGCAACGCAGCCAGCAAGGGTAGCGGCTTGCCCAGGCGCGAACCGCTGGCCTGGCCACTGCCTTCGGTGTCCGCCAGCAACTCGCGGGCGGCCTCGGCGCGACCGCTGTCCAGTTGCTCGGTAGTGAGCACGCCTTCTTGCTGCTGGCCCTGCAGCTCGGCCAGGCGCTCTTCATACAACGCCACGTTCAGGGCGGTCCGATCCTCTTCACGCTGGGCGCGACGTTCGCGCAATACCGGGATCAACAGGAAACTCAAGGCGATCAGGAGCAACAGGCCTGCCGCAAGCCAGAAATCAATCATGGGTGGTTTTTATCCAGCAGTTGGTCAAGGCGCTGCCGCTCCTCGGCGGAAAGCGTGTTCGGGCTGTCGCCGCGCTGGGCGCGGCGGCGCCGGACAATCACGGCGATGATCACCAGGCCGCCCAGCAGCAGGGCGGCGGGGCCGAACCAGAGCAAGGCGGTCTTGCCGGTCAGGGCCGGGTTGTAGCGTACGAAGTCGCCGTAGCGGTCGACCATGAAATCGACGATTTGCTGATTGTCCTTGCCCTCGCCGAGCATGCGGAAAATCTCTTTGCGCAAGTCCGCGGCGATGGGCGCGTTGGAGTCGGCGATATCCTGGTTCTGGCACTTGGGGCAGCGCAGTTCCTTGGTCAACTCATGGAAGCGTTCGCGCTCGCTGTCATTGGCGAACTGGTAGGTGTCGATGGCGGCATGGGCCACCCCCGCAATGCTCAAACCCAACAGGGCGGCGAATAACCAGCGCTTCATGGCTTGGCCTCGTCCACCAGGGCCTGGTACTTGGCAGCCAGCTGTTCGCGCCATATCACCTCGTCGATCACCCCGACATACTTGTCGCGGATGATGCCCTTGGCATCGATGAAGAAGGTTTCCGGAGCGCCATACACACCAAGGTTCAGGCCCAGGGAGCCATCTTCGTCACGCACGTCCAGCAGGTAGGGATTGTGGAACTCGGCCAGCCACTTCAGGGCATCGGCGTTGACGTCCTTGTAGTTGATCCCGTAGATCACCACGCCGCGCTCGGCCAGCTTGTTCAGCACCGGATGCTCGACCCGGCAGGAAATGCACCAGGTGGCCCAGACATTGACCAGCGCCGGCTTGCCCAGCAGGTCGGCACGGGTCAGGGTCTTGTCGCCCTGCACCGAAGGCAGGGAGAACTCGGGGAACGGCTTGCCGATCATCGCCGATGGCAGCTCGGCCGGGTCCAGGTACAGGCCGCGGTAGAGAAACACCGCCACCACCAGGAACGCCGCCAGGGGCAACATCATCATCCAGCGCTTCATGCGGTGGCTCCCGTCATGCCCAGTGCCTCGCGCACTCGGCTTTTCACCTTGATTCGATAGCGCCGGTCCAGTGCCGCCAGCATCCCGCCCAGGCCGGTCAGCAGACCGCCCAGCCAGATCCAGCGCACGAATGGCTTGACGTGTACCCGCACGGCCCAGGCGCCATCACCCAGGGATTCGCCCAGGGCGACATAGAGGTCACGGGTGAAACCGGCATCGATCCCGGCCTCGGTCATCATCGAGCTCTGCACGGTGTACAGGCGTTTTTCCGGGTGCAGCACCGCCACTTCCTTGCCGTTGCGCACGACACGGACAGTGCCCTTGTCGGACGTGAAGTTAGGTCCTTCGAAGTGCTTGGCGCCCTCGAAGATGAAGTGGTAGCCGGCCAGTTCCATGGACTCGCCCGGCTCCAGGCGCAGGTCGCGCTCGGCGCTGTTCTGGCTCGACAGCACCACGCCCAGGGCGCAGACCGCGATACCCACGTGCGCCAGGTGCATGCCCCAGTAGCTGCGGGTCAGGCTCGGCAGGCCCTTGATCAGGCCCTTGTGGCGGGTCTTGTCGAAAATGTCCCGCACGCTGGCCAGCAACACCCAGGCTGCCAGCATGAAGGTCGCCAGCACCGCCCAGTTGAAGTCGCCATAGGCGATGCCGGCCACCACGGCCAGGGCCACGCTGCCCAGCAGCACCGGACCGAGCATGCCCAGCAGCCACTTCACCGGGGTGTCTTTCCAGCGCACCAGCACGCCAACCGCCATCACCACCATCAGCAAGGCCATCAACGGAATGAACAGGGCGTTGAAGTACGGCGGGCCCACCGACAGCTTGGCGCCGCTCAGGGCATCCAGCACCAGTGGATACAGGGTGCCCAGCAGAATCATCGACGCCGCCACCACCAGCACCAGGTTATTGCCCAGCAGCAGGGTTTCCCGTGACCACAGGCTGAAGCCCACCTGGCTCTTGACCACCGGTGCGCGCAGGGCGAACAGGGTCAGGGAACCGCCCACCACGAACAACAGGAAGAACAGGATGAACACGCCGCGCTCAGGATCGGCGGCAAAGGCATGGACCGAGGTCAGGACCCCGGAACGGACCAGGAAGGTACCCAGCAGGCTCAGGGAAAACGCCGCGATCGCCAGCAGCACGGTCCAGCTCTTGAACACCCCGCGCTTCTCGGTGACGGCCAGGGAGTGAATCAGTGCGGTGCCCACCAGCCAGGGCATGAAGGAAGCGTTTTCTACCGGGTCCCAGAACCACCAGCCACCCCAGCCCAACTCGTAGTAGGCCCACCAGGAGCCCAGGGTGATGCCGATGCCCAGGAACGCCCAGGCGACGATGGTCCAGGGCCGCGACCAGCGGGCCCAGGCGGCATCCAGGCGGCCGCCGAGCAGCGCAGCGATAGCGAAGGCGAAGGCCACCGAGAAACCGACATAGCCCATGTAGAGCATCGGTGGGTGGACGATCAGGCCGATGTCCTGCAACAGCGGATTGAGGTCGCGCCCATCGGCCGGAACCTGGGGCAGGATCCGCGCGAAGGGGTTGGAGGTCACGATCAGGAACGACAGGAAACCGGTGCTGATCATGCCCATCACCGCCAGTACCCGGGCCAGCATCACTTGCGGCAACTGCCGCGAGAACACCGATACGGCGAAGGTCCAGCCGCCCAGGATCAGCGCCCAGAGCAACAGCGAGCCTTCGTGGGCGCCCCACACGGCGCTGAACTTGTAGTACCAGGGCAAGGCGCTGTTGGAGTTGTGGGCGACGTAGGCCACCGAGAAATCGTCATTCATGAAGGCGTAGGTCAGGCAGCCGAAGGCGAACACCAGGAAGGCGAACTGCCCCCAGGCCGCCGGCTGCGCCAGGCTCATCCAGAGGCGGTCGCCACGCCAGGCGCCCAGCAACGGCACCACCGCCTGGACCAGGGCCAGGCACAGCGCCAGGATCATCGCCAGGTGGCCGAGCTCGGGAACGAACAATGCGGAACTCATGGCTTAACCCTCCTTGGCCGGGGTCGGAGCAGACTGGCCGCTGTCTTTCAGGGCCTTGGTGACTTCCGGCGGCATGTACTTCTCGTCGTGCTTGGCCAGTACTTCATCGGCCACCACCACGCCATCGGCATTGATCTTGCCCAGGGCGACGATGCCCTGCCCTTCGCGGAACAGGTCCGGAAGAATGCCGCGGTAGGTGATGGTCACGGATTTGTTGAAGTCGGTGACCACGAACTTGACGTCCAGCGAGTCGGCGGAGCGCTGCAGGGAACCGGCCTCGACCATGCCGCCGGCACGGATGCGGGTGTCATGGGGGGCTTCGCCATTGGCGATCTGGGTCGGGGTGTAGAACAGGTTGATGTTTTCCTTCAGCGCACTGAGGGCCAGGCCGACGGCGATGCCCACGCCTACCAGGATCGCCAGGATGATCAAAAGACGCTTTTTACGCAGCGGATTCACTTACCGTTCTCCCGGCGCAGACGACGCGCCTCTTGTTGCAGATAGCTCCTGCGGTCCAGGATCGGCGCCACCAGCTCACGCACCAGGACCACCAGGCAGATGCCATAGGCCGACCAGACGTACAGGCCGTGATGGCCCATGGCGAGAAAGTCGCTGAAGGATGCAAAGCTCATTGTGCGGCCTCCAGGCTGCGTTGGACTTCGGCCTTGACCCAGCTGGTCCGGGCTTCGCGCTTGAGTACCTCAAGACGCATGCGCAGCAACAGCACCACGGCGAAGAAGCAATAGAAACCCAGTACCGTCAGCAACAGCGGCAGCCACATTTCCACTGGCATGGCAGGTCTTTCGGTCAGGGTGAAGGTGGCGCCCTGGTGCAGGGTGTTCCACCACTCCACCGAGTACTTGATGATCGGGATGTTGACCACACCGACAATCGCCAGTACCGCACAGGCCTTGGCGGCGCTGTCGCGGTTGCTGATGGCGGCGTTCAGGGCCATGAGGCCGGCGTACAGGAACAGCAGGATGAGCATCGAGGTCAGCCGGGCATCCCAGACCCACCAGGAGCCCCAGGTCGGCTTGCCCCAGATGGCCCCGGTCACCAGCGCCAGGAACGTGATGGAATGGCCGATGGGCGCCGCGCATTGCAAGGCGACGTCGGCCAGTTTCATTTTCCACACCAGCCCGACCACGCCACATACGGCCAACATGACATAGCAGGACTGGGCCAGCATCGCCATCGGCACATGGATGTAGATGATGCGGAAGCTGTTGCCCTGCTGGTAATCCGGTGGTGCAAAGGCCAGGCCCCAGACCACGCCGATACCGATCAGCAACACGGCGGCAACGCTCAGCCAGGGCAGCAGCTTGCCGCTGATGCCGTAAAACCATTTCGGCGAGCCGAGCTTATGAAACCAGGTCCAGTTCATTCGTTGTTTCCATCACGGTTGCTCTTCGCTTTCACGAACAGCCAGGGTCTTTACTGGTTAAAAAACAACCAGACCTCATTATTCGCCGACGCTGATCTTCAGGCCAGCAGCTATTGCAAAGGGTGTCAGGGTTACTGCCAGGGCAGTCAGGCTACCAAGCCATAGCAGGAAACCCGTCGCCGGCAGCCCTTGCAATGCTGCCTGCAAGGCACCACTGCCCAGAATCAACACCGGGATATACAAAGGCAGGATCAGCAGCGCCAGCAACAGGCCGCCGCGCTTGAGTCCCACCGTCAATGCCGCGCCTACCGCTCCAAGCAGGCTGAGTACCGGCGTGCCCAGCAGCAACGAGAGCAATAGCACCGGCAGGCAAGCTACCGGCAGCCCCAGCATCACGGCCAGCAAAGGCGACAGCAATACTAGTGCCAGACCAGAAAAAACCCAGTGTGCCAGTACCTTGGCCAGGACCAGAAGTGCCAGGGGGTGCGACGAAAGGACCCACTGCTCCAGGGAACCATCTTCGAAATCACTGCGAAACAGCCCGTCCAGCGAGAGCAGGACGGACAATAGGGCCGCTACCCAGACCAGCCCAGGAGACAAGGTTTGCAACAATTGTGTCTCAGGTCCCACCGCCAGCGGAAACAATGCGACAACGATTGCGAAAAATACCAGGGGGTTGGCCAACTCCGCCGGGCGACGGCACAGCAGCCGTGCTTCCCGGGCGACCAACAAGGCAAAGACACTCATGCGGCCCACCGTCCAAGATCGATATCGCGATAACCCGATGGCGTCCGGGTCAGGCTGTGGTGGGTCGTCAGCAGCACGATGCCGCCTCGTTCGCAGTGGGCAGCCAGGTGCTCCTCGAGCTGGGCCACCCCTTGCTTGTCGAGGGCGGTGAAGGGCTCATCGAGAATCCACAGCGGTGGGCTGTCCAGGTACAAGCGCGCCAGGGCCACGCGACGCTGCTGGCCGGCGGACAAGGTATGGCAGGGCACGTCTTCGAAACCTTTGAGGCCAACGGCAGCCAGGGCCTGCCAGATCGCTTCGCGCCGAACCGGTTGATGCAGGGCGCAGAGCCAACGCAGGTTTTCCTCGGCAGTGAGCAGATCCTTGATGCCAGCGGCATGCCCGATCCACAACAGATTGCGCGCCAGTTCGGCACGCTGGGCATGCAGTGGCTGGCCATTGAGCAGTACCTGGCCACTGGTGGGTTGCATCAGTCCGGCAAGCAGGCGCAGCAGGCTGGTCTTGCCACTGCCATTGGGGCCGCTGATCTGCACCATGTCTCCAGCCGTCAGGCGCAACTCGAGGTGTTCAAACAGCATCCGCCAATCGCGCTCACAAGCGAGTGCAACGGCTTCGAGAAGAGGGCTGGTCAAGGGATAACGGGCCTTTACGGGTTCAAGTCGGCAGTGGAGCGGCCGTTAAAGGGATGCAGGATAAATGCATTGGCGGCCTGTTCTAGAGAGCTGCGTCAAACAATTGTATTGTTTTTACCACTCCTTCAAAGACGGGCGGCATTATACATGTGAGTCCCTACCTTATAGGGGGTTAATTTCCACAGGTTGTGTCCGAATGACAGGCGAAATGAACATCCTCCCGCTGCCACCGACGCCCGCTCCCGGCGCCTCGCGTCCCCAGGTGCCCAGTGGTGAACTGCTCAAGCTGACGCTGCCGCTGGAAGGGCTGATCGCCGCCGGCCAGAGCGCCAAGGCTGAAGTGCTGTCGCTCAAGCAGACCGACCAGACCTTCGAGCTGCTGCTCAAGCTGACCTTGGACAATGGCCGGCAAACCACCTTGCAGGCCACCAGCAGCCAACCCCTGCCCCAGGGCACCAGCCTGGCGGTGACCCAACCGTCGGCGGGCAACCTGGCCATCACGGTGCAGCAGGCCATCGCCTCCAGCGTTGCCGCCTTGACCCGACTGGACACCACGCAACTGCCACCCGGCACCCTGCTGCAGGGCAAGGTACTGACTTCCCAGGCGCTGCCCCAGGGGAGCAACCAACCCGTGGTGTACCGCTCCCTGGTGAGCCTGCTCAACACCGCCCAGAGCGGCAGCACCCTGAGCCTGGAAAGCCCGCAGCCACTGCGTATCGGCAGTTTGTTGAGCGCCCTGGTCAGCGACGCTCAGACCCTGAATTTCGTCCCCTTGAGCAACCGCCAGGATCAACTGGCCATTGCCGCCCAACTGGCGACCCAACAAGGCCGCCAGGGCTCCTTGGGGGCTCTGCTCAATGCCTTGCAAAATCTGCCGGCCGACAGCGACCAGGCAGACACGCAACTGCGCTCAGCAATCGAGCGCCTGCTGGGCAACCTGCCCGATGCGCAACAACTGAGTACCAGCCGTGGGGTGGCTCAAGCGCTGCTGGGCAGCGGTGCGTTTCTGGAAGCCCAACTGGCCACCGGCAATCCAGGCCAGGCATCGGACCTCAAGGCCGACCTGCTACGCCTGGTCGCACAGCTGACGCCAGCCCTGCCCTCCTCCACCAGCCTCAATGCCATCCTGGCCGCCAGCACACTGGCCCAGTCGCTACCGAACTTCGTGCGCGGTGCACTGGGAACCCTCGGCCAACTCGCCAGCAAGCCCACGCCCGGTGGCTTCCCGCTCCCCGAACGCTTGTTGCAGAGCCTGGAAGGTTCAGACAGCCTGGAACAACTGCTGCGCCTGGCTGCTGCAGCGATATCACGCCTGCAGAGCCATCAACTGGCCAGCCTGGAACAAAGCGGGCGCACCGACGACGGTCGACTGCTGACGACCTGGCAGCTGGAAATCCCCATGCGCAACCTGCAGGACATCGTGCCGTTGCAGGTCAAGCTGCAACGCGAGGAGCCGCCCGAGCCGGAACAACAGCCCCAGAACAAACGTGAGGAACGCGAGCCCAGGCAGGCGCTATGGCGAGTGGACCTGGCCTTCGACCTGGAGCCGCTGGGCCCCTTGCAAGTCCAGGCACAATTGATCCAGGGCCGCCTCTGCAGCCAGCTGTGGGCTGAGCGCCCCTACACCGCAAGCCTGATCGAAAGCCACCTGGGCAACCTGCGCGAGCGCTTGTTGGCCTCGGGCCTGAATGTCGGCGACCTGGATTGCCACCTCGGCATCCCTCCCCAAGGTCCACAAACCCGATTGGAACAACGCTGGGTCGACGAAACCGCATGAAGCACTCTGCCCCACCCCGCCAGGCCATCGCCCTGAAATATGACGGCCAACAGGCCCCGATGCTCACCGCCAAGGGCGATGACGAACTGGCCGAAGCCATCCTGAAGATTGCCCGGGACTATGAAGTACCGATCTATGAGAACGCCGAACTGGTGAGATTGCTGGCCCGGCTGGAGTTGGGCGACAGCATTCCGCCGGAGCTGTACCGGACCATCGCCGAGATCATCGCGTTCGCCTGGAACCTCAAGGGCAAGTTCCCGGCAGGCCACGATCCGCAACAGATAGAGTCGGAGAAGGACGTCACCGAACGCGGCGACGATTACTAGAAGAGCCGCTGCAAGCCATGAGCCGCAAGCTTGAAGCTTGCGGCTTGCGGCTGACGGTCAGCCTCTGTGCAGCTTGCTGACCAGCTCTGCCTCGGCCTGGGTCAGGCCGCAGGACTGGGTCAACTCGTCAACGCTGGCACCCATGCCGACCAGGCGGGCAGCCTGGGCGAAGGACAGACTTGAGGGGTCTCGCTGCTCCAGCTGGGCCAGCTTGTCCGGCAACGGCGCCACGACTGCGCGCAGCTCATGCAGGTCTTCGCCCATGCGCACCGTACCGTTCTGGTAATGGTCGACGCGCTTGGCCAGCTCCTTGATCCGCTGGTCGCGCAGGGCGTCGCCTTCTGCCTGCTGCGCAGCGATCTGGCGCTGGTTGCGGGCATAAGACAAGAACATGGCCAGTGTGGCGACCCAGAAGATCGCCAGGACAATAACCGCTACCTCGAGGATCAATCAGATACTCTCCAGTTCCGACCATTCCTCTTCGCTCATCATCTTGTCCAGTTCGACGAGGATCAGCAGCTCGCCGTTCTTGTTGCAGACGCCCTGGATGAACTTGGCCGACTCTTCATTGCCGACATTCGGTGCAGTCTCGACTTCCGACTGACGCAGGTAGACCACTTCGGCCACGCTGTCGACCATGATCCCGACCACTTGCTTGTCGGCTTCGATGATGACGATCCGAGTGTTGTCGTTGACCTCGGTGGGCACCAGGCCGAAGCGCTGGCGAGTGTCGATCACGGTGACCACATTGCCCCGCAGGTTGATGATCCCCAGGACATAGCTGGGCGCGCCCGGCACCGGAGCGATCTCGGTGTAGCGCAGGACTTCCTGGACCCGCATCACGTTGATGCCATAGGACTCGTTATCCAGCTTGAAGGTGACCCATTGCAGGATCGGATCTTCGGAACCCTGTGCAGACGACGACTTATTCATACCCTGACCCCTCAAAATACCGTTGAAAACGGCGTGTGTTCTGTATGGCCGCGCCCCACTGGCGCGGCCTGTGTTTGGTTCACTTCGGCTTGTGGGCCGCTTGACTGATTGCCAGCTGCTTGGCGCCACCGGTGGCGATCAGCTCCGCCAGTTCGGCCACGTCAAGCAGGGCGCACATGTGTTCGATCACCGTGCCCGCCAGCCACGGGCGTTGGCCACGATGGCTGCGCCACTTGATTTCATTGGGGTCCAGGCGCAACGAGCGACTGACCTGATGCACGGCCAGTCCCCACTCGTAGCCCTGGACCGAGATCACGTACTGCAGGCCCTGGCGAAAATCATCGCGATACCGATCCGGCATGACCCAGCGCGCGGTATCCAGGACCTTGAGGTTGCCCGCCTGGCTCGGCAGGATGCCGAGGAACCATTCCGGCTGTCCGAACAACGGCGTCAACTCCTGGCCGGCCAGGGAGTAGATCGAGCCCAGGCAGACCAGGGGCACTGCCAGGGTCAGGCCGGCGACATCGAACAGCAGGCACTCGAAAGGCTCGGCCGCCCAACTGGGACGATCGCTGCCGGCGGCTGGCGGCGGCGTGTTGCTCGGCGGCAGGTGAACTTCCACCAGCGGTGGCACCAGCGCCTGGAGCATCGGCACCACGGGGCTGGGCAAGGGCGCCGGTGCATCCATTACCGGGGCCGCCGGTACGACCTTGGCTTGCTCGGCAGGTGCCGCCTGGTGCTGGCTCCGTGCATCCCGGGCCTGCTCCTCCAGCACCGCAGCCTGGAACTCGTCCAGGACTTCGCTGGAAACCTCCTCGACGAGTGGGGCGGCGGGCAACACGATCTGCGCTGCCGGCTCCGGAACCTGCTCCTCTTCGGTAGCGTCCTGCAGCAACGCGTCCAGGTACGACTGCAATGCCAGCTGCGGCCGGTTCTTGATATCCAGGGGACGATTCATGAGGACACCCATGCAGACACCCCTGCATAACGATCTGTAGGGGTTATCGGCTGCACTGCCGGGCGACTTGAATGGCACTTCACGTCAGGCCACCTGCGCCACGAGTTGCTGGGCCAGCAGGTGCTTGAGCAAGGCCTTGTAGGCCAGGACCCCGCGACTCTTGCCATCGAACTGCGAAGGAGTGACTCCAGCCCGGCTGGCATCGCGCAAGCGCGTATCCACGGGGATATAGCCCTGCCAGATCTCCTCGGGAAACTTGTCGCGCAGGATCCGCAATGTGCCCAGGGAGGCCTGGGTCCGACGGTCGAACAGGGTCGGCACGATGGTGAACGGCAGCGGCTGCTTGCGCGAGCGATTGACCATCGCCAGGGTATTGACCATGCGCTCCAGGCCCTTGACCGCCAGGTGCTCGGTCTGCACCGGGATCACCAATTGCTGGCTGGCCGCCAGGGCGTTGACCATCAGCACCCCCAACAGCGGCGGGCTGTCGATCACGGCATAGTCGAAGTCCTGCCACAACTGGGCCAGGCTCTTGGCAATCACCAGGCCCAGGCCGCTCTGCCCCGGCGACTGGCGCTCCAGGGTCGCCAGGGCGGTGCTCGATGGCAGGAGCGAGATGCGTTCATGGCTGGTGCCCAGCAGCAACTGCCCAGGCAGATCCTCGGGCACATTGCCCTTGTGCAGGAACAGGTCGTAGCTGCTGTGCTCCAGGCTGTCAGGGTCATAACCGAAATAACTGGTCATGGAGCCGTGGGGGTCGAGGTCGACCACGACCACGCGCTTGCCCGCCTCCGCCAGCAAGCCGGCTAAAGCGATAGAACTGGTGGTTTTACCAACACCACCCTTTTGATTGGCAACAGCCCAGACTCTCATTCGGTTTGTTCCTCCCGCCCGGCCACAGCAGGGC
Organism: Pseudomonas sp. MPFS; assembly: GCF_022537035.1. Taxonomy (NCBI): domain Bacteria; kingdom Pseudomonadati; phylum Pseudomonadota; class Gammaproteobacteria; order Pseudomonadales; family Pseudomonadaceae; genus Pseudomonas; species Pseudomonas sp. MPFS. The sequence continues at coordinate 1,839,504 of NZ_CP066123.1, read as the reverse complement.
GAGACATAGCGCAAAGTTATAAAGCAGGTGACGGAGAATTGACGGCGTTCCTCTGTACCGGCGTTTTCACCGCGGTTGGTGCAGTTTGTGTGCCAGCCCGCTTGAGTGCCGCATCCGGCGTCGCATTGGCGCTGCCTGTGCCGGTCAGGCTACGGCGCACATCCAGGTTTCGCGAGACCACCAGCACCACCCGGCGATTGCGTGCCCGGCCCTCGGCGGTGGCATTGTTGGCCACCGGCTGGAACTCGCCATACCCTACCGAAGCCATGCGTGCCGGGTTCACTCCCTGCATCGCCAGCATGCGCACGATACTTGCCGAACGTGCCGAAGACAGCTCCCAGTTAGTGGGGTACTGCATGGTCTGGATCGGCTGGTTGTCGGTAAAACCCTCGACATGGATCGGGTTGTCGAAGGGTTTGAGGATCTTCGCCACCTTGTCGATGATGCTGAACGCCTTGTCGCTGGGCATGGCATCGCCGCTGCCGAACAGCAGGCTGGAATTGAGCTCGATCTCCAGCCACAGCTCGTTGCCACGCACCGTCATCTGGTCGGAGCTGATCAAGTCGCCGAAGGCAGCGCTGATATCGTCGGCGATGCTCTTGAGCGGGTCGCTACCACCGGAAATACCCGCGTCGGTCTGCTCGCTGTCCTTGACCAGAGGCTTGGCCGGAGTCACGGTCTTGGGCCGTTCGTCACCAATGGGAACCGGCTTGAGGGCGCGATCGGAATCGGTGAAGACCCCGACCAGCGCTTCGGAAATGACCTTGTACTTGCCCTCGTTGATCGAGGAGATCGAGTACATGACCACGAAAAACGCGAACAACAGGGTGATGAAGTCGGCGTAGGAAACCAACCAGCGCTCGTGGTTGACGTGTTCTTCATGCTGACGACGACGGGCCATAATCAGTCCATGAAGCCTTGCAGCTTCAGCTCGATGGAGCGGGGATTCTCGCCTTCGGCGATGGACAGGATGCCCTCCAGGAGCATTTCCCGATACCGCGATTGGCGCAGGGCGATGGACTTCAGCTTCGCCGCGATCGGCAACAGCACCAGGTTGGCACTGGCCACGCCATAGATGGTGGCGACGAAGGCCACGGCGATACCACTGCCCAGCTGCGATGGATCGGCCAGGTTGCCCATCACGTGGATCAGGCCCATGACCGCCCCGATGATACCGATGGTGGGGGCATAGCCGCCCATGCTCTCGAACACCTTGGCGGCCTCGATGTCACGGCTCTCCTGGGTGTAGAAGTCGACTTCCAGGATGCTGCGGATCGCTTCCGGCTCGGCGCCATCCACCAGCAACTGCAGGCCCTTGCGCGAATAGGTATCCGGTTCGGCATCCGCCACGCCTTCCAGGCCCAGCAGGCCCTCCTTGCGCGCCGTCAGGCTCCAGTTGACCACCCGGTCGATACCGCCAGCCAGGTCGACCCGCGGCGGAAACAGGATCCACGCCAGGATCTGCATGGCGCGCTTGAAAGCACTCAGCGGCGACTGCAACAAGGCCGCGCCGATGGTCCCGCCAAGCACGATCAAGGCTGCCGGACCATTGGCCAGGGCCGACAGATGACCACCTTCAAGGTAGTTGCCGCCCACGATGGCGACGAACGCCATGATGATGCCGATAAGGCTGAGCACATCCATTACAGGCAAGCCTCGACCAGGTGCCGGCCGATATCGTCCAGGCTGTACACCGCATCCGCCAGGTTGGCCTTGACGATGGCCATGGGCATGCCATAGATCACGCAACTGGCCTCATCCTGGGCCCACACCGCGCTGCCGCCCTGCTTGAGCAACCGTGCGCCTTCGCGACCGTCCGCCCCCATGCCGGTGAGCACCACCGCCAGAACTTTGTCGCTATAGGACTTGGCCGCCGAGCCGAAGGTAATGTCCACGCACGGCTTGTAGTTCAGGCGCTCGTCGCCGGGCAGGATCTTCACCGCACCGCGGCCGTCGACCATCATCTGCTTGCCGCCGGGGGCCAGCAGTGCCAGGCCTGGACGCAGGATGTCGCCATCCTCGGCTTCCTTGACGCTGATCTTGCAAAGCTTGTCCAGGCGCTCGGCGAAGGCCTTGGTGAAGGCCGCCGGCATGTGCTGGATCAACACGATCGGCGCCGGGAAGTTGGCCGGCAGCTGGGTCAGCACCCGCTGCAGCGCCACCGGGCCGCCAGTGGAAGTACCGATGGCCACCAGTTTGTAGGCCTTGCGCTTGGGCGCTGGCGCCGCCGGACTGGCAGCCGGTGCCGGAGCACGACTTGGAGCCGGGGCTGGTGCCGGGCGGCTGCTGCCGAAGCTGGACGCAGCCGGCGCCGCAGCGGCAGTCGGCTGCGGAGCTGGCGTGCTGTAGCTGCTGAAGCGACGATTACTGCGCGAGATGCTATGGACCTTCTCGCACAGCAGTTGCTTGACCTTCTCGGGGTTGCGCGAGATGTCCTCGAAATTCTTCGGCAGGAAGTCCACGGCCCCGGCGTCCAGCGCATCGAGGGTCACCCGCGCGCCTTCATGGGTCAGGGAAGAGAACATCAGGACCGGGGTCGGGCAGCGCTGCATGATGTGCCGCACTGCGGTGATGCCGTCCATCATCGGCATCTCGTAGTCCATGGTGATCACGTCCGGCTTGAGGGCCAGGGCCTGATCGATCGCCTCTTTACCATTGGTCGCGGTACCGACGACCTGGATGCTCGAATCCGCAGAAAGAATTTCCGAGACGCGGCGGCGGAAAAAACCCGAATCGTCCACCACCAGGACTTTGACTGCCATAAACACTCCGTTAGGTGGGGCGAGGCCAAGCGCCCCTCCCCTCCGAATCAAATACGCCGTGCGGCGTAACGCTTGAGCATGCTCGGGACATCGAGGATCAGTGCGATGCGACCATCACCCGTGATGGTGGCGCCGGACATGCCCGGGGTTCCCTGAAGCATTTTGCCCAAGGGCTTGATGACCACTTCTTCCTGGCCCACCAACTGATCGACGACGAAGCCGATCCGCTGGGTGCCCACCGAAAGGATCACTACGTGGCCTTCGCGCTGCTCTTCATGAGCGGCGGAACTGACCAGCCAGCGCTTGAGGTAGAACAAGGGCAAGGCCTTGTCCCGCACGATCACCACTTCCTGGCCGTCCACCACATTGGTGCGCGACAGATCGAGGTGGAAGATCTCGTTGACGTTGACCAACGGGAAGGCGAACGCCTGGTTGCCCAGCATCACCATCAGGGTCGGCATGATCGCCAGGGTCAACGGCACCTTGATCACGATCTTCGAACCCAGGCCCTTGGTCGAGTAGATATTGATCGAGCCGTTGAGCTGGGAAATCTTGGTCTTGACCACGTCCATGCCCACACCGCGACCAGAGACATCGGAGATCTCGGTCTTGGTGGAAAAGCCCGGGGCGAAGATCAGGTTGTAGCACTCGGTATCGCTCAGGCGATCGGCGGCGTCCTTGTCCATCACCCCGCGCTTGACCGCGATGGCGCGCAGGACATTGGGGTCCATGCCCTTGCCGTCGTCGGAGATCGACAACAGGATGTGGTCGCCCTCCTGTTCCGCTGCCAGCACCACCTTGCCCAGACGGGACTTGCCCGACTCCTCGCGCTCTTCCGGCGACTCGATACCATGGTCCACCGCGTTGCGCACCAAGTGCACCAGCGGGTCGGCCAGGGCTTCCACCAGGTTCTTGTCGAGGTCGGTTTCTTCCCCCACCAGCTCCAGGTTGATCTCTTTCTTGAGCTGCCGGGCCAGGTCGCGAACCAGGCGCGGGAAGCGCCCGAAGACCTTCTTGATCGGCTGCATGCGGGTCTTCATCACCGCGGTCTGCAGGTCGGCGGTAACCACGTCGAGGTTCGACACCGCCTTGGACATGGCCTCGTCGCCACTGTTGAGACCCAGGCGCACCAGGCGGTTACGCACCAGCACCAGCTCGCCCACCATGTTCATGATTTCGTCCAGGCGCGCGGTATCCACGCGCACCGTGGTTTCTGCTTCACTGGCAGGCTTTTCCGCCGGGGCCGCAGCCGCTGCGCGGGCTGGGGCCGGGGCAGCGGCTGGCTTCGGCGCTTCGGCCTTGGCTTCGGCTTTCGGCGCGACTGGCTTGGCCACCGCAGCGGCGGCCGGGGCGGATGGCGCAGCCGGTGCGGAAGCCGCTGCCGGGGCCGCGGGCTTGGCTGTCCCCGGGGTGTCGGAGAACTTGCCTTTGCCATGCAGCTCGTCGAGCAGGGATTCGAATTCGTGATCGCTGATCAGGTCGCTGCCCGCGGCGGCGGCACTGGCTGCCGGCGTAGCGGGAACGGCGGCCACGGCCGATTCCAGCGCGTCAACGGCAAAGTTGCCCTTGCCATGCAGCTGATCGAGCAAGGCTTCGAATTCATCATCGGTAATTTCATCGCTGCCGGCGGCTGCGCCGCTGTCGGCACTGGCCGCGGCAGGTGCGATGGCATCGGGGGCGAACTGGCCCTTGCCATGCAACTGGTCCAGCAGGGACTCGAACTCGGCATCGGTGATTTCATCACTGGCCGCTTCGCCCTCGACCGCTGGCGCAGCAGCAGGTGCAGCCTCGGCTTCGGCCTTGGCAGCGCTCAGCGAGTCGAGCAGGAGTTCGAATTCATTGTCGGTGATATCGCCCGACGGGCTTTCGGCCGCAGGCTCCGCTACCACTTCCACCACCTCTTCCACCACCGGTTCGGGGGCGGGTTCGGCACCAGCCGGCTCAGCCAGGCGGGCCAGGGCGGAAAGCAGTTCAGGTGTCGCAGGAGTGATCTCGGAACGCTCGCGGACCTGGCCGAACATGCTGTTCACCGTGTCCAGCGCTTCGAGTACCACATCCATCAGTTCAGAATCGACACGCCTCTCACCCTTGCGCAGGATGTCGAAGACGTTCTCGGCGATATGGCAGCACTCCACCAGCTCGTTGAGCTGGAGGAAGCCGGCGCCCCCTTTAACAGTGTGAAAACCGCGAAAAATTGCGTTGAGCAGATCCGCATCATCCGGCCGGCTTTCCAGCTCGACCAGTTGTTCGGACAGTTGCTCTAGAATCTCGCCGGCCTCAACCAGGAAATCCTGAAGGATCTCTTCATCGGCGCCGAAGCTCATTAATGGGTGCTCCTAGAATCCAAGGCTGGAAAGCAAATCGTCTACATCGTCCTGACCGGACATAACGTCTTCCCGTTTATCGGCATGAATCTGCGGACCTTCACCCTTAGCGAGATGTTTTTGCGGATCTTTTTCCGCCAGGATCGAGGCACGGTCATGTTCGATGCCGGCGAAACGATCGACCTGGCTGGCCATCAAGACGAGTTTGAGCAAATTGCTTTCGACTTCCGTGACCAACTGGGTCACGCGCTTGATCACCTGGCCGGTAAGGTCCTGGTAATCCTGCGCCAGAAGAATGTCGTTGAGGTGGCCCGAGACGGTACGGGTCTCCTGTTCGCTACGAGTCAGGAAACTGTCGACCCGACGCGCCAGCTCGCGAAACTCCTCGGCCCCGACCTCGCGCCGCATGAAGCGCCCCCAGTCCACGCTCAACGCCTGGGCTTCGCTGCTCAGGCCGTTGACCAGCGGGGTGCTGCTCTCCACCAGGTCCATGGTGCGGTTGGCCGCGGCTTCCGTCAGCCGGACCACGTAGGACAGGCGCTCGGTGGCATCCGTGATCTGTGAAACTTCCTCGGCTTGCGGCATGTGCGGATCGATCTGGAAATTGACGATCGCACTATGCAACTCGCGGGTGAGCTTGCCCACTTCCTGGTACAGGCCGCGGTCACGGGTCTGATTGAGCTCATGGATCAGTTGCACAGCTTCGCCGAACTTGCCCTTTTCCAGGCTTTCGACCAGCTCCAGCGCATGTTTTTTCAGGGTCGACTCAAAGTCGCCCAGTGAAGATTCGTTATGCTCCATAGCTCCCCCGTGGCGCAATGGCTACGCATCTCAACCGATGCGTTCGAAGATCTTCTCGATCTTCTCTTTCAGCGCCTGGGCCGTGAATGGTTTGACGACATAGCCGTTTACGCCGGCCTGGGCGGCTTCGATGATCTGCTCGCGCTTGGCTTCGGCAGTGACCATCAGTACCGGCAGGTGCTTGAGTTTTTCATCGGCGCGCACATGACGCAGCAGGTCGATACCGGTCATGCCCGGCATGTTCCAGTCCGTTACCAGAAAGTCGATGCTCCCGCTGTTGAGAACCGGGATGGCAGTGGTGCCATCGTCGGCCTCGACCGTGTTGGTGAAACCCAGATCACGCAACAGGTTTTTTATGATCCGCCGCATCGTTGAGAAGTCATCAACGATGAGGATTTTCATGTTCTTGTCCAATTCGACCTCCAAGCAGTCTTAAACGCATCCAGTACCTGGATACGCCATTCAATCAATCCGGCATAACACGCAACGACTGCATGGAGCACATACTGCAAAACCGGCCAGGCACAAGGCCCGACCGGTCTTGGGCGCAGTGTCCCCACACTGCCTGTCAGCGCGCTCGCCACTCCCCCAAACGCCCCCGCAAGCGGGCCGCGCACTGGCTGTGTAACTGGCTGACCCGCGATTCGCTGACCCCCAGGACCTCACCGATTTCCTTGAGGTTCAGCTCTTCGTCGTAGTACAGCGCCAACACCAGTCGCTCGCGCTCCGGCAAATTGGCAATCGCATCCGCCAACGCGGCCTGGAAGCGTTCATCCTCCAGGTCCCGTGACGGCTCGAGATGAGCACTGGCGCCATCCTCGTGCAGCCCTTCGTGTTCGCCGTCCTGCAACAGGTCGTCGAAACTGAACAGTCGGCTGCCCAGGGTGTCGTTCAGAATCCCGTAATAATCATCGAGGCTCAATTGAAGTTCGGCCGCAACCTCGTGATCTTTAGCGTCACGACCGGTTTTAGCTTCAATTGCGCGAATGGCATCACTGACCATGCGCGTATTACGGTGCACCGAACGCGGGGCCCAGTCGCCTTTACGAACCTCGTCGAGCATCGCACCGCGGATACGGATACCCGCGTAGGTCTCGAAACTCGCACCCTTGCTCGCGTCGTACTTGGTCGACACTTCGAGCAAACCGATCATCCCGGCCTGGATCAGGTCTTCCACCTGGACGCTGGCCGGCAACCGCGCCAACAGGTGATAGGCAATACGCTTGACCAGGGGCGCATAGCGCTCGATCAGTTCGTATTGGCTGTCACGCGCCGACTTCTTGTAGAGGTTGTAGCCACTGGCAGTCATAGCACCGGTCCCGCTGTTTGATGCACTAGCCGCTCGACAAAAAACTCCAGGTGCCCGCGAGGGTTCGCCGGCAATGGCCAGGTATCGACTTTTTGCGCGATGGCCTTGAACGCCAATGCACATTTCGAACGAGGAAAGGCTTCATAGACCGCACGCTGCTTTTGCACGGCCTTGCGCACGCTTTCGTCGTAGGGAACTGCGCCGACATATTGTAAGGCCACGTCCAGGAACCGATCAGTGACCTTGGTCAACTTTGCAAACAGGTTGCGCCCTTCCTGGGGGCTCTGGGCCATGTTGGCCAGGACTCGGAAACGGTTCATGCCGTAGTCGCGGTTGAGCAGCTTGATCAGGGCGTAGGCATCGGTGATCGAGGTCGGCTCGTCGCAGACCACCAGCAGCACTTCCTGGGCCGCGCGGACAAAACTGACTACCGAGTCACCAATACCCGCAGCAGTGTCGATCACCAGCACATCGAGGTTGTCGCCGATGTCGCTGAAGGCCTGGATCAGGCCGGCATGCTGGGCCGGGCTCAGGTGCACCATGCTCTGGGTGCCCGAGGCTGCCGGCACGATACGGATGCCACCCGGGCCCTGGAGCAGCACATCGCGCAGCTCGCAGCGCCCTTCGATGACATCGGCCAGGGTACGTTTGGGGGTCAGTCCCAGCAGGACATCGACATTGGCCAATCCCAGGTCGGCATCCAGCAGCAACACCCGCCGGCCGAGCTCAGCCAGAGCCAGGGACAAGTTCACTGACACATTAGTCTTGCCGACGCCACCTTTGCCGCCGGTCACCGCAATCACCTGTACGGGATGCATGCTGCCCATGTTCTTTCTTTACCTTGTCTTACTTAGACGGGGCCACATAACTGGCTGCGTGTTCACCATTGGAACAGTGCCTGGCAGACCATCGATGTAGATACGCTGCAATCTATCCATGAGTACCTCAACCGACCCGCTTGGCCGGATTGTGGTACAGGTCAGCGAACATGTCGGCCATGGCCTCTTCGCTGGGTTCTTCCTGCATCTGCACGCTCACTGCGCGGCTCACCAACTGATGCCGGCGGGGCAGATGCAAGTCGTCAGGAATCCGCGGCCCATCGGTCAGATAGGCAACCGGCAGTTCGTGACTGATGGCCAGGCTCAACACCTCGCCAAGACTGGCCGTTTCATCCAGTTTAGTCAGGATGCAACCGGCCAGGCCGCAGCGCTTGTAGCTGTGGTAGGCGGCGGTCAGCACCTGCTTCTGGCTAGTGGTGGCCAGCACCAGGTAGTTCTTCGCCCGGATACCGCGACCGGCCAGGCTTTCCAGTTGCATGCGCAGCGCCGGATCGCTGGCCTGCAGGCCGGCGGTATCGATCAGCACCACGCGCTTGCGCAACAGTGGGTCCAGGGCCTGGGCCAGGGACTGGCCAGGGTCGACATGGGTCACCGAGACATTGAGGATCCGCCCCAGGGTCTTGAGTTGCTCCTGGGCGCCGATGCGATAACTGTCCATGCTCACCAGCGCGATGTTCTGCGCACCGTACTTGAGCACATAGCGCGCCGCCAGCTTGGCCAGGGTCGTGGTCTTGCCCATGCCGGCCGGGCCGACCATGGCAATCACCCCGCCCTCCTCCAGAGGCTCGAGCTCCGGTGTCTGGATCATCCGCGCCAGGTGGGCCAGGAGCATGCGCCAGGCCTGGCGAGGCTCGTCGATATCGGTGATCAATGCCAGCAGGTCGCGCGCCAGCGGGCCGGAAAGGCCAATGCGCTGCAGCCGGCGCCAGAGATTGGCCTGCTCCGGACGACTGCCCTGCAACTGGCTCCAGGCCAGGGAGCCCAGCTGGACTTCCAGCAGCTCGCGCAGGCCGTTGAGCTCGAAACGCATCGAATCCAGGGCGCGATTGTCCACCGCCGGTGCAGCAGGGGCTGGCGCCGGGCGCGGGCGCTCGGTCAGGGTCGGCTCGATCAGGGGCTCGGCGGCGGTCAACGGCAGGCCGGCGAACAACTGACGGTTGGTCATCGAGGTGCTGTCGCCCTCGCTGCGCAGGCTGAGTTCGGCCTGGGCCGTGACGATCCGCGACTGAGTCTTGCGCAGCTCGTCCTCGAGCTCCATGTTCGGAACCCGCGGCGACAGTGCCGACAACTTGTAATCCAGCGCCGCCGTCAGCTCGACACCACCGGCGATCCGGCGGTTGCCGATGATGGCAGCCTCAGCGCCCAGCTCATCACGAACCAGCTTCATGGCCTGACGCATATCGGCGGCGAAAAAACGCTTAACTTGCATAACCCACTACCTCAGCCGTTGGGCCCTACTGTCGCAACGATGGTCACTTGCTTGTTGTCAGGAATTTCCTGGTACGCCAGCACATGCAAACCCGGAACGGCCAAGCGACCGAACCGCGAGAGCATGGCGCGGACCGGACCTGCAACCAACAGGATCACCGGTTGACCTTGCATCTCTTGACGCTGCGCCGCTTCGATCAGCGAACGCTGCAGCTTTTCTGCCATGCTTGGCTCGAGCAGAACGCCTTCTTCCTGGCCTTGTCCTGCCTTCTGCAAACTGCTGAGCAAAATTTGTTCCAACCTTGGCTCCAAGGTGATCACAGGCAGCTCGGACTCAGTGCCTACAATGCTTTGGACAATGGCGCGCGAGAGTCCGACGCGGACCGCAGCCACCAAAGCGGCAGTATCTTGACTCTTAGCGGCATTGTTGGCGATCGCCTCGGCAATGCTGCGAATGTCCCGCACGGGCACCTGCTCGGCCAACAGCGCCTGCAGCACCTTGAGCAACTGCGACAACGACAGCACGCCCGGCACCAGCTCCTCGGCCAGCTTCGGCGAACTCTTGGCCAGCAGCTGCATCAGTTGCTGGACTTCCTCGTGGCCGATCAGCTCACTGGAATGCTTGTACAGAATCTGGTTCAAGTGGGTCGCGACCACGGTACTGGCGTCCACCACGGTGTAGCCCAGGGATTGGGCCTGGGGCCGCTGGCTGATCTCGATCCATACCGCTTCCAGGCCGAAGGCCGGGTCCCGGGCGGCGATGCCATTGAGCGTGCCGTAGACCTGCCCCGGGTTGATCGCCAGCTCGCGATCCGGGTAGATCTCGGCCTCGGCCAGGATCACGCCCATCAGGGTCAGGCGATAGGCGCTGGGCGCCAGGTCCAGGTTATCGCGGATATGCACGGTGGGCATGAGGAATCCCAGATCCTGGGACAGCTTCTTGCGCACGCCCTTGATCCGCGCGAGCAACTGCCCACCCTGGTTGCGGTCCACCAAGGGAATCAGGCGGTAGCCGACTTCCAGGCCGATCATGTCGATGGGGGTCACGTCATCCCAGCCCAGCTCCTTGGTTTCCATGGCGCGCGCCGGGGATGGCAGCAGTTCCTGCTGGCGCTGCACCTCTTCCTCGGCCCGGATCTTGGCCTGCTGCTGCTTTCTCCAGACCAGGTAGGCCGCACCACCTGCCACCAGCGCCAGGCTGAGGAAGGACACATGTGGCATGCCCGGCACCAACCCCATCACCGCCATCAGCGCGGCGGCGACGGCCAGCGCCTTGGGCGAGGCGAACATCTGGCGATTGATCTGCTTGCCCATTTCCTCGGAACCCGAGGCCCTGGTCACCATGATCGCCGCCGCGGTGGACAGCAGCAGCGAAGGCAGCTGCGCCACCAAACCGTCACCGATGGTCAGCAAGGCATAGACCCGACCCGCGTCGGCAAAGGTCATGTTGTGCTGGAACATGCCGACCGCCATACCGCCGATCAGGTTGATGAACAGGATCAGCAGGCCGGCGATGGCGTCACCGCGAACGAACTTGCTGGCACCGTCCATGGAACCGTAGAACTCGGCTTCCTGGGCGACTTCGGCGCGGCGCGCCTTGGCCTGGTTCTGGTCGATCAGGCCGGCGTTGAGGTCGGCGTCGATGGCCATCTGCTTGCCGGGCATCGCGTCCAGGGTGAAGCGCGCGCTCACCTCGGAGATCCGCCCCGCACCCTTGGTCACCACCACGAAGTTGATGATCATGAGGATCGCGAAAACCACGATACCCACGACATAGTTGCCGCCGATCACCACTTCGCCGAAAGCCTGGATCACCTTGCCCGCAGCGGCATGCCCCTCTTGGCCGTGGAGCATCACCACCCGGGTCGAGGCCACGTTGAGCGCCAGGCGCAACAAGGTCGCCACCAGCAGGATGGTGGGGAAGACGGCAAAATCCAGTGGCCGCAAGGCGTAGACGCAGACCAGCAGGACCACGATCGACAGGGCGATGTTGAAGGTAAAGAACACGTCCAGCAGGAACGCCGGCACCGGCAGCATCATCATGGCCAGCATGACCAACAGCAGCACCGGCACACCCAGGTTGCCCCGACCAAGGTCGGCCAGGTTACTGCGAGCCGTGTTGATTAACTGAGTGCGATCCACCGATTTACCCCGTTCCGTAAAGCAAACTTTTGACGCCTGAAGCGATACAGGGCGGCTACTGCAAGAAGCCTTCCAACTTTCACCTGGACAGCTCGATCAAGCATTTGCGCCCATTTCGTCACGCAAGGAGCTGCACCTGGAAGGACTTGGGGAAGGTTAATAGCAATTAGCCATTTTTCTGACGAGCAAGCCCGAACGGGCGAGGCTCGTGCTAGGCAGGTTTCGCCGGCCCCGAAGCCGGTCGATTGCCGGCGCTGTCGCGCTGCAAGTCGTCGGGGATCTGCGGTTCCTTGAGCGGGTCCGGGCGCTTGCCCTTGCCGGCGCGATGTTGGCGAATCTGATAGACGTAGGCCAGGACCTGGGCCACCGCCAGGTACAGGCCCGCCGGGATCTCCTCCTCAAGCTCGGTGGAGTAGTAGATCGAGCGAGCCAGAGCCGGGGACTGCAGCAACATGATCTCGTGAGCCGTGGCGATCTCGCGGATCTGTTGCGCCAGGAAGTCCGTGCCCTTGGCCAGCAGCATCGGCGCCCCGCCCTTCTCGGCATCGTACTTGAGGGCCACGGCATAGTGGGTCGGGTTGGTGATCACCACATCAGCCTCAGGGATGGCCGCCATCATCCGCCGCTGGGACATCTCGCGCTGCACCTGGCGAATCCGCTGCTTGACCTCCGGTCGCCCCTCCTGGTCCTTGTGCTCGTCGCGCACTTCCTGCTTGGTCATCATCAGCTTCTTGTGGGCCTGGTACAGCTGCACCGGCACATCCACCGCGGCAATCAGGATCAGCCCGCAAGCCATCCACAAGGTGCTCCAGCCCACCACCTGGACACTATGGATGATCGCCAGCTCAAGGGGCTCATGGGCGATCCGCAGCAGGTCGTCGATATCGGAGGACAACACCGACAGCGCCACGAATAGCACCAGGCTGAACTTGGCCAGGGCCTTGAGCAGCTCGATCAACGCCGTAAAGGAGAACATCCGCTTCAGCCCATTGGCCGGATTCATCCGGCTGAACTTGGGCGCCAGGCTCTTGCCGGCGAACAGCCAGCCCCCCAGGGAAATCGGCCCGATGATGGCCGCCAGCAGCAGCGTCAACAGCACCGGCTGCACCGCCAGGATGGCGATCTTGCCCGAGTGCAGCAGATACAAGCCCATGGCCCCGGGACTGAGCAGCACATCGCGCGGCAGGGAAAAATTCAGGCGCATGATCTCCAGGAGGTTCTGCGCCAGGTTCGCACCGAAGACCAGCAGGCCTCCGGCCCCGGCCAACATGATGGCCAGGGTGTTGAGCTCCTTGGAGCGAGCGATCTCGCCCTTTTCCCGGGAGTCCTTCTTGCGTTTCTCCGTGGGGTCTTCTGTCTTGTCCTGACCGCTCTCGCTCTCAGCCATGGCTCAACGTGACCTCGCCAATTCGCGCAAGAACTGCAAGGCCTCGGCGGCCAGCGGTTGATACTGGTTGAGAATGTCGGCGAGGCTGATCCAGACGATACCCATCCCCAGCACCAGGGTCAGGGGGAAACCGATGGAGAAGATGTTCAACTGTGGCGCCGCCCGGGTCATCACGCCGAAGGCGATGTTCACCACCAGCAAGGCGGTGATCGCCGGCAACACCAACAGTAGCGCCGCCCCCAGCACCCAACCCAGCTTGCCGACCAGCTCCCAGTAATGATTGACCATCAGCCCGCCACCGACCGGCAGCGTGGTGAAACTTTCCACCAGCACCTCGAACACCACCAGGTGGCCGTTCATGGCCAGGAACAGCAAAGTCACCAGCATGGTGAAGAATTGCCCGATCACCGCCACCGAGACACCGTTGGTCGGGTCGACCATGGAAGCGAAGCCCATGCCCATCTGGATCGCGACGATCTGCCCGGCGATGACAAAGGCCTGGAAGAACAACTGCAAGGCAAACCCGAGCACGGCACCGATCAGTATCTGCTCAGCCACCAGCAGCAGGGCACTGGCGTCCAGCGCATGCACCTCGGGCATGGGCGGTAGCGCCGGAGTGATCACCACGGTGATCGCCAGGGCGAAGTACAAGCGCACCCGCCGCGGCACCAGGGTCGTGCCGAAGACCGGCATCACCATCAACAGCGAGGTGACCCGGAACAGCGGCAGCACAAAGCTCGCCACCCAGCTGCTGATCTGGGTATCGGTCAACGCCAGCAAGGACATGGGTTCAGCCGATCAACTGCGGAATACTGCCGTACAACTGACGGATGTATTCCATGAAGGTCTGCACCAGCCAGGGGCCGGCGACAATCAGGGTCACCAGCATCACCAGCAAGCGCGGCAGGAAGCTCAGGGTCTGCTCGTTGATCTGCGTGGCCGCCTGGAACATGGCCACGATCAGGCCCACCAGCAGACTGGGCACCACCAGCACGGCAACCATCATGGTGGTCAGCCACAGGGCTTCGCGAAACAGGTCTACCGCGACTTCTGGAGTCATTGTCGATCACCCGCAAACAAGGTTCTAAACACCGCCGAAACTGCCGGCCAGCGTGCCGATGATCAGCGCCCAGCCGTCCACCAGGACGAACAGCATGATCTTGAACGGCAGGGAAATGATCAGCGGCGACAGCATCATCATGCCCATGGCCATCAGCACACTGGCGACCACCAGGTCGATGATCAGGAACGGGATGAAGATCATGAAACCGATCTGGAACGCCGTCTTGAGTTCCGAGGTGACGAAGGCCGGCACCAGGATGGTCAACGGCGCCTGGTCAGGACTGGCAATGTCGGTACGCTTGGACAGGCGCACGAACAGCTCCAGATCACTGCTGCGGGTCTGCGCCAGCATGAAGTCCTTGATCGGCACCTCGGCCTTGGCCACCGCATCCTGGGCGGTGATCTTTTCCACCAGGTACGGCTGCAGCGCGTCCTGGTTCACCCGGTCGAACACCGGAGCCATGATGAACAGGGTGAGGAACAGCGCCATGCCGGTGAGGATCTGGTTCGACGGCGTCTGCTGCAACCCCAGGGCCTGGCGCAGGATCGAGAAGACAATGATGATCCGGGTAAAGCTGGTCATCAGCATGACGAACGCCGGGATGAAACTCAGCGCAGTCATGATCAGCAGGATCTGCAGGCTGACCGAGTACTCCTGCTGGCCGCTGGCATTGGTGCCCAGGGTGATGGCCGGGATCGACAACGGATCGGCCGCCAGCGCCAGCGGCGCCGCCAGCATCAGGGCCAACGTCAAGATGATGCGCAACGGCATTACTTCCTATCCTTCTGATCCTTGCCCAACAGCTCCATCAGGCGCTGGGCGAACTCAGGCGTGGCCTGTTCGGCGCTGGGCACCTGCACCGGCTCTTTGAGTACATGTAACGGGGTGATCGTGCCCGGGGTCAGGCCCAGCAGGATCTGCTCGTTGCCGACCTGCACCAGCACCAACCGGTCACGCGGGCCCAGGGCCCGGGAACCGATCAGCTCGATCACCTGCCCCTTGCCAGCAGGACCTGCCTGCTGCACTCGGCGCAACAGCCAGGCCAGGAGAAAGATCAGCCCGACCACCAGCAACAGGCCCAGCACCAACTGGGCCAGCTGCCCGCTAAGGCTGCCCACCGCCGGCACCGCGGCCGTGACCTGGGCAGTGGCCACAGGCTCTGCGGCCAGGGCACTCAAGGGCAAGCCGAGCAATACGCCAAGCAGCCTGTTCACTTAGCGCAGCTTCTTGATGCGTTCGCTTGGGCTGATCACGTCAGTCAGGCGGATACCGAACTTCTCGTTGACCACCACCACTTCGCCGTGGGCGATCAGGGTGCCGTTGACCAGCACATCCAGCGGCTCGCCCGCCAGGCGATCGAGCTCGATCACCGAACCCTGGTTGAGCTGCAACAGGTTACGGATGTTGATGTCGGTGCTGCCCACTTCCATGGAGATCGATACCGGGATGTCCAGGATCACGTCCAGGTTCGGCCCTTCCAGGCTCACCGGCTCATGGTTCTTGGGCACACTGCCGAACTCCTCCATTTGCAGGCGCCCGCCGCTGGCCGCGGCGCCGGCATCGGCCGCCAGCAAAGCGTCGATATCGGCCTGGCCGGCATCACCGGTTTCTTCCAGCGCAGCAGCCCACTCGTCGGCCAGCGCCTGATCGTCCTGGGAGTTAATTTCGTCAGCCATCTTGGGTCCTCGACGCGCAAAAATTCATTGAACAACAAACAGGTTGGAGCGCCGTTCAGCGGCGCTCGATCGGTTCGATCACTTGCAGCGCCAGGTTGCCCTTGTGGGAACCCAGCTTGACCTTGAACGACGGCACGCCGTTGGCCCGCATGATCATGTCTTCTGGTAGCTCCACCGGGATCACATCGCCAGGCTGCATGTGCAGGATGTCGCGCAGGCGCAGTTGCCGGCGGGCGACCGTGGCGCTCAGCGGCACCGCCACATCCAGTACGTCTTCACGCAGGGCTTTGCTCCAGCGCTCGTCCTGGTCGTCCAGGTCGGACTGGAAACCGGCGTCGAGCATTTCCCGGATCGGCTCGATCATCGAGTACGGCATGGTCACGTGCAGGTCGCCGCCACCACCATCGAGCTCGATATGGAAGGTCGACACCACCACCGCCTCGCTCGGGCCGACAATATTGGCCATCGCCGGGTTCACTTCGGAGTTTATGTACTCGAAATTGACCGGCATGATCGCCTGCCAGGCTTCCTTGAGGTCGACGAAGGCCTGCTCCAGCACCATGCGCACCACGCGCAGCTCGGTGGGAGTGAACTCACGCCCCTCGATCTTCGCGTGACGACCGTCACCGCCGAAGAAGTTGTCCACCAGCTTGAACACCAGCTTGGCGTCGAGGATGAACAGCGCGGTGCCGCGCAGCGGCTTGATCTTCACCAGGTTCAGGCTGGTGGGAACGTACAGCGAGTGCACGTACTCGCCGAACTTCATCACCTGCACACCACCGACCGCCACATCAGCGGAACGACGCAACATGTTGAACATGCTGATCCGGGTGTAGCGGGCGAAGCGCTCGTTGATCATCTCCAGAGTCGGCATGCGTCCGCGGACGATGCGATCCTGGCTGGTCAGGTCGTAGCTTTTGACACTACCGGGTTCGGCAGCGTGTTCGGTCTGTACCAGACCGTCGTCGACGCCATGCAACAGCGCGTCGATCTCATCCTGGGACAGCAGGTCCTGCACGGCCATGTCGTGTTCCTACTGCAATACGAAGTTAGTAAAGAGCAACTGCTCGACCACTACCTTGCCCACCTCTTTCTGGGCCACTTCCTGGACGCTGGCGGTGGCTTTCTGGCGGAGCATTTCCTGACCGACCGGAGTCGCCAGGGTGTCGAAATTCTGCGCGGAAAACAGCATCACCAGGTTGTTGCGGATCACTGGCATATGCACTTTCAGGGCATCCAGGTCCGCTTGATTGCGCGCCAGCATGGTGATGCTCACCTGCATGTAGCGCTGCCGGCCGTTCTGCGTGTAGTTGGCAACGAAAGCCGGGGCCATGGGCTCATAGATCGCTGCGGGCTTGACGTTGGTGGCGGTCTCCGCAGCCGGTGCCGGCTTGCTCTGAGCACTGTGCATGAAATACCAGGTGGCGCCGACCGACAGGCCGATGGCCAACAACAACGCCAGGACAATCAAGAGGATAAGCTTGAGTTTGCTTTTCCCTGCGGTGGGTTTTTCTGCTGCTTCGCTCTTCGCCATGCCAATAATCCGTCACTATTCGGGGGTTCACAGTCGCACGGCAAGGCAAGAGCAAGTGTTATGCCAGATTTGTCAGAAATGCAGATCTGAGACCGTCAGCAGGACGCTGAAAGAAATGGCGAGCCGGGACGCCGGGGCAATGTCCGCCGGGAGCCTCCTTGCCACAGGAAGCTCCCGCTGGTCATCCGATCAAGCGTAATAGTCCACGACACTCGTGCCGATCACGCTCTGCACCGGGGCAGAGACCTCAGCCAATGCAGGCTGCCCGTCATCGCCAGGCTCGCCATCCAGGCGCGAGCCACTGGCGCTGGAGCCGCTGGCGCGGTTCTGCCCTTGCTGCGCCTGCTCCTGGCCCTGCCAGCCACGGGACTGATCGGAAACATTGACGTCCACCTGCCCCAGGCCCTGCTGGCTGAACATATCGCGCATGCGATGCATCTGCCCTTCCAGGGCTTCACGCACACCCGCATGGGCACTCATGAACGTCACCTGGGTCTGCTGGTCGGGAATCATGTGCACGCGAATATCCAGGCGCCCAAGCTCGGCCGGTTGCAACTGGATATCCGCCGACTTGAGGTTGGCGCTGGACAGGTACATCACCCGGTTGACCACTTCATCGGTCCACCCGCTCTGGTGCATGGCCAATGGCTGGTTGACCGGCACCGCATTGGCTGTCTTGGGCGTTGCCGCCTGGGTCAGGGCCGCCAGGCGGTTGGCGAAGTCATCCACGCGAGTATCGCTGGACGCGCCCTTGAGATCCTTCAAGCCTTCGGTAATCAGACCGCTGAAGGCCTTCTCGCCCCCCTGCTCGGTACCGCCCTTGCCAGCCTGCTCGAGCAGGCCGGCCATGCCATTGGCGATATTCGGCGCCGATGCCAACTGAGCATCGGCGTTAGCGGTGCTAGAGGCATTCTTGGGTTGCGATTGACTGGACGCCGAGACATGGCCGCTTTGCTCCATGGCCAAACGCACGGCAGGCAAGGCATCCAGAGGGTCGGCCTCGGGATCGAACGCCTCCTTGGCAGGTTCGGCGGCCGGCGCCGGCACTACCGCTGCCGCAACCTGCGCTGGCACCAGGACAGGAGCCGCTTCGACCTGAGGCTGCGGCACGGGAGCCGGGGCAGGCTCTGCCACTGCCACCGGCGCTACAGGCTGGCCTTGCAGCAGGCTTGGATCCACCGTGGGCTCGCTGGACGGCGCCTCGGCCTGTGCTGTATCGACTGGCTTGCGGTCATCGCTGGCAGCACCATCTTTGCCGGTGCTGGCCGGTTTTTCGGCAGGCAAGGCCTTGCCGCTATCGGCAACCGCTGGCTGCGATGCGGCAGCCTGATCATTGCCAGCGTCCCTTTTCGGGGTGTTGTCGGGGCTCTTGTCACGCACCGGTGACGGGCTGTTGTCAGCGACAGCCTGAGGCTTGCTCTGCACTTTGGCTTGAGATTGGCTGGCGTAGAGCTGCGCGAAGCTGGAAGCCTTGTCCCCAGGCTCGGCAACGCTTGCCAGAGGGCCGACAGCAGCCGCTTGCACCTTGGATTGAGGGCTGGCCTGGGCGGTGGCCTGAAGAAGCGAATTGGGGGTAACAGCCATGGAACAGTCTCCGCTGCACTGAAATCATAGGTACAGTACGAGACTTCTTTGCAAAGGACGGGCCAACTCCTGCAAAGCACTGGCCGAGGATCGCCATTCAGCAATGAAAACGCTGCAGCTCCTGCTCACACAAGCGCCGGACAATAGCGAACTCGCCATCAATCTCCCCCACCAACTGGCGCACCCCCTCATCAGCCGCCTGCGCGGCTCGCAGCTCCAATTGATGGCAGAGCTCGGCCAGGCGTGTAGCGCCCATGTTGCTACTGCTGCCCTTGAGGCTATGGGCAGCGGCGACCAGCTGGATGCTGTCCCGGGACTTATGCAGCACGCGTACACGCTCGGCCGAATCGCAGACAAAAGTATCCAGCAGGACGGGATATTCGTCCTCCATGACCTCCTGCAACGCGTTGAGTACCGTGTGATCCAGATGAATCTCAGCCACTTGTTCGCTCCTTGATCAAGAACCAGGAAATTATGCCAGAGCCTCCCAGGAAAACTCCACGCGGACACTGCGACCATCGTCAGCCCATTGCGCCTCGCGGCTCATCTGACGAATCAGGCTGACACCGCGCCCCGACAAGCGCCCGGTATCGTTGGGCCGAGCCATGATCGCCGCCACGTCGAATCCTTCGCCACTGTCCTCGACCCGTATCACCAGGCGCCCTCCCGTCTCCAAGGGCTCGACCTGCAGATGCACGCGGACAAAACCCTCGCGCAACTCCTCCAGGCGGCTGGCCCGCTCACGATAGTAGCGAGTGAATCCCTGGGCATCGCGCTTGAGTTGCGAGTCCAGCTTGAGCACTCCATGCTCCAGCGCATTGGAGTACAACTCGGCCAACACGCTGTACAACGCCCCACTCTGGGAACGCAGGCCATGCACCTCCAATAGCAGCTGCAACAGATAAGGCAGCGGATTGAAGCGCTTGAGAGTGGCGGCACGAAACTCGAAGCTCACCGACCAATCCAGCGGGCAAGACAAGCCGCTGTCGGAGTAGACCAGGGCCGGGGGCACCAAGCGGGAGAACTCCGGCAGGCTGACCTCGACCATGCTCACATCGTCCCGGGCCTGGCCGCCAAAGTCTTCCAGTGCCTGCTGGATCTCCCCCAGCAGGCACTCCTCCTGGCGGTTGGCGGCAAACACTTGCTGCAGGCGCTGTGCACCGAACAACTCATCCTCGGCATTGCAGGTATCGATCACACCATCGGAGAGCAGGAACACCCGGTCCCCCGGGGCCATGGGAAAGACCTCGGTGCGGTCCTCGAACACCTCAACTCCCTGCACCCCAAGCGGCAGGTGCCGGGACACCAGGGGCGTTCGCGCGCCACTGGCATGGCTGTACAGATACCCTTCGGGCATGCCGCCGTTCCACACTTCCAGCGCCCGCCGCTGGGAACTCAGGCACAGCAGCGTGGCACAGCAGAACATGTCCACCGGCAGGATGCGCTTGAGCTTGGCATTCATCTCCCGCAGGGTTTCCGGCAACCCGTAGCCCTTGGCAGTCATTCCATAGAACACCTCGGCCAGGGGCATCGCCCCGACGGCAGCCGGCAGGCCATGGCCGGTGAAATCCCCCAGCAGCACATGCATGTCCCCCGCCGGGGTATACGCCGCCAGCAGCAGATCGCCGTTGAACAGTGCGTAGGGCGATTGCAGGTAACGGATGTTCGGTGCATTCAGGCAGCCGGAATGCGCCACCTTGTCGAACACCGCCTTGGCCACCCGCTGCTCGTTGAGCAGGTAGTCATGGTGGCGAGTGATCTGGTCACGCTGCTGCAATACGGTTTCCTGCAAGCGGCGCAAACGGTCCATGGCATTGATCTTGGCCGCCAGGATTACCGGGTTATAGGGCTTTGCCAGAAAATCGTCGCCTCCGGCCTCCAGGCAACGAGCCAGCGCCTCGCCCTCGCTCAGGGAGGTCAGGAAGATAATGGGTACCAGGGTCTCGCCCGCCAGCGCCTTGATCCGACGCGCCGCCTCGAATCCGTCCATGACCGGCATCATCGCGTCCATCAATACGATCTGCGGGCGCTGGCCCTGGAACAACTCCAGGGCCTCCAGGCCATTGCTCGCGGCCAGTACCCGATGGCCCTGGCGACGAACGATGCTCGACAGCAACAGACGGTCCGCCGCGCCATCCTCGGCAATCAATACGCACAGGGACTCGGTCATCGACCGCACGCCAGTCAACTGATATCGAAAAGCTTGTCGAAATTGGAGATGGCGAGGATCTTGCGGACATCCGAGTTGCTATTGATCACCCGGACGTCGGCATTGTCGCCACCGGCGTGATCACGCAGCAATAGCAACATGCCCAGGGCCGAGCTGTCGAGATAGGTGGCCTCCTTGAGATCCACCACGATGGATTCCGGCGTCTTGTTGAGTCGCTCGTAGGACTCGCGAAATTCCTGGTGACGCCCGAAGTCGAAACGCCCCTTGATCGAAATAGTGAGTTTCTGTCCATCCGGGGATATTTCTGTAACGACCGACATGAGACTGGTTCCTTGTCATTGGCGACGTCTAGAAGGTTTAGCACCCACTGGGCAGCCGAACAACCTGCCAGGAAAAAAACCGCCGCTCAATAAGGCGATTGGCGCGGCAGGCGCTGGGAAAGCTCATCCAGCAGTTTCTGCTCGCGCTTGTCTTCCAGCGCCCGCGCCTCGTCGATATAGCGCTGCACCAGCTTGCGCAACCCTTCCACCCGCGCGTAGGCCTGCTGCCAGGCCTCACGGGCGCGGTCGAGGTTGTTCTGGTGCCAGGCCAGGCTCTGGCGCTGCTGGGCTACAGCGGTGTCCAGCTGACTGAGGAAGTACTGGTAGTTGAGCAGCCAGTGGCCGGAAACCCCCAGCTTGCCGCGCTCGACCCATTGCTCCTGGTAGTCGTTGCGAAAACGCTCCAGGTCGCCCAGCTTGCTTTCGGCGACCCGCATCTGGCCATTGAAGTATTCCAGGCGCTGGACCGCGGTGCGCTCGGCTTTCTCCGCCATGTCCACCACCGGCGCCAGGCGCGCCGCACGGCTATCGGCCATGACCGGTTACCCGCTCGCGATCTGGGAGAACAACATTTCCAGATGGGTCTGGCTATGGCCCAGGCTGACGTTGTCGTTCAGTCCCTGGCGCAGATAGGCCACCATCGCCGGGTGCAGGGAGATCGCGGTATCGGTGTCGCGATCGCCACCGGCGACGTAGGCCCCGACGCTGATCAGATCGCGAGCCTGCTGGTAACGCGACCACAGCTGCTTGAAGTACTGGGCGCGCGCCATGTTCTCGGCACTGATCACCGCCGGCATGACCCGGCTGATGGAGGCCTCGATATCGATTGCCGGGTAGTGCCCCTCCTCCGCCAGGCGCCGGGACAGCACGATGTGTCCGTCGAGCACGCCCCGGGCCGAGTCGGCGATCGGATCCTGCTGGTCGTCGCCTTCGGAAAGCACGGTATAGAACGCCGTGATCGAACCACCACCGGCCTCGGCATTGCCCGCGCGCTCCACCAGCTTGGGCAGCTTGGCGAATACCGACGGCGGATAGCCCTTGGTCGCCGGGGGCTCACCGATCGCCAAGGCGATTTCCCGCTGGGCCTGGGCAAAACGAGTCAGCGAATCCATCAGCAACAGGACATTCTTGCCCTTGTCGCGAAAATACTCAGCGATCCGCGTGCAATACATCGCCGCGCGCAAACGCATCAGCGGTGCGTCGTCCGCCGGCGATGCCACCACCACCGAGCGCTTGAGCCCCTCTTCGCCGAGGATGTGCTCGATGAACTCCTTGACCTCGCGTCCCCGCTCACCGATCAGCCCGACCACGATGATGTCGGCCTCGGTGAAGCGGGTCATCATGCCCAGCAGCACACTCTTGCCCACGCCCGTACCGGCGAACAGGCCCAGGCGCTGGCCGCGACCCACTGTCAATAAACCGTTGATGCTGCGGATACCCACATCCAGCGGCTGGCTGATGGGGTCGCGATTGAGCGGGTTGATGGTCGGACCGTCCATCGGCACCCAGTCTTCGGCACGCATGCCACCCTTGCCGTCCAGGGCCCGACCGGCACCGTCCAGCACTCGCCCGAGCATGCTCATGCCCATGGGCAGGCGCCCGGTATCGCCCAGCGGTACCACGCGAGCGCCGGGAGCAATCCCGGCGACACTGCCCACCGGCATCAGGAACACCTTGCTCCCGGAGAAACCCATGACTTCGGCTTCGACCTGGACCGGGTGGTAACTGTCGTCGTTGATCACCAGGCAGCGGGTGCCCATGGCGGCTCGCAGGCCTTCAGCCTCCAGGGTCAGGCCGACCATGCGCAGCAGGCGTCCCTCGAGGACCGGCTGGCTCGGCAACTTGACGGCTTCGGCGTAGCTGCCCAGGCGCTTGCCGAAGCTGGTCCGATCAAGGCGCATGGACAAGGTCCGTGGGCTCAGGCTGCTCGGCATCCTGTTCAGCACCTGGATCGGCAGCGGGTGCCTGCGGCAAGTCCGGCGTACGCGGCCCAAGCTCCAGGCTCAAGTCCGCCGCCGCTGGATGCAGCGATTGTTCGTGCAATTGATCGAAGAGCTGGTCCATGGCCTGGGTAATCCGGGTCTCGACACTGGCATCGATACGACTGTGCTCGGTCTCGACCCGGCAGCCGCCCGGCAGCAGGGACTCGTCCTCGACGATGCGCCAGTCTTCTTCATGCCGGTCGCGCAGGCTCTTGACCTGTTCGAAGTCCTGCGGATTGACATACAGCCGCACATTGCCAACGCCCAGGGGCAGCAGCTTGAGGGCCTCGCGCATGACCTGTTCGATCTGGCTGGAGTCCATCGCCAGCTCACGCTGGATCACCTGGCGCGCCACATGCCTGACCAGGTCCACCAGGGTTTTCTCGATCTGGGTGTCTTGCTCGGCGATCGGCTCGAACAGATTGCCCATCAGCAATTCGAGCGCCTGCAACTTGGCATTCAAGGCGACGTCAGCTTCCTGGCGAACCTTGAGCGTGGTGCTGTGGAAGCCCTCGCGCTCACCGGTGGCAAAACCCTCGTTGTAGGCTTCCTGGCGAATGCTCTCGAGTTCCTCGAGGGTCAGTGGCTGGACTTCCTCCAGCGGCACCTCCTCGATTTCTTCCTCGATCTCCTCGGGCTCGGGTTCCGGCTCCGGCTCGGGTTCCGGGTCGAAGCTGGGCAGCGCCCAGACATCGAAACCCTCTACGTCCCGAGCACGGATCAGTCCGCTCTGGGCTTCATCACTGCTGGACGACATAAAGCGACCTTAGATCATTTCTTCGCCGCCCTTCCCACCGAGAACGATCTCTCCGGCTTCGGCCATACGGCGGGCAATGGTGAGGATTTCCTTCTGCGCAGTTTCCACGTCGCTGACGCGCACCGGACCCTTGGCTTCCAGGTCGTCGCGCAGCAACTCGGCGGCACGCTTGGACATGTTCTTGAAGATCTTTTCCTTGACGCCCTCGTCCGACCCCTTGAGGGCCAGCACCAGCACATCGGAAGACACCTCGCGCAACAGCGCCTGGATCCCGCGGTCGTCGACATCGGCCAGGTTGTTGAAGACGAACATCAAGTCCTCGATCTGGCCGGACAGGTCCTCGTCCACTTCGCGGATCGAGTCCATCAGCTGGCCTTCGATCGAGCTGTCGAGGAAGTTCATGATGTCGGCGGCGCGCTTGATACCGCCCAAGGTGGTACGCGAAGCGTTGGAGTTGCCGGAGAACTGCTTCTCGAGGATCTGGTTCAGCTCTTTCAGCGCCGCAGGTTGCACGGTATTGAGCGAAGAAACCCGCAGGATGATGTCCAGTCGCGCCTTGTGGTCGAAGTTGCCCAGCACCTCGCCAGCCTGGTCCGGATCCAGGTAGGCCACCACGATCGCCTGGATCTGCGGGTGCTCGTAGCGGATCACGTCGGCCACGGCCCGCGGCTCCATCCACTTCAGACTGTCCAGGCCACTGGTGTTGCCGCCCAGCAGGATGCGGTCGATCAAGCCGTTGGCCTTGTCCTCGCCCAGGGCCTGGGTGAGCATCTTGCGTACGTAATCGTCAGAGCCCACGCCGAGACTGGTCTGGTCGCCGACGATGTCGACGAACTCGCTCATCACCTGCTCGACCTGCTCACGGTGCACGTTACCCATCTGCGCCATGGCCACACCCACACGCTGGACCTCCTTGGGCCCCATGTGGCGCAACACTTGCGCGGCATCGGTGGACCCCAGGGACAGCAGCAAGATCGCAGCCTTGTCGACCCGGGTCAGTTTGGCGGTAGCGGCTCGGTTATCACTCATCTGCGTTAATCCACTCTTTCACGACCTGGGCCACTCGACCCGGGTCTTCTGCCACCAGACTCTTGATTGCATTCAACTGAGCGTCATAACCCTCGCTCGGGCTCGGCAGCAGGATGCTTTGCGGACCACCGAGGCTGACACGGTCGTTGGCCAACTCGCCATCCAGGCCGCCCATGCCGCCCAGCTCGACGTCGCTGCCCAGGCCAGCCAGTTGCTTGCCCTTGCCGCCGCCGGTGATGTTGTTGAGCACCGGACGCAGGACACCGAACACCAATACCAGGATGAACAGCACGCCCAGCACTTGCTTGACGATGTCCCAGAACCAGGGCTGCGAGTAGAACGGAATATCGGCGACCACTTCCCCACGATCGGCGGAGAACGGCACATTGATCACACTGACGCTGTCACCACGGCTGGCATCGAAACCGACCGCGTCCTGAACCAGGCGAGTGAAGCGCGCCAATTCGTCGGCGCTCCACGGCGCACGGGTAGTTTCGCCATTGGCCGGGTTGACCTTGACCTGGTCGTCCACCACCACGGCGACCGAAAGGCGATTCAAGCGGCCCTGCTGTTGCTTGGTGTGACTGATGGAACGGTCGAGTTCGAAGTTCTTGGTGGATTGTTGACGCTTGTCCGACGGATAAGGCGCGAGCATCGGCTGGCCAGTGGCCGGGTCCATGATCTGCTGGCCGTTGGCATCCAGCAACGGCTGCCCTGGCTGCACCATACCGGCAGAAGCGGTAGCGCCACCGGTGGTCTGCGGGGCCGAGGCCGGCGACGGCGGCTGGTTGCTCAGGGCACCGGGAACGCCTTGCGGGCCATTGCTGCTGGAACGCTGCTCGTTGACCGACTGCTCGCTGCGCAAGGCCGGCTGGTCGGGGTTGAACTGTTCAGAGGTGGATTCCACCGCACTGAAGTCGACATCGGCCGAGACTTCAGCCTTGTAGCGATCGTTACCCAGCACCGGCTGCAGGATGTTATGCACCCGCTGGGTCAGCATGCTTTCCATGCGGCGGCTGTAGTCGAACTGCTTGCCGGCCATGGTCAGCGCGGAGTTTTCCGCCTGGTCGGAAAGCAGGTTGCCCTTCTGGTCCACGACGGTGACCTGGGACTTGCTCAACTCGGGAACGCTGGTCGCCACCAAATTGACGATAGCCATGACCTGGCCAGGCTCCAGGGAGCGGCCAGAGTACAGCTCGACCAACACCGAAGCACTGGGCTTGCGTTCGTCGCGCACGAATACCGAGCTTTTCGGAATGGCCAGGTGCACCCGGGCACCCTTGACGTTGTTCAGGCTGGAAATAGTGCGGGCCAGTTCGCCTTCCAGACCACGGCGGTAGCGGGTGGCCTCCATGAACTGGCTGGTGCCCAGCCCTTGTTCTTTATCGAGGATCTCGAAGCCGACATTGCCATCGCCCGGCGCTACGCCGGCGGCGGCCAGTTTCAGGCGGGCACGAGGCAAGTCATCGGCCTTGACCAGCAGGGCTCCGGAGTTGGGCTCGACGGTGTAGGGAATATCGGCAGAGGCCAGGGTATCCATGACCTGCTTGGCATCCATCCCCGCCAGGCTGCCATACAGCGGCCGGTAATCGGGCTGCTGGGACCACAACACCACGGCAAAGCCGATCGCCACGCTGGCGGCCAGGCCCACCAACAGGCCGACCTGACGCAGCATGGTCATCTGGGACAGGTTTTCCAGGAACGACAAACCGAACAGCGGCGGTTTCCCGTCTACCGGCGGTGTGGCCTTGGCCGGTACGTTATCGGCGACTGCTTCTGCCATGACTCAATCTCGTCCTTAAACCGGCATCTGCATGATGTCTTGATACGCTTGAACCAGCTTGTTACGCACCTGGGTCAAGGCTTGAAAAGACACACTGGCCTTTTGCGAGGAAATCATCACGTCCGTCAGATCGACGCCGCTCTTGCCAATCTCGAAGGCGTTGGCCAACTGATTAGAGGCTTGCTGGGTATCGTTGACCTTGTTCACGGCCTGGCCAAGCAGGTCGGCGAAACTGCTGCCGGCGACCTCTGCTACTGCGGCGGATTTTGGCTGCGACATTGCGTCCATCTGCATGGCCCGCATATCCAACATCAACCGATTAAATTCAATACCTTGGCTCATGGTCTACTCTCTCTGACGACCCGCATTTTTTTGACGCTCACTCCGCGGTTAGTGAGGTGTTAGCAACAAGGGTGCCAGCTCCATGGCTCAACTCGACAAAAGCCCATCCTGGGCTTCGTAAACCTCTCATCAGGTAGCGAACAGATAGGCCTCGACATCCATGCCGGCGTCACGCATCTGCGCCAATTTGTAACGCAGGGTGCGCGGACTGATGCCCAGGCGCTCCGCCGCCTCCTTACGCCGTCCGCGCTCTGAGCGCAGGGTATCGATGATCATCTGGAACTCCCGCCGCCGCAGATCGTCCCCCAGGCCACCCGACTCCTGGGGTGCCTCAGGCAGCTCCCCCACAAAATCGCGGACTGCCTGGCCAACGGGTGCGAGCGCCGGCAACGGCGCACAGGCAACGGGCCCGGCGAGACAGAAATCCTCAGGGCGAATCAGGCCGCCCTGCTGCAGGATCAGGGCCCGCTGCAATGCGTTGTCCAACTCACGCACATTACCCGGCCAAGGGTAGGCCAACAGACAAGCCTGGGCTTCGACCGAGAGCTTGGCGGCGGCATGCTTCATTTTATTGACGTGCTTGAGCAGCAATCTTTCGGCCAGCGGCAGAATATCGGCAGTGCGCTCGCGCAATGGACGCCAGGCCAGGGGGAAAACCGACAAGCGGTAATAAAGGTCCTCGCGGAAACGCCCGGCCGCCACCTCTCCCCCCAGGTCGCGGTTGGTCGTGGCCACTACGCGGATATCCAGGCTGATGGGCTTGCGCGCGCCGACCCGCTCCACTTCACGCTCCTGCAAGACCCGCAGCAGCTTGGCCTGCAGGCCGAGGGGCATTTCGGAGATCTCGTCGAGCAGAATCGTGCCACCATCGGCCTGCTCGAACTTGCCCGGCTGGGCTGCGATAGCGCCCGTAAAGGCCCCCTTCTCATGCCCGAACAGAGTGGCCTCGAGCATGTTGTCCGGAATCGCCGCACAGTTGATGGCGATAAAGGGCTGGCTCGCACGGTGCGAATGCTGGTGAATGTAGCGCGCCAGCACCTCCTTGCCAGTGCCCGACTCCCCGGAGATCAGCACCGTGGAATCACTGCGGGCCACTCGACTCGCCAGCTCCAGCAACTGCATGCTGGCCGGCTCGAAGGCGACCGGACCTTCATCGTCGCTCACTCCCAAGCAGCCCAGGGCATGACGCGCCACCAGATCGAGCAGGGCCCTGGGTTCGAAGGGCTTGACCAGATAATCGGCGGCCCCCTGGCGCATGGCATCCACGGCACGCTCGACTGCGCCGTGGGCCGTCATCAATAGCACCGGCAACTGCGGCTGGCGCGCGCGCAGCAGGCCCAGCAACTGATGGCCATCCATGCCGGGCATGTTGACGTCACTGAGCACCAGGCTGAAAGACTCGCTGGCCACTGCCGTCAATGCCTCTTCGGCGCTACCGACCGCCTTGTAGTCATGCCCCGCCAGCAGCAGGGTGTCGGCCAGCGCTTCACGCAGGGCGCGATCGTCTTCAACCAGTAGAACCTTGATTGCCATTGCCTTCACTCCACTCCATGGGCACTGGAGAACAGAGGCAGGGTCACCAGTGCGCAAGTACCACGCCCGGGACGCGAGCGCAGTGACAATTCTCCCTGATGAGCCCGCGCCACCGCCTTGACCACTGTCAGGCCAAGCCCTGTTCCATTGGCCTTGGTGGTGAAAAACGGCTCCCCCAGGCGCTCCAGCACGGCAGCGTCGATACCACTGCCATTGTCACTGATACACAACCGCAAGGTGTCATCACGCCGATACAGGTGGACCTTCAAGCGTGCCGTTGCGGCACTGGCCTGGAGCGCATTCTCGATCAGATTGAGCAAGGCCCCCACCAGGGTGTCGCGATTGCACAACAGCTCGCCTTCGCGGCTATCGCACTGCCAGCGCACCGACGCCTCCTGGACATGAGGCGCGGCCGCTTCCTGCAACGACTGCAATAGGGCACTGGGCGTCAGGCGATCCGTCAACGGCAGCTCGCCACGGGCGAACACCAGCATGTCGCGCACCTGGTGCTCGAGCTCATGCAGGCGCTCCTTGAGCCGACCGGCAAAACGCTGCTGGGTGCTCACGGGCAGCTCCTGCTCGGTCAAATGGCTGGCATACAACAAGGCCGCCGACAGCGGCGTACGGATCTGGTGCGCCAGGGACGCCACCATTTTGCCCAGGGAGGACAGACGCTCATGGCGAGCCAGCTGATCTTGCAAATGGCGGGTTTCAGTCAGGTCGTTGAGCAGCACCAATTGCCCAGGTTCTGCATCCAGCGAGCGGGTCGAGATGGACAGCCGTCGACCGTCGCGCAGGGAAATCTCATGACCATCGTCTTCGCGCGGAGCGAAACTGCGGGTAATGACGTTGCGCCACAACTCCCCTTCCAGGGGCAAGCCCAGGAGATCACAGGCGGCCGGGTTGGCTTCGCTGACGATGCCATGGCCATCGATCACGATCACGCCACCTGGCAACAGGTCGAGGAGGTTCTGCAGGCGATTGGCCAGGCGTTCTTTTTCCGCCAGCTCCTGCATGCGTTGGGCACTGACCACCGCCAACTCGCCCTTGAGCTCGGTGACCCGGGCTTCAAGCATGCTGTAGGAGTCAGTAAGTTGGCTCGATACCTGGTTGAACAGGGCAAAGGCCTGCTCAAGACCCAGCCGACTTGCCTGCTCTACGGACGACGATTGCCCCTGGGTATCGGGGGCAGGAGACATCTGGGCGGCTTGGGGCATGGGGCTCTCTCGCGTGGCTGACCGTCAGTTAAACGGAACGTTACGAGAGACTTAGCAATACCCGTGCCTAAAAAAAACCGCCCATATTTCAAAGACTTGAAAAACAGGCGTCAATCATCCGCCTGCTCATCACCTTCACGACGGCTCATGCCGTACTTGCGCATTTTCTCCACCAGGGTGGTACGCCGGATACGCAACCGCTCGGCGGCACGCGCCACGATGCCATTGGCGTCGTCCAGCGCCTGCTGGATCAACCCCTGCTCCAGGCTACCGAGGTAGTCCTTCAGATCCAGGCCTTCCGGCGGCAGCATGGCGGTGGAAGCAAAGTCCGGGGCATGGCCGTTGATCGCCACCCGCTCTTCCAGGTCGCTGCGCAGGCTGTCGACCATCTGCTCGTCTTCATCGTCGACATAGCGGAATTTCTTCGGCAACTCGACCACGCCGATCACCCCATAGGGGTGCATGATCGCCATGCGCTCTACCAGGTTGGCCAGCTCGCGGACGTTGCCCGGCCAACCATGACGGCACAAGGACATGATGGCGGCGGAATTGAAGCGAATCGAACCGCGCTTCTCGTGCTCCATACGCGAGATCAGCTCGTTCATCAGCAGTGGAATGTCTTCCACCCGCTCACGCAGCGGGGCCATCTCGATGGGGAACACATTGAGGCGGTAGTACAGGTCCTCACGGAAACTGCCGACCTCGATCATGCTTTCCAGGTTCTTGTGGGTCGCAGCGATGATGCGCACATCCACACCCTGGGTCTTGTTGCTACCCACGCGCTCGAAGGTCCGCTCCTGCAGCACACGCAAGAGCTTGACCTGCATCGGCAACGGCATGTCACCAATTTCATCGAGGAACAGCGTTCCGCCATTGGCCAGCTCGAAACGCCCGGCACGACTGGTAATCGCCCCGGTGAATGCGCCTTTTTCATGGCCAAACAGCTCGCTTTCCAGCAACTCTGCAGGAATCGCCCCGCAATTGACCGGCACGAAAGGCGCGTCGCGGCGCTTGGAGTGATAGTGCAAGTTGCGTGCAACCACTTCCTTGCCGGTACCCGACTCGCCAAGGATCAGCACGCTGGCGTCGGTATCCGCCACCTGTTGCATCATCTGCCGGACGTGCTGGATCGCTCGGCTGGTGCCGACCAGGCTACGAAACAGATTGGGTTCGCGATGACGCCCGCGCTCACGCGCCTGGTCGTACATCTCACGATAGACCTGAGCCCGATGCAGCGAGTCGAGCAGCTTGCTGTAGCTAGGCGGCATTTCCAGGGTGGACAGCACCCGACGACGCTGATCTTCGGGAAGATCAACAGAGGAATTTTCACCCATCAGCAGAACCGGAAGGAACTCATCCCAGGTCGAGAGTGTCTTTAACAAGCCCGGAAGTGCGCCAGGAGCATTTACGGTCCCGATGAGGACGCAAATAACTTCACGACTGGACGACAAAGAGTCGACAGCCTGCTGCCAGTCATGGCTACCGCAGGGTAAATTTTCTTCGCCGAGAAAATTTAAAATCACCGCCAGGTCGCGGCGGCGGACGCTATCGTCATCGATCAGCAGAATTTTGGTTTCACGCCACATGCAATAGCAACTTCCCTAGTCAACTCAATGCCCGAAAAAAAGGGGGCAAGCTAGACGCGCTTGAAGGCATTTTCTGCCCTCATAGACGCCTGAAATCTGAAAACAGCCACTAGTTAAGTCAAAAAAGCGTGCACAGTCAAATTTATGGCGCGCAGTGTTCGGTTCAACTCGACATTAACCGAACAAATGGTAAACCTTTGCTGCGTTCTGTGCTTGGTGGATCTGCGACATCTCGTCGAATATCGCTTGGCGCTCGCCAGTCGCCACTTCCAGCAGTTGCCGATAGACCCCCAGCAACTCCTCCAGATTGTCCTTCAGGGCTGCCTCGTCGACCTCGGCTTCGCTGAGTACGTCCTCCATGCACGAACGGCAGGCCAGGTCCAACTCACCGATGGCTTGCCAATTGCGCTCGGCCAAGGCATCGACCAGGGCCACGCGAGTTTCTTCAATGCGTTGCAGGACTGCACTCATGGTGTTTCTCCTTAAAACTGCGGACCCGGGGCTGCGATCGCATCCCAGCCCTCTTTGACCGTACGCAGCAGGTCGGCGACCTCATCGAGAATCTTCGGGTCGCTCTTGATGTTAGCCTCGGTCAGGCGCTTCATCATGTAGGTGTACAGGCCGTCCAGATCCCCCAGGGTATCCATGGAGTTTTCCAGGTCCAGGCCTTCGCGCAAGCCACCAATGATGCCGATGGCCTTGTTGATGAACACGCCCTTGTTGGCAACATCCTTGCGCTCTATTGCACCCTTGGCCTGAGCGATACGATCCAGGCCACCTTCCATCAGCATCTGCACCAGGCGATGCGGGCTAGCCTCGGAGGTCTGCGCCTGTCCACCCACCTTTTGGTACTGGCGAAGGGCTAACATCGGATTCATGTGGTACCTCTTCAAAACTCAAGGGTTTGTATAAACAGCGTATCGACGCAACGTCAAAAAACTTTAGGTCAAATGCAAAAGCCCGGAGCGCTGGAAAACGCTGCCGGGCTTTTGGCGCAGACTGTATATCAGGATTTCTTCTGCGCGTTCAATGCCTCGAACATCGAAGTGATGTTGTTGCCGGTAGCCTTCAGCTTGCCGACCAGGGTGTCCATGTCGTTGTATTTCTTGGTCAACACGGCGGTCAGCGTTTCGATCCGACGATCCAGGGCAGCCTGCTGGTCGGTGAGCTTCTTCTTGACCAGGTCCAGGTTCTTGGTCCGAGTGGTCAGAATTCCCTCGGTCTTACCGACGCCCTGGGTGAATGGCTTGATCGCAGCAGTCATGCGATCCAGCAGGCCCGACCCCGGAACGGCATCGTCACCGGTGAACAGCTTTTGCACTTCGCCGCCCAGCTTCTTGTCGTTCATGGCTGCCGTGAATTTCTTGTCATCGAAATCCAACGCACCGGTCTTCTGGTTGGTCGTGATCCCCAACTGCGCCAGCACGGTCAGCTTGCCGCCCGAGCCGCCTACTTGCGACAACGGCTCACGAATCGCCGCCAGGATAGAGCGCGGCAGCGGGTCACCGGTCAACTGGGCGGGCACGGTCGGCTTGCCATCGTCGTCCAGGGACGGCTTGGTCAAGGTCGAGATGCCGTTGGCCACGGCATTGTAGGCATCGACGAACTTCTGGATGGAAGTCTTGAGCCCCTCGGTGTTGGTCTTCACTTCCACCGTGATTGAAGTATTGGGGGCCGTTGGTGCCACGAGATTCAGCTTGAGCCCCGAGATGGCCTGGGTGACCGTGTTGCTCTTACTGGTCAGCGCCATTCCATCGACCGTGAACTTGGCATCTTTAGCCAGGCTGCCAATGGCACCGGAAGAAGTGGCCGTGACCGGATTAGCCTCGTCCGACATCACCTTGGTGCCATCGATCTGCAGCTCGGGAATGCCGCTCACGGAGAGGTCGGTACCCGCGCCCGTCTTATCAGAACCGACCACCAGGCGCGAGCCGAACGAGTCGGTCACGATGTTGGCACTGATCCCGGACGACGCCATCTTGGAGTCGGCGTTGATCGCATCACGCACCGATTGCAAAGTGGCATTCGCACCGACGGCCAGAGAGTAACTGGAGGAGCCCTGAGTGATGGTCAGGGT
This sequence comes from Pseudomonas sp. MPFS, assembly GCF_022537035.1. Classification (NCBI taxonomy): domain Bacteria; kingdom Pseudomonadati; phylum Pseudomonadota; class Gammaproteobacteria; order Pseudomonadales; family Pseudomonadaceae; genus Pseudomonas; species Pseudomonas sp. MPFS. Next base: position 1,805,859 of record NZ_CP066123.1, on the reverse strand, counting down.
ACCCTTCGAAATAGGGCTGGAAACGCCACCCGAAAAGGCCTGACTGGCTACTTTCGATGAAGTAGCAAGGTTTTGCACGGTAACGGTGTACTTGCCGGCAACCGCGTCATTACCCGCCGTGGCATCCACGAACTTGGCATCGCTGGAAGTCGCGGCAAAACCTGTAAAGGCTGGATTGACAGCACTGCCCAGCCCGGCGACCGAGAGGGTGCTTTGAAAGGTCGACAGCAACGATTGCAAGGTTCCGATACCGGAGATGCTCGCGCTGTTGCTCGCGGTTGCACGGTCGATCTGGCCCTGCTTGGCTGCTTTGTCAGCATTGACCAATGCCTTGACGATGGCACCGGTATCGAGACCGGAACCCAGACCGGTACCCGGTAGAATTGGACTTGCCATGTGTATCTCCCTTCAGTGTGCCGCCAGTCTTTTGACCGCCACAGCGTCCAAAAGTACAGAAAACAATATTCGTGCCAGCTATCAGACCTTGGCGCTGAACAGCAGGCTGCTGGCATCGTTCAAACTGTTTGCCAGTCTCAGCACTTCTTCGTTGGGGATCTGGCGAACCACTTCCCCCGAGTCGCTGGCAATCACTTTGACTACAACTTTGCCGGAGGGCTCGTCGATGGAGAACTCCAGGTTACGCTTGACCGACTGGACGAACTTCTCGATTTCCTGCACGGCCATCTTTACTTTTTCCTGCTCGGATTGAGACTCTTTCCTGTTTTCCTGGGTGTGCACGGCTGGATCAGCCACAGCAGCCACAGCAGGAACACGGTCTTGAGACTTTTCCACAGGGTGGTCAGCGACAGGCGTCGCGGGCTTGGCCACGGGATAAGACAAGTTCAGCTTCACGCTCATATCCATGTCCACCACCTCTTAAAGTAAAAAAGCGAGAGAGCACGACCAGCGCACTCCCCCGCCAAAGCTTAGCCAGCTATTACTGAAGCAGCTTCAGTACAGCGGATGGCAGTTGGTTGGCCTGGGCCAGAACTGCGGTCGAAGCTTGTTGCAGAGTCTGCTGCTTAGTCAGCTGGGCAGTTTCAGCAGCGAAGTCGGTATCTTGTACGCGACCCAGTGCAGCACTGGCGTTTTCGTTGATGTTCTGCAGGTTGGAGATGGTGCTGGTCAGACGGTTCTGGGCAGCACCGAGGTCGGCACGGCTGGAGTTGATGGTCTGCAGCGCCTTGTCGATGGCATCCAGCGACTTGGTAACGTTGGTGTCGATGTTGGAGCTGTCGCCGGTGATGGCGATGGTGCCGGAGTCAACACCCAGGGTGGAAGCGTCGAAGCCGCTAGCCAGGGTGATGGTGATCTGGTTGGTAGCGCCAGTGTTGGAACCAACCTGGAAGGTCATGGTGCCAGCAGTACCGTCGATCAGGTTCTTACCGTTCAGGTTGGTCGACTTGGCGATACGGGTCAGCTCGTCCGACATCTGCGAGAACTCTTTGTTCAGAGCAGTACGGTCAGCAGTGCCGTTGGAGTCGTTTCGAGCCTGAACAGCCAGTTCACGCATACGCTGCAGGATGTTGGTGGATTCTTGCATCGCACCTTCAGCGGTCTGGGCGATGGAGATACCGTCGTTGGCGTTCTTGATCGCCATGTTCTGACCACGGATCTGCGAAGTCATACGGGTAGCGATCTGCAGGCCAGCAGCGTCGTCTTTTGCACTGTTGATCTTCAGGCCGGAAGACAGGCGAGTCATCGAAGTCGACAGAGCGTCGGAAGCGCGGTTCAGGTTTTTCTGAACGCTCAGCGATGTAACGTTAGTGTTTACTGTTAAAGCCATGACGAATTCCTCGTTGGTTGGGTACTGCGGCTTCCGGCCCTGGCAACCGCCGGGTAATGGCCTAGAGAACCTTCGTAATAGTTATCGTCGCGGATGCAAGTTGCTTTAGGGCTTTTTCAAAAATATTTGCCATCACCCTGCCACCCCTTTAAATACAAGGGCTTAAACCCCTACCCAACGAAAAACTGACGCCAGAAAACCTTGCCCGACAAGGCACACATTCAATCGGCGAACCCCTCCTGCAGCCAATCCACCAGTTCATATTCCAGATAGTCGGCGAGCCCCAGCCAGTTCTGCGCTTCCTGGCACGCCAGCATCGCCCCCAACAGCCGGGCCCAGTCCTGCTGAAACGCCCCCGGTGCGGTATCCACCCGTGCCTGCACCGACTCGAACAGGTCGACCATGACTCCCGCCGCCTCGACATCGCACCCCAGGCGAAACAGCCTGGCAACCGCCCGAGCGCGGGCCAGCAACGGCTCAAGCGACTTCATTGGACATAGTCTCCATGGAAGGTGGTACCGGCGATCATCGCGCCGCTACGGCTGGTATTGAAGAAAGCAACATCAGGCCGAGTCTCGATGTATCGCTCCAACTCGCAGAGGTAACTGCGAAAATTGAGCTGGGTCCTCACCCGCTGCCCGTGGCCATCGAGCACCCAATGCCTGGCCACGCCCAGCTGCGGCCCCAGATCCCCATCCTCCCAGCCGGCATGGGTACGGTTTAGCGCAAACGCAAAATCTGCACCGAATAGCGTGATGCGCTTGCCGCCCATCCTCACTGCCAGGTCTACCGCCGGATGAATCACGCTCCCGCCAGAGTGCAGCTGCGCGCGAGGCAGGCGCTGGCGCAGCGCCTGGAACACATCGCTGGCCGAGTAGCCGACATAACGCGGCCCCTGCCAGCCTTCGAGCACCTGCGGATCGGCCAGGGGCATATAGACCAGGATCGTCCCCTCACTGTCCTCGGGCGGTAGGTGCCGAGTGGAGATCCGCTGGTCGATGCTCACCACCAGATCCGGCCGGATGCCATTCCTGCGCAGCGGCATATAGGCCGTATCGACACACATCAACAGCGGCCTGTGCGCCTGGCCGGCCAAGGCACGCAATGCACCAAAGTGCTGCTCCAGGCTCGGCCCGGTAGCGATGACGAAAACCTCTCGCCCAACACAGGTATCGAACAGCTGGGCGACATCAGGATCGATCGCGACCCACGGCTCCACGGCCACAAGCCGCTCCTGTAGCTGCTCCACATCTTCACTGAACAGTCGGTTATTGAAGGCCAGGTGGGTCTCGCTGATCAGCCGGTCACGAATCTTCGCGCTGTGATCGTCCGCCAGCACCAGCTCGGCCGGCAGGGCGAAGAACGGCAACTGGATCTCGCGCAAGTCACCGGCGTACAGCAACTCCACCCGCGGATCGGCCAGCCAGCCGTCCTGCTCCAGCAGCTGCAGCACCAGCTTGAACACGGCGCCGTTGAGAATATGCACATAAAGGCGCTCAAGGGATGGCCTGGCCAATAACTCCAACTGCAGGTCGCCAAGCCCCGTTCCATACAAATGCAGCACCGCCTCCTGGGGCAAGCTGGCCGCCTGTTGCTGAGCCTCCAGGGTACGGTCATGGCGGCTGGTCAACTGGATGCCGGAAATGCTCAGGGTCGACCCCAGTCCTTGCACCAGGTCCGCCTGCAAGGCGGCGCCATCCTCAGCCTCGATCCGGGCCTGCAGCGCCGGCCAGCGCTCTCTCAGTACCCGGGCGTTATGTTCAAAGCAGTCGCTCATGCTGCCTCGCCTTTTGAGTAGTGCAAAAAAAAGCGCTCAAGACCATGGCTTGAGCGCCCCATTTGTCGCCGTGAGCAGGTCGTCACGCGCGGTAGATGATCGCCGACCCCCAGGACAGGCCAACACCGAAGCCGCTCAGGGCCACGCGCTTCCAGCTGGAGTCGAACATGTGCTTCTCCAACAGCAGCGGGATGCTCGAAGACACAGTATTGCCGGTTTCCACCATGTCCTTGATGAATTTCTCAGGATTGTCCTCGAAACGCCGGGCCACGGCGTCAACGATGGCGGCACTGCCCTGGTGGATGCAGAAGGCATCGATATCCTCAGGCTGCAAGCCTGACTCACCCAGCAGTTCGTGCAGGTGGGCCGGCACCTTGAGCAGGGCGAAGTTGAACACCTGGCGGCCATTCATGAAGAACACACCATCGGACACCTTCAAGTGCGCAGCTCCGGAGCCATCGGTGCCGAACTTGGCCTTGCCCAACTGCCAGGGTGCATCCTCACCCAACCAGGTGGCGGTCGCCGCATCACCGAACAACATGGTGGTATTGCGATCCTCGGGATCGACGATCTTCGAATAAGGGTCGGCAGTCACCAGCAGGCCATTTTTCAGCCCTGCGGCCTCCATGAAGCCCTTGATGGCATAGATGCCGTAGACATACCCGGAGCAACCCAGGGAAATATCGAAGGCCGCCAGGCTGGTTGGAAGGCCCAGCTTGTCCTGAACGATCGCCGCGGTATGGGGCAAGCCCTCCTCGTCGCCGTTCTGGGTGACCACGATCAGCACGTCAATGGCTTCGCGCTTGAGTTCGGGGTTGTTGGCGAACAATGCATTGACAGCTTCGACGCACAGGTCGGAAGTTTCTTGGGCGGCCTCTTTGCGAGGCAGGAAGGCCGATCCGATCTTGCCCAGGATGAACTCTTCATCCTTGCCGAATTTTGCACCTTGTGCGTAGTTATCCAGGCCGGCTACAGGCACGTAGCTCGCAATGCTTTTTATGCCAATCATTACGGCTTCCCAATAATAAACAGCTCAATACCCCCGCTCAGTCACCTGGCAGGGGCTGCCGAAAAAACACGGATGATTCCGCGAGCATAGCGTTATCGGGAAGAACCATGGGCTGTCACGCAAGGCTGGCGCCATCTTCCCGAGCCATACATTACAGTGAAGATGCACGTTATGACCTATAGGTCACGCCATTGGACCGAATCACCCGGATAAAGGCTTATTCGACGAGCGTCCAATCCAGCGCGGTGCCACGTTTCAGCGCCTGGCGCGCGCGCCGCCCGAGCAACGCCTCATAGTGCTTGGGCGCCAACCCCAGTCCGGGGCGAATCGCCCGTACATTGTCGGCGCAGAACAACTCCCCGGCCTGCATGTCCCGGGTGACATACAACGAACGGCGATACACCAGGGACTTGCCCTCGGCCTGGGTCGGGCCATAACGCACCTGCCCCATGGCCTGCCAGGCTCGCTCGGTTTCCACCACCAGGCTGGCCAGCTCCGCAGGCTCCAGGGAAAAGCTGGCATCGACGCCGCCCGCCGCGCGATCCAGCGTGAAATGCTTTTCGATCACCGTGGCCCCCAGGGCCACGGCCGCTACCGAAACCCCGACGCCCATGCTGTGATCGGACAACCCCACCTCACAACCGAACAACGCCCGCAGGTGCGGAATCGTCAGCAGGTTGCTGTTGGCCGGCGAGGCCGGATAGGTACTGGTGCACTTGAGCAGCACCAGGTCGCGGCAGCCGGCTTCGCGGGCAACCCGTACGCTTTCGTCCAGCTCGGCGATGCTGGCCATGCCCGTGGAAATGATCAACGGCTTGCCCGTGGCCGCGACCCGACGAATCAACGGCAGGTCGGTATTTTCGAAACTGGCGATCTTATAGGCCGGAACCCCGAGGCCTTCGAGAAAGTCCACCGCGCTCTCATCGAAAGGCGTGGAAAATGCCAGCATGCCCAGCTCCCGCGCCCGGGCGAAGATCGGTTCGTGCCACTCCCAGGGGGTATGGGCCTGCCGATACAGTTCGTACAGGGAGGAGCCAGCCCAGAGACTATCCGGATCCTTGATGAAAAACTCACCCTGATCCAGGTCCAGGGTCATGGTATCGGCTGTATAGGTCTGCAGCTTCAGCGCGTGGGCTCCGGCCTTGGCTGCCGCCTCGACGATTCGCAAGGCCAGATCCAGCGACTGGTTATGGTTGCCACTCATCTCGGCGATGATCAGCGGCGCGGCGCCTGCGCCCACGGAGCGCGAGCCGATCTTGAAACTAGTCATCCAGAGACTCCTTCAGTACACGGGTGAATTCGCAAGCCCCCTGCTCATAACCGGCCCCGCGAAACAGCGCCAGCGAAACCTGGTTCTGCGCCAATACCTGGGCCCGCAGGCGCTTGACCTCAGGCCAGTGGCGCATCAGGTGGCCCTCGCCCTGCTCCAGCAACGCGCGCCCCCAGCCCTGGCCGAATCGCCCGGCAAACAGGTAGATCGACACTTCGGCCACTTCTCCCTGGCGATCGTAGCGCAGCATGCCCACAGGACCGTCAAGCAGCTCGGCAATCAGCAACAGGCGTTCTGGGTCGCCCAGGGCGCCTGTCAGCCATTGCACATGCTCCTGCCAGCCCGTAGGTTCGGACTGCCTTGACCAGCGCCTTACGGCTTCGGCGTTGCGCCCCTCGAACAACAGCCTGGCATCCGCGAAGCTGGCCGGCCGCCAGCGCAACACCGCGCAGAACAGCGCCGCAGCGACGCGCTGCACGCCCAGGCCATCCACCAACTCACGCCCGCGCTCGGCCAGGCAGTGACGCAAGCCGGGATTCTCGACAAGCAAGCCCAAGGCCTGGCGTAGCTGCTCGACACTGACCTCTTCGCAACGCCCCAGGTACAGATGGGCTCCCGCCTCGGCCAGTAGCCGGGCGTTGGCCTCCTGGTTAGCAGCCACGCTGACGCAGACGCTAGGCACCCCTAGCGCCGCACGCTCCCAACTGGTACCGCCGCCGGCCCCAAGGCACAGGTCGGCCGCCCCCAGGAGCCCGGCAAAATCCGCGACATAGCCATGCAGTCGCCAGTTCGGCCTGGTCGCTGCCAGCATTTGCATGGCCTGCCAGTCAGGGTTTTCGTTGCCGGCGACAAAGTCCACGTCCAGCTCGGGCAATTGCGCCAGCGCCAGCATGGCCTTGTGAGTCTGGCGCGCAGCATCGAAACCACCGAAGTTCACCAGCACTCGTCGCGCCCGAGGCAGGATCACCCGCGCCGGACGCTGGAACGCCTCACGCAACAATGCGAAGCGCGGGCCGAACAGGGTGCGGCAAGTATCATCATGCAACCCTGCATAAGCCTCGGCGGTGCCGCTGAAGTTCTGGTCCAGCAACAAGTCCACGGCATGCCGGCGATTGGCCAGGTCGTCGATCGCGGCAATCCGTGGCGCCCACTGGCGTGCAGCACGCTGCCACTGATGATCCAGGCCATAGTGATCCACCAGCACCCAGTCGAAGCGTGACTGCTCGCCCAGCGCCGTAGCCAGCGCCGCGATATCCGCCTGCCAGGGCAAGGCGGCCTCGATGCCGGCACCCGGCTGCTCGCCGGAATAGACCGCGGGCAACTCGAAAACCTGGAACCCTTCGGCCTGCAAGTCGGCCAGGCGATGGCCGGGCAAACGCCGGCAAGCGAACGCCACGTTGGCACCTTGCGCACGCAGGGCCCTGGCCAGGGTCAGGCATCGGGCCACATGCCCGCTGCCGATGGCCGGCGAGGCATCTGCGCGAATCAGCACCCTCATTCCAGCTCGCCTCCGGCCTTGAGCGCGGCATACAGATACTCGGCACGCCGCCAGTCTTCCTCGGTATCGATGTCCTGCACCAAATGGCGCGGCAGGATCACTGGCAGGCTGCGAGGCGAAAACAGTATCTGGCCCTCCAGCCAGGCGTGGGTCCGCCCCCAATAGAACTGCGCGGCATCCTGGTAGGCCGCCGGCAGGTCCTGGGAGCGAACCTGGCGAAACTCCGGATACAGGGCCTGCACGGCGCCATCGGCATCGAGGGTCAATGCCCGCTGCACCGGAAAACCAAAGCCACACACCGAGAAAGCGAACCCTCGTTCCGGATGCGCCACCAGCGCTTCCAGCCCCTGGCGCAGGTAGCGCTGCTGCAGCAACGGCGCAGTTGCATAGATGCAACAGGCGTATTCGAACACCCGCCCCTGCTCCCGCAACGCCTGCAAGGCATGGACGATGACCGCGGCAGTGCCAGTGAAATCATCCGCCAGGCTCTCGGGGCGAACAAAAGGCACTTCAGCGCCATGGGCCACGGCCAGCTCGGCAATCTCAGGATCATCGGTGCTGACCACCACGTGCTGGAACAGCCCCGAAGCACGGGCGATGTCGATCGAGCGCACGATCATCGGTACGCCATCGAAGGGCTTGAGGTTCTTGCGCGGGATCCGCTTGCTGCCGCCACGGGCGGGAATGATCGCGACGGCGCTCACGCGGCCTCCGGTGCCCGGAGCAAGCGTCGCAACTGCTCGACCACGTAATCCTGATCGTCGTCGCTCAATCCGGGGTACATGGGCAAGCTGATGGCCTGGGCGTAATAGCGTTCGGCCTCGGGAAAATCCCCTGCGGCGAAACCCAGGTCCTGGTAATAGGGCTGCAGGTGCACCGGGATGTAATGCAGGTTGACGCCGATTCCCGCGGCCCTCAGGCCCTCGAAAACCTCTCGATGGGAACGCCGCAGGCCTTCAGGCTGCAACCGTACGACATACAAGTGCCAGGCCGACTGCGCTTCAGCCTGGGACCGCGGCAGCGTCAGCGGCAATTCCTGCAACCGCTGTCGGTAGCGCTCGGCCAGGTAACGACGGCGCTGCACGAACTCGTCCAGCTTGTTCAACTGCGACAACCCCAGGGCCGCCTGCAGGTCCGTCATCCGGTAGTTGAACCCAAGTTCGGTCTGTTGGTAGTACCAGGGGCCGTGGGAATCCCCTCTCATCTGCGCCGGGTCACGGGTCATGCCATGGCTGCGCAAGCGCCGCAAATGGTCCGCCAGCTCAGCGTCGTTGGTCATGACCATGCCACCTTCGGCACTGGTAATGATCTTCACCGGGTGAAAACTGAACACCGTCATCGCCGCGAACTCGCCACAACCCACCGGACGCCCGGCATAGCTGGCGCCAACGGCATGGGAGGCATCCTCGATCAGGATAAAGCCATAGCGCTCGGCGAGCTCCGCCAGCCGGCGCATGTCACAGCTTTGCCCAGAGAAGGCCACGGCCACCAGCACCTTGGGCAGGCGCCCCTTGGCAGCGGCGAGCAGCAATTTGCGCTCCAGCGCCTGGGCATCGAGGTTCCAGGTATGTGGATCGATATCGACGAAATCCACCTGTGCCCCGCAATAACGCCCACAGTTGGCCGACGCCAGGAAGGTGTTGGGGCTGGTCCACAGCCAGTCGCCGGGGCCCAGGCCGGCAGCCAGGCAAGCGATATGCAGGGCTGATGTCGCATTGCATACCGCCACGCCATGGGCCGCCTGGCAACGCAGCGCCATCGCCTGCTCAAAGGCCTCGATGCCCGGCCCCTGGGTCAGCCAGTCGGACTGCAGGACCTGCACCACGGCATCGATATCCGCCTGGTCCAGGCTCTGGCGACCGTAGGGGATCATGCCAGGATTCCCTCATGCAGCTCGGCAATCTGGCGCACGGAGAGAAACTGCGGATTGGTGTCGGAGCGGTACTCGAAATCCTCGGCTACCGGCACACCTTTCTCCCCTACCCCATCCATGGCGAAATCAACATTGACGCTGGTAAAGCGAATGGACGGCTGGATCGTGTAGTGATCGGCGAATTCCAGGGTCATGCGTGCATCATCCAAAGGCACCATCAACTCGTGGAGCTTCTCTCCAGGACGGATGCCCACCTGCCTGTGGGGCAGATGTGGAGCCATGCCCGAAGCCAGGTCGAGGATGCGAATCGAAGGAATCTTCGGCACGAAGATTTCTCCACCGTGCATGCGGGCAAAGCTGTCGAGGACAAACTGCACACCATGGTCCAGGGTGATCCAGAACCGGGTCATGCGCTCATCGGTGATCGGCAGCTCGCTCGCCCCTTCGGCTATCAGCTTGTTGAAAAACGGCACCACCGAGCCACGGGAGCCTGCGACATTGCCATAACGCACCACGGCGAACCGAGTGGGCTGCTCGCCGGCAATATTGTTCGCGGCAACGAACAGTTTGTCCGACAGCAACTTCGTCGCGCCATACAGGTTGATCGGGCTCGCAGCCTTGTCGGTAGACAAGGCCACGACCTTCTTCACCCCATTGTCGATCGCCGCGGCAATGATGTTCTCGGCGCCATTGACGTTGGTACGAATGCACTCCGTCGGGTTGTATTCCGCCGCCGGAACCTGCTTCAGGGCCGCGGCATGGACCACGAAGTCGATACCGCGCATGGCCTGGCGCAACCGCTCGGCATCACGCACATCCCCCAGGAAGTAACGCATGCAGGGCGCATTGAAGGTCTGCTGCATTTCGTACTGCTTGAGCTCATCGCGCGAGAACACCACCACCCGCTTGGGCTGGTACAGCTCAAGCAGGCGGCGAATGAAGTTGCGACCGAAGGAGCCGGTACCGCCAGAGATGAAAATCGACTTGCCGTTGAACATGACGGGCTCCTATCCGAGCAGTTGCATCCAATTCACCGTCCTGGCAGTACTCAATTCAAACCCCTTGCCAGCCAGCTCCAGGTTTTCGTTGTAATTGACATCCTGGGCAAAGCGCGCCGCCCACTTGTCCTTCAGGGCCGCGGCAGCCTGCGAGTCCTCGGCCAGGGTGCCCGGGTGCAGGATCTGCGCCTGCGGCGTCAACACGGTGAGATAACCGGCATCGGCAGTCTTCAGGCACAGGTCGACATCGGCGAAAGCCTGGTCGAAGTGTTCTTCGTCCAGTCCACCGACAGCCTCGTAGAGGTCCTTGGCCAGCATCAGGCAAACGCCGGACACCGCCGAGTAGTTCTTCTCCACCCACAAGCTGTTCATGTAGCCCGGTGCATCCTTGGCCTCGCCGGCAAAGGCCGCGCCCAGTTGGCCATTGGCCCCCAGGATCAGGCCAGCCTGGGTGGTCAGGCCCTGCTCATCGACCAAGCGGGCACCGACCACCCCGACCTCAGGACGCTGGGCCTGGTTGAGCAGGCTCTCCATCCAGTTGGCGTTGACCACCTCGGCATCCGAGGACAACAGCACCAGGTACTCGCCCTTGGCCTCGCGGCAAGCGGCGTTGTACAGCGCCGAGTGGCTCAGGCGTCGCTCACTGCGCAGCACGCGGATGCGCTCGCCACGGCCCTCAAGGCTGGCCAGCCAGCTGTCGAGCTCGGCATTCTGGCTATGATTCTCCGCGATCAACACTTCGTAGCGCTGGTAGCGGGTACGTTGCAGCACGCTCACCAGGCAGCGCTGCAACTGGGCGAAGTTATCCTGGCTGGCCAGGATGATCGATACCAACGGCCGCTCTGCATGCTGGTAGTCGATCTGGTAGGTACCTGGCTGCGCCGAGCCGATCTGGGCCCGATAGCCCCGTGCGGCCAGATTGCGAGTCAGTACCTGCCGCTCCTCGGCATGGGCTTCATCGCCCGGGGCCTGGCAAATCAGCAACGGCTCGGCCAGGTGCGCAAGGCCGCCCAAGCCACCGTCCTGGATCAGGCGCAACAACACATCCAGCTCCAGCGCCTGCTTGAGCTCAGTGGAGAACCCGCCAATCGCCAACAGGGCCTGGCGTTGCAACAGCCAATGCCGCGCCATCAACGACGGCGCGCCCTGCAACTGGTCCAGGTTGATCCCTGGGCGCCACACCATGCTCAGGGTCGCATCGCTGCGGCGCTGGACCTCGTCCATGGCCACGGCACGAATGCCTTCGACGCCCGCCAACTCGAGGCTGGCCCGCAACAGGCCACTGGCGGTGAATTGATCGCCGGCCGCCGCCATCAGCACCCACTCGGCAGCGGACTGGGCCACCGCCTGGTTGATCCGCTCGACGTAGTTGCTGTGCGTCACCTTGACGAAATGCAGGGTGTCCCGGGCCGTGGTCGTGGCTGGCAGGTCGCCCGTGGTGAAGACCACCAGCTTGAACGCCTTGTAGTGGCTGGCGACCAGGCTATCGAGGGTGGCCTGCAACTTGACCATGCTGGCATCGAGATCGAGCAGCAGGATCTGCACCTGCGGCACGCCACCCTGGCGGGCCTGGTGCGCGGCGATCGCGCTCAGCTGTGCAGGCTGTGGAGCTCGCGCCTCGAGCCAATTGAGCAGACGGCCCGACCCGGTAGCGTCGAGCAGCTCGCGCCCCTGCGGCCCCGGCACCGACTCCAGGCGCTCGGCCCAGGCTTGCAGCTTGCGCAGCTCTTGTGGCTCGTCGCTGTCCTGCATGGCCTCGACCAGGCGCTTGACCACCTGGCGGTTGAACAGGTTCAGCCCCAGGGCCTCCCACAACCGGCTGCGCAGGCTGCGCGGCGTATCGTTGGGCTGCACGCGCATCAGCTCTTCCTGGCGCAGCAATACGCCTTCGAGTTCCTTGAGCTGGACCCGGCCGGCAGGCATCGCGTGCATGAGGAATTCGAACTGGGTCAGCAGATCGAACATCGGCTTGTTGTAGAACGGCATCTCGACAAACTGCTCCGGACCGAAGGAGCGTACCGGCTCATCTCCCACCTCGACCCAGGCCGAACGGAAGATCATCGTCCCCTTGAGCGAACGTCCGCTGGTCAAGCATTCGGCCATGACCGCGAAGCTGTCCAGGGCAATCTGCTTGACCTGCTGCGGGTCCCGGCCGCTGAAACCACTGGGCAACGAGGCCAGGAACTCCGCGAATGCCTCCCGCTGCGCCACCGACTGCGCATCGTTGTACATCAACACCGTCAGCACGTTGGTGTTGTGTTCCGAAGCCCCATAGTTGGCTTCACGCACGGCAAAGGGAATTGGCAGCACCCGGGCCTTGGCGCAGGCCAGCAGGTAGAAGCTGTGGCCGATCTCCTGCCATTCGAAATTCGTCCCCGCAGGCAACTGGTTGTACCACTGCTGCAACAGGTCGGTGCGGGTCACGGCATAGAATGGCGGCAAGAAATGCCCAAGGAAATCCTTGACCCGCTGTTCCGGATCTTCGCTGGCATAGTCCTCGATTCCCCGGCGATCGCGACGGTAATAGGCGGTTTCCGAAGCCCTGGCCAGGTACATCATCCCGTAGCCATGGCACACCCCGTAGTCGGGATGGGCTTCAAGGAACTCCACCGATGCGGTCAAGGCATCGTGGATCAGGAAATCATCATCGGCGGCAAACACCATGTAGGGCGTGGTCACCAGGTTCACGCCATAGGTCAGCTTGTCCTGCAGCCCCTTGTAGGTGAACTGCGGCAGGTGCCGGTAATCGACCTGGGGATAGCGCTGGGCGATGGACTCGTCGGCTTGCGGCGAGGAGTCCAGCACCAGGATCGAACACGGATAAGTGCTGTAGTACTGCAAGGTACGTTGCAGGAACGCCTTGCGCTTGTGAGTCATCACCACCAGTGTGATTCGTTCGCTCAACGGCGCTGTATCAGTCTTCATTGTCTTGTCTTCAACCCACATATGCCTTTCCCCACCAACGGCCAAGCGCCTGGTTCCTGCCGCTATTGATATTCAACGAACCCGACGCAGATAGCCGTCCGGTGCCACGGTGATCAGCAACTTGTTCTGCATCTGATAGTCGATCTCGAAATCACGGTTCTCCTCCAGATAGGCCCACACTGCGGTCTTCGGGTTGTCTCCCGGCCCCCAGGGACGATCCGGGAAGAAGTCTGCCGGCATGTCCTCGACAACCGTGTCCATGACCACGCAATAGCTATCCACCGACACCAGCGGCGCATACAGGCGCAGCTCTTCGAGCACATGCTCGTGGGTGTGGTTGGAGTCCAGGACCAGGATCACTTTCTTGCCGGCGGCAGCGGCCCGTACCTGCTCGGCGATGGCCGGATCGATGCTCGAACCCTCGATCATGCGAATACGCTTGCTCATCGGATGCTGCTCGATGGCCTCGCGGTTGTGGGGACGAATGTCCAGATCGATCCCCAGCACTTCGCCATGGCCCTGCAACTCCAGCAGCGAGGCGTAGTAGATGATCGACCCGCCATGGGCGATGCCGCACTCGATTATCAGGTCCGGCTTGACCTGCCAGATGATCTCTTGCATCGCCATCATGTCCTGGGGCAACTGGATGATCGGCCGCCCCATCCAGGAGAAGTGATAGCTGTACTTGTGGGTCGCGGACTCATTGAAAAAGTCCCGGGCCAGGCCCTTGAGCTTTTCATCCTGGCCCTGGGCGCTGATCTGCGCCTGGCACTCTTGTTCGAAGGCTTGAATGACGTTGTTCTCGCTCATGTTCGGGTCTCACTGAAAATTATCGGAATGAAGCGCTGTCGACGGCGTGATAGACATAACGGCCATCGGTCATGCGCTTGATCTCTTCTAGGTAATTGGAATTCATCACGAACAGGTTGGCCCCTTCCGGCAGCACCTGCATGGCCTCTTGCGGCGATGACACGCGCATGCCGCTCAGCGGCAGGTAGCGCCCTTGCTTGGCAGGGTTGATGTCCACCACCTGGTCCACCGCCACTCCGGCGCGTTGCAGGAACAGCGAATAGATCACGCCCTTGGAAGATGCCCCCCAGATACCGGCACCCGCCTGCGGAGCCGAACCGATGATGCGCTTGGCCTGCTCGATGCTGGCGGTGAAGTCCACCGGCATCTGCAAAGGCTGGGCAGGCGCCTGCAACTGGTCCTTGAGGCTACCGAGGTCCGCGACCACATACAGGTACTGGCCACCGAACAGGTGCCCGGCCTCATGCACCGTGCCGAACATCCGCCGCAAGTCGTCGAGGCGGAAATAGTTCACGTGCTCGTAGAACACATCGAACCAGGCACGATGCTCCAGGATCCAGTCGAAGCAAGGCACCTCGATATAGATCTGCCCACCCTGGTTGGCCCTGGCGATTTCCTTGAGGAACGCCAGCGGGTCGGCAATGTGCTCCAGCACATGGCGCAACACGATGGCCTCGGCGGACAACCCCAGGTCACGGGTGAACGGGGCCTTGATCACTTCTGGATTATCGCCCTCATAGGCCGGGTCGATACCGGTGATGGAGTAATCCAGGCTGCGCAACAGCTCGAGGAAATACCCCTTGCCGCAACCGACCTCGATCAGCCTTTGTCCCTTGAAGTGCCGGGCGACAATGCCCTCGACATCCATCAGGTGCCGCTGGAACTGCGCCGAATGGGCCTGTTCGTTCTGGTAGTCGCTGTCGTAGCTGAGCTTGTCGGCATCGAAGGCCTGGTTATAGACCAACCCGCTTTGCAGGTCCTGCACCAGGACCATGTCCGCGCTGGCCGAAGCCTGGGCGCTGCGAGCATCGGCGAAGGTGCGGTTCTGCAACACCGGCAGGTCGGCGACCCGATACAACTCATGCGTCATGTGCAGCTCCCGTCAATTGTCGCAGGCGCTGGTTCAAGCCCCAGAACGCCATGGGTTCGTAGTCCGGATAGGGGTAGTGCCCAAGATTCAGGCGGATCGACGAGCCACGCTGGGCGATCTGCCGCTCCACCAGCGAACGCACCGATACCGGCTGGCCGCTGGAACAGTTGACGGCCCCGGAGAACGTCCGGACCTGCAACAGCGCGGCCAACTGCTCGGCAGCGTCCTCGATGGCCTGGTAATCCCGTAGCTGCTCGCCACCGGACATGTCGAAAGACTCGTCACCGGCATCGATGGCCCGATCCAGGGCCGCCAGCAGGCTCTTCGGATTCTGTCCCGGCCCATGGAGGTAGAACAGCCGGGCCCATTGCAAGCTGAAAGGCACGTGCTGCTGCAGGGCCTGGAGGAACAAGTGCAGGCTGTGCTTGGCCAAGCCATAGGGATTGCCTGGCCGAGCCTCGGCCTGCTCGTCCAGAGGCCCGCTCTGCATGCCGTACTCGAAACAGGTACCAGTGACCAGCACCTGGGAGACGCCAGACTCGACCACCGCCTTGATGAAGCGGTAGTCGGCCATCAGGTTGTGCTCCAGGTGAAACAGCGCCTGGTAGTTCGGCAGGCCAGGCCAGGCCAGGTGCGCCAAGGCATCGACGCCATCCACCAGCGCCGCCATGTCGATATCCGCGGCATGCACATCCTGGGCACGAAACTCCACGGCCTCGAACCAGGGCATCCGGCGGGCCTTCTCCACATCCCGGGCCACCGCCCGCACCTGGCAACCGCGGGCCAGCAAGGCCGCGACCAGGTGCCGGCCAACAAAGCCGGTGGCCCCGGTGACCAGCACCTTAAGGCCACTCATAGTACTTTCAGCTCCGGCACGGCGATCACGAACCGAGCGCCCCACTGGCGAACCTGGGCCAGTTGCTCACTGACCTCCGCCAGCAGGTTCCACGGCAGCACCAACACATAATCGGGCCGTTCAATATCGATACGCTCGGGCGCCACGATGGGAATCCGGCTACCCGGCAGGAACTTGCCTTGCTTGTGCGGGCTGGCATCAGCGACCCAGGCCAGCAGGTCGGCCTTGATCCCGGCATAGTTGAGCAGGGTATTGCCCTTGGCCGCCGCCCCATAGCCCACCACGCGCTTGCCCTCGGCCTTGGCCTGGAGCAGGAACCTGAGCAACTCGTGCTTGATGCCCTGCGCCGCCGGCGCCAGGGTCTGGTAGTACTCGGTGGTCGTCACCCCCGCCTCATGCTCCAAGCGCAATTGCCGGGCGACGCTGTCCTGCACCGGGCGCGACGCCACGCCCTGGCGCTGGACGAAGACCCGCAGCGAGCCGCCATGGGTCTTGAGGGCCTGGACATCGAAGACCTCAAGGCCATTGCGCTGACAGAGCCCCATGACCGCTGTCAGGGAAAGATACGAATAGTGCTCGTGATACAGGGTGTCGAACTGTTGCCCGGCCATCAGGCTCAGCAATTGCGGGAACTCGAAGGTCGCCACCCCCGCCGGCTTGAGCAGGGTGGCAAAACCACCCAGGAAATCGTTGATGTCCGGCACGTGGGCCAGCACGTTATTGGCTGCCATCAGGTCCGCAGCCCAGCCCTGCGCCACCAGTTCGCGGGCGGTTTCCAGGCCGAAGAACGCTTCACGAATCAACAGCCCCTTGTCCCGCGCTGCCTGGGCAGTGCTGTGGGTCGGCTCGACGCCCAGGCAGGGAATACCGCGCTCGGCCACATACTGCAGCAGGTAGCCATCGTTCGCCGCGATCTCCACCACCCGGCTCTGCGAATCGAGCCCGAAACGCTCGACCATTTGCGCCACATAGTCCTGGGCGTGCTTGAGCCAGGTGCTGGAAAACGAGCTGAAGTAGGCGTAGTCGGCATCGAACAGGTGGTCGGCGCGGGTGTAGTCCTCGGTCTGCACCAGCCAGCATTGCTGGCAGACCTGGACCTTGAGCGGCACCCACTGCTCGGCCTGGTCCAGTTGTTCAGCGCGCAAGTAAGCATTGGAAGGTGGCGAGGTGCCCAGGTCGATCAGGGGCAGGCTCAGGCATGCGCCGCAACCACGGCAATTCATAGTTTCACTCCAGCGAAGGCGGCATCGAGCAAGGGATGGCTGGCATCGCGGCTCGACAGATTATTGACAGGCAATGGCCAATCGATCGCCAGCCTCGGGTCCAGCACCGACAGCCCGGCCTCGTGCTCCGGGGCATAGTCGGCGCTGTGCAGGTACAACAATTCGGCATCGTCGCTCAGGGCCTGGAAGCCATGGGCAAAACCCGCTGGCAGCAGCAAGCTGCGGCCATCGCCAGCACGCAAGTGCTCGGCATGCCAGTGCAGGAAGGTCGGCGAATCGGCGCGCAAGTCCACTGCCACGTCCCAGACTTCGCCACGCAGGCAGGTAATGAGCTTGGCCTCGGGACGCGCCGCAGTCTGGTAATGCAGGCCGCGCACGCTGCCACGTTCGCGAGTACAGGAATGGTTGATCTGGCGAATGTGAAACGGCTGGCCGAAGGCGCCCAGGCTGCCCTCGCAGAACAGTCGCGAGAAATGCCCGCGCTGATCTTCGAAGCGCTTGTGGCGCACCTCCGACAGCCCCGCCAGGGCCAGGGGCATCACCTGGAACTCGCTCACAGCGCGCCCCGATACAGGTTCAACTGGCCCAAGGTCACGGCGCGCATGTCCGCACCGCCCTTCCAGGCCAGGTGCCAGTCCAGGGTCTGCGTCAGGCATTGCTCCAGGCTCCAGCGCGGCTTCCAGCCCAGCAGTTGGCGGGCGCGACTACTGTCCAGGCGCAACAGCCCGGCTTCATGCAGTTCACTCGGTTCGATTCGCAAGCCCGGCGCTGCAGGCCAATGCCGGGCCAGCAACTCCACGACATCGCCGACGCTGCACATGTCCTGCTCGCTAGGGCCGAAATTCCAGGCCCCGGCGAACTCCGGGCCTTGCTGGTACAACCCGGCGGCCAGTTGCAGGTAGCCGGCCAGGGGCTCCAGGGCGTGCTGCCAGGGGCGCACGGCCTGGGGATAGCGCAAGGTCACCGGTTCACCGGCGGACCAGGCCTTGAGCACATCGGGTATCAAGCGCTCCGGCGCGAAGTCGCCGCCACCCAGGACATTGCCGGCACGTGCCGTGGCCAGGGCCAGGCCGTGCTCGTCATGACGCTGGGCAGGAAAAAACGACGACGCATAGGACTGCGCCAGCAATTCGCAGCAGGCCTTGCTGCTGCTATAGGGATCATGCCCGCCCAAGGGCTCGTTCTCCCGGTAGGGCCACAGCCACTCCTGGTTGGCATAGACCTTGTCGGTAGTGACCAGCACGCAGGCTCGTACTCCGCCGACCTGGCGGATCGCCTCCAACAGGTTCAGGGTGCCCATGACGTTGCTCGAGTAAGTACCCAGCGGGTCGCGGTAGGCCTCGCGGACCAGCGGCTGGGCCGCCAGGTGCAGGACGATCTCCGGCTCCGTGCGGGCAATCAGCTCCAGCAGGCTGCCCAGGTCGCGCAGATCGCCGCGATGGTCGTCGATGCCTTCGGCCACCCGGGCCAGCTCGAACAGGCTCGGCTCGGTTCCAGGGTCCAGGGCGAAACCGCTGACCTGGGCGCCCAGGCTCTCCAGCCACAGGCTCAGCCAACTGCCCTTGAAGCCGGTGTGGCCGGTCAGCAGGACACGCTTGCCCCGCCAGAATTGCGCGCTCAGTCCCACTGCTTCCACGGGGCCTCCCCGCTTTGCCAGAGTTGTTCCAGGTGATTCTTGTCGCGCAGGGTATCCATCGGCTGCCAGAAGCCGCCGTGCTCGAAGGCTCGCAGTTGCTCGTCCCGGGCCAATTGCATCAGTGGCTCCGCTTCCCAGGTGGTGCTATCGCCCTGTATGTAAGGCATCACCTTGGGCGACAGGACAAAGAACCCGCCATTGATCCAGCCACCATCGCCCCGAGGTTTCTCGGTGAAGCCCAGGACCTGGTCGCCATCGCGTTCCAGAGCGCCATAACGGCCGGGCGGCTGTACCGCCGTCACCGTGGCCAGCTTGCCGTGGGCCTTGTGGAACGCCACCAGGGCGCCGATATCCAGGTCGGACACGCCATCGCCATAGGTGAAACAGAACGCTTCTTCGTCCTGCAGGTAACGCCCGGCCCGACGCAGGCGACCACCGGTCATGGTCTCCTCGCCCGTGTCGATCAGGGTCACGCTCCAGGGCTCGCTGTAGTTCTGGTGCACATCCATGCGGTTGTTGCGCATGTCGAAGGTCACGTCCGAGGTGTGCAGGAAGTAGTTGGCGAAGAAGTCCTTGATCGCGTAGCCCTTGTAGCCCAGGCAAATCACGAAGTCATGGATCCCATGGGCGGAATACAACTTCATGATGTGCCAAAGAATTGGCTTGCCGCCGATCTCGATCATGGGCTTGGGCTTGAGATGGGACTCCTCGCTGATACGCGTACCCAGGCCACCTGCCAGAATTACTGCCTTCATCGCTGTCCTCTTGCTCTTCGCGGGCTGAATCAGCCCTCTTGAGGCCTGGCAGAGCACCAGACGCAGATCCCATGCAGCCGGCACCGCAGCGCGGTGAAGGTTTTATGGCGATATGAGCAAGACTTGCAGGAACTGCGCCAAGTGTGCGGCCTGCCTTCGAAAACCACCCAGGCACACACTCCTGAGCCGAGGAGCGAGCCCCCGCGCCGGAAACGGCGGCCCGCACTGAGGATGCGCGGGCCGGCCCCATCAATCCGGCAGCCACCCCCACAACCAGTGCTGCAGGTTGTCGCTGCGCAGCATGAAATCGCGATGCACTGCCGCGCGCAGCTCATCGCCCATGCGATAGCTGGCCGCCGGGTCGGCCAGGTGCATGCGAATGGCCTGCAACCACTCCTCGGTGCTGTTGCTCAGCACCTTGGTGCACGGCAGGAAGCCGCGATAGGCCTCGGTATCGGTGCAAATTACCGGGTAGCCGCAGGCGCCGTACTCCAACAACCGCAGATTGCTCTTGCAGTCATTGAAGATATGGAACTCCAGCGGTGCCAGGGCCAGGTCCAGGTTCAAGCTGGCCAACTTGAAGGGGTAGCTCTGCAAGCTGATCGCCGGATGGAACTCATGCAGATAGGGCCGTAGTTCGTCGGGGCACATGCCGAAGAACACCCACTCCACCTCATTGGCCAATTCGCGCACCACATCGGCAATGATCTCCAGGTCACCGGTGTGGCTGGTGCCGCCACCCCAGCCCACTCGAGGTTTGCTGGAAGTGCCTCGGCGCGAGGTCAAGGTCGCCCAGGGATCTGGCGCGAGCATGTTGGGCACGACCCGGATATCGCTGTGCATGCTCGACAGCGCATCGGCCAGGGGCTGGGTGGTCACGACCACGCGATCGCACATGGCAATGCCTTCACGCAGCATCTGCTCGGTATTGGCCGGCTTGTTCCGGGTATGGCTGTTCTTCTTCGGCGCGCTGACCACGTAGTCGTCGAGCTCGAAGATCCGCAGCGCACTGGAATACTTCTTCATCCGCAGGATATCGCCGGCCGAGCCTTCGCTGTAGCGCCCCTGGAGCACGATGGTATCCGGGGAAAGCCGCTCGATCTCGACCATCGAAGGCGACTCGTAGGACACCCTGGAGATCACTCGTCCGGACTCCTCCAGCGCGCTCAGCGGCCCAGTGACCCGGTAATGCCCGGTCGCGGTGCCGTTGACCGGCAGCCCCAGGATCAAGGGCAGCGAGCGACTGTAGAAGGGATTCCAGTTATTGCGCAGGGTCGGCTCCAGGCTGAAGCTGGAAAAGCCCAGGCTCAGGGCCGGGTTGTAGGCAGGATCACGAGCGATCCTCGCCAGCCAGCGGCGATAGAACGCCTCCTGGTCGGATACCAGCACTTCCTGCGTCACTGCACCATCGACCCGGGAAGCGGCTCCCTGCATCAGGGTGGCATGGGGTGTCCAGACCACCAGGTAGCCGTCGCGATCCACTCGCAGGCAAAGATCCGCAACCCCCAGGCCAGTATTGAAGTCCTCCTGCGCCAGGCCGCCGAGGCTATCGAACACCTCCTTGCGCACCATCAGGCAATCGGCGCTCACCGCACTCCAGTTCTGCACCACCTGCAAGCGCTGCATATAGCCACGGGCACCGAGGGCCTCGCCGACGAAGGGCGAGCCCACCGGGCCTGCCAGGCCAAGCACCTGGCCGGCATGCAGGATGGAGCCATCGGCCGCCAGGATCCGCGCGCCCACGATCCCTACCTCTGGGCGCTGGGCCTGATTGAGCAGTTCATCGAGCCAGTCGCGGGTACAGATCTGCGCATCATGGCTGAGCAATAGCAGGTACTCGCCACGCGCCTGGGCCGCGACTTCATTGACCAACGCCGCCTGATTGCCCCCGCCATCACAAGCCAGCACCCGCAACAGCGACGCCCCCAGCTGGGCCATGGCCGCCAGCCAGTCGGCCATGGACGGGTCGCGACTGCCGGCATCCACCAGCAGGATCTCGTAGTGGTTGTAGGCCGTCTGCTCGATCAGGCTTTCGACACAGCGCTGCAGTGCGGCCAGGGAGTCGCCGCAGGTGATGATGATCGACACCAGAGGCCGCTTGCCGTGCAGGTAGTCGATGCGATTGATCAGCGGCAGGTCATCGTGGCAAATCCGATGCTCCACACCGATCCGCTGCAGGTGGGCGCTCACCAACCCCTCACTGGCTTCGATCACCTGCGGCCGCGACAACCATTGGGCAAAGGAAAACTCCGATTCCACCTGGATCTCGGCAATGTGCTCGATCGCCTGCGGACCGGCAGCCTCCACCAGCCGCCAGAGCAGGTCATGGGGGGCCAGCTCGCCCCGGGCCGGATCGAAACCGCCCTCGGCCAGAACACGCTCGCGGGAAAAGGCCAGGGTCCGCCCGACATAGGGATAGGAGCGCATGAGGTCAAGGTTGAAATCCGGCTTGAACACCGGCTCGACAGACTCACTCTCCACCAGGGCGCCTTCATCGCTGTAGGCACCGAGCATGGTCGGGATGCTGGCGATACGCTCGGCCAGCACCAGCAGCGCCGAGGCAGACAGGCGATCGCCAGCCTGCAACAGGTAGAACCAGTCACAGCCTTCCAGTTGCGGCAGCAACTCATTGAGTTGCTGCAACCCATCGCCGCGCAGCGGCTGCTGCACGACCCGCTCGCGCGTCGAGCAGTCGGCATCGGACAGCACCAGCACCGCCTGGGGCGCATACAGCTGGGCATCCAGGCTACTCAAGGTGCGCTCAAGCGCCACAGCGGATCCGTCGACATCGATGACCACCGGCACGATACGCGCCTGGCGCGACCAGCTATCGAGACGCTGGGGCAGATGGCGCTGCTCGGACGGCGACAGGCAGCGGCTGCCCAGCCACTCGCGATAGAACTCCTCATAGCTCTGGCTTGCCCCACCCACCCGGCCATTGACCACGGTATTGCGATTGCCCAGGACCCGGGTCACGCACAGTTCCTGCCACCGGCGCGGCTCTTCACCCGCCCGGACCAGATCCACATAGCGCACCCAACCAGCGGCCGGAGCCGACTCACCAGCTCGCGCGGCCAGCATCTGCTTCAACCAATCCCACTCGGAACCGGCCAGCTTGAGCACCTCTGGAGTCGCGCTGAAGCGCCCGGGATAGAGCCGCTCACAACTGAGCACCGTATTGAGCGTCGCAAGGTTGCCGCGCCTGAGCAGGCAGATGAACAACGCCGTATCCAGCAAGGCCACGAACCCTGCGCCCTCCTGGATCAGCGCTGGCAGCAATTCCAGCACATCGGCGCGGCGCATCAGCGTCGAGCTGAAGTTACCCAGGTAGTTGCTTTGCCAGCCCTCGAGGATCCCCAGCATGTCGTCCCCCTTGAACACTGAATCGCAGAGGGAGAAGCAACTGTTGTCCAGCCGCGAAGGCAGGATGGAGTTACCGGCATCGCTGAACACGCGCAGCCCGCACACCAGGCTGACCTCAGGATATTCGGCGAGGATCGGCGCCTGCAGGGCAACGCTGGGCGCGAACAGTCGGTCGTCATCACACAGGACCTTGATCAGCTCGCCGTCGGCTTCCTGGACACCGCGCAGGATATTCTTCTGCAAACCCAGGCGCTGCGGATTGCGCAGGTAGCGCACCGGATGTGCGGGCTCGCAAACACCTTCGACAATGCGCTGGATCTCGTCACCGGCACTGTCGTCGCAGACCACAATTTCCAGTGGCTGATAGGTCTGGGCCAAGGCGCTGTCCAGGGCCTGGGCAAAGAAGCGGGGATTGAAGGCGGGGATGACGATGCTGACTAGAGGGGCTTGGTTCACGGCAGGGAACTCTCGAGCGGCGAGCCCCGATCGACACGACCGGGGCTGCAAAACCGCTTACATAAAGACGGTTGGCGGCTCGACGGCCGTGGCGCTCGGAACCGAGCGCCACGGGCCTGGCTCAGATCTTGTTGAACAACCCGAGCTGGCTGATCTTGCTGAAAGCCAGTTGCGAGGCTTGCAGCATGGTCTGCTGCAGGGTCAGGCGTGTCATGACTTCGGCCGGATCGGAATCGCTGATGGCCGAGCGGGTCGTGACATTGGCCGCCGCCAGGCTTTCATTGATCTCGACCTGATTCGCCAGGGCCGAACCGCGACCACCGACGGAGCTGATAGCGATCGACAACTGGTCGGTGCCACTGGCCAGGTTGGCCATGCCGGAGGCGAGATCGGCCAGTTGCTTCTGGGTGGCCACGGCATTGCCAGCGGTAGGAGTGCTCAGTGCACTCTTGAGCTGGCTCACGGTGTCCAGGATGTTCTGGCTTTCGTGGGTATTGACCGAGACGCTGAACTGGTCGTTGGCGGTTGGCGTGCCATTGAGGGTGAAGGTCACTCCAGCAGCGGTGGCCTGGTTACCCGCCAGGGTTCCGGAAGAAACGGGCTTGCTATCGGCGGTCAGCGGGGCCGCATACAGATCGAACTGGGTAGCACTGGTGAACTTCAGGACTGCCGAACCACTAGGGAACGTGGAGTTGTAGGCCGCCTGGTCGGTCACACTGGTGCCGGTCACCTGGGCAGTGCTCGGGTTACCCGGGCCACGTGCAACGTTGAAGCTGTCTGGCTTGGAACCCAACTGGAAAGAGTATTGCGGCAGCAACGCGCCGGCGTTGTCGCCGGACTTGAGGTTGACGTTCAGGCTCAGGTCCACCCCACGGAAGCTCACGGTCTGGTTCGTCGTATTACCGATCACACCATTCTGGCTGGCCTCGGACGTCACATCGTTGCCATTGATATCGGTGATCTTCAGCTGGGTGGCGCTGACGAACGAAATCGAATAGGGCTCGCCCTTGCGGAAGTCGCTGTTGTACTTGCCGGCGTTGGACATCTGGCCATTGGACAGGAACACCGTGCCATTGTCCGGTGACGGCGCACTCTGGGTAGTGACCTGGGTGCGGCTGGTATTCGCCGCCTGCTGGAACACATCCCAGCCGGTGCTGTTGGCGGCCATCAGCATGGTGTCGCCAACCGGCAGCTTCAGGCTGCTCTGGTCGCCGTTGTAGGTGTAGGTACCGTCGGAGTTGCGGCTGTATGGCGGCACGTCATCCTTGGAACCACCGAAGATGTACTTGCCGTTTTCGTCCTGGGTATTCATCAGGCTGAGCAACTGCCCTTCGATCTGCCCCAGCTCCGACGCATTGGCCTGGCGGTCGGCATCGGTGTAGCCGGAGTTGGTGGCACCAGCGGCCAGTTCCCGAGCCCGGGCCAGGACGTTGTTGATGCTGGTCATCACCGACTCGGCCTGCCCCAGGGAAGCCTTGATCGAGTTGCTGTTGGTCTTGTACTGGTCGAGCAACGAAGCCTGCTGGCCAAGTTGCAGCAGGCGCGAGGCACCCACTGGATCGTCGGCCGCGGTCTTGACCCGCACCAGGCTGCTGGCCTCCTCGCTACTCTTGATCGCGTTGGCGAAGTTCCTCTGGTAATTGGCAGCCGAAGACTCGTAGAACTGGGAAGTGGAAATGCGCATGGTCTACGACTCCTTAAAGGCTGCTGATCAGCGTACTGAAGATGGTTTGTGCAGCCTTGATGATCTGCGAGGACGCGGTGTAGTACTGCTGATACTTGACCAGGTTGCCGGTCTCGTCATCCAGGTTGACCCCCGACAGCGAGTCGCGGGCGCCCTTGGCGTTGTCCAGGATGCTGCCGTTGGCGGCGCTATCGAGCCGGGCCTGGCTGGCCTTGGAGCCGACGTTCTCGATCAGCTTGCCGTAGGCGTCCACCAGGGTCATGCCCTTGCTGGCCGAACCGGTATCGACGGTCTGCTTGCTCTGCAGGCCGGCCAGGGCCAGGCCGTTGCGGTTGTCGGAAGAGCCGGCACCGTTGAGCGAGATCGTCATGTTGTCGCCGGAGTTCGGCGCTCCTGCCACATCCATCTTCACGGCGAAGGTCTTCTGCACCCCGCTGCCATCGAGCACCGGGTTCCCGCTGGCATCGACCATCTTGATGTTCAGGTTCAGGGTGTTGGTCTGCCCCGGCACCATGGTGCCGCTGCCGATCTTGTTGCCCTTGGAATCAAAGTAGTCATAACCCTGGCTGCCGTTGGCCGGTGCATTGAACACCACCTTGATCGGACCGGCGTTCTTGAGCGCGGTCTGCATTTCCAGCTTGGCAGCAGGATCATAGTTGTTGATCGGCACGACCAGCGACGGCTGGCTGGCGATGCTCAACGAACTCTTGATCCCGGCCCCGATCTCGGCCTTGAGCGGCGCGGCAATGGCCAGGCGCTTGACATCGGTCATCTCGGTCTGGATGGAGGCCGAAGCGTTGCGGGTTGGAGTGATCTTGAAGCTGTCACCCGAGACTGCCGTACCGTTGAGATTCAACGAGAAACCGTCGATGACCGGCGCCGGGGTGGTGGTGGTGCTGAAACTGCCCAGGTCGGTGCCATCGGAGCGCTTGACGCTGTAGTCGGTCGCGCTGGTGAAGGTCACCGTGTAGTCATTGGTGGTCAGCTTGCCAGTGTCCTTGATGATGACATCGAAGTTGCCGGACGCCGAGTTGTTGCCGGTGCTGGCTATGCTGCGCTGGCCAATCAGCTTGAGGCTGTTGATGTCATTGAACAGGTTGCCGCCGAACTCGCCGTTCTTGTCGATGCCCTGGGCCATCTGGCTGTTCATCTGATCGGCAACGACCAGCGCCACGCGCCCCAGCTCGTTCAGCGCCGGGTCCAGCACTTCGCTGCGATAGCGCAGCAGGCCACCGATCTCGCCGCCGGTATCCTGCCCCTTGGGTGGCGTGGTGATGTCGACGGAAGTGCTGCCAAGGTTGATCTGCAGCGTCGAACGGGTCGGGTCGCTCTTGCCCGGCACCACTTCCAGGGAGTTGGCGGAGTTGCCCAGGACCAGTGGCTGGCCAGTACCCAGGTAGAGGTCGAGGCTGGAGCCGCGCTCGGATACGTCTACCTTGATGAACTGCGACAACTGGCGCACGGTCTCGTTGCGCTGGTCCAGCAGGTCGTTGGGCATGCCGCCACCGCTGGTCGACAGCTCGGAAATCTTCTGGTTGAGCTGGGCCACGGTCGCCGCCAGGTTGTTGACCTGGTTGGCCATGTTCGACAGGTTGCCGTTGATGCTGTTGTTCTGCGCATTGAGCTGGCTGGACACCGAGTTGAAGCGATTGCTCAGGGCCTGGGTATCGCTGAGCAGCAACTGCCGGGAAGCCTCGTCGGTGGGCTTGGCGTTGAGGTTCTGCACCGACGCGAAGAACTTGGTCAAGGCGCTGGTCATGCCGGTATCGGCTTCGGAGAGCAGCTTGTCGATCGGCGTGATCTGATTCTGGTAGGCGGCCACGTCGCTGTTGCGCGAGGTCGCGCTGCGCAGCTGGGCATCGAGGTAGCTGTTGTACACCCGACGCACATCGGCCAGGGTGGCGCCGGTGCCGATGAAGACGTTGCCGAACTGGTTGGAGGCCTTGGTGCCCTGCACGGTCTGCTGACGCGAATACCCTGCGGTGTCGGCGTTGGCGATGTTGTTACCCGTGGTCATCAAAGACGATTGGCTGGTAGCCAGCCCCGACATCCCGATATTGAGCAAACTCATGATTCAGACCTTATAAATTCGTGGAAACGCCCGCCGCAGCGTAGTTCTGGTAACTCTTCATCTGCTTGGCTATCTGCGAAATCTTGCTTGCGTAGTCCGGGTCGGTTGCATACCCGGCTTTTTGCAACTCGCGAACAAACTGTTCTGGTTTATCGGCCACCTTCAGCACTTCTTGATAGCGATTATTGCTCTGCAACAAGGTCACCAGATCGTGGAAGCTGTCCTGGTAGGAATCGTAGGAACGGAACGCCGCCGTTTCCTTGACCATCTGCCCGTTGCGGAACTCGCTGGTGATCGCCCGGGCTTGTCCGCCCTGCCAGCTGCTACCGGCCTTGATGCCGAACAGGTTATGGCTGCTACGTCCATCCTGCTGGCGCATCACCGACTTGCCCCAGCCGGTTTCCAGGGCTGCCTGGGCGACCAGGTAGCGCGGATCGATGCCAATTCGCTTGGCCGCCTGCTCCGCCATGGGCAGCATGGTGGCGACGAACTCGTCGGAAGAGCCGAAGGCACGCTTGGCCGGGGCCAGCGGTGGCTGGGCCATGGCCCGACCATAGATGCGCATCTTGCCTTGGGCCGCGGCATAACCCTGGTTGACTCGCCACTCGCCGCGCAGCACCGCATCGGCAGCAGGCGTGACCCGGGTCGGCGCGGCATTTTGTGCCCCCGCCTCCACCGCACCGGTCGACGGCACGATCCCGGTCAGCAGGCGATCGGTGAGCTTGCTCGGCAGCGACAGGCGCCGCTGGTTGAGCAGGGCCATGTCGTTATGGGGAATACTGGTGCGCTCCGGATTCGGCACGCGGAAGGCCCACATCGGCCGCTGGCCGTTGACCCGGCTCAGCGGACCATCCTGGGCAGTGGTGCCCGCGGCAATCGGCGTCGGCGTAGCAACCGGTGGCGTCGGCGTGGCGCCTGGCAGGGCCGAGGTCAGCCCGGTGGGAGCTGCCGCCGGCTTGTTCTGCATCATCTGGCGCACCAGCACATTGGCCAGGCCGATACCGCCACCCTCGCGGGACAGGGACACCGCCAACTGCTGATCGTACATTTCCTGGTATTGCTTGGCCGTCGGCGTATTGAGCGGATTATCCTGGGCCAGCACGTCGGTGGCCTTGCGCATGGACTTGAGCATTTCGTTGAGAAACAGCGACTCGAACTCTTGTGCCACCTTGCGCACGTTGGCTTCGCTGTTCTTGTCGCCGACCTTCAGCTGCTGCAGGCGATTGAGGTCGGAGTACGCCCCGGAGTCACCGGTGGCAGTCAGGCCGCTCTTACGAATATCCATGGCTGACACCTCAAATCACGATCAAGTCGGCTTGCAGGGCGCCGGCCTGCTTCAGGGCTTCGAGGATCGCCATCAGGTCGCCTGGCGCCGCCCCCACCTGGTTCACCGCCCGCACGATCTCGTCCAGGGTGGTACCCGGGCCAAACTTGAACATCGGCTTGGCCTCCTGCTGGGCATTGACTCGCGAGCGAGGAACCACGGCCGTCTGGCCATTGGACAGAGGACCGGGCTGGCTGACGATCGGGTCTTCGGTAATGGTCACGGTCAAGCTGCCATGGGTCACGGCAGCCGGCGAAACCTTGACGTTCTGGCCGATGACGATGGTACCGGTAC
Organism: Pseudomonas sp. MPFS; assembly: GCF_022537035.1. Lineage (NCBI taxonomy): Bacteria > Pseudomonadati > Pseudomonadota > Gammaproteobacteria > Pseudomonadales > Pseudomonadaceae > Pseudomonas > Pseudomonas sp. MPFS. The sequence goes on along the minus strand of NZ_CP066123.1, from coordinate 1,777,161 downwards.
GCGAATTGATGATGACCTTGGCCACCGCCTGGCCCGGATCGATCTCCAGGTTCTCCAGGATCGACAGGTAGTCCACGCGCTGGCTTGGGTCCAGGGGCGCAGTAACGCGGATCGAGCCGCCGTCGATGGCCTGGGCCACGCCCGGGCCGAGCATGTCGTTGATCTTGTCGACGATGCGCTTGGCCGTAGTGAAGTCCGAACGGTTGAGGTTCAGGGTCAGGCTATTGCCCTGGTTGAAACCACTGGGCACGGCACGCTCCACCGAGGCACCGCCAGGAATCCGACCGGCCGACGGCACGTTGACGGTGATCTTCGAACCGTCACGCCCCTCGGCGTCGAAACCACCCACCACCAGGTTGCCCTGGGCAATGGCATAGACGTTGCCGTCGATACCCTTCAACGGAGTCAGCAGCAGGGTCCCGCCGCGCAGGCTCTTGGAGTTACCGATGGACGAAACCGTGACGTCCACCTGTTGCCCCGGCTTGGCGAACGCCGGCAAGTCGGCACTGATCGATACCGCGGCAACGTTCTTCAACTGCACGTTGCCCGATCCTGGCGGCACCTTGATCCCGAACTGCGACAGCATGTTGTTGAAGGTCTGCAGGGTGAACGGCGTCTGGGTGGTCTGGTCACCCGTGCCATTGAGCCCCACCACCAGGCCGTAGCCAATCAACTGGTTGGAACGCACGCCGGAAATACTGGCGATGTCCTTCAGCCGCTCGGCCTGGACGCCAAGGGAGGTGGACAGCAACAAGACGGCCGCCATCAGGTGCTTGAAATTCAACATAGTGCGCCTAGAAAGGGAACAGCGGGCTGAGGAAGAAACGGTCGAACCAGCCAGGCTGGTTGGCGTCGGCGAACGACCCGGTGCCCGAATAGGTGATGCGTGCATCCGCCACCCGGGTCGAGGACACGGTGTTGTCGGTGGCGATATCGTCCGCCCGGACCAGGCCGGCGATACGCACCAGCTCATCACCGGTATTGAGGGTCATCCACTTCTCGCCACGCACGGCGATGATGCCGTTGGGCAGCACGTCGGCCACGGTAACCGTGATCGAGCCGGTCAGGCTGTTGCTCTGCGCCGCCTTGCTATCGCCCTTGGAGGAACGGTCACCCTTGTAGCCAGCATTGAGGCTCAGGTCACCATCGCCGAACGGGTTGTTGGTGTTGGGCGTGGCGCCGAACAACGACGTCAGGCCGATGCTGTTGCTGCTGGTCTTGCTCAGCGCCGAGTTCGCCCCTTTGCTGGCCGCGGTGCGCTCGTTCAGGGTGATGGTAATGATGTCACCGACCCGGAATGCCTTGCGATCGGTGTACAGGTTCTGTTCGAAGCCTGCCTGGTAGATCGAGCCGTTGTTGGAGGCCGCAGGCAGCGGCGTGCGCGGCAACACTGGCGCGTAGTAAGGGTCATTGGGTTTGGGCGGAGGGGCGACACAGCCCGCGAGCACGGCTCCCCCAGTCAGCGCTAACACACAAATAAACCGATTCATGACCCTTCCTCACGATGTTGCTGGCAGCTCACTGGCGTGGCGGCCTCAAGACTTGATTACAGCTTCTGCGTTACGAACGACAGCATCTGGTCGGCGGTGGAGATCACCTTGGAGTTCATCTCGTAGGCCCGCTGGGTGGTGATCATGTTGACCATCTCTTCCACGGTGCTGACGTTGGAGGCTTCCAGGGTGTTCTGCAGGGTGATGCCGAAACCGTTCAGGCCCGGGGTACCGACCTGTGGCGCACCACTGGATGCGGTTTCCAGGAACAAGTTGCCGCCCTGGGCCTGCAGACCGGCCGGGTTGATGAAGTCGGCGGTCTGCAGGTTGCCGATCACCTGGGACGCCGGGTTGCCAGCGACAGTGATGGACACCGTGCCGTCCTCGCCCACGGTGAAGGTCTGCGCGTCGTTAGGCACGACGATCGCTGGCTCCAGGGCAAAACCATTGGCGGTCACGACCTGGCCATTGGAGTTGAGGTGGAACGTACCGTCACGGGTATAGGCCGTGGTGCCATCGGGCTGCAGGATCTGGAAGAAACCACGGCCGTTGATCGCGATATCCAGCGGCTGCTGAGTGGTCTGCAGGCTGCCCGCGGTGAAGCTCTTCTGGGTGCCGACGATGCGCACACCAGTACCGACCTGCAGGCCGGAAGGCAATTCGCTGTCCTGGGTCGACTGGGCACCCGGCTGGCGCTTGATCTGGTACAGCAGGTCCTGGAATTCGGCACGATCACGCTTGAAGCCCGTGGTCGAAACGTTCGCCAGGTTGTTGGAAATAACACTCAGGTTGGTGTCCTGGGCGGACAGGCCGGTTTTGGCAACCCATAGAGCCGGAAGCATTCGATTCTCCTCACGCGCCTGTTTTACGGCGCTAGGTACTGGTAATTAGCTGATCTGCAAGACCCGAGCCATGGCCTGGTCGTCTTCTTTGGCGCTGTTCATCATCTTGACGTGCAATTCGAACTGGCGGGACAAGGCCAGGACCGCGGTCATTTCCTGCACCGCGTTGACGTTGCTCGACTCAAGGAAACCTGAAACCAGTTGCACGTTGGCATCGGCCGGTGCCGGCTGGCCGTCCTTGGTCTTGATCGACCCATCCAGGCCCTTGGTCAGGTTCTTGATGTCCGGATTGACCAACTTGATGCGGTCGACCTCGGCCATGACCCGCGGACCCTCGCCCATGGCACGGATACTGATGGTGCCGTCCTGGCCGACTTCGATCTGCTGCTGCGGCGGCACGGCGATCGGACCGCCATTGCCCATCACCGGCATGCCATTGCCGGCACGCAGCACACCCAGGGCATCGACATTCAAGCTGCCGGTGCGCACATAACTTTCGCTACCGTCGGGACTCTGCACGGCGATCCAGCCATTGCCGCTGACCGCCACATCCAGGTCGCGACCGGTTTGCACCATCGAGCCCGGGGAGAAATCCGTGGCCGGACGCTCACTCATGGCAAAGGCCCGCGCCGGAAAGCTGTCGCCAAACACCGGCATCGAGCGAGCCTGCTCCAGGTCACGCTGAAAACCGTTGGTGGAGATGTTCGCCAGATTGTTGGCATGAGCCTTTTGCGCCAGAGCATTCTGGCTGGCGCCGGTCATTGCCACATAAAGGTACTTGTCCACAGTGCTTCCTCTGTCTGCCGGACGTTTGCCGCCCACCGCTGTACTGCGAAGCCATAAGCAATAAGCGCACCAACTTTTCCAGGAGCGGTTGATCCCCAGGCTGGACAGGGCTTTGCCTGGCTAAAGGGCGGTAGCGATGGCTTTTCGGGAGACGGAAAAACGGCGCTCTTATGCCGCTAACGGCAAGTAACCGCCCCGTTACCCGGGCCACAAGGGCCCAGGTGACTACGAATTGTCGCTGGTGGGCTTGCCCACCTCATAGTCGCGCAGCTTGTTGGCAATGGTGGTGTGGGAGACCCCCAGGCGCTTGCCCAATTGGCGACTGCTGGGAAACTCGGCATACAGGCTTTCGAGCACGGCCTTTTCGAAGCGCCCGACGATCTGCTCCAACCCACCCTCCAGGGAGAACTCGCCAAGGGGCTGGCGCGCACCGTAGTCCGGCAGGCGAATATGCTCGACCTTGACCGTGCCGCCATCGCACAGCGATACCGCCTGGAACAGCACATTCTCCAACTGCCGGACATTGCCCGGCCAGTGATAGTGACTGAGCCGCTCCATGGCCGCGGGAGCCAGCTGGGGCAAGGGACAGCCGATCTGCCGGCTGGCCTGGTCGAGAAAGTGCTCCACCAGCGGCGCCAGGCCATCGAGGCACTCGCGCAGCGGCGGGATATGCAACGACAGCACGTTCAGGCGGTGGTACAGGTCCTGGCGAAACTCGCCACGGGCACAGAGTTCGGAAAGATCGAGCTGGGTGGCACAGATCACCCGCACATCCAGATACACCTCTTCGTCGCTGCCCACCCGGCGGAAGCAACCATCCTGCAGGAAACGCAACAACTTGACCTGCAAGCGCGGGCTCATCTCCCCCACGCCATCGAGGAACAGGGTGCCGCCAGCGGTCAGCTCCAGCAGCCCGAGCTTGCCCTCGGCCCTCGCCCCCTCGAATGCCCCCGGGCCATAACCGAACAACTCGGTCTCGGCCATGGACTCGGGCAACCCGGCGCAGTTGAGCGCCATCAGTGGCGATTGCCCACGGGGACTGGCCAGGTGACAGGCACGGGCCAGCAACTCCTTGCCAGTGCCGGTCTCACCCTCGATCAGCAACGGCGCATCGAGGGGCGCCATGCGCCGCGCCTCTCGCACCACCGCCGCCATCACCTTGGAACTCTGGAAGATGCTGTCGAAGCCACGCAGCTCCTGCTTGCGCACGTTATAGATGCGCTCGCCAACCCGGTCCGCCCGATGCAGGGTCAGCACCGCGCCGGCCATGGCCTCGCTGTCGTCGTGCTCCGATTGCAGCGGCGCGATATCGGCCAGGAACACATCCCCCTTGACCTTGACCCGCAGGCCATTGATACGCGACTTGTTGGCCCGCACCAGCTCCGGCAGGTCGAAGTCCTCGGCATAGCGCGACAGTGGAATTCCCGGCACCTCATCGACCCGCACCCCCAGCAACTGGGCCGCAGCGCGGTTGGCGGCAACGATCGAACCGCCCATGTCGATGGACAGCACGGGGAACTCCAGGGCTCCGAGTAACGCATTGAGCTCCATGTGCCGACGCTCGCTGGGCATCAAGCCGACTCGCTTGACGCCAAATACCCCGGCAATGGATTCGAACTTCGGGCGCAGGGCCTGGAACTGCAGGTTGATCAGGTTCGGGCAATGCAGGTAGATGGCGTTGCCGTGCTCGCCCCCGACTTCGCCCCGGGCCACGTTGATGCCGTACTCCACCAGCAGATTGAGAATGTCCCGCAGGATGCCGATGCGGTTCTGGCAGTGAACTTTGATGCGCATAGATAGAAGCCCGAAGCGAGTGATGAAAGGCATAAGCGCCGTCACTCGACGCTTTTGACCTTGAAACTGAAAAACTTTCTGCCGGGTGACGCAGATAGTCGTCAAGATTATGTGACACAAAGCGGCTTTTTCAACTCAAGCATCAGCCGCAGTGCCGGGACTTCACAGCATCCGTAACGAAAAATTTACGATTTACACGCCAAACCCTCGATGCAATCGCACCGCTGCCTGCTGCAAAACGCCGCACCCTGGCGTATCACTGGGGTCATTCATAACAAGAACGCATTCCTGGCAGGAGAGCAGCATGAAGCAGACGCAGTACGTGGCCCGCGAGCCCGACGCGCAAGGTTTTATCGACTATCCACCCGAAGAACACGCGGTGTGGAACACCCTGATCACCCGTCAACTGAAAGTGATCGAGGGGCGTGCGTGCCAGGAGTACGTGGAGGGTATCGAGAAGCTCGGTCTGCCCCACGACCGTATCCCGCAGCTGGGCGAAATCAACAAGGTCCTGGGCGAAACCACCGGCTGGCAAGTGGCCCGGGTTCCGGCGCTGATTCCCTTCCAGACCTTTTTCGAGCTGTTGGCCAGCAAGCGCTTCCCTGTAGCCACGTTCATCCGTACCCGCGAAGAACTGGACTACCTGCAAGAGCCGGACATTTTCCACGAGATCTTCGGCCACTGCCCGCTGCTGACCAACCCCTGGTTCGCCGAATTCACCCACACCTACGGCAAGCTGGGCCTCAAGGCCACCAAGGAAGAACGGGTATACCTGGCCCGCCTGTACTGGATGACCATCGAGTTCGGCCTGGTGGAAACCCCAGCCGGTCGGCGCATCTATGGCGGCGGCATCCTGTCTTCGCCCAAGGAAACCGTCTACAGCCTCTGCGAAGAACCGGAGCACCAGGCCTTCGACCCGCTGGAAGCCATGCGCACGCCGTACCGCATCGACATCCTGCAGCCGATCTATTTCGTCCTGCCCGAGCTCAAGCGCCTGTTCGACCTGGCCCATGAAGACATCATGGCCCTGGTCCACCAAGGCATGCAGCTGGGCCTGCATGCGCCCAAGTTTCCGCCAAAACCCAAGGCGGCCTGAGCGGCCCGCACTCGCGAGCCGCTGCAAAAAATAGTAACGTCCACGGGTTGCGTGAAAACCTCACGAGCACGGGCAACATCGCCGCAAGCAAGGGGAAAAGCAGCAGGCCAGCCTGGATTTGCTTTTTCCGCTTGCCCTCAGGCAGGACAGCCCAACGCAGCTGTTTTCCCACAGCCCGCCCCAACAAGAATCGATTTCGGGAATACACCATGACCGCTCTGAACCAAGCCCATTGCGAAGCCTGCCGCGCCGATGCCCCTCAGGTCAGCGACGAAGAACTGCCGGTACTGATCAAGCAGATCCCTGACTGGAACATCGAAGTTCGCGACGGCGTGATGCAGCTGGAAAAAGTCTTCCTGTTCAAGAACTTCAAGTTCGCCCTGGCCTTCACCAATGCCATGGGCGAGATCTCCGAGGCCGAAGGCCACCACCCAGGCCTGCTGACCGAGTGGGGCAAGGTGACCGTGACCTGGTGGAGCCACTCCATCAAGGGCCTGCACCGCAACGACTTCATCATGGCCGCCCGTACCGACGAAGTGGCCAAGACCGCAGAAGGACGCAAGTAATGCACTTCGACGCCATCGGTCGTGTGCCTGGCGACCCGATCCTCGGCCTGATGGGGGCCTACGCCAGCGACCCCAACCCGGGCAAGTTCGACCTGGGCGTGGGGGTCTACAAGGACTCCCAGGGCCTGACGCCGATCCCGCAGGCGGTCAAGCAGGCTGAACAGCGCCTGGTAGATAGCCAGGACACCAAGATCTACATCGGCGGCCACGGCGACGCGGCCTTCGGCAAAGTGATCAACGAGCTGGTGCTGGGCAGCGGCTCGCCGCTGATCGACCAACAGCGCGCCGGCGCCACCCAGACCCCTGGCGGTACCGGCGCCCTGCGCCTGAGCGCCGACTTCATCGCCCACTGCCTGCCAGGCCGTGGCGTCTGGCTGAGCAATCCGACCTGGCCGATCCACGAGACCATCTTCGCCGCCGCCGGCGTCAAGGTCAGCCACTACCCTTATGTGGGCAGTGACAATCGCCTGGATGTCGAGGCCATGCTGGCCACCCTGAACCAGATTCCCGAAGGCGATGTGGTGCTGCTGCATGCCTGCTGCCACAACCCGACCGGTTTCGACCTCAGCCATGCCGACTGGCAGCGAGTGCTGGAAGTGGTGCGCAGTCGCAAGCTGCTGCCGCTGATCGACTTCGCCTACCAGGGCTTTGGCGATGGCCTGGAACAGGACGCCTGGGCCGTGCGGCTGTTCGCTGCCGAACTGCCGGAGGTGCTGATCACCAGTTCCTGCTCGAAGAACTTCGGCCTGTACCGCGACCGCACCGGCGCCCTGATCGTTTGCACCCAGGATGCCGAGAAGCTGCTGGACGTGCGCAGCCAACTGGCGCATATCGCCCGCAACCTGTGGTCCACGCCACCGGACCATGGCGCTGCCGTGGTGGCGACCATCCTCGGGACGCCAGAGTTGAAAACACTCTGGATCGACGAAGTGGAAGCCATGCGCCTGCGCATCGCACAGCTGCGCGCTGGCCTGGTGGAAGCCCTGCAGCCCCATGGCCTGGCCGAGCGCTTCGCCCATATCGGCGTACAACGCGGGATGTTCTCCTATACCGGCCTGAGCCCTGCCCAGGTCCAGGACCTGCGCGAGCATCACAGCGTGTACATGGTCAGCTCGGGCCGGGCCAACGTGGCCGGTATCGATGCCAGCCGCCTCGATCAGCTGGCAGCGGCCATCGCCAGCGTCTGCAAGGCCTGACCCTCGGTCAACGCCCTGCCTGCCCGGCATCCTCCTCTCGGAGCCGATGCCGGGTTCTCCCCTCCTCTCCTCAAGGCCCCTTGCGGACCAACTGCCCCAGCGCCTGCAATTCGCCCGGTTCCAGGTCGGAAACCAGGATGAAACGCAGATGGTCATGGCGCCAGTCGACCAGGTTGTAGCCACGCAAGGTCTGCTGCTGCGGCTCGCTATCGCCCTGTGTCGTGGGCATGACGAACAGGTTGATCAAGTGCCGTGCGCGACCATAGGTCAGGGCCGCCACATTCTGCTGCTGCAGGTAATCCAGGCGTCCGCCCAGCAACGGATAGCCCTGGGCGCTGAAGTCGAAGACCGGTGGCGCGAAATCGAGCTTGCCAGTGAACCAGGGCTTGACCGTATGCCGGTCCGAGGACGCGACATCGTTCAGGTGATCGACCATCAGCGAACGCACATGGCTGGACACCGCTTCATCCAGCCACGGCTGCTCGCTGGAAGGCGTCGCCAGGTTGAGCGCCAGGGACAGGGCCAGCGCCAGGGTGGAAAAACCAGGGGCCAGCCAGCGCCCCCCCCTGCTCCCCAGCAACTTCTGCAACAGGCCACCTGAAGCCGCGGGCACCTCGATACTGGCCAGCAGGCTGCGCCGCAAGGCAGCCGGTGCCGCGTGATACGGCGCATGGGCCCTGGTTTCGGTGATCAGCCTCTGTACCTCGGCACACTCGGCGGCACACTCGGCACAATGGCGCAGGTGCTCGGCCACCTCGGCCATGGCGTTGGCCTCCAGCTCGGTATCCAGGTAGCCGTGCAGCCAGTCACGGCAGGTCTTGCAGTCGATTTCATGCATGGCCGGACTTCTGCAATTGCAACCGGAGCATGGCCCGGGCGCGGGCCAGCCGCGACATGACCGTCCCCAGGGGAATATCGACGATCCTGGCGATCTCCTTGTAGTGCATGTCTTCCAACTCCTTGAGCACGATCACCTCACGAAACGCCGGCGCCAGGGCCTGGAGCGCGCGAGCCAGCTGATCGGCCTCCTGCCCGCGGATCACCTGCCACTCGGGCGTTTGCCCATCGAACAGCGCCGGATCGTCCCCCAGGCCGGACTCCTCGAACGTTACCGACGCGTGGCGGGTCGAGGCCCTGAGCCAGTTGTAGCTCTCGTTGCGGACAATGGTCAGGAACCACGCCTTGGCATTGCCGCCGTCGAAACGATGCAGGAACTTCACGGCCCGCAAGGCGCTTTCCTGCACCACATCCTGGGCCGCACTGTCATTGCCGGTCAGCCAGCGCGCGAGGTTATAGGCCGCGTCCAGGTGCGGCAGGAACAATTCCTCGAATCGCGTCATGGTGGCTCCATTTCCTTTGCACCCTATAACGGTACGAACCCGGGTTTTATTCCCGGGACAAAAAATTCTCCAGGGGGGGGAATAAAGCACTGCGCCGCCAGGTTTTACCGATGTGAGACCAATCACTGTAGACCGCTACCGAGGGCGCTCCATGGACACTCATGACACATCCCACTGTCAATTTGCCGATACGCTGCAAAATCCCCAGCGACGCACCTTGCTCAAGTGCTCGGCCTGGGCCGGCGCCGGGGTTCTCTGGGCCCTGAGCGGGGGTATTCCAAAAGCCTTCGCCCTGGACCAGGCAGGCCAGCCGACAGACCCGGCGGCGCTGAACAGCAGCTTCCACTTCGTGCAGATCAGCGACTCGCACATCGGCTTCAACAAGGAGGCCAACCCCGACCCGACCCAGACCTTGCAGGTGGCCATCGACAAGGTGCTGGCCCTGCCCAAGCCGCCGTCGCTGATCCTGCACACCGGGGATATCACCCACCTGTCCCGCCCCGAAGAATTCGATACCGCCGCACAACTGCTCAAGGGGCTGCCTTCCACCGTGCATTACGTTCCCGGGGAACACGATACCCTCGACGAAGGCGGCGGGCAGCTTTACCTGCAACGCTACGGCAAGGGCACCAAGGGCAATGGCTGGTACAGCTTCGACCAGCAGGGCGTGCACTTCATTGCCTTGGTCAATGTGTTCAACCTGTTGCCTGGCCACGAAGCCACCCTGGGGGCCGAGCAACTTGCCTGGCTGGCGGACGACCTGCGCGCCGTGAGCAGCAGCACGCCCATCGTGGTCTTCACCCACATCCCCCTGTGGACCATCTATCAGCCCTGGGGCTGGGGCACCGAGGACGGCGACCAGGCCATCGCCCTGCTACGCCGCTATGGCTGCGTGACCGTCCTCAACGGGCATATCCACCAGGTCATCCAGAAGGTCGAGGGCAACATCACCTTCCATACCGCTCGCGGCACCGCCTACCCACAGCCCGCCCCGGGAGCGGCAGCCAATCCCGGGCCGATGACCGTGGCCGCCGACCAGCTGCGCAACTACCTGGGCATCACCGATGTCCGGGCCACACAGGGCGAGCATCCGCTGGCCCTGCTCGATTCGACCCTGGTCTGAGGAGCCCGGCCATGAGCAGACTCCTCTGCGTGTTGCTCCTGGGATGCCTCGCGACACCGGCCTGGGCCCAGGAAACCAGGATCGATATCCGCGAGTTCATGTACAGCCCCCATGACGTGCAGGTCACGGTCGGCACCCGGGTCACTTGGGTCAACGATGACCAGATCCCCCACACGGTGACCGAGACCCACAAGCTGTTCCGCTCCGCGGCGCTGGACACCAACGATAGTTTTTCCTACCAGTTCGACACGCCAGGCACCTACGAATACTTCTGCGTCCTGCACCCGCAGATGATCGGCAAGATCATCGTCGCCCCTACGCCACCCTGAGCCCAAGGCCTGGCCTGGCGCTGCTTGTGGCGCCTGTCGGAGCGTCTTCACTTGGTCGGTTTCCTGACCCAGTGAGGACAACTTGAGGGAAATAAAAATCTTTCTGTCATTTGTACTGCTGTATCCTGCCTAGGCTTTTTAAAAGCGCGGACCTACCCAGCGATTTAAAAAACAGACTTTGCGAGGAGCAACGACATGCACGAGATCCCGAATCTCCCCTTCCCAAGCCTGCACGAAACTGAGCAGACAACCCCGCCACAAGCCAGTGCCGAAAAGCCTGCCGCCAAAGAAGCCGCTGACAGTCGCAAGACCGACAGCGAAGACTGAGAAGCTGTAGCCAGACAGTGTGGAAAGCGCTAATCAAGCGCTTTCCACACCGCCTGAACCCACCCGAGCCCTTCATGACCGACACCTTCAGCGAAACCCAGGCCACTGTGCTGATCGACACCGCACAGCACATGATCGAAGTCTGGAATCGCCTTAGCCCGCAAAAACAAGCCGTCCTGCTGAGCCGTTTCGGCACTCAGGAAAATGCCCTCGCCGCCCTGGTCACGACCCAGCTGCTGGGCAACAAGGACGCCTGACACCTTCCTGCAAGCGACAGGCATCGGCACTGCACGTCGATTTCTCCCCCTTTTGCCACGCCTACACCGGTATCATGAGCAGCCTATCTATCTAGCTGCAGTAGCGGACCCCTTCCCATGCCAGATACCCAGCACCCCTTGGCGGTCACGCTGCAAGTCGTTTCCATTGTCCTGTTCACCTTCATCGGCTACCTGAATATCGGCATCCCCCTGGCGGTGCTGCCAGGTTATGTCCACAGCGACCTGGGCTTCGGCGCGGTGGTCGCCGGCCTGGTGATCAGCGTGCAATACCTGGCCACCCTGCTCAGTCGCCCCTACGCCGGGCGCATCATCGACAATCAGGGCAGCAAGCGCGCGGTGATGTACGGCCTGGTGGGCTGCGGCCTGAGTGGGGTATTCATGCTGGCGTCGGCCTGGCTGCAGCCGTTTCCGGTGCTGAGCCTGGCCAGCCTGCTGATCGGCCGCCTGGTATTGGGTAGCGCGGAAAGCCTGGTGGGCTCGGGCTCCATCGGCTGGGGCATCGGCCGGGTCGGCGCCCAGAACACCGCCAAGGTCATCTCCTGGAACGGCATCGCCAGCTATGGCGCCCTGGCCATCGGCGCCCCGCTGGGGGTGCTGCTGGTCAAGCAGCTGGGGCTGTGGAGCATGGGGGTGAGCATCATCCTGCTGGCTGTGCTCGGCCTGTTGCTGGCCTGGCCAAAACTGGCCGCGCCCATCGTCGCCGGCGAACGCCTGCCATTCATCCATGTACTGGGCAAGGTCTTCCCCCATGGCTGCGGCCTGGCCCTGGGTTCCATCGGCTTTGGCACCATCGCCACCTTCATCACCCTGTACTACGCCACCCGGGACTGGTCCAACGCGGTGTTGGCCCTGAGCCTGTTCGGCGCCAGCTTCATCGGTGCCCGGCTGTTGTTCGGCAACCTGATCAATCGCCTAGGGGGCTTTCGGGTGGCGATCGCCTGCCTGACCGTGGAAACCCTGGGCCTGTTGCTGCTGTGGCTGGCCAGCGACGCGTACTGGGCCCCGGCCGGAGCAGCCCTGAGCGGCTTCGGTTTCTCCCTGGTGTTCCCAGCCCTGGGGGTGGAAGCGGTGAACCTGGTACCCGCCTCCAGCCGGGGCGCGGCAGTGGGTGCCTACTCGCTGTTCGTCGACCTGTCGCTGGGGATCACCGGCCCGCTGGCCGGGGCCATTGCCGCCGGTTTCGGCTTCGCCTCGATCTTTTTGTTCGCCGCCATGGCCTCCTGCAGCGGGCTGGCGCTGAGCCTGTACCTGTACCACCAGGCCCCCAAGCAGCGCAAAGAACGCGAGAGCGCCTAGAAGTCCACCTTGCCACGACCGGCCTTGATACTGCCCCGCTTGGCCTTGCCCTCCAGGCGACGCTTTTGCGAACCCAGGGTGGGCTTGGTGGGTCGACGCTTCTTCTCTACCTTGATTGCGCCCTGGATCAATTCCACCAGGCGCTCCAGGGCATCGGCACGATTCTGCTCCTGGGTACGGTACTGCTGGGCCTTGAGGATGATCACCCCCTCAGCGGTGATACGGCTGTCGCGCAGCGCCAGCAGGCGCTCCTTGTAGAAAGGCGGCAGCGATGAGGCAGGAATATCGAAGCGCAGATGCACGGCGCTGGACACTTTATTGACGTTCTGCCCACCGGCCCCCTGGGCGCGGATGGCAGTCAACTCGATCTCGGCATCCGGCAGATGCACGTTGTTGGAAATCACCAGCATGGAACAGCAATCCTTCTTGCAAGGCCTACAGGATACGCCCATTCCAGCCACGCCGTGGCACTCCCCCCGGAAACGAAAGACCCGGCCGAAGCCGGGTCTGTGGTTGCCAGATGACGCTTACTTCAGCGAGGAGCTGGCGGCCTGCAGCGGTTGTTGAGCGCTGCGCTTGACCTTGATGCTGTAGCAGACCCACATGAACACCACCCACACAGGGATCGCGTACACCGAGATCTGGATACCCGGGATCATCAGCATGATACCGAGGATGAACACCACGAATGCCAGGCAGACGTAGTTGCCGTAGGGGTACCATAGGGCCTTGAACGTCGAGGTCTGGCCAGTACGGTTCATGTGCTGGCGGAACTTGAAGTGCGAGTAGCTGATCATTGCCCAGTTGATCACCAGGGTGGCCACCACCAGGGACATCAACAGCTCCAGGGCGTGTTGCGGGATCAGGTAGTTGAGTACCACCGCGACGAAGGTCACCACCGCCGAGGCCAGGATCGACAACACCGGTACGCCACGCTTGTCGATCTTGGCCAGGGCACGCGGGGCATCGCCCTGCTCGGCCATGCCCAGGAGCATGCGGCTGTTGCAATAGGTGCCGCTGTTGTACACCGACAAGGCGGCCGTCAGGACCACGAAGTTGAGGATATGCGCCGCGGTGTTGCTACCGAGCATCGAGAACACCTGGACAAACGGGCTGCCGCTGTAGGCATCGCCGGAGGCGTTGAGGGTGCCCAGCAAGGTGTCCCACGGGGTCAGCGACAGCAGCACCACCAGGGCACCGATGTAGAAAATCAGGATACGGTAGATCACCTGGTTGATCGCCTTGGGGATCACGGTCTTCGGCTTGTCGGCCTCGGCGGCGGTGAAGCCGAGCATTTCCAGGCCGCCAAAGGAGAACATGATGATCGCCATGGCCATCACCAGGCCACTAACCCCATTAGGGAAGAAGCCACCGTGGGACCACAGGTTGCTCACCGATGCCTGCGGGCCACCGTGCCCACTGACCAGCAGGTAGCTGCCCAGGGCGATCATGCCGACGATTGCCACCACCTTGATGATGGCGAACCAGAACTCGGCCTCGCCGAAAACCTTGACGTTGGCCAGGTTGATGGCGTTGATCATGACGAAGAACACGGCTGCCGAAGCCCAGGTCGGGACGTCCGGCCACCAGTAGTGGATGTACTTGCCGACTGCCGTCAGCTCCGACATGCCCACCAGGATATAGAGGATCCAGCAGTTCCAGCCGGAGAGAAAGCCGGCAAAGCCGCCCCAGTACTTGTGGGCGAAGTGGCTGAAGGAACCGGCCACAGGCTCCTCGACGATCATTTCGCCCAACTGGCGCATGATCATGAAGGCGATGAAGCCACAAATGGCATAGCCGAGGATCATCGACGGGCCAGCGGACTTGAGTACACCTGCCGAACCCAGGAACAGGCCAGTGCCAATTGCGCCACCCAGGGCGATCAATTGGATATGGCGATTTTTCAGGCCGCGTTTCAGCTCGCCTGACTGCGAGTTTTGTCCACTCATGAAAACTTTCTCACGCAAGGTTTGATGATATTTGCAGACGTTGCCGCCCGGTGAAGGCTTAAGCGGCGCGGATCAAACCCCAGCGCAGGCACCAGAAGTTCAGCGTTTTTTTAACGGTCATGCGTCACCTGTTTGTTTTTATCTGTGACGAAATCGAACCCATCACGCTCGTGACGCGACGGAATGAACAAGGTGGATAACCTTGAGTTATTGGTTCTGTGCAGGTGTTTCCAAGGCTATACAAGCAGGCTGGAAACCGCTGTCCAGACGCAAAATGCGCGGATACGCAGTGGGGTCACAGTTAAAACGCCGGGCATTGTACACCCCTGACCCCCTGCCGCCAGACATCGCTTATCAGCGTGCCGGTAACCGGGATCTTGCGTGGCCTGCTCGATGCTCGGCATCGGCGGCAAAAAATGGGACGGACCGAGTGGGGTCGTCGGTAAAGAAGCGATGGTCATCGCCCTTCGAAGGGTGTCGGTTAAAGTCGGTTGCGGCGTTCATTGCGCCTCCTTCTTGTTATGCACCTGTACGCAGGCATGTGCACATCTCACCGTCCTTGGCGCCCTGGAACAAGCGGGCCAGAGCCCTCTGAGCCCAGGCACGAGGTTGCCTTCGGAAGATTTTCCTTACAGCAAACCAGAACCCGTGGCTCCACCGGTAAAAGCCTCCTTTTTCGTAAGCATTTCTTTACGGTGCGTAACGTATTTTTGCCACCACAGATCCATCCAGCGGCCGACTGCAAATTGACGCCGCCGGCCATTTTCCCCGGGACAATCCCTAGCTTTTTGTTTTCCCGAGCTAAAATCAGCAGATGAAAATAGAAAATAAAGTCCATAAAAAAATAATCTAATTATTTTTTTGCACTTCAAAACACCCTGGTCTAGGTTTCCAGCCACTTGCCGGATCAGTCACCCGGCAAGCCCCGGGAACGAATGGGCAGCCTCGGCAACCATCCCGCTCATCGCTGTCGATCCGTTCCGTCAATGGACTGCCATGCGCAATGTCATTCAGGAGAAGCACCATGCAAGTACTGGAACAAGATCTGGAAACCGAACTGCAACTGGACGATTGGTTCGAAGCAGCAACCCATGATGCCGCCGTGGAAATGATGCAAGCCGATGCCGTGGTGCCATTCGGCACTGCCATGTGGCCGATGTAAGACGCTTGCACCGGGGCGGGCCGTGGCCTGCCCCGGTCACTTCTGTCCTACAGGGAGGTTTTATGGACCCGATTCGCGCCATCCGTCATTTCCTGTACTACCTCGAACGGCACCCGGCCCTGAATGGCCTGGGCCCGGCCAGGGTAGTGATCGGCCATACCGCCGAGTACCAGGCGATGATCGCAACCATCATCGAACAAGCCCGCCAGGCCACGCCGCTGAACATCAGCGCCTTGCGCCTGGACCTGGAACCGGCCGAGAACCTCGTCCGGGCCATCACCGAATGTGACCTCTACATCTTTTTCTACGATTCCTCGACCCTGCCCCAGCCACGTCCCGACGGGCCTGAATTCCTGCGCCCGCTACATGGGCTGATGGCCGAGCACTGGAAGAAATCCCTGCTGTTCAAGGATTACGGCGAGTACTTCTACGACACCTTCAGCGTCGAGCCACAGCGTATCGCCGACCTCAATGCCACCCTGATCCGACGCCTGTCCCAGGCCAGCACCTTGAGCTTCAGCGACCCACAGGGCTCGTACTTCGAAGCCCCCTTGGACACGGTGAAAAAATGGACCGACATCAACGGTGTCGGCAACTACGACCTGGCGCCAGGGGAAATCGCCACCCACAGTGACCAGATCAATGGCCATGTGAAGTTTCTCGGCACCTTCCTCAGTACCATCCCGTTCGCCCGCAAGTACGGGGTGCTGGAAACGCCCCTGGAGCTGTGGATCGAGAATTCGAGCATTCGCCAGGTCGCTACCCAGGTTCCCGGGCTGGCCAACGACTTCAACAAATACCTGGACGCCAACCCCTCGAACCGGCGGATCGAGGAACTGGGGATCGGCACCAACGAGGGCATAAAGTCGCTGTACGGACGCAACTCCGGCTTCGAGGAGCGCCATTGCGGCCTGCACTTGGGCCTGGGGGGCGGCGCCAAGGGCAGCCATCACCTGGATCTGATCTTCAGCAGCGGAGTGCTGGCAGCGGATAACAAGCCAGTGTTCGACGGGCAGTTCGCCTTCTAGGCACCGCTACGGCGACGCCAGGATCGCAGGTAAAAAAACGCCAACCCGAAGGTTGGCGTTGTTGTTTGCAGGCCAGAATCACTCAGGCTTGCGACGACCGGCAGGTGCACCACGGCGCTTGCTCGATGGGGCGTCCTTGTCCAGACCCGGGCTTGGGCGCTTGGACTTGGGGGCCGGACGCTTGGTGTCCGCCGGACGCTCGGCTACCGGGGTGCCACGGCCGGCCGCTGGACGTGGAGCCCGTGGGGCACGTTCGCCATCCGGACGGGCCGCTGGCTTGCGGCCAGGGCGTTCACCTTCCAGTTGCGGCTCGCGCGGAGCACGCGGGGCAACCGGGGCGCCGTTGGCCGGACGCAGGGTCCGCACGCGCTCGCCCTTGGCCATGGGGCGCGAGGATTTGCGCTGCAGGCGCTCCAGCTTTTCCTTGGACTTGGCATTGAGCTGTGGCATCGCCACCGGCGTCAGGCCAACTTCGGCGCTGAGCACATCGACTTCGTACTGGCTCATTTCGCGCCAGCGGCCCATGGGCAGGTCGGAGTTGAGGAACACCGGCCCGAAACGCACGCGCTTCAAGCGGCTGACCACCAGCCCCTGGGACTCCCACAGGCGGCGCACTTCACGGTTGCGCCCTTCCATCACCACACAGTGATACCAGTGGTTGAAGCCTTCTCCACCCGGTGCCTGCTGGATGTCGGTGAATTTGGCAGGGCCGTCTTCGAGCATGACGCCCGCCTTGAGGCGATCGATCATCTCGTCATCGACTTCACCGCGCACACGTACCGCGTACTCACGGTCCATCTCGTAGGAAGGGTGCATCAGGCGGTTGGCCAGCTCACCGTCGGTGGTGAACATCAGCAGGCCGGTGGTGTTGATGTCCAGGCGCCCGATATTGATCCAGCGGCCTTCGCGAGGACGCGGCAGCTTGTCGAACACGGTCGGACGGCCTTCCGGGTCGTCGCGAGTGCAGATCTCGCCGTCAGGCTTGTTGTACATGATGACGCGGCGTACCGATTCGGCAGCCTCTTCACGCTTGATGACCTTGCCATCGATGGAAATGGCATCGTGCAGGTCGACACGCAGGCCCAGGGTGGCCTCGGTGCCATTGACCTTGATCCGGCCCTGGCTGATCCAGGCTTCGACGTCGCGGCGCGAGCCCACGCCAATACGGGCGAGGACTTTCTGCAGTTTCTCGCCGGACGGACGAATGTCCTGGTCGTTCTGGTCTTTATCGCTCATCTGGGCACCTCCCGGTGTATCGCTTCAGGCTGAGCGGCCTGAAGACATGGAAAAACAGGTTTGTGGCGAAGGGATCGCCAAAAGGTCGCGAATCATACGCTCATGACGGCGGTTGCGCATCACAGACTAGTCGATAAGCCAGCATCGAGGCATTTTTTTACTGGCCGGCCGCGGGGTCAGTCGTCCAGCAGGCGCCGCTCCTGCTCGATGGCCTCGGCCAGCGCCAGGGCCTCGGCCTCCTCCTCGCTCAATTGAGGCTCCAGCGCCGCCACTGCCGCCAGCAGCTTGGCCCGCGCCTCGGCAACGCCCAGCACATCGTCATCGACAGACGGGGGCTGCGCAGGGGCCTGCGCAAGCAACGGCTCCTCTGCCTCTTCAAGCACAGGCTCGGCCTGCAACGACAACTCGCTATCGGCCACGTCTGGCAGGTTCTCCAATAGCTCCGGGCTGCCGGATACCTCGACACCGTCGCGATGCAGGTCGTCGAAGTCGGTCTTGAGCCCCTCCTCCATGGAGTCCAGCTCCAGCAGCAGGGTGTGGAAGCTGGTCTCTTCCTTGGGTTCTTCCGGCTCGGCGCTGGCGTCTGCCAGTTGCTGCAGGTGTTCGGGCACGGGGGCGTCATCGAACTCCAGCACCGGCTCGGCCTCCATTTCCCGCAGCTCGGCCAACGGTGGCAGCTCGTCGAGGTTCTTGAGGTTGAAGTGATCGAGAAAGGCCTTGGTGGTGGCAAACATCGCCGGTTTTCCCGGCACGTCGCGATAACCCACCACGCGAATCCACTCGCGCTCGATCAGGGTCTTGACGATATTGCTGTTGACCGCCACGCCACGCACATCCTCGATCTCGCCCCGGGTGATCGGCTGGCGATAGGCAATCAGGGCCATGGTTTCCAACAAGGCGCGGGAGTAACGCTGGGGCCGCTCTTCCCACAGGCGACCGACCCAGGGAGAGAACTTCTCACGGATCTGCAAGCGATAGCCTGAAGCCACTTCCTTGAGTTCGAAGGCTCGTCCCTCGCAGGACTTGCCCAGCAGCACCAGGGCCTTCTTGAACACCGCCGGCTCCGGCCGTTCGGCATCCTCGAACAGCTCGAAAAGGCGCTCCAGGGACTGGGGCTTACCCGAGGCCAACAGGAAGGCTTCGAGCAGGGAGGCCAGCTCGCGGGGTTCGTTCAGATTCATCATTTAAGCTCGTTATTCGGCTCGCGCCCGTACATGGATAGGCGCGAAAGGCTCATTCTGCACCAGCTCGACCAGGGATTCCTTCACCAGCTCGAGGATTGCCATGAAGGTCACCACCACCCCAAGGCGGCCTTCCTCGGCGGTGAACAGTTCGACAAAGGGCACGAAGCCGCCGCCCTTGAGGCGCTCCAGCACATCGCTCATGCGCTCGCGGGTAGACAAGGCCTCGCGGCTGACCTGGTGGCTTTCGAACATATCCCCCCGACGCAGCACCTCGCCCATCGACATCAAGAGCTCTTCCAGGGCCACGTCCGGCACCAGCTTGCGCGCCCGGGCCTCGGGGGCGTCGAGCTTGGGCACCAGCACATCGCGGCCCACCCGGCTCAACTCGTCGATACCCTCGGCAGCCGCCTTGAAACGCTCGTACTCCTGCAGGCGGCGAATCAGCTCGGCCCGGGGATCATCCTCCTGCGCCTCGATCTCCTCGGAGCGAGGCAGGAGCATGCGCGACTTGATCTCGGCCAGCATCGCGGCCATCACCAGGTACTCGGCTGCCAGTTCCAGGCGTACCGACTGCATCAGCTCCACATACCCCATGTACTGGCGGGTGATCTCCGCGACCGGGATGTCGAGGATGTCGATGTTCTGTTTGCGAATCAGGTACAGCAACAAGTCCAGAGGCCCCTCGAAGGCTTCGAGGAAGACCTCCAGGGCATCGGGCGGAATGTACAGGTCCAGGGGCATTTCCATGACCGCCTGGCCGTAGACCATGGCGAATGGCAGCTCCTGCTGGGCGCCGGCCTGTTCGTCGACGGTTTCCACTGCGGACATCTAGGCCTCGGCCATGAAGGGTGCAGGATCGCCGCAACCAACGCGGATCACTTGCGGTTCGCCGTCGGCGAGGCTGATCACCGTGGAGGATTCGGTGCTGCCAAAACCGCCGTCGATGATCAGGTCGACCTGGTGCTCCAGCAACTGACGCATCTCATATGGGTCGCTCAGTGCCTCGGTGTCGCCAGGCATGATCAGGCTGACGCTCATCAGCGGCTCTCCCAGCTCGGCCAGGAGCGCCAGGGCGATGGGATTGCTGGGCACCCGCAGGCCGATGGTGCGGCGCTTGGGGTGCAGCAACAGGCGCGGTACTTCACGGGTGGCATTGAGAATGAAGGTATAGGGCCCTGGCACATGGGCCTTGAGCAAGCGAAAAGTGCCGGTATCGATCTTGGCGAACAGCCCCAATTGCGAGAGGTCGCTGCAGATCAGGGCGAAATTGTGCTTGTCGTCCAGCTGGCGCAGGCGTCGCACCCGCTCGATCGCCCCCTTGTCGCCCATCTGGCAGGCAACGGCATAGGACGAGTCCGTGGGGTAAATCACCACGCCACCGCCGCGAATGATCTCCACGGCCTGCTTGATCAGGCGCGGCTGTGGGTTTTCCGGATGGATCTGGAAGAATTGACTCACTGTCTCTACCTGCTCAGGCGGCAATAATTGGCTCATGCTTGAACCGACACCAAAGTGGCGGCAGGTCTTCTGGGACCGGGCGGTACTCACCGATCTCGGACCAGCCCCCCGGGCCATGGAAGTCACTGCCAGCACTGACCAGCAGTCCGAATTCACGGGCAAGGATGGACAGGCTGCCCACTTGCTCCGCGGGTTGGTGACCATTGACGACCTCGATGGCATGGCCACCGGCTTGAATATAGTCGGCAATCAACCGGCGACGCTTGCTGCGGGTGAAATCGTAGTGCCAGGGATGCGCCAGGCTGACCCAGGCCCCGGCCTCGCGCAGGGTGCCGACGGTTTCCTCCAGGGTCGGCCAGTGCTGCTTGACGTCCCCCAGCTTGCCGGCCCCTAGCCATTTGCGAAACGCTTCGGCACGATCCTTGACGAATCCGGCGCGCACCAGATAGTCGGCAAAATGTGGCCGCGCCGGCGCATTGCCGCTGTCGCCCAGCTCCTGCTGGATCGCCCTGGCGCCTTCCAGAGCCCCGGGCATGCCCTTGAGGGCCAGCTTGCGGCTGATTTCCTCGGCCCGCAGCCAGCGCCCCTCATGCAACTTGCCAATGGCCGCCACCAATGCCGGAGCCTCGGTATCGAAGCCATAACCCAGCACATGGATGGTGGCGCCGCCCCAGGTACAGGACAGTTCCACGCCATTGACCAACTGCATGCCCAACGCCCGGGCGGCCTCGCGTGCCTCGGCCAGGCCCTCGACGGTGTCGTGGTCGGTCAGGGAGAGGATTCGCACGCCTTTCTCATACGCCCGGGCAACCACCGCCGCCGGCACCAGGGCGCCGTCGGAAGCCGTACTGTGGCAGTGCAAATCAACGTTCACGGGACAATAAAACCTCAAGTCAGCTGGCGCTTTCGCTACCAAGGATGTTTGTTATTATGCCGACACATCCTGCTCCTGGCTGCCACTGTGAAACAATTCATCGACTTCATCCCGCTGTTCCTGTTCTTCATCGTCTACAAAATCGACCCTCGCGTCGTCGACCTCGCCGGTCAACAAGTCACCCTGGGCGGTATCTACAGCGCCACGGCGGTGCTGATCATCAGTTCCCTGGTGGTCTACGGCGCACTGTTCATTTCCCAGCGCAAGCTGGAAAAAAGCCAGTGGCTGACCCTGATCGCCTGCCTGGTGTTCGGTAGCCTGACCCTGGCCTTCCACAGCGAAACCTTCCTCAAATGGAAGGCCCCGGTGGTCAACTGGCTGTTCGCCCTGGCGTTCATCGGCAGTCACTTCATCGGCGACAAACTGCTGATCAAGCGCATCATGGGCCACGCCCTGACCCTGCCGGATGCGGTATGGACTCGCCTGAACATCGCCTGGATCGCGTTCTTCCTGTTCTGCGGCGCCGCCAACCTGTTCGTCGCCTTCACCTTCCAGAGCATCTGGGTCGACTTCAAGGTCTTCGGTAGCCTGGGCATGACCGTGCTGTTCCTGGTGGGCCAGGGGATCTACCTGTCGCGCCACCTGCATGACGCTGATCCCACTACCCCGAAAACCGAGGACTGACATGCTTTACGCAATCATTGCCACCGACGTTGCCAACTCCCTGGAAAAACGCCTGGCCACCCGTCCGGCACACCTTGAGCGCCTGCAACAGCTCAAAGCCGAAGGCCGTGTGGTACTGGCCGGCCCGCATCCCGCCGTGGACAGCGAGGACCCAGGCGCAGCGGGCTTCAGCGGCAGCCTGATCGTCGCCCAGTTCGACTCCCTCGCAGCAGCCCAGGCCTGGGCCGCTGCCGACCCGTTCGTGACCGCTGGCGTCTACGACAACGTCGTGGTCAAGCCTTTCAAGCAATCGATGCCGTAACGTCCCTGAAAGTGCGATGAACCTTCACGGTTCATCGCGTTCTCAATCGCTCATTATTCTCGTTCGATGGCCGACAACCTGCCCAACACTCGTTTGGAATCAGGAGTTTCGATGCGCCAAGGTCCGCTGTGCCTGTTGTTGGTCATGTTGTCGATCGGGGCTCCGGCCCTTGCCGAGGAACCCCAGGACGGCGGATATTCCACGCCATTGTCCCTGAGCGCCGGTAGCCAGATCACCGAGTTGCAGCAACGCTTGAAAGAAAGCGAGCGCCTGCGCGAAGAACTGAGCAAGCAGCTGCAAAATGCCGATGCCGAAAGAGAAAGCCCGCAACTGACGCGCTTGCGCCAGGAGAACCAGCGCCTCAAGCTGCAACTCAAGGAGAGCCTGGCCAGCCCGGCACCGAACCTTCTGACCGACCAGCAGCAGTGGTTCATCACCGGTGGCGGCGTCGCCCTCATCGCCCTGCTCTGCGGTATCTTTGCCAGTGGTGGACATCGCAAGCGTCGACAATGGCTAAATTGAGTGATTCATGAGCGACCTGTTACTGATTGATGACGACCAGGAACTATGTGAGCTCCTGGGCAGTTGGCTGGCCCAGGAAGGCTTTGTGGTCCGCGCCTGCCATGACGGCCTGAGCGCCCGCAAGGCGCTGGCCGAGGCGGCTCCTGCGGCGGTGGTACTGGATGTGATGCTGCCCGACGGCAGCGGCCTGGAACTGCTCAAGCAACTGCGCAACGACCATCCGGACCTGCCAGTGCTGATGCTCTCGGCCCGTGGCGAACCGCTGGACCGCATCCTCGGCCTGGAGCTGGGCGCCGACGATTACCTGGCCAAGCCCTGCGACCCTCGGGAACTGACCGCACGCCTGCGTGCCGTGCTGCGCCGCAGCCATCCCGTGGCGGCATCCAGCCAGATGGAACTGGGCGACCTGTGCTTCAGCCCCGTGCGCGGCGTGGTCACCCTCGACGACCAGGACATCAGCCTCACGGTCTCCGAAAGCCGCCTGCTCGAGGCATTGCTCAAGCAACCGGGTGAGCCCCTGGACAAGCAAGAACTGGCGCAGATCGCCCTGGGCCGCAAGCTGACCCTGTATGACCGCAGCCTGGACATGCACGTCAGCAACCTGCGCAAGAAGATCGGCCCCCACCCGGATGGCCGTCCGAGGATCGTGGCCCTGCGCAGCCGCGGCTACTACTACAGCCTGTAGCACTTGCCCCTGATGGAGCGCGCGCTGGCGCGAACAACCAGCCTTGCACATCCTGCGTGCAGGTTTTGTCAGGCTGTTGGTTCTGCGTCTTTACCCAAGCTTTACTCTCCACTGACTGCCGCTGACCTTGAGGTGCGTAACCTGAACTCATCCGGAACTGACCGGGAATGAGACAAGGAGACACACCATGCGCAAGACCCTGATCGCCCTGATGCTCGCCGCCACCCTGCCGACCCTGGCCATGGCCGCGCCTGAAGGCAGCGCTGCGATGGGCCCGATGAACGGCCCCTGGCACAGCGAGCACATGCGCGGCAAAGGCCCCTGGAGCCAATTGGACCTGAGCCGCGAGCAGCGCCAGCAGATCGGCAAGCTGATGGGCGAGCAAATGCACGAACGCAAGGCGCTCGTGGAGAAGTACCTGGAGAAACTTTCCCCGGCCGACCAGAAGGCCATGAAGGACGAGTTGGCTGCCAAGCACCAGAAGACCCAGGCCGATATCCGTGCCCTGCTCAAGCCTGAACAGCAGAAACAGTTCGACGCCATCGTCAAGAAGCAGGAAGAACGGCGCGCCGAATGGGCCCAGTTCAAGGCCTGGCAAGCGCAACAACCGCAAAAGGCGCAATAATGCGCTAGCGTCCTACCCAGCCCAGTGGCCCCTGCCACTGGGCTTCTTGCATTCAAGGAGTTTGCGTGCGCTCATTGTTCTGGCGTGTCCTGGCCAGCTTCTGGCTGGCTATCGCCCTGGTGGCCGGGTTGTCGATCCTGCTGGGCCATATGCTTAACCAGGATGCCTGGATTCTCAGTCGTCATCCGGGCCTCAACACCCTCGCCGAGCAATGGACGCAAACCTATGAGGAGCAAGGCGAGGACGCTGCCCAGGAAATCCTCCAGCAACGCAAGCGCCAGTATCACATCGATGTCCAGGTGCTCAACGAAAGTGGCGACCCGGTGGTGCGCGGCACCTTCCCGCGTCGCGCGGCCGCCTTCGAGGCACGCCAGAACAACGATGACCGGCGCCTGCCCTGGCGCCGCCTGACCGCGGAATACACCAGCCCGCGAACCGACGACACCTACCTGTTCATCTACCGCATTCCTCACCCGGAGCTGAACGCCTGGCACCGCGACAGCCTGACCTGGCCCCTTAGCGCCCTGGCCATCGCCCTGGTGGTACTGACCCTGTTCAGCCTGCTGGTGACGCTATCCATCACCCGTCCCTTGAGCCGCTTGCGCGGCGCGGTGCACGACCTGGGCCAGACCACCTACCAGCAGAACAGCCTGGCCCGCCTGGCCAACCGCCGCGACGAGTTTGGCGTGCTGGCCCGGGACTTCAACCGCATGGGTTCGCGCCTGCAAGGGCTGATCGGCAGCCAGCGCCAACTGCTGCACGACGTGTCCCATGAACTGCGCTCGCCCCTGGCACGCCTGCGTATCGCCCTGGCGCTGGCGGAACGGGCCGTCCCCCAGGAGCGGGAACAGCTTTGGCCGCGACTGACCCGCGAGTGCGACCGCCTGGAGGCCCTGATCAGTGAGATCCTGGTCCTGGCACGGGTCGATGCCGACAACGCCAGTGCCGAGGAGGTGGACCTCAATGCCCTGCTCCTGGCCTTGCAGAAAGACGCCCAGCTGGCCTGCTCCGAGCAGGAGGTACAGATCGATGCCCAGCCCCAGCTGCAGATACGTGGCTGGCCCACCCTGCTCGAACGAGCCCTGGACAACCTGCTGCGCAATGCCCAGCGCTTCAACCCCGCCGGGCAACCGATCGAGGTCCAGGCCCAGCGCCTGGGCGAACGAATCCTGATCAGCGTGCGCGACCATGGTCCTGGTGCACCCGTGGAATACCTGGGCCAGCTGGGCGAGCCGTTCTTCCGCGCCCCGGGACAAAGCGCCGCCGGGCATGGCCTGGGGCTGGCCATCGCGCGCCGGGCGGTAGAACGCCATGGTGGCAGCCTGAACCTGGACAATCACCCCACGGGGGGCTTCATCGCTACCCTGGAACTCCCCCTCGTGCCTGGCGCACTGGCGCAGCCCTGAACCTGATGCGGGCAAGCCGTTGTCGCCGCTTCCGGCAACAACGGGCTTGCCCGCAAGGCCATCGAGAGGTGCTGGTCAGGCCTTGGCGGTCCAGGCGCTGACGAACTCGCTGGTATCGACTTTCGGAGCGACCCGAGGCTCGTTCAACGGGGTGCCCAGATACAGGAAAGCGATGATCTCTTCATCCTTGGCCAGGCCCAGGCCCTTGGCCACATGGGCCGAATAGGACAATTCGCCGGTGCGCCACACTGCACCGACCCCCTGGGCATAGGCCGCCAGGAGAATGCCATGGGCGGCGCAGCCAGCCGCCAGCAACTGCTCGGACCGAGGCACCTTGAAGTGCACCTGCAGACGGGCAACCACCACGACCACCAGTGGCGCACGCAACGGCATGGCCCGGGCCTTGTCCAGCGCCGCCTGGGTCACTTCGCCCCCCTGCAACTGCACCGCCTCGACCAACAGCTCGCCCAAGCGATCGCGAGCTTCGCCCTCGACGGTCAGAAAACGCCAGGGCCGCAGTTGGCCATGATCGGGCGCACGCAGGGCAGCGGCGAACAAGGCTTCGCGCTGCTGCGCCGAAGGCGCGGGCTCCACCAGGCGCGGCACGGAAACACGGTTGAGCAAAGCGTCGAGAGCCTCCATCGGCCACCTCCTAGAAAAATGTCTGGCTATTCTAGCGGGATCTGCCGGCAGGGTGCCGGTTTACATGCCCTGCCCCGCAGGTAGAATGAGCGCCTTTCCCCTCCAGCCCGAGCCGAACACATGGCGTTGCCGACCCTCAGGATCATTGGTTTCATTATCGGCATCTTCCTCATCACCCTGGCCATCGCCATGGTCGTGCCGATGGCAACGCTGGTGATCTTCGAACGAACCGGCGACCTGCCGTCGTTCCTCTGGGCCAGCATGATCACCTTCATCGCCGGCCTGGCCCTGGTGATTCCCGGGCGTCCCGAGCATGTTCACCTGCGCCCCCGGGACATGTACCTGCTGACCGTGTCCAGTTGGGTGGTGGTGTGCATCTTCGCCGCCCTGCCGTTCCTGCTGACCCAGCACATCAGCTACACCGACTCGTTCTTCGAGAGCATGTCGGGCATCACTGCCACCGGCTCCACCGTGCTCAGTGGGCTGGACGACATGTCCCCGGGCATCCTGATCTGGCGCTCGCTGCTGCACTGGCTCGGTGGCATCGGCTTCATCGGCATGGCGGTGGCGATCCTGCCGCTGCTGCGCATCGGTGGCATGCGACTGTTCCAGACCGAGTCCTCGGATCGCTCGGAAAAGGTCATGCCGCGCTCGCACATGGTGGCCCGGTTGATCGTCGCCACCTATGTCGGCATCACCATCGTTGGCAGCCTGGCTTTCTGGTGGGCCGGGATGAGCGTATTCGACGCCATCAATCACGCCATGTCGGCCATTTCCACAGGTGGTTTCTCGACCTCCGACGAGTCCCTGGCGCACTGGAAGCAACCGGCGGTGCACTGGGTGGCCGTGCTAGTGATGATCCTCGGCAGCCTGCCCTTCACCCTGTACGTGGCCACTTTGCGTGGCAATCGCCGGGCGCTGATCAAGGACCAGCAAGTCCAGGGTTTGCTGGGCATGCTCCTGGTGACCTGGCTGGTCCTCGGCACCTGGTACTGGTGGACCACCAACCTGCATTGGCTCGATGCCCTGCGCCACGTGGCACTGAACGTGACCTCGGTGGTCACCACCACCGGCTTTGCCCTGGGTGACTACAGCCTGTGGGGCAACTTCTCGCTGATGCTGTTCTTCTACCTGGGCTTCGTCGGTGGCTGCTCGGGCTCCACCGCCGGCGGGATCAAGATTTTCCGCTTCCAGGTGGCCTACATCCTGCTCAAGGCCAACCTCAACCAGTTGATCCACCCACGGGCGGTGATCAAGCAGAAGTACAACGGTCATCGCCTGGACGAGGAAATCGTCCGTTCGATCCTGACCTTCTCGTTCTTCTTCGCCATTACCATCTGCATGATCGCCCTGGCCCTGTCGCTGCTGGGCCTGGACTGGATGACCGCCCTGACCGGTGCCGCCAGCACCGTATCCGGCGTGGGCCCGGGCCTTGGCGAAACCATCGGCCCGGCGGGCAATTTCTCCACCCTGCCGGATGCCGCCAAGTGGATCCTGTCCCTGGGCATGCTCCTGGGCCGGCTGGAGATCATCACGGTGTTCGTGTTGTGTATTCCGGCGTTCTGGCGTCATTGATCGAGACCGGCAGCTGCGCCAATCGCGCCCGGTACTCGCCGGGCGTGACATCGAACCAGCGACGGAAAGCCCGGAAGAAATTGCTCGGATCGGCGAACCCCAGCAGGTAGGCGATCTCCAGCAAGGTCATATTCGGCTGCGCCAGGTACTGCTCGGCCAGCTCCCGGCGAGTGTCGTCAAGCAGCGCCTGGAAACTGGTGCCCTCCTCCTGCAAGCGACGTTGCAGGGTGCGCTGGGACAAGTGCAGCGTCTGCGCCACTCGCTCACGCTTGGGTTCCCCCTGGGGCAGCAGTCGGCATAGCACCTGCCGCGCCTTGTGGGTCACGCGGCTTTCAGAGAAGCGGGCCAGGTATTCACCGGCGAACCGATCGTGCAACAGGGCCATGGCCTCGTTGGCCGTGGGCAACGGTGCTTCCATGTCGGCCCGCTCGAAAATCAGCGCATCGAAGGGCGCGGCAAATACCAGCGGGGCATGGAACATGTCCTTGTAGGGCTGGACGTTCTCCGGCTGCTCGCCTTGCAACAGCACCTGGCGAGGTTGCAAGGCGCGCCCTGTCAGCCAGCCACACAGGGCCAGGGCACAGGCCAGGGAAGCCTCGCAGCTTTGCCGGGTCGGAGGCAGGTGGTCGCCATGGACGGTAAGGATCAGCGCATAGCCCTCAGGCAGGAGCCGGAAACTCAGATCGGCGCTTTCGGCGATTATCCGCTGATAACGCACCAGCCGCTCGAACCCCTCGGCCAGGGTCCGGCTCGACATCAAGGCATAACCAGCCACATGAAAAGACGCCGGGCGCACCACCTTGCCCATGTTCAGGCCGATCGCGGGGTTGCCGGACAGCTCTACCGCCCGCTGCCATAGCCGAGTCATCGAGTCCTGGGTAAAGCGTGCATCCGGGTCTGCCAGGGCCTCATAGTCGAGCCCCAACTGCTTGAACAAGACACGACAATCCAGGCCATCCATTTCCAGGGCTTTGACTATTCCCAAGGCCCAGCTCGCAGATGTCGTTCGTTCGCTCATGGCGGAGCTCTTATATGATGAGTAGCAGGTAAAAAACGATTTCCCAAGGATACTAAAGTGGCGCCTATTGTCACTGGCCCGCGCCACCAGGAACTCTAGACTCCAATAGACTCCTCATGGAACGCCCGCCGGCATAACAACAAGCACAGAGACCGCAGCCATGGAAAACGTCCGCCAGTTCCACAGCTTCGCCGAGTTCTATCCCTATTATCTAAGCGAGCATAGCAACAGTACCTGCCGTCGCTTGCACTTCATTGGCACCAGCCTGGTGATCTTCCTGCTCGCCTTCAGCATTGGCAAAGGCGCCTGGCCGATGCTGCTGGCCCTGCCGATAGCCGGCTATGGCTTTGCCTGGGTCGGGCACTTCTTCTTCGAGAAAAACCGTCCCGCGACCTTTCAGCACCCGCTGTACAGCCTGCTGGGCGACTTCGTCATGTACCGCGACATGATCCTCGGCAAGGTGCCGTTCTAACCGAACCGAGCAACCGCCGCAGGGGGACTGCGGCGGTTCGCTGCCCTGAACTGGCGTTCAGGCCGGCTCTGCCAGCTTCGTCCGCTCGGCCTTGAGCTGGGCCTCGCGGGCCTGGGCTTCGGCCAGGCGATAGAGTTCGATGGTACCGTCCCAGTGCTCGATCAAGGCGGTACAGGACTCTACCCAATCCCCGCAGTTGAGGTACTCCACCTCACCGACCTTGCGGATCTCGGCATGATGGATATGCCCGCAGACCACGCCATGCAACTCACGCTTGATGCACTCGTGGGCGATGGCTTCCTCGAAGTCGCTGATGAAGCTCACCGCGGTCTTCACCTTGTGCTTGAGGTAGGCCGACAGCGACCAGTAGCCGTAGCCATAGCGTGCCCGCCAATGATTGAGCCAGCGGTTCAGGGTCAGGGTGAATTCATAGGCCGAATCCCCCAGAAAGGCCAGCCAACGGTGATAGCGAGTGATGACGTCGAACTGGTCGCCGTGTATCACCAGCAGGTGACGCCCGTCTGCGGTGACATGCACCGCCTCGTCCACCAGTTGGATGTTGCCCAGGATCAGTTTGGAGTAACGCCGCAGGAATTCATCGTGGTTGCCGGTGACGTAGATCACCTCGGTACCGCGCTTGCTCATGGTCAGCAAACGCCGGATCACATTGGTATGGGCCTGGGGCCAATACATGCCGCCGCGCATTTTCCAACCATCGATGATGTCGCCCACCAGGTAGATACGATCCGCGTGATAGCTCTTGAGAAACCGTGCCAGATGCTCGGCCTGGCAATCCCGGGTGCCCAGGTGCACATCTGAAATCCATAGGGTCCGCACCCGCTGCTTGCGGCTGGGCTTGGCGAGTTCGGCATGGGACATGGACGCTCTCCGGGATTTTTTGCGAGCTTGCTCCCCAGCGATTAATAGCCCATGACAGATATACGGCAGTGCGATGACAAGGCGAAACAGCCGATGGCCGGTGTAGACTGCCGATCTGCCAAGGAGACCGCGATGGGATCTATCCTCACCCTGCGCCACTACAGCCACGATCTGATCGCCCACAGCCACGAGCATGCGCAGCTGGTGTTCGGCCTCTCGGGCCAGCTTGATTTCGAAGTCGAAGGCCACGGCAGCCTGGTGCAGCAACAGAGCTTCGTGGTGGTACCGGCAGGAGCCCGACACGTCTGTGGCAGCCCGGGAGGCAGCCGTTGCCTGGTGCTGGATATCCCCGGAGAACAATGGGTTGGGCAACACCTGGGGGAACATGCGCAAGCTAGCCGCCGCTTGCTGGATAACGCCCAACGCCGAGTCCTGGCGCCGAACCAGAGCCGCCTGGT
Source organism: Pseudomonas sp. MPFS (assembly GCF_022537035.1). Lineage (NCBI taxonomy): Bacteria > Pseudomonadati > Pseudomonadota > Gammaproteobacteria > Pseudomonadales > Pseudomonadaceae > Pseudomonas > Pseudomonas sp. MPFS. The sequence goes on along the minus strand of NZ_CP066123.1, from coordinate 1,746,540 downwards.
CAACTGGCTGGCGGACTGCCCGGTGGACGATCCGCTGATCGCCCAGCAAGGCGCAGTGCTGCTGTTGGCCAGCCTCAACCAGGCTGGCGACGGCCTGCCAGGCCAGCGCCGCCTGCCCTACTCTGCCTTGAACGCGCATATCGACCGCCACGCCGCCTACCCGCTGCAGGTGGCGGACCTGGCTCGGATCGCCGGCCTGTCAGGTGCCCGTCTGCATGCACGCTTCATCGCCGAATGCGGACGCAGCCCCATGGACTATGTGCGTCAACGACGCCTGCAGATGGCCCTGGAACTCTTGCGCGGCTCAACGCTGCCCATTGGCGAAATCGCCAGCCGCGTGGGCTACAGCTCCCAGAGCGCCTTTGGTGCAGCGATACTGCGCGAGTTCGGCCACTCGCCACGCCAGCTCAGGCAGGGGGCCCACGCGAGTTCCACGACAAAACACGCCAGGATCACGACAGACGACGCCATCGGCTCCACCGTAGACTGATCTCGTTGTCGTCCAGGGCCAATCCGGCCCGACCAGTGTTCAAGGAAAAAAATGACTCCTCGCACCGCCCTTGGCGCCCTGCATATCGGCGCACTGATGTTCGGCCTGACCGGAGTGCTCGGCAAACTCGCCGTGGCTTCGCCGGCAGTCATTGTCTTCGGTCGCGCGGCCTTTGCCGTACTCGCCCTGGCCTTCTTCGCCCGCCTGGCCAGCCAGACTCCCTGGCAAAAACTCAGCACTGGCGACTACCAGCGCCTGCTGCTCAGCGGCCTGCTGCTGGCCGGCCATTGGGTGAGCTTCTTCATTGCGGTCAAGGTCGCCGGGGTGGCCATCGCCACGCTGGGCTTTGCCAGCTTCCCGGCCTTCACCGTGATTCTCGAAGGCCTGATCTTCCGCGAGCGGATCCGTTTCAACGAAGTGCTGCTGGTGGCCCTGGTCAGCATCGGGCTGGTGCTGGTCACCCCGGACTTCGACCTGGCCAGCCAAGCGACCTCGGGCCTGCTCTGGGCAATGGGTTCGGGGCTGCTGTTCGCCCTGTTGTCACTGAACAATCGCGCCAGCTCCGGGCGGGTTCCTGCCGTGCAGGCGGCGTTGTGCCAGAACCTGGTGGTCGGCCTGTGCCTGCTGCCGGTGGCGGCGCCGGAGCTTGGCCAGGTCCGAGCCATGGACTGGCTGTGGATCAGCCTGCTGGGGATCTTCTGCACCGGCCTGGCCCATAGCCTGTTCGTGGCCAGCCTGGCAGTGATCAAGGCCCGCACGGCGGCCGTGGTATTCGCCCTGGAGCCGGTCTACGGGATTACCGTGGCCTGGTTGCTATTCAGCGAGACCCCGACCCTACGCATGCTGCTCGGTGGCGCGCTGATCATTGTCGCCATCGTTGTTTCGAGTCGCTTGTCCGCCGGCTCAGGTGGCCAGGCGGCGCCGGCAGCATCGGGCTCTCACTGAGTACGATCGTTATGGCCCAGGTCGCGCTCGGGGTCGATGCAATCGCGCACCCGCTGCTTGAGCACCTTGGCTTCAGGAAAGCCGCCGTCGGCCTTGCGCTCCCAGATCTGCACCCCATCGCAGAGAATGCGGAAGGTCCCGCCGGTGGCGGGCTCCAGGGAAACCCTGCCCAGGTCGTCACTGAAGGTGCTCAACAATTCCTGGGCCAGCCAGGCTGCTCGAAGCAGCCACTGGCATTGGGTGCAATAGGTGATGACCACTTCGGGTTTACGTTCAGTCATGGTACGACGGGGTCCTGAGTTCGAGGGCGTCGCTATAATAGCCGGCTTTATCACCCGCCCCGAGATCCGTGATGCTGCGCCTGCTGTCCTGCCTGCTGCTCTGCCTGCTGCCGTTGTTCGCCCAGTCCGCGTCAATGCAACGCCCGAAAGTGGGCCTGGTGCTGTCTGGCGGGGCCGCCCGCGGCCTGGCCCATATCGGGGTGCTCAAGGCTCTGGAGGAGCAAGGCATCCGTGTCGATGCGATTGCCGGCACCAGCATGGGTGCGGTGATCGGTGGGCTCTACGCTTCCGGCTACAGGATCGACGAGCTGGAGAAACTGGCCCTGGAAATCGACTGGAAACAGGCCCTGTCCGACGCCCCACCCCGGGAGGACGTGCCCTTCCGGCGCAAGCAGGATGACCGGGATTTCCTGGTCAAGCAAAAGCTCAGTTTCCGCGACGACGGCAGCCTGGGGCTGCCCCTGGGGGTGATCCAGGGCCAGAACCTGGCCCTGCTGCTGGAAAGCAAGCTCGCCCACGCCAGCGACACCCGCGACTTCGACAAGCTGCCGATTCCATTCCGGGCGGTGGCTACCGATATCTCCAGCGGAGAGAAGGTGGTGTTCCGCAAGGGCCACTTGCCCCAGGTAATCCGTGCCAGCATGTCGATTCCGGCCGTGTTCGCTCCAGTGGAGATCGATGGCCGGCTCTTGGTGGACGGTGGCATGACCGACAACATTCCCCTGGATGTCGCGCGGGACATGGGCGTGGACATCGCCATCGTGGTGGATATCGGCACGCCGTTGCGCTCACGCAAGCAGTTGAACACCGTTATCGATGTGCTGAACCAGTCCATCACGCTGATGACCCGGCGCAACTCGGAAGAACAGCTGGCGGCGTTGCATGACGACGATGTACTGGTCCAGCCAGCGTTGTCGGGGTTCGGCGTCACCGACTTCGGCCGCGCCCAGGAAATGATCGACGCCGGCTACCGGGCCGCCCGGGTCCTCGATACGCGCCTGGCCAGGCTGCGCCCGACCAATCCCCAGGATGCGCAACTCAACGCGGCACGCCAGCCCAGCCAGCGCACGCCGATCATCAGCCAGATCAAGGTGGAGAACGACTCCAAGGTCGCTGATGACGTGATCCTCTACTACATCCGCCAGCACATCGGCGAGCCCCTGGACCTGGGACGCCTGGAAACCGACATGGGCACCTTGTATGGCCTGGATTTCTTCGAGCAGGTGCAATACCGGGTGATCCACAAAGGCCAGGACAACACCCTGGTGATCAGCGCCCGAGGCAAACGCAGCGGTACCGACTACCTGCGGTTGGGGTTGAGCCTGTCCGATGACATGCGCGGCGACAGCGCCTTCAATATCGGCGCCAGTTATCGTATGAACGGCATCAACAGCCTGGGTGCTGAATGGCTGACACGGGCACAGATCGGTGACAAACAAGAGCTGTACAGCGAGTTCTACCAGCCACTGGACGCAGGATCGCGCTACTTCGTCGCCCCCTTCGTCGGTGTCGAGTCGCAGAATGTCGAAGCGACTCTGGATAACGACCCGATCGCCGAGTACCGGGTGGAACGCTACGGCCTGGGCCTCAACCTGGGTCGTCAGATCGGCAACAGTGGCGAGGTGCGCTTGGGTGTCGGCGAAGCCTGGGGCAATGCCGATGTACGCATCGGCGACCAGAACCTGCCCAAGAGGAGCTTCAACGAAGGCTACTACCAGTTGCAGTACTCCTTCGACTCCCTGGATAACGTCTATTTCCCGCATTCGGGTGAAGACATCCACCTGACCCTGCGCCAGTTCGAACCTGGGCTGGGTTCGGACAAACACTACCGGCAATGGGAGTTCAAGCTGGACAAGGCCCTGAGCAGCGGCCCCAACACCTTTATCCTCGGCGGTCGCTATGGCCGGACCCTGGACAATGCCGACGTGGTGACATCCAGCTTCCTGCTTGGCGGGGCACGGCAATTGTCGGGCTTTCGCCAGGACGCCCTGTCCGGGCAAAACATCAGCCTGGCCCGTGCCGTGTACTTCCGCCGCCTGACCCCGCGCTCCTACCTGCCACTGGACTTCCCGCTGTACCTGGGCGGCTCCCTGGAACGAGGCCGGGCCTGGAACAATGACAATGCCTTCGACAGCGGCTACATCAATGCAGCGAGTATTTTCCTCGGCTTCGACACCCCACTAGGCCCTTTGAATTTCAGCTATGGCATCAACGACGAAAACCAGAAGGCCCTGTCGCTGAACCTTGGCCAGTCTTTTTGACGGATAGGCACGAAGGCCCCAGAGGCACGGCGGGCCTTGGGCGGGATCGGGTAAGGGAGACGAGGTGCACCGGGGCCAGGAGACCCCGGGAAAGCCTCAGGATTTTTCCAGATTGGCCAGGATACGTCCGTGGACGCGCATGCAAACCCGCATGTCTTCTTCATCGACGCCAATGAACAGTTCGTGGCGCAAGGCTGTGGCGATGGTTTCGATCTGCTCGATCAAGGGCCGGGCCGAGGGACAAAGGACGATCTTCTTCGCCCGGCGATCCTCCACCACTGACTGGCGCTGGACCAGGCCCTGGGTTTCCAGGCTATCGAGCAGGCGAGCCAGGGTCGGCCCTTCCACACCGACGCTTTGTGCCAGCTCACGCTGGGTCGGCGCCTCTTCGAAACGGGCCAGGTGCAGCAACACCAACCAGCGAGCCTGGGACAAGCCCAGGCCAGCCAGGCGGCGGTCCAGTTCAGCACGCCAGCCGCGGGACATCTGCGCCAGTTGCATGCCAAAACGGTGTTCATCGGTCAACGGCATAAAACACTCATGATCAGGCTGAAAATAAAGGGAAAACTAATTATTAGTCAGCTAAGCATGACCCTTGCCAAGAGGCAAGGCCCGTAAGGCACTGAATCGTTACAACATTGACGCACCCCATCTAGATCTCGAACTCCGACTGCAGGGCGGCACGTACGCAATACAGCACACCTTCAGGTACCCGGCCGGCGAACAACTCGCTCACTTCGCTCACGGGCGGCAATTCGCCCTCGCCATCAAGGAACGCATCCTGGATTTCCCCCAGCAGATCTTCGGGCAGGTCCAGTGCCTGCTCCAGAGACAGTTGCTGCTTGCCGATCGCCTCGGCCAGCAGGGTGTAGACGTTCTTCTCCGTGCACTGCAACTGGCCGGCAATCTGCATTGGAGTCATTCCGGCGCGGGCCAGGGTGATCAGCTCGTGGCGCAGATCGGCGACCACTTTCGGCGCCTGCACAGCGCCGCCCAGCACTTCGAGGAACGCGGCGCCATAACGCTCCAGCTTGCGCGCACCGACGCCACTGACCCGAGCCATCTCGGCCATGGAGCCCGGCTGGCTGCGAAGCATCTCCAGCAAGGTCGAGTCGGGGAAGATGACATAAGGCGGGACGCCATGCTCTTCCGCCAGCTTGCGGCGCAACGCCCGCAACGACTCCCATTGCTCGCGCTCCTCTCCCCGTACCAGCTGGCTGGCCTGGCTGGTGCTGCTCTTGGCCGCGCTTTGAGGCTTGAGGTCCCGACGCAGCTCCAGCGTGACCTCCCCCTTGAGCAAGGGACGACAGCTGTCGCTCAAGCGCAGGCCGCCATACCCCTCAAGGTCGATATCCGCCAACCCGCGGGCGACCAGTTGACGGAACAGCGAGCGCCATTCGCCTTCGCTGCGAGCCTTGCCAACGCCGAACACCGACAAGTGCTGATGGCCGAAACTGCGGACCTTTTCCGTATCCTTGCCCAGCAACACATCCACCAGGTGACCGACACCATAGCGCTGGCCGGTACGGTAGATCGTCGATAGCGCCTGGCGCGCCGGCTCGGTGGCATCCCAGGTCTGCACTCCATCGACGCAGTTGTCGCAATGACCGCAAGGCTGCGGCATCTCCTCATCGAAATAGGCCAGCAGCGTCTGGCGCCGACAACGGGTCTCCTCGCAGAGCGCCAGCATCGCATCGAGCTTGTGCTGTTCGAGGCGCTTGTGACGCTCATCCCCTTCGGAGTTCTGCAACATCTGCTTGAGCATCAGCACGTCCTGCAGCCCATACGCCATCCAGGCATCTGCTGGCAGGCCGTCACGGCCGGCACGACCGGTTTCCTGGTAGTACGCCTCCAGGGACTTGGGCAGATCCATATGGGCGACAAAACGTACGTTGGGCTTGTCGATACCCATGCCGAAAGCGATGGTCGCCACCATGATCAGCCCCTCTTCATTGAGGAAGCGCTTCTGGTGATAGGCACGCAGCTCGCTGGGCAGCCCCGCGTGATAGGGCAAGGCGGTAAAACCCTGCTCACAGAGGAACGCCGCCACCTCATCGACCTTCTTGCGTGACAGGCAGTAGACGATCCCTGCATCGCTGCGGCGCTCGTTGAGGAACGCCTGCAATTGCTTGCGCGGCTGCTCCTTGGGGACGATGCGATAGAAAATGTTCGGGCGGTCGAAGCTGGAGAGGAAGCGCTCGGCATTCTCCAGGTGCAGGCGGTTGACGATCTCTTCTCGGGTGCGCTTGTCGGCGGTGGCCGTCAGGGCAATACGCGGAACATTCGGGAACATCTGCGCCAACTGCCCCAGTTGCAGGTACTCCGGGCGAAAGTCATGCCCCCACTGAGAAACGCAATGGGCCTCATCGATGGCGAACAGGGCAATCTCCAGGCTTTGCAGGAAAGCCAGCATCCGTGGCTGGACCAGGCGCTCTGGAGCCAGGTAGAGCATCTTCACTTCGCCACGGCGGATACGCACGGCCAGATCACGCTGTTGCTCGGGACTCAAGGTGGAGTTCAAGGCCGCCGCCGCGACTCCCAGCTCCTCCAGCGTGGCCACCTGGTCATCCATCAGCGCGATCAGCGGCGATACCACCACCGCCAGGCCATCACGCAACAGCGCCGGCACCTGGAAGCACAGGGACTTGCCGCCCCCGGTGGGCATCAGCACCAAGGCATCGCCACCACTGGCCACGCGCTCAATGATCGCACCCTGGCGACCACGGAAACTGTCGTAGCCAAAGATGTCCTTGAGGACGCGCTGAGCCTGTTCGAGCATGAAGAACTCCAAAAATTGCTGAAATCACCAGGGTCGCTGCCAGCGGTCGATCGCCCGGCCAGTCCACCTGGGCCCGACGACGCTGTTCGTCATCGGACCGGTACACCCCCTGCCCTGCAGGTTGACCGAAATGCCGACGGGGCTCATCGGCATTTGCGTTAGCGGACGTGTCTGGTCCCGTCGCCAGCCTGCCAGGCATCACAAAACGCGCGAGTATACCCGAGCCCTCCGCCACAGAGGGCGACTGCAATGGACCGCTGGTAACCTTTAGAACCGCTCGAATCTGCCACGTAGCTGGCCTGAGCGCTCAAGAAAGCCTAGAATTCAGCATCGTTTATTCCCCAAGGTAGCCGTCAATGTCCTTCGCTGAGCAACTAACCCGCCTGCAAGTCTTCCTCGACGCAGATGATCTGCACGACGAGGCGCTGGACTACGTGGCCGCTCATGGCTACCTGACCGCGCTGTCGATCTGTTCGGAAAGCGTTCCCGAGCGCGAGTGGATCGACACCCTGTTCGCCGAGGAACCGCACTATCGCGATGACGCCGAACGCGAGGCGATCGAGTCGACCCTATTGGCCCTCAAGGCACATATCGCACGCCAGCTGGCCTCCGACGAGGAGTTCGAGCTGCCCTGCGATCTCGACCTGGGCGACGACCCGGACGACTCCGACCTGCGCGGCTGGTGCATCGGCTTCATGGAAGGCGTATTCCTGCGTGAAGCGGCCTGGTTCGAAACCGCCGAGGAAGAAGTCAGCGAGATGCTCCTGCCGATCATGGTGGGCTCCGGCTTGTTCGACGAACAGCCCGAGTTCTCCGATATCGCCAGCGATGCCAACCTGATGGACGACATGATCGTGCAGATCCCCGAGGCCCTGACAGCGTTGTACCTGCTGTGCAACGCCCCTGATGAAAAGCCGGCACTGCTCAAGCCCCGTCACCATTGAGTCTTCGCCTATGGCCAAGCCCATAGGCCAACGCCCCCTGCTGCTGCGCTACGTTCTACTGACCATCGGTTGGTTGAGCGTGGCGCTGGGGGTACTCGGCATCTTCCTTCCGGTTTTACCCACCACCCCCTTCCTGTTGCTCGCGGCGGCCTGCTTTGCCCGTAGCTCCCCACGTTTCTATCGCTGGCTGGTTCAGCATCCACGCCTGGGCCCGTGGATCAGAGACTACCTGGACGGCAATGGCATCCCACTCAAGGGCAAGGCCTATGCGATCGGCCTGATGTGGTTGAGCATTGGCCTGTCCTGCTACCTGGTACCGTTGCCCTGGGCGCGAGGCTTCATGCTTGCCAGCGCAATCCTGGTGAGCATCTATATCCTGCGCCAGAAAACCCTGCATCGCCCCTGAAATCCGGGCCTGGCATACCTCGCCTTAACTCAGGGCTTGAGGTGGTTGCGCTGATAGGTTTCGGCACCCATGGCCGCAATCTGCCCTTCGATCAGGGACTCGAATGGACGCAGCAGTGGCTCGAACGACGCGGGGGCCTCAAGGACCTCGAGGGCCTGGACTATGGCCTCCAGGGTCGACAAGGCACCGGGCCCCGGAGCCTTGCGCAAGCGATAGCGCGAAGGTGATGCGGCCTCCAGCGTGACCCTGGGCAAGGCTGCCAGCAGCGGATTGAGGTGCAGTAGCTTGCGCGCCTTGCGCCAGGTCCCATCGGGCACCACCAGCAACAACGGCTCATCCGCCATCCCATAGGGTTGCAGTGGCTGGGCATCGTCCGCCGGGAACAGCAAGTGCGCCCGATAACCGGGACGAGCGAGCAGTTCTGGCAGATCCTCGAACACCTCCCCCACTCTCAATTCGGCATTGTTCAGCCCCAGCGCCGCCAACCGCGCCGTATTCAAGGCATGGCCGACCTCGCTGGGGTGCTGCAGTACCAGAACCCGGGTACGGCTGGGCAACTCGGGGATCAGCGGGCACAGGCAGTGACCACTGGGGCGCAAGCAACGCTCGCAGCGTGCTCGGGACATGGGAATTCCTTATGACTGGTTGAGCTGGGCTTTGAGCAGATCACGAAAGGTCTGGATCAACGGCTCACGGCCTCGACCACGGCGCATGATCATGGAAAACGGCGCCTGGTAGCCGAAGGTCGCCGGCAACAACACCCGCAGGTCGCCTTTGTCGGCCCAGGCCTGGGCGTAATGCTCCGGCAAGTAGCCGATATAGGCGCCGGAAAGCACCAGGATCAACTGCGCTTCCATACTTTCCACCGTCGCGGCGCTGTGCTTGAAACCATGCCGGGCCAGTTCGGCCTGGCTCCAGTAGCCACGCCCCACCATGCGCTGCTGGGTGATGACTTGCTCGGGAATGCGCCGTTCGCTGTACAACGGATGGCGGTTGCTGCAATACAGCCAATGCTGCTCGCGATACAGCGGCATGTACACCAGGGCGCTCATGCGCGTGGAAAAAGCACCGATGGCCAGGTCCAGGCGATTGTCCTGGACCCCTAATTGCAGTTCATGGGGGCTCATCACCGACAGGTGCAAATGCACCGCCGGATGTTCCTGGCTATAGGCACCAATAGCCTCGGCGAACGGCAGGGCCTTGTCGCTCACCGTGGAGTCGATCACCCCCAGGTTCAGGGTCCCGCGCAACTCGCCCTTGAGGGCCGCGGCGTACTGTTCGAAACCTTCCAGCTCGGCCAGCAGGCGCAGGGTCTCCTGATGAAACAATTCGCCCTTGCTGGTCAGGCTGAAGCCACCACGACCACGGTGGCACAGCACCAGCCCCAGAGACGCCTCCAACTGGCTCATATAGGTACTGATGGCCGATGTCGAGAGGTTGAGTTCATGCTGGGCATTGGCGAACCCCTGGTGCCGCACCACGCTAACGAAGATGCGCAATAGTTTCAGATCAGGTAAAGCGTTAGCCATGACAAGCTCCAGCAACAGGTGACAAGCCACCGGTTCCGTGGCCGAGAAAAAGACTTCGACAAGCTGAAGGACAGCCCCGAGCCTCCTCATGCATATTTTCCAGCGAGCCGGGCACCCCGGATTGCGCCAGCCCTGGCAAGCCAGGGGAGATGAGAACCCTGTGTACAGATGCCTAGTAGAGGCGGCACGAGTCTAGCGTGCCGCCTGGCATTAGTTTAGAAAATTCTGAACTAAGTATTTGCTCGTAGCGATTCTTTCCGCGCACTACATTTCGCAGAATCGGCCCACTTGGTCAGACAAGCAGGCGCCGCTGCGCCGTCGACCCCATAAATAAAACAACGATGAGGCCTATCCCGTGGACAAGAATCTCCACCAACCACTGGGCGGCAACGAAATGCCGCGTTTCGGCGGCATCGCCACCATGATGCGTCTTCCCCATGTTCCCAGCCCTGCCGGCCTGGACGCCGCATTCGTCGGCGTCCCTCTGGACATCGGCACCTCGCTACGCTCCGGCACCCGTTTCGGCCCGCGGGAAATCCGCGCTGAATCGGTGATGATCCGTCCCTACAACATGGCCACCGGCGCCGCACCTTTCGACTCGCTGAACGTGGCCGATATCGGCGATGTGGCCATCAACACCTTCAACCTGCTGGACGCCGTACGCATCATCGAAGAAGCCTACGACGACATTCTCGAGCACAACGTCATTCCCATGACCCTGGGCGGTGACCACACCATCACCCTGCCGATCCTGCGGGCCATCCACAAGAAACACGGCAAGGTCGGCCTGGTGCACATCGATGCCCACGCAGACGTCAACGACCACATGTTCGGCGAGAAGATCGCCCACGGCACGACCTTCCGCCGCGCGGTGGAAGAAGGCCTGCTGGACTGCGACCGCGTGGTGCAAATCGGCCTGAGGGCCCAGGGATACACCGCCGAGGACTTCAACTGGAGCCGCAAGCAGGGCTTTCGCGTGGTCCAGGCCGAAGAGTGCTGGCACAAATCCCTGGCGCCACTGATGGCCGAAGTCCGCGAGAAAGTCGGTGGCGGCCCGGTGTACCTGAGCTTCGACATCGACGGTATCGATCCGGCCTGGGCCCCTGGCACCGGCACCCCGGAAATCGGCGGCCTGACCACCATCCAGGCCATGGAGATCGTCCGTGGTTGCCAGGGCCTGGACCTGGTGGGCTGCGACCTGGTGGAGGTTTCGCCACCCTACGACACCACCGGCAACACCTCGCTGCTGGGCGCCAACCTGCTCTACGAAATGCTCTGCGTACTGCCGGGCGTAGCCCATCGCTGAGAACCAGCGGATGAACGAGCGGCAATACGCTCTCGACGCCGCAGCCGGATGGGCTGCGGCGCCAACGGTCGATGCCAGCTTGCGCCACTGCCGTACCCAGCCGTTGCTGCCCCGTGATGCCGAGCCGGCATCGCAGGATCGGCGGCGTGCCAAGGATGGTTTCGCGGTGCGCAAACGCACCGCGAGCAACGTCGTCGCCGGCCTAAAAGCCGGTGCCGTCGTGTTTATTCATGACGTGGCCACGATGCCGCGCATGCAAGGGGAGCAACACTTTAGCCAGGAGCGCGGAACCTGCCGGTTTCGCCAACAACAAGAAGGCCTATGGCTGGCCTGCCACGAATTTTTGTCCGCGATGCCGGAAGGGCTGCCACCCCCTTAGCCAATGTGATCGGAGCAGATCATGAATAACAACAACAAAGAAACACGCCTTAGCAGCACTGAAACCAACCGGGCCGAACGGACTCTCGGCCACGCACGCAACGCGGGATCCGGCGATCGCCTGCGCGCCATTTCTGGCGGCGCCCGTCGCGCGGTTCCCGAACGCATCGGCGGTTCATCCCGCCGCCTTTCGCCTCCCCTCGCCCCCTCCTCGCTCGGTGGCCCCGGAAGCACTCTGCCGGGATCCTTCCCGGAGCCAGAGCCCCACGGCCCCGAGGCTCCGCGTGCCCACAAGCGCGCCCGACGTTCCCGGCAAAGCACCCTGCGCCAAGCCGCCTGACCACGCCCGGTGGCAGGCCAGCCACTGCGGCACATGACCTGTTTGTTTCACATAAAAAAGATAATCGGAGACACGCCATCATGGCTCTAGATCTATTCGTCGTACTCATCTATGCCGTCGGCATGCTCGTGCTCGGCTACTACGGCATGCGCAAGGCCAAGACCCACGAGGACTACCTGGTGGCTGGGCGCAACCTGGGCCCGACCCTGTACATGGGTACCATGGCCGCCACTGTGCTGGGCGGCGCTTCCACCGTCGGCACCGTACGCCTGGGCTACGTCCATGGCATCTCCGGCTTCTGGCTGTGCGCCGCCCTCGGCGCCGGGATCATCGCCCTGAACCTGCTGTTGGCCAAGCCGCTGCTCAAGCTGCGGATCTTCACCGTGACCCAGGTCCTGGAAAAGCGCTACAACCCCATGGCCCGCCAGGCCAGCGCGGTGATCATGCTGGCCTACGCGCTGATGATCGGCGTGACCTCGATCCTCGCCATCGGCACCGTACTGCAAGTGCTGTTCAACCTGCCGTTCTGGCTCTCGGTCCTGTTGGGCGGCGGAGTGGTGGTGATCTACTCGGCGATTGGCGGCATGTGGTCGCTGACCCTGACCGACATCGTCCAGTTCGTGATCAAGACCGTTGGCCTGATGTTCCTGCTGCTGCCGATCTGCCTGTACCGCGTCGGCGGCTGGGATGAACTGGTGGCCAAGCTGCCGGCCTCGAGCTTCAGCTTCACCACCATCGGCTGGGACACCATCATCACCTACTTCATGATCTACTTCTTCGGCATCCTGATCGGCCAGGACATCTGGCAGCGGGTGTTCACCGCCAAGACCGAGAAAGTCGCCCAGTACGCCGGCACCCTGGCGGGTTTCTACTGCGTGCTCTACGGCCTGGCCTGCGCCCTGATCGGCATGGCCGCCCACGTGCTGCTGCCGGACCTGGACAACGCGAACAACGCCTTCGCCGCCATCGTCAAGGCCTCGTTGCCGGACGGCATCCGCGGCCTGGTGATCGCTGCCGCCCTGGCCGCCATGATGTCCACCGCCAGCGCCGGCCTGCTGGCCGCTTCCACCACCCTGACCGAGGACCTGCTGCCACGGCTGCGTGGCGGCAAGCAATCGAGCCTGGGGATCAACCGTCTGTTCACCCTGCTCACCGGTATCGTGGTGCTGGGTATCGCGCTGGTGGTCAACGACGTGATCAGCGCCCTGACCCTGGCCTACAACCTGCTGGTAGGCGGCATGCTGATCCCGCTGATCGGGGCGATCTTCTGGAAGCGCGCCACCACCGCCGGCGCCATCGCCAGCATGAGCCTGGGGTTCATCACCGCCCTGGTGTTCATGTTCAAGGACGGCCTGGATGCCAACACCCCGATCTACTACAGCCTGATGGCCGGCCTGGTGAGCTTCGTGGGGGTCAGCCTGGCTTCCCGGCGCCCGGCGTCCCTGGCCAGCGCGATCTGATCCTGAAAGCGACTGCCTGAAGTTTTCTTCGACGGATGTGGCGTCGGTGGCCACATCCGTTTTTTTTCACCAGCACAAAAGAGCCTAACGACAAGGCCTGTACGCCGCTCGCCAGGCCCCTGACAGGACGAGTGGTCATCTCACCGGGAAAAAACCTGTGCTGTACTCTGAATCAGCGACGACTGTTCCCGCAGGAGGGCAGTACATGGATCGCTGGCAGCATCTGTGCGCGCTATCGCATCACCCTTGGACGGGGTCATAACAATAAAAACCTCTTCCCTGCCCTGAGGTGTTTATGGACCGTTTCGATATCCAGCGAAGCATTAGCCACGCCATAGAAGTCCAGATGGCGCAAAAGTGGCCAATCCCTCCCAGCCAGGCCCAGATCGATACCTACTCCCTGGACCTGAAAGCCTTGTTGCACAGCCTGGAGTGCGAGTTCGACGTCCGGCTCGACCCCGAACACGACCTGTACTGGATCCACTCCATCAGCGAGCTGAGCCAGTTCATCCTGGAAAAAACCCGGCGCCGGCATCTGCAGCCCGTGCATCAGTGACGACCGCTCACCACACCGGAACCAGGCAGATGAACCGGGGCGAAGCCCGTCGGGCGGTCTTTGCATTGATCCGCAGTTGGCTGGGCGAACGCCTGTGCCTGGACGGCGGCAGCAACTTGCAGGCCCTGGGGCTGGAACGTGGCGATATTGAAGAACTGCTCTGGCGCCTGGAGGACAGGTTCGAGTTATGCATCTCGACGGAGGAAGAGCAGCGGATACTGGCCAGCCTGTCAAACGTCCACGAGCTGGTGGAGTGGCTGCTGGAAAAGTCAGGGCAACAGGAGGAATGACCTGAAGCGCCGGGCCTTGGTCGACACACGGGAAACGCAGTCCAGGATCCCTGCCCTGCGCTCCCGCATCGAGGTCAACGACGGCGTTGCTGGCGGCGCCGTAGCTCTTCATCGGTAGGAATCGGCACCGGTTGCAGCGGTGGCTCGATCAGGCCCAGTGCGACACCAAGGTCGTGCAGCCAGCTTTGCAATTTGTCTTTCATAGTGCCCCCTCAAGGGTCGTGCCGAGCGGCGAAGTCTGTGCCGCCTTAATGCAGATAATAGCCCTAAGTTTTCCTGCGCGCCGCTCCGTGATGGCAATGAACTGTTACCGGATTATGGCCAATCGCCCACGGACTCACGCCATGGCCCTCGCCGGCTGCTCCATCGCCTCGAAAGAGCCTTGTTGCAACTCGATCCAGGCATTGAGATTGGCCCCAACCATGCCTCTGCGCCACATCAGCCACGTGGTGGAATGAGTGAACGGCTCGGCCAGGGGATGGACCGCTACGCGATCGCGTCCCGGCAGGCTGTCGAGCATGGAGCGAGCCATCAGGGCCACGCCGGAACCGGCAATCACGCAGGCCAGCATGCTCTGGTAGGACTCGATCTCCATCGCCCGCCCCATGGCCGCATGGTAGTGGGAGAACCAGGACTCCAGGCGCATGCGATAGGAACATCCCTGGCGAAAGGTGAACACCGCTCGCCCCTCCACATCCAGGGCCGTGCGCACCGGCGGATGCTCGATCTCGGTGATCAGCACCAGGGTCTCATCGCACAAGACAACGCCGTCCAGCCCCGCCAGTTCCAGCGGTCCGTCCACCAACGCCGCATCCAGGCGCCCAGTCAACAGGCCCTCGAGCAATTCCCCGGTGGGTCCGGACTGCACCTGCAGGTTCACTGCCGGATAGGCTCGGTGATAGCGTGCCAGCAACCCGGGCAAGTGGATCGCCGCGGTGCTGTACATGGTGCCCAGGACGAAGTCTCCGGCTGGCTGGCCGCCCTGTACTGCGGCCTGGGCCTCGTCACGCAGGGCGAACAGACGCGCTGTGTAGTCCAGCAGCACCTTGCCCGCAGGCGATAATTGCAGGCGTTGGCGTTCACGCAGGAACAACTCGACGCCCAACTGCTCCTCCAGTTGCTTGAGGCGGGTCGAGAGATTCGATGGCACCCGGTGCAAACGTTCCGCCGCACGGGTGATGGAGCCTTCCTCGGCCACTGCCTGGAAAATACGCAACTGGCTGAACTCCATGACCTTCTCCAAAACTGAACAAGTTGCTCAATATTATTCATTTTTAACGAAAGTCAATCCACTCTAGCCTGGCGGTCACTGTTCCTGCCGCCGGAAAAACCGTCATGTCCCCCCTGATCCGCCTACTCGCCAGCTTTATTGCCTTGATGATCGCCATGGGCATTGGTCGCTTCGCCCTGACCCCACAGTTGCCGCACCTGATCAGCGAGGGCCAGGTCGACCTGACCGCTGGAGGGTTGGTCGCTGCCGCCAACTACCTGGGCTATCTCCTCGGCGCACTGGATGCGATGTTCGCCCGGCGCCCGCCCCAGGTACGCCTGCGCTTGCTGGGGGGACTCTGGTTGTGCGTGCTGCTGACACTGGCTTCGTTCTGGGCCTGGGGGTTCTGGCCGCATCTGCTGCTGCGTTTCGGGACCGGCGTGGCCAGTGCCTGGGTGCTGGTGATGATCACCGCCCTGAGCCAACCCCTGGCCCTGGCTGCCGGTCGACCCCGGCTGGGCGCCCTGGTGTTCGCCGGGCCGGGCCTGAGCATCATGCTCACCGGCCTGTTGGCCCTGGGGTCCAACCTACTGGGGCACGACTCAGCCGACCTGTGGCTGCTGTATGCCGCCGCAGGGCTGTTGATGCTACTGGCGGTCCTGCCGATCCTGCCGCCTCCCACCACGACGCCAGGCAGTACCCGACAGGATGCCGTGTCCAATGGCCAGGGCATTGGGCGCCTGGGGTTGGTCTATGGCCTGTATGGGGTGGGCTACATCATCCCGGCGACCTTCCTCTCGCAAATGGCCAGCGCACGGTTCCAGGGCCAGTGGCAGGCCGACCTGTTCTGGCCCGGCTTCGGCCTCGCCGCAGCACTGGGCGTGGCCCTGGTCAGCCTGCGCCGGCACACACCGGACGGCACTCGCCAATGGCTGATCGCAACCTTGTGGCTACAGGCGGCCGGTGTCTTCGCCTGCCTGTTGGGCAACGGCTGGGGATTGTTGCTGGGGGTAGTGCTGTGTGGCACGCCGTTCCTGTCCTGCATGCAACTGGTGATGCAGCGCTCCCGGGAACTGGCGCCCCAGGCAGCCCAACGCAATACCGGACTGCTCACCGCCTGCTTTGCCACAGGCCAGCTGAGCGGCCCCTTGCTGGCCGCCCTGAGCAGCCACTTCAGCGGCAGCTTGCAGCTGGCGTTGATGGTGGCCGGTGTTGGCCTACTGCTCAGTGGTGGCCTGCTATTGGCCCGGCAACCCCAGGCCCGCTCGTGTACGGCACTGACCTGAGCGCACGCTCAGGACTCCCTGATGCTCTCCCAGAGCCGGGCGATCTCCTCGGCGCTGGCGGCCTCGACCCGGGCCAGGTCCATCGGATAATCGACTCCCGGATTCTCACTGAAGCGAGTCGCGGTGAACTGACCATTGCTGGCCCGCAGAACATAGCCGGTATCGCGACAGGCAGCACTGGCCAGGTAGATCACCCCGGGGCTGACCCATTCCGGCTTGAGGTCGCTGGGGGCTTGCGTTACCCCCCACATCCGGGTCTTGGCCACCGGCGAGACTGCATTCACCAGGATCCCATGCTCCAGGCCCTCCATGCTCAGGGCATTCATGATGCCCAACTGCGCCATCTTGCCCGCTGCGTAGGCTGCCAGGCCGGTCTGGGCGTATTGCTGGTACATGGCCCGATCGGATGTGGTCAGTACCACCCGTGGGGCCTCGGAGCGCTTGAGGTATTTCCAGGCATGCTTGCACAGCCAGATTGGGGCCTGGATGTTGACGTCCAGGGCTCGCTGGAGAAAGCCGGCCTCCGCGTCCTCGATCCCCTGGTACCCCACCCAGCCAGCGTTGTGAATGATGATGTCCAAGCCGCCGAAGGTCTCGACAGCCAGCTCCACCAACTGCCGGGCAACCTGTTCATCGGCCAGATCTCCAGCGTGGGCAATCACGTTCCGGCCCTGGGCTTTTAACTCCTCGGCAGCCTGGAAAGCCACCTGCATCTCGCTACCGGCACCGGACCGGTCCGTCCCCAAGTCGCTGATCACGACCTGGGCGCCCTGCTCGGCGAGGCTACAGGCATACGCCAGGCCCAGCCCTCTCCCGGCCCCAGTGACAATCGCGGTTTTTCCCTTGAAATCCATGATTCTTCCTTTGATGGCGATCTTGCACCTGATGACCCTGTGCATGGGAGCGGCTACATCCCCATGGAAATACAGGCACATCGCTGCGCCTGTGGTTGCGCGATGGCGCTGGTGCCTGAGTCGATCACAAGCACCAACCTGCGCGGCAAATTGGTGCTGTCGTGCCCAACGGCTGGGCGCAGGCCGGCCTGATCATCGGGAATGCGCAGGCCAGGCCCGCAGAGAGTCTTAGCTGAGTTCGATACGATCGGCGTGGATGACGATCTGCCCTTGCTTGTAGAGCGCGCCGATGGCTTTCTTGAAGTTGCCCTTGCTGACACCGAACAAACGACTGATCAACGCCGGATCGCTCTTGTCGCTGACAGCCAGGGTACCGTTGCTTTCCCGCAGCTTGGCCAGGATCTTGGCATTCAGGCTGCTGCCGGCCTGCTCGCCTACCGGTTGCAGGCTCAGGCTAACCTTGCCGTCGGCCCGCACTTCCTTGATAAAGCCCTTTTCCTGCATGCCTGGCCGCAGGAACTTGAACACTTCGTTCTTGTGGATCAGGCCCCAGTGCTTGTTGTTGATGATGGCCTTGAAGCCCATGTCGGTGGACTCCACCACCAGCAAGTCGACTTCCTGGCCAGCCTGGTAGTTGGCCGGCGTCTTGTCCAGGTAGCGATCCAGCCGAGCGGTGGCAGTGATACGGCGGGTATGGCGATCCAGATAGACGTGTACCACGCAGTAATCGCCGGCATTCAACTGGCGCTTCTCTTCCGAATACGGCAGCAGCAGGTCCTTGGGCAGTCCCCAGTCCAGGAATACGCCGATACTGTTGACCTCGACGACCTTCAGACTGGCAAATTCGCCTACTTGAACTTTCGGTTTCTCGGTCGTTGCAATTAACTTGTCGGTACTGTCCAGATAGACAAAGACATTCAGCCAATCTTCATCTTCGCTGGGAATATCCTTCGGAATATAACGATTGGGCAGCAATATCTCGCCATCCGCACCGCCATCCAGATACAAACCGAAGTTAGTATGCTTAACCACTTGCAAGCTGTTGTAGCGCCCGACTAAAGCCATTTCCAATACCCTCATTGCGTGGGCGGCATTCTACCTGTTTTCCATGTCCAGGTTGACGCTCGGGAGACGGCCATGGAGAAAATCCGCGCCAAGCCCCGGAGATTCCTGACCAGGCATCGCCTGGCGCTCCACTCGTCAGGCCGATCCGGGCTTGGGCAACGACAACAGCGCCAGCCCGGGCTGGCGCCCAACGCCACAAGTCCTGATTTAAAACAGTGACTTATAAGGCCATTTGCAAGATAAATTCAGGAATAAGAAAGACCTGCGCTAGTGCGCCGGAGAATGCCCAACGGACAATTATCGAATAATTCTGTTAGGATGGCTGGCCAAATTAATTTTCCCGAAGGTTAAATGGCCGCCATGCGAGTAAAAGCATCCAACAGCAGTAAAGCAAAACCAGCTCCCGCCGTTGAAACCAGCGAATCCATCAACGAACAGATCGCAGCGTTCCTGAAATCCGGCGGCGAAATCCAGCAGATCGCCAAGGGCGTCAGCGGCCAGACTTTCAGCCCCTCCAAGCAGATCAGCCTCGGCAAGAAGTAACCCCTCGCGTATTGTCCTGGTCCCTCGGCGCTTACCCATGAAGCGCCAGGACTGGCACCTCTGCTACTCCCCCCTCCTTGGAAAACCGACGAACGGCCTCTATCCACAAGCGCAGGCCGGTATCCTTGCGCCCACGGAATAAACGTTTCAGCCCGCCTTCAGGTTGACACTCCACGCAGTTCAAGGAGTGCTGCATGCTCAAACCTTCAATTATGGCTTTGGCCCTGCTGCTGGCCTGCCCCTTGGCCCACGGCCAGATCTTCCAGCGCGAACTGGGCGACTTCGACCTCAAGCTCGGCACCAGCCCCAGCCGCAGCATGGCCCAAGGCCTGGTCAAGCCCGCCTCCAGCGGCTCCGTACACGGCGGTCTCGATCTGAGCCACGACAGCGGCTGGTACTTCGGCCAGTGGTCGCCGAGCATGGGCCTGAGCCCGGCAAGCCGTCTCGAGATGGATTCCTACCTGGGCTTCAAGCAACCGCTCGACCGGAGCCTGGGGTACGAATTGGGGGTGATCCACTACAACTACCCGCAACTGCGCACCCAGGACAGCAAGGAGTTCTACGGCGGCCTGACCCTGCTGGGCAGTCGGTTCGGCGCCGCCTTGAGCAATGACCCGGACCGGCGCAATAGCACCCTGTTCGCCGACCTGGGCGGCAATCCGCCGTTCGGCATCGGAGTCAGCGTCAAATACACCAACTACCGGCTCAACAACGCCGTGTCAGTGGCCAAGGGGGGTTATGTGGCGGGCTTCAACGACTGGTCGATCAAGTTCTCGCGACCCTGGCTGGGAATCAACCTGAACCTGATCTACAGCGATTCCAGCCTCAACGGCAGCAATTGCTCGGCCTATTCGGGGCACAACAGCCAATGCGACGGCTTGTTGACCTTCAAGGCCGAACGGGCGTTCTACTAGTCAGTACGAGCGCTGAACTGCTGGAGGCCTTCCGGGTTCAGATGCAAGAACCGCACTCCCAGGGACTCGGACATGTCGCGCTGGCGCTGCCTGCTCATCCCGCTGCTGATTCTCGGCCTGTCGCTCGCTGCCTGCAGCCGGGTCGGCCTGGCCTACCGCAACCTTGACGTCATCATCCCCTGGAGCCTCAACGACTACCTGGAGATGACCGGCGAGCAGAAAAGCTGGTTCGACCAACGCCTGCAGCAGCATCTGCACTGGCATTGCAGCACCCAGCTGCCAGGCTACCTGGACTGGCTCGACCGCCTGCAATTGATGGTCCAGGACAACCAGGTCAACGACCAGGCCCTGCAAGCACGCACGCAAGAGGCCAAGCAGGCCATTGCCGAAATAGCACGCCAGGTCGCACCGTCGGCCATAGAGCTACTGCAAGGCCTGGACGACCAGCAAGTGGCACAGTTGAACAAGTCACTGGCCAAGGATCTGCAGGAACGCCGCGAGCAGTACCTGGAACCGTCCCTGGCGCAACAGATCGACCAGCGCAGCCAACGCATGGACAAGCGCCTGAAGGCTTGGCTGGGCAGCCTGAGTCCGAGCCAGCAGCGACGTGTCGAACAGTGGTCCGTTTCGCTGGGGGAACAAAACCGGCGATGGATCGCCAACCGAGCCCACTGGCAGGCGCTATTTCGCGCCGCGGTACAACAGCGTCGCTCCAGCGACTTCCCACAACGCGTCGAGCAATTGCTGATCGAGCGTGAAAGCCTATGGACCGACGACTATCGCCAGGCCTACGCCCATACCGAGGAGGCTGCGCGCAGCCTGCTGGTCGACCTGATGGCCGATAGCAGCCCGGAACAACGCCAGCGCCTGCTGAAGAAGCTCGACGGCGTACGCAAGGACTTCAGCGCCTTGAAATGCTTACAGAACGCCAGGCAGAACTGATTCAGGCAATCTGCGCCTTGGAGGCC
Source organism: Pseudomonas sp. MPFS (assembly GCF_022537035.1). Classification (NCBI taxonomy): domain Bacteria; kingdom Pseudomonadati; phylum Pseudomonadota; class Gammaproteobacteria; order Pseudomonadales; family Pseudomonadaceae; genus Pseudomonas; species Pseudomonas sp. MPFS. The sequence continues at coordinate 1,725,735 of NZ_CP066123.1, read as the reverse complement.
AACTCGTCGAAGGTGGCAGGGTCCAGCGCGTCGACCTGCTCATCCAGCACTTGGCGTGGATGATCATTGCCCGGAATACTGCTGTCGAGCAGGCACAGCAGGCTCGAACCCCGTGGGGTGAGCATGAAGTTCTCGCCGTTGCCACCCTCCTGCTCCGGCCTGCTCTGGATGAAGTGCCGGTCCAGCAGCAGCTTTTCGTACTCGCTAGCGGTGGTCTTCAGTTCATCCAGGTTGCCCGTGGATTCACCTTCGGCGGCCATCGCCGCGGCATGCTGTTCGGCATAGGGCCGCGGAGTGAAACTATGGCCGGCACCGTTCTGCACCTCGTGCAGCAAGCGCTCGATCAGATCCCAATTGTAAGTCGCCATGTTGATTCGCCCTCCAGGATGGAATGCCTTGCCTGAGTTGTGACCCGTAGGCACACCAGCCGTTCAAGCCATTCGCACCACTGGGCAGCTTGTCGATCCGACGGTATGGCAAACGACTAGCGTGTGTAGGACCCATTCCACAGTTCGAGGAGAGACGTCATGGATATCAGCGATCATCCCGTGGTCACCCGGGAACAATGGCTCGAAGCACGCAAGCAGCATCTACTCCACGAAAAAGCCTTCACCCGCCAACGCGACCTGCTCAGCGCCGAACGCCGGGCGCTGCCGTGGGTGCGGATCGACAAGCCTTATCGTTTCCAGGGACCGCAGGGCACATTGAGCCTGGCGGACCTGTTCGGTGGCCGCAGCCAGTTACTGGTCTATCACTTCATGTTCGGTGCAGGCTGGGCGGAAGGTTGCAAGGGGTGCTCGTTCCTGGCCGATCATTTCGATGGTGCCAACCAGCACCTGGCCCATCACGATATAGCGCTGGTGGCGGTGTCCCATGCGCCCTACGAACAGTTCCAGGCTTTTCGCCAACGCATGGGATGGCAGTTCGACTGGGTCTCCAGCGCCGGCGAAGATTTCAACCAGGACTTCGGCGTCAGCTTCAGCAACGAGCAACGGGGCACTGCCACCGCCAGCTACAACTACGCGCCCATCAACAGCAACGAGGAAGAACTGCCCGGCCTGAGCGTGTTCTATCGCAACGAGCAGGGCGAGATCTTCCATACCTACTCCACGTACGCCCGGGGCCTGGATCTGCTGATAGGCACGTACAACTTCCTCGACCTGGCGCCCAAGGGCCGTAACGAGGGGCCCATCATGAACTGGGTCCGCCATCATGACCGCTATGACGACACCCCCAGCACCCCGAAGGCACAGGGTTGCTGTTGCACGGATTGAACGCCCACTGGATCGGCAGCGAGACTGCGCTGGCAGTCCCGCTGCTGCGCCGACTAAACTGTAGGCATGAGCCCCGCCTATCACAGCCTCCACGAATACACCCTGCGCATGAACCGGGTGCTGGAGCATATCGACCAGCATCTGGACCAGCCCCTGGAGCTGGCGGACCTGGCGCAGGTGGCCCATTTCTCGCCCTACCATTTCCATCGCCTGTTCAGCGCCTGGGTCGGCGAACCCCTGGGCGTCTACCTGCGACGCCGCCGCCTGGCTTGTGGCGCCCACCTGCTGGCCAGCCGGCCCGAGGCCTCGGTCCTGGAGATCGCCCTGGAGGTCGGTTTCGGTTCCGGCGAAGCCTTCTCCCGGGCATTCAAGCAACACTTCTCAGTATCGCCCAGCACCTGGCGCGATACCGAACCCAAGCGCTGGCACCGCCGCCTTGAAGACATCCGCGAACGACGCCTGCGGCAATTGCGCAATCCTGATCAGACCCACATCCCGGCCTTCGACGATCCTGACGCCTTCATTCACCTGAAGGAACTCACGATGAAAGTCACCATCAAGGAACTGCCACCCGTACGCGTCGCTTACCTGCGCTATATCGGCGCCTACGGGCCGGGGATCGGCCTGTTCTGGCAGCAGACCGTCATCCCCTGGATGGCCGAGAACGGGCTCATGGGCCACGCACGCTACGGCATCGGCCATGACGATCCCTACGTCACCCCACCCGAAAAATGCCGCTACGATGCCTGCGTCGAAGTCCCCCTCGACTTCAAGGGCCAGGACTCTGCAGTCGTCACCACCCTACCCGGTGGCCTCTATGCGATCACTCACTACCAGGGCAAAGGCCCCGATATCGCCGATACCTGGAGCGAACTGTGCCGCGATTGGCTGCCCAAGAGTGGTATGCAGCCCGACGCACGGCCAGCCTTCGAGCTGTATCCGGTGGACGCCAGATACGATCAAACCGGTGATCTGGAGTTCGATATCTGCTTTCCGGTGAAAACGCTGTAGGCCATCAAAGGCCGAGAAACAACACGGGGGAGCCCATGCTCCCCCGTTGTTTTTGCCGGATGCACGGCAAGCAGGCTTGCCTCAACGCGACGGAATGGCCGTGATATCGCGAACGATGAAGCGCGGCAGAACCCGGACGTAGAACGTCTCCACATCGGAGTTACCGCTGTTGGTAATCACCCCGAGCATGGTTTTCATATTGCGCAACTGGCCCATGGCGCCGGCAGGCTGGAGGCCGTCGCGTTGTTGGGCGAAATGCAACACTTCGGCACCGGCACGCTTGACCTGGACCTTGTAGCCAAAGTCGACACTGGCCAGGATCGTATTGTCATCGACGATCTTGGACACCAGCCCACCTTGGGAATCACTGAGCCGCCGCTTGTACACCGCCTCCACATCCAGCAGGTAATCGGCACTGTCCTTGGTCGCGGCGTAGCGATTGGCATTGCCCAGTTGCTGGATCAGCTCCGTGCCCAATTGCTGGCGCAGTTTGTCCTCAGGCAAGAAACGCGGGCTCTCTCCGATCAATTGCAAATCAAAGTTATCGATCCAGTAGGTGGCGTCGGCAGGAATCTGTACGGGTTTGGACGAGATGTAGTAATCCGGCCGGGAGGCACACCCGACGAGCAGGACACAACTGAACAACAGGGACAGCAGGCGCATTAAGGATCTTCCTTGAAAGCGATTTCGTTGAGGTGCACTGGCTCGGATCAAGGAAACATGTCCAGGCGCTCGGCATTCGCCCCTGACCCGGAGCGGCGCGCGATACTAATTCGCCACTATCCAGGCGTCAATTGAACCTGGCCTCCAGAGCCGCCGTGAACAAGACCCGCCTCCAGCACGTGCAAGCCCCTGTAACGTCACACGCCCTCCCGAAGGCACCTGCCTGGGCTGATCCAACTGAACTTTGCCCATTCCAGGCGCCTCAACCGGATGTCCCCCTGCCTACAACATGAGGCACAGCCCATGAAAACCCTGAACCTGCTCACCCTCGCCGGCAGCCTGCTGCTGGCCCTGCCCGCCTGGGCCTGTACCCCGGACGAAGCCACCGCCAAGCGCGAGCAACTGGCCCGGGAAGTCAGCAAGATCACCGAGCAGAACCCGGCCAAGGCCAAGGAAATCAACGACGAGTTGCAGAAGATGAACCTGGGCAGCGCCAACAAGGACCTGCCCGACGATTGCCAGTTGATTGACCAACGCCTCAAGGAACTGGCCGACGCCGAGCAAAAAGCCGACCACTGAGGCCCAGGAAATGAAAAGCCCGGACCAGGTCCGGGCTTTCTAACTGGCACTCAGGCCTGCACTTTACTCAGCAGCTGGTGCTGGCTTGCGGCGCTTGAGCGGCGCCAGGCCATCCTGGCTGACCAGGGCCGGGCTCTCGCTCTTTGGCCGGTTGGCGCTCTTGCGCTTGGTTGGCGACTTGGCCAGGGCTTTTTTCTTGTCGCCCTTGGCATCGGTCTTTTTCTTCTTGGTCCCAGCAGCCTTGCCGGAGGCCTTGACCTTTTTCGGACCGCCGTAAGTACCCTTGACTTCCTTGATGGTGCGGCGCTCGAAGCTCTGTTTGAGGTAGCGCTCGATGCTCGACATCAGGTTCCAGTCGCCATGGCAGATCAGCGAGATGGCCAGGCCTTCGTTGCCAGCACGACCGGTGCGGCCGATACGGTGCACGTACTCGTCGCCACTGCGAGGCATGTCGAAGTTGATCACCAGGTCCAGGCCCTCGACGTCCAGGCCGCGGGCGGCGACATCGGTGGCCACCAGGATCTTCACCCCGCCCTGCTTCAGGCGATCGATGGCCAGCTTGCGGTCCTTCTGGTCCTTGTCGCCGTGGAGGACGAACGCCTTGTAGTCCTGGGCCACCAGGCGGCCGTAGATGCGGTCGGCCATGACCCGGGTGTTGGTGAAGATAATGGCCTTCTGGTAGGTCTCGTTGGCCAGCAGCCAGTTGACGATCTGCTCTTTGTGCTGGTTGTGGTCGGCCGTGATGATCTGCTGGCGCGTGGTCTCGTTGAGCTGGCTGACGCTGTTGAGTTGCAGGTGCTCAGGGTTGTCGAGGACCTTGGCGACCATTTCCCGCAGGCCGGAACCACCGGTGGTGGCGGAGAACAGCATGGTCTGCTGGCGGCTCGGGCACTCATCCACCAAGCGTTGCACGTCTTCGGCAAAGCCCATGTCGAGCATGCGGTCGGCTTCGTCGAGCACCAGTACTTCCACTTCCTTGAGGTCCAGGTTGCCGGCATTGAGATGCTCCAGCAGGCGACCCGGGGTACCGATGAGGATATCCGGCACCTTGCGCAGCATGGCGGCCTGGACCTTGAAGTCTTCACCGCCGGTGATCAAGCCGGACTTGATGAAGGTGAACTGGGAGAAACGCTCGGCTTCCTTCAGGGTCTGCTGGGCCAGCTCCCGGGTTGGCAGCAGGATCAGGGTCTTGATGCTGACGCGGATCTTCGCCGGGCCGATCAGGCGATTGAGGATCGGCAGCATGAAGGCGGCGGTCTTGCCGCTACCAGTCTGCGCCGTCACCCGCAGGTCACGCCCTTGCAGCGCGAGCGGAATAGCCGCGGCCTGTACCGGAGTCGGCTCGACAAATTTAAGCTCGGCCACGGCTTTGAGCAGGCGTTCGTGCAGGGCGAATTGGGAAAACACGGGTGCTACCTCGAAGATGTGCAGAAAAACAGCTGCATAGGGTAACGGTTTCGGAGGCCCAGGCCGAGTTTCTTTGTGCAAACGGTGGCAAAGAGTTGGTTTTTTGTTAACCGATTTGTCCTCAACGGTAACTTTGCCGGGGTTCAATGCTCTAATCCCCTCTTTGTGCCACATAGAAGAATCGTTTTAGCCCATGGATTTCAAACAGCTCTGGCTCGATACCCAGGACCTCTGGGGAGCCCTCGACCAACACCCGCTCCTACACGCTGGCCTTGGCTTGACCCTGTTGCTGGTGGTCGCCTTGGTGCTCGGACGGGTAGCCCGCTATGTGGTCCTGCATGGTGTGCGACTGCTGGGCCGGCAACCCGCCCTGCACTGGCTCAACGACCTGCGCCAGAACAAGGTGTTCCACCGCCTGGCACAGATGACTCCCTCCCTGGTGATCCAGTTCGGCCTGCACCTGGTGCCGGAGTTGAGCAAGGCCAGCCTGCTGTTCCTGGGCAACCTGGCCATGGCCTTCACCATCCTGTTCCAGTTGCTGGCCCTGAGCGCCCTGCTCAATGCCCTGCTGGACATCTACGCCCGCACCGAACACGCCCGCACCCGCTCGATCAAGGGGTATGTGCAACTGGCGAAGATGGTGTTGTACGTATTCGGCGCCATCATCATCGTCGCCACCCTCATCAATCGCTCGCCGCTGTTGCTGCTCTCGGGCCTGGGTGCCATGTCGGCGGTGATCCTGTTGGTGTACAAGGACACCCTCTTGTCCTTCGTCGCCAGTGTGCAACTGACCAGCAACGACATGCTGCGGGTCGGCGACTGGATCGAAATGCCCCAGGTGGGCGCCGACGGCGACGTGGTGGACATCACCCTGCACACGGTCAAGGTGCAGAACTTCGACAAGACCATCGTTTCCATTCCCACCTGGCGGTTGATGTCCGAGTCGTTTCGCAACTGGCGCGGCATGCAGCAGTCCGGCGGCCGGCGGATCAAGCGCAGCCTGTTCATCGATGCCAGCGGCGTGCGCTTCCTGCATGACGACGAAGAAGCACGGCTGAGCGGGGTACGCCTGCTCACCGACTACATCGGGCGCAAACAGGCCGAGCTCAAAAGCTGGAACGAGGCCCAGGGCAACGTTGCCGCCCTGTCGGCCAACCGCCGGCGCATGACCAACCTCGGCACCTTCCGCGCCTACGCCCTGGCCTACCTGAAGAGCCACCCCGAGATCCAGCCGAACATGACCTGCATGGTGCGCCAGATGCAGACCACGGCCCAGGGCATTCCCCTGGAGATCTACTGCTTCACCCGCACCACGGTGTGGGCCGACTACGAGCGAATCCAGGGGGATATCTTCGACTACCTGCTGGCGGTGATGCCGGAGTTCGGCCTGAGCCTGTACCAGCAACCCAGCGGCAACGACCTGCGGGCCGGCCTGCTACCGGCAGTGCTGGGCGCCAGCCATATCGGCCCAAGCGAGAAACAGGCGCTCTGACAAATGCCGATCAGTTAAGGAAACAGTAGGAGCGAGGCTTGCCCGCGATGGGTTTCAGAGCGCTGCGTTTACCCCATAAACACGCGCCACGACGAGCATCGCGAGCAATCGAGCGTCGGCCGGCTGCTCCTACGGGGAGCACCTTGCTTAACTGACCGGCATCAGGCGCTGTGCCCCACCGCAAAACGCCTGGGCCACCCCGGCTCCCGGCGTTTTCAGGCAGACGTCGGCGCTGCCTGCAACAGCGGATCGGGCTGAGGACGGCAAGCCATGAGGATGAACAGCACGGACAGCAACGCGCACGCAGCCCCCAGGCCAATCGCCGCGTCGTAGCCCTGGTACAGGTCGAACAACCAGCCGGCGAAACTGCCGCCCAGCAATGCCGCCACCCCCACCGACAGGTACAGGGCACCGAGGATAGCCCCCAGGTTGGCCGTGCCGAACCAATCGGCCGCCACGGCCGGGTAGAGCGAAATGCAACCGCCGTTGGCCACGCCAAAGCACAGGGCGAACAACGCCAGCGCCATGAAGCCATCGGCCACCAGCCACAGTAGGTTCAACAGCACCAGGAGCAAGGTCAGGGCGACCAGCAGGCGCCGGCTGCCGATCCGGTCGCCCAGACTGCCGAGGAACAGACGGCCACCGACGTTGCCGGCGCCGATCAGGCCAATCAACAAGTTGGCTTCGGAAACACCCAGCCCCGCCTGCCGGGCATAGGGGTTGATGTGCACCAACGCCACGAACAATCCCACCGAACCGCACAGGATCGCCGCGAAGTACCACCAGAAACGCGCCATGCCCAAGGCTTCGGCCAGGTGCAGACCGGACGGGGCCACCTGGGGCCGCTCGGCCATGGCAGGCAGGCCGTCCGCGAACAGCCCGAGCTCCTGGGGGCCGCTGCGGATCAGCGCCGTGGCAGCCAGGCCAAACAGCAGGATCGCGCCGGCGAAGATCTGCAGGGTCGCCTCCCAGGAAAAATGCTCCATCAGCCAGCCGGCCAGCAATGGCCCGGCAAAGGTCCCGACCCCGGTTCCCGCCAGGGCAAGGCCCGAAGCCTGGCTGCGCCGGCTGACGAACCAACGCTGGACCACCGCCACCGCTGGCACATACACCAGGCCGACGCCCAGCCCCACCAGCACGCAGAAGCACAGCAGGAACAACCACAACGACCCGGACGCCAGGCTCGCGCAGAAAAACCCCAGGGCCAGGGACAGGATGCCGACCCCCACCACCCACCGGGTGGAAGTGCGATCGGCCAGCACGCCGGCGACAACCCCCATGGCGTAGTAGATCAACGCCGTCAGGGAAAACACCGAGGCCACGGAAAAGCTCCCCACTGCGAAATTGGCCTGGATCTGCGAGAAGAACGCACCGAAGGAATAGGCACCGCCAAAGATCAGCGCCAGCAGCACATGGGTGGCCAACACCACATACCAGCCGTGGAATACCTGGAACTTCATGGCACAACGCCCTCCCTTGCCAGGAACTGGCGTCAGCAAAGCCAGCTCATCTTGTAATGTCTTGTATACACATATGAATGTAATTTTATGGCCAGACGCGTCACCGAGCGCTCGCTTCTTCTCTTGACTCACCTAGCTAATTGTTTTCAAAGGTAAAAAACCAGAACCCAAAAAAAACCCGCCGATAGGGCGGGTCCTGGACAGAGCCTCGTTCCTGGGGATAGGGGTAACAGCTGCGTAGAACCGCTACCCCATCTCGCTGGCGCCCGTAACCTTCACGCCGTGGCCACCCTGCGCTGGCCATGGCGGCTGACCCACACCGCCAGCAGGATCACCAATCCGCCGAGGGCCAGGCGGCCCAGGTCTTCATGGCGGTTCCAGATCAGCAAATTGAGCAGCAGGCCCACCGGCACATGCAGGTTGTTCATCACCGCCAGGGTCGCGCCGGTGACCAGGCACGCGCCCTTGTTCCACCAGTACAACCCCAGCGCCGTGGCCACCAGCCCGAGGAACAGCAGCACCGCCCAGGTCACCGGGGCATCCGGCAGGAAGTGTGCCTTGCCGAACAGCAGGAACGCCGGCAACACCACCAGCAACGCGCCCAGGTAGAAGTAGCCGAACCGCCGGTAATGCGGCAGGTCACTGGGATAGCGCGCCACCAGGTGCTTGTACAGCACCTGCCCGGCGGCATAGGTGAAGTTGGCCAGTTGCAGCAGCAGGAAGCCCATGAAGAAGTCCGGGTTGATCCGGTCGTAGCGAATCACCGCGGCACCCGCCACCGCCACCAGGGCCGCGAGCAAGCCCCAGGGATTGAAGCGCCGGTTCAAGGCGTCTTCGATCAGGGTCACGTGCAACGGCGTGAGAATGGTGAACAACAACACTTCCGGCACCGTCAGCACCCGGAAGCTCAGGTACAGGCACACATAGGTGATGCCGAACTGCAGCGCACCGATCAGCAGCATGCCGCGCATGAAGGCCGGTTCCACCCGGCGCCAGCGAGTCAGCGGGATGAACACCAACCCTGCCAGCAGCACCCGCACCAGCACGGCAAAGTAGCTGTCGACATGCCCGGCCAGGTACTCGCCGATCAGATTGAAGGAAAACGCCTGGATCAGGGTGACAACCAGTAGATAGCCCATGCTCGCCTCATCGTTGGATGGCGGCGACGATAACGTTTTTGCCGGCGCGGGTGAAATCACCGGCAAAAAAAAGCCCGATCTCGCGAGGCGTTCGATCGGGCATTGGCACTGAAGGAGCACCCAGTGCAAAGGGAGGTTCTATGTGCGGACCTGCTTGAAGGGGCACACAGGAGCTACTTGAACATCCAGCGATTACCTGGGGATTAACGCCTCAGGCCACCTGGGCCAGCCGGGCGTTGGCCTGGTTCAGGCCCTTCTCGTGGAAATCGCCGCCCAGGTTCAGGCCCTCGGCATGGATGAACTGCACGTCGTGGATCCCAATGAAGGCCATGACCTGGCGCAAGTAGGGTTCCTGGTGATCGGTGCTGCTGCCGGCGTAGATCCCGCCCCGGGCCGTCAGCACGAAGGCACGCTTGCCAGTGAGCAGGCCCTGGGGACCGGTCTGGGTGTACTTGAAGGTGACCCCAGCGCGCAGCACATGGTCGAGCCAGGCCTTGAGGGTGCTGGGGATGGCGAAGTTGTACATCGGCGCGGCCATCACCAGTACGTCGGCGTCCAGCAGCTCTTGGGTCAACTCGTCGGAACGTTGCAGCGAGTCCTGCTCGGCCGCGCTGCGTTGCTCGGCGGGTTTCATCCAGCCGCCCAGCAGGTTGGCATCCAGGTGCGGCACCGGGTTACGGGCCAGGTCGCGCACAGTGATCGAATCGGCCGGGTGGGCAGCCTGCCATTGCTGGATAAAGGTCTGGGTCAGTTGGCGGGAAACGGAATCTTGCTGGCGGGCACTGCTTTCAATGATCAGGACGCGGGACATGGCTGAAGCCTCCATCGGGGTATGCGTAAGTCGATGGGGCGCAGATTAAACAGAGAGATATCGATGAAAAAGCGCAAATAACTGCTATAACCAATCAATAAATTCGTTTATAAGCGAACCCAGTCCCGTCACGATCGACAGGACCGGCATCACGGCGGTCATTTGGCCTGGCAGTTCAGGTCCAGGCGCAACTTGATGATGTTGCGGTTGAACTTGACGGTCACGCTGCGGCTCTTGCCGGCGGCGACTTCCACCTTGCGAGTACGCGGTGATTCGGGACCGTTGCGAAAAACCACCGAGCACACGGCATCGGTCTTGCCGTAGTTGTTCAACTGGATCGAGCCGATGTCGGCGTCGGTATCGTAGGTGGTGTAGTCGATGCTCAGGCCATTGAGTTGCTTGTCGACATCGATGGGATAAGCCCAGGCGCTCAAGGGCAGCAGGGCCAGCAACACACAACAGAATTTTCTCATTCGGCGGTCTCCGGTAAGGAACGCCAGCTTAGGACAAGAGGAGCCCCTCATGAAAGCGCCCCGCGTGACCCTGGATCAATGGCGCACCCTGCAGGCCGTGGTCGATCACGGAGGCTTCGCCCAAGCCGCCGAGGCCCTGCACCGCTCGCAATCCTCGGTCAGCTATACCGTGGCACGCATGCAGGACCAGCTCGGTGTCCCCCTGCTGCGGATCGATGGCCGCAAGGCCGTGCTCACCGAGGCCGGAGGCGTACTGCTGCGCCGCTCCCGACAACTGGTGAAACAGGCCAGCCAACTCGAAGACCTGGCCCACCACATGGAGCAAGGCTGGGAAGCCGAGGTGCGGCTGGTGGTGGATGCCGCCTACCCCAATGCACGACTGGTCCGCGCCCTCACCGCCTTCATGCCGCAGAGCCGCGGCTGCCGTGTGCGCCTGCGCGAGGAAGTACTGTCCGGAGTCGAGGAAGTGCTGCTCGAAGGCGTCGCCGACCTGGCCATCAGCGGCTTCAATATTCCAGGTTACCTGGGCACCGAGATGAGTTCGGTGGAGTTCGTCGCCGTGGCCCATCCGGAACACGCCCTGCACCGCCTGCAACGGCAGTTGCACTTCCAGGACCTGGAAAGCCAACTGCAAGTGGTGATTCGCGATTCCGGCCGCCAACAACCGCGGGACGTGGGCTGGCTGGGTGCCGAGCAGCGCTGGACGGTCGGCAGCCTGGCCACCGCGGCGAAGTTCGTCAGCAGCGGCCTGGGTTTCGCCTGGCTACCACGGCACATGATCGAACGCGAGCTGCACGAGGGCCTGCTCAAGGTGCTGCCCCTGGACCAGGGCGGCAGCCGCCACCCGACGTTCTTTCTCTATTCCAACAAGGACAAACCCCTGGGCCCGGCGACGCAGATCCTCGTGGAACTGTTGCGCACCTTCGACACCGCGCCCCTGGATGCGCCCTTTGCCGCACCCGAGCAAGCCTGACGTCCCATTTACCAGAACAGGAGTTCTGCCATGGCGTATTTCGAACATGAAGGTTGCACCCTGCACTATGAGGAATACGGCCGGGGCGAACCCCTGCTACTGGTCCACGGCCTGGGCTCCAGCGCCCAGGACTGGGAAAAACAGGTCCCGGAACTGGCGACCCGCTATCGCCTGATCATCCCGGACGTGCGCGGCCATGGTCGCTCCGACAAGCCTCGGGAGCGCTACAGCATCCCGGGCTTTGCCGCCGACCTCATGGCCCTGGTCGACCACCTGGGCCTGGGGCCGGTGCATTATGCCGGACTGTCCATGGGCGGCATGATCGGCTTCCAGTTGGCCGTGGACCAGCCACAGCTGTTCAAGAGCCTGTGCATCGTCAACAGCGCACCGCAGGTCAAGCTGCGCTCGGCCGACGACTACTGGCAGTGGTTCAAGCGCTGGAGCATGGCCCGCCTGCTGAGCATGGCGGCCATCGGCAAGGCCCTGGGCCAACGATTGTTTCCCAAGCCGGAGCAAGCCGAGTTACGGCAGCAGATGGCCGAACGCTGGGCAAAGAACGACAAACGTGCTTATCTCGCCAGCTTCGACGCCATCGTCGGCTGGGGAGTCCAGGAACGTCTGGGCCGTATCACCTGTCCAACCCTGGTCGTCAGCGCCGACCACGACTACACCCCGGTGGCGCTCAAGGAGGCTTACGTCAAACTGCTGCCGGATGCGCAGCTGGTGGTGATCGAGGACTCCCGACACGCCACACCGCTGGACCAACCGCAGCGCTTCAACCAGACCCTGCTGCACTTCATCAATACAGTCGACACCACCACCCAGGATCACTGACCCATGCTGAAAAAAATCGCCCTCGTCGCCGGCTCCGTGCTCTTTGCCGCCAACCTGATGGCCGCACAACCGGCCAAGGCACCCCACGTCATGCTGGACACCAGCTTCGGCAAGATCGAAATCGAACTGGATCCGGTCAAGGCGCCGGTTTCCAGCAAGAACTTCCTCGACTACGTCGACAGCGGCTTCTACACCAACACCATCTTCCACCGAGTGATCCCGGGGTTCATGGTCCAGGGTGGCGGCTTCACCGCCCAGATGGTGCAGAAGGACACCCGTGACCCGATCAAGAACGAAGCCTCCAACGGCCTGCACAACGTGCGCGGCACCCTGGCCATGGCCCGGACTTCCAACCCCAACTCGGCCACCAGCCAGTTCTTCATCAACGTTGCCGACAACGCCTTCCTCGACCCGGGTCGCGACGCCGGCTACGCGGTATTCGGCAAGGTGGTGAACGGCATGGAAGTGGTGGACCAGATCGTCAACTCCCAGACCACCACCAAGCAAGGCATGCAGAATGTCCCGGTCGACCCGGTACTGATCAAGTCGGCCAAGCGCCTCGACTGAATCTCGCAGCCTGTCCCGACGGCGGCGCCTATCCGGCGCCCCGTCCGCTTTAGCACAGGAGAGCCCGCACAACGGGCTGCAGAACCCATGCTCTATCGTCGTTTCGAACAACTGATCGATATCTTCCGCGACACCCCCGCGACCACCCCGCCCAACCGGGTCCTGCCCTTCTACTTCCATTACATCAAGCAAGTCTGGCCCAGCTTCGTCGCGCTGCTGGTGGTCGGGCTGTTCGTGGCGCTGATCGAGGTGTCGCTGTTCAGCTACCTGAGCACCATCATCGACCTGGCACAGGGCACGCCCAGCATCCAGGTATTCAGCGACCATGGCCTGGAACTGGCCTGGATGGCCGTCGTGGCCCTGTTGCTGCGCCCGTTGATGGTGTGCCTGCACAACCTGTTGATCCACCAGGCCATCAATCCCGGCATGACCAGCCTGATTCGCTGGCAAAACCACAGCTACGTACTGCGCCAGAGCCTGAACTTCTTCCAGAACGACTTCGCCGGGCGCATCGCCCAGCGCATCATGCAGACCGGCTACTCACTGCAGGATTCCTCGGTGCAGGTGATCGACGCCCTGTGGCACGTGACCATCTACGCCGTCGGTGCCCTGGTGCTGTTCGCCGACGCCGATTGGCGCCTGATGATTCCGCTGCTGTTGTGGATCGTCGGTTTCATCGGCGCCATGCGCTACTTCGTGCCACGCATCCAGAAGCGCTCGGTGGATGCCTCCGATGCCCGCTCCAAGCTCATGGGACGGATCGTCGATGGCTACACCAACATCGCCACCCTGAAGCTGTTCGCCCACACCCATTTCGAACAGAGCTACGCCCGCGAAGCGATCGCCGAGCAGACCGAGAAAAGCCAGCTGGCCGGGCGCGTGGTGACCTCCATGGACGTCGCCATCACCAGCCTCAACGGCCTGCTGATCACCAGTACCACGGGCCTGGCCCTGTGGTTGTGGAGTCAGTCGCTGATCAGCGCCGGAGCCATCGCCCTGGCCACCGGCCTGGTCATTCGCATCGTCAACATGTCCGGCTGGATCATGTGGGTGATCAACGGCATCTTCGAGAATATCGGCATGGTCCAGGACGGCCTGCAGACCATCGCCCAGCCCCTGCAACTGACCGACCGCGAAGCGGCCCCCAGGCTTGAGGTGAATAAGGGCGGGGTGAACTTCGAGCACGTCGAGTTCCACTACGGCAAGGCCAACCGGGTCATCAGCGACCTCAACCTGCAGATCCGCCCTGGAGAAAAGATCGGCCTGATCGGTCCGTCGGGAGCGGGCAAGTCGACCCTGGTCAACTTGCTGCTGCGCCTCTACGACCTGCAGGGCGGGCAGATCCTGATCGACGGCCAGGACATCGCCGGGGTGACCCAGGAAAGCCTGCGCGAACGCATCGGCATGATCACCCAGGACACCTCGCTGCTGCACCGCTCCATCCGCGACAACCTCTTGTATGGGCGGCCCGAGGCCAGCGACGAGGAACTCTGGGAAGCGGTGCGCAAGGCCCGCGCCGACGAGTTCATCCCACTGCTGTCCGATGCCCAGGGCCGTACCGGCTTCGATGCCCATGTGGGCGAGCGCGGGGTCAAGCTGTCCGGGGGCCAGCGCCAGCGCATCGCCATTGCCCGGGTACTGCTCAAGGACGCGCCGATCCTGATCATGGACGAGGCCACCTCGGCCCTGGACTCGGAAGTCGAGGCCGCGATCCAGGAAAGCCTGGAGACCCTGATGCAGGGCAAGACCGTGATCGCCATTGCCCACCGGCTCTCCACCATCGCCCGCATGGATCGCCTGGTGGTGCTGGAACAGGGCCGCATCGCCGAGACCGGCACCCATGCCGAGCTGCTGGCCCACGGCGGCCTGTATGCGCGGCTGTGGCAGCACCAGACCGGAGGTTTTGTCGGCATCGACTGAGACCTACAGGTGCTGCGTGTCGCCGCTGCCGCAGGCTGCGCACGGGCGCGTAGCGGCCGCAAGATCGGATAGCCGCCGCCATCGTTGGAAGGCCCTGCGGGCCTTGGCGCAGCTTCGCAGGCTCAGCAGCGGCTACAGGGTCTGCACAACCTCCTGAAAAGACGCCAGCCCCCAGCCCACGGGGCCTGGCGTTTTTCATGGGCCAGTGGAATTGCCACCAAAGCCTGCTGTACTGAGGCTAGGTTCCAGAGTGAAACCTGTTGTTGAACTGCGGGATGCATAACGGCGATATCGCGTTGATAGGTACACCTATCAAGGACTCTTCCCATGTCTTTGTTCAAGCGCTCCATGACTGAAATGCTCGGTACGTTCTGGCTGGTTCTGGGCGGTTGCGGCAGTGCCGTGCTCGCAGCGGCGTTTCCCAACGTCGGCATCGGACTGCTGGGGGTCGCCCTGGCCTTCGGCCTGACCGTCCTGACCATGGCCTTCGCCATTGGCCACATCTCCGGTTGCCACCTCAATCCTGCGGTGTCCGTGGGCCTGGTGGTGGGGGGACGCTTTCCGGCCCGGGAACTGCCCGCCTATGTGGTGGCCCAGGTGATCGGCGCCGTGATCGCCGCGGCGCTGCTGTACTTCATCGCCAGCGGCAAGCCCGGCTTCGAGTTGGCGTCGGGGCTGGCATCCAACGGTTATGGCGAACACTCACCCGGTGGCTACTCGATGGCTGCGGGTTTCGTCTGCGAACTGGTGATGACCGGCATGTTCGTGGTGATCATCCTCGGCGCCACCGACAAGCGTGCCCCGGCAGGGCTGGCACCCATCGCCATCGGCCTGGCGCTGACGCTGATCCACCTGATCTCGATCCCGGTGACCAACACCTCGGTCAACCCCGCCCGCAGTACCGGCCCGGCCTTGATCGTCGGCGGCTGGGCCCTGCAGCAGCTGTGGATGTTCTGGCTGGCGCCGATCCTCGGTGCGGTGGTCGGCGGCGTGGTCTACCGCTGGCTGGGCAAGGAAGACAGCTGAGGCTCAGGCCTGGCGATAGGGCAAGGCGTCCCGGGACTCTTCGGCATAGGCCCGGACGCCCGCCCGCTCCTGCTGGAGAAAATCCTGCACCGCGGCCTTGAGCCCGGGATGGCGCAAGTAGTGCCAGGAACGCGTGAGCACCGGTTCGAAACCACGAATCAGCTTGTGCTCGCCCTGGGCCCCGGCATCGAAACGCTCCAGCCCATGGGCGATCGCATACTCCATGCCCTGGTAGAAGCACGTCTCGAAATGCAGGCGGTCGAACTCTGCCAGGCATCCCCAGTAGCGCCCATAAAAACTGCCGCCGCCCACCAGGCTGAAGGCCATGGCCACCGGCCGGCCACCCTGGCGAGCCAGGACCACGCGGATCGCCTCCGGCATGCGCTGGGCCAGCAGGCTGAAGAAGTCGCGGGTCAGGTAGGGTGACTGGCGGCGCACCGCATAAGTATTGGCGTAGCAGGCGTAGACGAAATCCCACTGGGCCTCGCTGAGCTCGGCCCCCTCCAGCCACTGGAAGTCCAGGCCCTGCCCCGCCACCTGCTCGCGCTCCTTGCGCATCTGCTTGCGTTTGCGCGAACTCAAGACATCGAGGAAATCCTGGAAGTCACGGTAGCCGCGGTTGTGCCAGTGGAACTGGCAGCCCAGGCGCGGCAACCAACCCGATTGCAGCTCCAGGGCCTGGTCGCTGAAATCGTCGGTGAAATTCACATGGGCACTGGATAGCCCTTCGATCTCCAGGTAGCCCGGCAGGCTCTTGAGCAGCTCGAAGGCATCGGCCTGGGTCGCCGCCAGTACCCGCGCACCGCTTACCGGGCTGAACGGCACCGCAGTCAACAGCTTGGGGTAGTAGTCGATCCCGGCTCGCTCACAGGCATCCGCCCAACCATGGTCGAACACGTACTCACCGTAGGAATGCCACTTGCGGTAGCTGGGCAGCGCCGCCAACAGCCGGCCGTCCTCCACGTGCAGCAGGTGCTCGGCCTGCCAGCCGGAGCGAGGGCCGAGGCTGCCACTGTCTTCCAGGGCACTGAGAAAGGCATGGCGCACGAAAGGTTGCCCGTCCTTGAGCAGCCCATCCCATTGCAAAGGATCGACGGCAGACAGGCTGTTCAAGGGTTGCAGCGGCATCAGGGTCCCCAGGCATCAAATCGAACGACCCGGCGAGTATCCCCCATCGCCGGGCTCGCCGAAACACTCAGGCATGCCCCAGGTGTTCGGCCAGGAAGTCGATGAACACCCGGGACTTGCGCGGCAAGTGCGGGCTATTGGGAAACAGCACATGCACCGGCTGCCGGGCCAGGCTGTACTCGGGTAACACACGCAACAGGCGCTCATCGGCCAGGTCGTCCAGGACCATCCATTCCGGCAATACCGCCAACCCCAGCCCGGCCAGGGCCATGGCACGGATGGCCGTCGCCGAGTTCGATTCGTGCCCAGGGGTCATCCGCACCTGCACCTCGCCACGACGCGGATGGCCGAAGGTCCAGGCTGGCGGCCCGGCAAGATTGCTGTTGCCTATCCAGGGGCAAGCCGCGAGATCCTCGGGTTGGGCCACCGCCAGGCTCGCCAGCAGCACCGGGCTGGCCACCAGGACAATGCCGTAGTCGGCCAACTGGCGCCCCTTGAATCCGGAGTCCGCCAGGTGGCCCAGGCGAATCACCAGATCGAGTTTTTCCGCCACCAGATCGTTCAGCGATGAATTGAAGTGATAACTCAAGCGCACCTCGGGATAGCGTGCAGTGAACAGAGGCAGCAATGGCAGGATGTAGGCCTGGGCATACTCGGCGGTGGAACTGATGCGCAACTTGCCCGATACGCGGTTGCGCCCATGCAGCACGTTATCGAAAGCCGTATCGATATTAGCGACAATCCCCTTGAACTCGTCGTAAAGATCCTGCCCGGTTTCGGTGAGGGCGATATGCCGTGTGGTACGAGTCAGCAAGGGGGTCGCCAAGACCTGCTCCAAAGTCTTCACATGCAGGCTGGCCATGGCCTTGCTGATACCAAGGTACTGCGCCGCACGGGTGTAGGAAGCAAAGTCCACCACCGCGAGGAAGGTCTGTACTCGATGCAACTGGCCGTGCAGGCTTTCATTCATTGTCAAGATTCCAAAAACAATGAATCAAGTATAGGCGCCTCGACAGGCTCGGCCCAGCCTCCCTAAGCTGCCGGCCAAACAGGAGGCGACATGACCTATAGATACAAAGTGGCGGTGGTATTCCTCCTCGGCTTCTTCATCGATTGCATCAACATCTTCATGTCGGCGGTGGCCCTGCCCAGCATCGCCGAGCACCTGCAAGTCTCCAGTGCCAGCGTGGCCTGGGTGGCCAACGCCTACATCCTCGGCCTGACCCTGGTGATTCCCATCAGTACCTGGTTGGCAGGACGCTTCGGCCACCGGCAGATCATTGCCGCTTCGATGTTGTTGTTCAGCCTCGCCGGGCTGTTGTGCGGGCGAGCCGACGACTTTGCATCCCTGGTGTTCTGGCGCCTGGTCCAGGGCATGGCCGGCGGACTGCTGATTCCCCTCGGACAGGCCTTGACCTTCAACCTGTTCCAGGGCCCGCAACGAGCACGGATCTCGACCCTGGTGATGGCAGTGGCCCTGCTGGCCCCGGCCTTGTCGCCAACCCTGGGCGGGGCCATCGTCGACCACAGCTCCTGGCGCTGGGTGTTCTTCGCCAGCCTGCCGCTCTCGTTGCTGACGGCCGTGCTCGCCTGGTGCTGGATCGGCAACCAGGACCAACCGCCACCGGCGCGGCCCGACGTGCGTGGCCTGCTGTTGGTGAGCGCCGCCCTGGCCGGCCTGCTGCTGGGCATGTCGCTGTACGGCAGTGGCTATCCGGCCTACCAGGCCCTGGCCTGCCTTGCTGGCGGCCTGCTGTCTGCCGTGGGGTATGGCCTGCATTGCCGCCGCTGCCCGCAACCCATCGTCGACCTGCACCTGCTGCGCAATGTGCGCCTTGGGCTGTCGGTGGGTATCTACCACGCTATTCCCGGGATCTTCACCGGGGTCAACCTGCTGAGCCTGTTCTTCCTCCAGGACAACCTGCACCTGAGTGCCCAGCAGAGCGGCATGTTCATGTTGCTCTACGCCGCTGGCGCCCTGCTGGCGATGCTGGCCTGCGGGCGCTTCTACAACAGACTCGGCGCCGCCCGGCTGTTCGCCATCGCCCTGGTGCTACACAGCGCCGGCATCGCCACCTTGTGCTGGGTCGACGCGAGCCGCGACCTGCCCTTGCTCATCGGTGCCTACCTGCTCATGGGCCTGGGTGGCGGCGCCGGCGCCAATACCGCACAGACCACCGCCCTGCTGGACTTCAGCGGCAGCGACACGCACCAGGCCAGCGTGATCTGGAACATCAACCGGCAGATGGCCTTCAGCCTTGGCGCGGCCTGGCTGCTGATGCTCTACAACCTGTTGCTCGGACACCTCCCGGCCACCAGCGCCTTTCACCTGAGCCTGCTGCTGGCCGCCCTGGCCGGGCTGCTCCTCCTGCCGTTTCTAGGCAAGCTCAACCCACAGAAGAAGGTCCTTCATGCACCAGTCGATCGTTAAACAGGCACTGCACAGCGTTCACCAGATCCACCAGTTGATCCATGACGTCTTCACTCACTCCCAGGGCGACGGCGCGGCGCAGGTCGAACAGGTCATGGCGCTGCTGGCCGAGGATTTCCAGATGGTCACCACCGCGGGTGCCCTGGCCGATCGTGAGCAAGTGAAGCAACTGTTCCGCGGCGCCCTGGGCGCCCGCCAAGGCTTGCAGATCGAGGTCAGCGAGTTGCATTGCGTCTGGCAGGAAGGCCAATGTGCAGCGATCCGCTACAAGGAAACCCATCGCCTGGAGCACGTGCAGACATCGCGCCTGTCGCTGGCGCTGATCCGTGTCCAGGACGACTCGGCCCAGTGGTTGTACCTGCATGAGACAACCTGCCCTTGAGGCCATTGCCGTAGCTACGGGCAAAAAAAACCCCGCCGGGGCGGGGTCAAAACGAGAGGAGCTATAACGGATGAGAAAGAGCTCTACTGTGTTGCAACAGCCTTAGAACACGTACTGCACACGGGCTACGAGGGCATCGCCGCTGTCATCGCCAACGCTGTTGGTGATCTTGTCGGTGTTGACCTTGATGTAGTTGGCCGAGACCTTGATCGCTTCGTTGGCATACCAGTTGACACCGATGGTGTTCATGGTGGCCTTGGCATCGCCCACTTCACGGGTGGCGGTGGACGTCACGATGTTCTTGTCATCGACCTTGATGTTGTCGTAGCGGTAGAAGACTTCCCAGGCACCGTACTGCTTGTTCTCGGGCTTGATGGTGTCGAACTTGGCGCCATCGAGCTTGTACACGCGGGACTCGCCGGTCAGGGTGTAGGCCAGTTGGCCGTAGAAACCGGTGGCCTTGACGTCCTGGTAAGCGGCGCTGTCGGCCTTCATCTTGCGAGTCAGGTACTCGGCCTGGGCCGAGAACGGGCCTCTGGCGAAGGCGAATTCACCACCGAACACACGGTCGTTGTCGTAGGCACCCGCCGCGGTCAGGTTCGAGCCGTTGAGGCCCGCGCCGCCGCCGAAGGTGGCACGGTTGCCGTTGCTGCCGGCATCGTTGCCGCCGTTGGTGGCGATGCCGCGAACACCCAGGCGTGGACGGATCCGCGAGTCGAAGGCGGTGTCGCTAAGGTCACGGCTAGCGAAATCCAGGCCGAAGTGCAGGACGTTGCCGGTTTCATGCATCGGGGCGAACACCGCACGGGCGTTGAACTGCTTGACGCTGTCGCCGTCGCTGTCGTTGATGTCCTTGGCGGACACGCTACCGGACAGGTAGGCCATGTCGGCCACCACCGAGCTCACCTGCAGGCCCATGCCGTTCTCGTGGGAGTTGACCCAGTCGGCCAGCTCGTAGGCGGCGTTACGCTCCATGGCGGTGATCCACTTGGAGCTGGTGGCTTTTTCCAGGCCGAAGTCCGCATCGAAACGACCGCCACGGATGGTCACCGGCTTGAAGCCCACATAGGAGATGGTCGCTTCGTCGAAGTAACCGTCATCGGAAGTGCCCGAGTTGTGGGAGAAGTCGTAGTTGATCTGGTATTTCCAATCCTTGTAGGCGGTGCCGCCCAATTCCAGATAGGCGCGGCGGAAGTAGGCGCCGTCACCGCTGTTCCCATTCTTGGTATAGAACCCGTCGAAACGGCCATAGTCGGCTTGCAGGCGACCGCCCAGCTTGAAGCTGAAGGCCGAGTCGGTGGTAGCAACCTCAAGGCCGCCCTTGGTCTTGACTACGATATCGGCGCCGTCGGTGGTGACGGTGCCAGCGAAAGCCTGGGCGGTCACTGCCAGGGCCAGGGCGCTGGCGGCAAAACCGGCGAAGTGCTTACGGATCATCGAAGAGTTCCCCTAATTGGTGGTCTGTAGCGTTGGAAAACACGCGGACTGGGCCGCTGGTGTCGGGGGGAATCTTGGGGTCCGAGGATTTCAGCCAGGTTGCTGGAAAATAAAGATTTGATTACAGAGGAACTTTTTTACTTCGAAAAGAAATAAGGCGAAAAGCCCGTTCTAGAGCGGTTTGCGGCTGTTTTCAGGGACAATGCCAAAGATGACGACAGTGTTATTTTTGTGCGAGCCGACGTGTAACGAGCACAACGGAAGCGGGAATCACGGACGTGATTCCCTGGCAGGAACAGGCAGAAAAACATCGCGGCGGATGCCTGGCGACATCCGCGGCTTCATGACGATCAGCGCTCGCGCTTACTCTCGGCGGCCAAGCGTTCGGCCAGCTCGTCGAGACCTTCCAGCGGTGGTTCCGGCAACACCCGCAAGGTGGCCTGCAGCAGGCGCATCTGGCGAATGAAACGCCGGCAATTGGGGCAGAACAACAAGTGATGGCGGACCATCAGGCGTTCGCGAAAGCTCAATTGGCCATCGAGATAATCGCTGGATCGCGCCACTTGTTCCTTACAGGTCAGCATTGGCCGGTCTCCTCAAAATGCTCCACCGTGGCGAAGACCTTCAGACGCGCCCGGTGCAGCAGCACCCGGACATTGGATAGCGTGATCCCCAGAAGATTACAGATCTCTTCCAGTTCCAGGCCCTGGCGCTCGCGCAGCATCAGCACACTGCTTTGCAGTTCGGAGAGGCTGAGCAGGGTGTGCTCCAGGCAATCGCGAAGTTCCGCTTCAGTCAACAGGGCTTCGGGGGTGTCCTCGTGCCAGGCGAAGGGCGCCACCAGCCAGTGGCCATCGGCGGAAGAGAAACGCTCGTCGCCCACCGTGCCATGGGGCGCGGGCAGGTCGTCGAGCAGGACCTCCCGGCGATTCTGCTTGTAGCGGCCCTTGGCGGCGTTGGCGGTAATGGTCAACAGCCAGGTCTTGAGGCTGGAACGCCCCTGGAAGCCCGGCAGGTTGCGCACCACCGAAAGCCAGGCATCCTGCACCACCTCATCGGCATGCCGGTTGCCGACAATGGCGTAGGCCACCGCGCGCATGGCGCTCTGGTAGGTGGCGACCAGTTCCTTGTAGGCCTTCTGTTCGCCCGCGAGCAGGCGCTCGAGCAGTTGCGTGTCGTCAGCAGCGGCCATTCATGCCTCGTTCAATCATGCGGGTTTGCCCGGGTAAGACGCGCCGTAGAGCCGTCGCGCCACACCCGGCCCACGTGGATCAACGCTTGCGCAGAAGGACGCTGCCGATGGAGTAGCCCGCACCGAAGGAGCTGAGCACCGCCAGGGCCCCGCTGGCCAGGTCATCCTGGTGCTTGTGGAAGGCAATGACCGAGCCTGCCGAACTGGTGTTGGCGTAGGTATCGAGAATCACTGGCGCCTCCTCCAGCGTAGCCTCGCGGCCCAGGAGTTTCTTGACGATCAGGTGGTTCATGCTGAGGTTGGCCTGGTGCAGCCAGAAGCGCTTCACGTCGCTGACGTTGAGCTGGTTTTCTTCCAGGTGGGCGGCGATCAGCTCGGCCACCATCGGGCAGACATCACGGAACACCTTGCGACCTTCCTGGACGAACAGCTTGTCCCGGGCCCCGATGCCTTCCTCGGCTGCGCGGTTGAGGAAACCGAAGTTATTGCGGATGTTGTTGGAGAACTGGGTCAGCAGCTTGGTGCTGACGATCTCGAACTGATGCGCCGACGTGGCCAGCTCGGCCCGCTCGACGACGACCGCGGTGGCGGCATCGCCAAAGATGAAGTGACTGTCGCGGTCACGGAAGTTCAGGTGCCCGGTGCAGACCTCCGGGTTGACCATCAGGATCGCCCGGGCCTGGCCCAACTGGACGCTGTTGCAGGCCGCCTGGATACCGAAGGTGGCCGAGGAGCAGGCCACGTTCATGTCGAAACCGAAGCCCTCGATGCCCAAAGCAGCCTGGACTTCGATGGCAATGGCCGGATAGGCGCGCTGCAGGTTGGAACAGGCGACGATCACCCCGTCGATATCGGCGGCAGTCTTGCCGGCCCGTTGCAGGGCCTGCTCGGCGGCGGCCACGGCCATCTGGCAGAGCACCGACCACTCGTCGTTGGAGCGCTCCGGCAAGCGCGGGGCCATGCGCTGCGGATCGAGGATACCGTCCTTGTCCATGACGAAACGGCTCTTGATGCCCGAGGCTTTCTCGATGAACGCAGCGCTGGACTCAGTCAGGGCCTGCACTTCACCGCGTTCGATGGCGGCGGCATTGTCGCTGTTGAACTGGTGGACGTAGGCGTTGAAGGATTCCACCAGTTCTTCGTTGGAGATGCTGTTGGCCGGGGTAAACAGGCCGGTGCCGCTGATGACGACGTTATGCACGGTCGTTCCTCTAGTGTGTTGAGGCAGAAGGTATTGGCACCCTCGTGCCAAACCGTAAAGGGAGCGCCCCGCTGCTCAGCCTGTGCTGGAGCGCTTTCCTGGCATCGCTTTATTCCGCTTCGCCCGGGGCGCCTGTTTTACGAGCAGCCCGGGCCGGTATTTATGACCGCGAAGTTTGCCATAACCTCTGGCGTTTCGCCGCAATTGCAAGATCGACGGAGCCCGGCTCCTGGGAGCCGGGCCGGCATGGATCAGGCCTCCACCTGGCTCCACTGCTTGTTCAGGCGTTTATCGGAGATCGGCGCCTTGGTCCCCAGTTGCTGGGCGAACAGCGACACCCGGTACTCCTCCAGCCACCAGCGATACAGCTCCAACTGCGGATCACGCTTGCCTTCCTGGCCGTGCTTCTGCGCCCGGGCCTGGTACTGGGCCCAGAGCCCGGCGAGCTCGGTGCTCCACACCCGATCCTTCTGCACCTGGCTGCCCAGCTTGTCGAAACGCAACTCCACCGCCTTGAGGTAGCGCGGCAGTTCCTTGAACCACAGAGCCGGGGTTTCACGAACGAAGCCCGGATACACCAGGTTGCCAAGCTGGGCCTTGATGTCGTTGAGGGCCACGGCCTGGGCCAGGTCGATCTTGCCCTTGAAGCGTTTCTGCAGGCCGTGCCAGAGCTTGAGGATCTCCAGCGTCAGGCGCGCCAGGCGCTCGGCGTGCTCGGTCCAGGCACCACGCTTGCGCTCGGCCAGGGAGGCCAGGCCGGCGCCATCCCGAGGCAGGCTGGCCTCGCCGTCGAGAATGCAACTGTCGAGGCTGGCCAGGAGGATGTCCTCCACCAGGGCCTCGATCCGACCCAACTCGCGGTACAGCAGGCCCAGCTCGGTCAGCCCCGGCAACTTGCCACGCAGGAACTTGGCCGGTTCGGCCAACTGCTGCAACAGCAGGCGCTGCAAGGCCCGGCGATGCTGGAACTCGGCCTCGGCGGCGGTGGAGAAGCGCCCTTCCTTGACCGTCCCGGCTTCCTCCACCAGGGCCGGATAGACCGTCATCGACAGCCCGGCGATCTTCTGCTGGGTCTTCTGCGCCACCTCGGCGAACACCTTGGCTTGCACCGGCTGCTGGTTCTTGGCGGTCTGCGGTACTGCCAGGGCTGCCTGGCTGGCCTCGGCGAAGCGCGCCGTCAGTTCCGCCAGGTCACGGCCTTCGCCGAGGAACTTGCCCTGGGCATCGACGATTTCCAGGTTCATCCGCAAGTGGCTTTCCACCTGCTGCTCGGCTTCGCTCCAGGCCTCGTCGCTGACCCGCGCGCCGGTCATGCGCAGCAGCTCGCGCCCCAGGGCCTGGGGCAAGGAGCCTTCCGCAAACGCCATGCGTTGCAAGGCCGCCTTGACGAAGTCCGGCACCGGCACGAAGTTCTTGCGCAGGGCCTTGGGCAGGTTGCGCACCAGGGCGATGCACTTGGCCTCGATCAGGCCCGGCACCAGCCATTCCAGGCGCTCGGCGGGCAGCGCCGGCAGCAGCGGTGCCGGCACCCGCAAGGTCACGCCATCACGGGGATGGTTGGGCTCGAAGTGATAGCTCAGGGCCAACTCCAGATCACCGATATGCAGGGTGTCCGGATACTGCTTGGCCGTGACCTCGCTGGCCTCGCGGGCCAGCACGTCTTCCTCGCGCATGATCAACAGTTGCGGGTCCTTCTGGCTGTTGACCCGGTACCAGCTGTCGAAGGTGGCGGTCTGGTGGATCTGTTCCGGCAAGCGTGCGTCATAGAACGCGAACAGGGTTTCCTCGTCCGCCAGGATGTCCCGGCGCCGAGCCTTGGCCTCCAGGGCATCGAGCTGCTCCAGCAATTGGGTATTGGCCGTCAGGCACTTGGCCTTGGACTGGATCTCGCCACGCACCAGGGCCTCGCGGATGAACAGCTCGCGGGATACCACCGGGTCCACCGGGCCGTAGTGCACTGGCCGGCGGCCGACCACGATCAGGCCGAACAGGGTGATCTGTTCGTAGGCCACCACTTGGCCGCGCTTCTTTTCCCAATGGGGTTCGAAGTGGTTCTTCTTCACCAGGTGTCCGGCCAGGGGCTCGATCCAGTCCGGCTCGATCTTGGCCACCATGCGCGCATACAGCTTGGTGGTCTCCACCAATTCGGCGGTCATCAGCCACTGCGGGCGCTTCTTGCCCAACCCCGAGGATGGGTGGACCCAGAAGCGTCGCTGGCGAGCACCGAGGTAGTCGCCGTCCTCGGTCTTCTGGCCGATCTGGCTCAGCAGGCCCACCAACACTGCCTTGTGCAGTTTCGGGTAGTCCGCCGGCTCCTTGTTCTGGCTCAGTTGCAGGTCGCGACAGATCAGGCTCAGTTGGCGATGGGAGTCGCGCCACTCGCGCAGGCGCAGGTAGTTGAGAAAATTCTTGCGGCACCAGTTGCGCAGCGGGCTGGCCGTCAGGGCCTGGCGCTGCTCCTCGAATCCACGCCACAGGTTGACCAGCGCGGCGAAGTCCGAGTCGGCATCCTTCCATTGGGCATGGGCCTGGTCCGCGGCCTGCTGGCGCTCCGGCGGACGCTCGCGCGGGTCCTGGATCGACATCGCACTGGCGACGATCAGCACTTCCTGGAGGCTGCCCAGGCGAGCCGCTTCCAGCAACATGCGGCCCATGCGCGGGTCCACCGGCAAGCGCGCCAGCTGCCGGCCCAGCGGGGTCAGCTGGCTGTTGCGATCCACCGCCGAGAGCTCTTGCAGCAGGTTGAAGCCGTCGCTGATGGCCTTGCCGTCCGGCGGCTCGATGAAGGGGAACGCGGTGATTTCACCCAAGCGCAGGTGGAGCATCTGCAGGATCACCGCCGCCAGGTTGGTCCGCAGGATCTCCGGATCGGTGAACTCCGGCCGGCCGAGGAAATCCTCTTCGCTGTACAGGCGCACGCAAATGCCCGGCTCGACCCGACCGCAACGGCCCTTGCGCTGGTTGGCGCTGGCCTGGGAAACGGCCTCGATGGGCAGGCGCTGGACCTTGGCCCGGTAGCTGTAGCGGCTGATGCGCGCGGTGCCGCTGTCGATCACGTAGCGAATGCCCGGCACTGTCAGCGAGGTCTCGGCGACGTTGGTCGCCAGCACCACCCGCCGCCCCGGATGGGACTGGAAGATGCGCTGCTGTTCGGCCGGCGACAGCCGCGCGTACAACGGCAGGATCTCGGTGTGCTTGAGCTGGGCCTTGCGCAGCATTTCCGCGGCATCGCGGATTTCCCGCTCGCCCGGCAGGAACACCAGTACGTCGCCGGGGCTGCGGCGCTCGCTGCGTTCATGGGCGGCGATTTCATCCAGGGTGGCGAGGATCGCCTGGTCCACCGTGAGGTCGTCCTCGACCCGGTTGCCCTCCTCGTCCTGCTCCAGGGTCAGGGGCCGGTACCAGGTTTCCACCGGGAAGGTGCGGCCGGAGACCTCGACGATGGGGGCATCGTCGAAGTGCTTGGAAAAGCGCTCCAGGTCGATGGTCGCCGAGGTGATGATCACCTTGAGGTCCGGGCGCCGAGGCAGCAGGGTCTTGAGGTAGCCCAGGAGGAAGTCGATGTTCAGGCTGCGCTCGTGGGCCTCGTCGACGATGATCGTGTCGTAGCGTTCCAGGAAGCGATCGTTCTGGGTTTCCGCCAGCAGGATGCCGTCGGTCATCAGCTTGACCAGGGTGCTGGAATCACTCTGGTCCTCGAAACGCACCTGATAGCCCACCAACGCCCCCAATGGCGTAGCCAACTCTTCGGCAACCCGACTGGCCACGCTGCGGGCGGCAATCCGCCGGGGCTGGGTGTGGCCGATCAGGCCATGCTGGCCGCGGCCGATCTCCAGGCAGATCTTGGGCAACTGGGTGGTTTTGCCCGAACCGGTCTCGCCGGCGATGATCAGCACCTGGTGCTTGAGCAGCGCGTCCTTGATTTCATCGCGCTTGGCGGCGATGGGCAGGCTGTCGTCATAGCGGATAGTGGGCACGCTGTTGCGCCGCGCCGTCACCAGGTTGCAGGAAGCCTGCATCCGCTCCAGCCACTGGGCAAGCTTGGCCTCATCGGGCTTCTTGCGCAGTTCGAGCAGCTGGCGACGCAACCGGTGGCGGTCGGCGAGCATGGCTTGATCGAGGTTTTTCAGCAGTTGGTCGATAGCGGGCGATTGGTCAGTCATAGGAAACGGCGACTAGCTTCAAGCGAAAAGCCGCAAGGTTAACGCAGCTTGGCGCTTTTAGCTTGCAGCTTATGACTGGCCCCCAGCACTGCCGCTATTCGTCTTCCCGGCCTTTGCGCCGATAAGGGAACACATCGATCACCTTACCGGCACGAATGGCGTCCTGCAGGCTCTTCCAATAGTCGGCGTTGTACAGCTCGCCGTGGAGCTGGTCGAACAGCTTGCGCTGGCCTGAGTCGGCGAACAGGAACGGCGGGAACTCCTCGGGGAAGACATCGTGGGGACCGATGGAGTACCAGGGCTCGGACGCCATCTCGTCCTCCGGGGTACGCGGTGCAGGAATGTGCCGGAAGTTAACCTCGGTGAGGAAGCTGATTTCATCGTAGTCGTAGAACACCACCCGGCCATGGCGGGTGACGCCGAAGTTCTTCAGCAGCATGTCACCGGGGAAGATGTTGGCCGCCGCCAGTTGCTTGATGGCCAGGCCATAGTCTTCCAGCGCCTCGCGCACCTGGGCTTCATTGGCATGTTCCAGATACAGGTTCAGGGGCGTCATGCGGCGTTCGGTCCAGCAGTGGCGAATCAGCACCGTATCGCCCTCCACTACCACGGTGGACGGCGCCACCTCCAGCAGCTCCTCGAGACAGGCTGGATCGAACTTGGCCAGGGGGAAGCGGAAGTCGGCGAACTCCTGGGTATCGGCCATGCGCCCTACCCGGTCGACGCTCTTCACCAACCGGTACTTTTCGATCACCGTGGCCCGATCGACGTTCTTCGACGGCGAGAAGCGGTCCTTGATGATCTTGAACACGGTGTTGAAGCCCGGCAGGGTGAACACGCTCATCACCATGCCGCGCACGCCGGGGGCCATGATGAAGCGGTCGTCGGTATTGGCCAGGTGGTTGATCAGCGCCCGGTAGAACTCCGACTTGCCGTGCTTGTAGAACCCGATGGAGGTATACAACTCGGCGATGTGCTTGCCCGGCAGGATACGCTTGAGGAAGCCGATGAACTCCGCCGGTACCGACACATCCACCATGAAATAGGAGCGGGTGAAGGAGAAAATGATCGAGACATCGGCCTCGTCGGTGATCAGGGCGTCGATCTGGATGCCCCGGCCTTCGCGGTGCAACAACGGGATCACCAGCGGCCACTGCTCTTCGTGGGTAAAGATGCGCCCCACCAGGTAGGCGCCCTTGTTGCGATAGAGCACCGAGGAAAACAACTCCACCGTCAATTCCGGGTCCTTGCACACCCAGTCGGGCAGGTTCTCGCGCAACTGCGCCTCCAGGCGCAGCAGGTCCCCGGCCAGGTCGGCATAGTCCTCGCTGAAGCGGTAATCGTTGAAGATCCGCTCGAGCATCGTCGACAGCTCGCCCCGCGGAGTGTAGCTGCGGGTCTGGGCGGCACGGGCTCGACGCAGGCTGGGCCGGGTGGTGTGGATGAACATGCAGCCATCGCTGATCAGGTCATGGCTGAACAGCCCGCAGAAGATCGAGTTGTACCAGGTCTCGGACAGCTCATCGTCCAGGCGCAGGTCGATCAGGCTGATGTAGGCGCTTTTTACCAGGGGCCACTGGCCGACATCCATCAATGCCTCGTCGTTGAACCCGTGGTGCAGCCGGGCCACGGTTTCCCCGACCTTCTCCTCGTAGAGATTGATCCGCGCCGTCGAGGCTTTCTGCGCCTCCTGCCACTGCGCCTGCTCGAAACGATGCCGGGCGCCATCGGCGATCCGACGAAAGTGGTCGCGGTAGTCGTCGAAGCCACTCAGGATGATTCGAGCGATATCGATGGCGGGCCATGGCTGCGGCATAAGGAGACCTCTACGGGAATTTTCGTTGCCTGAGCTTAGCGACTGAAATGGCCCGAGGAGAAGCGTATTTTTGTGACCCGACGGTCGCCTCGCCCAGCATCGGCCGCCAGCGATCGGCCCCGGAAAATCCGCCACCACAATCGAACGCAACAATCGGAGTGCAGGCTGGGCCAGGCCCATGCACCAATAAGGTTTGCCATGCTTATCCAGGCTCGGCAAGATTCCCGCCCTGCCACCCAAGGAACCTTTCGTGAGACTTGTCGATCTGTTGCGCCTGTTGTCGCTAGCCGCCATCTGGGGCGCGAGCTTTCTGTTCATGCGCATCATCGCCCCGGTGCTGGGCAGCGTGCCCACGGCCTTCTTCCGGGTATCGATCGCCGCTGTCGGCTTGCTGGCCATGCTGGCGCTGATGCGGGTGAGCTGGAACTTCCACGGCAAGCTCAAGACGGTCCTGTTGCTGGGGGTGATCAACTCGGGGTTGCCCGCCACCCTGTATTCGGTGGCGGCCCTGGTGCTGCCTGCCGGCTACTCGGCGATCTTCAACGCCACCACACCGCTGATGGGAGTGCTGATCGGCGGCCTGTTCTTCCATGAACGCCTGACCCCGAGCAAGCTCGCCGGCGTGTTCCTGGGACTGCTCGGCGTCGGCATCCTGAGCCGTGCCGGCCCAGTGGCCTTCGACCATGAACTGCTGCTCGGCGCTCTCTCCTGCCTGCTGGCCACCACCTGCTACGGCTTCGCCGGGTTCCTCGCCCGGCGTTGGCTGGACCAGGCCGGGGGCCTGGACAGTCGTCTCTCGGCCCTGGGCAGCATGCTGGGTGCCACGCTGTTCCTGTTGCCATTGTTCGCCTACAGCGCACTCAGCCAGCCACCGGCCAGTTGGGGCGGCTTGAGTGTCTGGTTGTCGTTGCTGGGCCTGGGGTTGGGCTGCACGGCCTTCGCCTATGTCTTGTACTTCCGCCTGCTGAGTTCCATCGGCCCGGTACGCTCCATGACCGTGACCTTCATGATCCCGCCGTTCGGCGTACTGTGGGGAGCCCTGCTGCTGGACGAGCCCCTGTCCATGGGCCATCTGTATGGCGGGGTACTGATCGCCGCGGCCTTGTGGCTGGTCCTCAGGCCGGCGGCGAAGGCCGCGGCCTGAGCAGCAGATAGTTGCAGGAAAAACAGCCACCGGCCGGGCATTGCACCCGGCCGGTGTATTCCATCAGGCGCTCTTGCGGAACACGAACACCAGCCCGACGATGATCAGGCCCATGCCGAACAGGCTCAGCAGGGCCAGGCGATTACCGAAGATCAGGTAGTCCATCAGGGCGGTCACCGCCGGTACCAGGTAGAACAAGCTGGTGACATTCACCAGGTTGCCCTGGGCGATCAGGCGGTACAGCAACAAGGTCGCCAGCACCGACACCACCAGTCCCATCCACAGCACCGGGATCACGAACCCGGCGCTGTACTCGAAATGCAGCGGCTGGAACGGCGCGAACAATCCGCACAACAGCAAACCGGCCAGGTATTGCACCGGCAAGGTTCCCAGCGGGTTATCGGTGATGCGTTTCTGCATGATCGAACCGGCAGTCATGCTCACCAGGGCCAGCAGGCCGCAGAGCATGCCGGAGATCGAGATGCCTGCCAGGCCGATGCCCTGGTACACCACCATGATCAGGCCGGCGAGCCCCAGGCCCAGGCCGAACAGGCGGCTCCAGGAGCGCTGGCGCTCCATCAACACCACGGTGAGGATCGGCTGCACCCCCATGATGGTAGCCATCACCCCGGGGGTGACCTTCAGGTCCAGGGCCAGGATATAGAAGATCTGGTAGGCACCCAGCAACACCAGGCCCGTGGCCACGGCGAACCCCATGGCCCGTCGCCCCTTGGGCCACCGCAGCTTGAGCAGGGGCACCAGCAGCATCAGGCCGGCCAGGGCAATGGCGAAGCGCACCAGCAAGAAGGCAAAGGGCGAGGCATGGGCCAACCCCCATTTGGAGAAGATCGCGCCACTGCTCCAGAGCAGGACGAACAGACTCGTGGAGGCCGCCGCAAAAGCGGACTTTTTCGAAATGAGCAACATGAAACCACCTGTAGTCAGGCAAGAAGCCAATTCAGCCGGAGCTGAAGTTCAGTAGTGTTTGTTTCAGGCGGGCGCAGGGAACAGCAGCGGTTGCTGATCAGCCCGAGAAGCCAACGCCCGGCGGTGATACGACTGCGTACACCGGCGTGCTACTGACAGGTGGGGGGTTCTGACCGATCTGCACAGGCTGCTGATTCCCGCACGGCACGACGCCAGCGTTGACCGCTGAAACCACTACCGCGTTGATGAGAGATAAGGCCATGTGCCGAAGGTTCTCGAAGAAGGACAGAATGAGTCGCTTGACTCATCGAGCGCCGAATATAACCAGCGCTCGATATTCATTGCAAGATTTATCCGAACAGCCATTTCCACAGGATAACCAGCACCACCACCGCCAGGACCGGGCGCAGGATGCGGTACAGCTTGGGATTGCGGCGCTTCCATTGCTTGACCACGCCGCTGAAGCTGTCGCTGAAACGCTTGCTCCAGGCATAGGCCTGGTTGATGCCGCCGACCCGCTCGTCGTCGAGGTTCTGCGGTGCAGTGGCACGCCCCAGCTGGGCACTGACCCAACGGTTGACGCGGGTCATCAGGCCGCTGCTCAGCGGGCGCTCGATATCGCAGAACAGGATCACCCGGGTGGTCTCGGTTTCGTTCTTCACCCAGTGCACGTAGGTCTCGTCGAACATCACGTCCTCACCGTCGCGCCAGGCGTACTCCTCGCCGTCGACGAAGATCCGGCAGGCATCGGAGTTGGGCGTCGACAGGCCCAGGTGATAGCGCAGCGAACCGGCGAAGGGATCGCGGTGCGGGTTCAGGTGGCTGCCGCCGGGCAACAGCGCGAACATCGCGCCCTTGACGTTGGGAATGGCGCTCACCAGCTCGACGGTCTTGGGGCACAGGGCCGCGGCCGAGGGCAGCGGCTTGTCGTACCACTTGAGGTAGAAGCGCTTCCAGCCCTTCTTGAAGAAGGAGCCGAAACCGGCGTCGTTGTTCTTCTCGGCGGCGCGGATGTAACCCTCGTCGAACAGGTGCATCGCCTCGTCACGGATGGTTTCCCAGTTGTCGCGCAGCACATCCAGCTCGGGGAACTTGCTGCGGTCCAGGTACGGCTTGGAGGGCACGCCGGAGAACAGGTACATCAGCGTGTTGTAGGGGGCGAACAGCGCCGAATGGTTGACGAACTGGCGCAGTACCGGCAGGCGCGCCTTACCGCGCAGATGCACGAAAAGGATGCTGCCGATGAACAGCGACAACACCGCGAACTTGGCGGCAAAGGAAAAGCTCATGCAACAACTCCTTGGAAATAGGCACCGGTGGGGGGAGCGATCACCCGACCTGGCAGCCGGTCATGATAAACACTCCTGAACCCCGGAAAAACCCGCACGACCGAACATTCAGCGTTAACGGTCGTGCAACAAAGGCGTTAAGTAGCATAAGCCGCGTAGGGAATGGCTGATGTGGGTCAGCCAATGGCCCACCAGTTCGACCCGGAGGGCAATCGGCACAGGTTGCCTACTGCTGGTTCTCCTGCTCGGTGAACAGGTCGCTGAACAGCATGCTGGACAGGTAGCGCTCGCCGGAGTCCGGCAGGATCACCACGATGGTCTTGCCTTGC
The DNA here is from genome assembly GCF_022537035.1 of Pseudomonas sp. MPFS. Classification (NCBI taxonomy): domain Bacteria; kingdom Pseudomonadati; phylum Pseudomonadota; class Gammaproteobacteria; order Pseudomonadales; family Pseudomonadaceae; genus Pseudomonas; species Pseudomonas sp. MPFS. The sequence goes on along the minus strand of NZ_CP066123.1, from coordinate 1,692,667 downwards.
ATTTCCGGGGTTTCCGCCAGGCGTACCGCCACGGCCATCGCTGCCCCGCAGGAAATACCGCAGAGGATGCCTTCCTCCTGCATCAGGCGCAGGGCCATGGCCTTGGATTCCTCGTCGGTCACCAGCTCCACCCGGTCCACCATTTCCAGGTCCAGGTTCTTGGGCACGAAACCGGCGCCAATGCCCTGGATCTTGTGCGGGCTGGGCTTGATCTCTTGCCCGGCGAGCTTCTGGCTGATCACTGGCGAGGTGGCGGGCTCTACCGCCACCGCAAGGATCGGCTTGCCCTGGGTCTTCTTGATGTAGCGCGACACGCCGCTGATGGTGCCACCAGTGCCGACGCCGGCCACCAGCACATCCACCGCGCCATCGGTGTCGTTCCAAATCTCCGGGCCGGTGGTCTTTTCATGGATCGCCGGGTTGGCCGGGTTATCGAACTGCTGCGGCATGAAGTACTTGCCCGGGTCGCTGGCAACGATTTCCGCCGCCTTGTCGATAGCGCCCTTCATGCCCTTGGCCGGCTCGGTGAGCACCAGCTCTGCCCCCAGGGCCTTGAGCACCTTGCGTCGCTCGATACTCATGGAGGCCGGCATGGTCAGCATCAGCTTGTAGCCACGGGCCGCGGCCACGAAGGCCAGGCCAATCCCGGTGTTGCCCGAGGTGGGTTCGACGATGGTCATGCCCGGCTTGAGCCGGCCCGTGCTTTCGGCGTCCCAGATCATGTTGGCGCCGATGCGGCATTTCACCGAGTAGCCCGGGTTGCGCCCTTCGATCTTGGCCAGGATGGTCACCCCACGCGGAGCGATGCGGTTGATCTGCACCAAGGGCGTGTTACCGATGGAATGGGCATTGTCAGCAAAAATTCGGCTCATGGCTGGGTCCTTATGCAGCAGTGAAGAAGTCCCCAAGGGTATGCCTGGCATCCTTGAGCGTCCAGTCGCGCCGAACGACCTGGAGCCTGGGCAGTCAATGCCTTTATAGGACTGGAGGCTGCCACCCATGAAACGTCGCTATCGTTGGCCCCTGTGGACCCTGGCGGGCCTGGTCGTGCCGCTGGCCGGCCTGCACATCGCCCTGCCCTACCTGGTACGTGACTACCTGAATGACAAGCTCGCGGACATGGGCGACTACCGTGGCCGGGTCAACGATGTCGACCTGGCCCTGTGGCGCGGTGCCTACCGCATCAACGGCCTGGAGATCGTCAAGGTCAGCGGCAAGGTGCCGGTGCCTTTCGTCAAGGCGCCGTTGATCGACCTGGCGGTGAGCTGGCATGCGCTGTGGTACGACCACGCGGTGGTGGCGCGGGTGCAGTTCGCCCAGCCCCAGGTGAACTTCGTCGATGGCGGCGACAGCCAGGCTTCGCAGACCGGTGCCGGCACCGACTGGCGGGCGCAACTGGGCAAGCTGCTGCCCATCACCCTGGATGAAGTGCGGATCGATGACGGCACCCTGCACTTTCGCAACTTCGGCTCCAATCCACCGGTGAACCTGGGCGCAACCCAGGTCAATGCCAGCTTCTACAACCTGACCAACGTGGTCGACACCCAGGGCAAACGCGACGCCCGCTTCGAGGGCAAGGCCCTGCTGCTGGGCCAGGCGCCCCTGGAAACCAGTGCCACCTTCGACCCCCTGAGCAACTTCGAGGACTTCGAGTTCCGCCTGCGAGCCCGGGATATCGAGCTCAGGCGCTTCAACGACTTCGCCTCGGCCTACGGCAAGTTCGATTTCAAGGCCGGGCACGGCGACCTGGTGATCGAGGCCCAGGCCGAGAAGGGCCAACTGCACGGCTACATCAAGCCGCTGCTGCGGGACGTGGAAGTCTTCGACTGGCAACAGGACGTCGAGAACCGCGACAAGAATGTGTTCCGCTCGGTCTGGGAAGCCCTGGTGGGCGCCGGGGAAACCCTGCTGAAGAACCAACGCAAGAACCAATTCGCCACCCGGGTCGAGCTCAGCGGCAACGTACACCAGCAAGATGCCAGCACATTTCAGGCGTTTTTGCAGATTTTGCGCAACGGTTTCATCCAGGCCTTCAATGCCCGCTACGAACAGCCCAAGCCGTCGACTGACTGAGTCACCCCGTGACGCTCCATTCAGAGACTGAATGGAGCGTCTGCGTTCACACTCGAGCAGGCGCCGCGTTATAGTCGCGCCATCACCCCCCTATTCAACCGACCTGCCCCGGGCAGCTCGCCGTCACCGTTCGAGGAATTGCAGATGAAGTTCGAAGGCACCAGCGCATACGTCGCCACCGATGACCTGAAGCTGGCAGTCAACGCCGCCATCACCCTGGAGCGTCCGCTGCTGGTCAAGGGCGAACCCGGCACCGGCAAGACCATGCTCGCCGAGCAGTTGGCCGAGTCCTTCGGTGCCAAGCTGATCACCTGGCACATCAAGTCCACCACCAAGGCCCACCAGGGGCTCTATGAATACGATGCGGTGAGCCGCCTGCGCGATTCGCAGCTGGGCGTGGACAAGGTCCACGACATCCGCAACTACCTGAAGAAGGGCAAGCTGTGGGAGGCCTTCGAATCCGAGGAGCGGGTGATCCTGCTGATCGACGAGATCGACAAGGCCGATATCGAGTTCCCCAACGACCTGCTGCAAGAGCTCGACAAGATGGAGTTCTACGTCTACGAGATCGACCAGACCATCAAGGCCAAGCAGCGGCCGATCATCATCATTACCTCCAACAACGAGAAGGAACTGCCGGACGCCTTCCTGCGCCGCTGCTTCTTCCACTACATCGCCTTCCCTGACCGCACGACCCTGCAGAAGATCGTCGACGTGCACTACCCGGACATCAAGAAGGACCTGGTCAGCGAGGCGCTGGATGTGTTCTTCGACGTGCGCAAGGTACCGGGCCTGAAGAAGAAGCCCTCGACCTCGGAACTGGTGGACTGGCTCAAGCTGCTGATGGCCGACAACATCGGCGAGGCCGTGCTGCGCGAACGCGATCCAACCAAGGCCATCCCACCGCTGGCCGGCGCCCTGGTGAAGAACGAGCAGGATGTGCAACTCCTCGAACGCCTGGCCTTCATGAGCCGGCGCGGCAGTCGTTAGGCTCTGCCCAGAAGCTGCCTGCGCGTCGATCATGCTGCGTTAGAAACCGGTTCGGAATGCTCATTTAGCTCGCTAAACTCCGCCTCCTCACCTGTTTCTGCCTTGCCTGATCGCCGCTCGGCGAGCTTTTGAACAGATCCCTAGATCATTAGAGAGCGATAACCATGCTGCTCAACCTGTTCAATGAAATGCGCGCCGCCAAGGTACCGGTGTCGGTGCGCGAGCTGCTGGACCTGATCAACGCCCTCAAGCAGCGCGTGACCTTCGCCGACATGGACGAGTTCTATTACCTGGCCCGGGCGGTCCTGGTGAAGGACGAGCGTCACTTCGACAAGTTCGACCGGGCCTTTGGCGCCTACTTCAACGGCCTGGAGAAGCTCGACGACCACCTGCAGGCGCTGATCCCCGAGGATTGGCTGCGCAAGGAGTTCGAGCGTTCGCTCAGCGATGAGGAACGGGCGCAGATCCAGTCCCTGGGCGGCCTGGACAAGCTGATCGAGGAGTTCAAGAAGCGCCTGGAAGAACAGAAGGAACGCCACGCCGGCGGCAACAAGTGGATCGGCACCGGCGGCACCAGCCCCTTCGGCTCCGGCGGCTTCAACCCCGAAGGCATCCGCGTCGGCGATGCCGGCAAGCGCCAGGGCAAGGCGGTCAAGGTCTGGGACCAGCGCGAGTACAAGAACCTCGACGACTCGGTGGAGCTGGGCACCCGCAACATCAAGGTGGCCCTGCGCCGGCTGCGCAAGTTCGCCCGCCAGGGCGCGGCCGAGGAGCTGGATATCGACGGCACCATCGACCACACCGCCCGGGATGCCGGCCTGCTGAACATCCAGATGCGTCCGGAACGGCGCAACAGCGTCAAGCTGCTGTTGCTGTTCGACATCGGCGGCTCCATGGATGCCCACGTGAAGATCTGCGAGGAACTGTTCTCGGCCTGCAAGACCGAGTTCAAGCACCTGGAGTACTACTACTTCCACAACTTCATCTATGAATCGGTGTGGAAGAACAACCTGCGGCGCGGTTCGGAACGGACTTCGACCCAGGACCTGCTGCACAAGTACGGCGCCGACTACAAGGTGATCTTCGTCGGCGACGCCGCCATGGCCCCCTATGAAATCACCCAGGCCGGCGGCAGCGTCGAGCACTGGAACGAAGAAGCCGGTTATGTGTGGATGCAGCGCTTCATGGAGAAGTACAAGAAGCTCATCTGGATCAACCCTTACCCGAAGGACACCTGGGGCTATACCGCGTCCACCAACATCGTCCGCGAGCTGATCGAGGACCAGATGTATCCGCTGACCTTGCGCGGCCTGGAAGAAGGCATGCGCTTCCTGTCCAAGTAGGCGGCGCTCTTGCTGGGGCGGCACAGCCGCCCCTGCGGGCCTTTTCGCAGCCTCGCCACGGCTCGACAGCGGCTACACGGTATAACCCGTTTCGTGGAGCCGCTGACGCACGGGCGCGCAGCGGCCGCCACAGCCATCAGCCACTACACAAAGCGGCGCAAGAACGCCAACTGCTGCCGATGCGCTGTCTCCTGCACCACCGGCGCCAGGCGCACCTGGCTACCCGGCAGGCACTGCGCCAGCCGCGCCAGGGACAAGGGCGTCAGCGCCCCCAGGCGTGGATAACCACCGATGGTCTGCCGGTCATTGAGCAGTACGATCGGCTGGCCATCCGGCGGTACCTGGACCGCACCCAGGGCGATGCCCTCGGAAATCATCGGCTGGCCCTGGTACTGCAATTTCGGCCCCAGCAATCGCGCGCCCATGCGATCGGCCCGGCTGTCCAGGACCCAGTCGCTGTTGAAGGCGTCGAACAGGCTCAAGCCACTGAACTGGCCCACCTGGGCCCCAAGAATCAACTCCAGCGGCGCAGCGGATTGCAAATCCGGCATCTGCACCGCCGCCAGGCTACGCAGCGCACCCGCCGTTCCCGAGTACCCCAGCACATCGCCCTCGCTCAAGGACCGGCCCAGTCCATCGAGACCGCCCAGGGCTTCACGCAGCACACTGGCACAACTGCCCAGCACCCTGGGCGCATCGAAACCACCCGGTGCCGCCAGATAGGCCCGGGCCCCGGAGACCGGCTGGGTGAGGCGCAGCCGCTGGCCTTTTTGCAGGATGAAGCTGCGCCCCGGCGCCAAGGGGCGTTCATCCACATAAGCCCCCAGGTCGGCTCCTGCCAGCGCCAGCAGGCAGTAGTCCTCGGCCAGCAGGGTAAAGCCGCCCAGGGTGACTTCCACCACAGGGGCATCCAGGGCATTGCCCAGCAGCCAGTTGGCCCAGGACATCGACACCCAGTCCAGCGCCCCGCCCTGGGTCACGCCCAAGTGGCGCACGCCAAAGCGTCCCGCGTCCTGCAATAGGCACAAGGGGGTGCTGGCCTCGATCGACAAACGGCTCATGCCGACACCTCCAGAGGCCGGTCGTCACCTCCCAGGCGGATGAACTCCGCATGCTCCACCGGCGCAAAGCGCACCCGGTCCCCCGGCTGCAACAGGCTATAGCCATCACGCTGGCGATCGAACAAACGACTCGGTGTCCGCCCGATCAGGTTCCAGCCCCCGGGCGAGACCACCGGGTACGCGGCGGTCTGGCGCTCGGCAATACCAACGCTACCGGCTGCCACGCGCTTGCGTGGAGTATCGAGCCGGGGCGCTGCCAGCAACTCTTGCACCAGCCCCATGAACGCGAATCCGGGGGCAAACCCCAGGGCGAACACCTGGTACTCGCGCTGGCTATGGCATTCGATCACCTCGGCCACCGACAACCCGCTACGCCGGGACAACAGCGCCAGCTCCGGCCCGACGCTGGGGTCATACCACACCGGCAGCACGTGCTCGCGCCCACCCCGGGCATCGAGCGGGGCCAACTCGGCCAGGGCCGTATCGATCAACGCTCGTGCCTCGGACGGCGCCAGGGCATGCAGGTCGTAATGCAGCATCAGCGTGGTGTAGGACGGCACCAGGTCGATCAACCAGGTGCCGAAAGCCTGGCGCAAACGCTCGGCAGCGGACAGCATCCAGGGCATGTTGTCTTCGGCGATGCTCTCGAACAGACGCACCATCAGGCAATCGATGGCCACCACTTCAATCGTTGGTTTCATAGACCGCACTGCTGGTTCAAGGCTTCACGGATGCGCTGTACCGCTGCCACCGAGCTGGCGTTGTCGCCATGCACGCACAGGGTATTGGCCTGTAGCAGCAAGGCGCTGCCATCGCTGGCGACCAGGGGTTCGCCTCGGGCAATGGTCAGGGCTTGCCGGACGATGATCTCGGGGTCGTGGTGCACCGAACCGGGTACCTGGCGCGATACCAGGTGCCCGGCATTGTCATAGGCCCGGTCGGCGAAGGCCTCGAACCACAGGGTCACGCCATGTTCGTCCCCCAGGGCCTGGACCGCACTGTTGTCGCGAGTGGCCATGAGCATCAGCGGCAGTTGCCGGTCGTAGGCCGCGACCGCCTGGATCACCGCCCGCAACTGGCTCGGCTTGGCCATCATGTCGTTGTACAGGGCGCCGTGGGGCTTGACGTAGCTGACCTGCGTCCCCTGGGCCCGGCAGATGCCATCGAGGGCACCGACCTGGTAGTGCAGCAGGTCCTGGATCTCTTGTGGGGAATAGCTCATGGAGCGGCGACCGAAGCCAGCCAGGTCCTGATAGGCAGGGTGGGCCCCGATACGCACGCCATTGGCCAGGGCCAGGCTCACGGTCTTGCGCATGATCCCCGGGTCGCCGGCATGGAAACCGCAAGCGATGTTGGCGCAATCGATAAAGGGCATGACCTCGGCATCCAGGCCCATGGTCCAGTTGCCAAAGCTTTCGCCAATGTCGCAGTTCAATAGCAGGCGGCTCATGGTCGGCACTCCTGTGTTGTTATAGGTTTGCGCTGCAAGGCAGCGATACCGCGCCTCGCAGGTTATCAGTTAGCGTGCCTCGAGTTCCTTGCCCCGGGTCTCCGGCAGGCTCAAGGCCGACAGCACCACCAGGGCGTAGGAAACCGCGGCGAAGGTGCCGATGGCCACGCTCAACGCGACATGTTGGCTGAGCAGGCCGATCAGCAGTGGAAACAGCGCCGCTACTGCCCGGCCGCTGTTGTAGCAGAAGCCCTGCCCCGAACCCCGGATGCGCGTGGGGAACAGCTCGGTGAGGAAGGCCCCCATGCCACTGAAGATACCCGAGGCGAAGAAGCCCAGGGGAAAACCCAGCCAGAGCATCACGGCGTTGCTGACCGGCATCTGCGTATAGAGCAGGATGATGGTGAAGGAGCCGGCGGCGAACAGTACGAAGTTCTTCTTGCGCCCCAGGATATCGGTCAGGTAGGCACTGATCACATACCCCACGTAGGAACCGACGATCACCATGGCCAGGTAGCCACCGGTGCTGAGCACGCTCAGGCCGCGCTCGGTCTTGAGGAAGGTCGGCAGCCAGAAAGTAATGGCGTAGTAGCCGCCCTGGGCACCCGCGGCCAGGAGCGAGGCCCGCAGGGTGGTACTGATGATCCCCGGGGCGAAGATCTCGTAGAAGCGCGGTGGATTGCTCGGCGCCTCCTTGGCCCGGGTTTCCCGATAGACCTCGGGGTCCTTGACCAGGCGCCGGACGAAAATCACGAAGATCGCCGGCAGGATGCCGAGGATGAACAGGCCACGCCAGGCGTCTTCCGGCGGGAGCAGGGAAAACAACAGTGCATAGAGCAACGCCGTCAGCCCCCAGCCCAGTGCCCAGCCGGACTGCACCATGCCCACTGCCTTGCCACGGTTCTGGGCGCGGATCACTTCACCGATCAGCACCGCACCGGCGGTCCATTCGCCACCGAAGCCGAACCCCATCAGGGTCCGGGCCACCAGAAGCTGTTCATAGTTCTGGGCCAGGCCGCAGACAAAGGTGAAGAAGGCGAACCACAGCACCGTGAGTTGCAGGGTGCGCACCCGGCCAATGCGGTCGGAGAGAATCCCGGCGATCCAGCCGCCCAGGGCCGAGGCGAGCAAGGTGCTGGTATGAATCAGGCCGGCCTCGGCCGAGGTGATCCCCCAGAGCGCGATCAGTGTCGGGATCACGAAGCTGAGCATCTGGGTGTCCATGCCGTCCAGGCCATAGCCGATCTTGCAGCTCCAGAACGCCCGGCGCTCCTGCTGGTTGATGTCTGTATACCAGTCAAACGGGCCGGCGCGGCGCGGGGCCTTGGCGGCCAGTGTCTCGGGCGCACTCATGGCGATCTCCAGGGTTATTGGTGTTGTTCTGGGCCCCGACGACGCATATCGTGGGTCGGCGCATTCTTCGACTCGGGCCTGGCACCCGTCCAACTAATAAAAGCCGTCCCAAGGCATAAGAAAAGTTGATCCCATGAATCTCAAGTTCCTCGAAACCTTCATCTGGGTCGCTCGGCTGAAGAACTTCAGCCTGACTGCGGAAAAGCTCTTCACCACCCAGGCAGCCGTGTCCAGCCGCATCGCGGTGCTGGAGGGTGAGTTGGGGGTCAAGCTGTTCCTGCGCGACTCGCGGGGCGTGAGCCTGACTCCGGAAGGGGAGAAGGTGCTGGAGCATGCCGAACAGATGCTCGACACCCTGCAGGCATTGAAGCAGTCGATAGAGGCGCCCTCGAGCAAGGTCGGGCGGCTGCGGATCGGGGTCATGGACACAGTGATCCACACCTGGCTCAGCCCCCTGGTGGCGCAGATGATGGACCACTATCCCCAGGTGGAAATCGAGCTAGTGGCCGATACCTCGCTCAATCTTTGCGAGCAACTGCAAAAGGGCTTTCTGGACCTGGCGCTGCAGACCGATCTGCTACGCCGGGAAAGCATCCGCAGCCTGGAGCTGGCCAGCTACCCGGTCAGCTGGATCGCCGCCAGCGATTCGATCTACAACCGCCATTACGACTCCCTGGCCGAACTGGCCCGGGAGCGAATCGTCACCTACTCGAAGAATTCCCTGCCCCATCAGCAGGTGATGAGCCTGATGCAAGCCAGCGGCGTGCTGGCTCCCAGGCTCAGTTGCGTCAACTCGGTCTCGGCCATCACCCGCCTGCTGCGCGACGGCTTCGGGATCGGCGCGCTGCCGCCAGTGCTGGTGCGCGAGGAACTGGCCCGGGGCGAGCTGACACAGTTGGACATCGATCAGCGCCCACCGAACCTGCAGGTGGTGGTGTCGTGGCGGGTGGGAGTGGAGTTGGTGGAGGACATCGTCGGGCTGTGCCAGCGCGTCGTGCAACGCTATGCCCAGAAGGTCGGCCAGGAGCATCTGCTCCTGGCACCGTCCCTGTAGAGAGGGCTCAGAGCCCCTTGAGATCGCGCTCTTCGATGGGCCGGCTCTGGCGCAGGCGACGACCGCCGAGCACGACCCAGTCGATCAGCCGGTACAGGCATTCCAGGCCGAAGGACAGCAGCAAGGCGCCGCCCATGGCCCAGGACATCGCCTCCGGGGTCAACAGGATCTGGTAGCTGTAGCCATCCCAGGTTTCCTTGCGGATCTCAGGATCGGCCGCCAGGGCGACTTGCAGCATGCGGATGTACCAGGGGCCTTGCATCGCCTGGTACTGCTTGTCCAGGGCGAGCTGGCGACTGAGCAGGCCGCTCAGGCTGTCGGCATCGCTGCGAAACACCGGATCGTCGCTGGCCCGGTAATGGGCCACCAGGGCGTTCAGGTCGCCCTTGAAGAACTGCTGCGCGGTGGCCTGGAACCCTTGCAGGCTGTTCTGCGATTCGATCATGTGGGCTTCGACCCGCTTGGCGTAGTCGCTGATGAAGCCCGGCACTTGCACACCGATCAACAGGCCGGCCGCGAACAACACCAGACGCAGGTAACTGAGCAACATAGGAGTGTCCTTATTCGGTCTGGCCATGGCTGATGCACTCTCCGCGCCGCCACAGGCTCCACTGTCCCGGCTGGTAGCGGGTCCAGGTTTCGTTTTCGGTCAAGGGTTCGGTGGCGATCACCGTGACCACGTCGTCCGGGGTGGTTTCTGCCTGGAAGTCGACGATCACATCGACATCCTTCAGGCGGGCCGGGCCGAACGGTGCGCGCCGGGTGATCTGCGCCAGCTTGGTGGAGCAGTAGCAGAACAGCCAGTCGCCATCGCTGAGCAAGGCGTTGAACACCCCCTTGCTGCGATACTCGCTGCAGGCCTGGATCAGGATCGGCAGCACTTGCTCGATCGCAACCGGCTCGGGAAATGCCTGGCGGACCCGATTGAGCAAGTCGCAGAACGCCGCCTCGCTGTCGGTATCCCCCACAGGGCGATAGAACTGGGTCTCGGGCTGGAAATCCGCCAACTGGCCGTTATGGGCAAAACACCAGTTGCGGCCCCACAGCTCACGGACAAAAGGATGGGTATTGGCCAGGCAGACCTTGCCGACATTGGCCTGGCGGATATGGCCGATGACCACTTCGCTCTTGATCGGATAGCGCTGCACCAGATTGGCCACTTCCGACTCGCTGCTGGCCGCAGGGTCCTGGAACAGGCGCAGGCCCCGGCCTTCGTAGAAGGCAATGCCCCAACCATCACGATGGGGGCCGGTACGACCGCCACGCTGCATCAGCCCGGTGAAGCTGAAGACGATGTCGGTCGGTACATTGGCGCTCATGCCCAACAATTCACACATGCTCGGACTCTCGCTGCAGTGCCGGGGACAACGTTACAAACGCGGCTCGACCCGCGTGTTCAGGGGAGCACTGCCAGCAGGCGGGCGACCGTAACGGTCATTGCCGGCACTGCCAAAAGGCTGGTCATCTTCCGCTTCAGCCGCCTTGGCTGCGGCTTTCGCCGCTTCGCTGCGCTGGCGGCGCTCGCGCATCGAGCGCTCTATCGGCCAGCGGATCAGCACGAACAGCAGGTACACGCCGAAGGCGATCATGCCGTACATGAACAGATCGGAAACCGCGCGCCAGGCGTTGTTACCCACCTTGAAGGCCATGTCCAGGGCGGTGATGGCCACGGCCGGGGCGATTTTTTCCTTGACCGGGTCGATGATGGTCGGGCTGAACAGCAACACGGCGACCAGCACGCGCAGCGGCTCGCGCAACCAGCGCCACATCCAGCGGGTCAGGCGCATCCATACCAGCAGGCAGCCCAAGGCGGCGAAGGCATAGCAGCCCCAAGCGATCAGATAGTCGTTCTCGGTCATGGTGTCCGTGGCAAGGCAGGCAAAGAGGCGCTTATGATAACGACTTTTCCCGTGTCAGGCTGCCCCGCCGTCTGCCAAGCCCTCATTTGTCATCGTTCGAGAGCCCCCCATGCCCTTACCTGCCAATGACACCAGCGCCCCGATCGCCCACAAGGCCGCCGGCGCTGACCCCTACGCCTGGCTGCAGGAGCGCGACACCGACGCGGTGCTCGATTACCTGAAGGCGGAAAACAGCTACCAGGAACGCCAACTGGCCCAGCAGGCGCCCCTGCGCGAGGCCCTGTTCCAGGAAATCAAGGGACGAATCCTCGAGACCGACCTGTCGCTGCCCTCGCCCTGGGGCCCCTATCTGTATTACACCCGGACCACTGCCGGCGACGAATACGCCCGGCATTACCGCTGCCCACGCCCGGCGGACGACAGCCTGACGGTGGACGAAAGCCGCGAACAACTGCTGCTGGACCCGAACGTCCTGGCCAATGGTGGTTTCTTCTCCCTGGGCGCCTTCAGCATCAGCCCCGACCATCAGCGGCTGGCCTATAGCCTCGACACCAGCGGCGAGGAGACCTACACCCTGTTCGTCAAGGAACTGGCCAACGACAAGGTCAGCGAACTGCCGTTCCAGCAGTGCGACGGCAGCATGACCTGGGCCAACGACAGCCAGACCCTGTTCTTCGGCGAACTGGACGAGACCCATCGTCCACACAAGCTGTTGCGCTATCGCCTGGACGGCACAGCGGCCGAAGAGGTGTTCCATGAACCGGACGGGCGCTTCTTCCTGCATTGCTACCGCGCCAGCTCCGAACGCCACCTGCTGTTGTCCCTGGGCAGCAAGACCACCAGCGAAAGCTGGGCCCTGGACGCCGAGCAGCCGCACCAGCCATTCACCTGCCTGGCGCCCCGGGTCGAGGGCCATGAATACGATGTCGACCACGGCCAGCTCGAAGGCCGCTGGACCTGGTTCATCCGCAGTAATCGCGAGGGCATCAACTTCGCCCTCTACCAGGCCCAGGACACCGGTCGTGTTCCCGACCAGGACGACTGGCGCCTGCTGGTTGCGCATAACCCCGAGGTGATGCTCGACGGCGTGACCCTCAATGCCGGGGCCATGACCCTGAGCCTGCGCGAAGGCGGCCTGCCCATCATCGAGGTGCACCCGCAAGGCCTGCCCAGCTACCGCGTGCAATTGCCAGACGCCGCCTACAGCCTGCACGTACAAAACAGCCTGGAGTTCGCCAGCGAGCGTATCCGCCTGCGCTACGAAGCCTTGAACCGCCCGGCCCAGGTACGCCAGTTGCAACTGGCCGACGGCCAGCAGCAGGTACTCAAGCAGACCCCGGTGCTGGGCGAGTTCGACCCTGATGCCTATGTCAGCCAGCGCCTGTGGGCCACCGCCACCGATGGCACCCGGGTGCCCATCAGCCTGGTGGTCAAGCGCGAGTACCTGGGCCGTCCTACGCCCCTGTACCTGTATGGCTACGGTGCCTATGGCGAGAGCCTCGACCCGTGGTTCTCCCATGCCCGCCTGAGCCTGCTCGATCGCGGCATGGCCTTCGCCATCGCCCATGTGCGAGGTGGCGGCGAGCTGGGCGAAGCCTGGTACCGAGCCGGCAAGCAGGAGCACAAGCAGAACACCTTCAGCGACTTCATCGCCTGCGCCGAGCACCTGGTGGCCCAGGGCCTGACCACCTCCCGCCAGCTGGCCATCAGCGGTGGCAGCGCTGGCGGCCTGCTGATCGGCGCGGTGCTCAACCAGCGCCCCGAGCTGTTCCAGGTGGCCATCGCCGAAGTGCCGTTCGTCGATGTGCTCAACACCATGCTCGACCCGGAACTGCCATTGACCGTCACCGAGTACGACGAATGGGGCAACCCCGAGGAGCCGCAGGTGCATGCACGCATCAAGGCCTACGCCCCTTACGAGAACGTGCAGGCCCAGGCCTACCCGGCCACGCTGGTGATCGCCGGCTACAACGACAGCCGCGTGCAGTACTGGGAAGCCGCCAAGTGGGTGGCCAGGCTGCGGGCGACCAAGACCGACGACAACCTGCTGTTGCTCAAGACCGAACTGGGCGCCGGCCACGGCGGCATGAGCGGGCGCTATCAGGGATTACGTGACGTAGCCCTCGAATATGCCTTTGTCCTGAACATTCTGGGCCTGGGCTGAGGAACTCCCGGCGGCGCTCCTGTCTTAATCCGGGACCGCCGCCGATCCGGGCCTGCGCCCAAGCCACCGACACAAGAAAAAGACCGTGATCCCATGTCCGAACCCACCCTGCTGAACAATGAAATCCGTGACTGGCTGATGGACTGCGGCCTGTTCGACCAACTGTTGCCCGCCGACTTCAACGCGGCGGCCGGCTACTTCAGCATCAGCAGCATCGCCCAGGGCGAGGCGATCTTTCATGAGGGCGATGCCGGTAGCTTCATGTGCATCATCCACAGCGGCCAGGTAGCCGTGCAGAAGCGCAGTCACGACGGCCAGCTCTTGAGCGTCGCGACCCTGCGCAGCGGCCGGGCCTTTGGCGAAATGGCGGTACTCGATGGCGAACGGCGCTCCGCCACCTGCGTGGCGGCCAGCGATTGCCAGTTGCTCAACCTGGGCAAGGACTCCCTGGAGAAAATGCTCAATGATGCGCCGAAGATCGCCGCCAAGATCATCCGCGCCCTGGCTGTCTCGCTGTCCAAGCGCCTGCGCATGGCCGACGGCCAGTTGCTCGCACAGCAGGTCTGACCCTGGCCAGGCCGCTCCCTAGCGACCCGACTTGCTGTCGTTCTGCTCAGGAGCTGGCTGGGTCTGATCCTTGGGCGGCTTGGGCATGTCGATTGGCGGCAACAGCGGCGCGCCGCCATTGCTGGCCTTCGGAGTGCTGGGGGGAGTCACTTGTGGGTAAGGGGTGGGCGTGGCGGTTCCCGGCGTGCCGAGTGTCGGCGTGGGAGTGACCACCGGAGCGCTTTGTGGCTCATCGGCCCAGGTCGGGCCCATTCCTGCGGCAAGGGTCGCCGCCAGTGTCAGCACCGTCGCAATAGTGCGTTTCATCAATGACTCCATGGCTATTGTCTGGCGTCAGGCTACTCCCAACCGCAGGGTTTTGCCTGCCCCAATACGATGTCCCGGCAAGGTTTCGTCATGCCGGGACTGACGAGGCCCCAAGGGCCTGGGCTAAACTTCACCCATTACCGTCATTAGTCTTTCTACAAAGGTGAACCCATGAGTTCGTCCACTCCTAGCTCCAACACCGCCAAGCTGGACCGCATCCTTGCCGACGCCCAGCGCGACCGGGAAATGGGCTACCGCGACAAGGCGCTGAAAATGTACCCCCACGTCTGCGGCCGCTGCGCCCGTGAGTTCTCCGGCAAGCGCCTGAGCGAGCTGACCGTGCACCACCGCGACCACAACCACGACAACAATCCCCAGGACGGCTCCAACTGGGAATTGCTGTGCCTGTACTGCCACGACAACGAACACTCGCGCTACACCGACCAGCAGTATTTCGGCGAGGGCTCCCTGAGCACGCCGAAAGTCGCCAAGGCCACCCACAACCCCTTCGCCGCCCTGGCCGGAATGTTGAAGAAAGACGATTGAGAATGCGGATGTGGCCAGGGCTCTCCCTGGCCACAACGGCCCCCGGCCTTGGAACAATCGCCGTATAATCGCGCTTTTTTCTCCAAGGCTCCTCGCTCGTGGCAAACAAAAGGTACAGCTGCATCGGTTTGTATAACCCCAAGTCACCGGAGAACGTCGGTTCGGTGATGCGCGCCGCTGGCTGCTATGGCGTCGCCTCGGTGTTCTACACCGGCAAGCGCTATGAACGTGCCCGCGACTTCGTCACCGACACCAAGAAAGTCCATCAGGACATTCCGCTGATCGGCATCGACGACCTGAAGAAGATCCTCCCCTTAGGCTGTATTCCCGTTGCCGTGGAGCTGGTCGAAGGCGCCCGCCCACTGCCCGAATACACCCACCCGGATCGCGCCCTGTACATTTTCGGCCCGGAAGACGGCTCCCTCGACAAGGAAATCCGCGACTGGTGCGAAGACGTGATCTACATCCCCACCAACGGCTGCATGAATTTGGCGGCCACGGTCAACGTGGTGCTCTACGACCGCCTGGCCAAGGGCAACAACACCCGCTCCGGTCCCAAGTTCTGAAGCATCGCCGCTCGATGCCCGGGAACCGCCAGGGGCTCTTCGCAGTCAGCCCTATATCACTCACCGCCCCAGGAGACAGATCATGAGCGAGCGCAAACAGTTGCAGACGATAGAGTCGACCCCGTTCCAGAGCCCTTCGCAGCAGAACGTCCAGGGTTGGGAGCGCATCGGCTCGCTGGCCGGTGGCGTGGTGATGGTGGGCAAGGGCCTGCGCCGCGGCGGTGTGTTCGGCCTGGTACAGGTGGCGCTCGGCGGTGTGGCCCTGGCCCGAGGCATCACGGGCCACAGTTCGGCCAAGAGCCTGCTGGAAAAGAGCCGCCGGGACATGCACCACGTAAGGACGAAGATCGAACAAGCCTCGGCGGAGCTACGCAACCTGAAGGCCACTGCCGATGCCGCCGGACGTCGTCCAAAGACAACCGCCGAGGATACCAACCTCCCCGCCCCCCAGGACTGAGCCCCGGGTCAACGTAGCAACGGGCTGTCCAGGACCCTGGATGATTCCCCCAGCACGCTTTCGCTCAACTGGATGAACTCGGCGGTACTGACGCTTTCCAGGCGCATCGCCGCTTGCAGCACATCGTCCAGTGAGCGCTTGTTGCGGGTTTTCAGGCGGATCTCCCGATCCAGCTCCTGTAGCAACAGCACCGCCCTGGCCACCGTTGCGCTATCCACCTGCTCGCCGCGCAGGCTGCTGACCTTGTGGCCGTCCCGGGCCAGGCGCTTTTGCAGCACCTGATAGCGCTCATCGCTGATCCCTCCGGCCCGGCGCAACAACTCGATGGCGTAGTACTGGGCCAGTCCTTCGCTGATCCAGTCGCTGTGCTGGCTGTCGTTGATTCGGGCCAGGGATTGCACCAGCTCCCGCAACAGCGGGCTGCTGCCGTTCTCGCCGATCAACGGCAGGCGGCTGTGCAGGTACAACGAATCGCGACCGGCCAGGCTACCGCGCCACATGGGATCAGCGGCGCCGACGATCAGCAGCTTGCCCGGCTGGCGTGGAAACACCGCCTGCACCTGGGGCCAGACGAAAGTGAGCAACGTCAGGATATCCATGCGGCGCATACCCTGGCCCAGGGGTGAAACCACACTGACCTCGGTGCTTCCCAGGCGCGTGCGGCGGCTGCCCAGGTTACCGGCGAGCATCCAGCCAAGGGGACGATCGAACAGGCGCGAGGGGTTATCGATGCGAAAGCGCTGCTTGCCGATCCGCGGCCATGCCGTCTCGACACTCTTCCAGCCGCTGGGCAGTTCGAAATCCAGGCGTGCCACCAGCTCGATGCCATCTTGTTGATCGAGCCGGGCCGGCGGCACCAGCGTCTCACCGCGCACCAAGGCCCAGTTGGCATGGCTGCGGCTGTCGTAGCTGCCCTTCTTCGGGCTATGGCTCAAGCGTACCCGGTAGCTCAGGCTGGCCTTGCCGCTGGCCGGGCGCCAGATACCGCGCTGCTCGCCGGTCTCGGCCGGCGCAGCCTGCCATTGGCCATCGGCCTTGAAGTCGCTGTAGTCACCACTCTGGCCCAGGTCAAAATCCAGGCTGCGCAGCGCCGACCCTTCAGCCAGGGTCAGGCGTACTTCGGCCTGGTCGCTCTGGGGCAGGAAACGCACGTGGTAATCCAGATCGACTTTCTGCGCGGCCCAGGCCGATGCATTCAACGCCAGCAGCGCCATGGCCAGCGCCAGCTTCGCCCTCCCCCTCATACACACTCCTTGCTTGAGAGCCCGCCCTGGGCTCGAGGTCAGCGCGGCGATGCCTCAGCCTGCGCGAAAAATCAGGTGATCCTCCCAGTCTTCTTCCGCCACGCTACCTTCGGCCAGCATGCGTCCGGACTGGGAAATGCGCTCATGGTGCACCGCATCGCGATCGCCGCACACCAGGTGGTGCCAGAGCGGCAGGTCCTTGCCTTCGCTCACCAGGCGGTAACCGCAAGTGGGTGGCAGCCACTTGAATTCATCGGCCTTGCCCGGCGTGAGCTGGATGCAGTCGGGCACCGACTCGCGACGGTTGGCGTAGTCAATGCACTGGCAGGTCTTCAGGTCCAGCAGCTTGCAGGCGATTCGGGTGTAATAGACGCTGTTGTCGTCCTCGTCCTCGAGCTTTTGCAGGCAACACAGGCCGCAGCCATCGCACAACGACTCCCATTCCTCCTGGTCGAGTTGTTCGAGGGTCTTGCGTATCCAGAATGGTTCGACTTTGGCGGCCATGGTTCGAGAATCAGTTTCCAAGGGTGAAAAGGCCGCCAGTCTAGTGCCGAAGGCCCGGCGGGCCAAGCATTGGCGACTGTCGGTAGCCCGGAGCTTGCCAGCCGCCAATGGGCACAGTAGCTTTGCTTTCCGAACCGACCCTCGCCCCGGATGCCATCCACGCTCACCGCGTTGTATCCGGCGCACCCCACGGGGTCAGGAAAGCCTCTGCGCCCAGCCAACTGCGCCTGCCGGTTATTCCATTTTCCCAACGTTGTATGGAGTCTTTGCATGAGCGCCAATCCTCGCGTTGCCGACTACACCATCCACCCGCAATTCACCCAGCGCTGGTCACCACGGGCCTTCACCGCAGAAGCCATCCCTGAGGAAACCCTGCTGAGCTTCTTCGAAGCCGCACGCTGGGCACCTTCGGCCTACAACTCGCAACCCTGGCGCTTTCTCTATGCCCGCCGCGACACGCCGAACTGGGAACGCTTCCTGGGCCTGCTCAACGAATTCAACCGTGGCTGGGCGCAACACGCTTCGGCCCTGGTGATCGTGATGTCCAAGACCACCTTCACCGCCCCAGGCGCCAGCGAGGAAACCCCGGCCCTGTGGCACACCTTCGACACCGGTTCGGCCTGGGGCCACCTGGCACTGCAAGCCAGCCTCAGCGGCTGGCACACCCATGGCATGGCCGGCTTCGACCAGGAGCTGACCCGCAAGGAGCTGAAGATTCCCGAAGGCTATGCCCTACACGCTGCCGTGGCAGTGGGCAAGCTGGGCGACAAGTCGACCCTGGCCGACTACCTGCAGGCCCGCGAAGTACCGAGCCCGCGTCGCCCACTGAGCGAAACCGTATCCGAAGGCGACTTCAATCTCTAAACAAGCCTCAAGCTGCAAACCTCAAGCTTGGAGCTTGGAGCTTGGAGCTTGCCGCTTCGGCGTCCTAGTAGCCCCGGGCGAAATCCACTTCGCCGCGCAGGGGCTGCTTGGACTGGTAGGCCCGCAGGTTCTCCACGAACAGCTGCACCATCAGTTCCGGCGAGGTCGGTGCCGAGCTGTGGCCCGTCAGCAGCAGGCCCCAGGCAGTCCAGAACGGATGGCGCTGTGGCAATGGTTCCTGGCGACAGACATCGATCACCGCGCCAGCCAGGTGGCCGTCCTTGAGGGCCTGCACCAGGTCCGCATCGACCACCGACACACCACGTCCGACATTGATGAACAAGCCCGTTGACTTGAATTGCTTGAACAGCGCCGCATCGTACAAGTCATGGGTGCTGGGCGTGTTGGGCAACAGGTTGACCACGTAATCCACCTCGCCCACCAGCCGTCCCAGGTCCTTGAGGCCGGCGACCTCGATAAAGGGCGCCTGTTCACGGGCCTGGCTGGCGATGCCATAGAGCTTGACGCCGAACGGCACCAGGAATTGCGCCACGCTCTGGCCGATATCACCGGTACCGACGATCAGGACCTTGCGCCCTACCAGGCTCTGGCCCAGGCGGTTGTCCCACTTGCGTTCCACCTGGCTGACCAGGCGCGCCAACACTTCGCGCTCGTGGCCCAGGATGTAGGTCAGCACGTACTCGGCCATCACCTGGCCGAAGATCCCCACCGCCCGGGTCAGGCGATAGTGGCGAGGCAGGCCATCGGCCAGCAAGGGCGTGATGCCGGCCCATGTCGATTGCAACCACTGGGGCTTGTGCCCCTGGCGCAGCAGGGTCGCCAACAGGTCCGGCTGGCCGAGCCATACCGGGCAGTCCACTGCCAGGCGAGCCAATTCGGCGGAATCGCCACTGGTCAGAACATCCAGGTCCGCAGCCGCCTGACGCAACAGGCGGGCATAAATAGCGTGGTCGTGTTCGGCAATCAGAACGCGCATGGTTCAAACCTTAAAAAACGGTGCAGGCCACCGTCGATGGAGTGTCGCTCCATCGTTCAGGGTGGCCAGGTCAGTCAAGTGCACAGCAAGGGCGTCCGGGACCGAGCGCCTACCAGGAGTCAGACCGGATCATTGCGGCGTAGCAACTCTTCGGGCAGGTGCTCGATGTACTCGTCTTCGGCCGGTGGCATCTGCAGGTGATAACCCTGCTTGTCGAGATTCTCCAGCACTTTCTGGATATCTTCCCGAGCCAGCTTGCGCTCCGGGGTCAACACCAGGTCGAAGGCATGCTGCGGCTTGCCGAACGCCGCCAGCAGGGTTTCCGGCACGCGCTCCAGGGCTTCGCTCTTGAGCACGTAGAGGTACATCTCGTTCTTGCGCGGGCTTCGGTAGATGGAGCAGATATGTTTCAAGGCTGTTCTCCGGCAGTGGCCAGGCTGTCCAGCAGCGCCTGGCCCATCAATTCGCGGCGCCAGCCACGCAGCGAATCAGGCAATTGGTAAGGCCCATTGGGAAAGCCGCTCTTGAGCAGGCTTTCCAGGGTTTTCTTGCGCAGCATCAGTTCCGGCGCGATGTCCAGGCGCTCCGCTTCGGCCTGGCCCACCGCCTTCAGGCGCTTGAGCAGGGCCGACGCTTCGATCGGCAACGGCTCGGGCAGGGCCGGCGGCCACTGCTCCGGACCGAGCTTGGCGGTGCGCTTGATCAGGTCCAGGAGGAACTCGCCATCCTGGCGTACGGTCCGTGGGTGCATGTCTTCGATCTTGGCCAGCGCCGACAAGGTATCGGGCTGGGTCCTGGCCAGGGGCCAGAGCGCATGTTCACGAACGATTCGATTGCGCGGCAAGTCGCGGGCTCGCGCCTCACGCTCGCGCCAGGCACACAGCTCGCGCAGTACCGCCAGCTGGGCACGGGACAGTTTCCAGGCCAGCTTGGCATCGCGGTAAACCTCGTTGGGGTCCACTTCGCGACGCAGGTTGGCCACCAGCTCGGCACCGTCCTCAAGCACCCAGCGGTACTTGTCGTCAGACAGCTTGGCACGCAACTGGCCGAACACCTGGGCCAGGTGCACGGCATCTTCGGCGGCATAGCTGACCTGGGTTTCCGAGAGCGGGCGTTGCAGCCAGTCGGAGCGGGTCTCGCCCTTGGGCAACTCGATGCCCAGGACTTCCTGCACCAGGCGCGAATAACCCATGGAGAACCCCAGGTTCAGGTAAGCCGCCGCCAGTTGCGTATCGAACAACGGCGCGGGCAGGCTCCCTGTCAGGCGCAGCAGGACTTCGAGATCCTCGCTGCAGGCGTGCACCACCTTGACCACTGCCGGGTTCTCCAGCAGCTCGGCCAAGGGTTGCCAGTTGTCGATGGTCAAAGGGTCAATCAGGTAGGCGCGCTGCCCATCACCCACCTGCAACAGGCCGGCGATGGGATAGAAAGTGTCGACCCGCATGAATTCGGTGTCGAGGGCGACGAAGGGCAGGTGCTGCCATTCGGCGCAAAACTGACCGAGGCTATCGTTGTCGCGAATCCAGTGTATATCGATGGCCACACGGCTCTCCCTTGAAGAATGGCGCGCAGTATATATCGCCCCGGCCATTTCCGAGCATTGGTCCGATAAGAGCCTGCGAGAAACCCCGGGACGAAAAACAAGAATAGTCCGGGAGCCTGGACTAGCCCTGTTTACTCAACACGTAGATCCGTGAAGGGGCGCATCCGGGAAACAGGTCATGGTGGCTGAGGACGTCGAATCCGGCTTCGGCGAACTCGGCCTCCAGCTGCACCTTGCTCACCAGGGGCAGAGCACCGGCAGCGGTGGCCGCACGCTGCCAGGACTGCAAGAAGTACTCGACCCGGGTCGCGACGATCACCGAGTCACGACTGACCCGGTGGAACTCGCGCAACAGGGCCAGGCGGTCCTCGCCATGGGTGACATGGGCGAACAACTGCATGCAGATGATGCTGTCCACCGCGTTGGCCGACAGGCCGATATCGAACGCCGAGCTATGGAAGGTCTTGATCCGCTTCATCAGGCTGACCGGATGATGAGTCTGGGCGTGGCTCAGCATTTCCTCGGAAGGGTCCGCCGCCAGGATCACCCGGTTGCCATGCTCGGCCAGCACCGGCCAATAACGCCCAGCCCCACACGCCACATCCAGGATCAACCCGGGCTCGCCAGCCACGCTCAAGGCATGGCGCACCAGCCGCGTCGTACGCCAGAGCGCCAGGCGCGTGCCCACCCCGGCAGGTCGGGGCTCACGGCAGACGCGCGCATGCTCCTGGTCGTAGCGCCGAGCGAACTCCAGCTCTATGGACGGTGGGGGGTGGGACGACATGACTGGCAAACTCTTGTTGGAATCCAGGGCCACAGGTTAACCAGCCATACGTGAAAAAAAGGTCGAAAGCCGGTCAAGCCGCCATTGGCCACGGCCGCGCGGCAATATCCAGGCCCTTGCCCGCCCCGACAAGGCTCCTGCACTATGCCCAGCCGCCATTCAAGGAACGACTCGATGCTCCCACGCCTTCTGCTCAGTACCCTGTTCGGCCTCGCGGCCCCCGCCCTTGCCCTTGCCCAGGAGTCGACCTCGCACCTGGACCAGGTGCTCGAACGCGGCCACCTGACGGTCTGCACCACCGGCGACTACAAGCCCTACAGCTACCTGCGCGATGACGGGCACTACGAGGGCATCGACATTGCCATGGCCGAATCCCTGGCCCAGAGCCTCGGAGTCAGGGTGAAGTGGGTCAACACCACCTGGAAGAGCCTGATGGCGGACTTCCAGAGCCAGCAATGCGATATCGCCGTGGGCGGGATCTCGGTGTCCCTGGAGCGTCAGAAAAAGGCCTTCTTCAGCCAGCCCCTGGGCGTCGATGGCAAGATTCCCCTGGTGCGCTGCCAGGACCTCAAGCTCTACCAGAGCGTGGAGCAGATCAACCAGCCTTCGGTACGCCTGATCGAACCGCCGGGAGGCACCAACGAAGTCTTCGCCCGCACCCGCTTGCCCAACGCCGACCTGACGCTGTTCGCCGACAACGTGAAGATCTTCGACCAGTTGCTCAGCCACAAGGCCGACGTGATGATCACCGATGCCTCGGAGGCGCGCTTCCAGCAACGACGCAAGCCGGGACTGTGCGCGGTCAACCCCGAGCATGCCCTGCAGTACAGCGAGAAGGCCTTCCTCCTGCCCCGGGACGATGTGGCCTGGAAGAGCTACGTCGACCAGTGGCTGCACCTGAGCAAGGCCACCGGCGCCTACGACCAGGTGGTCAATCAGTGGTTGGCGGCGCCGTAATCCTGCTCCAGTAACTGCCGGAAAGCCTGGCAAGCCGCGCTGCGATAGGCGCCCCGGCGCCCCAGCAGCACCACGCTGCGCGGCGCCAGGGGTGAGGCCAGGGCCAGTGCGCGCAAGCCCGGCTGTTCCCGGGCAATGGCACTGGGCAACAACGTCACCAGCTGCCCGCGACGCACGATCTCCACCAGCGCACTGACCGAATTGGCCTCGATGGCGATGCATGGCGCAATGCCCTGCTGGCGGCAATACAGGTCGATATGGCGGCGGGTGGCGAAGTCGCCACTGAGCAATGCCAGCGATTGACGCCCCAGCGCCTCGGCATCCAGCGGCTCTTGCTCCCGGGCCTGGTACTGCGGGCCGACCACCAGGCTCAGGGTCTCGCTGAACAGATCCTGGGGCTCGATTTCCGCCAGGTGCTCGCCGGCGAAGGCAATGCCCAGGTCCAGGCGATCTTCAGCCAGGGCCGCCTCCAGGCGATCCTGGGTCATTTCCTCGATGCTCAGGCGGATGCCCGGATAGCGCTGGTTGAACCGGCTGAGCAAGGGCCCGGCCAGGTAGGCGGTGAAGGTCGGGGTCAGGGCCAGGCGCAATGAACCCCGGCTCAGGTCCTGCACGTCGTGCATCGCCCGCCGCGCGGCTTCCAGGTCCTGCAGGGCACGCCGGGCATAGGCGACATAGGCCTGGCCGGCATCGGTCAGGCGCACGCTGCGCCCGGACCGATCGAACAACGGCGCCCCCAGGGACTCCTCCAGTTGCTTGATCTGCTGCGACAGGGTCGGCTGCGACACGTGCAGCGCCTCGGCGGCGCGGGTGAAGTTGCAGTGCTCGGCCACGGCCAGCAGGTAACGGATATGACGCAAGAGCATGGCAGTCCCAACTATAGGCATGACTTATGGAAAGCATAATAAACCGGTCTTGGACGCTATAGCTGCAACCGCCCATCCTTGCCCCATCAGCGACGCAAGGAGACTCCCATGCAGCACATCATCGACGGCTTCCTCAAGTTCCAGCGCGAAGCCTTCCCCCAGCGCAGCGAACTGTTCAAGCAACTGGCCAGCGCCCAGAGCCCCGGCACGCTGTTCGTCACGTGCTCCGACAGCCGGGTGGTGCCGGAACTGCTGACCCAGCAAGAGCCTGGCGATCTGTTCGTGATCCGCAACGCTGGCAACATCGTGCCCAGCTACGGCCCCGAGCCCGGCGGCGTATCGGCCACGATGGAATACGCGGTGGCGGTACTGGGGGTGAGCGACATCGTCATCTGCGGCCACTCCGACTGCGGCGCCATGACCGCCCTTTCCACCTGCAAGTGCCTGGACCACCTGCCTGCCGTGGCCAACTGGCTGCGCCATGCCGAATCGGCCCGAGTGATCAACGCCGCGCGGCACCATGCCTCGCCCGCCGAACACCTGGACGCCCTGGTCCGGGACAACGTCATCGCCCAGTTGGCTAACCTGAAGACGCACCCCTCGGTGGCCCTGGCCCTGGAGCAGGGCCGGCTGAACCTGCATGGCTGGGTCTACGACATCGAGAGCGGCGCCATCGCCGCCCTCGACGGCCCTGCCCGGCGCTTCGTGTCCCTGGCCGAGCACCCGTATACCTGTGCCCTGGCCAGCCGCCCTTCGACCGCTGCCTGAGCAGCAACCTTCACTCACCCAAGAGGAATCCACCCATGCTGCAATCCCAATTCGCCCAAGCCCCACGCCTGGCCCTGGCCGACACCATCATCGACGCCAAGGCGCGCAAGAACCTGTCCTGGCAGGACCTCACCGACGGCACCGGGCTGAGCCTGGCCTTCGTCACCGCCGCCCTGCTGGGCCAGCACGCCCTGCCGGCCGCCGCAGCCGACCTGGTGTGCGACAAACTGGGCCTGGACCAGGACGCCAGCCGCCTGCTGCAAAGCATCCCCTCGCGTGGCAGCATCCCTGGCGGCATCCCCACCGACCCGACCGTGTACCGCTTCTATGAAATGCTCCAGGTCTACGGCTCGACCCTCAAGGCCCTGGTCCACGAGCAGTTCGGCGACGGCATCATCAGCGCCATCAACTTCAAGCTGGACATCAAGAAGGTCGAGGACCCCGAAGGCGGCTCCCGTGCGGTGATCACCCTGGATGGCAAGTACCTGCCGACCAAGCCGTTCTAAGAGCAGCGGCAAGCCTCAAGCGCATGCTTGCGGCTTGGAGCTTGCCGCTTGCCGCTTGCCGCTTGCCGCTTAAGTCTTATTTAATTTTTAAATAGTGCGGCAAACTTTCTGATTTGCCCCCGGCACGCACGGCACCGCCTAATCAGCCCACTGCTTACTGAAGGTCTGGTTATGGAAAGCGTTCGTGCAACCTCCCGCCCCGCACTCTGGCTGATGGCCAGCGTAGTCCTGGTGGCCCTCAACCTGCGGCCGTCGATGGCCGCTGTCGGCCCGCTGCTCTCGGGCATTCGTGGCGATATTCCCCTGAGTTTCAGCCTGGCCTCGTTGCTGACCATGCTGCCGGTCATGGCCATGGGCCTGGCGATGTTCTTCGGCATGGGCATCAGCCAACGCCTGGGCGAGCACCGCACCGTGGTCCTGTCCCTGCTGATCATCGGCCTGGCCACGGTGTCGCGGTTGTTCATGGACTCGGCTGCAGAGCTGATCCTCAGCGCTGTCCTGGCCGGGATCGGCATCGCCCTGATCCAGGCGTTGATGCCGGCGCTGATCAAGTCACGCTTCGCCGACAATGTCTCGCTGTTCATGGGCCTGTATGTCACCTCGATCATGGGCGGCGCAGCCATCGCCGCCTCTTTCGCCCCCCTGGTGATGAACCAGAGCGGCAGCTGGCGCCTGGCCCTGGCGATCTGGGCGGCCCTGGCCTTGTTGGCCCTGGTGTTCTGGTATGCCCAGCGTCGTTCCCTGCCCAGCCTGCCGGCCGCCCGTGGTGGCCGCGAATCGTTCGCCAGCAACCGCCGGGCCTGGCTGCTGGCGGTGTTCTTCGGCCTGGGTACCGCCTCCTATACCTGCGTACTGGCCTGGCTTGCCCCTTACTACGTGGAGAACGGCTGGAGCGAACAGAATGCCGGCCTGCTACTGGGGTTTCTCACCGCCATGGAGGTGATCTCCGGCCTTATCACCCCAGCCATCGCCAACCGCAGCCAGGATCGCCGCCTGGTGCTGGTGGCCCTGCTGACACTGATCATCGCCGGTTTCTGCGGCCTGATCCTCAGCCCGCAACACCTGAGCCTGCTCTGGCCCTGCCTGCTGGGCCTGGGTATCGGCGGGCTGTTCCCGATGAGCCTGATCGTCTCCCTGGATCACCTGGGCGATCCGCGCCGCGCCGGTGGCCTGACAGCCTTCGTGCAGGGCATCGGCTACCTGATCGCCGGGCTGTCGCCACTGCTGGCAGGCATGATCCGCGACCAACTGGGCAGCTTCGAATGGGCCTGGTGGTCGCTGACCACGGTGATGCTGTTGATGATCCTCATGGTGCTGCGCTTCGATCCCCGGCACTACGCCAGGCACATTCGTTGAGCCGCCTTGTACCCCGGCCCGGGAGGCCTGCATGACCCCTGTGAACTTCACCCAGGCCAACCTCGGCATGCTGCTCTGGGCGGCCTTGATCGCCGCCTCCTTCTTCGCTGCCGCCCAGGTCAGCCGCGCCATCGATCCCGTGCTGCTGACGGCCCTGCGCCTGCTGTTTTCAGCCTTGCTGTTCGTGCCCCTGCTGTGGTCCCGCGGCCTGTCCTCGATGACCCTGGCAGCGCTGGCGGCCCATGGCGCGCTCGGCCTGCTGCTGGCGCTGTACTTCGGCTCGTTGTTCGAGGCCCTGCGCCACACCTCGGCGGTCAATACCGGAACCCTGTACACCCTGGTGCCGTTGCTGACCCTATTGTTCGAAGGGTGGTTGTTGCCCGGCGACAGTCGCCGGCGCCGGTTGCTGCCAATGCTGACCGCCGCCGCAGGTGCGCTGCTGCTGATCCTCAAGGGCGGTGCGCCGGACCAACTGCCGTCGTGGTACGCCATGGGTGTCTATGGCCTGGGTTGCCTGGCCATGGCGGCCTATCCACCCCTGAGCCAGCGTTTCAAGGCGGGCAGCTTGCAGGGCCGCAGCCCGGCAGCGATGACGTTCTGGAACATGCTTTTCGGCTCCTTGTTCCTGTTCGTCGCCTGCCTGGCCAGCGGTGGTTGGCGCAGCGCCAGCCTGCTCACTGGCAACGACCTGCTGTGGCTGCTGTACCTGGCGATGTTCGCGACCCTGGCGACCTTCTGGCTGTTGCACCGGGCCATTGGCGTGATCGCCCCTTCGACGGTGATTTCCTATGTGTACCTGAGCACGTTGTTCCTGACTCTGTTCCATTGGCTGTGGCTCGGCCAGGCACCGCACCCGGGGGAACTGCTCGGCGTCCTGCTGGTTGCGCTGGGTATGCTGGGCCTGGTGCGCAGCAGCCGCCCCAAGGCGGTAACGGCCTGAAATCAGGCTGGGACACAGGGCGCTTTTTTGCGCGAAACTGTGCAGGTCGTGTTATCGGAAATTAATGTCCCGATGCTGTCCGCGAATCCCGGCTCCGGGCATTTAACTAGGACGATCGTTCCGCTAGCATCGATCCGGTTTGCGCGCCACCGGCGCCAGGTGCCCAGTGGGATGAAACGGATGCTCATCAGCAATGTGCTCAGAAAACTCGACATGCAAGACCTCATGGTCTTTATCGCGGTGTACGAGCAAAGCAGTGTCACCGGGGTTTCGGAAACCCTGTGCGTCAGCCAGTCCACCGTCAGCTATTGCCTGAAGAAACTGCGCAACAGCTTCCAGGACGAGTTGTTCGTCAACACCCGCACAGGCATGCGCCCGACCTACAAGGCCACCAGCATGTACAGCCATGTGCTGAAGATCCTGGAGAGCATCAATCTCTGCCACAGCGGGGTGGCGGCCTTCGATCCGACCCGCCAGGCAGTGACCTTCAACCTCTGCGCTCCGGAATACTTCGAGCTGCTGATCCTGCCGCGCCTGCTCAAGGGTTTCGACTACGCCGACCTGCCGGTGACAGTGAACGTACAGAAGCTGGAAACCGATATCCCGGCCGATGAGCTGCGCGATGGCAGCCTCGACCTGGTGATCTGCTTTGGCCCCAACTTCCATCGCAGCCATGCCGATCTCAAGTCACAGATGCTGCTGGAGGACGATCTGGTGTGCGTGTTCGACAAGCGCGCGACGCCGCCCGAGGAACCACGCTTCAGCCTGCAATCGTTCATCGAACGACGGCATGTGTTCCCCACGCCCTGGACCTCGGACAGCAACATGGTGGATGGCTGGTTGGCGCGCCAGGCCCAGAAGCGCCAGATCGTCGCCCGCTCCAATAGCTACAGCGCAGCCTTGAAGATGATCACCGGCACCGATTTCATCCTCACCCTGCCCCGACGCATCCAGGCCCTGCTGGCCAATGAGGCGGTGTTCAATCACTGCGAGGCGCCCAGCGGCCTGCCGGGATTTACCCTGGACATGCAGTGGAGCCAGGACACCGATCAGGACAGCGCGCAGACCTGGTTCCGTGAGCAGGTGGTCAAGGTCTGCGCCGAGCAAGGCCAGCTCTAGGCTCCCGGGATACCCGCCCCGGGAGCCTGGGCCTGGCGCCTGGCAGCGTCAGAGACCGATGGCGGCCTTGGTGTAGGAAGCGCGATCGATATCCAGGAGTTCCACGCACAGCTGGACCTGCAACTCGGCCGGCCAGGGGGCCAGATCCTGCAGTACGGCCAGCAGGCTTTCGGACAGTTGCTTCTTGATCTCCGGCGAACGGCCACTGAGCAGGGCCAGCTTGACGTGGACAAAGGCCCGCTCGCCAAGACCGGTGCCGACCCGGAACGACTCCACTTTCACCGCGCGGCTCTTGATGTCGAACTCATCGGAAAACTGCCCGGACGCCACCAGCGCGTGATTGAGTCGCAGCAGCGCCTTGTCGGTGTCCAGCTGAGGCAGGTTGGCGGTGTATTCCATATGCAGGTGCGGCATGGTGGAGCTCCCAGTCAATCAGGGGAAAAAGGCGCTACATACTACACAAGCCCCGGACCGGATGAATCCTCCATTGGCCGTATGGCTACACCGCGCCTCGCTCGCGCAGGACCAGGGTTTCCCAGGCTGCGACCACCAGCATCACCAGGCTGGCCAGGCTGCCCAGGGCCAAGGCGGAAAACACCTGGCTCCAGGCGAACGGCAACAGCAACGCCAGGCTCCCCAGCCCCGCCAGATGCGATAACGGTGGCAGCGGCCGGTCGTTCATCACCCACTTGAACAAGGCGCAGCCCAGCAGGAACAGCCAGGGCCCGGCGACGATCACCAACACCCCCGCCTGGCTGGCATGATCCGGATGGACCAGCACCAGTTCGTCGGCCACCGCACTGACGATGATCCCGGCGATGATCAGCAAGTGGATGTAGGTGTAGGCGATCCGCGCCTGGCGTCCTGGATCGGCGGAATGCGCGATGCGGTGGTGGGCACGCTCGGCGCCGCTGTCGAAATACACCCACCACATGGCGATGCTGCCCAGCACGGCGACCACGAATCCCAGCAGTCCCTGGGCCGTGGTAGCCAGTTCGGCGAAGGTGGCACCGGTGACCAGCAACGACTCGCCCAGGGCGATGATCACGAACAACGCACAGCGTTCGGCCATGTGGTTGCCTTCGATATTCCAGTCATCCAGGGTCGAGCGGCCCAGCCCCGGCACCCAGAAATACACGGACGGCGACAACACTTCGATGCCCAGTGCCAGCACCCAGCAAACCAGGCGGCCAGGCCCTTGCAGCAGTCCACCAGCGATCCAGAACACACCGGAGAACATCAACCACAGGAGAATCCGCTGGAAGTTGCGGGTCATGTTCAGCGGCTCGCCCCGTACCGCCCACAGCGAATAGGCGGTACGCCCCACTTGCATGAACACATAGGCGCCGGCGAACAGCAGGCCCCGCTCGCCAAACGCGTGGGGAATCGAGGACGACAACAGCAGCCCCGCGACCATCAGCACGAATAGCCCGAGGCGGATCGGCAGGGTTTCCGGGTCCAGCCAGTTGGTGATCCATGAGGTGAAGATCCATACCCACCACACCGCCACCATCAGCAGGGCAACCTGCAGCGCCCCGCCCAGGGACAGGTGCGCCAGCAAGGCATGGGACAACTGGGTCACGGCAAACACGAACACCAGGTCGAAGAACAGCTCGACCATGCCCACCTTGCCGCTGTCTTGGCTGCCGCGGCCACGCAACAGGGAACGGTTTGGACTCATGGACATTCTCCGCGGTTAGGACTTGCACAAGGGCTTCACTGAGCAAAGCAGGTGCCATCGACAATGCCAGGGCAGCGATCACCAGCGGGGCATTCAGGTGGCGAGCGGCAGCGGTGCTCGTTCGCTCATGAATGCCTCCAGCCGCGAGCGCAGCCAGCGCTCGGCAGGATCGGTGTCGACATGGCTGAGCCAGACCATCGACAGGTCCAGGGTCGGGGTCTTGAACGGGAACGGCTCGCAATGCAATTGCCCCGAGGCCGCCATGGCCATGGCCGCGTAGTCCGGCAGGCTGGCGATCAGCTTGGTACCGGCCAGCAGCGCCGGCAGGGAACTGTACTGCGGCACCGACAGCACCACCTGGCGCGTACGGCCGATTTCCGCCAGCCACTCATCGGCGAAGCCGGCGACATTGGCGGTGTGGGACACCAGCACATGGGGCCGCGAGCAGTACTCATCGAGGCTCATCGGCGTGTCGCTGGCATCGGCGCGCAGCACGCTGGGTTGGATATGCCGCAGCAACTTGCGCTTGGCATTGGCCGGCAGGCCCCGGGTCTGGCTGATGCCGACCGTGATATCGCCAGAGGCCAGCAAGTCGGGAATCCGCCAGTAGTCCACATGCTGGACCACGACCACCACCTGCGGCGCTTCCTGGCGCAAGGCCCGCAGCAAGGGCGGCAGCAAGCCGAACTCGACATCGTCGGACAGGCCGATGCGAAAGGTCATGGTGCTGCTGGCGGGGTCGAAATCATGGGTCAGGCTCAAGGCCGAGGACAGGGCATCCAGGGCGGGCGACAGGTGCTGGATCAGCTGCTCGGCACGGGCGGTAGGCTCCATCCGATGGCCGACACGAATGAACAGCGGATCGTTGAACATCGCCCGCAATCGGTTGAGCGCGGAACTGATGGTGGGCTGGCCGAGGAACAGTTTCTCCGCCACCCGGGTGACGTTGCGCTCCAGCATCAGCGCCTCGAACACCACCATCAGGTTGATATCAGCCTTGCGCAGTTCATTGCGATTCATCGGCGATGCCCCATTCCCCAGATGCCGTGCAGTGTAGAAAGGCCCGGGGGTTGGCGTCCAGCCAAGGCATTGCAGTTGCCACTGCACTCAATCGGACATCACGCACCGGCCCCGAACCTGGCGGGCCAGTTCATATCGAGTGCTGCTTCGCCGACCTGGCCACTGCCCCATGACACGGCTGCCGATCTTCCTGCCCCTGGCGCAAACGCAGCGCCACCAATGCGGCCAGCAACAGCACCAGGGCGATCACCTTCAGACCGTTCATGGCATCGCCGGTGGTCATTTCGATCGCGCCCATGACCGACGGCCCGACAAACCCACCCAGCAGGCCGCAGCAGTTCACGAAGCCCAAGCCACCGGCCAGGGCGGCGCCTTTGAGTCGCGAGGCCGGGTACAGGAAGATGATCGACTGCACGACGAAGAACATCAGCGCCGCCACGCAGAACCCCAACAGACTCAATACCGGGCCAGACACCGCGGCCAGCAGCACTCCTGCGGCCATCACCAACAGGCCCATCACCAGCAGGTGTCGTGAGCGCCGAGGGCTGGTAGCCAGCCGGGGCAAGGTCAGCGCTCCCACGGCGGCCGCGATCCATGGCAGCGAGTTCAACAGGCCGACATGCATGATGCTCAGGCTGCCGTACTTGCCGATGATGCCGGGGAGAAAAAAGATCACGGTATAGATGGTGATCTGGTGGCAGAAGTACACAAAGATCGCCAGCAGGATCTGCGGGGTGAAGCACTGCCTGAACGAATGCCCGCCCTGCCCTGCGCCTTCATCGGCTTCCCTGGCCAGGCGCTGCTCGACGGCGCGGGCCTCTTCGGCGCTCAGCCAGCGGGCCTTGCCCGGACGATCCGGCAGGTGCCGCCAGACCACCCAGGCGAAGAACACCGCGGGCAAACCTTCGAGCAGGAACATCCATTGCCAGCCATGCCAGCCCAGCAGGCCATCCATTTTCATCAACGCCGCGCCCAACGGGCCACCGATGATATTGGCCAGGCACACGCCCAGCAGGAAGTAACCGGTGGCCTGGGCCCGCTGCTGGCGATCGAACCAGTAGGTCAGGTACAGCATCACCCCGGGGAACAGCCCGGCCTCGGCGATCCCCAGCAACAGGCGCAGCACGTAGAAGGAAGTCTCGCCCTGGACAAAGGCCATGGCAGCCGAGATCAAGCCCCAGGTGGCCATGATCCGGGCGATCCAGAAACGCGCGCCGACCCGGTGCATGATCAGGTTGCTCGGCACTTCGGACAGCGCGTAGGTGAGGAAGAACAATCCGGCGCCAAGGCCATAGGCCGCGGCGGAAATTCCCAGGTCGACATCCAGCTGGTGCTTGGCCAGGGCGATGTTGGTGCGATCGAGAAAGCTCAGGACATAGGCGGCGATCAACAATGGCATGAGCTTGCGGAACATCAAGCGGGTCAACTGCTGCTGGTCCCGGGGAGCGGTGCGTGCGGCGGTATGCATGGTACGGGCCTCATATCGAGCGGTTTTGGCGCCCCGCCAGCAATGGCCGGGGAGCGCATCGGTGTTGTTCTAGAACTCGGGTTGCGCCAGCGGCGGTTGCGCATGCCGGGCGAACAGCTGCAGCAGCACGCCGCCCAGGGCACAACCGGCCATGACGAAGAAACACAGGATGTAGCCCGGCAGGCTGGTCCAGCCTCCGCCGGAGGCGATCAGGCTGCCCATCAGCAGCGGTGCCATGCCTCCACCGATGAACATGGCGGTGGTGATGATGCCGTTGGCGGTGGAAGTAGCCGAGGGCTCGGCCGAATCGCAGGCCACGGCGTAGTAGATCGGCCACACCGCATTGGCCACCAGGCCGAACAGCAACTGCATGACGATGACCAGCGCCAGGGTGCTGGCGAAGTAGAAGGCCGCGACACTGGCGGCCATCCATAGCCCGCAGATGATCAGGGTCGGGCGCCGGCCGATGATGTCGGACAGCGACGGCCAGATCAGTTGCCCGAGAATCCCGGTCAGGGTGAAGACCACGCTCATGCCCGCGGACTCGGCCAGGGACAGGCCGGTGATGTTGTACAGGTAGGCCGGCAGGACGATGTTCACGCCCATGTATACCACCTGGGTAAGCAGGGTATTGCCGGCCGTGAGGGCGATATTGCGATTGCCCAGGGTCGCGACGAAGGTACGCCACGCCTGTCCCTTGGCCTGGGTCACGGGAGTGCTGTGCGGTGGGGTCATGCCCTTGGCGGCGATGTCGAGGTAGAGCTGGGTGATGCGCTGGGGCGTGGAGTAGCGTGCCCAGAACAGCATCAGTGGTACGGCCACGACGAAGGCAAAGAAGAACACATAGCGCCAGTTGTCCTCGCCAAAGGTACCGATGACGAAACTGGCCACCAGGCCACTGAGCATGGCGCCGATCGGGTAACCGGTGTGGTGCGCCCCAAGGGCGAACCCGCGGCGCTCCACCGGCCACCATTCGGCGGTATTGCTCACCCCGACGGGTTCCCCCCAGCCGGCGCCCAGGTTGACGCCTACGCGCAAGGCGACGAACGCGGCCAGGTTGCCGCTCAGGGCCTTGAATCCGGACAGGAACGAAATGGCGGTGTAGCCCAGCACCAGCGGGACCTGGAAACGCGCACGCTTCCAGCCGCCACCATGCCGGTCGCTCCAGATCGAACCGGGAATATCCAGCAAGGCCAGGGCCAGCATGATCAGGGTCGCGAGCGTCCCCCATTGTTCGGCGGACAATTCGAAGTGCTTGGAAATGGTCGGCCCCAGCCGCAAGACGATCTCACGGTCGTAGGCATTGAGGATCCAGATCATCCAGCAGACCAGCAAAGACACCCAGGAGTGACGATGAATCTGGCGCAGCGAAGCGTTCTTGACGATAGCCATGGGCCTCTCCAGGCGCGTGATGACGCGCACTGACACGGGATTGCAGAAAGGATGGAGGGGACTGCTTCAGCCGGCGAAACGGCGCTCGGCGATACCCCGCACACCCAGGCCATGGATGGCGAACAAGGCCCCACGCTGCTGGCCGTCCGCTGGGAAGCGTGGCAATGGCGGCCGGGCCATCGAGGTGACGAACAGGATGTCCAGGTCCGGTCCGCCGAAGGTCAGGCTGGTGACCTTCTTCACTGGCATCTCGATGACCCGGTCGACCCGCCCGTCCGGGCTGTAGCGCACCAATTGGCCGGCATAGACCAGGGCCTGCCACAGGTAGCCCTCGGCATCCACGGTGCAACCGTCGGCGGCACCGCCGGCGGCGGTATCGACCTTGGCGAAGGTCCGCCGGTTACGCACCGCACCCGTGGTGGTGTCGTAGTCGTAGGCACGGATTTCCCCCGACCAGGTGTCGGCGAAATACAGGAGGTCGCCTCCCGGGCTCCAGCACGGGCCATTGGAAACGATGATCTCGCTATCGAGGGTATGCAGGCTGAAGTCCGGGTCCAACCGATAGAGCTTGGCGCTGGGGCTTTCTTCGCGGGTATCCATGGAGCCGAAGACAAAACGCCCCTGGCGGTCGACCTTGCCATCGTTGAGCCGGTTATGCGGCAGGCCGGGCTCCGGATCCACGATCAACTTCAATTCGCCGCTACGCAGGTCCAGGTTATGCAGCCCCTCCTGCAGGGCGACCAGCGCTTGCTCACCACAGTGGCGCAGAGCCATGGAGCCGATTTTCTGCGCCACGTCCCAGGCCCTGATCTCGGTGCCATCGACGGTACAGCGCAGGATTCGCCCATCGGCGCTGTCGACCCAGTACAGCCGTTGTTGTTCCAGGTCCCAGACCGGACCTTCGCCGAGATTGGTTTTGACATCCACCAGGACTTCGATACGCATGGTGTTATCCCTTTATTGTTGTTGTGCGGGATGGGCGGACAGGCTCCGCCCAGGCTGGATGTGCCGTCTAGAATGCGACCTGGTCGCGCCCCTTGAGCCCGAGCATGGCCCGGGCTTCATCCGGCGTCGCCACACGGCCACCCAGGGCCTCGATGACCGTGCGGATACGGCGCACCTGGTCGGCATTGCTGGCGGCCAGCTTGCCCGGGCCATCCCAGAGCGAGTCCTCCAGGCCCACCCGGACATGACTGCCCATGGCCAGGCCCATGGTCCCCAGGGGGATCTGGTTGCGTCCGGCGCCGAGAATCGACCAGTGATAGGCATCGCCGAACAGGCGGTCGGCGGTCCGGCGCATATGGGCCAGGTCCTCGGGGTGGCCACCGATACCGCCACGCAAGCCGAACACCGACTGGATGAACAACGGTGTCTTGAGCAGCGCGCGCTCAAGGAAATGTGCCGCGGTATAGAGATGGCCGATGTCGTAGCACTCGATTTCGAAGCGGGTGCGATTCTCGGCGCAAGCCCCGAGGATGTGGGCAATATCTCTAAAAGTATTGCGGAAGATCCGATCGTCGCTCTCCGCCAGGTAGGGCTGCTCCCAGTCGTGCTTGAACTCGCTATAGCGACTGAGCATTTCGTACAGGCCGAAGTTCATCGAGCCCATGTTCAACGAAGCCAGTTCCGGCTTGAACTCCAAAACCGGCTGTAGCCGCTCCTCGACCCCCATGGTCGGCGCACCGCCCGTGGTGAGATTGATCACCACATCACTGGCCGCCTTGATCTGTGGCAGAAACTGGCGAAATAGCCTGGGGTCCTGGCTCGGCCGGCCATCTTCCGGGTCACGGGCATGCAGATGGACGATGGCGGCTCCGGCCTCGGCCGCGGCGATGGCCTCGCTCGCGATCTGCCCGGCAGTGATCGGCAGATAAGGGGACATGGAGGGGGTATGGATCGCACCGGTAACGGCGCAGGTGATGATGACAGGGGTTTTTCCAGGCATGACGGTGCTCCGACTTTTATTCTTGAAGAAAAAAATCCCAGGGTGTCGCTGATGGAATCCACCGCCGAGTCCTTCGGCGGGGCTGGCCGCCGAGGCGGCTAGAGGTACTCGACGTTGCCGTCGACGCTGATCGCCTGCCCGGTGACATTGCGGGCCGCCGGCGAACAGAGGAACAAGGCCATGGCCGCCACGTCCTCGGCGCTGACCATGCGCTTGAGCGAGATCTTGTCCAGGTACTCCTGGCGCATCTGCTCCATGGGTACGCCGGTCTGTTCAGCCCGGGCCTGGATCACCGCCTCCATGCGCGGCCCTTCGACGATCCCCGGCAATAGCGCATTGACGCGGATATCGCTGGCCCCGAGTTCGGCGGCCAGGGACTTCATCAACCCGACGATCGCCCACTTGGTCGCCGCATACGGGGTGCGCCAGGCATAACCCAGGCGTCCGGCCACCGAGGCGATATGCAACAGATGAGCGTTCTGCGAGGCCTTGAGCAAAGGCACGGCATGGTGGGCGAAACGGTATTGCGCGGTGAGGTTGATATCGATGGTGCGTTGCCAGTCGGCATCGCTGACCGCATCGATGCCCGCGGTGGGCCCGGCGATACCGGCGTTGTTGACCAGTACATCCAACCCGCCGAAGCGCTGGACCTGCAGTTGGAACAATGCCTCGATCTGCTGCGGATCACCGACATCGGCCCGGCTGGCCAAGGCCTGGGGGTGGCGGTCGCGAAACGCCGCCAGGGCCGCCTCGCTGACATCGCATACATGGACCTCGGCCCCAGCTTCGAGATAGGCGCGGGCAAGCACTTCGCCGATACCCGCTGCACCGCCGGAAATCATTACCCGCAGGCCCGGATAAGGCTGCAAACGTTGCAGGATGCTCATGCCCGGCCTCCTTTGACCACCGCCTTGGATGTCTTGGCCAGCAAACGGCCCAGGGAGTCGGCGGCCTGCATGATGTCGTCGGTGACCGCCGCCCGGGCAGCAGGTGCATCAGCAGCCGCCAGGGCCGCGACGATCCGGTCGTGGGCCTCCATGGAACGTTGCAGGTGAGCCTTGTCGGGGGCCACCAGGGCGAAGCAAGGCCCCATGTGCAGCCAGAAGTTCTCCACCGCAGCCATGGTCAGTTCGGCCCGAGCCACGGCATAGATACGCCGGTGGAAGGCGAAGTTGGTCCATAGGTAGCGGGAAACATCCACTTCGTCGGCGGCCTTGCGCATCTGCCGACAGAGTTCGGCGATTTCCTGCATGTCGCCCTGCTGCAAATGCTGCACTGCCTTCTCCGCCAGCAGCCCTTCCAGCGCCACCCTTGCATCACGAATCTCCCGCAGACGCTCTACGGTCATCATTCGTACCCGCAGGCGAGAGGTCTCGGTAACTTCAAAGGCTTTTTCCGCACTCAGGCGCTGCAACGCCTCGCGTACCGGCATCGGGCTGGACCCCAAGGCTTCGGCCAGGCCGCGGATGGTCAGCTTCTGGCCAGGCTGGAAACGGCCGCTCATCAAGGCCTCGCGAATTTGCCGGTATACCTGCTCTTGCAAGGTATCGCGCGAAACCTGACGCAGCGTAGGAAGAGGGATTGGACCTTCGGACATGGGGCGTACCTGTATTGTGATTCTTGTGCCTGACAATATGTGATCACAAATCAAATATGTCAAATATCCGATTCAGCTACTGAAGAGACCGCTGCAAAAAGTCCGAAAACGAAAAAGCCCTCGCGATCGATGATCACAGGGACTTTTGTTTTGACCAACGGCGCAGAGCTGGGAACCCACCCCTTTTAGCTTCCCAGTAGACCGCTGAAGGCCAGAAAAACGGCGTTTTGGTCGTTCTCTCAAGATGCCTTGTGGCCGAGAGCGCCTCTAAATTCCCCCCTGATTTTTCCCTCAAGCAGGGCTTGAGGGAGTTATCTCAATTGGGCTCCAGTTGCAGCCGGTATCGAGTAGCCCCGACATTGCACATAACGCCATTGATGTTGAATTTCATGCTTGCAGAGGACAAGATCAAGCGCAAAACGCTACTCATAGGGCATAAACGCCTCCTATCCATTATGATGGGCTTTTTAAGAGCGGCGATGTGAAGCGAATCACCGCATAGGCCCTTAGGGTGCCTTCGAAAATCGCCGCTCCAACCGATCCAGAAGATAAAAATGCCCACGCTCGAAATGCGGCCACTCTCAGCCTCTTCAAGGTAGGGTAAAGCAGGCTGGGTCTCCAAGCCCTGCGTCAAAGAGGGGCTAATTTTTAGCTCAAAATGGCTAGGATTTTTTGTTTAACAGGACATTGCTTTAGGCAATCCATTTAAGAGTACAAAAATGCCCACCTTTCCCTGTTTTTTATCTGCCGTGTTTGTGGTGCGAAATCAGTCAGCAAGTATTGAAAATATCCTGTCTGATGCCGCGGCTGTCATTGCGAACATCGTTAGTGATTATGAGTTGATCGTGGTGGATAACGCCTCGGATGACGACAGCATTTTAGTGTTGAAGCAGTTAACCGCTGAAAACGGGCTGGCCAATTTACAAGTTTATGCCCTGACCAAAGAGGTAGATGCGGATACTGCCTCC
Organism: Pseudomonas sp. MPFS; assembly: GCF_022537035.1. NCBI lineage: Bacteria > Pseudomonadati > Pseudomonadota > Gammaproteobacteria > Pseudomonadales > Pseudomonadaceae > Pseudomonas > Pseudomonas sp. MPFS. Next base: position 1,654,359 of record NZ_CP066123.1, on the reverse strand, counting down.
TGGGTTGGATTGGAGAATGCGCTGGGTGATTTTGTTGTCGTTGTCGATCCGCTGGTCGATGACATTAGCTTTATTCCAAAGATGCTCGATCAAGCAGTCAGCGGTGCTGATGTGGTGTTTGCTAATAATGCGCAAAAGCCCGCGCAGAGCCTTGCTTATCGTGGGGCCAACGCCGTTTTTCATGGCCTCTACAATCGCTTCAATGGTGTTCATCTGGCCAAGGAAGCACCGCAATACCGTATTCTAAGTAAGCGGGTGATCAATTTCATACTGCAGCACCCTCAGCCAGCGATGACCTATAGGCACCTTCCCGCAACGGGTGGATTCGCGCGTGCTTACCTGAACTACAGCTCCGCACCACTGACATCTCGGCCCAAGCGATTGGGTGAAAGCATCGACCGCGGCATGCGCTTGCTGGTCTCGACCACGCGTGCACCTATGCGCTTGGTTACCTCGCTCTCTCTGTTTGGCGCCATTGCCAACTTGGTGTACTGCGTTTATGTACTCGCGGTTGGTATCTTAGAAACCAACGTTGCACCGGGCTGGATCAGCCTTTCGCTGCAACAGTCGGGCATGTTTTTTCTGATCTCGCTCGTTCTGTTGGTCTTAGGCGAATACATTCTGAACATGGCCAGCCTGTCGAATGAGGGGCCGCTTTATCATGTAGGCCAAGAGTTCACGAGTGCCCGTATGACCCGGCTTGAAAAACTGAACATCGAAGAGGTGTTATCAGATTCAGCCGCGGCGAAAACCCCGACCGTTGAACGTGTTTCCTGATGTCGCGCCTCGATTCAAGCCGAACCAGTCAGGATGCCGTAGTAATTGGGGGTGGGTTCTACGGTGCCGCCATCGCCGTGTATCTGGCCAAGCAACGCGGGCTCAAGCGCATCCTGCTAATTGAACGCGAACCAGCACTGTTGATGCGAGCCTCTTACAACAATCAGGCGCGAGTACATAACGGCTACCACTACCCACGCAGTTTTACGACCGCTTATCGAAGTCGGGTAAACCTACCGAAATTTGTACGGGATTGGCCGCTCGCGGTGAAGCAAAACTTCACCAAGCTCTACGCTATCGCCCGGCGAAACTCGAAAGTCACGGCCAAACAGTTCGAGCGCTTTTGTAGGGAAATTGGTGCGGATATCCAGCCAGCAGATCCCGTATTGCGGGGCTTGTTCGAACCCCGCCTGATCGAAGATGTGTACCTGGTCAAAGAATATGCGTTCAACACCACTCAACTCGCACAGTGGGCAGAGCGCGAACTGAAAGAAAGCGGTGTGCAGGTCCACTACGACACACGAGTGACCTCGATTTCAAAAGGGGTACAGGCGCCGTTGCAGGTCGTAGCCAAGAAGAAGGATGGAAGCCAGGAATCAATCCCCTGTCGCTATGTATTCAACTGCACTTATAGCGGCCTCAATCAGTTCAAAGGTGATTTCCCCGGTGTCAGTACCGGCCTCAAGCAAGAAATTACGGAAATGGCCCTGATGCAAATGCCCCCATCACTCAATGGTTTGGGTATTACGGTGATGGACGGCCCGTTTTTCTCGATGATGCCTTTTCCTGCGCGAGAGCTGCACACCTTGTCCCATGTTCGCTATACACCGCACCTGCACTGGAATGACCTTCCAGAGATTGATCCTTATGAAAAACTGCGATGTTACGAACGCGACACTCGCGTAGATCGGATGGTCAGAGACGTCGGGCGATATATTCCTGAAGTATTGAAGGCCAAACACATCGACTCGTTATTCGAAGTTAAAACCGTTCTAATGAAGAACGAGGGTGATGACGGAAGGCCAATTCTTTTTGAAAAACACGCAGAGTTACCAGGTTGTTATTCGGTTCTTGGCGGTAAAATTGACAATATTTATGACGTTCTTGAAACACTTGAAGCCGAAATCATTACTGGCATCGATGCTCAAGAAAAATCTATATTTGGAGCGGTGAATGTTTAATTCGCTTATTGGATATTCTGGGTACGTGGGCGGTACTCTTCTTAAACAGGAAAATTTCACATCACTTTATCGTTCAACCAATATTGGTGATATCGATGGCCAATCATTTGATACGGTAGTGTGTGCCGGTGCTCCAGCGCAGAAATGGATCGCCAACCGGGAGCCAGAAGCCGACCGACAAAAAATAGAGGAGCTGATCGCACACCTCAAAACCATCCAGTGCAAAACCTTTATTTTGATCAGTACTGTTGATGTCTTTAAGAACCCTACGGGTGTTGACGAGGACACTATTGTCGATGAGTCGGGACTGCACGCCTATGGTTTGCATCGTCGCCTGCTGGAAAAATTCATCGAAAAGCACTTTCCGAATTACCTGATTGTTCGCCTACCGGGCCTGGTAGGTCCAGGTCTTCGCAAGAACGTCATCTTCGACTTTCTGAATGACAATAACCTTCAAGCAATTGATAGCCGAGGGGTATTCCAGTTCTACCCGATGGTTAACCTTTGGTATGACATTCAAACAGCACTCAATGCCGGCTTGAAGTTGGTTCACTTTACGGCAGAGCCCGTTAGTGTCGAGAACATTTCCCAACAGGGTTTTGGTAAATCCTTCACCCATACCTTGGCAAACCCCGCTGCGACCTATGATCTGAGGACCAAACATGCCGAAGTATTTGGTGCATCGGGCGCCTATCAATACAGCACCCGCGAAACAATTCTAGCGGTCAGGGCTTACGCGCAGTCCGAACCACTGACGATTAAAGCCAGTGCGGGGATTGGCGCATGAGGCTGGCAATTTCCAATATTGCGTGGGACACCGACGAAGATGAAACGGTCGCTATGCTGCTTCAGCGGTTTGCGATTGATGCAATAGATATTGCTCCTGGCAAGTATTTTCCAGAACCAGCCAAAGCTACGAATAGGGAGATTAATCAAGTCAAAGACTGGTGGGCGGAACGCGGGATCGAGATCACCGGCATGCAAGCCCTATTGTTTGGTACCACAGGGCTAAATGTCTTTGGCTCAGCTGAAAGCCAGGCTGCGCTGCTAACGCATTTGGCAGCGATATGCCGTATCGGCTCTATCCTGGGGGCGACTCGGGTGGTTTTTGGCTCACCGAAGAATCGAGATCGCAGCGGTTTGAGTGATCTAGAGGCTCTGGACATCGCGATTCCTTTTTTCCGACAGCTAGGAGATATCGCTCAGGCTTGCGGGGTGACTATCTGTCTTGAGCCTAACCCAACCTGTTACGGCGCCAACTTTATGACCAGCAGCGCAGAAACCGCCGATGTAGTGAAACGTGTTGCGCATCCAGCCATCCGAATGCAACTGGACACTGGCGCGCTCACTATTAACGGTGAAAATCCTCTGGTGGTCTTAAGTGACTGTGCCCCGCTGATCGGGCATGTACATGCCAGCGAACCTGACCTGTTGCCTTTGGGCGATGGTGGTACTGAGCATGGACAAATGGCTGCCGCCCTGACGCAGTACCTTCCTAAGAATGTGGTCTCCATCGAGATGGTAGCTACCAAGGGAGAATCGCACGTAGTGTCGATTGAACGAGCCCTTCAGGTAGCGATGCAACATTACCGCGTGACTGGCGTTGAGGTGGCCACATGAGCATGAAGTGGCTGATCCTCATTCTCGGCATTCTCTCCAATGCTTCCGCCAGTGTTCTGGTGAAGATGGCCATGATGCCACCCCGTAAGTTCCCCTCTCTCAGCGAGCCCATGGTGGCGTTGAGTAATTGGCCATTTTGGGTGGGACTTGGGCTATATGGCGCAGCTTTTCTACTTTATGCCGCTGCCTTGGCACGCCTCCCACTGAATGTGGCACACCCGGTTCTGACCGCCGGAGCAGTGGCGACTGTAGCCCTGTTTTCAGTCGTGATTTTTCGTGAATCCTTCCACTGGACTACAGGGGCAGGGATCGTATTGGTAATTGCTGGCGTAGGGCTAATTACAGCTCGCGTGGCCTGATGGTAAACATGATGACTTCTTCTAATATTGCTCCTACTGCCAGCCAAACATGGCAAGTTCCTTCCTATGACACTCGACTCTGGCTTGGCCGTCAGCACTCTTGGTGCCTGGTGATTCCCGTCATCAATGAGGGGGAACGCATCAAAAGCCTGCTGACCAGAATGGCGGCGCTCAAGATCGAAAATATTGCCGACATAATCATTGTCGATGGCGGTACCACAGACGGCTCGCTGGAGTTGCAAGCATTACAACAAGTCGGCGTGCGAGGATTACTGCTCAAGACGGCTCCCGGAAAACTCAGCGCCCAGCTCCGTTGCGCTTATGCCTTTGCTCTCGATCAAGGCTATGAAGGCATTGTGACCATTGACGGTAATGACAAGGATGACCCTGAGGCTATACCGCGCTTTATTGACGCGATGAAACAGGGCGTCGATTTTGTGCAGGCCTCCCGCTTCGTAGCGGGCGGTGTCGCCGAGAACACCCCTAAATCGCGAGACTTCGCTATTCGCTTTATCCATGCACCGATGCTTAGCCTTTTCTCCGGGTTCAAGTGGACGGACACCACTCAAGGCTTTCGTGCTTACAGCCGGAAAATGCTGCTAGACCCGAAAGTGTCACCATTTCGTGATGAGTTCATAGCTTACGAACTGTTGGCGTATCTTTCATATCGTGCTCCTAAACTTGGGTATAACTGCTTGGAACTCCCCACTGTTCGACGATACCCCAAAGGTGAAGTACCTACAAAAATTAGCGCCTTCAAAGGAAATTTTGCTGTACTTAAAACTCTGTTTTTTGCTTGCCTTGGTTTTTACTCGCCAAAAAACTAAGCCTGTTTATTATGAGAAACTTGAAATGAGCACAGACCTTTTTCGTGCATCGCGCCATAAATTGCTGGCGATTACTCTGCTTGCACTAATACTTACTGCATCATTTATTTTGTTCAACCCCGGCATTGTCATGAGTGACACAATGACAAGATGGGCAGCAGTTTTCACCATTACAGGCAAGCTTAATATCGCCTGGTCCATGCAGCAATGGCTTCAACCCACAATGACCATGTTCATGCTGCCGATTGGACTGCTTGACTTGCCCACAAGCGTTTTCACTGCAGTTCAGATTGGCTATCTGATATTAGCCTGCTCGTTGTGGATCACAATGACGTCCAGCAGAAGCCCTTTCTGGATACCATTAACATTTTTGTTACCTCTGATATTTGTCTATACATCCTTCGTCGTACCGGATGTATGGACATTTGCAGCGATCATTATGGTTGTAGGTGCAATCTTTGCTATAGAGCAAGGCCGTAGATGGGCGCCAATTACTTTATTTTTTATCTCCTGCATTATTTTGTTTGGCTTTCGCCAAAACTCCCTTGTACTCATCCCAGTAGTAATGGCATTAATATTTACGGGGAAAACGATTCCACGCAAAATCAAATGCTTGCTTGTAGCATTGATCATGTTTTCAATCGGACTTATTTCTGCATCCCCAAGCTGGCTAGGCTTCAGCGAACGAACAAGCTCAGCAGCAGCACCTGCATGGGAACTGATCGGGATGCTACGTTTAGCTGAAGAATCGAAAATCGCGATTGAGCCATCTCTAACTCTAGAAGGGATCACTGACACAAATATTGCTATAGAACGACATTCATTTTCTACTATTGACACTCTACTCTGGGGAGAAAATGCAATCCTGCCCTCAGGAATCATATTAGTAAACTCTGATGAACTAAAGGCTCGATGGATGAGCATGATACTCCACCACCCCCTCATATATGCCAATATGAAAATTAGAGTTTATGAGTGCATGATCGGTTTGTGCGAAGACTATATTCAAACGCAAGTGTTTGCTACCGAGCCCGGACCTACCCTAAACAATCTTGTTTCGACTTACAGTCAACCGATAGGGATTAGTGGTACGATTTTGAACCTAAGCAACTGGATGGGTGATGCGTTAAAATCAATCACAAAACCATTCTTCTGGCTGCCCATCACACTACTTGTACTTCTACTTAACTGGAAAACCTACGGACGTTATGATCGCTGGCTGATTGCGCTGACTGTTTCCTACATGGGATCATTCTTCATACTCAATCAAGCAGCATCATTTAGATATATGTTCCCAGCATATGTCATCTTTACGGCTTATCAAGTTAGATTTATCGGATGGCTACTGAAAGTCAAATTCCGTAAAACCACTCCAGAAATATCCTGCGAAAAAACAATCACCAGAAAAACAGGACAAGCTAATAATTACTGATCGATTAAAATTTCGTACTGGGGTCAACTCTTAAAACACATAATCTCGAGCAGCCACTCTCAACTCTCGAACAGGAAGTCGACACCATAACCAGAGGTCTGCCAGTAAGGCGGAGCCCATGAAGTGGAAAATTTGAGCTAGATAGTAGTGCTCTGCACATTCAAGCAGGAGAGGTTTTCGATCAAGGTACCGAGCTGACCAAGAGGTTTTCCTCGCCACATAGCAGGCTAGCGGCCTAAGCGATGGTCGCTAGCCCCTGCCGGCGAAGGTGCTGCCTGTAGTGGTCAACTAATCCCGGACACTGCGGGCGCCAGCCCACTGTTGAATTGATGTGGCCGCTGCCAGTTGTACCTCTGCATCAAAAACCGACCGATATCCTGCTGGGCCAGCGATGCGCTCATGTAGCCCACGCTCGGTATCCATTCTGTTTCAGACTGTGAAACAACCGCGCCATTGGTGCGTTGTGGTAGCAGTTTCCACGCCGACTCATACTTTGTGTGAAGCGATAACGCCATAGCCGCTGGCGAAAGCTTCGGCTGCCGTACTGGCTTCCTTGGTCGCTGTGAAATAGCACATTCTGGGGGCGGCCACGCTGTTCATACGCCATCTCCAAAGCCTTGATCACCCGGTCGGCATCGGGCCTCGATGAAAATGCCCAGCCCACTACACGGCGGGCGAACAGATCGATCACAGCCGCCACATAGTGCCAGCGGCCTTGAGCCCAGATATAGGGGATGTCACCGCACCAGACCTTATTCGGCCTCTCTATAGTGAACTCCCGACCCAGTACATTCGGGATATCTGGCCGTTCCACTGGTGCCTTTTTATAGGCATGTGAGCCCGGCTGCTTGCTGACCAGTTTCATCTCGCTCATCAGCTTGCGTACCTTGAGGTGACTGATCACCACGCGGTTAAGACAAACAATCGCCGTCGACTTGCCTTCCCTGAATCGGCAGAGCGATAGGCAGTCATGTCGCTAGAGCGGTGATGACCAGGCCCTTGGTGGCAGTTTGAGTCCGCGCACCCGTAGTAGGCCATGGCGGGAATGATAGCGGGGGCTTGGGCGGAACATCACCCTCTCCCAATTCCCCAAATGAAAAAAGCCCCGAGGGCTATAAGCGCTCGGGGCTTTCAATATGGCGGAGAGATAGGGATTCGAACCCTAGGTACCCGCGAAGGTACAACGGATTTCGAATCCGTCCCATTCGGCCACTCTGGCATCTCTCCAACGGCGCGCATCATAACAGCACCTTTGCCGGAAGCGAAGCCCCTTGAGCAAAAAATTTCCGTGCTATCAGATGCTTGCGTCGATTACAGCGGTACGCCGAGGCGCTGGGCCACTTCTTCGTAGGCTTCGATCACGTCACCGAGGCCCTGGCGGAAGCGGTCCTTGTCCATCTTCTTCTTGGTGTCCTTGTCCCACAGGCGGCAACCGTCCGGGCTGAACTCGTCACCCAGGACGATGGAACCGTCGCTGAACACGCCGAACTCCAGCTTGAAGTCCACCAGCAGCAGGCCGGCGTCGTCGAACAGCTTGCTCAGGACTTCGTTGACCTTGAGCGACAACTCTTTCATGCGGGCCAGTTGCTCGGCAGTGCCCCAACCGAATGCCACTACGTGGGATTCGTTGATGAACGGGTCGCCCTTGGCGTCGTCCTTGAGGAACAGCTCGAAGGTGTAGGGGTTGAGCTTCATGCCCTCTTCCACACCCAGGCGCTTGACCAGGCTGCCAGCTGCATAGTTACGCACCACGCATTCGACCGGGATCATGTCCAGCTTCTTCACCAGGCACTCGTTGTCGCCCAGCAGCTTGTCGAATTGGGTCGGCACGCCCGCGGCTTCGAGCTTCTGCATGATGAAGGCGTTGAACTTGTTGTTCACCATCCCCTTGCGATCCAACTGCTCGATGCGCTTGCCATCGAACGCCGAAGTGTCGTTGCGAAACAGCAGGATCAGGCGGTCGGCGTCATCGGTCTTGTAAACCGATTTGGCTTTGCCACGGTAGAGTTCTTCACGTTTTTCCATGATGGGCTCCGCTTGCTAAGTAGGTGGGCTAGGCGATGTAGCGCCAGTCGAGCCCTGAATCTTGATCGGCCAGTTGCAGCCAGTCCGGATCGCACCCGAGGGTGTCGACAAAACATTGCCGGGCCAGCTGCGGCAGGTTGTTCTTGCTGCTCAGATGGGCCAGGACCAGGTGTTGCAGGCCCTGCCATCCCAATTCGGCCACCAGGCTTGCGGCCTGATGGTTGTTCAAATGTCCCTGGTCACCGCCAACCCGCTGCTTGAGAAAGTACGGGTAGTGACCGCGCGCCAGCAGGTCGCGGCAGTGGTTGGCCTCGATCATCAAGGCGTCCAGGCTACGGTAGCCGCCCAGCACATCAATGCCATAGGAGCCAAGGTCCGTCAGCAGGCCAAAACGCCGCCGACCGTCGCTGAAGACAAACTGCGTAGGTTCCTGGGCATCATGGGCAACGGCAATCACCTCGATACCCAAGGCACCGATCTGCAGCCGCTCGCCACCACTGACAAAACCTGCCGCCTCAACCGGCTTGCGCATCCCGCGCAAGGTGCCCTGGCTGAGGTAGACCGGTAGATTGTAGCGCCGCGACAGCAAGCCCACGCCATGCACGTGATCGGCATGTTCGTGGGTCACCAGGATAGCGCTCAGCTGCGCGGGATCGACTCCCAGTCGCAGCAAGCGCCGCTCGGTTTCTCGCAGGGAAAAACCACAATCCACCAGAACACAGGTATCGGCGCTGGCGATCAGCGTGCCATTCCCTTGGCTACCACTGCCGAGAACGGCAAAACGCATCCAATCAGCCCAGGTTGTCCTGAATCACGCCCAGCACCTTGCGCGCCACATCGGCGGGGGCAACGGTGTTGATGTTCTTCTCGACAGTGACCTGTACGTTCTCGCCCACCTTGCTCAGGCGAACCTGATAGCGCTCGGCACGGGCCTCGATTTCTTCCTTGGCCGGCTTGCTGCCGAACAACTTGCCGAAGAAGCCTGGCTCGTCGTTCTTCTTCTCGGCTTTTTCGGCCAGGTTGATGTAGTACAGGCCCAGGCTGCGGTTGATGTCTTCAACCCGCCATTCGCCCTGCTCCAGGGCACGACCCACGCTGGACCAGGCACGATCGAGGTCGGCCCCCAGGTTCAGTACCGGGTTGCCGCTGCCGTCTTCGCTGAGGCTGACTCGGCTCGGGGTATCGAAATCACGGGCCGCCAGCAACGATACCGAACCGCCTTTCTCGGAGGTGCGGCTCATGCTTGCCAGCATGTCGTCCACCAGGGCGGCGTCCAGACCAGTGTTCACCGAACGATTGGTGAACTCCACATCCGCGCTGCTTCCGGCAGGACGCTCGGCGCTGACCACATAGACTTCACTGGTGTTGCGCTGCACGCCCGGCTCGATACGCACTCGTACGCGGGTCTCGCTGTCAGCGGCGACGCCGGCACTGGCCAGGCGCTTGGCCACGGCAGCTGACAGTTCGTCGGAGCGCTGCCAACGGGTGGTGAATTCACCGGTCTGCGGGCGCTGCTGGTCCAGGCGGAAACCATTGTCCTGGAAGAACTGCACGGCCACAGGCCAGACTTCAGCCGGTGGGTGCTGGGCCATTACCCAACGGGAATCGCCGCTCTTCTGCAGGGTGTAGTCGCTGGAGTCGGCAATGGCCGACAACGGCAGCGGACGAGGCACTTCGTACTCGCCCTTGACGTTGTCATCGGCAACGTTGCGTGGAATCGGCAACAGCGGATCCAGGCGCTTGGAGGTCTGGACATCCGTTGGCAATTGCATCGGTGCTGTTTGTTGCGCTTGCAGGTAATCGCTACCCCGGTCACGGAAGTAGCCTTCCGGCCCCCAGATCCAACCGCAGCCACTGGTGCTGGAGATAATCAAGGCAAGTGCGGAAAGTCCGGCCATTCGCTTCATGCGTTGTACTTCCTCAATTAAACCAAGACGCCGGACTGGCGCATGGCCTGCCGCAGCGGTTCGTGACAGGCAGCACTGAGCCAGGTGAGCGGCAGACGGATACCGTCCGGCATCATGCCCATTTCGTGCAGGGCCCATTTCACGGGAATAGGGTTGGATTCGATGAAAAGTGTCTTGTTCAGCGGCATCAGGGTCTCGTGGATCGCCCGGGCCTTGTCGGCATCGCCAGCCATGGCTGCGGCGCACATTTGGCTCATGGCCCGTGGCGCGACGTTGGCGGTCACCGAGATATTGCCCTTGCCGCCCAGCAGGATCAGCTCCACGGCAGTGGCGTCATCGCCGGAGTACACCAGGAAATCGGCAGGCACGCCGGCCAGGATCGCCTTGGCCCGGTCCAGGTCGCCGGTGGCTTCCTTGATACCGATGATGTTCTTTACGCTGGAGAGGCGAATCACGGTCTCGGCCTGCATGTCGCAAGCGGTACGGCCCGGCACGTTGTAGAGGATCTGCGGAATGTCCACCGCCTCGGCGATCGTGCGAAAGTGCTGGTACAGGCCTTCCTGGGTCGGCTTGTTGTAGTACGGGGTCACCAGCAGGCAGGCATCGGCGCCGGCGATCTTCGCATTGGAGGTCAGTTCGATCGCTTCGCGCGTCGAGTTGGCGCCAGTACCGGCAATTACCGGGATGCGCCCAGCCACCTGATCAACCACCCGGCGGATCACTTCGATGTGCTCGTCGACGTCCAGGGTAGCCGATTCACCTGTGGTGCCGACCGCCACGATGGCGTTGGTGCCCTCTTGCAGGTGAAAGTCCACCAGTTTGCTCAGGCTGTCCCAGTCGAGATTCCCCTGTGCATCCATGGGTGTGACCAGTGCCACCATACTGCCCGCAATCATGCAACCGCTCCTGCCGGAAAAAGAGAGCGGTAATGGTACTGGCGCCAAGTTCCTTGCACAAGCGAAGTCCCGCACCCTGAGCATTCCCCTGAGCGATGGTTTTCGCTACCCTTCAGCCTTTGATTGCTACTGAATAAGCACATAAGCCGGGTTATCGCCTGCCTGCTGGTTCTGCAAAGCCCCACTCTTGTGTTGCCTGCCCGTGTTCCGCGAGTTTCGGGACCCGCCGTCGGCTTGAGGTTCAAGGCCCATCCAGACCCGTCCACGGCCCTTGCCCGCTATTGGCTTGTTAACAGTGGCGACCGCTCATCGCTTTAGGAATGCTGCATGTCCACCCCCACAGTTCGCGAACAATTCCTTGTCATCAGTGCCCTCGGCGCCAACCCCATGGAGCTGACCAACGTCCTGTGCCGCGCCAGCCATGAAAACCGCTGCGCCGTGGTGACCTCGCGCCTGACCCGGCACGGCGAGTGCAGTGCGTTGGTACTGGAGGTTTCCGGTAGCTGGGACGCCCTGGCGCGCCTGGAAAGCAGCCTGCCGTTCCTGGCCAAGAAGCATGCCTTCACCGCCAATGTAGTGCGTAGTGCCGCCCTGGAGAATCGCCCCCAGGCCTTGCCTTATGTCGCCTACGTCAGTGCAGCCTATCGTCCCGACATCATCAACGAGCTGTGCCAGTTCTTCATAGACCACCAAATCGAACTGGAAAACCTCACCTGCGACACATACCAGGCACCGCAAACCGGCGGCACCATGCTCAATGCCACCTTTACCGTGACCTTGCCCGCCGGGACCCAGATCAGCTGGCTGCGCGATCAGTTCCTGGACTTCGCCGACGCCATGAACCTCGATGCCCTGATCGAACCCTGGCGCCCACAGAACCCCATGTAAGGAAACCCTCATGGCCGTAGCTATCGACCAACCCGTCGCCGATTTCCAGGCCCCCGCTACCAGCGGCCAGACCGTCAGCCTGTCTGGCCTGAAGGGCAAGCAGGTGGTGATCTATTTCTATCCCAAGGACAGCACTCCGGGTTGCACCACCGAAGGCCAGGGCTTTCGCGACCAATACGCCGCCTTCCAGGCTGCCAATACCGAGGTTTTCGGTATTTCCCGCGACGGCCTCAAGTCCCACGAAAACTTCAAGTGCAAGCAGCAATTCCCCTTCGAGCTGATCAGTGACAAGGACGAAGCCGTCTGCCAGCTGTTCGACGTGATCAAGCTGAAGAAGCTCTATGGCAAGGAATACCTGGGTGTAGACCGCAGCACCTTCCTGATCGACAAGGACGGCGTGCTGCGCCAGGAATGGCGCGGCGTGAAGGTTCCCGGTCATGTCGATGCGGTACTGGCTGCCGCCCAGGCACTGCACAAGGCTTGAAAACAACGGGGCGGCATAAGCCGCCCCACTTGCATCTACCGGCCCTGCACTAGAGCAGAGGCGCCACCACCGGGTCTTTTCGTGGCCAGGCATCCAGTACGGCCTTGAACAAGGTCGCCAGGGGAATCGCAAAGAATACCCCCCAGAATCCCCATAACCCGCCAAACAGCAGCACCGCACAGATGATCGCCACGGGATGCAGGTTCACCGCACCGGAGAACAACAGTGGCACCAGCACGTTGCCGTCCAGGGTCTGGATGATCCCGTAGACCGCCATCAGATAGATGAACTGATCACTCCAGCCCCACTGGAACAGTGCGATCAGCGCCACCGGCACCGTCACTATCACCGTGCCGACATACGGCACCACCACCGAAATCCCCACCAACAACGCCAACAGCGCCGCATAGTTCAAGCCAAGCATGACAAAGGCGACATAGGTCACGCCGCCACAGATGACGATCTCGATGACTTTGCCACGGATGTAATTGGCAATCTGCTGGTTCATTTCATGGGCTACCCGGGTAATCAGGGCCCGCTCTCGCGGCAAGTAGCCAATGACCCAGCGACTGATCATCGCCCGGTCCTTGAGGAAGAAGAACACCAGGATGGGCACCAGCACCAGGTAGATCATGATGTTCACCAGCAACGGGAGGCTGGACAGGGAGAACGTCAGCGCCCATTGCCCGAACTTGCCGATTTCACCGCGCGCCACCTCGATAGCCTGGAGCACCTGCTCATCGGATACCAGGTGCGGATAACGCTCAGGCAACAGCAACAACAGCGACTGCCACTTGGCGAGCATACCCGGCAGCTCGTTGAACAACGTGATCAGCTGGTGCCAGAGCAACGGCACCACCACCAGGATGAACAACAGCAGCACCCCCATGAACAGCGCGAATACCAGCCCCACCGCCGCAGCCCCGGGCAGGCGCAAGCGCTCCAGGCTCACCACCAGGCCTTGCATCAGGTAGGCCAGGACCATGCCGGCCAGCACCGGCGCAAGCATCCCGCCCAGGGTCAGTACGGCCGTGAAGGCCAGGAACAGCAGGACGGCCAGCACCACCGCCTCTTCATCCGAGAAGTAGCGCTGTATCCAGTCGCGTAGCACTTTGAACATCAATGATCCTTAAAAGATGAAAGCGGTGAACGGCGCTCAGGCCTTTTTCAGCCAGTAGCGATAAACCCCGGCATCGTCCTCTTCGCGCAGCAGGGTATGACCGGCCAGCCGGGCGAAAGTGCGAAAGTCGCGCTGGGAGCCAGCATCGGTGGCAATGACCTTGAGCACCGCGCCACTGGCCAGGCGATTGAGCTCCATCTTGGCCTTGAGCAGCGGCAGCGGGCAGTTCAAGCCACTGGCATCCAGCTCGGCATCATGGGTGACAACATCCGTCATGGCGTTACTCCGGTAATCGATTCAAGGTGCCTAGAATACCCTGCGAGGCCAAGCTGCCGACAAATAAGACAGCCTGAGAAATCAACACGCAACTGGGGTACGCGCTGCTGGTGTAGACGCAGGATATTGCCGAAAAGCACCTTTTTTCGATCAGAGTTTTCAATGCTATTGTCTGGTCCCCAGGCAGGTGTCCAGCTACAGTAGACCCTTTGTCGATTAAGGCTTTGTGCATGAATTTTTTGCGCCCTACCCTGCTGACGCTCGCTTGCCTGCTCGCCTCACCGGGCTTCGCCGACGACCTGCCGTCACTCGGTGATGCCAGTTCAGCCATTGTCTCGCCACAACAGGAATACCAACTGGGCCGTGCCTGGCTGGCCCTGCTGCGCAGCCAGGTTTCGCAACTCAACGACCCGCAACTCAAGGACTACGTCGAAAGCAGCGTCTACAAGCTGGTGGAGACCAGCCAGGTCAATGACCGCCGCTTGGAATTCATCCTGATCAACAGCCCACAACTCAACGCCTTTGCCGCTCCAGGCGGGATTGTCGGGGTCAATGGCGGGCTGTTCCTCAATGCCCAGACCGAGGGCGAATACGTTTCGGTACTGGCCCACGAACTGGCGCACCTTTCCCAACGCCACTTCGCTCGCGGCGTCGAGGCCCAGCAACGGATGCAGATCCCCATGATGGCCGCGCTACTCGCCGGCATCGTGGTGGCCGCCGCCGGCGCTGGCGATGCAGGGATCGCGACCATTGCCGGCACCCAGGCAGCGGCGATCCAGGAACAACGGCGCTTCTCTCGGCAGAACGAGCAAGAGGCTGACCGGATCGGCATTCTCAACCTGGAGAAGGCCGGCTACGACCCTCGCTCGATGCCGACAATGTTCGAACGCCTGATGCGCCAATACCGCTTCGATGCCAAACCGCCAGAATTCCTCCTCACCCACCCGGTCACCGAATCACGGATTGCCGACACCCGCAACCGCGCCGAACAGGCCAGGCCCGGGGGAGTCGAGGACAGCTTGCGCTATCAACTGATCCGCGCACGGGTGCAACTCAATTACGAAGAGTCTCCGGGCCTGGCGGCCAAGCGTTTTCGGGCCCAGCTCGATGAAAACCCAAAGAACGACATCGCTCGCTACGGACTGGCCATCGCCCAGCTCAAAGGCAGCCAGTGGAACGAAGCCAGAGAGAATCTCAAGCCATTGCTGGCCAAGTCGCCCAACGACATCACTTACAACCTGGCCCAGATCGAACTGGACATGAACAACAATCGCCTGCCGGACGCGCAGTCGCGCGTCGAGCGGATGCTCGGCCTGTATCCGAACAACTATCCGCTGAACCAGATCCGGGTCGACCTGATGCTCAAGCAGAATCGCCCCAGCGATGCGGAAAAAGCCCTGGAGGGCCTGCTCAAGAGCCGGCCTAACGACCCAGACGTTTGGTACCTGGTCGCAGAAACCCGTGGCCTGTCGGGCAACATCATCGGCCTGCATCAGGCTCGGGCCGAGTACTTCGCCCTGGTGGGCGACTATCGCCAGGCCATTCAACAGCTGGATTTTGCCAAGCGCCGTGCCGGAAGCAATTTCCCCCTGTCCTCACGAATCGATGCTCGCCAGCGCGAGATGATGGACCAGGAACAGATGGTCAAGAACATGATGCGCTGACCCCGGCAACAACAAAAAAGCCCGCCTCTTGTGAGGCGGGCTTTTTATTGGGTTAACCCCGGGGCTGGCGAATTATTCCGCCAACTTGAAGGTAATGAAGCTGGCTCGGCCCTGGCGCAACACGCGCATGGACACCGAACGATTCTTCGGCAGCGCCTTGGCGATCTCGGTGAACTCCTTCGCCGAGGTGATCGCCTGGTTGTTCAGGTGCGTGATCACATCACCTGGCTGCAAGCCGATCATCGCGGCCGGGCCATCCTGGACTTCCTTGATGACCACGCCACTCTTGAGGTCGTAAGCCTTCTTCTGCTCTTCGCTGAGTTCGACCACGGCCACCCCAAGACGATTGCTGCTACGCTCGACACCGGATTTGGACGCCTGGCTCAGGTCCTTGTCTTCTTCCGGGATAGCGCCAACGGTCAGCTCGATGTTCTTGCGCTTACCATCGCGAATCACTTCCAGGTTGGCCTTGGCGCCCGCCTTGAGTGCCCCAACCAGATGTGGCAGGTCCGCCGACATGACAATCGGCTGGCCATTGAGACTGAGGATCACATCACCGACCTGCAGGCCGCCCTTGGCCGCAGGGCCATCGTCCTGGATCTGGGCGACCAGGGCACCAGCCGGTTTTTCCAGGCCGAAAGATTCAGCCAGGTCCTTGTTGACCTCCTGGATCACCACACCAAGCCAGCCACGGCTGACTTTGCCGCCTGCCTTGAGCTGGGAAGAAACATCCATGGCCACGTCGATCGGAATGGCGAAAGACACTCCCATGAAGCCGCCGGAACGGGTATAGATCTGCGAGTTGATCCCTACGACTTCACCCGCCAGGTTGAACAGTGGACCACCCGAGTTGCCTGGGTTGATCGGCACATCTGTCTGGATGAACGGGACATAGTTCTCGTTGGGCAAGCTGCGGCCAATGGCGCTGACGATGCCCTGGGTCACCGTGTGATCGAAACCGAATGGCGAGCCGATGGCCACGACCCATTGGCCAGCCTTCAGATCCTGGGATTTACCCAGCTTCAGCACTGGCAGGTTCTTGCCGTCGATTTTCAACAAGGCCACATCGGAGCGTGGGTCGGTACCGATCAGCTTGGCTTTCAGTTCGCTGCGATCGGCCAGGCGCACGAGGATCTCGTCGGCGTCGGCGATTACATGGTTATTGGTCAGGATGTAGCCATCCGGAGAGATGATGAAGCCCGAACCCAGCGATTGGGCCTCACGCTGGCGATCCCCGCGAGGAGAGCGCTGCTGGGGCATGCCTCGCTCGAAGAACTCGCGCAACATGGGCGGCAGCCCTTCAAGGTCAGGCATCTGCGCCGAAACACGGCGATCAGGCAATTTCTGGGTAGTACTGATGTTCACCACCGCAGGCGACGCCTGCTCGACCAGTTGCGTGAAATCAGGCAACTCGGCGGCCTGGGCAGAAACAGCCTGCCCAAGCACCAGCACAGTGGCAAGAATGGTGAAGTACGACTTCAAGCGTGGTATCGACATACGGCTCCCGTTACGACGAGCGTGGTTAAGCGATATGGAACAAGCCGTGCCGTAGTAGCAGGGGCGGCACTTTTATTCCAGGAACGACGAATAAGGTCAGAACCGAGGGGGCTCTGACCTATAGAAAAACTCTGGGAATTTTGCAAATGAAATTGTTCACCGAACATTTCATCTTCTCAATTGTGAAGTAGCCATCCCTGCCCTCTTGCACAACCAGCGACGCTTCATTGCTTGGTGCTGGAGTCAGAACGCATCGACAAGGCGATACGCTCGGCAGTACCAATAGGAATTTCCCCGACCACAGTGACCATCATTTCGCCGTCGGGCGTGGTCAGGCGACGAGACACCGCAACGGTAGGCCCAAGCTGAGTCCGAGTATCGGTGACCGTCGCGCCATTGAGCGGTTCGAGAAACACCGAGAAACGCGCCAATCCATCGTCATACAGCAGGCTGTTGACCATGACCTTGGTTTCAGGGTCCTTGCGGGCGCTACTGCTGGTCAGTTCGAAACCTGGCGGAAGCCAATCGGAATGCCATGCCTGCGTAGCCTTGATCGCCGAGGCCTTGTCGCTGTCCAGCACTACGGCCTTGCAATTGCCGCTAGGACGTAGCTCGGCATCCCCAGGCACATCAGCCGTATCCAGCTGGGTGAACTGGAAACGCTCGAGCAACTGCCCCTTGTCGTTCAATAACAGCGACTTGAGCGGTAGCCCGGTTTCACGATCCAGATGCAGTTCAAAACCGTAACGGTGCTGGTCCCTGGGCGCGAGCGAAACGATGACTGCCGGACGCCCAGCCACTCGCGACTTGCCGATAACGGCAAGATCGTACCAATTCTTGAGTTTCTGCGGGTCCAAAGAACGCGCCGCAGAATCGGGCGAGTCTCCCAAGCCTGCGACCAGCGCACCACTGACGCATTGAGTGCGACCATCGACGCGCACGACCTCTTGGGCGGAACCATCGAGCTGGATCAGCCGCTCAACAACCTTCCCATCCTGGACTCGATGCCAGATGTTATGGGTGGAGAAACTGCCATTGCGCTCGTAAACGAAGGTACCTTGAAAGCTTTGCTGTTGTTCCGCTTGCCCAAGACTCTGCAGCCAGTCCTGGGCTTCATCGGCATGGGCTGGAACCACGAACCAGCCACTGAGCAGAAGCGAGAGTAGAGGGATGGCGCGCATGATCCTCCTTAACGGTTTTCCAAGCTCGCCGCACGAGCATAAGGCAGTGCGCTTTCAGTGCCTTTGAGTGCAGCTTGCTGGGCATGCTGACGCAGATAGCTTGGCAGACGCTGGTCATGCCAACCTGGCTGCCCTTGCAATACGCCATTGGCCATGGGGCCTGTGGCTTCCGAGCTTTCATTGTAGCCGGCCAATACCGCTGGACCTTTGACCTGAGGCGTTACCAGAGGAGGTTGACTTGCCTGTTGGGCTAATTCGACACCCGCAATCTCGTCGTGGTTATACAAACGTACACCAGCCAGCACGGCCACGGTCACCGAAGCAGCGACTGCCAGGCGACCCAGGCTGCGCCAAGGACCACGGGAAGTCTTGGTCGGTGTGGCTTCATCAGCCAAGGCTGCAGAAACGGCAGCGGCGATATCCAGACGCGGAAGCAGCAACTCCTTGTGCATGGCGGCCCGAGCGATCTGATAACGAGCCCAGGTCTCACGGGTCTCCACTTCGTCGACGGCATTCAATACCCGACGTAATTCCAATTCGTCCGCTTCGTTATCCATCACCGCGGACAGCGATTCCTGCAGGGCTTCACGACTCATGGCGGTTCCTCTCTTGGCTGTCGCCGCTGTCTCAGGTTTCCTGCAACAACGGCTGCAGGGCTTTGTCAATGGCTTCCCGGGCGCGGAAAATCCGGGAGCGCACGGTACCAACCGGACATTGCATGACGCTGGCAATGTCTTCATAACTCAGACCATCGAATTCACGTAAAGTTAACGCTGTACGCAAATCTTCCGGCAATTGCTGGATGGTTCGATGGACAGTGCCCTCGATCTCATCCCTTAGCAGTGCACGCTCCGGTGACTCAAGATCTTTCAGGCCATGATCGCCGTCATAGAACTCCGCATCCTCGGAACTTACATCGCTATCCGGCGGCCGGCGGCCGCGTGAAACCAGATAGTTTTTCGCCGTGTTGATGGCGATGCGGTACAGCCACGTGTAGAACGCGCTGTCACCTCGAAAATTACCTAGTGCACGGTATGCCTTGATAAAGGCTTCCTGTGCCACATCCTGGGCTTCATGGGTGTCGTGCACGAAACGCACGATCAACCCGAGAATTTTGTGCTGGTATTTCAGCACGAGCAGATCGAACGCTCGCTTGTCGCCACGCTGAACGCGTTCGACCAGCTGCTGATCCTCTTCCTGGGTTAGCATGAACACTCCTCGATAAGCTCGGAGGAGGCTTGCATCACTAATCGATCAGGCTTGCAAACATAGACTCGGGCTTTTCGCAAAAGTTCTCCCCCTCCAAGCAAGTTTCCTGCGGGCTCTGAAGCGGCACGCACGAAAAACGCAGCGCGGGCTAGGCCGGCTGCGCGAATAATCCTGTCATCGATTCCGACCGAGGGAAATACACTGCAAACCCTGGGTAAAACCGACGCTGTCCCTTCTTTCAGGCAACCTTCTATTGAGTTTGGAGCCTCGGCAAAAGTTCCCAATCTTTATAGCTGCGCTGGACGAAGATTGTGTAACGCTAAAGAGAAAAACAGCCCGGCGCCCTCGATCTACCCGGCTACGAACAACATCCAACACGCCGCAGTGATCGAGAACAACGCATTTGCTCAGCGAAGTCGCACAATGCCATGAAGGCGCGACTATTGTGCCGATCCCCCCCTCTATATACTAGTGGGCTGTGTGGCTGCTTCGACTCGCCGATTCAGGCGTCTTGCGCCAACCCCATATCGGGTCGCTTTGAGCGGAATCCATCAAATGAGCCAACAGTTTCAACACGATGTCCTGGTGATTGGCAGCGGCGCCGCCGGCTTGAGCCTGGCCCTGACCCTGCCCAGCCATATGCGTATCGCGGTACTGAGCAAGGGCAACCTGGCCAACGGCTCGACCTATCGTGCCCAGGGTGGTGTAGCCGCGGTGCTGGATGACACCGATACCATAGAATCCCATGTCGACGACACCCTCAACGCCGGCGCCGGCCTATGCCATGAGGATGCGGTGCGTTTTACCGTGGAACACAGTCGAGAAGCCATCCAGTGGCTGATCGACCAAGGCGTGCCCTTTACCCGTGACGACGAGTCCGGCAACGATGACAACGGCTTCGAATTCCACCTGACCCGAGAAGGTGGCCATAGCCACCGGCGGATCATCCATGCCGCCGACGCCACTGGCGCAGCCATTTTCACCACCCTGCTGGCCCAGGCCCGGCAACACGCCAATATCGAACTGCTGGAACAGCGGGTCGCCATCGACCTGATCACCGAAAAACGCCTGGGCCTTGGGGGCGAGCGCTGCCTGGGCGCCTACGTACTCAATCGTGCTACCGGTGAAGTCGACACCTTTGGCGCACGCTTCGTGATCCTGGCCTCCGGTGGTGCAGCCAAGGTCTACCTCTATACCAGCAATCCCGACAGCGCCTGTGGGGATGGCATCGCCATGGCCTGGCGTGCCGGTTGCCGGGTGGCCAACCTGGAGTTCAACCAGTTCCACCCCACCTGCCTCTACCATCCGCAGGCCAAGAATTTCCTGGTGACCGAAGCCCTGCGTGGCGAGGGCGCCCACCTGAAACTGCCCAACGGCGAGCGCTTCATGCACCGCTTCGATGCCAGGGCGGAACTGGCGCCCCGGGATATCGTCGCCCGGGCCATCGACCATGAAATGAAGCGCCTGGGTATCGATTGTGTCTACCTGGACATCAGCCACCAGCCGGAAGCCTTCATCAAGAGCCATTTCCCGACGGTGTACGAGCGTTGCCTGGAGTTCTCCATCGACATCACCCGGCAACCGATCCCGGTAGTACCGGCCGCCCATTACACCTGTGGTGGGGTGATGGTCGACCAACACGGCCACACCGACGTCCCAGGCCTGTATGCCATCGGCGAAACCAGCTTCACCGGCCTGCACGGGGCCAACCGCATGGCCAGCAACTCACTTCTGGAATGCTTTGTCTATGCTCGCTCGGCCGCAGCCGACATCCTCCGGCAACTGCCGCATGTCTCGATTCCCATCGCCCTGCCCGCCTGGGACGCAAGCCAGGTCACCGACTCCGACGAGGACGTGATCATTGCGCACAACTGGGATGAACTACGGCGCTTCATGTGGGACTACGTTGGCATCGTGCGCACCAACAAACGCCTGCAACGCGCCCAGCATCGAGTCCGCCTGTTGCTGGATGAAATCGATGAGTTCTACAGCAACTACAAGGTCAGCCGTGACCTGATCGAGCTGCGCAACCTGGCCCAGGTCGCCGAACTGATGATTCTCTCGGCCATGGAGCGCAAGGAAAGCCGCGGCCTGCACTACACGCTGGACTATCCAGGCATGCTCGACGAAGCCAAAGACACCATTCTCTGCCCGACCTGATCCGGCCAACGGGGCTTGAGCATGATGCGCCAGTCCCTTTCCGTCTCTTCGCAACACCTTCTTTGGGGCCAGCCCTCCCCCTAGACCGATCCCCATCTGCTGCGGCCGAACTTGAGCCGCACACGCAGTCGCCGGTGCTCATCGGACGCCATCGAGTCCCATGGCACGCAAATGCAATGAACCCAAGGCCGCCCCGGCAACCGAAAACGCAGCACCACGATCAATGGCAATGCCAGGCTATCGGGACGCAGCTCCACAGCCTGCCAACCCCGTGCCGGGCTCCACAATTGCCAACCGCTGGTACCGTGGCGCAAGCACCTGAATGCCCGGGAGTGGCTCAGCAAGACCTGCCGGGGCAACACCCAGGCGCCGTGCAGCAGGCACGACAAAACCGCCAGTACCTTGGCAACTGAAGGGATATCAAGCAGGAAGATGGCGCCCAGGGCCATGGCCTGGGCCAGCAGGTACGCCGCCAGCAGCAGCCTTGAGGCCTGCCAGCGGCATTCGAACAACTTACTTGGGTTGGACACGGTCCAGGATCATGCGCACCATGCGCTGCAACTCAGGGTCCGAGGACTCGCTGCGCTCCATGAACCAGCCGAACATGTCCTGGTCCTCGCATTCGAGCAACTTGCGATAGCACTCGCGGTCGGTCTCGTTGAGATTCGGGTACACCTCCCTGACGAACGGCACCAGCAATACATCCAGCTCGAGCATGCCGCGACGGCTGTGCCAGTAGAGGCGATTCAGTTCAACATCTTCAACCATGGAACGCTCCTCAAATAGGGCGCCAGTATACAGCCCGAGGAAAGCGATGACAGTCGGCTTTGGTCGTCCACCGCCTATCCTTTGTGAACTATCCATTTCAAGGGCACCCCCTTATCATGTGCCCCAGACTTTTTACCCTGCGATGACCCATGGCTGACTCCGCTTTTTTCTGCCCCCTGTCCCACGAAGGCGTACTCGCCGTCCGCGGCCCCGACGCCAGCAAATTCCTGCAGGGCCAATTGACCTGCAACCTCAACTATCTCAGTGCCGACCAATCCAGCCTGGGCGCGCGCTGCACCCAGAAGGGCCGAATGCAGTCGAGCTTCCGCATTCTCCTGGAAGGCGACGGTTGCCTGCTGGCCATGGCCTGCGAACTGATCGAGCCGCAACTGGCGGACCTGAAGAAATACGCGGTGTTTTCCAAGGCCAAGCTCACCGATGAAAGCACCAGCTGGGCACGTTTCGGCCTTAACGCCGCCCAGCATGTGCTAGCCGGCCTGGGCCTGGAACTGCCCCAGGAAGCCGGCGCCGTGGTCCGGACGGACGACCTGATCGCCGTACGCGTCTCGACCGATCGCGCCGAACTCTGGGCCCGGGCCGAACGCGCCGAGAGCCTGCACCAGCAACTGATCGCACAACTGCCCCAAGGCGACTTGAACCAGTGGCTGCTGGGCCAGATCCGTGCGGGCCTCGGCCAGGTCATGCCGCAGACCCGTGAGCTGTTCATCCCGCAGATGCTCAACCTGCAAGCCGTGGGCGGCGTCAGTTTCAAGAAGGGCTGCTATACCGGCCAGGAAATCGTCGCGCGCATGCAATACCTCGGCAAACTCAAGCGTCGCCTGTACCGCCTGGCACTTGCCGGCGACGAGCTTCCCGCTCCTGGCACGCCGCTGTTTTCCCCAACCCACGGCAGCTCCATCGGTGAAGTGGTGCTGTCCGCCCAGGCATCCGGCCAGGTGGAACTGCTGGCCGTGGTGCAGGCCGAAGCGGTAGAGGATGACAACCTGCACCTGGGGACGCTCGAAGGACCTGGCCTGCAATTGCTGGACCTGCCCTACCAGTTGGATCGTGATCGAGAAATCCAGCGCTGATTGCCTGCCCCTTTCCTGCAATACCCTAGAGAATTGAAATGACTGAGCTGGCGGAAAAGGTCCAACAGGATTTGGTCGAGGCCATCGACAACGATGACCTGGTCCTGCCAACCCTCCCGGAGGTGGCCATGCAAATTCGCCAGGCCGCCGAAGACCCGGAAATCAGCGTCAGCACCCTGAGCAAAGTGATAGGCCGCGATACCGCGCTGTCGGCGCGGCTGATCAAGGTGGTCAACAGCCCGTTGCTGCGAGCGACCCAGGAAGTCACCGACCTACACACCGCCATCACCCGCCTGGGCGTCAACTACAGCAGCAACCTGGCCATCGGCCTGGTGATGGAGCAGATCTTCAACGCCCGTTCCGAGGTCGTGGAGCGCAAGATGCGCGATGTCTGGCGCCGGAGCCTGGAAGTGGCCGGGGTCAGCTATGCCCTGTGCCGCAGCTACACCCAACTCAAGCCGGACCAGGCGGCGCTCGGTGGCCTGGTGCACCAGATCGGCGTACTGCCGATCCTGACCTACGCCGAGGATCACTATGAGCTGCTGGCCGACTCGGTGAGCCTCAATCACGTGATCGAAGAGATCCACCCACTCCTGGGCAAGAAGCTGCTGCAAGTCTGGGAGTTTCCCGAACAACTGGTGCAGATCCCCGAGCACTACCTGGACTTCAATCGCCAATCCAGCGGGATCGACTACGTGGACCTGGTCCAGGTGGCGACCCTGTACTGCCACAAGGACAGCGACCACCCGCTCTCGCGCATCGATGCCTTCAGCGTACCGGCCTTCAAGAAACTCAAGATCGATCCGGACGACCAGGCCATGTGCAACGACCTGCAAGAATCCCGTTCGATGCTCTATTGAGAGCGTGCCTTGTCAGGACTCCCGGCCCGCGACAAAGCTCACCCGCACCTTCAATCCCGACGGCTGGCCGTCATGCAGGCTGATCTGCGCCAAATGTGCACGACAGATCTCGCCGACGATCGCCAGCCCCAACCCTGACCCCGCCACCTGCTGGTTACGTCGGTAGAAACGCTCGAAGACCCGGTCGCGCTCCTCCAGGGGAATCCCCGGCCCGTCGTCCTCCACCTCCAGCACCCCTGGTGGGGTAACCCGCAACACCACATTGCCGCCCGACGGGGTGTGGGCCAGTGCGTTGTCCACCAGATTGCTCAGCAACTCATTGAGCAGGGTTGGCTCGCCTTTGAGCCAGACCGGCTCGTCGGCTTCCAGGGCCAATGCCACGCCACGGGCATGGGCCAGGGGTGCCATGGCCATGCCCAGCTCCCGCGCCAGTTGACTGAGATCGAGCAATTGCGCACCGCCTTCGGCAATGGCCCTGGCGCCGTTCTCCACCCGGGCCAGAGACAACAACTGGTTGGCCAGGTGGGTCAGGCGGTCGGTTCCCTGGGCCGTGCTCTCCAGGGTGGAGCGCCAGGCTTGTGGTTCATTGGAGCGCAGCCCCAACTCCAGGCGCGCCTTGAGCGCCGCCAGGGGCGTGCGCAGCTCATGGGAAGCATCGGCGATAAATTGCGCCTGGCGCTCGAACTGCCCGCGCAAGCGTTCGGTGAAATGGTTCAACGCCCGCACCAGAGGCCAGAGCTCGCGCTGCACCGAAACCAGCGGCAAGGGCCGCAAGTCGTCCGGCTGGCGCTCCTCCACCGCACTGCGCAAACGCTCCAGGGGCCGCAAGGCGGCGCTCACCGCAAACCACACCAGGAGCAAGGCACCGATGGCCAGCATGCCCAGGCGCAGCAGGGTATCGGCCATCAGGCTGCGGGCCATGGCGACCCGAGCCTCATCGGTCTCGGCCACGCGGATTTCCGCCATGCCATTCATGTTCGGCTCGCTGACCGCCTTGAGCAGGCTCACCACCCGCACGTTCTGCCCCAGATAGCTGGCGTCGTAGAACCGCGCCAGGGCCGGATAGTCATCGGTACGCGGAGTGCCTGGTGGCGGCCCGGGCAGGTTCTCGTATCCGGAAATCAGTTGCTGGTGAATGTCGTTGACCTGGTAGTAGATGCGCCCGGCGCTATCATAGGCAAAGGTATCCAGGGCCACATAGGGCACATTGGCACTCAGGCTGCCATCGCGCTGGGACAGGCCGGCAGCGATGGTTCGCGCCGACGCCAGCAGGGTCCGGTCATAGGCAGTATCGGCCGCCTCGCGGCCATTCCAGTAGGCGCTCAGGCCGCTGGCCAGCATCAGCACCACCAGCAGCAGCGCCAGGTTCCACAGCAGGCGCCAGCGTAGGCTACTGGGCTTATGCATCGCGGCTTTCCAGCAGATAACCCAGGCCACGGAAAGTGACAATGGCCACCGCGTGGCCATCGAGCTTCTTGCGCAGGCGATGGACGTAGATCTCGATGGCATCGGGACTGGCCTCCTCGTCCAGGCCGAAAACCTGGGAGGCCAGTTGCTCCTTGCTCATCACCCTTCCTGGCCGGGCGATCAACGCCTCGAGCACCGCATGCTCGCGAGACGTCAGGGTCAACAGCACATCACCCAGAGTGAAACGCCGGGTATCCAGGTCATAAGCCAGCCCTCCACAGCGTTGCTGGCGCTCCCCGCCCAGCACGCTGCGACGCAGCAGGGCCTTGACCCGGGCCTCCAGCTCGCTCAGTTCGAAGGGCTTGGCCAGGTAGTCATCGGCCCCAAGGTTGAGGCCGTGGACCCGATCCTTGACGTCGCTGCGAGCGGTAAGCATCAGCACCGGCAGGTTCTTGCCTCGGGTCCGCAGGCGCGCCAGCACCTCGAAGCCATCCATGCGCGGCAGGCCGACATCCAGCACCGCCATGGCGTACTCCTCGCTGCTCAGTGCCAGGTCGGCGGCCACCCCGTCGTGCAGCACGTCCACGGTCAGGCCCGTGCTCTTGAGCGCCTGGGCGACACTTTCAGCCAGTTGCAGATGGTCTTCGACCAGCAGGACCCGCATGGTTTTGCACCTCGTTCAGGGGGGAATCGACAGTACTTTTGCGCGCGGAGTGTACCGCCGCAACCGCTGCTGTGAAGCCTGGAAACCGCGAAAGCTGGCTGAAAGGTTAGCGAAAGGTTGGCCCTTTAGAGTCCTGTTACGGAAAGTTTCGGCAGCCTTGCCGAGCTCCGCCGACATGCAAAGCGCCTCGAAGCGTTTTCATCAGAATAAGAACAATATCGGAGTACCACCGGATGCCATCCACGCACTCCCAGGCCAGCGCGCCTGTGCGTTTCTCCCGCCTGACCCCGACCGCCCTCGCCAGCGCCGCCGCCCTTGCCGCTCCGCTGACCCAGGCCGCGTTCTTCGAAGACAGCAGCGCCACCTTCGAAACCCGCAACATGTACTTCAATCGCGACTTTCGCGACGGCACCAGCGCCCAGCAATCCAAGCGCGACGAGTGGGCCCAGGGCTTCATGCTCAACCTGCAGTCGGGCTACACCGAAGGCACCGTGGGATTTGGCGTCGATGCCCTGGGCATGCTGGGCGTCAAGCTCGACTCCAGCCCCGACCGCACCGGCACCGGCCTCTTGCCGACCCACGACGATGGGCGCGCGGCCAACCAGTACTCCAAACTGGGCCTGACCGGCAAAATCAGGTTCTCCGCCACCGAACTGAAGGTCGGCAGCCTGATCCCCGAATTACCGATCCTCAAGCCCAACGACGGGCGCATCCTGCCACAGACCTTCCAGGGCGGCCTGCTGACCTCCGGGGAAATCAGCAACCTGACCTTCACCGGCGGCCGCCTGGACAAAGCCAAGGACCGCGACGACAGCAACTACGAGGACATCCGCCTCAACAACAAGAACAGCCGCTTCGCCGGCAACGTGGCCGGCAAACACTTCAACTTCGGCGGCCTGGACTACAAGCTCAGCGACAAGATCACCGCCAGCTACCATTTCGCCCAGCTCGACGACGTCTACAACCAGCACTTTGTCGGTTTGGTGGCGTCGCGCCCCATGGGGCCCGGCACCTTCGCCAGCGACCTGCGCCTGGCCATCAGCAATGACCAGGGCCAGGCCCGCGGTGGCAAAATCGACAACCGCGCCCTCAACGGCCTGGTGAGCTACGCCCTCAAGGGGCATAAACTCAGCGCCGCCTACCAGCACATGTCCGGCGACAGCGCCTTTCCCTATGTCGATGGCAGCGATCCATACCTGGTGAACTTCGTGCAGATCAACGACTTCGCCGGCGCCGAGGAACGCTCCTGGCAAGCCCGCTACGACTATGACTTCGCCAAGCTGGGGATTCCCGGCCTGAGCTTCATGACCCGCTACCTGAGCGGCGACAATATCGCCCTGAAGAACGGTGGCACCGGCAAGGAATGGGAACGCGATACCGAGCTCAAGTACGTGGTGCAGAGCGGCACCTTCAAGGATGTCGCGGTGCGCCTGCGCAATGCCACCTACCGCTCGAACTATTCGGCGCGCGATGCCGATGAAGTACGCCTGCTGCTGAGCTACAGCGTGGCCCTGTGGTAGAGAGCTGGCCACACACCTGCGAACAGGGTCGAGGATGACCCGATAGACCAACAACAACTCCTGTGGAGACGATCATGGACCTTTCCCTGCGTAACCTTGCCATCGCCGCCGGCTGCCTGCTGCTCGCCGGGCAGTCACTGGCTGCCGCTACCGAACCCAAGCGCCCGGAATGCATCGCCCCGGCCTCCCCCGGCGGCGGCTTCGACCTGACCTGCAAGCTGGTGCAGAGCGCCCTGGTCAACGAGAAGATCCTCAGCAAACCGATGCGCGTCACCTACATGCCCGGCGGCGTCGGGGCCGTGGCCTATAACGCGGTCGTGGCCCAGCGCCCGGCCGACGCCGGGACCCTGGTGGCCTGGTCCAGCGGTTCGCTGCTGAACCTGGCCCAGGGCAAGTTCGGGCGCTTCGATGAAAACGCCGTGCACTGGCTGGCGGCCGTGGGCACCAGCTATGGCGCCATCGCGGTGAAGAACGATTCGCCCTACAAGACTCTCGATGACCTGGTCGCGGCCCTGAAGAAAGATCCGAGCAAGGTGGTGATCGGCTCCGGCGGCACCGTCGGCAGCCAGGACTGGATGCAAACCGCGCTGATCGCCAAGGCCGCCGGGATCAACCCGCGGGACCTGCGCTACGTGGCCCTGGAGGGCGGCGGGGAAATCGCCACGGCCCTGCTGGGCGGGCACATCCAGGTGGGCAGTACCGACATCTCCGACTCCATGCCACACATCCTCGCGGGCGACATGCGCCTGCTGGCGGTGTTCTCCGAACAACGCCTGGACGAACCGGAAATGAAGAACATCCCCACTGCCAAGGAACAGGGCTATGACATCGTCTGGCCGGTGGTGCGCGGCTTCTACCTGGGGCCGAAGGTCAGCGACGAGGAATACGCCTGGTGGAAAAACGCCTTCGACAAGCTCCTGGCCTCCGAGGAGTTCGCCAAGCTGCGTGACCAGCGCGAGCTGTTCCCCTTCGCCATGACCGGCCCGGAGCTGGACACCTACGTGAAGAAACAGGTGGCCGACTACAAGGCCCTGGCCAAGGAATTCGGCCTGATCCAGTGACCACCCCATTCTGACGGCCCGGCCCTTGCGCAGCGGGGGTCGAGCCCGGGAGTTAGCCATGCTCGTTCAACGTCTATTCGCCTCGGTGCTGTTGCTGGCCTGTGCTGGCCTTGCACTGATGGCCTGGCCGTACCAGGCGGCCTTTTCCTACGAACCCGTGGGCCCAAGGGCCTTTCCGCTACTCATGCTCGGCCTGATGGGCCTGGCGCTGCTGTACCTGCTGGTGCGCCCGACACCGATCAAGCACAGCGACGACGAACCGCCCCTGGACCGTGAAACCCTGGTCAAGATCGCCCTCTGCGTGGCCCTGCTGCTGGTATTGGCCGGCACCTTCGAACCCCTGGGCTTCATCCTCGCCGGGATCCTCGTCGGCGTCCCCATGGCCCGCCTGTATGGCGGCCGCTGGTTGCCCAGTCTGGTGATCGTCAGCCTGCTCAGCATCGGCCTGTACTGGCTGTTCGATCGGGTCATGGACGTGCCCCTGCCCCTGGGCCTGCTCGACGTTCTGGAGAATTGATATGGATACCTTGAGCTATCTCGGCCAGGGCTTCGGCGTCGCGCTGAGCCCGTACAACCTGGTCACCGCCCTCACCGGCACCCTGATCGGCACCGTCGTCGGCCTGCTGCCGGGCCTGGGCCCGATCAACGGCGTGGCGCTGCTGATCCCCATCGCCTTCGCCCTGGGCCTGCCGCCGGAGTCGGCGCTGATCCTGCTGGCGGCGGTCTACCTGGGCTGCGAGTACGGCGGGCGAATCAGTTCGATCCTGCTGAACATCCCCGGCGAGGCCTCTACGGTGATGACCACCCTCGACGGTTATCCGATGGCTCGCAAGGGCCTGGCCGGGGTGGCCCTGTCGTTATCGGCCTGGAGTTCGTTCCTTGGCGCCTTCATCGCCACCTGCGGCATGGTGCTGTTCGCCCCGCTGCTGGCCAAGTGGGCCATCGCCTTCGGCCCGGCGGAATATTTCGTGCTGATGGTGTTCGCCATCGTCGCTCTCGGCGGCATGGCGGGCGACCGGCCACTGAAGACCTTCATTGCCGCGCTGATCGGGCTGTTCCTGTCGGCGGTAGGCATCGATGCCAACAGCGGCGTGTATCGCTTCACCGGTGACAGCATCCATCTGGCCGACGGCATTCAGTTCGTGGTCCTGGTACTGGGCCTGTTTTCCATCAGCGAAATCCTCCTGCTGCTGGAAAAGACCCACCGCGGCCAGGAAGCGGTCAAGGCCACCGGACGCATGCTGTTCAACTTCAAGGAAGCCGCCTCGGTGTTCACCGTCAACCTGCGCTGCGGCCTGCTGGGCTTCATCATGGGGGTATTGCCCGGTGCAGGCGCGACCCTGGCCAGCGCCGTGGCCTACATGACCGAGAAACGCATCGCTGGCGCCACCGGCACTTTTGGCCAGGGCGACAAGCGCGGCCTGGCGGCTCCGGAAACCGCGATCGGCGCCTCGGCCTGCGGCGCCCTGGTGCCG
The DNA here is from genome assembly GCF_022537035.1 of Pseudomonas sp. MPFS. Lineage (NCBI taxonomy): Bacteria > Pseudomonadati > Pseudomonadota > Gammaproteobacteria > Pseudomonadales > Pseudomonadaceae > Pseudomonas > Pseudomonas sp. MPFS. The sequence continues at coordinate 1,624,010 of NZ_CP066123.1, read as the reverse complement.
ATGCTGACCCTGGGCGTGCCGGGCTCGGGCACCACGGCGGTGATGATCGGCGCCCTGTCGCTGTACAACATCACGCCGGGGCCGTTGCTGTTCCAGCAACAACCGGACATCGTCTGGGGCCTGATCGCCTCGTTGTTCATCGCCAACATCATGCTGGTGATCCTCAACATCCCGATGATCCGCATCTTCACCCGCATCCTCGCGGTGCCGAACTGGGCCCTGGTGCCGGCCATCGCGATCATCACCGCGATCGGCGTCTATGCCGTGCATGCCACCACTTTCGACCTGTTCCTGATGGTGGGCATCGGCATTTTCGGCTACATCCTGCGCAAGCTGGACTTCCCGCTCTCGCCGGTGCTGCTGGGCTTCATCCTTGGCGGCTTGATGGAACAGAACCTGCGTCGTGCACTGTCGATCTCCAATGGCGCTCTGGAAATCCTCTGGTCGAGCCCGATCACCGTCGGTGTCTGGGCACTGACCCTGTGCATGCTGCTCATGCCGCTGCTGCGCATCTGGCGCAAGCGTGCCAGCCAACGCCGCGCCTTAGCCGATGTCTGACGCCACCTTCAGGCAATGGTGGGGCACGCCCCTGGTGGGCCTGGCGGGTGGCTACCTGGCCAGCCAGGTCGGCTGGCCATTGCCCTGGATGGTCGGTTCGTTGCTGGCCGTCATCCTGGTGCGCTGCCTGACCCCATGGCAGTTGGGGGAAATTCCCGGCGGTCGCAAATGCGGACAATGGGTGGTGGGCATCGGCATCGGCCTGCACTTCACCCCGGCGGTGATGGAACAGGTCATGAGCCATTTCGGCCTGATCTTCTGCGGTGCGCTGGTTACCAGCCTGTCCAGCGTAGTGGCGGTCTGGTTGCTACGACGTACCGGCGAGGATCGGGCCACCGCCTTCTTCTCCAGCATGCCGGGTGGTTCGGGGGAAATGGTCAACCTCGGCGCACGCAATGGCGCGGTACTCAGCCGGGTAGCCGCCGGACAGAGCTTGCGGGTACTGGCGGTGGTGCTGTGCGTACCCGCCGCCTTCAAGTACCTGCTGGGCCAAGGCTCACCGGTATTGCAAGGGGCGGTCGTCGACTGGCACTGGCTGGCCCTGCTGTTTCCCGCCGGAGCGCTGCTGGCCTGGCTCTGGCAGCGCCTGCGCCAACCCAACCCCTGGTTGTTCGGCCCCTTGCTGCTCAGCGCCACGGCGAGCATCGCCTGGAACCTGCACATCGGCCTGCCGGACGGAGCCAGCCAGCTGGGCCAGTGGCTGATCGGCAGCGGCCTGGGTTGTCATTTCAATCGGCAGTTCTTTTGTCGGGCGCCCTCATTCATGGGGCGTACGCTGGTGGGCACCGCCCTGAGCATGTTGATCGCCGGCCTGGCGGCCTGGTGCTTGAGCCTGCTGACCCACCTGGATCTGCGTTCACTGACCCTGGGCATGATGCCCGGAGGCATTGCGGAAATGAGCCTGACGGCCGAGGTGCTGCAACTGTCGGTGCCATTGGTGACAGCGATGCAGGTGATGCGCCTGTTGTTCGTGCTGTTCCTTGCCGAGCCCCTGTTCCGCCACTGGAACAAGGATCTGTAGCCGCTGCCGCAGACGGGGTCGGGCAGCGACCACAGGGCTGGCCTACAGCGGTGGCAGGCGCCACTCGATCGGGGCTTCGCCGTTTTGCTCGAGGAACTTGTTGGTACGGCTGAAATGCCCGCAACCGAGGAACCCACGGTAAGCGGACAGGGGCGATGGGTGCACGGAAGTCAGCACCAGGTGCTTGGTCGCGTCGATCAACTTCTGCTTGCTCTGGGCATGGGAGCCCCAGAGCAGGAAGACCAGGTGCGGCTGGTGGGCGCTGACCACCTCGATGATCCGGTCGGTGAAGAATTGCCAGCCCTTGCCCGCATGGGAGGCGGCATTGGCGCGCTCCACGGTCATGGTGGTGTTGAGCATCAACACGCCCTGGTCGGCCCAGCTCTGCAGGTAACCGTGGTTGGGGATGTCGATGTTCAAGTCGCGCTTGAGCTCTTTGTAGATGTTCACCAGCGAGGGTGGCGCGGGCACGCCCGGCTGCACCGAAAAGCACAACCCATGGGCCTGGCCCGGGCCGTGGTAGGGGTCCTGGCCGAGGATCACCACCTTGACCTTGTCCAGGGGTGTCGAATTCAGGGCGTTGAAGATCAGCGGACCCGGCGGATAGATCTGCTTGCCGGCGGCATGTTCCTGGCGCAGGAACTCCCGCAGTTCGCTCATGTAGGGCTGCTCGAATTCGGCACGCAGTGCCTCCTTCCAGCTCGGTTCGAGTTTGATACGATCGTCAGCAGTCATGGCCATGCCCGTGAAAAACAATGGCCGCACCCTAGGAAAGCCGACTTCGCTTGTCAATTGATCTGACACAGGAGCAGTACTTTCCCTCACGGCGATCATACTGACCGCTCTTATTTTCCATCGAGGTCACGATGAACCTGCACGTCGAAGAACTCACCGGTACCGGCGGCGCCCGCATCGCCATCGCTACCCTGGACGCGGAAAAATCCCTCAACGCCCTGTCGCTGCCCATGATCCAGCAGTTGAGCGAACGCCTCGACGCCTGGGCCAAGGACCCCCGCGTGGTCTGCGTGATGTTGCGTGGCAACGGTGCCAAGGCCTTCTGTGCCGGTGGCGAGGTCCGCAGCCTGGCCCAGGCTTGCCTGGCACAACCCGGCCAGGTACCGACCCTGGCCGGGCATTTCTTCGCCGCGGAGTATCGTCTCGACTACCGTCTGCACACCTATCCCAAGCCATTGATCTGCTGGGGCCATGGCTATGTGCTCGGAGGCGGCATGGGCCTGCTGCAAGGCGCCGGCATCCGCATCGTCACCCCCAGCAGCCGCCTGGCGATGCCGGAAATCAGCATTGGCCTGTATCCCGACGTGGGGGCCAGCTGGTTCCTTTCGCGCATGCCCGGCAAGCTGGGGCTGTTCCTGGGGCTCACCGGTGCCCACATGAACGGCCGCGATGCCCTGGACCTGGGCCTGGCCGACCGCTTCCTGCTGGATGAGCAACAAGAGGCGTTGACCCAGGGGCTGCTGCAATTGAACTGGCAGGAACAGACCCCACGCCAGCTCAATAGCCTGCTCAAGGCCCTGCAACAAGAAGCCCTGGGGCAGATGCCCGACCGGGCCGAAATCGACCAATGGCTGGACGTCAGCGACGTGGCCTGTGCCTGGCGCGCCATTGGCCAGTTGCACGACCATCAGGACACGCTCTACAGCCGTGCGGCCAAGACCCTCGCCGAAGGCTGTCCACTGACGGCGCACCTGGTCTGGGAACAGATCCGCCGGGCCCGCTACCTGTCGCTGGCCGAAGTGTTCCAGATGGAGTACACCCTGAGCCTGAATTGCTGCCGGCACCCGGAGTTCGCCGAAGGGGTGCGTGCACGCCTGATCGACAAGGATCACCAGCCACGTTGGCACTGGGCAGATATCACCAGCGTGCCGGAAGCCGTGGTCGAGGCGCATTTCCACAAGGCCTGGGAGGGCCGTCATCCGCTGGCGGACCTCACAGGCTATTAACGGCCAACCCGCTACCGGGGATGGGAACATCCAACCCCGACGTGCAACGGCCCTAGGATTGCGGGTCGTGCGAGCCTCAGTGGCCGCGCCCTCCCCGGCCGCGGTCATGACCGCCATGGCCTCCCCAGTCGTGGTTGCCCCCATTGTTATTGCCCCAGTTACCCTGATGATCATGCCCTCCCCAACCCTGGCCCGGGTACGGTCGGTACCCCGGGCGAGGCTGGTAGTAGCGTGGTGCCGGTTGGTAGTAACGGGGGGCTGGCTGGTAATAGCGGGGCGCGTAGTAGCTGCGCCCAGTGGAGTAGTAATAGGAAGAACCGCCACCGTAGTAATAGGCCGGCGCCGGCGAGCTGTAGACCCGGGAGCCGTAGTAACCGGAGTCTCCATCGTAATAGGGGACGCACGCGCAAAGACTCGAACCCAACAGGATAAGCAGCAGAAGTCGACGATACATGGCGGCCTCCTGGACCGCGAAGAAGCCAGACCAGCGACGCTGGCAGGCGGCAGCCAGCAATGCTGACTGACAACATATCTGACCGCGAAAACCGCTTTCAGTGCGGTTCTCACCCCCACATTTATAGTGCCTGACGACCACCGGCGACCTGGGCACGAGAACCCGCCAGGCCACGGTACTTGCCACTGATCGTCAGCCGCTGCTTGACCGGTCCGCAATCCGCAGACACCCTGCACAACCTGTTACCGCGAGCCGCCCATGCGAAGCAGGCCGGACACCATCGAGCCTGCGCGCAAACACCCCTGCATACCATGAACAGACCCGACCTTTGCCCAGCCTGCGGCGCCCGCAATGACTGCACCCTGGCCGACCCGCGCAGCGCCGACCGTGCCTGCTGGTGCTACAGCGTGAGTATCGACCCTGCCGTCATCGAGGCCCTGCCGCAGGAGCTGCGCAACCAATCGTGCCTGTGTCCGCGCTGTGCGGGTGTCGAGGCGCAGTTGCGCACGGCCCAGGCACCACGCTCATGAGCCCGCGCTTCCTGCCTGCAAGGCCTGGGCACCATGCGTATTGATCGCTTCCTCGGTAACCTGCCGCACTTGAACCGCCAGCAAGCCCGCCTGTTGCTAGCGCAACAGCGCGTACGCATCGATGGTCGGCCAGTCACCGATGCCATGGCCGAGGTCCGCGAATTCAGCCGGGTGGAGCTGGACGGCGAGGTGGTGCAGGCCGGCAAGCCAGCGCGCTACTTCATGCTGCACAAGCCCATGGGCTGCGTCAGCGCCACCCGCGACCCCGAACACAAGACCGTGCTCGAGCTGCTCGACGAGCCCGACCTGCATGAACTGCATATCGCCGGACGCCTGGACTACAACACCACCGGGCTGTTGCTGATCACCAACGACGGCAGCTGGTCACGGCGACTGACCCAGCCACAAACCAAGCTGCCCAAGCGCTACTACGTGGAGACCGAACGGCAGATTGGCCCCGAGTATGTCCAGACCTTCGCCCAGGGCCTGTACTTCGCCTTCGAAGACCTCACTACCCTGCCGGCGCAGTTGCAGATCCTCGGTCCCCGCAGCGCCCGGCTGAGCATCGTCGAAGGGCGCTACCACCAGGTCAAGCGCATGTTCGGTCATTTCGACAACAAGGTCGTGCGCCTGCATCGCGAGAGCATGGGGCCGCTGATACTGGACCCGGCCCTGGCCCCTGGTGAATATCGGCCCCTTCACACCGCCGAGATAGAGCAGGTGTGACACCTTTCGCCCAGGGACGACCGCTGGGCGGAAGCTGTCGAACAATTTACCCAACGGCACTTGCGGGTTCCGGACCTCCCTGCTTGAATCAGTCCGTCGGCCGAATTATGACCGACCAGTCACACCCATAACCAGAAACCCTTTGCCGGCTTGAGCCCTGCCTGCTCTGCATTCGCGCCGGTAAATCGCCCGCCTATAACAATACCCGTCGACCTGCCTTACCGGATCGACATGGGCCCCGATTCCAGGCGTATGCCTACCTGTCACATTGCCCGTGCACACTCATCGTATGCGCGCATACCCGCTTGCCAGGAGTCTTATGACATGAGGCCAGAAATCGCTGTGCTGGATATACAAGGTCAGTATCGGGTTTACACGGAGTTCTATCGCGCGGAAGCTGCGGACAAGACCATCATCCTGGTCAACGGCTCGATGGCCACCACGGCGTCCTTTGCCCAAACCGTGAAGAACCTCCATCCGCAGTTCAACGTGGTGCTCTACGACCAGCCCTATGCAGGTCGCTCCAAGGCCCATAACCGGCATGAGCGCATGCTGACCAAGGAAATCGAGGGGCAGATCCTGCTGGAGCTCATCGAACACTTCGCCGCCGAGCATGTGCTGTCGTTTTCCTGGGGCGGGGCCGCGACCTTGCAGGCACTCGCCCAATGCCCGCGGCGCATCGAAAAGGCGGTGATCAGCTCATTCTCGCCGGTGATCAACGAACCGATGCGCGACTACCTGGAACGCGGCGTCGACTACCTCGGCAACCTTGACCGCCATCGCGTCGGCCATCTGGTCAACGACACCATCGGCAAGCACTTGCCATCGCTGTTCAAGCGCTTCAACTATCGCCATGTGAGCAGCCTGGCCGAGCATGAGTACGGGCAGATGCACTTTCACATCAGTCATGTGCTCAACAGCGATCGCCAGTGCTACATCAAGGCGGCGAAGAATATTCAGATACCCGTGCTGTTCATCAATGGCGAGTGGGACGAGTACACCTCGGCCAAGGACGCCCGGCTGTTCGCCAACCATGTGCGAAACTCGAGCTTCAGTACGATCAGCGCGACAGGGCATTTCCTGGACATGGAACACAAGGCCGCTTGCCAGGACAGTCGCCGGGCGCTGCTGAGCTTCCTCAAGCCCTTGCAATACGATGCTCGTCCGCGCCCCTCCTACGTTCAGGGCCAACATGCACGAGCCGTCTGAAATCCCGCTTCCACAGGTCGCCATCCGTCTTTGGATAAGCCCTCTGTCCGTGGCGCCTGGCGTCCCTGTGGCAAGTGTGGGAAAACAGATAAATGCGGGCCAGATAAAGAAAAACTTCAAATTCCCGGTTACATCTGGTACAAAGTCAGCCGTTCGAGCGGGTGTCGTATAATGGCATTACTCCAGCTTCCCAAGCTGATAACGAGGGTTCGATTCCCTTCACCCGCTCCACTTCTCATCTAACTCATTGATTTTCAACAAGTCATATGAGCAAGCCGCGAGCAGTCACGCAAGTCCTCCTACAAAGGGCTATAACGTGGCGCAGCGCAACAACCTCTATCGCCGCCCAAGCGGAATCTACGTCCTTCGCCTCACAGTCCCGGCTCACCTTCGCCCGCGCTTGGGACAACGAGAAGTTCACGTCTCCACCGAATCGAGGGATTTGCGCGAGGCGAAAGCGGTAGCATGTCGACTCTTGGATATTTGGAACTTGAACTTGAGCGAGTTGACCATGAGCGAAAGCGAGCGACCTGAAGCCGGCGAAGCGCTCTCCAAAAAAGAGCTGATCAGCCTTAGCGAGCTCAGCGATTCTTGCGGGCTACCCATCGGCCAGGTGCTACGGGGCGTGCTCAACTACAACATCCCGGTCGTCTATGAAGCAAATTCGCAACCCGGTTTTCTGGTCGACGACTTCTCAGACATCGACCGAGAGAGCGAAACAGAAGGATTCGTTCTCAACAGCGCTATCGAAGTAGGGACCCCGCACGTCTTCAGGCGCTTGCTCAAGCCATTTGTCCCGCGCACCACGCTTTTAAACATCATCGAAGCCGGCGCTTCAGAAGAGGTAGTTTTTCGATTACTCGGGCGACCTCTGGCGGCTGCCTTTTTCGATTTGCCGGGCATCCGTCTCACTACGCGCTCGGTGCTAATCCTGAAGGTGCACGCTGGCCGGTTCTTTAGAGCCCCTCCACTAAGCGCAAGTGGCCCGATCAGCACTCTCCCCTCACCGCCCCAGCCCTCACCCCACAGCCCCCCCGCATGGCCTTGTGAGTGCTGTAGACCGGATCGCGCCGAGCAGCTTGTCTCTTCGCTGATGGAACAGTTCCTGACAAAAAAACAGCCGAACTGGAAGCTAGATCAGCAAAAGAAAATGGCAACGCAATGTGGCGCATTCGTCGAGCTGATGCGCGACCCTCCATTAGGTGCTCTAAACCGCCAGCTGATCTGGGACTACGAAGCAACGCTTAGAAGAATGCCTGCAGACAGATATAACGCCGCTCGTCGTCACGGAACGCAAGACGCAAATCAGTTGCTCGCCTTGGCCGAAGAGCATGGAGAATTGCGCCTATCATCTGCGAGTGTTGAACGCTATTTGGACTCGCTTTCAAGTATGTTCGCATGGGCAGTCGACAACATGATTCTCACCCACAACCCGGCAAAACGCGCCATCGAGAAACAGAAAAAAGTCACACGGGATCAAGATGACCGCCTCCGGTTTGAAAAGACTGATCTCGACAAAATCTTTTCTGCCCACTGGTTCTCAGCCGGCACCGGCGAACGTAATAAACACGGACGCTTCCATCAGTTCCGCCCCCATTTTTACTGGCTGCCGTTGCTTGCGCTTTACACCGGAGCTCGGCTGAACGAGCTTTCTCAGCTCTATATCACCGACCTCAAGCTGACGAATACCGGGGTGCATTACCTGGACTTCAATCTCGATGGTCCAGATAAACTGGACGCGGATGAACCAGACAAGTCACTGAAGACTGTTAACTCCCAGCGCATCGTCGCGTTGCACCCCCACATCATCGAACTAGAGCTTCCCGCCTATGTGAAGGCGCTCTCCGGCGCGGGTTATTCTCGACTGTTTCCCGAGCTCAAGCGTGATGAAATTAAAGGTTACGGTAAACCGGCGGGGAGTTGGTTCAATGAGCGTTTTCTAGGCAAGCAGCTCGCTATACCGAGAGACGGCAAACGCACTTTTCACTCGTTCAGACACACATTCATCACCGCATTGAGTGAGCTTGGGGTCCCACCGGACATTCAGGCACAGCTGGCGGGTCACAGCCGAGGTGAAACCATAACCGCCGTTCGTTATAGAAAAGACGCTGATGCTGAACGACTGCTGGAATACGTGAAGCTACTGGATTTCAAGCTTCCGGCAATCAAATCGTTTGTCGTTGCAAATGGACTAGAGGCCGTCAAAGACGCATGGAGACTAAAAACCAAACCTAGGCCATTATCAGACAAGCAATGAGTCCAGGATATAAAATTCTTCGGCTTCGTTATCTGGTCGACTGGGTGTAGAGGGCTCTTTGAGAGTGCGCCGTCTACACCCACCCTCAATGCATAACAAAACCATTGATCATCTAAGCTGACTTTAGATAAATGCAAATGGCGCCGGTAGATTCGCACCAACTCGCGATTAAAGAACTCTACCGGCCAAGTGTGCTAATCGCAAATAAAGCCGAATGACGAATTCATCCAATCCTCGGTAGCCCATAAAACCGCAGGGCTGTTCGGATCAGCCTGATAGAAACGGGTAAATCCAATATACCCCCCGTAGCTATTTTTCGCGTTAACTTCCCCGCAAACAGAGTCCTTAGGAGTTGGCTTACCAGTCCAACTCTTGGTGTAAAGATTGCGAAACTGAGCGCTTTCAGGATCTTTCAGAAGGGCTTTCACCGCATTCTTCGTCTGCTCGGCTCTCGCTTCAGGCACCGGAATTTTCTCAGCCCCGGCCCCGGCATTCGCAACCGAAGCAGTTCCAAAAATCGCTATTGCACATAGCGCTTGAAATGCCTCTAACCCATGAAACTGGCCTGATCTAGCCATCAATGAATCTCCCTATGTTTGAAATGTCACGAACAGAGCGTGGCCCCTGAGTGTCCCATACTAGCCAAATGTTGGGTATGGAAAAATCATTACGACAACGATTCGGCTATAGATTTAGGCAACTTCGACTCGCGAGCGGGTTCAGCCAGGAAGCGTTCGCAGATCATGCTGCCGTGGCTCGCAGCTATCTCAGCCGAATAGAACGAGGCATGGCAAATCCTTCGCTGGACGCGATTGAGGGGCTTGCAGACGCCCTGGGCATAGATCCGGCTACGTTTTTCGAGATCGCACCAGTTGCATCAGATGAAATCGTGGAGGACGTCCCCTTCGCGTCGGACGGCAGTTGCTTTCATCGAGGGCTTGCCAGCCCTAGGGATGGCTCATTTCGGGTAGGTGACAACGGGGCCGAACTGCGTTTCAGCTCGTTCGAAGAAGCACTCAATCATCTCCGGACAATGCGAACCGCACGATGGCGGAGACCCAACGATGCGGGGAACTGGGGCCTCGTCTCAGCCGTGTATTGGGGTAGGGCCGAACAGCCCAAAGGCACGCCAAGATAAACCAGCTGCGGGCCCAGGTTCGAACGACGGCTCCGCATCAGCGTTTACATTCAACGATATTCTGATGCGTTACGAACGCATTACGTTGCAAAAAAAACGCTGTGGCCTAGATTCCGCGCAGCTTTCCACCAACCTACATTGTAGGTAGAGCAGTAGACAAACCGACGCACGAGCTTGGCTTTCCACCTTCATAATTGCACTCACCATCTGAGCGCCAGTTGAATCCAGCTAGCGCTTCGGCACCAAGTATAAGCTTTCATCAAACTGTCCCGCCGACGACACAGACAACCCCTTGAGAGGGGGCTTATATTTCTAAGGGTTTACTTTTTTGACAGGCTTATGGAGGGGCTGCACATAGATCCGTGTGGCGTTTACAGCTTTTACAGTTATTAGGACGGCAGGGGCAATATCCTGTGCCAGTGCGGACTTCGGGCGGTGTGCTGGTCGGCTTTTGTCCCTTTTTTTTGCGCAGGCGCCTACAGGGTGAGTCGGCGGAGGGCGCCCTTTACTGCCCCCTGAAGCTCGCTGTCAGCCTCAATATGCCGACTCTCCGCGCGGGTCTTGCGCCACTTGTCACGCCGCCCGATTTTATCGAAGCTGTGCATGCCGCGCTCTGGGGTTGCGTCATGCAGTTTGCGATTTATCTTTATCGCCGTCAGTTTGAAAAGGTCGCCACCAGCTTGCTTCTCTGGAGCTACTTCGCGACGGAAACGGAACAGGCCGGTGAGCTTATCGAATTGAAAGAATTGAAGATCAGCAAGTAAGTTAATTCCGTATTCGTGCAGTGCCGATCCTTGCAGTGTAACCTCGACTCGGGCTCGCCACCGGTCTTTAGGGAGTAACTGTTGATTGTCAGTTTTTTTGTAGTAAACCTGCCAAGCGAAAGGGTCTGCTTTGTTGCCAATACGGAAATTAAGGTTCGGATCTAATCGGTCCCCATGATGGTCGAGATAACGATTCTCCCGGGTGACGGGATCGAACTGGCGGTGCTTTGTCCCCTCAGCAAATAGGCACGATTGCAACCTGTGAGTCATGGCCAGCGTTTCGGGTATTGAGCCAGTCTTATGCCGGAAGTCGCAGGCCACTTCAATCGCAGTGATACGAGGAGCAGACGCAATAGGGTAGCGAATGGCGAAATCATCGAGCGTTTTTCGTAGCTTTTGGTAGTCATTCGCCAACAAATCGTGGAAGCGAAGGCGAAACGCTGTCCCTACATTTCCGGCCCGTTTATCGAGTGTTTCAACCCAAAGCTTAGTGCCGGTAATTCCTCTAAGCACCTCTTGGACGTGTTGGTGTTGCGATGGTCTGAACGTTTCGATCACAACGTCGAGCCAATCAATGCAGGCGGTTACCTTGAACGACTTGCGGCTTACCCCGGCTTCGGTCTTGCTCACACCAGCGCACGCGCTTTCCAAAGCCTTTTGTCAGCTGGGCCGACCTCAAATTCGTGGACTTGGATAGGTATGAGCGCGATCGAGGATGGCGCGACTTTAAGGGCAGCATCGGTGAAATCAGCGATGTCCGAAAGACTGTAATAGGGACGTGATGCTTTTCCATCGTGACTGGAAAGAAACGGAGTCAGAACCAGCCCAAAATAAGAGCTTTTGCCTCGTCTCATGTCAGCTAATAGGTCATCCCAAGCTCGGACCGCGCCGAGATCACGGCGAAGCATGTATGCGACTTCGCTAGCTGTTACAGTTTTCACTTTCATAGTTCTTCTGCCTATTATGATTCAACAGTTGGGGCAAGCATCAGGTGCAATTGGCCCTTCAGCATGTTTTCAACAATCACAAACGACTCACCACCGTAGGATATCGAGCGCCGGCCAATATGCAGCACGAACGAGCCGAAGCTGTCGTCTCTGGTGGTGATACTGGCGCCCGCCAGCTCACTGGCCAATTGGACGTCGTCTAAGCGGTAGTAGCCCGTCCCGGCTATCTCGTGCTCCTCAGTGAGTTCGGCTGTTCCAGAGGCAAATTCATCAGCCACAGCAGCTAATTTCTCGGCTAACAACTCGTCAGCAAGTGCAGACCGGATTACCGCAGCCTTGTTAGGTGCTCCCGGTTTTTGCGCAATCACGTCACGAGCCCAGTCTTGCCAGCGAATACCTCGATTTACCGCAAGGGCGTCGATTGCTGCCCAGGTGCTCTCCTCGAATCTAAGCGACGTTCGACCAGTGCCAGTCAGCTCTGTCGTGCGGACTTTGAATGCGTTTGCCATGGTTACACCTACCTTGCTGTCAGAAAATTGAGCATAGCAACCCAGCACATAAAAACACAAATTAATTGTGTTTTTATGTGCCGCGATCTAAGCTGACCACACATTAAACGAACGTTTTGAAGTGTGGTCATCACTGGAGTTCGATCATGGCAAACGGCAAATTCGTCGCTTACTACCGCGTTAGCACCGCAACTCAGGGGCAAAGTGGGTTGGGGCTGGAGGCTCAACGAGAAGCCGTCGCACGTTATTTAAGCAACGGGGAATGGGAATGTCTGGCCGAGTTTCAAGAGATCGAAACCGGTAAGGGGGTTGACGCTCTTGCGAAACGCCCGAAGTTGAAAGCGGCACTAGACACCTGTCGTAAATACGGTGCGACCCTAATCATCGCCAAACTGGACCGTCTCGCACGGAACGTGCATTTCATCTCAGGCCTCATGGAGACGGGTTGCGACTTCGTCGCTGCAGATATGCCGACAGCTAACAAAGTAATGATCCAGATGCATGCGGTTATGTCTGAGTGGGAGCGTGATCAGATCAGCAGGCGCACCAAAGACGCCCTGGCCGTCGCAAAGTCTCGTGGCGTCATTCTGGGCAAGGCCGGACCTAAAAACCTGCGAGCGAATGTTCAACAACGCCAACAGGCCGCAGATGACTTTGCAGCCAAGCTCCGGCCAGTATTCGACGGGATGACAGCAAGGAAGCTTTCGCAGCGAGCAATGCAAGGGGAGCTGAACAGCATCGGAATACCAGCGCCAAAAGGAGGCGTTTGGCAGCTCACTCAAGTCCAGAGGGTGATTGCCCGATTGGCAGCTCATGATAATTCTTGACCTACCCCCGCAGTGTCGCGCACGCGCAACGATCTGAAGTTTCAAAGGGGAGAACGAGGCATGGAATGAAAAGGGCCGCCAACGAAGGCTCAGAGCTTCAGGAGCAGGGTTAAGTGCCTGTGTCCAACCTCAACCACCCGGTCAATGAAGTCTCGGAGTCACCCACCTCCGGACGCTGTTCACCTGGCACGCGCCTGATGCAACATGCATGGAAAAACTCAACTTCGGAGACGCATATGTCATTGAAATCGACAAAGGAACAGTTGACACAATTACTCGCGGACAAGGACAACAAAGTCATCGCGCTGTCCGGTAAGTGGGGCACAGGCAAGAGCTACATGTGGGACCAGGTCAAGAAATCATCTACCGATGAGACTGTAAATGGTGCGCTCTATGTATCGCTGTTTGGCTTGTCCGGAATGGAGCAAGTCAAAATGAAGCTGATCCAAAGCGCGGTGCCCGCCATTGAGGCAAATCCGGGGTTTTGGGCCGGCGCGAAGCAAGCCGTAAGCTCGGGAGTCAAGGTGCTTGAGGGGTTCCACAAGGGGTTTGGCGCTCTGAACGATCTCAGCCTCGTCTTCGCTCCTGCGATACTTCGGCAAAAATTGATTGTTCTCGACGATATCGAGCGCAAGCACGAAAAACTCAATATTGACGAGATTCTGGGTTTTATTGACGAATTCACTCAGCAACATGAGTGCCGATTTATGCTGATTCTCAATAGCGATCAGCTCGCCAAACGGGACGTGTGGGACTTGCTTCGAGAGAAGGTCGTCGATCAAGAGCTTAAGCTGACAACGTCAGCCTCCGAGGCCTTTGAAATCGCAATCGCGCTGACAGCGTCGAATCATGCCGAACAGATCTGCACCGCAGTTGCATCGTGTGGACTGACCAACATTCGCATAATTCGCAAGGTTATCAAGGTTGTCAATCGCGTCTTGGGGGGGCGACATGACCTATCTGATTCCGTTCTGTGGCGCGTGATCCCTTCGACCGTCTTACTTGCCGCGATCCATTACAAGGGGATTGAGGATGGTCCGAACTTCGCCTTTGTGCTTTCTAAAGACGCTGGCAGAAGCTGGAGTTCGCTCAACACGAAAAAAGAGGAGCTATCGGAAGAGGACAAGCGGAAATCGAGATGGCGAATGCTTATGAGCGAACTGAAAATCGCCCAGTGCGACGACTACGAGCTCTTGGTCGTCGAGTTTTTGCAGTCTGGATTATTCGATGTTTCCCAGGTCGCAGAGATCATTGCTCGATACGTCAGGGAAGCCGAAGCAATGGATGCCCGACATGCAGCCCACAAATTCTTTGAACGATCCGTATGGGATCACACACTGACAGAAAAGCAACTGCTAGCCGAGGCCGTGGATGTCTCTAGAAAATCGCACTTAATGGATGCCAACATGGTCAGCTGGCTTTGCGAAACCATCTCAGATCTTCCCGGTGGAGAATCAATTGCGGATAAAGCCCTGACCGAATGGATCTCAGCCTTCAGACTTCAAAACCCGGATGGAAATGAATTCCCTCTTTTCTTCCATGCCAGGCTTCATCCTCGCATCCAAGCCGAATTTGAAGCAGCTAAAGAAATGGCACAGGCAAAGATTTCTGTCTACGACGCCTGCCTCCATGTGGCAGAGCATAACGGATGGGGGTCTCGTCAAGAAATAGCTCTGAAGTCAGCGACTGCGCAGGACATGGAGTTAATCATAAGAAATAGTGAGACTGGAAAGCTGCGTTTTTTCATGGCAAAGATGATTGACCTATGCCTCCACAAAGAAAGCTACGAAAGACATTTCGGATCAGCAATGGATAACTACATTCAGGCCTGCAAAAAAATCGCTCAAGACCCACAATCTGGGCGCCTAGGCAAACTGGTGAAAATGCTGTTTGTCGAAGCTCACCTCGAAAGCTTGCTGGAGATTTCTTCTCAGTCCACGGTCGTTGCGGAATAGCAGACGCCTACCTTCGTCAATTGGTTGGGCTGAATCACTATGTCATCATCGGTCGTTATCGAGCCAAATGACTGAGATTTAAGCGAACAGCCCTCCCTCGACTTTCGATTTCCCCGGCAATGAGCCCTAAGTTTCAGGGTTCATTGTTGTCTTCGTCGTAGCCCATATAGTCATCTTGCGGCGCGTAATACTCCGCCGCGTCATAAATCTGCGTCTTCTTGTAGCGGTCGCCAAGACCAACCACCGTAAGGCGAGAAAGGCCGGCAATCTTCAAACCGCAAGCGAAGCATTCAAAATGGTTTGGCAGATGTTCTTGCTTCTCAGTTATTTCCCCGTCCCGCAGAATTTGAATGGGTGCCGAAACAGGCTCGCCCACTACAAGTGCATGCGAAGCACATGCAGGACATTCAACACGGTGACCTTCTTGCCGTGTTGCCCTGATCGCAGCCTGAGCGCCCAACATGGCACGCTCCTTGTTACTTTTGGCGAGCCAGACTTTTTTATGGGCTTCTACGTCGCCTTTCACTGCTTTAGAGCTGTCGTCGACTGCGGCAGCAATAACTTGCTTCGCGACCTTTGCCTCGTCTACACCGAAAAAGTCCTCAAGCGTCATCCCGATAGAGAAGAGAAGAATCTCACTTGTCTGATAAAAACGCGGCTGCCAAACCGAGCTTTTGATTCCGTCGAAAGCTGGCTCGCCTGAATGTAGCTCGGCATTGCGCCTACCTGTGTGCGAAATTCCGAAGCCCTCATGCTCCTTCGTGAAGTCCGGCAAAATTGCCATAAGGCGTTTGAAGACCTCACTGACTGCGATGGATTTCGGCGTGAACCTTTCCTCGATAGGATTGAAACCAAGCGCATGGTAGAGACTGGCCCAACTCTTGTCGGTCTCTGCCAAAAGTGTGGGACTGACATTGGCGAGCGCTGCTCGCGCCAAAAATTCGAGGGAAAATCCCGACCAAAGAGCATATTCCCAATCGTCGCTGTCTAGATGACTCATATGCTGCACATAGCGTTGAGCTTTGAGATAGAGCGCTTCCGGGTCCCAGGTCGTCGGGGTTGCTGCGGGTATGACTGTCTTTTTCACTGAAGGCTCTCCAAATAAACTCTCTGAATCTTCCGATTCTCGCGTTCAGCGGGAATCGGCGAGCGTGCGTGCAACATGCGCCAATTGTCGATTAATAAAGTGTCGCCAACTCGCGCAAGGGCGATCTTCAAAGGCTCGCATTTATCAAAGTGTTCCTTAATGCGCTGACTGGCGAGCTCACCAATTTTGCTCGCCGGCTTGAGAAACAGTTCGTCCCACCGGAAGCAGTAGCCATCATCGGTGGGTTCGCACAAGCGCAGCAGTGCGAGCGCCCCGCTCCTCGGTCGGCGCGGCTTAAAAATGGCGCGTGTGAGAATGTCTAAAGTCACCGCGTCAAAGATGCTTTTTCCGTCGAGCAAAAGCGTTGGGACATCAGCGTAACCGGTCACGCATCTTAGAAGTAGGTATCGAGGTGGAATGCGCCAATGCGCGAGATCAGTGTGAAACGGGAAGCAGCCGAGTCCGTATATACCGCTATATGTGTTTGGTGTCGCGATAGACCGAGGGACCAAGTCTTGGACAGTTCCGCCCTCCCACGGCACCAGTGGATGACCAAGCGCATTTGCGACCGCGAGTGCGTCTGCCCCAGGAAAATAGTCACGGACGAAGACATATCCATCTCTCGCGACATCTTCCTTAAGGGAATTCATACCGGGCTCCCTTCTTCAGCGATTGGCATTTCCGTCGCCACTGACTCATCAATCTCGCTCGCCTGTTCAAATTGCGCTGGTGAATTCGCGTGTGATCATACACCTGCGGGCAGGCGATATAGGTCGTTCGAGTTTGCTGCCCCAATCTATAAGGTTTTGCCAAAAAGTCAGCCCCAAAACACAAGCTATCCCTCCGCTCTCACCTCTCGGTTCTAAGGGTTTACTTTCTGTCGTCGAGGACCACGCAGGTCCTACAAACGTGTATTACAATCACCCATGCAACACTCAAATTTTCAATGACTTACGTGACATATGGGTTCGGGTTCGATTCCCTTCACCCGCTCCAAGTATTTCAAGGCCTCCAGCGGTGCATGTAGCTGACTGCAATCAGCTGGGAGCGTTTCGAGGTCCGCTTGCGAATGCATCCGCAAACAGCAGCGAGACCTCAGCCAGCACCGCCCCTAGGTGCCTTCGGCGTTTCATATTGACCCATCGGAAAAAGGCTAGGACGGTTAGTTCTTTACTAAAACCGCTGAAAGCCTTGTGACACGCGTCTTTCAGCTCATCGTTCAAAGTGGGTTTGGGCTCAGTCATGGGTTGTTGCTACCAGCAAAACGATCTTCTGGACCACCCATCCGGGATCCATCAAGGCATCCGGCGCCAAGGTGCATCGATGAGAACACTCACCCGTTGTCTGAGCCTGCTTTTCGGCGCGAGCCTGCCCCTTCTGCTACAGGCATCCCCGGTTCGCTTCACCGATTACCGGGCTTTTTATCAGTCCCTGGGCGACAACCTGTTCACAGGGCCCGGTACTGAACTGACCATGCCCTGCTCGGAGTCGCCACGGCATTGCCTTTGGGTCAATGCCATGCGCCCGGCGTTTGAGCGTTTTGACCAGCAGTGGAGCGCACCCGATGAGCTGAATCTCGATCCGCCCGAAGGTACGCCCGAAATGGTCTTCGATGGCGAGGCCCTCACGATCGGCACACAGCGTTGGCCACTACACGATGCAATCAACCTCGCCTCGTCGCAATGGCCCGTCGGCGATCCCATCGATCCGGAAAACCTGGCAACAGCCACGGTCTGGCGCCAAGGCACCGCGACCTGCGTGGAAATGCAGTACATCAGCAGTGGCCATGGTGATCGGTACACCCAGGTATTGCTGTTATACGGACAGCACATGTACGCGTTACCGCCACTGTTCGCCTCCTGTTCGGCCATTCGCAAGACGCCCCGCCACCCATTCAGCTATCCGGAAAATGCCTACCAGGGTGCGGAGCAGGAAAACAACCCGGCCGGGCTGACAGTGGATTATCGAGTGCCTGGTGAAAAGAAACCGGTGACGCAGTACCTGTTGCGCTTCCCGACTCAGGGCGACCCCTTCGTATTTGAGGTGCAACGCCCATAGGCATCAGCCGATATATCCGTCATGCCCTGGCTGCGTGCTGGGGTCATCACCCGGTGGGAGCAAAATCAAGCTCAACAACTCACCAGGTCTGCTCATCACGACACCCACCGATTGGCGTCGGGTAGCAGCCAACACCCCGGACAGACGCTTGCCCCCAATCGTCGGAACCAACGGGATAATGTTCATGGAGGAAATACACGATGACTGACCCCGCCCAGCCGAAAAGGCCTGTACCCGCCAATCATTCGACAGGCCCAACAGTGGCCACCCAGCCCCGGACCACATTCATAAAAGGCGAGCCTGCCCGTTTGGGGGACATCGCCTGATGCGCCTCGAGGCTGCTAGTTGGCTTTTCACCGGTCTGCTCCTGACCAGCCCTCTGGTTCAGGCGGCTGAACATCCATCCACGGTTAGCCGTTGCTTTGCCAGCGCAGCTTCACCCGCGATTGCCTATGCCTCGGCCAAGGGGAACGCCACCATGCCGGTTGATGCCCGTTATCGCGCCCCTGCCTCCTCACCCCACCTGGACACACTGGATGTGCTCGCCATTGGCCTGAGCCTCGACGTGTTCCGTCAGGGCCAGGCCTGGAAAGCCTTGCAGGAACAGAGTGCAAAGCAGACCAATGTCCTCCACGTGGGCAGTATCCTGCCCACCGACCCGAAACAGTATCCGGTGGATGGCGACGACAAAGACATGGCCTATGACAAGCGCAAGGCCGATGCGCTGGAGCTGGGCCTGCGCAACTTCATGGAAAAGTGGCCGATCCCGACCATCACGGTCGTTCGTGGCTGGAATCCCGACACACCTAACCTGCGCTACTCCCCGCAAAGAACCCGGGAAATGCTCTCGAACATGGTCAACCGTTACCGCCCGGAAGCAGGCCTTCACTGGCATCGCGTGCGCAACCTGCAAGATGGCGTGGTCTGCAGCGACACTCCCGAAGGCCTGGTGGACAATCTGTTCAATCTGTTCGAACAGAACCCTGACCTCCCCGCTGTCCTGGTCTACAACGTAGAAGGGTTCAGCATGTCGTTTGCGCTGTCGGCGAAAAAGGCGCCGCTGATTGGCGGGCCTGGCCCACGCAAACCGAGCGAACTCACCGACACCATGGTTGCCATGGTTGTCGGTCGTCCCGAGCGCGTCGAATGGCTGCGTTACTACGCGCAATTTGCCAAGGTCAACGCGAACAGCATCGACCCGGAGTTTACTGGCTGGGGCAGCAATAAACCCGCAGTGGAGTTCCAGCCTACGACCTTCATTCCTCAACCCTGGACTCAGCGTGCGTTCGAACAATGGGATGCGCTACCAGTGCTGGCCAAACTGCATCGGCCGGTCACGGTGTCATTGCTGCGGCCAGACAATGGCGAATACCTCAAGGGTGACGCCCTGACCGCCAAACTGGCCTCTGGCTGGAAAGAAGCCACTGACGGACTCGCTCAGAAAGCAGTTCGAGTGTTCTTTGACGGCGGTCCGCACACCACCCCCCTGGCACAACTCCTGCCGGCACTCAACGCCGCACACAGTCCGCTGGATCTGCTCGACTCGCGCGAAAGCTACGATTTGACCCAGCGTTTGGGTGACACCGGCTCGGCCTCACCGTTTGTTGGCCTCACCCTGGCGACGATGGCCAGTTACCTCAACGCGGACACCAGCGTGGTCATGCCGATGCGCCGCCCGGAACAGGCGACGATCATTACCGTGACCTCACCAACACCTGGCAGGAAGCCTCCAGGCAATGATCATTTCGGCGTCAACCTGATGCCGCAAACCGCCAGAACCGAAAAACTGCCAGCCGTGCCTTCAGCACAGTCGACAGCAGCGCAGTAGCGCTTCGCGGAATGAAAACCCTGTACGGCGCCAGCCGGGGTGCTACCCCGGCCGATCGGGATCGACCAGGAAAGCCCCATAGCTGTCTGCAACGACAGAGGTTCGGCCGGTCTCATGGGACCACAGCACCACCCGCGGCTCGCCGGCGTCGCCGAGCAAGGCATAGTCGAAACAGTAGTAATCGCCGGTCCCGAATTGAGCGAACGGCAGCAGGCTGGAACAGCCCACGGCTCGCCCCTCGACGTTGTCCAGCCAAGCCTGCCAGCCGCCCTGGAAGTGGCGCACGATCGACTCCCAGGTCTTGCGCGGATCACGGGCATCGAACACCGGAAACACCTCTAGCGCACCTAGCGCCTTGCCGTTGTGCTCCAGCAGCCAATCCCTGAACGATTGGGGCAAGGGCCGCCCCAATGCCGCCTCGGCAGCGCGGATCGCCTCGATGGTGGTACCTATCACTCTCGCCTTGCCCATGATTCCTCGCCTGGGTTGCATCGCCCCTCTGGCTCGGGGCGCGGCGCACGATAATGCAAACCGGCACCCACTGAAAACCCGACACGGAGCAAGCAAAGCAAAAACCTAAGGCCAACCTTGCGATCGGCTTTCCATGCCTGGGCTCACCTCCCGTCAGGGACGGGTCAGGTAGCGGGCGAAGTAATCGCCCAGATCCTGGCGCAAGGTCCGTACTGCCAGGCCGCGATCGATACTGCCGAAATCGTCGCCCATGGCCTTGATGACCGACGCCGGGAGCACCCAGCGCCCATCGGTGAAGTCATGGTGCCCGGCATTTTCCAGCACCTTGAATGCACCAGGCCCCCGGCGGGCTGCCCACACCTTGTCCATGCTGGCGTCCCGCGGATCCTGGCCAGCGGCATACAGCAGCATGGGTTTACTCCAGGGACCGGCCAGCTCGCCCTGGATACTGCCGTCGAGGTTGGCCGCCGCCCGCAGACGCGGATCCAGGCGCGTCGCCTGCAAGGCAGCCGAACCACCGAAGGAATGGCCCAGAGCCCCGGCGTGCTCGAGGTCCAGGTGTCCACCCAGGAGGTGCTCCGGCTCCTGGTTACGCAGCTGCAGCCAATCCAGGGTACTGCGCAGGTCCGCCACCACCAAAGGCGCGGCGGCCGCTAGTTGTTCCTCGTCCTGCTCGAGCACGTCCAGAACCTTGACCACCCGGCCTCCGGGCAGCACCGTGACCCCGGAAATGTAGGGGTGATTGATGGCTACCACCACGTAGCCACGGCTGGCCAAGTCTTCTAGCAAGCCGCTGTAGAGCTCGGCCACCGCTCCCAAGCCGGGAGAAAACAGCAGTACCGGATACTGGCGGTGCTTTTCCATCCTGGCGCCGGCAGCAGAATGGCTGGCGACCTCCACCGCGCTTCCGGCCTGCATCGCGGCCAGGGCCTCGGGTTCGGCGTACTCGGCACGGGGCAGCCTGCCGGCAGGCGCGGCGATCGGATACCAGACTTTCAATGCCAGCTCGCGGCGGGCGCCGGCGACCTTGGAAAAGGTCTCCGCACGCGCTGGATCGCGCAAGGCGAAAGCAGCCTTGCCCACGCACCAAGCGCCGCTGGGCGCCGGCACCTGCCTGGCCTGGTCGCCCGCCGCCGGTAACTCGCAGCGCCGCGCATATGGCTGCTCCAGCGCGGCATTGCTGCAACTGGCCAGGCTGAGAATCACTACACCGCAACTCGCCATGACTCTGACGAACTTCATCATCAAGCAATCCCTTGGTCATTCGGATCGGAAAGGAGACGGCAGCGCTCCCTGGTATTTGGAGAACTGCCGACCCCAGCCTAACGAGCGCCCCAGGGCCGTTCATCTCCAAGTGTGGGGATTTTGTATAGAAAGGTTAAACGCCCGATGGCAACGGCCCCCCAGTAACGGCTCCGGCCCTAGAAACCACCCTGCAGCGGAAAGCGCTGCGCTTCGCTACGGGCCAGGAACTTGTCCTGGGGCATGGGCCGGGCCAGGAAGTAACCCTGGGCCTCGTCACAGCCGAAGGACCGCAACATCTGCAGGCACTTGAAGCTCTCGATGCCCTCGGCCACGGTGCGGTAGCCCAGTTCGCGGGCCAGGGCGATCACCGAGCGGGTGATCTTCTGGTGCTGGGCGCTGCTCTCAAGGTCAGTGACCATGGATTTGTCGAGCTTCACCACATTGGCCGGAATCTGGTGCAGATAAGCGAAGTTGCTGTAGCCGGTACCAAAATCGTCGATGGCCACATCCATGCCCAGGGCGCGAATCTTGCTCAACTGCTCCAGCACTTTCGGGTTGGAGCGCAGCCAGGCGCCTTCGGTGATCTCCACTTCCAGGCGCCGGGGATTGATGCGGTGGCGCAGGCAGGCATCGCGCAACACATCGGCGATGTCCTGGTCCTCGAAATCCTGGGGTGACAGGTTGATCGACAGGCGTTGCACATCACTGGCACTCCATAGATGCAACTTGTGCAACACCGCATCGATCAGCCAGTGGGTCACCTGGTGGATCTGGGCGTTGCGCTCCATCACCGGAATGAACTCCGCAGGGGAAATCGGCCCCAGCCAGGGATGGTCCCAGCGGATCAGCGCCTCGGCACTGACCTGGGCGCCATCGGGCAGGGCGAAGCGCGGCTGGAACATCAGGTAGATCTGCCCGGTGTCCAGAGCCTCGCCGATGTCCGCGGCCAGGTTGAAGGCACGCCGGTAGGCCTGGTCGCGCACCAGGTCGTAGGGCGCCCAGGTACAGCGCTCCAGCGCGGCCAGCTCCAGGGCGAACATGGCCTTGCGCAACACGTCCGGCACGGCGTCATGGTCCGTGGAAAACTCCACCATGCCCGCACACACTCCCGGCACCATCGGCAATTCCAGGCCCGGCGGCTGGCGGCGCAAGCGACGCACCAGGCCCTCCAGCAAACGCTCGACCCCAGGTGCGGCCGGCAGCAGGAAGCCGAAGCGCTTGGCCGAGACGTGATAGACCCGCACATGCCGACCCAGGTAGGCGAGCAACTGCTGGGCAAGAAAACGCACGATGATCTCGAACGGCGCCATGCCCAGGGCCAGGGTCAACTCATGGGCCACGGTCATGTCCACCGCATCCACCAGCACCAGCACCCGTCGCTCCCCGGGGTGTTCGTCCGCCAGATCGTGCAAGTCGCGCTGGAACTGCTCGCGGTTGGGCAGGCCACTGACCGGATCACGGCGGGTCTGGCGCTGGCGTTGCTCGATCTGCTCCATCACCAGGGAGGCCAGGTCACGCAACTGTTGACGCTCGGCGGCATCGAGCCGCTGCGGCTGCTTGTCGATGACGCACAGGCTGCCGATGGCGTGCCCCGTGGAAGTGATCAAGGGCGCCCCGGCATAAAAACCTATGCCCGGGCCCTCGGTCACCAGTGGATTGGCATGGAAACGCACGTCCTGGCGAGCGTCCTGGACTTCGAACACCTCACCGGACTTAATCGTGTAGGCGCAGAACGACTGATCGATCGGCGTCTGCTCGACGGCAAACCCCACCCGCGACTTGAACCACTGACGATCACGATCCACCAGGGTGATCAGCGCCGTGGGGACCTTGAAGAACTGCGCGGCCAGGCGGCAGATGCGATCGAAGCTTTCGCAGCGGGCCGTATCCAGCAGCTCGAGGGCATACAAGGCGGCCAGGCGCTGCTCCTCGGCCAATGCCTTATCCGGCATGCCGCGACTCGGACAGGATCAACACAATCATCAGAACACCTATTTCACCATCGAAGGGGAGCCCAACAGCAGCTATGAAATGTCCATACCGCCAAAGTAGTGGCACTACGACATCTTCTGACAGCATGCCGCAGTGACTGATACTTGCCAATTCCATCCGTCGGACGAACGGTAATCTGGAGAGAGTGTTCCCCACCGAGGTAATGGCCGGGCCAGAGCCTTCCGCTAGCACAGGTAGCAGATATGCCGGGGGGTCATGCTCCGCAAAGCCGGAGCCCGGCAACAGGACCAAACTCATTGACCGGCCATTTGCGGGCACAAAAAAAGCGATCCCAAGATCGCTTTCTCTGTTACTGCGTACTGCTGTTGCTGCATGGGAAGATCGGGGCCGTAGCCCCGACCTCACTGCCCCCTTGTCCACCCGGCTCCTGCCGAGTGCGTGGACGTTGTAACAGCCCGCTCCTGTCTATTGGCTGAACCTGTCCCGGGCAAACGTCACAATTCATGACAGGCATACCTCTTAACAGGTACTTGCCAAGCGCCTCCAATCCCGGAACCATGCGCGCCCCCGGTGCCGTTGGCGCCTTATCCATGGAAGGAGCCGCACGTGAAAAAACTCATCCTCCTGTTGGTTATCGGCCTGCTGGTCGAGCTCAATATCGGCTACTACACCGAATTGGAAGAAGCTGAAACCCACACCCGCTGGTTCCTCAAGCATTCGCCGAGCCTGCAACTGGAGTTCTTCAATATCCACGCCAACGACGGCGATTACCGGCGCGTGGAGAAGCTCACCGCCGAAGAACGGCAGATGATCATCGACTACTGCAAATATCGCCTTGGCATCGACACCCAGGTCACCACCCAGGCCGATGTGGAGCGGTGCGCCAAACTCTGACTCTCTGCCTTGCGCCCTGCCCAGCCAGCCATCATCTGCGGGCGAACCTGCGCCCTGATGTCGTTGGGAATGGTATGGTGGCCGGCTGCCCTGCATGCAGGGTCAATCGGAGGAGCAATACACCAAGCGCCTGGTCGCAAGGTTCGAGGAGGTCATTGAAGAGCTATGTGCAACGCCGAAGATATCTACACCGCAGGTTGGGTACTGGTGGTCATGTCCGCACTGGTGTCCCTGGCGATCCAGGTCTACCTGGGTTACTTCAGGCTCGACGACATGGTCGGGCATCTATCCCGCTGCCGGGCCATCGCCATTCGCCTGCCCCTGCTGGGCAAGGACCCACTTAGCCGCTTCTTCATGCTGCTGTGCATCGGCGCCATGTTCGCCATGCCCCACTTGTTCCTGCGTAACGGCGGCTTGAACGCGCGGGACTATCGAAACTTCCCCCTGGGCCTGAAGTGGTCGATCAATCTGTTCCAACTCTCGGCCTTGGTCGCCTGCATCGCGTTCCTGGTGCTGTGGTGGGTCGGCCGCCACCTCTGATCCCAAGCGTTCAACATCACGTGGCGCCAAGCAATGGCGCCACGCCTGCCAGCCTTAGGCACGCGACAATCCAGCGCTGGCCTGCTGCCGAAGAAAATCCTCGCGGGTCATCTCGAAGAAACGGCTGGGCAGGCCTTCGAAGTCAGCGTCGTGGGAAACCCGAAAGCCAATCTTGCGGGCCACTGCCAACGAGGCAAGGTTGTCCACATGTGCATTGGCCACCAGCCGCTCGACCTGCGGATCAGCGAACGCGTGCTCGACGATCCGTCGGGCCGCCTCGGAAGCGAAGCCCCGTCCCCAGGCTCGTTGCACCAGGCGCCAGCCCATCTCCAACTCGGGCCCTACGGCATCGAAGGGGATGAACGAGACCCAGCCCAGCAACTCGTCAGGCGCCTGCCTGGCGAAGATCGCCCAATAACCGCACCGCTCACCAAAGTCCTGGGAAATCCGCGCCTGCAGGAAATCCCGGTGCCACTGCCCGCCGTCCCACTCACCGGGTATGAAACGCGTGACTTGCGGGTCCTGGTCCATGCGAAGGCAGGCCTCGAAATGCTCGAAGGTGCGCGGTCGCAGCAACAGGTTGGCGGTTTCGAAGTGCAAGTCCATGGCAGGTCTCCTTGATCGGACGGTGTCGACGAAGGCGTAATCTGGGGCAAAAGAACATCGCCCGCAACAACCTCAGAATCCAGGATGCGCAGCCAACAACCCCAAGCTTGGCTGACGACCAGCCTATCGATCCGAATACATTTTTAGACATGATTGTTCGGATAGATCCGATTGAATGACATAAATTCGCATATGAGAATCACTTCCAAATAAACCGGAGGTCATATCTCAATGTCCAGCACTACCCGTCCACATTCTTGGAAGTTGTGGCCCACATCCCTTGGCTTGCTGGCCCTCAGTGAAGCCAGCCTGGGTGCTACCTCGGAACACCCCGAAGCGCCATCCGGCAGCGCTGCCGTCACCCTCGGCACCACCCAGGTCAAGGGGCAGCACCAGCCCGGTTACAAGCGCGAGGCCTCCGACTCGGTGAAATTCACAGCCCCGCTGAGAGAAACCCCGAAGTCGGTCACCATCATCACCGAATCCCTGATGCAGGAGCGTGCGGTGTCGACCCTGGCAGACGCCCTGCGCACCACTCCTGGCATCACCTTCGGCGCTGGCGAAGGTGGCACGCCATTGGGCGATCGCCCGTTCATTCGCGGTTTCGAAGCCAGCACCGACATCATGATCGATGGTATTCGCGATGTAGGGCGCATGACCCACGAAGCCTTCAACGTCGAACAGATCGAGATCGTCAAGGGACCAGGCTCAGCCTATTCCGGCCGCGGCTCCACGGGTGGCAGCATCAACCTGATCAGCAAGGCCCCGAAGCAGGAATCCTTCGCCTCCGGCAGCCTGACCCTGGGGACCGATCAACTTCGCCGTAGCACCCTCGACGTCAACCAGTACCTGCCCGAACAGAACATGGCCCTGCGCCTGAACGCGATGAAGCACGAAGCCGACACGCCCGGACGCGACGATGTCGAAGTCACCCGCTGGGGCCTGGCCCCGAGCGTCTCCTTCGGCCTGAACACCGATACCCGCGGTACGCTGAGCTACTACCACATGCAGAGCGACGACATTCCCGACCAGGGGCATCCGGTGTCGGCCATCACTGGCAAGCCGGCCAAGGTCGACAGGGATAACTTCTACGGTTTTGCCAAGCGCGACTTCCGCAAGACCTCCTCCGACATCGCCACCCTGCAGCTGGAACATGACGTCAATGAACACCTGACCCTGCGCAATACCACCCGCCAGGGGCGCAGCATGCAGGACTACATCATGAGTCGGCCGACCTTCGGCTCCATCGACAATGAGCTGGCCGGCGTGGTGATGCGTGGCCCCGCACGTGGACGCAACGTGGTCAACACCTCGCTGATCAACCAGACCGACATCTTCGGTACCTTCGACACCGGTCCCATCGGCCACAGCTACAGCGCCGGCCTGGAGTTCTCCCGTGAACGGATCGATGTGAAGAACCGCTACGCCCCCCGTGGTTCCGATCCAGGTAGCCTGCACGCCCCCAACCCACGTGATGCCCATGCCCCGGTAGCACGAGGTAATGGCAGTCACGACGTCACCCGGCACAACAACCGCGCCCTGTATGTGATGGACACCCTGGCCCTGCACGAGCAGTGGGACCTGAACCTGGGAACGCGCTTCGACAACTACCACGTCCGGGACGCTGCCCAGAGCAACCGCAGCAATATCTGGACCTACCAGGCCGGCCTCGTTTTCAAGCCCCTGCCCTACGCCAGCCTCTATCTGTCCTACGGCACCTCGTTCAACCCATCTGGGGAAACAGCCGGGCAATCCGGCGGGGCCGACGGCGCGGCCGGCGGCCGCTTGAGCAACCTGGATCCGGAAAAGAGCCGCAGCATCGAACTGGGCACCAAGTGGGACCTGCTCGATGAACGCCTGGCCCTGACGGCCGCGGTGTTCAAGACCGAAAAGTCCAATGCGCGGACCTACGACCCGCTCAGCAATGAGGTGACCCTGGACGGCAACGTCGAGGTCAAGGGTTTTGAAGTGGGAGCCACTGGCCATCTCACGGACCAGTGGGAAGTGATGGCAGGCTACACCTACCTGGACGCCAAGACGGTCAAGTACGCCTCACGCAAGAACACCAACTTCGACGGCAACCGCGCCAAGTTCATCGCTCCCAACAGCGGCTCGGTGTGGACCACCTACAGCTTCGCCGAACGCTGGAAGGCCGGTGCCGGCGCCAACTATGTAGACAAGCGCTACACCGACGATGCCAATACCCGGAGCCTGGATTCCTACTGGCGCTACGACGCCATGCTGGCCTACCGGGTGAACAAGAACCTCGACCTGCAGCTCAACCTGCTGAACCTCACCGACGAGACCTACTACGACGCCTCCCACGTCGGCATGTTCGCCATCGTCGCCCCTGGCCGTTCAGCCGAACTGGCAGCCAACGTGCGCTTCTGATACCCCGGATACCAGCCGGCCCCACGATCTTCGTGGGGCCGGCTGGTCAGCTATGGGTCCAGGGATTCCGACCAGCCACCTTGAGCAGGTCCTCTGTGCTCAAGACAGCAAGCCGTCATCGATCGAAAGAGACGGCGCTCACTCTTCTTCGTCGCCATCCAGCGCCAGCTTGGCACTGGGAACGCCGGTATTGGCTCCCCAGTAGTAGATACACAGGGCCATCAGGGTGACGGTCAAGGTATCGAACGGATGCGCCAGGGCGCCAATCCCGCCAAAGCTGCCCAGGTAGGAAATGACGATGGTCAGCGCGTAGAAAGCGATCAGCCACGACGACGAACGTACCTGCTCACCCAGGCTCAGGTGATCGGTGGGTACCAGGCGCTTGCACAGCAGGTAAATCACGAACATCAGGATCTGCAGCCCCAGCAGCCAGGACACGGTGCTCCAACCTGACCAATAGACGATCAGCGCAGCGATCACGAACGACAACGGCCCCAGCACGGCGAACGCCCTGACCCGAAACGGTCGCGCCAGATCAGGGGCGCTCTTGCGCAAGGCGGCGACGCTCACTGGCGCGACGGCATAGCTCAATACCAACGCGGCCGAGACCACATTGATCAGGGCTTCCCAGGACGGGAACGGCAATGTCCAGAATACCGACAGGCCGAAGGTCAGCCATAGCGCCGGACGTGGGATACCCGACTGCTCGTCGATACGGGTGAATATCTTGAAGAAGGTGCCGGTCCGGGCCCAGCCGTAGACCACTCGCGGCGTGGCGTTCATGTAGATATTGCCGCAACCGCTGGGGGAGATCACCGCGTCGGCCACCACCAGGTAGGCCAGCCAGCCCACCCCGAGGGTCAGGGCGATATCACGGTACGGCAGCGAGAACTCCTTGCTGATACCGCTCCAGCCATTGGCCAGCATTTCCGTGGGGATGCTGCCCAGGAATGCCAGTTGCAGCAAGCCGTAGATCAAGGTCGAGAGCAGCACCGAGAGGATCAGCGCAATGGGAATCGTCCGCTGGGGGTTACGTACCTCGCTGGCCACGGAGATGATCGGGGTCAGCCCCAGGTAGGCAAAGATGATGCCGCCCGCCGAGACCGCCATCTCGATCCCCGATAGGCCGAATGGGGCGAAACCCTGGACATGGAAGTTGTCGGGCTTGAAGAAGGTGAACAGGACGCCGATCACCAGCAACGGCACCACGAACTTGAACAGGCTGATGAAGTTGTTGGATTTGGCGAAGGTCTTGACGCTGTAGTAGTTGAGCCAGAAGAACAGGCACAGCAACGCGAACTGTACCAACCAGCCTATGATCGTCGGGTCGCTGCTGCCTTCATGGGTCAAGCTGGGAAACCAGGCCGCGGCGTATTGCCGGGCCGCCACCACCTCGATCGCCACCAGGCTGGAAAAAGCGATCAAGGTGATAAACCCCATCAAGTACCCCAGCAGCGGGCCATGGGAGAACACCGGATAGCGCACCACGCCACCAGCGCGCGGCAAGGCGGCCCCCAGCTCGCAGTAGACGATGCCCAGCAACAGCACGGCAAAACCGCCCAGCAGCCAGGAAAAGATCCCTGCCGGTCCGGCAATCGCCGAGACATGGCTGGCGGCAAACAGCCAGCCGGAACCGAAGATCGCACCCAACCCGATGAAGGTCAGGTCCACCAGAGAGAGTTGTTTCTTGAATTTACCTTTGCCTGACATGGAGGCGCGCCTTTTTGAGGTTATTGGAATAGGCAGATCGAACGTTGCGCCGGCCGGATCATCCGGCAGCGGCAGTGCTGTACCCAGCTGTGCGTAGTGGCTTCACAAGCGCGGTAGCGCCTCAGGACAGTGAATCCGCCCGGCCGGGCGCGGCCTCCAGCTGGCAACGCAATACCTTGCGCAAAGCTGGCAGGTGATGGGGGCAACCGGTGTCGAACTGAGGGGGCTCGGAGGGCGATGCACCGCTCCGGCGGATGGCTGTACGGCTCATGGTCTTGTCCTTATATGGAGTCGTCCCAGCCGATCAAGGCCGGAAACAAAAACCAGAGTCGCCTTTTCTCCTCGTTGCAGCTTGAGGTTTTTCCTCCTCGAAATAGACGAAATCAGCACACTTTCAAGCCCCGCGCGGAGGAGCAAGCGTTCTCTATTTCGCTATGCGCCAAGCAAATAGCGGCCTCATCCCGCGTACCTCACGAGAGGCGCCCAACCTTTCGACTATGCTGATTTCGTCATCAAAGCCAGCGAAAACCCACAAGCACCAAGCCCCTGTCTCGCTCACTCTGTAGCTCTTTTCCATCAGGTGCTGCCATGAAAAAAATATCCGTGATCGACTCCCATACCGGCGGCGAACCCACTCGCCTGGTCATCGATGGTTTCCCCGACCTGGGCCGGGGTTCCATGGCCGAGCGCCTGGATATCCTGCGCGATCGGCATGATCAATGGCGCCGCGCCTGCGTTCTCGAACCCCGCGGCAGCGACGTGCTGGTGGGAGCCCTGCTCTGCGAGCCGCAGGCGGCCGACGCCTGTGCCGGAGTGATCTTCTTCAACAACAGCGGCTACCTGGGCATGTGCGGCCACGGCACCATCGGCCTGGTCCGCTCGCTGTACCACCTGGGGCGCATCGGCTGTGGCGTGCACCACATCGAAACACCGGTGGGCACGGTGCAGGCCACCCTGCACGAAGACCTGTCGGTGAGCGTGCGCAACGTCCCCGCCTATCGCTATCGTCGCCAGGTGGGCGTGCAGGTTCCCGGCCTGGGCCTGGTGCACGGTGATATCGCCTGGGGTGGCAACTGGTTCTTCCTCATCAGCGAGCACGGCCAACGCATTGCCCTGGACAACGTCGAAGCCCTGACCCAGTACACCTGGAACGTACGCCAGGCCCTCGAGGCCACCGGGATCACCGGCGCCGAAGGCGCAGTGATCGACCATATCGAGCTGTTCGCAGAGGATCCCCAAGCCGACAGCCGCAACTTCGTACTCTGTCCCGGCAAGGCCTACGACCGCTCCCCCTGCGGTACCGGCACCAGCGCCAAGCTGGCCTGCCTGGCAGCCGACGGCAAGCTCGCCCCGGGCCAGACGTGGCGCCAGGCCAGCGTCATCGGCAGCCAGTTCAGCGCCTCCTATGAAACTGCCGGTGAGCGCATCATCCCGACCTTGCGTGGCAGTGCGCATATCAGCGCCGAAGCCACCCTGCTACTGGACGACAGCGATCCGTTCGCCTGGGGCATCGGCTCGTGAGCCACGGGGCCGAAGCGGATGTGATCGTGGTCGGCGCCGGGATCATCGGCGCAGCCTGCGCCCATGAGCTGGCGCTGCGCGGATTGCGGGTACTGGTACTGGACGACGCCGTCGGCGGCGCCACCGGGGCGGGCATGGGCCACCTGGTGGTCATGGACGACAACCCCGCCGAACTGGCCTTGAGTCATTACTCCATAGAACTCTGGCGACAGATCCAGAAGTGCCTGCCGACAGCCTGCGCCTATCGCAATTGCGGCACGTTGTGGCTGGCCGCCGATAGCGCGGAAATGGACCTGGCACGGGCCAAGCAGCGCACCCTGGCCGAGCACGGCGTGGCCACCCAGCTACTGGATGCAACGCATCTGGCGAAGCTGGAACCCATGCTGCGCAAGGGGCTGGGTGGTGCCTTGAAGATTCCTGGCGACGGCATTCTCTACGCACCCGCCACGGCCCAATGGCTGCTGGAAAGCCACCCTTCGATCAGCCGCCGGCGCGGCCATGTACGACATGTCGCCCAAGATCGGCTGGAACTCGATGACGGCCAGCTGTTGCACGCCCCAAGGATCCTGGTGGCCAACGGCTTCGGTGCTCGCCAACTGCTACCGGCCCTGCCCCTGCGCCCGAAAAAAGGCCACCTGCTGATTACCGATCGCTATCCGCGCCAGGTTAATCATCAATTGGTGGAGCTGGGGTACGCCGCCAGCGCCCACGCCAGCAATGGCACCTCCGTGGCCTTCAACGTCCAGCCACGCCCAACCGGCCAGTTACTGATCGGCTCGTCCCGCCAGTTCGACACCCTCGATCCACAGGTCGATCCCGACGTGCTGGCACCGATGCTGCGCCGGGCCGTGGGCTACCTGCCGGAACTGGCGCAACTCAACGGTATTCGAAGCTGGACCGGTTTTCGCTCGGCGACCCCGGATGGCCTGCCGATCCTCGGCGAACATCCGCAACAGCCAGGTTTGTGGCTGGCAGTCGGACATGAAGGACTGGGGGTGACCACCGCCCCCGCCAGTGCACGGTTGCTGGCTGACCTGATGTGCGACCGGCCCCCAGCGATCGACCCTCGTCCCTACCTGCCCGGGCGCTTTACCTCCCTGACTGGAGTCACCCCATGATCATCTACCTGGACCAGCAGGCCGTGCTGGTACGCCCTGGCATCAGCGTTGCCGCTGCCTTGGCCGTCAGCGGCAACTCACGCACCCGGCTCTCTTGTACCGGAAGTCCCAGGGCAGCGTTCTGCGGCATGGGAATCTGCCAGGAATGCCGGATGACCATCGACGGGCGCCGCCAACTGGCCTGCCAGACCCTGTGCCGCGACGGCATGCAGGTGGAGCGCAGCCAATGACGAACCCTCACCTGCAATGCCAGGTCCTGATCGTCGGCAGTGGCCCCGCGGGGCTGGCCGCCGCCCGGGCCGCCAGCCACAACGCCCGTTCGATCCTGATGATCGACGATAATCCGCGCCCTGGCGGGCAGATCTGGCGCAACGGCCCGAACCATCCGCCGACACCCGCTCAGGCCGAATACTTCCAGATCCTGCAACATCCATCGGTACGCTACCTCAGTGGCACCCGCATCATCTGTGCACTGGGGCCCGACAGCCTGCTCCTGGAGGACGCCGAGCAAGCCTGGCAGGTGCAGTACGAGCGGCTGATCCTGTGTTGCGGCGCCCAGGAGCTGCTGCTGCCTTTTCCCGGCTGGACCTTGCCAGGCGTCACCGGCGCCGGCGGCTTGCAAGCCCTGCTGAAGAACGGCCTGCCAATGGCCGGCCAGTCCGTGGTGATCGCCGGTAGCGGCCCCCTGCTGCTGGCCAGTGCCGCCACCGCACGCCAGGCCGGGGCTCGGGTGGAGCGAGTACTGGAGCAAGCCTCGGCAAGTGCCTTGCTCGGGTTCGCCAGCCAGCTGTGGCGCTGGCCGAACAAACTGGCCCAGGCCCTGCACCTGGGCACCACGGCCTATCGTTGCAACGCCCACGTGGTCGAGGCACTGGGCGAAGGGCGCCTGGAAGCCGTTCGCATCCGCCAGGGCCGACGCATCCGGGAAATCTCCTGCGACTACCTGGCATGTGGCTTCGGCCTGGTACCCAACACGCGTCTTGCCAGCCACCTGGGCTGCCGCCTGGAACAAGGTGCCATTGCCGTGGACTCGGAGCAGCGCAGCAGCCTGCCCCTGGTCTACGCCGCGGGAGAGTGCACGGGTATCGGCGGCAGTGAGCTGGCCCTGGTCGAAGGGGAAATCGCCGGCTACGCCGCCACCGGCCAGGCCGGTCGAGCCGCCGCATTGAACGCCCAGCGGCAGCACTGGCAGCGGTTTGCCGGTCAACTGCGGAAACACTTCGCCCTGCAGCCGCAGATACTGGAATTGGCCCAGCCTGATACGCTGCTGTGCCGCTGCGAAGACGTACCCTACGCCGCCGTGGCAGCAGCCCCCGACTGGCCTACCGCGAAGCTGCAAAGCCGCTGTGGCATGGGGGCTTGCCAGGGCCGGGTCTGTGCCAGTGCCGCCCAGCAGCTGTTCGGCTGGAGCATCCCGGCGCCACGGGCGCCACTGGTGCCGGCCCGGATTGCCAGCCTGCTGCTCGATGACGCGCAGCCAGCCTGCGACCCCTGAATGGGCGAAATACCCCGGCCAGCTCATGCCGCATCCGACCCGCCAAGCCCCCAGGAGAGAGGCCGACGATGATCGATAGCGCACAACTGCACCATCTGCCCCGGGCCATGGCCGCCCAGCGCCCCCGGGACATCGACAGCCTGCTGGCCAACCTGGCCCTGGTCATGCCCCTGCTGGACGGCATTCCCAGCGCCGTGTTCTTCGTCAAGGACCTGCAGGCCCGCTACCTGATTGCCAACCTGACCCTGGCCCAACGCTGTGGCTTCAAGAACATCCGCCCGTTGCTGGGCAAGACCTCCGCCGAGGTCTTCCCCGAAATGCTCGGGCCCGTCTATACCGAGCAGGATCGGCGCGTGCTGCTCCAGGGCATCACCATCAAGGGCCAGCTGGAATTGCACCTGTATGGCAGCCGCGAACCAGGCTGGTGCCTGACCCACAAGCTGCCACTGCACGGAAGCAGTGGCGAGATCATCGGCATGGCCGGCATATCCCTTGACTTGCAAGCCGCTCGCGACACCCACCCGGCCTACGAACGCCTGGCGGCGGTGGATCGGCATATCCGCGAACACTACAGCGAAGTCATCCGCCTGGAGGACCTGACCCGCATCGCCAACCTGTCCATCGCCCAGCTGGAGCGCTACTGCAAGCGCATCTTCCACCTGACGCCACGGCAGATGATTCACAAGGCCCGCCTGGAAAACGCCTCGCGCCTCCTGATCACCGAGGAACCGATCACCGAGGTGGCGCTGCAGTGCGGCTACACCGACCACAGCGCCTTCAGCCGACAGTTCAAGGCCCTGACCGGCGTCAGCCCGCGCCAGTTCCGACTCAATGCCGGTCGCTAGCGGCGCGAGTCACTCCTGGCAGAAGGTGCGGTAGTCGAACAGGCGCTTGAAGCCGACCTTGCGATAGATCGACAGGCCGTCCAGAGACGCCTCCAGGACGCAAGTCCCGGCCCCCTGGGCCTTGGCGAAAGCCAGCACATGGTGGATGAGCGCCGTGGCGTGACCGCGCCCCTGGCACTGTTGCAAGGTACCGATGTCGTCCAGGCGCGCCACTGCGGGCCCCAGGGAGAGGGTCAAGGCGCTCACCGGGCGTTGATCGACATACAGGGTGAAATGGCGCAATGCCCTACCGGACTGCAACGCGGCCCGGTGCCGGGCCAGGTACTGTTCGATCCCCCCTGCGCCGGACTCGAATGCGCTCTCCACCGGCAGCCCCCAGTCTTCAAGGCAATCGTCGGTGCAACGGATATCCAGCCGTTGCGCCGATACCTGTGGCGCTTCATAGGCCTCGAGGTCGAGGACCATGCAAGTGGTTCGGTCTGCCGGCAGTAGCTGTTGCTGGCGTAACGGTTCGCTGACATGAGCTACATGGGCCTCGGGTACCACGACGCAAAACGGCATGCCGGTCAGTTGCAGGAAGGCCACGCCTTCGGCCAGCTGGGCAGCGCTGTGCGGGCCCTGGTTCTTCATGATCAGCAAGTTCAGGCTGCTGGCCTCGACCCCGGTGCAATAGGCACTCAGGTCCGCTCCGAAGCGACGATAGAACTGGGAGATGGATACGAAGAAATAGTCCTCCGCACGGTGATACAGGTCGCAGACCGAATCCCCGGCCGTACTCGTCATGTGCTGTCTCCTTGAGCCTCGCGGCGCCCTGGCGGCGCCGGGTCCTGGTCACGTTAAGCCCGCAACCGCCAAGGCTCCAGCACAATCCTGTTTTATTCTGCGAAGGAATGTTCTCAGGTGTAACCATCAGGGCAACCACCCGCCCGGTACCGGCCCTGAAGCCCGCTGTTCGTCACCCCTCCAGGTGATCGGACAGGCGTCCGGCCTGTAGTGCCTTGGCCATCTGCAGGTGATTTTTCAGCTTGGGCAAGGTTTCCTCGGCAAAGGCCTTGAGCTCAGGCAGCTCGCTGGCCTGGGCCTGCTGGCGGATCTGCCGGATCGCCTGCTCGGTACTCTTGATCTGGTTCGTCGCGTAGGCCCGGTCGACGTCCTCGCCTTCGGCGACGGTAGGAATCAGGCGCCTGGCCTGGTCCATCAATTGCTCGCGTGGAGCGATCGGCAAATCCAGTTGCTTGGCGATCCTGGCCAGGTGCTGGTTGGCGGTGGTGCGGTCATTGATGACCTGGATGGTGTATTCCTTGACCGCCCTGGAAGAGGTTTGCTGGTGCGCCTGGCGACTGGCCTCGATGTCGGCCATGCCTTGGGCCGATGCGTCATCGATGAAGGCCACAGGGGATTGGGCCAGGGCACTGTTGGCACACAGGCCCAGGAGCAGCGCCAGGCCGGCGCTGCGCATCACAGTGGCAATGGCGTTCATGGGGAGTTCTCCTGTTGCAGATGAATCGGTCGTGAACGAAAACGTTCGTCTGCATAGGGAAAAGCCCAAGCCATAAAGGTTTAGCTTGCGCGACGAACGGCGCCCGGGACGGTGCTCGTTCGATCAGGCGTTGGAACGGCTCTTGTGGGCGCGCTTGACGGCATACATGGCCTCGTCGGCATGCTTGAACAGTTGCTTTTCCTCCAGGCCATGCTCGGGATACAGGCCAATGCCGATGCTCGGCAGGATGTGCAGCGAATGGCCGTCCAGGCGCAGCGGTTCACCCAGCGCACCGCGGATCTTGTCCGCCACCCGCTGGGCATCGTCGCTGTGCTGCACGCTCTCCAGCAGGATCACGAATTCATCGCCGCCAATCCGAGCCACGGTATCGGTCTCCCTGATACAGGCCTTGAGGCGGGTGGCCACGGCTTGCAACAGCATGTCGCCCACCGCATGCCCGCAGGTATCGTTGACCTCCTTGAACCTGTCCAGATCGACATACAACAAGGCCATGCGCCCGGCTTCACGCCGGGCACGGGCCAGGGCCGACCTGAGGCGCTCCCTCAGCAGCTCGCGGTTAGGCAGGTGAGTCAGCTGGTCATACTCGGCCATGTAGTGCAGCCGGGCATGCAACTGCTTGCGCTCGATGGCCGCGGCCAGCTGGGCGCTGACGTACTGCAGCAGTTCCTGGTCCTGCTCGCCGTAGCCCTGGGTACCCGGAGCACTCTTGACCATGAGCACGCCGATGGTGCCCTTCTGTGCGTTGAGCGGCACGCCAAGCCAGCACCGCGGCCCCTGGATCGCCGCAAATTCGTCCCAGATGCTTCGGGTCGGCGAGCACTCGGGCGCCAGCAGCAAGGGCTGGCCGCGGAGCAGCACCTCGTGGCAAAAGCGCCCGATCAATGTCCCCGGCAGTTCCGGGCTGCGCTCGCAATCATCCACATGGTAGGGAAAGCTCAAGCCGGCGCAACGCTCGTCATACAGCGCCAGGGAGCAGTTCAATGCCGGCAGCCACTCGCCGATGATCCGGTGCACGTGCTTGAACAACACCAGCAGGTCCTCGGTGGCGTGGGCAGCTTCGGAGATCGCATACAGTGCCGCCTGCTTGGATTCGGCTCGCTTGCGCTCGGTGATATCCCGGGCCACGGCGATGCGCAACTGGTCCACTTCCGACCACCGCGCGGACCAGAGGATATGCGCCACCCGCCCGTCCTTGCGCAGGTAGCGGTTCTCGAAATTGGGCTTGGGCACCCCACCCATGATTTCCCGGGCGGCTTGCAAGGTGCGCTCGCGATCGTCCGGATGCACCAGCTCGATCATCATTCGGCCGATCAGTTCATCGGCCGTATAACCGAACACACGCTCGCAAGCCGCACTGACGAATACGAAGCGACCCTCGGCATCCACCGCACATACGGCGTCCAGGAGCAGGTCGATGAAACTGGCCAGAGGCGCGGAGTTTTTGGTTGCCATCAGAGAAAGTTACTACCCATGGAAAATGCACTGAGTACCCATCCCTTGAGCCCGATCAGCCGATGCCTGGCACCGGCTGCGCTGCGTCGCAACCTGCGAACGGCCTTGCCTACGATTTGTTGCCGACCAGCCCGGGCACCGCATGCACCAGGGCATTGACCGCAAAGCCGATGAACATCACGCCACACACCCGGGTGATCGCCAGTTCGTGACGCTGATACCAGCCACGCACCTGGCGAGCCCCGACAATGCCGATGAGAATAGCGTATGCCGCAAGACCGCCAAGGAAACTCAAGGCAATCAGGCCGGGGAGCATCGACCAACTGAGCATCTCGGCCCGGCTGGAAAGCAGCGCAGTGAAGGTCGCCACCGCCACCGGATAAGCCTTGGGATTGGTCAGGCCGAAGAGGATGCCGTGCCAGAACGGATTACGAGCCGCCCCCTGGGGATCATCGGCGCTGCCACCCTTGCTGCGAATGGCCCGCAGACCGAGCCAGAACAGATACAGGCCACTGAGGAAGCCCAGGATATTGAAGGCTTCGCTGCCGATTTCCCGGGCACCGACAATGGCCACCAGGGCCGTGCTGCACCAGACCACATCACCGACCATATGCCCGCAGAGAAACCCCGCCCCGGCTTGCCGTCCACGAGCCGCGCCAATGCCGAATACTGCCAGCACCCCGGGTCCGGGGGTGATCGCATAAATGAAACCCGAGGTGATAACGGCCAGCAACAGCGATGAGGTCATCGACAAGACTCCAAGTCAGTGCACCTCGCGAAGGGCGCCAGGTACAGGATGAATGTGCAGGATTCTGCACGATCCCGGGCCCCGACCACCAGCGGCTTTGTTCAACTGTCGAACACGGCACTGCTCTTCTGGTCGGCGGGATAGAAACGCATGCCGGCATACGGACGCTGGCGGCAGGCCCGCAACCGCGAGGCCAGGTCGCCGACATGGGCTTCGAGCCGGTGCCCGTCCGGATCGAGAAAATAGAACGAAGCGCCCTCGCTGCGATTGTCGCGCCACTCCCTTACTCCGGCTTCACGCATACGCAGGACGAAGGAATCGAAATCGCCAGCCTCCAGGCTGAAGGCATAGTGGGTGTAGTCGGCCACCGCCGGCACCTGGCGTTGCGCATCCAGCGACAGGCACAACCACAGCCCTGGCAGCGACAGGTAGGCGCCGCCATCCCAACTGGCCTCCAGGCGCAGTTGCAGCAGCGAATGATAGAAGGCCAGGCTGCGAGGCAAATCGGTGACCGCCAGGGTCAGGTGGTTGAGGCCAGTCAGCATGGATCAGGATCCTTTCAAGGCGTCGGGAATCGGATAACGCACACCGTCATAGTGCAACGTCAGGGTACTGTCGCAACCGTCGCGGCCCTTGAAGTGCTCAGTCTTGATTTCGCGGGTGCGCACGATCAGGTCGGCGTAGCCATGACGCTGGCCAGGGCCCATCTGCAAGGTCCGGTGCATTGTCCGGGAACGCCCCGAGCACTGGCCTTCCCAACCGAACTCACCGGAGCGCTCATCCACCACCAGCCCTTCCAGCAAGGGCAGGATTTCCTTGTCCTCACGCCGGTAGAGAGTCAGCACGGATTTCTCGTAGGGAGCGGCGCTGGAGTCGTGGCTGTAAAGAACCCGCAGGCCAAAGGCCTGCTCCGCCTGGTTCAAGCGATAATGCGCGGTATCGATCTGCAGGCCCTGCACGGCCACGGCATCGCAGAACAGTGCCGAATCCTTGTAGTTGCTGGCCACCGCCCAACCGGAGTCACCATCCACCAGGGCCACATCCAGGCTGTAGCGGCGAGTGTCGCCATCCCCAGGCCCGGGCATCGGGGTCGCCCGGGCACTGATGCTCATCCCAGGCTGCGCAGGCCAGGCCTTGCAAACATGCAACTGCCCAGGAACATCGACGCGGTCATCACAGTCGGCCCGGGCCGCCGTGACCACCAACAAACCCAATAACGCCAGCCCAGGGCCAACTCCACAGCGCTTCATCGACACGCCTTCAAATCCCGTTCAGTTCATTGGGCAACACATAGCGCTGGCCATCGTAATGCAGGGTGGTCAACACAGGCTTGCTGGTGACGGAACGGGACTGGCACTGCTCGCCCTGGCCTTCGCCGAGGGTGGTGACGCTCACCGAGCGCACGATCAGGTCGGCATAACCGTGGCTGCCGGTCTTGGCGATATCCAGGGTACGGGTGGTCTCGACCCGCTGTCCGGTGCATTGCCCATCCCACTCGCCGCTGTAGGAATAGGCCACGAACTTCTCCATCACCGGACGCAGCCTGGTGCCTTCGCGCACATAGAGACTGAGCAGCACCTGATCGAACGGATTGACCCGCGAAGAGCCGGAGAATGCCGCCCTGACGCCAAAGGCACGCACCTGCGGGGCCAGCTGGAAGCGCCCGGTGTCGAGCTTCAGGCTGTCCAGGTGGATGGCGTCGGAGACGAAGGCCGCCGGCTGCCGGTAGCTGGCCAGCGCCTGTCCGTCCTGGCGATCCAGCACCGCCAGTTGCAGATCGTAGGAGCCGTCACCGGAGGCATCGGCCACCGCCGGATCCGGCGTCAGTTCGGCCAATAGGCTGATGCTCTGGTCAGCGAAGGCCGGCCACTCCTTGCACAGGGAAAACCCCGGCACCTGGGCATTGCGTGGTGGCGGCAGGCACTGGGCAGCGACCGCGGCGCTGCCCAACAGCAACCCAATGCCACCCAGGACCTGGATCAGGGACGATGGACGGATCATTCACGGCTCCTTGTGATGAGGGCAGACAAGGGCCGCACTATCCTCCGTGGAACCGCCGCTTTCAATGCAATCAGTGAAGGAAATCACCCATCCCGGCATGGACCGATCACCACTCCAGGCCTGACGAACGGCGACCTCGCAACCACGACATGACGGAGTAGTATGTTGTATTACACATCACTACAGCGAGAACGCTATGTCCATCATGTCCCTGCGCCTGCCCGACGAAATGGCTGAAACCCTTGCTCTGCTGGCGAAAGCGACAGGGCGTAGCAAGTCGTTCCTGGCGGTGGATGCGTTGCGTGAATACCTCGCCCGGGAAGCCTGGCAGATCGAGGAGATCCAAAAGGCACTCGGGGAAGCTGATGCGGGGGATTTCGCCAGCGCGGAGGAAGTAGCGGCCATCACGGGTAAATGGACCGGCAATGCACATTGAGTGGCTGCGAACAGCCCTGAAAAACCTGGATGACGAGGCGCGTTACATTGCCCAGGACAATCCTGAAGCCGCCAGGGAGTTCGTGCAGACCCTGCTCACTGGCATCGGGCATTTGGCCCGTTTTCCGGCCAGCGGGCGCGAAGGTCGGCTACCCGGTACCCGAGAATGGGTCGTGCCTGGATGGCCTTATCTGATTCCCTATCGAGTGCGCGGTAGTCGGTTGCAGATACTGCGCATCTTCCACACTCGCCGCCAGCCTCCGCAGCGCTGGTAGACCCCTGCAACGGCAGGGGCCCAATTCGCTCGGCGCTGCCCTTTTAGAACGCGTTGCGGAAAACCTCCTCGATCTGCCGTTGCTCCGCCGGACGCGGGTTGGTCAGGCCACAGGCATCCTTCAAGGCATTGGCGGCCAGTACCGGAATGTCCTGCAGCTTGGCGCCCAATTCACGCAGGCCAGCGGGGATCTCCACGTCACGAGCCAGGGTACGAATGGCGGTGATCGCGGCCTGGGCCCCCTCCTCCGGGCTGAAGCCACGTATGTCCGCGCCCAGGGCATGGGCCACATCGGTCAGGCGCTCGGCGCAGACACTGGCGTTGAAACTCTGTACATGAGGCAGCAGCACGGCATTGCATACACCGTGCGGCAAATCGTAGAAGCCGCCCAACTGGTGAGCCATGGCATGCACGAAGCCCAGGGAGGCGTTGTTGAACGCCATCCCGGCGAGGAACTGGGCATAGGCCATGTTTTCCCGCGCCACCAGGTCACCGCCGTCATGCACCGCCTGGCGCAGGTTGTGGCTGATCATGCTGATGGCCTTGAGCGCGCAGGCATCGGTGATCGGGTTGGCCGCCGTGGACACATAGGCTTCCACCGCGTGGGTCAGGGCATCCATGCCGGTGGCGGCGGTCAGCCCCTTGGGCATGGCAACCATCAGCGCCGGATCGTTGACCGACAACAGCGGCGTGACATTGCGATCGACGATGGCCATTTTCACGTGGCGCGATTCGTCGGTGATGATGCAGAAACGGGTCATCTCGCTGGCGGTGCCAGCAGTGGTGTTGATGGCGATCAGGGGCAACTGTGGCTTGGCCGAGCGATCGACCCCTTCGTAGTCGCTGATCTGTCCGCCGTTGGTGGCGCACAGGGCGATACCCTTGGCGCAGTCATGGGGCGAACCGCCCCCCAGGGAGACCACGCAATCGCACTGCGACTCGCGCAACAGCGCCAGCCCCTGCTCGACGTTGGCGATGCTCGGATTGGGCTTGGCGCCGTCGAAGATCACCGAGTCGATGTCCTGCATGGCCAGCTTCTCGGCGATCATTCCGGCCACGCCGGCATTGGCCAGCCCGGCATCGGTCACGATCAGCGCCTTGCCAAAACCATAGTTGCGGATGGCGCTCATGGCTTCGTCGAGGCAATCGATGCCCATGATGTTGACGGCTGGAATGAAGAAGGTGCTGCTCATCAGGAAATCTCCAGGCGGGGGGCCCTTTCAGGGTGTCGATTCAATGTCTGTCGAACAGAATCGACCGATCGGTCACTGGCGTTCTTGATCTGGCGCAAGGGTCGGTCGTGATAAAGTCTGCGCCCGCCTACCTTCTGCCTTGAGACCAATGACCGCGATGATGGATTTCCAGGAATTTGACGCCGAACTTGAAGACTGGAATGCCCTGCGCGCAAGCACCGGGTTTACCGGCCTGCTGATCGGCAACGGCGCCAGCCGGGCGGTATGGGAAGACTTCGCCTATGAGTCGTTGTTCGAAAATGCCCGCAGCGTTGAGGACAAACCCCTTGGCCAGTCCGAACTCAGCGTGTTCGATGCCCTGCAGACCCGCAGTTTCGAGCAAGTGCTGGGCGCGCTGAAGACCACCAGCCGGGTCAACAAGGCCCTGGCCGTCAGCTCGGCGGCACCGCGCAATCGCTACTACGCCATCAAGGAAGCGCTGATCAACACCGTGCACGCCATGCACATTCCCTGGCGCCTGGTGCAGCCACAAAGCCTGGCAGCGATCAACCACGAGCTGCGGCAATACCCCACGGTGTTCACCAGCAACTACGACCTGCTCAACTACTGGGCCGTGCAGCATGATCCCCAAGGGCTCAGCGACCTGTTCCAGGGCGCCGACCCGGCCTTCGAGCTGGGCGGCATCGATGCCAGCGCAACCCGTATCCTGTACCTGCACGGTGGCCTGCACCTGGTACGCAACCTCGATGGCAGCGCACGCAAGCTGACCTCCACCGAAGGCACCCTGCTGGGCAGTTTCGCCATCAACAACACCCTCAAGACCCTGGACGACGTGCCATTGTTCGTCAGCGAGGGCCCCCTGGCCGACAAGCTCAAGACCATCCGCAGCAGCGACTACTTGTCGTTCTGCTACCAGCAGCTATTGGACCACCAGGGCGCCCTGTGCCTCTTCGGCCACAACCTCGGTCCCCAGGATGCCCACCTGGTCCAGGCGATCCGCCAGTGCGGCGCCGGCACCCTGGCCATCTCCATCTACCCACGCAGCCCGGCGTTCATCCAGCACCAGAAACGCCACTACGCCAAGCTGTTCGACGGCCTGGAACTGGACCTGCGATTCTTCGATTCCAGGACCCACGCCCTGGGCAAACCGGCGCTGGCAGTCCCGGTAGAGCGCTGAGCCAATCGACCACAAACGCCCCGTGTAGCCGCTGCCGCAGGCTGCGCACGGGCGCGTAGCGGCCGCACGATCATCCTGGCGCAAGGCCCTGCGAGCCCTGGCACAGCTTCGCCAGCCCAGTAGCGGCCGTGTAGCGCATCACTCCTCGGCGCTGTGCACCACCACCAGCAACTGCGCCTGCTCGTCCCCCAGGGAGCGGATGCGGTGGGGTTTTTGCGCGTTGAAATGCAGCGCATCGCCACGCTCGAGCACCACCCGTTCGTTCATGAAATCCACTTCCACCCGACCTTCATGGACGAACAGGAACTCCTCCCCCAGGTGCTCCTTGAAGGTCTTGTCGCT
This sequence comes from Pseudomonas sp. MPFS, assembly GCF_022537035.1. Lineage (NCBI taxonomy): Bacteria > Pseudomonadati > Pseudomonadota > Gammaproteobacteria > Pseudomonadales > Pseudomonadaceae > Pseudomonas > Pseudomonas sp. MPFS. The sequence continues at coordinate 1,580,269 of NZ_CP066123.1, read as the reverse complement.
GAACTCCCGGGCCGGGTAGATGATGAACGGCAGCAGGTTGCGCTCGCTGACCTGATGGGCCAGCACCGCATAGCCCGGGGCCTGGTCGTTGGCCGCCAGCGACTGGCGTTCGTGACTGCGCACCAGGCTGTAGCTATCGAGACTGACGCTGTCCTCGGCGAACAATTCCTCGACCTTGACGTTCAAGGCCTTGGCCAGCTTCAGCGCCGCCGATATCGACGGCGTGTTCAGCCCCCGCTCGACCTTGGACAGGTAGCTCTTGGTCATGCCGGATTTCTCGGCCAGGGCCTCCAGGGTCACGCCAAGTTTTTTTCTCAATAATTTCAAACGGATAGACATGTAGAACGATTAATCCATCTAGGAAACAACGATTGGCGCTTGCCAATGACACAAAGTGTCATATAGCCTCTTTAGTGTCATTAGCGCTCACCCAACGACCTCGCAAGCAGCGGGTGAGCTGCAGACCCGACGTCCATCGCACCGATCAAAGGACCCCGAAAATGGCCAAGACATTAGCACTGCCCAAAGAGCAACTGGTCAAGCAAGCCCTGACCCAGATGCACAATACCCTGGCGGATAATACGTGGACCGACCGGCAAAAGCTGGCCCTGACCTGCCGCATCCTGTTCGAACACGGCCACGACTCCGGCCTGGCCGGGCAGATCACCGCCCGCGGCCCGCAACCAGGCACCTACTACACCCAGCAACTGGGCCTGGGCTTCGACGAAATCAGCGCCAGCAACCTGCTGCTGGTCAACGAGGACCTGGACGTCCTGGAAGGCCACGGCATGCCCAACCCGGCCAACCGTTTCCACAGCTGGGTGTATCGCGCCCGGCCGGATGTGAACTGCATCATCCACACCCACCCGACCCACGTCGCCGCGCTGTCGATGCTCGAAGTGCCGCTGCAGGTCTCGCACATGGACCTGTGCCCGCTGTACGAGGACTGTGCGTTTCTCGAAGCCTGGCCGGGTGTGCCGGTGGGCAACGAAGAAGGCGAAATCATCTCCGCGGCCCTGGGCGACAAGCGCGCGATCCTGCTGTCGCACCACGGCCAATTGTCCACCGGCGCCAGCATCGAGGAAGCCTGCGTGATCGCCCAACTGATCGAACGCGCGGCGCGCCTGCAATTGCTGGCCATGGCTGCCGGCAGCATCAAGCCGATCCTCCCGGAGCTGGGCCGCGAAGCCCACGACTGGATCTCCAAGCCCAAGCGCCATGGCGCCGCCTTCAACTACTACGCCCGGCAAAACCTAAAACGACACGCCGACTGCCTGAACTGATCCGCCCCTTTCATGCCTTGCAGGAGTTCCACCATGTCCACCCCCAACATTCACGGCATCATCGGCTACACCGTCACCCCCTTCAGTGCCCACGGCGAAGGCCTGGACCTGGAAGCCCTCGGCCGCTCCATCGATCGCATGATCGACGCCGGCGTACACGCTATCGCCCCCTTGGGCAGCACTGGCGAAGGCGCCTACCTGAGCGACGCCGAATGGGAGCAGGTCAGTGAATTCAGCATCCGCCACGTGGCCCGCCGGGTGCCGACCATCGTCAGCGTTTCCGACCTGACCACCGCCAAGGCCATCCGCCGCGCGCGCTTTGCCGAAGCCCAGGGCGCTGATGTGGTGATGGTGTTGCCCGCCTCCTACTGGAAGCTCGGCGAGGCCGAGATCCTCGCCCACTACCAGGCCATCGGCGACAGCATCGGCGTGCCGATCATGCTCTACAACAACCCGGCCACCAGCGGCATCGACATGTCCGTGGAGTTGATCCTGAAGATCTTCCACAGCGTGGAAAACGTCACCCTGGTCAAGGAAAGCACCGGCGATATCCAGCGCATGCACAAGCTGCAACTGCTCGGCGAAGGCCAGGTGCCGTTCTACAACGGCTGCAACCCCCTGGCGCTGGAAGCCTTCGCGGCCGGTGCCCGGGGCTGGTGCACTGCGGCGGCGAACCTGATCCCGCAGCTCAACCTCGACCTCTACCAGGCGATGCGCGACAACGACCTGGAGCGCGCCCGCACCCTGTTCTACCGGCAATTGCCATTGCTGGAGTTCATCCTCAAGGGCGGCCTGCCTGCCACGGTCAAGGCTGGCCTGGAGCTCACAGGCCTGGCCGCCGGCGAACCGCGCCGGCCGGTGTTCCCCCTGGCCCAGGCCGGACGCCAGCAATTGCAGGGGCTGTTGCACCAGCTGGCTTGAGCTGCCGCTGAAAGTACAAGGCCCGAGCGGTGCGAACCGCTCGGGCCTTGTGCCAGGTGCCACGGCGCTACTCGCGCCAGCTGGGGTCCTTGCGCATCTGCGCGATGAAGTCGTCGGCGATGCGCTGCAGATGCTCGTTGCGCCCGCCATCGGGGTTGAACAGCCCGCGCCAGGCCTGGGTGCGGTTGTCGATCATGTACTTGGCCAGTGGTCGGTCGCCACGGCTGACATGGAACATCATCTGGCTGTTCCAGCTCACCGGTGCCGGCACGATGAACAGCGTGCAGGCACTGAGCAGGGTCAGGGGCAGGTTGTGCTGGTCTTCGAGATCGCTCTGGGCCAGGACGATGACGTTGTAGCCTTCGGGGTCATGGCCCCTGAGCACGTCGGCAAAGGCCCCGCGCCGGGTCAGCGCCTCGCGCAGCGGCGCGGACGTCAGGTCACCCATGCCACTGACGTAGATCACCGGCAATTCGCGCGCCGGCTCCAACTGCACGGGAGGCAGGCTGTGTTGGGTCTGGCAGCCGCCCAGCGTCAACAACGCGAGCAGCACAATCAACGGACGAAGCATGATGTCGCAGTTCCCTTGGACAATGTTCGAAAGCCTCACCCTGGCTCGACAGGTCGTCGCGGCCGGATGACCCGCGCAGGATAAACCGCTTGGGGCTCATCGACAAAATTCCGCCGTCAGGAAACCGCATCCGCTGCCCTGGCCGCCCCATGGACGACCAGGTCCAGTGGCTGGCTAGGCCGCCGTCAGGTCCTTGATATTGTGGGTCGGGCCATTGTTCTTGACGCTGGCGATACCCTTCTCCCGGGCCGCCTCCGAGGAATACAACTCGCTATTGCCGATGACCTGGTGGTTAGCGGCCTTGAGGTTGAAATAGGGCTTGCCGTCCTTGGCGCTCTTGCGCTCATAGCGCTCGTCCAGCGGGCTGTTGGCCTGGACCGAGGCGATACCGTTTTGCGCCGCCGCGCGGGTGGTGTACAGCTCGCTGGTGAGAATCACCTCGGCATTGGCGGCCTTGAGCACGAAACGAAACTGGCCATTGCTGCTTTTCTTCAACTCATACCATCCGGACATGCTGTCGCTCCTTGGCTGATCGATAGGTGTCACGCCTACTGAGTAAAGCCCCTCACAACGATTCAGCCAGGCTCCCGTGCCTTGAAAAAGCGGTTCTCCACCCGCGCCAGTCCCAAGTGCTCGCGCAAGGTCCGCCCTGTATAGCGCCGGCGAAACAGGCCACGCCGCTGCAACTGCGGGGTGATCAGCCGGACGAAGTCGTCGATGGCCCCCGGCAGGTGGGTGAACAGCACATTGAAGCCATCGGCGGCGTACTCCTGGTACCAGGTGGCCAGTTCATCGACGATCTGTCCCGGGGTCCCCACCAGCACTTTATGCCCACTGGCGGACAGGCTGCGCAGCAACTGAGCCACGGTTGGCCGCTCCCGCCGGATCAGCTCCACCACTAGTTGCCGCCGGCTCTGGTGGCGTTCGGTGGAGCTGCCGTCGTCCGGCAACGGCACGGGTGCATGCAGCGCCAGGCGCGACAGGTCGATGCCCAGGTCCAGCAGGTAGGACAGGGCCTTGAGCTGCGCCTGGGGATCCTGCAACTCCTGCAACTGCTGGTACTTCTCCTCAGCCTCATTGAGGCTGCGGCCCACGGTGGGGGCGATCCCCGGGAAGATCTTCAACTGGCCGGCATGCCGCCCGTAATGGGGTAGCCGTTCCTTGAGCCCGGCATAAAAAACCTTGGCCTGGGCCAGGTCGGTCTGGGCGGTGAACACCAGTTCGGCGCAGCGTGCCGCCAGCTCGCGCCCCGGTCCCGAGGAACCGGCCTGGGCGATCACCGGCCAGCCCTGCACCGGCCTTGGCGCATTCAAAGGGCCCTGGACCTGGAAGTGCCGGCCGCGATGCTGCAACAGATGCATCCGCTGCGGATCCAGCCACACACCGCTGGCCTTGTCCCGGGGAAAGGCATCATCGGCCCAGCTGTCCCACAGGCCGCTGGCCACATCGAAGAACTCCTCGGCCCGCTCGTAGCGCAGGTCATGGTCGGGGGGCTGGGGATGGTTGAAGTTCTCGCCGCCGATCAGCCCGGTCACCAGGTTCCAGCCAGCCCGACCGCCGCTCAGGTGATCCAGGGAGGCGAACTTGCGCGCCAGGTTGTACGGCTCGTTGTAGGAGGTGCTGGCGGTAGCGACCAGGCCGATATGCCGGGTCACCACCGCCAGGGCCGGCAGCAGGGTCAAGGGGTCCCAGCGCAGGCTGTAGGAGCTGTGGGCCAACACCCGCGGATCGAGCTCGCCCACGGCCACGTTGTCGTTGAGGAACAGGGCATCGAAACAGCCCCGCTCCAGGGTCTGCGCATAGTGGCGGTAACGCTCGAAATTCAACGACGCATCGGCGTCCGCCAGGGGATGACGCCAGCTGCCGCCATGGGCACCGGAGCCGGAAAGAAATGCCCCCAGCCCCATCTGCCCGCCGCGCTCAGCCACAGCTGGTTTCCTCTTGCGCCACCGGTGCCGGGGCGGCCGCGGCGCGCAGCAACAGGCTCACCGCGCTCCAGGCCAGCAGGCTGACCAATGCCAGGAAACCCATCACCACCTGGTAGCCATTGAGAAAGGCCGCCTGGGCATCGCCCGCCGTTGCAGCGGCAAACTGGTGGAACAAGCCGACACCCAGGGCCAGCCCGATACCGCCGCCGACATTGTGCAAGGTCATCAACGAGCCCATGGCCACCGACCCCACCTCCTGGGGCACCGAGGAAATCCCCAGCACCGTCGATGGTCCGAGGATGCTCGCCCAGCCCAGGCCCATGACCACGAAGGCGCCCAGCAGGTAGGGCAACGACGTCTGGCGCTCGAACCCGGTCTGCAACAGCGCCGACAGGATGAACAGCGCCAGCCCGGCCTTGATCAGCAACCCCGGCCCCTTGCGGTCCACCAGGCGTCCCACCAGCGGCGACAGCAACGCCACGCCCAGGGTGGTGGGCAGCAGTAACAGGCCGCTGGCCTGCACCGAGGCACCACGGATCTGCGCCAGGTACAGCGGCATGACGAAGAACGCCACGCAATAGAACACCGCCAGGCTGAAGCTCGCCACCACCGCCGCGACGAACCGCCGGTTGGCGAACAGCTTGAGGTCGATGATCGGTGCCGCGACCCGCCGCTCCACTGCCACGAACCCGCCCAGGGCCAGCAGCGCCAACAGCGCCAGGCCCAGGACCGGCGGCGATCCCCAGCCCCAGGCCGCGCCCTGGACGATCACCAGCACCAGGCTCGGCAGGCCGATCAGCAACAGCAAGGCGCCCCAGCCGTCGAGCCGGGCCCCGGCCTCTGGTCCTCGCGACTCCCTGACGCTGAAGCTGCAGATCCCCAGGCTCAGCAGCACGAACGGCACATTGATCAAAAAGATCCACTGCCAGCCGAAGCTGCTGGTGATCAACCCGCCCAATACCGGCCCGGCCGCCAGGCCCACGCCGTTGACCCCGAACAGCACACCGAAGGCCCGGCCCTGCTCGGCACTGTCGAAGGTGCTGGAGACGATGGCCCCCGAGGCGGTGTAGAGCACCGCGCAAGCCAGCCCCTGGATCACCCGGGCCGCGATCAGGGTATCGATCTGCCCGGCCAGGCCCGCCGCCAGCGAAGCCAGGCCGAACACGCTCAGACCAATGAACAGCACCCGCTTGCGACCGTGCAGGTCGGCCAGCCGCCCCACCAGCACCATGAAGCTGGACAACGCCAGGATGAAGCCATTGATCACCCACTGCAGGCTGTCCACCGCCGCCCCGAGGTCGGCCTGCAAGGCCGGTAGCGCGGTGTTGACGATGGTGAAATCCACACAGCCGAGAAAACTGGCGATGCTCACTCCGAGCAAGGCCCACCATTTGCGTTGCTGTTGCGCAAAAACGCCCATGGAAACTCCTTGAATTTACAAATCCCGTTGGCCGTGCCCCAAGGCGACGGCCATTGGCAGAAAAAAACACGGACTCAGATGGCGATGGCGCCGCGGGTCCAGTTCGGGTGGATGGCGCCGGGCAAGGTGAACGGGATCGGGATCCCGCGCTTCTTGAACTTCAGCGGCAACCAGCGCACCCGGTCCGGGCTGTGGGGCTCGATCAGCAGGTCGCGGCTGGTGGCCATGGCCGTGGTCATCTGCTGCGGATAGAGCACGTAGTGGTAACCCTCGTCGGCCCATAGCGGCAGGATGATCGGGATCTCCTCGAGGATGTATTCCCGGCACTGGGCCGCTGCCCGCTCCAGGTCAGCGTGTTCGTCACGCAATCGCAGGCGCTCGATGAACACGCCGATGGTGCTGTCGATGGCCTCGCGCAATTCCACCTGCTGCTGGTAGACCTGGTTGAGCCGCTGGCGTAGTTCGGCATAACGATCGCTGGCCAGCTCCTGGTTCCAGCGGGTGATGTGGTAAGGCACCCGCAAGCCATCGAGGATCACCTGGTTGCGCGCCAGCCAGGCATCGCCATCGCGGATCGCCGCCGACAGCGCCTCCCCCGGCGACTGGCCATGCTTGTTGTGGCGCTGCAGGGTGTCGGCCACCACCACCTTGACGTGGCTGAAGCCGGACTGGTTGATCAGGTGGATGGTCGAGCGCAGCTTCTGGTCCTCGTGGTACTCCTGGCCGACGCTGACCGCCAGCACCACCCGCTTGCCCTCGAATTGATGCTCTTCGCCGCCCTTGTTGAAGTAGGCCTTGAGGTTGATTTCCTGCACCTTGCTCATGAATTCAGCTCCAGTAGGCCAAAGGTTGTTGTTCGCCGTAGTAACCGATGAAGACCCCGAGGGTGACCCGGGTGCTGGTGGCCGAGGGGCGCACCGCGTGGATCAGCCGCGGGTTGAGCAGGATCAGGTCGCCGGGCTCGGGCTTGACCACGAAGTCCGGCGGCGGCAGCAGGTGGCGTTCGATGCCGTAGGCCCGTTCGCCGCGCAGGCGCTCGTACTCCTCCTCGTCCGGCTCGATGCCCCAGATCTCCAGCTCGCCACCGTCCTCGGGAATCTCCAGGTAGATGTTGGTGGACAGCTGGGTCAGCAACGGCGGGCTGTGGCCCTCTGGCGCATTGCGCTCGAGCTTGTCGGTATGGGGCGTGAGATCGACCCCCGAGCCCTGGAAACGGGCGATACCGACAAAGCACTTCTGCCCGTCCACTTGCAAAAGGTGCGCACCCTGGGGCCAGACCTCGTCCAGCAGCAGGCGCAGCTCATCGATGGGCGAGGCCAGTGGGCGGAACAGGTTGCGGATCTTGCGGATGTTGGGCAGCGCCAGGGCGTGGTACTCGGCCCGGCTCTGCTCATCCTGGATCTCGATATAGGCCTTGCCGATGCGCACGAACTCCTGCTGCTGGCTGAAGGCGCTGCGCAGGTCCTGCTGGTACAGGTGGTCGCGTGCCACCTGCAAGGTATCCGGCGGACAGAAACCTTTGAGCTGAACGCCGTAAGAGCGTTTTTCCACCACATCGATAATGTGCCGCGCTTCAAGTTTGTCGGCAGTAGTGACTGTGAACATGCAAGCTCCCTTATTCCCTGGAAGTAGCGATGAAGTGCATCTGGATGGAACGTAAGAATTTGTTGCAAGGCCACCTTAGGCAGTCGCCCAAGGCTTGTGAAATACCCTTTATCTCTAATATCCAAACTTAAAAATGTATCGAAAATCAGGCAAATACCGACCATCACAGGCCGTTTGAACAGGCTGCGGAACAAGTATTAAATTCACTGATAGTTAACTTGAAAGACTCACATACTTAATTGGTTAGTTACTCTTCCTCCTGAGCTTTATTAATCAAACCGCCATCTTTCATTCAACTTCATTGAACTGCCGATCGATATGGGCCGAGGCCTCGAAAGACTTCTGGATGATGCCCTCCTCCCGATACAGGTCGGCGGTGCGTTGCAGGTCTTCCACCACCGGCGGCCCCACGGCGATACGCCGGGGTTCGGCATAACGGTTGGAACGCAGGTGCACCTCCACCGGCAACCCGCTGTAGCTAGCCTGGATCCGCGAGAACGCCTCCTGGTGCTGGTTGGCCCAGGCATAGGCACGCCCCAGGCGACGCAGGAAATCGGCGATCTGCACAGGTTTTTCGGCAATCGCCTGGTCGTTGGCCACCAGCAGCATATGCCCGGCGAATAACCCCGCGCCGCTGACCAGCACCCGGGTGCCGCCCTCCAGCTGCACCATGCTGGTGTAGGGGTCCCAGGTCGCCCAGGCGTCGACCTGGCCGTTGCTCAAGAGGCTGCGGGACTCGGCAGGCTGGAGAAAGATGAACTGCGCATCGCTGCCATGCAGGCCCACCGAGCGCAGCGCCGCCAGCGCCAGGAAATGGCCGATGGACCCCCGGGTGGTGGTGATGCGCCGCCCCTTGAGGCTGGTGGCGTCCTGCAAGGGCGAGGCGTCCCTGACCACGATCGCCACCGCCGTGGGGGTGACCTTGAGCTTGATCACCCCCACCGTCTTGAGCGGCGCCCCAGCCGCGGCGGCGAACACGAACGGCGCATCTCCCAGGCTGCCGATGTCCACCGCCCCGGCGGCCAGGGCCTCGGCGGTGGGCGCGGCGGCAGCGAACGAGGCGAATTCGATGGGATACGGCACCTGTTCCAGCTCCCCAGCCGCTTGCAGCAGAATCTTCAGCGACTGCTTCTGGCTGGAGACCCGCAGCGTCGGTTCGGCCAGGGCCTGGGCGCCGAGCAACAGCAAGCCGCCGCACAGCGCGACCACCTGGCCCAAGCGCTGGCGCCAGGACTTGCCGGTAGGTTCGGCCATCACTCAGAACGCCAGGCTGACGCGGCTGTAGTAGTAGCCGCCACCCAGGCCGTAGGGCGAAAACATCCCGTACTCGTAGGTGCCGGCCCAGGCCTTGAGGCCGATCTTGTCCGGGTAGACATCGAACAGGTTGTTGGCCCCCACCGCCACCGTGAGGTTCTGGGTCACGTCGTAGGCCACGTCCAGGTCGGTGATCCACTTGGCGCTGTAGGTCCGGTCGTTGGCCGGGATGTTCGAGCCTTCGGTGTATTGGCCAAAACGGGTCAGCTGCAGGTTGGTGGTCCAGTCCCCGACCTTGTAGTTGGTAGACAGGATCCACTTGTCCTTGGGCGTGGACTGGGTCAGGTCGATCTGTTGCTGGCGGTCGAACAGCACATAACCGGCCCCCAGCCGCGACAGCGCCGCCGGGGTGTCGGCCAGGTCGCGAATGGTGGTCTTGTTGTGGTTGTAGGCGATGCTCCACTTGGCCGTGCCGTACTCGCCGAACGACTGGCTGTAGTCGGCCACCACATCCACGCCCTTGGTCCGGGTGTCCGCGGCGTTGGTGTAGTACTGCCCGGCGAGGTTGGGCGACAGGCCGTTCTCCACCAGGATCTGCGACACCGCCGGGCCCTTGAGGATGCCGGTCTGGAGGATGCGCTTGTCGATGTCGATCAGGTAGAAGTCGGCGGTCAAGCGCAGGCGCTCGGTGGGCTCGGCGGTAAAGCCCAGGCTGTAGTTGCGCGAGGTTTCCGGTTCCAGGTCCTTGGCGCCCAGGGCGATGGCCTCGGGCGAGTTGGGACGCATCTGCTTGGTGCGCACCGAGGTGGTGGTGCCGGCCGCGCCGAACTGGGTCACGGTGCTGGTGGTGGAGAACACGCTCTGGGCCAGGGACGGTGCGCGAAAGCCGTTGCTCACCGCTGCTCGCACCGCGTAGCCGGGCAGGAACTCGTAACGGGTGGTGAGCTTGCCACTGGTGGTATCACCCACTCCGAGGTTGTACTTCTCGTAGCGCGCCGCCGCCCCAACGTACCAGTTGGGGGTGATGTTCAGGCCCAGGTCGATATAGCCCGCCTCGCTATGCCGCTTGAGGCTGTAGGCATCCTCGGGGGTGGTGCCGTTGACCGAGAACAGCCCCGGGTCGGGCACCACGCCGGCGAAAGGTCCGGTGGCAGGAATGTAGCCGCCCTGGTTATAGGAGTTGGCCTCGCCCTCCTCCAGCGCGTACTTCTCCCAGCGGTATTCCACGCCGAAGGATGTTTCCAGCGGGCTGCTCCAGCCGATGTCCAGGGCCCGGGAGAAATCCAGGTTGTTGGTCCACTGGTCGAACACCAGGTTGCCCAGGTGGAAATCGTGCTGGCTGTAGGGGCCGTGGGAAATGTTCAGGTTGTTGGCTGTGTCCAGCACCCCACGGTCCTTGCCATAGGTGCTGGACAGGTCCCAGTCCCAGCCGCCCAACAGGCCCTTGGCGCCGCCGGCGACCTGGAAGTCGGTCTCGCGGATTTCCCGGCGGGCCTGGCCACCGTTGGGGTACGGGGCGTTGGGCACCCCGGCCAGGCTGGTGATGTCGGTGGGCTTGCGGTGCCCCAGGTCCTTGTTGCTGTTGCGGTAGCTCAAGGTGGAGAACGAATACAGCTTGAGGTCGTCCTCCAGGGGCAATTCGGCGTTGTAGGCCAGGCTGGTGGTGCGATCGCGCCCCAGGCCGTACTCGGTGCCCCAGCCCTGGCGATGGCTTTCCCTGGGATCGGGCGAACCGTCGGGCTGGTTGAAATACAGCTGGCCGCTGGCGGCGCTGGAACGCTCGTAGGGTTCCTGGAGCTTGGCGTCCCAGGACAGGTTGATGAACCCGCCGTTGTCCCCCAGCTTGTTGCCCCAGTTGAAGGCCTCGTGGCCGGTGGTGCCGTCGCCGTCGTAGTACTGGCCCAGGCTGGTGTCGGAGGTCAGGCCCTCGGCATTGCGCTTGAGGATGATGTTGATTACCCCGGCGATGGCGTCGGAACCGTACTGGGCCGCCGCGCCATCGCGCAGCACCTCGATACGTTCGATAGCGGCGGTGGGGATCAGGTCCAGGTCCACCGGTACCGAGGCATTGCCGACCCGGGCACCGTTGTTGATCAACGCCGAGTTGTGCCGGCGCTTGCCGTTGATCAGCACCAGCACCTGGTCGCCTCCCAGGCCGCGCATGCTCACCCCACGCACCAGGAACGCGGTGCCGCCACCATTGATGGTGGGCACGTTGAACGACGGCAGTAGCCGTCCGAGCATCTCTTTCAGGCCGTTCTGGCCAATGCTGCGCAGTTGTTCGCTGTCGATCACGTCGATCGGCGCCGGACTGTCGGTGACCGTGCGTTGCTGGCTGCCACGCACCCCGGTGACCACCACGGTGCCCAGGGTCTCGTCGGCGGCCAGCACCTGTTGCGCCGGGGCCAGGCCCAGCAGGCCGAGGCCCAGGGGGGCAGCGCCCAAGGCGATTTTATGCAAGGAAATACCCATGACTTCAGATCCTTTCGAAGAATGCTCAGCGCGCTCGGGCGGCAACGGTTTCGACTTCGATCAAGGCGCCGGGCAGGACCAGCCCCGCCACTTGCACCGTGGTCCGGGCTGGCTTGAACGGCTGCTCCTGGGTCCCGAAGAACTCGCGAAAGGCGGTTTGCAGGCCATCGAAGTCCAGCTTGCCGCCCAGCGCCGGATCGCCCACCAGGTAGATGCGCAGCTGCACCACATCGCCCAGGCCCAAGCCCTGGCTGGCGAGGATCGCCTGCACCTTGCCCAGCACCACCCGCGCCTGGGCCTCGGTATTGCCCACCGCATGGATCTGCTCCTTGGCGGCCTTGGGGTCCACCGGGTCCGGTAGCAGGCCGGACAGGTAGGTCACCTCGCTATTGGCCGGCAGGGTCACGGCCTGCAGGATCGGCGAATTGGGATAGGTGGACGGTATGCGCTGGATTCCTGCGGCCCAGCTATTGGCGGCAGCGAACAGCAGCCCCAGCCCTACGACGGTATTTTTCAAAGACATGCAAAGACGCTCCCAAGGTTGTGGTTGCCAGCCTCGGAGGTCCGCTACCCGGCATGGGTTACCGCTGTTTTTATGAATGTTCGGCCGGTTCAGGCCGTTTGCTGTAGCGATGCGCCTTGCGCCCGCTGGAACAGTTGCCGCACCACCCGGCGGGCGGCGCCGGCGGCGGCCTCCTGCCAGATACCCACGCCGCTGTGGGCCAGGCCGTCGCTGGTCAGGTAGACCCGGCCCTGGGGCTGGTTGAGCAGGCTGTAGTCCGGCTCGACCACTTCATGGCTGATCCAGGGTCCGAAGTTGTAGGGAATCCGGCTCCAGGCGATCACCAGCGGATTGCGCAGTTCATGGCTGTGGCCCGGGTGCAGCAGCTCCACTGCCTGGCGGGAGATCTCGATCTGCTGGGCCAGGCTCTTCTCGCCGAATTTGCGCGCGGTCTCGCCATTGTTGTAGGCCGCCACCAGCACCCCTTCGGGCTGGTTGAAGCCGCCGCTGGGATACCACAGCCCCGAGGCCTCCTGGTTGATGAAGGACAGCCCGCCGTAGATCTGGTACTGGCTCTCCCAGAAGCGCCGCGACTGCCAGGCCACCTTGTTGGCGTAGCCGAACTGCACGGCGGCGATGGCCTGGCGTACCGGTGCGCTGAAGTTGTTCTCGACCCGGGCCAGCAGCGGCAAGGGCAAGGAGCTGATCGCATAGTCGGCCACCAGGCGCTGGCTGCGGCCGGTACGCCGGTCCAGGTAGGTCACCTCGACGCTGTCCTGGCGGTTGCTGATCGAACGCACCTCGCTGTGCAGCCGCAGTTGCCCCTTCAAGTGCCGGGCAAAGGCCTGGGGGATGCGGTCCATGCCGCCCACCGGCTGGAACATGGTGGGCGAGAACTCCGGGTATTCGTCGATCATCAGCGCCGTGGTCAGCGCCGGGTTGAGCAGGGTCTGCAAGGGCAGCGGATCGTTCTTCTGCGCCAACTGGTCGCCGGCCCCGGGCCAGACCTTGTAGCCGGAACGGGCCGAGCCCAGGTACTCGAGCTTGTCCGACAGGTCGCCCCAGGTCTTGAGGAAGCTCAACAGGTTGTCGCGATCCGCCGCGCTCAGCTCCTGGTCCAGGGCATGGCGGTTGACCGCCTTGGCCAGCAGTGCGGAAAAATGCCCGCGGCTGTCGTTGACCGCCTGGCGGATCTGCAGCGCCGGCTGGTTCAAGTCAGGGCGGACCAGGGCATTGCGGCTGGTGTTGACCAGCACCTCCAGCTCCACCCCCAGCTCGCGGCAATAGCCGAGCATCAATTGATGGTGGCTGGGCAGGCGCCCGGCGCCGGCATTGAGGTAGAAACCCTGATCGAAGCGTGCTACTTGCGCGCTGCCATCGCTGTACTCCACCCGATCGCCGCCGCGCACCGTCCAATTGCGCCCGCCGACCCGGTCGCGGGCCTCGAGCAAGGTCACCTTGAACCCGGCCTTGTGCAGCTCATAGGCACTGACCAGACCGCCGATCCCGGCACCGATCACCACCACCCTGGCGCCCTTGCCCACCGGTGTGGCCGGCAACGAGGCGTAGTTTTCCTCGACCGCCTCGGCATTGCCCGCCATGCCGAACAACCCCATGACCGCGCTTGCCGCCTGGACGCCGCCAACCGCGGCGATACGGGCAATCAATTGTCTTCTGGTCAGTGGCATGCCAGCGCTCCCTGCTGCGGATGGATAGTACGTTCGGTTATAGCCCGGCAACTTGTGCAGTCACTTGGGTCTATGGAAAGCCATCCTAGGGGCGCTTATTTAATAAGAGAAATACATTTTAAGCATATGCAAATATTACTTTGTTTCATATTCACAACAAGAGATTCTGCGTGCCGCGCATAGCCGCAGACGGAGCATTCCCGCCGCTAGTAGCGAGTCGTGGGGCTTGCCGCTGGAGACTCAGCCGCAGCGGCCTGGGCCGCTGCCAGCACCCGCAGCAAATTACCGCCCCAGATCTTCTCCAGGTCGGCTTCGTTGTAGCCCGCCACCAGCAGGCGTTCGCTGATGCGTGGCAGTTGCGTCACATCCTCCAGCCCCTCGACCCCGCCACCGCCATCCCAGTCGGCGCCGATGCCCACATGCTCAGGCCCCACCACGTCGAGGATATGCAGCAGGTGCTTCATGTAGTCGTCGAGGGTCGCCCTGGGTTGCGGGTAACGGGCTTCCACCTGGCGGATGCGCTCGGCCAGGTCCGCCACTTGTCCGGGGCTGAGGCTGGCGGCCAGGCGAAACTCACGGTACAGCGGCCCCAGCGCCTTGGCACGCTCGGGGTTGGGGACGGCGTTGATCAGGTCGCTGGGAAAACTGTTGACCTGCACCACCCCGCCCTTGGCCGCCAGCTGGCGCAAGCGCTGGTCATCCAGGTTGCGTGGATGGTGGGTAATGGCCCTGCTGCTGGAATGGGAAGCGATGATCGGCGCCGTGGACAGGGCCAGCACCTGGTCGAACACCTGGTCCGAGGCATGGGACACATCCAGCAGGATGCCCAGGCGATTGGCCGCGCTCACCAGCTCGCGCCCGGCCGGGCTCAGGCCCCGCCATTGCGGCAAGGCGGTGGCCGAATCGGCGAAATCGTTGTTGGCCGAATGCACCAGCCCCAGCATGCGCAGGCCCAGGCGATGGTAGGTGAGCAGCCGTTGGGGATCGGCCGCCAGGGGCTCGGCGTTCTCCATGCTGATGAACACCACGCGCTGGCCACGGCCGACGATGGCCGGCACATCCTCGGCGCGCAGGGCCAGGGCGAAGTCCTGGGGATGGGCGGCCACCAGGTCGCGGATTCGGGTCAACACCGCCAGGCCGTGTTCGCTGGCCTGGGTCCGGCCTTCGGCGTCGAGCGGCCCCTGGGGCGTGAAGATCGCCCAGAAGCCGCCATCCAGGCCACCCTCGCGCATCCGTGGCAGATCGACCTGGGACAGGTCGTCCTGGTAACGATGGCGCTGGCGGATGTCCCAGCCCGGCCGGGCCAGTTGCATCGGGGTGTCGAGGTGGCTGTCGAGTACGGTCAGGCGTTGGTGCAGGGCCGCGGCGGGCTCCTGGGCCAGTGCCCACGGGCTGGCCAGGGCCAGGGTCAGCAAGGATCGGCGCAGCATGGGGCCTCCAGGGCCGGATGGAAAAACACGCCAGGTCCTCAGCCCCAATGGAAGCTGCGGTCCCAGAGGCCGGAAACATCCAGCGGCTGGGGCAACACCCCGGCCTCGTAGAACAGATCGGCCACGTCCTGCTGGGACTTCACTGCCGCATCGTCCACCGGTTGCAGCAAGCGCGGGCCGCTCTGGGCGCGGTATTGAGCCAGGAACACTTCCCGCGGCATACCGAGGATCTGCGCGCTGCGGGTCGCCCACTCCTCGGGGTGGCTGGCGATCCACTGCCAGGAGCGGTACTCGCGCAGGATGTAGTCGGTGATCGCCGCATGCTTGCGCGGGTCGGCGATGCTCTGCTGGTTGGCGGCGATCACGTAGTTGCCCGACAGGTAGCCTTGCCCGGTCTTGAGCACCCGGGCCCCGGCACGCAGCTCGGCCAGTTGGATGAAGTAGCCGAAGCTGACCCAGGCATCCAGGGCGCCGTTCTGGAACGCGGCGAAACCATCCTGCGGGGTCAGGGCCATGGGCACGATATCGGCAAAACCCAGCCCCTGCTCCTTCAGCGCCTTGAGTAAAAAGTAATGGGAACTGGTGGAGCGGATGTAGCCGACGCGCTTGCCCTTGAGCTCGGCCACCGACTGCACCGTGGAGCCCTTGGGCACGATGAAGGCCTGGTTGTTGACGTCGCCGGTGAGCACCGCGATCAGCTTCACCGGGGCCTGGTTCTTGATGCCGAAGATCGGTGGGATCTCGCTCATCGGCGAGATGTCCAGGGTGCCGCTGACCAGGGCCTCGAAGCTCAGGTTGCCGCCGGTGAACTCGGCGTACTTGACCTGGTAAGGGGGTGGTTCGATGCCCGCCTGGGTAAAGAAGCTCGGGGCCGCGCCCTTGTAGGTGGCGACGTTCAGGGTGACCCCGGACCAATCGGTGGTGGCTCCCAGCCCCAGGCGCGGCAAGACGCCGGCCAGGCCGGCAAGGGCCGAGAGTTGCAGGAAACGACGACGCTGCATGCTGGCTGTCCTCAATCGAGAAAATCTGCTTCTTCGCGCAGGATGCGCTCGCGGTAGGGCTGGAAACTGAACCAGGCGCCAAACTCGGTGCCCACCTGGCGCGCCGTGTGGCGGGCCACATCATGGGGAATGGGCCGTGGCGTACCGGCAGCCTCGGCCAGCAGCTGGGCCTGGGCGGCGTTGTCCATGGCGATGAAGCGCCAGGCCGCCGCCTCGACGGTCTCGCCCACCGTGAGCAGGCCATGGTTCTGCAGGATCAGCGCCTTGTGCCCGTGCAAGGCGGCGGCGATCCGCGCCCCTTCGCTGGCCTCCAGCACCACCCCGGAGAAGTTGTCGAACAGCGCGTGCCGCTCATAGAAGGCGCAGGCATCCTGGGTCAGCGGGTCCAGCAGGCGACCCAGGCTCGACCAGGCCTTGCCGTGCAACGAATGGGCATGGGCGGCGGCCACCACCTCAGGATGGGCCTGGTGCAGCGCCGCATGGATGGCGAACGCCGCGAGGTTCAACGCGCCCTCGCCTTCGACGATGGCGCCGTCGGGGTCCACCAGCAACAGGTCGGAGACCCGTACATGGCCGAAATACACCCCCACCGGGTTGACCCAGAAATGCTCCGGGCGCCCCGGGTCGCGCACCGTGATATGCCCAGCCCCCCCCATGTCGAAACCCAACCGGGCGAAAACCCGGAACGCCGCCGCCAGGCTCTGCTTGCGTTGCAATCGCTCGAGCTCGACGCTGGCTTGGCGCGGCGGGTGCTCCCAGCGAAAAACCGTATGCCCATCGCGGGGCAAGTCATACACCGCGGGACGAAAATGTGCGGTCATATCCACTCTCCTTGAAGTGCTCATCAATACCCTGCTCCCGCCTGCCCTTCTGCGGTCTCAAGATCCCCGCGTCTGCTACGCAGCCTTCGGCAGCGGCGACACAAACCGCCATGGGCCTTGCCTGGCGATCACCGCAAGACCTAGGCACCGCACGCTAGTAGCCACGCTGGATCTGCACCGGATTTTCCAGCGGCAAACCATCGCCCCAATGCCGGAGGTTGCGCTCCAGCAGCCGGGCGATATTCAGGTAGACCCCGGGCGAGTTGGCCGAGGTGTGTGGCGACAGGTGAATCCGTGGATGGCGGTAGAACGGATGCCCCTCGGGCAACGGCTCGGGATCAGCCACATCCAGGCTGGCCAGGCCGATGCGCCCGCTGTCCAGGGCCTTGAGCAGCGCCGGCTGATCGATCAGCGCGCCCCGGGCGATATTGATCAGGTGCAGCCCCGGCTTGGCCATGGCCAGCACATCGGCGTCGACCACCTGGCGGGTCTGCTCGGTCAGCGGCACCGCCAGCAACAGGTGGTCGGCGCGGGAAAACAGTTGCCCCAGGTCGCTCACCGACTCCACCCCGGGCACCTGCAAAGGCTGCGGCGAACGCCGCAGGGCCAGCACCCGCATGCCCAGCGCCAGGGCCTTGGGCGCCAGTTCCCGGGCAATGCTGCCAAAACCGAACAAGCCCAGGGTGCTGCCGGCCACCGCCGCCAGCGGTCGTTGCTGCCAATGTTCGGCGCGCTCGACCCACACCTGGGGCAATCCCTTGGCGGCGGCGAAGATCGCCGCCAGGACGAACTCGGCGATGCTGGACGCAGTGCAGCCCCGGGCACTGGCCACCGGCAGGTGCTCGAACAGCCAGCGGGGAAAGTAATCCAGGCCGGAACTGGCCAGTTGCACGAAACCCAGGCCGAAGGGCCAGCCGGTCGGTGGCTGCGCCGCGTCGCGAAAATCGGCATGGGGCGCGGCCAGCAGCACCTGGATATCCGTGGGCAAGCCGGCGGGAATACCCCGGGGCAGGTCCAGCACCTCGATCCCGGGCAGCCACTGGCGCAATTGCCGGTTGAAGGCTGCGTCGAGCTGGCTGGCGATGCGCGTCACGCCTGGCCTCCACGGCTGGGCAAGGCGAACGCGGCACGCCCCACCGCGCCGAGGATGGCGTCGTTCTGCGGCGTATGGATGCGGCTGCACAGCACATCGCGATAGTGGCGCTCGATGGGATTGCCCCGGGCCAGCCCCGGGTTGCCGATGGCCTCGATCCCCAGTTCCACCGCACTGATGGCGTTGCTGGTGACCAGGTACTTGACCTGGGTGGCCTCGCTGGCGGCGATCCGCCCTTCGGCGGCGGCGTCGAGCAGTACCCGGTTGTTCAGCAACAAGGCATCGATACGCCCGATCAGTTCCTGGAAACGCGGCAGGCTCGACAGCGGCGCGCCGAGGTTGGCCGGGGCCCGTTGAGCGAGCCAGCCCAGCAACCAGTCGCGGGCGGCACGGGCCACCCCGTCGTAGATCGCCGACAGCAAGACCGCCAGCCAGAGCACGCCCTTGCTGTCCAGCTCCGAAGGTCGCGGGACGTTGGCCAGCTGGATGTCCACCGCCCGCTCCAGGGGCACGAACACCTCATCGAAGATTACATCGTGGCTGCCGGTGGCACGCATGCCCAGATGGTCCCAGGTTTCCTCGATGCGGATGCCCGGGCTGTCACGGTGCACCAGCCAGGTGCCCACGCGGGGCTCGGGCTCGTCGCTGCGGGCCCACACCGCCAGCCAGGTCAGCCCGGGAATGCCGGTGGAGTAGATCTTGCGACCGCTGAGCGACCAACCGCCCTCGACCCGCCGCGCCAGGGTGGCCGGCAGGCCGCCACGAGCGGGAGTGCCCAGGTCCGGCTCGACCCGCAACGCATTGATCAGGGCTCCGTCCTGCACCGCTTCGCGGGCCACTTGCTGGCGCAGGTGCAGGGGCCAGGCGGTGTTCTGCTGCAGGCGCGTGTGCTGCAAATACTGCATCACCAACACCAGGGCGGTGGAAGGTTCGCCCTGGGCCACGGCGCCGATCACCCGCCGCGCCTGGGCCAGGGTCGCCTCGCTGCCGCCCAGGGCCCGGGGTACGGTCAAGGCCAGCAAGCCATGCTGGTGCAGGCGTTGCAGGTTGGCATGGGGAAACTCGCTGTGGCGATCATAGTGGGCCGCCGTGGCGGCAAACTCCTCACTCAACTGCTGCAGCAGGTCGGCGAACGCCACGGAGTCCAGCTCAAGGGGCGCCGTAGTGGCGATGGTTTGTTCGGTAAAAAGGCTCATCGGCTGGCAATCCTGCTCAGGGGTGGGGCAACAAGGGGGGCCGGCTCGGCCTCGGTTTCGACGCCCAGTAATTGCAGCAACCGCCCACGCAGTTGCTGGAACCCGGGAAGGCCGGCCTGGCGCGGGCGCGGCAGGCGGATCGGCAGTTGTTCGGCAACGCGCCCGTTGGCCAGCACCAGCACGCGGTCGGCCAACAGCAGCGCTTCATCGACATCGTGGGTCACCAGCAGCACCGCCGGGGCATGGGCCTGCCACAGGCGAATGATCAACCGATGCATGCGGATCCGCGTCAGCGCGTCGAGGGCGGCAAAGGGTTCGTCCAGCAACAACAGCTGCGGCTCACGCACCAGGGCCCGGGCCAGGGCCACACGCTGGGCCTCGCCACCGGACAGGGTGCCGGGCCAGGCCTGCAACCGATGGGCCAGGCCCACTTCCTCCAGCGCCGCCTGGGCCCGCTGGCGCATCTGCTCGCCCCGCACGCCGAGGGCGACGTTGCGCCAAACGCGCTTCCAGGGCATCAAGCGTGGCTCCTGGAACACCGCGGCCATGGCCGTCGGTACCTGCAAGCGCCCGGCGTCGATGGGTTCCAGGCCGGCCAGGGCGCGCAACAAAGTGGTCTTGCCCGAACCGCTGCGGCCCAGCAGGGCGACGAACTCTCCCGGGGCGATGTCCAGGTCCAGTTCGTCGAGCACCGCCTGCCCGGCGAAGCGCCGGGTGATGCCACGGCCTTCGACAGCGGCTGGCGAATGGCCCGCTGCGGTCGGGCCCGATAGCGAAGATGACAGGTGCATGGCTCAACTCCTGATGAAAGTCGGCCGCCAGGCCAGGGCGAAACGTTCAAGGCCCCGTACCAGGGCATCGATGCCCAGGCCGAGCACGCTGTAGACCAGCAGGCAGATCACGATCACGTCGGTGCGCATGAAGTCCCGGGCGTCGTTGACCAGGTAGCCGATGCCGGCGCTGGCGTTGATCTGCTCCACCACCACCAGGCCCAGCCAGCTGATGCCGAAGGCGTAGCGCAAGCCGACGAAGAACGCCGGCAAGGCCCCGGGCAGGATCACGTGGACGATCAGTTCCCAGCGCTTGAGGCCTAGCAGGGTCGCGGCCTCCACCAGCTTGGGATCGAGGCTGCGGATGCCGGAGAACAGCGTGAGGTAGATGGGAAAGGTGGTGCCCAGGGCGATCAGGGCGATCTTGGGCGTCTCGCCAACCCCAAACCAGAGGATGAACAGCGGCACGATGGCCAGGAACGGCAGGGTACGCAGCATCTGCATCGGCGAGTCGATGGCCAGCTCGCCACCGCGCGACAGGCCGGCCAACAGGGCGAGCAGCGTACCGAGGCTGACGCCGATGGCCAGGCCAGCGAAAGCGCGCTTGAGGGACACCCACAGATGCCCGCCCAGTTCACCGCTGCCCAGCATCTGCCACAGGGTGGCACCGATGGAGCTGGGGGCGGCGATGACCCGCGCCGGCAACAAACCGGTGCGCGCGGCCAATTCCCACAGCAAGAGCAGCAGCAAGGGGCTGGCCAGGCGTAGCAGCAGTTGCACCAGGGCCCGATATCCAGGGCTTGCGGTCCAATGGCCGGAGACTTTGAGCGGGGCTTGCGCAGGCATTTCAATATCCCTATTTCAGCGCGTTCGAATCCCATGCTAACTACATAAAAAACGTCCGTGAAATTCGTTTTGGTTCTAAATTAATATACATATATTGCATTAACTGACAATTGAGATATGCAATTCACTTGCAAATCAGCGAGCTATCCGCCCCGTTCAGGACGGTGACTGGCCGACACGGGCGGCCACCATTTCGCCAAACATGCTCACCGGCTCCTGGAGGTTGCCGAGGAAGCGCGGATGGATCAGCCAGAGGTCGATCACCGGCTTGAAATCACTGACCGGCACGATCTCCAGCTTGTCCCGGTGGCTGCTGTTTTCCAGCAACGGCAGCGGCACCAGGCCATACCCCAGGCCATTGGCGATCAACCCCAGTTGCAGCTCGGTACCGAAGGTCTCCAGGTTGATCTGCAGCGACAGGCCCTGGGCACTCAGGGCCCGTTGCAGGCCAGCACGGAAACCGCAGCCATCGGGATTGAGCACCCAGCCGCGCTGGTAACAATCGGCAAGCTTGCAGGAACGCTTGCGCGCTTCGCCCCGGGCCGCCACGACCACCAGGTTCATGCTGCCCAGGGAGCGCCCCACCACTGCCTCGGGAAACACCTTGCCGGCAGGAAACAACGCGGCCACTACATCCAGCTCGCCGTTCTCGACCTTGCCCAGCAGGTGGCTGCCCCAACCGGTGGCCACCGAGGTTTGCAACTGCGGGTAGAGGGTCTTCAACTGGCTCAAGGCATCGAGCAGCACCACATCGCCAATGGTCTGTGGCACGCCGATGCGCAGGGCGCCGCTGGGGGCGCCGTCACTGGCCACCAGCTCGTTCAGCGCATCGATGCTGCGTAGCACCTCTAGGCACTGGCCATACACCCTGAGGCCCATGCTGGTGGGCTTGAGCGGCTTGGTATTGCGGTCCAGCAGCTCGACCCCGAGCGCCTCCTCGAAGTTCTGCACCCGGCGGGTGATGGCCGGCTGGGTCAGTTGCAGGGCGTCGGCCGCCTGGCTGATGGTCTGGCAGCGGATCACCGCCACGAACGCGTTCAGATCATCTATCTTCATTCTTTTTTCGCATAATAAATTACTGGAAAAATGTTCGATAAGAATAATACCTTTTAGCTCGACCGTGTAGTTCGTGTCGTTCGTCCTGTGTCCACGGAGGGAACCCATGCCCCACAACGCCTCGACCGTCTCCATTGCCTCACCCAACCTGGCCCGCCTGCGCGGCTTCATCGGCGACCTGGCCGAACTGCTCGACAGTCATCCCGACGAAGCCCGGGTCCTGGACCAGGGCGCGGCCTTGCTGCAACGCCTGGTAAGCCAGGACGACTGGCTGCCCGATGCCTTCGCCCAGGCCGACCCGCAGCGCTACCAGCAATTCCTGCTGCACACCGACTCGCGCCAGCGCTTCTCCATCGTCAGCTTCGTCTGGGGCCCGGGCCAACGCACGCCGATTCATGACCACCGCACCTGGGGCCTGATCGGCATGCTGCGCGGCGCCGAAGACTCCCAGGGCTTCGAGCGCCTGGCCGACGGCCGCCTGCAACCTGCCGGGGCACCGGTGCGCCTGGTGCCGGGCCAGGTGGAAGCGGTGTCACCGAATATTGGCGATATCCACCAGGTGACCAACGCCCATGCCGACCGGGTGTCCATCAGCATCCATGTCTACGGTGCCAACATCGGCGCGGTGCGGCGTGGGGTGCATGACCTGGACGGTCACGAGAAGCTCTTCATCTCCGGCTATTCCAATACCTTGCTGCCCAACCTCTGGGACCTGTCGAAGGAGCCCCTGCAATGACCGATTTCCCGACCCGCCGCCCGGCACAGATCCGCCAGGCCTTGCTCGAACGCCAGGAACTGGCCCTGGTGGACGTGCGTGAAGAAGCGCCCTTCGCCGAGGCCCATCCGCTGTTCGCCACCAACATCGCGCTGTCGAAACTGGAGCTGGAGGTGTATGCGCGCATCCCCAGGCGCGATACCGCCATCACCCTCTACGACCAGGGCGAAGGCCTGGCCGAACGCGCCGTAACCCGCCTGCGGCAACTGGGCTACAGCGATGTCGCCCTGCTCGCAGGCGGCCTCGACGGTTGGCGCAACGCCGGGGGCGAGTTGTTCAAGGACGTCAACGTGCCGAGCAAGGCCTTTGGCGAACTGGTGGAGGCCGAGCGCCACACGCCATCGCTGGCTGCCGAGGAGTTGCAGGCCCTGCTCGATCAGCAAGCCGACCTGGTGGTGCTCGATGCCCGGCGCTTCGACGAGTACCAGACCATGAGCATCCCTGGCAGTACCAGCGTGCCCGGGGCCGAGCTGGTGCTGCGGGTCCGTGAACTGGCGCCCGATCCGCAAACCCGGGTGGTGGTCAACTGTGCCGGGCGCACCCGCAGCATCATCGGCACCCAATCGCTGGTGAACGCCGGTATTCCCAACCCGGTGGCGGCCCTGCGCAACGGCACCATCGGCTGGACCCTCGCCGGCCAGGCCCTGGAACACGGCCAGCAGCGGCGCTTCAGCGCACACGTCGGCGCCCACCGCGCACAAGCCCAGGCCGCGGCCCGGGCGGTGGCCGACCGGGCCGACGTAGCGCGCATCGACCTGGCCCAGTGGCGCCGCTGGCAGGCCGAACCCCAGCGCACCAGCTACCTGTTCGATGTGCGCAGCCCGGAAGAATTCGCCGCCGGCCACCTGCCCGGCGCCCGCTCCACCCCAGGCGGCCAGCTGGTGCAGGAGACCGACCATTTCGCCAGCGTGCGCGGCGCGCGCCTGGTGCTGGTGGACGACGATGGCGTGCGGGCCAACATGAGCGCTTCATGGCTGGCGCAGATGGGCTGGCAAGTAGCCGTGCTCGACGGCTTGCGGGGCAGCGACTTCAGCGTACGCGGGCCGTGGCAGGCGCCGTTGCCGGACAGCCCGGTAGTCGAGGAAATCAGCCCGCGGACCCTGGCCGACTGGCTGCGCGAGCCCGGCACCCTGGTGCTGGATGTCACTGCCAGCGCCAACCATGTGCAACGCCATATCCCCGGCGCCTGGTGGGTACTGCCCAGCCAGTTGGCCCAGGCCCTGGAGCGCCTGCCGCCACCCGAGCGCTTCGTCCTGACCTGTGGCAGCAGCCTGCTGGCGCGCTTCGTCGTACCGCACTTGCAGGCCCTGACCCAACGCCCGGTGTTCGTTCTCAGCGGCGGCACAAGCGCCTGGATCGAAGCCGGATTGCCCCAGGAAGAAGGCCAGCAGCGCCTGGCCTCGCCACGCATCGATCGCTACCGGCGCCCTTATGAAGGTACCGATAATCCCCGGGAAGCCATGCAGGCCTACCTGGACTGGGAGTTCGGCCTGGTGGCGCAGCTGGGACGCGATGGCACCCATGGATTCTTCGTGATCTGAAGGCAGCCAACGGCTTGTCGGCGCGGGTCGACAAGCCATTGCGGGGGGCTGATGGGCACCTGGAAAGTGCCATCAAATGGCCAAGTGACAAATAGCAATAATTCTCGATATCATTCGCGACCTCCTGCCCACCGCGTCGTCAAGAAGGATATCCATGTCTCGCCCCAAGCCCGACTCTGTGTCGGCGGACTCTGTTCGCGGGTTCTATGCGGACATCCTGCATTTCCTGCGTAAACGGACGGACAACGCCAACGACGCGGCGGACATGACCCAGGACGTATTCACCCAATGGCTCGATTACCGTGACCGGGCCCAGGTGGAGCAGCCCCGGGCCTTCCTGTTCCAGATGGCCCGCAACCTGTTGCGCGATCACTGGCGACGCCAGCAGGTGCGCAGCAAGGTGCACCAGGACGCCCATCCCGAAGAAAGCTTCGACAGCGAACCGCTGGCCGACGAACAGCACGAGCCGCTGCCTGCAGCCCAGCGCCTGCAACGCCTGGAACAATTGAAAGAAGTCCTTGCCCAACTCTCGCCGCGCCGCCGCGAAGCCCTTATGCTGCACCGCTTCGAAGGGTTGAGCCAGGCACAGATTGCCAAGCGCATGGGAATTTCCGTCAGCATGGTGGAAAAACACATCGCCTTTGCCCTGCTGCATTGCAAGCAGCATCTACAACGAGAAAACGGCAAGGAGCTGCCTGAATGACCCGCTTTCCCGACAACCATGACGACCCCGGCACCGCACAGATCGATAGCGAGGCCGCCGGTTGGTTCGCCCGTAACCGCAACTCCCCGGACCGCGCTACCCGCAAGGCCTTCGAAGCCTGGATGGCGCACCCGGCCCATGCCCGGGCCTATGCCGAATTCGAAGAGTTGTGGGTCGACCTGGCGCAATTGCAGCAACTGAGCCAGCCGATTGCACTGCCCCAGCGCAGGAGCCCGGTCTGGCGTCCGGCACTGGCGGTGGCCGCTGCCGTGCTGTGCACGGTGCTGGCAGTCAACCTCGGCACGTCCAGGACACCCTACGTCCAGCAGGTCGCGGCCCAGGAACAGGGGTCACGAGCCTTCAAGCTCCCCGATGGCAGCACCTTGTACGTCAACGCCAATACCCAGGTGCAAATCGACTTCAGCGCACAACAGCGCGATATCTACTTGCAACACGGCCAGTTGTACCTGGAGGTCGCCGCCGACAAGGAGCGACCGCTGTGGGTGCACAGTGGCGCGGCCAAGGTACGGGTCGTTGGCACGGCCTTCGATGTGCGCCGTGGCCAACGCCAGCTGGTGGTCAGCGTCGCCCACGGGCAAGTAGCCTTCAGCCCGGACGGGCGCCCCGCCGAACTGGCCTTGCTCGGTGCCCGGCAACAGGCCATCTACGACCTGCAAAAAGGCACCTTGCGCCAGCAGTCCCTGGAGCAAGACGACGTGGCGGACTGGCGTAGTGGGCGCCTGGCCTTTCGCAACCGCGACCTGGCCAGCCTGGTGGACGAGTTGAACCTGTACCGGCGCCAGCCAGTGCAACTGGCCGAGGGCCCCCTGGGTGCCTACAAGGTCTCGGGCAACCTGGACGTCAACGATCCGGACGCCCTGATCAAGGCCCTGCCCGCGCTGATCCCGGTCAAAACCGTGGCCCAGGCCAATGGCCAGTTGAAGATCGAAGCCCGCTGAAATTCACACATGAGAATATTTTGCATTTGCATATGAGGTTTTTTTTCACTGCCGCGTCTTCCTCCCGTCTGCGATTTGTCCGCAGCGCTTTTCTGGCCTTTAAGCCGCTCAGGGGGAAGTCATGTTTCGCGCGCTCTTGCCTGTACCGTTAGTCCGTACCCGTCCGACCCTGCTGGCCGCCTGCCTGGCGTTGAGCCTGCAGGCCCACGCCGGATCACTCCATTTCCAGTTGCCGGCGCAGCCCCTGGCCGCGTCCCTGAGCCAGATCGCTCAGCAAGCGAAAATCCAGCTGCTGTTCGACGAGCAACTGCTGCGCAATGCCAAGGCGCCAGCCCTGCAAGGTGACTTCAGCCCGGAAGAGGCGATCCGCCAGTTGCTGCGTAACGGCCAGTTCAGCCTGGTCAAGGTCGACAACACCTATATCGTGCGCCCTGCCGAAACCAGCCAGAGCAGCGGCTCGGCCTTGCAACTAGGGGCCATGAGCGTGATCGGCAACGGTTCGGTGGTGGACTCCTCCAGCGTTGGCCGCTCGACCCTGAACCAGGCAGAGATCGATCGCCACCAGGCCAACAACGTGGTCAGCCTGATCGATACCCTGCCCGGCGTGAGCCTGGGCGGCTCGCTCAAGCCCGGAGGCCAGACCATCAATATTTGGGGCCTGGGAGATGCCGAGGATGTGCCGATCACCGTCGACGGCGCCACCAAGAGCGGCTTCGAGCGCTACCAGCAAGGGGTGATCTTCATCGAGCCGGAGCTGATCCGCCGGGTCGAGGTGGAAAAGGGCCCACACTCGCCCAAGACCGGCAACGGCGGCTTCGGCGGCACCGTGCACACCGAGACCAAGGACGCCCCGGACCTGTTGCAGGATGGGCGCAATGTCGGCGCCATGGTCAAGTACGGCTACAGCAGCAACGACCATCAGCAGGCCTATACCTCGGCGGTCTATGGCCGCACCGACGATCATCGCTTCGATGCCCTGGCCTACTGGACCAAGCGCGATGGCGACGACATGAAGCTGGCCAGCTCGATCCCCGATCCGCGCAACCAGTACCTGGTCAACCCCAAGCGCCAGCCCAATACCGCCCAGGACCTGGACGGCCAGCTGTTCAAGCTCAACATGCAACTGACCGACGAGCAGCGCCTGGGCTTCACCTACAGCAGCTCCGACAGCGATATCTGGGCGCCCTTCTCGGCCAAGAACTACCCGGAGCCGCCAAGCAAGGCCAACATCGACAAGTACGGCTATGACGGCGCCACCAAGCGCTACCTGGCCCAGCGCAACACCATCGACACCACCTGGCTGGCCAAGTACGAGTACCAGCCGGTGGACAACCCCTGGGTCGACCTCAAGGTCCAGTATTCCAACTCCAAGACCGATCAGACCGACGAACGCGGCCCGACCGCCTTCTATCAACCGGTCACCGGCGGGCGCAAGATCACCGTGGGCTACGAGGACAAGATTCTCGAAGTGACCAACATCAGCCGCTTCAGCACCGGTCCTCTGGACCACGCCTTGACTCTCGGCACGCAGATCCGCAAGCACACCCGCGAGGTGGACATGTGGATGCCGGGCAAGACCTATGAAGTGCCCAAGTACAACTACGGCCACTACCAGCCGGGGTTCATGCCCCATGGCAAGGTCGACAACAACGCCTTCTACATCCAGGACGCCATCACCCTGGGCGACTTCACCCTGACCCCGTCTCTGCGCTACGACCATGTGCGCAACCGTGGCGAGGAGAACGATGCGCCGCTGTACAACAGCAGCAACCCCAAGGACGGTCATGACTATGGCGACAAGACCTACACCGGCTGGTCGCCACGGCTCTCGGCGTACTGGAACGTCAACCCGAACCTGGCGCTGTTCGCCGACTACAGCAAGACCTGGCGCGCGCCGGTGATCGACGAGCAGTACGAAGTCCAGGCCCCGGGTAGCACTCGCTCCTCCACCAGCCGCAACCTGGATCCGGAGCGCATCACCGCGCTGCGGGCGGGGACCATCCACAACTTCTCCAAGCTGCTGACCGACAACGACAGCGCGCAGATCCGCACCACGGTGTTCCAGAACAAGATCAGCGACGAGATTCTCAAGGCCACCGGCATCGGCTGCGCCGAGCAGCTGAGTACCGGCAAGAGCATCGCCCAGGTGTGCAAGGAGTCGCCGATGTCGGTGTATCGCAATATCGGCGACCTGACCATCAAGGGCTTCGAAGTCGAAAGCTACTACGACTCCACCTACCTATTCGGCGCGCTGTCCTATTCGTGGATCACCGGCAAACACCAGGGCGCCTACACCAACCCCTGGGGGCCGAACGTCTGGGCCCGGGACATTCCGCCGCGAAAATGGGTGGCGACCCTGGGCCTGAAGATTCCCCAGTGGGATGCCCAGGTGGGCTGGCAAGGCCAATGGGTGCGCCAGACCGACCGCCTGCCCAGCGACAAGTACCCCAGCGGCCCGGCCAGCGACTTTGGCGACTCCTACTGGAACCAGTACGGCAACGACCGCTACAACGTGCACGGGCTGTTCGCCAACTGGAAACCCCAGCAGGCCTACCTCAAGGGCACCGAAGTCAACTTCACCCTGGACAACATGTTCAACCGCGACTACCGCCCGCCGCTCAGTGGCGACAACGCCTACAGCCTGGGGCGCAACGCCAAGATCAGCGTGACGCGGTTCTTCTGAAGGCCTTCGCCTGGCACAGCACGCTGCGCCAGGCGAAGCACCACCGATGTATTGCAAACCTTTAGCTTCGCCCTCCCACTGGCCCTCCCTGGGCTAGGATCGACCTCCCCCCTGAAAACCGTTGGAATGCCTTTGGGCGCTTTCAGCCAACGCCCCATTGACCGCGTACGAACATTATCGTACAAATAGGCAAGCATCATGGACAGAGGCTTCAGGAAGGTCAGGCGGGACCTGATCCATGCACTACAGAGCGGTAACTATCTACATGCCGCACGCGGCTCGATCGAGGTCAAGAACCTGCTGGCCACCGGCGAGGTTTCGGCCGGCCAACTGATCGAGGTCATCGTCGCCTGCAAGGGCACCGACCACCAGTGCAGTGCCCACCACAACGCCCCGGACCTTGCCGTCCATGTGCTGAGGAAGGCGGGCTGGTACATCAAGTTCTACTTTATCGAGCCAGATGCGTGGTTCATCAGCGTTCACCGATGAGGACAACCTATGAAACTCTATCTGCAGGGCGACCGGGGCAAGGCACTTTGTGAGCATTGCCAGCAGGTCGTGGGCATTACCTACACCCGGCGCGACGTGCCCTTCAGCGACGGCAACGGTCAGGCCCGGGAGATCCTGGTGGGGGTCTGTGATCAGTGCGCTACCACGGTAGCCATTCCCCCCCAGTCGACCCCGGCGATCAAGGAAGCGCGCCGCCAGCAACTGACCTCCATCGAGGCGCGGCTGCCTGCGGTCTACCTCGACGTGCTGGACGCCGCGATGCACTCGGTGGCCGAGGACGCCGGGGTGCAGATGCGCAAGCTGTTCTTCAGCTACTACTTCAGCGCCCCCCTTGTACCTGCCCTGGAACAAGTGCACGACGGCTTCGCCCAGTACCTGGCCCAACAGGCCGAGGTCCGCCAGATACCTGCCGTGAATGCAATGAAACGCCTGTCGCTTAAGGTGAACCACTATGTGGCCGAGGATCTCGCGCGCCTGCTGCAGGCGACGCGGATGACCCAGACCGAACTGCTCAAATCACTGATCGCGCAGATTCGCCTGGATGTGCTCGAAGGCGGCAACCCGGCGGTGATCGCCGACCTGCGCCAGCTGGTGCGCCTGGGGCTGTGACCTTCAGCCTTGAGCAGAGGCCCTGTAGCCACTACAGGGCTTGCGAGGCTGCGCAAAGGTCCGCAGGACCTTGCTTGGCAATCTACAGCGCAGACCTTGCCCCCCTTCGGGGCGTGCGCAGCTTCGCAGGCTCAGCAGCGGCCACGGGTCATCGGTTGAGGCGAACCAGGTTGAGATCGGGGGCGGTGGTGCGTCGCTGGCTCAGGTAGCGGGTGCAGCTGACCCGCAGGAAGGAGGCGAAATTCACCACCTCGCCGCGGTAGTCCATGACCTCTTCATAGAGCTTGGCGATCAGCTGGTTGGTGGTCATGCCGTCCACCTCGGCGATCTCGCTGAGGATGTCCCAGAACTGGTTTTCCAGGCGCAGGGTGGTGACCACGCCACGAATACGCAGCGAGCGCGAACGCGATTCGTAGAGGATCGGGTCAGCCTTGACGTACAGCTCGCACATGGCGTGGCACTCGCTTACAGGGTGATCCGGGTGCCCAGCAGGCCGAGGAAACCGGCCAGCCAGCTGGGGTGGGCCGGCCAGGCCGGGGCGGTCGCCAGGTTGCCCTGGACATGGCCTTGCGTCACGGGGATATCGATATAGGTGCCCCCCGCCAGCCGCACTTCCGGGGCGCAGGCCGGGTAGGCGCTGCATTCACGGCCTTCGAGGATGCCTGCCGCGGCCAGCAGTTGCGCGCCATGGCACACCGCAGCAATCGGCTTGCCGGCCCGGTCGAACTCCTTGACCAGTTGCAGGACCTTTTCATTCAGTCGCAGGTATTCCGGGGCACGGCCACCGGGGATCAGCAGCGCGTCGTAGTCGCTGGACTGCACCTTGGCGAAATCGAAGTTCAGGGCGAACAGGTGCCCAGGCTTCTCGCTGTAGGTCTGGTCGCCCTCGAAGTCGTGGATCGCCGTGCGCACGGTCTGCCCGGCGCTCTTGTCGGGGCAGACGGCATGCACTGTATGCCCGACCATCAGCAGTGCCTGGAACGGCACCATCACTTCGTAGTCTTCGACGTAGTCGCCAACCAGCATGAGGATCTTTTTCGCGGCCATGGAGTGGACTCCCTTCAAGGAAACACGTGGACAGAAGAAGTACTCAAGGTAGTCGCAATCGGCCGGGCCGGGTAATAGCCAGGTACTACAGCTGCAAGCCACAAGCGGCAAGCTACAAGCTTCTCGCTTGCAGCCATCCACTGGCGCTTACAGCTGCTTGTCTGCCTTGAGCAGGGTCTCCAGGCAGTGTTCGCTGATGCGGTAGAAAGCCTTGAGTTCGTCGATCCGCGCCAACAACTGGGTCGGGTCCTGGGGTTCGGCGCGCTTGACCGCGAGGATCATCTTGTTCTTGTTGGTGTGCTCCAGGGAGATGAACTCGAAGACCTTGGTTTCGTAACCACAGGCTTCGAGGAACAGCGCCCGCAGGCTGTCGGTGACCATCTCCGCCTGCTGCCCCAGGTGCAGGCCGTATTGCAGCATGGGCTTGAGCAACGCCGGGCTCTGGATCTGCTGGCGGATCTGCTTGTGACAGCACGGCGAGCACATGATGATCGCCGCCCCGGAGCGGATGCCGGTGTGGATCGCGTAGTCGGTGGCGATGTCGCAGGCATGCAGGGCGATCATCACTTCCAGTTCGCTGGGGGCCACGCTGCGCACGTCACCGCACTTGAACACCAGGCCCGGATGCTCCAGGCGCTGCGCGGCGGCGTTGCACAGGGTCACCATGTCCTCGCGCAGCTCGACCCCGGTGACTTCGCCCTGGGCCTTGAGGGTATTGCGCAGGTAGTCGTGGATGGCGAAGGTCAGGTAGCCCTTGCCGGAACCGAAGTCCGCCACCCGCACCGGCTGCGCAAGGTCGATCGGCGAGCTGCCCAGGGCATGGCTGAACACCTCGATGAACTTGTTGATCTGCTTCCACTTGCGCGACATCGCCGGAATCAGCTCGTGCTGCTTGTTGGTCACGCCCAGGTCGGCGAGGAACGGCCGGTCCAGGTCGAGGAAGCGGTTCTTCTCGCGGTTGTGCTCGGCGGACGGCACATCGCGCTGGGTTTGCGGCTTGCCCTTGAACAGCGAGCTCTTGCCCTTCTTGCTGTATTCCAGCTGGACCTCATCGGTCAGGGTCAGCAAATGGGCGTTCTTGAACGAAGCCGGCAGCAGCTCGGCGATGGCGGCAATGCCTTCGTCCAGGGAGAAGTTCTTGGTGATATCGCGGGTCTTGTAGCGATAGACGAAGGACAGGCACGGCTGCTCCTTGACCGTCAGCTGCTTGATGATCAGCCGTTGCAGGTCCGCCTCGGCGCCCACGTGCTTGGCCAGTACCAGCTTGATGAAGGCGTTTTGCGCCAGGCTGGTCTCCAGCAATTGCAGGAACTGGGCATGGTGGTCCGGCGCGGGCCGGACGGAAGGTGCGGTGACGGACATGGGGCTGGAGCCTCGGGCGGTGCGGGGAGCGAATCGGGAAATGGCGGGTATTGTAGGGGGGATGAGCCGTCGGGGCACGGAGTTATTGACCCGACGGCGCAGATTCTTCAGCAACCGAGCCCTCAGGGCTCAGTTGAGCACCACCAGGCGGTTGGGCAGCTCGTTGCGCGATTGGGTCAGCGGTACGTGCTCCTTGAGCAGCTCGCCACTGGACGCGATGCAGTCGAGAAAGCCCTGCAAGGTCTGGCCCTGCTTCACCTGCTGGGTAAAGGCCTGGACAATAGCGTGCCAATTCTTGTTGTCCAGGCGCCTGGAGATGCCTTCGTCCACCAGGATCTCCACATAGCGCTCGGCTTCGCTGACGAAGATCAGCACCCCGGTACCGCCCACGGTGTGGTGCAGGTTCTGTTCGAGGAACTGGCGCCGGGCCAGGTTCGAGGCACGCCAGTGGCGCACCGAGCGCGGAATCAACCGGGTGGTAATCCGCGGCAGGCGGAACACCAGGCACAGCACGATAAAGGTCGCCCACTGCGCCAGCAGCAACAGATGCATGTTCAGCCAGCCGGTGGCGTAGTGCACCAGTCCCGGTACCACCAGCGCCAGCAGGCTGGCCCAGAGCAGCGGGATGTAGGCGTAATCGTCGGCGCGGGCGGCCAGCACCGTCACCAGTTCGGCGTCGGTCTGCTGTTCCACCCGGGCGATGGCTTCGGCCACCTGCCGTTGTTCGAATTCACTGAGTAATGCCATGTCGTTAGATTTCCGCTTTTTATTGTCAGTTACCAGCCGCCGGAGGAGCCACCACCGCCAAAGCTGCCGCCACCGCCACTGAAGCCGCCGCCACCGCCGGACCCGCCACCAAAACCGCCGAAGCCACCGCCTCCGCCGCCACCGCGCCCGCTGGTAGTGGAGATCAAACCGAGCGCCTGCGCGACCATGACCACCAGGATGAACAGCAGCACCAGGAAGATGAACAGCAACGGGTGACGCTGGACAAAATCGTCCTGAGCGCTGCTCTCACCCGTGCCGTAAGCGGTGGCAGGCTCATCCAGCGGCGTGCCGCCCAGCACCAGGAGCATCGCCGAAACCCCGTCGCTGATGCCCTTGCTGAACTGTCCGTTCTTGAACGCCGGGGTGATGACCTGGTTGATGATCACCGAGGCCTGGGCATCGGTCAGGCGATCTTCCAGGCCATAGCCCACTTCGATGCGCAGCTTGCGCTCATCCCGGGCAACGATCAGCAGCGCGCCGTTGTTCTTGTCCTTCTGGCCAATGCCCCAGTGGCGCCCCAGCTGGTAGCCATAATCCTCGATGGTGGCGCCCTGCAGGTTCGCCAGGGTCACCACCACCAATTGTTCACTGGTGGCCTGCTCATGGGCCGCAAGTTCCTGGGTCAACTGGGCGCGCGTGGCCGGCTCGAGCATCTGCGCATCGTCCACCACCCGCCCGCTCAGGGCCGGGAACTTCAGCTCGGCCTGGGCCGAAATTGCCAAGACCCAGAGCAACAGCACCAGGCCGATTTTATAGAGTCGCATCAGCACCTCGTCCTCAATGACTTTTCACTTGCACTACCAACTGCCGGATGCCCCGCCACCGCCAAAACTGCCACCGCCGCCCCTGAAACTATCCGAATCGGAACCTGAGCCGGAACTCGAACTGCCGGAGTCGAACCAATCGAATGAACTGCTCGATCCCGAATCACGCTCGGCCCTGGGTTCACGTGTGGGCGGATCATCGCTGGCACGGCCTGGTTCAGCCTCGCTGTTGCGCCACGAAGCCAGTATCGCGCCCAGGGGCAAGACGGCGAACACCAGGAAGAACAACACCTTGAACCACCACATCCATTCGATCTGCTGGTACCAGCTCTGCACCACCCAGCGGTGCGCCAGCATCCGCGTGCTGTTGGGCTCCAGCAGACGCACGATGGAGGTGGTACCGGTAATGATCCCGGAGGAGTACAGCTCATCCTTGAAGTACGGGATGATCGAGTCGTTGATAATGAGGTGCGCCCAGATATCGTCGATCCGCCCTTCCAGGCCGTAGCCCACTTCGATCCGCACCTTGCGATCGTCCTTGGCCACCAGCAGCAGGACTCCGTTGTTCTTGTCCTTTTGGCCGATACCCCAGTGCCGCCCCAGTTGCAGGCCGAACTCCTCGATGCTGTAGCCGCCCAGGCTCGGCACAGTGACCACCACCACCTGGTCGGTGGTGCTCTGCTCGAGCCGTTCGAGCATCTGCGCCAGGTAGACCTGCGCCGAAGGCGTGAGCATCTGCGCGGTGTCCACCACCCTGCCCGTCAGCTTGGGAAACAGGCTTTCAAGCGGCACCGCTGTCGCAGTGGCCGGTGCGGGCTCGACCTGGACAGTGGATTGCGCCGAACGCAACTGCACCCCATCCGTGGGCGTTGGCCCTGGTTGCTGCGCCAGTACGGCGCCACTCACCAGCCATAGCCACAGCAGCGCGCCTCGCAGCACGCGCTGCCCGTGGTTCATCAGAACTTCACTTGCGGGGCCTTGTCAGCATCGGGGCTGGTGGCCTCGAACGACTCACGCACCGGCAGGTCGCTGTACATCAAGCTGTGCCAGAGACGACCGGGGAAAGTACGGATCTCGGTGTTGTACTTCTGCACTGCCAGGATGAAATCGCGACGGGCCACGGCGATGCGGTTCTCGGTACCTTCAAGCTGGGACTGCAGGGCCAGGAAGTTCTGGTTGGCCTTGAGGTCCGGGTAGCGCTCGGACACCACCATCAAGCGACTCAGGGCACCGCTGAGCTGATCCTGGGCTTGCTGGAACTGCTTGAGCTTTTCCGGGTTGTCCAGGGTCTTGGCGTCCACCTGGATCGAGGTCGCCTTGGCCCGCGCCTCGACCACCGCAGTCAGCGTCTCTTCCTCATGCTTGGCGTAGCCCTTGACGGTCTCCACCAGGTTGGGGATCAGGTCGGCACGGCGCTGGTACTGGTTCTGTACCTGGCCCCAATCGGCCTTGACCTGCTCGTCCAGGGTCGGGATGTTGTTGATGCCACAGCCGCTGAGCAGGCTGGTGAGCAGCAACAGGGCGGCGACGGGCCAGCTCGAGCGCAGGCTTTGGGTGATGTTCATGGGTGAGGCTCCTTGCACAACCTGGTTGAAGAGAATCTTTTGCCCGTGTTTTCAGGCCTGGCAGGGCAAAATCTGCCAACGCTACTGGAATGCATCGGGCTGATGGGCTAAAAGATGCCCAGCGCGAAAAAGAGTTCAGAAATAAGGCTGTGTGAAAACGTCGCGAGTCAAGGCAAGACAAGCCTGTTTTTAACGCCATATTGCCCAAGGTAGTCGTTTTCACACGACCTGAAGTGTGCGGGAATTATCTGAACAACAATAGCTGCCCCCTAAATTTTGGCTGTTCGGCGCGTCACTCATGCGTCGGGCTTGAGCCCTTGAGAACAAATTCATGAAGAAGCTGTGTTTGCTGGGTCTGCTGGTCAGCCTGGCCAGTCACCCTGTATTGGCCGAGTCTGCCCCGGTCCCCTTGGAGAACAAGGAAGCCTTTATCACCGATCTGCTCAAGCGGATGACCCTGCAGGAAAAGATCGGCCAACTGCGCCTGATCAGCATCGGCCCGGAAATGCCCCGGGAGCTGATCCGCAAGGAGATCGCCGCCGGTAACATCGGTGCCACGTTCAACTCCATCTCGCGCCCGGAAAACCGGCCGATGCAGGACGCGGCCATGCGCAGCCGCCTGAAGATCCCGATGTTCTTCGCCTACGACGTGATCCACGGCCACCGGACCATCTTCCCCATCAGCCTGGCCCTGGCCTCCAGCTGGGACATGGACGCCATCGGCCGCTCCGGGCGTATCGCCGCCCAGGAAGCCAGCGCCGACAGCCTGGACATCACCTTCGCACCGATGGTCGACATCTCCCGCGATGCACGCTGGGGCCGGACGTCCGAAGGCTTCGGCGAAGACACCTACCTGGTCTCGCGAATCGCCAAGGTGATGGTCAACGCCTACCAGGGCAAGAGCCCGGCGGCCCCCGACAGCATCATGGCCAGCGTCAAGCACTTCGCCCTGTACGGTGCGGTGGAAGGCGGTCGCGACTACAACATCGTCGACATGAGTCCGGTGAAGATGTACCAGGACTACCTGCCGCCCTACCGCGCGGCGATCGACGCCGGTGCCGGCGGGGTGATGGTGGCCCTGAACTCGATCAATGGCGTGCCCGCCACCTCCAACACCTGGCTGATGAACGACCTGTTGCGCAAGGAGTGGGGCTTCAAGGGCCTGGCTGTCAGCGACCACGGCGCGATCATCGAACTGATCCGCCACGGTGTCGCCAAGGACGGTCGCGAGGCCGCCAAGCTGGCGATCAAGGCCGGCATCGACATGAGCATGAACGACTCGTTGTATGGCAAGGAATTGCCAGGGCTGCTCAAGTCCGGCGAGATCGAACAGAAGGACATCGACAACGCCGTGCGTGAGGTGTTGGGGGCCAAGTACGACATGGGCCTGTTCAAGGATCCGTACCTGCGCATCGGCAAGGCCGAGGACGATCCGGCCGACACCAACGCCGAAAGCCGCCTGCATCGCAGCGACGCCCGGGATATCGCCCGGCGCAGCCTGGTGCTGCTGAAGAACCAGAACGACACCCTGCCGCTGAAAAAGACCGCGAAGATCGCCGTGGTCGGCCCATTGGCCAAGGCACCGATCGACATGATGGGCAGCTGGGCCGCCGCCGGCGTGCCGGCACAGTCGGTAACCCTCTACGACGGCATGCGCAATGTGCTGGGCGACCAGGCCCGGCTGGTCTACGCCCGGGGCTCGAACATCACCGACGACAAGAAGGTGGTGGACTACCTGAACTTCCTCAACTTCGACGCCCCGGAAGTGGTGGACGACCCACGTCCGGCGCAACAGATGATCGACGAGGCCGTGAAGGCGGCCCAGGCTTCTGACGTGATCGTCGCGGCCGTGGGCGAGTCGCGGGGCATGTCCCATGAATCCTCGAGCCGCACCGAGCTGAACATCCCGGCCAACCAGCGAGCGCTGATCAAGGCCCTCAAGGCCACCGGCAAGCCGTTGGTGCTGGTGCTGATGAATGGCCGGCCACTGACCCTGCTGGAGGAAAACCAGCAGGCCGACGCGATCCTGGAAACCTGGTTCAGCGGCACCGAGGGCGGCAACGCCATCGCCGACGTCCTGTTCGGCGACTACAACCCGTCGGGCAAGCTGCCGATCACCTTCCCGCGCTCCGTGGGCCAGATCCCGACCTACTACAACCACCTGACCATCGGCCGGCCGTTCACCCCAGGCAAGCCGGGCAACTACACCTCGCAGTACTTCGATGACATCACCGGCCCGCTGTTCCCGTTCGGCTATGGCTTGAGCTACACCCGCTTCAGCCTGTCGGACCTGGCCCTGTCCTCCACCACCCTGCACAAGGGCGGCAAGCTGGAGGCCAGCGTGACCTTGAAGAATACTGGCAAGCGCGACGGCGAGACCGTGGTGCAGTTGTATATCCAGGATGTGGCCGGGTCGATCATTCGTCCGATCAAGGAGCTGAAAAACTTCCAGAAGGTCATGCTCAAGGCCGGCGAAGAGAAGGTCATCCGCTTCAACATCAGCGAAGACGACCTGAAGTTCTACAACGCCCAGCTCAAGTACGCCGCCGAACCTGGCGACTTCAACGTACAGATCGGCCTGGATTCCCAGGACGTCCAGCAACAGAGCTTCGAACTGCTCTGATCCCCCCTCACCGGCTGGCGCATGACCTGCGCCGGCCGCCTCCTTCTGCAATCCCCTGTAATCCCCGCAATATCTGTAGCCGTATCAGCCGTGACGGTCAGCCGCGACGATCCAGCAGGTTGACCACCAGGCGATCGACCCATCCCCAGATCCGCTGCTTGATCCGGCGCCACAGGGGCCGGTTGCGCCACACCGCCAGGCTGACCTCCTCGCTCTGGACAAAGTCCTTCTCGAAGCTCGCCACCACGGCGGCGGTCAGCACCGGGTCCACGGCCTCCAGGTTGGCCTCCAGGTTGAAGCGCAGGTTCCAGTGGTCGAAGTTGCAGGACCCGACGCTCACCCAATTGTCCACCAGCACCATCTTCAGGTGCAGGAACTGCGGCTGGTACTCGAAGATCCGCACCCCGGCCTTGAGCAGTCGCGGGTAATAGCGGTGCCCGGCGTAGCGCACCGCCGGATGGTCGGTACGCGGCCCGGTCAACAGCAAGCGCACATCCAATCCTCGGGCTGCGGCCTTGCGCAGCGAACGGCGCACCGACCAGGTCGGCAGGAAATAAGGCGTGGCCAGCCAGATGCGCCGCTGGCCGCTGTGCAAGGCGCGAATCAGCGAATGCAGGATGTCCCGGTGTTGGCGGGCGTCGGCATAGGCGAGCCGCCCCAGGCCCTCACCGGTATCGGGCAGGCGCGGCAGGCGTTGCAGGCCGAAATCGGCATGGGGTTTCCAGGCACCACGGTGCAGGTTGGCGTCCCACTGGCGATCGAACAACAACTGCCAGTCGCGCACTATCGGGCCGCTGACCTGCACCATCACTTCGTGCCACTCGCAGCTATTGCTCTCGGGCAGCCAGAACTCGTCGGTGACACCGGTTCCCCCCACCACCGCCAGGGATTGGTCCACCAGCAACAGCTTGCGATGATCGCGGTACAGATTGAGCAGCCCCTGGCGCCAGCGCAGGCGATTATAGAAACGCAGCTCGACCCCGGCTTCGGTCAGGGTACGGCGCAAGGCCTGGGGAAATGCCAGGCTGCCGTAGTCGTCGAACAGGCAGCGCACGCGTACCCCTCGCTCGGCAGCCAGGACCATGGCCTCGACCATGGCCTGCGCGCAGGAACCGGCCTCCACCAGGTACAGCTCCAGCTCCACCTGTTGCTGGGCCCGGGCAATGGCCACCAGCATGCGTGGGAAGAACTCGGGACCATCGACCAGCAATTCGAAGCGGTTGCCTTCGCGCCAAGGAAAAACCGCTGCGCGCATGTCAGCGGGCCGTGAAGATCAGCACCGCACCCACCGGCACCGAGAGACTGATACCCGACAGGCCCGCGACCTTGCGCAGGCTGTCCACGCCAGGCGCCAGGCCGAAGTCTTCGGCATTGAGTACCAGGGGCTCCAGGGTCACCACCTGGAAGCGCCGGTCATCCAGGCGGGTGGCCAGGAGTTCGGCGTCATAGGTGTGCTCCCGGCCATGCAGGCTCACGGTGACCGGCAACAGCAGCTCGATCTGCGCTCCGGGGGCCAGGTCATTGATGGGGCGCAGGTTGATCTGGGCACTGATCAGGGCCTCGGGAAACTGCTGGATCTGGAACAGCTCCTGGCGCATGCGTTCGTCGCGCAACGGAATGCCGCTGCTGACCGACTCCAGCTCCACCTGTAACTGGGCCAGGCCCTTGCCATCGACCTTGCCATGCAGCACCAGAAAGCGCTGGACCTCGCAAATGCTGGCGTTCTTGGTGGTCACGAAGGAAATACGCGAGGACTCGTTGTCCAGGTACCAGTTGGCCTGGACCGGCAGGGCCAGTACTGCCAACAGACTGAGAAGAAGGCGGATCGGCGTACGCATGCAAGCTCCCGTAAACAGAAGGCGCCACCTTAACCGGCTGCCAGGAAGCTGGCAAACCTCCCGGCGACCGGTTACCGGCCCGGTGCTCCCTGAGTGATCGGGCCCTGCGCTAGAAGCGATAGGTGTAGTTGAAGAAGAAGCGCTCCGAGTGATGACTGACGATGCCCGCCGGCCCCCTGGAGAGGCTCCGGCGCAGGACACCGTCAGGCTCGCCTCGGGTGCGAAAACGGGTGTGCAGCCAGGCCAGTTCCAAGCCCTTGAGAAGCCCATCGAACGAATAGCGCAACAGGCTCTGGAACTCGCTGCGGGAGAAGTCCTCGTACCCTCGGGCGGCATTGGAAAACACATAGTGTGCATCGAGCTTGAGCCGGGGCAGGCCGAACGCGGTGAAGTCCAGGCCAGAAGCGACCTTGAGCAGCGCCTCATCCTCCAACCCGAAGTAATAGAAGCGCTTGGCGCTGCTATTCCAGGTGCCATGGTCCTGGGCGAAGAACGTACGATCGAAATCATCGCCCCGCACCTTGTTCCAGCTCACTCCCAGGTAGTAGTGGCTAAAGCGGTAATTGAGGGCCAGGTCCAGATGCCGGGCATCATGGGACGACTGCGCCTCGTACAACCCACGCACTCCTGAGTACTCGAACAAGCGACCGGCATCCTGCTGGCGTCCCCAGATTGCCTGGAGGTCCAGGTCGTGCCCGGGAGCCAGGGCGAAACTGCGGGACAACTTCACCGTGGAACTGCGCAGGTAGTCCCGGGCCACGCCATGCTCCACACGCAGCTTGCTGCCATCGGGAAAGACATAACCCAGGGCATAGATCCGCAGGTCATCGATCTTTTGCCCTCGATAATTGCGCAGGTCCTGGCTCCAGCCCGACTCGTTGCGCGGGCTGAAACCCTCGATACGGCTCAGGTTGAGGCTCAAGCCCCCTCGCTCATACCCCAGGTCCTGGCCCAGGCTCGCTGCCGGCAGGATTCGGGTAAAGCGGTCGTCGGTGTACAGCTCGAGCTGGCGGCTCTTTTTCCCCACTCCGCCACTCAGGGTCCAGCCTTCTTCGACCCAGCGCCCACGCACATACAACGCCAGGGGCTTGGCGATACCGTGGGGGTTCTGCACGCTGCGGTCGGCCCGCAAGTTGCTGATGCTGTCGGCCTTGCTTCCCACATGCAGGGCATCGGCCAGGCCATAGCTGTAATCCAGCCCCAGCACATCGCGGTACCAGCCGGAGCTGAAGTTGAACTGCGCGGCCTGTACCCATTCATCCCGGGTCGGACCGACACCGCCGTTGGCATTTTCTTTCCAGTAGGACTGGCCGTAGCGCAAGGACAGGCGACTGTCCTGGATAAAGTCCTCAGCCCCCGCCCCGCCCCCCAACAGACAGCACAACACACC
The DNA here is from genome assembly GCF_022537035.1 of Pseudomonas sp. MPFS. NCBI lineage: Bacteria > Pseudomonadati > Pseudomonadota > Gammaproteobacteria > Pseudomonadales > Pseudomonadaceae > Pseudomonas > Pseudomonas sp. MPFS. Next base: position 1,539,275 of record NZ_CP066123.1, on the reverse strand, counting down.
CGCCAGACAACGCTGCTGCGCACGCATGGAATCACCTGTTCTTATTCTTGGAATGGGTGTCATGGCCATCGCCAAGGTGGCCTGGCAGCTATTGTCGGGGCCGCCAGGCAAAGGGCAACGATCATTGATTCCGCAGGGTGGAACCCATGGGCAGCGGATGAGATCAGGCGAGGTGTTCCTGCAATTGCATGACGGTTTCGGCCAACAACGCCAGGTGCCGGTGGCGCACCTGCTCCACACAGGACAGATCCTGCGGCCAATGCAGCGCGATACTGCCCACCACCCGACCCTCGACCTGCAGCGGCAGGGCTACCGCGCGAATCAGGAACGGCAGGCGCATCGGGTACTCCCAATAACCCTCGGTGCGCTGGCCGAACCCTAGCTGTTGGAACTGCAGGCCGGAGTGTTGCCAGGTGTCGAGTGACACGGCCTCACGCACGGCCAGGCGCTCGACTTCCTCCCAAGGCAAGGCCCCTAGGCAAGCCTTGCCCATGGCCGAATGAAACAGGCTGGCATGTTGGCCGACCACCCGACTGCTACTGCTGGGATAGCGCTTGCGCAACACCTCGGGCACCACGCTTTCCAGCACCTCCAGATGCTCGCCATCGAAACTCGACAGGTCGCTCACCAGGCCGGTGCGGGCACTGAGTTGCAGCAGCCAGGGCCCGGCCTGCTCCGCCAGTTGGCGCTTGGAGCGCTGCCGGCTGTCACCGAACAGGCTGCGGGCACTCAGGCAGTAGCGCCGGTCGCTCAGCCCACGGTAGATCCAGCCTTGTTCCTGCAAGGTCAGTAGCAGGCGCGACACCGTGGCCTTGAGCAGGCCGGTCAGGTAGTGCAACTCCTCCAGGCCCAGGGCCTGGTGCTGGCCCAGCAGCTCGACGATGGCCAGGGCCCGCTCCACGGAACGCACACTGCCGCTTTCTACCTTGCTGGCCATGGCCCGGACTCCTGGCTTGAGGGTGGGTGAAAAATTTCCCAGCAAGATACGGGCCCCGGCTTTGATCCCGAGGCCCTTGCCCGATTACCGGATGTTGCCGGGAGGCCGCTGCCGGACCCATTGCGTCAACTGTTCATGGGCATGGGCCAGCTGCAGCACCGCAAGGTCGGCCTGGGGCGGGCCGATGATCTGCATCCCCATGGGTAACCCGGCCAGGTTGAAGCCCACAGGAATGCTGATGCAAGGCAAGCCCGCCAGGGTCGGGCCGATCACGACCTCCATCCAGCGATGATAAGTGTCCATTTCCTGCCCATTCACCTGGCGTGGCCAGGCCTGTCGTGCATCGAAAGGGAACACTTGGGCGGTGGGCAGCAGCAGGAAATCGTAACGCTCGAACAAGTGCAGCAAAGCCCGATACCAATCACTGCGACTCTGGCACGCCCGGTACACATCGGCGGCCCCGAGGCTGGCCCCGCCCTCCACCTCCCAGCGGGCCTCGGGCTTGAGCCAGCGACGCTTGTCCGGGTCGTTGTACAGCAGGCCGAGGGAACCCTGGATCAACCAGTGGCGATGCACCAGCCAGCAATCCCAGAGTTGCGCCAGGGAGAACTCCGGCTGACAGCGCTCCACTTCACAGCCCAGGCTGACGAAGTCCCCCAGGGCCTTCTCACACAGATCCAGCACCCCATGCTCCATGGGCAGGTAACCGTTGTAGTCCCCCAGCCATCCCAGGCGCAGCCCGCGAACATCGCGCTGCAGGGGCGCCGCGAGCAGCGACGGGTCTTCCTTCAACGACAGGGGCGAGCGAGGATCGTAGCCAGACTGGGTCGCCAGCAACCGTGCCACATCGGCCACGGTGCGGCCCATCGGCCCTTCCGTGGCCAGTTGCTGGACGAACAGCTCGGGGGCCGGGCCGTGGGGCACCCGGCCCAGGGACGGCCGCATGCCGAACACATTGTTGAACGCTGCCGGATTGCGCAGCGAACCCATCATGTCGCTGCCGTCGGCCACCGGCAGCATGCGCAAGGCCAGGGCAACGGCCGCCCCACCGCTGCTGCCGCCAGCACTCAGGCTGCTGTCGTAGGCATTACCGGTGGTCCCGAACAGCTGGTTGTAGGTGTGCGAGCCAAGGCCGAACTCAGGAACGTTGCTCTTGCCGACGATGATCGCACCCTGGGCTCGCACCCGTGCCACGCTGATCGCGTCGACCTGCGGCACCTGATCGGCGAACAGCGGCGACCCCATGCTGGTGGTCATGCCAGCGGTCGCTGCCAGGTCCTTGATCGCCTGGGGCATGCCATGCATCCAGCCCTGCGATTGCCCCTGGAGCAGTTGCCGATCACGCTCGTCGGCCTGGTCCAGCAGGATCTCGGGTTCACAGAGCGATACCAGTGCGTTGACCTCAGGGTTGAGACGTTCGATCTGTGCCAGATAGGCCTGCATCACTTCCCGACAGGACAGCTCACGGCCATGGATCGCCCGGGACAATGCCTGGGCGTCGAGCTCGACGATCGAATCGTTCGTCGAGGATTCATGGGGCTTGCTCAAGACTCACCTCCCAGGGGCAGGGCATCGGGTTTGACGGTCCTGAGCGGGTCATGCAGGCAGTAGATGGCTAGCAGGCTCAGGACCGAAGTCAACAACACATAGAAGGCAGGCGCTACCGGCGTGGCCAGGGTCTTGCTGAGCCAGGTCACGACCAGCGGTGCGAAACCACCGAACAGCATCACGGTGACGTTATACGCCACCGACACTCCGGTGGAACGCACCTCGATGGGAAATTGCTCGGCCAGGGCCGTGGGTGCAGGCCCGAAAGAACCGCCGATGGCAGCGCACAACAGCAGTTGCATCACCAGCAGGCGCTCGATGGACGGGGCAGCAGCGACCCAGGCGTACAGGGGGTAGACCAGCACGAAGAATGCCAGGGTGAAGACCATCAGCACCGGCCGCCGGCCATAACGATCCGACAGGGCTCCCGTCAGGGGGATGACCAGGGTCATCAGTGCCACGGCGAGCATCTGAACCAGCAGCACCTGGTCCAGGGGCAGGCCGAGATTGTTATGGGCGAAGGTCGGCATGTTCACCAGCAGGACATAGAACGATACGGTGCCGCCGCACCCCAGGCCCATTGCGACCAGGATTCCCCGGCGCTGGGTGCGGATCACCTCCAGCAATCCAGGTCCGTTGCCGCGCACGTGCTTGCGCGCCTCGACAAAGGCATCGGGCTCTTCCATGTACTTGCGAATCCACAGCCCTACCGGGCCGATCAGCAGGCCCACCACGAACGGCAGGCGCCATCCCCACTGCTCCAAGGTCTGTGACGAGAAAAAATGCGTCACCGCCGCAGCCATCGCCGCGCCACTGAACACCGCCAGGCACTGCCCGACCAACTGCCAGGAACCATACAAGCCTTTGCGGTGGGGCGGCGCACTCTCCACCAGGTAGGCCGTGGCGCTGGCATACTCGCCACCGGTGGCGAACCCCTGGAGCATGCGCGCGACCACGATCAGCAACGGCGCTCCAAGGCCGATAGCCGCGTAACCAGGGGTGAACACTATGATCGCGATGGCCAGGGTCATCAGTTGCATGATCAGCAGCATCGCCGCCTTGCGCCCCTTGCGATCGGAATAGATCCCCAGCAGCACACCGCCTACCGGACGCATGAAGAAACCCACGCCGAAGGTGGCCAGGGCCATCAGCAGCGAGGTGTACTCATCGCCACCCGGGAAGAACTGCCGGGCGATGAAACTGGCGAGAAAGCCATAGATGATGAAGTCGTACCATTCCAGGGCATTGCCGACGACGGCAGCAATCACTTGCCGGGTCTTGGAGGCAGTGGGTATCGAAACGCTCATGGCGGCTCCTTGGCTACTTTTGAGCCTTCTTGCGGGCTCGGGAAAGTGCCGGGCGCACGCAGGCGCGCCCGGGCAATCGGGAACAGGGAGAGGGTGGGGTCAGAAAGGCTTGAGCCAGCTTTCCGCCAGGGCGCACCAATAAGCCGCACCGGTGAGCAGGATGTCGTCGTTGAAGTCATAGCTGGGGTTATGCACCATCGGCTGCCCCACGCCATTGCCGATGAACAGGTAGCTGCCCGGGCAGCGCTGTAGCATCCAGCCGAAGTCTTCGCTGCCCATCAGTTTTGGCGTGTTGCCATCCACCGCGGCCTCGCCCAGCAGTTCCACCGCCACTTGCCGGGCGAACTCGGTTTGCTCCGGGCTGTTGACCAGCACCGGGTATGCCGGGCGGTGCAGGATGCTGGCGCTGCAGCCGAAGCTTTCGGCCTGGGTCTGGATGATTGCCTTGACCCGTTCCAGCATCTGCTCGCGCACGGGAGCATTGAGGGCGCGCAGGCTCAAGCGCAACAACGCCTGCTGGGGGATCACGTTGGCGGCCTCGCCGGCCTGCAACGCACCGACGGTGACCACCGCCGCCTGCTGGGCATCGATATTGCGCGCCACCACCGTTTGCAGGGCCATGACCATGCTGGCCGCCGCCACCAACGGGTCCACCGCCAGGTGTGGCATGGAACCGTGGCCGCCGACACCCTCGACCACCACTTCAAGCAGGTCCTGGGAGGCCATCATCGGCCCCTGGCGAAACCCCAGGTGCCCGGCCGGCAAGCCAGGCATATTGTGCAACCCGAATAAGGCATCACAGGGGAAGCGCTCCAACAGGCCATCGGCAAGCATGGCCTCGGCACCGCCCTGCCCTTCTTCCGCCGGCTGGAAGATCAGGTTCAGGGTGCCATCGAACTGCCGAGTGGCCGCCAGGTAACGGGCAGCTCCCAGCAGGATCGTGGTATGGCCGTCATGGCCGCAGGCGTGCATGCAGCCACGATGACGGCTGCTATAAGGTACGTCGCTGTCCTCGACGATCGGCAGCGCGTCCATGTCCGCCCGCAAGCCCAGGGTTCGCGAGCTTTGGCCATTGCGCAGGACACCCACCACTCCGGTGCAGCCAACGCCCCGATGCACCTCGAATCCCCAATCCTCCAGAAGGCGGGCCACCAGTGCGGCGGTACGATTTTCCTGGAAGCCCAGTTCAGGGTGGGCATGGATGTCCTGGCGGATGTCCCGCAGGTCGCCGGCGATGTCGTCGAGCCAGGCAAGGATGTGCTGATGTCGGGTCATGGCGTCTGTCCTCTGGGCCGGGTGGGTTCCCGTTCTTGTTGTACGGGGCGCGGCACGGGATCTCAGGGCGTGCGCGACGCTCTGCGCTAGATAACCGCGGGCCGATGCACAGGACAATCGAATCTGGTTCCGCTGGATGGAACCGAAGGATGGCTCAGGGGTCGAGGCGACAGCCTTCCCGTGGCCCCAGCCAGGACGCGCCATGGGTGCGCCCCAGGGCACTGGCGGTAACGCGTCGGGCCTGGGAGTCATCGTTGAAGTCGCTGATGGGCAGGTACTGGCGGACGTAGGCGCGACAATAGTCGGCCGGGTTCCCCATCACGTAGCGGCAGGAGCAGTACTCCTTGGCGGTATAGGCGCCGAGGATATCCGGGAAGGCTTGCAGGGCCACTCGCTGCTGCCAGGCCCACGCCGCCAGCGCCAGCAACCCGACCAGCAGCAGGCACAGCCACGGATGACGCAGGACCAGGCTGGGCCGGCTCATGGCTGCTGCGAACCGGGAAAGGCTGCCAGCACCCGCTTGAGCAACTCGTTGTGCTGGTAGCTGCCGTCGCGATCGTCGCCATAGCGCACGATCACCAGGCGCTGCTGCGGCAATACATACAGGGCTTGCCCCCAATGCCCCAGGGCCGCGTAGGTCTCGGCGGGAGCATCGGGCCAGGGTCGCGAAGCGCCGTCCAACGCACGGTTGAGCCACCAGTGCCCACCGGCCACCGCTACATCCTGGCCCGCTCGGTAGCCGGAGAAAGGAGTGCGACAGAACTCGACCCAGGCCTTGGGCAACAGTTGCCGGTCGCGCCAGCGGCCCTCGCGCTGCATCAACAGGCCAATGCGGGCCAGGTCGCGTGCGCTCATGTAGAGGTAGGACGAGGCCACGAAGGTTCCGGCGCCATCGCGCTCCCACACCGCCTGGCTAATGCCCAGGGGTTCGAACAGGGCATGCCACGGATAGTCGGCATATTGCTGCGCTCCCACCATCGCACGCAGGCTGGCGGCCAGCAGGTTGCTGTCGCCGCTGGAATAACGAAAGACCTGGCCGGGGGCAGACGCCGCCGGTTGCTGCGCGGCGAAGGCCGCCATATCGCCATGGCCACGGGTGTAGAGCATGGCCACCACCGACGAGTTGAGCGGCGCATATTCGTAGTCTTCCTGCCAGGCCAGCCCCGAGCCCCAGTGCAGCAGGTCGGCCAGGGTGATGTCCGGGTGGGACTTGAGCGCCGGGTAGAAACCCGCTGCCCGGTCCTGCAGGGTAAAGCGCCCCTCGCCATAGGCGCCCCCCATGACCACCGCCAGTACGCTCTTGCTGGCGGACCAGATCAGGTGCGGGGTTTGCGGCCCGGTCGGGCCGGCATAGCGCTCGTAGAGCAGGCGGCCATCGTGCACCACCAGCAGGGCATCGGTACGCACGCCCTGGCGCGACTCATCGTCGCGAGGCGTAAAGGCATAGTCCTCCAGTGCCTGGAGCGCCGGCCCCGAGGCTTGTGCGGCCCGACTCCACTGCTCTGCCGGCCACTCCTCGGCCCAGGCCGGTAGACCGAGCCAGGCAAGCAGCACCAGCAAGAAGGAGCCTTTGGACATGGAGGACACTCAAGAAAACCAATGACCGAGCCTAGCCCAGGCCGATGACAGTTTCACTGCATTGGCGCGCTCAGCGTCCCGCCGGCTCGTGCAAGGCCGCCAGGGCCTTGGCCAGGCGTTTGGCTCGGGCGCCGGAAGCCAGGTCGAGCAAGGCCTGGTCGCGGGTCCACTGCTCGCGCCAGAACTCGGGGCCCTGGGCGAACGCCATGGCGATCTCCGGCTTCAACGCTTCGAACTGCACGAACAGCCCGCCCAACAGGACATGCCCACTGGCCAGGGCCGGGTTCTGCCGGCTGGCTTCGGCACAACCGGCCAGCAACCCCAACAATTGCAACAACAGGGGCTGCGGCCAGCCGCTGTCCTGGCCGACCCCGTAGAGCCAGGCGCCCATGGCACTCAGTACATAGATGTCTTCCAGGGTGCGGAAGGGTTTGACATAGGCATCCCAGCCATCACCGGCCAGCAGCTCGCAGGCGGCGTTGTCCAGCAGCAGGCAACCGTGGCTGATCTCCGGCATCAAGGCGATAGCCGGCAGGGTCTGGACCTTCACGCCCGGCTCCCCCGGGTAGACCACGGTCAGGCGCAGCCCTGGCTGCTCGCCAGGGGCCTCGCTGCGGGCCGCCACCAGCAGCCAGTCGGCGGCATCCCCGGCGGTGACGAAATCCTTGCGTCCGTGCAGGCGCAAATCCTGCAACCGCGTCTGCATGTCCGCCGGGCGCAGGCTGCGACGCTCGGTCGCGCACAAGGCCCCCAGGCTGGGCGGCGCGCTGGGCCACAACATGCGCAATGCCGCCTGGTATCCCACCAGGAACGCCAACCCCGGCGTCGCCATCAAGCGCCCGCCAAGCACCGCCAGTTCGAAAGGCGTGACCGCGCCAAGATGGGCCAGCAAAGCGCCGTAACCCTCCGCCAGATCGGGGTTGGCGGGCATTCGTTCACGAGTCTCGAGCAGGGCTTGCCAGGGCATTTCGAAGATCCTCAGGGGCTGTCACATAAGCATCACCAAAGTTTCATGGCGATGACACCGCGGCTACATAGCCTGACTTTGCACAACAAAGTCGATTGGCTGCAACCCAAGGCGGGTCGGTAGCCCGCACGGAGATTCACGATGACTCAGATCGCCCGCATCAGCGACACCGGCACTGAACGCCGCCTGCAAGCCGAGCGCCTGATCGGCGCCCAAGCCCTGCTGGAAGCCCAGGCCCTGCGTTTCAACGTCTTCAGTGATGAGTTCAACGCCAAGCTCAAGGGCGCTGAACTGGGCCTGGACATGGATGACTACGACGTTCACTGCAGCCATATCGGTGTGCGCGATCTGAACACCGGGCGCCTGGTGGCCACCACCCGCCTGCTGGACCACCAGGCCGCCAGCAGCCTGGGGCGTTTCTATAGTGAGGAAGAGTTCAGCCTGCACGGCCTGGTGCAGTTGCAGGGGCCGATCCTGGAAATCGGCCGCACTTGCGTCGACCCGGCCTACCGTAATGGCGGCACCATCGCGGTGCTCTGGGGCGAACTGGCCGAAGTCCTCAACGAAGGTGGCTACAGCTACCTGATGGGCTGCGCCAGCATCCCCATGCAAGACGGTGGCGTGCAGGCCCATGCCATCATGCAGCGCCTGCGCGAACGCTACCTGAGCAACGAGCACCTGCGCGCCGAACCCAAGCACCCACTGCCGAGCCTGGACATTCCTTCCAACGTCATCGCCGAAATGCCGCCACTGCTCAAGGCCTATATGCGCCTGGGCGCGAAGATCTGCGGCGAGCCCTGCTGGGACCAGGACTTCCAGGTGGCGGACGTCTTCATCCTGCTCAAGCGCGACGAACTGTGCCCACGCTATGCCCGGCACTTCAAGGCGGCTGTCTGATGCGCCGGCTCCGGGTCTACGGGCGCATCGCCCGGGTGCTGCTGGTGGTGGCGCTGGGCCTGAGCATGGCCAGCGTCTTCGGGGTACTGGAACGCCTGAGGGTGAGCCACTCCATGGTCCGGCGCCAACGCTGGTCGCGCTTCTTCATGGCTCGCCTGAGCAACGCCCTGCCTTTCCAGGTCAGGGTACATGGTGACTTGCCAAGCCAGCCGATGCTCTGGGTCAGCAACCATGTGTCCTGGACCGATATTCCGCTGCTGGGCATGCTCGCGCCGTTGTCGTTCCTGTCCAAGGCTGAAGTGCGTACCTGGCCCGTGGCCGGATGGTTGGCCGCCAAGGCTGGCAGCCTGTTCATCCGCCGCGGCGCCGGGGATAGCCAATTGATCCGCAAGCAAATGACCCGGCACCTGCAGGAGCAGCATCCCCTGCTGCTGTTTCCCGAAGGCACCACGACCGACGGCCGGGGCCTGCGTACCTTCCATGGTCGCTTGCTGGCCAGTGCCATCGAGGCCGAGGTGTGCCTGCAACCGGTGGCGATCCGTTACCTGCGTGATGGCCAGATTGATAACCTGGCCCCCTTCGTGGGCGACGATGACCTGCTGTCCCACCTGCTGCGCCTGTTCGCCAACGACCAGGGCCAGGTGGAAATCCACCTGCTCAAGCCGATTCCCTGCCAGGGCCAGGAACGCGCGGCGCTGGCCTTCCAGGCCCAGCAGGCGGTGCACAAAGCCCTGTTCGATGATGTATTGCAGCCAGCCGAACCGCGCCGCAATGGCGAACTGGTCGCCGCCTGAAAGGGCTTCAGCGCCCCGGCGACGGGGCGGTGTACTGCGCGGCGAAGGCCTGCAACTGCGGGTAGAACTCGCGAAAATCCTCGCTCAAGGGCTGGTATAGCCGCTCCAGCTCGCCCATCGCCGCGGTCAGTTCCTCAGGCCGCGACAGACGCCGGGCAATGCCCCTCAGAACCTGCTCCAGCACCTGAAAATCCCGATAGGACCCCAGCCAGTCATCGGCCGCCATGTAGGGCGCGATCTGTGCCAGGCGCCCTGGTAGCTGCGGCTCGGCGGCCAATACCTGGTACACATTGGCAGTGAACGACTGCAGCGGGTGATCGGCGTACTGGACCCAGTCCCGGGCCAGGCAGTGATCGAAGAACACGTCGATGACGATGCCGGCGTAACGCCGCCGGGTCAGGGAAAAACGTCCCAACGCCGCCGTCACCAGCGCATGGCTGTCGGTGTAGATGTCGATACGCCGATGCAGCTGGATCGCCGCCTCGACCTCCGGGGCGAACTCCCCTTGCAGGCGGCCTTTGACGAAGTCGCCGTAGAGGCTGCCAAGTAATTGACCCGGGCGCTGGCCGCCGAGGTGCAGATGTGCGAGATAATTCATTTGCGCAGCTTAGCACCGCGCCCACCATATCGTTATAACCCGATATACCGATAAATGCTTAAGTAAGATCAAAATCATATTGGTATATCGCGAAATAACGATTTAAATTTCGCCTCATCGCGATACAACGTTTCATGGAAAAGCGAGCAACGCCATGTCCATCGACCTCGACGAAATAATAAAAGCCCTGGCGCACCCGGTTCGCAGGGAAATCCTGCACTGGCTGAAAGACCCGACAGTCGAATTCCCCGACCAGGCCCACAGCAACGAGCACGGTGTCTGCGCCGGGCAGATCGATCAACGCTGCGGCCTGTCGCAGTCGACCGTATCGGCCCACCTGGCCACCTTGCAGCGCGCCGGCCTGGTCACCAGCCGCAAAGTCGGCCAATGGCATTTTTTCAAACGCAACGAGGACACCATCCAGCAGTTCCTCACGCAAATGAGCCAACAGCTCTGATCTGACAAGGACCCGATAATGCCCCTTTCGCTTCTCATCCTGGCCTTGAGTGCCTTCGCCATCGGCACCACCGAGTTCGTCATCATGGGCTTGCTGCCCGATGTGGCGGCGGACCTCGGGGTGTCGATTCCCGGCGCAGGCTGGCTGGTGACCGGCTACGCCCTGGGCGTGGCCATCGGCGCACCATTCATGGCCCTGGCCACCGCCCGGCTGCCACGCAAGGCCGCCCTGGTGACACTGATGGGGATCTTCATTATCGGTAACCTGCTGTGTGCACTGGCCAGTGATTACAACGTGCTGATGTTCGCACGGGTGATTACGGCGCTGTGCCACGGAGCCTTCTTCGGTATCGGTTCAGTGGTGGCCGCCGGCCTGGTGCCGGCCAACAAGCGCGCCTCGGCCGTGGCCCTGATGTTCACCGGCCTGACGCTGGCCAACGTGCTCGGCGTCCCCCTGGGAACTGCGCTGGGCCAGGAAGCCGGCTGGCGCTCGACCTTCTGGGCGGTGACGGTGATCGGCGTGGTAGCGCTGATTGGCCTGCTACGGTTCCTGCCAGCCAAGCGCGACGAGGAGAAACTCGACATGCGTGCGGAACTGGCGGCCCTCAAGGGTGCCGGGATCTGGCTGTCCCTGGGTATGACCGCACTGTTCGCAGCCTCGATGTTCACCCTGTTCACCTACGTGGCCCCGCTGCTGGGCGAAGTCACTGGCGTATCGCCCAAGGGCGTGACCTGGACCCTGCTGCTGATCGGCCTGGGCCTGACCCTGGGCAACATCATCGGCGGCAAGATGGCCGACAAGCGCCTGGGCGCCACCCTGGTGGGCGTGTTCGCGGCCATGGCCGTGATCTCCACCGTGCTGACCTGGACCAGCGTCGCGCTGATCCCCACGCAGATCACCCTGTTCCTCTGGGCCACCGCCTCCTTCGCCGCGGTCCCGGCCCTGCAGGTCAACGTAGTGACCTTCGGCAAGGCCGCGCCCAACCTGGTTTCGACCCTGAACATCGGCGCCTTCAACATCGGCAACGCCCTGGGTGCCTGGGTCGGCGGCAGCGTCATCGCCCACGGTTTCGGACTCACCAACGTGCCGCTGGCAGCCGCAGCGCTAGCGATCCTGGCCCTGCTGGTGACGCTGATCACTTTCCGCCAGGGCGGCAATGCCGAACTGGCCCCTGCGACTCACTGAAACGTTCCTTTCCTTTAAAGAAGGCTGCATTCCATGACCACTCTCTTTGATCCGCTCAAACTCGGCGACATCGAACTGCCCAACCGCATCATCATGGCGCCGCTGACCCGCTGCCGTGCCGATGCCGGCCGGGTGCCCAATGCCCTAATGGCCGAGTACTACGTACAGCGGGCCTCGGCCGGGCTGATTCTCAGTGAAGCCACGTCGGTGACGCCGATCGGCGTCGGCTATCCCGATACCCCTGGCATCTGGTCCAACGACCAGGTCCGCGGCTGGGCCAACGTGACCAAGGCAGTGCACGGCGCCGGCGGCAAGATCTTCATGCAACTGTGGCATGTGGGACGGATTTCCCATCCGATCTACCTGGACGGCGAGGCGCCAGTGGCACCCAGCGCCATCCAGCCCAAGGGACATGTCAGCCTGGTGCGGCCACTGGCCGACTTCCCAACGCCACGGGCCCTGGAAACCGCCGAGATCGCCGATGTGATCGAGGCCTACCGCGTCGGTGCGGAGAACGCCAAGGCCGCCGGCTTCGACGGTGTGGAAGTCCACGCCGCCAACGGCTACCTGCTGGACCAGTTCCTGCAAAGCACGACCAACCAGCGTACCGACCAGTACGGTGGCTCCCTGGAGAACCGTGCCCGCCTGCTGCTGGAGGTCACCGATGCCATGATCGAGATCTGGGGTGCCGGCCGCGTCGGCGTGCACCTGTCGCCACGTGCCGACCTGCATGACATGGGCGATGCCGACCTGGCACAAACCTTCCTTTATGTCGCCCGTGAACTGGGCAAGCGTGGCATCGCCTTCATCTGTGCTCGCGAGAAGGAAGGTTCTGACAGCCTCGGGCCACAGCTCAAGGAAGCCTTCGGCGGCCTGTACATCGCCAATGAACGCTTCACCAAGGACAGCGCCAATGCCTGGCTGGCCGAAGGCAAGGCCGATGCCGTGGCCTTCGGCGTACCCTTCATCGCCAACCCGGACCTGCCTGCCCGCCTGAAAGCCGATGCTCCATTGAACGAGCCGCATCCGGAAACCTTCTACGCCAAGGGCCCGGTCGGCTACATCGACTACCCGGTGCTGTAAGGCCCCGTGAGAAAAAAGCCCCGACTCGCCAGAGCCGGGGCTTTTTATTGCCTGTCGATCATTCGATCCCGGTGCCGCATATGGCAGCGACTCGGGTTCAGCGCTTGCGTTGGGTCCAGGCCACTGCCAGGCCGCTGAGGCAGATCACCGTGATCCCCACGAGCCCATAGCTGTCCGGGGTATGGCCAAAGATCAGGTAGCCGTACATCCCGGCAAACAGGATCTGCCCGTAACTGAAGGGAGCCAGCATGGCGGGCGCAGCATGGCGGAACGCCTGGGTCAGCAGCAGGTGGCCGAGCATGCCGCAAGTGCCCAGGCCAATCATGAACAGGCCATGGAGCAACGTCGGCGTACTCCAGAAGAACGGCAGCAGTGCGCTCATGATCAGGCTGTTGAGGATTCCAGTGAGGAAGTTGCTGGTGGTCGGGCTGTCGATGCCACTGAGCTTGCGGGTCAGCAATTGATAGAAACCGAAGCACAGAGCCGATCCCAGGGGTAGCAGGATCGCCGGGGTGAACAAGGCGCCACCGGGACGCACCACGATCAGCACCCCGACAAACCCGGCCAGTACGGCCAGCCATTGGCCACGGCCGACCCGTTCGCCCAGCAACGGTACGGACAGGGCTGTAACCAGCAAGGGAGCGAGAAAGTTGACGGCGGTAGCCTCGGCCAGGGGGATGTAGCGCAGGCCATTGGTGAACAGCATGCTGGTTCCGATCAGGCACAAGGCCCGGAGAAACTGCAAGCCGGGACGCTTGGTCCGCACCACCGCGGAAAAACCGCTACGCGGCACGAACACCACCAGCATCAGCAAGGTATGCACCACATAGCGAGCCCATACCACCATGACGATGGGGTAAAAGGCCGAGAGGTACTTGGACAGGGTGTCGTGGCTGGCAAAAAGCAAGACGGCCAGGCAAATCAGGACAATCCCCTTCAGGGGCTGCTCTGTGTCGTTGAACGGTGAAGGACTCACACTCATTCACACACCCGCAACAAATTACCTACAAAATACGTAGCTCGCTATCTATCAAGATATGCCTGGCACGGTATATAAAAGCACCCCGCCGCGACCTGGCGAGAGCAAGAGTGAACTCCCTTGTCATAAATCTTGACACAACCAGATTCAATTACGCATTTTGTCTTAATGACGAAGGTTCGGACTCAGGCGCAACATGTCGAGTCCAATGTCAATCCAGCGCTCCGCTTCGGTATGCAGGGCAAAACTGTCCGGGGCCAACAGCCACTGGTAGAGAATGCCATCGATAAAGGCCCGCATGCTGATAGCCGCCCGCCTTGTATCGAGGTTTTCCGGCAACTGGCCGCGATTGACTGCGTTGCTCAGCACCAGTTCGATATGCAGGTTGCACTCCAGGCTGGCCGCACGGCGCTGACGACGCAGGTCGCACATTTCATCGGTGAACTCACACTTATGAAACAGAATTTCATTGATGCGTCGGGTTTTCGGGTCCAGGGCTATTTGATGAAACAGATGAATGAGCAGCTTGCGCATCCAACCCAATGGATCCAACTCTTCTACATTTTCACCGGCGGCCGCCATTTCGCTCAAGGGTTCGCGCATGCTGTCGAACATGGCCTGCACCAGGTCGGCCTTATTACTGAAGTGCCAATAGATCGCCCCGCGCGTCACGCCTGCCAGCGTCGCAATATCGGCCAGGGTAGTACGCGCCACGCCACGTTCGTAAAAGGCCTTTTCGGCCGCTTCGAGTATCTGGGCACGGGTTTCTTGAGCTTCCTCTTTGGTACGACGGACCATGGCAGTAAAACCTCGATCAGGTCCCTCCAGCGATACGCGAGGGCCTTCTGAATAAAATGGAACGACATCTCGGGTGCCGTTTACCCAGCCTACAATTCAACACCAGCGGGAGCTTTTGTAACCGGATGGGTACTCCGCTAAGGTATTTACAAACAACCATGTACGTAAGTATATTCATTAGCAAGCTACTAATCCACTCAGCCAATTCTTTTTATCCTTCCACTTTTCTTGTGCGCATCTTGCGTGCCTGACCCGAGGATCTTCATGCAATTCAAGCCAGCTGTTACCGCCCTGGTCACTGCCGTCGCCCTGGCATCACTGCTCAGCGGATGTAAAAAGGAAGAGGCGGCCCCTGCCCCTCAAGCCCCTCAGGTCGGCGTCGTCACCTTGCAACCACAAGCCTTTACCTTGACCTCCGAACTCCCGGGGCGGACCACTGCGTTCCGTATTGCTGAAGTTCGTCCACAGGTAAACGGGATCATTCTCAAGCGCCTGTTCAAGGAAGGCGGTGATGTGAAGGAAGGCCAGCAGCTTTATCAGATCGATCCATCGATCTATGAAGCCACGCTGAAAAGTGCCGAAGCGAACCTGCAGTCGACCAAGTCGATTTCCGATCGCTACAAGCAACTGGTCAGTGAACAGGCCGTGAGCCGCCAGGAATACGACACTGCCGTGGCCAACCGCCTGCAGTCCGAGGCCTCGCTGCAAAACGCCCAGATCAACCTGCGCTATACCAAAGTGCTGTCGCCGCTGACCGGCCGCATTGGCCGCTCCTCGGTGACCGAGGGCGCCCTGGTGAGCAACGGCCAGGCTACTGCCATGGCAGTGATCCAGCAGTTGGATCCGATCTACGTCGATGTCACCCAGTCCTCGGTTGAGTTGCTGGAGCTGCGGCGCGAGCTGGAAAGCGGTCGCCTGCAGAAAGTTGGCGACAACGCTGCCAAGGTCAAGCTGACCCTGGAAGACGGCAGCCAGTACAAGCTCGACGGCAAGCTGGAGTTCTCCGAAGTCTCGGTGGACGAGACCACCGGCTCGGTGACCCTGCGTGCAGTGTTCCCGAACCCGGAACACACCCTGCTGCCTGGCATGTTCGTACATGCCCAGTTGCAAGCCGGGGTGAACAGCGCGGCGATCCTGGCGCCACAGCAAGGCGTGACCCGTGACCTCAAGGGGGCCCCTACCGCGCTGGTAGTGGGTGCGGACAACAAGGTCGAGCTGCGCCAGCTCAAGGCCAGCCGCACGGTCGGCAGCCAGTGGCTGGTTGAAGACGGCCTGAAGGCCGGCGATCGCCTGATCACCGAAGGCCTGCAGTTCGTCAAGCCGGGCATTGAAGTCAAGGCCAGCGAAGCCACCAACGTACCTGCGAAGAACCCGGCCCCTGCACAGGCAACTGACAAGACTGCAGGCGGCAAAGGGGAGTAAACCATGTCGAAATTCTTTATCGACCGTCCGATCTTCGCCTGGGTAATCGCCCTGGTGATCATGTTGGTCGGGGCTCTAGCGATCCTCAAACTACCGATCAACCAATACCCGAGCATCGCACCACCATCGATCGCGATCTCCGTGACCTACCCAGGTGCTTCTGCACAAACCGTGCAGGACACCGTGGTCCAGGTGATCGAGCAACAGCTCAACGGTATCGACAACCTGCGCTATGTGTCCTCGGAAAGTAACTCCGACGGCAGCATGACCATCACTGCCACCTTCGAGCAGGGCACCAACTCGGACACCGCGCAGGTCCAGGTACAGAACAAGCTGAACCTGGCCACCCCGCTGCTGCCCCAGGAAGTGCAGCAACAAGGTATCCGCGTGACCAAGGCCGTGAAGAACTTCCTGCTGGTGATCGGCGTGGTATCCGAGGACGGCAGCATGTCCAAGGACGACCTGTCGAACTACATCGTGTCGAACATGCAAGACCCGATTTCCCGGACCCCGGGCGTCGGTGACTTCCAGGTGTTCGGTGCCCAGTACGCCATGCGTATCTGGCTCGACCCGGCCAAGTTGAACAACTTCAACATGACCCCGGTGGATGTGAAGACCGCGGTTGCCGCACAGAACGTGCAAGTGTCCTCCGGCCAGCTCGGCGGCCTGCCTGCCATGCCTGGCCAGCAACTGAACGCCACCATCATCGGCAAGACCCGCCTGCAGACTGCCGAGCAGTTCAAGGCGATCCTGCTGAAGGTCAACAAGGATGGTTCGCAGGTACGCCTGGGTGACGTTGCAGATGTGGCCCTGGGTGGCGAGAACTACGCCATCAGCGCCCAGTTCAACGGTAATCCGGCTTCCGGCCTGGCGGTGAAGCTGGCCAACGGTGCCAACGCCCTGGATACCGCAAAAGCACTGCGCAAGACCATCAGCGATCTGGAACCCTTCTTCCCGCAAGGCATGAAGGTGGTATTCCCGTACGACACCACCCCGGTGGTGACCGAATCGATCAAGAGCGTGGTCGAGACGCTGGTGGAGGCCATCGTCCTGGTGTTCCTGGTGATGTTCCTGTTCCTGCAGAACTTCCGCGCCACGGTGATCACCACCATGACGGTTCCGGTAGTACTGCTGGGTACCTTCGGCATCCTCGCGGCAGCCGGATTCAGCATCAACACCCTGACCATGTTCGGCATGGTACTGGCCATCGGCTTGCTGGTGGACGACGCCATCGTCGTGGTGGAGAACGTCGAGCGGGTGATGCAGGAGGAAGGCCTGTCGCCCAAGGAAGCGACCAAGAAGTCCATGGGCCAGATCCAGGGCGCCCTGGTGGGTATCGCCCTGGTGCTGTCGGCTGTATTGCTGCCGATGGCGTTCTTCAGCGGCTCCACCGGCGTGATCTACAAGCAGTTCTCGATCACCGTGGTTTCGGCCATGGCCCTGTCGGTACTGGTAGCCCTGATCTTCACCCCGGCCCTGTGCGCCACCATGCTCAAGGCCATCCCTGAAGGCCATGGCGAGAAGCGCGGCTTCTTCGGCTGGTTCAACCGTACCTTCGACTACAGCGTAAAACGCTACGAGCGCGGCGTCGCCAGCATCCTGCGGCACAAGGCGCCGTACCTGCTGGCCTACCTGCTGATCGTGGTGGGCATGATGTGGCTGTTCACCCGTATCCCGACCGCGTTCCTGCCGGAAGAAGACCAGGGCGTACTGTTCGCCCAGGTACAGACGCCAGCCGGCTCCAGTGCCGAGCGGACCCAGGTGGTGGTCGACGAAATGCGTTCCTACCTGCTGGACAAGGAAAAGGACACCGTTGCCTCGGTGTTCACCGTGAACGGCTTCAACTTCGCCGGCCGCGGCCAGAGCTCCGGCATGGCCTTCATCATGCTCAAGCCATGGGGCGAGCGCTCTGCGCAAAACAGCGTGTTCAACCTGGCCCAACGCGCGCAGATGCACTTCTTCAGTTTCCGCGACGCGATGGTGTTTGCCTTCGCCCCGCCTGCGGTACTGGAGTTGGGTAACGCCACCGGTTTCGACGTGTTCCTCCAGGACCGCGCCGGTATCGGCCACGAGAAACTGATGGCTGCACGCAACCAGTTCCTCGGCATGGCAGCCCAGAGCAAGGTGCTGTCCCAAGTCCGTCCGAACGGCCTGAACGACGAGCCGCAATACCAGCTGACCATCGACGACGAGCGCGCCAGCGCCCTGGGCGTGACCCTCAGCGATATCAACAACACCCTGTCGATCGCCCTGGGTAGTAGCTACGTCAACGACTTCATCGACCGCGGTCGGGTGAAGAAGGTGTACATCCAGGGCCAACCCGGTGCGCGCATGAGCCCCGAGGACCTGAAGAAGTGGTACGTGCGCAACAGCGCCGGGACCATGGTGCCGTTCTCGTCCTTCGCCAAGGGTGAGTGGATCTACGGTTCGCCGAAGCTGGCCCGTTACAACGGTGTGGAGGCCATGGAGATCCTCGGGGCCCCGGCTCCTGGCTACACCACCGGTGAAGCCATGGCCGAGGTCGAGGCCATTGCCGCCAAGCTGCCGCCAGGTGTCGGTATCTCCTGGACCGGCCTGTCCTACGAGGAACGCCTCTCGGGTTCCCAGGCGCCAGCGCTGTACGCCTTGTCCCTGTTGATGGTGTTCCTGTGCCTGGCGGCCCTGTATGAAAGCTGGTCGATTCCGATCGCGGTCATGCTCGTGGTACCACTGGGGATCATCGGTGCGCTGATGGCCACCAGCCTGCGCGGCCTATCCAACGACGTGTACTTCCAGGTAGGTCTGTTGGTGACCATCGGCCTTGCGGCGAAGAACGCCATCCTGATCGTCGAGTTCGCCAAGGAACTGCACGAGCAGGGACGCTCTCTGATCGATGCCGCGGTCGAAGCCTGCCGCATGCGTCTGCGACCGATCATCATGACCTCCCTGGCCTTCGTCCTCGGGGTCGTGCCCCTGGCCACCTCCAGTGGTGCAGGTGCCGGTAGCCAGCATGCCATCGGTACCGGTGTAATTGGCGGTATGCTTACCGCGACGATCCTGGCGATCTTCTGGGTCCCGCTGTTCTTCGTCGTCGTGTCGTCCATGGGCCGCAGGAAAGCGGACCAATCAGAAACCACTGAAAATTCTAATGAGGCTGGCCAATGAGCAAGTCGCTACTCTCCCTGGCAATCACCGCCATCGCGCTAAGTGGTTGCTCGCTGATACCGGATTATCAGCGCCCGGACGCGCCGGTGGCGGCGCAATTCCCCCAAGGCCCGGCCTACTCGCCAAAGGAGGCCGCCAACGTGGCGGCCGCCGAACAGGGCTGGCGGCAGTTCTTCCATGACCCGGCGCTGCAGCAGCTGATCCAGGTTTCCCTGGAAAACAACCGCGACCTGAAGGTCGCGGCGCTGAACATCGATGCCTATGCGGCGCAGTACCAGATCCAGCGGGCGGACCTGTTCCCCGCGGTTTCCGCCAACGTCAGCGGCCAGCGCCAACGCACGCCGGCCCGGGTAAACGGGAAAGGAGAGGACCGGATCACCGGCCAGCACTCGGCTACCGTGGGCATCAGTGCCTACGAGCTGGACCTGTTCGGTCGCGTGCGCAGCCTGAGCGAGCAAGCGCTGCAGAACTACTTCTCCACTGAAGAAGCGCGGCGCAGCACCCAGATCAGCCTGGTGGCCAGCGTTGCCAACGCCTACATCACCTGGCAGGCCGACAAGGAACTGCTGAAGCTGACCCAGGAAACCCTGGCGACCTACGAAGAAAGCTACCGCCTGACTTCCCGCAGCAACGAGGTCGGCGTGGCTTCCGCCCTGGACCTGAGCCAGTCGCGTACCTCAGTGGAAAACGCCCGGGTGCAACTGGCCCGCTACACCCGCCAGGTGGCCCAGGATGAAAACAGCCTGACCCTGCTGTTGGGCACTGCGATCCCGGCCAACCTGTCAGCCTCGCAACCGCTGTCGGCCGACCTGCTGAGCGAACTGCCAGCGGGCCTGCCGTCGGAATTGCTACAACGCCGTCCGGACATCCTCGAGGCCGAGTACAAGCTCAAGGCAGCCAACGCCAATATCGGCGCGGCCCGCGCGGCATTCTTCCCGCGCATCAGCCTGACGGCCAACGCCGGCAGCCTGAGCCCGGATCTCTCCGGCCTGTTCAAGGGCGGCTCGGGTACCTGGTTGTTCCAGCCGCAGATCAACCTGCCGATCTTCAACGCCGGCAGCCTGCGCGCCAGCCTGGACTACTCCAAGATCCAGAAGGACATCAGCGTCGCGCAGTACGAGAAGTCCATCCAGACCGCCTTCCAGGAAGTCTCCGATGGCCTGGCCGCACGCCAGACCTACAACCAGCAGTTGCAGGCCCAGCGTGATTTCGTCAGCGCCAACCAGGACTACTACCGTCTGGCCGAGCGCCGCTACCGCATCGGGGTCGACAGCAACCTGACCTTCCTCGACGCCCAGCGCTCGCTGTTCAGTGCTCAACAAGCGCTGATCACCGATCGCCTGGCGCAGCTGACCAGCGAGGTCAACCTGTACAAGGCCCTGGGTGGCGGTTGGAGCGAGCAGACCGCGAAGAACGAGCAAACGGCGGAAAAGAAAGCCCCCGCGCTGCACCTGTTCTAAAGCCTGACCTGGCTGCATGAAAAACCCACCTGACGGTGGGTTTTTCGTTTGTACCTGAACGCCACGCCCCCTCGCCTAAGGCGCCCGGCGAGACTCCACTCCCAACTCGTCCCACACTGACTCGGCCAGGTGAAAGGTGGCGTTGGCCGCAGGAATCCCGCAGTAGATCGCGCTTTGCATGATCACCTCCTTGATTTCCCCCCGGCTCACACCATTGTTGGCAGCCGCCCGCAGGTGCAGCTTGAGCTCCTCGTTGCGATTCATGCCGATCAGCATGGCGATGGTCACCAGGCTGCGGGTATGTCGTGGTAAGCCCGGACGGGTCCAGATGTCGCCCCAGGCATGGCGGGTAATCATGTCCTGGAACTCCGAATTGAACTCGCTCAGGGCCGCCAGGCTGCGCTCGACATGGGCATCGCCCAAGACCGCACGCCGTACTTCCAGACCTTCGGCATAACGCTGTTTCTCATCCATGCAAGGCTCCTTCGATCGATCTCAAGCCAGCAGGAAATCCACGACCCGAGCGCTGAACGCATCGGCAGCCTGGACATTGGAAAGGTGCGCGGCACGAAACTCGGCGTACTCGGCACCCGCTACCTGCTGCTGGATAAAGCGCCCTCCGGCAGGTGGAGTCACCGCATCCTCGCTGCCGGCGATCACCAGGGTCGGCACCTTGATCGCCGCCAGTTGTTCGCGCAAGTCGGCATCACGCACCGCCGCACAGTTGGCCGCATAGCCCTCGGGCGAGGTGGCGGCCAGCATATCGGTGATCAGCTTGGCCTGGTCCGGATGGGCCTCGGCGTAATCGGCAGTGAACCAGCGAGCGATGGAGGCATCCCGCAGGGCTACCATCGCAGCCTGGCCGTCACGCAAGACCGTCTCGATCCGCGGGTTCCACACCGTAGGATCAGCGATCTTCGCGGCGGTGTTGCACACCACCAGCTTGTCCAGGCGTTCACCGGCGTTGATCCCCAGCCACTGGCCGATCAGCCCACCCATGGACAGGCCACAAAAATGAGCTCGCGGGATATCCAGGGCATCGAGCAAGGCCAGGACATCGCGCCCCAGTTGCTCGATGCTGTAGGGCCCATCGGTGACCAGGGACCGGCCATGACCCCGCGTATCCATGCGCAGCACCCGCCAGTGCTGGCTGAAGATCGGCATCTGCTTGTCCCACATGTGCAGGTTGGTACCCAGGGAATTGGACAACACCAGCACCGGCGCCTGCGCCGGGCCTTCCAGTTGATAGTGCAGTTCGCCCCCGGCGAGTTTCACGAATCCCACGGCTTTCTCCTTCAGGCCTTAAAGGCAAAATGTTCAGCCACGGCGCACTCGATCCAGGCTTGCGCCTGGCCCAGGTAATGCGCCGGGTCCAAGAGGCGATCCAGTTCCGCCGCCGACAGTTCGGCGGCGACCTTTTCATCGTCGCCCAATACCGCACGCAGATGGCGCTGTTCGGCCACCGCACGCCTGCAACACTGCTCCAGCAGATGATGGGCGGCCTCCCGCCCCAGCCGTTGGGCCAGGGCGATACTCACCGCCTCGGCCAATACCAATCCCTGGGTCAGCTCCAGATTGCGAGCCATGCGTTGTCCATCCACCTCCAGGCCTTCCACCAACAACAGGCCCTGGCGCAAGGCGCCGGAAACCAGGCAGCAGATCTCTGGAAGGGTTTCCCATTCCGCATGCCATAACCCCAGGCTGCGCTCATGCTCCTGGGGCATGGCACTGAACAGGGTCGCCAGTAACCCGGGAATCCGGGTCGCCGCGCTGATCAGCACGGCCGAGCCCACCGGATTGCGCTTATGGGGCATGGTGGATGAACCGCCCTTGCCCGCCGCCGCAGGCTCGAATACTTCCGCAGTTTCGGTCTGCATCAACAGGCTGACGTCCCGCCCCAACTTGCCCAGGCTACCGGCCAGCAAGCCTAATACCGAGGCGAACTCCACCAGGCGGTCGCGCTGGGTGTGCCAGGGCTGCTCCGGCAGGCGCAGTTGCAACCCCTCGGCCAGGGCCCGGGCCACCGGCAGTGCCTGCTCGCCCAAAGCCGCCAGGGTGCCGGAGGCGCCGCCAAACTGCAGCACCAGAAGGCGCGGCTTGAGTTGTTGCAGGCGCTCGCGACTGCGCGTCAGCGCCCCCAGCCAACCAGCGATCTTCATCCCCAGGGTCACCGGAGTGGCCTGTTGCAGCCAGGTCCGGCCTGCCAGAGGGGTCAGGGCATGGCGCTGGGCCTGGGTAGCGAGCACATCGCCCAGGCGCTGCAGGTCCTGCTCCAGCAAGAACAAGGCACTGCGTAATTGCAGGATCAGCCCACTGTCCATCGCGTCCTGGCTGGTGGCTCCCAGATGCACATAACGCTCGGCCTCGATACTGTGCTGCGCCACCTGCTGGCCCAGGGCCTTGACCAGGGGGATGGCCGGATTGCCGGCCGTGGCGATGGCCTCGCCCAGGGCTTCAAGATCATAAAGGCCGGCTTGGCAGGCAGCCTCGATAGGCCCTAGCGCACTGGCCGGAACCAGCCCAGCCCGCACTCCGGCCCGGGCCAGCCCGGCTTCGAAGTCAAGCATGCCCTGGACCCGCCCCTGGTCGCAGAACACGCCGCGCATTTCCCGGGCAATGAAATAAGCATCGAACAGTTGGTTGCTCGCAGCTGGGGTCATAAACAGTCCTTTGGCAACCTGCTCCCTTTAGCGGTGCAGGTTGGCCAGTCAAAGATCGTGGTGCAGGTACGCGGCTTGCTTGGGCAATCGCAGACTGAACAGGAAGGCGATCGCCATCATCGCCGTAACGTACCAGTAGAAGGTGTTCTCCATGCCCATGTTCTTGAAATTCAGGGCCACCCATTCCGCCGAGCCGCCGAAGATCGCATTGGCCACCGCGTAAGCCAGCCCTACCCCCAGCGCCCGCACCTGTGGCGGAAACATCTCGGCCTTCACCAGACCGCTGATTGAGGTGTAGAAACTGACGATGGCCAGGGCCAGGGTGATCAGAACGAAAGCCAGGAGCGGGCTGCTGACGGTCTTCAGGCTCAACAGCAACGGCACCGTGAACAACGTGCCCAAAGCACCGAACCAGAGCATGGAGTTACGCCGGCCGATCCGATCCGCCAGCATGCCGAACAACGGCTGCATGCACATGTACAGGAACAGCGCGCCAGTCATTACATAGCTGGCCATCTTGGCCGGCATGCCGGCGGTATTCACCAGGTACTTCTGCATGTAGGTGGTAAAGGTATAGAAAATCAGCGAACCGCCGGCGGTGTACCCCAAAACGGTAATGAACGCCGCCGAATGATGCTTGAACAAGGCGGCAACGCTGCCGGCTTCCTTGTCCTCGCGGGTTTCCCTGCTGCTGGTTTCCTTCAGCGAACGCCGCAATAGCAGCGAGATCAACGCGGCAATGGCGCCGATCACGAACGGAATGCGCCAACCCCAGGCCTTGAGTTCAGCCTCGTCGAGAAATTGCTGGATGATCACCAGGACCAGCACCGCCAGCAATTGCCCACCGATCAGGGTCACGTACTGGAAAGAGGCGAAGAAGCCACGCTGGCCCTTGAGCGCCACTTCACTCATGTAGGTCGCAGTGGTGCCGTACTCGCCCCCCACCGACAACCCCTGGAACAGGCGTGCCATCAGCAGCAGGAACGGCGCCCAGGCACCGATGCTGGCGTAGGTGGGCAAAAAGGCGATGACCAGGGAACCGGCGCACATCATCAAGACCGAGATCATCATCGAGTTCTTGCGCCCATGGCGATCGGCGACCCGGCCAAACAACCAACCACCTATCGGACGCATCAGGAACCCGGCGGCGAATACCCCGGCGGTATTGAGCAACTGCACCGTAGGGTCGTCGGAAGGGAAGAAAGCCGGGGCAAAGTAAATGGCGCAGAAGGCGTAGACATAGAAGTCGAACCATTCCACCAGGTTGCCGGACGAAGCGCCGACGATGGCAAAGATCCTTTTGCTGCGCTCCTCTGCGGTGTAGTGACTTGTCGTTGTAGTCATGTCTTTTCACTCATGGGGGACAGTGTGAGTCTAGACACACTTGGCAACATTCCCGTTCCACGCAATCAGTGAACAGCGGCCAGCAACCGCTGCCGCGGCCACTGACGCACCGCATCAAACCCGCTCGATGGCCAGCGCCAGGCCTTGGCCCACCCCCACGCACATGGTGGCCAGGCCTCGCTTGCCGCCGGTCTTCTCCAATTGATGCAGGGCCGTCAGTACCAGTCGCGCGCCGCTCATGCCCAAGGGATGCCCCAGGGCGATGGCCCCGCCATTGGGATTGACCTGCGGCGCATCGTCGGCCAGCCCCAACTCACGCAATACCGCCAGGCCCTGGCTGGCGAACGCCTCGTTGAGCTCGATCACGTCGAAGGCATTGACTGCCAGGCCCAGGCGCTCGGTGAGCTTGCGTACCGCCGGTACCGGACCGATGCCCATGACCCGCGGCGCGACTCCTGCACTGGCCATGCCCAGTACCCTGGCCCTGGGTGTCAGGCCATGCTTGTGCACCGCCTCGGCAGAGGCCAGGATCAGCGCCGCAGCGCCGTCGTTGACTCCAGAAGCATTGCCGGCGGTGACGGTCTTGCCTGGCCCGTTGATCGGCTTGAGCTGCCCCAACGCCTCCAGGCTGGTATCCGCGCGGGGATGCTCATCCTGTGCCAACAGCGTCTCGCCCTTCTTGTGGACGATCCGCACCGCAACGATTTCCTCGGCGAAGAAGCCAGCGGCCTGGGCGGCAGCGGCACGTTGCTGGCTGCGCAAGGCGAAGGCGTCCTGGTCTGCCCGGGAGACCCGATAGTCGTCTGCCACGTTGTCGGCGGTCTGCGGCATGGCATCCACGCCGTACTGGGCCTTGAGCAGCGGATTGATGAAACGCCAACCGATGGTGGTGTCCTCCAGCTGCATGCTGCGGGAAAAGGCACTGTCGGCCTTGCCCATGACAAAGGGCGCGCGCGACATGGACTCGACACCGCCGGCGATGGCCAGCTCCATCTCACCGCAGGCAATGGCGCGAAACGCCGTGCCGATGGCGTCCATGCCCGAGGCACAAAGGCGGTTCAGGGTCACCCCCGGTACGCTGTCGGGCAGGCCGGCGAGCAACAGGGCCATGCGCGCCACGTTGCGATTGTCCTCGCCAGCCTGGTTGGCACAACCGAGGAACACTTCATCCAGTGCACTCCAGTCCACTTGTGGATTGCGCTCCATGAGCGCCTTGATGGGCAGCGCCGCCAGGTCATCGGCCCGTACAGTCGACAAACCACCGCCAAAGCGGCCGATGGGGGTGCGAATGGCATCGCAGATGAATACGTCGCGCATCAGGCTTCTCCTGGGGCTTGGCCATGGGCCTGGGCGGTGCGCGCCTCCAGCTCACGCAAGGCCGTCAGCTCGCGAGCGGTGGGAGCGGCAGTCTCGGCGACTTCATCGGCGAAACGAATGGCCCAGCCGGTGGCGGCCGTTACCTGCTCGCGAGTGACCCCAGGGTGCAGGGAGGTGACGATGAACTCGTTGCTATCGGCCTCAGGCTCCATGATGCACAGGTCGGTGATGATCCCCACCGGCCCGGCTCCCGGCAGCCCCAGGCGCTTGCGTGAATCACCGCCCTCGCCGTGGCCGACCGAAGTCACGAAGTCCAGTTTGTCGACGAAGGAACGGGCGGACTGCTTGAGGATGATCAGCACGCTTTTTGCCGAGCCTGCGATCTCCGGAGCACCACCGGCCCCGGGCAGGCGAACCTTGGGCTGGTGGTAGTCACCGACCACCGTGGTGTTGATGTTGCCGAAACGGTCGACCTGGGCTGCACCGAGAAATCCTACGTCGATCCGCCCACCCTGCAGCCAGTAGCGGAAAATCTCACCGGTGGGCACCACGGTATCGGCGGTCTCCGCCAGCTCGCCATCGCCAATGGACAGCGGCAGGACACTGGGCTTGGCACCGATGGGGCCAGACTCATAGATCAGCACCACATCGGGCGAGGAAGTCAGGCGCGCCAGGTTGGCGGCCTTGGATGGCAGGCCGATACCGACGAAACACACCGAGCCGTTCTGCAACCGCCGGGCCGCAGCGACCGTCATCATCTCACTCGTGGAGTAGGTCATTGCTTGGCCTCCGGGGCTGCGGCCAGCTTGGCCTGGAATTCACTGAAGTCGGCGGTGCCGCGGATGTAGTGGTCGATCCATGCGGTGAACGTCTCGCGATCCCGGGCAATCGGGTCCCAGGCCTGGTAGAAACGGTTGTCACGCTCGGAGTAACCATGGGCGTAGGACGGATGAGCACCGCCCGGCACATGGCAGACCGCGCTCAAGGCCCAGGTCGGCAGCACACAGGCGTTCATCGGCGCGGCCAGGTCGTCGACGATTTCCTCGACGGTGACAATGCAGCGCTTGGCCGCCAGGGCTGCTTCCTTCTGTACCCCGAGGATGCCCCACAGCAACACATTGCCCTTGCGGTCGGCCTTCTGGGCATGAATCACCGTGACATCGGGACGAACCGAAGGTACTGCCGCCAGCACCTCGCCAGTAAAGGGGCACGTCACGCTCTTGATCAGCGGATTGACCTTGGGCAGGTCGGAGCCGGCATAGGCGCGAAGCACCGCGAACGGCAAGCCCGAGGCACCGGCGACATAGGCGTTGGCCAGGTCGGCATGGCTGTGTTCTTCGATCTCCAATGGCCGCGGCCAGTGTTTCTCCACGGCATCGCGCAGGCGGTGCAGCGACCCCACTCCGGGATTCCCCCCCCAGGAGAACACCAGCTTGCGAGCACAGCCGGCACCGATCAACTGGTCGTAGATCAGGTCCGGGGTCATCCGCACCAGGGTCAGGTCCTGCTTGCCCTGGCGAATGATTTCATGGCCTGCGGCCGTAGGGATCAGGTGGGTGAAGCCTTCAAGCGCGACGGTATCGCCGTCGTGGATGAACTGCTTCACGGCCTCGCGTAGCGAGAGGATTGCAGCCATGGATGGTTCTCCCGGTTGGTGTCCAGCGACTGGAAAAAGACGCCGTGGCGCCTGGCAGTGGCTGAAGGTTAAGCCGGGCAAAAACGTCGAACAATCCGATAATCGACTAAGTGTTCGATTATCGAACATATTCTTGCAAAGCTATCGATTGCGCTTTCAGCACGGGAATTCCGGGTCCTGGACAGGTGTGTCGGCTCTGGCAGGCGCCTGCCCTCGCGATGACCCTCCCCGGCGGCCAGGCGCCACCTGCAATCGCCCAGGGTGGATTTCAGGTGGCATCAGCCCGGCTGACCAGGCCCTTGATCACGACCGCGGCAGTGGCCAGGACTGCTGGAACCACCAGCGCCGTCAGGACTTGCTCGAAGCTCCACCCCAGGCCCAACAGGGTCGCGCCCATCCAGGCTCCGAGGATGGCGCCGAAACGACCGATGCCCAGCATCCACGAGACTCCGGTGGCCCGGCCCTGGGTGGGATAGAAGCGTGCGGCCAGGGATGGCATCGCCGACTGCGCGCCGTTGACGCACATCCCGGCGATCAGCACCAAGGTGGCGAGCAATGTGATATTGCCCAGGCTCTGGCCGACGGCATAAGCAAAGATCCCGGCCAGCAGGTAGCAGGCACCGATGACCCGGTGCGGATCACAGCGATCCATCGCCCCCCCCACCAGCACCGCACTGAGCACGCCCCCCAACTGGAACAGGGCGCCGATGAAGGCTGACTGCTCCATGCTCGCCCCGCTGTCGCGCATCAAGGTGGGCAACCAGCTGGTGAGCAGGTAGACAATCACCAGCCCCATGAAATAAGTCAGCCACAGCAGCAAGGTGCCGATGCCACTGGTCGCGCCAAAGATCACGGCCAAGACATTGCGCGCCTTGACCGTTTGCAGTTCCGGCACACTGAAACTGCCGGCCTGATGGACCATGGACGGAGCGATCGGTGCCAGGGCCTTGCGCACCTTGTCGGGAGCATGATGGCGAACCACCAGGTAACGCGCCGACTCCGGCAACCACACCATCAGCACCAGGGCCAGGAAGATCGGCAAGATGCCACCCACCAGCAGCAAGCTGTGCCAACCGAAGGCGGGGATCAATGTGGCAGAAATGAATCCGCCAGCGGCCATGCCCAGGTTGAAACCGCAAAACATGCCGGTCACCAACAACGACTTGTGGCGTTCGGGGGTGTACTCGGCAAGCAACGTCGTGGCGTTGGGCATTCCCGCCCCCAGCCCCAACCCGGTCAGAAAACGCAGCACCAGCAACTGGTCGACGCTAGTGCTATAGGCCGAGGCGAGGCTAAAGACGCCAAATAGCAGCACCGCGCCTACCAGCACCATCTTGCGCCCAAAACGGTCAGCCAGCGGACCGGAGCCCAGGGCTCCGAATACCATGCCGATCAATGCGGCGCTCATCACTGGGCCAAGGCTGGCGCGCTCGATCCCCCAGTCCAGGGACAGCGCCGGGGCGATAAAGCCCATCGCCGCGGTGTCCAGGCCATCGAGGAAGACAATCAGGAAACACAACAGCACCACGCGCCACTGATACAGCGACAAGGGCTGGTTATTGATAAAGGACTGCACATCCAGGCAGTTTCCTACAACGGATTGCGGCTGGTTCATTGTTATTGTTTCCAGGCTGGAACACAGGTCACCCATCTCGCTGCAGCGACATTAAAGAGCCAGGGGAAACAGCGTCAATTCACCAACGGCATATTCGTGCGTTTATCGAACGACTTAAGCGAACAACTGGGCACTGAGCTCACGACTAGCGCTGAGTAGGCCAGGCAGGAAACGTTGCTCCAGTTCGCTATGGCTGACCCGAGCAGCATGGGTGCTGACATTCAGCGCCGCCAGCACCTGCCCCGAAGCGTCGTACACCGGCACCGCGATAGAACGCAGCCCTTGCTCCAGTTCCTGATCGACAATGCACCAACCCTGCTGGCGAACCTGGTGCAAACACTCGAGCAGGGCCTCTGGGGTATGCAGGGTACGACTGGTCTTGGCTTGCAGATCGGCACGCTCGAGGTACTCACGCAACGATGAGTCATCCAGCGCAGCCAGCAGGATCCGACCCATGGAGGTGCAATAGGCTGGCAACCGCCCGCCCACCGAAAGGTCGACGGAAATCAGCCGCTGGGTGGTGGCCGAACGAGCGATATAAAGGATGTCATCCCCCTCCAGGGTGGCCATGTTGCAAGCTTCGTGCAGTTGCTCGCTCATGCGATCGAGGTAAGGCTGCGCGGACACGGCCAGGGGCGTGGACGACAGATACGCGTGGCCCAGGGTCAGGACCTTGGGCAACAACGAGTAGGTACGCCCGTCGGTAGTGGCATAGCCAAGCTTGATCAGGGTGTGCAGGCAACGCCGCACCGCTGCCCGGGGAATCTCCGTACGGTGGCTGATCTGGGCAATCGTCAGGTGCCGCTTGCGCTCCTGGAACGCCTGTATCACCGCCAGGCCCCGGGCCAGGGAGGTCATGAAGTCCGGATCACCGGCAAATGCCTGAATCCTCTTCGCCGCGGACGCTACGATCGGCGGCGCCGCCGAGGTGAAGGAGTTGCGCATCTGGTCGTTCATGGCGGGCTCTGTGCGGCGAAATTCTGCCGTATTACAAACTGCATTGGAGATGCAGTACAAGTTCTTGCCAGCGACCCAGGGCGATTATCGAACTATGGGGCGCTCATCGTAGCCTATGGATTCGGGCACGGTATCCCTGCTTCATGGGCTCGCATCGCTGCCAGTGGAAGCTCTATGCGCTGCAATGCCATTTTTGTAACCCGTAACCGGTAGATTCACTTCATTTGGACTTGTACAAACCGACACTAGGCGCTCCTTTTTTGAGCAACCATTACACTTCTATGTAACAAAACTCTCATAATAAAGTTGGCTATTTTAAGCTTCTCAGTCATAGAGTTATTCTTTAGCAAAGCTATACTAGTCGAGTGTGGAGTGCAGAATCAGTTCTGCGATATCTCGCCCAGGTGACCTCAAGCTTTAGTTGGTCGCCGAATGCAAGCGCTTGACCCTAAACTAGATTCGGTTCATTCGCCTGCAACAAACAACACTGTTGCTACGACAGTTGTCTTCATCCGGTGGCGTAGCCGCATACAACAAGAAGGTACGAGCGAAAGAGCCAGGAGCAAGGAGCTCTAGTGGGCGATGCCCAAGTTCTTTACAGCCGTACCCAGCCATGCGTTACACCGGGATGGACCTTTACTCAATTAGGTAACACTGTGACGAAAGACGAACTGCGCGCGGAACTTGAGCGCCAGGAACAACGTTACAAGGAAGTTTACGGTGGCGAAGTCACCCTTTATGCCGCCCAACCAGAGCCTGAACGTAAACCTTGGCGCAAACGCGCAAGCATCGCCGACCAAGCCTTCAGCCAAGAACTGCAAAAGATGGAAAAAGAGCTCAAGAGCGAACAACCGTGACGTTATCGGCCTGACACCCCTGGGGCTTGCTCCTGGTCCGATCGATGATCTCGACGGCCAGGCCAGTCATCGACGCTCAACACCCCGAGCCGCTCTCTGTCTAGCTCCATCCTGGCGAGAGACAGCACCCGACAAGCCCTTTCCCTGAAATTTCATACAAACGTTTTAACCTCGAGAAAACCTGGCTCCGACTTGCGTTCAACCCGCCCTCCCCCAGTGAAATCAGTGGGTTGCGGCCTCTGGTGTGGATCGGAAAAAACTCTGCCCTGGGTCAGCTTTTTCGTTGAAGAATGTTACCGGTGAGCACCTTGTGCATTGATTAGCAGGGTTTTCTGGCATAATCGCGCCCCCTTATGACCGGGTCAGAAAACCTTCATGATCGATTTATTCAGCGGACTGGATGCTTGGGTGCTTGTGAGCCTCTTGCTCGCCCTGGCTTTTGTCCTCGCCTACGAGTTCATCAACGGCTTTCATGACACCGCAAATGCGGTTGCCACTGTTATCTACACCAAAGCCATGCCGCCGCACCTGGCCGTATTCTTTTCCGGTGTATTCAATTTCCTCGGCGTGCTCCTTGGCGGTGTCGGCGTGGCCTATGCCATCGTCCATCTGCTGCCGGTCGAGTTGCTGATCAACGTCAACACCGGCCACGGCCTGGCCATGGTCTTCTCCTTGCTGGCCGCGGCCATCGCCTGGAACCTGGGCACCTGGTACTTCGGCATCCCAGCTTCCAGCTCTCATACCTTGATCGGCTCGATCCTCGGTGTCGGCCTGGCCAATGCCCTGCTCAACGACATCCCCCTGGGCGACGGCGTGAACTGGCAGAAGGCGATCGATATCGGTGCATCCCTGGTGTTCTCGCCCATGGCCGGCTTCATTATTGCAGCGCTGGTATTGATCGGCCTGAAGTGGTGGCGCCCGATCTCGAAGATGCACAAGACCCCGGAGCAACGGCGCAAGGTCGACGACAAGAAGCACCCACCGTTCTGGAACCGCCTGGTACTGGTGATCTCGGCCATGGCCGTAAGCTTCGTCCACGGTTCCAATGATGGCCAGAAAGGCATCGGCCTGATCATGCTGGTGCTGATCGGCATCGTGCCCGCGCAATTCGTGCTGGACCTCAACAGCACCACCTACCAGATCGAGCGTACCCGCGACGCCACCCTGCACCTGAGCCAGTTCTACCAGCGCAACCATGAATCCCTGGGCGAGTTCCTGGCCCTGGGCAAGAGCGTGAAGGACGACCTTCCCGGCAAGTTCCGCTGCAACCCACAGCAGACCGAACCGACCATCAGCGCCCTGCTGAGCAGCCTCAAAGGCGTTTCCGACTACCACTCGCTGTCCCCGGAAGACCGTATCGAAGTGCGCCGCTACCTGCTGTGCCTGGACGACACGGCGAAAAAGGTCGGCAAGCTGCCTGGCCTGGCCGCCCGTGAAAAGGCCGACCTGGACAAGCTGCGCAAGGACCTGACCGCCACCACCGAGTACGCACCGTTCTGGGTGATCCTGGCCGTGGCCCTGGCCCTGGGCCTGGGCACCATGATCGGCTGGAAACGCGTGGTGCAGACCATCGGCGAGAAGATCGGCAAGCAAGGCATGACCTATGCACAGGGCATGTCGGCGCAGATCACCGCAGCCGGCCTGATCGGCCTGGCCAACGTGTTCAGCCTGCCCGTCTCCACCACCCACGTGCTCTCCTCCGGCGTGGCCGGGACCATGGTCGCCAACAAGAGCGGCCTGCAGAGCGGTACGGTGAAGACCATCCTGATGGCCTGGGTCCTGACCCTGCCCGCCACCGTAGCCCTGTCGGCCGGCCTGTTCTGGGCCGCTTCCAAGGTCCTGGGCAGCTGACGAGCGAGTCCCGGCCAGAAAAAAGGTGCGCCCCAGGGCGCACCTTTTTTATGCCTGGCATTCAATGCCGGGCCACTTTTTCGCGGGCAAAAAAAAGGGCAACCGAAGTTGCCCAAAATGCCTTGCGTGCTCGTTGCTCTGGAGAGACTTAAGGTTTTTTACGCTTGTTTGCGTCTTTCCAGATGAAGAATCCAAAACCTGCGAAGAACAAAACCATGAGGCCGACTGTCAGCACTCCGGCGAACACCACATTGTCGAAAAACATGACCAGCCTCCTGCTCGTGCCTCGTTGCGATGGAGCTAAGTTAACCAAAGAGGCGCAGGGGAAAATTGACCGGCGTCAATGACGCCAAAGACGGGGAGCGAGGAAGGGGGAATAACTGACCTATATCAACGGAAAACGCCCTGATCAGCGCTTTTTCGGTTTGTTTTTTGGCTTTTTCTTGGTCTTGCCCAAGGGCATCGCCTGTTCGAAAGCCTGGCGTACTTCATTCAGGCGCTTCTCATTGAGGTCATGTACGCGCTTGGCGCGTTCGGCATTCAGATCGATCAGCTTGGGTTCTTGATTCATGGCTTGCCTGGTATCACAGAGGTTCAATGGCGAATGGGATCAATAATGCGGTTTGACGCGGCCCCTGACCAGCCATCAGACCCGCAACCGGGCTATAAAATCGCTGCCGCCGGGATTTTTTATCCGCACAATGGCCCATTCGGAACCGCCCCAGGAAACGCTTAGTGGACATGCCCAAGCACCTGCCGCCACTGTTGGCGCTACGCGCCTTCGAAGCCGTGGCCCGCCACCTGAGCTTTATCAAGGCCGCCCACGAACTGTGCGTGAGCCAAAGCGCAGTCAGCCATCAAGTCCACAAGCTTGAGGACTACCTGGGTCAATCGCTGTTCGTCCGCCGCACCCGGGCCATCGACCTGACTGCCGCGGGAGCCGCCTATTACCAACAGATCCGTCCAGCCCTGGAACAAATCGCCCTGGCAACCCAGGAGCTGCTCGCCCCCAGCACCCGACAGGTCCTGCGCGTGGGCCTGCTGGCCTCCTTTGCCACCTTGTGGCTGGCACCGCGACTGACGGACTTCAGCCGACGCCATCCAGAGATCCAGCTGGAACTGCAGCCGGCCATCGAACTGGCGAACGTCGCCGGCGCCGAAGTCGACCTGGCCATTCGCTACGGCAAGGGCCCCTGGCCGAAGGTCCATGCCACACGTTTTCTCGCCGAGCAGTTGTCTCCCGTCTGCAGCCCTGAACTCAAGGCCACCACCCTGGCTCAGGCACCGCTGTTGATGTCCCGCTCCCACCAGCCCTTTGAATGGGACGACTGGAGCGCCAGGTACGGCGTCAACCTCGCCCCGCACCCGCAGGTGATGCTGCACGACTACAACATCGTGGTGGAAGCTGCGGTAGCCGGCCAGGGCATCGCCATGGGGCGCCGCCAACTGATCCAGCGCCACCTGGCCCAGGGCAGCCTGGTAGA
Organism: Pseudomonas sp. MPFS; assembly: GCF_022537035.1. Lineage (NCBI taxonomy): Bacteria > Pseudomonadati > Pseudomonadota > Gammaproteobacteria > Pseudomonadales > Pseudomonadaceae > Pseudomonas > Pseudomonas sp. MPFS. Next base: position 1,505,125 of record NZ_CP066123.1, on the reverse strand, counting down.
TGCGTTCGACCTGCCCGCCCTGGAAAGCCAGATCGGCTACTGGCTGGTCAGCGCCGAAGATCGGCTGAATCCGGCGGCGCAGTGTTTCGCCCAATGGTTATCGGGACAGGCACCCATGAGAAATATAGATACGTCGGATTAGATCTATCCGTTTGTCGCTCCTGGAGCGAAGGCCGAAGCTGCCAGCCTTCCACTCGAGGACCGACCATGCACGACTCACTCAAGCAGCGCATACGACAACTGGGCCTGGAACTGCCTGAACCCAGCCAGCCCGCCGCCAACTACGTCAACCACGTGCGCAGCCAGAACCTGCTATTCATTTCCGGGCAGATTCCCCTGCAACAGGGCCGCCCGGTCCTGCTCGGGCGGCTTGGCGAAAGCCTCTCGCCGGAACAGGGCGCCGAGGCTGCCGAGCTGGCCGCACTGGGCTTGCTGGCCCAACTGGGGGCGGCCCTGGACGATGACTTGGCACAACTGCAACGCATCGACCGGCTGGGCGTCTTCATTGCCGCCAGCGGCGACTTCCAGGACCACAGCACCGTGGCCAATGGCGCCTCCAACCTGCTGGTCAACGCCCTCGGGGAGAAAGGGCGGCATGCCCGTACCGCCGTTGGAGTGGCCAGCTTGCCGGCCGGTGTTGCCGTAGAAGTGGACGCGATCTTCGAGCTCAGGCCATGAACAATCTGGACCCGGGGCACCTCGCTCGTTTGCGCCAGGCGACCCCTGGCTGCGCCCGGGTCTGCCACTTCAACCACGCCGGAGCGTCGCTACCCAGCCAGGGCACCCTGGATGCCATGCTTGGGCAACTGCAACACGAGGCCCATGCAGGGCCGATGGAGGCCGCAACGGCTACAGACTGGTCGGAACAAGCCCGCCAGGCCGCAGCCCGCCTGCTCAATACTTCAACTACCGCCATCGCCTTGACCAGCAGTGGCTCGGCTGCCTGGGGCATGGCCTTCAGCGCCCTGCCCCGCTGGCAACCCGGCGATCGAATCCTCGTGGGACGACATGAATGGGGCGGCAACCTGGCCTGCATGGCCAGTGCCGTGGCGGCCGGCGCCCAACTGGAGGTGATTCCCTGCGACAGCCATGGCGCGGTATCGGTGCCGGCATTGGAGTCCATGCTCGATGCCCGGGTCCGGCTGATCGCCCTCACCTGGCTTCCGGCCAATGGCGGCCTGATCAATCCGGCGGCTGCCATTGGCCAGGTGGTGCGCCGCTGGCGCATTCCCTACTTCATCGATGCCGGGCAGGCCCTGGGGCAAATACCCTGCGATGTCCAGGCCCTGGGCTGCGACGTGCTCAAGGGCGCTGGACGCAAGTACCTGCGCGGCCCACGGGGCACGGCACTGCTCTATATCAGGCCTGGCTTCCTCGAACGCTTGCAACCCCAGCCCCGGGATGTGCTGTCGGCCCCCTGGAATGGGCAAGGCTTCAGCCTGCGTGGCGATGCCAGGCGCTTTGAAACCAGCGAGATGTCACAAGTACTGCTGGCCGGACTGGCCAATGCCCTGCAGGAACTCAACGCGATCGGCATCGCGGCCATCCACCAGCGCATCCGAGACCTCAGCGACCGGCTGCGCCAGGCCCTGGACCACATCCCCGGCCTGCAACGCCAGGACCTGGGCACGCCCGGGCAGCAATCGGGGTTGATCGCCTTCACGCTGGCAGGTTGGGACAGTTTTGCCCTCAAGGCACAGCTGGCGCGCCAGGGCATCAATATCGGAGCCAACGGCGTGGCCTACACCCCGCTGGACATGCAGGCCCGCGGCCTGACCAGCATTGCGCGGATCGCCCTGAGCCACTTGACCGGCGAGGAAGAAATCGAGCGCCTGCTGCAAGCGCTTCGGGAACGGGCCGCTTGCGGCCCCGGGAGTCAGACCTCGACGTCGACCCACAACCCCTGACGCGGGGCATCTTCGATCAATGGCACCACCGGCACCGTGTTGTCGGCATTCAATTCGTCGCCGGGCACCGCCAGATGCTGCTCCGGGTCCTCGTGCTCTTCACGCTGGTGACGTTGCCGCTCCTGCTGGCGTTGCTGCTCCTCGCGCAAAAGCAGGGCCGACTGCTCGGCATCGCGCTTTTGCAGGTCGATCGTGCTTTCGTTGGAGCTCTCCTGCACCGGCACCACAGGCGGGATATCCGGTCGCTGGCGGATCGGATCCTGCTGGGAGGTGACGGGCACGGCGCTCAAGGGGAGCATCGGTGGCAACATGTTATTGGTCTCCTGTCGGCAGGCTGTCGGCCGCGGCATGGGCGACTTGAGCCATCGGTCGCAAAAGTGTGACCCAGTCGTCAGCCAATAGTGCCCTGCGCCCCGACGAATACGCCGCTTACGCTACTTTTTCTCCAAGGGTTTTAATCAGAGTTCTTTGGACTGCAAGCTACGTTCCGTTAAGATAGTCGGCTTTTTCAAAGCGGGAGTCAGGCAGCATGGCGCAGCAGTATCAACCGGGGCAACGCTGGATCAGTGACAGCGAAGCCGAGCTAGGTCTAGGCACCGTTCTGGCACAGGACGGCCGCTTGCTGACCGTGCTCTATCCGGCCACTGGCGACACTCGCCAGTATGCGCTACGGAATGCGCCCCTCACTCGCGTGAGGTTCTCGCCGGGTGACAGCATCACCCACTTCGAAGGCTGGAAAATGACCGTCCAGGAAGTCGAGGACATCGACGGCCTGCTGGTCTACCACGGCCTCAATGGGCAGAACGAACCGGTCACCCTGCCGGAAACCCAGCTGTCGAACTTCATCCAGTTCCGCCTGGCCAGCGATCGCCTGTTCGCCGGGCAGATCGACCCGCTGGCCTGGTTCTCGCTGCGCTACCACACCCTGGAACACACCAGCCGCCAGCTGCAATCGCCACTCTGGGGCCTGGGCGGCGTGCGTGCCCAACCCATTGCCCACCAGTTGCATATCGCCCGTGAAGTCGCCGACCGTATCGCGCCACGGGTCCTGCTGGCGGACGAAGTGGGCCTGGGCAAGACCATCGAGGCCGGCCTGGTGATCCATCGCCAGCTGCTGTCGGGCCGTGCCAGCCGGGTGCTGATCCTGGTTCCGGAGAACCTGCAGCACCAGTGGCTGGTGGAAATGCGCCGGCGCTTCAACCTGCAGGTCGCACTGTTCGACGAAGAACGCTTCATCGAAAGCGATGCCAGCAACCCGTTCGAAGACACCCAGTTGGCCCTGGTGGCGCTGGAATGGCTGGTGGACGACGAAAAGGCCCAGGACGCGCTGTTCGCCGCCGGCTGGGACCTGATGGTGGTGGACGAAGCCCACCACCTGGTCTGGCACGAAGAACAAGCCAGCCCGGAATACGCCCTGGTCGAGCAACTGGCCGAGACCATCCCTGGGGTGCTGCTGCTGACTGCGACCCCGGAACAACTGGGCCAGGACAGCCACTTCGCCCGCCTGCGCCTGCTGGACCCGAACCGTTTCCACGATCTGGCGGCTTTCCGCGCCGAGAGCGAGAACTACCGTCCGGTGGCCGAGGCCGTGCAAGAACTGCTGGACCAGGGCCGCCTGTCTCCCGAAGCGCACAAGACCATCCAGGGCTTCCTCGGCAACGAAGGTGAAGCCCTGCTGGCCGCCGTCAATGATGGCGACAGCGAAGCCAGCGCACGCCTGGTACGCGAACTGCTGGACCGCCACGGCACCGGCCGCGTGCTGTTCCGTAATACCCGCGCCGCGGTCCAGGGCTTCCCGGAGCGCAAGCTGCACGCCTATCCGCTGCCGTGCCCGGACGAATACCTGGAACTGCCCCTGGGCGAACACGCCGAGCTGTACCCGGAAGTCAGCTTCCAGGCCCAGCCCGATGCCGGCGACGACGAACAGCGCTGGTGGAAGTTCGACCCTCGGGTCGAGTGGCTGATCGACCAACTGAAGATGCTCAAGCGCACCAAGGTCCTGGTGATCTGCGCCCACGCCGAGACCGCCATGGACCTGGAGGACGCGCTGCGCGTACGGTCCGGCATCCCGGCCACGGTCTTCCACGAAGGCATGAACATCCTCGAGCGCGACCGCGCCGCCGCCTACTTCGCCGACGAAGAGTTCGGCGCCCAGGTGCTGATCTGTTCGGAAATCGGCAGTGAAGGCCGCAACTTCCAGTTCGCCCATCACCTGGTGATGTTCGACCTGCCCTCGCACCCGGACCTGCTGGAACAGCGGATCGGCCGCCTGGACCGGATCGGCCAGAAGCACGTGATCGAGCTGCATGTGCCGTACCTGGAGACCAGCCCGCAAGAGCGCCTGTTCCAGTGGTACCACGAGGCGCTGAACGCCTTCCTCAATACCTGCCCGACCGGCAATGCCCTGCAGCACCAGTTCGGCCCACGCCTGCTGCCATTGCTGGAAAACGCCGACGACGGCCAGTGGCAAGCCCTGATCGACGAAGCCCGTGGTGAACGCGAGAGCCTGGAATCGGAGCTGCACGCAGGTCGCGACCGCCTGCTGGAGCTGAACTCCGGTGGCGCCGGCGAAGGCGAGTCCCTGGTGGAAGCGATCCTCGAGCAGGACGACCAGTTCGCCTTGCCGATCTACATGGAGACCCTGTTCGACGCGTTCGGCATCGACAGCGAGGACCATTCGGAAAACGCCCTGATCCTCAAGCCCAGCGAGAAGATGCTCGACGCCAGCTTCCCCCTGGGCGACGACGAAGGCGTGACCATCACCTACGACCGCGGCCAGGCCCTGTCCCGCGAGGACATGCAGTTCATCACCTGGGAACACCCGATGGTGCAGGGCGGCATGGACCTGGTGCTGTCCGGGTCCATGGGCAACACCGCCGTGGCGCTGATCAAGAACAAGGCGCTCAAGCCCGGTACCGTGCTGCTGGAATTGCTCTACGTCAGCGAAGTAGTGGCTCCGCGCTCGCTGCAACTGGGCCGCTACCTGCCGCCGGCCGCCCTGCGCTGCCTGCTGGACGCCAATGGCAACGACCTGTCGCCACGGGTGGCCTTCGAAACCCTGAACGACCAATTGGAAAGCGTGCCCAAGGCCAGCGCCAACAAGTTCATCCAGGCCCAGCGCGACCAGCTGGCGCCGAAGATCAACGCCGGCGAGGCCAAGGTCGCCCCCCGTCACGCCGAGCGCGTGGCCGAGGCCCAGCGTCGCCTGGCCGCCGATACCGATGAAGAACTGGCGCGCCTGACCGCATTGCAGGCGGTCAACCCTACCGTCCGCGACAGTGAACTGGTCGCCTTGCGCAAGCAGCGCGAGCAAGGCCTGGCCATGCTCGAGAAAGCCGCCCTGCGCCTGGAAGCGATCCGGGTCCTGGTGGCCGGCTGACCACCGGTTGCGCCGCCATGAAAAAGGCCCGCTCATGCGGGCCTTTTTTATCGTCGTCCGTAGGAACGATCAGGCGGTCGCTGGCGCTCCAACCGGTTCGCCCGGCGCCAGCCCCTCGCGCATGCGCTGGGCATCACGCACGAAGCTGCGTGAAGCCATGAGCAGGAACACCAAGGTCAGCAGCAGCGCCACCGGGATCAGGTACATGGCGTCGTGCAGGCCGATGGCCTTGAACGCTTCGGTCATCTGCCCCGCCTCGGCGGCATACATCGCCGAATGGGCGAAGTGATCGGACAGCGCCCCCACCACCACCGGCCCCAGGCCGCCCCCCAGCAGGTACAGACCGGCGAAGAACAGCGCCATGGCGGTGGCCCGCAAACGGGGCTCCACCACATCCTGGATCGCGGTGTAGACGCAGGTATAGAAGTTGTAGGCAAACAACCAACCGATACTGAACACCGCCACGAACACGCCAATCTCGATCCTTCCCGCATGCAGGGCCCAGGCCGTGCACAGGGTAGAAATCAGCAGGCTGGCGGCGGCGAACAACAACCGGCCGTTGGCGACGCGCTGGTGAATCTTGTCGGCCACCCATCCCCCCAGGGTCAGGCCGACCAGGCCGGTTACCCCGACGATCAGCCCCGTGGCCACCGCCGCCTCCTGCAAGGGCATCAGGAAGTAGCGCTGCAGCATCGGCACCAGGAACGAGTTGCAGGCATAGGTAGCGAAGTTGAAGGTCAGGCCCGCCAAGGTCAGCCAGAGAAAGGTCGGGATCGCCAGTACCCGGCGGATCGGCCGCTCGATTCGCTCCTGGGACACCTTGGTCGCTTCCGCTGCCCCGCGCTTGGGTTCCTTGATGAAGAACATGAACACCGCCAGCAGCAGGCCCGGTACTGCGGCGATGAAGAACGGCGCGCGCCAGCTATCGAATGCCTTGACCATGGCGCCAATGGTGAAGAAGGCCAGCAACAGGCCCAGGGGCAGGCCAAGCATGAAGATGCCCATGGCCCGGGCCCGACGGTGAGCCGGGAACAAATCGCCGATCAGCGAGTTGGCCGCCGGCGCGTAGCTGGCCTCACCGATGCCGACGCCCATGCGCACCAGCAGGAAGCTCCAGAAGCTGCCGACCATGCCATTGACCGCAGTCAGCCCACTCCAGACCGCCAGCCCCCAACCCATCAGTTTGCTGCGCGAGCCGGTATCGGCCATCCGCCCCAGGGGCAGGCCGGCGATGGCGTAGACGATGGTGAAGGCGGTGCCGATGATCCCCAGCTGGAAATCGCTCAAGTGCCATTCCATGCGGATCGGTTCGATGATGATCGCGGGGATGGTGCGATCGAAGAAATTGAACAGGTTGGCCAGGAACAACAGGAACAGGATGCGCCAGGCATTTGCCGCTTGAGTCGAGTTATCCATGGGTCGACCTCTTTTATTGTTATTGGACCAGGCACGAGCCTGGACACTGCAATCTAGTCAGCCGCGCCGCGCCTGTCTGTGATCATTCGCCAGTCTGATACCCGGGTATCCCGCCAGGCTCTCGCAGAGGCGCCTGCGCCAGGCTCTCGAACGTCGCCACAGCCCCCGCATCCCGGGGCTTTGCTAGTCTTTTCAAGGGCTTGGCAGAGATCAAAAAAATACCTTGCGCCCCCCCTTCCCAAGGCCGATGCGAAGCCTAGAATAGCCGCCTTGCCTGCCCCCTCATCCACACCTTCCTCCGTTGAATACGCCTATGTCCGAAGCCAGTCCGTGTCTGAATTGCGGTGCCTGCTGTTCATACTTTCGTGTGTCTTTTTTCTGGGGCGAATGCGCCTCCTCGGGCGGAACGGTCCCCGACGAACTGGTCCAGAGCATCAGCCCCAGCCGGGTGGCGATGCTGGGCACCGACTGCAAGTCGCCACGCTGCATCGCCCTTGAAGGGGAGGTCGGCAAAGGCGTGAGCTGCTCGATCTACGCCCAGCGCGCCAGTCCGTGCCGGGAATTCGAGGCCTCCTGGGTCGACGGCCAGCACAACGGCGATTGCGATGCAGCCCGCGCCGCCTTCGGCCTCGCCCCGCTGGAACCGGCAAACGACGAGCCCTGGTACGAGGAGAGCGCTTAGCACTATTGGCGATAGGTTCAAGAAGCAAATCATTAGAACCAAAGTGCCACCGCCCATTGCAGCCACCGGGTGCCTTCTATACTCCAAGCACTTATTGGCGCACGAGTCCGCCAATGCCAGATGACTCAATAATGGGCACGCTATGGATTGGCTGGGTTTGCATTTCATTACCGAGCTTCCGGACAGCGGGCAGGTGGTTCTCCATTGCAGCCACAATCCGGTGCTGGTACTCCTGGCTTACCTGGTGGCCTGCGCCGCCAGCTTCGCCACGCTCGACATGGCCGAGCGCGTCAGCCATGTCGAACACGCCACCAGCCAACGCCTGTGGCGCTGGGTCGGCGCCTGCTGCCTGGCTGGCGGTATCTGGGCCATGCACTTCATCGCCATGCTGGCATTCGAGGCCCCCTTCGAGATCAGCTACGACCTGCCCCTGACCCTGTTGTCACTGTTCATCGCCCTGGTTGCAGCCTGGATGGCGATGGATACCCTGAGCCACGCCCAGTTGCCGCTATGGCGCTATGCGCTGGCCTCGTTGTGGATCGGCCTGGGCATCAGCGCCATGCACTACGTGGGCATGGCGGCCATTCGCTCGGTCGCCAGCCAGTACTACGAACCTTCACTCATGATGTTGTCGCTGCTGGTGGCTATCGCCTGCAGCCTCGCCGCCCTGCTGCTTTCACGCTATCTGCGTGATGGCAGTGGAATGTTCCATCAATTGCTCAAGTACGCCAGCAGCCTGGTACTGGGTGGCGCCATCGTACTCATGCACTTCACCGGCATGTGGTCCATGACCCTCGTCCTGCCAGCCGGCAACCCGCCAGGCCCGATAGTGCCCAACGGCCACCTGCAACTGGGGCTGACCCTGTGCGTGATCATTCTGCTGATCATCGGCAGCGGTATCAGCGCAGCCCTTGCGGACAAGAAGCTGCAGCACAAGGAACGCGACCTGCGCCGGGTCAATACCCTGCTCTCGCAACTGGACCAGGCCCGGGTGTCGCTGCAACACGTGGCCCACTACGACGCCCTGACCAACCTGATCAACCGACGCGGATTCAACCAGCTGTTCGCTGAAAAACTCATGGAAAAGTCCACCTTCGGCGGCATGCTGGCGGTGATGTTCCTCGATATCGACCACTTCAAGCGTATCAACGACAGTCTCGGCCACGATGCTGGGGACGAACTGCTCAAGGTGATTGCCGGGCATATCAAGAACTCCACCCGCAATCACGAGGACGTGGTAGCGCGCCTGGGGGGCGATGAGTTCTGCATCCTCATCAACCTGTATGACCGCGAAGAGGCACGGAACATGGCCCATCGCATCATGCAAAAGATGAAGGAGCCGATCGAGCTGGGCGGCCGGCGCATGGTGATGACCACCAGCATCGGCATCAGTATCTTTCCCGACGACGGCAAGACGTGCGAGGAACTGCTGAAGAACGCCGACCTGGCCCTTTACCAATCCAAGGATGCAGGTCGCAACAACCTGCACTTCTTCAGTTCCAGCCTCAAGACCAGGGCCACCCTGGAGCTGCAACTGGAGGAGGAACTGCGTAACGCCCTGCGTGACAACCAGGGGCTGCAGCTGTACTACCAGCCGATCTACGATCTCAAGGGCGCCAGGGTCACCAAGCTCGAAGCCCTGGTGCGCTGGCAACATCCGCAGCACGGCCTGCTGAGCCCGGATCGCTTCATCAGCATCGCCGAGGCCAACGGCATGATCGCCGAGCTGGATAACTGGGTGCTGCGCAAGGCCTGCCAGGACCTGGCCTACCTCTCGCGCCACGGCCGTGGCGAGTTGAAGATCGCAGTCAATTGCTCGGCCCTGAACCTGACTCGCGAGGAACTGGCAGGAGAAATCGAAAGCGCCCTGCACAATGCCCAGGTAGCGCCGCAACGCCTGGAGCTGGAGGTCACGGAGAACGCCTTGATGGGCAACATCTCCAGCACCCTGGCATTGCTCAAGCAGATTCGCGGCCTGGGCGTGTCGTTGTCGATCGACGACTTCGGCACCGGCTATTCATCCCTGGCCTACCTCAAGCGCCTGCCACTCAATACCCTGAAGATCGACCGCTCGTTCATCCAGGACATCCCCAAGTCGACCCAGGACATGGAAATCGTCCAGGCGATCATCGTCATGGCCCATACCCTGCATTTGCAGGTGGTCACCGAAGGGGTCGAGACCCTGGAGCAGCAACAGTTCCTCGAGCACTACGGCTGCGACTACCTGCAGGGCTACCTGCTCAGTCGCCCGGTCACGCTGCAGGAATTGCATGCCGTGCTGGAGGAGCTCGACCAGCGCCATGCCGGTGGTGTCAACCCGCTGACGGGTCTCGGAATAGCCGAACCAGAGTCGCTGGATCTTTTTCCAGATAGCCTTGCCCACCATGCAAGCGCATCAACTGCGCAGCTAACCCGCTGATCGGCGTCGCGGCGCCCTGCTCCCGGGACAGCTTCACCGCGCCGTCCAGGTCCTTGAGCAGGGTGCGCACATGCCACTTCACGGGCTCGAAACGGCTTTCGGCCATTTGCGGCGCCAGGATCTGCAAAGGCCTGGAGTCGGCGAACCCTCCTGCCAGGGCCTCGGCCAGCAAGCGTGCGTCGACCCCGGATCGCTCGGCCAAGGCCACGACCTCAGCAATCACCAGGGCGTTGCAGGCAACGATCATCTGGTTGCAGGCCTTGGTCACCTGACCCGCCCCCACGGCCCCCATGTGTGTCACCCGCTGCCCCATGGCCAGCAGCACCGGACGCACTCGCTCGACGTCTGCCGGCTCGCCACCGACCATGATCGCCAGGCTCCCGGCCTCCGCCCCCTGGGTCCCGCCGGACACCGGAGCGTCGACCCAACCCATGCCGGTATCGCGGGCCAGCGTGGCGGCCATTTCCCGGGTAGCGGCCGGCTCCAGGCTCGACAGGTCCAGCAACAGTTGGCCAGGCCTGGCGCCCTCGGCGATGCCGGCGGCGCCAAAGACCACCTCGCGTACCACCTCGGTATTGGCCAGGCACAACAGCACCAGGTCGGCCTGCTCGCAGAGCTGCGACGGCGCGGCAACTTGTCGCGCCCCGGCGGCCACCAGCGGTGCGCACTTTCGCGGATCGCGGTTCCACACCGTCAGCGAATAGCCCGCAGCCAGCAGGCGCCGGCACATTGGCAGGCCCATCAGGCCAATTCCGGCAAAACCGAGCGAAGGTAACGCTGACATCATATTGCCCTCATTGGATTAAAGATCATTGAATACTGGCCGATCCATGATGATTCAGGAAAGGATTCCCCCGAGCGTCTTTTAGAAAACCTTTGGCGCCTTGGGCAAAATTCGCGCTCCACCCAGCGACGAGGTCCCATTCCGTGATGGTTCGACGACACCTTGTCCCCGAGCCAACCTGACCAGGCATATGGCGCACAATGACTTCTAAGAATAATCCTGCCAACGCAGTTTCCGAGATGACGCTGACCTCTCCCCTTCCAAGCCACTCAGATACGAAGCCATTGTCCAGTTCACGCCCTCAGTCGCCCCAGCAATACCTGTACTTCACCGAAACCAATACCGACCGCATCCTCGACAACCTCGACGGCCTGCGCGACACCGTTTTCCCGCGCCCGGCGCACCTGGAGGACGAGCAGGAAAACCGCCGCGACCAGGAGTTCCCTTCGGTCTGCCTGATCGGCCTGGGCCGCTGCGGCTCCAATATCGCCCTGGACGTCGCGGAGCTGGTGTACAACGCCCGCAAGTTCTACCTCAACGAATTCAACAATGAGGACAAGGCCTACGAGGGCAGCTACAGCCCCGGCCAGTGGATCCGCCAGAACCTGCGCCTGGGACAGAACAAGGCCAGCAAGCCGGTATTCCTGGTCGAACCGCTGGTGATGCTCGGCGACCTGGACAAAGACATCGCCGGCCGTATCCGTTTTTCCCGCAAGGGTGAAAAGAGCGGCTTCATCCGCGACTACAGCAAGATGAAGATCATGGACCTCTCCGAGGTCCATGCTGGCGGTGCCGGTAACGCACCGATCCTCGGCCAGTACCTGGCCAAGATCATCCTCAACAAGGACACCCAGCGTTTCTCCAGCCCCGACTGGAAGATGATCCACTCGTACCTGATCGATTCCTGCGGGATCAAGGCCAACCAGTCGCGCCTGTATTTCTCGATCTTCAGCGCCGGTGGCGGTACGGGTTCGGGCATGGCCTCGGAGTTCGGCCTGGCCCAGCAGTACTCGTACATGAACAAGACCTTCGACACCAAGCCGATGGACGAGCACGACAGCAAGAGCGGGCACTCCTTCGTCTTCGAGCCGATCTTCACCAGCGGCATCTGCGTGCTGCCGAACATCTCCGACCATCGCAGCGAGATGTCCGAGGCCCTGCACATCAACGCCGGCCGCCTGTTGTGCAAGTACCTGTCCGAGGAGTGGGACTTCTCCTACAACTTTGATAACGAAGACAGCAGCGAAGCCAGCGTGATGGGGCGGATCCGCCCATGGAACGCGATGATGCTGATCTCCAACGACATCATGCGCTACGCCGAAGAAAGCGATGACGGCAACATCCAGAACATCGACGTCAACGCCATGGAGAAGCACGCCAACCAGTACATCTCCCAGCAGATCTTCAACATCCTCACCGCCCAGGCGGTGACCACCGACTACGACCAGAACTACTTCCGGCGTGCCGGTATCGATATCGGCGAGACCATCCGCCTGGATGCCAACGACCTGTTCATGAGCCTGGCCGGCCCGGTGGCGATCGCCTATGCCGAGTCCGTGGTGCCCGAGCAACCGGTGCCCACCGGCGATAAGTTCAAGGTGTTCGAGAAAGAGCCGCAGCGCCTGAACATCGACGACCTGTTCTTCCGCTCCATCGACCTGCCGCACTTCAACAAGCAGACCCAGGCCATCGAGGGCATCAGCCTGCTGCCCATAGAGTCCAAGCGCTATCGCGCGGCACTGGAGCAATACAAGGCCTCGGGCTTCGACGCCGCGGCGCTGCACGACCTGCACTTCTTCAAGAACTGCTCGTCGGTGGTGTCCATCGTCTCGCTGCCCAAGGACTACAAGCTGTCCTACATGGACCTGAACCGGCTCAAGACCCACCTCAACAGCCTGTTCCCCAACACCACGCTCAAGCGCTACGCGTTGGTGATCGGCGCCTCGGCCAACTTGTCGCTGACCACCCTGATCGCCAAGAGCCCCTGCCTGTCGGACGACTTCCTGACCCTGATCGTGGCCTTCATCAAGCGCTGCTTCGCACGCAATCCGTACCGCTTCGACGACACCCTGGACAATTCCGTCCTGGATTTCATCACCAGCGACCACTTCGAAGAAGACCGTATCGACGACTTGCTCAACGAGTTCGAGAACCCGGCGAAGATCCTGGATACCAACTGGTATGCGATCAAGCCGATGTACGAGAAGAAGTACCGCGAACTGATCAACGACAAGGACAAGTTCGTCTCGATCAATGACATCCGCCTATCCCGGGATTGCGTGAAGAAGGCCATCAAGTACCTGCGGGAAATCTACCGTCATCGCATCGGCAAGACCCGGGTCATCTCCCTGAATAGCCACACCGGCAAGACCGCCTATTGAGGCCTCGCCAGCCCGCCGGCTCCACTACGAACCGAGGCAGCAGCCTCGGTGACGCACGAGCCGGCGAGCCAGCGAATGAATCGCTCAAGGCCGGCTGGCATGTTCAGGTTGCACAACAATTGAGCAGCCCGTCGGCTGGGCTTGAAACTGTTCCCATTCCGTGAACGTCACCCTGGCCGAATAACGGGTGGGGCGTTTCTCTACGGCAAGATGCCATCACTGGATTCACGGTTACTCGGCTACACACTTTTGTCCCACAAAAGCACGCACCAGATCGGCGCACAGCCTCAGCTCGACGCTCGTTCCTGGGTCAGGATCCAGGGCGATACCACCACCGCCCACAGCGTCGGATCACGCTCCAATAGATCGGATGCCCGCGTCGCAGACAGCTTTTCAACCTTCCCTTCGGCCAACCAGGCCGCCACTTTTTCCGCCTGATTCTCGGCCACCGCCTGGGCGGCTTCGATCAGATCCAGGTCGGCATCGACCCACAATAGGGCACCCTTGGCGAAGAACGGTTCCAGTTCCTTCCAACTGATCGATGCGGTCTCACCAAGCAGCTTGGCATAGAGGGTGCTAGGTTCTTGAGTCATGGGACTGTCCAGAAAAGAAATCGGCGCAATCATAACGTCGGTGCCCTGGCAGAAAAACCCAGAAGCAAAAGCGTCAAAGATCGAGAAGCTCAGAAGCGCCAGGGATTGACGCCGATTCGTTGCGAAAGCCACGCCGCAAATCTGTCTTTTTCTTTCAAGCAAGCGACATTCCGCGTTTTTGCCCCCAGCAGCCAGCTTTTCAAGCGAACGACCGGCGCACTACACTGTACCGGTACAGTTGCCAGGGACATTTCCGAGGGATATCGCGATATCTGACTCGGTTCTGCGACTCAAGGCCGCCGGAACTATAAAAATTACAACAGTAAGAGTGGAGCACTATGAATAAGGCTACTAAGCAGATTTCCAAACTGTTTGCCGCTATGGTCCTGGCAGGTGTTGCCGGCCATTCGTTCGCAGCTGACACCATCAAGATCGGTATCGCCGGCCCCAAAACCGGCCCTGTAGCACAGTACGGAGACATGCAGTTCAGTGGTGCCAAGATGGCCATTGAACAGATCAACGCCAAGGGCGGCGTGAACGGCAAGAAACTCGAAGCCGTCGAATACGACGACGCCTGCGATCCCAAGCAGGCCGTGGCCGTCGCCAACAAAGTGGTCAACGATGGCGTCAAGTATGTGATCGGCCACCTCTGCTCCAGCTCCGCTCAACCCGCCTCCGACATCTATGAAGATGAAGGCGTGGTGATGATCACCCCCGCCGCCACCAGCCCCGATATCACCGCCCGTGGCTACAAGATGGTGTTCCGCACCATCGGCCTGGACAGCGCCCAGGGCCCGGCCGCCGGCAACTACATCGCCGACCACGTGAAGCCCAAGATCGTCGCCGTGCTCCACGACAAGCAGCAGTACGGTGAAGGCATCGCCACCGCCGTGAAGCAGACCCTGGAGAAAAAAGGCACCAAGGTCGCGGTGTTCGAAGGCATCAATGCCGGCGACAAGGACTTCTCCTCCCTGATTGCCAAGCTCAAGCAAGCCAACGTCGATTTCGTCTACTACGGCGGCTACCACCCAGAGCTGGGCCTGATCCTGCGCCAAGCCCAGGAAAAAGGCCTGAACGCCAAGTTCATGGGTCCGGAGGGCGTGGGCAACGACTCCATCTCGCAGATCGCCAAGGAGTCCTCCGAGGGCTTGCTGGTCACCCTGCCGAAATCCTTCGACCAGGACCCGGCCAACGTCGCCCTGGCTGACGCCTTCAAGGCCAAGAAAGAAGACCCGAGCGGTCCTTTCGTATTCCCTTCCTACTCCGCAGTTGAAGTCATCGCCGGCGCCATCACCAACGCCAAGAGCGAAGACGCGGCCAAGGTGGCTGAAGCCATCCACGCCGGTACCTTCAAGACCCCGACTGGCGACCTGAGCTTCGACTCCAAGGGCGACCTGAAGGACTTCAAGTTCGTGGTCTACGAGTGGCACTTCGGTAAGCCCAAGACCCAAGTCTCGCCCCAGTAAGGCTGCGCCTGGCTGACTGCCGATAGAGCCCACGGCTTGCCGTGGGCTTTGTTTTACGAATCTATGGGCCGTGCTCCCGTGATCCGGAAGCCTGTCCACCTGAAAATCTCAAAACCGTCATCAGCGGTTCGCTGGCAAAGTCCAGCCCGAAGTGGGTGCAGACCCACGGGGCCTGGGCGGGAAAATGACTCCACCAGTGAAATGCGTATCAGGTTTTTAGGAGCGTTGTAATGCCTGACATCTATCACTTCTTCCAACAGCTGGTTAACGGCCTGACCGTTGGCAGCACGTATGCCCTGATCGCCATCGGCTATACGATGGTCTACGGCATCATTGGAATGATCAACTTCGCCCACGGCGAGGTCTACATGATCGGTTCCTATGTGGCGTTCATCGCCATCGCGGGGCTGGCCATGATGGGACTCGACAGCGTCCCACTCCTGATGACCGCAGCCTTCATCGCGAGCATCGTCGTCACCAGTGCCTATGGCTACAGTATCGAACGGATCGCCTACCGCCCCTTGCGTGGCAGTAACCGCCTGATCCCGCTGATCTCCGCCATCGGTATGTCGATCTTCCTGCAGAACACCGTTCTGCTGGCACAGGACTCCAAGGACAAGTCCATTCCCAACCTGATCCCGGGCAGCTTTTCCATCGGGCCGGGTGGCGCACAGGAAGTGCTGATCTCCTACATGCAGATCGTGGTGTTCGTGGTGACCCTCATCGCCATGCTCGGCCTGACCCTGTTCATCTCCCGCTCTCGCCTGGGCCGCGCCTGCCGTGCCTGCGCCGAGGACATCCGGATGGCCAACCTGCTGGGGATCAATACCAACAACATCATCGCCCTGACCTTCGTGATCGGTGCTGCGCTGGCGGCCATCGCCGCCGTGCTGCTGAGCATGCAGTATGGCGTGATCAACCCCAACGCCGGCTTCCTGGTGGGCCTGAAGGCCTTCACGGCGGCGGTCTTGGGCGGCATCGGCAGTATCCCGGGCGCGATGCTCGGCGGGCTGGTGCTGGGGGTGGCCGAAGCCTTTGGTGCCGACGTGTTCGGCGACCAGTACAAGGATGTCGTGGCGTTCGGCCTGTTGGTTCTGGTGCTGTTGTTCCGGCCGACCGGCATTCTGGGCCGTCCGGAGGTTGAGAAAGTATGACTAGGAATATTAAGCAAGCGCTCTTCAGCGCACTCTTGGTATGGGCCGTGGCGTATCCGATCCTGGGCCTGAAACTGAGCATCGTCGGCATCAACCTGGAGGTCCACGGCACCAGCCCGGCCATCCTCACCACCATTGCGGTGTGTTCGGTGCTGATGTTCCTGCGGGTGCTGTTCCATACCCAGGTCAGCGCCATGTGGAAGTCCTCGCCGAAAATGCCGCTGATCCCGGCCAAGGCCAGCAACTTCCTGACCCTGCCGAGCACCCAGCGCTGGCTCATCCTGGCCCTGATCGTCGGCGCCCTGGTCTGGCCGTTCTTCGGCTCCCGGGGAGCGGTGGACATTGCCACGCTGATCCTGATCTACGTGATGCTCGGCCTGGGCCTGAACATCGTCGTGGGCCTGGCCGGCCTGCTGGACCTGGGCTATGTGGGGTTCTATGCCGTTGGCGCCTACAGCTACGCGCTGCTGTCGCACTACTTCGGCCTGAGCTTCTGGATCTGCCTGCCGATCGCTGGCCTGATGGCGGCCACCTTCGGTTTCCTGCTGGGCTTCCCGGTGCTGCGCCTGCGCGGTGACTACCTGGCGATCGTGACCCTGGGCTTCGGTGAAATCATCCGCCTGCTGCTGCGCAACATGACCGACCTCACCGGTGGCCCCAACGGCATCAGCAACATCGAGAAGCCGACCTTCTTCGGCCTGACCTTCGAGCGCAAGGCTGCAGAAGGCCTGCAGACCTTCCACGAGTTCTTCGGCCTGGAATACAACTCGATCAACAAGGTGATCTTCCTGTACCTGGTGGCACTGCTGCTGGCCTTGTTGGCGCTGTTCGTGATCAACCGCCTGCTGCGCATGCCGATCGGGCGTGCCTGGGAAGCCCTGCGTGAAGACGAGATCGCCTGCCGCGCCCTGGGCCTGAACCCCACCGTGATCAAGCTCTCGGCGTTCACCCTGGGTGCCTGCTTCGCCGGTTTCGCCGGCAGCTTCTTCGCTGCTCGCCAGGGCCTTGTGACCCCGGAGTCCTTCACCTTCATCGAGTCGGCGATCATCCTCGCCATCGTGGTGCTCGGTGGCATGGGCTCGCAACTGGGGGTGATCCTCGCGGCGATCGTGATGATCCTCCTGCCTGAACTGATGCGTGAATTCAGCGAATACCGGATGTTGATGTTCGGCGCCATGATGGTGCTGATGATGATCTGGCGTCCCCAAGGTCTGCTGCCCATGCAACGCCCTCACATGGAGCTGCGAAAATGAGCCGCGAGATCCTCAAAGTAACCGGCCTGTCCATGCGTTTTGGCGGCCTGCTGGCGGTTAACGGCGTGGCCCTGACCGTCAAGGAAAAACAAGTGGTGGCGCTGATCGGCCCGAACGGCGCCGGCAAGACCACCGTGTTCAACTGCCTCACCGGCTTCTACCAGCCCAGCGCCGGCAGCATCCTGCTGGACGGCGAGCCGATCCAGGGCCTGCCCGGCCACAAGATCGCCCGCAAGGGCGTGGTACGGACCTTCCAGAACGTGCGGTTGTTCAAGGACATGACCGCGGTCGAGAACCTCTTGATCGCCCAGCATCGCCACCTGAACACCAACTTCCTGTCCGGCCTGTTCAAGACCCCGGCGTTTCGCAAGAGCGAGCGCGAGGCCATGGAGTACGCCGGCTACTGGCTGGACAAGGTCAACCTGCGCGAGTTCGCCAACCGCCCTGCCGGGACCCTGGCCTATGGTCAGCAACGGCGCCTGGAAATCGCCCGCTGCATGATGACTCGCCCGCGAATCCTCATGCTCGACGAGCCGGCCGCCGGCCTCAACCCCAAGGAGACCGAGGACCTCAAGGCCCTGATCAGCATGCTGCGCGAGGAGCACAACGTCACCGTGCTGCTGATCGAGCACGACATGAAGCTGGTCATGAGCATTTCCGACCACATCGTCGTGATCAACCAGGGCACGCCACTGGCCGACGGTACGCCGGAGCAGATCCGCGACAATCCCGAAGTGATCAAAGCCTACCTGGGGGAAGCGTAAATGCTGCAGTTCGAGAACGTTTCCACCTACTACGGCAAGATCCAGGCGTTGCACAGCGTCAACGTCGAGATCCGCCAGGGCGAGATCGTCACCCTGATCGGAGCCAACGGCGCCGGCAAGTCCACCCTACTGATGACCCTCTGTGGTTCGCCCCAGGCCCACAGCGGCAGCATCCGCTACCTGGGCGAGGAACTGGTAGGGCAAAGCTCGGCGCACATCATGCGCAAGAGCATTGCCGTGGTGCCCGAAGGACGCCGGGTATTCGCCCGCCTGACGGTAGAGGAAAACCTGGCCATGGGCGGTTTCTTCACCGACAAGGGCGACTTCCAGGAGCAGATGGACAAGGTCCTGCACCTGTTCCCACGGCTCAAGGAGCGCTTCACCCAGCGTGGCGGCACCATGTCCGGCGGCGAGCAGCAAATGCTCGCCATCGGCCGGGCGCTGATGAGCAAGCCCAAGCTGTTGCTCTTGGACGAACCGTCCCTGGGCCTGGCGCCGATCATCATCCAGCAGATCTTCGACATCATCGAACAACTGCGCCGTGACGGCGTGACGGTGTTCCTGGTGGAGCAGAACGCCAACCAGGCGCTGAAGATCGCCGATCGCGCCTATGTCCTGGAAAACGGCCGGGTGGTGATGCAAGGCACCGGCGAAGCCTTGCTGACCGACCCCAAGGTACGCGACGCCTATCTCGGCGGCTAAGCGCCAGCGGAACCAGAAACGGCCCTTCGGGGCCGTTTTTTTTCGGGGCCAATAAAAAATCGCCAGGGGCTGTAACGAATCGCCAGGTGCCATCTCTAGTAGGACAAGCGAGCACAAATGCTTCCTTGTCCCAACCCAAACCTGGAGAAACAACATGAGCCATCCTCGTACCCTGTCCGCCACTGCCCTGGTCCTGGCGCTGGGCTCTGCCCTGAGCATCGCCGCCCTGCCGGTCACGGCCCATGCCGAGGGCGACATGGAGAAGTGCTTCGGCGTCGCCATGAAGGGCAAGAACGATTGTGCGGCAGGTGCTGGAACCACCTGCGCGGGCACCTCGAAGACCGACCATCAGGCCAACGCCTGGAAACTGGTGCCCAAGGGCACCTGCGAGAAAACCGCCAGCAGCACCTCCCCCACCGGCTTCGGCCAACTCGCGGCCTTCAAGGCCAAGTCCTGATGCCGCGGCCTGAGTGTCGATCATGAACATGCCCCTGAACCCGCACCGCCACAACGACACTCGGGCCTTGGCGCCAAGCCTGCCGCCTCGTGCTGGCCTGGGGCTCAAGACCGAGCACTTCAAGCAAGTGCTCGGCCAACGGCCCGACATCGGTTTCTTCGAGGTCCATGCCGAGAACTACATGGTGGACGGCGGCCCCTTCCATCACTACCTGGGCCTGATTCGCGAGCACTACCCGCTGTCGCTGCATGGTGTCGGCCTGTCCATCGGTGGCGAAGGCCCGCTGGACAACCAGCACCTGGCGCGCCTGGCGGCCTTGATCGAGCGCTACCAGCCCCAGTCCTTTTCGGAGCACCTGGCCTGGTCCAGCCATGGCCCGGTGTTTCTCAACGACTTGTTGCCCCTGGCCTATGACCAACCGACCCTGCAACGGGTCTGCGAACACGTCGACCAGGTACAGCAACGCCTGGGTCGCCAGCTGTTGCTGGAGAACCCGGCCACCTACCTGCAGTTCCAGCGATCGACCCTGGATGAGCCGGACTTCATCAGCGAGGTGGTCCGCCGCAGCGGTTGCGGCCTCTTGCTGGACATCAACAACCTGCATGTCTGCTGCGTCAATCACCAGCGTGAGCCGCTGGCCTACCTGCAGGCGCTGCCATTGCATGCCGTAGGGGAAATCCACCTGGCAGGCTTTGCCGAGGACCGCGATGGGCTGGGAGATCGCCTGTTGATCGACGACCACGGCGCCCCGGTGGACGATGCCGTCTGGGCCCTGTACCAGCAAGTCCTGGAACGTATCGGCCCCATGGCCACGCTGATCGAAAGGGACAATCGCATTCCGCCCTTCGCCACCCTCCAGGCCGAAGCCGGCAAGGCCGAGGCGTTGCTGCGCCAGCTCAAGGAGCGCACATGAGCAGCCAGGCTGAGTTCACCAAGGCCCTGCTGGACACCGGGCAGGCCTGCCCGCCGGGCCTGTACAGCAGCAACGGCGCCGATCCGGCCAGCCGCTTCGCGGTCTATCGCAACAATGTACAGGGCTCGCTGATCAACGCCCTGGCAGACAGCTACCCGGTGGTGGAGCAACTGGTGGGCCAAGCGTTTTTCAGGGCCATGGCCCGAACCTATATCGAGCGCCAGCCTCCCAGCACCCCACGGCTCAACGATTACGGCGAGGGGTTTGCCGAATTCATCGATGACTTCACTCCGGCCGCCTCCTTGCCCTACCTGGCCGATATCGCCCGCCTGGAACGCTTGCGGGTCGAGAGTTATCACGCCGCCGATGCCCGGCCATTGGCAGCGGCGCAACTGCAAGAAGCCATGAGCCGGCCGGAGCAGCTTGGCCGGTTGCACCTGCACCTGCATCCATCGCTGCGCAGCCTGCAATCGAGCTACGCCGTGGCCAGCCTGTGGGCCGCGCACCAGGATGGCCGGCAATGGCCATCGTTCTACCTGCATCGGGAACAACACATCCTGGTGCTACGCAACGCCCTGGAGGTCGAGGTACTGGCCGTGGATGCCGGCTGCCTGGCCTTCACCGACAGCCTGCGCACCCGGCAACCGCTGGCGGTCGCCGCCGCCCAGGCCCTGGACGCCCAAGCCGACTTCGACCTGGGCCGTTGCCTGGGCCTGCTGCTTGGCCACGGCGCACTCATTGACTTGTAACCGCAGAAGAAGACCGATCATGAATACCCGGACCCACTCCCCTATCGCCAGCCTGCTGATGCGGGCCTGCCAGAAACTGGAACTCATCCCCTACAGCCTGGTGGCCTTCATCGCGCGCTTCAGTATCGCCGCGGTGTTCTGGAAATCCGGGCAGACCAAGGTCGAAGGACTGGCCATCGACCTGGTTTCCGGGACGTTCGAGTTCGGTTGGCCGCACCTGGCGGACTCGACCATTCCCTTGTTCCAGAGCGAGTACCACTTGCCGATACTGGCTCCGGAACTGGCGGCGCACCTGGCGGCCTTTGCCGAGCATTTTTTCCCGGTGTTGATTCTGTTCGGCCTGGCCACGCGCTTTTCTGCCCTGGCGTTGCTGGGCATGACCCTGGTGATCCAGCTGTTCGTCTACCCGGACGCCTACCCGACCCATGGCACCTGGATGGCCATCCTGCTGTTACTGATGGCTCGCGGGCCTGGGGTGCTGTCTGTCGACCACCTGCTGCGTCGCCGACTCGGACATTGAAGCGACTCTGCATCCTGTAGCCGGATCGATTGAATAATGAGCTTGGCCGGGCTGGCGCTGGAAGCTCCTGCGGACCATGGCGCAGCCTCGCAGGCTCGGCAGCGGCTTGTATCTCGACTATCGCGTTTACACACGCGATAGTTCTCGACTGATCATCGAGGAAGAGGAATGAAGCCGGGCAGCGGCTAAGGCCTTGAGCCTGCACTGTAGATTGAGCTCCTCCTCTTCAACCTCACTCGCTAAGTCCGAACGGTATCCTGAGCCCTGCATCGCACGGTAGCTCGCATCAACAAGGCTGAGACCGAGTGATGGATGATCCTCAACCCGCGCATACGAGGAAGAGAATATGTCTAACGTCATCGGGATCGATATCGCCAAGAACACATTCGATGTCGCCACGCCTCTGCCCAACGGCAAGTACCGCACACGCGGCAAGATTCCCAACAATGCCGAGGGCTTCGCCCAGCTCGACCAGTGGCTCAAGTTGCATGCGCAGCCCGACGCCAGGGTCGTCATGGAAGCCACCAGCGTTTATCACGAAGCCCTGGCAGAGCACCTGTACCACCAGGGTTACGAAGTCATCGTGGTCAACCCAGCCCGGGTCCATTACTTCAAGAAAAGCGAAGGAATCAACTACAAGACCGACAAGGTGGACGCCAAGTTGCTGGCCGCCTTTGCCCAGGCCAAGCACGAGTCACCCTTGACGCCCTGGGCGCCGGAGCCTGTGGCGATCCGCCGGCTACGGGTCCTGCTGCGACGCCTGGACGACCTGCAGGAGATGCTGCAGATGGAACGTAATCGCCAGGAAGTGGCGGATACGGTGGTTCAGGAATCGATCCAGTCGCACATCAGCCACATCGAAAAAGACATCGTCCAGACCCGCCAGATGATCAAGCAGCATGTCGACGATGATCCCGACTTGCGGGGCAAACGGGATCTGCTGTTGAGCATCGACGGTATCGGCGAGAAGACCGCGTCAGTGATCCTGGCCGAACTGGGCGATCTCAAGGAGTTTCGTAGCGCCCGGGCCGTAGTCTCGTTTGCGGGGTTGAATCCGCAGTTGGCCGAATCCGGCAAATTCAAGGGCCGCACGCTGATCAGCAAGGCTGGTTCGGGGCGTATCCGCCGAGCGTTGTACCTACCCAGCATCACCGCCATGAACATGAGTGAGCCCCTCATGGCGATGAAAGAGCGGCTGCGCGCCAAGGGTAAAGCGGGCAAACAGATCGTCTGTGCGGTGATGCGCAAGATGCTGCACATCGTATTTGGCGTGCTGAAATCGGGCCATCCTTATGACCCGAAATTGGCGCTTGCCCGGTAACGGGCAAGACGGTATCTACAACAGCCAACTCGTTTCGTGTAGCCGCTGCCGCAGGATCGTCCGGAGAACCCGCCTGAGCGGTCGTGCGCAAAGGCCCTACGCCAAGCTCGCTTCGTGTGGCCATGGCCGGCGGATCGGCTCGAGGCGGCTACAAGCGGTCCAGGGCTTCGCCGCTGCGGCGGAACCAGTCCATCAGGTAATCGGCCAGGACCTGGGTGCGCCTGGGTAATCCCCCCTGGTAGGGATGCACCAGGTACATGGGCATGCTGCGGGTCTGGTAGTCCCGCAACAGCCAGCGCAGGCGACCATCGGCCAGCTCGCCATGCAGTACATAGGATGGCAGCCGGGCGATACCGGCCCCCACCAGGGCGGCCTTTTTCAGCAGGTTGTAGTGATTGCTGGCGAACGGCCCGTTGACCCGCACCCGCAACAGCTCGTGACGCTGGTGGTAGAGCCATTCCTCACGCCCGCTGTAGTGACTGTTGAGCAGGCAGCGATGGTTGGCCAGCTCCATGGGTGTGCGGGGCTCACCGTATTGCTCCAGGTATGCCGGGCTGGCGCAGGTCACTTCATGCCAGGCCAGCAGCGGCCGGGCCACCAGGCGCTGGTCATTGTCCACCGCGGAGCGCACCGCCAGGTCGAAGCCCTCCCGGGCCAGGTCGCGGTAGGCATTGCTCAGGTCCAGTTCGATCTGCACCTGGGGATACTGCCGGGAGAATTCCAGCAACAGGCCGTCGAAAAAGGTTTCCCCCAGGGACACCGGCACCGTCAGGCGCACCGGGCCTGCGACATCGTCCTTGAGCCGGGCCAGGGCCTGGTGGGCGCGCTCCACCTGGGCCACCAGCGCCTGGGCCTGGGGCAGCAGCGCGGCACCGGCGGCGGTCAGGTCCAGGCGGCGGGTGGTGCGTTGCAGCAGCACCACTGCGAACCGCGCCTCCAGGGCGCTGATGCGCTTGGACAGCTGGCCCTTGCTGCACCCCAGGCGCTGGGCTGCCAAGGTGAAACTGCCGGCCTCCACCAATACGGCAAAAGCCGCGAGGTCATCCATCTCGCTCATGGATTGTTTCCACCAGAAAACCAAAGGTTGCCTATTAGCGCGTTAATCCATGAAAAAAACCACTCTAGACTGCAACCTCATCTCCCTTCTCACGAGGAACAGCCCATGAAGATTCTCCTGATCGGTGCCAACGGCACTGTTGGCTCGGCGGTGGACCGGGAACTGGCACAGCGCCACGAAATCGTCCGTATCGGCCGCAGCAGCGGCGACTTCCAGGTGGATATCAGCGACAGCCAGTCGATCCGCGCCCTGTTCGAGAAGACCGGCCGCTTCGATGCCCTGGTGTGCGCCGCCGGCAACGTCACCTTCGCGCCCCTGGGGGAGATGACCGCCGAGCATTTCCAACTGGGCCTGCAAGACAAACTGATGGGCCAGGTCAACCTGCTGTTGATCGGCCGCGAATACGCCAACGATGCAGGCTCCTTCACGTTCACCAGCGGCGTGCTGAGCCATGACCCGATCCGCAGCGGGGCCTCGGCCGCCCTGGTCAACGGAGCCATCGACAGCTTTGTCCGGGCGGCGGCCATCGACCTGCCGCGGGGCCTGCGCGTCAACTCCGTGAGCCCCACCGTGCTGCTGGAGGCCATGGACAGCTACGCCCCGTACTTCCGCGGCTTCAAGCCCGTGGCGGGCGCCGACGTGGGCCTGGCCTATGCCAAGAGCGTGGAAGGCTTGCAGACCGGCCAGACCTATCACGTCGGTTGAGCGCTGAATCCGGGGTTGTGGTGAACGGTCGGGCTGCGTAACGTGTCGGCTTCCGCCTGGAGGCCCCATGATGCGCACCGCCCGTTCCCTGCTTTGCTTTGCCTTGCTGCCGCTGTTTGCCGGCTGCCAGGTGCTGCCCCTGTTCAATGATCAGCCTAGCGCCCCTTCCATGGCCGGCCTGACCCGGATGCAGGGCGAACTCAGCGCCGCCGACGGCCAGTTGCTGTTCAAGCCTTGCACTGAAGATCGCCGCTACGTCATCACCGATGGTGGGGGCACCAGCGTGCTGCAAGAGGCCGCGACCCTGGCTGAAAAGCAGGGCAAGCTGTTCGCCGACCTGCGAGGCAAGTTCTCTGCCAGTGGTAGCGGCGATGGCCAACTGGACCTGCGCCAGTTGTATCGGGTCGAGCGTTCCAGTGCCTGCGGCGATCCCAACTTCCAGCGCCTGATCCTGCGGGCCAGTGGCAAGAACCCGGTGTGGAACGTCGATGTCAGCACCCGGGGCATGATGATCGAGCGAGTCGGCCAACCGACCCTGGCCCTGCCCTATCTGGAAGAACAGCTGGGCGACGGCCGCTTCAACCTCACCAGCGAAGCCAACCACCAACGCGTGGAACTGTGGGTTGCACCACAACGCTGCGTCGATAGCGTCACCGGCAGCGTCCAGCACCTGAGCGCGGAGCTGCGGGTGGATGGCCAGGTCCAGCGCGGTTGCGGTTATTTCGGGGCCTCGCGCAACGACTGATTCGACGAGCAACCGTTTTAGCCTCACGGCAAGGGTGGATTGCGGCTTATAATCGCCGGTTTGTGCAAAGCAAGCCGGCGCACTGTTGCGCACCGCCTACCCGGACCCTGTCATGTTACGAATCACCGAACTCAAGTTGCCGCTCGACCACCCCGATGAAGACCTGCGCGCCGCCATCGTGCAGCGCCTGGGCATCGCCAGCGACGACCTGCTGGACTTCACCTTGTTCAAGCGCAGCTACGACGCGCGCAAGAAGTCCTCGGAACTGTTGTTCATCTACACCATCGACCTCACCGTACGCGACGAGGCGGCCCTGCTGCAGAAGTTCGCTGACGACCGTAACGTCAACCCGGCGCCGGATGTCAGCTACAAGGTCGTGGGCCAGGCCCCGGCCGACCTCCAGGAACGGCCGATCGTAGTGGGCTTCGGGCCCTGCGGGATCTTCGCCGGCCTGCTGCTGGCGCAAATGGGCTTCAAGCCGATCATCCTCGAGCGCGGCAAGGAAGTGCGCCAGCGCACCAAGGACACCTGGGGCCTGTGGCGCAAGAGCGTGCTCAACCCCGAGTCCAACGTGCAGTTCGGCGAGGGCGGTGCCGGAACCTTCTCCGACGGCAAGCTGTACAGCCAGATCAAGGACCCCCAGCACCACGGTCGCAAGGTCCTGGTTGAGTTCGTCCGGGCCGGCGCGCCGCAAGAGATCCTCTACATCAACAAGCCGCACATCGGCACCTTCCGCCTGACCAGCATGGTGGAGAAGATGCGCGAAGAGATCATCGCCCTGGGCGGTGAAGTGCGCTTCGAGCAGAAAGTCACCGACCTGCTGGTGGACGGCGAGCAACTGACCGGCGTGGTCCTGGAAAGCGGCGAGCAGTTGCATTCGCGCCATGTGGTCCTGGCCCTGGGCCACAGCGCCCGCGACACCTTCCGCATGCTCCACGCCAAGGGCGTGTTCATGGAGGCCAAGCCGTTCTCGGTCGGCTTCCGCATCGAGCACCCGCAATCACTGATCGACAGCGCCCGCCTGGGCAAGTACGCCGGGCACCCGAAACTCGGCGCCGCCGACTACAAGCTGGTGCACCACGCCAAGAACGGCCGCTCGGTGTACAGCTTCTGCATGTGCCCGGGAGGCACCGTGGTGGCGGCTACCAGCGAGCCGAACCGCGTGGTCACCAACGGCATGAGCCAATACTCGCGTAACGAGCGCAACGCCAACTCCGGCATCGTGGTGGGCATCACCCCGGAAGTGGACTATCCGGGCGGCCCGCTGGCGGGTATCGAGCTCCAGGAACGCCTGGAGTCCCACGCCTTCGTCCTCGGCGGCAGCAATTACCAGGCCCCGGCGCAGCTGGTGGGTGACTTCATCGCCGGCAAGCCCAGCACCGCCATCGGCAGCGTCGAGCCGTCCTACAAGCCTGGGGTAAACCTGGGTGACCTGGCGCTGGCCCTGCCGGACTTCGCCATCGAAGCCATCCGCGAAGCCCTGCCGGCCTTCGAGCGGCAGATCAAGGGTTACTCCCTGCATGACGCGGTGCTGACCGGGATCGAGACCCGTACCTCGTCACCACTGCGCATCACTCGCGATGCCTCGATGCAGAGCCTGAACCTCAAGGGCCTGTACCCGGCCGGTGAAGGCGCCGGTTATGCCGGGGGCATCCTGTCCGCCGGCGTCGATGGCATCCGTATCGCCGAAGCCGTGGCCCGCAACATCCTCGGTATCCAAGGCTGAGGCCGGAATGAGGGAGCTGCCGGTGCAGCTCCCTCATCATTCAGATACCAGCGCGCAATACGCTGGCAGGCAAGGCAGCCCCCTGCTCTACGCTCGCGGCCACTGCCTCGATCAAGGCCGTCAATTCATAGCCCTGCTCCGCCAGCCACTGCTCATCGTAGTAGGTGGTCGCATAACGCTCGCCACCATCACAGAGAATCGCCACGATCGACCCCGCCTCGCCGGTAGATGCCATCTGCTGCGCGGCCATCAGGGCACCGATCAGGTTGGTGCCGCTGGAACCACCGACCCGCCGCCCGAGGCGCTGGGCCAGGTAGTGCATGGCCGCCAGGGACAGGGCGTCCGGGACCTTGACCATGGCATCGATGACCTGGGGCAGGAACGAGGCTTCGACCCGGGGCCGGCCAATGCCTTCGATCCGCGAACCGCAATCCAGGCGCAAGCTGGCATCTCCGCTGTTGTAGTAGTCGAAGAACACCGAGCGCTCGGCATCGGCGCACAGCACCCGGGTCTGGTGCTGGCGGTAACGCACATAGCGTCCCAGGGTTGCAGTGGTGCCGCCAGTACCCGGGCTGGAAATCAACCAGGCAGGCTCCGGGTAACGCTCGAAGCGCAATTGCTGGAAGATCGACTCGGCGATGTTGTTGTTCGCCCGCCAGTCGGTAGCGCGTTCGGCGTAGGTGAACTGGTCCATGAAGTGCCCGCCGCTTTCACGGGCCAGGCGCTCGGACTCGGCGTAGATCTGCGTGGGGTCCTGCACCAGATGGCTCTTGCCGCCATAGAAGGCGATCTGGGCGATCTTTTCCTGGGAGGTGGTGGCCGGCATCACCGCAATAAAGGGCAAGCCCAGCAGTCGCGCGAAGTAGGCCTCGGAAATCGCCGTGGAGCCGCTGGAGGCTTCGATTACCGGCGCCCCGGGCTTGAGCCAGCCATTGCACAAGGCATAGAGGAACAGCGAACGGGCCAGGCGGTGCTTGAGGCTACCGGTGGGATGGCTGGATTCGTCCTTGAAGTACAGCTCAATGCCCGGACGCCCGGGCAACGCCAACGGGATCAGGTGAGTATCGGCGCTGCGCTGGAAATCGGCTTCGATGATGCGGATGGCCTCACGGGCCCACTGGCGATTGTCGCTCATGTTCTATTCTCTGCGGATCGAACGCCATACCGGCGCAAGAAGATGAAATGCACCCTGCATAGGTGATCCAGGCCCGGGACGACAAGGCACTTCCCGTTGTCGGGAAAGGCCCTGCAAGCTACGGGGATGGACATGTTAGGAAATATCTTCCAGCCCTGACAGGTACAGCTGTGAAGCAATTGGAAACACAACTGCCAGCGGACTTTTTCAGCAGGCCGCTTGCTTTCTACTTATAACAAAAAAGAATATAACTTTTGTTTTAACAACCAAGTGTACGGGTTAGGGTGTGCCACCTTTGTCTGGTTTTAAATGGAGAGCGACCTTGCCTCTGCGTAGTACTTTCACCCGTTTCTTTGCCATGGAAGCCGCCAGCGGACTGCTGTTGATCGCTGCTGCCGTCCTGGCCTTGATCATCAACAACTCGCCGTTGTCCTGGCTGTACAACGGTCTCCTGGAAACCCCAGTGGTTGCCCAGGTGGGCGCCTTGAAGATCGCCAAGCCGTTGCTGCTGTGGATCAACGACGGCCTGATGGCGCTGTTCTTCCTGCTGATCGGCCTGGAGGTCAAGCGGGAAGTCCTCGATGGCCAGTTGTCCAAGCCTTCGCAGATAGTCCTGCCTGGCGCTGCGGCCATTGGCGGCATGCTGGTGCCGGCATTGATCTACTGGTACCTGAACCGCGACAACCCGCCAGCCCTCAGCGGCTGGGCGATTCCTACCGCCACCGATATCGCCTTCGCCCTCGGGGTACTGGCGCTGCTGGGCAAGCGGGTACCGACCTCGTTGAAGCTGTTCTTGATGACCCTGGCGATCATCGATGACCTGGGGGCGATCGTGATCATTGCGATCTTCTATTCAGGCGCCCTGTCGACCCTGTCGCTGATGCTGGCGGCAGCTTGCATCGCCGCCCTGGTCGCGATGAACCGAATGGGCGTGGTGAAGCTCGGGCCCTACATGATCATCGGCCTGATCCTCTGGGTCTGCGTACTCAAGAGCGGTGTCCATGCCACCCTGGCAGGCGTGACCCTGGCCTTCTGCATTCCCCTGCGCACTCGTAACGCCGAGCCGTCGCCATTGCTGGCCCTTGAGCATGCGCTGCACCCTTGGGTGTCGTTCGGCATCTTGCCGTTGTTCGCCTTTGCCAACGCCGGGCTGTCGCTCAGCGGCGTGACGCTGGAGAGCTTCACCCACTTCGTACCGATGGGCATCGCCGTCGGCCTGCTGCTGGGCAAGACGGTCGGTGTATTCGGCCTGACCTGGCTGGCGGTCAAGACCGGTCTTGCCGCACTGCCTGCCGGCGCCAATTGGGGGCAGGTGTTCGGTGTGGCGATTCTCTGCGGAATCGGCTTCACCATGAGCCTGTTCGTCGGTTCCCTGGCCTTTGTCCCTGGCGCCAGCGAATACGCGGGCATGGATCGCATGGGTATTCTCACCGGCTCACTGCTGGCCGCGCTGATCGGTTATGCCGTGACGGCTGCCGCCAGCCGCAAGAGCAATCCAGTAGCCTCCTGATATCCCAAGGAGCCCTGGCTTAAAAAACAAAACCCCGGTCAGTCGCCTGGCCGGGGTTTTGTTTGGCTGATGGAAAATCAGCGAGTTACACGACTGGTGCCGTTGACGGTCATGATGCGAACGCGGTCGCCAACACGGAACACTTCGTTTTCCTGAACTTGTTGTACATAGGCGCGCATGCTGCCGTCGTCTTCACGCACGGTGATCTCCACGCCCTGGGTACGGGTCAGCCCTTCTTCGGTAGCCGAGCCGAGCAGGCCGCCAGCCACAGCACCGATGACTGCAGTGACGATACTGCCACGGCCACCGCCGATGGCGCTGCCACCCACACCACCGATCACTGCGCCAGCAGCGCCGCCGATTGGGGTCTTGGTGCCTTCGATCTTCACTGGACGCAGGGATTCGATGGTGCCCAGACGCACGTTTTGCACACGACGCGCTTCATCACGGGAATAGGAATCACCGGTCAGGTTGGAGGCGCAACCGCCGAGCAACATGGCCATCGTGGTAAAGGACGCAACCAGCAAAACAGACTTACGCATAGGATCAACTCCAAGGGACAATAAATCATTAGACTCCGCAGCTTGACACCTGTCACGGCGCGGCCCGGATAAAATTGCTTTCATTCAGCCCAAGTACAGGCTGAATGAGCACCTGGCACCCTCGCTACGGTAGCCCCAGCCTCCAGCATAACGCTATCGAACAAAGGATTTTCCATGGATTACTTCATCATCTTCGTGGTCACGGTCGCCGGCCTGTATTTCCACTGGTGGCTGTACGTACGCATCAAGCGCTGGACAGACCGGGACCTGGCGCTGTCCATGGCGGGCAGCGACGAACAGAAGAAGCAGTACATGTTGCAGCGACTGGCAGAAGCCCAGCGCCAGAAAGTAAAACGCCGGGACCTGCCGCAATGGCTGGAGGCCGCTGCGGCCGGTTATCCCGGCGAGTGATCGGCAAGGTTCAGGGAGCCAGGCGTTCGCGGACCCACTCCCCGGCCTGCAGGCGGTAGTTCAAGCGGTCATGCAGGCGACTGGCACGCCCCTGCCAGAACTCGATGCGTTCCGGCACCAGGCGATAGCCTCCCCAATGCTCGGGGCAATCGGGCTGGCTATCGCTGAAGCGGGCCTCGGTGGCCTTGAGCAGCTCCTGCAACTCGGCACGATCGGCAATCACCCGGCTCTG
Source organism: Pseudomonas sp. MPFS (assembly GCF_022537035.1). Classification (NCBI taxonomy): domain Bacteria; kingdom Pseudomonadati; phylum Pseudomonadota; class Gammaproteobacteria; order Pseudomonadales; family Pseudomonadaceae; genus Pseudomonas; species Pseudomonas sp. MPFS. The sequence continues at coordinate 1,474,202 of NZ_CP066123.1, read as the reverse complement.
CGGTGATGCCCAGGCTCCCAGGCGACTTCCCAGGGGACGCACCTGGTAATAGGCATCCGATTCCTGCGCACTGACCTTCGCTACCCGCCCCTCGATCCGTACCTGGCGCTCCAGGGTCGGCCAGAAGAAGGTCATGGCGGCAAAGGGCCGTGCAGCCAGTTGCTGTCCCTTCGCGCTGTCGTAGTTGGTGAAAAAGGTAAAACCCTGTTCGTCCAATCCCTTGAGCAGCAGCACCCGGCAGTGGGGACGGCCGTCGGCATCGACGGTCGCCAGGGTCATCGCATTGGCCTCCACCGGTGGCTGCTCGGTTTTCACCGCATCGGCAAACCACTGGTGGAACAACGTGAAGGGCTCGACCGGGGCCTGGGCCTCGGACAAGCCGTCACGGGTATAGTCGCGGCGCATATCAGCCAGAGACTGAGTCATGCTGCTTCCTTATCCTGCAAATCAGTTCTTGGCCTGGGCGGTGGCCGTAGGGTTCTTGGCAGCCGCGACGGTTTTCTTGGCCGGAGCCTTCTTGGCCGCTGGCTTCTTGGCCGGGGCCTTCTTGGCGGCTGCGGCTTTCTTGCTGGCCGGGGCCGGGACCGGAGGCTTGGCGTCCTGCACGGCAACCATTTCAGTCTCGGACGGCGTCGGCTGGTTGTACTTGCTCAGCAGGCCAAGCATGGTACTGCGCTGGGTCAGCATGATTTCCACGCGACGGTTCAGCGAGCGACCTTGTGGGCTGTCGTTGGCGGCACGCGGCATCACCGCGCCCATGCCACGCAGCATCAGGCGGTCTTGCTTCAAGCCGCTGAGGCTGAAGATAGCGGCCACGGACTGGGCACGATCACGGCTCAACTTCTGGTTGGCCAGGGTCGGGCCGGTGGCGTCGGCATGGCCGAGAATCAGCACGGCAGTCTTAGGGTCGCCTTCCACCGCCTTGGCCACGCGAGTGAACGGGCCGAGGGTGACGGGCAGCAGCATGGCCGGACGATCCGGGTTGAAAGAAGCATCGACCAGCGCGGTAACCACCAGCACGTTCTCGCGACGCTCCACTTGCAGCTTGCTGTCCTTCACCGCTTCACGCAGGCGAGGCTCGTAGTCGTCCAGCCAGGCCTGGGTGATTTTCGGGTCAGGCATCGGAATGTCCGCCACGTTGACCTTGCTCAGGGGCTTGGGCTGGCTCTTGCCAAATGGCCACCACCAGTTGCTCTCGGAGTCGGCGGCCTTGGCCACCGCTGGAGCTGGCTCGGCCTTCTTGGCATCGGCTACCGGCTTGTCGGCCTCATCCTTGGAGGAAGAGAACGGCCACCACCAGTTGCTGCTCTCGGCCTTGGCGACCGGAGCGGCTGGAGCTGGGGTTGGGGCTGGGGTCGCGGCGACAGGAGCCGGGGCAGGCTCGGCAGCGGCGGTTGCAGCAGGCTTGCCAGCGGAAGGCTTGGCGGCAGGAGCGGCCTGCTTGGCCGACGCGGTGGCCTTGCCAGCAGCAGCCGGAGCGGCTGGTTTGCTCGCCGGGGCAGCCGGAGCGGCTTCGGCGGTAGCGGGTTTGTCGTTGGCAGGGGCAGCCGAAACTTCCTTGCTGCTGGCCTTATCGGTACCGAACGACCACCAATGGCCGCCGTCCGCTTCATTTTGTGGGGTTTGTGCACAACCGGTTACGGTCAAGCAGATGGCCAAGGCTAGAGACTTGTTCGACGACATGGGATATCCACAAAATGAGATAAAAAATTCGGTCTAAATAACCGTTATAAACAGACGCTTGGAAATTATAAAAGCCACAGGGTTCCATCCTGCAGCTTTCCACGCATGTTTAAGCAAAAAAAGTTCTTAACAGCAACCTTTTTACAGACAATCCGACAAAATCCGCACCAGTTTCTGTGCACGAGGATCCATCAACACGTAGGGTCCCAGGGTATTTGTGACAAATCCGAACGCTACATCGCGCTCCGGATCGGCAAAACCTACCGAACCACCCGCCCCCGGATGCCCGAAGGCCCGCCCACCCAGACCGAAAGTGGCATTGGCCACATCGGGCTGGTCCAGCATGCAGCCCAGGCCGAAGCGCGTCTGGGTCAACAGGGTCTTGTCCATGCCCAGGCTGTGCTCGCGGGTCAGCTCATCGAGCATCTCGGCCTCCAGCAAACTGCCATCAAGCAGGCCACTGTAGAACCCGGCAAGGCTGCGGGCATTGCCATGGCCGTTGGCCGCTGGCTGCTGCATGCGCCGCCACTCCGGCTTATTGGTGCTGGTCAGGATAGACGGAGGATTGGTAAAGGCCCGGGTAGTCATCGCCTCAGGCTCGCGCATGGTCACTTGCAACAAGCGCTGGGCCGCAGCGTCGCCGACATTGCCCTTGCCCCGTGCGACATGCGCCACCCGGTGGAACTCCTCGTCGGCCAGGCCGATATGAAAGTCCAGTCCCAGGGGCTTGGCCACGCGGGCCACGATGGATTCGCCCGGGCCGCGGCCATCGGCCCGCCGGATCAGCTCGCCCACCAGCCAGCCATAGGTAATGGCGGCATAACCGTGCCCCTCCCCCGGCATCCACCAGGGTTGCTCGGCCGCCAGGGCGTCGACCATGGTTTGCCACTCGTACAGCGCCTGGGGCGGCAACATCTCGCGCAGGGCCGGCAAACCGGCCTGGTGGCACAGCAACTGGCGCAAGGTGATGGCCGCCTTGCCCGCCGCGGCGAATTCCGGCCAGTAGTCGGCCACCGGCGCGTCCAGCTTGAGCTTGCCCTCGGCCACCAGTTGCAATGCGGTCACGGCGGCAAAGGGCTTGGTGCAGGAAAACAGGTTGGCGATGGTATCGCTGTGCCAGGCCTCGGCGCCGTCCTTGTCAGCCGTGCCGGCCCAGAGGTCGACCACGGTTTCCCCGCCGACCTGGATGCATAGCGCGGCGCCACGCTCCTGGGGATCTTCGAACAGCGCTGCGAAAGCCTCGCGTACCGCCTCGAACTTGAGCTCGTAATGACCTTGAATCTGCACCCCTGAATCCCCCTGCGACAATGCTCGGCAACGTGGCGCGCATTGTTTCAGCCTCGAGGGGATTTGGGAACAACCGGGCCCACCCGGCGGGGCCCGAAAGTCGTCAGTGGCCGTTGCCGGAATGGCCACCGACATGCGCTTCACCCGTGGCGCTCGGTGCGTTCCGGTTTTGCGCCGCAGGCCCGCTGGCGGCCGCCTGCTCGGCCTGGACCCGCGCGAGCTGCGCGGCCTTGCCCAGTTGCTCCAACGCCAGCAGGTTGCCCTTGCGCACGGTCTCGACAAAGCCCTGGAACGGCACATCGGTAATACCCACCAGGCCGAAATGACCGTTCTCACCGTCCAGCAGGCGTCCGGTCACCGGCTGGTCCAGGTATTGGAACCAGTGCACTCCGACGATGGATGGCTCGCTCAGCGCCTGCTTGAGGAAGTTGGCATAGGCCGGTCCCCGCTCCTCCTCCCGGGCCAGTTCGGTGACGGCGCCCCAGAACGGGCCGCGATCCCGGGAGCCAAAGTTGAACTCGGTGATCAGCACCGGCTTGTCGAGACTGCGCAGGTAGGCGAAGTCCTGCCCGTCCTGGGGCTTGAGGGTGTACATGTTGAAGCTCAGCACGTCGCAATACTGGGCGCAGGAAGCCACCGCCTCAGGTGTGCTGACGGCAAACCGCCCTCCCAGCAGCAGGTGGTTGGGGGCGTGCCACTTCAACGAATCGGCGATGGTCTTGAAGTAGGTATCGGCGAAGACTCGCTGGAAATGCCGGTAGTCAGCCTCGATCTCGGGATGCTCGGGGCTTGGCAGCGGCGCCTCGAAGCCCGGGTCTTCCAGCAACTCCCAGGCCGGCAGATCGATCCCCCAGGCCTTGGACAGCCCCTGCTGGTTGCGATACTTGTCGCGCAGTTGCTTGAGGAAAGCGCGCTTGGCCGGGACATCGGTGGTCAGGCGCAAAGTGCCGTAGGCCAGGGCGAAGCGGGATTTCGCGTCATTTCCCGGACCTGCCCAGGCCAGCTCGTTGTCGGCGAAGTAACCGATCAACCACGGATCGTCACGATGATCCCGGGCGGCGATGGCCACGGCGCGCTCGGTGGCCATGGCAAAGCGCGGATCGAAGGGATCGGGCATGCCGCCCCACCAATCGCTGCCGGTACTGATGCTGGCGTAGTCGCCGACGATCGACAGCGGCAGGGTGTAGGGCACCCGGGCGGCCAGGCCCAGGGCCGGCGCGCTCCAGTTGCCGATGGTGTTGAAACCCCAGGCTTGCAGGCGGTCCAGGGTGTGGCCGAGCCAGCGCTTCTGGTCGAACCCCGGTGCCGCGCAGGGGGCCGCCTGGTCGGGCGCCGACACGGCCGCGCCAGCAGCGGCGCAAGGTGCGCCATAAGTACGCTGCAGGTTGGCCCGGTAGAAGTCGTACCAGCGCCCGCTGTTGTAGCCCCGGCCCCGGTCGGCGCCGTTGCCGCCACGGTTGTCGCCGTCACCGTAGTAGGCCGCCAGCGGCTCGCCGTCCTTGGGCAGGTCGCTGAACATCCATTCGCGCCCGGCGACATAGGTACGATTGTTGTCCGCAGCCAGGGTGTTGACCCCCAGGGAATAGAACGGATGCCCCTCGGGAGTCACCAGGAACCAGCGACCATCACGCTTCTGGGTACGAAAGAAGCCGCTGGCCTTGAAGGCCGGCCCCTGGCTCAAGCCGCCGAAGCGATCCAGGGGGGCCTTTTCGCGCTCGGCGAGCCAGCCCTTGAGCTGTTGCTGCTCCTTGCTGGCTGCAGCCTTGAGCTGCTCGTCGCTGGCGACCTTCTCCGGCCAGCGGTCCCGGGTCGACTGGCCATAGCCATCCACCAGGGAGCCATACACGGCGCGAACCACACCCTCGCTGTCCTGCACACCAAAACGCTCGAGGAGAATGCTTTGCGAAGCCTTGGGGTTGTCCAGAGAGAGGGTCACCGATACCACCTGGCTGCGGTCCAGCTGCCCTTCGCTGCTGGCCAGCAGGATGCGCTGGCCGTCCACGGTCATGGGCATCGGCGGCGCGGCCTTCATGCCCTGCTCCAGGGCACTGCTGGCCACCAAGGGCACCAGCAGCGTCTGCGCCGGGCCGGCGGGTAAATCGACTCGGCTGACCAGGGTCTGGCCATCGTTGCTCTGGATGGTCACGTAGAGGGTCAGGGCCCAATTCATCGCACTCTGGATACGCAGGCTCATCAGCCCCGATTGCGACCAGTCCCAGGCACCCTCCTGGGGGCTCAGGCGCAAGCTGGGACGCAGCGTCGGGTTGAACGTCACCCGCCGCAGCACTTCACCCTCGGCCGTCTGTTCGGCGTTGTACTGCGGCAGGTTGGCATCCTGGGTCGCTACCTGCACCACCGAGGCCGGGCGGACAAAGTTGAACAACGTTTGTTGTCCGGCAGGGGCCGCCAACACAGGCGCGGCAAACAACAGGGCAATTACGACGGGCAACGAGCGGCGAATCATATGGGCCGGTTTCTCCTTGTAGGGCCGCTGGGCGGCCGGTGCTCAAGCATTGACGTGAAATAGACAGCGGGGCGCGCAAAGGTGCGGCCCTGCCCGGTAAACCAGGGAAAATACCCTGGACGATGTGGATACCCAAGCCGTCGCCGGGCGGCGTGCTCGCCTGCCCGGCGCAATGCGGTCTGGGCCAGCCTAGGATATTTCCCGGCGAAAAGGCGGCAGGGCGTTGAGGATCGCCTTGCCATAGCGCTGGGTGACCAGGCGCCGATCCAGCAGGGTGATGGTGCCGCGGTCCTGCTCGGTACGCAGCAGCCGGCCACAGGCCTGGACCAGCTTGAGAGAGGCATCCGGCACCGAGATTTCCATGAACGGATTGCCGCCCCGGGCCTCGATCCACTCCGCCAGCGCGGCCTCCACCGGATCGTCCGGAACCGAGAACGGGATCTTGGCGATCACCACGTGCTCGCAATAGGCGCCAGGCAAGTCCACCCCTTCGGCGAAGCTGGCCAGGCCGAACAGCACACTGGAATCGCCACCATCGACCCGGGCCTTGTGCTTGTTGAGGGTCTCCTGCTTGGACAGGTTGCCCTGGATGAACACCTGCTTGCGCCAGTCGCGATCCAGGCCGTCGAACACGTCCTGCATCTGCTTGCGCGAGGAGAACAGCACCAGGCTGCCCCGGGAGCCTTCCACCAGTTCCGGCAGGTCGCGAATGATCGCTGCGGTATGGGCCGCGGCATCCCGTGGGTCGGCCCGCAGGTCGGGAACCCGCAGCACGCCGGCGTCGGCATGGTGGAACGGGCTGGGCACCACGGCGGTGACCGCTTTCTTCGGCAAGCCGGCACGCATGCGGAAGCGGTCGAAGGTGCCCAGGGCGGTCAGGGTTGCCGAGGTCACCAGGGCGCCGTAGGCCACGTTCCACAAGTTGCGGCGCAGCATTTCCGCGGCCAGGATCGGGCTGGCGTTGACCTCGATATCGAACAGCGAGCCGCTCTCAGCCAGGGTCAACCAACGGGCCATGGGCGGGTTGTCTTCCGGGTCCTCGACGGTGAAGGCCGTCCACAGTTCCCAGTTGCCCGAGGCCCTGGCCAGCAGGCTGCCGAACAGCGGGTACCACTCCTCGGCCTGGTTGCTGGCGATGCCGATGTTGACCTCGCCATCCATGCCTTCCTTGAGCAGGTCGGTCAGGCGGGTGAACAGGTCGGTCAGGCGCGAGAAGCCTTTCTTCAGCTCGATGCCCATCTCGCGCATGTGATCGGGAATCAGCCCGCCGACAAAACGATGGCGCGGCCGCTCGCGGCCTTCCATGTCTTCACCGGTCTTGAAATCGGCGATCTGCTCGCAGGCGGTGAACATGAACTGCTGCTGGGTCTTGATCTCCCGCGCCAGCTCCGGCACCTGCTCGATCAGCCGCCCCAGGTCACCCGGCAGCGGGTGCTGGGCCAGGAGCTTGGTGAGGTTCTTGGCGGTCTGCTCCAGCCAATCGGCGGTGGAGCGCAGCCGGGTGTAGTGGGCGAAGTGGCCGATGGCCTTGTCCGGCAGGTGATGGCCTTCGTCGAACACATAGAGGGTGTCGCGCGGGTCGGGTAGCACGGCGCCGCCACCCAGGGCCAGGTCGGCCAGGACCATGTCGTGGTTGGTGACGATCACGTCGACCTTGCCCATGCCTTCCCGGGCCTTGTAGAAGGCGCACTGGCCGAAGTTGGGGCAATGGCGATTGGTGCACTGGCTGTGGTCGGTGGTCAGGCGCGCCCAGTCGGCGTCTTCCAGGGCGTTGGGCCAGCTGTCGCGGTCGCCGTCCCACTTATTGCCGGCCAGTTTCTCGATCATGCTGGTGAACAGCTTCTGGCTGGCCTCGTCCACCTCGATCTTGAAGCCTTCTTCCTCGAACAGCTGGGCGGTGGCGGTCTGCGCGTGGCCTTCCTGCAGGAGCATGTCGAGCTTGGACAGGCACATGTAGCGCCCGCGCCCCTTGGCCAGGGCGAAGCTGAAGTTCAAGCCGCTGTTGCGCATCAGGTCGGGCAGGTCCTTGTAGACGATCTGCTCCTGCAGGGCGACGGTGGCGGTGGCGATCACCAGGCGCTTGCCGGCGGCCTTGGCCGTGGGGATCGCCGCCAGGCTGTAGGCCACGGTCTTGCCGGTACCGGTGCCGGCCTCTACCGCGACCACCGCCGGATCGCCGCTGCGCCGGCCCTCGTCGTCGGTATCGACGTCACCCAGGACCTTGGCCACCTCGGCGATCATCAGGCGCTGGCCATAGCGCGGCTTGAGGCTCTTGGCTTCGAGAAAACGCGAGTAGGCGCCCTGGATCGTGGTTTTGAGTTCGTTGCTGATCATGGTTCTTCAGGCGCACAAAACGCTGGATAAATTTTCAGTGGTTCGAATCGGCCGCTATCATACCCCGCTAATTCATCCTGCGCAGAACGGAGTACCCGAATGACCGCTTTCGCCCTCGCCTACAGCTTGCACGTCCTGGCCGCCCTGGTCTGGGTCGGCGGCATGTTTTTCGCCTGGATGGTCCTGCGCCCTGCAGCCGTGGCGGCCCTGGAGGGTCCACAGCGGCTTCAATTGTGGGCCCAGGTATTCCCGCGTTTTTTCGCCTGGGTCTGGGTAGCGGTGGTGATCCTGCCGATCAGTGGCATCGGCCTGCTGCATTTGCGCTTCAACGGTTTTGAAACCGCCCCGCGCTATGTGCAGATCATGATGGGGATCTATCTGGTGATGACCGCCCTGTTCATCCGCATCCAGTCGCTGCAACTGCCAGAGCTGCGCCAGGCAGTGGCGAGCCAGGACTGGCCGGCCGGGGCCGCGGTGCTGGGGCGCATCCGCCGCCTGGTAGGCATCAACTTGATCATCGGCCTGCTGCTGGTGACCCTGGCGGCAGCCCGACCGACCTTCTGAAACGAAATCGCCCGCGAAAGCGGGCGATCTATATAGACGACTGACGGAACGGCTACAGGCGTTGCACCGTCAGCGACCCTGCCGCGCCCACCGCCCCGGGCTCGCCTTGGGCGCCGGGACGCCCGCTCTTGCCGCCATCGGTGCGATAGACCAGGCAGCCCTTGGGCTTGCCACCAGCCCCCGGCTTGCCACCGACACCGGCCAGGCCACCGGCGCCACCATCGACCAGGACCTTGATCTGCTCACTCGGGAAATCCCGCGGCAGCTCCAGGCGAACCTGGCCACCCGCCGCGCCTGGGTGCCCGTTGCCGCCATTGTCACCATCGGCACCGCGCCCGGCTTCGCCCCAGGTGCAGCCAGGCTCCTGGCCATTGGCACCATCGAGACCGACATACCCTGGTGCCCCGGCACCGCCCCGGGCATCCACCGACAACTCCTGGGCGTCCAGCGACTCGATGCGCAAATTCAGGTTGCGACCGGGCTTGGCCGTCTTCTCATAGGTACCCGGCGCTCCTCGGGAGGTGATCTGGCTGCCAGCGTCCAACTGCGCATGTCGGACCAGCAACTGCAGGCTCTGCTGCGTGGGCACGATGGCAATCCGCGCTTCGCGCCCCAAGTGCATCTGCTCGACCTTGAGCTCGGTCACATTGGCCGGCACCAGCAAAGTGGCATGGTCGGCGACGTCCAGCCGCTGCAACTGCAAGGTGCTGGCGGTATTGGGCAACCGCATGAACGAGTTGGTGTCGACCTTGACGTCCTGGGCCATGGCCAGGGGGCTACACAATAGGGCGAGCAGGCAGAGCTTACGCATGGTCGGCCTCGACAACGACAGGGGTTGGAAGGGTTTGCAGGTGGAAGACGCCTACCAGCAGGATCTGCAAGCGATCACGCCAGGGATGCGCCCGCCCCGTGAGGCTGCCATTGAACAGCGCCAGCTCCAGCAGGTGGGTCAGCAACAAGAGACAACCGGCCAGATTGACCAGTAGGTGCAGCGGGTTGATCAATGGCTTGGCCAGGTTGATCAACACCACCAGCCAGAACACCAGCGTTAGAAACTTCCCCAGCCCCCATAAAACCTTCATATGCTCCCCTTGTGAATTATTCTTTGCGCGCACAGTAACGACTTCTTACCGGGATAAGCCAGAGGGCGATGCAAATTCTCCCCGACGACAGTTTAGCTGCCGGATCGACGAGGATCGCGCCCCTGATCTTCTGGTCGCCCTCTTCTGAAATGCCCCGGGACCCCGCGCGCTCCATGGGACGCGCGGGGCGATATGCCTCAACGATTGATCTGGATTTCGGTGCGCCGGTTCATCGCCCGTCCTTCAGCTGTCTTGTTATCCGCCACCGGCTTGCTGGCACCGGCACCGGTGACCGAAACGAAGCTGGAGCGGGAAACGCCGTTCTCGATCAGGTACTCCACCACCGAGTGAGCGCGTTTATCAGACAGTTTCTGGTTATAGGCTGCCTTGCCGACGCTGTCGGTATGGCCAGTCACGCGCAGCTGCGCCGAAGCGGACTCCTGCTTCAGGCGAGTCACGATGGTGTTGAGCTTGGCCTTGTCGGCATCGGTCAGCTTGGCCGAGTCGAAATGGAAGTGCACATCGCGAATGACGATGGTTTCTTCCTTGACCACCACGACCTCTTCCACCACGGGTGGAGGCAATGGGCAGCCGTTGGCATCGACCTGCACGCCTTTGGGCGTATGCGGGCACTTGTCGCGACTGTCCGGCACGCCATCGCCGTCCTCGTCGCCATCGCCATGCACCCAGCAGTAGGCGCCTGCCAGGCCGCCGACAAACAGTGCGCCACCGCCCGCCCATGCCGAGCTTTCGGTGGCGCCCAGCGCCGCGCCCGTGACGCCACCCACCGCGGCGCAGATCGGCCAGTCGGTTTTCTGCAGGCCTGCACAACCCGTCAACACACCGGTCAACAGAACCAGGGGTACTGCCGTACGAATGATGCTCATCTGATTTCTCCTCAGGGATCGGCTCGAGGCCGATTCACGGAGTAAAGACCTGGCCATTGATCTGCGCCAGCAAAGGGCCAGCCCCGGTTTTGTCCCGTAAATACGGGGGGATCGTGGATTAACTGGCGAACCGCTCTAGGCCCGAGGATGCCGGCACGCTAGTCTTGGGCGCTCTGACCGAGGACCGATGATGAGTGCCAGCATTTCTTCCCGAACACCACAACAGGCACTGGCCGCCCTGCTGGAGCGCTATGCACCCAAACAGCTGCTGCTGATCGGGGCCAGCGACTTCCCGGCCCTGGCTGCCTTCAAGCAAGCCCACCCTGCATGCGACGTCTTCCAGGCCGCCCCCGGCCCCTTGCCGGCAGACCTGGCGGCACGACGCTTCGACCTCGCCCTGGCGGTGGACTGCCTGGAGCACCTGCCCAAGCGCGACGGCTTGAACCTGTTGGGCGGCATTCGCAATCTCAATGCCAGCCGTATCGCCGTGCTGGCCGACCTGGCCGCCTGCAACTGGCAGGAAACCGATTTTTTCTCCCTGGCCCTGCAAGCCAGCGAACGCTTCCAGCGGGAACAGCAGGTGCTGACCCTGTTTACCTACGATCTGCTTGAATACAAGCAAGTGCCCGACTGGCTCAACTCACGCTTCTGGGCAAACCCGGAAAATTTTGGAAAGTACTGGTGGTAACACAATGAGTGCCTCGATTTGTCCCTGCGGCAGCGGCAACCTGCTGGATGCCTGCTGCGGCCACTACCACGCGGGCCATCCGGCGCCCTGCGCCGAAGCCCTGATGCGCTCGCGCTACAGCGCCTATGTATTGGGGCAGGTGGATTACCTGCTGGCCACGACCCTGCCGGTGCAGCAGCCGGGTCTGGATCGCCAGTCCATCAGCGACTGGAGCGCGCAAAGCACCTGGCTGGGGCTGCACGTGGAAAGTTCGGAGGTCTTCGGCGGCCAGCCCGAACACGCCTTCGTGACCTTCACCGCCCGCTGGCACGATAGCCAGGGCGAGCACAGCCATCGCGAACGCTCGTCCTTCGTCCAGAACCAGGGACGCTGGTATTTCATCGACCCCACGGTGCCCCTCAAGGCTGGGCGCAACGACGCGTGCCCCTGTGGCAGTGGACAGAAATACAAGAAGTGCTGCGCCAGCTACTTCATCCGCTGAAGATCGATCCAGGCCCAGGATGGGCAGCAGCCACTACAAAGGGAGTCTTGCAATGTTTGGTGAGCTACGCCTGCTACGCGCCATCTGCCTGCCAGTGATCCTGGGCCTGTCCGGTTGCGCGTCCTGGTTCACCGACGAGCAGCCCGACCCCGAGGTGCATCTGGTGAAGGTCGAAGTGGTCAAGGCCAACCTGCTGGAACAGCGCTTCACCTTGCACCTGCGGGTAGACAACCCCAACGACGACGACCTGACCGTGCGCCGCCTGACCTATCGGGTCTACCTGGAGCGCTTCCTGCTCAGCGACGGTGAGCATGAGCAATGGTTCACCGTCAGCCCCCACAGCAGCCGCTACTTCAAGGTGCCGGTACGCACCAACCTGTGGCCGCAGATTCGTGACCTGGTGAAACTCCTGCACAAGCCCGACCATCCCATTCCCTACCGCCTGGAAGGAGAACTGGAGGTGGGATTATTCATCGGCAAAGACGTGCACCTGAAGCGCAATGGCGTGATAATTCCCGGCGATTTTATCCCGGAGTGACCCGCAATGACCCAGCAACCCCATGTCCATGGCCCTGACTGCAACCACGATCACGACCATCATGATCACGACCATGGCCATGTTCACGGCCCGCACTGCAACCACGGCCACCAGGAGCCTGTGCGCAACGCGTTGAAAGACGTCGGTCGCAACGATCCTTGCCCATGCGGCAGCAGCAAGAAGTTCAAGAAGTGCCACGGCGCCTGATCAAGCCGTGAACCGACGCCTGCCGGCACTGGCTTGCCGGCAAGCGCTCCTCCTATCAGGCAGTTCCTGCAAGGAGCTGTTCCAGATTCACCACCGTGGCGTACTCGCCATGCAGATTGGCCAGCGACATGTCATGTACCTCCTGGGCCGAGCGTCGCCGTCCGGCAAAATCGGGCTTGTCGAAGGTGTAGCAGGCATCGGCCACCACCCACACGGCAAACCCCAGGTTGCCAGCCGTCCGCGCCGTTGCCTCTACTGAGTTATTGGTGGCCACGCCGACAATCACCAATTGCCCGATCCCCTTCTGGCGCAACTGCGCTTCCAGCGAGCTGGCGCAAAATGCGTCCGGCACCTGCTTCTGGAGCAGCCCTTCGGCCTCCTGCGGGCGAAAGCGTGGCTGGAACTCCACTCCGGCTTGCCCGGGCCAGAACACCGACTCCGTGGAGCGCGACAGATGCTGTACATGAATCACCAGCCAGCCTCGGTCACGCCAGTGGGCCAGCAACTGCAACATGCGCTCCTCGGCCTGAGGGTTGTTGCGCGGGCCAAGCCGCGGGTGCAGGATGCCTTGTTGCTGGTCGATGATGATCAGTGCCGTATCAACGTTGAGGGACATGGAGTCGATTCTCCCGGGACGATCAGCGGATTGTACCCACTTCAGCATGGCCTCCCTCGCCCAGCGAGCCATCGAGTACCCAGCCCCCGAATTTGCTGTCGTCGACCCCGGATACTTCCCACCTGGAGCACTGCATGATCGACCTGTACTACTGGACCACCCCCAACGGTCACAAGATTTCCCTGTTCCTGGAAGAGGCCGGACTGCCCTACACCCTGTACCCGGTCAACATTGGCCGGGGCGAACAGTTCAAGCCTGACTTCCTCAGGATCGCCCCCAACAACCGCATACCGGCCATCGTCGATCACCAACCCCTCGACGGGGGCGCGCCTCTGTCGCTGTTCGAGTCCGGCGCCATCCTGCTGTACCTGGCGGAAAAAACCGGCCAGTTCCTGCCCAAGGACCTGCGCGGCCGCCAGGAAACCCTGCAGTGGTTGTTCTGGCAAATGGGCGGCCTGGGACCGATGGCCGGGCAGAACCATCACTTCAGCCATGCCGCACCGGAACAGATTCCCTACGCGATCAAGCGCTACATCGATGAAACGGCGCGGCTGTACGGGGTGCTGGAGCGGCGCCTGGCAGACCGGCCGTTCGTCGCCGGCCAGCAGTACAGCATTGCCGACATGGCGATTTATCCATGGGTCGCGTCCCACAAGAAACAGAGCCAGCGACTCGAGGACTTCCCCCGCCTGCACCGCTGGTTCGACAGCATCCAGGCGCGTCCGGCCACCGAGCGTGCCTATGCCCTGGTGGAGCGGGTCAACCCGGCCTGATCAAGACGTCCGCCCACCGTCCACCGGCCTGCTGGCGAAGGTCATGTGCGCAGCGCCCGACAAATACCTGTCGCCCCGCTTGCGCGGCACTCGCCTGCTCACTAACGTAGCGCCTTTATCGACGCTACCCCCCGCAGGAGCTTTGCCATGGCCTCGCCAGCCTTCTTACATTTTCTTCCCCGGTTCGGCGTCGCCGCAGCAGTGGCCGGCGCCCTGAGCCTGGCCGGATGCCAGTCCTGGAATGCCCAGGACAGCCTGCCTCCGGCCTCTGGCGTGCAACCCCTCAAGGGCCTGGCACAGAACGTTTCCGTGCGACGCAACGCCGTCGGCGTTCCCCTGATCGAAAGCAACAGCTTCCACGATGCCCTGTTCACCCTGGGCTACGTGCATGCCAGCGATCGCATCGGCCAGATGGTGACCCTGCGCCTGCTGGCCCAGGGCCGCTTGGCCGAGATGTCCGGTGCCGAGGCCCTGGACGTCGATCGCCTGATGCGCGCGGTCAACCTGAAGAAAAGCGCCGACGAGCTGTACAAGGCCTCGTCGCCACGGATCAAGCGCTTCTTCGAAGTCTATGCCCGGGGCGTCAACGCCTACCTGTTCCGCTATCGCGACAAGCTGCCACCGGACCTGGCGGCCCATGGCTATACCCCCGAATACTGGAAGGCCGAGGATTCGGCGCTGATCTTCTGCCTGTTGAATTTCGGCCAGTCCGCCAACCTGCTCGAAGAGATCAATACCCTGGTACTGGCGCAAAAAGTCGGCACCGACAAGCTGCCATGGCTGACCCCCAGCTACCCCGATGAGCCTCTGCCCCTGGCCGAGGCCGACAAGCTCAAGGGCCTGAACCTGGCCATTCCCGGGCTGGGCGACGTCAGCCAGGCGGCCAACCGGCTGGCCCAGCTCAACAGCCTGGGCCTCAGCGGCGGCAGCAGCCTGGCCATCGCTCCCCAGCGCAGCCGCAGTGGCCGCAGCCTGCTGGCCAGCGACAGCCAGATCGCCGCCTGGCACTACGTCCAGATCCGGGCGCCGAAGTACCAGGCCGCCGGCGCCTCGATCGCCGGCCTGCCAGCCATTCTCCAGGGCTTCAATGGCAAGGTGGCCTGGAGCCTGAGTTCGGTGGTGGGCGACAACCAGGACCTGTTCCTGGAAAAACTCAAGCGCCAGGGCAACTCGCTGTACTACCAGAACAACGGCAAATGGCAGCCGGTGACCGTGCGCAATGAGACCTACTTCGTCAAAGGCCAGCGGCCGATTCGCGAGGCGGTGTACGAAACCCGCCACGGCCCGCTGCTCAACAGTGCCCAGGGGTATGCACTGGCCAACGGCCTGGGCCTGGCGCTGCAGACCCCCGAACTCAAGGACGACCGCACCCTGGACGCCTTCTTCGACCTGTCCCGGGCCCAGAATGCCGAGAAGGCCTCGGACGCCAGCCGGGAAATCCGGGCCATTGCCCTGAACCTGGTGTTCGCCGATGCCAGCAACATCGGCTGGCAAGTCACCGGCCGCTTCCCCAATCGCCGTGAAGGCGAAGGCCTGCTGCCCTCCCCGGGCTGGGACGGCCGCTACGATTGGGATGGTTATGCCGACCCGATGCTCCACCCCTATGACCAGGACCCGCCCCAGGGCTGGATCGCCATTGCCAACCAGCGAGTGATCCCCCATGGCTACGGCATGCAGCTGTCCAATTCCTGGTACGCCCCGGAACGCGCCGAGCGCATGGCGGCACTGGCCTCCAGCGGCAAGCAGGACAGTCGCAGCCTGATCGCTTTGCAATACGACCAGACCAGCCTGTTCGCCGCAAAGCTGAAGACCATGTTCGAAGCCCCCGGCATGGCCCAGCCATTGAAGAAAGCCATCGAGGCCCTGCCCGACGCCGAGCGGGCCAAGGCTCGCGAGGCCTACAGCCGGTTGATGGCGTTCGACGGCAAGATCAGCGCGGGCTCGGCGGACGCAGCGCTCTATGAGTTGTTCCTGCAGGAAAGCGCCCGGCAGATCTTCCTCGACAAACTGGGCCCGGAATCCGCAGCGCCCTGGCAGGCCTTCGTCGCCAATGGCGAGCAGTCCTACGCCGCCCAGGCCGATCACCTGCTGGGCCGGGAAGACAGCCCATTCTGGGACGATTCGCGCACCCCGCAGAAGGAGGATAAACCGGCGATCCTGGCCCGCAGCCTGGCCGCCAGCATCACCAAGGGCGAGCAGTTGCTGGGCAGCGATCGCAAGTCCTGGCAGTGGGGCAAGCTGCACAGCTATCGCTGGACCGACGACAACGGCAAAGCCATCCGTGGCCCGCTGCAGGCCGGGGGCGACCACAACACCCTCAACGCGGCGCCGTACCACTGGGGACAGGATTTCACCATCACGGCGACTCCGGCCCTGCGTTTCATCGTCGACTTCGGCCTCAGCGAACCCTTGATGGGCCTCAATAGCAGTGGCCAGTCCGGCAACCCGGTCAGCCCGAACTATGCCAACGGTATCGATGGCTGGCTCAAGGCCCAATACCTGAGCCTCCCGATGCAACCGCAAAACTTCGACCGTAGCTACGGCAAGACCCGCCTGACCCTGGTTCCTGGCAAGTAACACCGCACGCCAGACTCTCCCGCCTGCGC
This sequence comes from Pseudomonas sp. MPFS, assembly GCF_022537035.1. Classification (NCBI taxonomy): domain Bacteria; kingdom Pseudomonadati; phylum Pseudomonadota; class Gammaproteobacteria; order Pseudomonadales; family Pseudomonadaceae; genus Pseudomonas; species Pseudomonas sp. MPFS. The sequence continues at coordinate 1,457,992 of NZ_CP066123.1, read as the reverse complement.
CCTGCGCAGGCGGTTGTGCCTCGATAACCAGCCGCACCAACCCAGGGCAACATCCGCCCCTGGCACCGCATCGCGCGCCCGTGGAGCACGCTCTGCCTGCACCCCGCACCGTCCTGGCCCCTCCCCAAAACCGCCCTCTTTCAACGCACGCCGCTGCTTGTCCGCCGCCCAGCCCGAGCTTTTAAAACACCTGTTCGGGACTCTGGTTCGGAAATTGCTACTTTCATTAAGTCTCATACGCTGCAGTAACAGCACCCATGCGCCACAAGCGCTCATATCGGCTCTTAGGGATTGAATAATGAAAAAAGCATTGCTGACCCTTTCTGCACTGGCTCTGTGCATGGCCGCCGGCTCGGCCCTGGCCAAGGAGTACAAGGAACTGCGCTTCGGCGTCGATCCCTCGTACGCCCCTTTTGAGTCCAAAGCCGCGGACGGCAGCCTGGTGGGCTTCGACATCGACCTGGGCAACGCCATCTGCGCCGAGCTGAAGGTCAAGTGCAAATGGGTCGAAAGCGACTTCGACGGTATGATCCCGGGCCTCAAGGCCAACAAGTTCGATGGTGTGATCTCGTCCATGACCGTGACTGCGGCCCGGGAAAAAGTGATCGATTTCTCCAACGAGCTGTTCTCGGGCCCCACCGCCTTCGTGTTCAAGAAAGGCTCGGGGCTGAGCGAAGACACCGCCTCGCTCAAGGGCAAGACCATCGGTTACGAGCAGGGCACCATCCAGGAAGCCTACGCCAAGGCCGTGCTGGACAAGGCCGGGATCAAGACCCAGGCCTACCAGAACCAGGACCAGGTCTATGCCGACCTGACTTCCGGGCGCCTGGATGCCTCGATCCAGGACATGCTGCAAGCCGAGCTGGGCTTCCTCAAATCGCCCCAGGGCGCCGACTATGAGATCAGCAAACCCGTGGACGACCCCCTGCTGCCGGCCAAGACTGCAGTGGGTATCTCCAAAGGTAACAAAGAGCTGAAAGCGCTCTTGGATAAAGGTATCAAAGCGTTACACGATGATGGCACCTACGCCACCATCCAGAAAAAACACTTCGGTGACCTGAACCTCTACAGCGGTAAATAACCTACCGGCGCCCATCCTCGATGGGCGCCTTTTTTATCGTCACAGGTCACTGATCGATGCTCGAACAACTCCTAACGAACCTGGGGCTTTCCGCGTTCAGCCTGAAGGGTTTCGGCCCCTTGCTGCTGGAAGGTACCTGGATGACCGTCAAATTGTCGGTCCTGTCGCTGCTGGTCAGCGTGCTGCTGGGCCTGATCGGTGCCAGCGCCAAACTCTCCAGCCTCGCCTTGCTACGCATACCTGCCCAGCTCTACACCACCTTGATCCGCGGCGTGCCCGACCTGGTGCTGATGCTGCTGATCTTCTACAGCCTGCAGACCTGGTTGACCTCCTTCACCGACTTCATGGAGTGGGAATACATCGAGATCAATCCGTTCAGCGCCGGGGTGATCACCCTGGGCTTCATTTATGGTGCCTATTTCACCGAGACCTTCCGTGGCGCGATTCTCGCCGTGCCCCGAGGCCAGGTGGAAGCGGCCACCGCCTACGGCCTCAAGCGCGGCCAACGCTTTCGCTTCGTGGTCTTCCCGCAGATGATGCGCTTTGCCCTGCCTGGTATCGGCAACAACTGGATGGTGATGCTCAAGGCTACGGCCCTGGTGTCGATCATCGGCCTGGCCGACCTGGTCAAGGCCGCCCAGGATGCCGGCAAGAGTACCTACCAGCTGTTCTACTTCCTGATCCTGGCGGCGCTGATCTACCTGCTGATCACCAGCGCTTCCAATTTCGTCCTGCGTCGGCTTGAACGGCGCTATGCCGCAGGCGCTCGGGAGGCCGTGCGATGATCGAACTCCTGCAGGAATACTGGCGCCCGTTCCTCTATAGCGACGGTTATCACATCACCGGCCTGGCCATGACCCTGTGGCTGCTCACGGCCTCGATCGCCATCGGTTTCCTGGTGTCGATCCCGCTGTCGATCGCCCGGGTCTCGCCCCGGCGCCTGGTGCGCTGGCCGGTGCAGTTCTACACCTACCTGTTCCGCGGCACGCCGCTCTATATCCAGTTGCTGATCTGCTACACCGGCATCTACAGCATCGCCGCAGTCCGCGCCCAGCCCGTACTGGATGCGTTCTTTCGCGATGCGATGAACTGCACCATCCTCGCCTTCGCCCTGAACACCTGCGCCTATACCACGGAGATCTTCGCCGGGGCGATCCGCAGCATGGCCCATGGCGAGGTCGAGGCCGCCAAGGCCTACGGCTTGAGCGGGTGGAAGCTGTATGCCCATGTGATCATGCCCTCGGCCCTGCGTCGCTCACTGCCCTACTACAGCAACGAAGTGATCCTGATGCTGCACTCCACCACGGTGGCCTTCACCGCGACCATTCCCGACGTGCTGAAAATCGCTCGCGACGCCAACTCGGCGACCTTCCTGACCTTTCAGTCGTTCGGCATCGCCGCCCTCATCTATCTGTGCGTGACCTTCACCCTGGTGGGCCTGTTCCGCCTGGCCGAACGTCGCTGGCTGGCCTTTCTCGGCCCGGCTCACTAGGACTTGCAGCAGGAAACCCAAGCAATGCGTCATGAAATCCACGACCTGCTCGCCCCATTGCCGGGCACCGCGCGGCAGGTCCACAGCTTTCACTTCGGCCCCGCCCAGGCCCCGGGCAAGATCTACATCCAGGCCTCCCTGCATGCCGACGAAATGCCCGGCATGCTGGTGGCCTGGCATCTCAAGCAACGCCTGGGACAGCTGGAGGCCAGTGGCCGCCTGCGCCATCAGATCGTCCTGGTACCGGTGGCCAATCCCATCGGCCTGGAACAGGTACTGATGGACGTTCCCCTGGGACGCTATGAACAGGAGAGCGGGCAGAACTTCAATCGCTGGTTCAGCGACCTGAGCGAGCAGGTGGGTGACGCCGTCGCCGGGCTGCTCAACGACGACCCGCGGCACAACCTCGAGCTGATCCGCCGACACTTGGCCGATGCCCTGTCGCGCCAACGCCCCGAGACACAATTGCAATCCCTGCGCCTGGTCCTGCAGCGGCTGGCCTGCGATGCCGAGATGGTGCTGGACCTGCATTGCGACTTCGAAGCGGTTGAGCACCTCTACACCACTCCCGAAGCCTGGCCACACGTGGAACCCCTGGCCCGCTATATCGGCTCCCAGGCCAGCCTGCTGGCCACCGACTCAGGGGGCCAGTCATTCGACGAATGCTTCACCCTGTTCTGGTGGCGGCTACAACAACGCTTTGGCGAGCGCTTCGCCATTGCTCCTGGAAGCTTTGCGGTCACGCTCGAGTTGCGTGGCCAGGGCGATGTCGATCACCCCACCGCCAGCCAGGACTGCCAGGCCCTGCTGGACTACCTGACCCACTACGGCGCCATTGACGGCCAGGCGCCGGAGCTGCCCGACCTGCCATTCCCGGCCACGCCCCTGGCCGGGGTCGAGCCGGTGGTGACGCCAGTGGGCGGCCTGCTGGTCTTCACAGCCTTGCCAGGACAGTACCTGGAAGCCGGACAGCAATTGGCCGAAATCATCGACCCGATCAATGATCGGGTCACTCCCATTCATTGCACCAATGCCGGGCTCATGTACGCCCGCTCCCTGCGCCGCATGGCCACGGCCGGCATGGCGATCGCCCATGTCGCAGGCCATGCGGCCTATCGCAGCGGCTATCTACTTTCGCCTTGAGGATGCACGCCCCATGTACAAATTGACCGTTGAAGGCCTGCATAAATGCTATGGCGATAATGAAGTGCTCAAGGGAGTTTCCCTCAAGGCCAAGACTGGCGACGTGATCAGCCTGATCGGTGCCAGCGGCTCGGGCAAGAGCACCTTCCTGCGTTGCATCAACTTCCTGGAGACCCCGAACGATGGTGCCATGAGCCTGGACGGCCAGCAGATCCGCATGGTCAAGGACCACCATGGCATGCATGTGGCCGATCCCGCTGAGCTACAGCGAATACGCACCCGGTTGGCCATGGTGTTCCAGCATTTCAATCTGTGGAGCCACATGACCGTGCTGGAGAACATCACGATGGCCCCGCGCCGGGTGCTGGGGGTCAGCACCCAGGAGGCCGAGGAACGGGCCCGACGCTACCTGGACAAGGTCGGTCTACCGGCCCGGGTCGCCACCCAGTACCCGGCCTTTCTCTCCGGCGGCCAGCAACAGCGGGTAGCCATTGCCCGGGCCCTGGCCATGGAGCCGGAGGTCATGTTGTTCGATGAGCCCACATCGGCCCTGGACCCGGAACTGGTGGGAGAAGTGCTCAAGGTGATCCAGGGCCTCGCGGAAGAGGGCCGGACGATGATCATGGTGACCCACGAAATGAGTTTTGCCCGCAAGGTCTCCAGCCAGGTGCTGTTCCTGCACAAGGGCCTGGTGGAGGAAGAAGGAGCCCCCGAAGACGTACTGGGCAACCCCAGGAGCGAGCGACTCCAGCAGTTTCTCAGCGGCAACCTGAAGTAGCAGCCAAGGTTTGCCCGTATCCGCAACCTGGACACGGGCAAGGACACAAGGAAGAGTCAGGCCACGGGGACCGGTGGCGGCTCGTCCGGCAATGTCGGTTCGCCCGGTTCGTGGGGTTCGGGAGGCTGGGGGGAATCAGGATCTGGCTGGCCAGGAATACCGCCGGCCATGCTGACAGGAGGGTGCGCCAGGAGGGTCCAGGCCAGTACCCCAACCTGATTGGGTTCCAACCTCGCCAAAGTGGCACTTATTAGGGGATCTATCTTCATGGGGCACTCCTGGGCTGTACCCGGTACGCCTTGCGCGTACCGGCAGACACTCCAATAGAGTGTCTGCCTGCCCAGGAATTCCCGCTATTCGTCAGACGAACGGATTCAGGTGCGTGGCAGGGTCACGCCACGTTGGCCCTGGTACTTGCCGCCACGATCCTTATAGGACACTTCGCACTCTTCATCCGACTCCAGGAAGAGCATCTGCGCCACACCTTCGTTGGCGTAGATTTTCGCCGGCAAGGTCGTGGTGTTGGAAAATTCCAGGGTCACGTGGCCTTCCCACTCCGGTTCCAGCGGGGTCACGTTGACGATGATGCCGCAACGGGCATAGGTGCTCTTGCCCAGGCAAATGGTCAGTACGTTGCGCGGAATACGGAAGTACTCGACGGTACGGGCCAGGGCGAAAGAGTTCGGCGGGATGATGCAGACATCGCTCTTCACATCGACGAAGCTGCCGGCGTCGAAGTTCTTCGGGTCGACGGTGGCCGAATTGATGTTGGTGAATACCTTGAATTCATCGGCGCAGCGTACGTCGTAGCCGTAGCTGGAAACGCCGAAGGAAATGACTCGGCTGTCGTGCTCGCCACGCACTTGGCGCTCGACGAACGGTTCGATCATGCCGTGCTCTTGCGCCATGCGGCGAATCCACTTGTCCGATTTGATGCTCATGGCGGATGTCCTGAAATAACGAGGTGAAAAATTCTGAACGGCATCTTACCGGGGCGCGAGGCAGGGTTCAAAGTCCAGGGGGCTTTTCTTGCTCCATCCCACGATTTTCAAGGGCTGGAAGGCAGTCACCCAGCCATCGATCACGAAAACTGAGAAACCTTCGCACTGACCATTGGCACGTTCAGGAAAAAGGGTTAAGGTGGCGCCACTGTGCTGCTTGTGTCACTGAGAATCTCTACACGATGTTGAATTTCGATCCAACCATCTCCAAGAATTTTTCCTGCTCTTTGCACTCAGTCTCGGCCCAGGCTTTTCCTGAGTCGCAGTTAACTTTGTCCAAGGAGATACACCATGTCTAATCGCCAAACCGGTACCGTTAAGTGGTTCAACGATGAAAAAGGCTTCGGCTTCATCACCCCACAATCCGGTGACGACCTGTTCGTACACTTCAAAGCCATCCAGGCTGACGGTTTCAAAACCCTGAAAGAAGGCCAGCAGGTTTCTTTCATCGCTACCCGCGGTCAGAAAGGCATGCAAGCTGAAGAAGTACAAGTTATCTAACTTGCACTGATCCAGTAAAAAGCCCCGCTCTCATCAGCGGGGCTTTTTTGTGCCTGCAGGCTTTCCCCTCCCCCGCAGGCCAGCAGATCCGAACTTACCAAGCCACGCCGAAACCTACGGTGTAGCGGGTCTTGTCCAGGTCGCTGCTTTGCGTACCACGAATCAGGTCCTTTTCGGCCTTGAGGTTCAGCGAAGCCCAGTCAGTGACTTTGTAACGCAACCCCAATTCGGCATCGAGGGCATAGTCGGCCACCCCGGAAAGCGGCTTGCTGACCTCGCCACCAGTGAAGAACTCGACCCGTTTGCCAATCAGGTAACGGTTGTAGTCCCACTTCATGGCCAGGGAATAGAAGTTGTCCTTGCCGCCACTGGCATAGGTGTAGTCCGTCCGGTTGAGCAACGACCCCAGGGAGAAGGCGCCCAGTTCATCGTCCCAGAACTGGTAGCCGGGACCGGTACCCACCACCCGCTGTTGCTTGAGCTCCTCGACCTTGTCGCGCTTGTAGGTCAAGCGCCCCTGCCAGAACCACTGCTGGGTAATGAAACGGTCCAGGGCGTACTCGGCGCTCCAGTTATCAGTGGTCACCACCTTGTTCTGGAATTCGCGGTTGTACTCGCCTTCGGCGTTATGCCTCCAGGCACCGTGGCGCGCCGAGGTCTTGAAGTCGATGTCATAACGATCGGTATCCTTTTCCGCCCGCTTGTAGTCCAGGGCAAGGTCGACATTACCCTTCCACGCGATGTCTTCCACCAGCGGCTTGGGCTTCATGATTTGCTGGATACTCGCCAGTTCCACGGTCCTGGGCGCTTCGCCATTGGCCAGGGTGACCTTGCCCTCTGCCGCCGGCTGCAAAGACTTGGCCTTCTCTCCGGAGTAGGCATCCTGCTTGACCAACAGCTCCTGGTCGCTCTCCAGGGTCTTGACCTGCTTCCAGTCAATCGAGATGGCGCCGCCATAATCAGTCTGGATCAGTAGCTTGCCACCATCGAAAACCTTGATCTTGCCACTGAGGCGGTCGCCATTTTTCAACCACACGGTATCGGCCCAAACCGGCATGGAGGCGCCGAGTACCGCGAAACACAGCAAAGTTCTAGACAACATAAGTAAATACAGGACTCGATCTTGCAAAAAAGCGGCATTATTCCCAGCGAATAATTCCTTAATCACGACTGACCAGGGTATTGAGAGTGAGTTCAATCCTCATTTGCCTTTCATCAGCACAATCGAGCAGGGCCTCTTCCTTTTATCTGGAACCGCGAATGTGACCGAGCCCACTGAAGCGCCACAAACCCCGGCACAAATCCGACGCACGGCGCTGTACCTGACCCTTGCCCAGGTTCCCCAGGGCAAGGTGGTCAGCTATGGCCAACTGGCAGAAATGGCGGGCCTGGGACGGGCGGCCCGCTGGGTAGGCCGCACCCTCAGCCAACTGCCCGAGGACACCAGCCTGCCCTGGCACCGGGTGCTGGGTGCCGGCGGCCGCATCAGCCTGCCGGCCGGTAGCCCATCAGGCGACGAACAGCGCGCGCGACTGCGCGACGAGGGAGTCCCTGTACGCAACAATCGCGTGGATATTCAACGTCATGGCTGGCGCCCGGTAGAGCACAGCGGTTAGAGTGCGCGCTTTGTTTCCGTAATTCTTGAGGCAGACTCCAGCCCATGCCCCGTAAAACCTGGCGCGCCGCACTTGCCGCCTATGCCAGCCCCTCGACGCTCGTGCTGTTGCTGCTTGGTTTCGCTGCCGGCATGCCCTACATGCTGGTGTTCTCGACGCTTTCAGTGTGGTTGCGCGAGGCCGGTGTGGCCCGCGAGACCATCGGTTATGCCAGCCTGATCGGCCTGGCCTATGCCTTCAAATGGGTCTGGTCGCCCCTGCTCGACCAATGGCGCCTACCGTTGCTGGGCAAACTGGGGCGACGACGTTCCTGGCTGGTGCTGGCACAAGCGCTGGTGATTCTCGGTCTGATCGGCATGGGTTTCTGCGATCCGCAGAAGCATCTTTCCTGGTTGATCGCCATCGCCGTGGTCGTAGCCTTCGCTTCGGCCACCCAGGACATCGCCATCGACGCTTACCGCCTGGAGATCGCCGACGATAGCCGCCAGGCGGCCCTGGCAGCCAGCTACATGTCCGGTTATCGGGTAGCGGTGCTGCTGGCTACCGCTGGCGCGTTGTTCTTTGCCGAGGGCTTCGGCTCCACCGGCTTCAGCTACAAGCATTCGGCCTGGACCGGCACCTATGTGCTGTTCGGGGTCCTGATGATCCCGGCCCTGGTCACCACCTTGCTGATGCGTGAACCGGCGGTGCCGTTGCGCACCCAGCTATCGGCCGGGCGCTACAGCTTCGCCCACCAGTTGATCTCGGTATTCGTATTGATCGTGCTGCTGGTTTCCGTGCCCGCCACCTTCACCCAGTTGTACAACACCGACTTCGCCAGCGTGATCTTCCATGGCGTCAGCCTGCTGGACCTGCTGCTGGAAGACCGGGCCTTCCTGCGCGCCATTCTCTACATAACCCTCACTGCACTGTGCTTGTCGGCCATGGGCCGTCGAGGCCTGGCACCGGTGCTGACGCCCGTCAACGACTTCATCCTGCGCTACCGCTGGCAAGCCTTCCTGTTGCTGGGGCTGATCGCCACCTACCGCATGTCGGACACCGTCATGGGGGTCATGGCCAACGTGTTCTATATCGACCAGGGATTCACCAAGGACCAGATCGCTGGGGTCAGCAAGATCTTCGGCCTGATCATGACCCTGATCGGTGCCGGCATGGGCGGCCTGCTGATCGTGCGCTTCGGCATCCTGCCGATCCTGTTCATCGGTGGCGCCGCGTCCGCCGCGACCAACCTGCTGTTTCTCATGCTCGCCGACATGGGGCCGAACCTGAAGATGCTGATCGTCACCATTTCCCTGGACAACTTCAGTTCAGGCATGGCCACTTCAGCGTTCGTCGCCTACCTGTCGAGCCTGACCAACCTCAAGTTCTCGGCGACCCAATATGCGTTGCTCAGCTCCATCATGCTGTTGCTGCCACGCCTGATCGGCGGCTATTCGGGAGTCATGGTGGAGAAGTTCGGCTATCACGATTTCTTCTTCATCACTGCGATGCTCGGAGTACCGACACTGATCCTGATCGCCGTGCACTGGTTCCAGGAAAGCCGTCGCGACGGTCCCAAGCCTGAGGCCGAAACCGCCACCAACGGCAACGCCGTCGGCGAAGAATCCTAGAAATTCCCGGGGGTTGCGGGCTTTTCGCTCCCCTTCCCCCCCCTCCAAGCACAGTTCTGTACGCCAACGGAACTCGCCCGTACAATGCTCCGTCACTTCCAGTCTTAAGCAACCGACAACGGCCTACCATGCGCACCAGTCAATATTTGCTCGCCACACAAAAAGAAACGCCTTCCGACGCGGTCGTGATCAGCCACCAGCTGATGCTGCGCGCCGGCATGATCCGCAAACTGGCCTCCGGCCTGTACACCTGGCTGCCGATGGGCCTGCGGGTAATGCGCAAGGTCGAAGCCATCGTTCGCGAAGAAATGAACGCCGCGGGTGCGCTTGAAGTGTTGATGCCGGGCATCCAGCCCGCGGAGCTGTGGCAGGAATCCGGCCGCTGGGAACAATACGGTCCTGAGCTGCTGCGCCTGAAAGACCGCCATAACCGCGACTTCTGCGCCGGCCCGACCCACGAAGAAGTGATCACCGACCTGGTCCGTAACGAGCTGAGCAGCTACAAGCAGTTGCCGCTGAACCTGTACCAGATCCAAACCAAGTTCCGTGACGAGATTCGTCCACGCTTCGGCCTGATGCGCGGTCGTGAATTCATCATGAAGGACGCCTACTCCTTCCACGCCGACCAAGCGTCGTTGCAGGTCACCTACGACCGCATGCACCAGGCCTACTGCAATATCTTCACCCGCCTGGGCCTGAAGTTCCGTCCAGTGGAAGCGGACAACGGCTCCATCGGCGGCGCCGGCTCCCACGAGTTCCATGTACTGGCCGAATCCGGCGAAGACGACATCATCTTCAGCAATGGCTCCGACTACGCGGCGAACATCGAGAAAGCCGAGGCCCTGCCTCGTGAAACCTCGCGCCCTGCACCAACCGAAGCCATGCGCCTGGTAGACACTCCCGACGCCAAGACCATCGCGCAACTGGTGGAAGGCTATAACCTGCCGATCGAGAAGACCGTCAAGACCCTGGTGGTGCATGCCGAAGAGCCAGGCAAGCTGATCGCCCTGATCATCCGTGGCGACCACGAACTCAACGAAATCAAGGCCGCCAAGCAACCTGGCGTTGCCGATCCGCTGGTCATGGCTTCCGAGGCCGAGCTGCGCGCCGCCATCGGCGCTGGCGCCGGTTCCCTGGGCCCGGTGAACCTGCCGTTGCCGATCATCATCGACCGCTCCGTGGAGCTGATGAGCGACTTCGGTGTGGGCGCCAACATCGACGACAAACACTACTTCGGCGTGAACTGGGAACGCGACCTGCCGGTCCCAGCCGTGGCCGACCTGCGTAACGTGGTAGCCGGCGATCCAAGCCCGGACGGCAAGGGCGTGCTGGAAATCAAGCGCGGCATCGAAGTCGGGCACATCTTCCAGCTGGGCAACAAGTACAGCCAGGCGATGAAGTGCGAAGTGCTGGGCGAGAACGGCAAGCCGGTCACCCTGGAAATGGGCTGCTACGGTATTGGCGTCTCCCGCGTGGTCGCTGCCGCCATCGAACAGAACTACGACGAGAAAGGCATCATCTGGAGCGATACCCTGGCGCCATTCCAGATCGCCCTGGTTCCTCTGCGCTATGAAACCGACCTGGTTCGCGAAGCGACCGACAAGCTTTATGAGCAGCTCACCGCCGCCGGCTTCGAGGTCCTGCTGGACGATCGCGACAAGAAGACCAGCCCAGGTATCAAGTTCGCCGACATGGAACTGATCGGCATTCCACACCGGATCGTGGTCAGCGACCGCGGCCTGGCCGATGGCAACCTGGAGTACAAGAGCCGTACCGAGGCCGAGGCACAAGCGCTGCCTGTAGCCGACGTATTGTCCTTCCTCCAAGCCCGTATCCGTCGCTGAAACCAGATAGAGACGTCATGCTCAAGCGAAACACCTTAAGCCTCGGTGGCGCCGCCTTGTGCGGCGCCCTGCTGGTCAGCGGCTGCGCCAACCAGATGTCGCAACGCAGCGAACACGAGGAGCGGATCGAGCGCAAACTGCTCGACCACAGCCTGCAAATCGATGTCGGCGAGCCTAAGGTGCTTGAGCTGCCGCAACGCCGGGTACGCATCCACGAGCAAAAGACTTTCGAAGTGACTGAGTTCGAAGTCACGCGCCGCTACGACCGCTATACGCCCTACCAGCCCTGGCGCAAGGTCTATGAGATCCCGCTGGGCGCAGTAGCCCTGGTGGCCGGTGCTGGCGCCAACGTGGTCAATGTATTCGCCCTGGGCAACCTGCCGGACAGCGTCACCAAGGACTGGCTCAGCTACGGCGTATCCGGGCTCAACCCGTTCATGAACATGCCATCCCATGGTCGTGCCCAGCAGAACCTGGCGGCGATCGAAGAAGTCCAGCGTGACAAACGCATGGAATATTCGAGCCTGCCCTGGAGCGAACGCCCGGTACAGGTCAAGGTCGGCAAGCAAAGTTATGAGTTGAGCACCGATCGCAATGGCATCTTGCGCCTGAACCTGTTGGACGATCCTTTTTCCGAACAGGACCTGAAGCAAATCGGCAAGCTGCAGATCAGCGTCGAGGATGCACAGGATGAAGTGCATTCGGACTCATCCCTGAGCATCAGCAATGGCTTGCGCAGCAAATTGCTGGAGGCCCACGCCCTGATCTACGACGATCTTGAAGACGACGAAGTGAGCGAATGGGTACACCGGGTCAAGCGCCTGTCGCAGCTGGGCCTGGAAGAAGAAGCGAGCGAACTGGAGCAGAGCCTGATCGAGCTGACTCGCAACGATCCTGAGCTGCAAAAAGAGTTTCTCAAGTCACTGACCAAGAATGCAGGCCGCCTGGTAGCCGACCCCGGCAGCAACTGACCCTCCACCCCCGTGCCATGGACCCGCCATGGCACCCAACGCCCGCTACTGACCCTGGAACAACTCCAGCTGTTCATGGCCACCGCGCAAGTCATGCAGACGCACACCAATCCCCAGCAAGCGCACGGGCTTGCCACCACGCTTGAAGGCCTGGCTGAGCAACTGCCGATAACTGTCCAGGTCACGCCCGGCCCCGGCCTGCTCCAGGGTGGTCTGGGTAAAGTCATGGAACTTCACCTTGACGAACGGCTTGCCTGGCCGATAGCTGCTATCGATGCGCTCTATCCGCCCGGCCAGGGTTGCCATCAGCTCGGGCAATTTCTCCAGGCAGCTCTCTAGATCCGGCAGGTCAACATCGTAGGTATTTTCCACGCTGATGGATTGCCTGCGGCTGTCATTGTGTACCGGTCGCTCATCGATACCCCGGGCCAAGCCCCAAAGCCGTTCGCCAAAACTGCCGAATTCGCGCACCAGCGCCAGCTTGCCCCAGTCCCGCAGTTGCAAGCAGTTGGCAATGCCCAGCCGCCCCAGCTTGTCCGCAGTCACCTTGCCCACGCCGTGCAATTTTCCCACCGGCAGTTCGGAGACGAAATCCTCCACTTGATCCGGGGTAATCACAAACAGTCCGTTGGGCTTTTTCCAGTCGCTGGCGATCTTGGCCAGAAACTTGTTCGGCGCGACACCGGCCGACACCGTGATATGCAACTGGTTGGAGACCCGGCGACGAATGTCCTGGGCAATGCGCGTGGCGCTACCGGAAAAACTCAAGCTGTCGGAGACATCCAGGTAGGCTTCGTCCAGCGATAACGGCTCGATCAAGTCGGTGTAGTCGCGAAAGATCCCATGGATCTCTTTCGATGCCTCACGATAGGCATCCATTCTCGGCTTGACGATGACCAGGTCCGGGCACAAGGCCAGCGCATGCCGCGATGACATGGCCGATCGCACACCGTACGCCCGCGCCTCATAATTGCAGGTAGCGATCACTCCCCGCCTCTCTGCTGAGCCGCCCACTGCCAAAGGCTTGCGGGCCAGCTGCGGGTCATCGCGCATTTCGATGGCCGCATAGAAGCAATCACAATCGATGTGGATGATTTTGCGTTGCATCATATGAAGGCAGGGATCATGAAAAGACGGGGGCTTGAGTGGAAACAGAAACAAGTATCTACCTACACCTGTATATAGCACCAGTACCTTGCATCATCGCCAGGCAACACAGGCGAGCCAGATGAAATTTATTCGCTCAATGGCCTCACAGCCTCCAATAGAGCTGAAAGCCCCGCCCCACCTGGCCCCAAGCCATTTGAAAAGCCCTTGATCGAGTGCTAAGCATTTGAACAGGAAGCCTTTTTTAAAATTTAATGATTGACACACTTAAAATCCTCTGTAGAATTCCGCCACATCAGACGCGGGATGGAGCAGCCTGGTAGCTCGTCGGGCTCATAACCCGAAGGTCGTCGGTTCAAATCCGGCTCCCGCAACCATATATCAAAAAAGGCTGCTCGAAAGAGTGGCCTTTTTTTTGCGTGTTCGTTTTCCAAAAACTCACTGACCCAAGCGATAAACTCTTTGCCTGGCCTTCAGTTAGAGAGCGAACCGGGGCATTCGACACTTATTTGACCCTTTTGGGCATTAACGGTTGACACTCGACGGTTCGCCTGTAGAATGCCGCCCCACAGACGCGGGATGGAGCAGTCTGGTAGCTCGTCGGGCTCATAACCCGAAGGTCGTCGGTTCAAATCCGGCTCCCGCAACCATATATCAAAAAAGGCTGCTCGAAAGAGTGGCCTTTTTTTTGTGTGTGAAAAAATCCTTTCGCAACAATGACCTGCAAAAGTATTACGAACCTTCAGCGATACTTCGACTCTTCAGTATGCGAGCTATGCTCTGTCTCGAGTACCTGCCTTGTTGCTGGTCGCACAAGGTCGCCGGGCCACGGTGAGACGCGTTAATATTTGAAATTATTTTTTCTACAGGGATTGGTAACTTGGCTGGATACCCCCATCCTGTCGCGCACAATCCACGAGGTGATTGATGCGCGCCAACACGTCTGACTCACAAGACACCGATACCGTACAACCCATTGCAGCCACTCGTTTGCGCTGGCTGGACCTGTTGAGCAAATATCGCCAACCACTGGGGCTGGTGGTGACACTCCTGCTGTTCGCCATTGCCTTGATCGCCTGCCGCCACCTGCTCAGCGAACTGGACTTCTACGCACTCCACGATTCAATCCTGGAAGTACCCAAGCCAACCCTGCTCGGTGCATTGGGCGCAACCATCGCAGGCTTCATCATCCTGCTGGGCTACGAGTGGTCCGCCAGCCGGTACGCCGGTGTCAGCCTGAGTGGACGCACCCTGGCCCTGGGTGGTTTCACGGCCTTCGCCATTGGCAACGCCATCGGCTTGTCGCTGCTCTCCGGCGGGTCGGTACGCTACCGCCTTTATGCGCGCCATGGCCTGGGGGCCTCCGACGTCGCCCACATGACCCTGTTCGCCAGCCTTTCCCTGGGCTGTGCCTTGCCGCCCCTCGCGGCCCTGGCAACCCTGAGCAACCTGCCCGCGGCCTCCGTGGCCCTGCACCTGCCTGAAGGCCTGTTGGCGGGCATTGCACTGGCGGTCCTGCTACTCGGCGCCGTCCTGGCCATCGGTATCTATCGGCGGCGCCTGCCCGAACAGCCCCTGCGCGACAACCTGCTGGTACGAGTAGGACGCCGTACCCTGCGCCTGCCCGGGCCACGCCTGACCTTCCTGCAGTTGATCATCACCGCCCTGGACGTAGCCGCAGCCGCCACCGTGCTCTACCTGCTGCTGCCTGAAGCCCCACCGTTCGGTGCCTTCCTGCTGGTCTACCTGCTGGCCCTGGCTGCCGGGGTACTCAGCCATGTTCCTGGCGGTGTCGGGGTATTCGAAGCGATCCTGCTGGCGGCGTTCGCCGATAAGCTCGGAGCCGCTCCCCTGGCCGCCGCGCTGCTGCTGTATCGCTTGATCTACGTAGTGCTGCCCATGCTCGTGGCCTGCGTGCTGTTGCTGATCAATGAGGCCCAGCGCCTGTTCCAGACCCGGCAATCGCTACGGGTGGCCTCCGGCCTTGCTGCGCCTATCCTTGCCGTGCTGGTGTTCCTCTCCGGCGTCGTCTTGCTGTTCTCCGGCGCCACTCCGGAAATCGACACACGCCTGCAACATGTTGGCTTCCTGATTCCCCACCGCCTGGTGGATGCTTCGCACTTCGGCGCCAGCCTGATCGGCGTACTCTGCCTGCTACTGGCCCAGGGCCTGCGTCGGCGCCTGTCGGCCGCCTGGATGCTCACCACCATCCTGTTGCTGGTGGGTGCCCTGCTCTCGCTGCTCAAGGGTTTTGACTGGGAGGAAGCCTGCCTGATGACGCTGACCGCCAGTCTGCTGGCGGTCTTCCGTCGCTCGTTCTATCGCCCTAGCCGCCTGACCGAACTGCCCTTCTCACCGCTGTACCTGGTGGCCAGCTTCTGCGTGCTGGGGGCCTCCATCTGGCTGCTGTTGTTCGCCTACCAGGATGTCCCCTACAGCCACCAGCTGTGGTGGCAATTCACCCTGGATGCCGATGCGCCCCGTGGCCTGCGCTCATTGCTGGGAGCCGCGGTGCTGTTGCTGGTGGTATCCCTGACCTGGCTGCTGCGCACCGCGCGCCCCGTGATCCACCTGCCCACGAGCGAGGAGTTGGACAAGGCGGCGAAGGTCCTCATGGCCTCGTCCCAACCCGATGGCGGCCTGGCACTGACCGGCGACAAGGCGCTGCTGTTCCATCCCAACGACGACGCCTTCCTGATGTATGCCCGTCGTGGCCGCAGCCTGGTAGCGCTGTACGATCCGATCGGTCCGACCCAGCAACGCGCCGAGATGATCTGGCAGTTCCGCGACCTGTGCGATGTGCATCACGCGCGCCCGGTGTTCTACCAGGTGCGGGCGGAAAACCTGCCTTACTACATGGACATCGGCCTGACGGCGATCAAGCTCGGCGAAGAAGCCCGGGTCGATCTCAAGCGCTTCGACCTCGAGGCCAAGGGCAAGGAGATGAAGGACCTGCGCTACACCTGGAACCGTGGAACCCGCGACGGCCTGTCGCTGGAGATCCACGACGCCGGGCAAGCGCCGATGGACGAGCTGAAGGTCATCTCCGATGCCTGGCTGACCGGCAAGAACGTCCGGGAGAAAGGCTTCTCCCTGGGCCGCTTCAGCGACGAATACCTCAAGTATTTCCGTATCGCGATCATTCGTTTTGAAGGACGTCCGGTGGCCTTTGCCAACCTGCTCGAGACCTACAACCATGACCTGGCCAGTCTCGACCTGATGCGCGCGCACCCGGATGCTCCAAAGCTGACCATGGAGTTCATGATGGTCGGCCTGATCCAACATTATAAAAATCATGGATATGCCCGCTTCAGCCTGGGGATGGTGCCCCTTTCCGGCCTGCAACCGCGCCGTGGAGCACCGCTGACCCAACGCCTGGGCTCGATGGTGTTCCGCCGCGGCGAGCAGCTCTACAACTTCCAGGGCCTGCGCCGCTTCAAAGACAAGTTCCAGCCTGACTGGGAACCCCGTTACATGGCCGTGCCAGCAGGGCTGGACCCGCTGGTCGCACTGGCCGACACCGCCGCCCTGATCGCGGGCGGCCTGACTGGATTGGTGAAACGCTGATGATTCAACGTTCTTTGCGGTATCTGCTGGCCACCCTGGTGGTCCTGGCTGTGATTGCGGGTGGCGGCTATTGGTGGTGGAACCGCCCGGCACCGGAACCAGCCCTGGAGCAACTGACCCAGGCCGACGGCTCGACCCTGACTCGCGTAACCCCCGGCACCACTGCCAAGGCCCGCGTCATCGTGGCGGTACTGCCGGACTCGACCCTGAGCGACAAGCAACTGCTGGCCCTGAGCCGTAGTGGCGCGGCGCAAATCGTCCAGGTAGTCCTGCCCAAGGATGACTGCAAGTTGCAGGAGCAAGCGCTGCAAAACGCCCTGCCGCAACTCAACGGCCCCGCTACCCTGGTCAGCGGTATCGGCCCGGGCGCGGCCCTGGCCTGGCGCTGGATCGCCTCCCAAAGCGACGACAAGGCCCAGGCGGTATCGGTGGGCTTCACCATCAACCCGGCACCCGGCTGCACCGACCCACTGCCC
Source organism: Pseudomonas sp. MPFS (assembly GCF_022537035.1). Lineage (NCBI taxonomy): Bacteria > Pseudomonadati > Pseudomonadota > Gammaproteobacteria > Pseudomonadales > Pseudomonadaceae > Pseudomonas > Pseudomonas sp. MPFS. The sequence continues at coordinate 1,440,805 of NZ_CP066123.1, read as the reverse complement.
AAGACCCTGGCCCACGGCCACTGGCTGGTCGCCTGGAACGACAACCCGGACGACGAGAGCGCCGGCTTCGTGCGCGACACCCCCAACGCCACCACCAGCATCAGCGACTACGACATCCACCTGCCACAAGTACTGAACAACGAACTGCGCAAGCTGCTGGTAGGTTCGGACAATGGCGGGCTGAACATCCCGGTGGTGGAAGTCCCGGCCGGCCAGGCCAAGGACACCGTGACCCTGTTCCTCTCCGGGGACGGCGGCTGGCGCGACCTGGACCGCGACGTAGCCGGGGAAATGGCCAAGATCGGGTATCCGGTGGTGGGTATCGATACCCTGCGCTACTACTGGCAGCACAAGACTCCGGAACAAAGCGCCACCGACCTCACCGAGCTGATGCAGCACTACCGGCAGAAGTGGGGCACCAAGCGCTTCGTCCTGACCGGCTACTCCTTCGGCGCCGACGTACTGCCAGCTATCTACAATCGCCTGCCGGAAGCCGAGCAGCAACGAGTGGACGCCATTATCCTGCTGGCCTTCGCCCGCACCGGCAGCTTCGAGATCGAAGTCGAGGGCTGGCTGGGCAACGCCGGCAAAGAAGCCGCCACCGGGCCGGAAATGGCCAAGCTGCCAGCAGCCAAGGTGGTGTGCATCTACGGCGTTGAAGAGGTCAACGAGAGTGGCTGCACCGACAAGACCGCGGTTGGCGAAGCAATGAAGCTGCCAGGCGGCCACCACTTCGACGAGAACTACCCAGCCCTGGCCAAGCGCCTGGTGGAGATCATCGAGAAGCGCCAGGGCAAGGAAAACGCCAGCAACTAAGTGGCGCCCGGGTCACCGGACACGGTGACACCCGCAAAATAGAAGCCCTCCCAGCGAGGGCTTTTTTTCGTCTGGTACAACATCGCCCGCCCTATAGGCAGGCACAAAAAGGCCCCCACCAGGTGGTAGTGCTTGATCCCGTTTAGGAGCAGCCGGTCGACGCTCGATTGCTCGCGATGGTCGTAGCGCGTGTCTACTGGGTAAACGCAGCGCTCTGAAGTCCATCGCGGGCAAGCCTCGCTCCTACACTGAGCCAGGCGGGGGCTTTTTGTTTGGGCGGCCTCAGATCTCGACCTGGGTTCCCAGCTCGATCACCCGGTTCACCGGCAGCTTGAAGAAGCGCAGGTTGCCGTTGGCGTTCTTCAACATGAAGGCGAACAGCACTTCGCGCCAGCGGGCCATGCCCACCAGCTTGGAGGCGATCACCGTCTCGCGGCTGAGGAAATAGGTGGTGCGCATCGGGCTGAAGTCCAGCTCGTCCAGGTGGCACAGCTTCAGGGCCTCGGGCACATCCGGCTCGTCGGTGAAACCAAAGTGCAGGATCACCCGGAAGAAGCCTTCGCCGTAGGAGTCCACCTCGAACCGGCGTTGGGTCGGCACCCGCGGAATATCCTCGTAGACCACCGTCAGCAACACCACTTGCTCATGCAGCACCTGGTTGTGCAACAGGTTATGCAGCAAGGCATGGGGCACGGCATCCGGACGAGCAGTGAGGAACACCGCGGTGCCCTGTACCCGATGCGGTGGCTGCACGCGGATGCTGCCGATGAAGATCGGCAATGGCAGCCCCCCTTCGTCCAGGCGATCCACCAACAGCTCCTTGCCGCGTTTCCAGGTGGTCATCAGGACGAACAGCACGATCCCCGCCAGCACCGGGAAGGCACCGCCCTGGACGATCTTCGGTACGTTGGCGGCGAAGAACAGCCCATCCACCAGCAGGAAGCCCAGCAGGATCGGCATGATCAGTACCGGCGACCACTTCCACAGCAACAGCATCACCGCCGACACCAGGATGCTGGTGATCAGCATGGTGCCGGTCACCGCCACGCCATAGGCCGAGGCCAGGGCGCCGGAGGACTCGAAGCCCAGCACCAGCAGGATCACCCCGACCATCAGCGACCAGTTCACCGCACCGATGTAGATCTGTCCTTGCTCGGCGCTGGAAGTGTGCTGGATATACATCCGCGGGATGTAACCCAGCTGGATGGCCTGGCGGGTCAGGGAAAAGGCCCCGGATATCACCGCCTGGGAGGCGATCACCGTGGCCAGGGTCGCCAGCCCCACCAGCGGGATCAGGGCCCAGCCCGGTGCCAGCAGGTAGAACGGGTTGCGCGCGGCCTCGGGGTTCTCCAGCAGCAAAGCGCCCTGGCCGAAGTAGTTCAGTACCAGCGCCGGCAGCACTAGGGCGAACCAGGCCCGGGCAATGGGCTTGCGCCCGAAGTGGCCCATGTCGGCATACAGCGCCTCGGCACCGGTCAGGGCCAGTACCACGGCCCCCAGGATCGCCACGCCCATGCCCGGATGGGACATGAAGAAGCGCACGGCCCATACCGGGTTCAACGCCTGCAGCACTTCCGGATGCTGGGCGATACCGTGGATACCCAAGCCCCCAAGGACCAGGAACCAGGCCACCATCACCGGACCGAACAGCTTGCCGATGCGGTCGGTACCGTGCTTCTGGATCAGGAACAGTGCCACCAAGACCACCAGCGCCAACGGCACGACCCAATGCTCCAGGCCACTGAACGCCAGCTCCAGCCCCTCGACCGCCGAGAGCACCGAGATCGCCGGGGTAATCATGCTGTCGCCATAAAACAACGAGGCGCCGATCAGGCCAAGGATCACCAGCACCGAACGCAGTCGCGGATACGACGCCGATGCCCGACGGGCCAATGCCGTCAGGGCCATGATCCCGCCCTCGCCCTGGTTGTCGGCGCGCAGGATGAACAGCACGTACTTGATCGAGACGACCCAGACCAGCGACCAGAAGATCAGCGCCAGGATGCCGAATACGCCATCGTGGTTGACCTGGACACCATAACTGCCGGAAAAGACTTCTTTGAGGGTATAGAGCGGGCTGGTACCGATGTCGCCATAAACCACCCCTACCGCGGCGACCAGCATGCTCAACGGCCGTGCGGCCGAATGCTCGGCGCCCGCCGCCTGACTACTTGCCTGACCCATCCAATACTCCTGATTCCAGACCCGGCTTTTTAGAATGAAACGCTATGCTTTGGTATTGCAGCATGTGCGGCTTTACTTGTTGTTACAGACGTTTGATTGACTGCAAGAATTCTCATGCATGCAACGGCGCGAAGCATAGCGCAGCACTCGTCGTATTTCCCCGCATAAAGCTGGTCAAGTGCGCTGCTCATCGCTAGAATTGCGCACTTTTTGATCAGAGGCGCCCAAAGCGCCCGTTCACCGCCAGCGCATCCATCCAGATCGCCGAGCGGCCAGACACCTATACCGAGGTTAGACATGTCCACCCCTACTGCGCCAGCCAACCCCAAGGTCGGCTTCGTTTCCCTGGGTTGCCCCAAGGCTCTGGTCGACTCCGAGCGCATCCTCACTCAACTGCGCATGGAAGGTTATGACGTGGTGTCCACCTACCAGGACGCCGACGTCGTGGTGGTCAACACTTGCGGCTTCATCGACTCGGCCAAGGCCGAATCCCTGGAAGTGATCGGCGAAGCGATCAAGGAAAACGGCAAGGTCATCGTGACCGGCTGCATGGGCGTGGAAGAAGGCAATATCCGTGATGTGCACCCCAGCGTGCTGGCCGTAACCGGACCACAGCAGTACGAGCAGGTCGTCAGCGCCGTGCATGAAGTGGTACCGCCCAAGCAGGACCACAACCCGCTGATCGACCTGGTGCCGCCACAAGGTATCAAGCTGACCCCACGGCACTACGCCTACCTGAAGATTTCCGAAGGCTGCAACCACAGCTGCAGCTTCTGCATCATCCCGTCGATGCGCGGCAAGCTGGTCAGCCGCCCGGTGGGCGACGTGCTTGACGAAGCCCAGCGCCTGGTCAAGTCCGGGGTCAAGGAACTGCTGGTGATTTCCCAGGACACCAGCGCCTATGGCGTCGACGTCAAGTACCGCACCGGTTTCTGGAACGGCGCACCGGTCAAGACCCGCATGACCGAACTCTGCGAAGCCCTGAGCACCCTGGGCGTCTGGGTCCGCCTGCACTATGTCTACCCGTATCCGCACGTCGACGAGCTGATCCCGCTGATGGCCGCCGGCAAGATCCTGCCGTACCTGGACATCCCGTTCCAGCACGCCAGCCCGAAAGTGCTCAAGGCCATGAAGCGCCCGGCCTTCGAAGACAAGACCTTGGCCCGCATCAAGGCCTGGCGCGAGATCTGCCCCGAGCTGATCATCCGCTCCACCTTCATCGTCGGTTTCCCCGGCGAAACCGAGGAAGACTTCCAGTACCTGCTGGACTGGCTGACCGAGGCCCAGCTGGACCGCGTCGGCTGCTTCCAGTACTCGCCGGTAGAAGGCGCCCCGGCCAACGACCTGGACCTGGAAGTGGTGCCGGACGACGTCAAGCAGGATCGTTGGGAGCGCTTCATGGCGCACCAGCAGGAAATCAGCTCGGCGCGCCTGCAACAGCGCGTCGGCAAGGAAATCGAAGTACTGATCGACGAAGTCGACGAGCAAGGCGCCGTAGGCCGCTGCTTCTTCGATGCCCCGGAGATCGACGGCAACGTGTTCATCGACAATGCCAGCCACCTGAAGCCGGGCGACAAAGTCCGCTGCCGGGTGACCGACGCCGACGAGTACGATCTCTGGGCCCAGATCCTGTAAGGCGTAAAAAAACTGCCAAGCCCCGCTCTCGCGACGAGATGCGGGGCTTTTTTAGGTCTATCGTTTGCTCTGGACTACGCGTCAATCCTTAACCCAGGAGCAGGCGGCATGCGCCAACATTCGGTCATCCAGACTCCGAAATTCAGTGACTACGCAGAACTGACCCAGGTCTGGGAAGCCTCCGTACGCGCCACCCACGACTTTCTTCCCGACAGCTACATCGAGCAACTGCGAAAGCTGGTGCTGACCCGCTACCTGGATGCCGTGATGCTGATCTGCACTCGCGACCAGCGGCAACGCATCACCGGTTTCGCCGGCGTCGCGGCAGGCAAGGTCGAGATGCTGTTCATCCATCCCGCCCACCGCGGCCTGGGCCTGGGGCGACAGTTGCTGAACTATGCCGTGGAGCACCTGAATGCCCGGCAACTGGACGTCAATGAGCAGAACCCCCAGGCCTTGGGCTTCTACTTCAAGCAGGGCTTCGAGATCGTCGGGCGTTCGGCGCAGGACGGCATGGGCCAGCCCTATCCCCTGCTGCACATGCGCCTGAAACCTGCGCAGTTGCAGGTCGGACGCGGCTAATGGCCACAGCCCGCAAATGGACTCGCGATTAAGCGACGCCAGGCAGGTACAATAGTCGCCCTCTTTTGCAATGGTTTGCGTCATGACTGACCCGATTCGCCTTTCCAAACGCCTTATCGAACTGGTTGGCTGCTCCCGCCGGGAGGCCGAACTGTTCATCGAAGGTGGCTGGGTCACCGTGGATGGTGAAGTCATCGATGAGCCACAGTTCAAGGTCGGAACACAAAAGGTAGCGCTAGACCCCGAAGCCAAAGCCACGGCACCGGAACCGATCACCATCCTGCTCAACGTACCGGCTGGCCAGGATCTGGACAGCGCCCGGCTCTCGATCAATGCCGCCAGCCTGTCGGATGAACACCGCTTCGGCAAGCGTCCGCTGCGTGGGCACTTCGTGCGCCTGAGCGCCAGTGAGGACCTGCAGGCGGACGCCAGTGGCCTGCTGGTGTTCACCCAGGATTGGCGAGTGCTGCGCAAGCTCACCGCCGATGCCGCCAGGATCGAGCAGGAGTATGTGGTGGAGGTGTCCGGGCAAATGATCGAGCATGGCCTCAATCGCCTGAGCCACGGCCTGAGCTACAAGGGTCGCGAGCTGCCTGCGGTGAAAGCCAGCTGGCAGAGTGAAAACCGCCTGCGATTCGCCCTGAAGAACCCTCAGCCCGGGATGATCGCCCTGCTCTGCCAGGCCGTCGGCCTCAAGGTCGTGGCCATGCGCCGTATTCGTGTCGGTGGCGTGTCCATTGGCAAGGTGCCATTGGGCCAGTGGCGCTACCTGTCGACCAAAGAGAAATTCTGAACGCCTTCCCTGCCCCGTGCCCTTGCGCGGGCGCTCCATGCGCATAGACCAGGACCCCAACATGATTCATAACGATGTACTGCGCAGCGTGCGCTACATGCTCGATATCAGCGACAAGAAAGTCGTCGAGATCATCAAGCTCACCGGCTTCGACGTCAGCCTGGAACAGATCGTCAGCTACCTGAAGAAAGACGAGGAAGAAGGTTTCGTGCATTGCCCTGACGAGGTCATGGCGTATTTCCTCGATGGCCTGGTGATCTTCAAGCGGGGCAAGGACGAAAGCCGCCCGCCGCTGCCTGTCGAACTGCCAGTGACCAACAACATCATCCTGAAGAAACTGCGCGTCGCCTTCGAACTCAAGGAAGATGACCTGCACGCTGTGCTCAAGGCTGCCAACTTCCCAGTATCCAAGCCCGAGCTGAGCGCACTGTTTCGCAAGTTCGGCCACAACAACTACCGTCCTTGCGGCGACCAGTTGCTGCGCAACTTCCTCAAGGGCCTGACCCTGCGCGTACGCGGCTGAGCTTCCCGGACCATGGCCTACAGCGTCTCCCCCATCGGCTTCGTGCGCTCCTGCTTCAAGGAGAAGTTCGCCATTCCACGCCAACCGCAACTGGCCCCGGCAGCCCGCGGCGTACTGGAACTGGTGGCGCCCTTCGATCAAGGTGAGGCGGTGCAGGGCCTGGAGCAGGTCAGCCACGTCTGGCTGCTATTCCTGTTCCACCAGGCCCTGGAAGACAAACCCCGGCTCAAGGTGCGCCCACCGCGCCTCGGGGGCAACAAGTCCATGGGCGTCTTCGCCACAAGAGCCACCCACAGGCCCAATGGCATCGGCCAGTCGGTGGTCAAGCTGGACAAGGTCGAAGCGGGACGCCTGTGGATTTCCGGCATCGACCTGCTCGATGGCACGCCCATCCTGGACATCAAGCCCTACGTGCCCTATGCCGACATCGTCAGCGGGGCCTACAACGAGATCGCCAGCGCCACGCCGCAGCTCATTCCAGTGCAATGGCAAGACCAGGCATTGGAGCAGGCGAAGATGCACGCCCTGCGACTTCAGGAACCGTTGGTGGAGCTGATCGAGCAATGCCTGGCCCAGGACCCTCGCCCGGCCTACCAGACACCCGGCCCCGAGCGAGAATACGGCGCCCAGTTCTGGGACCTGGACGTACGTTGGCATTACCCCGAGCCGGGGCTAATCCGGGTGCTGGAAGCCGTGCCCGCCAACTGAAACCCGAAAACAAAAAAGCCCGCGTTGCCTGGAAAGGCAACGCGGGCTTTTTATCTGATACGGGTGCTTACTTCTCGACGAAAGCGCGCTCGATCAGGTAGTCGCCTGGCTCACGCATGCGTGGCGAGACGGTCAGGCCGAAGCTGTTGAGCACTTCGCTGGTTTCATCCAGCATGCTCGGGCTGCCACACAGCATGGCGCGGTCGTCCTGAGGGTTGATCGGCGGCAGGCCGATATCCCGGAACAGCTTGCCGCTGCGCATCAGGTCGGTCAGGCGGCCTTCGTTCTCGAACGGTTCGCGAGTCACGGTGGGGTAGTAGATCAACTTCTCGCGCAGGGCCTCGCCGAAGAACTCGTTCTGCGGCAGGTGCTCGGTGATGAACTCGCGGTAGGCGACTTCATTGACGTAGCGTACGCCGTGGCACAGGATCACTTTTTCGAAACGCTCGTAGGTTTCCGGATCCTGGATTACGCTCATGAACGGTGCCAGGCCGGTACCGGTGCTGAGCAGGTAGAGGTGCTTGCCTGGCTTCAGGTCATCCAGTACCAGGGTACCGGTTGGCTTCTTGCTGATGATGATCTCGTCGCCTTCCTTCAGGTGCTGCAGCTGGGAAGTCAGCGGACCGTCAGGAACCTTGATGCTGAAGAATTCGAGATGCTCTTCCCAGTTCGGGCTGGCAATGGAGTAGGCACGCATAAGCGGACGGCCGTTGGGCTGTTGCAGGCCGATCATCACGAACTGACCGTTCTCGAAGCGCAGGCCCGGATCGCGGGTGCACTTGAAGCTGAACAGAGTGTCGTTCCAGTGATGAACACTGAGGACACGCTCGTGGTTCATGTTGCTCATGTACGGGGACTCCTAGAAATTGCCTGCGCTGACCATGAGCGCAATTGCACAGCATTCTAATGGCGGCGACAATATCTGTTAACTGGATTATTAAGATAAGGGTTATCGGTTATATCGATATGCGATTCACTATCCGTCAACTCCAAGTCTTCGTCGCCGTCGCCCAGCAAGAGAGCGTTTCCCGGGCTGCCGGGCTATTGGCCCTGTCGCAATCGGCGGCGAGTACCTCGATCACCGAACTCGAGCGCCAGTCCAGTTGCCAATTGTTCGACCGGGCGGGCAAGCGCCTGAGTCTCAATGCCTTGGGCAAGCAATTGCTGCCCCAGGCCGTGGCGCTGCTGGACCAGGCCAAGGAAATCGAAGACCTGCTCAATGGCAAGTCCGGCTTCGGCTCGCTGTCGGTGGGCGCGACCCTGACCATCGGCAACTACCTGGCAACCCTGTTGATCGGCAGCTTCATGCAGGTGCACCCGGAGAGCCAGGTCAAGCTCCATGTGCAGAACACTGCGCATATCGTGCAACAGGTTGCCCACTACGAAATTGATCTGGGTCTAATCGAGGGCGACTGCAATCACCCGGACATCGAAGTGCAAAGCTGGGTCGAGGACGAGCTGGTGGTGTTCTGCGCACCGCAACACCCCTTGGCCAAACGCGGCCACGCCACCATGGAGGAGCTGACTCGCGAAGCCTGGATCCTTCGCGAGCAGGGTTCGGGAACACGCCTGACCTTCGACCAGGCCATGCGTCACCACCGTAGTGCGCTGAATATTCGCCTGGAGCTCGAACACACCGAGGCCATCAAGCGCGCCGTGGAATCAGGATTGGGGATTGGCTGTATTTCCCGGCTGGCGCTGCGCGATGCGTTTCGTCGCGGCAGCCTGGTACCGGTGGAGACACCGGGCCTGGACCTGGCCCGGCAGTTCTACTTCATCTGGCACAAGCAGAAATACCAGACCTCGGCCATGCGTGAGTTCCTGGAGCTGTGCCGTTCGTTCACGGCAGGCGTGCGACGCAGCGACGAGATCGTCCTGCCAAGCATTCCCTAGATCAGGATGACCGCCCAGACGATCGTGATCATGCTCAGGGCGACGAACTGCGCGGCGCTGCCCATATCCTTGGCGTTCTTCGACAAGGGGTGACGATCCAGGGAAATCCGGTCGATGGCCGCTTCTACCGCCGAATTGAGCAGTTCCACGATCAGCGCCAGCAGGCACACGGCGATCAACAACGCCCTTTCGACCCGGCTGACGTTGAGCAGGAAGCTCAGGGGGACGAGGATCACATTGAGCAGTACCAGCTGCCGAAAGGCCGCCTCGCCTGTGAAAGCCGCGCGCAAGCCATCGAAGGAATAGCCTGCGGCATTGAGGATACGTTTAAGACCGGTTTGACCTTTGAAAGGCGACATAAGCAGAGCAACTGAAAAGAAGGAGTGAGGAAACTAGTTCAACAAAAGTCAAAAAAGCGTGAACGAACCGCCGATCAATGACCGGAAATTGACTCAAGTTGTTGCAGGAGCAAAGCAGCCTGGGTACGGGTACGAACCCCCAGCTTACGAAAGATCGCGGTCACATGGGCCTTGATCGTCGCCTCCGACACACTCAACTCATAGGCGATCTGCTTGTTCAGCAAACCTTCGCACACCATGGTCAGAACCCGGAACTGCTGGGGCGTCAGGCTCGCCAGGCCTTCGCTAGCGGCCTTGGCCTCTTCCGAGACGCTGACTTCTTCGAAGGCTTGCGGCGGCCACCAGACATCACCATCCAGCACGTTGCGCACGGCTTGCTGGATAACCTCCAGGGAGCTGGATTTGGGAATGAAGCCACTGGCACCGAACTCGCGGGAACGGACCATGACGGATGCTTCTTCCTGGGCCGAGACCATCACAACCGGAATCTGCGGGTACTGGCCTCGCAGTAGCACCAACCCGGAAAAGCCATAGGCGCCGGGCATGTTCAGGTCCAGAAGGACCAGGTCCCAATCGGCTTTTTCGGTAAGGCGGGTTTCCAGCTCGGCGATGCTCGCCACCTCTACCAGTCGCACTTCAGGCCCCAGGCCCAAGGTAACGGCCTGGTGCAGCGCACTGCGAAAAAGCGGGTGGTCATCGGCAATCAGGATTTCGTATGTGGCCATTTTTCAGATGATCCTGTTTTCATGGCTGGGCCGATACATTCAGCCCAGGCCAAAACAATCAGGGTACTCGCCAGAATGCGGTACCCAAAGAGCAAGAACGCCGCGAAAAGCCTGAGTAAAAAGGCGGTTCAAACAGCGCTGGCGCCCTAACCGGCGCCAAGCATGCCCAGCGAAGCCGGGGTGGTCAAGTTTCAAGCTTTGCGGCATCTTGGCCCGCTAACTAATAAGAGAGCTCCCATGCGCAACCAAGCCTTGCGTGCCGATGTCCTGATGCTGATTACCGCAGTGATCTGGGGTTCGGCTTTTGTCGCACAAACCTCCGGCATGAATCACATCGGTCCCTTCCTTTATTCCGGCTTGCGCTTTGCCTTGGGCTCACTTTGCCTTTTACCGCTGGTGCTACGTAGGCCTGCAACCGATCGCCCAGCCGAACCCTTTCTTACCCCGGGCCTATTAAGGGGGGGCATGCTCATGGGGCTGGCCCTGGCCCTGGGAATCAACCTGCAACAAGTCGGGCTGATGTTCACCAGCGTCACCAATGCCGGATTCATTACCGGTCTCTACGTCATTGTAGTGCCGCTACTGGGCCTGTTGCTTGGCCACAGGACGGCACTGGGCACCTGGCTTGGGGCGGTGCTGGCGGTGGTGGGCATGTTCCTCCTGAGTGTCGGCGAGGGTTTCCATGTCGCCTCCGGAGACTGGTTGCAGCTGATCGGGGCTCTCGTCTGGGGTGGGCACGTGATCCTGGTAGGCCTGTTCGCCAGCCGGCATGACCCGATCCGCCTGGCCTTCCTGCAATTTGCCACCTGCTCGGCAGCGAGCCTGATCCTTGCCCTGTGCCTTGAGCCGATCCATTGGCCGGCCATCGTCGGTGCCGGTCCGGCCATTCTCTATGGTGGCGTCGTTGCCGTTGGCATCGGCTACACCCTGCAAGTCATCGCCCAGAAGCACGCCATCGCCTCCCACGCGGCCATCATCCTGTCCCTGGAAGCGGTATTCGCCGCCACCGCCGGAGCCTGGTTGCTGGATGAGTCCCTGCAAATGCGCGGCTACATGGGTTGCGCCTTGATGCTCAGCGGAATGCTGGTTGCCCAGCTATGGCCACAAAAACCATCCCAGGCAGGCAGCCCTACACAAAAGGCTTGAGTCGAGTGTGAACCTCATCATCCGGGTCGATCGCTTTCTGGAACTTCGCTGACAGGTAATGGGTGCTGAATACATCAAGGTAGGCATCCAGGACCTGGCTGACCTGCTCATCCCCCGCCAACTCCAGGCACAAGGCTGCAACTTCCGCGGTACAGAAATGATCATCACGCTTGGAACGCCGTAGCTTGTAGCGCGAGAGCTTTTCGGACGAAAGGCTCAAGACCGGCAAGTGCTCCAGATAAGGACTCTTGCGGAACATCTTCCGCGCCTCGCTCCAGGTCGCGTCCAGCAGGATGAATAACGGACGCTTGCCCTCTTCCCGGCTGACCTCGCTGACGACTCGCTCAGGGGCCACGAACTCTCCCGGGAACACGATGTAGGGCTGCCATTGCGGATCGGCGAGCAAAGCCAGCAATTGCGGATCGACCTCGGTACGTGACCAGTGAAAGGCCGAGGTATCGGTGACCACATCGGCAATCAGCCAACCGGTATTGCTCGGTTTGAGCGGTTCGACATCGTGCATGATCAGGCACATGGCCGAATCGCTCCTGACGTTTGGCCGCCAGGCACACAGGCAATGAGTGGGAATCACCCGGCAACGAGGGCAACGCTCAGCCCGGGAACCCCTGGCTAAAAAGGGCTTGACCACACGAGCCATGCGCTGGTCGCGCAAACGGGAAACCGCATGGCTCATTGCTGGCCGCACCAAAGGAGGGAGAGATTCGACACGAAAATGACTCGAGAAAAGAAAAGTCCGAGAAGTTTATCAGAGCCGTCCATGCAAACCTGTACCGCCTTCCCGACTCTCCCCCTATAATCCGTCGCCACTGAACGCACAGTCGAGTGACTGGTCGAAGCATCAGTCACTGCACCAGGAGAGTTTCATGTTGCGCTTTACCATTCCTACCGTCGCCCTTCTGCTGGCCCTGCCCCTGGGCGTCCAGGCCGCATCCCTGCAAGAGTTCGAACTGAGCAAGATGCTGGAGAAGGTCGCAGAAGAGAGCAACATCGGCACTCCTCGGGAAATCAACGAGAATATCCTCGATCAAGGCTATACCGTTGATGGCAAGGAGCTGATCAACCACCTCAGCGTCCAGGCCGGGCATGCTGCCGAAATGCGCGCCAACCCCAAGGCGGTTTACCTGCAACTGGGTGCCAGCGTCTGCCGCAACCCCAACTATCGCAAGCTGATGGCCAAGGGCGCGGTCATGCGCTACGAGTTCACCGAGAACCGAACCAACCGTCCAGTCGCTTCGGCGCGTTTCCAAGAGTCGGACTGCCCTTCGCAGAGCGCACCCAAGAAGAAATAATCATGTACGGGTTGCGCGCCGCTGTTGATCATCGGCGCGCAACTCCGCTACCAAGGCCTGCAGGTATCTTGAGGGCCGCTCCTCTCCCGCCAATCGGCGCCGGCACTCCTCTTCCAGGCTCAATCGATGGGCCAGCGCAGCTTCTTGCAACAGCAGGTAAAGCTGTGGATCGATTTCCAGCACCACAGTGGTCATCCATCGCCTCCATGCCCTTGGCCTGTACCGACAAGAGCGACCTGGACCGCCTCCCGGATACCGCTCCCGAGCCAAGCGCTACAGCTCAGTAAATCAGAGCTTCAGAAGGTTGCCGCCCGTTCTGATAAGCGGCGTTCATCCCTTGAAAACCCAGCAAGAAACGGTTGCCAGCCAAGACTTTATGGGGACATGATCAAGTCATGTTCGAAGGTTCCCATCAACTGCCCAACGGCGGCCCAGGAGTCCGCCACCTGAGTCTTGAGTGCACGTTTTTCTCACATAAAGGAAAGCAGAACCTCTGAGGATGAGCCGGGCACACCCAACGACCACCGGTGATCGGCTCGAAACACTGCTCGTGCGTTGGACCAGGCAGGCAGCGACACAGGCAGTGTCGTGGCGCGCTCGAACATATCGAGCGTGCGCAAGGTTCTGTGCAGAAGGAGAAGCTGAATGCCCTACCAAACGAATGACCTCTTGGCCCGTCATTTTCAAAGCAACGGCGTCGACCTCACAGGCCAGGTCGAAGAACAACTCAAGCGGGTTGCTCCCAACAGCCCGAATCTCCCCCTCTACCGCGATATGGTCCTTACTGTCCTGCGCATGGCGGAAGAGGATCTCAATCGCTGGAATGCCAAGATCGTCCTGCAGGCGCTGCGCGAACTGGAACATGCCTTTCGGGTGCTGGAACAGTTCAAAGGGCGGCGCAAGGTGACCGTTTTCGGCTCGGCACGCACCCCCAGCGAACACCCGCTGTATGCCATGGCCAAGGAATTGGGAGCCGCCTTGGCTCGTTCCGACCTGATGGTCATTACCGGAGCCGGTGGCGGCATCATGGCGGCAGCCCACGCTGGCGCCGGATTGGAACACAGCCTGGGCTTCAACATCACCCTACCATTCGAGCAGCACGCCAACCCGACCGTAGGTGGGACGGAAAACCTGCTGTCATTCCACTTTTTCTTTACCCGCAAACTGTTCTTCGTCAAGGAAGCCGATGCGCTGGTCCTCTGCCCTGGGGGCTTTGGCACCCTCGATGAAGCCCTGGAAGTGCTGACCCTGATCCAGACCGGCAAGAGCCCGTTGGTACCGGTGGTGCTGCTGGATACCCCTGGCGGGCAATTCTGGCAAGGCGCGCTGGACTTCATCCGCGACCAGCTGGAAGCCAATCGCTATATCCTGCCCAGCGACATGAAGTTGATGCGCCTGGTACACAGCACTGAAGAAGCGGTGCAGGAAATCCAGCAGTTCTATGCCAATTTCCACTCCAGCCGCTGGCTCAAACAGCAATTCGTCATCCGCATGAACCACCCCCTCAATGAGCAAGCATTGGCCGTCATGCAGGACGAATTCGCCGATCTGTGCCTGAGTGGCCAGTTCCAACAACAGGTCTACAACCCTGAGGAACAGGATGAGGCACAGTTCAGTCACCTGACGCGACTGTCATTCGCCTTCAACGCTCGGGACAATGGTCGTCTGCGGGAGTTGATCGACTTTATCAACCTGCCGGAAAACGGGCCCAGGCATCAGCCCCGACCAACTCAACGGGAAAGGGAAACCAGCAAGGTCAACTGATCGGCGATCGCCCACTGCACCCTGCAGTGGGCACTGCCTCAATCATCCAGGCTGCGACGACTCAGCAAGCGGTTGATCATGTCCATGGAATATCCGCGATAAACCAGGAAACGCCCTTGCTTGGCACGCTCCCGGGCATCTGCGGGCAACTGTCCGGAAAACTTGCGCTGCCAGACATCCCGCAATTGCTCTTGCCAGTCGATTCCGCACTCGCGCAAGGCCTGCTCGATATCAACACGCTGTAAACCACGCTGGCCAAGTTCCTCACGGATCCGCATCGGTCCATAACCGGAACGGGCGCGATAAGAGATGAAACTTTCAAGATAACGGGATTCAGACAACAAGCCTTCTTCCGTCAAGCGGTCAAGGGCAGTGTCGATCATTTCAGGAGGGGCGCCGCGCTGACGCAGTTTACGCGTCAGCTCGACTCGACCATGCTCGCGTCGCGCGAGCAGGTCCATTGCCGCTCGCCGCACAGCGACGAGGGTATCGAGTACGGCGATCATGGAGTCAATCAGAAGTCAGCGTCGGCCATGTCGTCTTCGGTCTCTTTGACCGGGTTGGACTTGAGGTCCGGCGAACCGCTCAACAGCTTGTCGCGGATCTGCTTCTCGAGGGCATTGCCGATCTCAGGGTTGTCCTGCAGGAACTTGGCAGAGTTGGCCTTACCCTGGCCAATCTTGTTGCCCTGGTAGCTGTACCAGGCGCCGGATTTCTCCAGGAAACCATGCAGCACGCCCAGGTCGATGATCTCGCCGTTAAGGTAGATACCCTTGCCGTAGAGGATCTGGAACTCGGCCTGGCGGAAAGGTGGAGCCACCTTGTTCTTGACGATCTTGACCCGGGTCTCGCTACCCACCACCTCGTCGCCTTCCTTCACGGCACCGGTACGGCGGATGTCGAGACGAACAGAAGCGTAGAACTTCAGGGCGTTACCACCGGTGGTAGTTTCCGGGCTACCGAACATCACGCCGATCTTCATACGGATCTGGTTGATGAAGATAACCAGGCAATTGGCGTTCTTGATATTGCCGGTGATCTTGCGCAGCGCCTGGGACATCAGGCGAGCCTGCAGGCCCACGTGCATGTCACCCATTTCGCCTTCGATCTCGGCCTTGGGCACCAGGGCTGCCACGGAGTCGACGATGATCACGTCAACCGCGTTGGAACGCACCAGCATGTCGGTGATTTCCAGGGCTTGCTCGCCAGTGTCAGGCTGGGAAACCAGCAGGTCGTCGACATTGACGCCCAGCTTGCCAGCGTATTCTGGATCGAGGGCGTGTTCGGCGTCGACGAACGCACAAGTGGCGCCGGCTTTCTGCGCCTGTGCAATGACCGACAAGGTCAGGGTAGTCTTACCGGACGACTCAGGACCGTAGATTTCAACGATACGGCCTTTCGGCAGACCGCCAATGCCCAGAGCGATGTCCAGACCCAGAGAGCCAGTAGAAATGGCCGGGATCGCCTGACGGTCGTGATCGCCCATACGCATTACGGCACCCTTGCCGAATTGACGTTCGATCTGACCCAGGGCCGCAGCCAAGGCTTTCTTCTTGTTGTCGTCCATTAAAGTCCTCACGTAATCAATAAGGCCTGACGGCCAACACCTGTATAAGTAGCCAGTATTATTCCACAGCGTTCGAGGATCGCCTACCCCTGATTTGCGATTTCTGCCGCCGCATGTTGCAGCAACCCCTCTAGGGCGGCCTTCACCGTTTGTCGGCGGACCTCGTCCCGGTTCCCCGGAAAGTGCCGGCACTCGGTAATCAGCCTATCCCCCACGCCCCAGGCCAGCCACACCGTGCCCACGGGTTTGTGCGGTGAACCGCCATCCGGCCCGGCAACGCCACTGACCGCCACGGCAAAACGCGCACGACTACGAGCCTGGGCACCACGGGCCATGGCCTCCACCACCTCGCGACTGACCGCCCCCACCGACTCGAAAAGTCCCGTGGGCACCCCCAATTGCTCGGTCTTCTGGCGATTGGAATAGGTCACGTAGCCGGCCTCGAACCAGGCCGAGCTGCCCGGTACCCGGGTGATGGCCTCGGCGATCCCGCCGCCCGTGCAAGACTCCGCCGTACTGACGTGGGCATTGAGAACCTGCAGGCGACGGCCAAGTTCCGCGGCAAGCTGGGTGATTTCTTTCACATTGATCTCCTGATGAGGCGGGCATGTGCCTAACCTACACCAGGCCCCATGGCTTGCAAGTGACACGCCGTCCCAGGGCCCTCACCCTCGTGAGACCAGGACCCTGGGGCAGATCAACCCAGGAAGTCCCAGGTTAGGGCAATGCCAGCGGGTCGTGGGGTGCTGGCAGGCACCGAAGTACCCAGCCACAGCCCTTTACCCGCAGGAACGAACAATGGATAGGGCAACACGACTTCCGAATGCGACCCGGCGGCGCTGTTGCCATTGCCCGAGAAAATGATGGGCACGGTCCTGTCGCCGGGCATTGTCGGCGCCACCTGGCCACAGTAGAGGTCGACAGCGCCGTTGGATGGCGCGATGTACCCCGTGCGAAGGGTGACACCATGGGTGTTCTTGGCCGGATCCACGATGGTGGTGATGCCGGCCGGAATCGGATAGATCGATACGAAGTGGTTACCCACTGGAACTGCTTCCATTTTTTCACCTTGAAGTCGATTGTCCTGCGCAGGATTGCGCAAGAAGCGTCGCTCAAGGGCGATGAGGGGAGCTCCAGGCTCTCTGGCTCGTGCGCGATGCAGGGCATTGCGTGTCCCATGAAGACTCCGTATCCATGCCGCTCGAAGGCAATCGCACGAAGTTCCCAAGCTTCACGCAACGCTGCCTGCCACAGCACCTACACCGCGTTCAGCGCCACTTTCAACGAAGCCAGGGTATTGGTGACCTGGTAGTTGTTGGTGTCCGAGCCCTGGTAGATCACCCGGTAGTTGCCCTGGTCGATCACCTTGGAAACGCTGCCTACGGAAACCAGCGCCGCCTGACCGTTCACCGCGGTCACCGAAATGTATTTCTCAGCCATTTTTTTTGTTTCTCCTTACTATTTGAATGTCTCCCCGGACACCCTTGTCCGGGAAGTTTTTTGCACCCGGTCAAGCACCCGGCAGATCTCTGCCCTGCCGACCGTTTACGGTGCAAAAGAGCTAGCTACTTCCCTGCCGACGGGCCTTGGGAAACAGCATTCGTCACCACCCTGGCGCGGCCGCACCAAGGCGCATGATGATGAGAGAAGGCTCAACCGGGCTCGAACGCCCCCTGTTCCGTGGTGGCCGCCGTCCCCATGCCAGGCGATCGCCCGAGGTTCAAGCCCTTCACATGATTCAAGGTGCCGCAACGCGAGCACTTGATCTGGAGCTCCGTAAACTCGCCCACCCGGGCGAGCAGTCGTTTGCAACTACCGCATCTGCATTCTTTGAGCATTTCTCAACTCCTTTGATTTCAACCGTCCTGGCCCGCAACGCCCAGGCCACGCGCCCCCTAGTCACCCAGGCAACTGGCGTTGACCAGGCAGCGATAGCTCTGCTCGTGGCTGCCGCTGGCCGTCACCTTGTCGATCGACCAGCGCCCCTGCATGAACCCCGGCCAGCTTGAGTCCAGCAGCAGCAAGCCTTCGGCCGCCAGGGCGGGATTGCCCGGGCAGTCGATGTTGACCTTGCGCGCCGCCCGCTCCAGCTTGCGTATCTCGCCTTCCGCCGCTGCCCGCGCTTCGGCCTCGCTCTGATACCGCTGGCGTAAGGTCTTGAACGGCTTGATCCCCAAGCTCACCCGCCGCTCCTGACCTGCCGCAGCGTCCCACCAGGCCGTGATGCAACCGCTGTACTTCATCCGTGCTTCCTCATCGAGTGAGGCGGTGATGAAGGCCCGGTCCCCCGGTCGGTTGTCACGGGTCACGCTCAGCGTCACATCTTCCAGCGGCTTGCCCGAGAGGGACTTGACCTGGCCGCTGCGGGCCAGCACATAGAGCCCGTTGATCGGCTTGGTGACCGCGTCGTAGCGCCGAGCCAGGCGCGTCAGGAAGCCCATGTCGGTCTCGTTGGACTGGTCGATGTGCTCGATGGCCTTGCCTTCGAGCTCCGGAGCCACCCGGGGCGAAAAACCATGGCGGCTGACCAGTTGGCGAAACAGTGCGCCCAGGGTCGTTGGCCCATGGCTGGCACTGCGACGCTGGCGGAAACCACTCTCATCGGCCGCGCCAAAGGGCGCGGCAGTGGCCACCAGCTTCAAGCGCATGGGGAACAGCAACGGGGTGCGCTGGTTCACCACGAACAAGCCCTTGTCCACCAACCCGGTTTCCCGATAGCCGACCCGCAAGCCGATCTTCCCGCCCAGGCTCGGCAGGCCCTCCAGGCCCTCGATATCCAGGGTCAGCTTGAGCTGGTCGGACTCGATGCCCGCGGCATCCACATGCTGCCAATCCAGCAAGCGCTGCATGATCAGCTCCGAGTTGGCGCCGTAGATCTCCACCACGGGTGTAAATCCAAGTGTCATGTGGCCTCCTCAATCCCAGGCCGAAACCGGCGCCAGCGCCCGCGGCCGCGCTTCCACTTCCGGCAGCAGCACCCAGACTCCGGCCGGCAACACAGGCCCCAACTCCGCGAGACCGGGATTGAGGCGCCAGAACGCCTCCTCGACCTCGTCGTCGCTGCGGGCCAATTCGCGGTACAACAACAGGTTCGCCGAATCGCCGGCGATGCTTCGAGCCCTACGCATTGACGAACTCCTCCAGATCCAGCACCCAATCGATCAGCATCGCCGTACCGTCGTCGATGACCGAGCTCTGGGTTTCGGTGACGCTCTTGATCACCCAACGCCCCCAGTTGCGCCCCACACCGTCGATCAACGGCAGCGGCACGCGGCGGGCCTGCAAGGCGCGCAACTCGTCCAGACGCGCCATGGCCACGCCGTACATGGCCTTGCCGGTGATTTTCAAGGTTTCCAGGCCCTGCCCGCCCTGGTTGGTGCGCGGTTTGCTCACCAGGATGTTCAGGGGCTTCCAGCCCCCATCGGTGGTGCGCACCAGGGAGTCATAGGCAAAGCTGCGGGACAGGCCGAAGATGAAATCTCCCAATGCCATCTGTTGTTTCATCACGCCACTCCATCGGTCAACGCCGCGCCACGCCGCACGGCCAGTGAATCGCCCATCAGCGGCAGCCACTGCGCTTGCAGTTGCTGCACCACCCGGTCGGCCAGTTGCTGGGCGCTGGCCTGGTCCTGGCCGTGGATATGCACCACCGGGGCAAAGTTGATCTGCCGGTTCTCCGCCTGGGCTGCCGCCAGGTTCTGGCTGACCGCCGCCGGCGCGGCCAGGCGGTCCGCCTGGCGCCCAAGCTTGTCACCGAGCCAGGTACCGGCTTCGCCGCCGGCCAGGCCACCCAAGGCGCCACCCAACAGGCCACCGATGGCAGTACCGACACCCGGGAAAATCAGCGTGCCGATCGCCGCTCCGGTGCTGGCCCCGGCATACGTGCCCGCCAAGCCACCGCCGATCGAACCCACGGCGGCCCCGACCTTGCCGGAGTCACCCTCGCGCCAGCCCTGTACCAGGTCGACTCCAGCCTCGATCAGGCTCAAGGGGCGGAATAGCTTGCCCATCAGCTTGCCCCCGGCCCCTCCTGGAAGTCGCGGCGCCCCGCCGGAAAAACGCCGGCCCATCGTGGAACCCACCCGCTCAGCGGCCAGGCGCGCCATGGCTGTCGCTCGGGTGGCCAACCCGGCCATCGCGGTTCCCAACCGCGATGACAGCTGCCCGGCGCTGGCAGCAACCCTGGCAGAGGCCTGCCGGGTCATCGTGGCCAACCGGGTCCCGAGGCCAGACACCGCCGCGCCCAGCCCCCTGCCCGCCGCTTGCACGGCGGCCGCGCTCCTGCCAGCCAGGTTCGACACCATGCCGGCCAACCGCGATGACAGCTGCCCGGCGCTGGCAGCCACCCTGGCAGAAGCCTGCCGGGTCATCGTGGCCAATCGGGTCCCGAGGCCAGACACCGCCGCGCCCAGCCCCCTGCCCGCCGCTTGCACGGCGGCCGCGCTCCTGCCGGCCAGGTTCGCAACCGTGCCCGCCATGCGCGAGAACACCGGGCCCAGCCGTGAGCGAATACCACCACCCGCCCCTCCCGCCGGAGGTTGGGGCCCGCGAGGCTTCTTGCCCAACGAGAACAGGTCACTGACATCGGTGTAGAGGCCCTTGAGCTTCACCAGCGCCGAAACCGCAGCCACCGAGACCGCCAAGGCAGCGGCCACATGAGGGAACATCTGCGCCAGTTCGCCGAACTTCTGCAGCACCGCCCCAGCGCCGGTCAACGAATTGCCATAGTCGGCCAGCACCGCCGAACCCACGGAGCTCTTGAAGCCATCGACCTGGGCATCGAGGCGGTTCCACTGGGCCTGGGGCGTTTGCGCGGCCTCCTGGGCAGCCTTGGCCACCGCCCCCTGGCCATCCCGCAGCGAGCTGGCGTACTGCGGCTTGTCCGCCACCAGGGCAAAGGCCTGGGCCAGCCCGTCCAGGCGTGGCAACAGCGCCTGCAACGCGCCATTGTCGGCGAACAGCTGCGCGGCGATGGCGCCCTGGCGTTCGGCCGGTTGCGCCTGCAACGCCGCAAGCACCGACTGGATCGTCTGCGGCGCCTGGGTTTGCATATCGCGAGCCACGGCTCGTGGATCGAGCTTGAGCTCACGCCAGGCCGCTAGCTGCTCCGGCGAGGCCTTGTCACCCTGGACCAGGGCCTGGCTGAACTGGGCCAATGCCACTCCGGCACTGGCCTGGTCGGCCCCCGACTTGAGCAAGGCGGCCAGCAGCGCGGCCGCTTGTTCCGGGCTCATGCCCGCGGCCATGGCGTTACCACCATAACGGCCGAGGATCGAACCGATGTCCGCCGCCGAGACCTTGAGCCCGCTGCCCAAGTGCTGGGTGGCATCGGCCAGGTCCAGGCGTTGGCCGCGGTCGAGCTGCATCGCACTGCGCCAGCCCAACAGCAAGTCCCCCGCCTGCTTGACCTTCAACTCCAGGCCGGAGCCGACCAGCGCCGCATCCCGGGCAAAGTCCAGCACCTGCTGCGGCTGGTACTGGGCCGAAGCGCCCGAACCCTCGACGCCGACCCCGGCCTTGGCCGCCGCCAGCCCGACCCGCACCAGGTCGGTGGCCGTGGCACCGGTGGGCGCCACCAAGGGTTCGTTGGCCAGCTTGATGTGCTGCTCCACCATCTGCCGCTGCTGCTCGGCGGTCAGCGGCAGCACCCGCTTGAGCTCCACCATCGCGGTATCCAGGCCGATGGCCGGCTTGAGATGGCTCAGGGGCTTGTTGTCCAGCACCGAGGCCTTGGCTGGCTGCGTCGCAGCAGGTGCGGCCAGGACCTGGCGGTCATTGAGGGTCATCAGCAACGAACGCTGGGAGACCAGCACGCCCCTTAGGGATTCGACCACCGCCAGCAGTCGTTCCTGCCCGCGAACCAGCTGCCTGAGCCCGCCGCCAAGGGCGCCATCGCGCTCCGGCAAAGGGGCCGACCACCGCAACGTCGCTGCAACATCGGCGGACAATCCGCCAGCCTGTTGCACCGCGGCGAACCTCAGGGAAAAGTTACCTTGTGCCATCGCACGCTACTCCTTGTTCAGGCCCAGGCGGGTCATCGCTATGTCGTAGCGACGCATTGCCTTGCCGGCGTCCCACTCCAGGATCTCGGCCTCGGTCACCGAGTAGATCAGCGGCACCACATCGAGGATCACTTCGATGTCGCGCTGCGAAAGAAGTCCGCCGGTTTGTTTAAAAAATCGTCGATGCGCACCTGCAACTGGGTCCAGTCCGGCACGGTCAGCATGGCCAGGTCCGGGATCATCAGGCCGGTGCAATGGGCGGTGATGAACTCGGCCCGTTCCTTGGGCGTCGCGAGTTTCTTCATCACCCTGGTCGCGCGCAGCGCTGGCATCTCCAGGGTCAGCGACGTCCGGCCCTGGCCGGCCAGGTCCAGCGGCAACAGCAGCGGTACCTGGTCCGGGTCGGCCTGCTCGTCCTGCTCCAAGAAGTAGGAAGTCGGACGGGTCGACATATCGTGTACGTACTGGGCAATGCTCACGTAGTCCGGACGTTTGAGCTGGTCCAGCTCCTTGTCGGACAGCCCCGTGGCGAGCTTGGCCAGGGCGAAGAACTGATCGTCTTCATCATCCCCGGCACGGGCCAGGGCGTCTTTTTGCGCAGCGTAGAACAAAGGCTTGAGCGTGATCCGCTCAAGGGTGCTGCCATCGTCGCCGGTAATCGGCGCCAGCAGCACATGGACCGGAGGTGTCCAGGACATAAGATCAATTCCTTGGAAAAACAAAAACGCCGCCGGCGGCAGAACACGTCAGGCACCGGAGGCATGGAAGGGCAATGCCGATCAGTTGGGGAACTTGCAGGAGCGAGGCTTGCCCGCGATGGACGCCAGAGCGCTGGGTTTATCCACTGGCTTTAACGCCCCTCGCGAGCAATCGAGCGTCGACTGGCTGCTCCTACAGGGGATCACCGCGCTTGACTGACTGGCATTGGCAGAAGGGTCGCGCCTTTTAGGGCAGCAACACCGCACGCCGCGCCGCGCCGAGGATGTCGACCCCGTTGAGCATGAACTTCTGGGTGCGCACATCGACGTCGATCACCGGCACGCCGTTTTCCAGGCGGTTGTAGGTACGGCAGCTCAAGTCCAGGGTGGTCTTGGGCTGCTCGCCCATCTTCAGCGGGGCCTCTTCCAGCGACTTCAACTTGCCGCCCACGGTGTGGTAGATGAAGTAGGTGTTGCCGTCCTGGTCCTGCCCGGCTTCCCGGACGTTGAGCAGGATGTCGTCGCCCACGCTGACGCCCAGGGCCAGCATGATTTCCGGACCTGCGCCCTGCAGCACCAGCTTGGCCCCCAGGACCTTGCCGCCCTTGGCCATTTCCTCGCCGATGAAACGCCCACCACGCATTTCCTGCATCTCGAACTCGATCTTCGGTGGCGTGAACTCCTCCACCGTCGCCGACAGCGGCAGGCCTTGCAGGGTGGCCGCGATGGCCTGTCTGACTCGGTTGGTAAACATTAGAGAACGTCCTCCAGGAACTGCTCGATGATTTCATCGCGGGCATTGAGTTGATAAATCATGTGCTCGTTCGGCGCGTAGCGGCCGTAGTCGATGACCACGTACCAGGTGCCGTTCTTGTACTTCTCGACGCTGTTGAGCTCGGGGTGCAGGTAGACCTTGCCGCCCGGGATGGTCTCGTCGGCCACCAGGGTTTGCAGCCAGTCGTTGATGCGCTTGACCTCCTGGTCCATGAACGACTTGGTCAGGTTCTTGGCCATGGCCTTCTGCCCGGCCTTGACCAGCTTGCGGCTGATGGCGTCCTCCAGGCCGACGTAGCTGATGAACTTGCCGGTGATGGAGCGGTTGCCCAGCAGCGAGAAGCCGCCCAGCACGGTGCGTGCGTAGTAGCTGATGCCGTAGCGGTTGAGCAGGTCGCCCTCGGTGGAGGTGTCGAGGATGTTGTATTCCACGCTGCGCGAAACATCTTCGGCGAAGGTCACCTGGTTACCCGGGCTCTCCCACTGCTTGACCTTGGCCAGGGCCGCGATGGCCAGGCTCGACGGGGCCAGGAACACATTGGCCTTGGCCGCCTTGGAGTACACCGCCGGCAGGTTGTGCACCACCAGGCAACGGTCGAAGCCCAGGTCGGCGCCGCCCAGTTCCTTGCTGTACGCCACCTGGTCGGCCACCGAGGCATCCTTGCCATCGAGGACCACCCGCGCCTTGATGCGCTTGCCGAACGCGGCGAACTCACCGGCCACCGCCTTGCTGCCGGTGAAGCCCGGGGCGCCGATGATGGTCAGGTCCTCGGGCACGCTGCTCAGGGCCGCCAGGCCCAGCTTGCGCCCGGTCACCGCCTCGTCGCCGCCGATCACGTTGTTCAGGGTGTCGGCCGGGGTCGCGCCCTCGTCGACGATCACCACGTAGACCGGCACCTTGACCACCTTGAGGATCTGCAGCACCGCCTGGAACAGCGTGCCGGCCTCGGCGCCGGTGGGGTCCAGCAACGCCTGGGTGCTGAAGTTGCTGATGCGGATCGGCGTGTTCTTGGCCAGCGAGGCATGGGCGTTGGGCGCGGTGCCCACCAGGCCGATGACGTTGTCGCCCAGGCCACCCATGGCCTCGGGGGATTCGCTGGCATTGACGGTAATGCCGTTGTGCTCGAAGTTCAAAACCTCAGCCATGG
This sequence comes from Pseudomonas sp. MPFS, assembly GCF_022537035.1. Lineage (NCBI taxonomy): Bacteria > Pseudomonadati > Pseudomonadota > Gammaproteobacteria > Pseudomonadales > Pseudomonadaceae > Pseudomonas > Pseudomonas sp. MPFS. The sequence goes on along the minus strand of NZ_CP066123.1, from coordinate 1,416,178 downwards.
TCAGTCAGCCTTCTTGGTCGCGGCCTTGGCGGCCTTGGTGGATGGGGTCTGCGCCGCGAGGACGCTGGTCAGCTCCAGGCGCCCGGCACTGCGCAGCGCGCTGGCCTGGACATCGAGCAGGTCGAGTTCTTCGCCGACGCTCGACCAGTGCCCACCACCGGTAGGGAATGGCACGAGCACGGTGTATTTCTGGCGGATAGCCATATGCATGTTTCTCCAGAGACAAAAACGCAAAAACCCCGGGACGGGGCTTTGTTCAGGCGTAAAAAAACCGCTTGCGCGGCGGAAGAGTTACTTGAGGAATTCCGGCTTGGCCGGCCAGGCGACCGCATCCGGATCGCTGCCCTGCTCGGGAATATCCCGCAGCCCCTGGCGGTAGGCGGCGAACGCCGGACGATTGGCTTCGCCCATGGGGTAGTCGGGCATGGCGGCATAGTCACTGGCGGCCAGGTCTTCATCGCGCGCCTTGCGAATCATTTCCCACTTGATGATCGGATGCAGCTCGGCAGGTACAAAGGTAGGTTTCATGGTGTTGTTCCTTAGCTAATGGCCAGCATGGTGCCCCAGTCACCTGGATTGGTGACCGCGCCGGTGCAAGCACCGGCCAGCATGATTTCAATCAGTCCGTTGGACGAAGTTCGCATTGGATGCAAGTGGAAATAGGCTCCAAACAACGCCGAAGGAGACATCACGGTCGAGCACCAGCGCCATTTGCCCTTCTCGGCACCGTGACTCCAGGCGCCAGCGATCGACCCTTCAATCACTCGCACGAAAGCACCCAGGGTCAGCGAAGTGTTCAGCGGCACCGCAGCGGCACCGTTCGCCAATGCCTGGTCGCTGGCGTAGGGAAAGGCCAACCAGGGGCTGGAGTCGATCTGGGTCCATTTCATTTGCCAGACGTTGATCGCCCCGCGCCAATAGTCCGATGCCCGGATATCGAAATTCGGATACTGCTCCCGGACATCCGCCTGCACCTTCAGCATGAAGTCGACATCCGCAACCGGGCGCCCCATCGCCTGGGACACCGAAGAAATGGCACGCAGTTGAGTCGTGGTGACCTGGGCATGAATGCCCCAGTTGTCGATCAGTGTCCCGGCCGAGTTGGGTAAAAGGGTGAAGTTCTTGGTAACGGCCAGGCGTGGCAGGCGACCCTGGAGATCCGCAAGTTGCGAGTCATATTGCTGGCGAGCCTTGGCAATGGCCTGGTCGATCTCGCCGATCTTGCCCGTGACAGTATTGGTCAAGTTGTTCGCCGCGTTTACCACCGCGGCCAGTTGCTGTTCTGTACTCAAAGTCCTAACTCCTTAGATTGCGTTGCGACTGTTCACAACGGCGTTGCCTATTCAGCACCAGTGACTGAACCACTTCACTGGCACCTGCAAGCCTGATTCGAGGCCCGTCAGACGGTCCTTTTTTCCAGGGCTCGCAGGCGAAACAGCACGTCGAGGCCCCGGTTCATATGGTCGATGCTGGCCGCCGAGAGCGTGGCCAGCTCATCTGCCAGCAAGATGTTGAGATTCTCGCTCCCGACCACCACGGTCACGCTCTGGGCCGGCAACGGCGAGATATCCAGGGTGAATTTCTGCAGCACCCGGGCAGCGGCGGCCTTGTACGTCAGCAGCTTGCCGGCCACCGAATACACCGCCAGCAACGTACCGCTTGCCAGGTAGAAACCGAACTCGCCAATCTCGTATTCGTCCGCGCCATCGAACAGCGCCGCCATCCGTAGCTGGTTCGAACCCAGGTCCTCGTAATCCACGATTGCCACCCGTTGCCGCTCATCGCGAAGGCTGGTTTGCGAACCGCTCGGATCGTAGCGACCGGTACCGGCGCCGATGTGGGTGATCTGCCCTTTCAAGCCTTGGTTCTTGGCCGCCAGCACTTCCTCCAGACCGGCGGAAGTGAAGCGAACCAAGCGCGTAATGTCTTCTGTCATAGCTGCGCCCTGAGGTCGTAGTCGTTGATGGTGTAGTGCTGGGCAACCCCAGCATTGTTGAGTCGGGCATCGAGCCCGAATTCAGGCAGCACGCCGGCCAGGCACAGCTCGCCATCGCTCAATGGCGTAGCGGCCCCAGCGCCCAGGCCCAAAGCCCCATGCAGGCGGATCTGCGGCAATGCGCCCGGGTGGCTGTCATCGCCGATGCTCAGGCCCGGCTCGGCCGCCGCAGCCACGCCCAGGCCGGCAGCGGTCTGGTGAACCACGGTGATGGTGCCCTCGTCGCGCTCGCTCCTGGCGGCGTTGATGCGCCGTATCAAGCGGTTGTGATCGCCACTGGACCAGTCCCGCACGATGACGGCCTGCACATCGAAGGTGTAGGGGTGTGCCTGGGGCCGTTGTTCGTACCAGGCCGCGATATTGGGCTTGAAGCCCAGGGACTCGACCGCATGGCTCAAGGCCTTGTGGGTCCCGGCCTGGCGCTGGATCTGCCAGGACAACGCCACGGTCAGGCGCTTTTCGGCTTCACCGGCTCCGGCATCCCACTCGTTGACCCCACGGTCTGCGGCCAGGTAAGGCAGGAACTGCGCCGGGGTACGGGCCGGGTCCATCAACTGGGGAAACGGCGGTGCCACACGCTCCAGCAACCGGTCAAACCCCAGGTCGAGAGCCTTTTCCAGTGCCGAGCTGTTGCTCGGTAGCAAGCTCGAAGGTGCATTGTCTTCGTTCATAGAATCCGCACCTCCACTTCAACCCCCAGGCAATAAGGCGCCTGGAATGCACTGGTGACTATGGGCTGCAAAGGTTCGAGGATCTCCAGTTGCACCGCGCCAGCCTTGTGCAAGGTGAAATCGATCCAGCTCGGGTCGACCCGCCCCTCCAGGCGGTGACAGCTGTCGGCATAGGCCTGGAGCTGTTGCTGTGTCGCGACCTTGGTCAATCCGGAATCGGGTCCCGGATTGATCTTGGCCACCACGCGAATCCGGTAGGGCAAGATTTGCGCTGCCTGGACGGTGACCCGATCCGTTTCCGGCTTCACATCCGGGCGGGCGAAGTGCCTGCGCACGCCATCAAGCAATTCTGCCGACGGCGTGCCATCCCCGGAGCGTGACAGCACCGTCACCATCACCTCCCCCGGCGCCGTGCGCCGGGCATTGCCATCCTTGACCTGGGCGGCGAAGCCATCCGGGTCGAAGGTGTAGGTGACCGTCACCACCCCGGCGGCGCCGGAGTCGACCTTGACCACCGGCCGCTCCCCCAGGGTGAAGATCTCCCGTCGATACTGCATGCGCGAACCGGCCGCTGGCGCATGGGGCGCCAGGTAGTAGCGCAGCCGCGCATCGTCGTCGCTTTCGTATACCGGCGGCACCGGCGGAAAGGCCTGGTCGTCGCCCGGCACCAGCAGCTGGCGCTCCAGGCCCATGTCGGCCAGGCGCGCGTCCAGGTTGCTGCCAGTGGCCCACCACGCCAGCATCTGCCGGATCCGCGCGTTGTACTTGCGCTCGTGGGTCTGCAAGCGCACGCAGAAGGCCTCCAGGGCCATGGTCAGCAGTTCGCTTTCGTTGTCCAGGCTGGTGCGCAACTTGGTCGCCTGCTCCGGGGAACGGGCAGCCACATAGTCAAGGACGAAGGCCTTGAACTCGGCCAGCAACGGCTCGAACTCATCGACCTTGACGATCTCCGGTTCTTCGAGCTGGTTCTGCCCGGGAATCAGCATGCTCATGTCACCACCTCGAAGGATTGCCGGCGGTTGTTCCAGGTCCCGGCGAAGCGCAGCAGCAAGCCCGCGCCCTGGCGGCTGGCGACGATAACCTCGGGCTCGAAGTCGGCGATGCCGTTAGCCTTGTTGTAGAACGCCTCGGCGGCGTGGCTCTGGGCCAGGACCAACAGGTCGTCGCCAAGATTGCGCCCCAGCAACTGGGGAATCAGCGAACCGTACAGCGGCCGCTTCTGCCGGGTGCCCAAAGGGGTGGTCAGCGCCCGGGTGGCACGCTGGACAAATTGCAGCCAGTCATCGACCGCTGCCCCGGTGTATCTATCAACGCCGATCATGGCGAACTCCTTATGCGGTACTGATGACTCGGCCCTGGTGCTCCACCAGCGGGCCGCGCAAGTGCACACCTCCGGCGTCCAGCCGCAGGCCGCTGGCGCCCAGGCTCAGGTCCACGGCATCGGCAGTCATCACCAGGCGGGCATTGCCCAGGCTCAACTCCAGCGCCTCACGGCTGCCGCTGAATGCCGCCGGGCCGTTGCTCCAGTTCAGGGTGTGGCTGGTGTCGTCGTAGCTGCTCTGGCTGCCGTCGCGGTATTGCCGACGGGTCAGGCCGGCGACCGTGGAGGCCGGGGGAAAGCGCTGGCTGTTGAGGCCGAACAAAGCCACCGACTGGCCCCCGCCCTCCCCCGCGCCGTGGTTGAGCAACAGGCATTGCTCGCCCACCGAAGGAATGCGCGACTCGCTCTGCTCCCCGGCGCTGGGGTTGAAGAAACGGATGGCCGGGGTCAGCAGGTCGCCATGGCTGACCCGGCAGGTATTGCTGGCGGCGTCCACCGAATGGCAAACGCCGATCCGGCAGAAACTCTCGGCACGCCGATGCAGGTCGTCCAGCTCGGTTTCCATCTCGGCCAGGCGCTCGATGATCGGGGCCAGTTGCACCCTAAGGAAGGCATCGAACATGGTTCAGTCCTCCAGGGCTCGGTATTGGCTCGGATCGTCGATGCTGGAGACTTCCCAGGTGCGGGCAAACAACGGCTTGCCCACAGGGTCATCCAGCAGCGCCGGCCCCAGGTAGATGGCCTGGTCGAAACTCAAGCTCCAGGCGTCATGGGTCGACTGCGGATCGGTCACCGGCAAAGGCTGCGCGACGATGTTGCCCGCCGCGCCACACTGCTCGGCCGACCAGCCCCAGCGGTTATCCGCCAGCACCGTCAGCAGCCGGCTGGCCAGGTCCCAGGCGGCCTGGGTCGAACCCGCCTGGCGCGGCACACACAGCTGCAGGACGATGCGCAGCAACTGCACCTGGCGCCCCTGGGAGGAACGCGGGGCCTGCTGGTTACGCTCGATATCCAGCAAAAACCACGGCTGCCCGGAGGTGTTGCCGAAGTCCTGGCGCGTGCCCACCTGCAGGCCTGGTTCGGCCTGGCGCAAGCCTCGCTCGATGGCCTGCAGCAGTTCGGAAGGTTTACGAATATCCGGTACGGACATGAAAGTCTCCTGTTCCCCTCAGGGATGCCGGGCCACCGCTGGGGCGCCCTGCAGCAGCGCCTGGGACTCGCGCACCCACTGCTGCAACGCCTTCAGTTGCTCGGCGTTGGCGTGGCACTGGTTGTAGTTGTCGACGACGCTGGCGGCGACGGTAGAGAGTGCAAGGCCCGAGGCGGCGCCATCAGTGCCGCGGGGGCCTCCGGCCACGGGCAGGTTGCGGGCGCCGGCGTCGTGCACCCGGACAAAACCGGCAGGCACCACGCAAGCACTATCAGCGGCTTGGGAAACATAGATAGGAACCTCCTTGGTAATCGTGGCGCCCGCCTGGTACACCTTGACGATGCGGTCGACGTACTCGACCACCACCTTCTCCTTGACCGTACCCAGGGCCTGGCCCTGTTCGAAGGACTGGCGCAGGCGCGCCTCGTCCAGGACGTGGTTGCGGCTACGCTCGCTGCCGACCCCGGTGATGTAGCCCAGGGCATAGAGCAGCCCGGCCATGACCGCCACGGCCAGCCAACTGCGAATGTTCATGCTGATTCTCCTTGGCGCAGGCCGGCGGCCTCAGGCTGCCGGCAGGCCCAGTACCGAGCGCGCCCGGCCCCAGAGCTGGCGGCGATCTTCCAGGCCGTTCAAGCCGCCATTGATGCGCCGGGTGATGGCGTTGAACTCATCACGATCGGCCAGGGCATTGAGCCCCGCCCTCTCCCAGAACCAGGCTGCCGATTCGGCGGCCCATTGCGCCTGCTCCAGCAGCTCGGGCAACTCCAGCAGGCGCTCGTCGCCGAACAGGCCGAGGCTGCACTGGCGATAGTTGCTGCGCCCGGTGACCTGGATCAGCCCACGCCCGCGATAGCGCTGGCCGTCGCCATCGGCCTCGGGGGTATTGCCCAGCCGCGCGGCCAGGGTGCCGGTGTCGTACTTGCTCAGGTACTGGTCGTTGCCCAGCTCGCGCACGTACTGCAACTGCCCCGATTCATGGCCGATCTGCGCCAGGAACGCCGCCTGGCGCTTGGGCGTATCGATCTGCCGGCGAGCCATGGCAGCGTTGAGCGGGGATACGAAAACGCCCGCTTGGCGGCGGGCGTTCGGCATGATCTTGAGCAACTGCTCTTCAGTGATCGACATAGAGGATTCCTTTCATTTGTTCTTCCCACGAAACAGCGCGAACAGTGGGTTGGATGAGCTCCTGGACTCGGCCGAAATCGATTCGGCCACCGCCAGTTGCGGGCGCAGCGCCTGCTGCGGAAAAGCCTGCTGGACAGGCCAGTCGCGCAACTGCTGGCGATACTGCTGCAAGCTGGCGAACTCGGCGGCCGAGAGACTCGTGTCTACCCCAGCCTCCAGTTGGTCGCGATGCCGGGCCACCATCCCATCGGTTTGCAGCAACTGCGCGTCGCGCCAGCTACGTTCGTTCTCCTGTAGCCACTGCGCATCGGGGGCCGGCAAGTCGACCAGGACCGGATAACCATCGTCCCTGGCGGCCATTTTCTTCGGGCTCAGGGCCAGCTCGCTCAACAGCGAATGCCAGTAGCGCTCGGGCACCTCCACCACATCGTCCGGCATGTCGCTGCCATGGATCGCCGGCAAGTAGGCACCACAGGTGCTTGGGCTGAAAAAGATCGTCGAGTTGTTCATTCAGTACCCCACTACTCGGTAATAGATGAGCCACTGCGAGCTGTTCCCCAAGTGGTTGAAAACCCTCAGCTGGCAACCTTGGTTGGTTACCTTGTTCCATACCGCAATCACCATGGCCGCACCGGTGCCGGCATGGTTGGCCACAATGGAGCGCACGCCATTTGGAAAGGCAACCGGAAAGGTGACGTAGGCGTCACCGGATTCATTGCTGGTGCAAATTCCCCACTGATCGATGATGCCGCTCGGATGTCGCTGAAAACCCGAAGCGCCATACGAAGCGCTGAACATGGGCGAATACTTCAGCGCGGCATCGCCGTCGTCCAGGCTCCAGCCGCGGTCATACAGGTTGCGCCGGAACACCGCCCGGGTACCTGCGGTGAAGGTCATCGGGCCACTGCTGGCACCGGAGATCTGCGAAAGGTTGTCACCAGCCCGGCCCTGCACGGTAAAGGCTGCGCCCCAGCCAAACACCGTGACCAGGCCACCGGGTGCCACCGCCGCCCACTCGGGCAAGGTCACGGTCACCGGGGCCGTCAGGGCAATCAGCTTGCCGACATCGCCAGGGGCCAGGGCCACGTCGCGATCATAGTTGGCTTGCCCCGAGTAACTGCCCAGGGCCCGTTGCACGAACTCGGTGGTCGCGACCTTGCTGCTCGCATCGAACTTCGGCGCCGTATCGAAAGCCCCCTTGCCACGCAAGGCGGTCAGCAGCTGGTTGTTCACCCCTTCGACCGGTGTGGTACCCGAGGCCCGGATAACGTTCAACAATTCTTCGGTCACCGAATTGCCCCAGCTCGCGGAAATCAGCGACCCGGGGGTTCCCGCCACGGCATCCTCATCCACGAACCTGCCGTTGACCAAGCCAACGCTGGGCACGCTCCTTGGATAATCCATTGTTTAACTCCTGCCATCTCTGGCTTTTCGACTGACGAGCACAGTCCCGCCATTTATGGCGGTGCTCGGTCAGGACAGCTCACGCTGAAGATGAATATCAGTGCCGCATCAGGACGAAGCTTCCGGTGCCGGTTGCGCGGGCTTCCTGGCCCGGGTGCGCTTCACCGCGGGAGCCGCTGCCGGTGCCGGCATCACTTGTACGGGGCGCTTGTCGCTAGCGGGGAATTCGTCCTGGGCCGGCCATTGGCGCAACAGCCGCCGATAATCCTGCAGGCTCTGGAATTGAGCCGCCGACAAGCTGGTGGCGCCACCGGCGTCCAGCTCATCGCGATGGCGCGCCACCACGCCGTCGGTCTCCTGCAATTGGCCGTCGCGCCAGGCGCGCTCGATCAGCGCCAAGGTCTCGGCCGAAGGCCCGGGGCGTTCCACCAGGATCGGCCGGCCCAACTCGTCGGCGGCGATGGCCTGGCCCTGGGCCTGTCCCTCGAACAGCTTCTGGTACTCCAGGTCGGTGATCTTCACCGCCTGCTCCAGCAGCGCCGGTTCATGCTCGTCGGAGCACAGGAACCCCAAGGTCTGCGCTAGAAAATACTTGCTCATTCAATACCCCCAAACCAGGATGCGGCCGCCAATGGGATTGGGCACCGGTACGTTGTTGCCGATGATGTCCCGGGACTTGGCCACCACCACCGCCTTGTTGCTGCTGGGCAGGTCGAAGGCCCAGACCGTGGTCCGGCCCGTGGCACCCCAGCCCAGGGGATTGAGTTCGTTGGCAATGCCGCCCAGTACCGCGTTGGGAAACTGGATAGGCAACGAGACGATCATGTTGCCATTGCTGTCGGAACCACCGGCGATCCACTGCACGATCAAGCCACTGGGCAATTTCTGATAACCCGTGGTGTTCAATGAACAGGCAAAACCCGGCATGTAGCGCATCGGTACGCTGCCCAGCAGCGCCGTCCACTCGCCATTGAGATGCTTGACCAGCACCACCGAATCGCCCACGCCGAATTCGAAGCTACTCAGGTAGCCGTTGCCGACGGCGATCTTGTCGCCACCATTGACCACCACGGTCATGGTCCCGGTGCCGGTGTTCATCAGGTACAGGGCGCTGCCATTGGCGATGGCCGGTCCGGCCGCGGGCAAGGTGATGCTGTAGCCGCCATAACCGAAGCGCACGCAACGACCGATATCGGCGGCGGTCAGGGTGGTGGCCGCGTTGTAGACCGCCACATCGCGCAGCGAGCCCAGGGCGCGTTGCACGAACTCGGTGGTGGCCGCCGACTTACCGTTGTCGAACTGCGGTTTGGTCTGGAACAGCGCACCGCTGCGCAGCGCGGTGATCAGCTGGTTGTTGCTGCCTTCCAGCGGAGCGATGCCCGCGGCCGACAGCACATTGAGGATTTCATCGGTGATCGCGTTGCCCCAGCTGGCCGGGATCAGCGACCCCGGCGTGCCGGCAACCGGGTTTTCATCGATGAACCGGCCATTGACCAGCCCGGAGCTGGGCACGCTTTTTGGATAGTCCACAGGTGATGTCCTGATAAGGACGCCCACCGCTACGTCCCGGGTGCAACGCGGCTCGGCCAGCGGCCAGGCAACGTCGGCACCCGGGTGGCGGGCAGGCGTCTTGAGATGATTGAAAACGGCTCGAAGGATTCGTGCCGGTCATTGGCCAGGCAGATTGCCTGGCAACCATTGGGGGGCCTGCGGGCGCGCCGCCACGGCCGGAAACCCCTGGCAACCGGGCCATTCGCGCAGGGCCTGGCGGTACTCCAGCAACTCCAGGTACTGCTGCGCGCTAAGGCTGGTGCCGCGTCCCAGGTCCTGTTCATCGCGGTGCCGGGCCGCCAGCCACTGGCTGGCTTCCAGGCTGTCGCTGCGCCATTGGCGCTCCCGGGCTTCCGCCCCCTGGGCCACCACTTCGGCCACATGGGCCCGGGCCACGGCCTCCAGCTTGTCGCCTGGCGGTGTCGCCAGCGGCGCAGCCACCGGCTCACTTGCCTCAGCCACCGCAGCCGGCACTGGGCTGGCCTGCAACTCCATGCCCACCCGCACTTCGCGCCCCGGGGGCGCAGGGTGGATGGACGCGAGGAACTGCGGGGCGAACAAATCAGCGATGGTGTAGTCGCCGGTCTCGATCAACTCGACCACCACGCCCTCTTCCACACGGACATAACGGGCCATCACGCGTACTCCCAGATTTCACAAAAGCCATTGCCACCGGCGCCGCTCAAGCAGGCGGCAGTGGCTAGGAACGAACAACTGCCGCCGCCTCCCGAACCACGCACCCCGGGGAGGCCTATGTTGTTCAGTCCGGTAGCGGCAGTCCCGCCGTCGAACGGACTGGCTGCGCCGCAGCCCGCCAACGTTCCCCAGTTCGGATTGTTCATGGCATAACCGCCCTGTATGCCACGGGCGCTGGAAAGGTTGCCGCCCGTCACCACTTGACCTCCTGCGCCCCCCTGGACGAATCCGGGGGCATCCGACACAAAGGTGATCACCTGGCCACCCATACCTCCAGAAGCACTCATGTAGCTGCCGAAAGAGGCGCTACCGCCGCTGGCGCCCACCGCCGTTCGCGCCTCGCCACCGGCACCCAGGGTAATGGGCACCCCCGCCAGCATCTGTGAGGTCACATCGAACAAGCCCTCAGCATAGGCGCCAGAACCACCGCCACCGCCCACGGTGAAACTACCTGCAGGCACCGGCTGGCAGCCGCCGCCGGAACCACCAGCGCCCACCAGGCGCACGCGAATGCGCTTGGCCCTGGGGTCGGGTCGGTACAGGGTGATGCCCACGGTTTCGAACTGCTTCACCGCCAACAGGCGTCCGCTGGCATCGCTAATGCCGTAGCCGCCCAGGGTGGTGGGGGTGTTCTTCAAGCGCTTGAAGTCGAGCAACTCGCCAATGGCCTGGGTCAGCTGGTCACTCTTGCGTTCATCCGGCACCAGGCCGGCCGCCTTGATGACGTTGAGGATCTCCTGGGTGACGCCATTGCCCCAGTCGGCGGGAATCAGCGATCCCGGCGAGCCGGTCAGCGGGTTTTCATCGACGAAGCGGCCATTGACCAGGCCCGCACTGGGTACGCTTTTCGGGTAATCCATGGTTCATGTCCTGTCAGTGGGGCAACTTCGCCAGCCACTTGGGCGGCTCGGGTCGCGCTTGGGTTTGCGACTCGCCGGCCGAGGCCGGCCAGTCCCGCAGGGCCTGGCGGTAAGCCAGCAGCTTGGCGAACTGCTTGCGCCCCAGGGTCGCCGGGGTGCCAGCGTCGAGTTCATCGCGGTGGCGGGCCACCAGCCAATCGGTCCCGGCCAGGGCCGTGCGGCGCCAGTCGCGTTCGGCTTGCAAAAGCGGCTGCTGTGGTTCGGCGCCAAGGCTGTCCGGAGCCGGGCTGAACAGCTCATCCTGGTAGCGCCAGCCGACGGTCACCGCAAGGCCTGGCGGCAGCTCGACGCCACCGTCGATATCACCGCTCACCAGGGCCGTCACGACGCCCTGTTCGATAAAGGCTTTCATCCCTAGGCCTCCCATCTGACACGGGCGTTGATCAACCCGACAACACTTGTGACGTTCTGCGCCCAGGACAGGATCAGCACGCGCCCCATATAGCGATCGCTGAAACCTCCTTCGGGCATGGCCGATGTCGCCGCCCTGAAGTTATGGCCAGTGTCCTCGGCCACGATGGTGTAGTCGGTCTTGACGTAGTCGTCGTAGTCCATCATTCCCGCAACGTAGGCCCGGGGTTTCCTGGCCCAGTTCAGGGGCAACGAGTAACTGCCGCTAGCTCCGGACCAGACCCCCACGGCTTCCAGCCGCGCCTTGTTGGCCAGCAAAGTCAGCTTGGGCAAGGTCCCGGCACCGGCGGTGACCACCTTGGCCAGGAGCATGTCGATGCAGGTGGAATCGAAACCGCCTCCGGAGGCGCCGGCGGCGCCCTTGAGCGCAGGGGGAACGGCATCGTTGTCGGTGCCCTTTTGCAGGTAGCAACCCAACGCCCCACCCATGACCTGCATGCGCAAGAAATAGGTGCTGTTGATATCCAGGTCAGGGGAAATCCAGGGCACGCTGTACAGCGCCCGCGGACGGGCGGTGATGCCCACCAGGGCTTCTTCGCCCAGGCTGACCAGCACCCCGCCGGGCACCATGACCGTGCAGCCCGCCGCAGCCGTACCCGGTGTCACCGCGATACGCCCGTCGGCCGTGGCCACGGTGGGAAAGGCCAACGCGGCCAGGGGCTGGGCATCCTGGGCCAGCACGCCCTTCAAGGCCCTGAGCAGCTGGTCCGATTCGCTTTCGGCTGGCGTGATGCCCGCCGCACGAATCACATTGAGCAACTCCTCGGTCACGCCATTGCCCCAGGCGGCGGTGATCAACGAGCCGGGCGTCCCGGTCAGCGGGTTTTCGTCGGCGAACCGGCCGTTGACCAGCCCCGCGCTGGGCACACTTCTGGGAAAGTCCATCACCTGCCCTCTAGTCGTAATTGATATGCACCCGGGTATGGGCCGGGGCGCTGCGGTGGATCAGGCACTCCAGGGCCGATCCGGGGTTCATGCCAAAGCGTTCGCCCCAGTAGCTGGCGCCGTAGCGCCGCCCGAGCAGCAACCGGCCGCCGGTGTTGAGCGTCCACATGAACTGCGCCTGCCAGGTGCCGAAGTGCGCCGAGCCGAAGCGGGCGCGACCCATGCGCGGAGCCTCCAGCTCGGTAATGGTGGCGTTGGGGTAACCCTGGCTGCGGGCGATTTCCACGTAGTAGCTCAGCGCCTGGCTACCCACCGCCAGCAAGCGCCGGCGCACCGCCAGGCGGCGGTCGTCGAACAGCGGCGTGGCCCCCAGGCAGGGGTCGGGCAGCTCCATTACCCGCTCCCAGTCCGGCACCAGCTCGCTGACCCCGGCCGGGTCCATCTCGTTGAGCAGGTCGGCGGCCCGGGCATCCAGGCGCGCCAGTTCCTGGGCGATGCCTTCGAGCACCTGCTCCAGTTCCGGTACGTGCTCCGGGTCCCAGGCCGGGCCGCTGGGCAGCAAGCTGCGCAGTTGTTCCTGGTACTGGGCCGCGCTTCTCATTCCAGCCATACACAACCTCCGAAGGTCAGCAGCTGGTTGTTGGCGGCCGGTACGTCGGCGCTGGGCGCCATCAGCTTGTGGTCGTTCTCGCCGGTGGCACTGCTGATGGCTTCGGCGATATGGGTCAGCAGCAAGGTTTCGCCGAGACCGGCTTCACGGTGGTGCAGGTCGCGCAACTGCGCTTCCACCGCGGCGCGCACGGCGCTGGTGTCCGGGCTCAGGCGCAGGCGATAGGTCACCGGCTGCTGCACCGGGGCCAGTACGTGGACCTCGGCGGTCACCGGCCGCAGCGGCTCGATATGCGCTTGCACCTCGGCCAGTTGCGCGGCATCCGGCACCGGGTGCGGATCGTCGTCACGCATCACGAACAGGCCCACGGTGCCCGGCCCGAGGTAGCTGCCGCGGCACCAGGCGCGGGTCACGCCGGGGCACTCCAGGGCCCAGGTCTCGTAGTCCTGGGCCGAGCCGCCATGGGGAATGACCCGGTACGAACGGACCACCCGCGAGCGCAGCGACTCCAGGCTTTCGCGCGCAACGCCGCCCACCAACCCTGGCGCCAGCACCGTGAAGCTGCCGCTGATGCCCTGGATCGGCTGCACCGGGATCAGGCTCAGGCCCGCCTCGGCATTGCCCAGGGAACCGGCATCCAGGGCAGCGATGCTGGTGCTGTTCAGGCCGCTGCTGGTGGTCCGCGCGGCGGTCACCTTGTAGCTGCGGCCATCGCTGGACTGCAGCAGCGTATCGACATCCAGCACCGCCCCGGCCGAAGCCATGAAGCTGACGTTGCCGCTGGCCGCCTGGGCGGCCTTGCGTGGCTGGTTCAGGCGCAGTGCGGCGATCCGTTCCAGGGTCGACTCATCGGCCTTGTCCGGCAGGATCTGCTCGGCGATCCAATCCAGGTAGCCATACAGGCCAAAGGCGGCGCCGCTGAGGGTTCGGGCCAGGACTTGGGCATCGGACTGGCGCAGCGAATCGCTGGCCAGGTCGCTTTGGGTGCGCTTGATCAGCACCGGCAGCGAAGGCGTTTCAAACGGCATAGGTCACCTGCCAACTGTGTTCGGGGTTGATGTCCAGGCGCTCGCCACCGGCCAGTACCAGCACGATGCGCAGGTTCAGGCGTTGGGCGTCGAGGCGTTCGCTGCTGATGTCCACGGCGCTGCAATGGCCATCGTCGATCAGCCATTGCAGGGCTTCGCGGGCGTAGAACTCGGCATCGAGCTGGGTCTGGCGGGTCAGCTTGACCCGGCGCAGCAACCACAGCCGCGAGCCGATGCGGTCGTCGGCCACCGTGGGAAAACTGTCGCCCCACCAGCCGAAGCGCTCGTCATCGTCGAGCACGTCATCGTCGGCGGCGCGGCGCCAGGTGTAGAGGCTGATCAGCACCGCGCGGGTCAGCGCGGTCTTGAGGTCGTGGCTGAGGAACATCATGGGCCTCCCACCGGTGCGCCGGTCTGGCCGGGGCCCGGCTGCACGCCGGCATGCGGGTGGCGCATCTGGCTGATGCCGCCGGCCACCTGGTCGCCCTGGGAGACGATCTTGCCGGTCTGGGTCAGGGTCGGCGTATCGATGTTCACCGCCGTGGCCGCGCGAATGTTCAGGGTGTCGGTCTGGATATCGATCACCCGGCCACGCTTGAAGTGCACCTTGTCGCCTTCGTCGGTGTAGATGGCTACCTCGCCGGGTGCCAGGGCCTGGAGGCGATAGCGGCGGTCAGCGACCACCAGCACCACGGCGTGGGAGCGGTCGCCACCGAGGAAGGTGGCGATGCCTTCGGCCCCGGCCAGCGGATTGCTGGTGAAACCGTAGGGCTCGAAATGCTCCATGTCGTCATTCACCTCGCCGGCGGTCAGGCGCATCTGGAGCGATTGCAATTTGTTGGCCGAGTTGGCGAGCACGACGGTGCCGCGCGCCAACAGGCGTGTCAGTAGGCTCATGGTGGATTCCTTGGCTGGCCCGGGCCCGACGCATCGGGCAGGCAATGGCGGGCCCCGGTGGCCTGTACGCCGCCGGGGGCGGCTCAGGTTTTCGCGGGGACGGGGTTGGCGTCGAAGGTGTGCGGCGGCGCCACTTGCAAGGTGGTGATCGAGCCCTGTTCGGAGAGCGAATAGGTGACCTTGGAGATCAGCATGTCCTGGTCGAAGCCCAGGACCTTGTCGATCACCCGCACCAGGGTGTTGTGCCGCCACAAATCGCCGTTGCCCTGGCGCCAGCCCTGGACCCGATAGCTGGTGGTCAGCGCCTTGCCCATGCGGGTGGCGCTCTCCCAGTCGGCCCGCTGCTGGGCCAGTTCGGGGGTCAGCTGCGCGCTTTCGCTGATCACCGTGACCCGCTTGCGCGCCATGCTCGGGTCCCGGGCCTGGCCCGAGACCTCGGCGACCGCAGCGCCGCTTTTCTGGTCGCTGCCCTTGTGCTGGCCAATGACCCGGTACTCGGAGAACACCTGGCTGAAATCCATCGGCGCATTGGCCGACAGGATGTTCTTGCCCAGCTCCAGGGCATCGCTGGCCCGCCCGCTACTGCCGGGCTTGGCCAGCAGCACCCGGCCCTCGGCGTCATCGGTGGAGAACACCCGGTACAGGGTCAGCAAACGGTCGATGGACTGGAACACCGTCTCCCCGGGCACGATGCTGTGCTTGCCGAGCTTGGCGGTCTGCGGGATCTCGCTGACCACGCCCACGCCATAGGCGCCCGCCAGGGCCTGGACGATGCTCAACAGGCTCTGCTCCTGCCACTGGCTCGGGCGGTTGATGGCCGCACAGTCGGCCAGGTCCTGGGTCAACGAACTGCCTTCGATGCTCAGGCTGACCTGGTGCGCGTCATAGCTGACCGGCGCCTTGTACACGTAGCCGGTGAGCACCAGGTCGCTGCCGATACGCACCTGGCAACGCGAGCCGGGCTTGATCGGCTTGACCTCCAGTTGCCCCGGCCACTGCCAGGTGATGTTGAGGCTGAAGCTGCGGAACTGGCGCTCCAGGTCCGCGCTGATCTCGACGCTTTTCCAGCCGCCGTAGTCCAGGCCGTCAACGGTCAGGGTGACGGCATCTTGTGCTGGGTTCATGGCCTACACCTCGGCGATTTTCAGGTCGGCCGGCGGTAGGAAGCCAGGATGCACCGCCTTGTTGCGCTGGCTCACCTCCCCCACCCGGGTGGCATCGCCAAACCGCTGGTAGGCCACCACCAGGGCCGGCAGGCTCTGCTTGGGCGACAGGGTCAGCAGCCGCACCCCGGTGGACGACACCGCCGTGAGATGGCCGAACAGCTGCTGGCGCAGGCTGTTGAGCGCCTGGTAATGCAGGGCATCGGCCTTGAGCGCGGCCTGCCAGATCACCTCATTGAGGGCATCGCGCAGGCTCAGCACATCCTCGGCCACCGGCACATCCAGGCGGCGTACCGGCTGGACCGCCTGCTGGGCCACCGAAGGCGTGGAGTTGAGCTTGACCACCGGCGCCGCCGCCGGCATCTGCGCGACCTGGTAGCCGAGCTTCACCAGCAGCATGTCCTGCACCAGGTTGGCCATGGCCTGGGCCGCGGCCACCGTGTCCTTGCCGGTGGTGAGCTTGGGCGTGTCGATCTTCTTCGCCGCCTCGACCTCTTGCGAAGCATTGGCCAGCACCCCGCGATAACCCTCGCGGGCGAAGTCCTTGAGCTCGCGGATGTCCTTGAGCAAGCCCTTGAACTCGGCGCTGACCTCCCGGGGCAGCTCCTTGAGCGCCAGCACCAGCTGGCGCAGGTCCTTGTAGGTGTCGATCAGTTCCTTGAACTCATGCTCGATCACCGCGTAGACGTCCTTGAGGCAATCGCGTAGTTCCTTGACCGCGATCCGTGCGGCCTTGATCAGGCTGATGGCCTCTTCGAAGCGCCGTACCGCCGAACCCAGCAGGCTGTCGGCGGCCACCAGCAATTGCTCGCGGGAGTTGACCACCGCCGTGGGGAACAGCAACGGCTGGTCGGGGTGGAACTTGAGGGCGAACGTCACCAGGCCGCCGTCCTGGCGGGTATGGGTCATTTCGCACTCGCCGACCTTGACCTGCATCCGTCCCAGCCAAGGGTGGACCAGTTCCCCGGCCCCCTGCTCCAGGGCCTGGAGCAGCTGGTCGCGCTGCTCCAGGCAGTTCTCGCCCACGATGAAGGCCGTCAGGTCGTGGACCTTGGCCTGCTGGCCGAGCCCTTCGTAGAAGGGCTGGTCGCGCTGGGGGTACTCATGCAACTGGCCCTTCTGGCCCACCGGGGTCTTGGCCTGGTCGACCCAGAAACCGACGCCGCGAAACGACGCCGGCAACAACCGATCACGCCAGCTCATTGGAACCTCCTAGGGAAAGTGAGCGATAGCCGATGCGCGGAGTCACCGCCAGGCCCGGCTGGTTGGTCTGCGGCTGGCTGGTGCGCAGGCCCGCCGGGGCGTTTTCGAAGCGCACCGTCAGGCCGCCTTCGAGTTGCGTGCGGTTGTTGGCCGCACTCTGTTGCACCAACGCACCAGAGCCCTGGTTCAGGTTGCGCGCCGCCGGCGAAGCCTCGGCACCGAAGAATGCCGGGGCCAACTGGCCCTTGCCTTCGGCGTTGGTCCGCTGCTGGGCCTCGGTCAGGCCTTCGACCTTGCCGGTGATCTTGGCGATGAAGCCGCCAAAGCTGCCGCCGAGCATTTCCCGGATACCGCCCAGGGTGCCCTTGAGCTTGTCCCAGAACGCCGAGAACCAGTCGGCGATCGGCTGCCAGTTGGCCGTGACCCTGTCCATGGGCGACCAGTTGAACAGCTCCTGGAAGAACCCCTGGACCGGCGCCGTGATCGCCAGCAGCGAGTCCCACAAGCCACTGAAGAATCCGGCTACGGGCTCCCAGGCCGCATTGATCAGCGGCATCGGCGACCAATCGAACAGCGCCCGAAAGAACTCGCCCACCGGCGCGCTCAGCGCCAGCAACTGGTCCCAGGTGGCCGAAAAGAAGTCCATCAGCGGCTGCCAGTTATTGATCACCAGGCCCAGGGGCGACCAGTCGAACAGGGTCTTGAAGAACCCCAGCACCGGTTCCGCCTGGGCCCGCAGGCCATCCCAGCACTGCCCGAAGAAGCCCAGCAGCGGCTGCCAGTGGTTGATCACCAGCCCCAGGGGCGACCAGTCGAACAAGGTCTTGAAGAAGCCCAGCACCGGTTCCGACAGCGCCCGCAAGCCATCCCAACAGCGCCCGAAGAAGCCCAGCAGCGGCTGCCAGTGGTTGATCACCAGGCCCAGGGGCGACCAGTCGAACAGGGTCTTGAAGAACCCCAGCACCGGTTCCGACAGCGCCCGCAGGCCATCCCAGCAGCGCCCGAAAAAGCCCAGCAGCGGCTGCCAGTTGTTGATCACCAGGCCCAGGGGCGACCAGTCGAACAGGGTCTTGAAGAAGCTCATCACCGGCACCGACAGTGCCCGCAACAGCTCCCACAGCGCCGAGAACAACCCGGTCAATGGCTGCCAGTTATCGATCACCAGCCCCAGCGGGCTCCAGGAAAACAAGGTCTTGAAGAAATCCAGCAGCGGCAACGCCAGGGCCTGGATGCCCTGCCACAAGCCACTGAAGAACTCGCTGAGCGGTGCCCAGGCCTGGGTCGCCTCGCCGACCACCGAGCTCCAGAGCCCGGAGAAGAACCCCGTGAGCGAGCCCCAGGCACCGGCCAGGGCCTGCAACGGGCTCCAGCCGAACAGGCTCTTGAAGGTGGCGAAGGCCACCTGCGCCGCCTGCTGCAGGCTGTTCCAGATCCCGCTGAAGAACCCGGATATCGGCTCCCAGTAGGCCATGATCAAACCAGCGGCCACGGCGATCGCCGCCGCCACGATCCCCACCGGCGAGGCCAAGAGGCCGACCACCGCCGCCAGGCCCATGGCCCCGGTGGTAACCACGGTGAAAGCCACGGCCGCAGCGGCCAAGCCTTCCACCAGGGCCGGGTTGTCGGCAACGAAGGCACCGACACTGCTGATCAGCGGGGTCAGCCCGGTGATCAAGTTGTTGACCGCCGGCAGCAGCGCCTGGCCCATCTTCAGCGACACCCCTTGCAAGGCGTCGTCGAACTGCTTGAGGTGGGCCGAGGTTTCACCCAGGGGCACTTGCGGTACCTTGAGCTGGGTGAGTTGCTGGCTGCTGGCTTGCAGGTCGTCCTCGGCCTTGATCGCCTGCTTGATGCCATGGATGAACGGCTCCAGCAAACCGCCACCCTTGATAAAGCCGCCCAGGTCGAGGGAGCCGAGGCCACTGCCCTCGATGCTCTTCTTGAAGGCGCCGATCCTGGCGCGGATCCCCGACATCTGGGCTTCGAGTTTCTGTGCGCCGAGCACCACCACGGACATGTGCACCGTGGTCTGGATGTTCGTCAGGCTCATGCTTTGTTGAATATTGGCCATCACTGCACCTGCTGCATCGCATTGATCCGTTGCGCGTGCTCCAGTGACTCGCGGAGCACATCCAATGGCCTGGCCATCATCTGTTCGGGGTCAACCTTCCAGAACCAGGCCAGGTCATAGGCGGCCGCGATCAGGTCGCCGATGGCTGCGACGCCGCACTCATGAAAAAACTCGCGACGGCCCAGCTCAGGCCGTTGAGGTCGGCCAGGTCCAGCTGGTTCACCGAGGACGGTGGGATACCGGCGCAGACCGCGATGTACTTGGCCGCGACATCCATGTCCAGGCTCACTTCCTCGCTCTTGTCGATCCGGTACGGCAGCGCCTTGATGTTGCGCACCTCCTGCACCGTCGGGCGGCGCAGGGTCAGTTCGTCGAGCGTTTCGCCGTGGGCTTCGATGGCCACTTGCAGCTTCACGACTTGAGTCATTGCCAGGTCCCCTTCACGCCGTTGAACACCAGCGCGATGCTGGCGTCGTCGCCCTTGGATACCGGCTCGTCCACCAGGTAGGCGCCGGCCAGGACGAAGACCTTGCCATTGTTGAATTCGCAGGTGACAGTCATGTCGGTACCGGCCACCAGCTGCTTGAGCGGAAAGTCCGGGGTGTGCAGCGCCGTGACCTTGAATGTCGGGGTGACCTCGACTTCCTTGTAGAAACCCGGCACGACGGTTTCACGCTTGGTGGACATCAGCGGCGCCTCGCAGCCGCCGTTGATCGTCAGTTGAGCACCGTCGACCTTGACGTAGCAGGTGCCCGCAATCACTTGACCCATGGTGTTTCTCCCTTCAATAAAAAGCCCACGCAAGGTGGGCTGGATTCACAGTCGAACGTGCGTTCAGGCGACGTTGTCGTACTGCAGGCGGAACTGGTTGAGCAGCGCGAAGACTCGCAGGCCGTTGATGTAGTCCGGCGGGAACAGCACGTTGATGCGGTTCGGGTCCCGGGCATCGCGTTCCACCACCAGGTGCTCGGCGAACAGCTCGGCGTTTTCCACATGGCCTTCCAGCTCCAGCTTGGCGTACTGGGCGATCAGCTCGCCGCGAATGGTGCTCGGGGTGACGATCGGCTGGCCGGCGCCGAAGCGGGTGCCGTCGGCGGCCAGCTTGTGGCGCCCGTACTTGCTGGTGATCACGCTTTGCAGGCGGCGCACGATGTAGGCCGACTGGTGCAGGGTCTCGCTGTCCAGGTAGGAGTTGTCCGCCTGGCCGAAAGCGTTCTTCTGGTAGGTGGTGATCGAACGCTGGATGCGCACGTAGCCGCCTTCGTAGTAGGCGGTGGCGATGCCGTAGTTGAGCAGCGACTGGCGCTCGGTCAGGGTGAAGCGCTCGCTGGCCGCGGCCGGGTCCAGGCCTGGCAGGCTGCCGCTCTGGGTCGGACGGCTGGCATCGGCGGAGATGAACACCGCGGTGCGCGCGGCCAGTGCCGCAGCCTGGACCCAGGCCGGTTGCGGAACGCCCGGTTCCAGGGCCTGGATGGTCATGTGCTGGTCGTTACGCGCCTGCCCGGCGGCGACCAGGGTGCCCACGGTGCCGCGCTTGGCGGTGTAGACATGGCCGAACAGCTGCTTGGCCCAGGACCAGCGACCCACGCTGTCATCCATGACCGCTTGCCAGGTGTTGAGGCTGGCGACGTCGGTCCAGGGCATGCAGATGAACTCGAACGGCTCATCGCCCAGGGCAGCGACCGCGGCGACCTGGTCAGGCACGCCGGCACCACCGGCCATCTTGCCGATAACGATGGCCAGGCCTTCCGGGGTGCTCTCGCCATTGCTCTTGCCCAGGCGATTGAGCTGCAGGCTGATGTCGTTGCCGCTGTCGCCGGTCCACTTGGCGTTCAGGGTCACCACGCCTTCGGCGGCGCTGGCGCTCAGCGGCAGGTCGGCCGAGGTGTTGATCTTCTGCACCAGGGCGGTGGCCGCCTGGGCTGCGGTGGCGCCCTTGGCGATGGCGGCCTGGACCCGCACGCCGCCCACATAGAGGTTGAGCACGCCGCTCTCGGTGGCGCTGCCGGTCAGGGTCAAAGTGCCCTTGGCCACGCTGCCTTCGCTGTTGTGCAGCGGCAGGCACCAGATCTCGCCGACCGGATCGGTCTTGCGGAAGGTCTCGTACATGGAGGCCAGCATCGAACCCTGGCCGCCAATGCTCTTGGCCAGGGCCACGCTGGACACCAGCACCAGCTTGCCCGCGTCGCTGGCGGGCACGTTGTCGTTGACCTGGGCGACGATCAGGCGGCGCATGGCCGACGAGGCGCTATTGGCCGCCGAGTTGTCCATCTCGGCATAGAACAGCGGAACACGAATGTCCGCGGGGATATTGCTGAATCCGATCGCCATTATTGGGCTCCCTTCGGTTGTGCCGCTTGCACGGCGTTGATGGTGATATCGCCATCGGCCAGACGGCGACGCCACCAGGCGTTGTCCGTGACTTCACGGCCGGTGACCGGCAGCAGGTCGCCCGCTTCCGGATCGGGTACGGCACGGCCAGCGGCCGGCAGCACGGTGATGCGTTTGCTCATTGCTTCAGCTCTCCTGAGAAAGTCAGCTCCAGGCGCCCATCGGGACCCGGGCTTTTCAAATTGGGGTCCGCCGGATCGATGGCATCGACCCGCACCGTGACCCCGGTAAAGGACGGCAAGCCGTCGAGTTCACGTTCATGCCAGGTTTCCGCCGGCTGCCCGGAACGATTGCGCCCCAACTGGAACTCGGCGAAAAAGCGCAGGCGATAGAGCAACCGCTCATTGCCCACCGGCACCAACTCACCGCCCTCGTACTGGATCGGGCTGTACTCGGCCCCAGGCTTGAACCCCACCAGCGCGCGCCAGACTTCGGCACGCAGCTCATGGAGCTGGTCCAGGGCCTGTTGCGGGTGAGTGGCATCGAGCAGCAAGGCGACTTCGAAGCGGTCGCGGATGATCTGGCGGAAGGTGTTTTGTGCGGTGGAGGGGGTGGCGAGGTCACTTAGCAGTGCGATGAGTGCCGCAGGAAGTGACTGTTCGATGCCGACTGGCAAAACTTCAGGATTAACGCTTCCAACAATACGACCAGTCATACTGGGACAGTTGGTTTTGATCTGTTCTAAAACCTTTATCAACCCCATAAGCCTCCTGAGAACTCACGTAGTAGCCCTGTAAACCAGGACCGTTATAAAAGTCCAAAATTACATAACCCAATCAACACTCAGATCACTTAAATATAAAGATCGCCGAAAAATTGGAGCCACAATCAAAATCCAACAAAAGTGAGTGCAGACACATACGCATTGGGCGTTGAAAGTGCTGAGGGGTTTGCCGAAGAACTAGCCGTATCCAAAGTGACGATCAGCCTCAAGGTTCCATTAGAACCGTATCCATAGCCATAGGATGCAATGGCAACAGGGGACCGTCCCTCTACCCCACCAGGATAGACAAGGTCACCGAATCTATGAGTTGACAAAATCATACTGGCACCCTGAATTGGATTCATCCTTGTATAGGTTGTCACTCTATATCCAGCATAAGGAAGCGAGCTCGACAGTATGGCCCAGCCTTGTGGATCCAGAAATCCGGCAATGGCGAGCGGAGTGAACTCCGAATCGAATGTTGGAACTTTTTCAGAGTTCCTTACAATCAGACCCAAACCGCTTGCAGATATTGGATTCGCCGAGAACACCGCATAAGAAACGACTACATTAGCTGCGGGTATTGCTTGGAGAAGCAACTGGAATCCAGTCCAGGCGCCAGGGCTACCTACAGCTTTCACACCCCAGCAATAAAGCCCATCATTAGCCGACCATTTCGCGGCAATGAGTGGCGGAGCGATGCTGGTAGAGGCAGAACCGAATGAAATCACTGGACCGCCAATAGACGTACCGGCAGTAGTGGTATAAGTCCCGCTGGCAACCAACCCATAATTAAGGAAGTCCGAATCGATGACCAAGTCTCCACCCGGATTTCTAAAAACAGCACCATAGTTCATGAGTAAGCTCCCAACAGTATGTACCCACCCACATGAAAAGCTGGAGAAGTAGCATATGGGCGCCATGAAATCGTATTACCTGAAATATCAATGAATGGCGGAACTGTAGAAACCGGCTGATCTGCAATAAAAAAGTACCTGGTAAACTTCGGATCTCCGGAAAAAGTGAAACTCCCTTTTTGCAGGGCCTCAACCCTGATACTTTTCACAAACCTGAGGTAGCGCCCGGAAAACTCACTAATAACATCATTATTTTTGTTTTTCGTTCTCACTCCAAAGCTCATGCTGTCAGATCTCCCATCTGGACCCTCACGACCCCAAGCGAGTCGATAATCTTTATCGCTCGATTATTGATCGTCATCCGACCTTGCCCAGGCACAATGCCGTTGATCTCGAAGCTCCCATCTTTACCAAGCTTCCAACCAGTCGTTTGCGACACATAATTATCAGACTGCAAGTTATCGCCAATCTTCAGCATATTGATGCTGCCGTTCTGAATAAACGCAGAATTTATATAAGTAGCGCCATTCTCAATAACAAACGGAGATACCGCCTTGGCGGTATTGGGATCGACCACTGCAAACCGATTAGCCGCAACCAATACCTGACTGGTAATGACCCCCTTATCGTTCTCGACCCCGACACCAATCCCCGCCAGATAGGGTTTGTTATCCACCGTCAGTTGCGTCTTGATCGAGTACATCGCCGCCAGCTCGCGCTTCACGGTCTCGACTTCGACCTGGGCGCCGCCGCCGGACTCGATCTTCTGCAGCAGGTGCTGGCTCAGTTGCGTCTCGCTGATCTTGTCGCTGAGGTATTCGAGGATCGGCCCGGCATCCGAGGATGACTGCCCGGTGACCGGCCCATGGAAGGCACCCAGGTTGCCGATCTTGTCCACCAGGCGCGCCCAGAAGAAGAACCGTACGCCAGCGGCCAGGCCCATGATGGTCAGGTCGGTCTGCGGGTAGGCGTAGTCGCCGAACTTGGTGGCGGTCGCCACGTCGCTGCCCTGGCTGTACCAGATCTCGGTCCGTTGCAGGTCGGCGGTGCTCAGCCCGGCAGGGATGCTCCACTTGAGCTTGATGCCGAACACGATCGACTCGGCGTTGAAGGAAGCCACCATCGGCGGCGGTGTGGTCTTGCCACTGAGCACAGTCTCGGCCGAGGTGGCGAACACCGAGCCAATGTCCAGGGCGTTGATCGCCCGGACCTTGGCCACGTAGCGCCCGGCATAGATACCGCTGACTTCGAAGGCGTTGCCCCCGGTACGTCCGGCGAACACCCAATCCCCGTCGTTCTTGCGCCAGTGCACCTCGTAGGCGATGGCGTTGTCCGGGCGTTCCCAGTCGATGGTCATGACCCCGACCGCGCTGCCCTGGTCGACGAAATGCTCGTTGCGCACCCGCACGTTCTTCGGTGGGTTCTGCACGCTCGGCGGGATCACCGTCACCGGTGGCTGGTCGATGCGCGCGCCGTTGTCGATCGCCGCGAACTTGGCACCGACATGCTTGACCGCACTGATGCTGTACTTGATCGCCGAGTCGGAGAAGTCCTCGGCCACCGACAACACGCGAAACTGCTGGACCGCCAGGGTCGGCGAATCGATGGCCCACATCGAGTGCACCGGTGGCAGTTGCTCGAGTTTTTTCTCCAGCACCACCCGCTGCACTTCAGCGGGAAAGCCGGTGGTGTCGAGGGTGGTGGCGCCACTGTCCCAGGTGATGCCGGTGCTGTCCCAGGTCAGCGGGTAGCCCACGGACTTGATCACCCGGGAGATCGCCTTGCCTGTGGGCATGATCAAGGTCAGGGTATCGCCGGGGAAGGCCTTGACGTCGGCATCCAGCACCAGGGCGTCCAGGGTCGCCGAGCGCAGGCGCCCGCCGATCCGCCGGCCGGCCCGATCGTTGTCCGCCACGCGGATCACCTGCCCCGGACGCACCAGGGTGCCGTCCAGGCCCACGGAAAAACTCACGCTTTCGGTTTCCAGGCGGTTGGTCAGCAGCGCCCATTTGCCGATGCGCTGGGCCTGGGCCTGGGAGGTGCAGCCCGTGGCGGTGATCTCGGTCTGCTGCACGCCATAACGGGCGATGCCTTCCGGATCGTCGACGTACTGCACCTTCTGCCGGTAGAAGTCCGCCGGGTCGTTCCAGCTCACCAGGGCCACGCTGTAGCGGGTCTTTTTCGCCGAGCCGCCGTAGACGAACTTGCCGTCGATCACGTTGGCGTTGCTGTAGGTGTACACCGGGTCTTCCGGCATGTCGGCCACCGCCATCACCGACCCCGCGCCCCAATAGGCCATGCCGCGGAAGGTGGTGGCCAGGTCCTGCAGCACTTTCAGCGCATCGGCACGTACCGAGAGGTAGAGGTTGCAGGTGAAGCGTGGCTCGGTGCCACCCTTGCCATCGGACACCGGCTGGTCGCAGTACTGGCCAATGCGGTACAGCTCCCACTTGTCCACCTGGGCGGCGTTGAGCAGGTGCCCGAGGCCATAACGCTGGTGCAGCAGCAGGTCGTAGTAGATCCAGGCCGGGTTGTCGGTCCAGGCCGACTTGAAGGTGCCGTCCCACACGCCGCTGTAGGCCCGGGAGGCCGGATCGTAGTTGCTCGGCACGCGGATGATCCGCCCTTGCAATTCGAAAGAGCGGTTGGGAATCGACTGGAACTGCGAGGCATCGAACTGCAGGCCGATGATCGCCGAACCCGGGTAGCGCAACTTGGCGTCGATCACGTCGGTGATGGACTCCACGCTGGTGGTATCGGCGATCGCCCCGCTGCTGGAGTTCGCCGTCAGCCGCCGCACTCGCACGGTCCAGCCGGCCTTGGCCGCTGGCAGGTCGACCCGGTGGGAGCGCTCGTACTTGCTGGAGCTCTTGCCGCTGAAGGCCGATTGCAGCACTTCGACGAACGCCCCGCCATCGGTGGACAGCTCGATGGCGTAACGCACCGTGTAACCGTTGGTGTCGCCGTTGCTGGTGTTGGTCTGTGCCAGACGCGAGACTGCCAGGCGGATGCGCACCGCCGACAGTTGCAGGTTGGTGATGGCGCGGGTCCAGGGTTGGTCGCTGCGCAGTTCCACCGCCACCTGGGACTCGTTCTCCACCGCCGGAAAGCCCGGGATGTAGGTCTGGTCCTGGCTGCCGTTGCGGGTCTCGAGGCTGACCCCGGAGAAGTTCAGGCTGCCGTCGGCGTTGGCCAGGGGCGTCTCGTTGAGGAACACCGAGCGCTTGCCGTTCTTCAGGCCCACGATCTCGCCTTCACTGACGAGATCGAGGATCCGGGCATAGGCCGTGCTGTGCAGGCTGTCCGGGGCTTCCACGGAGGGACGGGGCGGCTTGGCGCCGCCGCCCTTGCTACCGGCGAGAATGGGGTCGGTCATGGCTTTCCTTCAGGCGAAATGAGGCCCGCGGCATCGCAGGCAGGTGGAAGACGGGAATGCTTAGAGTTGGTCCTGGGCGTAGATGCCGGAGCTGATCACGGTGCTGCCGATGGTCAACTGACCATAGAGCAGGCCCACCGGATTGCCCTGGGCCGTGGTGTTGATTGGCCCGTTGAAGCTGTAGCTGGGGCGGTTTTCCGGACGCTCCTGGGCGCCCAGGCCCTTGGGCATGGGCGCGAGCATCTGCGTCACGCCGCCCATCACCATGGTCGCTCCGGTCATCATCATGGCAGTGACTGCCGGGCCGGTGAGAAAGCCGAAGGGGTTGTAGTAGGCCACGGCCATCAACACCGCGCCGAGGATGGTCTGCAGGCCCCCAGCGCGCTTGGAGCCGCCGAGCACCGGGGCGATGCGGATCACCTGCTTGCCCAGGGGCTGGTGGATATCGGTCTCGGACAGGTTGCGCCGGCCGTTGAACACGGCAAAACGCAGGCCCTTGTCGGCGCTTTGCACCATGTAGCGCTCAAAACCCGGGAACTGCCGGAAGTAACCCATCACGTCCTTGAAGCCTGCGCTGATGGCCACCCGGTGTTCACGCCCGAACAGCCGTGCCAGGGAGCCGGACAGCAGCACGGTTTGCATCTTTTGTGGTTCTACGGCCAAGCCCATGGGGTTCTCCTGGCGATAAAAAACCCGCTGCGGCGGGTTTGGATGGACAACGCAGACCGCTGTTTCAGAGCTGGTCCTGGGCGTAGATGCCGGCGCTGATCACCGAGCTGCCGACGATCAACTGGCCATAGAGCAGGCCCACCGGGTTGCCCTGGGCCGTGGTGTTGACCGGGCCGTTGAAGCTGTAGTTGGCACGATTGTCGGGACGGTCCATGGCCCCCAGGCCCTTGAGCTGCGGCGACATCATCTGCATCACCCCGCCCATGGCCAGGGAAATGCCCATGCTGGCGGCGAAAGTCCAGCCGCTGGAAGCGCCGGTGCCGATCAGGCCTGAGGCAGTACTGCCAGTGGCGGCTATGCCACCGGTGAAATAGGAGGCTGCCACCACCAGGGCGACGCCGATGATGGTCTGCAACCCGCCCGAGCGCTTGCTGCCGATGAGCAGCGGGGCAATGCGGATATCGCTGTTGCCGCAGGGAGCGTGCAGGCGATCCTGGCCCAGGTTGTCGCGCCCGAGGAACAGCGAATAGGTCACCCCGCGATCCTTGGACTCCATCAGGAAAGCCTCGAATCCCGGCACCAGCACGCACAAGGCGCGGATCGCCTCCGCAGCACTGCCCACCGCCAACCGATGCACCCGGCCGAAGCGGGCTCCCAGCGAGCCGTACAAACGCACGATCCGGACTTTTTGCTGATTCATCACATGACTCCCAGGAAGAAAGATCCCCGGTTGGCAGCCGGGAAAGGCAGCGGCCTCAAGCCGACGCCATGAGCTGGCGATGGCGCCAGATGCTGACCGTGACCTCGTCCCAGTAGCCGCCATAGGTGTCGCGCTTGCTGTCGCGGCCATAGAGGTGGTGCAGGATGGAGCCCGGCGCCGGGTAGTGCGCCGGCTCACTCTTGAGCACGCCGTCGGCCAGGTAGATGGCCGCGTGGTTGGGTACTGGCGAGCGGATCTGCATCAACACCACGTCGCCCTGGCGCAGGTCCCCTACCCGCTCGAAACCGGCCTCGGGCAAGTGCTCCAGGTAGAGGTTGCCGCCCTTGTCCCACCAGCCGTCCTCGCGCTGGTAGTTGCCCAGCTCGATGCCCAGCTCGCGCCGGTAGTAGTCGAGGATGATGCTCAGGCAGTCGTGCACGCCATGGGCGAAGGCCCGGCCAACCAAGGGTGCCTGGTAGCCGTTGGGCGCCAGTTGGGCCCACTGGCCAATACGCGGCTGGCCGGCGTCGTCCGCCAGCACCTGGACGATGTGCCAGGGCAACCCGGAGGCCTCGCAGGCCACCCGGTCCGCCTCGCTGGGCGTGGCCGGGTAATCCGGGTGGCTGTGGATCACCGCCAGCACCTCGCCGCGCTCCTCGGCTGCCGCGTAGTCCGCAGGAGCCAGGCGAAAGTGCTCGCTGGGGGTGGCGGCGGTATTGCGACACGGTACATAGACCCGCCGCCGACCTTCGCGAATCAGCAACCCGCAGCACTCGCGGGGGTATTCGGCCAGGGCGTGGCGCTCGATGGCCGCAAGGTTCGCCTTGTTCATGTTCAGCTCCGTAGCAGGCCCGCCGCAGGAAACGAACCGTAGGGCAGCGGGTTGTTCTCGCCGAAACGCAGCTTGCAGCTGCTCAGGCGCCCGCCGCATTTATCCTTGGCGGCATCAGTGACGATCACGTCGTTGACGTCCGCCACCGGGCCGCCGTTGTAGCCACAGTAAGGGCCGCGATAACCGCCGCAGCTGAGCCACCAGCAGACGTTGGCGACGATCTGCCGCCGTGGCAGCTGCACGCCGTTGAAGTCCAGGGCACTGGACAGCTCGAACTGCACCACCTCGTTGTCTTCGGCGACCTTGCGCTCGACGTACCAGATGTCCGGCGGCAGCTCCTCCTCGGGATCGGCCTCGGGCTGGCCGTCCAGGTACTTGCCCAGGGTCCGGTGGCGAATCAGCCGGGCCCCTACCAGGTCTTCGAAATACAGCACCAGGGCGGTGATGAAACCATCGACGTTGCCCACCGACAGGGTCGGGGTCGGCTGCGAGCCCTTGCCGGTCATTTCGAAGCCCTCGGCCTGGATCGGCCAGGGGGAATACTCGAGCCCCTGCCAGAAGATCGACGACTGCTGGGGGTAACCGTGAAAACGGTAGAGTTCGGCGCCGAGGCTGGTGGCGTCGAGCTCGAAAAGCTCCACCCACGCGCCAGGCTCCAGGGTCTGGATATCGGCCGTAATTGGCATCGTGTTTCCTCAAGGCAAAAAGAAACCCGCGCGATGGCGGGTTGGTTCAGGCGGCGGTCACAATTGCGCGGACTTCGCAGTTGGCCCAGGGCAGCCAGGTGGAAGCCCCGGTGTTCCTGTCGACGACACAACCGAGGTTGGCTCCATTGGTCATCTTCGCCGCAAACTGGTTAGCCCCCAGATCGTAGGTCGTCAGGCCAGTCGGATAGGCGGGGTTCACATTGAATTCGTGCCTCAGCACGGTTCCTGCCGGGTACCCCGCAGTCACGACGGTCAACCGGATCTCCCAGGTGATCGTTGTCGAGATAGCGCCCAGGTTATGCACGAAGGACGACTGCCCATTGGCCGTAAACTTCCTCCAATCGCTCACCCATACCTTGGAACCACCGACTTGAGTCCAGGGCGACCATCCAGCCGGATCGTTCTTGACCCTGGACCAGATCCCCCTCGCCTGTAGTCCAATAGCCAGCTGGGTGATCCACATATCGCTGATATAGGTCTGATCGATAAAGTAGTCAGCCCCTGCAGTAGGTTGGTTGACTCCCGATCCATCGATCCAGAATTTTCCTGAACTCTTGGGCAAGTTATTGGCATCAGCGCCGGACACCCGCTGGATAGAACCAGTGACTCCATAGTCGCCTTGCTTGATGCAGGCATGCCACTGGCCGATGCTGCCGTTGATCAAGTTCCTGGAATAGACCGTCCCATCCGAGGTGCTAACCAACAACTGAGTCCAGTTGGTTGCGTCGTACATGCTTACATCAACCGTGCCCCACATGTTTGGAAACGGCGTATTGAGCGTAGAAGCGGTGATCCTGTATTTACCCGATGAAACGACAGCGTTCATGTCGTTCATTACGACGGATGAATCCTCACCCTGGAACCACGCGCCCCACACACCAGCTACACGCCTGCGATGGAAGACAGGCACAGTCGAACCGACGGTGAATGTTGCTCGTTGCAGCACGTAATCGCCGATTCCGGCGTCCAGAGAGAAGACTTCGACTATCCAGTCCCCTGGCAGTGGAAGGTTCATGCAATTGGAGTCGCACCAGATCTCGGTCCTTGACGTGAGGTTGTTCAAGTCAACGTTGGAGTTTCGAGGCAGGCGGGTCCCCTCCATCATGAACCGCTTCCACGTCTGCCAACTCGCGGTCTTGCGGCGGTACCACAGGTTGTCGGAGTCATGCGAGGCCGCTATCTGGGATGCGTAGTCATCATTACCGGGCAAATGGATGTATTCACCATTGGAAATGGTTGATGGCGCGCCCTTATAGCTTTTTGTCCACCCATAGAAACCGGCT
This sequence comes from Pseudomonas sp. MPFS, assembly GCF_022537035.1. Taxonomy (NCBI): domain Bacteria; kingdom Pseudomonadati; phylum Pseudomonadota; class Gammaproteobacteria; order Pseudomonadales; family Pseudomonadaceae; genus Pseudomonas; species Pseudomonas sp. MPFS. Next base: position 1,385,555 of record NZ_CP066123.1, on the reverse strand, counting down.
CCGATGGGAGCGTCCATATCTGGGGCTCCCGGACCTTCTAGCGCTCTGGCTCCAAGCCCGAAGTCACCGACCGAAACAGTAAAGCGCCACTTGGTCCAAGCACTACCAGACTTTCCACGGCTGTACATGCGGCCCGACGCCCAGTCTACAAACTGCTGCGCGCACGCCGTGGCGTTGCTACCAGCCTGTACGATCAGGGCACCGGTTCTCAACGTACCGTCCATGTTGAACTGGCCCACTACGTCACCGCCAGTGAGATAGTCGTTGGGGTTTAGGTTGTTACCTACGTAAGCGGCATCGTCCTTGGACCCGACTCCAAAATCACCTTGTTGCATCAGCCGAGTCCACGGCGTCCATGCATCACCGGCCTTGACCCGACGGAACATGACGCCAATAGAACCGTTAAAAGCCAATTGGGCCGCATATTTGGGGTCGGCGTTTTGCAAATGCACGACGTAGTACCCCGTCTCCCTCGTAGGCAAGGAGTTCTGCCCGTTTTGAGGGAACACAAACACCAATGCGGAAACCGTGATCCAGCTAAGCAGGCGCTCTTCAAGAGTCGTTACCGAATCTCCTAGCCCCCAGCGTGCAAGAATCGCTCGCACAGCAGGGTCGAGACCAGGTCCGGTCTTGTCTGCAAGCGCCTTGGTCAGGGCATCGAGCTTACCGATCTCAGTACTGGCCAGAACCGCTCGCTGATCCAGCTCGGCAAAGTTCTCATTGATGATCTGGGCACCGGTGCGCAGATTGTCGCCGGTGCCATCGTTGGGCTGGGCGCCCGTCTTGATGGTTCTGAGGGTCATGGATGAACAGCCTGCTAAAGATGGGTACTGAGGGGCTTGCCCTCTACTCGGTGGTCAGGAGCAGCCGATCAGGAGGCCAGTCCGACGATGGTCACCAGGGCTTTGCACAAGGCAAAAAGAAACCCGCACGCTGGCGGGTGGGGTGGGCTCTGGCTGCGCCTAGATCAGGCTGCGAGCCTTGGCACGTTTCTCTGCGATATCTGCCGGGAGTTCTTTGCCGGTCTCAAGTTTTCGCACCACCAGCCAGTCGGTCTGGCGCAGGTATTCCCGGGCCTCGTTGGCTTTCCGGTCCTGCTCAGTGAAGGTTTTCTTGCTCTGCGAGAAGTCCATGGTCGTCCTCGACGGTTGGAGTTACGGGGGGCTGTGCGGGGTGATCGGTGGGGATATCCACCGGGCCGGCCGCGGTGACGGTCACAGGCTCAGGGAAGCGGATGGCATCGGTGGCCGTGGCTTCGTCGTAGGGCATGAGGATCGCCACGGACAGCACGCCGTCAAGCGACATGACGGCGCGATCAACAAACCAGTCCGACTCAATGTCGACCTGTTCAAGCTGGTAGCCAGGCTGTAGCTCGGTGAAGTCGAACACCTCGCCGTTGAGCGTGATGACGTAACCCTTGACGGATAGCGACTTGAGCGGCTCAAGGGCGGTCGATGCGATGGGTGAAAAGCGGATGTCGATCATTATTTCCAGCGTCCTGTGGCGAAGTATTGAGGGCGTGCAGTTGCGCCGCTCCCAACCGAAACGAGGTTCCCGATGGTGATCGTATCGTTAGATGCTGCGTGAACCCCCCACACGAGCGCGCCCGCCTCGTCGGCTGTGCTCCAGACAACGACGGGGGCCGAAACGAACGGAACAGGGAACGTATAGGTGTACTGAGGCGAGCCGAATAGCGACCCAATCGGAATCGTTGTAGCCCCTGTTGACCCAGAACTAAACCAGCATTGCAGCGCTCCGCACTTGTGCTTGATAGCCCTGCCATTGGCGTTCTCGATGTACTGTGCCTCGTCCCCGTCGTAGAGTACGGTTTGCCACGGGGTCCAGGTTCCGTTTGGCTTCCCCCTGGTGAACATTTTCCCCGTTGCGTAATCCGTGAATTGTTGCGAGACGGTAGTCGCGCTGCTCCCGCCTTGTGTAACAAGTGCTCCAACCTTCCAGCCGTATATGTTGAACTGGCCGGTGACATAGCCGCCCGTCGTGTAGTCGTCCGGGCTGGCGGTGTTCCCGACGTACAGGGCGTTATTCGTGGACCCGACGCCGTAGTCCCCCTTGATCAGAAACTCACGCCAGCCGCCCCAGCCGCCCGCCTTGATCCGGGTGTAGAACTGACCAGTTGTGAAGTTGATGGCGGTCTGTCCGAGGTAGGTCGCATTAACCGGGTACGTCACCACGTAATGGTCAGCAGCGGTAGGGAGCCGCGATTGCCCTTTGTTCCGGACCAGGGCTGCGCAGGTTACGCTGATCCAATCCAGGAGGTCTTCGCCTACATCCAGAATGGTCGTGCCAATGCCGTACTTGAGCAGGATTGCCTTTACGGCTTCCTCATGTCCCTGCCCCGTAGTAAGCCCGTAAAGCTCCTGGGTCATGCCATTGAGCTTGGCAAGCTGTACATCAGCAGCCACTGCTCGCTGATCCAGCACGGCAAAGTTCTCATTGATGATCTGGGCACCGCTGCGCAGGTTGTCGCCGGTGCCATCGTTGGGCTGGGCGCCCGCCTTGATGGTTTTGAGGGTCATGGATGGAAGGCCTGTTCGAAGGTGGCGCTGAGGGTGTACATCCCTGCGCCCAACGGCGAGGGCTGGTAGGTCTTGCAGCGGTACAGTCCCTGCTCTCCCAGGGGTGGGGTCCAGTAGAACGGCGTGGCGCCGCGATGGGCGTCGATGAAGGCGATGATCGGCTTGATCCGGCTTTCGTCGCCGACGAAGGTCAGCGGCCAGGACTGGGTCTTGTTGTTGATGCCGTCCTGGACCACCTGCTGGTAGCCGTCGCCGAAGCGGGCCGACTTGAGGCGGAATTCGACGGTGCCCACGGGTTCCACCTTGGGCACCCAGGCGAAGGTTTCGATGGTCATGCTTTTCTCCGGGCGTGAGCCGTCGCGGCCGCTGGGTATCAGCGGCCGTTGATGACGGACCAGATCTGGCCGCCCGGCTTCAGGTCACGGGCGATCTGTTCGGCAGCGCCTTGTCGGGCGGCGCTGGCATAGGCGTTGGCGAGGTTCTGCTGGTTGGCGCCGGCTCCCTGGGCAGCGCCCTGGCCTTCGCCGACGTTGATGGTCTGCTGGATCACCACCTGCTGGTTGCTGGTGCTGCCGGCCGGTGCGCCCCCCAGCGCCACCACGCCCAGGGAACCATCGGCGCCCCGGCTCAGGGGCATGATCGCCTCGGGCCCGGCTTCGCCGAACAAGGCCATGGGCGCCAGGGTCGGAGCGCTGGCCACGGTGTTGCTGAAGACCCCGCCCTTGGCATAGTGCACGTTGGATACATCGAGCTGGGGGTTAAAAACGGTGGTGGCACCGCCAAGCGAGAACGACTGTGCCGCAGGGGCGGCGCTGGGAAAGAAGCTCGAAACCGCCGTCTTGGCTAGACCGAACATCCAGCTCAAACCAGCAGAGGCCGCCGTCTTAGCCGCCAGGGTTGCCATGTCCTTGAGTACCGAACTGGCGAAGTCGGAAAAGGAAAACTTGCCCGTGGTGGCGAACTGCACAATCGCCTCATCCATTTTCTGGAAGGCATTGGTGAAGACCGCCTTGGTCTGGCCCGCCACGTCATTGCCCTTATTCACGTACTCCTCGAAAGCGGACACCGCACCAGTCTTCCAGCCATCGAGCAACTCGGTCATCTGGGCAAAGTCACCCTGCACCTGCTGCTTGGCATCGTCGCTCTTGCTTTTCAGGTCTTCGATCCGAGTCGCATAGTCGTCGCTGTCCTGGGTGATCCGGCCATAGGCATCGCCTTGGGGAAAGCTAATCCCTGCCCGTTCGGTGTAGGTGCTGGGCACTTGCGGCACGCTTTGCTGGTATTGCTGCTCCAGGGTCTGCGCGTAGTCGGTTTCAGCGCTTTTGTTCTGCTTGAGCAACGCCGCCAGGCTGCCCTGTTTCTTGAGGTACTGGTCGACCGCGGTGGTGGCCGGGTCATAGGCCTTGCGCAGGTCGTCGAAGGCACTGGCGCTGGCGTCCAGCGCCGAGGCGGACGACAGGGTCATGGACTCGGCGATTTTCTTGCCGGCCTCGTCGATGCGCCGCTGCATGTTGCGCATGGCCTGGTCGGTGATGCGCTGGGCCTTGTCCAGGGCCCGCTCCAGGCCGCTCAGGTCCAGCCCTTGGGAAGCTGTTGCCATGGGGTTCTCCGGGTCATGAAAACCCGTCGAAACGGGTTCGGGAAAAGTGGCCTGGAATCAGCGCCACTCGTTCATCGCGCGTTCGAGCGACAGGCCCAAACGTTGTTCATGGGGCATGAAGTCCAACAACTCCGCCACGCCCCCGCCCAGCCGGTGGGTCTGCAACGCCACCAGGGCGCTGCCCGCCTCCAGCCGCCTACCGGTATGCAAGGAGCCATATCGGTCGATATAGCGTCCCCATGCCAGGGCTTCGTGGTAGGTCATGCGTTCCTTGGCTTCGGCAATCGTCCGGCCGCCGACTCCGTTCAGCACCAACTCGTGCCAGAACTCATCGGCGGCCGTCAGTTTTTTGCCGCACCGCCGGTGCCGTTGACCTCATTGACCGCATTGAGGATCAAAAACCCCAGGGTCGGCTCCAGGCCGTAGGCATCCTCGTAGCTCAGGGCCTCGCCGCCATCGGTGCCCAGTGCCACCGAAGCGGCGATGTAGCGGGCGTTGCGGCTCTGCTCGTTGTCGCTGTCGGCGAACAATCGCTCGATGACCCCGAAGGACTGCCGGCGGATGTGCAAGGTGAAGGTGTCGGTCACCTCCTTGCCGGTCTTGCTGTCCAGGTGAGTCCAGCTCACCTGCTTCTTCACGGGCTGGGCATCGACGATGCCGCCCTTGGCTTTGAGTTGCTTGAGGTTCATGGCGATGCTCAGGCCTTCTTGATCCAGGTGGAGCCACCGGTGCGCTGGATGGTCACGGTGGTGGTGACCACGGCGTTGAGGGCGAAGTTGAACGGGAAGTCCGAGACGTAGCCGTCGAAGGCGAACCAGGTGCGGGTGGTGGGCAGCTCGAAGTTATCGCCCTTGGCGTTGACGGTCGGCGCGACGCCCTTGCCGTCGGACCAGCCCACGACCCACTTGATGCTGGTCTCGCCATTGGCTTCGGACAGCTGGTGCAGGCGCACATGGCTGGCGTTGGCCGGGTCGGCGTTGAGCCCCAGGCTGGCGGTGCCAGGGGTACGCAGGCCTTTCTTGTAGCTGCGCTCCTGGGCGTCGAGGGTGGTGTCCTCGATCTGCTCGGCAGGCGCGCCGCCGGGCTCGAAGGAAGTGACGTGCTCGACTTCCAGCACGGTGTAGGGGCCGCTGCCGGTCACAGGCGGGACCAGGGCGAAGATTTGCGTACCTTGGGTAAGAATCGACATCGGGTGTTCTCCAGAAAACAATGAAAAACCCGCTGGTGGCGGGTCGAGGGTGTGTTGCTCGGGTGCGGACCAAAGGCGCCGGGGCCAGGGCTCAGGGAGTTGGCGAGCCGTCCAGGTAGGGTGGCGCGTTGGGGTCCGGTTCTCGGCTCTTGATCAGGTCCACCAGGGCCTGGTTGCTCTGCGCCAGCAGGCGGATCGCGCCGTTCAAGGCGGACTGGCCATCGGCCTGGGCCTGGAGGGCGGCGATCAGGCGATTGATGGCCGCCAGTTCTTCGTCATTCATGGCTGGGTGCTCCGTATCCATCGAAGGTTATTGGGCGAGCGCGGGACTGCGTCATTCGCGTCCGCTGGGCAGCAACGCCGGGGCCTTGGCCAGGCCGGCCTGCAGTGCGCTCCAGAAACTTGCGTCTTCGTAGCCCATGGCCCAGACGCTGGTGCCGCCCAGGCCCAGGCGCCTGACCAGGGCGGCCTTGCTGCGAATGCTTTGGGCGTCTTCATACCAGAGCACCGGCTGTGCTCGCTCCGCACTCCACTCGACGCCGTCGGCGAAGCTGTTGACCGAACCCCAGGTGGCGTAAGGAGTGGCCGAGGGGGCGTCCAGGTGGGTGACGGCGTTGTGCTCGGCGATGATTTCCTCATAGGCCGACCAGTGCACCCGATTGCCGATGCTGTAGTCCTGGCCGTAGGCCGCCAGCCCGGACAGCAGCTTGCCGGCCGGTACCCGCGTCACTGCGTAGGCCAGCAGCGCTTGCTGCCAGTCAAGGCCCGAGCCCGGGCCCGGCCAGACTTCGCCGTGGAAGCCGCCGCTGCTCCAGCCCGGGCCCACCTGGTCGTAGGTCATCAGCTGGAAGTAATCCACCGCTGCTGCCAAGGCCCGGTAGTCGTAGCCTTGCAGGTATTCGGGCTGCTGGTCGTCGAGCTTGGGCGGCACGCTGATGATCAGCTTGCGCCCCTGGGCATGCAGGGCCTGGCCCAGGGCTTTGACATAGGCGGAAAACGCCTTGGCGTTGCGCGGTTCCACCTGTTCGAAGTCCAGGTTGATACCGGCGAACCCGTTATCCCGGGCCAGCGTCACCAACTGCTTGATGGTGCTGGCACTCAAGGCCTTGCTGTTGACGATAGAGTGGGAAATGGCCGGGTCGAAGGCCGCGATGTCCTGGTTGTAGTCCGATACCGTCGGGTACAGCGGCAAGGACTTGGACTTGGCGAACGCGATGATCTGCCGGGTGGTGTCGTTCATGCCCTCCTGGTGCAACTGGCCGGTGACCGTCAGGCCGTAGGTGCTGCCCAGGCCCACGGCCGAGAGGTTGCGATAAAAAGCCTTGAGGTTGCTGTAGGAGGTCTCGACCTGGCCGTCGGTGTAGGCCAGGACCAAGGGCGCGGCCTGGGCCGCACTGGCCAGTGCCAGGGCGCAGCCGCCAAGCAGGCCACGCAAGAACCGCCGGATGCCTCGCGTCGAGGCCGGCTGGATGAAGTTGGAATTCATGAAATCTCCTGCGGGTGAACCGCATCGGGAAAAAAACCGGACGTCCGCAAAGGGACCGTCCAAAGGCTCGCAGCGGACGCCGCCGACCTAGAGTTGCAGCACCTTCAGCGGCTTGGCCTTGGGTTTCGGCTTGCCCTTGGCCCGGGCCTTGCCCTGCTTGCCGCCATTACACTCCACCGTGGTGCTCCAGCCCGACGGGCTGAAGACCTGCTCCACCGAATCCACCAGGTACTCGCCATCCAGCCCGGCCTTGAAACCCTGGGCGTCGATCAGGCGTTCGGCGAACAGGTCGATGCGCCCGGGCAAATCCAGGCGCAGGGCCGCGGTGCTGCGGTTGAACGCCGCCAGGCGCGCCTTGGCGGCCTGCTCTGCCGCGGATTTGTTCGGGTAGATATGCCGGTCGGTGTGCACCGCGGGCACCCCGGGCGGGGCACTGTCGTTACCCAGTTCGATCACCTGCAGCTTGCCGCTCTTCTTGTCCTGGTGACGGGTCTGCACCGCCTTGTGGCTGCTGGTGTCGCCCAGGCGAAACTGGTAGCGGCTCACCTCGTGGCGGTGGATGGTGACCTTGCCCAGGGCCTTGCCGCTGGCGCTCTGTCCCGCCTGGCGCGGCAGCACCAGCAACTTGCCTTCGGCGACCTTGGCGGTGCAGTCGTATTGCCGGGCCAGGCGGGTGATGAAGTTGAAGTCGGACTCGTTGAGCTGGTCGACCCGCAGGACCTTGAGCGCCACCGGGCACACCGGGGTCCAGCCGTTACGGGCCGCCAGGTCGCGGACCACTTGTTGCAGCGGTACGTCTTCCCAGCTGCCGCTGCGGGTGGTCTTGCCACTGCCGCGCATGTCGCTGGCCTTGCCGCGGATCTCCAGGGTGTCCGGTGGCCCGGAGACCACCACCTCATCCACGGTGTAGCGCCCGAGGCGGGTCAGCCCCTGGCCGGCATACCCCATGAACACCTCGATGCTCGCACCACGGCTGGGCAGCGCCACCGCACGATCGCGGTCGTCGATGCGCAGCTCGAATTCGTCCGACTCCATGCCGGGTTTGTCCGAGGTGCGCAGGGACAGCAACCGGTCGTTGATCTGGCTGGTAATGTCCCGGCCATCGGCAACGATACGAAACTCTGGGGTCATAAAACGCCTCGCACTGGGTGCCGATCAGTAAAGGAATTTGCAGGAGCGAGACCAGGGCTCAGTCCCATAGCTGGACCAGCGCCTGCTCCGGTGCCGGCAGGTCCGGCAGCAGGATCAGCACCCCGGCCCGCAATGGCTGGGGCTCGTCGGCCAGGCCCTGGTTGGCATCCAGCACCGCCTCGACGGTGCCGTTCAAATGCCCGTAGTAGTGCTGGCACAAGGTGTCGAGCAGATCGCCGTCAGAGGTTCTGCAAGTCGTCGCCATAGCTTACGAACTCCAGTGAGAAGGCCTGTTTGCGTGGAATGCCGCCGGCCAGCAAGTGGCCCTGGTCTTCGTCGATGCTGGTCAGGCACCAGGTGCCCAGGACCTCGCCGTAGCCGGTGGTCAGGCTCAAGGGGCGCAACTGCCGGCCGATGCTGCGCAAGGCCTGCAACTGCCCCAGTCCGCCCTTGAACCCGGGGAAGATCGAACCCTTGAGGCTGATGCGTTCGTCGCCCAGGCCCACCGCCTGCTGGGCACTGCTGCGCCCCAGGCGCTCCTGGCCAGTCCAGCGAAAGCTGGTCTGGCGCCGCAGTTCATCGAAGGCCGCCGTGTCCAGGTTGAAGTAATAGGGTTGGGAAGCAGCCCCCAGGGGCTGGAGGATCAGCAGGTGCGGGAACGGCTTGACCGCTTCGGCGGTGGGCGTTTCCTTGGCAGCGAACAGGCTGCTGGGAAAGATCGTGCCCAGGGCCGGGCTGATCTGCCCGCCAATACGGTTGATCGCCGCCCCGACCTTGGCCGTCTGCTCTTGCAAGGCGCCGAGGCGCTGTTGCACCTGCCCGGCTACCGTGACGGCCTGGTTGTACTGGGCCGCCACCTCGCCGACCCGGCTTTGCGCGGCATCGATACCGCGCAGGATGCGGCGCAGCCGGGTGCCGACTTGCGGCCCGACCACGGGCAGGTTCTCCAGCTCCAGGGCGGCGCCGGTGATATCGCCGATGGCCCCGTTCATGGGGCCCAGCATCTCGTCCGCGCTGCGCCGCCCCGCCTCCGCTGCCGCCACCAGGGATTGCAACCCCGATTGCAGCTGTTCCATGTAGGCCATGGCGTCTCCTTAAACGTGAGGTGCATCGGACAGCTGGCGAGCCGAGGCCTGGCGGCTGTACTCGTCGAACTGCCAACGCAGGTAGGGCTCCAGTTCCCGGGCCAGTTGCGCCGGGTCCTTGACATCGCCCTGGACCGTGACCGATATCGCCGGCGCAAAGCTGAACTGCTGCTCGATCGCCGGCGCCAAGGGGGCCTTGAAGGGTTCGGCCAGGGTGCTCGAAGGGCCGGGCGCCGGCGGCATGGAACGCACCACCTGGCCCATCAGCGGCGGGGTCTGCCCGCTCTTGAAGGAGTTGGCGATATCGTCCATGACCGGCGGGATGTTCTTGCCGGCGTCACGCATCATCAGCGGGCCAGCGGCGGGCATCGACTTGAGCGAGTCATCGCCGCCGAACAGTTTCTTGCCCAGGTAACCACCTGCTTCGGTTCCAGCCCAGGCCGACAGGATTCCCACCCCAGCCCCAACGATGCCACCAACGACCGTCCCGAGTACCGGTACCGCGGAGCCAACCATGGCACCGGTCATGGCGGAGGCGGCAACACCGGCCACAGCACCTGCCGCTGCACCCAGCACGCCACCGGCCAGGCCTCCGGCAGCCTTGCCATAACCTTCGGCTTTCTCGTCCCGGGTCTTGGCATTCTGGTAGGTGTCTGCTGCCTGATAGACAGCGCCGGCCACGGACAGGACGCTGCCGCCCTTGATCAGCGGCTTGATCACATTACCGCTGTTTTTAACCGCCGAGATTCCTGCTTCCAAGACCAGGGCGCCCTTGCTCGCCTTGCCTGCCCTGCCCGCATTACCTGAACCAAGGAGGTCCTTCAACTTCTGGACGGCCTTGTTGGCCAAGCCACCCTTGGGTTTTGCGCCCCGACCACCTCTGCGTCCCTTGCCTCCTTTCTTGTCACGGCTGGTGTCGATGTCGTAGTCACCGCCACCCAGTGCCCCCGGGTTGGTGACCAGCACCTTCTGGATGAAGTCCGGGTTGCCCATCATCGAGCCCCGGGCCACGTTGAACAGGCCCTTGCCGAGGGTGTAGGCCGCTTGCAACTTCTTCAGCGCCAGCAGGCTGCCGGCCAGGACCGTCACCCCCAGTACCGCCGGAGCGGCCTGGTGGGTCAGCTCGGTCATGCCGTTCGCCAGCCAGGTGATGCTCTGGCCCAAGCGGTCCGTGGCCGGGGTCAGGGCCTGGCCGAACGCCTGCTGCAGGTTGTCGACCGCACCATCGGCTTCCTTCCAGATCTGCGCCGACGTCCCCCGGCGCTCGGCCTGGTTCTTGTCCAGCACGCCGGAGGCCGTCAGCGAGTCCTGCTTGAGCTTCTGGTACCCATCCTGGCCCTGGGCGTAGGCCTGCAACGCCGCATTGACCTGCATGTTGACGAACAGGTTGTCGCCGCGCAGCGACTGCGCCAGGGCGGCCAGCATCGCCTGGGCCTTCTGCGGGTCGGTTTGCTGGCTGATCTGGGCCTGGGCCGCGGTCATCTGCGCGGCCTTGGCCGGGTCGGTGACCTGGATGTACTTCATGGCCAGGGCGAAGCTCGCCTCCAGGGTCGACATGCCTTTTTCCAGGCCGGTCTGCAGCGATCCCTCATAGTCGATGCCGGCCTTGGCATAAGCCGCGGCAGTGGCCGGTGAGCGAATCTCGCCCATCCACTTCTTCAGGTTGCCGGCGGCCTCATCGGCGCCGTTGGCCGTCGACATCTGCAATTGCAGCATCGACCCCACCTGGCTCACCGCATCCATGCCGGTGAGCTTCATTTTCGCAGCGCTCTCCAGCAGGTCGGGCAGCAAGCGGGCCATGTCGGCCGCCTCGAAGTTGCCCGCCTGGCCTTGCAGGGCCATGGCCTCCAGGGCCCGCTCCAGGGTCTTGGGATCGGTGATCCCGGCCTGCGTCTCCAGGGCCCGGATCAGGGTCGCGGTGTCGCCGACGCCGGTCCCCTGGCCAACCACGAACTTGGCCGCCAGCCCGGCATACTGCTGGGCCTTGTCCAACGACGTGCCATTGGCGGTCATCCCGGCGATGAGGCTGGCGACCTCGCCGCGACCCAGCCCGGAATCCCGGGAAACCTGGAGGACATTGCGTGCCAGCTGCGCCTCTTGCGGGGTATTGGCGATATTGCCCTTGATGGCGATGTCGCGGATCGTCGCCTGGTAGTCGGCGTTGATCTTGACCGGCACCGCCAGCGCCCCAACGGCTTTTTTCGCCAGCTCGTAGCTGGACTTGAGGTCCGTCTTGCCCTGCTCGATCTGCCGCTGGCCCGTGGCCCTGAGCTCAAGGCCCCGGGCCGCACGGCCCAGGGCCTGGTACTCCTGGTTTAGCTTGCGTACCTGGATGCCCTGCTTGCGCAATCCGTCCAGGCTACTGTCCAGCTTGGCCTGCAAGTCACCGACCCAGAGCGCGCCTTGTTTGCGGGCCTGGTTCAGCTCCCGGCGCAGGCGCTGGGTTTCACCGATGGCCGTCGCCAGCCCCCGGGCCTTGCTGGCCTGCTCGTCGAGCGCCTTGATCCGGTCTTCCACCGTCTTGGTGGCAGCAGCCCAGGTCGCGTCCAGGGCGCCGCCGATCTTTATCACTGTCGATACCAGCGTGTTGTTCGCCATTTGCCGCCCCCGTGGTGACAGGCTCAATCCGTGAGCCACCAGACCATGTCGCAATAGCGCATGGTCATGATTTCCTCAGCGCAAAAATGCAGCTCGCGAGCGAGCCGCTTCGCCGCCACCTTCATCACTGCCGGGTCAAAGCTCGTCGTCTTGCACCAGGCGAAAATAACCGGCCTGCAGGCGTTGGTAGTCCTTGAGGGTCAGGCCCTCCAGGTCCTTGCTGCCGACCTCGGCCAGGCTGGCGAACAGCATCAGCTCGCGCTGTTCGTCATCGCCGGCCGCCGCGCTGTTGGCAGCGCGGATATCACGCACGGTGGGCGCGCGCAGAGTGAGCTTGTCGCACTGCACGCCGTTCATCGACACCGCCTTGCTGAGGCTGATCACCACGTTCTCGGGGCTCAACACCATCCAGGACGGCGTGCCATTGATTGCTTCAGACATCGAGGAAGTTCCTTACAGGCCCAGGGCCGAACGTTGGGCGGCGAGCTGGTCGACACCGTTGATCACGCGTTTCATGCCCAGGGCATCGATCTCGTAGATCAGGCGCCCGTCGACTTCCAGCTTGTAGTAGCTCACGGCGACGTTGTGCTTGATCTCGGCCTTGTCACCGGACTTCCAATCGCCCATGTCGACTTCCTTGAGCAAACCGCGCAGGGTCACGATCACCGGGGTGGTCTTGCCCTTGAGGCCCTTGAAGGCGCCACGGAACACGCCGTTGAAGGCGCTGCTGTCGGTCAGGCCGAACAGCTTAAGGGATTCGCGGCGCACACCGGTGGTGGTGAAGCCGGCCTCTTGCTTCTCCATGCCCATGTCCAGCTCGATGGGCAGGTCCATGCCGCCGACCCGGTGTTCCTCGGTCTTGAGGGTGAGCTTGGGCAGGGTCAGGCTCGGCACGTCGCCTTGAAAGCTGATGCCATCGACGAACAGGTTCATGTTCGCCAGGGTTTCGGGAATCATTGCCATTGCTGCGGCTCCTTAAGCGGTTTTATCGAGGACTTCGGTCAGCCACTGGTTGGTGACTTCGACGCGGAAATTCGGGTTCTCGGCAGGCGGTACATCGGTGAAGCGGATGTTCCAGTACACCTTGCCCTGCTCCAGCTGGCTGGCGGTGTTCAACTCAGGGTCGGCATAGACCTCGAAGTTGATGATCGCGCCCTGGTTCTTCAAATCGCGCATGAAGGCCTGCAGGCCCTCGGTGACGTCCTTCACATAGGTGGCGGTGATGGAGCGGTCTACTGCCCACTTGTGGCCGTAGAGGATCGCGTCCATGACGATGTCCATGGTCCGCACTCGGGTGACGAAGGCCCATTTGGGGTCGCTGGACAGCGTGCGGTTGCCCCACAGGCGGAAGCCGGCATCACGAATGATGGTGGTGATGTTGGCGTTGTTCAGCAGGTTGGCGCGGCAGCTCTCGTCACCGTCCAGGAATTCGATGGCCCGGGAGGTACCGGTGACCCCGACGAACTCCTTGTTCGAAGGCGAGGCCCAGAAGCCGTACTCGTTGTCGGTCCAGGCGAACAGGCCGGCGACCCAGGCCGAGGCCGGGGCATCGACGGTGGCGCTGGCGGCGGTGTCCCAATACTGGATGCCCGGATCGACCATGAACGCGCGCTTGGCGCCGAAGTTCTTGGCGTAGGCCATGGCCGCTTCATCGGTGCTGTTGGGGCCGTCGATGATGGCCAGGCCGCGCAGCTTGTCAGCCAGGCCCACCAGGGCCGTACCGACCGCCTGGGTGGCACTGTGCTTGGGCGCCACCAGCAGGCGTGGCTGGGCGTTGAAACGGCTCTTGCCGTCCAGCAGCGCTTGCAGGCCGGTGCGCTTGCCGTTGGCCAGGACGCCGCCAATGATCGCCGAAGCCTGCTGCTCGGCATCCTCGACCTTGGTCACGCCACAGGCGACGATCACCGCCTTGGCCCGCTGGTAGATGGCCTGGCAGGCCTTGGTGATCGCGGCATTCGGGCCCCAGGCCGCAATGGCTTCGCGCTCGCTGGTGATCAGCAGCAGGTCATTGGCCTTGGCGCTGACGCCCGGGCCCTCGGTGAAGGTGTCCACCAGGCCGATGATCGAGGACGTGGGCAGCGCGATGGTGCGTGCGCCGGTGTCCACGTTGGTGACGGTGACGCCGTGGAAAAAGCTCATAGAGTCTCCAAAAAAGACAAGACCCCGCATGTGCGAGGCCGTGGGTGGAACAGGCGCCGAAGCGCGGGAATGAAAACGCCCCGTCAGTGCGGGGCGTTTATGGGGTCATACCGACAAGCCAGTCAGGAGCCGGAGGCCGTTTATCCCGATCGGGAAAGTCCGGAGCATCAGGCCAGTCTCGCAAGGTCTGGCGATACTCCTGCAACTCCTTGTACTGCACCGTGGTTAGCTTTGTCGCGCCCCCTGCGTCTAGTTCATCACGATGTCGGGCGACAAGCGGGTCAGTTGAAAGCAACTCCCGATCCCTCGCCTGTCGCTCGCGCTGTTTCATCTCCTCGATAGTTGGACCCGGCACCGGGACCAGGGTCGGATACCCATCCTTTCCGGCAGCGATTACTTGCTGCCCTGCTGTCTGTGCCCTGAACAATTCCGTGTAGAGTTTTTCCGTTATCTCTACAAGCTCGGCGGCCGGAGGTAGCGTGCAATCCGGGTTGGCTTGCTCAAGCGGCGGTGCAAACTCTCCGGCCTCTCCAGTTGATTTCCAATCAGGATCAGGAACGACAATAGTCCGACTTCCGTGCACGGCATCATCATAAAAACCGAGTGTTTTTGCGTGAAAGAAAATGCTCATAAATCAATATCCTCTTGCTTGGACGACCAGGGTTAGAGAGGTGCCCTGATCAATACCACTCCATTCATCTATGCGCACAACACACCCCGCTTGGGTCGGGCTTGAATAAGCCGCGCCGATGTTGCACGGCAGGTTTGATGCCCCCTGGCGAAAGCTGACCTGTGCATTGAGAAAGGCGTTGGGGAAAGCAGTAGGCCACGCGACGGACTGTATCCGGCTGCCTGAAATTTCACCGATTACGACTTCAATCCACTGAACAATCTCTCCAGTGTCCGCGTCCTTTTTCCAGCCGTTCTGTACGAGCGAGGCGGTGTTCTTCGGCGTATTGCCGGAGTGCCAGACCGTGTGGGCAACATTGCCCATTGAAATGCCGCCGACCTTGAGTTGATTGTCAGTGTCGAGGCCGAAGTACGTGGCAAATACTCCCATGCGATTGAACATCGCGACAGCAGATGCATTCGCAACACCGCCGTTGTGAATTTCTACCGCTCCACTTGCGCCCGAGAGATACGCAATCGGTCCAGATCCGCTGGAGCTAAAACTAGGGTTCGACCCCGACTGAACAGACTGCCCAAGTTTGATGCACTGCGCCAACGCGTTAGTTGTAGCGACTTTGTCTGCTTTGTCGTTTGGGTTGAAGTTTTGACTATTCCACAGCAGACCAAGATCGAGCGTATCAACTTGTGCTTTCAGTCCCTGGGCAGACCATCCAATCATGATCTTATTTGCTAGCTGACCGGTTCCGCCGCCCTGCTGAACGGGGGTAAAGCCAAGGCGGGGTTGCAGGTAATAAACAACGCCGTCACTTTCGCGGTGCATGTACGGCAAATTCGGATCATTGCTCGCCATGCCCACCGTGGTGATTTTGTCGCGCAGCGCCCTGTAGTTGATTTGCTGATCAGTTTCGAGGCGGGTGTAAGTAGTGGCCACGTCGGCTTTCTTCGAAGCGTCAAAGTTCCCGGTATGCCACAAGCCGTAGCCGAACACGCTTGCTGCCTTCGCCGGAATGTTCAGCAAGAGCGGTGTATGAAAGGTCCCACCATAATTTGCAGAAATGCGCACCTGATTGGTCAGCACATCCATGAATGCTTCGCAGGTGGGAGATTTCCAGCCGAACTCGGGGGTGTCATCACCGCCATTTGACAAGATCACGGACCCGGTCATGGTGCCGCCGGTCTTAGGAACTAGAGCGTTCACTGCATTACTCAGCTCGGTTTTCGTCACCCCATCAGTGATGCCGCTTCCCTCCAAGGTCGTTGGATTGCTTCCGCTTGTAACGATGCCACGCTTGTCGATGGTGACCTGCCGATAAGTGCCTGGCGTTTTGTTCGCAGGCAGCGCTGTGGCCAACGAGTCATCCACATACTGCCGGGTCGCAAGCACCACCGACGGATCGATCTTGAGTACGATCTGCGCGGTGTTCGACACGATGAAGTTCATGCGGATGATCTGGGTCTTGCCGGTGCCCTGGGCCAACAGAGGCTTGAAGGTGGGGGCGCAGCTGGCCACCGCCACCAGGTCACCGTCGGCATCGAACAGGCCGATTTCACGAATCCAGTGCCCACCGACATCAGGGGGGATCACCTGCTCGGTGATGATGACATTCGGGTTGGCAGGGTCGGTTCGCACTTGGTTGACCGGCGCCCGACGCCATTCGTTGATCAGCTTGGTCTGCGTCTTGTTCGGTACGGGGTCGGTGCCATTGGCATCCCCCACCGCCATCTCCTTGAAGGTCCAGGGAATGCCCAGGGCGGTGGCGTTGGCCTGCTTCGCCTCGCCCACCGCGGTGAGGGTGGCGAAGAACTGACTGTTGGAATCAATCATGGGTACACATCCAGGGTGTCTATTTCGTCAATGCACACGACCGGCGCCAAACGGCCGATCACTTCGATATCGCGAGATGCCGGGGGATACACGTCGAGCTCTTCGCCCTGCTCCAGGAAGACGCCGTAACCGATAGTCCCGGCGGTTTCCAGGCTGATGGCCAAGCCACTCATATGGCGGCTGACCGGCTTGGCGTCGTCGATCAGTTGGGTCAGCTCCTGGTAAGTCGCTTCGGAAATGCCGCTTTCCATCACACCGACTTTCAGGGCGAAGGTGCCCGGCTCGCCCTGGGGCACCATCTGCCACCACTCGACCACTTCGATCAGGTAGCCCAAAGGTTCCACCACCCGGCGCAGCGCACCGATGGTGCCTTTGCGGGCATGGATGAAGAACGAGGCCTTGATGGCGTTGCGCTTGACCGTCTCGGACCAGGTCGGGTCCCAGCGGTCCACCGACCAGGCCCAGGCCAGTTGCGAGAGCAGGTGCGCCGGGCAGGTGTCGGGGTTGTACAAGGTACGCAGGACGACGGCGGTGTCGCCGGTGCTGGCGGCGGCCAGGGCGCGCTCCAGCGGGGTGGCGTTGATCGGCAGCAGGCTGCTCATGTCAGCCTCCCAGCGTGATGCTGTAGCCGGTGCAGTAGGCTGCCTGGGCCGGGGTCGGGGCGATGTCCTGCCAGTTGGCCAGGTCGACCCGGGAGACCCCGGCGACGTGCAACTGGGCATCGATGGCCGAGCGCGGCACTTCCAGCCCGAGGCGCCGGCGCGGATTGATCCAGGCCGCCAGCTTGCGCCGGGCCTCGGCCAACGCGGCATCGCTTTCCGGCCCGGGGCCTTTCATGTGCAGCACCGCATCGATGCGGTAGGGCAGCACCTGGGCGCTCTGTACCGTGACCCGATCGCCCAGGGGCCGCACGTCCTCGTCGTTGAGGGCGGTGGCCACCGTCGCCAGTAGTTCGGGGGCGACACTGCCATCGCCCTCCAGCCCCAGCACGGTGACGGTGACGCAGGCCGGCGACGGGCTCTGGGCCGCGGCATCGGCCACCAGGGCCGAAGCGTTGCGGGCATGCAGGATGTAGCTGTTGCGCGGGCCGGCGGTGGTCAGGCCTTCGTAGGCCAGCTGGATGCGTTCGCGCAGGGCGTCGTCGGTCTCCTTGACCTCCGGCGTGGGCGGCAGCGCCTGCGGGTCGGCCGGGCGGATGACCAGGCGCTTGAGCTTGACGTTGGCCGCCAGCTGGTCGAGGTCGCTGCCCTGGGCGTGGGCCAACAGCAGGGCCTTGGCCGCATCGTTGACCCGGGCGCGCAATTGCAGGTCGCGGTAGGCCGCCAGCTCCAGCAGCTTGACCACCGGGTCGCTCTCCAGGGCGGCGCTCCAGTTGCCGCCCATGTGCTGGCGGAAGGTCGCCAGCTTGTCTTGGTACAGCGCTTCGAAATCCAGGGCTTCCAGCACCTGTGGCGCCGGTAGCGCCGATAAATCCAGGGTGCTCATGCCGTCACCTCCAAAATCGCACTATTACCCAGGTATTGGCCCGTCAGTTGAAAGGTGATCTGGCCCGCCACCACCGAAACCACCTGCACGTGCTCCAGCTTCAGCCGCGGCTCCCAGCGCAACAGCGCCCGGGCGACTTCGGCCTGTACCGCGCTTTTCCAGCCACCGGTCACTGGCAGGTCGACGAAGCGCCGCAGGTTGCTGCCGTATTCCGGGCGCATGCGCCGGCTGCCCAGGGGCGTGCTCAGGATGTCCTCGATGGACTGGCGCACATGGGCGATGCCCGACAACGACTGGCCGGTGCGGCGATCCATTCCGATCATCGCGTCACTCCTGCGCTTGCAGATCCGGGTGCTGGCCCAGGTAATCCCGGGCGAGGTTGTCACTGGCCTCGACCGCGACCTGGCCATTGGCGACGTTCAGCATCCGCCCATCGGGCAGGACCAGGACGCGGGAGGTGTAGGCCGTGTCGCGGAACACGACCGGGCCGGTGTTCTTTTTCTTGCTGCTCATGGTTGCTCCAGGCATAAAAAAGCCCGCGGTGGCGGGCGGGTGGTCATTGCGGCGTGGCAGTCGAGCCACCGCCGGGCATCACGCCCGGGTGGGTATGGGTGGAACCGACGTTCACCCCGTTGTGCTGCAAGCTGGCGCCGTTGATCTGCACATCACCGTTCAAGGTGATCTGCCCGGTCAGACTGATGGTGTCGGCCTTGGCCGTGATCGCGCTATCGCTGATCACCGCCGAGCTGCCGGCCACCTGGATGGTCACGGTGCCGCTGGGCAGGCTGATGCTGTAGCTCTTGGCCTGCCAGTCGTAGACCAGCGAGCCGCCATCGTCGAAGCGCCAGACCTCGACGTGGTCGCGGTTGTCCGGCTGGGTCCCGGCATTGCCATACAGCCCCGGGACGAAGGTGCCCTGGGCCGGCTCGCCGCTGGGGCTGATCAAGGCCCCCTGCTCGCCCAGGCTCGGCGCCCGCCAGTGTCGGGCCTTTCCGGCGGCCTGGCTGTGCCAGCGCACCCAGGCGCTGGTCCAGCCGGCGCCGTCGGAGACCCGCACCATGGCGGCGGCCAGGTCGACCCCGACCACGCTGCAAGGAATGATCAGGCCGGCGAGCATGCGATCGTGAGTCGCGGCGACAAAGCTCATGCCAGCTGCTCCGGAGAGAAGTAGCCGTCTTCCTTGCCGGGTCCGGTGTCAGGGCTGAAACCGAGCAGTAGCGATCCCGGCCCCTGGTTGTCCCAGGGCCACTGTTCCTGGCCGAGGTACACCAACTGCTGCCATTGCACGGTCCAGGCCTTCTTGCGCCACGACTCGCTGGTGGCGTCGGCAGGCTTGGCCCGCACGCTGGTGGTGCCCTCGACGAAATCGAGGTTCCAGTGCTGGCAATGCAATAGGTCGGCCATTTGCGCCGCCAGTTCGACAGCTTGCAACGCGGCCCCTGGCAGGTTGGCGTCCACCAGCATGCTGGCCTCGAACGTGGTCTTCACGCAGCTACGGCCATCGCCCGGATCAGCCCCCGGGTCCATGGCGGTGATGGCAAAGACGATTGCCGGCCTGGCCAGGCCATCGGGTGTCTCGGGGAACGCCTCCACCGCTCGGACAGCGGGCATCGCCGCCTTGATCGTGGCGGCGATAGCGTCGTGCAATATCGTCAGTTCGCTCATTGTCCAGTCCTGGCATCGGGCCGACGGCGATACCAGCGAGGCCCTGGCCCGCAGGCCGGCGCGCTGGTACCACTGTCGATCAAGATGCATGAAAAGCGCCGGCCGGCGCTCGACCGGCCAGGCACAGGCAAGGTGCACCCGCCCGGGCTTGCCGGCCGGTGCAAACGGGGTTGATGAAAGGCCGTTCAGGATCGATCGGAGTGCGAGTCACGCTCGGGCACCTCGCACACACCGATGCGCTTGGCCGCCCAGCGCTCGTAGAGGCCGATGGCGACGTCGGCGCCGGCCATGGCGGTCAGGCAACCGAAGGCGCAGGCGGTCCAGATCGAGACGCCGGCGGCATACAGCAGCATGATCGCCGAGACACCACAGATCACACAGGCTCCAGAACGCAGCACCAGGCGTCGCAGCAGTGCCCAGCCACGGGCGCCCTCCTTGTCGGCACGCCACATTTCACCGGACACGCCACCCAGCAGCGCCAGGACGATGACCATCCAGATCGGCATATCCAGCAACGCTTGTTGCTCGTTTGTCATTCAGGTCTCCCGTGTGGATTGGGGCCAAAGCAGCGGCCGGTTGATGAAAAACTCGAAACGATGATTCAAGGGGTCCCTGTCTATTGGCGGCCCACGTTAGGCAGGCATTCCAAAAAGCCCGGTCGCCCGGGCTTTTCAGTAATGCAATCCTTGGTCTTTCGGCGCTACTGGCGCGGTACGGACCCATTTAAATTGTTCCTCCGACCGCGACCCCTGTCCGCCGGATAACTGCTTCTGGTGCTTTACGCTGCACACCCGGGTCAGTTGCCAACCCTCTGAACCGTCGAGGCCGGTTCATCGCTGCCTTTTGCTTGTGCCACTAAAGAGCGTTGTTGCAGCCGTTTTCGAACGGCTTGAGACGAATATTATGCATTCATGCATATGCAGTCAATGCGTAAATGCATTTATTTATGCGCGTTTTTTGCTCCCATGCATGGAGGCCGCATAGACACTGGGGGTGAAGGGTTTTTCCAGGACAAAAAAAAGCCCGCTCAGGAGCGGGCTTGGCTTGCAGGTGACGGGTTAGCGGGCGTACATGCCCCACCAGAAGACATGACCGAGGATGCTGATCTGCTCTTCCTGGATATCCTGGAAGCTGTAGTCCTCGTCAGGATGCTCATCGCGGTTGAAGCTGCGCAGGCGGATACCGGTGGGCAGGCGGTACAACTGCTTCACCCGCAACTGGCCATTGTGATTGATGGCGTACAGGTCGCCATCGACGATATCGCCAATGGCGCACTTGCCGGCATTGACCCCGACCGTGGCGCCGTCACGCAGTACCGGCAACATGCTGTTGCCGCGTACCGTCACGCACTTGGCCTGGTCGAACTGCACGCCGTTGTGCCGCAGGCTGCGCTTGCCGAAGCGCAGGCTGGCGCGCTCGCTTTCCTCGATGACGAATCTTCCTGATCCAGCAGCCAATTCAACCTCGCGCAGAAAGGGAACCGACACCTCGTCGTCATCGACGGGGGTGTCATCGTCCCACAGGCTTATGTCCTTGAGTTCCGAATGAATCTCGTCGCGCACCGCACTGCGGAGCGGCGCAATAGCCGCACGTCCACGCAGTTGATCGGTGCTCACCTGGAAGTACTCGGCGATCCGGGAGATGTGTTTATCCGAGGGATCGACGATCTTCCCGCTGAGAATCCGCGAGAGGGTGGATTGAGGAACGCCGGTGCGACGGTGAAGCTCCGTGGGGGAGATCCCATCGCGATCCAGCAGTTCTCTTAAGACGGTAGAAACGTTGCGTATTTGCATAAAGCGCATATTGCGCGAACTTTCAAGGGAAGACAAATGCTGATTTGCATATTTAATGCATTTGCCCGACAAGCGTAGCGTCCCCTGGCGCCTGCGAGGCCGCGGGAACCCGTGGTAACCTTGCCGCCATCAGCAAAAAGCCGGGCTCCTGGGGCCCCTTTGCGTCAGCCATTCAACGAATCCGCCTATATACCAATGAGTAAAAATACCTCCGACTTGTCTTCCCACACGCCAATGATGCAACAGTACTGGCGTCTCAAGAATCAACACCCCGATCAGCTGATGTTCTATCGCATGGGCGACTTCTACGAGATCTTCTACGAAGACGCGAAGAAGGCCGCCAAGCTGCTGGACATCACCCTGACCGCACGGGGACAGTCGGCAGGCCAGGCCATTCCCATGTGCGGCATCCCCTACCATGCCGCCGAGGGCTACCTGGCCAAGCTGGTCAAGCTCGGCGAGTCGGTGGTGATCTGCGAACAGGTGGGCGACCCGGCCACCAGCAAGGGCCCGGTGGAACGCCAGGTTGTGCGTATCATCACGCCGGGGACCGTGAGTGACGAGGCGTTGCTGGACGAGCGCCGGGACAACCTGATCGCTGCGGTACTGGGTGACGAGCGCCTGTTCGGCCTGGCCGTGCTGGATATCACCAGCGGCAACTTCAGCGTCCTGGAAATCAAGGGCTGGGAGAACCTGCTGGCCGAGCTGGAGCGCATCAATCCGGTGGAGTTGCTGATCCCGGACGACTGGCCACAGGGCCTGCCAGCGGAAAAGCGCCGTGGCACAAGGCGGCGTGCCCCCTGGGACTTCGAGCGCGACTCGGCGCACAAGAGCCTTTGCCAGCAGTTCTCCACCCAGGACCTCAAGGGCTTCGGCTGCGAAACCCTGACCCTGGCCATCGGCGCCGCCGGTTGCCTGCTCAGCTATGCCAAGGAAACCCAGCGTACCGCCCTGCCCCACTTGCGCAGCCTGCGCCATGAACGCCTGGACGATACGGTGGTGCTGGACGGCGCCAGCCGACGCAATCTGGAACTGGATACCAACCTGGCGGGCGGGCGCGACAATACCCTGCAATCGGTGGTCGATCGCTGCCAGACCGCCATGGGCAGCCGTTTGCTGACTCGCTGGCTGAACCGGCCGCTGCGTGACCTGAAGGTCCTGGAGGCGCGCCAGTCCTCTATCACCTGCCTGCTCGATGGCTATCGCTTCGAACGCCTGCAGCCGCAGTTGAAGGAAATCGGTGATATCGAGCGGATCCTCGCGCGGATCGGCCTGCGCAACGCTCGTCCACGGGACCTGGCCCGCCTTCGGGATGCTCTCGCCGCGCTACCGGAACTGCAAGTGGCCATGGCCGAGCTGGAAGCGCCCCACCTCAAGCAGCTGGCCATCACCACCGCTACCTATCCGGAACTGGCGGCTCTGCTGGAGAAAGCCATCATCGACAACCCGCCAGCGGTGATCCGCGACGGCGGCGTGCTCAAGACCGGCTACGACAGCGAACTCGACGAGCTGCAATCGCTGAGCGAGAACGCTGGCCAGTTCCTGATCGACCTGGAAGCTCGGGAAAAAGCCCGGACCGGACTGTCCAACCTCAAGGTCGGCTACAACCGCATCCACGGTTACTTCATCGAATTGCCGAG
The DNA here is from genome assembly GCF_022537035.1 of Pseudomonas sp. MPFS. NCBI lineage: Bacteria > Pseudomonadati > Pseudomonadota > Gammaproteobacteria > Pseudomonadales > Pseudomonadaceae > Pseudomonas > Pseudomonas sp. MPFS. The sequence goes on along the minus strand of NZ_CP066123.1, from coordinate 1,362,752 downwards.
CAAGCAGGCCGAACAGGCCCCTGCGGACTACATCCGGCGCCAGACCCTCAAGGGTGCCGAGCGCTTCATCACGCCGGAGCTCAAGGCTTTCGAAGACAAGGCACTGTCGGCCAAGAGCCGTGCCCTGGCGCGCGAGAAGATGCTCTACGACGCGCTGCTGGAAACCCTGATCAGCCACTTGCCTCCCTTGCAGGACACCGCGGGGGCCCTGGCCGAGCTGGATGTGCTGAGCAACCTGGCCGAACGGGCGCTGAACCTGGATCTCAACTGCCCGCGCTTCGTCAGCGAGCCTTGCATGCGCATCAGCCAGGGCCGTCATCCGGTGGTGGAACAGGTGCTGACCACGCCGTTCGTGGCCAACGACCTGAGCCTGGACGACAGCACCCGGATGCTGGTGATCACGGGGCCGAACATGGGCGGTAAATCCACCTACATGCGACAAACCGCGCTGATCGTGCTGCTGGCCCATATCGGCAGTTTCGTGCCGGCGGCAAGTTGCGAGTTGTCCCTGGTGGACCGGATCTTCACCCGGATCGGTTCCAGCGACGACCTGGCCGGCGGGCGCTCGACCTTCATGGTGGAAATGAGCGAAACCGCGAACATCCTGCATAACGCCACCGAACGCAGCCTGGTGCTGATGGACGAAGTCGGTCGTGGTACCAGTACTTTCGACGGTCTTTCCCTGGCCTGGGCTGCGGCAGAACGTCTCGCCCATCTGCGGGCCTATACGCTGTTCGCCACCCATTATTTCGAGCTGACGGTACTGCCGGAAAACGAACCGTTGGTGGCCAACGTGCACCTCAATGCCACCGAGCACAACGAACGAATCGTCTTCCTGCACCATGTGCTACCCGGACCTGCCAGCCAGAGCTATGGCCTGGCCGTAGCCCAGCTGGCTGGGGTTCCGAGCGCTGTGATCACGCGCGCACGAGAGCATTTGAGCCGCCTGGAAACTACGAGCCTGCCCCATGAGGCCCCCAAGCAGGCCCCTGGAAAAGCCTCGGTTCCGCAGCAAAGCGATCTATTCGCTAGCCTGCCGCACCCGGTATTGGAAGACCTGACCAAACTGGATCTGGATGGCATGACACCCCGCCAGGCACTGGAAATGCTCTATACATTGAAGACACGCATCTAACGCGAACGCCTTCAAGCTGTTAGAATCTCGCGCGGTTTGGGATGCTGTGGACTATTAGCCTGGTCCACAGACTATCGCTCCCAAACCTGGCGACCCCAATCCTGTAGGGGCTCCGCTGCCGCCGCCTGAGGAGAAAATTAGAAATGACCTTCGTCGTCACCGACAACTGCATCAAGTGCAAGTACACCGACTGCGTAGAAGTCTGTCCGGTGGACTGCTTTTACGAAGGCCCGAACTTCCTGGTAATTCACCCGGATGAGTGCATTGACTGCGCGCTGTGCGAGCCTGAATGCCCTGCTGTAGCCATCTTCTCCGAGGATGAAGTCCCGGAAGAGATGCAAGAATTCATTCAGTTGAACGTCGAGCTGGCAGAGATCTGGCCGAACATCACTGAAAAGAAAGATTCGTTGCCCGATGCCGAAGAGTGGGATGGCGTCAAAGGCAAGATCAAGGATCTCGAACGCTAATTGCTGCCGCGTTCCTGAAAAGGCCCCTTGCGGGCCTTTTTGCATTTCTGGGACCTGGAATTCTGCGAGCCACTTTTCTACAGGCGAAAAAAGGGGCGGTATGACCCGCCCACATTTTTTCCCTAGTCCCTGTGTTCCTTGTCATCGTCCTGATGAATCGCTTCTTGCGATGTCCTGACCATCGTCCTTGATGGCTGTGTCTATCCGTCGACACAGGGCTGATATTAGAGATTTCCCAGATAACGGCAATCGCACTATCAGCGGGAAATTTTGTCCAACCAGTTCAATACAAAACAAAAAATCCTTTTAAATCAATAAGATAAAAAACATCTCAAGCTTATCTAGACAACTCAGAAGTCGCAAAAAACCAATAGATTACGAAAAAGTAATCTTTGGCTTACATAGCGATTAAGAACACTTCCGTTTCTCACCCCTAGCATCTGACAACGCGCTTTCATACCGCCCATGAAAAAGCCCCGAACCAGTCGTAATGCCAGTCGGGGCTTCTTGTCGGCCGGTTCAGAGGCTACTGAAACAGCGACTCACTGGACAAACCGTTCTTCTCGAGAATTTCACGCAAGCGCTTGAGGCCTTCCACCTGGATCTGCCGCACCCGCTCACGGGTCAGGCCAATCTCCAGGCCAACATCTTCAAGAGTGCTGCTCTCATGGCCGCGTAAGCCAAAACGGCGCACCACGACCTCGCGTTGCTTCTCGGTCAGCTCGGAGAGCCATTGATCGATACTTTGCGAAAGGTCGTCGTCCTGCAACAGTTCACAAGGATCCGTCGGGCGCTCGTCGGTCAACGTATCCAGCAAGGTCTTGTCCGAATCCGGCCCCAGCGAGACATCCACCGAAGACACTCGCTCATTCAAGCCAAGCATACGTTTGACTTCTGCCACCGGCTTCTCGAGCAGGTTGGCAATTTCTTCAGGAGAGGGTTCGTGATCGAGTTTTTGCGTCAGCTCACGAGCGGCGCGCAAGTAGACGTTGAGTTCTTTGACCACATGAATCGGCAACCGGATGGTCCGGGTCTGATTCATGATCGCCCGTTCGATAGTCTGACGAATCCACCAGGTGGCATAGGTCGAGAAGCGAAAGCCGCGTTCCGGGTCAAACTTCTCCACCGCCCGTATCAGGCCCAGGTTGCCCTCTTCGATCAGGTCCAGCAGCGACAACCCGCGATTGACATAGCGCCTGGCGATTTTAACCACCAGTCGCAAATTACTTTCAATCATGCGTTTTCGCCCGGCAGGATCGCCACTCTGCGACAGACGCGCAAAGTACACTTCCTCTTCGGGAGAGAGCAATGGAGAAAAGCCGATTTCATTGAGATACAACTGTGTCGCATCGAGCGCACGAGTGTAGTCAATATATTTGTGTTGCTTTACTGCAGCGGAGCTTTTGGATTTGGTGCGAACGGAAGGTGGAGTTGCCCCCTCATTATTCGACATCGAATCCATATCGATTCCGCTCTCCATCAGGAGAACTTCATCGTCGATGTCAAACTCCGGCACTTCTTTACTGAGAGCCATTGTTATAGTCCTTTGGTGAGTTCGACCTCAGGCTCAAGCGGCGCCTTTATCCTTGGCATCGCTGGAACCTGTTCCCTCTACGTGACGGAACAGGCTGGTAACGGATCAACGACGTGGCAGGAATTGCAGCGGATCTACAGGTTTACCTTGTCGGCGAATCTCAAAGTGCAGTTTCACCCGGTCTGTACCAGTTGATCCCATCTCGGCAATTGTCTGTCCGACTTTGACCTGCTGCCCCTCCCGAACCAGTAGCTTACGATTGTGACCATAAGCGCTGACGTAGGTTTCGTTGTGTTTGATGATGACTAATTCGCCGTAGCCCCTTAAGCCACTCCCGGCGTAAACCACCGTCCCATCAGACGCAGCTAAAACAGGCTGTCCCAAATCCCCGGCGATATCAATGCCTTTATTCAAACTACCGTTTGAAGAAAATTTTCCAATGAGAACGCCACTCGAAGGCCAGCCCCAACCTGTCGGCGCAGGGCCTGCGGGCACCGCTGGAACGGGCGCCGGAGCTGGTGTGGGCTTGCCAGCGGGGCTGGAATTGGCACCTGTTGCAGGAGGTGTAGTCGTTGTCGCCGGACGACGAATGACCGTCGTCTTGCTGGAAGAGGAAGCACTGGTTTGGGTGCTGGTCACCACGGTCGCCGGTGCTGTACCAGTACGCCCATCAAAGCGAATGGTTTGCCCCGGATGAATGGTATAGGGCTCGGCAATATTGTTACGGGCCGCCAACGCCTTGTAGTCCCAACCATAGCGAAAGGCGATGGAAAACAGCGTATCGCCGCGACGCACCACATACTGGCCAGTCGTTACAGTCGGACGCTGCGGCGCCGCATTACTGTTGCGATCAACCACACCCACGCTGCTGGACTTGGTGCTGGAGCAACCGACCAACAAGGAACTCAAGACAAGGCCAATCATCAGTCGCTGAAAGCTTGTTGTACCCATACGCTGCGCAATGACTGTGAGACTCACCCGCCGCTCCCTTTCTGGTGTTTGACGATATAGATTGCCTGGCTCAGGCACGAAATGACGCAAGTATAACCGGGTGCCAGCGCTTTACCGCCGGCACAGCGTACGAGACAACCAGTGTTTGTTACGGGTCGTAGCCCCACTCATTGACGATCAATACGCCAGTAAGACACAGCCAATCGGAGAGAATTCACCCCGCCCCGAGAAATGCTCAGGCCAGAGGGCCATTGAGCAGGGGCACAAAACGCACTGCTCCCAGGACATGCCGGGCAAAACCGTGTTCTTCACGAATGATCAGCATCAACTGCTGTACCTCGCCAGCGCCGACCGGAATCACCATCCGCCCGCCGGGAGCGAGCTGATCGAGCAGAGCCTGGGGAATATCGGTAGCCACGGCAGTCACGATGATACCGTTATAGGGCGCCAGTGCCGGCCATCCCTCCCAACCATCACCCCAGCGAAACACCACATTGCGCAGGTTAAGCTCCTGCAGGCGCTCCTTGGCCCGATCCTGCAGAACCTTGATCCGTTCAACCGAAAATACCCGTTCCACCAACTGCGACAGTACTGCCGTCTGGTAGCCCGATCCGGTACCGATCTCCATCACCTTGTCCAACGGGCCGGCCTCCAACAGCAGCTCGCTCATGCGTGCCACCATATAGGGCTGGGAGATGGTCTGGTTATGGCCAATAGGTAGCGCCGTGTCTTCATAGGCACGATGGGCCAGGGCCTCATCGACGAACAGATGTCGCGGTGTACGCCGTATGACCTCCAGCACCTGGGGATTGGACAGCCCTTCATCATAAAGCCGCTGGATCAAGCGCTCACGGGTGCGCTGGGAGGTCATGCCGATCCCCCGCCGTAACAGATCGTCTTGCTCGCGGGCCATCAGCGCAGCCCCTCCAACCAGCCATCCAGGCTCCTGAATGCATCATTGAAGGTGCGATCCAGCTGCAATGGCGTGACGGAAACGTACCCCTGCATCACGGCATGAAAGTCGGTACCAGGACCGCCATCCTCGGCGTCGCCAGCAGCGGCGATCCAATAGCCGGCCTTGCCGCGGGGGTCCACCACCTTCAGGGGGGCGGCGGCACGGGCTCGATGCCCCAGGCGAGTCAGTTGGATGCCACGAATATGATCGAGAGGCAGGTTGGGAATGTTCACGTTCAACACCGTCCGTGGTGGCAAGTCCAGCAAACCTTGTGCTTGAACCAGCTTGCGCGCGAAATGAGCGGCGGTGGCAAGATTTTCCACCTGCCGCGATACCAGCGAAAAGGCAATGGCCGGGCGTTGCAGGAAGCGCCCTTCCAAGGCCGCAGCAACGGTTCCCGAGTACAGCACATCGTCCCCGAGGTTGGCCCCCAGGTTGATACCCGATACCACCATGTCCGGCTCATGCTCCAACAGGCCATTAAGCCCCAGGTGAACGCAATCGGTGGGCGTGCCGTTGATGCTGATATAGCCATTGCCAAGAGTATGCGGGTGCAACGGGCGGTCGAGCGTGAGCGAGCTGCTGGCGCCGCTTTTGTCTTGGTCCGGTGCGATAACCACACATTCGGCGTGATCAGCCAGCGCAGCATGCAGCGCGGCGATACCGGGTGCAGTTACCCCATCATCGTTAGAAATCAGAATACGCATGGGCTGTCCGTCTGCCCTGCCGGCACCAGATCGACGAGCTCGCGCACCAAGGCGGTGGCGAAACATCCGGCCGGAAGGACGAATTCCAGTTGCAGAATATCAGGCACGGGATAATGCCACGTCAAACCGCCAATGGGCAGCCGCAGGATGCGTCGTTCGTGCGCCATACCAGCTTTTATCAACCATTTGCACAACGCTTGCTCGCGATCGGCAACGCCTTGCTCCACTGCCTGGATTGCGCCCCCGGCAGGGGAGTCGCCCTCGCCCCACAACGGCCCGGTGGGATGCAGGTCGAGGATATCCAGCCGCGGGTCCGAACACTCGGGTTGTCCGGCCATGAAAAAGCTGCGGCTGTCGGTGAATGCCAACAAGTCACCCACTTGCGCTCGCCGCCAACTGCCGTCGGCCACTCGCGTTGCCAATACCTGATTGAATACGTAGCTGCGAGCCGTCGAAAGCAATCGCGAACGAACGTTGCGCTGCTCTGGCAAGGCTTCGCGTACCGCCCAATCACGAGCATCGACCAGGTTACCGCCTTCATGACCGAAACGCTGGGCACCGAAGTAGTTGGGAATCCCCTGCTCGGCGATCAGTTTCAGGCGCTCATCGATGGCCGCGTGATCGGCCTTGAGCTCCGTCAGACGCAAGGTAAAGCCGTTAGCCGCATGGGCTCCGCGCTGCAGCTTGCGCCTATGGCGCATGGCCTTGAGAATCTTCAGGGTGTGGTTTTCAGCGGCGGCAAGATCCGGATCGGCCTTGCCAGGCAATTGCACACTGAACCACTGACGGGTCAAAGCCTGTCGATCCTTGAGCCCGGCATAGCTGACCGTGCGCAATGGCACCCCGGCCGCCTTGGCGATCCGGCGTGCCGCTTCCTCGGTGTTCAAGCCGCGCTTTTCCACCCACAACCACAGGTGCTCGCCATCGCCGCTAAGTGGGATATCGAGGACTTCATCAACCTGGAAATCCTCGGCCGTAGCCTTCAGTACAGCGCTTCCCAGGGCCTCGCCATAGGCCAGTGGGCCCAACAGTTGCAGTTCGTTCATGCGCGTTGCAACAAGGCCACGGAATGTACCGCGATCCCTTCCTCTCGACCGGTGAAGCCAAGCTTCTCGGTGGTCGTCGCCTTGACGTTCACTTGATCGAGCTCGACCTGCAGGTCGGCGGCAATCAAGGCCCGCATGCTTTCTATATGGGGCGCCATCTTCGGAGCCTGGGCAACGATAGTGTTGTCGACATTGCCGACCTTCCAGCCCTTGGCATGGATCAGGGCGACAACATGCCGCAGCAAGACACGGCTGTCGGCCCCCTTGAACTGAGGGTCGGTGTCAGGAAAGTGCTTGCCGATATCGCCCAGCGCGGCGGCGCCCAACAAGGCGTCGCTGAGTGCGTGCAGCAACACATCGCCATCAGAATGGGCCAATAGCCCGGAATGATGGGCGATACGCACACCACCCAAGGTGATGAACTCGCCCTCAGCGAAACGGTGCACATCGTAGCCGTGGCCAATACGCATAAAAAAACGCCCCGAAAAAGTCAGGGCGTGATTCTACCTGCTTTGGCGAGCATTAGGCGTTAAGAGCGCGTGCATGGTGCCGTAGGTGGTCGTCGATGAAACTGGCGATGAAGAAGTAACTGTGGTCGTAGCCCGGCTGCAATCGCAGTGTCAGCGCATGCCCCGCATTCTTCGCCGCCTGTTGCAGGGCCTCGGGCTTGAGCTGGCTCGTCAAGAAATCATCCCGATCGCCCTGATCGACCAACAGTGGCAGTTTTTCGCTGGCCTCAGAGATCAAGACACTGGCATCCCACTCGCGCCAGCGCGAGCGCTCCTCGCCCAGGTAACGGGAAAATGCCTTCTGTCCCCAGGGGCAATCCATAGGATTGCTGATGGGAGCAAACGCCGACACCGATTGGTAACGACCTGGATTACGCAACGCACACACCAAGGCTCCGTGCCCGCCCATGGAGTGTCCGCTGATACCTCGCTTGTTCGAGGCGGGAAAATGAGCTTCCACCAGCTCCGGCAGCTCATTGACCACGTAGTCGTGCATCCGATAGTGCTGGGCCCATGGCGCCTGGGTCGCGTTGAGATAGAACCCGGCGCCAAGGCCAAAGTCCCAGGCTCCGTCCGGATCGCCAGGCACCCCGGCACCGCGAGGGCTGGTATCCGGAACGATAATGATCAGCCCCAACTCTGCCGCCATGCGCTGGGCTCCGGCCTTTTGCATGAAGTTCTCGTCGGTGCAGGTCAACCCGGACAACCAATACAGCACCGGTAGCTTGCCACCTTGCTCGGCCTGTGGAGGCAGGTAGACAGCGAACACCATGTCACAGCCCAGCACCTGGGAATGATGCTTGTAGCGTTTATGCCAGCCGCCGAAGCTTTTCTGGCACGAAAGATTTTCCAGACTCATGGCAGACCTCCAGCCACAAGCCGCAAGCGTCAAGCTGCAAGCAGGTAGCGACCCCTCTTGCAGCCCATGGCTTGCAGCTTGACGCCGCTCTTAGAAGTGGATGACCGTACGGATGCTCTTGCCTTCGTGCATCAGGTCGAAAGCCTTGTTGATGTCCTCCAGGCCCATGGTATGGGTGATGAAGGTATCCAGCGGGATCTCGCCCTTCTCGGACATTTCCACATAGCTGGGCAGCTCGGAGCGGCCACGTACGCCACCGAATGCCGAGCCGCGCCAGACGCGACCGGTCACCAGTTGGAAGGGACGGGTGGCGATTTCCTGGCCGGCACCGGCCACGCCGATGATCACCGACTCGCCCCAGCCCTTGTGGCAACACTCCAGCGCTGCACGCATCAGTTGCACGTTGCCGATGCACTCGAAGGAAAAGTCCACGCCGCCATCGGTGAGATCGACGATCACTTCCTGGATCGGGCGATCGTAGTCTTTGGGGTTGATGCAGTCGGTAGCGCCCAGCTGGCGGGCGATCTCGAACTTGGCCGGGTTGATATCGATGGCGATGATGCGCGATGCCTTGGCCTTCACGGCGCCAATCACCGCCGACAGGCCGATGCCACCCAGGCCGAAGATCGCCACGGTGTCACCCGGCTTGACCTTGGCGGTATTGAGCACCGCGCCAATACCCGTGGTCACGCCGCAGCCCAGCAGGCAGACCTTCTCCAGAGGCGCTTCTTTCTGGATCTTGGCCACGGAGATTTCCGGCAGCACGGTGTACTCGGAGAAGGTCGAGGTGCCCATGTAGTGGAAGATCGGCTGGCCTTTGTAGGAGAACCGGGTAGTGCCGTCCGGCATCAGCCCCTTGCCCTGGGTCGCGCGGATCGCCTGGCAGAGGTTGGTCTTGCCCGAGAGGCAGAATTTGCACTTGCCGCATTCCGGGGTGTACAGCGGAATAACGTGGTCCCCCACGGCCACCGAGGTCACGCCCTCGCCCACCGCTTCCACTACTGCGCCACCTTCATGGCCGAGAATCGACGGGAAGATCCCTTCCGGGTCGGCACCCGACAAGGTGTAGGCGTCGGTATGGCAGACCCCGGAAGCCACGACCCGCAACAGCACCTCACCGGCCTTGGGCATGGCGACATCGACTTCAACGATCTCAAGGGGTTTCTTGGCCTCGAAGGCAACGGCAGCGCGCGACTTGATCATCCTGGGTCCTCCAGTGAATAAAAACGAGACAGGGAGTGTAAAACAGCGCCCTGTGAGGGAATAATCCGGACAAAAGCAAAACATTATTGCCATACAGGGATAATCGACATGAGCGAAAGCCGCTGGGAAGGCATCGATGAGTTCGTCGCCGTTGCCGAGTGCTGTCAGTTCACCGCAGCAGCGGAGCGCCTTGGAGTCTCCCCCTCCCATATCAGCCGACAGATCGTTCGCCTGGAAGAGCGCCTGCAGACGCGTCTCTTGTACCGCAGCACCCGGCGGGTGACGCTGACCGAGGCCGGTCAGACGTTCTTGCAGCATTGCCAGCGCCTGCAGGATGGACGCGAAGAAGCGCTACGTGCGGTAGGTGACCTGGGCAGCGAACCCAAGGGCATGTTGCGCATGACTTGTGCGGTAGCCTACGGCGAGCGCTTCATCGTGCCGCTGGTGACCAGCTTCATGGGCCTCTACCCACAATTGCGGGTAGACATCGAGCTGAGTAACCGCACCCTGGACCTGGTGCATGAAGGGCTGGACCTGGCGATTCGCCTCGGGCGGCTGCAGGACTCGCGACTGGTGGCCGCAAGGCTGGCGCCACGGCGCATGTACTTGTGTGCTTCGCCGTCCTACCTGGAGCGTTACGGACGCCCCCATAGCCTTTCAGAGTTGAGCCGCCACAATTGCCTGATCGGTAGCTCGGATATCTGGCAACTGGAACTGGAGGGTCGGGAGTTCGCGCAGCGGGTGCAAGGCAACTGGCGCTGCAACAGTGGGCAAGCGGTGCTGGATGCTGCTCTGCAGGGGGTCGGACTATGCCAGTTGCCGGATTACTACGTGCTGGAACATCTGCACAGTGGCGCGTTGATTTCCCTGCTCGAAGCCCATCAGCCGCCCAATACCGCAGTGTGGGCGCTCTACCCGCAACAACGGCACCTGTCGCCCAAGGTGCGCAAGCTGGTGGACTATCTCAAGGAGGGCCTGGCCCGGCGTCCGGAATACCAGAAGCGGTAGACGCAACAGGCTGGCTACAGGGGGGATCAGCGGCGGTTGGCCCAACGCTGGCGCAACCACTCCAGGTCTTCCGGACGTGTGACCTTGAGGTTGTCGGAGCGTCCTTCGATCAGGCGCGGTGCCTGCCCGGCCCACTCCATCGCCGACGCTTCGTCAGTGATCGCGACGTCGGCCACCAGGCTATCGGCCAGGGCTCGATGCAAGGCGCCGAGACGGAACATCTGCGGGGTATAGGCTTGCCAGATCAAGCTGCGATCCACGGTTTCCAGGACCCGGCCATGCTTGTCGATGCGCTTGAGAGTGTCCCGGGCCGGCACTGCGAGCAGGCCGCCCACAAGATCGTCAGCCAGCTCAAGCAGTAGCTTGTCCAGGTCTGAGCGGGCTAGGTTCGGTCGTGCCGCATCATGCACCAGCACCCAGTCATCATCGGCTGCCCCCTGGGCATGCAGGTGAAGCAGAGCATTGAGCACTGAGCCAGATCGCTCCGCGCCACCATCGACCCGCTGGATCCGCGCGTCCTGGGCACAAGCCAGGGTCGGCCAGTAGGGATCGTCCGGTGCCACACTGACGACCAGCCCCTTGAGACCGGGGTGGTCGAGAAAGCAGCCGAGGCTGTGTTCGAGAATAGTGCGCCCGCCCAATTGCAGATACTGCTTGGGGCGGTCCGCGGCCATACGGGCACCCACGCCCGCGGCAGGAATCACGGCCCAGAAGGCCGGCGACAACTCGCTCATTGGGCCAACTGGTAGAGGGTCTCGCCCTCCTTGACCATGCCCAGTTCATGACGAGCCCGCTCTTCGACGGTCTCCATGCCCTTCTTCAATTCCATGACTTCCGCATCGAGTACGCGATTACGCTCCAGCAGGCGCTCGTTTTCAGCGTGCTGGTCGGCAATCTGCTGGGTCAGTTCTGCTACCTGGGCCAAGCTGCCATTCCCCACCCACAGGCGGTACTGCAAGCCAGCCAGCAGCAAGAGCAAGACCAGGAACAACCAATTGGGACTGCGCATCGAATATCGGGTATCCAGTGAAAAAAGACAGCCATGCCTACAACTTCGATCCTACTGATAGCACGAAGCCTGGAAGAACCAGGCTTGTGCTCTTAAGGCATCAGATTAGTGGCAAAAAACTCGCTGTAGCGATTTTCTCGACACAATCCGGTGTCTTTTTACCATCTACTGCTTAGCCGCGAAACTCGCTACGACCGTTGTACTTGGCCTTGCCGTTCAACTGCTCTTCGATACGCAGCAGTTGGTTGTACTTGGATACGCGATCGGAGCGGCACAGCGAACCGGTCTTGATCTGGCCAGCTGCAGTACCCACGGCCAGGTCGGCGATGGTGGAGTCTTCGGTTTCGCCGGAACGGTGGGAGATCACGGCAGTGTAACCAGCGGCCTTGGCCATCTGGATGGCTTCCAGGGTTTCGGTCAGACTGCCGATCTGGTTGAACTTGATCAGGATGGAGTTGGCGATCTTCTTGTCGATGCCTTCCTTCAGGATCTTGGTGTTGGTCACGAACAGGTCGTCGCCCACCAGTTGCACCTTGTCGCCGATCTTGTCGGTCAGGATCTTCCAGCCAGCCCAGTCGGACTCGTCCAGGCCATCTTCGATGGAGATGATCGGATAGCGCTGGGTCAGACCCTTGAGGTATTCGGCGAAACCTTCGTTGGTGAACACTTGGCCTTCGCCAGCCAGGTTGTACTTGCCGTCTTCATAGAACTCGCTGGCAGCGCAGTCCAGGGCCAGGGTCACGTCGGTGCCCAGGGTGTAGCCGGCGTTGGCCACGGCTTCGGAGATCACCTTCAGGGCGTCTTCGTTGGAAGCCAGGTTCGGAGCGAAACCGCCCTCGTCACCTACAGCGGTGTTCAGGCCACGAGCCTTCAGCACTGCCTTGAGGTGGTGGAAAATCTCGGTACCCATGCGCAGACCTTCCGAGAAGGACTTGGCGCCAACCGGCTGTACCATGAACTCCTGGATGTCGACGTTGTTATCGGCGTGCTCGCCACCGTTGATGATGTTCATCATCGGTACCGGCATCGAGTAGACACCAGGGGTACCGTTGAGGTTAGCGATGTGGGCGTACAGCGGCAGGTCCTGGTCCTGGGCGGCGGCCTTGGCGGCAGCCAGGGATACGGCGAGGATCGCGTTGGCGCCCAGGTTGGCCTTGTTCTCGGTACCGTCCAGCTGGATCATCGCCTGGTCCAGCGCCTTCTGGTCGATCGGGTCTTTACCCAGCAACAGGTCGCGGATCGGACCGTTGATGTTGGCTACCGCCTTGAGCACACCCTTGCCCAGGTAGCGGCTCTTGTCGCCATCACGCAGTTCCAGTGCTTCACGGGAACCGGTGGAAGCACCGGACGGAGCGCAAGCGCTGCCGATGATGCCGTTGTCGAGAAGCACGTCCGCTTCGACAGTGGGGTTGCCACGGGAGTCGAGAACTTCACGACCTTTGATGTCGACGATTTTTGCCATTGTTGTAAACACTCCAAAGTTGACGAAAACGACGCAGCTGTAGGAAATCTTCTACCGTCGGCAAGGTAGGGAAAGCAGGCAGTCTTGCAGACGATAAGGCTCAGGCCCGGGGGCCTGAGCAATAATCGTGCGGTACTTTACCGGAGAAACCGGTCTTACGCGGTTTCTACCGTCGGAAAACTCTTGACCAGCTCGTCCAGGGCCTTGAGCTGGGCCAGGAACGGCTCGAGCTTGTCCAACCGCAGGGCGCAAGGGCCATCGCACTTGGCGTTGTCCGGATCCGGATGGGCCTCGAGGAACAGGCCGGCCAGGGACTGGCTCATGCCGGCCTTGGCCAGGTCGGTGACCTGGGCCCGGCGACCGCCGGCCGAATCGGCACGACCACCCGGCATCTGCAGGGCGTGGGTCACATCGAAGAACACCGGGTACTCGAACTGCTTCATGATGCCGAAGCCGAGCATGTCCACCACAAGGTTGTTGTAGCCGAAGCTGGAACCGCGCTCGCAGAGGATCAACTGGTCGTTACCCGCTTCCTCGCACTTGGCCAGGATGTGTTTCATTTCCTGGGGTGCAAGGAACTGGGCCTTCTTGATGTTGATCACTGCGCCGGTCTTGGCCATCGCCACGACCAGGTCGGTCTGACGCGACAGGAAGGCCGGCAACTGGATGATGTCGCATACCTTGGCTACCGGCTCGCACTGGTAAGGCTCATGCACATCGGTGATCACTGGCACGTTGAAGGTCTTCTTGATCTCCTCGAAGATCTTCAGCCCTTCTTCCATGCCCGGACCACGGTACGAGGTCACCGACGAACGGTTGGCCTTGTCGAAGCTGGCCTTGAACACGTAGGGGATACCGAGCTTCTCGGTCACCCGTACATATTCCTCGCAAACCTGCATGGCCATGTCGCGGCTTTCCAGCACGTTCATGCCGCCGAACAGCACCATGGGCTTGTCGTTGGCGATCTCGATGTTGCCTACGCGGATGATCTTCTGCGCCATCAGGTTCACGCCTTCTTCTGGTGTTGAGCCAGGGCCGCCTTGACGAAACCGCTGAACAGCGGGTGACCGTCACGCGGGGTGGAAGTGAACTCCGGGTGGAACTGACAGGCGACGAACCATGGATGATCCTTCGACTCGACCACTTCGACCAGTGCGCCGTCTTCGGAACGGCCCGAAACCACCAGGCCGGCTTCGACCAGTTGCGGCAACAGGACATTGTTGACTTCGTAGCGGTGACGGTGACGCTCGGTAATCACATCCTTGCCGTAGCAATCGTGGACCTTGGAGCCGGAAGCCAGTTGGCAATCCTGCGCGCCCAGGCGCATGGTGCCGCCCAGGTCGGAGGCTTCGGTGCGGGTCTCGACCGCGCCGGTGGCGTCGGACCATTCGGTGATCAGGCCCACGACCGGATGGCCGCTGGCACGATCGAACTCGGTGGAGTTGGCGTCTTTCCAGCCCATCACGTTACGGGCGAACTCGATGACCGCCACCTGCATGCCGAGGCAGATACCCAGGTACGGAACCTTGTTCTCACGGGCGTATTGCACCGCGGTGATCTTGCCTTCCACGCCACGCAGGCCGAAACCGCCTGGAACCAGGATGGCGTCAGCGCCTTCCAGCAGGCCGGTGCCCTGGTTCTCGATGTCCTCGGAGTCGATGTAGCGCAGGTTGACCTTGGTACGGTTGGTGATGCCGGCGTGGCTCATCGCTTCGATCAGCGACTTGTACGCGTCCAGCAGCTCCATGTACTTGCCGACCATGGCGATGGTGACTTCTTTCTCGGGGTTCAGCTTGGCGTCCACGACCTTGTCCCACTCGGACAGGTCGGCGCTGTTGCACTGCAGGCCGAAGCGCTCGACGACGAAGTCGTCCAGGCCCTGGGCGTGCAGTACGCCAGGAATCTTGTAGATGGTGTCGACGTCTTCCAGGGAGATCACCGCACGCTCTTCAACGTTGGTGAACAGCGCGATCTTGCGACGCGACGAAGCATCGACCGGGTGGTCGGAACGGCAGATCAGCACGTCAGGCTGCAGGCCGATGGAGCGCAGTTCCTTGACCGAGTGCTGGGTTGGCTTGGTCTTGGTCTCGCCAGCGGTGGCGATGTACGGAACCAGGGTCAGGTGCATCAGCATCGCACGCTTGGAACCGACTTCGACCCGCAGTTGGCGAATGGCTTCGAGGAACGGTTGCGACTCGATGTCGCCCACAGTGCCGCCGATCTCTACCAGGGCCACGTCGGCATCGCCGGCACCCTTGATGATGCGGCGCTTGATTTCGTCGGTGATGTGCGGGATCACCTGGATGGTGGCGCCCAGGTAGTCACCACGGCGCTCTTTGCGCAGCACGTGCTCGTAGACACGGCCGGTGGTGAAGTTGTTGTTCTGGGTCATGGTCGTGCGGATGAACCGCTCGTAGTGGCCCAGGTCCAGGTCGGTCTCGGCGCCGTCATGGGTGACGAACACTTCACCGTGCTGGAACGGGCTCATGGTGCCCGGGTCGACGTTGATGTACGGGTCCAGCTTGAGCATGGTGACCTTAAGTCCCCGCGCCTCCAGGATGGCCGCCAATGAAGCCGAGGCAATGCCTTTCCCCAATGAAGAAACAACACCGCCCGTGACGAATATGTAGCGCGTCATGAAAAACCCTAGAAGTCTGCGTTAAAGCGGTCAGTGCCGCCGGGGAAAGCGAAGGAAGGCCGAAGCCCCCGATCACCTGCATTAATCACAGTGCATCTTTCAAAAAAACCGCCGCGTTGTGACAGACCGGATGCAAAAACACCGGTACGTTGCTCGCTACACATTTTTTGGAATCGCCCAGCAAAGACTGCTTGGTAATCGGCAACTCCTGCAATTCAGGCGAATCCACAGAAGTTGTATCAAGAAGGGAGCGTAGTCTACCGGAAAGCCCCTTTCAGCTCAAACCTTGATCGCTGGTCGGTGGTCGCCAATGCAATTGCCAGCCTGCCTGGGTATTCGCGCCAGCCATCGGCAGGTTCGCCACCGCCAGCAGTTGATCGCCCGCATACAGCAGCGGCAATCTGCCACGGACGAATCCCGGCACCCTGGCTTCGTTCAACAGCCGCTTGAGATCACGATGACCACGCCCAGCCAGTTGCATGACTTCGCCCCCTTGGCGATAGCGAATGCACAATGCCCCCTCGGGCCTGGGTCCGATCAGCGAGACCTGGCCATTCCCGGGCAACAGCAATGGGCAAGATGGGTCGCTCCATTCAACTCCCTCCCCGACCGGTCGCAGCCAGGGACCGCGCAGCCACCAGACATTTCCCGCAGCACGATGCAATTCGCCATCCGCCAAGCGCCAGATCGGTCGCCCCTCTTCCCGGGCATCGCGCACACTCTCCCAGCCTCGCCAATGATCGGTATCCGGCAAGCGCGTGAACCCGCTCAACCAGTAGCTCAAGGCATTACGCTGGCGCGCTGGTGATAGTTGCCGCAATGGCTCCAGAGCCAAGGCAGGGAGGCCGAGCCAGGAAAACTCAGGACATTGGGCCGCGCTTGCCAGGTCCATCCGGGCCAACTCGTCGAGCAAGCCCTGGGCCTCGCCAAGGTGCTCGGCGCTACGGCTCATGCTCGCCGCCGCCTTGGGCCAGTGCGCGTGCAGCATGGGCAAGACTTGATGCCTCAGGTAGTTACGCGAGTACCGCTGGTCGGCATTGGAAGGGTCCTCGACCCACTCCAGGCCGTGCTCGGCAGCATAGCGCTCAAGCTCGGCACGCGGCACATCGAGCAGGGGCCGAAGCAGATGCCCGGCCCCCAGCGGACGACTCCGCGGCATCGCTGCCAGCCCGCGGGCTCCGGCGCCTCGCAACAGACGAAACAACAGGGTCTCGGCCTGGTCGTCCCGATGCTGTGCCATCAGCAGCAGGTCACGGGGAGCCAGGACCTCCTCGAAAGCCGAATAGCGCGCCTCACGTGCCGCCCGCTCAAGACTGGCACCACCCCGCACCTGCACCCGCACGACTTGCAAAGGAATACCCAGGGCCTCACAGATTGCCTGGCAATGCGGCGGCCAGGCATCGGCCACCCCTTGCAAGCCATGGTGGACATGCACGGCCGAGAGGGGCGGAAAGGAATGTTCGGATGCCAGGCCGGCAAGCACATGCAGCAAAACGGTGGAGTCGAGCCCACCCGAGAACGCAATGCGCCAGGCAGCGGCTTCACGCCAGGGCGCCAGGTTTCGCAGCACAGTGTTGGAAAGAGAAGTCATCACGCTATCAGGACCTGCATGAGCGATCGGGCAACCTTGCGCTGGTCCCACAAATAACATGGCGCCGTGATCGAGTCGATCAACGGCGCCAGGTTTCCAGCATGCCTACTCCTGCAATGCAGGGTAGCGGTCGATCAGAGACCGTAGCTCATCAAGCGGTCATAACGACGAGCCAGCAAGGTGTCGTTATCCATCTCCTTGAGCATGGCCAGCTGCGAGCTGAGCTCGGCACGGATCAGCGCGGAAGCGGCGGCCGGATCGCGGTGGGCGCCGCCCAGCGGCTCGGCGATCACTTTGTCGACGATCCCCAGGCCCTTGAGGCGCTCGGCGGTGATACCCATGGCTTCGGCGGCGTCGGCGGCCTTTTCTGCGGTTTTCCACAGGATGGAGGCGCAGCCTTCTGGCGAAATCACCGCATAGGTGGAGTATTGCAGCATGTTCAGTTGGTCACACACACCGATGGCCAAGGCACCGCCGGAACCACCTTCACCGATCACGGTGGCGATGATCGGGGTCTTCAGGCGCGCCATGACCCGCAGGTTCCAGGCAATGGCTTCGCTCTGGTTACGCTCTTCGGCGTCGATGCCTGGATAGGCGCCCGGGGTGTCGATAAAAGTCAGGATCGGCATCTTGAAGCGTTCGGCCATTTCCATCAGGCGGCAGGCCTTGCGGTAGCCTTCCGGACGCGGCATGCCGAAGTTGCGGCGAACCTTCTCGCGCACTTCGCGGCCCTTCTGGTGGCCGATGATCATCACCGGCTGCTCGTCCAGGCGGGCAACGCCACCGACGATCGCGGCGTCGTCGGAGAAGTGGCGATCGCCATGCAGCTCGTCGAACTCGGTGAAGATGTGCTGGATGTAGTCCAGGGTGTAAGGACGACGCGGGTGACGCGCCAGACGAGCGATCTGCCAGCTGGTGAGCTTGCCGAAGATGTCCTCGGTCAGGGTCTTGCTCTTGTCCTGCAGGCGGGAGATCTCATCGCCGATATTCAGCGAATTGTCATTACCGACCAAGCGCAACTCTTCGATCTTGGCTTGCAGGTCGGCGATCGGCTGTTCGAAATCAAGAAAATTCGGGTTCATAGGCGTCCGTCTGGGGTCGACATCCAGTGAAGCTGGGGCCGGCCGGTTATCTGTTCGCGCCCTACCTTAAGGGACAGGCGCGATGAGGTCGATATTAAAAATTCAAGTAACGACGAGGCGCACTGATGGCACCTCACCGTCAACGGTATTGCAGGAAGACGTTGTCTTTCCCGAACTGGTCACGCAAGGCCTGAATCAAGCTGTCCGCCGGGTCGATGCGCCAGGCCTCGCCGAACTGCAGCAGGGTCTTGGCATCGTCGCGACTGTACTCCATGGAAATCGGGCACGCGCCGCGATGGCGCTTGAGCAGATCGCCCAGCCAGCGTAGCTGATCGCCCTTCAGGGCATCGCTGTGGACTTTCAGGCGCAGGCTTTCGGCCAGGTTGGTCCGGGCATCCTCCATGCTCATCACCCGCTTGACCCGCAGGCGCAGGCCACCGGAGAAGTCATCGTTACTGACCTCGCCCTCGACGACCACCATGGCGTCGGTCTGCAGCAGGGCCTGGGCAGCCATGAAGGAGTCGGCGAACAACGAGGCCTCGATCCGCCCTGAACGGTCGTCGAGGGTGATGAAGCCCATCTTGTCGCCCTTCTTGTTCTTCATCACCCGCAGGGCAATGATCATCCCGGCCACGGTCTGGGTGTCGCGCGCCGGCTTCAGGTCGATGATGCGCTGGCGGGCGAAACGGCGGATCTCGCCCTCGTACTCGTCGATCGGGTGGCCGGTCAAATACAGGCCCAGGGTGTCCTTCTCGCCCCGCAGGCGTTCCTTGAGGGTCAGTTCGCGAGCCTTGCGGTGGTTGCCATAGACGTCGGCATCCTCCTCGACGAACAACCCGCCGAACAGGTCGGCGTGGCCGCTATCGGCGGTCCGGGCGGTCTGTTCGGCCGCCTTGATCGCCTCTTCCAGGGCCGACAGCAATACGGCGCGGTTGCGGTCGATATTGGCCTGGTAGGCCTTGAGCTCGTCATGGAAGTAAGGCCCCAGGCGGTCCAGGGCGCCACTGCGGATCAGCGCATCCAGGGTGCGCTTGTTGATGCGCTTGAGGTCGACCCGGCTGCAGAAGTCGAACAGGTCCTTGAACGGGCCGCCTTCGGCCCGGGCCTCGACGATCGCTTCCACCGGGCCTTCGCCCACGCCCTTGATCGCCCCCAGGCCATAGACGATACGACCATCGTCGTTGACCGTGAACTTGAAGTCGGAGCTGTTCACATCCGGCGCATCGAGGCGCAGCTTCATGCTGCGCACTTCCTCGATCAGCACAACTACCTTGTCGGTGTTGTGCATATCCGCCGACAGTACCGCGGCCATGAACGGCGCGGGGTAGTGAGTCTTGAGCCAGGCGGTCTGGTAGGAAACCAGGCCATAGGCCGCCGAGTGGGATTTGTTGAAGCCGTAGCCGGCGAACTTCTCCACCAGGTCGAAAATGTTACCGGCCAGGTCGGCGTCGATGTTGTTGGCAACGCAACCCTCGATGAAGCCGCCACGCTGCTTGGCCATCTCCTCGGGCTTTTTCTTACCCATGGCGCGGCGCAGCATGTCCGCACCACCCAGGGTGTAGCCGGCCATGACCTGGGCGATCTGCATCACCTGTTCCTGGTACAGGATGATGCCGTAGGTGGGCGCCAACACGGGCTTGAGGCCTTCGTACTGATAGTCCGAATGCGGATACGCCAGTTCGGCACGGCCGTGCTTGCGGTTGATGAAGTCGTCCACCATGCCCGATTGCAGCGGGCCCGGACGGAACAGCGCCACCAGTGCGATAAGGTCTTCCAGGCAGTCGGGCTTGAGCTTCTTGATCAGCTCCTTCATGCCGCGGGATTCGAGCTGGAACACGGCCGTGGTCTCGGCCTTCTGCAGCAGCTCGTAGGTTTTCTTGTCATCCAGCGGGATGAAGTCGATGTTGACGTCGGGCAGGTTGCTCTTGGCCTGCTCGCGGTTGATGGTCTCCATCGCCCACTTGATGATGGTCAGGGTCCGCAGGCCGAGGAAGTCGAACTTCACCAGGCCCGCCGCCTCGACATCGTCCTTGTCGAACTGGGTCACCAGGCCACCGCCCTCTTCGTCACAGGCGATCGGCGAGAAGTCGGTGAGCTTGGTCGGCGCGATTACCACGCCACCGGCGTGCTTGCCGGTACCGCGGGTAACCCCTTCGAGCTTCAAGGCCATGTCCCAGATCTCGCGGCCGTCCTCATCGGTCTTGAGGAAGTCGCGCAGCATCTCCTCCTGCTCGTAGGCCTTCTCCAGGGTCATGCCGACCTCGAAGGGGATCATCTTCGACAGACGATCGGCCAGGCCGTAGGACTTGCCCTGGACCCGCGCCACGTCGCGCACCACCGCCTTCGCGGCCATGGTGCCGAAGGTGATGATCTGGCTTACTGCGTTGCGCCCATAGGCCTCGGCCACGTAGTCGATCACCCGGTCGCGGCCGTCCATGCAGAAGTCGACGTCGAAGTCGGGCATGGAAATACGTTCGGGGTTGAGGAAACGCTCGAACAGCAGGTCATAGGCCAGCGGGTCGAGGTCGGTGATCTTTAGCACATAGGCCACCAGGGAACCGGCACCCGACCCCCGTCCCGGACCGACGGGGACGCCGTTGTTCTTGGCCCACTTGATGAAGTCCATAACGATCAGGAAGTAACCTGGAAAGCCCATCTGGATAATGATATCCAGCTCGAACTTCAGGCGATCCAGGTAGAGCTGGCGCTTCTCTTCATAGTTGGGCGTGGTGTCCTTGGGCCAGAGCACCGCCAGGCGCTCTTCCAGGCCTTCATGGGACACGTGGCGCAGGTAATCGTCGATGCCCATGCCGTTGGGCGTCGGGAAGTCAGGGAGGAAGTACTTGCCCAGCTGCACCGTGATATTGCAGCGCTTGGCAATCTCCACGGTGTTTTCCAGCGCCTCTGGCAGGTCGCTGAACAGCTCGGCCATCTCCTCGGCGCTCTTGAGGTATTGCTGGTCGCTGTAATTCTTCGAGCGGCGCGGATCATCCAGGGCACGGCCTTCACCGATGCATACCCGGGTCTCGTGGGCCTCGAAGTCGTCCTGCTTGATGAAACGCACATCGTTGGTCGCCACCAGGGGGGCGCCGATCTTGTCGGCCAGCGCCACCGCACCGTGCAGTTGCTCTTCGTCGTTGGGGCGGTTGGTGCGCTGTACTTCCAGGTAGAAGCGATCCGGGAAAACAGCCATCCACTCCAGGGCCAGGGCCTCGGCGACCTGCAGGTCACCATCCACCAGGGCCATGCCGATCTCGCCCTCCTTGGCTGCCGACAGCATGATCAGGCCTTCGGCCGCTTCTGCCACCCACTCACGCTCGATGATGGTCAGGCCATTGCGCTGGCCCTCGGTAAAGCCACGGGAAATCAGCTCGGTGAGGTTGCGATAACCCTGGGCGTTCATCGCCAGCAGGCTGATACGGCTGAGGGGGCCGTCCTGATCCTTGCTCGACAGCCACAGGTCGGCACCACAGATCGGCTTGATCCCGGCCCCCATGCTGGTTTTGTAGAACTTGACCAGGGAGCACATGTTGCTCTGGTCAGTGACGGCTACCGCTGGCATGCCCATGCCAGCCAGGGCCTTGACCAACGGCTTGATCCGCACAAGGCCGTCGACCAGGGAAAATTCAGTGTGCAGGCGCAGGTGAACGAATGAAGCCGGCATAGTGATCCTGTAAATAGCGCGAAAACAACAAGGCCCGGACATCGGGCGGTTTAAAGACTCGAACTCGGCGCTACCGCGCAGGCCAACCCGCGTAAACGCTCATCGGCCGAGGCCAGGTGCGCTTTATCGCCAGTGTTTTTCTTGCCGTCGTTCTTGGAGCTTTAAAGCAGCCGGATTGTACCGGGCCTTAATTAAAACATCAGCCTCAGGACTGAACCTGGCCCAGCGCTTCTCGCGCCTCATAGGCCAGACGTACGGGAGCGAAGGAACGCCGGTGAATCGGTGTTGGCCCCAGGCGCGCCAAGGCTTCCAGATGCACAGGCGTCGGGTAACCCTTGTGGCCGCCGATGCCATACCCTGGGTAGATCAGCTCGAAAGCCGCCATCTCCCGATCGCGGCTGACCTTGGCCAGAATCGACGCCGCGGCGATCGCTGGAACCTTGCTATCGCCCTTGACCACCGCCTCGGCCGGCATCGCCAGCCTTGGGCAACGATTGCCATCGATCATGGCCAGCTTGGGAGTCACGCTCAAGCCCTCGACCGCCCGCTGCATGGCCAGCATCGTGGCGTGGAGGATGTTCAGCTCATCGATTTCCTCGACTTCCGCCCGCGCAATGCACCAGCTCAGGGCTTTTTCGCAAATCTCGTCGAACAACTGCTCACGACGGGCCTCGGTGAGCTTCTTGGAATCGTTGAGACCGAGAATCGGCCGCTTCGGATCGAGAATCACCGCCGCCGTAACCACCGCCCCACACAGCGGGCCACGCCCGACTTCATCGACACCGGCGACCAGGTCTTCGGCATCGGCGACCAGGGTGAAATCCAGCCCCATCTGCATCTTGGAGTTGCTCATTGGGCTTTACCTATCAGTCCGAGTACCGCTTGTGCGGCCTGGTTGGATGCATCTCGCCGCAAGGTGCGGTGAATCTGGTCGAAACCGCTGGTCTGCTCCTGGCCCCCATCGATCAATGGCAACAGCGTCGCAGCCAGGGCGTCGGCCGTCGCATCGTCTTGCAGCAATTCAGGCACCAGCAAGCGCTGGGCCAGAAGGTTCGGCAAGGAAATATAGGGGCTCTTGACCATGCGCTTGAGAATCCAGAACGTCAGCGGCGCCAGGCGATAGGCCACCACCATCGGTCGCTTGTAGAGCAGGGCTTCGAGCGTCGCGGTACCAGAGGCAATCAGCACGGCATCACAAGCTGCCAAGGCCTTGTGCGACTGCCCATCGAGCAGGGTCAATGGCAGGTCGCGCCCCGCCAGCATCTCTTCCAACTGCGCACGACGCTGGGCGTTGGCACATGGCAAGATGAAGTGCACGCCAGGGCGCAAGGCCAGCAGGCGCTGGGCGGCATCCAGGAACAGGCTGCCCAGGCGCCCGACTTCGCCGCCCCGACTGCCGGGCATCAGAGCCACCAAGGGGCCCTCGGGCAATTCCAGTTCAGCACGAGCCCCGGCACGATCCGCATCCAGAGGAATGGCATCGGCCAGCGAGTGGCCAACGAATTTCACCGGCACGCCTTTCTCTTCGTAGAACTTGGCCTCGAAAGGAAACAAGGTCAGCATCAGATCGCAACCCTCGCGGATCTTCAGCACCCGTTTCTGCCGCCAGGCCCACACCGACGGGCTCACATAGTGCACCGTCTTGATCCCGGCCTGACGCAGCTTGAGCTCGATGTTCAGGGTGAAGTCCGGTGCGTCGATACCGATGAACACATCCGGCTTTTCTGCAATCAGTGTCTGGACCAGCTTCTTGCGCCGCGCCAGCAGTTCACGCAGGCGCCCGAGAACTTCCACCAGCCCCATGACCGCCAGGCGCTCCATGGGGAAATAGGAAACAAGCCCCTCGGCTTCCATCAACGGACCACCGACACCGATGAACTCCACCGCCGGATGCTGGGCCTTGAGGGCGCGCATGAGACCGGCGCCGAGAATGTCGCCGGAAGCTTCGCCAGCTACCAGCGCAATACGCAGAGTGCTCATGATTAGCGGGTGATGCCGCGGGTCGAAGACTGAATCGAGTCACGAAACAGTGCGACCTCAGGATACTGCTCGGCCGACTCGGCCAATTCGGCCAGGGCCTGGTCCACCGTCAGCCCCTGGCGATAGACCACCTTGTAGGCGCGACGCAGGGCGTGGATCGAATCATCGCTGAAACCACGACGGCGCATGCCTTCGAAGTTCATGCTGCGGGCTTCGGCCGGGTTGCCGAACACGGTGACGAACGCCGGGACGTCCTTGCCGATGGCGGTACCCATGCCGGAAAAGCTGTGGGCACCGATGTGGCAGTACTGATGCACCAGGGTGAAACCGGAAAGAATCGCCCAGTCATCCACATGCACGTGGCCGGCCAATGCGGTGTTGTTGACCAGGATGCAATGGTTGCCGATCACACTGTCGTGGCCGATGTGGGCATAGGCCATGATCAGGTTGTGGTCGCCCAGGGTGGTCTCGCAACGGTCCTGGATGGTGCCACGGTGAATGGTTACGCCTTCGCGGATCACATTGTGATCGCCAATCACCAGGCGAGTTTCCTCACCCTTGTACTTAAGGTCGGGCGTATCCTCGCCTACCGATGAAAACTGGTAGATGCGATTGTGCTTGCCGATCCGGGTTGGCCCCTTGAGAACCACATGGGGCCCGATCACTGTACCCTCGCCGATTTCCACACCAGCGCCGACGATCGACCATGGGCCAACCTCAACGTCGTCGGCCAGGATGGCCGTCGGATCGATGATTGCGCGAGGGTCAATCAAACTCATAGTTTGCGTTCCGCACAAATGATCTCGGCGGAACAAACGGGCTTGCCATCAACCGATGCCTGGCACTCGAACTTCCAGATCTGGCGCTTGCAGCTAATGAACTTGGCTTCGAGGATCAGTTGATCGCCCGGCAGTACCGGCTGGCGGAAGCGCAGCTTATCGGAGCCTACGAAGTAGTAGAGGGTGCCGTCAGCCGGCTTCACGTCGAGCATCTTGAAACCAAGAATGCCCGCAGCCTGGGCCATCGCCTCGATGATCAGCACGCCCGGCATGATCGGGTGCGCAGGGAAGTGGCCATTGAAGAATGGCTCGTTGATGCTGACATTCTTGTAGGCACGAATGCTCTTGCCCTCAACATCCAGGTCCACCACCCGATCCACCAACAGGAAAGGGTAACGGTGAGGCAAGTATTCGCGAATCTCGTTGATGTCCATCATTTCGGGGGGAAGCCTGTAGTAAAGATTGGGAGCACGCGGTTAACGCACGCTCCTCTAGCAAATCAAGGAGGCAGTCTAGCGGCTGTGCACACTTGATGTGGAAATGGTATCAGCCATCTGATGAAGCATTGCCGTCGGGGGTCACGTCCCCAACACGCTTTTCCAATTGGCGCAAACGCCGCGCAAGATCGTCGAGCTGACGGATGCGTGCCGCGCTTTTGCGCCACTCGGCAGCCGGTTGCATGGCTGTACCGGAAGAGTAGGCACCCGGCTCGGTAATCGAGTGGGTCACCATGGTCATCCCGGTGAGGAACACGTTGTCACAGATTTCAATATGCCCAACCAGGCCGACGCCGCCAGCAAGCATACAGTGCTTGCCAATCTTGGTACTGCCGGAGATGCCTACGCACGCAGCCATCGCAGTGTGATCACCGACTTGGACGTTGTGAGCGATCTGGATCTGGTTGTCGAGCTTCACACCGTTGCCGATGATGGTATCGGCCAGGGCACCACGGTCGATGGCCGTGTTGACGCCGATTTCCACATCATCGCCGATGGTCACGCCGCCGACCTGGGCAATCTTGTGCCAGATGCCCTTGGAGTTGGCAAAGCCGAAGCCTTCACCACCCAGTACGGCCCCGGATTGGATGACCACGCGCTTGCCGATGCGCACATCGTGATACAAGGTCACGCGCGGCGCCAACCAGCCACCTTCGCCGATCACGCTACGAGCACCAATCACGCAATGAGCGCCGATGGTTACGTCGGCCGCAATCTGAGCGCCGCTCTCGATCACTACGAACGCGCCGACGCTGGCTGTCGGGTCCACCACGGCATCAGCCGCGACTACTGCCGAAGGATGAATGCCGGCTGGCGCCTTGGGCTTGGGATCGAACAGGTGGGAAACACGGGCGTAAGACAGGTAAGGGTCCGCCACCACCAGTGCATCACCGGAATAGGACTGCGCTTCGGCTTCCTTCAACAACACAGCACCGGCCTGACTATCGGCCAGATACTTGCGGTATTGGGGATTTGCCAAAAAGCTCAATTGAGCTGGGCCGGCTTCCTGCAAGGTAGCCAGCCCAGTGATTTCCTTTTCCCCGTTGCCATGCAAGGTGGCACCGAGGAACTCGGCCAACTGGCCGAGTTTCATGGTTACAGTCATGTCTTACTTCAGCTGATTCATGCGCTCGATAACTTGGCGAGTGATGTCGTACTGAGGCTTGACATCAATCACTGCGCCACGCTCGAAGACCAGGTCGAAACCGCCCTTCTTGATGACTTCTTCAACAGCGCTGTCCAGCTTTGGCTTGAGCTGCTTGAGCATCTCGCGGTCAGCCACGGCCTTGGCTTCGTTCAGTTCCTTGGATTGGAACTGGAAGTCGCGGGCCTTCTGCTTGAATTCGAGCTCCAGGCGTTCACGCTCGCCTTGCTGCATCTTGTCGCCACCGGCCACCAGACGATCCTGGATGCCCTTGGCACTGCTTTCCAGGGTCTTGAGCTTGTTCAGCTGAGGACCGAACTTCTTCTCGGCATCCACGGCGTACTTCTTCGCTGCGTCCGATTCCAACAGGGCCATCTGATAGTTCAGGACGGCGATTTTCATTTCGGCAAATGCCGGGCTCGCGACCAGAACGGAGGCCAGGAGAACCAATTGAGTCAACTTACGCACGATGCACTCCTACAAAATCCATTGTCGTTATCTTGGGTCAGGCGCTTAGAAGGTCTGGCCGAGAGAGAATTGGAACACCTGAGTTTCAGCGTCGTCCGGTTTCTTGATCGGCATCGCCAGGGCAAAACTCAATGGCCCCAGAGCGGTTACCCAAGTCACACCGACACCCACCGAGCTGGCCAGGTTGGTGAAGCTGATATCGTCGCACTTACGTTTCAGGTTCGACGAAGGGATGGTGTTGGACGTGCTCTCGCAACGAGAGTCGAAGACGTTACCCACATCCCAGAACAACGAGGTACGCAGGGAACGCTGATCCTTGACGAACGGCAGCGGGAACAACAACTCGGCGCCGCCCTGGATCAACACGTTACCACCGAACGGCAATGCGTCCTGATCCGGATCATTGATTGTCCCGGCGTTACCAGTCACACCCACACCACGGCTAGGCGTACTGCGCGGACCCAGGGTGCTGTCCTTGAAACCACGAACCGAGTTGAAACCACCGGCATAGTAGTTCTCGTAGAACGGCAAGCCCTTGGTATCGCCAAAGCCATCGCCATAACCCAGCTCGGTATGGAAGCGCATGGTGTAGTTGTCGCTCAACGGAGTGAACAACTGGCCACGGTAATCGAGCTTGAAGAACGACAGGTCGCTACCCGGCGTCGTGGTTTCCAGCACCAGGCTTTGCGAGTGACCGCGAGTCGCCAGTACGCCCTTGTTCAGGGTCGACTCGGACCAGCCGGCAGACGCCTTGAAGTTCAGGTAGCTCTTGCCCTGTTTGTTCACGAAGTCGAAGATTTCGTCGACGGTGTAACGACCCGTCTTGATCTTGTCTTGCTGCGCGCTAAGACCGAAGGTCAGGCGCGAAGTCTCGCTGATCGGGTAGCCCACATTGACGCCGGCACCCAGGCTGTCCACCGCATAGCTGGCTATGTCGGAATTAAGTTCCTTGTAGTCGGTGGTGCGATAGAAAGCGTTGTAGCCCAGGCTCACGCCATCGGCAGTCCAGTAGGGGTCGACATAACCGAAGTTGTAGCGGCTCTGGTACTCACTGCGGGTCAGACCGATGCTGACCTTGTTACCGGTACCCAAGAAGTTGTTCTGGGTGATGGAACCACCGAGGATCAGACCAGCGCTCTGGGCGAAACCGACACTGGCGGTGATCGAACCGGAGGCCTGTTCTTCCACGGCATAGTTGACATCGACCTGATCGTCGACACCCGGAACAGCCGGAGTCTCGACGTTGACTTCCTTGAAGAAGCCCAGGCGCTCAAGACGGGTCTTGGACTGGTCGATCAGGTAGGTCGATGCCCAGCCCCCTTCCATCTGACGCATTTCGCGGCGCAGCACTTCGTCCTCGGACTTGGTATTGCCGCGGAAGTTGATGCGATTGACATAGGCACGCTTGCCTGGATCCACCACGAAGGTGATATCGACGGTGTGATCGTCATCGTGAGGCTGCGGCACGCCGTTGACGTTGGCGAAGGTGTAGCCATCGTTACCCAGGCGACGGGTAATCAACTCGGAAGTGGTGGTCATCAGCTTGCGCGAGAACACTTGCCCTTTCTCTACCAGCAACAGCGCCTTGACCTGGTCCTCAGGCACTTTCAGGTCACCGCTGAGCTTGACGTCACGAACGCTGTATTTCTCGCCTTCGTTGATATTGACGGTGATGTAGACGTGTTTTTTATCCGGGGTGATGGACACCTGGGTCGAAGCGATATCCATGTTGATATAGCCACGGTCCAGGTAGTAGGAACGCAGGCGCTCCAAGTCACCGGAAAGCTTTTCACGGGCGTACTTGTCATCGTTCTTGAAGAACGACAACCAGTTGGTGGTCTTGAGTTCAAAGAGGCCGATCAGGTCTTCGTCGGGGAAAACGGTGTTGCCCACCACGTTGATGTGCTGGATGGCCGCGACGGTGCCTTCATTGATCTTGACCTTCAGGCCGACACGGTTGCGTGGCTGCGCAACCACCTCGGTTTCAACGGTAGCCGAGTAACGTCCCTGGGCGACATATTGACGCTGCAACTCGTTACGCACCCCTTCGAGGGTCGCACGCTGGAAGATCTCGCCTTCGGCCAGGCCAGACTGTTTCAAGCCCTTCATCAAGTCTTCGGTAGAGATCGCCTTGTTGCCTTCGATCTCGATACTGGCGACCGATGGTCGCTCCACTACCGTGATGACCAGGACATTGCCCTCACGCCCCAGTTGGATGTCTTGAAAGAAACCGGTCTTGAACAGCGCACGAGTGGATTCCACCAGGCGACGGTCGTCCGCCTGTTCGCCGACGTTCAACGGCAAGGCACCAAAGACGCTACCCGCGGAAACGCGCTGAAGGCCGTTGACGCGAATATCGGAGATAGTGAAGGACTCGGCGTGAACTTCGGCGATCATCAATACGGAGAGAACCGCAGTTAGCAGCAGACGTTTCATGAAGTCCTTTCTTATTCCAACTGGCAATAAACAAACTGCCGCAAAATGCGGCAGATTCGCAATTCAGCGAAGCATTACAGACGACCCAGATCGTTGACCAGAGCAAGCAGCATGACTCCGACCACCAAGCTGATACCGATCTGTACCCCCCAACCTTGCACCCGATCCGACAAGGGACGACCACGCGCCCACTCGATCAGATAAAACAGCAAATGCCCCCCATCCAACACCGGGATGGGCAACAAATTCAGAACGCCCAGGCTAATACTCAGATAAGCAAGGAAATTCAAGAAATCAGCAATGCCCGACTGGGCAGAAGCGCCCGCCACTTTAGCAATGGTTATCGGTCCACTCAAGTTTTTTACCGAGAGCTCGCCGAACAACATTTTCTTCAGAGATTCGAGGGTCAGGACACTCATGGTCCAAGTACGCCGGGCACCTTCGCCGATCGCCTCGATCGGCCCATAGCTGACCTCGCGAAGCATCTGTGGCGGCCAATCCACGGCCTTCACACCAGCGCCCAAGTATCCATTTGGCGCCTTGCTTTCGCCGCGACTGGACAGGGTTACAGGGATGTCGAGTTGAGCGCCATCGCGCTCGACATGCAGCACGACTTTGGCATCCGGGCGCACCCGCACCCAATCGACGACCTGCTGCCAGTCATCCAGGGGCTTGCCATCAAGCGCCAGCAGGCGATCGCCTGTTTTCAGACCAGCGGCCTGGGCCGGCCCTTTCGGGTCCAGCTCCGCCAGGACCGGCGGCAAGGCAGGACGCCAAGGACGAATCCCCAGGGAACGAATCGGATCCGGCTCATCGGCTCCCTTGAGCCATTTGTCCAGAACCAGTTGGCGCGGCGAATCCGCGGTAGCCCCTTGCTCCCGGACCACCAACTGCAAGGTTCCACTCTCGCCAAGACGCCGTACCAGCTGCAGGTTCACCGCCGCCCAACCGGAAGTCGGCTCACCGTCGATGGAGACGATTTCCTGACCTGAGCTCAAACCAGCCTGATCGGCGAGACTACCGACCTCGACCTCGCCAATGACCGGCTTGACCTGCTGACTGCCCAGCATCGCCAGGGCCCAGAAGAAAACCAGCGCCAGGAGGAAGTTGGCAATGGGGCCGGCAGCGACGATAGCGATACGCTGACGAACGGACTTGCGATTGAAGGCCTGGTCGAGCTCACCGACGGGCACTTCACCCTCACGTTCGTCCAGCATCTTCACGTAGCCACCCAGGGGGATGGCGGCGATGACGAACTCGGTACCCTGACGATCGCTCCAGCGAACCAGAGGCATGCCGAAGCCCACGGAGAAACGCAGCACCTTGACGCCACAACGCCGGGCGACCCAGAAGTGACCGAATTCATGGAAGGTGACCAGCACGCCCAGGGCTACCAGGGTGCCGATAATCATATAGAGAGCGCTCATCTACTTTCTCCGCAATCCTATTGGCCGTCACTCGCGCGGGTCGCGAACCCTATCGCCCGTTACGTTGCAGCCATTGTTCAGCCAGGACCCGAGCCTTGGCGTCCGCCGCGAATACTGCGTCCAGCTCATTGACTGCGACCGCAGCCTCGCGGCTCAAAACCTCGTCGATGATACTCGCGATTTCCAGATAACGAATACGCTGATCGAGAAACGCCGAGACAGCCACCTCGTTGGCGGCATTCAACATTGCCGGCGCACTGCCCCCGGCCTCGGCCGCCTGGCGCGCCAGGCGCAGACAAGGGAAGCGCTGCTCGTCAGGCACTTGGAAATCCAGGCGCGCAATGGCGAACAGATCCAACGGTGCCACCCCGGAGTCAATACGTTCCGGCCAGGCCAGGGCATTGGCGATCGGGGTGCGCATATCAGGATTCCCCAACTGCGCCAGCACCGACCCATCGACATAATCCACCAGCGAGTGGATTACACTTTGCGGGTGCACGACCACTTCGACCTGTGCAGGACGAGCATCGAACAGCCAGCAAGCCTCGATCAGCTCCAGGCCCTTGTTCATCATGCTTGCCGAATCCACCGAGATCTTGCGCCCCATGGACCAGTTCGGATGGGCACAAGCCTGCTCCGGCGAAACGTGCTCAAGCTCGGCCAGTGGAGTCTGGCGAAATGGGCCACCCGACGCGGTCAGGAGAATCCGCCGCACGCCAACCTGACTCAAACCACGGGAAAAGTCTGCTGGCATGCATTGAAAGATCGCGTTGTGTTCACTGTCGATCGGCAGCAGC
Source organism: Pseudomonas sp. MPFS (assembly GCF_022537035.1). Lineage (NCBI taxonomy): Bacteria > Pseudomonadati > Pseudomonadota > Gammaproteobacteria > Pseudomonadales > Pseudomonadaceae > Pseudomonas > Pseudomonas sp. MPFS. The sequence goes on along the minus strand of NZ_CP066123.1, from coordinate 1,331,404 downwards.
ACCGAACCGCTGCGCTTTACCGCCTGCATGAACAACGCGCCAGACATCACCAGCGCTTCTTTATTGGCCAGAAGGATCTTCTTGCCCGCGTGCACGGCTGCCAGAGTCGGGCGCAAGCCTGCAGCACCGACAATCGCAGCCATCACGGCATCGACTTCGGGGGCAGCTGCGACATCACAAAGCCCCTGCTCGCCTACCAACACACCCGTTGGCAAACCGGCCGCCCGCAACCCCTCCTCCAGGAGCCTGGCTGCCGCCGCATCAGGCACCACCGCGTAACGAGGTTCATGACGTACACATAGCGCCAACAACTCGGCCAGACGGCTGAAACCTGTTAGAGCGAACACCCGATAACGGTCAGGATGACGAGCGATGACATCCAGCGTACTCAGGCCAATGGAGCCGGTGGCCCCCAGCACGGTAATCTGTTGCACGGCATTCACGGCGCAGCCATCCACAGCAGCACGGCAAATACCGGGATAGCTGCCGTCAGGCTGTCAATACGATCCAGGACACCGCCATGACCCGGCAGCAGGTTGCTGCTGTCCTTGATACCAGCCTGGCGCTTGAACATGCTCTCGGTCAGGTCGCCGACCACCGAGATGAAGACCACCACAGCCGCCCCCAGCAACCCCATGAAGAGCTGCGCAAAACTCCAACCACGCACCAAGCCGACCACTGCGGTGATCACCAGGCACAAGGCCAGGCCGCCATACACACCTTCCCAGCTTTTGCCTGGGCTGACTTGCGGGGCCAGCTTGCGCCTGCCAAAGGCCTTGCCCGAAAAATAGGCACCGATATCCGCCCCCCAGACCAGTACCATGACCGCCATGATCAACCCGTTACCCATAGGAAGCTGCTTGATGAAGACCAACCCCTGCCAGGCCGGCAACAGGATCAACAGACCGATCAGCAGCTTGGGGGCTGCGCCAGACCACTGCTCGCGAGTGCGCGGATAGGTCAGCACCAGGAACGTCGCCACTGCCCACCACAGCACCGCCGCTCCCAAAACCCAAGGCGCAACGCCCGGAACCAGGTGCATCAGGAACAGCAAGGCCGCCACCACCAGCGCATAGAGCACTCGAGCCGGCTGCGCGTCAAAACCTGCCAGGCGCGCCCATTCCCAGCCCCCCAGAGCCACGACCAAGCCAATGAACAAGGCAAAGCTGGACCCTTCGAGCAGGAAAAAACCGCACAAGGCGATTGGCAGCAAAACCAGCGCAGTAATGATTCGTTGTTTAAGCATTAACTCCGGGCTCCAGCCTCGACCTGCTCGCTCGTCTTACCGAAGCGCCGCTGGCGAGATGCGTAATCGGCCAGCGCATCGCGCATGGCATCGTGTTTGAAGTCCGGCCAGAACAGGTCGGAGAAGTACAACTCGGCATAAGCCAGCTGCCACAACAGGAAGTTGCTGATGCGGCGCTCGCCGCCGGTACGGATACACAAGTCCGGCAGCGGCAGGTCGCCAGTGGCCAGACAGGTCTGCAGCAGTCCCGGGGTAATGTCTTCCGGGCGCAAATGACCGGCCTGGACCTCACGCGCCAGGCGCTGGGCAGCCTGGGCGATATCCCACTGCCCACCGTAATTGGCAGCGATCTGCAGGATAAAACGATCACTGCCAGCCGTAATGGCTTCAGCTTCACGCATCGCAGCCTGCAATTCAGGGTGAAAGCGCGAACGGTCGCCAATGATCCGCAGGCTGATGTTGTTGTCGTTGAGGCGCTTGGCCTCACGACGCAACGCCTTGAAGAACAGGTCCATCAAGGCGCTGACTTCATCAGCTGGGCGCTGCCAGTTTTCACTGGAAAAGGCAAACAGGGTCAGAACCTCGACCTTGGCCTCGGCACACACTTCGATGACTGCACGTACCGCGTCAACACCCGCCTTGTGCCCGGCAACGCCCGGCATGAAGCGTTTTTTTGCCCAGCGGTTGTTTCCGTCCATGATGATCGCGACGTGGCGCGGCACCGAAGACGGCACAGGCTGTTTGGTCTTTTCCATGAAAACGTCCTGATCCTTATACGGCCATCAGGTCTTTTTCTTTTTCCTCGGTCGCCTTGGCGATCTGGCCCTCGAACTCCTTGATCAGCTTGTCGATTTCGGCACCTGCGCGGCGCTCCTCGTCCTCACTGATAGCCTTGTCCTTGGACAGTTTCTTCAGCTCGCCCAGGGCATCGCGGCGAATGTTGCGCACTGCAACCCGAGCATCCTCAGCGGCGGCACGCGCCTGCTTGGTGAAGCCCTTGCGGGTCTCCTCGGTCAGCGGCGCCATCTTGATCAGCAGCAGCTCACCCAGGTTGGTCGGGTTGAGGTTCAGGCCGGCACTGCCAATGGCCTTGTCGATCGCTCCCAGCATGTTGCGCTCGAATGGCACGACCTGCAGGGTCTGGGAATCTTTTACAGTAACGTTGGCGACGCCGCTCAACGGAGTGTCGGCACCATAGTAAGGCACCATCACGCTGCCCAGGATGCTTGGATGCGCCTTGCCAGTACGGATCTGGCCAAATGCATGGGCCAGGGACTCCAAGGACTTCTTCATGCGCTCCTGAGCGTCTTTCTTGATTTCGTTGATCATTGTTCGCCTTCCTCGATCAGGGTTCCTTCAGCGCCACCATGCACGATGTTCAGCAGGGCGCCGGGCTTGTTCATGTTAAATACGCGCAATGGCATCTTGTGGTCGCGGCACAGGCAGATAGCCGTCAGGTCCATCACGCCCAGCTTGCGATCCAGCACTTCATCGTAAGTCAGATGATCGAACTTCTCGGCATGCGGGTCTTTGAACGGATCTGCGGTGTAAACACCATCGACCTTGGTGGCTTTGAGCACGACATCGGCGTCGATCTCAATGGCCCGCAGGCAGGCTGCAGAGTCGGTGGTAAAGAACGGGTTACCAGTACCAGCCGCGAAAATTACCACTTCTTTGGAGTTCAGGTGGCGCATCGCCTTGCGACGGTCATAGTGATCGGTCACGCCAACCATGGAAATAGCCGACATCACGATGGCCGAGATATTCGCACGTTCCAGCGCATCGCGCATGGCCAGGCCGTTCATCACGGTGGCCAGCATTCCCATATGATCACCAGTGACCCGATCCATACCGGCAGCACTCAAGGCGGCACCACGGAACAGGTTGCCACCACCAATCACCAGGCCGACCTGGACGCCGATGCCGACCAATTGACCGACCTCCAACGCCATGCGATCCAGCACCTTGGGGTCGATCCCGAACTCTTCCGAGCCCATCAGGGCCTCGCCGCTAAGCTTGAGTAGAATGCGTTTATAGCGAGCTTGATAACCACTGCCCTGCTGAGCCATTGCGAATCTCTCCTGCGGCGTATTTAAAAATTCTTTGCGGACTGTTTTCAGTCAGCTTTCACTCTAGCTTGACGCTGTCACAGCGCCATCAGAACACGACTTTGCGGGCCGGTTCCGGGAGCGGGAAACTAAATTGCCCCGCCCATTTGAAAAGAGGCTGCGCGCGTGAGCGGGCAGCCTCTTTCGGGCGACAGTTGTAAAACCGTCTTACTGTTGCTTGGCAGCAGCCAGTTGTGCAGCAACTTCTTCGGCGAAGTTGTCTTCTTTCTTCTCGATGCCTTCGCCTACGGCGAAGCGAGTGAAGGAAACGATTTCAGCGCCGCCTTTCTTGGCCAGAGCACCAACGGTGACTTCTGGATCCTTGACGAAAGCTTGCTCAACCAGGCTGGCCTCGGCCAGGAACTTGCTGATACGACCAGCGATCATTTTTTCAACGATGTCGGCTGGCTTGCCTTTCATCTTGTCTTCGTTCAGCTGCAGGAAGACGCCTTTTTCGCGCTCGATGGCTTCGGCGGAAACTTGCGATGGCAGCAGGAACTCAGGGTTGCTGGCAGCTACGTGCATGGCGATGTCTTTGGCCAGTTCTACGGAACCGCCTTTCAGGACAACCGCAACACCGATCTTGTTACCGTGCAGGTAAGTACCGACCACGTCACCTTCAACGCGAGCCAGACGACGGATGTTGACGTTTTCGCCAGTCTTGCCAACCAGGATCAGGCGATCAGCTTCTTGAGCTTCGATCAGCGGAGCTGCATCGGTCAGCTTGTCAGCGAAGGCTTTTTCAACGCTGGCAGCGACGAATGCCTTGAAGTCATCCTGCAGAGCCAGGAAGTCGGTCTGCGAGTTAACTTCCAGCAGAACGGCGGCTTTACCGTCGTCCTTGATGGCGATAGCGCCTTCAGCAGCAACGTTGCCTGCTTTCTTGGCAGCCTTGATCGCGCCGGAAGCACGCATGTCATCAATGGCTTTCTCGATGTCGCCGCCAGCCTTGGTCAAGGCTTTCTTGCAGTCCATCATGCCTTCGCCGGTACGCTCGCGCAGTTCTTTAACCAGCGCTGCAGTAATCTCTGCCATTTTCAAAATCCTCTTGGATAGGTTTTCAACCATTCCACCCGATCGAACGGGCGCTCAATTCTTGGGCACTACCCCGAATCACTTCATAGCAGCCGCGCATTACAGAAACTGTCGGGACGCTACGACGAAATGATTTTCGAGTTGGCAAAAAGGGGGCCAAGCCCCCTTTTTGCGTACTGAGTAAACGCTAAGCGTCAGTTACTCAGGCTTCAGCCGCCGGTGCTGCAGCTTCTTCGAACACTTCGGTGCCGCCAGCAACGTTGTTGCGACCACGGATCACGGCATCAGCCATCGAACCCATGTACAGCTGGATGGCGCGAATGGCGTCATCGTTACCTGGGATGATGTAGTCAACGCCTTCTGGGCTGCTGTTGGTATCGACAACGCCGATGACCGGGATACCCAGCTTGTTGGCTTCGGTGATCGCGATGCGCTCGTGATCAACGTCGATTACGAACAGCGCGTCAGGCAGACCGCCCATGTCCTTGATACCACCCAGGGAACGATCCAGCTTTTCCAGATCGCGAGAGCGCATCAGCGCCTCTTTCTTGGTCAGCTTGGCGAAAGTACCGTCTTCAGCCTGGACTTCGAGGTCACGCAGACGCTTGATCGAGGCACGGATGGTCTTGTAGTTGGTCAGCATGCCGCCCAACCAGCGGTGATCGACGTACGGCGAACCGCAACGTGCTGCTTCTTCAGCAACGATCTTGCCAGCGGAACGCTTGGTGCCGACGAACAGAATCTTGTTCTTGCCCTGGGCCAGACGCTCTACGAAGGTCAGAGCCTCGTTGAACATTGGCAGGGTTTTTTCCAGGTTGATGATGTGAATCTTGTTACGCGCGCCGAAAATATACTTGCCCATTTTCGGATTCCAGTAACGGGTTTGGTGACCGAAGTGCACACCGGCCTTCAGCATATCGCGCATGTTGACTTGGGACATGATAGTTCCTTAATAAGTCGGGTTAGGCCTCCACGTATCCCAATGACCAACCAACAGCTTAGGCTGAGGGCACCCAGGTCATCGTGTCGACACGTGTGTGGGTTTGTGCTTTTCGAGGTCATCCCCGGAAAGCGGCGCATTTTATACCACAGCAAGGGCGAAAACGGAACCCGGATTCACACCCACCGATCAGCCTGTTCTTTTGCACGGCCATTGGGTTCGCCTCAAATGCAACACTGTATAGAAGCAAGCGCCGGCAGAACCTCAGATTTAGGCCGTGCCTCTGTTAGAATCTCATCTTTGCGGCTTCTGAAACCTCGCTGTCCAGTCTCGGGCCGAGCCTTGGGCAGGCGAGTTTTCTAGCCATTCCGTGTTTACCGCGCCCTGAGCGTCAAGAGAGCCTGTATGACCGTCACCCTCAAAACTCCCGAGGACATCGCTAAAATGCGTGTCGCCGGCAAACTGGCCGCCGAAGTGCTGGAAATGATTGCCGAGCATGTCAAACCCGGCGTCACCACCGAAGAACTGGACCGTATCTGCCACGACTACATCGTCAACGTGCAGGGTGCGATCCCGGCCCCCCTGAACTACAAGGGCTTCCCGAAGTCCATCTGCACCTCGATCAACCACGTGGTGTGCCACGGTATTCCCAACGAGAAGCCGCTGAAGGACGGTGACACCCTGAACATCGATGTCACCGTCATCAAGGATGGCTACCACGGTGACACCAGCCGTATGTTCCACGTCGGCACCGTACCCGTCTGGGCCGAACGCCTGTCGCAGATCACCCAGGAATGCATGTACAAGGCCATCGAGCTGGTCAAGCCGGGCTGCCGCCTGGGCGATATCGGCGAAGTGATCCAGAAGCACGCGGAAAAGAACGGCTTCTCCGTAGTTCGCGAATTCTGCGGCCACGGCATCGGCAAGGTATTCCACGAAGAACCACAGATCCTGCACTACGGTCGCGCGGGCACCGGCATGGAACTCAAGGCTGGCATGACCTTCACCATCGAACCCATGATCAACCAGGGCAAGGCCGACACCAAGGTCCTGGGCGACGGCTGGACCGCCATCACCAAGGACCGCAAGCTGTCGGCGCAGTGGGAACACACGCTGCTGGTGACCGAGACCGGCTACGAGATCTTTACCTTGCGCAGCGACGACACCATTGCCCGAGTGTCCGCCTGACCCAACAGGCCGCGTCCCGACCTTATAGATAGAAAGGAAAGCCAATCGATGCCGCAGGTGGATCCCGAACTCTTCGACCGCGGCCAGTTCCAGGCGGAACTGGCCCTGAAGGCCAGTCCCATCGCGGCCTTCAAGAAAGCCATCCGCCAGGCACGGGAAGTGCTCGACAACCGCTTTCGCAGCGGTCGGGAAATCCGCCGACTCATCGAAGATCGCGCCTGGTTCATCGACAACATCCTGCAAAAGGCCTGGGATCAGTTCAAATGGAGCGAAGAGGCCGACATTGCCCTGGTGGCTGTCGGAGGCTACGGTCGCGGCGAGCTGCACCCCTATTCGGACATCGACCTGCTGATCCTCCTGGACCAGGCCGATCATGAAATCTTTCGCGACTCCATCGAACGCTTCCTCACCCTGCTCTGGGACATTGGCCTGGAAGTCGGGCAAAGCGTGCGTTCGGTGGACGAGTGCGCCGAACAGGCCCGCTCGGACCTGACGGTCATCACCAACCTGATGGAAAGCCGCACCATCGCCGGCCCCGAGCGCCTGCGCCAACGCATGCTGGACGTCACCAGCACCGAACACATGTGGCCAAGCAAGGATTTCTTCCTCGCCAAGCGCGCGGAACAGAAGGCTCGCCACCACAAGTACAACGACACCGAATACAACCTGGAACCCAACGTCAAGGGCTCGCCCGGCGGCCTGCGCGATATCCAGACCATTCTCTGGGTCGCCAGGCGCCAGTACGGCACCCTGAACCTGCGAGCCCTGGCGGGAGAAGGATTCCTGCTGGAAAACGAGAATGCGCTGCTGGCCGCCTCCCAGGAATTCCTGTGGCGCGTACGCTACGCCCTGCACATGCTCGCCGGACGCGCCGAGGACCGCCTGCTGCTCGATCACCAGCGCTCTATCGCCTCCCTGCTGGGGTTCGAAGGCGATGACGCGAAGCAGAGCATCGAAAGCTTCATGCAACAGTACTACCGCGTGGTGATGAGCATCGCCCAACTGAGCGACCTGATCATCCAGCACTTCGAAGAAGTGATCCTCGCCCCGGAGGATGCCGCGCCAGTACAACCGATCAACGCGCGCTTCCAACTGCACGATGGCTATATCGAGGCGATCAACGACAACGTGTTCAAGCGCACGCCGTTCGCCATGCTGGAGATCTTCGTGCTGATGGCCCAGCACCCGGAAATCAAGGGTGTGCGCGCCGACACCATCCGCCTGCTACGTGAGCACCGGCACCTGATCGATGACGACTTCCGCCACGATATCCGCAACACCAGCTTGTTCATCGAACTGTTCAAATGCGAGATCGGCATCCATCGCAACCTGCGCCGGATGAACCGCTACGGCATTCTCGGACGCTACCTGCCCGAGTTCGGCTTCATCGTCGGGCAGATGCAACACGACCTGTTCCACATCTATACCGTGGACGCCCACACGCTGAACCTGATCAAGCACCTGCGCAAGCTGCAGTACACGCCCATTTCCGAGAAATTCCCGCTGGCCAGCAAGCTCATGGGCAAGCTGCCCAAGCCGGAGCTGATCTACCTGGCTGGCCTCTATCACGACATCGGCAAGGGCCGTCACGGCGATCACTCGGAAATCGGTGCCGTGGATGCCGAGGCCTTCTGCATCCGCCACCAACTGCCACTGTGGGACACCCGGCTGATCGTGTGGCTGGTACAGAACCACCTGGTGATGTCCACCACGGCCCAGCGCAAGGACCTGTCCGATCCGCAGGTGATCCACGACTTTGCCCAGATCGTGGTGGACCAGACTCGCCTGGACTACCTCTACGTCATGACCGTGGCCGACATCTACGCCACCAACCCGACCCTGTGGAACTCCTGGCGCGCCAGTCTGCTGCGCCAGCTCTACACCGAGACCAAGCGCGCCCTGCGTCGCGGCCTGGAAAACCCGGTGGATCGCGAGGAGCAGATCCGCCAGACCCAGAGCGCAGCCCTGGACATCCTGGTACGCAATGGCACCGACCCGGACGAAGTGGAACAACTCTGGTCGCAACTGGGGGACGACTATTTCCTGCGCCATACCGCCGGCGACGTCGCCTGGCACAGTGACGCCATCCTCCAGCAACCGGCCGACGGCGGCCCGCTGGTGCTGATCAAGGAAATCACCCAACGCGAGTTCGAAGGCGGTACCCAGATCTTCATCTACGCGCCCGACCAGCACGACTTCTTCGCGGTGACCGTGGCCGCCATGGACCAGCTCAACCTGAACATCCATGACGCCCGGATCATCACCTCCAGCAGCCAGTTCACCCTCGACACCTATATCGTCCTGGACAACGACGGCGAATCCATCGGCAATAACCCAGAGCGGGTCGAGCAGATCCGCAAGGGCCTGACCGATGCCCTGCGCAACCCCGACGACTACCCGACCATCATCAAGCGCCGGGTGCCGCGCCAACTCAAGCACTTCGCCTTTGCTCCCGAGGTGACCATCCACAACGACGCCCAGCGTCCGGTGACGGTGCTCGAGCTCAGCGCTCCCGATCGCCCAGGCCTGCTGGCGCGCATTGGCAAGATCTTCCTGGAATTCGACCTGTCGTTGCAAAACGCCAAGATCGCCACCCTGGGCGAGCGCGTGGAAGACGTGTTCTTCATTACCGACGCGCACAACCAGCCCCTTTCCGACCCCCAGCTGTGCAGTCGCCTGCAGGATGCGATCGTCAGCCAGTTGAGCGTCAGCCATGAACCGACTATCGAAATGACCCGCCTGAGCATCTGACAGGTCATGAACCGACGCTTTGATTGAGACCCCGCATCGATGAACAACGCTCTGAACCAGTTGCAACCTTATCCGTTCGAAAAGCTCCGCGCCTTGCTCGGCGGCGTCACTCCCAACCCTGGCAAGCGGCCCATCGCCCTATCCATTGGTGAACCCAAGCACCGTTCGCCGAGCTTCGTCGCCGAGGCCCTGGCCAACAACCTCGACCAGATGGCGGTGTACCCCACCACCCTGGGCATCCCCGCCCTGCGCGAAGCCATCGGCGCCTGGTGCGAGCGGCGCTTCGGCGTACCGGAGGGCTGGATCGACCCGGCGCGTAACGTGCTGCCGGTGAACGGTACCCGCGAGGCGCTCTTCGCCTTCACCCAGACCGTGGTCAACCGTGGCGAGGACGCCCTGGTGGTCAGCCCCAACCCGTTCTACCAGATCTACGAGGGCGCAGCCTTCCTGGCCGGAGCCAAGCCGCACTACCTGCCCTGCCTGGACGAGAACGGCTTCAACCCGGACTTCGACGCGGTACCGGCCGAGATCTGGCAACGCTGCCAGATCCTGTTTCTGTGCTCGCCGGGCAACCCCACCGGCGCGTTGATTCCGCTGGCGACCTTGAAGAAGCTGATCGCCCTGGCCGATGAGCATGACTTTGTGATCGCCGCCGACGAATGCTATAGCGAACTGTATTTCGACGAGCAATCGCCGCCGCCCGGCCTGCTCAGCGCCTGCGCCGAGCTGGGCCGCAAGGACTTCAAGCGCTGCGTGGTGTTCCACAGCCTGTCCAAGCGCTCCAACCTGCCAGGCCTGCGCTCGGGCTTCGTCGCCGGCGATGCCGAGATCCTCAAGGGCTTCTTGCTGTACCGCACCTACCACGGCTGCGCCATGCCGGTGCAGACCCAACTGGCCAGCGTCGCCGCCTGGAACGACGAAGTCCACGTGCGGGCCAACCGTGCGCTGTACCGCGAGAAATTCGATGCGGTATTGGCAATCCTTACACCAGTGATGGACGTGCAGCGCCCGGACGGCAGCTTCTACCTGTGGCCGAACGTGGCCGGTGATGACGCAGCGTTCTGCCGCGACCTGTTCGAACAGGAACACGTGACCGTGGTCCCGGGCTCCTATCTTTCCCGCGATGTGGACGGCACCAACCCCGGCGCCGGCCGCGTGCGCATGGCCCTGGTGGCACCACTGGCCGAATGCGTCGAGGCCGCCGAGCGGATTCGCGATTTCGTCCAGCGCCGCAAGTAATATCACGAACCTGTAGGAGCGAAGTTTGCTCGCGATGAACGATAACGCGGTGCATCAGGTGCATTGCGCCGTCTGTATCGCGGGCCAGTCGGATCGCCGCCCGCTCGCTCCTACATTATTAGCGTCACTTAACCTGCCCCAGGTTCGCCTCGCTCAAATCCAGTTCCGCCAGCACTTCACGCAGCACATCGTCGCCGATCTGATGCTGGCGGCTCAGGCGATACAGCTCCAGCCGTTGCGCCCGCAGGGCCTTGAGCCGCAGGCGCCGCTCCAGCAAGTCCATCTGCTGGGCCAGGGCCTGGGCCTCGGCAGAATCGTTGTAGACCTCCAGCTGGTGCCGATACTCGGCCATCAACCGGCCCTTGAGCTCGCTGCTCAGGGCGGCCTGGGCGGCATCCGGAGCCTCGCCGGACTCGGCGACCTCCTCGGCTTCGAGCGCATGGATCGCCGCCTCGGCAGTCTTGCGCCAGGCATCGCGCACTTCACCCCGACGCTTGTCGTCAAGGCTCTTGACGATGCCACGCAGCAACAGCGGCAAGGCGATGCAGGCCGCTACCAGGGACAGCAGGATCACCCCGGCGGCAATGAAGATCAGCAGGTCACGTTCGGGAAAGGCTTCACCCGCGCCCAAAAATAGAGGCACCGACATCACGCCGGCCAGCGTCACCGCCCCGCGCACCCCGCCCACGGTCAGCAGCCAGCAGGAGCGCGCGGTGGGCACCAGGGTCAGCTCGCCCTTGCCGCGCCAGCGCCGCAGCAGGCCCGACAGGCGCCAGATGCTCTGCACCCAGATGAAACGCAGCACCAGCAACACCAGGAAGATTGCCACCACATCCAGGCAGCGATAGGCCAGGGTCGGCCAGAGTGAAGTCTCGTGGCTGACCACCGCCTTGATGATGTCCGGCAGTTGCAGGCCCAGCAGCAGGAAGATCAGGCCGTTGAAAGCGAACTCCAGCAACGACCAGACACTGCGATTGAGCAGGCGGGTGCTGGTCTGGCGCGGCAGCAGGTCGAGCCAGCTCTGCATCATCCCCGCCGCCACCGCCGAAAGGATGCCCGAGGCCCCCAGGCGCTCGGCCAGCACATAGGCGGCGAACGGCAGCAGCAACATGAACACCACGTGAGTTGCCGGATCGTCCCAGCCACGGGCGATCATCCAGGCCCGCAGGCGTCCCACCAGCCAGCTCAGAGCCACGCCCACTGCCAGGCCACCCACCGCCACCAGGACGAAAGTCAGGCTGGCATTGGCCAGGGAAAATACCCCGGTGACCGCCGCCACCAGGGCGAACTTGAAGGTCACCAGGCCCGAGGCGTCATTCATCAACGCCTCGCCCTGGAGCATGTGCATCAACGGCGTCGGCAGGCGATTCTGGGAAATCGCCGAGACCGCCACGGCGTCGGTAGGCGACAACACCGCCGCCAGGGCGAAGGCCACCGGCAAGGGGATGGTCGGCAGCAGCCAGTGGATGAAATAACCGGCACCGACCACGGTAAACAACACCAGCCCCACGGCCAGGGTCAGGATCGGGCCACGCAAGCGCCAGAACTCGCGCTTGGGCATGCGCCAGCCATCGGAAAACAGCAGCGGCGGCAAGAACAGGAACAAGAACAGCTCCGGGTCCAGGGCCACGTGCAGGCCCAGGGTCGGCCAGGCCAGCAGGGCCCCGGCACTGATCTGCACCAGGGGCAGTGGCAGTGGAATCACCCGCCCGACAAGACGCGAGAGGCTCACCAGCATCAGCATGATGAGGACGGTATAGGCGGTTTGCATAAAGCGGGGTTCCTGGTTCGGACGTTCAGAACAGACACACAAACGCGGCAACAATTCGCCGCAGAAGTGCCATATTAGCCCCTTAAGCTGCACTCACACCGCTGCACGAAAGTCGCAACGCCCAGGTCCGCGCAACACAATGCGACAAAGCCCCGCCGCCGCCGACGCCTAAGCGCCGCCGTCGTGGCATAATCCCGGACCTTTGATTACCAGCACTCCAGAGGGGGCAATTCCTTGACCGCTTCAAGCAAAACGTTGCACCTTTTCGGCATCAAGGCCTGCGACACCATGAAGAAGGCGCGCACCTGGCTCGATGAACACGCTGTCAGCTATGACTTCCACGACTACAAGACCTCCGGCATCGATCGCGAGCACCTGAACCAGTGGTGCGCCGAGCACGGCTGGGAAGTGGTGCTGAACCGCGCGGGTACTACCTTTCGCAAGCTCGATGACGCCAGCAAGGCCGACCTCGACCAGGCCAAGGCCGTCGAACTGATGCTCGCGCAACCGTCGATGATCAAGCGTCCGGTGCTCGACCTCGGAAACAGAACCCTGATTGGCTTCAAGCCAGACCTTTACGCAGCGGCGCTCAAGTAAGCCTGCTCAATCAATTTCGCAAGAGGTAACTGCATGTCCACTACCCTGTTCAGCCTGGCATTTGGTGTCGGCACCCAGAACCGCCAAGGCGCTTGGCTGGAAGTGTTTTACGCAGCACCGCTGCTCAAGCCAGCCGCTGAAATCGTCGCCGCCGTAGCGCCGATCCTCGGCTACAGCGAAGGCAACCAGGCCATCACCTTCAGCACCACCCAGGCCGCGCAGATGGCCGACGCCCTCAAGGGTATCGACGCCGCCCAGGCCGCCCTGCTGACTCGCCTGGCCGAAAGCCACAAGCCCCTGGTCGCCACCCTGCTGGCCGAAGACGCCCAGCTGACCAGCACCCCCGAGGCCTACCTCAAGCTGCACCTGCTGTCCCATCGCCTGGTCAAGCCCCATGGCCTGAGCCTGGCCGGCGTGTTCCCGCTGCTGCCGAACGTCGCCTGGACCAGCCAGGGCGCCATCGATCTGGCCGAACTGGCCGAGCGCCAACTCGAAGCACGCCTGCGCGGCGAACTGCTGGAAGTGTTCTCGGTGGACAAGTTCCCGAAAATGACCGACTACGTCGTGCCAAGCGGCGTGCGTATCGCTGACAGCGCACGGATCCGCCTGGGCGCCTACATCGGCGAAGGCACCACCGTGATGCACGAAGGCTTCGTCAACTTCAACGCTGGCACCGAAGGCCCGGGCATGATCGAAGGCCGCGTATCGGCTGGCGTGTTCGTCGGCAAGGGTTCGGACCTGGGCGGCGGCTGCTCCACCATGGGCACCCTGTCGGGTGGCGGCAACATCGTGATCAAGGTCGGCGAAGGCTGCCTGATCGGCGCCAACGCCGGCATCGGCATCCCGCTGGGCGATCGCAACACCGTGGAATCGGGCCTGTACGTGACCGCCGGGACCAAGGTGGCGCTGCTGGACGAGAACAACCAGCTGGTCAAGGTCCTCAAGGCCCGGGAACTGGCCGGCCAGCCTGACCTGCTGTTCCGTCGCAACTCGGAAACCGGCGCGGTGGAGTGCAAGACCCACAAGTCGGCCATCGAGCTGAACGAAGCGCTGCACGCTCACAACTAAGCGAGCCCAGCACTCGGTTCCACCGGAACCCGCCGGGCGCTTATCATCAGCGCCCGGCCTGTTCGAACGAGTTTCGCCATCATGCTTTTACCCTCCCCCTGGCGCGCCGATTTCCCGGCCATCGCCGCCCTGCAACGCCAGGACCAGACCTACCTGGACAACGCCGCCACCACTCAGAAGCCCCAGGCCCTGCTGGACGCCCTGGCGCACTACTACGCCAATGGCGCGGCCAACGTGCATCGTGCCCAGCACCTGCCCGGCGCCCATGCCACCCAGGCCTTCGAAGACAGCCGCAGCAAGGTTGGGCAATGGCTGAATGTCGGTGACAGCGGGCAGGTGGTCTTCACCCACGGCGCGACTTCCGCGCTGAACCTCTTGGCCTATGGCCTGGAGCATCAATTCGAGGCTGGCGATGAGATCGTCGTCAGCGCCCTGGAACACCACGCCAACCTGCTGCCCTGGCAGCAACTGGCCCAACGCCGCGGGCTGACCCTGGTGATCCTGCCTCTGGACGCCGATGGCCTGGTGGATATCGACGCCGCGAGCCGCCTGATCGGCCCGAGTACCCGATTGCTGGCGGTCAGCCAGCTGTCCAACGTACTGGGAGCCTGGCAACCCTTGACCCCGCTGCTGGCCATGGCCAGGGCCCAGGGTGCGCTGACCGTGGTCGATGGCGCCCAGGGCGTGGTCCATGGCCGGCACGATGTGCAGGCCATGGGTTGCGACTTCTATGTGTTCTCCAGCCACAAGCTGTACGGCCCGGAAGGCGTCGGCGTGCTCTTCGGTCGTCATTCGGCGCTCAAGGGCCTGCGCCATTGGCAGTTCGGTGGCGAGATGGTCCAGGACGCCGACTACCAGCACGCCAGGTTCCGCCCGGCGCCCCTGGGCTTCGAGGCTGGAACCCCAGCGATCGCCGGGGTCATTGGCCTCGGCGCCACCCTCGACTACCTCGGCGGCCTGGACCAGCAAGCCGTGGCCGAACATGAGGCGAAGTTGCATGCCTACCTGCTGCACGGGCTGCAGGCGCGCAACGGCATCCGGCTGCTGGGCACGCCGCAGCTGGCGCTGATCAGCTTCGTGGTCGACGGCGTGCACAGCGCCGACCTGGCACACCTGCTGACCGAGCAGGGTATCGCCGTGCGGGCCGGCCATCACTGCGCCATGCCCTTGCTCAAGAGCCTTGGCTTGCATGGAGCGATCCGCGTGTCCCTGGCGCTGTACAACGACTCAGAGGACCTGGAGCGCTTCTTCGAAGCCCTGGACCAGGCCCTGGAGCTACTGCGATGAGCCTGCCGGAAGAGGCCAGCACGGCGCTGCGGGTCTTCCAGGAAGCCGCGGGCTGGGAACAGCGGGCGCGCCTGTTGATGCAATGGGGCGAACGCCTGCCGGCCCTGGACGACAACGCCAAGGTCGAAGCCAATCGGGTGCACGGTTGTGAAAGCCAGGTCTGGCTGGTGGCGACCCTGGATCAAGGCCGCTGGCAGTTCGCCGCGGCCACCGATGCCCGGCTGATCCGTGGCCTGGTGGCGCTGTTGCTGGCGCGGGTCAACGGTTTGTCGGCGCAAGAGCTGCGCGAGGTGGACCTGGCGGACTGGTTCAACCAGCTGGGGCTGTCGCGCCAGCTCTCGCCATCGCGCGCCAACGGCCTGAATGCCGTGTTGCAACGGATGGGCGAACTGGCCAGCGTGTAACTCACCGCCGAGCCCGCGAGGCTGCGACAAGGCCCGAAGGACCTTCAGCGGATTCAAGACCCAGCGGCCGCTGCGCGCCCGTACACAGCCTGCGGCAGCGGCTACACGGGCCAGTCCGTGAATGCCTATGGCCGCAAGGCTACACCGCCTTGTTGCGCTCGGACGGACGGCGCACGCCCGCTACCAGCTTGTCCACCGCCTTGGTCGCCGCGACCATGCCGAACGTTGCGGTCACCATCATCACCGCACCAAAACCACCGGCACAATCGAGCTTGACCCCATCCCCGACGAAGCTCTTCTGCAGGCAGATGCTGCCGTCCGGCTTGGGATAGCGCAGTTGCTCAGTGGAAAATACGCAAGGCACGCTGTAGTGCCGGGTCACGGTTCGCGAAAAACCATAATCGCGCCGCAAGGTAGAGCGCACCTTGGAGGCCAGTGGATCGTTGAAAGTGCGGTTCAGGTCGCAGACCTGGATCAGGGTCGGGTCGATCTGCCCGCCGGCCCCACCCGTGGTGATGATCTGGATCTTGCGCCGCTTGCACCAGGCGATCAGCGCCGCCTTGGCGTTCACGCTGTCGATGCAGTCGATCACGCAATCGATATCTGGGGTGATGTACTCGGCCATGGTGTCACGGGTGACGAAATCCGAAACCGCATGCACCGTGCAATCCGGATTGATGCCTCGCAGGCGCTCGGCCATGACCTCGACCTTGGGCCGGCCCACGGTGCTGTCCAGGGCATGCAGTTGGCGGTTGCTGTTACTGACGCAGACATCGTCGAGGTCGAATAACGAGATTTCCCCTACCCCGCAACGGGCAATGGCTTCCGCCGCCCAGGAACCGACGCCGCCGACACCAACGATCGCCACATGGGCCGCCCGCAGCCGCTCCAGGCCCTCGATGCCATACAAACGAGCGACACCAGCAAACCGTGGATCTTCTGTACTCATGACCATCACCCAAAAAAACCGGCGCGCATTATAGGGCTTCGCCGCGACAAGTTTTAAGTCGCAAGCTACAAGTAAAGAACTTAAACCCAATTACGGTGCCCAAGGTCTCGCTGTCCCCTGTGCGCTGTACGCTCAGTTGAGGGCCAGTGTAGGATGCGCGCCGTTTTGGCGCCTGCCGCCCCTTCCCTCGTTCCACACTTCTTGGAACCCGAAATAGCTATGTCATCGCGTAAATTTGGACTCAACCTGGTGATAGTGCTGGCCATCGCCGCGCTGTTCACTGGTTTCTGGGCGTTGATCAACCGCCCAGTCTCGGCCCCCGACTGGCCGGAACAGATCTCCGGTTTCTCCTACTCGCCCTTCCAGCTGGGTCAGTTCCCACAAAAGGACCAGTACCCGTCCGACGATGAAATGCGTCGCGACCTGGAGATCATGAGCAAACTGACCGACAACATTCGTACCTACTCGGTGGACGGCAGCCTGGAGGACATTCCCCGGCTGGCGGAAGAGTTCGGTTTGCGGGTAACCCTGGGGATCTGGATCAGCCCGGACCTGGAGCGCAACGAACGCGAGATCATGCGTGCCATCGAGCTGGCCAATACCTCGCGCAGTGTCGTGCGGGTGGTGGTGGGTAACGAGGCGATCTTCCGCAAGGAAATCACCGCCGACCAACTGTCCGTGGTCCTGGACCGGGTCCGCGCCGCGGTGAAGGTGCCCGTCACCACCTCCGAGCAGTGGCACGTCTGGGAAGAGCATCCGGAACTGGCCCAGCACGTCGACCTGATCGCCGCGCACATCCTGCCTTACTGGGAGTTCATTCCAGTGAACAAGGCCGAGCAGTTCGTGCTCGACCGGGCTCGCGACCTGAAGAAAATGTTCCCGAAAAAACCGCTGCTGCTGTCCGAAGTGGGCTGGCCGAGCAACGGCCGGATGCGTGGAGGGGCTGACGCCAGCCCGGCGGACCAGGCGATCTACCTGCGGACCCTGGTCAACCAGCTCAACCGCCAGGGCTACAACTACTTCGTCATCGAAGCCTTCGACCAACCGTGGAAGGCCAGCGACGAAGGTTCGGTGGGCGCCTACTGGGGCGTGTTCAACGCCTCCCGCCAACAGAAATTCAACTTCGAAGGCCCGGTCGTTGCCATCCCGCAATGGCGGGTACTGGCCATCGGCTCGGTGGTCCTGGCGATGCTGTCCCTGGCAATCCTGCTGATCGACGGCTCGGCCCTGCGCCAGCGTGGCCGGACGTTCCTGACCTTCATCGCCTTCCTCTGCGGTTCGGTGCTGGTCTGGATCGGCTATGACTACAGCCAGCAGTACAGCACCTGGTTCAGCCTGACCGTAGGCTTCCTCCTGGCCCTGGGCGCCCTTGGGGTGTTCATCGTCCTGCTCACCGAGGCTCACGAACTGGCCGAGGCCGTGTGGGTGCGCAAGCGCCGGCGCGAGTTCCTGCCGGTGGAAGGCGATTCCGGCTACCGGCCGAAAGTCTCGATCCACGTGCCCTGCTACAACGAGCCACCAGAGATGGTGAAGCAGACCCTGGACGCCCTGGCCAACCTCGATTACCCGGACTACGAAGTCCTGATCATCGACAACAACACCAAGGACCCGGCCGTCTGGGAACCGGTCCAGGCCTATTGCCAGACCCTGGGCCCGCGCTTTCGCTTCTTCCATGTCTCGCCCCTGGCCGGTTTCAAGGGTGGCGCGCTGAACTACCTGATCCCGCATACCGCCAAGGATGCCGAGGTGATCGCGGTCATCGACTCCGACTACTGCGTGGAGCGCAACTGGCTCAAGCACATGGTGCCGCACTTCGCCGATCCGAAGATCGCCATCGTGCAGTCGCCCCAGGATTACCGCGACCAGAACGAAAGCACCTTCAAGAAGCTCTGCTACGCCGAATACAAGGGCTTCTTCCATATCGGCATGGTTACCCGCAACGACCGGGACGCCATCATCCAGCACGGCACCATGACCATGACCCGGCGCTCGGTGCTCGAAGAGCTGGGCTGGGCCGACTGGTGCATCTGCGAGGACGCCGAGCTGGGCCTGCGGGTGTTCGAGAAGGGCCTGTCGGCCGCCTACCACCACGAAAGCTACGGCAAGGGCCTGATGCCCGACACCTTCATCGACTTCAAGAAGCAGCGTTTCCGCTGGGCCTATGGCGCGATCCAGATCATCAAGCGCCACACCGCCAGCCTGCTGCGCGGCAAGGACACCGAACTGACCCGCGGCCAGCGCTACCACTTCCTGGCAGGCTGGCTGCCGTGGGTGGCCGATGGCATGAACATCTTCTTCACCATCGGCGCACTGTTGTGGTCGGCGGCGATGATCATCGTGCCCAAGCAGGTGGACCCGCCGCTGCTGATCTTCGCCATCCCGCCCCTGGCGCTGTTCGTGTTCAAGGTCGGCAAGATCATCTTCCTCTACCGCCGTGCGGTAGGCGTGAACCTCAAGGATGCCTTCTGCGCGGCCCTGGCCGGCCTGGCCCTGTCCCATACCATCGCCAAGGCGGTGCTGTACGGTTTCTTCACCAGCAGCATCCCGTTCTTCCGCACGCCGAAGAACGCCAACAGCCATGGTTTCTGGGTGGCGATTTCCGAGGCTCGGGAAGAGCTGTTCATCATGCTGCTGCTGTGGGGCGCGGCGTTGGGGATCTTCCTGGTCCAGGGCCTGCCGAGCAACGACATGCGTTTCTGGGTGACCATGCTCCTGGTGCAGTCGCTGCCCTACGTGGCGGCATTGGTCATGGCCTTCCTGTCGTCGCTGCCCAAGCCGGCGCCGGAGCCTGAACCGGCCCCTGCGGCCTGAATCGACGCAAAGCACTAAACGGCGGCCTGAGGCCGCCGTTTTGCTTTAAGATATCCGCCATTTTGCGCGCCTTGCCCCCATTACAGTAGGAGCCAGGCTGACCCGCGATGAAACCTTTGCGGCGCCTTGGGCAAACCGCTTCGCGACCATCGCGGGCCAGCCTCGCTCCTACCTATAACGTCTCCGGAGTTTCCCATGACGGCCCATGCCGAGCTTTCGCCGACCCTGCAACTTGCCTGTGACCTGATCCGTCGCCCTTCAGTGACCCCGGTCGATGCCGACTGCCAGAAACTGATGATGCAGCGCCTGGGCGATGCCGGTTTCCAGCTGGAACCGATGCGCATCGAGGACGTGGACAACTTCTGGGCCACCCATGGCAAGCACGAGGGCCCGGTGCTGTGCTTCGCCGGCCATACCGACGTGGTGCCCACCGGCCCGGTCCAGGCCTGGCAGAACGATCCGTTCGAGGCCCTGATCGACGAACATGGCATGCTCTGCGGCCGTGGCGCGGCGGACATGAAAGGCAGCCTGGCGGCGATGCTGGTGGCCGCCGAGCGCTTCGTCGGCGATTACCCGGACCACAAGGGTTCGGTGGCGTTCCTGATCACCAGCGATGAAGAAGGCCCGGCGCACCATGGCACCAAGGCCGTGGTCGAACGCCTGGCGGCACGCAAGGAGCGCCTGGACTGGTGCATCGTCGGCGAGCCATCGAGCACCAGCCTGGTGGGCGATGTGGTCAAGAACGGCCGTCGCGGCTCCCTGGGCGCCAAGCTCACGGTCCGCGGGGTCCAGGGCCACGTGGCCTATCCGCACCTGGCCAAGAACCCGATCCACCTGGCCGCCGCGGCCCTGGCGGAACTGGCGGCCGAGCACTGGGACGACGGTAACGCCTTCTTCCCGCCCACCAGCTTCCAGATCTCCAACCTCAACTCCGGCACCGGTGCTACCAACGTGATCCCCGGTGAACTGGTGGCCCTGTTCAACTTCCGCTTCTCCACCGAGTCCACCGTCGAAGGCCTGCAGCAGCGGGTCGCGGCGATCCTCGACAAGCACGGGCTGGATTGGCATGTGGAGTGGGCGCTGTCCGGCCTGCCGTTCCTCACCGAGCCAGGCGCCCTGCTGGACGCGGTATCGGCCAGTATCAAGCAGGTCACCGGCCGCCAGACCAAGGCCTCCACCAGCGGCGGCACCTCCGACGGCCGCTTCATCGCCACCCTGGGCACCCAGGTCGTGGAGCTGGGGCCGGTCAACGCCACCATTCACCAGGTCAACGAGCGGATCCTGGCCAGCGACCTCGACGTGCTGACCGAGATCTACTACCAGACCCTGGTCCGGTTGCTCGCCTGATGCTTGCCTGTCCTCTTTGCAGCGCGCCGCTGAACACCCAGGATAACGGCGTGGTGTGCCCGGCCGGGCATCGCTTCGACCGTGCCCGCCAGGGCTACCTGAACCTGCTGCCGGTGCAGCACAAGAACAGCCGCGACCCGGGCGACAACCAGGCCATGGTCGAGGCCCGCCGCGACTTCCTCAACGCCGGGCACTACGCCCCGGTGGCCGCGCGCCTGGCCGAGCTGGCCGCCGAACGGGCACCACAGCGCTGGGTCGACATCGGCTGTGGCGAGGGTTACTACACCGCGCAGCTGGCCCAGGCCCTGCCCGACGCCGATGGCTACGCCCTGGATATCTCCCGGGAGGCGGTCAAGCGCGCCTGTCGCCGGGCGCCGCAACTGACGTGGATGGTCGCCAGCATGGCGCGCATCCCCCTGGCCGACGCCAGCTGCCAGTTCCTGGCCAGCGTCTTCAGTCCCCTGGACTGGCAGGAAGCCAAGCGCCTCTTGAGCCCTGGTGGCGGCCTGATGAAGGTCGGGCCAACCAGCGGCCACCTGATGGAACTGCGCGAACGCCTGTATGACGAAGTCCGTGAATACACTGACGACAAGCACCTGGCCCTGGTGCCACAGGGCATGGCCCTGGCCCATAGCGAGGTCCTGGAGTTCAAGCTAAGCCTGGAACGGCCGGAAGATCGCGCCAACCTGCTGGCGATGACGCCCCATGGCTGGCGCGCCAGTGCCGAACGCCGGGCCGCGGTGATCGAACAACCGCAGCCTTTCGAGGTCAGCGTATCGATGCGCTACGATTACTTCGTGTTGCAGTAACCCTATTTGAACCCAAGGCCTCGGGTGTGGACCCGGGGTCGAATGAATCCGCGAATGGATTTTCAGACCGGCAATGAGGACATCCATGCGCCAGCCCGATATCGAGATTTACCTGAAAGACGCCGACGTCGACTACAAGGCCATCGCCGCCTGGCTCGGCGCCGTGCTTGGCCCCTGCAGCGCCTGGGTCCAGAAAGGCCAGACCTACAAATGCACCGCTGGCGAGGTTCCGGTGACGTGGTTGCCCAAGGCCGTGGGCAAATGGAACAGCCTGTACCTGGAAAGCGACCAGACGCCCTGGGATGACGACATCGCTTGCGCTCGCGCCGCCTTTGCCGCACTCAACGTCGAAGTGCGCTGTGCACCGGGCAGTTGGGTCGAGGAAGAAGGTGAGGAGTCCGCCGATCGCTGGATTCGCATCAGCGCCGATGGAGAGGAAGAGATTACCTGGCGCACCGCCTGATTGCGCTTAGGCCTGATTCCAATTTCGGTAGGAGCGAGGCTTGCCCGCGATAGCGTTTATCGCGAGCACGCCTCGCGCCTACAGGGCATAGCCCTTACAGGCCGACGACGTCTTCGGCTTGCAGACCTTTCTGACCTTCCACCACAGCGTATTCCACCTGCTGGCCTTCAGTCAGCGAGCGGTGGCCTTCACCGCGAATCGCTCGGTAGTGGACGAACACGTCCGCGCCACCTTCACGTTGGATAAAGCCGTAGCCCTTGGCGTCGTTGAACCACTTCACGCTGCCAGTCTCACGAGTAGTCATGAATCCATCCCTCAATTTTTTATTATTGAATTGGCGCTATGCCGCCAAACCTGGAGAACTTTCCCTTGGAGTGCTTCTCTATGAGTGCAAGCGTCAAGACCGCGGGAGAGTTGGCCGAGTATATGACAGGCGCAAAAACTCTCAACTCAATCTTGTTTAGCGGCGTTTTTGCCGATTTTCGACGAATCCGGCACACTACTCTCCCCGAGCGCTTGCTCGGTTTTCTATTCACTCACGCAGAAACCGTATGACCCGCTCCCCGATCCGCCGTCTCGTGTTTGGCACCCTGCGCCGCCTGCTGTACCTCTGGGTGCGCTCGGAAACCATCAATCAGTCATCCTTCACCCTTGACCTGGATCGCAGCCGGCCGGTGTTCTACGTCCTGCAAAACCCATCCCTGAGCGACCTTGCGGTGGTGGATACCGAATGCACCAAGGCCGGGTTGCCCCGCCCGGTGCTGCCCGTGTCGGTGGGCACTCTGCTGGAGCCTGCGGCCTTCTTCTACCTGACCCCGGAGCCGGACTGGCTCGGCCGCCAGGACAAGCGCGGAGCCCCGCCCACCCTGACCCGCCTGGTCAGTGCCCTGACCCAGAATGCCGCCGAAGACGCGCAGATCATTCCGGTCAGCGTGTTCTGGGGCCAGTCCCCGGACAGCGAATCGAGCCCCTGGAAACTGCTGTTCGCCGACAGCTGGGCCGTCACCGGGCGCCTGCGTCGCCTGCTGAGCATCATGATCCTGGGGCGCAAGACCCGGGTGCAGTTTTCGGCGCCGATCAATCTGCGGGATCTGATCGAGCACAACAAGGGTCACGAGCGCACCGTGCGCATGGCCCAGCGCATCCTGCGGGTGCACTTTCGCAACCTCAAGGCCGCGGTCATCGGCCCGGATATCTCCCACCGGCGCAACCTGGTCAAGGGCCTGCTCAACCAGCCCCTGGTGAAGCAGGCGATCCAGGATGAGGCCGAACGCGAAAAGATTTCCCCGGAAAAGGCCAAGGCCCAGGCCCTGCGCTATGGCAACGAGATCGCCTCGGACTACACCTACACCGCGATCCGCTTCCTGGAAGTGGTGCTGAGCTGGTTCTGGAACAAGATCTACGACGGGATCAAGGTCAACCACCTCGAAGGCGTACAGAAGATCGCCCAGGGCCACGAAGTGATCTACGTGCCCTGCCATCGCAGCCATATCGATTACCTGTTGCTGTCCTACCTGTTGTTCCGCAATGGCCTGACACCTCCCCACATCGCCGCCGGCATCAACCTCAACATGCCGGTGATCGGCGGTTTGTTGCGGCGCGGCGGTGCGTTCTTCATGCGCCGCACGTTCAAGGGCAACCCGCTCTATACCTCGGTGTTCAACGAGTACCTGCACACCCTGTTCACCAAGGGTTTTCCGGTGGAGTACTTCGTCGAGGGCGGCCGCTCGCGTACCGGGCGCATGCTGCAACCCAAGACCGGAATGCTGGCCATCACCCTGCGCAGTTTCCTGCGTTCCTCGCGCATGCCCATCGTCTTCGTGCCGGTGTACATCGGCTACGAGCGCGTGCTGGAAGGACGGACCTACCTGGGCGAACTGCGCGGTGCCAGCAAGAAGAAGGAGTCGATCTTCGACATCTTCAAGGTCATTGGCGCGCTCAAGCAGCGCTTCGGCCAAGTGGCGGTGAACTTCGGCGAACCGATCAAGCTGGCAGAGTTCCTCGACCAGGAGCAACCGGGCTGGCGCGCGCAGGAACTGGGCCCGCAATACCGCCCGGCCTGGCTCAACGAAACCACCAATCGCCTGGGCGAACGGGTAGCACAGCACCTTAACGAAGCCGCCGCGATCAACCCGGTGAACCTGGTGGCCCTGGCCCTGCTCTCCACCAGCCGCCTGGCCCTGGACGACCGTGCCATGGCCCGGGTCCTGGACCTGTACCTGGCCCTGCTGCGGCGCGTGCCCTATTCGCCCCACACCACACTGCCCGAAGGCGATGGCCGGGCGCTGATCCAGCATGTGAAAGACATGCAGTTGCTGGCCGAGCAGAGCGACGCCCTGGGCAAGATCCTCTATCTGGACGAGCAGAACGCCGTCCTGATGACCTACTACCGCAACAACGTGCTGCACATCTTCGCCCTGCCGGCCTTGCTGGCGAGTTTCTTCCAGAGCTCCTCGCGCATGAGCCGCGAGCAGATCCTGCGCTACACCCGGGCTCTGTATCCCTACCTGCAGGCCGAGCTGTTCATCCGCTGGCCCCTGGAGGAACTGGACGCGGTGGTGGACCAATGGCTGGAAGCCTTCGTCGAACAAGGCCTGCTGCGCTTCGAGAAAGAGATGTACCAGCGCCCGGCGCCCAGCTCGCGGCACTTCGTCCTGCTGACCCTGTTGTCCAAGAGCATCGCCCAGACCCTGCAGCGCTTCTACATGGCCATTTCGCTGTTGCTCAACAGCGGCCAGAACAGCATCAGCGCCGAAGAACTCGAAGACCTGTGTACCGTCATGGCCCAGCGCCTGTCGATCCTGCATGGGTTGAACGCTCCGGAGTTCTTCGACAAGAGCCTGTTCCGCCATTTCATCCAAACCCTGCTGGACCAGGATGTGCTGCGGCGCGACGACGCCGGCAAGCTGAGCTACCACGACTTGCTGGGAGAACTGGCCGAAGGGGCCGCCAAGCGCGTATTGCCCGCGGAGATTCGCCTGTCGATCCGCCAGGTCGCCTTGCACCGCAGCGAAGATGCTGCCGAGCAGGACGCAGCCGAGGCCCAGCCTGACTAGATACTGATCCGCGCCGCCTGATCGGCGGCGCCTTCAAGAGGGAGAACCGCAATGAAAAGACTCATCCTGCTGGCCGCTGCCGCACTGCTGGGAGCCTGTCAGTCCACATCGCCAGCGGCCAAGGCCAGCCTCGACGGTGAGGTGTTCTATCTGCAACGGATCGCCCTGCCGCCTGCCGCCACGCTCAGCGTGACCCTGCAGGACGTCTCCCTGGCCGATGCGCCAGCACGGGTACTGGCCGAGCAACGAGGGCCGGTCAAGGGCCAGGTACCGTTGCCCTTCCATCTCGATTACGATCCGGCCCAGGTCAAGCCTGGCCATACCTATTCGATCAGCGCGCGCATCGAGGTCGATGGCCAGCTGATCTTCATCACCACCGAACACAACGGGGTCAAACTCGATGGCAGCGATGCACAGCCATTGAAACTCCGTGTCGACGCTGTCCGTTAATCCTCACCGCACAAGGAAGCCGCCATGCTCCGTACCTCGCTCCGTTTCACCAGCCTGTGCGCTGGCCTGATGATCTCCGCCAGTGCCCTGGCCCTGTCCCTGAGCGACCTGTCCCAGGGTGACGCCAACGGCGGCCTCAAGGATGCCCTGACCCAGGGCGCGCAGATCGCCGTCAAGCAGCTGGGCACCCCCGGCGGCTTCAGCAACAACCCCGATGTACGCATCGAGTTGCCGGGCAACCTCGGCAAAGTGGCAAAAAAGATGAAGCAGTTCGGCATGGGCGAACAGGTCGAGCAGTTGGAAACCAGCATGAACAAGGCCGCTGAAGCAGCGGTGCCGCAGGCCCAGGCCCTGTTGGTGGATGCAGTGAAGAAAATGACCGTGGCCGATGCCAAGGGCATCCTCGCCGGCGGCAAGGATTCCGCCACCCAGTACCTGGACAAGAGCAGCCGCGAACAGATCCGCGCCAAGTTCCTGCCCATCGTCAAGCAGGCCACCGACCAGGTCGGCCTGGCCAAGCAGTACAACTCCTTCGCGGGCCAGGCTGCAACCCTGGGCGTGCTGGACGCCAAGAACGCCAATATCGAAGGTTATGTCACCGAGCAGGCGCTCAATGGCCTGTTCGAGATGATCGGCAAACAGGAAGAAACCATTCGCCAGAACCCGGCCGCCGCAGCCACCAGCCTGGCCAAGAAAGTCTTCGGCAGCCTGTAACCCCCGCGTCACCCACAGGAGCCGGACTTCCGGCTCCTGTTACTCGCTCTCACGTCTTCTTGACCCTGAACCATGCCGCATACAGTGCCGGCAGGAACAGCAAGGTCAGCACCGTAGCAACGATCAGCCCTCCCATGATGGCCACCGCCATCGGCCCGAAGAACACGCTGCGCGACAGCGGGATCATCGCCAGCACCGCCGCCAGGGCAGTCAGCACGATAGGCCGGAAACGCCGTACCGTCGCCTCGATGATCGCATCCCAGGGCTTCTGCCCGGCCTTGATGTCCTGTTCGATCTGATCCACCAGGATCACCGAGTTGCGCATGATCATCCCCGACAAGGCGATGGTGCCCAGCATTGCCACGAAGCCGAAGGGCTGGCGGAACACCAATAGGAACAGCGTCACGCCAATCAGGCCCAACGGCGCGGTGAGGAACACCATGGCCGTGCGCGAGAAACTGCGCAGCTGGACCATCAGCAAGGTCAGCACCACCACGATGAACAGCGGTACGCCGGCTTTCACCGAGTTCTGGCCGCGAGCCGAATCCTCCACGGTTCCGCCGACCTCCAGCAAGTAGCCATCCGGCAGTTCGGCACGGACCGGTTCCAGGGTCGGCAGGATCTGCTGGACCAGGGTCGCCGGTTGCTCCTTGCCATAGATATCGGCCCGCACGGTCACGGTGGGCAGCCGATTACGGTGCCAGATCACTCCTTCTTCAAAGCCATATTCCAGGGTCGCTACCTGGGACAGCGACACGCTCTGGCCATTGTCGGTGGGTATCGCCAGGCTCGGCAGCAACGACAGCTCGGTACGCTCCTCGCGGGTTCCACGCAGGAGAATCTCGATCAGCTCGTTATCCTCGCGGTACTGGCTGACGGTCGAGCCGATCAACGAACTCTGGAGGAACTTGGACAAGTTGGCGGTGCTCACGCCAAGGGCCCGGGCCCGATCCTGGTCGATGTTCAGGTAGACCACCTTGCTCGGTTCTTCCCAGTCCAGGTGAACGTTGACCACATGGGGATTGTCCCGCACCTTCGTCGCCACCTTGCGGGCCAGGGCCCGGACTTCCTCGATGTGCTCGCCGGTCACCCGGAACTGCACCGGATAGCCGACCGGTGGACCGTTCTCCAGGCGCGTGACCCGTGAACGCAAGGCTGGGAACTGTTCGTTGAGGGTGTCGATCAACCAGCTGCGCAGGCTCTCGCGGTCTTCGATGCTCTTGGCCAGGACCACGAACTGGGCAAAGCTGGTGGCCGGCAACTGCTGGTCCAGCGGCAGGTAGAAGCGCGGTGAACCGGTACCGACGTAAGCCACGTAGTTATCGATGCCCGAATGCTCCTTGAGCATCGCTTCCAGGCGCTTGACCTCATCGGCGGTGTTGCTCAGCGAAGCCCCTTCCGCGAGCTTCAGGTCGACCATCAATTCAAGGCGGCCCGAGGCCGGGAAGAACTGCTGCGGGACGAAGCGGAACAACAGCACCGAGCCGACGAATGCCAGGATGGTCAGGACGATCACCGTCTTGCGCCGCTCCACACACCAGCCCACCACCCGACGTACGCGCTGGTAGAACGGCGTACCGTGGGGATTGGACTCGGCGCCATGCTTGGCCGCATGGAGCTTGGCCAGGTCCGGCAGCAGCTTCTCGCCCAGGTAGGGCACGAACACCACCGCGGCGATCCACGAGGTCACCAGGGCGATGGTCACCACCTGGAAGATCGAACGGGTGTACTCACCCGTGCCCGACTGGGCCGTGGCGATCGGCAAGAAGCCCGCCGCGGTGATCAGGGTGCCGGTCAGCATCGGGAACGCGGTGCTGGTCCAGGCATAGCTGGCGGCCTTGATCCGGTCGAACCCCTGCTCCATCTTGATCGCCATCATCTCCACCGCGATGATCGCGTCGTCCACCAGCAGCCCCAGGGCCAGGACCAGGGCACCGAGGGAAATCTTGTGCAGGCCGATGCCCAGGTAATACATGGTGGCGAAAGTCATCGCCAGCACCAGGGGAATGGCCAGGGCCACCACCATCCCGGTGCGGATGCCCAGGGAGAAGAAACTCACCAGCAGTACGATGATCAGCGCCTCGGCCAGTACCCGGACGAACTCGCCGACCCCAGTCTTCACCGCCGCCGGCTGGTCGGAGACCTTGCGCAGCTCCATGCCCGCCGGCAGGGTTTTCTGCAGCCGCGCGAACTCGCCCTCCAGGGCCTTGCCCAGAACCAGAATGTCACCGCCTTCCTTCATGGCCACGGCCAGGCCGATAGCGTCCTCCCCCATGAAACGCATGCGCGGCGCGGGCGGGTCGTTGAAGCCTCGGCGAACGTCGGCGACATCGCCGATGCGGAAAGTCCGCCCGGCGACCCGGATCGGGAAGTTGCGAATCTGTTCCACCGTCTGGAAGTTGCCGGAAACCCGCAATTGCACCCGCTCGCTGGGCGTCTCGAAGAAACCGGCGGTGGATACCGCGTTCTGCTCTTCCAGGGCTTGCTGCACCGCTGCCAGGGGCAGGCCCAGGGTCGCCAGCTTGACGTTGGACAACTCGATCCAGATCTTCTCGTCCTGCAGGCCGAGCAGTTCCACCTTGCCCACGTCCTTGACCCGTTGCAGCTGGATCTGGATGCGGTCGGCGTAGTCCTTGAGCACCGCGTAGTCGAAACCCTGCCCGGTCAGCGCATAGATGTTGCCGAAGGTAGTGCCGAACTCATCGTTGAAGAACGGGCCCTGGATGCCGGGTGGCAAGGTGTAGCGAATATCGCTGATCTTCTTGCGCACCTGATACCAGAGCTCGGGGATCTGGTTGGAATGCATCGAGTCGCGGGCGATGAACGTCACCTGGGACTCCCCAGGTCGCGAGAACGACACGATGCGGTCGTACTCGCCGGTCTCCATGAGTTTTTTCTCGATGCGCTCGGTGACCTGGCGCGACACTTCCTGGGCCGTGGCCCCCGGCCAACTGGTGCGAATCACCATGGCCTTGAAGGTGAAGGGCGGGTCTTCGCTCTGGCCCAGCTTGGTATAGGACAGTGCCCCGACAATGGCCAGCAGCAACATCAGGAACAGCACGATCTGGCGATTGCGCAACGCCCAGGCGGAAAGGTTGAAACCCATCGGGGACTACTCCTTCGCCGCCAGGTTGACCACACGGTTGGAGCGATCCACCGGGCGCACTTGCAGGCCCTCGTGAAGCACATGCACGCCCGCCGCCACTACCCAGTCGGAGGGGCTCAGGCCTTCGAGCACCGGCACGGTCTTCTCGTTGAAGGCGCCGACCCGTACCGGGGTCTTGTGCAAGGTGTTATTGGCGTCGATCCGCCAGACGTAGGTGGCGCCGCCCTCGGCGGTCAAGGCCGACAGCGGTACCGACAGCGACACTTGCTCGCCGCTCTGGACGAATACCCGGGCACTCTGGCCCAGTTCCGCCGGGACCTTGCCCGTGTTGAAGGCAATGCGCGCGGCGAAGGTTCGCGAGCGTGGGTCGGCAGCCGGGGACAACTCACGGATCTGTCCGTCGAAGCGCTGCCCTGGCTGGGTCCACAGCTCCACCGATACCGGCTGGCCGATCTTGAACCGACCGAAGTTCTGTTCAGGGAAGCTGATCAGCACCTCCCTCTCGCCATCGGTGGCCAGGGTGAAGACCGTCTGCCCCGCTGCCACTACCTGCCCCACCTCCACGGCACGCTTGGCGACCACGCCATCCTGAGGTACGCGCAGCACGGCGTAACCGGCCTGGTTGTTGGCTACGTCGAATTCGGCCTTGATCTGCTTGAGCCGCGCTTCGCCGGAGCGGTAGAGATTCTCGGCATTATCGTATTGGGAACGGCTGACCATCTGCCGGTCCAGCAGGGCCTTGTAGCGATCGCGCTCGGCACGCACCAGGTCGAGGTTGGCGCTGGCAGCGGTGACTTGGGCCCGGGTCGCCTCCAGTTGCAGGCGTACGTCCTGCGGGTCGAGTTCGGCCAGCGGCTGGTTGGCCTTGACCCGCTCACCCTCCTCTACCAGCCGTCGGCTGACCTTGCCGCCGATACGGAACGCCAGGTCCGGCTCATAGCGGGCCCGCACCTCACCGGGATAGCTGTCCAATGCCCTTGCCGAAGGCTCCGGCTGGACCACCATGGCTGGCCGGATGCCAATTTGGACGGGCTCTTCGTGCCCACAAGCAGACAGAAAAAAAGCCAGGCTGACTGGCAGGGCATAGCGGAACATGGCGGCGACCTTTCGCTAATGGTGCTTGGAATATTTATACTGGCCAGTATGTTATTAATAGCAAACTCACCAGTCCAGTATTAACAGCGAAAAATGTCCGACAATAATGCCGCACACGTTGGGCCAGGCAGGCCCAAGGATCTGGCAAAACGCCAAGCCATTCTCGACGCAGCGAAGAAGCTGTTCTTGAGCAACGGCTACGCCAGTACCAGCATGGATGCGGTCGCCGCCGAGGCCGGCGTTTCAAAGCTCACGGTGTACAGCCACTTCAATGACAAGGAGACGCTGTTCTCCGCCGCCGTCGTGGCCAAGTGCGAGGAACAGCTGCCTACGCTGATCTTCGAGCTGCCACCCGACACCTCCGTGGAAAACCTGCTCTTGAGCATCGGGCGGGGCTTTCATCAACTGGTCAACAGCGACGAGTCGGTCAACCTGCACCGCCTGATCATGGCGCTGGGCAGCCAGGACCCCAAGCTCTCGCAGATGTTCATCCAGGCAGGACCCGAGCGGGTGTTGCAAGGCATGGAGCGGCTGCTGGGCAAGATCGACCAGTTGGGCACCCTGCGCATCGACAAGCCACGCAATGCGGCCGAGCACTTTTTCTGCATGCTCAAGGGCGGGGCGAATTTTCGCGTGCTCTTCGGCTGTGGCCAGCCACTGACCGGGGCTGCTGCGCAGGCGCACGTCAGGGAAGTGGTGGAGCTGTTCATGCGTGCCTATCGTCCAGGGCCGGACTGATCCCCGGCCCAGCGATGTGGCTCAGGCCTTGAGAGCCTTCTTCGGGTAGATATCGTAGCGGCTGGACTTGCCTTCCAGGCCATGACTGGGCTTGGGCCCGTCGATGCACGGCGCCTTGCGTGGACGTTTGACCACGACCCGATGGCTGGCCAGCGCCAGAGCCGCCTCCAGCAACGCCGGAGCGTCGTTGTCATCCCCTACCAGTGGACGAAACAGGCGCATTTCCTTTTTCACCAGGGCGCTTTTCTCCCGGTGGGGGAACATCGGGTCGAGGTAGATCACCTGGGGCGGCTCCCCCTCCCAGTTGCGCATCAACTCGATGGAGTTGCCCTTGAGCAAGTGCATTCGTGCAACGATCGGCGCTACTTCGGCGTCCTGTGCGGCACGGGCCAGGCCATCCTCGAGCAACGCGCCAATCAAGGGTTGGCGCTCGATCAGGCTCATCTCGCACCCCAGGGTTGCCAGGACGAAACCATCCTTGCCCAGGCCCGCCGTGGCATCCAGCACCCGTGGGCGTATGCCCTGGGCCACGCCCACCGCCTTGGCGATCATCTGCCCGCTTCCGCCACCGTACAAGCGTCGGTGAGCGGCCCCACCTTCGACGAAGTCCACCCGTACCGGTCCTGGCGCTTCGGGCCCCAGTTGCTGCAGTTGCAACCCCTGCTGGCCCACCTGCAAGGCGAACTCGGCGTCCTCGATCTGCAACGGCAGGCCCAGGCGCTCGGCCCACTGCCGGGCCTCGGACTCGAACCCGGCCTCCAGGGCCTCGACGTTGATGCGGCAGGCCGCAGGTTGCTCACTCATCTGAAAACACACTCAAAAAATTAATGATCGGCAAAAACTGCCGATAACAGGACTATCGGCCATTTTGCCAGAGCTCAAGCGTCGACCGAGAGCAATGTCAGACATTCAACGCACATCGATAGGCTACATCTCGCCCCACGGCGATTATGGCCTGCGCAATTCCCAGGCACTGAGCGGCGTCAGCCATCTGTGGCAGGACTTCTTTGCCCAGGCGTTGGCCGAGCAACGGGGAGAGGGCGCGAGCGTTGAAGCAGCACCTGTGGTGGCTGTCGATGGGCCGGTAGAGCCTGCTGGGGGCACCCAACTGTTGGCCCAGATCGTCAATCAACGCGGCTGCGATGTGCAGGACACCGAAATACGTCCGCCCGAGCCACTGTTCCTGCCGATCGCCGAATTCGAAATGGAATTGCTGGACAAGCCGGCCCCGCCCTTCCCGCCTGAAGAAATCATTGCCCAGCAACGCCAGCAGGATTTCGAGAGTGGCTGGGTCCGTCCGATCGTGCTCAACGCCGGCCAGCCCGTACCCGCTCCAGGCCCGGCACCGGAACCGCGACCGCTGCACCTGCCGATCGCCGAGTTCGAGATGGACCTGCTGGACAAGCCGGCCGAACCCTACCCAGCGCACGAGCTCATCGAGCAACAGCGGCAGATGGACTTCGACATGGGCTGGGCCCGCCCATTGATCCTGCAGAACCTGCGGATCGCCGCCTGACCCACCCCCTCATCGACAACGCCAGAGTGGCCCCAGGTCCAGATGAAAGTGGTTGCGATGGGCGCTGTTGAATTCAGGCCCCAGCACCACATTGAAGGCGTCGCAGGCGCCGTCCCTGGCCAGCCGCAGAAACCGCCCCTCAGCACTGTCCTTCGGCCAATCCTTGAGCACGCTGATATTGCGCCCGTCACTCAGGCGAAAACCGGCGATATCCAGGGCATTGGCGCTGGCATGCTCGCTGCGCCAGCCAATCTTGCGGTGATACATGTTGCGGCAGGCAAAACTGCCCAGGTGATCGACACGCGCCACCCCCTGGCCAAACACCTGCTGCGCCGCCGGCTGCAAGCCATGACGCTGATACAGGGCAAAGGCCACCGCCAGTGGGCAACTGGCTAGAAAGCTGCTGCTCAGGGCGATATCGCCACCCTGCACCCGCACCGTATTGCTCAAGGGGCAGTCCACGTCGGCACGACTGTCCGGTTGCCGACTGGTGCGCAAGCCCGAGGTCGCCAGGGCCTGGTCGCACAGCTGTGGGTCATCCTGCAGTCGTGACAGCTTGAAGCGGGTCAACAGATTGGGCTTGGCCCGCACATCCAGCGGCGCCCAGGGATTCCAGGCATCGGCCAGCGGCAGCCAGCCCAACCGAACGCCAATCAACAACAGGGCGCCCAGCAACACCAGGGCGCCCACAACCTTCCTTGCCCTCACGCCAATTCCTTTTTACGACTGCTTGAACAATTGATTGATCTGCCCGAAGGGAATCGCCCGCTCGGCGAAATCGAAGCGACCCTGGTCACGGATCTCCTGCGCCGCCTGGTAGAACGCGCCATAGGCCGCCCGGGCCAAGGCCGAACCGACACTGATGCGCTTGACGCCCAGTTCCGCCAGTTGCGCCACACTCAGGTCCAGGCCGCCGGACATCAGTACGTTCACCGGTTTGGGCGCCACCGCCCGCACCACTTGGCTGATCTCCTGCGCACTGCGCAGCGCCGGGGCATAGAGCACGTCGGCGCCAGCCTCGGCATAGGCCTGCAGGCGGCGGATGGTGTCCGCCAGGTCATTGCAGCCGTGCAACTGGTTCTCCGCCCGGGCGGTCAGGGTGAAGGTGAACGGCAGGCTGCGCACCGCCGCGACGCAGGCCTCGATGCGCTCCACTGCCAGCTGGAAATCGTAGATGGGCTCTTCGGCACGGCCGGTGGCGTCCTCGATCGAACCACCCACCGCGCCACTAGCCGCCGCTTGCAGCAGGGCCTGGGCGCACTCCCCTGGGTTGTCGGCAAAACCGTTCTCCAGGTCCACGGCCACCGGCAACTCACTGGCACCGACGATGCCGCGCACATTGGCCAGGGTATCGGCCAGGCTCAAGGCGCCTTCGGCATCCGGGCGCGCGAGGGAAAACGCATAACCGGCACTGGTGGTGGCCAGGGCCTCGAAGCCCAGGCCAGCCAGCAACCTGGCGGAACCGGCATCCCACGGATTGGGAATGACGAAAGCCCCGGCACGCTCATGCAGGGCCTTGAAAGCGTTGGCACGAAGGGTTTGCGCGCGGTCCATTACTCGCTCCTCGAAGGCTGTGAAAGCACCTCAG
The DNA here is from genome assembly GCF_022537035.1 of Pseudomonas sp. MPFS. Taxonomy (NCBI): domain Bacteria; kingdom Pseudomonadati; phylum Pseudomonadota; class Gammaproteobacteria; order Pseudomonadales; family Pseudomonadaceae; genus Pseudomonas; species Pseudomonas sp. MPFS. The sequence continues at coordinate 1,297,128 of NZ_CP066123.1, read as the reverse complement.
AGCAAGCCAAGCTGCTCCGCGGCGGGTTCTCTGTATAACTCAGGCAAGGCGGGTAAACCAGGCAAACGTTGCATCAGGCGCGCATGAAAACGCCGGGCCAGTTCGGCGGCCATGCGGTTGTCGGAGGTGTGCAGGAAAACATACGGCGTACGCCCCTCTTCGATCCAGCCGGCGACCTTATCGAGCCAGGGCACCAGGAACGGATCGTTGGCCTCAAGCTCGGGATGGCCGATGAAGCGCACCTGGGGAAACTGGGTGAACGCCGCAGGGCGCGGCGGCACCTTGGGCTTCTTGGACTGGGCATGCAGCACTGCGGGCGCCGTGGAAGTGCAGCTGAACAAGGCTCGTGGATCGAGGCAGATGCGCTCCACACCGCGTTCGCGCAGCAGGCGGTTGAGCATGCGCTCGGCATCGCCCTTGGCGAAGAACTCCGGATGCCGGACCTCCACCGCCAGCGGTCGCTGCAGGCCATCGATGAACTCCATCAGTTCGCCCAGGCGCTGTGGCGCGAAGGTGGCCGGCAGTTGCAGCCACAAGGGCGACACCCGCTCGCCCAGGGGGCTGAGCAACTGGATGAAGCTCTCGGCGGCCGGCAATTGCTCACGCAGGTCGCCACCATGGCTGATATCGCCCGGGAACTTGGCGGTGAAGCGAAAATGCCCCGGCATGATCTGCGCCCAACGTTCCACCGTGGCGGGCGCGGGCCGGGCATAGAAGGTGGTATTACCCTCGACGGCATTGAACACCTGGCAGTACAGGCCGAGGAAATCGTTGGGCCGGGCATCTTCCGGGTACAGGTACTCGCGCCAGGCGTTTTCGCTCCAGGAAGGGCAACCGAGAAAATAAGGCAGCATCAGATGTGCAGGTCGAGGCCCACGACTTCCATGTCCCACTCGACGAAACCGGCGGTAGTCAGGTAGCTGGCCAGGGCATTGGCCACGCTTCTTTTCATTGCGCGCTGGAAGATCATGTCCTGGGGACGGGCGGGAAGATTGCTGGTACGGGAGGCTGACTGGGAGCGCCCTTGGGCGGCGGGTTCGGGTTGGACATCGGCGGCATCGATATCGTCCAGGGACTCGTCTACCTGCACCCGGCCTTTGCGAGGCTTGCGCTTGATGGGGTAGGAGTTGGATGAGATGCCGTCTATGCGCATACTGAAAAGCCCGGGGTCGATGATGGCAATTTAGCGGCACCGCTTCGACTTAGCAAATGCCTGAGTGTTAACTAGAACACAGAAAAGCCAAAAGGTTTGGATCCGGGCAGGATCCGCGTCAAAAACCGGACGATTGGCGCTGGCCGCGCAGGTCAGCCAGCCCATCGTCCCATGCCTGTTGGGATATTCAGCGGGCCTTGGGAGTGGCTACCTTGTCCCGCAGGTAGACCGGCTGTGCTTCATCGGCAAGGATCGCCTCGCCCCGCTCCCAAGCGAACCGGGCCAGGGTGAGCAGGTCCTGGGCATGGGGCAACATGCTCGCGTCCTGGCCTATGGGGTCGACCCCGATCCGCTCGGCATAACCCCAGCCGGTGCCAGCACCGAACCAGTCGCCGCCACTGCCTTCAGGCAGGGCGGCCATCTCGGGAGGCAGCACCGCTTCGTTACCTACCAGGCGCATTTCACCGGCGACTTCCCGGTAGCAGCCCCAATAGACTTCGTCCATGCGGGCGTCGATGGCTGCCGCGACTTGGGGCGCCCCGTGCTCGCGCAGGGCCCGCTGAGCCAGGACCGCCAGGTTGGACACCGGCAACACCGGGCGATCCAGGGCAAAGGCCAGCCCCTGTACCACGCCAATAGCGATCCGCACGCCGGTGAAGGCTCCCGGGCCACGGCCAAAAGCAATGGCATCCACCGCCTGCAATGTGGTGCCTGCATTGGCCAGCAGCTCCTTGATCATCGGCAAGAGCTTCTGCGCATGAAGGCGCGGGATCACCTCGTAATGGCTCGTGACCTTGCCGTCATGCAGCAAAGCAACGGAGCAAGCTTCAGTCGCGGTGTCCAGGGCCAGCAAGGTGCTCATCGGGGGTTCCATAGCATTGAAAAAAGTGACGCATTATAAACAGCAACGGCCCGCAAGCGGGCCGTTGAACGATCAAACGATCAGGTCATTCAGCTCAGGGCTTCGAGCACCTTGGCGGTGATCACTTCCACCGAACCCACGCCAGGGATATGGCTGTACTTCGGCTTGCCCTGGGCGGCGGCCAGTTGCTGGTAGAACTCCACCAGCGGCTTGGTCTGGGAGTGGTAGACCGACAGGCGATGACGCACGGTTTCCTCGGTGTCGTCCTTGCGCTGCACCAGGTCTTCACCGGTGATGTCGTCCTTGCCGGCGATCTTCGGCGGGTTGTAGACGGTGTGGTACACACGGCCCGACGCCTCGTGCACGCGGCGACCGGCGATACGCTGGACGATCTCTTCGTCGTCGACGGCGATTTCCACCACGTGGTCCAGTTCGATACCGGCCTTCACCAGGGCTTCGGCCTGGGGAATGGTGCGCGGGAAGCCATCGAACAGGAAACCCTTGGCGCAGTCAGGCTGGCTGATGCGTTCCTTGACCAGGTTGATGATCAGGTCATCGGAAACCAGGCCGCCGCTGTCCATCACGCTCTTGGCCTTCAGGCCCAGCTCGGTGCCCGCCTTGACCGCAGCACGCAGCATGTCGCCGGTGGAGATCTGTGGAATGCCGAACTTCTCGGTGATGAACTTTGCCTGAGTACCTTTACCGGCCCCGGGAGCTCCCAGCAGAATTACGCGCATCGATGTGCTCCTCAATTTTTTATTTAGAAACGCTCGGATTCGCCTCGTCGGGCCAATCTCAAAAATCGGGTTAAAGCCGCCCAAACGGCCAAAGGCTGATCAAGATACACAGCCGACACAGCCCACACAAGCAGTCGAAAGTCGGAAGAACCCGGCGTTTTCGTGCCCGCTTGGCCAGGTAGGACAAGTCGCAACCCCATAACAAAGTGTCGCCAGATGAATCTGAGCGACACCTTGGATTTACCCCGACAAGGGCCTTGCCTATATAGCCCGACAGCCCGCTGCTCCCTCAGCCGGTATTGCGCAGGCCAGCGGCGATACCGGCCACGGAGACCAGCAACGCCTGTTCTACGGGGCTTCCTTGGGGCGCCTCCTCCTTGCGCGAGCGCGCCAGCAGTTCGGCCTGCAACAAATGCAGGGGATCGAGGTAGGTATTGCGCAGGCGGATGAATTCCAGGGTCTCGGGACTGTGGGCCAGCAACTGCGACTGCCCGGTCAGGCCCAGGACCACCGCGCACGCCTGCGACAATAGGTCGCGTAAATGCACCCCCAACGGCAGCAGCTCCGGCTCCACCAGACGCTCGTCATAGGATTGCGCAATGTCCGCGTCGGCCTTGGCCAGGACCATCTCCAGCATGTCGATACGAGTACGGAAGAACGGCCACTGCTCACGCATCTGCGCCAGCAACTCGCCCTCGCCGCGGGCCAGCGCCTTGCTCAGGGCTGCCTCCCAGCCCAGCCAGGCCGGCAGCATCAGGCGGGTCTGGGTCCAGCCGAAGATCCACGGAATCGCCCGCAGGCTTTCGATGCCTCCGGCCCGGCGCTTGGCTGGTCGACTGCCCAAGGGCAACCGGCCCAGCTCCTGTTCCGGCGTGGACTGGCGGAAGTACTCGACGAACTGCGGGTTGTCCCGTACCACGGCGCGATAGGCATGCACCCCATCGCTGGCCAGTTCGTCCATCATCTGGCGCCATGCCGGCTCCGGCGGGGGCGGAGGCAGCAAGGTGGCCTCCAGCACCGCTGCCAGGTAGAGATTGAGGTTCTGCTCGGCGATATCCGGCAGGCCGAACTTGAAGCGGATCATCTCGCCCTGTTCGGTGGTACGGAAACGCCCCGCGACCGATCCGGGCGGCTGCGACAGGATCGCCGCATGCGCCGGGCCGCCGCCACGTCCCACGGTGCCACCACGGCCGTGGAACAGCAGCAGCTCCACTTGTTGCTCGCGGCAGATATCCACCAGTCGCTCCTGGGCCCGGTACTGGGCCCAGGCAGCGGCGGTGGTGCCAGCATCCTTGGCCGAGTCGGAGTAACCGATCATCACCTCCTGCGGGCCCTGCAAGCGCGAGCGGTAACCTGGCAGGTGCAGCAGCTTCTCCATGACCGGCCCGGCATGATCCAGGTCCGCCAGGGTCTCGAACAAAGGCACCACGCGCATCGGTCGCAGTACTCCGGACTCCTTGAGCAGCAATTGCACCGCCAGCACATCGGAGGCCGCACCGGCCATGGAGATCACGTAGGACCCCAGGGACGCCGCCGGGGCAATGGCAATCTCGCGGCAGGTCGCAAGTACCTCGGCAGTGTCCGCCGAGGGCTTGAAATACCCGGGCAACAACGGGCGCCGATTACCCAACTCGCGCATCAGGAAGGTGATGCGATCCTCCTCGCTCCAGTCCTCGTAGCGCCCCAGGCCCAGGTAATGGGTGATCTCGGTCATGGCCGCGGTATGCCGGCTGGAATCCTGGCGCACATCCAGGCGCACCAGGAACAGGCCGAAGGTCACCGCCCGACGCAGGCAATCGAGCAGCGGGCCATCGGCGATCACCCCCATGCCGCACTCATGCAGCGACTGATAACACAGCTGCAACGGCTCCAGCAGGTCACGGTTGTGCTGCAGCACCTCGGCACCCGCCGGCACCGGTGCGCTGAGTGCCGCATGGGCCCAACTGCGTGTGGCCCGCAGACGCTCGCGCAGTTGCTTGAGCAATGCCCGATAAGGCTCGGCGCTATCCCCCGCCCTGGCCAACAGCGCGGCACTGGCCTGCTGCATGGACAACTCGGCAGCCAGGTGATCGATATCCCGCAGGTACAAGTCGGCCGCCATCCAGCGTGCCAGCAACAAGACTTCGCGAGTCACTGCTGCCGTGACATTGGGGTTGCCATCGCGGTCTCCCCCCATCCAAGACGCGAAGCGGATCGGCGCCGCCTCCAGTGGCAGGCGCAGCCCGGTCGCGTTGAACAACGCCTTGTCGGCCTTGCGCATGTAGTTGGGAATCGCCTGCCACAGGGAATGCTCGATCACCGCGAAGCCCCACTTGGCCTCATCCACGGGCGTCGGCCGGGTCCGCCTAATCTCCTCGGTATGCCAGGCTTCGGCGATCAGGCGTTGCAGGCGCTCCTGGATCTGCCCTCGTTCGGCGCTGCTGAGGTCACGGTGGTCCTGGGCCGCCAGTTGCGCCGCAATGGCATCGTACTTCTGGATCAGCGTCCGACGCGCCACTTCGGTGGGATGCGCCGTCAGCACCAGTTCGATTTCCAAGCGCCCCAGTTGCCGGGCCAAGGCGTCGGCCGAATGCCCCTCGGCCCGCAGGCGGCTCAACAGCTCCGGCAGCACCCGGGCCTCGAACGGTGCAGGCTGGGACTCATCGCGACGATGGATCAACTGGTACTGCTCGGCGATGTTCGCCAAGTTGAGGAACTGGTTGAACGCCCGGGCCACCGGCAGCAGTTCATCGTCGCGCAACGGATCGAGGCTGGCGCTCAACTCGGCGCCCGTCGAGCCACGCCGGTCGGCCTTGGCCGCCTTGCGGATCTGCTCGATCTTGTCGAGGAAGCCCTCCCCGTACTGATCCCGGATGGTATTGCCCAACAGTTCCCCCAAGAGGTGAACGTCTTCGCGCAAGCGCGCATCAATATCGGTCATCGAGGTGTTCTCCAGCAGACAAGAAGGCAGCACGGAAGGCTCAAGAGTGCCGCTAGCACGCGCCCCTTAGCAAGCATGGGACGAGCCGGCGCCAAGCTTGGGCAACGGAGCTAGTCTCAAGAATAGGCCGTACAAGGGCCATGCACCGGCACACACCGGGCCACTCAACTCATCCTGCCACGAGCGGGGGTTTCTTGAGGTCACCATGAAAATCCGTGAACTTGCGCAACATTGGGAAGAAAACGCCAAGGGCCGCCTGAGCCGGACCGGCTACCGGATCCACCTGGACATGGAGGCCGCCGCGCGCCTGGCCGCCCTTGCCGAGATGTACCCCAAGCGCCAGCCCGAGGAGCTGCTGGGAGAACTGATCGGTGCCGCCCTGGAAGAACTCGAAGCCAGCTTCCCCTATGTCCAGGGCCCGCATGTGGTCGCCACCGACGAGGAAGGCGACCCGCTGTACGAGGACATCGGTCCGACCCCGCGCTTCCTCGCCCTGTCTCGCCAGCACCTGCACCTGATGTCGAGCCAGGCCGATAAACCGAAGCACTGACTGGCCATGCTTTTCACTTCTTGAAATCCTGATTCCCGGCACTCAAAGGTGCCGGGAATACCCCTGCGCTCGGCAAAAGTTCCCGGTTTTCGGGGTTGTCCTAGCAGTCAGATTTTTTTTGGGCCAGTCGCCATCTTTCTCTGAACTATTCAAAAAAGCCTCAGGTCAGACCCATTAGCCATCACTGGAACGGCCGTTTCAAATTTTGCCATCAGCGCTTGTCGTCACTCAGCGTCACGGCGCAGGACCAGGGTGGATTTTGATGTTTCCCAGGAGTTACCCAATGGAGTTGAAGACCATGAAGATCAGCACTGCCAAATCCTCGTTCACCTCTCTGCGCGGGCTGAAACTGGCCGCGCTGGCCCTCGGTAGCAGCATGGTACTGGCCGGTTGTGCCGGGAATCCGCCCTCCGAGCAGTACGCGGTTACCCAATCGGCGGTCAATAGCGCAGTGAGCGCGGGCGGCACCGAATTTGCCGCTGTAGAAATGAAATCGGCGCAGGACAAGCTCAAGCAAGCCGAGATTGCCATGCATGACAAGAAGTACGACGACGCTCGCCGCCTGGCAGAACAAGCCGAGTGGGACGCCCGGGTCGCCGAGCGCAAGGCCCAGGCCGCCAAGGCCGAGCAAGCGCTGAAGGACTCGCAGAAAGGCGTTCAGGAACTGCGTCAGGAAGGTATGCGCAGCGTGCAGTAAGCCGCCGCCGACTCCCACGTACTCGTAATCGATTGAAAGGACGAACATTATGCGCAAACAACTGATGATCCCTGCCCTGTTGGCCATGAGCGTAGCCCTGGCGGCCTGCTCCACCCCGCCGAACGCCAACCTGGAAAATGCCCGCACCAACTTCTCGGCCCTGCAGGCCAACCCACAGGCCAGCAAGCTTGCCGCCCTGGAAACCAAGGACGCCTCCGACTGGATGGACAAGGCCGACAAGGCTTATCTGGACAAGGAAAACGAGAAGAAGGTCGACCAGCTGGCCTACCTGACCAACCAGCGGGTTGAGGTTGCCAAGGAAACCATCGCCCTGCGCACCGCCGAGATCAAGCTCAAGGACGCCGGCGACCAACGCGCCCGCGCCATCCTCGACGCCCGCGATGCACAGATCAAGCAGCTGCAGGCCAGCCTCAACGCCAAGCAGACCGACCGCGGTACCCTGGTGACGTTCGGTGACGTGCTGTTCGCCCTCAACAAGTCCGACCTCAAGCCCAGCGGCCTGGCCAACATCACCAAACTGGCGCAGTTCCTCCAGCAGAACCCGGATCGCAAGGTGATCGTCGAAGGCTATACCGACAGCACCGGAAGCGACTCCTACAACCAGTCGCTGTCCGAGCGCCGTGCCGGCTCCGTGCAGATGGCCCTGATCCGCATGGGTGTCGATCCAGCGCGCATCGTCTCCCAGGGCTATGGCAAGGAATACCCGGTAGCCGATAACGGCAGCGTATCCGGCCGGGCCATGAACCGTCGCGTGGAAGTGACCATTTCCAACGACAACCAGCCTGTGGCGCCGCGCTCTTCGGTGCGCTGATCCTGCCCCTGCCTATATAGAGGCAGAGAAAACAAAACGCCGCGCACCTTGAGGTCCGCGGCGTTTTTCATTCCCGCAAGCCAGGATCATTGCTCCAGCTGCGGCGTCTCCTGGCCCATGCAGCGCACAGCCTGCTTCTTGTTGTTGACCAGGACTCCAGTCAGGCCTTTTTGCTGGGTATCGAACAACACCAGTACGCCATCCATGCACTGCGCCACTTCGGCAGCGGGCTGCAGGGAGATCTTGTAATCCTCGCCGGGCACGGTCTTGAGCATGGTGAAGTCGTTGAGCAACAACGCATCCTCCGGTTTGGCGAAATGCAGGTAGCCGTAGTACCACAGGCAGGCCACGGTGCCGAGGATGCTGCAGATACCGGTGATGATCATGGGGATGGCGTTGCGTTCTTCACTCATTGCGGACTCTCTGGAGGTTCAACTGTTGAATTCGGTGTCGCCGGGTAATTGGGGATCTCCCCCAGGCGGCGCAACCCGTCGAAATGCTGCGGATCATCGAGGTAGCGCAGCATGACGCTGCGCCAGGTCGGATCGGCAAAGGTTTGCACATGGTCGCCACGGGTCAGTTGCAGGACCCGTGGCGGCGGCGCAGCTTGATACAGACGGATGCCATTGGAAAGAGGCACCAGCGGATCATCAAGACTGTGGTAGATCAGCTTGGGCACGCCTGTCAGGCGCGGCATGGAGTAGATGGCGCTGTCGGCGTCCGGCACCAGCCAGGACAACGGTACCTGCAAGGGCCAGGTCAACCAGGAGGTGCTCAGGGCGTAGCGCCCGACATCCCGATAGCTGGCCGGTACGCCATCGAGGACAAGCGCCTTGAGCTGGCCCTGGCGCTCTGGATGCTCCACCAGATAGTGAATGGCCAACGCACCGCCCAGGCTTTGACCCAGCACCACCAGCGGCTTGCCCTGGACCTCTGGGGCCTGGTCCAGCCACTTGAAGGCCGCGTCGACGTCCTGGTAGATCGCCGGGAGGGATGGCTCCCCCTCGGACACCCCATAGCCTCGATAGTCCAGCAACAGGACCTGATAACCCTGCTCCGGCAACCACCAGCTGCCACCCAGGTGCCAAGCCAGGTTGCCACCGTTGCCATGCAGGTGCAGCACCGTACCCTTGACCGCTACTCCGGCCTTGGCAGGCAGCCACCAGGCACGCAGCTTGAGGCCGTCGGCGGTGGTCAGGGTCACGTCGCGGTACTCGAGCTTGGCTCGCTGGGGAGTGAATGGCAGGCCAGGCTCCGGGTAGAACAGCAGCGAACTGCACCCCTGCAGGCCCAACAACAGGACAAGAACCGCACAGCACTTGAGTAATCTGCTCATCGGGCATTTCTTGTCGCGAGCGGCGAGCGAACGCGACACGAACGCCATCGTGCAAGTCGCGGAACATCCTGCGAGGCCTTGCGGCAGCGACAGGTATCTGTGAGTACATCCATGTTCGGCCCCATGCAGGTCTACAGGATATTGGAGTAGTCCGCCTCGATCCGATCCAGGCTCAAGTGGTTGAGGAAGTTGGAGAAACACATCCACGCCGACAGCGCATTCATGTCGCGAAACTGCTCGGGCAGGTACTTGGGCGGCACCACCAGCCCTTCATCGACCAGCTGCCGCAGGGTGCGCATGTCCTCAAGGGTGGTCTTGCCGCAGAACAGCAACGGCACCTGCTCCAGCTTGCCTTTGCGTACAGCCAGCTGAATGTAGTTGTAAACCATGATGAAGCCCTTGAGATAGGACAAGTCCTTGGTAAAAGGCAACCCATTGGGCACCGAACCACGGAACACCCGGCTGGCGTTGCCGTAGCTCTCGGCCATCTCGAAACCCTGTTCGCGGAAGAACTCGAACACCTGCAGGAAATCCGCCCCCTCCTCCACCATATGGATCGCCCGAGTACGGTTGGTCAGCTTGCGCAAGCGGCTGGGGTAGGAGGCGAAGGTAATGATCTCCATGAGGATCGCCAGGCCTTCCTGGGTCACCGTCGACGAGGGCGGGCCCTTGGCCAGGAAGGTGCAGATCGGCTGGTTGAGGCCGTTCAGGGTGGTGCCTACATGCACCAGGCCTTCATGGACTTCCAGGGCGCGCACATCACGATCGTTGAACATCGCATCGCTGCGGATCTTGATGTAGTCGGCCCCTGCCGCCGCATCGGCGACGATACCGTCGGACTCGAAGACCCGGATGGTTTCCTCGGCTTCGCCGAACACCTTGTTCAACCGGCCTTGCAGCAAGCCGACGGCATCCTTGGCGCTCAAGGTCTTGGGTTCGTCCTTGAGATCGCCGCGCCCGTCGATGTTGTTCAGGTAGTCGGACATCATCAGGCCGAGGTCCGCCAGGGTCGGGTCGCCAGCATGGAAGGCGTCGGAGGCGGCACCATACAACTCCTGGGAAATCAGGCCGAAATCACCCGTACCCCGCGCCTCCAGCATGCGCACCACCATGCGGTATTCCTTGCACATGCGGCGCATGATCTGCCCCACCGGGCTGAACTGGCCCAGTTGACGCGTGATGTCACGCTCGATGTTCTGGAACTCCAGCTTCACCGCACCGGAGTCGAAGGACAACGGGCGCCCCTCGTAATAGGCGCGGTCCACCGCCGGCATTTCCTTGCCCTTGGCCTTGAGAAATCCCTTGCGAATGCTTTCGTCCCATTTCACCGCATCCAGGACGCGAATCGGTGTCTGTGCCAGCACTATGCGATCGGACAAAGTGCGTATCGTCTGCTGGTAATCGTCCACCCGAAATTCCCTCTGTTGAATCGCTCGAACCTGTGACTGGGCGGCCCGCTGAACGCGTACCGCTGCGACAAAGACCTTACCGGTCCTGAATTGACCTGGAGCCTGGTTGATCCGTTCCCGATCGGGACTGCTACCTCACACGGAAGCCAGCACCAGGTGCATGTAGCGGGTCAGGATACCGAGCATTTCCTCGTCGGCCAGTGGCTCGGCGTCGTTGAGCAGGCCCTGATATTCCATTCGGCCGATTATAGACGTCAACACCTTGGCGTCTTGCTGTGGCTCCCGCGACCCCAGGACCTGGAAGAACTGGCAAGTGCCCTGCAGCAGGATCTGCTGGTGCGAGCGCACCAGCTGCGCCAGGCGTGGGTTGAGCAACGCCTCCTGGCGAAATGCCTGCTCGGCCATCAAGTGCTCGCGGCGAGTGCTGAGCTGGCGCTGCACGTAGTCGGCGGTCATGCGCGCGATATCGTCGGCCAGTTGCGAACGGCAAGCCAGGCTGCCGTCGCCATAGGCCACCATCTCCCGCAGCAACCCTTCGTTACTGGTCCACAGCTTGGCCATGAACGCCGCGCTGCGCTCGACATACTGGGCGAAGGTATCGGTGAGCAGGTCATCGATATCCTTGAAGTAATAAGTCGTGGCCGACAGCGGCACACCGGCTTCGGCGGCTACCGCGCGATGGCGCACGGCCCGCACGCCGTCGCGCACGACAATGCGCATGGCGGCATCGAGGATCTCCTGTCGGCGTTGTTCACTGCCCTGGCGGCTGGCCTTGCGGCCTTGGTACTGAACACTTTCAGCCACCGCAGTGGCGATGCCAGCTGCACCTTCTTGAGCAATTGCACGGTTCACGACAGGTATTCCTCTTATCAATTACACAGAATCAAAAGCGGTACGTCAGTTCCAACCAGACAATAAAAAGCCGCCTGGTAAAGGCGGCTTCTTATTCACGACATCTTAGGCTTGCGGCCGCATGTGCGGGAACAAGATCACGTCGCGAATCGACGGCGAGTTGGTCAGCAGCATCACCAGGCGGTCGATGCCGATGCCTTCACCGGCGGTTGGCGGCATGCCGTATTCCAGGGCACGGACGAAGTCGGCGTCGTAGTGCATGGCCTCGTCGTCACCGGCGTCCTTCTCGGCCACCTGGGCCATAAAGCGCTCGGCCTGGTCTTCGGCATCGTTGAGCTCGGAGTAGGCGTTGGCGATCTCGCGGCCACCGATGAACAGCTCGAAGCGGTCGGTCACGGCCGGGTTGTCGTCGTTGCGACGGGCCAGTGGTGAGACTTCGAACGGGTACTCGGTGATGAAGTGCGGCTGCTCCAGCTTGTGCTCCACCAGCTCTTCGAAAATCATCACCTGCAGCTTGCCCAGGCCTTCGTGGCCCAGCACCTTGGCACCGGCCTTCTTGGCGATCTCGCGGGCGCGGTCGACATCTTGCAGGTCGGCAGCGGTCAGCTCCGGGTTGTACTTGAGGATCGAGTCGAACACCGACAGGCGCACGAACGGTTCGCCGAAGTGGAACACCTTGTCGCCGTACGGCACGTCGGTGGTGCCCAGGACCAGTTGCGCCAGCTCGCGGAACAGTTCCTCGGTGAGGTCCATGTTGTCGTTGTAGTCGGCGTAGGCCTGGTAGAACTCGAGCATGGTGAACTCAGGGTTGTGACGAGTCGAGACACCTTCGTTACGGAAGTTGCGGTTGATCTCGAACACTTTCTCGAAGCCACCCACCACCAGGCGCTTGAGGTACAGCTCCGGCGCGATACGCAGGAACATGGCCATGTCCAGGGCGTTGTGGTGGGTTTCGAACGGCTTGGCCGCTGCGCCGCCAGGAATGGTCTGCAGCATTGGCGTCTCGACTTCGAGGAAGTCGCGCTTGGCCAGGAAGCTGCGGATGTGGGAGATCACCTGGGAGCGCACACGGAAGGTGTGGCGGGTTTCCTCGTTGACCATCAGGTCGACGTAGCGCTGGCGGTAGCGCTGCTCGGTGTCGGTCAGGCCGTGGTGCTTGTCCGGCAGCGGGCGCAGCGACTTGGTCAGCAGGCGCACGTTGGTCATCTCGACGTACAGGTCGCCCTTGCCGGAGCGGGCCAGGGTGCCTTCGGCGCTGATGATGTCGCCCAGGTCCCAGGTCTTCACGGCGGCCAGGGTTTCTTCCGCCAGGGTCTTGCGGTTGACGTAGACCTGGATGCGGCCGGTCATGTCCTGGATCACCATGAACGAGCCACGGTTGAGCATGATGCGACCTGCCACCTTGACCGGGATCGCCGCTGCTTCCAGCTCTTCCTTGGTCTTGTCCGCGTACTGTTTCTGCAGGTCGTTGCAGTAGCTGTCGCGACGGAAGTCGTTGGGGAAGGCATTGCCCTTGGCACGCTCTGCGGCAAGTTTTTCCTTGCGCAGGGCGATCAGGGCGTTTTCTTCCTGTTGCAGGTCTTGCGCTTCGGTCTTGAGGTCGCTCATGTCGTCATTCTTTCCATCAGGTGTTCATTGCCCCTATCGGGCAGGGCGCGCAATACCGGCAACGGCCGGTATCGCGGCGGTGGTGTGCGGTTTACAGCCCCTGCTTGAGGCTCGCTTCCAGGTATTGGTCGAGGTCGCCGTCCAGGACCTTCTGGCAGTCGCTGCGCTCGACGCCGGTACGCAAGTCCTTGATGCGCGAGTCATCCAGTACGTAGGAACGGATCTGGTGGCCCCAGCCGATGTCCGACTTGGTGTCTTCCAAGGCCTGCGAGGCGGCGTTGCGCTTCTGCATTTCCTGCTCGTACAACTTGGCCCGCAGCATCTTCATGGCGGTGTCCTTGTTGGCGTGCTGGGAGCGTTCGTTCTGGCAGCTGACCACGGTGTTGGTCGGCACGTGGGTGATCCGCACCGCCGAGTCGGTGGTGTTCACGTGCTGGCCGCCGGCGCCGGAGGAACGATAGGTATCGATGCGCAGGTCGGAGGGGTTGATCTCGATCTCGACCTTGTCGTCGATCTCGGGCGAAACGAATACCGCCGAGAACGAGGTGTGGCGACGGGCGCCGGAGTCGAACGGGCTCTTGCGCACCAGGCGGTGTACGCCGATCTCGGTACGCAGCCAGCCAAAGGCGTACTCGCCCTTGATGTGCACGGTAGCGCCCTTGATGCCGGCGACGTCACCCTCGGACAGTTCCATGATGGTGGCGTCGAAGCCGCGCTTGTCGGCCCAGCGCAGGTACATGCGCAGCAGGATGTTGGCCCAGTCCTGGGCCTCGGTGCCACCGGAGCCGGCCTGGATGTCCAGGTAGGCGTTGTTCATGTCCATCTCGCCACTGAACATGCGACGGAACTCAAGCTGGGCCAGGGCTTCTTCCAGCCCCTGCAGCTCGGTCTCGACGTCGCTCACGGCCCCTTCGTCATTCTCCTCGACGGCCATGTCGAGCAAGTCCTTGCAGTCCGCCAGGCCACCGGACAGCTTGTCCAGGGTCTCGACGACCTGCGCCAACATGGAGCGCTCGCGCCCTAGTGCCTGGGCGTATTCGGGCTTGTTCCAGACGTTGGGGTCTTCCAGTTCGCGGTTGACTTCGATCAGGCGGTCATGCTTTTGATCGTAGTCAAAGATACCCCCGAATGGACTGGGAACGCTCGGTCAGGTCCTTGATGGTATTCAGGATCGGGTTGATTTCCATGGATGGCAGCACTCGTTGGCGAACTTTTGAAAGCCGACGATTATAACGGAATCACTGAATGGCGGCAGCCCGCTTGGCGGCTTTAACAGTGAATAGCCACGCCAACCCGCATGCCGGGCCCTCTATAATCCGGGCTCATGCTTGATCCCCATGCCCCACTGCCAGCAGAAACCGCAAGCGAGCCTCCATGGAAAGAACCCTCACTGATGCAGAAATCCGCGACATCCTCGCCCGGGAAAGGCGCAACCTGAAGGGCTCGCAGGCGGTGGTGTACTTGATCCTCGGCCTGTTCGCCGCCATACCGCTGCTGGGCATCGGCCTGTTCATCCACACGCTGCTGGCCTGGGCCCTGGCCGTACCTTTGGCGGTGTTTCTCTGGTGGTGGATCTATTACCGTACCCGCGCCATGGAAAACACCGTGGGCACGCACACCCTATGGTTGCAGGCGCAGTTCAGCGCCACCTGGGTCAACGCCCACCGCAATGGCCACTGGCGCTACGCCTTCGGTGACTACCCCATCGCCGCCAGCAACCTGATCGACAATCTGTTCAGCGCAGGAAAACTCAACATCCATGCCCAGTACAGAGTCGAAGCCGTGCTGCTGACTTGCCCACAAACCTCGAGCCACTGCTACCACCTGTTCCCCGATACCTTTATCGAAATATCCGGGGACCAACAGCCTGCCAGCGAAGACGGCTACTCGATCCCTACCTGATTGCGCCCATTGTTCTTGGCCAGGTACAGGCCCTTGTCCGCGGCCGAAATCAACTGCCGGCAATGGCTGTTGGGCTGCGGAGTCATGGTCGACAGGCCGATGCTGATGGTCAGGCTGGCCCCTTCCACTGGTGCGATATGGGGGATTTTCAGGGCCTCGACGGTCTGGCGCAGCTTTTCGGCCACCAGGCGCGCGCCACCCGGTGAGGTGTTGGGCAGCACCAGGACGAACTCTTCGCCACCGTAGCGCGCCGGCAGGTCGGATGGCCGGCTGCTGGCCTCACGGATTGCCGCGGCCACCTTGCGCAAGGCCTCGTCGCCCTCCAGATGGCCGAAAGTGTCGTTGTAGGTCTTGAAGTAGTCGACGTCGATCATCAGCAGCGACAACTGGCTCTGCTCACGCATGGCCCGGCGCCATTCCAGCTCCAGGTATTCGTCGAAGTGCCTGCGGTTGGACAAACCGGTCAGGCCGTCGGAGTTCATCAGCCGTTGCAGCACCAGGTTGGTATCGAGCAACTGCTGCTGGCTGACCCGCAACGCCCGGTAGGCGGCGTCCCGTTGCAACAGGGTCATGTAGGAACGCGAGTGATAGCGGATACGCGCCACCAACTCGATGTTGTCCGGGAGCTTGACCAGGTAGTCGTTGGCCCCGGCGGCAAAGGCCGCGCTCTTGATCAGCGGGTCTTCCTTGGTGGACAGGACGATGATCGGAATGTTCTGGGTGGCCGGGTGGTTGCGGTACTCGCGAACCAGGGTCAGGCCATCGAGGCCCGGCATCACCAGGTCCTGGAGGATCACCGTGGGCTTGATGCGGATCGCCTGGGCAATGGCCTGGTGCGGATCGGCGCAAAAGTGGAAGTCGATGTTTTCCTCATTCGCCAACCCACGCCGAACCGCCTCGCCGATCATGGCCTGGTCGTCCACCAGCAACACCATGGCAGCGTTTTCATCGGTCTTGAATTCGTCGAGCTGTAAATCATTCATGGGTTGTCACCTGAAGTGCTACCTGGCCAGGACAGCTGCGTTTATCAGTCATTTGGCAAATATCTCCAGCAAACGTGGAGCGATCTTGTCCAGTGGGCGAATCTCTGCGGCGGCGCCGATGGCAGCGGCTGCCTTGGGCATGCCATACACCGCGCTACTGTTCTGGTCCTGGGCGATGGTCAGATAACCCTGATCGCGCATCAGCTTCAAGCCCTGGGCGCCATCGCGCCCCATGCCGGTCAGTAGCACACCCACCGCATCGCCACTCCAGTAACTGGCGACACTTTCAAAAAATACATCGATGGACGGACGGTAGATCTCGTTCACCGGCTCGGCGGTATAGGCCAGCGTTCCGTTCTTCAACAAGCGGATATGGTGGTTGGTTCCCGCCAGCAGCACCGTGCCGCTTTGCGGTGGCTCGCCCTCGCGCGCCAGGCGTACCTGCAGGCCCGATGCGCTGCTGAGCCATTCAGCCATGCCCGCGGCAAACACCTGATCGACATGCTGGACCAGCACGATGGCTGCCGGAAAGTCCTTTGGCAAGCCCTTGAGCAATACTTCGAGTGCCGCCGGCCCGCCTGCGGAGGAGCCAATGGCCACCAGGCTCTGGCGTGGCATGCCGCTGCGCAGCGGCAGCGGCACAGAACGCACGCGGCTGCCACGCTGGCCGATCAGCCAACCGATATTGAGGATCTTGCGCAACAGCGGGGCCGCCGCCTCCTGGGCATTGCCCGCGCCCACGGCGGGGGTGTCCACCACGTCCAGGGCTCCATGGCCCATGGCCTCGAACACACGGTGGACATTCTGCTGCCGATCGACGGTGACGATCACGATGGCGCACGGCGACTCGGCCATGATTCGCCGCGTGGCCTCAACGCCGTCCATCACCGGCATGATCAGGTCCATGAGAATCAGGTCCGGGGTCAGTTCGGCGCAATACTTCACCGCCTCGGCACCGTTGGTGGCGACCCAGACCACCTCGTGGCTGGGATCGAAAGCCAGCGCCCGGCGCAAGGCCTCCACGGCCATGGGCATATCGTTGACTATCGCTATCTTCATGCCCGCGCTCCTCCAATCAGTTCCACCACCGCATCCAGCAGGGCGTCGTCATGGAAACTGGCTTTGGCTAGATAATAGTCGGCACCGGCATCCAGACCGCGGCGCCGGTCTTCCTCACGATCCTTGTAGGACACCACCATCACCGGCAGTGACTGCAGGCGATTGTCGCGGCGCAAGAGTGTGACCAATTCGATTCCATCCATTCGCGGCATGTCGATATCGGTGATCAGCAGGTCGAAGCTTTCCGAACGCAAGGCGTTCCAGCCGTCCATGCCGTCCACGGCCACGGCCACGTCGTAGCCGCGATTGATCAGCAGCTTGCGCTGCAGTTCGCGCACCGTCAGGGAGTCGTCGACCACCAGGATCCGCTTGCGCGCAGCCTGTGCATGTTGCTGATGATGCCGGGCGATGCGTTCCAGGCGACCGGTGTTGAGCAGTTTGTCCACCGACCGCAGCATGTCCTCGACATCGACGATCAAGGCCACGCGTCCATCGTCGAGCAAAGCGCCGGCAGAAATATCCTGGATCTTGCCCAGGCGGTCGTCGAGCGGCAGCACCACCAGGGTCCGCTCACCGATAAAGCGCTCCACGGCGACGCCATACACGGCATCGCGCTCGCGGATCACCACGACTTTCAAGGTCGAGGCGTCATTCTGGCTCGCCGGTCGCTGCAACAGCTGGCTGGCCGCGACCAAGCCCACATGCTGGCCCTCATGCCAGAAGTGCTGGCGCCCCTCCACCTGGACGATTGCCTCCGGCTCCAGGTCGCACATGCGCTCGATATGAGCCAGGGGGAAGGCATAGGCTTCCTCGCCGACCTCCACCACCAGGCTGCGCACCACCGACAAGGTCAGCGGCACTTCCAGGTGGAAACAACTGCCCTGGCCGGTGGTCTGCTCCAGCACCACGGCCCCACGCAGCTGGCGCACCATGTGCTGCACGGCATCCAGGCCAACGCCGCGACCGGAAACTTCAGTCACCTTGTCGCGCAGGCTGAAACCTGGCAGGAACAGGAACGTCAGCAATTCTTCTTCACTAAGTTGCGCCGCTGTCGGGGCCGGGGAGAGCTGGCGCTCGACAATGCTCAGGCGCAAGCGCTCCAGGTCCACCCCGTGCCCATCGTCACTGAGTTCCAGCACCAGCAAGCCGGCCTGATGGGAGGCCTTCAGGCGAATCACCCCTTCGGCTGGCTTGCCCGCCAGCAGCCGCTGCTCGGGCAGTTCGATGCCATGGTCGACAGCGTTGCGCAACAGGTGGGTGAGCGGTGCCTCGAGCTTCTCCAGCACATCGCGGTCGACCTGGGTCTTTTCCCCCTCGATCTCCAGGCGTACCTGCTTGCCCAGGCTGCGCCCCAGGTCACGCACCATGCGGACCTGGCCACCGAGCACATCGGCAAAGGGCCTCATGCGGCAAGCCAGGGCCGTGTCGTAGAGCACCTGGGCACGCTGGCTCGCCTGCCAGCCGAACTCATCGAGCTCGGCGGTTTTTTCCACCAGCAATTGCTGGGACTCCGCCAGCAGTCGCCGCGCATCCTCCAAGGCCTCCTGGGCTTCGAGGCTCAGGGCATGCTCCTTGAGGTGCAGATTGAGGTTTTCCAAGGCCGCCAGGCTATTGCTCTGGATCCGTTTGAGCCGCTGCATGGTGGCCAGGTAAGGCTTGAGCCGCTGGGTCTCCACCAGTGACTTGCTGGACAGATCCAACAGTCCGTTGAGACGCTCGGCAGTGACCCGCAGCACGCGCTCGCCACCGTCGGTGATACGCCTGTTGGGACGTGCAGCGGCCACCACGGCGTCCAGCGAAGGTTCTGGCTCGACCTCCACCAGGGATTCGGGCATGGGCTCCAAGGGCGCGTCCAGCGATAACGCCAGTGGTGCATCCGGCAGGTCCGGCGGCGACCCGGGCGCCGCCGGCAATACTCCGCCGGCTGTCGCCCCCGGGTCCAGCAGGCGCTCCATCAGCGCCACATAGACCTGGATATCCGCCGCTACGAGTTCCGCCCCACCGGGCGTGCCAATGCGCGTCAGCAGGTCGGTTCCCTGGAGCAAAGCATCGATATGCTCAGGCTGCAGGTACAGGCGCCCTTCCTGGGCGCTGACCAGGCAGTCCTCCATGACATGGGCGACGCTCACGCCAGCATCGACCCCGACGATCCGCGCCGCCCCCTTGAGGGAGTGGGCGGCACGCATGCAAGCCTCCAGCTGGTCGGCCTGGGTCGGATTGCGCTCCAGCGCCAGCAGCCCGGCACTGAGCACCTGGGTCTGGGCCTCGGCTTCCAGGCTGAACAGTTCCAGCAACGAGGCATCACGCATTTGATCGGGGGTCATGTGAGGCTCCGGGTCACGGCCGAGAGCAGCTGCTCTTCATCCAGCCAGCGCAGGCTGCGTCCCTGCCATTGCAGCACGCCACGGGTGTACTTGGCAGTGGCTTGCTCACCGGAAGTCGAGGCGCCGTTGAGAATCCGCTCGTCGATAGCATGGATGCCATGCACCTCATCCACCGGCACCACTACGGGGCCGCCCTCGGCGCCGATGATCAGCATCCGCGGCATCACCCGCCCCGAGGGGGCAGTGCCCGGTGTGCTATCGAGCCCCAGCAACTCGGCCAACGACAGGCAGGCCACCAGCGCTCCACGGACATTGGCCACCCCCAGCAATGCCCGTGATCGCTGATGCGGCAGGGAGTGAATCGCCTGCTGCGGCGCCACTTCCAGCAGGCAGCGGGTCGCCAATGCCAGCCACTCCTCGCCCAGACGGAACATCAGCAGCGAACGGGTGACCACATCACTGTCGGCCTCCTGGACCACCGAGTGCTCGCGGTCCTCCTGGCGCAACGAATAACGATCGAGCAGGCGCGTAGCCGCAGCGGAATAAACAGAACAATTGCGGCAATGGACATGTTCGGCCAACAAGGGGCAGGACTTGTCGCCAAGGATGCCGATGCGATTCCAGCAGTCATCGATGGCCTGCGCATCTTCAAGGGTCACGTCCAATGAATATGAATGGCTCATCGTTTCAACTCACTGTCGGCAGTGCGCGAGCTACGGGCGGCACGCTCCTGCAATCGTTGGGCACCGGCGAAGTCGCCCTGGGACGCCAGCAATGCCGCCAGGTGCGCCAGGGCTTCGGGATGCTGCGGCTCCAGGTACAAGGCCTTGCGATAGAAGCCCTGGGCCTCGATGGCGTTACCCGCCACGTCGCTGAGCAAACCCAGCCAATAGAACACCTGGGCCACCGGCTCATGTTGCTGCAGATAGCGCTCGCAAGCGGCCCGGGCCTCACCACTCTTGCCCTCATTGGCCAGCGCCGTGATGCTTGCCAGCAGACTCGCGCCATCGCTGGCCGGGGCCACGCTGTTGATGGGCGCCGGGGCCGCCACGCGACTGGCAAAGGGACGCTGGCGTGGCGCCGGGGGAGCCACACTGCGTGGCGGCATCGGTAGGGGCAAGGGCTGCGGCAGCGGAGCCAGGGGCTGTTCCGGGGCAGGTTCGCTGTGGCGGCTGAAGGCAAAGGATTGGGGGATGCCGATCGAGCGCATGCCCAAGCGCCCCAGCAAGCTGCCCTCGGCCGGGCCGATGAAAAGCACACCCTCTTCATGGGTCAGGCGCTTGAGCACCTCGAACACCTGGCGCTGGGTGGACTGGTCGAAATAGATCAGTAGGTTGCGGCAGAAGACAAAGTCGAAGGCCGGCTCGGAGGCCAGCAACCCCGGCTCCATCACATTGCCGACCTGTAGCCGCACCTGCTCACGGACCCGCTCGTTCAAGCGATAGCGATCACCCTCGGCCACGAAGTGACGCTCTCGAAAATCCGTGTCCTGGCCACGAAAGGAATTCTTGCCATAGACCGCATTCCGGGCCCGCTCCACCGATAGCGGGCTGACATCCAGGCCGTCGATCTTGAACTGATGGGGCGCCAGGCCGCCATCCAGCAGGGCCATGGCGATCGAATAAGGCTCTTCGCCGGTGGAACACGGCAGGCTCAGCAAGCGCAGGGCACGCATGCCCTTGATCTGGGCCAGGCGGGCCGAGGCCAGCTTGACCAACGTGGCGAAGGACTCCGGATAACGGAAAAACCAGGTCTCCGGGACGATCACCGCCTCGATCAGCGCCTGCTGCTCCTCCTGCGAGCCTTGCAACCGATGCCAGTACTCATCGTTGCCATGGATATACAACGCATTGCAGCGCTGGCGCACCGCACGCTCGATGATCGCCGGCCCCACGGAGGCGACATCCAGGCCGATTCGCTCCTTGAGGAAATCGAAAAACCGTTGTTCGCCGCTCATCGAGGCTCCTCGAGCGCAGCCAGGTCAAGCGGCGGGCTGGGAAACAACAACTCGCGCACTTCGGGCCGCAGCAGGTGATCGACCCGTACCCACTGCAACAGCCCCTGGGCATCCTCGCGCACCGGCCCCAGGTACGGGGCCTGGGCGTTGTCCAGGCCATAGGGCTGGAACTGCTGCGGATCGCAGCGCAGGGTGTCGTTGGCCTGCTCCAGCAACAACCCCAGGACCCGCGCGGGCTGCTCGGCCTCGCCACGATAGTGCACCAGCACCAGGCGCGTGCTGGTACGCAATTGCGCCGGCCGGCCAAAGGTCAGTTGGCACAGGTCGATCACTGGCACCACCGTGCCACGGTAGGCGAAGACTCCCGAAACCCAGCCCGGGGCCTGGGCAATGGGCTTGAGTTGCAGGCGCGGCAACACCTCGACCACATCCACGGCCCGCAGCGCATACCGCTCCTGGCCGATGCGGAAAACCAGGAACAGCACGGTCTTCACCGAGGCTGCGCCATTGCGCTTGTGCGCGAGCTCATCCATCAGACTTTGAAACGCGAAACGCCGCTACGCAGCCCCACGGCCACCTGGCTCAGTTCGTCGATGGCGAAACTGGCCTGGCGCAGGGACTCGACGGTCTGGCTACTGGCATCGCCCAATTGCACCAGCGCGTGATTGATCTGCTCGGCGCCGGTGGCCTGGGCCTGCATGCCTTCGTTGACCATCAACACCCGCGGCGCCAGGGCCTGGACCTGGTGGATGATCTGCGACAACTGCTCACCCACCTGCTGTACCTCGGCCATGCCGCGGCGCACTTCTTCGGAGAACTTGTCCATGCCCATGACCCCGGCCGATACCGCCGACTGGATCTCGCGAACCATCTGCTCGATATCGTAGGTCGCCACCGCCGTCTGGTCCGCCAGGCGGCGCACCTCCGTGGCCACCACGGCAAAACCGCGGCCGTATTCACCGGCCTTCTCGGCCTCGATGGCAGCATTGAGCGACAGCAGGTTGGTCTGGTCGGCGACCTTGACGATGGTCACCACCACCTGATTGATGTTGCCGGCCTTCTCGTTGAGGATCGCCAGCTTGGCATTCACCAGGTCTGCCGCGCCCATGACCGAATGCATGGTGTCTTCCATTCGCGCCAGGCCCTGCTGGCCCGACCCTGCCAACACCGAGGCCTGGTCGGCGGCGCTGGACACTTCGGTCATGGTCCGTACCAGATCCCGCGAAGTCGCGGCGATTTCCCGCGATGTGGCGCCAATTTCCGTGGTCGTGGCGGCGGTCTCGGTGGCCGTGGCCTGCTGTTGCTTGGACGTGGCGGCAATCTCGGTCACCGACGTGGTGACCTGTACCGAGGAGCGCTGGGCCTGGGACACCAGGGCCGTGAGCTCGGTCATCATGTCGTTGAAGCCGGTCTCGACCGCACCGAACTCGTCCTTGCGCTCCAGGTTCAAACGCCTGCTCAAGTCGCCGGTGCGCATGATTTCCAGGATATCGACGATACGGTTCATCGGCGACAATATCGCGCGCATCAGCAACAGGCCGCACAGGCCGGCCACCAAGATCGCCACCAGCAGCGAAACTCCCATGCTGATCTTGGCAGCGAGCACCGCGTCGTCGATCTGTGCAGCGGCCGAATCCGCCACGCCCTTGTTCTCTTCGATGATGTCGTTGAGCTTCATCCGACCGGCGACCCAAGTGGGGGTCATTTGTTCATTGAACAGGCGGATGGCTTCAGCATTCTGGTTACGCCGATGCAGGTCCAGGATCGTGGCCTGGGTCTTGAGCAGGCTCTGGTGGTAGTTCTCGAAATCGTTGAACTCCCTCAGGTCGCTCTCTCCACGAAGGGTTTCCTTGTAGCTGGCCATGTACTTCTGCAGGCGCTGTTCGAAACCCTTGAAGTCGGCCTCGTCCTGCGCCGTAACTCCCTTGTCCTCGTCCAGGCCGAGAATGGCCTGGGTACGCAAGTAGCTGTCGACCCACGAGCCACGGATCATCGAACTGAAATAGACCCCCGGAATGGCATCGGAACGCATGCGCTCCTCTCCGGCCTCGATCTTCAACAGCCGCGAGTACGAGACGACGACCATCAGCAGCATGATGGTGATGATCACCGCAAAGCTCGCCAAAATGCGTTGGCGCAACGTCCAGTTCTTCACAGCCAGCCCTCGAACCCATTCAAAAATGGGGGGAGTATAGCCGAGGACGATCCGGGTTTTATGGGTGGTTTAACGACACAGGCAGGACTTTTAGTGGTTTTGTGCAACCGCTCTGGCCAGGGGCCTGTAGAGGACTTCACCGGTCGCACAAAGGCATTTCGGCAATTGCACAGGACAGAATCGCCAAGAGGCTCGACAGGTCTCTCAGAACTGGGCCTGGCGTACCTGGTTCTCCAGTTCCGCCTTGAGCCCTGCAGGCAGCTGCAGTTGGCGCGCCAACTCCTCAAGGTAGGCCTTCTCCATGAAGTGCTGCTCATCCACCAGCATCACGCTGGCCAGGTACATCTCGGCGGCCATCTCCGGGGTGCTGGCGGCCCGGGCCACATCGGCAGGGTCCAGGGGCTTGTTCAACTCACCGTGCAGCCACTGCTGCAGCTGTGGATCGTCATCGAGCTTGCGGAACTCACCCTCGATCAACTCACGCTCGCGCTCATCCACATGGCCATCGGCCTTGGCGGCCGCCACCAGCGCCTTGAGGATCGCCTGGCTGTGTTGCTCCACTTGCTGCGGGGCCAACCGGTCGAGGGTCTGGGGCTCGGTACCCGACGCACTGCCCTGCTGCGCCTGCCAATTGCCATAAGCCTTGTAGGCCAGCACCCCGAGCGCGGCCAAACCACCATAGGTCAGGGCCTTGCCACCGAACTTGCGCACCTTCTTGTTGCCCAGCAACAAGCCCATGGCTCCGGCAGCCAGGGCACCACCGCCGGCGCCAGCGAGCAACCCGCCCAGCCCCCCGGTCTTGGCCCCGAGCAAGCTGCCCAGACCGACCGAATCGGCCGTCGGCCTGGCCTGTGGCGAATTGCCGGTCTTGTTCTGCAGGAGCTCCTGGCCGGACTTGAGTAGTTGGTCGAGCAATCCACGGGTATTCATCTGCCACCTCCGCAAAAACCAGTGTCACCTCGACACCTGAGGCCTCAAGACTAGAGAGAAGTGCCCAGCTCCAGGGGGCGATAATGCTTCTGAATGTTGCTTTGGCTGAAGCAAGAAAAGGTGCTAAACAGGTCATCGGCTTTACCAATAGCGCCTCCGATAAATCTAAAAAAATGCCCGGTAGCCTCATCATGATGACCTTGCGCCAGATCCGTCACTTCATCGCGGTGGCCGAGACCGGCTCGATCTCCGCCGCCGCCCAGGCCGTGTTCATCTCCCAGTCGACCCTGACCCTGGCGATCCAGCAATTGGAGCAGGAAATCGGTGTCAGCCTGTTCAGCCGTCACGCCAAGGGCATGACTCTGACGCACCAGGGCCACCAGTTCCTACGCCAGGCCCACCTGATCCTGGCCACCGTGGACAACGCCAAGCGCAGCCTGCAACAGAGCACCGACCAGGTAGCCGGACAATTGACCGTTGGCGTGACGAGCCTGGTAGCCGGTTACTACCTGGCCGACCTGCTGACCCGCTTCCAGCGTGCATTCCCTAATGTGGAAATCCGCGTCATGGAAGACGAGAGGCCGTATATCGAGCACTTGCTGGTCAGTGGCGAAATCGATGTCGGAGTGCTGATCCTGTCCAACCTCGAAGACCGCCACGCATTGCAGACCGAAGTCCTGACCCATTCCCCCCATCGCCTTTGGCTGCCGGCCCAGCATCCACTGCTGGAGCACGACAGCATCAGCCTGGCGGACGTGGCCCGGGAGCCGCTGATTCAGCTCAACGTTGACGAAATGGACAGCAATGCCCAGCGCATGTGGCGCTCGGCATGCTTGCAACCACGGGTGAACCTGCGCACCGCCTCCACCGAGGCGGTGCGCAGCCTGGTGGCTGCCGGACTTGGCCTGTCGATCCAGCCAGACATGACCTACCGCCCCTGGTCCCTGGAGGGCGACATTATCGAGGCACGTCCCCTCGCGGACCTTAGCCAGACCCTGGACGTTGGCCTGGCCTGGCGTCGCGGCACCGCGCGTCCGGTCCTGGTGGACCCGTTTCTCACCGTGGCGCGAGAACAACCACCAGGCGGGCGAAAGCCATCTATTTAATCGAATGCCCCATTCAGTATTTGGTATTTGTTCAACCCAGACTCCGCCATTAGTCTCTGTACATTCCTAATTAGAGAAGGCCATCTCCCCTCGGGGAGCCCTATTGGCCCTATATAACAAGAGACCCTCTAAGATGAATGGCGCACAGATTCCGTTGCTCACCAAGCTATTGATCAATGGTGAACTGGTCGCTGGCGAAGGCGAGGAGGAGCCGATCCTCAATCCGGCCACCGGAGAGATCCTGACTCGCGTAGCCGATGCCAGCATCGAACAGGTAGAAAGTGCCATTCTTGCGGCTCAGAGCGCGTTCGCCACCTGGTCGCGGACCACTCCGCAACAGCGCTCCAACCTGCTCCTGGCAATTGCCGACGCCGTGCAAGAACAGTCCGAGCACCTGGCCCGCCTGGAATTCCTCAACTGTGGCAAACCCCTGCACCTGGCGCGCCAGGACGACCTGAACGCCACGGTGGATGTATTGCGCTTCTTCGCTGGCGCGGTGCGGTGCCAGACCGGCCAGCTCGCTGGTGAGTACTTGCCGGGGTACACCAGCATGGTGCGGCGCGACCCCATCGGCGTAGTGGCCTCCATTGCCCCCTGGAACTACCCGATCATGATGGCCGCATGGAAGATCGCCCCGGCCCTGGCCGCTGGTAACACTCTGGTGTTCAAACCCTCGGAACACACGCCGCTATCGATTCTGGCCCTGGCCCCGACCCTGGCGCAGTTGCTGCCACCGGGAGTGATCAACATTGTCTGTGGGGGCGGCGAAGGGGTGGGCAGCCACCTGGTAAGCCACCCGAAGGTACGCATGGCATCCCTCACCGGGGATATAGTCACCGGGCAGAAAATCCTCCAGGCCGCCTCCAAGACCCTCAAGCGCACGCACCTGGAACTAGGGGGCAAAGCCCCGGTGATCGTCTGCAATGACGCAGACCTCGATGCCGTGATCCAGGGGATACGCAGCTACGGCTACTACAATGCCGGTCAGGATTGTACTGCCGCCTGCCGGGTCTATGCCCAGGCAGGCATTCACGATCACCTGGTAGCTGAACTGGGAGCCGCGGTCGACAGTTTGCGCTTCGCCCGCCCGCGTGACAGCGACAACGAGTTCGGCCCATTAATCAGCACCCGCCAGCGTGATCGCGTGGCCAGCTTTGTCGAGCGGGCCCTTGGCCAGCCACATATCGAACGCATCACCGGTGCCGCGGTACATGCCGGAGCCGGCTTCTACTATCAACCGACACTCCTGGCCGGCTGCCGCCAACAGGACGAAATCGTCCAGCGCGAAGTATTCGGCCCCGTAGTCACCGTCACGCGTTTCGACGAACTGGAGCAAGCGGTGGACTGGGCCAACGACTCGGAATACGGCCTGGCCTCCTCGGTCTGGACCCAGAACCTGGACAAGGCCATGCAGGTGGCCGCACGCCTGCAGTATGGCTGCACCTGGATCAACAGCCACTTCATCCTGGCCAGCGAGATGCCCCACGGTGGCCTGAAGCGTTCGGGCTACGGCAAGGACCTGTCCAGCGATTCACTGCAGGACTACAGCGTGGTGCGACACATCATGGCGCGCCACGGAAGCCAGCTCTAGCGACATTGCCGAGCGCAAGCCTCAAACGGCAAGCGTGGGCCAGGCGAGTCCCTGGTCATTGTCTTCTTTCAAAGCACCCACAACGACGCCGTCCTGTCCGTCGAGAGGGCGCTCGCCGGTTATTCATATTCAACACACCGGACAACGAACAACCAACATAGAGCCTTGAAGGCCGGGAGCAGCATGACCATGAACTTTCAATTCTTACTACCGACGAAAATCGTCATGCAGCCAGGCCTGCGCAGCCGTACCGGTGAACATCTGCAAGAACTGGGGCTGCAGCATGTTTTGCTGGTGACCGATGCCGGGGTGAAAAGAGCCGGCCTGCTGGACAGCATCTATGCCAGCTTGGACGCTGCCCAGATCCGCTATGCGGAAGTGGCGGACGTCAAGCCCAATCCCCGTAGTGAAGATTGCAACGCCGCCGCACAACGTTATCGCGGCCAAGGCGTCGACGGTGTGCTCGCAGTGGGAGGCGGCAGCGCCATGGACGCCGCCAAGGCTATCAGTGTGCTGCTGACCCATGATGGCAATATCGAGGATTACGAAGGCGCGTTCACCCTGCAACGCGCGGCGCTGCCAATCGTGGCTATTCCAAGCACGGCGGGCACCGGTAGCGAAGTGACGTTTTTTTCAGTGATCACCGACACCCGCCGCCAGTTCAAAATGAGCCTACTGGACTATCGCATCGGGCCGGTCCTGGCGCTGCTAGACACGGACATCACCGCCAGCTTGCCACCTGCGATC
Source organism: Pseudomonas sp. MPFS (assembly GCF_022537035.1). NCBI lineage: Bacteria > Pseudomonadati > Pseudomonadota > Gammaproteobacteria > Pseudomonadales > Pseudomonadaceae > Pseudomonas > Pseudomonas sp. MPFS. The sequence goes on along the minus strand of NZ_CP066123.1, from coordinate 1,269,418 downwards.
GCAGCCAGCACCGGCATGGACGCCCTGACCCACGCAATCGAGGCCTACACCGGTAAGCCTGCCAACCCCATCAGCGACGGCCTGGCGCTACACGCCATTCGCCTGATAAGCCAGAACCTCCGGGCGGCCGTGCAAGAACCACGGAACCAGCAAGCCCGGGAGCAGATGCTGATCGCCAGCCTGATTGCCGGCATGGCCTTCGGCAACGCCGATATCGCCAGCGTGCACTGTATCTCCGAAGCGATTGGCGGCCTGTACGACACCCCCCACGGCGTGGGGAATGCAATCTTCCTGCCCTTCGTGTTCAGCCATAACCGCGATGCCGACCTGCGTCGCCATGCGGATGTCGCCTATGCCCTGGGCATCGATCCGACCCTGGACGCGGCCAGCGCCGCCGAGCAAGCCGTACAACGACTGTTCGACATGGGCCGAGAGTTGGGCATTCCACGCTTCAGCGAGGTCGCGGGAGTGCGAGAGGAGGACTTCCAGGCCATAGCCGAGAAATCCAAGAGCAACATCTCCGACAGCAGCAACGCCAAGCCGATGAGCGTGGACAGCTATCTGGCGATCATCCGCCAGGCCTATCAATACTGAGCGAGGCTTTGACCATGACATCGACTTCCCTGAATCGAACCCTGGGTTTCTGGCGGGCCTTTGCCACCTGTACCGGGCTGGTCGTCGCCGGCACCACCATGGTGTCCCTTGGCTACAGCATGGGTCTGGTGGGCCCGGCCTTCATGATCAGCGCATTGCTGGCGATGGTCGTCAGCATCCTGGTGTCTTTCTCTTACTCAGAACTGTCGTCCTTCATGCCCGGTGCCGGAATGATCGGTGATTACACACTGATCGCCATGGGCCCGTTCATGGCCATCGTCAGTGTGCTGGGCGGCTACATTGTGCTGGTATCAGCGGCCGGGGCCATGGAGTCCATCACCGCCGGACTGGCGGTACAGAGCATGCTGCCGTCGGTCAGCGCCACCGCAGTGGCGATCACCATGCTGGTGCTCTTCCTCATCGTTAATCTGGTGGGTGTCGGAGTGTTCGGTTCGGTACAAGTACTGATCACCGGCTCGATGATCGTCGGCACCTCCATCATGGGGCTGATGGGCTTGCTGAGCATCGGCACCGTGGGCGAGATCCAGTCAGTGCCCTTCAACCCCAAGGGCTGGGAAGTGGTGTTCCAGTCCTTGGCGCTGGGTATCTGGCTGTTCGTCGGCATCGAGTACGTGGCCCCCATGGCTGAGGAGGTCATTGAGCCGGAGAAGACCATTCCCAAGGCCATGCTATTCGGCTTGCTGACCATCTTCATCGCCGACATGCTGTTTGGCCAGGCAATCGCCCGCTATGTACCACTGAACGTTCTCGAAGGCTCCACTGCGCCCCAAGTGGAAGGTGCCCAAGCGATGTTCGGCCACACGGGCATGGTCGTCATCGTATTGATCACTGTCCTGGCCAGCGCCAGCTCCGTCAGCTCTCACCTGGCCGCCGTACCCCGCATGCTCTACGGCCTGGCCCGCGAAGGACTGCTGCCCAAGGCCTTCACCTATATCCACCCACGCTTTCGCACGCCCTGGGTCGGCATCATCGCGGTGTTCACGCTGCTGTGCATTCCGTTCCTGTTGAGCATCGACATGGACCTGATCGCCACCCTGATCCTGGCGTCTTGCGTCACCTGGCTGCTGTCCTATGTGATTGCCCAGGTCAACGTGATGATCCTCCGTCGACGCTACCCGAAGATCGCCCGGCCGTTTCGTACGCCGCTGTTCCCGTTACCACAGATCATCGGGATCAGCGCCTGCCTGTACATGATCCTGACCATCCACCCCGAACCGGCAATGAAGCTGAAGATCTATACCCTGTCGGGCGGTTTCATGCTGGCCATCGTGCTCTACGCCGCGTGCTGGCTGCGCTACAAGGGCATCCCGATGTTCCGGCCAGTGCCCCTGGAGCAGCTCTACGACCTGCCGGATGCTGACCGCAAACACCTGCTGGAAGATGAATCTGCATCTGCCAGCCCAACCGTGGAGCCTCGCTGAGATGACGATATTCGGCAATGTCGAAATGCGGGCCCAACTCGCCTTCAAGCGCCTGTGCACGCAATTTGGCTGCGAGCCGGCAACCCTGGCCGAACTGCGAGTCTCGGATTGTCAGGCCGCAGTCGTGCGAGATCTTAGCTATCACGCCAAGCGTCACTTCTTCAGCCGCCTGTACAAGCTCGACCTATGCTTCAGCCTCATTCTTGGCGATGTGCCCGAGGGGCGTGCCGACTGGGTCGGCGGACGCCAGTGGCAAAGCGCCGAGGCGGACCTCGGCCGCTGGCTGGAACAACGTCCCGAACTGACACGGCAGTTGCGCCAACTGGACACCGAACGGGTCAGCCTGGTGAGCAGCAACGGTGAGGTAAAGCTGCTCGTACGGCCAATTCCTGGCTGCTTCATCTGGACCTTGCTGCCACCGATGCACTACTTCGTGCGTCTCAAGGACGAAGAAGTAGCCCTGATCTCGGGACTGCCCGGACTGCTGCTCGCCAGCCCCCTCGCCCAGGCAGCATGAGAACCCACGCCTGAGCTCAACCCCCGACCGGCGCTGCCCCGGAGTCGCGCCGGCCCCGAAAAGGACTGTCCAATGCAAACCAAATTGCTGATCAACGGCCAGCTGGTAACTGGCGAAGGCCCGGCCCAACCGGTGTACGACCCTGCCCAGGGCAGCGTGCTGGTACACATCAACGAAGCCAGCGAGGCCCAGGTGGACGCCGCGGTGCGTGCTGCCGACGGCGCCTTCGACAGCTGGTCGCAAACCGCCCCGAAGGATCGCGCACTGCTATTGCTCCGGCTCGCCGATGCCATCGAGGCGCACGCCGAGGAACTGGCCAGGCTGGAGTCGGACAACTGCGGCAAGCCCTTGGCCGCCGCGCTCAACGATGAGATTCCGGCCATCGCCGATGTGTTCCGTTTCTTCGCTGGCGCCAGTCGCTGCCTGGGAGGCTCGGCGGCGGGTGAATACCTGCCCGGCCACACCTCCATGATCCGTCGCGACCCAGTGGGTGTGGTGGCCTCCATCGCGCCGTGGAACTACCCATTGATGATGGTCGCATGGAAGATCGCCCCGGCCATGGCCGCCGGCAACACCGTGGTGCTCAAACCCTCGGAGCAGACTCCGTTGACCGCCTTGCGCCTGGTCCAACTGGCCCGCGACATCTTCCCGGCTGGGGTGCTCAACCTGGTGTTCGGTCGCGGGGCCAGCGTCGGCAATCCCCTGGTGACCCACCCCAAGGTACGCATGGTGTCCCTCACCGGCTCCATCGCCACCGGCTCGCACATCATTTCCAGCACCGCCAACAGCGTCAAACGCCTGCACATGGAGCTGGGAGGCAAGGCCCCGGTGCTGATTTTCGACGACGCCGACCTCGACGCCGCCGTGGAGGGTATCCGCGCCTTCGGCTTCTACAACGCTGGGCAGGACTGCACCGCCGCCTGCCGGATCTATGTGCAGGATGGGGTCTACGACCGGTTCGTCGAGAAACTCGGTGCCGCCGTCAGCAGTATCAAGTACGGCCTGCAGGGCGACCCGAGCACCGAACTGGGTCCGCTGATCACCGCCCAACACCGCGACCGGGTAGCCGGTTTCGTCGAGCGGGCCATAGCCCAGCCCCATACCCGCCTGGTGACCGGCGGCAAAGTGGTGCCGGGTAACGGCTACTTCTTCGAGCCCACGGTACTGGCAGACGTCCAGCAGGACGATGAGATCGTCCAGCGCGAAGTCTTCGGCCCGGTGGTCTCGGTGACCCGTTTCAAGGACGAAGCCCAGGCGCTGGAGTGGGCCAACGATTCGGACTACGGCCTGGCGTCATCGGTCTGGACCGCCGATGTCGGCCGTGCCCATCGCCTCTCGGCGCGCCTGCAATACGGCTGCACCTGGGTCAATACCCACTTCATGCTGGCCAGTGAAATGCCCCACGGAGGCCAGAAACACTCAGGCTACGGCAAGGATATGTCCATGTATGGATTGGAAGACTACACCTGCGTGCGGCATGTGATGTTCAAGCACTAAATGGCAGCCGTCTCCTGTATCGACCCCCACAGGAGACGGCGAGCCCATCCTGGCGTTGGCGCGACTACCACGCCGGCCAGTCGCGCAAAGGCAGGACGACTGGATAAGCATCCGCAGTTGCGGCACTATCCGCGGCCAGAAAAGCACCGGCTTCACTGACCACAATCGCCCTCCGGCAGCAAGGATGCGCCCATGCCCCACCCCACCGTAGCCATGGCCAACACGTGCCGCCCATGAGCCAGAACGCTGCTGGCCACTACCATGTGGTGCGGATTACCACCGGCCTGGTGGCCCATTCGTTGCCGGTACTGTTGTTCTACCTGGCGCATATCTGGGGCATTCCACTGTATCGCCAGCTGTTCGGCGCCACGGCTCGAAGCTTCGGCCTGGGCATGATGGTGGACCTGCTGTTCTACCTGCTGATCGTCGGCGGCTGGCTACTGGCGATGATTTCCAACCTCAAGCTCAAGCTGGCCCTGATTGGCGCCTTGGTGGCGTTCAGCGCCTGGGCGATGTTTCCCGAGCACCCGATACGCGGCTATGCCTATTGCCTGCTGATGGGAGTGCCTTCGCTGCTGGCGATCTGGCTGGCCCAACGCGGGTGTCGCTGGTTCGTCCCGGATACGCCATGACCTTCTTTCTGCCTTCACTCCCAACGAGTTCGCCGATGCCCGTTTCTCGCCACCTGCTGCGCCAGTTGTTCGTTTGCCTGTTGTTCGGCACCGCCGCACAGGTCGTCCAGGCTGCCGCCCCCACCTGCCCGTCCAGCGACCTGCCGACCTTTGTCCAGGCCTTCGCCACGGACCCTGAACTGCAACTGGCGTTCAGTGACTCACCCCTGGTCGAACAGCGCCTGGTCTATGACGACTTTGGCCGCGTCGCCACCACGCGACACAAGCTCACTGGCGACAACCGCCACCTGCTGGCCCTGCTCGACCCCAAGGCCCAGGCCCGGTCGGGGCTGCAAACCTTCTGGGAGGACCATACCCTGGTGGTGCACGACCCCCAGGGCGACGTGGTCCAGGCCTTCGTCTTCGAGCGCAGCGCCTGCTGGCAACTCACCCGTATCGAGCAATGGTCGATGGACGGGTTGCTCGATCAACAAGCCCCCGCCGATGAAACCGCCCTGCAGCGTCAGTCGCGCAAGGCCGACCTGTTCCTGGCATATGGCGGACGCGAGCAGTACCCGTTGACGGTGTACTTCTTCCAGCTGGGTCAGCGCATCCTGGTGGATGCCGCCAGGCACGGTTCGGCCAAGGCCGCCGTGCAAGCCGTGAGCCTGGGCTATTCGGGCATGGCGCCGGAACTCAAGCCCGGTGAAGCCGAGGAGCTGCTGCTGCCCTATGCCCAAGCGGATGCCGATGCGGCAGTGATGTTGTCCATGTACTACTGCGATCCGAAAGGCGATGGCTCGTTCGAGAGCTGTGTGAACCCGGGCAAGGCCGAGGCCGCCGTCCTCCAGGCCCTGCGCAAGCTGGACTCGGGCATGCTCTACGACATCCTGGCGGACGCGCTGTCCAGCGGGCGCTGGGGCACCACGGACAAGGCCCGGGCCCTGGCCTGCTACAAAGAGGCGATCCAGCGTGACCACCTGTCGGCGCTCGGGACACTGACCAGGCTGACTGCCGAGGGCCTGCCGGCCCAAGAGGCGCAATGCCTGGAGGCTTCGCCGAAAGCATCAGGTTGAAGCCAAAGACGAAACCCAGCCTGAGAGCGAGGCTTGCCCGCGATGCTCATTGACGGTAGCGCGAGCGCCCTGAAATCCATCGCGAGCACGCTTCACACCTACAGGGGATCACCTCGCTCAACTGAAGGGCATTAGCCCCCTGGCCAACATTTCTTGACTCTTTTTAACAAGAATTGCATTGCCCCGCCCCAGCCCATTGCAGTTAATTGAGCAGCTGCTCAATTAACTCAAGAGGCCCACCTGCATGCGTCCCGCCAACCATGTGCAACGCCAAGCACGATACAACGCACTGCTGGACGCTGGCGCCCGCTGCATCGCCGAACATGGCTACATGGCTACCCGAACCGCGGACATCTGCCTGATCGCGCAGATGAGTGCCGGCAACCTGTTTCATTACTTCCCCAGCAAGCAGGCGCTGCTGCTGGCACTGATCGCTCGCGAAGGCCAGCAGATCCAGCAGGAGATGGAACACCTGCTGCAGGAGCAACAGCCTCTGGAGGCCCTGATGGGCTTTCTCCTGCACCTCTGCCAGCTCGCCGAGGACCCGCACTACACCGGCCTGGCCTTGGAGATCGCCGCCCTCAGCCACCGTGATCCACAGGTTTGCAAACTGGCACGGCACAACGATCTGCTTTTGCGTGAAGGACTCGCCGCCCTCGTGCGCCAGGCCAACGACCTGGGGCTGGTCCGCCCTGGGCTGTGTGCCGAGCAAATCGCCAACTGGCTTGCCGTCATGATCGACGGCCTGTTCGCCCGGGTTGCCGTCGATCCGCAATTCGCTCCCCAGACCCAGGGCCCTGTCCTGCAAGAACTGGCTCTGCACCTGCTACAAGGAAACCGAACATGACCCCCGCGCGTATTTCCGGCACGCAACCGGCACGCCTGCAACATGTGGACGCCCTACGAGGCTTCGCCCTACTGGGCATCCTGGCGGTGAACATCTGGTCCTTCGCCGACCCCTACTACGCTTCACCAACCAGCAACCCGGCGTACTCCAGCGCCCTCGATCACCTGGTGCGCTGGCTGGTGTCGGTCTTCTTCGAGGCCAAGTTCTACCTGCTGTTCTCCTTCCTGTTCGGCTACAGCTTCACCTTGCAGATGAGCTCCGCCGAACGCTCGGGGGCGTCCTTCGTGCCGCGCATGTGGCGCCGGCAACTGGCCCTGCTGGTCATCGGCCTGGTGCACGGCGCGCTGCTGTTCTATGGCGAGATCCTCTCGCTGTATGCCTTGCTCGGGTTGATCCTGCTGGCACTGCGTGGGCTATCGGCCAAGTCGGCGGCGGTGCTGGCGCTGCTGCTGGTCATCGCCAGCACGCTGATATTCCTGCTGTTGGGGGGCGAACTGCTGGAGATCGGCCTCTACACCGGCACGGCCGACGGCGAATCGGTGCTCAAGGACATGGCCTTGGGCGGCAGTGCGCTGGAGACCCTGGCCTACAACGCTTCGCACCTGCTGGAAACCGCCTCGGCCCTGTGGCTGCTGCAAGGGCCCAGCACCCTGGCGATGTTCCTGCTGGGCTACGTGGCCGGACGCAAGGAGCTGCTGGTGGCGCCCTATCGCTTCGAGCCCAGGCTGCCATGGCTGCTGGCGTTCACCCTGCCCCTCGGCCTGGGCGGCGCCCTGCTCTACGGCTACTGGGCCGCCTATGCCCCGGGGGGTGGCCTGGAATTGATCGGCTATGGCCTCAGCCAGTTGACCGCGCCCTTGCTCTCGGCCAGCTACGCCATGCTACTGCTCAAGGCCTTCGACTCATCCCTGGGCCAGCGCCTGTGCCGGCGCCTGGCGCCCCTGGGACGCATGTCCCTGAGCAACTACCTGCTGCAATCAGTGATCCTCTGCCTGCTGTTCACCGGTTACGGGCTGGGGCTGGTCAACCATTTACCACCGTTGGCCTTGCCGCTGGTGGTGATCGCCATCTACCTGGTGCAGATGCAACTCAGTGCCCTGTGGCTGCGCCATCACCAGTACGGCCCTTGCGAATGGCTGCTGCGCGCGGTGACCATCGGCGCCTGGCCGAACTGGAGCAAACCCCGCCAGGCCTAGGCCAGGCGCAGGTACAGATGAATGTCCTCGGGCTCCAGGCGCAACAGCTCCGGGTCCGGGACGTCCAGCAACTGGCAACCCAGGCCCTGGTAGAAATCCACCGTATGCCGCGACGGCGTGGCTGACACATACAAACCCTGGCCGCCCATGGCCAGGGCCTGCTCCCGGGCCAAGGCGAACAACTGCCGACCGAGGCCAAGCCCGCGCCAACCCTGGCTCACATGCAGGAACTTCAGTTGGCGCAGGTCCAGCCCGGCGTTGGCGATCGGCAGGCAATCCACCACCGCCGCCGCCACCAGCCGCGTGTCGTCGAAGGCCCCATGCAGCCACCCGCCACGCTGGTAACACTGCTGCAAGATCACCTCGTCATGCTCGGCTTCTCCGACCGGCCAACCGGTCACCACTTCATGCTGGGCATAACGCACCAGCCCTCCATCCTGCAGGCGGTAGAACGCTTCGATGATCTCGGCACGGTCGATGGTCTTGAGCAAGGCGATTTCGTCTTCGACAAGTGGTCGCAGGCGCAGCATGGGGCAATTTCCTAGGGCTGGTTAAGTCGTTACCTATGGACACAAGCTAATCATTTTTCTGCCCTGGGCGAACCGATTATTCTACGCAGCATCTGTTTAAGGTCAGACGGGTCCGGCCAACGGCATGGCCGGACCTCATCCACGCGATCCCCCGAGCGGCCAAGAACGGCTGCGGATCTTTCCCTGTACAAGGCTTAACCATGCATCGTAGGAATCTCCTCAAAGCGTCCATGGCCCTGGCGGCCTATACCGGCCTTTCGGCCAGCGGCCTGCTGGCCGCCCGAGCCTGGGCCGGTACCGGTGCCGCCGATGGCGAGGCACAGGCATTCGACTTCGAGCGCCTCAAGGCCCAGGCCAAACAACTGGCCGCCAAGCAGTACGTGGACACCAAGCAGGTGCTGCCGCCGACCTTGGCGCAGATGACCCCACAGGACTTCAATGCCATCCAGTACGACGCCAAGCACTCGCTGTGGAATGACCTGAACGGCCAGCTGGACGTGCAGTTCTTCCATGTGGGCATGGGCTTTCGCCAGCCGGTGCGCATGCACAGCGTCGACCCCAAGACCCGCCTGTCGCGGGAGGTGCACTTCCGTCCGCCGCTGTTCAACTACCAGAACACCCGCGTCGACACCTCGCAGCTCAAGGGCGACCTGGGTTTCGCCGGATTCAAGCTGTTCAAGGCACCGGAGCTGGATAGACACGACGTGGTGTCGTTCCTCGGCGCCAGCTACTTCCGCGCGGTGGACGCCACCGGCCAGTACGGCCTCTCGGCCCGGGGCCTGGCCATCGATACCTACGCCAAGCATCGCGAGGAATTCCCCGACTTCACCCAGTTCTGGTTCGAGACCCCGGACAAGGACAGCACCCGTTTCGTGGTCTATGCCCTGCTGGACTCGCCGAGCGCCACCGGTGCTTACCGCTTCGACATCGACTGCCAGGCCGAGCGCGTGGTGATGGAGGTCGATGCCCACGTCAATGCGCGTACGGCCATCGAGCAACTGGGCATCGCACCGATGACCAGCATGTTCAGCTGCGGCACCCACGAGCGGCGCATGTGCGACACCATCCACCCGCAGATCCACGACTCCGACCGCCTGGCCATGTGGCGCGGCAACGGCGAATGGATCTGCCGGCCGTTGAACAACCCGGCGACTCTGCAATTCAACGCCTTCGCCGACAAAGATCCGAAAGGCTTCGGCCTGGTGCAGACCGACCATGACTTTGCCAGCTACCAGGACACCGTGGACTGGTACAGCCGTCGCCCGAGCCTGTGGGTCGAGCCCACCACCGCCTGGGGCGAGGGCAGCGTCGACCTGCTGGAGATCCCCACCACCGGCGAGACCATGGACAACATCGTGGCCTTCTGGACACCGAAGAAGCCGGTGGCTGCCGGCGACTCGCTGAACTACGGCTACAAGCTCTACTGGAGCGCCCTACCGCCGGTGGGCACGCCTCTGGCGCGGGTCCACGCCACCCGTTCGGGCATGGGCGGCTTCGTCGAGGGCTGGGCCCCGGGCGAACACTATCCGCCCGTCTGGGCGCGGCGCTTTGCCGTGGACTTCACCGGCGGCGGCCTCGATCGCCTGCCGGCGGGCACCGGCATCGAACCGGTGGTCACCGCCTCCAACGGCCAGGTCAAGGACTTCAGCGTACTGGTGCTGGACGAGATCAAGGGCTACCGCATCCTCTTCGACTGGTACCCCACCAACGACAGCGTGGACCCGGTGGAACTGCGGCTGTTCATCCGCACCAACGACCGCACCCTGAGCGAGACCTGGCTGTACCAGTACTTCCCGCCGGCCCCGGAGAAACGCAAGTACCCTTGATGCCCTACCGGTGAGGTGCCCCCTACCATTTCCTTGACTGGCCGGTTTTTCTTGCCTGCAAACGGTCAGTCCCGCAGGTCCGATTCGTGGATCGGCTGGTCCCTGTGGGTCGCCCGCTGGTACTGCGCCGGCCAGGTGGCGTTGCGTCCGCCCAGGTCGTCGTCGGCATGCAGCGGCCAGTAAGGATCGCGCAACAGCTCCCGGGCCAGCAGGATGATGTCCGCCTGGCAGGTACGCAGGATGTGCTCGGCCTGGGCCGGCTCGGTGATCATGCCCACGGTGCCGGTGGCGATTCCCGACTCCTTGCGCACGCGCTCGGCGAAGCGCGTCTGGTAGCCGGGGCCGGTGGGGATCTCGGCATTGGCCGCCGTACCACCGGACGACACGTCGATCAGGTCCACCCCCAGGTCCTTGAGGCGCCTGGCCAGCTCCACGGTTTCGTCGGGGTTCCAGCCGTCTTCCACCCAGTCGGTGGCCGAGACCCGCACGAACAGCGGCAGCTCCTGCGGCCAGACCCGGCGTACCGCCTCGGTCACCTCCAATACCAGGCGGATACGGTTCTCGAACGAACCACCGTAGCGGTCCTGGCGCTGGTTGCTCAGGGGCGAGAGGAACTGGTGCAGCAGATAGCCGTGGGCGGCGTGCACCTCCACCACCTTGAAGCCGGCCTCCAGGGCCCGCTTGGCAGCGGCGACGAAGGCCTGGATGACGTCGGCGATCTGGTGCTCGTCCAGTGGCGTCGGTGGCGTGTGCTGCGGGTCGAAGGCGATCCGCGACGGCCCTACCGGCACCCAGCCCCCGTCCTCGGGCTTGACGCTGCCGGACTTGCCGAGCCAGGGCCGGTGGGTGCTGGCCTTGCGCCCGGCATGGGCCAGCTGGATGCCGGCGACGGCGCCCTGGGCACTGATGAAACGGGTGATGCGGCGCAAGGGTTCGATCTGGTCGTCGTTCCACAGCCCCAGGTCCTGGGCGGTGATCCGGCCGTCGGCGGTGACCGCCGTGGCCTCGGTGAAGACCAGCCCGGCGCCGCCCACGGCACGGCTGCCCAGGTGCACCAGGTGCCAGTCATTGGCCAGTCCGTCCACCGACGAGTACTGGCACATGGGCGACACGGCAATGCGATTGATCAAGGTCAGTTGACGCAGGGTATAGGGTTCAAGCAGCAGACTCATGGGGCACCTCTCGGTCAGTGGTCAGGCTCCAGGGATCTGTTTGAACGGTCGACGAGTGACTGCGAAGTTGAAGCGCCCGCCCCCGCGGGAAGAGAAAAGGACAAAACGTCACAAGGCCAATCAGACAGTCCTAACAGCCTAGACGACAACATTGGCCGAAGCAGGGTTCCTGATCACTCGCCGAGCGAAAACCCCAGGCAGCGCTCCATGTCGCCGCTGCCGCAGGCTACGCATGACCGTGCAGCGGGCTTCTGCGACCGCTGCGCGACCGGTCGCAGCCTCGCAGGCTCGGCAGCGGCTACAGGTGCGTCAGCGGGGCTCGATGTGGGCGATCATCAGCTGCACGGTTTCCTGGCCACGGAACTCGTTGAGGTCGAGCTTGTAGGCCAGCTCCACCCAGCGGATGGTCGGGTTGGGCCAGACTTCGCGATCGATGCCGAAGGCGATGCCGTCCAGCTTCAGCGAACCGCATTCGCTGCGCAGCACCACCTTCAGGTGGCGTTCGCCGACGATGCGCTGCTCCACCAGCTCGAACACCCCATGGAACATCGGCTCGGGGAAGTGCTGGCCCCAGGGGCCGGCGTGGCGCAGGGCGCGGGCCAGCTCCAGGTGGAATTCCTCCACGGCCAGGGTACCGTCCGACAGCAGGCGCCCGGTGAGGTCTTCCTCGTTGAGCTGGCGCCGCACCTCATCATCGAAAGCCTCGGCGAAGGCCGGGAAGTTCTGCTCCGGCAGCGACAGGCCGGCGGCCATGGCGTGGCCACCGAACTTGCTGATCAGTTGTGGATGACGGGCGGCCACCGCGTCCAGGGCATCACGGATATGGAACCCCGGCACCGAACGTGCAGAGCCCTTGAGCATGCCGTCGCCAGCGTCGGCAAAAGCGATGGTTGGCCGGTGGTAACGTTCCTTCAGGCGCGAGGCGAGGATTCCGATCACCCCCTGGTGCCAGTCGGCATCGAACAGGCACAGGCCGAACGGCATCGATTCCACCGGCAGCTCCTTGAGCTGGGCCAGGGCTTCGCGCTGCATGCCCTGCTCGATGGACTTGCGGTCCTGGTTCAGCTCATCGAGCTGGGCGGCCATGGCCCGCGCCGCCGACGCATCGTCGCTGAGCAGGCACTCGATACCCAGGCTCATGTCGTCCAAGCGTCCGGCGGCGTTCAGCCGAGGCCCGAGGATGAACCCCAGGTCGGTGGAGGTGATGCGCGAATGGTCGCGCTTGGCCACTTCCAGGATCGCCTTGAGCCCCGGCCGGGCGCGACCGGCGCGAATCCGCTCCAGGCCCTGGTGCACCAGGATGCGGTTGTTGGCATCCAGCGGCACCACGTCCGCCACGCTGCCCAGGGCCACCAGGTCCAGCAGCTCGCCGATATTCGGCTGCGGCCGGCTCTCGTAGCGGCCCAGGCTACGCAGCCGCGCGCGCAACGCCATCAGCACATAGAAGATCACCCCGACCCCGGCCAGGGCCTTGCTGGGAAACTCGCAGCCCGGCTGGTTGGGGTTGACGATGGCGTCCGCCGCTGGCAGCTCCGGGCCCGGCAAGTGGTGGTCGGTGACCAATACCTGCAAGCCCGCGGCCTTGGCCGCAGCCACGCCGTCGACGCTGGAGATGCCGTTGTCCACGGTGATCAGCAACTGCGGCTGGCGCTGCAGGGCCACCGCGACGATTTCCGGAGTCAGGCCATAGCCGTACTCGAAGCGGTTGGGCACCAGGTAGTCGACATGGGCCGCGCCCAGCAGGCGCAGGCCCAGCAAGCCGACGGTACTGGCGGTAGCGCCGTCGGCGTCGAAGTCGCCGACGATGAGGATGCGCTGGCGCAGGTCCAGGGCGGTCACCAGCAGGTCCACCGCGGCATCGATGCCCTTGAGCTGCTGGAACGGGATCAGCCGTGCCAGGCTCTTGTCCAGCTCATCCACCGTCTGCACGCCTCGGGCGGCGTAGAGGCGGGTCAACAACGGCGGCAGGTCGCCGAGAAAGGGCAGGACGGCGGGCAACTCACGGGGTTCGATACGCATGGGCTAACAGCAACTTCTCTTGGGGGACGGTGGGTCGTTCAGGAGCGGCGCGGGCAATCAGCCGCGCTCGCCCAGCAGCCATTCCAGCTGCACTTCATGCTGGCCGCGATCGTCGGTGACGAAGAGGGTGCCTTCGCTGATCATCACGTCCCACTTGATCACCCGCGGCATGTCCTTGGCCAGGGTCTCCAGCACGTCCTGGGGCACGCCGGCGATATTGAGATTCTTCAGGTTCTTCACCGCGTCCACCACCCGGGTCTGCCAGACCCGCAGGCTGCCGTAGGCCAGGAGGCTGGTGCGCTCGGTACGACGCGAGCACCAGGTCAGGCGCTCGGCGTCCGGCTGGCCGACTTCGATCCAGTGCAGCACGCGGTCATCCAGGCTCTTTTCCCACAGCGCCGGCTCATCCACATCCGATAGGCCGCGCCCGAACGACAGCTGCTCGTTGTACCAGAAGGCATAGGCCAGCAGGCGCACGGTCATGCGCTCTTCGGTTTCCGAAGGGTGGCGGGCGATGGTCTGCTTGACGCTTTCGTAGACCCCGCGGTCGAGGTCGGTCAGGTTCAGTTCGAATTTGTAGGTGGTGGACGGCTGGGCCATGTGCGGGCTTCTTGAGTATGCGAAAAGGCGGCAAGTCTAACCCGAAACCCGCCGCCCTGCCCGACCGCTGGCCCGTTGCCCGGCTCCAGGGCGCCGCTCACCCAGGTGCGCGGCCTGGGTAAAGTCGGTTGCCAGGCCCGCCCCACGGCTTTATAACCCCCCGCGAGTCGGCAGGCGCGCTCCGCGCCAGAGCCGTAGCCCAGTAGAAAAGGAAGTCCATGACCCTCTTTGTCACCCTGCTTGTCATCGTGCTGATGTTCATCGCACTGATCTTGTACACCCGCCAGAAACTCGCGAAATACAACCAAGGCCTGCCAGAGACTGGCGAGATCAGCGCCCAGATCAGCCAGACCCTGCTGCTGAGCAAGGCCGAACCGCTGCTGGCGCTGAAACTGGCAGAACGCCTGCCTGGCGAGGCCCAGCTACTGGCCTTGCAACTGGTGACCAGCGAACTCTATCTGGCAGGACAAAAGGCCCAGGCCCGGAAGGTATACGAGCAACTGCCGCCTCACGCCCAGGAATACGCCCTCAATACCCTGGTCGAAACACTGCTCGACACTGGCCAGACCCAGGCGTGCCTGGAACTGTTGGATGCCTGGGAGCAGTCCCTGCCCAGCTGGCCGCTGCTGCAAGCCCAGATACTCCAGGCCCGTGGCGAACAAGACCAGGCCCTGGTACTGCTCCAGGAACTGAGCGATCCACGGCAGCCTGCCGCTCACGAACGCCAGAGCGTCGGCAACCTGCTGGTGCTCGCTCGCTTGCTGCATCAGGCCGGCCAGCAGGATGCCGCACTGGCCAGCCTCGAACAGGCCTGGACGGCGTTCACGGAGTCCGATGAAAGTTATCGCCAGAGCGTACTGCGCAGCCTGTTCGATGCGTGTGCGGCCCAAGGCCGGTTCGACTCGATCCTCACCCGGGCCGCAGCATTGCCCGCAGAAGAACAGGCCCAGGCAATCGCCGCGCTGATCGGTGCCGGCCAACTGGACTCGGCCCTCGGCCTGTTGGCGGCACTGGACGACGATCTCTACTACACCACGTACAGCGAACTGATGGACCTGGCCCTGGCCCGGCCGTCGATCGACGATGCCGTGCGCCTGCTGGATAGCGCCCCGGACCTGCATCGTCATGGTCTGCTGCTGATCCTGTTGAACCACCTGGCCGCCCAGGGCCGGATGGACGAAGCCGAAACCATGCTCCAGACCCTGGAGACGGAGCCGAGCCAGCATCCGGGGCTGATGCTCACTCTCTGCGAGCAGCACCATGCTGCACAGCCGCAATGGAGCGAATCCTTGCTGGCCAAGGCCCTGCAACAGATCGATGGCTACCGGGACGACCACGAGTTCTGGAGCGGCATGCGCATGCAGGCCCTGCAGACGCAGTTGCAGATCCAAAGCCGCCTGCCGGCCCATCGCCGGGACAGCTGGTTGGTGCGTAGCGGCCTGGAGGAAATTCACAAGCTGCGCCAACAGCAAGAAGGCGAGCAGCAACTGCTCGGCCTTCGCGAACAGGCCAGCCTGCTGCACGCCCTGGGCCAAACCCCACAGGCCAGGATCTTGCTGGAACAGGCCCTGGAGCTGCTGGACAGCGACAGCCTGCCGGAGCTGGACGAGATGGATAAGACCTTCTACCTGGAGGATATCGCCAGCGCCTACCTGGATATCGACGAGGTGCAGCAGGCCCAAGCCCTGCAAGACCGCCTGAACGCCCTGGAGGCCGGTAGCCGGACCCTGGAAGAAGACCTGCTGCTCAACCACATCGAGCACCAGCGCTTTGCCGAAGCCATCGAGGCCCTGAACCTGAGCACCCTGCTCAGCGACAAGAAGCCCCTGTCACGCTTGTATCAAGCCCTTGAGGAGCTGCACCAGCGCTCCCCGGAGCGGGCCAGCGAACTCCAGCAACAGTTGATGGAGCGGTTTTCCAGCGGGTTGGCCTGGCGCCCCTCCCAGACGAGCTGACCGACAAGCTCCCGCTGCGCGCCTTCAACGAGGCGCGTAGCGCTCCCAGAGCTCGTTGAACTCCTTGAGGTAGCTGGCCACCAGTTGCGGGTGGTCGATCACCAGCAGGTTTTCCTCATTGCCGGTGGTGGCGCTGCGGGTCCAGTTGAAACTGCCATTGAGCAAGGTGCGACCATCGAACAGGGCGAACTTGTGGTGCATGTGGAACGGCGTGTCGTCGATCCGCACCGGCACTCCGGCCTCCCGTAGCGCGGCGATATCGCTGCCGACATCGAACTGCTTTTCACTGTCGCTGATCACACGCACCGCCACGCCGCGCTGGTGGCAGGCGCGAATCTCGTCGCTCAGTTGGTCATCGGAAATGGTGAACACGCAGATATCCACCGAGCTGCGGGCCTGGCGGCACAGCTCGCGGATCTTGCGCCGGCAATCCTCGCCGGGGCTGAAGTGGGCGCTGGCCATGTCACGTACCGGCGCGACGCTGACATCCAGGGTCTTGACCACCTGCTCCAGCCATTTCAGGGCCGGCAGCACGTTGGCGCTGTCCGCCAGGCTCAGCTCGCGCACCAGGTCGAAGGCACGATTGCGCAAGTAGCGCACCTGGTCGGCGCTGAGCTCGCTGCCCAGCTGGCGCAGCTCGTCGCGCTCCTCGTTGCTCAGTTTCAAGTCCAGCAGGCTGTCGCGCAGTTGCCGGTCCAGATGGGCGAAATCCATGTCGTTTTCCTTGGGCCGCCACCAGCGAGCCGGTGGCTGGGCAGGCTAGGGTTGAGGGTCCTTGAGCGTCGGTACTTCACCATTGCTGAGCATGCGGCTCAGCTCATCGAGGCGCTGGGCGATATCGCCGATACGCTGATGGCTATGCAGGTCGACATCGATCTTCTTGTGCATCACCTGGACCAGCGGCAGGAAGCTGCTCTGCAACTGCTCGGAGAGGCTCTCCAGCACCTCGCGCACCCTGTGCTGCTCCGTGGGCCGAGCCAGGCCACGAACCCCATCCACCAGGTCGTTGAGCTGGGCCACCACGCGGGTGCCGACATCGCTGTCGCTGCCGCCCATGGAGCGGTTGCGCACGAAGTCGCGCTTGATCTGCGTCCAGCGCTCGCCCTGCTCGGGGGTCTGGTTGCCGCGCAGCTCGGCGAGCTTGAGCAGGTTCTCCTCGGCGCCGGTGGTCAGCAGCTGGGATTCACCCTGGTAATGGTCGGCGATCAGTTGCAGGAGTTCGGCATCGTTCATCACCGCCGAGATCTTCTCCGCCATCTTGTTCATGTTGCGGTAGCTGCCTTGCAGCTTGAACGGCGGCTCGGTGCGGTACTGGTCGGCCTGGGCGGCGCTGGCGATGTACTGCTGGTTGACCCGCAGCACCACGTCGCGCACCTGCATCAGGCGTTGCAGGGTGGTGGTGATCTCGTTGATCTCGGCACCGCTGTAGCTGTGGCTCAGCTCGTTGCTGGAGAAGGCCTTGCCCTCGGCCTTGGCGACGAAACGGTAGACGTCGGCCATATCGCGGGTGGCCAGCGGCGCCAGTACCGGGTTGGAGGTCAGGCCGTTCTCGATGTAGCTCAGGGAGAAGGCCTCCTGCATGCCGCCCAGCGTGTCGCCCAGGTTATAGATGTCGGCCCGGTTGGCCAGCATGTCGGGGATCTTGAACACCTCGCCGGACTCGGTGTACGGGTTGCCCGACATCACCACGCAGAACTTCTTGCCGCGCATGTCGTAGGTCTTGGTCCCGCCCTTCCATACGCCTTCGATGCGCCGGGTGCCGTCGCACAGCGAGATGAATTTCTGCAGGAACTCGGGATGGGTGTGCTGGATGTCGTCGACATAGAGCATCACGTTGTTGCCCATCTCCAGGGCCAGGTTGAGCTTCTCCAGCTCCTGGCGCGAAGTGGCGTCCGGCGCCTGGGCCGGGTCCAGGGAGCGCACCTGGTGGCCCAGGGCCGGGCCATTGATCTTCATGAAGATCAGGCCCAGGCGGTGGGCCACATACTCCATCAGGGTGGTCTTGCCGTAGCCCGGTGGCGAAATCAGCATCAACAGGCCCATCAGGTCGGTGCGCTTGTTCTCGCCCACGGTGCCCATCTGCTTGGCCAGGTTGTCACCGATGAAGCCCAGGTAGACGTCGTTGATCAGCTTGTTGCGCACGAACGAACTCAGTGGCCGAGGCTTGAACTCGCTCAAGCGCAGGGCCGCACGTTCACCAGCGACGATGCCCTGGCGCAGGTTCTGGTAACGCTGCAAGCCTGGCAGGAAGGTTTCACGATGAGCGCGCAGGCGGGCAAAGAAACCATCCACCGTCAGCGCCAGGCTGCGCTCCTCGATGCGCGGGTGCTCGCCCATCAGGTTGTCCACGGTGAAACGCAGGTCGACCTCGGTGAGCCGTCGGGCGAAACCTTCGCCCAGCAGCGACAGCGCCACGGCCTCGGGCACGTAGCCGGCCAGCGGGGCGAACTCGCCCTCGGCGCACAAGGCCGCCAGCCAGTTGCCGGTCAACGCCCACTGCGCTGCGGGGCGCTCGGCCAGGCGCGCCAGAGCCTGCTGGTAGTCGTCCCACACCCGCGCGCCTTGCAGGCGCAGGGCCAGGGCCTCCTGCAATTGCCGGGCGTACTTGCTGAAGGTGAACTCCACACGGTCCGCAGCCAGCTCCTGTACCAGGTATTCGGCGGCCTCGGGCAACAGCTCGGTGGCCACGGCGAAGCCCTGCATCCGGTGCCAGTCTTCGAGGGCCACGAGGATTTCCGCCTGCAATTGCAGCAGCCCCTCGCGCCGACCGAACAGCTGCTGGATGTGCCGGCTGGTACGGGCACGCTCCACCCATTGCCGGGGTTGCGGCTCGGCCTGCTGGCGGTCCCAGTAGAGTGCGGCAAAGGCCCGGGCCGCCGGGCCATGGGCCAACAGTCCGGCACTGTCGCGCAGGGGCAGCAATTGCAGGAGGATCGCCGCCGCGTCGTGGTCGTGGATGCCCTTCTCGTAGCCTTCCTTGTAGCGTGGCGCCGCGAAGTCGCGGATCACCCGGGCCAGTTCCTCAGGGTGGGCCAGCAGTGGCTTGAGGTTTTCCAGGCTCAGGCCTTCCTGGCCACGGTCCGCTGCGTCCAGCACCTGTCCGGCCAGGTACTCGGCGCGATACAGCTGTGGCGATTCCGACTCCAGGGCCACCTGCCAGAAGTCGCGCAGGGCTTCCAACTCGGGGTCTTGCAGGGGCTCGAGGAAATCGGTGCCGGTCAGATGCAGGTAGAGCTCGTCGCCCCGGGGCATCAGGGTCAGGTCCAGCTCCTGGGTGTTGACGCTGAAACGATGGCGCGGCCCCAGCTTGATGACATTGCCGCCTTCCTCGAACAGCTCGGTCTTGTCCCGCAGGGCGCGCACGGCCTGGTCCCGGGCGCCCTTGAGGCGCGCCTCGACGTCATCGGCCTTGACGCTGTCCTTGAGCTCGCGCAGGCGCTCGGCCAACTCCCGCAGCTTGAGGATCAGCGGGTCGGCGGCGAAGAACGCGTTGAGCTCCTCGGCCTGGGTGAAGCGGGCGGTGCGCCGGCCCAGGCTATCGAGAATCCGCCGCGCTGCGTCCAGCAGGCCCTGGGCCTTGCGCTGGCGCTCATCGAGCAGCGACTGCTTGTGGGCCTCGAAGGTTTCCAGCAACTCCTCGCGCTTGCCGAGGATGTCGCCGAGGAACTGCTCATGGTCGCCGAAGCGGCTTTCCAGCTCCTCCAGTTGCACCAGCAACCGTGACAGTTGCTCGTCGCAACGCTCGGGGTCCTGGGCCTGGGCCAGGGCATTGGTGATGCCCTGGCTGAAGAGTTTGAACTGGGCACCGAACTGCGCCACGGTCTCGGTCGAGCCCAGGCCCTTGCGCCGCTGTTCGGCGCGGGCCTTGGCCTGGTTCAGCCGGGCGTAGATCTGCGAGATGGATTCGATGATCCGGGTGCGCTGGGTGGCATCGTCGATCTGCAGCGAAGCCATCAGGCTGGAGAGCATGTCCAGGTCGCCGGCCATGGCTTGCAGGGCACCCAGGGGCTCGCCGAGCTGGGCCACGGTCTCGGCCTTCTGCGCCTGGGCATCGAGGTTTTCCAGCTGGCTGACCAAGGGCAGCAGGGCCTGCTCGCTGGCCAGGAAGGTCGCGGTGCCAGCGGCGGTACGCTCCTGGGCCTTGAGCAGCTCGGCCTCCATGGCGTCGATGCGGACCACGTCGATATAGCGATAGTCGCGGATGGTCAGCAGCAGGCCGCGCTGGGCGGTGATGCCGTTCAGGGCATCGACGAAACTCTGTACCTGGTCCCAGCTGTCCACCAGCAAGCCATCGAGCAGGGCTTTCTGCTTGGCCTCGGCGGCCACCATGGCCTGCTCCGACTGGAGCCGGATGCTCTCGACCTTCTCGTATTCGTCCAGCACCAGTTCCGAGGTGGCGGCCACTTCGCGCAGCAGCGGCGCCAGGCCATCGAGCTCGGCGCTGCCCAGCCAGTGGTACACGTCGAACAGGCGCCGGGTGTTCTGGCACAGCAGCGAGTAGCGCTGGACCGAGACCGCCGGGGTGTCGATCTCGCGGCACAGGTCATAGAGATCGGAAACGCTGCGCACCAGCTCGGCATTGCCGATGCGCCCCAGGAAGCCGCTGCGGGCCGGTTGCCGCGCGGCGTATTCTTCGGTGAAGAACGGGGTCTGCCAGACCTGCATCGGGTGGACACGGGTCGGCTCGTCGCCCTCGGCGGCGAAGATCACCATGCGCCCGTCTTCCAGGCGCGCATAACCATGGCCGAACAGCGGGTTCTGCAACTGGCGGTTGATCATGTTGTAGGTCAGCAGTACCGAGCGCCCCTGCTCGGGGTGGTAGAAGATGTACTGCACATCTTCACCATTGGGCGAACGGACCGAGCGCTTGAAGCGCATGCCTTCCATGGACTGCTCGAAGGTCTTGTACTCGCCGCTTTGCAGGTAGTAGCCACCGGGGAAGATGATCCCGTGGTCCTCCGGCAGCTGGACGCAGGCCAGGCCCATGGCGTCGATGCGCTCCACCTGGCGGGTCAGGCTGTTGAACACCAGGTAGCGCCAGTGCTCCTCGCGATACGGCAGCACCTTGAGCAGGATCAGGCTGCCCAGGCGGGCGAACTCGATCTGCGAGTCGTCCAGGGACTGGGTCTTGTCCAGTACCTCTTCACGGTAGATGCCCAGGCCCGACTCGGTATTGTTCTCGACCTTGATGGTCAGGTCGCCGCCGATGGTCTCGACGAACACCGTGTCGAGGATGTTCAGGTGCGGGAAACGGCCCTCGACCACCATCTCGCGGGTGGCCTTCTTCCATTCGAAATCGAAGGGCGCCGGCAGGGCGATGTCCCGTTCACCCCGGTTGTCGATGTAGCGCACGTCTCGGCCATCCGCCGAGATCGACCAGCGGAACACCCGCACATCGGTGACTCGCTCGCCGATCTGGAAACTGGCCAGGAGCTTGCCATCGCGAATCGCCAGCTGCAGCAGGCGGGTGTTCTTGTAATAGGTGTACAGCTCGTTGAAATCGTTGAGGAAGCCCTGGGCCCCCAGGAAACTGCCTTCCAGGGGCACGGACTCGGCTTCGTAGCCCTCGCCCTCCTCCACCAGCCGGTACAGGGAAAACACGTCGGCGACGCTGGTTTCCTTCTTCAGGCCCATGAACACGTTGTAGCCGAACAACAGGCAGTCGCCGACCTGGACGATGTCCCGGGCGATGCAGTTGTTCTCGGTGCGGATGCGCGCCCGCCCGACCACTTCCATGCGGCTGTTGCCGAACTCGTCCAGACGCTTCTGGTTGAGGCTGTCCGTGGTGGTGCGCAGGCGTTGGCCCTGGTCCTGCAGGCGCTTTTGCAGCACCTCATAGGCGCCGCCTTCGGCGACAGCCTTGTCCAATACGTCCTGCGGGGGAGTTGCGACTTGAGCGTCCGACATCGTGGCCTTCCTGGATCTACGGCGGTGTGCAAAAAAAGCGGGAGCCTGGAACCCGGCTCCCGGTACCCGGACTCAACCCCTGGAGCCCACCCGGTAGCCGCTGCCCAAGACAGCGGCTACCGGTGCATCAGCAGGTGAGTTCAGGTATTTCAGGCTTCGGCAGAGGGTGCCTCGACCTTGCGCGCGGCGGCGGCAGCCAGCTCGGCGGCTACGGCCGGTGCGGTCTTGCCGTTGAGCAGGCGTGCCAGGACGTCCTGGACCACCGGGCTCTTGCCCACTACACCCTCGATGGCCTTGCCCACCGACAGCGACTTGGCGAAGGAGTTGAAGAAGTCGCCCTCGCCTCCGACGATCTCGATCTTGGCCTTGCTGAGCGCCGCAGACAGCACTTCGGCCTGCTCCTTGGCGATGTCCTTGTTGGCGGCGATGGCGGCCATCGCTTCCTCGAAGTTCTTCTCCAGTTGCATGCGGAACTCTTCGTGCTGGCGAGCGCTGTCGCTGAGGGCATCCAGGGCACCGAACTTCTTGCCCAGGCCTTCGGCCTCGGCGTTCAGGCGCTGCAGCAGCACTTCGGCTTCGGCCGAACCCAGGTCCTTGGTAGCCTTGGCCTTGGCCGCGCCCAGTTGTTCCTCGCCGCGTGCCTGGGCACCGAGTTTCTCTTCCAGGACCTTGGCGTCGGCCAGGCCGTCTTTTTCCTTGGCAGCAGCCTGGGCTTCCAGCACCCGAGCGTCGGCCAGGCCTTTTTCCTGGTCGCCACGGGCCTCGGCGATCAACTGCTCGGCACGTACCCGGGCCAGGGCCAGGCCTTCTTTCTCCTGGGCCGCGGCGGAGACTTCCAGTACCCGCGCATCGGCCAGGCCAGGCGCTGCGCGCTCGGCTTCCAGGCCTTCGGCCAGGCGCTTCTTGGCCTCGGCCTGCTTGGCCGCGGCTTCCAGCTCGGCCTGGGCCAGGTTGTTGATTTCCACCGCCTTGTGCTTGGAGCGGGTTTCGTCGGCTTCGGCCTGCTTGACCTGGCGCACCAGATCCTGCTCGGCTTCGGCCTGGGCCTGGATCACCACCACCTGCTTGGCGCGCTCGGCCTCGGACACTTCACGCACTTCCTTGATGCGCTCTTCTTCCTGGGCCACGGTCTTCTCGACCGCCACACGCTCGCGGATCACCGTGGCGATGTTCTTGCGCTGTTCCTCCAGGGCCTTTTCCTTCTCGATGCGCTGCAACTCCACTTCGCGCTCGCGGGCCACCACTTCCAGGTCCTTGGCGCGGGTGACTTTCTCCACCTCGATGACCACGGCACGCTGGCGGTTCTGCTGGGCCACTTCGACTTCGCGTTGGTGGTTCTCGGTGCGCACGTCGATTTCCTGCTGGGACTGGATCCGCGCCTGCTCGGCCTTCAGCCGCTCTTCTTCCTTGACCTTGGCGGTCTCGGCTTCCTCGCGGGCACGAATGGTCTCGATCTCGCGCTTCTGCCGGGCCTCGGCATCGGCCTGCTGGCGTTCCAGGGCCAGGGAGGCCTCGCGGGTCTCGACGTTCTTCTTCTGGATCGCCAGCTCCTGGTTGCGCTCCAGCTCGTTGGTGATGACGTTCTGGGTCGCGGTCAGCTCGGTGATCTTGCGGATACCCTCGGCGTCGAGGATGTTGCTCGGGTCCAGGGAATGCTTGGCGGTTTGCTCCAGGTAATCGATGGCCACGTCTTCGAGCACATAACCGTTGAGGTCGTTGCCGATGATCTCGATGATCCGATCACGGAAGTCCTGGCGGTTCTCGAACAGCTGGACGAAGTCGAACTGCTTGCCCACGGTCTTCAGGGCTTCGGAGAACTTGGCGTTGAACAGTTCATTGACCGCCGAACGATCGGAAGCCCGGTCGACGCCGATGGCCTTGGCCACCTTGAGCACGTCTTCCTGGGTTTCGTTGACCCGCAGGTAGAAAGCCACGGTGATGTCGGCACGCATGTTGTCGCGGCAGATCAGCCCGTCCTTGGCCCGCCGATCGACCTCCAGGGTGATCAACGAGATACGCATGAATTCCTTGAGGTGGATCACCGGGTACACCAGGGCACCGGTGAAATGCACCTTGGGCGTGGAAGACATGTCGTTGACGATCAGGGCCGTGCCCTGTGGGACCTTGATGTAGAAGGCCTTGAACAGGGCCAGCAGGCCGAAGACCACCAGGACGACAAGGCCGAGCCCGAGCAGGATGGGCAGCAGCGACGGTAAGTTCATGCAATCAATCTCCTTTGATTCTGAGGGAGTCCGGGCTCAGAGGCCGCGAAACTCGTCCTCGGTAATGACCCGATAGGCGTGTTGCGCCTCCAGATACTCCAGCAACACGACTCGGTCGCCGCGTTTGAATGCCCGCGCCTCATCGGCACGCACCCGCAGGATCAGCCCCGCGCCACCATCCTCGAGCACGGCTTCGCCATGCTCCAGGGTGACTCGGCCACTGCGCACTACGGCAGTCTGCCCCAGCACCGACTTGCTGCTGGTGGCTTCCATCTTGTGAAACAGCGGGCGCAACGGAGCACAGATCGCCGCACAGACGGGCGCCGCCAGGAACAGTGCGAGCACCGCCAGCAGCAGGCCCAGGGGATAGCGCAGCCAACCCAGGGGCAGCTGGCTGAAAATGTAGAGTTCGGTGAAATACGTCAGGAACCAGCTGAAGAACATCAGCAGGGTCAGCACCAGGGTGACCGGTACGCCGTTGAGCTTGAACTTGATCAGCAGCCCGGCCAGGCCTTCGGTGGTGTGGGCGCCGTCGAGCAGCGAGTCGGCCTCGAAATCCAGGAGGTCCACCTCGAGCAACCCCATGGCGACCACGGCCCAGTAGATCACCGCCAGGCAGAGCATGAAGCTGAACAGCACAGTGGGGAACGACAAGACTGTCCGCAGGAAGATTTCCATTGCTTTCCTATCCCTGAAAAAGCCGGGCAAGGCCCATCGGCCCCGCCCCTGAAACACAACGATGAATCAGGACTTGCTACGGTCCTTCAAACGCGCCAGCACGTTGTCGGCACTGGTGCTGCCGGCGACGATTCCGGCTTCGCGCAGCTTGGCATCCAGGGCATCGTCCGGGTTGCCAGTGCTGGCCAGTTCGGCCGCGGCTTCCATTTTCGCCGCGCGCTCGGCCTGCTTCTGCTTGATCCGCTCCAGCGACTCCACCGCGGTGTGCAGCTTGCTCTGCGAGCCGCCATAGCGCTGGGCCACGGCTTGCTGGGCCTTCTGCACGCTTTCGGTAGCCTTTACGGTATCGACCTGTTGTTTCAAATGCTTAATGTTGCCTTCGGCCTGGGTCACGGCCTTGCGCAACTGGGCGACGCTGGCGGCGAAACCGTCGGCCTGCTCGCGCTCCACCACCAGGTCGTTTTCCAGGTTGGCGATCTTCTGCGCCACTTCCTGGGCCAGGCTTTCATTGCCTGCTTCCAGGGCCTTGAGCGCATAACTCTCGTATTCGGCGACCTTGGACGCGGTGGCGTCGGCGCGCTCGGCGGCGAGTTTCTGCCGCGCCATGATCTCGGCCAGGGCTTCCTTGGACTTGCGCAGTTCCTGGTCGGCGTCGCGGATTTCCTGATCGAGAATCCGCAGTGCCTGGCTGTCCACCAGGGCTTCGCCCGCCTCGTTGGCGCCACCGCGCAGGGCAGTGAGCAGCTTGCTCCATACGTTCATGTGCATTCCTCCAGGTCAGGCCTGAGCCTTCAGGTAGCCTTCATAGGCCTCGGTGGCCCTGATCACGTTGCCGGCCAGGGTTTCGATCTCGTAGAGCACATTGGAGAGGATCGAGGTGGCGCTCAGGGCGCCGAACATCATGTAGAAACGCTCGCCTCCAGGGCCTGTCTCCAGGCCAATGCTCGACAACGGGAAGAGTTGGCGACTGAGCAGCACTTCCTCGTTGAACGCGGCTACGTCGGTGACTTCGCTCTGCGGCCAGAGCAGTGCTTCCACCAGGATCTGCTCGCCGGACACGGCGACGAACAACGGCAGGTCGCCGTACTCGCGCATGGTCACGTGCAAGCTCGGCTCGGCGCCTTCGAGCAACTCGACGCTGGCTTCACCGCCAGTGAACAATTCGGTGGCCGCCAGGGCCTGGCACAGCGATCGGGCATTCCAGATCTGCGGCATGCTCATTTCTCCATCCTTTTCCACAGAAACCAGCCCCTCGCAGGGCTGGCGCAGTTGGCGTTCAACCGCCAGCAACGCCTTGGCGTTCTCCGGCAGTATCCAGACTTCCTTTTTCACCAGGCCCTGGTCACGCAGGCGCTGGCGGAATAAACGTTGGTAATGGGCTGAGGATTTGTTTTCCATGGCGCACAGACTAAAACATCACATGTAATACTCGCAATTCATCACATGTAATTTATATGAGGGGTACTTGTAACAAAATCATTCAGAATAAAACATCACCCCACGCCCTCAAAAACCCTGACAGGCACAGATCGTCCAGGCGTGACATTTCATTCAAGCGCGTCATTAGACCCGCTCGCCCAGCGGATGAGAAGCACAATCATTGGCACACCCGTGCCGAAAAAATACCTCCAGGCAGCAGCCAGACTGCTGCCTTAATGCCGACCAATGGTCTAGGCTAGGCGGATTTTCCAGCCCAGCGGACGCCTCATGAACAGTCTCAGCAAGCCCCTCGCCGGATTGAAAGTGATCGAACTCGGCACCTTGATCGCCGGCCCTTTCGCCTCGCGCATCTGTGCCGAGTTCGGCGCCGAGGTGATCAAGGTGGAGTCCCCGGACGGCGGCGATCCGCTGCGTAAATGGCGCAAGCTCTATGAAGGCACTTCGCTGTGGTGGTTCGTGCAGGCGCGCAACAAGAAGTCCTTGACCCTCAACCTCAAGCACCCCGACGGCCAGGCGATCCTCAAGCAACTGCTGGGCGAGGCGGACATCCTGATCGAGAACTTCCGCCCCGGTGTGCTGGAGAAGCTCGGCCTGGGCTGGGACGTGCTGCACGCCCTGAACCCCAAGCTGGTGATGGTGCGCCTGTCAGGCTTCGGCCAGACCGGGCCGATGAAGGACCAGCCGGGCTTCGGTGCCGTAGGCGAGTCCATGGGCGGGCTGCGCTATATCACCGGCTTCGAGGATCGTCCGCCAGTGCGCACCGGGATCTCCATCGGCGACTCCATCGCCGCCCTGTGGGGCGTGATCGGCGCCCTGATGGCCCTGCGTCATCGCGAAGTCAACGGCGGCCTCGGGCAGGTGGTGGACGTGGCGCTGTACGAAGCGATCTTCGCCATGATGGAAAGCATGGTTCCGGAGTTCGATGTGTTCGGTTTCATCCGCGAGCGTACCGGCAACATCATGCCCGGCATCACCCCCTCCTCCATCCACACCAGCGCCGACGGCCGCCATGTACAGATCGGTGCCAATGGCGACGCGATCTTCAAGCGCTTCATGTTGATCATCGGCCGCGAGGACCTGGCCAACGACCCGACCCTGGCCAGCAATGACGGGCGAGACAACCGTCGCGACGAACTCTACGGCGTGATCGATCGCTGGGTGGCCTCCCTGCCCCTGGAGCAGGTGCTGGAGCGCCTGAACCAGGCCGAAGTACCAGCCAGCCGCATTTTCAGCGCAGAAGATATGTTCCACGACCCGCAGTTCCTGGCCCGGGAAATGTTCCTCCAGGCCAAGTTGCCGGACGGCAAGCCCTTCAAGATGCCGGGGATCGTGCCCAAGCTCTCGCAAACCCCGGGCAGCACCGAGTGGGTCGGGCCGCAACTGGGCGAACATTCAAGCGAAGTGCTGACGGGCCTGGGCTACAGCGCCGAACAGATCCGCGACTTGCGCAGCAGCGGAGCGATCTGAACTGGACCGCCAGCGCACCAGAAGCGGCCGCTGGCGGGCGATGCCATTGGCGCTACTGCTGCTCTGGCTGCCCAGTCCTCCGGGCCACGCAGAGATGCTGACCTGGCTGCTGCGAGACCTGCCACCGCTGAGCATTTTCGAAGGCGAGCAAAAAGGCCAGGGCGTTGTCGACCTGCTCATGCCAAGGCTGATTGCCGAACTGCCGGAGTACCAGCACGAACTGGTAAGGGTCAACCGTGCACGGGGCCTGCAGATGCTCCGTGAACCCAGTTTCACGTGCGACCCATCGCTGCTCTGGAGCAAGGAGCGGGCGCAATGGGTGACCTACTCCATCACCAGCGTTCGAGTCCTGAGCAACGGCCTGGCGGTCCGCCGCGCCGATCGCGCGTCACTGGCGCAGTTCATCCAGGACGGCAAGGTCGACCTGCCGGCCCTGCTCGCCAGTGGCAAGAGCCCGCTTGGAGTGGTCGCCGAACGCAGCTATGGCCAGCAACTCGACAAGCTGCTGCAACAGGTCCCCGAAAGCAGTATTCGCGCCCACTACGGCAACGATGCCCTGGGCAGCCTGCTGCAGATGCAGCGCCTGGGACGCCTGCAATGGCTACTGGGCTATTGGCCGGAAATCCGCTATCAGGCCACGCAGCAAGGCATCGACCCGCAGGACCTGCTTTTCTATCCGATCCAGGGAACCGACAAGTACCAGGAGTTGCACATCGGCTGCTCCAATACCCCCCAGGGCCAACAAGCCATCACTCGGATCGACCAGGCCCTGCTCAAGCTGCGCGAAGACTTCCTGGTGGAGCGGTATGCCGCCTGGCTGGAGCCGGGACTTCGCGATGAGTACCGCGCCGACGCCCGGGCTTTTTTCCAGGGCCACGAGGGCCGCTGATTAAACGCCGGGCAAAAGAAACCCCGAGAAGTGGGGAAGCGACTCGGGGTTAAACGTGGTCTATACGACCCGTACCAACAGGTTGACAAGCATCGGAGCAAAATGCCTGTTCCTGATGGCAATGACTCTGACTAACGGGATTGACGGAAGGTTCCGTGAAAATCCGTTCATGTGCGATGTTCGAATGCCTTGCCTTCGGCGGCATGGCGCAATGCAGCGATCACGCAGGGCTCCAGCCGGCCTTCGGCAATCAGTACATCCCGATGCAGGCCGTCTACGACATCGGTCAGCAAACGCTTGTCGGTCAGCTGGGCCTGGTTGACTTCCCGCTCCACCACCAGGGTTCCCGAGGTATCGCTCAAGCTCACCAGGCACTCGCCATGGGCTCCGCAGGGGGTCAGGGCCACCTGGTACGGACTCAGTGCCTCGCTCAACAAAAGACTGATACTTTCCATCTAGATCACCACTCAATAGCTCGAATTAAGGTTCGAAAACAAAAATGCCGGTAGCTTTCTGACATTCAAGTGACCGTTGCTCAGAGAGGAAAGTTCGTCACACCTACAGCTACCGATCTGAGTCAATCGAGCATGCACGGGTAATATGACAGGCAGAAAACGGCCGCCCACGCTGCCTTTGCATTGGAGCCCAGCCTTGAAAGCAACGCCGAACAACAAATTGCGCATCATCCTCGCCGACGACCACCCGATCTTCCTGATCGGCCTGCGCGCCGTGCTGGAACAGGACGACAGCCTGGTCATCGTCGGTGAAGCCAGCTCACCATCCGCTCTTTTCCAGTTGGTACAGGACACGCCCTGCGATGTGCTGGTGACCGATTTCATGATGCCCGAGGAGCAGCAGAACGATGGCCTGCGCCTGCTCGAGCAGCTACGCCGGCATCATCCCGAACTGCCCATCGTGGTGGTGACCATGCTCAACCACGCCGGGCTGTTCCGCTCGATCCTCGACCTTGGGGTCATGGGCCTGCTGAGCAAGGCCAGCCTGGCCCAGGAGCTGCCCAGCGCCATTGCCCACGCACGCCAGCACAAGCCCTACGTAGCCCAGGCCATCCAGCGGGCCCTGAGCCTGGCCGGTGAAGTGGGGCCCGACCGCCTGGTCTCCAAGGAACAGCTATCGCCCAGGGAACTGGAGGTGATCCGCTTGCTCGCCGCCGGCCATGCGGTGGGCGAGATCGCCGCCCAGCTCAACCGCAGCAAACAAACCGTCAGCGCACAGAAGGTCAGTGCCATGCGCAAGCTGGGCCTTTCCAGCGAGGCGGCTTTGTATATCTACGTCCAGGAACACGGACTGGCCTAGGCACACATCCCGGCGGCCCGCACCGCCGATTGCGCGGACTCGCGCCCCAGGGTTTGCGCCAGCCATTGGCGCATGTCCGCGGCGCTCATCGGCGGCGCCATGAAGCACCCTTGCAGATGGGCCGCGCCCATGGTCTTGGCCACCTGGTACTCGGCTTCAGTCTCGATCCCCGCCACCACCACGCCCAAGGCGATGCGCCGGGCCATGCCCACTGCACTACCGACCAGCGCCTGTTTGCGCTCATCCATGGCCATGCCAGCGACGAATGCCGGAGGGATCTTCAGCTCGGTGAAAGGCAACTCCAGAAGGCGTTGCAGACTGGTACCGCCAACGCCGAAATCACCGATGGACAACTTGCAGCCGATCATCCGCAGGCGCAGCAAGGCCTCCACATGAGCGGTGTCGGTTTGCAAGCACGTGGTATCGACGATCTCCAGGGTCAACAGCCGCGCAGGAATCTCGAAGCGCCGCAGCAAGACCTCCAATTGACGCGGGAATAGCGGTCGCTCGAGGATGCCCACCGGAATGTTCACCGCCACCGGCAACGCATGGCCCATCACCAGCCTCACTCCCGCCGCCAGCTCCAGCGCCTGCTCCAGCATGTGCCAGGTGAACACTTCCTGCAGGCCGGCGAACTCGATCAACGGCAGGAACTCGGCCGGCATCAACAGCCCGCGCTCCGGATGCTCCCAGCGCGCCAGCGCTTCGACGCCATGCAACCCGCCACACCGCTGGATGACTGGCTGAAAGTGTGCCACCCCGTGCCCCAGGATCGCCGCTACGCCTTCTTCTGGGGAGACATCCTCGGGGGCGAACAGATCCAGGGCCAGCAAGTCCCGGAGCAAGGCCTGGTTGAGTGCCGGCCCCTGGCGAGAGAACTGCTGGTAGGTCGTGAGCAGCTCGCCGATCACCGCCACCGACGCTGGCTTGGGCAGGCAGGCGAGGATTTTCAGCCCCAGTTCCCGGGCCATGCCCGCGGCGCCTTCGAGCACATCCGGTTCGGCGTCGCTGAGGATGATCAGGGCCTCGGCCTGCCGCTCCCGGGCCAGTTCGCGGATCAACTCCAGGCCATCGGCCTCTTCCAGGTAGAGATCGCAGATGGCGATATCCACCGGCCCCTTGCTCACCAGCGAACGCCGTGCGGACTCCAGGTTCTCGGCGGCCAGCACGTTGTACACGCCATTGGCGTTGAGCATCTGGTGCAGGGCCATCAGCTGGAACGAGTTGTCTTCGAGAATCAGCACTTTAAGCGAATGCATGGGGCAACCTCCGGTACGACACAAGCGGGAACAGTCCACTAAGGGGTCGACACGGTAACCAGGCAAACCTTAATCACACATAGGACAAGTCCTAAACGTCCAAGGCTGCCTGGATATCACCATGCAAATTATCGATGGCCTCCCGTAACGCCGGCCACCGTTCCTCGATCCCTTCCCCGGCCTTGATCCGCGCCTGCGCCTCGATGCAGGCCTTGGCCAGTGGCAAGGCATCGATCAGGCAACAGACGCCCTTGAGCCGGTGCAAGGTGGCGCCCAGGCGCCCTGGATGGCGATCTTGCATGGCCACCTCCAGGGCCTGGCGCTCCTGGGCCAGGTTGCGCTGCAACTCCTGCAGCATGCGCTGCAGTATCTGCTCGTCGGCCTGGGTCATCGCTCGCAGGGTCTGGATATCGAAGGAGGGCGGCGGCAGGAACCGCGCCAGCGTCTGCGCCAGCTGATCCAGGGTCACCGGCTTGACCAGTAGCAGGTCCATGCCCGCCCGCTCGCAACGCTCATGCTCATCCTCGAAGGCATTGGCCGTGCAACCGATCACCGGACAAGCGCCGCGCCCCTGCTGCGCCTCGAACCGCCGGATCGCCTCGACCAGGGCATAACCGCTCATGCCCGGCATCTGGCAGTCGGTCATCACCAAGTCGAACCCGCCGTCCTGCCA
This sequence comes from Pseudomonas sp. MPFS, assembly GCF_022537035.1. Lineage (NCBI taxonomy): Bacteria > Pseudomonadati > Pseudomonadota > Gammaproteobacteria > Pseudomonadales > Pseudomonadaceae > Pseudomonas > Pseudomonas sp. MPFS. The sequence goes on along the minus strand of NZ_CP066123.1, from coordinate 1,237,687 downwards.
GCGCTCCAGCGCTTCCCGGGCATTGTCGCAGGCTACCACCCGATGCCCGAGGAACATCAGCTGCTGGCTGAGGACCATGCGGTTGGCGCTCAGGTCATCCACCACCAGCACTTCGATGCTGCGACTAGGCGGGCGCTCGGCCGCCGTGGCCGAGGCTGTGGAGTCCTCGTCCAGCTGTTCCAGCGCCAGTTCGATGGTCACTACCGTCCCGGCACCCGGGGCGCTGTGCAGCTCGATGCGCCCACCCATCAGCTCGACCAACTGGCGGCAGATACTCAGCCCCAGGCCGGTGCCGCCATGGGCCTGGGAAGTCGTGGCATCGGCCTGGACGAAGGGCGTGAACAGCTTCTCCTGCTGCTCGGGACTGATCCCCGGCCCGGTATCCGCGACGCTGATACGCAGGCTGGCAAGAGCACAGTCCACCTCCAGGCGCTCGACCTGGATGCGCACCTGGCCTTCGCTGGTGAACTTCAGGGCATTGCTCAACAGGTTGTGCAAGACCTGGCGCAGGCGCAGCGGATCGAACAGGTAGCGACCCCTGGCCTGTTCGTCGAACACCAGTTGCAACTGCACACCGCGGCTGCGCGCAGTGGCGTCGAACAGCTGGCGAATGCTCTCGAAGAACGGCTTGAGGGCCGTGGCTTGTGGCGCCAGTTGCATGTAGCCGGCCTCGATCTTGGCCAGGTCGAGGCTGTCGCCCATCAGGCTGATCAGCTCCTGGGCGGACTGGTACGCCACCCGCAGGGCTTCGGAGAACGGCGCGCCGCGCACCCTGGCCTGTTCCTTCTCCAGCTCCAGCAGGCCGATGATCGCAGTCATCGGCGTGCGGATTTCATGGCTCATGGTGGAGAGGAAGGCGCTCTTGGCCGCATTGGCCTGGTCGGCGGCCTGGCGCGCCTGGACCAGCTGGTTCTCCAGGCGCTTGCGCTCGGTGATATCGATCCAACCGCCCAAAAGCCCCTGTAACTGCCCTTCGGCGCTGTAGAACGGCACCGTCCATTGGTAGGCGTGGATCGGCCCGTGGCGGGTTTCCACTTGCCGGTCGGCGAACACCGACTGCTCGGAGGCCAGCAGTTGCATGAGTTCGTCATGCAGCTGGCGGGCGGTGTCTGCCGGCAGCAGGTCCAGGTCGATCAACCGGCGCCCCTGGATCCGCTCCAGGCGAGTGCCCAGTTGCTGTTCGTAGCTCTTGTTGCAAGTGATCAGGCGCCCTTGCAGGTCGCGGACGAAAACCGGGTTGGGCATGCCGTCGAGCAACGCGCGCTTGAAGGCCAGCTGGTCGTTCAAGCGCTGCTCGGCCTCCAGCCGCTGCTGGATCTGGCGCTTGAGCCGGCTGCTCCAGGCCAGCGACAGCAGACCGAACAGCAGCGCTGTACAGATGGCCCAGTAGACCCAATCCGGCACCCGTTGCCAGACGGGCATCGGCACCGGGGTCGAGCCCAGCCACTTCAGGCGCGTGGCACTGAGCTCGGCCACTGGCAGGGCCTCCAGGGCCTTGTTCAGGATGCTCAGCAATTCAGGCTGGTCCTTGCGCACGGCGAACTCGTCGGCGGACCAGGTCCCCTCGACGCTGCGCCCTGCCCGCAACCCTTCATAGGCCAGGTCCAGCGCTTGTACCTGGATCTCGTTCTGGATGGTGGCCAGGGCTTCGCCGCTCTTGACCAGGGCCCGAGCCTCCTCGTAGTTGGCCACGCTGCGCAGACGGATATCGGGATAGTTGCGCCGGATATAGCTTTCCAGGGTATGCCGGGCCGGCAGCGCCAACACCTCGCCCGCCATCTGCTTGAGGCTGCCCAGGCGACGATCCTCGGGACGAACGACGAACACCCAGGAGGCGCCACCGAAGGCGTGGGAGAAGTTCAGGAACAGCCGCCGGTCCTCGCTGTCGGTCAGGGTGGTATTCATCTGCGCCTGACCGCTTTCCAGCAACTCCAGGGTCTGGGCGGTGGACGCGCTCTGCTTGTGGACGAAATGCAGCCCGGTCATGCGCGCAATCCGGTTGAGCAGGTCGATGTTCAGGCCGACCCAACGTCCTTCCTTGTCCTTGAACACATGGGGCGGATAGGACTGGGACGCCACCAGGACATGGGGATGCTGGAGAATCCAGGCCTGCTCCTCGGCGCTCAGCTCGATGCGCTCGCCGGAGTTGGTGCCCAGGCCCGTGGTCCAGCGCGCCTGGATTTCCCGGCGCAGCGATTCGTCGATGCTCTGCAGCGCCTCTTCCAACAATTGCGCCAGGCGCGGGTTGTCATCACGGGTAGCGAAGGCGAAGCCAGTGGGCGGCAAGCGGCTTTGCTCATGGATCTGCACCGCCAGGTAGGGTCGCAGGGCCTTGTAGGCGCGGACGATGATCTCGTTGCCGATAAAGACATCGGTATCGCCCTGGTTCAGAGCCTCCAGGCCGCTGTAGAGGTTGGGCGAGAGCATGATCTGGCTGTCCGGGTAGGCCGCATGGACCTGCGCGGCATTGGCATAGCCATCGAGCAGCACCAAGCGCTTGCCGGCCAGGTCGTCATCGGGCTCCAGCTCGTCACGGCGCACGACCACCACGGCTTTGTCCGGCATGTAGTCACTGGTGAAACGCAGCCCCGGCACACCGCGCTCATAACCGTTGGCGCTGGTGAGGATATCGATGGTGCCGTTGCGCAGGGCCTCGACCGCCTGTTCCCGCTCGGAAAACCCCAGCACCTCCATGCTCACCCCCAGTCGTTCGCCCACCAGCCCCAGGTAATCGGCGCTGATGCCCTGGTAACGGTTGCGGTCGCGGGTGATATCGATGGGCTGGTAGTCGTCGATGGCGATGCCTACCCGCAGGGTCCGGTGCGCCGCCAGCCATTGGCGCTCGGCAGGCTTCAGGTCCAGCGGCTCGAGGTCGATGAAAGCCGGCACCAGCTTGAAGGGCAGGCTCTTCGCTGCGCTGGCCGGCAAGGCGTGGAGCATGGCCCAGGCCAGCAGGCCGGCGAGCAGCCAGAACAGCGCAGGGCAACGGCGAGAAGTTCGATGGGGCATCATCCGGGCTCCCTGCCTGTGCTGGGCAACAGGTGCGCAAAAAAACAAAGCCCGTCAGGAGACGGGCTTCGTGATCGGCAAGACCGGTAGATCAGAGTGGCTTGCCGCGATTGCCGTGCTGGCTGACAAAAGCCTGCACTGCTTTGAGGTCGTTGGCCAGGACCGTGCAACGCTCTTCACGCTGGAACAGGTCGGCCAGGTGCGCTGGCAGCTCCAGGGCCTTGCCGACGCCGGCCTTCTCTACCGCATCCGGGAACTTGACCGGATGCGCCGTACCGAGGGTGACCATCGGTGTATCGAGGCTGCGACGGCACTCGCGGGCCGCCCGCACGCCAATGGCGGTGTGCGGGTCCAGCACCTCGCCAGTCTGGGCGAAGACTTCGGCGATGGTTTGGCAGGTTTGCTCGTCATTCACCGCCAGGGAGTCGAACAGCTTGCGCGCTTCGGTCCAGCGGTCCTGGTCGACGCTGAAGCCGCCGCCCTGCTTGAAGTTATCCATCAAGCCAGCGATAGCTGCGCCATTGCGACCGTGCAGGTCGAACAGCAGGCGCTCGAAGTTCGACGAAACCATGATGTCCATGGACGGCGACAGGGTTGCGTGCAGGGTTTCCTTGACGTACTGGTTGCCGCTCATGAAGCGGTGCAGGATGTCGTTGCGGTTGGTCGCCACGATCAGTTGGCTGATCGGCAGGCCCATGTTGCGCGCCAGGTAACCGGCGAAGATATCGCCGAAGTTGCCGGTGGGCACCGAGAACGCCACGGAACGCGCCGGGCCACCCAGCTGCAGGGCCGCATGGAAGTAGTAGACGATCTGGGCCATGATCCGCGCCCAGTTGATGGAGTTGACCGCCACCAGGCGAGTGCCCTTGAGGAAGCCCTGGTCGGCGAAGCTGGCCTTGACCATCTCCTGGCAGTCGTCGAAGTTGCCTTCGATGGCGATGTTGTGGATGTTCTCGCCCAGGATGGTGGTCATCTGCCGACGCTGCACTTCCGAAACCCGGTTGTGCGGGTGCAGGATGAAGATGTCGACGTTATCGCAACGCTTGCAGCCTTCGATGGCCGCCGAGCCGGTATCGCCGGAAGTGGCGCCGATGATCACCACGCGCTCGCCGCGCTTCTCCAGGACGTGATCCAGCAGGCGACCCAGCAGTTGCAGGGCGAAGTCCTTGAACGCCAGGGTCGGGCCGTGGAACAGCTCCATCACCCATTCGTTGCCATTGAGCTGGCGCAGCGGTGCCACCGAGCCATGGGCGAAGACGCCGTAGGTTTCCTCGAGGATCTTCTTGAAGTCGGCATCGGCGATGCTGCCGCTGACGAATGGGCGCATGACCCGGAACGCCAGCTCGTGATACGGCAAGCCAGCCCAAGAGGCGATTTCTTCCTGGGTGAAACGCGGCAGGTTCTCCGGCACATAGAGACCGCCATCGCTGGCCAGACCGGCCAGCAGTACATCTTCGAAATTCAGGGCCGGTGCCTGGCCGCGGGTGCTGATGTAACGCATAAGAGCAAACCTTCGGTTTGAGCTGCAAGCTGCAAGCTACAAGCGACAAGTCAAAGCAGATCCGCTTCTGACTGGCCGCTGGCTACCTGCAGCTTGCCGCTGCATTAATTGAGATGTTCGACGCGGATACGCACCACTGGGCCGACGACGCCCTGCAGGGCCTCCAGCGCGGTGATCGCATCGCTGATGTGGCGCTCCAGGACCCGGTGGGTCAGCAGGATCATCGGCACCAGGCCATCCTGCTCTTCCACTTCCTTCTGCATGATCGACTCGATGTTGATGCCGCGTACGGAAAGAATACTCGCCACCTGGGCCAGCACGCCCGGATGATCCTTGGCCTGGATACGCAGGTAATAGGCGCTCTCGCTGGCCTCGATCGGCAGGATCGGATGATCGGACAGCGAATCAGGCTGGAAGGCCAGGTGCGGCACGCGGTTCTCCGGATCGCTGGTCATGGCGCGGACCACGTCCACCAGGTCGGCCACCACCGAGGAAGCGGTGGGCTCCATGCCGGCGCCCGCACCATAGAACAGGGTCGAACCGGCGGCATCGCCATTGACCATGACCGCGTTCATCACGCCGTTGACGTTGGCGATCAGGCGATCGGCAGGGATCAGGGTCGGATGCACCCGCAACTCGATGCCGGATTCGGTACGACGAGCCACGCCCAGGTGCTTGATGCGATAACCCAGGGCCTCGGCGTAGTTCACATCGGCCGTGGTCAGCTTGGTGATGCCTTCGGTGTAGGCCTTGTCGAACTGCAACGGGATACCAAAGGCAATGGAGGCCAGGATCGTCAGCTTGTGGGCAGCGTCGATACCTTCCACGTCGAAGGTCGGGTCGGCCTCGGCATAACCCAGGGCCTGGGCCTCGGCCAGCACGTCTTCGAAGGTCCGGCCCTTTTCGCGCATCTCCGAAAGGATGAAGTTGCCGGTGCCGTTGATGATTCCCGCCAGCCAGTTGATGCGGTTGGCCGAGAGGCCTTCGCGGATCGCCTTGATCACCGGGATGCCACCGGCCACCGCGGCTTCGAAGGCGACGATCACGCCCTTCTCCTGGGCCTTGGCGAAGATTTCGTTACCGTGCACGGCGATCAGCGCCTTGTTCGCGGTGACCACATGCTTGCCGTTCTCGATGGCCTTGAGCACCAGCTCGCGAGCCACGGTGTAGCCACCCACCAGCTCGATGACGATATCGATCTCAGGGTTGCTGGCCACGGCGAAGACATCGTTGGTAATCGCAATACCGGTCGTCTGGAACTGAGGCTTTGGCGTACGGGTAGCAATCTGCGCTACTTCGATTCCACGCCCGGCACGACGGGCAATCTCCTCGGCGTTGCGCTGAAGTACGTTTAGGGTACCGCCACCGACAGTACCCAGCCCACAGATGCCTACTTTGACCGGATTCACTCTGAACTCCCCATAAAACGGCCGACTCTAGGCCGGCCGTGGAAATCAGCCGCAAACAGCGCGGCTCTCTATTAATGACCCGCCGGCTGCAACCGACGGGCCATGATCGTCAAAGGCTAGCGTGACGATGCAGGATTATTTCGCACCCAGTGCCAGTTTGGCGATCTGCGGTGCAGGCTGATAGCCCGGAATTACCTGACCGTCGGCCAGGACGATGGCTGGCGTGCCATTGACACCGATCGACTGGCCCAGGGCGAATTGCTTGGAAACCGGGTTGGCGCACTTGGCGGCCTTGATTTCCTTGCCATCGACCATCTTGTCCATGGCGGCTTTCTTGTCCGCCGAACACCATACTGCCTGCAACTGCTCGTCGCCCGGCGAGCCCAGGCCCTGACGCGGGAATGCGACATAGCGCACCTCGACGCCCAGCTTGTTCAACGCCGGGATCTCGGCGTGCAGCTTGTGGCAGTACGGGCAGGTGGTGTCGGTGAATACGGTGATATGGGTCTTGGTCTCGCCAACGGCCGGATAGACCACAGTTTCAGCGACTGGAATGCCATTGATCAACTTGGAAATACCCAGGCGCTCGGTTTTTTCCGTGAGGTTGACCGGCTTGCCGTCCTTGAGCTGGAACAGATAGCCCTGGACCACGAACTGGCCGTCGGCGCTGGCGTACAGTACCCGGCTGCCCTTGAGCTTGACTTCATACAGCCCGGAAAGAGGACTGGCGGTGATGCTCTCCACCGGGACCTCGAGCTGCAGGGTCTCGAGGCTCTTGCGAATGGCTTTCTCGGCACTGTCATCGGCCATGGCGAAAGTGCTGAGCAACGCCAGGGAAGCGGCGGCAAAAATCTGGGTCAAGCGCATGGGAACTCCTGAAGGCGGACAAATGGGCAATGGGAGCGGTCGCTGCAGCAACGACTCGCCAGCGCCCGTTTGGCGAACCGGCAAAGCCTACCACATCTGTTTGCCTGCACCGACTACGGGCGATGCAAAGCAAGCAAGCCCCGATCAGCCCCGTGGATGGTGCTTGGCGTGCAAGTCCTGCAGGCGTGCACGGGCCACATGGGTATAGATCTGGGTCGTGGACAGGTCACTATGGCCCAGTAGCATCTGCACCACCCGCAGGTCTGCGCCATGATTGAGCAGATGGGTGGCAAAGGCATGACGCAAGGTGTGCGGCGACAGGGTCTTGCCGATGCCGGCGACCTTGGCCTGGTGCTTGATCCGGTGCCAGAAGGTCTGCCGGGTCATCTGCTCGCCCCGCAGGCTGGGAAACAGCACGTCGCTGGGACGCCCACCCAGCAGCTCGGAACGAGCCCCGCGCAGATAACGCTCGACCCAGGTAATGGCTTCCTCGCCCATGGGCACCAGGCGCTCCTTGCTGCCCTTGCCCATGACCCGCAGCACGCCCTGGCGCAGATTGACCTGTTCCAGGGTCAGGCTGACCAGCTCGGTAACCCGCAGGCCACAGGCGTAGAGCACTTCCAGCATGGCCCGATCGCGCTGGCCGATGGCTTCGCCCAGGTCGGGCGCTGCCAGCAAGGCCTCGACATCCGCTTCCGACAGCGACTTGGGCAGCGGGCGCCCCAGCTGCGGCATATCCACCTGCAGGGTCGGGTCGACGTCGATCAGTTTCTCGCGCAGCAGGTAGCGATAGAAACCGCGTACCCCAGAGAGGAAGCGGGCGGTGGAACGCGGCTTGTAGGCCTGCTCGACGCGCCAGGCCAGGTGATCGAGGATCAGTTCGCGACCGGCGCGCGGCAACTCCACCCCCTGCTCCTGCAACCAGCCGTTGAACAGCGCCAGGTCACTGCGATAGGCATCCCGGGTGTTTTCAGCAAGGCCCTTCTCCAGCCACAAGGCGTCGAGAAAACGGTCGATAAGGGGATGGTCGATGGCCGGCATAAAGACTCGAAAAGCACAGCTTGGAAGGCTGCGCAAAAAAATAGTGAACTGCGTGGAGGGTCGCTAGTCTTTCATAGCCAGCCATTTCAAGGAACAGGGTGCATCAATGAACGAACAACAGATTCTGCTGGCCTTTGGCGGCATTGGTGCTGCCGCACTGGGCTGCCAATGGCTGGCCTGGCGACTGAAGTTGCCAGCCATCCTGTTCCTGTTGCTCAGCGGCATTCTTGCCGGACCTGTGCTGGGCTGGCTCGATCCCCAGGAGATGTTCGGCCCGCTGCTGATGCCTCTGGTTTCCCTGGCGGTGGCACTGATCCTGTTCGAGGGCAGCCTGACCCTGCACCTCTCCGAGTGGCGCGAGATCGGTAGCGTAGTGCACCGCCTGGTCACTATAGGCGCACTGTCTACCTGGGCGGTCATTACCCTGGCCACCCACTGGCTACTGGGTTTCGACTGGATGCTGGCGCTGCTGTTCGGCACCCTGACCCTGGTTACCGGGCCGACGGTGATCGTCCCCATGCTGCGGGTCGTACGCCCCAAGGCCTCCGTGGCCAATATCCTGCGCTGGGAAGGCATCGTCATCGACCCCATCGGCGCCCTGCTGGCGGTGGTGGTCTATAGCTTCATCATCGCCAGTGCCGAGGGCGCAGGCCTGAGCCACAGCTTGATGACCTTCGGCGGGGTGATCCTGTGCGGCAGCCTGTTCGGTATCGCTGGCGGCTGGGTCCTGGGCCAGATCATGCGCCGCCAGTGGCTGCCCGAGTACCTGCACAACCTGGCGACCCTGGCGGGTGTGCTAGGGATTTTCATCGCCTCCAACCGGGTCATGCATGAATCAGGACTGCTGGCGGTAACCTTGATGGGCATGTGGCTGGCCAACATGAAGGGCGTGGACGTCCGGCATATCCTGCACTTCAAGGAAAACCTCAGCGTGCTGCTGATTTCCGGACTGTTCATCCTGCTGGCGGCCCGCCTGGACCTCAAGGCACTGATCGCCCTGGGCCCGCTGGTGCTGATCCTGTTGCTGGTGATCCAGTTCATCGCCCGACCATTGAACGTGATGCTCTCCACCGCCGGCTCGAACCTGAACTGGCGCGAACGAGCCCTGCTGGCCTGGATCGCCCCAAGGGGCATTGTCGCGGCGGCGGTCTCGGCAATCTTCGCCATTCGCCTGGATGAGGCCGGGCATCAAGGCGCCCTGCTGCTGGTGCCCCTGACCTTCGCCGTGATCATTGGCACCGTGGTTCTGCAAAGCGCAACCGCACGCCCCCCTGGCACGCCTGTTGAAAGTGGCCGAACCAGCCCCCAGTGGCTTCCTGATCGTCGGAGCCAATGGCCCGGCACGAATCATCGCCAAGGCCCTGCAACAACTGGGCAGCCGGGTACTGCTCACGGATTCCAGCTGGGAAAATATCCGCGCGGCACGCATGGAGGGGCTGCCCACCTACTTCGGCAACCCGGCCTCGCAACACGCCGATGCCCATCTGGACCTGGTAGGGCTTGGGCATCTACTGGCGCTCTCGCCATCAGGGGAGCTGAACACCCTGGCCGCCATGCGCTTTCGCCATGATTTCGGCCATCAACGCCTGCATGCCCTGGCCAATAGCCAGGAAAGCCGGCGCTCCGACAAGCACCGCGCCAGTCATGAACATCGCGGCCAATTGCTGGGGAGCGAAGCCCTGACCTACACCAAGCTGGCCAGCTTGCTGGGCCAGGGCGCGGAGCTCTATAGCACCCACCTGACGGAAGCCTTCGGCTGGGAGGACTACCAAGCGCTGCATGGCGACCGCGCCACCTTGCTGTTTGCCCGCGATACCGGGGGCTGGGTCCATGTACTGACACCCGAAAGCAGCCTCAAGCCAGCACCAGGCTGGACCTTGCTCGCGCTGATCCAGCCGGACAACCAGTAGCGATCTACGCCGCGAAGCCCGGCAGCACTGGAACCGGGCGCTTGTCATCGTCGATGGCAACAAAGCTGAACAGGCCATGGATGGCCTTCTCGCGACCATCGCAACTCATGCTCTCGACGAACACCTCGACCTCGACCTTGAGGCTGGTATTGCCCACCTTCACCACCCGCCCAACCAACTCGACGATGGAGCCCGCAGCGATCGGATGATTGAAGTCGATGCGGTCGGTGGACACCGTTACCAGCGGTAGCCGGCAAAAACGCGTGGCGGCGATAAACGAAACCTCATCCATCCAGGCCAGGGCAGTGCCGCCGAACAGGGTGTTGTGATGGTTGGTGGTGGAGGGGAATACCGCCTTGGTCACGCGGGTGACCGACAGCTCGGTACGGCGCTGGATTTCTTGCTCGCGAGGGGACATGGATCTACTGCCTGAAACACTGGGGAGATATAAATGACGGGCAACAAAAAAGCAGCCCGTAGGCTGCTTTTTTCTGCATCGGAAGCTGGACTCAGGCCAGTTTTTCCTTGATGCGAGCTGCTTTACCCGACAGGTCGCGCAGGTAGTACAGCTTGGCTTTACGCACGTCACCGCGACGCTTGACAGCCATGCTGTCGATCTGCGGGCTGTAGGTCTGGAAAGTACGCTCTACGCCAACGCCGTTGGAGATTTTACGTACGGTGAACGCGCTGTTCACACCGCGGTTGCGCTTGGCGATAACTACGCCTTCGAACGCCTGCAGACGGGAACGATCACCTTCCTTCACTTTCACCTGAACGACAATGGTGTCGCCCGGGGCAAAGGCTGGGATCTCTTTGGTCATCTGCTCTGCTTCGAGTGCAAGGATGATTTTGTTGGTCATGCTGTGCTCCTAAGGTAAATCATCAGATCTACCATCGATACGTTGTTAACTATCGTCCCGCTCGCGGAGATATTCCTCGAGCAGCTTCTTCTCTTCTCCAGAAAGCGAGCGTCTTTCCAGAAGATCAGCGCGTCGTTCGTAGGTCCTACCAAGGGACTGCTGCAAACGCCAACGCCGGATATGTGCATGATTGCCACTTAGCAACACGTCGGGAACACGCTGATCCGCATACACCTCAGGTCGGGTGTAGTGCGGGCAATCCAGCAGACCATCCGTGAAGGAGTCTTCCTCCGCGGAGTCCACATGCCCTAAAGCTCCGGGCAGCAGCCGTGTAACCGCATCGATCAGGACCATTGCCGGAAGCTCGCCCCCAGACAGTACATAGTCACCAATCGACCACTCTTCATCGACATGGGCTTCTATAAAGCGTTCGTCGATGCCTTCATAACGACCAGCAATCAGGATCAATGCATCCTCATTCGCCAACTCGCGTACCGCCGACTGATTCAGTTGACGGCCTTGGGGCGACAGGTAAATCACCTTCGCGCCCTCCCCGGCTGCGCTCCTGGCCTGAACCAGTGCATCCTCCAGGGGCTTGATCTTCATCACCATGCCCGGTCCACCGCCAAATGGGCGATCGTCCACAGTGTGATGTCGATCCGTGGTGTAGTCTCGCGGATTCCAACAGGTGAGCTGCAACAGCCCTTGTTTCACCGCGCGGCTGGTTATGCCGTATTCGCTGATGGCGGAAAACATCTCGGGAAACAGACTGATCACTTCTACGCGCAAGTTAGCCACGCTTAGAAATCCGCGTCCCAATCCACCTTCATCTCGCCCGCGGCCAAGTCGACAGCCAACACGCATTGCTCGGTATAGGGCAACAGGCGTTCGCGATCATCCAGGCTGCCAGCGCAAGGCTTGACCACCATTACATCGTTCGAGCCGGTCTCCAGCAGGTGATCGATCTGCCCGAGCAATTGCCCGAGGGTGTCGATGACCTTGAGACCTTGCAGCTGGTACCAGTAGTACTCGCCGTCGGTCAGTTCGGGGAATTGGTTGCGCGGCACGCAGATCTCGTAACCGGCCAGAAGACGAGCTTCTTCGCGATCATCAAGACCCTTGAGCTTTGCGACCAGGAACTTATCGTTCCCTCGTCCGCTGACCAGCTCAACCTGCTTCACACTGCCTTCGCGCTTGAGCGTCCAGGCCTTGTACTGCAACAGGTTTTTAATCGGATCAGTAAAGGAAAAGACCTTCACTTCGCCGCGAACGCCATGAACAGAATAAATTTTGCCGACAACGATCAAATCATCAGCAGGGGCTGGCGTCGCGTTCATAGGTTCAGGCTGCAGCCTTAGCCGATTCCTTCAGCAGCTGAGCAACACGCTCAGATGGCTGTGCACCAACGCTCAGCCAGTAGGCTACGCGCTCTTGGTTCACGGACAGGCGAACTTCTTGACCACGAGCGATCGGGTTGAAGAAGCCAACTTGTTCTTTGTGCGAACCGTCGCGTGGGTTACGGCTGTCGGTCACAGTCAGGTGGTAAAACGGGCGCTTTTTGGAGCCGCCAAGGGCAAGACGGATTGTTAGCATGTGAACATCGTTCCTGTAGTCGGTGCTGCAAATCTAAATGCACAGCGGGCATGGGTGCCCGAAAGGCCGCATATTCTAAGGAATATCCGGACTTTTGCAAATGACTTTTTCCGGCGCCCGTCGGCTGCCATCCAGATTCGCCATGGAGCTGCCGCAAGCGGCAGCAGGAAGGACAGGCTTCTATCGGAGGCCTGCCCGCTTCCACGTCCCCGTGGAAAAGAGCGCCGGCATGATGGCCGGCGCGGATTCTCAGATCTTCGGCATACCGCCGCCGGGCAACATACCGCCCATGCCGCGCATCATCTTGGCCATCCCGCCCTTGGCGGAGAACTTCTTCATCATCTTCTGCATCTGCTTGTGCTGCTTGATCAAGCGGCCGATGTCCTGCACCTGGGTGCCGGAGCCCATGGCGATCCGGCGCTTGCGCGAACCGCTGATCATCTCGGGATCGCGACGCTCGGCCGGAGTCATGGAATTGATGATGGCTTCCATCTGCTTGAACTGCTTTTCCGCAGCGTTCTGGGCGTTACCCATCTGGGACAGGTTGACCCCACCGATATTCGGCAGCTTGTCCATCAGGCCACCCAGACCGCCCATGTTCTTCATCTGTTGCAGCTGGTCGCGGAAGTCCTCGAGGTCGAAGCCCTTGCCCTTCTTCAGCTTCTTGGCCAGCTTGTCGGCCTTTTCCTTATCGAGGGTCTGCTCGGCCTGCTCGATCAGGCTGAGCACGTCGCCCATGCCCAGGATCCGCGAGGCGACACGCTCAGGGTGGAAAGGATCCAGGGCCTCGGTCTTCTCGCCCATGCCGATGAACTTGATCGGCTTGCCAGTAATGGCCCGCACCGACAGTGCGGCACCGCCCCGGGCATCACCGTCGACCTTGGTCAGGATCACGCCGGTCAGCGGCAGCGCATCGCCAAAGGCCTTGGCGGTATTGGCCGCGTCCTGGCCGGTCATCGCGTCGACCACGAACAGGGTTTCCACCGGCTTGATGGCCGCGTGCAGCGCCTGGATCTCGTCCATCATCTCGCTGTCGACGTGCAGGCGACCGGCGGTATCGACGATCACCACGTCGATGAACTTGAGCTTGGCTTCCTTTATAGCTGCTTCAGCGATAGCGACCGGCTTCTGACTCAGGTCCGACGGGAAGAAGGTCACGCCGATATCGTTGGCCAGGGTTTCCAGCTGCTTGATCGCCGCTGGACGGTAGATGTCCGCGGACACCACCATCACGCTCTTTTTCTTGCGCTCTTTAAGGAAGCGCGCCAGCTTGCCGGCAGTCGTGGTCTTACCCGCACCCTGCAGACCGGCCATCAGCACCACCGCTGGAGGCACCGCGCTGAGGTTCAGGTCTTCGTTGGCTGCGCCCATCAGGCTTTCCAGCTCGGCCTGGACGATCTTCACGAAGGCCTGGCCCGGGGTCAGGCTGCGCGACACTTCAGTGCCGACCGCACGCTCCTTCACCGAGTTGACGAAATCCTTGACCACCGGCAGGGCGACGTCGGCCTCGAGCAACGCCATGCGCACTTCGCGCAGGGTGTCTTTGATGTTGTCCTCGGTCAGCTTGGCCTTGCCGGTGACATGGCGCAGCGTCTGCGAGAGACGTTCGGTTAGGTTTTCAAACATGCTCGATCCTTTCAGGCCCAGGGTAGACCGGGGTAATGGCGGCCCAGAGCGTGATAAACAGGTGCTCGATGAGCCCGCGGCGTGGGCAGGTCGCGGATTATAGCGAAGACTGTGCGTGGCGCACACCTCGCCGTCTGCTCGCGTGGTCTTTCAGGGCTCTGGGTTCTATGCCAAACTCAACGACTTTCGGGCTTGCCTAACAGGATTTATGCTCCCCTTGTCACCCAGCTTGCTACCCACCCTCGCCGCCGCCATCCTTTATGCCGCTGCGACCCTCTATCAAGGCTCCCGCCTGGCCACAGGCGCCAAGGCGAACAAGCGCCTGCTGGTTACGCTTGGCGTCCTGGCCCTGGTGGCCCATGGCGTCAGCCTGCTGACCCACTTGCTGACCCCGGTCGGCCTGGGCCTGGACTTCTTCAGCGCCGCCAGCCTGATCGCCGCGGCCGTCATTGCCCTGACCTTGCTGGCCTGCTGGCGGATTCCCGTGGAGAACCTGCTGGTACTGCTGTTCCCCCTGGGCGCCCTGACAGCCCTGCTGGCGCAGTTCGTACCGACCGGCACAGTACCGGTGATCGACGAAGAACCGGGCATCCTGGCCCATATCCTGCTCTCGATTCTGGCCTACGGCATGTTCACCATCGCGGTGTTCCAGGCCTTGCTCCTGCTGGTCCAGGACCATCAACTGAAGAACAAGCACCCTTCCGGGCTGATCAAGAATTTCCCTCCCCTGCAGACCATGGAGAGCCTGCTGTTCGGTTTCCTCTGGGCCGGGTGGACCCTGCTGTCGCTATCACTGATATCCGGCTGGCTGTTCGTCGAAAACCTGTTCGCCCAGCACCTGGTCCACAAGACCTTGCTTGCCTGCCTGGCCTGGGTGGTGTTCAGCGTATTGCTCTGGGGTCGCACCCGCCTGGGCTGGCGCGGGCACAAGGCGATCCGCTGGACCCTGGCCGGCTTCTGCCTGCTGATGCTGGCGTACTTCGGCAGCAAGCTGGTCCGCGAATACATCCTGCATATCTGACCACCGGCCATGACCGACTCCCTGCCCACCGGCCCGATGCTCGCGGTAATCGCCCTGCTGATCGTCTGGTCGGGACTGTTCACCGCCATCGATGCCGCCCAGCTGCACCTGCTGGCCCTGCGCAGCAGCTCGCGCTCGGGTGACAAAGCAGCAGCCCGACTGGCCTTCCCCAAGGAAAGCCTGATCCTGTGCAACACCCTGTGCCGGGTGCTGGCGGTCATCATCAGTACCTTGCTGGCCCTGTTTTACTGGACAGAGAACGGCCCGTGGCTAGCCTGCCTGGCCAGCACCTGCGGCCTGCTGGTATTGGCCGAGTACCTGCCGCGAGCCGTGGCCGTGCGCTATCCGGAGGGCACCCTGAGCTTCGGCAACGGCCTGCTCGCCATCCCCATGAAGTTCGTCTACCCCCTGGCCTGGCTGCTCGACGCCATGGGCCAACTGCTGCTGCGTCCCTTCGCCAGCAAGGCCAGTGTGGTCAAGCACAGCGATGACGCCCCCGCCCTGCTGGACGACGAGCCGGCTCCCCAGGAACAGCACGCACTGCCCGGCATCCACGCCCTGGACAACATCACCGTCAACGACATCCTGGTGCCCCGCAGCGAAGTCGACGGCATCAACCTGGACGAGCCGATCGAGCAGATCATCGCCCAGCTACGCCTGAACCGGCGTACCCGCCTGCCGGTGTTCCACAGCGATATCAACCAGGTCGAGGCGGTGCTCAATACCCGCCAGATCCGCCACTTGCTGCCCGACGCCAGCCTGACCAAGGAAGCGCTGCTGGCGGCCTGCCACGAACCCTATTTCGTTCCCGAAAGCACCCCGCTGCAATTGCAGCTGCTCAACTTCCACAAGCAGCAGCGACGCCTGGGCATGGTGGTGGACGAATACGGCGAAGTGCAGGGCATCGTGACCCTGGAAGACATCCTGGAAGAGATCGTCGGCGAATTCGAAAGCGAGCACAGCCTCGACAACCCGCACATCCACCCCCAGGCCGATGGCCGCTATGTGGTGGAGGGCGCCGCCTCGATCCGTGAGCTGAACAAGAGCCTGGGCTGGCACCTGCCCAGCGATGGCCCCAAGACCCTCAACGGCCTGGTCACCGAAGCCCTGGAAACCATTCCCGACAGCGCCGTGTGCCTGAAGATCGGCCGCTACCGCCTGGAAATCCTCGAGACCGAGGAAAACCGTGTCAGCCGGGTACTGATCTGGCACACCAGCAGCGTTCCCTCCATCCGCTGACCACTGCACCAAGCGCCACCGAGCCCGCCTTCAGGGCAGGCCTATCCAGCCGGGAACACCCGCGACAAGTCCTTGTTGGATCGTTAGCAGCCTTTCTATAATCGCAACGCTTACCCAAGCCCCGCAGCCCCGCGTGCTACCCGCACCCTGCGAGATCCTGCACATACCCGCATACCGTTCGACGTCGCTCCCATCCCGAGCGCGCCCGCACCAAACCCACATCCCTGGGTGCTCGACCATAATAATTCGCTCCACTGGAGCAATGACTGTCAGGGATATCCGCATGACGACCAGCACGACCTACAGCACCGGCGCGACCGACCACCCCGGCAACTCCGCCAGCCGGGTGGCCACGGCCAGCTTCATCGGCACCGCCATCGAGTTCTACGACTTCTATGTCTACGCCACCGCCGCCGCGCTGGTGATTGGCCCGGTGTTCTTTCCCCAGAGCTCCGGTACCGCCCAGATGCTCTCGGCATTCCTCACCTTCGGTATCGCCTTCCTGGCCCGCCCCCTGGGCTCGGCACTGTTCGGCCACTTCGGCGACCGGATCGGCCGCAAGTCGACCCTGGTGGCCTCACTGCTGCTGATGGGCATCTGCACCACCCTGATCGGCGTGCTGCCGGGCTACGACAGCATCGGCGCCTGGGCCCCGATCCTGCTGTGCCTGCTGCGCTTCGGCCAGGGCCTGGGCTTGGGTGGCGAATGGGGCGGCGCGGCGCTGCTGGCTACCGAAAACGCCCCACCTGGCAAGCGCGCCTGGTTCGGCATGTTCCCGCAACTGGGGCCGTCCATTGGTTTCCTGGCCGCCAACGGGTTGTTCCTGGGCCTGGCCATGGGCCTGGACGACCAGCAGTTCCGGGCCTGGGGCTGGCGCATTCCGTTCCTGCTCAGCGCGGCGCTGGTGATGGTCGGGCTCTATGTGCGCCTCAAGCTGCATGAAACCCCGGTCTTCGCCAACGCCGTGGCCCGCCAGGAACGGGTGAAGCTGCCACTGATCGAGCTCTTCAGCCAATACTGGCTGCCGGTGCTGTTGGGCGCCGCCGCCATGGTGGTGTGCTACGCGCTGTTCTATATCTCCACAGTGTTTTCCCTGAGCTACGGCGTATCGACCCTGGGCTACAGCCGGGAAACCTTCCTCGGCCTGCTGTGCTTCGCCGTACTGTTCATGGCTGCCGCTACGCCCCTGGCGGCCTGGGCCAGCGATCGCTTCGGGCGCAAGCCCGTGCTGGTCGTCGGCGGCATCCTGGCGATCCTCTCGGGCTTCGCCATGGAACCGCTGCTGACCCAGGGCTCCACCGCCGGGGTGGCGCTGTTCCTGTGCATCGAGCTGTTCCTGATGGGGGTGACCTTCGCGCCGATGGGCGCCCTGCTGCCGGAACTGTTCCCCACCCATGTGCGCTACACCGGCGCTTCGGCGGCTTACAACCTGGGAGGAATCGTCGGAGCCTCGGCCGCTCCGTTCTTCGCCCAGAAACTGGTGGCGATGGGCGGCTTGAGCTGGGTCGGGGGATATGTCTCGGGGGCGGCGATCCTGAGCCTGATCGCGGTGTTGTGCCTGAAGGAAACCCGTAACAACGACCTGAATCAGGTCGGCTGACGGGACATCATCGCGGGCAAGTCGGATCACCGCTCGCTCCTGCAGGTCGGCGCAACCTGGCAGGAGCGAGGCTTGCCCACGGATGTTTTTACAGTTCTACAACGACTGCCTGGGAGGCGCGGGTTGCCTTGGCGCGGGCAGCTTCGATGGACTCATCACGAGCCAGGGCCACGCCCATGCGCCGCTGACCGTTGACTTCCGGCTTGCCGAACAGGCGCAGCGCGGTATCCGGCTCGCTCAGGGCAACGCCCAGGTTGGCGAATGCGGTCTGGGTGGACTTGCCCTCCACCAGGATCACCGCCGAGGCCGATGGGCCGAACTGGCGAATCAGCGGGATCGGCAGGCCGAGGATGGCCCGTGCATGCAGGGCGAACTGTGACAGGTCCTGGGAGATCAGGGTCACCAGGCCAGTGTCATGGGGCCGTGGCGACACTTCGCTGAACCACACCTGGTCGCCCTTGATGAACAGCTCCACACCGAACAACCCGCGCCCACCCAGGGCCTCGGTCACGGCCTTGGCAACCCGCTCGGACTCGGCCAGGGCCTTCGGGCTCATGGCCTGGGGCTGCCAGGACTCCTGGTAGTCGCCCTTCTCCTGGCGATGGCCCACGGGCGCGCAGAATGTGGTGCCGCCCACATGACGTACGGTCAGCAGGGTGATTTCGTAGTCGAAGTCGATGAAGCCCTCGATGATCACCCGGCCCTTGCCGGCCCGGCCGCCTTCCTGGGCATAGTCCCAGGCCTTCTGCACATCATCGGCGCTGCGCAGCAGGCTCTGGCCCTTGCCCGAGGAGCTCATTACCGGCTTGACCACGCACGGGAAACCCAGGTCCTGCACGGCCTTGCTGTAGTCCTCGAAGGTATCGGCGAAGTGGTATGGCGAGGTCGGCAGGTCCAGTTCTTCAGCGGCCAGGCGCCGGATGCCTTCGCGGTTCATGGTCAGCTGGGTGGCCCGGGCGGTCGGAATCACGGTGAAGCCTTCGGCTTCCAGCTCCACCAGGGTCGCCGTGGCGATGGCTTCGATTTCCGGCACGATGAAATGCGGCTTTTCCGCCTCGATCACGGCACGCAGGGCTGCGCCGTCGAGCATGTTGATCACGTGGCTGCGATGGGCCACCTGCATCGCCGGGGCATTGGCGTAGCGGTCCACGGCAATCACTTCGACGCCCAGGCGCTGCAGCTCGATCACCACCTCCTTGCCCAACTCACCACAGCCACAAAGCAAGACGCGGGTCGCGGTTGGCGACAATGGAGTTCCGATACGAGTCATCTGAAGGTCCTCAAGCAAGCGGATCATCGAAGGCCGAGCGCCAGGCTGGCAACCCGGGAAAGCGCGGCATTTTACATGAACCGTGGCCTTTGGCTCAGCCGGCGCACGCCGCTTTGCGCAAACGCCAGGCCATGGCCAGCCACACCACCGTGACCCCGGCGAACTTCGAGGCCAGGGCAGTGAGGATCACCCCAGGGGTCAGCGCGTCGATCATGCCGAAGAAAATGAAGGTATCCAGGGGGATGCTCAGCGCCGAGCTGATCCACAGCCGATCGTGCAGCGGGCGTTTGGTGATGCTGAACACCAACCAGTCGATGCATTCGGAGACCGCGAATGCCGTGGCGCTGGCCAGGGCGATGGCGGGGTCGGAAGTCACATAGGACAACACCAGGGCCACCAGCATGGCGATGATGGCGCCGTGGCCGAAGCGGGTCTGCACCATGTCGCGCAGGACGAACACCAGTCCACCCCAGGCCGACCAGATGATGTCCAGGTGCGGGGCGGTGGAAAAGGCGTAGTT
Organism: Pseudomonas sp. MPFS; assembly: GCF_022537035.1. Lineage (NCBI taxonomy): Bacteria > Pseudomonadati > Pseudomonadota > Gammaproteobacteria > Pseudomonadales > Pseudomonadaceae > Pseudomonas > Pseudomonas sp. MPFS. Next base: position 1,218,221 of record NZ_CP066123.1, on the reverse strand, counting down.
GATCAGCACGACACTGCTGATATAGGCGATCAGATAGAGCATGGGGGCCAAGAAGTCGCTATCAGGAAGGTGTACAGGTTACTTCAGGCCCGGGGATTGGGCCAAGAAAGTCCTCGACTCCCGACAAGGCTTGCGCAACCGATCAGTTGCCTGCCCCAGCCCCCGCCAGCCACAACAACCCGCTGTCCTTGGCCCGCTCATGGCAGCGGGCCAATACGCTACGCCGCTCGGTATTGTCCATGCGGCCCCAACGGGTAATCTCGTCCACCGTGCGCTGGCAACCGATGCAGATGTCCTGCTCGTCCAGGGCGCAAATATTCACGCAGGGCGAGGCGACAGGTTTCTCCGCAAGGCTCATGATTCCTGCTCGACCAGGTCCCGGGCATAGCGCTGGGCGTTGTGTACGTAATGGGCGGCGCTGGCCTCGAGCATGCGCTTCTGCGGCTCGGTGAGCTCGCGCACCACCTTGCCCGGCGACCCCATGACCAGCGATCCATCGGGAATCTCCTTGCCCTCGCCGATCAGCGAGTTGGCGCCGATGATGCAGTTCTTGCCGATCTTCGCGCCGTTGAGGACCACCGCGTTGATGCCGATCAGGCTGTAGTCGCCCACGGTGCAGCCATGCAGCATGGCGTTGTGGCCGATGGTCACCCCGGTGCCGATGGTCAGCGGGAACCCCATGTCGGTGTGCATCACGGTGCCGTCCTGGACGTTGCTGTGCTTGCCGATCAGGATCAGCTCGTTATCGCCACGCAGCACGGCGTTGAACCACACGTTGGCCCCCTCCTCCAGCTTGACCTTGCCCACCAGCGTGGCGTTCGGGGCGACCCAGCTCTGTGGATGGGTTTCTACTCGGGCATCGCCCAGGCGATATTTCATCTTGTTGTCCTCATGGCTCAGGCAGCCGTGGGTGAGTGCCATACGTGCGATGGCTTCAGAGGGTCACGGAGTTCTTCGGTGGGTGACGCAGGCTGATCCCGGCGTCATACAACAGGTTGACCAGCTCGACGATCATGATCGCGGTCAGCCCCCAGATCTTGAAGTCGCCGAAACGATAGCTGGGAACGTACCAGCTGCGTCCCTGGTAGTCGATGCGATGGGTATGCTCCCGAGGGTCCTGGCGAAAGAATTCCAGGGGGACATTGAAGACCGCAGCGATCTCCGCGTCGTTGGCGCGGTACTCGACGAAATCGGGGATCACTCCGACATACGGCGTAACCTTGAGCCCATGCTTGGAGATCAGCGGGCTCAGGGGGCCGATGATCTCCACCAGGCCTGGGGGCAATCCGATCTCTTCCTCCGCCTCACGCAGGGCGGTGAACACCAGGTCCGGGTCCTCCGGATCGCGTCGCCCACCGGGAAACGCCACCTCTCCGCCATGGGTCGAAAGCCCGCTGGCGCGCAGGGTCAGCACCAGCTCCGGCTCATCGCTGCGGGTGATGGGCACCAGCACGGCGGCCTCGGGAAAACGTCGATCGGTCTCCAATGTACGCGGCGTGTAATGACTTACCCGATGAAGTAGCTCGTCCAGCATGAGGCATCTCGATCTGTTGGCTACCGAGCATCATGCACCAATCCCGGCAACGGCCCAACCCCCGTTCCTGGGGCATGTCGCGGAACGACAACTTGCCGACGACAGGCCTCGCGCGCCAAGATAGCCGCAGCCTTTTCCGGACAGCCTCGATGAAATTTTGCAGCCAGTGCGGCAACCCGGTGACCCAGCGCATTCCCGAAGGCGACTCGCGCCTGCGCTTTGTCTGCGATCACTGCCAGACCATCCATTACCAGAACCCCAATATCGTCGCCGGCTGCCTGGCCACCTGGGAAGGCAAGGTCTTGCTGTGCCGCCGGGCCATCGAGCCGCGACTGGGCTACTGGACCCTGCCGGCCGGCTTCATGGAGAACGGCGAGACCGTGGAGCAGGGAGCCGTGCGTGAAACCTACGAGGAAGCCTGCGCCCGTGTGCGCGACTTGAGCTTCTATACCCTGATCGACGTCCCGCATATCAGCCAGGTGCATGTGTTCTTTCGCGCAGAGCTGGCCGACCTGGATTTTGCCGCCGGCCCCGAGAGCCTTGAAGTGCGCTTGTTCGATGAAACCGACATCCCTTGGTCCGAGCTGGCTTTTCGCACTGTCAGCCGTACCTTAGAATGCTTCTTCGCTGACCGGCAGGCCGGCACCTTCCAAGTGCGCACCGAATCCATCCCGCCGCTGGCCCAGCCTGCCATCAGTTAAACAATAATCGTGCACGGGACCCCGTGCGCGCCTGGGGATATCGTGTCAATGCGCTGGTTGCTTGCCCTGCTGTGCTGTTCCTTTGTCGCTGTTTCCCAGGCCTCCACGGTGGAAACCCTCGACGGCAAGGTCATCGAGAAAGTCCTGGTACTCAAGTCCGCCCATCAACTGCAGTTGATCAATGACGGCAAACCGCTGAAGACCTATCGCATCTCCCTGGGCAAGAAACCCAAGGGGCCCAAGCTCATGGAAGGCGACAAGCGCACGCCCGAGGGCCTGTACTGGCTCGACTGGCGCAAGACCAGCGACCGCTACTACCTGGCCATGCACATCTCCTATCCGAACATCAGCGACGCCGCCCGCTCCCGGCGCGAGGGCGTGCCTCCCGGCGGCATGATCATGATCCACGGCACCCCGGACACCGAGGAATTCCCCGAGCAGTACTTCCATACCCTGGACTGGACCGACGGCTGCATCGCCATGCGCAACGTCGACATGCGCGAGATCTGGGGCCTGGTCAAGGACGGCACCATGATCGAGATCCGCCCTTAACCCGCCTCCTGCAAAAAATATTTTCCCCGCCCCGCAAAACCCGCACGCCCATACCACTTCGCGACCCGCCCCGGGTCGCCCCCTGGCTTTTGGCCCTTGCTGCCAGACCTGCCTAATACCACTTCAATCCTTTATGCTCGCCAGCACCTCGACAGTGCCCGCTACAGTGCGCTCACAGCGGACCAGTGGCGTTGACATGGTATTTAAGTGGTATTAGTTTTTCGGCACTACCGAGCGACAACAACCTATAACCGCATCGGAAACCTGATCATGAACCACCTGCTGAACCTGCGCCCGGACGACACCCAACCCACCCCGCTGTACCTGCAACTGGCCCGCAACCTGGAAGCGGCGATTCACGCTGGCCAGTGGAAAGCCGAGCAGGCCCTGCCCTCCGAGCGCAACCTCAGCGAACTGCTGGGCATTTCCCGAGTGACCGCGCGCAAGGCCCTGGAAGTGCTCTTCGAGCAGGGGCTGATCCGACGCAACCAGGGTTCGGGGACCTTTATCACCCCACGCCTGGAACAACCGCTGTCGCGGCTTTCCGGCTTCAGTGAAATGCTGCGCCTCAAGGGCTTCGTGCCCGGCTCCCAATGGCTGGAACGCACCATCACGCCCCCCACCCACGAAGAACTGATTCGCCTCGGCCTGTCGCCCAACGACAAGGTGGCGCGCCTCAAGCGCCTGCGCAAAGCCGACGACGTGGTAATGGCGATCGAGATGAGCACCCTGCCGGCCAGCATCATTGCCCGCCCGGAAGCGGTGGGCGACTCCCTGTACGAATACCTCGATGGCATCAAGCGCCCCGTGGTACGGGCGCTGCAGCACATCCAGGCGATCAATGCCTCGGACGAGTTCGCCAGCCTGGTGGGCATCGCCCCCGGCACCGCCATGCTGCTGATGACCCGGGTCGGCTACCTGGAAGACAACACCCCGATCGAGGTCACCGATACCTACTGCCGCAACGACTACTACGACTTCGTCGCCGAACTGCGACGCTGAACCAGTCTCCAGGAATCCGAGAAACGCCCATGTCCGAAGCCAACATACTCACGCCCCAAGGCTGGATCCGCGGCCACCTGATCCACCATGAAGGCAAGGTGACCGCCATCGATGGCAGCCCCTGCGATCCGGCGGACAACGACCTGCCCTATCTGCTGCCCGGTTTTATCGACCTGCATGTGCACGGCGGTGGCGGCAAGGACATCATGCAGGGCAGCGAAGCCTTCGAGACCATCGCCCGCACCCATGTGCGCTTCGGCACCACTTCGTTGCTGGCCACCACCATGACCGCGCCCAGTGCGGAAATCCGCGATGTGCTGGAACAGCTCGGCCGGTATGCCCGGCAGCGGCCGGCTGGGTCCGCCCGGGTCCTGGGCGTGCATCTGGAAGGTCCCTACATCAACCCCGGCAAACTGGGCGCCCAGCCGAACTTCGCCCATACCGCGCTGTTGAGCGAAATCGAGCAGTACCTGGAACTGGCGCCGATACGGGTGATCACCATCGCGCCGGAAGTAGCGGGCCACAACGATCTGATCCGGGCCCTGAGCGCACGCGGGATACGCATGCAGATCGGCCACACCCTGGGCAGCTATGAAGAAGGCGTGGCTGCCATGGCCGCCGGCGCCACCAGCTTCACCCACCTGTACAACGCCATGAGCCCGCTGCATCACCGCGAGCCGGGGATCGTCGGTGCGGCCCTGGCCCATGCCCAGTACGCCGAGCTGATCCCCGACCTCTTGCATGTACATCCCGGGGCAATGCGCGTGGCCCTGCGCTCGATCCCATGCCTGTACTGCGTCACCGATTCCACCGCTGCCGCGGGCATGCCCGACGGCGAGTACAAGCTGGGCAGCCACACCGTGACCAAGTGCCTGGGTGGCGTGCGCCTGCCGGATGGCACCCTGGCCGGTAGCACCCTGACCATGGACCAGGCGCTACGCAACCTGGTGAAGATCGGCCTGCCCCTGGCGGACGCCTCGCAGCGCCTGTCGCAATTTCCCGCCGACTACCTCGGCCTCCCCGAACGCGGCCGCCTGCAACCTGGCAGTTGGGCCGACAGCGTGCGCCTGGACCGCGCACTCAAACTGACCGCCGTCATGGTCGAAGGAGAAGAGCTTGACTTCCAAGATGCTTGAAGAGGCGCTGTCCTCGCACACCGCCGTGAGCAACCAGCTACAGCACCTGGAGCCGTCGCTGGTGGAGGTGGCCGGTCGCCTGCGACGCCAACCGCCGCAAGTGGCGATGACCGTGGCCCGGGGCAGCTCCGACCATGCCGCCAGTTATTTCGCCTACCTGACCATGCAGCACGTGGGTATCCCGGTGGCGTCACTGCCGATGTCGGTGGTCACCATGCAGCAAGCGCCACTGCGGGTCAGCGGCCAGGCGGTCTTCGCCTTCTCCCAGTCGGGCCAAAGCCCGGACCTGGTGAACAGCGTGCGCCTGCTGCGCAAGCGCGGCGCCCTCACCGTCGGCCTGGTCAATGCGCCGAACAGCCCACTGGAAGCGGCCAGCGAATTCGCCCTGCCGCTGTATGCCGGCACCGAGCAGAGTGTCGCCGCCACCAAGAGCTTCATCGCCACCCTCAGCGCCAGCGCGCGCCTGATCGGCCACTGGAATGAGGACCCACACCTGCTGGAAGCCGGGCTGGCCCTGCCCGAAGGCCTGGAGCAGGCTGCCACCCAGGACTGGAGCCCGGCCGTCGCGGCCCTGCGCGACTGCCAGCGGCTGATGGTGATCGGCCGCGGCGCAGGCTTTGCCATCGCCCAGGAGGCCGCGCTCAAGCTCAAGGAAACCTCGGCGATCCAGGCCGAAGCCTTCAGCAGCGCCGAAGTCCGCCATGGCCCGATGGCCTTGATCGAGCACGACTACCCGCTGTTGGTGTTCGCCCCACGCGGGGCGGAACAGGGCGGCCTGCTAAGCCTGGCCGCCGACATGCGCCAGCGCGGCGCCAAGGTACTGCTGGCCGCACCGGACGATATCCAGGAACGGGACCTGCCGCTGTGCCTGGCGAACCACCCGGCGCTGGACCCGATCCTGGCGATCCAGAGTTTCTATGTCATGGCCGCTGGCCTGGCCGAGGCCCGCCGCATGGACCCCGACCAGCCACGGCACCTGAGCAAAGTGACCCGCACTCACTAAGCCCCCCTTGATCGATGAGTACTGCGCCATGCACAACAACAATAATGACCTGACGCTCAGTGCCCCACTCAGTGGGCCCGTACTGCCACTGCGTAGCGTTCCCGACCCGGTGTTCGCCAGCGGAGCCATGGGCGACGGGATCGCCATCGACCCGCTCAACGACACCCTGCACGCCCCTTGCCCTGGCGTGGTAATCCAGGTCGCCCGGACCGGGCACGCCGTGACCCTGCGCGCCGACAACGGCGCACAGTTACTGCTGCACCTGGGCCTGGACACCGTCGAGCTACAAGGCGAAGGCTTCGAGTTGCTGGTCCAGGAGGGTCAGCGCGTCAACGCCGGCCAACCCCTGCTGCGCTTCGACCTGGACTATGTCGCGCAGCACTGCCGGAGCCTGATCAGCGTGCTGATCCTGACCAACAGCGAGGGTTTCGACCAGCGTCCGCTGAGCCTGGGTACCGTCAAGGTCGGCGAACCGCTGCTGCATATCACACAGCGCAACCAGGCCCCTACACACGCAACTGCCGCCCCGGGCTCGGCAGAACAGGCCAGCGCCCGGGTCCGGGTTGCCCACCGCGGCGGCCTGCATGCGCGTCCCGCGGCCCTGGTCCGTCAATGCGCCGCCGGCTTCGCCAGCCAATCGCAGCTGAGCTTCAAGGACAAGAGTGCCCCCTGCACCAGCCTGGTAGCCCTGATGGGCCTGGGCATCGGCGAACAGGATGAAGTGCAGGTCAGCTGCCAGGGCGCCGATTGCCAGGCCGCCTTACAGGCGCTGCTCAAGACCCTGGGCACGGCGCTGGAGAGCGACGCCCACCCGACACCTGCCGCACTCGCGTCCAGCATTCGGCGCCCCGCTGAAGATGGCGTATTGCATGGGGTCTGTGCCGCGCCAGGGCTGATCGCCGGCCCGTTGCAGCGGCTTAAGGCCATGCAGTTGCCGGAAGACCTTGGCCAGCACCAGCCTGATGAACAGCGCCAAGCCTTGGAAAAGGCCCTGGACCAGGTACGCGCCGATATCCGCCAGACCCTGGATCAGGCCCGCCAGCGTCGGGACCAGGAGGAACAGGACATCTTCAACGCCCACCTGGCCCTGCTGGAAGACCCGACCCTGCTGGACGCCGCCCACGCCGCCATCGCCCAGGGCCGGGCCGCCACCCATGCCTGGAGCGCGGCGATCGCCGAGCAGTGCCAGGTGCTGCAAAGCCTGGATAACCCCTTGCTGGCTGAGCGCACCAACGATCTGCGCGACCTGCAACAGCGGGTGCTGCGGGCCTTGCTGGGCGAAACCTGGCACTACGACCTGCCGCCCGGGGCGCTGGTCGCCGCCGAAGAACTGACCCCCTCGGACCTGCTGCAACTGAGCGCCCAGGGCGTAGCCGGCCTGTGCATGGCTGCCGGCGGCGCAACCTCCCATGTGGCGATCCTGGCCCGGGGCAAGGGCCTGCCGTGCCTGGTGGCCCTGGGCCAGGAAGTCCTGCACCTGGAAAACGGTCGCCAGGTGGTGCTGGATGCCGACGGCGGGCGCCTGGAACTTGCGCCCGATCCGCAACGCCTGCAACAGGTACAGGAGGCCCATCGGGCCCGCTTGCAACGTCGCGCCTTGCAGCAACAGCAGGCCGCGCAGCCGGCCCTGACCCGTGACGGCACGGCGATAGAGGTCGCGGCCAACGTGGCCTCCAGCGATGAGGCTCGGGAGGCCTGCCAGGGCGGTGCCGATGGCATCGGCCTGCTGCGCACCGAATTCCTGTTCGTCGACCGCCAGCACGCACCAAACGAAGCGGAACAGCGCCAGGCCTATCAGGACGTGCTGGATGCCATGGGCGACAAACCGGTGATCATCCGCACCATCGATGTGGGCGGCGACAAACAGCTGGACTACCTGCCACTGCCGGCCGAGGCCAACCCGGTGCTGGGCCTGCGCGGCATCCGCCTGGCCCAGGCGCGCCCCGAACTACTGGACCAGCAACTGCGGGCCCTGTTGCAAGTCTCGCCGATGGCACGCTGCCGGATCATGCTGCCAATGGTCACCGAGGTGGCCGAGCTGCTGCACATCCGCCAGCGCCTTGAGACCCTGGCCAGCGAACTGGGAGTCAGCCAGCACCCGGAGCTGGGGGTGATGATCGAAGTGCCAGCTGCGGCGCTGATGGCCGAACAACTGGCCGAACACGCCGACTTCCTGTCCATCGGCACCAATGACCTGTCCCAATACACCCTGGCCATGGACCGCGACCACGCTGGATTGGCCGCCCGGGTCGACGCCCTGCATCCGGCCCTGCTGCGCCTGATCGCCCAGACCTGCGCCGGGGCTGCACGCCACGGTCGCTGGGTCGGGGTCTGCGGCGCCCTGGCCAGCGATCCGCTCGCGACCCCGGTGCTGATTGGCCTGGGCGTCAGCGAACTGTCGGTCAGCCCGCCGCAGGTCGGGGAAATCAAGGACCGGGTACGCCAGCTGGAGATCAGCCGGTGCCGCCAACTCAGCCCGACGTTGCTCGACCTGCCGGGTGCTGCCGCGGTCCGCCAGGCCTGCGCGCAGCATTGGCCTCTACAACCATAAGAATCCAGGAGAGACGCCATGTACCAGTACTTCATCGAGGGCCTGCAGCGCCTCGGCCGGGCATTGATGCTGCCCATCGCCATCCTGCCCATCGCCGGCCTGCTGCTGCGCCTGGGTGACACCGACCTGCTGGACATCGCCATCATCCACGATGCTGGCCAGTCGATCTTCGGCAACCTGGCGCTGATCTTCGCCATCGGGATCGCCGTGGGTTTCGCCAAGGACAACAACGGCACTGCCGGCCTGGCCGGAGCGATCGGTTACCTGGTGATGATCTCGACCCTCAAGGTGCTGGACGCCAGCATCAACATGGGCATGCTCGCCGGGATCATCAGCGGGCTGACGGCCGGTGCGCTGTACAACCGCTTCAAGGACATCAAGCTGCCGGAGTACCTGGCGTTCTTCGGTGGCCGGCGCTTCGTGCCCATCGTCACCGGCTTCACCGCCGTGGGCCTGGGGGTGGTGTTCGGCCTGATCTGGCCGCCGATCCAGCATGGCATCAACGGCTTCGGCCAACTGCTGCTGGAAAGCGGCAGCTTCGGCGCCTTCGTCTTCGGCGTGTTCAACCGCCTGCTGATCATCACCGGCCTGCACCACATCCTCAATAACATGGCCTGGTTCATCTTCGGCAGCTTCACCGATCCGAACACCGGCGCCGTGGTCACCGGCGACCTGACCCGCTATTTCGCCGGCGACCCCAACGGCGGCCAGTTCATGACCGGGATGTTCCCGATGATGCTGTTCGGCCTGCCCGCCGCCTGCCTGGCCATGTACCGCAATGCCCTGCCGGAGCGGCGCAAGGTGATGGGCGGGATCTTCCTGTCCATGGCCCTGACCTCGTTCCTCACCGGGGTCACCGAACCCATCGAGTTCGCCTTCATGTTCCTGGCGCCGCTGCTGTACCTGGTGCATGCGCTGCTCACTGGGATGTCCATGGCCCTGACCAACCTGCTGGATATCCACCTGGGCTTCACCTTCTCCGGCGGCGCCATCGACATGGCGCTGGGCTGGGGGCGCTCCACCAATGGCTGGAAGGTGCTGCCGGTGGGGTTGCTGTATGCGGTGATCTACTACCTGGTGTTCGATTTCTGCATTCGTCGCTTCAACCTCAAGACCCCGGGTCGCGAGGACAGCCCCTCCGCCAGCAAGAGCGAGCTGGCCAAAGACCAGCGCGCCAGCGCCTACATCAAGGCCCTGGGCGGCGCCGCTAACCTGATCACCGTGGGCGCCTGCACCACCCGCCTGCGCCTGGAACTGGCCGACCGCGACCTGGCCCGTGACGCCGAGCTCAAGGCCCTGGGCGCCATGGCCGTGGTACGTCCTGGCAAGGGCTGCAGCCTGCAAGTGGTGGTCGGCCCGACCGCCGATAGCATCGCCGATGAAATCCGCCAGGCCCTGCCAACGGCGCCCGTGGCAGCCCCATCCACCGCCCCCGAATCGGCCCCCGCGCCAACCCCGGTTCCTGCACAAGAAGCCCAACGATGGCTCAACGCCCTGGGTGGCCGCGATAACCTGTTGCAACTGGACTGCGTGGCCCTGACCCGCCTGCGGGTCCAACTGAACAACAGCCAGGGCCTGTCGGAGGCGGCGCTCAGGGGCCTGGGCTGCCAGGGCACTCGGCGCCTGGAAGGGGATGTCTGGCATGTATTGATTGGCGAGAAAGCACTCGGTTTGCAGGCCGCCATGCAAGCGCTGATACCTCGCAAGGTGGGTGCCGGCGCCTGAAGGACTTGCCTGCACGCCCATAAAAAAGCCCGCTGGCCGTTTCCGGCTCAGCGGGCTTTTTGTCTGTGGATAACCTCAGAACTGTTCCAGACGCCAGACCTCGTAGGCCGGAGTCTCGTAGGGATGGCTCTGCTTGAGCGCCATCACCACGTCGCGGATCAGTTCATCGGCCACCACCAGCTCGACTTTCCATTCCTCCACCCGCTCCACCAGGCCGGTCTGCCCGAGGAATGGCTGGCTGCCATCCAGGGGGCGGAACTGGCCCTGGCCGAGCACCTGCCAGGCGCACTGGTCGTAGGCGCCGATGCGTCCGCCACCTGCGGCGAACACGGCGCTCTTGACCTGCTCCACATGGCTGGGAGGCACGAAGAAGCTGAGCTTGTACATTGCCTCAGTTCACCCAGACGCGAGCGTTGCGGAACATGCGCATCCAGCCTGCATCTTCGTTCCAGTCGTCAGGACGCCAGGAGTTCTGCACAGCACGGAATACCCGCTCAGGGTGCGGCATCATGATGGTGACGCGACCGTCGCGGCTGGTGAGGCCGGTGATCCCGCGCGGCGAACCGTTGGGGTTGGCCGGGTAGCGCTCGGTGACCTTGCCGTGGTTGTCGACGAAGCGCAGGGCCACGCAACCGGACAGGTCGGCTTCCAGCAGCGCTTCTTCGCTTTCGAACTCGGCATGGCCTTCGCCGTGGGCGATGGCGATCGGCATCCGCGAACCGGCCATGCCCTGCAGGAAGATCGAGTTCGACTCCTGTACCTGGACCATGGCCACGCGGCCTTCGAATTGCTCGGAGCGGTTGCGCACGAAGTGCGGCCAGAACTCGCTGCCCGGGACCAGCTCGTGCAGGTTGGACATCATCTGGCAACCGTTGCACACACCGAGGGTGAAGGTGTCGTTGCGCTCGAAGAAGCCCTGGAACGCATCGCGGGCACGGCTGTTGAACAATACCGACTTGGCCCAGCCTTCACCGGCGCCCAGTACGTCACCGTAGGAGAAGCCGCCGCAGGCGACCATGCCCTTGAACTCGTTGAGATCGACACGACCGGCGAGGATATCGCTCATGTGCACGTCGATGGCGTTGAAGCCGGCGCGGTCGAACGCCGCGGCCATTTCCACCTGGCCGTTGACGCCCTGCTCGCGCAGCACTGCCACCTGGGGACGCACACCCTTCTTGATGTAAGGCGCGGCGACGTCCTGGTTGACGTCGAAACTCAGCTTGACGCTCAGGCCCGGGTTGTCTTCCTCCAGCACCACGTCGAACTCCTGCTCGGCGCAGTCGGCGTTGTCGCGCAGGCGCTGGATCTGGTAGCTGGTCTCGGCCCACTGGCGCTGCAGCAGACGACGCTCGCCGGCGAACACGTTCTCGCCGTTGAAGGAGATGTTGATGTGGCCGTTGTTGACCGGCTGGCCGATCACCGCCACGCAGTCGCCCAGGCCAGCGGCGCTGAACTGAGCGAGCACGCCCGGAGTGGCATCCTGGCGAACCTGGATCAGCGCACCCAATTCCTCGTTGAACAGGATGGCCGGGATATCGGCCGCGCTGGCAGCCAGCGCATCCAGGTTCAGGTTCAGGCCGCAGTGGCCGGCGAAGGCCATTTCCACGGCGCTGGTCAGCAGGCCGCCGTCGGAACGGTCGTGGTAGGCCAGCAGGTGGCCGTCGGCATTGAGGCCCTGGATCACCGCGAAGAAGGCCTTCAGGTCTTCGGCGTCATCGACGTCCGGAGCCTGCTTGCCGATCTTGCCGTGGGTCTGGGCGAGGATCGAGGCGCCCATGCGGTTCTGGCCGCGACCCAGGTCGATCAGGACCAGGTCGGTGGTGCCCTTGTCCATGCGCAGTTGCGGGGTCAGGGTCTGGCGGATGTCGGTGACCGGGGCGAAGCCGGTGACGATCAGCGACAGCGGCGCGGTGACGCTCTTGTCCACGCCCTCTTCGTTCCAGCGGGTGGCCATGGACATGGAGTCCTTGCCCACCGGGATGGTGATGCCCAGCTCCGGGCACAGCTCCATGCCGACAGCCTTGACGGTGTCGTACAGGCGCGCGTCTTCGCCCGGGTGGCCGGCAGCGGACATCCAGTTGGCGGAGAGCTTGATATCGCTGATCTTGCCGATGCGCGAGGCCGCGAGGTTGGTCAGGGTCTCGCCAATGGCCATGCGCCCGGACGCCGGGGCATCCAGCAGGGCCAGCGGAGTGCGCTCGCCCATGGCCATGGCTTCGCCGGTGTAGACATCGAAGCTGGTGGCGGTGACCGCCACGTCAGCCACCGGTACCTGCCACGGGCCGACCATCTGGTCGCGGGCCACGAGGCCGGTGATGGTGCGGTCGCCAATGGTGATCAGGAAGCTCTTGCTGGCAACGGCCGGGTGATGCAGGACACGCTCGATGCTCTCGGCGACGTCCAGGGTGCTCGGATCGAAATCATCACCCAGCTCGGCTTCGCGAACGGCCGAACGGTGCATGCGCGGGGCCTTGCCCAGCAGCACTTCCAGGGGCATGTCCACCGGGCTGTTGCCGAAGTGGCTGTCGGTCACGGTCAGCTGCGGCTCGGCAGTGGCTTCGCCGACCACCGCGAACGGGCAGCGCTCGCGCTCGCAGATGGCCTTGAAGCGCTCGAAGTCCTCGGCGCCCACCGCCAGGACATAACGTTCCTGGGATTCGTTGGACCAGATCTCGTGCGGGGCCATGCCCGGCTCGTCGTTGGGAATGTTGCGCAGCTCGAAGCGACCGCCACGGCCGCCGTCGTTGACCAGCTCGGGGAAGGCGTTGGACAGGCCGCCGGCACCGACGTCGTGGATGAAGCTGATGGGGTTCTTGTCGCCCAGCTGCCAGCAACGGTCGATGACCTCCTGGCAACGGCGCTCCATTTCCGGGTTCTCACGCTGTACCGAGGCAAAATCCAGGTCCGCCGAGCTGGTGCCGGTGGCCATGGAGGAAGCGGCACCGCCGCCCAGGCCAATGAGCATCGCCGGGCCGCCGAGGACGATCAGCTTGGAGCCGACGGTGATCTCGCCCTTCTGCACGTGTTCGTCACGGATGTTGCCCATGCCGCCAGCCAGCATGATCGGCTTGTGGTAGCCACGCACTTCCTCACCACGGGGGGTGGTGATGGACTGCTCGAAAGTCCGGAAGTAGCCGGTCAGGGCCGGACGGCCGAATTCGTTGTTGAACGCCGCGCCACCCAGCGGGCCCTCGATCATGATGTCCAGGGCGTCGACGATGCGCTCGGGCTTGCCGTACGGCACTTCCCAAGGCTGTTCGAAGCCAGGGATCTGCAGGTTGGAAACGGTGAAACCGGTGAGGCCGGCCTTGGGCTTGGCGCCACGGCCGGTGGCACCTTCGTCGCGGATCTCGCCACCGGAGCCGGTGGATGCGCCAGGGAACGGAGCGATCGCGGTCGGGTGGTTGTGGGTCTCGACCTTCATCAGGATATGCACCGGCTCCTGCACCGCGCCGTACTGGCGGGTCTCGGGATTCGGGAAGAAGCGCCCGGCGACGGAGCCGACGATCACCGCGGCATTGTCCTTGTAGGCCGAGAGCACACCTTCGTTGTGCATCTGGTAGGTGTTCTTGATCATGCCGAACAGGCTTTTTTCCTGGGCCTGGCCGTCAATGTCCCAACTGGCGTTGAAGATCTTGTGGCGGCAGTGCTCGGAGTTGGCCTGGGCGAACATCATCAGTTCGATGTCGTGGGGGTTGCGTGCCAGGCCCTGGAAGGCCGTCACCAGGTAGTCGATTTCATCTTCGGCCAGGGCCAGGCCCAGCTCGCTGTTGGCCTTTTCCAGGGCGGCGCGACCACCACCGAGGATGTCCACGGCGGTCAACGGCTTGGGTTCGGCATGGCTGAACAGGCCGCCGGCCTCTTCGAGGTTGGCCACGACGATCTGGGTCATGCGGTCGTGCAGGGCGCTGGCGATCAGCTGGGCATCGGTCTCGCTAAACTCGCCCGCTACATAGAAGGCAATACCCCGTTCCAGGCGCTGGACTTTCGCCAGGCCGCAGTTGCGGGCGATGTCGCTGGCCTTGCTCGACCAGGGCGAGATGGTGCCCAAGCGTGGCAGGACCAGGAACAGTCGGCCGGTCGGCTCTTGTACCGGAACGCTGGGGCCGTACTTCAGAAGGCGCGCAAGCACCTGCTGTTCGTCGCCGGTCAGGACGCCGGTAACCTCGGCGAAGTGAGCGAATTCAGCATACAAGCCACTGACAGCCGGTACTTTCTGGCTCAGTTGCTCAAGGAGTTTGCTGTGGCGAAAGGCAGAAAGGGCAGGAGCGCCGCGCAGGATCAACATCTTCGGGACAGCCTCGGGAAGGGGGTGTGCTTTGAGGCCGTGCATTCTAACTTAAACCGTCGGCATCGGCACCCGAAACACTATGCCCTCGCCCCTCCGGGTGTCGGCCAGGGGCTACAGCCCTATAACAAAGGCTGATCGACATCATCGCCAAGGGTTATTTGAATTGTCACACAGACCGCGAAAGCCCCATTCCTGAGGGTTCCAGCACGGGTCGACCATCGCTAGCAGACACGCCACTCGCTGTCGAGATATGGCGCTCGTTGCGCTTTGCGTATACTGCGCCAATGTTTTCCCCTATGGCTTTACGTCCGCGCTGCGCCAAGTGGCTCATCGTTACCGGACTCTTCCTGATGCTCGGTGCCTGTGTTGAAAAACCCAGTACCCTGGAGCGCGTAAAGGAGGATGGTGTACTGCGGGTGATCACCCGGAACAGTCCTGCCACCTACTTTCAGGATCGCAACGGTGAAACCGGCTTCGAGTACGAGCTGGTGAAACGTTTCGCCGACGATCTGGGGGTCGAGCTGAAGATCGAGACCGCCGACAACCTCGACGACCTGTTCGACCAGTTGGGCCAGCCCAAGGGGCCGGTCCTGGCGGCCGCAGGCCTGGTGGGCAGCGAGCAGCGCAAGCAGCAAGTGCGGTTTTCCCACCCGTATCTGCAAGTCACGCCGCAGATCATCTATCGCAACGGCCAATCCCGCCCCACCACCGCCCAGGACCTGGTGGGCAAGCACATCATGGTGCTCAAGGGCAGCAGCCATGCCGAACAATTGGCCGAGCTCAAGCTCAAGTACCCCAGCCTCGAGTACGAAGAATCGGACGCCGTGGAAGTGGTGGACCTGCTGCGCATGGTGGACGAAGGGCAGATCGACCTGACCCTGGTGGACTCCAACGAGCTGGCAATGAACCAGGTGTACTTCCCCAACGTGCGAGTGGCCTTCGACCTCGGCGACGCTCGCAGCCAGAGCTGGGCCGTGGCCGCTGGCGACGACAACAGCCTGCTCAACGAGATCAACGCCTTTCTCGACAAGGTGGAGAAGAACGGCACCCTGCAGCGCCTCAAGGATCGTTACTACGGCCATGTAGACGTACTCGGCTATGTCGGTGCCTATACCTTCGCCCAGCACCTGCAGCAGCGCCTGCCCAAGTACGAGAAGCACTTCAAGGCCTCGGCCAAGCAAGAGAAGCTCGACTGGCGCCTGCTGGCGGCCGTGGGCTACCAGGAGTCGATGTGGCAGGCCGAGGTGACCTCCAAGACCGGCGTGCGCGGGCTGATGATGCTGACCCAGAACACCGCCCAGGCCATGGGCGTCTCCAACCGCCTGGACCCGAAGCAGAGCATCAGCGGCGGCGCCAAGTACCTGGCCTATATCAAGGACCAGCTGGACGACAAGATCGAGGAGCCGGATCGGACCTGGTTCGCCCTCGCCGCCTATAACGTCGGCACCGGCCATCTGGACGACGCGCGCAGGCTGGCCGAACGGGAAAAGCTCAACCCGAACAAATGGCTGGATGTGAAGAAGATGCTGCCGCGCCTGTCGCAGAAGCAGTGGTACAGCAAGACCCGCTATGGTTACGCCCGGGGTGGCGAACCGGTGCATTTCGTGGCCAACATCCGCCGCTACTACGACATTCTCACCTGGGTGACCCAGCCACAGCTGGAGGGTGACCAGGTCGCCGAGGGCAACCTGCATGTGCCGGGAGTCAACAAGGCCAAGCCGCCGGAAGAGAACCCGCCGCTCTGAAGCGATCGGCTACCGACACAGCAGCGAGGCTGCGGCGATAGCCTGATCGCTGAAGGTCCTGCGGACCTTGCCGCAGCCTCCGGACGCCAGTAGGTCAGCCCTTGGCAGCCGCCAGGATCAGCGCCTTCATTTCCGCCACCGCTCCCTTGAAGCCGACGAACAATGCATGGGCAACCAGGGCATGGCCGATGTTCAGCTCATTGATGCCCTTGATCGCCGCTACGGCCTCGACGTTGTGATAATGCAGGCCGTGACCGGCATTGACGATCAAGCCCTGGGCCAGGCCTACCGCCACTCCATCGACGATACGCTGCAGCTCTTGCGCCACCTCGCCAGGGGTCTGGGCATCGGCGTAGCGCCCGGTATGCAGCTCGATGGCCGGCGCGCCGACCCGCTTGGAGGCTTCGATCTGGCGCTCGTCGGCGTCGATGAACAACGAAACCTCGGAGCCGATTTTCGACAGGCGCTGGACTGCCGCCTTGATCCGCTCCTCTTGCCCCGCTACATCCAGGCCACCCTCTGTGGTCAGTTCCTGGCGGGTTTCCGGAACCAGGCAGATATGCGCCGGACGGATGCGCTCGGCAAAGGCCATCATTTCTTCGGTGACCCCCATCTCGAAGTTCATGCGGGTCTGCAGCACGTCCTTGAGCAGCAGCACATCGCGCTCCTGGATATGCCGGCGGTCTTCGCGCAGGTGCACGGTGATCCCGTCGGCACCCGCCTCTTCCGCATCCAGCGCCGCCTTGACCGGGTCAGGATAGCGAGTACCCCGGGCCTGGCGCAGGGTAGCAACGTGGTCGATGTTCACGCCAAGAAGAATGCGATTGCTGGTGGTCACGAAAGCGCTCCTGAATAAATGAAGATTCGGCGCACAGCATACGGGCAGAACGGGGTCCGTTGCCATTTGCCGATAACGCTCAGGTCATCGAGCCATCTAACGAAGGGCTCAAGGCTTGCGGAACAACTCGCGGCTAACCAGGGGACGCCCCCCAAGATGAACCGCCAGGGCCTGGCGCATCAGGCGCTTGGCCGCCGCCAGTGCCCCCGGGGAAGTCCAGTCGGCCTCTGCCATGGCCAGCAGCTCTGCCCCGTTGAACAACCCCGGCTGCAAGAGGAACACCTGCTCCAACCCGGCATCCACTTGCAGGCGATACAAGCCGTCGGCGGCGATGGGAGCGCCATGGATATCCTGGTCAAGGGCGAAGCCGTAGCCCAGATCGTCCAGCAAGCGCCATTCGAAGGCTCGCAGCAAAGGCTCCAGCGGACGCCCCTCGGCCAGGGCCTGCAAGGTTGCAGCGTAGTGATCGAACACTGCCGGATGGGGGTCTTCCGCCGGCAGCAGGCGGATCAGCAGTTCATTCAGGTAAAGGCCGCTGAACAGCGCCTCGCCGTTGAGCCAGGCAGCGACTCCGGCACTCTCCATACGCCCGACATTCTTCAATTCGCCCCGCCCGCGAAACTCGACATCCAGGGGAACGAAAGGCCGGGCCAGCGTCCCGGCCTTGCCGCGGGCACCACGCAGCACCGCACGCAAGCGACCTTGAGGGGTGAGAAAGTCCACCAGCGCACTGCTCTCGCGATAGGCACGGCTGTGCAGGACGTAGGCAAGTTGGCCAGAGGGAGTGCTACTAGGCATTGGTGTCCAACTCTCAGGTGGGATGTGGCGAGGGCGGCAACTCCCTCGCTACACAAGAGCCGGCAGGGTTACAGGTCGCCGTAACCCAGGGAGCGCAGGGCACGCTCGTCGTCGGACCAGCCGCCCTTGACCTTGACCCAGAGGTTGAGCATGACCTTGGAGTCGAACAGCAGCTCCATGTCCTTGCGCGCCTCCATGCCGATGCGCTTGATGCGCTCACCCTTGTCGCCAATGATGATTTTCTTCTGGCCATCGCGCTCGACGAGGATCAGGGCATGGATATGCAGGGTGTGGCCCTGCTGCTTGAACTCTTCGATTTCAACGGTGATCTGGTACGGCAGCTCGGCACCCAGCTGGCGCATGATCTTCTCGCGCACCAGCTCGGCCGCGAGGAAACGGCTGCTGCGATCGGTGATCTGGTCTTCCGGGAAGAAATGGTCGTTTTCCGGCAGGTGCTTGGCGATCAGGCCTTCCAGGGCATCCAGGTTGTGCCCTTGTTGGGCCGATACCGGAACGATCTCGGCGTTGGGCAACTGCTCCTGCAACCAGGTCAGGTGCGGCATCAGCTCGGCCTTGTCCTCGATCCGGTCGGTCTTGTTGATCGCCAGGATCACCGGGCCCTGCACGTACTGGACGCGTTCCAGGACCAGTTGGTCCTCGTCGGTCCACTTGGTGCGATCGACCACGAAGATCACCACGTCCACATCTTTCAAGGCTGCCGAGGCAGTCTTGTTCATGTAGCGGTTCAGGGCTTTTTCGTTGCTCTTGTGCATGCCGGGCGTATCGACGTAGATCGCCTGGATGGCGCCTTCGGTCTTGATCCCCAGCATGTTGTGGCGAGTGGTCTGCGGCTTGCGCGAGGTGATCGCCAGCTTCTGGCCGAGGATGTGGTTGAGCAGCGTCGACTTGCCCACGTTGGGGCGGCCGACAATGGCGACATAGCCACAGCGTGTTGCAGTTGAATCAGTCATGGCCATTCTCCACGCCCAGGGCAATCAGTGCTGCGGCGGCCGCTACCTGTTCGGCAATGCGACGGCTCACGCCCTGTCCCCGGCTTTTTTCATTCAGTAAGGTGACTTCGCATTCCACGAAAAAGGTCCGGCAATG
The DNA here is from genome assembly GCF_022537035.1 of Pseudomonas sp. MPFS. NCBI lineage: Bacteria > Pseudomonadati > Pseudomonadota > Gammaproteobacteria > Pseudomonadales > Pseudomonadaceae > Pseudomonas > Pseudomonas sp. MPFS. Next base: position 1,199,238 of record NZ_CP066123.1, on the reverse strand, counting down.
GGGTTCGCCCTGGATATCCACCACTTCGTAGCGTGGCAGTTCACAGGCCCGGGACTGGAGGAACTCCTGCAGCCGGGTCTTGGGGTCCTTGTTGGTGTCCACCAGGGTCAGGCTGTCGAATTCCGAGGCCAGCCAGGACAGCACGCGGTCACGGGCAGTTTCCATGCCGGCGTCCAGATAGATCGCGCCGATCAGGGCCTCCAGTGCATCGGCCAGGATCGACTCGCGCCGGAAGCCACCGCTTTTCAGCTCGCCGGACCCCAGGCGCAGGTATTCACCCAGATCGAAACCACGGGCCAATACCGCCAGGGTCTCACCTTTCACCAGCCGTGCACGCAAACGCGACAGCTGGCCTTCGCGGGCCTGGGGGAAACGCTCGAACAACGCCTCGCCGGCCACGAAGTTGAGGATCGCATCACCCAGGAACTCCAGGCGCTCGTTATTGCGCCCGGCAAAACTGCGATGAGTGAGGGCCAGGAGCATCAGTTCCTGGTCCTTGAAGGAATAACCGAGCTGGCGCTCGAGACGACTCAAAGAAACGCTCACGATTTACCCACGCTGGTTTCGTCACCGAAACTCGCCATCCTATGGGCCGCGCACAAGGTGCGGGTGGCAATTAACGCTGTGTTCAAATCCACATCCTGAATATCGTTGATTGCATGCTTCGGGCCAGGGGTCGCCTGAGGGTACGACCGTTTTATGCAAGAGCCAGAAAAGCATTCGGCGCTGTGTTCAACAGCGCCGTGGGTGATTACTTGATCAGGCCAACCCGCGAGAAGTTCGGCAGGTGGCTGAGTTTCGGTTCGGGCCAGCTCATCCAGACTGCGAAGGCCTTGCCGACGATGTTCTTGTCGGGAACCATGCCCAGCAGGTCCTTGGGAATGCTTGGATCGTCCCAGTAGCGACTGTCGTTGGAGTTGTCGCGGTTGTCGCCCATCATGAAGTAGTGCCCGGCAGGAACTACCCAACGACCGTCCGGGGTGGCCCGGTAACGACTCATTTCCTTGCGGATCAGGTGCTCGGCGGCGCCGAGTTTCTCCTTGTACAGCTCCGCGCTGCCCAGGGTGCCTGGCTCGGCCCCTACCAACTGTTCCGCCACCGGCTGGCCGTTGACGAACAGGTGCTTGTCGCTGGTGTAGCGCACCTCGTCGCCCGGCAGGCCGACCACACGCTTGATGTAGTTGACGTTCGGATCGCTCGGGTAGCGGAACACCATCACATCGCCGCGCTGCGGGTCACCGACCTCGATGACCTTCTTGTCGATCACCGGCAGGCGAATGCCATAGGAGAACTTGTTCACCAGGATGAAGTCGCCCACATCCAGGGTCGGTTTCATCGAGCCCGACGGAATCTGGAACGGCTCCACCAGGAACGAACGCAGCACCAGGACGATGAACAGTACCGGGAAGAACGACTTGCCGTATTCAACCAGCAGCGGTTCCTTGTTCAGCTTCTCGACCACCAGCCCATCCGGCTGGCTGACGCTGCCCTGATAGTTGGCAATGGCCGCGCGACGACGCGGAGCCAGGAACACCAGGTCGAGCAACGCCAGGAAACCGCATACGAAGACAGCGATGACCAGCAACAGCGGGAAATTTAGTGACATAGGACCTAACTATCCAACCTGAGCACAGCAAGGAAGGCATCCTGTGGAATCTCCACGTTACCCACTTGCTTCATGCGTTTCTTACCGGCTTTCTGCTTTTCCAACAGCTTGCGCTTACGGCTTACGTCACCGCCGTAGCATTTGGCCAGTACGTTCTTTCTGAGGGCCTTGACGGTTGTCCGCGCGATAATCTGCCCGCCGATGGCGGCCTGGATTGCCACGTCGAACATCTGCCGAGGAATCAGTTCTTTCATCTTCTCGGTCAACGCACGCCCTTTGTAGTGGGCATTGTCGCGGTGCACGATCAGGGCCAGGGCATCGACCCGGTCACCGTTGATCAGCACGTCCAGCTTCACCAGATTAGCCGACTGGTAGCGGTCGAAGTGGTAATCCAGCGAAGCATAACCACGACTGGTGGACTTCAAGCGGTCGAAGAAGTCCAGTACCACCTCGTTCATCGGCAGGTCGTAGGTCACCTGGACCTGCGAGCCGAGGAACAGCATGTCGCGCTGTACGCCGCGCTTTTCGATGCACAGGGTTATGACGTTGCCCAGGTGCTCCTGGGGCACAAGGATATTGGCCCGCACGATCGGCTCGCGCATGTCCTCGATGGAGGACAGGTCCGGAAGCTTGGACGGGTTATCGACGTAGATGGTTTCACCGGTCTTGAGCAGCAGCTCGAAGATTACCGTCGGCGCGGTGGTGATCAGGTCCAGGTCGTATTCGCGCTCCAGGCGCTCCTGGATGATCTCCATGTGCAGCATGCCGAGGAACCCGCAACGGAAGCCGAAGCCCAGGGCGTCGGAGCTTTCCGGGGTGTACTGCAGCGAGGAGTCGTTCAGGGTGAGCTTCTGCAGGGCTTCGCGGAAGTCCTCGAAGTCGTCGGAGCTGACTGGGAACAGGCCAGCATAGACCTGCGGCTGGATACGCTTGAAGCCTGGCAGCACTTCCACGTCGGGGGTGGAGCTCAGGGTCAGGGTATCGCCCACCGGCGCACCATGGATGTCCTTGATGCCGGCGATGATGAAGCCCACTTCACCGGCCTTGAGGTCGGCGGTAGCGGTGTGTTTCGGATTGAAGACACCGACGCTGTCCACCAGGTGGATCTTGCCGGTGGACTTGACCAGGATCTTGTCGCCCTTCTTCACCCGGCCATGACGTACGCGTACCAGGGACACGACGCCCAGGTAGTTGTCGAACCAGGAGTCGATGATCAGCGCTTGCAGCGGGTCTTCGATATTGCCGGTCGGTGCCGGGATAGTGGTCACCAGGCGCTCGAGCACCTCGTCCACGCCCAGGCCCGTCTTGGCGCTGCAAGTCACGGCGTCGGCGGCATCGATGCCGATGATCTTCTCGATCTCTTCCTTGACCCGCTCCGGCTCGGCCTGGGGCAGGTCGATCTTGTTCAGCACCGGCATGACCTCAAGGCCCTGCTCTATGGCGGTGTAGCAGTTGGCGACCGACTGGGCCTCGACGCCCTGGCCGGCATCCACTACCAGCAGCGCGCCCTCGCAGGCGGCCAGGGAACGGCTGACTTCGTAGGTGAAGTCCACGTGGCCCGGGGTATCGATGAAGTTCAGCTGGTAGGTCACGCCATCGCGTGCCTTGTAGTAGAGGGTGACGCTATGGGCCTTGATGGTGATCCCGCGCTCACGCTCGAGATCCATGGAGTCCAGGACCTGGGCTTCCATTTCGCGATCGGCCAGGCCGCCGCACATCTGGATAAAGCGATCGGCCAGAGTCGACTTGCCATGGTCAATGTGGGCGATGATGGAGAAATTGCGGATATGACTCAAATCACTCACGGATGAACACTCAAAAAGGCTGCAGGCAAGGCCCGCCGAAAAATAGCCGGGAATTGTACCTGATACTCGGCACGAGCGTCACGCTCGCCGGTCAGCCCCGCCCACACAAAGACGCCCCGGCTTGCTGGCCGGGGCGTTGCACCAAAACGAGGCAGAAACGCCGGATCAACCCGCCCGGCGCAACAGCCAGAATCCGGCGAGTGCGCAGATTCCGGCCGGAACCAACACCGCGAACAGGGGCGAGAAACCAAACACCAGGCTCGAAGGCCCCAATAGATCCTGGGCGATACGGAAGGTGAAGCCCACCAGCACCCCGGTAAACACCCGCTGCCCCAGGGTCACGGAGCGCAACGGACCAAAAATGAAGGAAATCGCCATCAGCACCAGGGCGGCAGTGACCAATGGCTGCAGGATCTTGACCCAAAACGCCAGCCAGTAACGGCCATTGTTCAGCCCCTGGTCGGCCAGGTAATGGATATAACCCCACAGGCCGCTGATGGACAGGGACTCCGGCGCCATCACCACGGTACTCAGCAACTGCGGGCTCAAAGCCACATCCCAGCGCTCTTCGGGGGCATTGATGACTTCGGTATGCCCATCACGGAAATACGTGGTGGTGACTTCGGTCAGCTGCCAGTAGTTCTCGTGGAAACGCGCCTGGCGAGCGAAGCTCGAGGACAACATGTGGCGCTGGCCGTCGAAATGATAGCGAGTCACCCCGTACAACAGGCCGTTGGGCTGCACGGCGTTGATATGAATGAACTCGTCGCCCTGGCGATGCCAGAGACCGTGCTTGGAGCTCTGGGCATCGCCAGAGCCTTGGGCCAGGGCGCGGCTCGCCTGGGCCTGGGTCTCAGTCGCGGGGGCCAGGTACTCGCCCACCAGCAGGCCGACCATCATCAGCACCAGCATCGGCTTCATCACCGCCCAGACGATACGCCCCACCGACACGCCAGCGGCGCGCATGATGGTCAGCTCGCTGTTGCTGGCCAGGGTTCCCAGGCCGATCAGGCAGCCGATCAGGGCGGCCATCGGCAGCATTTCATAGACCCGGCGCGGCGCCGTGAGCACTACGTAGCTCAACACATCCATCACGGTATAGGTATCGCTGACGGCGCCCATCTCATCGATGAAGGCGAACAGCGAAGCCAGGCCCAGGATGATCAACAGGACCGCCAGGATGGCCATCAATACACTGCTACCGATGTAGCGATCGAGCTTAACCACGAGCCATCTCCTTCATGCTGCGACGACTCGCCATTTTCAAGCGTAACGGCTCCCAGTACATCAGCCCCAGGCCGATGGCCAGGAACAAGCCGTGAACCCACCACAGGCCGAGGGTGGGAGAAATCTTGCCCTTCTCCAAGGCGCCTCGCACCGAGATCAGGATCGTCAGGTAGGCCATGTACAGAAGGATCGCCGGGATCAACTTGAGGAAGCGACCCTGGCGCGGGTTGACCCGGGACAACGGCACCGCCATCAGGGTCACGATGAAGACCAGCAACGGTAGGGAAAGACGCCATTGCAGCTCGGCACGGGCGCGCAGGTCGTCCTTGCCGATCAAGTCGGCAGTCGGCATGGCGTCCCGGTCGGTGACCTCCTCGCTGACATCCGGCCGTTCCAGCAGCACACCATAGGTGTCGTACTTGATCACCCGGTAGTTGGCCTCGCCCGGGTTGCCGTCATAGCGGTAACCGTTCTCCAGGATCAGGTAGCGGTTGCCGTCAGGACGGATATCCTGGTGCCCCTTCTCGGCCACCAGCACCGAGATCCCCTGGTCCTTTTTCTCCTGGTTCAGGCGTTTTTCGGAGATGAACACCCCGCCAAGCTTGGTGCGATCCTCGGACAGTTGCTCGGTATAGGTCACCCGGGTGCCATCGTTGAGCGCCTGGAAGCGTCCGGCCACCAGGGTATCGAACTCGGTCAGGGCGTCCTGCTTGTTCAGCAGCAGCTGGAACTGGTTGGCACCTTGCGGCGCCAGGCTCAGGCTCAGCCAGGCCACCAGCAGCGCCACCAGGGTCGCCGGGATCATGGTCATGCCCAGCAGGCGCTGCTGGCTCATGCCGGTAGCCGACAACACGGTCATCTCGCTTTCAAGATAGAGCCGCCCGTAGGCCAGGAGGATGCCCAGGAACAGGCCCAGGGGCAGGATCAACTGCAAAAAGCCCGGCATGCGAAAGCCCATGATCAGGAACAACGATCCCGGATCCAGGGCGCCCGAGGCGGCTTGCGCGAGAAACTTGACGAAGCGTCCGCTCATGATGATGACCAACAGCACCGCACTCACGGCACTCAGGGTCAGCAGGACTTCGCGGGATAGATAACGAAAGACGATCAAACCAGACACTCCAGGGTTGTCAGGCTAAGGCGGCCGAACAAGCAAACGATCGAGCGGCCCCAGGATGCAGGGACGCCGAAAAAGGATGGCGCATTATCCTGTGAATGCGTGCGCCTGTCACGGTGGATGCTCACCCGGTGCTGCAAAGCACCCGACTTGCCGCAAACGAGGGTTGTCAGCCGCAAGCGCCGAGGTTCAAACTGGCGGCTTTGTCGTCGGCAGCACGCGACGCCTTCTTATATATAGATATGCCCCGCGCTGGAGTCTTTCCTGCGCGCTTTGACCATTCATTCAGGGACCCGGACATGGAACTGGTTGTAAAAAGCGTTAGCCCGGAAACGTTGAAGACCGCCACCCTGGTGGTCGCCGTCGGCGAAGGCCGCAAACTCGGCAACGTCGCCAAGCAACTCGACGAACTCAGCGGTGGCGCCATCAGCGCCGTGCTCAAGCGTGGCGACCTGGCGGGCAAAGTGGGCCAGAGCCTGCTGCTGCACGGCGTGGCCAAGCTCAAGGCCGAACGCCTGCTGCTGGTTGGCACCGGCAAGGATGAAGAACTGGGCGACCGTCCGTTCCGCAAGATCATCAGCGGCGTGCTGGGCACCCTCAAAAGCCTGGGCGGCAGCGATGCAGTGCTGGCCCTGGACGAAGTAGCGGTCAAGGGCCGCGACAGCTATGGCAAGACCCGCCTGCTGGCCGAGACCCTGCTGGACGGCGGCTATGTCTTCGATCGCTACAAGAGTCAGAAGACCGAAGCCCGTCCACTGAAGAAGATCACCCTGCTGACCATCAAGGCCGCCCAGGCTGAAGTGGAACGCGCCGTGACCCACGCCCAGGCCATCGCCAGCGGCATGGCGTTCACCCGCGACCTGGGCAACCTGCCGCCAAACGTCTGCCACCCAAGCTACCTGGGCGAGCAAGCCAAGGCCCTGGGCAAGGAGTTCAAGGCACTGAAGGTCGAGGTCTTCGACGAGAAGAAAATCAAGGAACTGGGCATGGGCTCGTTCTACGCCGTAGGCCAGGGCAGCGAGCAGCCACCACGGCTGATCGTCATGCAGTACAACGGCGGCAAGAAATCCGAGAAGCCATTTGCACTGGTAGGCAAGGGCATCACCTTCGATACCGGCGGCATCAGCCTCAAGCCGGGTGCCGGCATGGACGAGATGAAGTACGACATGGGCGGCGCCGCCAGCGTCTTCGGTACCCTGCGTGCGGTGCTCGAACTCAAGCTGCCGGTCAACCTGGTGTGCATCCTGGCCTGCGCCGAGAACATGCCCAGCGGCGGCGCCTCGCGCCCAGGCGACATCGTCACCACCATGAGCGGCCAGACCGTGGAGATCCTCAATACCGACGCCGAAGGCCGCCTGGTACTGTGCGATGCCCTGACCTACGCCGAACGCTTCAAGCCCCAGGCCGTGATCGACATCGCGACCCTGACCGGCGCCTGCGTGGTAGCCCTGGGCGCCCACACCTCGGGCCTGCTGGGCAACAACGACGAACTGATCGGCCAACTGCTCAGCGCCGGCCAGCAAGCCGACGACCGCGCCTGGCAACTGCCGCTGTTCGACGAGTACCAGGAGCAACTGGACAGCCCGTTCGCCGACATCGCCAACATTGGCGGGCCGAAGGCCGGGACCATCACCGCCGCCTGCTTCCTGTCGCGCTTCACCAAGAACATGAACTGGGCTCACCTGGACATCGCCGGCACGGCCTGGACCAGCGGCGGCAAGGACAAGGGCGCCACTGGCCGTCCCGTTCCTCTCCTGACCCAGTACCTGCTGGACCGCGCCAAAGCCTGAAGACCATGACCGCGGAAGGGCGCAACATCGTGCCCTTCCCGGTTCAGGAACCCCGATGACCAAAGTCGACTTCTATATCCTTCCCAGCGCGGACCCGACAGCGCGCCTGGATTTCGCCTGCAAGCTCACCGACAAGGCCTGGCGCATGGGCCACCGCATCTACCTGCATTGCAGCGACGCGACACAACGGGACGAGCTCGATGCCCGCCTCTGGCGCTTCAAGGGAGAGGCCTTCGTGCCCCACGGTCCAGCCGAAAGCGAGCCCGAGGGACTGATCGTCCTTGGCCTGGGCCAAGACCCTGGCGAGCACAACGACCTGCTGGTGAATCTGGACCTGAAGGTCCCCGCCTTTGCCCAGCGCTTTGCCCGGATTGCCGAAGTGGTGGTGGAAGAACCCACTATTCGTCAGGCCGCCCGCGAGAGTTTCCGTTTCTATCGCGAACAGGGCTATTCTCTGCAAGATCACCGCTTACAACGACTCTGAGCATCCGATGGACACTCCCAACCCGCTACAAAAGTCCGTGCATCTGCTGGATGACCTAGAGTCCATCCGTCAACTGCTCGGCGACGAGAACCTGCAACCGCCACTGCTGACCGAGACCGTTACCAGCGAAGGACAGATCCCCCTGCTGTTCGACCTTGAAGGCAACCCGCAACCCGCTACCCCTCAAGCTCCCCCTGCGGCACAAGCCAAACCGCAACCTGCGCCTGCTCCGGCAAAAACACCCGCACCCGCACCTGCTCCCGTCGCCCAGCCTGCGCCTGCCGGCAACAACGGTGATGCCTTGCTCCACCTGGACAGCGAGCTGCGCGCCGCTGCACAACTGATCATGCAGGACGTGATCGACGATTTCGCCCCGCATATCGAGACTGAGATCAAGCGCCGCCTCGACGCCCGCCTGGAACGCCTGCTCGCAGCGGCCACCAGCGGCAAGCCGTAAGCCACGACCAAAAGCCGGGCCTGGCCATCTTGTCGCTTGCCGCTTGTGGCTTGCAGCCGCCCCCCTCCGCTATACTTCCCGGCTTTTCCTGAATAAATGCCAATAGGGTCCCGCCGCGCATGGATAAGACCTACCAGCCGCACGCCATTGAAACTTCCTGGTACCAGACCTGGGAGTCAGAGAACTATTTCGCCCCGCAAGGCGCGGGCGACTCCTACACCATCATGATCCCGCCGCCGAACGTCACCGGCAGCCTGCACATGGGCCACGGCTTCAACAACGCGATCATGGACGCCCTGATCCGTTTCCGCCGCATGCAGGGTCGCAACACCCTGTGGCAGCCCGGTACCGACCACGCCGGTATCGCCACCCAGATGCTGGTGGAGCGCCAGATCGAAGCCCAAGGCCAGAACCGCCACGACCTGGGCCGGGAGAAGTTCCTGGAGAAGGTCTGGGAATGGAAGGATCAATCCGGTGGCAACATCAGCCGCCAGATCCGCCGCCTGGGCTCTTCCGTGGACTGGAGCCGCGAGCGCTTCACCATGGACGACGGCCTCTCGGAAGCGGTGAAGGAAGCCTTCGTACGCCTGCATGAAGACGGCCTGATCTACCGCGGCAAGCGCCTGGTCAACTGGGACACCAAGCTGCACACCGCGATCTCCGACCTCGAAGTGGAAAACCACGACGAGAAGGGGTTCCTGTGGAACCTGAAGTACCCGCTGGCCGACGGCGCCAAGACTGCCGAAGGCAACGACTACCTGATCGTCGCCACCACTCGCCCGGAAACCATGCTCGGTGACTCCGCCGTCGCGGTGAACCCTGAAGACGAGCGCTACAAGGCCCTGATCGGCAAATTCGTCGAGCTGCCCCTGGTGGGCCGGCGTATCCCGATCATCGCCGATGATTACTGCGACCCCGAATTCGGCACCGGCTGCGTGAAGATCACCCCGGCCCACGACTTCAACGACTACGAAGTCGGCAAGCGCCACAACCTGCCGCTGCTGAACATCTTCGACAAGAACGCCAGCGTCCTGCCCGCCTGCCAGGTATTCAACCTGGACGGCAGCCTGAACGACAGCATCGACGGCAAGATCCCGGCCGAATACGCCGGCCTGGACCGTTTCGAGGCGCGCAAGCAGATCGTCGCCGCCTTCGACGCCGCCGGCCTGCTGGTCAGCGTCGACGACCACGCCCTGAAAGTGCCGAAAGGCGATCGCTCCGGCACCGTCATCGAGCCGTGGCTGACCGACCAGTGGTACGTCTCCACCAAGCCCCTGGCCGAACCTGCCATCGCTGCCGTGGAAGATGGCCGCATCCAGTTCGTGCCCAAGCAGTACGAAAACATGTACTTCTCCTGGATGCGCGATATCCAGGACTGGTGCATCAGCCGCCAGCTGTGGTGGGGCCACCGCATCCCGGCCTGGTACGACGAGTCCGGCAAGGTCTATGTCGGTCGCAGCGAAGCCGAAGTACGGGCCAAGCACAACCTCGGCCCGGACGTTGCCCTGCAGCAGGACAACGACGTGCTCGACACCTGGTTCAGTTCGGGCCTGTGGACCTTCTCCACCCTGGGCTGGCCGGAGCAGACCGAATTCCTCAAGACCTTCCACCCCACCGACGTGCTGGTCACCGGCTTCGACATCATTTTCTTCTGGGTCGCCCGGATGATCATGCTCACCATGCACCTGGTGAAGAACGAGGACGGCACGCCGCAGGTTCCGTTCAAGACCGTCTACGTCCACGGCCTGGTCCGCGACGGCCAGGGCCAGAAGATGTCCAAGTCCAAGGGCAACGTCCTTGACCCGCTGGACATCATCGACGGTATCGACCTCGAGACCCTGGTGCAAAAGCGCACCACCGGCCTGATGCAGCCAAAGCTGCAGAAAGCCATCGAGAAGCAGACCCGCGCCGAATTCGCCGACGGCATCGCCAGCTATGGCACCGACGCCCTGCGCTTCACCTTCTGCTCCCTGGCCACCACCGGTCGCGACATCAAGTTCGACATGGGCCGCGTCGAGGGTTACCGCAACTTCTGCAACAAGATCTGGAACGCTGCGCGCTACGTGCTGGACAAGGGCGAGGACTGCGGCCAGAACGGCGAGGCTTACGAGCTGTCCCTGGCAGACCGCTGGATCATCTCGCAACTGCAGCGCACCGAAGCCGAAGTCACTCGTCAACTCGACCAGTTCCGCTTCGACCTGGCTGCCCAAGCGCTGTACGAGTTCATCTGGAACCAGTACTGCGACTGGTACCTGGAGCTGTCCAAGCCTGTGCTGTGGGATGACAACGCTCCGGTCGAGCGCCAGCGCGGCACCCGCCGGACCCTGGTCCGCGTGCTGGAAGTAGCCCTGCGCCTGGCCCATCCGTTCATGCCGTTCATCACCGAGGAAATCTGGCAGCGCCTGGCGCCGCTGGCAGGCAGTACTGGCAAGACCATCATGCTGCAGCCTTGGCCAGTGGCCAATGAAGCACGCATCGACCAGGCCGCCGAAGACGATATCGAATGGCTCAAGGGCCTGATGCTCGGTACCCGCAATATCCGTGCAGAAATGAACATCGGCCCAGGCAAGCCCCTGACCCTGTTCCTGAAGAACGCCGGAGCCGAAGACCAGCGCCGCCTGGCCGAGAACGAGGCCCTGCTGAAGAAGCTGGCCAAGCTCGAGTCCATCACCGTGCTGGGTGCCGGCGACGAAGCACCGCTGTCGGCCACCGCCCTGGTCGGCGAGATGGAAGTGCTGGTGCCAATGGCCGGCCTGATCGACAAAGGCGCTGAACTGGCTCGCCTGGACAAGGAAATCCAGCGCCTGCAAGGCGAAGTGCAGCGTGTGGGCGGCAAGCTGTCCAACGCCTCGTTCGTCGACAAGGCCCCTGCCGAGGTGATCGAGAAGGAACGCGCCAAGCTGGCCGAGGCCGAACAGGCCCTGGGCAAGCTGGCCGAGCAGCACGCGCGGATCTCCAGCCTGTAACGGCGACCAGCGCAAGACAAACAGGGAGGCCCACAGGGCCTCCCTTTTTTATGGCGCTTGTCCGCTCCTCTCTTGTCGCTCACCGCTTGAAACTTGCCGCTGCTCTTGTGGGACAATGCCCGCCAATTTGAGCCAGCCCCGAATCCATTCCTCCATGACCGCCCCCAATACCCCCAAGCCGCCGCGCAAGAAGCCCAAACCCGCCATTGTTGCCAAGGCCACCGCACCCCGGGAAAAAGCCAGCCTGCACCCGCGCAACCGCCACCAGGGGCGCTACGACTTCCCGCAACTGATCAAGGGCACCCCGGAACTGGGCCAGTTCGTGATCCTCAACCCCTACGGCAAGGAAAGCATCGACTTCGCCGACCCGTCCGCCGTGCGGGTGTTCAACCGCGCCTTGCTCAAGGCCTTCTACGGCATCGCCCACTGGGATATTCCAGCGGACTTCCTCTGCCCGCCTGTGCCTGGTCGCGCCGACTACGTGCACTTTCTCGCCGACCTGCTGGCCGACCACAACCAGTGCGAGATTCCCCGGGGCGCCGCAGTGCGGGTGCTGGATGTCGGCGTTGGTGCCAACTGCATCTATCCGCTGATCGGCTACAGCGACTATCGCTGGCATTTCCTTGGCTCGGACATTGATAGCACCGCCCTGGCAGCCGCCAAGGCCATCGTCCAGGCCAATGGCTTGAACAAGGCCATCAGCCTGCGCCAACAAGGCAATCCAAAGCAGATATTGAACGGCCTTCTCGACAGCGCCGAGCGCTTCGACCTGACCCTGTGCAACCCACCCTTCCATTCTTCCCTGGAAGAAGCCACCCGTGGCAGCCAGCGCAAATGGCGCGCCCTGGGCAAGGCCGACCCCAAGCGCAAGCTGCCAGTGTTGAACTTCGGCGGCCAGGCCCGGGAACTGTGGTGTGAAGGCGGCGAGATCCGCTTTGTCAGCCAACTGATCAGCGAGAGCACCGGTGTCGGCCAACAAGTGCTGTGGTTCAGCACCCTGGTGTCAAAAGCCTCGAACCTGCCAGCCATCGAAACCGCACTGCAAAAAGCCGGCGCCCTGGAAAGTCGGGTCGTGGAGATGTCCCAAGGACAGAAACAAAGCCGCTTCGTTGCCTGGACTTTCAAGGACAAGGCACAGCAGCAAGCCTGGGCTGAAGAACGCTGGACGAGGAAAAACTGAAGGAGGCGGGGGATTCAGCGACAACTCACCTTGCGTGAGTCGGTATCACACAAACCGTGCCCGGAAGACTCTGAGCACGGTTTCACTGCAAGTATTACTTGTTCACAGCGTCGGTCAGGCCTTTAGCCACAACCAGCTTGATCACTTTCTTGGCAGCGATTTCGATGGCAGCGCCAGTCGATGGGTTACGGCCAGTACGGGCAGGACGCTCGGTCACTTTCAGCTTGCCGATACCTGGCAGAGTGATTTCGCCGCCATTTTCCAATTGATCAGCAACGATCTGGGCCAGTTGATCCAGGGCGTTACGCGCGGTGGTTTTCGGCGCGTCGATAGCTTCAGCGATATCGGCGATCAGTTGGTCTTTAGTAATAGCCATTATGGTGTTCCTTCCCTATCAAATTCATTTGGATTGCAGAGTGCAGTGTCAGCCATCGAGCCAGATCTTGTGGATCTGGCACCCCGGTTACAACCACGACGGATCGGGGTTATAGATACCGAAATCTGGGTTTGGTTCGACCCGACAAATGCTGACTGCACGCTTAACGCAGAGACACCGCGTAAGACGGGGCAAAACTAGCACACAGACGGGGAAATATCCGCCTCTACCTAGCCATTTGGTCAGCTTTATTGCTCTAAATCGGTAAAAAAGTGCATAAGCTGCACCGACAAGCCGTTCATCGCCCGGCGAGCCCCGCCAAAACCATTGGGTGCGGTACACTGGGCACTTTTTCGGGGAGCCCGCCCTCCCCCTCAAACCAGCCGAGAAGCCCATGCCGATCCGTCATTGCATCGTCCACCTGATCGACAAGAAACCCGACGGCAGCCCCGCCGTCCTGCACGCCCGCGACTCGGAGCTGGCAGAGTCCGCGGCCATCGAAAACATGCTCGCCGACCTCAACGAAAGCTATAACGCCAAGCAGGGCAAGGCCTGGGGTCTGTTCCATCCGGAATCCGGTGCCTTTCCCTTCAGCGGCTGGCTGAAGGAGTACCTCGATGGCGGCCAGGACTTCACCGCCTTCAGCCGGGTGGCGGTGGAGCATCTGCAAAAGCTGATGGAAGAATCCAACCTGTCGGTGGGCGGTCACGTGCTGTTCGCCCACTATCAACAAGGCATGACCGACTACCTGGCCATCGCCTTGCTGCACCACAGCGAAGGCGTGGCGGTGACCGACCAGTTGGACGTGACGCCCTCCCGTCACCTGGATCTGGGCCAACTGCACCTGGCGGCGCGGATCAACGTCTCCGAGTGGCAGAACAACAAGCAGTCCAAACAGTACATCTCGTTCATCAAGGGCAAGAACGGCAAGAAGGTCTCGGAATACTTCCGCGACTTCATCGGTTGCCAGGAAGGTGTCGACGGTCCGGGCGAAACCCGTACCCTGCTCAAGGCCTTCAGCGACTTCGTCGAAAGCGAGGACCTGCCCGAAGATTCGGCGCGGGAGAAGACCAAGGCCCTGGTGGACTACGCCAGCAGCCAGGCCAAGCTCGGCGAACCGGTGGGCCTGGAAGAGCTGTCGGAATTGATCGACGAAGACCGGCCGAAGGCGTTCTACGACCACATCCGCAACAAGGACTACGGCTTGTCACCGGAAATCCCGGCAGACAAGCGCACCCTCAACCAGTTCCGCCGCTTCACCGGCCGCGCCGAAGGCCTGTCCATCAGCTTCGAGGCCCACCTGCTGGGTTCGAAGATCGAGTACGACGAAGAAGCCGGGACCCTGATCATCAAGGGCCTGCCCACTCAGTTGACTGACCAGCTCAAGCGTCGCAACTGATGCTCCAGGGGGTCTTGAAGAAGTTCCTGCTGATCCTGCTGGTGGTGGTGCTCTACCAGCATTGGGGCAAGATCGAGCGATTGCTCGATCCTGGCGCGGCGGTTTCCGAGACCACCCGTAGCCAGGCCAGGGTGGTGCTGTACGCCACCGACTGGTGCGGCTACTGCAAGGCCACCCGGCGCTTTCTCGACCAGAAGGGCATTCCCTATCGGGAGTTCGATATCGAGAAAGACCCCAGCGCGCGCCAGGCCTACATCGACCTGGGCGGCGCCGGGATTCCGATCCTGGACGTGAACGGTACCCTGATCCGCACCTACGATCCCGACGCCATCATGGCCGCCCTGCCCAAGTAGCGGCCTTGGCAGCAGGTCACTGGGCCTGGATGCCAAACCCCAGGCGCGGGAAGTGCACGTGCACCACACCGGCGCGCGGGTCCTCGCGACGCAGGATCAGCTCTTCGCTCCCGGCGAACAGCAACTCCCCGGCCACCGGATCGACCCCATAGTCGGTCGCGGCAATCACCACCTGCTGGCCGGCCTTGAAACCATTGGGATCGACGAAAGCCTCCTGGGGCAGCGGTGCCGGTGTGGCGGCGTGCGCCACCGCCAGGGCCTCTTCGGCGCTCATCTCGCTGGAGGCGCCGTGGCCGAAATCCAGCACCCGGGCCAGCCAGGCGGCGACCGCCGGGTATTCATCCACCAGCGGCGCGGTCACCGGGGTGCCCTTGAGGAACCACAGGGGGTGAGCCATGGCAATGTCGGCGATCGACGGCGGGCCAAACAGGAAGTCCCCCGGTTCGCGCTGTAACTGCTGCTCCAGGCGCGCCATGAAGGTCGGCCATTGGTGCCTGGCCTGCTCCAGGGGTACCCGGCTGGCACTGCCGCCACTGAACAGCCCGGCCCGGTCGGCCATGAACGCCTTGCGCGCCTCCGGCGGCAGCTTGCCGAAACGCACCGCGGCCGATTCAGGCTGGAACACCAGGGTCACCGCATGCTGGAACACCGTCGAGTCGGCCCAGGCGGCGAAGGTCGCGCTGGTCAGCTCCTGGCCCTCGGGAAACAGCGCCGGGCTGGCTTTTTCCTGCTCCAGGCGCCGGGCGATCATGGCCGTATCGCAATAGACGTCGGCCCCGACCTGCAGCACCGGAGTCTTGCGATAGCCACCGGTCAACGCGGTCAGGTCGGGCTTGGGCATCACCGGGGCGATCTTCACCGAGCGCCAGGAAAGCCCCTTGAAACCCAACAGCAAGCGGGCTTTCTCCGCAAAGGGTGAGGTCGAGTAGTGATGAAGGATCAACTCTGACATACCAGTCTCCGCCATGAGAAAAAGAGGCTTGAGCTTAGCGCGCAATCAGTCGATGACCTACGAATTCGACTGATGGGAAACCATCAGTCAGATTGATGATGCAGCCGCCCCCGCCACCAGGCACTCCTTGGCACTCTTCTTGAGCTTCTTGATCAGCCGCTCCTGGCGCAGGGCTTCGCTCTTGTCGCGACAGGCCTCGGTGTAGACCAGCGCGACCGCCGGGCTGGAGAGGAAGAAGCGCGCGCCCTTGCCGCTTTGATGCTTGGCGAAACGCCGCTGTGGATCATCGCTGATACCGCAGTACAAGGCGCCATTGGCCGCCCGCACCAGGTAGACGAACCAGGGTTTGCTGGCCGGCGCCGGTGGCACGGCGCAAGCGACGGAGGACGGATCGGGGCTGGTCACGAAAGGCATCGGGCTTGTGGATAACAAGCCGCGATCTTAACAGAGGATGGATTCAGCGACCGCTCTGGAAGGCCTTCAAACCCTTGCGCGCCTGGGCGCGCACGGCATTCTTGAGCAGCGGTGTCCAGCCCAGCAGAAGGCCTTGGGTGCCCAGGGCCTGGCGGGCCCAGCGCCACATGTCGAAATGATCGTGGTGCTCGCAGATCTTGCCGTCGCGAAACACGAAACGCGCCTGGATATCATTGACCACGGTGCGCCCGGTCTGACTGAACAGGTAGGTCGCCACCCAGTGCGCGCCACCGCTGCGCTCATCGGCACGCACGCTGTCGAATGTCAGGGAAAAATCCTTGGCCCGCGAGGCCAGCATGCGCCACATATCACCGGCATCACGCCCGCGCAGCTCGCCAAAGGCCGGATCGCTGAACAGCACATCCTCGGTGTAGCAGGCGCTCATGGCCTCGGCATCCAGGCGCTGGAAAGCCCGGTAGAACTCGCTGATCAGGGCGCGATGGGCATCACTCATGGACAGACTCCGAACGGACGTGGAATGCCTGCACGATAATCCGCAAGCCGCTGGAACACTACCGGCATTTACCCTGTAAATACCGGTAGTGAGGCCAGTCAGATTCTTTCGCTCTGCACCTGTACATAAAGTGCGCGACCAGCACCCAGCCCGGCGATGATGGCTCCGCCCCCCAACACCGCGAAAATCCAGCCCACGGCGTTCCAGCCCCCGGTCCAGTCGTGCACCAGGCCCACCGCGAACGGCCCCATGGAGGCCAGGGTGTAGCCGATGCCCTGGGCCATGCTCGACAGATTGGCGGCCACATGAGGATCACGCGAGCGCAGCACGATCAGGGTCAGGGCCAGGCTGAAGGTACCGCCCTGGCCCAGGCCCAGCAGGATCGCCCAGCCCCACAGGCCATCGAGCGGCGCATACAGGCAACCGAACAGGCCGCCCAGGGTCATCAGCATGACGATCACGATGGCCAGGCGCTGATCCTTGCCCCGGGTCGCCAGCCAGGGCGCGGCCAGGGAGCTGATCAACTGCACGATCACCGAGCCCGACAGCACCAGTCCCGCCTGGGTCGGGCTCAGGCCGCGACCGATGAGAATCGACGGCAACCAGCCGAACACGATGTAGGCCAGGGAAGACTGCAGGCCCATGTACAGGGTCACCTGCCAGGCCAGGCGATCACGCAACAGACCGCGTACACGAAAAGCCACATGATGGGCGCCGTGCTTCTGCCCGACCTGGGGCAGCCAGAACACCCCCGCCACCAGCGCCGGCACCACCCAGAAACCCAGGCCCATGGCCCAGCTGTCGCCAAAGGCATGGCTCAAGGGCACGGTAGCCCCCGCGGCCATGGCGGCGCCCAGGCACAGGGCCATGGTGTAGACCCCGGTCATGGTCCCGGCATGGCGCGCGAAATCACGCTTGACAATACCCGGCAGCAACACGCCGATCACCCCGATGCTGGCGCCCGCCAGGATGCTCCCGGCGAACACCCCGACCTCACCGAAAGAACTGCGCACGACGATGCCCAGGGCCAGGGTCAGCAAGATCCCCAGCACCACCCGCTCGGCGCCGAAACGCCGGGCCAGCACAGGCGCCAGCGGCGCGAACAGCCCCAGGCACAACACTGGCAGGGTGGTCAGCAAACCGGCCTTGGCTGCCGACAGCCCCAGGTGCTGCGATACATCACTGAGCAGCGGCGCCATGCTCGACAGCGCCGGCCGCAGGTTCAGCGCCACCAGGATCAACCCCAGCAGCAACAGCCAGGGGCGACGCAGCACCGGGGGAGCCTGCTGCACTTCTTCATCGTCGGCCTCGGCGTCGATCAGCAGTTCCGGAGGCGGCGGGGTATGGGCGGATGCCTGGTGGTTGGACATGGTCAGTCTCGGCTTCAGGATTCGTTGATCATTTGGCGGGAAATGTTCTTGGCGCGTTCGGCATCGCCTTGTTCGATGGCATCGAGCAGGTGCTGATGCCGGTCGAAGATATCCTGGCGCCGAGGCGTGACATTCAGGGTCTGGCGCAACTGCGCCCCCACCACGCTGGAGAAATAGCGGTACAGCTGGCTGAGCGTCGGGTTGTGCGCGGCATCCACCAGGCGCTGGTGAAACACCAGGTCGCAGGCGATGTAGCGATCCAGGTCACCATGAAAGTGCCCACTGCTGTCATCCAGGGCGATGGCCAGCTCCTTGAGGTCCTGTTCGGTACGACGCAGGGCCGCCAGCCCTACCGCCTCCACCTCGAGGATCTGCCGGGTTTCCCGGGCATGCTCCAGGGAGCACTGGGACAAGGCCTGGAGCATATCCAGGGGATCGGCCACCGCCCGCAGGTAACTGCCGTCGCCCTGGCGCACGTCGATCAACCCGGAAAACGCCAGGACCCGCATCGCCTCGCGCACCGTGTTGCGGCTGATGCCCAGCTCGGCCGCCAGTTCCGGCTCGGTGGGCAGGCGCTGGCCGATGGCCCAGGCGCCCTGGGTGATCCGCAGGCGCAACTGCTCCAGGGCCTGGTCGACCAGGGAACGCTTGATCAAAGGAGGCATTTCACTCATGGCATTTACTCGTATCATCCAATCATTGGACGAATTGCCCGACATGGTATTCAGGCTTTTCTCGGAGTTCAATGTTCTGCCTTGCAATTTCTCCTGTACCTCATCCTGCAAGTTGAAGGACATAGCTGGCTATCCCCAGGCCGGCGCCAGCCTGTTAGTGTTACGCCAGCAACCGCTGGCCCTGGCGCCACCTTCACCGATCAACTTGCCGCGCCCCTGGACCATGCCCGGGCCGGCGCGTACGCACACAATTGGAGCAACCATGACCCAGCCCCTGATTCTTCAGCCCAGCAAGCCTGCCGATGCCTGCGTGATCTGGCTTCACGGCCTGGGCGCGGATCGCTACGACTTCCTGCCGGTGGCCGAGGCGTTGCAAGAGACACTGCTGAGCACCCGCTTCGTCCTGCCCCAGGCCCCCACGCGGGCCGTGACCATCAATGGCGGCTACGCCATGCCCAGCTGGTACGACATCCTGGCCATGAACCCGGCCCGGGCCATCAGCCGCGAGCAACTCGAAGAGTCCGCCGACGAAGTCATCCGCCTGATCGAGGAGCAACGGGCCAGCGGCATCGATGCCTCGCGAATCTTCCTCGCCGGCTTCTCCCAGGGCGGCGCAGTGGTGCTGCACACCGCCTTCCTCAAGTGGCAAGGTCCACTGGGCGGGGTGTTGGCACTCTCGACCTATGCCCCGACGTTCAGCGACGAACTGCACCTGTCGGCCAGCCAGCAACGGATTCCGGTACTGGCGCTGCACGGCCAATATGACGAAGTGGTGCAGAACGCCATGGGACGCACGGCCTATGAATACCTCAAGCAGCACGGCGTGAGCGCCACCTGGCAGGAATACCCGATGGAACATGAAGTGTTGCCCGAGGAAATCCGCGACATCGGCACCTGGTTGAGCGAGCGTCTGCGCTAAAAAACCGCCCGTCGTTCACATGGCGAGCAACAGACTACGCCGCGCCCGTTTCTTGCATTACACTGGCCGGCGTACATTCCTTAACCAATTGATGAGATGACCGTGCTCAAAGCACTCAAGAAAATCTTCGGTAAAAGCGAGGCAGAGCCAAGCGCGCCAAGCCCCAGCGCCCCCATCCCCCCTTCCAGCAGCCGCCATGACGGCCACCAGCCGGAACGGAGCGCGCCCGCTACCGCCACTAATAAAGAACCGGTGACCACACCGGCCGCCCCTTCCACTCCCAAGGCGCCGCGCACGGAAAAACCCAAGGCCGAGCAGCGTCGTCCACGCGCCCCAAAACCGCCGGTGAGCACCTGGAAGCTGGAAGACTTCGTGGTCGAGCCTCAGGAAGGCAAGACCCGCTTCCACGACTTCAAGCTCACCCCGGAACTGATGCACGCCATCCACGACCTGGGTTTCCCCTACTGCACGCCGATCCAGGCCCAGGTACTGGGCTTCACCCTGGCGGGCAAGGACGCCATCGGTCGCGCCCAGACCGGCACCGGCAAGACCGCCGCGTTCCTGATCTCGATCATCACCCAGCTGCTGCAGACCCCGCCGCCCAAGGAACGCTACATGGGCGAGCCGCGGGCGCTGGTCATCGCGCCGACCCGGGAACTGGTGGTGCAGATCGCCAAGGACGCCGCGGCCCTGACCAAGTACACCGGCCTGAACGTGATGACCTTCGTCGGCGGCATGGACTTCGACAAGCAGCTCAAGCAGCTCGAAGCCCGCCACTGCGACATCCTGGTAGCCACCCCTGGCCGCCTGCTGGACTTCAACCAGCGCGGCGACGTGCACCTGGACATGGTCGAGGTGATGGTGCTGGACGAAGCCGACCGCATGCTCGACATGGGCTTCATCCCCCAGGTGCGGCAGATCATCCGCCAGACCCCGCCCAAGAGCGAACGCCAGACCCTGCTGTTCTCCGCCACCTTCACCGACGACGTGATGAACCTGGCCAAGCAGTGGACCACCGACCCGGCGATCGTCGAGATCGAAGCCGAGAACGTCGCCAACGCCAACGTCGAGCAGCACATCTACGCCGTGGCCGGTGCCGACAAGTACAAGCTGCTGTACAACCTGGTCAACGACAACGGCTGGGAACGGGTGATGGTCTTCGCCAACCGCAAGGATGAAGTGCGGCGCATCGAGGAACGCCTGGTGCGTGACGGCGTCAACGCCGCCCAGCTCTCCGGCGACGTGCCGCAGCACAAAAGGATCAAGACCCTGGAAGGCTTCCGCGAAGGCAAGATCCGGGTCCTGGTGGCCACTGACGTCGCCGGCCGCGGCATCCATATCGACGGCATCAGCCACGTGATCAACTTCACCCTGCCGGAAGTCCCCGACGACTACGTGCACCGCATCGGCCGGACCGGCCGGGCCGGCGCCGATGGCGTATCCATCAGCTTCGCCGGCGAGGACGACTCCTACCAGCTGCCAGCGATCGAGGAGCTGCTGGGGCGCAAGATCAGTTGCGAAATGCCGCCCACCGAGCTGCTGCGCGCCGTGGAGCGCAAGCGCCCGCAAGCCTGAGTCCAAGCGGACCTGGCCCAGTAAAGACGCAGCCTTGGGGCTGCGTTTTTTTTCGCCTGGATATTGCCCGAATAAACTAAAAGTCCATAATGGACTAATGAGTTTATAAAAAAACGGAGTTCCGCGATGTCCAGTACGCCATTCGTGATTGCCCAGCCCCAGGCCCGCCAGTTGCTGGAGCAGCTCGACGTGCCGCAGATCCTGCGCAAGATGTTCCGCGACCTGGCCGCCGGTCACGCCGTACAACCTGCCCAGCAACAGGTGGAATTCCCCCAGGGCGCCGGGGACTTCATCAACTATCTCGGGGTCATGGCCGAAGACCGGGTCTATGGGGTCAAGACCTCCCCCTATATCGTTCGCGCCGAAGGCCCGTTGGTCACCGCCTGGACCTTGCTGATGTCCATGGACAGCGGCCAACCGCTGCTGTTGTGCGATGCGGGCGAACTGACCACCGCACGCACCGCGGCCACTACGGCAGTCGCGGTGGACGCCCTGGCCGACGCCACGGCCCGGCGCCTGGCGATCATCGGCAGCGGCCCCGTGGCCCAGGCCCACCTGCGCTATGTACAAGGCCTGCGGGATTGGCAGAGCATCCGCGTCTATTCACCGAACCTGGTGCACAAGTCCGAGGCAGACTCCGCCCGCTGGAAGGCCCTCGACCCCCGCCTTGAGATAACCCGCCAGCGCGACGAAGCCCTGGAACAGGCCGATGTGATCCTGCTCTGCACCTCATCCGCCGGGCCGGTAATCGACCCCAGCCAACTCGACAAGCCAGCGCTGATCACCTCCATCAGCACCAATGCGCCACGTGCCCATGAGGTCCCACCCGCCGCGCTGCCAGACATGCAGGTGTACTGCGACTATCGGCGCACCACCCCAGGCTCGGCCGGCGAGATGCTGGTCGCCAGCGAGCAGCACGACTGGGACAGCGACATGATCCTTGGCGACCTGCCGGAACTGCTCAGCGGCCAGGCCAAGCGTCCGCACGGCGAACGCCATGTGTTCTTCCGCTCCATCGGGCTGGGCCTGGAAGACATCGCCCTGGCCAACGCCCTGTACCACTTGCAGCGCCAGTCGTAACAGCCCATGGGTATTTTTCGGAGTTTTGCATGATCCAGGCAGATTTCATCATCATCGGCGGCGGAATCGCCGGAGCCTCCACCGGTTACTGGCTGTCGCCCCATGGCCGGGTCCTGGTGCTGGAGCGCGAGTCTCATCCGGGCTATCACTCCACCGGCCGCTCCGCCGCACTCTACACCGCCGCCTATGGCACGCCCCAGGTCCGCGCCCTGACCCTGGCCAGCCGGGCGTTCTTCGACCAACCGCCCGAAGGCTTCTGCGAGCATCCGCTGTTGAGCCCGCGAGGCGAAATGACCGTGGACTTCGACAACGATCCCGACGAGTTGCAGCGCCAGTACCTGAGCGCCAAGGCCAGCGTGCCGCAGATGCAACTGCTCGACGCCGACGAAGCTTGCGCGCGCCTGCCGATCCTGCGCCGTGAAAAGGTCCACGGCGCCCTCTACGACCCGACTGCCAGCGACATCGACACCGATGCCCTGCACCAGGGCTACCTGCGTGGCATCCGGCGCAACCAGGGCCAACTGCATACCGATTGCGAAGTCCTGGGGCTGGAGCGCGATGCCCAGGGCCACTGGCTGGTACGCACCAGCGGCCAGACCTTCAGCGCCCCGGTGTTGATCAACGCCGCCGGTGCCTGGGCCGATCAGGTCGGCGTCCTCGCCGGTGCCCGGCCACTGGGCCTGCAGCCCAAGCGCCGCGCCGCGTTCATCTTCGCCGGCCCGCAAGACCCGGACTGCCAGCACTGGCCGATGCTGGTCAGCCTCGACGAATCCTTCTACATGAAACCCGATGCCGGCATGTTCCTCGGCTCACCGGCCAATGCCGACCCGGTGCCGCCCCACGATGTACAGCCCGAAGAGCTGGACATCGCCCTGGGCATCCACCAGATCGAAGAAGCCACGACCTTGAGCATCCGCCGGCCGACCCGGACCTGGGCCGGCCTGCGCAGCTTCGTCAGCGATGGCGACCTGCTGGCCGGGTTCGACCCGCAAGTGCCCGGGCTGTTCTGGGTGGCCGGCCAAGGCGGCTACGGCATCCAGACCTCACCGGCCATGGGCCAGGCCAGCGCCGCCCTGGTGCGTGGCGCAGCACTGCCGCAAGAGTTGGCTGATTTCGGCCTGGACACCGCCATGCTGTCCCCCGCCCGCCTGGGCTGACACCCCGGGATGACGCGCCCGGACGATTGCGGCACACTCCCAGCGCCCGCCAGCGGCGGGCGCTGAAGCCGCCAGGAGTACACCCATGACCACACCCGCCAAGGACCCTGTCCTGGACAATTTCCGGGCAATCGCCGACGCCATTGCCACCCTGTTCTTTCCCCACGCCGAAGTGGTGCTCCACGACTTGCGCACGCAGAAGGTCGACTACATCGCCAACAATCTGTCCAAGCGTGAAGTGGGTGACGATGCGGCCCTGGAAGACATGCTCAGCGGCGACAGCGATGAACGGAACATCGGCCCCTACGAAAAGCTCAACTGGGACGGCCAGAAGATCCGCAGCCTGAGCACCGTGCTGCGCGACACCAAGGGCCAGCCGCTGGCGGTGCTGTGCATCAACCTGAACATCTCGCTGTTCGAGAATGCCAAGGCCGCGCTGGACCTGTTCCTGTCTCCGAGCAAGCTGATCCCGCAACCGGACTCACTGTTTCGCGATGACTGGCAGGAACGGATCAATACCTTCCTGCACAACTGGCTGCGCGAGCGCCAGCTGGGCCTGAACCTGCTGACCCGCGACCACAAGCGTGAACTGGTGCTGGCGCTGCACGCCGAAGGCGCATTCAAGGGCAAGAGTGCCGCCAACTATGTGGCCAACGTGCTGAACATGGGCCGGGCGACGGTGTACAAGCACCTCAAGGAACTCAAGGAACAGTGATCCTCGGCGAGCGAGCGCCCCTGGGAGCGATCGCTCGCAAACGCCTGCGGCATCAGTCGCCGTAGATATCCGATTTGAAGTACTTGGCCTGGATCTTCTGGTACTCGCCGTTGGCGCGGATGCCGGCGATGGCCTTGTCCAGCTCGCCCACCAGTTGCTCGTTACCCTTGCGCACGGCGATCCCGGCGCCCTCGCCGACATACTTCGGATCCTTGAGCTCCGGGCCGACGAAGGCATAGTCGGCGCCGCGGGGCATCGACAGGAAGTCCTCCAGCGGAATGGTGTCGGCGAAGATCGCATCCAGGCGTCCCGCCGCCAGGTCCATGTAGATCTCTTCGTTATTGCTATAGCGCACTACCTTGATGCCCTTGGGCTCCAGGACCTCGGTGGCGTAGCGGTCGGTGGTGGTGGAACGCTGCACACCGATGGTCTTGCCCTTGAGGCTCTGGTACTGGTCGTCCACCACGGCGCCTTTCTTCATCACCAGGCGCGACGAAGTGAAGTAGTAC
This sequence comes from Pseudomonas sp. MPFS, assembly GCF_022537035.1. Classification (NCBI taxonomy): domain Bacteria; kingdom Pseudomonadati; phylum Pseudomonadota; class Gammaproteobacteria; order Pseudomonadales; family Pseudomonadaceae; genus Pseudomonas; species Pseudomonas sp. MPFS. Next base: position 1,174,599 of record NZ_CP066123.1, on the reverse strand, counting down.
CTATGGGTGAAATCCACCGACTTGCGGCGCTCGGCGGTGATGGTCATGGACGACAGCGCGGCATCGATCTTCTTCACCTTCAGCGATGGAATCAGCCCATCGAACTCGACCTCGGTCCACTCGCACTTGACCTGCATCTGCGCGCACAGGGCATTGCCGATGTCGTAGTCGAAGCCCCCGATCTTGCCTTCGGCGGTCTTGAAGGCGAAGGGTGGATAGGCGGCCTCGATCCCGAAGCGCAGGGTCTTCTCGGCGGCCGAGAGCTGGGTGCACGCCAACAGGCCCAGGACCAGGCCGCTGATGAGGGGGAGTTTTTTCATGTTCGTTCTCTCGCGAATTGTTGTTGGTTTGGCAAGACAGAAAGAAGAGGTGGAACGGCAGAGCTGTTTTGTACTTTGAAATCCATACTGGACTTTAATGTACACATCGTCAACGGGGCACGGCAACGCCTGCACCTGGTGATCACCAGGAACAGGCGCGCGGCTTGGCAGGTTTTGCGCAAGGCGCAGGAATGCGCCAAGGCGTGTACTGGATCAGTCTTCCCAGCGCTCGGCGGCGGCCTGGTCGCTGTGTCGGCCCTCGACCCAGCGCGGGCCATCGGCGGTCTGTTCCTTCTTCCAGAACGGCGCCCGGGTCTTGAGGTAATCCATCACGAAGGCACACGCGTCGAAGGCCGCCTGGCGATGGGCGCTGGCCGCGGCGACGAAGACGATCGGCTCGCCCGGGGCCAGGGCGCCGATGCGGTGCAGGATCTCCAGCTTGAGCAACGGCCAGCGCAGCCCGGCCTCCTCGGCGATCTTGGCCAGGGCCTTCTCGGTCATGCCCGGATAGTGCTCGAGGAACATCCCGTGGACATCCTGGCCATCGTTGAAATCACGCACGTAGCCGACGAAGCCCACCACCGCGCCAACGCCGACATTGGCCGCGTGCATGGCATTGAGTTCGGCACCGGGATCGAATGCCGCGTCCTGTACCCGAATGCCCATGTCAGCCTCCGGTCACGGTGGGAAAGAACGCCACCTCATCGCCGTCGGCCAGGGGTTCGGCCAACTGGCACAACTCCTCGTTGCGCGCGCACATCAGGTTCTGCTCCCCCAGCACCGGGGCGCCCACGCCTTGCAGCAGGTGCTGGCGCACATCCTCGACGGTACGGAACTCGCCGTCGACCAGGGTTTCATCCAGGCCGATGGCCTCGCGATAACGGGCAAAGAACTTCACCTTGATCTTCATGCCGGCTCCGCCTGGTAGTGGCCGCTCTTGCCGCCGAGTTTCTCCAGCACCCGCACGCCCTCGATGATCATGCCCCGGTCCACGGCCTTGCACATGTCGTAGATCGTCAGCGCGGCGACACTGGCGGCGGTCAGCGCCTCCATCTCCACCCCGGTCTGCCCCGACAACTTGCAGCGCGCCACGATGTGCACGCTGTCCTCGCCCTCGGCACGCAGCTCGACCTTGACGCTGGTGAGCATCAACGGATGGCACAGGGGAATCAGGTCGCTGGTCTTCTTCGCGGCCTGGATCCCGGCGATCCGCGCCACGGCGAACACATCGCCCTTGGGATGACCGCCGCTGACGATCATCTGCAAGGTTTGCGGGAGCATGCGCACCCGGGCTTCGGCCGTCGCTTCGCGAAACGTCACGGCCTTGTCGGTGACGTCGACCATATTGGCGCGCCCTTGGGAATCGAGATGAGTCAGCACGGCGTTACTCCTGATCAGGTGGGGCGATTGTAAACCCGCCGGTCAGTTTTCCGCACGGGACAATCTGCCGCCACCAGGGCCCTGCGGCCCGGAATCGACCCGACGAATGGCCCGCATCAGAACAGCGAATTGGAGCCGCTGCCGGCATCCGCGTACAAGGTCAGGCAACGACACAGAGGAACTTCTTCATGGCCTTGCTCATCCCGATCCTGCTCAGCCTGCTCGCCGGTTTCGCCGTGCCCCTGCAGGCTGGAACCAACGCCCGGCTGGGCAGCCTGCTGGGGCATCCGCTCTGGGCCACCGGCCTCTCGCTGCTGGTGAGCCTGCTGGCCCTGGGCGTCCTGCTGCTGTTCATCAAGGTGCCCCGGCCCAACCTGCTGGCCGCCGCCCAAGGGCCCTGGTGGATCTGGCTCGGCGGCCTGGCCGGAGTGCTCTACATCACCGTGGCGCTGCTGATGGCGCCACGCCTGGGAGCGCTCAACTTCATCATGGCGGTGATCATCGGCCAGTTGCTGATCTCGCTGATCATCGATTACTTCGGCCTGGTGGGCCTGCCGCAAAAGGACATCAGCCTGCAAAAGCTCTTCGGCGTGCTGGTGGTGATTGGCGGTTTCGTGATCACCGTCCGCGGCTGAGCCTCCTCAGGGTCCGGCCACGCTGGCCAGGCGGATCTGCTCGCGCAGCCAGGCATGGGCCGGGTCGTCACGGGAGCGCCCATGCCAGACCTGGACGAAATTGAACGCCGGCACCTGCATCGGCGGCGCCAGGCGCACCAGGCCATCCTCCAGCGCCAGCTCATCCAGGGTGCGACTGGCCACCGTGAGGATCAGGTCGGTGCCACGGATCATCCCCGGCGCCGTGCCCCAATGGGGCACGCTGACCACGATCTGGCGCTGCAAACCCTTATCCCGCAGGCGATGATCGACTTCGCCGTTGAAACAGCCATCCATCGACACCTGCAAATGCGGCCGGGCCAGGTACTGCGCCAGGTCCAGGGTGCCATCGGGGCCCAGGGTCGTGCGATCCAGCAGGCAGCTGAAGGTCTCCTCGAACAGCACCTCCTTGACCACCTCCTCCGACAGGTCGGGAAACACCCCCAGGGCCAGGTCCAGCTTGCCCTGCACCACTTGCTCGAACATCTCGTGGCGGCTGCCCTGGGTCACCACCACCCGCATCAGCGGGGCCTCCTGGCGCAGGCGCACCAGTAACCGGGGCAGCACGATCGCGGCGCCGTAGTCGGACATCGCCAGGTGGAAGATGCGCTGGGAAGCGGCCGGGTCGAAGTCGATGGACTTGCCCAGCAGGGTCTCGATCTGGCTGAGGATTTCCTTGAGCGGCGCTTGCAGACTGCGGGCCAGCGGGCTGAGCAACACATCGTTGCCCTGGCGGATCAGCAGCGGGTCGTCCAGGAGCGAGCGCAACTTGCCCAGGGAGTGGCTGATGGCCGGCTGGCTCAGGTGCAGGCGCTCGCCGGTGCGGGTCACGTGCTTCTCCGTCAGCAGTGCATCGAGCACCACCAACAGGTTCAGGTCGATATTACGCAGGGAAACAGTGGCCATCCGGGCGTTCCAGGTTCACGGCGGGAACGCAGGATACTCCAGAGGCCGGGGGCGGATGCAAAACGGGCGGCCCGAAGGCCGCCCGTGGCAGGTGTGGGAGGAAACTACAGGTGGCTTTCGGCGTATTCGGCCAGGATCGAGCGCGGCACCCCTTGCAGGGTGATGTGCACGCCGTTGGGGAAGTCCTTGAAGCGTTCGGTGAGGTAGGTCAGCCCGGAGCTGGTGGCCGACAGGTAAGGGGTATCGATCTGCGCCAGGTTGCCCAGGCACACCACTTTGGAACCGGCGCCGGCACGGGTGATGATGGTCTTCATCTGGTGCGGGGTGAGGTTCTGGCATTCGTCGATCAGGATCAGGCTCTGCTGGAAACTGCGACCGCGAATGTAGTTCAGGGATTTGAACTGCAACGGCACCTTGCTGAGGATGTAGTCGACGCTGCCATGGGTGCTCTCGTCATCCATGTGCAGGGCCTCGAGGTTGTCGGTGATCGCGCCGAGCCAGGGCTCCATCTTCTCCGCCTCGGTGCCCGGCAGGAAGCCGATCTCCTGGTCCAGCCCCTGCACGCTGCGGGTGGCGATGATGCGCCGGTAGCGCTTGCTGACCATGGTCTGCTCGATGGCAGCGGCCAGGGCCAGGATGGTCTTGCCGGAGCCGGCAGCGCCGGACAGGTTGACCAGGTGGATGTCCGGATCGAGCAGCGCGTACAAGGCCAGGGCCTGGTAGATATCACGGGGCTTCAGGCCCCAGGCCTCCTGGTGCAGCAGGGGCTCCTGGTGCAGGTCGAGGATCAGCATCACACCGTCGCGGATTTCCTTGACCCAGCCGACGAAGCCCTGCTCGTCGATGATGAACTCATTGATGTGCACCACCGGCAGCTCATCGTTCAACTGCACCTGGTGCCAGGTCCGACCGTGATCCTGGCGAGTCTCGACCTTGCTCACCCGGTCCCAGAACGAACCGCTCATGTTGTGGAAGCCGTTGGGCAACAGCTCCACGTCGTCCACCAGCTGGTCGGTGCTGTAGTCCTCGGCGGCGATCCCGCAGGCCCGCGCCTTGAGGCGCATGTTGATGTCCTTGGTCACCAGCACCACGGACAAGTCCTTGTTGCGCGCGTGCAGATCGACCAACTGGTTGATGATGATGTTGTCGTTGAGGTTGTCCGGCAGCAGGCTGTTGGGCTCGTTGCGCTTGCTCATCAGGATCGACAGCAAGCCCTTCGGATCGCCCTTGCCACGCTGGATCGGCACCCCCAGCTCGACATCCTCGGGCGAGGCCTCGCCCAGGGTCTTGTCGATCAGGCGAATTGCCTGGCGGCACTCGGCGGCCACGCTGTGATGCCCGCTCTTGAGCTTGTCCAGCTCCTCCAGGACGGTCATCGGGATCACGACATGGTGTTCTTCGAAATTCAGCAGGGCGTTGGGATCGTGAATCAATACATTGGTATCGAGTACGTAAAGGATTGGCTGGTTGGAGGAAGGGCTGCGTCCGCGGTCATCCATACTCGGTCACCTTATGTGGGAGCCAGTCGACGCCATACCATCGGGTATCGCGCCTCGAAGAACCACCGAAATCCACCCATCCGGGTTGGAGGTGAGCCGCACACACAAGGAGTCTTGGGAGACGCCACCTGTGTCGCAGGTTTCGGCGGTCTGAGTCCGTAATACTCCAAAAAGCGTGACAGGAAAAAGCACTTTGACGCTTTTTTGATGTTTATTTTTCAGAGTGACGAATAGCCCTTGGCGAGCGGCCCGGGCGCCGCTAAAGTCGGAAGTCCGCCTGCCTCGAAATCCCTTGCGGATTTGCCATTTTCCCCTGGTTTTCCTGCCCCTGTCCCGTATTTACGGGCATTTTGCGTTTTTCAGCGAAACGCATCCTGGCAGTCTTCCCAACCGATCCCGCTTTGCGCGGTCTGTCCCAGCAACCAGGGCAGGCTGACCTTGACCCCATCCTGCTTGGCATTGAAGGCAATCACTCCACGGCGCCACAACAGCATCAGGGTCAGTACCCGCTGGCCGCTCTCCTGGGCCTTGAGCTTGCCCGGGCCGTCCTGGGCATCGATGTCCCACAACGCCACCTGCATGCCCTGGGCATTGAAGAAGGCCTGGGCGTCTGCCCGGCGCTGGCCCATGGGTGGGCGGAACAGCGGCACGTAGTTTTCCGGCAGCTTGCCCTTGACCAGGTCGGCACTGCGCTGGATCGAGTACTGCCAATCCTGCCAATGGCTATGGGAGCGGAACTCCCAGCCCTGGACGCCAACGCACTGACGCGAATACAAGGACTGCAGGCTGGCCACCGAAGCCAGGTTCAGGCGGCTCTGGATATCGTTGCCCAGGACGAAGAAGGTACCGTTGAGGTTGGACTTGCGCAGGTACTCGGTGAGCCAGGCGGTGTTGTCCGGCGCCAGGTTGGCGGCACTGTCGAAAGTCAGCAGGAACATCCGGTCATGGAGTTCGTCGCCATTGCGCTCGTAGTCGCCCAGGCGCAAGACCTCGCTGCTGGTCTGCGGGGCCAGGGCGGCCTTGCGCAACAATTCGTCCAAGTACTGTTCATGGAAGGTCCGGCTCGGTTCGCCCCAGCGGGCGTAATAGGAATCCTCGCCCAGCTGGAACTTGCCGGCCTGCTTGCGCAGCTGCTGCATGTTCTCCACCAGGAAACAGAAGGAGGCGTCCTGGTCGCAGCTCTGCTGGGCGAAGTCGTAGTTCTCCAACAGGCGCTTCCACAGCTGTTCACGCAGGCTGCCGATGGCCTCCATGTTGATCATGCGCAGCCCCAGGCGCTGCTTCAACGAGGCCTCGTCCCAGGCCTCGCTGACCAGCAAGGCACGAGCGAACGTGAGGATCTCCGCTCGCGAGGCAACGTCGAACAGGGTCGGGCTGTCGAGCTTTTCCGGCCAGGTGCTGCGGTCCAGGGTCGCCACATCATTGGGCGCCGCCAGCGCACTCACACTCAAAAGCCAGGCCGAAAAGAAAAACGCGATACGCAAAAGGGATGCCTCCAGAACAGAACCCGCGCGGCACTATAGCCGATCCCCACCTGCGCCACGCGTCAGCTATTGCCTCGATAGGTGGAGTCCGACGGCCCGAGCCCCTAGAATCCCCCGACGCTTAAAGGAGACGCCCCATGCTGATGGTGATTTCACCCGCCAAGACCCTCGACTACGAGACCCCGCCGGTAACCCAGCGCTTTACCCAGCCGCAATACCTCGACCACTCCCAGGAACTGATCCAGCAACTGCGGGAACTGACCCCGGCGCAGATCAGCGAGCTGATGCACGTCTCCGACAAGATCGGCGGCCTCAATGCCGCACGCTTCGGCAGCTGGACCCCGGCCTTCACCCCCGCCAACGCCAAGCAGGCCCTGCTGGCGTTCAAGGGCGACGTCTACACCGGGCTCGATGCCCAGACCCTGGGCGAGGCGGACTTCGACTACGCCCAGCAGCACCTGCGCATGCTCTCCGGCCTCTATGGCCTGCTGCGCCCCCTGGACCTGATGCAACCCTATCGCCTGGAAATGGGCACCAAGCTGGCCAACGCCCGGGGCAAGGACCTGTATGCGTTCTGGGGCACTCGCATCAGCCAATGGCTCAACGAAGCCCTGGCCGAGCAAGGCGACGACCTGTTGCTCAACCTGGCGTCCAACGAATACTTCTCGGCGGTCAAGCGCACAGCCCTCCAGGCGCGGATCATCAATACCGAGTTCAAGGACCTGAAGAACGGCCAGTACAAGATCATCAGCTTCTATGCCAAGAAGGCCCGGGGCATGATGAGCCGCTTCGTGATCCAGGAACGCATCAACGACCCGGCCCAACTCAAGCAGTTCGACGTCCAGGGCTACCGTTTCAGCGCCGAACAATCCAAGGCCGACAACCTGGTGTTCCTGCGCGACCACGCACCGGAGTAAAGCGCGTCCCCTACCGCGCTCGCCGGCTCCTGGCGAGCGCGCCAGAATGTGATCATGTGCACATTTCCTCGCTAAAAATCGTCATTTTAATGACGCCATAAAAACTTCATGTAATTCCATGACTTTTCTTTCACTCGACAAGAGTGATTTTTTTCAGTAGTGGCACCACTTTTTTTATCCGGTAGTGGCACAAAAATATCCCACCGCTTTAACTCCCCATAACTAAAGGGCGAAACCCTTAGTGCTATCAAATTGCGAGCAGTGCCATCTTTTTCAATATTCAAAGAAATTTCAGAAAACAGGATGAGCGGACCGGAACTATGCCTGCGGAGACCGTTCATACCACCGGTAACGATTCTCAACGACGTTGTACGAGATGACTTACATGGACAGCTTAAAAACTAATCAAGTTATGAAACCGCTTATAGCGGCGTAACGAAAACTTGAACTAACCGAATAACAACAGGAGATAAGACCCCTAACTATCCCCTAACAAGCCAAGGAGCAGCTGGCCTTCAAGGCCTCCCAACAAGCAATTGGAGATCACGAACCACGTGGCATCCAGCCATCCACAGGAACACGGATGGTTTTTCGGGAGTCCTGCAGCAGGAGCCGCCGGCAACATTCAAGGGCACATCCAAACAACAAGGATCAGTTGCGCACAACATGAGTGCAAATATTAAGTCACTCGGAACTTAGTCTGCCTGCACAGGATATTACGGTGTCTTTCTCCGTACTTCCCAGTGCACAACTACAGCTGGCAAACATTAACTCCGGCCATCTAATGGCGTGAATAACACAGAGGTAAATGCGATGCGCATCAGCATATTTGGTTTGGGTTACGTCGGTGCAGTCTGTGCCGGTTGCCTGTCCGCCCGGGGCCATGAAGTGGTTGGCGTAGATATCTCCAAAGACAAGATCGACCTGATCAACGCCGGCAAGTCGCCGATCGTCGAGCCGGGCCTGGGTGAACTTCTGGAGCAGGGAGTCCGCACGGCCCGCCTGCGCGGCACCACCAACTTCGCCGAAGCCATCCGCGATACCGACCTGTCGATGATCTGCGTCGGTACCCCGAGCAAGAAGAACGGCGACCTGGAACTGGACTACATCGAATCGGTGTGCCGCGAAATCGGTCTCGTCCTGCGCGACAAAGCCACCCGCCACACGGTGGTGGTACGCAGCACCGTCTTGCCGGGCACCGTGAAGAACGTGGTGATCCCGATCCTCGAGGACTGCTCGGGCAAGAAGGCCGGCGTCGACTTCGGCGTCGCGGTCAACCCCGAGTTCCTGCGCGAGAGTACCGCGATCAAGGACTACGACTTCCCACCCATGACCGTCATCGGCCAGCTCGACCAGGCCTCCGGCGATGTGCTGCAAGCGCTCTACGAAGAACTCGACGCGCCGATCATCCGCAAGGACATCGAGGTCGCCGAAATGATCAAGTACACCTGCAACGTCTGGCACGCGACCAAGGTCACCTTCGCCAACGAGATCGGCAACATCGCCAAGGCGGTGGGCGTCGATGGCCGCGAGGTGATGAACGTGGTCTGCCAGGACAAGACCCTCAACCTGTCCCAGTACTACATGCGCCCGGGCTTCGCTTTCGGCGGCTCGTGCCTGCCCAAGGACGTGCGCGCCCTGACCTACCGCGCCGGTGCCCTGGACGTACAGGCGCCACTGCTCAACTCGCTGATGCGCAGCAACGAATCCCAGGTGCAGAACGCCTTCGACATCGTCGAAAGCCACGACAAGCGCAAGGTCGCCCTGCTCGGCCTGAGCTTCAAGGCCGGCACCGACGATCTGCGGGAAAGCCCGCTGGTGGAGCTGGCGGAAATGCTCATCGGCAAGGGCTTCGACCTGCGCATCTACGACAGCAACGTCGAGTACGCCAGGGTCCACGGCGCCAACAAGGACTACATCGAATCGAAGATCCCCCACGTCTCGTCCCTGCTCAACTCGGACTTCGACGCGGTGATCGACCATTCCGATCTGATCATCCTGGGCAACCGCGACGAGAAGTTCCGCGCCCTGGTCGAGGACGTCCCCCACGGCAAGCAGGTCATCGACCTGGTGGGCTTCATGTCCAAGGGCACCTGCCCCCAGGGCCGTACCGAAGGCATTTGCTGGTAACGGCAGCGGCAAGCTCCGAGCGTCAAGCCGCAAGTATGAGCACCGCGCTTGCAGCTTGCCGCTTGGAGCTTGCAACTGATTTTAGGACGTTGATTATGCACAGGCTAAAACACTGCCTGCTCCAGGCCGCCGGTTGGCTGTTCTACCTGAGTCTGTTGATGGGGATGGCCCTGCTGTTGCCCGCCTCGACCTTCGACTCGCAGTCCAAGGACTTCATCTTCCTGATCGGTGCCGTGGGCATCTGGCGCTACTCCATGGGCGCCACGCATTTTGTGCGCGGCATGCTGTTCCTCTACGTGGTCTACCCGCACCTGCGGCGCAAGGTACGCAAGCTCGGCAAGGCGGCCGACCCGTCCCATGTGTACCTGATGGTCACCAGCTTTCGCATCGAGGCGCTGACCACCGCCCAGGTCTACGGCTCGGTGATCCGCGAGGCCATCGACTGCGGTTTTCCCACCACCGTGGTCTGCTCGATCGTGGAGATGTCCGACGAGCTGCTGATCAAGAGCCTGTGGGCGCGGATGAACCCGCCCGAGCGGGTCAAACTGGACTTCGTGCGCATTCCCGGCACTGGCAAGCGCGACGGCCTGGCCTTTGGCTTCCGTGCCATCTCCCGCCACCTGCCGGACGAGCGCGCCGTGGTCGCGGTGATCGACGGCGACACCGTGCTGGCCGAAGGCGTGGTCCGCAAGACCGTGCCCTGGTTCCAGCTGTTCGGCAATGTCGGCGGCCTGACCACCAACGAATTCTGCGAAGTGCGCGGCGGCTACATCATGAGCGAGTGGCACAAGCTGCGCTTCGCCCAGCGGCACATCAACATGTGCTCCATGGCCCTGTCCAAGCGGGTGCTGACCATGACCGGGCGCATGTCGGTATTTCGCGCCACCGTGGTCACCGACCCGGACTTCATCGCCGACGTCGAGAGCGACTCCCTGCAACACTGGCGCCTGGGCCGCTTCAAGTTCCTCACCGGCGACGACAAGTCCAGCTGGTTCAGCCTGATGCGCCTGGGCTACGACACCTTCTACGTGCCTGACGCGGCGATCAACACCGTGGAGCACCCGCCGGAGAAGAGCTTCATCAAGGCCAGCCGCAAGCTGATGTTCCGCTGGTACGGCAACAACCTGCGGCAGAACTCCCGGGCCCTGGGCCTGGGGATCAAGCGCCTGGGCCTGTTCACCAGCGTGGTGCTGTTCGACCAGCGGGTATCGATGTGGACCTCGCTGCTGGGCCTGACGGTGGCCATCATTGCCAGCTTCAAGTACGGCACTGCGTTCATCCTCGCCTACCTGCTGTGGATCGGCATCACCCGGCTGATCCTGACCCTGCTGCTGTCCTGCTCGGGGCACCGGATCGGCCCGGCCTATCCGCTGATCCTCTATTACAACCAGATCGTCGGGGCCCTGGTGAAGATCTACGTGTTCTTCCGCCTCGACCAGCAATCCTGGACCCGCCAGGACACCAAGCTGACCCGCGACCTCGCCAGTTTTCAACGTTGGTTCAACACCTGGTCGTCCCGGACCATGACCTTCTCGGCCGGCAGCGTATTCGTCGCCGTACTGCTGCTGATGGTCTGAACCGCCCTGCCTGAATGAACTAGGAAATCGACCCTATGAACACCGCCGTCAACGTCAACGTAGTGCATGAATCCGAAGCCCAGCGCCAGCACGCCCGGGTCAGGATCCCGGCCAAGCTGCGCTTCTTCGGCACCGAGGCCAAGCCCCTGGAGGTGCGGATCCACGACCTCTCCGCCGGCGGCCTGAGCTTCAACGCCGGGCAACAGATGCTGGCCGTGGGCAGCGTGCACAAGGGCCGCCTGCAATTCGTCATCGACAACCTCGGCCTGGCCATGGACGTGGAGCTGCAAGTGCGCTCCTTCGACCGCCAGAACGGCCGCGTCGGCTGCCAGTTCCAGAACCTGGAACCCCAGGACATCGCCACCCTGCGCCACCTGATCACCTCGCACCTGGCCGGCGACCTCGTCAGCATGGGCGACGTGCTCGCCACCCTGCAGCGCGACAACTTCACCAAGGCGCGCAAGAGCAAGGACAACGGCAGCGGCATGAGCCCCCTGGGCCGCCTGCGGGCCGTGACCTTCAGCGCCGGCATCTTCATCGTCGGCCTGGCCGCCTTCGGCTTCATCCTCAAGTCGGTGTATGGCATGTACTTTGTCAGCCACGCCGAGGCCGGCCTGGTGAACGTGCCGGGAATGAACGTGACCATGCCCCGCGACGGCACCGTGCAAAGCCTGGTGCAGGCCAACGGCAACGTGGCCAAGGGCGCGCCCCTGGCCAGCTTCAGCACCAGCATGCTGGATGTGCTCAAGGGCCACCTGGACGAGAACCAGCTGCAGCCGGCCAAGGTCGAGGAGCTGTTCGGCAAGCAGATGACCGGCACCCTGACCTCGCCCTGTGACTGCACCGTGGCCCAGCAGCTGGTGGCCGACGGTCAGTACGCCAGCAAGGGCGACGTGATCTACCAACTGGTGCCACGGGGCAGCCTGGCCACCGTCGAGGCGCGCTTCTCCTACCGCCAGTTCGGCGACGTGCGCCCGGGCACCAAGGTCAACTTGCAGGTCGCCGGTGAGGACCAGGTGCGCACCGGCACCATCGTCAGCAGCACCAGCCTCAACGGCAACGACCTGTCTTCGGATATCCGCGTACAGATCAAGCCCGACGCGCCACTGGGCAGCGAGTTCGCCGGCCGTCCGGTGGAGGTCAGCAGCGACCGCGGGCCTTCGATGAACTGGCTGATCGACAAAGCCATGGCCGCAGGTCTGTAACCATGAACACGCCTACCCAACTCGCGGTGTTGCCGTTGGTGGCTGCCCTGGCCCTGGCCGGTTGCGCCGGCCTGCCGGACCAGCGCCTGGCCAACGAAGCCCTCAAGCGCGGCGATACCGCCCTGGCCCAGCAGAACTATCGCCAGCTGGCGGACCTGGGTTATAGCGAGGCGCAAGTGGGCCTGGCGGATATCCAGGTGGAGAGCCGCGACCCGGCGCAGATCAAGCAGGCCGAGGCCACCTACCGCGCCGCCGCCGATACCTCGCCACGGGCCCAGGCGCGCCTGGGCCGGTTGCTGGCAGCCAAGCCCGGGGCCAGCGACGCCGAACAGCACGAAGCCGAGGGCCTGCTGCAGAAGGCCTTCGCCAACGGCGAAGGCAACACCCTGATCCCCCTGGCGATGCTCTACCTGCAATATCCCCACAGCTTCCCCAACGTCGACGCCCAGCGGCAGATCGGCCAATGGCGCGCCGCCGGCTACCCCGAGGCCGGGCTGGCCCAGGTCCTGCTGTATCGCACCCAGGGCACCTACGACCAGCACCTGGATGAGGTGGAGAAAATCTGCAAGGCCTCCTTGAACAGCACCGATATCTGCTACGTCGAGCTGGCCACCGTCTACCAGAAGCGCGGCCAGGCCGAGCAGCAAGCCGAGCTGGTCAAGCAACTGCAAGCCAGCCATGGCCGTGGCACGGTCAGCGCCCAGCGGGTCGACAGCGTGGCCCGGGTCCTGGGCGACGCCAGCCTCGGCAAGCCCGACGAGAAAACCGCCCAGGCCCTGCTCGAGCAAGTGGCCCCGGTGTACCCGGCGTCCTGGGTCAGCCTGGCGCAACTGCTCTACGACTTCCCCGAACTGGGCGACGTCGAACAGATGATGAAGTACCTGGACAACGGCCGCGCCGCCGACCAGCCCCGCGCCGAGCTGCTGCTGGGCAAGCTCTACTACGAGGGCAAGTGGGTGCCGGCCGATGCCAAGGTGGCCGAGCAACACTTCAAGCAAGCCCAGGGCCGCGAGGTCGCCGCCGACTACTACCTGGGCCAGATCTACCGCCGTGGCTACCTGGGCCAGGCGTATCCGCAAAAGGCCCTGGACCATCTGCTGACCGCTGCCCGCAACGGCCAGAACAGCGCCGACTTCGCCATTGCCCAGCTGTTTTCCCAGGGCCGCGGCACCCGCCCCGATCCGGTCAATGCCTACGTCTTCAGCCAACTGGCCAAGGTCCAGGACACCCCCCAGGCCAACGAACTGGCCCAGCAACTCGATGAACAACTGCCCCCCGGCCAACGCGCCGAAGCCCAGCGCCTGCTGCAACAGGAACAGGCCGTACGCGGCACCCTGGCCCAGAGCACGCTGCAACTGCAGGCCCTGCAGGAAGAAGACGGCGAGGAACCCCTATGAAACGCTCTACTCACCTTGTAGCCGCTGACGCAGGCTGCGACCGCCAAGCCCCCTTGCGCCTGTCGAAACTGGGCATGGCCCTGGGCGTCGCCCTGGCCTGGTCGACACCCTCTTTCGCGGCACTGAGCGAAACCAAGAACTTCGGCCTGGAAGTGAAGATCACCGCGCAATCCGAGGACGACCGCGACCTGGGTACCCAGCGTGGCGGCGACGTCAACGGCATCGGCCTGGACCTGCGTCCCTGGGTCTATGGCGAAAGCGGCAACTGGAGCGCCTATGCCATGGGCCAGGCGGTGACCTCCACCGATGTGATCGAGACCGACACCCTGCAACAATCCAGCGACGATGCCAGCCAGCAGTCGGCCAACGACGACCGCAAGGCCAAGAAGAACTACCTGGCCCTGCGCGAGTTCTGGGTCGGCTACAGCGGCTTCACCGCCTACCCCGGCGAGCAACTGAAGTTCGGCCGCCAGCGCCTGCGCAACGACGACGGCCAATGGCGCGACACCAACATCGAAGCGCTGAACTGGACCTTCGACACCACCCTGCTGCGGGCCAACCTGGGCCTGGCCGAGCGCTTCAGCGAATACCGCACCGACCTCAAGGAACTGGCGCCCAAGGACAAGGACCGCCTGCACGCCTACGCCGACGTCGCCTACCAGTGGACGCCCGGCCAATGGGTGGGCATTCGCGCCCATCACACCCACGATGACGGCAAGCTCGACTATGCCGAGCCCGGAGTCGCCAGCGACCCGCTGGACAAGAAGCAGAACGGCGACCTGACCTGGCTCGGCCTGGAGGCCAACAGCGACGCCTATAACTGGCGCAACACCAATACCGTCAACTACTGGGCCAGCCTCACCGGCATGCGCGGCGACCGCGACACGGTCAACCCGCTGAACGCCGACGGCAGTCGCCCGACCCAGGCCAAGCGCGGGGACAACCTCAACGGCTGGGCCACCGACCTGGGGGTGCGCCTGCGCCTGGACCCGAACTGGCAAGTGGGCGCGGCCTATGCCCGGGCCAGCGCCGAGTACGAGCAGAACGGCCTGCAAAGCAACCGCTCCAATTTCACCGGCACCCGCTCCCGGGTCCACCGCTTCGGCGAAGCCTTCCGGGGCGAAATGAACAACACCCAGACCGCCACCCTGTTCGGCGCCTGGCAGTTGCGCGAGGACTACGACGCCAGCCTGGTCTACCACAAGTTCTGGCGCGTGGACGGCAACAAGCCGGTGGGCAGCAACGGTATCAACGCGGTGGACAACAACTACGACGACACCACCGGCGCCCTGCTGGGCAGCACCTCGCTCCCCCTGCAAGACGGCAAGAAGGACCTCGGCCAGGAGATGGACCTGGTGGTCACCAAGTACTTCAAGCAAGGCCTGTTGCCGGCGGCCCTGAGCCAGTCGATCGACGAGCCCGCGGCCCTGGTGCGTTTTCGCGGTGGCGTGTTCAAGCCCGGCGACGCCTACGGCAAGGACGTCGACTCCTATATGCACCGCGCCTTCATCGACGTGATCTGGCGCTTCTGAGGCCAGCCATGAACGGAGTCCCCCAGATGCATCGCCATCCCCACACCCCGCTGCACAAAGGCTCCCTGGGCCTGCTGGCCGGTGCCCTGCTGCTGGCCAGCGGCACGGCCCTGGGCAACGTCGAGACGGCCAAGGCGCCGACCGTCGTCAAGGAGCTGCAACAGGCCAAGACCTACACCGTCAGCAGCGCCCCCAGCGAACCGCTGGCCCTGGCCAAGCCGACCCTGCCCGACCTTTCCGGCTACACCGCCGAAGCCGTGGCGGCGAAGATCGTGCGCAGCAAGCCGGGCAAGATCAGCGTGCGGCGGATGATGCAGGAAGACGCCCTGAAGGACTTCATCGGCGGCGACAACAAGATGGCCGAATGGGTGGTGCGCCAGCACGGCATTCCCCAGGCGATCTTCGTCGACGATGGCTACGTCAACCTCAAGGACCTGGCAGGCAAGCTGCCCAAGCAGTACATCAGCGAAACCGCCCCTGGGGTCTACCTGGCCCGCCTGCCGATCGTGGTCGGGCGCCACGGCATCCTGGAGATCGACCAGCAGACCCGCGAGCTGCGCCTGTCCCAGGAAGCCGGCGCGTTCCTGGTCAACGATGGCCAGCTGTTCGTGCGCGATACCCAGGTCACCGGCTGGCGCGAGAAGGACAACGGCCCGGCGACCTTCCGCTCGGCCAAGGAGTTTCGCCCCTTCCTGCTGGCCTGGGGCGGCACCCAGACCTACATCGCCAACAGCAAGATGGCGAGCTTCGGCTACGCCAATTCCAAGTCCTACGGGGTGAGCATTTCCCAGTACACGCCGAACATGGCCAAGGTGCTCAAGCGTCCCGAGCCCACTGGCTGGATCATCGATTCTGCGTTCTCGGACATGTGGTACGGCTTCTATTGCTACGAGACCGAAGGCTTCGTGCTCAAGGGCAATACCTACCGCGACAACATCGTCTACGGCATCGACCCCCACGACCGTTCCCATGGCCTGATCATTGCCGAGAACACCGTCTACGGCACCCGGAAGAAGCACGGCATCATCATTTCCCGGGAGGTGAACGACAGCTTCATCTTCAACAACCGCAGCTACGACAACCACCTCTCGGGGCTGGTGATCGACCGCAACAGCATCAACAACCTGATCGCCTACAACGAGATCTACCGCAACCACACCGACGGCATCACCCTCTACGAGAGTGCCGACAACCTGATCTACGGCAACAAGGTAGTCAGCAACCGCCGCCACGGCATCCGCATCCGCAACAGCGTCAACATTCGCCTGTACGAAAACATCGCCATGGCCAACGGCCTGACCGGGGTCTACGGCCACATCAAGGACCTGACCAACACCGACCGCGACATCAAGCTCGACCCGTTCGATGCCCAGGTCTCGCTGATCGTGGTCGGCGGCGAGCTGGCGGCCAACGGCAGCGGACCGATGTCCATCGACTCGCCCCTGAGCGTGGAGCTGTACCGGGTGTCGATGCTGGCACCGACCAAGAGCAGCGGCATCAGCTTCTCCGGCGTGCTGGGCGAGCGCCAGGACGAAATTCTCGACCTGCTGGTACGCCAGCGCAAAGCCGTATTGATCGACCCCGTCGAACGCCAGACCGAAATGCGCGATTGAGGATGACTTGCATGCACCCACACTTGATCAAATTCCTGGGCTTGTCGGCCCTCGCCGCGGGCATCCTCGCCGCCAGCGCCACGGCCCGGGCCGATGAGGTCGCCGCGCCGTCGTTCAAGGCCGAGCCGTGCTGCAACCTGTGCCCGGCCGCCCACGATGCGAAGAACTACGTGACCCGCTACCAGCAGAACTTCACCACCCTGGTACAGGCCCAGGGCGACTGGCTGTTCCGTACCCAGGAGGATTTGCGTACCGAGTTCGACACCACACCCGAAGGCTATCGCCGCCTCAAGCAGTTGCACGAAGCCTTCAAGAGCAAGGGCGTGGAGCTGGTGGTGGTCTACCAGCCGACCCGCGGCCTGGTGAACCGCAACAAGCTCAACCCGGCGGACAAGGCCCGCTTCGACTACGACAAGGCCCTGGCCAACTACAAGGCCATGCTCGGGCGTTTCGCGCAGATGGGCTACGTGGTCCCGGACCTGTCGCCGCTGACCGACGAGCAATTGCCCGAGACCCTGCCGGCCCACGACTTCTACTTCCGTGGCGACCAGCACTGGACCCCCTACGGCGCCCAGCGCACGGCGCGGATCGTCGCCGACAAGGTCAAGCACCTGCCGGCGTTCGCCGACGTTCCCCGGCGCGAGTTCGAGACCCACAAGTCCGGGCGCATGGGCAAGACCGGCACCCTGCACAACATGGCCGGGCAGCTGTGCGGCACCAGCTATGCGATCCAGTACATGGACCAGTTCACCACCGAACCCAAGGGCGAGGCCGGCGATGGCGATCTGTTCGGCGACTCCGGCAACCCGCAGATCACCCTGGTGGGCACCAGCCACAGCGGCAAGAACTACAACTTCGCCGGTTTCCTGGAAGAGGCCATCGGTGCCGACATCCTCAACGTCGCCTTCCCCGGCGGCGGCCTGGAAGGCTCGATGCTGCAATACCTGGGCAGCGAGGAGTTCCAGAAGAACCCGCCGAAGATCCTGATCTGGGAGTTCTCGCCGCTGTACCGCCTGGACCAGGAAACCATCTACCGGCAGATGATGGCGCTGCTGGACAACGGCTGCGAAGGCAAGCCGGCGCAGATGAGCGCCAGCACCACCTTGAAGCCCGGCAAGAACGAGCTGCTGGTCAACAGCCAGAACAAGGACCTGCGCAACAGCGCCCACCAGGTGGACATCCGCTTCGCCGACACCTCGGTGAAAACCCTGCAGGCCACCCTCTGGTACATGAACGGCCGGCACGAGGACATCAAGATCGAAAAACCGGAGACATCCGACACCGACGGGCGCTTCGCCTTCGAACTGCGTACCGACGAGGACTGGGCCGCGCAAAACCTGCTGGCGGTGGAAATCCAGGGCCCCGAGGCCGGCACCGCCTTGCAGAAGGTCGAAGCGAAAATCTGCAAACGCAACGTGTTCCCGAGCGCCGAGCAACGCACCGCGCAGATCGGGCAGTGAGGTTATCCATGCAAAGCACACGCGTGACACAACTACTGATACCGGGCCTGCTGGGGCTGGCGATGGTCGCTGGCAGTGCCCAGGCCGCCGCGCCGCTGCGCCCGCCCCAGGGTTATTACGCCCCGGTGGACAAGTTCAAGACCGGCGACAACAGCGACGGCTGCGATGCGATGCCGGCCCCCTACACCGGCGCCCTGCAGTTTCGCAGCAAGTACGAAGGCTCGGACAAGGCTCGGGCGACCCTCAACGTGCAATCGCAACAGGCCTTCCATGACAGCACCGCGGACATCACCAAGATCGAGCGCGGCACCAGCAAGCAGGTCATGCAGTTCATGCGCGACGGTCGCCCGCAGCAGCTGGACTGCACCCTGAACTGGCTCAGTGCCTGGGCCCAGGCCGACGCGTTGATGTCCAAGGACTTCAACCACACCGGCAAGTCCATGCGCAAATGGGCCCTGGGCAGCATGGCCTCGGCCTACCTGCGGCTGAAGTTCTCCGACTCCCATCCCCTGGCCACTCACCAGGAGCAGGCGCAGAAGATCGAGGCCTGGTTCGGCAAGATGGCCGACCAGGTGGTCAGCGACTGGGACAACCTGCCCCTGGACAAGACCAACAACCATTCCTACTGGGCCGCCTGGTCGGTAATGGCCACCGCCGTGGCCACCAACCGCCGCGACCTGTTCGACTGGGCCGTCAAGGAATACAAGGTCGGCGCAGGCCAGGTCGACGCCGACGGCTACCTGCCCAACGAACTCAAGCGCCAGCAACGGGCCCTGGCCTACCACAACTACGCCCTGCCGCCGCTGGCGATGATCGCCAGCTTCGCCCAGGTCAACGGCGTCGATCTGCGTCAGGAAAACAACAGCGCGCTCAAGCGCCTGGGCGAGCGGGTGCTGGCCGGGGTCAAGGACCCGGACACCTTCGAGCGCAAGAACGGCAAGCAGCAGGACATGACCGACCTCAAGGTCGACGCGAAATTCGCCTGGCTCGAGCCCTTCTGCAGCCTCTACACCTGCGCCCCGGATGTGCTGGAACGCAAGCACAAGATGCAGCCGTTCAAGACCTTCCGCCTGGGCGGCGACCTGACCAAGGTCTACGACCCGAACCATGAAAAGGGCAACAAAGGCCTGTAGGCCATGCACAGAACCTACAGGGGACGTTGTGAGGGTTGATGCGCACGCCGGACGGCGTCGGTGAATGCAATACGCCTCCCATGGTTTTCCACGGGGGGGTTTGGGGGGGCTGCGGCCCCTGACTATTGGTTAAACATGGAGAGCTCGGGATGGTTTTCTCATCCAATGTGTTCCTGTTCCTGTTCTTGCCGGTGTTCCTCGGCTTGTACTACGTGAGCGGGCAACGCTATCGCAACCTGTTGCTGCTAATCGCCAGCTACGTGTTCTACGCCTGGTGGCGGGTGGACTTCCTCGCGCTGTTCGCCGCGGTCACCTTGTGGAACTACTGGATCGGCCTGAAGGTCGGCGCCGCCGGCGTCAGGACCAAGCCCGCCCAGCGCTGGCTGCTGTTGGGAGTGGCGGTGGACCTGTGCATTCTCGGCTACTTCAAGTACGCCAACTTCGGCGTCGAAAGCCTCAACGCGATCATGACCTCCATGGGCCTGGAGCCGTTCATCCTGACCCACGTGCTGTTGCCGATCGGTATCTCGTTCTACATCTTCGAGTCCATCAGCTACATCATCGACGTCTACCGCGGCGACACCCCGGCGACCCGCAACCTGATCGACTTCGCAGCGTTCGTGGCGATCTTCCCGCACCTGATCGCCGGCCCGGTGTTGCGCTTTCGCGACCTGGCGGACCAGTTCAACCACCGCACCCACACCCTGGACAAGTTCTCCGAAGGCTGCACGCGCTTCATGCAGGGCTTCATCAAGAAGGTGTTCATCGCCGACACCCTGGCGGTGGTCGCCGACCATTGCTTCGCCCTGCAACACCCCACCACGGGTGACGCCTGGCTGGGCGCCCTGGCCTACACCGCGCAGCTGTACTTCGACTTCTCCGGCTACAGCGACATGGCCATCGGCCTGGGGTTGATGATGGGCTTTCGCTTCATGGAGAACTTCAAGCAGCCCTACATCAGCCAGTCGATCACCGAGTTCTGGCGGCGCTGGCACATCAGCCTGTCCACCTGGCTGCGCGACTACCTGTACATCACCCTGGGCGGCAATCGCAAAGGCACCCTGATCACCTATCGCAACCTGTTCTTGACCATGCTCCTGGGCGGCCTGTGGCACGGCGCCAACTTCACCTACATCGTCTGGGGCGCCTGGCACGGCATGTGGTTGGCCATCGAGAAGGCCCTGGGCATCAGTACCAGCCCACGCAGCCTCAACCCGATCCGCTGGGCCCTGACCTTCCTGCTGGTGGTGATGGGCTGGGTGATCTTCCGCGCCGAGAACCTGCACGTGGCCGGGCGCATGTACGGCGCCATGTTCAGCTTCGGCGACTGGTCGCTGTCGGAACTCAACCGCGCCAGCCTCACCGGCCTGCAAGTGGCGACCCTGGTCGTGGCCTACCTGACCCTGGCGTTCTTCGGCCTGCGCGACCTGTATCGCAACCCGGCGCCGACCAAGGGCAAGCCCGAAACCGGCCCGGCCCTGGACACCCAGGCCGATGGCCCGGCCACTGCCCAACCCGGCCTGATCAAGGCAGCACCCGGCGACAACCCCGGCAGCATCCACCAGCCGGGCTACATCGTCGGCCGCGAGGCCCAGGTGCAACCGGCCTACTGGAGCGCCGACTGGTCGCGCTATGCCATGCGCGCCCTGGTGCTGCTGCTGTTCATCGCCTCGATTCTCAAACTCTCGGCGCAAAGCTTTTCGCCGTTCCTGTACTTCCAGTTCTGAGGAGGCCGCCCATGACCCGCTCATTACGCCTGTTCTACGTCGCACTGTTCCTGGTGACCCTGCTGGTCCTGGGTCTGTGGTCGGCGCGCAGCTTCTTCGGCTTCAGCACCAACAGTGACGCCACCGTGCTCAACGGGCGCTGGACCAAGGCCGTGGAAACCCACTACGACGACCAGTTCCCGATCAAGCGCCTGGGTACCAACCTCTGGGCCGCGCTGGACTTCAAGCTGTTCAACGAGGGTCGTCCGGGGGTGATCCTCGGCCGCGACCAGTGGCTGTACAGCGATGAAGAATTCCATCCGGTGGTCAACGAGGAACTCAACCTGCAGGGCAACTACGCCCTGGTCGAGGGTGTGCGCCAGACCTTGAAGCAGCACGGGGTGAAACTGGTGATGGCGATCGTCCCGGCCAAGGTGCGGTTGTATCCGGAACACCTGGACGCCGTGCGCCCGGCGCGCATCCACGCCAACCTCTACCAGGACTTCCATGCCCGGGTGGCCGCCGACAAGATCCTCGCCCCCGACCTGCTGGGGCCCCTGCAACAGGCCAAGCAACAGGGCCAGCCAGTGTTCCTGCGCACCGACACCCACTGGACGCCGGCCGGCGCCGAAGTCGTCGCCCACCAACTGGCCCAGGCCATCGCCGCCAAGACCCCGCTCAGTGGCCAGCCACAACGCTTCATCACCCAGACCCAGGAGACCGTCAAGCACAAGGGCGACCTGCGCCGCTTCCTGCCCCTGGACCCGTTGTTCGAGAACCTGATGCCGGCCCAGGAACCCCTGCAAAAACGTGAGACCCACGCCGCCGGGGAGCAAGCCGGCGCCGCAGACAACCTGTTCGCCGACCACGAAGTGCCCGTGACCCTGGTGGGCACCAGCTACAGCGCCAACCCCAACTGGAACTTTGTCGGCGCCCTCAAGCAGGCCCTGCACAGCGATGTGCTGAGCTACGCCGAGGACGGCCACGGCCCGATCCTGCCGATGCTCAGCTACCTCAAAAGCGACGACTTCAAGAACCACCCGCCCCAGGTGCTGATCTGGGAATTCCCTGAACGCTACCTGCCGGTGAACAACGAAATTGGCGACGCCGACCCGCAGTGGGTCGCAGAGCTCAAGCAAGCCGGTGCCCAAGCTGGGCCGGATAGAAGCGTCGCGAGCGAAGGCAAGACAAAGCAAAAACAGGCGAGGACGCGGAGTTTACGAGCTGTAAATGAGCGGTCCGAGCCTGTTTTTAACGCTGGATTGCCGAGCGCAGCAGCTTCTATCCAGCCCGGCCAACAAACTGTGGCACTCAACACATCCGAGACGCCCGACCGGGCACACAACTGAAAAGAGAGGTGACACCCATGACTTTCACTATCAATCCGCGTCGTCTCGCCAAGGCCATCACCCTGGCTGCCGGCATGAGCGTCCTGTCCCTGCCCGCCTTCGCCGGGGGCGACGCCGCGCTGTACGGCCCCACCGCGCCCAAGGGCTCGACCTTCGTACGCATCTACAACGCCAGCAACAGCGAAGTCAGCGCCACCATCGGCAGCACCAACGTCAACGACGTCGCGCCCCTGGCCAGCAGCGACTTCAGCTTCATGCCCGGCGGCGACTACACCGCCAAGCTGGGCAGCCAGAGCGTGCCGGTGAAACTGGCCGCCGATCACTATTACACCCTGGTCAACAACGCCAGCGGCCAGCCGCAACTGATCGAGGAGCCGCCGTTCAAGAACAAGCAGAAATCCCTGGTGCGGGTGCAGAACCTCAGCGACCAGGCCCTGACGCTCAAGACCGCCGACGGCAAGACCGACGTGGTCCAGGCCGTGGCCGCCAAGGGCCGCGGCGAACGCGAAATCAACCCGGTGAAGGTCAGCTTCGCCCTGTACGACGGCCAGAAGAAGGTCAGCGACCTCAAGCCCGTGGCCCTGGAGCGCGGCGAAGCGGCGGTGCTCTACGTCACCGGCAACGGCAGCAACCTGTCGCCGGTCTGGGTCAAGCGCCCCGTATCAACGCGCTAATCGCGCGAGCTATCAGCCACAAGCCTCAAGCGGCAAGTGAAGAGCTTTTAACTTGTCGCTTGCAGCTTGCGGCTCCCAACTGCATTTATTAGGAGTAACAACATGATTCCGGTGATCTTGTCAGGTGGTAGCGGCTCACGTCTTTGGCCGCTTTCGCGCAAACAGTTCCCCAAGCAATTCCTCGCCCTGACCGGCGAACACACGCTGTTCCAGCAGACTCTGGAGCGCCTGGTGTTCGAAGGCATGGACACCCCCATCGTGGTCTGCAACAAGGACCACCGCTTCATCGTCAACGAACAATTGAGCAACCGCAGCCTCGAATCCCAGCGCATCCTGATGGAGCCTTTCGGCCGCAACACCGCGCCGGCCGTGGCCCTGACCGCGATGATGCTGGTCAACGAAGGTCGCGACGAGCTGATGCTGGTGCTGCCGGCCGACCACGTGATGGACGACCAGAAAGCCCTGCAGCGGGCCCTGGCCCTGGCCACCGTGGCCGCCGAGCGCGGCGAGATGGTGCTGTTCGGCGTACCGGCGACCAAGCCGGAAACCGGCTACGGCTACATCAAGTCGACCCACGATGCGCTGCTGCCGGAGGGCGTCAGCCGGGTCTCGCACTTTGTCGAGAAGCCCGATGAAAAACGCGCCACCGAGTTCGTCCAGGCCGGTGGCTACTTCTGGAACAGCGGCATGTTCCTGTTCCGCGCCAGCCGCTTCCTCGAAGAGCTGAAAAAACATGATCCGGACATCTACGACACCTGCCTGCTGACCCTGGAACGCAGCCAGCAGGACCCGGACACCGTGATGATCGACGAAGCCACCTTCGCCTGCTGCCCGGACAACTCCATCGACTACGCGGTGATGGAAAAGACCCAGCGCGCCTGCGTGGTGCCGCTCAGTGCCGGCTGGAGCGACGTGGGCTGCTGGTCGTCGCTGTGGGACGTGCATGAAAAGGACGCCGACGGCAACGTCAGCAAGGGCGATGTGGTGATCCAGGACAGCAAGAACTGCATGATCCACGGCAACGGCAAGCTGGTGTCGGTGATCGGCCTGGAGAACATCGTCGTGGTCGAGACCAAGGACGCCATGATGATCGCCCACAAGGACAAGGTCCAAGGCGTGAAGCAGATGGTCAACACCCTCAACGAACAAGGCCGCAGCGAGACCCAGAACCACTGCGAGGTCTACCGTCCGTGGGGCTCCTACGACTCGGTGGACATGGGCGGGCGCTTCCAGGTCAAGCACATCTCGGTCAAGCCGGGCGCGTGCCTGTCCCTGCAGATGCACCACCACCGCGCCGAACACTGGATCGTGGTCAGCGGCACCGCCGAAGTCACCTGTGACGAGAACGTGTTCCTGCTCACCGAGAACCAGTCCACCTACATCCCCATCGCCTCGGTGCACCGCCTGCGCAACCCCGGCAAGATCCCCCTGGAGATCATCGAAGTGCAATCGGGCAGCTATTTGGGTGAGGACGATATTGAGCGGTTCGAGGATATCTACGGCCGCTCTACTCCGGTGGAACGGGGCGTTTCGGTGAAAACTATCGCTCAGTAAGAGCAGCGGCAAGTTTCAAGCGGCAAGCGGCAAGAGACGCAGCCGTGAGCTTCAGGCGGCAAGCTGCAAGCAAGAGCAGCCGTAAGCTTCAAGCGGCAAGCTGCAAGTAGAAGCAGATAGTCGTTGCCAGCGAGTCCTTTCAACCCCCTTCCGGTCGCCTGCGTCCCCTATCCGCAGGCGGTTGGACAGGGGGATTTTTTTCAGAAGCAGGGGCAAGAGGCAAGCGTCAAGCGGCAAGCGGCAAGCGGCAAGCGGCAAGCCAGATCAACAGCCACCTGTGGATACAAAAGGTCGTTTCAGGCTACACATATCGGGTTGACCGCCCTCTTCTCGCTCCCTATCCTCGCGCCTGTTACGACTCATTCGTGATCGAGGTTGACGGCTCGGTTGTTTTCTCAGGAACGCAGTTTTCCAGCACTGTTTCTTTGGAGCACAGCATGACCGACCGTATCGCGCTAACTAGCAACGAATCCTCCATACCCACCCTGTTTATCGACACCCGAGCGCCCTTGGACGAACTGCATGCCAGCGCCGCCTACCGCATCCTCGCGGTGACTCAACTGATGGAAAGCATCGTGCACATGGACAGCCGCCATGCCGATGCCACCGACCTGACACAGATCGCCCACGCCAGCGCCATTCTGCTGCGCGATGGTTGTGATTTGCTGGATGTGTTGGGTCGACGGATTCGTGGCAGTCAGTACCTGAACTAAAACGCCCCGTGATCGTTCCCTCCTTCAAATGCGGGGGGAACGATCTGCAGGCCTATCCCCTCTTCTTTATCTCCAACCCCACCTCATTGATCACTGCCGTCCCCCTCTGCATCAGAAAATGCATAGCCCTGTTGTGGGTGGCAGCCGTGCGCGGATTGGTCGACCGGAGATACAGGAACCCGGCAGGGCTGAAGCCCTTCCACGCACAGCTGCCATTGCACGAATACACAGGCGCACAACGAGCTTGCAATAGCGAAAGGGGGCACTGCGGCAGCTGTTTCAAAACGGGCTGCCAAGCGAAGGGGGGGCAGCTGCGCGCAGGTTGGTAAACCGGAGATACAGGAACCCGGCAGGGACGAGCCCCCCCACGCACAGCTGCCATTGCACGAGTGTGCAGATACAAAAAAGCGCCTGCAATAGTGAAATGTGGCGCTGTTGCGCCTGTATCGAAATGGGTTACCAAGCCCAGTCGCTGAATGGGCAGCGACGCTCAAAGGCCAGTCCGGGTTCGACACGGAGCAACGACAAAGGCGTCGCAGTTTATTGACCTGGAAAGCACATCACCTCATGTAGCTGCTGCCGAGCCCACGAGGCTGCGACAAGGGCCGCAGGACCTTCAGCGAATTCAAGATCCAGGCGGCCGCTGCGCGCCCGTGCGCAGCCTGCGGTAGCGGCTACAGGGAGATTACGATGCGCTTGAATATTTCTGTCATGGGGGCGTAGTTCACATAGACCCCATTGATATTGGCTTCGAGCCATTCAGACTGGCTGACATCTTCCCAGTCGAGTTCATAGCCTGCAGATAAGGCGAGATGTTCGAAAAATAGTCGTTGGACTCGACCATTGCCTTCACGAAATGGATGAATCATGTTGAGTTCGCAATAGAACTCCGCCAGCTTCTTGCAGAACTCTTCTTTATCAAGACCACCCAACCAACTGTCTTTCTGAAGAGCGGAAAAAATCTTCAGTGCCTCGGCTTCAATTCGCACGCAGTTACAGAAACGAGTCCCGCCCTTGGAGATATCAACATTTCTTAACTCTCCAGCCCATTCATAAAGATCTGAAAACAGTTTCCGATGCAGTACTTTAAAATTCTCGAGACTGTAGGGAGGTGCCACATAGACGACCCTACTGACTGTGACAGCCGTGATATCTCTTTCAGCGACCTCCAGGTCCGCCATCACCTGGATATTCAGCTTATTCTTGAGTACCGATGAATTGGGATAGCAGTAATGATCGTTAGAGGCGTCATACTTATCCATTCAACTGCCGTCCATGTTTGGCCAGGATTTTTTCCAGGGAGAGTTTCTCGTCAAAAGCAGGAATTTCGATGCCTTCAAGCCTTGAACTATTCATGAAGTTTTTGCGTTTCTTCTTTTCGAAACGTTCATGCAGGTCGAGTTCGCGGGGAGTGACGCATGTCGAGATCCCGTGAAGCGCATCCTTCAACTCCGTCCAGTTTTTTGCCGTTATTTCAAAACCAATCATTTTCGCTGCGTTGGCTCGAGCGGCTGGATAAGAAGTGGTAGTACAAAAATAATGTTCATACTCGCAACTCGATTTTTCCAAGGCACGAATGGCTTTCAGTTTCAGCAACAAGGAGTTCCACCCTTTGGCGCCTAGCTTCAAGTAAAGCTGGGCCTCGACAAAGCGTTTTATTTCGAGAAACTTCCCCAATGCCTTCAGATCGTCAACCTGTGCAGTTTGGAAAATCTGCTGCAGCGATACGTCCATCATTCGACCCCATGACTTTTATCAAAGCCTGGAAATTATACACCCCATGGGGCATCCACACGCTTAGCAAAGAGACCACTCTGTCGCTCTTCATACAGAGCTGATGATCGTCACATCAGGTTGTAATAGCGGTTCGTCAAAGGCCATTCACCAATGACAAGCCACGCGCTCAATCATCATCTGCCTCCGGTCGCCAACAAATAGGTGAATATCAAGAGTCGAGTTCCTGCATCGCCAACCCCACCTACGCTTAGGTAGGATGCACCCACATTCCCCAGAGGTTCGCGTCATGTTCATCGGCGTCCTGCTGATCATTACCTGGCTGATCCTGCTCCTGCGCTACCCCGCCAAGGCCGTCCCGGTGTCCCTGGCCGCCGCCTGCGGCCTGGCCCTGGTGGCCGGCTGGGTGGTCTGGCTGGACAACCGCGAAGCCCAGCAGCTGGCGCGCCTGGAACTGCGCCTGACCTACGCCCCCGAACACTGCCCCGCCGACCGCCCGCTACAGGTCAAGCTCAACAACGGCAACAAAGTCCCCCTGACCGAACTGCGCTGGCGCGTCGCCGCCTACGCCCCGGGCGACACGGTGAACCTCGCCGACAACCAGTACAGCGCCCCACGCTATCGCGGCCCCGGCGAATTGCAGGCCGGCGCCAACTGGCAGGACTGCCTGCCCCTGCCACCGCTACGCCCAGGCTATCGCCCGCAAACCCTGGAGTTTCGCGCCGAGCGTTTGCAGGGTAGTTTCTCTCGCTGATCCCCTTCCCATCGCCCAGCACAAGGACCGCGCCATGCCCATAGCGTTGATCACCGGTTGTTCCAGCGGCATCGGCCGCGCCCTGGCAGATGCCTTCAAACAGGCCGGCTACACCGTCCTGCCCAGCGCCCGCAAGGCCGAGGACGTCGCCGCCCTGCAAGCCGCCGGCTTCCACGCGGTGCAGCTGGACGTGAATGACGGCGCCGCCCTGGCCGCCCTGGCCGAGGACATCAACCAACGGCACGGCGGCCTCGATGTGCTGATCAACAACGCCGGCTACGGCGCCATGGGCCCGCTGCTCGATGGCGGCGTGGAGGCCATGCAGCGCCAGTTCGAAACCAACGTGTTCGCAGTGGTCGGGGTGACCCGGGCGCTGTTCCCGGTACTGCGTCGCAGCCGTGGCCTGGTGGTGAATATCGGCAGTGTGTCCGGGGTGCTGGTGACGCCATTTGCTGGCGCCTATTGCGCCTCCAAGGCTGCCGTGCATGCGCTCAGCGATGCCCTGCGCATGGAGCTGGCGCCGTTCGGCATCAAGGTCATGGAAGTGCAGCCCGGGGCCATCGCCTCCAGCTTTGCCAAGAACGCCGGGCATGAAGCCGAACAACTGCTCAACGAGCAATCGCCCTGGTGGCCACTGCGCGAGGGCATCCGCTCCCGCGCCAAGGCCTCCCAGGACAAGCCGACCCCGGCCAGCGAATTCGCCGCCGGCCTGCTCAAGGCCGTGCAACAACCCAACCCGCCGCGCCTGGTGCGCCTGGGCAACGGCAGCCGCGCCCTGCCGCTACTGGCCAACCTTTTGCCCAAGGGCTTGCTGGAGAAGGGGCTGATGAAGCGCTTCGGCCTGGCCGCCAAGCTCTGACCCCGTGATGTCCGGGGCCCGGAACCTGCAACCTAGGCATCTGCCCCGGGCCCTCTCGAAACAGCGCCCCCCAGGTTGTAGCCCGGCGCAATCTTAGTAGAATGCGCGCACTCAAGGCCCCGGGCCTCGATCAAGCCGCATGGAATCGCTGGCGTCTCAAGCACGGAACTGCTGAAGCTGCTCCTCCCGCCCTTTCCTGCCCGCCCATGCGCTACTTCGCCCAAAGCAGACCAGGAACTCATCATTGAAGCCCCAACACTTGCTGCCGCTGGCCGTGGCTACCTTGCTCATCGGCTGTGGCGAACCGTCGCCGGACGAAGAACTGAACGCAACCCTGCCCCAGGTGGGCCTCGAGCAACTGCTGCCCCCTGCCACGCCCAACCAGTACTGCACCACCCAGCTGGACACTGAGCTGCTGCTCGGCCTCGGCTACCAGCTGTACGACCACGACCAACCCGAGCTGGCGCGCAGTTGCCTGATCATGGCCGCACCCAGCTACGACCGGGCCCTGTGCTACCTGGCGAAAATCGCGGAGCAAGACAGCACCAAGGACCGTGCCGGGCGTGATCGCCAGGCCTTTGCCTACATGGCCTACTCGGCACGCAAGAACGACTCCTGCGCCGAGTTCGGCATGTTCCAGAACTTCACCTTCGGAATGCGCGGGCAAACCCCGGATACCGCGCTGGGCCTGCGCTGGCTGGAGCGCTCAGCGCGCCATGGCGACACCGACGCCCAGCAGACCCTGGTGCGCCTGCATACCAACAAGGGCAACCTGGCCCTGGCCTACAGCTGGGCCAAAGTCCTGGACGACCAGCAGAAGATCCAGGGCCTGAAGCAGAAGATGAGCGCGCAGCAACTGGGCGAAGGCGAGCAGGAGTACCAGCGGCTGAGTCCACAGCTGACCAGCCAGGACAGCGTGCGCCAGCAAAACCGCGAACAGAACATCGCGCTGTACACGGCGGGCGTCTATCAACTGCGCCCCACGGCCTTCGAGGGCATGCCGGCAACCGAGCGCCATGCCTTCATGGACCGGGCCCTGAGCCGGGTCAGCGCGCTCCCTGCGTTCACCAACCGGCTGCAGCTCTATACCTACGCGATCATCGCCCGCCAGGCGCAACTGCGGGACCCGCAACTGGACATCCTGCAAAACCCCCAGGTCCTGGCCCTGTTGCAGAACCCCGACCTGGACCTGGAACCGACCGTGACCCAGGCCCTGGCGATCCTTGCGCCAAGCGGCTCATAGGCTGCACGGCGTCATTGTCTTTTCTCCATCACCGACCAGGGAACATCCTTTGAAATTGCTCAAGGCATTGCCACTGATCTTGCTCGCCGTACTGGCCGCATGCTCTCCCGAAACCCCGCAACCTGCCGCGACCAAGGTCCCGGACCTGAATGACAGCCTGCCCAAGCTGAGCTTGCAGACCCTGCTGCCGCAGGTACCCGACACCCAGGACTGCAACCGCCAGATGGACAGCGATGTGCTCTACGGCATCGGCATGGCGCACTTCAACGACAACGACTATCCGGCGGCCAAGAGCTGCCTGGTACTGGCCGCCCCCGAGCAGCACCGGGCGTTCTGCTATTTGTCGATGATCGCCGAACAGGAAAGCGACGCCAGCGATGCCACGCCCAACCGCCAGTCGTTCGACTACCTGGCCTACGCCGCCAGCCAGAACGATTGGTGCGCCGAATACGGGCTGTACCAGGTGTACCGTTTCGGCCGCAAGGGCATGACCGCGGACCGGGCCCTGGCCCAGCGCTGGCTGGAACGCTCGGCCCAGCACGGCTATCCGGTGTCGCAACAGGCCCTGGTCCAGATCCACGAGGAACAAGGTGACCTGGCAAGCGCCTATGCCTGGTCGAAGATCATCGACGACCGCAATGCCAGCGGTGAGCGCGAAGCACTCAAGGCACGCCTGAGCCCCGAGCAACTGCTGGCCGCCGAGCAGCACTACAACCAGTTGTTGGGCCAGGTCACCAGCAAGGAGGCGATGTACGCCCAAGCCCGGGAAGAAGATATCGGCCGCTACTCGGCCATCATCCAGCAGGCCTACCCGGACACTTTCCGTGGCATGGCCAGCCAGGAACGTCGGGATTTCGTCCGCCAGGCCATGCTCAAGGGCATCGACCTGCCGTACATCCACAACCGCCGCCAGATCACCAGCTACATGGTCATCAGCCGCCGGGCGCAGCTCAAGCAAGCCAACGCCGACGTACTGCAGAACAAGCAGATCGTCGCCCTCCTGGGCAACGACGACCTGACGGTGGCGCAGATCCTGGACAAGGCCCAGGTCATCCTCGACAAGCACTACAAGTAGCGCACTCCCGCGCCAGCCGCTGTTTCGCCGGCGGCTGGCGGCTCAGTCCTGCGGGTCTTGGCGGACCACCACGGTGCAGGTGATGCCCGCCGCCAGCAGCACGCCCTCGGGCACCTCGTCGATATGGATGCGTACCGGCACCCGCTGGGCCAGGCGTACCCAGTTGAAGGTCGGGTTGACGTCGGCGATCAGCTCGCGGCTCTCGGGGTTGTCACGGTCGTAGATCCCCCGGGAAATGCTTTCCACATGGCCCTTGAGCACCTGGCCGCTCATCAACTGCATGTCGGCTTTATCGCCCACGCGCACGTGGGGCAGCTTGGTTTCCTCGAAGAAGCCGTAGACCCAGAACGAATTCATGTCCACCACCGCCATCTTCGGTTCACCAATGCGCGCGTAGTCGCCACGGTGCACGTTGAGGTTGGTGACGTAGCCGTCCACCGCCGCCCGTACCTGGGTGCGGGCCAGGTTGAGTTCGGCGGCTTCCAGCTGGGCCTGGGCGTGTTGGTAGTCGGCCAGGGCCGAGTCGGCGATGTTGCCGGCGTCGTCGCGGTTTTCCTTGGAGATCACCAGGCTGTCCAGGTCGGCGCGGCGCCGGGCGTTGACCTTGCGCATCTCCCAGGTGGCCTTTTTCGAGGCCACCAGCGATTGCGCCTGCTTGACCGCGATCTGGTAGTGCTCGGGGTCGATCTGCATCAGCAAGTCGCCCTTGTGCACCAGCTGGTTATCCTTGACCGGTACGTCCACCACCTCGCCGGTGACGTCGGCGGCGACATTGATGACGTCAGCGCGCACTCGCCCATCGCGGGTCCAGGGGGTGTACATGTAGTGCTCCCACAGGGTACGGCCGATCCACAGGGCCAGGGCCAGCACGAGCAGGGTGGCGAGCAGGCTGAAGAACTTTTTCATTGCGGGGGTCTCAACGGTAGACAGTGAGCGCCATGGCGCCGAACAGACAGCAGAACAGGCTCAGGCGCAGCAGCGCCGGGTGCCAGAAGAAGCGATACAGGTCATAACCGGAGATGAACCGGTCCAGGGCCCAGGCCAGGGCCGCGGCGATGAAGAACATCAGGGTCATGGTCGGCATGTAAACGCCGTGGAAGGCGATTTCACGAGGCATGTGCAGGTCCTTGGGGTGCAGGCACCGCCGGCTTGGCCACGGCATAGGCCGCCAGCGGCGATTGCGGGTCGAGCAACGAAGTACGGATGAAATGCAGGTAGCTCTTCACCCGGCGCAGGGCCGAGGTGTCGAAGTGCGGGGCGAAGGGTTCGTCGGTGGCCTGGACCCGGCTGATGGCATGGTCCACGGCGATCAGCCCGCGCTCCAGGTTGCTCTGGCTAGGCTGCAGGAACAGCCGCACCAGGGAACGGCCCATGACCCGGATCGCCTGGCGCCAGGGCTGGGATTCGGCATAGGCCGGGTGCACCGGGAGGATCGCCTGCTCCTTGCGCAGCTCGATGATGGCGTGGCCGACCTCCAGCACCACGAACATCCAGCGCAGCAGCTCGCTCTGCACCTTGGGCTGGCCCACCGCCAGGCCATAGGCCTGGTGCAGCAGGTCGCGGGTGCGGCTCTCGAAGCTCGACGCCAGGCCCTTGAGCTTGCCGCTGATGGCATACACCACCTGGCCGCGCAGGTCCTGCTCCAGGCGGCGCCACAGCCAGCGGCTGTTGGGCGGCAGGATGATCGCCCCGGCCGCGGCGCACACCAGCATGCCCATGACCATGGCGATGTAGTCGTTGATGAAGGCGTAGGGGTTATAGATCGTCAGGTTGTCCGGCACCGAGCCGGTGCTGAAGAAGATCAGCAAGCCCAGGCCGACCCCGGCGTACTTGGGCCGCGAGGCCAGGAACGAGCCCAGCACGATCACTGGCGCCAAAGTCAGGCACAGCAGCGGGAAGCCGTCGAGCCAGGGGAACACGAAGAACATCTCGACGAACCCCACCAGGGCGCCGATAAAGGTCCCGCAGGCCATCTGGAACGCCATGCGCTTGGGGTTGGGGGTGGCGGCCGACAAGCCGATGGTGGCGGCGGCGATCAGGGTCATGGTGGCGCCACTGGGCCAGGCGGTGGCCACCCAGTAGCTGCCCAGCACCAGCAGGACGAAGGCGGCGCGAATCCCCGAGGCGGCCGAGGCCAGCCAGTTGGTCTGTGGCGTGTAGGGCTCGTCCCAGCGCTCGCGCTCATGGCTGTGCTCGGCCAGGGAGGCGTGGGTCTGGGCGTAGCTGTGCAGTTCGTCGACGAAGCGGTACAGCAGCTCGTAGGCGGTATGGAAATCCAGCTGTTCGGCATCGCTGGGGGCGGTTTCCTGGAACGCCGCGCGCAGACTGCGCACCCGTGCCGGCAGCTCGCCTTTATAGGCCGCCAGCGCCGTGGCCAGGCGGGCCGCGTCGGGGCTGGTCAGGGCCCGGCCGGAGAACCCGTCCAGCAGCTCAGCCAGGTCGTAGAGCCCGGGCTTGATCGCCGCCACGACGTGATCGGCACCGCTGCTGCGCAGGCGCTCGAGCAACTGGTGCAGGGCGTTGAAGCGCGTGGTGATGCCCATGAACTCGCTGTTCAAGCGGCTCAGGCGACCGTTGCGCCGACGCATGTGCGGGTCTTCGAACACGGTGACGCTGCGCAGCCCTTCCAGGCCCACCGCCTCGGCGATGAAGCGCACGTTGCTGCTTTCAAAAATGTCGCGCTGGCTGCGCCCACGCAACCCATCGGTGACGAACATCGCGAACACCCCGAAGCGCTGGTATAGGGCGTTGCGCATGGCGGCACTGGCGGTCTGTGGCAGGATCGCGGCGCTGACCAGGGTCGAGCAGAGAATCCCCAGGGAGATCTCCAGCACTCGCCAGACCGCCGCCATGAAGGCGCCTTCCGGGTGGGCCAGGGCCGGCAGGCCGACCATGGCCGCGGTGTAGCCGGCGAGGACGAAACCATAGGCGCGGAAGTTGCGATAGCGCGCAGCGCCAGCCGAGCAGATGCCGACCCAGATCGCCAGCGAGCCCAGGAACAGCTCGGTGTTCTGGGCGAACAAGGCGATCAGCGCCACCATCACCGCCGAGCCGGCCAGGGTGCCGAGGAAGCGATAGAAGCTCTTGGCGAACACTTGGCCGCTCTGCGGCTGCATGACGATGAACACGGTGATCATCGCCGTGCGCGGCTGCGGCAACTCCAGGCGCATGGCCAGCCACAGGGTGAGGAACGCCGCCGCCAGCACCTTGAAGATATAGACCCAGGTCACGCCATCGCTGCGTGCCCAGTCGAAGAAACCCCGGCGCCACTCAAGGGAATACAGCCAGCGCAAGGGTGCGGGCAAGGAAGTCATCGAAACCTGCTTCAGTGATCAAAGACGGCCAGGGCCGCCGGGGTCTTGGGCGCTTGGATCTGTTTGTCGGAGGGCACGTCGCGACCGGCTTGCAGGCCACCGCCCAGGGCAGTCACCAGGTCGGCCTGGGCGCTCAGGCGCGCGGCCTGGACTTGCTGCTGCACTTGTTGCTGATGGAACAGCAGGGTCTGGGCATTGAGCACATTGAGGTAGTCGGTCAGGCCGCGCTGGAACGCCACGGTGGCCAGGTCGTAGGTCTTCTGCGCGGCGGCCACCGACTCGGCGGCGAACGACTGCTGCTTGTCCATGGACTCGCGACGGATCAACTGGTCGGAAATGCCCTTGAGCGCATCCACCAGGGTCTGGTTGTACTTGGCCACGGCCAGGTCGTAGCCGGCCGAGGCCTCACCCAGTTGCGAACGCAGGCGCCCACCATCGAAGATCGGCAGGCTGATGGCCGGGCCGACGTTGTAGTTGAGCTTCTTGCCGGTGAGGAACTCCAGGGCCCCGCCGCCGGTGGCCATGAAGCCGATGCTGCCCACCAGGTCGACGTTGGGATAGAAACCGGCATGGGCCACATCGATGCCCCGGGCCTGGGCCGCCACCTGCCAACGGCTAGCCACCACGTCCGGGCGCTGGCCCAGGAGCTCGGCGGGCAGGGCCGACGGCAGTTTCAGCGCCGCGCCCAGGGCCAGGCTCGGCCGTTGCAAACGCGCGCCCTCCCCCGAACCCTTGCCGGCCAGGGCCGCCAGCTGGTTGCGGGCCAGGGCGATTTCTTCATCCAGGGCGTCGATCTGGCGATGGGTTTCCGGCAGCGGCGCTTCGGCCTGGCTGACCTCGAAATGCGTGCCGATGCCAGCGTCCAGGCGCCGTCGCGCCAGCTCGAGGATCTGTTGCTGCTGCTTGAGGGTGGCCAGGGCAATATCGCGCTGGGCGAAGTGCAGGGACAGCTGGATATAGCTGCGCACCACGTTATTCACCAGCTCCAGCTGGGCCAGGCGGGCCTCGGCCACGCTCATGTGGGCCAGGTCCACGGCGCGCTCGGTGGCGTTGCTTTCCCGGCCCCACAGGTCCAGCGCATAGCTGAAGCCCAGGGCGGCGTTGTTGTCCCAGGTGGTGCTGTTGGACAGCGCCCCGGGGCCGTAGAACGGGTCGGTGGGCCAGTTGTGGCGCTTGAGGGTGGCATCGCCCTTGACCTGCAGCGACTCGGCCGACTCGGCGATGCCGGCCATGGCCTTGGCCTGGCGCACCCGGGCAGCGGCCATGGCCATGCTCGGGCTGCCTTGTATGGCCAGGTCGATCCAACGGTTGAGCTGCGGGTCGCCATAGGCCTGCCACCACTGGGCACTGGGCCAGTGGGCATCCCGCGCGGCGCTCTGGATCGCCTCGTCGGTGGCCAATGTATTAGCGGGAAGTGTCTTGCCTTGTGGGGCAATGCCTCCGGTTCCGATGCAGCCGCTGATTGCTAACGATAAAGCCCAAACACTGAGGGTCTTGAACCCTCTGCTGATGCGACGCGGCACTGCTGCGAATTCCTGAGATCGAGGGGGATGGCAAATCTCTCGCAGGTGCCGGCTGGCCAACGGTCCAGGCCCGGATATCGGGTCGGACGGCGCTTCGTCGGCAAGGCTCCTGCGGATCGGCGCAATTCTAGGGGGCGGCCGGTTCGGCGATAAGCTGGGATTCCTGTGAATCTTTGTTACCGTAAACGCGATAATCCCTTGGTCGTATCCCCAGACGCCTGTAAAAACAGAAACTTCGTGTCACAATTTGCAATCTCCTTTGAGAGCACCCCATGGACACCTTGCAAAACATGCGTGCCTTCAGTTGTGTCGCCGAAGCCGGCAGCTTCACTGCCGCTGCCGTGCAACTGGACACCACCACGGCCAACGTCTCGCGCGCCGTCTCCAATCTCGAGGCGCACCTGCAAACCCGCTTGCTCAACCGCACCACCCGGCGTATCGCCCTGACCGAGGCCGGCAAGCGCTACCTGCTGCGCTGCGAGCAGATCCTGGCCTACGTCGAGGAAGCCGAGGCCGAGGCCAGCGACGCCCATGCCCGCCCCGCCGGGCAGTTGAAAGTGCACACCATGACCGGCATCGGCCAGCACTTCGTGATCGACGCCATCGCCCGCTATCGCAAGTCGCACCCGGACGTGACCTTCGACCTGACCATGGCCAACCGCGTGCCGGACCTGCTGGACGAGGGCTACGACGTGTCCATCGTCCTGGCCAGCGAGTTGCCCGACTCGGGGTTCGTGTCCCAGCGCCTGGGGATCACCTACAGCATCGTCTGCGCCTCGCCCGCCTACGTGAAGGCCCACGGCTGCCCGCAGAAGCCCAGCGACCTGCTGCACCATGCCTGCCTGCGCCTGGTGAGCCCGGTGATTCCCCTGGAGAAGTGGGCCTTCGACGGTCCGGAAGGCCAGGAAATGGTCACTATCAACAGCTCGCCGTTCCTGGTGAACTCGGCCGACGCCATGAAGACCGCGATCATCAGCGGCATGGGCATCGGCGTGCTACCGGTGTACGCGGCCATCGAGGCCCTGCGCAACGGGACCCTGGTGCGAGTGATGCCCAAGTACCGCTCCCAGGAACTGAACCTGTACGCCATCTACCCGTCGCGCCAGTACCTGGATGCCAAGATCAAGACCTGGGTCGAGTACTTGCGCGGTTCGCTGCCGGAGATCCTCGCGGCCAACCAGACCGAGCTGGCCTCCTATGAACTGAGCGGCACCCTGGCCGGTACCCGCCACGGCAAGTGAACAGCCCGCCCCGGGGCCGTTGTCAGCGCCAGAAAAAGCCCATGGATCGGGCTGTTTGATGTTAGCTTGCTTGGCATTTCCGCCTGCCTGACGAGCCTGCCTGCAATGAAAAAGACTGTACTTGCCTTCAGCCGCATCACTGCCCAGATGACCGAACGCCTGCAACAGGACTTCGAGGTCATCGTGCCCAACCCCAAGCAGGGGGACATCGCCGCCCAGTTCAACGAAGCCCTGCCCCGGGCCCACGGCCTGATCGGTGTCGGCCGCAAGTTGGGCCGCGCGCAGCTCGAGCACGCCACGCAACTGGAAGTGGTGTCGAGCATCTCGGTGGGCTACGACAACTACGACCTGGACTACTTCAACGAACGCGGGCTGATGCTCACCAACACCCCTGACGTGCTCACCGAAAGCACCGCCGACCTGGCCTTCGCCCTGCTCATGGGCAGCGCCCGCCGGGTCGCCGAGCTGGACGCCTGGACCAAGGCCGGGCAGTGGCAGGCCAGCGTCGGCCCGGCGCTGTTCGGCTGCGATGTGCACGGTAAGACCCTGGGGATCGTCGGCATGGGCAATATCGGCGCGGCCATCGCCCGCCGTGGGCGCCTGGGCTTCGGCATGCCGATCCTCTATAGCGGCAACAGCCGCAAGGCCGCCCTGGAACAGGAGCTCGGCGCGCAGTACCGCAGCCTCGAGCAGCTGCTGGCCGAGGCCGACTTCGTCTGCCTGGTGGTGCCGCTGAGCGAGCAGACTCGGCACCTGATCGGCCAGCGCGAACTGGCGTTGATGAAGCCCAGCGCGATCCTGGTGAACATTTCCCGTGGCCCGGTGGTGGACGAGCCGGCGCTGGTCCAAGCCCTGCAGAACGGCCAGATTCGTGGTGCTGGTCTGGATGTGTACGAAAAGGAACCGCTGGCGCAGTCGCCGCTGTTCCAGCTCAAGAACGCCCTGACCCTGCCGCACGTCGGCTCGGCCACCGGCGAGACCCGCGACGCCATGGCCGAGCGCGCCATGAGCAACCTGCGCAGTGCCCTGTTGGGCCAGCGCCCCCAGGACCTGGTCAACCCCCAGGTGTGGAAGGCCCAGTAACTGCCGGCAAACGATACCCCCGGCCCACTTCGCGCCCACAACCGCATAGCCAGGCACAGCCGGCGGGCGATGAACGAAAACCTGCGCCACCAGTCAGATGGCCAAGCCCGCTTGGCCAACCTGCCCTGCCAAGGCAATGCCCGTAGGCTGGCCACTGTCTCAGAGAGATCCTGCATGAAGTTGAAATATCTACTCCTGGCCCCGGCGTTCTTCCTCGCGGCCTGCGATCAGCAATCACCAGCACAGGCGACCAGCGCCACGGCCAAGTCGCCGCTGATAGTGGCCCTGGAGTCCATGGGCAGCCACTTCCAGCAAGAACCCAGCAACGTGATGGTGAATCAGAAAGTCACCGGCGAGTCCCCGACCGAGGCGGTGGTCGAGATCGAGGAGTCAGGGTTGCTGGATGACTCGGTGTTCGCGCAAAAGACAATATTCAACCTGTCCATCGAGAACGAGCGCTGGACCGTGACTGACAAGACGACCCAGGTGAAATGCTACCCGGGCCGGGGCCATCAGGACTATGGGTCCGATCCTTGCCAGTAACGCTCCCACCGACGTGATCGCCCTCCGCCGGCAGCGACAGGCCGGCGTGGAGAATCAGGCCAGCTTTCCGGGAATTGCCGCCAAGGCCCTGGGTTTGCGAAACACCAGCACGTTGCCCAACATCACCAGCACCAGGCCGGCCAGGGCCGGGGCGGTCCACTGGTAGCCTTCCACCACCGCCGAGACGTTCAGCGCCACCACCGGGAACAGCACGGTGCAATAGGCCGCCCGCTCCGGTCCCATGCGCCCCACCAGGGTCAGGTAGGCGGTGAAGCCGATCACCGAGCCGGGAATCACCAGGTACAGCAGCGAGCCGATGTAGCGCGTGCTCCATTCCACATCGAAGGCAATGCCCTGGGCCAGGCAGTACAGCGCCAGCATCGTCGCCCCGTAGGCCATGCCCCAGGCGTTGGTGGTCATGGGCTTGAGCCCGGCCTTCTGCTGCAGGCTGGAGAGCATGTTGCCGGCCGAGAAACACAGGGTGCCCAACAGGCCCAGCCCCAGGCCGAGCAGGGTTTGCGGGCTGGCGCTATGACCCACCAGCTCCGGCCAGAACAGCAGCCCCAGCCCCAGCAGGCCCAGGCCGCCACCGAGCAGCACGTTGCGGGCGATCTTCTGGCCGAAGAACAAGCGTGCATTGAGGGCGTTCCACAAGGTCGCGGTGGAGAACACCACGGCCACCAGGCCAGTGGGCACCCACTGGCTGGCATGCAGGAAGCACATGAAGTTGAGGCAGAACAGGCACAGGCCCTGGGCCAGGCAGATCAGGTGGGCGCGGCGGTTCATCTCCTGCAGCTTGCCGCTGACCAGGAGCAGGACGAACAGCACCAGCGCCGCCAGGGCGAAGCGATAGACGATGGACACCGGAATCGCCACCACGCCCAACTGCAGCTTCAGGGCGATCCAGGTGGTGCCCCAGATCAGCACGGTCAACAAGTACAACGACAGGTTCATGGCACGGCTCCTCGTATAAGGAACACAGTCTCGCGCCCGACAAGCAGCCTGCGCTTGCACAAACTTGCGGTTTTTATCGGCAACCGGCTGGCAGCTCGGACGCGACGGAGTAGGATGCGCAACATCGGCACACGAACCTCGCGATTCGACCATCATGTCCGCACTGGATAGCCTGCAAGTCTTCCAAGCCCTGAACCGCTCGCCCAACGCGCGCCTGGAGCACAGCGCCGAACTGGGGGACGGCTTGTGGGCGGCCATGTGGAGCAACCATCACGACGCCCAGGAATATGCCGCGCCGAGCCACCATACCCTGTCCTGCTACATCGCCGGCGGCACCGGTACCTTCCGCCGCGACCGGCCCGGGACCATGGGCGGCCCGGGCAAGCTGTGCATCCTGCCCGCCGAGCACCAGTCGGCCTGGGTGATCAATGGCGACATTCGCCTGGCCCACGTGTACTTCAGCCCACAACAGTTCGCCCTGGGCTGCGTCACCCTGCTGGACCGTGAACCCCGGGAGATGCAACTGCGCGAGAGCGTGTTCCTCGACGACCCGCAGCAGACCCGGCACTTCCAGCAACTGATCCAATTGAACTGGGACGAGCCCGGCGAACGCCTGCTGACCAGCAGCCTGGCCCACGAGATGCTCGGCCACGCCTTGCTCAACCAGGCTGGCCTGCGCCAGGGCTTGCGCCTCAAGGGCGGCCTGGCCGCCCACCAAAGGCGCCTGCTGGCGGACTACATCGACAGCCAGCTCGACACGCCCCTGAGCCTGGGGCAACTGGCCGGCCTGTGCGCCCTCTCCGAATACCACTTCGCGCGGATGTTCCGCGAAAGCTTCGGCCTGCCGCCGCACCAATATGTGCTGGCCCGGCGCCTGGAGCGGGCGCGCCTGCTGTTGCGCAGCAGCACCCGGCCCCTGGGGGACATCGCCCTGGCCTGCGGCTTCGCCAGCGCCAGCCACTTCACCAACCGCTTCCGCCAGGCCCTGGGCGGCACCCCGGGCGAATACCGCCAGGCTTTCGCCGGCTGACCCCGGCCTCAGGGCGCCAGGGTCAGGACACTGAAGGTATTGGCATGGAACAACGGGTCCGGCTTCGGCTCATCCGGGGTCGGCGCCGGTTGAGTGAAGTCCATCGCTGCCAGGTAGACCTTCCGGCTACGCGGGTCGAACGCCATGTTATAGGCCATGGGTTGGGTGCTGACGCTGCCCAGCGCCTGATAGTGGTCGGCATCGAGCTGGGTGATCAGGCTGAGGTTGGCATCCACCCCGCTGGCCACCAGCACGCGCCGGGACTGCGGGTCGTAGGCCAGGGCGTTGACGTCCCGGGTGATCGGCAGGCTGGCCTTGAGCGCGCCGTTGTCGCGATCGAGCACCAGCAACCGCGGTTGTTCGCCGCGGCAGGCGAGGAACAACCGCGCACGCTGCTCATCCTGGGCCAGGGCACTGGGCCGCTGGCAATCGGGATACTGCCAGCGATCCAGGACCTCAAAGCTGCTGGACGACAACCGCGCCAGCACACCTTCGTCGCGCATCGGCAAGAAGAAGCTGCCATCGCCCTTGAGCAGCAGCGGGTCGATCTTCTTCACCGCCAGGTCATGGGCGGCGACGATCCGCTCCTGCTGCGGATCGAAGACGAACAGCGTCGAGCGATCGGCCCGGCGCCCGCTGACGATGATCACCTGGCCGGTTTTCGGCTCGTACACCGCGCTGTTGAGGTTGCTCTGGGTCACGGCGATACGCTTGAGCGGCTTGAGTGTGGATAACTGCACCACGCCCAGGCTGCCGTCGGTATTGAGCACCAGCACCCGGTCCAGTTCGGGCACGAACACCACGCCATTGGCCCCCGCCGACTGCTCCAGGGTCCGCAGCGGGCGCTGCTTGTCCACATCGAACACACTCAGGCCGTTGTCGCGCCGGGCCAGGAACAGGTACGGCCGGACCGGGTCCAGGGCGATGAAGCCCCAGCTCGAACCGGCGCCCGGCAACAGCGCCTGGTGTTCACGGTGATACCAGCGGGCATCGTCCGCCGCGCCCTCGGGCTGCGCCGCCAGGGCCAGGTGGCAGAAGCCCAGGGCCAGGAACCACAGGTGACGGATCTTCATCAGAACTCCAGGGTGCTGGACAGCGACACTTGGCGTGAATCGCCCAGGGAGACGAAGTACTTGCTCACCGAGGAGGTGTAGTAAGTCTTGTCGAACAGGTTCTTCACGTTGAGCTGGAACTTGACCTTCTGCCCTTCGAGCTTGGTGTCGTAGGTGGCGAAGGCGTCGGCCACGGTGTAGCCCGGCAGGTCGAAGCTGTTGGGCGCATCGCCGGCGCGCTCGCCGACATAACGGGCACCGGCACCGCCCCGCAGGCGATCGCCGCCCAGCAGGCTGCCGAAGTCGTAGACCGCCGACAGCGAGCCGCTGTTCTTGGCCACGTTCTGCAACTGCTTGCCCT
This sequence comes from Pseudomonas sp. MPFS, assembly GCF_022537035.1. Classification (NCBI taxonomy): domain Bacteria; kingdom Pseudomonadati; phylum Pseudomonadota; class Gammaproteobacteria; order Pseudomonadales; family Pseudomonadaceae; genus Pseudomonas; species Pseudomonas sp. MPFS. The sequence goes on along the minus strand of NZ_CP066123.1, from coordinate 1,132,631 downwards.
TGTACTGGGTGTCCTTGGTCACTTCGGCATCGGTGTAGGCATAGCTGCCGATCAGGCTCCACTGGTCAGTGAGCTGGCCGGTCAGGTCCAGCTCCAGGCCCTTGGAGTGCACCTCGCCGGCCACGCTGGTGACCGTCTCGGTGGCCGTGGCGGTGGATACCAGCACGTTGCGCTTGGTGATGTCGAACAGCGCCGCGCTGGCGGTGATGCGCCCGGGAATATCAAGCTTGGCCCCCAGCTCCCAGGACTTGGCTTCTTCAGGCTCGATGGAGCCATCCAGCACCGCGGTGCCACCGGCCAGCTGGGCGATGCTGGAGTTGGGCTTGAACGATTCGGTGTAGCTGCCATAGAACGACAGCTGGTCGGTGTAGCGATACACCAGGCCGGCACGGGGCACGAACTTCTGCCCGTTGCTGTTGGTGTTGGCATGGAACGGCCGGCCCTTGCCGGCGTACTGGTCGTACTCCTGGAAGCGTCCGCCACCCACCAGGATCCACTGGTCGGTGAGGTGGATGGCGTCCTGGAAGAACAGCGAATCGCTGCGCAGCAGGTCGGTCTGGTCGCTGTCCGGGGCGCTGACGTTAGTGCCCGCCACCTGCTGGCCATACACCGGGTTGCGGTAGTTGAAACTGGTGTTCTTGCCGCGGATCAGGTCGGCGCGATAGATCTTGCGGTACTCGTCGTCGAGGCCGAACACCAGGTCGTGCTGCATGCCGGCCAGCTGCACCTTGCCTTCGAGGCTGGCGGTGGCATAGCGGTCGGTGGTCAGGGCGCCCTGGGTGCCGTCCATGGTCCGGGTCAGGGTGCCGTTGGCATTCACCGCGGTCAGGCGCACCTGGCTGGCGTCGTAGGTCTCGCGGTTCCAGCTGTAGCCGAAGTGGGCTTTCCAGTCGTCGCCAAGTTCGTGGTCGACCTCTAAGCGGTACAGGTCCGAGCGGCCCTCCATGTTGTTGAACGGCTCGTCCAGGCGCCGGGTGGCCGGGATGTCCAATGGATGGTTGGTCTTGGGATCGATGGCCGTGCCACGGTCGAACGGGGTCAGGAACTCGCGATGCTCGTAGGCCAGCAGGACCTTGGTGCGCTCGCCATACCAGGCCAGGGACGGTGCCACCAGGGATTCGCGATGGGTGCCGAAGTTGCGCCAGTAGTCTTCGTCCTCATGATCGACGATCAAGCGATAGGCCAACCCGGAATCGCCGATCGGCCCGGTGGTGTCGAGGCTGCCGCCGCTGCCGTTCTTGCCCGAGCCGTAGGTCGAGCCACGCACGGTCAGCGCTGTGGATGGCTGCAGTTCGGGCTTCTTGCTGACCACGTTGATCACCCCGCCCGGGTCCTGGATGCCGTAGAGCAGCGATGACGGCCCCTTGAGCACTTCGACCCGCTCGGCCGTGGCGTTCAGGGCGCGGCCCTGCACCACCGGCATGCTGTCGCGCATGATCGAGCCGTTGCGGTTGTCGCCAAAACCCCGCAGCAGCACCGCATCCTGGGTGCCGCCCAGGGTGTTGGTCTGGGTGATGCCGCTGACGTTCTTCAGCGCGTCGTCCAGGTTGCGCGGGGTCTGGTCCTTCAGGACCTGGGCCGGGACCACGTTGATGATCTGCGGGATCTCCTGGGTCAGCGCCTGGCTGCGCGCCACCGAGGTGGTGGCCGGCGGCTGGTAGCTGGTGCTGTCGTCCGGGCCCTGGGCGGTGACGCTGGTAGCACCCAGGTTCAAGCCGGCGCCTTGGGGCAGCGGTTCGAGGACCAGGGTGTGGGCATCGCTGCGCCGGTAAGTAAACCCGGAACCGCCCAGCAGGCGCTGCAAGGCCTGTTCGGCCCCGAACTGGCCTTGCAGCGCCGGCGCCTGGACGCCATAGGGCGTATCGGTGGTGTAGACCACGCTGATACCGGTGACCCGGGTGAAATCACTCAGGGCCTGGGGCAGTGGCTTGGCCGCGATGGCGAAATTGAACAGCGTGTTGTGCTGGGCACTGCCGGATTCGGCTGCCAGGGCCACGCCCAGGGGCAACAGCGCCAACCCCGACACCATCAGCGCGGATGCGCCGAACCACCGTTTTACCGAAGCGTTTACCGCCGAACTTGCCCTGGACTTCATGCTTGAGACTCGTGTGTAGGAGCGCTATGAATGCGAATTAGTCGCACTTTCAAGCAGTACACGGATGTCGAGGACAAAGACCTCAGCAATTTTTTGAAAATATTTTCCGACGCGTTGGCGTGAGTCGACGAGCGGACCTGGCAAACCGGATCTACGGCCGCTGCGCGCCCGGGCGCAGCCTGCGGCAGCGGCTACACGAAGCGAGCGAACGCACGCACCTGTAGCCGCTGCTGAGCCCGCGAAGCTGCGACAAGGTCCGCAGGACCTTCAACGCCCGAGCGGCCAACACCAATCGGTGGCCGCCCGGATGCCTCAGTTGCTGCGCTGGATACGTCCGGCGCTGGTGGCGGACCCTACCGGCTTGCCCTGGCGATCCATGTCACCGACGTAGCGCAACATGGCGTCCAGGTCGCTGATTCCCAGGTCGCTGCGGTTGATGCCGCTCTTGAACAGGCTGAAACGGTCACCGCCATCGGCCAAAAAGCCGTTCATCACCAGCCGGTAACTGGCATCGGCGCGCAGCGGCTGGCCGTCGAGGCGGATGCTGCCAGGCACCACGCGACTGTCCACCGGGCGCTTGGCATCCCAGCGATAGCTGAAGCCCCGGGACACTTGCAGGATGTTCGCGTCCTCGGTGCCCTTCCACTGCTGGTTGAGCAGTTGCTCGATCTGCCGGCCGGTAAGGTCGAAGGCGATCAGGTTGTTGTTGAACGGCTGCAAGGTCGCCAACTGTCCATAGTTGATCTTGCTTTGCCCCGGCTCCAGGGCCAGGTCGCTGCGGATGCCACCATTGTTCATGAAGGCGATCCGCGCGCCGTTGGCCTGGCCGCCGGCCAGATGGGCGTCGGCGATCAGATCGCCCAGGGGCATCTCTCCTGCGGCATCGGTGCGACGAGAAATCGGCGAAGCCGCAATCGCCCCCACGGGCTTGAGCAAGACCTGGTTACTCCGCGCCTCGACGTCCTGCTGCAGGCGGGCCAGAGCCGGGTCCTGTGGATAACGCGCCGGATCGGCCACAAGGTTGAGCGCCTGGATGCCTGTCACGCGATGCTGGCCTGGAGTCACCTGCAGGGTCAGGTGAGTCAGCAGGTGGCCGTAGGCGTTGCCCTGGGTCACCAGCAACGGTCCGACCTTGCACAGGTAGCCCTGGTGCGAGTGGGCGCTGATCAGGACGTCCACCGCCGGATCGAGGCGCTTGGCCACATCGACGATGTCGCCGCCAAGTTGCGAACAATCCGGCTTGTCGAACGGTTCAGGGGTCGAGCCGCCCTGGTGCACCACGGCGACGATGGCATTGGCCCCCTGGGCCTTGAGCTCGGGAATGAGCTTGTTGATGGAGTCGGCCTCATCCGCCACCTGCAGGCCACGCATGCCCTTGGTGCTGACCACCGAGGCCACGTCACGCAATACCGCGCCGACGAAAGCCACTTTGACCCCATGCACTTGTTCGATGCGGTAGGCCGGCAGCAGCGGCTTGCCGGTGTCGCTGTCCATCAGGTTGGCCGCCAGGTAGGGAAAGCCAGCGCCTGGATAGTCCGGGCGGAACTGGCAGGCCTTGTCCGGCCGCGACGACTGGCAGCCACCGTTGAGCTGGCGCAGGAACTCGGCCTTGCCGTTGTCCAGTTCATGGTTGCCGATGGCGCTGAGCTTCATGCCCATCTGGCGCAGGGCATCCAGGGTCGGCTCGTCGGCCCACATGGCCGACAAGGGCGGGCTGCCACCGACCAGGTCGCCGGCGCCGATGAACAGCAACTGGGGGTCTTGCTGGCGCAACTGGCCGAGCATGCCACCCAGGGTGGCCACACCACCGGCCTGGAGCTTGCGCACGCCGCCTGGGGCGCTCGGGTCCTTGAAGCTGAAGGGGTTGGCTTGCAGGTAACCGTGCAGGTCGTTGATGGCGACGATGTTCACCGCCACTGGCTGCGGCTCATGGGAGAGCGAACTGCAACCGGCCAGGGCGACCAGGGCGAGAGTCAGTGCCCCCAGCAACCGGGGCATGAGACGAGGACGCGACATGGAAAAAGTCCTTGTATTGTCGGCAAGAAAAAGCCGCCGGCGAAGGCAGCGATCAGTCGGCGAAGGGTACTGGAAACAGCACCGGTTTCATCGTCGATCGCAGCCCGCACCCGCGGCTACCGGTCAGGCCATCAGGCAGGTTGCAGGCTGCCGTGGACCACTTGTGGAGCTGGCGGCGCCTTCAGGGCAGTGCCCATGCCGGCGCGCAGCAGCAGGATCTTCAGGTGGTCGGTAATGCGCTCGACCCGATCCTGGAAGTGGTTGTGGAAGATCATGCTGCCCAGGGCAATGGCGATACCCAGGGCCGTGGCGTACAGCGCGGTGCCGATGCCCTTGGAGACTTCGCCCGGGTCGGAGACACCGGTCTCGGCCAGGGCCTTGAAGGTGTCGATGATCCCCAGGATGGTCCCCAGCAGGCCCAACAACGGCGCCGCAGTGACCACCGTCTCCAGCAGCCACAGGCCATGCATCAGCTTGCTGCGAGTGGCGATGTAGATCGACTCGCTGAGGTCTTCCAGGTCCTTGTGGCTGGCCAGCCCCTGCTTGTGGGCGAACAGTTCGGCGACCATCTCCAGCGGCAGGCTGTTGCGCTCGCGCAGCTGCGCCGGCAGGTCGTCGACGCTGTGCATCTTCGGGTTGAGCACGGTCTCCAGTTTCTTCGCCTGGCGCAGGCTGAAGCTGAAGTAGATACCCCGCTCCACTGCGATGAAGGCGGCGATCGCGGCGGCGCCGTACATGGTGTAGAAGGTGATGTCGTGCAGCAGATTCATGTCCATCGTCATGTCCTCTTGTGCCTGAAACGAATCAGAACGCAGCTTCCAGGGAGACCATCGCGGTCCGCTCCTCGCCAACGTTGTAGTAGGCGGTGCTCGGTGCCAGGCCATTGGTCTTCACCGAGTTGAACGACACGGTGCGGGTCGAGGCCAGGTATTCCTTGTCGAACACGTTGAGCATCGAGAAACGCAGGGTCGCGGACTTCAGCACCTTCTTGTCCACCGGCAGGTGGATACCGGCGTTGAGGTCGAACACGGTGCGCCCGGAGATCTTCTCGTCGTTGGTCAGGTCGCCGTAGAAGGCGCCGACGTACTTGCCGACGACGTTGCCGTAGTAGCGCGAGTCGTCGTAGCCCAGGCTCAGGTTGAACATGTTCTGCGGCACGTTGACCAGTTGCTTGCCGGAGGTCGGCAGCAGCACGTTCTTGTTGGTCAGGTCGTCCATCTGCTCGGACTTGGTGTAGGTGTACGAGGCGTAGTAGTTGAAGTTGTGCGGCAGCAGCCCGCTCCACTCCAGCTCCAGGCCGCGGTTCTTCACCTCGCCGACGTTGGCCACCACGTAGTCGCCGTTGAGGTCGGTGGTGGAGATCTGCCGGTCCTTGAAGGTGATGTAGAACAGCGTCGCGCTCAGGGCCATGTTGTCTTCGCTGTAGCGCCAGCCCAGTTCCTGGTTCCAGCTCAGCTCGGGTTTCAGGCTGATGGAGTCGCCCTTGTTGTAGAGCACGTAGTTGGGCGGCGTGCGCATGTTGCGGGTGACGTTGTAGAACGCCTGGTTGTTCGGGTCGATCTGGTACTTGGCGTTGAAGCTGGGCAGGAACTCGTGATAGCGGACATTACGCTTTTCCGGCTTGTCGGTCAGGCTGCCGAGGTTGTTGCCGTCACGCTCCACATGCTGGTACGCCAGGGCCCCGGTCAGGGTCAGGTCCGGGGTCGCCTGCCAGGTGTCTTGCACCCAGAGCTTCTGCGCCGGGGTCACGGTGTACTGGTGCCGGCCCTGGACCGTAGCGCCATTGCGATCCACCAGTTGGTCGGAACCGTTGTAGTCGCCCCAGACGTTCTCGGGCGCGCCATTGCCCTTGATGCCGATGAAGGGCTGGGTCTGGCGCTGGCGGGCACGCTCGTACCAGTAGCCGAAGTCCAGGCTGTGCTCTTCGTTGAGGTCCCACTTGAGCTTGGTGGTCATCCCCGGGCGCCAGGTCTCGGTCCAGGAGGGCCGGTAGTAGCTGCCGCTGGGCAATCCGCTCAGGTCATAGTTGCCGGCCTTGCTGGAAGAACTGGACAAGGTCGTGGCGGTCTGGCCGCTGAAGCTGCCGCCGTTGGACCATACGTAGTACGGGTTGAAGGTCAGGCTCAGGTCGTCACGCAGCTGGAAGCGCTGGGTCACCGAGGCGGTCAGGCTTTCAAAGGGGTTGCGGTTGAGCTTGTAGGACTGGGACACGCTACCGTTCTTGAACACGGTGCTTTCCGAGTAGTCCACGCGCCGGCCCTGGGTTTGGAACTGGGCCTTGCTGACGCTGTTGTAGTTGTAGTTCTCCTGCTTGTTGTACTTGAAGATGGCGTTGGTGGAGTTGCCATTGCCGTCTTCGAACAAGGTGTTCCACTCCACCTTGTCGGCACGCAGGGTGCCCTTGCCCTTCCACTTGTCGCCTTCGGTATGAGAGGCCGAGACCCAGGTCTTGAAGCCTCCCAGGTCGCCGGTGTTCAGCCGGGCGAAGGATTTGCGCAGGTTGTTCGAGCCCACCGACTGCTTGACGAACACACCAAAATCCTTGGTCGGGCGCATGCTCACCAGGCCGATGTTGCCACCGCTGGAACCGATATGCGGGCCATCGGCCTCGGAGGAGCCCTGGGTGACGAACACTTCGCTGAAGTTTTCCGAGTCGCCCATCAGGTTCGGATAGATGGCGTAGTCACCCGAGTCGTTGATCGGGAAGCCATCGGAAGAAAGGCCCACCTGGTCGGAGTTCATCCCGCGCATGGTGAAGCTGGTGCCGCTCAGGCCCGTGGCATCGCTGCTGGAGACGTTGATCCCCGGGGTGTACTTGAGCTTGTCCACGGCGTTGGCAGTGGGCGCCATCTGGTCCATGGCTTCCTTGGTCACGGTGGAGCGCGCCTTGGCGCTTTCTTCCTTGATCATGTGGCCATTGCCCAGGGACTGTTTGCCGGCAACGTTCACCGCACCGACGTCCACGGTATCGTCGGCCAGAACCAATGGCGCAAAACTGCCCAGGCCCGATGCCAGAAGCAGGGCATAAAGTTTATTGATCTTCACGGGTCAATCCCTTGCTTACAACTTTCGTTAATAGGTGATGGGTTATTCCACGTTGTAACTAAAGGTCGCGGTGAACCGTTGCTTGTTCTTGCCCGAGAAGGCGTCCGCCGGGAATGGCGAGACCTTTTCCACGCGGCGCAAACTGGTTTGCGCGGCACGGTTGAGCAACATGTTCGGCGCCTTGTTTTCGATGCCACTGTCGAGCACGTTGCCGGCCCGATCGACTTCCAGCCAGATCACCACATCGCCCTGGGGACGCTGCAACGAGGCCTCGCGGCCGCTGGGGTATTGCTTGTGCTTTTCCAGTTCCTTGCGCAAAGCGGCGGTGTACAGGCTTTCCTTGATGGCACTGGCTGGCGCCGCGGATGCGGGGGCCGGTGCGGGGGCCGGTGTCGCCACCGGTGGTTTTGGCGCCTCGGCCACGGCGGGCTGCGGCGTCGGGGTGCTCTTGGCCACCTGTGCCGGGGCCGGTTTAGGCGCCACGGGCTTGGCGGGCTCGGGCTTGGCCACCAGCGGCTTGGGCACCATGGGCTTGGGCTTGACCACCGGCTTGGGCTTGGGCGGCTCGATCACCAGGGGTTCTTCATCCGGGACCACCACCGGCGGCTCGGGCTCGATGGGCAACGGCTCCGGTTCGGGCGGTGGCGGCTCGGCCGCGGCCAACAGCTCGCTGGCATCCACCAGGGCCACTTCCACGGTGCTTTCGTCATACACCGGCGTGATCTGCAACTGCTGCAACTGGCTGCTGTAGATCACCAGCAACAGAAGGCCGGCCGGCAGCAGGCACGCCAGCAGCTTGCGGGTTCGATAGAGACTGAACATGGCGTCAGGACTTGCGTGTGGCGATGGAGACGGACGAGAAACCATTGCCCTTGAGCAGGTCCATCACCGAGACCAGGCGCTTGACCTCAACGCCCTGGTCGCTATTGATGATGATCACCAGCTTTTCGCTGCCGGTATTGAGCACCTTGAGTTGTGCCAGCAGCGCACCTTCATCCAGGTCCTGGCCATCGAGTTGCAGGCGTTCCTGCAGGCCCAGGGTGATGACCGCCTTGTTTTGCGGTTTCAACTGTTGCGCGGTGCTGGCGACCGGCAACTGCGTCTTGATCCCCACGGCCGGGATCACGTTGAGACTGATGAGTACGAAGAACACCAAGAGAAACATCATCACATCGATCATCGGGATGATTTCGATATGGGCTTTTTTCTTTTTAGCTACATCCCAGCTGCGCATCGACTTGCTCCTGCTTCAGCCATCCCTCCCCTATGAGAGCTGAATCACAACCCTCTCCGATCCTGACCATGTACTCAGGAATGCGCAGATCATCCGCGCCTCGTGTAACGGTTTGGTGACAGAACGAAGTGATATCGATGAATGTTCGGGAGCTCTGGGACAGGCTTCTCAGCGCAGGACGATGAACCGGCCGAGCATCTTGTGCTGTTTGAAACCCAATACCGCCTGCAGGGAGTCCAGGACTGCCTGTGGGTCCTTGCTGGAGAAACTGCCACTGATCCGCCGCGAGCCCAGCTCATCGTTGAGCAGCAGGATGCGTCCGGGAAAATACCGGCGCAGGTCCGCGACCACCTCGGCCAGGGGCGCGTGATAGTAGTTCAACCAGCCCTGGCGCCAGGCCAGTTGTGTCGCGCTGTCGGCGGCGTGCAACGGATCGGCTTGGCCCTGGCCGTAGGCCACCTGCTGGCCGGCGCCGAGCACCTGCAGGGGCGCACCCTCGGCCGGCGTGACCCCGACCCGCCCGGACAGGACCGTGACCTGGGCACCCCTGGGTTGCAGGCGAACTTCGAACTCGGTGCCCAGGACCCGGGCCTCGCCCTGCTCGGCACTCACCACGAAAGACTCGCCGGTATGGCTGACCTTGAAGAAAGCGACGCCGCGCCGCAGTTGGACATGCCGCTGGCCGTGGCTGAAATCCACGGCGATGGCGCTGTCGGCGTCCAACGTGACTTCACTGTGATCGGCAAGGACCACCGTGCGCACCTGCCCCTGGGACGAAACGTAGTCGGCCCCCAGGTCGTCGACCCAGTGACGCGGTTGCCAGCCAGCTCCCAGGGCCACTGCCAACAGCACACTGGCAGCCATCGCCAGCCCCACCGACCAGCGTCGGCGGGCATGCCCCTTGGCCCCATCCATGCGCTGCAGCAAGCCTTGCAGGGCCTGGGCGTCTTCGGCGGCCAAGGTACGTGCCGGCTGTTCGCTCAACTCCCACAGCACCTGGGCCTGGGCATAGGCCTCGACATGGGCCGGGTCGGCTTGCAACCACTGGCTGAAGGTGGCCTGGTCGCCACTGCTGGGCTGGTCGTGGAGCAGGCTCAACCAGGCCAGGGCGGCCTGTTCCTGGGCGGGCGTCGGGGTGACGGTGGAGCGCTGGTTCACGGGGCATTCCTTGGCGTACGCGTGGTCGAGGGTTCCCGCAGGCTGGCCTTGCAGGCTTCGAGGGCGCGCATCATATGTTTTTCCACGGCGCTTTGGGACAGGTCCATGGCCTTGGCGATCTCGGCGTACTTGCGTCCGTGGATACGATTGAGCAGGAAGATCTGTCGGGTGCGCTGGGGCAGGTTGCGCAGGGCAGCCTCCACATGACGCAAATCGTTGCCGGCCTCCAGCACGGCCTGGGGCTCCAGGCCATGCTGGTCCTGCTGCTCCGGGACCCAACCGGCGCTGACGCGCACCCGCGCGCCCTCGCTGCGCAAATGGTCGATGGCGATGTTGGCGGCGCAGCGCAACAGGTAGGTGCTCAGCTCCTCGACCTGCACCAGGGGGCGACGCCAGAAACGCAGGAACAGGTCCTGCACCAGGTCCGCGGCGGTCGCCCGGCAACCGACCCGACGGCTGACCAGGGCTTCCATCTGCGAGCGTTGGGACAGGAATACCTGGAGAAAATGCGCGCGGCTCCCCAGGGGATCGTGGTGATCCAGCTTGCCGGGTTCCGGAGGCAGGGCATTCATCGGCCAGCTCCCGATCAGAGCTGGGCCAGGGCCGCGAGCGGGCTGGCCAGCAAGCTGGCGCCCGCCATCGACAGCACCAGCCGCGGGCGGTACGGCAATAGCAGGACCAACAGCAAGGCACTGCACATCAACACCGCGCACCACTGCACCAGCCCCAGGCTCCAGCCGGTGCCCTGCACGGCAGCGACCAGGGACAACCCCAGCAGCAGCCAGCCGCCCAGGCGCAGCCCATGACGGCGACGGGGCGTCGGCTTGCTGCCCAGCAACTCGCCGTGGTGCCGATCCAGGGACAGGCACAAACCGGTGAAGCCGGCATAACAGAGCAACAGCACCAGGAGCATTCAATCCACCTCGGTATCAATCAGCCGCGAACGAGCACGCCGCTTGTGGGGGTCGGGCGTCGGGGTTGCGCGCTGCATCTTGCGCGCCGCCCAGCCCAGGAACAGGCCACTGACCAGGCAAGCGAGGTCGAAGCCGGCCAGGGTCCAGTCTCCCCGGCTGAGGAAACCATCGGCCAGGTGTGGCCCTGTCAAGGCATCCAGCAATGGGATGCCGGCCAATAGCAAGGCCGCCAGGCTCAACTGCTCGATCCAGGCACGACGACCGCGGCGCACCAGGGCGTGCAGCAGGCTCAGGCCCCAGGCAATGAAGAAAGCGTTGACTTCCCAGTCGGCGCGACCGGCAAGACTCACCGGTAGCAGGCGGTTGGCCCAGAAAAAGGCCGCCACCGCCAGCACCAGCCCAGGCATGCTGGCGATGTTCAGCACCTCCACCAGGCGCAGTTCGAAGGGCATGGCTGGGCTCTTGGCATGCTTGAGCTGGCGCTTGCCGAGCCAGATCACCAGCCCGGTGCCGATCATCGCGGTGCTGGCCAGGCCGCAGATGAAGTACAGCCAGCGCAACACCGGTCCGGCGAACACCCCCATGTGCAACCCATAGAAGCTGCCGCCAATGGCCTTGGGCAGCGACTGCCCGGGACTTTCCGACAATGGCTGGCCGGTGACGCCGTTGAACGCCAGCGCGCTGCCGAAGTTGCGGGCCACCTGGTCGGCCCCATGGCGCATGACCTGCACCGAGGCGTTCGCGTCTCCCGGATGGTTCACCACCACCCGCTGCGCACGCCCTCCCGACCAGTGCTGCAAGGCTTGCCTGAGCATCGGTTGCAAGGGCGCCAGCGGCGCCCGTTCACCTGCAGCCGGGGTGTTGCGCGCGGCCGGTTGCAGGTCCTGGAAGAAGGCATTGTTGTCACCCTTGTAGGCGATCAGGACACCCGCCGGCATGACCATGGACATGAAGATCACCAGGCTGCTGTAGGTGATCATCAGGTGGAACGGCAGCACCAGCACGCCCAGTGCGTTGTGCCCATCGAGCCAGGTGCGCTGGCCCTTGCGCGGGCGGAAGGTGAAGAAGTCCTTGAAGATCTTCTTGTGGATGATGATGCCGCTGACCAGGGCAACGAACATCACCATGGCCGCCATGGTCGACAGCCAGCGCCCCCATGGGTAGGGCATCTGCAATTGGAAATGGAAGCGATAGAAGAACTCGCCGCCCCGGGTCTCTCGCGCATGCAGCTCGCTGCCCGTGGTCGGGTCCAGCAGCTTCTCGCTGAAGGCGCCGCGCTCGCCCGGTTTACCCGGTGCCTGCCAGGCCACCGACAGGGCCGGCTCACGGGCATCGGGTAGGCCGATGAACCAGCGCTGCGCGCCCTGGCCATGCTGCTCCAGGTAGCGCTGGGCCAGACCCAGGCTGGCCTCGACATTCACCGCCCGCGCCGGGATCTCGGGCTGCATCCAGTGGCTGATCTCGTGCTTGAAATAGGACAGGGTCCCGGTGAGGAAGATGGCGAACAGCAGCCAACCGAACAACAGCCCGGTCCAGGTGTGCAACCAGGCCATGGACTGGCGCAAACCCTCTTTCATGGCAGGGCCACCCAATAGGCGCTACCGGCCACCAACGCCAGTAGCAGGCAAGGCAGGAGCAAGCCGAACCAGGCGTGCCAGGCCGTACGACAGGCGAAGCACCAGATCACCGCCAACAGGTAGAACAGGAACGAACTCATCATCCCACTGAGCACCGCGTCGACCTTGGACAACGGCAGCAGCAGGGACAGGCAGGCGCAGGCCAGCGCCGCCAGCAAGTAGCCGCCCAGGACCGCGGCGCCGACCCTTGATGCCACTGCCAGACGATAGGAAGCGGGAATCCCGCCGGCCTTGCTCTTCATGTTCGGACCTTGCAGCAAAAGAAAGCCCGGGCGCGCATGCCCGGGCACAGGAGGAGGACAATATTAATGATAAATATTCTCATACGCAAAAGACTCGAAGCGTCACCGCCCCGCCCGCCCATTCGCGCCAATTGCCGGCGGTCGCCTGCGTTCCTGCTGTACCTGCGGGACGGCCTTTGCCAGGCCAAGATCGGCTGCGAACCAGGCATTTCCATCACCACGGTCAAACGCCACCCGCACGATGACTTCGGGCCGCAACCACGGATCCTGTACGTGTAGACTTCGGTCGCGTTCTGGGCCGCCCAAACGAAAACGGGCCTGCAATGCAGGCCCGTCGGGTCGAGGGAAAATCCAGCTGTCAGCTATTGAGCGCAGCTTGCTGGTTTTCCAGGAATTCTTCTTCGAGCAGGGCATCCGCCTCACTGCCGTCATTGTCGGACACTGCTGCCGGGCGCTTGGCGCGCAACTTGCCGAACATGTGCTCCAGGGCACTCTCCAGCTTGACGGTGGCGCCGTCGATGGCCTGCTCCAGGGTATCGGCCTTGTGGGTCACGGAAATCGGCTGGTGCCCCTTGGGCCGGGCCTCCAGCTGGCAACGCAGGTCATCGGGACCCGACTTGCCGCCGTTCTCGTCACGCAGATGGACCACCACTCGGGTCAGGTCTTCCTCGTAACGTTCGAGCGTGCTTTCAACGGTGCTGCGCACCCACTCCTCCATCCGAAGGCTGCTTTGAATATGGTTATCGCTATGGACTTGGATTTGCATAGTTCTTCCCTTATTTCAGCTTGCTCGCAAGAGGCCTGGAACCTGGCTTTGACCAGCATTTCGTGACCTCTTGATTACACAATTAGGCACGGCGAAGAACATTTCAACCCCTGGAAAAATATAAATATTCATACGCAAATAAAGCCGGACAAACCGCCAGGGCGCTGTTAGTGTGGGGAGTCAGCCGCGCTTGCGACACGACGCGAAACAGCTCATTCCTGCCCCTCTCCCAGGGGGTGCAGACCGCGAAATATCTCCGCCTCCTCCACCAACCAGTCATGCACCGCCCGCACCCCGGGATGGCTCAGCGCACCGGGCGCATAGAGCAGCACATAGCGCTTGTGATTGGGCACCGCGACACCGAATGGCACGATCAGGGTGCCGCGCTCCAGCTCGTCGTTGAGCAGGGTGCGCCGGGCGATCGCCACCCCCATCCCGGCGATCGCCGCCTCGATGGTCAGGTGGTTACGGTTGAAGGTATGGCCACGACGCACATCCGCCCCCTCGAAGCCGATGGCATTGAGGTAGAACTCCCATTCGGCATATTCGTAGCTGCCACGCCAGGCGGTGATGTCGTGCAGCAGCGGAAAGTGCGCCAGGTCCGCCGGACCATGCAGCGGTGGTCGCCCGCGCAGCAGGCTCGGCGCGCACACCGGGAAGATCTGCTCGTCCAGCAGGGCGGTGGATTGCAGGCCCGGATAGCTGCCGTCGTTCAGGTCGATGGCCAGGTCGAAGTCGCCCTCGTGCAGGGCCACGCTGCTGTCTTCCGCCACCAGCCGCAGCTGGATCTCCGGATAGCGCTGCTGCAAGCGCGGCAAACGCGGGGTCAGCCACTTGCCAAGGAACGACGGGATCGAGCGCAGGCGCAAGGTACCGCCGATCATGCCCGCATCCAGGCGGCGCAATTCGGCATCGATGCTGCCGTAGGCCTCGCTCACCGTAAGGGCCAGGCGCTGGCCCTCGGCGCTCAGCTCCACCCCCCGGGCCCGGCGGTGGAACAGGCGAAACCCCAGGCGCTCTTCGAGCTGGCGGATCTGCTGGCTTACCGCCCCGGGAGTGATGTGCAACTCCTCGGCGCAGCGGGTGAAGGACAAGTGCCGCGCGGCACAGGAAAACACATGCAGCCAGACGTAGGTCTGGGCATGAAACTGACGACTCATCGTTTAGCCCTGCTAAAGGATCTCTTAGGAAGTTTCGTTGGTCACTGCTGAATGACCGAGGCAGTATCGCCGACATTGCGCTTGGCCTACAAAAAATGGCAGCGATCTACCTTCCATTGCTTGTAAGGCTTTAGCATGGCTATCAGTGTTTTCGATCTGTTCAAAGTTGGCATCGGTCCGTCCAGTTCCCATACCGTCGGCCCGATGCGCGCCGCCGCGACCTTTGCCCAGGCGCTGTTCGAGCAGGGCCTGCAAGGGCAGGTGCGGCGCGTGCAGATCCGCCTCTACGGCTCCCTCTCCGCCACCGGTGTCGGCCACGCCACCGACCGCGCCAGCGTCATGGGCCTGATGGGCGAATGGCCGGACAGCATCGACCCGCGCAGCATCGGTCCACGGATCCAGCAACTGCGCGAAAGCGGCCAACTGCTGCTGGGCGGTCGCTCGAGCATCGCCTTCGATTGGCAGCAGGACTTGCTCCTGCTGGACGAAAGCCTGCCCTACCACCCCAACGCCATGACCCTGGTCGCCCTGGGCGAACACGGCACCCTGCTGGAGCAGACCTACTACTCGGTGGGCGGTGGCTTCATCGTCGAGGCCGCGCAAGTCGAGGCCGGGACTGACGCCGGCGCCAGCGTGCAACTGCCCTACGACTTCAACAGCGCCGCCGAACTGTTGGCCCTGTGCAAGACCCACGACCTGCGGGTCGGCGAGTTGATGATGGCCAACGAGCGGGCCTGGCGCAGCGACGCCGAGATCCGCAGCGGCCTTCTGCATATCTGGTCGGTGATGCGCGAATGCGTGGAACAGGGCCTGAGCCACGAAGGCATCCTGCCCGGCGGTCTCGACGTGCCACGCCGCGCCGCCAAGCTGCATCGCAACCTGCTGGAGATCGGCAAGCCCAACGTCATCACCTCGACCCTGTCGGCCATGGAGTGGGTCAACCTCTATGCCCTGGCGGTGAACGAAGAGAACGCCGCCGGCGGACGCATGGTTACCGCGCCCACCAATGGCGCGGCGGGGATCATCCCGGCAGTGCTGCACTACTACATGAAATTCAACCCACAAGCCTGCGACGACGATGTCGTGAACTTTTTCCTCGGCGCCGCTGCGGTGGGCATCCTGTGCAAGAAGAACGCCTCGATCTCCGGCGCCGAAGTCGGCTGCCAGGGTGAAGTGGGTTCGGCCTGCGCCATGGCCGCAGCCGGCCTGGCGGAAGTCCTGGGAGCCACCCCGGAACAACTGGAAAACGCCGCCGAGATCGGCCTGGAGCACAACCTCGGCCTGACCTGCGATCCGGTGGGCGGCCTGGTGCAAGTGCCCTGCATCGAGCGCAACGCGATTGCCGCGGTGAAGGCGATCAACGCCACCCAGATGGCCCTGCGCGGCGACGGCCAGCATTTCATTTCCCTGGACCGGGTGATCCGCACCATGCGCGATACCGGCGCCGACATGCACGACAAATACAAAGAGACTTCACGGGGCGGCCTGGCGGTGAGCTGGGTGGAATGCTGAGGAGCGTTCCCTGACCGTCCGTAACACGTGAGCCCGAGCAAGAATAATAACGAGGCGATACCGATGACCGATGTACCCACACCTGCTACTCAAAATCCTGCCGTAGCGACACCCCGCGACAGCGCACCAGCCTCCCGGGGCTGGAGCAAGCACGACACCACCTGGATGCTCGGCCTGTATGGCACCGCCATCGGCGCCGGCACCCTGTTCCTGCCGATCAACGCCGGGGTCGGCGGCTTCTGGCCGATGATCGTGCTGGCGCTGCTGGCCTTCCCCATGACCTTCTTCGCCCACCGTGGGCTGACCCGCTTCGTCCTGTCCGGACGCTCCGGGGACATCACCGAAGTGGTGGAGGAACACTTCGGGGTCGGCGCCGGCAAGCTGATCACCTTGCTCTATTTCTTCGCCATCTTCCCGATCCTGCTGGTGTACAGCGTGGCCCTGACCAACACCCTGGGCAGCTTCATGGAGCACCAGCTGCAGATGGCCCCGCCCCCGCGGGCGGTACTGTCGCTGTTGCTGATCCTGGGCCTGATGGCCATCGTGCGCTGCGGCCAGGGCGTGATCGTGCGGGCCATGAGCCTGCTGGTCTACCCCTTCGTCGCCGCCCTGCTGTTGCTGGCCCTGAGCCTGATCCCCAATTGGAACGGCGCGTTCTTCGCCTCCGCCGGCGACGGCATGTCCATGCCGCTGTTCCTCAAGACCCTGTGGCTGGCAATCCCGGTGATGGTGTTCTCGTTCAACCACTCACCGATCATCTCGGCCTTCGCCGTGGACCAGAAGCGCCACTATGGCCAGCAGGCCGAGCGCAAGAGCAGCGGCATCCTGGCCATGGCCCACGCCATGATGGTGCTGACGGTGATGTTCTTCTGCTTCAGTTGCGTGCTGGCCCTGTCGCCGGCGGACCTGGCCGCGGCCAAGGCGCAGAACATCTCGATCCTGTCGTACCTGGCCAACCACTTCCAGACCCCGGTCATCGCCTACGCCGCGCCACTGATCGCGCTGGTGGCCATTACCAAGTCGTTCCTGGGCCACTACATCGGCGCCAGCGAAGGCTTCCAGGGGCTGATCGTGAAAAGCCTGCGTGGTCGCGGCCGCTCCCTGTCCTCCAGCCGCCTGGAAAAGCTCACCGCGTTGTTCATGGTGCTCAGCTGCTGGGCTGTGGCAACCTTCAACCCGAGTATCCTGGGCATGATCGAGACCCTGGGCGGCCCGGTCATCGCCTGCCTGCTGTTCCTGATGCCGATGTATGCGATCCAGCGCGTACCGTCGCTGCGCCAGTACTCGGGCCAGCTGTCGAACCTGTTCGTGGTGTTGATCGGGCTGATCGCCCTGTCGGCGATCATCTTCTCCTTCCTGCCCTGAAACGGGGCGGCAACGAAAAAGCGGACCTTGCGGTCCGCTTTTTTTTGCTCCCGGATTCATTGGCCGGCGCCGGCCGCGGCATGCCCCTTGCTTGATCCCGCATGAGGAATACGGACGTTGGCAAGCCTCGACGAACGACCGGCCGACGGTCTGCAATCGCGAACTAATTTCGCCCCAGGCCGGTCAATGACTGCACGATCCCAGCAGGCGGTGACCCTCATGGACAATCCATTGCAACTGATTACCGACACCTTCACCCCGCAGTATCAGGTCAACCTGAGCATCCAGGGCCTGGATGGCAACCTCATGCTGACCTTGTCCCAGGCGGGTCGGGTCGTGGCCAAGCGCATGATCAGCGCCGCCCAGCGCAACGATCCACGGCGTGTCGAGCGCCTGGTACAGAGCATTGCCTTCGGCATCGCCATCGAGCAGGGGCACAGCGCCGTGGCCATCCTCGAAGCCATGACCAACGGCGACCCACTGCCCTTGCCGCCCGCGGCGGGACCGCAGGAGGCTCCCCGGGCATCGCGGCTCTAGAGTTCGCCCTTCTCCACTTCAGGGTGCTCGCTGGAGCCCGCACCGAGCTTGCGCTGTGGATGCTCGATCTTCACCGAGGGAAACTGCGACGAGGCGTAGCGCACCACCAGGATGGCAAAGGCCAGCAGCAGGATGCCGCCACACAGGTAGATGATCCCCAGGTCCGGCGGGTTGTGATGGGAAACGTTGGAAATCAGCAGGCGGGTCAGCGCCGTGATCGCCACGTAGATCAAGAAACGCACCGGCATGTGGTTGGTCTTGAAGTAGATACCGACCATCGCCCCCAATTCCAGGTAGATGAACAGCAGCAGGATGTCGTCGATCTTGATGTGGCCCGCCTCGATCATCTGCAGGAACTCCATCACCGCCGCCCAGGCGGTCACCGCGCCGATGGCGAACAGCGCCAGGTAGTGGAACGACTCGACGAACAGGTTACCCAGGGACTCGGCCAGCTGATGAACGCTCTGGCGCAGGTTTTCGGCCCAATTGATTTTCACGATGGTTATTCCTTAGGTCGTTTCGACCGGATGATGCGGATGGGACGTGACGGTTGTTCTGCATGCAGAAAAAAGGCCAGGGGCACCTCGGTAAGATGGCGGTCATCACAGGCGAGGCACGTGCACCTGGCCCCAAGGAGCGGGAGGCACAACTCGGGGAAAAATTCCGTCTACATTAAAAAGCCACTATCCAAGGGAAATAGTTTCGCCTATTCTCTCGACCTGTATATGGATACAGTATTTGTACCGACCCATTATCGTGAAGGCATGTGAGGTGGTGAATGGCCGTCGAAGTGGTATACCGCAGCAGCCGAGATCTGGAGCGCTTGTTCATGGATAAAGCCGAAGCTGACCGTCATGACAAGATGCTCGAACTGGCTGAAGTGCTGGCGCAAGTGTTGCAAAAGGCTGTGCCATCGCTGACTGAGCAGCAAGTGGAAGAAGCCGGGATCTACATGGCCAAGAACCGCGATGTGTTCGCCAGGGCCTTCAAGAGCCAGCCAGACGCACTGGCCGAGCTGCTCAGCGAGCCGGCGCCAGTCGTGGAGACGGTCGAAAAAGAGCAACCTGCCGAAGCCGAGGCACCGGTCAAGCCTGCGAAAGCGACCAAGGCCACCAAATAGGCAGCCCCTGATCGAACAAGCCCTGTGCCAATGGCACAGGGCTTTTTTCATGCCTGGCGACCGAGCTTGCGCCAGGCCACCTGGGGGCACGCATAACGGTCATCGCGGGGTGTCCCACACCCTGCAACCTGCCGGGCAATACCCGGATGCGATGTCCATGGCTTCCAGGATTCGGTCTTCCACGGCATCAACAGCGCCAGCCCTGGCCTGACCCAGATAGCGGTACACCGCCTGCGCTGAAAATCCCTTGTCCCTGTACAGCTCCAGCACCTGGCGAATCGCCTCAAGATCCGCGGCACCGTGCAATACGCAAGACAGCTGTTCGTCCAGCTCAGCATCCAGCACTTCAGGCATCGTCCAGTTCATTCCCGTGGTGGTTGAGCACTCCAGTGGCTGGCCTTCGCATGCCAACCCTCCAGGTGCCGATGTTACATAGACAGGGGCCGGGGGCGCGGACCTAGCGATAGAGCACTCGCTCCGCCAGTTCGTCGGCGATCCGTGCCGGTGAACGTTTTTCTGCCTGGGCATGGCCGAAGATCTCCGTCAGGCGCAGGCTGATCTGCGACAGATGGGCGGTGATCACTGGCAGCTCTTCATTGTGATGCTTGAGCGACACGTAGATCAGCCCTCCGGAGTTGATCACGTAGTCCGGGGCATAGAGGATGCCGCGCCGCTCCAGCTGGTCGGCAACCTGCAGGTTGGTCAGTTGGTTGTTGGCAGAACCTGCCACCGCCGAGCAACGCAGTTGCGCCACGCTGCGGCTGTTGAGCACCGCCCCCAGGCCACAGGGCGCGAGAATATCGCAAGGTGTGCTGAGCAAGGCATCGTTGGCGATCGGGTGCGCGCCCAACTGCTCCATGGCCAGTTGCACCTTGCCAGGATCGATATCACTGACCAGCAACTCGGCGCCGGCGGCATGCAGCTGTTCGGCCAGGGCATAACCGACATTGCCCAGGCCCTGGATCGCCACCCGCAGGCCCTCTAGGTTGTCGCTGCCCAGGCGCGCCATGGCGGTGCTGCGAATACCGGTGAACACGCCCATGGCCGCATGCGGGGCCGGGTCGCCAGCGGCACTGGTACTGGTGACGTAACGAGTCTCTTGGGCAATGCAATCCATGTCGGCTACCGAGGTGCCGCTGTCGATGGCGGTGATATAGCGCCCGTCCAGTTGCTCGACACAACGACCGAAGGCCTCGAACAACGCAGCGCGGCTTTCCACATGGGCCGGTCGGATGATCACGGCGGTCCCGCCGCCCTGGGGCAAACCGGCCAGCGCGGCCTTGTAGCTCATGCCCTGGGCCAGGCGCGCGGCATCGCCCACAGCGCTGGCATCGTCCGGATAGGGCAAATAACGACAACCGCCCAGGGCGGGCCCCAGGCGGTTGTTATGGATGGCGATCACTGCCTTCAACCCGGTTCGAGGGTCGACGCTAAGATGCAGCGATTCAAGGCGGGTGCTGTGCATGAGAGCGAACATCGACGGGCTCCCGAATCACTTCTTGTAGTCGCCAGTATAGGCTTGCGCCTGAAAATTGCTGCGCCACGCAGGAATAAGCCGCGCCGTCTTGCAACCCAGGGGAAATAACCCGCTACCTACTGCGCAGAGACTGGACGAAGCACGACGACGGGGCTAAAACGAGGCATCCGTCGGAGGTTGCCATGAAACCGCGCCAAGCTTTCTTCGCCTGCCTGCACCGCTCGCCGCCCGCCTTGCTGGAGGCAGCGTTATGGATTGGTGCCGAGCATGAGCCAGCTCTGGTGCCCGGCCTGCTATTGGAAGAGTTCAAGCACATCCAGCAACAGGTCGGCGGCAGCCTGCCGTCACTGCCAGCCAACGAACTGGGACAACCGTTGTTGCGCCTGATGAACGACCTGGGGTTCCAGCAGGACGAATTCCTGCCGCTCAGGCCCCAGGCAGCCTTGATGGACAAGGTCCTGGAGCGGCGCCGGGGGCAGCCCCTGGCCCTGGCCCTGATCGCCCTGGAACTGGCGCAGCGGCTGCACATTCCACTGGTCGGCGTGAATTTCCCCGGGCACTTCCTGCTCCGGGTACCCGGCACCGATTACCTGCTCGATCCCTGCGGCGGACGCCGGCTGTACCCCAACGATTGCCGCGAATTGCTGCAACGCCAGTATGGCGCCCATCTCAAGCTCAACGCCGAGCACCTGCTCACCGCTGAACCACGCCAGATGTTCCAGCGCCTGTCGCGTAACCTGCGCCAACTGCACTTGTCCCATGACGATCATCTCGGCGCCCTGATCGACGCCGAGCGGGTACTGGAATTGGGCGATGGCAGCGCCGCCGACTATCTGGCTCGGGCCAGTCTCTACCAACGCCTGGAGTGCCCCAACGCCGAGCGCTTCGACCTGGAGCGGGCACTGCTGCTCAGCGACGATCCGATCCAGCGCCTGCGCCTGACCGAGCGCCTGGGGCACCTGCCGCCGAACAAGGTGGTTCACTGAACACAACAAGCGAAACCCTCGGACAATCTCTCCAGTTCTCTGGCAGGATGAACGGCTCACTCCAGGGAATGGACACGCCATGCTGATCAGGAAAGCCCACGGCGAAGACGCACAACGGGTCTTCGACATTCGCAACCAGGCCATCAACCATCAATGCGCGGGGTACTACCCGGCTGCCGACCTGCAAGTGTGGACCGCTGGCAACCTTGGCCAGCCCTTCATCGAATGGCTGGAAAGCAGCGGGCATGTGGCGGTCATCGACGGCCAGGTCGCCGCCAGTGCCATCCTCGACCTTGAGTCAGGACAGGTCGACGCGGTCTTCGTCGACCCGGCCTACATGGGCCGTGGAATCGGCCGGCAGATGATGAACTACATCGAACAGCAGGCCGTGCAGGCCGGCTTGTCGCACCTGATCCTGGACTCGACCCTGAATGCCGCGGACTTCTACCGCCAGTGCGGCTTCGTCGGCGAACGCATCGCCCAGTACCAGTCGCCCCGTGGCCTGACCCTGGCCTGCGTACCGATGATCAAGCACCTGGCCTGCTGACCCCGCCTCAGGACTTGAGCGGTGCCTGCAACGGTTGCGCCGCGCCTGTGCCGCCGCCGGTCCCTTCGGAGGGTGCACGCACCCGGATGATCAGCAACGCGGCCAGCACGGCGGGCACCGCGCAAAAGAAGAAAATCTGCTGCACCGGGATATGCATCGCCAGCAGCATGCTGCCCAGCAGCGGCCCGAGGATCGAACCGAAGCGCCCTACCCCCAACGCCCAGCCGGTGCCGGTGGCGCGCACCTGGGCCGGATAGAAGTTACTGGCGAAGGCATTCAGGGTCAGTTGCCCACCAATGATGCAGAACCCCGCCGCGAATACGAACACCACCAGGTAGCGCGGATTGTCGTGGTTCAGCCCCAGCAGGACGGTACACAACGCCGCCACCGCCAGCACCGCCGACAACAGCCGCACCTTGCGCTTGAGGCGATCGGCGAGCCAGGCCATGCAAATGGCCCCCAGGGTGCCGGCGAACAGGAACATCGACGTCACCAGGTTGGCCTGTTTCAGGGCCAGGCCGCTTTCCAGCAACAGGGTCGGCAGCCAGCTGATCATGAAATACAGCAGGATCAGGCTGACGAAAAAGGTCGACCAGATCAGCAGTGTCGGCCGCGCATACCCCTGGCGGAACAACTCCACCACCGTGAATTTGCCAGCAGCCTGTTGCTGACCCTCATCGCCAGTCGCCGCTGGTGGCTGCCAGTCCGGCAACATCCGCGCGCTGACCTTGCGCAAGCGCGCATAGGGCGGAGCATCACGCAACAGCCGCGGCAGGGATTCGGGCAACCACCAGAACAGGAACGGAAACAGCAGCAACGGCGTTACGCCGCCCGCCAGGAACACCGCCTCCCAGCCGAACTGGTCGATGAAACCGGCCGCGACGAAACCACCGGCCGCGCCACCGAAGGAGAAACCGCAGGCAGCCAGGGTCACCATCAGGGTGCGCAGGCGCGGCGGGGAATATTCAGACATCAGCGCCATGGCACTGGGCATCGCCCCACCCATGCCGATGCCGCAGATAAAACGCGCGGCCATCAGGCTGTCCAGGGATTGGCTGAACACCATCAGCACCGTCAGGCTGGCGTAGATCAGCACGCAACACAGGAGAATCCGGCGTACGCCAAAACGATCCGCCAGGGGTGTCACTGCCAGGGAGCCCAGGGTCAGGCCCAGCAGGTTGGCACTGAACACCGGGCCGAAAGCGGCTTTTTCCAGCCCCCAGTCCTGGGCCAGGGCCGGCACCACGTAGCCCAGGACCTGGGCGTCATAGCCGTCGGTGACCAACAACAAGGCGAGCAGCAACAATAGCGACCACTGGTAGCCGGACACCGGGCGGGCGTCGAGCGCAGCACGAAAGCTGGCAATCTGGTTTTGCATCGCAAGGTACCTGTTCGGTTTCTTATGGTTATGGAAGGTGATGCGAGAGGCGCCTGGGCAGATCCTCTGGTGGTGGGACTCAAGATCCTGCAGCCGCTCTAAGGCGGCTGCAGGGGCCGGGTGCGCCCTGGATCAGGGCGTCCAGGGGTCAGGCCGGAGTGTCGGGCTGGTTGGCCGGGTGGGCGGCCTGGAACGCCGGGTGCTCGGCGGCCAGCGCCGCTACCCGGAGAATCCGTGGATAGGCTTCCAGCGACACCTTGAAGCGCTCGGCGGCGTACAACTGCGGGATCAGGAACACATCGGCCAGCCCCGGCTGCTCGCCGAAGCAGAAGCCTTCATCGCCGATCAGCTGTTCCAGGGCCGCCAGGCCCTGGCTGATCCAGTGATCGATCCACACCAGCAGTTGCGCTTCCTCATGGCCCCACTCCCGCAGCAGGTTCTGCGTGCTGGAGTTATGCAGCGGATGCACGTCGCAACCGATGATTGCCGCCACTGCCCGGGCGCGGGCACGGCCGACCAGGTCCTCGGGCAACAACGGCACCTGTGGATAACGCTCCTCCAGGTACTCGATGATCGCCAGCGACTGGATCAGCAGGTCGCCCTCGTCGGTGCGCAGGGCCGGGACCCGGCCCTGGGGATTGATCTCCAGGTACTCCGGCAGACGGTTGGCGCCGCCCTTGGGTACCAGCAGGTTGACCGGGACAGCCTGGTAGTCCAGGCCCTTGAGGCCCAAGGCGATGCGCACCCGGTACGACGCGGTGGAACGGTAGTAGGTATAGAGCTCCATGCTGCACTCCCCTTAGCGGGCTGGCTGGACGGTGCCCCGGCATTCGCCGAAGCCGATGGAGGCGAAGCCTTCACGGCGGCAGCGCCCGCGCAGGATGATCTCGTCGCCATCCTCAAGGAACTTGCGCACCTCGCCAGAGGCCAGTTCGACCGGTTTCTTGCCACCCTCGGTGATCTCCAGCAGGCTGCCGAACTGGCCGCTCTGCGGGCCGGACAAGGTACCCGAGCCGAACAGGTCGCCGGCCTGCAATTGGCAACCGTTGACGCTGTGGTGAGCCACCATCTGGGCCACGGTCCAATACATGTACTGGGTATTGCTCAGGGTCAGGCGATGGGCCGGCAAGCCCTGCTCGCGCATGGCCTGGGTGATCAGCAGCACCTCCAGTTCGATATCGAAGGCGCCTGCGGCCTGGTCACGCTTGTCCAGCAGGTAGGACAACGGCTGCGGGTCGCCTTCGGGGCGCGCCGGCTGGGCCTGGCGGAAAGGTTCCAGGGCCTCGGCGGTCACCACCCAGGGCGAGATGCTGGTGATGAAGCTCTTGGACAGGAACGGCCCCAGCGGCTGGTATTCCCAAGCCTGGATATCCCGTGCCGACCAGTCGTTGAGCAGGCAGAAACCGGCGATGTGCTCGGCGGCATCGCCGATGGCGATCGACTCGCCCATCTCGTTGCCCTGGCCAATCCAGATCCCCAGTTCCAGTTCATAGTCCAGGCGTGCGCAAGGGCCGAAGGTCGGCTCGCTCTGCCCCGCCGGCAGGGTCTGGCCCTTGGGCCGGCGCACGTCGGCACCGGAGGCGCGGATGGTCGAGGCCCGGCCGTGGTAGCCGATCGGCACGTACTTGTAGTTGGGCAGCAAGGGGTTGTCGGGGCGGAACAGCTTGCCGACGTTCTGCGCATGCTCGATGCCCACGTAGAAGTCGGTGTAGTCGTTGATCCTGGCCGGCACATGCATCTGGCAATCAGTGGCCTGGGGCAGCAGCTTCGCCCCCAGGGCCTGGATCTTGCCTTGCAGGCTGCTGCCTTCGGCCAGCAGTTCCAGCAGGCGCTCGCGCAGGGCCACACGAGCCGGGCGACCGAGCTGGAAGAAGGCATTCAACTGGCCGCCACGGGTAGCCTCCACCGCGGATTTGGCCAGGCCCTCGAACAGGCCGGCGTCCAGCGCCGCCTCCAGGTCCAGGATCTGCTCACCGATGGCCACGCCGCTGCGGGGGGCCGAACCCTGGGTGCTAAAGACGCCCAGGGGCAGGTTCTGCAACGGGAAGTCGGGGTGACCGTTGGCAGACTCGACCCAGCTACGGGTGATGGTGGACAAGGTCATGGGTTATCTCCGATTCGGGTTGAAGGTGACGGGCAGCGAAGCCCAGCAAGCATCGTAGTCGTTCTGCAGTTGCGCGCATTCCAGGGCGAAGCCGCTCGGGCGCAGCACCTGGCTGGTCTCGAACATGAAGGCCATGGTGTTGTCGATCTTGGCCGGCTGCAACTCGACGTTGATCGCCTTGGTGCAAGTCTCGCCATCCGGGCCGTGGGCACTCATGCAGCTGTGCAGCGAAGCACCGCCGGGCAGGAAGCCCTCGGCCTTGGCGTCGTAGGCCCCCAGGATCAGGCCCATGAACTCGTTCATCAGGTTGCGGTGGAACCATGGTGGACGGAAGGTGTTCTCGGCCACCATCCAGCGCGGCGGGAAGATCACGAAGTCCAGGTTGGCCATGCCCGGCACGCTGGTGGGCGAGGTCAGGACGGTGAAGATCGACGGGTCGGGGTGGTCGAAGCTGACGGTGCCGATGGTATTGAAGCGGCGCAGGTCGTATTTGTACGGCACGTTGTTGCCGTGCCAGGCCACCACGTCCAGCGGCGAGTGGTCCAGCTCGCAACCC
The DNA here is from genome assembly GCF_022537035.1 of Pseudomonas sp. MPFS. Taxonomy (NCBI): domain Bacteria; kingdom Pseudomonadati; phylum Pseudomonadota; class Gammaproteobacteria; order Pseudomonadales; family Pseudomonadaceae; genus Pseudomonas; species Pseudomonas sp. MPFS. The sequence continues at coordinate 1,106,782 of NZ_CP066123.1, read as the reverse complement.
CAAAGCTCGCCGAGGTACTTCTGCACCAGGGCGGTGGGCTGGCGCAGGTCTTCGTAATGGGCCACCGGGGCCAGGAAGTCCCGGGGGTTGGCCAGGCCGTTGCTGCCGATCGGCCCCAGGTCGGGCAGGCGCAGCGGCGCGCCGTGGTTCTCGGCAATGTAGCCACGGGCTTGCGGGTCCAGCAGCTCGACGCGGAACTTCAGGCCGCGCGGCAGCACGGCGATCTCCAGCGGTTCGAGCTCCAGCACGCCCAGTTCGGTGACGATGCGCAGGCGGCCCAGTTCGGGCACCAGCAGCAACTCGCCGTCGGCGTTGAAGAACACTCGCTCCATGGAGCGGTTGGCGCGGTAGTGATAGACGCTGATACCCGCAGGTTTCTGCGCGGGCGAGTTGGCCACCATGGCCACCAGGCCATCGATGAAATCCGTCGGCTGCGCGGGGATCGGCAGCGGGCTCCAGCGCAGGCGGTTAGGCGTCACGTCGCCCAGCTCGCCACCGGCCAATTGGCGTTCCAGGCGGGCGAAAGCCGGATGCTTGGCCGAAGGCTGGATACGGTACATCCAGGTACGCCGGGCTTCGCTGCGGGTCATGGTGAACGCGGTGCCGGAAAACAGCTCGGCATACAGGCCGTAGGGGGCTTTCTGCGGGGAGTTCTGGCCGATGGGCAATGCGCCCGGCAGGGCTTCGCTGGAAAATTCGTTGCCGAAGCCGGATTGGTAACTGAGGGCGGACGCCGAAGAATCGAGGTTCATGGAGCCTCCTGGAAGTTGGAGTAGGCAGGGGCCCACCACTCCCTCACAAGAGTTATCGGCACGCCTGGGTTATTTTTATCGTAATCCAATTACGCATAACGTAATTTGATTGCCCGGGAGCGTCAAGCTATAAAGACCGCCACTTGTCACGGGACCCCTACACCTCCATGGAAAAATCGCCCAGCAGCAGCGATAGCAACGGTAAACAGAAAGTCCGCTCGGCCGAGGTCGGGACCGACATCCTCAAGGCCCTGGCCGAACTGTCGCCGAGCACCTCCCTCTCGCGCCTGGCCGAACATGTGCAGATGCCCGCGAGCAAGGTTCATCGCTATCTGCAAGCGTTGATCGCCAGCGGTTTCGCCGAACAGAACAGTGCCACCAACCACTATGGCCTGGGCCGTGAAGCCCTGCGGGTGGGCCTGGCGGCCCTGGGCAGCATGGATGTGCTGAGAGTCGCCGCCCTGCCCCTGGCGGAACTGCGCGATGAATTGAACGAAACCTGTTTTCTCGCGGTGTGGGGCAACCGCGGCGCCACCGTGGTGCATATCGAACCGGCGGTGCGCGCGGTGACCGTGGTCACCCAATTGGGTTCGGTTCTGCCCCTGCTCAGCTCGTCCACCGGGCTGGTGTTCAACGCCTACCTGCCGCAGCGGGAAACCCTCGATCTGCGCCAGCAGGAATTGGCCGAAGCCAGTTCCCACGCCCTGGCCGAGACACAGGCCCACGATGCCCTGGCCGAACAGATCCGCCAGCGCGGCCTGCATCACATCCATGGCCTGCTGATGCCCGGGGTCGATGCCCTGTCGGCGCCGGTGTTCGATGCCACCGGCAAGATCGCCGCCGTACTGACGGTGGTCGGGCCGACATCGCTGTTCCATGCCGACGAGCATGGTCCGGCGGCGCAACGCCTGCTGGCGGCCTGCCGCGCCGCGAGCTGGCGCATGGGTTACCAGGCCCAGCCAGAATAACCCCCCAGCCCACTCGCCAGCCTCGGCACCTGGCCCCTGCTGCCAGGCCATCCACCGACTTCTGCACACGGGCGGTGGCGCCTGGCAAACAGCCTCGGCGCGCACCTGCCGAGCACCACGACTATTGCTCTGGCTGTAATAGTCCTTGTCCTGAATCGCTATTTTTCCAATACCGGCCAGGGCTTATTCTTCTTTCGCAGTCAGGGCAAACAGCCTGGCTCCACCCCCGATGAAAGTGCTGTCCAGGGCTTTTCGGCAACAGATTTCGGCAGGCTTGAAACGACCCGGTTCAAGCCGCCTACCCAGGTTCACCGACGTTGATTTTGTAGCTCCTTGATCTAACGTCTTACTTCGGCCGCTGCTCTTGCAGCGGCCTTTTTTATGCCTGGGAAATGACCGGGCAGGACGCCCGAGAAGAGCAATCGCGGCCGCCGTTCCAGAGAACTGGCGCGGCCTGCAAGAGAGTGTTCGAAGCGGCCGCCATGGGCACTCAGATCGCGTACTTTTGCAGATTCTGCATCATCTGCCCGAGCGCCTCGATGTTGTCCTTGGGGTGGACCGCGCCGTCGAAATCGCAGATCTCTCGCCAATGGGCCGCGACATCCTCCGGCGAGAAACCCTGGCGCGGATCGAAACCGGCCCCCAGGCTGCGCTCCCAGCGCACCTTGCCGATCCAGCCACCACCGACTTCGAACAGTCCGGAGGTTTCCTGGCACTGCTCGCTGCCCAGGTACACCACCAGCGGGCTGACCAGCTCCGGCTTGAGCTGCTCGAACACCTGGGGCGGAATCAGCCCCTCGGTCATCCGCGTGCCACCGGTGGGGGCAATGGCGTTGACCAGGATGTTGTTCTTGCGCCCTTCCAGCGCCAGGGTCCGGGTCAGGCCGTACAGGCCCAGCTTGGCCATGCCGTAGTTGGACTGGCCGAAGTTGCCGTAGATACCCGAGGTGGAAGCGGTAAAGATCACCCGCCCGTAGCCCTGTTCGCGCAGGTGCGGCCAGGCAGCGCGAGTGACCTTGTAGGCACCCTCCACGTGTACCCGGTACACCAGGTCCCAATCGGTATCGTCCATCTTGTGGAAGGTCTTGTCCCGCAGGATCCCGGCGTTGTTGACCACCACATCGACTCGGCCAAAGGCATCCAGCGCGTTCTGCACGATCTTCTCGCCATCGGTGACCGAGTCATGGTTGGCCTCGGCGATCCCTCCGGCCTCGCGGATCTGCGCCACGACCCGATCGGCCGCCGAGGCACTGGCGCCCTCGCCCTGGGCCGAACCACCCAGGTCATTGACCAGTACCCTGGCGCCGTGGCGAGCGAACAACAACGCATGAGCCCGTCCCAGGCCCCCGCCGGCCCCGGTGATGATCACTACTTTATCTTCCAAGCGCACAGACTCACTCATACCGAACTCCAGCAGGGCCAATGGACAAGGCCCTGAGTGTCAGGCAGCCGGCCGATGCCCACAACGAACACGCCCAGAGCTGAATGGTGCGCGATAAGACAGCGGGATAGTCGCCCCAACTGGCCGCTCAGGAGCCCACGACACGCTGCGCCGGGACCAACAGGCCGCCGCGAAAGGCCAAGTAGTGCTTGAGCACTGCCAGGGGCGCCTCGATCTGCGGGTAGTGGCCGATACCTGGCAGCAGCACGGTATCCGGTCGCGGAACCAGTTGCCGGTAGCGCTCCACCATATGCGCCCCGGAGATCGGATCATGGGCGCCGTCGATCACCCGCAACGGCACCTCGCCGCGCTGCATGGCCTCGACCCAGCGATCACGCCGCTGCCTGCGCTCAGGGATGTAGCCGATCAGCTTGTGCAGGATGCGCGGGCCATCGTTGCTCTGCACCAGGCTCCAGAAGTCGTCCAGCACCGTCTCGCTGGGACGGTTTTGCGGGCCCGAGATCTGGCGCAGGCTCCTGGCCAGCCCCTCGCGACTGAAGACCCGTCCGAGCATCCAGCCCAGCGGGCTGAGCAGCAGTTTCTGGGTCAACACCGGGCGATGGGTTTCCGGAAACAGGCCGCCATTGAGAAACACACAACTGGCGATCTCCAGGCGCTCCTCGTAGTGACGCGCCAGCAGTTCCTGGGCAACGCTGTCGCCATAGTCATGAGCCAACAGGTGCAGCGGCTCGACAATCCCCAGGTGCGCCAGCAGGGCCTGCTGCAGGTCCGCCTGTTCCAGCAGGCTGTAGTCATGCTCCAGGGGCTTGGCCGAATCGCCGAAACCGAGCATGTCGCAGGCGATCACCTGATAACGCCGCGCCAGGGGTTGCCACAGGTAGTGCCAGTCCCAACTGGCAGTGGGGAAACCATGTATCAACAGCAGCGGCTCTCCCTGCCCTGCTACCCAATAGCGGATGGCCTGGCCACGGAACACGAAGTCCTGTCCGTGCGTACGCCAGACACTCAGGGGGATCTCGGCGATAGGCATCAGGATTTGTAACCTGTATCGAGTTGATCGAGCTTGCGCAGCAGGGCCGGCCAGGCCAGCACCCCGCCCATGCCCTGGGCACTGCGGGTGACTCCGGCGATCATTGCCTTGGCCCCGCTCAGGACCGGCGCGGGAATGGCAATCAACTCGGCACCGCCGTTCTGTGCCAGCACCTGGATCTCACAGGCACGCTGGAAGATGAACATCATCAGGAAGGTGTCGGCGATGCTCGCACCACAGGTGAGCAGGCCATGGTTGTGCAGCATCAGGAAATTGTTGTCGCCCAGGTCCGCCTGCAACCGGACCTTCTCCTCGGGGTTCAGGGCCACGCCCTCGTAGGGGTGGTAGCCGAGGCTGGCAAGGACGAACAGCGACTGCTGGCTGATGGGCAACACGCCCTGCTGCTGGGCCGACACCGCCACCCCTGCCGCGGTGTGGGTATGCAGCACGCAGAGCACATCGTGGCGCACGGCATGGACCGCACTATGGATGGTGTAGCCCGCCGGATTGATCTCGTAGGGGCTGTCCATCAGCTTGTTGCCGGCCTGGTCGACCTTCACCAGGCTGGACGCAGTGATCTCATGGAACATCATGCCGAACGGATTGATCAGGAACTCGTCGGTGCCCGGCACCTTGGCCGAGATGTGCGTGAAGATCAGGTCATCCCAGCCATGCATCGCCACCAGTCGGTAGCAGGCGGCCAGGTCCTGGCGGGTTTGCCACTCCAGGGCGCTGACCTGGTCTTTGACGCTCGCGGTGGATTGAACGGGGGCTAGGCTCACGGCAGGGACCTCATGTTGGCTTTTATTGGAAGGAGGACCCTCGGAGTCTAGACACCCCAGCCACACCACGGAGTCGCCTTGGCAGCCAGCTTGATGACCGAGCGGGTCAGCCGGCAGCCGGGTTGCGCCACGGCGCCTTCACGTCAAAGCAGCGACGCCAGCAAAGGAGCGGCAAACAGATTCAACAACCCGGTGAGCACCATCACCAGCCCCGCTACCGACCCTTCCTCGCCACCGACTTCGTGGGCCCGGCTGACCCCGGCGCCATGGGCACCGACCCCGAACAGGGCGCCCCGGGCCAGGGCACTGCGCAAGGGCAGCCAACGCAACAGCACGCCACCGAGCATCGCTCCGAACACCCCGGTGAACATCACGAACACCGCCGTCAGCTCAGGTACGCCGCCCAAGTCATGGGCCAGGGGCATGGCGAATGGCGTGGTGATCGAGCGCGGCACCAGCGACAGGGTTACCGAACTGTCCAGGGCCAAGAGCCGGGCCAGGCCGAAGGAGCTGCCGATGGACGCCGCGCTACCGGCCAGCATGCCCAGCAACAGCGCCGACCAATGGCGCATCAGCAACTGGCGCTGCTGCCAGATGGGAATGGCGAAGGCCACGGTCACCGGACCCAGCACCAGCATCAGCCAGTGGGTATTGGCGGCATACTCGGCGTAGGCCGTATGCAGCGGCACCGCCACCGCCAGCAGCAACGCCGGCACCAGGATCAGCGGCGACAACAGGTAGCGCCCGGTGCGCCGGTAGATCCAGCGGCTGAACAGATAGGCGCCAAGGGTCAGCGCCAGCCAGAACATCGGCATCGCCTCAAGCTTCATGGCGCATCCTCCAGCGGCACACCAGCTCCACGGTCAGCGCAGTCACCAACATCACCAGCAAGGTGCTGACGCCGATCACCAGCAGGATCCGCCAGCCGTCCTGGCGCAGCAGGCCGCCGTAGTCCAGCAGGCTCATCAGCGCCGGGATGAAGAACAGCAGCATCTCCGCCATCAGGAGGCCAGCGCCCAGTTGCAGGGCCGCCGGCTTGACCCAACCCAGGGCGAAGGCCAGCAACAGCATGGCCAGGCCGATGACCCCGCCGGGAATCGGCCAGGGCAGCCAGGTAGCCAGTTGGCAGCCGAGAAAATAGATGGCCAGCAGCACCGCCAGCTCGCACAGCAGGCGGCCAAGGCGTTTGAAGGTGGGAATGTTCATGGGGGTTCGGTCCTCTCAGGGGCCTATTTTATGAAAAGCCCCGCCATCACCGAAGCGAATTGTTAGACTGGAAGCCATTCCAAACTGGAATTCCCACCATGGATTTCAAGCAACTGCGCAGCTTCGTCGAAGTGATCCACCAGGGCGGCTTCACCCAGGCCGCCAAGACCCTGCATATCAGCCAGTCGGCGGTGAGCAAGCAGGTCGCCCAGCTGGAACAGAGCCTGGGCACGCCGTTGCTGGAGCGCCAGGGCTCGCACATTCATCTCACTGCCGCTGGCAACGTGGTGCTGCAAAGGGCCGAGGGCATGCTGCGCCTGCGCAACGAGTTGCTCAGCGAACTGGACGACCTGAGCCACATGACCCGGGGCGAGCTGCGCCTGGGCCTGCCGATGCTGGGCAGCGATACGCTGTTCGCCAGCCGCTTCGCCGAGTACCGGCGGCGCTATCCGAATATCCAGGTGCATCTGCTCGAGGGCGGCAGCCTGAACGTCGAGCAGGCGGTGCGCAGCGGCGAGCTGGAACTGGGCGGCAGCCTGACCCCCAAGGACCCGGCCTTCGCCTACCAGCCGTTCTGCGATGAGCCGCTGGATGCCCTGCTGCCCGCCGATCATCCGCTGGCGATGAATGCCAAGGTGCGCCTGGAGGAACTGGCCGATACCCCGTTCCTGCTGTATCAGCGCAGCTTCGTGCTCAACGACCGCTTGCTCCAGGCCTGCCAGCAAGTGGGCTTCACCCCCAGGGAAGGCGGGCGCAGCGGCCAGGCGGACTTCCTCGCGGCGCTGGTAGCGGCCGGCCAGGGTGTGGTGCTGCTGCCCAGCGTGGTGGCCCGGGCCCTGGTGCGCCCGGGGGTGGTGCGCCTGACCTTGACGGCCCCGCAATACCTGCGCTGGGACATCGCCTTCATCTGGCGCGAAGGCGCCTATCTGTCCAAGGCTGCACAGGCCTGGCTGGCGCTGCTACGGGAACAGCCGGTCAGCCCCGCAGTGCGCTGACCAGTTGTGCCAGCCAAGGCTCGGCGTCGGTTTCCGGGGTCACGCTCTCGCTGGCGTCCAGGCGTAGCATCGGCAACACCTCCCGTACACCCAGTTCGGCGAACAGTTCACGCATCTGCTCGCCGCCACCGCAGAAGGTGTCGCCATAGCTGGAGTCGCCCAAGCCGATCACCGCCCCGGGCAAACCGCGCCAGGCCGCTGGCAACTGATCGCGAATGCTCGAGTACAGGGGTTGCAGGTTGTCCGGCAACTCACCCATGCCAGTGGTGGAGGTCACCGCGAGAAATGCCTGGGGAGCGAATGCCTGGACATCCGCCAGGGTCGCGCGCGGATTGTGCCAGGCCTCGAAGCCCGCGGCGTCGAGAAGCTTGGCGGCATGCCGGGCGACTTCTTCAGCCGTGCCGTACACCGTGCCGGAAAGGATGGCGACTTTCATCAATCTGATCCTGAAGCTGACTAAAAGCCTGGGATATTAACAGCTACGGAGTAAAATCCCGTCGCTGGCGTGTCGTGCACTGCAAAGCACCTGTAGACACAATGCCAACATGCCTTAGAATCCAGCCCTCGCCGATCGATGACGGACCCTCGGAATGATCAATGCACACTTGCTGCAACGGATGATCAACGCCTCCAACGACGGCATCGTGGTCGCCGAACAGGAAGGCGAGGACAACATCGTGATCTATGTGAACCCGGCGTTCGAACGACTGACCGGCTACAGCGCCGATGAAGTGCTCTACCAGGACTGCCGCTTCCTGCAGTCCGGCGATCGTGACCAGCCAGCCCTGCAGGTGATTCGCCAGGCGTTGAGGGAAGGCAGGCCGTGCCGCGAGGTGCTGCGCAACTATCGCAAGGACGGCAGCCACTTCTGGAACGAGTTGTCGATCACCCCGGTGTTCAACGATGCTGATCAGCTGAACTATTTCATCGGTGTGCAAAAAGATGTCAGTGTGCAGGTCAAGGCACAGCAGCGCTTGTTGCAACTGGAACAGCAACTGGCCGCAGCCCAGGCCGAACTGGCCGCCCTCAAGGCGACCAACGGCGCTAATAAGTCGCAGGTTTAGTGGTCTGTAGGGGTATCTCCTGCGGATCTGTCTTTCACCTTTCGAGCATCATCATGCAGCGCGACGCCCTTCTCACCCAGGATGAGCTGGACTTCATCCGGACCATGCAACACAACCCGCACCTCAATGTGCGCGACACCACCTCCAGCCTGCTGGTCAACGGCGGCTCGCAGATCCGTGACTTGCTGACCCGCCTGGCGGCCAACGAAAAGGTCACCATCCAGGCTCATTTCGACAATCAGCAGATGACCTTCCCCCTGCACCTGGTGGAGGACGAGTTCCACGCCCTGCACCTGCGCCTGGGGGTGCCCAGTATTTTCGAGGAAGGTCCCATGGTGCGGCCATGGCGCCTGGCGCTGCCGGAGCCCGTGGCCCTGGAGAACGCCAAGGGCCAGCCCGGGCGCCTATGGGTGCGTGAAGTGTCGTTCAAGGGCGTGCTGCTGGAAATCAGCAACAAAACCCGACCACCTCGGCAGTTTGCCCAGTGGTTCAGCCCTTCGGGATATGAGCGGATTGCCCTGCACGGGCAGTTCGAACGGGCGACCGAGGCCGGCTTCTATGCCTATCGCCTGGACCAGAGCGATACCGAGGAAACCGAGCGCTTGCGCCAGTTCATCCTCCAGCAGCATCGCCATACCCATCCTGCCCTGCACGCCTGAGACCAGCCGACTCGGCCTCAGGTATCCAGGTACCCGCCGAGAAACTGCCGCAGGCGCTGCTGCATCACGCGCCCTTCGCTTCCCAGGCACACCACCGGCGAATCGATGAAGCTGTCCTGGGCCAGGTCCGCAGCATCGCCTGCCAGCATCAATGGACAATCCAACGTCAGCGCCAGGCGCTTGAGACGCTTGGGCAACTCCGTCGTGGGTGCGTGGTTGGAAAACACCACCAGGGCTTGGGGCTTGAGCTGTTCACAGACCAGGGTCAGCTCCTGTAATGGCACGCCGGGGCCCAGCACGCGCACGCCCAATTGGTCATGCCCCAGCAACAGCGCTGCCACCAGCAGTTCCAACTCGCGACATTGCTGGTTGAATGCCGTCAGCAACAGGTGCTGCGGCGTCGCCCGTTGCAGTGCCAGGCGTTGCAGGATCCGCCCGCGCAAGAAGCCATCCAGGAACAGCCACTCGCTGGTTTGGCCAAACACTTCCCGATCCTGTAGCAACTGCTTCCAGAACGGCAGGAAGATTTCCTGGAACACCACCGGCAGCGCATAGCAGGAAAACACCTGGCCATAGAGGCGATCCAGTTGCGCTTCATCGAAGGCGCTCACTGCCAACTTCAACTGATCGCGCCACCGGCCGTATTCGCCCAGCAGCCCTTCATTGGCAGGTGCCAGGCACTGGGACTGGGCCATCCGGCTCTTGGCCAGGATCTTGCCGACCTTGCTCACCGCCACGCCACGTTCGATCCAGCCGAGGATCTCGCGCACTGCCTCAACATCGTGCATGGAATACAGGCGATGCCCACTTTCGGTGCGTGTCGGCTGGATCAGACCGTAGCGTCGTTCCCAAGCCCGTAGAGTCACCGGGTTGATCCCGGTCAGGCGTGCAACTTCGCGAATCGGAAACAGCGCCTCCGGTCGAAGGGGATCGGGCGCTTGAGCGGCGACGGCAAGTTCAGTGGTGGCGGGCATCTGGAGGAGAAAACACCGGTAAACAAAATGGTCGCCATTCTACTCTGCCCGGGTAGCGATGCTTCAAGCATGGGAAAATCCGACCATTGTCTTTGGTACTCCAGTGCCAATCAGGAATAATCCTTGCTTGTCCCGAACGCGGCCCGACACCCCGGTGCCCCGTCAGCGATTGCCTTACCCAGGCAACGCATTGGTTTTACGGAGATACATGATGTCTACCTCACCTGTCACCCTGATGGTGGCCCGGCGCGTTGCCGACGGCCGCTACCAGGACCTGATCGCCTGGCTGCGCGAAGGCGAACAACTGGCCACCGACTTTCCCGGCTACCTGGGCTCCGGCGTCCTGGCCCCACCGCCCGGCGACGATGAATTCCAGATCATTTTCCGCTTCGTCGACGAACAGACCCTGCATACCTGGGAACACTCCGCCTCGCGCACCGCCTGGCTGGCCCGGGGTAGCGACCTGTTCGCCCATCCTTCGGAGCACCGGGTCAGCGGCATCGATGGCTGGTTCGGCGCCGCCGGACAACGCCCACCACGCTGGAAACAGGCCGTAGCCATCTGGCTGGCGTTCTTTCCGGTCTCGCTGTTGTTCAACTTCGTCCTCGGGCCGCTGCTCAACGACCTCGGCATGCTGGCACGGGTATTCGTCAGCACCCTGGCCCTGACCCCGCTGATGGTCTATTTCTTCATCCCGCTGTCCACAAGGTTGCTGGCCAACTGGCTCAATGCCGCCCCGGCCCGCCCACTGCCGGCGACCCCCTCGACGCAGAACCCGTAAAGCCTGGTGCAGACCGGTGCCACACCGCATGTGGCGGCACCGGCCCTCCAGCGATCCACCCCACGGCGCAGCACCGCCGCTGGTATAGTTCGGCTCTACCCGCGACGCGAGCCCACCATGAACGCCTCCACTGCCCCGATCCTGATCACCGGCGCCAGCCAGCGTGTCGGCCTGCATTGCGCCCTGCGCCTGCTGGAGGACGGGCATCCGCTGATCGTCACTTACCGCAGCCAGCGCCCGGGGCTCGAGACCCTGCGCGACAAGGGCGCAACCCTGCTGTTCGCCGACCTCTCCAGCGAGAACGGGATCATGGCCCTGATCGCCGAGCTCAAGCGGCACACCGATCGGCTGCGGGCAATCATCCACAATGCCTCGGAATGGCTGCCGGAAAACCCGGGCCAGGAGATCGACGCCTTTGCCCGGATGTTCGGCGTGCACATGCTGGCGCCCTACCTGATCAACCTGCATTGCGCCGAGTTGCTGCAACACTCCAGCCCGGCGGACATCATCCACATCAGCGACGACGTGACCCGCAAGGGCAGCAGCAAGCACATCGCCTACTGCGCCAGCAAGGCAGGCCTGGATAGCCTGACCCTGTCCTTCGCCGCGAAATATGCACCGCAGATCAAGGTCAACGGCATCGCCCCGGCCCTGCTATTGTTCAATGCCGACGACGATGCGCAGTACCGCGCCAAGACCCTGGCCAAGTCCGCGCTGGGGATCGAGCCCGGCGCCGAGGTGGTCTACCAGAGCCTGCGTTATCTGCTGGACAACCCCTACGTCACCGGTACCACCCTGACCGTCAATGGCGGGCGGCACGTCAAGTAGACCGCCCCGCGAGGACCTTGCATGAGCCTTTCCCTGTCCCAGCACTACCGCGCCATCCTCAAGGGGCTCGGTGAAGACCCCGAGCGCGAAGGCCTGCTCGATACCCCCAAGCGCGCGGCCAAGGCCATGCAGTACCTGTGTCATGGCTACAGCCAGTCCCTGGAAGAAATCGTCAACGGCGCGCTGTTCGCCTCCGACAGCGACGAGATGGTGATCGTCGCCGACATCGAGTTGTACTCACTGTGCGAACATCACCTGCTGCCCTTCATCGGCAAGGCCCATGTGGCTTATATTCCCACCGGCAAGGTGCTGGGCCTGTCGAAGATCGCACGGATCGTCGACATGTTCGCCAGGCGCCTGCAGATCCAGGAAAATCTCACCCGGGAAATCGCCGACGCCGTACAAAGCGTAACCCAGGCCGCCGGCGTCGCGGTGGTCATCGAAGCCAAGCACATGTGCATGATGATGCGCGGCGTCGAGAAACAGAATTCCACCATGCATACCTCGGTGATGCTCGGCGCCTTCCGCGACTTGAGCACCACTCGCCAGGAATTCCTGCAATTGATTGGACGGAGCAAGTAAATGCCACAACTTCAGCCTGGAATGGCTCGTATCCGAGTCAAGGACCTGCTCCTGCGGACCTACATCGGAATCAACGAGGAAGAGATCCTCAACAAGCAGGATGTGCTGATCAACCTGACCATCCTGTATCCGGCCCAGGATGCGGTGCGCGACAACGACATCGATCACGCGCTGAACTATCGCACCATTACCAAGGCGATCATCGCCCATGTCGAAGGCAACCGCTTTGCGCTGCTGGAACGACTGACCCAGGAATTGCTGGACCTGGTGATGGGCAATGCCTCGGTGCAGTACGCCGAGGTCGAAGTCGACAAACCCCACGCCCTGCGCTTTGCCGAATCGGTGTCCATCACGTTAGCGGCAAGTCGCTAGCGGCAAGCGGCAAGTAAAAGCGGTTCGGCTTTGACTTGCCGCTCGTAGCTTGTAGCTTGCAGCTGTTCCCACCCCTCTATGTGCAGAGAGTCTTATGTCCCCTCAACAACGCCTGGAACTGGAAGCGGCGGCCTTTCGCCGTCTGGTGGCCCATCTGGACAACCGCAAGGACGTGCAGAACATCGACCTGATGAACCTTGCCGGGTTCTGCCGCAACTGCCTGTCCAAGTGGTACAAGGCCGAGGCCGACCAGCGCCAGATCGAAGTGAGCCTCGATGAGGCCCGTGAAGTGGTGTATGGCATGCCCTATGCCGAATGGAAAAATCTCTACCAGAAAGAAGCCAGCGCCGAGCAGCAAGCGGCGTTCGCCAAAGGAAAACCCAATGACTGACCTCAACACCCTGCGCGCCAGCCTGAACAGCGGCGAACACCCGTTTGCCGATACCCTGGCCTTTGTCGCCAGCGGTTATGACTACCAGCCCCAGGCCTTCAACAACGGCGGCGTGGACAATGCCGCCGGGCAGAACGAAGGCTCGTGCAAGACCCTGGGCCTGGCCCTGCTCGAAGGCCTGAGCGACCAGGAGGCCTTGCTGGCCTTCGGCGAGCACTACCGCTCGGTACTGGCCACCCCCGAGGGCAGCGACCACGGCAATATCCGCGCCCTGATCGCCCATGGCCTGGCCGGAGTGAAGTTCAGCGCCCAGCCCCTGGTGCGCAAGGCCTGATCCGGCTACCACGGGCTGCCGGGCCTGCGGCAGCTGCGCGAGGCTTTCCATGAGGCATGAAAAAACCGGCTTGCGCCGGTTTTTTTCATTTCAGGACGATCAGAACGAAGCGTTCTGCAGGCCGTCCAGGTAACGCTCGGTGTCCAGGGCTGCCATGCAACCGGCGCCGGCCGAGGTGATGGCCTGGCGGTAGACGTGGTCGGCCACGTCGCCGGCGGCGAAGATACCCTCGACGCTGGTAGCGGTGGCATTGCCTTCACGGCCACCTTGTACCACCAGGTAACCGTCCTTGAGCTCCAGCTGGCCTTCGAACAGCGAGGTGTTCGGGGTGTGGCCGATGGCGATGAACACGCCGTCGACTTTCAGCTCGTCGAAGCTGCCATCGTTGTTCTTCAGGCGGGCACCGGTCACGCCCATGTTGTCGCCCAGCACTTCGTCCAGGGTCGCGTTGAGCTTGAGTTCGATCTTGCCTTCGGCAACCCGGGCGTGGAGCTTGTCGATCAGGATCTTCTCGGCGCGGAAGGTATCGCGACGGTGGATCAGGGTGACCTTGCTGGCGATGTTGGCCAGGTACAGGGCTTCCTCGACAGCGGTGTTGCCGCCGCCGACCACGGCCACCGGCTTGTTGCGGTAGAAGAAACCGTCGCAGGTGGCGCAGGCCGAAACGCCCTTGCCCATGAACGCCTCTTCCGATGGCAGGCCCAGGTAGCGAGCGCTGGCGCCGGTGGCGATGATCAGGGCATCACAGGTGTAGGTGCCGCTGTCACCGGTCAGGGTGTAGGGCTTGGCGGCGAAGTCCACGGCATTGATGTGGTCGAAGACGATTTCGGTTTCGAAACGCTCGGCGTGCTCGCGCATCCGCTCCATCAGCGCCGGACCGGTCAGGCCGTGCACGTCGCCGGGCCAGTTGTCGACTTCGGTGGTGGTGGTCAGCTGGCCGCCGGCCTGCATGCCAGTGATCAGCAGTGGCTTCAGGTTGGCGCGGGCGGCGTAGACCGCGGCGCTGTAACCGGCAGGGCCGGAACCGAGAATAATCACACGCGAATGACGTACATCAGACATGACTCACTCCTATCGACCGGCCCGGATGCCCTGGCGCGGAACGCCGGATTGCCGGCTGGAATAAAAAAGGACGGCGAAACCTTGGGGAAGGCTAAAACTCGTCCGTCCAAAAAATAATGGGTGCAGCGTATAGAGGGGGCGAAGATTAAGGAAATACGGTTTAACAATCCAGCTCATAGGCGGTCTCTATTCTCTGGCCATCTATTTGAAAAGGTCTTTGTTACCGTTGATGTCGCCCTGTGCGCCGTGCTTTCGCCCCTTGTGCAAAGCCGGTAAGGTCGGCGCGTTTTCCTTCTGCTCGGAGCCTTCTATGCCCGCCCCTGTCCTGTCCGGCCCGCAATACCTGCGCGAGGGCCTCAAGTTGATCCTCACGCCCGGCCTGCGCCTGTTCGTGCTCTTGCCACTGCTGGTGAACCTGGTGCTGTTCGTCGGCTTGATCTACTTCGCCGGCCACCAGTTCAGCCTCTGGGTCGACGCCCTGATGCCAACCCTGCCGCAGTGGCTGAGCTTTCTCAGCTACATCCTGTGGCCGCTGTTCGTGGTGCTGGTGGTGCTGATGGTGTTCTTCTCCTTCACCCTGTTGGCCAACATCATTGCCGCTCCGTTCAACGGATTCCTCGCGGAAAAGGTCGAGACCGTGGTGCGTGGCACCGATGACTTTCCACCGTTCAGCTGGGGGGAGCTGCTGGCGATGATCCCTCGGACCCTGTCCCGGGAAATGCGCAAGCTGGGGTATTTCCTGCCCCGGGCCATCGGCCTGTTCATCCTCTCGCTGATTCCGGTGGTCAACCTGGTGGCCGCACCGCTGTGGCTGCTATTCGGCATCTGGATGATGGCGATCCAGTACATCGACTACCCGGCGGACAACCACAAGATGAGCTGGCAGGACATGCTCGCCTGGCTACGCCAGAAGCGCTGGCAGAGCCTGGGTTTCGGCGGCATCGTCTACCTGGCGCTGATGATTCCCTTCGTCAACATCCTGATGATGCCCGCCGCCGTGGCCGGGGCGACGCTGTTCTGGGTCCGCGAGCGTGGTGTGGATAACTTGCCGGGCCAACAGCGCTGAACCTGTCCGTCCCTGTTCTGGCTCCTGCACAACATCGACCAGGGGCCAGCCCGCAAGCAGCGCTCTGGAACCGCAGCGCTGAGCGGTCATAAATCCATCACTGCGAAGTCACAATGACGACATGGCCCCAGCCGACACTGGGGTCATGAGCCCAGCCCTGCATATCACCCTCATCACCGAGACCTTCCCGCCGGAAATCAACGGCGTGGCCAATACCCTTGGCCGCCTGTGCGATGGCCTGCGGGCCCGTGGGCACCAGGTGGAACTGGTGCGCCCGCGCCAAGGCTGCGATCAGAGCCGGAGCAGCGACGAAGCCCTGTTGCTGTGCCGAGGTTGGCCACTGCCGGGGTATCCGGGGCTGCAATGGGGCCAGTCATCGATGCACAAGCTGCTACGCCGCTGGAAACGCCAGCGCCCGGATGTGCTCTATATCGCCACCGAAGGACCGCTGGGCCTGTCCGCGCTGCGGGCGGCCAAACGCCTGGGAATCTCGGTGGTCAGTGGCTTCCATACCAACTTCCAGCAGTACTCCAGCCAGTACGGCCTGGGGCTGCTGACACGCCTGCTGACCCACTACCTGCGTTGGTTCCACAACCGCTCGAAGCTGACCCTGGTACCCAGTGCCAGCCAGTGCCTGGAACTGGAGCGCCGCCACTTCGAGCGCCTGGCGCTGCTCTCCCGCGGGGTCGACAGCCAGTTGTTTCACCCGGCCAAGCGGGTCGCCGAACTGCGGGCCAGTTGGGGGTTGGATAACGACGACCTGGCGGTGATCCATGTCGGGCGCCTGGCACCGGAGAAGAACCTGGGCCTGCTCAAGCGTTGCTTCGAGCGCCTGCAAGCGAGTTATCCACAGCAGAGGATGAAACTGATCGTGGTGGGCGATGGCCCGCAGCGGGCGGCCCTGGAGAAAAGCCTGCCCGATGCGTTGTTCTGCGGTAGCCAGCGAGGCGAGGCGCTGGCGGCACACTATGCCTGCGGCGACCTGTTCCTGTTTCCCAGCCTGACCGAGACCTTCGGCAACGTGGTACTCGAAGCACTGGCCTCGGGGTTGGCCGTGGTGGCTTACGATCAAGCAGCAGCGGCTCAGCATATCCGCCACGGCTACAACGGCGTGCTGGCGATGCCGGGGGATGAAAATGCGTTCTGCGATGCCGCCAACTGGCTGCTCGAAGAAACTGAAACCTTGCGCCGGGTGCGCCTCAACGCTCGCCAGCATGCCAGCCGCCAAGGCTGGCCTGCGGTGATCGAGCAGTTCGAGGATCAACTGCGCAGCGCCTGCCAGCACTCGCTGGCGCCTTCCGGTACCAGCAGCATCGAGACCTCGGCCAGCACCCTTGGCAAGCTCGGTGCGGCAAGGGGCTTGCCACCCTCGCCGCCCGGCAACGCGCGTTAGACCAAGGTCATCAAGGCTTCGCGGCTGAACGGCCGGATGTCCTGCTCGCGCCCCTCACGAACCTTCTGCGCCCAGTCCGGATCGACCAGCAGTGCGCGGCCCACGGCCACCAGGTCGAACTCGTCGTTGCCCAGGCGCTGCAACAGGTTCTCCAGGCTGGCCGGCTGGGCCACCTTGTCGGTATTGACCATGAACTGCAGGAACTCGCCATCCAGGCCAACGCTACCGACGGTGATGGTGGGCTTGCCAGTGAGCTTGCGGGTCCAGCCCGCCAGGTTGAGATCGGAGCCTTCGAACTCCGGCTCCCAGAAACGCCGGGTCGAGCAGTGGAAGATATCTACGCCAGCCGCCACCAATGGCGTGAGGAATGCCTCCAGGGCCTCTGGTGTCTGTACCAGCCGGGCGGTGTAGTCCTGCTGCTTCCATTGGGAGAAGCGCAGGATAATCGGAAAATCCGCACCCACGGCGGCGCGGACCGCCTGGATCAGCTCGATGGCAAAGCGCGAGCGCTGGGCCAGGTCGCCGCCGTACTCGTCGGTGCGCTGGTTGCTGCCTTCCCAGAAGAACTGGTCCACCAGGTACCCGTGGGCACCGTGGATCTCCACGCCATCCATGCCAATGCTCTGGGCGTCCTTGGCAGCCTGGGCGAACGCTGCGATCACCTCCTGGATATCCTGGTGGGTCATGCCGTGCACCACGACCTTGCCATCCTTGAGCTTCTCGCTGGGACCGTAGCCCGGCACGCTGGCATCCGGCTCGGTGCCCAGGCGCCGCACGTTGCCCACATGCCACAGCTGCGGGACGATCTTGCCGTCCTCGGCATGCACCGCATCCACGACTTTCTTCCAGCCCGCCAACGCGGCTTCGCCATGGAACTGCGGCACATTGGGATAGCCATTGGCCGCCTGGTGCCCGACGGTGGTGCCTTCGGTGATGATCAGGCCGACACCTGCCGCCGCCCGCCGACGGTAGTACTCGACGACTTTCGCATTGGGCACGCCACCTGGGGAGAACGACCGGGTCATCGGGGCCATCACGACTCGGGAGGGCAATTCCAACGCGCCCAGCTGAAAGGGTTTGAACAAGGCTTGGACAGACATGCTGCACTCCGACAGGAAAGGACTGGAGTCGAGAATCGACGCACAAGGCAACGCCAGGCGGGGCCCGACGCACTTATGATGAGGATAATATTCTTCACTCAAGACCCTGCACAGCACTATTGATTTGAGTGATCTTGGCGCAAAAACGCCGCCATACGGCGGCGTGAATGAGGCGCGAACAGCAGGCGCGGCGACAAGCCCGCCAGGTCGCTTCAGCTCAAGGCTTTCTCGATGGCCTGGACCACCGTGGGGTCATCGGGAGCGGTACGCGGTGAAAAACGCGCCAAGACCCGGCCATCCTTGCCAAGCAGGAACTTCTCGAAGTTCCAGGTGATGTCCCCGGGAAACTCGGCGCCCTCGCCCGCCAGCAGGCGGTACAGCTGGTGGCGCTCCGGGCCGTTGACCTCGAGCTTGCTGCTCAGTGGAAAGCTCACCCCGTAGTTAAGGCTGCAGAACTCCTGGATCTCCTGTTCGGTACCAGGCTCCTGTCCGGCGAACTGGTTGCACGGCAGGCCCAGCACACTGAACCCCTGACCCTTGTACTGCTGGTAGAGGTTCTCCAGCGCCGCATACTGGGGAGTCAGGCCGCACTTGGACGCGACGTTGACCACCAGCACGACTTGTCCCTTGAAGGGCGCGAGCGGCAGTTCCTGACCATCCAGGGCTTTCAGTTTAAGGTCGTGAAAAGCACTCATGACGAACTCCAAATTCCCGTGTTCTTAAGACAGCCTCTCGACAGTACAGCCAAAAGCCGCGGACTAAAAAGGCGCCCTCGGGCGCCTTTCCAGCAATCTTGAGCTTAGCGCAGAAACTCAGTGGTGATGACCACCTTCGCCATGGACGTGGCCATGGGCGACTTCTTCCTGGCTGGCATCACGGATGGCAACGACCTTGACCTGGAAGTTCAGGCGCTGGCCGGCCAGTGGGTGGTTGCCGTCGACAGTCACGTCGTCGCCGTCCAGATCGCGAATGGTCACGATCTGCATCTGGCCGTCCGGAGCCGAAGCGTGGAACTGCATGCCCACTTCCAGTTCGTCGACGCCTTCGAACATGCTGCGGCTCAGGGTGCTGACCAGCTCGGCGGCGTATTCGCCGTAGGCGTCTTCAGGCTCCACGGCGACTTTCAGCTCGTCACCGACCTGCTTGCCTTCCAGGGCCTTTTCCAGGCCCGGAATGATGTTGCCTGCGCCATGCAGGTAGACCAGCGGGGCGCCGCCGGCAGAGCTGTCGATGACCTCACCAGCGTCGTTGGTGAGGGTATAGTCGATGGAGACAGCCTTATTGGCGGCGATCAGCATGGGGCGGGACCTTTTGCATAAGAATGAAGAACGTCCAAGTTTAGCGAAGCAATCGCTCGAAAGCGAACGGAACCCGGACAAACGGAATCAGAAGCAGCCCTCGACAATCTGCGGCTTTCACCAGGATGAGGACGGCCACTGGGTGGTCGAACTGTCCTGCGGCCATACCCAGCACCTGCGCCACCAGCCGCCATGGCAATCACGTGCCTGGGTGCTGGACCCAACGCAGCGGGCAGAAAAAATAGGTCGCCCCTTTGCGTGTGGCTGGTGTGCTCAAGACGCGGGAAACGATAACCTTAGCCCCTGACTATCGCGGTAGGCGGCCATGGACCGTCGCCCTTGCCATGCACCCTTCGAGAATTCGCATGCAAACTTTCTTTATCGCGCCCACCGACTTTGGCGTGGGCCTGACCTCTATCAGCCTCGGGCTGGTACGCACCCTGGAACGCGCCGGCCTCAAGGTCGGTTTCTTCAAGCCCATTGCCCAACCACACCCTGGCGACACCGGTCCGGAGCGCTCCACTGAACTGGTGGCGCGGACCCACGGCCTGAAGCCACCACAGCCCCTGGGCCTGGCCCACGTGGAACGGATGCTGGGCGATGGCCAGCTGGACGAGCTGCTGGAAGAAATCATCACCCTCTACCAGCAGGCTGCCATCGGCAAGGACGTGCTGGTTGTCGAGGGCATGGTCCCGACCCGTGCCGCCAGCTACGCGGCCCGGGTCAACCTGCACCTGGCCAAGAGCCTGGATGCCGAGGTGATCCTGGTATCGGCCCCGGAAAACGAAGTGTTGACCGAGCTGTCCGGGCGGGTCGAGTTGCAGGCGCAGTTGTTCGGTGGCCCACGGGATCCGAAAGTGCTGGGGGTGATCCTCAACAAGGTGCGTACCGACGAAAGCATCGAGGCGTTCAGCGCCCGCCTGAAAGAGCATTCGCCACTGCTGCGCAGCGGTGACTTCCGCCTGCTGGGCTGCATCCCGTTCCAGCCGGAACTCAATGCTCCGCGCACCCGTGACGTGGCAGACCTGATGGGCGCCCAGGTACTCAACGCCGGGGACTACGAAAACCGGCGCATGACCAAGATCATCATTTGCGCGCGCACCATGCGCAACACCGTGGAGCTGCTCAAGCCCGGAGTGCTGGTGGTGACCCCGGGCGATCGCGACGACATCATCCTCGCCGTAAGTCTGGCGGCCATCAACGGCGTGCCCCTGGCCGGCCTGCTGCTGACCAGCGGCACCCTGCCCGATCCGAAGATCATGGAGCTGTGCCGTGGCGCCCTGAATGCCGGCCTGCCCGTGTTGTCGGTGAGCACCGGCTCCTACGACACCGCCAACCAGCTCAACGGCCTGAACAAGGAAATCCCCATCGATGACCGCGAGCGCGCGGAAATCATCACCGACTTCGTCGCCAGCCACCTGGATGCCGACTGGCTGCACCAGCATTGTGGCACCCCGCGGGAAATGCGCCTGTCGCCCGCGGTGTTCCGCTACCAGTTGATCCAGCGCGCCCAGCAAGCCGATAAGCGCATCGTCCTGCCCGAGGGCAGCGAGCCGCTGACCGTGCAAGCTGCTGCCATCTGCCAGGCCCGTGGCATCGCCCGCTGCGTGCTGCTGGCCAAGCCGGACGACGTGCACGCCGTGGCCAGGGCCCAGGGCATCGAGCTGCCCGAGGGCCTGGAGATCCTCGACCCGGACCTGATTCGCGAGCGTTATGTCGAGCCCATGGTGGCCCTGCGCAAGAGCAAGAGCCTCAACGCCCCGATGGCCGAGCAACAACTGGAAGACCCGGTGGTGATCGGCACGGTGATGCTGGCCCTGGACGAGGTCGACGGCCTGGTCTCCGGGCTCGTCCACTCCACCGCCAACACCATCCGCCCTGCCCTGCAACTGATCAAGACCGCGCCGGGCTGCACCCTGGTGTCCTCGGTGTTCTTCATGCTGTTTCCCGAGCAGGTGCTGGTCTACGGCGACTGTGTGATGAACCCGCACCCCAGTGCCAGCGAACTGGCAGAGATCGCCCTGCAGAGCGCCGATTCGGCGGCGGCCTTCGGCATCCCTCCACGGGTCGCGATGATCAGCTACTCCAGCGGCGACTCGGCCAGTGGCGAAGAGGTGGAGAAGGTCCGCGAGGCCACCCTGCTGGCCCATGAAGCCCAGCGCTCGCTGTTGATCGACGGCCCGCTGCAGTACGACGCCGCCGCCAACGAGAACGTCGCCCGGCAACTGGCTCCCAACAGCCAGGTGGCGGGCAAGGCTACGGTGTTCGTGTTCCCCGACCTGAATACCGGCAACACCACCCACAAGGCCGTGCAGCGCAGCTCCGACTGCGTCAGCCTGGGTCCGATGCTGCAAGGCCTGCGCAAGCCGGTGAATGACCTGCCCCGCGGGGCCCAGGTGGACGATATCGTCTACACCATCGCCCTGACGGCGATCCAAGCCGCCAACCGACCCATGGATGCCTGAATGCTGGACTTTCTACCGGGTGCCGTACGCGGCACCATCGCCTCGCTGTTGCTGGCGCTCAACACCATTTTGCTGTGCTCGTTCCTGTTCTGCGTGGCGATATTCAAGGCCCTGCCCTTTGCCTTCACCCAGCGTTTCACCCACTGGCTGATGAACCATACCCATGAGGCCTGGATCAGTAACAACAAAGCCTGGATGCAGCTGGTGTGCCGCACTCGCTGGCATGTGCAGGGCCTTGAAGGCCTGGACTACCAGCACTCCTACCTGGTCACCAGCAACCACCAGAGCTGGGTCGATATCCTGGTATTGCAGTACGTGCTCAACCGACGTATCCGCCCATTGAAGTTCTTCCTCAAGCAGGAACTGATCTGGGTGCCGGTGATCGGCCTGGCCTGGTGGGCCCTGGGCTTTCCCTTCATGAAGCGCTACTCCAAGGCCTACCTGGAGAAGCATCCGGAAAAAAAGGGCAAGGACCTGGAAACCACCCGCAAGACCTGCGCGAAATTCCGCAGCAATCCGGTGGGTATCTTCAACTTCGTCGAGGGCACGCGCTTCACCGAGGCCAAGCATGCCCAGCAGCAATCGCCATTCAAGTACCTGCTCAAGCCCAAGGCCGGCGGCATCGCCTTCGTGCTGGATGCCATGGGCGAGCAGCTGCAATCGATCGTCGACGTGACCATCCACTACCCTGCCGGCCGTCCCGGCTTCTGGGACTTGCTCAGCGGCAAGGTCAGGGAGGTGGTGGTGCATTTCGAAGAAGTACCGATTGCGCAGCAGTTCATCGGACGCAACTATGAACAGGACGCGGTTTATCGGCAGGCCTTCCAGGACTGGATCAACCAGCGCTGGCAAGCCAAGGACGCGCTGCTGGAGCAACTGCACCAGCAGTATCCAGGCAAGCGATAAAGCGCCTGTAAGGGCCTCTTCGCGTTCGAACAGACACAAAAAAGCCCGCAGACAGTCACCTGTCCGCGGGCTTTTTCTTGCAGCTTGAAGCTAGAAGCTCGCCGCTGCCCTTACCTTAGATCGCGCCACGGCTGCGCAACAGGTCCAGCACCTGCTTGACGCCCTCGTCCACGGTCAGCGCCTGGGTATCGATCACCAGGTCGGCATCCAGCGGCACGTCATACGGGAAGGACTCGCCCGGGATGTTATCGCCACCGGCCGCGTACAGGCCTTGGGGATCACGCTGGGCACAAACCGTTGGCGAAGCCTGGACATAGACCGTCAGCAGACGCTCCTTGCCGATCAAGTCCCTGACCTGCTCGCGCCCTTCGGCACTTGGGGCCACGAACGCTGCCAGGGTCAGCAGGCCGGCTTCGTTGAACTGACGGGCAACGTGAGCCGCACGCCGCCAGTTCTCGGTACGTCCGGCACGATCCTGGGGCAGCCCCTTGTTCAGGTCGTGACGCAGGTTCTGGCCGTCGAGGACGAACACCGCACGCCCCATATCGAACAGCTTGCGTTCCACGGCATAGGCCAGGGTGCTCTTGCCGGCGCCCGACAAGCCGCTGAACAGCACGGTGGCAGGCTGCTGGCCAAAGCGCTGGGCACGCTCCTGGGTGGCGACATGGGCCAGCTTGCCATGGTGGGTAGCGCTGCCGTGGGCCAGTGGCTGGGCGATGATCATGCCCGCGCCGACGGTGCCGTTGGTCAGGCGATCGATGACGATGAAGGCGCCCGTGGTGCGATTGCTTTCGTAACCGTCCAGGGCAATCGATGCATCGAGGCTGACCTTGACCTTGCCGATCTCGTTCAGTTGCAGGGCACTGGCCGCGCCCTCTTCCAGGGTGTTCACATCGACCTTGTGAACGATGCTGGCGATCGAACCCGGCACATAGCTGGTGGCGCGCTTGATGTCGTACTTCTTGCCCGGCAGCATCGGCTCCTCGGCCATCCATACCAGCATGGCTTCGAAGTTATCGGTCACCGGTGGCACGCTGTCGGCGTGCACCAGCAAATCGCCCCGGGAGATATCGATCTCGTCTTCCATGGTCAGGGTCACGGCCTGGCCGGGCCCGGCCTGTTCCAACTCGCCCTCGAAAGTGACGATGGACTTGACGCGGCTGCTCTTGCCCGAAGGCAGCACCACCACTTCGTCGCCCTTGTGCACGATGCCGCTGGCCAGGGTGCCGGCGAAACCGCGGAAGTTCAGGTTCGGACGGTTGACGTATTGCACCGGGAAACGCAGGTCGGTGAGGTTGCGGTCGCCGGAGACCTCAACGGTCTCGAGAATTTCCATCAGCGACTGGCCGGTGTACCACGGCGAACGCTCGCTGCGGTTCACTACGTTGTCGCCCTTGAGTGCCGACATCGGCACGAAGTGCAGGCTGGTGGGCTGGATCTTCAGGCCCTTGGCGAACTGCAGGTAGTCGGCCTTGATCGACTCGAACACATCCTGGTCGAACCCCTTGAGGTCCATCTTGTTGATGGCCACGACGATGTGCTTGATCCCCAGCAGGGAGGCGATGTAGCTGTGCCGGCGAGTCTGGGTCTGCACGCCGTAGCGGGCGTCCACGAGGATGATCGCCAGGTCGCAGGTGGAGGCGCCGGTGGCCATGTTGCGGGTGTACTGCTCATGGCCCGGGGTGTCGGCGATGATGAACTTGCGCTTGGCGGTGGAGAAGTAACGGTAGGCCACGTCGATGGTGATGCCCTGCTCGCGCTCGGCCTGCAGGCCATCCACCAGCAAGGCCAGGTCGATATCGTCACCGGTGGTGCCGACCTTCTTCGAGTCACGGGTGATGGCTTCCAGGTGATCTTCGTAGATCATCTTCGAGTCGTGCAGCAGGCGCCCGATCAGGGTGCTCTTGCCGTCATCCACATTGCCACAGGTAAGGAAGCGCAGCAGTTCCTTGCGTTCGTGCTGGCCCAGGTAGGCGAGGATGTCCTCGCTGATCAGATCGGATTGGTGGCTCATAGCGTTCAAGCTCCAAGCTGTAAGCTTCAAGCGGCAAGCTTGTCGGCGTACAGCTAGTCAGAAATTTTTTTGATCAAGCCGCTGAGCATCTTCGATAGCTCGCGGGTTTCTTTAATCCAATTCTCAGCCAGCGGGTTCGCGATGTAGGCAATTTCACGAGCGATAAGGATTTGAGTCCGGAGTTCGCCGCAAGAAGCTTTCGCAATCCAGAGAAAATGGACTTTTTCTCTATTGCTACGACGCTCCATGCCCTCGGCAATATTGGAAGGCACCGAAAGAACAGAGCGAGTGATCTGGTCCTTGAATCCAAAGTCCCCACACTGCGCAAACTCTTTATAAATCCCCACCGCCAAAGCTTTGCTTCGCTGCCAAACAATCAGTTTCTCGAAATCCATGACGAGTGTTCCGATTCCGGCTCGCAACAACCGGCTGCAAGCAACAAACCACGACGTTACGCATACCGCCTTTAACTTGCTGCTTGCCGCTTGTAACTCGAAGCTTAAAAGTACCCTTGGCGTTTTTTGTCTTCCATCGAGCCTGCGCCATCGTGGTCGATGACCCGGCCCTGGCGCTCCGACGTACGGGTCAGGAGCATTTCCTGGATGATGTCGGTCAGGGTCTCGGCTTCGGACTCGACCGCGCCCGTCAACGGGTAGCAGCCCAGGGTACGGAAACGCACTTTCTTCTTGACGATGCGCGCCTTCTCCTCGTCGCTGAGGTGCTCGAGGATGCGCTCGTCGTCGATCATGATCAGGGTGCCATTCTTCTCGATCACTTCGCGCTCGGCGGCGAAGTACAGTGGCACGATCGGGATACCTTCCAGGTAGATGTATTGCCAGATGTCCAGCTCGGTCCAGTTGGACAGCGGGAACACGCGGATCGACTCGCCCTTGTTGACCTTGCCGTTGTACACGTTCCACAGCTCGGGACGCTGGTTCTTCGGGTCCCAGCGGTGCTTGCTGTCGCGGAACGAGTAGACGCGCTCCTTGGCGCGGGACTTCTCTTCATCGCGGCGAGCCCCGCCGAACGCGGCGTCGAAACCGTGCTTGTCCAGGGCCTGCTTGAGGCCCTCGGTCTTCATGATATCGGTGTGCTTGGCGCTGCCGTGGGTGAAGGGGTTGATGCCCTGGGCCACGCCATCGGGGTTGACGTGGGTGATCAGGTCCAGGCCCATTTCCTCGACCATGCGATCGCGGAACTTGTACATCTCCTGGAATTTCCACCGGGTATCGACGTGCATCACCGGGAACGGCAGCTTGCCGGGGAAGAACGCCTTGCGGGCCAGATGCAACATCACCGCTGAGTCCTTGCCGATGGAATACAGCATCACCGGATTGTCGAACTCGGCCGCCACCTCGCGGATGATGTGGATGCTTTCCGCCTCCAGCTGTTTCAGATGCGTCAGTTTGTCGACCATGGCTACTCACGAAAGCTTTCTTATGGACGGCCTGCGGGCCGTGTTCGAGCGGGGCATGCTAGCACAGCGACCTGCTTCTAATCAGGGAGCCAACTAGAACGAAACGATATATGAATATACCCGCCTGTTTGCTGGATTCACGCCCTGCAACAGCGCCCCTGGCTGCGCAAGGACGCTCCTTCGAAGCCCCGGCGCAGCGGCGATGAAGCGCCCTCAGATCGGGTTCGGGCAATCGATGAACAGGTGCTCCAGGGCAAAGCGCCGGGCCAGGTAGTCACCCAGCGCCTGAACGCCATAGCGCTCGGTGGCGTGATGCCCCGCGGCGATGAAGCTGATGTCGTTTTCCCGGGCACTGTGGAACGTCTGCTCCGAGGCCTCGCCACTCAGGTACAGGTCGACACCGGCCAGTACCGCCTGGTCGATGTAGCCCTGGCCGCCACCGGTACACCAGCCGACCCGACGAATCATCTCGCTGCCTTCGATCAGCAGCGGTTCGCGGCCCATCACCTCTTGTACCCGCCGGGCAAAGTCCCGCGGACTCATGGGTTCTTCCAGAGACCCGACCAGACCGACGACCTTGGGATTTTCCGGGTCCAGCGGGCCTTCCACGGTGATATCCAACTGCCGGGCCAACTGCACGTTGTTACCCACCTCAGGGTGCAGATCCAGGGGCAGGTGGTAGGCCAACAGGCTGATATCGTGCTTGAGCAGGGTTTTCAACCTACGCTGCTTCATACCCGTGACGCAGGGGTCTTCCCCCTTCCAGAAGTAACCGTGGTGCACCAGTACCAGGTCGGCCTTGGCCTCCACCGCAGCATCCAACAGGGCCTGGCTGGCAGTCACGCCGCTGACGATACGCATCACCTGCGGGCGCCCTTCGACCTGCAGGCCATTGGGGCAATAGTCGGCGATTCGCGAACTGCCCAGGTAGCGGTCCGCTTCTTCTACCAGTGTGCTCAGGGCAACGGCCATGAAAGACTCCTAAATATCCCGTCCAGAGGCACGTGCGGCCTCGTATAATGCGCGACATTATGGGGCCGTGCGCAGCCCTTCGTAACCACCCAGGACTTGCCCGATGCTCAAGGCTCTGCGTTTTTTCGGCTGGCCATTACTGGCCGGCGTGCTTATCGCGTTATTGATTATTCAGCGTTACCCGCAATGGGTCGGCCTGCCCAGCCTGGATGTGAATCTGCAACAAGCGCCACAAACCACCAGCACCCAGCAGGGGCCGGTGTCCTACGCCGATGCGGTGGTCATCGCTGCCCCTGCGGTGGTCAACCTGTACACCACCAAGGTGATCAATAAACCGGCCCACCCGTTGTTCGAGGACCCGCAGTTCCGGCGCTTCTTCGGTGACAACCTGCCCAAGCAGCAACGCATGGAGTCGAGCCTGGGTTCCGGGGTGATCATGAGCCCCGAAGGCTACCTGCTGACCAACAACCACGTGACGTCCGGCGCCGAGCAAATCGTGGTGGCCCTCAAGGACGGCCGGGAAACCCTGGCTCGGGTCATCGGCAGCGACCCGGAAACCGACCTGGCGGTGCTCAAGATCGACCTGAAGAACCTGCCCTCGATCACTGTCGGTCACTCGGAAAACATCCGCGTCGGCGATGTCGCCCTGGCCATTGGCAACCCGTTCGGGGTGGGCCAGACCGTAACCATGGGCATCATCAGCGCCACTGGCCGCAACCAACTGGGCCTGAACAGTTATGAAGACTTCATCCAGACCGACGCAGCGATCAACCCGGGCAACTCCGGTGGTGCGCTGGTGGACGCCAACGGCAACCTGACCGGTATCAACACCGCGATCTTTTCCAAGTCCGGTGGCTCCCAGGGCATCGGCTTCGCCATCCCGATCAAGCTGGCCATGGAAGTGATGAAATCGATCATCGAACACGGCCAGGTCATCCGTGGCTGGCTGGGCATCGAGGTGCAACCCCTGACCCAGGAGCTGGCGGAGTCCTTCGGGCTGGCCGGACGCCCGGGCATCGTGGTGGCGGGCATCTTACGTGATGGCCCGGCGCAAAAGGCCGGTATGCAACTGGGCGACGTGATCCTCAGCATCGATGGCGAACCCGCCGGCGACGGTCGCCGCTCGATGAACCAGGTAGCCCGGATCAAGCCCACCGAGAAGGTGGCGATCCAGGTCATGCGTAATGGCAAGGAGCTCAAGTTGACTGCCGAGATCGGCCTGCGACCACCCCCCGCGCCCGTCAAGGAAGAGGAATGACGTGAGCCCGGCCATGCCGGGCTAACAATATACATTCTCATTGGTCATGTTATATTGTTTCAATATCGCTATTGGAACAACCCATGACGTCCCGAAGAATCCTCCCCCTGGCAGGCCTGGCCCTGGGCCTGCTGACCGATCCTGTGTACGCCGAAGAACCGCAGCCGGTGGAACTGGAGGCTATTCGCATCAGCGGCGAATCAGAATCCGCCACGGGCCCGATCAAGGGCTACCGAGCCACTCGCTCCGCCAGCGCCACCAAGACCGATACGGCGATTCGCGAAATCCCGCAATCCATCAGCGTGATCCCTGCCAGCGTGCTCCAGGATCTGGGCAGCAGCAATGTCGAGCGGGCCCTGGACTTCGCCGGCGGCGTGTCGAAGCAGAACAATTTCGGCGGCCTGACCCTGTATGAGTACAGCCTCCGCGGCTTCACCACCTCGGAGTTCTACAAGGATGGTTTCAGCGCCAATCGTGGCTACCCCAGCACCCCGGACGCGGCCAGCATCGAACGTATCGAAGTGCTCAAGGGCCCGGCCGCCAGCCTCTACGGACGCGGCGATCCCGGAGGCATGGTCAACATCGTCACCAAGAAGCCCCAGCCACAAGCATTCGCTACCCTGCGCACCCGCGCCGGTAGCTGGGATCGCTACCGCACCGAACTGGACCTCAACAGCCCCCTCGACCAGCAGGGTGACCTGCTGTCGCGGGTCAACCTGGCGGTAGAGGACAACCACAGCTTCCGAGACCACGTCGACAGTCGCCGGGTGTTCGTCGCCCCTTCCCTGATCTGGCAGTTGAACCCGGACACCAGCCTGCTGGTGGAAAGCGAGTTCGTCCGCCACAGCTCGACCTTCGACCGCGGCATCGTCGCCCCCGGCAACCGCTGGAGTGGCGTATCGCGCTCGACCTTCCTCGGCGAGCCCAGCGACGGCAACATCGACAACCACAACAACATGCTCCAGGCCAGCCTGGAACATCACCTCGACGACAACTGGAAGCTGCGCCTGGCCAGCCACTACAAGGAGGGCAAGCTGTGGGGCTTCGCCTCGGAAACCCGCCCCCTGAATGCCGACCGGCATACCGTTGACCGGCGCTACCGCGAACGCGACAACAACTGGCACGACAGCATCACCCAACTGGAACTGCATGGCCTGTTCGACCTCGGCAGTTGGCAGCACGAACTGCTGCTCGGCAGCGAATACGAAAACTACCGCAAGAACGAGCGAGTCACCGCCATTGCCGGCAGCCCCTACGCCATCGATATCTACAACCCGATCTACGGCCAGGCCAAGCCCAACGGCAAACGTTCCGGCACTGACTTTTTCGAGCACGTCGAAAGCCGCGCCCTGAACCTCCAGGACCAGATCATCTTCAGCGAACGCCTGCGCGGCATGCTGGGCGCGCGTTTTGAACATTTCGAGCAACGGATCGACGACCACGTCTCCGGCCAGCGCAGCCGCCAGGATCACGATGCCCTGACCCAACGCGCCGGGCTCCTGTATCAACTGACTCCGCAGCTCGGCCTGTTCGCCAACGCCTCCACCTCGTTCAAGCCCAACAACGGCCTGGACGCCGCCGGCAAATCATTCAAGCCAGAAGAAGGTGCCGGATATGAAGTGGGGATCAAGAGCGAACTGTTCGACGACCGCTTGAGCGCGACCCTCGCCGCTTTCCATATCGACAAGGAGAACGTGCTCGCCCTGGACCCGGGTACCGACTCCAGTCGCGCCATGGGCAAGGCCCGCAGCCAGGGCTTCGATCTGCAATTCAGTGGGCAGTTGACCGACGCCGTACGGGTGATTGGCGCTTATGCGCTGATCGACGCCGAAGTCACCAAGGGCGACCAGGCAATTCCCGCCGGCAGCCGCATTCTCGGGGTGGCCAAGCACAGTGGCAGCCTGCTGGGGGTCTATGAATTCCAGGACGGTCGCCTCAAGGGCTCGGATATCGGCGCGGCCCTGACCTACGTCGGCGACCGTTCGGGCGAGGCCGGAGGCCGCTTCGAACTTCCCGCCTACCGCACCCTGGACCTGCTGGCCCACTACAAGGCCAGCGACAACCTGACCCTGGGCCTGAACCTGAACAACCTGTTCGACGAGAAGTACTACGAGCGCTC
The DNA here is from genome assembly GCF_022537035.1 of Pseudomonas sp. MPFS. Taxonomy (NCBI): domain Bacteria; kingdom Pseudomonadati; phylum Pseudomonadota; class Gammaproteobacteria; order Pseudomonadales; family Pseudomonadaceae; genus Pseudomonas; species Pseudomonas sp. MPFS. The sequence goes on along the minus strand of NZ_CP066123.1, from coordinate 1,076,592 downwards.
CTACAGCAACTACTGGGTCACCCCGGGAGAGCCACGCAACTTCACCGTCAGCCTGACACTCAACCTGTAGAAGAGAACCGCCAGGCAACCTTCGCAAACCATTGCCCTGCCGCGCCCGCTCGGCCCCCTGGGCACCAACCAGGCCGTGGCCCATGGCCTGTGGACCGAACAGCGACGCGGCAACATCGAGGGGTGTACGGCCAATGGCGCACTTATGCGGGAGCAAAGATTGCAGCCGCTTCTAGCCTCCCGCCCCGATCAGGTACTAGGAAGGAAATGCCCGTACCCGGCAGCTCGAGTGAAATCGGCAAGTCTCCAAAGACTGCCATTCGCCCCCCATGTGCCATCGGCAACGTCCGTTAGCTGTATCGAAGTCATCAGCATGCGACCGTCATCCGGCTCTGTACTTTTTTCGATGGCCTGGTGCAGGCCCAACACGTAGTCCTTGCGCATCTGCTCATCAAGGACGCCAGCAGGCACCTTGACCAGAACGATGCAGGGAATCGCATGAGCGTGCACGCTGATTCCCCCACAGAGCCAGTCGGCAGCCCGCACTTCCTCGACGAGCACCCAGCACAGGCTGCGCTGTCGAGGATCGCTTCCCATGTGCTCATGAGCGATGGCTGCCTCGCTGACGCACGTCAATAGTCGCTTTCGTTGCTGATCGCTGAAAGCTCCGGTGGGTACCTTGATCAGGATGTTGGGCATGGCTGAAACCTTGGCAATGGATTGAGCCGCTATTGAGCCTGGCGTCCACCTCTGGCAAAAGTGTCTGATCCGTCCTCTTTCGAGCATAATCAGACAATGTACGATTTCACCATTGTGGTCATACCGGGAACATTCGCCTCGAGCGTGGCCTCTACTCTGGACATACTCGCCACCGCGGCAAGCGTCGGCGAGCGGCGCGGCCTGGCCACGCCACGCTGGCGGATATGTGGTCCTCGCCCCGGCTCGGTGACGCTGGCGCATGGTCTGCAACTGCCGGTGGAACCGATCGAGCATGACGTTCAGGACAACTCCTGCTGGGTCATACCGGGTATTGGCGTCGGCGACATCGACCTGCTTCAGCAGCGCCTCGAAGAACCCTGGGCGAGCTCTCTGCTCTCGGCGCTAAATACTCACGTCGCAAACGGCCAGGAGATCGCCGCGTCATGCTCTGCGGTCTTCCTGCTGCATGCAGCCGGACTGCTGGAGGGGCGGCGGGTGACTACCTCCTGGTGGCTGGCACCACACCTGCAGAAAATCGCTCCGGGCTGCCGTGTCGACCCTGACTTCATGGTACTGGCCGACCCTCCGTTGACCACCGCGGGGGCCGCCTTCGCTCAAACAGACCTCATGCTGCATCTGCTTCGCCGACGCTTGTCGCCCGAAATCGCCAACTCCGTGAGCAAGGCTCTGCTCCTCGACCGCCGACAGCTGCAGTCGCCGTTCGTGATCCCCGCCATGCTGGTGCAGGGCAATGCCCTGGTCTCGCGCCTGACCTCACAGATCGAGGACTCGCTGCCGGACCTACCCGGCGTCAAGGCACTCGCTGCGAGCGTCGGCATGTCCGAGCGGACCCTGTCGCGTCACGTCCACAGGGCGACGGGGCACTCTACTCGGCAGTTGATCCAGCGAGTGCAACTGAACAAGGCCCGAGCGCTGCTCGAATCCGGCGAATATTCCGTCGAAGCGGTCTCGGCGCAGGTCGGCTATCAGGACGCGACAGCTCTCCGGCGCTTGATACGCCGACTGCTGAACTCGACCCCACGGCAACTGCGCCAGAGTTGATCGGGCGGCTGCTTCAGCACTCTCGAACGTCCGCTGTGGGTAAGCGTGTCCCGGGGCATTTTCTCCCTACCCGGTTGGCACGGCTGAAGCGTTTACGGCCACCGTCGGCCGACAGGAATTGCGCGTGATTGCAGGTGCCTTCGCCACCGTCCACACCCCGGCCGAAGAAGGTCGAGATCCAGGGCTTGTCCGAGGAATGCGGTAGCCGCGCCGACGCCCTGCCCCGCCGTCCCCCCCCCGGATTGAAGGCATAGCACTCGACCAGCACGTCGTAGGCGATCCATCAGCCTGGTGCGAAGCTGCCCAACCTCAGGCAACTCAAGCGGGTGATCCTGCCCGAGACCGAACCGCTGTTGGTGGGGCCTGGCAAGAGCCTGCCGGTCCGAGTCCTGCTCGACGGCCGACCTGCTGCGGGAGTGAAGCTGGTGGGGGATTACCGCAATGCACCCAATACCCTGGGCACCGAGACCGATGCCCAGGGTCGCGCCCAGGTGTTGGTGCGCAACGAGGGCTTGAATGTGATCGCCGCGCAGGTCGAGGTGCCCCTCAAGGACAACCCCGACGCTGCCTCCCGTGGCCTGTTCAGCTCCCTGACCTTCCTGGGAGAACCGCACCACGAATAAGCGCAGCCGCAGGCTGCCGTGGCAAGCGGCAAGCCTTTAGCTGCAAGGGAGAAGCCCCAGGCACATGCTCAGGGCTTCCAGCTTGCCGCTTAGAGCTGCCCCAATCCGTCGACCAGGGCCTGGTTCTGCTCCGGCGTGCCGATGCTGATCCGCAGGAACTGGGCGATCCGCTGCTGCTTGAAGTGACGCACGATCACGCCTTGCTCCCGCAGCTTGGCGGCCAGGCCCGCGGCATCGTGTTGCGGGTGGCGGGCAAAGATGAAGTTGGCCGCCGAAGGCAACACCTCGAAGCCCTTGGCCTGCAACTGCGCCACCAGCCATTCGCGACTTTCAATTACCTGCTGGCACGTCTTCTGGAAGTATTCGCGGTCCTCGAAGGCCGCGGCCGCACCGACGATCGCCAGGCGATCCAGGGGGTAGGAGTTGAAGCTGTTCTTGACCCGCTCCAGGGCCTCGATCAGGTCCGGATGCCCTACCGCCAGGCCCACCCGCAACCCCGCCAGGGAACGGGACTTGGACAGGGTCTGGGTCACCAGCAGGTTCGGGTAGCGGTCCACCAGGCTGATGGCCGTCTGGCCGCCGAAGTCGATGTAGGCCTCATCCACGACCACCACCGAATCGGGGCTGGCCTTGAGGATTTGCTCCACCGCCTCCAGGGCCAGCAGGCAGCCAGTCGGCGCGTTCGGGTTGGGGAAAATGATGCCGCCATTGGGCTTGGCGTAGTCGGCCACGCGGATCTGGAATTGCTCGTCCAGCGGCACCGCTTCGAAATCGATGCCATACAGGCCGCAATACACCGGATAGAAGCTGTAGCTGATGTCCGGGAACAGCAGCGGCAGGTCCTGTTGCAGCAAGCCATGGAAGATATGCGCCAGGACTTCGTCGGAGCCGTTGCCGAGGAACACCTGGTTCGCCGGCACCCCGTAGTAGCTGGCCACCGCCTGCTTGAGCAGGTCGCTGTTGGGATCGGGGTACAGCCGCAGGTTGTCATTGAGCTCGGCCTGCATCGCGGCCAGGGCTTTGGGCGACGGGCCATAGGGGTTTTCGTTGGTGTTGAGCTTGACCAGCTTGGTCAGCTTGGGTTGTTCGCCCGGCACGTAGGGCACCAGGTTCTTGACGAACGGACTCCAGAATTTGCTCATGCTCATTGCCCCTGATCTTGGTCGTCGACGATGCGGTATTCGGCGCTGCGGGCGTGGGCGGTCAGCGACTCGCCACGGGCCAGCACCGAGGCCGTGCGGCCCAGTTCGGATGCGCCCTGCTCGGAACAGAAGATGATCGACGAGCGCTTCTGGAAGTCATACACCCCCAGCGGCGAGGAGAAACGCGCGGTGCCGGAAGTCGGCAGCACGTGGTTCGGGCCGGCGCAGTAGTCGCCCAAGGCTTCCGAAGTGTGGCGCCCCATGAAGATCGCCCCGGCGTGGCGGATCTGCCCCAGCCAGGCTTGCGGGTCGGCCACCGACAACTCCAGGTGCTCGGGAGCGATGCGGTTGGCCACTTCGATGGCTTGCTGCATGTCGCGGACCTGGATCAGTGCGCCCCGGCCAGTGATCGAGGTGTTGATGATCTCGGCGCGCTCCATGGTCGGCAGCAGCTTGGCGATGCTGGCAGCTACCCGATCGAGGAACTCGGCATCCGGACTGACCAGGATCGCCTGGGCATCTTCGTCGTGCTCGGCTTGGGAAAACAGGTCCATGGCGATCCAGTCCGGATCGGTCTGGCCGTCGCACACCACGAGGATCTCCGAGGGACCGGCGATCATGTCGATACCGACCTGGCCGAATACATGACGCTTGGCGGTGGCCACATAGATGTTGCCCGGGCCGACGATCTTGTCCACCTGGGGCACGCTCTGGGTGCCATAAGCCAGCGCGGCGACAGCCTGCGCACCACCAACGGTGAAGACCCGGTCGACCCCTGCAATGCAAGCAGCGGCCAGCACCAGCTCGTTGACCTCGCCACGAGGAGTCGGCACCACCATCACCACCTCGGAGACACCGGCGACTTTCGCCGGGATCGCGTTCATCAGCACCGAGGACGGATACGACGCCTTGCCGCCTGGCACGTACAAGCCGGCGCGGTCCAGGGGCGTGACCTTCTGGCCAAGCACGGTGCCATCGGCCTCGGTGTACTGCCAGGAGTCCTGCTTCTGGCGCTCGTGATAGACACGCACGCGATTGGCGGCCTTTTCCAGGGCCTCGCGCTGTACCGGGGTGATGCGGGTCAGGGCCAGTTCCAGGCGGGCACGATCGAGAATCAGGTCACCGATGACCTTGGCCTCGACGCCATCGAAGCGCTGGGTGAATTCCACCAGCGCCGCGTCACCGCGCTCGCGTACGGCCTTGATGATATCGAGCACACGCTGGTTGACCGCGTCGTCGGACACGCTTTCCCAGCTCAGCAGATGATCCAGATGTCGGGCGAAATCCGCATCGGCAGCGTTGAGTCGGCGAATTGCAGTGGGAGCGGTCATAGCGAAGGCCTCATTGATTGGCGAATGCACAAAAGGACAAGCTTGGTTTTGCATGACTCAGGCGCCGCAAGACTACCAGGCCATCCGCGTGGGCACCTGAGCATTCTGGTTATGACGCGGATAGATGGGCGCGGCTCGGGGCCACGCATGTGAGTCAGCCGCGGTGTCGCGATTCCACTGCCTTGCGCAGGGTATCGATCAGCGTTTGGATACGCGCGTGCTGCATCTTCATGGATGCTTTGTTGACCACCAGGCGGGAGCTGATGGTGGCGATCATTTCCTGGGGTTCCAGGCCGTTGGCCCGCAGGGTGTTGCCGGTATCGACCACGTCGATGATCTTGTCCGCCAAGCCGATCAGCGGGGCCAGCTCCATGGAACCGTAGAGTTTGATGATGTCCACTTGCCGGCCTTGTTCTGCGTAGTAACGCTTGGCCACGTTGACGAACTTGGTGGCGACCCGCAGGCGGCCCTTGGGCTCCTCGGCGCCGATGGCACCGGCGGTCATCAGCTTGCACTTGGCGATCTGCAGATCCAGCGGCTCGTACAGGCCCTGGCTACCGTACTCCATCAGGACGTCCTTGCCAGCCACGCCGAGGTCGGCAGCGCCATGCTCGACGTAGGTCGGCACATCAGTGGCACGCACGATCAACAGGCGTACATCTTCCTGGGTCGTGGGAATGATCAGTTTGCGGCTCTTGTCCGGATTCTCGGTTGGCACGATGCCCGCTTCAGCCAGAAGCGGCAGCGTGTCGTCGAGGATACGGCCCTTGGACAGTGCGATGGTCAACATGAGTAACGTAAGTCCTTATGCGGCGACTGATGCCCGGACGCAAATGGCGCCAGACATGCGTCGAGCCTGAAGACAGGCTCGACGTGAAACAAAATCGTGTGGCACCTCCCTGTGCCCTTGGCAGGTTAGCCCGGTACGCGGCGAATCTTCGCGCCCAGCATCTGCAGTTTCTCTTCGATGCACTCGTAGCCACGGTCGATGTGGTAGATGCGATCGATCAGGGTGTCGCCTTCGGCCATCAGGGCCGAGATCACCAGGCTGGCCGATGCCCGCAGGTCGGTCGCCATCACGGGCGCACCCTTGAGGATTTCAGCGCCGGTAACGATGGCCGTGTTGCCTTCGACCTGGATCTTGGCGCCCATGCGGTGCAACTCGTACACGTGCATGAAGCGGTTTTCGAAGATGGTCTCGATCACAGCGCCAGTGCCTTCGGCAATCGCGTTCAGGGAAATGAACTGCGCCTGCATGTCGGTCGGGAACGCCGGGTATGGAGCGGTACGCACGTTGACCGCCTTGGGGCGCTTGCCGTGCATGTCCAGCTCGATCCAGTCGCTACCGGTGGTGATCTCGGCCCCGGCTTCCTTGAGTTTCTCCAGAACGGCCTCAAGGATGGTCGGATCGGTGTCCTTGACCTTGACCCGGCCGCCGGTGACAGCGGCAGCTACCAGGTAGGTACCGGTCTCGATACGGTCGGGCATGACTTTGTAGATGGCCGAGTGCAGACGCTCGACGCCATCGATGGTGATGGTGTCGGTGCCGGCGCCGGAAATCTTCGCGCCCATGGCGATCAGGAAGTTCGCCAGGTCCACCACTTCAGGTTCGCGAGCGGCGTTCTGCAGTACGCTGCGGCCCTTGGCCAGGGCAGCCGCCATCATGATGTTCTCGGTACCGGTCACGCTCACGGTATCGAAGAAGAAGTTAGCGCCGCGCAGGCCGCCTTCTGGCGCCTTGGCCTTGATGTAGCCACCTTCGACATCGATCTGCGCGCCCATGGCCTCCAGGCCGCGGATGTGCAGGTCCACTGGACGCGAACCAATGGCGCAACCGCCTGGCAGCGCCACTTCGGCTTCACCGAAGCGCGCGACCATCGGGCCCAGCACCAGGATCGAGGCGCGCATGGTCTTGACCAGCTCGTAAGGCGCCACCAGGGTCTTGATGCTGCGCGGGTCGATCTCGACGCTGAGCTTCTCGTCGATCACAGGCTCGATGCCCATGCGACCGAACAGCTCGATCATGGTGGTAATGTCGTGCAGGTGCGGCAGGTTGGCCACGGTAACCGGGCCATCGCACAGCAGGGTTGCCGCCAGGATAGGCAGCGCGGAGTTCTTGGCCCCGGAAATGCGGATCTCGCCATCAAGGCGAGCGCCGCCGGTAATAATCAATTTATCCATAAGAGTCTCGACGCCCTTGGGCTCAGGTGCGCTCGGCCCAGGCCGCGCGGCTGAAAAATTTCATGGTGATCGCGTGGATGCTGCCATTGGCAATCCATGGGTTCAAATGGGCATAGATGCTCTGCTGACGCTTAACCGGGCTCAAGGCCGACAGTTCGTCGCTAATCACGTTCAGCTGAAAGTTGCAGCCTTCGCCCTCAACTTCTACCTGAGTTCCGGGCAGTTTTCCCTCGAGAAAGCTCTTCACTTCGTTGGCCTGCATGCTCAACCTCAATCGGCGCCCTGTGCGCGCGGGTCGGACATCATACAAAAAAGCCCCGCGCCTGCGAACCCCGCATAGCAGGACTCTGACGGGGGGCTTCCATGTTTCTGGAGTCACTGGGGTTGCGCGAGAATCTCGGTAACGCCGGAAACCTCGGCAATCTCCTTCATGCCATCGGGCAATGCACGAATGCTGACATTCTTGCCCAGGCCCTGGGCATCGCGCATGAAGGCCAGCAGCAAGGCCAGGCCGACACTGCTGGAGCGCTGGACCGCCGAGCAATCGAGCACCAAGGCTGGCGCCTTGCTCGACTTGATCAGTGTCTGGCCCTGCTTGCGCAGGCCCGGGCCACTGCGGTAGTCCAGCACGCCGCTGATCAGCAGCTCTCCGGCCTCACCCAAACGTACGCCCGCCTCGCTCATTGCTCGGCCTTTGGCGCAGCGTTATCGGTGGCTTCCTTGGCCTTGGCCACTTCGCCGGCCCAGCCGTCGATGGTCTTGTCCAGGTTGTTGCCGTTGCGCTGCATCGCATCGGCGAACTGATCGCGGAACAGCTTGCCGATATTGATGCCATTGATGATCACGTTACGAATCTTCCATTCGTCGTTGATCTTCTCCAAGGTGTAGGACACCGGGTAGATCGCCCCGTTATTGCCTTTCACCTGCATGTCGACGCTGGTACGGGTGCCGCTTTCATCCTTGGGAGGAGAAATGGTGATGCCCTGGTTGTTGTACTCCAGCAACGCATTGCCATAGAACTGGATCAGGCTGCGCTTGAAGTTCTCCTGGAAGCGCGACATCTGCTCCGGGGTGGCCTTGCGCGAATACTTCACCGTCATGATGCTGCGGGAAATCCCGTCGGCATCCACCGCCGGGCCGACAATGCCGTTCAGGGCATTATAGAAGTCGGATGGGCTTTGCTTGTACTTCTCTTTATTGGCTGCCAGATCGGCCAACAACCGATTGGTAGTGTCCTGCACCAGGTCATGGGCGGACGTGGGGCTCGCCGCATTTGCCAGCAACGGCAGGGCAGCGAGCAGCACCAACAGGCCACGTCGCAAGATAGAAATCATCGAAAAACTCCTCATTTGGCGTCTTTGCTAACGGTATTGAGCAGGAATTTACCGATCAGGTCCTCCAGCACCAGCGACGACTGGGTGTCGTGGATGGTTCCACCATCCTTGAGCAGAGCCTCTTCCCCACCCACGCTGATACCGATGTATTTCTCACCCAACAGGCCAGCAGTCAGGATAGATGCAGTGGAGTCGGTCGGCAGGTTATCCACGCGCTTTTCCAGTTGCATCGTCACCCGGCCGGTGAAGCTGTCACGGTCCAGATCGATCGCCGTGACCTTGCCGATGGTCACGCCGGCCATGGTCACTTTGGCTCTGACCGTCAAACCGGCGATATTGTCGAAGTAGGCGTAAAGTTTATAGGTATCGGTGCTAGCCGTCGGAGACAGGCCACTGACTCGCAGGGCAAGCAACAGCAAAGCCAGGATGCCAGCCAGCAGGAAAAGGCCGACACCGATTTCCAGGGTGCGGTTTTGCATCAGAAATCTCCAAACATCAAGGCGGTCAGAATAAAGTCCAAGCCGAGTACGGCCAACGAGGCATACACCACGGTCTTGGTAGTGGCACGGCTGATCCCCTCTGAGGTGGGCTCACAGTCGTAGCCTTGGAATACGGCGATCCAGGTCACTACAAATGCAAAGACAATGCTCTTGATCACACCATTGAGCACGTCGCTGCTGAAGTTCACGCTGTTCTGCATATTCGCCCAGTAGGAACCTTCATAGACCCCCAGCCAGTCGACAGCCACCCACGAACCGCCCCAGATACCCACGACACAAAAGATCATCGCCAACAGCGGCAGGGAAATGAAGCCAGCCCAGAGGCGCGGGGCAATGATGTACTTGAGCGGATCGACACCGATCATCTCCAGGCTGGAGAGTTGCTCGGTGGACTTCATGTTGCCGATTTCGGCCGTCAGCGCCGAACCGGCTCGCCCGGCGAACAGCAACGCAGTCACCACCGGCCCCAGCTCACGCAGCAGGGTCAGGGCAACCATCTGACCCACCGCCTGCTCCGAACCGTAGCTGGAAAGGATATTGAATCCCTGCAGTGCCAGCACCATGCCGATGAAGATCCCGGACACGACAATGATTACCAGTGACATCACGCCCACTGAATGCAGTTGCTTGACCAGCAGGCCGAATCCGCCGCCGATGCTGCCGCGCCCGAGCAGCGCGTGAAACAGGAACAGGGTGGAACGCCCCAGTACCGCCAGGACATCGATGCCTGAGCGACCGAAGAGACGAACCCTTTCGATTAGCGATATCTTGCGCATCAGCGCTTCCCCAGAAGATCTGCGCGGTAATCCGGCGCTGGAAAATGAAACGGCACGGGACCGTCGGGATCGCCCTTCATAAATTGACGAATACGCGGATTGTCGGAGTCCATGAGCTCGGCAGGAGTTCCCTGGCCCAGTACCTGGCCATCACCCACTACATAGAGGTAGTCGGCGATGCTTGCGGTCTCGGCCAGGTCATGGGAGACCACGATACTGGTGATACCCAAGGCATCGTTGAGCAGCCGGATCAGGCGTACCAGCACCCCCATGGCAATAGGGTCCTGGCCCACGAACGGTTCGTCGTACATGAGGATCTGCGGGTCCAGGGCAATGGCGCGAGCCAAGGCGACCCGACGCTTCATCCCACCCGACAGCTCGTCGGGCATCAGGTCGATGGCTCCTCGCAACCCCACAGCCTGTAGCTTGAGCAGGACGATGTCGCGAATCATTTCGTCAGGCAGCTGGGTATGCACCCGCAGCGGAAAGGCTACGTTTTCGAAGACATCCAGATCAGTGAACAGCGCACCGCTCTGGAACAGGACGCCCATCTGCTTGCGAGCATCGAACAGGTCACTGCGCGAAAGCTTCGGCAGATTCTGGCCGTTGACCCACACCTCACCAGCACTAGGCCGCAATTGCATGCCCATCAGGCGCAGCAGGGTTGTTTTCCCGCAGCCGGAAGGTCCCATGATGCCGGTGACCTTGCCCCGCGGAATCTGGATATCCACGTTATTGAATATGCTGCGCGTACCGCGCTTGAAGGAAACACCCTTCAGCTCGACCGCGTAAGCGTTATCGGCACTCATCTAAACTCCTTGCGATGCAGCCTAACACTCGGACGCTCTAGGCTCCCTCCCGGGAGCTCGTGCCTCTGGGCAGGCCGAACTGGCGGCGAACTATATCACTGCTGATGCTTAGCCCCCAAGGCCGAAGCCGTCACCGTTCAGGTCGACGACAGGCAAAATAGTTCGATTCCTGGCAACAGTCGGCAAAGGCTGACGAACTTGCGTGAGGGATTTGTTCATTACCGCTATAATCGCCGCCTTTTCATCGGGCTATACGATTTCAGACATGAGCCAAACCAGCGACCTGATTCAATCAGCACAGCGCACCATCCGCCTCGAAATACAGGCCGTAGAAGGCTTGCTGCCCCATATCGACGCAGATTTCGTGCGCGCCTGCGAGATGATTCTGGCCAGCAAAGGCCGAGTGGTAGTGGTCGGAATGGGTAAGTCCGGACATATCGGCAACAAGATCGCCGCCACCCTGGCCAGTACGGGAACCACGGCTTTTTTTGTCCACCCGGCTGAAGCCAGCCATGGCGACATGGGCATGATTACCCGCGAAGACGTGATCCTGGCCCTCTCCAATTCCGGCTCCACCAATGAAATCGTGACCCTGTTGCCGCTGATCAAGCGCCTGGGCATCCAGTTGATCAGCATCACCGGCAACCCGGACTCACCGCTGGCCAAGGCCGCCGACGTCAATCTCAACGTGCATGTCGAGCAAGAAGCCTGCCCGCTGAACCTGGCCCCCACCTCTTCGACCACCGCCGCCCTGGTCATGGGCGACGCCCTGGCCGTGGCACTGCTGGAGGCCCGCGGCTTCACCGCCGAAGACTTCGCCTTCTCGCACCCCGGTGGCGCCCTGGGACGTCGCCTGCTGCTGAAGGTCGAGAACGTCATGCACGCCGGCGAACAACTGCCTCAGGTCCAGCGTGGCACCCTGCTTCGCGATGCCCTGATGGAGATGAGCCGCAAGGGCTTGGGCATGACCGTCATTGTCGAGGCGGACGGGCGCCTGGCCGGGGTCTTCACTGACGGCGACCTGCGCCGCACCCTGGACCGCAGCATCGATATCCACCACACCACCATAGACGAAGTCATGACCCTCCACGGCAAGACCGCACGTGCCGAGATGCTGGCGGCCGAAGCCCTGAAAATCATGGAAGACAATCGAATCAACGCACTGGTCGTCGTCGACCAGGAGGACCGCCCCATAGGCGCGTTCAACCTGTCCGACCTGTTGCGCGCAGGAGTGATGTAAATGAATGAGAACCTGCTGCAGCGCGGCAAGAACATCAAGCTGGCGGTTTTCGACGTCGACGGCGTGCTGACCGACGGTCGCCTGTACTTCCTCGAGGACGGCAGCGAATTCAAATCCTTCAGTACCCTCGACGGCCAGGGCATCAAGATGCTCATGGCCGCCGGAGTACAAACCGCGATCATCACCGGGCGCAAGACCCCCGTGGTCGAGCGCCGGGCCAAGAACCTGGGAATCCCCCACCTCTACCAGGGCCGCGAAGACAAGCTGGTCGTACTGGACGAGCTTCTTGCACAACTGGGCCTAAGCTATGAAGAGGTCGCCTACCTGGGCGACGACCTGCCCGACCTACCCGTGATCCGTCGTGTCGGCCTGGGCATGGCAGTCGCCAATGCCGCCGCCTTCGTTCGCGAGCACGCCCACGGCATCACCGTGGCCCGCGGCGGCGAAGGAGCGGCTCGCGAATTTTGCGAACTGATCCTGCATGCCCAGGGCCGCCTCGAAGCAGCCAATGCCGCTTATCTATAGAGTCCGCCAATGCTGAGTAAAAAGATTCGCAACATACTGATCTTCGGGACCATTGCCTTGCTATTCGCGGCGGTGGGCTACTGGAATATCAGCCCCGAGCGCTTCCTCGACAAGCCGGTGGTCCAGGTCGATGAAAGCGCCATCGACTATTTCGCGATCAATGCCCACAGCGTGCAGTACCTGCCCGATGGGAAGCTGCAATACGAGATGACCTCGGACAAGGTCGAGCACATCAAGGCCAGCCAGGTAACCCTGCTGACCCAGCCGGACCTGCACATGTACCGTGGCACCGCCTATCCGTGGCACGTCCAGAGCGAACGCGGCGAGGTCAACCCGGATGGCACTCAGGTCGAACTCATCGACTCGGTACGGGTTTCGCGCACTGACGAGAAGAATCGCAACCTGCTGATCACCAGCAGTCGCATGACAGTATTCCCACAGAAGCAATATGCGCAAACCGAGCAAGCCGTTAGAATCGACGGCGCCGACGGCGTGACCACGGCTACGGGAATGAAAGCGTATTTGAAAGACGGCAGGATGGACCTGCTATCGAACGTAAGAGGACAGTATGAGGCTCATTAAAACCCTCCCTATTTTGCTCAGTCTGGGCGCAGCACTGGGAAGCGTGAGCGCCTGGGCTCTGCCGAACGATAGCCAACAGCCGATCCGCATCCAGGCCGACGATGCCCAGCTCGATGACAAGAATGGCGTAGCCACCTATAAAGGCGACGTGATCATCACCCAGGGCTCGATGAAGATTACCGGCAACACCGTGACCATCACCCGGGCCAAGAGTGGTGAAATCGACGTCGTGACCTCGGTGGGCAACCTGGCCTACTTCGAGCAACTGCAGAAGCAGACCGATCCCAAGCCGGTCCAGGCCTACGCCGTGACCATCCAGTACCACGCCCAGCAAAACCGCGTCGTACTGATCGACAAGGCCAAGGTCATCAACGACGGTAATACCACCGAAGGCGAGAAGATCATCTACGACACCGTCAAGCAAGTGGCCAATGCCGGTCGCGCCAACGGCAGCTCGATTACCGCTCCCCGTCCGCGGATCGACATGGTCATCCAGCCGAAAAAGAAAACCGACGAGCAAAAGGCCCAGTAATGGCAACTCTGAAAGCCCAGCACCTGGCCAAGAGCTACAAGAGCCGACAGGTCGTGCGCGACGTCAGCCTGTCCATCGACAGCGGCCAGATCGTCGGCCTCCTTGGCCCCAACGGTGCAGGCAAGACCACCTGTTTCTATATGATCGTCGGCCTGGTCCAGGCCGACCAGGGCCGGGTGCTGATCGACGACCTGGATGTCAGCCATCAGCCCATGCACGGGCGCGCTCGCGCCGGCATCGGCTACCTGCCCCAGGAAGCCTCGATCTTCCGCAAGCTGTCGGTGGCCGACAACATCATGGCTATCCTCGAGACCCGCAAGGAACTCGATAAAGCAGGTCGTCGCCAGGAACTGGAAAGCCTGCTGCAGGAGTTCCACATCAACCATATCCGCGACAACCTCGGCATGAGCCTGTCCGGCGGCGAGCGTCGTCGCGTGGAGATTGCCCGCGCGCTGGCCACCGCACCCAAGTTCATCCTGCTGGACGAACCGTTCGCAGGCGTGGACCCGATCTCGGTCGGCGACATCAAGCAGATCATCCATCACCTCAAAGCCAAGGGCATCGGGGTACTGATCACCGACCACAACGTCCGCGAAACGCTGGACATCTGCGAAACCGCCTACATCGTCAATGACGGGCAACTGATCGCCGAAGGCGATTCTGCGACTATCCTGGCCAATGAGCTGGTCAAGGAAGTCTACCTGGGCCACGAATTCCGCCTGTAAAGGCTGACGTGTTGGGCTAGTAGCCAGGGCGCCGAAAACAGTAAATCCCTACAAAGTTTATTGTTACGGCGCTCTAGGCAAACACTTCAGTTTCAGGCATATAATTTGCTTATGTTTGGCGCTTCGGCGCCCTGTAGTGGATGGCGCATGTGCGCCGGCAATTAAGGTGTTAAGCCCCTGCCATGAAACCATCGCTAGTCCTGAGAATGGGCCAGCAGCTGACGATGACACCGCAGCTGCAACAGGCCATCCGCCTGCTCCAATTGTCGACCCTGGACCTGCAACAGGAAATTCAGGAAGCCCTGGAGTCCAACCCGATGCTCGAACGCCAGGAAGATGGCGACGACTTCGACAACAGCGACCCCCTGGCCGACAACACCGAGTCCAAACCCAATACCGAAATCCAGGAACCCTCCTACCAGGAAACCGCCCCAACGGTGGACAGCCTCGAGGATGGCGAATGGAGCGAACGCATTCCCAACGAACTCCCGGTGGATACCGCCTGGGAAGATGTCTACCAGACCAGCGCCAGCAGCCTGCCCAGCAGCGATGATGACGAGTGGGACTTCACCACCCGCACCTCCGCTGGCGAAAGCCTGCAGAGCCACCTGCTCTGGCAACTGAACCTGGCCCCGATGTCGGACACCGACCGCTTGATCGCGGTGACCCTGATCGACAGCATCAACGACCAGGGCTACCTCGACGAGACCCTTGAAGAAGTCCTCGAGGCCTTCGACCCCGAACTGGATATCGAGCTGGACGAAATCGAAGCAGTCCTGCATCGCATCCAGCAATTCGAACCCGCCGGCATCGGTGCTCGCAACCTGGGTGAATGCCTGCTGTTGCAACTGCGCCAGCTACCGACCAAGACGCCTTGGCTGAGCGAAGCTCAGCGCCTGGTCAGCGACTACATAGACCTGCTGGGCAGCCGCGATTACAGCCAACTGATGCGGCGCATGAAGCTCAAGGAAGACGAACTGCGCCAGGTCATCGAACTGGTGCAAAGCCTCAACCCGCGCCCGGGCTCGCAGATCGAATCCAGCGAAGCCGAGTACGTGGTCCCGGACGTCATTGTGCGCAAGGACAACGAACGCTGGCTGGTGGAGCTGAACCAGGAGTCGGTACCACGCCTGCGAGTCAATGCCCAATATGCGGGCTTTGTACGTCGTGCCGACACCAGCGCAGACAACACCTTCATGCGCAATCAGCTGCAGGAGGCCCGCTGGTTCATCAAGAGCCTGCAAAGTCGCAACGAAACCCTGATGAAAGTCGCCACCCAGATCGTCGAGCATCAGCGCGGCTTTCTAGAGTATGGCGACGAGGCGATGAAGCCCCTGGTCCTGCATGACATCGCCGAAGCGGTGGGCATGCACGAATCGACGATTTCCCGGGTCACTACGCAGAAATTCATGCACACCCCACGGGGTATATATGAACTGAAATACTTTTTCTCCAGCCACGTCAGCACCTCGGAAGGCGGTGAATGCTCATCCACCGCGATCCGCGCAATCATCAAAAAACTGGTGGCGGCGGAAAATCAGAAAAA
Source organism: Pseudomonas sp. MPFS (assembly GCF_022537035.1). Taxonomy (NCBI): domain Bacteria; kingdom Pseudomonadati; phylum Pseudomonadota; class Gammaproteobacteria; order Pseudomonadales; family Pseudomonadaceae; genus Pseudomonas; species Pseudomonas sp. MPFS. Next base: position 1,060,976 of record NZ_CP066123.1, on the reverse strand, counting down.
GCCGTTGAGTGACAGCAAGATCGCTGGTTTACTGGAGGCACAAGGTATTCAGGTAGCCCGCCGTACCGTCGCCAAGTACCGCGAATCCCTTGGGATCGCGCCTTCTAGCGAACGTAAGCGGCTGATGTAGCCGTAGGGCTGGCCACAGCGTTTCGGAGTGTGTCTGAATGCTCGCCAAACGGCGACCAGGCAAACCGCCTGATCGATGCGCAGCAGGCTTCAGACACGGTCCAGGTGGCAGGTAAAATGGCCTGCCGCGTCATGCACTGGCAACGAAGGAGAAGCTGTATGCAAGTCAACATCAGTGGACACCAACTCGAAGTGACTGAACCTCTGCGCGTTTACATCGGCGAAAAACTCGACCGACTGGAACGCCATTTTGACAAGATTACCAATGTGCAGGTCACCATGGCCGTCGAGAAGCTGAAGCAGAAGATCGAGGCTACGCTGCACATTCACGGTGGGGAGGTCGTCGCCAATGCAGAACATGACGATATGTATGCCGCAATCGACCTGCTCACGGACAAGCTTGACCGCCAACTGAAAAAGCACAAGGAAAAGCAACTCCACCTTCTCCAAGGCACGGGTCGCTGATACTCCCCTCCCATGATCCGACTTGAAAGCATCCTGACCCCCGGCCGTTCCCTGGTGAACGTGCCGGGAGGCAGTAAAAAACGTGCCCTCGAACAAATTGCCAACCTGATCAGCCGTGAAGTGCCCGATCTGGAGATGCAGGATGTCTTCGAGAGCCTGATTGCCCGCGAAAAACTCGGCTCCACCGGTTTTGGCAACGGCATCGCCATTCCTCACTGCCGCCTAAAGGGTTGCGAATCGCCCATCAGCGCACTGATGCACCTGGACGCTCCGATCGACTTCGACGCCATCGATGGCGCTCCGGTGGACCTGCTGTTCGTTCTGCTGGTCCCGGAAGCTGCGACCGATGCGCACCTGGAGCTGCTTCGGCAGATCGCCAGCATGCTCGATCGCAAGGAAGTTCGTGACCGGTTGCGCAGTGCTACCAGCAACGAAGCCTTGTATCAGGTCGTCCTGGACGAGCAAAACAGGCAGTAACCATGCGTTTGATCATCGTCAGTGGCCGTTCCGGCTCAGGCAAAAGCACCGCCCTCGATGTTCTTGAGGACCACGGCTACTACTGCATCGACAACCTGCCCGCCGGCCTGCTCCCAGAGTTGGCCGAACGTGCCTTGATCCACACCGAGCTGGCCCAGCCGTTGGTCGCGGTCTCCATCGATGCCCGCAACTTGCCCAGCCATCTGTCACGTTTCCCCGAGTTGCTCGAGGAAGTGCGCAGTCGGCATATCCAGTGTGATGTGCTCTATCTGGACGCCGACGAAGAAACCCTGCTCAAGCGCTTCTCGGAAACCCGGCGCCGCCATCCACTCAGCAGCGCCAACCGTTCCCTGGCCGAGGCCATTCGCGACGAGACCCATCTGCTGGGCCCCATCGTCGACCTGGCCGACCTCAAGGTCAACACAACCAACCTGAACCTCTATCAACTGCGCGACACCATCAAGCTGCGGCTGTTGAACCAGCCAGAACCCGGCACCGCCTTTCTGGTGGAGTCCTTCGGTTTCAAGCGTGGCATGCCCGTGGATGCCGACCTGGTGTTCGACGTGCGCTGCCTGCCCAACCCGTACTGGAAACCCGAGCTGCGCGCCCAATCAGGGCTGGATGCCCCCGTAGCCGAGTACCTGGCCGCCCAACCTGATGTCGAGGAGATGTTCCAGGATATCTCCAGCTATTTGCTCAAATGGCTGCCACGATTTGCCGCCAGCAACCGTGCCTATGTGACCATTGCCATCGGCTGCACCGGTGGGCACCACCGCTCCGTCTACCTGACGGAGCGCCTGGGCCAGGTCCTGCAAAAATCCCTGAAGAACGTCCAGGTTCGCCACCGCGACCTTAGCTGAAAGGACCTACCCCGCGATGCCAGCTTTGGAAATCGAGATCATCAACAAACTGGGCCTGCATGCCCGTGCCTCGGCCAAGTTCGTCGGCGTGGCCGGCCAGTTCCCCTGCCAGATCCGCGCCGGTAGAACGCCTGAGAGCATGGTCGATGGCAAGAGCATCATGGCCATGATGATGCTCGCCGCCGGCAAGGGCACCAAGATTCATCTCAAGACCGAAGGTGAGCAAGAGCAGGAAGCACTGGACGCACTGGTAGCCCTGATCAACAACTACTTTGACGAAGGCGAATGACGTCTTCGTACGGCACTCAAGAGAGCGCCGTATCCATCACCATCATCAGGCAGAAGCCGATACACAAGCCGAGACTGGCCAGTTTTTCGTGACCGTTGCGTCGGGACTCGGGAATCACCTCGTGAGTCACCACCAGCAACATGGCACCAGCGGCCAGTGCCAGCCCCAAGGGTAGAAGCAGCTCCGCCAGGCTCACCAGCCACGCACAGAGCAACGCGAATACCGGCTCTACCAGGCCTGAGGCAGCGCCGATCAAGAACGCCTTGGCGCGCGACATTCCTGCCCCTGCCAACACCAGGGCAATAACCAAGCCTTCCGGCACATCCTGCAAGGCGATGCCCATGGCCAGGCTATCCGCATCCGGCATGCCTCCTCCGGCCGACACCCCCACCGCCATGCCTTCAGGAATGTTATGGGCAATGATGGCAAAGACAAACAACCAGATACGTGGGGCAATCACTGGATGCTCAGGTGTCCCAACAAGAGTTTCCGGGTTGCCGCCGGACACCTTGAGGTCCACGAGAAACAGGCCAAAAGCCCCGAGCATGATACCCACGCAGACCAGGCCGCTAGCTCCCCAGGCGGACAGCCCCAACCCCTGTGCCGCAGCAATGCCCGGTACGATCAACGAGAATGCCGTTGCGGCCAACATCACCCCAGCCCCAAAACCCAGCAAGGTGTCGCCTACGGCGATGGGCATCTTGCGAATCACCAACACCGGAACGGCCCCCAGCGCCGTACCCAGCGCGCAGATCGAGCCGCCCTGCAAGGCTCGCAGCAGCCTGGGCTCCAGGTTCAACCAGCTCAATCCTTGAGCCACCAGCAACGCGGTGCCCGCCAATAACAGGAGCGAACCGAAGGCGTAGCGAAACATTCGCCCACTGCTGATCGCCAATGTCTCAGTGCCCATAGTCGGCCTTATTGATTGTTTTCCAAGGAGGGATCAGGCCACCGCTGCCTGATAGCGCAGGGCGACTTCCGGCCAATTGATGACGTTATAGAACGCATTGATGTATTCCGGCCGACGGTTCTGATAACGCAGGTAATAGGCATGCTCCCAGACGTCCAGGCCAAGAATTGGCGTATTACCCTTCATCAGGGGGCTGTCCTGGTTGCCACTGCTCTCGACCACCAGTGTTTTCTCAGGAGTCACGCTGAGCCAGGCCCAGCCACTACCAAAGCGAGTCAGTGCGGCCTTGGTGAAGGCCTCCTTGAAACGCTCGAAACCACCGATATCCTGTTCGATCGCTTGCGCCAGCGCGCCACCGGGCTTGCCGCCTCCCGTCGGGGTCATGACCGCCCAAAATAGCGAATGGTTGGCATGCCCTCCTCCCTGATTGACCACTGCGGCCTGCAGTTGCTCTGGTAGCTGCTGGACACTGGCCACCAGCTTCTCCACTTCCCACTCGGCCCACTCAGTACCTTCCACCGCAGCGTTGAGATTGTTGATATAGGTCTGGTGGTGCTTGGTGTAGTGAATCTCCATGGTTTGCGCATCGATGTGCGGCTCCAGGGCATCGTAGGCATAAGGCAAGGCAGGCAAGGTAAAGGACATATCAGTGCACTCCATAAGAGGGGCTGCCGGGAAGCGTGCCATCGCACGACAGGCGCACGATGCTGCTCTCCAGCAAACGGTGGGAACGTGGGTATTCGCCGTGCTCACCAATGAAATTGAGCAGCTCGACATAGGTCTTGCTGCTTTGGCGCAGGGCAGCCTCGCGCAACATCAGGGGTAACCGGCCGTCCTGCATCGTCTGCAACAGGCGCTGGTGGATCGCACAGAGGTATTCCGCGCTTTCCTCCGGCTGGTTCAACTGCAAATGCAAGTCCGCCAGGTTGTGATGGGAAATCACACAGGCCGCCACCGCTTCGTCGGCATTGGGCCAGCGCTCGAACAACACCTGGGCCAAGGCCAGTGCCTGCAGATAGCACTCACGGGCATCGACCAGCTCGCCCTGCATGAACAGGCGATTGGCCCTTTCGATCGTGCGTTTCCAATGTTCCATGGTGAGCCTCCAGAGCAGTAAGGGGGTTACACGCCACCCGCCGTAAGCTTCTCCGGGTCCAGCAGGACTTCAAGCTGGCTGCGGGGCAGGTCGGTATGCTCAAGCGCAACGTCTATCACCGGGCGCCCCTGCTTGTAGGCGGTCTTAGCGATTTCCGCTGCCTTCTGGTAACCAATGATCGGGTTCAAGGCCGTCACCAGGATCGGATTGCGCGACAGTGCTTCCTTGAGCTTGGGTTCGTTGACCTTGAAACTGGCAATCGCCTTGTCCGCCAGCAGGCGGCTGGAGTTGGCCAGCAACTCGATGCTGCTCAGCAGGTTCTGGGCAATGATCGGCAACATCACATTGAGCTCGAAGTTGCCCGACTGCCCTGCCACCGTGATGGTGCTGTCGTTGCCAATGACCTGGGCCGCCACCATCGCCGTGGCTTCCGGGATCACCGGGTTGACCTTGCCTGGCATGATCGACGAGCCCGGCTGCAACCCTTCCAGCTCGATTTCCCCCAACCCGGCCAATGGCCCTGAGTTCATCCAGCGCAGATCGTTGGCGATCTTCATCAACGATACCGCCGTAGCCTTGAGCTGCCCGGAGACAGTCACCGCAGTGTCCTGGGAGCCAATCAGGGCGAACAGGTTCTTGCCCGGAGTGAATTGCACCTGGGTGAGCTTGCTCAACTGCTGGCTGAAGCGCCTGGCGAACTCCGGATGCGCATTGATCCCGGTACCTACCGCCGTGCCGCCCTGGGCAAGGGACTGCAGGCTCGGCAGCAAGTCCTGCAGGTGCGCGATATTGGCCTTGAGCTGCTGCGCCCAGCCCTCAAGGACCTGGCTCATGCGCACGGGCATGGCATCCATCAGGTGAGTACGCCCTGTCTTGATAAAGGGGTGCACCTGCAGCGCCTTGTGCTCGATGACCTCCACCAGATGCACCAACGCTGGCAACAACTGCTCATGCAGGGTCAACGCAGCACTGACATGGATGGTGGTGGGAATGATGTCGTTACTGCTCTGGCCACAATTGACATGGTCATTGGGGTTGACTGCCTCACCCAGCAGGCGACTGGCCAGGGTTGCCAGCACTTCGTTGGCGTTCATATTGGAGCTGGTGCCGGACCCGGTCTGGAAGATATCCACCGGGAAGTGCTGCATGAAGTCCCCCTCCAGCAACCCTTGGGCGGCATCGACGATGGCCTTGCCCTGGGACTCGCTGAGCTGCCCGAGTTCGACGTTGGCCTTCGCCGCGGCAGCCTTGGCCAGGATCAGCGCCCGGATGAAGGCCGCCGGCATCCGTTGCCCACTGATGGGAAAGTTATCCACTGCACGCTGGGTCTGTGCGCCATACAGCGCCTGCTCCGGGACCTGCAATTCGCCCATGCTGTCGCGTTCGATACGGGTATTACTCATCGGGAAATCCTTGCACCAGTTCAATCAGAGGAATGGAAGGCAACAGCGAACACGTCGCCAATCGCCAGGCATGGCTTTGCCAACGCTCAAGTCGGCACTTGCACAGCGAGAAACGCTCCATATCGCGCAGCGGACGCCAGGCCTGGTCCAGGCACAGGCTGCGCCAATGCCAAGGCAACGCGGTATCGGTAGCGGTATCGATCAATAAACGGAAGGAGGTTTCGGCAACGGTCCAGGCGGACATGGCAGTGCAACAGGCCAGGTATCGTCCCTCGGCCAGGTAATGCTCGATCAGACGCGGCTCGTCGGGATCCAGTGCGCAGCGGATCTGGCGGCTCATCCAGCGCCAGCTTTCAAGGTACGGCTGCTCGTGCAAGGCAGTGCTCATGACCTGGGCCCATTGAATAATGATTTTCATTATTAAATGATATTGAGAATCAACGCAATCTGGCTGTACGAATTTTGTCCATGTTTGCAACCGCCACCCTCGTGATTGGCCTGGCGGCTGAAGCCCCTCGATTCATGCCGCCACGCTGAGCCCTACGCCCCTCCCATCCCAACATCCTGCAACAGAGCACGCAGCCGAGCAGACCACCGATTCAATGCCTGCGTCAGGACACCCACACCAACGACGTTATTCAGAGCAGGGGCTAGAGGCTTATCAAGGCAACTTCTGGCTCGATGAATTTTGATGCGCGACGCAAAAGTTCAACCTGAGTTTGCTGTGAAACATCCGCTTTAGTTTTGCCCTACGTTGCTTACAGCCTTTCGAGGAAAGTTCTACTCAAACATAAAGAATCGCCTCATATCGATAAAATAATAAAACCCCGATTCTTTCACCGCATCCAGACAGGCAATTCAAAACACACTAAAAATCCAGCCACCTCCATTACCGAATCAATACTAAAAAGACATTTAAATCCCTGCCTACAGAGTCATTCCCACCAACGAAAACAAGCCATTTCCTAGGAGAAGTACACGCCATAGAACTTACCCTTCACAACCCACCCCAAGAACTTAATACATCGAGAAAAAAATGAAAAAGCTCCTTATCACCAAACTTTCCGCCACCGCAGTGATTGCTCTCTTGTCACAAGCAGCCTTTGCTGCCGACGGAACGATCAACTTCTTTGGAGAAATCGTCGATGCCCCATGCTCGATCTCTCCCAACAGCCAAGTCATGACTGTCCCACTAGGCAAAGTTTCACGTACTACCCTGGATGGCGGTGCGGGTAAGAAAGCCACACCGGCACGCTTCAACATTGAGCTGCTGAATTGCGGCGCAAGTGCCAAAGGGGCGACACTGACCTTTAACGGCACCACCGATACGACCGTAACAGACAATCTGCGCGTTGGCGTCGGTGAAGCGGCAGGCGGGGCAGCCACTGGTGTAGCGATAGAACTCGGTGACTCCGCTGGTACCAAAATCCCGGTAGGTTCCGAATCGGCCCAATACACCCTGGTCCAGGGTGACAACCCTCTGAAGTTCCAAGCGGTCTATGTTTCCACTGCCGAAAAAGTAACGGTCGGTACTGGTAACGCAACGGCGCAGTTCACAGTTAACTACAAGTAATACCGTATTCGCCCAGTTGTCTCGCAGACGACTGGGCGATTTTTTGCGCATTAACAAGTACATACTTTCGCCAGATCGCTTTAACAAGTGCATATATAGCAACCCAGGAATTTTAACTCCTGCGATGACGCGTGTTTGGCGGCCAGCAACTATCGGGATAGATTCATGCTGAACAAGAATGGCTTGAGATTGGCCAACAAACTTTTATTTGCTGCTGGCTTAGTAGTTTGTGCAGCAGCACCTGTTTTCGCAAGCGTGACGCTTGGCGGTACACGAGTGATTCTCGGCGAGCAGGATCGAGAAGCCTCCATTCCTGTGAAGAACGCTGGTCGAGCACCCTATGTGATACAGGCATGGGTCGATGCCGGCGAAGGAAAGACCAAGACTCCATTCGTAGTCACCCCTCCGCTGTCACGCCTTGATCCAGGAATGGAGAACATTCTACGGATCATGCGGATCTCAAATAACCTGCCAACCGATCGAGAGTCCGTATTCTGGTTGAACGTCAAGGAAATTCCAGAAAAAGCAAAGGAAGACAACGTTCTTCAAATTGCAATGCGCACACGTATCAAATTGTTCTACCGACCATCAGCACTAGAAGGAAAACCTGCAGAATCACGCCATCAATTAAAGTGGGCAGTCATTCCCGGGAATAGCAGCACTGGCTCAGTACTTAAAATAGAAAACCCGACCCCTTACTACATTACATTCACCAGTTTGAAGATCAATCAGGGGCAGCAGGAAATCAATGCGCAGATGGTGCCACCAAAAGGGGAGTCTGTTTATTCATTAAGTTCCGTAAACATACAAAAAGACATCGACGTCAGATTTACCACCATTAATGACTATGGAGGAGAAACACCCGAAGAACGGGCAACAGTACCTGTTGCAGTCCATCCGATTGTCCTACCACTAGAGCCGGTCACGACACTGACCGTTAAACAATGACGGCTTGCAAGGTCATGGCGATGACCTCTTATCTCAGCCCTTGCTCCTCACGCACGGTGGGATTGCCGCTATGTGCCCTCGTCGTCGCAATGGCCAGCCAAGGTGCATTCGGCAAGAATCAGGCAGGAACTGTATTCAACGAACAGTTCCTCAACATCGGTGGCGACCAGCCAAGTGCCGACCTGTCGGTGTTCTCATTTGGCAACCGCGTCCTACCGGGCACCTACACCGTGGATACGGTGCTCAACGACAGCAACATCGGGCAAAACGAAGTGCGCTTCAACAAACAGGCGGACGACGCACAAGATGCGACGCCTTGCCTGACGCCAGCCCTGCTCGACGGTTGGGGCGTGAAGACGAGTGTCTTCCCCGCATTGGCAAACAGCTCGCCAGAGACCTGCGTTGATCTGGACAAGGTCATTGCACAAGCCACTGTAAGTTACGACGCAGGTAACCAGCGTCTTTTCCTGAGCATCCCGCAGGCAGCCCTCAAACGCTCTGCACGCGGTGCCATCAGCCCGGATCGCTGGGATAAAGGCATCAATGCGGCCATGTTGGATTATCAGCTCAGCTTCTCGCGCTACGACGGGAACAACCTGCGCGGAAATACAGTAAGCCCTGTGCAGCAAAATGTTTTCGACAGTACATCGGCGCCTAACAAGTTGGAGCGCGATACTTACTTCGGCGGATTGCGTGGCGGCTTCAATATAGATGATTGGCGCTTCCGGCATTTCTCTACTTATAACCGCAGCCTGGATGGGCAGGGTCGCTGGCAAGCCATCAATACCTATTTGCAACGTGATATCGCATCAATTCGCGGTCAGTTGCTCATTGGCGACGGCAACACGCCCGGCAACTTCTTTGACAGCGTACAGTTTCGTGGCGTGCAACTGAGTTCCGATGACGCGATGCTGCCGGACAGTCAACAGGGGTACGCACCGACCATTCGAGGCGTGGCACAAACCAATGCGCGGGTAGAGGTACGCCAGAACGGCTATCTCATCTACAGCACCTATGTCGCCCCCGGACCTTTCGTCCTGGACGACCTCTACCCTACTTCGTCGAGTGGTGACCTCGAAGTCATCATCACTGAATCCGATGGGCGCGAAACGCGTTATGCACAGGCCTTCTCCGCCGTGCCAACACTGCTACGCGAAGGCACCTGGCGCTACAGCGCCACAGCGGGCCAGTATCGGAGTGGCTACGGATCATCGCGAGGCAAAGAACGCCCGTCTCTCGTACAGGGCACTCTGGCCCGCGGCCTGGCACAGGACTTCTCAATCTATGGTGGGACCATCCTCGCGGATAAATATCAATCCGCACTATCTGGGGTAGGTAAGAACCTGCGCAGTTTCGGCGCGCTCTCGTTCGACATCTCCCATGCCCGCACCACTGACCGAGATGACCAAACATTCAACGGCCAGTCGGTGCGTTTCTTGTACGCCAAGACGTTCGAGAAGACCAATACCAACTTCCGCGTGGCCGGCTATCGATATTCCACCAGTGACTACCGCACGCTCCAGGAAGCGGTTCAGATGCAGGATATGCTGGATGGGCGCCCCTTCAACAACCGTCGCAACGAATTGCGTTTTGAACTGGCGCAATCGCTGGGCCAATGGGGAACGCTCCACACCTCGGCTCGCCAGCAGAGCTATTGGAACAGCAGCTCCAGGGATCGCCTGGTCCAGATCGGTTATTCCGGCTCCTACCAGAAGCTGAACTTCAACCTGTTCTATAACCACAGTACCAACCTGGACGCTGCCTCCAATCGCCAGCTCATGCTGACGCTGTCCCTTCCACTGGGCGATACACGTGCCAGCGCGCAGTACATGGTGATGAAGGACAACAACGACCAGCTCGTCCAACAGGCGAGCGTGTACGGCTCGGCCCTTGACGATAATCGCCTGACCTACAACGTGACGGGCGACGACTCGAATCAATCGGGCACCAGCAGTAGCGCGAACATGAGCTACCTCTCATCCATTGGCCGCCTTGACCTTGGACGCTCGCAAGGCCGTGGCTACGGCCAGACCACCGTAGGTATGGCCGGAGGTGTGCTGGTGCATGGCGATGGCCTGACTCTTTCCCAGCCACTGGGTGAAACCATTGCATTGGCCCAGGCCCCCAAGGCCAATGATGTCGGCTTCGAGATCCGCCCTGGCGTGCGTACCGACAAGTCCGGTGATGCCGTGATTCCCAACCTGAGTCCATACCGAGTCAACCGCCTGGCACTGCTGACCGGCGATTTGGGCGACGAGGTAGAAGTCAAGAATGCGGCCCTGGACGTTGTACCGACCCGAGGCGCCGTGGTGAAGGCCAAGTTCGCTACATCGGTCGGCTACCGCCTGATGATGACACTGGCAAACAAGGACGGCTCGCCGTTGCCATTCGGCTCCAAGATCGAGAATGAACTCGGGCAGGAAGTCGGCATCGTCGGTCCAGAGGGACAGGCCTTCATTACCGGTGCAGGTGAAAAAGGCAACCTGCGGGTGATGTGGGGTCGCAGCGAAACAGACCAGTGCACGGTGTCATACCAACTACCCAAAGAAAAGAGCCCATTACCCATTCGTGAATTGAAAGGACAATGTGGTTAACCACCTCCTGCTATTAAACGATAAAAAATCTTCAGCACTAGATTATTTAAAATCGATTAAAAATCTATAAAACCTATACCAAGGCATGACATTAATGACTAGATTACTCCCTAGGTACCCAAGAGTATTAGCCACTTTATTCTTGATATTTACTGGCATGTCTACCGCTAATGCGGAGTGCTATTTGGACCCAGCATGGACCATGAGGACCGTAACCATGGATATTGGCAGATTGAATGTTCCGCCCTCTGCCAGGGTAGGGGATGTTTTATTGAAGAAAACCTTTAACCCTTTTACTTCATCCCAAACAGTATTCAACTGCGGCACAAATAGCTACATAATATTCAGGCTAACTAAAAACTACGGATTGGCTCCAGGCTTTCAAGATGTTTACACGACAGATATCCCTGGCATTGGAGTACGACTTTCTTGGTTTACTGCTGACATGATGCGATCAGTACCATATAGACTTAGCGTCAACAGCAACAACTACTACTACTATTCATCTATTACTACGGGCATCGAGATCATTAAAACCTCAAACCAAACCGGCTCTGGCTCATTAGCCGCAGGTGTATATGCAGAGCAATTCGGCAATGGTGACAATAAAATCGCTGTACGTTTAATGCTGGGAGGCGGAACCTCATCAGTTATCGTCACACCCGCGTGCACTGTTCCAGACGGTTCAAAATTTGTTTCAGTTCCGCTAGGTAAGGTTCCTCAGTCCGCGTTCAATGGTGTGAACAGTACCGCCGGAGGAAGCAACTTTAAAATCCGCTTACAGTGCAACACCAACTCCAGCGCGGTCATCAGCACGGTCTACTTAAAATTCGATGCCAATAAAAAAGACCCTAACGGCAGGGATGGCGTTATCTTGCTGGATGACAGCCAAGCAAGTGCAAAAGGCGTGGGAATTCAAATATCAGACGCCCAACAGATCCCCATCAGGTTTGGGCAGGATATTCTAGTTGGCTCGTCCACAGTCAACACATACGAGCTCAACTACACCGCAAAGTACATTCAAACACTCAGCTCAATTTCACCCGGTGAGGCAAAGGGCACAGCCTCCTTCACCATCGAATATAAATAGCCTGAGCCGGGGCGAATAAAAAACGCCACCTGCAAAGGTGGCGTTTGTTTATCGAGGCTTGCCGCAATCAACTACCGGCGACGGTCATGCGCTCGATCAGCACCGAGCCGGTGCGGATGTTGCTGCGCAGCTCCAGGTCATTACCCACGGCCACGATCTGCTTGAACATATCCCGCAGGTTGCCGGCAATGGTCACTTCCTGCACCGGGAACTGGATTTCCCCATTCTCGACCCAGAACCCTGCGGCGCCACGGGAGTAATCCCCAGTGACCATGTTCAAGCCCTGCCCCATCAGCTCGGTGACCAACAGCCCGCGCCCCATGCGTCGCAGCAGGGCTGCCTGGTCTTCATCGCCATGGGTGACGAACAGGTTGTGCACCCCACCGGCGTTGGCGGTGCTTGGCATGCCCAGCTTGCGTCCCGAATAAGTGCCCAATACATAGGACACCAGCTCGCCATCCTTGACGAAGGGCTTGGCGTAGGTGGCCAGGCCATCACCGTCGAATGCCGAGCTGCCCATGGCACGCAGCAGGTGCGGGCGCTCATCGATAGTCAGCCATTGCGGGAACAACTGCTGGCCCAGGGCGCCCTCGAGGAACGACGACTTGCGATACAGGTTGCCGCCGGAAATCGCCCCCAGGAAGCTGCCGAACAAGCCGCCAGCCAGCTCGGCAGAAAACAGCACCGGTACTTCGCAGGTAGGTACCGGACGGGCGCCCAGGCGGCTGGCAGCACGTTGGGCCGCACGCTGGCCGATGCTCACCGGGTCCGCCAACAGTTGGCCCTGGCGATTGACGTCATACCAGTAGTCGCGCTGCATCTGGCCGTCGGCCTCGGCGATCATCACGCAACTCAGGCTGTGGCGGGTGGACGCGTAGCCACCAATAAAACCGTGGCTGTTGCCATACACCCGACAGCCCTGGTGAGTGTTCAGCGTGGTGCCGTCGGCATTCTTGATCCGCGCATCCGCGGCGAACGCCGCTGCTTCGCAGGCCAGGGCCTGTTCGATCGCCTGCTCAGGGGTGATATCCCACGCATGGAACAAGTCGAAATCCATCAACTCACGGGCCATCAGGGACGCATCGGCCAAGCCCGAGGCTTCGTCTTCGGAGGTGTGCTTGGCAATTGCCAGGGCCGCGGCCACGGTTTCACGGATGGCGTCCGGGCCACTGGCGGAGGTACTGGCCGAGCCCTTGCGCTGGCCCACATAGAGGGTGATGCCAAAGCCCTGGTCGCGGTTGAACTCCACCGTCTCCACTTCCCGCTGGCGCACCGAGGTCGACAGGCCCTGCTCCAGGGATACCGCCACTTCACAGGCGCTGGCTCCCTGGCGTCGTGCTTCGGCGATGATCTGCTCGACCTGCTCCTGCAATGCCGGCAAAGCCTGTGGGCCGACGCTTTGTGCTGCACTCATGGTGTTCTCCACTCAAATTCTGCTTTCGATTAAGGCCGGCGAGCGACCGGGCCGGACAAGCGGCCCTCGACTGGTTATCATGGCGGCGTTTCTTTGCGGACTGCCACCATGGTTGATTCTTACGACGACTCCCTCGATGGGGAGAAAAGCAAATCCCAGGTCAAACGCGAGCTGCATGCTCTGGTTGATCTCGGCGAGCGCCTTACCACTCTCAAGCCCGACTTGCAGGCCAAACTGCCATTGACCGACGCTTTGCGCCGGGCCCTGGCGGAGGCGCCCAAGCATGTCGCCCATATCGCCCGTAAACGCCACTTGCAGTTCATTGGCAAGCTGATGCGGGACCAGGACATCGACGCCATCTTGCAGTTGCTCGATCAACTCGATGCCTCCACTCGCCAGTACAACGAACGCTTCCATAACCTGGAGCGTTGGCGCGACCGCCTGATCGGCGGCGGCGATGACGTACTGGACAAGTTCGTCAGCGAATACCCCGAGGCCGATCGCCAGCAACTGCGCTCGCTGATCCGCCAGGCCCAGCACGAGGTGGCCCATAACAAGCCACCCGCTACCAGCCGCAAGATCTTCAAGTACATCCGCGACGTGGACGAGACCCAGCGCGGCCTGCGCTGAGCCTTGCTGCGCAGGGGCTGCCCACGCAGCCCCTGCGCCGCTCGTCCTGCAATCACGCCCCCGTGCCGCCTACCGTGATCGCATCGATCTTCAGGGTCGGCTGGCCGACGCCTACCGGTACGGACTGCCCGTCCTTGCCACAGGTGCCGACGCCACTGTCCAGGGCCAGGTCATTACCCACCATCGACACCCGGCTCATGGCTTCCGGACCATTGCCGATCAAGGTCGCGCCCTTGACTGGAGCGGTGATCTTGCCGTCCTCGATCAGGTACGCCTCGCTGGTGGAGAACACGAACTTGCCGCTGGTGATGTCCACCTGGCCGCCCCCCAGGTTGGCGCAGTAGATGCCCTTCTTCACCGAGGCGATGATTTCCGCCGGATCGCTTTCGCCGCCCAGCATGTAGGTGTTGGTCATGCGCGGCATGGGCAAGTGGGCATAAGACTCACGACGACCATTGCCGGTACGCGCCACGCCCATCAGGCGGGCATTGAGCTTGTCTTGCATATAGCCCTTGAGCACGCCGTTCTCGATCAAGGTGGTGCATTGGGTGGGAGTGCCCTCATCGTCCACGCTCAGCGAGCCACGACGCCCGGCCAGGGTACCGTCGTCGACGATGGTGCAGAGTTTGGAGGCGACCCTCTCGCCAATGCGTCCGCTATAGGCCGAGCTGCCCTTGCGGTTGAAGTCGCCTTCCAGGCCGTGCCCCACGGCTTCGTGCAATAGCACCCCGGACCAACCGGAGCCCAGCACCACCGGCAAGGTACCGGCTGGAGCCGGTACTGCTTCCAGATTGACCAGCGCCTGGCGCAGCGCCTCGCGAGCGTAACCCATGGCCCGGTCCTCGCTGAGGAAATAGCGGTAGTCGGTACGCCCGCCGCCGCCATGACCGCCGCGCTCGCGCCGGCCGTTCTGCTCGACGATGACGCTGACGTTGAAGCGCACCAAGGGCCGTACATCCGCCGCCAGGCCACCATCGGTGGAGGCCACCAGGATTCGCTCCCAGACCCCGGCCATGCTCACGCTGACCTGCTGGATACGTGGGTCCAGGGCCCGGGTCGCAGCGTCCACCCGCTTGAGCAGCTCGACCTTCTCGGCACGGCTAATGACTTCCAGCGGATTGTCCGGGGCATACAGCTGCGCCACATCCTGGGCACTGAAAGCCTGCACCTTGCCGTTCTGCCCGGCCCGGGAAATCGAACGCGCAGCCCGCGCCGCCTGCCCGAGGGCTTCCAGGGTGATGGCATTGCTGTAGGCGAACCCGGTCTTCTCACCGGACTGGGCGCGCACCCCGACCCCTTGGTCGAGGTTGAAGCTGCCTTCCTTGACGATCCCGTCCTCCAGGGACCAGGACTCGGAGATCTGCCCCTGGAAATACAGGTCGGCAGCATCGATGCCCGGACCGGCCAGATCGCCCAGCACGCCTTGCAGGCTTTCGATGGTCACGCCGCCAGGGGCTAGAAGGTGTTCACTGACTGAGGACAACAACCCGCTCATATGCTTTGGCCTTAAATTCGTCGTACTTATGCAAGCCGTTGAACGCCTTGCGAGAAAATGCGCCGGTGGCTGAACACCGGCATCCGCGTCCGGATGGACGCCTGTTCGCTGCTGTCACGCTCGGCCAGCAGCACGCCTTCACCCTGATCCTGCTCTGCCAACACCCGTCCCCAGGGATCGACGATAGCCGCATGCCCGTAGGTCTCGCGAGGACCGGGGTGGACCCCGCCCTGCGCTGCCGCCAGCAAGTAGCACTGGGTCTCGATGGCCCGGGCTCGTACCAGCACCTCCCAATGGGCGGCCCCCGTCACGGCGGTAAAGGCCGAGGGCGCAGTGATCAGCTCCGCTCCGGCAGACCGAAGCTCGCTGTAGAGCTCGGGAAAGCGCAAGTCATAGCAGACCGTGAGCCCCAGGCGCCCCACTGGCGTGTCCGCCACCACCACCCGGTTGCCATGAGCATAGTCATCGGATTCGCGATAGCGCCCACGATTGTCCGCAACATCGACATCGAACAGGTGCAGCTTGTCGTAGCGCGCCACCACCTGCCCCTGGTCATCCACCAGCAACGAGCACGCATTGGACTTGGCTTCGGGCTGATCCTTTGGCGGCAGTGGCAGGGTACCGGCAACTATCCATAACTTGAGGTCGCGGGCGGCCTGTTTCAACCAGGGCAGGATCGGCCCCTCACCCAGCGCCTCGGCGCGACCGATGGCCGCCATGTCCCGGCGGCCCATGGCGGCGAAGTTCTCCGGCAGCACCGCCAGCTTCGCACCACCGGCGGCGGCTTGCTCCAACAGGCGACGAGCCTGTGCCAGATTGGCCAGCACATCGCTCTGGCTGACCATTTGAATCACCGCAAGAGACATGGCGAACTCCGTGTTGGGTAGGTCGCCATGCTACTCCATGGACATGGAACGAGGATTCTCAAAATGGCTTGTCGAAGGTGATTTTCGGCTCTTTCCACGGGCCCTTGACGTTGTACTTGACGCTGGCGAAACGGGCCACGCGGTCACCGATCAGCTTGTCGATCAGGAACAACGCCCCGCCCACCGCCGGCGCTCCGACGATCAGCGCGGCAATCGGCAGGTTGTTGGTCACCGGCAAGGTCACCAGCAGCTTGGCGTCTACCCGGTCGGCCACCATGTCCAGTGTGCCGTTGAGCTCCAGGTTGCTCGATGGGCCGGTGAGCGTGATCGGCTCGCGGGTGACATACACACCATTGCTCGCCGCCAGTACTCCGCGTACCCGGTCATAGCTCAGGCCCTTGCCGAACAGGTCGGAAAAGTCCAGGCGCAAGCGCCGGCCAATGGAGTTGAAGTTGAGCAGGCCGAACACTCGCAATGCCTGGGCACCGCCCTCGACCTCGACGAACTGGCCCTTGTTCAACGTGGCGTCCAGGCTGCCGGAGAAACGCTTGAGGCCCACCCAGGCCGGTGAGCCGGGCCAACGGCCATCGACGTCCAGATGGAAGTCTTCACTGGTCACCGTGGGTGCAAAGCCCCAGCCCTTGAGCACATCGGCCAGGTTCTTGCCGCCAATGCGGCCCCGGTACCAACTGGTGCTGGCACCCGCCTGGCCTTCCCAGCCCCCTTCACCCTCGAGCAGCATGCCCTTGAGCCCGAGGTTCAGGCCATTGAACGCCATGCCCTTGGCCGTCGGCCGAACCTTGAGTGCCCAACGGCCGATCAGGTCCGGCCCCTGGAACAGCTGGACAATGGAAATATCCAGTGGCGGCACGTTCTTCGGGTCCACCGATGCCAACGGATCGGGTGCATTCTCATCGGCCTGTACCGTCGGGTCGACAGCCGGCAGGCGCACATACTGCATGTCGATGGCCATTGGCGCGGCCTTGGCGTCAGGAATGCCGACATTACCCTTGGCCTGCTGGCTATCGATCTGCAGCTCCCATGCCGAAGGCTTGCGGGTCAGCAGCAGGTTGACCTGATCCAGGGTGGTACCGAAGGCACTGAGCTTGCCGACCTTGAAGTCCGCGCTGCTGAGCAACTGCTTGGCGCTGCCTCCCGGGTCCTGGCTAGCGTAGCGATCGGCCAGGGCCTTCCAGGGCTCGACATCCAGTTCGGACAGCACGCCCCGCACCCGCAGGCCCTTGACGGTCGGTAACTGGGCTTCGCCGCCTCCCAGGAACAACTCGCCCCGGCCTTCGGCGAACTTGCCGCTGGGCGCAGCGAAGGTGAAGCCGGCCAGGTCGCCATAGCTGAACCAGTAGCGGCGCTCGGCGCCTTGCAGGGTCATGCGCAACACGCTGTTGCGCCCGGTACTGGCAGGCATGCCGAACGGCGCGGGCAAATCCACCGCAACGCCCTTGAGACTGGAACTGACCATCAGCTGGCTATCGGCGCCATCGAGGTTCAACTGCAACTGGAACGGCAACTCACCGGAGACCGGCAATGGCTGGCCTACCTTGAGCCAGTCGGTGAGTTTCTTGACCGTCACCTGCCCCTTGGCCACCACCCGGGTATTGGGCTTTCCAGGCCGGCCATCGGCAAAGATCTGCGCCGTCAGCGGCCGCTCGAAGGCCTGGGCACTGATGCCATCGCCGCTCAGGCCCTTGCTGCTGTCAAAGCGAAAATCGCCCTTGAGCTGGGTCAGTTCCAGCTCTGGCTCACTGAGTTTGAGGCGGGCCTTGTCGGTCTTGAAATCCACCACGATCTTCGGCTCTTCGCCCTTGGCCAGTGGAATATCCAGATCCACCTGGCCACGCAGGTCACCCTCGCCCTGCCAACCGGCAAAGGTCGAGCCCGTACCGATGGGCGCGTCCTGGAGAATCTTCAGGCCATCGCCAAGGCCCCCGGCGAAATCGCCGTCGATGTACATGTGGGAGCTCTGCCCCTCCGGCACATGGGGGATGTTGACGAAGACGTCGCGCACCTTGGTGTCCAGCAACTGCCCCTTGCTGGCGACGATGCGCACCCGGCTACCTTCGATGAACACATCGCCATCGACCTTGCTCAGGTGGGGCCAGCCCGGCTGGAAAGCCAGTTCGGCGTCATGCACCTTGAAGAACAGGCTGATGCTGCGAGCCGCCTCGATGGCGTCGTGGTTCAACGATCCCTGGTACTGGAAGAAGCCCTGGTCCACCGCGCCCTTGAGGATCGCCGTGCGCAGCCACTCGTCCACCGCTGGGTTGAGCACCTGGGGCAGGTACTTGGCGGTATAGCGCCCATCGCCATCCACCAGGCCGACCCGCAAGTCCATGTAGTCTTCCTGGTCATGCTCGAAGTGCAGGCGGATCAGGAAATCGCCGGCGATCTTGCCTTCCTCGCCCAGCACCTTCAGGTACGGCGCGATCAGGGTGAAGCCTTCCTTGTCGAGCTTCCAGGTCAGGGTGGCATTGGCTTGGATGTACTGCCAGGGCTTGGCGAAGATCGGATACAGGTGCAAGGAAAAATCCTTGCTGTCCATGCGCAACTCACCCTTGCCCAGGTTGCCGCTGATGCTGCCACTGACGTTACGGGCTGCGGGGGCACCGTGATAGGCATCGAAGCCCACCCGGTCGAGATTGGCGGCAAAGCTCAAGCGCTCGTCGCCCGTCACCTGGGGCCGGTAGTCAAGCAATACGTTGCGCAAGCCACCGGTGACCTTGAGGTGATCGATGGCCGTAGCCAGGCCTTCGGGCAGTGGCGCCAGCGAATCGAGGATCGGGGTGATGGGAGTCAGGTCCAGGCGGTCAGCCTGGACATGCCATAGCTCCTCGCTCTGCGCGGAAGCGTTGCGCTGTTGCAACAACAAGCGTGACTCCCAGCGCGTTTGCCCGAAGTTCAGGGCCAGGGAATCGAGTTGTACCTGCAGGCCCTCGGCGCTGCGCTGGAAGTAAGCATTGAGGGCCAGGTTCTTCACGGTGGCCGGAGTGCGCTCGGCATAAGCGCCGGTCAGTTGCGGGGCATTCAGGCGCAGGGTCGCGCTTTGCACCGTGCCTTGGCCCCAACTGAGCCAGAGCTCGCCGCCCGCCTTGAGTTCGGACAGCTTCCATTGCTGGGTCAGGCCAGCCGGCAGCCAACGCGACCAGTCGCTTTGCGGCAAGCTCAGGTAGAGATCAGCCTGGGCGTCCCGCCAGGCATCGGCGCGGACCCGACTACGCAGGTTCAAGGCCAAGGGCTGGCCATCCGGCAGGGTCAGCCGCAGGTCCAGGCGCTGGCGACTCGGGCCACTGCGCACATTCAGGCCGACGTAAGTCAGGGTCATGGGCGGATGCTTCTGCGGCGACAGGGTGACCTGGCTGTCCAGCACCGAGAGTTCCGCCACTTGCTGCAGGCGGGTCAGCAACTGGCCGGGGTCCATCGGCTCGTCCTGCTGCGTCGGCAAGCCTTCGAGCTGCCACTGGCCGTCCGGATTCTCCTTGAGGCTCAGGCTCAACCCGCTGAGTTCCAGGTGACCGACTCGCAGATCGCGGGCCAGCAGGCTGCCAAGCACGTCCGGCACTACGCTCACCCGATCCAGGCGCAGGGCATTGGCGCCCTCGCCCACCATCACATCATGGGCCAGCAGGATCGGCGAGAAACCGCTCCAGCGTCCTTCCAGGCTGCCGATATGTACGGGCAGGCCGACGGCGTCCTGGATCCGGGTCTCGACCTCGGCCTGGTACTCAGCCACCAACGGGGTCAGCTCCCGCCCCAGGCTGACATACAGGGCTGTCATCACCAGCGCCAACGCACAGAGGCCCAGCCCCCAGCGGGTCAGTGTGGTGAACAAGCGCATCAGCCGCTCCATTTCAGTTGGCTCCCATGGCAAAAGTCATGCAAAAAGCTGAAGCCAGCCGTTTCCAATCATGTAGAACACGCGGAATCAGAGCAGCACCACGTCGTATTGTTCCTGGGAATACATGGTTTCGACCTGGAACCTGATGGTTCGGCCGATGAAACCCTCCAATTCCGCAACATTGCCTGACTCTTCGTCCAGCAGTCGATCGACCACTTTCTGATTGGCCAGCACCCGATATCCTTCCGCCTGGTACGCCCGGGCCTCGCGAAGGATTTCACGGAATATTTCGTAACATACGGTTTCCGGAGTCTTCAACTTACCCCGCCCCTGGCAACTGCTGCAGGGCTCACAGAGCACCTGCTCCAGGCTTTCCCGAGTGCGCTTGCGGGTCATCTGCACCAGCCCAAGCTCGGTAATGCCAATGATGTTGGTCTTGGCATGATCGCGCTCCAGCTGCTTTTCCAGGGTCCGCAACACCTGGCGCTGGTGCTCCTCGTCCTCCATGTCGATGAAGTCGATGATGATGATCCCGCCCAGGTTGCGCAGGCGCAGTTGCCGAGCAATGGCGGTAGCCGCCTCCAGATTGGTCTTGAAGATAGTCTCTTCGAGATTGCGATGCCCGACGAAGGCCCCCGTGTTGACGTCGATGGTGGTCATCGCCTCGGCCGGGTCCACCACCAGGTAGCCTCCGGACTTGAGCGGCACCTTGCGTTCAAGGGCTTTCTGGATTTCGTCCTCGACCCCATACAGGTCGAAAATCGGGCGCTCGCCAGGATAATGCTCCAGGCGATCGGCGATCTCCGGCATCAGCTCGGCAACGAACTGCGTGGTCTTCTGGAACGTTTCGCGAGAGTCGATGCGGATCTTCTCGATCTTCGGGCTCACCAGGTCGCGCAAGGTACGCAGGGCCAGGCCCAGGTCTTCGTAGATCACATTGGGCGCACCAATGGTCTTGATCTGCGTGCCGATCTGGTCCCACAGCCTGCGCAGGTAGCGGATGTCCATCAGGATTTCATCGGCTCCGGCGCCTTCGGCCGCGGTGCGCAGGATGAAGCCGCCTGCCTCCTGGATACCTTCCTGGGCCACGCAATCGCTGACCACCTGCTTGAGGCGTTCGCGCTCGGCTTCATCCTCGATCTTCAACGAGATACCGACATGGGCGGTGCGCGGCATGTACACCAGGTAGCGCGAGGGAATCGACAGCTGGGTGGTCAGGCGCGCGCCCTTGGTGCCGATGGGGTCCTTGGTGACTTGCACCACCAGGCTCTGCCCTTCGTGCACCAGGGCGCTGATGCTTTCCACCGCCGTCCCTTCACGAGTGGAGATTTCCGAGGCATGGATGAAAGCCGCGCGATCCAGGCCAATGTCGACGAAGGCCGCCTGCATCCCCGGCAGGACCCGTACCACCTTGCCCTTGTAGATGTTGCCGACGATGCCTCGGCGCTGGGTGCGCTCGACATGGACCTCTTGCAGCACTCCGTTTTCAACCACCGCCACCCGTGACTCCATCGGCGTGATGTTGATCAGAATCTCTTCGCTCATGGCAAGGTCTCGTTCGGACGTGTTCATGGAGGGCCGCATGGGTCGGGTTGAATGCCTTAGTGCGCTGGAATGTCTTGCCAGCAGGAAATGCCGAACTCACCGAGCAGTTCTGCGGTTTCACATACCGGCAAGCCGACCACGGCGGAATAACTCCCATTGAGCCCTGCCACAAACACCGCTGCAAGCCCCTGGATCGCATAACCGCCAGCTTTGTCCCGGGGTTCGCCGCTAGCCCAGTAGCGCGTCGCCTCCTGTTCGTCGATCGCTCTGAACCGCACCAGGCTGCGCACCACTCGCGACTGGCAACGCTCACCATCGAGCAAGGCAACGGCCGTCAGCACCTCGTGCTCACGCCCTGAAAGAGCCATCAGCATTGCCAGGGCATGGGCCTGGTCCAGCGGCTTGCCAAGGATCTGGCCATCCAGGACCACCGCAGTGTCGGCCCCCAGCACGCAGGCCGTGGGTTGACCGACCAGCAGCGCACGACCGGCTGCGGCCTTGCCCCGGGCCAGGCGCTCGACATAGGCAACGGGAGACTCATCGGCGAGCGGAGTCTCGTCGATGTCCGCGCCAATGACAGTGAATGGCACACCGATCTGCGTGAGCAACTCACGCCGACGCGGCGAACCGGAAGCGAGGTAGAGCGGATTCATCAAGACATCTCCCTGTCGAGGTGCGGGCCAATGCCTGACCGGCTCAGTTGATCTTGAAACGTCGGCGCAGGCCGCGCAGGCCGAAACTGACCCATGGCCACAGCAAAGCGCTGACCAGGGCCGGGAGCACCACCGCCAGAGTAGGCTGGCGGTTGCCCGTCAGGGCACTGAGCCATAGCTGCACCAGCTGGGCCAGGCCGAATATCACGAGGATCACCAGGCTCTGCTGCCACATGGGGAACATTCGCAGGCGCTGCTGCAAGGACAGCACCAGGAAGGTGATCAAGGTGAGGATCAGCGCGTTCTGCCCCAGCAGGGTTCCGTAGAGCACATCCTCGAGCAACCCCAGGCACCAGGCGGTCGCCATCCCCACCTTGTGCGGCAGGGCCAAGGTCCAGAACGCCAGCAGCAGGGCCAGCCACAGCGGGCGCAGGATTTCCATGAACTGAGGCATCGGCGACACGCTGAGCAGGATGCCCACCAGGAACGTCAACCAAACGATCCAGCCATTACTCGAATAGGTCGTGCCCGCCATTATTCTCTTCCTCCGGTGGTGGCCGGTGCTGCCACCGGCGGCTTGGCGGCGGCCGGTTTCACAGGTTTATGAACCGGCCTGGCCGGGGCATGGGACGCAGGCTTGGCCGGGGCCGCCGGGGCTGCTTGAGCACTCGGCGCAGCCACAGGCTTGGGCGCCGTGGCCGGTGCTGCGGGGGCGGTATTGCCTCCTTGCTGGTCCTGGGCCTCTTGGGCCTGGGCGGCATCATTGGCGCGCTCTTCGGCGGTGCGCGAGTCGCTGAAAACCAGCAGCAGGTAACGGCTGCGATTCAATGCGGCAGTGGGAATTGCACGGACGATAGCGAACGGCTGGCCCGAGTCGTGGATCACTTCCTTGACCGTGGCCACGGGATACCCGGCAGGAAAACGCTGCCCCAGGCCGGAACTGACCAACAGGTCGCCTTCCTTGATGTCGGCGGTATCGGCCACATGCCGCAGCTCCAGGCGCTCGGGGTTGCCAGTACCACTGGCAATGGCGCGCAAGCCATTGCGGTTCACCTGGACGGGAATGCTGTGGGTGGTATCGGTCAGCAGCAGCACGCGCGAGGTATAGGGCATCAGCTCCACCACCTGGCCCATCAGGCCACGGGCGTCGAGCACCGGCTGGCCGAGGAACACGCCGTCACGCTCTCCCTTGTTGATCAGGATGCGGTGAGTGAAGGGATTGGGGTCCATGCCGATCAACTCGGCCACTTCGACCTTCTCGTTGACCAGTGCTGAGGAATTGAGCAGCTCACGCAGGCGTACGTTCTGCTCGGTCAGGGCCGCAAGCTTCTGAAGGCGGCCCTGCAGCAGCAGGTTCTCGGTCTTGAGTTTTTCGTTCTCGGCGACCAGTTCGGTGCGGCTGCCAAATTGGCTGGCCACGCCTTGCCATAGCCGTTGCGGCAGATCGGTGATCCAGTAGGACTGCATCAGCACCAGCGACATCTGGCTACGCACCGGCTTGAGCAGCGTGAAGCGCGCGTCGACCACCATCAGTGTGATCGACAACACGACCAGCACCAACAGGCGCACGCCCAGTGAGGGGCCTTTGGCGAAAAGCGGTTTAATAAGCCGCTCCTCCCAGGCAAATGTTGTGTCTATTCATAAGGCGTCGAACCGGCCTGGATGCAGATTGACAGAAGATAAACGCCACAGGCAGCACTGCAAAGTGCTGCCTGTGAGCGCAACAGCATAGATGCCAACAGCGAAGTTACTCGCTGGAGAGCAGGTCCATGGTGTGTTTGTCCATCATTTCCAATGCACGGCCACCGCCACGCGCAACACAAGTCAGCGGATCTTCGGCAACGATCACCGGCAGGCCGGTTTCCTGGGCCAGCAGCTTGTCCAGGTCACGCAGCAAGGCGCCACCACCGGTCAGCACCAGGCCACGCTCGGCGATATCCGACGCCAACTCTGGAGGCGATTGCTCCAAGGCGCTCTTCACTGCCTGAACGATAGCGGCCAGGGACTCCTGCAGAGCCTCCAGTACTTCATTGGAGTTCAGGGTGAAGGCACGTGGCACGCCTTCGGCCAGGTTACGGCCGCGCACGTCGACTTCACGCACTTCGCCACCTGGGTAGGCGGTGCCGATTTCCTGCTTGATGCGCTCGGCGGTGGATTCGCCAATCAGGCTGCCGTAGTTGCGGCGTACGTAGGTGATGATGGCTTCGTCGAAACGGTCGCCGCCCACACGTACGGATTCGGCGTAGACCACACCGTTCAGGGAGATCAGGGCGATCTCGGTGGTACCACCGCCGATATCCACGACCATCGAGCCACGGGCTTCCTCGACCGGCAGGCCGGCACCGATAGCGGCGGACATCGGCTCTTCGATCAGGAACACTTCGCGAGCACCGGCGCCGAGGGCCGATTCACGGATGGCGCGACGCTCAACCTGGGTGGACTTGCATGGAACGCAGATCAGCACACGAGGGCTGGGCTGCAGGAAGCTGTTTTCATGAACCTTGTTGATGAAGTACTGCAACATCTTTTCACAGACGCTGAAGTCGGCGATCACGCCGTCCTTCATCGGACGAATGGCAGCAATGTTGCCCGGAGTACGACCGAGCATGCGCTTGGCTTCGGTACCAACCGCCACAACACTTTTCTGATTACCGTGGGTCCGGATGGCAACGACAGAGGGTTCATTAAGGACAATACCGCGCTCGCGCACGTAAATAAGGGTGTTGGCAGTGCCCAGGTCAATGGAGAGATCACTGGAAAACATGCCACGCAGTTTCTTGAACATGGGAAAGGGACCCTAGGCAACGCGTGGGTAAAAAAGTGCGGCAAACTCTAACAACGACAGGGATTTTGGGCAAGGCGCCAATATGTTAAATTGGCCGCTTTTCTGTGCACCAAAGCCCACAATCGCGGCCGTAAGACCGTAGAACTGCGGTAGTGTTCCGACAATCTGACACGCGGACGATATCCGCTTTTGTTTTCCACTGGAGAATCCCATGGCGCTTGAACGCTCCGATGTGGAAAAAATCGCTCATTTGGCCAGCATCAAGCTCAATGAAGGCGATCTTCCACACATCACCTCCGCCCTGAACAGCATTCTGGGGCTGGTGGATGAAATGCAGGCAGTCGATACCGACGGTATCGAGCCCCTGGCCCACCCCCTGGAAGCCAGCCAGCGCCTGCGCGCAGACGTTGTGACCGAGTCCAATCATCGCGAGGCCTACCAGTCCATCGCGCCAGCGGTCGAAAACGGCCTGTACCTGGTTCCGAAAGTCATCGACTAAAGGGAAAGAGCCTGCAATGCACCACATGACCCTGGCCGAGATCGCCCGCGGACTCGCCGACAAGAAATTCTCCTCCGAAGAACTGACCCGGACCCTGCTGGCGCGCATCGCCCAGCTCGACCCGCAGATCAACAGCTTCATCAGCCTCACCGAAGACCTCGCGCTGGCCCAGGCCAAGGCCGCCGATGCCCGTCGCGCAAACGGTGAGAACGGTGCCCTGCTGGGCGCGCCAATCGCCCACAAGGACCTGTTCTGCACCCAGGGCATCCGCACCAGCTGTGGCTCGAAGATGCTCGACAACTTCAAGGCACCCTACGACGCCACCGTGGTCTCCAAGCTGGCCGCCGCCGGCACGGTGACCCTGGGCAAGACCAACATGGACGAATTCGCCATGGGTTCGGCCAACGAGTCGAGCTGGTATGGCGCGGTGAAGAACCCGTGGAACCTGGAGCACGTACCGGGCGGCTCGTCCGGTGGTTCCGCCGCTGCCGTGGCCGCGCGCCTGCTGCCCGCCGCTACCGCCACCGACACCGGTGGCTCGATCCGCCAGCCTGCGGCCTTCACCAACCTCACCGGCCTGAAGCCGACCTATGGTCGCGTGTCCCGCTGGGGCATGATCGCCTACGCCTCCAGCCTGGACCAGGGCGGCCCGCTGGCACGCACCGCCGAAGACTGCGCGATCCTGCTGCAAGGCATGGCCGGCTTCGACCCGAACGACTCCACCAGCATCGATGAACCGGTACCGGACTACAGCGCCGGCCTCAATGGCTCGTTGCAGGGCCTGCGCATCGGCGTGCCGAAGGAGTACTTCAGCGCCGGCCTCGACCCGCGCATCGCCGACCTGATCCACGCCAGTATCAAGGAGCTGGAGAAGCTCGGCGCGGTCATCAAGGAAATCAGCCTGCCGAACATGCAGCACGCGATTCCGGCGTACTACGTGATCGCCCCGGCGGAAGCCTCCTCCAACCTGTCGCGTTTCGACGGCGTGCGCTTCGGCTACCGCTGCGAGAACCCCAAGGACCTGGAAGACCTGTACACCCGCTCCCGTGGCGAAGGCTTCGGCAGCGAAGTACAGCGCCGGATCATGGTCGGTGCCTACGCGCTGTCCGCCGGCTACTACGACGCCTACTACCTCAAGGCGCAGAAGATCCGTCGCCTGGTGAAGAACGACTTCATGAATGCCTTCAACGAAGTCGACGTCATCCTCGGCCCGACCACGCCGAACCCGGCCTGGAAACTCGGCGCCAAGAACAGCGACCCGGTCGCTGCGTACCTGGAAGACGTGTACACCATCACCGCCAACCTCGCCGGTCTGCCGGGCCTGTCCATGCCGGCAGGTTTCGTCGATGGCCTGCCGGTAGGCGTGCAACTGCTTGCCCCGTATTTCCAGGAAGGCCGCTTGCTCAACGTTGCGCACCAGTACCAGTTGAACACCGACTGGCACACCCGCACCCCAACCGGCTTCTGAGGAGACACACATGCAATGGGAAGTCGTGATCGGGCTGGAGATTCATACCCAGCTCACCACCCAATCGAAGATTTTCTCCGGTAGCTCCACCGCCTTCGGTGCCGAGCCCAACACCCAGGCCAGCCTGGTGGACCTGGGCATGCCTGGCGTACTGCCGGTGCTGAATCAGGAAGCGGTGCGCATGGCGGTGATGTTCGGCCTGGCGGTAGACGCCCAGATCGGCCAGCACAACGTGTTCGCCCGCAAGAACTACTTCTATCCGGACCTGCCCAAGGGCTACCAGATCAGCCAGATGGACCTGCCGATCGTCGGCAAGGGCCACCTGGACATCCCCCTGGAAGACGGCACCGTCAAGCGCATCGGCATCACCCGGGCGCACCTGGAAGAAGACGCCGGCAAGAGCCTGCACGAGGAATTCAGCGGTGCCTCCGGCATCGACCTGAACCGGGCCGGCACGCCGCTGCTGGAAATCGTTTCCGAGCCTGACCTGCGCAGCGCCAAGGAGGCCGTGGCCTACGTCAAGTCGATCCACGCCCTGGTGCGCTACCTGGGCATCTGCGACGGCAACATGGCCGAAGGCTCCCTGCGCTGCGACTGCAACGTCTCGATCCGCCCCAAGGGCCAGGTCGAATTCGGCACCCGCTGCGAGATCAAGAACGTCAACTCGTTCCGCTTTATCGAGAAGGCGATCAACTCCGAGATCCAGCGCCAGATCGACCTGATCGAGGACGGCGGCAAGGTGATCCAGCAGACGCGCCTGTACGATCCGAACAAGGACGAGACCCGTCCGATGCGCAGCAAGGAAGAAGCCAACGACTACCGTTACTTCCCCGATCCGGACCTGCTGCCAGTGGTCATCGAGGACGCCTTCCTCGCCCAGGTGCGCGCCACCCTGCCAGAGCTGCCACCGCAGAAGCGCGAGCGCTTCCAGCAGCAGTTCGGCCTGTCGGTCTACGATGCCAGCGTGCTGGCCTCCAGCCGCGAGCAGGCGGACTACTTCGAGAAGGTCGCCAACATCGCCGGCGACGCCAAGCTGGCGGCCAACTGGGTCATGGTCGAGCTGGGCAGCCTGCTGAACAAGCAGGGCCTGGAGATCGACGAAGCACCGGTATCGGCCGAGCAACTGGGCGGCATGCTCCTGCGCATCAAGGACAACACCATCTCCGGCAAGATCGCCAAGACCGTGTTCGAAGCCATGGCCAACGGTGAAGGCAGCGCCGACGAAATCATCGACAAGCGCGGTCTCAAGCAGGTCACCGATACCGGCGCGATCTCCGCGGTGCTGGACGAGATGCTCGCGGCCAACGCCGAGCAGGTCGAACAATATCGCGCCGCGGACGAAGCCAAGCGCGGCAAGATGTTCGGCTTCTTCGTCGGCCAGGCGATGAAGGCGTCCAAGGGCAAGGCCAACCCGCAACAGGTCAACGAGCTGCTGAAAAGCAAGCTCGAGGGCTGATCGGGCATGAAGCCGTGGCTTGCCAGTCGAAACGCGGTCCGCGTACCGCCGTCTTCGCTGGCAAGCCCGCCTCTTCCATCGATGCCTGCCAGCTTTTCTCCCCTACGATTTTTAAGGCAGTACCTGCTCGGCGCCTGCGCCCTGCTCGTCCTGCTCAGCGGTTGCGCCAACCGTCACATCATCGACCCCAGGGGTTATGACGAGACCGGAATCGCCTCCTATTACGGCGCCCGCCATCACGGCAAGCACACTGCCAGTGGCGAGCCATTCGACCAGCACGGCCTGACCGCCGCCCACCGCCAATTGCCATTCGGCACCCGGGTGCAAGTCACCAACCTGGCCAACGACAAAAGTGTCGTGGTGCGCATCAACGACCGGGGCCCGCATACCCGTGGACGCCTGATCGACGTGTCCCGCGCGGCAGCACAGCAGCTGGACATGCTACAGAGCGGCACCGCCAAAGTGCGCGTCCAAGCCCTCAGCGACTGACCTTTCCGGAGCCTAGCCATCACTGCCTTTGCCGAACTGCC
Source organism: Pseudomonas sp. MPFS (assembly GCF_022537035.1). Classification (NCBI taxonomy): domain Bacteria; kingdom Pseudomonadati; phylum Pseudomonadota; class Gammaproteobacteria; order Pseudomonadales; family Pseudomonadaceae; genus Pseudomonas; species Pseudomonas sp. MPFS. The sequence continues at coordinate 1,031,951 of NZ_CP066123.1, read as the reverse complement.
CCTGCTCAGCCTGATCCAGCTCATCAGCGGTTTGCTGATGTTGATCGCCGGCGCCGAGCTGCTGGTCCGCGCGGCCGTGCGCCTGGTGGCCCGCCTGCATGTGCGCCCACTGCTCATCGGCCTGACCATCGTGGCCTTCGGCAGCAGCGCCCCACAAATGGCCATCAGCCTGCAAGCGACGCTGGGCGGCAGCACCGATATCGCCGTAGGCAGCGTGATCGGCAGCAGCATCTTCAACATCCTGGTGACCCTGGGCCTCTCGGCACTGATCATTCCGCTGCGGGTTTCCCGGCAATTGGTACGCCTGGATATTCCACTGATGATCGGCGCCAGCCTGCTGGTATTCGCCCTCGCCTACAACGAACACCTCACGCCCCTCGACGGCGCTGTACTGCTGGCAGCCCTGGTGCTGTACCTGGGCCTGTTGCTGCGCCAGTCACGTCACTCCACACGTCAGCACACTGGCGAACCCACCGGCCGCCGCAAGGCCGCGCCATGGTTCAGCAGCCTGCTGCTGATCCTCCTCGGCCTGGGCCTGCTGGTATTTGCCGGGCACTTGCTGCTGGGCGCCGCCGTGACCGTGGCCGACGACCTGGGCCTGTCGGAACGGGTCATGGGCCTGACCGTGATCGCCATCAGCGCTTCGCTACCCCAACTGGCCACCTCGTTGCTTGCTGCCCTGCGGGGCCAGCGCGATATCGCCGTGGGCAACGTGATCGGCAGCAATCTATTCAACCTGCTGGGCGTCCTGGGCTTCACCGCGCTGGTAGCCCCCACGCCGCTCTCGGTCTCACCCAACGCCCTGGACTTCGACCTGCCGGTACTGCTTGGCGTGGCCCTGTTGTGCCTGCCGGTGTTCTATTCCGGCTATCGCGTGACCCGTGCCGAAGGCTTGCTGTTTCTTGGCCTGTACCTGGCCTATGGGCTGCACGTGATGTCCTTCACGACCGGCATGCCCCTGGCGGGCAAGCTGGAACACCTGATGCTGTTTTTCATCCTGCCGGCGCTGGTGGCGTTCCTGCTGTTCAGTTCGCTACGGGCCTGGCGCCGCCAACACAAGAAGGAAACGCCATGAGCGAGAACAATAAAAGCGGTCTAAAGATGCGTCGCCAGGTAATGGGCGATGCCTTCGTCGACCGTGCCCTGGGTAACGCCACCGAGTTCAGCCAACCCTTGCAGGACTTCGTCAACGAACATGCCTGGGGCGGGGTGTGGAACCGCGAAGGCCTGCCGCTCAAGACCCGTAGCCTGATCACCCTGGCGGCCCTGACCGCCCTCAAGTGCCCGCAAGAACTCAAGGGCCACGTACGCGGCGCGCTGAACAACGGCTGCACGGTCGAAGAGATTCGCGAAGCGCTGCTGCACTGCGCGGTGTATGCCGGAGTGCCAGCGGCCGTCGATGCATTTCGCGCCGCCCAGGAAGTGATAGACGCCTACCAGCAAGACCAGTGACAACTCCTCGCCGGCCACCCTGGCCGGCGAGCCACCTTAGATCCAGCCGCCCCACTGCAACAGGAAAATCCCGATATTGGTGGTCACCGCCGCCATCACCGTGGTGATGACGATGATCGCCGCTGCCAGTTCATGGTTGCCATTGGCCGCCCGGGCCATGACGAAGCTTGCCGCCGCGGTGGGGCTGGCGAAGTACAGGAACAGGATCCCCAGTTCGGCACCACGAAAGCCGCACAACCAGGCACCGAAAGTCGCCAGTGTCGGCAAGCTGATCATCTTCATCAGGCTGGAACTGACGGCCATCCGCCCACTGTTGCGCAAGGCCGCCATGGACAGGGTGCCGCCGATGCAGATCAGCGCCAGCGGCAGGGTCATCTGGGCCAGGTACTGCCCTGAAGTCTCGAGCCAGCCAGGCAGGCCGATCTGCCAATAGGCGAATGGCCCTGCCACCAGCACGCTGACGATCAGCGGGTTGCTGATCACGTTCTTGAAGATGCTCCAGGGGTCGGACTTGATCACCGGGCTGTACACGGCCAGGACGATGGTCGACAGGGTGTTGTAGAAAAGGATCACCAGTGCCGCCAGCACCGCCCCTAGGGAAATGCCGTAGCTGCCATACATGCTGGCCGCCAGGGCCAGGCCGATGATCGCGTTGTTGCCGCGAAAGGCGCCCTGGGTATAGATGCCGCGATCCTCCCGCGGACAACGCCAGATCGCCCAGAGCCAGGCCAGGGCGAAACACGCCAGGGTCGCTACCGAGAAATAGACCAGCACCCCAGGCTTGAGCGACGAATGCAGGTCGGCGTGCACGATGCCCAGAAACAACAGCGCCGGCATGGTGACGTTGAACACCAGGGCCGAGGCGGTATGGATGAAGTTGTCATTGATCCAGCCCACGCGCTTGAGCATCAGGCCAAGGAACAGCATGGCAAAGACCGGCGCCGTGATCGTCAGCGTTTCGAGAAAAATAGCCAGCATGCGCAGGGAACCTTGAGCCTGTCGTTAGGGCGCTAATGATAATCCAATCCCCGGGGGAACATCCCCCGATCAACGGCACCTGCGTGCCACGAAGAAAACCGCCGGCCAGATCATTCCTGCCTTGACGGGAAATGGTTTTCGTTTATCCTCAAAACAACTGTATATATATACAGTTAAATATGAATATCCAATGACATATCAAGGAGCTAGAAATGTCAGGACTCTCTGCACAGACGCAGCAACAACCTCAACATGCAGGCAAGATCGTCGCCGATCTGGATCGCCTGTTCAGCGAACAAGGCATCGCCATCACTGGCGACGGCGATGCCCTGGTACTGGTCGCCGACGGTCACCACACCATCAAGTACCATCGTCCGGAACACCTGCCCCACAACCCGCAGAAACCGCTCGGCAACGCCCCCCCGTTGCGCTTCGAAGGCGGTGAGCACACCGCGATTGGCGACAGCACGCTGTTGCGCTTCGTAAAGGATGCCGCCCCCGTCCCGGCCTGGCAGGTCGAGCTGCACCTGCCCAATGGCCTGGCCCTGACCTACGGCCAGGTGATCGCCCTGGGCGGTGACTTCTACGGCATTCCCGACCAGCCGATCTGCGATGGTGCGACGCCGGTGGATCGGATACAGCGCTTCAGCGCCGCCTTCAACTCCCTGGCGGTACTCCCTGGCGCCAAGGACGAGGCCCGGCAAATCCTGGCCGTGATGCAAAAGGAAATCGTCGCCGCCAACCAGGCCATCCGTGATGGCAAGCAGCCCCACGAAGCCTATGACGCCCTGGGCGATACCTTGTCCGAAGAGTGGAACAGGATCACCGGTGGCGGCAGCGCCGTTTCCGCCCTGTTCCCCCTGGGCCGCTATCTCAAGCTTGCAGCCAACAACGCCGACCACTTTGGCGAGTGGGCCCTGGCGGCCTACATCGCCGGCCATACCGCCGCGCTGCAACAAGCGGTATTGGCAGGCAAGAGCGCGGACGACAAGCAGCTGGAGCTGGCCTATGCGATGAACGCCTTCGCCGACCACTTCCTGACCGACCTGTTCTCCGCCGGCCATGTGCGCGTACCGCGCAAACAGGTGGCCGCAGTGGTCACACCCAGCGACCTGGGCTCGCTGATCACCCGCTTCATGCACGATGAAGACAGCAAGTTCGGCCTCAATGTCAGCAACGCCCAGGGCGATCGCTGGCATTCCTATGGCGACAAGCGCTACTTCGATAGCGTCGACCACCGCAATCGCCAACAGGTGAAGCTCGCGGTACAACGCTCGGCGGACGAAATCTTCGCCAGTTACCTGAGCGGCAGCCTGCCGGCCCCGGCCAGCTACGCTGCGTTGAAAGTGGCTCCCGACCTGAACGCCGCCAAGACCGGCAACTTCTCGCCGCTGTTCGTGACCAAGGGCAGTGAGGTCCTGCGCCGCAGCGACGTCAATAACCTCAATGACAGCAAGACCATCGACAACTGGTGGGGCTGGAGCACCTACCTGCTGCTCAAGAACTACAGCCCGAACAAACCGGCAGGCTACCTGGATACGCCAAGCGCCGTACCTTCGATCCTCGCCGACGGCTGGCAGAGCCATGCTCCCAGCGAGCCCAACTGGCTGCCCGGGCATGCGGTGCGCTATGCCGTCAGCGAAACCAACGGCCTCAACGAGTCCTACATCGGTCCCTGGTCTAGCTATGTCGAACTCGGCGACAGCTTCCAGCCGACCCTGGCCATCCCGGCCGGCATCACCAACAGTGCGGCCAGCGGGCGTAATGTCTTCCGCCAGTTCCGTGGCGGCTCACCGGAGCTGATCGGCTCCATCGACAAGAACGCCACTCGCTTCATCGACCGCAACGCTTGATAAGGAAATCACCATGGCTATCACTCTGAATCTGCAACTGGCCTCCGGCCAGTCCCTCAAGGACGCGCCACTGGAGCTACTGCTCAATGGCACCCCCATCGCCCGTGCCAGCGTCGATGAGCGCGGCAACGTCGCCTTCAACGCCAAGCCGGGCAAGGGCCAACTGGCGGTAAGGGTCGACCGCTCGATCCTGAAGAACGCCTGACTCATCCCCAAAAAAAGACCCGCCCGGCAATACTGCCGTGGCGGGTCTTTGTCCATGTAACCGCAGGTCAGGCGTTCTGTGCCTGCTCGACCAGATGCCCCTGGTCGATGCGGATATGCCGTGGATGGAAGTGCTTGAGGCTACTGCGGTGCCCGACACTGACGATACTCAATCCCGGCAGTTGATCGATCAACGCCTGGTACAACGTGGCTTCGTCTTCCTCGTCCATCGCTGAAGTGGCCTCGTCCATGTACAACCACTGCGGTGCATAAAGCAGGGCACGGGCAAAGGCCAGGCGTTGCTGTTCCCCCGGCGACAGCATGCGCTGCCAGTGATTGCGCTCGTCCAGGCGTGCCACCAGGTGCGGCAAGCGGCAGGTCTGCAGTACCTGGTCGTAGCGCTCCTGGGGATAGCTGTCGCCCGACTGTGGATAACTCAAGGCGTCGCGTAGGCTACCGATAGGCAAGTAGGGCTTCTGCGGCAGGAACAGGGAACGCTGGTTCGGCAGGCGGATATTGCCGTGGCCCGTGGGCCATAGCCGGCCCATGGCGCGCAGCAAGGTGCTCTTGCCACTGCCGGAGCGGCCACTGAGCATCAGGCGCTCGCCGGGGTTCACGGTCAACTGTGCGCCGGCCAGCAAATGCCGGCCATCGGCCAGGTCCAGACCCAGGTCACGCACCTGCAACTGCTCACCTTCGGCCTGTACGTCAATGGCTGCCGGACGCTCCTCGTTATCGCTCATGGCCTGGCGAAAGCTCAGCAGACGGTCGCAGGTAGCACGCCAGGCGGCGAGGTCCGAATAGGCCGTGATGAACCAGCTGAAGTTCTCCTGGACGTTGCCGAAAGCCGAGTTGATCTGCATCAGCTCGCCCAGCTCGATCTTGCCGGAGAAGTAACGGGGAGCAGCCACGATGAACGGAAAGATGATCGCGATCTGGCCATAACCGGCGGTAAAGAACGTCAGGCGCTTGGACACCCTCATGATGTCCCAGAAGTTGTGCCAGACCTTGCTGAAACGGCCGCTCAGGCGTTGGTTCTCGTTCTTCTCGCCGTCATACAAGGCAATGCTCTCGGCGTTCTCCCGGACCCGTACCATGGAGAAACGCAGGTCGGCCTCGAAGCGTTGCTGCTGGTTGTTCAGCCCGATCAAGCGCCGCCCGATCAGATGGGTCAGCCAACTGCCGACCAGGGCATACACCAGGGCGCACCAGAACATGTAGCCGGGAATGGTATAGCCCAGCACCTCGATGCTGCCGGACACGCCCCAGAGAATGATGGAGAAGGACACCAGGCTGACCAGGTTGCGGATCAGCCCCAGGCCCAGCGCCAGGGTGTTGGTGGTGAAGCTGTTGAGGTCTTCGGAGATCCGCTGGTCGGGGTTGTCGGTGTAACCGCCCTGCTCCAGCTGGTAATAGTTCTTGCTGCCCAGCCAACGGGCGAAGTGCTTCTCGGTGAGCCAGGCCCGCCAGCGGATGGTCAGCATCTGGGTCAGGTACAGGCGGTACACCGCGCCCAGGATCGCCACTGCGGCGATGCCGCAGAAATACAGGATCAGATGCCAGAACGCCGCTTCGTCCTTCTTCTGCAAAGCGTTGTAGAAATCCTTGTACCAGCTGTTGATCCACACCGAGATCGCCACACTGAACAACGACAGGCCGATCACCGCGGCCAACAGCAGCCAGGCCTTGCCCTTCTCCTCGCTGCGCCAGTAAGGCGTGATCATGGCCCACACCCGACGGAAGAATTGCCCGCGCACAACATCGTTGACCGCGGAGTATTCAGCGTTCTGATTCATTATCGAGGCTCTATTGGGAAGCGAAGAAGCGTTGAGCCGATCATAGTCGAACGGCTCGCTTTTTCCTGTCGAGAAGAGAGGGATTCAATCGCGTATCAGCGACGAACCGGACGCTTCTGCAATTTGCGCTGCAAGGTGCGGCGATGCATGCCCAGGGCACGGGCAGTGGCGGAGATGTTGCCTTCATGCTCGGTCAGGACCCGCTGGATATGCTCCCATTGCAGGCGGTCCACCGACATCGGGTTTTCCGGCACCAGGCTATCCAGGTCGGCATGCTCGGACAGCAGCGCAGCCAGCACGTCATCGGCGTCCGCCGGCTTGCACAGGTAGTTGCAGGCACCGCGCTTGATGGCCTCCACGGCGGTGGCGATGCTCGAATAACCGGTGAGGATCAGTACACGCATCTCCGGGTCCAACTCCAGCAGCTTGGGCAGCAGAACCAGTCCGGAATCGCCATCCATCTTCAGGTCCAGCGCGGCATAGTCCGGCAAGTCCTGCTGGGCCAGGGCCAGGCCCTCCTCGGCGGAACCTGCGGTGCTGACGCGAAAGCCCCGGCGGCTCATGGCACGGGCCATCACTCGGGTAAAGGTAGCGTCGTCATCCACCAGCAACAGATGCGGCAGTTCTTCACCTTCGACTTGGATCTCTTCACTCATGGTCGTCTCCTCGGGCGGCACGGGGCAGGCGCAGCTCGGTGAGCGTACCGCCTTCCTCATGACTGTAGAGTTTTACTGAGCCACCGGCGCGGGTCACGCTGGCCTTGCTCAAGAACAGGCCCAGGCCGAAGCCTTTGCCCTTGGTGGTAAAAAACGGTTTGCCAATCTGCTCGGCGATAGCCAAGGGTACTCCAGCACCGTGATCGCGAATACTGATGGTCAGGTCTTCGGCATCCCAGTCCAGGCGCACCTCCAGGCCCTCCGGGCAGGCATCGGCAGCATTGTTGAGCAGGTTGAGCAGGGCCTGGGTCAGGTCCGGTGGCGGCGCCAGGCGCGGCATTTCACCCTGCCCCAGCAAATGGAAGCGATAGCTGGCTTCCGGGCGCATCAGGTGCCAGCGGTTCAGGGCCTCGTCGAGCCACTGGGTGACATCCTGCATCTCTACCGCCATCCGCCGGTTGGCCTCGGCGGCGCGCACCAGTTGTTGCAAGGTTTCCTTGCACAGCTTCACCTGGTCCTGGAGCACGCTGAGGTCGTCCTGCAGCAGCGGATCGGGATGGTCCTGGCGCATTTCCTTGAGCAGCACGCTCATGGTCGCCAGGGGCGTGCCCAACTCATGGGCGGCGCCGGCGGCCTGGGTAGCCACGGCCAGCAATTGCTGGTCACGCAGGCCCTCCTCGCGGCGGATCGCCCGTAGTTCTTCCTGGCGCCGCAACTCCTCGGCCATCCGCGCCGCGAAGAAAGTGATCACCGCCGCAGCCAGGGCAAAGCTCAGCCACATGCCGTAGACCTGCAGGTTTTCCCGGGCGATGGGCAAGGTCTGCAACGGGTAGAACCAGGCCAGCAACAAGGTATAGAGGGCCAGGGCGATCCCCGAGAGCGCCACGGAGTAACGCCAGGGCAAGGTCACCGCAGCGATCGTCAGGGGCACCAGGTAATAGGACACGAAGGGGTTGGTGGAGCCGCCGGAGAAATACAGCAGCACGCTGTGGATAAACAGGTCACAGGCCAGCTGCAGGGCATATTCCAGTTCCGTCACCGGCCAGGAGGTGCGCAGGCGGATGGCCGTAAAGGCGCACAGCACCATGGAGAAGACCAGGGTAATCCCCAGTTGCAGCCAGGGCAGCGGCAGCAGTTCGAGCCAATAGGCAAGCCCCACCGAACCGGCCTGAGCGGCCAGAACCAGGGTGCGGATGAAGGTCAGGCGCCAGAGGTTCTGGCGGGTCGCAGACAGCAATTTTACGGGGGCGAGCATGAGCTCTCCTGATGAGCGCTCCAGGATAATCGGCGGGAGTATAACCATGCCGCCCCCGACACAGGCAAAACTGCGGCAAAGCGCCACAGGAAAAAGCAGCGGCAAGTGGCAAGCTTTCAGCTACAAGCAGAAGCCCCGGGATAAGGGAGGCCAAGGTGTATCAAAGTTGTAATGGGTGCAACTGGGAGTAAAAGCTAGAGTCTTATCGCTCAACGCAAGCGCGAACCTTTGGCTTGCGAACCGTACTCAAGGAGATCCCATGCAGCCTTTCAGTCGCAACCTCGCCCTTCTCGCCCTCGGCGTCGCCTCCCTCGCCAGCCTTCCAGCGCAGGCCGCCGATGAGCTGCACTACAACCAGGTTTCCCTGCGCGCCGAGGCCAGCCAGGAAGTGGCCCGCGACCTGATGATCGTGACCCTCTACAGCGAGTCGCAGAACGCCGATCCGGCCAAGCTGGCGGCAGAAATCAGCACCACCATGAACAAGGCCCTGGAACAGGCACGCCAAGTCAAGGGCATCACCCTGAGCCAGGGCAGCCGCAACAGCTATCCGATCTACGACAGCAAGGGCCAGAAGATCACCGGCTGGCGCGAGCGTGCCGAACTGCGCCTGGAAAGCGCCGACTTCGCCGCCCTGTCCAAGCTCACCGGCGAGTTGCTGACCAACCTGAAGATGGACGGCATGGACTTCGCCATCGCCCCCGCGACCCGCAAGGCCAGCGAGGATGCCCTGCTCAAGGATGCCGTACAGGCGTTCAAGGCCCGGGCACAACTGGCGACCGAAGCCTTGGGCGGCAAGGGCTACAAGATCGTCAACCTGAATCTCAACGCCGATGGTTACCCGCAGCCCTACATGCGTGGCCCCATGATGATTAAGGCTGCCAGCGAAGACGCGTCCTCCTCCGTCACCCCGCAAGTCGAGGCCGGCACCAGCAAGGTCAACATGACCGCCGACGGCGCCATCGAAGTGCTGATGCAGTAAAACGCTTCCGGCCTTCCTGCAAACGGCGGTAACCTCCAAAGCGAGGTTACCGCCGTTTTTCGTTACAGACTGTTTCAAGCCAGCTCAGGAGAATTCACCTTGCTGCCCATGAGTTTGGCGAGTTCTGGATGTTAAAGTGTCGAACCTTAGTATTGCGCCTGTCAGGTATTACTGACGCCTGACAGGTAAATTGCTTTTTTCCTATAAGAGTCTCCTCAATGACCGCTGACCGCATCGGCGAACGCCTGCGTCGCTATCGCCGCGCCGCCAAGAAAACCCTGCGCCAGATTGCTAGTGAATCCGGTCTGACAGCCAGTTTCCTATCCCAGGCAGAGCGTAATCTGACAGGCGTATCCATCTCTTCCCTGGTCAACATCGCCAAGTCGTTGAACGTGCCACTCAATGCCCTGTTCGACCAACCGAGCCAGGCCCAGCCCGACTCCCATGATGGCGAGCGAGTGCGCTATACCATTGAGGGCCAGCCCCTGGCCTACGAACGACTCTCCAGTTCCTTTCCCGGCAACTTGATCAACGCCGTGAAGATGAACATCTCGGTGGGCTACCAATCGGAATTGATTTCCCACGACGGCTCAGAATTTTCTTACGTTCTTTCGGGACAAATCGTCTACACCATCGAAGGTCGCCAATACCCCCTGGGCCCTGGCGATTCGGTGCACTTCGACGCCACCAAGACCCACTGCCTGGCCAACGTCGGCGACGGTCCGGCAGAAGTCCTGACCATTACCACCATGGGCCTTTTCGACGACCGCCCGGCCTCCTGATCCCTACATACAAGGGCTTGCCGAACATCCTGGGCAAACCTTCACACGATAGAAATGTTAGTCATGCTTAATTTTCGTTGACCACAATTTCAGCATGACTTAATTTCCGCACCAGCGAGTCGTCGATCAAGAACACAACAAGTACTCGCCATCGCCGCATAGGGTCCGTGGGGCTCCATCCATCCCCATCGAGATAGAAAGGCGAGTGACCACGGCCCACAAGGCCAATCCTCAGATGCGCCCTAGAAAAAGAAAAAAAGAGGTTTGCATGTGTAAGATTTTCCAGCACCAGTCCTGGCAGGCAACAGGCCCGTCTTTCGACTCTCCGCGCCCCCGCGCCACCCGTATTCCCCGTCATCGCCACCTGGCCGGCCAGCCCCGCCAGCTCGGGCAGAAACAGCTCGGCATCCGCCTGGATAACGCACCAACACGAGGCGTAATCGCCCCTGGCTGCACGCTAAAAAGGCAGCAAATGCACCATAAAGAACCGGCGCAAACGGTCAAATGCGTCAAGTTTTATACAAATGCGTCATTCCTGTACGTTCGTGCCACTCTTTGAGGCTTGTGTCGGCCCCGCACCTTGCATTGGGTATGGGGCCTGCATAAGTATCGGCGGGTCGACTCACAAGGTCGCCCTCAACACAAACAATGACAACAAATCATGAGGCCACCATGTTCAAACAAGCAGTCATTCCGTTTTTAGTCAGCGCCGGTCTGCTGGCCAGCGCCCCCTTCGCCCAGGCCGCGACTAACCTGGTGTTTTGCTCCGAAGGCAGCCCTGCCGGTTTCGACCCGGGCCAGTACACCACCGGAACCGACTTCGACGCCTCTGCGGAAACCATCTTCAACCGCCTGAGCCAGTTCGAACGTGGCGGCACCAAGGTCGTCCCAGGCCTGGCCACCAGCTGGGACATCTCGGAAGACGGCCTGACCTACACCTTCCACCTGCGCGAAGGCGTCAAGTTCCACACCACGCCGTACTTCACTCCCACTCGCAACTTCAACGCCGACGACGTGCTGTTCACCTTCAACCGCATGATCGACAAGAACATGCCGTTCCGTAAGGCGTACCCAACCGAATTCCCGTACTTCACCGACATGGGGATGGATACCAACATCACCAAGATCGAGAAGATCGACGACAAGACCGTCAAGTTCATCCTCAAGTCGGTTGATGCCGCGTTCATCCAGAACCTGGCCATGAGCTTCGCCTCCATCCAGTCCGCCGAGTACGCCGACAAGCTGCTCAAGGAAGGCAAGACCAGCGACATCAACCAGAAGCCGGTCGGCACCGGTCCGTTCGTCTTCAAGAGTTATCAGAAAGACTCCAACATTCGCTACACCGGCAACAAGGACTACTGGCGGCCTGAAGACGTGAAGATCGACAACCTGATCTTCGCCATCACCACCGATCCGTCGGTGCGCATCCAGAAGCTGAAGAAGAACGAGTGCCAGGTCACCCTTTCCCCACGTCCGGCCGACCTCAAGGCGCTCAAGGAAGACAAGGACCTGAAGATGCCTGAACAGGCAGGCTTCAACCTGGGCTACGTCGCCTACAACGTGATGCCGGTCCTCAAGGACCGCACCGATGCCAACCCACTGGCCGACCTGCGGGTCCGCCAGGCGCTGGACATGGCAGTGAACAAGCCGCAGATCATCGACTCGGTCTACCAGGGCGCCGGCCAACTGGCAGTCAACGCCATGCCGCCGACCCAGTGGTCCTACGACACCACCATCAAGGATGCCAAGTACGATCCTGAGAAGGCCCGCCAACTCCTCAAGGAAGCCGGCATCAAGGAAGGCACCCAGATCACCCTGTGGGCCATGCCGGTCCAGCGTCCATACAACCCGAACGCCAAGCTGATGGCCGAGATGCTGCAGTCCGACTGGGCGAAGATCGGCCTGAAGGTGAACATCGTCAGCTTCGAGTGGGGCGAGTACATCAAGCGCTCCAAAGGCGGTGAGAACCAGGCGATGATCATCGGTTGGAGCGGCGACAATGGTGACCCGGACAACTGGCTGGGCACCCTGTTCGGCTGCGATGCCATGAACGGCAACAACTTCTCCAAGTGGTGCGACAAGCCATACGACGCACTGATCAAGCAAGCCCGGGCCACCTCGGACGTGGCCAAGCGCACCGAGCTGTACAAGCAGGCGCAACATATCCTCAAAGATGCAGTCCCGATGACACCGATCGCACACTCGACGGTGTTCCAACCCATGCGCGCCAACGTGCAGGACTTCAAGATCAGCCCGTTCGGTCTGAACGCTTTCTACGGCGTGAGCATCGCCAAATAAAGCGCGGCCATGGCGACGTCCCTGACGTCGCCATGGCTGGACTGGCCCATTGAAAGAATCCAACCCGGACCAGGGAAGGTGTCAATCGACACCCAGCCCAGTGAACTCCAAGGCGATTCGAACAAAGCTGCAGGCATGGAGCCGACCACGGCCCTCGTTTTCGCCCTCGAACCTCGACGCGAGGCAAGACCGTGCCTGCCAGCGGGCAGTAGCTGACATGGTTTGGCATCAATGGCCTATACAGGCTCCAGGAAGGAGCCATGGCCCATTGATCATCACAACAAAAAATGGAGATGGATCATCATGCGTCACTCCTTGATTCTCCCGGCTTTGCTGGGCTGCGGCCTGTTGGCTGCCACCGCTTCAAGCGTCGCTGCCGAGCGCAGCCTGGTGTTCTGCTCCGAAGGCAGCCCGGCCGGCTTTGATACCGCGCAATACACCACCGCCACCGACAACGATGCCGCCGAGCCGCTGTACAACCGCCTGGTGGAATTCGAGAGAGGCGCGACCAACGTCTTGCCCGCCCTGGCCACCCGCTGGGACATCTCCGAGGATGGCCTCAAGTACAGCTTCCACCTGCGCGAGGGCGTGAAGTTCCACAGCACCTCGTACTTCAAGCCGACCCGTGACTTCAATGCCGACGACGTGCTGTTTACCTTCAACCGCATGCTCGACGCCGAACACCCGTTCCGTAAGGCCTACCCGACCGAGTTCCCCTACTTCAACGGCATGAGCCTGAACAAGAACATCGCCAAGGTCGAGAAAACCGACCCACTGACCGTGGTCATGACCCTCAACACTGTGGATGCAGCGTTCATCCAGAACCTGGCCATGAGCTTCGCCGCGATCCTCTCCGCCGAATACGCCGAGCAACTGCTCAAGGCCGGCACGCCCAGCCAGATCAACCAGAAGCCCATCGGCACCGGGCCCTTCGTGTTCCAGCGCTACCAGAAAGATTCGCAGATCCGCTACGCCGCCAACCCACACTACTGGGACCCGAGCCGGGTCAAGCTCGATCGGCTGATCTTCGCCATCAACACCGACGCCTCGGTACGGGTGCAGAAGCTGCGCGCCGGCGAATGCCAGATCACCCTGCATCCGCGCCCTGCGGATATCGAGGCCTTGAAAAACGATCCGAAACTGCAGGTGATCGAAAAGCCCGGGTTCAACCTCGGCTACATCGCCTACAACGTGCAGCACAAGCCCTTCGATCGCCTCGAAGTACGCCAGGCGCTGGACATGGCGGTGAACAAACCGGCCATCCTCAACGCCGTGTACCAGGGCGCCGGGCAACTGGCGGTCAACGCCATGCCCCCCACCCAGTGGTCCTACGACGACAGCATCAAGGACGCCGCCTACAACCCGGAAAAGGCCCGCGAACTGCTCAAGGCCGCCGGCGTCAAGGAAGGCACCGAAATCAACCTCTGGGCCATGCCCGTGCAGCGCCCCTACAACCCCAATGCCAAGCTGATGGCTGAAATGCTGCAAGCGGACTGGGCGAAGATCGGCCTGAAGGTGAAGATCGTCAGCTACGAATGGGGCGAGTACATCAAGCGCACCAAGAACGGTGAGCACGACATCAGCCTGATCGGCTGGACCGGCGACAACGGTGACCCGGACAACTGGCTGGGCACTCTGTATAGCTGCGACGCCATTGGCGGCAACAACTACTCCATGTGGTGCGACCCGCAGTACGACAAGCTGATCAAGCAAGCCAAGATCGTCACCGATCATGAACAACGCAGCGTGCTGTACAAGCAGGCCCAGCAATTGCTCAAGCAGCAAGTGCCGATCACCCCGGTGGCCCATTCGACGATCAACCAACCGCTGAGCGCGAAAGTCGAAGACTTCAAGGTCAGCCCCTTTGGACGCAATTCCTTCTCCGGTGTCAGCCTGACCCCATAACCGACGAGCCTAGAACCGCGAGGACGATTTTCGTCCTCATGCAGGCGTATTGCCTGAATTCGGCGAACGAACCGAATGCAAACGTTTGCGATGCCTTGAATGAGTTCCAAAAACCAGCCGGCCGAAAAAAACCGGCATGTAAAAAAGAAAACAAAGGAGCGTCACCCATGAAACTGAGCAACAGCGCGTTGTTAGCCCTGGCCATCAGCAGCATCACTGCTACGGCCTATGCAGAGAACGTCAGCCAGGACTTCGTCCCGACTGAACTGAACAGCACCAATGCCCAGGCTGAGTCCAAGGGGTTCATCGAAGGCCAGAGCCTGTCCGGGAGCACCCGTAACTGGTACGCCAACGAGTTGAAGCGTCGCAACGACCGCTTCTCCTACAACCACAACGGCCAGCCGACCTCGACCCCACGCCGTATCAACTGGGTCCAGGGCACCATCCTCAACTACACCTCCGGCTTTACCGAAGGCACCGTTGGGGTCAGCACCGAAGTCGCCGCCTACAACGCCATTGCTCTGGACCGTGACCGCAAGGACATCGCCGGCAAGAACAACCGTACCCTGACCCACTCCGACGGCGACGCCGTAGGCCAGTGGAGCAAGCTGGGCCTGGCCAACGTCAAGTTCCGCGTATCCAACACCACCCTGACCGTCGGCCGGCAGAACTTCAGCACGCCGATCGTCGACGTCATCGGCAACCGCCCACTGCCTTCGAGCTTCGAAGGGGCCAGCATCCACAGTGAAGAATTCAACAACCTGTCGTTCGACGCCGGCACCTTCGACCGGGTATCGCCACGGACCGAGCAGAGCCTGTCGAAATTCCGCTCCGAATACACCAACAACAACGCCGAGACCGATCGTGTCAGCCTAGTTGGTGCCAACTACCAGCCGCTCAAGAGCCTGAAGACCAGCCTCTACGCCTCCAAGGTGGAAGACTTCTGGAACCAGTACTACTTCGGTGCCACCCACGAACTGGGTGACAGCTCGGTACTGGCCCTGACCACCGGCCTGAACTACTACAAGACCGTCGATACCGGCAAGAAAGAGATGGGCGAGATCGACAACGATACCTACTCCCTGTCCCTGGGCCTGGCCCACCAGGCCCACAGCCTGACCTTCTCCTACCAGGCGGTGAACGGTAACGAGTACTTCGACTACCTGCACGAAACCAACGGCATCTACCTGGCCAACTCCCTGCTCTCGGACTTCAACGGACCGAACGAAAAGTCGTTCCAGATCGCCTACGGCCTGAACATGGCCGAATACGGCGTGCCCGGCCTCAAGTTCAACATCTACCAGGCCCGCGGCTGGGGCATCGACGGTACTCACTACAAGGGCACCGCCTACGGTGGCTTGAACTCCGAAGGCAAACTGGTCGGCGTCAACACCATGGACGGCGAAACCCACTACGAATACGGCATCGGCGCCAGCTACGCCGTGCAGAGCGGCCCGCTCAAGGCCACCGCGATCCGCGCGACCTACACCACCCACCGCGCGAGCAAGTACCAGGCCGATGGCAACATCAACGAGTTCCGCCTGGTGACCACGGTTCCGTTCAACATTCTCTAACCCGCCAGTTGAAGGGCGGGTTCATGACGAATCCGCCGTTCAAGCTACTCTGGTTCATTCCTTTGCAGGGGGTCCATGATGAAAATGCTTCCCATGAAAGCGGCCTTGAGCGCCGCATTGTTGAGCGTCGCCATAAGCGCCGCGGCCAAACCCTTGGTGGTCTGTACCGAAGCCAGCCCGGAAGGTTTCGATATGGTCCAGTACACGACCGCGGTCACTGCCGACGCAGTGGCGGAAACCATTTTCAACCGGCTGGTGGACTTCAAGCCGGGGACCACGGACATCGAGCCAGCCCTGGCCGAATCCTGGGACATCAGCCCAGACGGCTTGCAATACACCTTCCACCTGCGCAAGGGCGTCAAGTTCCACAGCACCGACTACTTCACCCCGACCCGCGACCTGAACGCCGACGACGTGCTCTGGAGTTTCCAGCGCCAGTTGGACCCGAAACACCCCTGGCATGACAAGTCCAGCGTGGGTTTCCCCTATTTCGAAAGCATGGGCTTCAAGGAACTGCTCAAGAGCGTAGAGAAAGTCGACGACCACACCGTGGTCTTCACACTGACCCGCCGCGAAGCTCCGTTCCTGGCCGACGTGGCCATGGCCTTCTCCTCGATCTTCCCGGCCGAATACGCCGACAAGCTGCTCAAGGAAGGCAAGACCTCTGAGCTCAACAGCAAGCCGATCGGCACCGGTCCGTTCATCTTCACCCGCTATGCCAAGGACGCCCAGGTGCGCTTCAAGGCCAACCCGGACTACTTCCGCGGCAAGCCTCCAGCCGAAACACTGATCCTGGCGATCACCACCGACAACAACGTGCGCCTGCAAAAGCTCAAGGCCAACGAGTGCCAGGTCGCCCTGTATCCCAAGCCCGATGACATCCCCAGCATCAAGGCCGACCCGAACCTGCAGGTGCATGAGCTGGCGGCCATGACCACCGGCTACATCGCCATGAACACCACCCGCAAGTACATGAGCGACGTGCGGGTACGCAAGGCGATCAATATCGCCTTCGACAAGGAAGCCTACGTCAACAGCCTGTATGGCCCGGGCAACGCCCTGGTCGGCACCGGCCCGTACCCACCGACCCTGCTGGGCTTCAACACCAGCCTGAAGAACCCGCCACGGGACCTGGACAAGGCCCGCGCCCTGCTCAAGGAAGCCGGCGTGCCCGAAGGCACCGTGATCACCCTGTTCACCCGCAACGGCGGCGGCCCGACCAACCCCAACCCGCTGCTCGGGGCCCAGATGATGCAGGCCGACCTGGCCAAGATCGGCCTGAAGCTGGATATTCGCGTGATGGAATGGGGCGAGATGCTCAAGCGCGCCAAGAACGGCGAGCACGACATGGTCTCGGCCGGCTGGGCCGGGGATAACGGTGACCCGGATAACTTCCTGACGCCGAACCTGAGTTGTGACGCGGCGAAAAACGGCGAAAACTATGCCCGCTGGTGCAACAAGACCTTCCAGGACCTGATCGACCAGGCTCGCTCCGACGCCGACTCGGCCAAGCGCGCCGAACTCTATGAAAAGGCCCTGCTGGTCTTTGAGCAGGATCAACCCTGGATCCCCATGGCCTATCCGAAAATGTTCACCGCCATGCGCAAGAACGTCGAGGGGTATCACCAGAGCCCCCTGACCACCAATAACTTCGCTACCACCCAGGTGAAGTAATAAGAAACGCCCGCCGTCCCTGACCCAGGGGCGGCGGAAACGCCTAACCGGCTGACTGAGGTACTTCAGAAGATGTTTAGTTTTATTGCCCGCCGTGTGGGGTTGCTGATCCCCACATTTTTCGGCATCACCTTGCTGACATTCGCCTTGATACGCATGATCCCCGGCGATCCCGTGGAAGTCATGATGGGCGAACGTCGGGTCGACCCCGAGATGCATGCCCAGGCAATGGAACGCCTTGGATTGAACAAACCGCTGTACGCCCAGTACCTGGACTACATCGGCAAGCTGGCCTACGGTGACCTGGGCGAATCCCTGCGTACCCGTACCAGCGTATGGAGCGAGTTCTCCTCGCTGTTCCCCGCGACCCTGGAGCTGGCCATGTCCGCCCTGCTGTTCGCCGGCGTCATCGGCCTGCTGGCCGGGGTCATCGCCGCCCTCAGGCGCGGCTCGCTGTTCGACCACGGGGTGATGGGGATTTCCCTCGCCGGCTACTCGATGCCGATCTTCTGGTGGGGCCTGATCCTGATCATGTTCTTCTCGGTGAGCCTGGGCTGGACCCCGGTTTCCGGACGTATCGACCTGCTCTACGACATCGAGCCCAAGACCGGCTTCATGCTGGTCGACACCCTGCTGGCCGGCGACACCAGTGCCTTCTTCGACGCACTGAAGCACCTGATCCTGCCTTCCATCGTGCTGGGTACCATCCCCCTGGCGGTGATCGCGCGGATGACCCGCTCCTCGATGCTCGAAGTGCTGCGCGAGGACTACATCCGTACCGCCAAGGCCAAGGGCCTGTCGCCCAACCGGGTGGTCTTCGTCCATGGCCTGCGCAACGCGCTGATCCCGGTACTGACCGTGGTCGGCCTGCAAGTCGGCACCCTGCTGGCCGGTGCGGTCCTGACCGAAACCATCTTTTCCTGGCCCGGCATCGGTAAATGGCTGATCGAAGCCATCGGCGCCCGGGACTATCCCGTGGTGCAGAACGGCATCCTGTTGATCGCCTGCCTGGTGATCATGGTCAACTTCGTGGTGGACATCCTCTACGGCTTTGCCAACCCACGCATCCGTCATCAGCGCTGAGGCCAAGACACATGAGTACTCCAACTTCCTCGGTAGCAGTCGATCAAAGCCTGCTCTATCCGTCCGTCTACAAAGAATTCTGGCAACACTTCTCCCACAACAAGGGCGCCGTCGCCGGCCTGATGTTCATGCTGCTGATCGTGTTCTGCGCGATCTTCGCACCCTGGGTGGCCCCCCATGACCCCAGCGAGCAATACCGCGACTTCCTGCTGACCCCACCGGCCTGGCTCGAAGGCGGGCAGTTGCAGTTCCTACTGGGCACCGACGAGCTGGGCCGCGACCTGCTCTCGCGCCTGATCCAGGGTTCGCGCCTGTCGCTGCTGATCGGCCTGTCGTCGGTGGTGATGTCGCTGATCCCGGGGATCCTGCTGGGCCTGTTCGCCGGCTTCTTCCCGCGCCTGCTGGGCCCAAGCATCATGCGCCTGATGGACATCATGCTGGCCCTGCCTTCGCTGCTGCTGGCCGTGGCCATCGTCGCCATCCTCGGCCCAGGCCTGATCAACACCGTGATCGCCATTGCCGTGGTCTCGCTGCCGTCCTACGTGCGCCTGACCCGCGCCGCGGTGATGGGCGAACTCAACCGCGACTACGTGACCGCCGCACGCCTGGCCGGTGCCGGCCTGCCGCGCCTGATGTTCATCACCGTGCTGCCCAACTGCATGGCACCACTGATCGTCCAGGCCACCTTGAGCTTCTCTTCGGCGATCCTCGACGCCGCCGCCCTGGGCTTCCTCGGCCTCGGCGTGCAGCCGCCTACCCCTGAGTGGGGCACCATGCTGGCCTCGGCCCGCGACTACATCGAACGCGCCTGGTGGGTAGTGAGCCTGCCCGGCCTGACCATTTTGCTCAGCGTGCTGGCAATCAACCTGATGGGCGACGGCCTGCGCGATGCGCTGGACCCGAAACTCAAGAATGCCGCCTGAGGAGATTCCCATGTCACTGTTAGAAATCAAGAATCTCAATGTCCGTTTTGGCGACGCCAAGGCTGTTCCCGTGGTGGACGGCCTGGACCTCAAGGTCGATAAGGGCGAAGTACTGGCCATCGTCGGCGAGTCCGGCTCCGGCAAGTCGGTGACCATGATGGCCCTGATGGGCCTGATCGAGCACCCCGGCATCGTCACCGCCGACGCCATGAACTTCGACGGCAAGGACATGCTCAAGCTCAGCGCCCGCCAGCGCCGGCAGATCGTCGGCAAGGACCTGGCCATGGTCTTCCAGGACCCGATGACCGCGCTGAACCCCAGCTACACCGTGGGCTTCCAGATCGAGGAAGTGCTGCGCCTGCACCTGAAGATGTCCGGCAAGGCCGCCCGCAAGCGCGCCATCGAACTGTTGGAGAAGGTCGAGATCCCCGGCGCCGCCAGCCGCATGGACGCCTACCCGCACCAGCTGTCCGGGGGCATGAGCCAGCGCGTGGCAATCGCCATGGCCATCGCCGGCGAACCCAAGCTGCTGATCGCCGACGAACCCACCACCGCCCTGGACGTGACCATCCAGGCACAGATCATGGACCTGCTGCTGAGCCTGCAGAAAGAGCAGAACATGGGCCTGGTGCTGATCACCCACGACCTGGCCGTGGTGGCCGAGACCGCCCAGCGCGTCTGCGTGATGTACGCCGGCCAGACGGTGGAAGTGGGCAAGGTGCCGGAGCTGTTCGACATCCCCGCGCACCCTTACAGCGAAGCCCTGCTGGCGGCGATTCCCGAGCACAGCCTGGGCGCCTCGCGGCTCTCGACCCTGCCGGGCATCGTTCCCGGTCGCTACGACCGGCCCCAAGGCTGCCTGCTGTCGCCACGCTGCCCCTACGTCCAGGAAAACTGCCGCCAGCAGCGGCCTAGTCTCGATCCGCAAGCCGCCAGCCTGGTGCGCTGCTTCTACCCGCTGAACCAGGAGGTGGCGTGATGGCCGTCGTTCTAACCGCCCGCGACCTGACCCGTCACTACGAAGTGTCCCGGGGCCTGTTCAAGGGCCACGCCACCGTTCGCGCACTCAATGGCGTGTCCTTCGAACTCGAGGCCGGCAAGACCCTGGCCGTGGTGGGCGAATCCGGTTGCGGCAAGTCCACCCTGGCCCGGGCCCTGACCCTGATCGAGGAGCCATCTTCGGGCTCGCTGCAGATCGCCGGCCATGAGGTCAAGGGCGCCACCAAGGAGCAGCGCAAGCAACTGCGCCGCGACGTGCAGATGGTGTTCCAGAGCCCCTACGCCTCGCTCAACCCACGGCAGAAGATCGGTGACCAGCTGGCCGAGCCATTGCTGATCAACACCAAGCTGTCGGCCACCGAGCGCCGCGAGAAAGTCCAGGCGATGATGAAGCAGGTGGGCCTGCGCCCCGAGCATTACCAGCGCTACCCGCATATGTTCTCCGGCGGCCAGCGCCAGCGTATCGCCCTGGCCCGGGCGATGATGCTGCAACCCAAAGTGCTGGTGGCGGATGAACCGACCTCGGCCCTGGACGTATCGATCCAGGCCCAGGTGCTGAACCTGTTCATGGACCTGCAGCAGGAATTCAATACTGCCTACGTGTTCATCTCGCACAACCTGGCGGTGGTGCGCCACGTCGCTGACCAGGTGCTGGTGATGTACCTGGGCCGGCCAGTGGAAATGGGCCCCAAGGAGGACATCTACACCCGTCCCCTGCACCCCTACACCCAGGCCCTGCTCTCGGCCACCCCGGCCATCCATCCGGACCCGGACAAGCCGAAGATCAAGATCGCCGGCGAGCTGCCCAACCCTCTGAACCCGCCGCCCGGCTGCGCCTTCCACAAGCGCTGCCCGTACGCCACCGAGCGTTGCAGCACCGAAGAGCCGGCCTTGCGCCAGCTCGACAGCCGCCAGGTGGCCTGCCACTACGCCGAGCAGTTCTTGTAACGAGCATGAAAAAGGCGCCCCCCGGAACCTGCGGGAGCGCCTGAACCTTGTTGCACCGGCCCCTCCCGACGGATTGCGCATCGATCCGTTGCGAGGGGCTTTTTTTCAGCCCTGGTCAGGCTCGCCGTCGTCGGTGGTCTGGTCGTCATCGCCCGAGCTGCCGCCCTGCCCTTCATCCCCCGGCTCCGACTCGGACTTGGCCAGCATCTGCACGGGCGTGCCCTGGCTCGACGAGTATCCGGGCTCCTTGACCTGCAACAGGTTGTTGGCCCAGGCCGCCGACATGCCCAGCGATAGCAGCACCAGCACTTTGATCAGCAACACCACGCGTTGAAAAATTCTCATAGCCGATTCCATCCCTTCAAAGGTGAATCATCGAAGGCTGCAAACCGTGCCTTGCAACGGCCACAGCACAACCTGAAACCTAGTCGCGATACCCGGGACTTTCCAGATAGCCAGCTATCGATCCCCTCGCCAGGAGCCCCCGCCCGACTAACGGTGAGGGGTGCCATGAGCTTGCCAGCAGGCACAAAAAAGCCCCGCGGTCTGCACCGCGGGGCTTGGGGTGTGGCAGGCGAACTTAGTGGTGTTCGCGGGTCGCGCGGAATTTCACGTCCGGCCAGCGCTCTTCCATCAGCGCCAGGTTGACCCGGGTCGGCGCCAGGTAGGTCAGGTGACCGCCGCCGTCCAGCGCCAGGTTTTCCACCGCCTTGTTGGAAAACTCCTCCAGCTTCTTCTTGTCGTCGCAGCTGATCCAGCGAGCGGACCACACGGTGATCGGCTCGTAGGCGCATTCGACCTTGTATTCCTCCTTCAGGCGGCTGGCCACCACATCGAACTGCAGCACACCGACGGCGCCGAGGATGATGTCGTTGCTGCGCTCGGGGAAGAACACCTGGGTCGCACCCTCTTCGGCCAGCTGTTGCAGGCCCTGGCGCAGTTGCTTGGACTTGAGCGGGTCCTTCAGGCGCACACGGCGGAACAGTTCCGGGGCGAAGTGCGGGATACCGGTGAAACCCAGGGCCTCGCCTTCGGTGAAGGTGTCGCCGATCTGGATGGTGCCGTGGTTGTGCAGGCCGATGATGTCGCCGGCATAGGCTTCTTCCAGTTGCTCACGCTCGGAGGAGAAGAAGGTCAGGGCGTCGCCGATGCGCACGTCCTTGCCGGTGCGCACGTGGCGCATCTTCATGCCCTTCTCGTACTTGCCCGAGCAGATGCGCATGAAGGCGATGCGGTCGCGGTGCTTGGGGTCCATGTTCGCCTGGATCTTGAACACAAAGCCCGAGAACTTCTCTTCCTGGGGCGCCACGCTGCGCTCGTTGGCCGCCCGTGGCAGCGGCAGCGGGGCCCAGTCCACTACGGCGTCGAGCACATGGTCGACCCCGAAGTTGCCCAGGGCGGTGCCGAAGAACACCGGGGTCAGGTGGCCGTCGAGGAACTCCTGCTGGTCGAACTCGTGGCAGGCGCCCTGCACCAGTTCCAGCTGCTCGAGGAAACGCTCGTACTCGTCGCCCAGGTGGGCACGGGCTTCGGCGGAGTCGAGCTTCTCGATGATCTTGGTCTCGGTGCGCTCGTGGCCGTGGCCCGGGGTGTAGACGATGATGTAGTCGCCCGCCAGGTGGTACACGCCCTTGAAGTCGCGGTAGCAACCGATCGGCCAGGTAATCGGCGCGGCCTTGATCTTCAGTACCGCCTCGATTTCGTCCAGCAGTTCGATCGGGTCGCGGATGTCGCGGTCCAGCTTGTTGATGAAGCTGACGATCGGCGTATCCCGCAGGCGGCAGACGTCCATCAGGGCAATGGTCCGCGGCTCTACGCCCTTACCGCCGTCGAGCACCATCAGCGCCGAGTCCACCGCGGTCAGGGTGCGGTAGGTGTCTTCCGAGAAGTCTTCGTGGCCGGGGGTGTCCAGCAGGTTGATCATGTGTTCGCGATAGGGGAACTGCATGACCGACGTCGTGATGGAAATGCCGCGCTGCTTCTCCATCTCCATCCAGTCGGAGGTGGCGTGGCGGTCGGACTTACGCGACTTGACGGTACCCGCCACCGCAATGGCCTTGCCCATCAGCAACAGCTTTTCGGTGATGGTGGTCTTACCCGCATCCGGGTGGGAAATAATGGCGAAAGTGCGGCGTTTCGCGACTTCGGCGGCCTGTTGGGTCATGGGAAATCGCCTGGCGGTGATCAAAAAAGGGCGGCGAGTATAGCGCAAAGCACACTCCCCGAACCACCGTTCAGCCCCGCCCCCCCCTGTAGCCGCTGTCTAGCGCTAGCGCAGACTGCGACCCGGCGCGCAGCGCCCGCAACCCGGCCATCCCTCCCCTGGATCACCGCCTCGCGCCGCAAGGTAGCGGCCACAAGGGTGGCCAAACGCCGTTAACTATGGAACCTTTTAAAAGGTGGAGACGTCCACTTCCCTGCCAGGTGCTCATCAGATGCCTGGAATATCAGCAAGTTAGCTTGACGAAGCTGCGCTCATGGTTCGTTCGCCGCCGCCCTGCCGGCACTCGACGAACTGCTTTTCGCGGGGATTTTCCCGGCAGTCGGCCACGGCCCTGCCACAGGGGAAAGCGCCCGCCGACCGATAAGAAGAAGGAGTCCGCCCGTGGCTATTCGCTATGGCAAAGGGCTGATAGGAGGGGTTGCGGTCATTGCCCTCCTGGCCCTGCTGGTCCACTGGATCGGCATCAAGACGATCGAACACTACCGCGACGATCTACTGTTCTACCTGCAAGCTCATCTGTTCCTGGTCCTGGCGTCCATGTGCGCCGCCCTGCTGGTCGGCATTCCCGCCGGCATCCTCCTCAGCCGCCCTGCCATGGCCAGGCGCGCCGAGCGCTTCATGCAAGTGTTCAACATCGGTAACACCGTGCCTCCCCTGGCCGTCCTGGCCATCGCCCTCGGGGTCCTCGGCATCGGCAGCGGACCGGCGATCTTCGCCCTGTTCCTCGCCTCCCTCCTGCCCATCGTGCGCAATACCTATGAAGGCCTGAAGAACGTCCAGGGCTCGCTCAAGGAAGCCGCTATCGGCATCGGCATGACCCCGCGCCAGGTGCTGTGGAAAGTCGAATTGCCCAATGCCGTGCCGATCATCGTCGGCGGCGTGCGGGTAGCCCTGGCGATCAACGTCGGCACCGCGCCCCTGGCTTTCCTGATCGGCGCCAACAGCCTGGGCAGCCTGATCTTCCCCGGCATCGCCCTGAACAACCAGCCGCAACTGCTGCTCGGCGCCGCCTGCACCGCGCTGCTGGCGCTGCTTCTGGAC
Organism: Pseudomonas sp. MPFS; assembly: GCF_022537035.1. Lineage (NCBI taxonomy): Bacteria > Pseudomonadati > Pseudomonadota > Gammaproteobacteria > Pseudomonadales > Pseudomonadaceae > Pseudomonas > Pseudomonas sp. MPFS. The sequence goes on along the minus strand of NZ_CP066123.1, from coordinate 1,007,327 downwards.
GGCCTGGTGACCCTGGCCAGCCGCCTCTGGCTGGAACGCGGCCTGCGTCCGTCCTGACCAGCACGAGCCTTGGAGTGAACATGAAGAAAACAAGCCTGTTACTCGGCTGCGTCCTGCTGTTTGCCAGCCTGGCCCACGCCGCGGAAAAACCGCTGATCCGCATCGGCGCCCGGGTCTTCACCGAACAGACCCTGCTGGCGGAAATCACCTCCCAGTACCTGCGCAGCAAGGGCTACGACACCCGGGTCACCGGCGGCCTGGGCAGCAACCTGGCCCGCAGTGCCCAGGAAAGCGGCCAGCTGGACCTGATCTGGGAATACACCGGGGTGTCGCTGGTGGCCTACAACCACATCGACGAAAAGCTCGACAAGCAGCAGTCGTACGCCCGGGTGAAAGCACTCGACGCGAAAAAAGGCCTGGTCTGGTTGTCGCCGTCCAAGTTCAGCAACACCTATGCCCTGGCGCTGCCGGAAAACGTGGCCAAGGAACATCCACAAATCAACAGCATCAGCGACCTGACCCGGGCCCTGGCCGAAAACACCCGGGAAAACCGCCTGGTAGCCCTGGACACCGAGTTCGCCAACCGTTCCGACGGCATGGCCGGGATGGTCAAGCTGTATGACATGGCCCTGACCCGCAAGAACACCCGGCAGATGGACGCCGGCCTGGTCTACACCGCCTTGCGCAATGGCCAGGTGTTTGCCGGCCTGGTCTACACCACCGACGGGCGTCTTAGCGCCTTCAAGCTCAAATTGCTGGAGGACGACAAGCACTACTTCCCGGACTACACCGCCGCTCCCGTGGTGCGCCAGGCCTACCTCGAAGCTCACCCGCAACTGGCCGCCGAACTGGAGCCGCTGGCGGCGCTGTTCGACGACGAAACCATGCGCCAGCTGAACGCGCGGGTCGACGTCGACCATGAAAGCCCCTCCGCCGTGGCCGCAGATTTCCTGCGCCAGCACCCGATCAACTAAAGAGGAGAAGACATGGAATTCTTGAACGCCTTTTCCCATCTCGATTGGGCCCAGGTGCTGCACCTGACCTGGCAACACATCACCCTGGTGGGCATCGCCGTCACCCTGGCCATCGTCTTTGGCGTGCCCCTGGGCGTGCTGATGACCCGCTTTCCCAGCCTCGCCGGGCCCTTGCAGGCCAGCGCCACGGTGTTGCTGACCATCCCGTCCATCGCCCTGTTCGGCCTGCTGCTGCCGTTCTACTCCACGTTCGGCCAGGGCCTGGGGCCGCTGCCGGCGATCACCGCCGTGTTCCTTTATTCCCTGTTGCCGATCATGCGCAACACCTACCTGGCGCTGACCGGCGTCGAACCGGGCATCCGCGAGGCCGCCCGGGGCATCGGCATGACCTTCGGCCAGCGCCTGCGCATGGTCGAGCTGCCCATCGCGGTGCCGGTGATCCTCGCCGGAGTACGCACCGCGGTGGTGATGAACATCGGCGTCATGACCATCGCCGCCACCATCGGCGCCGGCGGCCTGGGGGTGCTGATCCTGGCCTCCATCAGCCGCAGCGACATGTCGATGCTGATCGTCGGCGCCGTGCTGGTCAGCCTCCTGGCCATCTTTGCCGACCTGCTTCTGCAATGGCTGCAACGTTCGCTGACGCCAAAAGGATTGAGCCCACTAGGAGCCCTGAAATGATCGAACTACAGAACCTGAGCAAGACCTTTCGCAGCAACGGCAAGGATGTCAAAGCCGTCGACTCGGTCAGCCTGACCGTCAACGAAGGCGAGATCTGCGTATTCCTCGGCCCCTCCGGCTGCGGCAAGAGCACTACGCTGAAGATGATCAACCGCCTGATCATGCCCACCTCGGGCAAGGTGCTGATCAACGGCGAGGACACCACCGGCCTGGACGAAGTGACCTTGCGCCGCAACATCGGCTACGTGATCCAGCAGATCGGCCTGTTTCCCAACATGACCATCGAGGAAAACATCACCGTGGTGCCACGCCTGCTGGGCTGGGACAAGCAGAAGTGCCACGACCGCGCCCGCGAGCTGATGAGCATGATCAAGCTCGAACCCAAGCAGTACCTGCATCGCTACCCACGCGAGCTGTCTGGCGGCCAGCAACAGCGGATCGGGGTGATCCGCGCCCTGGCCGCCGAGGCTCCGCTGCTGCTGATGGACGAGCCTTTCGGTGCAGTGGACCCGATCAACCGCGAGATGATCCAGAACGAGTTCTTCGAGATGCAGCGGGCACTGAACAAGACCGTGATCATGGTCAGCCACGACATCGACGAGGCCATCAAGCTGGGGGACAAGATCGCCATCTTCCGCGCCGGCAAACTGCTGCAGATCGACCACCCGGATACCCTGCTGGCCCACCCGGCGGACGACTTCGTCAGCCACTTCGTCGGCCAGGACAGCACCCTCAAGCGCCTGCTGCTGGTCAAGGCCGAGGACGCGGCCGACAACGCGCCGTCGGTGAGCCCGGACACCCCGGTGGCCGAGGCCCTGGAGCTGATGGACGAGCACGACCGACGCTACGTGGTGGTGACCTGCACCGAGAACAAAGCCTTGGGTTATGTACGACGCCGTGACCTGCACCGTCAGAACGGCACCTGCGGCCAATTCCTGCGGGAATTCAATGCCACCGCCGTCTACGACGAGCATCTACGGATTCTTCTGTCACGCATGTACGAGTTCAACCGCTCGTGGCTGCCGGTGATGGACGCCGAGCGGGTGTTCCTCGGCGAAGTGACCCAGGAATCCATTGCCGCCTACCTCAGCTCGGGCCGCTCCCGGGGGATGAAGACCCATATCGTCTCGCCGGCTGAAATAGCGGCCTCCTGATCAATAAACAACCAACAGCGCCCCTATGGCGCGGTGGCCTGCTCGCGCTGGACCATGCAGCGACCCTTCTTTTCATAAAGGAAGGGAACCGCTGCGCGGTCCAGCGAAAACCAGCACCCTCGCCAACCTATTTTTGGCGCTCCCACGTGCCGAAAAAAAATATCAACACTCGCGCCTATGGCAGCCCTCCAGCGAGCGGTTGCGAAACAGTCAAAATCCCCCTTGCACCGCCCTCTCGCCGCTAACGTCGCCGATGTTGACGCCTTCATACTTACCAGCCACTTGGCAGGCAAAAGAGTCGAACGTGCAGGTATTTTTAACACCTGGGAATTCTTCGGGAACATCTGTCCGTCATCTGTGTCGGCTACAAAGAGAGGCGTCTGCGACGCACGTCAGACAAGTGCAAAAACGCGACATTTTTTGTTGATCTAAGCCCCCTCACCGCCTAAAGTTCGCGCCGAACGTCCATGCTGGAAACGATCCATCCGGCTCAAGTACTGACGACGAGACAGCAAGGCCAAGGGCAATATTCCCAGATCGCTTGAGAGCGTAGCGAGCGCAGGCAATACCAGGCGGGAAGAGGCGAAGAAGCGGAGTTTACAGCTGTAAATGAGCATTCTGAGCCTCTTCCCAACGCAGTATTGCCAAGCGCAGCAGCTCTTAAGCGATCTGCATGGCCTTTTTGCTTTCGGCGGCAATGCCTTGGGAAGTAGGCGAACCAAAGTGGGGATACGGAGGACGTTCACAAGGCGGTGTCGACCCTGGCATTGCCTGCCACCCATTGATTACCAACGTTTGCCATCAGGAGCTTCCACGCATGTCGATTAACGTCGAAGACTATTTCGCGCGCGAAACCTTTCAGAAAATGAAGGCGTTCGCCGACCAGAAAGAAACCCCGTTCGTGATGATCGATACCCAGATGATCGCCCAGGCCTATGACGACCTGCGCGCCGGGTTCGAGTTCGCCAAGGTCTACTACGCGGTCAAGGCCAACCCGGCCGTGGAAATCATCGACCTGCTGCACGAAAAAGGTTCGAGCTTCGACATCGCCTCGATCTATGAGCTGGACAAGGTGCTGGGGCGCGGCGTCAACCCGGCCAATATCAGCTACGGCAACACCATCAAGAAGTCCAAGGACATCCGCTACTTCTATGAGAAGGGCGTGCGCCTGTATGCCACCGACTCCGAAGCCGACCTGCGCAACATCGCCAAGGCCGCCCCGGGTTCCAAAGTCTACGTGCGCATCCTCACCGAAGGCTCCACCACCGCCGACTGGCCGCTGTCGCGCAAGTTCGGCTGCCAGACCGACATGGCCATGGACCTCCTGATCCTGGCCCGCGACCTGGGCCTGGTGCCTTACGGCGTGTCGTTCCACGTCGGCTCCCAGCAGCGCGACATCAGCGTCTGGGACGCGGCCATCGCCAAGGTCAAGGTGATCTTCGAGCGTCTTAAAGAAGAAGACGGCATCGAACTGAAGCTGATCAACATGGGCGGTGGCTTCCCGGCCAACTACATCACCCGCACCAACAGCCTGGAAACCTACGCCGAGGAAATCATCCGCTTCCTCAAGGAAGACTTCGGTGACGACCTGCCGGAAATCATCCTCGAGCCGGGCCGTTCACTGATCGCCAACGCCGGCATCCTGGTCAGCGAAGTGGTCCTGGTGGCCCGCAAGTCGCGTACCGCGGTGGAGCGCTGGATCTACACCGACGTGGGCAAGTTCTCCGGCCTGATCGAAACCATGGACGAGTCCATCAAGTTCCCGATCTGGACCGAGAAGAAAGGCGAGACCGAAGAAGTGGTGATCGCAGGCCCTACCTGTGACAGCGCCGACATCATGTACGAGAACTACAAGTACGGCCTGCCGCTGAACCTGGCCATCGGCGACCGCCTGTACTGGCTGTCCACCGGTGCCTACACCACCAGCTACAGCGCCGTGGAGTTCAACGGTTTCCCACCGCTGAAGGCCTACTACGTTTAAAGGCAGCTGCTAGCGACAAGCGGCAAGAAAAAGCCCATGACCTGTCATGGGCTTTTTTATGCGTGCGATTCAGTGGCTCAACGATCTTCCCGGATATGCCAAATACGCAGGATGGACAAGACCATGCCTTGAATCTCATAACGCACCTCGTAATGCCCCACCAGCAACCGTCGAACATCCTTCGGCTTGAACTCCTCCAACTGCTCTCCCAATCGAGGGTTAGATAGCAGCGCATCTGGAGCCCGCACGAGAGATTGCACGGTCCGAGCAGCAGCCGAGCGATTAACCTGAGCGAGAAATTCAAAAAGCCGAGCCAGATCGGATAGCGCCTTGCTCGTCCATTTCAGCTGTCTCATTTTGGTAAAGGCAGAGGGTTGTCGCCAGACAGACTCTCTGCCCAAGCCAGCACGGACTGATGATCGACAACCCTTCCAGCATCGACATCTGCCAAGGCCTCAAGCGTCAGTCGGCGGCGCTCTTCTTCCTGGTCAACCCAGGCTACCAATGCTTGCTTCACGATCCAGGCACGGGAGCGCTCCAGGCGAGAAGCCAGTTGATCGACCTTATCCGCCAGATCCAAGGGAATGTGGGCGGTCAGTACTTTTGTCGCGGGCATGAGGCAGACCTGCATCAGAATGATTAAAAGCGATTAGCTTTGAATCATAGTGATTTAATCCAACACAGCAAGCCGCTCTGCATCCCGTTCATCACCCAATTGCGCGGCGCGCTGATGATAAGCCTGGGCCAGTTGGCGAATCTCGGGATGCGTGGCATTGAGCAACTCGGCGCAAGCCACTCGCAGGAAATTCAGATTGCCGCCCACCAGGGCCTGTTTCAGCCAATCCACCGCCTCGTCGATCCGCCCGGCATCGGCCAGTACCGCGGCATAGCTGAACTGTCCGCGGAAATCTCCACCCTCGGCTGAACGCCGATACCAGTCTCGCGCCGCTTCGGGATCGGCCGGGCACACCAGCCCCTCTTCCAGGTAACGCCCCAGCAGGTTCATCGACTTGGCATGGCCCAGCTGCGCCGCACGGCGGTAGCAGGCCAGGGCCTGGGCATGGTTCTGCTCCACGCCACGACCGGTGGCCAGCAGGTTGGCGTAGTTGTACAGGGCCCAGTCCAGCCCGGCTGTGGCGGCCTGGTGGTAATGCCCGGCGGCGATGCCGGCGTCCGCCGGGCAGCCCCAGCCGTGTTCATGGCAGCGGCCGAGCATGTTGCGCGCCATCAGGTGGCCGCGCTGGGCGGCGATGCCGAACCAGCGCAGGGCCAGGGCCTGGTCCTGCTCGATACCCCGGCCGTCGAGGAGGATTTGCCCCAGCAGCGCCTGGGCATCCACCAGGCCTTCGCCAGCAGCCAGCAGGATTGCCTGGGCCGCGCGGGCCGGGCTCTCTTCGAGCATGGCGCTCAGTTGCCCGCCATCGAGGCTTTCCTCGCGGCGTAGTTGAAAAGTCACGCTCTACACCTCGACCCAGCGACGCAGCAGGTTGTGGTAGGTGCCGGTCAGGCGGATCAGCGAGGGGTGTTCGGGCAGGTCCCGGGTCAGCTCCTGGATCGCCCCGTCCATCTCGAACAACAGCGCCCGCTGGCTGTCTTCGCGCACCAGGCTCTGGGTCCAGAAGAACGAAGCGTAGCGGGCACCCCGGGTCACCGGGTTGACCTTGTGCAGGCTGGTGCCGGGGTACAGCACCAGGTCGCCAGCCGGCAGCTTGACCCGCTGCACGCCGTAGGTGTCCTGGATCTCCAGCTCGCCGCCGTCGTAGTCCTCCGGGTCGCTGAAGAACAGGGTCGAGGACAGGTCGGTGCGCACCCGCTCGGCGCTGCCCTTGGGCTGGCGTACGGCATTGTCGATATGGAAGTCGAAACTGCCCCCTGCGGTGTAGCAGTTGAACAGTGGCGGGAACACCTTGTGCGGCAAGGCGGCGGACATGAACAGTGGGTTCTGCCAGAGGCGTTCGAGCATCGCCTCGCCGATCTCCCGGGCCAGCGGGTGGCTCTCGGGCAGTTGCAGGTTGTGCTTGGCCTTGGCCGACTGGTAACCGGCGGTGATCTTGCCATCGGCCCAATCCACCTGCTCCAGGGCTTCGCGAATGCGCCCTACTTCATCACGGGTGAACACGCCGGGAATGTGCAGCAACATGGCCAGGTACCTGGGAAGCGAAAGACCGGCAATGGTATTGATTCTTATTGCCCATGTAAAACGCCGGGGACGAACGAGAACGCAAAAACCGTAAAGAGAAATTGTAAAGAATGTAAATTCACTGCGAATAGTAATGTTTCGCAATTGATAACGAATGTTTCTTTCACCTATATTCCGCGGCCTCAAATCCTCGGGGAGGGGAAAAAACATGACACGCCAACAACCACTATCCGCTGTCAGTTCGCCACGCCTGCTGGCATCCGCCATCGGCGTCGCCATCACCGCCGGCTCTGCTGCGCACATGGTCCAGGCTGCCGAGGACACCGGCAAGAAAGCCTCGGGAGCGATTGCCCTGGAAGCCACCAGCATCACCGGTGAAGCCCAGGACGCGACGTCCTATCAGGTGGAAAAGGCTTCCTCGCAGAAGTACACCGCGCCGCTGGTGGATACTCCTCGTTCGGTGACTGTCATTCCCCAGCAAGTTCTCAAGGACACGGCGGCGACCTCATTGCAAGATGCGCTGCGCACCGTACCCGGCATCACCTTTGGTGCTGGCGAAGGTGGCAACCCCCAGGGCGATCGCCCGTTCATTCGTGGTTTTGATGCCCAGAGCGACACCTTCCTGGATGGCGTGCGTGACGCTGGCGGCCAAAGCCGCGAAATCTTCGATATCGAATCGGTGGAAGTCAGCAAGGGCCCGAACTCCTCGTTCGGTGGCCGCGGCTCGGCGGGTGGCAGCCTGAACCTGGTGAGCAAGCTGCCCAAGCAGCAGGACTTCCTCAACGGTGGTTTCACCTACGGTTCCGACCAGACTCGCCGCTACACCCTCGACGTCAACCGCCAGTTCCTCGAAGGCGCAGCGTTCCGCCTGAACCTGATGAGCCACGAGCAGAACGTCGCGGGTCGTGATTCCATCAACTACGACCGCTGGGGTGTCGCACCTTCCCTGACCTTCGGCCTGGGCAGCCCTACCCGGGTCAACCTCAGCTACTACCATATGGAAAGCGACGACCTGCCGGACTCGGGCATTCCCTACGGCTACAGCTCGGCAACCGCCACCGCCCACGGTCACGACAAACCCACTGACGGCGGCGACAGCAACAACTTCTATGGTCTCAAGCATCGGGACTTCCGCAAGACCCGCGCTGACATCAGTACTATCTCCATCGAGCATGACCTGAACGACAACATGACGCTGAAAAACACCCTGCGTCATGGCAACACCGGCCAGGACTACATCCTCACCCAGCCGGACGACAGCAAGTTCAACGTCAACAAATACGGCACCGTCTGGCGTCGAGCCAACAGCCGGGTATCGACCACGGAAACCACCACCAACCAGACCGATCTGTTTGGTGAATTCCATGCACTGGGCTTCAAACACAACTACTCCACCGGTCTTGAGTTCACCGGCGAAGAAACTCGGGTCAGCAGCTACACCGTTTCTCCCAACTCCAACCCCACCTGCACCCCTGGCAAGGCGAGTGGTGGTAGCTGTACGTCCCTGGGCAATCCAAACCCGAATGACGACTGGACCGGCTCCATCGCGCGCAACTACTACGGCACCAATACCAAGGCCACCAGCCGTGCCGCCTATGCCTTCGATACCATCGAGCTGGATCCGCAATGGCTGTTGAACCTGGGTGTGCGCTACGACACCTTCGACACCGAAGCCAACACCAATGCCGCCAGCGGCCGGACCAAACTCAAAAGCGATAGCCAGTTCTGGAACTGGCAGGCCGGCCTGGTTTGGAAACCAGCTGATAACGGCAGCATCTACGCCTCCTACGCCACCTCGGCCAACCCCGCCGGTGGTGTACTGGATGGCGCCGCCGACAACCCATTGTCGGCAGGCCTGGCCACCAGCGACCTGAAACCCGAGGAAACAGTCAACTACGAGTTGGGCACCAAGTGGGACGTACTCAACAACCGCCTCTCGCTGACTGCCGCGGTGTTCCGTACCGAGAAAAAGAACACCCGCATCCTGGTGGACTCTCTGACCTATCAGAACGCTGGTGAGTCCCGCGTCGACGGTATCGAACTGGGCGCCAGCGGCAAGATCACCGACAAGTGGCAGGTCTTCGCCGGTTACAGCTACTTGAAAAGCGAACTGGTGGATGCAGGCCTGAACGGACGTAACGGCGTGGTGAGCGCCGGTTCGAACAAAGGCAACCAGATGCCCAACACGCCGAAGAACAGCTTCAGCCTGTGGACAACCTACGACGTCACCTCGAAGTTCACCGTCGGTGGCGGCGCCTTCTATGTCGACGACGTGTATGGCGACCCCGCGAACACTGTCTATGTACCGTCCTACACCCGCTACGACGCCATGGCCAGCTACAAGCTGACCAAGAACGTCGACCTGCAACTGAACGTGCAGAACCTGACGGACAAGACCTACTACGACAAGGCCTACGCGGCGCATTTCGCCAACCAGGCCCCAGGCCGTACCGCCCTGATGAGTGCCAACTTCCACTTCTGATCCATCGCAACACCCTGTGGTCCCGGCCACAGGTGCCCAAGCCCCATGCATCCGCTGCCTGGGGCTTTTGCATGTAAAGAAGAATGCTTCTCGCTCACACACGGCATAATGCGCGCCGTGTTTCACCTCTTCGGACGAACAAGGCGGTCGATGTGTTGAAGAAAACCCTGTTCCAGCTGCACTGGTTCTTCGGCATCAGCGCCGGGCTGGTCCTGGCCCTGATGGGCATCACCGGGGCCACGGTATCGTTCGAGGACGAGATCCTGCGCGCGCTCAACCCCTCGGTGCTGCAGGTCGACAAGCTGCCCGCCGGCACCCTGCCGCCGGCCGAGCTGGTGGCCAAGCTCCAGGCGGCCGAGGGCAAGGACGTGTCCATGCTCTGGGTCGAGACCGACAGCGGCAATGCCGCGCGGGTGTTCTACACCCCGCCGCCCGGGGAACGCCGTGGGCAGATGCGCTACTTCGACCCCTACACCGGCCAGTTCACCGGCGAGGCCGTGGGCCAGGGCTTCTTCGGCTTCATGCTGCAACTGCACCGGTTCCTGGCCATGGGCGACAGCGGCCGGCAGATCACCGGCGCCTGCACCCTGATCCTGATCTTCTTCTGCCTGTCCGGGTTGTACCTGCGCTGGCCGCGCCAGGTCGCCAGCTGGCGCGCCTGGCTGACCCTGGACTGGGCCAAGAAAGGCCGGGCCTTCAACTGGGACCTGCACGCGGTGTTCGGCACCTGGTGTTTGCTGTTCTACCTCTTGTTCGCCCTTACCGGCCTGTACTGGTCGTACGAGTGGTACAGCAAGGGCCTGACCCGTTTGCTGTCCGACTCGCCACACAGCGAGCGCGCCCGGGGCGGACGTGGCGGCCCGCCGGCCAAGGGCCCGGCCCCGGTGGCCGACTACAACGCCATGTGGAGCAGCATCTACAGCGCCGCCGGCAAGGACCTTAGCGCCTACAACGTGCGCATGCCGCCCGTGGCCGGGCAGCCGGCGACGGTGTTCTACCTGCTCAAGGACTCGCCCCACGAGCGCGCCCTGAACCAGATCACCCTGGACCCGGCCACCGGCGTCATCAGCCGGCATGAGCGCTACGCCGACAAGAGCTTCAAGGCGCAATTGCTGACCAGCGTCTACGCCCTGCACGTGGGCAGCTACTTCGGCCTGGTGGGGCGCATCGTGCTGACCCTGGCCTCGCTGTGCATGCCGCTGTTCTTCATCACCGGCTGGCTGCTGTACCTGGATCGGCGGCGCAAGAAACGCCAGATCAAGGACGCCCGCCAAGGCCTGGAACAGGCCACCGACGATACCAACGGCTGGCTGATCGGCTTTGCCAGCCAGAGCGGTTTCGCCGAACAACTGGCCTGGCAGACCGCCGGGCAATTGCAGGCCGCCGGCATCGGCGCCCGGGTCCGCCCGCTGGCGAGCCTTGGCGAGCAGGACCTGCGCAGTGCCCAGCGGGCGTTGTTCGTGGTCAGCACCTTCGGCGATGGCGAGGCCCCGGACAGCGCCCGGGGCTTCGAGCGCAAGCTGCTGGGCCGCGAACTGGCCCTCGACGGCCTGGAATATGCGGTGCTGGGCCTGGGCGACCGCCAGTACCCGCAGTTCTGCGGTTTCGCCCGGCGCCTGCACACCTGGCTGTCGAGCCAGGGCGCCAGCAGCCTGTTCACCCCGGTGGAAGTCGACAGTGGCGACAGCTACGCCCTGCGCCACTGGCAACAACAACTGGGCCAACTCACCGGCCATGCCCCGGTGGACCTGTGGCAAGCCCCGGCCTTCGCCAGCTGGACCTTGAGCCAGCGCCGCCTGCTCAACCCCGAGAGCAGCGGCTCCGGGGTCTATTTGCTGCAACTGCAACCGCCCGGCACCAGCAGCTGGCTGGCCGGCGACCTGGTGGAAGTCATGCCGCGCAACTGCCCGTGGCTGGTGGAGCACTTCCTCGAAGGCCTGGGGCTTTCCGGCGAGACCCCGGTGCAGCTCGACGGCCTGGAAGAGAGCCTGGAACAGGCCCTGGGCAGCCGCCAGCTACCGGAGAACCGCGCCCACCTGGTGGGCCTGCATGCCCAGGCCCTGGTGGATGCGCTGGTGCCGCTGACCCCGCGCGAATACTCCATCGCCTCGATCGCCGCCGACGGCTGCCTGGAACTGCTGGTGCGCCAGGAACGCCACGCCGACGGCAGCCTGGGCATCGGCTCCGGCTGGCTTACCGAGCACGTCCAGGTAGGCGCGAGCATCAGCCTGCGGGTGCGCCGCAACAGCGGCTTCCACCTGCCGGCCGAGCCCTGCCCGCTGATCCTGCTGGGTAACGGCACCGGCCTGGCTGGGCTGCGCAGCCTGCTCAAGGCGCGGATCGCCGAGGGCCAGCAACGCAACTGGCTGCTCTTTGGCGAGCGCAATGCCGAGCATGATTTCTACTGCAAGGACGAGCTGCAGGAATGGCTGACCCGGGGCGACCTGAGCCGCCTGGACCTGGCCTTCTCCCGCGATCAGGAACACAAGATCTACGTCCAGGATCGCCTGCGCGAAGCCGCCGGGACCTTGCAACAGTGGCTCGACGACGGCGCCGCGCTCTACATCTGCGGCAGCCTGCAAGGCATGGCCTCAGGGGTGGACCAGGTGCTCAACGAGCTGCTGGGCGCCGAACAGGTCGAGCGCCTGATCGAACAAGGCCGCTACCGCCGCGACGTCTACTGACCTACCCCTGGGCCATAGGCGTGTATCAGGCCGGTTGCAGCTTGCGCTCGAACACCGCCACGCCATCGAGATCACGCAGGATCACGCTCATCTCCGTCGTCTGGCCATCGATCTGCACCTCGCCAAAGAACTGGAACCCGGCGAACGGCGAGGCGTTCTGGGTCGGCGGCGCCTTCTGGAACACCACCTCGGGGCCGAAGGTCTTGTCCAGCACGTTGGGCCCGAAGCTGCCGGCATTCAACGGGCCGGCGACGAATTCCCAGAACGGCTCGAAATCCTGGAACGCTGCCCGGTCCGGGTGGTAGTGGTGGGCCGCGCAGTAATGCACGTCGGCGGTCAGCCACACATGGTTGCGCACCCGGTGCTTGCGCAGGTAGGCCAGCAACTCGGCGATCTCCAGCTCGCGACCCTGGGCCGGGCCCGGGTCGCCGTTGGCGATGGCCTCCCAGCGCGCCACGCCGGGGCTGACCTCGCCGTCGGGCACACCCAGGCCGATGGGCATGTCCGCCGCCACCACCTTCCACTGCGCCTGGGAGTCCTTGAGCTCACGCTTGAGCCAGTCCAGCTGTTCACGGCCGAGGAACGGCTTCTCGCCGCCGAGGTTGTCGTCGTTGGGCCCGCGGTAGCTGCGCATGTCCAGCACGAACACATCCAGCAGCGGCCCGTAGCTGAGCTTGCGATAGATCCGCCCGCCACCATCGGCGCTCTGCCGGCGCATCGGCGCGTACTCCAGCCAGGCCTGGCGCGCACGGCCCACCAGGGTCTGGATGTCCTTGACCATGTAGCGCTCGTCCAGCTGCTTGCTCGGCGACCAGTTGTTGACCACCTCGTGATCGTCCCACTGCCAGATCTGCGGTACCTCGGCGTTGAACCGGCGCAGGTTCTCGTCCAGCAGGTTGTAGCGGTAGTTGCCGCGATACTCGTCCAGGGTCTCGGCCACCTTGCTCTTGGCCTCGGTGGTGATATTGCGCCAGATGCGCCCACCCTCGGTGGTCAATTGAGCCGGCACCGGGCCGTCGGCGTAAATGGTGTCGCCGCTGTGGATAAAAAAGTCCGGCAGGCGCAGGCGCATTGCCTCGTAGATGCGCATGCCGCCGATGTCCGGGTTGATGCCGAAACCCTGGCCGACGGTGTCGCCGCTCCAGACGAAACGAATATCCCGGCGCTGGCTCGGGGCACTGCGCAAATGGCCGAACCAGGGTTCGCTGGCCACCCCGGTGCGAGCGTCCTCGAAGGTCACCCGATAGAAGATCGCCTGGTTGACCGGCAGCCCGCTCAGGTCCACCCGGGCGGTGAAGTCGGTGCGGGCATCGGCCAGCGGCGAGACCAGGCGCCGCGGGTTGGTGAACATGCTGCGGGTGTCCCACTCCACCACCATCCGCGCCGGGCGGTCGCTGCGGCTCCAGATAATCGCCCGATCGCCCTGCAAGTCCCCGGACTGCACGCCATCGGTGAGCTTGGGCCGATCCTTGACCGAGGCGATCACCGCCGGCGCCAGGCTGGGCATCAACATCCCCGCCCCGGCGATTTGCATGATCCGTCGACGGCCGAGGTTGAACTCGCTCATGGTGACTCCCTGACATGGTCAAAAGAGGCCACCTTAGCCAGCGCCGATGAAGGGGATGTGACAAAGCCGCGCCCTGGCCCGGGAGTCCCAGGCCAGCCAGCGATTAGTGCATCAAGTCTCTCAAGCTGCCTTTACGGCAGTAACGGGTGCCGATGGATTGATGATGGATTGTGTTTTACCTGCCTGTTCGGCAATCGAGATGAACAGCACCGATGAACGCTGAAGGCCTGGTTTCTTAGCTGCCTGTGCGGCAGTGAACAGTCACCGAAGTGGCTGCCGACAGATCTCCCATTTCTTAGCTGCCTATACGGCAGTGAACCTTCTGCCCATCCAGGCCCAGCATCAGTTGCTTTTCTTAGCTGCCTATACGGCAGTGAACGCGCCGGGGTGCGGGTTGGACGTGATCCCGTATTTCTTAGCTGCCTATACGGCAGTGAACATGTCCTGGCGCTGTTAGCCGACTGTTCCAAGTTTCTTAGCTGCCTATACGGCAGTGAACCAGTCATTGCCTTGGTCAGCACCGCACCCATGTTTCTTAGCTGCCTATACGGCAGTGAACGTCCCGTTGGCCACGATGGTCGCCGGGGTTGCTTTCTTAGCTGCCTATACGGCAGTGAACCATCGGTGCGCACGACGACGCGCTCGGTCAGTTTTCTTAGCTGCCTATACGGCAGTGAACGTATCGAATCATTCCGGCGGGAAAGACTCCCATTTCTTAGCTGCCTATACGGCAGTGAACAGCGTGTAGAGCTGAACGCCGGCCTTGCTTCTTTTCTTAGCTGCCTATACGGCAGTGAACGCTGTCATGCCGAAGACTGCGAACGTACTCATTTTCTTAGCTGCCTATACGGCAGTGAACCTGATTTGTTGTCTGCCGTGGTGGCTCCACCTTTTCTTAGCTGCCTATACGGCAGTGAACGCTCATGGCCTTGGCCCCCTGTAGATGTTCCATTTCTTAGCTGCCTATACGGCAGTGAACTAGAGCACTTTCTCTATAACCTCCTGAATTTCAAAAGAAAGGCCGTTAAAAGTTGCTGTACACCCTTTTTTTGAAGCGCCTTGTAAGTCATTGATTTTACAAAGCGCTCCACAGCACCCGGAAAAAAGGGTCAGAACCAGGGCACTGTCGCACTGGAGCTCAGGCCATAGCCGTTGAACGTGCCGGGCTGTGGTTGTTCAAGCAACGGGCCGTGGCGGATGAACAGGTTGAACAGCTGATGGCTGGTATGGCTGCGCATCACCGCGAACGGCAGGTCGCAACGTTTCGCCGCACTGTCGGGCAGGCGCTGGCGGGCTTGGTCCTCGGTCAGCCCATGGCGCTTGATCAGGCGGCGGCGCAGGCGTGCCGGGCTGCTGTCGACCTGTACCCGGCTGACATGGCGATGCTGCACCGGTGTCGGCACCGAGCAGGGCTGGCCGATCTGTACATGGTCACGCATGCCGGTCAGCCAATCGATGGCCAGCAACTGATCCAGGGCCTGGCGATTGCCGTGGATGCGCAGGTGCGACCCCAGGTGCCTGATCGGCCGCCGGGTATCGGGAAAGCTGATGCCGATATCGTTGCGCCGCAGGTCATGCAGGGCCCGATGGAATTTACTGAGCAAGGCGCTCATCAACTGCGGCTCGGGAAACTCAGGGTCCGGCAGCAGTTTCAAATCCAGGTAATGGTCCATGGCTCAGCCTGCCTCGCCGAACACACCGCCGCGAATTAGGGTGGCGATCACGAAGTGCTGCTGTTCCAGCGCGGGTACTCGATCCTTGAGCACCCAGCTGTCCAGCAGGGTGTAGAAATCGTCCTGGCTGCCGCGGGGCTGGCGATAAGCCTTGCCCTGGGTGGTCACCGAACCATAGGGTTCCACGGCGATCGGCCCGTTGCTGTCGGCGCCCTGGTACCAGGTGTCGATGCTGCGCAAGGCATTGCCGACTTTCTGCGAGTGGATGCCGGCGATGTTGCCCACGCTGTACAACGTCTTGCTCTTGTCACCGCGCCCACGGTCCAGGATCAGCTCCTGGGACGGGAACACTTCCTGTCCGGCGCCCATGCGCGCGTAGGCAGTGATGCGCAACAAGACATGCTGTTCGCCGGCCAGGCCCCGGGCAATCAAGCCAGCCAACGACTGCAAGGCCTCGCCGTGCTCACCGGCAGCGTCGAATTGGCGCAAGGACAGGCTCAGGCTGTCGAAGCGCCATTGAGTCGCCGCCTGGCCCTCCACCAGATGCTCGACCTCCACCTCGACCTGCTCGGCGCCAATGCGGTTGCGCCATAGGAAGCGGCCGTTAGCCAGGTTATGGGCGTAACGACGGGCCAATTCGCCAAAGCCATTGGCCTGGACATACCCCTGTACAGTCTCCAGCAGTTTCTGCCGGTAGGCGAAATCGTTGCAGGCCGAAGGCTGGCCAGTACCGGCCAGCACCCGCAGGGTGAAGCAGACCCGCAGGGTATCGGCATCGTGCGGCAGGGCGGCCACGTCCACGGTTTGCAGATTGGGATGCTCGATGGCGGCATCCAGCTTGGCTGGGTCCAGCTCCTTGGCCTTGAGTCGGTTGGAAATGGTTCCGCGTACGGATTTTTCCCGCACCACCACCGGCTCCCACTGACTGCGCGACTGCCAGTCGCCGGCATGGAACAGCGCATCGGATGGGTCGAGCTTGCGCTCGAAGGCCAGGACCGAAGCGGTTTTCAGGGCGTCATTGCTCATGTTCGTATTCCTTTGCTCAAAAGGGCTATCAGTCGAAGTGGGACACTAATTGCGCACGGTAGTCGTTGCGGCAGCGGTACAGACCTTCGTCACTTTGGTAGTCGGCGTACCAGAGCAACTGCTGCACCGATTGCAGGCGATGGGGGCTGATCCACTGGCCCACGCCATACAGGCTTTCTACGAAACGGAACGGGATCTGGGCATCACGTGCGCGAGCAACCGAACCGGCTTCCTGAAGTGGAGTCAGCGCGCCATAACCCACAGGGATGGGCACTATCCACCCCAGGCCCTTGCGATCGTTGGTCCATTCAGTGTGGCGTGGGGATTCGCATTCGCTCGTGAGGGTGACGCTGGACCAGTTGATCCGTGACAGCGACAGCCAGGCATCCAGTAACGTGGCCTGGGGCTGGCTGGCTTGCAGGTCTTGATGACGCTGCTGCAGAAGGTCTTGCCGCTCTACCAGCACAAACCCAGGCAGCAGGCGCAGCTTGGTCTGATAGAACAGTCGCTCACGCGCCTCTTCATCACCGGTCATGGGAATGGCATAAGGCTGCTGCTTGCGATGCGGGGCAGTCGAAGGGAGCACACTGCCTCCGGCGATGCGCATCTGCATCAACAGTTCACGTACCTGATGCGCGATGGCTCTGCCATCGCTCTGGTCATTGAGCGCTTGGCTTTGTACGGCAAACACCAGGCTGATCTGCAGGTGGATCCGACCTTCCTCAACGATTGCCGCGGTGCTGCCATCCCTGTTGAGTGGGTTACGGGTCAGGTGCAGGGTGTTGACGAAGTCGCCCTGGGTCACTTGTTCTTCGTGATGATGGGCAACCACGCTGACAGCGTTGAATTGCAAGTCCAGGCCCGCTGCATGAGTTTTCCTTTCCAGTGCCCACATCAACCCCAGGAAAGCCGTAATAGAGGGAAAACCATGGGTCAGGGGGCTGGAGAGGCTGTTGGCGTTTTGCACCCACAGATGAGGGATAACCAGCAGGTGTTCAAAGTGTGGACACTCAGCCATGCATCACCTCCACAGCGGTTTCATCAACTACCCAGGACTGTGATGTTTCGGCTTCGATAACCGCCTGTCTGGCCCAATGCGCCTGTTCGGTATCGCCTACCGGCAAGCCGCGTTGCAGCAAAATACCGTTCAGCCAGTTACCAAAGCGGTGGGCAACCTCTTCCGCCCAGGCCTGTCGGGCGAAGGCTGCAGTAAAGGCCTGGTCTGCTTCCATGTACTCCTCACGCGGCGGCAATTGAGCCCGTTGCGGATCGAGCCAAAGCTGTTCGCACAGCGCTAGCCGGCATTGGTTATCACGGCTCCAGCCGGCGGGTAGAGAGGCACGAAAGCTCAGGCCAAAGGCCGCCAGGGCACGCCCCAACGCGCGTTCTATACGCTCACGTCGCAGGCGGGTGTGCATGGTGGGAGGAGAGTCGGCCTGGAGCAGTATGCAAAGGGCTTCGACCAACTCATCCACGTCCTCAAAACGCCGCAGGCGGGTGAAGGCCGAATCCAGGTGCAGAGCGCTGCCGGGGTGCTGCTGCTTCCAAAGCGGCGGAAGAGAAGCCAATAGATAATTCACGCCCCCACGCTCACTGTTGAGCTGGCTGATGTTCTGCGGCTTGGTGCCCCCGAGTTTGCGCACCACCAGTTGCGGGTAATCGCCGTAGGTTCCTGTGTAGGGCTGGCGATTGCGCCGAGCCTGGCGTGCTGCCTTGTTGGCCTCGCCAAAGCGGCGCTCGTTGATATCCGCGTGTACGGCATGCACCAGGCTGCTGGGAAACATCGGTTGCAGTAACTCAAAGCCGGCATCGTCGCTTGGCTCGCCCGAAACACACCAGAAAACCTGCTTGGCCAAGCTGTGGGAAACCAGGGTTTCGTTCGAGCGAATCAACCCCTTGAAGGCCCCGGCCCAGCTTTGGGCCAAGGTCGGATCCGGGCTCAGGGCGGCCAACAGATCGACGTCGTCCTGCTGAAGCCAGTCCAGCAACCGGCGCCCTTCTACCTCCAGCTTGAGAAACTTGTACACATCCAACGCCGCGGCATTACCTACGATGTCTTCAACGTAGTCGCTGGCCAGTACATGGGTACCAATCTCCTGATGTTGCGTCAGCGTTTGCGGAGCGGCATGAAGGCTGCTACCGCGAGCATCGGGGTGGGTGGCTTTGAGGACATGGGTGACGGCCTGGATTTGCGCTACCCGGCGGGCGGCGTCGGCGAGCCAGGTGCTGTATTCGTACTTCGTTGCATCACCTGCTTCATCACCTTTGAGTTTTGCGTCGCGCCGCTCATTGATGAACGTGGTGATTGTGTTGCGAAAAAGCGTGGAGCGTGCCGCTTGATTCGATCCTTCGTTCATGTCCCTTCCCTGCAGAGAGAACTTGCCGATGGCAAGCCCGTAACGGTTCGAGATAGCACTTGGCTATCACACTTTTAACAATCTGCCCATCATCCTTCAAGAAACTTGTTACTCGTGAACATACGTCATAGGTCAGTGTTTTCTGCCAAACCCCAGCACCGGATGAAAATGCCAGCCCTGGGTGCTGTCGATCAGCTTGGCGGTGGTAAACCGCTCGGCACAGGCCCGCAGCGAAATACCCTGCACCTCGGCCTGTCGAGTCAGCAGTTGCATCAGGTCGTGCTGGCCCCAGGGGGCGATGCGCGGGCCTGAGAGGCTATCCAGATCGATCTCGTCCAGCAGATTCGTCACGGGAACATACGCCCCGGTTGATCCTGGGGCGTATTTTTCATGGATGCGGTGCAACACCAGGTTTTCTTCATCCTCGTCCGGCAACCAGAGCACCTCGATTTCCCTGACGGAGCTTTCGCGGAAAGGTTGCTGCTGTGGCAGAGCCCAGGTCAGGGCTGCCTGGGGGTACTGCCACGCACAGGCCGCATCCAGTTCGAAGGAGCCAGGCTTGACCCCGCGTGGCGTCGGTTTGCCCAGGCTGCTCCGATCCTTGGGCAACATCTGCGCACTGATCCGCGCATGCTCCAGATCCACCAGGTTGTGCCTTGGGCGCCAAGTCTCGGTGGCCCCGGGCTGGATTCGAGGACGGGCACTGATGCACTGGTAATCGGCCTGATCCAGCAGTTGAGCAAGGCGATGGCTGGCCAAGCGCCAAGGGTGCTCGCGCTGGCCACTTTCACTCTCGAATCCAGGTCGGACAAAGGCCGCGGCTCCTGGCTGCTCGAAATGTCGCAGATTGCTATCGAACACCAACACATTGGCGCTCTGGCAGGGACGATCACGATGGCGC
Organism: Pseudomonas sp. MPFS; assembly: GCF_022537035.1. Classification (NCBI taxonomy): domain Bacteria; kingdom Pseudomonadati; phylum Pseudomonadota; class Gammaproteobacteria; order Pseudomonadales; family Pseudomonadaceae; genus Pseudomonas; species Pseudomonas sp. MPFS. The sequence continues at coordinate 987,707 of NZ_CP066123.1, read as the reverse complement.
TGGACACGACCGGCGAGCTGGATCAATGAACGCATCGATGAGGGCTCGACCACTGCCCAGTCGTAGTCATGGTCGCGCCCTACTTCAGTGACCGGCGACCCCAGCACCACAAATAACTGGTCCTGCTCGGGGTACTGATCGATCAACTGGCGTATCTGCGGATGGGCATACAGTGCATTCGGCTGCCTACGGTTCAGGCAACTGTCCAACTGAGCTTCGATGGCCGAACGCAACAGCAGCGGAAAACGCGAGTGATAAACGCACAAGTGAATGCGCTGCCCCACAGGAACCCCCAATGCGAATAGGGCTTGGGCAACGTCGAACAAGGGTTCGATGTTCGCCATGCGCACCAGGCCAACGCTGATTTTCTTGCCACTGTGCGGACATGCCTCGGCATGGCGTGCGTGCGCTTGCAGCATCGCCGCCTGAACGTGTTCAGCAAAAGCCCGACGCATGGCACCCACGGGCTGCGTATCGATCTTCAGAGGAATGAGCTCGCCGCGCCGGCGTGGCTCGATACCCTCAAGCGCCTGTACACGGCGCCCAACGAATACGCGGTGTTGCTGAACAAAGCTCTCGGCGCTGTTGCAAGTGCCCTTGTGGGCACCGAACTCATCGACCCACAGGCAAGGGATTTCGCTGACGGGAGAACCCGGTTCCCCTCGATTGCGTCGGTAATGCAGACGGCCAGCACGATAAGCCTGGAACATCCCCTCCAACAGAGCCGGAGGAAGGGTCGCCGACGATAGCAGCACCCGGGTGCCCAACAGGCCGGCCCAATACACCAGGCGCGTTAGAGCAGGCAAGTCGACGAGGTCGAAGTCATCCAGCTCATCGAGAACCAGGTCACTGCTCAGCAGACGCAACATTGGCGCTATCTGCCGGCCGGCTCTCTGTGCTTCGGTCGCGGGCATCAGGTGGTCGATGGTGCACACCAGCATCGGCGCATTGAGCAGAGCCGTGATCTGGGGGTTATTCATTACTTTGGACAACAGGCCGTGGGCTTCCATAGCGCCCTCATAACGCACATGGCTGTCTTCTTCAATCAGGGCTTGGGTAGAGGCCGACCCGCAGGCTTCGGCCTCGGCTTGGTGGTAGTCGAATAAGGCCCGGCTTGCAGAACCTCCGACCCTGATGGCCAGGTCGTCTTCACCCAGGTTCAGATCCTCGCGGTAGCTGTGACCGGTTTGCAGGGTCAGGGTGCGTAAGCCCAGGGCGAAGGTACAACGCATCCCGATCTGTGGGTCGGCCAGGGCGTACATGATCCGTGCATTGGCCAGGGTCTTGCCGCATCCGGTAGAGGCCATATTGATGATAAAGGCGCCGTGCTGTTGTGCCTCCGCACGCAGGCTTGTTGCGGCATCCGCAGCCTTATCCTGCCAACTGAAACGAGGGGCACCGCTGCGTTTGCGCAAACCTGGATGACGGGCCAAGCGGGGTAAATGACGCTCGAAACCGGGCAAACCGTGAACAACGCTGCGGGCCATGCGCGCCACCCCGAGCAAGTGTTCGTCCAGGGGCTGTTTGAGTTGGCCATCGGTGTGCGTGTTGGCAAACAAAGAAGGATGCTGACCATCACCCTTTACCCGTTGGCCCGACTCGGGCGGCAAACTGGAGTAGTAGTGATCGCTCAACATCAGGCTCATGCGAGCCAGATGCATGACATAGGGGTTGTTCAGCCAATCACCACGACCGGGCTTGGCTTGCAGTGTCAGCAGGCGATTGGCGAGCTTGGCAGCCTGCGCCCGCCATTTGGGCCAAGTCACCGGCAGCCCATGTTCGAACTGCCAAAAAACCTCGACCTCCTCGATAGCGGCTGGGCGGCTGCACTCATTCCACTCGTGGGTGATGCTCTCGATCAGGTTGTCCAGCATCGACGGATTGAAGCGGACAGACTTCTTGCCCAGCCATTGCTGTTCTGCGTTGTTGCTCTCATCCCAACTGGGCAGTGTGGGCAAACGGTGGTGACTGACCACAAGCCAGGCAATGGCAGCCGCCAACGGCGCAAGCTGTTTGAAGGGCGGGGTCGTCGCGGCATCGAGCCCATCGCGCTGATAACGGCCTGCCGCCAGCCAACTGCGGTCATCCTCGTCAGTGGGCGCCGCCAGCCGCCGCAACCAGCTGGGATCATCATCAGAACCAACGAACGCCAGGAACAAACGCAGTGATACCCACTCGTGGCGATACAGATTCCTTTCCAGACTGCGCACGCGTAGTTTTTTCTGAAAGGCAATGCTGGCCTTGCCCAAGTCGTGCAGCAGCGCCGCCATCTGCGTCAGCAGCGAGATGTCTTCAGCACAATGCCAATCATTTTCATCGTCTTTGCGCAGCACATTGCGCGCAGTGGTATGAGTTGGTACCGCACCCTGTTCATTGAAACGCTTGGCGTCACCGACGATCCACAGCAACTCACTGTGATCCAGCCCGCGAATCCAGTGGCAGGCCACCGCAGTATTGCGACGGGCGCTTTTCTTGAGCAGGCGCCTAAGGGTATCCAGGCCGGCCTGCGTGATGGGTGTTTGCCAAGTACGCTCGCCACGTCGCTCGGCAAACTGATCGAGAATTCGCCGGCTTTGCACCAAGGCCATTTTATCGCACTGACAGATCAGCATGACGTTCATAACGCCCGCTGCTCCATTTGCTGAGCGACAGCCTTGAGACTATCGATCATGAAATCCAGGGCTTCGCCACGGGTCAGGTTGTCAATGCAAGCCTGGCGAAAGGCCTGCTCGTCGTCGCCTCGCTTGGCCGACAGAAAGGCCTGAGGCAACACCAGCGCATCCTTCACCAAATCAGCCACATCAAAAACCAGGCCCCCACGGCGAGTCTTGCCATGCAGTACCGCCAAACCATGGGGCAAGCCCAATACCCAGGTCGCCGTCGCAGCCAACCCATAGGCAAGGTAGTTACCGTGATCGAGAAATCGATTGGCTGGGTCTACGCCACTGCCACCTTTGGCCCGGACGAAATCGCCATAAGCGGTTGCCGTAGCGGCCAACTTGAACAGGCGCTTGGTCAGGCGAGCCTCTTCGGTCAGCAGGTAAGTCACGTCCGGAGCCGCGTTCAATGATTTCAACGACTGCGCCAAGGCGGACTCCAGCGCCGAAGAGTCGACGTCAAAACCGGCTTTTGCCAGAGGCCACTGCGACCGCCAATGTTGCCGAATGCAGTCCAGACGCAACCTCTGGAAAGCCTTGGCCGCCTCTAGACGTAGTTGCTCATCGAACCAGAACCGCACCCAGCGTTGCAGATACTCAGTGGGGCGATATTCGCTTTGCGGGGAAAACCAAGCGACTTCGATATCGATCTCATTGGCGCTGAACAACGGCGTACCACCGCCCCCGCAAAACCCCACCAGCACGCCCGCCTTGGCCAGTTCGCGCATGGCTGCCTGAGTGACTGACGTGCCAGTACCCAGTAGTACGGTCGTGGTATTGGCGATCGGGATATTCCAGTACAACGACTGTTTGCCGGCATCGGTTACATATTCGACCCGGCCACCATTAACCAGTACCCGACAGTGCTGCAGGTAATAGATATTGGCACGCTTGGAATGAAGAATCGTTTTTAGATCTGCGGACCGGATGTCTTCCATGAGAGAGAACCGCCTGCTGTGTCGTCCATTGGGCGGTAAGGGTTATAAGCAATGTCCGGATGTTCGTCTATGTCGTACTGGAAGTTCAGATTTATCACATGACTAGTTCGGAGCCAGGCATAGCCTCAGAAGGACAAGAGGAGGGAGTGATTCATACGTACCTTCCAGTGACGTGCAACTGAGGTGTAGGGGGCAATTGCCTCTCTGATCTGGTGTCTGGGGCTAGATTCCCGTTGAGGGCTGTGTAGCTGCCTATGCGGCAGTGAACCCCCTGTAGATGTTCCATGCGAGGTAGAGCAGTTTCTTAGCTGCCTATGCGGCAGTGAACGGCGTGATTGAGCGTTCGCACAAAACCATCCTTTTCTTAGCTGCCTATGCGGCAGTGAACTTCCAGCGCTCTATATTTAGGCAGGTCTGGCCTTTCTTAGCTGCCTATGCGGCAGTGAACCCCTGACGGCCCCGCAGGTTGGACGGTCGGCTTTTCTTAGCTGCCTATGCGGCAGTGAACCAGTCGCCGCTGGAGTTGATCCACCGGGCATATTTCTTAGCTGCCTATGCGGCAGTGAACCCTGGTTACCCTGGGCGGCGTCCTGGGGTACTTTTCTTAGCTGCCTATGCGGCAGTGAACTTCCTGCTCTGCGCGCTGCTCGGCGGCCACACTTTCTTAGCTGCCTATGCGGCAGTGAACGTTGTAGGTGAAGCTCATGAGGGCGTCCCACTTTTCTTAGCTGCCTATGCGGCAGTGAACTCGTAGTCGAGGAACAGCTTGCCGGCCTTGAGTTTCTTAGCTGCCTATGCGGCAGTGAACCGCGTGACGTTACGTCCGACCGTACCGGCGTTTTTCTTAGCTGCCTATGCGGCAGTGAACACTGATGGGTGCCAAATCTGGCGTATACCGGTTTTCTTAGCTGCCTATGCGGCAGTGAACCCATCCCCTGCGCCATAGTTGGTCCCGATCCGTTTCTTAGCTGCCTATGCGGCAGTGAACTAGAGCACTTCTACTCTAACCCCAAGATTTTAAAGAAAGATACGACTCTACAGCGTGTTAAACCCTCTTTTTGTGGGTGCTTGTAACTTATTGATTTTACAAGGCGTATCCCAGCACCTCAAAAAGAGGGTCGGCGCCATGTGGGTAGTTATAGCGCTCTAGTGGTCTTGGCATCATTAGGTTAGTGGTTCTTTTCCAACAACGATAAGCGGCAATTTAGCGCTAGGCCTATGCCTGATACGGTTTGTAGCTGCGGCGAGGATGCTGAACTCCACCCGAGCAATCGAGGCGACCGCCTCTATCAGGTTTAGGGGCGCTATGCGCCCCAGCGGGAGCACGCTCCCTCGCCACAGGTGATGCGTATTCAGTCAGGGGAAAGGCGATGGCCATCGAGCAAGGCATCCACCACGCCGCGCGCCATCTCCACCGAATGCACCAGGGACCAGATCAACCCACGCTCGACGCCGCTGGCCTGCTCGGTGATCTCATCGGACACCTCCTCGGCGGCCTTGAGCAGCATGGACACATGGACCAGCGCCTCCTCGGCGCTGATGCCGGAGCGAACGTCGAACAATGAATCGCGCCCCACCGGCGCGGCGACCGTGGGCTTAAGCGTCCGGATCAGCGAGCCGGTACGGGTGTTCACCAGCGCATGGAGAATCACCTCGTTGGCCCGGTCATGCTCCGGGTTGCGACGTGAAACAGAAGAGAAAACGGGTGGATCGGGGACGAGCTTTTTCATGGTGGCACTCCTGACTATGGAGCTTTCACCCATCGCTGCTAAACGGAGGGTGGCAGCTGGACGCGGGTTAGCAGACCAGGCAGTCAGGCAAGCCCAGCGCACCCGAAGGTGCCCCGCGTACAGCTGCCATAACGCATTGACCAGCATTCGCATGCTGGTCGGATGGAGATGGAGCTTGGCGTGCCTGAGTTTGGTCGGGCTGCTAAACCCGGTCACTGATGATCAGTGACGACCGGAGACTAGCCAGCAGATTCTTCAGGCACAAGCGCACTGGAGTCTCTCGGAAACCCCTTACAAAAGAAAGAGATTTGGATGGGTGTTGAGCCTGTCGAAGGTTATGAAAAGGCCACAAAATCTTCGACGGATTCAAGATCCAGCGGCCGCTGCGCGCCCGTGCGCAGCCTGCGGCAGCGGCTACACAAAGCGATGCCAAACACGCACACCCCACCCGCGATGCGCCGCCCGGTAGGGCGCGCCGTACGCTGGTGATCTTGATTCACCCGCCCCCTGGGAAGGCCGAGTGCAGGTGCTTATCAGGGGAATGGCGCGCAGCGCCCCTCGACGCAGTCGAGGACATCGCTGGAAGCGATGCCCCCTGAGAAGTACCGGAACGAGGGAACCCGAGCGCAGCGAGTGGCCGGACGTGGGGGCAAGACCTTTTGGTTCCTTTTGTGTCGACTGACAAAAGGGACTCGCCGTAAGGGCGAAACCGCCAGCCGCCACACCCGCAGCAACGGATATGTACCCAAAACCCCAAGAGCCCGGGCCGGCTCTCAGGCCGCCCCGCCCACCTGCCCCGCCCCAGGCTCAGGCTCCCCCCCCATATCCCCCCGCCTCACCACCGCATACACCCCCGCCGTCAACAAACTCCCCGCCACAATCGCCAGCAAATACAACACCCCATGATTGATCGCATTCGGAATCAACATCACGAACAACCCCCCATGGGGCGCCATCAACTTGCAGCCAAAATACATCGACAAGGCCCCGGTCAACGCCCCACCGGCAATGCTCGCCGGGATCACCCGCAACGGATCCTTGGCCGCGAACGGAATCGCCCCCTCGGAGATAAAGCACAACCCCAGCACCAGGGCCGCCTTGCCCGCCTCCCGCTCGGTCTGGGCGAACTTGCGCCGAGCGATGAAGGTCGCAATGCCCAGGCCAATGGGCGGCACCATCCCCGCCGCCATGGCCGCGGCCATCGGCGCATAACTCTGGGACGCCAGCAGCCCCACCGAAAACGCATAGGCCGCCTTGTTGATCGGCCCGCCCAGGTCCACGCACATCATCGCCCCCAGCAACACCCCCAGCAGGATCGCGTTGGTGGTGCCCATGCTGTCGAGGAAATGCGTCAGGGCCCCGAGCATGCCCGCCACCGGCTTGCCCACCACGTAGATCATCACCAGGCCGGTGAACAGGCTGGCCAGCAACGGGATGATCAGGATCGGCTTCAGAGCCTCCAGGCCCTGGGGCAATTGCAGGTAGCGGTTGATCAGCTTGGCCGCGTACCCGGCCAGGAACCCGGCGACGATACCGCCGATGAACCCCGCGCCCAGGGTGCTGGCCAGCAGGCCACCGATCATCCCCGGGGCCAGCCCCGGCCGGTCGGCGATGGAGTAGGCGATGTAGCCAGCCAGCAACGGCACCATCAGCTTGAAGGCGGTATCACCACCGATCTGCATCAAGGCCGCAGCCAGGGTGCCCTCCTCCTTGTAGGCCGTGATGCCGAAGACGAAGGACAGGGCGATCATCAAGCCGCCAGCCACCACCATCGGCAGCATGAACGAAACCCCGGTCAGCAGGTGCTTGTAGACCCCGGCCTTGTCTGGCTTGGCCGGTGCCTGGGCGCCACTGGCCACGGACTCCGGCCGGCCTTCGGCCAGCGCCTTGTGCAGGGTCGCCTCGGCCTGCTTCAGCGCCACCCCCGTGCCGCAGCGATAGATGCGCTTGCCGGCAAAGCGTTCGGTGGCCACTTCGATGTCCGCCGCCAGCAGCACCACATCGGCTTGCTCGATGGCCTCGGCGCTCAGCGGATTGCGCGCGCCCACCGAACCCTGGGTTTCCACTTGCAGCTGGTAACCCAGGCGCTTGGCCGCCTGCTGCAAGGCCTCGGCGGCCATGAAGGTGTGGGCCACCCCAGTGGGGCAAGCGGTGATCGCCACCAACCGTGGCATTGATTGTTCGATGCTGGGCGCGGGCTCACCCGGCTCTTGCGCGGCCATCAGCACCTGGGCGTCTTCGGCGCCCCGGCGCAGCAAGGCATCCACATCCTGCAGGGCCTGGGACGGGCTGCTGCGATAGACCCGCTTGCCGACGAAACGCGACAGATCCACAGGCCCGCTGCTGACCACCAGCACCCACTCGGCCGCCGCCAGGGTCGCGGCCGACAGCTGGCGCTCGGGACGGGCCGGGTCGTGGACCTCGACGCTGGTGCTCCAGCCCTGGCGCTGGGCCGCGGCGTCCAGCAGGCGTGCGCAGAGCACGCTGGTGACCATGCCGTTGGGGCAGGCGGTAACGATGGCTAACTTCATGGGCACCTCTCTTATTGTTCTGCCAGGGGCTGCACGCGCACCCCCTGTTCCAGCCGGGCCAGTTGTGCCCGGTCGCCGATGCCGAAACCGATCTGGGTCACCGCCATGGCGGCGATGGCCGTGGCCGTGCGCAGGGCCTGGGCGGCGTCCTGGCCGGCGAGCAGGCCGTGCAGCACCCCGGCCAGCAACGAGTCGCCGGCGCCCACGGTGCTGACCACCGCGACCTTGGGCGGCAGCGCCTGCAAGGCTTGGCCAGCGGCGAACCAGTGGACGCCCTCGGCGCCGTGGGAGACCACCACATGCTCGACACCCTGGGCCTGCAACTGGCGCGCAGCGGCGGCTTGGTCGTCCGGCGTGGCCACCGGCCGGCCCAGGGCATCGGCCAGTTCCTCGCCATTGGGCTTGACCAGCCAGGGCCCGGCCGCCAGCCCGGCACGCAAGGCGGCGCCGCTGGTGTCCAGGGCCAGCTTCAGGCCCATGACCTTCAGGCGCAGCAACAAGGCCTGGAACCATTGCGGGCTCACGCCCTGGGGCAGGCTGCCGGCGACCACCACCGCGTCATGCCCGGGGGCGATCTGCTCCAGGCGCGCCAGCAGCGCTTGCTGGGCGACGGCGTCGACCAGCGGGCCCGGGCCGTTGAAGTCGGTAACCCGTCCATCGGCCTCGGCCAGCTTGATGTTGCTGCGGGTTTCCCCCGGCACGCGAACGAAGGCATCGACGAACCCACGGCGGGCGAACAACTCATCGAAAGCCTGGGGATTGCCGGCCCCGAGAAAGCCGCTGACGGTCAGGCGATGGCCCAGGTCGGCCAGGACCTGGGCCACGTTCACCCCCTTGCCGGCGGCATGCACGTGCAGGGCCTCGCTACGGTTGACCTGCCCCACCTCGAGGCGCGCCAGGGGCACGGTCAGGTCCAGCGCCGGGTTGAGGGTCAGGGTGAGAATCTTCGCCATTACATGGCCTCCACTAAGGCGCGCACATCGTTGGCGCTGCCGACGGCCAGGGCCTGTTGAGCAAGGGTTCGGGCCTGGGCCAGGCTGAGTTCGCGAATGCGCGCCTTGACCTCGGCGATGCTGCGTCCGGAGACGCTCAGTTCATCCACGCCCAGGCCCACCAGCACCGGCACCGCCAGCGGGTCGGCCGCCAGCTCGCCGCAGACGCCGACCCACTTGCCCTGGGCATGGGCGGCGCGCACGGTGATGTCGATCAGTTGCAGCACCGCCGGGTGCAGGCCATCGGCCTGGGCCGAAAGGGTCGGATGGCCGCGATCGATGGCCAGGGTGTACTGGGTGAGGTCGTTGGTGCCGACGCTGAAGAAGTCCACTTCCTTGGCCAGTACCGGGGCCAGCAGGGCCGCCGAGGGCACCTCGACCATGATTCCCAGTTGCAGGTCGGCCACGGGGATTTCCCGGCGCAGGCGCTCGGTCATGTCCCGGGCCTGGCGCCATTCCTCGACGCTGCCGACCATGGGGAACATGATCCGCAGCGGCCGGTTGTCCGCCGAGCGCAGCAGCGCCCGCAACTGCGCTTCCATGATCTGCGGGCGTTGCAGGGTCAGGCGGATGCCGCGCACGCCTAAGAAGGGGTTTTCCTCCTGGGCGATCGGCCAGTAGGGCAGCGGTTTATCGCCGCCCACATCGAGGGTGCGCACCACCAGCGGCCGCCCGCCCAGGTCATCGAGCACGCGGCGGTATTCGGCTTCCTGGGTGACTTCGTCCGGGGCCTGGGGATGGGCCATGAAGATCAGTTCGGTGCGCAGCAGGCCAATGCCTTCGGCGCCCTGCTCCACCACTGCGGCGACGCCGGCGCTTTCCCCGACGTTGGCGAACACTTCCACCGCGTGACCGTCGCGGGTCTGGGCCGGCAGGTGGCGCTGTTCGGCGGCGGCCTGGAGCCGCTGTTCGCGATTATCGCGTTCCTCGACCGCCCGCTGCAGGGTCGCCGGGTCCGGGGCGACATGCAGCCGGCCGCGCTGGCCATCCAGCAGCAAGGCGGTGCCGGAGGCCATCAGCAGTACCCCGGCGCCGGCCCCCACCAGTGCCGGGATGCCCAGGGCCCGGGCGACGATGGCGCTGTGGGCCGTGGCGCCGCCACGGGCGGTGAGAATCCCGGCCACCCGGGCTGGGTCCAGGCGAGCTACGTCCGAGGGGCCGACCTCATCCATCACCAGGATGTAGGGTTGCTCCGGCTCCACCGGCGCCAGCACACCACACAGCTGGGCCAGCACCCGGCGGCCGATGTCGCGCAAGTCGGCGGCGCGTTCGGCCAGCAGCGCATCCTGCAAGGACTCCTGTTGCCGGGCGGCGCTTTCGATCACGCTCATCCACGCGGCCTCGGCGCTTTCGCCCTGCTTGAGACGGGCCTGTACCTCATCCACCAACTCGGGGTCGTCGAGCATTTCCAGGTGGGTGATGAAAATTTCGCGGATGGCCTTGGCCTGGCTGCGCTGGATCAGGCCCTGGATGTCCTCGCGCACCTCGCCCAGGGCCTGCTGCAGGCGCTGGCGCTCGATGGCGGCGGACTCACCACGCAGCGGATAGTCGATGGCCTGCTGGACCTGCACATGGGCCGGGCCGATGGCGATCCCGGGGGCCGCCGGTACGGCCTGGACCAGGCTACCGGCAGCTGGGGCGCTGAACGGGGCGGCGAGTTCTTGCGGTACATCCACGGGCGCCGCAACGGTCGGCAAGGGCTCGACCTCTTCGCCCAGCCCTTGCTCGATGGCCGCCAGCAATACCGGCAAGGCCTCGGTGGCGATGCTCGGCTCGGCGATCAGTTCCAGCACCTGGCCACGCCGGGCGCCGAGGCTGAGCAGCTTGCTCAGGCTCTTCAGCGACACCGCTGGTTCCTGACCGTCGGCGAGACGAATGCGGATCTCGCCGTCAAACCCCTTGGCCAGTTGCGCCAGCTCCTTGGCCGGGCGCGCGTGCAGGCCATGGGCGTTGGCCAGGGCTATCCGGGCACTGGGCCAGTCCGCCGGCAATTCGCCGCCCAGTACTTCGAGCACCGCGCGGGTGCTGGTGGCGCGCCACAACTCCTGGCCACGCCCATCGATCAACAGGGCGCACAGGCGTTCGAGCAGGGCCTGGTGGGCTTCACCGAGGCTGGCCAGGCAGAAGAGGCCACTCAACGGCTGGCCCAGGTAACGGATGGGTTTGTCCGGGGTGACGAAGGCCAGGCCCGGACGCAACACGGTCTGTTCGCTGTGCAGCCACCACAGGCCATCCCCCAGGGGCAGCGCCTCGACCTGCTGCAGTACGGCGGCAAAGCCGTTGCTCACGCACTCGGCCTGGCGCAGCAGGCGTGCGCCGCGCCACACCAGCTCTTCGAAATCTTCCGCCGCCACCCCGAGGCCAATCATCTGCGCATCCAGCGCCAGTTCCTGGGGCGCGCCCTGCAACAGCTTGAGCAACGCCTGCGGCGAGCTGACGCGACGCAGGGCCTGGCCCAGGTCGGTCTCGCCCAGGGCGCGGGTCAGCAGTTGCAGCAGGCGCAGGTGCTCGTCGGACTTGGCGGCGATGCCGATGGCCAGGTAGACGATCTGCCCGTCGCCCCAGTCCACGCCTTCGGGAAACTGCAGCAGGCGCACGCCGGTGGCGAAGACCTGGTCGCGAGTTTCAGGGGTGCCGTGGGGAATGGCGATGCCTTGGCCGAGGAAGGTCGAGCCCTGGGCCTCGCGCTGTTCGAGGCCGCTCAGGTAACCCGCAGCCACCAGGCCGTCAGCCACCAGTTTGTCGGCCAGCAAGCGCAATGCTGCGGACTTATCCACAGCCGTCTGGCCCATGGATATCTGCTCTACGGTGAGTTCGAGCATGGGTTCTCCTATTTAGCGCGGGGGCAGCGCTAGGTATTGTTTTAAGTCAGCAGCGTAGGCGCTGTCATGGCCAAAAATGGGACTGGCCAGCGGGCGCAAGTGCTTCAACGTTTACGCTTTGGCCCAGAAAATACGCCTGCTGAAACGTTTAATCTAGCAGGATCGGCAAGTTACTCGATAATCTTCGCCTCTTGAAGTCCTGCTGGTCGATTGCCGGTTCCGACGTTGGTCGCGTGCCCAGATCAGGTAGGATTGGCGAAAATGTCGGGGCAAGCACCAAAAATAAGGAAATCCCGGGTTGAAACTCAGTGATATCGCTCGACTGGCGGGTGTGTCCGTCACCACCGCCAGTTACGTCATCAACGGCAAGGCCGAACAGCAGCGCATCAGCAACGCCACCGTGGAACGGGTGCGGGCGGTGGTCGAAGAGCACGGCTTCACTCCCAATCCCCAGGCGGCCGGCCTGCGCAGCCGCCATACCCGGACCCTGGGCTTCATTCTCCCGGACCTGGAGAACCCCAGCTACGCGCGGATCGCCAAGTTGCTCGAGCAAGGCGCGCGGGCCCGGGGCTACCAGTTGCTGATCGCCAGCTCCGACGATGCGCCGGACAGCGAACGGCAACTGCTGCAGCTGTTTCGCGCGCGCCGCTGCGATGCCTTGATCGTCGCCAGTTGCCTGCCACCGGAAGACGACAGCTACCAGCAATTGCAGGCCCAGGGGCTGCCGATCATCGCCATCGACCGGATGATGCCGGCCGGGCAGTTCTGCTCGGTGATCAGCGACGACCTGCAAGCCAGCCTGCACCTGACCCAGAGCCTGCTGCAACCCGAGCCCCGACAGATCGTGCTGCTCGGCGCCCGCCCGGAGCTGAGTATCAGCCAGGAGCGGGCCGCGGGTTTCCGCCAGGCCCTGGAGGGGTTCGGCGGCGACGTGGTGATCGAGCACGGCGAGGCCTTCAGCCGCGATTGCGGCCGGCAGTTGATGGAAGAGTTGCTGCAGCGCCTGGGCCATCTGCCCGATGCCCTGGTGACCACCTCCTATGTGCTGCTGCAAGGGGTGTTCGATGCCTTGCACGACTTCCCGCTCAAGTCCCGGCCACTGCGCCTGGGGACCTTCGGCGACACCCAGCTGCTGGACTTCCTGCCGCTGCCGGTCAACGCCATGGCCCAGCAACATCAGCTGATCGCCGACACCGCCCTGCAACTGGCCCTGGCGGCCATTGAAGAAGGCCAGTACCAGCCCGGCGTACAGGCCATCCCGCGGACCTTCAAACAGCGTATCCAGCAGGGCTGAACCGTGGAGCTGATCGACAGCCACACCCACCTGGACTTTCCGGATTTCGACGCCGATCGTGGGGCGCTGCTGGCCGACAGCCGCGCCCGGGGCGTCGGCCGGATGGTGGTGCTGGGGGTCTACCAGGGTAACTGGCAGCGGGTCTGGGACCTGGTGCAAGGCGACCCGCAGCTCTACGCGGCCTTCGGCCTGCACCCGGTGTACCTGGACGATCACCAGCCTGCCGACCTGCAGCACCTGGGCGATTGGCTGGCGCGCCTGTCCGGGCATCCACAATTGTGCGCAGTGGGCGAGATTGGCCTGGACTACTTTCTCCAGCACCTGGACCGCGAGCGCCAGCAGGCGCTGTTCGAGGCCCAGCTGCAGCTGGCGGCGGACTTCCAACTGCCAGCGCTGTTGCATGTGCGGCGCAGCCATGCGGCGGTGATCGCCACCCTGAAGCGCTTCAAGCTCCAGCGCGGCGGGATCATCCACGCCTTCGCTGGCAGCCGCGAGGAGGCCCGGGAATACCTCAAGCTGGGTTTCAAGCTGGGCCTGGGCGGCGCCGCGACCTGGCCCCAGGCCCTGCGCCTGCGCAAGGTACTCGCCGAACTGCCGCTGGAAGCCCTGGTGCTGGAGACCGACGCGCCGGACATGGCCCCAGCGATGTACCCCCATCAGCGCAACAGCCCCCAGCACCTGCCGGAGATCTGCGCAGCCCTGGCCGAAATCATCGGCGTCAGTGCCGAGCACCTGGCCAGCACCAGCACCCGTAACGCCTGCGCAGTGTTCGGCTGGCCCTCAGCCGGCCTGTAGCAGCAAGGGCCGGCGCTGCCGGCGCCGGGCGATGGTCATCACCAGCAGGTACCCCACCAGCACCAGTGCCGAGATGCCCAGTTGCAGGCTCCGCTCCAGCAGCCCGATCCACTGCAATGTCAGGCTCACCAGCAGCACCGTGGCACAGAGCACGATCAACAGCGCCCGCAGGGTGGCGAACGAGCCCAAGGTCTTGAGGCGCTTGATCTGCTCCGGACAGTCGAGCTTGAGCGGCTTGTGGCAGTGCTTGCAGGCGAAGGGTTCCTGCATGGCCATGGCGTTGAGTTGCCAGGGTTCGAGATCGAGCAGAGCCTGGCAGTGGGCGCAGCGTCCCAGGACTCCGGAAGAAACGGTCATCGGCGTATTTCCTCAGGGCCACGGACACGCCATGGCTGACTGGCCGGGCGCAGGCGGCGCCCGGAAAAAACGCGCAGGAAAGCAGGAAAAACACCCCAGACAAAGCGATTAATTACTACAGCTTGTGGCAGCCCGGCCTGGGCAGGGCTGCACTGCAGGGCTGGCTCAGACCCGGAACGCGCCGATCAACTGCTTGAGCTGGACCACCTGGGCCGAGAGCTGGCGACTGGCATCCTCGGTCTGGTGTGCGCCTTCAGCAGTGCGCTCGCCAGCGCGATTGATCTCGACGATGTTCTGGTCGATGTCGTGGGCCACCGCCGTCTGTTGCTCTACCGCTGCGGCGATCTGCTGGTTCTGGTCAACGATCATGCCCACCGCACCGAGGATGTTCTCCAGGGCCTGCTGGACCTTCTCCGACTGATCGACCGTGCCATTGGCCATGGCATGGCTGCTGCCCATGGCCTTGACCGCCGCACTGACCCCGCCGTGCAGCTTGCCGATCATGTCTTCGATTTCTTCGGTGGACTGCTGGGTGCGCTTGGCCAGGGTGCGCACTTCATCGGCCACCACCGCGAACCCGCGCCCCTGCTCGCCGGCCCGCGCCGCCTCGATGGCGGCGTTCAGGGCCAGGAGGTTGGTCTGTTCGGCGATGCTCTTGATCACCTCCAATACCCGGCTGATGGACTGGCTGTCGCTGGCCAGTTGGTTGATCACCCGCACCGACTGGTCGATCTCGCTGGCCAGTCGGGCAATGCTGCCCTGCTGCGACTCCACCAGGCCCCGGCCATTGATGGTCTCGTCGTTGACGCTATGGGCACTGCTGACCGCTGCCGCGGCGCTGCGGGCCACTTCCTGGGAGGTGGCGGACATCTGGTTCATTGCCGTAGCCACCTGCTCGATCTGGCTGCGCTGGCCAGCCACTGCCTGGTTGCTCTGGGCCGAGACGTTTTCCACTTGCCCGGCCTGGCGCTCGACCTCGCTGACGGTATGCCCGACCCGCTCGATCAAATCGTGGATCTTCAGCACCGTGCCGTTGAACAGGCTGCCCAGGTCGCCCAACTCGTCGCGGCTGTGGGCGGTGAAGGTGACGGTCATGTCGCCGGCCGCGACCTTGTCCATCATCACGCCCAGGCGACGCAGGGTGGTGCGGGTCGAGGCGTAGAAACCGCCATACAAGTAGACGATCGACAGGAACACCAGGGCCAGGGCCGCCACCAGCAGCATCATGTGGCTGCGGTTCTGCGCCAGGCGCTTTTGCAGTTCGACATCGAGGAATTTCAGGGTGCTTTCGTTGAGCTGGTAGGTCTGGGCCATCAGCGTGCTGGCCTGGTCATAGAACGCCGGCCAGGGCGCCTCCAGGGTCTCGGCCATCACCACCTGCTCTTCGAACAGCTCGCTGGCCTGCTTGAGGCTTGCCTTGCTGGCATTGGCCGCGCCGTCGAGGGCATCGTGGGCGGCACGGCTGGAGCCCAGGGCATCCTGCAACTTGAGGCCGTACTCGGCCTGGAGTTTTTCGATCTGCACCAGCAATTCATCGAAACGGGTGCTGGAAGACGAATTGAGAAAACCCTGGCCCAGGGAGAAGGCACCCATGGCCCGCCCCTCGCCCAGGGTCTGGGTGACCTGTGGGGTGATGCTGGTGATCAGTTCGCTGAGCTGGCGGATATCGCCCTGGCCGTCACGGCTGAGGCCCGACTGGCTGGCAATGATCTGGCTGAACAACTGTGCACTGCTCAGCAGCTTGCCGATCAGCCCGCTCTTGTTCAGCAGCGAATTCTCCACTTGCTGGGCCTTGAAGGCTGCGACCAGCTCCTCGCGCTTGGCGTTGAAGACCTCCACCTGCTGGGGGTCGGCAGTCACGGCCTGCATGGCTTGCAGGCGCTGGAGCACGGATTGTTCCAGGGCGACGATCCTACCCTCCAGATCCCCTGCCTTGCCGGACTGGCCGAGGCCGGCGTTGATCTGCACCAGGTTGTTGAGGGTTTCCAGATCGCGGCGCAGGGCCAGGCTACTGCCCAATAGATCGAGGCTTTGCAGTTCGATCCGGGTGCCCTGGAATTCGCGATAGGAGTCGCGTACCAGGTAAAAATTGGTCACCAGCATGGGCACAAAGAACAGCACGCTGATCAGGCTGAACTTCATGCCGAAGCTCAGGCGATTCATCAGCGCTATGGAGGGATAGAGCAAGCTCTTCACAAAGAATTCTCCCTTTCTTTTATTTTTATTGGCAGGCAGGCGAAGGCAGCAGATAGCCACTATTCGGCGCTCCGTCTGTATAGCGTAATTTCGGGGGAGGTTTTGTAACTTAAAGTTAACCGCGCCGGGACCAAGCCCGTTGGGAGTGGCGAGGGAGGATTCCCTCGCCAGGTGCCTCAGAGCAGAACGGTGTACAGGGCAAAGCCGGCATACCAGAGCACGGCGGCGCGCAGCAGCAGCTCCCAGATGCGATCCAGGCTGTTGATGCCCTCGGGGCCGGTGACCGGTGCCGGGATTTCCCCGGCCACCAGGCCGACCTTTTCCACCAGTTGTGCGGCACTGATATGCCAGTTGAGCAGCTCGTGGAGCATCACTCGGCCCACGGCGACGAAGTTGCCCACCAGGGCGAAACTCGCCGCCAACAGGCGCACCGGCAGCCAGTCGAAGGCATGCCGCAGCTGCGCGGCACGCTCCACCAGGGCCGGGCTCTTGCCATGTTCGGCGGCCAGCGCCAGCAGGCGATAGCTCAGGGCCGCCACCGGACCCAGCAGGAAGTACCAGAAGATCACCGCGAAGAAACTCTGGTAGGCCTGCCACAGCAGGTGGCCCTGGACCCGTTCCAGCAACTGCTCGCCGGAGTCGGCGCAGATGTCCAGGTCGCGCTTGGCCACATGCAGCGCCGCTTGCAGGTCTTCACGTCGCCAGGCATCGCGGAAGGGACCCAAGCCACCCAGCAGGTCGCCCCGCCCCAGGGCATAGATCACCACCAGCAGGTGCACCGGCAGCGCCAACAGGCCATAGGCCAGCGGTTGCAATACCAGCAACAACAGGCCGAGCACCACCGCCGGCAGCAGCACCAGCAACGCCAGTTGCCCCCAGGGATGCCCGGCCGTGCGCGGGCTCGACTCCAATCGTGCCAGGCGCGTCAGCCACCAGCCGTCGCGCTGCACTTTCTGGCGCAGGGCCGAGAACTTCTCGATCCACACCGCCAGCAGCAACACCAGAAAACTCATGGTCCTTCCCCCTCTTCCAGGGCGACACGATAGCGCGCCCAATCGAAAGCCTGGCCCGGATCAGTCTTGCGTCCGGGCGCTATGTCGCTATGGCCACAAATCCTGTGTGGCGTGATGGCGCTGAACGCCGCCTGCAATTGTCCGGTCAACAGGCTCAACGCCTGGTATTGGGCATCGGTGAATGGCAACTCGTCGGTGCCTTCGAGCTCGATGCCCAGGGAAAAGTCATTGCAGGTCTCGCGCCCTTCGAAACTCGACACCCCGGCATGCCAGGCCCGGTCCAGGCAGGAGACAAACTGGGTGACTGCGCCGTCACGCTCGATCAGAAAATGCGCGGACACGCGCAAGTCGGCGATCCCGGCAAAATACGGATGCTCCGTGACATCGAGGCGATTCTGGAAGAATTCCTGCACCTTACCGGTGCCGAACTGCCCCGGCGGCAGGCTGATGTTATGAATCACCAGCAGCGAGATCTCGCCTGCCGGACGCTCATTGAAATTGGGTGACGGGCAGTGACGTACGCCATGACACCAACCCGTGGCAGGGTCCAGCCGCATACCGATTCCTTCAACTAAAGCCTTGAGAAGCCCAGTATGCCGCGATCCCTACCCTGGTTGCGATCACTTGCCGTGATTGAGTCGCCGCAGATTGCCAATCACCGACTCCAAGGCGCGATCGAACAACAGGGTGTCGTCCAGGGTACGTACCGCACCACGCTGAAATTCCAGGGCCAGGCCCATGCGCGTGCGCTCCAGCACCTTCATCCCGGTGCGATTGACGAACACATACTTGGCCACGGGATGGGGGACGACCGCCGCCAACTTGCAACGCAGGACGCTGTCTTCATCCTCCTGGAACTCGACCCAGGCCCCCAGGCGCAACTGATCCACCACCTGCAGGCTGGCGTCATTGGCCGGCAGCGCCAGGGGAGCGGCCTCCAGCGGGCCTTCCTCGGCACTGGGCAGGACGATCTCCTGGGCCACTTCGACCATTCCCGTGCCTGTGGGCGCCAGGCTGGACACCTGTGGCTGCACCTCCCGGGCTTGATGCTCGAAGGCCTGCAGGTGCAGCAGCTCCAGCTGCGCGAAGAATTCGCTGGCGGCAAACGGATCGAACGCCGCGCCGCTCAAGCCCTCGCGCAGGCCCTTGAGCAAACCCGGCACCACCGCCAGCAAGCGCATGGCGGTGTCCGGCTGGGCATGGCGCTGCACGCTCCAGATCAACTGCTCCATGGTGTGTTCGCCAGCCCGCCACTCCTGCGACTCGTCACCGTGCTTGAGGTAGCTGAGCAGCAGTACCTGGCTCCAGGTATCCCGGACGAAGTCCACCACTGCCTGTGGCAGTACCTTGCCCAGCAACGCGGTATTGAGCGCCTGCTCCACCCGGCGCCGGGCCAGCTCCGCCTTGGCGCGACCTTCTTCGGCGTCGCGGGTGCGCTGCTCCAGCAGTTCGGCTCGACGTCGCTCGTCGGCGGTAAAGGCCAGGAAGTCGGCCAGCAGCTCGGAAAAGATCGCCGGATCGTCGGTGAACTCGCTCAACAGGCGCTGCACCACCTGCTCGATACGCAGGTACAGGCTGTCGCGCTGATGGTCATCGCAACTGCCCCAGCCCATGGCGGCAGCGGCAATCTCATTGAGCAACCGCCGGGCCGGGTGGCTGCCGCGACTGAAGAAACTCTTGTCCAGTACCGCCACCTTGAGCATGGGGATCTGCAAGCGCCCGATCAACGCCTTGAGCGAATCCGGCAGGTTGCGATCATCGAGGATGAACTCGAACAGCATGGCGATCAGGTTGATCACATCTTCGTCGGCCACATCCACGACCCGGGATTTACCGCTCTTGACGCTGACCCGGGTCAGCAGCTGCTCGAGCTGGTTACGCAGGTCGAAGTCATCCTGGACGCTGGGGGCCGGCACGTACTGCTGCAGATGCGACAACAGCCGCAGCAGGTCGCGGGTGGAGATCGGCTGGGTTTCGGCGCTGGCCTCCAGGGTCGGCGCCACGCTACCGCGCACGTGGAGCAGCAACGTCTGCAAGGCGGCGAAGACTTCCTGGACACTCTCGTCGAAGGGATGCTGCCCGGCCTTGCCTGGCCCGCCTGGCCCGGCCTCGCTCTGGATCTCGGCCCGGGCACGGTCCGAGGCCCGGCGGGCGGGAGCAGGAAGCAGGTCCGGGAGAATGCCGGTGGCGATCAGCAGTTGATTGGCCTCGGCATAGAGTTGTTCGGCATCGCTGAGCACGTAGCGCTCGAAAAGCTTAAGGATGATCAGCTTGACCTTGATCCCCACCCCCAGGTTGCGTCCGGCCTGCAGGAAGTAGTCGCAGAGCATGGCGGGCCCCAAGGGGTTTTCAGCGTCGGCCAGACGCCGCCCCACCAGCATCCCCAGGCGTGCACTCAGGTGGCCCAGGGCAAAACCGCTGCGGTTGAGCACCTTGGCCACCATGGCATCCACGGCCACGGTTTTTTCCAGGTCGTCATGGCTCGGCTGCAGGTTCGGGTCATAGGAGGCGGCATGGGCGATGACCTGGGCCGGGTCGTACTGGACCAGGCAAGCAAAGGCCTCGAAGAACTTCTCGAGGAAGCCGCGCTCGATGCTCTTGCGCTTCAACCGCAGGTCGCGCATGGCCTCGAACAGGATGTTCTGCTCGACATTGTTCTGCGCCCGGTCGGCCATCTCGAACAGGGTATCGTCGGCGTTATCGAACAACTCCTGCAGGCCGTGGCGCAATTGTTGGGCAGCCTTGTCACGAACCTGAAGCAGAATCACCGGCAGGCGGGCGAGCGGCGAGGTCGTCGCTTGATCTGTAGCGACCTTGTGCAAAGGCACTACATTCCCGTCGTTGTGCATCCAAGCCTCCTGCAAAGGTGTTTCTTCGGTTCGATATCAAGGTTCTGCCGAGCCGCTGACGCTCACAGCCGGCTCTGAGCGGAGGCACAAATGCACTCCACTGCACTTCATGTAAGGGGAAGCCAAAGACACGTCAAAGCTATGACGTCAATTACAAGTCGCATTATCTTGTAAAACTCCCCTGTTGCGCCAGCAGACTCTGTCAACTCCTCGGAAATAACCCTTAGGTTTCTAGGAAAAATCTCTCATCTATTCAGACAAAGCGACGAAACACAGGTTCGGCCTGGGCTTGCCGGATTAGCCGCCTTGGGTTCGTCGATCCCATGCCTCTATAATCGGCGCACCTTGTTTGTGGAGTCCGTTATGCCGAATCTACGCCTCGCCGACCTGACCGCCGAAATCGAAGCCAACGTGCGCCGTGCATTGCTGGAAGATGTCGGCAGCGGCGATATCACAGCGCAATTGATCCCGGCCGAGCGGCTGGCCAAGGCCACCATCATCACCCGCGAAGCCGCGGTGATCAGCGGTACCGCCTGGGTCGAAGCGGTGTTTCGCCAACTGGACCCAAGGGTCGCCGTGCATTGGCAGGTGGCAGACGGTGAACGGGTGGTCGCCAATCAAGTGTTGTTCCACCTGGAAGGCCCGGCCCGCTCGCTGCTCACGGGTGAACGCAGTGCCTTGAACTTCCTGCAACTGCTGTCGGGGGTCGCCACCCGCGCTCGCTACCTGGCGGACTTTGTCGCCGATACCCAGGTCAAGCTGCTGGATACCCGCAAGACTCTCCCCGGCCTGCGCCTGGCACAGAAATATGCAGTCACCTGTGGCGGCTGCCACAACCACCGCATCGGCCTGTATGACGCCTTCCTGATCAAGGAAAACCATATCGCCGCCTGTGGCGGTATCGCCCAGGCCGTAAGCGCCGCCCACAAGATCGCCCCGGGCAAGCCGGTGGAAGTGGAAGTGGAAAGCCTTGGGGAATTGAAAGAAGCGCTGGCGGCGGGTGCCGACATCATCATGCTCGACGAGTTGAGCCTGGACGATATGCGCGAGGCCGTGCGCCTGAATGCGGGCCAGGCCAAGCTCGAGGCCAGCGGCGGGATCAACGAGAGCACCTTGCGTCCGATCGCCGAGACTGGCGTGGACTACATCTCCATAGGCGCCATGACCAAGGACGTGAAGGCCCTGGACCTGTCCATGCGCCTGAGCCTCTGAAAACGGCGGCGGGCTTGGCGACCAGCTTCAAGAAGCGTTCTTGAAGCTGGTCGCCGCTAATGCTCAATCGTCGATTTCGTTGAGTTCCAGGTAGTCCTGAAGATCCATGCCCAGTGCTTCGGCAACCTCCTGGTGCACTTCCAGGCGCATGGCCTTCAGCTCCTCGGGTGTCTCGGCCACCAGGTCGAGCACCAGTTCCCACGGCTCGATGCCGCGAGACTCCGCCTCGTCTTCAAAGGCCCATTGCGCCTGCTGCTTCTGCTCCTCTGGGCTCAGGGCACTGATTTCTTCTTGCAAGGAAGGCGTGGCAGCCAAGTACCTTTCAAGCGCTACGTCGATTCTTGCCTCTTTAGGAATCATCTCGTTCTCTCTGATCTTGGGAATGGAAATGGATCGGGGTCGCTGGGATCTCTGGGCCGCTCGATTCAACCGGCCTGCAGAGCCATTCGGGATCATCTGAAAACAGCATGCTGGTACTCAGACAGGGACCGAATATAGGGGCTTTGGCCCACGATTTATATGACCTGATGCACCCATTGCAGAAAAATTGGAGGTTTTGCGGAGCATCGCCAAACACCAGCCCACCAGAACCTTGCGAAACAGGATTTCGCAGATCCCGCCAAAGCGATGGGCTCTATCGGTGTTTCAAAGAGAGTAATGCCAGTCAGTTAAGCGAGGTGATCCCCTTTAGGAGCAGCCGGTCGACGCTCGTTAACGGTAGCGCGCATCGCGGGCAAGCCTCGCTCCTACAAGCGTCTTGACTGATCGGCATTAGCCAATCAGGACCACAAGAATCAACCCGTCGCCGCTCCTTTTCTCAAGCAAGCGCCTGCCTGCCCGACTTCGAAAAAGTCTCTCAGGCGCTCAAGGGTATCGAACTCCTTCACTTCCCCATCCTTGTTGATAATCATCTTTTCCTTGATCAACCAAAGATGCCCTTCCTTGTTTTGATTGGGGATTACGGTAACGACGATAGTAAAGTCCGGATTCTCTGGAGGAACCCCGTACACCCTGGCTTTGCTGAAATTGAAAGTGAGCTGATTATCATCATTGGGCGAGACGTCTTGCGCACTGACAACAGGCAGCCCAGCCTTGGCCGCTGATGGCAACGTGGCGGAATACATCACACGCCCCCAACTCACCTGTTTGGTTATCTCAATAAGATAGTGTTCCAGGTCTTTCGTACTCACTGGAGTCGTGCACTCTTCGCCTTCAGTGGCGAAGTATTGCCCCTCGAACTCATAGGAAGGCCCTTTCTCACAGCCAGCAAGCAACAGCGACACCACACCGAACACAGCCAACTTCCACTTCTTCACACCGGACGCTCCATGATTCCTGGCTGTCATTATGCGTAATGCCCCTAGCGGCTACCATCCACTTCATGACCAACCCGAGCATGAACAACCAAGTCCAAAGCTCATCGAGCTACAAAGTGCATACCCCAGTAGCATTGAACAAACTGCGGATCCCAGTACGTGATGCCGGTTAAGTACAAGCAAACGCTTAGTTGATGTATTTGTTTCTGGCTTATCGGCATCTGCAACATCAGACGCTTTTCAACAGGCAACTAGAAGGCGCTCAACTGAATTGAGCAGGAAAGTTCTGGAGCTGATAGAGCAAGCTATGACGACCATTTAGCATGGTTTTTAGATACAACCTGCGAACTCGACATAGTGGCTGAAGCGGCCTGGTGATGTTTTGTAGTTCGGTGTCTTTCGAGAGCGTTTATTTAGGGGGATAGGCAGTCATGAACTGCCCTGGCTTGCTCTCTGGTGCCGGAGACAGGAATCGAATATGGAATACCAAGACCAGCAAAATAGAGGACTATGGAAAATTACAATTCAATATAGGCACTCAATTAGGTACTCACCTTGCGTTTACCGCATGGCGTTTGCTGCTGAATGAGTTTTATCTCTTGAGGTTGCTGTGAGCCAGAAACACGAGCGTGCAGCATCTCTGGCAGTGGAAGGCCGACTGGAGCACCTTTGATGGATCAGGCAACCGTGATTTGGTCATCGCACCTGCTTCCGCAGCAGTGGAATTCTGTTCACAGTTTGCGGTGCGTATGCAACCAAATCCCGACGATGGGAAACCTACTCGTCAGACTTGGTTGACTGGTTGACGATTCGACAGGTTGACCTTATATTGGTAAGCAATTGATCACCGCTTCAATGCGTCGTTAGGAGGTTTTATGTCCGTCTCTGCTCTAGAGTCCGCCCCCACCTCGAGATTGGATCTTGAGGCTGCGGTCGATAGACGTTTCCGCCTGTTCATCGCAAAGCTGCCGCAGGCGGTGCTCGAAAAGTCTCTGAAACTTTCAGATAGGGAAGCCCTCGCTGAGCTGGCGAGATCCGCGGCTGAGGCGGCGAGAAGCATCGAAATCGAGAACCAAGAGGCTATCGCTGAAATGCGAGCTAGAGCCTTTGTGAGGGTCAGAGAGAGGTGCGAACTGCTCGAGAGCAAGGACCTCGTGAGAATTTTGGGTATCACAAAACAGGCGTTAAGCAAGCGTATCCAGGCTGGCCAGATCGCCGTGTACACGAACCAAAGCAATGGTAGAAAATACTACCCAGCCTTCCAGATCAGAGATAACAAGATCCGGCCTGTGATCGCCGAGCTGATTTCCGAGTTCGGCGTCGAGCCCACAGACCAAGTGTCCATGAACCTGTTTGTCCAGCATCTGATCACAAAGATCGATTACTCGAACCCGGGCGAGCCCGAGAATATCGTTGAGATGCACACGCTCATGGATGATCCCGCCGCCCGCAGAATCATCAAGCGGGAATGGGACAATAAGTACCTGCATGGCAGATAAAACCGCCCCCCTCTTACGAGGGGGCCGGGTGTTGCTCACTCCAGGCTTACGCCCAGGTCTTGCAGGTGCTTCACGGCAGTCTTACCGTTCGACAAGCGCTCTTTGAGGAGCGGCTTGTGGCTGACCGGTTTAACCTGCTCGCCCCTTTCGCCGAAGAGGGCGGCATTGCACCCTTCAAGGGTGCCGGCCGGCGAATACACGGAAGAGGTGTACAGAAGTCCATCGACCCCCAAGCCACATTCCATGCACGCCTTGCTCAGCGCCCGAGTTGGGTCATAACCTTCAGAGCCCTGTCCCTTTGCCCGGACGACATCGCGCAGCTTGAGACCCATCAGATTAGCCAACATCGGCAGGTCAATCAGCTTCAATTCCCGTACCGCCACCAGCTGGTGCAAGGAGCTTTGCTCCAGCTTGGCATACGCCACCGGGGTGTCATCCCCCGGCGGCTGGAACACCTCGGCGACGGCAACAGTGTCGCTGAACCCAAGGTACAGAACTCCTACAGGAAGGTCGGCGCTGCCGAAGCGGCTATCCGACTTTTTGTTGTAGAAGCGGGGCTCAGCGTCATGCTCCGAATCTTGGGCACGGGCAAACGCGGTTCCTTCAGGCGTGTACCGGAAAACGGCAGGGTTGTTTTCCAGAGTTGCCTTTACATCGTTAACATCGATCATCACCTTTGTTGTACTCCTGATAGAAAATGAGAGGGTGTTTTTGGATTCGCATGGGGTTACTTCCCTTGCTGGTTGGGTTGACCCGTGCAGACATCCGCACGGGGCGTGTTTGGCCCAATCGGGCCGAGAGCGAATATAAGGCAAAGTGCCAGTCCTTCATAAGGACATGCCCACGTATCCGATCTATTTTTTTTCAGTCATGACAGCAGGTTGCATCGATCACCCACGAAATTGCCTGCTGATGAAAGCCCAGGTCTGCAGAACAGTTGATCGGGTCGGACGTGAGAAAACCACGGTAAAGAGTGGTGTTGGCCGGCATGCTGGCTACGTGAGCCCGGAGCGGCTCCCTTCCTTTTGGCTTTTGTCGTTTAGCGACAGCTTCAATTCTCAGAACCAGAGCTGAGGGGAATCGAGAGAAATCTTAAGATGTAAAATTGGTGATAAAATACGTTATCACCTTTTTTTAGCTAGGAGCTGCCGGTGGATATTTCAGAAATGTACGAGAACATCTATCCCGTCCGTGTTGACTGCTTGGTGGATACCTACGCAGGCATCGCCGAGCAAGCGTTCGGAAATTTCCTAGATCAGAATTTCGACCCGGACACAGCAGGTGGGTTTGATCGCGATGATAGAAAACGCGTCAGCGGTATCAAGACCATCGTGTTTGCCGCGATGGCCATTGAGGCGGCGGCATTCGAATTCTCAGCTTCGATGCTGGGTGACACGATTGCTGAAAAGTACCTGGACAGGATGGACATCGTGGGTAAGTGGATGATCGGGCCTCGATTGGTCTGCGGCCAGTCGCTTGATGCCGAAGGTCCTGCCATCACCAGTCTTAAAGGCTTGGTGAGCGCGCGCAATGCCTTGGTGCATCACAAGTCAAAACCGGGAGACAAAGCGGGAAAGGCCATGAAGGCAATGATGGACAAATGGGCCAAGTTTGAAAAAGACCAAGTGCCCAATGCCTTCAAGACCCTTGTACTGCTCTCGCTTGAACTGAATGCGTTGCCAAGCGGTTTTGTTGGCGTCGTTCCTTACCGCGATAGAAGCCTTCTCATACCACCAGGTTTCCGTAACGACTACTCGCCTCATCCTCGCGTAAAGAAAGTCATTGACCGTTGCCACGAGATCCATAAAAAACATCTGAAGGGAGTTTGAGGTGTCAGATCTGATCCTTTCCAGCGAACGCCGACTGACAGCCGTCGAGTTCCAGCAGTTGGCCAGCGTGCCGGCCGCAGTCGAGTGGTTCGCCAATATCGATAACCCACGCACACGCCGCGCGTATCAGGGCGACCTGGAGGACTTCTGCGGGTTTGTCGGACTGACTACAGCGGATGAGTTCCGCTCCGTCACCCGGGCGCATGTACTAGCTTGGCGTGCTCAGCTCGAGCAGCGCGGCCTGGCCGCGACGACCATCCGGCGCAAACTGGCCGCACTGACCAGCCTGTTTGATCACCTGCTGGAGCGCAACTCCATCGCTGGCGGCAACCCGGTACATGGAGTCAAACGCCCCAGGATCGAAACGAATGAAGGGAAGACACCGGCTTTGGGTGACCAGCAGGCCAAAGCGCTGCTTGATGCGCCACCCTTAGATTCTGTTAAAGGGGTGCGTGATCGGGCCATTCTCGCTGTTCTGCTATATCACGGCCTGCGTCGTGAGGAATGCGCGCAACTACAGCTAAACGATCTGCAGGAGCGTCGGGGTATCAAACATCTGCGGATTAAGGGCAAGGGCGGCAAGCTTCGTTTCCTGCCGCTACATCCCGTCGCGTCTGAGCGAATTTATTCCTACCTGGAAAAGTCCGGCCATCACCTACTCACCCCCCAAGGAGCCCTTTTTGTACCGTTGCGGGGGCGCTTGACTGGCTTGGGCATCACAGCAAACGGCATCTACGCCCTGGTGGGCGTTTATGCCAAACGCGCCGGCATTGAGGTTGCCGGTTTGGGTGTACATGGTTTGCGGGCGACCGCCGCAACCAATGCCCTAGAGCATGAGGCCGACATTGCAAAGGTTCAGGCTTGGCTAGGTCATGCCAACATCAGTACCACCCGCGTCTACGACCGCCGACAACTGCGCCCAGAAGACTCCCCGACTTTCAAGGTTCGGTACTGAGCCACATCGAGGTCCTTAATAACAAAAAAATGAGCGCAAGCCCGTCTCGCTACGCCCCTCTTCCCACACCACAGCGAGCACCGAAATTAAAAAATAAATCCATCAAAAACAGAAAGTTACAGACATTCCATGCGCGAAATCGCGCAATACAAATACTTGAACTATGCTCATATCAAGCATTTAAGCGAGCTGTATAGTTCATTCGCGTGCATCGAAATGCGCGATATGAGCGTGAAATGACGGTTTGCCCTCATCAGCGAATGACGGGAAACTGGCCCCAACAGAAATCGAATAAGGGCTGCACAATGGCCAACGCAAAACAGTCAGCAAAACGCCGCTTAACAATGGCGGAACGTGCTCAGCAACTGATGGAGGTCCACTTCCCCAACATTCCCGATGCACTGAAATGGACGCGAAAAACCCATGATGGTTTCAGCACGATTCCTCGAACCCTGCCCATTGCAATGCAGATTATTGACGCCGATTCGAAAGGGCAGCCTGCCGGGCACGTGTTGTTTTGCCTATGGGCACGGATGCCCGATCATCCGGTCATCATGATCGAGAACCCTAGCACGTTTGCTGCTGAAGCGGGATTTCTCGGGGAGCGGGCTGTGGACACCTGGCGTCGCCGGATGAAGAAGCTCCGGGAGCTGAACTTCATCATGACCAAGCCAGGCGCATCCGGCGAATTTCACTATGTGATGCTCACCAACCCAAACGCTGCGGTGGAATGGATGCGTAATCATGGGAAGGTTCAGGATGGCCTGTATGGCCGCTTCATTGAGCGACTGCCAGAAATCGGTGCCTATGGCGATATCGAGGCACTCCACGCCTATTGGGAAGCGCTCAAAAAGGCAGAAAAAGCGGCTGCAACTGCTGCCGCAAAAACCGCTAATCAGAATTCGGCTCCCCCACCGCCAGCTACTACATCCACCACGACCAAACGGCCCCGGAAAACTAAGGCTAGCGCCTAGGAGAGTCTGAGGAATCGGGTGCAACGCTAGAGTGAAGACCTATGAAGGGAGGCCGTGTGCGGATAGCCAGGAGAAGAGTCATGGGCATCGAGTGCTAATCACCCACCTCGATGCCCTCAAAATGAAAGCCCTGGACCAGCTGAGGGTCGAGTCTTGACCGGCCAGGGCTGTGGTGGTGCAACGCTAGAGTGAAGACCTGCTAGGGGAGGCCGTATGCGGATAGCTAGGAGAAGAGTCATGGGCGTCGAGTGCTAATCCACCCACCTCGGCGCCCCAAAAATGAAAGCCCTGGACTGGCTGAGGGTCGAGTCTTGACCGGCTAGGGCTGTGGTGGTGCAACGCTAGAGTGAAGACCTGCTAGGGGAGGCCGTATGTGGACAGCTAGGAGAAGAGTCATGGGCATCGAGTGCTAATCCACCCACCTCGATGCCCTCAAAATGAAAGCCCTGGACCAGCTGAGGGTCGAGTCTTGACTGGTCAGGGCTGTGGTGGTGCAAGGCCAGGGGTGCTAGACCTCGCAAGGAGTCTAGCACTTCTTTATCCTTCTTCGGCAGACACCGGCAATCCTTTGAAAGAGCGCGACGGCCCTTTTTACAACATCTCGCTTCTGTTACCTGCTGGATCTTGCGCCCCCCAAAGTAACATCCACCCTCAGTGTGCATTGCTAGCTTTTCTCAAGCAGGCGCCTGTTTCCCCAATAGTTGTGGCTCTTCTCAGGTTCGCAAGAAGATCAGCTTCACTGACCTTTCCATTCCGAACGCTTGTGAGCTCTGCCTTTTTGAGCCAAAGGTGACCCTCCTTACTCTTGTTGGGAATGACAGTGATGACGATATCCACCGCCGGACTCCCTGAAAACGTCCCCGACACCTCTGGCTTCGTGAAGTTGAAGGTGAGCTCATCATCGTCCGTTGCAGAGACGCTTTGAGCGGCGACAATTGGAGCCCCTGCCCGCGAAGCGATTGGAAACTTAGCCGAGTAAAGTGCAGTGCCGTTGTGTACCTGCTTGGTTATCTCCAAAAAGTATTGCTCCCGATCCGTGGCGCTGGACGGAGTCGTGCAGTCCTCACCCTCTGCGGCGAAATACTTTCCCTCGAACGCATAATCGCCCTGCCAACATCCAGCTACAGACACAGATACCATAGCCAGTAACGCCAATTTCCATTGCTTCACCCAGCACGCTCCTTGATGACAATGTGCCATTCTTCCATTTAGCTCTCGCCAAAGCTACGGCATACGCCTACAGCATTGAGTTGCTGCACAAACAGTTGGCAGCGAAATTCATCCAGACATAAAAGCGCCGGCATCCAGTACAGACGGATGACGGAGCCCTCCGTGGCCACAATGACCGGACGCGCTGCCATCTGCCTCCACGACCAGGAGGGAAACATCGCAGAGAGCACCAGAAGCTCCTGTAGATCGGCTCGCATCATGGTTTGCGCTCGCCATTCGTTTCTCGACGCTCAATCCACTCGGCCACTCCCCACAACCCCGCGCCTAGTACTGCCAGAACGACGATCAACCATAGGGGAACCAAACGGTGAGCCCCTAGCCAAAAACCCGCGCCGGCACACACAACTGTGACCCAAAACTGCTTCATACCGACCTCCAGCCTCATTTGAAGCCGAAGTTACCTCCATCTCAGGGTGTGTCATGGCGCTCTAGAAAAAATGCTGAGTTCCCCCAGTGGGATTTGAGGATGCCGTAACGATTTTTTGAGAGGCCGCGAGGTGCGCCAGGGAAATATCAGGGTGCCACAGGATATGAATATGAATCCTAACGGCCTGTCACTGGTGCGGCAGTGGCGCCATTAGTTGGCACGAATACATGTCGATGGTAGCGCTAGGTTTCGAGGGGATCATTGACGGGCAGCCCAGATGTGACTCACTGGCATACTGAAGGTGAAGCGGTGCGGCCTAATACCGGGGCGAGACGAAACTTGAGATTTCTGCCGGGGACATGCAGCAGCGCTAGAGCTCCTGCGAAATGGGGGCTTGTGCAGACGCGCCCCACTGAACGTGGCGTCATCATCTGCACCAGGGCGGTCAACGCCGCCCCTCCTGCCCAAACTCTACTTGTTAGATTTCGGGGGGTTTAGCGACCGCCCCGCACCTTGACTACTTGGCCGAGGTGGTGGAATTGAGCTGGGCCCCACCGGATTGGGAGACCGTGGGACCGATGGAGACACTCCAGCACCGTTCTGAGGGCTCGAACCACCCCCACCTCGTGATGAAGCCGCAGCACCTATCCCGACCAATCTAGACCCCAACATAGCAACGCCAACCGCTTTCATAGCGAAGCGACCCGCATCACTAGCTGTAGCCACGGCGCCTGAAAGGCTGCCCGCTAGGCCTCCCAACGAAACACCTAGCATACTCGAAGTGATCCAAGTGGAAAGGCCAAGCGATACGGCAGCTACAGCTGACATCAACCCACGAAGACCATCGTAATCAGCCCCTACTCCAGTCCATCCACTTGCAGCTCCCGCCTGCGCTACGGCTACAGCAGCCATAGTTTGTGAGATCGCAACGGTGATCATCTGGGCGGTCATAACCGCGATGACCGGAAGAAGGAGCAGAGATAGCCAATTAACGAGTATCGTAGCCCCCCGCAGTGGCGCGAGCAGCAGGAAAAGCGGGGCAAGGATCAAGACAATCCAGAACAACCAAGCCGACATGATGACATATCCCGGCAACAGCGTTTGCAGATCCAGCCAGCTACTGAAGTTTTTGAACATCTGCGCAGCGGCCAAGATTCCACCGGCGACCTCGGTGCCCCCAGCCGACATGCCCGTCGTTCTCTCTAGAGAACGAGCCATGAATCGTTGCCACGCCACGGCGGTACTGACCGCTCCGACCTCCGCGCTGACTCGCTGCCCACCCGCAATGACCTGACCTGAGTCGCGCAGCGCTTGGTAGGCCTGCTCTGCTCCCATCTGCGCGATCTGGTACGCCTCTACACAGCTGGATGGCCGAAACATGATTCCCTGATCATCCCCGACGATTGTCGATTTCTGATTAGGCATTTTGCTGATTGGCAAATAGGACGGCGTCGCATCCTCTTGACCTGCCAGCCTTGCAGCCCAATGTGACTGAGTTGGCAACGCATAGCTGCTCCCCATGAAGGGGCCTGCCGATTCTAAAGCTCGTATACCCGCTTCTCGGCGTGTCTGGATAGCTCTCTGATCGAGCACATGCTCCAAACCTGTACGAGCAGCCCCTCCTCCCAGCAAGTAGGCCCCCCAACCGCCATTTTCTTCAGCGGAGCCGAAAACATATGTCCATGCACCTCCAAGGCCGGTACGCGCCTGCGCAATGAGACCAACTTCTTTATCTGGAATCCCAAGCCCACCGCCGCCCAACAGGCCAATGGCATGCAACGCCTCCACTTTGGCTGCATGCTCAGGCCCTGCTAGCTCAGCCGGTGCTGGGGCACAACTGGCGTTGTAATCCCTGATCAGCCGGGCGAGATCGCTACCCGCAAACACATCCGCTGAGCGCCCAACCATATTGTCGATTGCCGCCTGCGCAGGGACGATTGTGCCGGCCACAGTCTGGTCGCTCAAAACCTGGTCAAATGCCTGCCGGTACATCACGTGTATCGCCATGACAATTTTAAGCGGAACCGCTTGGACCTCGACCATCCGCACTGACGCACCACTAGGAAGCGTCACGGTGGCCGGTCTCATCCCGTACGCCACAAGCAGGAAAATTAGGATACCGGCAAAAAACGTACGGCCTGCACCTTCACCTAAACGCAGGATAACCAGCAGTAGCCAGCCAAACCCCACGACCACGATCAGTTCAGTACTCGTCTCATTGAGCGCAACGAACAGTGGTTCGGTAGCGGTCATGATCGTCAGCGCGACATTTTCCCATAGACCGAATACCCAGTTGAACCCGGCAAAATCCTCAGCCGACGCGACACTCATTACACTGCCCGCCGCCGAATTATCCAGCTACGAATGGCCAAACCAATCCTGGCAACCCACAAACCAAACCAGAGCAGACACAGTGAGAAACCGAACAGGATGAAATACTGGGCCGCAGGTGCAGCTAACAAATTGCCCATGCGTTGAACGGCATCGTACTGCTCCACCACATGCTGACTATATGGCCGCATAACTGCCGCAGCGAGCAGGTGCAGCAGGCCAAGGATTGGCCCAAGGACAATGCCCGTCCGGCCTACCCACTTAGTGGCAAAAGGCATCCGCAGGTGCGTTGAATCCAGAAATTCCCTCAGTTTCATGCTCACATTTCTCCGCAAGTTAAGCTGAACGACTTCCAGCCTATCGCCACCCTTCTTGCGTCTCCACTCAACTCGATACAGTTACTACCGTCTCACTTTTCAGCGCCTATGTGCCCGCTATGTAACGCGCCTAGATGGCGCTCTACATAGC
Source organism: Pseudomonas sp. MPFS (assembly GCF_022537035.1). Lineage (NCBI taxonomy): Bacteria > Pseudomonadati > Pseudomonadota > Gammaproteobacteria > Pseudomonadales > Pseudomonadaceae > Pseudomonas > Pseudomonas sp. MPFS. The sequence continues at coordinate 955,352 of NZ_CP066123.1, read as the reverse complement.
GGGCACACTCGACCATTCCGATTTGACGCAACAAATACAACGCAGCGACATTGCGTTGTCTGCCCATCCCCATTTTCGTAAGCTGATCAGGAACCAAACCGCACTGCCCGGCGGTCTCGTTACCCGTGTGATTCATGGGTTGGGACAGTGGCAGGGGGCTCGGCCTGCGTCATCGCGGGCAGTAGCCCATCGGCCACACCTGCGTCATCGCGCGTGTGCCCTCCCTAACGCCGACTATGTGTCGGGACCATCAACGACCAATCACTTAAGGAGAGAAGACAACCCAGCATAGTCAGCCAGACCCAATGGCAACCGAACCTGAGCGGACATTCAGGAACTCACTCGGAGACTCCGAGTAGGCGTGAACAGTCCCCGCCTGCATCTGATGCAAAGGGGGGCGAACAGGCACACAACGAACCATCTGCGGATGGTGTGTCGCTGAATCGGTAACGGTCAGGAGTTCTTACATCTGATAGAGAGAATCCCATGAGCGAATTCGATGCGCATAGCATTACTGCACGCCTCAAGGCCGAATCGAGGATTCGGAGAAAACCCCGAACCTATGCCCAACGCCGCTCATTGCTGGATAACTACAAGTGCGAGCTGTTGCAGCTTGATTCAGCAGGTTGCAATGGCAGCGAACTGCAACGCTGGATAGCAGAGAAAGGCATCAAGATCCAACGCTCAACAGTGCACCGATGGCTACATCGGAATCGCCTGAGTGGCTAAGTTTGCCAAGCCTGCGAAACAAGCCGCGTCCGTGATGAAAAGCCTCCAAGGCACCCACATCCGCTCAGTCGGCACCGTTCGCAACTATGAGCAATGTTTGGTGCGCATTACCACTTACCTTCAAGAGCATCGACTAGGCAGCCTCCGTGAAGTGACACCTGCCCGTGCTCTTGAATACCTCCAGCAACGTGCAACGTTCGTTGGCCAGAAAACCTTGGACATGGAGCGCCAAGCCCTCCAAGCCATGATGCAGCATGTCACTCATCAGCTACCGCCAGGACAAACTCTGGAGGTAATCAGGAGCACCGCGACAAGTCGCATGGGAACGACAAACCATCCCACTTTGGGTCGCAGGCTTGCTGATCAGGCAAGAGCATACAACCGCGAGCAAATGACATTGATTGCAGCTCGCCAAGCTCCGCATAACGCACTGGCGACAGAGATTGCGCACGCCGCCGGCCTTCGTGCTCATGAGTTACTCGGCCTTCGCAGAACGCACCAACGCGTGCCGGATCAACGTCCGGCGCACGGAATGAAGTTTTCAGGAATTCGCGAGATGACTATCAGCTACACCGTCCACGGCAAGGGTGGGCTAATCCGCGAAGTACGTATTCCGATTCCCCTAGCCCAACGGCTGGAAAGAACACGGTTGGCAGAGCCACGAATCGTTAAAGATCGAGGAATCAACTACCAACAGTTTTACGGGATTGGCGGCGGTCAGCCGTGGAGCAAAAGCGTTAGTGCAGCTTCCAAAGGAGCGCTCGGCTGGTCGAACGGCGCACATGGACTGCGGCATACCTACGCCCAGGAGCGCATGGCGACATTGCAACGCCACTTAACGCGAAAACAGGCTCTGGCGGTGGTTTCACAGGAAATGGGCCACTTCCGGCCAGAAATTACAGAGGTCTATCTTCGTTGAGAATAAACATCGACCCTACCTGGATCAGCAGTAGCTTGCTCTTCGTGATCGGCACATCAGTGATCGTGATTGGTGTCTTGGCAGTGTTGCTCTTGGAAAGCAAAAAATCTAGAGCACGAATCAAAGCCATCCTTGATGCCAGTGTCGAGCGGCAGAAAGCTCTGCTCCAGAAACACAGCGACGAACTCAAAGACATCGAGCACCGGCACCTCGACCATGTTTCTGAAATTACAAAGCGGCACAATCAAGAAATCGAAAGCCTGAGGGACATTCTTGCCATTTCTGACCAAGACCGCGACGTGGCATTGAAAGCTGCCTACAGAGACCAAGAACACGTCCGATTGATACAGGACCGGCTCGACCGAGTCTCTGTGCTGATGGATTCCTGGGCGTCTGGTAGCGATGAAACAGCTTCTGCCGTTAGGCATGCCCTCAAAGCCGAGCACTCTCGCGCTTTTTATGCCCTCTCATAGGCCCTGGTCATGGGCCCATCGCGTCATTTCCTCCAACACCCGATCCAGGTGCGGAGCAAGCTTCAGCACCTCCAGATCTACACTTTGGACGGAGTTAGCTTCGTACGGATATCGAGTTCCAACGAATAACTTCGAGGATGCCCTGATCCATTTTTCCAGGGGGAAGTCCGGTGCCAGACGCTCTGAAATTTCGCGTAGTTGATTGGCTAGTTTGGGCGAAATGGCGTGGTACAGATCGATCAAGCCGTGACCATTCCCAGGTATCCTCACACCCAACCGCAAATGCCCCTCAGGGTCATGTTCAGTCCTCGGATAGCAGGGATCAGCCTCCACCAAGCACGATTTCAGGAGCAGCTCACAAGCGAGCGCCGAATTCATCACAGCTGGCCAGAACAGATTCAGATCGTGGTCATCAATAGCCCTTTGCTCCAGGATCTGAGCAGCTCTGATAAACGTTCGCGCTTCCTCAATAACCCAAGTACTAGGCAATGGTTCGTGATCCATCCTTGAGAACCTCACGGGCTTAGCCGAAATGGAAGTGATTAGAATTGATTAATAACAGATTAGTGCACACCGTAAAAATCGCTGCACCACTGATTCTTATTGGGCTAGAGGGCTATTTCACAGTCAAACTCAAGGAGTGCTAGAACGGTACATCATGGGTGCTGGAACGGTATTGTCGGGGTCTTAGAACGGTAGCCTAGGGTGCTGGAACGGTAAGTTCAGGGGGGCTGGAACGGTATTAACATTAGCGCTTTTTGGCCAAATGACGCAGCTGAGAAGCGCTTGGGCTAGTTTTAACTTTCACTAGATTCCCTTCCAAAAGATAACTAAACGGCTGTCCTTCTGCGGTGCTCGCACGCACTACAGCTTCAAGAGACCGCCGCAAATCTTTTTTGAAGTCAGATAAAGAGCTCGCACGACTCCCGCATAGCTGATGTAAAGTCTCAACCTTGTAATCATAGGACCTAGCATGCGTCGAATAAAAACCGTGCACCCATTGAGCAAGTGGCTTTCCATGTAGCGCTTGGCGAATAGACCAGTTCACATTGGTGTACTGATCCCCATTAAACAGCACATGAAGTTTAGGATTCAACCGAATGACGTATATACGTTCGCTCCGTTCATCCTGGGCACGATATACCTCATTTATAAAACTCCCCTCATATGAAAACCTTCCCACTTTAATCTGCAAGGCGGTAGCCTTAAGCCTACTAATATGCTTATCTAAAATTTTTCTATTTTTCCCCGTATCTGTTTTACCCAGAACTTTCAGAAGTCTATACGCTGTCACCCTGCACTCCGAACCCAACTCTTGCATTCTCGCTAGGTGCAACACCGTTTCCCAAACATCCAGATCACCTTGATCAAGTAGCACACCTGTATAATAAATACTGATACCACCCAAGGAGTTAATTTCGACTTGTTCAACATATGGCCGCCCCCCCTTTCCGATTGCGCCAAAGAGTGCTGAGCGAAGAGCGATGTTGGGAACACGACGTACCGATTCGGGCCAGTTCGGCAGTGTAACAACCTCGTCCTCGTCCTCGTCTTCGGCCTTACCCTCTTTAGGCTTCGCGATAGACCGTTTCCAGTTTTCCTTTAGCTGGGCCAACCGGCTAGGAACTGACATATTTTCGGTCATTGTTGAGGAGTGGATGCGCTGATCTTCGCGGCCACCCAGGCACGCACCTGCTCGGTGGGCCAAGCCACAGAGTTCGCGCCAAGGGAAATACCAGCAGGAAACTCTCCAGCCCGGATCAGGCGATAGATCTGAGATTTGCTAAGCCCTACCAAAGCACAGACACCAGGCAAGCGGAGCAATAGAGGTGAGATAGGTTGACTAGCCATCGGGACGGGTCTCCTTGGGACCGGGTTAGATGGCTAGGTATTCAATGGCACATCGAACGAAGAAGCATGGGAATCCCCGAGTTTTCAGGGAGAATCCCAAAATCATTACTAAGAAAGCTTATTCCCCGCTACTGGTTTTGGATTCGCCGTGCATATATCTTCTAAGGGTCTGGCGATCCTTGACCAATTCAAATCCAGCATCTTCTGCAAATTCTATTAGCTCTCTATACAGATCCGAGTTCTTTCGTGGTGGATTGTTAAGCCTGGAAGCACGAAGCTTAATCCTATCCGAGCGCCTCTTTTCATCATAATTAATTGGCTGCTCGCTGTGGGCTCTGTCAACCTCTTTAATCAGCCTAACTAGGCCAACCATTATCTTCCTAATACTTTCCAGCTCCAAAGTTTTTAGGGTGCTATCAGTTGCCTCAGCTAAAGATTTTCTAGCTACACCTGCCTTGGATATAGATTCTGGTGGATCAATTCCTGCCTCCAAAGCCCACTCTGAGAACTTGCGCCGGGACAGCCACACCAGGCTCACAGGAATATCTTTAAACCTCTGATCAGACTCAGAATAGCAGCTGATGCAAACAGGGGTCGCCTCGGATTCCGAAGCAAAAAAACCCTCAAAATACTGATTCACCAACTGAAAGTGAAAGTTATACTTCCTGGATGTTCTCTCTGGGGACTCAGACCTACCCACCCAGAGAACCTCATTAATAGAAAGCCTATTTCCACGCCTTTCACCATACTCTAAATATAGATCATCAATCAGTTCATGCAGGGCATATGCAGCTTCTTTGGGCGTGACCTTATAGTAATGAGAGTATTCCGGAACCAATTCGGATAGGCGAACGGCATCATCACTCATGCGACTTACCCTCCATTGCTCTCGGACGCGATAAGGCTTCTAAATGCTCCGCATACCACTGAAGCATCTTCCGGCGCCCCTCAAGATACTGGGCATGGTTATAAGTGCCGCGAATACTATTCTTATCAACGTGCGCAAGCTGGGTCTCGACCCACTCACTACGATACCCCTGCTCATGTAGAGTGGTGGACATCGTGTGACGGAATCCATGGCCCGTAGCCCGGCCATCATATCCAGAACGCTTAAGCAGCTGGTTGATAGCGGCCTCACTCATCGGCTTGGCCGGATCGTTGCGGCCAGGAAAAGCGAGCGTGTAGCCGCCTGTAATACCTTCCAGCTCATTCAATGCAGCCACCGCCTGCCTTGAAAGAGGGACCAAATGTGCGCGACGCATTTTCATACGTGAAGCTGGGATCTGCCAGAGAGCGTCCTTGAGGTCAAACTCCGACCAAAGCGCTCCCCTCAGTTCAGCTGTGCGCACCCCCGTCAGGATCAGCAGGCGAGTAGCGATTTTCACCACGTCGTGCCCTGGACACGCCTGAAAACTGCGTATCAGTTCCGGAAGCTCTGCAATAGGCAGGAAGGGATAGTGTCGAGAGGTAGGCGTCTGAAGTGCTCCACCAATATCAGAGATAGGGTTGTACTCAGCACGGCCAGTGGCGATCGCGAAACGATAGACCTCCTGGCAGCGTTGCCTGACCTTGCGCAGCTTCTCCAGAGCACCCCGCGACTCTATGCGACGAAAAACCTGTAGCCACTGCATAGGCTTTATGTCGGTTAGGGGGAGACTTCCCAGCAGGGGGAAGATGTCCAGCTCGAACGCTTCCATCACATCATTGGCATAACCTACCGACCAGCGCTGCGATTTGTGTTGATGCCACTCCAGCGCAAGGCTTTTGAACGTGTTGGCACGAGAGATTGCCGCCTGCGCTCGCGCAACCTTCCGTTCAAGCCCAGGATGCCGCCCCTGCGCCACAAGCTGGCGAGACTCGGAAGCAAGCTGCCGCGCCTGTGCGAGGGTTACCTTGTCGACTGTGCCAAGGGAAATGTGAGATTGCTTGCCATCCAGACGGAAGCGAAAGCGCCAGGACTTGCCGCCTGCCGCACGAATCCAGAGGAAAAGACCACCAGCATCCGCAAGGCCATAGTCCCTCTCGCGTGGTGCAGCATTCTTAACCTGCAAAGCCGTCAAAGGCATGCTGAGTACCCATAGATTATTGAACTAATACAAGGTACTCGGATAGGTACTCATAAGACAAGCGCTTGGATGAAACTGGATGGCACTGCATGAAGCAAGACACCCGAACTAGGCTGGCTTCTAAGGGGTTTCATGCGACTGCTTGGCACTGCATGAATCTATTGACTGGTGCCGGAGACAGGAATCGAACCTGCGACCTTCGCGTTACGAGTGCGCTGCTCTACCGACTGAGCTACACCGGCGTGGGCTAAACCTAGCACCGGCGCCTGGGGCGCGCCAGGCAAGAGGGCAAAGAGATATCAAGTGCAGATAGCAAAACGCCCCGAACCAGTCGGGGCGCTTGCTTGTTCAGCGTGAGGCTAGAGGGAGATTAAACGCCCGAAGCCTTGGCTGCTGCCACGTCCTTGATGGACAGCTTGATACGGCCGCGGTTGTCCACGTCCAGTACCAGCACTTCCACTTCCTGGCCTTCTTTCAGGATGTCGGTGACTTTCTCTACGCGAGCGTCGCTCAGCATGGAGATGTGCACCAGGCCGTCCTTGCCCGGCAGGATGTTGACGAAGGCGCCGAAGTCGACGATGCGCTCAACCTTGCCGACGTAGATCTTGCCGATCTCGGCCTCTGCGGTGATGCCCAGGACGCGTTGGCGAGCTGCCTCTGCCGCTTCCTTGGTTTCGCCGAAGATCTTGATCGAACCGTCGTCTTCGATATCGATCGAAGCCTTGGTTTCTTCGCAGATCGCACGGATGGTCGCGCCGCCTTTACCGATGACGTCACGGATCTTGTCGGTGTCGATCTTCATCGCGATCATGGTCGGAGCATTGGCCGACAGCTCGGTACGCGACTGGCCGATCACTTGGTTCATCTGGCCGAGGATGTTCAGGCGAGCTTCCAGGGCCTGGCCCAGGGCGATCTCCATGATTTCTTCGGTGATGCCCTTGATCTTGATGTCCATCTGCAGCGCGGTCACACCCTTGGCGGTACCGGCTACTTTGAAGTCCATGTCGCCCAGGTGGTCTTCGTCACCCAGGATGTCGGTCAGGACGGCGAACTTCTCGCCTTCCTTCACCAGACCCATGGCGATACCGGCAACCGGAGCCTTCATCGGTACACCGGCGTCCATCAGGGCCAGGGAAGCACCGCAGACCGAAGCCATGGAGCTGGAGCCGTTGGATTCGGTGATTTCCGATACCACGCGGATGGTGTAAGGGAACGAGTCGGTGTCCGGCAGCATGGCCTGGACGGAACGACGGGCCAGGCGGCCGTGACCGATTTCACGACGACCAGCACCACCCATGCGACCACATTCGCCTACCGAGAACGGTGGGAAGTTGTAGTGCAGCATGAAGGGGTCTTTCTTCTCGCCTTCCAGGGTGTCCAGCAGCTGTGCGTCACGGGCAGTACCCAGGGTCGCAACGACCAGGGCCTGGGTTTCGCCACGGGTGAACAGGGCCGAACCGTGGGTCTTGGCCAGGACGCCAACTTCGATATTCAGAGGGCGTACGGTACGAGTGTCGCGGCCGTCGATACGTGGCTTGCCGTTAACGATGTTTTCGCGAACGGTGCGGTATTCGATCTCGCCGAAAGCGGCCTTGACGTCGGAAGCCGATGGCTGGCCTTCTTCGCCGGAGAGCTTGGCGACCACTTGGTCCTTCAGCTCGCCCAGGCGGGCATAACGGTCGGCCTTGACGGTGATGGTGTAGGCCTGGGAGATGGCGTCACCGAACTCGGCGCGGATGGCACCCAGCAGCTCGGTGGCTTCGGCGGCAGGCGCCCAGTCCCAAGTTGGCTTGGCGGCTTCGGCGGCCAGTTCCTTGACGGCCTTGATTACCGACTGGAATTCGTCGTGGGCGAACAGCACGGCGCCCAGCATCTGGTCTTCGGTCAGTTCCTTGGCTTCGGACTCAACCATCAGTACCGCTTCTTCGGTACCGGCTACGACCATGTCCAGGCTCGAAGCAGCCAGTTGCTCGTAGGTTGGGTTCAGCAGGTAGCCAGTGCTTTCGTGGAAAGCGACGCGGGCAGCGCCGATCGGGCCGTCGAAAGGAATGCCGGAGATGGCCAGGGCAGCAGAGGTACCGATCATCGCAGCGATGTCCGGATCGGTCTTCTTGCTGGTGGAAACCACGGTGCAGACAACCTGCACTTCGTTCATGAAGCCTTCTGGGAACAGAGGGCGGATCGGGCGGTCGATCAGACGCGAGGTCAGGGTTTCTTTCTCGGAAGGACGGCCTTCACGCTTGAAGAAACCACCAGGGATCTTGCCGGCGGCGTAGGTTTTTTCCTGGTAGTGGACAGACAGAGGGAAGAAGCCTTTGCCTGGATCGGCTTGCTTGGCACCGACTACGGTCACCAATACGCTGACGTCGTCGTCAACGGTGACCAATACTGCGCCGGAGGCCTGACGGGCGATACGGCCAGTCTCGAGAGTGACGGTCGACTGACCGAACTGGAATTTCTTGATTACCGGGTTCACGGTGTCCTACCTTCTTTGTGGCTCTTGGGGAAACTTGTGTTCTTGCGAAATTCTTGGGCAACGGTGGGAATCGGCCCAGCCTTTATTGTCCAGGTAAAACTACAGCCCAGATAAAACTTGAGGCTGGAAGCCTGCCATACGCCGGCGGAAAAACCGCTGACGCATGGCAAGCAACCAACCTCATAGCGCAATCGCTGATTAGCGACGCAGACCCAGACGAGCGATCAGGGTGCTGTAACGGCTCAGGTCCTTGCCCTTCAGGTAGTCCAGCAGCTTACGACGCTGGTTTACCATGCGGATCAGGCCACGACGCGAGTGGTGGTCTTTACCGTTGGCCTTGAAGTGACCTTGCAGCTTGTTGATGTTGGCGGTCAGCAGTGCAACTTGCACTTCTGGCGAACCAGTGTCACCAACAGCTTGCTGGTAGTCGGTTACGATCTGAGCTTTTTCTTCAACGCTGAGTGCCATGTGGGCATTCCTTATATCAGGAAACTGTTCAAGAACAGTTTCAACAGGCCAGGGACAAATCCCTGTATCAAAAAAAGAGTAGTGACCGTGCCTGCTGACAGCCACACTCGCCAACCTGCTGTGACACAGGCTGGTTTCGGTCACTCTGACCGAATCAGTCGACGCGGCGCGATGCGCCCGTCTTCGCTCACTTCACCGATACCGATGAAGCGACCATTGTGATCCTGTACTCGCACCATGCCGAACTTCGGCGCATCGGGGGCACGTACCGGCTGGCCATTGAGCCAGTAAAACGCACTGTGCTCCGAGAACTGCAGCAACGGCCAATCCAGCAGGCCACTGTCCGATGGCATCAGGAAACGATCCACCGCTTCGTTACCACCTTCGGCATGCACGGCCTCGAGCTCTTCCAGGGTGACCGTCTGGGCCAGGCTGAAAGGTCCGGCCTGGGTCCGTCGCAGTTCCGCGACGTACGCACCACAACCGAGTTTCTCGCCGATATCCTCCACCAGGGTACGGATATAGGTGCCTTTGCTGCAATCCACCGCCAAGCGGGCGGTGTCGCCTTCACAGGCGAGCAATTCCAGGCGCGCAATAGTAACAGAACGCGGTTCACGCTCCACCACTTCCCCTGCACGAGCCAGCTTGTAGAGTGGCTGGCCATCACGCTTGAGGGCAGAGTACATGGGGGGTATCTGTTTGATTTCACCACGAAATTCCGGCAATACCGCTTCAATATCGGTACGACCAACGGTCACCTCGCGGGTTTGCAGGACCTCGCCTTCGGCATCCGCCGTGCTGGTGGTCTTGCCCAACTGCATCAGGGTTTCATAACCCTTGTCGGAATCGAGCAGGTACTGCGAGAACTTGGTGGCCTCTCCAAAGCACAACGGCAATACGCCGGTGGCCAGGGGATCGAGGCTACCGGTGTGCCCGGCCTTCTCGGCATTGAGCAACCAACGGACCTTCTGCAGCGCCGCATTGGAGGTAAACCCCAGGGGCTTGTCCAGCAGGATGATCCCACTGACATTACGACGGATACGCTTGACCTGAGCCACCGCTTACTCCTTGGTGTCTTCAGGGGCGGAGGCGTCGCCATGCTGGCTGTCTTCGGCCACGGCACGCTCGATCAAGGCCGACAGGTGGGCACCACGGGCCACGCTCTCGTCATAATGGAAGTGCAATTGCGGCACGCTGCGCAGCTTCATTTCACGCGCCAGTTGCATGCGCAGGAAACCTGCCGCCGAGTTCAGCACCTTGATGCTCTGGGCGATCTCTTCGGCACCCTCCTGGCCCATCACGGTGATGAAGATCTTTGCGTGACCGACGTCACGACTGACTTCCACGGCGGTGATCGTCACCAGGCCAACACGTGGATCCTTGACTTCACGGCGGATCAGTTGCGCCAGCTCGCGCTGCATCTGGTCACCGATACGTTGGGTACGGCTGTATTCTTTTGCCATGTCTTGCTACCTGTTACTGCCTCACGGTGAAACCCGTGTGGTCTGAAAGCGGCAAACGCCCGGCCTGGAAAAAACCAGACCGGGCGTTGCGTTTAGAGCCCGCCAGCGACGCCGTGCATTTGCATGCAGCGATCCATCGGGGCTCTTGAAGTGCGCGAGTTAGAGGCTGCGAGCAACCTGGACCTTCTCGAAGACTTCGATCTTGTCGCCAACCTTGACGTCGTTGTAGCTCTTGACGCCGATACCGCACTCCATGCCGGCACGCACTTCGGAAGCGTCATCCTTGAAGCGGCGCAGGGATTCCAGCTCGCCTTCGAAGATAACGATGTCTTCGCGCAGTACGCGGATCGGACGGTTACGGTGCACGACACCTTCGATGACCATGCAACCGGCGATCGCACCGAACTTCGGCGAGCGGAACACGTCACGAACCTCGGCGATACCCAGGATGTTCTCCCGGACATCACTGCCCAGCATACCGGTCAGGGCTTTCTTGACGTCTTCAATGATGTCGTAGATTACGTTGTAGTAACGCATATCCAGACCTTCCTGCTCGACGATCTTGCGCGCACCGGCATCGGCACGCACGTTGAAGCCGAACACGACTGCATTGGAGGCCAGTGCCAGGTTGGCATCGCTCTCGGTGATACCACCGACGCCGCCGCCAACTACACGCACTTGCACTTCGTCGTTACCCAGGCCGTTCAAGGCGCCTTGCAGGGCTTCCAACGAACCACGGACGTCGGATTTGAGGACGATGTTGAGCGTCTTCTTCTCTTCCTGGCCCATGCTTTCGAAGATGTTTTCCAGCTTGCCAGCGTGGGCACGAGCCAGCTTGACTTCGCGGAACTTGCCTTGACGGAACAGGGCAACCTCACGGGCCTTCTTCTCGTCAGCCACCACGCTCATCTCGTCGCCAGCATCCGGAGTACCGTCCAGGCCGAGGATCTCGACCGGAATGGCCGGGCCCGCTTCCTTGATCGGCTTGCCGTTCTCGTCGAGCATGGCGCGCACGCGGCCATAGTTCGAGCCGACCAGCACCATGTCGCCTTGACGCAGGGTACCGTCCTGGACCAGCACGGTAGCCACCGGGCCGCGGCCCTTGTCGAGACGGGACTCGACCACCACACCACGACCAGGGGCCGAAGGGGTTGCGGTGAGTTCCAGTACTTCGGCTTGCAGCAGGACGGCTTCGAGCAGGTCGTCAACGCCGGTACCCATTTTCGCGGAGACTGGAACGAACGGAGTATCGCCACCCCAATCTTCCGGCGTCACGCCATGGGCCGCCAGTTCGCTGCGAATGCGATCCAGGTCGGCACCCGGCTTGTCGATCTTGTTCACCGCGACCACCAGCGGTACGCCAGCAGCCTGGGCGTGCTGAACGGCTTCGACGGTCTGAGGCATCACGCCGTCGTCCGCCGCGACCACCAGGATCACGATGTCGGTGGCCTTGGCACCACGGGCACGCATTGCGGTAAACGCGGCGTGACCCGGGGTGTCGAGGAAGGTGACCATGCCGCGCTCGGTTTCTACGTGGTAGGCGCCGATGTGCTGGGTAATGCCACCGGCTTCGCCCGCGGCCACTTTGGCGCGACGGATGTAGTCCAGCAGCGAGGTCTTACCATGGTCAACGTGGCCCATTACGGTCACGACCGGAGCACGGGCAACAGCCTCACCTTCAAACTTCAGGGACTCGGCCAGGGAATCTTCCAGGGCGGTGTCGCTGACCAGGGTCACTTTGTGGCCCAGTTCTTCGGCTACCAGCTGGGCAGTTTCCTGATCCAGTACCTGGTTGATGGTGGCTGGAGTGCCCAGCTTGAACATGAACTTGATGACTTCAGCGGCCTTGACCGACATCTGCTGGGCCAACTCGCCCACAGTGATGGTCTCGCCAATCTGTACGTCACGGATAACCGGCCCTGTCGGGTTCTGGAAACCGTGGGCATTACGCTTCTTCAGCTTGCCCTTGCTGCGACCGCCACGACGGAAACCGTCGCTTTCTTCATCGGTCGTGCGGGGCGCGACGCGAGGCGCCGGAGCCTTTTCCTTGACCGAAGCACGGTGCGGAGCGTTCTTGCGCTCACCATCGCTGCCACGACGGCTGTCGTCGTTACGGGTTTTGTCCGGACGGCGAGGCTCGTCTTTCTTACGGGCTTCCACTGCTGGTGCCGGGGCCGCTGCTGGCGCCTCCTGCACACGCTCGGCCGCGACAGGCGCAGGAGCGGCTACCGCCTCGACAACAGGCTCGACAACCGGAGCCGGCTGGCGACGTGCCTCTTCTTCGGCGCGGCGCTTGGCTTCTTCTTCGGCCTTTTGACGGGCAGCATTCTCTACTGCGCGACGTTCTTCCAGCTCACGCTGGCGCTCGGCCTCGATTTCTTCGGGGCTGCGCTGTACGAAGACTTTCTTCTTACGCACTTCAACGCTGATGCTCTTGCTGCCAGCGACACGCAGGGTACTGGTGGTCTTGCGCTGCAAAGTGATCTTGCGTGGTTCTTCCACCTTCGCCTTGTGACTGCTCTTCAGGTGAGTCAGCAACGATTGCTTCTCACTGTCGCTCACATGTTCCTCGGCGGCGGTGTGCGGCAGACCTGCCTCACGCATCTGCTGCAGCAGGCGCTCTACCGGTGTTTTGACCTCATCGGCCAGTTGTTTCACCGTGACTTGCGTCATGCACTTCTCTCCTCAGGCCGCGCCTATTACTCGAACCAATGGGCTCGGGCGGCCATGATCAACTTGCCGGCACGCTCGTCGTCGATGCCGTCGATGTCGAGCAGGTCGTCAATAGACTGCTCGGCCAGGTCTTCGCGGGTAATCACGCCGCGCACCGCCAGTTCCATCGCCAAATCCTTGTCCATACCCTCAAGCGAGAGCAGGTCTTCGGCCGGATGGGCGTCTGCCAGCTTTTCCTCAGTAGCGATGGCCTTGGTCAACAGGCGATCCTTGGCCCGAGCACGAAGCTCGTTGACGATGTCTTCGTCAAAACCATCGATGTTGAGCATTTCTTCCAACGGTACGTAGGCAATTTCTTCCAGGCTGGTAAAGCCTTCGTCAACCAGAACCTGTGCCAGCTCTTCATCGACTTCCAGCTCTTCGATGAAATTGCGCAGGATGTCGCCGGTTTCCGCTTGCTGCTTGGCCTGGATGTCCGACTCGGTCATCACGTTCAGGGTCCAGCCAGTCAGCTGGCTGGCCAGGCGTACGTTCTGACCGCCACGGCCAATGGCCTGGGCCAGGTTGTCTGCACCAACGGCGATGTCCATGGCATGGGCATCTTCGTCGACGATGATGGCCGCGACTTCAGCCGGCGACATGGCATTGATCACGAACTGCGCCGGATTCTCGTCCCACAGGACGATATCCACACGTTCGCCACCCAGCTCGCCGGACACAGCCTGGACGCGCGAACCGCGCATACCGATGCACGCGCCTTGCGGGTCGATGCGCTTGTCCTTGGAGCGGACGGCGATCTTGGCCCGCGAGCCCGGATCACGGGAGGCGGCCATGACTTCGATCAGGCCTTCGGCAATTTCCGGCACTTCGATACGGAACAGCTCGATCAGCATTTCCGGAGCGGTACGCGACAGGATCAACTGCGGGCCACGGTTCTCGGTGCGGATTTCCTTGAGCAGAGCGCGCAAACGCACACCAACGCGGAAAGTCTCACGGGAGATGATGTCTTCACGGGCCAGCAACGCTTCGGCGTTGTTACCCAGGTCGACGATCACGTTGTCACGCGTCACCTTTTTCACGGTGCCGGAAATGATCTCGCCCAGGCGCTCGCGGTAGGCATCGACCACTTGCGCGCGCTCGGCTTCGCGAACCTTCTGCACAATGACTTGCTTGGCAGTCTGGGCAGCGATACGGCCGAACTCGATGGATTCGATTTTTTCTTCGATCACATCACCGACTTTGGCATCGGGATGAGTTTCGCGGGCCTTGCTCAGCCAGGTTTCCACCGCTGGATCATCCAGATCGGCTTCATCGACTACCGTCCAGCGACGGAAAGTCTCATAGGAACCGTTGTGGCGATTGATTTCCACACGCAGGTCCACTTCGTCTTCAAAACGCTTTTTGGTAGCAGTGGCCAGGGCCAGCTCCAGCGCTTCAAAAATTACGCTTGCCGGTACACCTTTTTCATTGGATACCGACTCAACAACCAGCAGTACTTCTTTGCTCATCGTACGCCTCGCCTTTCGCAAGCCATTGGATCCGCGGGATCCGCGTCTCAGTCAAAACTGGGAATAATGTTGGCCTTGTCGATCAAATCGATCGGCAACAAGAATTCATGGTCATCCACCTGCACCACGACATCCTGTTCCTCCACCCCGCGGAGAAAGCCCTGAAAATTACGCCGACCTTCGAAGGGCGAGCGCAGCTTGATCTTCACTTGCTCACCGACATACTTGGCAAACTGTTCAAGGGTGAACAGCGGGCGTTCCATGCCAGGAGAGGAAACTTCTAGGGTGTACTCAACGGAAATTGGATCTTCAACATCCAGGACACCGCTGAGCTGACGGCTGACGATGGCGCAATCGTCCACCAGCACGCCGCCTTCCTTATCGATGTAAACGCGCAACAATGAATGGCGGCCCTGGGCCGAAAACTCGATACCCCAGCATTCATAGCCAAGGGCCACGACCACCGGGGCCAACAAGGCCTGCAACTGTTCTAGCTTGCTCGACACCTGAACCCCCTCGTGCATGCTTGTGCAAATAAAAAATGGGCGAAGCGCCCATCCCGGAAACGCCGTTGAACATCGGCGCTATAAAGTGTCCAGCTAACAAAAAGCCCCTGAAAAGGGGCTCCGCTAAAACTGGTTGCGGGGGCCGGATTTGAACCGACGACCTTCGGGTTATGAGCCCGACGAGCTACCAGACTGCTCCACCCCGCGACAAAGCTGGGGCGGAAGTATACGACTGATCCCAAATAGGGTCAATGTAACCTTCCACCTACAAGAAAGCCCGCAACAGCGGGCTCTCCTGATAATTGGTACCGAGAAGGGGACTCGAACCCCTACACCCTATGGGCACAACCACCTCAAGGTTGCGTGTCTACCAATTCCACCACCTCGGCATAGACTACGTTACTGCGTGAAACTCTTCTTACTTCTGCTCTGGAGCTGGAGGTACGTCAGTCGCACTGTTAGCCGACTTTTGCTCTTGGAGCACCGGTACATCATCAGAAGCCGGTTTTTGCTTTGGTACTTCAAGTACTGCTGGATTTGGCAAACCTACTTGAGTCAGCTGATGAGCTTTCTCTTTAGCAAAGTAACCTAACCCCAAGCTGGTTATGAAGAAACCGGCGGCAAGTATAGCAGTAAACTTACTAAGAAAGGTAGAGGAACCTTGGCTTCCGAACACAGTATTTGAAGCACCTGCACCGAAAGACGCGCCAGCTTCCGCACCTTTACCCTGCTGCAGCAAAACCAGAGCAACTACGCCCAGGGCACCCAGCAGATGAAAAACGACTACGACTGTTTCCAGCATTTTCTCAGTTTCCCGCGGCGCGACAAATCGCACCGAATTCATCTGCATTCAGGGAAGCTCCACCAATGAGCCCCCCATCGATATCCGGCATGCCGAACAATTCGACCGCATTGGCCGCCTTCACGCTGCCGCCGTATAGAAGCCGCACACCTCGTGCCACTTCAGAATTTTCTGCCGCCAGCTGCGCCCGGATGGCTGCATGCACATCCTGAGCTTGCTGCGGTGTCGCAGTCAGCCCGGTGCCAATGGCCCAGACCGGCTCGTAAGCAATAACAGCATTGGCGAAAGCACCAACACCCAACTCTTCGATGATGCTACCAAGCTGACGCCCGACAACCTCAAGAGTCTTACCGGCTTCGCGCTGCTCCAGGGTTTCCCCAACACACAGGATCGGCTTCAAACCGCAGGCCTGTGCCGCTGCGAACTTGCGATTGAGGACCACATCACGCTCACCCATCATCTGGCGGCGCTCAGAGTGCCCAACCAGCACCAGGGAACAACCTGCATCGACCAACTGACTCGGAGCGATCTCGCCCGTCAACGCACCCTGCATGGGTTCCACCGCGGAGTTCTGTGCGCCGACAAAAATCGACTTGCCTTTCAAGCCATCAATCACCTGATTGATATACAAGCAAGGCGGGAACACCGCGACGTCAACACCGCTTGGCAAGGCCAGATGACGAAGGCCGTTGATCAGCTCAGCGACGCTGGCGCGGGTACCGTGCATCTTCCAGTTACCAGCTACCATAGGGCGACGCATGCTTTACCTCGTCGGTCAAAGTGGGCGCAGATGTTACCCAACCAAAACACCACTGGCAAGCTGAAATCAGGCAGAAACTTCAGCAACCAGTTTTGCCAGTTCATCGGCATAGGCGCGGACCTGGGTTTCATCGTCACCCTCGACCATGACACGCACCAGAGGTTCTGTACCGGACTTGCGCAAGAGAACTCGCCCTCGCCCAGCCATGGCAGCAGTAACACGCTCACAAGCCTCTTTCACCACAGGGTGCTCGACCGGACTCTCACCGCCACCAAAACGCACATTGACCAGCACCTGGGGGCACTTGCGCAACCCTTGCCGGCATTGAGCCAGGCTTTCGCCACGCGCCTTGAGCGCCATCAGCACCTGCAAAGCGGCAATGATTGCATCGCCAGTGGTGGCATGACGGAAGCACACGATATGCCCCGAATTTTCTCCACCCACCAACCAGTTCCGCTCTAGCAGCTCGGCGATCACATAACGGTCACCGACATTGGCCCGAACAAAAGGAATACCCAGTTCAGCCAAGGCCAACTCCAGCCCCAGATTGCTCATGAGCGTGCCGACCACGCCACCTTGGAGCTTGCCGCGCTCATGCAGGTCTCGGGAAATGATGAACAACAGCTCATCACCATCAACAATCGCACCGGTCTGATCAACCATCAGCACCCGATCGCCATCGCCGTCAAAGGCAATACCCAGGTCGGCATGCTCAGCCAGGACCGCAGCCTGCAACTGCGCCATATGGGTAGAACCGCAGTTCTCGTTGATATTCAAGCCATTGGGTTGTGCCGACAGGACGGTAACCTGGGCCCCCAACTCACGAAATACACTTGGAGCCACTTTGTAAGTCGCACCGTGCGCGCAATCGAGAACGACCTTCAGACCTGAAAAACTGGTACTGGAGGGCACACTGCTCTTGCAGAACTCGATGTAGCGCCCCGAGGCGTCATTGATTCGCGATACCTTGCCGAGTTTGCTGGACTCCACCACGGTCATCGGAGCATCCAGTAGCTCTTCGATCATCAACTCGACTTCGTCGGGCAACTTGGTGCCCTCACCCGAAAAGAACTTGATGCCATTGTCATCATGGGGATTGTGCGAAGCACTGATAACGATACCGGCCTCGGCATGGAAGGTACGTGTCAGGTAGGCGATTGCCGGAGTCGGCATAGGCCCCAGCAACATCACATCCGCACCAGCAGCGGACAAACCGGCCTCCAGAGCCGACTCGAACATGTAGCCGGAGATACGCGTATCCTTGCCCACCAGGACGCGACAGGCACCCATGCTACGGAAAGCCATGCCCGCAGCCCAACCAAGCTTGAGCATGAAATCAGGAGTAATAGGGTATTCACCCACGCGGCCACGAATACCGTCGGTGCCAAAATATTTCTTAGTCATAAGTACTCCATCATTCTTATTCGGCCGATTCCACTGCCGCAATCATTCGCACTACATCCACGGTCTCGGCAACATCGTGCACGCGGATAATTTTTGCCCCCTTGACTACCGCCAGCGCGGCTAGCGCCAAGCTGCCGTTCAGGCGCTCAGCTACAGGGCGATTCAATGCCTGGCCAATCATGCTCTTGCGGGATACGCCAACCAGCAACGGACACCCCAGCGAGTGCAAGGCTTGCATATGCTTGAACAGGCTCAGGTTGTGCTGCAAGGTCTTGGCAAAACCAAAGCCAGGATCAAGGACGATCCGCTCGGCACCAATTCCTACCGATGCACATGCCGCCATGCGCTCAGCCAGGAAGACACCTACTTCGTGGGTAACATCCTGATAACGAGGGTCATCCTGCATGTTTCCCGGCTCACCGAGCATGTGCATAAGGCACACCGGCAGCCCCGTGGCAGCCGCCGCATCCAGGGCACCATCACGACGTAGAGACCGAACATCATTGATCAACCCTGCACCAAGGCGGGCGGTTTCACGCATGACGGCTGGCGTCGAGGTGTCAACGGAGATGATGACATCCAACTCGCGATGAATGCGCTCGACCACAGGAGCCACTCGCTCCAACTCCTCCAGAGGCGACACCACTCGCGCCCCGGGCCGGGTCGACTCGCCACCTATATCGATCAGCGTAGCCCCTGCCACAACCATGGCTTCGGCATGACGCAAGGCGACATCTAGCTGGTTGAAACGACCGCCATCGGAAAAGGAATCAGGGGTGACATTCAAGATACCCATGACATGCGCACGGGCCAAATCAAGAACCCGGTTGCCGCAAGGCAACCGGGTGGAGGAAGAAACAGAAGTCATTTAGAACCTTAGTGGTCAGCCGCAGGGCCACCAATAGGAGTTTCCGGACGTTCGTTTTGTACCACTGGAGGAGTAGTACCCGAACCGCCCTCCCAATCACGAGGCTCACGCGGGGTGCGCCCCGCCATGATGTCATCGATCTGATCGGCATCGATGGTTTCGTACTTCATCAAGGCGTCCGCCATGGCATCCAGCTTGTCGCGGTTGTCAGTCAGGATCTGCTTCGCGGTGCCATAGCACTGATCGATGATGCTACGCACTTCGGAGTCGATGAGCTTTGCGGTCTCGGCAGACAGGCTCGCATGCTGGGAACCGGCACTGCGCCCCAGGAACACCTCGCCCTCTTCTTCCGCATACATCAGCGGACCCAACTTCTCGGAAAGCCCCCACTTGGTCACCATGTTCCGGGCAATTTGACTGGCCCGCATGATGTCGTTGGATGCCCCAGTGGTCACGCCATCGAAACCCAAGGTCATCTCTTCAGCGATACGACCACCGTAGAGCGAGCAGATCTGACTGATCAGGGCACGCTTGGACAAGCTGTAGCGATCCTCTTCCGGCAAGAACATGGTGACGCCAAGGGCCCTCCCGCGAGGAATGATCGACACCTTGTAGACAGGATCATGCTCCGGCACCACTCGACCCACAATAGCGTGACCCGCCTCGTGGTAAGCCGTGTTCTGTTTTTCCTTCTCGGACATGACCATGGATTTGCGCTCTGCGCCCATCATGATCTTGTCCTTGGCCAGCTCGAATTCCTTCATCTCGACAATTCGCTTGCCACCACGAGCTGCGAACAGCGAAGCCTCGTTCACCAGGTTGGCCAGGTCGGCACCGGAGAAACCTGGCGTGCCACGCGCGATAACCGCTGGAGCGACATCGTCACCCATCGGAACTTTGCGCATATGCACCTTGAGAATCTGCTCACGACCGCGAATGTCCGGCAGGCCTACCACCACCTGGCGGTCGAAACGACCAGGGCGCAGCAACGCAGGGTCCAGCACATCAGGGCGGTTGGTAGCAGCGATCACGATGATGCCATCGTTCATTTCAAAGCCGTCCATCTCAACCAGCAACTGGTTGAGGGTCTGCTCGCGTTCATCATGACCACCGCCCATGCCGGCACCACGGTGACGACCGACGGCATCGATCTCGTCGATGAAGATGATGCAAGGAGCATGTTTCTTGGCCTGCTCGAACATATCGCGAACACGGCTGGCACCCACACCGACGAACATCTCGACGAAGTCGGAACCGGAAATGGTGAAGAACGGCACTTTCGCTTCGCCAGCGATAGCCTTGGCCAGCAGGGTCTTACCAGTACCTGGAGGGCCGACCATCAGTACGCCACGAGGAATCCGACCGCCCAGGCGCTGGAACTTGCCTGGATCACGCAGGAACTCGACCAGCTCGCCAACTTCCTCCTTGGCTTCGTCACAACCTGCGACATCAGCCAGGGTAGTTTTTACCTGATCCTCGGACAGCAGGCGCGCCTTGCTTTTGCCAAAGCTCATCGGGCCGCCCTTGCCGCCTGCGCCACCTTGCATCTGGCGCATGAAGAACATGAAGACCGCAATGATCACCAGGATCGGGAAGCTGGCCACCAGCAACTGGGTCCAGATGCTCTGCTGCTCAGGCTGCTTGCCCTCGACCACTACATGGTTATCAACCAGGTCGCCAATCAATCCGTTGTCCTGGATCGCCGGGCGGATGGTCTTGAAGCTGTCGCCGTCGTTGCGCTTGCCGGTAATCACATAACCGTCAACGGCAACGCGCTCGACCTTGCCATCCTTAACTTGTTGAATAAAGTCTGAATAGTTGAGGGTCTGCGGCTCGTTAGGGCTGGAGAAGTTGTTCATCACCGTCACCAGGACAGCCGCGATGATCAACCAAAGGATTAGATTCTTTGCCATGTCGTTCAATTAACTACCCTCTGAAGCAAGCTCCGCTACTGGCGCGCGCTTCGCATGATATTCACCGGCCTAACTTACTACATTACCTACAGCTCTGGCAGGCGCTGTCTGTAACCCTATGTGAAACCTAGACTACACAATATGCGCTTAATACCGCGGGGGCGAAATATGAAAATCCTATCACCCCGCTCAAAACTCCTACTTACTCCGCACGCCCACGAAAGCCGCGCCCTAGCAGGTACTGCTCCCGAGAACGATCACGGGAAGAGGTCGGTTTGCGCATCTGCACTTTCTCGAAGCTCTGCCGGACATTCTTGTGGAACTCATCAAAACCCTCCCCCTGGAAGATCTTGATCAGGAAATCGCCGCCTGGACGAAGCACCCGGCTCGCGAGATCCAGCGCCAGCTCGCAGAGAAACATCGCTCGAGGCATATCTACGGCTGGTAACCCACTCATATTGGGGGCCATATCGGAAATCACAAGGTCGACCTCGGAATTTCCCACCGCTTCGAGAATTCGCGCGAACACGGCATCCTCGGTGAAATCCCCCTGAATGAAGGTCACATCGGGAATGCTGTCCATCTCCAGGATATCGGAAGCGATCAAGCGCCCCTGGCCGCCAATCAGACGACTGGTCACCTGCGACCAGCCACCCGGGGCAGCTCCCAGATCGATAACGCTCATGCCCGGGCGGATGAGGCGATCTTTTTCCTGGATTTCCAGTAGCTTGTAGCTGGCACGGGAACGGTACCCATCTTTTTGCGCCATTTTGACGAATGGGTCGTTGAAATGTTCTTTTAGCCAGTTATGGCTTGTCTTGGAACGGGCCACGGGCCACCTCAAAAATAAAACGCGTCGTGATTAACTGGGCGGTCCCGGACTCGCTCGGGTAAACTGGCCGCCGCTTTTTACAAGATCAGACGCAGGGGTCAGATTATGCCGCTCACTCAAGAGCAGAAGAAACAGTACAAATCCATTGGCCACCATCTGAAACCAGTATTGACTGTGGCTGACAATGGTTTGACCGAAGGTGTACTAGCCGAACTTGAACGCGCCTTGAGCGATCACGAGCTGATCAAGATCAAGCTCAATATCCTTGAGCGCGAGTCGCGCCTGGAAGCCATCGCCGAACTGTGCAAGACCGGCAAGGCGGATCTGGTACAAGTCATCGGCAAGATGGCGTTGATCTACCGCAAGAACGCCAAGGTAAACAAGCAACTCTCGAACGTCCATCGTTTCAATTGACGTCGATCCAGGTCAAGGGTGTGCCTGGCGCACCCTTCCACCCCACCCTGGCACTGGCTGCAAGACCAGCAACAGGCCGGAGAATCCCAGGACCAAGTAGCTGAACAACTGCCAGCGCTGAGCTTCCGGCAATAACTTGTGCACAGTGAAATACATTGCACACGCATACATCGCCATCAACAGCAGTTGCCCCCGAATATCCCGCCACACGCTCTGCAACCCCTCGGACTGGATCAAGACCAGAACCTGGAGAGCGACACAAACGGCGGCGAAAGCCACCAGCAATGCACTTAGTAGCGTCGAGATCTCATCGATCAGCAACGGTGCCAGACCGATTTGCCCCAAGGCAGGCAGCAACCCGAGATGCAATAACCATAAGCCGCCGACCCACAACATCTGGGTCAGCTGCCAAAGCATGGCGCCCGCATGCAGCGGGCGCCTTCTTTCAGATGTGACGGACTTCGACAATCTCGTACTCGATAACGCCGCCTGGCGTTTTGACGACCACCACATCACCCTCTTCCTTGGCAATCAAGGCGCGGGCGATCGGAGAGGCAACGGAGATCTTGCCGAGCTTGATGTCAGCCTCGTCTTCACCAACGATCTGATAGGTCACGCTCTCGTCTGTTTCGACGTTGGCGATCTCGACCGTAGTGCCAAAGATAACCTTGCCAGTATGAGCAATGGTGGTGACATCGATAACCACCGAGTTCTGCAGGCGGCCTTCGATATCACGGATCCGAGCCTCGACCATGCCTTGCTGCTCGCGCGCGGCATGGTATTCGGCATTTTCCTTCAAGTCGCCCAGCTCTCGGGCCGTGCCGATGTCCTGGCTGAGCTTCGGACGCACGACCTTGGTCAAGTGAGCATGCTCTTCTTCCAGGGCGCGAGCGCCCTGGACGGTCATTGGGTATTTATTCATGCATTCAATCCTGCGTGTAGATCCTGCAAGCGCCGCACGGTTTTTTCAGGGCCGAACTTCAGCGCTTCACAGATAGCTTCGCCAGCAGCAATCGTAGTGGTGCAGTAGATCTTGTGCTGCAAGGCGTTACGACGAATGGAGTAGGAGTCGGCAATCGACTGGCGACCTTCAGTGGTATTGATGATCAAGGTGACTTCGTCGTTCTTGATCATATCGACCACATGCGGGCGACCTTCAGTCACCTTATTCACGCGGCGCACTTTCAGGCCAGCGGCCTCGATCACCTTGGCAGTACCCGCGGTAGCTACCACCTCGAAGCCCAAGTTGATCAGATCGCGGGCCACGCCGGCAACCAGGGGCTTGTCGTCATCACGGACACTGATGAACGCGGTACCGCCGGTCGGGAGCACTTCGCTGGCACCCATCTGGGCCTTGGCGAAGGCCTCACCGAAGCTATCACCGACGCCCATCACTTCACCCGTGGACTTCATCTCTGGGCCGAGGATCGGGTCGACACCTGGGAACTTGGCGAACGGGAAGACGGCTTCCTTGACGCTGTAGAAGTTCGGGATGATTTCCTGGGTGAAGCCCAGCTCTTTCAGGGTTTTGCCGGCCATGACGCGGGCAGCGATCATGGCCAGCGAGGTGCCGATGCACTTGGAAACGAACGGCACGGTACGCGAAGCGCGCGGGTTGACTTCGATCACGTAGATCTTGTCGCCCTGCAGGGCCAGCTGCACGTTCATCAGGCCAACCACGCCCAGTTCCAAGGCCATTTTCTTGACCTGTACGCGGACTTCATCCTGCACTTCCTTGCTCAACGAGTAAGGTGGCAGCGAGCAAGCAGAGTCACCGGAGTGAACACCAGCCTGTTCGATGTGCTGCATGATGGCACCGATGACCACGTCGGTGCCGTCGCACACCGCATCCACGTCCATCTCGATGGCGCAGTTGAGGAAGTGGTCGAGCAGTACCGGGCTGTCGTTGGACACCTGTACTGCTTCACGCAGGTAGCGCTTGAGCTCGTCCAGCTCGTAGACGATCTCCATGGCGCGGCCACCCAATACATAGGACGGGCGCACCACCAGCGGGTAGCCGATACCACCGGCGGCCTTGATGGCTTCGTCTTCGCTACGCACGGTGGCGTTTGGCGGCTGCAGCAGGTTCAGGCGCTGAACCATCTGCTGGAAGCGCTCGCGGTCTTCGGCGCGGTCGATAGCGTCAGGGCTGGTACCGATGATCGGCACGCCGGCTTCTTCCAGGGCGCGGGCCAGTTTCAACGGGGTTTGGCCGCCGTAGTGAACGATGACGCCCTTCGGCTTCTCGACTCGGCAGACTTCCAGCACGTCTTCCAGGGTCAGCGGCTCGAAGTACAGGCGGTCGGAGGTGTCGTAGTCGGTGGAGACGGTTTCCGGGTTGCAGTTGACCATGATGGTCTCGTAACCGTCTTCACGCAGGGCCAGCGCCGCGTGCACGCAGCAGTAGTCGAACTCGATGCCCTGGCCGATACGGTTAGGGCCACCGCCGAGGATCATGATCTTGTCACGGGTCGACGGATTGGCCTCGCACTCTTCCTCATAGGTCGAGTAGAGGTAGGCGGTGTCGGTGGCGAACTCGGCGGCGCAGGTGTCGACGCGCTTGTACACCGGGAACACTTCCAGCTTGTGACGGTGACGGCGCAGGTTCTTGTCGGTGATACCCAGCAGCTTGGCCAGACGCTGGTCGGAGAAGCCCTTGCGCTTGAGGCGCAGCATGTAGTCCTTGTCGATCGCCGACAGGGCCAGGGTCTTGACCTTCTCTTCTTCCTTAATCAGATCTTCCATCTGCACCAGGAACCACATGTCGATACCGGTCAGCGCGAAGATTTCTTCACAGCTCATGCCCGAACGCATGGCGTCGGCCACGTACCAGATACGCTCGGCGCCCGGCACGGTCAGCTCGCGCTTCAGGATGCCGGCAGCCTCAGGGCTGGCCAGGTCGACTTTCGGGTCGAGGCCGCAGGCGCCGACTTCCAGGCCGCGCAGGGCTTTCTGCAGGGATTCCTGGAAGGTACGGCCAATGGCCATGACTTCACCGACGGATTTCATCTGGGTGGTCAGGCGGGCGTCGGCTTTCGGGAATTTCTCGAAGGCGAAGCGTGGCAGCTTGGTGACGACGTAGTCGATCGATGGCTCGAACGACGCCGGGGTACGGCCGCCAGTGATGTCGTTCTGCAACTCGTCGAGGGTGTAACCGATGGCCAGCTTGGCGGCGATCTTGGCGATCGGGAAGCCGGTAGCTTTCGAGGCCAGGGCTGAGGAGCGCGAAACGCGAGGGTTCATCTCGATCACGACCATGCGGCCAGTGTCCGGGCAGATACCGAACTGCACGTTGGAACCACCGGTTTCCACACCGATTTCACGCAGCACCGCCAGCGAGGCGTTGCGCATGATCTGGTATTCCTTGTCGGTCAGGGTCTGCGCCGGTGCAACGGTGATGGAGTCACCGGTGTGCACGCCCATCGGGTCGAAGTTCTCGATCGAGCAGACGATGATGCAGTTGTCCTTCTTGTCGCGGACCACCTCCATCTCGTATTCCTTCCAGCCGATCAGCGATTCGTCGATCAGCAGCTCTTTGGTCGGCGACAGGTCCAGGCCGCGGGTGCAGATCTCTTCGAATTCTTCACGGTTGTAGGCGATACCACCGCCAGTGCCACCCATGGTGAAGGACGGGCGAATGATGCAAGGGAAGCCAAGCTTCTCGAGCACCGCGTTGGCCTCTTCCATGCTGTGGGCGATACCGGAGCGCGGGCACTCCAGGCCGATGTCTTTCATGGCCTTGTCAAAGCGCGAACGGTCTTCGGCCTTGTCGATGGTGTCGGCGTTGGCACCGATCATCTCCACGCCGAACTTCTCCAGAACGCCGTGGCGCTCCAGGTCCAGGGCGCAGTTCAGTGCAGTCTGGCCGCCCATGGTCGGCAGCACCGCGTCCGGGCGCTCTTTCTCGATGATCTTGGCCACCGACTGCCACTTGATTGGCTCGATGTAGGTGGCGTCGGCCATGGCCGGGTCGGTCATGATGGTGGCCGGGTTGGAGTTCACCAGGATGACGCGAAAACCTTCCTCGCGCAGGGCCTTGCAGGCCTGGGCGCCGGAGTAGTCGAATTCGCAGGCCTGGCCGATCACGATCGGGCCAGCGCCGAGAATCAGGATGCTTTTAATGTCTGTACGTTTTGGCATGGTTGTCACTCAAATCCGCAGGTCAGTCGGCAAGCCGTCTTGAACAATCTCTGAGGCGCCTAAGGGGACTCCACCGGACTCGCCGGGGCCGCCCTCAGGCGCTACTCGCTACACTTTCAAGGCGAACGCTTAGCGTCGCTTGGCCATTTCGTTGATGAAGCGGTCGAACAGCGGCGCGACATCGTTCGGGCCTGGGCTGGCCTCTGGGTGGCCCTGGAAGCTGAACGCGCTCTTGTCGGTACGTTCGATACCTTGCAAGGTGCCGTCGAACAGCGACTTGTGGATCGCCCGGACGTTACCCGGCAGGGAGGTTTCATCCACCGCAAAGCCATGGTTCTGGCTGGTGATCATGACCACACCGGTGTCCAGGTCCTGGACAGGATGGTTGGCGCCGTGGTGGCCATGGCCCATCTTCACGGTCTTGGCGCCGGAGGCCAGGGCCAGCAACTGGTGGCCCAGGCAGATACCGAACACCGGGATCTCGGTTTCCAGGACTTCCTTGATCGCCTTGATCGCGTAGTCGCAAGGCTCGGGGTCACCAGGGCCGTTGGACAGGAACACGCCATCAGGCTTGAGCGCCAGGACTTCACTCGCCGGCGTCTGGGCAGGCACCACGGTGACGCGGCAACCGCGCTCTACCAGCATGCGCAGGATGTTCAGCTTGACCCCGTAGTCATAGGCGACCACGTGGTAAGGCAATTCGGAGGCCTCGATGGTGGCGTGGCTGTCGGTCTTCAGGTCCCAGACAGTCGAGCGCCATTCGTAGCTTTGCTTGGTGCTGACGACTTTCGCCAGGTCCATGCCCTTCAGGCCAGGGAAACCGCGAGCAGCGGCGATGGCCGCCTCTTCGGAGATGTTGTCACCCGCCATGATGCAGCCGTCCTGAGCGCCTTTCTCGCGCAGGATCCGGGTCAGGCGACGGGTATCGATACCCGCGATCGCCACCACATTGTTGGCTTTCAGGTAATCGGACAGGGACAGGGTGTTACGCCAGTTGCTAGCGACCAGGGGCAGGTCGCGAATGACCAGGCCGGCCGACCAGACGCGATCGGACTCGGCATCTTCCGGCGTGGTGCCAGTGTTGCCGATGTGAGGGTAGGTCAGGGTAACGATTTGCTGGGCGTAGGAAGGATCGGTAAGGATTTCCTGATAGCCGGTCATTGCGGTGTTAAACACCACCTCACCAACGGTTTGACCGTCGGCTCCAATGGCTTCGCCGCGAAAAATGCTGCCATCAGCAAGGGCGAGTATGGCTGGCTTAGTCAAGAGACCTCCCGTATATAGAGCCTGAAGGGGCGATCGCAGGTTGCAAAAAAGCGGAATGACGTATAGACACGTCACCCCGCTTCTTCATCGAATTATCTGCGCGCTTTTAGTGGACACACTAAAGCTGTAGCTTACAGAAAAAGGCTTTTTCGGTCCACCGCTAATGAGCCTTAAAGGCAGGGGAATGCGACAGGAGATCGCTTAGCGGCCGAAGACAGGACTGAAGCACAAACCCCAGCCCCGCCCCAGAGACATCTCAACGCAGGTCCAAAACGTCCTGCATATCGTAAAGACCAGGCTCACGACCATCCAGCCACAAGGCTGCGCGAACCGCCCCCTTGGCGAAGGTCATGCGACTGGAGGCCTTGTGGGTAATCTCCAGGCGCTCGCCCTCAGTGGCGAACAACACGGTGTGATCACCCACCACATCACCACCACGGACCGTGGCAAAACCGATGGTTTCACGCTCGCGAGCCCCGGTGTGGCCTTCACGACCGTACACCGCGACCTGCTGCAGATCGCGCCCCAGGGCACTGGCGATCACTTCACCCATGCGCAGGGCAGTACCCGACGGCGCATCGATCTTGTGACGGTGATGAGCCTCGATGATCTCGATGTCCGCATCATCACCCAGCACCCGGGCCGCCATATCCAGCAGCTTCAACGACAGATTCACCCCGACACTGAAGTTGGCAGCGAAGACGATCGGAATATCCTTGCCCGCCTCCACCAGCAACTGCTTTTCCTTGACCCCCAACCCCGTAGTGCCAATCACCATGGCCTTGCCGGCCTTGCGGCAGAAAGCCAGGTTCTTGAGCATCACTTCAGGCAGGGTGAAGTCGATCAGCACGTCGAACTCATCGACCACCTTCTCCAGGCTGTCGGACATTGGCACGCCAAGGCGCCCCAAGGACGCCAGCTCACCAGCATCCGCCCCCACCAGGGAACTGCCCGGACGCACGATGGCCGCAGTCAGGCCAGAGAGCGGCGAGCGCAACTGCACAGCCTCGACCAGAGTCTTGCCCATGCGCCCAGCGGCGCCCATCACAGCTATACGTCGCATGCATTACTCCTTACAGGTCGCCGAAGAAGCGCTTGACGCCCTCGAACCAACCTGCGGTCTTGGGCGAATGCGAATTGTCGCCTTCCAGCGACCCACGCAGCTCTTCCAGCAGCTCGCGCTGGCGACGACTCAGGTTAACCGGAGTCTCTACCGCCACACGGCACATCAGGTCGCCCGCACCACCGCCACGCACCGGCGCAACGCCCTTGCCACGCACCCGAAACTGCTTGCCGGTCTGGGTGCCCTCGGGGATCTTCAACTTGACCCGGCCATCCAGGGTCGGGATTTCCAGCTCGCCACCCAGCGCCGCATCGGCAAAGCTGATCGGCACTTCACAGAACAGATGCTTGCCATCACGCTGGAAGATCGCGTGCTCACGCACATTGATCACCACGTACAGGTCACCAGTCGGGCCACCCTGGGTCCCGGCCTCACCCTCACCCGACAGGCGGATGCGGTCGCCGGTATCGACACCAGCCGGCACTTTCACCGACAAGGTCTTGTACTCTTCGACACGGCCTTCGCCGTGGCACGAATCGCAAGGATCGGAAATGATCTTGCCCTGGCCATGGCAACGTGGGCAGGTCTGCTGCACCGAGAAGAAGCCCTGCTGCATGCGCACCTGGCCGATACCACCACAGGTAGGGCACGTGACTGGAGACGAGCCCTTCTTGGCCCCCGAGCCATCACATGGCTTGCAGTTGACCAGCGTCGGCACACGGATATTGACCGTAGTACCGCGCACCGCCTCTTCCAGGTTCAACTCCAGGGTGTAGCGCAGGTCGCTGCCGCGCTGGGCGCCGCCACGGGAGCCGCCACGACCACCACCGAAGAAGTCGCTGAACACATCACCGAAGATATCGGAGAAATTCTGCCCACCGAAACCGGCACCGCCGCCACCCATGCTCGGATCCACGCCAGCATGACCATACTGGTCGTAGGCAGCGCGTTTGCTGGAATCGGACAGTACTTCGTAGGCCTCGTTGGCCTCTTTGAACAGATCTTCCGACGCTTTGTCGCCGGGATTACGGTCTGGGTGGTGCTTCATCGCCAGGCGACGGTAAGCCTTCTTCAGCTCCGCCTCGCTGGAGCCTCGCTCCACACCCAACACTTCGTAATAGTCACGCTTTGCCATAAGTCTTTGCACTCTTAAGGACGTCCGGCAAACCCCTCCTGAGCTCCGCCAAACTCGCTGAGCCCCAATACAGGCCCGGACCCAACTCACGTCAATTCAACGATCCTGGTCTTGGAAGCCGACCCGATTGCAGGTCGACGATTGCGGTCATCGCAGCCGGAAAGCAGGAGCTTCTCCAAGCCGACCGCCAGCACGCAAACGGAGCTGCATGCCGTTGAAAATTCACTGACTCCAGACACGCCAACGCGGGAGCAAGCTCCCGCGCGGCGACATCCTACCAGTCACCGCCCAAAGGCAGTCAACCGGCCGACCAACAAGACATTACTTGTGATCTTTTACTTCTTCGAACTCGGCATCGACCACGTCGTCGGCTTTTTGAGCGGACTCCGCGTTCGGTGCCGCGCCTTCTGCAGGCTGGGCCTGTTCGGCGTACATCTTCTGGGCAACCGGAGCGGAGACCTTGGACAGCTCTTCGACCTTGGCTTCGATGGCAGCCTTATCGTCGCCCTTGACAGCGGCTTCCAGGGCAACCACAGCAGCTTCGATAGCAGTCTTCTCTTCAGCGGTCACCTTGTCACCGGCATCAGCCACCATCTTGCGAGTCGAGTGCACCAGCGCATCACCCTGGTTACGGGCAGTGGCCAGCTCTTCGAACTTGCGGTCTTCTTCCGAGTTGGCTTCAGCGTCACGGATCATCTGCTGGATTTCTTCATCCGACAGGCCAGAGTTGGCCTTGATCACGATCGACTGGGTCTTGCCGGTCGCCTTGTCCTTCGCACCTACGTGCAGGATGCCGTTGGCGTCGATGTCGAAGGTCACTTCGATCTGCGGCACGCCACGTGGAGCAGGTGGAATGTCGGCCAGGTCGAACTTGCCCAGCGACTTGTTCTGCGCGGCTTGCTTGCGCTCGCCCTGCAGTACGTGGATGGTCACCGCGCCCTGGTTGTCATCGGCAGTCGAGAACACCTGCGACTTCTTGGTCGGGATGGTGGTGTTTTTCTCGATCAGCGCAGTCATCACGCCACCCATGGTTTCGATACCCAGGGTCAGCGGGCTAACGTCCAGCAGCAGTACGTCCTTCACGTCACCGGCCAGTACAGCGCCCTGGATGGCAGCACCCATGGCAACGGCTTCGTCAGGGTTGACGTCCTTGCGAGCTTCCTTGCCGAAGAAATCGGTCACGGCTTTCTGCACCAGCGGCATACGGGTCTGACCGCCGACCAGGATCACGTCGTTGATCGAACCCACGTCGATACCGGCGTCTTTCAGGGCGATACGGCATGGCTCGATGGTGCGCTGAACCAGGTCTTCGACCAGCGACTCCAGCTTGGCGCGGGAGATCTTCACGTTCAGGTGCTTAGGACCGGTGGCGTCTGCAGTGATGTACGGCAGGTTGACGTCGGTCTGCTGGCTCGAGGACAGCTCGATCTTGGCCTTCTCGGCAGCTTCCTTCAGGCGCTGCATGGCCAGCGGGTCACCCTTGAGGTTCATGCCGCTTTCTTTCTTGAACTCGTCTACCAGGTAGTCGATCAGGCGGATGTCGAAGTCTTCACCGCCCAGGAAGGTGTCACCGTTGGTGGCCAGTACTTCGAACTGGTGCTCGCCGTCGACTTCAGCGATCTCGATCACGGAAACGTCGAAAGTACCACCGCCCAGGTCATAGACGATCACGGTGTGGTCGCCCTTGGCCTTGTCCATGCCGTAGGCCAGAGCGGCTGCGGTTGGTTCGTTGATGATACGTTTAACGTCCAGGCCCGCGATGCGGCCGGCGTCTTTGGTCGCCTGGCGCTGGCTGTCGTTGAAGTAGGCCGGAACGGTGATGACCGCTTCGGTCACGGCCTCGCCGAGGTAGTCTTCGGCGGTCTTCTTCATTTTCTTGAGGATTTCAGCCGAAATCTGTGGCGGGGCCATTTTCTGGCCGTTCACTTCAACCCAGGCGTCGCTGTTGTCAGCCTTGACGATCTTGTAAGGGACCATCTGGATGTCTTTCTGCACAACTTCTTCGTCGAAGCGACGACCGATCAGACGCTTTACCGCGTACAGGGTGTTGTGCGGGTTGGTCACAGCCTGGCGCTTGGCCGACTGACCTACCAGGATCTCGCCATCGTTGGCGTACGCGATGATCGACGGCGTGGTACGCGCGCCTTCGGCGTTTTCGATAACTTTTACGTTGCCGTTTTCAAGAATGGAGACGCACGAGTTGGTGGTCCCCAAGTCGATACCGATAATCTTGCCCATGTTAACTCTCCCGAAACTTTGGATTTGGATGCCGCAGCTGTCTTGGCAAACTGCGGTAGCACTTAAACGCTTGACTGATAAATGGGGGCTCTACAGCCGATTTCAAGCCTTCTCGTCAATCGAAGGCGAAACCGGTGCCGGGGCCTTGCTGACCACGACCATGGCCGGGCGCAGCAGGCGACCATTGAGCTGGTAACCCTTCTGGAACACCTTCAGAACACTGTTGGGCTCGACGTCCGCGCTTTCCTGCATGGCCATGGCCTGATGCTGCTCGGCATTGAAAGGCTCGCCGTGCGGGTCGATCGCTTCCAACTGATAGCGCTTGAGGGTGTCGTGGAACATCTTCAGGGTCAGTTCGATACCTTCACGCATCGGACGGATGCTCTCGTCATCCGGGTTGGACAACTCCAGCCCCCGCTCCAGGCTGTCGATGACCGGCAACAGGTCGCCCGCAAACTTCTCCAGGGCGAACTTGTGAGCCTTTTCCACATCCTGCTCGGCGCGGCGGCGGACGTTCTGCAGATCAGCCGCAACACGCAAAGCCTGGTCCTGCGCAGTAGCCAGTTGCTCTTCGAGCACTTGTACACGTGCCGCCAGATCTTCACCCGACGCCTCGGGGGCCTGGTTGGTGTCAGGGTTTTGCGTATCCAGGGTCTGTTCGTCAGCCATGAAACTCTCCTTTCAATATCGTCTGCGGGCCAAGCCCACTCTTCTGCCCAGCTATATGGGGACGTATTTTCAGGGTTCAAGCCCAAGCCCCGGGTAAAAGTCGCCCGCCCCTGACGAACAGCCCACGCTCACATTCCCGAACACACTAACCAGCCCCATCCATCAAGCGAATCGAGCTAAAGGAAGGCATTGTCAGCCCGAAACAAAACACTGTATAAATAACCAGACATCTAGTTTGGGAGCGGCCTTAATGCTGATGCACCTGTCCGTACACAATTACGCCATCGTCGAACACCTGGACCTCGAGCTGGACCGCGGGATGAGCGTCATCACAGGCGAGACCGGTGCCGGCAAGTCGATCATGCTCGACGCACTCGGCCTGACCCTGGGTGATCGCGCCGACAGCGGCGTGGTACGACCCGGGGCAGACAAGGCCGATATCCTTGCCACCTTCGACCTTGCGGACATCCCCGAGGCCCGCACCTGGCTGGCGGAGCGAGACCTGGACAGCGACGGCCCCTGCATCCTGCGCCGGGTGATCACTGCCGAAGGCCGCTCCCGTGGCTATATCAATGGCACCCCCTGCCCGCTTGGCGATCTCAAGGCACTGGGTGAGCTCCTCATCGACATCCATAGCCAGCATGAGCATCAATCCCTGCTCAAGACCGATACCCACCGCCGCCTCCTGGACGAATACGCCGGCGCCACCGACCTGGCCCGCCAGGTGCAGCTCGCCGCACAGCGCTGGCGCCAGACCCGCCAGGAACTGGAACGGCTATCCAACTCCGGGGACGAACAGCGAGCTCGCCACCAACTGCTCAGCTATCAACTGGAAGAACTGGAAAACCTTGGCCTCGGCGAGAGCGAACTTGAGGACCTGGAGCAGGAACACAAGAACCTGACCAATGCCGAAAGCCTGCTGGGCATCTGCCGACAAGTGGTAGAACAATGCAGCGAGAGCGATTCCGGCAATGTCCTCAACGCCCTGACCGTCAGCCTCAACCGCCTTTCCAGTATCGGCAGCTCTTCAGGCTCCCTCGCGGAGGCCACCAACCTGCTGGCAAGCGCACAGATCCAGGTTGAAGAGGCCGTGGGCGAACTGAACCGTTTCGTCGACAACTTCGATGCCGACCCAGCACGCCTGCAACAGCTGGAGGAGCGCCTCGACGCCATCTACACCCTTGCCCGCAAGCACCGCATCCAGCCTTTCGAATTAGCCGCGATGCAGCAAACCCTGCTCGAGGAAATAGAGACCCTGGATGCCAACGACGAATCCATCGAGCGCCTGGGCGAAGAGCTGCAGTCCTTCGCTCGCCACTACCACGAAAAGGCCCTGGAACTAAGTCAACTGCGCCAACAGGCCGCAACCGGGCTAGCCAGTGCGGTGGAGCTGGAAATCCAGCGCCTGGGCATGCCCGGGGGGCGCTTCACCATTGAACTGCGCCCCAACACCAGCGACGAACTGTTACCCCATGGCCTGGAGCAGGTCGAGCTACTGGTCAGCGCCAACCCCGGACAACCACTCAAGGCCTTGGCCAAGGTAGCCTCGGGTGGCGAGCTGTCACGCATCAGCCTGGCGATCCAGGTCATTACCGCCCAGACATCGCGGGTTCCAACCCTGGTGTTCGACGAAGTTGACGTAGGGATCGGTGGCCCGACCGCCGAGATCGTCGGCCAGCTCTTGCGCCGCCTTGGCGAGCGCGGCCAAGTACTGACCGTTACCCATTTGCCACAAGTGGCAGCCCAAGGACACCAGCACCTGTTCGTACACAAGGTACGTGGCAGCGATGCGACCCACACCGCTGTATCCAAGCTGCACAAGAACGAGAGGGTCGAGGAAATTGCCCGGATGCTGGGAGGCATCGACCTGACCAAGGAATCCCTGGCTCACGCCAGGAAAATGGTGGTAACCACCAAAGCCTGATACCTGGACCTCTGCTATATATAGAAAGCTCCAGAAAACACGAAGGCGACCCTAGGGTCGCCTTCGATCGTTTCACGACCATGAAGGTCGCGTAAGGGCTTACTTCTTCTTGCGCACGTACAGCACAAGATTGTGATCCACCAATTCAAAACCGTGCTTTTCGACAATCGCCTTCTGAAGCTTTTCGATTTCCTCGTCGAAGAACTCGATCACTTCACCAGACTCCACGTTGACCATATGGTCGTGGTGGCCGCCGTCAGCCAGCTCGAATACAGCATGACCGCCATCGAAGTTATGGCGCACCACCAGTCCGGCGGCTTCGAATTGAGTCAGTACACGGTAGACCGTGGCCAACCCGACATCTTCACCAGCCTCCATCAGCGCCTTGTAGACATCTTCAGCGCTCATGTGCCGCTGCTCGGTGGAGTCGAGCATTTGTAGAATTTTGACCCGTGGCAGAGTCACTTTAAGGCCGGCTTTACGTAGTTCGCTATTTTCAACCATGGTCAGCTTTCTCGCCGATGCTGCTTCGCAGCTTCTCTTAATGCGGGTATGATCGGGGTTTACGTTGTCCCAGCCAAGATAGTGGAAGTCGCCCACCGATGCAAAACACCAAGCTCTTGCTAACCAGTTTCACCTTCGTGGGACTGCTCGCACTCGCCGGTTGTTCATTCCCCGGGGTTTACAAAATCGACATCCAGCAGGGCAATGTCGTGACGCAGGACATGATAGACCAGTTGCGCCCTGGAATGACCCGACGGCAAGTACGGTTTATCATGGGCAACCCTCTGCTGACCGACACGTTCCATGCCGATCGCTGGGATTATCTCTATAGCCTGCAACCTGGCGGCGGCGAGCGCCAACAGGAACGCGTCAGCCTGATCTTCAACAACAACGATCAGCTGGTCAGCCTCGCTGGCGATTTCATGCCGGGCGTAAGCCGCGACGAAGCCCTGCTGGGCAAGGAAAGCGGCAACACCGTTACCACCCCCGAAAACGCCGAGAAGCCCAAGGCCGAGAAACCGGTCAAGCCAGGCTCCCTGCTGGATCAGATCCAGAAGGACGTGGACGGTGTCGAGACCGTTCCCGTACCTACACCCGAGCCGCTGGACACCTCGCCGCAGTAAAACTGCAGCCCACAAAAAAGCCCGGATCTACCCGGGCTTTTTTATTGCTTGGCGAAACCGGTCACGACTCTTCGCGCTTACGCGCCTCGGCAGCCTTGGCCGCCCGCATCCGGCGCACTTCCTTGGGGTCCGCCAGCAGCGGACGATAGACCTCGATCCGATCCCCCGCCTGGAGCACGTGCCGTTCAGGGTCGTTGACCTGCCGACCGAAGATCCCGACCGGGCAAGCCATCAGGTCCAAACCGGGAAAATGCTCGCCCAGGGCAGAAGCCAATAATGCCCCACGCAAGGTCGTACCCTCAGGCACCTGCACCTCGACCAGCAACTGGCGATCGAGCGCGGCATGCACCACTTCGATCCGCATCATCGCCTCAGCCATGCAATTGCTTGGCGCGCTGGCAGAATGCATCCACCAGGGTATTCGCCGCCTGATTGAACAGCGGCCCCAGGGTAGCGCGCACCAGCGGCCCAGCGTAGTCGAACGACAGGTCCAGGCTGATCTTGCAGGCCTTCTCGCCCAGCGGCTTGAATACCCACACACCGTGCAACTGATTGAACGGCCCCTCCTCCAGATTCATCTCGATGGACTGCCCCGGCACCAAAGCATTACGCGTGACGAAATGCTGGCTCAGCCCTCCCTTGGCCACCTCCAGGCTGGCGCGCATGTGCTCGGCGCTGCTCTCGAGCACCGTGGACGAAGAGCACCAAGGGAGAAACTCCGGATACCGGGCCACATCGTTGACCAGGTCATAAAGAAACTGCGCCGGATAAGGCAAAAGGGCCGAACGTTGAATATGGGTCGTCATGTGAGCTTCATTTCCACAACTGGGCGGCAAACACCACAAGAATGCCGACGGGCGCCACATAGCGCATCAAAAACAAGGCCAGGGCGAACAACAAGGGACTGCGCAGCGACAACTCATCACGCACTGCCTCACGGCCCATCACCCAACCTGCAAATACCACGAAGCACAAACCGCCTAGGGGCAACATGATCCGCGAGGTGAAGAAGTCGATCACGCCGAAGAAGTCCAGGCCGCCGGCCGCCCCCCATTGGTAGAGGTGGAAAGCGCCGCCATCGTTCACGAAAAACTTGGCCTGCTGCCAGATGTTGAAGGAAAACACCGTTCCCAACCCCACGAACCAGCAACTGAACGCCAACCAGAACGTCACCCAGGCGCGGCGGATTTTAGTCTTCTCCACAAGATAAGCCACCATGGGCTCCAGCAGGGAAATGGCTGAACTCCATGCAGCAATGGCCACCAGGATAAAGAACACTACGCCCATGAGCTGGCCGAACGCCACATTTCCAAAGGCGAATGGCAGGCTGATGAACATCAGCCCCGGCCCTTCACTGGGATTCAGTCCCGCGGCGAAGACGATGGGGAACAGCGCCATCCCGGCCAACAACGAGACAAAGGTGTCCAGCAGCGCCACGCCCACCACCGTTCCGGCCAGGGACGAATGCTTGGGCATGTAGGCGCCGTAGATCATGATCGAGCCAACCCCCACACTGAGGGAAAAGAAGGCATGGCCCATCGCAGGCAACAGGCCATCCAGCAGCCGCTCCAGGCTGAAGTCGAACATGAAGTGCAAACCCTGCATGAAGTGCCCGGTGGTCATGCTGTAGCCCAGCAGCACCAGCAGCATCACGAACAGCAGCGGCATCATGATCCGCAGGCTACGCTCGAGCCCGGCGACCACGCCCTTGGCAATCACCAGCGCCGACAGCAGCATGAACAACGTGTGCCAGAGCGTCAGGCGCCAAGGGTCGGCGGTCACCGAAGCGAAATAGGCCCCTACCTGCTCCGCCGTGACGCCGCTGAAATCCCCACGCCCCATGTCGATGATGTAGTCCAGCGACCAACCACCCACCACGCTATAGAAGGAAAGGATCAACAAGGCCGTGATCATTCCGGCAAAAGCGCCCCAGGACCACTTGGCCGAATGCCCGGCCTCTTGGGCCAGGACTTTCAGCGCATTCGCCGGACTCTGCCGAGCCCGTCGCCCGATCAATGTCTCGGCCAGCATCACCGGCAAGCCGATCAGCGCGATACACGCCAGGAACACCAGGACAAAAGCACCGCCACCATAGACGCCGACCATATAGGGGAATTTCCAGATGCTCCCCAGGCCCACGGCCGAACCAGTTGCAGCGAGTATAAAGACCCAGCGGCTTGCCCAACCGCCATGGACAGAGACCCTGTCTGTCGACATCGTTAACACGCCCAACCGAAAAAAAAGAGCGCGCATTGTCCGGGATTCGATCAACCTGCTCAAGCACGCTGCATCACCGTAGCGGGCGGCCGCGCAACTCCCTATAATGCCGCCCCTATGGCTAAACAGAAGAAACACCCAACAGGGACCATCGCGCAGAATAAAAAGGCGCGTCACGATTACTTCATCGAACACAGGTTCGAGGCTGGACTGGTCCTGGCCGGCTGGGAAGTAAAGAGTCTGCGGGCGGGCAAGGCGCAACTGGTGGACAGTTACGTGCTGCTCAAGGATGGCGAGGCCTGGCTGTTCGGCAGCCATTTCACCCCGCTGACCACCGCCAGCACCCACGTCATCGCCGACCCGACGCGCACGCGCAAGCTGCTGCTCAACCAGCGCGAGCTGGAAAAGCTGTTCGCCGCAGTGCAGCAGAAGGGTTATGCCTGCGTCTGCCTTTCGCTCTACTGGAGCAAGCATCTGGTCAAGTGCGAGATCGCACTGGGCAAGGGCAAGAAGGAATATGACAAGCGGCACACCGAGCGCGAGCGCGATTCCGACCGGGAATTGCAGCGCGCCGTGCGGACCAAGGGCAAGGAAGACTGACCGTCCTGCCCTGAAGCCGTCATCGCCGGTACTGCGGTTTCTGCGCCATCGCTGCAGAAACCGCAGTACCGGCGATTTGCATCAGATGCCCTTGCGCCGTTCGGCCCGGGCCACTCGCTGTACTTCCTGGCGCACTTCCTCGAGCACCTCCTGCACATAGAGAATGTGCCGGCTGGAGACCTCACGCGCCTCCTCCGCACGCCCCTCGATAATCGCCAGGTACAGGTCACGGTGCTGGCTGATCAGCATCTCGCGGGTTTCCGTGCGCTGCTTGTACATGCCACCGATATTGGTCACCACGTTGCGCTTGAGCAGATCGAACAGCCCGCGAATGGTGTGCAACAGCACCGCGTTATGGCTGGCCTCGGCAATCGCCAGGTGGAACCGCGCATCCGCCGCCCCCTCCTCGCTGCGGCTGTCGTCATTGGCATGGGCATAGCAATCCTGCAGTTCTTCGAAGGCCTGGGTCAGGCGCTCGCGATCCACCGGGGTCGCCCGCAACGCCGCGTAATAGGCGCAGGACGCTTCGAGGGTGTGGCGGAACTCCAATAGATCGCGCTGGGCCTCGGGATTGTTTTCCAGAAGATGCAGCAGCGGGTCGCTGAAGGTCGAGCCCAGGCCTTCCACCACATAATTGCCGCCGCCCTGGCGGCTGATCAGCAACCCCTTGGCGGTCAGCTTCTGGATCGCTTCACGCAGCGATGGCCGTGAAACCCCGAACTGCTCGGCCAGGGCACGCTCGGCCGGCAAGCGCTCGCCCGCCTTCAAGGTGCCCTCGAGAATCATCGCTTCCAGGCGCTCGACAATATCGTCGGACAAACGGCGCTGGCGTATCTGGTCAAACCCCATCACTCACTCCCCACCCTCCGACCCATCGTCGGGGGGCTCTATTCTGGCCTATTCAGGCCCTGCCCACACCTAGCAGAACACTGCCATTTCCAGCGAACAGATGAGTCGCCCTAACGGCCTGCTACAAAAGTTTTAGGGCGGCAAATTGACACACCGAGCATCGGGCTTTTACCCTAGCCAACAGCGATTGTAAATTGGTCTTACCAATTAACCAAGACGCTAGCAGTGCCTGACCAACAACAATTAGGGGCCACCCCACTATGCAAACCTGGCAACAGCTCTATAGCCCGCTTGGCAGCCTCGGCCTGTCCGCTCTCGCCGCCGTCATCCCGATCGTGTTCTTCTTCCTGGCTCTGGCCGTGTTCCGCCTCAAGGGACATGTCGCCGGGAGCATCACCCTGGCCTTGTCGATCCTGGTGGCGATCTTCGCCTTCCAGATGCCCGCCGACATGGCCTTCGCTGCCGCTGGCTATGGATTTGCCTACGGTCTATGGCCCATCGCCTGGATCATCGTCGCCGCCGTATTCCTCTACAAGCTGACTGTGAAGAGCGGCCAGTTCGAAATCATCCGCAGCTCGGTGCTGTCGATCACCGACGACCAGCGCCTGCAGGTACTGCTGATCGGCTTCTGCTTCGGCGCCTTCCTCGAAGGCGCGGCAGGCTTCGGCGCCCCCGTGGCGATCACCGCCGCCCTGCTGGTGGGCCTGGGCTTCAACCCGCTGTACGCCGCGGGCCTGTGCCTGATCGCCAACACCGCGCCAGTGGCCTTCGGCGCCCTGGGCATCCCGATCATCGTCGCCGGCCAGGTGACTGGTATCGACGCCTTCAAGATCGGCGCCATGACCGGCCGCCAACTGCCCCTGCTGTCGCTGTTCGTGCCGTTCTGGCTGGTGTTCATGATGGACGGCCTGCGCGGCGTCAGGGAGACCTGGCCAGCGGCACTGGTGGCCGGCCTGAGCTTCGCCGTGACCCAATACTTCACCTCGAACTTCATCGGCCCGGAGCTGCCGGACATCACCTCAGCCCTGGCCAGCCTGATCGCCCTGACGCTGTTCCTGAAGATCTGGCAGCCCAAGCGCAGCGCCGGTGCACGCATTCCCGGAGTCAGCGCCGACATCGCCATCACCGCCAGCGCTGGCGGCTTCGGCCAGCCACGCAGCACCCTGGCCTCGCCCTACAGCCTGGGCCAGATTTTCAAGGCCTGGTCGCCCTTCCTGATCCTCACCGTACTGGTCACCCTCTGGACCCTCAAGCCGTTCAAGGCGATGTTCGCCGCCGGCGGCGCGATGTACGCCTGGGTGTTCAACTTCGCCATCCCGCACCTGGATCAACTGGTGATCAAGGTGGCGCCGATCGTCACCACGCCCACAGCCATTCCTGCGGTGTTCAAGTTCGACCCGATCTCGGCCACTGGCACCGCGATCTTCTTCTCGGCACTGCTGTCCATGCTGGTACTGAAGATCGACTTTAAAACTGGTCTGACCACTTTAAAGGAAACCTTCTACGAGCTGCGCTGGCCG
The DNA here is from genome assembly GCF_022537035.1 of Pseudomonas sp. MPFS. Taxonomy (NCBI): domain Bacteria; kingdom Pseudomonadati; phylum Pseudomonadota; class Gammaproteobacteria; order Pseudomonadales; family Pseudomonadaceae; genus Pseudomonas; species Pseudomonas sp. MPFS. The sequence continues at coordinate 914,479 of NZ_CP066123.1, read as the reverse complement.
ATCCTGTCCATCGGCATGGTGCTGGCCTTCGCCTTCGTCACCAACTATTCGGGCATGTCTTCGACCATGGCCCTGGTCCTGGCGGCCACCGGCGCGGCCTTCCCGTTCTTCTCGCCGTTCCTGGGCTGGCTGGGGGTATTCCTCACCGGTTCCGATACTTCGTCCAACGCCCTGTTCAGTTCGCTGCAGGCCACCACCGCGCATCAACTGGGGGTCAACGACACCCTGCTGGTGGCGGCCAACACCAGCGGTGGCGTGACCGGCAAGATGATCTCGCCGCAGTCGATCGCCGTGGCCTGCGCCGCCACCGGCCTGGTGGGCAAAGAGTCCGATCTGTTCCGCTTCACCCTCAAGCACAGCCTGTTCTTTGCCACTATCGTCGGTCTGATCACCCTGGCCCAGGCCTACTGGTTCACCGGCATGCTGGTGCACTAGGCAATACTGATGGCGCCGCAAGGAGTCGCGGCGCCAGTCATTCACACCCGGTCTGCAAGGCTGCTGAAAGCTTGCTGGTTTATCTTTCAGCCGCCGCGACAGACGAATAACCGGGACCACCCGGAGACACGCCTGATGAGCGAGCTTTTCTACAACGCCGTGCCCAATGCGACCCGTGTCGCGCCACCCTTGGCCGAGCCCCGGCAGTACCCTGGCGCCAAGCCGGCGCAGGTCTACCTGTTCGGCACTTGCGTGGTCGATCTGTTCTATCCCGAAGCCGGGATGGATGCGATCCACCTGCTGGAGCGCGAAGGCATTCGCGTGGAATACCCACAGGGGCAAAGCTGCTGCGGACAACCGGCCTACACCAGCGGTTACACCGAGCAGGCGCGCACCGTGGCCCGCGCGCAACTGGCGCTGTTCGCCGGGGACTATCCGGTGGTGGTGCCCTCGGGCTCCTGCGCCGGGATGATTCGCGAGCACTACGCGGACCTGTTCAAGGACGAGCCCGAGACCCTGGCACAGGTGCAGGCCCTGGCCGCACGCACCTATGAGCTGGCCGAGTTCCTCCTGCATGTGTGCAAGGTGCAACTCAAGGACAGCGGTAAGCCGATCAAGGTGGCCTTGCACACTTCCTGCTCGGCGCGCCGGGAAATGAACACCCACCTGCACGGGCGTGAGCTGCTGTCACAACTGAGCAACGTGGAACGGGTAGAACACAGCCACGAAAGCGAATGCTGTGGCTTTGGCGGGACTTTCAGCGTCCGAATGCCGGATATCTCCGGCGCCATGGTCGCAGACAAGACCCGCGCACTGAAGGACTCCGGCGCGCACCAGGTGGTCAGTGCCGACTGCGGCTGCTTGATGAACATCAACGGCGCCCTGGAGAAACAAAGAGAGGCATTGCGCGGCCAGCACCTGGCGAGCTTCCTCTGGCAGCGTACCGGAGGTGCCCAATGAGCACCCCCGAGCTGATTCCGACCACGACGGTGGCGGACGATTTTCGCACCCGGGCCCACCAGGCCCTGGGCGACCAGCAACTGCGCAACAACTTTCGCAGCGCCATGGATTCACTCATGGCCAAGCGTGCGGCCTCGTTCAGCGATGCCTTTGAGCGCGAACACCTGCGCGCCCTGGGCAATGCGATTCGCGCCCGGGCGTTGTCCAAGCTGCCCGACCTGCTCGAGCGCCTGGAACAGAACCTGACCCGCAACGGTGTGACAGTGCACTGGGCGGAAACGGTGGACGAGGCCAATGGCATCGTTCTTTCGATCATCCGTGCTCACGAGGCACGGCAAGTGATCAAGGGCAAATCGATGGTCAGCGAGGAAATGGAAATGAACCATGTCCTCGCTGAACAAGGCATTGAATGCCTTGAGTCGGACATGGGCGAGTTCATCGTCCAGCTCGACCACGAGAAGCCTTCACACATCATCATGCCGGCGATCCACAAGAATGCCGGTCAGGTCGCGTCCTTGTTCCACGACAAACTTGGCGTGGAGTACACCAAGGACGTCGACCAACTCATCCAGATCGGTCGCAGGGTCCTGCGGCAGAAATTCTTCGAAGCCGACATCGGCGTCTCCGGCGTCAACTTCGCCGTGGCCGAGACCGGCACCCTGCTGCTGGTGGAAAACGAAGGCAACGGCCGCATGTCCACCACCGTGCCGCCGGTGCACATCGCTGTCACCGGGATCGAGAAAGTGGTCGAGAACCTGCGCGACGTAGTGCCGTTGTTGTCGCTGCTGACCCGCTCGGCCCTGGGCCAGCCGATCACCACCTACGTCAACATGATCTCCGGCCCGCGCAAAGAGCATGAGCTCGACGGCCCCCGGGAAGTGCACCTGGTGCTGCTGGACAACGGCCGCAGCCAGGCGTTTGCCGACAGCGAACTGCGCCAGCCCCTGAACTGCATCCGCTGCGGCGCCTGCATGAACCACTGCCCGGTGTACACGAGGGTCGGCGGCCACACCTATGGCGAGGTCTACCCGGGGCCGATCGGCAAGATCATCACCCCGCACATGGTGGGCCTGGCCAAGGTCCCGGATCACCCCAGCGCTTCGTCGCTGTGCGGTGCCTGCGGCGAAGTCTGCCCGGTGAAGATCCCAATCCCGGCGTTGCTGCGGCGCCTGCGCGAAGAGAACGTCAAGGCCCCGGACAGCCCGCACCCGGTGATGCGTGGCCAGGGCAGCAAGTTCTCGCGCAAGGAGCGTTTCATCTGGAACGCCTGGGCGCGGCTGAACAGCTCGCCCACCCTGTATCGCCTGTTCACCCTGGCGGCCACCCGGTTGCGGGCGCTGGCCCCGAGCAACGTCGGCCCCTGGACCCAGAACCACAGTGCGCCAAAACCCGCCGCCCGGTCGCTGCACGACCTGGCCCGCGAGCACCTGGCCAAGCAGGAAGATCGCTGATGAGCGCCAAGCACAACATCCTCGCCAAGCTGCGTAACAGCCTGAGCGGCACCACGCCCATTGTGGATAACTTCGACGAGGCGCTGGTCACCGAGCCCTATACCTACACCGCCGAGCAACGCATCCCGCAGTTGCGCAAACAGATGGAAGCGGTGCACACCGAGATCCACCTGAGCCGCGCGGCCGAGTGGCCCGAATTGCTCGCCCGCCTGCTCAAGGAGCGCCAACTGCCCAGCCTGCTGATCGCCCCGGGTACCGCCCATGGCCAGCAGGTGCAGCAGCACTGGGCGGCGCATCCCGAGCTGCCCGAACTCAAGGCCTACGATCGGCCGGTGGAAGAATGGAAGGCCGAGCTGTTCAACGACACCCCGGCCAGCCTCACCGGCACCCTGGGCGCCATCGCCGCCACCGGCAGCCTGATCCTCTGGCCGACCCGCGAGGAACCGCGACTGATGAGCCTGGTACCACCGGTGCATTTCGCCCTGCTCAAGGCCAGCGAGATCCGCGACAACTTCTACCAGGTGCAGCAACAGATGAACTGGGCTTGCGGCATGCCGACCAATGCGCTGCTGGTTTCCGGCCCGTCGAAAACCGCTGATATCGAGCAAGTCCTGGCTTACGGCGCCCACGGCCCGAAAGACCTGGTGGTGCTGATCCTGGAGGACCAATGAGCCTGCCGGCCGCTTTTCTGCGTGATGCCCAGCGCCTGATTCCCCAGGAACGGCGCTTCGACGACCCGCTCTCGACCCTGGCCTTCGGCACCGACGCCAGCTTCTACCGGCTGATCCCCAAGCTGGTGATCCGCGTCGAATCCGAGGACGAAGTGGTCGCCCTGCTGCAACTGGCCCAGCGCGACCAGATACCAGTGACCTTCCGCGCCGCCGGCACCAGTCTTTCCGGGCAGGCCATCAGCGATTCAGTGCTGATTGTCCTCGGGGATAACTGGAACGCCCGGGAGATCCGCGACCAGGGCGCGCAGATCCGCCTGCAACCCGGGGTCATCGGCGCCCAGGCCAACGCCTGGCTGGCACCGTTCGGGCGCAAGATTGGCCCCGACCCGGCCTCGATCAACGCCTGCAAGATCGGCGGCATCGTCGCCAACAACGCCAGCGGCATGTGCTGCGGCACCGCCCAGAACAGCTACCACACCCTGGCCGGCATCCGCGTGGTCCTGGCCGATGGCACGCGCCTGGACACCGAGGACGCCGCCAGCGTCGCCGCCTTTCGCCACAGCCACGCTGCGCTGCTGCAACGCCTGGCGGAACTGGGCCGCGCCACCCGCGCCAACAGCGAGTTGGCCAGCCGCATCCGCCACAAGTACCGGCTGAAGAACACCACCGGCCTGTCGCTCAATGCCCTGGTGGACTTCGACGAGCCGCTGGAGATCCTCAGCCACCTGCTGGTGGGCTCCGAGGGCACCCTGGGCTTCATCAGCGCGGTGACCTACGACACCGTGGTCGACCATCCGCACAAGGCCTCGGCCCTGATCGTCTTCCCCGATGTGGAGACCTGCTGCAACGCGGTGACCGTACTCAAGAGCCAGCCGGTGTCGGCGGTGGAGCTGCTGGACCGCCGCAGCCTGCGCTCGGTGCAGGACAAGCCCGGCATGCCGGCCTTCGTCCAGCAGCTCTCGGCCAACGCCTGCGCCCTGCTGATCGAGTCCCGCGCCGCGTCCTCGTCGCTGCTGCATGAGCAACTGGCGCAGATCATGGATTCCCTGGCCGCCTTCGCGGTGGAAAAACAGGTGGATTTCAGCGAGGACCCGCAGGAAAACGCCAAGCTCTGGGCGATCCGCAAGGACACCTTCCCGGCCGTCGGCGCAGTGCGCAAGACCGGCACCACGGTGATCATCGAGGACGTAACCTTCCCCGTCGAACAGCTGGCCATCGGCGTCAATCGCCTGATCGAGCTGTTCGACAAGCACCGCTACGACGAGGCGATCCTGTTCGGCCATGCCCTGGAGGGCAACCTGCATTTCGTCTTCACCCAGGGCTTTAACAGCACTGAGGAAGTGCAGCGCTACCAGGCCTTCATGGACGACGTGGCGCAACTGGTGGCCGTGGAGTTCGGTGGTTCGCTCAAGGCCGAGCACGGCACCGGGCGCAACATGGCGCCCTTCGTCGAGCTGGAGTGGGGCAGCGATGCCTACCAGCTGATGTGGCAGCTCAAGCGCCTGCTGGACCCCAACGGTATTCTCAACCCCGATGTGGTGCTCAGCGAAGATCCGCAGATCCACCTCAAGCACCTCAAGCCGCTACCGGCGGCCGACGAGATTGTGGACAAGTGCATCGAGTGCGGCTTCTGCGAGCCGGTGTGCCCGTCCAAAGGGCTGACCCTGAGCCCACGCCAGCGCATCGTTATCTGGCGTGATATCCAGGCCCGCAAGCGTGCCGGCATCGATACCAGGGAGCTGGAGGCGGCCTACCAGTACCAGGGCGTCGACACCTGCGCCGCCACCGGCCTGTGCGCCCAGCGTTGCCCGGTGGGCATCAACACCGGCGAGCTGGTGAAGAAACTGCGCAGCGAGCACGCCACTCATAACGGCACCGCCGACTGGCTCAGCACCCACTTCGCCAGCACCTTGCAAGGCGCTCGCTTTACGTTGCATGTGGCCAATGGCGCACGCCTGCTGCTGGGGGCACCGCGCCTGGGCAAGCTGTCGGCGGGCCTGACCCGGCTGTCCAAAGGGCGGGTGCCACAATGGACCAACGCCATGCCTCAGCCGGAGAAAGCCATTCGCTTCAGCCCGGCCGTGCCGGACTCACGCCCAAAGGTGGTGTACCTGGCGGCCTGCGTGTCGCGGGTGATGGGGCCGGCGGCGGGCGACAAGGAGCAAGGTTCGCTGTACGAGAAGACCCGCGGCCTGCTGGAGAAAGCCGGCTACCAAGTGGTGCTGCCGGACAACCTGGACAACCTCTGCTGTGGCCAGCCGTTCGCCTCCAAGGGGTATGCGACCCAGGCCGAGGACAAGCGCCAGGAACTGATCGGCGCCCTGCTCCACGCCAGCCGTGGCGGCCTCGACCCCATCTACTGCGATACCAGTCCCTGCACCCTGCGCCTGGTGCAGGACCTAGGCGACGTGCGCCTGGACCTCTATGACCCGGTGCGCTTCATCCGCACCCACCTGCTGGATCGCCTGGAGTTCACGCCCCAGGAAGCGCCAATCGCCGTGCACGTCACCTGCAGCACCCAGCACCTGGGGGAAAGCCAGGCGCTGATCGAACTGGCCCGGCGTTGCAGCAACAACGTGGTGATCCCCGAAGGCATCCACTGCTGCGGTTTCGCCGGCGACAAGGGCTTCACCACCCCGGAGCTCAATGCCCACTCGCTGCGCAACCTCAAGGACGCGGTGCAGTACTGCAGCGAAGGCATCTCCACCAGCCGCACCTGTGAAATCGGCCTCAGCCAGCATGGCGGGATCGACTACCACGGGCTGGTGTACCTGGTGGACCGGATCACCCGCGCCAAGTCTGCTTGAGGCCAAGGGTGCCCGACAACGGGCGCCCGCGTCGGCCTTTTCGTACAAAAACAGAACCCCGGCCCACGGGCGCAGTCCATTCTCCAGGCCCACGATAAAAGTGGGCCTCCCCCCTGTGATCCAAGGAGACGACCATGAAGCGCTCTGCACTGGCTGGACTGTTCATCACTGCTGCAATGTTGGCCTCACCGGCGTTCGCCGCCGGGCAAGAAGACCTGTGCCAGATCAACCTGCAAAAGATTCGCGACGCCAAGGTCAGCACCGAAGCCATGAGCTCGGACCTTAGCAGCGACATCGACTCCAAGGTCCAGCAAGCCACCGCCGAACAGGCCAAGGGCACCGAGCAGGGCACCAAGAACTGCATCTCCCTGACCACCCAGGCGATCCAGATGTTGCAGAACAACACCAAGGGCGATCAGTAGACCACCACCAAGGCCAACCTTCGGGTTGGCCTTCTGGCGACGATTAGCGTAGAATCCGCCAACCTGTCGTCGATGCATGACAGGCTCGGGGCCGTTTTGGATTCGACGCCGGTTGCGAAACTTTAGGTGCATGCCGAGTTGGTAACAGAACTCGTAAATCCACTGTTGCAACTTCCTATAGTTGCCAATGACGAAACCTACGGGGATTACGCTCTCGCTGCGTAAGCGGCGCTAGCCCTTCCCCCCTGGTACCTTCGGGTCCAGCAATCATCAGGGGATGTCTGTAAACCCAAAATGATTGTCATATAGAACAGAATCGCCGTGCAGTACGTTGTGGACGAAGCGGCTAAAACTTACACAACTCGCCCAAAGCACCCTGCCCGTCGGGTCGCTGAGGGTTAACTCAATAGACACGGCTAAGCATGTAGGACCGACAGCGGAGTACTGGCGGACGGGGGTTCAAATCCCCCCGGCTCCACCAAACAAGCGATACAAAAAGGCACTTGGCGAATCTCGCAAGTGCCTTTTTTGTGCCTGGAATTACCCCAGCAGCCCCCCAGTACCACTCAACGGCTTGCCCATCGCCCCTCTACGCCGCTACCGAACCTAAAAAAAGCTCAAGCTACCCCCGACAACGAACCACCCTCCGACGACCTAGGCCACAGATGCTGGAGTAAGGGTGACGATTAGCGGACGGGAACCGCATCGACCCAGGTCGTCACCTGGAACCTGGGCAAGCGTATTGACAACCGAGGCGCAGAAGCACTTTAATCCGTCCCGACCGCGCTGATCCCGAAAGGACAGCGCCGTAATTGACCATTACCAAGATTGCGCTGATCCCGAAAAGACAGCGTCGTAATTGACCATTACTAAACAGGTGCCCTCCTATGCGCTTAAGCTCCCGCGTCGACCTTCCGCAGTACTCTGAATTCTTCCGCACCGAATATGACGAGCAACACAATGTTGGTGCGCTCGAAGCACATTACTCGATTATCTCCGCCCCCCTGCTTGCAAAGCCCGATAGCCCAATAGAACTGCAGCGCCTGGCTGTGATTTGGGACCAAGATCACGATGAACGTGTTATTGCCTTGCTGGAAGCCGCCTATTTCCAAGGGCTGCTCGCGCCCAGCATTTTTTGCATTGCTGAGCACAAGGGGCATGTTGCGGTCATTACCAACGGTGATTTGGGCGAATCAGAAAGACAACGCCAGAGCCGTTTTTGGCAGCGCATCAGTGATGCGGTGATCGTTGAGGACAAATTTGTCGTCACCGTCATGCTTGAGGAAGAGTACATCCTCGAGTTGAGCCCGCGTTTGCGCTCAACCTTCAAGACCTACTTTGAGCACATTGATAATGCCTGGACTCTGGGCCCCAATGCCTACCAGCCCCGGCCAGCAGCGAACCGGCGAGAAAACATCCTGTCCAGTGGTCCGCGCCTTAAAAAACGCTCCTGGTAACCAGCCTGGGAAATAACGTTCCGCAACCCTTCCAGGCTGCTTCCAGCAAACAAAAAAGACGTCCTTGGACGTCTTTTTTTATGCCCGGAATCCGGCAAATCAGGGGTGACCGCAAACAGCGCCGCCCCCTCCAGGCCATCATGCAGGGACAACGCTGAGCGTTCTCCCTGCAGCGTCCATCACCCTCAGTTCTTCACCGTCTCTTCCAGCGACAGGCGGCCCAACGGGCTCTGCTGGAAGTGCTCGATGTTCTTGCGCGAGATGTTGATGTACGGGCTGTAGTAGAGGTCGATCCAGTGGGCGTCCTGCTTGGCGATGGCCTGCAGCTCGGTGTACATCTGCTGGCGCTTGGCCGGGTCGGCCTCGACGCGGGCATCGGCCACCAAGGCCTTGACCTTGTCGTTCTTGTAGCGGGTCATGTAGTTCATGTTGGTGTCGTGCCCCAGGACGAAGGTGCTCTTCTGGTCGGGGTCGAGGATGTCGTTGGTCCAGTACATCACCGACAGGTCGTAGTCGCCATCCACCAGCATCTGCCAGCTCTGGGTCGGGTCGACTTTCTGCAGGTTGGTGGTCACGCCCACGGCGGCCAGTTGCTGCTGGACCAGGACGGCGATCTGCTCGTCGGCTTCGTTGCCGGCATTGACCACGTAGTTGAGTTTCAGGCCCGAGGCCCCGGCATCCTTCAACAGCTGCTTGGCCTTGACCGGGTCATAGGGGCGCTGCGGGTTGTTGGCGTTGTGATACAGCGCGCCCTTGGGGATGTAGGAATAGGCCACTTGGCCCAGGCCGAAGGTCACGGTGTCGACCAGGGATTTCTTGTCGATCGCCATGTCCAGGGCCTGGCGCACTTCGGGTTTGCCCAGCAGGCCGTGATCGTGGTTGATCAACAAATGATCTTCACGGGTGGAAGGGTCGGTGTGGATCACCAGGTTCGGGTCTTTCTTCAGGGTCTCGACCCGGGAGAACGGCACGAAGATCGCCGAGTCCAGCTCACCGGCCTGGACCTTGAGCATGCGGGTGTTGTCGTCCGGGATGGAGATCCATTCCACGCCGTCCAGGCTCACCTTGTCGGCCTGCCAGAAGTGCGGATTCTTCTCCAGCACCACGCGCTCGCCGCGCAGCCATTCCTTGACGATGAAGGCACCCGAGGCCACGGGCTCCTGGGCGTAGGCGTCCTCGCCGATTTTCTCCATGGCCTTCTGCGACAGGATCGAGACGTTGGGCGTGGCCAGTTGCGCGAGGAAAGGCACGGACGGCGACTTGAGGGTCACCACCAGGGTCTGCGGATCGGTGGCTTGGGCCTTGTCGATGATCTTGTAGGAATCGCTCCACAGCGAGCCCTTGTTGTCGCGAATCCGCAGCAGGCTGAAAGCGGCATCGCCGGCAGTGATCGGCGAGCCGTCGGAGAACTTGGCCGGGCGCAGCTTGAAGGTGTAGGTCAGGCCGTCGGCAGATACTTGCCAGCTTTGTGCCAAACCCGGCAGCAGCTTGGTGCCGGTGTTGTCGACCCGCACCAGCACGTCGTAGACGTTGGCAAAGACCCAGCTGTCGCGGTTCTGCGCGCTCTTGATCGGGTCGAAGGTGGTGCTTTCCTCACGGCAACCGATGGTCAGTACCCCAGCCGCCTGGGCGATACCGGCGGCCAACGAACAGAGGGTCAATGTGGCGGCGGTCAGCAACCGCAGGTGTTTCGAACGCATGGTCAAACTCCTTTTTGATGAACGTATTTCAAAGCACGGGTTCGGCGAGCACACAACGGTAGCTGTGCCCACCCAGGTCTCGGTTAGGTGGCGGTGTTGCGGTGCAGGCGGGTCGGGCCTGCCTGCAGCGCGGATGGAAGGCACAGCCGCCCGGCAGTGCCAACGGGCTGGGCGGCTCGCCCGGCAAGGGTTCGCTCGCCAAAGGCCGATTGGGGTCGATATGCGGGATCGACTGGATCAACGCAGCGGTATAGGGATGACGCGGCGCGCCGAACACGGCATCGGTAGGCCCTTGCTCGACGATCTGCCCCAGGTACATCACCGCCACCCGGCTGCACAGGCGCTGGACGATCGCCAGGTCATGGGCGATGAACAGGATCGCCAGGTTCATGCGCTGGCGCAGCTCCAGCAGCAGGTTGATGATCTGCCCCTGGATGGACACGTCCAGCGCCGCCACGCATTCATCGGCGACGATCAAGCGCGGCTCCACCGCCAGCGCCCGGGCAATCCCTACCCGCTGGCACTGGCCACCACTCAAGGCCCCGGGCTTGCGCCCGGCCAGCTCCGGCCGCAGGCCCACCAGGGTCAGCAATTCGTCGACCCGCTGGGGAATCAGTGGCGCCGCGACCACCCCCTGCACCCGCAGCACTTCGGCAATGGCCTGGCCAATGCTCAAGCGTGGATTGAGCGCCGCATAAGGGTCCTGGAAGATCATCGCCGTCTCGTGACGCAGTCGCTCGAGATCGACCTTGCGGCCTTGAGTCACGTCCACGCCATCGAACAGCACCTGTCCCGAGCTGATGTCATTGAGGCGCAGGATGGCTCGCCCCAGTGTGCTCTTGCCGCTGCCCGACTCCCCCACCAGGCCGAGTACCTCCCCGGCCTCCAGGCTCAGCGACACGCCATTGACTGCATTGAGCCATTGCCTGTTGAGCCCGAACAGGCCGGTGCCGGGCGCGGCGAAACGCACCTGCAGATCCTTCACTTGCAACAACGTCATGACGGGCTTCCGGCCAGCAGCGGGTAATGACAGGCCACGTGCTGCCCCGTCGCCAAGGCCTGCATCTGCGGCAACGACTCGCTGCAGCGGCTGCCCGGTCGCGAACAGCGTGGACTGAAGCGGCAGCCCACAGGCAACTGGTCCAGCAGCGGCGGCTGGCCGGCGATGGTCCGTAACTGGGCCTCGCCACTTGCGCTTGTGGGCTGGCAACCGATCAGCGCCGCCGTATAGGGATGTTGCGGGCGAGCCAGCAGTTCATGTTTGCTGCCGTGCTCGCAGAGCCGGCCGGCGTACATCACCGCGATGGCATCGCAGGTCTGGGCGACCACGCCCAGGTCGTGGGTGATCATGATGATCGACAACCCATGCCGGTCACGCAGGTCCAGGAGCAGGCGCAGGATCTGCGCCTGTACGGTAACGTCCAGGGCCGTGGTCGGCTCATCGGCGATCAGCACCTGGGGGTTGCAACCCAGGGCCACGGCGATCATCGCCCGCTGGCGCATGCCACCGGAAAACTCATGGGGATAACTGTCGACCCGTCGTTGCGGGTCGGGAATGCCCACCTGGCGCAACACCTCGATGGCCTCGGCCCGTGCCTCGCGCTTGGACGCCCCCTGGTGCAGGCGGATGCCCTCGCCGATCTGCTCGCCGATACGCATCAAAGGGTCGAGGTGACTGCTGGGGTTCTGGAAGATCATCCCCAGGCGCCGGCCGCGCACGCGGCGCATGCCCGCCTCATCCAGCTGCAGCAGGTCCTGCCCGGCCAGGTGCACGGCCTTGCCCTGGGCCCGCAGGTTCGTCGAAGGCAACAAGCGCATCAGGGCCCGACAGGCCATGGTCTTGCCCGAGCCGCTCTCCCCCACCAGGCCAAGGATCTCGCCTTCGGCCAGGTCGAACGACAAGCGGTCCACCAGCGTGACCTCACGCCCATGGTCATGGGCGATCACGCTGAGTTCATCGACACGCAGCACCGGTGCGTTCATGGGCGCTCTCCAAAACGCTCGGCAATGCCATCGGCCAGCAGGCTGAAACCCATGGCCAGGGTCACGATCGCCAATCCCGGGAAGGTACAGATCCACCAGGCCGAAGTGATGAAGCTCTGGCCTTCGGCGACCATGGTGCCCCACTCCGCAGTCGGTGGCTGCACGCCCAGGCCGAGGTAGCTGACCGCCGCACCGTTGAGCAGCACCAGCACCGCGTCGGACATGGAAAACACAATCGAACCGAACAGGGCATTGGGCAGCAAGTGGCGAAACAGGATGCGCCCATGGCCAAACCCCAGGCTCTTGGCCGCCAAGGCGAAATCGCTCTCCTTGAGGACCAGGATCTGCGAACGGATCAACCGCGCATAGGACACCCAGCCCACCAGGGCCATGGCGATGTAGAAGTTGCTCAGGCCCGGCCCGAGGATGGCCATGATCGCCAGCATCAGTACCAGGAACGGGAAGGCCAGGATCACATCGATCAAGCGCATGCACACGGTGTCGAAACGCCCGCCGATGTAACCGGCCAGGGCGCCGATACAGGTACCGATGAGGAACGGGAACAACACGCCGATCACCGCCAGCTGCAAGTCGATCCGCGCGCCCCAGATCACCCGGGAGAGGATGTCGCGCCCGAAGTTGTCGGTGCCAAAGGGATGGGCCAGGCTCGGCGCCAACAGGCGGATGTCGGTGTCCTGCACGATAGGGTCGTAAGGGGCGATCCAGGGCGCGCAGAGCGCCAGCAGCAACCAGCCGCCGACGATGGCCAGGCCCAGCATCGTGGCCAACTGGCCATTGCGCAAACCCAGGCCCAAGCGCCTGGCGGGGATCGAGACCTGGACGCTCATCGCATGTTCACCCGGGGATCGATCGCCACCGTCACCACATCAGCCAGGAAGTTGACCATCACCGTGGCACAGGCCAGCACCATGGCCACTCCCTGTACCACCATGTAGTCACGGGTGAAGATGCCGCGCACCAGCAACTGGCCGATACCGGGAATGGCGAACAGGCTTTCGATGACCACGGTGCCACTGATCAGCCAACCGATATTGACGGCCAGCAGGTTAACGGTCGGCACCAGCGAGTTGGGCAGTACGTGTCGGCGAAAGACCGTACGCTCAGGCACCCCCCGGGCCCGGGCGGCGGTCGCATGGTCGGCTTGCAACTCCATGAGCATGCTGGCTCGCAGGTTGCGTACCAGCACGGCAGACAGTGCCAGGGCGATCGTCAGGCAAGGCAGCACCATATGGTGCAGCTTGTCCGGCCAGGTACGGCCATAACCCGACACCGGGAACAGCCCCAGCTGCACGCTCAACAGCAGGATCAGCATGATCCCCAGCCAGAACGCCGGCAGGCCGAGGCCAGCGGTGGTGAACAGGCGGATCAGGTGATCGCTCCACCCCCCCTTGTTGCGGGCCGCCAGCGTTGCCAGGGGAATGGCAATCAGCAACGACAGCAACACACTGCCCGCTACCAGGAACAGCGTCGGCTCGATACGGGTGGCGATCAACTGCAAGGCATCGACCTTATAGAGCAGCGACTGGCCAAGATCACCCTTGAGCAGGTTCTTCAGAAAGTAGAAGTACTGCATCCACAACGGCTGGTCGAGACCGTACTGGGCACGGATCTTGATCAACGCATCCGGCGTGCTGCGTGAGCCCAGCAGCGCCCTGGCAGGGTCGCCGGGGATGGAGCGCACGAGCACGAAGGTGATCACGCTGATACCAAACAGCACCGGCAACAACTGCAACGGGCGCGACAGGATGAAGCGGTAACGCGCCAGGTTCATGGGCTAGCTCCGATGGCGCCGCAGGAAATCCAGCAGTACCGGAAAATAGGCCTGGGGCTCTTCGTAGAACGGCATGTGGCTGCTGTTGGGGAACACATGCAACTCGGCATCCTTGAGCGCCATCTTCATGCGCATGGCGCAGGCGGGCGTCAGCTCGTCGTGCTGGCCAGTGGTGATCAGCACCGGCATCTGGAAGCCCGACATCTGCTCGATGCGGTTCCAGTCCTTGAGATTGCCGGTATATAGGAACTCGTTGGGCCCCTGCATGGTGACGTACGGTCCCATGTTCCAATCGCCCAGGGAACGGTTCACCGGCGCCGGCCATTGGTCCAGGCGGCACACGTGCCGGTAGTTGAGCAGGGTGACAGCGGCCTGGTACTGGGGATGCTCCAGGGTGCCCATGGCCTCGTGGCGCTGCATCATCGCCACGGTCTCGCTGCCCAGGGCACTGCGCAGGCGCTCCAGCTCCAAGGACAGGTGCGGCAGGTCGCCGGCGGTGTTTTCCAGGATCAGGGTCTTGAGCGCCTGGGGATGATGGATGGCGTATTCGATCCCCAGCCAGCCACCCCAGGAGTGGCCCAGCAGGTGCACCCGGCCCAGGTCGAGGGTCTGGCGGACGGTTTCCACCTCGGCGACATAGCGGGTGATATCCCAGAGGGCCTTGTCGGTGGGTCGGTCCGAAGCGCCGGTGCCCAGCTGGTCGAAGGCAATGACTCGCAGCCCATGCTCCTTGAGCCAACCATGGCTGTCGCGAAGGTAATCGCAGGGCAGTCCCGGACCGCCATTGAGGCACAGCAGCACCTCATCGCCTTCGCCAAACCCATAGGCCACCACCTTGTGGCCATCGACCTGCACTTCATATCGCTGGTCCGGCTCTACTTCACGCCACATCCTTGTTCTCCATCTGGTCAATGCCCTTTTGGCGCAACCTTACCGAGGAAGCCGTACGTCCATAACCTAGTATTTCCTATAGGTTTGGTCTGGCAGTCCTTTGTCCGGGCGTGGCATTCTACCGGCCCGATTTCAGGATTGAAATTGCCAAGGGAGCTGAATGGATGCAGACCAAGCTGTCTGATTTCAATGCCCGTCTCATGTCCGGCAGGAGCCTGGACGAACAGATGGACAACGTATTGCGCATGGCCCAGGCGCTGGGCTTCGATACCCTGGTCTACGACTACAGTCCGGTGCCGCTGGACCACGAGGGAATATTGCTCACCCCTTCGGTGGTCAGGCTGCGCAACACCCCCCGTGACTGGCAATCGCTCTGGTGCCAGGAAGGTTTCTATCAGATCGATCCCGTCCAGCATGTGGCGATCAACGCCGTTTCCCCTTTTGCCTGGTCCTATCGCCCGGACGACGAGACCGTGCTGCAATCGTTCATCGGGAAAAACCATGCTCCCGTGGTGGACTACCTGCACGACTCGCAGATGACCTGCGGGGTGACCGTGCCGATTCACTTGCCCAAGGGCGGCTTTGCCACGCTCACGGGCCTGAGATCGGACGGTAATGGCGACCCGTTGCAGGATGCCCGCCAGACCCTCGGCGACTTCACGCTGATTTCCCACGCCTTGCAGGAAGCCGCCTTCCCGTTGCTGGAAAAAGAATCCGGCACCAGCCCGGTCCACCTGACCAAGCGCGAACGCGAGTGCCTGCGATTCGCCGCCGATGGCCTGACCGCAGCCGAGATTGCCAAGCGCCTGAACCGTTCCTTGGCCACCATCACCCTCCACCTGACCTCGGCCATGCACAAGCTGGGGGCCAAGAACCGTGTCCAGGCCGTGGTCAGGGCCGTGCACTACCGGCTGCTCGACAACTGAAGCCCGGCAAAACCTATCTGTTTCTCTAGTTATTCCCGGGACGCCACCCCGGTATCGTGTGTTGCAGGGTTTTTCAGAGAGCGGCAAGAAATGGAACTTCTGGCAACACGCGAAGGCTTTGCACCTTTTGGTCCCTACCAGACCTGGTATCGCATCACCGGTGACCTGGACAGCGGCCATACACCGTTGGTGGTCATACATGGCGGCCCAGGCTGCACACATGACTACCTCGATGCCTTCAAGGACATCGCCAGCAGCGGCCGCCCGGTGATCCACTACGACCAGCTGGGCAACGGCCACTCGACCCACCTGCCGGAAAAGGACCCTGCGTTCTGGAACCTGCAGCTGTTCCTTGAGGAACTGGACAACCTGCTGGACCACCTGCGCATCAGCAACGACTACACACTGCTGGGGCAATCCTGGGGCGGCATGCTGGCCAGTGCCCATGCGGCCCGGCAGCCGGCCGGCCTGCGCGCGCTGATCGTCGCCAACTCCCCGGCGGACATGCGCACCTGGGTCGAGGAAGCCAATCGCCTGCGCCAGCTCCTGCCAGAGGACGTGCAGCAGACGCTGCTCGAGCACGAGCGGGTCGGCCACTACGGGGCCGCCGAATACCTTGCCGCATCACGGGTGTTCTACGACCGCCATGTGTGCCGGATCAGCCCCTGGCCGGACGAAGTGGCGCGCACCTTCGCCCAGGTCGATGCCGATCCGACCGTCTACCACGCCATGACCGGCCCCAACGAATTCCACATCATCGGCAACACCAAGGACCTGTCCATCGTCGATGGCCTGCACCGGATCAAGGTGCCGACCCTGTTGATTTCCGGGCGCCACGACGAAGCTACGCCAACCGTGGTCAAGCCGTTCCTGGACCACGTCCCGGATATTCGCTGGGCGCTGTTCGAAGCCTCCAGCCACATGCCCCACATCGAGGAACGCATGGCCTGCATGGGCACCGTGGTGAAATTCCTCGACGAATCCCTGGCCCGCTGACCTCTTCCCTCGTCCCAGGCCTTTCCCGGGCCTGGGCCAGCAGGCGCCGGGCTCAGCGCTCGGACATCACCACCATCACCTCGGCGTCTTCCGCGCCTTCGGCCAGGTAGATATGGCCGATGCTGCTGTTGAAGTAGGCGGTTTCCTGCGGCCCGATGCTCACCTGCTCCCCCGTCTCGAACTGGATGCGCACCCGCCCGGACAGCACCAGGGCGAACTCCTGCCCGGGGTGGCGGATGTAGTCCTCGAACTGCTGCAACTCACGGGCGAAGATCCGCGCATACATGGGTGTCATGTTACGCCCGGGGAAATCACCGGCCATGGGGTGGTAGTCATAGTTGCCGGTGCTGTAGCCCGGGGCGTCGGCGATGGTGGTACTGACCACCGTGGGCTGTACCGCCCGACTGGCCATGGCCGACGGGGCAAACAGCTGGGCGATATCGACACCCAGGGCCCGGGCCGCCGCCGCAAGCTTCTCGTAACTCACCGAAACCTGGGCCAGCTCCATTTTCGACAAGGTCGACAGTGCCACGCCGGAACGCTCCGAGAGCTGCTTGAGGGTCAGTTTCTGCGCCTTGCGGATGCTGCGCAGGCGCGCGCCGACCTGGGTCCGGTCGGTCAGTGGATGGGCGGGGGAGCACGAGGCGGGCTGGGCTCGGTCGGCACTCATGGAGACTCTCTGTCTGGCGGATAAGGACTGCCGCGACAGGAGCCGGGGCCAATGGCGAAATATTACCCCATGATCTCCTGTTGACTGGAAAATTCTCATATCTTAGATTTCTCGTATGAGAGAATTTTCTCACAACCCTTTCCGGACAATGAAGGTAGTTCGCCATGCACGACACCCAATGCTTCGATTTCGTCATCATCGGCGGCGGTATTGCCGGAGCCTCCCTGGCCTACCGCCTGGCCGGCCAGGCCAGCGTGCTGGTGCTGGAACGCGAATCGCAGCCGGGCTACCACGCTACCGGGCGCTCGGCGGCGATGTTCATGGAGGCCTACGGCACACCGCAGATCCAGGCCCTGACCCGCGCCAGCCGGGCCTTTTATCAACGGCCTCCGGAAGGCTTCAGCGAGCACCCGTTGCTCGAACCCCGGGGCTGCCTGTACGTCGCCAATCACGAACAGCTGGAGCAACTGCAGCAGACCTACGACGAAACCCGCGCCCGTTCGGCCAATGTGCGCCTGATCGATGCCGACCAGGCCCGGGCCCTGGTGCCCTGCCTGCGCCCCGAAGCCACCGCTGGCGCCATGCTCGAAACCGCCGCCCAGGACCTGGATGTGCACGCCCTGCACCAGGGCTACCTGCGGGCCATGCGCCGCTCCGGCGGAACCTTGCAGTGCGACGCCGAGATCGTCGAAGCCCTGCGTGAAGACCGTCATTGGCACCTCAGGCTCAAGGATGGCCGCCAGGTACAGGCCCGCAGCCTGGT
Organism: Pseudomonas sp. MPFS; assembly: GCF_022537035.1. Classification (NCBI taxonomy): domain Bacteria; kingdom Pseudomonadati; phylum Pseudomonadota; class Gammaproteobacteria; order Pseudomonadales; family Pseudomonadaceae; genus Pseudomonas; species Pseudomonas sp. MPFS. The sequence continues at coordinate 896,555 of NZ_CP066123.1, read as the reverse complement.
GAACGCCGCTGGCGCCTGGGCCGACGAAGTGGCCCGGTTGTGCGGCGTAGCCCCCATTGGCCTGCAACCCTGCCGGCGCAGCGCCTTCACCTTCGAAGGCCCGCAAGACACCGACTTCAGCCGCTGGCCGGCGGTGATCGGCATCGATGAAAGTTTCTACTTCAAGCCCGACGCCGGCCAGTTGCTTGGCTCCCCGGCCAATGCCGATCCGGTGCCGCCCCAGGACGTGATGCCCGAGGAGCTGGACATCGCCACCGGCATCTATCACATCGAGAACGCCACCTCCCTGAGCATCCGCCGCCCGCGCCACAGCTGGGCCGGCCTGCGCTCCTTCGTCGCCGACGGCGACCTGGTGGTGGGCTGGGACGACGAATGCGAAGGCTTCTTCTGGCTCGCCGCCCAGGGCGGCTACGGTATCCAGTCGGCGGCCGGCGTCTCGCAACTGGCCAGCGCCCTGCTGCTGGGGCAACCGGTCCCCGAAGAGCTGTTGAGCCAAGGCGTCGATCCACAGCACCTGGCCCCTGCACGCTTGCGTTAATCCATCCCAGTCCACGAGGAAAGCCCCATGTCCAACGAAATCCAGCGTTACCCCAGCTCCCTGCCCCTGCCCTTCTCCAGGGCGATCCGGGTCGGCGGCTTCCTGTTTCTCTCCGGGCAGATCCCCATGAGCGCCGAAGGCGAAGTGGTACATGGCGATATTCGCGTGCAGACCGACGCGGCCATGCAGCGCATTGGCGACACCCTGACCGAGTGCGGCGCCAGCTTTGACCAGGTGGTGAAAAGCACCGTCTGGATCACCGACATGCAGCACTTCGCCGGCTTCAACGAGGTGTACCAGGGCTACTTCAAGAACGGTTTCCCGGTGCGTTCCACCGTCGCCGCGCAACTGGCGCTGGGCGTGGACGTAGAGATCGAAGTCCAGGTCTGGGTCGGGGAGAACTGAGCCACCCACCCAACCTTCAAGTGCGATGCCCAGGATGACCACGGCCCTCCAGCGCCGTGGCGTCCTCCTTACATAACAAGAACAATCCGAGGCCAATCGTCATGAAAGAAAGTCTGAAAATCGCCGGCGCCTTCGTCGGCGTAATTGTTGGGGCGGGGTTCGCCTCCGGTCGTGAACTGCTGCTGATGTTCGTCGATTTCGGTGTCTGGGGCCTGCTTGGCGCCGTGGTCAGTGCTGCGCTGTTCACCTTCCTCGGCATGGCCCTGGCCAGCCTGGGCAGCCGCCTGCGAGCCGCTTCGCATAAAGACGTGGTGCATGCCCTCTGCGGCCGGCGCCTGGGCACCCTGGTGGACTTGATGATCACCTTTTTCATGTTCGCCGTGACCGTGGTCATGCTCGCCGGCGGCGGCGCCCTGCTGGAGCAGCAGTTCGGCATCCCGGCCATCACCGGCAGCGTACTGGTGACCCTGGTGGTGGTGGCCATCGTTTGCCTCGACGTGCACAAGGTGATCGGCATGATCGGCGCGGTGACCCCGTTCCTGATCGTCACCGCCGTGGGTATCGCCCTGTACGGCGCCGCGACCCGCCACCTGGACTTCCAGCAACTCGACCAACTGGCCGGCCAGCAGCAGGCCGGTGCCAGTCACTGGCTGCTGGGCGCCCTGCTCTATGTCTCCTACAACATCGTCGCCGGAGTACCGATCCTGGCCATCATGGGCGGTGCGGCCAAGGGCGAGAAACAGGCGATGTGGGGCGGCATCCTCGGTGGTGCGATGCTGGGTCTGTTGATGCTGGTGATGAGTCTCGGCCTGTTGTCACGCCTGGACAGTGTGGCGGAGCTGCCGATGCCGATGCTGTCGATCGCCAGCGAAGTCTCGCCGACCCTCGGCCTGCTGATGGCGCTGATCATCTTCTGCATGATCCTCAATACCGCCGTGGGCACCCTGTACTCCTTCTCCGCCCGCCTGCTGCCCGCCGGCACCCGGCAGTTCCGCATCGGCTCGATCCTGGCCGGAGCCCTGGCCTTCGTCGGCAGCCTGGTGGGCTTCATCAGCCTGGTGGGCCAGGTCTACCCGTTCTTCGGCTACCTGGGCTTCCTGCTGATCGCCGCCGTGATCATCGGCTGGCTGCGCCCACGGCGACTGGCGCTGGCGTAGACACAATCGCGCCGGCAAGCGATCAGTGATCCTATCGCTCGAGGCCGCCTGGGCCGCGACTACAGCCCGGCTCGACGCCCAATGCCAACCAGCCAAGGAACCTGTAGGAGCGAGGCTTGCCCGCGATGGACCTCAAAGCGCCGGGTTTTCCCTGTAAACACGCGCTATCGCTAACGACCCTCGTGAGCAATCGAGCGTCGACCGGCTGCTCCTACAGGGAATCACCTCGCTTGACTGACTGGCATCAGGCGTCGCTGGCCTGGCCAAGCCGACGCCAGCTCTTGTCCCACTTGGTCACCTTGTCCTCGGCATCCTTTTGCGCGGGGCGGAACACCCGCTGGTAACGCACCCCCTCCAGCTCGACGACATCCCGACTGCGGGCGTTGGGGAACTGCGCATCCAGCGCTTGCCAGGCGTGCTCCTCTTCGCTCAGTGGCAGCACCCCCAGGGCCTTCAAACGCCCTTCGATCAGCAGCACCTGGGCCTGGCGTCTTTGCAGCTCATGCTGGACGTCTCTATCGGACAACCGCTGCACACTGGCCCCCAGGCATTCGAGCAACTCTTCCCTGGCCCATTGCAGGTCATGCTCGGAGAACTCGCTCAGGTAGTTCTCCCGCTCCAGGATCTGCAACCCTTCCTGGTCCGTGAGCCGGCGGCTGTTGATCAAGGCATAGGCATAGGCGCCGGTCGGGCAGGCTCCACCTTCGTTGGTGGCGATACAGCGCAAGCGAATGTCATTGATCCGCCTGGGGTAGAAGAACTCGAACAGCTCGTCGAACTCTTGCTGCTTGAGCGCTTCCATGTGGCTGGAACACAGCCCGGCGCCCTCGGGAAAGTCCACCTCGGTGATATAGCCTCGTTCGCTCAACGCATCCACCAAGGCAGAAAAATCGATATCTCCCGTCAGGACCCTGGCCTTGAGATAACCGGAAAAGTTGAAATCGTCGGGATACATAGGCTCTCCAGTCCGTGGGGCGATCTGTTGTGTTCAGTGTCAGTGCCGATCACGGCATTGCACCAGAGGCCGTTGAGTACGATCAACCCTCTGCGCCCATGATCCAGGTGCTGGTGCAGGCACCGATGGCCAAGCCCCACTACCGCATCGAGATCATGGTGATCGCCGCGCAGCGGGCCTGAACCGGCAACGGGCGCCGCAGGCACCCGTTGCTTCCCTGTGCCGAGCGCCTCAGCCCTCGACAGGCTCGGCGCCCAGGGCATGTATCGGGCCGCCGGCCAGCTTGCGCAGGGTGACGTAGAACACCGGGGTCAGGAACAAGCCCAGCAGCGTCACCCCGAGCATGCCGAAGAACACCGTGATCCCGGTGGCGGCGCGGATTTCGCTACCGGCGCCCGTGCCGATCAGCAGCGGCACCGCCCCGGCGATAAAGGCCACCGAGGTCATGACGATCGGCCGCAGACGCAGGCGGCAGGCCTCCAGCGCCGCCTCGACAGTGCCCCGGCCCTGGGCCTCCAGCTCCCTTGCGAACTCGACGATCAGGATCGCGTTCTTGCACGCCAGGCCCATCAGCACCACCAGCCCGACCTGGACGAACACGTTGTTGTCGCCGCCACTGAGCCAGACCCCGCTCAGCGCCGCCAGCATGCACACCGGCACGATCAGGATCACCGCCAGGGGCAGGGTCCAGCTTTCATAGAGCGCCGCCAGCACCAGGAACACCAGCATCACCGCCAGGGGGAAGACCACCAGGGCCGCATGGCTCTGGGTCACCTGTTGATAACTCAGGTCGGTCCACTCCAGGACGATGCCCTTGGGCAGTACCCGGTCGGCGATTTCCTGCAACTTGGCCAGGGCCTGGGCCGAAGACAGCTGCTTGGGATCGGCATCGCCGATCATTCCCGCCGCGGGGTAGCCGTTGTAGCGCACCACCGGGTCCGGGCCGAAGGTATGGGTGACGGTGATCATCGCCGCCAGCGGCACCATCTCGCCGCGGTCGTTGCGTACCCGCAAGGCGCCGATGTCCTCGGCGCTCTGGCGATAGCGGCTGTCGGCCTGGGCCATCACCCGGTACACCCGCCCGAACAGGTTGAAGTCGTTGACGTAGGCCGAACCCAGGTAGACCTGCAAGGTGTTAAACACATCGCTCAGGGCCACGCCCTGGGCCTTGGCCTTGACCCGATCCACCTGCACCTCCAATTGCGGGATGTTGGCCTGGTAGGAACTCACCGGAAAGCTCATGCCCGGCGTCTGCGCCACCGCCGCCTGGAAGGCGCTGATCGCCCCTTGCAGGGCACCGTAGCCCAGGCCTTCGCGGTCCTCCAGGTACAGGGCATAACCCGAACCATTGCCCAGGCCCTGGATCGGCGGCGGCAGCAGCGCGTAGGCAAAACCCTCGTGTACTTGCGACAGCTTGGCATTGAGTTCGGCATTGATCTGCGCCGCACTGCGGGTGCGTTGATCGAACGGCTTGAGGATGATGTAGGCCGCCATGACGTTGGGGGTGTTCGTTCCCTGCAAGGCATTGAGGCCACTGAAGGCTGGCGCCGTCTCGACGCCCTCGACCCCCAGGGCCGTCTCGATGACCTTGCGCGTCAGCTCATCGGTGCGCGCCAGGGAGGAGCCCTCGGGCAGCTTGGTACCGGCGAACAGGTAGAGCTTGTCCTGGGTCGGAATGAACCCGCCGGGCACGATCTGGAACAGCCAGACCGTGGCGACCAGCAGCAGGCCGTAGACCGCGAAGACGCTGCCACGATGGCGCAGGATTCCGGTGACCGAGCCCTGGTAGCGTTCCGAGCTGCGATTGAAGAAACGGTTGAACACCCGGAAGAAGCCGCCCAGCAGGCGCTGGATAAAACGCTCCAGGGGGTCCTTGGCGGCATCGTGGGGCTTGAGCAGCTTGGCCGCTAGCGCCGGCGACAGGGTCAGCGAGTTGATCGCCGAGATCACCGTGGAGATGGCGATGGTCACCGCGAACTGCTTGTAGAACTGCCCCGTGACGCCCGAGAGGAAGGCCATGGGCACGAACACCGCGCACAGCACCAGGGCGATGGCGATGATCGGCCCGGAGACTTCCTTCATCGCCCGGTGCGCGGCCTCCCGCGGGCGCAGGCCCTGGGCGATGAAGCGCTCGACGTTCTCCACCACCACGATGGCATCGTCCACCACGATGCCGATGGCCAGCACCATGCCGAACAGGGTCAGGGTGTTGATCGAATACCCCAGCAGGTAGAGCCAGGCGAACGTGCCGACGATCGACACCGGCACCGCCAGCAGTGGGATGATCGAGGCCCGCCAGGTCTGCAGGAACACGATCACCACCAGCACCACCAGGATCACGGCTTCGATCAGGGTGTGCTGCACGGAGGCGATGGATTCGCGAACGAACACCGTCGGGTCCCAGACCGCCTTGTAGGCGACGTCCTCGGGGAAGTTCTGCGCCAGCTCGTCGAACTTGGCGTAGACCGCATCGGCCACCTGTAGGGCGTTGGCCCCGGGCAGCAGGAAGATCCCCACCGTGGCCTGCTCCTTGCCATCCAGGGAGGCACGCAGGGTGTAGTCGCCGGCCCCCAGTTCGATGCGTGCCACATCGGCCAGGCGCACCACCTGGCCGTCCTTGCCGGACTTGAGCACGATATCGCCGAACTCCTGCTCGCTGTGCAAGCGCCCGCGCACGTTGATCGACACCAGGAAGTCGGCGGTCTGCGGCGAAGGCTCGGCGCCCAACTGGCCCGCCGAGACCTGCACGTTCTGCTCGCGCACCGCCCCCAGCACATCGGCCGCCGTCAGGCCCCGGGTCGCCAGGGCGTCGGGGTCCAGCCACAGGCGCATGGCGTAGTCGCCAGAACCGTAGACCCCGACATCACCGATGCCGGGTAAACGCGACAGGGCATCCTTGACGTGCAGGATCAGGTAGTTGCGCAGGTACAGGGAGTCGTAATGGCCTTCCTTGGAGTACAGGCTGACGTACATCAGTGGGGTCGGCGACTGCTTCTGGGTGGTGACGCCGTATTGCCGCACCTCCTCCGGCAACCTCGACAACGCCTGGCTGACGCGGTTCTGCACCCGTACCGCGGCGGCATCCGGATCGATGCCCGGGTTGAAGGTCACGGTCAGGGCCAGGGTGCCGTTGGAACCGGCCACCGATTTCATGTACATGATGCCTTCGACGCCGTTGATCGCCTCCTCCAGGGGCACCGCCACCGACTCGGCGATTTCCTTGGGGTTGGCACCGGGGTAGGTCGCCCGGACCATGACGCTGGGTGGCACCACCTCGGGGTATTCCCCCGACGGCAGTAACGGGATCGAGATCAACCCCAGGGCAAAAATGATGATCGACAAGACAATGGCGAAGATCGGCCGGTCGATGAAGAACTTCGAGAAATCCATGTTCTGTCTCCGTCAATGGGCCGACAACGCCGGTGCATCAGGGCTCAATGGCGACTTGGCGGCAGCCGGCGCCACCTCCTTGGGCCGGATCGGCATGCCCGGGTAGAAGATCTTCTGCGCGCCGCTGACCACCACCTGGTCACCGACGGCCAGGCCCGACTCGATCACCCGCTGGCCATCGAGCAGGCGACCGAGGGTCACGTCCTTGCGCAGCGCCTTGTCTTGCGGGCCCAACACATAGACGTACTTGCGGTTCTGGTCGGTCAGGATCGCGCGATCGTCCACCAGCAATGCCTGGGTTTCCCCGGCCCCCTCCAGGCGTACCCGGGCATAGAGCCCAGGGGTCAGCTTGCCATCGGGGTTGGGCAGGACCGCCCGGGCGCGGATGGTGCCGGTGGTGGCGTCGACCCGGTTGTCCAGGAAGTCCACTTTGCCGGTATGGGGAAAGCTCTCGCGCTGGCTGGCCAGACCGACCCGCACCTGATGGGCAATGCCCGGGCGGGCGCCAGCTGCGGCCTGCTCGCTGTAGCGCAGGAAACTGTGCTCGTCGGCATCGAAGTAGACATACACCGGGTCCTGGGAAACCACCGTGGTCAATATCGTCTGATCGGCCTGGGCCAGATTGCCGGCGGTGATCTGCGCCCGTCCGGCACGCCCGTCGAACGGCGCCCGGACCTGGGTGAACCCCAGGTTAAGCCGGGCCATGGCGACATCGGCGATGGCTGCGTTCACCTGTGCCGTTCCCTGGCCCAGGGAGGCGCTGCGAATATCGCTCTCTTCGCGGGAGATCGCCGCCTGCTTGACCAGCGCCTGGCCGCGTAGGTCCTGGGCCTTGGCCAGGCGCAGCGAGGCCTGGGCCTGTTGCAAGCGCGCCTCGGCACTGGCCAGGGCCTCGCGATAGGGACGCGGATCGATCTCGAACAGCACCTGGCCCCGGCGCACTTGCTCGCCATCGCGGAACGCCACGCGATCGACGTAACCGCTGACCCGGGGCCGCAAGTCGACACTGTCCACCGCACTGATCCGGCCATTGAACTGATCCCACTCACGGATGCTGCGCAAGGCCAGGGTACTGACCTCCACTTCCGGAGCCTGCGCCGCCGGGGGCGCCTGGGTTTCACCACAGGCCGCCAAGGCCAGGACCACGCCGTACAACGCGACACCTCGCGACACACCACGGGCTCGAAAGAGAACTCGCTGGGCTGAATTCACGGACATGCACTCCCCGACAATCGAACGTTGATTTTTCAGTCGGCACGGTACAAGTTAAAGTGAACTTTAAGTAAAGCCCTCGATGGAGCAATCATGTATTCCCAAGGCGAGCCGCACCTGACCATTACCGAGATCGCCCGACGCAGTGGGGTCAATGCGTCGGCCTTGCGCTTCTACGAGTCCCGCGGGCTGATCAGTTCGGCCCGCGCCGGGAGCGGCCACCGCCGCTACCCTCGCTCGGTACTGCGCCGCGTGGCCTATATCGTGTTCGCCCAGCGCGTGGGGTTTTCCCTGGAGGAAATCAGCGAGCAGCTCAACGGCCTACCCAACAACCACGCCCCCATGGGCCAGGACTGGCAGCGCCTGTCCGCCACCTGGAAAGCCCGGGTGCAACAACGCATCGCCGAGCTGGAGCGGCTGAACATGAGCCTGGAGGAATGCATCGGCTGCGGCTGCATGTCCATGGACCATTGCAAGATGAACAACCCGGGGGACATCTACTCGCGCAACGGCTGCGGCGCCCGGCGCTGGATCGGCGACGAGAAGATCGATGTGGAGGAATTGCGGGGGGAAGCTTGAGTTTCTGGCAGCTCACTGGCTATCGGGGCTGCCAGCGTATGCCTGGAGCTAGCCGAAGGTTCTCATGAACGGCTCGGCACACTGCCTGATTGCGGCGACGACCTGGGGCGCTTGTTCAACCCATTCTGGCGAACGGGCCAACACCCGCTCCACAACTTGTAGCTGCTCGCGAATGACCTCTTCGGGCCGTGCTACATCACAGACCCTGGCAAATTCCAGCAAGCCTTGGCGCGAAGAGAACAGAGACTTGTTGCCAAGCAGATCCAGTGCCAGGACATCTTCCGGAATATACGCCGTGGTATTGACGATGTCGTAGGCCGGCGCAAGCCGTGCGTTGCGCTGGGTAGGATCGGAGTACAACAGGCCAAAATTCTTCAGGTGGGCATCGCCATTACCCACGATGCAACTCAGGCTTACCATGGCAAACAACTGGGCCAGCGAGCCCCGCACCTGCTCGGGCGCACAGAATAGGCGGACTGCCTTGGCAATCGCCGAATAACTCTTGCTGTACTTCTGTTCGGTACCCAGCCCCATCAGCGCAGCCATGTCCTCGAACCCCAGTGGATCGAGCCGCTCGTCCCGATCGAAGCGACGCATGACGAACAATTTGCCGTTGGCGGATAGATAGAACTCCGGAACCGCAATCCCCGCCTCCCGGGCCATGGACATGCAAAGAAATTCGTTGATCGCCAGCCCTGGAAACTCATCCCGGCCACTCTTGATGATCAAGTCGGAAGTCTTCGAGGTAAAACGCGGTGACATGGCGTCCTGCTGCTCAGGCACCAGCACCTTGGGCTGAACGCCCGAGATACCGGCGCGCAGGATGTAGCGATCCACCAGGCCAGCGAAAATATCCTCGGCACCGTCCCAGGCCAGGATTTCCTCAAGCCGTTCTCCGGCAAACTGCTGGCGTTGCAAGAGCGCATCGATTTCAGGGGAGTGCACCATTACTCGGCCGATGGGAGAACTGCTGCCAGACAGGGCCAACAGCAACATGGGATCGATGCTCACCAATTTGGCCAGACGGTTGCGCAACTGCTCCAGGACATAACCTTCCGGCAGGTTCATCTGGAAAATCGGGTGCAGCTCGTGGTAGCGGTATTCCTCCACGCGCACAGGCATCAACAGACTGATAGCTGCCTGGGCCACGGCGCCTTCGTGGTAGCGAAACAGATAGTCCCCGGCGGTATTGAAGACCTTTCCACTCCCACCCTCTGGCGTTGCGACTTGCAGCATGGCCGGCATCACTCGAACACTCCCTGGATCTCATCCAACGTGGGCATGGCGGCAGGCATCAGAGTGAACTCACAGTCCAGGGCTGCCAGTACTCGTGCGTAAGCCATCATGCCCACCGACAAATCGCCCCTTTCGATGGTTATGACTTTCTGCCGGGTAATGCCCGCCAAGGACGCCAAGCTGGCCTGGGTCAACCCGCGGTTCAGGCGGCGCTGGCGAATCTGCTCGCCTAGACGCAATGTAATGAGTGCATGATCCATGTTCTATATACGTAACAGTCAAACATTAAAGTAACGTATACATTACCTATAAAAAAATCAAAGCGACTCAGACCAGTTGCATTCCAGGCCCCAGGAGAAGCGGCTCCTGACCATCGGCGATACGGATTCCAGCCGCTATTCCTGACTTCTACGAACAAATGTATTGAGCATACCTGCCTGTTTCCCCCAGGCTGCGCCACGTACCTTGGCCCCACTGCAACTTGCCAAGGACTTTCCCATGTTCAATCGTTTGATCCTGCCCTTTACCCTGCTGTTTTCCATCGGTGCGGCCCATGCCGCCGATACCCAGAAGTGGTACCCCTCCAAATATGGCGCGCAAGACGAGATCGGCGCGGTCAACCTGCTGGATGCCCAGTCGGTGCTCGATGCCGCGAAGCTGATCAAGACCGGCAAGACCTACCCGCTGGCAGTGCCCATCGACAAGAACCTGCCGGCCTTCCGCCATCGCAGCTTCCACCTGACCAACGTGCAACCCGGCGAAGCCGGCGGCACCTCCCTGGGCCCCAACAAGTTCACCTTCAACGATGAACTGGTGGTGGGCTGGACCGGGGTCGGCACCCAACTCAACGGTATTGGCCATATCGGTATCGACAACGTCTACTACAACGGCAATCGCGCGGCGGACTTCGTCAGCGTCGAGGGCGTGAAGAAGCTCGGTATCGAAAAGGTACCGCCGATCGTGACCCGGGGCGTGGTGCTGGACATGACCGCCGTCTACGGCAAGGCCATCGTCCCGGAGAAGACCGAATTCACCGTCGCCGATATCCAGAAGGCCCTGGACTTGCAAGGCATCAGCATCCGCAAGGGTGACGTGGTGCTGTTCAACACCGGCTGGCTGGAGCTGATCGGCAAGGACAACCAGAAATTCCTCGCGGTCGAGCCCGGTATCGGCATGGAGGCAGCCAAATGGCTGGTGGACAAGCAGATCGTGGCCTTCGGCGGCGACACCTGGGCCTCGGAAATCTACCCGGCCAAAGATGGCCAGGAGTTCCCGGTCAACCAGTACATGCTGGCCAAGAACGGTATCTACAACCTGGAGCTGATCGACAGCCGCGCCCTGGTGCGGGACAAGGCCTGGGAGTTCATGTTCGTCCTCGGCCAACCGCTGTACAAAGGCTCGACCCAGGTCAACATCAACCCGGTAGCGATCCACTGATCGGCTGATCCAGACCTGAAAAAGCCGCGGACCTCCCTGGAGGCCGCGGCTTTTTTTGTAGCCACGCCTTAAAGCGGGCGCGCCATGATCAGCGTCCGCTCCTCGCCGTCGAGCTGCTCGCGCACCGTGCGAAACCCCAGGCGCGCATAAAATCCTTCGGCAGTGATCGAGGCCGGGACGATCAGCGACTGCTCGCCAGACTCCCTGGCCACTTGCTGCAAAGCCAGCATCAAGCATCGGCCGATGCCTCGCCCCTGCCATGCCGGGTCGACGAACATCGTGCGTACCGCACGCCCATCCAGGCTCGCAGTGCCCAGCAGGGCGCCATCGACCAAGGCCACGAACATCCGCCGACTCTGCATCAGGTGCAGTACCCCATCCGCAGTGAAGCTGGCCTTGACCCGCTCGATCACACTGGCCGGGTAATCCTGGGCATTGCTGGTGAGCAGGGCTGCCAGGATCACCTGGCTGATCCGCGTTGCATCGGCCGCCTCGGCCTTCCGTACCTGACACTGCATGAGCGCTCCCTGCCTGCTCCTGACCAAAGGTCCAAAATACGTTCTGCAGCGATGGCTGCCAAGCCGCTAGGGCAGCTTGAACACCAGGCAGGGATTATCGTTCAGGCGCCCCTCGTACACCGGTTGCAGGTGCTCCAGCGAGGTCCCCTGGAGCAGTCCTCGCTCCTTGCGCGCCACGATCACCCAAGCGCCATGCGGCAGCTCATCCAGTTGTTCCGGCGCGTCGCCACTGACAAACAACGGCCGCTCGTCATAGTCCAGGTTCATCATGTAGCGCACCGCCCAGGTGTCCTGGCCAAGCTTGAAGAACACCAGCGCACCTGGCTGCTGTGCACGCAAGCGCTCGACCTGGGAGACGAAGCCCTGGGTATCGAACTGCAAATCCTTGGCCGGGTCCACCACCGTCACCAACAATAGCCACTGCGCCGCCAGCGCCAGGCCGCTGAGCAGCACCAGGCGCCTGCCCAGGTCCGCTGCGGTGCGCCGCCAGTGGTACAACACCAGCGCTTGCAACAAGGCGAAGATCACGATCAACAACGGCATCGACACCGGTGGCCAGTAGCCGTGTTTGCCCCAGCTATGGCGCAGGATGAACAGCACCACGATGCACAACCCCGGCAACAGGGCCACCAGCCATTGATAGCCCTTGCCCAACCTGGCCATCCACCCCTTGGCATTGAGCAAGCCGTAGGCCGCCACGGCAGCGAACATCGGCACCATGGGCAGGATGTAATAGGCGCGCTTGAAGTTCGGTACGGAAAGCCCGAACAGGATCATCAGGCCACAGGCCCCAAGACGCAGGACCAGTTGCAGCTGCGCATCGACATGGCGTCGTGCCCACTGGCGCCGTAGAACCCAGAGCGTGGCCAGGGCCAATGGCACTACCGGGAAGTAGCGGTACAGCGATAGCTGGAAGTAGAAGTAGAACGGCTCACCGCTCTCATCCAGGCGCCCCCTCACCTGCATGTCATAGACCTGCTGGACAAAACCGTCGCCGCCACTGATGTAGGCGAGCTTCATCAACAACCACCAGCAACCGGCCAGCAGCACCAACCCCGCCATGCCGTAACCCACGACGCGCATGAACATCGCCTTGCGCGCTTGAGGCGTTCGAACATCGCCCAGCAGCCAGTAGAAACAGGCCACGCCACAGACCTCCACCACCCCCAGGGGGCCACGAATGGCGAAGGCCAGCACCATCAGCGGCAGTACGGCCCACTGGCGCAGCCGCGAGCCAAGCTGCTCACCGCTGTGCAACAGATAGAAGCTGCCCAGGCACAACAGCGACACCATCTGGTCCAGGCAAACCGAGCGTGACTTGTCCAGCAACTGGCTGGTCAGGGCCGTGAGCAAAACCGCCAGCAAGGCCCAGGTTCGCCCCATTGGCGCCAGCAGGCGGTACAACAACGCCAGGACCCCGGCCGACGCCAAGGCCGTGGGCAACACATTGGCCAGGTGATTGGGCGCCCCGAAAGCCTGGGCAAACAGATAGCTGAAAAACGTCGCAGTGCCGGGGTAATCCGGGTAGGGCTGGCCATAGGTGGTGGGAAACAGGCTGGCGCCATGACGGAACATTTCCTGCAGGAACAGCGCCCAGCGGCCATCGAACCCCTGGGGTTGCTCGTCCCAGATGCCCCAGGTAAACAGCACCAGGGCCACCAGGTACACAGCCCAGGCCTGGGCCACGAAACGATTTTCTCGAAGCATCTTCGCTCTACCAGAAAGTGCCGTTCCAAAGGCCCGGCGGAAGGCTGGCAATGTTGCAGGAGCGATCACTGAACGATGCCTGAACGAGGCTTGAAAAAACCTCCTCGCCCACTTATCGCCACACACCCCCAAACCGCCAGCGCACCTGGCCCACCAACAACGCCAGCAGCACCAGGAGCATGGACAGCCCGTCGTCGAGCGTCACCTGTTGCCCCAGCAACACTATCGAGCCTGCGGTACCGAACAGCGGAATCAGCAACGACAAGGGAGCCACTCGGGACACCGGGTACTCGCGCAATAGCAGGTTCCAGCCCCAGTAACAGAAATGCGTCGCGACATAGACCTGGAACAGCAGCGAAAAGATCGAAGTCCAGGAAATTTCTCCGACCAGCTGCACGAAAGGAGCATTGCCGTGGCTCAGCCAGGTCAGCACCAGCAAGGGCAACGGGGCGAACAGGCTGGCCCAGACCACGAAGGCGAACACTTCCCGAACCCCGCAGCGCTTGATGATGACGTTGCCCAGGCTCCAGCTGAATGCACTGACCAACAGCAAGGCATAACCCAAGGTGGTGGCCTGCCCGGGACTGGTGCCGACGATCCGCAGCAAGCCCCAGGCCGCCAAGCCGGTGGCCAGCACCTGTGACAGGCGCAGGCGTTCGCCAAACAGCAGGACGCCCCAGCCCAGGGAGAAAAAGGCACTGAACTGGATCAACAGCGAAGCGGTTCCTGGAGCGACGCCCTGCTCAATGCCCAGGTTGATCAGAGCCCACATGGCCACGCCGAAAATCAAGCCATAGGCCACCAGCCAGCCCCAGGCCACCTGCGGACGCGGAATCAGGAACACCCAGGGCAGCGCTGCCAGGGTGAAGCGCAGGGCGGTGAGCAACAACGGATCGATATTGGCCAAACCGAGCTTGGTGACGGGAAAGTTGAGCCCCCATAGAGCTGTCACCAGCAAGGCCAGGAACAGGTGTTTGTTCTGCATATCGCACACTCCGGTAAAGACAGTCGCAGGTCATTCCCCGACCGGGAGCGAACTATCAACGTGTGCGGCCATGGCCCGCTTGTAGTATCAGGTCAGATTCCATTAAATTCGGGCCATGCACCCGACCGATATCGACCCCTACGAAAACACGCCTCGAGATGCCGTGGTGACCGCCACGCACTACCAGGACGGCCAACACTTTGGCGAGCATCGTCATCGACGCGGGCAGTTCGCCTACGCCGCCTCGGGAGTGATCAGCGTGTTCACTGAACAGGGCAACTGGGTCGTACCACCGCAACGGGCGATCTGGGTGCCGGCCGATGTCCCCCATGCCATGCAGATGAGCGGGCCGGTGCTGATGCTCAACACCTATGTACGGGTCCGTGCAGCCAACCGACTGGGCCTGCCTGGCCAGTGCCAGGTGCTGGAGGTGTCCGAACTGCTGCGCCAGTTGCTGATCCGTGCCGTGGACATTCCTCCCCGCTACGCCCCCCAGGGCATACAGGGTCAGTTGATGAACCTGCTCCTGCATGAGATTGGCGCCATGGTCGCCCTGCCGCTCAACGCACCACTGCCCGCCGAACCGCGCCTGATGAAGGCCTGTCGTGCCTTGCTGGAACAGCCATCACTGGAATGGACGATCGATGAGATGGCCCGGCGGGCCGGCATGAGCCGACGCACGTTCACCCGCCTGTTTCGCCAGCAGACAGGGGTCAGCTTCGTCCAATGGCGCCAGCAGGCCTGCCTGCTGGCGGCGGTGGTCCGCCTGGGCAATGGCCAGCCCGTGACCCGGGTGGCCACGGACCTGGGCTACAGCAGTCCAAGCGCCTTCAGTGGCGTGTTTCGCAAGGTATTGGGACAGGCGCCCAGCCGCTATTTCGCCCAGGCAAGGGACTGAGGGACAACGGCCCGGCAGATTGCCCGCCAGGCCGAAACGAGCGCCCCCGGATTACAGGAACACCGCGGACAACATTCCCAGTGCGCCCAGGCAGAAGCCGATCAGCGCACCGCGCCCGGGCATCTGCTGGAACAGCGCCCAGATCACCAGCGGCTCCAGGAGCAGCAGCGAAGTCACCGAGACCACGGTGACGATCCAGATATCCCCCACCGCCATGTACCCCAGCCAGTAGGCCGCCAGCAGGCAAAGCCCGCCCAGGCACATGATCAGCACCGGCACCAGCAGCCCGCTGCTCCCCGTGTTGCCGGCATGGGCCAGCCGCGCCACCACCACTTCACTGTAGATGGCGCAGAACTCGCCCAGCACCATCAGCCCTACAGCAGAAACTCCGAGTAATTCTTTGGACATGAAACAAACCCCTTCGTATTGAGAGCCCGATTTTTCAGCTCCCAGGCATTGATCGCTCCGTTGACGGAGCCGGCATGGCAATGCACAGGGGTGCGGGGCAACTCGGTTACGTTGAGGAACTTGATCATCTCCATCTCCTTGGCTGGGCGAAACCACAAGGCCCGCGACTGGGGCCGCGAGCCGTCACCTGTATAGAGTATTTCAGCGACAGCTGTCATCCACCGGCAAGCGCTCCCACACAAAACACACACAAACTCCACCCAGCGCAGCGGTCGCCATCGATAACCTGGCCCGGTCATCAACTCCCGGAAAGGGACTCTTCCCATGCCCCAGAACTTCCCGGCCATTCGCAGCGTGCACCCCCTGGAATGGTTTGCCACTTACTTCATCGGCATTGCGGTGCTGGCCCTGACGGTCGTCCTGCTGGTAGCGATATTGATCCTGGCCAGCAGTAGCGAGCCGCTGTGGCAGACCCTCGCGGATATCTTTTCCATCGCCGTGCAGGCAATGCTGCTGATCATCGTGCTGGTCAGCATCCTGGCCGCCTTTCCTTGCGCGCTGTTCTTCTGGCTGGCCCAGCGCTTCGCCTGGCGCCATGTGCTGATCTACCTGTTCTGCGGAGTGCTGGGTTCCTTGCCGACGATGCCCGTGGTGGCGAGCCTGTTTTCGCCCGACTTTTTCACCGACGCCCCCGACGATGAAGCCCCAGCCACCAGCCTGCAAAGCTACCTGCCGATGCTGCCGCTGTTCGCCGGTTCAGGGGCTTTCCTCGGGGCAGTGTTCTGGTGGCGTACCGGGCGCCACCTGCGCTGACCGGTCAGTGACCGAGACCGGCATCGGGATCATGGGCCACCACCACCTTGCCGGGCTGGCCACCCTGCTCCACCTGCCCATGGGCCAAGAGCAGGTTGTCCACGGTAAAAGGGCTCAAGACCTCGCGCAGGGTGCAGCGGATAACACCCTGGTCCAGCAGCTGCGCCACACGCTCCAGGATGCGATGTTGCTCGTGCATGTCCGGGGTCTGGAACAGCGCCCGGGTGAAGACCATCTCCCAATGCAAGGACACGCTCTTGCTCTTGAGCGGTACGGCATCGAAGGACTGGTGATCGTCGATCAGCGCGATATGCCCATGGGGCTCGATGATCTCCACCAGTTCGGCGAAGTGCTCTGCGGTGTGGGCCAGGGCAGCGACATGGGTCACGCCCGGCAGTTGCAACTGCGCCAGCTGCGGCACCAGCGGGCGGGAATGATCCAGCACATGCTGGGCTCCCAACGCCAGGCACCACTGGCGGCTGGAGGGCCGCGAAGCGGTGGCGATCACCGTCATGCCGGTCAACTTGCGCGCCAGCTGGATCAACACCGAGCCCACGCCACCAGCCCCGCCGAGGATCAGCAAGGTCCCCTGGCTGGCCAGATCGCCAGGCACCCGGGCCAAGCGCTCGAACAACAACTGCCAGGCCGTCAGCGAAGTCAGTGGCATCGCCGCCGCCTGGGCGAAGGACAGGCTCTTGGGCTTGTGCCCCACCAGGCGCTCGTCGACCCGATGCAACTGGGCATTGGCGCCATCGCGAGTGAAAGTCCCGGCATAGAACACCGTGTCGCCCGGTGCGAACAGGGTCACCGCACTGCCCACTGCACGCACCACCCCGCTGGCATCCCAACCCAGGACCTGCACGCTATCGGGCACCGCCACCAGTCCCGCCCGGACCTTGGTATCCAGCGGGTTGACCGATACCGCGCGCACCTCCACCAGCAAGTCATGGGGGGCGAGCGACGGCACTGGTCGTTGCTGCTCGAAAAGGGCCTGGGGATCGGTCAGATCCGACCCTGGAAGATAATGGATGACGTGCATTGCAAGGCTTTCCCGAAGACTCAAAGCGCACACTTAAATCCTTCATGCCCCACCCGCACAAGTACGGTACTTTTGCGTACCAGCTACGCAAAAGGGTCGTCAGACGATGAAGAACAAGCACTACCAGGACATTCCCGGATGCCCGGTCGAGGTCACCCTGGACCTGATCGATGGACGCTGGAAAGGCGTGGTTCTGCACCAACTGCTCAACAACGACTACCTGCGTTTCAATGAACTGCAAAGGCGCCTGCCCGGGATTTCCCAGCGCCTGCTGACCAAGCAGCTGCGTGACCTGGAGGCCGCCGGCCTGGTGCTGCGCACGGTGTACGCCGAAGTCCCGCCGCGGGTGGAATATCGCCTGAGCGAAGAAGGGCGATCGCTGCAGCCGGTGGTCGAGGCACTGTCTGCCTGGGGCCAGGGACGCATCGCCCGTCTGCAACAGACCGCGAGCGCCTGAACACTGGAGCCTGCATGTCCTCCCACTTGTCCCAGCCACCCAGGTTCGCCATTTTCCAGGATTCGACCCTGTTGGGCTGGACCGCACTGGAGTCCAGCGATCCGCCAATGGGCGTCGCTTGCGGCCAGTTTTTCGTTACCCCGGCCTATGCCTCGGTCCAGGAACAGGTGCGGGCACGCAATGGCACAGACCAGAGCGACCTGCACCTGGTGGCCTATCACCTGGGCCAACCCTTGCCGGCCATGGCGGTCAGCATCCTGGACCTGCGCCAGGAATGCGGCGAGGACGCCATCGAAGTCAGCGTCCTGGGCATCGCCTACCCGCTCTACCAGCAACTGTTTCCCGAAGCGGTCGCCGCCTACGAACAGCAGACGCTCGACTAGGCCCACGCCCCTGGCCCATGGAATACCGACGGCAAAACCTCCTACTTATTCACAATTCGTTAAGACTTGCCTCCGTATACTCCGGGGCTTGCCCGCAGCATTTGCCTGCGCTCCGGATCTGGTGGCCCATAACCCATGTCACGACCTGCCCCGCTGTTGTTCCTACTCGCCTGCCTGCTGTTTTTCTTTGCCCTGGGCAATCACCAGCTACAAGGCTCCACCGAAGCCCGGGTTGCCGGGATCGCCATGCAGATGCACCTGGATGACGACTGGGTCACGCCGCGCCTGTTCGGCACACCATTTTTGGAGAAGCCGCCCCTGAGCCTGTGGCTCGACGCCAGTGCCATTCGCGCCTTTGGCGGCACGCCGCTGGCGGTACGCCTGGCCTCGGCCTTTGCCGGGCTGTTCAGCGTGATGCTGCTGTATGCCATGTTGCGGCGTTTCGGACGACCCGCCGGGTTGGCCCTCATCGCCGGCGTGATGCTGGCGACCATGGCCAGTTACTGGAGCAACGTGCGGGGTGTGGGAGAGGATGCCCTGCTGAGTCTGGGAGTGACCCTGGCCCTGCTGGCGTTCTTCCAGGCTCATCGCCGCCAGGCCTCTGGGCATCCGGCCCTGCTGGCCTGGCTGGCCTTTGCTGGCGGGATCGCTATCGCCACCCTGAGCAAGGGCATACTAGGACTGGCGATGCCTGGGGTGGTGATCTTCACCTACCTGCTGGCCGACAGCCTGATCGACAAGCGCCTGGCCCTGGGTCACTGGCTGCGTCCTGCGCTGCTGACGCTGCTGGGGCTGGTGCCCCTGGCCATATGGCTCGCCGTGCTGTACCAGCGTGGTGGCATGCAGGCCCTGGGGGAAGTGTTATGGACCAACAGCGTTGGGCGCTTTGACGGCTCCTTCGTGGAGGCCGGGCACTATGAGCCCTTCTATTACTACCTGGCCAAGCTGCCCCAGGCGTTCCTGCCCTGGAACATCCTGGTCTACCTGGGCCTGTGGCATTTCCGCAAAAGCCTGGCGAACAATCGCTACCTGCTGTTCATGGTCATCTGGTTGCTGGCGCAATTCACTCTCCTGTGCCTGGCGTCGAGTAAACGCACGGTGTATCTGATGTCACTGACTCCGGCGGCGGCAGTGCTGGCAGCCGAGTATGGTGCCGTGCTGTACCAGCGCCTGGCACAGCGGTCGGCCAGTACAGGTTTCTGGAGCGCATTGGGGCAAAGACGCAAAGGCCTGGTCACCACGGTCATGGCTCTGGTGATCGGTGCCTATCTGGTCAACGCCCAATGGGCCGCGCCAAGAGCCGACCGCGAACTGTCGTTCGTGCCGGTTACGGACCAGATCATGGCGTTGCAGGCCAGTGGTCATCAAATGGCGCTGTACCAGGCCAACGAGCGTATTGCCGGAGCCAGCGTGTTCTATACCCGAAGCCTGCTCAAGGACCTGCAGACAGAGGAACAGCTCATCGCATTCCTGCGTGATTCACCTGGACATATGGCCGTGTTGGGTGGCGCCGAGCCTCCCAAGCCGCCCTTGCAGGTGCAGAAGACCATGATGGTTGGGCGCCAGCCCTATTACTTCGTCACCCTGGCACCGGCCCACTAAGACGAAAAAAAACGGCACCTGGTACAGGTGCCGTTTTCATTGGCGAACCGGGTTCGCTCAAGGAGTCTTCAGCTTGACCACATCACCGGAAACCTTGGTGGTATAGCCGCTCAGGACCCAGGCCCAGAACCAGTTTTCCTGGATCTGGGTATTGATCAGTGCGTCGCCGCCCTTGGCCTGGATCGCTGCGGTCTGGGCACGGACGAAACGATTGTTCTGCTGGATCGGGATCAGGCCGAACAACATGATGCCGGTAGCGCTCGCCTCACTGTGACCGATGACGGTGTACTGGCTGCTGTCCAGTTGCTGGGTTTTCATCGGGGTACCGGTGCAACCTGCGAGAACCAGGCCCAGGCAGGCCGAGGCAACGACTTTGCTGATGTGCTTCACAACGCAACTCCATGGAAAAACACCGGGAACTCATTTCCCGGGCGCCGGCACTTTACTCGCGGCCAAGGCAGATGACCATTGCGCTGTGCCAATCCTTTGAGCCTTTTTTGCCCCCATCATCTCTCCCCGCCAGGCCAGCGATCACCGACCTGGTACATGCCACCGGCCCCACGCAGCGGCCCCATCGCACGGGCACCGGCACACCAGCGCCACAACACCTTGTGTCATAAATAAGGGGGAGATTTCCCACTGAACAAAAGATAAGCCACCTCCTTAGGATCGAACCGGCCTTACCCATAATTCCAAGGAGGTACCAAATGGACGTGAAAGACCTCAACCTCATCGATGTAAGCCAACTCCCCCACTCGCTCCAGGCCCTTATCGAGTGCATCGGCCTGGAAAACGCCTACCGCCTGACCTGCGAGTATGGCGGGCGTCCCAAGTACATTCCCAAGCATGCCGAACGCACCACGCTGGCGCTGATCCTGCCCGCCGATGCCCTCAGTGCCCTGATCGAACGCTTCGCCGGGCTGGCGCTGGAGATTCCCAAGGCTGACCACTTCTGCCGGCAGATCCGCAACCAGCACATCCAGCTGGAAAGCATGGGGGGCATTTCCCGCAGCGTGCTGGCGGACAAGTACGGCCTGAGCCTCAGGCAAATCGGCAATATCCGCCGCCTGGATGCCAATCCTTCCCGTTAATCGAACGCCAGCATCCAGGACGTGCTCGGGGGAGTCAGAGCACGTCCTGTCCATAAGTCCACCAGGCATCAGGCCAGGGCCACTGCAGATCGACGATTTCAGGGCTTGAGGTTCACCGAGCGCCAGTCGCTGGCCTCGATCAACCCGAGCATCTTCGGGGTGCCGTTGAGGGTGTCGGTGGAAACGAACATGGCCGCGCCGTAGCCCAAGGTCGGAGTCGACAGGTTCAGGTCCTTGTCCATTTGCGTCATGCATTCGCTGTGGGTTACCAGCACCAGGTTGCGCCCGGCAACCTTATGCGCCAGCGCATCGCGCAGCATGCTGCCCCGGCAGTTGAACAACCAGTTGTCACCGCTGCTGACCTTGCTGAACATGAAGCCAGCGGTCTGTGCCGTACGGGTCAGCGGGCTGTTGTAGATATCGGTATGTTCCAGGCCCAGTTGTTCGAACCTGGCGCCAAGGGCAACCGCTACTTCACGGGCGCGGTCGGTGATGCCGTCGGCCGGCCCCAGGCATGGGGCATTGGAACGGTCACAGCGTTCCACATGGCGTACCAGGACGATCATGTCGCCCTTGGCCCAACCGCTGGCCAACGCCTTGACCCCGGCCGCGTTGTCGCGGGTCAGGTCAGGCACCTGGGCCGGCCTGAACAGATACAGGCTCGATAAAAGCACCAGGAGGGCTCCCAACAACAGCATCAGGGGCTTTTTGTAACGGGCCACGGCCCCCCGCAGGAAGGGACGCTTGGCCACCACGAACATCGGTCTTGTTGTCACAGTCCAGCCGCCCTTTCCAAAGTGATTCATTGCGTTGAGCAGCTCGTGCCAAGGCTACAAAAACCTGATGACAGTTGAGCGCTGCCGCCAGCCTTGGGCAGCGACGCAAAGACTCTAGGGCGGGCTCCGTGGGGGCGCGGTGAAATGAATGTGAAAAAAAGCTCAACGGACCGGCGGTTCATCCCGCAAAATAGCCGTCAAAACCTGAAACATTGTCTTGGCGCAATGCCGACGAAATCGTTTCAGCTATGGCACATCCCGCCGATACATCCCCTACAAAACACCCTGCTGGTCACCAAGAACAACAATCTTCCGGCCAACTGAGATCAAGAAGCGCTACGTTCCTGGAGGAATTCAATGAATAGTTGGTTTGCCAACATCAGCGTCAACCTTAAGCTGGGCCTGGGCTTCGGCCTGGTCCTGGCCCTGACCACCGTTCTTGCACTGACCGGCTGGACCAGCCTGGGCGGCCTTATCGACCGCAGCAACTGGATGAGCGACATCACCCAGTTGAACATCGGCCTGACCAAGCTGCGGGTCACCCGCCTGCAGTACATGCTGGCCAACGGCGACGAAACTGCCGCTCAGGGCGTGCAGAACACCCTGGACGATTTCAGCGCCCAACAGAAAAAGCTCCTGACCTCGTTCCAGAGCCCGGAGAACATCAAGCTGCTGCAAGGCCTGGGCGCGACCATCGCCGCCTACCAGGACTCGCTGAACAAGATGCGCAACGCCTACCGCACCGGCAACGCCGCGCGCCAGGCCATGAACCAGAATGCCGACGACGCCAACGACCTGATCAACGGGATCAACGAGCGGGTCAAGCAGATGCCCCTGAGCGACGAGCGCTTCGAGCAGTTCCAGGCCATCACCGAGGCCAAGGAAGCCTTCCAGCTGGCACGTTATGAAGTACGTGGCTACGTCACCACCAGCAATCCGGAAACCGAGCAGAAGGCGGTCACGCAGCTCAATGCCGCGATTGCCGAGCTGGAGCAGTTGAACAAACACTTCAGCCGTACCCAGGGCGATGCCCTGCAACGCCTGACCAGCGCCCTGGCCGGCTACCGCAGCTCGCTGCAGACCTTCAAGGCCGCGTTCTCCGACGCCGTGCAGGCACGCAAGGAAATGACCGACCAGGGCGCCGATATCGTCGAGCGCAGCGATGCCCTGTATCAGATCCAACTGGATCGCCGCGACATCGAAAGCACCCAGGCCCGCAGCCTGCAACTGACCAGCACCCTGCTGGCGCTGCTGGTGGGCGTATTGGCCGCGGTGATCATCACCCGCCAGATCACCCGCCCACTGCGCGAAACCCTGACCGCTGTCGAGCGTATTGCCTCCGGCGACCTGACCCAGGATATGCACATCACTCGGCGCGACGAGCTGGGCGTGCTGCAACAAGGCATCGCCCGCATGGGCGTGACCCTGCGCGAGCTGATCGGTGGCATCCGCGACGGCGTGACCCAGATCGCCAGCGCCGCCGAAGAATTGTCGGCCGTGACCGAGGAAACCAGCGCCGGGGTCAACAGCCAGAAAGTCGAGACCGACCAGGTAGCCACCGCCATGCACGAGATGACCGCCACCGTGCAGGAAGTCGCGCGCAACGCCGAAGAGGCTTCCCAGGCGGCTTCGGCTGCCGACGGCGAAGCTCGCGAAGGCGACAAGGTCGTGGCCCAGGCCATCGAGCAGATCGAACGCCTGGCCAGCGAAGTGGTGCGTTCCACTGACGCCATGACCGTGCTGCAACAGGAAAGCGACAAGATCGGCAGCGTCATGGACGTGATCAAGGCCGTGGCCGAGCAGACCAACCTGCTGGCCCTGAACGCCGCCATCGAAGCCGCCCGCGCCGGTGAAGCCGGTCGCGGTTTCGCCGTGGTGGCCGACGAGGTCCGGGCCCTGGCCCAGCGCACCCAGAAGTCCACCGAGGAAATCGAGGAACTGGTGGCCGGCCTGCAGAACGGCACCCAGCAAGTGGCGACCGTGATGCAAAACAGCCGCGTGCTGACCGACAGCAGCGTCGAGCTGACCCGCAAGGCCGGTGCCTCCCTGGAAAACATCACCCGCACGGTGTCCAACATCCAGTCGATGAACCAGCAGATCGCCGCCGCGGCCGAAGAACAGAGTGCCGTGGCCGAGGAGATCAGCCGCAGCATCATCAACGTGCGCGATGTGTCGGAACAGACCGCCGCCGCCAGCGAGGAAACCGCTGCCTCCAGCGTCGAGCTGGCCCGCCTGGGCGGCCAACTGCAAATGATGGTCAGCCACTTCCGCGTCTGACTTGTACCCCATGGCCGCCGCCTTTGAACAAGGCTGGCGGTCATGTGCAGGACGCCAGATACCCGGCGCACGCAAGGTGCGCCACGCCTGGATGCTCGACTTCTGTAGCCGCAGCCTGCGGCAGCGGCTACAAGAGGCGGGGTGAGCAGGCATTTACAGCGCGCGCGGTTTGCCCTTACCTTTCCCGGTCTGCATCCTGCTGTCCGAAGGATTCGTTGCCAGGAACCCAATCATGCCCAGCCTCGGTTTTACCTCGGTCCCGCCCCTGCTCAAGTACCTGCTCTATGCCGAGCAACTGGGCATCGCCACGGAACCGGCGCTGGCAGCCGCCGGCTTGCAAGCCGAGCAACTGAACGACACCAGCCTGCGCCTGCCGGTGGAGGTCCACGAACGCCTGCTGGACTACTTCTGCCTGCACTCGGGCGACCCTTTGTTCGGGCTCAATTCAGCACGCTTCGTCAAACCCAACTCCTGGAACGTACTGGGCTACATCACCATGAACTGCGCGACCCTGGGCGAAGCCATGGCGCGCATCATGCCGTTCGAAAAACTGGTGGGGGACATGGGTACCAGCCGCGCCGAGGTGGCAGGCGACGAGGTACGCCTGGTCTGGAGCTGCCGCCACCAGCGCCCGGACATCCGCCGGCACCTGGTGGAAAACGTGCTCGCCTCCTGGTTACTGTATGCCCGCTGGATCGCCGATTCGCAGTTGTCGCCTCGCGCCGTGTGGTTCGAGCACCCGCTGCCGGAGCGAGCCCAGGTCGAGCAATACGAAGCGCTATTGGGCTGCCCGGTGCTGTTCCAGCAGCCCTGCTCGGCCCTGGTGGCGCCGCTGAACTACCTGCAACTGCCCTTGCGCCAGGCCGATGCGCGCCTGCTCAAGACCCTGGAAGACCATGCCCAGGCGATGATGGCCTCGTTGGCCGATGCACCGGTGGCGCTGCAGGTGCAGGGCGTCCTGCGCCAGTTGCTCAAGGATGGCCTGCCGCGCAAGGAACAAGTGGCCGAGCAACTGTCGGTATCGGTAAGCACCTTGCAACGCCAATTGCTCAAGGACGGAACGTCCTACCAGCAGATTCTCGATGACCTGCGCCAAGAGTTGGCCGAGCACTATCTACGGCACAGCGAGCTGTCGATCCACGACATCGCCGATCGCCTGGGCTTCACCGAACCCCGTTCGTTCCACCGCAGCTTCAAGACCCGCACCGGCCTGACCCCGGGCCAGTTTCGCCAGGCCGCCCTCCCCACCACACAGGCCTGACCCGCATCAGGCACTGATGGTATTGGTGAATACCAACCGGTTACCGAAAGGATCGCTGATGGTCATGTCCTGGCTTCCCCAGGGCATGGCCTGGATCTGCGGGTGGGAGAATGGATACTGCTTGGCCAGCAACCCTTGCTGGAAGGCTTCCAGTTCATCGGTTTCGATACGCAGTGCCGCACCAGGGGTGCAGTCGCCATGGTACTCGCTCAGGTGCAGCACGCACTCGCCCCGGGAGACCTGCATGTACAGCGGCAGATCGGTCTCGAAGCGATGCTGCCAATCGAGGCTGAAGCCCAGGAAGTCCAGGTAAAACTCCCGGGCCTTGGCTTCATCGAAGATCCGCAGGACGGGGGTGGTTTTGCCAAAGCTCATTGCGTGACTCCCTGACTGGAAACAGGTCGCTGAGAGCGACCCCGATTGCCAGCACTTCGGCGCCACGCGGGCTTTCTTTAATATCAATGCGCCACCATTGTGACGGCGATCAACAAATCAGCCTGGCATCCCGAACCCCTGGCGCAAATCGCCCTCCCGGGGCAGGAAGCGCCCATGGCGCTGCTCGCTGGCCTGGCCGGCGGCATAACTGCTCACGCCATTGACCCAGACCCCGTCGATTCCCTGGGCCGGGCGCCGTGGTTCCTGGAAGTCGGCCACGTCCCGGACCCGCTCGGGATCGAACAGCACCAGGTCGGCCCAATAGCCTTCGCGGATCTCGCCGCGCTGGCGCAGGCCGAAGCGCGCCGCCGACAGGCCGGTCATCTTGTGCACCGCAGTGTGCAGCGGGAATAACCCCAGGTCGCGACTGAAGTGGCCCAGCACCCGGGGAAAGGCGCCCCATAACCGGGGATGGGGGAACGGGTCTTCCGGCAGGCCATCGGAGCCGACCATCGTCAGCGGGTGGGCGAGGATGCGCCGCACGTCGCTTTCGTCCATGCCGTAGTACACCGCTCCCGCCGGTTGCAGGCGCTTGGCGGCGGCCTGCAGATCCAGGCCCCAGTCGGCGGCGATCTGCGCCAGGTCGCGTCCGCCCTGCTCGGGATGCGGCGTGGACCAGGTGATGGTGATGCGATAGGCATCGGTGACCTGCTTGAGGTCCAGGGTCGAGGAGCTGGCGGCATAGGGATAGCAGTCGCAGCCCACCGGATGCTCCTGCGCCGCCTGCTCCAGGGCCGCCAGCAGTTGCGGGCTGCGCCCCCAGTTGCCGGCGCCGGCGCACTTGAGGTGAGAGATGATCACCGGTGCCCGCGCCGAACGGCCGATCAGGAAGGCTTCGTCCATGGCCTCCAGTACCGGCTCGAACTCGCTGCGCAGATGCGTGGCATACAGCGCGCCGAAGGCCGTCAACTCCTCGGCCAGCTGACGCACCTCATCGGTTTTCGCGCAGAAGGCGCTGGCGTAGGCCAGCCCGGTGGACAGGCCCAGAGCGCCCTGCTCCAGGCTGTCGCGCAATTGCTCGCGCATGGCCGCGATTTCGCTAGCGGTGGCCGTGCGGTACAGGTCCGCCAGGTGGTTGCTGCGCAGGGCGGTATGCCCCACCAGGGCCGCGACATTCACCGCCGGACGGGCCGCATCCACCGCCGCGCGGTAGTCGGCGAAACGCGGGTAGACGAACATCTCGCGCTGCCCCAGCAGGTTCATCGGGTCCGGCGGATCGCCCTTGAGGGTCACCGGCGCGGCACTGATGCCGCAGTTACCCACCACCACCGTGGTCACCCCCTGGCTGAGCTTGGGCAGCATCTGCGGCTGGCGGATCACCACCGTGTCGTCATGGGTGTGCACGTCGATGAAGCCCGGGGCCAGCACGCGGCCGGCGGCATCGATCTCGACCTCGGCGAGCGCACCGGCCAGCTCGCCGATGCGCTGGATGCGCCCGTCGAGGATGGCCAGGTCGGCGCGATAGCCGGGACGGTCGCTGCCGTCGATGACCAGGGCATTGCGGATCAGGGTGTCGTAGCGCATGTCAGTCTCCCAGGGGCAGGCTGTCGGCGCCGCCACGGTAATGGTCCAGGGCCAGCTTGATCCTGCGCAGGCGCTCTTGATTGTCGTCGGGCATGGCCAGGGCCAGCTCCGTGGCCAACACGTCGATGGCCAGCAGCATGCCGTAGCGGGCGGCGGTGGGTTTGTAGATGAACGAGGTCTCGGCGCTGTGCAGTGGCAACAGCACGTCCGCCAGCCCGGCCAGGGGCGAGTCGGGCAAGGTAATGGCGAGCACAGCGGCGCCGTAGCTGCGGGCCAGGGTCACCGCGTCCAGCAGTTCCGGGGTGAGGCCGCTGAGGGAACAGGCGATCACTGCGTGTTGCGGCCCCAGGGAGGCGGCGGTCACCCGCATCATCACCGGGTCATGGCAGGCGGCGATGCAGTAGCCCAGGCGCACCAGGCGCACCTGCAACTCGGCGCTGCACAGGGTTGAACAGCCACCGGTGCCGAAGGCGTGGATCATCCGCGCGCGGCCCAGCAGACGCACCGCATCGGCGAATTGCGCCCCCTCGAAACCCGCCAGGTGGTGGTGCAGCGTCGACTCGATATCGCCGACGATCTGCCGGTAGAAACCGGACGACTCGGTGCTCGCCCCCGGATCGAGGAAGCGGCTGCCCACGCCGCTGGCCTGGGCCAGTTGCAGGCGCAGCTGGCGCAAGTCCCGACAGCCGACGCTGCGGGCGAAACGCGACAGGGTCGCGGCGCTGACCTCGGCCCGCCGGGCCAGCTCCTCGAGGCTGGCGGAGGCGGCGAAGCCCACGTCATCGAGCATCAGCCGGGCGATCCGCGCCTCCCCGGTACTGAGATCGTCCAGGCGCGAGCGGATCTGGTAAAGGATGTCCATCTAGAGAAACTCCGCGAGAACCAGGGTCAGGCCGAAGGCGATCAGCGAGATCAGGGTCTCCAGCACGGTCCAGGTCTTGAAGGTCTGGATGACGCTCATATTGAAGTATTCCTTGACCAGCCAGAAGCCGCCGTCGTTGACGTGGGAGAGGATCACCGAGCCGGCGCCGGTGGCGATCACCAGCAGTTCCGGATGGGGATAACCCAGGCCGACCGCCACCGGCGCCACCACCCCCGAGGCGGTGGTCAGGGCCACGGTGGCCGAACCGGTGGCGACCCGCATCAGCACCGCGAACAGCCAGCCCATCCACAACGGCGACAACTGGAACTGATGGGCCAGGCCGGTCACCTGCTCGGTCACCCCGGAGTCGATGAGGATCCGGTTCAAGCCGCCACCGGCCCCCACCAGGAGGGTGATGCCGGCAGTCGGCGCCAGGCATTCGTTGGTGAACCTGAGGATCGACTCGCGGTTCAGGCCCTGGGCCAGGCCCAGGGTCCAGAAGCTCACCAGGGTGGCGATCAGCAGGGCGATCACCGAGTTGCCGATGAACAACAAGAACTGGTTGAGCCCGGTACCCGGGGCGGCGATCAGGTTGGCCCAACCGCCCAGCAGCATCAGCACCACCGGCAGCAGGATGGTGCCCAGGGTCAGGCGAAAGCTTGGCAGCCGCAGGCGCGGTTCACGGTTGATGAACTGCTGCTCCAGCGGGTTGTGCGCCGGCAACTGGATGTGCGGCACGATCAGCCGCGCATACACCGGGCCGGCGATGATCGCCGTGGGCACGCCGATCAGGATCGCGTACAGCAAGGTCTGCCCCACCGGCGCCTGGTAGGCCTGCACCGCCAGCATCGCCCCCGGGTGCGGCGGCACCAGGGCATGCACCACCGACAGCCCGGCGACCATCGGCAGGCCAACCATCAGCAGCGATACCCCGACCCGCCGCGCCACGGTGAAGGCGATGGGCACCAGCAACACGAAACCCACCTCGAAGAACAGCGGCAGCCCCACCAGGAAGGCAATGCAGACCATGGCCCAGTGGGCGTTGCGCTCGCCGAAGCGGGCCACCAGGGTGCGCGCCACCTGCTCGGCCCCACCGGATTCGGCCATCAGTTTGCCGAGCATGGTGCCCAGGGCTACCACCAGGGCGATATGCCCCAGGGTCTTGCCGACCCCGGCCTCATAGGCCGCCACCACCCCGGAGGCCGGCATGCCGGCCACCAGCGCCAGGCCCACCGAGACCAGGGTAATGACGATAAAGGGATTGAGCCGGTAGCGAGCGATCAGGACGATCAACGCGATGATGGCGACTGCGGCGTAACCCAGCAGTCCGTAAGCCGATACAGGAGCCACGGATACCTCCTTGAAAACAGCGTCGTTTCGAATGGTTATGAAAGTTTTTAATCACTTTAGGCAGTGAATTTCAAACCATATGAAACTGATTTTCGTAAAGAGGCAGGCTTTGTCGTGCAGGACTATGCAAAAGCCCCGGTGATGAAAATCGGCACCGGGTATTTTCATGCCCGTGCCGGGCGGACGGGCGAGCGCGACGGCTCGCCCGCAGGCCGTCAGTCGTGCTGGACCCGGGCGCGCTTGAGCAGCTTCTTGCAGCGCTCGGACAGGTGCAGCACCCGCAACTGCTTGCCGGCCTTGGCATAGCGCTCGCGCAGGGTCATGAGCGCGGCGATGGCCGAATAGTCGACGAAGCTCAGGTGCCGGCAGTCGATGGTCACCCGCGATGGGTCGTTGGCCGGGTCGAACTGGTTGAGGAACGGCGTGGTGGAAGCGAAGAACAAGGTGCCGTGCAGGTGGTAGAGCTTGCTGCCGTCGGCTTCCAGGTGGCTGTCGGCGTACAGCTCGCGGGCCTGCTGCCAGGCGAAGTTGAGGGCGGCGATGACGATGCCGCACATGACCGCGGTGGCCAGGTCGGTGAACACGGTGATCACCGTCACCGCGAGGATCACCAGCACGTCGTTGAGCGGCACCTTGTTGACCACCCGCAAGGAGGCCCAGGCGAAGGTCTGCTGCGACACCACGAACATCACGCCCACCAGCGCCGCCAGGGGAATGCGCTCGATCAGCGGCGACAGGAACAGTACGAACAGCAGGATCAGCACCCCGGCCACGACCCCGGACAAGCGCCCACGGCCACCGGAACTGAGGTTGATCACGGTCTGGCCGATCATCGCGCAGCCGCCCATGCCGCCGAAGACGCCGGAGACCATGTTCGCCGCGCCCAGGGCCACGCACTCGCGGTTGGTGTAGCCGCGGGTCTCGGTGATCTCGTCGGTGAGGTTCAGGGTCAGCAGGGTTTCCAGCAGGCCGACCATGGCCATCAGGAAGGCATAGGGCGCGATGATGCCCAGGGTTTCCAGGGTCCAGGGCACGTCCGGCAACGCCAGCGCCGGCAAGCCGCCGGCGATGTGGGCCATGTCCCCCAGGGTGCGGGTCGGCAACCCCAGCACGTACACCAGAAGGCCCACGCCGAGGATCGCCACCAGCGCCGGCGGCACCGCCCGAGTCAGGCGCGGCAGCAGGTAGACGATGGCCATGGTCAGCGCCACCAGGCCGGCCATCAGGTACAGCGGCTGGCCGCTGAGCCAGTGCTCGCCACTCTTGAAATGCTCCAGCTGGGCCAGGGCGATGACGATCGCCAGGCCGTTGACGAAGCCCAGCATCACCGGGTGCGGCACCATGCGCACCAGCTTGCCCAGGCGCAACAGGCCGAAGGCGATCATCACCAGCCCGCCCAGCAGCACCGTGGCCAGCAGGTACTGCACCCCGTGCTGCACCACCAGGGCGACGATCACCACCGCCATGGAGCCGGCCGCGCCGGAGACCATGCCCGGACGGCCGCCGAACAGCGCGGTCAGGGTGCAGATGAAGAAGGCGCCGTACAGGCCCATCAACGGGTTGAGGTGAGCGACCAGGGCGAAGGCGATGCATTCGGGCAGCAGGGCGAAGGAGGTGGTGAGTCCGGCCAGGACATCGGCACGCAGACGTTTTGCTTTCATGATTGACCTGATAGTTGGGCCGCGCAGGGCCCGGGGAATGGCGGGGGAAAACAGGCCGGAATGGTACGGAATCGAAACGCCGCCGACCAGCCGGCCGTCGGCGCGCAGCCAAGCCCTTGCCGGAACCGGAGTACCGGCCCAGGCAAGGGCGCAGCGGTTACTTGACCACTTTGCCTACGCCACGCCCGCGCGGGTCGGAAGCGGTTTCAAGCTGGGTGCCATTGACCCGGATGGCCTGGATGTCGCCCATCTCCCAGCCCTGGTCCTCGAGGGTGTAGCCCATGGCCTTGAGTTCATCGGCGACCTGGCCGGTGAGCGGCGCATAGGCGTCGTAGTAGATCGTGTCCTTGGGCAGCAGTTGGTGATGCACCCGTTGCGCGGCCACGGCTTTCTCCAGGGGCAGGTGGAAGTCGTAGAGGTTGTTCAGCACCTGGAAGATCGAGGTGAAGATCCGCGACCCGCCCGGAGTGCCCAGGACCAGGGTGACCTTGCCGTCGCGGGTCACCAGGCTCGGGCTCATGGACGACAGCATGCGCTTGCCCGGGGCGATGGCATTGGCATCGCCGCCCACCACGCCGAAGGCATTGGCCACGCCGGGCTTGGCGCTGAAGTCGTCCATCTCGTCGTTGAGCAGGAACCCCGCGCCCTTGACCACCACGCCGCTGCCGTAGTCCCAGTTCAGGGTGTAGGTATTGCTCACCGCATTGCCCTGGGCATCGACGATGGAGAAATGGGTGGTCTGGTGCCGTTCCAGCCCCGGGCGCACCTTGTCGGTGGGCGAGATGGCGTCGGGGTTGACCTGGGCCGCACGCTGCTTGAGGTAGGCCGGGTCGGTCAATGGCTTGACCGGCACCTCGGAAAACGCCGGATCGCCCAGGTAGTCGGCACGGTCGGCGAATACTCGCTTCTCGATTTCCGCCAGCAGGTGGATGTACTTGGCCGAATTGAGCTCGACGCCCTTGAAGTCGGCGGCGCGCTCTTCCTTGATGCCGATCAGCTGGGCCAGGGCGACCCCGCCGGAACTGGGCGGCGGCGCGGTGTACAGCACGTTGCCACGGAAATTCACCTGCAGCGGCTGGCGCCACTGGACCTTGTAGTCCTGCAGGTCCTGCTTGGTGATCAGGCCCTTGTCGGCCTGCATCTGGGCCACCAGCAAGTCGGCGGTCTTGCCGCTGTAGAACTCCTTGGCGCCCTGGTCGGCGATGCGTTCCAGGGTCGCCGCCAACTCCGGCTGACGGAAGGTCTGGCCGGGTTGCATGCTGCCAAAATAATCACCGAAGTTGGTGCTGCCGTTAAACAGCTTCAAGGCATCCTCGCGGTACTGGTACTGCTTGTCCGCCACCTTGAAGCCGTTCCTGGCGTAGGCCACTGCCGGGGTGACGAGTTCGCTCCAGGGCAGCTTGCCGAACTTCTGGTGGGCCTCCCACAGGCCCATCACGGTGCCCGGCACCCCGGCGGCGCGGGCGCCCACCAGGCTGAGGTTCTCGATCACCTCACCCTTGTCATTCAGGTACATGTCGCGGGTCGCGGCCTTGGGCGCGGTTTCCCGGTAGTCGAGGAAATACGGCTTGCCGTCGATGAACAGCGTCATGAAGCCGCCACCGCCGATATTGCCGGCTTCGGGATAGGTCACGGCCAGGGTGAAGGCCATGGCCACCGCAGCGTCCACCGCGTTGCCGCCCTTCTTGAGGATCTGCGCCGCGACATCGGCGCCGTACTGGTTGGGTGCGGCCACCGCGCCGCCCTCAAGGGGCGCGGCGAAGACTGGAACGCTGGCAGCGAGCGCCAGGCCCAGGGTGAGGGTCGTGCACGGCAAGATACCCATGGAGTCCGTCCTTATCGTTGTTTTCAGACCAGACGAACCTTATGCGCTTTGTTGCGCGGTGGGCAAACGCCCACAGCAAAACGGCCGCCCGCAGGCAGCCGTTTGTCGCAGATGGATCAGTGGAGCAGCCGCTCCTCAGACCATCTCGTGCTCGATCCACTCCAGCACCGAAGTCCGCTGCGGCGCCCAGCCCAGCAGCTCGCGGGCCTTCTTGCCGCGTACCCGGCTGTTGGAGCCCAGGCCGTAGTTGGCCATCTCGTAGCCCCACTCGGCCTCGGCGGCAGGCAGCGGCCAGTCCTCGGGTTCGCCCAGGTGCAGGGCGCGGGCCATGGCGCGGGTCATGTCGATGAAGGACGCCTCGCCGCTCTCGACGAAGTAGAAGCTGCCCGGAGTGTTGTCGGTCAGGGCCAGGGCGTAGAGCGCCACCACGTCCTCGATATGCACGTTGGACCAGATGTTCTGTCCCGGCCCGACATGACGCACCACACCGCTCTTGCGCGCTTGCTTGAGCAGGCGCGGCAGCTGCACGCTGTCACGCTTGACGCCCAGGCTGTGGCCGTAGATCAGGGTGTTGCACAGCACCGCCGAGTTCACCCCGTCCTTGGCCGCCGCCAGGATCAGGTTATCGATGGCCACCCGGGCGGCCTTGTCCACGGTGGGCTCCGGCAACTGGTCTTCGTAGTAGACGGTATCGCTGGCCTTGCCGCCGGAAGCGTCGCCGACGATGCTCGAACCGCTGGTGTGCAGGAACGGCTTGTTCGAGCCCTTGAGCGCGGCCAGCAACACTTCCACCGCACCACGATGGTCGCTGCTGGCAGCATTGATCACCGCATCGGCGGCCCGGGCCTGTTCGCTCAGCAGGGCGCTGTCGTCCAGGCTGCCTACCACGGGCTTGATGCCCAGGGCCGTCAGCTCGGCGGCTTGCTCGGCGCTGCGCACCAGGCCAGTGACCTGATGCCCGGCCTTGACCAGGCCGGTGGCGATGGAACCGCCGATGAAACCCGCGGCACCGGTAACGAATACGTTCATGGAGAGACTCCCTGGGTGGATAAGTGATGGCGCCAGTATCGGCGCGCCTGCTTCGACGAAACAGCCGGGCTGGACCAAATCACTCTTGCGCAGGGATCACGAATCCCCAGCCAGGGAACCTGGGTCTCAGCCCTCGAACATCGGGTCGGCGTAGTCGGCCAGCTTGCCCTGGATGAAATCCAGGAAGCACTGGATACGCAGGGCCAACTGCGAGTTACGGTAGTACACGGCGTTGATCGGCTGGCGATAACCGCTGTTGAACTCGCTGAGGATCGGTATCAGACGCCCGGCGCGAATGTCATCGATGGTCATGAAGTGCGACAGGCAGGCAATGCCCTGCCCCTCCAGTACCAGGTGGCGCAGGGTCTCGCCGCTGGAGGCACTGATGCCTGGCTGGATCTGCCAGCGGTCGCCATGGGGATGGCGCAGCGGCCAGTGGTTGAGGCTTTCGGTCTGGGTGAAGCCCAACAGCGTGTGTTCGCTGAGCTCGGCGACGCTGCGCGGGGTGCCGTGGCGCTCCAGGTAGGCCGGGCTGGCCAGGATGCGCAAGGGGCTGCAACCCAGGGAGCGGGCATGCAGGGTCGAGTCGGCCAGGGTGCCGATGCGGATCGCGATATCGGTGCTCTGCTCCAGGAGGTCGATGATCAGGTCGTTACTGTTGAGCTCGAGCTGGATATCGGGGTACAGGCCACGAAACTCGGCGATGTAGGGGACGATGGCGTGCAGCATGAACGGCGAGGCGGCGTTGATCCGCAGGCGCCCGGAGGGGGTCTGCTGGCGGGAGGACAGGCGCTCTTCGAGTTGGTCCATCTGATCGAGGATCAGCTTGGCCTGCTCGAAGAAATACTTGCCCTCTTCGGTCAGGTCCATGCGCCGGGTCGTGCGGTTGATCAGCGTGGTATCGAGCTTTGATTCCAGGCGCGACAGGGTGCGGCTGACCGCCGATGGCGTCTGCCCGACCTGCTCGGCAGCGGCGGAGATGGAACCGCACTCGATGACACAGACGAAGATCTGCAACTCGTCGGATCTGGCTTTCACGTAGAACCCTCTATCGATTGGTAGCTGTAGCCCCTGCGCAGGCTGCGACGCACGGCGGCTACAGGAACGGCCTATCGATATTAGCGGCTTTGAGCCTTAAGACCGAACACCTGGCGCAGATGCTGCTCGTAGCGCCGGACATCGTTTTCAACAGCCGGGCACTTCATCACATCGACACAGAGGAAGGTCGGCAGGGGGCTCATGCCCAGGAACTGGTTGGCCTTGTGGAACGGGAAATAGACCGCGTCCACCCCTTTGCCTTCGAAGAAATCGCTCGGGTCGTCGAAGGCCTGCTGCGGTGCATTCCAGGTCAGCGAGAGCATGTACTGCTTGCCCTGGACCAGGCCGCCACTGCCGTACTTCTGCGAAGCGTCGGAACGGGTCCGGCCATCGTTGGCATACAGGCTGCCATGGCCCTGGGTGAAGACCTCGTCAATGTACTTCTTGACGATCCAGGGCTCGCCCATCCACCAGGCAGGCATCTGGTAGACGATCACGTCGGCCCAGAGGTACTTCGCCACTTCTTCCTGGGCGTCGTAGCCCTGGTCGATGAGGGTGACCTTGACGTCCAGGCCGCCGCGATCCAGCACCGCCAGTGCAGCCTCGTGCAAGGTGGTGTTGTAGCGGCCGTCGGAGTGGGCGAATTGCTTGGCGCCATTGAGCAGCAGTACTTTTTTCATGAGCGGGCCCTGTCGCGGGAACGGCCCGTTGCAGGCGTCGTGCGACGCCAGGCCGTTGGGGTGGAAAACGAGGGCGGCAGGTTAGTGAAGGACTCGCGCGGGAATAAGCCTCTGGCGCTCAAAATACATTTGCCGTAAAGGCACGAATCAAGCCTTTATTGTTGTCTTAGAATCCTTGGCAACTTCCTTTGCCACGAGCACATCCCATGACCCGCCAGGCCTTCATCCTCCACGCCAAGACGCGCCCCGAACGGGCTGCCGAATTCGAAGCGCTGTTCCTCGGTTATGTCGCCGCCAGTCGCGCCGAACCCGGCTGCATCGAGTACCACATGCTGCGCGACCAGCAGGACCCCAGCCTGTTCATCTTCTACGAAGTCTGGGAATCCCAGGAGGCGCTGGACGTGCACTCCAACCTGCCGCACATGAAGCAGTTCCGCGATGCGCGCATGGAGTACCTGGAGCGCGACTTCGAGATCCGCGCCATCGACATGCTCAGCCCGGCTTCTGCTATCCGCTGATCAGCAGGTGGGCCCCCAGCAGGCCCAGGCCGATGAAGAACACCCGTTTGAACAACGGCGCGCTGATGCGCTGGCGCAGCCACTGGCCCAGCCACATGCCCAGCAGCGCCGGGACCAGCGCCAGCAACGAGGCCCCCAGCTGCGCACCACCCAGGTGGCCGCCCCAGGCGAGGCCGGCGGCCAGGGCCAGGGTCGAGACGGTGAACGACAGGCCCAGGGCCTGGACCAAGGAATCCCGCGCCAGGCCCAGCGCCTGCAGGTAAGGCACCGCCGGAATCACGAAAACCCCGGTGATCGCAGTAACCAGGCCAGTGGCCAATCCACACAAGGGCGCCAGCCAACGCTCATGGGCCGGGGCGATGTGCAGCTGAGGCAAGCACAGGCCCGCCAGGGCATAGAGCAGCAAGGCCGCCCCCAACCCTCGCACCACCCACGGCCCGCCATCGATGCCCAACCACAGGGAGCCGCCCAAGGTGCCGATGCCGATCGCCAGCAACAGCGGCCACAAACGCCTGAGCAAGGCCGACAGGTGCCCACCGAACGCCAGTTGCCAGAGGTTGGTCAGGGTCGCCGGAATGATCAGCAAGGCTGCTGCCTGCGCCGGAGCCATAGCCAACCCCAGGAGCCCCATGGCCACCGTGGGCAAGCCCAGGCCGATCACACCCTTGACCATTCCGGCCATGACAAAGATGCCGAGTACCCATAAAGACAGGCCAAGGCCCAGATCCTGATAAAACGCGAGGGAGGTATTCATGGGCCTATCCTGCTCTCGCCCGGCGGCGCTGAAAATCTGCCATATACTGAGCCAGCCTCTTGCCAGACAAGAGGCTGATCCTCGATGCCCTGACTGTGGAGGCCCCGCATGCATTTCGACCTGGTGGACCTGCGCCTGTACCTGAATGTCTTCGACGCCGGCAATATCACCGCTGGCGCCGAGCGCAGCCACCTGTCCCTGGCCGCGGCCAGCGCGCGGATCCGCGCCATGGAAGCCAGCCTGGGCATCGGCCTGCTCGAACGTGGTCGGCGCGGCATCAGCCCGACGCCGGCCGGCAAGGCCCTGGCCCAGCACGCCCGGACGTTGCTGCTGTATGCCGAACACCTGCAACAGGACCTCGCCGAGTACGCCAAGGGCGTCAAGGGGCAGGTGCGCCTGCTGTGCAATACCAGCGCCCTGAGCGAGTACTTGCCGGAACTGCTGGCGGACTTCCTGCGCGAGCGCCCTCAGGTGGATATCGATTGCCTGGAGTTGCCCAGCCAACGCATCACCCATGCCCTGCGCCAAGGCGCGGCAGAGTTGGGCATCGTCTCCGATGCGGTGGACACCCGGGGCCTGCAGGTCCGGCCGTTTCGCGATGATCCGCTGATCCTGGCGATGCCCATGGATCACCCGCTGAGCCAGCAGTCCGCACCGAGCTTCGATGACACCCTGGCCTATGACTATGTCGGCCTGGCCAGTCATAGCGCCCTGGCGGTGTACCTGGAGGAGCAGGCCCTGCACCTGGGCCTGCGCATGCAGTTGCGGATTCGGACCGAGGGTTTCGACGCGGCATTGCGCATGGTGGCACGCGGAGCCGGGTTGGCCGTGGTGCCCCTGGCCGCCCTGGAGCGCAACCGGCAACTGGCCCTGCAGACCCGCCCCCTGGGCGAGCCCTGGGCCCGGCGGCGCTTGCTCCTGTGCGCCCGTGATTTCGCCACCCTGCCGCTCTATGCCCAGGACCTGTGCCAGGCCTTGCACAAGCCTTGACTCTGCCCTTAGGGGCAGACCTTAGCCTTGGCACTTCTTCCCCAAGGACCAAGGTAATGAGCAAACGCATTCTGGTGATTCTCGGCCATGCTTCCCGCGCCAGCCTCTGCGCGGCACTGAGCGAGCGCTACATCCACGCGGCGCAGCAAGCCGGGCATGAAGTACGGAGCCTGTACCTGGGCGACCTGCGCTTCGACCCGGTGCTGCACGAGGGGTATCGGCGAATCCAGCCACTGGAAGACGACCTGCAGCGAGCCCAGGCCGATATCCTCTGGGCCGAGCACCTGACCTGGGTCTTCCCCATCTGGTGGGGCGGCATCCCGGCCTTGCTCAAGGGTTTTCTCGACCGGGTGCTGTTGCCCGGCTTCGCGTTCAAGTACCGCCCCGGCAAGGCCTTCCCGGAACAACTGCTCAAGGGACGCACTGCCGACTTGCTGGTGACCATGGACACCCCGCCCTGGTACTACCGCTGGTTCTACCACATGCCCGGGCTGCACCAGATGCGCCGCACCACCCTGGCCTTTTGTGGTATTCGCACACGGCGTACCTTGACCTTCGGCCCGGTGCTGGGCGCCAGCGACCTCAGCCGGACCCATTGGCTGCAACAAGCAGAACAGCTTGCCAGGCGCTGACACTGCTCGATAATGCGCGGCATCCGGCGCCCCTGCCCGGTACAGCACAAGGAAGCCGCCATGTACATCGGTCAAGCCGCGCAATTGTCCGGCACCACCATCAAGAGCATCCGCCACTATGAGGCCATCGGCCTGTTGCCCGAGGCCCCGCGCCAGGGTCGCTACCGACTCTATGACGCGCAGAGCGTCGAGCAACTGGTGTTCATCAAGTGCGCGCAACAGTTGGGGTTCAAGCTCAAGGAACTGCAACAGGTATTCGCCGCCCACCAGGGCCAGGCCTTTCCCTGGGACCAGGCCCAGGCGGCCCTGGCGCAGAAGAAGCGCGAGCTGCAACTCAAGATCGATGAGCTGCAACAGCTGCATGCCCGCCTCGACGCCTTCCAGGGCAGCCTGCAACAGGCCCGCGATGAGTGTCCCTTGGGCAGCCTCTAAGGCCGCCCGGGAAGCGGCGTATCAGACTTGCGACAACGCGGCCGTACTCCTGGGCCTGCGGAAGAACAACCAGTAGGCGAGGCTCAGCACCAGCAGGAAGGGCACCCCGAACACCAGGGTCATCTTGAAGGCGTCGGTAAAAAAGGTGGTGATCATCACGGCCCCCATCAGGAACAACCCGAGCAGGGTGCTGTAGGGAAACAGGCGCATGCGAAACGACAGCGGCTGCTCGCCATGGCGCTGGTGATAGCGCCGGAAGCAGTAGTGGGTGAGGAAGATCATGAACCAGGTGAAGATCGCGCCGAACATCGAGATCGCCATCATCAGGGCGAACGAGCTTTCCGGGTAGAACACGTTGATCAGGGTCGCCAGGGCGATACCGCTGCTCGACAGCAGCAGGGCATTGAGCGGAATCCCGGTCTTGCTCAGGGCCCCCATGGACTTGGGCGCATAACCGGCGCGGGACAGGCTGAACATCATCCTGGTGGTGATATAGAGCTGGCTGTTCATGGCCGACAGCGCAGCGATCAGGATCACGAAGTTCATCACTCCGGTGGCCCCGGGAATGCCGATGGTCTGCATCACCGTGACGAACGGGCTCTGGGCCTTGCCCGCCTGGACCCAGGGCACGATGGCCAGCATCAGTGCCAGGGTCAGCAG
The DNA here is from genome assembly GCF_022537035.1 of Pseudomonas sp. MPFS. Taxonomy (NCBI): domain Bacteria; kingdom Pseudomonadati; phylum Pseudomonadota; class Gammaproteobacteria; order Pseudomonadales; family Pseudomonadaceae; genus Pseudomonas; species Pseudomonas sp. MPFS. The sequence goes on along the minus strand of NZ_CP066123.1, from coordinate 857,041 downwards.
GTAGAACACCACCAGGCGCACGATGGTGGCGCGAAACGCCTGTTTCACTGCCCGTTGCGGGTCCTGGGCCTCCCCGGCCGCCACCGCGATCATCTCCACACTCAGGTAGCTGAAGATCGACACGATCACCGCGATCCACATGCCCTGCAAGCCGTTGGGGAAGAAGCCGCCGTGGACGTTGTAGTTGTGCACGCCATAGTCGGGGTTGCCGGAGCCGAACACCACATACACCGCCAGGATGATGAAACCGACGATGGCGGCGATCTTGATGGTGGAGAACCAGTATTCGAAATTGCCGAAGGTCTTCACGCTGATGGCATTGAGCAGGATCAGCACGCTGGAGAACGAGATGATCCAGACCCACTCAGGCACGTTGGCGAACCAGTACTTCATGTACATGGCGATGGCCGTGACCTCGGCGCCCACGGCCAGGACGATGGCCGCCCAATAGGCGTAGCGCACCAGGAAACCGGCCAGGGGGCTGATATAGAACTCGGCATAGGCGCCAAAGGAGCCGGAGGTGGAATGGGCCACGGTCATTTCCGCCAGGCAGCCCATCAGCAGTAGGGTGATCAGGGCGCCGATGGCATAGCTGAGCAGCACGCTGGGCCCGGCATAACCAATGGCGTAGGCGCTGCCCATGAACAGCCCGGTACCGATGGCGCCGCCAATGGCGATCATGCTCATCTGGCCGGCGGTCAGCTGCCGCCTCAGGCCGTGCTCGCGATTGGAAATCGCTTCGAAACCCTTGTTGGTGGTGGTCACGTTCAGTGCCTCTTTATTGTTGTGTGCACGCGTTGATCGATCTGGCGGCTCGTCCTTGTGCCGCGGGGTGTTGCAGTGGCTGGCGCAGGATAGGGCTGCGCCAGCGGCTACAGGTTGTCTTCAGGTTACGCTGTGGCGCACCTGGAACTGCGCTTGGGCCCAGGTCTTGGCGTCGAGGATTTCACCAAGGATCTGCACCGCCTCCCACACTTCAGTGAAGGTGGTGTACAGCGGCGTGAAGCCGAAACGCATGATCCGCGGCTCGCGATAATCGCCGATCACGCCCCGGGCGATCAGGGCCTGGATCACCGCATACCCCTCGGGATGCTCGAAGCTCACATGACTGCCACGCTTGGCGTGCTCACGCGGGGTCACCAGCGTCAGGTCATGCCCGGCGCAGCGTTGCTCGACCAGTTCGATGAACAGGTCGGTCAGGGCCAGGGACTTGCGCCGCAGGCTCTGCATGTCGGTCTGCTCGAAGATCTCCAGGCCGCACTCGACCATCGCCAGCGAGGTGATCGGCTGGGTGCCGCACAGGTAGCGGGCAATGCCACTGCTGGGTTCATAGCGGGTGGCCATGTCGAACTGCCGGGCATGGCCGAACCAACCGGACAGCGGCTGGGTCACCAGGTCGCACAGCGCCGGGGCGACCCAGGCGAACGCTTGGGAACCAGGACCGCCATTGAGGTACTTGTAGGTGCAGCCGATGGCGTAGTCGGCGCCGCAGCGCTTGAGTTCCACCGGTACCGCGCCGGCCGAGTGGGCCAGGTCCCAGATGCTCAGGGCGCCAGCCTCGTGGATCAACCCGGTCAGTTGCTGCATGTCGTGCATGTAGCCGGTCTTGTAGTTGACGTGGGTGAGCATCACCACCGCGGTGTCCTGGTCGATGGCCGCCGGCACCTGCTCGGGGCTGTCCACCAGGCGCAGCGAATAGCCCTGCTGGAGCAGCTGGGTCAGGCCTTCGGCGATGTACAGGTCGGTGGGGAAGTTGCTGCTTTCGGAGACGATCACCCGGCGCTCGGGGGCGCGTTCGGCCTGCACCAGCAAGGCGGCGCTGAGGACCTTGAACAGGTTGATCGAGGTGGTGTCGGTGATCACCACTTCCCCGGCATCGGCACCGATCAACGGCGCCAGGCGATCGCCCAAACGCTGGGACAAGTCGCGCCAGCCGGCGCTGTTCCAACTACGGATCAGGCCATCGCCCCACTCCTGCTCGATGACTTGCCGAGCCCGCTCCAGGGAGGCCACGGGGCGCGCGCCCAGGGAGTTGCCATCGAGATAGATCACCCCCTCAGGCAAGGCGAACTGCCGGCGCAGCGGCGCCAGGGAGTCTTGTTCATCGAGACGCAGGCAGTGGTTTTTGTCGATCATTGGAAGTCCTGTCTTGGTCGATGCCCTGCCCGTTCCACGACGGAACGAACGGAGCAGGCAATGGATAAACCCGGAAAATAATGAACGAAGCCAAGAAGAATTTTCGTGCAAAGAGCAGCGCGATCCCGTACTAATCTCGAATAAAATTCTAATCCTTCAATAAAAAACATGGATTCATGCCAACCATGACGCTCGACTCCACCGACCTGCGCATCCTCCATCACCTGCAGCAGGACGGGCGCATCAGCAACCAGGAGCTGGCGGAGAAAGTCGCCCTGTCGCCCTCGGCCTGCCTGCGTCGGCTGCGCATGCTCGAAAGCGACGGCATCATCAGCGGCTACCGCGCCCAGCTCAATGCCGAACGCCTGGGGATCGAGCTGGAGGCCATCGTCCACGTGTCCCTGCGCCATGACGTGGAGGGCTGGCACGAGACCTTCATCGCCAAGGTCCAGCAGTGGCCGGAGGTGATGACGGCCTATGTGATCACCGGTGCCAGCAACTATGTGTTGCGCGTCCAGGCGCGCAACCTCAAGCACTTCTCGGATTTCATCGTCAATCACCTGAACCGCGCCGCCGGGGTCACCGATATTCGCTCGGAGATCGTCCTGCAGAAGATCAAGGAGCAGAACGGCCTGCTGGACCTGGTGCAGCGCAAATAAGCGCCCTGTCGGAACTAAAACCGACTCGGATGGCGCTGGGCGGTCGCGCTCGGGGACTCGTCGAACAGCTTGCGGTACTCGGCGGAAAATCGCCCCAGGTGGGTGAAGCCCCAGCCCAGGGCGATCTCGGAGATATTGCGCGCTGCACCATGTTCGAGAATCTCCTGGCGCACGCCATTGAGCCGATGGCGCTTGAGGTAGGCCATGGGCGATAGCGCGAAGTATTTGCCAAAGGCTTCGAACAGCTTGTAGCGCGAGACTCCGGCGGCCACTTCCAGATCCTCCAGGTGCACCGCCTCGCGGGCATGCTCCTGCAAGTATTGGCGGGCCCGTACCAGGTAATGCGGCAGCTTGACCCCAAGCACCTCGCGCAGCTCGCTGGAGTAATTGTTGGGTTGGGCCAGGATCAGGCCCTTGATCAGCGAACTCTCGATTTCCCGGGTGAAGGCCAGTTGCTCATAGAGCTCGTTGCCCTGGGCCAACTCGCCGATGAAATGTCGGGCCATGCGCCACCAGGAGGCCGTCGCGCCATTGAGCGCGTCCATGCCCGGCTCGAAACGCAACGGGTCCAGGATCGGGCGCTGCAACAAGGCTTCCAGGGCCTCGCTCATGGCCGGCCGGGGAATCACCACCTGCAACTTGCGACAATCGCCGGAGATGGCCAGCACCTGGCTTTCGTTGGGAGCGATGATCACGCCATGGTCGCTGTCGGAGCGCAGCAGGCGTCCGTCCTTGCTCAACTCCTGCTCGCCGCACAACGGCAGGCTCAGGCTGTAGCTGCTGAAGCGCTCGATGTCCTCGATATCCACCACCACGTCCGTGCCGTACTCGATGATGCCCAGGGTCGTGGCCCGCGACCTGAGCACATGGGCACTGTGGTGGAAACGGATCCGCTCGGGCGTCGCGGTCTCCAGGCGGTGCGGGCCGCAAATGCCCGACATCCAGCTCCTGGCGCCCTCGAGGTCGTAGTGATCGACGCGAATATCGCGCAACTGCCCATCAGTCTTGCTATTCATCACGGCACACTCACGGCAATATTTTTTAGCGCGCTCTGACGGCGCGTCTTGTTTGGCAGGGCAAGTTTTGCGCCAACCGGTGCTGCTGCCAACCCAGTGGATAACAATAGCCGACTAAGTGGATAAACCTCCCCGCCACCCTGCTCGCTTTCATTCACCGGCTGGCGCCGACCGTGTAGAAAGTCCCCACCCTGCAGCCGCTGCCGCAGCCTGCGCATGGGCGCGTAGCGGCCATAGGCGGAGCTGGCCGAAAGGTCCCTGACGCGGCCTCGCACTCTCGGCAGCGGCTACCGCCACCCTGGCAATTTTGTGGATGCGCTTGGTCGACTAAGCGGATAGCCACCCCCGCCCTGCACTCACTCTAATGATCGTACCGATTGGCCCGAATAAAAAAGGTACCGACCCATGAGTGGCGCAAGAAACGTCGAGCAATGGCAGGAGTTCATCCACAGCTGCCTGGATTTTCGCCCAGCCGATGGCGTGTTCCGCATCGCCCGGGAGATGTTCACCGAACCCGAGCTGTTCGACCTGGAGATGGAACTGATCTTCGAGAAGAACTGGATCTACGCCTGTCACGAAAGCGAGCTGCCCAACAACCACGACTTCGTCACGATGCGGGCCGGGCGCCAGCCGATGATCATCACCCGTGATGGCGAGGGCCGGCTCAATGCGCTGGTCAACGCCTGCCAGCATCGCGGCACCACCCTGACCCGGGTCGGCAAGGGCAACCAGTCCACCTTCACTTGTCCCTTCCATGCCTGGTGCTACAAGAGCGACGGCCGCCTGGTGAAGGTCAAGGCCCCCGGCGAGTACGCCGAGGATTTCGACAAGGCCACCCGCGGCCTGAAAAAGGCCCGTATCGAGAGCTACAAGGGCTTCGTGTTCATCAGCCTGGATGTCGCAGCCACGGACACCCTGGAAGACTTCCTCGGTGACGCCAGGATCTTCTTCGACATGATGGTCGCCCAATCGCCCACCGGCGAGCTGGAGGTGCTGCCGGGCAAGTCCGCCTACACCTACGACGGTAACTGGAAACTGCAGAACGAGAACGGCCTGGACGGGTATCACGTCAGCACCGTGCACTACAACTACGTGGCCACGGTGCAGCATCGCCAGCAGGTCAACAGCGAGAACGGCACCGCCAGCGCCACCCTGGACTACAGCAAGCTCGGGGCCGGCGATGCCGCCACCGACGACGGCTGGTTCGCCTTCGCCAACGGCCACAGCGTGCTGTTCAGCGAGATGCCCAACCCGGCGGTACGTTCCGGCTACGCCAGCATCATGCCGCGCCTGGTGGAGGAGTACGGCCAGGCCCGGGCCGAGTGGATGATGCATCGCCTGCGCAACCTGAACATCTACCCCAGCCTGTTCTTCCTCGACCAGATCAGCTCGCAGTTGCGGATCATTCGCCCCGTGGCCTGGAACAAGACCGAGATCATCAGCCAGTGCATCGGGGTCAAGGGCGAGAGCGACGCCGACCGGGAAAACCGCATTCGCCAGTTCGAGGACTTCTTCAACGTCTCGGGCATGGGCACCCCTGACGACCTGGTGGAGTTTCGCGAGGCCCAGCGCGGCTTCCAGGCCCGCCTGGAGCGCTGGAGCGACGTTTCTCGCGGCCATCACCGCTGGGCCACCGGCCCGACCGCCAACACCCGGAACCTGGGCATCGCGCCGGCCATGACCGGTACCGAGATCACCCATGAGGGGCTGTACGTCAACCAGCACGAGAATTGGCAGCGCTTCCTCCTCGAAGGCCTGCAGCGCCAACCCCTGAAACTGCGGGAGGTATGAACATGAATGCGCAACTGCAATACCAGGTCGAGCAGTTCTTCTATCGCAAGTCCGAGCTGTGCGACGCCCAGGACTGGGACGCCTACCTGCAACTGTTCGCCCAGGACAGCGTGTTCCACCTGCCCCAGTGGGACTCCGAGCATGTCTACACCCAGGACCCCAAGCGCGGCATGTCGCTGATCTACTATGCCAACCGCTCAGGCCTGGAGGACCGGGTCTTCCGCCTGCGTACCGGCAAGGCGGCCTCCACCATCCCGATGCCACGCACCCTGCACCAGGTCAGCAACCTGCGCATCACCGAAGGCGAGCAAGGAAAGCTGCAGGTGCGCCTGAACTGGCACACGTTGTTCTACCGCCTGGCCACTTCCGAGCAGTTCTACGGTCATGCCACCTATGACCTCGTCCCCCACGGCGACAGCTGGCTGATCCAGCGCAAGCACGTGCTGCTGCTCAACGACACGATCAACTCGGTGCTCGACTTCTATCACCTCTGACTCGACGGACACTCCCCATGACGCACAAGGTCGCGTTCAGCTTCGCCGACGGCAAGACCCTGTTCTTCCCGGTGCAAGCCAATGAAATACTGCTCGACGCCGCCCTGCGCAACGGCATCAAGATCCCCCTGGACTGCCGCGAAGGGGTCTGCGGCACCTGCCAGGGGCGTTGCGAGTCGGGCCAGTACAGCCAGGATTACGTGGACGAGGAAGCCCTGTCGGCCCAGGACCTTGCGCAACGCAAGATGCTCAGCTGCCAGACCCGGGTGCAATCCGATGCGGCGTTCTACTTCGACTTCGACTCCAGCCTGTGCCATGCCGCCGAGCCGGTGCGCTACCGCGCCTCGGTACAGGAAGTGCGCCAGGTTTCGGACAGCACGGCGATCCTGCGCCTGGACCTGGGCGGCAATCCGACCCCGCTGGACTTCCTGCCCGGCCAATACGCCCGCCTCGGCATTCCCGGCACCGACTGCAGCCGCGCCTACTCCTTCGCCAACCGATCCGCGGCGGACAATCAGTTGCTGTTCCTGATCCGCCTGTTACCCGACGGGACGATGAGCAACTACATCCGCGAGCGCTGCCAGGTGGGCGACGCCTTGGAGCTGGAAGCGCCGCTGGGGGCGTTCTATCTGCGCCAGGTCAGCCGTCCGCTGGTCCTCGTGGCGGGCGGCACCGGGCTCTCGGCCCTGCTGGCAATGCTCGAGCAAATCGTCGAGCAGGACTGCCAGCAACCGGTCCACCTGTACTACGGCGTGCGCCAGAGTGCCGACCTATGCGAGCTGGAGCGCATCCGCGCCTACGGCGAGCGCCTGCCGGCGTTTCGCTTCACGCCGGTGATCAGCGACAGCGACCCGGCCTGGAACGGCAAGCGCGGTTACATCACCGAGCACTTCGATACCGAGGAATTGCGCAGCGGCGAGGCCGACATGTACGTCTGCGGGCCACCGCCGATGGTCGATTCGATCCGCACCTGGCAGCAAGAACAGGGACTTGGGCGTGTTCAGCTGTATTACGAGAGGTTCACCGAGAGTAATATCTGATCCCGTCGACACGATGCCGAGACCGACGCCTAAATCCCTGGGTCGGTCCTGATAACAACTAGAAGAGAGCGCAAGTTAGTGGATCAAACCTTGAAGCAGGGTGAACTCAAGCGCGGCTTGAAAAACCGCCATATCCAATTGATCGCCCTGGGCGGGGCGATCGGGACCGGACTCTTCCTCGGCTCGGCCGGGGTCCTGAAGTCCGCCGGGCCCTCGATGATCCTGGGGTACGCGATCGCTGGCTTCATCGCCTTCCTGATCATGCGCCAGCTGGGCGAGATGATCGTCGAAGAGCCAGTGGCCGGCTCCTTCAGCCATTTCGCCCATAAGTACTGGGGGGGCTACTTCGGCTTCCTCGCCGGCTGGAACTACTGGGTGCTGTATGTGCTGGTGGGGATGGCCGAGCTCACTGCGGTAGGTAAATACATCCAGTTCTGGTGGCCGGAGGTTCCTACCTGGGTCAGCGCGGCGGTGTTCTTCGTGCTGGTCAACCTGATCAACATGATGAACGTGAAGTTCTTCGGTGAAGCCGAGTTCTGGTTCGCCATCATCAAGGTCGTCGCCATCGTCGGCATGATCCTGCTGGGCTGCTACATGCTCTTCAGCGGCAGTGGCGGGGCCCAGGCCTCGGTGAGCAACCTGTGGTCCCACGGCGGCTTCTTCCCCAATGGCGGCAACGGCCTGTTGATGGCCATGGCCTTCATCATGTTTTCCTTCGGCGGCCTGGAGTTGGTGGGCATCACCGCGGCCGAGGCCAGCGAGCCGCGCAAAGTGATTCCCAAGGCCATCAACCAGGTGGTCTACCGGGTACTGATCTTCTACGTCGGCGCCCTGGCGGTGCTGCTCTCCCTGTACCCGTGGGACGAGTTGCTGGTCAGCCTCAATTCCGGCGGCGACGCCTACAGCAGCAGTCCCTTCGTGAAGATCTTCTCGCTGATCGGTAGCGATACCGCCGCGCAGATCCTCAACTTCGTGGTCCTGACTGCCGCGCTCTCGGTGTACAACAGCGGCGTGTACTGCAACAGCCGCATGCTCTACGGCTTGGCCGAGCAGGGCGATGCGCCCAAGGCGTTGACCAAGCTCAACAAGCAAGGCGTGCCGATCCTGGCCCTGGGTATCTCCGCGCTGATCACCTTGCTCTGCGTGCTGGTCAACTACCTGGCTCCCCATGAGGCCCTGGAGCTGTTGTTCGCCCTGGTGGTGGCGGCCCTGATGATCAACTGGGCGCTGATCAGCCTGACCCACCTGCGCTTTCGCAAGGCCATGGCCGAGCAAGGCGTGGTGCCGTCCTTCAAGGCCTTCTGGTCGCCACTGAGCAACTACCTGTGCCTGGCCTTCATGGTCATGATCATCGGCGTGATGCTGATGATCCCGGGCATCCGTGCCTCGGTGTACGCGATCCCGGTCTGGGTCCTGCTGATCTGGGTGTTCTACCGCCTGAGCCAGGCGAAAAAAACCGAACAGGCAGCCCTGCGCTAAGTTAGCGGGTGGCCCCTGCAAGACCTGAAAGCCCGGCCCTGGATCCAAGGCCGGGCTTTTTCATGCGCACCACAAAGTGGTCTGCCCCAACCCTCTCAAGCGGCCTGAAACGACCCTCCGCCAGCTCTCTAGAATCAGCGCCTCCCGGAGCTTCAGGACCGGGGCTCACCCTGGATGGAGAATGGCGCATGAATAGAACGACCGAGGGGCTCAGGCCTGCCGATTTTTTCTCACCCACCGTGGCCGCGCTGATTTCGGTGCTGGTGAACTACGGTGGAACGTTCGTCCTGGTGCTGCAGGCCGCCGAGCTGGCCCGCCTGTCGCCAGCCCAGACGGCCTCCTGGGTCTGGGCAGTGTCGGTAGGGGTCGGAGTCAGCGGCCTGTGGTTGAGCCTGCGCTATCGGGCACCGGTCATCACGGCCTGGTCGACCCCCGGAGCGGCCTTCCTGGCCACGGTCCTGCCTGTGACCCCCTACGCCGAGGTGATCGGCGCCTACCTGGTTTCGGCCCTGGGCTTCATCATCCTGGGTGCATGCGGGGCCTTCGAACGGCTGGTGCAGCTGATCCCCAAGGGGATCGCCGCCGGGCTGCTGGCCGGAATCCTCTTGCCGTTTGGCATCAATGCCTTTGGCGGCGCCAGCGTCGATCCCCTGTTGGTGACCGTGCTGCTGGGTTCCTATGCACTGCTGCGGCGCTTCACCTCGCGCTTTGCCGTAGTCGGCATCCTCGGGATCGGCCTGGCGCTGTTGATCGTCCAGCAACGGATCGACGGTGCTGGCGTGCAACTGAGCCTGGCCACACCGCTGTTCACCCCACCGCAGTTTTCTCTGCCGGCCCTGCTCGGCGTGGCCCTGCCACTGTTCGTCATTACCCTGACCGGGCAATACATGCCTGGCATGCTGGTGCTGCGCAACGACGGTTTCAAGACCAGTGCCAACCCGCTGCTGACGGTCACCGGCCTGGGCTCGCTGATCATGGCGCCATTCGGTGCCCACGCCTTCAACGTGGCCGCTATCACCGCGGCCATCTGCACCGGCCCGGACGCCCATCCGGACCCGGGCAAGCGCTACCTCGCCGGTATCGCCTGCGGGCTGCTGTACATCCTGGTGGGCACTTTCGGTGTGACGCTGGCGAGCCTGTTCATGGTGTTGCCAAAGGCCTTCATCGGCACCCTGGCCGGCCTGGCGCTGCTGGGTGCCATCGGTGGCAGCCTGGCCAATGCCATGGCCGATGCCAAGACCCGGGAAACAGCCTTGATCACCTTTCTTGCCACGGTCGCCAATGTCAGCCTGCTGGGCGTCGGCGGTGCCTTCTGGGGGTTGCTGGCGGGCCTGGCCGCGCACTGGCTGATGCACGGTCGGCCCGGGGCTCGCGACACCGCGAGCGCCCAGCCCTGAAAATTGCCCTAGGGCTTGCGCAGAACCTGTCCCAGGCGCTCCATCGCGGCTTCGATTTCATGGGCACTCAAGGAGGCGTAGCCCAGCAACCAGCCCTGTTCCCTGTGCTCGCCGACATACAGCCGGCCAAGGCCGGGTAACTGCATGCCGATACTCGCTGCCCGGCGCTGGGTGTGCTCCTCGCTCCAGCCCGGCTCCAACAGGCAGGGAATCTGCAGGCCTCCCGGCGGCGGCAAGGCCCTGGCGATGCCTTGCAAATGCCGCCCGATGGCGTCGAGCATGGCCTGCCTGCGTCCCGCGTAGAGCTTGCGCATGGCCCGCACGTGGGCGTTGTAGTGCCCCTGCTCCATGAACCGCGCCAGGGTCAGCTGGAGAATCTGCGGGGTATGGCCGTCCATGATGCTGCGGGCCGCACTGAAGGGCGCCACCAACTCCTCGGGCAGGACCATGTAGCCCATGCGCAGGCCGGGATAGAGGGTCTTGCTGAACGTGCCGATGTACAGGGTGCGCTGATACGCGTCCAGGCCCTGGACACAGGCGGTCGGCAGGCCGTCGTAATGGAACTCGCTGTCGTAGTCGTCCTCGATGATCCAGCGATCGTGCTCGGCGGCCCAGCGGATCAACTCCAGCCGGCGCTCCAGGGACAGGGTGACCCCGCTGGGATACTGATGCGATGGCGTGACATAGACACAGCGGGCACCACTGCGATCGGCCCGCAGCAGATCGGTGCGCAAGCCCTGTTCATCGACATCGATGGGGACGATGCGCACCTCGGCGGCCTCGAACGCCTTGCGGGCGCCAAAATACCCCGGGTTCTCCATCAGGATCGGCTTGCCAGCGTCCACCAGCAGTTGCGCGCACAGGAACAAGGCCTGGCGGGTGCTGCTCAACACCAGGATCTGCCCCGGCTGCACCTTGGCTCCACGCTCCAGGTTCAGATAGGCGGCGATGGCTTTGCGCAAGGGCTCGGCCCCCTGTGGGTCGCCATGCAGCAAGACATTGCCCCGGTACTCCTGCAGCACCTGGCGTTGCAAGCGCTCCCAGACCTGCACCGGGAAACTGCGGGTTTCCGGCAAGCCGGTGGCAAAGGCCTTGACCACCTGCTGGTCCGCGACCCCACCGCGTTCGAACAGCGTCCGCCCCCGACGACTCAAGCCGCCCCCAGGCTCCCGGATGCTGCGTGGCGGCTCCTGCAAGCGCAGGCGCCTGCGGGCCGCTCCGCGCAACTGCGCGCCAATGGCCTGGCAGACATAGCTGCCGGAGCCCTCGCGCCGGACGATGAAGCCATCGCGCTGCAACTGTACGTAGGCGTTTTCCACGGTATCGCGCGATACCCCCAGGGACTTGGCCAGGACCCGACTCGCCGGTAGCTTGAGCCCCGGCGCCAGGGCTCCATCGAGGATCAGCCCGCACAGCGCCCGCTGGATGCGCTGATGCAGGTCCAATGCCTGGAACTCCGGGTCATTGAGCCGCATGTTCAGGGTTTCAAGTTCGAAGGTACGGCTCATGCGGTCTGCCCAGGAAAGTGAAAGCATCGATTTTGGGCAGCCACTTTAGCGCCGGCCACCTTTGCGGTCACCTCCTGCCTGGCCGCTGTCGCAGGCGCCAGGACAGGCACGAGAAGCGAATGGGCGATGCCAGGAATGAAAACGCCCCGGCTGGCGGGGCGTTGGTCTGGGTCATTGCGGGTAGCGCACTCGCCACAACTCGGGGAACAGCACGGTATCGAGCATCTTGCGTAGATAACCCACGCCCTCGGTTCCACCAGTGCCCGGCTGGAAGCCGATGATCCGCTCCACCGTGGTCACATGGCGGAAGCGCCATTGACGGAAGGAGTCTTCCAGGTCGATGAACTTCTCGCCCAGCTGGTACAGGTCCCAATACTTCGAGGGATCACCGTATACCTCGCGCCAGGCCGCTTCCACCGAGGGATCGTGCTGGGTCGCGCTGGTGCTGTTCAGCGCCAGGCGCTGCGGATCGATGTCCAGGCCGCTGCGGGCCATCAGGGCGATCGCCTCGTCATACAGCGACGGAGTGGCGATGGATTCCTGCAGCGCCTGCAGCAGCTCGGGACGGTGGGCATGGGGACGCAACAGCGCCGCACTCTTGTTGCCCAGGATGAATTCGATATCGCGGTACTGGAACGACTGGAAGCCCGAGGACTGGCCCAGGTACGGGCGGATGGACTTGTATTCCGAAGGGGTCATGGTGGCCAGCACCGCCCAGGCATGCACCAACTGGTCGAAGATCCGCGAGACCCGCGCCAGCATCTTGAACGCCGGCGCCAGCTGGCTCTGGCGCACCTGCTCACGGGCGGCCTTGAGTTCGTGGAGCATCAGCTTCATCCACAGCTCGGAGGTCTGGTGCTGGATGATGAACAGCATCTCGTTGTGGTCTGGCGACAACGGATGCTGGGCGCTGAGGATGCGCCCCAGATCCAGGTAGTCGCCGTAGCTCATGGAGTCGGAGAAATTCAGCTGGGCGTTATGCCATTCATCCGGTGGATTGCTTGAAAAAGGACATTGGCTCATCGCGTGGGCTCCTCGTCTCGGTCGGCTGGGGCCCACACCGTTGCCTGGGCAAGGGTGCACGAATGGCCCGCCGTCATAGTTATTGTAGGAATCAATCGGCCAACGGGCGCAGGATCGCCCGCACCGGACTGGCGTCCAGGTGGGCAAAGCGCAGTGGCAGGGCAATCAGTTCGTAGTCGCCTTCAGGCACCTCGTCGAGCACTACCCCTTCGAGGATCGCCATGCCATGCCGGGCGACCGCATTGTGGGCATCCATGGTCTTGGACTGCTGGGGGTCCAGGGAGGGGGTGTCGATACCGACAAGGCGCACACCGAGACGGGCCAGCAGCTCGATGGTGGCCTCGGCCACAGCGGTGAAGCCTGAGTCCCAGGTGTCCAGCGGAGCCTGGCGATAGGTCCGCAGCAGTACCCGTTGGGGCAGATTGTCCAGATGCCCCTGCAGGTCCTCGGGTTGCACCAGCGGACCGCTCTCCAGGCAATACAGGACCCGGCACGGCCCCATGTAGACATCCAGCGGCACCTCGCCAATAGGCAGGCCATCAGGGCGGTAATGCAGCGGGGCATCGACATGGGCGCCAGTGTGGGGCGACAGGGTGATCCGACCGATGTTCACTGGACACTCGGGCCCGAAATGCCAGACACGTTCTTCCTGGAATGGCGTGTCTCCCGGCCAGGTCGGGGTCGCGGTGCTCAAGGGCGGGCTGATATCCCACCAACGGGGTGTATGTTCCATGGGCATGGCTCTTGGTCGGTCCAGACTGCATAATACGAGCGAAGCCGGTAAAGATTCTTGCGAAATAACTCGGTCAGCTTCAGGTATTTCGCAAGAACTGCTAACAAAACCTGGTTTATCCGATGAATCTTTCAAGCCCGCCGGCCACCGGCTCCCCCTTTGCCAGTCATCGCGAGCAGGGCCGCAGCGCTTCTGGATACCCCGGTGTCGAGTACAGACAACCCCATGGGCGCCGGGCGCTATAGGGTGCGGCCTCTGGTTCTCGATCTGTCAGGAGCACAGCATGCCCAAGCCCATTACCGTTCTGCGCGATACCCATCCACTGCCGGTCCTGGACGCCTGCAAGTGGGAAAAACTCGAAGGCGACCCGCACACCGTCAACCTCAATGCCTACACCAGCGAAGATGGCAGCAAGATCATGGGCACCTGGATCTGCACTCCCGGCAAATGGCGGGTGGCCTATGAGAAGTGGGAGTACTGCCACTTCCAGGAAGGCTATTGCGTGATCACCCCGGACGGCCTGGCTCCCATCCACTTGCGCGCCGGCGATATCTTCGTGGTCGAGCCCGGCATGAAGGGCACCTGGGAAGTCGTGGAGACGGTACGCAAGTACTTCGTCTTCGCCTGAGGCCTGCCAGCGGCGAGTCCGGGCCGCCGACGCCCGGCTCAGCGCTGCTTGCCAAATGTCTATATAATCCCTGCCAAATGGCAAAGGCAGGAGTAAGGCCCATGGTTGCACTGACCGGTAGCGACATCGCCGTAAAACGACGCGGCAAGCCCGTATTGAAGGATCGAACCTCGGACATCCTGCTCGGTGGCCGGGCACGGTTCGACGACCGTATCTCGATCTATCGCCTGACCGAGGAAGGCATTCCGCTGACGGCAATCGTCAAGTTCGTCTCCTCGGTCCCCATGCTCAAGGACGAACAGGTCCTGGCCAAGATCATCGGCCTGTCCGAGCGCACCCTGCACCGGCGCCTGAAGACCCCCGACGAACCGCTGAACCCGGAGCAGAGCGCCCGGGCGGTACGCTTCGCCCAGGTGCTGTCCAAGGCCCAGGAGGTCTTCGGCAGCAGCGAACAGGCCCAGGACTGGATGGCCAAGCCGGTGATGGCCCTGGACGGCCACAAGCCGGTGGACCTGCTGACCAACCCCATCGGATTCGAGCTGGTGGATGAGTTCCTCACCCGCCTGGAATACGGGGTCTATCAGTGATCAGCATCCCCGGCAGCAGTGCCGTTCACTTCTGGCGCCTGGACGCCGCGCAGCACGCCGACAGCTGGGACAGCGGCATCGGTGCCGAGCTGTGCGGCGGGCGCTGGAACTCCAAGGGGGTCAAGGCCGTATATGGCAGCGCCGACCCTGCCACGGCGATCCTCGAGGTGGCCGTGCATAAGGGCTTTGCCGCGCTCGACCAGGTGCCCCATGTGCTGACCGGGGCGCTGATCCACGACCCGTCGACCATCTACCGCCTGGACGAAGGCAGCGTGCCCAATCCCAACTGGCTGGTGCCGGGCATTCCCAGCGCCGGCCAGCAGCAATTCGCCGACCAGTTACTGGCCGAGCATCCCTTCGTACTGGTGCCTTCCTCCGTCTCGCGCCACAGCTGGAACATCCTGATCAATCCGCTGTTGGCCAAGGGGTTGTACCAGGTGGTGATCCAGGAGCGCTTCGGCCTCGACACCCGCCTCAATCCGCCGCCACGCACTCCGGCTGGCCGGCCCAACTGAGCGGGCAAAAAAAACGGGAAGCCGCCCGACGCGGATTCCCGGAAACGCCCCCATTCGGGGGGCTACGATCATGAGACGGTATTCGTGGCGAGGGCTTGGCCCCCGCCACGCAAAGGGCTACTGCGGCTTGCGGTAGCTGTTGACGATGGCCGAGAAGTCCTTGCCACCTTCCCCGCGCTGGCTCATGGCCTGGTACAGCTGCTGGGCCACCGCGCCCAGCACCACCGGCTGATGGGCCTGACGGGCGGCCTCGGTGGCCAACCCCAGGTCCTTGAGCATCAGCTCGGCGCCAAAACCACCGGTGTAGCCACGCGCTGCGGGCGCGGTCTCGATCACTCCCGGCCACGGGTTGTAGGTGTCGGAACTCCAGCACCGCCCGGTGGAGCTGTTGATGATCCCGGCCAGCACCTTGGTATCGATACCCAGGGCATCGCCCAGGGCCATGGCTTCGCTGACGCCGATCATCGAGATGCCCAGCAGCAGGTTGTTGCAGATCTTGGCGATCTGCCCAGTGCCCACTTCCCCGCAGTGCACGATGTTGCGCCCCATCTGCGCCAGTACCGGCTGCAGGGCGGCGAACAGCTCGGTACCCGCGCCGACCATGAAAGTCAGGGTGCCAGCCTGGGCGCCGCCTGTGCCGCCGGAAACCGGGGCGTCGGCCATGGCCACGCCCTGCTTGGCCGCAGCGGCGGCAACATCGCGAGCGGTCTGCGGGTCGATGGTGCTGCAGTCCACCGCTGGCACGCCACGGGCGATGCCCGCCAGCACGCCGTCCTCACCCAGCCAGACGCTACGCACATGGGCGGCGGCCGGCAGCATGGTGATCACCAGTTCGGCGCCTTCGGCGGCGGCCTTGGGCGAGGCGGCAATGCGCCCGCCCAGTTGCGCCAGCTCGGCCAGCACGCTTTGGTTCAGGTCGAACAGGTTCAGCTGGTGGCCGGCCTTGATCAGGTTGCGGGCCATGGGCGCGCCCATGTTGCCCAGGCCGATGAATGCAATGTTCATGTCAGGCTCCTCAACGCAGGCTGATAGTGGTGTTCACACCGTCGTTGACGCTGTCATCGTCGAACCAGCGGCTGGTGACGGTCTTGGTCTGAGTGTAGAACTGCACCACTTGCTTGCCGTACGGACCCAGGTCGCCGAGCTTGGAACCGCGCGAACCGGTGAAGCTGAAGAACGGTACCGGCACCGGGATCGGGATGTTGATCCCCACCTGGCCAACGTCGATTTCGCTCTGGAACTTGCGTGCCGCCGCGCCGCTCTGGGTGAACAGGCCGGTGCCGTTGCCGAAGGGGTTGGCGTTGACCAGGGCGATGGCCTCGTCGAGGGTGTCGACCTCCAGCACCACCAGCACCGGGCCGAAGATTTCCTGGGTGTAGATCTGCATCTCGGTGGTCACCCCGGAGAACAGGGTCGGGCCAACGAAATTGCCCTGCTCGTAGCCCGGAACCTTGACGTCACGGCCGTCCAGCTCCAGCTTGGCGCCTTCCTTGATACCGCTTTCGATCAGGCCCAGCACGCGCTCCTTGGCCCGCTTGGAGATCACCGGGCCGACATCGGTACCCGGCTCGCAACCGGCGTTGACCTTGAGCTTGCTCGCGGCCTCCTTGATGTCCGGCAGCCATTCGCGGGCCTTGCCCACCAACACCGCTACCGAGGTGGCCATGCACCGCTGGCCGGCCGCGCCGAACGCCGCACCGGCCAAGGCGTTGACCGTCTGGGTACGGTTGGCATCGGGCAGCACCACGGCGTGGTTCTTGGCGCCCATCATCGATTGCACGCGCTTGCCGTGCTTGCCCGCCAGGTCATAGACATGGGTGCCGACGGCGGTGGAGCCGACGAAGGACACGGCCTTGATGTCCTGGTGCACGCACAGGGCATCCACCACGTCCTTGCCACCATGGACCACGTTGAGCACGCCGGCCGGGACTCCCGCTTCCAGCGCCAGCTCCACCAGCAACATGGTGGACAGCGGATCTTGCTCGGAAGGCTTGAGGACGAAGGTGTTGCCACAAACGATGGCCATCGGGAACATCCACAGCGGAATCATCGCCGGGAAGTTGAATGGGGTGATCCCCGCGCACACGCCGATAGGCTGGCGCAGGGTGTAGGTGTCCACGCCGCCGGCGACGTTCTCGGCGAACTCGCCCATCTGCAGGGTGCCGATGGAGCAGGCATGCTCCACCACTTCCAGGCCGCGGAAGATGTCACCTTCGGCGTCGGCGATGGTCTTGCCCTGCTCGGCGCTCAAGACCTGGGCAATGCGTTTGGAGTGCTCACGGATCAAGGCCTGGAGCTTGAGCATGATGCGCATCCGCGCGCCGATCGGCGTCAGCTTCCAGGTCTGGAAGGCACGTTGGGCCGCAGCGATCGCGGCATCGACTTCGGCAGCGGTGGCAAACGGCACCTTGGCCAGGACTTCCTGGGTCGCCGGGTTGACGATGTCATGCCATTCCTGGGTCTGGGACTGGACCCATTGGCCGTCGATCAGCAATTTGACCTGCTGCAGGGTAGTGCCGCCGGACTGGAGGGGAGCGTTCATGGGGTCTCCTGACTTCTTGAGTTCTTATGCAGGGAACCAAGGCGTTGCAGCGCCTTGAAAGAGGGGAGTCGCGAGTTGGTATCGGACTGTTTTTGGAGTATAGATGTGCAAACTTCTAATAAGAACGCACATAAAATCCGGTCCATCATGCAAAAAAACATCACCTCGCTGAGCACCCTGAACTGGGACGACCTGAAGTTTTTCCTGGAGGTGGCACGTACTCGCAAGGCCAGCAGCGCGGCCAAGCGCCTGGCGGTGGACTACACCACGGTGTCACGGCGCATCGGCTCGCTGGAAACCGCCCTGGGCACCCTGCTGTTCGAAAAGTCCCGTACCAACGGCTTCGTCCTGACTGCCGAGGGCCAGCGCCTGCTGGGGTATGCCGAGTCGATCGAAAGCACCCTGCACATGGCCTGCGAGCAGGTCTCGGGCTCCGGCGTGGCGCTGTCCGGGCATGTGCGCATGGGCTGCACCGAAGGTTTCGGCACCTTCTTCATCACCCCGCAGCTCAGCCATTTCCTCGACGCCTACCCGGCGATTTCGGTGGATATCCTGCCACTGCCGCACTTCATCAGCCTGTCCAAGCGCGAAGCCGACATCGTCATTGCCCTGGAGCGTCCGGAACATGGGCCCTACGTGTGCTGCAAGCTGTGCGACTACCGCCTGCAGCTGTACGCCACCCAGGAATACCTCGATCGCCATCCGCCGATCCGCCGCCCCAGCGACCTGGGCGAGCATCAGTTCATCAGCTATGTCGACGACCTGGCCTTCAGCTCCGAGCTGCTGTACCTGGCCAACGTGGTCCCCGGGGCCAGCGCCCACCTGCGCAGCACCAGCGTCATCGCCCAGTACGTGGCGGCGCAGCAGGGCCGCTCGCTGGCGATCCTGCCGTGTTTCCTGGCGGCCCAGGACCCACGCTTGCTGCCGGTGCTGCCCAAGGAAATCAACCTGACCCGGCAATTCTGGATGTACTGCCGCGAGGACCTGCGCAAGCTCAAGCGCATCACACTGCTATGGGATTACATCCGCGAGGTGACCGAGCAGAACCAGCCCTTGTTGATGGGGGACACTCGAAGCATGTCGTTCAGTGCCCCCTAGCCTTGTGCCGCCATGCCGTATCGGTCACCGATCGGCCTGGCGAAGCGGCCGTAGGACTACAGCCGCGACTGGATGGATCGCCGCTCAGTCGGCGATCACCACGATCGACACCCGACGATTCTCGGTACGCCCGGCCGGGGTGCTGTTGGAGGCCACCGGCTCGCTGCTGCCAAGGCCGCGCAACTGGATGTTCTCTTCGCGCATGCCGACCTGGGTCAGGACCTTGACCACGCTCTTGGCCCGGCGCATGGAGAGCTGCGTGTTGTAGGCCTCCTTGCCGGAGGCATCGGTGTGGCCGTCGACCCGCACCTTCTGGATATCGACACTGAGCAAGGCCTTGCCGATGCGCTGGACGATCTGGGTGCTGGCCGGGTTCAAGCTCTCTATATCACTGCCGAACAACACCTTGCCCGACAGGCCGAAGGCCCAGCCTTCATCCGTCAGTTCGAAGCCCTCCTGTTTCAGCACCGCGATCTGCTTCGGGGTCAGGCCCTTGGGTGGCACGCTCTGGCAGCCCGTCAAGGCCAGCAAGGCCATGAACACCAGGGCACCGAAAAGTCGAACCGAACGTTGTGTCATTGAGAACAAGGGAGTTAGCTCCTGTTTTGAACCTGGACGACGGGGGACTCCGCCCCCACTGTGTGCTGCCCGCCTCGCGCGCCTCGCTTGGCCTGGTACATGGCCGCGTCGGCGGCATTCAACAGACTGCCCGGAGTGGCGCCATGCTCCGGATACACGGCGATGCCGATGCTCAGCGATGTCAGGATCGACAGGCTGCCTGGCAACTGGATCGGCATCTCCATGCTGCTGATGATCTTGTCGGCGATGCGCTGGGCATCCTCCACCCGATGCAGGGGCGTCAACAACACCGCGAATTCATCGCCACCCAGGCGCGCCACCAGGTCATCCTCGCGCAGTTGCGCTCGAATCCGCGTGGCCACGGCCACCAGCACCGCATCCCCGGCGGCATGGCCAAAATTGTCGTTGATTTCCTTGAACCGATCGCTGTCCAGGAACAGCACCGCCATGTGTTCGTTGTGCTTGTTGGCACTGCGCAGGGCGCGGATCAGCCGTCCCTCGAAGAAGGCCCGGTTAGGCAGGCCGGTCAAACTGTCATGGCTGGCCTGGTGGGCCAAGGTCTCATTCTCGCTCTGCAGGTGGGTCTGCCAGACCTCCAGTTCATCGAGCAGGGCGTTGAAGTCATTGCCCAGGTTGTCCAGCTCGGCGATTTGCGCCGGCGGCACCCGTTGGTCGAAGGCACGCTCGCGTCGGGCCGCGTGGGCCACGTCCGCCAGGCTGCGTAGCGGGCCCGTGATATCGCGCAGTTGCCGGCGTGCCAGGTACAGGGCGGCCCAGGCACTCAGGGCGATGCACAGCACGATGCCCACCAACCCGCTGAAGAGGAAGCGCAACAGGCTGCCGCCATGGCCGGTGACATTGACGCTGCCGATCTCCTGGCCCTGGCGATAGATCGGCACGCTGATGGGTTTTTCCAGGAATGTGCTGGCGATGTGCATTTCCAGGTTGGTCAGGAAACCGCTGTCCGGACGCTGCCAACTGGCCAGCAACTGCCCCTGGCTGTCGTAGACCTTGGCGTCGGCCACCTCTTCGGTGGAAGCGATCAGCGCCAGGGCCTCGGTGGCCACGACGTTATCGTGGAACACCACGGCAGCTTCCACCGTATAGCTGATGGAACGGGCGATCAGGTGCAGGTTGTGGTCGGCATACACCCGCAGGGCCAGTACGCCAAGGCCGGTCAGGGACAGGCTGGCCATGGAGATCGCCAACAGGGCAACGATCAGGTGGCCGCGACCAATGACCGACCGCAAGGTAGGGCGGGAGTTGGACTTGAACAGTTTCATGGCTCCGCCGGACGCCGACGGGACAACTGCAACACACTGGGATGGATCTTCACCCCACTGCGCGCCACTGAGTCCAGATTGACTTCGAACGATACCTGGCTGTCGCTGACTCGCAGGCAGAACAGGCTGCCCACGGTGCATTGGTCGCCCCCCTCGCTGATGCTCAGCACCGGCTGCCCGGTCAACGAGCTGAACAAGCGAGTACGCTGCTCAGTCCCCAGCTTGCCGACGTAGACTGAATCGCACTCGCTGGCGATCGCCGCGTTACTGGCCAGTAACCGACGCACCTGCACCGGGCGTCCGGTAGCCTGGGTGGCCCCCTTGAGCAGATCGTCGGTGTATTCGGTGGGACCTACCACGCAAAGACGCAACTGCGCTGGCTCGACCGGCCAGCGCGCATAGCTGAGGATGCCCAGCACCACTTGGGTCACTGCCTTGGCCCGCTGTTCGGCCAGGCTGGCCGGTGCCGAGGGTTCGGGCTGTGCGATGGCCAACAGGCTGAACAGGCAAAGGATGGTCGCCAGCACGTACTGCCGCCACCGCAAAATGCGCTCTGTCCTCAAGACAGCCACGTCCATGCAGGGAATCTCGTTGATTTTCACGAAGATGATGCCGCAACGATAGCACAGCCCTGGAAAATGCCGCGAGATCGACGCGGTGCAACCATGCCTGGAAGCCCGGCCTCAGTCCAGCTCCAGCATCAATCCGCTCAGGCGCTTGACCCGCCGTCGCACCGCCTCCTCGAAGACACCGGCACGGGGTTCGATCAGGCTGAACCAATCCTTGGCCCGGGTGATGCCGGTGTAGATCAACTCCTTGGTCAGTACCGGATTCAATACATCGGGCAGGATCAGCGCGGTATGGGCGAACTCCGAGCCCTGGGACTTGTGCACAGTCATGGCGTAGACGGTTTCCACGTCGTTGAGCCGGCTCGGCAGCACCAGGCGCACGCCGCCCTGGCCATCGTTGCGCGGGAAGGCCACGCGCAGCACCTGGCGGCCCGCCTCGCTGCCGTCCTGTTCCGGCAAGCGCAGGGCAATGCCGATATCACCATTCATCAGGCCCAGGCCATAGTCATTGCGGGTCATCAAGACCGGACGGCCCTCGTACCATTGCTGGTCGCTTTCGATCAGCCGGGCCTTGAACAGTGCCTGGGTGATGCGCTGGTTCAGGCTCTCGACGCCCCAAGGCCCCTTGCGTACCGCACAGAGCAGCTGGAAGCGGTCGAAGGCCTGCAGGACGTTGCGTGCCCAATCGGTCCAACGCCGATCTTCCAGGCCGGTACCAACCGGTGGACGCTGGCTGCGCAGCACATTCAGGTAATGGCGATAGCCTTGCGGCCCTTCGCCGTGGCCTTCGAGCAACAGCCGCTCCAGGGCCCGGTCCTGTTCACCCTTGAGGCTCAGGCCATGCAAGTCCCCATGGCTGCGGGCCGCCAGCAAGCGCCGGGCCTCGTCGGCCTGTTGCTGATTGACCCAGCGTGCCAGCTGGCCGATGCCACTGCCTTCGCCAAAGCGCCGGGAGTGACGCAGCATCACCACCTGCTGCGCCAGGGGGTGCTGGTGCCCGTGATCTTCCTGCAGGCCGCTGGTGGCCAGGTCTTCACCACTGACCGTCTCGAGCCAGGCGCGGGTCTGCGGGTTGTACCAGCCCGCCTCGGCATCCCGGCACAAGTCACCCAGCACGGCTCCAGCCTCCACCGAGGCCAACTGGTCCTTGTCCCCCAGCAGCACCAGGCGTGCATGGATGGGCAAGGCATCGAGCAGGTTGGCCATCATTTCCAGATCGATCATCGAGGCCTCGTCCACGACCAGCACATCCAGTGGCAGGCGATTGCCGGCATGGTGGCGAAAGTGCCGGGTCCCCGGGCGATTGCCCAGCAGGCGGTGCACGGTGGTCACTTCGCTGGGGATCTTTTCCCGCACCTCATCGGCCACCGACAAGGAGCGCACCTGCAGGCTGATCGACTCCGTCAACCGCGCCGCGGCCTTGCCGGTGGGGGCTGCCAGGCGGATGCGCAGGGGCTTGCGAACCTCCACTGCCGGCCCCTGGAGCAGGGCCAGCAGGCGGACCACCGTGGTAGTCTTGCCGGTGCCCGGGCCTCCGGTGATGATGCTGAAGGCCCCTCGCGTGGCCAGGGCACAGGCGAGTTTCTGCCAGTCGACCGGACCGCTGGCCCTGGCTGCGCCGAACAACTCGTCAAGGCGCCGGGCCAGATGCTCGGGTGTTGCCTCGGTTTGTGCCAGGCGCTGGCGCAGGGCGTTGTCTATGCGTCGCTCATAGGCCCAATAGCGCCGCAGGTACAGGCGCTTGCCCGACAGAACCAGGGGCCGCTGTCGCGCACCCTCGCCGTGGTCCGCAGCCAGGGCGACCAATCGGCTACCGGCCAGGACCTTGCACCAGTGTGCGCCCTCAAGGCCGGCCAGGACTTGGGAAGGCAGCGCCGGCGCGCCATTCTGCGCGTCCCCTTCGGGGGGCAATGACAGGGCGAAGTCCGGCTCCTTGAGGGTTTCGAACAGGTCCAGGCAGACATGTCCGTGCCCCAGTTGATGACTGCTCAGGGCCGCGGCCATCAGCACCAATGGGTCGCACTCCGGGTCCAGTTCATGGAGGAAGGCCACGAAGGCCTTGTCCAGGGCCCGCAGCCAACCCCGTGCCACCCATAGGTCGAGCAACTGCAGCAGGTCAGCGGCACGGCTCAAGGGGGCCTGGCCCTGGGAGGCCGGCTCCGGCTCGTCCAGGGAGGCGAACAGATCCGGGGTCATAGCAGCACTCCCTGTTCCCAGGCAGGTTCGACCCTGGGCGGCTCGGCCTGGCCCTGGAACATCAGGTCCAGGCGCTCGATCAACTGCCGCGGCGGGCGGGTGAAGTACAGGCCCCGGCTGGCCGCCTGAGTGCCCCGCAGGAACAGGTACAAAGCCCCGCCCATGTGCCGGTCGTAGTCGTAGTCGGCCAGGCGGGCCTTCAACTGTCGGTGCAGGGCCAGCAGGTACAGGACGTACTGCAGGTCATAGCGATTGTCGAGGATCGATTGTTCCATGGCCTGCTCGGTGTAGGCGGCGTCATCGACGCCCAGCCAGTTGGACTTGTAGTCGGCCACGTAGTAGCGGCCGTGGTGCTCGAAGGTCAGGTCGATAAAGCCCTTGAACATGCCATTGAGCAGCACGGGCTCGGCAGTCACCCGGGGCGCCCCCTGGTGCGTCTGCTGGCGCACCAGTTCGTCGAGCTTGAGTACATCGACCTTGTGGCTGGCGAACCAGAACTCCATCTCCACCCGATACTGGACCAACTGCCCGAGCACCACGGGCGGCTGCCCCTCTCCCGCCGGCAAGGGTACTTGCAGCACCTGCTGCAACCAATCGCTGAGGGTCGGGATCCAGCCTTCCCAGCCCCGGCGATTGCAACGGCGGGCGACCGCATCGGTGATCGCTTCGGGGGACGCACGAAAGCCTTCGCCACCCGCCCATTCCAGCAGGCCATGAAGGAAGGTGCCGGGGTTCGGCCCGCGGGGGAAACGATGGATATCGCCACTGCTGGCGACGACCTCCCGAGGCGCCTCGGGGTCCAGGCGTTCATCATCGAACAACTTTTGTGCCTGGGGATCGTCCGGGGCCTGGCTGCCCACACCCAGGGTGTCGCTGATCCGCAAGGCGCTATAGGAGGCGATCCACCAGTCCTCCGCGGCCCGGCGCACGGGAGCCAGCGCAGCCAGCAGGCGGGCTTCGTTGCGCGGCGGATAGAAACGCTGGTCATCAGCGGGCGGCAACTCGGCCACCGCGATGGCATCGCAGCCTTGCTGCAGATCCAGCAACCAGCGCTGCAAGCCAGTGGACTCGTTCAACTGCGCGCCGCCGCCCAACAGGTAGCCCAGGGCCGAGAGATTCAGGATCGAGTTGCTGTGGTTACCGCGCTTGAGGTCGGCGACTCCCAGCCAGCAGGCATGCCGGGCCCGGGTCAGGGCGACATAGAGCAGCCGCAGGTCCTCGGCCAGGCGCTCGTCGTCAGCCTGGGCGATCAGCTCTGCGCTAGGGCGCAGGCTGACTTGGGGCTTGCCGGCGGCATCGTGGTAATGCAGCGGCAGGCGGCTGCCGTCCACCGGCTTGGTGGAGCAAATGAACGGCAGGAACACCAGGGGGTACTCCAGGCCCTTGGATTTGTGGATGGTGACCACCTTTACCAATTGCTCATCGCTTTCCAGGCGCAGGATCTGCTCCTCACCCGCTTGCCCGGACAAGGCCAGGTGTTCGGTGAGATGGCGGATCAGCGCCTGCTCGCCATCGAGCTCGGCGGCGTTCTGCTGCAGCAATTCGGACAGATGCAGGAGGTTGGTCAGTACCCGCTCGCCATCGCTGCGGGCCATCAGGGCCTGGGGCAACTGGAAGTCGTGGAGCAGGCGGCGCAGCATCGGCAGCACGCCCTGGCTCCGCCAGATCGCCCGATAGCCACGGAACTGCATGACTCGCGCTTCCCAGGCCAATTCGTCCTGGTTCAAGCGCTCCAGTTCCACCAGGGGCAGGTTCAGTGTCAAGGACGCCAGGGCGGCACGCAGCGGACGCTCCACGTCCGGCTCGGCACAAGCCTTGAGCCACACCAGCAGGTCGCGGGCTTCCTGGGCGGCAAACACCGAGTCCTTGTCCGAGAGGTACACGCTGCGCACCCCGCGGGCGGCCAGTTCGGCACGGATGGCCTGGGCCTCCTTGCCGTCGCGTACCAGGATGGCGATGTCCGCCGGCAGCAGGCCTTCGAGCTCTTGCGGGCCGCGGGCAAAACCACTGCGGCCCTGCTGGCCGCCATTGAGCAGGCCGACAATGGCACTGGCACAGGACGCGGCCTGGTGCTGGCGATACTGGGCTGCGGACAACGGTTGCTCCGAAGGCAGCAACCAGAAATTCAGTGCCGGTACGGCTTGGCCATCGACCAGCAGGCGCTCCTTGCGGTCCTGGGCCGCCACGGCCAGGAACGGCACCGGGTTCTGGCCATCGGGCTGGCGAAACAGGAAAGCGCCTCGCCCTTGCTGGCGCTGCTCGGCATGCAGGAACACGTGGTTGACCGCGCTGACCATGGCCTGGCTGGAGCGGAAGTTGGTGTCCAGGCTATGCAGGCGGCCACTGGTGGCCTGGCGCGCCCGCAGGTAGGTATAGATATCGGCACCGCGAAAGGCGTAGATCGCTTGCTTGGGGTCGCCGATCAGGAACAGCCCGGTCGTCGGGTCGTTGTCTTCGATGCGATAGATGCTCTCGAAGATGCGGTACTGCACCGGATCGGTATCCTGGAACTCATCGATCAAGGCCACCGGAAACTGCTCGCGGATCAGGCTCGCCAAACGCTCGCCGCCATCGCTCTGCAAGGCGCCATCGAGGCGCAGCAGCATGTCGTCGAACCCCATCTCGGCACGGCGGCGCTTCTCTTCCTCAAAGCGTGCCCCGACCCATTGCGCAGCATGTTGCAGCACCGCCGCATCCGGGCTGGGCAAGGCCTCCAGGCTGGCCTTGAGTCCGGCCATCGCCTCAAGCCCGGGATGGCTTGGGGCGTCGCTCTTCCAGGCCTCACTCATGCCCTCTGGAGTCAGGCGGCTGAAACCGGTGCCGATATCCAGTTGCTCAAGGCTCTCGTCATCGACCCACGCGTCGATCTTGTCGAACCAGGGCTCGAAATAACGCGCCTGCATCTTGCGTCCATCGACGCTCTTGCTGGCCACCCCTTGCAGGCAGATATCCCGCAATTGCGCAGACCATTGGCGCCAGGGTGCCTTGATCTGCACCAGGGCTTCGCGGCGCTCTTGCAGGCTGGCCTCGATCAACTCGGCTGGCGTCTGCTCCATCGGCCCGCGCCGCTCATTGCCGAACATCGCCCGGACCCGGGGCAGCAACTCGGCCGGCCCCACCCAATGGCTACGCACCCAGTTCAGTGCGTCGCCTTGCAGGGGGTAGCAGAACAATCGCCAGTAATCGCGCAGGACCTGGCCCAGCAAGTCGCTGTGGTCGGTCTCCAGGGTCTGGGTGAACAGGCTGCCGCTGTCGAAAGCGTGTTCGCGCAGCATGCGCTGGCACCAACTGTGGATGGTGGAGACCGCCGCCTCGTCCATCCACTGGGCTGCGATATCCAGGCGATTGGCACAGGCGGCCCATTGCTCGGGGGGGTATTGCTCGCGCAACTGCTCTATCAGGCTGTCCGGGGCCGGGATTTCTTCACGCAAGAAGCGTGCGGCCTCTGCCAGGCGGGTGCGGATACGCTCGCGCAGTTCCTTGGTCGCGGCGTCGGTGAACGTCACCACCAGGATCTGTGGCGGCAGCAGCTCGCGGCCAAAACCTTCGGCTTCACCGCCATGGCCCAGTACCAGGCGCAGGTAGAGCGCGGAAATGGTGAAGGTCTTGCCTGTACCGGCACTGGCCTCGATCAGCTGGCTGCCGTGCAGCGGAAAAGCCAGGGCCAGGGGGCGTTGTCCAGTCATGCTCCGGCCTCCTCGCCGAGGGCTGAACGCCATGGGGCGTTGAGTAGCGGGCGATAGAGCGTTTGGGCCCAGCCGCTGAAGGTTTCATCGGCGATCAATGCGTTGTAGTCGGCAAACTGGCGGGCCAGCGCCGGACTTTCGCGGCGCTCGCCCTGGCTATTCTGCCCATCACCGTCATAGGCCTTGCGCGCCGCGGCGGCGGCCTTGTCCGGATCGCTCTGCCCCAACCAGGCAAAGGCCGTCTTGACGGCCACGGGCAGGGGTTGGCGCATGCCCGCCTGCCAGGCTTGCAAGATCTCGCCCAGGACCTGGCGGGCCATCTCTTGCTCGAGCGGGGCGAGCAGCAGGCTGTCGTCGCTCGCCACCAGTGCCGTGGTCAGGCAGTAGCCACTGGCACAGGCCAGCAAGTGATTGATCCAGGGTTTGATCAGTCGGTGCCACTTGCGGGTCTTGCTGGAGCCGATGCCATTGGCAATGGCGGTCACGGCCAACAGCCCATTATCCGCACGCTGGTGCAAACCGCTTAACCACCCCTCCACTCGGACACCTTGCAAGTCCAGGCTCACCGGCAGTGCGCTGGCAAGCGGGGTTGGCCATAGGGCCAGCAATTGCTGGTAGCGCTGCAACAAGTCCGGCAGGGGTTCCATCAACTCCCGTTGCAGGCACTCACCGAAACCGGCCATGGGCAGCAAGCCGCTGGCCTGCAGTCGCTGGGCCTGAGCCTGTAGCGCATGCTCGGGTTGCCGGGCGTCGCCCAGTGCAGCCTCCAGCAAGCTGTCGCTCAGGTTGTAGCGTTGCAGGGCATCAAGGACGAAGGGTTCTTCATCGGCCAAGGGCGCCTCCATCGCTTCGAAGAACACCTTGAGCCGCTGGCTGAAGAAATGCCGTACCGGGTGGCGCAGGAAATCTTGCAACTGGGCCACACTCAGGGGCTCGTCCTGGGCATAGGGCTCCAGGCGCACAAGCGTGTCCTGCTCCTGTGGGGCCTGATGCAGCACTTGCCACTCCCGGGCGTAGCTGAACAGCGGATCGTCGTCATGAAAGTAGCGGGCACTGAAGGGTTGCAGCGGATGCTCCTGGGTCATTTCTTCCAGTAGGGCGCCAGGTGTATCCAGCGCTCGCCAGCCACTGGCCAGGTGATCGCGCAACTGGCCGATCAGCACGGAGGCCGGGCGCTCGCTATTGTCACGGATGCTGCGGCCGACCCAGCTGATGTAGAGCTGGTCACGCGCCGAGAGCAAGGCTTCGAGCAGCAGGTAGCGGTCGTCTTCACGCCGAGAGCGGTCGCCCGGGCGGTAGTCGCTGCCCATCAGGTCGAAGTCCAGGGGGGGCTGGGCCCGCGGGTAGTCGCCATCGTTCATGCCCAGCAGGCACACCAGCTTGAAGGGGATGGCACGCATCGGCATCAGGGTACAGAAGTTCACTGCGCCGGCCAGGAAGCGCTGGGACAGTCGTCCCTGGTCGAGGCCCGCCAACCAGGCCTCCCGTACCACGGTCAAGGGCAGTTCATCCTGCAGGCCCACCGACTCACAGGTTTCCAGCCAGGTTTCACGCAGGTCTTCCAGTTGGCCCAGCAAGTAATCGTCATGCTCGGTACTGGCCAGGAAGAACTGCTCCAGCAGGTGGTGCAAGCGTTCGCCCCACTGACCAGGCACGGCAGGTTGGCACAGCTGCTCATGGGCCAGTTGCAGGGCATCGAGCAAGGCCACCAACGGACCGATCAGGGCGGCATCCAGGCCACCGATCTCATCATAGGGCTCGATACCGGCGCAGGCATCGGAACGGCCAACGGCATACCCCAACAGCATGCGCCGCAGACCGAAACGCCAGCTGTTTTGCTCCAGCTCCTCGGGCAGCCCCAATTCGGCTCGCTGTTCGGCATTCATGCCCCAGCGGATACCAGCACCTTCGATCCAGCGATGCAGGGTCGGCAAGTCGGCTTCGTCGACACCGAAACGTGCGCGCAGGGCCGGGACATCCAGCAGATCGAGAATCTCGCTGACCGGGAAGCGGCTGTCCGGCAGTTTCAGCAAGTGCTCCACGGCGATCAGCAGCGGATCGCGGCCACGTTGCCCCTGGTCGGTCAGGGTGAAGGGAATGAAGCGTCGGTCATCGCGTTCCAGCTGGCCGAATACGGCGCGGATATGCGGAGCATAACTGTCGATATCCGGAACCATGACGATCACGTCGCGAGGGCGCAGCTCGGGATCGGCGCTGAAGCGGGCCAACAGCTGGTCGTGGAGAATCTCCACCTCGCGCTGGGCACTGTGGGCAATGTGGAAGCGGATCGACGAGTCCTGCTGGAGATCGACCTCGGGCCATAGCTCGCGGGTTTCATCGAGAGGGCGCAGTTCGAGAATGTCGTCCTGCAATTGCTGGAGCATGCTGAGGGGGCGGGTCTCGCTGAACAGGTCGATCCGTCCATCGCGAAAGGCTGCGCGATAGCTGTTGGGGTCGTCGTAGCTGTCCAAGAGATTGATGTAGTCACGACCTTGCTTGCCCCAGGCGGCCAATAGGGGGTGTGCATGCTGGTGCAGGGTTTGCGGGTCGAGCGCCAGGGGCATGCCGGTCTTGCGCGCCTGGCGCTTGTACTGATGCCGCAGCAGGTCCTTGTCGGCGACGATGTCAGCCCAGTGGTGGCGACAGGGGTTGTGCACGCAAAGCAGTACCTGGCTAAAGCGAGCCAAACCTGCCAGTGCCTCCAGGGCCTGGGCCGGCAGTGACGAGATCCCGAACACTATCACTCGCGGTGGCAGCCCCTGGGGGGTGGTGTCGAGGCTGTTGATTCGCTCGATAAAGCGCTGGTGCACACCTGCTCGGCTCTGGGCCATGCCTTCGGTACCCACGTCCAGGAGCAGCGCTCGCCACAACTCGGCTTGCCAGCAGTTGGCGGGAGGCAAGGCCTTGGGCTCTCCTCGAACGTTGCGCAACTGATGCCGCCCGGCGGCCCAGTCCTCCAGCCAATCGGCCCGGTATACCTGGTATTGGTCGAACAGGTCAGCCAAGCGCTCGGCCAGTTGGTAGCGTTTGCGCAGATCGCTGTCATGGGTCAGGAAACGTTGCAGAGGCTCGAAATGCGGCTCGTCGATCAACTCCGGCAATAGACGCATCAGGCGCCAGGTGAGCGGGGCCTTGTCCAACAGAGATTTTGGGGGGATTTCATCCCGTCCCAGCACCAGGCGATACAGCTGCCACATGAAACTGCCGGGCAACTGTACATCGATGGCTGCGGCGATGCCGCAGCCACCGGAATCATCGTCTTCGGGGTCTTCGGCCAGGGCCAGCTTCAACCACTGGGCAATGCCATTGCTCTGAACCAGGGCAATTTCATTCTCCAAGGGCGCTAGCGGGTAGCGCCGCATCCAACTGACGACCAGGCTGCGCAACTCGTCCAGGCGGTTACCATGAACCACCATGAAACCAGGGTTGAGGGACGAGGCGTCCGGCATAAAGGATTTCCTTGGAGAATGCAAAAAGCCAGGGCGGAACCTTAGCACTGTCGCGGAACGCTGGCAGCCGGACCGATCAAAGAGCTGCGTGAACGATGGAAACTTTTCGCTAGCGCAAAGACAAAACCCCAACTGCTTTCGCAATTGGGGTTTCGGAATTTAATCTTGACGATGACCTACTCTCACATGGGGAAACCCCACACTACCATCGGCGATGCATCGTTTCACTTCTGAGTTCGGGATGGGATCAGGTGGTTCCAATGCTCTATGGTCGTCAAGAAATTCTGTAGCTGAGCCGTTGTTTGGGCAACGTTCCAGCGAATGGGTATGCAATAGGTTTGTGTGCTGCAAACTTTCGGTTCGTGCGTCTTCACACACCGCAACTCGCTCTTAAGCAAATTGCTTGGGTGTTATATGGTCAAGCCTCACGGGCAATTAGTATTGGTTAGCTCAACGCCTCACAGCGCTTACACACCCAACCTATCAACGTCGTAGTCTTCGACGGCCCTTTAGGGGATTCAAGATCCCAGTGAGATCTCATCTTGAGGCAAGTTTCCCGCTTAGATGCTTTCAGCGGTTATCTTTTCCGAACATAGCTACCCGGCAATGCCACTGGCGTGACAACCGGAACACCAGAGGTTCGTCCACTCCGGTCCTCTCGTACTAGGAGCAGCCCCTCTCAAATCTCAAACGTCCACGGCAGATAGGGACCGAACTGTCTCACGACGTTCTAAACCCAGCTCGCGTACCACTTTAAATGGCGAACAGCCATACCCTTGGGACCGGCTTCAGCCCCAGGATGTGATGAGCCGACATCGAGGTGCCAAACACCGCCGTCGATATGAACTCTTGGGCGGTATCAGCCTGTTATCCCCGGAGTACCTTTTATCCGTTGAGCGATGGCCCTTCCATACAGAACCACCGGATCACTAAGACCTACTTTCGTACCTGCTCGACGTGTTTGTCTCGCAGTCAAGCGCGCTTTTGCCTTTATACTCTGCGACCGATTTCCGACCGGTCTGAGCGCACCTTCGTACTCCTCCGTTACTCTTTAGGAGGAGACCGCCCCAGTCAAACTACCCACCATACACTGTCCTCGATCCGGATAACGGACCTGAGTTAGAACCTCAAAGTTGCCAGGGTGGTATTTCAAGGATGGCTCCACGCAGACTGGCGTCCACGCTTCAAAGCCTCCCACCTATCCTACACAAGCAAATTCAAAGTCCAGTGCAAAGCTATAGTAAAGGTTCACGGGGTCTTTCCGTCTAGCCGCGGATACACTGCATCTTCACAGCGATTTCAATTTCACTGAGTCTCGGGTGGAGACAGCGCCGCCATCGTTACGCCATTCGTGCAGGTCGGAACTTACCCGACAAGGAATTTCGCTACCTTAGGACCGTTATAGTTACGGCCGCCGTTTACCGGGGCTTCGATCAAGAGCTTCGCTTGCGCTAACCCCATCAATTAACCTTCCGGCACCGGGCAGGCGTCACACCCTATACGTCCACTTTCGTGTTTGCAGAGTGCTGTGTTTTTAATAAACAGTCGCAGCGGCCTGGTATCTTCGACCGGCATGGGCTTACGGAGCAAGTCCTTCACCCTCACCGGCGCACCTTCTCCCGAAGTTACGGTGCCATTTTGCCTAGTTCCTTCACCCGAGTTCTCTCAAGCGCCTTGGTATTCTCTACCCAACCACCTGTGTCGGTTTGGGGTACGGTTCCTAGTTATCTGAAGCTTAGAAGCTTTTCTTGGAAGCATGGCATCAACCACTTCGTCACCTAAAAGGTAACTCGTCATCAGCTCTCGGCCTTAAGATCCCGGATTTACCTAAGATCTCAGCCTACCACCTTAAACTTGGACAACCAACGCCAAGCTGGCCTAGCCTTCTCCGTCCCTCCATCGCAATAACTAGAAGTACAGGAATATTAACCTGTTTTCCATCGACTACGCTTTTCAGCCTCGCCTTAGGGACCGACTAACCCTGCGTCGATTAACGTTGCGCAGGAAACCTTGGTCTTTCGGCGTGCGAGTTTTTCACTCGCATTGTCGTTACTCATGTCAGCATTCGCACTTCTGATACCTCCAGCAAGCTTCTCAACTCACCTTCACAGGCTTACAGAACGCTCCTCTACCGCATCACTTACGTGATACCCGTAGCTTCGGTGTATGGTTTGAGCCCCGTTACATCTTCCGCGCAGGCCGACTCGACTAGTGAGCTATTACGCTTTCTTTAAAGGGTGGCTGCTTCTAAGCCAACCTCCTAGCTGTCTAAGCCTTCCCACATCGTTTCCCACTTAACCATAACTTTGGGACCTTAGCTGACGGTCTGGGTTGTTTCCCTTTTCACGACGGACGTTAGCACCCGCCGTGTGTCTCCCATGCTCGGCACTTGTAGGTATTCGGAGTTTGCATCGGTTTGGTAAGTCGGGATGACCCCCTAGCCGAAACAGTGCTCTACCCCCTACAGTGATACATGAGGCGCTACCTAAATAGCTTTCGAGGAGAACCAGCTATCTCCGAGCTTGATTAGCCTTTCACTCCGATCCACAGGTCATCCGCTAACTTTTCAACGGTAGTCGGTTCGGTCCTCCAGTCAGTGTTACCTAACCTTCAACCTGCCCATGGATAGATCGCCCGGTTTCGGGTCTATACCCAGCGACTAAACGCCCTATTAAGACTCGCTTTCGCTACGCCTCCCCTATTCGGTTAAGCTTGCCACTGAATATAAGTCGCTGACCCATTATACAAAAGGTACGCAGTCACAGAACAAAGTCTGCTCCCACTGCTTGTACGCATACGGTTTCAGGATCTATTTCACTCCCCTCTCCGGGGTTCTTTTCGCCTTTCCCTCACGGTACTAGTTCACTATCGGTCAGTCAGTAGTATTTAGCCTTGGAGGATGGTCCCCCCATATTCAGACAAGGTTTCTCGTGCCCCGTCCTACTCGATTTCACTTCTAAGATCCTTTCGCGTACAGGGCTATCACCCACTATGGCCGCACTTTCCAGAGCGTTCCGCTAAAATCAAAGAAGCTTAAGGGCTAGTCCCCGTTCGCTCGCCACTACTAAGGGAATCTCGGTTGATTTCTTTTCCTCAGGGTACTTAGATGTTTCAGTTCCCCTGGTTCGCCTCTTACACCTATGTATTCAGTGTAAGATAACCATCTTATGATGGCTGGGTTCCCCCATTCAGAGATCTCCGGATCAAAGTCTGTTTGCCGACTCCCCGAAGCTTATCGCAGGCTACCACGTCTTTCATCGCCTCTGACTGCCAAGGCATCCACCGTATGCGCTTCTTCACTTGACCATATAACCCCAAGCAATCTGGTTATACTGTGAAGACGACATTCGCCGAAAGTTTGCAATATTTACAAACTTTACCTTAGCCTGATCCACTACCAGTGAAAGTAGTGTTCAGTCTATCTTTCTATCACATACCCAAATTTTTAAAGAACGATCTAATCAAAAGACTAGAAATCAACATTCGATTTGAATGCTCATTTCTAAGCTTTCAGAAGCAGTTTATGGTGGAGCCAAGCGGGATCGAACCGCTGACCTCCTGCGTGCAAGGCAGGCGCTCTCCCAGCTGAGCTATGGCCCCATAACAAAATTGGTGGGTCTGGGCAGATTCGAACTGCCGACCTCACCCTTATCAGGGGTGCGCTCTAACCAACTGAGCTACAGACCCAATTTCGAGCTTGTAACTGTTAGCTTGGAGCTATCAGCTTGGAGCTTAAAGCTGCTTCTATCGTCTTCTTCAATGAATCAAGCAATTCGTGTGGGAGCTTATGAAGCAGCTGATGTCGTCGATTAAGGAGGTGATCCAGCCGCAGGTTCCCCTACGGCTACCTTGTTACGACTTCACCCCAGTCATGAATCACACCGTGGTAACCGTCCTCCCGAAGGTTAGACTAGCTACTTCTGGTGCAACCCACTCCCATGGTGTGACGGGCGGTGTGTACAAGGCCCGGGAACGTATTCACCGCGACATTCTGATTCGCGATTACTAGCGATTCCGACTTCACGCAGTCGAGTTGCAGACTGCGATCCGGACTACGATCGGTTTTGTGGGATTAGCTCCACCTCGCGGCTTGGCAACCCTCTGTACCGACCATTGTAGCACGTGTGTAGCCCAGGCCGTAAGGGCCATGATGACTTGACGTCATCCCCACCTTCCTCCGGTTTGTCACCGGCAGTCTCCTTAGAGTGCCCACCATAACGTGCTGGTAACTAAGGACAAGGGTTGCGCTCGTTACGGGACTTAACCCAACATCTCACGACACGAGCTGACGACAGCCATGCAGCACCTGTGTCAGAGTTCCCGAAGGCACCAATCCATCTCTGGAAAGTTCTCTGCATGTCAAGGCCTGGTAAGGTTCTTCGCGTTGCTTCGAATTAAACCACATGCTCCACCGCTTGTGCGGGCCCCCGTCAATTCATTTGAGTTTTAACCTTGCGGCCGTACTCCCCAGGCGGTCAACTTAATGCGTTAGCTGCGCCACTAAAGTCTCAAGGACCCCAACGGCTAGTTGACATCGTTTACGGCGTGGACTACCAGGGTATCTAATCCTGTTTGCTCCCCACGCTTTCGCACCTCAGTGTCAGTATCAGTCCAGGTGGTCGCCTTCGCCACTGGTGTTCCTTCCTATATCTACGCATTTCACCGCTACACAGGAAATTCCACCACCCTCTACCATACTCTAGCTTGCCAGTTTTGGATGCAGTTCCCAGGTTGAGCCCGGGGCTTTCACATCCAACTTAACAAACCACCTACGCGCGCTTTACGCCCAGTAATTCCGATTAACGCTTGCACCCTCTGTATTACCGCGGCTGCTGGCACAGAGTTAGCCGGTGCTTATTCTGTCGGTAACGTCAAAACAGCAAGATATTAGCTTACTGCCCTTCCTCCCAACTTAAAGTGCTTTACAATCCGAAGACCTTCTTCACACACGCGGCATGGCTGGATCAGGCTTTCGCCCATTGTCCAATATTCCCCACTGCTGCCTCCCGTAGGAGTCTGGACCGTGTCTCAGTTCCAGTGTGACTGATCATCCTCTCAGACCAGTTACGGATCGTCGCCTTGGTGAGCCATTACCTCACCAACTAGCTAATCCGACCTAGGCTCATCTGATAGCGCAAGGCCCGAAGGTCCCCTGCTTTCTCCCGTAGGACGTATGCGGTATTAGCGCTCCTTTCGAAACGTTATCCCCCACTACCAGGCAGATTCCTAGGCATTACTCACCCGTCCGCCGCTGAATCCGTGAGCAAGCTCACTTCATCCGCTCGACTTGCATGTGTTAGGCCTGCCGCCAGCGTTCAATCTGAGCCATGATCAAACTCTTCAGTTCAATACTGCTTGGGTTTTTAAGAAACCCTAAACTTGGCTCAGCAATCTCAAATGACTATTTGATTTCTCGAATGGTCACTTGTGATGCTGACAATCTTTTTGACTATCAGTCTAACTACACAAGCACCCACACGAATTGCTTGATTCAGTTGTTAAAGAGCGGTTGGTTAAGATCTTTCGTCTCAACCGAGGCGCGCATTCTACAGCAGCCTCATTTGCTGTCAAGTGATTTTTTCAAGAAGCTTTCAAAGTTTCCTTTGTAACTTCAACCACTTGCGCTTTCGATCTCTCGTTAGCGGGAGGCGAATTCTACAGCGTTACACGCTGCTGTCAACACCTCTTTTTAACCGCTTTCGATCGAGAGGATCGAAACGCTAACAAGGCTACTTTCGCTGCCTTATCAGCTCCTTTCGGGCTTCGATGAACTGAAGCGTGACCGCTATCGAAATCTTCGTAACTCGTTGAATCTCAAGGAGTTTTCCGTTTCGACTGCGCCGGAAGTGGGGCGAATTATAGAGACATTAAACTCGCCGTCAACACTTATTTTCATAAATCTGTCACATCGGTCAAAAAAGCCCATAAATGCCAAGGCCGACCCTTCCGGGCCGGCCTTGGCAGAGCCTTACTTAAAGGCTGGGGAAAGCGAATTGCGAAGCTTCATGGCTGGCCCGCTGTGGCCAGCGCTGGGTAATGGCCTTGCGCCGAGTATAGAAACGCACACCATCCGGGCCGTAGGCATGCAGGTCGCCAAACAGCGAACGCTTCCAGCCACCGAAGCTGTGGTAGGCCACCGGCACCGGCAGCGGTACGTTGACCCCCACCATGCCGACTTCAATCTCGTCGCAGAACAAACGTGCAGCTTCACCGTCACGGGTAAAGATGCAGGTGCCATTGCCATACTCATGATCGTTCATCAGTTGCATAGCCTCTTCCAGGCTGTTGACCCGCACGATGCACAACACTGGCCCGAAGATCTCTTCTTTATAGATGCGCATCTGCGGAGTAACGCGATCGAACAGGCAGCCACCCAGGAAGAAGCCCTCTTCGTGGCCGGCCACGAAGAGGCCACGACCATCCACCACCAGTTGGGCACCGGCAGCCACGCCGTCTTCTACATAACCGCTGACCTTGTCCTTGGCCTGGGCGGTGACCAGCGGCCCCATGTCCAGACCGCACGAAGTGCCGGCACCGATCTTCAGCGCCTTGATCTGCGGCACCAGCTTGGCCACCAGGGCATCAGCCACCTGGTCACCCACGCAGACCGCCACCGAAATCGCCATGCAACGCTCGCCACAGGAACCATAGGCCGCCCCCATCAGTGCGCTGACTGCATTATCAAGGTCGGCATCCGGCATCAGCACCGCATGGTTCTTCGCCCCACCCAGCGCCTGGACGCGCTTGCCGCGCTTGGTACCTTCGGCATAGATGTATTCGGCGATCGGCGTCGAACCGACAAAACTCAAGGCCTTGACCTCCGGCGCCTCGATCAGCGCATCCACCGCCGCCTTGTCGCCATGCACCACGTTCAGCACACCCTTGGGCAACCCGGCCTCATGCAGCAACTGGGCAATCAACAGCGTAGAGCTGGGATCACGCTCGGAAGGCTTGAGGATGAAGCAGTTGCCACAGGCAATCGCCAGCGGATACATCCACAACGGCACCATGGCGGGGAAGTTGAACGGGGTGATACCGGCGACCACGCCCAGCGGCTGGAAGTCAGACCAGGCATCGATGTTCGGGCCGACATTCCGGCTGTATTCGCCCTTGAGAATCTCAGGTGCAGCGCAAGCGTATTCGACGTTCTCGATACCGCGCTTCAATTCACCAGCGGCGTCTTCCAGCGTCTTGCCATGCTCTTCGCTGATCAACTGGGCGATACGTGCCTCGTTCTGCTCCAGCAACTGCTTGAACCGGAACATCACCTGGGCGCGCTTGGCCGCTGGCGTGTTACGCCAAGCCGGAAATGCCGACTTGGCGGAATCGATCGCCTGTTGAATGGTTTCGCGGCTGGCCAACGGTACCTTGTGAATCGCCTGGCCAGTGGACGGGTTGAAGACATCGCTGCTACGACCGCCGTCGCTTACCAGCTCGCCATGGATCAGGTGTGGAATCAGACTCATGCGGGAACTCCTGGGAAGAAGGAAGGAGCCGGCGCGAACCACTTCGCACCGGCTGCTATATAAGAAGGATCGGATCAGTCGAGCTTGTTCAGCACCTCGCCAACCGCGTCGAACAAGCGGTCGAGATCCTGGGGCTTGCTGTTGAAGGTCGGGCCGAACTGCAGGGTGTCGCCACCGAAGCGCACGTAGAAGCCGGCTTTCCACAAGGCCATGCCAGCCTCGAACGGCCGCACGATCGCATCGCCATCACGAGGCGCGATCTGGATCGCCCCCGCCAGGCCGAAGTTCCGGATGTCGATCACGTTCTTCGCGCCCTTGATGCCATGCAGTGCCTGCTCGAAATGCGGCGCGACCTCGGCCACGCTCTGCACCAGGTTTTCCTTTTGCAGCAGGTCCAGGGCCGCCAAGCCAGCCGTGCACGCCACCGGGTGCGCCGAATAGGTATAGCCGTGGGGGAATTCCACCGCGTACTCGGGAGTCGCCTGGTTCATGAAGGCCTGGTAGATCTCGGAGCTGGCAATCACCGCGCCCATCGGGATCGCACCGTTGGTGACTTGCTTGGCCACGCACATCAGGTCCGGCGTCACGCCGAAGCTGTCGGCGCCGAACATCGCACCGGTACGACCGAAGCCGGTGATCACTTCATCGAACACCAGCAGGATATTGTGCTGGTCGCAGATCTCACGCAGACGCTTGAGATAACCCTGTGGCGGTACCAGCACACCCGCGGAACCGGCCAGCGGCTCGACAAACACCGCGGCGATGTTGGACGCATCATGCAGCTCGATCAGCTTCAACAGCTCATCAGCCAGGGCAATACCACCCTGCTCCGGCATGCCACGGGAGAAGGCGTTGCTAGCGAGCAGGGTATGCGGCAGGTGATCGACATCCATCATCGCCTGGCCAAACAACTTGCGGTTGCCATTGACCCCGCCCAGGCTGGTGCCGGCGATGTTCACGCCATGATAACCACGGGCCCGACCGATCATCTTGGTCTTGGTCGGCTGGCCCTTCAGGCGCCAGTAGGCCCGCACCATCTTCACCGCGGTGTCAGCACACTCGGAGCCGGAATCGGTGAAGAACACATGGTTCAGGTTGCCCGGAGTCAAGGCGGTGATCTTTTCCGCCAGCTGGAACGACAGCGGATGGCCGTACTGGAAACCCGGCGAGTAATCCAGGGTGCCCAACTGCTTGCTCACCGCCTCCTGGATTTCCTTGCGCGAATGCCCCGCACCACAGGTCCACAGGCCGGACAGCGAGTCATAGACCTTGCGCCCCTTGTCATCCACCAGCCAACTGCCTTCGGCGCCCACGATCAAGCGCGGATCACGCTGGAAATTGCGGTTGGCGGTGTAGGGCATCCAGTGAGCATCAAGCTTGAGCTGACTGGCCAGGGACTGTTGAGCGTTTTCCGGCATGTTCATGGGCAAAACCTCGCAGGGCAATGAAGCGGCGTAGGAATGAAGCGTTGTTGCAGCTACGTTGCCACGGCTATAAAGTCGGTGAAATCCAACTTTAATAACCTTCAGTCAGCCACCCACTAAACTATGAGCCTTCGTCGAGCCGATCCTCTGGCACAAGTCAGTGACTTTGATATCCGCCTCTTGCGGATCTTTCGCAGCGTGGTGGAGAGCGGAGGCTTCTCCGCCGCGGAAACCGTACTCGGCATCGGCCGCTCGGCCATCAGCCAACAGATGAGCGACCTGGAACAACGACTCGGCCTGCGCCTGTGCCAACGCGGGCGCGCCGGTTTTTCCCTGACTGAAGAAGGCCGCGAGGTCTATCAATCGACCCTGCAACTGCTCAGCGCCCTGGAAAGCTTTCGAACCGAGGTCAATGGCCTGCACCGCCATTTGCGCGGCGAGCTGATCATCGGCCTCACCGACAACCTGGTGACCCTGCCCCACATGCGCATTACCCACGCCCTGGCGCAATTGAAGGAGCGCGGCCCGGACGTGCAGATCCAGATCCGCATGATCGCGCCCAGCGAGGTCGAGCAAGGAGTGCTCGACGGCCGCCTGCACGTGGGGGTCGTACCTCAGGCCAGCGCCCTGTCCGGCCTGGAATACCAACCCTTGTACGACGAACGTTCGCTGCTGTACTGCGCGGTCGGCCACCCGCTGTTCTATGTGGATGACAAGCAACTGGACGACCAGCGCCTCAACGACCAGGAAGCCATTGCCCCGACCTTCCGCCTGCCGGCCGAGATCCAGGCCCGCTACCAGGCGCTGAACTGCACCGCCAGCGCTTCCGACCGCGAAGGCATGGCCTTCCTGATCCTCACCGGGCGCTACATCGGCTACCTGCCGGACCACTACGCCAGCCTATGGGTACAGCAGGGGCGGCTGCGGGCCTTGAAGCCCAAGTCGCGCTTCTATGACCTGAACCTGTCGACAGTCACCCGCAAGGGACGACGCCCGCATCTGGTCCTGGAAAGTTTCCTGGAAAGCCTGGCGACCACCCGGTAGCCAGCCAATGCCGATCAGTTAAGGAAAGGGTAGGAGCGAGACTTGCCCGCGAGGGACTTCAGAGCGCTGCGTTTATCCAGTCGATACGTACTACCGTTGAGGACCATCGCGAGCAAGCTTCGCCCCTACTGCGAATCACCTCGATCAACCGACTGGCATTAGGCGCCTTGCCCGGCTTTTGTCGCACCAAGGCTTGTCTGTTCCAGTGCGGTGCGCTATCAACGCACAGGCTTTCCCCACAGACTCGCTCGGAAACCCCCATGACCTTTGACGTCCCCGCCCACAGCGCTCACCTTCCAGGCAAACCCGCCAGCCGCATCCGGCAGAAGAATGAAGAAGCCATCATCCAGGCTGCCGAAGACGAGTTCGCCCGCCACGGCTTCAAGGGCACCAGCATGAACGCCATCGCGCAGAAGGCCGGTCTACCCAAGGCCAACCTGCACTACTACTTCAACAACAAGCTGGGTCTGTACATTGCGGTCCTGAGCAACATCCTCCAGCAGTGGGACAGCACCTTCAACAGCCTCACCGCCGAGGACGATCCCGCCGAGGCGCTGACCCGCTACATCCGCGCCAAGATGGAGTTTTCCCGGCGCCAGCCACAGGCCTCGCGCATCTTCGCCATGGAGATCATCAGCGGCGGTGAATGCCTCAGCGAATACTTCAGCCAGGACTATCGCACCTGGTTCCAAGGCCGGGCCGGGGTATTCCAGGCCTGGATCGACGCCGGCAAGATGGACCCGGTGGACCCGATGCACCTGATCTTCCTGTTGTGGGGCAGCACCCAGCACTATGCCGACTTCGCCAGCCAGATCTGCCGCGTCACCGGCCGCAGCCGCCTGACCAAGCAAGACATGGAAGCCGCCACCGACAACCTGCTGCGTATCATCCTCAAAGGCTGCGGCCTGCCCTCCCCCCAGAAAGATTGAGCCCATGCCCTTTACCCTGGCCGGCCTTTGCGAATACCGCGAGGAAATTCGCAAAAGTCGCTTCATCACCTTCGCCGCCCCCATCACCAGCGCCAGCGAAGCCCAGGCCTTCATCCAGGCGCACAGCGACCCGGATGCCTCGCACAATTGCTGGGCGTGGAAGCTGGCCGACCAGTACCGCAGCAACGACGACGGCGAACCCGGCGGCACGGCCGGACGACCGATCCTGGCCGCCATCGAAGCCCAG
Source organism: Pseudomonas sp. MPFS (assembly GCF_022537035.1). Taxonomy (NCBI): domain Bacteria; kingdom Pseudomonadati; phylum Pseudomonadota; class Gammaproteobacteria; order Pseudomonadales; family Pseudomonadaceae; genus Pseudomonas; species Pseudomonas sp. MPFS. The sequence goes on along the minus strand of NZ_CP066123.1, from coordinate 815,523 downwards.
GACTGCGACCAGGTGGCGGTCCTGGTGATCCGCTGGTACGGCGGTATCCAGCTGGGCACTGGAGGCCTGGCCCGGGCCTATGGCGGCGGCGCCAACAAATGCCTGCAAGGCGCCGAACGCATCGCCCTGGTCAACCGGGTGCCATTGCGCTGCGCTTGCAGCTTCAGCGAACTGGCCCTGGTCAATCTGCGAGTCGCCGAGCTGGGCGGCCTGCTGGTCCAGGAAGACTTCACCGCCAACGGCGTGGAACTGCAACTGGCCCTGGGCGAAGAACAAATCGACACCCTGCAGCAACAATTGGCCGACCTGAGCCGTGGACGCATCCTGCTGCAACGCTGAGCGCCGGCTTCGCGCTTGTGCATAACCGCGCCAGGCCACGGCAATTGCCCACATCTACTGTGCACCCGGCTGTGGATAACCTGAGTACACCAGGCTGCAGCCCTTTTGCACCGTGACTTTATCGGCATTGATCGTTTTTCGTCCAAAGCCCTGCCCAGAGGATTTTTTTGCAACGCAAAACAGCGGCTTAGCTTGGTTTATCGCACTTGGAAGATAGCCCCGCCGGGCTTATGCCCAAGTTTCGCTCTTGCACACAAATACTGTGGAGCAAGCTGTGGATAACCCGTGCAACGCTGCGTGTACCGCAGGTTGCACAGGGCCTGAGCGCTACTGCTCACTTTTTATCCAACCCCAGGTTCACTGCGGCAAAGGTACCGGCGGGAACTCGCCCCCATGGCTATCGGCGCGCACTGGCAACCACTGGGCCACACCCCAGGCCAGCTCGAAGAACAGGAACACACCAATCAACATCGTGCCCCCCTGGGCCAGGGCATACGCCATCCAGGTGGCGAACAGGAAGCGTCCCAGCGCGTCATAACGACCGAATGCCGGTTGTGGATCGCGAATCCGCAACAGCGACCACACGCAGACGATCGATCCCATCAAGTTGGCCAACAGCATATGCATGGGCTCGAATGGCGGCAGGTCCCCCGGCAGATTCAGTGCCAGGGCCAACTGCCCCAGCAGCCCATGCAAAGCCAGGAAGCTCCAGGGCGTCACAAAGGCCATCGTCATCAACAGGTCGTACCAACCGCTGGCCCGGACCAATTTTCGGTATTGCGCGTTCGTCCACATCATCAATCGCTCCATGGATTCAAGGAGCACGCAGGCTAAAGCCTGGAGTATGCTCCAAGGTCAACCCCCTTCGAGTCCCCCTTAATGCGTATTGGAGAATTGGCCAGCGCCTGCGCCGTCAGCCGCGATACCCTGCGCTTCTATGAACAGCGCGGGCTGATCGCCCCAAAGCGCAGCGCCAACGGCTATCGCGACTACCCTTCCGACATGGTCCAACTGGTGCTCTATATCAAGACCGCGCAACGCCTGGGCTTCAGCCTCGGGGAAATCAGCAGCAGCGTCGGTGCCCTGTGGCGCAGCACCAAGCCGGACCAGGCCGTTGCGCAATTGCTGCAAGACAAGCTCAACCTGATCGAAACCCGCATCAACGAACTGGACCACTTGCGCCGCGAGCTGCAACAAAGGCTCGGGCAAGCCTGTCCACTGAATCCCTGATCTTCATCCACCAAGGAGCCTCACTATGTCCACGGCAAAAACCGCACTGATCATCGGCGCCTCCCGGGGCCTGGGCCTCGGCCTGGTCCAGCGCCTGCTCGAAGACGGCTGGCAGGTCACCGCCACCGTGCGCAACCCGCACAAGGCCGAGGCCCTGCAAGCCCTGGGCAAGGTGCAGATCGAACAACTGGACATGGACGACCAGCAGGCCGTGCTCGCCCTGAGCCAGAAACTCAAGGGCCAGGTGTTCGACCTGCTGTTCGTCAACGCCGGGGTCAAGGGCCCGGACAACCAACTGCCGGGCCAGGCCACCCAGGCCGAGGTCGGCCAGCTGTTCTTCACCAACGCCGTGGCGCCGATCAACCTGGCCCAGCGTTTCGTCGGGCAGATCCGTCCCAATACCGGCGTCCTGGCGTTCATGAGCTCGGTACTGGGCAGCGTGACCATGCCGGACGCTCCCGAGCTGGCGCTGTATAAGGCCAGCAAGGCGGCCCTGAACTCCATGACCAACAGCTTCGTCAGCCTGCTCGAACAACCATTGACCGTGCTCTCGCTGCACCCGGGCTGGGTCAAGACCGACATGGGCGGCGAAGGCGCCGACATCGACGTGCTGACCAGCACTCGCGGCCTGATCGCCCAGGTCAATGCCTACACCGGCAAGGGCGGCCACCACTTCATCAACTACAAGGGCCAGACCATTCCCTGGTAACCCCGAAACAGGTGGCCGCCGCCACAACCTGCGGCCACCTTCGGCAAAGGCTCTGGAACCGGGCCCCGGACAGCGGTTTTGTCCCCCGGCAAAACTTTCGCTAGACTGCGCCACTCGCCCCACGGCGACCCTGGATCAGCAGACAGGGCAACACTGAGCTGGCTAACCTGAACCCACTTTCAGAGGAGCCGGCCACCATGCCTGCGACCCGTACCTGGTTAAAAAATCCCCTGGCCATCTTCACCGGCAACGCCCTGGACGCCCGCGGCGGCCTGGTGCTGCAAGACGGCCTGATCGTCGAGATCCTCGGCCTCGGCCAACAGCCCGCAAGCCCCTGCCAGGAAGTCTTCGATGCCCGCGAACATGTGCTGCTGCCGGGCCTGATCAACACTCACCATCACTTCTACCAGACCCTGACCCGGGCCTGGGCCCCGGTGGTCAACCAGCCGTTGTTCCCCTGGCTCAAGACCCTGTACCCGGTCTGGGCCCGCCTGACCCCGGAAAAACTCGCCCTGGCCACCAAGGTGGCGCTGGCCGAACTGCTGCTCTCCGGCTGCACCACCGCCGCCGACCATCACTACCTGTTCCCCGACGGCCTGGAAAACGCCATCGACGTGCAAGTCGAAGCCGTGCGTGAACTGGGCATGCGCGCCATGCTCACCCGCGGTTCGATGAGCCTTGGCGAAAAGGACGGCGGCCTGCCACCGCAACAGACCGTGCAGGAGGGCCAGGTGATTCTCGACGACAGCCAACGGCTGATTCAGCAGTACCACGAACGTGGCGCTGGCGCGCAGATCCAGATCGCCCTGGCGCCCTGCTCGCCGTTCTCGGTGACCCCGCAGATCATGGCCGCCAGCGCCGAAATGGCCGAGGCCCTGGACGTGCGCCTGCACACCCACCTGGCCGAGACCCTCGACGAAGAAGACTTCTGCCTGCAGCGCTTCGGCCTGCGCACCGTGGACTACCTGGACAGCGTCGGCTGGCTCGGCCCGCGCACCTGGCTGGCCCACGGCATCCACTTCAACCCGGATGAAATCGCCCGCCTCGGGCAGGCCGGCACCGGCATCTGCCATTGCCCGAGTTCGAACATGCGCCTGGCGTCCGGCATCTGCCCCAGTATCGAGCTGACCGACGCCGGCGCGCCGTTGGGCCTGGGCGTGGACGGCTCGGCGTCCAATGACGCCTCGAACATGATCCTCGAAGCGCGGCAGGCCCTGTACATTCAGCGCCTGCGCTACGGCGCCGCAAAGATCACCCCGGAGCGCGTACTGGGCTGGGCGACCCGGGGCTCGGCAAGCCTGCTGGGCCGCACCGACATTGGTGAACTGGCGGTGGGCAAACAGGCGGACCTGGCCTTGTTCAAGCTCGATGAGCTGCGTTTCTCGGGTAGCCACGATCCGGTTTCGGCACTGTTGTTGTGCGGTGCGGATCGGGCGGATCGAGTGATGATTGGCGGCAAGTGGCGGGTGCTCGATGGCCAAGTCGACGGGCTGGACCTCAAAGGCCTGATCGCCGATCACAGCCAGGCAGCCCGGCAACTGATCGCCAATACCTGATCCATGCCTCCAGCGGCGAGGGAGCAGATCCCTCGCCTGCGCTCCAAACCGGATCAGCCTGGGGAAACATGGTAGTTTGCGCCCTCAAAATAGCTGTCATAGGGACATTACGTGAGACACAAGCACGGACTGGCGCTTTGCGTCGCGCTGCTGATTTCAGGCTGTGGGAAACAGGAGGTTGCAGGCCCCGTCAGCAAAGTACTGTCGCCTGCAAAAGTTGCCGAAATAGCTTCCACCATCAACCGCAAGTACCCGGACCTCTCCGCGCAAAACCGCGCTGCCGTGCTGAGCACGGTCGTCCGCTCGCTGGACAACATGGTGCGGATTGAAGGTGGCGAATTCCAGATGGGCGATTTCGGTTGGCCCCCTGGCTTCGACCCACATGCCCTGTGCCAATGGCCCTGCGGCGTGGACCCGGCGAAAATGGAGCGGATCAGCCTCGAGCTCGATGACGACTTCGTCCACCCCGTCAAATTGAGCAGCTATTACCTGTCCTCGCTGCAAACCACCCTGGGCGATTTCGATCTGTTCTTCCTCGCGCAAGGCAAGCCGCCATTCGACGCGGCCCTGCGTAACCGCGCCGAAATGCAGCACCTCTACCAAAAGAACCTGCCCGCCCCGGCGTCTCGAGACTGGCAAGAAGCCAAGGATTACTGCGGCTGGCTGGCAGAACTCAGTGGTTATCCGGTCGATCTTCCGACCGAGGCCCAATGGGAATATGCGGCGCGCAACCGTGGCCAGCCGGTGATGTTCGCCACCGACAACGGCAACCTGGACTACGGCCGCAACTTTCCGGCACCCGACGACAACCAGACCTTCGCCGTGGACCGGTTCGTGCCCAACCCCCTGGGCCTCTACAACCTCACCGGCAATGCCAGCGAATGGGTCAACGATTGGTACGACAAACACTACTATCGCGAGTCTCCCGTGGAGAACCCGCAGGGGCCGCAAACCGGCATTTATCGGGCGCAACGTGGAGCGAACAACGTGTCTGCCAACGACCCGACCTTCTCGCCTTCGGCCAGCACCGTGCGTCGTTGGCGTTGGGGAGCACTCGCGGCCTGGAATGCCCCCGGTGTCAGCTTTCGCTGCGCCATCCAGTCGGCACAGCCGCTTTAAAGCCCGAGCAGCGAGAGCATGATGAAGGTGGCGAACAGCACGAAGTGAGTCATGCCTTCGATGGCGTTGGTTTCGCCATCGTTGAGGTTGATCGCGCTGACAATCAGGGTGATGAACACCATCACCGTCTGCACCGGCGTCATGGCCATCTGGAACGGCTGGCCGGTGTACAGGGCCATGGCCTCCATCACCGGCACCGTGAGGATCACCGTCGACAGGGAGGCGCCCAGGGCCACGTTGACCACCGACTGCATGCGGTTGGCCAGGGCTGCGCGCAACGCGGTGAGGATCTCCGGCGCAGCGGAAATCGCCGCCACCAGGATCGCCGTGATCACCGGTGGTGCACCGGTGCCTTCCAGGCCCAGGTCCAGGGTCTTGGACATCACCTCGGCCAGGGCGCCGATCACCACCACGCCGAACACCAGGATGCCGATGCTCCAGGCCAGGTTGACCGCATGGGGCTGCGCCTGGTCTTCCTTGGCCCGGCGTTTTTCCGGATAGCTGTAGCTGAAGAAGTAACTATGAGGCCCGACCTGCATGCGCAGGAACAGGGTGTAGAGCACCACCATCGCGCCGATGGTGAAGGCCGAGTAGACCTTCCAGTCGCTTTCGGGAATGAACTCCGGCACCACCATCGACACGCCCATGGCGGTGAGGATCATCACGCTGTAGGTCCGCGCCGAATCGTCGTTGTAGGGCTGCTCGCCATGCTTGATGCCGCCCATCAGCGCGGCCAGGCCGAGGATGCCGTTGATGTCCAGCATCACCGCCGAGTAGATGGTGTCGCGCACCAGGGTCGGCGAAGCCTCGTTGCTCATCATGATCGCCAGGATCACCACCTCCACCAGCACCGCCGCCAGGGTCAGGATCATGGTGCCGTAGGGGTCGCCGACCTTTTCCGCCAGCAGCTCGGCGTGATGGGCCACCCGCATCGAAGCCACGACGATGAAGCCGATGAGCACCAGCCCGGCGAGCAGGGCGATGCCCTGGCCACTGTTGAGCAAGAGGTGTTCCAGGGGATAGGCGGCCAGGGCAGCCAGTAGCGCAAGCAGCAGGAGCTTTTCTTGCTTGAGGGAAGTGAGCATTGCAATCCTTTGACGGAAATAAAAACGGACATAGAAGATGAGCTGAAGACCGCCGCGAGTCACTAATGTTTCGTTACATACTCGCCCCTGAGTGCAAGTGAAGCCCCCTCGCCCTCGGTCAGGTTTTATCGGACATTCGCGCCGGCCACTGTAGAATGGCGGCTTTTTCACACCCGGCGAGCACCGCGAGCCAATGGCCAGGCCCCACAGAAGGGCACCGTCCAGCACCAGGCTTCTCGCCGCTCCCGCACCTGATGAGACAACACCATGTATGACTGGCTGAACGCCTTGCCCAAGGCTGAACTGCACCTGCACCTGGAAGGTTCCCTGGAGCCCGAGCTGCTGTTCGCCCTGGCCGAGCGCAACAAGATCGCCCTGCCCTGGAGCGACGTCGAGACCCTGCGCAAGGCCTACGCCTTCAACAACCTGCAAGAGTTCCTCGACCTGTACTACCAGGGCGCCGACGTGCTGCGCACCTCCCAGGACTTCTACGACCTGACCTGGGCCTACCTGCTGCGCTGCAAAGAACAGAACGTGATCCACACCGAACCCTTCTTCGACCCGCAGACCCACACCGACCGTGGCGTGCCTTTCGAAGTGGTGCTCAACGGCATCGCCAGCGCCCTGAAGGATGGCGAGCAGCAACTGGGGATCACCAGCGGCCTGATCCTCAGCTTCCTGCGCCACCTGAGCGAAGAAGAAGCGCAGAAGACCCTCGACCAGGCCCTGCCGTTTCGCGAAGCCTTCATCGCCGTGGGCCTGGACAGCTCCGAGATGGGGCATCCGCCGAGCAAGTTCCAGCGGGTGTTCGACCGGGCCCGCGCCGAGGGTTTCCTGACCGTGGCCCACGCTGGCGAAGAAGGTCCGCCGGAGTACATCTGGGAAGCCCTGGACCTGCTCAAGATCCAGCGCATCGACCATGGCGTTCGGGCCTTCGAGGACGAGCGGCTGATGCAGCGGATCATCGACGAGCAGATTCCGCTGACCGTCTGCCCGCTGTCCAATACCAAGCTCTGCGTGTTCGATCACATGTCCCAGCACAACATCCTGGAAATGCTCGAGCGTGGCGTGAAGGTGACGGTCAACTCCGATGACCCGGCCTACTTCGGCGGCTACGTCACCGAGAACTTCCATGCCTTGTACACCGACCTGGGCATGACCCGGGAACAAGCCCAGCGCCTGGCCCAGAACAGCCTGGACGCCCGCCTGGTCAAGCCGTAAGGCCAGCCTGCCAGAGTCGCTGCCACAGGCAGCACCCTCCCCGGCGCCCTCTTGCAAGGGCGCCGGGGGCTACGCAACGCCCCCTCTACACCTCGCTCAATTCCTCCAGGGTCCGGCCCCGGGTCTCCATCCCGAAGCGCCAGACCACCGCCGCCGCGACCACGAAGCACGCCGCCCCCAAGGCGAACACGCCCCCTTGCCCGGCGACCGGCAACACCAGCCCCGTCACCAAGGGCCCCAGCAACGAACCAATACGGCCAACTGCCGAAGCGAACCCCGAGCCCGTGGCCCGGGCCGAGGTCGGATACAGCTCCGGGGTGTAGGTGTAGAGCACCGCCCACATGCCGAACAGGAAGAACTGCATCAGCAACCCGGTGCCGATCAGCAGGCTCGCATTGCCGCCGAACACCGCGCTTTGCCCATACAAGAAGGCCATGATCCCGCCACCGAGCAAGGTGACGATGCACACCGGCTTACGCCCCCAGCGCTCCACCAGCCAGGCGGCCATGAGGAACCCCGGGATCCCGCCCAGGGAAATCAGCACCGTGTAGTACACCGACTGGGTCACCGCGAAGCCGGACTGCTGGAGCAACGCGCTGAGCCAGGAGGTCAGGCCATAGAACCCCAGCAGGGCGAAGAACCACAGGCTCCAGATCATCACCGTGCGCTGGCGATACTGCGGCGACCAGATCTGGCGCAACGCAGAGAAAAACTGCCCTGGCGCGCTTTCTATGCGTGGCAGGCGCACGGGCTCGGGCAACTGGCTGGTGCCCAGGGATACCCGCACTTTGCCCTCGATGCCTTGCAGTACCCGGTCGGCATCGGCATGGCGCCCGGCCTGCTCCAGCCAGCGCGGCGACTCGGGAATGAAGAAGCGGATCGCCAGCACGAACACCGCTGGGATCGCCAACACCAGGAAGATGTCGCGCCAGCCGATCAACGGCAGGAGGAAGTACGACAGCACCCCGGCGGCGACGAAACCCAAGGGCCAGAAACCATCCATCAAGGCGATGTAGCGTCCGCGTCGTTGCGCCGGAATCATCTCCGAGAGCATCGACTGGGCGATGGGAAACTCCATGCCCATGCCGATTCCCAGCAGCACCCGGAACAGGGTCAGGCTGTCCACATCCTGGGCCGTGGAGCACAGGTAGCTGGCCACGCCCCAGAGCACGATGCTCCACTGGAACACCGGCTTGCGACCGAAACGGTCGGCGAGCATTCCCGATAGTGACGCCCCCAGCACCATGCCGAAGAAACTCGAGCTGGCCAGCAGGCCGGCCTGGGCCGAGCTCAAGCCGAACTCGGCTTTGATCGAGCCCAGGAGGAAGGTCATCATCGCCAGGTCCATGGAGTCGAAGAAGAACGCCAAGGCGATGATGATGAAGATCAGCCGGTGATAGCCGCTGATGGGTAACCGCTCCAGGCGCTCCGCAGCGCTGTACTTCTGTATGCCCATGCCCCGTCCCCCACAGTCGAATGCTTGACCGTCGGAGTGTGCGGGATCGAGACCGGGGCTGATTGCCGAGGGCGACCTGCCCGCATCCACCAGCGACGCCCAGGGGCGAAGCGCCGAATGGCTGGGCGACGCCGTGGGAGGGTTATGTCCTGGGGGTGCTATGTCGTGGCAGAGCTATACCGGGCGGCGAGCGCTGATCTCGGCGCAGCGTCTTTGCAACAGATCGCGCAACAGCTTCACCGGTTTGCTCAGGTGCGCCCGATGGGTGCAGAGCAGGTTCAGCGACGCCCGCTCGCAGGTCAGCTCCGGCAGCAGCACCTGCAGGCGCCCCTCCAGCACATCGGCGGCCACGTCCAGCCAGGACTTGTAGACGATCCCGGCCCCGGCCAAAGCCCAGCGCCGGACCACATCGGCATCGTCGCTCAGGCGGTCGCCACTGACGCTGAGGCTCACCTCGCGCTTGCCGTCATGAAAGCTCCAGAGATCGTGGGCCCGGCTGTCGAGCATGTACAACAGACAGTTGTGCTGGGCCAGCTGCTCCAGTTGGCGCGGCTCGCCATGGCGCGCCAGGTAGCCGGGAGCGGCGCACAGCACCCGGCGGTTGTCCGGGGCTACCGGCAGGGCCACCAGGCTGGAATCCTCCGGTTCACCATAGCGCAGGGCGATATCCACCGGCTGGCGGAACAGGTCGGCGATCCTGTCCCCCAGCAACAGGCGCACGCTGAGCTTGGGATGCTCGCGCTGGAACTCGTCGAGCCAGGGCAGCAGCAAATTGCGCCCAAAGTCCGAGGGAGCGGACAGCTGCAACACGCCGCTGACCTGGTCCTGCCCGCTGGCCAGCAGGCGCCGGCCTTCATCCAGGTTGCCCAAGGCGGCGCGGGCGTATTCGAGAAAACCCTCGCCCTCGGCGGTCAGGCGCAGGCTGCGGGTGGAGCGAGCCAATAGGCGTGCGCCGAGGTGGTGCTCAATGCGTTTGAGGGCAGCGCTGGCCACCGCCGGCGAAAGGTCCATGACCCGGGCCGCCGCCGACAGGCTGCCCAGGTCGGCGGCACGCACGAACAACTGCAGATCATCGAATCGCAACACGGCCAGCCTCGTATTATCAAAAAAATATTGAAAGAGACTGCTCTTTTAGCCGGTTTTACCGTGCACAGAAATAGCCAATCATCTCTCCATCGTCCAATTCCACCGAGGAATACCCCAATGTCCGAGCCCTTCACCGCCATTGCCACCCTGGTCGCCCGGCCCGGCCAGCAGCACGTGTTGCAACGCGAACTCAGTGTCCTGGTGGCGCCCAGCCGCGCCGAAGCCGGCTGCCAGTATTACCAACTGCACCAGGACGCCGGGCAGCCGGGCACCTTCTACGTCCTGGAGCGCTGGGATAACCAGGCGGCCCTGGACCTGCACAACGGCACCGCCCACTTCCAGGCCTTCCTGGAACACACCCGCGATGCCCTCGAACACTTCGAACTCAAGCGCCTGCAACTGATCGCCTGACCCTCTTCAATCGCCTTACAAGGAACCCATCATGAAAGCCATCGCCTACTACCAATCGTTGCCCATCGACGATCCACGCGCCCTGCAAGACATTGAACTGCCGGAGCCTACCCCCGGCCCTCGCGACCTGCTGGTGGAGGTCAAGGCCATCTCGGTCAATCCGGTGGACACCAAGGTACGCCGCAACGTCCAGCCCGAAGACGGGGCCGCCAAGGTCCTGGGGTGGGACGTGGCCGGGGTGGTCAAGGCCGTGGGCAGCGAGGTCAGCCTGTTCAAGGCTGGCGACCAGGTGTTCTACGCCGGCTCCATCGCCCGCGCCGGGGCCAACAGCGAAGTGCACGTGGTCGATGAACGCATCGTCGGCCACATGCCCAAGAGCCTGGGCTTTGCCGAAGCCGCCGCCCTGCCGCTGACGGCGGTCACCGCCTGGGAATTGCTGTTCGATCGCTTGCAGGTCAGCCAGGACCCGCAGATCAAAGACCAGAGCTTGTTGATCGTCGGCGCCGCTGGCGGCGTCGGTTCGATCCTCACCCAGCTGGCGCGGCAACTGACCGGGCTCAAGGTGATCGGCACCGCCTCCCGCGAGCAGACCCAGGCCTGGGTGCGCGAGCTGGGCGCCCATGCCGTGGTGGATCACAGCCAGCCACTGAGCGCCGAGCTCAAGCGCATCGGCATCGAGCAGGTGACCCACGTGGCCAGCCTGACCCAGACCGACGCGCACCTGGACCAACTGGTGGAAGCCCTGGCGCCACAGGGCAAGCTGGGGCTGATCGACGACCCACAGAGCTTCGATGTGACCAAGCTCAAGCGCAAGAGCCTGTCGCTGCACTGGGAATTCATGTACACCCGCTCGCTGTTCGAGACTCCCGACATGCAACAGCAACACGTGATCCTGACGCGGATCGCCGAGCTGATCGATGCTGGCACCCTCAAGACCACGGTCGGCGAACATTTTGGCCGGATCGACGCCGCCAACCTGCGCCGTGCCCACGCGTTGCTGGAAAGCGGCAAGGCCAAGGGCAAGATCGTCCTGGAAGGTTTCTAGAGCCGTAATGGGCGGCCTCCCGCCGGCGATAAAACGCAGCGGCGGCCGCCAGTCCGAGAATTGATTTCGGTCATATTCATGACCGTATTCAGGTCTACACTGGGGTCCCTTGCAGCGCGCTCTTTTACCGTTAGGAGGTCAGCAATGAAGATCCTGATAAAAGAATTGGCAACCCCTCAAGGCTCCCAGTGGCAGGTGCGTCTCGACCAGCATGCGGTAGCGTTCCGCAGCGAAGCCGAGGCGCGGGCTTTCGCCCAGACCCTGCAAGCCAGGCTGCAGGCACCTCATTCGATTCCCCAGCCCCAGCGCGCCGTCGGCTGATTCAGAGCCCGGCGGTCTTCAGTGCCCGGGCATTCTGCAAACGCCGGGTCATGACCGCCATGCTCACGGCCAGCACGCCACATAGGCAGATGACCATCGCCATTGGCGTGGCGCTGCCATCGTGCAACACCCCCACCAGATAAGCCGCTCCCGCGGCGACACTGAACTGCAGGCACCCCAGCAGCGCCGAGGCGCTGCCGGCCCTGGCTCCTTGGCCATTCATGGCGCAGGCCGCGGCGTTGGGAATGATGCAGCCCAGGCTCGCGATACACACGAACAGGGGCACCAGCAGTGGCCACAGCGCCTCGGTGTGCAAGGTACTGACACCCAGCAGGGTCAGGCCCGCCGCTAGATAGATCCACACCGTGCGCGCCAACAGGAAAGCCGGTCCGCGCTTGGCCAACAGCCGTGCATTGACCTGGGCCACCAGGATGAATCCACCGGCATTGATGCCGAAGAACCAGCCAAAGTGCTCGGCCGGCACGCCATACAACTTGATGAGGACAAAGGGCGAACCGGCGATGTAGGAGAACATGCCGGCAATGGCGATACCGCCGGTCAAGGCATGGCCCAGGTACACCCGGTCCTTGAGCAGCAGGCCGTACTGGTACAGCGCACCGGACAACGGCAGGCGCGGCCGATCCGCCGGCATGCTTTCCGGCAGGCCCAGGGCGACGGCCAGTCCGGACAGCGCGCTGAATACCGTGAGCATGATGAAGATCGATTGCCAGCCATGCAGATTGACCAGCAGGCCTCCGAGCATCGGTGCCAGGATTGGTGCCAGCCCCATGACCAGCATCAGTTGCGAGAACACCTTGGCCGACCCTACGGCATCGCATTTGTCGCTGACCACCGCGCGGGAAATCACCATGCCGGCGCATCCACCCAGGGCCTGGACGAACCGCGCGCCGATCAGCCATTCAAGGCTCGGCGCATAGGCACAGGCCATCGACGCCAGGGTAAACAAGCCGACTCCGGCCAATAGCGGCAAGCGCCGGCCAAAACGATCGGCCAGCGGCCCATAGGCCAACTGACCGATGGACAACCCCAGGAAGTAGGCCGCCAGGGTCAACTGGACATGTTTTTCATCAGTGCCGAAAGCCTGGGCCATCGCCGGGAAAGCCGGCAGATAGAAGTCGATGGCCAATGGGCCGAAAGCGCTCAGGGCGCCGAGAATCAGGATAGTGCGCAGGTTCATGGCATCCAAACGAACGTCGGGTCAGCGGTCCGACAGTTTATCCGCGCTTGGACGCCTTGAACATTCAGGTAGGTCGCTAACGATTAAAAAGACTCAGGCCACCTGCACTGCATAACCTTCTTCGCTGATCAGGCTGATCACCTCATCGTTGGACAACCGGCTCTCGACCCCCACTTCCTTGGCCGCCAGGTCCACCCGTACCGTGGCCGCAGGGTCCTTGCTCTGCAGGGCCTGGGTGATGGCTCGCACGCAGTGGCCGCAGGACATGCCTTGAACGTTGAATACTTGCATTGCGCTTCTCCTGTGTTGAAGTTGGGCAGAGTCTTGTCCTTGCCACCATGGCAAGGTCAAGTTCCAGCGCAACCTGCCGGGCTGGAAATCGACGCCGCGCTCGGCCAAGCTTCACTCCTTATGTCATCAAAGCGGGAGATTCAGCCATGCGCTGGTCAACTTTCAGCCTCGTCGGCCTGCTGGGCCTGTTCGCGGCAGTGCCACCGGCCCTGGCCGCCGGCGAGGATTACGGCGTACTGATCATTTCCAGGGAGCGACTGGAGGTTGCCACCTCCTGCGAAATCGGTCTGTATATCCAGGACCAGCTCGCCGGTCGACTGTTCCAGGAGCAGAGCACGTCCTTCAACCTGCCTGCGGGCAAAGTAGCGCTGAGCCTGAAACTGCTGCCGAGCCAGGCACCGGGATGCAGCGCCGGCATGCTGGCCCCGAACACCCAGGAGATCAGCCTCAAGGCCGGCGACGTGCTGAAGTTCCGCATCGCCACCAGCCCCTCGGGCATGTACCTCAAGCCCGCGGCCCTGGAATACTGACCGCCCGCCTGGTGCCCTTGGCGCCAGGCCTTTCCCGTCCCGCTCCTGGGACAAAATGAAGCACCCCTGCAATGCCCCTTGACCTTGCCTGCATGGCAAGGTTGATCCTGTGGCCACTTGTCTACAGGGAGTGCTCCCGATGTCCGATTCAATCACCTTCAACCTGCCGATCGCCGGCATGACCTGCGCCAGCTGCGCCGGACGCGTGGAGCGCGCCCTGGGCAAGGTCGCCGGAACCCGTGCGGTGAGCGTCAACCTGGCCACGGAACAGGCCCGTATCGAGGCACCGGACGGCAGTCTCCCGGACTTGCTGGCCGCCGTGGAGAACGCCGGCTACAGCGTGCCGGTACAGAGCCTGGAACTGAGCATCGGCGGCATGACCTGCGCCACCTGCGCCGGACGCGTGGAGCGCGCCTTGAACAAGGTAACGGGAGTACGCAGCGCCAACGTCAACCTGGCCACCGAGCGTGCCCACCTCGAGCTGCTGGGCCAGGTCGATCCGGCGCAGTTGATCGAGGCCGTAACCAAAGCCGGTTATTCCGCCAGACTGTGGCAGGCCGAGCAACGCCATGACGGCGATCCCGGGCAACACCTGCGCCGCGAGCGCTGGAGCCTGGTACTGGCCATCCTGCTGGCCCTGCCGCTGGTATTGCCAATGCTGGTAGAACCCTTCGGCCTGCACTGGATGCTCCCGGCCTGGGCCCAATTCGCCCTGGCCACCCCAGTGCAATTCATCTTCGGCGCACGCTTCTACGTGGCGGCCTGGAAAGCCGTACGCGCCGGCAGCGGCAACATGGACCTGCTGGTCGCCCTGGGCACCAGCGCCGGCTACGGCTTGAGCCTGTACGAATGGGCCAGCGCCACGCCGGGCAGCATGCCGCACCTGTACTTCGAGGCCTCGGCGGTGGTCATCGCCCTGGTGTTGCTGGGCAAGTACCTGGAAAGTCGCGCCAAGCGCCAGACCGCCAGCGCCATCCGCGCCCTGGAGGCCCTGCGGCCGGAACGGGCGATCCAGGTGATCGACGGCCGCGAACAGGAAGTGGCCATCAGCGCCCTGCGCCTGGGCGACCTGGTGCTGGTCAAGCCCGGCGAGCGCTTTGCGGTAGACGGCGAAGTCGTCGAGGGCCAGAGCCATGCCGACGAAGCCCTGATCAGCGGCGAAAGCCTGCCGGTGCCCAAGCAGCCTGGCGACAAAGTCACCGGCGGTGCGATCAACGGCGAAGGCCGCCTGCTGGTGCGCACCCAGGCCCTGGGCGCGGAAACCGTGCTGGCCCGGATCATCCGCCTGGTGGAAGACGCCCAGGCCGGCAAGGCGCCTATCCAGAAGCTGGTGGACAAGGTCAGCCAGGTGTTCGTGCCCACCGTGCTGGTGCTGGCGCTGATCACCCTAGTGGGTTGGTGGCTGTACGGTGCGCCCCTGGAAACCGCCGTGATCAATGCCGTGGCCGTGCTGGTGATCGCCTGTCCTTGTGCCCTGGGCCTGGCCACCCCCACCGCGATCATGGCCGGTACCGGCGTCGCCGCCCGCCACGGCATCCTGATCAAGGATGCCGAAGCCCTGGAGCGGGCCCATGAGGTGACATCCGTGGTCTTCGACAAGACGGGCACGCTGACCTCGGGCACACCTCGTATCGCCCACCTGCAGGCATTGGAGGGTAACGAAGACACCCTGCTGCAACTGGCCGGTGCCCTGCAGCGCGGCAGTGAACACCCCCTGGCCAAGGCCGTGCTGGACCTGTGCGAGGAGCGCCAGTTGCCAGTGGCCGACGTCAGCGCCAGCCAGGCCCTGACCGGCCGCGGCATCGCCGGCACCCTGGACGGCCGACCATTGGCCCTGGGCAATCGCCGCCTGCTGGAGGAAAGCGGCTTGAACCCGGGTGACCTGGCCCCGGTGGCCAAGGACTGGGAACATGAAGGACGAACCCTGTCCTGGTTGATCGAACAGGGCGCCCAACCGCGCGTGCTGGGCCTGTTCGCCTTTGGCGACACCCTCAAGCCCGGCGCCCTGCAAGCGGTGCAGCAACTCAAGGCCCGGCATATCGATAGCCACCTGCTGACCGGTGACAACCGCGGCAGCGCTCGGGTGGTAGCCGAGGCCCTGGGCATCAGCGACGTGCACGCCGAAGTGCTGCCTGCCGACAAGGCCGCCACCGTGGCCGAACTGAAGAAAAGCGGCGTAGTGGCAATGGTTGGCGACGGCATCAACGATGCTCCGGCCCTGGCCGCCGCGGACATCGGCATCGCCATGGGCGGCGGCACCGACGTGGCCATGCACGCGGCCGGCATCACCTTGATGCGTGGCGAGCCGCGCTTGATTCCCGCCGCGCTGGAGATCAGTCGCAAGACCTACGCGAAGATCCGCCAGAACCTGTTCTGGGCCTTCGTCTATAACCTGATCGGCATCCCCCTCGCGGCCTTCGGCATGCTCAACCCGGTATTGGCCGGCGCCGCCATGGCCCTGTCCAGCGTCAGTGTGGTGAGCAATGCGCTACTGTTGAAAACCTGGAAACCCAAAGACCTGGAGAACGCCGGATGAACATCGGCCAAGCAGCGCGCAAGAGCGGCCTGAGCGCCAAGATGATCCGCTACTACGAGTCCATCGGACTGCTCAAGCCGGCCCACCGCAGCGACAGCGGCTATCGCCTGTACGGCAATGACGACCTGCACAGCCTGGCATTCATCAAGCGCTCCCGGGACCTGGGCTTTTCCCTTGAGGAAGTGGGCAAGTTGCTGACCCTGTGGCAGGACCGCCAGCGGGCCAGCGCCGATGTGAAGGCCCTGGCCCGTCAGCACATCGATGAGTTGAACCAGAAGATCCGCGAACTGGCAGGCCTGCGCGACACCCTGCAGGACCTGGTGGAGCACTGCCATGGCGATCACCGCCCGGACTGCCCGATCCTCAAGGAACTGGCCTCCGGCAGTTGCTGCGGGCCTTGAGTGTGAAAGGCTTCGTGTAGCCGCTGCCGCACAGGCGCGCAGCGCTCGCAAGATCGAGTCCTGAAGGTCCTGCGGGCCTTGGCGCAGCCTCGCAGGCTCGACAGCGGCTACAGGGTGCCAAGGTGGTCTGCAGAAACGAAAAATCCGGCCTGGGCCGGATTTTTCATGGGTCACTGCATCCAGGGCGGAGGCGGTGGCTCGTCGGATTTGCCCGGCGGTCTTTCGTCCTCCGCACGAGCGGCCCGGCGACGCTCCTCGTCGAAACGCGCCGCTTCGATTTCACGCATCACGCTACCGACATCCGCCTGCTCCTGGGCCTCGGCGAACTCGCCCGTGAGCACACTCTCCGGATGCAAGGTGCCGGCCTCGTAGAGCGCCCACATTTCCTTGGCATAGCGGGTGCGCTTGAGCTCCGGGGCAAAGCGTCCGAAGTAGGCGGCCATGTTGCCCACATCGCGCTCGAGCATGCTGAAGGCATGGTTGTTACCGGCAGCATCCACGGCCTGGGGCAGGTCGATGATCACCGGTCCTTCCGGCCCCAGCAGCACGTTGAACTCGGACAGGTCGCCATGCACCAGGCCGGTACACAGCATCAGCACGATCTGGGAAATCAGGAAGGCGTGGTATTCACGCGCCTGCTCCGGCTCCAGCACCACATCGTTCAGGCGTGGCGCGGCATCGCCATACTCGTCGGCCACCAGCTCCATCAGCAGCACGCCTTCCAGGAAGTCGAACGGCTTGGGTACCCTGACCCCGGCATTGGCCAGGCGAAACAGGGCAGCCACCTCGGCGTTCTGCCAGGCCTCCTCGGCTTCCTTGCGCCCGTACTTGGAGCCCTTGGCCATCGCCCGGGCCTGGCGGCTATTGCGCACCTTGCGCCCTTCCTGATACTCCGCCGCCTGGCGGAAACTACGCTTGTTAGCCTCCTTGTAGACCTTGGCGCAACGTATCTCCTTCCCGCAGCGCACCACATACACAGCTGCTTCCTTACCACTCATGAGTGGGCGCAGCACCTCGTCTACCAGACCGTCTTCGATCAGCGGTTCAATGCGTTTTGGAGTCTTCATCAGCTTTTATTCTGGTTCCCTTGTTACCAAACACGCGAAAGTCACTCGTTATACGGCAATCCTCCCACGCCGGGAAAGAGCTGCCGATCAACGCCCCTCTACAATGCCGTCAATAAGCAGACCAACATCCTTCAACGCTCGATGATCGCCGTCACGCCCTGCCCTCCCACGGCACAGATTGAAATCAACCCGCCCCCCTGTCCCGCCACGCTCAACAACTTCGCCAAGTTGGCAACGATGCGCCCGCCCGTGGCGGCAAAGGGGTGACCGGCCGCCAGGAAACAGCCCTTGACGTTGAGCCGCGAACGATCGATATCGCCCAGCGGCGCATCGAGCCCCAGCCGGGTCTTGCAGTATTGCGGGTCCTGCTACGCCTTGAGCGTGCAGAGCACCTGGGCGGCAACTGCCGCCGATGCTCGCTACGCGACGTAGCTAAGTCACGGAAAGCGCCTTGTTTTGTAAGTACTACTGCGCCGCCCCCCTAACGCAGCGTAGGTATTCCCCTGGTAGCGGCGGGACAAAGCCTCTGAGCGAACACCCCGGGGCCATTCGCGGTCCACTCTTTGAACCCCAGCTTGCGGAGTGCGTTCCATGTCCGATCGTTAAATCGACTTCGCCTTCGCCAACTCGGCCATCGGCAAGCGCCTGGTTGCGAGCTTCGACCTGGTGACCAGCATCGACGACCTGCTGGGCCCGCTCAGGGAAGCCCGGAGCCGATTCCTCTGCCGGGGCATCAAGCTGGCAGCAGAACCGCCGGACTTATCTCTGCCCTGCCACCAGGGGCTGCTGGAAACCGATCACTGGACGGCCGAACACGATATCGGTCGCCGGTAGGCCAAGGTATCCGGCGACTACAATCCCATTCACTTGAGCGCCTGGGCGCCCGCTTGTTCGGTTTTCCCCAGGCCATCGCCCATGGGCTAGGGAGCAAGGCACGAACCCTGGCGGCGTTGCAGGAACATCTGCCCACAGCGAACCTTGAGATCACGGTGCGCTTCATCAAGCCCGTGCTGCTGCCCTCGCCGCTCCGGCTCCTGGCCAGTGCCGCCGGGTCCAGCGGCGAACTGCAACTGCTGGGCAAGGGCGAGTTCAACACATGCAAGGAGGTTGGCAGCCGATTGCCTGAACTCCGTCAGCCGCGGCGGATCAGCACCACCCCGGCAACGATCAGCAGCAATCCGGCAATCTTGCCGAGGCTGATCGGCGCTTCGCGAAATCCCACCCAACCAAAGTGGTCCACAGCCAGGGCCATGCTCAATTGGCCGGCCAATACCAGTGCCATGAACAGCAAGGCCCCGATCCGTGGCCCGGTGTACGCCGCAACGGTGATGAAGAACGCCCCCAACAAGCCGCCGCACAAGTGCCACCAGGTCAAACCCTTGAGGGCATTGAGCGACGGCACTTCACGTTGCAGCAGCACCAGCGCCAGCAGTGCCATCGTGCCGACAAAGAAGGAAATCATGGCCGCCGCCAGCACGCTGTCGACCTGTTTGGCCAACTGGCCATTGATGCCGGCTTGCAAGGCAAGGAAGGCACCCGCGACAAACGGCAAGCACAACAGCCACCAGACGGGATTGGGCATCACAAGCTCCTGGAGTTTTTAGGGCGCGCATTATAGGCCAGGCCTTCGAGCCCACAAGCAGGCGGTAGTGAGCACCAGACAGCAGGCTTCAGGGGTATTGAAGAACCGTAAGGATGACTATTAATTGTGTGTATATAACTTTCGTTTTATGCGGGCTTTTATTTTTTCAGGAAAATACAACATGTTGTTTTAAATGGATTTTAAATAAAACAAATCATTAAAAACACTTTAAGACTAATCCTTTACAACAGCCCTGGCGCTCAAAAAAATAAGTCATTAATACCAAGTTCATAATTGTTCAAAGTTACTCCCGGGCCTTTCATCTAGACAACGGACGAAAACATCTCCAGCACAAGAACTGGAGAGCTATCGAAAACAACAACCGTTGTATCGGGTGCAAGGGATAACTGACATGAAAACTCAATTCGCTTGGAAAACAGCAACAGCCCTGGCCATGATCCTGACCCTCAGCCTGGCAGGCTGCAGCGGTGGTGGCGGCCACAAGAGCGGTGGCAGCAGCTCCTCATCCCCGGCCGCAAGCGGCGGCACAGATGGCGGCTCGGGCGGTACTGGTGGTGGAACCGGCGGGACCGGTGGTGGCACTGGAGGCACTGATGGTGGAACCGGTGGTACTGGCGGCGGCACTGGAGGCACAGGTGGCGGCACCGGAGGCACAGGTGGCGGCACCGGAGGCACGGGTGGCGGAACCGGCGGTACTGGCGGTAGCACCGGAGGTACGGGTGGCGGCACTGGCGGTACCGGCGGTGGCACCGGAGGCACAGGTGGCGGAACCGGCGGTACGGGTGGTGGCACTGGCAGCACAGGCACCCCCCTGACGACCAGCAGCCTGGTGTCGGACCTGGGTACCACTGTCAGTGGCGTAGGTAGCGGCGTCAGTGGCGTGGGCAGCTCCCTGGGCGGTACCCCGGTAGTAGGAGGTGTTGTGCAAAGCGCCGCCAACACCGCCGGCAATGTGGTGGACAGCGTCGGCAGCGGCTTGACCAACGGCCTGGGCACACTCGGCACCAATCCCAATGCCCTGAGCACCACGACTGCCACCGCCGGCAACGTCGTCAGTGACGTCGGCACCGGTGTCACCGACCTCAGCGGCAAACTGGCCACCACCACCCAAAGCGTGCCGGTGGTTGGAGGCCTGGTCAGCCGGGTCGCACCGGCCCTGGGAGGCGTCGGCACCCAAGTGACCATGCTCGGCAACACCCTGAGCACGGCCACCAGTAGCGGCCCGTTAGGCACCCTGACCAACGATGTGGGCAACACGGCCTTGGTGCCCGTGGTCAGCCTGGCAGAAGGCCTGACTGGCAAGGTCGGCAGCGCTACAGGCCTGGGTACCCCAGTCAGCGGCCTGCTCAATGGCGTGGCCCAGGCAGTCGACACCACCGGTGGCAAGGTCTCCGGCGCGGGCAATGGCAACCCCGTGACCGGCCTGCTGGGCAACACCTTGAGCAATGCCAGCACCGCAGTCGGGGCTACCGGTGGTTATGTAAGCACCTCGGGCAGCGGCACAGGCGGGACAGGGGGTGTCGGTGGCAACACTGGCCTGCTGGAAACCGTGGGTGGCGCAGTGGCCAACCTGAGCAACGGCCTGAATGCCGGCAACACCAACGGTACCGTCAGCGCCGGTGGCGTCTCCGGTGCCTCGGGCGGCGGACTGGTGGCTTCGGTCGGTGGTGCACTGGGCGGCAGCGGTACTCCCAACCTGGCAGCCACTGCACCACTGGCCACCGTCGGCGCCAATGTCGGTGCAGCCTTGAACCCGGTCACGACTCAAGTGAGCGGCGTGACCCAGCAAGTCGGAGCGGCCACCGGTCTCGGTACTCCGGTCAACGGCCTGCTGGGCCAAGTGGGTGGAGCGGTCAGTAACGTAGGCACCGCTATCGCTGGCGGCACCGGAGGCAACCAAGTCGGCGCCGCGCTGGGCGGTACCGTGAACGCGGTGGGCAGCACCGTGGCCTCGGTGGGTGGCCTGGTAACCGGCGGCACCCCCAGTGGAGGCACTACCAGTGGCGGCCTGCTGGGCGGCCTGGGTGCCACCGGCACCACCAACGGCAGCGCCGCTACCGGCCTGGGCGGTGTCGTCGGCGGCCTGACCGGAGCCCTGGGCGGCACCTCAAAATAATTTGCACCCGGCCGATTCGACGGCCCTACCTACAGCGCCTACGCTTGGTTGAAGGCGAGCGACTCAGAAGAGTCTCTCGCCTTTTTGTTATCAGGAGCACTGCAACCTAGCGTCAACCTCGGTTCCAGCACCGAGCGAAAGATTTAGGACGGGAGCTCCCAGCACCACCGCAGTTCGACCATGGAGTGTCCTATGCGCACGTTGGCCAGCTTGTTGTTACTCGGGTGCTGTTCAAGCGCCTATGCCGACTCTCTTCCCCGCTTTCTCAACAGCAACGACAGCATCCGTAACCTGCCCACGCCCAACCTGCCAGTGGATGCCTATCGCCCGGCAACCCCGAAACTGCAGCTCCCCGAACAACCTGCCCCCCAGGGGCAACAACCGCTGACCATGGGCACCAAGGTCACCGTACGACAGGTGCAGATCGAGGGCGGCACCCTCTACCCACTGGAACAGCTGGCGACGATCTACCAGCCTCTGATCGGCCATGAAACCACCCTCGCCCAATTGATCGAGGCCACTCGCAGCATCACCCGGCGCTACCAGGACGACGGTTACCTGCTCTCCTATGCCTTCATGCCACAGCAGAGCTTCGACAAGGGCGTGCTGCGGGTGGTGCTGGTGGAAGGCTATGTCAAGGACTACCAGCTACAGGGCGACATCGGTCCGGTGTCGGCCTACCTGGACAAGCTGGTGGCCAAGCTCAAGGCCGAGCGCCCGTTGACCCGCAAGACCTTCGAGCGCTACACCACCCTGATGAGCCGCGTGCCCGGGGTGACGCTGCAAGCCGTGGTGCCACCACCGGGCACCACCGACGGCGCCACCCGGCTGGTGGCGACCGCCAGCCGCAAGCCCTTCACCACCACACTCAACAGTACCCAGGACAATCGCAATGGCCTGCAGGCCCTGGTGGGGGTCTCCAGCAACTCGCAGACCTCCCTGGGCGAACAACTCACCCTCAGCGGCCTGTTCCCCCCGGGCAAGGACAAGGAGCACTACTACCGCCTGGACTACAGCCAGTTGCTGGGCTCGGAGGGCACGCAACTGAGCCTTTACGGTGCACGTTATCGCAGTGAACCCCACAGCAACGTGCAGCTGGACAATGGCCTGGAACTCGAACCCCATCGCGAGAACGATCGCTTCTCCATCGGTGTCAGCCACCCCTTCATCGCGTCGCCCAATGAAATGCTCACCCTCGGCACACGCCTGTATGCAGTGAACGACAAGACTCGCTACAAGGTGGTCAACAGCCCGCAGAGCGTGGACGTGAAGACCGACATCCGCGCCCTGGCCCTGGAAGGCGACTGGAGCAAGTCCGACCAGCGCCAGCTGAGGATTCTCAGTGCCGGCCTGTACCGTGGCCTCGATAGCATGGGCGCCAAGACCAACAACGACCTCTATGACCTGGACTTCTTCCGCGTGCGCCTGGCCGGGGTCCAGAGCAATCGCTTTCTCGACAACTGGCAAGGCGTGCTGTCCGGGGCCCTGTACTGGAGCCGGGACAACCTGCCCGACAGTGAGCGGGCCAGCTTTGGTGGACAGAACTTCGCACGTGGCTACCCCGATGACCAGACCACCGGCGACAAGGGCTGGGGCGTGGCCTATGAGGTGAACTACAGCTTCAACCGCGAGGGTCCCTGGGTCAGGGTCGTACAACCTTATGTGGTCCTGGACCGGGCCAAGACCTGGTTCAACGAGCTACCGGTCAAGGGCAGCAGCCTGTCATCGGCGGCCTTCGGCCTGCGCTTTGGCGATACCAAGCACTACAACATCGCCCTGGAGGCCGCCAAGGCCCTGTCCGACGAAGCCCTGGACACCTACAACCGCAGGCCGCGCTATAGCCTGAGCTTCAGCTATCAACTCTGAACAGTTGCGTGACTGTGACCCGCTTCGGCGGGTCTTTTTTTACCTGCGGGGAACATCTGCAACATGGACTGCTGCTACCGGAAAACAGCAGGCCGCCAGGTACGGCTCCCGCCAGGCGGGAGCTGTACCGGCAAGCGGGTCAGGGACCGACGACTTGTAGCCGCGGCTCGGGGAATAGATTGTTGAGGGTTTCCAGCAAGCGCACGTGGTAGATCGGCTTGCGGAACAGATCCAGCACCTGCAGGCGCAGCAAGTCGCTGACATCGTCCATGTCGGCATGCCCCGACATGACGATGACCGGCAGGTGCTGGCGCGAAGTGTGTTCACGCAGGCGCTTGATCAACGACATGCCGCTCTCCTCCGGCATGCGCAGGTCAGTGATGACCAGCGCGATGTCCGGGTGGCGGGTGAGATGATTCAAGGCCAGCTTCACCGATGTCGCGGTGAAGCAGCAGAAACCCTCGCCTTCCAGCAACTCGGCGAGTTCCATCAGCGCATCTTCTTCGTCGTCCACAAGAAGCAGTTGCTGGCGTAGGGTGGGAGGAGTGTTCATGAAACTTACCTTGAACGGGCTGTTTGGCGGCCTTCGCTGCAGGTGCAGTCGCAGGCCTCAAGGTACAGGTCGTGCGACCGTAGCACCTCCCATGGCCACGAGAATATTGTTGAAGATCGCCATGACCCGGTCGCCCATCGGGGTAACGAACAGCACCGCGACCACCGCGACCATGGCCACCACGATCGCATATTCGATAGCCGAGGCACCCTCGGTACGGGCCAGCAACAGTCGAGCACGAAGCAAAAGATACTCAAGCAGCATCATGCACCTCCGCCGGGGTTGCAACACTAGACAGCCATGCAGTTGACCGCCGGTTCACGGAACAGGGCGGGTGACAGCAGCCCCTCCAAGGGCGATCAGGATGTTGTTGAAGATGGCAAGTACCCTGTTACCCAACGGCGTGACGAACGCCACCACCATCACGGCGACCATGGCGACCACGATCGCGTACTCGATGGCCGAGGCACCTTCGGTGCGGTCAAAAAACAGGCGCGCCCTGAGCCACAAATATTGAAGGATCATCCTAGCTCTCCTTTGCGCCAGACGGCGCCGACGGAATGGCACCGGGATAGAACTCCCAATGCCATTTGAGCATTGTCAACAAACCACCACCCAGCAACTGTAAGAACTGATTAATCACTAAGTATTAATTGGAAGAAGGCGCCAAAAGTACAACCACCATTGAGAGCCTCCTACTTTTGTTCGCAATTTTTTGGCCAGTTAATGGCATTTCGTCCTAGCTCTACTACCTTCACATAGCGAAATAGTTGCATGTTCATAGCTGCCTGATTGCGAAGTTAACGCGTTTGGAATCACGGGCCGGTGGCGCAGTAGGAAAGGGAGAGCCCTCATGAACAGTCGCGTCACCATGGCTCTGGCAGGGCTTCTACTGATGGCTGCAGTGTTTTTCGGTTACTGGGGCCTGGTGCTCAGTCGCCAGCCCGAACCCGCCCCCGTGCAAGCACAACCAGTCGCTCCCAATGTCGTCGAATCCACCGTGTCCAGCACCGAAGACCAGACCCGCCAACCGGTCGTGGTACTGGTGCACGACGTACCCCCTTTCGTCCCCCTGGCCGCCACGGATCTGGCGCTGGAAAAACTGCGCACCGCGCCGCCCGGCAGCCTGAGTGCCATCAACCAGGCGGTGGGACGCACGCCGTGGCGGCAATTGAGTGCCGGGACCTGGCTCAATGAGCAGAGCTTTGCCACGGGCGGAGCCCTGGCCCGAATGATCCACAGCGACGAACGCGCCCTGGCCGTGGCGGTGGACGAGGTGATCGGCGCGGCAGGGCAACTGAGCCCGGGCGATTACGTCGATGTGCTGCTGTTCCTGCGCCAGGACAGCGCCAACCCGCAGCAATCGGCGCAGATCGCGGTGCCGGCCATGCGGGTGCTGGCCGTGGGCGATCAGCTCGGGCTGACCAACGACGGCCAACCCGCCTCGCCCGCCCTGAACAACGATGAAAAGCTCAAGCAGGACCAGCGTCGGATCAATGCTCGCACCGTGGTCCTGGCCGTCCCCGAACAGCTCCTGAGCCGAATGATGCTGGCCACCCAGGTCGGCGTCCTGCGCCTGGCGGTACGCAGCAGCGAAGAGCAGCGCCTGGCCCATTACTGGGCCGGTAGCGAAGAGGCGATCGAGCATTTGGATGCTGCCGACAGCAACCTGTTCCAGTTCACCCAACTGGCCCTGGGCAGTGCACCGCGCAGCCCTGGGGCCGCGGGCGCAGGCACGCGGCCGGCGGTGGAAGTGATCCGCGGCAACCAGGTCACCCAACAGACCCCCTGATCGAGCAAGGATGTACTACATGCGCAGTCGCTCCATCCCGACCCTCACCGTACTGCTGACCTTGAGCCTGGGCCCGTTGTTTTGCGGCCAGGTCCTGGCCGCCCCGGCAACAGGGTGCTCGGGCCTGCCACCATTGCCGGCGGTACTGGAAGTCGGCGAAGGCATGCAACAGGAACTGCAGTCTGCGGTGGCGATCACTCGGCTGGCGGTTGGCGATCCGAAGATCGCCGACGTCCAAGCCACCGGCAACAAGGCCTTCCTGCTCACCGGCATGGGAGCGGGGGCTACCAGCCTGATGGTCTGGACCTCCTGCTCCACTACCCCACGCCAGAGCATGGTGTTCGTCCAGGGCCGGGCCAGCACCCAAATGAGCGGTTCCACCCTGCCGGACAGCGACGATCCGCTGATGCCCAGCCAGGTACAGACCGATATCCGCTTCGTCGAAGTCAGCCGCACCAAGCTCAAGGAGGCCAGCGTCTCGATCTTCGGCCGCGGGCACAACTTCCTGTTCGGTTCGCCTGGTACTGCACCCACGAGCGGCGGCACCTCCTCGGGCACTCCCCCCACCTTCGGTGGCGCACGCACCAACATTCCGCTGAACAACAACGCCTTCAACATCGGCATCGGCAATGGCCGGGTACTGGCCCTGATCAACGCCCTGGAGGGCAGTGGTTTCGCCTATACCTTGGCCCGCCCTTCCCTGGTGGCCCTCAGTGGCCAGAGCGCGAGCTTTCTCGCCGGCGGTGAAATCCCCATTCCAGTCCCCAGCACCGGCAGCAACAGCGTGACCATCGAGTACAAGGAGTTCGGCATTCGCCTGACCCTCACGCCAACGATCGTCGACCGCAAGCGCATCTCCCTGAAGGTCGCCCCCGAGGTCAGCGAGCTGGACTACAGCAACGTCGTGAGCATCGCCGGGGCCCAGGTACCGGCCCTGACCATCCGCCGCACCGACACCAGCATCTCCCTGGCCGATGGCGAGAGTTTCGTCATCAGTGGCTTGATCAGCACTCGCAACAGCTCCCAGGTGAACAAATTCCCGGGGCTGGGAGACATCCCGGTACTCGGCGCGTTTTTCCGCGACAGCACGATCAATCGCGAAGAGCGCGAGTTGCTGATGGTGGTCACTCCGCACCTGGTCCAGCCACTGGCGGCCGACGCCAAGCTGCCCTCCCTGCCCGGTGAGCGCCTGCGCAACTACGATCCGAACTTCTACCGCATGTTCCTTCTCGAGAACGGCAACTTCGACAAGCGCAGTGGGCTGTCGCAATGAACCAGAACCTGAGCCAGACCTTCCTTGCCATCACCCGCAACAGCACCGACCTGGAGTGGCTGCAAGGCGCCCTTGCCCCCCTGGGCCAGGTGGTGGGGGCCGACGGCAGCCTGGACGAACTGCTGGCCCTGGTGGACGTGACCTTCGCCAACCTGGTGTTCATTGGCCTGGACCGCGAGCATGTGGTGGCCCAGGCCGCGCTGATCGAAGGCGCCCTGGAGGCCAAGCCGATGCTGGCGATCGTTGCCCTCGGCGATGGCATGGACAACCAGCTGGTCCTCAATGCCATGCGCGCCGGCGCCAGGGACTTTGTCGCCTATGGTTCGCGCTCCAGCGAAGTCGCCGGGCTGGTCCGACGCCTGAGCAAGCGCCTGCCAGCGGTCACGCCCAATACCCAGCTAGGCGGGCTGACCGTGCTTTATGGCGTCCAGGGCGACGGCGATGGTGCGCTGCTGGCCGGGCATATGGCGCTGGTGGTGCAAAAGAGCGGGCAGCAGACCCTGCTGCTGGACCTGGGCCTGCCACGGGGCGATAGCCTGGCCCTGCTGGGGCTGGAAAGCTCGTTCCACTTCGGCGACGCCCTGCGCCACCTGCGGCGCCTGGATGCCACCCTGATCGACAGTGCGTTCACCAGCGCCGAGGCCGGCCTGCGCATCCTCGCCTACGCTAACCACGACGAGCCCCTGGAACACACCAGCGCGGCAGAGCTGTACATGCTGCTCAGCGCCCTGCGCCAGCACTTCCAGCACATTGTGGTGAACCTCGTCGGGCAGCCGGACAGCGAAGCCCTGCGCACCTTCGTCAGCCACTGCGACAAGCTGATCTGGTGCACCGACCAGAACGTTCTCGACTGCCGGCGCAACCTGGAGGTGCTCAACCGCTGGCGGGAAAAAGGCATGAAGCTTGAGCACGCACGTCTTCTGGTGGACCGCTACCTGCGTGCCGTGGCCCCGGACTCCGACACCCTGGGCAAGACCTTCGGCCTGGAGGTGATCGCCGTGCTGGCCTACAGCCCAGAGCTGCGCCTGAATGCCAAGAACCAGGGCGTCACCTTGTTCGAACTGGCGCCGCGCGACAGCCTGACGCAAAGCCTGCGAACCCTGGGCGAACGCTTGGCCAAGCGTTCCCAGGGGCTGCCTGCGCCCAAGACGGGCTGGCTCAACCGAATCATGGGGGGCCGATGAGCGGCGAGAAACTCTTTGGTGCCCCAACCCGTTCGGGCACCGGCAACAGCGACCACGAGGGCCTGAAGCTGGTCCTGCATCGCTACATCATCGATGCCATCGAAGAGTCGGGGAAAAACCTGCTGGAAAGCTCGCGGCAGAACCTTTCACAGTTCGTCACCGACAAGGTGGCGGAGTACATCGCGCGCATGCACCTGGCCATTTCCCGCTATGAAATGGAGCGGCTGGCGGAAGAAATCGTCGATGAGCTGACCGGTTTCGGTCCCCTGGAAGTGCTGCTGCGCGACCCGGCGGTGACCGAGATCCTGGTCAACGGCCCGCACCGGGTCTTCGTCGAGCGTGACGGGGTCCTGCACCAGAGCGACCTGCGCTTCATCGATGCGCATCACGTCGAGCGGGTCATGCAACGCATCCTTGCGCCCCTGGGCCGCCGCCTCGATGAATCCTCGCCGATGGTCGATGCCCGCCTGCCCGATGGCAGCCGGGTCAATGCGATCATCCCGCCCATTGCCCTGGACGGCCCCTGCCTGTCGATCCGCAAGTTCCGCAAGGACATGCTCAAGAGCAGCGACCTGATCGCCATGCAGACCATCGACCTGGCGATCTTCGAGTTTCTCCAGGACGCGGTGGGCAAGCGCTGCAACATCCTCATCAGCGGCGGTACCGGCACCGGCAAGACCACCTTGCTGAACATTCTCAGCCAATTGATCAATCCCTATGAACGCCTGGTCACCATCGAGGACGTGGCCGAACTGCAACTGGGCCATCCCCATGTGGTCCGCCTGGAAACCCGCCCGCCGAATGCCGAAGGCCATGGCGAGGTCAAGGCCAGCGACCTGATCCGCAACGCCCTGCGGATGCGCCCGGACCGCATCATCCTCGGCGAGATTCGCGGCGTCGAAGTGCTGGATGTGCTGACCGCGATGAACACCGGCCACGACGGCTCCATGAGCACGGTGCACGCCAACAATGCCCAGGATGCCTTGCTGCGACTGGAGACCCTGGTGGGCCTGACCGGGCGTCATGTGGCCGAGCGCACCTTGCGGCAAATGATCTGCGCGGCCCTGGATGTGGTGATCCAGTTGACCCGCATGCCCGATGGCCGGCGCTGTGTCAGCGAAGTCGTGGAGGTGGTAGGCCTGCGCGACGACATCTATGTCACCAATACCCTGTTCCGCCTGGATCGGCGCAGCGGTTTCGGGTTCCTGCGCGAGGCCATGAACCCGGCGGGAGACAAACTGCGCCGCGAGATCGGCCTGGGCGTCAATTGAACCGGCGAGGTGGCCCATGATCGGTCTGCTGCTTACCTTGATCTGCCTGCTCCTGCTGGGGTTGTCCGGCTGGATGTTCTATCACGGGGTGCGCAAGACCGAGCGTGAGCGGGTGCTCCAGCGGCTTGCCCAGGGACAGCCGGACCCGGCCCCCCAGCGCAGTTCATGGAGCGGCCTGGAACGCGCCTTTGCCCGGGCCGGCCTCGGCCAGCCCGGCGAGCGCCTGGGGCTGTGGCTGGCCGGGTGGGCCATGCTCATGTTGCTGGGCTATTGGCTGGCCCAGTGGTTCGGGTTGCTTGCCGGGATCTTCCTGCCCCCCTTGCTGGTGCGCCTGTACATCAGTTGGCTGTACCAGCGTCGGCTCAAGCGCATGATCGAACAGTTACCCCCCTTGCTCGATCACAGCGTGCGTAGCCTGAAGTCCGGACGCACCTTGGCCGATGCGGTACTGGGAGCCATCGACTCCAGCAACGACCCGCTCAAGGGAGCCATGGGCCGGATACAGCGCAACGTGCAACTGGGGGTCAACCTGCCGGAGGCAGTCAGCGACTTCGCCGAGTTCTACGAGCAGGATGAACTGCGCATGTTCGCCCTGGGGCTGAAGGTCAACCATCGCTACGGCGGCAACGCCAGCGAACTGCTGGAGAACCTCATCAAGCTGATCCGCGAGCGCGAGCAAGGTGCGCGGCAACTGAGCGCCATGACCGGGGAAACCCGCATGACGGCCTGGGTCCTGGGGCTTCTGCCATTGCTCCTGGTGGGTTACTTCATGCTCACCAATCCAGGCTACATGCTTGGCATGTGGCATGACTCCGGTGGACAGAAGATGCTGATCGCCGCCGTGGCCCTGCAGGTCTTCGGCTGCCTGGCCCTTTGGCGCATGCTGAGGAGTATCTGAGATGCTTCTACTGGCAGCGGCACTGCTGTTCCTGGGGGCCCTGCTCCTGCTCGGCAACCTGCTGCTGGAACAACGTCGGCGCGAACGCCAGGTCGCCCAGCGGCTGCAAGGCCACATGACCCGTGACAGCCGCTTGCGCAGCTGGCTACGCCAGCTGGGCGAGAGCCGCTTCGGCCAGCGCACGGTGAGCATGGACAGCGAGACCCAGACCCTGCTCAATCGGCTGGGCTGGCGCCGTGCCAACCAGCGCTCGCTGTTTGCCGCCCTGCAACTGGCCACGCCGCTGGTGGCCGTCTGCCTGGTGCTGTTCGTCCAGGAAGTGGCCTACCCCCAGGCCGGGAACAAATGGCTGCTGCCCATGCTCGCCGCCGGCGCCGGTTACCTGCTGCCCAAACGCGCCCTGGCCTATGCGGCCCAGCGGCGGCAAAAACAGATCGCCCTGGAGATCTCCACTTTCATTCCGCTGCTGCGCATTCTGTTCGAGTCGGGCATGGCCGTGGAACAAGCCCTGCGGGTGCTGGGCAGCGAAGCCCAGAAGCTTTTGCCGGAGCTGACCCATGAACTGCGCCTGATCCTGGCCCGGGTCGACTCGGGCCTGGAGCTGGGCCAGGAGTTGAACCAGACCGCGACCCTGCTGGCGGTGGATGAGTTCACCGATACCTGTGTGATTCTCCAGCAACTGATCCTGCAGGGTGGCGGCGCGATGAAGTCCTTGCAGGCACTCAAGCAGTTGCTGGACGACCGGCGCCTGACACGCCTGCAGGAATACATCTCGAAAATGTCGGCCAAAATGTCGGTGGTGATGATGTTGTTTCTCTTCCCCGCCTTGTTGATCGTCCTGGCCGGACCGGGCTTCACCGCCATTGTCCGGGCCTTTGCTTCCTAGAGGGAACCTGATGAAAGCACTGATAGTCGTCGCCGGCCTGTTGCTGCTCGGCGGATGCGCCAGCAACGGCCAGGCGCCGTGGGCCACCCTGACCAGCTCCACCAGTTGCGCCAAGCTCAGTTCCGAGCAGGAACTGGCGGTGAACCTGGCCGATGAAATGGTCAACGACGGCAAGCTGCATGCAGGCCTGGCCAACCTGCAGAACCTGCCGGAGAACCTCGCCGAAGTCAGGGTACGCAAGGCACGGGTCTACCGTTTGCTGGGCCGCAGTGAAGCCGAGCCGTTGTATCGCAGCCTGCTCAACTCATGCCTGGCCGCCGAAGGCGAACACGGCTTGGGCCAGCTGGCGGCCGCCCGGGGCGACAACGGCCTGGCCCAGGCCCATCTGCAACGGGCCTCGAAGCTGGCGCCCACCGACGAGAAGATCCGCAACGACCTGGGCGTGGTCTACCTCAATCAACTGCGTCTTGAGGACGCACGCTTCGAGTTCCTCACCGCCATCGAGCTCAAGCAATCCTACCCCCTGGCCGCCATGAACCTGGTGACCCTGCTGCTCTACCAGGACAACTGGAAACAAGCTTCCGAAGTGGTCAGCCAGGCTGGCCTCACACCACAGCAATTCGCCCAGGCCCAGGCACGCGCCGAAGAACTCAAGGTGCCGTCGAAGACAACGGCCAAGGGTACCCAGGTCGCTAGCGGGTCCCCCCCTCTACAGGCTGCCGCCACCTCCACCCAGGAGCACTGATGATGAAACTGTCCATGCTCTGCTGCCCCGTCCTGCTGGCGCTGCCATTGCTGGCGCAAGCCATCGATGCCGGCCCGGCCTCGCCCCAGCAGCAGGAAACCGAAGGCTGGCTGTTGCTGCAAAGCCGCAACCTGGCGGCCTCGCCGCAACCACAAACGGCAACGCCCACCGAGCGGGAGCTGGCATTGCAGCGCTGGCTGAAGAAGTATCGGTACGAGATTCCGGATTTCTACGACCCGGATGCCGGAGGCAAGGTGGAGGTCAAGAAGTAGGCCTGGCGCACGGGCGGCGACACGTCGGTCACCGCCTCTTGCGATCAGTGCGCCGTCACCCGCTGGCGTAAACCCGAACTGCTGGGCGACAAGGCCAGGGCCAATTGCGTGCGGTTGTGCATATGGGTCAGGCGCAGTACCTGGGACACATAGAGCTTGACGGTGTTCTCGGTAATCCCCAGCTCGCAGGCGATCTGATAGTTGGTCTGGCCCTTGCCCACCAGGCGGGCCACATCCAACTGCCGGGGCGAGAGCTGGTTGAAGATCGCCGGGATCTCGATAGCGTCGGTATCGATGCCCTGCTCGCCCGAGGAATCCTGGGGCTGGCTGGCCTCAGGCGAGCGGCGAACCTTGTCCAGGTCCTGGTAGAGGTCGTCGATGGACTCCGAGAGAAATTGCAGCTTCTGGTTCAGTTGCCCCAGTTGCAGGTTCTTCTGCCGCTCCTGCAGGGCCACTTCCTGGCGCTGCAGGCCTTCAAGCAGCTCATCCAGGTCGATGGGCTTCTGGTAGTAGTCGGCGATGCCTGCACGCAGGGCCTTGATCACATCCTGCTTGTCGGACTGGCCGGTGAGCATGATGGCTTCGAATACCCGCTGCTTGCCTGCGAGCCGCTGCATCTCCTGCACCAACTGGATGCCGTCCAGGCCAGGCATATGCAGGTCGCAAAGCACCAGGGAGATATCCGGGTCCTTGTTGAAGCTATCCAGCGCCTGGCGACTGGACTCACAAGGCACGCAGCGATAACCGCTGCTTTCCAGGAACTCGCAGAGCTCCTCGACGATCAGCGGTTGATCGTCGACCACGAGCACTTTCATCGGTGAGGTGAGCTTGTTCACGTGTACTCCGTGCGGGCCCGGCGCCGACCGGCCACTCCTTGTGATGTCTCGCATAATCCAGGCCGCTGAGCTAAAACCTAGACCTACTTTCCGACTATGTACATAGCATTAATCGGCCTGGCGACTAATGGAGCACGATGACAGTTAAGACCATTCCGGCCAGGACAAAAGGGGCAAATGGATATTTTTTTGACGAGTTCAAAGCACCCTCTGGCGCAGGCGGGCCAAGCTCCTGTTTCCGTGGTGCCTTGAGCCAGGAAACCAGCAGCCACCACAACGCCGTGAACAATCCCGCGCCAATGAACGCCCCCAGTAGATGCGGGATATCGGAGGCCAGGCCCAGGGCCGCCATCAGCTTCACATCCGCGGCCCCCATCTTGCCCATGGCGTAACCGGGCAGGGTCAGCAGCAGGGCCAGCACGAATGCCCAGCCGGCTTCGGAAACTGAGCCCCCCAGCCAGCTACTGCCCGTCCATGACAGGTACAGCGCCGCCAGCAATGCGGCCCCCAGGGTCAGGGGATTGGCGATATGCCGCTGGCGCAGGTCCTGCAGCGCACAAATTGCCAACCAGAACCACAAAACCAAGAAATGCATCAGCCAGAACAGTCCCTTTCAGCGGAATGATCCTATGCTCAATGGACATAGTGGTTGTCAGGGTAGACGCACTCATGAAACTGGGCCTCCCTAGAAAGCAGAAAGGCGCCGTAGCGATCGAATTCGCGGTGGTCTTCGTGATCTTTTTCGCGGTGTTCTACGGCCTGGTCAGCTACAGCGTGCCGCTCTTGATGATGCAATCCTTCCACCAGGCCACCGCCGAGGCTCTGCGCCAGGCCCTGAAGGTCGACCCCAACACGCCCAACTATGGCACCACGGTACAGAACATCGCCAACAGCGTGGTGCAAGCCCAGACCGGGTGGATTCCGGCGCCTTTCAACTTCACCAGCACCGACTACTCCTCGGTCTACAACAGCGGCGTGCTGACGGTGACGGTGAACTACTCCACCAGCAAGCTGACCCGGGTAGTGCCCCAGCTGGTCTTGCCAGTGATCGGCCCGGTGCCCAACCTGCCCGACAACCTCAGCGTCCAGTCGAGCCTGCAATTTTGAACCCTGGCGACAAGCTTTTCGGGCGTTTCCTCGCGCGCCCGTCACAATCGAGCGAAGGACGCCCGCCAGTCGAGGCGCTCCAGGGCATCGGCTTGCTGCTGGTGCTGGATGAGCAGGGACGGATCCTCGCCAGCAGTGGGCAACTGCGCCATGCCCTGCCCCAGTTGCCGCCCAGCGCCGAACCTTGCGACCTGGTCGACTACGTAGTGCCCGGTAGCACCCAGGCCCTGGAAGGCCGCCCTGCAGACTGGAGCGGGCAAGTACTGGACCTGCAACTGCGTGGCCTGGCCGGCAAGACCCTGTACTTGCGCGGTGGAGTCCAGCGACAGGGCGAGCAATGGCTCCTGCATCTGCTGGACATCGGTGACCTGGTCCAGCAGCGCCAGCAAACCCTCAACCGCGAGCAATGCCAGGTGCTGGCAGCCCAGGTCAGCGAACAATTGCGCCTGTGCACCCTGTCGCGCCTGCAAGAGGTACTGCACGATGCACTGGGCGACCTCGCACGTTGCTGGCGCATACCCTGCGTCGGCCTGGCCTTGCTGGACGAACAGGAGCAGGGCTGGATGATCCAGTGCTGCTATCACGCCCATGACGCGCCCCGGTTCTGGCACGACGGCCAGACCCTGGGCAGTGGCCTGGACAGCCTAGGCGGCAACACCGTACTGCGCCTGAACCAGATCCATGGGCTCAACGAACACCCACGCTTGCAAGGAATCTTCGCCCACCGCGAGGGGCTCCTGGTGCCCTACCGCGACGATCATGGCGTCGCCGCCTGGTTGCTGTGTGGCGACTACCCGGTGCAGCAGCATGCCCCTGGCCTGCTCGAGCGCGACTGGCTGATGCTGGCCGCAGCCTTGGCCGGCCCCTTGCTGGGGCGCTTGCGCGAGTACCGCAATCACTTGCAGATGGAGCGCCTGGATGCCTTGCAGGGACTGCTGGGCGCGGGTTGGTGGGAACTGCTGGCGGACACCGCCGAGGTCCAGTTGGCCAGTCAATTGGCCGCCAGCCTGGACCTGCCCGAAGGGCATACCCGCCTGGGTGTCGAGGCCTGGCTGGAGCTGATGCATCCAGCCGATCGCGCTGAACTCGCCAGCCGCTTGCAGGAGCTGAAACTGGGCAAGCCGCTGCTGCTCTGCGTGCGCCTGCACCAGAGCGAGCCAGGCGTCGCCACCCGCTGGTACCGCTTGCAGGGCCAGGCTCTGGGCCGCGGGGCGCAACAGCGGTTGGTGGGCTTCATGCTGGACATCAGCGATATCAAGAACCAGCAACAACAGGCCGCGGCAGCCCACGCCCGGCTGGACAACCTGATCGCCAGCTCGCCTGCAGTGATCTACGTCCAGCGTTATGTCGAAGGGGCGCTATTGCCCAGCTTCTTCAGCGCCAGCCTGCAACCACTGCTGGGCTGGACCCTGGAGGACTGCAACGACGGCCAGTGGGTGCAATGGATCCATCCCGATGACCGCGACCTGTACTTCCAACGCTGCCGGCAGTTGCTGCGCGAAGGCAGCGTCCATAGCCGCTACCGCCTGCAGGACCGCCAAGGCAATTTCCATTGGGTGCTGGACGAGGCCAGGCTGCTGCGCAACGACCTGGGCTTGCCAGTGGAGGCCGTCGGCCTGTGGCTGGATGTCACCGAGGCGACCCTGGCCGCCGAGCAGGTACGCCAGAGCGAGGAGCGTTACCGGATTCTGGTGGAGGACTCGCCAGCGATGATCTGCCGCTACCGCCCGGACCTGACCCTGACCTTTGGCAACCGACCGCTGGCGGCCTACCTGGAATGTGCCGCCCAAGACCTGCCCGGCAGCAACCTCGGGCAGTGGTTGTCGGCCGAGCAGCGCGAAGGCTTCGAGCGCCGACTCAAACTGCTGAGCCCGGAGTTCCCGGTGAGTACCGCTGAAATCAGCCTGCAATTGCCCGGGCGTGAACATGCCTGGTGGGTGTGGTCCGATCGCGGAGTGTTCGACGAGCAAGGGCAACTGCTGGAGATCCAGGCCGTAGGCCGCGACAACACCGAAGTCCGGCGCTCCCAGCAACAGCTCACGCAAAGCGCGAAGATGGCGACCCTCGGGGAAATGGCCACCGGGCTGGCCCACGAGATCAACCAGCCGCTGAACGTGATGCGCATGGCCATCGTCAACGTCCTCAAGCGCCTGGGTAACGGCGATATCCAGATCGACTACCTGACCGACAAGCTCAACCGCATCGATGCCCAGGTCCAGCGGGCAGCGAGGGTGGTGGATCACATGCGGGTATTCGGCCGGCGTTCGGAAGTCGAGCAGAGACCCTTCAACCCGGCCCAGGCCATCGAGGGCACCCTGTCGCTGATGGCCGAAGGCATGCGCGGCAAGGGCCTGGACCTGCGGATCAGCGAACTGGGCTTCGAGGTCCAGGTCATGGGTTTCGTCGACCAGCTGGAACAGGTCCTGATCAACCTGCTGGTGAATGCCCGGGACGCCCTGCTGGAAAAACGCGAGGCCCAGAATGACTTCAAGCCCTGGATCGCCATCCATGGCCAGCACGACGAGCAACGGGTACGCCTGTGGGTCGAGGACAACGGGGGCGGGATCGACCCACGGTTGCTGGAGCGGATCTTCGAACCCTTCTTCACCACCAAACCCGTGGGCGTGGGCACCGGGCTCGGGCTGTCGGTGAGCTACGGCATCATCGAGAACATGGGAGGCCGCCTCAGTGTCAGCAACGGCCAGGAGGGCGCGCGCTTCTGCATCGAGCTACCGATAGTCCCGGCGGATCAGATCACCAGGTAGGCCTTGCCGGTGTCGCCACAGGTCATGTTGGCACCGACCTCGACATCCATGAGGTTGATGCCAAGGGCCGATAGCAGGTTGTTCAGCAGCGGGTCCAGCAACGGACTCAGCAGGTTGCTGATCAATGGCGTGATGAGGCCCGTGACACCATTGATCAAGTTACCAACCCCTGCAACTACAGCCCCCAGAGGATTGCTACTGACTGGCTGGTAAACATCCAGGCTCACTCCAGTAATCGTGCCAGCAAGGCTATTGACGATGTTGGTTGTCGGAGCTGCATTTTGATACGCCGATGGTTGCTTCACATTCGGAGGAATAGGAAATGGCGAGGCCGAGCTGGAAAAAACCAGGTCTCGTCCTACGTTCGACCCCGTCTGGCTCAGTCCCACAGAACTGTCGACCTTAAGCCCTATCCCGCCTGCCGCAAAGGCCGTACGGGCCGGACCACAGCTGCCAATTCCAAGTATTTTGTGGCAGGTCCAGATCCCCAGATCAATGATCGGCAGCGGTTTAACCACTGGCTCCGTAGAGGATGAGAATGTGGTGTTGGGATCAATCTGGCCGATCTTGATATCAGCAATAGACGACTCGCTATGCACCGTCAGGCTCTTAGTTCCGCTACTCCCCGCTGGGCAGCTGTAATTGGTGACATAGGCCTTGGCGCCACCCAGTTCTAGGTTGATATCGATCTCCGGCGAGGGCAACAACTCCGGATCAACTTGTTCACACCCTGCTCCCAGCAAGCACCCCACGGAGTTGATCGTCGCTGCAAGGTTAAGGCTGAGCAGGCTATTGAGTGTAGGCGTCAACGACCCCACCAGACCAAGCAACGCATTGGTCAGCCCAGTCACACCGGAAAGACCGGTCAGATTCACCGAGACCAATGTACGCACTTGAGCTGTGCGTACGTAAATACGGTTGGGTCCC
Organism: Pseudomonas sp. MPFS; assembly: GCF_022537035.1. Classification (NCBI taxonomy): domain Bacteria; kingdom Pseudomonadati; phylum Pseudomonadota; class Gammaproteobacteria; order Pseudomonadales; family Pseudomonadaceae; genus Pseudomonas; species Pseudomonas sp. MPFS. The sequence continues at coordinate 777,828 of NZ_CP066123.1, read as the reverse complement.
AGCGGATCAGCCGCCGCGAGACGAGGATCGCCAATAGCTGAGAGTTGCGGAGGTTCAATGACCTTGACCCGTACAGTTACGCTTGCAAGCCCCAGGATATTTGCAGGCACCGTCGCCGCCACCGCGCTATTGCTGTTGGACAGCTGGATCATTGCCTGCAGCAACTGGAACAACTGCACGCTGGCATCCAGGGCGGTAGTGGGCAGTCCGGTTTGCAATTGCAGGATGTCCCCCAGCTTCAGCGGTACCGCATTCAGAGCGGCGATCTGCAGGTTGCCCAGGGCCGTGAGTATGTCGGCCGTGGCGCCATTGGCCTGGACCACGGTGATGGCCGCCTGGATCAGCTGAGTCAGGGTCGTGGTGGTATTGAGCAACTGGGTGTAGTTGCCCGCCGCCACATTGAGGTTGATCGCCAACTGGTTCAGATAGCTGAGCAAGTTGATGTTGGTATTGAGCAAGCCGTTCCAGCCTGCCGCACTGAGGGTCAGGCTGCCTCCCAGCAGGCCTCCCACCAATGGGTTGAGAATGCTCGACTGCGCGGTACTGACCGTCCCCAGGGTGCTCTGGATGCTCAGTTGCGCCACGGTCGGCAAGGGCGCCGCGGCGACCGCCGTGGCGCTCAACGGGGTGGTGAGGTTGGTCGGCCCCGGGGAAAACAGAGCGACAATACCCGCCGCCACGCTGATGGGCACGGTATTGCTGACCACCACTCGCACAGCGGCCGATTGCGTAGGGTCGACATTGAAACTGCGCAGGTTGTTGGCGCCGGTCGTCAGGAACCCGCAGCTGGCGGCCAGGGTACTGCCCGGCGCCACGCTGAAGCCGTTGCGGGCCGCACTCTGCCCGGCATAGGCAGCGGCCGTCAGGCCCGCCTGGCAAGTGCCGCCACGGCTGACGGCTTCCAGGGCCGCGGTGTCGGCAACCCGCTGCAACCGGCGCTGCTCCAGGTACAACCGACCGCTATCCACCACCAGCAACATCAACAGCAACGCCAGGCCCAGGGTGACCGCTGCCATCAGGCCAATGGCCCCGCGCTGGCGAGCCGGACCGGAAAACCGCTTGAGGGGAGACATCGAGGCACTCCTTTACCGGCGCGCAGGCCGAGCGCTATCTCCATCGATGCCAGCAGTGTAGTCAAGAGCCTGCCGCGACGCTGGCAGGGTGCCAGCTCGGCTGACTGACGGCGGTTCGCCCAGCCGCCCGGACCCGGCGGCTGGGCGAATCGAGCGCCCTTGCAGGAACTAGCGTGGTGGATAGTTCTGCAGGATATGCGTCACCGTGGCACGCACAGCGGCACTGCGATCGGCGGGCTTGGGCGAACTGCTGAGCAGTTGCTCGTCGCTGCCGCGCCACACCAGCTTGCCGTCCTTGCCATCGAGCAGGTCGATCTGGATGGTCGCCACCTTGTAGGTGATGTTGCGTGTCTCGTTGTACATCGGACCGCCCCAATAGCCATTCCACGGGCCACCCCAGCCACCACCGTAGTGGGTGGTGACCTGCTGCTGGCGGTCCTCGACGATCAGGTAGGCCTGTACGTTCAGGTCGGCGCGCCCGCCCGCCGGGGCCGGGCGCAGGCCACGCTGGTCCAGCTGCTCGGCTACGGCCTGGCGGATGCGCTGCTCGGTCAGGTCGCTTTCGATCCGCGGATCATTGGGACGGTATTGCAGGGCTGGCTCCTTCCAGCTCCAGCTGCGGTAGGCGCCAAAATCCCTGCTGGCATCGAAGTCGTGATTGACCTGGTCGGTGGCACAGGCACTGAGCAAGGCGATACACACCAGTAATGCAATTCGATGGAACATGGCGTTTCTCCAGGTAAAGGACTAACTGGGAGGATAAGCAGCCAGGGCCTTGTGCACGGCTTCGCGCAGCGCATCGGCACGCTCGCCCAGGGTGCCTCGGCTGCTGGTCTCGGCGCTGGCGCTCCATACCGGCTGGCCATTGCCGGCATCGAACAGGTCGACCCGTACCACGACGACTTCCACTTCATAAGTGCGCACTATGGGCGCGCTGCCATACATGCCATAACCCGGCCCGTAGCGGTTGTAGCGGCCGTAGCCATATCCACCGCCATAGCCGTAGTCCTCCTGGACCTGGCGCAAGCGCTTCTCCAGGTGCAGGTCGGCGCTGACCCACAGGTCGGCGGGCCGGTTGTCATGCAATGGACGCAGGCCGCGCTGGTCCAGGGCATCGCCGACGACTTCGGCGACCTGCGCCGAATCGGCCCAGGCCGTGCCCGCGGGCAAGCGGCCATTGAGCCAGGCCCAGCTGCGATAGCGTCCATAGTCCCGGGGCGGTGCCGGATAGGCGCTGCGGTCGAAGGTACCGACCGCCTGGGCTGGCGCCGGTGGCAAGGGCCTGGAACTGGCGACATAGGGGTTGCTGCCCTGGCAGGCGGCGAGCCCCGAACACAAGAGGATCAAACCCAGGCGGCGTTTCATCGAGTACTCCGTCAGACCGGCCGGCACAGCCAATGCAGATAACGCCCAAGCCCGGCGAAACTTGGGTGTCGGCGGTGAGCCAGCTCCATCTCCAGCAGATCCGTGAGCTCGGCACGGGACTGGAACTCCACGGGCATATAGTCGTGGAATACCCGCACCCCGCTTTGGGTTTCGACTTGCCACTTGCCATCAAGTTGCGCCGCCAGCACGCGAGGATCAAGCGGTTGTTGCGGAGTCAGGCTCTGTTTTTCACCCGCCATGTCATTCTTGCGCAACTTGCGAAAGTGCCCCTTGAGCAAGTTGCGATAGACCAGCGCATCGCGGTTGTAGAAGGCCAGCGACAACCAGCCTCCGGCAGCCGTCAACTGATGCAGTACCGGCAGGATCGCGTGGGGTTCGGCCAACCACTCCAGCACCGCATGGCACAGCACCAGGTCATAGGGTTCGGTCAGTTGTCCCAGCAGCTCCTGCCAGGGCGCCTGGATGAAGGTCGCCTGATGCCCGGCGTCGGCAAACCGCTGGCGGGCCCCATCGAGCATGGGGGCGGCTGGTTCGGCCAACGTCACCTGGTGCCCATGCTGTGCCAGCCACAAGGACATGTGCCCCAGGCCCGCACCAATATCCAGCACCCGCAACGGGCGCTCGGGCAGGGCCTCCTTGAGATCGGCCTGGAGCACCGCGAGACGGATCGCCCCCTTGGCGCCGCCATAGATCTTCTCGGCGAAACGTGTCGCCAACTGGTCGAAGTGCCGGTCGCTCATGAGCAGAACCGCCGTTCGCTGTCCGCCAGCTTGCTGCGCACCACCTGATCCATGTCCAGCCCCAGTTCGCTGCACAGCAACAACAGGTAAAGGACGATATCGCCCACTTCCTGCCCGGCATGGGCCAGCTTGTCCGCCGGCAGCTGCCGCGACTGGTCCTCGGTCAGCCACTGGAAGATCTCCACCAGTTCGGCCATCTCGACACTGGCCGCCATGGCCAGGTTCTTGGGGCTGTGAAATTGCCGCCAGTCGTTGTGGTCACGAATGGCATGCAAGCGTTGGGTCAGTTGGTCTAGGTTCATCGAGGTCTCCTGAAGGCGTATAGCTTCCGGGGGTTGGCCGTGGGACGCAAGAGCGCTTTCGCCGGCAAGCGGGGTGCTCCAGAATGTGCGGCACCCGACAGCTTCTATGCTGATGGGGAACTCATCGCCCTCGTTGGCGGCCCAAGGTTGCTCCCGGGTGACCGGCTCATCTTTCATCAGGATATGCACATGCAGGTAGAAAGCTTCTTCGAATGGCTTGGCCAGGCCATCGGCTCGGTCATCCGCTTCATCGTCGACCTGCTCAGCGGGTTGTTCAATACCCTGACCCACGCCGGCGGCAACTTTGTCGATGGCCTGTCCCGCGCGCTGGGCATGGACACCTCGATCATCAGCATCATCACCCTGCTCATCGGCCTGATGTTCCTCTACTCGGCCATCCGCGCCTTCATGCGCGCCTCGATCATCCTCGGGCTCATCTGGCTGGTCATCGGCCTCTGGCTGCTGAGCTGGATCATCCATTGACCCTGCAGGTTCTTGCCCCACCCCTTCCGGGCCTCGGCGGCGCCGTATAGCGACGCTACAATGCCGGCTCTCGCAAGGAGCCCGCATGTCCCCCCTGATCACCGATTGGCGTCACCGCCCCACCCATCGTCGCGTCTGGGCCCTGGCCGCGCCGATGATCCTGTCGAACATTTCCGTGCCCCTGGTCGCCCTGGTGGACAGCACCGTGATCGGCCACCTGCCCCACGCCCATCAACTGGGGGCGGTGGCGGTGGGTGCCAGCCTCTATACCTTCCTGGCCTGGGCCATGGGTTTCCTGCGCATGGGGGCCACCGGCTTCGCCGCCCAGGCCGCCGGCCGCGGCGACGGTGCCGCGCTGCGGCAAGTCCTGCTCCAGGGCTTGTTGCTGGCGCTGGGCCTGGCCCTGCTGCTGGGGATCATCGGCGTGCCCCTCAGCGGCGCCGCATTGCACCTGATGCAACCCTCGGCGGACCTGGACCAGATGACCCGGGCCTTCTTCCATACCCGCCTGCTGGGCCTGCCCGCGGCCCTGGCCAGCTTCGCCCTGGTGGGCTGGTTCCTCGGTACCCAGAACGCCCGGCCCCCCCTGGCCATCCTGCTCAGCACCAACCTGGTGAACATCGCCCTGAACCTGTGGTTCGTCCTTGGCCTGGAATGGGGCGTGGTGGGTTCGGCCCGGGCCTCGGTGCTCGCCGAGTGGACCGGGGCCCTGGTGGGCCTGGCCATGACCCGTCCGGCCCTGCGCGCCTATCCAGGACAGATCGTCTGGGCGGCCCTGCGCCGCTGGCAGAGCTGGCGTCCGCTGCTGGCGGTGAATCGCGATATCTTCATCCGCAGCCTGGCCCTGCAATCGGTATTTTTCCTGATCACCGTGCAAGGCGCCCGCCTGGGCGATGCCACGGTGGCGGCCAACGCCTTGCTGCTCAACGGCCTCTTGCTCACCGCCCATGCCCTGGATGGCCTGGCCCATGCGGTGGAAGCCCTGTGCGGCCACGCCATCGGCGCCCGTGATCATCGGGCCCTGCGCCGTTCCCTGGTGGTCGCCGGAGGCTGGTCGCTACTGGCCAGCCTGGGATTCACAGCGCTGTTTCTCTTGGCGGGCCACCTGTTCATCGAGATGCAGACCGATATCGCCGACGTACGCCAGACGGCCTTCACCTACCTGCCCTACCTTGCCGTACTGCCGCTGATCGCGGTCTGGAGCTACCTGCTGGACGGGCTGTTCATCGGTGCGACCCGAGCGCGGGAGATGCGCAACGGCATGCTGCTCACCGTGCTCCTGCTGTTGCCTTGCGCCTGGGCCTTGCAGGGCCTGGGCAATCATGGCCTGTGGCTGAGCTTCCTGCTGTTCATGCTGTTACGCAGCCTGACCCTGGGCGTCTTCGCTTGGCGTCTGGAACGGACAAACGGCTGGTTCGCCAAGGCTCATTGAGCGCCAGGCGCCAGGCATGAAAAACGCCGTTTCCCCGGCAAGGGAAACGGCGTTTTTCATTGGCCTGAAGGCATCACCAGGGATGCTCCGGCGTCAGGACGACAGGTAGGACGAGCGGGTCAGGCCCAGGCGCAGGGCGTCCAGGAACTGGGTGCGCTCGGCAGCACTGATCCGGGCGCTGGCCACCTTGTCGCGGTAGTGGGTCATCAGCTCTTCGGGCGACAGGTGCACGTAGCGCAGCATGTCCTCGATGGTGTCGTGGGTCTCGATACCGGCGTGGTACACGCTGCCATTGGCCCGCTGGTAGATGTTCACCGAGTCGGTGTCGCCGAACAGGTTGTGCATGTCGCCGAGGATTTCCTGGTAGGCGCCCACCAGGAAGATACCCAGCAGGTAGTCCTCGCCCTCGTTGACCGAGTGCACCGGCAAGCTGGTCTCGATGCTCTGCTCGTCGACGTACTGCTTGATCTTGCCGTCGGAGTCGCAGGTCAGGTCTTGCAGTACCGCGCGACGCAGCGGCTCTTCGTCCAGGCGATGCAGCGGCAGGATCGGCAGCACCTGGCCGATGGCCCAGGTGTCCGGCAGGCTCTGGAACACCGAGAAGTTGCAGATGTACTTGTCGGCGAGCTTGTCGTTGAGTTCGTCCAGCACCTGGCGGTGGGAGCGCTGGCGGGCCTTGAGCGAATTGTGCAGGCGCCGGCACACGGCGAAGTAGCACTGCTCGGCCAGGGCTTTCTCGGCCAGGGTCAGCTTGCCGTCGGCGTACTGCGCGGCCACGTCGCTCATGTAGTGGGTGGCGCGCCAATAAGTCTCGGTGACCATCTCGATGTCGGTCGGGCCCAGCAGGTCCACCAGCCACTGTACGGTTTCCGGCAACTCGTCCTTGTTCTCGATGGCCGGCACGTCGTCGTTGTGCTTCTCGACGTCGGTCACCTGCACCACCAGCATGGCGTGGTGGGCGGTCAATGAACGACCACTCTCGGAGAAGATGTGCGGATGCGGCAGGCTCTGCGCGTCGCAGAACTCCTTGAGCATGCCCACCACCACGCCGGCGTAGTCGTCCATGTCGTAGTTGATCGAGCTGGCATTACGCGAGTGAGTACCGTCGTAGTCCACGCCCAGGCCGCCGCCGACGTCGATGTGGTCGACCGGCAGGCCGAGGTTGCGCAACTCGCCGTAGTAGCGGATGGCTTCCTTGAAGCCGTGCTGGTAGTCGGCCAGGTTGGCGATCTGCGACCCCATGTGGAAGTGCAGCAGGCGAATGCCCTGGTCCAGCCCGGCATCACGGAAGCGTTCCACCACCGACAGCAACTGCGCTGCCGACAAGCCGAACTTGGATTTCTCGCCACCGGTGTCGGCCCACTTGCTCGAAGCCAGGGACGACAGGCGCACCCGCAGACCGACTTGAGGCTTGACCTTGAGCGACGCCGCTTCTTCGATCACCAGGCCCACTTCGGACTCTTTCTCGATGACGATGAATACGTTGTGGCCCAGCTTCTGGCCCATCAGCGCGAGACGGATGAACTCACGGTCCTTGTAGCCGTTGCAAACGATGGTGCCGCCCTTCGGTGCCAGGGCCAGGACCGCCAGCAACTCGGGCTTGGAGCCGGCTTCCAGGCCGATCGAGACATTCTGGGTGGCGATGATGTTCTCGATCACCGCTTCCTGCTGGTTGACCTTGATCGGGTACAGGGCAGTGTATTTACTCTGGTATTCCAGGCGCGCGATGTTGGCATCGAAGGCACCGGTCAGCTGGCGCACGCGATCCTGGAGGATATCCGGGAAACGCACCAGCAAAGGCAGGGACAAGCCGCTCTTGCGCAATTCCTGGACCTGTTCGAACAGATCGATCGGCAAACTGCTCGGACCATTCGGGCGAACTTCGACGCGACCGGCGTCATTGATCGCGAAATATCCGGCCCCCCAATGGCGAATCCCATAAACACTGCGGCTGTCCGCAACTGTCCATTGGCTGCCATCGTCTTTACGTGTGCGTCGTACGGACATCGAAGTCCCCTATAAAGAAGTCATAGAGCGCCGCCCCGATCCGGGGCCGGCGCAGTCTAAAGAATGAAAATGACGATTAGCCTGCAGGCGCTATAGACCGCGCATGCAGTGCTGAGTTTAGAAACCGTTCTTGAACAGGCTCTGTGAAAACCATGGAGACGACGCCAGGGTCCTGAATCGATCAGGACAGCATCCAGTCAGAGGTGGTTTTCACAGAGGCTGCTAGCCGCCGGACTTCTTCGCCTTGAAACCGTGCTTGACCAGTTCCGCCAAGAGTAGCTCGACATGGTCGCCCTGGATCTCGATGACACCGTCCTTCAAGGCGCCACCGGTACCGCAACGTTTCTTCAACGTCGTGGCCAGTTCCTTGAGGGCGTCTTCGGCCAGGGGCACGCCGGTGATGGTGGTCACCGTCTTGCCGCCACGACCTTTGCTTTCGCGACGCACACGGGCGATGCCATCACCGGCCGGAATCACGGTTTGTTTGCAGATACAGGCGGCCACCGGCTGGCTACAGTCCGGGCAATGTCGACCTGCGTCGGTGGAAAACACCAGGCCACCAAGGGCGGCGAAGGATGCGGCTTTTTTGGCCACCGGCAATCCTCTTGGGAGGACAAAGACTGGTCGGGGCACATGACCGTGCACCGACCGCGAAGCCCCACTCAGGCAGGGGCAGCGCTACTGGGCCAGGTCCCTTGCGGGGATAGCGCTGGCTCAGCTTGAAAAGGCGCGCAGTGTAACGGCAAAAAGCCGACTTGCTAAGAGCCAATCGGCGTCAATTTATGCAACTTTAACGACGTCGTGCCAGATAGCGCTGCAAGGCGGCCAGGGAGTCCGGGCAATAGGGCTTCTCGTGGATTTCCCGTAGCACCTGGTCCAGGGGAATGAAGCGCGCTTCCAGCACCTCTTCCGGCTGCAGGCGCAGCGGTCCGTCCCATACCGCGGAGAAGGCCGAGCACCACAGGCGGTTGTCCGTGTCCTCGAAGAAGAAGTGGTCGTGGGCGGCCAGCTCGACCCCACTCACCCCCAGCTCCTCTTCCAACTCACGGGCCGCCGACTCGGCGTAGCTCTCAGTGGCCAGGACCATGCCGCCAGCCGCGACATCCCAATATCCTGGATAGATGGCCTTGCTCAAGGTGCGCCGGTGCACGCACAACTCACCAGCGGAATTGAACAGCATGATGTAGGTACCACGACCGATCAGGCCACGCTCGCGCAGCTCCGAGCGGGCCATGGCGCCCAGCAGTTGGTCCTCGCCATCGACCCAGGCGATCTGTTCGGCATCGGAGGCGGCGCGGTGCGCCGCCTCATTGGTGGTTGCGACCATGGATCAGCCCTGGTTGAGCAGTTGGCGCAAGTCGATGACCGCTGCGTTGGCTCGGGAAATATAGTTGGCCATGACCAGCGAGTGGTTGGCCAGGATACCGAAGCCGTTACCGTTGAGGATCATCGGGCTCCAGACGGTCTCCTGGGACGCCTCCAGCTCGCGAATGATCTGGCGCACGCTGACCGTGGCGTTCTTCTTCGCCAGCACGTCGGCGAAGTCCACCTCGATCGCCCGCAGCAGGTGCGACAACGCCCAGGCCTGGCCACGCGCCTCGTAGAACACGTTGTCGATCTGCATCCATGGGGTTTCTTCGATTTCCTCGCCCACCTGCGGAACCTGGCCCGGAGCCGGGACTTCGGTCTTCAGCGCAGTATTGAGCTTGACCCGCCCGACGCTGGCCGACAGCCGCTGGGACAGCGAGCCCAGGCGCGTACCCACGTCACCCAGCCAGTTGTTCAGGTTGTCGGCACGGGCATAGAACTGCGCGGTCTTCTGGTTGGGGTCCGACAACCGGGCCTGGTAGCGGCTCAGGGAGTTGATGCCTTCCAGGTATTCCGACTCGCTGGAGGGCAGGATCCAGCTCTTGTTGTCGAAGTTGAAACGCGGTTCGGCCTTGGCCAGGTCGGCGTCCTCGGCGGACTGCGACTGGGACCGGGCGAAGTCCTTGCGCAAGGCGCGGGTCAGGTCGCGAACCTGGACCAGGACCCCGTATTCCCAGCTGGGCATGTTGTCCAGCCAGATGCCCGGCGGAAAACGGTCGTTGGAGATATAGCCGCCCGGCTTGTCGAGCAGGGTGCTGACCACGGTCTTGAGGGTTTCCACGGTGGTGTAGCCCACCACCATCTGCCGGCCTTCCTTCTCGGCGGCGAGCTGGGCGTTCTGCTGGACGGGGAACAGCGCGGGCTCCTGGCTCCAATACCAGCCCAGGGCTCCGGTGACCAGCAGGTACAGGCCCAGCAAGGTAGCCAGGGCACGACTGAACAGCAGGCTACCGAAATAACTGCGCGTCGCCGACTTGGGTTGGGCTGCACGTTCCGGCGCGCTGTCTGCGCGGTTCTTCCAATCCAGCATGGCTATATCCTTTCAATCACTTGGGTTCATCGGTTCGACCACAACCCTACTCCATCGTGCCTTGCCCTGGCGGGAGAAATCTCCCGGCAAATGCGCGCCGCGCAATGATTGCGAATCAGGCGGCCACTATAAATGAAGCACACTCCAGAGCCTATGCGAGCAGTCGGTACAAAACCCGATCATGTCGCTTTGCACATTATTGACGTACGACACTCATGGGACTCGAAAGTGGTGCTAGCATAGAGCCACCAGTCGATCTCAGCATGCACCCTAACTAGTAGTCAGGATATGACCGAGCCAGAAGACCCCAGCCGTGAGCGCCTCAAGCACCACTTTGCCCAGCGGGTAATTCATCAGGCACGTCAGATCCTTGAGATATGGCAGCGGCTGCAGCGCAGCGAGTGGTCATCCACCGATATGTCGGAGCTTTGCGAGGCCAACCTGCGCCTGCTGCGTTTCGCCGAGCGCTTCGAACAGCCCGAACACACGCAACTGGCCCGTAGCATCAGCCAATCGCTGGAAGCCGTGGACGCCAATCGCGGGCGCCTGAGCAGCCACCTGATCACCGACCTCAATCGCTTGATGCAGCGCCTGTCGCGCACCGGGCTGCGCCATGGCGACCAACTGGAACAGACCTTCCTGCCGCCGCTGCGCAAGCCGATCTACGTGATGCTGCAGGATCACGACCGGGCCGAGCGCCTGGCCAAGCAGCTGGAATTCTTTGGCCTCAGCGCCCAATCCCTGGACAGCATCGGCGCCTTTCGCTCGTCCATGGTGGAGCGCTTGCCGGCGGCCATCGTCATCGACGTGGACTTCTGCGGTCCCGGCATGGGCCTGACCCTGGCCGCCGAGGCTCAGGTCGGCCTGGAGCAGAAGTTGCCGCTGTTGTTCTTCAGCCTGCACGAGACCGATACCCCGACCCGCCTGGCCGCGGTGCGCGCCGGTGGCCAGGAGTTCCTCACCGGCACCCTGGAAGCCTCCAGCCTGCTGGAGAAGATCGAGGTGCTGACCTGCGTGGCCCAGTACGAACCCTATAAAGTGCTGATCATCGATGACTCCCGGGCCCAGGCGCTGCACACCGAGCGCCTGCTCAACAGCGCCGGGATCGTCACCCGCACCCTGATCGAACCGATCCAGGCCATGGCCGAACTGGCGGACTTCCAGCCGGACCTGATCATCCTCGACATGTACATGCCGGCCTGTACCGGCACCGAGCTGGCCAAGGTGATCCGCCACAATGACCGCTACGTCAGCGTGCCGATCATCTACCTGTCCGCCGAGGACGACCTGGACAAGCAACTGGACGCCATGAGCGAAGGCGGTGACGACTTCCTCACCAAGCCCATCAAGCCGCGCCACCTGATCACCACGGTACGCAACCGCGCTGCCAGGGCCCGCAATCTCAAGGCGAGGATGGTCCGTGACAGCCTGACCGGGTTGTACAACCACACCCATATCCTGCAACTACTGGAGGACTGCTGCTTCCGCGCCCGTCGCGAAAACAAGCCGCTGAGCTTCGCCATGCTGGACATCGACCACTTCAAGCGAGTCAACGACAGCCATGGCCACCCCATGGGCGACCGGGTCATCAAGAGCCTTGCGCTGTTCCTCAAGCAGCGCCTGCGCAAGACCGACTTCATCGGCCGCTACGGCGGCGAGGAGTTCGCCATCGTCATGCCCGACACCGACCAGGACGCGGCATGCAAGGTACTGGACGAAATCCGCCAACGCTTCGCCGAGATCCACTACCCGGCCCAGCCCCAGGACCTGTGGTGCACCTTCAGCGCCGGGGTCGTCGAGATGGAAGAGGGCTCCGATAGCCTGTTGATGGCCAGCCAGGCAGACGAGGCCCTGTACCGTGCCAAGCACAGCGGGCGCAACCGGGTGCAGAGCGCCCGGCAGTCAAGTCAAAGTGCCACCTTTTCATCCGAATCCACCGATTCGGTCATAACCTTGTAATACAAACGCAATAAATTCAGGCGCTTACCATTTAAGTCGTTGGTAGAGCCCCGATGCGCCTGAAGCTGCTGACCAATCTCAATACGCTATTGCTTGTCGCCGTCTGCCTGGCCCTGGGTGCGACGCTCTGGTGGTCGCAACGTGCCCTGGAGCGCCCTTACCTCTTGATGGAGCGCTACCTGGGCCTGTCCCAACAGTTCCAGAACCAGGCCGCACGCAACATCGAGGATTACCTGGCCAGCGGCGACGCCCTGCGCCTGAGCAGCGCCACCCAAGCCATCGAAGCCCTGCAAGGTGCCCTGCCCGAGCTGCCCCCTCAACTGGCACACAGCCTGCGCCCGAGCCTGGCCAGCCTCGACGAGTTCAGCAAGACCGACCTGCTGGCCGCCGGCAAGCTGGCGGGCGATCCCCAGGCCCTGTTGTTGCAGGCCGAACGCGAGCTGGGCGCCAGTCTCGAACAACTGAGCCAATACGCGAGCGGTGCCAAGACCGGCGAGGCCAATGCCTACCTGCCCCTGCTGCTGGCCGCTTCGCAGCACCTGGGCAAACTCTCGTTGGCCCGGGACAAGCTGGTCAGCAGCGGGCGCAGCGAACTGGCGGCCGATGTCGAGCGCGAGTTGCACAACATCCGCGCCCAGGCCGAACAGATCGAGGCCCTGCCGCTGTTGGGCGTGGCAGCCAGCAACGAATCCAGCACCGATGATTTCGCCGCCATGATGGGCCTGGAAAACACCCAGAAAAGCGCTGCTGAAGACGCCGGCATCGGCCTCAAGCGCGAGCTCAACAGCCTGCTCAATCGCTACCCAGCCGAACTGGCGCGAACCCGCGAACAGATCCAGAAGCGCGCCGACCTGAGTGCGGCCACCCTGCTGAAGATCACGGCCGTGCGCCAGGCGATTGCCGAGCTGGAACCTGAGGTGCGCGCCCAGCATGGACAGATCCAGGGCGAGGTGCGCCTGATGCAAGGCCTGATGATCGGCCTGATCCTGCTGATCGCCCTGGTGATCGACACCTTGCAGCGCAAGCTGGCACGGGTCCTGACCAATCTCGCCCCTGCCCTGTCGACCTGGGCCCAGGGTGATTTCAGCCAACCGATCCAGCTGGGCAAGACCAACCGTGAGCTGCACGCCATCGAAGAATCCCTCAACCGCCTGCGGGCCTACCTGGTGGACCTGGTAGGCACCATTCGCCAGAACGCCGAACAGGTGGCCGGCAGCAGCCGGGCCCTGGCCGACCTGAGCAGCGGCCTGCACAGCGGGGCCGAGCGCCAGGCGGGCGATACCGCACAGATCCGCGACGCCCTTGGCGAGCTGGAAGCGACGATCCAGCAAGTAGCGGGCGATGCCAGCCAGGCCGCCGATGCCAGCCGCAGCGCCGGGCTGGCCGTCCAGCAGGGCCAGACAGTCATCGGCCTGAGCCTCACGGGCTTGCATGCACTGGTCGGGGAAGTCCAGGGCAATGCACAGATGATCGAGCACCTGGCCCAGGAATCGGCCACCATCGGCGGCGTGCTGACGGTGATCCGCTCGATTGCCGAACAGACCAATCTGCTGGCCCTGAACGCCGCCATCGAAGCGGCCCGGGCCGGTGAAATGGGCCGGGGGTTTGCCGTGGTCGCCGAGGAAGTACGCTCCCTGGCCCAGCGCACCGCCGGCGCCACGGCAGAGATCCAGACCCTGATCGCCGGCCTGCAGAGCGCTGCCCAACAGTCGGTACAAGGCATGCGGGCCCAGGTCGAGCATGCCGAAGCCACCGCCAGCCAGGCCCAGGCTGCCGACGGCGCCCTGGACGAAATCGTCGGGGCGATCCAGACCATCGCCGACACCGCGGTGCGGATCGCCGACGTCACGGCCCAGCAAAGTGGCGCCGTCAGCGAGATCCGCGACCACAGTGAGCGTATCCATCAGTTGGGAGGCGACAATCTGCTGCGCATTGGCGAAGGCCGGGCCCAGGGCGAGAACCTGCTGGACCTGGGCGGACAACTGCATACCGCGGTCCAGGCCTTCCGCGTCTGACCCTGGCTCCGCGGCCACGGGCTGCGCCCTGGTCTTCGGGGCCAGCAGCTACCTTGGGGTCGCAACGATCTGCAGCCCCCGACTGCCACCATGGTCACGCCAACATCGGCGAAACCGGCACCATCCCCCCATCCGCCTCGTATTGCGCAGGCAAATGACTGGATTTCATTGCTCAGTCATATATTTCGCGCAAACATCGGTCATCGTGCTGGCTATTGCTGGGAACTGGACAGTCACAAAGTCTTTCCGGCATAGTCGCCGGGTTCTGACAACCGCCCCGATAACAAGGAACAACCGATGGCCACCCTACTGGTTCTCCACGGCCCCAACCTGAATCTGCTCGGCACCCGCGAACCGGGGGTCTATGGCGCAACCACCCTGGCCCAGATCAACCAGGACCTGGAGCAGCGGGCCCGTGCCGCCGGGCATCACCTGCAGTACTTGCAGAGCAATGCCGAGTACGAATTGATCGAGCGTATCCACGCCGCGCGAGACGAGGGCGTGGACTTCATCCTGATCAATCCAGCAGCTTTTACACATACAAGCGTCGCATTACGTGACGCGTTGCTGGCGGTGAGCATCCCATTCATCGAAGTGCATTTGTCCAACGTGCACAAACGCGAACCTTTCCGCCATCACTCCTACTTTTCAGATGTCGCTGTAGGAGTGATCTGCGGCCTTGGCGCCAGCGGTTACCGACTGGCCCTGGAGGCCGCCCTGGAACAGCTTGAAAGACAGGCAACAGCTTGAACAACAAGCGTTAAACGCCCCTGACCGACCCCTGGGAGTTGATGATTCATGGATATCCGTAAAGTCAAGAAACTGATCGAACTGCTGGAAGAGTCCGGCATCGACGAGCTGGAGATCAAGGAAGGCGAAGAGTCCGTACGCATCAGCCGTCACAGCAAGACTCCAGCCCAGCAATACTACGCACCGGCTCCTGTGGCCGCTGCTCCAGTGGCTGCCCCGGCCGCCGCTCCTGCTGCCGCTGCCGCACCTGCCGCTGCCGCCGCACCTGCCCTGAACGGCACCGTGGCCCGCTCGCCGATGGTCGGTACCTTCTACCGCAAGTCTTCGCCAACCTCGCCTGCTTTCGTTGAAGTCGGCCAGAGCGTGAAGAAAGGCGACACCCTGTGCATCGTCGAAGCGATGAAGATGATGAACCACATCGAAGCTGAAACCAGCGGTGTGATCGAATCCATTCTTGTCGAAGACGGCCAGCCGGTTGAGTACGACCAACCGCTGTTCACCATCGTTTGAACCGCGGAGAGTCTTTGATGAAGCCTGCGAAGTTGGAAAAAGTCCTGATCGCCAACCGCGGCGAAATCGCCCTGCGGATCCTGCGTGCCTGCAAGGAAATGGGGATCAAGACCGTAGCCGTCTACTCCAAGGCCGACAAGGAGCTGATGCACCTGGGCCTGGCTGACGAATCGGTGTGCATCGGCCCGGCGCAAGCTGCGCAGTCCTACCTGCACATCCCGGCCATCATCGCGGCCGCTGAAGTCACTGGCGCCACGGCGATCCACCCTGGCTACGGCTTCCTGGCGGAAAACGCCGACTTCGCCGAACAGGTGGAGAACTCCGGCTTCGCCTTCATTGGCCCGAAAGCCGAGACGATCCGCCTGATGGGCGACAAGGTGTCCGCCAAGCACGCCATGATCGCTGCCGGCGTACCGACAGTCCCAGGTTCCGACGGCCCACTGCCCGAAGACGAAGAGACCGCGCTGCGCATCGGCCGTGAAGTCGGCTACCCGGTGATCATCAAGGCCGCCGGCGGCGGTGGTGGTCGCGGCATGCGCGTGGTGCACAAGGAAGAAGACCTGATCGCCTCGGCGAAGCTGACCCGCTCCGAAGCTGGCGCGGCGTTCGGTAACCCGATGGTCTACCTGGAGAAGTTCCTGACCAACCCACGTCACGTGGAAGTCCAGGTCCTGTCCGACGGCCAGGGCAACGCCATCCACCTGGGCGATCGCGACTGCTCGCTGCAGCGCCGTCACCAGAAGGTCCTCGAAGAGGCCCCGGCTCCAGGCATCGACGAGACCGCCCGCCAGGAAGTCTTCGCCCGCTGCGTCAAGGCGTGCATCGACATTGGCTACCGCGGTGCCGGCACCTTCGAGTTCCTCTACGAGAACGGTCGTTTCTACTTCATCGAGATGAACACTCGCGTACAGGTCGAGCACCCGGTATCGGAAATGGTCACCGGTGTCGACATCGTCAAGGAGATGCTCAGCATTGCCGCTGGCAACAAGCTGTCCATCAGCCAGGACGACGTAGTCATCCGCGGTCACGCACTGGAATGCCGGATCAACGCCGAAGACCCGAAAACCTTCATGCCGAGCCCAGGCACGGTCAAGCATTTCCATGCTCCAGGCGGCAACGGCGTACGCGTCGATTCGCACCTGTACAGCGGTTATGCGGTTCCACCGAACTACGATTCGTTGATCGGCAAGCTGATCACCTACGGGGCAACCCGTGACGAAGCCATGGCGCGCATGCGCAATGCGCTGGACGAAATCGTCGTCGACGGAATCAAGACCAACATCCCGCTGCACCGCGACCTGACCCGCGACGAAGGCTTCTGC
This sequence comes from Pseudomonas sp. MPFS, assembly GCF_022537035.1. NCBI lineage: Bacteria > Pseudomonadati > Pseudomonadota > Gammaproteobacteria > Pseudomonadales > Pseudomonadaceae > Pseudomonas > Pseudomonas sp. MPFS. Next base: position 761,451 of record NZ_CP066123.1, on the reverse strand, counting down.
AAAGGGGGAGTGAACATTCACTACCTGGAGCACAAGCTGGCCGAGCAACACTGATCGCCCGCAGCACCCCGGACAAGGCCGCATCATGCGGCCTTTTCTCATTTTTGCAGGATGCAACCCATGACATTGAAAACCCGCTGCCAGGGCATTACCCGAGCCTGCGGCGAGGCATTGACCTGCCTGGCCCTGGCCCTGCGTTCCAGCCTGCGCCCTGGCATCCTGCTGCGCTCCAGCCTGCTCTGCCTGATTGTATTCGGGCTGTGGACCTGGGCGTTCTACAGCAACTTCCAGCTCATCAGCATCGTCTCCGGCGCGATCTCCCTGTTCGTCGTCTACGGCGCGGCCGTCATCGGCTTCGTTCCCGGCATCAGCGGTAGCGGCGGAGCCAGCGTTGCCGGCATGGGCGCCATCGCCCCGGCACTGGCCACCCTGCTGATCTATGCAGGCCTGCTGGCCGTCGCAGTCATAGTCGCCCTCTACACCGGCATGATCATCCTGAGCATCCGCCTGATGCTGCGCTGGGTGCTGATGGGCAGCCTGCGCCAACGAGCCTTGCGCCAGTATCCGCACCTGCAGGGCCGTACCCCGGCCCCCGGGAACATGCTGCGAGGTGCCCGCTACTACCTGATGCCCTGGCTGAGCCTGGGCCTGGGCCCACTGCTATGCCTGCTGATCCCGTTCGTGAACGGGATGCTGCTGATGCTCCTGCTGGCCTATCTCAATGTACGTTTTCTCAGCGCGCCGGCCCTGGCCGGACTGGCCAGCGGCGAGGAACAGCTGCAAGCCATCCGGCAGCAACGTGGCGCCATGGCCGCCTTCGGACTGCTAATCTTCGTGATTGCGCTGGTACCGGTGCTCAACCTGCTGGTGCCGGCCCTGCTGGGGGCGGGTACTTGTCATCTCGCCTATCGCGGCCTGGAACGTACGCCAAGCCCGGCTGGCGCGGCCTGTGTACCTCAAGTAAGCTTGCCGCCCCTATAAAGGCTCATCTTTTTTTCGCGTTCTGAGGTCCCGTCATGCCCTGGTTACAAGTCCGTCTCGCCATCACCCCGCAACAGGCCGAGACCTACGAAGACGCGCTGCTGGAAGTCGGCGCCGTGTCGGTGACCTTCATGGACGCCGAAGACCAACCGATCTTCGAGCCTGAATTGAACACCACCCCGCTGTGGTCCCATACCCATCTGCTGGCGCTGTTCGAGGGCGGCACCGAAGCCGCCAGCGTCCTGGCCCACCTCCAATTGCTGACGGGTAGCCCGCTACCGGAGCATCACAGCGAAGTCATCGAGGACCAGGACTGGGAACGCAGCTGGATGGACAACTTCCAGCCGATGCGCTTCGGCCGACGCCTGTGGATCGTTCCCAGCTGGCACGACGCCCCGGAGCCGGACGCGGTCAACCTGCTGCTGGACCCGGGCCTGGCCTTCGGCACCGGCACCCACCCGACCACCGCCCTGTGCCTGGAGTGGCTGGACAGCCAGGATCTGAGCGACTGCAACGTGCTGGACTTCGGTTGCGGCTCGGGAATCCTGGCCATCGCCGCCCTGCTGCTGGGCGCCAAGCAGGCCGTGGGCACCGATATCGATGTCCAGGCCCTGGAAGCCTCCCGCGACAACGCCGGGCGTAACCACATCGCCGAGGAGCTGTTCCCGCTGTACCTGCCGGAACAACTGCCGCCACAACAGGCCGATGTGCTGGTGGCCAACATCCTTGCCGGCCCGCTGGTTGCCCTGGCTCCGCAACTGTCGAGCCTGGTAAAGCCCGGGGGACGCCTGGCACTCTCCGGGATCCTCGCTGAACAAGGTGAGGAAGTGGCCGCCGCCTACGCCCAGGACTTCGATCTGGACCCGATTGCCACCCTCGACGGCTGGGTGCGCATCACCGGCCGTCGGCGCTAGAATGGCCGCCTGCATAATCCGGATGGCCGCATGACCGACAGTTTCGTCACCCAGTGCCCGCATTGCCAAACCAGGTTCCGTGTCAGCCATGCTCAGTTGAGCGTGGCTCGCGGGGTAGTGCGTTGCGGATCTTGCCTGCAAGTGTTCAACGCCGCACGCCAGCTGCTTGAGCAACGCGCAGCCAAGGAAGGCACGGTGCCCAAGCCCGTCGCCAAGCCGGCAGCCGAACCGACTCCGAAACCGGCACCGGCACCGGCACCGGCACCAGTTGAACCGAAACTGCAACCACCGCCACCGGAGCCCGCACCGGCACAACGCGCCATCAGCCAGAAACAGTGGTCGGCCGCGGAAATGGACCTGGACCACCTGGACCTCGACGAGGAACTGGCCAAGCTCGAACAACGCGAGATCCAGCCTGCCAAGGCATTCGGTCGTGAGCACGCCCCCAGGGAAGATGGCCTCACCGCACGGCGCGACCCCCAGGACGCCGATGAGGGCAACTGGCCCGGCGGCCTGTTCGCCAGCGCCGCCGAGCACGATGAACCTGACTCCATCAGCCTCAAGTCCACGGACGATAGCGACGTCGAGCCACCGCGCTCCAGCCGCACCGAACCTTCGTTGTCCTTCAACCTGGCGGACCTGGACGACGAGCCCCAGCACCCGAGGCTGCGCCCGGATGATGAGCCGGAGCCGGTTGCACCTGTGGCCACCAACCATTCCGACTCCGACGACCAAGCGCCCACGGCGACCGCCGGCAAGAAGCGCCGCGAGCGCAGTGAGCCCGGAGTCCAGGACGACGTCCTGCTGGATCTGGAAGACGACCCGCTCCATCTCGACTGGCAAAAACGTCGCTCACCCTGGGGACGGCGCCTGCTCTGGCTGCTACTGATCCTGCTGGCTGCAGGCGGCCTGGTAGCCCAGTACATCGCCTATCACTTCGACGAACTGGCACGCCAGGACCAGTACCGCCCCTGGTTCCAGCAACTGTGTCCGGAATTCGGATGTACGGTGCCATCGCGCGTCGACATCGACCGGATCAAGAGCAGCAACCTGGTGGTGCGCAGCCACCCGGAGTTCAGCGGAGCCCTGGTGGTGGACGCCATCATCTACAACCGAGCGCCCTTCTCCCAGCCCTTCCCGCTGCTGGAACTACGCTTCGCCGACCTCAACGGCCACCTGATCGCCAGTCGCAGCTTCAAGCCCGGGGAATACCTGGGCGGCGACTTGCAAGACGCTGCGGAAATGCCACCGCAGACCCCGATTCACATCGCCCTCGATATTCTCGACCCAGGACCCAAAGCCGTGAACTACAGTCTGAGTTTCCACTCACCCGAGTGAAACGGCTGGAGAGTTAACGGACGACTCTGGATTGACGACAGATTTATGACAGCCTCCCCCTGGGTCAATCCTGGGAACCGGCAGAATAACTGTTCAGATTTTATCCAATTCAGCCTTTATCCGGTCATCGAGAGCGGGTATCATGCCAACCCTTTTTCGAACTCTCATGATCCGGCCCCACAACAGGGAAGTCCTATGTCGGCGGTACGCATCGGCCCATACACACTGCAAAACGGCTTGGTTCTCGCCCCGATGGCGGGGGTTACCGACCAGCCCTTTCGTCAGCTTTGCAAGCAATTGGGTGCCGGCCTTGTAGTCTCGGAAATGGTCACCAGCGACATGAGCTTGTGGAACAGCCGCAAATCGCGGCTGCGCATGATCCACGAAGGCGATCCCGAGCCACGCTCGGTACAGATTGCCGGTGGCGATGCACAGATGCTGGCAGACGCCGCCCGCGCCAACGTCGAGTTGGGCGCACAGATTATTGATATCAACATGGGTTGCCCGGCGAAGAAGGTCTGCAACAAGGCCGCCGGCTCCGCGTTGCTGAAAGACGAAGTCCTGGTCAACGAGATTCTCCAGGCGGTGGTGGCCGCGGTGGACGTACCGGTCACCCTGAAGATCCGTACCGGCTGGGACCGGCAGAACAAGAATGGCCTGACGGTGGCGAAGATCGCCGAGCAGGCTGGCATCACGGCACTGGCGGTCCATGGTCGGACCCGCGCCGACTTGTACACCGGCGAGGCCGAGTACGACACCATCGCCGCGATCAAGCAGGCGGTGTCGATTCCGGTCTTTGCCAACGGCGATATCGACTCGCCCGAAAAGGCCCGGCAGGTGTTGCATGCCACCGGAGTCGACGGGCTGTTGATCGGCCGGGCCGCCCAGGGGCGGCCATGGATTTTTCGTGAGATCGAGCATTTCCTGCGTACCGGTGAAACCCTCCCGGCACTGGAGCTGTTCGAGGTTGAACGTATTCTGCTGGAGCACCTGGCCGCGCTGCATGCCTTCTATGGGGATGTCATGGGCGTACGCATTGCGCGCAAGCATGTGGGCTGGTATCTCGCAACCCTGCCGGGCGCCAGGGAGTTTCGCGCCCACTTCAATCGTTTGGAAGATACGGAAGCACAGTGCGCCAACGTCCGTGAGTTCTTCGCCGGACGTTACAAGAGCCTGGAAACAGGGGACGGAGAGGGGGTGGCCGCATGACGATGATGACCGAGACTTTAGTGAGTGGAACAACACCCGTGAGCGACAACGTGAATTTGAAACAGCACCTCAATACCCCCAGCGAAGAAGGCCAGACCCTTCGCGGGAGTGTCGAGAAGGCGCTGCACAATTATTTCGCCCACCTTGAGGGCGCTGCCGTCACGGACGTGTACAACCTGGTGCTCTCCGAAGTCGAGGCCCCGTTGCTCGAAAGCGTGATGAACTACGTCAAGGGCAACCAGACCAAGGCCAGCGAACTCCTGGGTCTGAACCGCGGAACCCTGCGCAAGAAACTCAAGCAGTACGATTTGTTGTAAGCATTCACTCAAACCAGAAAGGCGCCCGCGTAAAAAACGGTCGCCTTTTTTGCTGACTCCCTTGCTTTTGATGGAAATTGAGATGACCGACCAGACTACCCGCCTGCCGATCCGCCGCGCCTTGATCAGTGTTTCCGACAAGACCGGGATCCTCGAATTCGCCAAGGAGCTGGAAGCCCTCGGCGTGGAGATCCTCTCCACCGGCGGGACCTTCAAGCTGCTGCGGGACAATGGCGTGTCCGCAGTGGAAGTCGCGGATTACACCGGTTTCGCGGAAATGATGGACGGCCGGGTCAAGACCCTGCACCCGAAAATCCACGGCGGCATCCTCGGCCGTCGCGGTATCGACGATGCCATCATGAGCGAGCACGGGATCAAGCCCATCGACCTGGTGGCGGTCAACCTCTACCCCTTCAAAGAAACCATCTCCAAGCCCGGCTGCGACCTGCCGACCGCGATCGAGAACATCGACATCGGCGGTCCGACCATGGTCCGTTCGGCCGCCAAGAACCACAAGGACGTGGCCATCGTGGTCAACGCCAGCGACTACGCCGACGTCCTGAAGAACCTCAAGGCCGGCGGCCTGACCTACGCCCAGCGCTTCGACCTGATGCTCAAGGCCTTCGAGCACACGGCAGCCTACGACGGCATGATCGCCAACTACATGGGCACCATCGACCAGACCCGGGACACCCTGTCTACCGAAGGGCGCAGCGAGTTCCCACGCACCTTCAACAGCCAGTTCGCCAAGGCCCAGGAAATGCGCTACGGCGAGAACCCGCACCAGAGCGCGGCATTCTATGTCGAGGCGCAAAAAGGCGAAGCCAGCATTTCCACCGCCTTCCAGCTGCAAGGCAAGGAGTTGTCATTCAACAACGTGGCCGACACCGATGCTGCCCTTGAGTGCGTGAAGAGCTTCGTCAAGCCGGCCTGCGTCATCGTCAAGCACGCCAACCCATGTGGCGTGGCCGTGGTCCCTGAAGACGAAGGCGGTATCCGCAAGGCCTACGACCTGGCCTATGCCACCGATACCGAATCGGCCTTCGGCGGCATCATCGCCTTCAACCGCGAGCTGGATGCCGAAACCGCAAAAGCCATCGTCGAGCGCCAGTTCGTCGAAGTGATCATCGCTCCCAGCGTCAGCGAAGCGGCCCGCGCCATCGTCGCAACCAAGGCCAATGTGCGCCTGCTGGCCTGTGGACAATGGTCGCAGGACCGGGCTGCGGCCTGGGACTTCAAGCGCGTCAACGGCGGCCTGCTGGTACAGAGCCGCGATATCGGCATGATCACTGCCGATGACCTGAAGATCGTCACCCAGCGTGCCCCGACCGAACAGGAAGTCCACGACCTGGTGTTCGCCTGGAAAGTGGCCAAGTTCGTCAAGTCCAACGCCATCGTCTATGCCAAGAACCGCCAGACCATCGGTGTCGGCGCCGGCCAGATGAGCCGCGTCAACTCCGCCCGCATCGCCGCCATCAAGGCCGAGCACGCCGGCCTGCAAGTGCAAGGCGCGGTCATGGCTTCCGACGCCTTCTTCCCGTTCCGCGACGGCATCGACAATGCCGCCAAGGTCGGCATCCGGGCCGTGATCCAGCCTGGCGGCTCGATGCGTGACGCCGAAGTGATCGCCGCGGCCGACGAAGCCGGCATCGCGATGGTATTCACCGGCATGCGCCACTTCCGTCACTAAAAGCAGCGTCAAGCTGCAAGCTGCGAGCGCCAAGTAAAAGCGCGACCCTGTCGCCTCTGCTCGCGCTTGCAGCCTCTTTAATTGACAGCCGCCTGCTGCACTTGAATTTCAACTTGCAGCTTGCGGCTTGTAGCTTCCTCCGAAGGAGTCTGACTTGAACATTTTGATCATTGGTAGCGGCGGTCGTGAACACGCCCTGGCCTGGAAAGTCGCTCAGGACCCACGGGTCGAAAAAGTATTCGTCGCTCCCGGCAACGCCGGTACCGCCATCGAGGCCAAGTGCGAGAACGTGGCCATCGACGTGCTGGCCCTGGAGCAGCTCGCCGACTTCGCCGAGAAGAACGTTGCCCTGACCATCGTCGGTCCGGAAGTCCCGCTGGTGGCCGGTGTGGTCGATCTGTTCCGTGCCCGTGGCCTGGACTGCTTCGGCCCGACCCAGGGTGCCGCCCAGCTGGAAGGCTCGAAGGCCTTCACCAAGGACTTCCTGGCCCGCCACAAGATCCCTACCGCCGACTACCAGAACTTCACCGAGATCGAGCCGGCCCTGGCCTACCTGCAGGAAAAAGGCGCGCCGATCGTGATCAAGGCCGACGGCCTGGCCGCCGGCAAGGGCGTGATCGTCGCCATGACCCTGGCCGAGGCCGAGGAAGCCGTGCGTGACATGCTCGCCGGCAATGCCTTCGGCGACGCCGGTTCGCGCGTGGTGATCGAAGAGTTCCTCGATGGCGAGGAAGCCAGCTTCATCGTCATGGTCGACGGCAAGAACGTGCTGCCCATGGCCACCAGCCAGGACCACAAGCGCGTCGGCGATGGCGACACTGGCCCGAATACCGGTGGCATGGGCGCCTACTCGCCTGCCCCGGTGGTCACCGCCGACGTGCACCAACGCGTGATGGACCAGGTCATCTGGCCGACCGTGCGCGGCATGGCCGAGGAAGGCAACGTCTATACCGGTTTCCTCTACGCGGGCCTGATGATCGACAAGGCCGGCAACCCGAAAGTCATCGAGTTCAACTGCCGTTTCGGCGACCCGGAAACCCAACCCGTCATGCTGCGCCTGCAGTCGAGCCTGGTCCTGCTGGTAGAAGCGGCCCTGGCCCAGGCCCTGGACAAGGTCGAAGCACAATGGGACCCACGCCCGAGCCTGGGTATCGTCCTGGCGGCCGGCGGCTATCCTGGTGACTATGCCAAGGGCGCGGCCATCAGCGGCCTGGACGCAGCCGCCACACTGGAAGGCAAGGTCTTCCACGCGGGCACTGCACTCAAGGACGGCCAGATCGTGACCGCAGGCGGCCGCGTACTGTGCGCCACCGCCATGGGTGCCAGTGTCGATGAGGCACAGCAGCAAGCCTATCGCCTGGCCGCCCAGATCGACTGGCAGGGTTGCTTCTACCGCAAGGACATCGGCTACCGTGCCATTGCCCGCGAGCGCGGCCAGGAGTAAGGCTCCCCGTGACCCCGGCAAGGGCCACGCACCCTTGCCGTTCGGTCATTACGCCGCGCATAGTTATAATCAGGCATCAACCAATGAAGGGATTTCGCCGTGCGCTGGCTCAGGACTGCCCTAGGCTTCACCGTCACATTGCTGACTCTGCTCTGCCTGAACCCGGCCCTGGCCGCGCAAGGCAGTGGCTGGGCAGTTCTGCTCGACGATCAGGGCGACCTACAACTCAGTGACATCCGCTCCCCGCGCTATACCAACCAGTTCAGCCCCATCGAGCTGGACAAGCTCACCGCCGCCGCGCCAGAGGGTGCCCTGTGGCTACGCTTCAAGCTGCAACCCGGGCCCCATGAACAGATCCTGCGGATCTTCGCCCCTGACCTGGCCCATCTGAATCTCTACGTGCTCGAAGGCGACACGCTGATCGAGCAGGCCAACAGTGGCTTCAGCCAGCCGCAAACACAGAGGCCGTTGCCCAGCAGCGACTTCATCCTGGCGCTGCCACAAAACGCCAAGCCGCTGGATGTGTATCTGCGCCTGGTGTCCGAGCACGAACTGCGCCCCTACATCACCCTGCAGTCGGCCGTGATGAGCGCCGCCAACCAGAGCCAGACGCTGATCTATGGCGTGCTCTTCGGCTGCCTGACGATGCTGATCCTGCACAACCTCACACGCTTCGCCTATACCCGCTCGCGCAGCAGCCTGTGGCTGGCGATCTGCGAAGGCCTGCTGACCCTCAGCCTGATGCTGTTGCTCAACCTGCTCGGCCCCTGGCTGCCGCAATGGCAGGCCCTGCAGACGCCCGGGGCGTACCTGGCCCTGCTGCTGACCGCGCCGGCCGGCATGATGTTCGCCTATCGCTTCTTCGCCCCGCTGGGCGCGCACCCGCTGAATCGCCTGCTACTGGGCAATATCCTGCTGATCGCCCTGAGCGGCTTGTTGCTGCTGTTCGTCAACACCCTGCCGCTGAATATCATCACCTATGCCCTGGTGGCCCTGGCCGGCCTGAGCATGTTGTTCGTGGGCGGCTACCACTGGCACAAGGGGTATCGTCCGGCACGCCTGTTCGTTGCTGCCATGGCGATCTTCAACCTCGGCACCCTGGTGATCCTCCCTGCCCTGCTCGGCCTGACGCTGGTGCCGCCGCAAGGGTTGATCGTCACCCTGATGAGCGTGGTCTGCGTGGCCGGTCTGCTGATGAGCGTGGCCCTGGGCGAGCGCCAGCGCAACATCACCGAGAACCGCTTCAGCGTCAGTCGCGACCTGGCCGCCAGCACCGCCGAGGTCAATGCCAAGGCCGAGTTCCTCGCCAAGATCAGCCACGAGATCCGCACCCCGATGAATGGCGTGCTGGGCATGACCGAGCTGCTGCTGGGCACGCCGCTGTCGGTCAAGCAACGCGACTACGTGCAAACCATCCACAGTGCTGGCAACGAGCTGCTGACCCTGATCAACGAGATCCTCGACATCTCCAAGCTCGAGTCCGGGCAGATCGAACTGGACGACGTGCAGTTCGACCTCAACGCCCTGATCGAAGACTGCCTGAGCATCTTCAGGGCCAAGGCCGAACAGCAGAATGTCGAGTTGATCAGCTTCATCCAGCCCCAGGTCCCACGGGTCATCGGTGGCGATCCGACGCGACTGCGCCAGGCCATGCTGAGCCTTCTGGAAAACGCCCTGAAGAAGACCGACGAAGGCGAAGTCCTGATCGTCGTCGCCCTCGACGAGCGCAGCAGCAAACCGCGCCTGCGCATCGCCGTGCAAGACAGCGGCCAGCCCATGGAAGCCGAGGAACGCGAAGCCCTGCTGCACACCGAACTGCACAGCAAGAACTTCCTGGCCAACACCCGTCTGGGCGGCAACCTGGGCCTGGTGATCGCCCGCCAGCTGATCCTGCTGATGCATGGCGAATTCGGCATCAAGAGCGGCAACCAGCAGGGCAGCACCCTCTGGCTGACCCTGCCTCTGGATGCCGAGCGCCTGGAACAACCTACCGCCGACCTCGACGGCCCGCTGCAAGGGGCCCGGGTACTGGTGGTGGACGACAACGATACCTGCCGCAAGGTCCTGGTCCAGCAATGCAGCGCCTGGGGCCTGAACGTCAGCGCCGTGCCCTCCGGCAAGGAGGCGCTGGCCCTGCTGCGCACCAAGGCACACCTGAAGGACTATTTCGATGTGGTCCTGCTGGACCAGAACATGCCCGGCATGACCGGCATGCAACTGGCGGCGAAGATCAAGGAAGACCCGAGCCTGAACCACGACATCCTGCTGATCATGCTCACCGGTATCAGCAACGCGCCGAGCAAGGTGATCGCACGCAATGCCGGGATCAAGCGCATCCTCGCCAAGCCGGTGGCCGGCTATACCCTCAAGACCACCCTGGCCGACGAACTCAGCCAGCGCAGCAGGGCCCCGGCCGCGCCCTACAACCTGCCGCTCAACCCCGCTCCCGCCCCGGCCGCAGTGACCGTGCCCAGCGACTTCCGCATCCTGGTGGCCGAGGACAACAGCATCTCCACCAAGGTGATCCGCGGCATGCTCGGCAAGCTCAACCTGCAGCCCGACACCGCCAGCAATGGCGAGGAAGCCCTGCAGGCGATGAAAGCCAATCGCTACGACCTGGTGCTGATGGACTGCGAGATGCCGGTGCTCGACGGGTTCTCCGCCACCCAGCAACTGCGGGCCTGGGAAGTGGGTAACCAGCGAGTGCGCACGCCGGTGGTGGCCCTGACCGCCCACATCCTGGCCGAGCACAAGGAGCGCGCGCGCCAGGCCGGCATGGACGGGCACATGGCCAAGCCGGTGGAGCTGTCGCAACTGCGCGAACTGGTGGAACACTGGGTCACCCAACGCGACTTGCGCGAACGCAGCACCGCGCACACCAGCTGAGTTAAACTCTGGCTCGCCCTCCCTAGTCGTGAGCTCCCACCATGCTCCACGTGCTGTTCAGCGTTTACCTGAAGATGCTGGTGCTCTACAGCCCCTTCTTCGTCCTCTCGTGCTTCATCAGCCTGACCCGTGGCTACTCCCTCAAGGAACGCCGGCGCCTGGCCTGGAAAGTCGCCCTGGCGACCCTGGTCTCCAGCGTGCTGCTGTACCTGTTCGGGCGGGTGATCTTCGGCGTGTTCGGCATCACCGTGGATGCGTTTCGCATCGGCGCGGGCTCGGTGCTGTTCATCTCCGCCCTGGGCATGGCCCAGGGCAAGTCGGCGGTGCAGACCGACAACGTGCAGCAGGACGTGACCATAGTCCCGCTGACCATTCCCCTGACGGTCGGCCCCGGCACCATCGGTGCCCTGCTGGTCATGGGCGTCAGCCAGCCGCACTGGGACGACAAACTCACCGCCATCCTCAGTATCGCCCTGGCCAGCCTCACGGTGGGCGTGGTGCTGTACCTGTCCAACCGCATCGAGCGCATCCTCGGCGACCAGGGCCTGCAGATCGTCAGCCGGTTGATGGGCCTGTTCGTCTGTGCCCTGGCGGCGCAGATCATCTTCACCGGGGTGCGCGGTTACCTGGTGCCCTAGCCAGCCCTCATCGCAACGGAATACCCATGCCCTACAACGCCGACCAGGCCTTTATCCAGCAGCAATGGCGGGACGAAGCCTACCCGCGGGAAAACGCCCTGATCCTGGGCAATGGTTTCTACTGCCTGTTCGAGCTGCCCCACGGGGCAAGCCGACTGCAGGACAAGGCGTGGCTCCCGGCCCTGGATCACCAACCGGCAGAAGCCTGCGAAGGCCTGGCGACCCTGGGCTGTTCGGCGCCCGGCCCGGAACCTTGGCAGACCCTGGCTGGCGAATGCGCGGCCGACGGCGGCGATGGCTTCCTGGCGCTGCTGGAGAAAGACTCGCAGCGCCTGATCTGGCTATTGGTGTTCCGGGAAACCAACCCCTTCGCCCAGGTGCGAATCCGCGACCGGCATGTAGAGGCTCAATCCACCAGCGGGGTCAGTGTTTGCATTCCCATCGAGCGGCCGGATCAGCTGACCCTGGCCTGGCCGGCGTGCTGATCCCCTTGTCGAGCACAACCCCATGAAGCCACTGACGCGCCCCGCGGCCATCGAGCTCTTGAGCCGGCACCGCCTGCTCGCACTCTCGGCGCAAGAACGCGCCGATCATCTGCTGAACGTCTGGACCCTGGCTCCACAAGCCCCGGAATTCGCCACCCTCCCAGCCAGCCTGGGGGAAGAAATACAGACTCGGGAACCTCCGGAAAACGCCCAGCCCGCGCGTTACGATGCGTTGATCCTGGTCAGCCTGCGCGCCGCCTACCATGGCGTCAGCAACCCCTACCTGAGCCGCTGCCTGGCCGAGGCCGGCTACCCGAGCCAGCCGGTCGAGGGCCCGGTGGAAACCCTGTTGGCCTGCCCCTGCTGCGGCTACCTGACCCTCGGCGCCCATGGCGAGTACGAGATCTGCGGCCTGTGCCACTGGGAAGACGATGGCTGCCAGGCACTGGATGTGCTGAGCGGCCCCAACCACAAGACCCTGGCCCAGGCCCGGGAACACTTTGCCCAGATCCAGGGCAGCCTGCCCCTGGACAAATGGCCATCTATCAACAAGGACCCCCCATGATTCCCCCGCAGTTGGTCGCCCTGATCGAAGCCCAGCCCAGCTTCCGCCCGCGCCCAGACACCGCCGGGGTCACCCGAGCGCTGGCAACACTGGGCATTGCCCTGGACAGCGAGTTCGCACAGATCTACCTGGCCTACCACCCCGCCGACTTCGCAAGCCGGGCGAGCTACGAAGTGCTGATGGATATCGCCGAGCCCAGCGAGGAGATCCTTGTAGGCACCGAGTTCATTCATGAAGTATGGGAGCTGCCGCAGAACTTCATCGCCTTCACCTCATTGCAAGGCGAAGGCGGCTACTTGCTGGACAAGGACAGCGGCGGCGTCTGGGATTTCGACCTGGGCGACTGGGAAGCCTTCACCGCTGGCCGCATTGCCGCCAGATGGACCGGTTTCTTCGAATTCATCATCTGGTACTTGCAGCCCTAAGCGACAAGCTCCAAGCGACAAGTTGCAGGAACCAGCTCAATGAGGGCCAAGAGCCTGGTTCTATCCGGCCGCCTCAGGCCTCAAGCCGCCATTGCAAGGCATCCAGCGCATCGCAGCCATCCTGCAACAGCAGGTGGGCAGCATGGACGAAGTGCTGCAGGTCACGCTCGTTGATCCCTTCAAGACGCAGACAATCCAGGCTGTGCAGCAGATCACGCGAAGCCTTGATGCGCTGCAGCGCACCGCCATGCAGATCCGCTGCCGGGGCATTGCGGTCGAGGTGGTAAATCGGGGTGGGAGTGAGATTGCTTTGTAGCGGGATGAAATCTGTCATCAGTGCATCTCCATAGGTGCGTGAAGACCACCACCCGCTGCGGCTAAACAATGGGTGGCAGCTGTACGAGGGTTAGCCGACCGGGTGCAACCTATGAAAACCCGGCACACCAAAGGTGTCCCGCGCACAGCCGCCATAGAAGAAGGCCATGCAGCAAAAAGCGCCAGCATAGTAATTGATGGCGCTCATGCCGTCATAGATTCGCTTGCCGACCGGCTAAGATCGGCCGCCGATGCGTCGGCGACCGAAACACTATGGCCACGCCTTGCTACAGGGACAACCGGCAAAGTGTTGCACTAAGCTCCAAGCCTCAAGCCGCAAGTTTTTAGCTTGCCGCTCAAAGCTCGAAGCTTGCCGCTGCCCCTCTAGTACCAGCGCGGCGTGTAGACCCACTCGCCGCCATCCGCCTTGGCAAAGGTGCAGGTGGTGGAGGAACCCACCAGCACCATGGTGCGCATGTCCACCTGCTCCGGGGTCAGCTCGCCCAGGGTGGTGACGCGCAGGGTCTGGCCCGGGCGACCGATGTCGCGCCCCAATACCACCGGGGTTTGCGCTGTGCGGTGCTGGCGCACGATCTCCAGGGCCCGCCCTAGTTGCCACGGCCGGGAACGGGAGATGGGGTTGTAGAAGGCCAGCACCAGGTCAGCCTGGGAGGCGAGGTCCAGGCGCTTCTCGATGATCTCCCAGGGCTTGAGGTTGTCCGACAGCGACAACACGCAGAAGTCGTGGCCCAGTGGCGCACCCGCCTGGGCGGCGGTGGCCAGGGAGGCCGACACCCCGGGCAGGATCTCCAGGTCGACGTTATGCCAGGCCGGGTCGCTGGACTCGTGCAAGGCTTCGAGCACCGCCGAGGCCATGGCGAACACACCCGGATCGCCGGACGACACCACCACCACCGAACGGCCCTGGGCCGCCAGCTCGAAGGCGTGGCAGGCGCGCTGCATTTCCTCGCGGTTGTCGGTGCAGTGCATGACCTGGTCGGCGCGGAACGGGCCGGCCATGCGCACATAGGTTTCGTAGCCGAGGATGTCCTGGGCCCGGACCAGTTCGGCCTTGACCGCCGGCACCATCAGCTCGGCGGCGCCCGGCCCCAGGCCGATCACGGCCAGGCGACCACGGGGCTGGCCGATCCGTTGCGGGTCCAGGGGTTCGCTGGCCACAGCGATGGCAATGTCCTCGCCCGCATTGAGGGGCGGCAGCAATTGCGGCACCGCTTGTTGCGCCAGCTCGGCCACACTGCTGGCCGCCGGGGCAAAACGCAGCGGCACGCCCAGTTCGGCAGCGGCGTCACGCAAGGCCGGGCTGGCCATTTCACTGTCGGCAGCCAACAGGCAAGCGACGGACTGGCGAGCGATCCCGGCCTGGTGCAGAGCGGCCCGCAGATGCTCGGCCAACTCGGGGCCGCTATCGCGAGCAAGCTCGTTCCTGCAGGTGAGTGCGATGAGGACACTGCGCGGGTAGATCAGCAGTTCGTTGGCGGCGGGCTCACGCTCGGCGGAACCGACCCGGATGGTCAACCGGGCTTCGCGATCTTCCGGCAAGCGGGCTTCGGCCAGCCAGGGCGCGGCGCCTTCGATGCGCACGCTCTCGCCACCCAGCAAATCGGAGACAAAGCGCTTGCCCAGCTCCAGGTCGCCCAGGGCATAACCGCTGGGCGGGTTGAGCAGGCAAGTGCCGAAGCGCAGTTCACCGCTGGTGGTGATGGCCGCCGCCACGCCCAGGCCGGCAGCGATCTTGCGAGCCATGACGTTGACCCCACCCAGGCCGCCCAGCAATGGCACCACCGCGCTGCCGTCCTCGGCCACCGCCAGCACCGGCGGCTCGGCGCCCTTCTCCAGCAGCAGCGGCGCCAGGGTGCGGATCACGATGCCGGCGGCGCACAGGGCGATGATCGGCGTGTCTTGTTGATAGAGCTGGCGCAGGGTCGCGCCGAACTCCTGGTAACTGCGGTCGGCGCCCGTGGTGCGCTCGGCCAGGCCGTAGACCAGTGCGTCGGGGTACAGGCGCTGGATCCGCCGCGCGGTATCGAGGCTGCCTTGGCCAAGGATGACGATGGCCGGAATCGAACGGGCCATCAGCCTTGCCACCTTTGTCCGGGAACGATGATCAACGAGAAGTACGGCGACGACATCGGCTCCACCTCGTCCAGGGGCACGATCTTCTGGTTGGCCATGGTCGCGCGCTCGACATACAGCGCCCGCTGCGCCAGCCCCAGCTCATCCAGGACCTGGCGGACCTTGGGAAAATTGCGCCCCAGCTTCATCACCACGGCCGCGTCGGCATCGGCCAGGCGGCGCTTGAGCTCGTCATGGGGCAGCACCCCGGACAGCACCGACAGGCTCTGGTTGCGATACACCAACGGCGCACCCAGCACCGAGGCGCCGCCGAGCATCGAGCAGACCCCCGGCACCACTTCGGCCTGGTAGCGCTCGGCCAGGCGGTCGTGCAGGTACATGTAGGAACCGTAGAAGAACGGGTCGCCCTCGCAGATCACCGCCACATCGCGGCCGGCATCCAGGTGCTCGGCCACTTGCACGCTGGCTTCGTCGTAGAAATCGCTGATCACCTGCTCATAGGACAACGGCGCCGGCAGCGCTTCGGTGGTCACCGGGTAGACCAGCGGCAGCAGGGTCTGCGCCTCCTGCAGGTGCGCCTCGATGATGCCGAAGGCATTGCCCTTTTTACCCTTGGCGACGAAGTAGGCCACCACCGGCGACTCGCGCAGCAGGCGCAGGGCCTTGAGGGTAATCAGTTCCGGATCACCAGGGCCCACGCCGAGGCCGATCAAACGTCCAGGTTGCTGCATCATTCGATCTCCGTGGCCAGGGCGTTGACGGCGGCGGCGGCCATGGCACTGCCGCCCAGGCGGCCTTGCATGATCACGAACGGCACGCCACGGCTGTCGGCGGCCAGCATCGCCTTGGATTCGGCAGCGCCGACGAAGCCCACCGGGAAACCAAGGATCAGCGCCGGTTTCGGCGCGCCGGCGTCGAGCATTTCCAACAGGTAGAACAGCGCGGTGGGGGCATTGCCGATCACCACCACGCTGCCTTCCAGGTAAGGCCGCCACAGTTCCAGGGCCACCGCCGAACGGGTATTGCCCAG
This sequence comes from Pseudomonas sp. MPFS, assembly GCF_022537035.1. Classification (NCBI taxonomy): domain Bacteria; kingdom Pseudomonadati; phylum Pseudomonadota; class Gammaproteobacteria; order Pseudomonadales; family Pseudomonadaceae; genus Pseudomonas; species Pseudomonas sp. MPFS. The sequence goes on along the minus strand of NZ_CP066123.1, from coordinate 745,120 downwards.
CTCGCGGGCCAGCTGCGGCACGCTGTCGTCACGCAGGGTACAGATCACCGGGTTGTTGGCCGGCAGCCGTGCCCGGGTGATGCCCTCGGACACCATTCGCGCATCGCAGAGGATCGGCGCCCCAGCGGCCAGGGCCTCGCGCCCGGCCTTGCCGGCGCCTTCAGAAAACTGCAGGCCATCGATGGCCTCGACCATGCCGCAGGCGTGGATCACCCGTACCGCGAGTTTTTCCAGGTCGGCGGGAATGCGTTCTAGCTTGGCTTCTTCGCGGATGATCGCGAAGGAGTTGCGATAGATCTCCTGACCGTCGCGGATGTAATCAATCATCAAGGTGACTCCGTTGGCGGACATCAAGCAGCGCTTGTGCCGCTTCTATAGAAAGGTTGCGCGCCCGCAGCCTGCCGAACCCCGGCTGCGTGGCGTCGCGCACATACAAGTCGTAGCGTCCCGGGGCCACCGCCAACAGGGTGGTGGGCGCCACATGGGCGGCAGCGCAAGTGCGCAGGCAGCCAGAAAGGTGGACCGCCGCCTGTTGCCCCTGAGCCTGCAACAGGGCCGCCAGGCGCAGCGCATCGCCCTTGGTATCGGCCTGGGCCTTGGCGCAACCGCTGGAGCCGGTGCAGGCAATCAGGTGGGCCAGGGCCTGCTCGGGACGACAAAGCAAACCCAGCTCGGCCAAGCCAGCGCTGACCGCCGGGGCATCCGCCACGGCAATGTCGGGCAACAGCAGGCTCTGCCAGGGAGTCAGGCGCAGGCTGGAATCGCCATAGCGCCGGGCCAACTGCGCGACGCCCTTGAGCATGGCCGGGTCGAGCCGCCCCAGGGGCGCGACCGCACCGACATAGACCCGCCCGGCCACGGCCTGTGGATAAGTTCCCAGGTGCAAGCCCTCGGCGGCTGCCGACCGGCGCCAGCCATCGACGCTCAGCAGCGGGCCGCCCAGGCGCTGTTGCACCTGGAGCAGAAATTCCGCCACCGACACCTGAGCCAGCAAGTGCCGCATACGGGTCTGCTCGGGGCTCGCCAGGTCGAGGAACGCCTCCAGCACCGCCACCAGCAGGTCATGGCCCTGCTCCAGCGGCACCGCCGCCAGCGGCGCATCCACCGGGCAACCGGCCAGGCCGAAGGCCAGCAACCGTTGGCCCTCGCGCTCACAGGCTGCCAGCCACAAATCGTGGTGATGCTGGAGCATGGCCAGGGCCTCGCCCCCGTCCAGTTGCACGGCGAACTTGGGCGACAACTCGTGGAACCGTGGATGACCTTGCAGGGTGTGCAGGATCTGCGCCGCCAGGGGCCGGGTATCGACCAGGCACTGGCGGTCGATACCGGCGCTGGGGCTGAGCATCAGGTTGCGTACATCGTCACCGGCCGCCGTGGTCGGCCCCAGGCCTGCCTCCAGCAGCTTGGCGATCAACGCCTGGTGCTCGCCGCCGATGCCACGGATCTGCAGGTTGGCGCGGTTGGTGGCCTCGATCACCCCGCCGGCGAACTCCTGCGCCGCCTCGGCCACGGCCACGGCCTGGGCCGCGCTGATGACCCCGCCGGCCAGTTTGATCCGGCAGATACCGCCGTCCAGGGCCGGGACGATACGCAACAACCCCGGACAGGCCGAGGGGCGGATGGCAGTGGACAGCGGACGTGGGTTCAAAGGGGTGACCGGCAGTGTGGGAAAAACGCTTCGCGGGCGAAGGCGCGGTATTATGCCTGCTTTGTCCGAAGGCATGAAAAGCCTGCCTGTCGGAACCCTGGCTTTTGTGTTCGAGGAATATCCATGTCGCCCTGGCTGACAGTAGTGGGAATCGGTGAAGACGGCTTCAAGGGCCTGGGCCGCAATGCCCGCCATGCCCTGTTGGGCGCTTCACGGATCGTCGGCGGGCAACGTCAGCTGGAGCTGCTGCCGGCTTGCATCCGTGGCGAACGCCAGCCGTGGCCCAGCCCGTTTTCCCTGGAGCCGGTGCTCGCCCAGCGTGGCACTGCGGTATGCGTGCTGGCCAGCGGCGACCCGATGTTCTTCGGCGTCGGCGCCAGCCTGGCACGGCAACTGCCCGCCGAGGAACTGCTGATCTTGCCCGCCCCCTCCTCCTGCGCCCTGGCCGCCGCGCGCCTGGGCTGGCCCCTGCAGGAAGTGGTCAGCCTGTCGCTGGTGGCGCGGCCATTGGCCGCACTCAACGCGCAGTTGGCCAACGGCCTGCGCCTGCTGGTGCTGAGCAATGACCGCCACAGCCCGGCGGCGGTGGCCGGCCTGCTGCGCGAGCGCGGCTTCGGCCCGAGCCGGATCAGCGTCCTGGAACACCTGGGCGGCCCGCTGGAGCGGCGTATCGACGGCACCGCCGACGACTGGCAAGACCCGGCCATAGCCGACCTCAACCTGCTGGCCATCGACTGCCGCGCCAGCCTCGACGCGCCACGCCTGTCGCGCCTGGCCGGCCTGCCGGACTCGGCCTTTGCCCATGACGGCCAGTTGACCAAGCGCGACGTACGCGCCATGACCCTGGCCCGCCTGGCCCCGATGCCCGGCGAGTTGCTGTGGGATGTCGGTGCCGGCAGCGGCTCGATCGGCATCGAGTGGATGCGCGCCCACCCCAGTTGCCGCGCCCTGGCCATCGAGGCCGATGCGGGTCGCCAGCAGCTGATCGAACACAACCGCGACACCTTGGGCGTTCCCGGGTTGCACCTGATCCGTGGCCGCGCGCCCCAGGCCCTGGCTGGCCTGGAGCGTCCGGACGCGATCTTCATCGGCGGCGGCGTGACCCGCGACGGGGTGCTCGCCACCTGCTGGGAACGACTCAAGCCCGGCGGCCGCCTGGTGGCCAATGCGGTGACCCTGCAAAGCGAGATGACCCTGATGGACTGGCGCCAGCGCCACGGCGGCGAACTGACCCGCATCCATGTGGCCCAGGCCCAGCCGCTGGGGGAGTTCGACACCTGGCGCCAGGCTTTGCCCATCACCCTGCTGGAACTGCACAAACCCCAGGACCCAATCTGCACGCCATCCGGGGACCTGCCCCATGCGTGAGGAAACCGCCGAACAGCCCGCTCCGCTGCGCAGCGGCCTGACCACCGGCAGTTGCGCCACCGCCACCAGCCTCGCGGCCGCCCGCCTGCTGCTGGGCAACGTCGAGGCCGATGCGGTGGATATCGTCCTGCCCAAGGGCAAAGAGGTGCGGATGCGCCTGGAGTTCTGCCGGCGCACCAGCGACGGGGCCGAGGCCGGGACCATCAAGGATGCCGGCGACGACCCGGACGTGACCCATGGCGCCCTGCTCTACTCCCAGGTACGCCTGACCCATGAGCCGGGCATTCGCTTCGTGGCTGGTGCCGGGGTCGGTACCGTGACCCGCCCCGGGCTGGTCCTGGGGGTGGGCGAGCCGGCGATCAACCCGGTGCCGCGGCGGATGATCGGCGAGCACCTGCAACGCCTGGCCGAAGAGCAGGCCTACAACGGCGGCTTCGAAGTCACGGTGAACGTCGAGGGCGGCGAGGCACTGGCGCAGAAGACCATGAACCCGCGCCTGGGGATTCTCGGCGGGCTGTCGATCCTGGGTACCAGTGGCATCGTCCGGCCGTTTTCCTGCGCCGCCTACATCGCCTCGATCCACCAGGGCATCGATGTCGCCAGGAGCAACGGCTACCAGCACGTCGCCGCCTGCACCGGCAACGCCAGCGAAGACACCATGCGCCGGGTCTACGACCTGCCGGTAATCGCCCTGATCGAAATGGGCGACTTCGTCGGCGCGGTCCTCAAGCACCTGCGCAAGGCCCCTGTGGATAAACTCAGCCTGTGCGGCGGTTTCGGCAAGATCAGCAAGCTGGCCGCCGGGCACATGGACCTGCACAGCCGCCACTCCAGCATCGACCTGCCGCAGCTGGCGCAATGGGCCGCCGAAATCGGTGCCGACCAACCGTTGCAAGAGGCCATCCGCCAGGCCAATACCAGCCAGCAGGCACTGGCCATGGCCAGCGCCGCCGGAGTCGCCCTGGGCGATGCGGTGTGCCGCCATGCCCTGGACTTCGCCCGCAGCGTGGTACCGGCCCAGGTCCAGGTGGAAGTCTTCGCCATCGACCGCCAGGGCGGCATCGTCGGCCATGCCGGAGCCCAGCCATGAGCCGTATCCTGCTGCTGGGTGGGGTCACCGAGGCCCTGGCCATCGCCCGCACCCTGGGGCCTGAACATGTCTACAGCCTGGCCGGCATCGGCCGGGTGCCCACGGACCTGGCCTGCCAGGTGCGGGTCGGTGGGTATGGCGGAGCCAAGGGCCTGGCGCAGTTCATTCGCGCCGAGAACATCGGCCTGCTACTGGATGCCACCCATCCTTATGCCGCGCAGATCAGCGCCAATGCCCAGGCCGCCGCCCGGCTCGCCGGCATTCCCTGCTGGGCCCTGCGTCGCCCGGCCTGGCAAGCGCAGCCCGGGGACGACTGGCGCGAGGTGGCCGACTGGCCACAACTGATCCAAGCCCTCGAACCCTTCCAGCGACCGTTGTTCACCCTGGGGCGCGAACCCTTGCAGCATCTGGAGGAGATTCCCGCCAGCCAGTTCTGGACCCTGCGCGCCCTGGAAGCCTGCCCGGGCAATGAGCGCTGCGAAGTGATCGGCGCCCGCGGCCCGTTCCAGATCGACGACGAGCGCGAACTGTTCGCGCGCCGGCGCATCGATGTGCTGATCAGCAAGAACAGCGGCAGCAGCGCCACCGAACCCAAGCTGGAAGTGGCCCGCGAACGGGGAGTACCGGTGTTGATACTCAAGCGCCCCGACCTGCCCGAAGTCGATCGCCATTTTACCGAAGTGCCCCAGCTCCTGGCCGCCCTCGAGCGGCTGTCCAGCGCCTGACAGCAAAAAGCGCCGCGCCTCACCTCAACCTGGGAACTCCCTGGCTGTGCCCGCCAGTCTCCTACCTTAACTTCCTTGGGAGCTCTGCAACGACCGGCTGCACGCCCGGTCGTCGCAGCGTTGCCTTTCATCTGGCAAATGAGTTGCCAGGATCGTATCCCAAGGAATACAGTCGCCATGTTCGTCTTCGAGCAAAACCAGGAGTTCAGCCACTGGCTCACTCGCCTCAAGGACCCTCAGGGGAAGACCCGTGTACTGGCCCGGATCAGGGCAGCGCAACTAGGGCGGTTCGGCGACTGTGTATCAATAGGAGGTGGAGTCCATGAGATGCGTATCCACCGTGGGCCTGGCTACCGGGTGTACTTTTCACGGCGAGGCGAACGGATCTACCTGTTGTTGATCGGTGGCGACAAGAGCACCCAGAGTCGCGACATCCAACGAGCCCGGCAACTGGCTCACGACCTCAAGAACGAGGACTGAAACATGCGCACCCCAGTGACCCGCTTCGATGCGGCCGACTACCTCAAGACCCCGCAAGACATGGTGGCCTACCTCGATGCCTGCTTCGAGGAAGATGCCGGCGATGGCGTGCTGATCCGCGCCGCCCTCAACGACATCGCCCGCGCCCGGGGCATGACCCAGATAGCCCGGGACACCGGCCTGGGCCGCGAAAGCCTGTACAAGGCGCTGGGCAGCCAGGGCAATCCCGAGTTCGCGACTATCATCAAGGTGATGAAGGCGCTGGGACTCAAGCTCCAGGTCAGCCCGGCCTGAGCCAGCACTGCGACACCACACCGCACACGGTGTTTTTTTACTTATCCACAGCGATCAGGCTAAATACCCGCCTGATCGCTCAACCGACGGATCGTCACCATGTCCCGACAACGGCTCGCATTTGCCTGGATCGCCTGCTTCGCAGTGCTGTTCAACATGCTTGCCATGCCGCTTTCCGGGGCCATGCAGAGCAGCGACCAAGGGCTGGATGAACAACTGCTATGGGGCAGTTTCTGTTCCTCCAGCGGCACCAAGATGGTCGCCATCTCCCTGGGCCAGCTCGAACAAAAAGCCCCGCAAAACGACGATCACTCGAACATGCAGCATTGCTGGTGCTGCTCCGGCTCGGCGCCCCTGGTGGCCCTGCCTGGCCATGCGCCGCAGCTGTACTTCACCCGCTTCATCGCCCAACCGGGCGCCCCGCAACCGCCGCTCGAACAACTCACCCCGCGCCAGCAATGGCCCAGCCTGAATCCCGGTGCACCGCCTCTGGCATGATTCCCTTTCGCAAGTGACCTGCGTTTTTGAATCGTTCTGGAGAACCACCATGCTCAAGTCTTCCCTGGTCAAGCACACCCTGCTGCTGGCCGCCCTGCTGTTGCCTGCCAGCTTTGCCAGCGCCCATGAATACAAGGCCGGCCAATTGCAGATCGACCATCCCTGGTCGCAGGAACTGCCGCCGAACGCGCCGACCGTCGCCGCCTACTTCGTGCTGCACAACCCGGGCAAGAACGCCGACACCCTGCTCAGCGTCGAGACACCGATCGCCGGTCGCGCCGAACTGCATGAGCATGTGATGCAGGGCGACATGATGAAGATGCAGCAGGTGGCCAAGGTGGCCGTCCCCGCCGGTGGCGAAGTGCGATTCGCGCCCATGAGCTATCACGTGATGCTCATGGAGCTCAAGGACCGCAGCCTGCTCAGCGATGGCAAGCGCTTCCCGCTGACCCTGCACTTCGAGAAGGCCGGCGACGTCACCGTCGAGGTCGCCGTGCAGAAGCAGGCACCCGGCGCGGCGCAAGAGCATCAGCACGCTCACTAAGCACTGACCGCCGGTCCCATCCGTGAACGCCCCGCTCGCGCCTGGCCGCAGGCGGTCCGCAGCGCGCCGTACCTCCATAGGGGTGCGGCGCGGCAGCTGGATCAGCCTGTTCGCCATGCTGATGATCTTCATCGGTCCGCTGATTTCCCAGTCGATGCCGATGGATCACGCGATGCCGATGAACATGTCCGTATCCATGGACATGGGCAGCGGCGTGTCCGGCTGCCACGGCGATAACCCACACGCTTCGCACCCCGCCAAAGCCCAGGGCGAGCAGCATGTGCTCTGGGAGAAATGCGGTTATTGCAGCCTGCTGTTCAACTGTCCGGCACTGCCATCGGGGCTGTCATTCGCCCAGCTCGATGCACCGCTGGCCCAGCATTTCCTGATCCCCGCCACGCGCCTGGGCCACGCCCGGCAGACCGTGTTCCCCGGCGCGCTGACCCGCGCTCCGCCGATCGACGCCTGAGTCACCTGCTCACTCCACACGGCCGGCTGTCAGCACGACAGGCGTGCGCTCGCGGCCGTGTCATTCAAGACCGATCGATGGAACCATTATGTTTTCTGCTGACTCTCGCCTGGGCGTTGCCCAACCAACCAAGCCCTTTGCCCTGAACCCGTCGCGCCAGCACTTCAACCGTGCCCTGGCCGTGCTGTGTGGTGCCCTGCTGACGCCCCTGGCCATGGCCGACGAAGCTTCGGCCGAGCACGCCCATCACAGTACCGAGCTGAGCCCGACGGTGATCACCGCCATCGCCCCCAGCTCGCCCCTGACCGTGGTGACCAACCCCAAGGACCCGCGCCAGCCGGTGCCGGCCAGCGATGGCGGCGACTACCTCAAGACCATTCCCGGCTTCGCCCTGGTGCGCAACGGCGGCACCAACGGTGACCCGGTACTGCGCGGCATGTTCGGCTCGCGCCTGAACATCCTCACCAACGGCAGCATGATGCTCGGCGCCTGCCCTGGCCGCATGGACGCCCCGACCTCCTACATCTCCCCGGAAACCTACGACCGGTTGACCGTGATCAAGGGGCCGCAAACCGTACTCTGGGGCCCCGGTGCCTCCGCCGGCACCGTGCTCTTCGACCGTGAACCCGAGCACTTCGGCGAACTCGGCACCCGGGTCAACGCCAGCCTGCTGGCCGGCTCCAACGGCCGCTTCGACAAGACCCTGGACGCGGCCGCTGGCGGCCCCCTGGGTTATGTGCGGGTGATCGGCAACACCGCCCACTCCGACGACTACAAGGACGGCAACAACGACACCGTGGCCTCGCGCTACGACAAGTGGAACGGCGACATAGCCCTGGGCTGGACCCCGGACGCCGACACCCTGCTGGAGCTGACTGCTGGCAAGGGCGACGGCGAGGCCCGCTACGCCGGTCGTGGCATGGACGGCTCGCAGTTCAAGCGCGAGAGCCTGGGCCTGCGGTTCGAGAAATCCAACATCGGCGAGGTCCTGGACAAGGTCGAGGCCCAGGTCTACTACAACTACGCCGACCACGTGATGGACAACTACAGCCTGCGCACCCCTTCGGGCAGCGGCATGATGGGCATGCCCATGGTCAGCAACGTCGACCGCCGCACCCTGGGGGCACGGATCAAGGCTACCTGGCGCTGGGCCGATGTGCAGTTGATCGGCGGCATCGATGCCCAGACCAACGAACATCGCCAGCGCGGCGGCATGGGCGTGGATGCGCACAAGGGCCAGCCCTGGACCAAGGACGCCGACTTCCACAACTACGGCACCTTCGGCGAGCTGACCTGGTACGCCGCCGAGCGCGACCGGTTGATCACCGGCGCCCGCCTCGACCGGGCCTCGGCCAAGGACTACCGGCAGAGCATCAAGTCGGGAATGATGAGCCGCACCAGCCCCAACCCCACCGCCGGCGACACCCGGGCCGACACCCTGCCCAGCGGCTTCGTGCGTTACGAGCATGACCTGGCCGACAGCCCGACCACTCTGTACGCCGGTCTCGGCCACGCCCAACGCTTCCCCGACTACTGGGAGCTGTTCTCGCCGAAGATGGGCCCTGCCGGCTCGTTGAACGCCTTCGATTCGATCAAGCCGGAAAAGACCACCCAGCTCGACTTCGGCCTGCAATACCAGGGCGCCGACCTGGAGGCCTGGGCCTCGGGCTACATCGGCCAGGTACGGGACTACATCCTCTTCGACTACAACTCGAAAATGATGGGCATGAGCACGTCCCGGGCCGAGAACATCGACGCCCGGATCATGGGCGGCGAACTGGGCGCGGCCTACAAGCTGACCTCCAACTGGAAGGCCGATGCCACCCTGGCCTATGCCTGGGGCAAGAACAGCAGCGATGGCAAGGCCCTGCCACAGATGCCACCGCTGGATGCGCGCTTCGGCCTGACCTACAGCGAGGACGACTGGAGCGCCGGCGCCCTGTGGCGAGTGGTGGCGGCGCAAAACCGCGTCGACCTGAACAAGGGCAACGTGGTCGGCAAGGACTTCGGCAAGAGCGGCGGCTTCGGCGTGTTCTCCCTCAACGGCGCCTACCGCATCAACAAGAACCTCAAGCTCAGCACCGGGGTCGACAACCTGTTCGGCAAGGCCTACGCCGAGCACCTGAACCTGGCGGGTAACGCCGGCTTCGGCTACCCGGCCAGTGATCCACAAGCCATCAAGGAACCCGGCCGCACCTTCTGGACCAAGGTCGACCTGAGCTTCTGACGAACCGTTGCGGCCGCTGCGCGACCGTACGCAGCCTGCGGCAGCGGCTACACCAGGCACCTGTAGCCGCTGCCGAGCTGGCGAGGCTGCGACAAGGCCCGCCGGGCCTTCAGCAGTGGTTTCAGGTGCCACCCATAACGACAGATCCACAGCCTTGCGGAGCGCTTCCCGATGAACCGACCCAAAGTGTCTTTCTACAACCTGGCCTGGCGCTGGCATTTCTACGCCGGGCTGTTCGTCGCCCCTTTCATGGTGATGCTGGCCCTGACCGGCATCGTCTACCTGTTCAAACCGCAACTCGACCCACTGATGTACCCCAGCTTGCTCAAGGTCCCCGCCGGGCAGCACAGCCTGGCGGCCGACGAGCTGCTACAACGGGTCCAGGCGGCCTACCCCCAGGGCCATATCAAGCAGTACCTGCCACCTGTGGATGCCGGGCGCAGCGCCCAGTTCGTGGTGCAGCACAAAGGCCAGGAACTCAACGTCTTCATCGATCCCTACCATGGCGACGTGCTCGGCGAGCAGGATGCCAAGCGCAACCTGCAGGCGGTGGCCCGGGCCATTCACGGCGAGCTGATGATCGGCACCGTCGGCGACCGGCTGGTGGAGCTGGCGGCCAGCTGGGGCATCGTCCTGGTGGTCTCGGGCCTGTACCTGTGGTGGCCACGGGGCAAGTCTTCGGCTGGCGTGCTATGGCCACGCCTGAATGCCCGGGGCCGGCTGTTCTGGCGCGACCTGCATGGCGTGCTGGGGTTCTGGGGCGCGGCCTTCCTGCTGTTGATGCTGCTCAGCGGCATGAGCTGGACCGGCTTCTGGGGCAGGCAGTACGCCGACCTGTGGAACCGCTTCCCGGTGGCCATGTGGAACGACGTACCGACCTCCGACCAGCAGGCCGGCGAGCTCAACAGCGCCACCCGCCAGACCGTGCCCTGGGCCCTGGAGAACACGCCGATGCCGATGTCCGGCGACCATGCCGAGCACAGGGGCCACGCCATGGCCGCAGCGGCCCCGGCAGCCCCGGCCATCAGCTTGCAACAGGTCCAGGACATCGCTCGCCAGCGCCAGGTCGAGCCCGGCTACAGCATCACCCTGCCCAGCAGCGCCACCGGGGTGTTCACCATCGCCCTGTTCGCCGACGACCCGCGCAACGATGCCACCCTGCATGTCGACCAGTACACCGGCAAGGTCCTGGCCGATGTGCGCTGGCAGCACTACAGCAATGTGGCCCGGGCCACCGAACTGGGCGTGATGTTGCATGAGGGCAAGATGTTCGGCCGCGTCAACCAACTGGTGGTGCTGGTGGTGTGCCTGATGATCCTGCTCGGTGCGGTGAGCGGCATCGTCATGTGGTGGCAGCGTCGCCCCGCCGGCCGTCTCGGGGTGCCGCCGCTGCGCCACGATCTGCCACGCTGGAAAACCGCGATGCTGGTCATCGCCCTGTTGGCCGTGACCTTTCCCCTGGTAGGCGCCTCGCTGGTGGTGGTGTGGCTGCTGGATCGCCTGGTGCTCTCGCGCTTGGCCCGGGGTCCTGAATCCGCTTCATCTTCAACATGAAGCCTGCGAGATGCGCGTTGCAGAGAGCCCTGTAGAATTTCGCCGCTTCAGTCGTGCAGATTTATAATGTTACTTTATAACACTGCATGTAAGATCCTGTCCGCAGCCTCGCCGCTGCGGACACCCTCTCGAAGAAGCGATTCACCGCCCCGATGAACAAGTACCTGCTGTCCAGTCTCTGCCTGCTCGCCCTGCCGTCCCTGTCCCAGGCCGACGATGCCGCCCTGACCCTGCCCACCGGCACTATCTCTGCCGCAGCCAACGAAAGCGACGACAGCGTCAGCCTGAAGACCCCGACCACCGCGGGCTCACGCCTGGGCCTGAGCGCCCTGGAAACCTCGGCCAGCACCGACAGCCTGAGTGGCGAGCGCATCCGCGCCCGGGGCGATCGCAGCATCCAGGACGCGGTATCGCGTAGCGCCGGCATCAGCCGCACCGGCACCCCGGGCGATGGCGGCACCTCGTTGTCGGCCCGGGGCTTCACCGGGCAGAGTTCGGTGATGCAACTCTACGATGGCAACCGCATGTACACCGGCATGGGCACCGTGACCTTTCCGGTGAACAGCTGGGCCGTGGAACGGGTCGACGTACTGCGCGGCCCGGCCTCGGTGCTGTACGGCGAAGGCGCCACTGGCGCGGTGATCAACACCATCCCCAAGAAGCCCTTCAGTGGCGAGATCGAGAACCACCTGCGCCTGGGCTACGGTTCCTTCGATCGCCAGCAACAGGCCCTGGACAGTGGCGGTTCGCTCAGTGACAGCCTGAGCTACCGGCTCAACCTCAATCGCGAGCGCAGCAACGGCTGGGTCGACCGTGGCGATTCCTCGGGGGATTTCGTCAGCGCGGCCCTGCGCTGGCAGGCCCGCGATGACCTGGCCTTCACCCTGGCCCACGATTACGGCGACCAGAACCCGATGAACTACTTCGGCACGCCGCTGATCGACGGGCGCTTGCACAAACGCCTGCGGGACAAGAACTACAACGTCAGCAACGACAAGCAGCACTACAACGACCAGTGGACCCGCCTGACCAGCGAGTGGCAGATTTCCGATAACCTCAGCGCCAGCAACGAGCTGTACTACCTCAAGGCCCAGCGCCGCTGGCAGAACGCCGAGAACTACAACTGGAACACGACGGACCGGCAACTGAGCCGCAGCGGCTACTTCGGTATCGGCCACCAGCAGGAACAGGTGGGCGACCGCCAGACCTTCACCCTCAAGCACTCGCTGTTCGGCCTCGACAGCCAAACCCTGGTCGGGATGGACTACAACCGCATCCGCTTCCATATGAAGAGCAACTCGCCCTTCAATGACGTCACCCCCCATGGTGACCCCATCGACCTGTACCACCCAGCCAAGGGCGAGTTCATCAGCAACAGCCCCTACCGCGATCAGTTCAAGACCACCACCAGGCAGATGTCGGTCTTCGCCGAAAACCGCCTGCAACTCAGCGAGCGCTGGTCCCTGGTGACCGGTGTGCGCCGTGACTATGCGCATATCGATCGCGATGACTTGAAGGACGGCAGCCAGAGCGACAAGACCCTGACCGGCAACAACTGGAAGGCCGGCCTGGTGTTCGCCGTCACCCCGGATACCTCCCTCTATGGCCAGTACTCCACCAGCACCGACGGTGTCGGCGGGCTGATTTCCCTGAGCAAGAGCCAGCAGCAATTCGACCTGTCCACCGCCAAGCAGACCGAGGTCGGTCTCAAGCAGGCGTTCTGGGACCAGCGCGGCGAATGGACCCTGGCGGCCTACCACATCGTCAAGAAGAAGCTACTGACCGATGTGCCGGGCGACCCGGAACTGAAACAGCAAGTGGGCCAGCAATCCTCCAATGGCCTGGAGGCCAGCCTGGACCTGCAACTGCCCCATGCCTGGCAACTGCAGGCCAACGCCGCCATCGTTCGTGCCCAGTACGACGACTTCCAGCAGGACGTCGACGGCGTGCAAGTCTCCCGCGATGGCAAGCGCCCGGTGGACGTGCCACGGCGCACCGCCAACCTGTGGCTGAGCAAGGCCATCAACGACGACCTGCGGGCCGGCGCCGGGGTGCGCTACGTCGATGCGCGCTACGCCGACATGGCCAACCGTAACCAGCTGCCCAGCTACACCGTGGTGGACGCCAACATCTCGTGGCAAGCCTTGCGCAATACCACCCTGGGCCTGCAATTGAATAATCTGTTCGACCGCCAGTACGCCCAAAGCCAATACAATGACGGCCAGCAATGGATTCTCGGCGAGCCGCGCTCGTTCTTCGTCACCGCCGACTATCGCTTCTGACCCCTTGCCGGACCACCGGCAACCACACGGACAAGGCATGACCTCGCTGAACCTCCTCGACCTGGCCTGGAGCCCCCTGGGCCAGGGCCACTGCCACCACCAGTTCCAACTGCGTGAGGCCAACCTGCACGTGCAGGCCGGGGAGTTCGTCGGCCTGATCGGGCCCAATGGCAGCGGCAAGACCAGCCTGCTGCGCTGCGCCTATCGCTTCAGCAAGCCGCAGCAGGGCGAGGTGCAACTGGCCCACCAGAATGTCTGGAAGCAGTCGCCACGCTGGTGCGCACAACGCATCGCCGTGGTGCTCCAGGAGTTTCCCGATGCCTTCGGCCTCACCGTGCAGGAAGTGGTCGCCATGGGCCGCACCCCGCACAAGGGCCTGTTCGACGGCGACACCCGGCACGACCGCGCCATCGCCCGCGAGGCCCTGGAATCCGTGGGCCTGCTGGGCTTCGAGGAGCATGCCTTCGCGACCCTGTCGGGCGGGGAAAAGCAACGGGTGATCCTGGCCCGGGCCCTGGCCCAACAACCGCAGTTGCTGATCCTCGACGAGCCGACCAACCACCTTGACCCGCGCTACCAGCTGGAACTGCTGCAACGGGTCAAGCGCCTGGGCATCGGCACCCTGGCCAGCATCCACGACCTGAACCTGGCCGCGGCCTTCTGCGACCGGTTGTACGTCCTCGACCACGGACGCATCGTCGCCAGCGGCACTCCCGGCGAAGTGCTCACCGTCGAGTTGCTGCGCAACGTCTTCGGCGTCGAGGCGCTGATCGATGCCCACCCCCTGTCCGGCTACCCACGAATCACCTGGATCACCCAACCATGACCTTGCGCTCCCTGCTTCGCTCCAGCCTGCTCCTGGCCCTGTCACTGGGGGCCGCACAGGCCTTCGCCGAGGCCACCCGCTACCCATTGACCATCACCAGCTGCAACCGCGAAGTGACCTTCAAGCAAGCGCCCAAACACGCCCTGAGCCACGACATCAACATGACCCAGATGATGCTCGCCCTGGGCCTCAAGTCGCGCATGGTGGGCTACAGCGGCGTCAGTGGCTGGAAGGCCGTGACCCCACAGATGAGCGTCCTGCTGGAGGGCCTGCCGGAACTGGCGGCCAAGTACCCGTCGGTGGAAACCCTGCTCAATGCCAACGTCGACTTCCTGTTCGCCGGCTGGGACTACGGCATGCGCGTGGGCGGCGACCTGACCCCGCAGACCCTGGCGCCCCTGGGCATCAATGTCTATGAGTTGACCGAGTCCTGCGCGTTCGTGATGAAGCGTCCGGCCGCCAGCCTCGACGACACCTACAACGACCTGCGCAACCTCGGCCGGATCTTCGACGTGCAGGATCGCGCCAATGCCCTGATCGCCCAGATGCAGGAGCAGGTGGCCCAGGTGCAACAGGACCTGCCCACGGACAAACCCCGGGTGTTCCTCTACGACAGCGGTGAAGACCGGGCCATGACCTCCGGCCGCCTGGGCATGCCCCAGGCGCTGATCGACGCCGCCGGCGGGCGCAACATCCTCGACGATGTCGAGGCCAGCTGGACCCGGGTCAACTGGGAGACCGTGGTGGAACGCAACCCGCAAGTGATCGTCATCGTCGACTACAGCGAAGTCACCGCCGAGCAGAAGCAGCGGTTCCTGCTGGACAACCCGGCGCTGCAAGGCGTCGACGCCATCAAGAACCAGCGCTTCATCGTCATCCCCTATGTGCAGGCCACCCCGGGCATCGACAACGTGCTGGCGGTGGAAACCCTGGCCAAGGGTTTCCACGGCGAATGACTACACGTCGCTACAGCTGGCTGCTTTTGACCCTCGCCGGCCTGCTCCTGGTCTCTTGCGTGCTGTCCCTGGGATTCGGCCCGGCGCGGGTGCCGGTGGACGTGGTGGGCCGGATCCTGCTGCACAAGACCCTGGGCCTGGGCGAGGTGGACTGGAGCCCCGGCCAGGAACATATCGTCTGGCTGATCCGCGTGCCGCGCATGCTCCTGGGCGCGCTGGTAGGCGCCGGGCTGGCGCTGATCGGCGCGGTGCTGCAAGCGGTGACCCGCAACCCGCTGGCCGACCCGCACCTGCTGGGCGTCACCTCCGGCGCCACCCTCGGCGCGGTGATCGTGGTCCTGCACGTGGGGCAGGTCATCGGCCTGCTGACCCTGCCCCTGGCCGCCTTCATCGGCGCCGTGGCGAGCATGATCCTGGTGCTGGGCATCGCCGCCCGCAGCGGTCGCCTGGACAGCGACCGCCTGCTGCTGTGCGGGGTGGCGGTATCGTTCGTGATGATGGCGGTGGCCAACCTGCTGCTGTTCATGGGCGACCACCGGGCCAGTTCGGCGGTGATGTTCTGGATGCTCGGCGGCCTGGGCCTGGCACGCTGGGAGCTGCTGGCGATTCCCGCGATCAGCGTGCTCCTCGGGTTGCTGTTGCTGCTGGGCATGGCCCGGCCATTGAACGCCCTGATGGCCGGCGAGCAGACCGCCGTGACCCTGGGCCTGAACGCACGCAACGTGCGCCTGAAGGTATTCCTGATCGCCTCGCTGATGACCGGGGTGCTGGTGTCCATCAGCGGTTCCATCGGCTTCGTCGGGCTGATGGTGCCGCACATCGCCCGGCGCCTGGTGGGTGCCGAACACCGCCGGCTGCTGCCGGCCTGCGTGCTGCTGGGCAGCCTGTTCCTGGTGTGGGTGGACGTTGCCGCGCGAACCCTGATCGCCCCCGAGGACCTGCCCATCGGCGTAGCCACCGCGGCCATCGGCGGCTTGTTCTTCATCGGCCTGATGCGCCGACGCTGAGCCCAATATCTGGAGGCAGGAACCGGCTTGCCGGTGCCTGCACAAACCAGCCGCATCACTGGCAGCGATGCATTAAGATCTCGCCCTTCGGTCTCTCAGGATGAGTCTCATGCTTAAAACTGCGCTCCTGGCCTTGCTGCTCGGCACCTCCCTTGGCGCCGTGGCCGGCACCTCCGTCGATGTCTCGAAAATCTACGGCAACATCCAGTTCGTCAACAGCTTCCCCGACTACAAGGTCAAGGTGGTGAACTCCTTTCCCGACCTGAACGTGAAGCAGGTCAATGCCTTTGCCGACGCGCCGGGCAAGTGGAAAGTCGTCGACAGTTTTCCCGATTACAAGATCCAGATCGTCGACTCCTTTCCTGATTTCACCATCAAATATGTCGACTCCTTCCCCGGCGTAAATTAAGACTCTGCGTCGCTCGCCGCTGCCGCCCAGCGGCAGCACCACAATGAAGCACCCGCGCGCACCAGCCCTTGCCCAAGCCTCGTCTTGGGGCATCACCGCCCCTGCTCTTGCTGTTAAAGCAACGTTTCCATGCCTTGGCCAACCCGGCACACCCCTTGCAAAACACCCTTCACTCGTTCGCATCTACCTCTTAAAAATCCAAGAGTTCACGGAGATCGCACAATGAAGCGTCGTAGCTTGCTCAAGGCTTTCACCCTCTCGACCGCTCTTGCCACCCTGGGCCTGACCTGGACCGCCCAGGCCGCCGAGACCATCAAGGTGGGCATCCTGCATTCGCTGTCGGGCACCATGGCGATCTCCGAGACCTCGCTCAAGGACATGGCCCTGATGACCATCGACGAGATCAACGCCAAGGGCGGAGTCAACGGCAAGCAACTGGAAGCGGTGGTGGTGGACCCCGCCTCCAACTGGCCGCTGTTCGCCGAGAAGGGCCGGCAGTTGCTGAGCCAGGACAAGGTGGCGGTGGTGTTCGGCTGCTGGACCTCGGTCTCGCGCAAATCGGTGCTGCCGGTGTTCGAGGAGCTCAACGGCCTCTTGTTCTACCCGGTGCAATACGAGGGCGAGGAAATGTCGCCCAATGTCTTCTACACCGGTGCCGCCCCCAACCAGCAGGCAATCCCGGCGGTGGAATACCTGATGAGCGAAGACGGCGGCAGCGCCAAGCGCTTCTTCCTGCTGGGCACCGACTACGTCTACCCACGCACCACCAACAAGATCCTGCGTTCGTTCCTGCACGCCAAGGGCGTGGCCGACAAGGACATCGAGGAGGTCTACACCCCGTTCGGCCACAGCGACTACCAGACCATCGTCGCCAACATCAAGAAGTTCGCCGCCGGCGGCAAGACTGCGGTGATCTCCACGGTCAACGGCGACTCCAACGTGCCCTTCTACAAGGAGTTGGCCAACCAGGGCCTGAAGGCCACCGAGGTGCCGGTGGTGGCCTTCTCGGTGGGCGAGGAAGAACTGCGCGGCATCGACACCAAGCCACTGGTGGGCAACCTCGCCGCCTGGAACTACTTCGAGTCGGTGGATAACCCGGTGAACCAGAAATTCGTCGCCGCCTGGAAGGCCTACGCCAAGGCCAAGAACCTGCCGGGGGCCGACAAGGCGGTGACCAACGACCCGATGGAAGCCACCTACGTGGGCATCCACATGTGGGCCCAGGCCGTGGAGAAGGCCAAGTCCACCGATGTCGACAAGGTCCGCGAGGCCCTGGCCGGTCAGACCTTCGCCGCGCCTTCGGGCTACACCCTGACCATGGACCCGAGCAACCACCACCTGCACAAGCCGGTGATGATCGGCGAGATCCAGCCCGACGGTCAGTTCAACGTGGTCTGGCAGACCGAGGGCCCGGTCCGCGCCCAGCCCTGGAGCCCCTACATCCCGGGCAACGACAAGAAGCCGGACTACGCGGTGAAGAGCAACTGAGCAGCGTATCCATTCCCCTGTAGGAGCGAGCGGGCGGCGATCCGACCTGCCCGCGATAGCGGTGTACCAGACCCACCGCTATCGCGGGCAAGGACCAGGCGCCCCTGCCCCTACAAGGTTCCCTGTTGTATCCAAGGACGTGACCATGTCGCTTTATCGCCTGCTTATGGCCTGCCTCCTGCTGTTGCCGATCGCCGCCCATGCCGGTGACGCCGAAGACTTTGTCGCGGCCAACTCCAACCAACAAGCGCAACGGCTGGAAGCCTGGGCCGCCCAGCCCGATCCGGCGCGCCTTGCCCTGCTCGGCAGCCTGCAGCAAGGCCAACTGACGCTGGATGGCCAGGCCAAGCCCCTGCGCTTGAACAACCGCTTGCGCGGTTTGATCGACACCGCCCTGGCCAGCCACCAGCTGCTGGCCGCTGACCCCGGCACCCGCCTGGCCGGCGCCCGGCAATTGCAGAAAAGCGCTAAACCGGCGCAGTTGCAGTTCCTCGACACACGGCTGGCCGCCGAGCGGGACCCCGACGTGCACGACGCCCTGA
This sequence comes from Pseudomonas sp. MPFS, assembly GCF_022537035.1. Lineage (NCBI taxonomy): Bacteria > Pseudomonadati > Pseudomonadota > Gammaproteobacteria > Pseudomonadales > Pseudomonadaceae > Pseudomonas > Pseudomonas sp. MPFS. Next base: position 726,713 of record NZ_CP066123.1, on the reverse strand, counting down.
GCCTGGCCCTGGCCAACCTGCAACTGGTGGACAGCGACCCGGCCGTACGCCTGGCCGCGGTGCGCCTGCTGGGCGAGACCGGCGAGCCACTGGCCCGTACCCGTCTCGAAGGCCTGCTGGAAGCGGGGGCGGAGAGCGACGCCGGCGTGCGCACCGCCGCGCAAACCAGCCTGGCCCAGGTCAAGCGCAAGCTGCTGGTGGGCGAGGTGCTCGGCCAGGCCTTCAGCGGCCTGTCCCTGGGTTCGATCCTGCTGCTGGCGGCCCTGGGCCTGGCGATCACCTTCGGTCTCCTGGGGGTGATCAACATGGCCCACGGCGAGATGCTGATGCTCGGCGCCTACGCCACCTACGTGGTGCAATCGCTGTTGCAGCGCTACCTGCCCCAGGCCATGGAGTACTACCCATTGCTGGCCCTGCCGGTAGCGTTCCTGGTCACCGCCGGCATCGGCATGGCCCTGGAGCGCACGGTGATCCGCCATCTCTATGGCCGCCCGCTGGAGACCCTGCTGGCGACCTGGGGCATCAGCCTGATCCTGATCCAGTTGGTGCGCCTGCTGTTCGGCGCGCAGAACGTCGAAGTCGCGAACCCGGCCTGGCTCTCCGGCGGTATCCAGGTACTGCCCAACCTGGTGCTGCCCTACAACCGCCTGGCAATCATCGGTTTCGCCCTGGCCGTGGTGCTGCTGACCTGGCTGCTGCTGAACCGGACCCGGCTGGGGCTGAACGTGCGCGCGGTGACCCAGAACCGCAACATGGCCGCCTGCTGCGGGGTGCCCACCGGCCGGGTGGACATGCTCGCCTTCGGCCTGGGCTCGGGCATCGCCGGCCTGGGTGGCGTGGCCCTGAGCCAGATCGGCAACGTCGGCCCGGAGCTGGGCCAGGGCTACATCATCGACTCGTTCCTGGTGGTGGTGGCAGGCGGCGTCGGGCAACTGGCCGGCAGCATCCTGGCGGCCTTCGGCCTGGGGATCGCCAACAAGATCCTCGAACCGGCGATCGGCGCCGTGCTGGGAAAAATCCTGATCCTGGGGTTGATCATCCTGTTCATCCAGAAACGTCCACAGGGGCTCTTCGCGTTGAAAGGACGGGTGATCGACTAGACAGCAAATGCTCACGCCCATTGACGAACGCGCCGTCGCCTCGCTGGCGGCGGCCCCGAGAAGGAACACCACTATGCTTGCCAACAGCCCTAGCGAAACCGTCCGTACCACCGTCGCGAGCACGCCGCGATGAACCAGCCACTGCTCATTACCGCCAGCCAGAAAGCCGGGCCCAGGGTCAGCATCGGTGTCGGCGCCCTGCTGCTCCTGGTGCTGCTGGCCCTGCCACTGCTGGCGCTGTTGCCGGCGGACAATCCACTGCATGTGTCGGCCTATACCCTGACCCTGGTGGGCAAGATCCTCTGCTACGCCGTGGTCGCCCTGGCCCTGGACCTGGTCTGGGGTTATGCCGGGCTACTGTCCCTGGGGCATGGCCTGTTCTTCGCCCTGGGTGGCTACGCCATGGGCATGTACCTGATGCGCCAGGCCGCGGGCGATGGCCTGCCAGCGTTCATGACCTTCTTGTCGTGGAGCGAGTTGCCCTGGTACTGGACCGGCACCGAGCACTTCCTCTGGGCCTTGTGCCTGGTGGTGCTGGCACCGGGGCTCTTGGCCCTGGTGTTCGGTTTCTTCGCCTTCCGCTCGCGAATCAAGGGCGTGTATTTCTCGATCATGACCCAGGCCCTGACCTTCGCCGCGATGCTGCTGTTCTTTCGCAACGAGACCGGTTTGGGCGGCAACAACGGCTTCACCAATTTCCGCAGCATCCTGGGCTTCGGCATCACCGAGCCCGGCACCCGGGCGGCGCTGTTCCTGGCCACGCTGGCGTTGCTGGTGGGCAGCCTGTACCTGGGCTGGCGCCTGTCGCGAAGCAAGTTCGGCCGGGTGCTGACGGCGCTGCGCGATGCCGAGAACCGCCTGATGTTCTGCGGCTACGATCCTCGCGGGTTCAAGCTTTTCGTCTGGGTCCTGAGTGCGGTGCTGTGCGGCCTGGCCGGGGCCCTGTACGTGCCCCAAGTGGGCATCATCAACCCCAGCGAGATGTCCCCGACCAACTCCATCGAGGCCGCCGTCTGGGTCGCCCTGGGCGGACGCGGCACGCTGATCGGCCCGCTGCTCGGCGCCGGCCTGGTCAATGGCATGAAGAGCTGGTTCACCGTGGCCTTCCCGGAATACTGGCTGTTCTTCCTGGGCGTGCTGTTCATCGTGGTGACCCTGTACCTGCCCAAAGGTGTGATCGGCCTGCTGAAGAAAAGCAGCGAATCATGAGAATCACAGCAACGGTGGACTGCATGCTCGAACCCATTCTCGACAGCAACAAGGATGCCGGCAGCAGCCGCGATGCCATCGGCCTCGGCCAGGCCACGGGCAAGGACCTGGATACCCGCCATGGCACCATCCTGACCCTGGAGGACATCAGCGTCAGCTTCGATGGCTTCAAGGCCCTCAACGACCTGAACCTATACATCGGCGTCGGCGAACTGCGCTGCATCATCGGCCCCAATGGCGCCGGCAAGACCACCCTGATGGACGTGATCACCGGCAAGACCCGCCCCACCCGGGGCAAGGCCTGGTTCGGCGAGACCCTGGACCTGACCCGCTTGAGCGAGGTGCAGATCGCCCAGGCCGGGATCGGCCGCAAATTCCAGAAGCCCACGGTGTTCGAGGCCCTGAGCGTGTTCGAAAACCTGGAACTGGCCTACCGCACCGACAAGTCGGTATGGGCCTGCCTCGGCGCGCGCCTGGGCAGCGAGCAGCAAGATCGCATCGCCCAGGTGCTGGACACCATTCGCCTGGCCAGCTCGGCCCGACGCCCGGCCGGGTTGCTGTCCCACGGCCAGAAGCAGTTCCTGGAGATCGGCATGTTGCTGGTGCAGGAGCCGCAACTGCTGTTGCTCGACGAACCGGTGGCAGGCATGACCGACGCCGAGACCGAGTTCACCGCCGAGCTGTTCAAGGGCCTGGCCGGCCAGCACTCGCTGATGGTGGTGGAGCACGACATGGGCTTCGTCGGCGCGATCGCCGACCACGTCACCGTGCTACACCAAGGCAGCGTGCTGGCCGAAGGCTCCCTGGCACAGGTGCAGGAAAACGAGCGGGTGATCGAGGTCTACCTCGGGAGATAGGCGCACAAGCAAGCTTCAAGCTTCAAGCTTCAAGCAAGAAGCTTCAAGCAAGAAGCCAAAGCCAAAGCCAAAGCCAAAGCCAAAGCGCACACCGTCCCGCTCTTACTTGCAGCTTGCAGCTAACCGCTTGCATCTGCCGTTTTGCTACTGCCCGGAGGGCTTCCATGCTGCAAGTCGACAAGCTTCACCAGTACTACGGCGGTAGCCATATCCTGCGGGGCCTTTCGTTCGAGGCCAGGGTCGGCGAAGTCACTTGCCTGCTCGGCCGCAACGGGGTGGGCAAGACCACCTTGCTCAAATGCCTGATGGGCCTGCTGCCGGCCAGGGACGGTGCGGTTACCTGGGAAGGCCGGGCGATCACCGGCGACAAGCCGCACCAGCGGGTCCATGCCGGTATCGCCTACGTGCCCCAGGGCCGGGAGATCTTCGCCCGCCTGAGTGTGGAGGAGAACCTGCTGATGGGGCTTTCACGCTTCGCGGCGCACGAAGCCCGGGAGGTGCCGGCCTTTATCTACGAACTGTTCCCGGTGCTGCAGCAGATGAAGCAACGCCGGGGCGGCGATCTTTCCGGCGGCCAGCAGCAACAACTGGCCATCGGCCGGGCGCTGGCCAGTCGCCCGCGCTTGCTGATCCTCGATGAACCCACCGAAGGCATCCAGCCCTCGGTGATCAAGGAGATCGGCGCGGTGATCCGCCAACTGGCGGCCCGGGGCGACATGGCGATCCTGCTGGTGGAGCAGTTCTATGATTTTGCCGCCGAACTGGCGGACCACTACCTGGTGATGTCCCGCGGGGAAATCATCCAGCAGGGCCGGGGTGAAAATATGCAGGCCGACGGTGTACGCGGCCTGGTTACGATCTAATCTGTAGCCTCCTAACAATATCGATTGCCCATGAACTCACCTGCCGCCAACGCCCTGTTCACCCCCAGCTGGCACGCCGAGCTGGAGCTGGCCTATGCCTGTACCGGTAACGCCACGCGCCCGGTGCTGCGCCGCCACCAGGGCCCGCTGCGGGTGCAGAAGCACCTGTATGCCGAAGGCCCGCAGGTTTGCCAGCACATCATCGTCCACCCCCCGGGCGGCATTGCCGGCGGCGACCGCCTGGCCATCCGCGCCCGGGTGGATAGCGGCGCCTGGGCCCAGTTGACCAGCCCCGGGGCGGCCAAGTGGTACCGTGCCAACAGCCCTGCCAGCCAGGTCCTGGAACTTGCAGTGGCAAAAGGCGCGACCCTGGAATGGCTGCCCCAGGAAACCATAGTCTTCAGCGCCGCCCAGGCCGAACTGACGACCCGCATCGAACTGCATGGCGATGCCCGGCTGTGCTACTGGGACATCGTCGCCCTCGGACGCCCGGCCAGTGGCGAGCGCTTCGCCCAAGGGTACTTCCAGGCCCACCTGGATATTCGTCGCGATGGCCGGCCGCTGTGGCATGAGCGCCAGCGCATCAGCGGTGGCGACGGCTTGCTCGACTCCCCGGTCGGCCTCGACGGCCAGCCAGTGTTCGCCACCTTGCTGGTCACCGGCGAGATCGATGCCCAACTACTGGAACGCTGCCGCGCGCTGGAGCACCCGGTGCGCGGCGACCTGAGCCAGTTGCCGGGCCTGTTGCTGGCGCGCTGCCTGGCCAGCGAAGCCTTGCAGGCCCGGGCCTGGCTGATGGACCTGTGGCGCTTGTTGCGCCCGGCACTGCTGGGACGCGCTGCCGTACCACCAAGGATCTGGAACACATGAACCGCCCGTTTTCCTTCAACTGCCCGACCACGGACCGACCACGATGGACCTGACTCCACGCGAAAAAGACAAGCTGCTGATCTTCACCGCCGGCCTGGTAGCCGAACGACGCCTGGCCCGTGGCCTCAAGCTCAACTACCCGGAGGCCATGGCCTACATCTGCGCGGCCCTGCTCGAAGGCGCCCGTGATGGCCAGAGCGTGGCCGAGCTGATGCACTACGGCACCACCCTGCTCAGCCGCGAGCAGGTGATGGAGGGTATTGCGGAAATGATTCCGGAGGTCCAGGTAGAAGCCACCTTCGTCGATGGGACCAAGCTGGTCACCGTCCACCAGCCCATCGCCTGAGGAGCGCCCATGACGTATCAGATCCGTGACGCGGTGCGCGCCGACTTGCCGGCGATCCGCGATATCTACAACGACGCCGTGCTCAATACCACCGCGATCTGGAACGAGACCCCGGTGGACCTGGATAACCGCCAGGCCTGGTTCAGCGCCCGCCAGGCCCAGGGTTATCCGGTGCTGGTGGTGGTCGACAGCGCAGGGCAGGTACTGGGCTACGCTTCGTTCGGTGACTGGCGGCCCTTCGATGGGTTTCGCCACAGCGTCGAGCATTCGGTCTACGTGCGCAGCGACCAGCGCGGCAACGGCCTGGGCCCAAAGTTGATGGAGGTGCTGCTCGAACGCGCCCGCGCCTGCCACAAGCACGTGGTGGTGGCCGCCATCGAAAGCGGCAATGGCGCCTCGATCCGCCTGCATGAACGCCTGGGCTTCATCACCACCGGACAGATGCCCCAGGTGGGCACCAAGTTCGGGCGCTGGCTGGACCTGACCTTCATGCAACTGATGCTCAACCCCGGGGCACAACCACCCGCCCCTTACAAGGAGTGATACTTCGATGAACGCCGGCCAATTGCGACGGGTCCATGTAGAGAGCTTTGCCCACTACCGCCAGGGCTTGATCGACCTATTGTTCGATTCGGTGCACCACGGCGCCTCCATTGGCTTCATGGCCGACCTGGACGACAGCCAGGCCCAGGCCTATATCGCCAGCGTGCAGGCCGGCGTCGAGGACGGCAGCCTGTTGCTGTGGGTGGTGGTCGATGAGGAAAAGGTCCTGGCCAGCGTGCAACTGGCGCTGTGCATGAAGGCCAACGGGCGTAACCGCGCCGAGGTGCAGAAGCTCCAGGTGCTGCACAGTGCCCGGCGCCGGGGCCTGGGCCAGCAATTGATGAACGTCCTGGAGCAGGCCGCGCACCATCTCAAGCGTGGCCTGCTGTACCTGGATACCGAGGCGGGCTCGCCCGCCGAAGAGTTCTACCAGGCCCTGGGCTACACCCGGGTCGGTGAATTGCCCAACTACTGCCAGGGCCCGGACGGCCGCTACAGCCCCACTGCCATCTACTTCAAGACCCTGGAGCAACCCCAATGATCCCCGGCCAGTACCAGATCCAGCCCGGCGACATCGAACTCAATGCCGGACGCCGTACCCTGACCCTGAGCGTGGCCAACAGCGGCGACCGGCCGATCCAGGTCGGTTCCCACTATCACTTTTTCGAAACCAACGACGCCCTGGTCTTCGACCGTGCCGCCAGCCGCGGCATGCGCCTGAACATCGCGGCCGGCACCGCGGTGCGCTTCGAACCGGGGCAGACCCGGGAAGTCGAGCTTGTCGATCTGGCTGGGTTGCGGCGAATTTACGGGTTCGCGGGACGAATCATGGGCGATCTTTAAAGATCAGCCTCAAGCTGCGAGCCACAAGCTGCAAGAAAGAGCAGTGCGGTGGCTCTGGGCGGCTTTCTTTTACTTGTAGCTTGCAGCTTATGGCTTGCAGCTCTGTTCCGAGGAACGAGGAATGCGCATTTCCCGCGAGGCTTATGCCGACATGTTCGGCCCCACGGTGGGCGACAAGGTCCGACTGGCCGATACCGAGCTGTGGATCGAGGTAGAGAAGGACTTCACCACCTACGGTGAAGAGGTGAAGTTCGGCGGCGGCAAGGTGATCCGCGACGGCATGGGCCAGGGCCAGTTGCTGGCGGCCGAGGTGGTGGACACCCTGATCACCAACGCCCTGATCATCGACCACTGGGGCATCGTCAAGGCCGACGTCGGCTTGAAGGATGGGCGTATCGCGGCCATCGGCAAGGCCGGCAACCCGGATATCCAGCCCGACGTGACCATCGCCATTGGCGCCAGCACCGAGGTGATCGCCGGCGAAGGCATGCTGCTCACCGCTGGCGGCATCGATACCCATATCCACTTCATCTGCCCGCAACAGATCGAAGAAGCGCTGATGAGCGGCGTCACCACCATGATCGGCGGCGGCACCGGGCCCGCCACCGGGACCAACGCCACCACCTGCACCCCGGGCCCCTGGCACATGGCGCGCATGCTCCAGGCTGCCGACGCTTTCCCCATGAACATCGGCTTCACCGGCAAGGGCAACGCCAGCCTGCCGGGACCACTGGTGGAACAGGTACGAGCCGGGGCCATCGGCCTCAAGCTGCACGAAGACTGGGGCAGCACCCCGGCCAGCATCGACAACTGCCTGAGCGTGGCCGACGAATACGATGTGCAGGTGGCGATCCACACCGACACCCTGAACGAGTCGGGCTTCGTCGAGACCACCCTCGGTGCGTTCAAGGGTCGCACCATCCATACCTACCACACCGAAGGTGCCGGTGGCGGCCATGCGCCGGACATCATCAAGGCCTGCGGTTTTTCCAACGTGCTGCCCAGCTCCACCAACCCGACCCGGCCCTTCACTCGCAACACCATCGACGAACACCTGGACATGCTCATGGTCTGCCATCACCTGGACCCGAGCATCGCCGAGGACGTGGCCTTTGCCGAAAGCCGTATCCGCCGAGAGACCATCGCCGCCGAAGACATCCTCCACGACCTGGGGGCGTTCTCGATGATCAGCTCCGACAGCCAGGCCATGGGCCGGGTCGGCGAAGTGCTGACCCGCACCTGGCAGACCGCCGACAAGATGCTGCGCCAACGCGGGCCATTGCCGGGGGACGGACCGGGCAACAGCAACTTCCGGGTCAAGCGCTACATCGCCAAGTACACCATCAACCCGGCCATCACCCACGGCATCAGCCATGAGGTGGGTTCCATCGAAGTGGGCAAGTGGGCCGACCTGGTGCTCTGGCGCCCGGCGTTCTTCGGGGTCAAGCCGAGCCTGATCCTCAAGGGCGGAGCCATCGCCGCCAGCCTGATGGGCGATGCCAACGCTTCGATCCCGACTCCCCAGCCGGTGCACTACCGGCCGATGTTCGCCAGCTTCGCCGGCAGCCGCCATGCCACCAGCCTGACCTTCATCAGCCAGGCGGCGCTGGACGCCGGGGTGCCGGAGCAGTTGGGGTTGAAGAAGCGCATCGCGGTGGCCAAGGGCTGTCGCAGCGTGCGCAAGGGCGACCTGATCCACAACGACTACCTGCCGAACATCGAGGTCGATCCACAGACGTACCAGGTCAAGGCCGATGGCGTGCTGCTGTGGTGCGAACCGGCGGATGTACTGCCCATGGCCCAGCGCTACTTCCTGTTCTAGCCGCTGTCGGGCGCAGCGCCCGCATAAGGAGGATTTACGAGGATCGGAACTGTACGCAGCGCCCGCACTTGCGCCGAATCGACGAGGACTGCGTCCTGGGTCGCCGCTTCGCTGGCGCCCGGCAGCGGCGACAACATTCGGCAGATACGGCCGGGGGGTCAATCCACCAGCAGGCGGCCCAGGCGTTGCCTGAGCATCTGGTTTTCGGAGCGCAGTTGCTGCACTTCGTCGAGCAGGTCCAGCGCCAGGGCGACGCCTTCCCACTCCAGGTCCAGCTCGCGGTGCAACTTCGCCGCGCGCTTGGCCAATGACAATTCCTGATCGTTGAATCGCCACTCCCTGGGCGCCCGCCCCTGAGGTTCGAGGATGCCGTGTTCGACGATTTCGATCACGTAGGCCGCCGACAGGTCGGCCACTTCACAGAATTCTTCCATGTCCAGCTGAACGATCAGGGTGCTCATGGTCAGCGCCTCCTAGTGTCGAATCAGAAATGTTCCCGTGGGTCGAACGCCGCCTTCTTCGCCAACTCCTGCCACAAGGCCTTGGCCTCGTCGCTGGTGTGCTTGGGCATCACCGCCTTGAGCTGCACGAACAGGTAGCCGCGCTGGCCGGCCTTGTTCAGCAGGCCATGGCCCTTGGCGCGCATGCGCTGGCCGTTCTGGCTGCCGGCAGGCACCTTGAGATTGATCTTGCCGGTCAGGGTCGGCACCGCCACCTCGGTCCCCAGCGCCAGCTCCCAGGGTGCCAGCGGCAGGGTAATGATCAGGTTCTCGCCCTCGACATCGAATTTCGGATGGGGGGCGAAACGAATGGTCAGGTACAAGTCGCCATTGGCACCGCCACCAACCCCTGGAGCCCCCTGGCCCTTGAGGCGGATACGCTCGCCATCGGTGACCCCGGCCGGAATCTTCACGTTCAGGCTCTTGCTGGTGTTGCTCACATGCTGGCCGGACGCGTTGTACTGTGGCACCTGGAAACTGATCTTCTTGGACTCGGTCGAGAGGGTTTCTTCGAGAAAGATCGGCAGTTCCATTTCCACATCCTGTCCGCGACGGCCGCTGCTGCGACGCTGTTCCGGGCCGCCGAATCCTGGCCCCCGGTTACCAAAGATCGAACTGAAGAAGTCCGAGAAATCCCCACCGCCACCGCCACCGAAACCACCACGGCTCTGCCAGCCCGGCGGCCCCTGGAACGGCTGGCCATGCTGGCCATACTTGCGCAGGTCGTCGTACTCGGCGCGCTTGTCGGCGCTCTTGAGCGCTTCGTAGGCTTCCGAGGCGTCCTTGAACTTGGCCTCGGCATCCTTTTCCTTACTGACGTCGGGGTGGTATTTGCGCGCCAGCTTGCGATAGGCGGCCTTGATCGCCTTGTCGTCCGCTGTCGGCTCCACGCCGAGAATCTTGTAATAGTCTTTGAAGTCCATCGAGGGAATCACCATCCGTTATCGAAGTCGCGCGGCGTGCAGCACAGCTGGCCCGGTCTGGCAGCATGAGAATCGACCCGTCTCGATTCTCTGACTGAACGGCGCATCAGAAGTTTATCGGCAGCCGCCGGCGGATCTTGCGACTCCTTGTGGCTACCAGGCTCATGACAGCAAGTTTGGGGGTCAAGGATAGTCTTTCAAGGCAGCCCCGGGGGCGAATTAGCAGATATCCGGCCTTTGCAACGGCGGGCGACTGGCGTACGCTGCGCGGCCGTTTTTTTGACCGGAACTGGAAAGACATGAACAACGCCTCCCCGGCCCGCGGCTGCGGCATCGACTTCGGCACCTCCAACTCCACCGTCGGCTGGCTGCGCCCCGGGCAGGAGACGCTGATCGCCCTGGAGGACGACAAGATCACCCTGCCGTCGGTGGTGTTCTTCAACATCGAGGAACGTCGTCCGGTCTATGGCCGCCTGGCGCTGCACGAGTACCTGGAAGGCTACGAAGGCCGCCTGATGCGCTCGCTGAAAAGCCTGCTGGGCTCCAAGCTGATCAAGCACGACACCAGCGTGCTGGGCACGGCCATGCCGTTCAAGGATCTCCTGGGACTGTTCATCGGCCAGCTCAAGAGCCGCGCCGAAGCCACCGCCGGTCGGGAATTCACCGAAGTGGTGCTGGGCCGCCCGGTGTTCTTCGTCGATGACGATGCCGCCGCCGACCAGGAAGCCGAAGACACCCTGGTGGAAGTGGCACGCAAGATCGGCTTCAAGGACGTGTCCTTCCAGTACGAACCCATCGCCGCGGCCTTCGACTACGAGTCCAGCATCGAGCGCGAGGAGCTGGTACTGATCGTCGACATCGGCGGTGGTACCTCTGACTTCTCCCTGGTGCGCCTGTCCCCCGAGCGCCGTGGCGTCGACAACCGCCACGACGACATCCTCGCCACCGGCGGCGTGCATGTGGGCGGTACCGACTTCGACAAGCAACTGTCCCTGGCCGGGGTGATGCCGTTGTTCGGTTATGGCAGCCGCATGAAAAGCGGCGCCTACATGCCCACCAGCCACCACATGAACCTGGCGACCTGGCACACCATCAACTCGGTGTATTCGCAGAAGTCGCAGCTGGCCTTGGGCAGCATGCGCTATGACATCGAGGACACTGGCGGCATCGACCGGCTGTTCAAGCTGATCGAGCAGCGCGCCGGCCACTGGCTGGCCATGGAAGTGGAAGAAACCAAGATCCAGCTGACCCACGCCGACCACCGCCTGGTGCCCCTGGACCGCATCGAGCGCGACCTGAGCGTCGACCTGACCCGGGCCCTGTTCGAATCGTCCATCGACAACCTGCTGGAGCGCATCCGCACCAGCGTCACCCAGCTGCTCGGCGATGCCAATGTCAGCGTGGGCCAGGTCGACACGGTGTTCTTCACCGGTGGTTCCAGCGGCATTCCAGCCCTGCGCCAGAGCGTGGCGGCCATGCTGCCCAATGCCCGGCATGTGGAAGGCAACATCTTCGGCAGCATCGGCAGCGGCCTGGCGATCGAGGCCAAGAAGCGCTACGGGTAAAAGCAGCGGCAAGCTTCAAGCGGCAAGCCACAAGTAAGAGCAAGAGCGCAGTCGGCTTTAGCTTGCGGCTTGAAGCTGCAAGCTTGCCGCTGCTCTTAAACCAGGCCCGCCTGTTTCAATTCGCTTTTCAGGTAGGCGTAGTAGATCGGCCCCGCCACCACCCCCGGCAGGCCGAACGCCGCTTCGAACACCAGCATCGCCAGCAGCAGCTCCCAGGACTTGGCGCTGATCTGCCCACCGACGATCCGTGCGTTGAGGAAGTATTCCAGCTTGTGGATCACGATCAGGTAGCCCAGGGCCGCCACCGCCACCCAGATCGACAGCGACAGCCCGACGATGGTGATCAGGGTGTTGGAGATCAGGTTGCCGATCACCGGCAGCAGCCCCAGCAGGAAGGTCAGCACGATCAGGGTCTTGGTCAGCGGCAGCTTGACCCCGAACATCGGCAGCACCAGGGCCAGGAAGATCCCGGTGAAGAAGGTGTTGAGCAGGGAAATCTTGATCTGCGCGAAGACGATGTTGCGAAACGCCTGGACCAACAGGTGCAGGCGGTCGAACAGGGCCGCCGCCAGGGGCTTGCGCTTGGTCAGGTCGGGGATGCGCTGCAAGGCGATGATCGCCCCCAGCACCATGCCGATCAGCAGCGTCACGAACATGTGCGCGGCGTCCTTGCCCACCAGTTGCAACTCGCTCAGGTGCTTGCTGGCCCAGGCGCCGATGGCCGCCTGGAACTCGGCAGCGCTGGCCGGCAGGTAGGAGTCGAGGAATGGCGGCAGTTGGCCCCGGGCCTTGTCCACCACCAGCATGAACTTGCCCAGCGACGCCCCGGGGTTCTCCGCTTCATGCAACAGGAAACTGATGGCCCCGGCGAACAGCAGGGTCAGCAGGCTGACCACCAGGGTGCCGAGCAGGGCCACCGCCAGCCAGCGTGCGCGCCGGCCCTCGATCAGCCGCTGCAGTTGCGGGGTCAGCATGTTCACCAGTTCAAACACCAGCAGGCCCGCCAGCAGGCTGGGCAACAGCCGCAACGGCAGGGCCAGCAACAGGCCGCCAAAGATGATGATCCAACTGATGAACAACAGGTGACGCTGTGAAAACGCTGGCATATAGCCTCAAGACAAACAGCGGGAAAAGATCGGCAGTCTGCCAGCCTTCCCCCCTCAGGAATAGTGGCAAGCACCCCAGGGGCAAGGGCTTGCATGGGTACTAGAGTGGTGTGGCAGGCGAAGGTTCAGTCGGCTTGGCCAGGGGCGGTGGGTACCTGGGCAGCGCCATGGACGAGGGTCCTGCCAGCCTTCACGGGAGGGCCGCGCAGCGCGCATACGGGCCTGTCCAGGTCGGCATGCGTTCATGCCCGTGAACGACAGGCAACGGACGACCGCCCTGTCGAACAGGGGCCAGGGGCGAAGCCATTGCTCGGCACCCTGCCCCTATCGATCCGTGCTTACTTTTTCTTCAGGCAATCGCTCATGAACGCCTTGCGCGCATCACCCTTGAGCGTCTTGGCCGTGGCGTCGGCGTTGCAGGTCTTCATTCTTTCCTGAGGCGTGGAAGGCGTCGCGGCAGCGGCCGGGGCAGCCTTGAGGCAGGTGCTCATGAAGGCCTTGCGCTCGTCGCCCTTGAGGCTCTTGGTCGTGGCCTCGGCATTGCAGGTGGTCATCTTGTTCTGCTGGGCGGTGGCGGCAAAACCCTGGGAGCAGAGCAGCAGGCCGACCATCAGCAAAGGAATACGCAGCATCTTCATGGAGTTTTCTCCTTGTCACCGCACCGAAGGGCACGGCCTCCAGCGCAGTGTAGACAAAGCCTGTTACACCTTCACCTGTTCTGCAGGCCGGCCCGACGGTACTGCTCGGGAGTGCAACCGGCCTGGCGCTGGAACATGGCGATGAACGCCGAGGCCGTGCTGTAGCCCATGTCGAAGGCAATCTCCTGGACACTGCGCGTACTCTCCAGGGCCTGGATCGAGGCGAGGAAGCGCTGGCGCTGGCGCCATTGCCCAAAACTCATGCCCAACTCGCGGACGAACTGCCGGGCCAGGGTTCGCTCGCTGACATGGGCCTGTTGCGCCCAGTGGGCCAGGGGTTGGTCGTTGCCGGGCTCGGCCTGCAGCGCCTGGAGCACCCGCAGCAGGTCGGGGCTGCTGGCGTAGGGCAGGTAGCAGGTATGCACCGGGGCCTGGCGCAACTGGTCCAGCAGCACCTGGGCCAGGCGCTGGTCGGCTTCGCCCTCGGGGATCTGTACATCCCGCGCGGCGAAGTCCTTGAGGATCGCCTTGAGAATCTCGCTGATGCTCAGGGTACAGCCCTGTTGTGGCAGATCGCGGCACAGCTCCGGCGCCAGCAGTACCGCCCGGTAGTTGATCGGCTGGCTGGTGTAGAAACTGTGGGCGGTGTGCGGCGGCACCCAGACGGCGTACTGCGGCGGCGACATGAAGCGCCGGCCGGCGATCTCCATGTGCATCACACCGTGGGCCGAGTATTCCAGGCAACCCCAGGGATGACGGTGCTCCAGGGCGTGGCTGTGGGCGGCGAAGTCGGCATAGCGGAAATACACCGGCGCGGGCAGGCCGTGGAAATCCAGCAGGTCGATGTGTTTTTTACTCATGCTGTCCGGATGCAGGGGCGGGTTGTCCGGTTCGCAGTATAGGCCTTGATCCGGACAAGAGGATAATCAGCCCTCACCAACTTCCTGGCTGTTCCCATGCAATACGCTTATCCATTACTGGCCGTCTTCATCTGGGCCGGCAATACCGTCATCAACAAACTCGCCGTAGGCGCGATCTTTCCAGCGGAGATCGGTTTCTACCGCTGGCTGCTGGCGGGCCTGCTGTTCACCCCCTTCATGCTCGGGCCGCTGCGCCGCCACTGGTCGGTGATCCGTCCCAATCTGGGACGAATCTTCGTTCTCGGGGTGCTGGGCATGGCGGTGTACCAGAGCCTGGCCTACTTCGCCGCAGCGCTGACCTCGGCCACCAACATGGGCATCATCCTTTCGCTGATGCCGCTGATGTCCCTGGCCATGGCCATTGCTGCCCTGGGCCAGCGCCTGACTGCCGGAGCCCTGGTGGGAGCGGTACTGTCCTTCGCCGGCGTGCTGGTGGTGGTGTCGTCCGGCAGCCTGGCCACGCTGTTGCAACACGGGCTCAACCTGGGGGACGCGATGATGCTGGTCGCTACCCTGGCCTATGCGGTCTACAGCACCCTGCTGAAGAAATGGCAGTTGCGCCTGCCGCCCCTGCTGCTGTTGTACCTGCAGGTACTGGTGGCCGTGCTGGTACTGCTGCCGCTGTTCCTGGCATCGCCGAAGGCAGGCCTGACTGCGCAGAACATTCCGCTGGTGCTCTATGCCTGCCTGCTGGCCTCGGTGCTCGCGCCACTGGCCTGGATGCAGGCGGTGGTGCGCCTGGGACCGAGCCGGACCACGCTGTTCTTCAACCTGCTGCCCTTGATCACCGCATTGATCGCCGCCGTGGTACTGCACGAGCAGTTGGCCTGGTTCCACCTGGTGGGAGGGGGCCTGACCCTGGGCGGGGTGCTGCTGTCGGAGCGCTGGACCCAGGTACTGGGGCGGCGAGCGTGCGAGGCCTAAAGCACCTGCGCGACCACTCAGAGCCCGGCAGCCTTGAGGCGCCGGGCGTGCTCGACGAACAGGCGGATCGGTTCGGCACCTTTGCCCACCAGCCCCAGGGATTGGTTGACGATGTCGAAGTGATCCAACGGGTAGTCGTCGCCGATCACCAGGCCCAGGTGCGAGCTGTAGCGCCCGACCATGCCATCGCACTGCCCGGCCTCACGTACGAAGGTCCGAGCGAACAGGCGACAACTGCGGCTGGAGCCGTCGAGCAGGTTCCAACCGCGATTGGTCCTCCCCGGTTGCAGGGTGCCGGACCAGGAGTAGTAGCGCACACCATCCACTTCCGCGGCCCCCTGGCCGCCCCAGGCCGGCGGCAGGCCCTGGGGATACTGGCGGTTGAACAGCGCCACGCCCTCGCTTGTCAGCGACTGGTGCGAGGCATGGATGTCTGCGGGCAGCTTCGGTCCGCGATAGCCGGTCTCAAGCAGCGTCATCAGCGCCGATAGCCCTCGCAACAACCTGCTCAGCATGCGCCCGCGCAGGCTATGGGCAGGCGAGTGCCGCTGCAGGTAATCCGCCAGTTCGGAGCCATGATTGGGGCCGGCCACCGAAGTCACCGAGGCCACCCACTGCGGCTGCCTGGCCGCTGCGTAGCGAGCGGTGAGCGCCCCCTGGCTATGGCCGATCAGGTTGACCCGTGAAGCACCGGTCCGCGCCATGATCTGCTGGATCTGCAACAACAATTGTTCACCGCGCACTTCACTGGAATTGAGCGGCGAAACCTGCACCGCAAAGACCTGGGCGCCACCACTGCGCAACGCCGGAATGATCCCGTACCAGTAGGGGTACAGCAGCAAGCGGACAAATCCGAGCATGCCGGGCACCAGGACCAGGGGATAACGCGTGGCAAGCTCTTGGGACATGCGGAACATCCTTGTGCAGGGCGATGGGCCAGGCTGAAAACTAGACCATAACCAAGGCCGCCGTCAGTCCTTGTGACAGTCCGGCGACGGCGATATGACAAGGACTGGCCTACTTGAGCCCGATCACCCCGGCCACAATCAAAGCCACCGACACCAGCTTGACCGCCGACAGGCTCTCTCCCAGCAGCAAGCACCCCAACAGCACCGTGCCCAGGGAGCCGATGGCGGTCCAGATCGGATAAGCCACGCTGACCGGCAGCTCGCGCATGGCCAGGGTCAGGAAGTAGATGCCGGCGATGGCCGCCACCACCGTCACCACCGAAGGCCAGGGCCGGGTAAAACCCTCGGCGTACTTCATGCCCATGGCGAAGGTGACTTCGAAGGCCGCGGCCAATAACAGGAATACCCAGGCCATGGTCTCTCCTCAGAAGTGCCGGGCCAGGGCCAGCAACTGCTGCTGGGCCTCGGCGCAGGATTGCTGGAAACGCTCGGGCAGCGACTCCTCGCCTTCGGCGGCGATCACCGTGACATCCTCGATGCCAATGAAGCCCAGGGCCGTGCGCAGCCAGCGGTCGGCGTGGTTCATCGCTTCGTGCTCGCCTCCCGGCCCAAAGCCACCACCGCCACGGCTGGTGATCACCAGCACCTTCTTGCCGTGTACCAGCGGCTGATAATGGGCCACGCCGTTGTCCAGCTGGGTGTTGAAGGTCAGCCCCAGGCGCACGATGTGGTCGACCCAGGCCTTGATGCCGCTGGGAACGCTGAAGTTATGCATCGGAGCCGAGATCACCAGCCGCTGGTGGCCGAGCAACTCGTCCACCAGTTCGTCGCTCAAGGCCAGGTCGGCCTGCATCGACAGCGGGCGGGCCTCGGGCTGTGGATAAAACGCCGCCGCAATGAATGCCTCGCTGACATGGGGCAACGACCCGCGCCCGACTTCGCGACGGGTCAATTGGCCTTGGGGGTTGGCGCGCTGCCAGGCCTCCAGGAAGGTGTCGGCCAAGCGCCGGCTATGGGAACGCTCCCCCCGCGGACTGCCATGAATTGCAAGAACTTTACTCATCTGACCTCTCTCCTGGCGAATAACCTAGGCGGCCTTGATACCGCCTCTGTTTCGCGCTAAAGCTAGGGCCAGCACACAGTCTCAACAAACGAATTTAAGTTGATACAGATGAATTCATATCATCCATGGAGCGTCCCATGTTTGCCCATCTGCCCCTGACCTCGCTGCGTACCTTCGAGTCCGCCGCGCGCTTGTCGAGCTTCAAGGAGGCCGCCGATGACCTGTCGGTGACGCCCACGGCGGTGTCCCATCAGATCCGCAGCCTGGAACACTGGCTGGGCGTACCACTGTTCGAGCGCCTGCCACGCCAGGTACGCCTGACGGCGGCCGGCGAGCGCCTGTTCCATAGCCTGCACAGCGCCCTGCTGGACGTGGCGCAAAGTGTCGACACGCTGCGCCCCAAGCCCGACAACGCACAGTTGACGGTATCCACCACCGCGGCATTTGCCGCCCTGTGGCTGGTCCCGCGCCTGGGGCATTTCTACGCCCAGCACCCCGGTATCAACCTGCGCCTGGATACCCAGTGCGAAGTGGTGGACCTGCAGCAGGACGCCAGCATCGACGTGGCGATCCGCTACAGCCTGGACGGCTACCTGAACCTTCATGGCCTGTGCCTGTTCGACGAACGCTTCGCGGTCTATGGCGCGCCACAGCAGGTCGCCCTGGCCCGGCACGAGCGGCCGACCCTGATCAGCGTGCACTGGCGCAACTCCACGCTGTATGCCGATGGCTGGCAGGCCTGGTGTGCCCAGGCCGGGGAAAACTGGTTCGACGAACAGTCGCTGGTGCGCTCCTATGACGAGGAGCAGTACGCCCTGCAGGCCGCCATCGCTGGCCAGGGCCTGGTACTGGCGAGCAACATCCTGGTATCGCAAAGCGTCGCCAGTGGCCTGTTGCAGGCCTACCGGCCAGAAATCCAGGTCGGTGGCGCCGGCTACAGCGCCCTGTGCGTCCCCGGACGCGAACGCCACCCGCCGGTACGAGCGTTCCTCCACTGGTTGCAGCACCAAGCGCTGCATGCCGGACACCCGCCGCTGGCACGCAGTTGAGCCCATCCCCTTGCCCGCCGGCAGATCCGATAAAACTTTTTACCGCGCCCGCCACTCACACCCTAGGTAGCGACCAGGCCGCCAGAGCCTGGCGCAAAACGGATCAGCCTCCAGGAGATCGAGATGAGCGAGATGCATTTGTCCGATGTGAATACCTTGCGCAAACGGGCGCGCAGCCATGTGGAAAACGGCGCCGTGACCGAGGGCTACAACGCCGATCGCGAAGAGATACTGCGCCTGCTCAATGAGTCGCTGGCCACCGAGCTGGTCTGCGTCTTGCGCTACAAGCGCCATCACTTCATGGCCAACGGCCTCAAGGCCAGCGTGGCGGCCAGTGAATTCCTCGAACATGCGACCCAGGAAGCCGAGCACGCCGACAAGCTGGCCGAGCGCATCGTCCAGCTCGGTGGCGCGCCGGAGTTCGATCCCGACCTGCTGTCCCGCCACTCCCACGCCCAGTACGTGGCGGGCAACACCCTCAAGGAAATGGTCTACGAGGACCTGGTGGCCGAGCGGATCGCCATCGACAGCTACCGCGAGATCATCCAGTACATCGGGGACAAGGACCCCACCACCCGCCGCTTGTTCGAGGAGATCCTGGCCCAGGAAGAAGAGCACGCCGACGACATGGCGGATATCCTCCAGGACCTGTAGGCCCTCCCCGCCCCTGCCAGCGCCAGCAGCAGGGGCGGGAGGCCCATCCCCGGCCTACTTGCTCGGTTTGACCGTGGCCGGGGCCTTGCCCGAACGCATTTGTTGCAACAGCGGCGCGCACTGGTTGGGCTCGTCGTTGCTTGGCGCCACCAGGGCCAGCAGCCCCGCCGCCGGGCCCGCGATCACCCCCAGCGCCACCATCCCCGCACCACGCAATACCAATGGCACGGCCTTGACCCCGGCGCTGGGCTTGATGAACTTACCCTGGACATAGAGCGGCGAACGCAGGGAGAACAGGCGCAGCCCCTTGGATTCGGGGGTAATGGTCAGGTCCAGTTGCTCGGTGGCCATGTTGGCGGTGCCATCGATGTAGATGATGGCGTTCTCGGTATCGAAGACGAACAGCCGCGAGGTGCCCAGGCCGGTCTTGATGCCAAAGTCGGCAGCGGCACAATTGATCTTCACTTCCTTGTCGCCAAACAGCTTGCCAACCACATAGTTGCCGACGTTGAGCCCGGCGATCTCCATCAGGCTGCGGCTGATGGCGCCATCGTTGATCAGCATCTTCAGGTCGCCATTGGCACTGCCCAGCAGGGCCGCCACCGAGTTGCCGCGCCCGGCGATATCGGCGTCGCCGTTGAGTTCGCCGAAGCTGGTCTTCATGGGTTCGAAGGTGGGGAACAACTGCTTGAGCTTGAAGTTGCGAGCCGTCAACCGAGCCCGCCCCTCCAGCGGGGTGGCATGGCCGTTGAGTCGTATCTGGGCATCGAGCTTGCCACCGGCGACACCGAAGCGCAGGGGTTCGAGGCTGAGCTGGCCGTCATTGAGCACCAGGTGCGTGTAGAGGTCGGTGAAGGGCAGTTCGGCGCTGTGGACGATACGCTTGCCGGTGAATTCCACATCGGCGTCCATATCGCGCCAGCGCTCGGTACGGAACTCCTCGACCGGCAACACCCTGTCCGTCGGCTGCTTGCTTTCGCCTCCCCGTGCCTTCTGCTTGGCATTGGAGTCGGCACCGATCAGCGGAGCCAGGTCACTGAACAACAGTTGATTGGAAACCAGTGCACCACTGAGCTTGGGCCGCGGCTGGCTGGCCACGTAGGCCAGGCTGCCGTGGATGTCGCTCTCACCGATCTTGCCGTTGAAATCCTTGTAGCTGAAGGCCGCACCTGCCGGGTCGTGCAGTTTGGCGGTCAGGCGCCCATCGGTGGAGTACGGCGGCGAATCGGGCAAGGTCACCCCAGTCAACGGATAAAGGTTGCCCAGGCTGGAGCCAGCCAGCTTCAGGCGCAGGTCCAGGGCGCCGAGATTCAAGGGATCGGTCAGGCTGCCGCGCAGCTCGATGCGTGAATCACCGATCTGCGCCTGGGCCTGGAGCGGGAAGGGCTTGCTGGCATCCTTGAGCGCCAGCAGGCCACCGATCTTGCCGCTGCCAGCGAGCTTCTGCCCGTGGTACTGGCCCTTGACCTTGAGGGCAAAGGCATAGGCCTGGGGTTCCCCTCCTTGCTCGGTCACTCGCTTGGCTTCGCTCTCGCCGACGATATCGCTGAACGCAATGGGCTGGCCGAGCAGTTCCACTTGCAGGTCCAGGCGGGTCTTGAGGTTCTGGTCATCCAGGGTCACATGGCCCTTGTCGAAACCAATGGCGCCGATATCCACGCTCCACTTGGAGGGCTCGGCATCGGGCTCCTGCGGATCGAACTTGAAGGTCCAGTTGGCGCGTCCATCCGCCAGCCGCTGCAGGGCGACTTCCGGCTCGGTGAGATCGATACGCGGGATGCTCACCTGCTGCACCAGCAGTGCCAGGGGCGAGATTCGCAGCTCAACCCGCTTGAGGCTGACCATCTGCGGGGCCTTGGACCAGTCCGGGTTGCCCAGGGACAAGTCCTGGGCCACGACATGGGGCCAGGGTATCCACGCCCGCCAGCCGCCCTCGTCGGGTTCGCGCTGCCAGGCCACCGACAAATCGCCATTGATCGCGAACGGTCGGTGCAGCTCCTGGGACACCTTGTCATTGATGATGGGCTTGACCCGGTTCCAGTCGAAGAACGCGATGACCAGCACCAGTCCTGCCAGTAGCAGGATCAGGCCGGTGACGATCCAAAAGAGAATTTTACGAGTGCGCGTCATTGCACGAGGCTCCTGATGACAACTGAGCGCCCGACCACGACGCATAGGTGAAACGCCACTGGAAAACCGGTGGCCGTGAAACTACGACTGACAAACCCTGCCCAGGTTTAATCGAAACGCCCGAACAGGAGAAAAAGCATCGATTGCTGACCATTCGGACAACCATGTGTTACCGACTTTTGCCCCTCCCTGGCGCACCAGTGAGTCGAAACTACCCACTCCAGTGCAAGGCCCCGCCAGCGAAGAAGCCCGGGCTAGAGCCTCAGGGGCAAACAATCAATTCTGTTGATTATCATCATTGTGTTTATGAACTTTTATATCGATTTTGTGGCGGTAACATTAGCTCCGTACCCAATTTTTCGCCCTCCCACGGAGCAACCGATCATGAAACGCCACATCCTTTTAAGCTTGACCTTATCGATCCTGGCCGCCAACGCCTTTGCCCTGCCTGCCGCTGAACAAGCGACTCCGCAAATCCAGGCCAGCCACAGCAGCGTGTTCACCCAGACCCTGGCCGAAGGTGGCTCGGATCGCCTGATCGAACGCAACGACAAAGTTGCAGCCGATGGCTATGATCGCACTCCACAGGGCCAGAACGTTGCCGAAGATGGCTACGACCGCACCCCTCAAGGTCAAAACGTAGCTGAAGGCGGCCGTGATCGCCTGGGAGAGAAAGGCCTGGTCGAAGATGGCTACAGCCGTACCCCACAAGGTCAGACCATTGCCGAAGGCGGCCGTGATCGCCTGGAAGAAAAAGGCCTGGTCGAAGATGGCTACAGCCGCACCCCACAGGGCCAGACCGTTGCCGAAGGCGGCCGTGATCGCCTGGAAGATAAAGGCCTGGTCGAAGATGGCTACAGCCGTACCCCACAAGGCCAGACCGTTGCCGAAGGCGGTGCCGATCGCCTGGCCGAACGTCATCAAGCTGCGAGCTGAGGCCATGGTGGCCCAGAAAAAAGCCCGGTCCCTGGATCGGGCTTTTGACTTTTCAAGAGGCTGACTCCAGCCCTTGCCTGCCCTGGCTCGACGCCAGTTCGACTCCGGCAAAGTTGATTTGCTAGAGTGCCCCGCTCTCCCCGAGCAAAGAATTTCCTCGCCGATGCTGCCCCGTGCCGAACAGAAGCAACAGACCCGCAATGCCCTGATGGATGCCGCCAGGCATTTGATGGAGGGTGGCCGAGGTTTCGGCAGCCTGAGCCTGCGGGAAGTGGCGAAAGCCGCCGGCATCGTCCCCACCGGGTTCTACCGACACTTCAGCGACATGGACCAACTGGGCCTGGAACTGGTCAGCGAAGTGGGCCAGACCTTCCGTGAAACCATCCGCCTGGTCCGCCATAACGAATTCGTCATGGGCGGCATCATCGACGCCTCGGTACGGATCTTTCTCGATGTAGTGGAAGCCAAGCGCGTGCAATTCCTGTTTCTCGCCCGCGAGCAATACGGCGGCTCGCTGCCGGTACGCCAAGCCATCGCCAGCCTGCGGGAAAACATCAGCTCGGACCTGTCCGCCGACCTGGGCCTGATGCCCAAGCTGCAACACCTCGATGCCGCCGACCTCAGCGTCATGGCCGACCTGGTGGTCAAGAGCGTGTTCGCCACGCTGCCGGACATCATCGATCCGCCGCCCCAGGCCTTGCCTGAACACCTCACGCCCCAAGCGAAGATGACCCAGCAACTGCGCTTCATCTTCATCGGGCTCAAGCACTGGAACGGCTTGGGCAGCACCGAGTAACGCCCCACCCCGGCAACGTCGCCAAACGAATGCTCCCCGCTCTGGAACGGGCCTTTTCGCCTGCCCGCAAGATCGGCACCGGATTGCCGCAAAAACATTTGCAGCGCACCAAGTCAGTGCTATAAATCAGCTCGACGCATCAATTTGTAACAAGATAAAACAAGGTTTTGCCCCTTTTTCAGGCGCAATTCCAGGGGTTTTCCTTTTCTCCGAGCGATTGGCAAGGCCCTTGCTCTGGCTTGTGCATCGCTCATAGCTGGAAGCCTTCCGATGCTGGTGATCCACCGCCGAACCGCCCCCCAGGCCACCTGGTCCGCCGAACTGCACCTGACCTACGAGGCGCGTAGCAAAAGTCGCCTGCGCTGCTTCAGTGCCACGGGTGAAGATGTCGGCCTGTTCCTGGAGCGTGGCCAACCACCCTTGCATGATGGCGAGTTCCTGGTCGCCGAGGACGGACGCATCGTCAAGGTCTGCGCCCTTGCCGAAACCCTGCTCCACGTCACCTGCCGCAATGCCTTCGAGCTGACGCGCGCGGCCTACCACCTGGGGAATCGCCATGTCGCCCTGCAAGTGGGCGATGGCTGGTTGCGGCTGCTGGATGACTACGTGCTCAAGGCCATGCTCGAACAGCTGGGCGCCAACGCCACTCCCCTCGAAGCGCCCTTCCAGCCAGAGCATGGCGCCTATGGCGGCGGGCACCACCACTCGCATCACGGCGATGCAGACTTCAACTACCCGCCGCGCCTGCATCAGTTCGGCATCCGTCCGTGAATCCGGCATGGGCCCTGCTGCGCCTGGCCAGCCCTCAACTGCCCATCGGTGGCTACAGCTATTCCCAGGGGCTGGAGATGGCCGTGGAACAGCGACAGGTCCGCGATCCGGACAGCGCCCGACGCTGGATCGGCGATCAGCTACTGCTCAACCTGGCACGCTTCGAAGCGCCTTTGCTGCTGGCCCACTGTCGGGCCGCCGATGCGCAGGATTGGGAGCGCCTGCTGCAACTCTGCGAGGAGCATCGCGCCAGCCGCGAAACCCGCGAGCTGTATCTGGAAAGCCGGCAGATGGGCTACTCCCTCAAGCAACTGCTCGAAGGCCTGCCGGAACTGGATGCCGACGCCCGGCGCCTGCTGGCGCAGCTGGACGAGCCACACCTGGCCCTGGGCTGGGCCCTGGCCGCCCGTGCCTGGCACATCGCGCCTGACGATGCCCTGGCTGCCTGGCTATGGAGCTGGCTGGAAAACCAGCTGGCGGTGCTGATGAAGACCCTGCCCCTGGGCCAGCAAGCCGCCCAGCGCCTGACCAGTGAATTGCTACCACTGCTGCAGCAGGCCCAGCGGCAGGCCGCCAGCCTCGACCCCGATCACTACGGCAGCGCCGCCTTCGGCCTGTCCCTGGCGAGCATGGCCCATGAGCGCCAGTACAGCCGCCTGTTTCGTTCCTAGGGCCTGTCATCTTGGAGAATCACATGAACACACAACCTTTGCGCGTTGGAATCGGCGGCCCGGTGGGCTCCGGCAAGACGGCCCTGACCCTGGCCCTGTGCCTGGCCCTGCGTGAGCGCTACAACCTGGCGGTGGTGACTAACGATATCTATACCCGCGAAGACGCCGATTTCCTGGTGCGCAACCAGGCCCTGGCCCCGGAGCGCATCATCGGCGTGGAAACCGGCGGCTGCCCGCACACCGCCATTCGCGAGGACGCATCGATCAACCTGGAGGCCGTGGATCAGCTGAACCGCCGCTTCCCGGGGCTGGACCTGATCCTGGTGGAGTCCGGCGGCGATAACCTCTCGGCCACCTTCAGCCCGGAACTCTCGGACCTGACCATTTACGTCATCGATGTTTCGGCCGGCGACAAGCTACCGCGCAAGGGCGGCCCGGGAATCTGCAAGTCCGACCTGCTGGTGATCAACAAGATCGACCTGGCGCCGCTGGTCGGCGCATCCCTGGACATGATGAACAGCGATACCCAGCGCATGCGTGGCGGCAAGCCATTCGTCTTCAGCAACCAGAAGACCGGCCAGGGCCTGGCGGACATCATCGCCTTCATCGAACGCCAGGGCCTGCTGACCGCCGCCTGACTCCACCCACTCGATACTCGAAAAGGAAAGCGCCCCATGACCCTCCAACGCATTCTCGCGGCCCTGGCCCTGTTGTTGGCTCCCACCCTGGCCCTGGCCCACCCCGGGCACGGCGACAACGGCCTGATGGCCGGCATTGGCCATCCCATCGGCGGCCTCGACCACTTGCTGGCGATGCTCGCCGTCGGCCTGTGGGCCGCCCAGCAGCAGGGAGCGGCACGCTGGGCACTGCCCTGCACCTTCGTCGCCACCATGCTGATCGGAGGCCTGCTGGGCTTCGCCGGCCTGGACCTGCCCGCCCTGGAGAGTGGAATCGCGGCTTCGGTGCTGGCCCTGGGCCTGGCGGTAGCCCTCGCCGTACGCCCGCCGCTGGCGCTGGCGGTGGCCGCCACCGCGCTGTTCGCCTTGTTCCACGGCGTAGCCCATGGCCTGGAGCTGCCGGAGATGTCCAGCCCCTGGGCCTATGCTGCCGGGTTCGTTGCCGCCACCGCAGCCTTGCACGCAGTGGGCTATGCCGTGGTTCGGGCATTGCCCCTGGCTGCCGCGCCATTGGTACGCATCGCCGGCGCGCTCTCTGCCGCAGCCGGTGTATGGCTGCTGGCAGGCTGACCGGCCCTCCTCCTGCGCCAGCCGGAGCGAGCGGCTGCGACGCAGGAGGCAATCGGGGTGGCCTTCTCTGCTAACATGTCGCGCATTCAAACCTGCCGTGACGACGCCAGCCAATGCCCGATGTATCCCACCCCGCCTCCTCGCCCGACGCCAATGCGCTGTTCCAATCCGTGCAGCAGCACTTCCAGCAGGTGATCGTGCCCCTGTGGCAGGGCCCGGGCTGGAATCCGCAGCTGGCGTTGCCTTTCGAAGCGCTGGATGCCGAACATCGTCCCTTGCCGCCCCAACGCTATCGGGCCATGGCCTGCGCCCGGCAGTTGTACGTATTTTCCCAACTGATCGGCGATGCCGCCGCCCCCTTCGCCCAGGAGCGCGCCGCGGCGCTGTTCCGTTCCTTGCAGCGGCATTTCCATGATGCCGAGCACGGCGGCTGGTTCTACAGCATCGACCCGCAAGGGGCACCACTGGATCGTCGCAAGGATCTCTATACCCACGCGTTCATCGTGTTCGCCTGTGCCCACTATTGGGCCAAGGTCCGCGAACCCCTGGTGGAATCGGCGCTCGACGCCGCCCTGGCAGTGGTGGCCCGGCGTTTTGCCCGGGACGATGGCCTCTACGAGGCCAGTCTCGACGAGGACTGGTCTTCCCTGGGCTCGGGCCCACTGCAGAATCCATTGATGCACCTGGCCGAGGCCTTCCTCGCCACCCTCGCCGCCCGGGATGACCAGGCAGTGCAGGAAGCCTTGCTCGAGCTGTGCCAGGGCATGCAACGGTGCTTCATCGATCCGCAGCATGGCGTGATGATGGAAAAGCCGCTGGGCACTGTGGATAACTGGTTCGAGCCGGGGCATCAGTTCGAGTGGTACTTCCTGCTCGCCTCGTCACCGCTGCTGCGTGAAACGGCGCTGCAAACCTCCCTGGAACGAGCGTTCGCCTTTACCGAGCAGATGGGGGTCGATCCGCAGAGCGGCGCCGTGTGCGCCATGCTCGAACTACCGCCCCAGGCCGCCCCCAAGGATGCCACCCAGCGTATCTGGGCCCAGGCCGAGTACCTGCGAGCCCTGACCTTGCGCCCCGATGGCCAAGCCGCCCTGGAGCGCCAGCTGCAGGCGCTGCAAGGCAAGTTCCTGCATGCCGGTGGCTGGCATGAGTGCCTGGATGCAGGTGGCGCGGTGAGCCGCCGGGACATGCCCTCGACCACGCCTTATCACCTGGCCACCTGTTATCAGGGGCTGGCCGGCTACTTCGGCTGAAGCCCCTGCCTGGCATGGGGACCACTCAGGCAATCCACTTGCGATCCCCGGTGAAGCTGATGGTCAGCCAGCGCGCGCTATCGGCCCCTCCCAGTTGGCTGGAGATGTCCTCGCGCATGCGGTCCAGGGTCGCCACATCGCGTAGCGGGTAATCGGCTGGCAATACCACGTGGATTTCGATGAAGCGCGCCCGTCCGTGCTTCTGCACATAGCTGACGTAGTCCTCGAAACCATGGGTGGCCTTGGCCTGCTCCATCACTGTGCGTACCGTCTCGTCCAGCTGGTCGGGCGCGATACCCAGCACCTCGCGCAGGGCCGGGCGCAGGATCTTCAGGGCCGGCGCCAGCATGCTCAGGGCCAGCACGATCAGGATCATCGGGTCGACATACACCGCCCATTGGCCATGGCCATAGTGCTTGAGCAGCAAGGCACTGACGAAGCTCACCAGCAGCCCCACCGAGAGCATGGCGTCCACCAGCCAGCTGATGTTGTCGAACTGGATCAGCGACGACTTGAGCTTGCGGTTGCGATGGCGCACGTAGAAGAAGTAGGCGAACTCCACCACGGTGAACACCGCGGCATAGACGATCACCAGGCCCAGCTCGATCTCACGGCCGCCGTTGATAATGCCGAACACGCCGTTGAGAAAAGCGTAGATGGCGATCAGTAGCAGGAAGCTGCCCTCGATCAACAGCACCATGGGCTCCAGGTGCCAGAAACCGAACTGGAAACGCTCGTTGCCCGGCTTGGTAATCAGCCTGGCGGTGATCAACATCAGCACCTTGATGAAGGTCGCGATCAGGGAAAAGAAACCATCGAACAGGATGGATTGGGCACCAGAAACAAAACCCGTGACGATACCGGCGATCGCCACGGCGAACATCAGTACGGTCGATTGCTTGAGCAGAGCCTGCTCACCTCGGTTACTCACGATTCCTCCCACGGAACTTGGCAAACACCGCCTCTATTGCTGCGGCAATACAAATTTAGGGGAGGAATTCTAGCGTGCTTCGGCTTCGGCAAGCTGAAACGAATCAGCCTATGTATTTCCGAGTGCGACCGCCCCCCTGCGAAGCGGTTGGTCCGATCGCAGGGGGCATGATCATGAGCGTCATGGAAGGCCCTGCGGACCTTGGCGCAGCTTCGCCAGCTCAGCAGCGGCTACAGGAGTGCAGTGCACTGCCCGCGAAACTGCGCCGTGACAGGTCAGGCCTTGGCGTTGCGGTCGATGGCGAAACCGGCCCAGGACTGGCTGACCGGCATCAGTTCCAGGCTGTTGATGTTGACGTGGGCCGGAGTGTTCATGACCCAGAAGATGGTCTCGGCGATGTCCTCGGGCTGGATTGGCTCGGCGCCAGCGTAGGTGGCGTCATAACGGGCCTGGTCACCGCCAAAGCGCACCAGCGAGAACTCGCTTTCGCACAGGCCAGGCTCGATATTGGTCACCCGTACGCCGGTGCCCTGCAGGTCGCAGCGCAGGCTCAGGGAGAACTGCTTGACGAAGGCCTTGGTGCCGCCATACACGTGGCTGCCGGGGTAGGGATAGTTACCGGCGACGGAGCCCAGGTTGACGATTCCGGCACCGCGACCATGGGCGATCAGCCGTGGCAGCAGCAGGCGAGTGCTGTACATCAGGCCCTTGATGTTGGTGTCGACCATGGTGTCCCAGTCGTCCAGCTCACACTTGGGCGCAGGGTCCGCCCCCAGGGCCAGGCCAGCGTTATTGATCAACCCGCGCAGCTTGGCAAAGGATGGCGGCAGGTTGGCGATGGCATCCTCCATGGCCTTGCGATCCCGTACGTCGAGCACCAGGCCATGGACCTCGGTCTGCTTGGAGAGCTCCGCGCATAGGGCATCGAGGCGATCCTGGCGACGACCGGTCAGCACCAGCGACCAGCCGGCCTCGGCAAAGCGCCGGGCACAGGCCTCGCCAAAACCGGAAGTCGCGCCTGTGATGAACAGAGTGGAAGTCATGGTGTTCTCCTTGCTGGGGGCGGGCCGCCATTTCAATAAAAAAACGTTTCGCAGCATGCCCGGGCCGGCCCCGGGCAGCAACCGGACCGTTCATCTGCCGACTATCCGTGCGAGCGACACCCAAAAGAGCCGCAGGACCTGTACAAAAAACGCCCAATAGCCGCAAAACCGCTACCCACGTGGCCTGCAGCCAAGTGCACGCACCTTATCCACAGGCCGGTCCACAGTCTTTGGGGGCAACTGCCAAATACCCAAAGCCGCGATCCACAAGGCCTGCGCCGACAAATGCAAAGTTTTTCGCTTGACCTGGGCAAACACTCCATGCAGCCGCGACCGGAAAAGATGACCGAGCGGTCAAACTCCAGAAGGCCAGAGGCCAGCAACGACGCTGTCCCGGGAGTTCTTTCCAGAGTTTAATCACAGACTTATCCACAGGCTTATACAAGGCACCCTAGACACCTCGCTGCGACAATAAAAAGGTTGACAAAGTCGTTCTCAAGATCGCCAAAAATAGCTGATCAAAAAACACCCAACACCTTGAAAGCCACGTGTTTCAAGGCTTTCAGCCAGCTACTCCCACGTTACCCACAGCCCGCTCCACAACAAACGGGGACAAGTCAAAACAGTGAAAAAACAACTGTTTGCAGCCTCTTCATGCGGCGTTTTGGCAACTTGTTCAAGAGGTTTTCCACAATTGTCGGACGCAAATCGGCAGCCATTGCGCGGCCAGGCCCCAAAATGAACCTGAAGTTGCGGGTGTGGATAAAAAAGGCCCCGCCGGTGCGAATCGGCGGGGCCTTTTTATCCACAATGGGATCAGTGACCGCCCAGGTAGGCGTTGCGCACCTCCTCGTTGACCAGCAGTTCCTTGCCGCTGCCACTCAGGCGGATCTCGCCGTTGACCATCACGTAAGCTCGGTCGGACAGCTTGAGGGCATGGTTGGCATTCTGCTCCACCAGGAAGATGGTCATGCCGCTGGCCGCCAGCTCACGCAGGGTGGCGAAGATCTGCTTCACCACGATCGGCGCCAGGCCCAGGCTCGGTTCATCCAGCAACAGCAACTTGGGCCGGCTCATCAAGGCCCGGGCGATGGCCAGCATCTGCTGCTCACCGCCGGACATGGTCATGGCCCGCTGGTTGCGCCGTTCCTTGAGCCTGGGGAACAACTCGAACATGCGCTGCATGTCCTCGTTCGCGTACTTGTCGCCGATGGGGATGGTGCCCATCAGCAGGTTTTCCTCCACGGTCATGTCGGGGAACACCCGGCGCCCTTCCGGAGACTGGGCAATACCGTTGGAGGCGATGTAGTGGGACGACTTGTGGGTGATATCCACGCCGCGGTACAGAATCTGCCCGGATTCGGCCCGAGGCTGGCCGAAGATCGACATCAAGAGGGTCGATTTGCCGGCGCCGTTGGAGCCGATCAGGCTCACGGTTTCTCCTTCGTCGATATGCAGCGAGACTTTCTTCAGCGCCTGGATCGGCCCGTAGTACACGTCCAGGTCCTTGAGTTCGAGGATAGGTTGAGTCATGCCAGCTCCTCTTCGTCGGCACCCAGGTAGGCAGCGATGACCTTCGGATCGTTGCGGATCGCCTCCGGCCCGCCTTCGGCGATCACGTTGCCGTGATCCAGCACCACGATGTGGTCGGAAATGCTCATGACCATGCCCATGTCGTGCTCGATCAGCACCACGGTCAGGTCGTGCTCATCGCGCAGCAGCCGGATCATCGCACTCAAGGCTTCGGTCTCCTGTGGGTTGAGGCCGGCAGCCGGCTCGTCGAGGCAGATGATCTGCGGCCGGGTACACATGGCCCGGGCGATCTCCAATCGGCGCTGCTGGCCATAGGAGAGCTCGCCAGCCAGGCGGTTGGCGCAGTCCACCAGGTCCACCACTTCCAGCCAGTAGAAGGCCTGGTCCAGGGCATCGCTTTCCGCCTTGCGGTAGCCCCGGGTATTGAGGATGCCCGCCAACAGGTTGCGGTTGACCCACATGTGCTGGGCCACCAGCAGGTTCTCCACCACCGACATTTCCTTGAACAGGCGAATGTTCTGGAAAGTCCGCGCCAGGCCGGCCCGGTTCACCAGGTGGGTACCGCCGAACATCTTGTAGTAGAGGCGGCTGGAAAAGCTTTTCGGCGACACGAAGTCACTGGCTCGGAACGACTCGCCCAACAGCTTGATGACGTTGGTCTGCTGGCCCCGGGTATTGAGCTCGATACGCCCGCCGGAAGCCTTGTAGAAACCGGTCAGGCAGTTGAACACCGTGGTCTTGCCCGCACCGTTGGGGCCGATCAGGGCGAAGATCGAATTGCGCTTGACCTTGAGGCTGACGTCGCTGAGGGCCTTGATGCCACCGAAGTGCATCATCAGATTCTCGACCGAAAGAATGTATTCGCTCATGGCGCGCTCCTTGGGGTCAAAACACCTTTGCGCGGAGTCACCCCGGTACGGCTGATGCGGATCAAGCCGCGCGGCCGCCAGATCATCATCAACACCATGAGGATGCCGAACAGCAGCACCCGGTACTCGGAGAAACTGCGCAGCAGTTCAGGCGCCACGGTCAGTACGAACGCGGCGATCACCACGCCTACGGTGGAGCCCATGCCCCCCAGTACCACAATGGCGAGGATCAGTGCCGACTCGAAGAAGGTGAAGGACGACGGGTTGACGAAGCCCTGGTAGCTGGCGAAGAACACCCCGGCCAGGCCCGCGGTGGAGGCACCGAGGGTAAAGGCCGAGAGTTTCACCAGTACATGGTTCAGCCCCATGGCGCGGCAGGCGATCTCGTCTTCGCGCAGGGCCTCCCAGGCTCGGCCTACCGGCATGCGGGTCAGCCGGTGCTTGATGTAGAGCACCAGCAGCACCACCAGGAACAGCACGATGTAGATGAACAGGAACTTCAGGTTGGGGTTGTATTCCAGGCCAAAGAACTCATGGAACGGCACCCCGCCGTCCTTGGCCTTGCGCCCGAACTCCAGGCCCATGAATGTCGGCGAGGGCACCGGCATGCCGTTGGGGCCGCCGGTGAAGGACAGCCAGTTATTGAGCACCAGGCGAATGATCTCGCCGAACCCGAGGGTCACGATGGCCAGGTAGTCGCCGTGCATGCGCAACACCGGGAAGCCCAATATGCATCCCGCCAGCGCCGCGGCGATCGCCGCCAGGGGCAGCACGGTCCAGAAGCCCAGGCCCAGGTACTGGTAGCCCAGGGCCAGGCCATAGGCGCCAATGGCATAGAACGCCACATAACCCAGGTCCAGCAACCCGGCCAGGCCCACCACGATGTTCAGCCCCAGGCCCAGCAGCACGTAGATCAGCCCGAGGATGACCACGGTCAGCAGGTACTTGTTGGCGAAGAACGGAAAGACGATGGCGATCACGATCAGTGCCGGGATGATCCAGCGCAGCCGCGACTTGTAGTCCGGCGCCAGCACATGCACGCCTGAGCCGGTGCTTTCGAAACCCTGGAGGATCTTCAAGCCCCTCGGGGTCTGCAGGAACAGGCTCAGGGCCAGGCGACCGGCCATGACGATGGCCACCAGCCAGGCGACCCGGGTCGGCTCCAGGTTGAAACTATAGCCATCGAGCACCACGCCCACGATGGGGCCGAACACGATCAGCGAGATCAGCCCGGCGAGCACGGCGTCGATGACGCTCTTCTTGATGTCGATCGGTTTATTGGCAGCAGACATACTTACACCTTCGCCACGAGTGGGCGACCCAGCAGGCCTTGGGGACGGAAGATCAGGATCAGCACCAGCAGCGAGAAGCTGAACACGTCTTTGTAGTCGGAGTTGATCAAGCCGGAGAACAGCGACTCGGAGATGCCGAGGATGATCCCGCCGAGCATCGCCCCAGGCAGCGAGCCGATGCCGCCGAGTACCGCTGCCGTGAACGCCTTGATCCCGATGACGAAGCCGGCATAGAAGTCGAAGGTGCCGTAGTTCATGGTGATCAGCACCCCGGCCAGGGCCGCCATGGCGGCGCCGATGACGAATACGTAGG
The DNA here is from genome assembly GCF_022537035.1 of Pseudomonas sp. MPFS. Taxonomy (NCBI): domain Bacteria; kingdom Pseudomonadati; phylum Pseudomonadota; class Gammaproteobacteria; order Pseudomonadales; family Pseudomonadaceae; genus Pseudomonas; species Pseudomonas sp. MPFS. The sequence continues at coordinate 694,225 of NZ_CP066123.1, read as the reverse complement.
AAATCACCCGGTCGGTGTTGATCCCCAGGATCGAGGCCATCTTGCGGTCTTGCTGGGTGGCCCGGCACATGCGTCCGAGCTTGGTGTACTTGATGATGTAGGTCAGCAGCGCCATGCCGGCGAATGCCGCCACCAGGATGAAGATCTTGGTGTAGGTCAGCTGCACGAAGCCGCTGCCGATGTCGACCTTCCAGGCCCCGGCCAGCAGGGTAGGCACGCCCTGTTGCTTGGCGCCCTGGCTGATTTGCGCGTAGTTCTGCAGGATCAGCGAGATGCCGATGGCACTGATCAGCGGTGCCAGGCGGGTGGAGTTGCGCAGGGGTTTGTAGGCGACACGCTCGATGACCCAGCCGTAGATCCCCGTCACCACGACGGTGAAGATCAGGGTGCCGAGGATGAGTAGCGGGAAGGATTCGATGCCGAAATAGGCCAGCAGGGCCAGGCTGATTGCCGCGAGGTAGGCGGAAATCATGTACACCTCGCCGTGGGCGAAGTTGATCATGCCGATGATGCCATAGACCATTGTGTAGCCGATGGCGATCAGACCGTAGACGGACCCGAGGGTCAGTCCATTGATCAGTTGCTGCAGGAAAATACCATCCATAACGCAATCTCACGGACTTGAGAGACGGCACAGGGCGTCAACGCCGGACAGGGATCACCGGTCCGCGCAACACGTCCGTTGTGCAGCTCTACGAGAAAAGGCAAGTACTGCACGAGTACGGACCGATACCAGGGGCCGGTATCGGTCCGCGCGGACTCATGTCACTTCTGTTTTTCCAGCTGGTGGTATTTGCCGTCCTTGTCCCACTGATAGACCACGTAGTCGGAGATCTTCAGGTCGCCCTTGGCGTCCCAGGCCTTCTCGCCCATCACGGTTTTCACCGGGTTGGCCTTGAGCCACTTGGCAGCGTCCTCGCCCTTGTTGGACTTGGCGCCATTGAAGCCGGCGGCCAGGGCCTGGATCGAGGCGTAGGCGTACAGGGTGTAGCCCTCGGGCTCGGTACCGGCCTTGCGGAAGGCGTCCACCACGGCCTTGCTGTCAGGCAGCAGGCGTGGGTCGGCGCCGAAGGTCATGTACACGCCATCGACGTACTGCGGGCCACCGGCGGTGGTCACCAGCTCGTCGGTGACGATGCCGTCGTCGGACATGAACTTCACATCCTTCAGGCCCTGCTCGCGCAGTTGGCGCACCAGCGGGCCGGCCTCGGGATGCAGGCCGCCGAAATACACCACATCGGCACCGGCGGCGCGGATCTTGGTGACCACGGCACTGAAGTCCTTCTCGCCCCGGGTCAGGCCCTCATACAGCACCGGGGTCACGCCGCGCTTGGTCAGCTGCGCCTTGGTCGCATCGGCCAGGCCCTGGCCGTAGGTGTCCTTGTCGTGCAGTACCGCGACCTTCTTGCCCTTGAGCACATCGATGATGTAGTCGCCGGCGACCACGCCTTGCTGGTCGTCACGCCCGCACATGCGGAACATCGCCGACAGGCCGCGCTCGGTGACCTGGGGGTTGGTGGAGCCGGGAGTGATGGCAATCACCCCGGCATCGCTGTACACCTCGGAAGCCGGGATGGTCGAGGAGGAGCAGAAGTGCCCGACCACGCCAGCCACCTTGTCCTGGTCCACCAGTCGGTTGGCCACGGCGACCGCCTGTTTCGGCTCGCAGGCGTCGTCGCCCTTGACCAGGACGATCTTCTCGCCGTTGACCCCGCCCTTGGCGTTGATTTCGTCAGCCGCTGCCTGTGCACCCTTCATGTACTGCTCGCCGAAAGCCGCATTGGCGCCTGTCATGGGACCCGCTACGCCGATCTTCAGGTCGGCTTGAGCAAACGCAGAAACACCCAGCGCAGTTGCCACTGCGAGGGCCAGAAAGCCTTTCTTGTAAAACGTCTGGGACATGAGGTGATGCTCCAAGGTTTTTTTAGTTGGCACTGCGACTTCACATCAATGCTCAGAGCAAGCGCCGTGCCAGTGGTTTTTTATTCTTCAAAAAGTCGCTGTCTTATTGTTATTTCGACTGTTTCGAGCCCATTTTCATTGGGCGTGCAACCGTCTAAACCGCGGAAGGTGAAACCTTGTATTTCAATGGGTACAACCCATGAGTGCCATCATTGCAACCGCGACACAATTCAACGTGCAACCCTCTTGTAACAGCCCGCGTCACCGAACTGCACACCCGTGGTGCGCAACTGCTACGAGCCGCACCACTACAGGCTAGTCGCTGCATCGAAAAGCGTCGTTAACGGCTGTCTATTTCCTCATTCAGATAACGATGCGCAGGCATTGGCCGGCGTGGTAGAGGGAGAATCCGGCCTCGTACAGACAACTGCGCAAGGACGCCCCTGCCAAGGGTTGCATGGGCGCGAAGGGAATCGGCAGGGCCTGTGGGTCGCCGTTACACAGGTAGTCAGCGAAGGCCTTGCCCACTACGGTGCCGGTGGTCACCCCACGGCCGTTGTAACCGGTGACGGCCACCAACCCCGGGGCCGGCTCGAACAGGCGCATCAGGTGGTCGGGGGTGAAGGCGATGCAGCCGGTCCAGGTGCACTCCCACTCCACGGGCTTGAGGTAGGGGAAGTAATGCTGCTGCACCCGATCGGCCCAGGCCTTGAGGAACCACAAGGGTTTCTGGTTGCCGTTGCCCAGGCTGCCCAGCAGCAGCCGGCCCTCGGCGTCCCGGCGGATACTGCTCAGCACCTGGCGGGTATCCCAGGAACCCTGGCCACCGGGCAGGATCTGCTGGGCAGCCGCCTCGGTCAGTGGCACCGAGGCCACCTGGTAGTAGTAGCCAGGGAAAAAATTGCGCCGCAGTTCGGTCCAGTCGCCCTCGGTGTAGGCGTTGGAAGCGATCACCACTTGCTCGGCCAGCACCGAACCCTGGTCGGTCTGCACCGACCAGCGCTGGCCCTGGCGTTCCAGGCGGGTTACCGGGGAGTGGTCGAACAACCGGCCGCCCAGGTCGGCCGCGGCCTTGGCCAGGCCGCTGACATAGGCCATCGGGTTGATGGTCCCGGCCCGGCGATCGAGCAGGGCCGCGGCGATCTTCCGGGTCCCGGTGGCGGTTTCACAGGCCGCCCCGGTGAGCAACTCCACCGGAGCGCCCCGACGCTTCCATTGCTGCTCGCGGCTGCGCAGGTCGGCCTCGCCCCGGGCATTGTGAGCCATGTGCAGGGTGCCCTCACGGCGCAACTGGCAATCGATGCGGTACTTGTCCACCAGGCTGAACACCAGCGATGGCGCCGCACCGAGCATGCGATTGAGCTGGCTGCCGACTTGTTCGCCGAAGCCGGCCTCGATCTCGTCCGGTGGAATCCACATGCCGGCATTCACCAGGCCGACGTTACGCCCCGAGCCCCCCTGCCCGGCACGCTGGGCCTCCACCACGCACACCCGCTTGCCCTGCTCCAGCAGATGCACCGCCGCCGACAAGCCGGTGAAGCCGGCGCCGATGATGCAGACATCCGCCGTCTGCTCGCCCCGCAGCGGTGCGTGGTCAGGCCTTTGCGGAGTCAATCGTTCCCATAGACATTGTTCTTGTAGTGCCATCGCCAACTCCGAAATCAACCCACATGGACCAACCGCCCCTGGCACGCCTGGCCGGCAGGCGTGCCGCGTGGGGCTCAGTCGAAGGTAATGCCCTGGGCCAGCGGCAACTCGCGGGAGTAGTTGACGGTGTTGGTCTGGCGACGCATGTAGCCACGCCAGGCGTCGGAGCCGGACTCGCGCCCGCCGCCGGTTTCCTTCTCGCCACCGAAGGCGCCACCGATTTCCGCACCGCTGGGGCCGATGTTGACGTTGGCGATGCCGCAGTCGCTGCCCACCGCCGACATGAACCGCTCGGCCTCACGCACATCGGTGGTGAAGATGCACGAGGACAGCCCCTGGGGCACGGCGTTGTTCAGGCGCAGGGCCTCATCGAAGTCCTGGTAGCCGATCACATAAAGGATCGGGGCGAAGGTCTCGCTGCACACCACGTCGCTCTGCTCGGGCATTTCCACGATCGCCGGCGACACGTAGTAGGCGTTGGGGTACTGGTCCTGCAACTGACGCTGGCCACCGAACACCCGGCCGCCCTCGCTCAGGGCCTGCTCCAGAGCGTCCTGCATGGCTTCGAAGCTGTGCTTGTCGATCAGCGGGCCGATCAGGTTGCCTTGCAGCGGATGGCCAATGCGCACCTTGGCATAGGCGGCCTTGAGGCGAGCGACGATCTCTTCCTTCACCGATTCATGGGCGATCAGCCGGCGCAGGGTGGTGCAACGCTGGCCGGCGGTGCCGACGGCGCTGAACAGGATCGCGCGCACGGCCATGTCCAGGTCGGCGCTGGGCCCGAGGATCATGGCGTTGTTGCCCCCCAATTCAAGAATGCTGCGGGCGAAGCGCGCGGCGACCTTGGGCGCCACTTCACGGCCCATGCGGGTGCTGCCGGTGGCGCTGACCAGGGCCACACGGGGATCGTCCACCAATGCGGCGCCCGCATCGCGGCCACCGATGATCACCTGGCTCAGGTACTCAGGGGCGTCCTGGAAGTTCTTCAGCACCCGCTCCAGCAAGGCATGGCAGGCCAGGGCAGTCAGCGGAGTCTTTTCCGAGGGTTTCCAGATCACCGGGTTACCACAGACCAGGGCCAGGGCGGTGTTCCAGGACCAGACCGCCACCGGGAAGTTGAAGGCGCTGATCACCCCCACCACCCCCAGTGGATGCCAGGTTTCGCGCATGTGGTGACCAGGGCGCTCGGAGGCGATGGTCAGGCCATAGAGCTGGCGCGACAGGCCGACGGCGAAGTCGCAGATGTCGATCATCTCCTGCACTTCCCCCAGGCCTTCCTGGGTGATCTTGCCGGCCTCCCAGGACACCAGCTCGCCAAGGTCGGCCTTGTGCTCGCGCAGCACCTCGCCGAATTGCCGTACCAGCTCGCCACGACGAGGGGCCGGGACATTGCGCCAAAGGGCGAATGCATGCTCGGCGCGACTGACCTGCTGCTCCACTTCGGCGGCACCCTGCCAGTTCACCGCGGCGATCCGGCTGCCGTCGATGGGCGAATGCACAGGGTATGCGCCCGACTGGTAGAGGGCCGGGTTCACGCCCAGACGATCAAGCAATGCGGCAACCATGGGTGACTCCTTACAAATGGCAAGCGAAAGACCAGGACCGCCGTGGCGGTCGTCGAGACCTGTAGTTGTAGCTGGCCGCAGACTTGCCAACAAACGACCTTTAAGCGAGATATCATTCCGTTTATTCATGCTGGGCCGGCATCCAGCACCGATAAGAACAAGGACAAGCCATGCTGAACAAACGCTACCTGCCGTCGATCACGGCCCTGCAGTGCTTCGAGGCCGTGACCCGGCACCTGAGCTTCACCCGCGCGGCCGAGGAGCTGAACCTGACCCAGAGCGCGGTGAGCAAGCAGGTGGCGCAGTTGGAGGAACTGCTCCAGCACTTGCTGTTCCGCCGCGTACGCCGGCGCCTGCAACTGACCCCAGCCGGCGACCTGTACCTGGTGGAAGTGCGCAAGATCCTCACCCAGGTGGAAATGTCCACTCACTACCTGCGCTCCTACGGCGGCGAGACCGAAGTGCTGCGGGTCTCCACGCCCTACACCTTCGGCGCGCGCTGGCTGGTGCCAAGGCTCAAGGGCTGGCGCCTGCGCCATCCGCATATCCACCTGGACCTGTGCAACGAACAGGAGCCCGACGAATTGCTCCAGGGCCACAGCGACCTGGCGTTCTACTTCGGCCAGGGCGCGCGCCCCGGTACCGAGAGCCTGAAGCTGTTCAGCGAGGAGCTGGTGGCGGTATGCGCCCCCGACAGCCTGCCGGCCGAACCGCTCACCGATCCCCGGCAGCTGGCCGACCTGGTGCTACTGCAGAACGCCTCGCGGCCCCAGGGCTGGCACGAGTGGTTCGAGCAACAGGGCTACCAGACCGAGCACAGCTATCACGGCCCGCGCTTCGAAACCTTCTACATGTGCATTCGTGCCGCCCAGGTCGGCTGTGGCGTGGCCCTGCTGCCACGGTTCCTAGTGGAGGAAGAGCTGGCCGAGGGCAAGCTGGTGATCGCCTGGGAATACGCCATGCCCAGCCAGGATGCCTACTACCTGGCCTACCCCGAGCATTCGGCGGAAGTCCCCAAGGTCCGCGACTTCGTGCGCTGGATGCTGGAGCGGATCGATCAGTAGTCGTCCGATATGAACCCAGGCGCGAAAAAACACTGGCAAAGCCCAGGACGTCTATGCGCCACTAGCGCCTTCACTGAAAGAGCTGAGCGCCGCACCTGTCAGTCGCGGCCAGCATGGAGATTCCCATTATGAGCGAGAGTGTGTTTGCCGATCGCATCGTGCAGAACCTGCTCGACACCGACTTCTACAAACTGACCATGATGCAGGCGGTGCTGCACAACTACCCCAACGTCGAGGTGGAATGGGAGTTTCGTTGCCGTAACAGCGAGGACCTGCGGCCCTACCTGGCGGAGATCCGCTACCAGTTCGAACACCTGGCCGAGTTGAGCCTGAGTGCCGACCAGTTGGGTTTTCTCGAGCGCATCAGCTTCCTCAAGCCGGATTTCCTGCGTTTTCTCGGGCTGTTCCGCTTCAACCTGCGCTATGTGCACACCGGTGTCGAGAACGACGAGCTGTTCATCCGCCTGCGCGGCCCCTGGCTGCACGTGATCCTGTTCGAAGTGCCGATGCTGGCCATCATCAGCGAGGTGCGCAATCGCTACCGCTACCGGGAAGTCCAACTGGTGCAGGCCCGCGAGCAGCTGTACCGCAAGTTCGACTGGCTGACTGCCAACGCCAGCAGCGAAGAGTTGTCCGAGCTGCAAGTGGCGGATTTCGGCACTCGCCGGCGCTTCTCCTACCGAGTCCAGGAAGAAGTGGTGAATGTGCTCAAGCACGATTTCCCCGGGCGTTTCGTCGGCACCAGCAACGTGCACCTGTCCCGGGAGCTGAACATGAAGCCCCTGGGCACCATGGCCCACGAGTGGATCATGGCCCACCAGCAGTTGGGACCACGGCTGATCGACAGCCAGATCGCCGCCCTCGACTGCTGGGTCCGCGAATACCGGGGCCTGCTGGGCATCGCCCTGACCGACTGCATCACCACCGATGCTTTCCTGGGGGATTTCGACCTGTTCTTCGCCAAGCTGTTCGACGGCCTGCGCCATGACTCGGGGGACCCGATCCTCTGGGCGGAAAAGGCCATCGCCCACTACCACAAGCTGGGCATCGACCCGATGAGCAAGACCCTGGTGTTCTCCGACAGCCTGACCCTGCCCCGCTCCCTGGAGATCTTCCGGGCGCTGCGCGGGCGGATCAATGTCAGCTTCGGCATCGGCACCAACCTGACCTGTGACATCCCCGGTGTCGAGCCGATGAGCATCGTGCTTAAAATGGCCGCCTGCAATGGCCAGCCCGTCGCCAAGATCTCCGACGAAGCGGGCAAGACCCATTGCAAGGACCCGAACTTCGTCGCCTATTTGCGCCACGTTTTCCAAGTACCTGCCCAACCTGGCAAGGAGTGAATCATGCAAGCCGTACAGCTTGAGATTGCGCAGCAGCTCAAGGTCCAAGCACCTTTTCCCGACCACGCCGCCCTGGAAGCGGAAGTCGCCCGGCGCGTGCGCTTCATTCAGGACTGCCTGGTCAATTCCGGCCTCAAGTCCCTGGTACTGGGCATCAGCGGCGGTGTCGACTCCCTGACCGCCGGCCTGCTGGCCCAGCGAGCCATGCGTGAGCTGCGTGAGCGCAGCGGTGACCCGCATTACCGTTTCATCGCCGTGCGCCTGCCCTACGAGACGCAGTTCGACGAGCACGACGCCCAGGCCTCGGTGGACTTCATCAACCCCGACGAGCGCCACACCGTGAACATCGGCCCGGCGGTCAAGGCCCTGGCCCATGAAGTGGCAGCCTTCGAAGGCCAGCACGCGGTGTCCCGGGACTTCGTACTGGGCAACACCAAGGCGCGGATGCGCATGGTCGCCCAGTACACCATCGCCGGCGCCACCCAGGGCCTGGTGATCGGTACCGACCATGCCGCCGAGGCCGTGATGGGCTTCTTCACCAAGTTCGGCGACGGCGCCTGCGACCTGGCGCCCCTGAGCGGCCTGGTGAAAAACCAGGTACGGGCCATTGCCCGGCATTTCGGGGCCCCCGAGTCGCTGGTGGAGAAGATCCCCACCGCCGATCTCGAGGACCTGTCGCCGGGCAAGCCGGACGAAGCCTCCCACGGCGTCACCTATGCCGAGATCGATGCCTTCCTGCACGGCCAGTCGGTACGCGAGGAAGCCTTCAAGATCATCTGCGACACCTATCGCAAGACCCACCACAAGCGGGTCATGCCCTTCGCGCCCTGAACGACAGGCACAAAAAAGCGCCCCTCGGGGCGCTTTTTTTGCAGCCGGCCTGATTACTTCACGATCACGGCGCCTTTCATCATCGAGTTGTGGCCAGGGAACGAGCAGAAGAACTGGTAGCTCTCGCCAGCGGTCAGCTTGGACACGTCGAAGGTCACCGAATCCTTTTCACCGGCACCGATGATCTTGGTGTGGGCGATGACGCGGGTGTCGCCTTCCTTCAGGTAGTTCTTGTCGATGCCAGCGGCCATGCCGTCGGCAGCGATGCCAGCCATGTCTGCGGTCTTGCTCAGTACCCAGTTATGACCCATGACGTTCTTCGGCAGGCTGCCGGAGTGGCCCAGGTTCACGGTAAAGGTCTTGCAGCTCTTGTCGATGGTGATTTCCTTGGTGCTGAAGGACATCTGGTCGGTAGAGTCGACGTCGATCTTGCACTCGGCGGCCATCAGTTGGCTGCTGGCCAGTGTCAACAGGGATGCTGCAACGAGTTTGGCAAACATGGTGAATCTCCAAGGCAGGGTTAACAAAATCCATCTGAATCCATGGGAGCCAAGACTGCCTGAATTTCTCGCTACTGCCTATGATTTGCATCAAGAAACTGTATACAACTCTCTGCTATCAGGCCGATCGAAACAATCAAGCAGCCAGCCCCGGGAGCCGTCCCTAGAATCACCGCCATCACCTCACCGGAGCCTGGATCATGTCGTTCAACAGCCTGTTTCGCAGCTTGCTCGCCGCCTACGCTTGCGGTGCCAGCGGTACTTACGAGACGCCACAACACGACGCTTAATGCTTGGACGCAGCTCATGGAGCCTTTACCCTGAGGCGATCTTTGAGCTGGGAGCAAGACATGCCGTTAACTTCAGTCTGTGTATTCTGCGGCGCCAGCGCTGGCGCCAATCCTGCCTATCGCGAAGCTGCCCAGGCCATGGGCCGGGCCATTGCCGAGCGCAACCTGACCCTGGTCTACGGCGGTGGCGCGGTGGGCCTGATGGGCATCGTCGCCGATGCGGCCATGGCCGCTGGCGGAGAAGTCGTGGGCATCATTCCGCAAAGCCTGAAAGACATCGAGATCGGCCACAACGGCTTGACCCGCCTGGAAGTGGTGGATGGCATGCATGCCCGCAAGGCGCGCATGGCCGAACTCAGCGATGCCTTCATCGCCCTGCCCGGGGGCCTTGGCACCCTGGAAGAACTGTTCGAAGTCTGGACCTGGGGCCAGCTGGGGTACCACCGCAAGCCCCTGGGGCTGCTGGAAGTGAATGGCTTCTATGAAAAGCTCGGCGGCTTCCTCGACCATATCGTCGGCGAGGGTTTCGTCAGTACTGCGCACCGCCAGATGCTGCAGATCAACCAGTCGCCGGCCGGCCTGCTGGATGCCCTGAGCGCCTGGCAACCTTCGGTTTCTGCCAAGTGGGTCGACTCAAAGCCGAGCTGAACCACTTCCCCAGGCGCCCCACCGTGATTATCAGGGGCGCTTGCGCTGGGGCTTCAACGACACCTTGAGCCGTTGACGCTGGTGGCGGATCTCCAGCAGCTTTTCACGCATCTGCCGATGGCGCCGGCTGTTGAGTAGCAATAGCCCCAGCAAGGGCAATAGCAGCCCCGCCAGATAGATGCCCTGGTGCGGATGGTATTGGAACATCGGCGCCACCAGGACCAGGCACAGGGCGAAGTAACCAGCCACCAGCCACACACCCCAGGCGATGCCGCGCACCACCAGCAGGTTGCCAACCACCAGCAACACAATCAGCACCAGCAGGCCCAGGCCCATGTAGTCGTTGCTCTGCTCTGGTGCCATGCCGCGCCAGTAGGTGACTTGCGCCAGCGACAACAGCAACGATGCGCTGAAGCAGCCCAGCAGCACCGTGAGCATGAAGGTCGGGAAATACCGCGCCAGGAACTCGCGCATGCTGCCCCCGCCGATCATTCGTCGAACTCCTCATAGAGCCCTACGGCCAGGGTTTTCGCCGTGCCCAGGTTGCCGGAGCGGATGCTGCCGGTGGTGCTCAGGACCGCCCCCAGGGCATCTTGCATCTGCGTCAGGGTCGCGTGCCTGATCTGCGTCGTCGAATAGCGCTTGGTCAATCCTTCGGTACGCTGCTTGAGCTTCAGCAGCTTGGGGGTCAGGCTTGGATCGCGCAGGGTCAAGAGCTCCTTGGTCAGCCTGGCCCGCTCCTGGCGGTTGAGCCCCTTGAGCAACTGGGTCCAGCTCTTGCCGGTATTGGCCGCCTTGCTGGCCTTGAGCAGCTTGACCGTGGTCAGCGCGGAACCCCCGACGCCCACCAGGGAAATGCCATCGAGAATCGGCGAGACGATGGTGTACCACTCGGCATCGTCCATCCGGTCGTTGGCCGCCGGGTCCTGGATCTCGTTGATCACCCGCGCCCCGCCGATCACGCACTGGGCGGTCCCGGCTACCGCCGCCGACACCCCGAGCGCCACCATCCAGGCGCTGGCGCCGGCGGTGAAGGGCACGGCAACGGTGCCGCTGAATACCACCAGCCAGCCGATTACCGCGGCGGCACAGGACAGCGAGGTATTGAAGGACTCGGTCGCCAGGCGCGACTCGCGGGGGTTGTTCTTCACCTGGTCGACGAACTGCTGGGGCGCGATGTACCTCTTGGCTTCCCGCAGGACCACACGCTTGGGCGTGATGCTGCAAATCGGCCTGAACTCACGCAGGGTGATCACGTTGAAGTCGGCATTGATGTACACCACCCCCGCCCCGGCGATCGATGGATCGGTATCGATGGCGGCGAACAGCCGTGGCAGGTTGAGTTGGCTTTCGATCCGCTGGCGGGCGAGCATCTGGGTGATGTTGAGGTCCCTGGTGACTCCGTCGATAACGCTGGCCACGTGATTCGTCCTTGGTCTGGCGGTGGATGGTTGCCTGATGGCTTGAGGCCACCTCGGCATGCACTGAATGAAGGTCGCCAACCTTAACAAAGCGCCAGGCTTTTGTTGCCCTGTGCCCGTTAAAAATCCCTGGGGGCAAAAGCAAGACGCCAGCTTCATAGCTGGCGTCTTGTTGTATCAGCGCGGCACTACCGGCTTGCGGGTCGGCTTCTTGCCCTTGCCCTTGGCTGCGTCGGCACGCTCCTTGGCAGCTTGCTTGTTGCGGGCGAAGGCTGCGGCCTTGGCCTGTTCGCGCTTGTCCCAGGCGTTGCCGCCATCGCTGGCACGCGGCGGCAAGCCGGTGTGCTGGGTCAGGATCCGGGTTTCCTTGGCTACTTTGTGGCTGCCGGCCGGTGTCGAGTTCTTGCGTCGGGCACTCTGGTAGCTGTCGGTAGACGGCTGGTGCGCCGGGATCAGTTGCTGCTTGCCCGAACCGATCAAGTCGCCACGGCCCATGCGCAGCAAGGCCTCGCGCAGCATCGGCCAGCCCTTGGGATCGTGATAGCGCAGGAACGCCTTGTGCAGACGGCGCTGCTCCTCGCTCTTGACGATGGTTACCGAGTCGCTCTTGTAGGTGACCTTGCGCAGCGGGTTCTTGCCCGAGTGGTACATGGCGGTGGCGCTGGCCATCGGCGACGGATAGAACGCCTGCACCTGGTCGGCGCGGAAACCGTTGCCCTTGAGCCATAGGGCCAGGTTCATCATGTCTTCATCGGTAGTGCCCGGGTGGGCGGCGATGAAGTACGGGATCAGGTACTGCTCCTTGCCCGCCTCCTTGGAGTACTTCTCGAACATCCGCTTGAAGCGGTCATAGGTGCCGATCCCAGGTTTCATCATCTGGTTCAGCGGACCTTCCTCGGTGTGTTCCGGGGCGATCTTCAGGTAGCCACCGACGTGGTGGGTCACCAGCTCCTTGACGTATTCCGGCGATTCCACCGCCAGGTCGTAACGCAGGCCGGAAGCGATGAGGATCTTCTTCACGCCAGGCAAGGCGCGGGCACTGCGGTACAGCTGGATCAGCGACGAATGGTCGGTGTTCAGGTTCGGGCAGATACCTGGGAACACGCAGGATGGCTTGCGGCACGCGGATTCGATTTCCGGGCTCTTGCAGGCGATGCGGTACATGTTGGCGGTAGGACCACCAAGGTCGGAGATCACTCCGGTAAAACCCGGAACCTTGTCACGAATTTCTTCGATCTCACGAATGATCGACTCTTCGGAGCGGTTCTGGATGATCCGCCCTTCGTGCTCGGTGATGGAGCAGAAGGTACAGCCACCGAAGCAGCCGCGCATGATGTTCACCGAGAAGCGGATCATGTCGTAGGCCGGGATTTTCTCCTTGCCGTACTCCGGGTGCGGGATGCGCTGATAAGGCATGCCGAACACGTAGTCCATTTCCTCAGTGGTCATCGGGATTGGCGGCGGGTTGAACCAGACATCGACCTCGCCATGCTTCTGCACCAGCGCACGGGCGTTGCCCGGGTTGGTCTCCAGGTGCAGCACGCGGTTGGCGTGGGCGTAGAGCACCGGGTCGTTACGCACCTTTTCCATGGACGGCAGGCGGATCACGGTCTTGTCCCGGGTCATCTTCGGGCTGGCCAGGATCTGCACGACCTTGGCTTCCTGGGGATCTTCAACCGGCCCCTTCTCTTGCTCGATGGCGCAGGCGGCGGTGTCCTGGGTGTTGACGTAGGGGTTGATGATCTTGTCGATCTTGCCCGGACGGTCGATGCGAGTGGAATCGACTTCGTACCAGCCCTGGGGCGTATCACGGCGAATGAACGCGGTGCCGCGCACATCGGTGATGTCTTCGATTTTCTGGCCATAGGACAGGCGCTGGGCCACTTCGACGATGGCCCGCTCGGCGTTGCCGTAGAGCAGGATGTCGGCGCAGGCATCGATCAGGATCGAGTTGCGCACCCGGTCTTGCCAGTAGTCGTAGTGGGCGATTCGACGCAGGGAAGCCTCGATGCCGCCGAGGATGATCGGCACGTGCTTGTAGGCTTCCTTGCAGCGCTGGCTGTACACCAGGCTGGCGCGGTCCGGCCGCTTGCCCGCCAGGCCACCTGGGGTATAGGCATCGTCGGAGCGAACCTTCTTGTCGGCGGTGTAGCGGTTGATCATCGAGTCCATGTTGCCTGCCGCGACACCGAAGAACAGGTTCGGCTCGCCGAGCTTCATGAAGTCGTCCTTGGACTGCCAGTTGGGCTGGGCGATGATCCCTACGCGAAAGCCCTGGGCCTCCAGCAGCCGGCCGATGATCGCCATGCCGAAGGACGGGTGATCGACGTAGGCATCGCCGGTGACGATGATGATGTCGCAGGAGTCCCAGCCGAGCTGATCCATCTCCTCCCTGCTCATGGGCAGGAACGGTGCTGGCCCGAAACATTCGGCCCAGTACTTTGGATAGTCGAATAACGGCTTGGCTGCTTGCATGTCGATGACCGGTGTTGGCGCAGATAAGGACGCGCTGAATGACAGGGGAATTCGCGGGCGCGGAATATAGCACAAAAAATGACCAATTCCGACTGCGCCAGTCGGAATTCATGGTCGAGGCAATCAGCGGCGAGAAGACTATTGTCCCCGCCGCATTCAGCCAGTGCCGGGCGAGATGCGGCTACTCGTCGTCGTCGAAGTTGTAGCTGCCCGGAGCCAGGTTTTCGAAGCGCGTGTATTTGCCGATGAAGGCCAGGCGGATGAAGCCGATGGGGCCGTTCCGCTGCTTGCCGATGATGATCTCGGCAATACCCTTGTGCTCGGTCTCCGGGTGATACACCTCGTCCCGGTACACGAACATGATCACGTCGGCGTCCTGCTCGATCGCTCCGGATTCACGCAAGTCGGAGTTCACCGGGCGCTTGTTGGGACGTTGCTCCAGGGAACGGTTGAGCTGGGACAATGCCACCACCGGACAGTTGAACTCCTTGGCCAGGGCCTTCAAGGAACGCGAGATCTCGGAAATCTCGTTGGTCCGGTTGTCGCCACTGGAGCCCGGGATCTGCATCAACTGCAGGTAGTCGATCATGATCAGGCCGATATCGCCATGCTCACGCACCAGGCGTCGGGTCCGGGCCCGCATCTCCGAAGGGCTGATACCCGCCGTATCGTCGATGAACAGCTTGCGGTCGTTGAGCAGGTTGACCGCGGAGGTCAGGCGCGGCCAGTCGTCATCGTCCAACTGGCCGGAACGGACCTTGGTCTGGTCGATCCGCCCAAGCGAGGACAGCATACGCATGATCAGCGATTCGCCTGGCATCTCCAGGGAGTACACCAGGACCGCCTTGTCGCTACGCAGTACTGCGTTCTCCACCAGGTTCATGGCGAAGGTGGTCTTACCCATCGAGGGACGGCCGGCGACGATGATCAGGTCGGCCGGCTGCAGGCCACTGGTCTTCTCGTCAAGGTCGGTATAGCCGGTGGAGAGGCCGGTAATCGCATCGGAAGTATTGAACAGGGTGTCGATTCGATCGATGGCCTTGGTCAACAGCTCGTTGACACCGACCGGGCCACCAGTCTTGGGACGCGCTTCGGCGATCTGGAAGATCTGCCGCTCGGCCTCATCGAGGATCTCCTCGGCGGTGCGGCCTTCGGGGTTGAAGGCGCTGTCGGCAATATCATTGCTGATACCGATCAGCTGGCGCAGGGTCGCCCGCTGGCGAACGATCTGCGCATAGGCCTTGATGTTGGCGACCGAAGGGGTGTTCTTCGCCAACTCGCCCAGGTAGCCCAGCCCGCCCACCTGTGAGGTCTGGCCCTCCTTGTCCAGTTGTTCGGACAGGGTGACCACGTCGATGGGCATGTTCTGGTCGGCCAGCTTGGCGATGGCGCGAAAGATCAAGCGGTGGTCATGCCGATAGAAATCGCCGTCGGAGACTTGATCCAGCACTCGCTCCCAGGCGTTGTTGTCCAGCATCAGACCACCGAGCACGGCCTGTTCGGCCTCGATGGAATGCGGCGGCACCTTCAGGGCGGCGGTTTGCAGATCGTATTGCTCGGGAGCGGAGATATCGTTCATGGCCACTTGGAATTCGGGGGTGAAAATCAGGTTCGGCAGAAAGACAAAGGGCACGACCTGTGAACAGGATCGTGCCCGATGTTAACCGTCAGCCACACAAGGTGCCAGACGATTTGGTACTGCTTAAGCAGCCACCACGACAACGCGTACGGTTGCTTCGACTTCAGCGTGCAGGTGCACGGCTACGTCGAACTCACCTACGTTACGGATGGTGCCGTTCGGCAGACGAACTTCGCTTTTCGCAACTTCAACGCCGGAGGCGGTCAGTGCGTCAGCGATGTCGTGGGTGCCGATCGAACCGAACAGCTTGCCTTCGTCACCAGCGGTGGCAGTGATGGTCACTTCCAGCTCAGCCAGTTGCGCAGCGCGAGTTTCGGCAGAAGCCTTCTTCTCTGCAGCCAGTTTTTCCAGCTCGGCACGACGCGCTTCGAACGCAGCCAGGTTGGCAGCGGTAGCAGCGGTGGCTTTGCCGAAAGGCAGCAGGTAGTTACGGCCGTAACCAGCCTTAACGTTTACCTTATCGCCCAGGTTGCCCAGGTTGGCGATTTTTTCCAGCAGGATCAGTTCCATTTGGTAATAACCTCTTAACTTTTAACCTTCACCGTTCGCGGAGCCGTTACCGGCATCTTTCGAGGCCAAACGTCCGCGAAAATCAATCAGGCTGTCGACAATGGCCAGGACCACGAGTAACGGATAGACCAGCTGCATGAATGGCAGCATCGTGATGTACACCCCCACCAGCCAGAACCTGGCCAGTCGCCCTTGCGCCACCAGCCCGTGAATCAGGGCCAGCCCGGCGAAAGCCAGCGGCACACTGCACATCGGCGTCAACATGGCCAGTTGAGGTCCGAAGTTCGGCCCAACAAGCATGCACGCCAGCAGGAGCATCGCTGGTGCAACGGGGATTCTGATGGCGCGGAACTCGCGCCCAAAACCACCCGGGTTGTACAACACAGCTTGCCAATAACGCCCAAGAATCAGGCTCAGCACGCTGATGGCTTGCAACAAGGCCGCAATCAGGCCGGTCAGGATCGGTGCGATCAGCGTAGCGAGGCGAGCTCGCTCTTCAACCGACAACTGCTGGTACACCTCACCCAAGGCCATCGGCAGGATCTTGATCAGTTCCTGTGACAGCGCTCCGATCTGGGGGCGGAACGCCGCACCCAAGACACCAGCAAACACCAACCCCATCGCTATGCTGACCAGCAGCACGCGGGTCCAGGATTCGCTTGCGCGCAAAACCAACGCAAGACTCGAAGACCCCAGCAGCACAAGAAATGCCCGCGGGTCATCGAACGTCAGCCACCAGAGCAATGCCGGCAGCACTCCCAGAGCCAGGACACCCATGGCGCCCTGCAGCCCGCGCCGCAGCAGCACAAGGCTTGCGGCGGCAGCACCCAACCAATACAACAACGGCAATGCCGAACAGCCAGCCACTACCAGAGTGGCCTGCACACGACCGCGCATGATGAACTCAGCTAAGGCGCGCATGCATTCAATCCCTTACTACTTGTCGACTACCCGGTCTCAGCGGCCGTGGCTGTCGGTGTAGGCCAGCAGGGCCAGGAAGCGGGCGCGCTTGATAGCGGTAGCCAGCTGACGCTGATAACGAGCTTTGGTACCGGTGATGCGGCTTGGAACGATTTTGCCGGTCTCGGATACGTAGGCTTTCAGAGTGTTGAGATCTTTGTAATCGATCTCTTTCACGTCTTCAGCGGTGAAGCGGCAGAATTTACGACGACGGAAGAAACGTGCCATGTAATTGGCTCCTCAAAAGGTCCGTGGATTACTCGTCAGCGTTATCGCTGTTGTCGCTGTCATTGCTGTCGTCGCCATCGGCGCTGTCAGCATGCTCAGGACGGTCGCGACGCTCACGGCGCTCACTGCGGTTTTCTTCAGCCTTGAGCATCTCGGATTGGCCAGTGATGGCCTCTTCGCGACGGATGACCAGGTTACGGATCACTGCATCGTTGTAACGGAAGTTGTCTTCCAGCTCAGCCAGGGCTTTACCGGTGCACTCAACGTTCAGCATCACGTAGTGAGCCTTGTGAACATTGTTGATTGCGTAGGCCAGTTGACGACGGCCCCAGTCTTCCAGACGGTGGATTTTGCCGCCGTCTTCTTCGATCAGCTTGGTGTAACGCTCAACCATGCCGCCGACTTGCTCGCTTTGATCCGGGTGGACCAAAAAGATGATTTCGTAATGACGCATGAATGCTCCTTACGGGTTGTAGCCTGCCGCCTATAAGCGGTCAGACAAGGAGTGAATGACACTTGTGTGTCTTGCCTGGTAGTAGGCACATATGCGCCTGCCGTCACGGCAAGGGGCGCAATTGTAGAGAAGGGGGAACAGCGGTGCAAGGCAATTGGTGAATATTTGAACAACAACTGCAAGCCATTAGCCTCAAGCGACAAGCAGGAGCACTTGCCGCCCATGACTTGCCGATTGCTTGCTACTCGCGTGCGGCCTTGGCGTTGCGCTGGCGCGCAGCCTCGAACAGGCAGACCCCGGTAGCCACGGAGACGTTAAGGCTGCTGACGCTACCGGCCATCGGCAAGCGCACCAGGAAGTCGCAATGCTCACGGGTCAGGCGGCGCATGCCTTTACCCTCGGCCCCCATGACGATGATCGTCGGCCCGGTCAGATCCTGAGCGTACAGCTCCTGCTCGGCCTCACCGGCGGTACCGACGATCCAGAGGCCACGCTGCTGGAGTTTCTCCAGAGTGCGGGCCAGATTGGTCACAGCCACCAACGGGATCACTTCGGCAGCCCCGCAGGCCACCTTGCGCACAGCCGGGGTCAGGGTTGCCGACTTGTCCTTGGGCACCAGTACGGCCAGGGCGCCCGCTGCATCGGCGGTACGCAGGCAGGCTCCGAGGTTATGCGGATCGGTCACGCCATCGAGCACCAGCAACAGTGGCGCCCCTTCGGTACGGTCCAGCAGTTCGTCCAGCATGGCTTCGCCCCACACCTGGCTCGGGCTGACTTCCGCCACCACGCCCTGGTGCACACCCTCGACCCAGGCGTCCATTTCACGGCGCTCGGCCTGCCCTACGGCAACCCGGTTCTGCCCAGCCAGGTCCAGCAGCACCTGGACCCGCGGATCACTGCGCCCTTCAGCCAGCCAGATCTGCTTGACCCGCTTGGGATGATGGCGCAGCAATGCTTCCACAGCGTGTACGCCGTAGATTTTTTCCAACTGACTCATGACTTGGCCTTAGGTTTACGTGCACCACTGCTCTTTGCACCGGCCTTGGGCGGCCCCTTGCGATGCTTGCTCGGTTTCGCGGGTTTATCGGCGGTCGGCTTGCTGGACTTGCCAGCAGGGGCCTTGCCTCCACTCTTGGCCTCAGCCAACAACGCCCGTTTCATTTCCCGGCTCTTGCGCACTTCGGCGTTTTTCGCCGCAGCATCGCTTGGACGGTAGGCATCGCCCGCCTTTTCCTTGGCAGCGCCACGTCGCGCCGGCTTGCTGGAGGGCGCAGCCTCGGCAGGCTTGCTCGCCGGCACATCGGGCGCGCCGCGCTTCTTGCGGCCGATCGGGGCATTGATGGTTTTTTCCGCCATCTCGAAATCGATCTTGCGCTCGTCAAGATCGACTCGCATGACGCGCACTTCCACGGTATCGCCCAAGCGGAAGCTGCGCCCCGTGCGCTCGCCCGCCAGGCGATGGTGCACAGGGTCAAAGTGGTAGTAGTCGCCAGGCAAGGCCGTCACGTGCACCAGGCCTTCGACATAGATATCGGTCAGCTCGACGAACAGCCCGAAACCGGTCACTGCCGTGATCACTCCCGGGAAGGACTCGCCCACGCGATCCTTCATGAACTCGCACTTGAGCCAGTTCACGACATCGCGGGTGGCTTCATCGGCACGACGCTCGCTCATCGAGCATTGCTCACCGAGCTGCTCCAGAGTGACTTCGTCGTACGGATAGATCCGCGCCTTGGGAATACTCGACGCCCCGGCACGACGCACATGAGGCGTATCTTGCCGGGAGTGGATGACACTGCGAATGGCCCGGTGGGTCAGCAAGTCGGGATAACGACGGATCGGCGAGGTGAAGTGGGTGTAGGCCTCGTAATTCAGGCCGAAGTGCCCCTGGTTGTCCGCGCTGTATACCGCCTGGCTCAAGGAACGCAGCATGACGGTCTGGATCAGGTGGTAATCCGGACGGTCCTTGATGTTCTCCAGCAACGCCTGGTAGTCCTTGGGCGTCGGCCCCTCCTTGCCCTTATGCAAGGACAGCCCCAGCTCGCCGAGGAAAGCGCGCAACTTCTCCAGGCGCTCCGGCGGCGGACCATCATGCACCCGATAAAGCGCCGGAATCTCATGCTTCTGCAGGAACTCGGCGGTGGCCACGTTGGCCGCCAGCATGCATTCCTCGATCAGCTTGTGGGCATCGTTGCGCGCAGTTGGGCGAATTTCGGCGATCTTGCGCTCAGAACCGAAGATGATCCGGGTTTCCTGGGTTTCAAAGTCGATGGCACCACGGGTATGGCGCGCGCCCAGCAGGACCTTGTACAGCGCGTAAAGCTGCTTCAGGTGCGGTACCACATCGGCATATTCACCGCGCAGCTGCTTGGCTTCGGAGGTCTTGGAATGCTCGAGCATGGTACTGACCTTGTTGTAGGTCAGGCGCGCCTTGGAGTGGATTACCGCTTCATAGAACTGGTAATCGGTCATCTCACCGGACTTGGAAATGGTCATCTCGCAGACCATGGCCAGGCGATCCACCTTGGGATTGAGCGAGCAGAGGCCGTTGGACAGCTCTTCCGGCAGCATCGGGACCACGCGCTCGGGGAAGTACACCGAGTTGCCACGCACCTGGGCTTCAGCATCCAGGGCCGAACCGATCTTCACGTAGCTGGAAACGTCGGCGATAGCCACATACAGCTTCCAGCCGCCACCGAACAGGCGCAGCTTGCCGGGCTTGGCTTCGCAATAGACGGCATCGTCGAAGTCGCGGGCGTCCTCGCCATCGATGGTGACAAAGGGCAGGTCGCGCAGGTCGATACGCTTTTCCTTGTCCTTCTCTTCCACTTCAGGCTTGAGCTTGCCGGCCTCCTTGAGGACGGCCTCGGGCCATACATGTGGAATATCGTAGGTGCGCAGGGCAACGTCGATCTCCATGCCCGGCGCCATATAGTTACCTACGACTTCGATCACATCGCCCTGTGGCTGGAAGCGCGGGGTCGGCCAGTGAGTGATCTTCACCTCGACGAACTGACCGATCTTGGCATTGGCATTGCGACCTGGCGTCACCAGCACTTCCTGCTGGATCTTCGGGTTATCCGCGACGACAAAGCCGATACCGCCCTCTTCGAAGTAGCGACCGACGATACTTTCATGGGCACGCGATACCACTTCGACGATCACGCCTTCACGACGGCCGCGGCGATCTAGGCCAGAAACACGGGCCAATGCCCGGTCGCCATCGAACACCAGGCGCATCTGGGCCGGACTCATGAACAGGTCTTCACTGCCGTCGTCCGGCACCAGGAAACCGAAACCGTCGCGGTGACCGCTGATACGGCCGAGAATCAGGTCGAGCTTGTCCACGGGCGCGTAGGTGCCCCGGCGGGTGTAAATCAATTGAGCATCGCGCTCCATGGCGCGCAGGCGGCGACGCAAGGCTTCGAGTTGGTCTTCGGTGGTCAGGCCGAACTCGTCTACCAGTTGCTCGCGACTAGCAGGCGAGCCTCGGTCAGCAAGATGCTGGAGGATGAGTTCGCGGCTAGGAATAGGGTTTTCGTATTTTTCCGCTTCACGAGCGGCCTCGGGATCGAGGGACTGCCAATCGGCCATTAGATAAATTTCACCTTGTCTATATCTCGGTTAGTTTGGCATACACGTATTGAAACGGGAAATTTCAGGCTCAGACAACGCCCGAAATCCCTCCTCCCTGGCTCAGAAACAGACTCCTGTTTATCCCCAAGGACTTTTTTCAAACTTTTTCGAATCCAGGGGTTTACAGCTCAAAACAGCATCCGTATAGTGCGCGCCATCGACGACGGAGACGTCAACGATACGCCCAGATGGTGAAATTGGTAGACACGCCAGCTTCAGGTGCTGGTGGCCGCAAGGCCGTGGAAGTTCGAGTCTTCTTCTGGGCACCAATTCAAGAGCTTGAGATTAGATCAATTTCAAGGCTCCAACAAAAACCCGCGAAAGCGGGTTTTTGCGTTCTAAGCTCCTGATTTTCCTAAGTGCTTGATTTAATAAAAGCAAAACAGGGGTTTACAGATCAAAACACTGCCCGTATAGTGCGCCCCATCGACACGGCAACGATGTCGATACTGCCCAGATGGTGAAATTGGTAGACACGCCAGCTTCAGGTGCTGGTGGCCGCAAGGCCGTGGAAGTTCGAGTCTTCTTCTGGGCACCAATTCAAAACTTCAGCACAATGCTCTGAAGCTTCACAAAAACCCGCGAAAGCGGGTTTTTGCGTTTCTAGCCCATGTAATTCCCTCCGCACAAAGCCTCCTCCCTCGCAAAGCGCACATGAGAAACGATATCGTTTATGATTGTTACAAGTTTTTGCGGCACAACAGTGAGGAAACCTGCGAATGATGTTTAGAAACACCCGCCTTTCAACATCCCTTCTGCGTGGCTTGACCATCACTTTGCTGGGACTGACCCTGGCATCTCCACTCACCCGGGCCGACGAGCCCGTATCGCTGACCCTGTACAACGGCCAGCACAAAGAAGTCGGCGAGGCGATCGCCAAGGCCTTCGAAACCAAGACCGGGATTCACGTCAATGTCCGCAAGGGCAGCAGCAATCAGCTGGCCAGCCAGGTAGTGGAAGAAGGCGATCGCTCCCCCGCCGACGTGATCTATTCCGAAGAATCCCCACCCCTGAACAAACTGGGGGAACAAGGCCTGCTAGCCCAGACCGACAGCGCCACCCTGGCCGTACTGCCCAAGGAGTACGTGGCCAGCAACGGTACCTGGATCGGCATCACCGCCCGCGTGCGCGTGGTGGCCTTCAATCCCAAGCTGATCGCTGAAAAGGACCTGCCCACATCGGTACTGGAATTCTCCCAACCCCAGTGGCAAGGCAAGATCGGCTTCGTCCCCACCAGTGGCGCCTTCCAGGAACAGGCCGTGGCGATCATCAAGCTGCACGGCATGGACGCAGCGGAAGAGTGGCTGACCGGGCTGCGTGCCTTCGGCAAGATCTACAGCAACAACATGGTGGCGCTCAAGGCCGTGGAAAACGGTGAAATTGCCGCGGTCCTGGCGAACAACTACTACTGGTTCGCCCTGCAACGGGAGAGAGGCCAGCTGGAGTCCAAGCTGCACTACTTCACCAATGGCGATGCCGGTGGCCTGATCACCGTCTCCAGCGCTGCGGTACTCAAGTCCAGCAAGCACCCCAAGGAAGCCCAGCAGTTCCTCGCCTACATGGCCAGCGAAGAAGGTCAGCGCGTGATCACCCAGACCACCGCGGAATACCCGCTGCACAAGGGCATGGAGTCCGACCGCGGGCTCAAGCCTTTCAGCGAGCTGAACCCTCCGCAGGTGACACCCGCCGACCTGGGCAATGCCGAACAGGCCCTGGAGCTGGAACGTGATGTCGGCCTGAACTGATGGGGCCTTCGCTTTGCGCTGCACGCGCCCATCGCGCACCGGGGCGCAAGCCCCCTCCCGCCTGGCTGCTACTGCCGGTCCTGCTACTGGTCTGCCTGAGCCTCTTGCCCCTGGCCTATGTCGCACTCAAGGCCTGGCAAGCTGGCTGGGTTGAGGCCTGGCATCTGCTGTGGCGCCCCTACGTGTTCCGGCTGCTGCGCAACACCCTGCTACTGATGCTCGGGACGACCGGCGCCTGCGCCATCATCGGCCTGTCCCTGGCCTGGCTGCTGGAACGCAGCGACCTACCGGGCCGGAGGATCTGGGGCGTGGTGCTGTGCCTGCCATTCGCCGTGCCGGCTTTCGTCAGCAGTTTCACCTGGGTATCCCTGAGCGCCAGCTTCGAGGGACTGGGCGGCGCGATCCTGGTGATGACCCTCTCCAAGTACCCGCTGGTGTTCCTGCCAGTGGCCGCCACCCTGCGCAATCTCGATCCTTCCCTGGAAGAATCGGCACGCACCCTGGGGCAAGGCCGCTGGGGAGTGTTTCTCAAGGTCACCCTGCCCCTGCTGTGGCCTTCGCTAGTGGCGGGATCGTTGCTGATCGCCCTGCACATGCTGGTGGAATTCGGCGCCTTGTCGATCATGGGCCTGCAAACCTTCACCACGGCGATCTACCAACAATTCGAACTGGAGTTCAGCAACGCCAACGCGGCGATGCTCTCGGCTGTCCTGCTGCTGTTGTGCCTGACCCTGCTATGGCTGGAGTTGCGGGCCCGCGGCAAAGGCCGGCACGTGCGCATCGGCCAGGGCGTGGCGCGCCGGGCCGAACAGGTCGGACTGGGCAGCTGGTCCGCCATCGGGCAAGTGTATTGCTTGCTGCTGGCAGTGATCGGCAGCGGTGTCCCCCTGGGGATGCTGGGCTACTGGCTGGCAGTGGGCTCATCGGCCGCCTTCCCTATTGCCGCGATCGGTGAAGCCTTGCTCTCGTCCCTGGCACTGTCCTTGGGCGGAGCTGCGCTGTGCCTGGTGCTCGCGGTGCCGGTGGGCCTGCTGGTGGTGCGCTACAAGGGCCGCCTGGCGATCTGGGCCGAACGCCTGCCCTACTTGCTGCACGCTTTGCCAGGCCTGGTGATCGCCCTGACCCTGGTGTACTTCGCCTTGCACTATGTGCCGGCGCTGTACCAGACCTCGACCCTGCTGCTGATCGCCTACGCCTTGCTGTTCCTGCCACTGGCCCAGGCACCGATCCGCACGGCCTTGAACAAGGCAGCACCACAGCTGGAAGAGGCGGCACGAACCCTGGGAGCCTCATCGTTCGGGGCCTTTTGCCGGGTCACCCTGCCGATCATCTTCCCGGCACTGGGCGCGGCTTTCGCCCTGGTATTCCTGGATGCGATGAAGGAACTCACTGCGACCCTGCTGCTCAGCCCCACAGGATTGAACACCCTGGCCACCGCAGTCTGGGCCCATACCTCGAACCTGGAGTTCGCGGCAGCGGCGCCCTATGCGGTGCTGCTGATCCTGGTCTCGGGCCTGCCGGTGTACCTGCTGACGACGCGGATGTATCTGAGCCGCTGAGAACACCCTGCCGGCCAATGGCTCGCCAGAGCCATCAGCCAGTACCGACCTCAGGCGCGAAACTGGCCCAGGCTGGCCTTGAGCTGCGCCGCCAGGCTGTCCAGCACCTTGCCGCTGGCGGTGGTTTCCACCACCGCCTGGGCCGCACGCTCGGCCTGGGCATGAATGGTCTCCACCCGCCCACGCACCGCCTGCGCGCCCTGGGCTTGTTGCGCCGCAGCCTGGGTAGCCAAGCCAATGGCAGCGTGCACCTGTTCCACCGATGACTGCACCGACTGCTGCAGACGGGCGCTATCGCGCAACACCAACAAACCTTCACTGGCCTGGCGCCCGGCCTGGCCGATAGCCGCCACCGCTTCGCGTGCACCTTGCTGCAAAGCGCCGATATGGGCCTGGATATCGCCAGTGGAACTCTGGGTCTTGCTGGCCAAGGCCCGCACTTCGTCTGCCACTACCGCAAAACCGCGCCCGGTCTCGCCGGCCCGGGCCGCCTCGATCGCCGCATTCAGTGCCAGCAAGTTGGTCTGCTCGGCAATGCCATGGATCACCGTCAGCACCACCTCGATCTGCTCGCTCTGCTGGGCCAGCCGCTCGATCACCTTGGCCCCGGTATCCACCTGTCCAGCCAGGGCCTCGATCAAGCTGCCGACCTGCTCGGAAGTCCGGGTGGTCTCGTCGGTGGCCTGGCGGATCTCCACCACCTGTTGCAACGCGGCCTGCATGGCCTGGCTTTCCGCCTGGGCCTCGTCGGCCATGTGCGACAGGGCCCGCAGGCTCTCCGCCACCTCGTCGCGCTGGGCCTCGGCCGCCGCATCGGCGCCGGCATTACGCAAGCTCATCGCGCCAATCTCGACCCCGGTGCGCTGCGCCACATCGCCTGCCTCGCGGACGATCGGCTGCAACTTGTCGACGAAGCGATTCACCGCCGAAGCCATGTCGCCGATCTCATCGTTGCTATTGAGCGGCACACGCTTGGTCAGGTCACCCTCCCCGGCCGCCAGGTCATTGAGCGCGGCAATCAGCAGGTGCAACTTGTTGACCACCCGCCGCCCCAGCACCACTGCCAGCAACAGCAGTAGCGCCAGGCCGACCAAGGCCAGGCCTACGCCAATCTGCCAACGCAGGGTGGCCGCCGCCTCTTGCACGGTACTGGCAGTGTTGGCCTGCATCTCGACCGCCGTGCCCTGGGCCGACTGCAGCCGCGAACGCATCGCCGCCGAACTGTCGGCGGAGGCCCCCTTGAGACTGTCGCCCACCAATTGGTCGCTGCTGGCGATCAAGGCCGTGAAGCGCTGATCCAGCGCCGCGATGTCGGCCTCAACGGAGGCCGTGGACACCCCCATCAGCACCTTGCCGATTTCCACCCCGTTGGGATTGATCGAAGCCTCGATGTAGTAGACCGAGGGATCGTTCTTCGCCGCGTCCAGGACCTTGTCCAGGGCCCGATCGCCCTTGCCCTTCTCCAACAGGGCGCGGTTGATGGGGTTTTCACGGTTCAGGTAGCGAGTCAGGTGCGCGCCCGTGGCATCGTCATACACCACGAAGAGCACGCTAGGGTTGCGCTGGGCCCGCCGTGCGAATTCGGACAAGGTTGGTACATCGTTGTCCCACATGGCTCGCGGCGCCACCGAGGCCAGCAACTGGGCCATATCGTTGGCGGAATCCTTCAGGTCTTTCTCCAGCGCATCACGCAGCTGTACCTGCTCCTCCTTGAGGCGCGACGACAAGCCAGCCGTGAGTCGTTGGCGAGTGCTGGCCGACAGGCTCTCCAGGCTGGAGGTGACCTCCTTGCCCGCCTGTTCCAGCTCACCCGCGAGCTTCTGGCTGTCACCGCCCAGGCGCGAGGCCAGGTTTGCTTCCAGGGCTGTCACCGTGCTCCGGGTCAGGGCGACAGCGACCAGCACTTGCACCAAAAGGGCGATACCGAGAGTAACGAATACAGGCCGTAGTAAACGGCTTTGTAACAGTGAGAGAACGGCCGACACAGGAAATCCCTCTACTTTTGACGCCATTATTCTGATGGCACTCTAGAAGTGGATTTCCCAGCAAGGGTCGTGCCGAGCGGCAGGCAGAAACGACAAAGGGCCCCATGAGGGGCCCTTTGTTTGCTACATCAACAGCTTATCAGGCGAACGGATGACGCAGGACGATGGTCTCGTTGCGATCCGGGCCAGTCGAAATAATGTCGATCGGCGCGCCGACCAGCTCTTCGATGCGCTTGATGTAGGCCAGGGCAGCTGCCGGCAGCTCTGCCAGGGTCTTCGCGCCCAGGGTCGATTCGCTCCAGCCTGGCATCTGCTCGTATACCGGCTCCAGGCCGATGTAGCTGTCGGCGTCGGTCGGCGCGTCGATGACTGCACCATCCTGGTTCTTGTAGCCAACGCAGATATTGATGGTTTCCAGGCCATCCAGCACGTCCAGCTTGGTCAGGCACAGGCCCGAGATGCTGTTGACGTCGATGGCGCGCCGCAGGATCACGGCATCGAACCAACCGCAACGACGGGCACGGCCGGTGGTAGCACCGAACTCATGGCCACGCTTGGCCAGGAAGGCGCCGACGTCGTCGAACAGCTCGGTCGGGAACGGGCCCGAACCAACGCGAGTGGTGTAGGCCTTGGTGATACCCAGGATGTAGTCGATGTACATCGGGCCCACGCCGGAGCCGGTAGCAATGCCGCCAGCGGTGGTGTTGGAGCTGGTGACGTACGGATAGGTACCGTGGTCGATGTCCAACAGCGAGCCTTGGGCGCCTTCGAACATGATGTCCTTGCCGGCGCGACGCAGTTGGTGCAGTTCGGCGGTGACGTCGAGCATCATCGGCTTGAGTTGCTCGGCGTACTCCATGCACTCGTCCAGGGTCTTCTGGAAGTCGATGGCCGGCTCTTTGTAGTAATTGACCAGGACGAAGTTGTGGTAGTCCAGCAACTCGCCCAGCTTCGCGGCGAAACGCTCGCGGTGGAACAGGTCGCCGACACGCAGGCCGCGACGGGCCACCTTGTCTTCGTAGGCCGGGCCAATGCCACGACCAGTGGTGCCGATCTTGGCTTCGCCACGGGCCTTCTCACGGGCCTGGTCCAGGGCCACGTGGTAGGACAGGATCAGTGGGCAGGACGGGCTGATACGCAGGCGCTCGCGCACCGGTACGCCTTTTTCTTCCAGCTTGACGATTTCACGCATCAAGGCATCCGGAGCCACCACTACGCCGTTGCCGATCAGGCACTGCACGCCTTCGCGCAGCACGCCGGACGGGATCAGGTGCAGAACGGTCTTCTCGCCGTCGATCACCAGGGTATGGCCAGCGTTGTGGCCACCTTGGTAGCGCACTACGGCGGCGGCATGTTCGGTCAGCAGATCAACGATCTTGCCTTTGCCCTCATCACCCCACTGGGTGCCCAGGACTACGACATTCTTACCCATAACAATTGTCCTCATTCGCGCAAACTTGGTGCCGGCGAGCGCCGGCAGGAAAACTCAGGAAACCAGTGGCAATACTTGCCAAATACCATCGTGCTGAACCAATTGCCGGTCGCAGTCCGCTTCACGAGCAGCGGCCAGGGGCTGCCCAGGCAAGGCCTGGACCACGCGCTGGCCTTCGCTGCGCAACTGGCAGACGGTCTGCCAGAGTGCGGCGTCGGTGCGATCGGGCATCCAGATGCCACCTGACGGCAATTCGATCTCGGCACGCCCCAGGGTCACCAAGGTCTTGAGGTCGGTAGAGAAACCAGTGGCCGGCCGGGCACGCCCGAAGTCCGCACCGATGTCATCATAGCGACCGCCCTGGGCAATGGATTGACCCACACCCGGAACGAACACCGCAAACACCACTCCAGTGTGGTAGTGGTAGCCACGCAGCTCGCCGAGGTCGAAGTACAGCGGCAGGTCCGGGAATCGCACCGACAAGCGCTCGGCAATCGTCAGCAATTCATCCAGCGCCACCAGCACCGGGGTCGGGGCACCCGCCAGGCGACGACGAGCATCGCTCAGTACTTCGCGGCTGCCGCACAGGTCCACCAGGGAGCGCAACATTTCTGCCAGGTCGGCAGGCAAGCCTTCGGTCAGGCTGATGACTTCATCGATCGCCTTGCGCTGCAGGGCGTCGAACAATTGTTGCTCCACGGCACCGGACAAACCGGCAGCCTGGGCCAGGCCGCGGTAGATACCCACATGCCCCAGATCCATGTGCACATCCGGCACATCAGCCAGTTGCAACATCGCCAACATCAGGCTGATCACTTCGACGTCGCTGCTCGGGCTGGCATCGCCATACAACTCGGCACCCAGCTGGATTGGGCTGCGGGAGGTCGACAAGGCCCGCGGCTGGGCATGCAGCACGCTGCCGGCGTAGCACAGGCGACTCGGCCCTTCACGGCGCAGGGTGTGGGCATCGATACGTGCTACTTGCGGCGTGATGTCGGCACGGAACCCCATCTGCCGACCCGATTGCGGATCGATGACCTTGAAGGTGCGCAGGTCCAGGTCCTGGCCGGCACCCGTCAGCAGGGATTCCAGGTATTCGATATGGGGAGTGACGACGAACTCGTAACCCCAGCTCTGAAACAGATCCAACACCTGACGACGCGCCACTTCGATGCGCGCCGCTTCCGGCGGCAGTACTTCTTCGATGCCATCTGGCAGCAGCCAGCGGTCTACCGTTGCCATTACGCCATTCCCCTATGGTCCGGGCGGCAAGCCTGGGGCCAGCCTTAGAGTGAAGCAGAAAACAGTCGCATCCGACGCGAGCTCAGCCGGACAGGCAGCCAGAAATCGGCTGTACAGACCCTTTTCCTCGAAAAATCTCACCGGACTCTTGAACGAGCCACGGCTAATCAAAGATGCAGACGCAAAAAAGCCGGGAATTTCCCGGCTGCCGCATCATACACCCGTTTTCCCAAAGGATCACCCCGCCAGGCATTTTAGCCGCCCGGCGGGGCACCCCAGGATCAGGCCAGGATCAAGGCTTGGTTTTTTCCAGGTAGTGGAAAAAATCGCTGCTTGGGTCCAGGACCATGACGTCGGATTTGTTCGCGAAGCTTTCACGGTAGGCACGCAGGCTACGATAGAACGCGTAGAACTCCTGGTCCTGGCCGTAGGCCTTGGCATAGATCGCTGCCGCCTGGGCGTCGCCATCACCGCGAACCTCTTCGGACTCACGATAGGCTTCGGCCAACAGCACCCGACGCTGACGATCGGCGTCGGCACGGATACCTTCGGCCAGCTCGTTACCCTTGGCGCGATGCTCGCGGGCCTCACGCTCACGCTCGGTGCTCATGCGTTCGAACACGCTGCGGTTCACTTCCTTGGGCAGGTCGATGGCCTTGACCCGGACATCCACCACCTCGATACCCAGTTCCTTCTCCGCCATCTTGTTCAGCGAAGCCGTGATATCGGCCATCAGCGCATCACGCTCACCGGATACCACTTCATGCAGGGTGCGCTTGCCGAACTGGTCGCGCAGGCCCGACTCCAGACGCCGCGATAGACGCTCGTCGGCAATCTGCTTGAGGCCGGAAGTCGCGGTGTAGAAACGCTCGGCATCCTTCACCCGCCACTTGGCATAGGCGTCCACCATCACGGCTTTCTTTTCCAGGGTCAGGAAGCGCTGCGTCGGTGCATCCAGGGTCATCAGGCGCGCATCGAACTTACGCACCTGGTTCACGTAGGGCACTTTCACATGCAAGCCGGGCTGGACATCGGCCTGGACTACACGACCGAACTGCAGCAACACCGCACGCTCGGTCTGAGCCACGATGTAGAAGCTGTTCCAGGCAACCACCGCCACGACAACACCCACGATCAGGGCGATCAGCGATTTATTGCTCATCAGCGACTCTCCCTAGAACGCGTCTGCTGCTGTTGCTGCATATGCTCAACCGCCGCGCGCGCATTCGCTTCATTGCTGGAGGTAGAAGCCGAGCCCGTTACCGGAGCACCGCCGCTACGACCACTGTCGATCATCTTGTCCAGCGGCAGGTACAGCAGGTTGTTCTGCCCACCCTTGCTTCCGGTCACCAGGACCTTGCTGGTATTGCTGAAGACTTCCTGCATGGTGTCCAGGTACAGGCGCTGGCGAGTTACCTCAGGTGCCTTGCGGTATTCGCCGACCAGCTTGGTAAAGCGGTCCGCCTCACCCTTGGCGCGGGAAACCACTTCGTCGCGATAACCGTTGGCATCCTCGATGATGCGCTGGGCCTGACCACGAGCCTCGGGTACCACACCATTGGCATAGGTTTCAGCCTGGTTGCGCGAGCGCTGCTCATCTTCACGAGCACGGATCACATCGTCGAAGGCTTCCTGCACTTCACGCGGTGCCGCTGCGCTTTGTACGTTGACCTGGGTCACGGTGATACCGGTGCGATAGTTATCGAGGAAACGCTGCAAGCGCTCCTTGATCTCGCTGGCCATCTGCTCACGACCTTCGGTCAGCACCTGGTCCATGGCGGTGGAACCCACCACATGGCGCAGCGCGCTATCGGTCGCGTGCTGCAGGCTGATCTCCGGCTGATCGACGTTCAGCACGAAGTCCTGCAAGTTGCTGATCTTGTACTGCACGGTCAGCGGCACCTCGACGATATTCTCGTCCTCGGTCAGCATCTGGCCCTGCTTGGTATAGGCACGCTCACGCGTGACGTTTTCCATGTACTTGCGGTCGATCGGCGGGAAGTAGATGTTCAGGCCCGGACCGACAGTCTCATAGTATTTGCCGAAGCGCAGCACCACGGCCTGCTCCTGCTCATCGACGACATAGACCGCGCTGTACAGCCAAGCAGCCGCCAGCACGACCAGGCCAATGCCCAGCAAGCCAAAACCGCCGCCCTTGCCGGAGCTGGCGCCGTCATCACCACGTTTCTTACCACCACCGAACAACCCATTCAGGCTTTCCTGCAGCTTACGGAAGGCCTCGTCGAGATCTGGCGGGCCCTTGCGATCGCCGTTATTGCGGCGTTTACCGCCCCAAGGGTCCTGATTATTCGAGTTGCCACCCGGCTCATTCCAAGCCATAGCGCTCTCCATCTGATAAAGCAAAGACGCGCCCACGGCGCGCCGGCCAATGCTACAGAATGCCTGCTACAGCGGCACAACCGCCTGCCCAGGCTTTTATTGCAAAGTGTGTTGCTCGATGAAGTCCGACGGCTGCCAGCCTTCGCGACTGACCAGCCGGTTCAACTCGGCCCGAGGCAGGCGAACGGCCAGCAAACTGACACCTTCATCGTCATGATCTTCTTTCTGCACAGCATTCAACTGGAAAAACTGTGCTCGCAGTCGAGCAAAACGCTGGGGCAAGCGCAAGGTGCCAACGAACAAATCTTCACCCAGCAGCTCCGCAATGGCCTGCTTGAGCAAGTCCAGTCCCTGGCCATCACGGGCCGATAACCAGACGCGCTGCGGCTTGCCATCGGGATCACGCTGTATCTGTGGCTCAACGCCCTCGAGCAAATCGAGTTTGTTATAGACCTCCAGGATCGGCAAGTCCTGAGCCCCGATCTCCCCCAGCACGACCATGACCTGCTCGATCTGGGCCATGCGCTCGGGCTCATGGGCATCGATCACATGCAGCAGCAGGTCGGAATTGCTCGACTCTTCGAGCGTAGCCCGAAATGCCTCCACCAATTTGTGCGGCAAGTGGCGAATGAAACCCACGGTGTCGGCCAGCACGATCGGCCCCAGGTCGTCCAGCTCCAGCCGGCGCAAGGTGGGGTCGAGGGTAGCGAACAACTGGTCGGCCGCGTAGACATCGGACACGGTGACGGCATTGAACAAAGTGGATTTGCCGGCGTTGGTATAGCCCACCAGCGACACTGACGGGATATCGGCACGCTTGCGGCCACGACGAGCCTGCTCTCGCTGGCTGCGAACCTTTTCCAGGCGAGCCTTGATCTGTCGCAGGCGTACCCGCAACAAGCGCCGGTCGGTTTCCAGCTGGGTTTCCCCCGGGCCACGCAGACCGATACCGCCCTTCTGCCGCTCAAGGTGGGTCCAGCCGCGCACCAGTCGAGTGCTCATGTGCTCAAGCTGGGCCAGTTCGACCTGGAGCTTGCCTTCATGAGTCCGCGCGCGTTGGGCGAAGATATCGAGGATCAGACCCGTGCGATCAATCACGCGACACTCGAATGCACGTTCGAGGTTACGTTCCTGACTGGGCGTGAGGACGTGATTGAAAATCACCAGGTCTACCTGTTCGGCTTTGACCAGGTCGCGCAACTCCTCGACCTTGCCACTGCCAACCAGGTATTTGGCGGTTGGCCGATGACGCGGCACGTTGATAAACGCGACGGTCTCGGCGCCGGCCGATACTGCCAGCTCCTGAAACTCCTGCGGATCTTCGCGCGCCTCAGGGTCCTGACCTTCCAAGTGAACGAGAATGGCTCGCTCACCACCACCGTGGCGCTCAAAGAACAAAGGAGACTCCTATCAGGCGTTACCTGGTTCAGCGTCACCCTGTTCGGACTCGGATGCGCTAGGCAGGCGAATCGGGCGAACTGGAACCACTGTCGAGATAGCGTGCTTGTACACCATCTGGCTGACGGTGTTTTTCAGCAGGATGACGAATTGGTCGAAGGACTCGATCGTGCCTTGCAGCTTGATGCCGTTGACCAGATAGATGGAAACCCCAACTTTCTCTTTACGCAATGTATTCAAGTAAGGGTCTTGTAGCGAATGCCCTTTTGACATGTGCCGCACTCCTTTAAGGATCAATAATAAAAAATTCGGAAAACAGATGGCCAAAGCCGCCACACCCCCAAGGATAGACGGCAATTGCAAGGACTCAGCCCAATATGGAGATCGTCCCTAAGTATTTCAAGGCGCGTGGCAGATTGTCGCAATCCAAGCTGTCCAACCATTGCAGGTCGGACCAGCTGCGTAACCAGGTAAACTGGCGTTTAGCCAATTGGCGCGTGGCAATGATGCCCCGTTCCTGCATTTCGGCGAACGTCAACTTGCCATCCAGGTAATCCCAGACTTGGCGGTAGCCCACTGCACGTATAGACGGCAACCCGGCATGCAGGTCACTTCTCGAACGCAGAGCTACGACCTCATCGATGAACCCCTGTTCCAACATTTGTGTGAATCTTTGTGCAATACGTTGGTGCAGTACCTGGCGATTCGCCGGAGCGATGGCCAGATTGGCGACAGTATAGGGCAATTGACTGCGTCCCGATGCGCCTGCATCAGTACTTTGCGCCAATTGACGCTGACGATGGGCCGTCATTGTCAGGCCACTGACCCGATAGACTTCCAGAGCCCGAGTCAGGCGCTGGGGGTCGTTGGGATGGATTCGGGCAGCGGATTCAGGATCCACAGCCGCCAACTGATCGTGCAATGCCTGCCAACCCAGGCGCTGCGCCTCATCCTCCAACTCGGCACGCACCTGGGGGTCCGCCGGCGGCATGTCCGCCAAGCCCTCGAGCAGCGCTTTGTAATAGAGCATGGTGCCACCCACCAGCAGCGGAATCTTGCCCCGTGCCGTGATATCGGCCATGGCCGCCAGGGCATCGGTACGAAAATCCGCCGCAGAATAGCTGTCGGCCGGGTCGAGGATATCGATCAAACGGTGGGGAAATTGCGCCAGTAACTCCTTGGACGGCTTGGCGGTACCAATATCCATGCCTCTATAGACCAGCGCCGAATCGACACTGATCAACTCGCAAGGAAGCACCTTGGTCAGCTCGATGGCCAGGTCGGTCTTGCCCGCTGCGGTCGGGCCCATCAGGAAAATCGCAGGAGGAAACTGAGTCATCAACGGCCGCGCAGAAAGAGTTTGTCCAAGTCATCCAGGCCCATTTGGGTCCAGGTCGGCCGGCCGTGGTTGCACTGCCCACTGCGCTCGGTGTTTTCCATGTCGCGCAGCAGTGCGTTCATCTCCGGGATCGCCAGGCGCCGATTGGCGCGTACGGCGCCGTGGCAAGCCATGGTTCCCAGCAGCTCGTTGAGGTGGGCCTGGATCCGATCGCTAGTGCCGTACTCCATCAGGTCCGCCAGCACATCCTGTACCAGTCGATTGGCCTCGGCCTGCTTGAGCAGGGCCGGGATCTGCCGGATCGCCAGGGTCTCGGGCCCCAGGCGCTGCAGTTCGAATCCCAGGCGCTGGAACCATTGGGCATGCTCTTCGGCGCAATCGGCCTCGCGCTGGCTCAACGCAAGCGACTCGGGCACCAACAATGGCTGGCCGCTGAGTCCCTCGCTGGCCATGGCCACCTTGAGGCGCTCGTACATGATTCGCTCGTGGGCCGCATGCATGTCTACCAGCACCAAACCGACGGCGTTCTCCGCCAGGATGTAGATTCCCTTGAGCTGCGCCAGCGCATAGCCCAGAGGCGGGATATCGCCCTGGCTTTCCGGCAGCGCGCCAGGCGCAGCCTGGGCATTTTCCAGCGGCGCATAGAACTCCCGGTAGACCGCCTGGGTCTCGCCGGTATTCACCGGCTGCGACGGCCTCGGCGTGTATTGATACTGATACCCTGCGCCCGAACCTGACGAAGAAAACGACGGGCGCTGCTCTCCCTGGGGTTGCTCCAGCACCGGCGAAGCCAGGCGCATCTCGCCTTGCGGACCGAACTCACCGGCCTGCAGGCCACTGGGGCGCACCATCTCGGAAACCGCAGCCGGTGCCGCCAACTGGTCCTCGGGGCGCACATCCGCCAGGGCACGGTGCAAAGTGCCATAAAGGAAGTCGTGGACCATCCGCCCTTCGCGAAAGCGCACTTCGTGCTTGGTCGGGTGCACATTGACGTCGACCCCCGTGGGATCGAGCTCAAGGAACAGCACGAAGGTCGGATGCCGGCCATTGAACAGTACATCGCGGTAGGCCTGGCGCACGGCATGGGCGACTAGTTTGTCGCGCACAGCGCGGCCATTGACGAAGAAGTACTGCAAGTCCGCCTGGCTGCGCGAGAAGGTCGGCAAGCCAACCCAGCCCCACAGGCGCAAACCGTTGCGCTCGACCTCGATCGGCAGCGCCTGCTCGAGAAAGCCAGGGCCACAGATTGCGCCAACACGCCGCGCCCGAGCCATCTCGTCGGCGGCTTCGTGCAGGCTGAAAATAGTCTTGCCGTTGTGGCGCAGGTGGAAAGCCACGTCGAAACGCGCCAAGGCCAGGCGCCGGATGACTTCCTGCAGGTGATCGAACTCGGTCTTCTCGGCCTTGAGGAACTTTCGACGGGCCGGGGTATTGAAAAACAGGTCGCGCACTTCGACCGAGGTGCCGACCGGATGCGCGGCCGGCTGTACACGCGGGGTCATGTCGCGCCCCTCGGTCTCTACCTGCCAAGCCTCAGTGGCATCGACGGTGCGCGAAGTCAGGGTCAGGCGGGCGACCGAGCTGATCGAAGCCAGGGCCTCACCGCGAAACCCCAGGCTAAGCACGCCCTCGAGATCTTCCAACTCGCGGATCTTGCTGGTGGCATGGCGCGCCAGGGCCAACGGCAGGTCGTCCGGGGCAATCCCGCTGCCGTTGTCGCGTACACGCAGCAGCTTCACGCCACCCTGCTCGACCTCGACCTCGATGCGCCGGGCACCAGAGTCCAGGCTGTTCTCCAGCAATTCCTTGGCCACCGAGGCCGGTCGCTCGACCACCTCACCGGCAGCGATCTGGTTGGCCAGGCGCGGACTGAGCAGCTCGATGCGCGAACCGCCGACGATCGACTCACTCATTCCTTGGCCGCCAGCTCGGTACCGGGGACGCTCAGAACCTGCCCCACTTTCAACTCATCGCTCTTGAGGTTGTTGGCGCTGCGCAACGCCGCTGCCGAAACCTGGTAGCGCACGGCGATCATGGCCAGGGTTTCTCCAGGATTGACCCGGTGCTCACGCGGGCCCTGGGCGATTTTCCCGGAGTCGCGCAGCCAGGCGATATAGGTGCCCGGTGGCGGGTTCTGTTGGAAGAACTGCCGCACGCCACTGCTGATGGAGCGCGCCAGGGCCTGCTGGTGGCTGGAGGTGGCCAGCTTCGAGGCCTCGTTGGAGTTGGAGATGAAGCCGGTCTCCACCAGGATCGATGGAATATCCGGGGACTTGAGCACCATGAACCCGGCCTGTTCCACGCGCTGCTTGTGCAATGGCGTCACCCGGCCAATGTTGTTCAAGACCTTCTGCCCCACATTCAAGCTGGATGTAAGGGATGCAGTCATCGAAAGGTCCAGCAGCACCCCGGCCAACATCCGGTCCTTGTCATCGAGGCTGACGTTGCCGGCACCACCGATCAAGTCGGAGCGGTTTTCGCTGTCCGCCAACCAGCGGGCGGTTTCCGAAGTCGCGCCACGCTCGGACAGGGCGAACACCGATGCGCCAAAGGCTGCCGTCGACGGCGCCGCGTCGGCGTGGATCGAAACGAACAGGTCGGCGCCCTTCTTGCGGGCGATTTCGGTACGACCGCGCAGCGGGATGAAGTAATCGCCAGTGCGGGTCAACTCGGCACGAAAGCCCTTGAGACCGTTGATCTGGCGTTGCAGCTCGCGAGCGATGGACAGCACCACGTCTTTCTCGTGCTGGCCACGGGAGCCGGAGGCGCCAGGGTCCTCGCCGCCATGACCGGCATCGATCACCACGATGATGTCGCGCTTACCGGCCGGTGCCGGGGGCAGCTTGATGGCAGGTTCCGCTGGAGTGACAGGTACCGCAGGCACGGTCGCCACGGTTGGCGGTGGAGCAGCCGGTGGCGCGGCATCGGCCGGGTTGTCGAACAGATCGACCACCAGGCGGTTACCGTACTGGGCATTGGGCGCCAGGGTGAAGCTCTTGGGCGTGACGGCCTTCTTCAGGTCGATCACCACCCGCAAATCGGTCGGCGTACGTTGTGCCGAGCGCATCGCGGTGATCGGGGTGTTGGCCGTGGCGACATTCAGCGAACCACCCAGGGTTGCGCCGTTGATATCGATCACCAGGCGATCGGGGGCCGTGAGGGTAAAGACGCTGTGCTGAACCGGACCGGACAGGTCGAATACCAGTCGCGTGTTATCCGGTGCCCGCCATAGGCGGACGCTGCGAACCTGCGTAGCGGCCACAGCCTCGACGGCCAATGCCGTAAGCAACAGTCCTACGACAGCAACCAACGCGCGAATGCGCATACCTAACCCCATCAATTATTTGAATTCCAACGCCAAAGCGGCACACCAGGACTCGCCTCGCGAGCCTTGGGACAATAGATGTACGCAACGCCCATTGTTATGCGGGGTAATGGTAATGGTCAGGTCAGGCTTTGGCAAAAAGCCTGCACCGCGTGCAGGCCATTCCAGCAAGCACAGGGCATCACCCTCGAAATAATCACGAATCCCCAGGAATTCCAACTCCTCGGGGTCCACCAACCGGTACAGGTCGAAGTGGAAGGCTCGCACCGTACCAATTTCGTAGGGCTCCACCAGGGTAAAGGTCGGACTCTTCACCGCCCCCGAATGCCCCAGGCCACGGATGATCCCCCGAGACAGGGTAGTCTTGCCCGCCCCCAGGTCGCCCTCGAGAAAGATCACCCCTACCCCACGGGAGACCTGAGCAATGCGTGCACCAAATTCCACCATGGCCTGCTCGTCGGCCAGGTAAAGGGTTAACTCAGACACGGTGATTGCTCCTCCAACAACTGACGAATGACTGGAATCAGATCACTGGCCGCCAGTCCACGGCCCAATTTACCTTGCCGCTCGCCGGCGCTGGCATGCAGCCAGACCGCCAGGCAGGCAGCATCGAACACCGCCAAGCCCTGTGCCAGCAGCCCGCCAAGCAAACCTGCGAGGACATCGCCCAGGCCGGCCGTAGCCATCGCCGGATGCCCGGCATCGCAGCGGGCCAGGCGCCCATCAGGACTGGCTATCAAGCTGCCAGCACCCTTGAGCACGACCACCGTTGCATATCGGAGGCTCAAGGCACGGGCTGCTGCAGGTCGGTCCGCCTGAACCTCAGCCGTGGAAATACCCAACAAGCGGGCAGCCTCTCCAGGATGTGGCGTCATGACACTTCCGGCCGGCATGCCCACATCCCCCAAGGCCAGCAGATTCAAGGCATCGGCGTCCCATACCTGGGGCAACACGGCATTGGCCGCCGCCGACAGCAAGCTGCGCCCCCAGGCCCCTTGCCCCAGGCCGGGACCGATCACTACCACCGAAGAACGCTCCAACAACCCCATCAGCTGGTTGGCTGAATGAACGCCCAGGGCCATGACCTCGGGCAGCCGAGCTCCAGCCGCCGCTACATGTTCGCCACGAGTAGCCAGTGACACCAAGCCCGCACCGCTGCGCAGCGCACTCTCGGCTCCCAGCAAGGCCGCCCCGGCAAAACCCAGGTCACCACCGATCAACAGCACATGGCCGAACTGGCCTTTATGAGCATCTCGAGAACGGCCACTCAAGCGCGGCAACTGGCCAGCAGTCAGCAACTGAATCTCTGATAAGGGGTGTTTTGTCTGCCGCATGCGTCTTCCAGCTCCGATGTCTGGCAGAATTATACGCACCTCAGCACCCGGTTTCTCTTGCCTCATGTCCGCTATTACCCAGGATCTTCCCGCCCTCGCCCAATCCATCAAGGACTGGGGCCGCGAACTGGGCTTTCAACAGGTCGGCATCAGTGGCCTGGACCTGGCCGAACACGAACAGCACCTGGAGCGCTGGCTCGCGGCCGGCTACCACGGCGAGATGGAATACATGGGAGCCCACGGCAGCAAACGCTCCCACCCCGAGGAACTGGTGCCCGGTACCCTGCGCGTGGTGTCGCTGCGCATGGACTACCTGCCCGGCGATACCCAGATGGCCCAGCGCCTGGCCCAACCCTCCAAGGCCTACGTCTCGCGCTATGCCCTGGGCCGCGACTATCACAAGCTGATCCGCAAGCGCGTACAGCAATTGGCCGAGCGCATCCAGCAAGCCATCGGTCCCTTCGGCTTCCGCGCCTTCGTCGATAGCGCACCCGTGCTGGAAAAAGCCATCGCCGAACAAGCGGGCCTGGGCTGGATCGGCAAGAACACCCTGGTCCTCAACCGCAAGGCCGGCAGCTACTTCTTCCTCAGCGAGCTGTTCGTCGACCTGCCCCTGCCGGTGGATGCCCCCCACGCCAGCGAACATTGCGGGCGCTGCACTGCGTGCCTGGACATCTGCCCGACCAACGCCTTCGTCGGCCCCTACCAGCTCGATGCCCGACGCTGCATCTCCTACCTGACCATCGAGCTGAAGAACGCCATCCCCGAAGACCTGCGCCCGCTGATCGGCAATCGGGTATTCGGCTGCGACGACTGCCAGATCGTCTGCCCCTGGAATCGTTTCGCCCGTACCTCTGGGGAGGGCGACTTCAAGCCTCGGCACAATCTGGACAATGCCGAGCTGGCGGAGCTGTTCCTGTGGGACGAAGATCAATTCCTGAGCAGTACCGAGGGCTCGCCACTACGTCGCGCCGGCTATGAGCGCTGGCTGCGCAACCTGGCGGTAGGCCTGGGCAACGCCCCCTCCACGATCCCGGTGCTGGAAGCCCTCAAGGCCCGCCAGGACTATCCCTCGGAACTGGTGCGTGAACACGTGCAGTGGGCCCTGGCCCAGCACGCCAGCCGTCAATGCTCGTCGTTATAGACGAACTTGGGCATTTCCCAATGGAAACGGATCGCCAGCAAGCGCAACAGGAAGCCGCCGAACAAGGTGACCAGGATCGACTGCTCGCTGGGTAACTGCAGGTAGATGCACAACATGTAGCACCAGGCCGCGGCGAAGGACACGCTGGCGTACAGCTCGCGCCTGAAGATCAGGGGAATGTCGTTGCAGAAGATATCCCTGAGAATCCCGCCGAACACCCCGGTGATCACCCCGCTGACCGAAGCCACCAGCATGCCGTGCCCCATCTCCAGGGCGGTCATGCAGCCAATCAGGGTAAAGGCCACCAGGCCAACGGCATCCAGCACCAGGAACAAGGAGCGCAGGTGGCGCATCAACGGCGCGATGAAGATCGTCACCAAGGCTGCCACTGACGTCAGCACCAGGTACTCGGGGTGCTTGACCCAGGTCAGCGGGTAATGCCCGAGCAGTACATCACGCACCGAGCCACCGCCCAGGGCCGTGACGCAGGCGATCAGTACGACACCGAACCAGTCCATGCCTCGACGACCGGCAGAAAGGGCTCCGGTCATGGCTTCGGCGGTAATGGCGATCAGGTAGAGCATCAACAGCATGATGACGGTCCTTGCAAGAAGGCGCGCAGTCTACTCAGTTGAAGCGAACGCCAAAAGAGGGCGGCAACGGGCATGACTCCTCGGCACACCCGCCGGCCGGCCTATTCAGAGCTTGATGAAGTGCTTGCGGTAGTGCTGCAGCTCGGCAATGGACTCGCGAATGTCGTCCAGGGCCAGGTGGGTACTGCCTTTCTTGAAGCTGTCGCGCACCTCTGGGGCCCAACGGGCGGCCAGCTCCTTGAGGGTGGAGACATCGAGATTGCGATAATGGAAGTAGCTTTCCAGGGCCTTCATGTGGCGATAGAGGAAGCGCCGGTCCTGGCAAATGCTGTTGCCACAGATCGGCGACTTGCCCTTGGGCACCCACTGCTCCAGGAAAGCGATGGTCTGGGCCTCGGCCTCAGCCATGCTGATGCGGCTTTCGCGCACACGCTGGGTCAGGCCGGAACCTCCATGCTGGCGCGTGTTCCATTCATCCATGCCGGCGAGAATCTCGTCGCTCTGGTGGATAGCGATGACCGGTCCTTCAGCCAAGGTATTGAGATTGCTGTCCGTGACAATGGTCGCCATCTCGATGATGACGTCGGTGTCGGGGTTCAGGCCGGTCATTTCCAGATCGATCCAAATCAGGTTCTGCGGGTTTTGCATGTGTGGGCTCCTCGGCGTAGTTGCGCAGTTTAGCCTAGAGGGCTGGCCCGGCGTGCTAAACTCGCCGCCGTTTTACCCAACCGCCGTAATTATCGACACGGAACATCAATGGCCAAACGCCAGCTCAATCGCCGCCAAAACTGGCGCATCGAAAAGATTCAAGGTGAGCGCGCAGCCCGCGCAGCCAAACGCGAGTCCTCTGCTGTAGAGGCACTGGAGGGCGGCGACCTGGGACCGGAGCAGACCGGCCTGGTGATAGCCCACTTCGGCGTCCAGGTCGAAGTCGAGGCCCGCGACGGCGAACTCGCCGGACAGGTGTTTCGCTGTTACCTGCGGGCCAACCTGCCGGCCCTGGTGACCGGTGACCAGGTCGTCTGGCGCGCCGGCAACCAGGGCATTGGGGTGATTGTCGCGCAACTGCCCCGCAGCACCGAGCTATGCCGTCCGGACAGCCGCGGCCAGTTGAAGCCTGTGGCCGCCAACGTCGACATGATCGTGATCGTCTTCGCCCCCATGCCGGAGCCCCACGCCAACCTGATCGACCGCTACCTGGTGGCGGCCGAGCACGCGGGGATTCGCCCTCTGTTGCTGCTGAACAAGGCCGACCTGATCGATGAGCAGAACGCTCCGGCGCTCAATGCCCTGCTGGCCGTCTATCGCCAACTGGGCTATCCGCTACTGGAGGTCTCGGCCCACCACGGCGACGGGATGGAGCAATTGCAGGCACTGCTGAACGGCCGCATCAGCGTCTTCGTCGGTCAATCCGGGGTCGGCAAGTCGTCCCTGGTGAACAGCCTGCTA
Source organism: Pseudomonas sp. MPFS (assembly GCF_022537035.1). Classification (NCBI taxonomy): domain Bacteria; kingdom Pseudomonadati; phylum Pseudomonadota; class Gammaproteobacteria; order Pseudomonadales; family Pseudomonadaceae; genus Pseudomonas; species Pseudomonas sp. MPFS. The sequence goes on along the minus strand of NZ_CP066123.1, from coordinate 652,227 downwards.
CCGGATGTCTTCACTCGGGTCGGCCCGCTGTCGGAGTTCTCCGGGCAAGGCACCCATACCACCACCACTGCGCGGCTGTTCCACTTCCCCGGCGGTGGCGAGCTGATCGACTCCCCGGGTATTCGCGAGTTCGGCCTGGGCCATGTCAGCCGCGCCGATGTCGAAGCCGGCTTCATCGAGTTCAACGACCTGCTGGGCACCTGCCGCTTCCGGGACTGCAAGCACGACCGCGAGCCAGGCTGCGCCCTGCTCAAGGCCCTGGAAGAAGGGCGCATCCAGCAACAACGGATGAACAGCTACCGCTCGATCCTCGCCAGCCTGCCCGACGACAGCTACTGAGCGATACCACGCAGAAACCACAAGGCCGCGATCATCGCGGCCTTGTGGTTTTTCACCTTGCAGTTCCTGGTGTCGCCGGAGTAGCCGGCGGCGCGGCCGGACTGGGCACCGCCGCAGGTGCAGGTGTGTGGCCCGCCGCGCCCTGCTCATCCATCTTCAATACACCATCTTCGAAGATGTTCAGGCGCTGGCGCACCTCATGGGCCGGCAATGGCTCGCTGCCAGGTGGCAGGGCATTCGGGTCGGCCGCAGCTCCCGGAACCTCGCCAGGAGCCCCACTACCCTGGGTGGGCGTTGGCGCCTTGGGATCGACCTGCTCGCCCTCGATGGCACGCTGGGCTTTCTTGGTCAGCACCACGATATCGATACGCCGGTTGACCGGGTTGAACGGGTCCTTGCGATCGAACAGCGCCGATGAGGCGAAGCCCACCACTCGCGCCACTTGCGGATCGGGGTAACCACCGGCCACCAATGCCCGACGGGCCGCATTGGCACGGTTGGCCGACAGCTCCCAGTTGCCGAATTCACCGGTACCGGCATAAGGCGTGGCATCGGTGTGGCCACTGATACTGATCTTGTTCGGCACCGCCTTGATCGTATCGGCCATGGCCAGCAGGATGTCTTCGAAGTACGGTTTCAGACGTGCACTGCCGGAGTCGAACATCGGCCGGTTCTCGGCGTCCATGATCTGGATGCGCAAGCCATCAGGCGTGATCTCGAAGAGGATCTGGTCCTTGAACTTCTGTAGCTGGGGATTCTCCTCGACCTTGTTCTGCAGTTCCTGCAACAGCAGTTCGAGGCGTTCGCGCTCGACCTGCTCGGCCATGCCTTCCACCTGTTCGGAATCCACTGTGACCTTGTCCGGTTGTGGCTGGGACTTGATCTCGGGGTTAAGGGTGTTTTCCGGCGCCAGTTCCGGCGAGCCGCCCAGGTCGATGATGTAGGGCGTGCCGCTTTCGGAAAAGCCGATCGGGTCCTTGAAGTAACCGGCGATGGCGATCTTCTGTTCCGGGGTGGCCGTGGACAACAGCCACAGCACTAGGAAGAACGCCATCATCGCCGTGGCGAAGTCGGCGAAGGCGATTTTCCACGCCCCCCCGTGATGCCCGCCAGCGAAGCGCTTGACGCGCTTGATGATAATCGGCTGATTGTTCTCCATGACTTAGCGACCGCGAACCGCTTGTTCCAGCTCGGCGAAGCTAGGACGATGCGCCGGGTACAGGACCTTGCGCCCGAACTCTACCGCCAGCGAAGGTGGCATGCCGGAAGCGGAAGCCACCAGGGAAGCCTTGATGGCCTCGTAGACGTTCAGTTCTTCCTTGGCATCGTGGGCCAGGGAGTGGGCCAGCGGGCCGAAGAAGCCATAGGCCGCGAGAATACCGAAGAAGGTACCTACCAGCGCCGCACCTACGTGCAGGCCAATGGACTTCTGGTCGCCGTCCCCCAGGGACGCCATGGTCACCACGATACCCAGTACCGCCGCGACGATACCGAAACCGGGCATGCCGTCGGCAATACCGGTGACCGCATGGGATGGATGCTCGAGTTCTTCCTTGAGGCTGAACAATTCCATGTCGAACAGGCCTTCCAGCTCATGGGGAGCCATGTTGCCGGAGGACATGATGCGCAAGTAGTCACAGATGTAGGCGGTCATGCGCTCGTCTTTGAGCACCGCCGGGTACTTGGCGAAGATCGGGCTGGCGGCCGCGTCCTCGATATCGCCCTCGATGGCCATCATGCCTTCGCGACGACTCTTGTTGAGGATCTCGTAGATCAGGCCCAGCACTTCCAGGTAGAAGGTGTGGGTGAAGCGGGAGCTGAACATCCCCAGGGACTTCTTGATGACGTGCATCGTCATGTAGCCCGGGTTGGCCTGCAAGAATGCACCGAAGGCTGCACCGCCGATGATCAGCACCTCGAAAGGCTGGATCAGCGCTGCAATTTTACCGTGGGAGAGCACGTATCCGCCGAGCACGCTAGCGAATACGACGATGATGCCGATGATTTTAGCCATAGATAGGAGAGTACTTATTGGGTCGGGTTCAAGGTCATATTCGGAAGTTCTTAAAACTCTTCTTCTACTTATCGGCAAAACTGCGCCAGACTATAGCCAGTTAAGGCGAAAAGCCAGTTTGGCCCACTCCGGGCGTGTTCCCAGCAGACAATGATTGCGCCCGACCATGTCCAATGAAACCAGCGTCCCACAGACCCCGCCCACCTCTCTCGACGCCTGGGTAAGACTGCTCAATGCCGTGCGCTTGCCAGTGCCACAAACCAGCCATGACCGGGTCTGCAAAGCCATTGCCAACAACCGCAGTTCGCTGCGAGAAATCGCCGACCTGATGCAGAATAGCCCGGCCTTGGCACTGTGCGTGATCCGCGAAGCCAACCGGCATTCCCAAGGCAGCATGAGCGAGCCGGCGGAGAGCCTCGAGATCGCGGTCAATCGCCTGGGGCTCAAGCGCACCCAGGAATTGCTGGAACAACTGCCGACCCTGCCCGAAGAACAGATCCCCCAGGCCCTGCGACAGCTGCAACTGATCAGCCAGCACGCCACCCAGCAAGCCAACGGTTTTTTTGCCGGGCGCCTGGCCCGCCTGTGGCAGGACATCCACTGGGGCAGCCTGCTGTTTCTCTCGCCGCTATGGGCCATGGCCATGACCTACCCCAAGCTCATGGACGAATGGGAGCTGCGGGTCATCTATAAGCATGAGCCTGCGCGCAAGGTCGAGATGCAATTGTTCGGCGTACGCCTCATGGAGCTGTGCCAGGCCCTGGTACAGGCATGGCATCTGCCGATCTGGGTGCAACAGGGCTATCGGCTACTGACCCAGGAACAACACCTGCTGGCCAAGGTCATGCTGATCGCGCGCGATGGCGACAACCCATTGCGCCAACAGCAACGCCTGGATGCCGATCCGGAACTGCGCCGCTGGCTGAACCAGCCGGCCAATTGCGTATTGTTGGCCAACGGCATGGCCCTGGCAGCGCAGTACTCCTGGAACAATCCCCACGGCCAACGCTGGCAGAACCTCACCGCCCTGTATCTGCAGATCCCGGTCGCCGAGGTCCAGCAGCAGTTGCACCAACAAGCCGCCAACAGTGCCCGCAACGACAGCCAGCCCGATCTCTGGCATCCGGCCCAGGCCCTGATCTGGCCCTGGAATGTACGGCGCCTGCACAACGGCGAACTGCCGGCACCGCCGCCCACCGCCCTGGAGTTGACCCAGTGGCGCAAACTCTGTGGCGAGCTGTTGCTGGAGCCAAGCCCCTTCACCAACGCCGTGCATCTGACCGGTTTTGCCCGGGATGCCCTGGCAGCCTGCGGCATGCAGCGGATCATGTTGCTGATGGTGGACCGCAGCCACAGCCAGTTACGGGTACAACAGCTGTACGGCCTGCCCAAGGAAGCCGCAGGCCTGAGCTTCCTGGCCAAGCAGAGCCCCCTGCTGCAACGCCTGCTGGAGAAGTCCGCACAGATCCGCCTGACGCCGGACAACTGCCGACAGTTCGCCGCGCACTTGCCCGGCGCCCTGCGCCAGTTGTTTCGTGGCGAGCACTTGCTGATCCGCTCACTGTCCTGCAATGACCGAGTACAACTGCTGGCGATCGCCGACCAGGGCGGCGTGCCGTTCTCGCAAACCAGTGTCCAGGCCTTCGGCAAGACCGCCCAGTGCATCGAAAAAGCCTTGCACAGCTTTACCAACCGCAGCCAGTGACGCTTGCGCTACAATTCCATCCTTTGTGCCCTGGGGACCTGACATGTCTGATTTTTCCGGCTTGCCGCTGGTCATCGAGCCTAGCGAACTGCTCGCCCGCCTCGACGCCCGCCACCTGATCCTGGTCGACCTGACCAGCGCTGCCCGCTACAGCACCGGGCATATTCCCGGAGCGCGCTTCGTCGACCCCAAGCGCACCCAGCTCGGCCAGGCGCCGGCCCCAGGACTGCTGCCACCCAAGGCGGCCCTGGAGACGCTGTTCGGTGAACTCGGGCACAACCCCGAGGCGGTCTACGTGGTGTATGACGACGAAGGTGGCGGCTGGGCCGGACGCTTCATCTGGCTGCTGGATGTGATCGGGCACCAGCGCTATCACTATCTGGATGGCGGCCTGCCGGCCTGGCTGGCGGAAAACCTGCCGGTATCCGTCGAAGTCCCGGCTTCCAATGGTGCTGCGGTCCCCCTGACCCTGCATGACGAACCCACCGCCACCCGCGAATACCTGCAAAGCCGCATAGGCGCCGCCGACCTGGCGATCTGGGACGCTCGCGGCCCACTGGAGTACTCGGGCGAGAAAGTCCTGGCCGCCAAGGGCGGGCATATTCCCGGCGCAGTGAATTTCGAGTGGACCGCCGGCATGGACCAGGCCCGCCACCTGCGCATCCGCCGCGACATGCCACAGATCCTCGAGGACCTGGGCATCAGCAAAGACAAAGAAGTCATCACCCACTGCCAGACCCATCACCGCTCCGGCCTCACCTACCTGGTGGCCAAGGCGCTGGGGTATCCACGGGTCAAGGGCTACGCCGGTTCGTGGGGCGAATGGGGCAATCATCCCGATACGCCCGTAGAGATTTAAGGTTTTTAAGGACACCCAATGAAAAAGCGTTTGTTCATCATCAGCCAGTACCTGTTGCCTCACCACCTGCTCTCGCGCCTGGCCGGCTGCGTCGCCGAGTGCCGCGTGCGCTGGTTCAAGAATGCCTTCACCAGCTGGTTCGCCAAGCAGTACCAGGTGGACATGTCCGAAGCCCAAGTGGAGGACGTGACCGCCTACGAGCATTTCAATGCCTTCTTCACCCGCGCCCTGAAGGATGGCGCCCGACCGCTGGACCCAACCCCAGGTGCAGTGCTCAGCCCCGCCGACGGCGCCGTCAGCCAGCTCGGTCCGATCGAGCATGGCCGGGTGTTCCAGGCCAAGGGCCACAGCTACAGCGTGCTGGAGCTGCTGGGCGGCGATCCGGCCCTGGCCGCGCCGTTCATGGGCGGCGACTTCGCCACCATCTACCTGTCCCCCAAGGACTACCACCGGGTGCACATGCCACTGGCCGGCACCCTGCGCGAGATGGTCTACGTCCCAGGACGGATCTTCTCGGTCAACCAGACCACCGCGGAAAACGTCCCCGAGCTGTTCGCCCGCAACGAGCGCGTGGTGTGCATCTTCGATACCGAGCGTGGCCCCATGGCCCTGGTGCTGGTAGGCGCGATGATCGTGGCCTCGATCGAAACCGTCTGGGCCGGCCTGGTGACCCCACCCAAGCGCGAGCTCAAGACCGTGCGCTACGACGAGGCCGCCCGCGCCCCGATCCACCTGGAGAAAGGCGCCGAGATGGGCCGCTTCAAGCTGGGCTCCACCGCCATCGTGCTGTTCGGCCCAGACCAGGTGCAGTGGGCCGAAGGGCTGGCTGCCGGTTCGCCGGTCCGCATGGGCCAGGGCCTGGGTGCGCCCAAGGCCTGATGCCTGAATAACACCGCAAACAAAAAAACGCCGCTGATCAGCGGCGTTTTTCATGGGTGAAGACTCGTGCGCGGTCAGGCCTGCCCGTCGCGATCACGCAAGCCCAGCAGATACAGCACGCCATCCAGGCCCAGGGTCGAGATCGCCTGCTTGGCCGACTGCTTGACCAGCGGCTTGGCACGGAACGCTACACCCAGCCCGGCAATGCCTAGCATCGGCAGGTCGTTGGCGCCGTCGCCAACGGCGATGGTCTGCTCCAGGCGCAGGCCTTCCTTGTGCGCGAGCTCACGCAGCAGGTCCGCCTTGCGTTGCGCGTCGACGATTGGCTCTACGGCCACGCCGGTCACCTTGCCATCGACCACTTCCAGTTCGTTGGCGAACACGTAGTCGATGCCCAGCTTGGCCTGCAACTGCTTGGCGAAATAGGTGAAACCACCAGAGAGAATGGCCGTCTTGTAGCCCAGTCGCTTGAGCTCGGCGAACAGCGTTTCGGCGCCCTCGGTCAAGCGCAGGGATGCGCCGATGGAGTCCAGGACATTGATGTCCAGCCCCTTGAGCAAGGCCAGGCGCTCCTTGAAGCTGGCGCGAAAGTCCAGTTCACCGGCCATCGCCCGCTCGGTGATCTCTGCCACCCGGTCACCGACACCGGCTGCCTTGGCCAGCTCGTCGATGACCTCGGCCTCGATCAGGGTCGAGTCCATGTCGAATACCGCCAGGCGCCGGTTACGACGGAACAGCGAGTCCTCCTGGAAGGCGATGTCGACGTTCAGTTCCTGGGCCACGCTGAGGAACTCGGCTCGCAGCGCCTGGGGGTCGGCCGCCTCGCCACGCACCGAAAACTCGATGCAGCCCTTGCCCTGATCGGCCGGCATGTCCAGCGGCATGCGCCCCGACAGGCGATCGATATGGTCGATGTTCAAGCCGTACTGGGCAGTGATCGAACTCACCCGCTGCAGTTGCTCGGCGGTCACCTTGCGAGTCAGCAGGGTGACGATATGGCGCTTTTTACCCTGCCCCGCCACCCACTGCTGGTAATCCGCCTCGGATACCGGGGTGAAGCGCACCTGCTGGTCGAGCTTGTAGGCGGTGAACAGGATGTCCTTGAGCACCGAGGAGCTGCGCTCGTTGTCCGGGATCTCGACCAGGATGCCAAACGACAAGGTGTCGTGGATCACGGCCTGGCCAATGTCGAGGATGTTCACACCACCCTGGGCCAGAACGCCGGTAATGGCCGCAGTCAGACCGGGACGATCTTCGCCGGTGATGTTTATCAGGACAATTTCGCGCAAGGCGCACCCCCGAGGTGGAAAAAAAAGCGCATTCTACCCACTTTCGCTGACCATCGGGCACAGCCAGCGCTTTGCCGGCCTAGGGCCTGTCGCTATACTGCGCGTCAACTTCACGGACAAAAGAGCCGAGCTCAGTGAACCGGCCCACGCCAGTTAAAAACGACAACTTCTTCCTGCTGATCTTCCGTGCACTGCGCCACCGCCGTGTGCCGATTGCATTGCGCATCGCCAGCCATAACGTGATCCTGGTCGCCCTGGCCCTGGTGATCTATGCCGGCGTGATGGGCTTGCAGTTCAAGCAAGCCATGCACGAACAGGCCGACGCCCTGGGCCAGAGCCTGACCACGCAGACCGCCACTTCAGCCACTGAACTGCTGGTGTCCAACGACATCCTCAGCCTCAACGTCTTGCTCAATAACCTGACCAAGAACCCGCTGGTGGCCCACGCGGCGATCTATAGCGTCGACAACCGCATCCTCGCCGAAGCCGGACAACGCCCGAAGAGCAACCTGCTGGGCGAAACCGAAGGCGTGTACCAGACCAAGATCACCTTCCAGGATGTGACTGCCGGCAACCTGCGGCTCAGCCTGGACATGGCCCAGTTCCAGCAGCCGATGACCATCAGCCTGCAAAGCATGGGCATTCTCAGTGCCATCCTGCTGGCCCTGGCCCTCGCCTTGAGCCTGCGCCTTGGCCGCCATATCTCCACCCCGCTGCTGCAACTGCGGGTGTGGCTGCGCGACCTGGACGAGCACACTCCGGCCATCCAGCGCCAGGATGAGATCGGCGACCTGGCGCGCCAGCTGCACGCACGCCTGGCTCCGGAAATCCCCGAGCCCGAGCCTCAAACCCAGCCTGCCCAGCAGGATGAAGAAGACGAGTTGCCCGCATTCGAAGTACGTAACCTGCGGGATCCGAGCTTCGATGAAAGCGCGCCCGTAGCCGGCCTGAAGCCTGCGCCACGGCATGTGGTCAATGTCGAGGAAGACGAGCTGGATGAAGAAGAGGACCCGTTCGCCGACCTGCGCGATCAATCCTCGGCCCCCGCACCCGCAGTGAAACCGCAACCCCAGGTTCCGGCCGAGCCCCAGCACAGCGCGGTGCTTGCCGTGCAGCTCGGGGCCCAGGAACAGTTGCGACGCCTGCCTCGTGCCCGCCTGACGGAACTGCTCGAACGCTATCGCGACTGCCTGGACCAGGCGGCATCGCTGTACCAGAGCGAACTGCATACCCTGAACGACGGCAGCACGCTGATGTTGTTCCACAGCGAAGACAGCGGCGACGACTACCTGACCAACGCCATCTGCTGCGGCGAGCTGCTACGCGCCCTGGGCCATGCCCTGCAGATCGAAGTGGCAGACAGCGGCATCACCCTGCAACTGCAACTGGGGCTGACCCTGGGCGAGGGCCTGTTCGGCCTGAGCCAGATCGACTTGCTGCTGACCGAGCCAGCCCAGGATGCCCTGGCCCTGTCCCAGCACAGCCGCAACCTGCTGCTGGTGGAGCGCAAGGTCAACGATGATGCCCTACTGCGCCAGCGCGCACGTATCCGCCCGATAGCCAGCCCTGAAGGCGCCTGCTGCGTCGAACGCCTGATGGAGCCTTACCCTTCGATGCTGGAGCGACAACTGGCCCGGATGCACGAGACCCGCGCCAAGCTGTAAGGCCTGCTCCATTCAACAAAGCCCGCCCTGTGCGTGATGCCGATCAGTCAAGCGAGGCGGTCCCTGCAGGAGCAACCGGTCGACGCTCGGTTGCTCGCGATGGGCGTTAACGTTTGCTCGTGCTGACTGGATACACGCAGCGCTCTGCAGTCCATCGCGGGCAAGCCTCGCCCCTACAGCTTCCTTAACTGATCGGCATTAGCCCTGCGCGGGCTTTCTTGTGCCAGCCCCCAGAAACGACAAGGCCCACCATGAGGCGGGCCTTGTCTTGCAGCGGTTTGGCTCAGAAGCGGAACACTTCCATATCCGTACGGATAGGCGTTGCCATCGGGATCTTCGGCCGCTTTTCCTGCTCGGCAGGCTTGGGAGCCGGTGCAGCGGGCGCCTTGCGCGGCACTTCCGCCACGGCCGGCTGGTTGGCCAACGGCTTGAGGGCGCCGGACAACTGCTCGGCCAGGCGCTGCAACAGTACGCCCTGGGCCTGGACCTGGGATGCCGTGGTGCCTGCATGCTGCTCCTGCAGGTGGACGATGCGGTTGTCACGCACCTGGCCACGGCGATCGATCAGGCGCCACTGGGCATCCAGCACCGCCGGCTGGGTCTTGCCGGAATCCAGGCGGGTGATCGACAGCAGTACCTGCACATCCGGAGTGAAGCCGTTGGTGGCCGGGGCCAACACCACTCGCTGGCTGTCCAGGTGGCCGGCGACCTGGCGCAGCAGCAACTGGTCGATATCCGAAGAGAGGCTGCCGGCCCAACGGCCGTCGGTGGCGGCCTGCAGGCTGCCATCATCCTGGCGCTGCAGCAGGGTTTCACGCTGCAGGTAATCGGCAATCAGGACCGGCCCCAGCAATACCGACATGCCGGTGCTGGCCGGCTGGGCTGGACTTCCGCTGTCCAGCTGATACAGCGACACCGGCTGGTGAACGCTGCAACCCGCCAGGCCGAGAACGCCCGCGAGCAGGAAAATAAAAGGAAGGCGCAGAACAGTCATCATCCCATCCAGGTGGCGGCCACCAGACCAACCACAGTGAAAATACTCAAAAAAACAGAATAACGCCGGACCAGGCCGGCGTTTGAATGCGCATATCATCCGTGAATATGCGCCATGACTCCAGTGTTCCAACAACGATCAGCCAGTTAAATGGCTGATCGTGCCTCTCAACTGAGAGGCTCTACCAACAACGCGTCCACTCGCTGGAAACCCCGTGGCAACTTGTTGCCACGACGCCCGCGCTCACCCTTGTAGTGCTCAAGATCGTCGGCCTTGAGCGACAGCGTGCGCTTGCCCGCTTGCAGCACCAGGGTCGCGCCTTCCGGCAGCACCGCGATGTCGGTCACATACTCCTCGCGACTGGCGACTCGCTCACCGGGAATACCGATGATCTTGTTGCCCTTGCCCTTGCCCAGTTGCGGCAGGTCGCTGATCTTGAACACCAGCAGGCGACCTTCGGTGGTCACCGAGGCCAGCCAGTTCTGCTCGCGATCGGCCACCGGCCGCGGCGCCAGGACCTTGGCATTGTTCGGCAGGCTCAGCAGCGCCTTGCCCGCCTTGTTCTTGGCCTGGAGGTCCTCGCCCTTGACCACGAAGCCATAACCGGCATCGGAAGCGATCACATACAGCGCCTCATCGTCCGGCAGCAGCACGCACTCGAAAGTCGCGCCCGGCGGCGGCGTCAACCGGCCGGTCAGTGGCTCGCCCTGGCCACGGGCCGAAGGCAGGGTATGGGCCGCCACCGAATAACTGCGCCCGGTGGAATCGATGAACACCGCGAACTGGTTGGAGCGCCCGGCAGCAGCGGTCTTGTAGCCATCGCCGGCCTTGTAGGACAGGCCGGTGGCGTCAATATCATGCCCCTTGGCACAGCGTACCCAGCCTTTTTCCGACAGAACGATAGTCACCGGCTCGGTCGGCATCAGCTCGTTTTCCGACAAGGCCTTGGCTTCGGCCCGGGCAACGATCGGTGAGCGACGGTCGTCGCCATAGGTCTCGGCATCCTGCAGCAACTCGGTGCGTACCAGCTTCTTCAGCTTGGCTTCGCTGTTGAGCAGTGCCAGCAGCTTGGCTTGCTCCTTGAGCAACTCGTCCTGCTCGGAACGCAGCTTCATCTCCTCCAGGCGCGCCAGCTGCCGCAGGCGGGTATCGAGGATGTAGTCGGCCTGGATCTCGCTGAGGGCGAAGCGCTCGATCAGCTTGGCCCGCGGCTGGTCCTCGGTCCGAATGATATGGATCACTTCGTCCAGGTTGAGGTAGGCGATCAGCAAGCCGTCCAACAGGTGCAGGCGGCGCTCGACCTTGTCCAGGCGGAACTGCAGGCGACGACGTACCGTGGCGACCCGGAACTCCAGCCATTCCACCAGCAGAGCGCGCAGGTTCTTCAACTGCGGCTTGCCATCCAGGCCGATGATGTTGACGTTGACCCGGTAGGTGGATTCCAGCTCGGTGGTGGCGAACAGGTGCTGCATCAGCTCGTCCGGATCGACCCGGTTGGAGCGCGGAATGATCACGATGCGGCACGGGTTCTCGTGGTCCGACTCGTCCCGCAGGTCAGCCACCATCGGCAGTTTCTTGGCCTGCATCTGCGCGGCGATCTGCTCCAGCACCTTGGCCCCGGAGACCTGGTGCGGCAGCGCCGACACCACGATGTCGCCGTCCTCGACGCGGTACACGGCGCGCATGCGCACCGAGCCACGACCCGTCTCGTAGATCTTCAGCAGGTCGGCACGCGGGGTGATGATCTCCGCCTCGGTGGGATAGTCCGGCCCCTGGATGTGCTCGCACAGCTGCTCCACCGTGGCCTTGGGTTCGTCCAGCAGGCGTACGCAGGCCGACGCCACTTCCCGCAGGTTATGCGGCGGCACGTCGGTGGCCATGCCCACGGCGATACCGGTGGTGCCATTGAGCAGGATGTTCGGCAGGCGCGCCGGCAGTACCAGCGGCTCCTGGAGCGTGCCGTCGAAGTTCGGCCCCCAGTCCGCGGTACCCTGGCCCAGCTCGCTGAGCAGGACCTCGGAGTAGCGCGACAGGCGCGCCTCGGTGTAGCGCATGGCCGCGAAGGACTTGGGATCGTCCGGCGCACCCCAGTTGCCCTGGCCGTCCACCAGCGTGTAGCGGTAGCTGAACGGCTGGGCCATCAGCACCATGGCCTCATAGCAGGCGGAGTCGCCGTGCGGGTGGAACTTGCCGAGCACGTCACCCACGGTACGGGCGGACTTCTTGTGCTTGGAATCGGCATCCAGCCCCAGCTCACTCATGGCGTAGACGATACGCCGCTGTACCGGTTTCAGGCCGTCGCCGATATGCGGCAGCGCACGGTCCATGATCACGTACATGGAGTAGTTGAGGTAGGCATTTTCGGTGAAGTCAGCCAGTGACCGGCGTTCTACGCCATCCAGGCTGAGATCAAGGGAGTCGCTCATGCGGGCCTCATTGGTTCGTGGTCTGGCGCAGCAGCATGGTGCCGCCGCGCTGAGTAAATTCAAGTTTCTTCAAAGCGCTCATGCCCAGCAGGACCTGGTCCCCGTCGAGCCCTGGAGCCACCAGGGCCCGGACATCGTGCAGGGTGATATCCCCCAGCTGCAGGCGCTCGATACGGGTCCGGTAACCCTCGCTGCGACCGTTGGCAGTGCTCAGGGTCACCGGCAGTCCTCGTTCCAGGCCCAGGCGCTCGGCCAGCCCGGAAGGGATCGAGACTTCAGTGGCACCGGTATCGAGCATGAATTGCACCGGCTGGCCGTCGATATGGCCGCTGGCAACGAAATGCCCCTGGCCGTTGCCGACCAGCTTCACTTCGATGTAACCCTCATGTTGTTGCGAACTGACGACAGTGTTGGGGTTCTCCTGGCGCGCTTCCCAATCGGCGAAGAACCGCGTGGCCAGGAACAGCCCCGCCGCCCAGGCCAGGATCAGCAACACCCGGCCGGCACTGCGCCCCGGTTGCTGGCTCACGGCTTGGCACTCCAGCCGCCTTGCGGCGCGGCAAAGCGCCAGACGATCGGGCGGGACTCGCCATCGGCACGGGCGCCATTGTTGTTGTCCAGGCCGATCCAGGCCCCCTCGGCATCCACCACCAGGGCCTCGGCCAGGCCGTAGGGCTGAGGATAACGTCGCGACTCCACCAGAGCCTCGGCAGCAAAGGACCAGCACTGCTCGACCTTGGCGCTCTGCGCATCCCGACGGCAGATCTGGTAGGCGTTGCGCTCCAGGGTGAACAGCTTGCCATCGAACAGCGAGAGGTCGGCGAAGTCACGGGTCACCGCCTTGGCATGGGGCACCTGCTCAGGCTGCATTTGCGAGCCGGCTTCACTGAGCAGCACGCAACCGCCATCGCAATCCCAGGTAGTCTGGCCGCGCTTGATCAGCAACAGGCCACGCCGCTCACGCTCGGCCGCCAGCCAGATACGATCCCCCGCGGGGCTCACCGCCAGGCCTTCGAACAAGGCGTTGAAGTGCAGCAGCATGCCACTGGCCCGGGCCTCGCGAACCATCAACGCAGAGATCTTCAACCAGTTGGGCGCGCCCTGGACCGGCACCTGCAGCACCGAGGCATGGGCCTCGCTGACCACATACTTATTACCCGCGCCATCGCAGGAAATGCCTTCGAAATCCAGGTCACCACCACGAATGAACGATGCTGCCCAGGTGCGCGACTTCAGCCCCCAGGGCAGCCCGGTATCGGGCACCGGCGGCACCTCCAGCTTGACCGTCTCGGCCTGCCAGACGGTGTCGCGGGTATCGAGCCGATAGATCTGGTCGTCGTCGCGGTCCGAAACGGTCCACAGCTCCTGGCCGCACAGGGCGAGTCCAGACAGGTTGCCGCCGCGCATGCCCTCCACGGGATGCTCGGACAGCAAGCTCAGCTCGGGGACCGGCGCGGCCATCACCGAGGTTGCCGATAGCGCCAGGGCCAGGGCAAAACCTCTGTGCATCAGGCCAGCACCTCGGCCAGGTTGCCCTTGGACTCCAGCCAGGACTTGCGGTCACTGGCGCGTTTCTTGGCCAGCAGCATGTCCATGATTTCCGCAGTGGCCTCGGCGTCGTCCAGGGTCAACTGCACCAGGCGCCGGGTGTTGGGGTCCATGGTGGTCTCGCGCAGTTGCGGCGGGTTCATTTCACCCAGGCCCTTGAATCGGGTGACTTGCGGCTTGCCGCGTTTCTTCTCGGCCACCAGGCGATCGAGGATGCCGTCACGCTCGGCGTCGTCCAGGGCGTAGTAGATCTCCTTGCCCAGGTCGATGCGGTACAGCGGCGGCATGGCCACATAGACGTGGCCGGCATCCACCAGCGGACGGAAATGCTGGACGAACAGGGCGCAGAGCAAGGTGGCGATGTGCAGGCCGTCGGAGTCGGCATCGGCGAGGATGCAGATCTTGCCGTAGCGCAGCTGGCTCATGTCCTCGGCGCCCGGATCGACACCAATGGCCACGGCGATGTTGTGCACTTCCTGGCTGGCCAGGACCTCGCTGCCGTCCACTTCCCAGGTGTTGAGGATCTTCCCGCGCAGCGGCAGGATCGCCTGGAACTCCTTGTCTCGTGCCTGCTTGGCCGAACCACCGGCGGAGTCACCTTCCACCAGGAACAGTTCGGAGCGCATCGGGTCCTGCCCGGCACAATCGGCCAGCTTGCCCGGCAATGCCGGGCCCTGGGTGATGCGCTTGCGCTCGACCTTCTTGCTGGCCTTCAGGCGCCGACCGGCGTTGCTGATGGCCAGTTCGGCCAATTGCATGCCCAGTTCGGGGTTGGCGTTGAGCCACAGGCTGAAGGCGTCCTTGACCACCCCGGAAACGAACGCCGCGGCCTCGCGGGACGACAGGCGTTCCTTGGTCTGGCCGGAGAACTGCGCGTCCTGCATCTTCATCGACAGGACGAAGGCGATCCGCTCCCAGACGTCTTCTGGCGCCAGCTTGAGGCCGCGGGGCAACAGGTTGCGGAACTCGCAGAACTCGCGCATGGCATCCAGCAAGCCCTGGCGCAAGCCGTTGACGTGGGTGCCGCCCTGGGCGGTGGGAATCAGGTTGACGTAGCTTTCCTGGACACTGTCGCCACCCTCGGGCAGCCACAGCAGGGCCCAGTCCACGGCCTCCTTATTGCCCGCCAGGCTGCCGCAGAACGGCTCGGCCGGCAGGCGCTCGAACTCACTGACGGCATCCACCAGGTAGGAGCGCAGGCCGTCTTCGTAATGCCACTCGACCTTCTCGCCGGTGCCCTTGTCCTCGAAGCTGACCAGCAGCCCCGGGCACAGTACAGCCTTGGCCTTGAGCACGTGCTTGAGGCGGCTGACAGAGAACTTCGGCGAGTCGAAATACTTAGGGTCCGGTGCAAAAAACACGGAGGTACCGGTGTTGCGCTTGCCGACACTGCCAACCACTTCCAGCTCGGAAGCCTTGTAGCCGTCGGCGAAAGTCATCTGGTACTCGCTGCCATCGCGCTTGACCCGCACCCGTACCTGGCTGGACAGGGCGTTGACCACGGAAATACCCACCCCGTGCAAACCGCCGGAGAACTGGTAGTTCTTGTTGGAAAACTTGCCGCCGGCATGGAGTTTGGTGAGGATCAGCTCGATGCCGGACACGCCCTCTTCCGGGTGGATGTCCACCGGCATGCCGCGACCGTCGTCGGACACCTCCAGGGAGTGGTCGGCGTGCAGGATGACCTGTATCGACTTGGCGTGGCCGGCCAAGGCTTCATCGACACTGTTGTCGATGACTTCCTGGGCCAGGTGGTTGGGCCGCGTGGTGTCGGTGTACATGCCCGGGCGTTTGCGCACCGGGTCGAGTCCCGAGAGGACTTCGATGGCGTCTGCGTTATAGGAGCTAGCGCTGGGAGTGGCCATGGGTTCTCGTCGTTAGTCGTTCAATGAAATATGGGGCTCAGCTTCACAGTGCGGTGAAGTCGATCGCCTGGTACAGATCGGCAGTAATGCCGGCAAAACTCAATATCGCCGGCAATTGGCCGGTAAAACCTTGGAAACTATGATCGCCGCCCGCCTGGATACGCAAGGCGCAA
Source organism: Pseudomonas sp. MPFS (assembly GCF_022537035.1). Lineage (NCBI taxonomy): Bacteria > Pseudomonadati > Pseudomonadota > Gammaproteobacteria > Pseudomonadales > Pseudomonadaceae > Pseudomonas > Pseudomonas sp. MPFS. The sequence continues at coordinate 636,472 of NZ_CP066123.1, read as the reverse complement.
GCGCGGTAATACGCCTGGGCATGACGATAGTCCAGCGTCTCATCCCCGGTCTGCAGCCATACCTGATAACGCTCGGGGTCCTTGGGCGGCGCGACCTCCAATGCTTCCAGGGCCGCCACGTGATCGAGGGTCAGCTCCCAGGCTTCATCGGTATACAGGTTCTTCTGCGGTCCCAGGTAACCGTCGAACAGGCGGTGCGGATTGACCGCTGGGTTGATCAGCAAGGCGTTCAGACCATAGCGCTCGGCAAGGTGTGTCGCATAGTAGCCGCCGAGCGAGCTGCCGACCAGCAATGGCCGACCGAGTTCGGTGATCGCCTGCTCCAGCTGGCCGATGGCCTGGCGAGGATGATGATGCAGGGCCGGTACACGCAATTGTCCGGCCAGGCCAAGTTGCTCCATCACACTGCGCAACTGGCTGGCCTTGGTGGAGGCAGGGGCACTGTTGAAACCGTGGATATAAAGGATCGAACCGGACATGCGGACTCCCTGTACCTGGACAAAAGCCGCAGTCTACAGGGATGGCGCCAGGTAACGAAGTCGCTTCAGTAACCGTTGCTGCCATAGTCGATGGTGAAATCGTAGCCCTCGACCCGCTGCACGCCGGTTTCCAGCCGCCCGTCGGCCAGCAACCGCAACCAGCGGTAGCCCGGAGCCCGTTCGTCGACCTTGAAATCGTCGCTATGGGGTTCGAACTGGATACAGGTGGATGGCGAGGCCAACAGCCTCACATCGCCGCGCATCCGGTCGATCTCCTGGTGCACATGCCCCCACAACAGGGCTCGGACCTGCGGATGGCCTTCGATGACCTCGAACAGGGCCTGGGCGTTGCGCAGCCCGATGGGCTCCATCCAGGCACAATCGATGGATACCGGATGGTGATGCAGGCACACCAGGTGGTGGCGCTGCGGCGCCTCGCGCAATGAACGCTCCAGCAATTGCAACTGGTCGTCCTGCAAAAACCCCGGCACCGAACCGGGCACGGAGGAATCGAGCAGGGTAATGCGCCAGTTGCCGATATCCACCACCTGCTGCAGCAGCACGCTATCGCCGGTCGCCAACTGCATGACGTGTGGTTCATCGTGGTTGCCGGGCAACCAGCGAGCCGGCGCCGGGAGCTGCGCGCTCAACTGGCGAAAGCGCTGGTACGACTCCAGGCTGCCATCCTGGGACAGATCGCCAGTGGCCAGCAGCAAATCGATCTGCGGCTGTTGTGCCAGCACCAGATCGATGACCCGCTGCAGGCTGTCTGCGGTGTTCATGCCCAACAGCACGCCGTCCGTCTCGGCAAACAGATGGCTGTCCGACAGTTGCACCAGCAATACCGAGTCGTCGGCGGGCGAAGCGGATACGCTTGGCAAGGCGTTCTCCCAGGGCAGGATCAAGGCAGGATGAATGGGGCAATTATGCTGGGGAAGTCGCCAGGGGGAAACTGCCGAAGCGGACCCAGTTCACATCTTGATCCTGTACCGGGGCGAGCTAGCGCACGACTTCGAACTCATGGCCGCAGGCCAGGCAGTGACTGAGCCACTCCCCCAGGAACACGTTCAGCTGGGCCTTTTCATCCGGCTGGTGCATGAAGGCATTGGGGTAGGGATAAATGCTGCGAAAACGCCGGGCATGCTCGGCACTGACCACCTCGGCCATGCGGGCGTCGTGATAGACCTGCACTTCCAGCTGCGGCACCGGCAACCAGGGCAGGCTGTGCTCCTGGCGAACCTGCAAAGTGGTGGTATAGGGACAGGCCAACACCACTTCCAGAGCCAATACACCAAGCATCTGGTCGCCCTGGGTCACCGCGATACGCCGGGCTTCGGGCTGGTTGCGCATGTCGGGCAACAAGCGCATCAGCCGGGCGTAGTTGGCCTCGCAGGAAGCTTGCAGCCCCGCGAGGTCCACCCGGTAGCGATCACGCGCCTTGTTTACGACCATAACCCCCTCACTTCCACACGATTGAGCGCCAGCCACTGCAGCGCAATGATGCTGGCCGCGTTGCAGATCCGCCCGTCACGCACGGCCTGCTGCGCATCCTCGTAGGCCATGACCACAACCCGGATGTCCTCGGCCTCTTCCTCCAGGCCGTACAGCCCGCCGGCGGCGCTGCTGTCGCAACGCCCCAGGAACAAATGGACGAACTCGGTACTGCCGCCCGGAGACGGAAAATACTGGGTCATGGGCCACAATGCCGAGATGTCCAGGCCGGCTTCCTCCTGGGCCTCGCGACGGGCAACTGCCTCGGGTTGCTCGTCCTTGTCGATCAATCCCGCCACCAGTTCCACCAGCCAGGGCGAGGCAGCCTTGCCCATGGCACCGACGCGGAACTGTTCGATCAACACCACTTCATCGCGTTGCGGGTCGTACGGCAGTACGCAGACCGCATCGTGACGGATGAAGACCTCACGGTTGATTTCCTGCCCCATGCCACCGGCGAACAGCTCATGGCGCAGTTGCAAGCGGTCGAGCCGATAGAAGCCCTGATGGCAGTTTTCACGCCCGATGATCTGGACGGCACTGGGCGTGGAGTTGGCAAAGTCAGTCATAACAATCCTCGTGTACAGCCTGTTCACTCCGAGGATCCTCCTCGACTTCGCGCAATCCTAACGCGCTCGCGCCTGCCGATGCAGCCCCTTTAGCCTCAGCGGGATAGACGGCGAGGGGCGAAACCTACTCTAATTGCCTCTATTGAGCTTAGTGGCGAACCGACTGCCCCGCCGACAGTCGAAGCCGGTAACTTTTGCCTCCCCTCCTGGTTTATGAAGGACGCCCATGTCGCTTGTAAAAATTGCCTCCGTGGCCTGCATCGCCCTGACCCTGGGCGCCTGTCAGAGCCTGTTCCAACCAAGCTACAAGACCCCGCTGGAAGTTACCCGAGACAAGTCCGAACAGCTCAAGCCCGGCTGCAGCGGCGCTGACTGCCCGCTGGTCAACCTCGATACCGTGCACTTTCCTGCCGAGCCGCAGCTGGACGCCATCATCGAGAAACGCCTGCTGCAAATGGCCCGCACCAGCCCCGACGCACCGCTGCCGGCCAGCCTCGGCGCCTATCGCGAGCAGTTCCTGCGCAGCGCCGCCGACCACCATGGCATCTACCTGCAATCCAAGGTACGCGAACAGCATGACGGCCTGGTGATCATCGAACTGGCCAGCTACCTGGACAATGGCACGACCAACGGCACGCCAGGGCGCGGCTTCATCAACTACTCACGCCAGCAGCACAAGGCCCTGGGCCTGGGCGACATCCTGCTGCCAGGCCAGGAAGACATGTTCTGGAAAGCCGCCCGGGTGGCTCACAACAACTGGCTGATCAGCACCCACCTGGATCGCGAGGCCGAGTTCGTGAAGGCCTGGCCATTCCAGAAAACCCCGAACGTGGCCCTGACCAGCCGTTCGGTGACGCTCAAGTACGACGTCGCAGCCATCGCGCCCGCGCCCCTGGGCCACGTCGAACTGCAGATTCCCTACGAGCGCCTGCGAGGCATCTTCAAGCCCGAGCTGCTTCCCGACGGTAACTGAGGCTCAGCAACCCGTGCATTAGCCCTGCCAGCAGCAACGACGGCAGGGTCGCCCCCAGCTCCGGGGCCAGGTTGGCCAGCAGGTGATAGGCAACCACTGCGCTCAGCCAGGCCAGCAGCGCCGGGCCGCGCAAGGCCACCAGCGACTCCGGAGCCCTGCGTCGACGCACGATGAAGTGATCCACCAGCACCACGCCAAACAGCGGCGCGAATACCGAACCGATCAGCAGCAGGAAGTTCTGGTATTGGGCCAAGGGCGCCAGGCACGCGATCAGGGTGCACAGCACGCCGATGGCCAGGGCCAGGTGCTCGACCTTCAGGCGCAACAAGATACCGCTGGAAACGGCCGCCGAATGAATATCGGCAAAGGCGTTCTCCGACTCGTCCAGCAAGATCAGCAATAACGGAATCCCCAGGCCGGCCCCCGCCAGCGCCAGCAGCAAGGCATTGGCCTCGCCACTGGGAGCGAATGCCAGGGCATAGGCGACCCCCAGGCCCATCAGCCAGAAATTGCCGATGAAGAACCCCAGGGTAGTACCGGCGAATACGCGCCTGGCGCTCTTGCCGAATCGCGAGTAGTCGGCAATCAACGGCAACCAGGACAACGGCATGGCAATGGCGATGTCGAAACCCACGGCAAACGGCATCGTGCCATCTCCGGCCCGAGCCCAAAGCGCCGCCAGGTCGGCCCGGACGAACAGGTTCCAGGTCAGCCACACACAGGCGGCCAGCAGCAGCCAGATCCCCCACTTGCGCAGGATCCGGCGAACGAAGGTCAAGGGGCCGCTGACCGCCAACAAGGTAGCCAGCGCCCCGAACAACAGGGTCCAGAGCACTGGACTGGTCCAGGCGCTGCCTTCGCCGAAGGCCCGGGCTCCCAGGAGGCTGGCGGCATCGCGCATGACGATGATCTCGAACGAACCCCAGCCCACCAGTTGCAACAAATTGAGTAACGCCGGTAACCGGGCGCCATGCCGGCCCAGGCTGAGCCTGAGGGCCGCCATGGCAGACAGGCCGGTATCACTACCGATCACCCCCACGGCCGCCAACAGCAGCACGCCCACCGCCGTGCCGAGCAGGATCGCCAGCAACCCGTGCGCCAGCCCCAACCCTGGCGCCAGCAGCGCGCCGGTTTGCAGCACCATCAGGCCGATACCGAGGGAGAACCACAGGGAAAACAGATCCCGGGCGCCCAATACGCGCTGGTCGGCAGTTACCGTGTGGTCGGGAGAGTAGGTACTGACTGGACTGCTCAAGGCGGTGATCTCGAAAGGAAAAGGGACAAAGGCAAGGAGCAGCGGCAAGCGGCAAGCGGCAAGCGGCAAGCAAGAGCCGTGGGCCCTCGCCGGCTACTTGCCGCTAGCCGCGTACCGCTGCCTCTCAGACTTTCTTGTACAGCTGGCTGCCTTCCTGCTTGAAGCGCTCGGCCTGTTCGGCCATGCCCTTGGCCACCTCGACATCCACCGCCTCGATGCGCTGGTTGGCGGCGTATTCGCGCACTTCCTGGGTGATCTTCATCGAGCAGAACTTCGGCCCGCACATGGAGCAGAAATGCGCGACCTTGGCCGAGTCCTTAGGCAGGGTCTCGTCATGGAACGCCCGCGCGGTGTCCGGGTCCAGGCCGAGGTTGAACTGGTCTTCCCAGCGGAACTCGAAGCGCGCCTTGGACAGCGCGTTGTCGCGGATCTGCGCGCCCGGGTGGCCCTTGGCAAGGTCGGCGGCATGGGCGGCGATCTTGTAGGTGATGATCCCCGTCTTGACGTCATCCTTGTTCGGCAAGCCCAGGTGCTCCTTGGGCGTGACATAGCAGAGCATGGCGCAACCGAACCAACCGATCATCGCGGCACCGATACCGGACGTGATGTGGTCGTAGCCTGGGGCGATGTCGGTAGTCAGCGGGCCGAGGGTGTAGAACGGCGCCTCGTCGCAGCATTCCAGCTGCTTGTCCATGTTCTCCTTGATCAGTTGCATCGGCACATGGCCAGGACCTTCGATCATGCACTGTACGTCGTGTTTCCAGGCGATCTTGGTCAGCTCGCCGAGGGTTTCCAGTTCACCGAACTGCGCTTCGTCGTTGGCATCGGCGATCGAACCCGGACGCAGGCCATCTCCCAGGGAGAAGCTGACGTCGTAGGCCTTCATGATTTCGCAGATTTCCTCGAAGTGGGTATAGAGGAAGTTCTCCTTGTGGTGGGCCAGGCACCACTTGGCCATGATCGAGCCGCCACGGCTGACGATGCCGGTGACCCGCTTGGCGGTCAGCGGCACATAACGCAGCAGCACGCCGGCGTGGATGGTGAAGTAGTCCACACCCTGCTCGGCCTGTTCGATCAGGGTGTCGCGAAACAGCTCCCAGGTCAGGTCCTCGGCCACGCCGTTGACCTTCTCCAGGGCCTGGTAGATCGGTACGGTGCCGATCGGTACCGGCGAGTTGCGGATGATCCACTCGCGGGTTTCATGGATGTGCTTGCCGGTGGACAGGTCCATGACCGTGTCCGAACCCCAGCGGATGCCCCAGGTCAGCTTGGCCACTTCTTCTTCGATGGACGAACCCAGGGCACTGTTGCCGATGTTGCCGTTGATCTTCACCAGGAAGTTGCGGCCGATGATCATCGGCTCCAGCTCCACGTGGTTGATGTTGGCCGGGATGATCGCGCGGCCGCGAGCGATTTCCTCGCGCACGAACTCAGGGGTGATTTCCTTGGGGATGCTGGCGCCGAAGCTGTGGCCAGCGTGCTGCTGCTTGAGCAGGCCAGCGGCGCGGGCCTCCTGCAGCTTCATGTTTTCGCGGATGGCGACGTATTCCATCTCGGCGGTGATGATGCCCTGGCGCGCGTAGTGCATCTGGCTGACGTTGGCCCCGGCCTTGGCCCGGCGCGGGTTGCGCACGTGGGCGAAACGCAGCTTGGTCAGCTCGGCATCGGCCAGGCGCTGCTGGCCGAAATCGGAAGACAGGCCGGCCAGGCGCTCGGTGTCGGCACGGTCGTCGATCCAGGCCGAACGCACGTCGCCCAGGCCCTTGCGCACATCGATCAGCACATTGGGGTCGGTGTAGGGGCCAGAGGTGTCGTAGACGGTCACCGGCGCGTTGATCTCGCCACCGAAGTCGGTGGGAGTCACATCCAGGGTGATCTCCCGCATGGGCACCCGAATATCCGGGCGCGAGCCCTGGACATAGATTTTTTGCGAGCGGGTAAAGGGCTGCACCGACTGTTGGTCGACTTGGGCCGACTCACTGAGGTTGCTAGCGTTTTTTAGTTTTGTCGTCATCACGGGCTCTCCAGACAGCATCCAGGCAGTGGAATTTTGTCGGAGCGAACCTGTAGCGGACGGACGCACCCTGTCTAGGCGACTAGTGAGTGCAGTGCTTGGTACTCAAGAGGAATGTTCGATTGTCGAACAACATCCCGGACGAAGCACAAGAGGACTCGCCGGGTGACGAGAAATCTTGTTCCCTACGCAGGCCTTAACCTGATCAGGTTCAACGGGATCCGGATTATCCGATCTCAGCCTCATAGCAAGGCACCCCGACAAGAACCGGGCCAGTCTAGACAAAGCCGGGGCAGAACGCCAACACCCGTGCGATAAGCATGATGAATGGCGTAATCGGCGGATTGTTGCACCAAGGCGGCGCCTCTACACTGCATGTCCAGCGTCGAGCCTTGACGCTCTGGGGGGCGCACCTTAGCCTTGGCGCCTGGATTATCTCCATAATATCAACTCTAGGGATCGCCGAATGCTGCGCAAACTCTCACTGGCTATTGCCGTGTCTTGTGCGTCCAATGGAATGGCATGGGCAGCTGAAGCGCCTTTGACCACCACCAAGACCGACCTGGTCAGCGTCTACCAGGAAGCCGTGGACAATAATGCCGACCTGGCCGCTGCGCGCGCCCAGTACGGTGCCCAGAAAGAAGTCGTGCCACAGGCCCGCGCCGGCTTGCTGCCGAACCTGTCGGCCGGTGCGGACTTGAACAACACCCGCACCAAGCTCGACGAACCGGCAATGACCGCCAACCGCAGCGGTAACGTCTACCGGGCGACCCTGGCCCAACCGCTGTTTCGCGCCGACCGCTGGTTCCAGTTGCAGGCCGCCAAGGAAGTCAACGAGCAAGCCGCACTGCAACTCTCGGCCACTGAGCAGAACCTGATCCTGCAAAGCGCGGAAAACTATTTTGCCGTACTGCGGGCCCAGGACAACCTGGCCTCGACCAAGGCCGAGGAAGCCGCGTTCAAGCGCCAGCTCGACCAGTCCAACGAGCGCTTCGACGTCGGCCTGTCGGACAAGACCGACGTGCTGCAATCCCAGGCCAGCTACGACACCGCCCGGGCCAACCGCATCGTTGCCCAACGCCAGGTGGACGATGCCTTCGAGGCCCTGATCACCCTGACCAACCGTGAATACAATTCGATCCAGGGTATCGTCCACACTCTGCCGGTGCTGGCGCCGGTCCCCAACGACGCCAAGGCCTGGGTCGACACCGCCGCCAAGCAGAACCTCAACCTTTTGGCCAGCAACTACGCAGTCAGCGCCGCCGAGGAGACCCTCAAGCAGCGCAAGGCCGGCCACGCCCCGACCCTGGACGCGGTGGTGCAGTACAAGAAGGGCGACAACGATGCCCTGGGCTTCAGCAACCCCAACCCCAACCCTATCGCCCCGCCCTACCACGGCGATGTCGAGCAGCGCTCCATCGGCCTGCAACTGAACATCCCGATCTACAGCGGTGGCCTGACCAGCTCCCAGGTTCGCGAATCCTACTCGCGCCTGAGCCAGTCCGAGCAGCAGCGCGAGTCCCTGCGCCGCCAGGTGGTGGAGAACACCCGCAACCTGCATCGCGCGGTGAATACCGACGTCGAACAGGTCCAGGCCCGACGCCAGTCGATCATCTCCAACCAGAGCGCCGTGGAAGCCACGGAAATCGGCTATCAGGTAGGCACGCGCAATATCGTCGACGTGCTCGATGCCCAGCGCCAGCTCTACAACTCGGTGCGCAACTACAACAACAGCCGCTACGACTACATCCTCGACAACCTGCGCCTGAAACAGGCCGCCGGTACCTTGAACCCAGGGGACCTGCAAGACCTGGCTCGGTACCTCAAGGCCGACTACAACCCGGACCGCGACTTCTTGCCTCCGGACCTGGCCAAGGCCGCCGCCGAGCAACTCAAGGCTCGCCCCTGAAGTATCCGCCCATGAAAAAGGCCACCCAAGCGGGTGGCCTTTTTCATCCTGCGTGAACAACCAGGCTCAGCGTGGCGGCAACAGACGCCCCAGGCCGTCGAGCAGGCGCTGCAGCGCACCCTGATTGGCCCGCATGACCGACAGCCCCGCTTCGCCCATCGTCCGGGCGTCCTGGGGCAACTCGAACAGACGCTGCACCGCCTCGGCCAGACCCTGGGCATCATCCACCTCCTGCAAGGCCCCGGCCTCGCGCAGCATCGCGGCGATCTCCAGGAAATTGAACAGGTGCGGGCCGCTGATCACCGGCTTGGCCAGGGCAGCGGGCTCCAACAGGTTATGACCACCGTTAGGCACCAGGCTGCCGCCGACGAAGGCGCTGTCGGCCAGGGCATAGAGGAACAACAACTCGCCCATCGTATCCCCCAGCAACACCGAGGTATCTGCGCTCACCGGCTCGGCGCTGGAGCGACGGATCGTCGCCATCCCTTGCTGCCGGCACAGTTCGAATACCGGGTCGAAGCGTTCCGGATGCCGCGGCACCAGGATCAACAGGGCATTGGGGTAGCTGGCCAGCAATTGCCGGTGAGCGTCGAGCACCACGGCATCTTCACCCTCATGGGTACTGGCGGCGATCCACACCGGTCGCTCCACGGCCTGCCATTGCTGGCGCAACTGCGCAGCACGTTGCAACAGCTGAGGATCGATGGTCAGGTCGAACTTGATCGAGCCGGTCACCTCCACCGTTTCAGGGCGTGCGCCCAGCTGCAGAAAGCGCTCGGCCTCGGCCCTGGTCTGTACTGCGAACAGGCTCATCTGCGCCAGCATCGGCGCGCTCAGGCCAGAAAACCGCCCATAACCGCGCGCCGAGCGCTCGGACAGCCGTGCATTGGCCAGTGCCACCGGAATCCCGCGCCGGGCGCATTGATCGATGTGGTTAGGCCAGAGTTCGGTCTCCATGATCACCGCCAGCCTGGGCTGCACCCGCTCGAGAAACCGGGCAGCGGCACACGGCAGGTCATAAGGCAGGTAGCAGTGCTGGATCCGTGGCTCGTTGGCGAACAGCGCCTGGATCCGCTCCGAACCGGTGGGGGTCATGCACGTCACGGTAATCGGCAATTGCGGATAGCGGGCCAACAGTGCGCGGATCATCGGGGCGGCGGCAATGCTCTCGCCCACCGACACCGCATGCACCCAGATGCCACCGGGCTGCATGGCCGGCAGGCCAACGGAGAAACGCTCGCCAATGCGCTTGGCATAAGCCGGCGCCTTGCGCGAGCGCAGCCATAGCCGAATCGCCACCAATGGCAGCCCCAGGTAAAACAGTACGGTGTAGAGAGTTCTATTCATGGCGGCGGAGTTTATCGGTTTTTTAGCCGATCGCCTTCAGGTGCACGGCAAAACGTTCCGCCAGCCAGCAGGCAGCCAGCCCCAGGGGCTCATCACGGCGCCAGGCCAACTCCACCACCAGCGCCGGAGGCGTCCAATCACTGGCCAACTCCACCATCTGGTGCTGGTAGGCCGAATACTGCACCACATGCCGTGGCAACCAGGCCCAGCCCAGGCCACGCATCAGCCATTCCGCCAGGACATAGAAACTGTCGGCCCGCCAGACCTGGGGACTGACCTGATCGCCTCCGGGATAACCACTGAGCTGCGGCGCGATCAGCAATTGCCGATGCATGGCCAATATCCGCCGGTTGACCCGTTTCTCCCCGGCCAACGGATGACTGACCCCACACACCGTGACCATCTCGACGCTGCCCAGGGCCTGGCGCTCCAGGGTCTCGGGCATCTGCTCGTGGTGGAACAGCAGCCCCAGGTCGGCACGCCGCTCCACCAGCTTGCGCGCCACATCCCCCTGGGCACTGCTGGCCAATTGCACCTCCAGGCTGGGGAACCGCTCGGACAAGGCCTCCAGGCTGTCGAGCACTGGCTGATAGGGCATCGCTTCGTCCTGGGCCAGTCGCAAACGGGCTTCCTGGCCCCGCATCAGCGCCAGCGCCCGACCATTGAGGCGATCGCATTGACGCAAGATCTCCCGGGCTTCCTGCAACAGGGCAGTTCCGGCCTCGGTCAGCTTCGGCTGGCGGCCACTGCTACGCTCGAACAGGCTGACCCCCAGGTCATCTTCCAACAGGGCAATGGCATTACTGACCGCAGACTGGGCCTTGCGCTGCTGGCGAGCCACCGCCGAAAACGAACGCAACTCGGCTACGCCAACGAACAAGCGCAACTGCTCCAGGCTCCACTGTGTGTTCATGACGCAACCTATCTCTTATCCAGATAGGAAATGACTTTACCCCATCCGGGCAAGCCCTAGAATGCCGACCTCAGAAAGCAGCCCCAGTTACGAGGACCCCTCCCATGAACGCTTACTACTACCTGGCTATCGCCATCTGCGCGGAAGTGATTGCCACTGTTTCATTGAAAGCGGTCAAGGGCCTTAGCACACCGCAACCCCTGCTGCTGGTCATCGCCGGCTATGGCGTGGCCTTCTGGATGCTGACCCTCGTGATGCGCACGGTCCCGGTAGGGGTGGCCTATGCCGTGTGGTCCGGCCTGGGGATCGTCATGGTCAGCATCGCCGCGCTGGTGCTCTACGGCCAGAAACTGGATATCCCGGCCATGCTCGGCATGGCCTTGATCGTCATCGGCGTACTGGTGATCCAGCTGTTCTCGAAAACCGCGGGTCACTAGAAAAACCCATGACCTGCGACAGCCCCAAGCGCCCGGCAAGTGCAGCAGGCTTGCAGCTTGAGGCTCAAGGCTTGAAACTTGCGGCTTCGTTTTTGTTTCCCGAGGTCGCTGCATGCCATCCGCTATTTCCACCGATGTGCTGATCGTCGGCGCAGGCGTCGCCGGTCTCTGGCTCAACGCCCGTCTGCGCCGCCAAGGCTTTTCCACCGTACTGGTGGAGAACGCCACGCTCGGCGGCGGACAGAGCGTGAAATCCCAAGGGATTATCCACGGTGGCGCCAAGTACGCCCTGCATGGCGCCCTCACCGGGGCCTCGGAGGCGATCGCCGACATGCCCAGGCGCTGGCGCGAGGCGCTGGCCGGCACCGGCGAGCTGGACCTGTCGGGTGTGCGCATGCTGTCCGAGGCTCATTATCTGTGGTCCCCGGGAACCCTGGCCGGCAATCTCACCAGCTTCTTCGCCAGCAAGGCCGTGCGCGGCCGGGTCGACCAGGTCAAGGGCGAGCAACTGCCGCCGGCCCTGCAGGACAAGCGTTTCAAGGGCAAGGTCTACCGCCTGGCCGAGCTGGTGGTGGACGTGCCGGACCTCATCGCACGCCTGGCCGAACTGGCCGGCGACGGCCTGCTGGCCGGACAGAAGATCGAACCCCTGATGGAAGACGGCCATTTGGTGGGCCTGCGGGTCGATGAGCGGGATATTCGCGCGCAACGTATCGTGCTCAGCGCTGGTGCTGGAACCGCCGATGTACTCAAGGCCCTGGGCCTGAGCCAGCCGACCATGCAACGACGGCCATTGCACATGGTGCTGGTCAAGGGACCGACTCTCAGCCCCCTCTACGCCCACTGCCTGGGCGGAGGCCCGAAGCCACGGGTCACGGTCACCACCCATCCGGCCGCCGATGGCCAGTGGGTCTGGTACCTGGGAGGCGATCTCGCTGAAGCCGAGGGCGTGGCCCGGGAACCGGCGGCGCAGATCGCCGCCGCCCAGAAGGAACTGGCCCAACTGCTCCCCTGGATCGACCTGAGCCAGGCACAGTGGGCCACCTTGCGGGTGGACCGGGCCGAACCGGCACAATCGGGCCTGACGCGCCCGGACAATGCCTTCCTGGCCGAACAGGATCGCCTGCTGGTGGGCTGGCCGACCAAGCTGGCCCTGGCTCCCGACTTTGCCGACCGGGTCCTGGCAGCCCTGGAGCGGGACGGCATCAAGCCTGCCCACAACGAAGCCCTGCCGGAGCTGCCCAAGCCCGCCCTGGGACAACCGGCCTGGGAGCAGCTGCTGCCATGAGCCAAGCCACACTGCACGACCTGCACCGCCCACTGGGCAGCACCGGCCTGATGGTCTCGCCCCTGGGCCTTGGCACCGTGAAGCTGGGCCGCGACCAGGGAGTGAAATACCCCAACGGCTTCCAGATCCCCGACGATCAGCAAGCCCGGATGCTGCTCAAGCTAACCCGTGACCTGGGCATCAACCTGATCGACACCGCCCCGGCCTACGGTCGTAGCGAGGAGCGCCTGGGCCCGCTGTTGCGCGGCCAGCGCCACGAATGGGTGATCGTCAGCAAAGTGGGCGAAGAGTTCTGTGACGGCGTTTCCCGGCATGACTTCAGTGCCGCCCATACGCGCTTGTCCGTCGAGCGTAGCCTGCAGCGCCTGGAAACCGACTTCATCGACCTGGTGCTGGTGCACTCCGATGGCAATGACCTGGCCATCCTCGACCAGAGCGAGGTCTACCAGGCCCTGGCGCAGCTCAAGCAAGAAGGCAAGATTCGCGGCTTCGGCTTTTCCGGCAAGACCGTCGAGGGTGGGCTCAGGGCCTTGGAGCAAGGCGATTGCGCCATGGTTACCTACAATCTGAACGAACAGGCCGAGCGGCCAGTCATTGACTATGCCGCGACCCATGGCAAGGGCATCCTGGTGAAAAAGGCCTTGGCCAGCGGCCATGCCTGCCTGAGCCCGGGCATCGATCCGGTGCGAGCCAGCTTCGAACTGCTGTTTGACCGGCCCGGGGTCGCCAGTGCTATCGTCGGGACCATCAATCCACTGCACTTGGCCCACAACGTAACCATCGTGGCGCAAGTCCTGGGCAAGCACTGACGCCGCCGAGGCGGCCGCCCCCGACGCAGGAAGGAGCTGAGATGTCGCGACCGCTGATCAGAAAGAACCCCAGCAACTTCAAGACCCTGCCCCTGTTCGTCGAAGCCACTCCCGAAGGGCTCAGCTACCAGAGCGTAGGGATGCCCCTGAACTTCGCCCAGACCCTGCAACGCAGGCGCCCGGTGACTGTCGCCGACAACGAACGCTTTGCCCTGGAACTGGCCAACCTCGGGGTATCGGTGCGCCTGACCCTGCACTGGCAGAACCGCGACTACTGGGTCCTGGTGCGCCAGCGCCGCCAGGACCGGGGCGACGTGGTCCTGAAGCTGATCTCGGGTTATGTCCCCGCCCATGAGCTGAACCTGCCACTGCATACCGCCATCCAGGAAATCGCCGAGGAATGCCTGCTGGAGACGCCAGAGGGCTGGTTGGCAGGGCGCTTCAACGACACCTGGCTGCCCGCCCCCTATGCCGGGGCCCTGCATTATCGGGAGGCTCCAGCCTTTCGCCTGACGCCATTATCCGGTGCCGCCCGCCCGGTACGCTGCGCCAACCTGCAATTGCTGGAGCGCCCCCGGGCCTACGTGCACTTGCCGACAGCCTCGTTGCAGCTGATCTATGACTTGCGCCTGGATGTTCCCAAGGACGCCAAGTCCCTGAGCCTGTTCCACGTCGACGAACGCCTGGAGGGCGACCAACTGGTGGCCCGCCTGGATCGCAAGCGCCCCGACCTGTACCTGATGCCCCTGGAGAACGGCCAGCCCTGTGCCGAGCTGTACACCTTGAAGAAAGACCAGCTGCACCCTGCCAGCACTCGTGGCCTGCACTTGGCGGAAAGCTTCGCCCAACAGGAAGGCTGGGTCGTGAGCGATGAACGAATTCGCTGGAAGGACTGGCTCAGGCAGCGAGGCCTGGACGAGCCGGAGAAAGATACCCAGCTTGCCCGCCTGACCGGCAGGGCGCGGCAGATCCTGCGCAGGATCGTTCCCGCCAAGACCCGGCGCCAGGGATAAAACGGCACCCCAGGGGGCCGATCAGTCAAGGCAATTGTAGAAGCGAGGCTTGCCCGCGATGGGCTTCAGAGCACGGCGTTTACCCAGTAAACACGCGCTACCGTTCGACCATCGCGAGCAATCGAGCGTCGACCGGCTGCTCCTGCAGGGGATCACCGATTAACTGACAGGCATTAACCCGGCGCCGTTTTCAGCTCTGGCGTGGTTACTGGGTTTTGTCGGTCTTGCGAATCTTCTCGACGATGGCCGTGGTGGAACTGTTCTCCACCAAGCCCAGCACCTTCACGGTACCGCCATAAGCCGTGACGATATCGGCGCCCACCACCTGATCGATGCCGTAGTCCCCGCCCTTGACCAGTACATCTGGCCGCACCTGGGACAGCAGGTTTTCCGGGGTACCCTCGGGAAAACTGATCACCCAATCCACAGCGCCCAGTCCGGCCAGTACCGCCATGCGCCGATCGACACTGTTGATCGGCCGGCCAGGGCCTTTCAGGCGGCTGACCGAGGCGTCGTCGTTGATCGCCACGATCAGGCGATCTCCCTGGGCCCGGGCCTGCTCAAGATAAGTCACATGGCCAGCATGGAGGATGTCGAAACAACCGTTCGTGAAAACGATCTTCTCGTTGTGCGCCCGGGCATCGTCGATGGCCAGCAATAGCTGGTCGAGGCTCAGCACGCCACGCTCGGTACCTTCTTCGCGCTGGATCGCCCGGCGCAGCTCGGGTGCGCTGATGGCCGCGGTCCCCAGCTTGCCAACCACGATGCCTGCGGCCAGGTTGGCCAGGCCCACTGCATGGGGCAGCTCCTCACCCGCTGCGATGGCAGCGGCCAGGGTGGAGATCACCGTGTCCCCGGCGCCGGTGACGTCGAACACTTCACGAGCACGGGCTGGCAGGTGCAGGGCCGGGTGCCCCGGGCGCAGCAGCGTCATGCCGTGCTCGCCACGAGTCACCAGCAATGCCCCCAGCTCCAGGTCATGCATGAGCTTGGCGCCTTTGTTCACCAGGTCATGCTCATCGGTGCAACCACCCACGATGGTCTCGAACTCGCTGAGGTTCGGGGTGATCAGGCTGGCGCCACGGTAAATGGAAAAATCCTTGCCCTTGGGATCGGCCAGCACCGGAATGCCCCGCGCCCGAGCGGCGGCGATCAACGCCTGGTGGTTGCGTAGCGCACCCTTGCCGTAATCGGACAACACCAGCACCTTGATGCCTTCGAGCAGTGTGTCGACTTCAGCTGCCAGGGCCAGGGCGTCAGTGGCGAAAGGTTCTTCGAAATCGATACGCAGCAATTGCTGGTGGCGGCTCATGACCCGCAGCTTGACGATGGTGGGCTGATGCTTGATGCGCTGGAACAGGGCGCGTACACCGGCGCCTTGCAGGCTGTTGGCAAGGCTGTCGGCCGCCTCGTCGTCGCCCGTTACCCCGACCAGGGACGCGGGCGCACCGAGTGCAGCAATGTTCAGGGCAACGTTGGCGGCACCGCCCGGGCGGTCCTCGATCTGCTCGACCTTGACCACCGGTACTGGCGCCTCAGGGGAAATCCGTGAGGTACCACCATGCCAGTAACGGTCGAGCATGACATCGCCGACCACCAAGACGGGGGCTTGATCGAATCGCGGCATGGACAACTTCATGGAGCATCCCACATACAAAATGAACAGGGGCGCGATATTAGCACAGGGTTGGCGCCGCCTAGTTCTATGGCTTGCATGGGGCCGACGAAGAAATTCCCCCGTCTATTCAGCGCTGTAGAAGCTGCAACAGGCAGCGAATCGCCTCCGGTAGTGCCATGCTCGCCGTATCGATCTCGCATTCGGCTTGCAAAGGGGCCTCATAGGGGCTGTCCAGGCCGGTGAAATTCTTGATGCGCCCCTCTCTCGCCGCCTTGTACAGCCCCTTGGGGTCGCGCTGGGCGCAAGTATCGAATGGCGTGCTGATGTACACCTCGAAGAATTGCCCGGTGGCGAACAATGCTCGTGCCGCATCACGCTCGACACGAAATGGCGAGATCGCCGAAACGATCACCACCAGCCCCGCCTCTACCATCAGCCGCGCCACTTCGGACATGCGTCGGATGTTCTCCTTGCGTGCCTGTGCATCCATCCCCAGATCCCGGCACAAACCGGTACGCACGTTGTCTCCATCGAGCACGAAGGTGTGCAGGCCCAGTTCATTGAGCCGCAGCTCCAGCAAGTTGGCCAGGGTCGACTTGCCTGCCCCCGACAAGCCCGTCAGCCACAGACAACACGGCTGCTGGTGCTTGAGGGCCGCGCGGGCGCCAGATGAAAGCGACAGGGTATAAGGGCGAATCTGCGGTTGTTCCATGGTCACGCAGGCAGGCTTATTCATAACCGAGCATCTCGTAGTCGCGTTGATAAACCCGACGTACCAGGCGTCGGGTACGTACTGAGCATATTTCCCTGACTGGGGCCGTCTCACGTTGCTGGGTACCGTTGACATGCGGGAGCTGCGCCTCGACGCCCAGGCGCTCGCACAACAGCTGGAAGTCACGCGGCAAATGCTCCTGGTACCCCATGAAATCCAGGGACAGACGACCAAGGGAGTTAATGAGGAAGTCGCTCTGGGGAGCAAAATGCATCTGCTTGTGGACATTTTCCGGATGCAGCCAGTGGCTGACGAAATCATCGAAGTCTCGATAATGCGTAACCAGGTCCTGAGCGGCTCGATCCCGGCGCCCTAGATCGTTGCTACGCAGGAAGGTGTAGGCCGAATAGGCCCGCTCGAGAGGATCGCGGACAAAAGCGAACTTGAAGCAGTTGGAAAATGCTTCCGGGAACTGGTGTTCATACCAGTACAACGGCAAGTGCCCTGGCATCCAGCCATCGAACAATGCCGAGCAGATGCTGCTGCCGGCACATTTGGGAACATGGATGAACAGGCAGGAATGTCTGGAAAAAGCTTCAGGAAAACGAACATTGGCGGACATGGACTTGTTTACCACCTGACGGTCCACCACCGACAGGCGCCCAAGCAAGAAGTGCCGCTGAGTCTTTGGCAATAACTTCCATACAAAGCGTTGCAACATTCCGACACCCGCACGAAAGGGATAGCCCTCTCGATCCAATCAAAGATTCAGGCGGGAAACATAACAAGCAGGTAATGGGAAATTATTTAGTCTTGGTCAAGACTGTAAGAAAGACGATACAAACTCAAGTAGGTGCCTTGACGGATAACCCTGGGGGGCAAGCCCCCCAGGACAGGATCATACGGCTCCGGTAGGGGCCGGCTCCTCCAAGCCCATGGCATGAAGGCGCGAGTAATGACCGTTCTGTGCCAGCAACTCCACATGAGTGCCACGCTCGACAATCCGCCCCTGATCCATGACCAGGATCAGGTCGGCCTTCTCGATGGTCGACAGGCGATGGGCAATCACCAGGGTAGTACGCCCCTTCATGACCTTGTCCAGTGCCGCCTGGATATGCCGCTCAGACTCCGTATCCAGGGCCGAGGTAGCCTCATCAAGGATCAGTAGCGGGGCGTTTTTCAACAGGGCCCTGGCAATTGCCAAGCGCTGGCGCTGACCACCTGAAAGCAGCACGCCATTCTCGCCAACCTGAGTGTCCAGCCCGTCAGGCAACTGTGAGATGAAATCCATCGCATAGGCATCGCCGGCCGCCTTTTCGATGTCCTCACGCGGCGCACCAGCCAAGTCGCCATAGGCAATATTGTTGGCAACACTGTCACTGAACAGGGTCACATGCTGAGTGACCTGGGCAATATGCCGACGCAGATTCAGCAGGCGATAGTCTTCAATCTCCGTACCATCCAGAAGGATCTGACCTTTGTCATGGTGGTAAAAGCGCGGAATCAGATTGGCCAGGGTCGACTTGCCACTGCCTGAACGCCCGACCAACGCCACCATCTCTCCCGGTTCGACGCTGAAGCTGATGTCATCAAGCACCTGACGCTCAGTACCAGGATAGGTAAAGCTCAGATTGCGTACTTCCAGGCGGCCGCTGACATTGGAGTTCTCCACGGTGCCGCGATCGACTTCCGGCTCGACATCCAGCTGCTCGAAAATACTTTCGGCACCGGCCACCCCTCGCTGGATGGTGGAGCTGACTTCGGACAACTGGCGGATAGGCTTGGGCAGCAAGCCAGCCATCGTGATGTAGGCAACCATTTCACCCGCCGAAGCATCGCCGCGCAGGTAGAGCACCAGAAACATCAATATCGCCATGGCGCTGTAGATCACCAATTGCAGCAACGGCGTATAGATGGCTCCAGTGCGCGTCATACGCAACTGCTTATCGGTATTGCCCTGACTGGCAGCGAGAAACCGCTGCTGCTCATAGACCTCACCACCGAAACTGCGTACGACGCGATAACCCTGGATGGTTTCCGAAGCAACGTGAGTCACGTCACCCATGGCTACCTGGATTTTTTTGCTTTGCTTGCGGAATTTCTTGCTGGCAGTGCGGACCATGACGGCAATCAGCGGCAGGATGGCGATCATCACCAGGGTCAAGCGCCAGTTCATCCACAACAGGGAGGCAAACAGGAAGACCACTGTCATGCCTTCGCGGATCACCACTTTGATCGCATCCGTCGCCGCCCCTGTCACCATGGTCACGTTGAAGGTGATGCGCGAGATCAAGTGCCCAGAGTTATGTTTGTCAAAATAGCGATTGGGCAGGGTCAGCAGGTTGTTGAACAACTCGACCCGCAGATCATGTACCAGCCCCAGGGACACCTTGGCCAGGAAGTAGTTGCCCAGATAGGAGCCGAGGCCTTGCCAGGCGGCAATCAATACGATCAACAGGGGCACGGCCTGCAGCAGTTGCATGTCACGCAGATAAGGCACGCTGGGGAACAGCACGGCTTGTGGATTGGACAGGCCATCGACGAAGTACTTGAGGATGTAGCCAAGCATGGGTTGGGTCGAGGCGAAGATCAGGAACCCGATGATGCTGATGAGGAACAACCCAATATAAGGCCGCACATAGCCGAGCAGGCGGAAATAGATTTTCAGACTTGAAGGGCTTACGCCGGGGCTGGAGTCGGTCATATCACGCGAACGTAGTCAAAAAGGAGAGTGACTTTAGCACAGCTTATCTTTCGCACTGAAAATCCCCCTCTGTCAGCTATTGTTCAGCAGACAAACGACACCACTGTAGGTTAGCCGTTATCATGCCCGACCTAATTTTCGGAATGAACGTCTAAGCATGCCCTGCGCTCTTCGCAATTTATCCAATCGACTCTTCGATTTTATTTGCTTATGGATTCTGCCTACTGGCTATTTATTGCTGCTGTGCGCACTATTTTTCCTCCCGGAACGCAGTCTCTTGCATAAGCTTTATTACGGTCTGTTCAGCATTCCAACACTGATCGCGCTGTGCCTACGACCTGCCAAGTTGAAGAGTCTATTGCGTGAACCTATTTTCATTGCAGTGCTACTTTTCTGTATCTGGGCCTTGATCAGCCTGGCTTGGAGCCCTCCCGTCGATAGCCTGCCCGGCGAGTTCAAACCCCCTGCGCACCTGCTGATGCTCTTTGTCGGCTGCAGCCTGTTAGTCAGCTATCGGCTTGATGTGCTTCGACCCTTGTGCTTTTGCGCAGCGATGGTCGCGCTCGTCGCATCGCTCTTTAATCTGTATGCATTCGACCTGGCCTACACGCCCGGAGCGCGCATGATTGGCGGCGGAGCCTTTGACAATCCATTGTTGAGCTCCCACGTCTTCGGCTTCTTCCTGGTGTACTGGCTCTGGTTGAGCATGAGTTGCCAACGCATGCGGGTTCTGCTGCTCAGCATTCCGGCCATGGCCGTCATGTTCGCCGCCGTCCTTGCCACAGGCTCTCGAACGCCATTGGTAGCGCTGACGCTGGCGGTCGCCTGGATCTGCTTCATGTACTCGAACAAGCGTTCGTTGATACTGCTGACGACAATGCTGACTTGTGCAACGGCAGTATTGCTGATGTTCCCGCATATGCTGGGAGAACGCGGGGACTCCTATCGCCTTGAGATATGGGCGCTGGTCCTGAACTACATTGCCGAGCACCCTTGGATTGGCCATGGTTTTAACGCCAACCTGAGTGTGGATGTGAACATCGGCTATCTCCTGGAAGAACCTCATAACTTTGCCTTGGGCGTGTTGTACTACGTTGGCATCGTCGGCCTGGTCCCCTGGTTGTTCATGCAGGCCTGGGGATTGTTCAAGAGTTGGCAGCTACGCAGCACGCCACTGGTTGTTCTTGCCTCAAGCTGGTTGGTGTTTGGTATCGGTGCGGGACTGACCGAAGGCGGCGGGGTGCTGTCACGGCCCAAGGAACACTGGTTCCTGCTATGGATACCCCTGGCCTTGATTGCCGCACTGTGCATTGCCCAAAGGGCTCGCCGCACACCTCCCCACGTCATGCAAACACTGGCACCGCCCGCCTTGGAACAACTCACTTGCGATGCCCAGGTGATCGAGTCCGATGGTCTTGGACCAAAGGTCATGCGCCTCAACGATGGCAGCTTCCTCAAGCTGTTCCGCCCACGTCGCTGGTACACTTCTGGTGGCTTCAACCCCTACTCGGAGCGATTTGCCAGCAACAGCGAACAGCTGGGTGAGCTGGGAATTGTTACGCCAACCATCATGGACTTGTACCGTCTCGCCGACGGCAGTAGCGCCGTTCGCTACCAGCCACTGGCCGGGCAAACCCTGCGCCATTGCCTGCAGGTCGCGGGCTCTGCAGATGAACGCGCCAAACTGGTCAGGGCCTTCGGTGCCTACATGGCCAGCCTGCATGAACACGGCGTGTATTTCCGTTCACTGCACCTGGCCAATGTACTGGTCCTGGAAAGCGGTGGGTTCGGCCTGATCGACCTAGCCGACCTGCGGGTCTATCCGTCGTCCCTAAGGTCTTCGCTACGCCAGCGCAACCTGCGCCATATGCAGCGTTATACCGAAGATAACCAGTGGCTTTTCCATGAGCATCTCGATGCACTGCGCTCTGGCTACGCTCAACTAACCTCCGCGAACCAGGCACAGGGACTGCTAAAAGCAGCATAACGATTTCACCCGCAAGCAAGAGTCAAAAAAAGACAGCCCAGAGGGCTGTCTTTTTTGTAGGGCGCGAACTCGGGCGAACCTTGAAGTCAGTCTTTCTCAAGTGCAGAAAAGTACAGGCGGGCCAGCCCGCGCCAGGTTTTCTTGTTCCAGGCCTTGAGCGGAATCTGTGCCAGCAGCTCACGAGCCAACGCTCGGTCGCGATTGGAAACCTTGAGAAACATCGAGTTCAAGGCCTTGTAGCGCACCTCGTCGTACAGCGGATGATCACTGAACAAGGCATAGGTACGCAGGATGTTGTCGATCATGAACCGATGGTTCTTGTAGGAATTGGTGGCGTGCTTGCGATAGCGAGCCATCACCACATTCAGGCCATCGATGAAGTAACCCGCATGGGTGACTTTCAACTCGATCAGCAAGTCTTCGAGGCGGATGTTCGGATCGAAGCCACCGACCTTGTCCAGCGCTTCGCGGCGAATCATCAGGGTCGGCGCCGGCGGATAGGGCTTGCGCTCCAGGAACATATCCTCGAAGTCCAGGCGCCGGAACGGCACGTCACGGCGCTGACGCTTCTCAGGGAACAGATTGCCATCGCTGTCGATCAGCTCGATGTTGCCCGCACAGATACCCACTTCAGGCTTGCCATCCATGTAGGCCACCTGGATGGCGATACGCTCGGGCATCATGATGTCGTCCGAGCCGAACGGCACGATCAAACTGCCCCTGGCCCGGGCTATGGCGCCATTGAGCGTGTTGGTCAGTCCCTGGTTCTGCTGGACCCGGAAATCAAAGCCATATTGCTCTTGCAGACGCTGGATGCGCTCGACGCTGTCATCCTTGGAACCATCATCCACCACCAGCAACTCGATGTTCGAGTAAGTCTGATTGATGACGCTGAGGATGCTCTGCTCGATGTAGGGCGCATGGTTGTAGGAGGCGATGATTACCGTCACCACAGGTTGCTGGTCTGTCATTACTGCCCCTTGCCCGCCTGACTCAAACCCGAGTCGATCAACTGCAGGTATTGCCCACGGAATACCTCGATATCATGTTCTTTTTGCAAATAGCGATAGGCTTGCTGTCCCTTGGCGACCAGTTCCTCGTCGGACAGTCCCAGGTAGGCATCCAGCGCCGCCGCCAGCGACGGCACATTGGCCGGCTCCACCGCCAGGCCGCCGGCTCCTTCGATCAAGGGCAGCATGGCCGGCACGTTGGAGGCGATCACTGGCAACCGCCCGCTCATGCCCTCCAGCAAGGCCAGGCCCAAGCCTTCGGCCAGCGACGGCATGGTCCAGATGTCGAAAGCCCGCACGTACTGCAAAGCATTTTCCTTGAAGCCCAGCAGGTGAGTACGGCCCTCTAGGCCCAGGCGCTGGATCTCGGCCCGCAGATTGGCCTCTTCGCGCCCGGCACCGATGATCGCCAACTGGGTTTGTGGATATTTGTCCTTGAGCTGGGCGAACGCCTGCAGCAGGTAGGTATGCCCCTTGACCGGCACCAGCCGCCCCAGGGCGCCAACCAGGCGGACTGTCGGATCCAGCCCCAATAACTCCCGGGAGCGCTCGCGGGAATGCTGCAGGGCTTCAGCCTGCTCGATATCGATGGCGTTGGTGATGGCCCAGGTGTTCTGGTCGGTAAAACCGCACCGGCAATCGAGCAGGTACTGCTTGACCGCTGGCGATACGCCGACGAAGCGCCAGTGCCGATCGATCAGGCGTTGGGTCTGGCGCCGCCGGTAGAACCGATCGTACTCGCCGAAACCGTGGGAAATGCCGATGCACAACGGCACTTTCAGCCAACGGTTGAGCGCCAGCATCATGTTCACCGGCTTGAAGCGGTTGCAGATCACCACATCGAACTTTTCCTTGCGGCAGAACTGGTACAGCCGCCACATGGCCCGCAGGCGCATGCCCTTGAGGGACTTGTCGGAAAACTCGAAATACACCGAGTGATCGGCCCGGCTCACCGGGTCGTTAGGCCCGGGACGGCCACGCAGAAACGCTGCGGTGACCTCATAACGCTCGTCGGGCAAGGCCTTGACGATCTGTTCGGCCAGGTCGGCGAAATCATGGGATTTGACGTTGTAGTCCGGCTGCAATTGCAAGACTTTGAAGCGCTGGCTCATAACTATCCCCGGTGGAAACCTGTGGCATCGATGAGCCAGGACGACTCGCTGGCCAGGGCCTGGATCGCCTGTGCATCAGGCTCCGCCAGCGCTGACCATTCATTGCGCTTCCAACACACGAAGTGAAAATAAGGAAAGGTACGAGCGCCATCGAGATCATTGGTCACGCGCCCATCCTTCCAGTACCAGCACGTGGGGAAGTCGCGGCTGCCGTCATGCCATTTGATGACTCCACCCGGGGTGCTGAACGCCTCGGTGAACTCGCTGCGACGGCGCTCCGGGTTGAACTTGCCCACCAGCTTGAACAACGGCTCCGGGAAATTCTTGCGCCAGAGGAAGATCCGCGTGAACGCTCCCTCGTCCAGAGCGTGATGCTGCTGGTCGACAAAGCGCTCCTGCCAATTCTTGATCTTGCGGAACAACTCGCGCTGGTGGTCGTTGTTGCGAATCAGACACAAGTGCCCGGCGATCCGCCGCTCATGGGTGGAGAACAGGTCATGCTTGGCCAGGCGTTCTGCCGTGAAATAAGCCCGCAGATCGCCATAGACCAGGTCGATATCGCCAAAGCCCCAGAAATCGTAACCTTCCAGCCGATCGGCATGGATAAGCCCGAATGCCGGTCGGATATCGCAGATCTTGTAGGCGGCCTTGGGCGCGAAATCGATGCCCAGGCGCTGGGAAACCAGGGCGCAGTAGTCGGCGAAGCTCATGCTTTCATGCCTGACATTCGGCGGCAGATTGTCCGGCACGCCGCAGTCGCTGAAGAACAGCCAGTCGATATCCGGATTGCGTCGGCAGCTTTCCAGGAAGAACGGCATCCAGAAAGGCCAGCGCCCGAAGTAGGGCATGAGGAACAAGATTCGCGGACGAGGATTGATCACAAAAGACTCACTGTCGATTCGGGCTGTAAAGCGCCCCTATGGATATGTATGTTTATCGCTGCCGCAGCAGCCAGAACAGCTCGTGCCGCCTGACCGCCTTGCGGAAAAACTCGTTCTCGCCCAAGGCCGAAGGCACCCTGCCGGCCAAGAGGCGTTGTATCGACCTGCGCAGACGCCGCTTGAACGGCATCCTCGGTTGCAGGTCGTGCATCATGCCCAGGGCCATGGCCTTGTCATACTGCTCGGCCTGGGAAAGCGGCAGGCACCAGGGCCGTAGCACGCTGCTCGCGTCGAACACCGGCGGCAAGGCAATACCGGCCCCCGAGTCACCCATCGGCCAGCGATCATTGTCGTGCAGGTGATTGGCGTAGCCGAGCACCGTGCCCGGCTGCCACTCCAGCCCCTCCAGCGCCTGCATCACGGCTGCCTGGGCACAGATATGGTCCGGATGCGGGTCCAGCGAAGGATGGGGCAGCACTATGACGTCGGGACGGGCCTTGAGCAGTAACTCGCGCAGGTCGGCCAGCAGGTTGTTCCAGGTCGGCAAACCATCGTGGTCGGCGGGCAACGGGAACGGATTGAACTGGCGGAACAGGCGGATATCGCTCAATTGCGCCTCACGGGAAGCCACTGGCTGCTCTGGAGCCGCCTGCATCGCGGAAAGTTGCAGGCAGAAGTATCCCAATTGCACGCAATGGGCTTCGGGAACTCCGGCCCAGCGAGGCACGGCGATACTGTCCCAGGCTCGCAAGCGCCCCTTGAGCTGCGCCGCCGCAGCCGGCTCCAGGCCCATGGCCTGGTAGTGCTCGGCCTCGATCTCCCCTGCCGTCAGGGTCACGATCCAGGCTTCGTCCGCCTGGCTGTACAGGCCGAACGCCGCCAGCTCGGCATCGTCGGCATGGGGAGCGATAACCATGACCCGCTGGCAGCGATAATCGGGATCGCGCCACGCCAGCAACTGCGGCTGGATACGGATTCGGCAGTGACGCCCGCGCAACTGCAGCTCGCCACTGGCCAACGAATCGGTCAAGCCGCTCAGGTTGAGGTAGCGCAGGCCATCGACCCCGCGCTCAAAACCTTGGCGATCGAGGCTCTGGCCACCTGCGACCTCGATGGCCGGATCGAAGAACCGACCCAGCCAGGAACTCTTGACCTGCACCCCGAGGACCAGGGTTTCTCCAGGGGCCAGCTCCAACGGCGACTCCGGCACCAGGCGCCCGGACTCCAGGCGCACGGGGATCTGCCGAGCCTGATCGCCGAAATCGTAGAGATAGTCATCCTTGGGCGAATAGAACAGGTGATCGGCGAACCAGGCCTCGTGAGCCAGCCAGGCACCCACCGCCAGCAGCAATGGCAACCACCAAGCCACCAGGACGCCAGCCAGCAGCATCAGCACCAGGCCAATCAGCAAGGCGATTCGTTTATTGCGCCGGTGGCGCTTGAGCAGTTGCTGCTTGCGACTCATGGGCTGACTCACACCTGGAAAACCGGCACAGGATTGCACCAACGGTCCTTGTACTCTCGGTCGGCACGACCGAAGGAAAAGCGCAGAGGCTTGTTCAAGGCTCGAGCCTGTTCCCAGGCGCTCTGGGTATTGAGGAAACTCAGCACACTGCCTGGGCTGAACTCGCGAGTCTCGGGGTCGACGCCACCGTTCACATACTCGACGCTGATCCACTCCGGAGCCTCGACCCGATAGATCAACTGCACGGCAATCGGCGCATCATTGAGGAAAATCACCGAGCCGATCAACAACTCGCGCAGACGCTCCAGCACCTCGGCCATGCGCTCGGCACCGGTGGCGGCAAACCCCCAGCGACGCTGGAACAGATCGCAGTAGATAGCCGCCAGTTCAGGGCTGGTGAACTCGCTCACCGGACGCACCACACCGCCCGCCTCTTCCAGCAAGCGCAGTTCACGACGCTGGTTGTAGCGGAACTTCTTCGACAGTTCTTCGGGGGGCCTGGCCATGGCGAGCTGCTCGGCCTGGGGTCGCTGGCCGCTGAAGCGTCCTTCGTTCAGGGCCGAGAGGTAGCGCCCGCGATGGCGCAGTGGAACTTGAGCATCTGCGGCGGCCGGCAGGATCAACTCGGCATTGCCGATGTCGAACAAGCCCTTCTTGCCCGCGCGCTTGAGCACATCCTTGGACAGCGCCAAGTCCCGCCCCCAGGTGGCGATGGCCGCCTGCAACTGGCCAGCGCATTCGAAGGCCAGGTAGCGCACTGGAATCTGTGCCAGGTCGGCCAACTGCGCAACGACCAACGGATGGGTCGCCACGCTGCCACCGAAACGCTGCCAGGCATCGGCATAGGTCGACGCGTCGATGACGGACCAGCCACGCTCGCGCCAGCCTTGGAATCGATTGAGCATCAGCCCCTCGCGGTCAGTTCGGTGACTTGTGGCAAGCGCCAGAATACGTCGCGTACGGCCCGATCGGAGAAACGCTCGCGCAGGCGATCGGACATCAGCTCGGCGCAAACCCGGCGCTGATGTTCATCCATCGCCGCCAGGTGCTGCAGGCCCTGGGCCAGGTGCTCGACATCACCCAGAGGGAACAGGATGCCCACCCCCTCGACCACTTCCTTGGCGCCACCACAGGCAGTGGCCAGCAAGGGCACGCCGGCGGCCATGGCCTCCAGCAGGACCATGCCGAAAGGCTCGTGGTCGGAACTCAGGGCGAATACATCGAACGCCCGGAAATAGCGCCGGGCCTCAGGGACCTGGCCGAGGAACAGCACGCGATCGGCGATTCCCAACTCCCGGGCCAGGGACTTGAGGTCCTTGTCCAGGCGGCCGGTACCCAGGATCGCCAACTGGCTGCCCTGGGGGAGCTGCGCCACCGCCGCGGCGAAACCACGCAGCAAGGTGGCCTGGTCCTTGTCCGGATGCAGGCGCCCGACGTTGCCGACGATCCAGGCATCGGCGGGCAGGCCCAGTTCGGTGCGGGCTTCGGCCCGGCTCAACTGGCTGGCCTGCAAGGCCTCCAGGTCGATCCGGTTGTACAGGGTCTGGATCCGCTGCGCTGGCCACTTGGGCAGGCAGGCACGCATGTCGTCGCGTACTGCGTCGGAGACCCCGAGCAGGCTCAGGCGCTTGCCGAACAGTCCGGCGAACAGCTTGCGGCTGCCGCGCTTGTAGTCGCTGAACGCATGGTGGACACCGATCACCGGCAAGCGCGTCCCCAGCAGGGCGATGTAGATCGGCTTGAAGCGATGGGCGATGCAGAAGCTGAAGTTGCGCGATGCGGCAATCTTGCGCAGGTCACGGATAGCGCCCAGCTTCAGGCCACGAATGGCCTTGGAGCTGTACTCCATGAACAGCACTTCGTCGGACGCGCAACCCGCGGCGACCTCGGCATCGGCGACCCCGGTCAGAAAGACCGTGGTCACCCGATAGCCGCTGCCCGCGAACAGGTTGGCATATTGCCGCGCGCAGTCCAGGAACGGCCCGTCATAGCCGTGGCAGAACTGCAGCACATGGCGTTCAGCCGACCGTGTCATAAGGATCCACGCCGTCTTTGACCACCAGGATGTCTTCCATGATCAGGTACTGCAGGTCGGACCCGTAGAACATGTTCAGGGCGTCGGTGGGCGAGCAGATCATCGGTTCGCCACGGCGGTTCAGCGAGGTGTTCAGCGACACGCCGTTGCCGGTCAAGACCTCCAGGGCCTTCATCATGTCGTAGTAGCGCGGGTTGTATTCGCGCTTGAGCACCTGGGCCCGGGACGTGCCGTCCTCGTGGACCACTTCCGGCACCCGGGTCTTCCACTCTTCAGCCACTTCGAAGGTGAAGGTCATGAACGGAGCCGGATGGTCGACCTTGATCATCTGTGGTGCGACGGTGTCGAGCATCGACGGGCAGAAAGGCCTCCAGCGCTCACGGAACTTGATCTGCTCGTTGATGCGGTCGGCCACGCCCGAGGCGCTTGGGCAACCGATGATCGAGCGACCACCCAGGGCGCGCGGGCCGAACTCCATGCGGCCCTGGAACCAGGCCACCGGGTTGCCATCGACCATGATCTTGGCGATGCGCTCGGGGGTGTTGTCGATCTGGCGCCAGGCCGGCTTGTTCGGATGCCGGGCACAGG
This sequence comes from Pseudomonas sp. MPFS, assembly GCF_022537035.1. Lineage (NCBI taxonomy): Bacteria > Pseudomonadati > Pseudomonadota > Gammaproteobacteria > Pseudomonadales > Pseudomonadaceae > Pseudomonas > Pseudomonas sp. MPFS. The sequence continues at coordinate 607,863 of NZ_CP066123.1, read as the reverse complement.
CGGCGATCACGTCCTCGTTGGAGTACGACGGACCAAGGTAGACGTGCTCCATCTTCTCCACCGGTACGCCACGGGCGTGGGAGACGTAGGCCGCGGCACCGACGGCGGTACCGGCATCGCCGGAGGCCGGCTGGACGAACAGCTCCTTCACATCCGGACGGGCGATGATCTTCTGGTTCAGCTTGACGTTGAGCGCACAGCCGCCGGCGAAGGCCAGCTTGCCGGTTTCCTTCAGCGTGTCGCCCAGGTAATGGTCGATCATCTGCAGGGCCAGCTTCTCGAACAGCGCCTGCATGCTGGCGGCGTAGTGGATGTACGGCTCGTCGGCGATATCGCCTTCACGCTTGGGACCCAGCCACTCGATCAACTTAGGCGAGAAGTAGAAACCCTTGCCCTTCTCTTTATAGCGGCGCAGGCCAATGACGTTGGCGTAGTCGGTGTTGATCACCAGCTCGCCGTTTTCAAAGCTGGCCAGGCGCGAGAAGTCGTATTTGCTGGCATCGCCGTAAGGCGCCATGCCCATGACCTTGAACTCGCCATCGAGCATCTCGAAACCGAGGAACTCGGTGATCGCGCCATACAGGCCGCCCAGGGAGTCCGGGTCGTAGAACTCCTTGAGCTTGTGGATCTTGCCGTTCTCGCCATAGCCGAAGAAGGTGGTGGCGTACTCGCCCTTGCCGTCGATCCCGAGGATCGCGGTCTTCTCCTTGAAGCCGGAACAGTGGTAGGCACTGGAAGCGTGGGCCAGGTGGTGCTCGACCGGCTCGATCTTGATCTTCTTCGGATCGAAGCCCAGCTGCTCCAGGCACCAGACGATCTTCTTGCGATAGCGCTTGTAGCGGCGGTTGCCCATCAGGATCGCATCCAGGGCACGGTCCGGGGCATACCAGTAGCGCTTGGCGTAGTGCCAGCGCGCCTTGCCGAACAAGCTGATCGGGGCGAAAGGAATCGCCACCACATCAACGTCGGAAGGCTTGATCCCGGCCTGTTCCAGGCAGAACTTCGCCGACTCGTAGGGCATGCGGTTCTTTGCATGCTTGTCGCGCACGAAACGCTCTTCTTCAGCGGCGGCAATCAGCTTGCCGTCGATATACAGGGCTGCTGAAGGATCATGGCTAAGGGCGCCGGACAGGCCAAGAATCGTCAATGCCACAGGGGTCTAGCCTCGTTTAGTCTGCATGCGGGCGCAAAGCGCCTTGAAAATAAAGTGTGCTCGCAAAGCGCGAGAAACAACGAAAGGGCGGGATTATAGCGTAAAAGCAGGGGCAAGCCTCTAGCGGCAAGCCACAAGCCAGACGACGTCGCGGCGCGCCCGCCCCATCGCCGCCACGCCCCTGGGAGATCCTCCAGGGCTCATCGCGGCGATGGCAGCGACCACAGGTCGCAGGTCAGGCCGCAGATGCGTCGGGAGCCTTGGGCAAGCGCTGATCAATCACTTGATACAACTTGCTGCTTTCAGGCCAGTTGCGCATGAAACGCGCGCGATCACGGGCATAAGCCGCAGCGAAGCTCCCTGGGCTGGAATGCTGGCACATGGAGTCCAGGTCGATCAGGGCCCAACGATCCTCCTGCCAGAACAGGTTGTGCCCCTTGAGGTCGCCATGGCTGATGCGCTCTCGAATCAACTCGGCAAAAAGCCGGTCCAGGGCCTGCAACTCCTGCTCCGGAGGCGCACCGCTATCGACGAAAGGCGCGAAGCGCTCGATGACGTCCGGCCCCGCCAGGTACTCGGTCACCAGGTAGGCTCGCCGGCGCAACCAGAGGAAGCGTTGTTCCAGTACTGCCAAGGGCTTGGGGGTGGCGATCCCGAGGAATGCCAAGCGATTGCCCTCGCGCCAGGAATGCCAGGCCCGGCTCGGGCGCCAGAAACGCTTGAGCCAATGGGCGAAACCCTTGATGTTGTAGCGCTTGAGCACCAGCGTGCGCCCTGCGGACTCGATCCGGCCGACACTGGCCGCGCCGCCGGTCTTGTACAGGTGCCCCTGCTCCAGCAAGGTGTCGGCCTGCGCCAGCACCGGCAACATCGCCGCTTCCTCCTCACGGCGAATCGCCCTCAGGGCAAAAGGCCCGCGCTGCACGCAGAACAGCGTGCACTCACGACCGACCTTGGCCAGGAAATCCCGCAGGCGCCAGGCACGAACCTTGTCCACCTGCTTTTGCAGGGCCTCCAAGGGCAAGGCGTGCTCGGCGTTGCTCAGCAGGTAATGCACCAGCAGCTCTTCGGTGAATGGCTCCAGGCTCTTGGGCAGCTGGGCGAAGAACACCCCGAGATTCTCCAGGACCTTCTGGCGAGACAAGGGCTTGCCTGCTTCCTCGACACAAATTCCCGCGCCATCGATCAAATGCAACTGGCCACCGTGGCGCAACAGGTTGTCCAGGTGCAGGTCTTCCTGCCACAACCCCTTGGCGTGCAACTGGCCGATCGAACTCAGGGCTTCGGCCAGGACCGCGACCTGCTCATCGGCCAACACCGGCAATGCCTGCACCTGGCTCCAAGCGTCGCCCAGGCTCTGCGCGCCCTCCAGGAATTCGAAGAGCAGCCAACCACCCTCGCCCTCCTGCAGACCATCGGCCAACAGCAGCGGCGTGGTCAGCCCCTGCTCTGCCAACAGGCGCACACCCTGCAATTCCCGCTGGAAATGCCTTGCGGCCTTGGGCCCCACCAACAACTTGGCCAGCACCGTACGCCCGCGCCATACGCCAGCGCCGACATAACGCTGCCCTGGCAGCACCCGCAGCAGGCTCAACAGCTGCAACTGTGCCGGGCCAGCGGCATCCGCCAGCTCCAGGCTCAGGGGCAGGGTCGGGTTGCGCCCGGCATTCTTCAGCTCGGACAAACGCATCAGCGAGATTCCTTGTGGCTGCTACGGGCGCTGAGACGGGCGACCCAGGCATCCAGCAGCGAGCTGTCCAAGGGTTGGTCCAGGTAGGTCGCCAACAGGCAGCGCACATCCTCGACACCCCACACCGAAGCTCGGCGCAACAGCGGCTCGAGATCCTTGACCCGGTCGCGCTGGCCGAACAGCAATGGCCGGGTTTTCTCCAGGTCGATCAGTTGCGCCTGGTAACCCGCCCCTTCCGGACGCAGGAAAATATGCTTGGGATAAAAGCAGCCGTGCACCTGGCGCAGGCCGTGCAGTTGGCGAGCCAAATGCCCACAGGCCTTGAGCACCGCCTGGCGCTGGGGCTCCGGCATCTGGGCCCATTGCGCCAACAACGCATCCAGGTCATCCCAGCCATCCAGGGCCCGGGTCATGAGGATCGCCCGGGACTCGCCATTGACCTTGCGCATCCCGAAGAACACCGCCTGCAGGGCTGGAATTCCCAACTGCTGATAACGGCGGATATTGCGAAACTCACGCGAGAAGCTCGGCTCGCCAAAAGGATGGCGCAAGGTGTGGGTCAGGTAGTTGGTCTGGCGCTTGAGATAGAACCCTCGCCCTTCCACATCCAACCGATAGACGCTGCTATGGCCGCCACGTCCGGTATTGGGTTCGTCCACCGCATCCAGTTGCCTGGCCCACAGCTGATCGAAAGTGCCGAGTCCGTTGCGCTCCAGCAGCGCACGTTCCTCGGACGCCAGGAAATCAGTCATTCACGCCCCTCAAAAAATCTCACTACATGGCGAATACGCTCTTTGTCCGAAGCCGTCAGGCGATCACGTTGACGATACTGCATATAGAAACGTAGGCGCTGGGTAGCCGAAAGGTGATACTTGCCCACCTTGTCCAGGCAGGCCAGATCCTTGGTGATCCGGTACTTGAGCCAGAATCCCCGCCAGAAATCACCGTTCGGACAGTCGATCAGGTACAACCGGTCCTGGTCGTCGACCAGCAGGTTGCGCCACTTCAAATCGTTATGGGTAAAGCGATGCTGGTGCATGGTACGGGTGTAGGTCGCCAACTGGCGACTGATGCCATCGACCCAGCGTCGGTCCTTGAGTCGCGGATCGCTACGATCGGCCAGCACCGACAGGTCTTCGGTCCGTGGCAGTTCGCGGGTAATCATCGCCCCCCGGGAATAGGCCAGGCAGCGACGCTCCAGCCCCCAGGCCACCACGTCGGCGGTGGGAATACCCCACTTGGCGAAACGCTTGAGGTTCTGCCACTCGAACTTGACCCGCGGCTTGCCCAGGTAGCGCCGCAGATTCTTGCCCGCCCCGGTATAGCGCTTGACGTAATAGTTGACCCCGTCACGCTCGACACGCACGACATCGGACAGTGGATCGCGGGTCAGGTGTTCGCCCTTGAGGACAAACACCGCATCCAGGCTGCCGAAATCTTGTGCCAGGGCCTGGTAGGCCGGGTCCAGGTTCCAACTAGCCATCAGAGCGCATCTCCGTACCGTTGCTTGCGTGCGTAGAGCTTTTCCGCCTTGCCCTCGAGCCAGGACAGCAGCGCCGCTTCCTCGGCCAGGATCTGGCGCAGTGGCCGCTGGAAGTAGCCCTTGAGAAAACGCAATTTGTCGCGGCGGGTCAGGCCGATATCCAGGGCCGAAAAATACAGGGCCGCCAGGTCCTTGTTACGCCAGCGCTGGGTGATCTTCGAGCGGGTCTGCGCACGATGCAGGTCGATGACCGAGAGCTTCAGCTCTCCAGGACGAATCGGCCGGTCGGTATGCAAAAGGAAGTGGCAGATGTAGCAGTCGCGATGATTGACCCCCGCACGATGCATGGTGCCGGTCATGCGCGCCACTTCGGCGATGAGCGCTCGCTTGAGCGCAGGCTCTGGCGGCTGCTTGATCCAGTCGATGCTGAAATCTTCAAGGCTGACAGTGGGCGCCAGCTCCTCGGTGACGATGAAGGAGTGCTGGTCCGCCGGGTTGGCACCACGCTCGCCATAGGCCACGGCCGTCATGGTCGGCACACCGACCTGATGCAGGCGCTCCAGGGCCTGCCACTCCTGGCCGGCCCCCAGCACTGGCAGCTTGGCAGTGACCAGGTTCTTGAGGATTTCGCCCCATCCGATCCCTCGATGGATCTTCACGAAATAACCGCGACCCTCGACTTCCGTACGCAGGGTACGACGCGCTTCCAGCTCACGGTAAACCTGGCCCTTGAGCTCCTCGACGGCGGCGAACGCATCGCGTCCGGCCCAGAGGCTCTTGAAGGGTTCGGCAAGCATCAACTTCATCGGTCTTGCTCCGCCAGAATCACATCCGCAGCGTGCTGCGGCATGCTGTAGAGGTCGGCCGTCTCGGCAAACGCCAGGCCATTTCGGCTCCAGGTCGCACGAGCGGCATCGTCGCTGAGCATGGTGGTGAGGTATTGATTGAGCTGCCCTTGCTCCAACGGCTCATCCAGCACCAGGCCACTCTCGGCCTCGGCAATGTAATGGGCATAACCGCAGACCGCACTGACCAGCACCGGCAAGCCAGCCACCAGGGCCTCCAGCAACACAGTGCCCGTGTTTTCGTTGTAGGCCGGATGGATCAGCAAATCGGCGCCCAGCAGGAAACGCGGGATATCGCTGCGTCCCTTCATGAACTGCACGTGTTCGCTCAAGCCCAGGGCAGCGCTCTGCACTTGGAATACCTTGGGGTCATCCTGGCCAATTACAAACAGCCGGGTGCGTTTCTTCAGCGCCGCAGGCAAGGCCGCCAGGGCCTTGAGGCTGCGATCCACGCCCTTGGTCTTGAACCCGGAGCCGATCTGCACCAGCAACAGGTCATCGTCCTTGAGGTCGAACTCACGCCGAAAATCAGCCCGGATCTCGGCCGCATTGGCGGGGGCTCGACGGTCCTGGGCAATCCCCGGCGGCAACAGGTGGAAGCGCGACAGCGGTGTGTCGTAGTGCTTGATGAACAAGGGTTGCTGGACCTCGGAGATCATCAATATCTCGGTCTTGGCATCCTTGGCGAACACGGCCCGCTCGTACTCGGCAAAATGCCGGTAGCGCCCCCAGCGACGGTACAGGGAGTGCCGCAGGTTCTGCGCCTTGTCCTCGAAACAGCCGTCGGCGGCATAGTAGACATCCAGGCCCGGCATCTTGTTGAAGCCGATTAGCCGGTCCACCGGACGCTTGGCCAGGTCGGCCTCCATCCAGGCACTGAGTTTTTCATTGCGGTGATGATTGAACAGCGCCTTGACCGGCGCCACCAGCACCTCGAAGCCAGGCGGGACATCACCTTCCCAGATCAGGGTGTAGACGCGAATCCCATGACCGCGACGCTGGCACTCCAGGGCAATGCGCATGAAATCTCGCTGCAGGCCGCCGAAGGGGAAATATTTATACAGGACAAAAGCCAATTGCATCAGCGTGGCTCCTCAGCCAATAACAAGGTGCTCAGTCGGCTGGCGACACGCTCGGGATTCAGGCGCGTGAAGCACAGGGGCAACTCACGCGTAAGGTCATAACGCTGCCGGTCTACGGCAGTGGGCTGGTAGGTACATTGCTTTTGCAGGCAGGGCGCACAGGGGAAATCACTGCCCATGTGGATCTGCACTCGGCCATAGGCGCCGGTCAATCCCGGGTTGGTAGGGCCGAACAGGGAAATCGTGGGCACATCCAGCGCAGCGGCCAGGTGCCCCAATCCGGTATCCACGGCGACACAGGCCTGGGCATCGGCCAACACCTTGGCGACGCCAGCCAGGTTCAGCTTGGGCAAGACCGTGGCACTCTTGAGGCCACTGGCGATGCGTTCGGCACGGGCCTTCTCGGCTGCGTTGCCCCAGGGCAACCGGACCTCGACCCCAAGCATCCCCATGCGCTCGGCCAGCTCGCGCCAGTAGGCCTCGGGCCAGTGCTTGGTGTCCCAGGTGGTGCCGTGCAGGAACAACACGAATGGTTTCTTGCGTGGCAACTCCACCAGCTTCTCGACGTTCAGGCCGTAATCACCCAGGCCCTGGGGCAGGTCATAGCCCAGGGCCAAGGCGAACAACTGGCGCACCCGTTCAACCGCATGCTGCCCACGGGCCACAGCCAAACGCCGGGAGTAGAAACGCGAAGCCAGGGGCTCACGGGCCGAGTTCTTGTCCAGCCCCGCTACCGGAGCACGCACATAGCGGGTCAACCAGGCGCTCTTGAGCAGGCCCTGGGCATCGATCACCAGGTCGTACTTGGTGGAGCGCACGCTCTGCTTGAAGCGCCGCCACTCGCCGCTCTTGATGGTTTGCCAGATATTCTTGCGCCAGCGGCGGATCGCCACTGGAATCACCTTGCCCACTGCCGGATGCCAGGTGGGAATCTCGGCGAACCCCTCCTCCACGACCCAGTCGAACTTGATTCCGGGGATCGCTCGCATGGCATCGGTGAGTGCCGGCAAGGCATGGATCACATCACCCAGCGAAGAGGTCTTGATCAGCAGTACCCGCAACTTATTGGACCTCGACCGCAGAGCCCTGCAAACGCTGCAAGGCTTCGTTCACCGGCTGCGGCAACAATTGGCGCAGGCAGTTGTAATGGCCAAAACGACAGGTGCGATCGAAACATGGGCTGCATTCGATACCCAGCCGCACCACTTCGACCTGATCGGCCAAAGGTGGGGTGAAACCCGGCGAGGTGGAGCCGTACACCGCCACCAGCGGGCGGTTGAGCGCAGCAGCGACATGCATCAGCCCCGAGTCGTTGGACACCACCGAATCGGCGCAGGACAACAGGTCGATGGCCTCGGCCAGGGAGGTTTCACCACTGAGATTGACCGACTCCTCACGCAACCCGGGGATCAGCCGGCCACGGATATCCTCGCCCACGGCATGATCGTTCTTCGAACCGAACAACCAGACCTGCCAACCCTCGCGGATCTTGGTCTCGGCCACCTGCGCGTAATGCTCGGAGGGCCAGCGCTTGGCCTCACCGAACTCGGCCCCTGGGCACAGCGCCAATACCGGGCGATCCAGGGCCAGCCCGAACTTGGCCAGGGCCGCATCACGACTGTGCATCTCGATCTGCAGGCTCGGCCGTGGATAAGGCTGCGGCAGCTCGGCGCCCGGCTCATAGGCCAGGGCCATGAACCGCTCGATCATCAGCGGATAGCGTTCCTTGTCGAGCTTGCGCACGTCATTGAGCAAGCCATAGCGGAATTCGCCACGCCAGCCGGTGCGCTTGGGAATGCCGGCGAAGAACGGCACCAGGGCCGACTTCAGCGAATTGGGCAGCAGGATGGCCTGATCGTACTGGCCGGCCAGGGACTTGCCGATGCCGCGCCGGGTCGCCAACTCCAGTGCGCCATGGCCCAGGGGGAAGCTCAAGGCCCGACGCACCTGGGGCATACGCTCGAGAATCGGCCGGCTCCATTCGGGGGCCAGCACGTCGATCTCGCATTGAGGATGACGTTGTTTCAGGCACTGGAAAAGTGTCTGCGCCATCACCATGTCACCGACCCAACTGGGCCCAACGATCAGAATATTCATGTGGTTTCCATAAACGAGCAGGGGAGGCATTCGCCTCCCCGCCTCGAGAATCCAGCACCGCGGGTTCACCGCCGGTTTAATTTAGGCAAGCCCGCAGGCTTGCCAATACATGGACAACCTTCTCAGGCTGTCTAGCTTAGCCCCAGCTCGTGCCAAATCCGCAACACTTCCCGCCTTTGGGTCACGAACTGATCACCGGTAATGATCCCGGCCTCATTCTGCAACGCCTGCCGATGAGCTGCGGAACGATAGGCCTTGTAGACCTCGCGTAGCAGGCTGGCATCGCTGGCCGGCATCAAGCCGACGTGCTCCAGGCCTTCCAGAATGCGGATGTTATCGGTAAACCGCACGAGTGACGGGTGCTCTTCGGACCACGCCAGGGCCGCGTATTGCACCATAAATTCGATATCGACGATACCTCCGGCGTCCTGCTTGAGGTCGAACGGCGCACTGGCCTCGAAGGCATTCGCCGCGGTACCGGCAGCGGTCAGGCGAGTGCCCAGGTTGTCGCGCATCTTGGCCCGCATCTCGCTGACTTCCTGGCGCAGCTTATCCAGGTCACGATGCTTGCCCAGCACGGCGGCCCGCACCTTCTCGAACGCCTGGCCGACATCCTGGCTTCCCACCAGCACCCGCGCCCGCACCAGTGCCTGATGCTCCCAGGTCCAGGCTTCTTGCTCCTGATAGCGGGCGAATGCCCCCAGGGAGCTGACCAGCAGGCCCGAAGCCCCTGAAGGACGCAGGCGCATGTCCACTTCATAGAGCTGCCCCGAGTTGGTCTGGGTTGTCAGCAGATGGATGATGCGCTGCCCCAACCGGGTGAAAAACTGCGCCCCGTCTATAGGCTTGGGCCCATCGGTCTCCGCCTGAGGGTCGCCATCATGGATGAAGACCAGGTCCAGGTCGGAGCCATGGCCAAGTTCGATGCCGCCGACCTTGCCGTAGCCGACGATGATGAACCCCGGATCGCAGAGGCTGCCATCGGTGCGCAGCGGCGTGCCATGGCGCGCCACAGTCTGGCGCCAGGCCAGGGCCAGCACCTGTTCGAGAATGGCTTCGGCGAGCCAGGTCAGGTAGTCGCTGACCTTCATCAAAGGCAAGCTGCCGGTAATTTCCGAAGCTGCCACCCGCAAGCGGTGGGCCAGCTTGAAGTGGCGCAGGGCCTCCATCTGCTGCTCCAGGTCGTCCTCGGGAATCCGCGTCAGGCGCTCGCGCAACTCCGCCGCCAGCTCCGGCGCCAGGGGCGGCTTGAACAAACGGCCCTCATTGAGCAGCTCATCCAGCAACAGCGGGAAACGGGCGATCTGCTCGGCGATCCAGGGACTTGCCGCGCACAAGGTCAACAGTCGGCGCAAGGCGCCTGGGTTCTCGGTCAGCAGTACCAGGTACGCCGAACGCCGCGCCACCGCCTCCACCAAGGGCAGCACCCGCTCCAGCACCAGATCCGGACTGGCGTGTTCAACCGCCTGGGCCAACAAACGCGGAATGAAGGCATCCAGGCGCTCGCGCCCCAAACGTTGCATGGCCCGCAGCTGTGGGCTACTGCGCAGGCCAGCGAGCGCCTTCAGGGCCCTGGGCGCATCGTTGAAGCCACCGTCCTGCAGCTGGCGGCAGGCGGCCTCTTCATCCTGGGCCTCTTCCCAGAGCGGCAGCCACTCGCCACCCACCACCACTTCGCTCTGCGCACCGTCATCTTCGTCAGGATCGGCGATCACCTGGCGGAAGTGCCACTCCACCCGGGCTCGCCAGTGCATCAGCCGTTCATGGAATGCCTCCCAATCGGCAAAGCCCAGCATGAAGGCGATTCGCGCCTGGTCCTGCGGGTTGTCCGGCAGCATCTGGGTCTGGCGGTCGGCGATGGCCTGGATCGCATGCTCGGTATAACGCAGGAACTCGTACCCCTCGCGCAACTCCCCAACCACCGCGGCCGGCAGATAACCTTGCCCCTCCAGGGTGCCCAGTACCTTTAATAAAGGACGCTGCTGCAGGCTCAGGTCACGACCGCCATGGATCAGCTGGAATGCCTGGGCGATGAACTCGACTTCGCGGATACCGCCCGAACCCAGCTTGATGTTGTCGACCATGCCCTTGCGCCGCACCTCCTGCTGGATCAGCTGCTTCATGGTGCGCAACGCCTCGATGGCGGAGAAGTCCAGGTAGCGCCGATAGACGAAGGGCCGCAGCATATCCAGCAATTGCGCACCGGCGGCCTGGTCCCCCGCCACCACTCGGGCCTTGATCATCGCGTAGCGCTCCCAGTCACGCCCCTGGTCCTGGTAGTACTGCTCCAGGGCATTGAAACTCAGGACCAGGGCACCGGAAGAACCATAAGGGCGCAGGCGCATGTCGACGCGGAACACGAAACCGTCGACGGTGATCGGGTCCAGGGCCTTGATCAGGCGCTGCCCCAGGCGGGTGAAGAACTCTTGATTGTCCAGGGCGCGCTTGGCACCCACGGTTTCGCCCCCCTCCGGATAAGCGAAGATCAGGTCGATGTCCGAAGACAGGTTGAGCTCCACCGCTCCCAGCTTGCCCATGCCAAGGATCACCATCTGCTGCGGTTCGCCGCTGCGCCCGCCCATGGGCACGCCGAACTGCTGGCTATGGCGCAAGTACAGCCAGGCGTAAGCCTGGTCGATACAGGCATCGGCCAGGTCGGAAAGATCGCGGCATGTCTGCACCAGGTCTGCCCGGCGGGTCAGGTCGCGCCAGATGATCCGTACCTGGTGCCGGGTACGCTGGCGTCGCAGCACTCGCCCCAGTTGGTCCTCGGTCTCGGCCGCTTGCACCGCAGTGGCGATCTGGGCACACAGCTCGCCCGGAGCGAAAGCACGATCCAGCTCGCCAGACTCCACCAGTTCCAGCAACATCAAAGGGTCACGCAAGCTCTGTTCAATGACGAAGTCGCTGGCCGCACCGACCCTGGCGAATTCCGCCCAACGCTCATCGCTCCAGCCCGCCAGGCCAGGACCTGCGTCCAGGGCCGCCACCGCGCTGCGCAGGGACTGCTCCGCACGGCTGGCCAGTGGCTGGAGAATCGCGGGGACTTGAACAAGCGCAGGCAGACTCATGGGCTATCCTTGATGGGCGTGAAAATGCAGGCTGAAGGAAATATGAAGGGCGGGCAGCAGGCGGAGTGTCGAACAAAGGTTAGAAATAGCTGAAAATAGCCATTCTTTGGCACCAGGAATCAAATATCCGCCAATTCCTGTCGATAACAGACCAAGAGTAACGATTTTTCTCACAACGCAGCAGGAGGCCACAAGCCATTCCTCTGTAGTTTTACTACTCGTCTATACATTCGAAAGGCTGAAACGGCCGATGATTTGTAGTAAAACTACACATCGCTGGAGCAACCTCCGGCAATCCAAGAATTCATAACGTCTGCCCACAAGGCCAGTCGCAAACTCAGGCAACCGATTCTGGAAGCCTTTCCGCCCTGGAGCAAGCCATGCAAGACCTCGATCCCGTCGAAACCCAGGAATGGCTGGACGCCCTGGAATCGGTTCTCGACAAAGAAGGCGAAGACCGCGCTCACTATCTGATGACCCGCATGGGCGAACTCGCGACCCGCAGCGGCTCGCAACTGCCCTACGCCATCACCACGCCATACCGCAATACCATCCCGGTAACCCACGAAGCACGCATGCCTGGCGACCTGTTCATGGAACGCCGCATTCGCTCGCTGGTGCGCTGGAACGCGATGGCCATGGTGATGCGCACCAACCTGAAAGATTCGGACCTGGGCGGCCACATTTCTTCCTTCGCCTCCAGCGCCACGCTGTATGACATCGGCTTCAACTACTTCTTCCAGGCTCCGACCGACGAGCACGGCGGCGACCTGATCTACTTCCAGGGCCACACCTCCCCTGGCGTCTACGCGCGCGCCTTCATGGAAGGCCGTATCAGCGAAGAACAGATGAACAACTTCCGCCAGGAAGTGGATGGCAACGGCCTGTCGTCCTATCCACACCCATGGCTGATGCCTGACTTCTGGCAGTTCCCGACCGTATCCATGGGCCTGGGCCCGATCCAGGCGATCTACCAGGCACGCTTCATGAAGTACCTGGAAGCCCGCGGCTTCATCCCGGCCGGCAAGCAGAAAGTCTGGTGCTTCCTGGGCGACGGCGAGTGCGACGAGCCAGAAGCCCTGGGCGCCATCTCCCTGGCTGGCCGCGAGAAGCTGGACAACCTGATCTTCGTCATCAACTGCAACCTGCAGCGCCTCGACGGCCCGGTTCGCGGCAACGGCAAGATCATCCAGGAACTCGAAGGCGTGTTCCGTGGTGCTCAGTGGAACGTCACCAAGGTCATCTGGGGCCGCTTCTGGGACCCACTGCTGGCCAAGGACGTCGACGGCATCCTGCAGCGTCGCATGGACGAAGTCATCGACGGCGAGTACCAGAACTACAAGGCCAAGGACGGTGCATTCGTCCGCGAGCACTTCTTCAACACCCCTGAACTCAAGGCGATGGTTGCCGATCTGTCCGACGACGAGATCTGGAAACTCAACCGCGGTGGCCATGACCCGTACAAGGTCTATGCGGCCTACCACCAGGCGGTCAACCACAAAGAGCAGCCGACCGTCATCCTGGCCAAGACCATCAAGGGTTATGGCACCGGTGCCGGCGAAGCCAAGAACACCGCGCACAACACCAAGAAGGTCGACGTCGACAGCCTGAAGCTGTTCCGCGACCGCTTCGACATTCCGGTCAAGGACGAGGATCTCGAGAACCTGCCGTTCTTCAAGCCGGAAGACGGCAGCGCCGAAGCCCGCTACTTGAGCGAGCGTCGCACCGCGCTGGGTGGTTTCGTGCCACAGCGTCGCGCCATGAGCTTCAGCGTGCCGACGCCACCACTGGATACCCTCAAGGCAATCCTCGATGGTTCCGGCGATCGTGAAATCTCCACCACCATGGCCTTCGTGCGCATCCTCGCGCAACTGGTCAAGGACAAGGAAATCGGCCCGCGCATCGTGCCGATCATCCCGGACGAAGCCCGTACCTTCGGTATGGAAGGCATGTTCCGCCAACTGGGCATCTACTCCTCGGTCGGCCAGCTCTACGAGCCAGTCGATAAAGACCAGGTGATGTTCTACAAGGAAGACAAGAAGGGCCAGATCCTCGAGGAAGGCATCAACGAAGCGGGCGCCATGAGCTCCTTCATCGCTGCCGGTACTTCGTACTCCAGCCACAACCAGCCGATGCTGCCGTTCTACATCTTCTACTCGATGTTCGGCTTCCAGCGGATCGGCGACCTGGCCTGGGCCGCTGGCGACAGCCGTACCCGTGGTTTCCTGATCGGCGGTACCGCCGGCCGTACCACCCTGAACGGTGAAGGCCTGCAGCACGAAGACGGTCACAGCCACATGCTGGCCGGTACCATCCCGAACTGCCGCACCTACGATCCGACCTACGGCTACGAGCTGGCGGTGATCATCCAGGACGGCATGAAGAAGATGACCGAAGAGCAACAGGACGTCTTCTACTACATCACCGTGATGAACGAGTCGTACCAGCAGCCGGCCATGCCGGAAGGCGTCGAGGACGGCATCATCAAGGGCATGTACCTGCTCGAGGACGACAACCGCGATGCCGCGCACCATGTACAGCTGATGGGCTCCGGCACCATCCTGCGCGAAGTCCGCGAAGCGGCGAAGATCCTGCGCGAGGAGTTCAACGTTGCCGCCGATGTATGGAGCGTGACCAGCTTCAACGAACTGCGTCGCGACGGCCTGGCCGTTGAGCGCAGCAACCGCCTGCACCCAGGCCAGAAGCCGAAGCAGAGCTATGTCGAAGAGTGCCTGGCCGGTCGCAAAGGCCCGGTCATTGCCTCTACCGACTACATGAAGCTGTTCGCCGAACAGATCCGTCAGTGGGTTCCATCCAAAGAGTTCAAGGTCCTGGGTACCGACGGTTTCGGTCGCAGCGACAGCCGCAAGAAACTGCGTCACTTCTTCGAAGTCGACCGTCACTTCGTAGTGCTGGCAGCCCTGGAAGCCTTGGCCGACCGCGGCGAGATCGAACCTAAGGTGGTGGCTGACGCCATCGTCAAGTTCGGTATCGATCCGGACAAGCGCAACCCACTGGACTGCTGAGGAGACTTTTTGTGAGCGAACTCATTCGCGTACCTGACATCGGCAGCGGTGAAGGTGAAGTAATTGAACTGTTTGTGAAAGTCGGCGACCGCATCGAAGCCGACCAGAGCATCCTGACCCTGGAATCGGACAAGGCCAGCATGGAAGTGCCGGCCCCGAAAGCCGGTGTCATCAAAAGCCTGAAAGTGAAGCTGGGCGATCGCTTGAAAGAAGGCGACGAACTGCTGGAGCTGGAAGTCGAGGGCGCCGCAGCTGCGGCCCCGGCACCCGCTCCTGCAGCTGCAGCCAAGGCCGAACCGGCTCCGGCGCCAGCCCCTGCGGCAAGTGCTGCGCCTGCCGCAGCCGCGTTGCAGCAAGTGCACGTGCCAGACATCGGCTCGTCCGGCAAGGCCCAGATCATCGAGATCCAGGTCCAGGTCGGCGATAGCGTCGAAGCCGATCAGTCGCTGATCACCCTGGAATCCGACAAGGCCAGCATGGAAATCCCATCGCCTGCCGCTGGCGTGGTCAAGGCCATCAGCGTCAAGCTCAACGACGAAGTCGGTACTGGCGACCTGATCCTGGACCTGGAAGTAGCCGGTGCAGCAGCCCCTGCCGCCGCGGCTCCAGCCCAAGCCCCTGCAGCGGCTCCAGCCGCTGCGCCGGCCCCGGCTGCCGCTACAGCAGCCCCGGTGGCCGACAGCGTCCAGGACATCCACGTTCCGGACATCGGCTCGGCCGGCAAGGCCAAGATCATCGAAGTGATGGTCAAGGCTGGCGACAGCGTCGAAGCCGACCAGTCGCTGATTACCCTGGAGTCCGACAAGGCGAGCATGGAGATCCCGTCTCCGGCCGCTGGCGTGGTGGAAAGCGTTTCCATCAAGCTGGATGACGAAGTCGGTACCGGCGACCTGATCCTCAAGCTGAAAGTCAAAGGCGCTGCGCCTGCGGCCGCTCCAGCCCCGGCTGCCGCTCCGGCCCAAGCCGCTGCGGCTCCTGCTGCTGCCGCTCCTGCCGCGGCCGTCCCAGTGGCTGCTCCGGCTGTCGCTCCGGCCAAGCCTGGCGCCAAGGTTCACGCCGGCCCGGCTGTGCGCCAACTGGCCCGCGAGTTCGGCGTCGAACTGAGCGCCGTGAGCCCAAGCGGCCCGCACGGTCGCATCCTGAAGGAAGACGTGCAGGTGTACGTCAAGGCAATGATGCAAAAGGCCAAGGAGGCTCCGGCCGCTGCGGCTGGCGCCACCGGCGGCGCAGGCATCCCGCCAGTCCCGGCTGTGGACTTCAGCAAGTTCGGTGAAATCGAAGAAGTGGCCATGACCCGCTTGATGCAGGTCGGCGCCGCCAACCTGCACCGTAGCTGGCTGAACGTGCCACACGTGACCCAGTTCGACTCGGCGGACATCACCGAGCTGGAAGCCTTCCGCGTTGCCCAGAAGGCCGTGGCCGAGAAGGCCGGCGTCAAGCTGACCATCCTGCCGCTACTGCTCAAGTCCTGCGCGCACCTGCTCAAGGAGCTGCCGGACTTCAACAGTTCCCTGGCCCCTAGCGGCAAGGCGATCATCCGCAAGAAGTACGTGCACATCGGCTTCGCCGTGGACACTCCGGACGGCCTGCTGGTCCCAGTGATCAAGAACGTCGACCAGAAGAGCTTGCTGCAACTGGCCGCCGAGGCCGCTTCCCTGGCGGAAAAAGCCCGGACCAAGAAGCTCTCTGCGGACGAGATGCAAGGCGCCTGCTTCACCATCTCCAGCCTCGGCCATATTGGCGGCACTGGCTTCACGCCGATCGTCAATGCACCGGAAGTGGCGATTCTCGGCGTTTCCAAGGCAGCGATCCAACCGGTCTGGGACGGCAAGGCCTTCCAACCGAAGCTGATGCTGCCACTGTCGCTGTCCTACGATCACCGCGTGATCAACGGCGCAGCCGCCGCGCGCTTCACCAAGCGCCTGGGCGACCTGCTGGCAGACATCCGCACCATCCTGCTGTAACCGGCGAGCCGGTCCTTCTGCCAAGCAGGGCCGGCGACGCACCCCTTTCGAGCGCCACGCTCGTACCTCAACCCCGCCAGTTTGGCGGGGCTTTTTTTGCCAGTGCCGTACCATCAACCGTCCGTCGCTCCAGGCCTGTAAACTGCCCAAAGTAACTTTGCAGAAATCCGCCTGCCTGCCGATACAGGTTTATAGCACTTAGCCTTCATCTTACTTGTCAGTCGATGCGCCATGATGCAACCTTGCCGCAGGCAACAGTAAAGAGGGCGTGAGCCCGGCGCGATCAGCAATTTCGAAGCGAGTTTCCCCATGAAAAGCCAACCCGATGCCGCCAGCCGTATGGTGGCCGAGGTAGTGACGCAGTTGCCTGTGCCTTCGCGGCTCGGCATGTTGCGTTTCGAACGGCTGAATGAAGCTAGCTGGGCACTGCTATTTCTCGATCCCAACTGCGAACGCCAGTTCGGCCTGCCCGCCGTGGAGCTCTGTGCCCTGGTTGGCTCGCCCTACGCAAGCCTGATGGAGCCCGAAGCGCGCTATCAGCTGCACGACAATATCCAACAGCAACTGAGCAACAGCCCCCATTACCTGATCCGCTACACCCTGCACACCGGCCAGGGCCCCCTGAGCATCCTGGAGCTGGGTGAAGCCTACAAGCAGCACAACCGGCATCTGCTGCGTGGTTATCTGCTGGTGGTCGAAGGCCTGTTCGGCCACGCCCCGCCAATGCCGACCCAGGATCTGGAAACCCAGAACAGCCGGCTGCAGATCGCCCTGGAGCTGAACCAGCGCGCGCAACAGGAACAACTGCAACATCTGGAGCGGGTACGTGCGCAGCAGGACCTGATCCTGCTCCTGACCCGCCAGCGCTACAGCACCGGCAATTCCCTGAAGGAAGCCGCCGAGCTGATCACTCGCAGTGCCTGCGACATCTACCAGATCGACTGCGCCAGCATCTGGAACCTGGAAGACCAGCAACTGGTGCCGATTGCCGCCTATCACCGTGCTTCCCAGGAATACAGCCTGCCCGAATCCATCGATGCCAGCAGCTTTCCCGATTACATGGAAGCTCTGCACAGCTGCCGGGCCATCGACGCGCAGAATGCCATGCGCGATCCACGCACCCGGGAAATGGCCGAAAGCCTGCGCCCGCGGGATGTGAACGCCATGCTCGACGCCAGCATCCGCATCGACGGGCAGGTCGTCGGCGTGCTGTGCCTGGAACAGACCGGCATGACCCGCGCCTGGCAGTCGGACGAGATCGCCTTCGCCGGCGAGTTGGCGGATCAGTTCGCCCAGGTCATCAACAACCACAATCGGCGGGCCGCCACCAGCGCCCTGCACTTGTTCCAACGCGCCGTGGAACAAAGCGCCAACGCCTTCCTGCTGGTCAACTGCGACGGCGTGGTGGAATACGTCAACCCAAGCTTCACGGCGATCACCCAGTACAGCACCGAAGAAGTCCACGGCCACCGCCTGTCGGAATTGCCGGCCCTGGAAAATCTCAGCGAGCTGCTGTTCGACGCCCCTTCCAGCCTGGCCAAGAGCAATAGCTGGCAAGGCGAGTTCAAGAGCCGGCGTAAAAACCTCGAACCCTACTGGGGCCAACTGTCGATCTCCAAGGTCTATGGCGACAATCGCGAGCTGACCCACTACATCGGCATCTACGAAGACATCACCCAGACCAAGCTGGCCCAGCAGCGCATCGAACGCCTGGCCTACACCGACAACCTGACCAACCTGGGCAACCGCCCGGCATTTATCCGCAATCTCGATGAACGCTTCGCCCGAGACAGCGATACCCCGATCAGCCTGCTGCTGGTGGACATCGACAATTTCAAGCGGATCAACGACAGCCTCGGCCACCAGACCGGCGACAAGCTGCTGATCAGCCTGGCCCGGCGCCTGCGCAACAGCCTGAGCCCCAGCGGCAGCCTGGCGCGCTTCGCCAGCAACGAATTCGCCGTGCTGCTGGACAACACCGACCTGGAGACCGGCCAGCAAATCGCCAGCCAATTGTTGATGACCCTGGACAAGCCCATGTTCGTCGACAACCAGCTCATCAGCGTGACCGGCTCCGTGGGCCTGGCCAGCGCTCCCTTGCACGGGCGCGATCCTCAGACCCTGATGCGCAATGCCGGGCTGGCCCTGCACAAGGCCAAGGCCAACGGCAAGCATCAGGTACAGGTGTTCACCGAGGCCCTGAACGCCGAAGCCAGCTACAAGCTGTTCGTCGAGAACAACCTGCGTCGCGCCCTGACCCAGAACGAACTGGATGTGTTCTATCAGCCCAAGCTGTGCCTGCGCAGTGGTCGCCTGCTGGGCATGGAAGCGCTGTTGCGCTGGAACCACCCGGAAAAGGGCATGATCCGCCCGGACCAGTTCATCAGCGTGGCGGAAGAAACCGGCCTGATCATCCCCATTGGCAAATGGATCGCCCGCCAGGCCTGCCGCATGAGCAAGCAACTGACCGCCGCCGGCATGGGCAACCTGCACGTGGCCATCAACCTGTCGCCCAAGCAGTTCTCCGACCCGGACCTGGTGGCCTCCATCGCCAGCATCCTCAAGGAAGAGCAACTGCCGCCGTCGCTGCTGGAACTGGAGCTGACCGAGGGCCTGCTGCTGGAGGCCACCGACGACACCCACCAGCAACTCGAGCAACTGAAGAAACTTGGCCTGACCCTGGCCATGGACGACTTCGGCACCGGCTACTCGTCCCTGAGCTACCTGAAGAAATTCCCCATCGATATCATCAAGATCGATCGCAGTTTCATCCATGACATCCCCGACAACCAGGACGACATGGAAATCACCTCGGCGGTGATCGCCATGGCCCACAACCTGAAGATCAAGGTCGTGGCCGAAGGCGTCGAGACCGCCGAACAACTGGCCTTCCTGCGGCGCCATCGCTGCGACGTTGGCCAGGGCTACCTGTTCGACCGGCCGATTCCCGGCAGCGAGCTGATCGCCCGGCTCAAACGATATCCTCGCGGTCCAATTGCCTGACAGCGTCGCGACACTCGGGCAAACTGCGTGTCTGAATAATGACTATCCCACTGACTGGAGGACTGCGACATGGTCTTGCGCTCGGAAATCCTGGTGAACAAAAACGTGCTTCCAACCAAAGAACAAGCCCTGCCTGGCCGTGAAACTCCCATGACCGTTCCGGAGGAACACTTCGTCAACGGCAATCCACTCCTGGGTCCATTCCCCGGCAATGTGGACTTCGCGATCTTCGGCCTGGGCTGCTTCTGGGGCGCGGAGCGGCGCTTCTGGCAACGCGAAGGCGTGTTCAGCACCTGCGTGGGTTACGCCGGGGGCTTCACCCCGAACCCCACCTACGAGGAAGTCTGCTCGGGCCTGACCGGCCACACTGAAGTGGTGCTGGTGGTGTACGAGCCGGAAAAGGTCAGCTACCAGCAGCTGCTGGCGATGTTCTGGGAGCTGCACAATCCGACCCAGGGCATGCGCCAGGGCAACGATATCGGTACCCAGTACCGCTCGGTGATCTACACCACCAACCCGACCCAGCTGCAGCAGGCGCTGCATAGCAAGGACGTGTTCCAGGCCGAGCTGACCAAGGCTGGCCTGGGCACCATCACCACCGAGATCGAAGAGGCGCCGACCGTCTACTTCGCCGAGGCTTATCACCAGCAGTACCTGGCGAAGAACCCGGAAGGTTATTGCGGTATCGGCGGTACCGGGGTGACCTGCCCAATCTAAAGCAGCTGCAAGCTGCAAGCCTCAAGCTGCAAGTGGTAGCGCTGCAGCTTGCCGCTTGCCGCTTGCAACTTACCGCTGCTCTTCGGCGATCAACCAGTCCATCTGCCAGCCGCCCTGGGTCTGGCCGAGCTTTTTCGACAGCCACGGCAGCAGTTCGCGCAGTTCTTCTTCCAGGCCCCATGGCGGGTTGGCAATCGCCAGGCCCGAACCATTGAGGCTGTTGGGCGTATCCAGCGGATGCACCAGCAATTCCACCCGCAGCAGCTTCGGCGCACCGGTACCGGCCAGGTCCTGGTAGAAACGGCGCAGGGCGCGCTGGTCCTTGACCGGATACCAGATGGCCGCCACGGTCTGGCGCATGCGACCGATGGCTTCCTTCATCGACGCGGCGCAACGCTGCATCTCGTCGAGTTTCTCGAATGGCGGGTCGATCAACATCACCGCCCGTTTCTCCGCCACCGGCAGCAGCGCCCGGGCCACATGCCAACCCTCGCCCAGGTGCACCGCCACCCGCCGATCACCCTTCATGTTGTCCTTGAGCAGCAGGCCATCCTCGGGATGCTTCTCGTTGAGCAGCGCCCGATCCTGGTTGCGCATCAGACGCCGGGCCAGCTCCGGGGAACCGGGGTAGTAGCGCAACTCGCCATCCGGGTTCAGCCGGCGCAGCACACGCATGTAGTCGGCAGTCAATTCTGGCAGGTCGTCCGCGCCCCACAGCCGGGCGATGCCTTCCAGGTACTCGCCGGTGCGTGTCGCCTGGTCGCCCTTGAGGTCGTACAGGCCGATGCCGGCATGGCTGTCGATATAGGCGAACGGCTGTTCCTTGCGCGACATCAGGGCGATGAGGCGGGTCAGTGTCAGGTGTTTGAAGACGTCGGCATGGTTGCCGGCATGGAAGGCGTGACGATAGTTCATGGTTGCTCCTGCGCAGGAGCGCAAGTTTACCCTGTGCCAGGGACCGCGTCAGGACAGACCATCGCATTTGCTCCAGCGTGGCGCGGCCAGCTTGCCCATCCGCCACGCCTGTTGGACACTGACCCGCCTGCCGCGACCAAACGGCAGCGCACCAAGCGGTTGCTGGCGACTCAGACACAAGGGACCACTGACTGCTGTACGGGCACGACCCTGCCTGGCTGTGCTCATTAATGGACTGCTACTGAGTTGAGAATTTATGAAAGACGCAACGATTGCGCTGCACCATGGATTCAAGTCTGACCCCGCCACCAAGGCCGTGGCCGTGCCCATCTACCAGAACGTCGCCTTCGAGTTCGACAACGCCCAGCACGGTGCCGACCTGTTCAACCTCGATGTGCCGGGCAACATCTATACCCGGATCATGAACCCCACCAACGATGTACTGGAACAGCGCATGGCGGCCCTGGAAGGCGGCGTCGCGGCACTGGCGGTCTCTGCCGGTAGCGCCGCGATCCACTACGCCATCCAGACCCTGACCCAGGCCGGCGACAACATCGTCTCCACTCCCCAGTTGTACGGTGGCACCTACACCCTGTTCGCCCACCTGCTGCCCAGTTTCGGCGTCGAAGTGCGCTTCGCCCGCGACGACTCGCCCGAGGCCATTGCCGCACTGATCGACGACAACACCAAGGCGGTGTATTGCGAGAGCATCGGCAACCCGGCGGGCAACATCGTCGATATCGAAGGCCTGGCCCAGGTCGCCCATGCCCGTGGCGTACCGCTGATGGTGGACAACACCGTGGCCACGCCGATCCTGTGCAAGCCGATCCAGTTCGGTGCCGATATCGTCGTGCATTCGGTGACCAAGTACGTGGGTGGCCACGGCAATGCCCTGGGCGGGGTAATCGTCGACAGCGGCAACTTCCCCTGGACCGAGCACCCGCAGAAGTTCGCCAGCCTCAACACCCCCGAGCCGGCCTACCACGGCGTGGTCTACACCGAGAAGTTCGGCCCCGCCGCCTTCGTCGCTCGCGCCCGCACCGTGCCGCTGCGCAACACCGGCGCGGCCCTGGCGCCCATGAACGCCTTCCTGTTGCTGCAAGGCCTGGAGACCCTCGCCCTGCGCATGGAGCGCCACACCGACAACGCCCTCAAGGTGGCGCAGTTCCTCAAGGCCCACCCGCTGGTGGCCTGGGTCAGCTATGCGGGCCTGGAGGACCATCCGCACCACGAACTGGCGCGCAAGTACATGCAGGGCAAGCCGTCGGCGATTCTCTCCTTCGGTCTCAAGGGCGGCTACGAGGCGGGCGTGCGCTTCTACGACGCGCTGCAGATCTTCAAGCGCCTGGTGAACATCGGCGACGCCAAGTCCCTGGCCTGCCACCCGGCCTCCACCACCCACCGGCAGATGAACGAACAGGAACAGGCCAAGGCCGGGGTCAAGCCGGAGATGATCCGCCTCTCGGTGGGTATCGAAGCCATCGAGGATCTGCTCGAAGACCTGGACCAGGCCCTGCGACAAGCCTGATTCCACACAGCCCCGCCTGTACCCGGCGGGGCCCTTGCTCCTCTTTCCCCGCGCCACTAAGCTGCCCTCGCTACACCCGCCCAGGATCCCCCTCCCCCAAGGATCGTTTCCCTATCAAAGGACCCTGACATGCTCGTGCGCTACGTAAAGATCACCATGACCCTCGCGGTCGCCGCCTTCGCCCTGCTGGTGGCCTATAACAACATCAGCGACTACGGTTCCAACTTCGCCTTCGTCCAGCACGTGCTAAGCATGGACAGCGTCTTCCCCGGCAACAGCGCCACTGGCCGGGCCATCACCCAACCATTGCTGTGGAATGCCGGCTACTGGCTGATCATCGCCGGCGAAGCTGCCACCGGCGTGCTGCTGGTGCTCGGTGCCGCCCGCCTGTGGCGCGCACGCTACGGCAAAGCCTGCGACTTCAATCGCGCCAAGCATTGGGCCATTGCCGGTTTCTGCCTGGGCTTCTGCGTCTGGTTCTTTGGCTTCATGGTGGTGGGCGGCGAATGGTTCATGATGTGGCAGTCCTCCACCTGGAACGGCCAGGAAGCGGCGTTCAAGTTCTACATGGCGATCCTTGGCGTGCTGATCTTCCTCAACCAGCCCGACGCTGAGCTGCACTGAGCCGTGCCCGCCACGGCCCGATAGCGGCATGTAGCCGCGACCGAGCCATGGCGAGGTTGCGCAAAGGACTGCAGGGCCTTGCTTGGCGATCTCCAGAGCCCCCTGCCACCCTTCTCTACGTTCGCTTGCAGCCTGCTGCGGCTTCAGAAGGCGAAAAAAAACGGCCCGCTGCATCACCGCAGCGGGCCGTTTTCATTGTTGCCCCAGGCAAACAGGGGCCGGATCAAGCACTCAGTGGTTGAGCTTGAAATCCTTCTCGGCAGCTTCGAAGCGTTGGACCATGCCAGCGCTCGGAGCACCCAGCTTGCTCACCAAAACGATCGCCAGGCTGGCGAAGATGAAGCCCGGGATGATTTCGTACAGGCCCAGCAGGGCGAAGTGTTTCCACAGGATCACGGTCACGGCACCGACCACGATACCGGCCAGTGCGCCGTTGCGGGTCATGCCTTTCCACAGCACCGAGATCAGCACCACAGGACCGAAGGCCGCGCCGAAACCAGCCCAGGCATAGCTCACCAGGCCCAGTACGCGGTTTTCTGGGTTGGCGGCCATGGCGATGGCGACCAGCGCCACCACCAGCACCATGGCCCGGCCGACCCATACCAGCTCCAACTGGGAAGCGCCCTTGCGCAGGAAGGCTTTGTAGAAGTCCTCGGTCAGGGCGCTGGAGCACACCAGCAGCTGGCAGCTCAAGGTACTCATGACCGCCGCCAGGATGGCCGACAGCAGCACACCGGCGATCCAAGGGTTGAACAGCAGCTTGGCCAGCTCGATGAACACCCGCTCAGGGTTCTCGGTTACCGGGCCGGCCACATCGGGATGCGCCGAGAAGTAGGCGATGCCGAAGAAGCCCACGGCCACGGTGCCACCCAGGCACAGGATCATCCAGGTCATGGAGATACGGCGGGCATTGGCGATCGACTTGACCGAATCAGCGGCCATGAAGCGCGCCAGGATGTGCGGTTGGCCGAAGTAGCCCAGGCCCCAGCCCATCAGCGAGATGATGCCGATGAAGGTGGTGTTCTTGAGCATGTCGAAGCTGGTGGGGTCCTTGGCCTCGATGGCCAGGAAGGTGGTGTCGACGCCACCGGTAGCCAGCAGCACGATGATCGGCGTGAGGATCAGGGCGAAGATCATCAGCGTGGCTTGCACGGTGTCGGTCCAGCTCACCGCCAGGAAACCACCGACGAAGGTGTAGGCGATGGTCGCTGCCGCACCCGCCCACAGGGCTGTCTCGTAGGACATGCCGAAGGTGCTTTCGAACAGACGGGCGCCGGCAACGATGCCGGAGGCGCAGTAGATGGTGAAGAACACCAGGATTACCACCGCGGAGATGATCCGCAGCAGGCCGCTCTTGTCTTCGAAACGGCTGGAGAAGTAGTCCGGCAGGGTCAGTGCGTCACCGTTGTGCTCGGTCTGTACCCGCAGGCGACCGGCTACGAACAGCCAGTTCAGGTAGGCACCGGCGATCAGGCCGATGGCGATCCAGCTTTCGGACAGGCCGGACATGTAGATGGCGCCCGGCAGGCCCATCAGCAACCAGCCACTCATGTCGGAAGCGCCGGCGGAAAGCGCAGTCACCACGCTGCCCAGGCTGCGGCCACCAAGAATGTAGTCGGAAAGGTTGTTGGTGGAGCGATAGGCCATGAAGCCGATCAGCACCATTGCCGCGATGTAGATCACGAACGTGATCAGGGTTGGATTGCTTGCACTCATGAATAACGCCCTGGCTTTGTTTTTATGGTGCGGCGGTCACTGCCCACGCCGCCAAACGATGACGCTTGGGAGACGTTCAGGCGTGCCGCGCATTTATCACCGATGTTTCCCCAGGAAAGCCATCGGCCGATGAACCAGTCCGACAGAACGGTTGCACCTTGGGCGCGAATCCTATGCAACAAAATGAACAAGGTGCAACCAATTTAAGGAGAATCAGTTGCACCTTGTCGATAAATCGCTGTTTCGTGGCGTTTCTTGCTCCCTTTTGGCGCAAGAAAAGACATTCTCAGAAGCAAATGCACCTATTCGAGGCCTGCATCCCATGCAGGAATTTTATTCCTGACAAGCTGCCGCTTTTTCCGCTCAAAAATGGGTTGCACCCGGTTGCACCCATTTCAGCGCGCGGATAATCTTGCCGCCAGCTGATGCCACACTCGCGTGGCAAACATGAGGATAAAAATATGGCTACCACCACTCTCGGGGTCAAACTCGACGACCCTACCCGCGAGCGTCTCAAGGCCGCCGCGGCCTCGATTGATCGGACTCCGCACTGGCTGATCAAGCAGGCGATTTTCAATTACCTGGAAAAACTCGAGGGTGGTGCAACCCTTACCGAACTGAGCAGCGCCATTGCCAAAGACGGCGACGACGCAGGCGAAGTGCAGACCGACCACGCACACCAGTGCTTCCTTGAATTCGCTGAAAGCATCCTGCCGCAATCGGTCCTGCGCGCTGCTATCACCGCCGCCTACCGTCGCCCCGAGCCGGAAGTGGTGCCCATGCTGCTGGAGCAGGCGCGCCTGCCGGCCGCCACCGCCGAAGCTGCCAACAAGCTGGCCGCCTCCATCGCCGAGAAACTGCGCAACCAGAAGAGCGCCGGCGGCCGTGCCGGTATCGTCCAGGGCCTGCTGCAGGAGTTCTCCCTGTCGTCCCAGGAAGGCGTGGCGCTGATGTGCTTGGCCGAAGCCCTGCTGCGCATCCCCGACAAGGGCACCCGCGACGCGCTGATCCGCGACAAGATCAGCACCGGCAACTGGCAGCCGCACCTGGGCAACAGCCCGTCGTTGTTCGTCAACGCCGCCACCTGGGGCCTGTTGCTCACCGGCAAGCTGGTGTCGACCCACAACGAGGCCGGCCTGACCTCCTCCCTGAGCCGCATCATCGGCAAGAGCGGCGAGCCGATGATCCGCAAAGGCGTGGACATGGCCATGCGCCTGATGGGCGAGCAGTTCGTCACTGGCGAGACCATCGCCGAAGCCCTGGCCAACGCCAGCAAGTTCGAAGCCAAGGGCTTCCGCTATTCCTACGACATGCTCGGCGAAGCGGCCCTGACCGAGCACGACGCACAGAAATACCTGGCCTCCTATGAGCAGGCCATCCACTCGATCGGCAAGGCCTCCCACGGTCGCGGCATCTACGAAGGCCCGGGTATCTCCATCAAGCTGTCGGCCCTGCACCCGCGCTACAGCCGTGCCCAGTACGAGCGCGTGATGGAAGAGCTGTACCCGCGCCTGCTGGCCCTGACCGTCCTGGCCAAGCAGTACGACATCGGCCTGAACATCGACGCCGAAGAAGCCGACCGCCTGGAGCTGTCCCTGGACCTGCTCGAGCGCCTGTGCTTCGAGCCGCAACTGGCTGGCTGGAATGGCATCGGTTTCGTGATCCAGGCCTACCAGAAGCGTTGCCCGTACGTGATCGACTACGTCATCGACCTGGCGCGCCGCAGCCGCCACCGCCTGATGATCCGCCTGGTGAAAGGCGCCTACTGGGACAGCGAGATCAAGCGCGCCCAGGTCGAGGGCCTGGAAGGCTACCCGGTCTACACCCGCAAGGTGTACACCGACGTCTCCTACATCGCTTGCGCGCGCAAGCTGCTGTCGGTGCCGGAAGTCATCTACCCGCAGTTCGCTACCCACAACGCCCATACCCTGTCGGCGATCTATCACATCGCCGGTCAGAACTATTACCCCGGCCAGTACGAATTCCAATGCCTGCACGGCATGGGTGAGCCGCTGTACGAACAAGTGGTGGGCAAGGTCGCCGATGGCAAGCTGAACCGCCCATGCCGCGTGTACGCTCCGGTGGGCACCCACGAGACCCTGCTGGCCTACCTGGTTCGCCGCCTACTGGAAAACGGCGCCAACACCTCGTTCGTCAACCGTATCGCCGACCAGTCGATCTCGATCCAGGAACTGGTGGCCGACCCGGTGAGCCAGATCGAGCAGATGGCGACCCTGGAAGGCGGCTTCGGCCTGCCGCATCCACGCATCCCGTTGCCGCGCGACCTGTACGGCGCCGAACGCGCCAACTCGGCCGGTATCGACATGGCCAACGAACACCGCCTGGCATCGCTGTCCTGCGCGCTGCTGGCCACCGCCCACAACGACTGGAAGGCGGCGCCGATGCTCGGCTGCCCATCCAGCGACGAGCCTGCGGCCCCAGTGCTCAACCCGTCCGATCACCGGGATGTGGTAGGGCATGTCCAGGAAGCCACCATTGCCGACGTCGACAACGCCATCCAGTGCGCGCTGAATGCCGCACCGATCTGGCAGGCCACTCCAGCGGCCGAGCGCGCCGCGATCCTGGAGCGCGCCGCCGACCTGA
The DNA here is from genome assembly GCF_022537035.1 of Pseudomonas sp. MPFS. Taxonomy (NCBI): domain Bacteria; kingdom Pseudomonadati; phylum Pseudomonadota; class Gammaproteobacteria; order Pseudomonadales; family Pseudomonadaceae; genus Pseudomonas; species Pseudomonas sp. MPFS. The sequence goes on along the minus strand of NZ_CP066123.1, from coordinate 580,345 downwards.
TGGAAGGCGAGATCCAGCCGCTGATGGGCCTGCTGGCCCGCGAGGCCGGCAAGACCTACGCCAACGCCATTGCCGAAGTCCGCGAAGCCGTGGACTTCCTGCGCTACTACGCCGTGCAGGCCCGCAACGACTTCAGCAACGACGCCCACCGCCCTCTGGGCCCGGTGGTGTGCATCAGCCCGTGGAACTTCCCACTGGCGATCTTCAGTGGCCAAGTGGCCGCCGCCCTGGCCGCCGGCAACCCGGTACTGGCCAAGCCGGCCGAGCAGACTCCGCTGGTGGCCGCCCAGGCCGTGCGCCTGATGCTGGAAGCCGGCATCCCCGAAGGCGTGCTGCAACTGCTGCCAGGCCGTGGCGAAACCGTTGGTGCCGGCCTGGTCGGCGACGAGCGGGTCAAGGGCGTGATGTTCACCGGTTCCACCGAAGTCGCCCGCCTGCTGCAACGCAACATCGCCGGGCGCCTGGACAACCAGGGCCGGCCGATCCCGCTGATCGCCGAAACCGGTGGCCAGAACGCCATGATCGTCGACTCCTCGGCCCTGACCGAGCAGGTGGTGATCGACGTGGTGTCCTCGGCCTTCGACAGCGCCGGCCAGCGTTGCTCGGCCCTGCGCGTGCTGTGCCTGCAGGAAGACTCCGCCGATCGCGTGATCGAGATGCTCAAGGGCGCCATGGCCGAAAGCCGCCTGGGCAATCCCGAGCGCCTGGCCGTGGACATCGGCCCGGTAATCGACGCCGAGGCCAAGGCCGGTATCGAGAAACACATCCAGGCCATGCGTGACAAAGGCCGCACCGTGTACCAGATGGCCATCGCCGACGGCGAGGAAATCAAGCGCGGCACCTTCGTCATGCCGACCCTGATCGAGCTGGAAAGCTTCGACGAACTGCAGCGCGAGATCTTCGGCCCGGTGCTGCACGTGGTTCGCTACAAGCGCAAGGACATCGACCAGCTGATCGCCCAGATCAACGCGTCCGGCTACGGCCTGACCCTGGGCGTACACACCCGGATCGACGAGACCATCGCCAAGGTGGTGGACAACGTCAACGCCGGTAACGTCTACGTCAACCGCAACATCGTCGGCGCCGTGGTCGGCGTGCAGCCATTCGGTGGCGAAGGCCTGTCGGGCACCGGCCCGAAAGCCGGCGGCCCACTGTACCTGTACCGCCTGCTGTCGACCCGGCCGGTGGACGCTATCGAGCAATCCTTCGTCCGCGCCGATGCCATCAGCGCCCCGGACCTGCGCCTGCGCGAAACCCTGCTCAAGCCACTCACGGCCCTGCAAGCCTGGGCCGACAGCAGCAAGCTGGCGGAACTGGCGACCCTGTGCAAACAGTTCAGCGGGCAATCGCAGAGCGGTATCTCCCGCCAGCTGACCGGCCCGACTGGCGAGCGCAACAGCTATGCCATCCTGCCTCGCGAGCACGTCCTGTGCCTGGCGGAAATCGAGGGTGACCTACTGGCCCAGCTGGCGGCGGTACTGGCCGTCGGCGGTTCGGCGGTATGGCCGGAAAGCGCCGTAGCCAAGACCCTGTTCGGCCGCCTGCCCAGGGAGATCCAGGTGCGCATCAAACGCGTGGCCGACTGGACCAAGGATGAGGTGGTGTTCGACGCGGTCCTGCACCACGGCGACAGCGACCAACTGCGCAGTGTCTGCCAGCAGGTAGCCCAGCGTGCCGGCGCCATCGTCGGTGTCCAGGGCCTGTCCCAGGGCGAAACCGCCATCGCCCTGGAGCGCCTGGTGATCGAACGCGCCCTGAGCGTCAACACCGCTGCGGCCGGCGGCAATGCCAGCCTGATGACCATCGGTTAAAAGCAGCTACAAGCTACAAGCGGCAAGCGGCAAGCAGGGGCAACGGCCTTTGCTTGCCGTTTTTGCTTCTGGCTCTGGCTTGCAGCTTTCAACTTGCGGCTTGCGGCTTGCGGCTTGCGGCTTGCGGCTTGCGGCTTGCAGCTTGCAGTTTGGTTTCTCCTGCTTCATCACGCCTATCAATCTTCCTATCCCGCCTTCATTCACGCGTCTAGACTCGGCCCATCTCCTCAATCAACAGGTAGGCCGCCATGTCCGAGACCTTGCTCAGTTCCCGCAATCTGGCTTTTGAACTGTATGAGGTGCTCGACGCCGAGGGCCTGGCCCAGCGCGAACGGTTTGCCGAGCATAACCGCGAGACCTTCGATGCCGCCCTGGGCACCGCCCGCAGCATCGCCGAGAAGTATTTCGCCCCGCACAACCGCAAGGGCGACGAGCATGAACCGCGCTATGAAAACGGCCAGGCGGTACTGATCCCCGAGGTGAAGCCCGCGGTGGACGCCTTCCTCGAGGCCGGGTTCCTCAACGCCACCCGCGACTTCGAGGCCGGTGGCATGCAGTTACCAACCCTGTTGTCCCAGGCCTGTTTCGCTCATTTCCAGGCTGCCAACGTCGGCAGCTCTGCCTATCCGTTCCTGACCATGGGTGCCGCCAACCTGATCGAGAGTTTCGGCAGCGAGGAGCAGAAACAGCGCTTCCTGCAACCGATGATCGACGGTCGCTTCTTCGGCACCATGGCCCTGACCGAGCCCCACGCCGGCTCCTCGCTGTCGGATATCCGTACCCGCGCCGAACCCGCCGGCGACGGCAGCTATCGGATCAAGGGCAACAAGATCTTCATCTCCGGCGGCGACCACTCGCTGGCACAGAACATCGTGCACATGGTGCTGGCCAAGCTGCCGGACGCGCCGCCCGGAGTGAAGGGTATCTCGCTGTTCGTCGTGCCCAAGTTCCTGGTCAACGCCGACGGCTCCCTGGGTCAGCGCAACGACGTGCTGCTGGCCGGCCTGTTCCACAAGATGGGCTATCGCGGCACGACCTCCACCGCATTGAACTTCGGCGATAACGGCGAGTGTGTCGGCTATCTGGTGGGCAAACCCCATGCGGGTCTGTCCTATATGTTCCAGATGATGAACGAGGCACGCATCGGCGTCGGCATGGGCGCGGTGATGCTCGGCTATGCCGGCTACCTGTACTCCCTGGAGTACGCTCGCGAACGCCCTCAAGGGCGCCTGCCGGATGGCAAGGACCCGACCTCGCCCCAGGTCGCGATCATCGAGCATGCCGACGTGCGCCGGATGCTGCTGACCCAGAAGGCCTATGTCGAAGGTGCCTTCGACCTGGGCCTGTATGCAGCCAGGCTGTTCGACGACACCACCACCCTTGAGGATGCGACTGGGCGCCAGCAAGCCCATGAGCTGCTGGACCTGCTGACCCCGATCGTCAAGTCCTGGCCTTCGGAGTTCTGCCTCAAGGCCAACGAACTGGCGATCCAGATCCTCGGCGGCCATGGCTACACCCGCGAGTATCCGGTGGAACAGTACTACCGTGACAATCGCCTGAACCCGATCCATGAGGGCACCCATGGCATCCAGTCCCTGGATCTTCTGGGACGCAAGCTGGCACAAAATGGCGGCGCCGGGCTCAAGCGCCTGATCCGCCTGATGGCCGAGACTGGCGCACGCGCCCAGGCCCATGCCTCCCTGGATGCCCTACGCGTACCCCTGGAGCAGTTGGTGGCGCGCCTGCAAACCGTGACCCTGAGCCTGCTGGAGGACCTGGTCAGCGGCAAGGTCACCACGACCCTGGCCAACTCGGCGCTGTACCTCAAGGCATTTGGCCACGCAGTCATTGGCTGGCGCTGGCTGGAACAGGCGATCCGCGCCGAGGAAGGACTGGCCCGGGGCGAAGCGGCAGATCGCGATTTCTACCGGGGCAAGTTGCAAGCCGCACGCTACTTCCTCACCTGGGAAGTGCCGGGCTGTCAGCATGAACTGACATTGCTGGAGACCAGGGACGATACCTGCCTGGCAATGCGCGACGAGTGGTTCTGAAGCTCGCCAGCCCGAGGACCGGCAGGCCGGGGCCGTCCCGTCACATCCGTTGCAGCAACCTGCCTGCGCGGGTGACGGGACACAGCGCCATCAGTTCTGCTGGATGGTCTTGGCGATCACTTCGACCGTCGCGCTGACCTGCTCCTGGTAGCGCTCCAGCTCTTCGTCGTGACGCTTGCGCATCTCGATCTGCTGCGAGCACAGGTTCATCGCCGCCAGCACCAGCAGGCGCTCGCCGATCAGGGTCGGGAACTTCTTCTTGGTATCGGCCAGGGTGGCCTGGAGCATCTGCACCGCATCCATCAGGATCTGCTCCTGTCCGGCCGGCGCCTTGAGTGAATAATCCTCGCCGAGGATTTTGACCACCCTCACCCCATCGCTGTGATGTCTCATGGGTTGGCCGGGCTCGCAGTGACGCGCTCAACCAGGGCCTGGATGCGGGCAGCGGTGGCACCGTGCTTTTCTTCCTGCTCCATCAGGTTCAGCTGCAGGCTTTCGTTCTCATCCTTGGCCTGGGCCAGTTGTGCCTTGAGGGCTTCGTTCGTACCGAGCAGCTCCTGGTTCTGTACCACCAGGTCACTGACCAGCTGTTCCAATTGGCTGAGGGATGCTTCCAACATTTTGATCTTCCGGGCTTTTTGCAAAGGGCGCGTACGATAAAGAAAAGTCACCCTGGATGCCAGGGATATCCGGGCGCAAAGCCTTGATTTTGCTGGCGATGACCCTTCCACAAGAGCTGCTAGAGACTGCCATTTCGCCCCGGGGTTCCAAACGTCCTGTCGGACACCGGGAGTTTTCTAGAACCGTCCGACAAATGATCGGAAATTTCCTAAACCCCTTTTGGCGATTCAAGAAGCATTTTCTCGATGCGATAGCCCAGGTGCTGCACCACCCATACAGCGCGAATCGCGCCCACTACAGGTATGAACAATGTCCCTGCGCACCCTGAATATCGCCCCGCGAGCCTTCCTCGGATTTGCCCTGATCGGCTGCCTGATGCTGTTTCTCGGGACCTTTGCCCTGATCCAGATGGGCAAGATCCACGCGGCTACCGAACGGATCACCCAAGACACCCTGCCCAGCATCAAGAGTGTCGATGACTTCACCCAACTGAGCCTGCGCCTGCGGGTCCATGCCTACCGCCTGCTGGTCAACCGTGACCCCGTGGCGCAGCAGCGAACCCTGGATGCCATGGCCGAGCGCAACCGCAAGATCGACGAGGCGCGCCCGGGCTACGAGGCACTGATCAGCATGGCCGAGGAGCGCGCGGCCTATGACCAGTACATCGACATGCTGACCCAGCACCGCCAGCTGGAAAGCCGCTTGATCGAGCTGTCGCGCAGCAACCAGCTCGACACCATGCAAGAGCTGCTCAATACCCAACTGATGGACAACGCCGAGAAAATCAACGCCACCCTCAACCGGCTGGTGCAAATCAACACCCGCTACGCCACCGAGGCGGCCGAGGAAGCAGCGCAGTTGTACCGCGATGCGTCGAACCTGGTGATGGCCCTGCTCGCGCTGGCCACCGCCCTGACCTTGCTGTTCGCCTGGCTGCTGACCCGCAGCATCACCCTACCGATCGCCAAGGCCCTGGACGCCGCCGAGGAAATCGCCGAGGGCAACCTGACCCGGCCGATCCACGTCGATGGCAGCGACGAAGCCGGGCGCTTGCTGCGGGCCATGGCCAAGATGCAGGAAAACCTGCGCGATACCCTGCAACGCATCTCCGGCTCTGCCACCCAGCTGGCCTCCGCCGCTGAAGAACTCAACAGCGTCACCGAGGAAAGTGCCCGCGGCCTGACCCAGCAGAACAACGAGATCGAGCAGGCCGCCACCGCGGTCAACGAAATGACCAGCGCCGTGGAAGAAGTCGCGCGCAATGCCGTCAGCACCTCCGAGGCTTCCAGGGAGGCCACCACCTCGGCCGGCGACGGCCGCGACCTGGTGCAGGAAACCGTATCGGCCATCGAACGCATGAGCGCCGACGTCCAGAGCACCGCCGGGCTGATCGGTGACCTGGCCAATGAATCCCGGGACATCGGCAAGGTTCTCGACGTGATCCGTGGCCTGGCCGACCAGACCAACCTGCTGGCCCTCAACGCTGCCATCGAGGCGGCCCGGGCCGGTGAAGCCGGGCGTGGTTTTGCCGTGGTCGCCGACGAAGTCCGCGCCCTGGCCCACCGCACCCAGCAGTCCACCAGCGAAATCGAACGCATGATCGGCAGCATCCAGAACGGCACCGAACAGGCCGTGGACTCCATGCGCAACAGTACCGAGCGCGCCGAATCGACCTTGAACATCGCCCGGGGTGCCGGCCTGTCCCTGGACACCATCAACAGCGCGATCATCCAGATCAACGAGCGCAACCTGGTGATCGCCAGCGCCGCCGAAGAGCAGGCTCAGGTAGCCCGCGAAGTGGACCGCAACCTGGTGAACATCAGTGACCTGTCGGTGCAGTCGGCCACCGGCGCCCACCAGACCAGCGCCGCCAGCAACGAACTGTCGCGCCTGGCCGTGGACCTCAACAGCATGGTCGCCCGCTTCCGCCTCTGAGGGGACTCCAGACAGGCAGAAGCCCCGCCAGCCAGCTCCGCCCTGCGAATTTCACGGGCGGAGCTGCAAACGCCGGCCAGCGCGCAACCTGCCAGGGCAATGGATGCCAGGTTAAATCCACGGCAAGACTCAAGACTTTAGTCGTACGACCGATAAGTCACGGTAGATCAGTCTCAAGCCCCGCACGGATGCGCCCTTCCTGGTACCTATCATGTCCCTTCGTAATATGAATATCGCTCCGCGGGCCTTCCTCGGTTTTGCCATGATCGGCGGCTTGATGCTGATCCTCGGGGTTTTCGCCCTGAACCAGATGAGCAAGATCCGTGGCGCCGCCGAAGACATCACCCTGAGCAGCGTGCCGAGCATCCAGAGCCTCGACGAGTTCACCCAGCTGACCCTGCGCCTGCGGGTGCTGTCCTATCGCCTGCTGGTGAACCGCGAGCCGGATGTCCAGCAAAAGACCATGGAGCTGCTGGATATGCGCAACCAGCAGATCCGCACGGCCCAGGCCACCTATGAAAAGCTCATCACCGGCCCGGCGGAAAAAGCCGCCTATGACCAGTACGTCCAGCTGCTGGGCCAGTACCGGCAGATCGAAGAGCGGATGAAGAGCCTGTCGCGCAACAACCAGGTGGATGAGTTGCGCAACCTGCTCAACTCCGAGTTGCTGAACAACTCAGAGGCGATCAACGCCGTGCTCAACCGCCTGATGGAGATCAACACCCAGCAGACAGTGGACACCAACCGCCAGGCCGCCGAGCAGTATTCGGCCGCGTTCAAGCTGGTGGTGGTCCTGCTGCTCCTGGCCACTGGCCTGACCTTGCTGTTCGCCTGGCTGCTGACCCGCAGCATCACCCAGCCGATCGCCAAGGCCCTGGAAGCCGCCGAGGAGATCGCCGAGGGCAACCTGACCCGCCCGGTCCAGGCCGACGGTAGCGACGAAGCCGGCCGCTTGCTGCGGGCCATGGCCAAGATGCAGGAAAACCTGCGCGATACCCTGCAACGCATCTCCGGCTCTGCCACCCAGCTGGCCTCCGCCGCTGAAGAACTCAACAGCGTCACCGAGGAAAGTGCCCGCGGCCTGACCCAGCAGAACAACGAGATCGAGCAGGCCGCCACCGCGGTCAACGAAATGACCAGCGCCGTGGAAGAAGTCGCGCGCAATGCCGTCAGCACCTCCGAGGCTTCCAGGGAGGCCACCACCTCGGCCGGCGACGGCCGCGACCTGGTGCAGGAAACCGTATCGGCCATCGAACGCATGAGCGCCGACGTCCAGAGCACCGCCGGGCTGATCGGTGACCTGGCCAATGAATCCCGGGACATCGGCAAGGTTCTCGACGTGATCCGTGGCCTGGCCGACCAGACCAACCTGCTGGCCCTCAACGCTGCCATCGAGGCGGCCCGGGCCGGTGAAGCCGGGCGTGGTTTTGCCGTGGTCGCCGACGAAGTCCGCGCCCTGGCCCACCGCACCCAGCAGTCCACCAGCGAAATCGAACGCATGATCGGCAGCATCCAGAACGGCACCGAACAGGCCGTGGACTCCATGCGCAACAGTACCGAGCGCGCCGAATCGACCTTGAACATCGCCCGGGGTGCCGGCCTGTCCCTGGACACCATCAACAGCGCGATCATCCAGATCAACGAGCGCAACCTGGTGATCGCCAGCGCCGCCGAAGAGCAGGCTCAGGTAGCCCGCGAAGTGGACCGCAACCTGGTGAACATCCGCGACTTGTCGGTGCAGTCGGCCACCGGCGCCAACCAGACCAGTGCGGCCAGCAACGAACTGTCGCGCCTGGCCGTGGACCTCAACAGCATGGTGGCCCGCTTCAGCCTCTGAGGGGCCTTCCAGACAGGCAAAAGCCCCGGCGGATACCGTCTGCCGGGGCGCCCGCCGCCGCCATGAAAAGCCTTTGACAGCGGCACATTTCAACAGGTTAGAATCGCTGGCACGCAGACTGCATGGCCAGTTGGCGCCCGCCTTTTCCGCTCTGGAGTACAGCCTTTGAATGCAACGACCATCAACAGCCTGTTCTTGATCGGCGCGTTGCTGGTAGGTGCGAGCATTCTGGTCAGTTCCCTCTCTTCCCGCCTGGGCATCCCGATCCTGGTGATCATCCTGGCCGTGGGCATGACTGCCGGTGTCGATGGCGGCGGAATCATCTTCGACAACTACCCGACCGCCTACCTGGTGGGCAACCTGGCCCTGGCAGTGATCCTGCTGGACGGTGGCCTGCGCACCCGGGTCGCGAGCTTTCGCGTGGCGCTCTGGCCGGCGCTGTCACTGGCCACGGTGGGAGTGCTGATCACCACCGGGCTCACGGGCATGGCCGCGGCCTGGCTGTTCGACTTGAACCTGATCCAGGGCTTGCTGATCGGTGCCATCGTCGGCTCCACCGACGCCGCGGCGGTGTTCTCGCTGCTGGGGGGCAAGGGTCTCAACGAACGGGTGACCGCCAGCCTGGAGATCGAGTCCGGCAGCAACGATCCAATGGCCGTGTTTCTCACCGTGACCCTGATCGACATGCTGGCCAACGGTCATACCGGACTGCACTTGAGCTTGCTCGGGGAGCTGATCCGCGAGTTCGGCATCGGTGCGGTGATCGGCCTCGGCGGTGGCTGGCTGATGCTGCAACTGGTCAACCGCATCCACCTGGCCAACGGCCTGTATCCGATCCTGGTAATCGCCGGCGGCCTGGTGGTCTTTGCCCTGACCAATGCCCTGCACGGCAGCGGCTTCCTCGCGGTGTACCTGTGCGGCCTGGTGATCGGCAACCGCCCGGTGCGCAGCCGCCACGGCATCCTGCACATGCTCGACGGCATGGCCTGGCTGGCGCAGATCGGCATGTTCCTGGTGCTCGGGCTGCTGGTCACGCCTCACGACCTGTTGCCCATCGCCCTGCCGGCCCTGGGCCTGGCCCTGTGGATGATCCTGTTCGCCCGGCCGCTGTCGGTGCTGGTGGGGCTGCTGCCGTTCAGGGCTTTCCATGGCCGGGAAAAAGCCTTTATCTCGTGGGTCGGGCTGCGTGGCGCGGTACCGATCATTCTCGCGGTATTCCCGCTGATGGCCGGCCTGCCCAACGCCCAGCTGTACTTCAACCTGGCATTCTTCATCGTGCTGATCTCGCTGCTGCTGCAAGGCACCAGCCTGCCGTGGGTGGCCAAGTGGCTGAAGGTCACGGTCCCACCGGAGCCGGCACCGATTTCCCGGGCCGCCCTGGAGGTCCACGTCACCAGCGAGTGGGAGCTGTTCGTCTACCGCCTGGGGGCGGAAAAATGGTGCATCGGCGCCGCCCTGCGCGAACTGAAAATGCCCGAGGGCACGCGGATCGCCGCCCTGTTTCGCGGCCAGCAACTGCTCCATCCGTCGGGTAGTACGGTACTGGAAGCCGACGACCTGCTGTGCGTGATCGGCCATGAACACAACCTCCCGGCCCTGGGCAAGCTGTTCAGCCAGGCCCCGGAACGCGGTCTGGACCTGCGCTTCTTCGGCGACTTCGTCCTCGAAGGCGACGCCCAGCTGGGCGCGGTCTCGGCGCTCTACGGCCTCAAGCTCGACGGCCAGGACGCCGACATGCCACTGGCCGCCTTCATCGCCCAGAAAGTCGGCGGTGCGCCGGTGGTCGGTGACCAGGTGGAGTGGAACAACACCACCTGGACCGTCGCGGTGATGGACGGGAACAAGATCGGCAAAGTCGGCGTCAGATTCCCCGAAGGAAGTCGACCCGGCCCCGGACTCTTCCTCTAAACTCGGAAACGCGTCAGATTTTTACCGACGCATTCCCCCATTCCTACTTGCTTGCTCGACCGACCTCTATGCCGACCCTGCGTAAAATTTTCGCGATTGCCCTGCTGGGCCTGAGTCTCTCCGTCGGCGCCGCACAGGGCGGCGAGCCGCCCAGCGCCGAGGCGGTCCAGCAAAGCCTGGACAAGATCGCCGAGCGCAAGCTTTCCGAGGCCGATCAGAAGGCCCTGCAGACGCTCCTGCAGAACACCCTGAATCAGTTGGCTAACCAGCAGGACTACGAGCAGCGCCTGCCGGAACTCAAGCAACAGTTGGCCAGCGCTCCGCGCCAGACCCTGGAAAACCAGCGCGAGCTGGAGCGCCTCAAGGCCAGCAAGGTGGTGCCGGTAACCCAACGCTATGCCGCGCTGAGCGTGACACAGCTGGAGCAACTGCTGGCCGAGCGCACCACCGCCCAGGGTGAACTGCAAAAAGCCCTGGCCCAGGCCAACAGCCTGACCATCAGTGCCCAGACTCGCCCCGAACGGGCCCAGGCCGAGATCAGTAACGGCCAGACGCGGATCCTGCAGATCAACACCATCCTCAAGGCCGGCAAGGACAACGGCAAGCTGCTGAGCAACGACCAGCGCAACCTGCTCAATGCCGAACTGGCGGCGATCAATGCCTTGATCCCGCTGCGTCGCCAAGAGCTGGCAGGCAACAGCCAACTGCAGGACCTGGGCAGCAGCCAGCACGACCTGCTGGTGGAAAAGATCGCGCGCCTGGAGCAGGAAACCCAGGATCTGCAGACCCTGATCAACCAGAAGCGCCTGGCCCAGTCCCAGGAGACGGTCACCCAGCAGTCCATCGAAGCGCAGAAAGCCGGCGGTAGCAGCCTGCTGGCCACCGAGAGCGCCTTCAATCTCGAAGCCTCCGACTACTTGCTGCACTTCACCGACCAACTCAACGAACAGACCCAGCGCAACCTGCAGACCAAGCAGCAACTGGACAACGTGACCCAGGTCGCCGCGGCGCTGGACGAGCAGATCAGCGTGCTCAAGGGCAGCCTGTTGCTGTCCAAGATCCTCTACAAGCAGAAACAGGCCCTGCCCCGGCTGAAAGTCGACCGCGACCTGGCGAACAATATCGCCGATATCCGCCTCTACCAGTTTGAGGTCAGCCAGCAGCGCGAGCAGCTCAGTAGCCCCACCGCCTACGTCGACAACCTGCTCAAGAACCAGCCGCCCGAGCAAGTCACCCCGCAGTTGCGCAAGACCTTGCTGGAACTGGCCAATACCCGGGTCGACCTGCTGGACCGCCTGAACCGCGAATTGAGCGCGCTGCTCAACGAATCCATTACCCTGCAGTTGAACCAGAAGCAGTTGCTCAGCACCACCCAGACCTTGCGCTCGACCCTCGACGAGCAGATGTTCTGGATCCCCAGCAACAAGCCACTGGACACCACATGGCTGCGCCAGGTGCCCGATCGCTTGCAGTATCAGGTCAACAACTTGCCCTGGGCCTCGAGCTTCAGCGAGCTGATCGACGCACTGGTGCAACAGCCCTTGCTGTTCCTGCCCTTGCTGCTGTTGATCGGCGCCCTGTTGTGGCGGCGCAAGAGCCTGTATGCGCGCCTGAGCAAGGTGCACAAGGATATCGGCCACTTCAAACGTGACAGCCAGTGGCACACGCCCCTGGCGATCCTGGTCAACGTCCTGCTGGCGATGCCCCTGGCCCTGGGCCTGGCGCTGTGCGGCTACGCCCTGCAGATCGACGCCCGGGGACAGAACGCCACCCTCGGCGCCGCACTGCTGCAGATCGCCCAGGCCTGGCTGGTGTTCTACACCGCCTACCGGATCCTCGCTCCCGGTGGTGTGGCCGAGTTGCATTTCCGCTGGGAAAAACCCCAGGTGGAATTCCTGCGTGGCTGGATCCGTCGCCTGGGCCTGGTGGTCCTGGCCCTGGTGGCGGTGGTCACGGTGGCCGAGTTGCAACCCGCGGCCCTGGCCGAAGATGTATTGGGCATCGCCGTGGTGCTGACCTGCTATGCCCTGATGGCCTGGTTGCTCAGCCGCCTGCTGCTGAGCAGCCCGACCCATGAAAACGCCTCGCTGTTCCGCAAGGCTGTCGGCGTGCTGTTCACCTTGCTGCCGATCGCCTTGTTCATTGCCGTGTGCTTCGGCTTCTACTACACCGCGCTGAAGCTCAGCGATCGCCTGATCAACACCCTGTACCTTTTGATGCTGTGGCTGGTGGTCGAGGCCACCTTCGTCCGTGGCCTGGCCGTCGCGGCGCGGCGCCTGGCCTACCAGCGCGCCTTGAGCAAGCGCCAGGCAGCCAAGGAGGCCGGGGAAAACGGCGAGGCGGTGGTCGAAGAACCGACCATGGACATCGAGAAGGTCAACGAACAGTCCCTGCGCCTGATTCGCCTGGCCCTGCTGGGTGGCTTCATGGTCGCCCTGTACTGGGTCTGGGCCGACCTGATCTCGGTGTTCTCCTACCTCGACCGGGTGACCCTCTACGAGTACACCAGCGGCACCGGTGCCAACATGAGCATGGTGCCCATCAGCATCGGCGACTTGATCGGCGCGCTGATCATCGTCGGCATCACCTTCGCCCTGGCGCGCAACCTGCCGGGCCTGTTGGAAGTGCTGGTGTTGTCCAAGCTGAACCTGGCCCAGGGCAGCGCGTACGCCACCACCACCTTGCTCTCCTATGCCATCGCCGGGATCGGTTTCGTCACCACCCTGTCGACCCTCGGGGTCAGCTGGGACAAGCTGCAATGGCTGGTGGCCGCGCTATCGGTAGGCCTGGGTTTCGGCATGCAGGCGATCTTCGCCAACTTCATCTCCGGCATCATCATCCTGTTCGAGCGACCGGTACGGATCGGCGACACCATCACCATCGGCAACCTGTCGGGCACAGTGAGCCGGATCCGCATCCGCGCCACCACCATCACCGATTTCGACCGCAAGGACATCATCGTCCCGAACCAGACCTTCATCACCGGGCAACTGGTCAACTGGTCGCTGACCGACACCATCACCCGCGTGACCTTGAAGCTGGGCGTGGACTACGGCTCGGACCTGGACCTGGTCAAGGAACTGCTGCTCAAGGCCGCCCGGGAGAACCCACGGGTGCTCAAGGAGCCGGAGCCCCAGGTGTACTTCCTCAGTTTCGGCGAGAGCACCCTGGACCACGAACTGCGCATGCACGTGCGCGAACTGGGCGACCGCAACCCGGTGATCGACGAGGTCAACCGCTTCATCAGCCGCGAGTTCAAGAAGCAGCACATCAACATCTCGTTCCGGCAGATGGAGGTCTATCTCAAGAATCTCCAAGGCCAGGAGTACAAGATGGTGCCCATCGGCCCGGAGAAGCCCCAAGACCCACCAGCGCCGGAAAAGCCAGCACCCTAACGCCCGGCGAACTCGACGCGAACGGCTTTGCCCAGCAGAATACTCGGACATTCTGCTGGGAGATGGCCGTTGAAAGCCCTCGACGAACTGACATTCGACAATCGTTTCGCCCGCCTGGGCGACGCCTTCTCGACCCATGTGCTGCCCGAGCCCCTGGACAACCCGCGCCTGGTGGTGGCCAGCCCGGCAGCCATGGCCCTGCTGGACCTGGACCCCGCCGTCGCCGAAAGCCCGGTGTTCGCCGAGCTGTTCGGCGGACACAAGCTGTGGGCCGAGGCCGAACCTCGGGCGATGGTCTATTCCGGGCACCAGTTCGGCTCCTACAACCCCCAGCTGGGAGATGGTCGCGGCTTGCTGCTAGGGGAAGTACGCAACGATGCCGGCCAATACTGGGACCTGCACCTGAAGGGTGCCGGCCAGACGCCCTACTCGCGCATGGGCGACGGGCGCGCGGTGCTGCGCTCCTCGATCCGCGAGTTCCTCGCCTCCGAGGCCCTGCATGCCCTGGGCATTCCCAGTAGCCGGGCGCTGTGCGTCATCGGCTCGGACACCCCGGTGTGGCGCGAGAAGCAAGAGCGCGGCGCCATGGTCCTGCGCCTGGCGCCCAGTCATATCCGCTTCGGGCATTTCGAATATTTCTACTACACGCGCAAGTCCGAACAGCACACCCAGCTGGCCGAACACGTGCTGGCGCAATATTTCCCCGAATGCCGCGAACACCCCCAGCCCTACCTGGCGATGTTTCGCGAGGTCGTCGAGCGCAATGCCGAGCTGATCGCCAAATGGCAGGCCTATGGCTTCTGCCACGGCGTGATGAACACCGACAACATGTCGATCCTGGGCATCACCTTCGACTTCGGCCCCTTCGCCTTCCTCGACGACTTCGACGCCCACTTCATCTGCAACCACTCCGATGACCAGGGTCGCTACTCCTTCAGCAACCAGGTGCCCATCGGCCAATGGAACCTCAGCGCCCTGGCCCAGGCCCTGACCCCATTGATTGCGGTTGACGACCTGCGTGAAACGCTGGGCCTGTTCCTGCCGTTGTACCAGGCCCACTACCTGGACCTGATGCGCCGGCGCCTGGGCCTGACCCAAGCCGAGGACGCCGACCAGCAACTGGTGGAACGGCTGCTGCAACTGATGCAGGGCAGCGCCGTGGACTACAGCCTGTTCTTCCGCCGCCTGGGGGACACAGAGTCGGAGTTGGCCGTGGCGCAGTTGCGTGACGACTTCGTCGATCTCAAGGGCTTCGATGCCTGGGCCGAGTCGTACGTGGCGCGGGTAGCCCGCGATCCGCAGCAGGGCCAGGAACAGCGCCGGGTGCGCATGCACGCGGTCAATCCGCTGTATGTCTTGCGCAACTACCTGGCGCAACAGGCCATCGAAGCCGCGGAATCGGGCGACTACAGCGAAGTGCGGCGCCTGCACCAGGTACTGAGCCGACCGTTCGAAGCACAGCCCGGCATGGACAACTACGCCAAGCGGCCGCCGGACTGGGGCAAGCACCTGGAGATCAGCTGTTCGTCCTGAGTCAGGCGAACACCTCCATTGCCACCTTGAAGCGCTCGGACAGCCAGCGCACCTGCCGCAGGTTGAGCTGGCGCTTGCCACTCAGCACTTCGGAAACCACCGATTGCGCCCCGACCCCGGGCAGGTCGCTCTGGGTCAGGCCGTGCTCGTGCATCAACGAGCGCAAGACCTCCACGCCACTGACGGGAGGTATCGGCCGATGCTCTTCGTCATAGGCCTCGATCCAATCACCGATGATGTCCACCAGTGAGGCCAGCGGATGAGCCTCATCCTCGCCCATGATGTCCAGCAATTCATCCAGGGCCAGGGCCAGAGCATCGTAATCGGCCTCAGTCCTGGGCTTGCGCAGCAGCGGCGCGACGAATTGCCAGTGCTCCGCCGCCTGGCTGACCAGTACGCTCATTCTATTTCCTCCTTCCACAGCCCCTTGTCGTAGCTGGCGTGGTCCAATACATGCCTGATGTAGAGCCGCTGGACTCCATAGCGCACCAGGGCGATCAACCTCAGCTTGTTGCCGCCGATGTCGAAGACATGGAAGCGCCCGACCTTATCGACCGCCGGAAACAACGCCTTCATATCGGAAAAGTCCTCTGGCCTGGCGCCCTTGGCCTTGCGATACCAGGTATCCAGCGCTCGTGCGGTCTGCGGCCACTGCTCCTTGGCCTGCCAGATGCGTTTTGCGGTGATGATATGCATGCAACCTCCCTATCGCATGTTGCTATCGAGGCTAATCAGCAAATCCGACCATAGCAATACGCTATGCAGTCGGTCGGACCGACGGTCCGCCTTCTGGCAAGACTAGAGATTGCGCAGCACCGACTGCCCGCCGATATGTGAGCGGATGCAACCACCAGCCCGGCGGCTTGATAAATCCGCGCCACGACTCCAGATAGGTGCCATTGGCCACTGACCCGGAACCCGACCATGACCGACCCACTGTTGATCCCCTGCCCGCATTGCAACGGCCTCAACCGCATCCCCGCCGAGCGCCTGGGGGACCATCCCAAGTGCGGGCGCTGCAAGGCCGAGGTGTTGCTGGACAAACCCTTTGACTTGAAACAGGGCGACTACGCCAGCCAGATCAAGGGCGACCTGCCGTTGCTGGTGGATGTCTGGGCAGACTGGTGCGGGCCGTGCAAATCCTTTGCGCCGACCTTCCAGCAAGCCGCCGCGCAATTGAGCGGCAAATGCCGCCTGGCCAAGCTGGACAGCGAAGCCAACCAGCAACTTTCGGCGCAACTGGGCATTCGCTCGATTCCAAGCCTGATCCTGTTCAAGAATGGCCGGGAGGTGGCGCGGCAAAGCGGTGCCCTGCCCTTGCCACAGTTGATCGGCTGGTTGCGCAGCCACGGGATTTGAGAGAACGCCGTGAGCGCCGGCCAAAGCCTTGCATTCACGGCAACAGCAGGGTCAGGCGTTTTCCAGCAGGTGGTGCAGGTCGACGAACTGCTGGGTCAGCTTGTGCCGTGGGTCGAGATGGATCAGCGGCAGGCTGGCCTGGTGTGATTCACGCATGCGCACCGAACTGGCCAGGTACACCGGCAGCACCGGCAGGCCCTCGCCAATCAGTTCGTCGAGCATCTGTTGCGGCAGGCTGGCCCGGGCCTGGAACTGATTGACCACGATGCCCTCGACCTCGAGCGCTTCGTTGTGGTCTTCCTTCAACTCCTCGATCTCAGCCAGCAGGCCGTACAGGGCCTGGCGGGAAAAACTGTCGCAATCGAAAGGAATCAGCACACGATCGGCCGCGATCAACGCCGATACCGCGTAGAAATTCAGGGCAGGCGGGGTGTCGAGGTAGATCCGCTCGTAATCCTCGGACAACTCGTCGAGCAACTTACGCAGCTTGTTGATCTTGTGCTTGGCCTCCAGCTTGGGCTGCAGGTCCGCCAGCTCGGCCGTGGCGGTCACCACATGCAGGTTGTCGAACGGCGTCTCGTAGATATCCACCTGGTTCTTCTTGGAGAACGGGCCAGAGGACAGGGTCTGCTTGAAGAAGTCGGCGATCCCCATCGGAATGTCCTCGCCGGTCAAGCCGGTGAGGTACTGGGTCGAGTTGGCCTGGGCATCCAGGTCCACCAGCAAGGTGCGATAACCCTCGCTGGCGCTGACCGCCGCCAGATTGCAGGCAATACTGGACTTGCCCACGCCACCTTTCTGATTGAACACCACACGCCGCATGTCAAAACCTCCGTGTATCAAAGATCCCCGAGTGTAGTAGCCCCCGCAGCCGCTTAGCTACCTCGGCAACACAAGATCCTCGGCCCGGCCCGGGGCCTGGCGGAGCGCTAGCCCGAGGCAGAAAGCCAATAGCGGCAAAACGACATCAACGAACACGGCACCATCGCCTCGATTTGCGACCAACAGCCCAACCAGCATTTGCTACAAGCCAGTCGCACCGGGATAATGCGCGCCACCGACGCACTCGCGTCCCCCGGTCAGTCAGTATTTCCAAGCACTGCACCACATCAAGGAAGCCCGCAGGGGCGGGATGAACCAATTGATCAAGTTCAATATCGCCCAATGGCGTGCTTGGGCCCCCGGGCTCGAAAGCGTGGACGCCTGGCAGGCATGGGGCCAACATCCGGCCCTGCCCGAAACCAGCGATAGTGCCCCCGACGTGTCCTTCCTGCCCGCCATGCAGCGGCGCCGTCTCAGCCGCCTGGCGCGCATGGCGTTCAGCGTGGGCTGGCCCCTGGCCGAAGGCCTTGAGCAACTGCCCCTGGTGTTCATTTCCCGTCACGGCGAAACCCCGCGGACCTTCGAGATTCTCAGCGACCTGGCCGCCGAACAGCCGCTGTCCCCCACGCAGTTCAGCCTTTCGGTGCACAACGCAGTGATCGGCCTGTGGTCCATCATGCGCGGCGAAACCAGCGAGATGTCGGCCCTGGCGGCCGCCGGCGACGGCCTTGAGCACGGCCTGCTGGAAGCCGCGGCGTTGCTGTCCGAGGGCGCCCCCCACGTGCTGCTGGTGATTGCCGAGGAACAACCACCGCCCGTGTACGCCGACTGGATCGACGACGTGCCATTTCCCTACGCCCTGGGCTTGCTGCTGACCCCGGGCGACGACTGGCAACTGTCCCTGGGCCACCACGATGGCCAGCTCCCCAGGGCTCCCTGGCCCCACGCCCTGAACCTGTTGCGCGCCCTGATCGGTGCGCAGCATCAATGCCAACATGCCTGGATGAGTCGCGTATGGACCTGGCAACGCAACCGGTAGGCACCAAGGGCCGCGACGCCTATCTCTGGCGCCTGCTGGCCACGGCCCTGAGCTTCGCACTGTTCGGACTAGGTGGTTTATGCCTGCGCCTGGTGATTTTCCCCCTGCTTGCCTGCCTGCCCGGCGATGCCCGGCGCCAGCGCCTGCGTGCGCGCAAGACGGTCAGCCGGTTGTTCTGGCTGTTCATCCGCTTCATGGCGCGCAGCGGGGTGCTCACCCATGACGTCCAGGGCGCCGAACAGCTCGGACGCCCGGGACAAATGATCATCGCCAACCACCCATCGCTGATCGACGTGGTGTTCCTGATCGGCCTGGTCCGCGATGCCAACTGCGTGGTCAAGGAAAGCCTCTGGAACAACCCCTTCACCCGGGGCCCGGTGCGCGCCGCACAGTACATCAGCAACGATGGCAGCCTGGACATGCTCGATGGCGCCTCCCAGGCACTGCACGAAGGCCAGACGCTGATCGTCTTCCCTGAAGGCACCCGCACCCAGCCAGGCCAGGCCCCGACCTTTCATCGGGGAGCCGCGGCAATCGCCCTGCGCGGTGCCAGAGTGATCACCCCGGTGGTGATCAAGGTCAGCCCCAGCACCCTGACCAAGGCCGAACCCTGGTACCGAATCCCGCAGCGCCGCGTGCACTTCAGTTTTCACGTCGGTGCCGATATAGACCCACAGACCTTTGCAGCCCAGGGGCCCGCGCCCCAGGCTTCGCGCAAGCTCAATGAGCACTTGCACCACTATTTCACCAAGGAGCTCGCCAGAGATGAGCGATACACACCCGGACCTGATTCTTGAAATCAAACTGCTGATCATCGACGCCCTGGGCCTGGAAGACATCAGTGCCCAGGACATCGACAACGAGCAGACGCTGTTCGGCGAAGGCCTCGGCCTGGACTCGGTGGACGCCCTGGAGCTGGGCCTGGCGATCCAGAAGAAGTACGGCATCAAGATCGATGCCGACGCCAAGGACACCCGCAACCATTTCAGCAACGTGGCGAGCCTTGCGGCGTTCGTCAGCGCAAAACAGGCAGCTTGAGAACCGACCATGCAAACCCGTGACGACATCTTCAACACCCTGCGCGACGCCCTGGTCGAGCTCTTCGAGCTGGAGCCCGCCAGCATCAGCCTGGAGTCCAACCTGTACCAGGACCTGGAAATCGACAGCATCGACGCCGTCGACCTGATCGACCACATCAAGCGCCAGACCGGCAAGAAAATCGCCGCCGAGGAATTCAAGTCGGTGCGTACCGTCAACGATGTGGTCGAGGCGGTGTATCGCCTGGTCCAGCCGGCGGCATGAGCCGACTGATCGGCCTGGGCTTGTTGCTGGCCGGCCTGCTTTACCCCTTCGCCGTGTACTTGGGCATGGAGCATTTCGCGCCATGGCAGTTCGGCCTGTTGCTGGGCAGCCTGTGGCTGGCCCGTGCCTTGACGGGCGGACGCGATCGCGGCAGCCGGTGGATGGCGGCCATGGCCATTATCTTCTGCCTGCTGCTGGCGTGGTTCGATCACCCCGGGCTACTGCGCTGGTACCCGGTACTGATCAGCAGCTTCATGCTCGGCCTCTTCGGCCTCAGCCTGAAGTACGGACCGCCAGTGGCCGAGCGCCTGGCCCGCCTCAGCGAACCGGACCTGCCGGAGAAAGCCATACGCTACACCCGCCAGGTAACCATCGCCTGGAGCCTGTTCTTCCTCTGCAATGGCGCGCTCGCCGCCGCCCTGACGCTCTGGGCACCGCTGAGTTGGTGGACGTTGTACAACGGCCTGATCGCCTATGGGTTGATGGGCTTGCTGTTTGCCATTGAATGGCTTTTACGACAACGGGTACGAGGCCGTAGATGAACTGGATTCCCCTTGAGCAACTGCTGCTCAAGACGCACAGCCCACGGCCGGTCAGCGCCCATCCCGGCATCGACCTGCAGCGCCTGCAGGAACAGGCCTTGAGCCTGGCCGCAGCCCTGGAACAACGCGGCATCAAGCGGGTAGCGATCTACCTGGAAGATGCCGTGGAACTGGCGGTGGCCCTGCTCGGTGCCTGGCGCGCCGGGGCCAGTGTGTTGCTGCCGGCCGACCTGCAAGCCCAGACCCGCCAGCGCTGGGCGGCGGATGTCGACCTGTGGCTGACCGACCACGACACCCCTTGGCAACCGATGCAGGCCAGCCCGCTGGCTGCGACCGAACTCGATCTCGACCGTTGTCGACTGAGCCTGTGCACCTCGGGCTCCAGCGGCGAACCCAAGCGCATCGACAAGACCCTGCGACAACTGGCCAATGAAGTGCAGGCCCTGGAGCGACTCTGGGGCAACGACCTTGGCCAGGCCTGGATCATTGGCAGTGTCGCCACCCAACACATCTATGGCTTGCTGTTTCGCGTGCTCTGGCCGCTGTGCGCCGGACGCCCGTTCATGCGGCGCCAGTTGCCTTTCCCCGAGGACCTGCAGCGAGCCAGCCGCGAGTGCCCGGCGTTTGCCTGGGTCGCCAGCCCCGCCCTGCTCAAGCGCATGGGCGACAATCTCGACTGGCCGGCCCTGAGCCAGGTGCGGCGGGTGTTCTCTTCCGGCGGCGCCTTGCCGGCGGATGCGGCCAGCAGCCTGCAACAACGGCTGGGACAATGGCCCACCGAGATCCTCGGCAGTTCGGAAACCGGCGGCATTGCCTGGCGCCAGGGCCAGGCGCTGTGGCAGCCGTTCGCCGAGGTCGGCCTGAGCCTGGATGCCGACGGAGCCCTGCTGATCACCTCGCCCTACCTGCCAGCCGGGCATGTCGAGCACAGCGCCGACGCCGCACGGATTGCCACCGATGGCCGCTTCGAACTGCTGGGTCGCCTGGACCGCATCGTCAAGCTGGAGGAAAAACGCATTTCCCTGCCCATGCTGGAGCAGGCCCTGGAACGCCATGCCTGGGTCGCGGAAGCACGGCTGGGGGTGATCGAGGAAAACCGCGCCTACCTGGGTGCCCTGCTGGTACTGAGCGAGCCGGGCCTCCACGCCTTGCGCAACCAGGGCCGGCGCAACCTGACCCAGGCCCTGCGCCAGCACCTGGCGCAACATTGCGAAGCCCTGGCCCTGCCTCGACGCTGGCGCCTGCTCCGCCAATTGCCACTCAACGCCCAGGGCAAGCTCCCCCAGGCGCAGGTCCAGGCCCTGCTTGAGGCACCGCGCCCGCAGCACCCCGAAGTGCTGGAGCGGGTACGCCATGCAGACGAATGGCGCCTGCAACTGGCCATTCCCCCGGACCTGGCCTACTTCAGCGGCCACTTCCCCCTGACCCCGGTCCTGCCTGGGGTGGTGCAAGTGGATTGGGCCCTGGCCCTGGGCCAGCAGTTGCTTGAGCTGCCGGAACGCTTTGCCGGCATGGAAGTGCTGAAGTTCCAGCAACTGGTCCGCCCGGGCGATCGCATCGAACTGCACCTGCGCTTCGACGCCCAACGGCAGAAGCTGTACTTCGCCTACCTCAATGACGGCGCCCCCTGCTCCAGTGGACGTATTGTCCTGGAGCCAGCCTGTGGATAAATCATCGGCCAGCACGCCTGTGCATAACCCTTGTGCGGTGATTCCGGTCTACAACCATGAAACCGCCGTACCAGCGGTCGTGGAGGCGCTCCTGGCCCGGGGGGTGCCTTGCGTCCTGGTGGACGATGCCAGCAGCCAGCCATGCGCCGCAGTACTGGAACAATTGGCAGGTCGCGAGCAGGTGTTCCTGGTCCGCCTGGCGATCAACCAGGGCAAGGGCGGCGCGGTCATGGCCGGGCTGCGGGAGGCGGCGCACCTGGGTTTCAGCCATGCCCTGCAAGTGGATGCCGATGGCCAGCACGACCTGACGGATGTGGATAACTTCATCCAGCACTCACGCCTTGCGCCCCAGGCCCTGGTCTGCGGTTATCCACAGTACGACGCCAGCGTGCCCAAGGGGCGCTTGTATGCCCGCTACCTGACCCACATCTGGGTCTGGATCAACAGCCTGTCGCTGCAGATTCCCGACTCCATGTGCGGCTTCAGGGTCTACCCGCTGGCCCCGACCCTGGAGCTGCTCGACTCCGTGGCACTGGGCCGGCGCATGGATTTCGACCCGGAGATTCTCGTGCGCCTGTCCTGGCGCAACCAGGCCATGCTCTGGCTGCCGACCCGGGTCCACTATCCCCAGGACGGCCTCTCGCACTTTCGCCTGTGGCACGACAACGCGCTGATTTCCAAAATGCACGCCAAGCTGTTCTTCGGCATGCTGGTGCGCTTGCCGCTGATCCTCTGGCGCCGGTGGCGTCCATGAGCCAGGAACCCTCCAGCAGGCATTGGGCCGAGCATCGCGAGCGCGGCAGCTTCTGGCTGATGAAGCTCACCGCCTTCGGCGTACGGGTCCTGGGACGCCGTGTGCTGAGCCCGCTGCTGTACGCCATCGTGTTCTATTTCTTCCTGTTCGGACGCAGCGCCCGCCGCAGTATCTGGCAGTACCAGGAGCGCCTGGCCCGCTTTGCCGGGCGCGACGACCTGCTGCCCAGCCAGCGTCGGGTGTTCGGCCAGTTCATGGCATTTGCCGATGCCCTGCTGGACAAGCTCGATGTATGGAACGGCAAGCTGCGCCTGGAACAGATCGAGATCGTCGATCCGGCCGACCTACGCCAGCAACTGCGCAGCGAGCGTGGCCAACTGCTGGTGGGCGCGCACCTGGGCAACCTGGAAGTCTGCCGGGCGCTGGCCGAGCTTGGCGAGCAAGTGACCATGAACGTCCTGGTGCACACTCGGCACGCCGAGCGCTTCAACCGCCTTCTGGGCGAGGTCGGGGCCAGCAACCTGCGGCTGATCCAGGTCAGCGAGCTGGACCCGGCGACCATGCTGCAACTGAGCCAACGCCTGGAGCGCGGCGAATGGCTGGCCATCGCCGGCGACCGCGTCCCCCTGCATGGCGGACGCAATGTGCGGGTGGACTTTCTCGGCCACCCCGCGGCCTTTCCCCAGGGCCCCTGGCTGCTGGCCGGACTGCTCAAGTGCCCGGTCAACCTGCTGCTGTGCCTCAAGCACCAGGGCCGTTACCAGGTGATCCTCGAACCCTTTGCCCAAGCCGTGCAGTGGAAGCGCAGCGACCGCCAGCAAGTGATCGCCCAGTGGACCGCCCGCTACGCCGAGCGCCTGGGCCAATACTGCCTAAAAGCCCCGCAACAATGGTTCAACTTCTACCCATTCTGGAAAACCGATGACAACCTCGACCCATGAGCCGGTAACCTTCGGCGAACACCCCTTGCGCATCGAAGACGTGCTGGCCCTGGCCAACCGCCAGGTACCGACGCGCCTGCAAAGCGACGCCGACTGGCGCCGGGGCATTGCCAAGGGTGCGCAGTTCCTCGACTCCCTCTTGGACAAGGAAGGGGTGATCTACGGCGTGACCACCGGCTATGGCGACTCATGCGTGGTGGCGGTGCCACTGGAACATGTCGAGGCCCTGCCCCGCCATCTGTACACCTTCCACGGCTGCGGCCTTGGCCAACTGCTCGATCCACAGGCCACCCGCGCCGTCCTCGCCGCTCGCTTGCAGTCACTGTGCCAAGGCGTCTCCGGGGTCCGCGTGGAACTGCTGGAACGCCTGCAAGCCTTCCTCGACCAGGACGTCCTGCCGCTGATCCCGGAAGAGGGCTCGGTGGGCGCCAGCGGCGACCTGACGCCGCTGTCCTACGTGGCCGCGACCTTGTCCGGCGAACGCCAGGTGCTGTTTCGTGGCGAACGCCGCGAGTCGGCCGACGTCCACCGCGAGCTGGGCTGGGAGCCGTTGGTACTGCGACCCAAGGAAGCCCTGGCGCTGATGAACGGCACGGCAGTGATGACCGGCCTGGCTTGCCTGGCTTTCGCTCGCGCGGACTACCTGCTGCACCTGGCAACCCGTATCACGGCGCTGAACGTGGTGGCCCTGCAAGGCAATCCAGAGCACTTCGATGAACGCCTGTTTGCTGCCAAGCCCCATCCGGGGCAGATGCAAGTGGCAGCCTGGTTGCGCCAGGACCTGGCGATAGACGCGCCTGCTGCGCCCCTGCACCGCCTCCAGGACCGCTATTCCCTGCGCTGCGCGCCCCATGTACTGGGCGTGCTGGGCGACAGCCTGGGCTGGCTGCGCTCGTTCATCGAGACGGAGCTCAATAGCGCCAACGACAACCCGATCATCGATGCCGAGGCCGAGCGCGTACTCCACGGCGGGCACTTCTACGGCGGGCATATCGCCTTCGCCATGGACAGCCTGAAGAACCTGGTGGCCAACGTTGCCGACCTGCTCGACCGCCAACTGGCACTGCTGGTGGACGTGCGCTACAACCATGGCCTGCCGAGCAACCTGTCTGGCGCGGGCGCTGAGCGAGCGATGCTCAACCACGGTTTCAAGGCGGTACAGATCGGCGCCAGCGCCTGGACGGCCGAAGCCTTGAAGAACACCCTGCCGGCCAGCGTGTTCTCGCGCTCCACCGAATGCCACAACCAGGACAAGGTGAGCATGGGCACCATCGCCGCCCGGGACGCCATTCGTGTGCTGGAACTCACCGAACAAGTGGCCGCCGCGAGCCTGCTGGCCGCCAACCAGGGCGTCTGGCTGCGCAGCCGAGAAGCCGATGCCCGGCCCCTGCCTCCGGCCCTCGCGACCATGCAGCGGCAACTGGCCGAGGACTTCCCCCCGGTGATCGAGGACCGGGCCCTGGAAGGCGAATTGCGCCTGTGCCTGCAACGCATCGCCAACCGGCACTGGAGGCTGCATGCGTAGCCAGGGAGCGATATATGCCGATACCCAGATCCTGGTGCCGTTCTTCGACATCGACACCATGCACGTGGTCTGGCACGGGCACTACGTCAAGTACCTGGAGGTCGCCCGCTGTGCCCTGCTGGACAAGCTCGGGCACAACTACGAGCAAATGCGCGATTCCGGCTACGCCTGGCCGGTGATCGACCTGCAATTGCGCTACGTGCGTGGCGCGGTGTTCGGCCAGACCCTGAACGTGCGCGCCAGCCTGGTGGAATGGGAGCACCGCCTGAAGATCAACTACCTGATCACCGACCAGGCCAGCGGCGAACGCCTGACCCGCGCCAGTTCGGTGCAAGTGGCCGTGGACATCGCCAGCCGGGAAATGCAGCTGGCTTCACCCAAGGTATTCACCGACGCCGTGGAGCGCCTGCTGCCATGAATTTCTGCAAACCCTTGCTACTGGCCTGCCTGCTGGTGCTGGGCCTGTCCTCCCAGGCCCAGGCCTTCGATCTGCAACAGCTGAGCGACCAGCTAGCGCGGCCGGAGGTGATCCATGGCCGCTTCATCCAGGAAAAACACCTGCGGGCCCTGGCCCAGCCACTGACCAGCAAGGGCCACTTCGTCCTGGCCAGGAACCATGGCCTGCTGTGGCTGTTGCAAACACCACTGCAGCAGGACTACCGCATGACGCCCAAGGGCATCGCCCGACGCGACGGCGCAGGTTGGCAGATGCTGCCGGGCAAGAGCGCCGGGGCCGAACAGAACCGCCTGTTCCTCGCCGTCCTGCAAGGTGACAGCAGCGGCCTGCAACGAGACTTCGAACTCAAGTTGCAAGGCAGCGCGCAAGCCTGGCAGTTGCAGCTGATTCCTCGCTCGCTGCTGCTCCAGCAGATCTTCACCCAGATCAACATCGAGGGCGGCAGCCTGGTGCAGCGCATCGAACTGCTGGAGACCCAGGGCGACCGCACGGTGATGACCATGCAGGACAGCACCAGCGCCCAGCCCCTGAGTGACACGGAGCAACATGACTTTGCCGAGTGAGCGCTGGTTACCGCGATGCTTCCTGATCCTGCTGGCGCTGGTCCTGGCCCTGGGTGCCTGGCAATGGCGCCATGGCGCGCCGCTGTCGGCCGATCTCATGGAGCTGGTGCCTGGCACGGCTCCCGACGCCCTGGAGCTCCAGGCCGAACAACGTATGCAGGAGCCGTTGAACCGGGAGATCCTGGTACTGGTGGGGCATACCGAACGCCAACGGGCGCTGGACATGGCCCGAGAGCTGGGCGAGCAGTGGCAAGCCAGCGGCCTGTTCGACAAGGTCCAGTGGAACCTGCAAGCCGACCTGCCGGCGCTGCGCAAGCAACTGCTGCAAGGCCGCCTGGCGATGCTCTCGGCCAAGGATCGCCAACAGCTGCTCGAACAGCCCCAGGCCTTCATCCGGCAACGGGTACAGAGCCTGTTCGACCCCTTCGCCGGCTTCACCCTGGTACCCAGCCAGGATGACTGGCTGGGCCTGACCGGGCGCATCCAGAACAATCAGCCGCAACACGGTGCGGTACAGCTGGACGTCGGCAGCGGTGCCCTGGTGGCCGAGGCCGATGGCAAGCATTGGGTGTTGCTGCGCGCCCATACCGGCGGCAACGCTTTCGACATGCAACTGCCCCTGCAAGTGGCCGAACTGCTGCAGCACAGCCGCGAGCAAGCGGCCACGCAGCAGGTGCAGCTATTGGCCGCCAGCGGCTTGCTGTATGCCGCCAACGGACAACAACAAGCCTCGCGGGAAATCACCTGGGTCGGCGGTGGTGCGACCCTGGGTATCCTGGCGCTGCTGCTCCTGGCCTTTCGTCGCTGGCGCGCGCTGCTGGCCTTTGTCCCGGTGCTGGTGGGCATGTCGTTCGGTGCCGTGGCCTGCGTTGCCCTGTTCGGCCACATGCATGTCATGACCCTGGTCCTGGGTTCGAGCCTGATCGGGGTCGCCGTCGACTATCCCCTGCATTACCTGTCCAAGAGCTGGAGCCTGAATCCCTGGCGCAGCTGGCCGGCCTTGCGCCTGACCGTGCCGGGCCTGACCCTGAGCCTGGTCACCAGTTGCATCGGCTACCTGGCCCTGGCCTGGACCCCCTTCCCGGCCCTGACCCAGATCGCTGTGTTTTCCGCCGCTGGCCTGCTGGGGGCCTACCTGTCGGCGGTGTGCCTGCTGCCGGCGCTGCTCAAGCATGTCGAGCCACGCCCGGCACGCTGGCCACTGCAGGTCGCCGAAGCCCTGCTCCGCCTCCGCGCTGCGCTACTGGCGCGAGTGCCGAGCCCGATCTTGCTGGTCCTGCTGGGGCTGTTCTGTGCCGCCGGCCTGTGGCAACTCCAGAGCAAGAACGATATCCGCCAGTGGGTGAGCGCGCCGCCACAACTGCTGCAAGAGGCCCAGGCCATCGTGCGGATCACCGGCTATCAGCCCACCAGCCAGTTCTTCCTGGTGCGGGCGAGCGACCAGCAGCAACTCCTGGAGCGCCTGAACGCCCTGGATGAGCGCCTCCAGGCATTGGTCAGCCTGGGCAAGCTCAAGGGCTACCTGGGCCTGAACCAGTTACTCAGCCCTCCCGAGGACCAACAGCGCGTGCGTGCGGCACTCGGCAAGCTGCCCGGCTTCTGGCAGCCACTGCTGGAGCTGGGCGTACCGGAACACGCCTTGCAGGCCGAACTCCAAGCGCTGCAACAGTTGCCCGTGGAAGACATCGACAGTGCCCTCGCCGGTCCCCTGGCCGAGCCCTACCGACCGCTATGGCTGGGAGCAACGAGCGATGGCGTAGCAGCGATGGTCAGCCTGCAGGGCCTCAATGACGCGGCCCTGCTGCGGGTGCAGAGCGACGACTTGCCCGGAGTGCAGCTGGTCGACCGCCTGGGCGAGCTGAACCGGGTGTTCGCGGCCACCCAGGTCAGCGCCGCCGAGCTCAAGCTGGC
Organism: Pseudomonas sp. MPFS; assembly: GCF_022537035.1. NCBI lineage: Bacteria > Pseudomonadati > Pseudomonadota > Gammaproteobacteria > Pseudomonadales > Pseudomonadaceae > Pseudomonas > Pseudomonas sp. MPFS. The sequence goes on along the minus strand of NZ_CP066123.1, from coordinate 552,369 downwards.
CTCCTGCGTACTGATCGTGCTGTTGCTGATCCTGCCTTTCGGTATCGGTGGCGCCCTGCGCCTGGTGGCCCTGCCACTGTTGGCGGCCCTGTGCAGCCTGGCCAGCCTCGGCTGGCTGGGACAACCCCTGACACTGTTCAGCCTGTTCGGCCTGTTGCTGGTGACCGCGATCAGCGTCGACTACGCGATTCTCATGCGCGAGCAGATCGGCGGCGCCGCGGTGAGCCTGCTGGGTACCTTGCTGGCAGCCCTGACGACCTGGCTGTCGTTCGGCCTGCTGGCCATCTCCAGTACCCCGGCGGTGAGCAACTTCGGCCTTGCCGTGAGCCTGGGGCTGGCGTTCAGCTTCATCCTCGCGCCCTGGGCCGGCCACGGGGCGCATCCGGGAGCCACCACCGAGCAACCAACGTGCTGATCCTCCTGTTCTGGCTGCTGGTCCTGGCCCTGTTCGCCCTGGCCACGCACATCGGCCGACGCCTGGGCCTGATTCCGATCGTCAGCCAGCTACTGCTGGCGACCTTCGGCCTGCCTCTGCTGATGCTGCTTTGGGTCGAGCCCCATTGGGGGCTCAGTGGTGCGCAACTGGTGGCGCCGTCGTGGCTCAAGCACTCCTATAGCCTGGGCTTTGCCCTGCTGCTGGGACATATCCTGAGCGATGTCATCGACCTGCGCCTGGATCGCCAGAGCCTGAAGATCGCCCTCCCGAGCTTTTGCCTCCCCTTTGCCTGCGGCCTGGCCGCAGCCACCTGGCTAATACCGAAGCAACCCTGGCTGGGCACCCTGGCGCTGGGCTTGCTGTTCGCCATTACCGCCATTCCGGTGCTCTACCTGTACCTGCGGCATATCCAGTACCCGGCCCGGGCCACCCGGCGCCTGGTGCAGGCCGCGATCCTCATCGACCTGACCTGCTGGAGCCTGTTCGCCCTGGCCCAGGGCAGCCTGGAGCTGAACAACCTGCTACTGCCCCTGGCCGGCGCCTGCCTGCCCTTGCTGCTGCGTCGCCTCGGCCTGCGCCACTCCATGGTCTACAGCCTGGGCTTCTTCGGCCTGCTGGTGGTCGCCGAGCACTACCGGCTCAATGCCCTGATATTCGGTATCGGCTACCTGCTGTGCATGGCGGCCCTCAAGCTACCGCTGGCGCTGCCGTTAAAGGCAGCCTGGATGGAACGCTTGCAGACCTTTGTCGCCATCCCGCTGATCCTGACCTTTGGCATCGTGCAGATCGATGTCCATGGGGCCATGGACAGTCTGGGCTGGGTGCAACTGCTGGCGCTGCTGCTCTTGCCGATCGCCAGCAAGCTGCTGGGCAACTGGCTGGGCCTGAGCTGGGCCGGCGCGTCTTTCGAAGGTGCCAGGCGCTGGCACGAAAGCCTGCTGCTGAACATCCGCGGCCTGAGCGAGATCGTGTTTCTCAACCTGCTGCTGCAACAGCAACTGATCAGCCCGGCGCTGTACTTCGCGCTGATGCTCATGGGCCTGATCGCCACCCTGCTACCGGCCCTGGCCGGCCTGCACCGAATACCTCCGGCCACGCAGAACGTGGCCTCCTCGAATCTGAACATCGCCAAACCGGCAAGGAGCCCTAGTGCCAACAGTTGAAATGGAACGTCGCCAGGTCGTGGTGATCGGTGCCGGCCCTTCAGGGGCCATCGCGGCCGCGCTGCTCAAGCGCCAGGGCCACGACGTACTGATCGTCGAGCGCCAACATTTCCCACGTTTCTCCATCGGCGAAAGCCTGCTGTCCCACTGCCTGGACTTCGTCGAGGAGGCCGGCATGCTCGAGGCCGTTCAGGACGCCGGTTTCCAGCTCAAGAACGGCGCGGCCTTCGCCTGGGGCGAGCACTACAGTACCTTCGATTTCGGCGACACCTTCAGCAATGGCAAGCCCACCACGTTCCAGGTCCAGCGGGCCGACTTCGATCAGTTGCTGGCCGACCAGGCGGCCCTGCAAGGGGTACAGATCCGCTATGGACAGGAAGTCATCGCGGTGGACATCGAGCGAGCACAACCACAGCTGGAATGTCGCCGCGAAGACGGCAGCCAGTACCGTATCGAGGCCGACTTCATCCTCGATGCCAGTGGCTACGGCCGGGTCTTGCCACGCTTGCTGCAACTGGAGGCCCCCTCGAACTTCCCGGTACGCCGGGCGGTGTTCACCCATATCGAGGATCGCATCGACTGCGAGCACTTCGATCGCAACAAGATCCTCATCACCACCCATCCGGAACACCGCGACATCTGGTTCTGGAGCATTCCCTTCAGCAACGGGCGCTGTTCGGTGGGCGTGGTCGCCGCCGAGTCTCACTTCGCCGGGCGCGATAGCGACCTGGATGCCTGCCTGCGCGGCTTCATTGCCCAGACCCCGAGCCTGGCCAGGGTCCTGCAAAACGCCGAGTGGGACACCCCGGCCCGGACCATCGGTGGCTACTCGGCCAATGTCAGTACCCTGCACGGCCCGGGCTTCGCCTTGCTGGGCAATGCCGCGGAATTTCTCGACCCGGTGTTCTCCTCGGGCGTGACCATCGCCATGCGCTCGGCGAGCATGGCCGCCAGCGTGCTGCACCGTCAGTTGCAAGGCCAGAGCGTGGATTGGGAAGAGGAATTCGCCGAACCGCTCAAGCGCGGCGTGGACACTTTCCGCTGCTACGTCGAGGGCTGGTACGCCGGCACCTTCCAGGATGTGATCTACCACCCGGGCAGCTCCCAGGAGATCCGCCGCATGATCAGCTCGATCCTCGCCGGCTATGCCTGGGATACCCGCAATCCCTTCGTCAGCGAACCGCGCCGCCGGCTCAAGGCGCTGTCGCAAGTCTGTGCGAGGGCTTGCGCATGAATGGCCAGAACCCGCAGTTCCTGAGCGACAGCTACGTCGAGGAAACCCGCTTCGGTTTCTGGTTCCTGCGCAGCCATACCTGGCAGCACCATGTGCTGCGGGTGGCTATCAACGATCTGCGCTCACTGTTCGATGGCGAGCCGCCGCGCAACCCGGTGCTGCTGGATGCCGGCTGCGGCCAGGGCAAGTCCTTCCAGTACCTGCACCAGGTGTTCGCGCCCAAGCGCCTGATCGGTGTCGATGCCGACCCCCATAGCCTCAAGCTCAGCGCCGAGGAAGCCCGGCGCCAGCAGTGGGAAGTGGAATTGATCGGTAGCGATTGCGCCACCTTGAAAGTGGCGGACGCCAGCGTCGACCTGCTGTTCTGCCACCAGACCTTCCACCACCTGGTGGAACAGGAAAAAGCCCTGGCCGAGTTCTATCGGGTGCTCAAGCCCGGTGGCTACCTGCTGTTCGCCGAATCCACCGAGGCCTATATCGACACCTGGGTGATTCGCTGGCTGTTCCGCCACCCGATGCACGTACAAAAAAGCGCCGGTCAGTACCTGCAGATGATTGCCCGGCAAGGTTTCGAGTTCACCCAGGACAACGTGTCCTATCCCTACCTGTGGTGGAGTCGGGCCAAGGACTTCGGTCTGCTGGAACGCCTTGGCCTGCGCCAGCCGCCGCCGGTGGGCCAGCGCGAGGAAACCCTGGTCAATGTCGTGGCCCGCAAGCCACTCGATCCCCCTGTCGACGAGCAAGGTCCATCCGCATGATCCGTGCCCTGCTGCTCGGTTGTCTCCTGTTGCTGGGCGCGTGCGCCAGCCGGGCGCCGCTACCCGAGCACACGCCCTCGCTGCCATTGCCGTTGCAACTGCATGTGCAGCGACAACTCCAGGACCAGAGCCAGGACTGGCTGCTGGTGGTCCAGGCCGAGGGCCAGGCCCTGCGTTGGTCGTTGATGGACCCCCTGGGCATTCCCCTGGCACGCCAGCGCCTGGTAGCAGGACAGTGGCAGGCCGACGGCCTGCTGCCGCCCAATCCGCAAGCTCGGGAGCTGTTCGCCGCACTGCTGTTCGCCCTGACGCCCGGGGAGCAATTGTCCGACAGCTACCCTAATGCCCACCAACAGGGCAGCCAGCGTCGCCTGGAGCCACGCTGGCAGGTCGACTATCGACAGGCGCTGGATTTCACCCTGGAGCTAACGGACGGCCCGCGTTACCACATCACCGCGTTGAGCGCCGAGGCCACGCCATGACCGCTTATCTCAATGCCCTGGGAGTGATCTGCGCCCTGGGACGCAATCGCCGTGAAGTCGCCCGCAGCCTGTTTTCCGGGGACTGCTCCGGGATGCGCGAGGAGCCCCGATGGGTACCCGGTCGCAGCCTGCCGGTGGCAGCGATACAGGGGCCGTTGGCCGACATGCCGGCCGGCCAGGAGGCTCACCGCAGTCGCAACAACCAGTTGCTGCTGGAGGCCACGCTACAGATCGAGGATGACATCCACCGGGCCATCCAGCGCTATGGCCAGGCCCGCATCGGTATCGTCCTGGGCACCAGCACCTCGGGGATCGACGAAGCCAGCCAGGGAATCGCCCGTTACCTGCAGGACCACAAGCTCCCCGCAGACTACGACTATCGCCAGCAAGAGCTGGGGGCACCGGCAAACTTTCTCGCCGACTGGTTGCAACTGAGCGGTCCGGCCTATGTGATCTCCACCGCCTGCACCTCCAGTGCCCGGGCCCTGCTCAGCGCCCGGCGCCTGTTGGACCTTGGGGTCTGCGACGCGGTGTTGTGCGGCGGTGTCGACAGCCTGTGCAAACTCACCCTCAACGGTTTCTCAGCCCTGGAGGCGGTATCCGGCCAGCGTTGCAACCCGTTTTCCCAGCATCGCAACGGCATCAACATCGGGGAGGCAGCAGCGCTGTTCCTGATGACCCGGGAGCCCACGCCCGGGTCTTCCAGCGCCCTGCTGGGCGCGGGTGCCAGCTGCGATGCCTACCATATTTCCGCGCCGGCCCCCGATGGTCGCGGCGCGTTGCAAGCCATGCGCCAGGCCCTGCGCAGCGCCGGGCTGGAACCGGGACAGATCGGCTATCTGAACCTGCACGGTACGGCCACCCAACACAACGACGCCATGGAAAGCCTGGCCGTGGCGCAGCTGTTTCCCGATGGCGTGCCCTGCTCTTCGACCAAACCCATGAGCGGCCATACCCTGGGTGCCGCCGGAGCCCTTGAAGCGGCGTTCTGCTGGTTGGCCTTGAGCCCCGACAATCCCGCCCGGGCCTTGCCGCCCCACGTCTGGGACAACCAGGCCGATCCGGCCCTGCCAGCACTGCGCTGGGTGACCGCAGCCGACCGCCTGGACGTCCACTTACCGCGCCGCCTGATGAGCAACTCCTTCGCCTTCGGCGGCAACAACGTCAGCCTGATTATCGGAGGTGCCCCATGATTGACTGGCCCCTCGCCGAACTGCTGCCCCATGCCGGGGACATGATCCTCATCGACCACGTCCTGGACTTCGATGAAGAACAGATCCACACGCGCCTGGAGGTTCGCCCCGGCGGCCTGTTCAACCGCCCCGACGGCAGCCTGCCGGCATGGGTCGGCATCGAGCTGATGGCCCAGAGCGTCGCGGCCTACGCGGGCTGCCGCGCCCGCCAACAGGGCCAGGCAGTGGAACTGGGCTTCCTCCTGGGCACCCGCAAATTCCAGTGCAATGTCGAACATTTCCCGGTCGGCAGCATCCTGCAGATCCATGCCTTGCGCTCCCTCGAGGACGACAACGGCATGGGTGTGTTCGAGTGCCACCTGGATGGGCCCGGCATCACCGCCAGCGCACGCCTGAACGTGTTCCGTCCGCCCCAGGTCTCCGATTACCTGCAGGAAACACCTGCCCCCTCTACAGGAACCCCGTCATGACTGACTCCGTACTGGTCACCGGCTCCAGCCGTGGCATCGGCCGCGCCATCGCCCTGCGTCTGGCCCAGGCCGGCTATGACCTGGTGCTGCACTGCCGCAGCGGCCGCAGCGAAGCTGAAGCCGTCCAGGTCGAGGTCCAGGCCCTGGGCCGCAAGGCCCGCATCCTGCAATTCGACGTCTGCGACCGCGCGGCCTGCAAGGCCGTACTGGAAGCCGATGTCGAGACCCATGGCGCCTATTACGGCGTGGTACTCAACGCCGGCCTGACTCGCGACGGTGCCTTCCCGGCCCTGGGCGAAGAGGACTGGGACCAGGTGCTGCGCACCAACCTCGATGGTTTCTACAACGTCCTGCACCCGGTGATGATGCCGATGATCCGCCGCCGCGCCCCTGGCCGCATCGTTTGCATCACCTCGGTCTCGGGACTGATCGGCAATCGTGGCCAGGTCAACTACAGCGCGTCCAAGGCCGGCCTGATCGGCGCCGCCAAGGCCCTGGCCATCGAACTGGGCAAGCGCAAGATCACCGTCAACTGCGTGGCCCCGGGCTTGATCGACACCGCCATGCTGGACGAAAACGTGCCGGTGGAAGAACTGCTGAAGATGATCCCGGCGCAGCGCATGGGCACCCCGGAAGAGGTGGCCGGCGCGGTGAACTTCCTGATGTCCGCCGAAGCCGCCTACATCACCCGCCAGGTACTGGCGGTGAACGGGGGCCTGTGCTGATGAAACGCGTGGTCGTCACCGGCATGGCCGGCATCACTTCCCTGGGCAACGACTGGGCCAGCATCGTCGAGCGCTTCGCCGCCAACCGCAGCGGGATCCGGCGCATGGACGAATGGGACAGGTTCAGCGAACTCAATACCCGCCTGGCTGGCCCCATCGACGATTTCCTCGTGCCCGGGCACTGGACCCGCAAGCAATTGCGCAGCATGGGCCGGGTCTCGCGGCTCGCGGTCGGCGCCGCCGAACAGGCACTGGCCGATGCCGGGCTGCTGGGCGACCCCTCGATCAAGGATGGGCGCATGGGTGTGGCCTGCGGCTCGTCCACCGGTAGCACGGACGAGATCAAGGCCTTCGGCAACATGCTGCTGAACTCGGTGGCCGAAGGGCTCAACGCCAACTCCTACGTGCGCATGATGCCCCACACCACGGCGGCCAATATCAGCATCTTCTTCGGCCTTACCGGGCGCCTGATCCCCACCTCCAGCGCCTGCACCAGCGGCAGCCAGGGCATCGGCTATGCCTATGAGGCAATCAAGTTCGGCCGCCTGCCGCTGATGCTCGCCGGCGGCGCCGAAGAGCTGTGCCCCACCGAAGCCATGGTGTTCGATGCGTTGTATGCCACCAGCCTGAAGAATGACGCGCCCCACAGCAGCCCGCGGCCCTACGATTGCGATCGCGACGGCCTGGTGATCGGCGAAGGCGGCGGCATGCTGGTCCTGGAAGAGCTGGAGCACGCCCTGGCCCGGGGTGCGCGGATCCACGCGGAAATCGTCGGTTTCGGCAGCAACGCCGATGGCCAGCACACCACCCGCCCGGAGCAGGCCACCATGCGCCGGGCCATGGAGTTGGCGCTGGAGGACGCCGCCCTGGCGCCCGCCGCCATCGGCTACGTCAATGGCCATGGCACCGCCACCGAACAGGGCGATATCGCCGAGACCCAGGCCACCAGCAGCCTGTTCGGCAGCCGCATGCCCATCAGCTCGCAGAAGAGTTTCCTCGGCCACACCCTGGGCGCCTGCGGGGCCCTGGAGTCCTGGTTCAGCATCGAGATGCTCAACCGCGACCTGTACGTGCACACCTGCAACCTGGACCGGGTCGACCCTCGCTGCGGCGAGCTGGACTACCTGCAGGGTGGCCTGCGTGCCATGAGCCATGAATACGTGATGAACAACAACTTTGCCTTCGGCGGCGTCAACACCTCGTTGATCTTCCGTCGCTGGTCCTGACCCCACTGGAGAAAATGGAATGTCTTCCCTGCTTCGCGCCACCTTGACCGTCCTCGCCCTGCTGGGCACCGCAGCCTGCACCAGCAAGCCGATGTACACCCCCAACCGGAACATCCCGGCCACCATCCAGGCCGACCATGAGCAAGTCAAACAGGCGATCCTGAAGAACCTGGTAGCCCGCAAGTGGACCGTGCAGCAAATCGGCCCCGACCTGATCCAGGCGGATATCACCGTACGCCAGCAGTTCTACGCGAAGATCGATATCCAGTATTCCGCCAGCCACTACAAGATCGTCTACCGCGACAGCCGCGAGCTGGACTACAAGGACGGCAAGATCCACAAGAACTACATCCGCTGGGTACGCCTGCTGGACAAGGGCATCCTGCGGGACCTGCGCGACGGCCAGAACCAGCGCACCGCGCAACAACTGTCCAACTCGACCAAGGCCTTTCCCGCGGCCCAATGACCCCCTGTAGCCGCTGTCGAGCGCCAGCGAGGCTGCGCACGGGCACAACGCGGGCGTAAGCCTGCGACCCCTGAAGGCCTGACGGCCAGGGTGCAACCTCGCCTGCTCGGCAGCAGCTACAAGATCGATCAGCGTCTACACTCGCAACAGCGGGCCGACGCGCCATGACGGCTTGCCTTTCACATCCGTCAAGGAGCCGACCATGCAAGTGAAAGCGCTGATTGCCCTGGCCCTGTTATCCGTCTTCAGCCCTGACAGCTGGGCCACCAACCTGATGTACATGCCCTTCGAGAGCGTAGTGTCCGATGCCCTGCGTGCCGGGCGCCTGGACGGCAGCGTGAGTTTCTACCTGGCGGGCAACCCGCACCCGGCGGTGTTGCAGGTCAAGGCGATCGAACGGGCCACCAACAAAAAGACCAATGCCTTCAACAAGAGCGATATCGCTGCCTGCGAATGGGCCCTGCAATCGGCCCTGATTACCCTGCAGGCCGAAGCCAAGCGGGTCGGCGCCAACGCCGTGACCAATATCGTCAGCTACTACAAGCACCGTGTGCGCAAGGACCTCAACACCTACGAATGCCACGCCGGAGTGTTGATGGCCGGCGTAGCGCTGCGCGGCGACCTGGTGTTGCTGCAAACACCGCCCCGCGCCAATAGCCCTTCAGGGCATGGCCCCGGTCTTGCGCGTGAGTAGTTCGACAAAGGCCTTGGCCATGGGCGAGCACTGGTCCTTGCGCTGAACCAGCCACACCGCCGTCATCGCCTCCGGGTCCAGCAACCGGCGATAGACCACGCCATCGATGCGCATGCGCTGGTAGGACGCCGGCAACACCGAGACGCCCAGGCCCGCGGCCACCAGGCCGATGATGGTCATGGCCTCCGAAGCCTCCTGGGCGAAATGCGGGGTGAACCCGGCATCCCGGGACAGGTTCAGCAACTGGGCGTACAAGCCGCTGCCATAGCTGCGGGGAAAGAACACGAAGGGCTCGTGGGCCAGCTCGGACAGGTACAGGCCTTCTTCGCGCCCCTCGGCCAGCGGGTGCTTGGAACTGAGCACCGCCACCAGCGGCTCGCGCAACAGCTCCACCACCGACAGCGAATCCGGCAGGGGCAAGGGTCGCATGATGCCGACCTGGATGGCCTGGTCCACCAGCGCCTCGGCCACCTGGGTGCTGCTCATTTCCTTGAGCTTGAGGTGTACCGCGGCAAAACGTTGGCGAAAGGCGAAGATCGCCTGGGGAATCGTCGAGTTGAAGGGCGCCGAGGAGGTGAAGCCGATCTTCAACTCGCCCAGTTCGCCCAACTGCGCGCGCCGGGCCACGTCAGCTGCCTTGTCTACCTGGGCCAGCGCGAGGCGGGCCTCTTCGAGGAACAGCCGACCGGCCTCGCTGAGTTCGACCCGACGATTGGTGCGCTCGAACAAGCGTGCGCCGATCTCTTGCTCCAGGGCCTGGATCTGCTGGCTCAAAGGCGGTTGGGAGATGCCCAGGACCTGGGCCGCGCGGCCGAAATGCAGCTCCTCGGCCACGGCGATGAAGTAGCGCAGATGACGCAATTCCATGAAGGCTCCATTGAGTCGTAAAACCTATCAAACAGGTCGAACAATATATTGGAAAGAATCATTAGCCAGCTATATGCTTTTTTCATTGCCTGACCGGCTGCGTTCCCCCCGAGGTCCCCGTGAAATCCGCTGTCGCCCCGCTTGCCCACGAAATTCCCTCCACGCCCCTGGATGAGGTGGTCGCCCAACTCAACGACGCCTATATCGAGAAAGGCACGCCGATGTTCATGCGCACGGTGCTGGCCCTGTTCTCCGGCGGTTTCGCCACCTTCGCCCTGCTGTACTGCGTGCAACCGATGATGCCGCTGCTGTCCCGGGAATTCTCCATCAACGCGGCCCAGAGCAGCCTGGTGCTGTCGGTCTCCACCGCCTTGCTGGCTGTCGGCCTGCTGGTCACCGGGCCGATTTCCGATCGCATCGGGCGCAAGCCGGTGATGGTAGCGGCCCTCTTGGCCGCGGCCCTGTGCACCATTGCCAGCGCCCTGATGCCCAGCTGGCATGGCGTGCTGGTGATGCGTGCCCTGGTAGGCCTGTCCCTGAGCGGGCTCGCGGCGGTGGCCATGACCTACCTGAGCGAGGAGATCCACCCCCAGCACATCGGCCTGGCCATGGGCCTGTACATCGGCGGCAACGCCATCGGCGGCATGAGCGGGCGATTGATCACCGGGGTGCTGATCGATTTCGTCAGCTGGCACACGGCGATGCTGGTGATCGGTGCCCTGGCGCTGATCGCCGCCGCGGTGTTCTGGCGCATCCTGCCTGAGTCACGTAACTTCCGCCCACGCTCGCTGCACCCACGCAGCCTGCTGGACGGCTTCACCATGCACTTTCGCGATGCCGGCCTGCCGCTGCTGTTCCTCGAGGCCTTCGTGCTGATGGGGGCCTTCGTCACCCTGTTCAACTACATCGGCTATCGCCTGCTGGCCGCGCCGTACCACATGGACCAGGCGTTCGTCGGCCTGCTGTCGGTGGTGTACCTGTCGGGGATCTACAGCTCGGCCAAAGTCGGCGCCCTGGCCGATCGCCTGGGGCGGCGCAAGATGCTCTGGGCCACCATCGTGCTGATGCTCGCCGGCCTGGCCCTGACCCTGCTGGAGTCGCTGCCGGTGGTGATCATCGGCATGCTGGTGTTCACCTTCGGTTTCTTCGGCGCGCATTCGGTGGCCAGCAGCTGGATCGGCCGCCGCGCCACCAAGGCCAAGGGCCAGGCCTCATCGCTGTACCTGTTCAGCTACTACGCCGGCTCGAGCATCGCCGGCACCGCGGGCGGGGTGTTCTGGCACATGGCGGGCTGGAACGGCATCGGCCTGTTCATCGGCGCCCTGCTGCTGGTGGCCCTACTGGCGGCCTTGAAGCTGGCCAAGCTGCAACCCCTGGCAGCATCCTGAGCCCAAGACGAGCATGCCGGCGCCCGGTTCCTGCAGAGCATCTGCAAGGTCGGGCGCCGGCATCGGTATCGCGTGGAACGAGCGAGCGGCTTACTTGAGGATTTCCACCAGGTCGACGTCGATCTCGCGCTTCATCAAGCCCTTCTCCACCTCACCGGTGAGCTTGACCAGGGTCTTCTCGTTGAAGGCCACCGCTGGCAGGTTCTCGTCGTCGATCTCGACGGTGATGGTGCCGCTGGAATCCTTGAATTCGTACTTGTCGTCGTTATCCAGCTTCTTGGTGACATAACCCTGGAGCACCACCGGGGTGTCGTCCGAAGCATCCTTGACCGCGGCAACGGTAGTGACTGCCTGGGCCCCGGGGCCGGTATAGCCGGTGGCCAGGGCAGCGGTGCTGAACAGCGGGGCGAGCAAGAGGACGAGGTAACGGGTTTTCATGGCAGTGATCCATTCTGGGTTTCGATGCAGACAAGGTTAACCACCCAGGCTGAATTGAAACTTAATCGGCGCCCTGGCCTTTTCACTCGCAAGAAAAAGCCCGGCCAAGGCCGGGCTCGATCGCAGCAGGTGCGGTTACTCGTGGTACTGCGCCGACAGCTCGTGCACTGCCCGCAGGAAGGCGCCGGCGTGTTCCGGGTTCACTTCCGGCGTGATGCCATGGCCCAGGTTGAACACGTGGCCGCTGCCCTTGCCGTAGCTGGCGAGGATGCGCGCGACTTCAGCGCGGATCGCCTCCGGGTTGGCGTAGAGCACGGTAGGGTCCATGTTGCCTTGCAGCGACACCTTGGCACCGACCCGGCGCCGGGCTTCGCCGATATCGCAGGTCCAGTCCAGGCCCAGGCTGTCCGCGCCGGCATCGGCAATGCTTTCCAGCCACAGGCCGCCGCCCTTGGTGAACAGGATCACCGGCACCTTGCGTCCTTCATGCTCGCGGATCAGGCCGCTGACGATCTTGCGCATGTAGGCCAGGGAGAACTCCTGGTAGGCCGCTGCCGAGAGGCTGCCACCCCAGCTGTCGAAGATCTGCACCGCCTGGGCGCCGGCCTTGATCTGGCCGTTGAGGTAGGCGGTGACCGACTGCGCCAGCTTGTCCAGCAGCAGGTGCATGGCTTGTGGGTTGTCGTAGAGCATGGCCTTGGACTTGCGGAAGTCCTTGGACGAACCGCCCTCGACCATGTAGGTCGCCAGGGTCCAGGGGCTGCCGGAGAAACCGATCAGCGGTACACGGCCGTTGAGTTCGCGGCGGATGGTGCTGACCGCGTCCATCACGTAACCCAGGTCCTTGTGCGGATCGGGGATCGGCAAGGCCTCGATGTCGGCCAGGGTGCTGACCACTTTCTTGAAGCGCGGACCTTCACCGGTCTCGAAGTACAGGCCTTGGCCCATGGCATCGGGGATGGTCAGGATGTCGGAGAAGAGGATCGCCGCATCCAGCTGTGGATAACGGTCCAGGGGCTGCAGGGTGACTTCGCAGGCGAACGCAGGATTCATGCACAGGCTCATGAAGTCGCCGGCGTTGGCGCGGCTGGCGCGGTATTCAGGCAGGTAGCGCCCGGCCTGACGCATCATCCACACCGGGGTGACGTCTACGGGTTGCTTGAGCAGGGCACGGAGGAAACGGTCGTTCTTCAGGGCAGTCATGTCGGCATCCGGAAAAAAAGTGGGGGCATTTTCTCAGAGCGCGACATAAAAGGCACGGCACGAGCCGTGCCTTTTATCTATAGGGGCAATTTGTCACATACAAGCAGCACCAAGTTTCAAGCTGCAAGCCGCAAGCGCCGTGGCCTTGAGCTTGCAGCTGATAGCTTGATGCTTGCCGCTGGCGCCGTCAGACGCCCAGGTAGTCGAGGATGCCTTCGGCGGCGTTACGCCCTTCGAAGATCGCCGTCACCACCAGGTCGGAACCACGCACCATGTCGCCACCGGCGAAGATCTTCGGGTTGCTGGTCTGGTGCTTGTACTGGCCCTGCTCCGGCGCGACCACGCGGCCCTGGCTGTCGGTCTGGATCTGGAACTGCTCGAACCAGGGCGCCGGGCTCGGGCGGAAACCGAAGGCGATGACCACGGCATCGGCCGGAATGATCTCCTCGGAACCCGGGATCGGCTCGGGGCTACGACGACCACGGGCGTCCGGTTCGCCGAGACGGGTCTCGACCACCTTCACGCCTTCGACCTTGTCTTCACCGACGATGGCGATGGGTTGGCGGTTGTAGAGGAACTTCACGCCCTCTTCCTTGGCGTTCTTCACCTCTTTGCGCGAGCCGGGCATGTTGGCCTCGTCACGGCGATAGGCGCAGGTCACCGACTTGGCACCCTGGCGGATGGAGGTGCGGTTGCAGTCCATCGCGGTGTCGCCACCGCCGAGCACCACGACCTTCTTGCCCTTCATGTCGACGAAGTCTTCCGGCGACTTCTCGAAGCCCAGGTTGCGGTTGACGTTGGCCACCAGGAAATCCAGCGCGTCGTACACCCCCGGCAGGTCCTCGCCGGCAAAACCACCCTTCATGTAGGTATAGGTGCCCATGCCCATGAACACTGCATCGAACTCGGCGAGCAGTTGCTCCATGGTCACGTCCTTGCCCACCTCGGTGTTGAGGCGGAACTCGATGCCCATGCCACTGAAGACCTCGCGCCGATTGCTCAGCACGGTCTTCTCCAGCTTGAACTCGGGGATACCGAAGGTCAGCAAGCCACCGATCTCCGGGTTCCTGTCGAACACCACCGGGGTTACGCCGCCACGCACCAGCACGTCGGCACAGCCCAGGCCCGCCGGGCCGGCACCGATGATCGCCACGCGCTTGCCGGTGGGCTTGACCTTGGACATGTCCGGGCGCCAGCCCATGGCGAAGGCGGTGTCGGTGATGTACTTCTCCACCGAGCCGATCGTTACCGCGCCGAAGCCGTCATTGAGGGTGCAGGCACCTTCGCACAGGCGGTCCTGCGGGCATACGCGGCCGCAGACTTCCGGCAGGGTGTTGGTCTGGTGCGACAGCTCGGCGGCGGCCAGGATGTTGCCCTCGGCCACCAGCTTGAGCCAGTTGGGAATGAAGTTGTGCACCGGGCACTTCCATTCGCAATACGGATTGCCGCAACCCAGGCAGCGATGGGCCTGCTCGACCGATTGCTGGGGTTTGAAGGGCTCGTAGATTTCCACGAACTCTTTCTTGCGCTGACGCAACAGTTTCTTCTTCGGATCCTTGCGCCCGACATCGATGAACTGGAAGTCGTTATTCAGACGTTCAGCCATTTTTCAAAACCTCTTAACAGCAGCTGCAAGCTATAAGCTGCAAGCCGCAAGACGATCACTTGAGCCGGGCAAACCTCGAACTGCTTCGCTTGCAGCCTGAGGCTTGCCACTTGCTGCTGCTTTTATTGCGGGTTGGCCCGGGTGCTGGAGAGCAGGTTCTTCAGGTTCGCCGCCTTCGGCTTGACCAGCCAGAAGCGCCGTACGTAGTCGTCCAGGTTTTCCCAGAGCTCGCGGCCCCATTCGCTACCGGTTTCTTCGACGTACTCGCCCAGCACGCGTTGCAGATGGCTGCGGTACGCCTCCATCGCCTCGCCGGTGATGCGCTGGATCTCCACCAGTTCATGGTTCAGCTTGTCGACGAAGCTGTTGTCCTGGTCGAGCACGTAGGCAAAACCACCGGTCATGCCTGAGCCGAAGTTGTAGCCGGTCTTGCCCAGCACGCAGACAAAGCCACCGGTCATGTATTCGCAGCAGTGATCGCCGGTGCCTTCCACCACGGTGTGGGCACCGGAGTTGCGCACGGCGAAACGCTCGCCCGCGGTGCCGGCGGCGAACAGCTTGCCGCCCGTGGCGCCGTAGAGGCAGGTATTGCCGACGATCGCACTGTCCTGGGTCTTGTAGGCGCTGCCCTTGGGCGGAACGATCACCAGCTTGCCGCCGGTCATGCCCTTGCCCACGTAGTCGTTGGCGTCGCCTTCCAGGTAGAGGTTCAGGCCACCGGCGTTCCACACGCCGAAGCTCTGGCCCGCAGTGCCCTTGAAGCGGAAAGTGATCGGCGCCTGGGCCATGCCCTGGTTGCCGTGGACCTTGGCGATCTCGCCGGAAATCCGCGCGCCGATGGAGCGGTCGCAGTTGCAGATATCCAGTTCGAACTCGGCACCGCTCTTGTCGTTGATGGCCGCACGCGCCATCTCGACCATCTTCTCGGCCAACAGGCCCTGGTCGAACGGCGGGTTGCGGTCCACCTGGCAGAACTGTGGCTTGTCCGCCGGAATGTGGTCGCTGCCCAGCAATGGGGTCAGGTCCAGGTGCTGCTGCTTGGCGGTCTGGCCTTCGAGTACCTGGAGCAGGTCGGTACGACCGATCAGCTCTTGCAACGAACGCACGCCCAGCTTGGCCAGCCACTCACGGGTTTCCTCGGCCACGTAGGTGAAGAAGTTCACCACCATATCGACGGTACCGATGTAGTGGTCCTTGCGCAGCTTGTCGTTCTGGGTGGCGACGCCGGTGGCGCAGTTGTTCAGGTGGCAGATGCGCAGGTACTTGCAACCCAGGGCGATCATCGGCGCGGTACCGAAGCCAAAGCTCTCGGCGCCGAGGATGGCCGCCTTGATCACGTCCAGGCCGGTCTTCAGGCCGCCGTCGGTCTGTACCCGGACCTTGCCGCGCAGGTCATTGCCGCGCAGGGTCTGGTGGGTCTCGGCCAGGCCCAGTTCCCATGGAGCGCCGGCGTACTTGATCGAGGTCAGCGGCGAAGCACCGGTACCGCCGTCGTAGCCGGAGATGGTGATCAGGTCGGCATAGGCCTTGGCCACGCCAGCGGCGATAGTGCCGACCCCGGCCTCAGCCACCAGTTTCACCGAAACCAGTGCCTGGGGATTGACCTGCTTGAGGTCGAAGATCAGCTGCGACAGGTCTTCGATGGAGTAGATGTCGTGATGCGGTGGCGGCGAGATCAGGGTCACGCCCGGAACCGCATAGCGCAGCTTGGCGATCAGGCCATTGACCTTGCCGCCGGGCAACTGGCCGCCTTCGCCGGGCTTGGCGCCCTGGGCCACCTTGATCTGCAGCACTTCGGCGTTGACCAGGTACTCCGGGGTCACGCCAAAGCGGCCGGTAGCCACCTGCTTGATCTTCGAACTCTTGATGGTGCCGTAGCGGGCCGGGTCTTCACCGCCCTCGCCGGAGTTGGAGCGCGCGCCCAGGCGGTTCATCGCCTCGGCCAGGGCCTCGTGGGCCTCCGGCGACAGCGCACCGAGGGAGATGCCCGCGGAGTCGAAACGCTTGAGGATCGCTTCCAGGGGCTCGACTTCGCCCAGGTCCAGCGGCTGCTCCAGGGTCTTGACCTGGAACAGGTCGCGGATCATCGACACCGGGCGGTTGTCCACCAGCGCGGTGTATTCCTTGAACTTGGCGTAGTCGCCCTGCTGTACGGCTGCTTGCAGGGTGTTGACCACATCCGGGTTGTAGGCGTGGTACTCGCCGCCATGGACGAACTTCAGCAGGCCGCCTTGCTGGATCGGCTTGCGCGGGCTCCAGGCTTCGGCTGCCAGGGCCTTCTGCTCGGCCTCGATATCGACGAAACGCGCCCCCTTGATCCGGCTCGGCACGCCACGAAAGCTCAGGTTGCAGACTTCCTCGGACAGGCCAATGGCCTCGAACAACTGCGCACCACGGTAGGACGTAATGGTGGAGATGCCCATCTTCGACAGGATCTTGAGCAGGCCCTTGGTGATGCCCTTGCGGTAGTTCTTGAACACCTCATAGAGGTCGCCCAGCACTTCACCGGTGCGAATCAGGTCACCCAGCACTTCGTAGGCCAGGAACGGATAAACGGCGGAAGCACCAAAGCCGACCAGTACGGCGAAGTGATGCGGATCGCGGGCGGTGGCGGTTTCCACCAGGATGTTGGAGTCGCAGCGCAAGCCCTTTTCGGTCAGGCGATGGTGTACCGCACCGGTGGCCAGGGAGGCGTGGATCGGCAACTTGCCCGGGGCGATATGACGGTCACTGAGCACTACCTGAGTCCGACCGGAGCGCACGGCTTCCTCAGCCTGGTCGGCGACGTTGCGGATGGCCGCTTCGAGGCCGACGCTCTCGTCGTAGTTGAGATCGATGATCGCCCGCTCGAAGCCTGGACGATCGAGGTTCATCAGCGAGCGCCACTTGGCCGGGGAAATGATCGGCGAGCTGAGGATCACCCGCGAGGCATGCTCCGGCGACTCCTGGAAGATATTGCGCTCGGCACCGAGGCAGATCTCCAGGGACATGACGATGGCTTCGCGCAGCGGGTCGATCGGCGGGTTGGTGACCTGGGCGAACTGCTGGCGGAAGTAGTCGTAGGGGGTGCGCACGCGCTGGGACAGCACGGCCATTGGCGTGTCGTCGCCCATGGAGCCCACTGCCTCGTAGCCCTGCTCGCCCAATGGACGCAGCACCTGGTCACGCTCTTCGAAGGTGACCTGGTACATCTTCATGTACTGCTTGAGCTGATCGACGTCGTAGAAGGCCGAACCGTGGTCGTTGTCTTCCATGGTGGCCTGGATGCGCAGGGCATTCTTGCGCAGCCATTGCTTGTAGGGATGACGGGACTTGAGGCGGTTGTCGATGGCGTCGGTGTCGAGGATCTGCCCGGTCTCGGTGTCCACGGCGAAGATCTGGCCCGGGCCGACCCGGCCCTTGGCGATCACGTCCTCGGGCTGGTAGTTCCAGACGCCGATTTCCGAGGCCAGGGTGATGAAGCCGTTCTTGGTGGTGACCCAGCGCGCCGGGCGCAGGCCGTTGCGGTCCAGCAGGCAGACCGCGTAGCGACCGTCGGTCATGACCACGCCGGCCGGGCCGTCCCAGGGCTCCATGTGCATGGAGTTGTACTCGTAGAACGCACGCAGGTCGGCGTCCATGGTCTCGACGTTCTGCCAGGCCGGCGGAATGATCATGCGCACGCCGCGGAACAGGTCGATGCCGCCGGTGACCATCAGCTCGAGCATGTTGTCCATGCTCGAGGAGTCGGAACCCACGCGGTTGACCAACGGGCCCAGCTCTTCCAGGTCGGGAATCAGGTCGTTGGCGAACTTGGTACGACGAGCCACCGCCCAGTTGCGGTTACCGGTGATGGTGTTGATCTCGCCGTTGTGGGCAAGGAAGCGGAAGGGTTGGGCCAGCGGCCACTTCGGCAGGGTGTTGGTGGAGAAGCGCTGGTGGAACACGCAGATCGCGGTCTGCAGGCGCTCGTCACCCAGGTCCGGATAGAAGGCGGCGAGGTCCGCCGGCATCATCAGGCCCTTATAGATGATGGTCTTGTGGGAAAAGCTGCAGATGTAGTGGTCGGTATCGGCGGCGTTGGCCACCGAGGAACGACGGCGGGAGCTGAACAGCTTGATGGCGAAGTCCTGGTCGTTCAGGCCTTCACCGCCAATGAATACCTGCTCGATCTGTGGCAGGCGCTCCAGGGCCAGGCGCCCGAGCACGCTGGTGTCGATCGGCACCTTGCGCCAGCCCACCAGTTGCAGGCCGGCGGCCAGGATCTCGCGGTTCATGTTCTCCCGCGCGGCTTCGGCCTTGGCCGGATCCTGGTTGAAGAACACCATGCCCACGGCGTACTGCTTGGGCAGGTCGGTCCCGAAGTGCTCCTTGGCGACGGCGCGCAGGAACAGATCGGGTTTTTGTATCAGCAGACCGCAACCGTCGCCGGTCTTGCCATCCGCATTGATCCCACCGCGGTGGGTCATACAGGTCAGGGCCTCGATGGCCGTTTTCAACAGGGTATGACTGGGTTCGCCCTGCATATGGGCGATCAGGCCGAAACCACAGTTATCCTTAAATTCATCGGGTTGGTACAGACCTGCTTTCATAGACACTTTCTCACCAGGCTGCCTCTTATCGAGGCAAATTTCTTTTCAATTCAACCTGTTACCTTCCACGTCGAACGTACGCCGACTTTGCAGGGGCAAAAGGGAGGTCATTGTACACACCGACACATAGCCCCACAAATTTGGCGACGATTTGTCGCAAATTCGTGTCGCATTTATGAACGTTTTAAAGCGATACGCTGTGCTAGTCAAAAAGTTTTGTCTTTGACTGCAGCGACTCAAAAACTACTGTGACGCAGACACCACAAGGCACGCGGCCTGTAGGGCAGCATGCCGATGCGGAAATTTGAGGTTGCCTGGAGAGGCGGCCTGGGTAAGGCCGCCGAATCTTCAGCGGGCTGTTGCGAGTTCTTGTTGAACGCTGGCGACAGTGCGAGGCCAAGGTTTACCAGCCTGAACCTTCGCTGGCAAGGATTTGATAGCGCTGACCGCTGCATCGCGGCTTGCGAAGTTGCCGTAGGTGATCACATACAGCGGCTTGCCGTTGAGGACTTTCTTGAAGTAGCGGTATTCGCCGCCCTGTTCCTTGACGAAACTCTGCGCGGTGGCTTCCGAGCTGGTCCCCAGGATCTGCACCACATAGTTACCGGGTGCCTGGCCGGCGTACCAACTGCCACCGGTGGCGGCCTTGGCTACGGTCAGCGGCTTCTCAGCGGGCTTGGGCGCCGGAGCAGGCTTGGCGGCCACAGGCTTCTCCACAGGCTTGGGCGCTGGGGCTGGCTTGGCGGCGGCCACCTGGGTCGGTGCTGGAGCTGGAGCAGGGGCCGGAGTAGGACGTGGCGCCGGAGTGGCGGCCGGGCCAGCCGGTACGCCAGCCGGTGGTGCAGTCGTCGTTACCGTTGGTGGAACGGCGCTCGAACCCGGCACAGGCACCCCATCGTCGCCTTCGGTGATACCACCTGCGGCTTCGGCCAGAGGCCCACGCATCACCGGTTGCGACTGGCCGACCAGCGGCAGTGGCATCGGTTGCGACGAACCGGCGAACTCTACAGCCGGGCCGCCATTGGCATTGGGCGCCTGCCCCAGCGGCAGTTGCGCCTGCTCGTTGGCCGGCGTGCCGGTTGCAGGCGCCTTGCCGCGCCCAGGCATCAGCCAGGCTGCCGCCACGGCCACAACCACTACCGCGGAAATGGCCAATACGTGTTTCTTAGGCATGTTGAACCCCATACTTGGACGCTTTACCGCAGAGCGGCTGGCGATCATGGCTTCGATCATTGCATCCCTGGCGACCTGGTTGATGTTGCCCGGCCAGCCATCGGAGCTTTCGTGAATATCACTGATCTGATCTGCGGAAAAAAGTTCGATGCCTTGCCCCGCGCCCTCGAGACGCTGGGCCAGGTATTCCCGGGTCTCTTCTTCGGTATAGGGCTGCAGTTCGATGACGTGGAATCGCTCCTCATCGGTACTGAACTGGTCCAGCACCGCAATCAGCGACGACTCGCCGAACAGGAAGACATGGGGACGCCCTTCCGGTGCGCCCGCTGCCAGGGCCAGCAGGGCCTCTAGGGCAGACTCGTCAAGTTGCTCGGCATCATCGACCAGCAGGTAGACTTCCTGCCCCGTCAGGGCGAGCTGCACCACCTGGGCCAGGATCGCTCCGATCTCGGCCTGGGCCACATTCAGTGCCTGCGCCACCTGGCGCAATACACCAGCGGCATCGCCAGCGCCACGGGCGGAAACCACCACGCTCTGTACCGATTGCTTGTTGGTGCTGGCGACCAAGGCCTGGCGCAGCAAGGTCTTGCCGCTACCCTGGGGCCCCGTGACCACCAGTAGCAACTGACTGTAGCGAGCCAGGTGATGCAATTGCCCCAATACGGGCTTGCGCTGGGCAGGAAAGAATTTGAAGCCGGGAACCCGGGGAGCGAAAGGGTCGTGGCTCAACTGGTAATGGCCGAGGAACGCCTCGTCCGCGTGCAAACTAGTCATTGGATCTTATCAACCTTTAAGCTGAGCCAGGACGCGGTAGTCCGCCCCCAGCGTGGCCTGTAAAACCTCTTTCGGATAGTCGTCGGTGACTACGGCTTCGCCCATTCGGCGCAGCAATACCAGACGCAAACGACCGTCGATCACTTTTTTATCAATTGCCATGTGCTCGAGAAAATCCGCCTCGGTCATCTCCTCGGGCGGAATCACCGGCAAGCCTGCCCGCTGGAACAGGGCAATGCCACGGTCACGCTCCTGGCTGGTGATCCAGCCCAGGCGCGCGGACATTTCCAGGGCCATTACGGTGCCCGCAGCCACCGCCTCGCCATGCAGCCACACGCCATAGCCCATATGGGTCTCGATGGCATGGCCGAAGGTGTGGCCGAGATTGAGGGTGGCCCGCACCCCCGATTCACGCTCATCAGCCCCGACCACGGCGGCCTTGGCTGCGCAGGAGCGCTCGATGGCGTAGGTCAGGGCTTGCTGGTCCAGGGCTCGCAGGCGATCGACATTCTCTTCCAGCCAACCCAGGAATGGCTCGTCGCAGATCAGGCCGTACTTGATGACCTCCGCCAACCCCGCCGACAACTCGCGGCCCGGCAGGGTCTTGAGGCTGGCGGTGTCGATCAGCACCACGTTCGGCTGGTAGAAGGCCCCCACCATGTTCTTGCCCAACGGGTGGTTGATTCCGGTCTTGCCTCCCACCGAGGAGTCCACCTGGGACAACAAGGTGGTGGGAATCTGGATGAAGTCGACGCCACGCTGGTAGCAGGCAGCGGCGAAGCCGGCCATGTCACCGATTACCCCGCCCCCCAGGGCGATGATCGTGGTACGGCGGTCATGGCGGGCAGTCAGCAGACCGTCGAAAATCAGCTGCAGGGTTTCCCAGTTCTTGTAGGCCTCGCCATCGGGCAAGACCACCGAGATCACTGCGAACTGCGCCAGGGTGCGAGTCAAACGCTCAAGGTAGAGGGGCGCGACGGTCTCATTGGAAATGATCGCCACTTGTCGACCGGCGATATGCGGCACCAGGAGTTCTGGCCGGTCCAACAGTCCTTCACCAATATGAATCGGGTAGCTGCGCTCGCCTAGGTCGACCTTAAGTGTCTGCATGTGTCCCCACGAAGATGGAAGCAGGCATCCTGCCTTTTATTGACGATGGGCCTCGTCTGTTCATCTGACGCAGCCCGATAGCTCTGCGCCACACTTTGAGGGCCTGGCGCGACGCCGAGAATAGCGTATTTCACCCGGTGTATTAACGGGGTGGCAGCTGCTGCAGACGCTCCAGGATGTCCAGCACCACCAATCGCGGTGGCCGCTCATCGGTTTCCACCACCAGGTCGGCGATTTCCCGATAAAGCGGATCACGGATTTCCAGCAGGTCGCGCAGTGTCTTGGCCGGATCAGCCGTTCGCAGCAGGGGACGATTGCGGTCCCTGGAAGTGCGCCCCACCTGTTGCTCCACCGAGGCATGCAGATAGACCACGCGCCCTCCAGCGAACAGCGCCCGACGGTTGGCTTCGCGCATCACGGCGCCACCACCGGTGGCCAGGACGACCCCATCATTGCCGCACAGCTCAGCGATCATCGCCTGCTCACGGTCACGAAAACCCGGCTCACCTTCCTTATCGAAGATCCACGGGATGTTCGCACCTGTGCGCAGTTCAATTTCCTTATCGGAATCTTTGAATGGCAGGCGCAGCTCTTTGGCCAGCAAGCGGCCGATGGTGCTTTTTCCAGCCCCCATGGGCCCAACAAGTATCAAATTTCGCACAGAATCAACGACTCGCAGCAATCGCCTGGTTGTTCATGATACGCGGAGTGAGAAATACCAGCAGCTCGGATTTTTTCTCCGACACCACGTCACGCCGGAAAAAGCGGCCAAGATACGGTACATCGCCCAAAAATGGCACCTTATCTACAACCTTGCTTTGCGTATTGGAGAAAACACCGCCAATGACGATCGTCTGCCCGTCGCTGACCAGCACCTTGGCATTGACCTCGTTTTTCCTGATGGGTGGTACTTCCTGAACCTTATTCAGGTAGTCCGGCTCATCCTTGGTGACCTTGACCTCCATGACCACCTGATCGTCCGGGGTAATCTGCGGGGTGACCTCCAGAGACAGCGAGGCCTCCTTGAACGATACCGAGGTGGCACCGCTGGAGCTGGCCTCCTGATAGGGAATCTCGGTGCCCTTGAGAATCCTTGCTGTTTCCTTGTCGGAGGTCACCACCTTGGGCTGGGAAACGATCTCACCGTTGCCACTCTTCTCCATGGCCGTCAGCTCCAAATCCAGAAGGACGTTATCGGTGATATAGGCAATCCCCAGGCCCGAGTTACTGGTGACGCCCCCCCAGGTCGACAAAAGGCGCGAGGGTGCCACTACTGCCTGGCGCACCGATGGTCGTCGAGCCACTGGGACGGCCCTGGACTCCGGACAGGTTCCAACGCCCGCTCTTCTGCACCGATCCTCCCCAGCGCACACCCAGGCCCTTGTCATAATCGACGTTGACCTCGACGATCCGCGCTTCGATCATCACTTGGCGCACCGGAATATCAAGCTGCCTGACAATCCGCCGCAGCTCATCGAGACGCTCCTGGTTCTGGTAGGCAATGATGTTGTTGGTCCGCTCATCGACACTGATGGAACCGCGCTCGCCGATGCGCTCCTCTGCCCCCGTTACAGACTGGAACAGCCTGGCAATATCCGCGGCCTTGGCGTAGTTCACCTGTAACAGCTCCCGTCGCAAAGGCGCCAGGTCCTCCAGTTGCTTCTGCGACTCCAGCTCCTGGAGCTCCCGGGCCGCGATCTCCTCCGCTGGCGCAACCAGCAGCACATTGCCAATCCGCCGCTGGTCCAGGCCTTTGGTTTTGAGCACCAGGTCCAGCGCCTGGTCCCAGGGCACGCCCTTCAGACGCAAGGTGATGCTGCCCTGCACGGTGTCGCTGGCCACCAGGTTCAGACCGGTGAAATCGGCAATCAGCTGCAGGACCGAGCGTACTTCGATGTCCTGGAAATTCAGCGAGAGCTTTTCGCCGTGGTAGACCGCCCCCACTTCCCCAGACATGGCACCTGCCGGCAAAGCCCAGAACACCAACCACAGCCATAGCCCCCAGACTGGAACAATCCTGTTCATTTCCCCGATCTCACTAAGAGTGTTTTTTCAACAGCAGCGTCCGTGATCGCTCCAGCCAGCCCCCCAGACCGTCGGCAACCACCTCCAGCACATCCACCTGCAGGTCGCCGATGGCAATGATCCGCCCCTGGTCGCGCCCCAGGTAATCGCCGACCTGCAATCGATAAACGACTCCCGCACCGCGCAGCAGGACGAAGTTCCCGGCAACACCGGACAAAGTCCCGACCATCTGCAACTGCTCGATGTCCAGCTGTTCAAGCGGATGCAAGACCCGACCCGGCTCAGACCGACGGGCCCCGATCAGCCGTTGGCTGGCGAGCAGGTCGTCGGATAGCGGCTGGAATGGGTCGCGCAATGCACCCGCGCCATAGGCAAGCACCGGGAATGAACGAAGAGGTGGAACAGAATCGACCGCGGCAGGTGCTTGTCGACGCATTTCATCCAGATAAGCATCCAGATCGGCGAAGCCCGCAGCGCCCTCACACCCCCAAAGACACAGGCAAAATCCACCCAGTAACCAGTGCCCACCCTTCATGGGTGCGAGTCCTGTTTTGCAAGCCTGTAGATCCGCGCCTCGACATTCATGCGCAGGCGCACGGGTTCATGACCCTCCACGGGACTGATACGAAGATCATGCAGAGTGACCATACGCGGTAGCCCCGCCAGGCCAGCAGCGAATGTCGCCAGTTCGTGATAACCGCCCACCACGGATATCTGGATTGGCAGCTGGACAAGGAATTGCCGGGACACCCCCGGCCGCAGGCTGATCGCTTCGAACACCAGGCCTGCATCCTGTCCCAGGCGACTGATGTCCTCCAGCAGTCCCGGGATCTCGGCCCCCTGAAAAAATTGCTCCAGCGCCCGATCCAGGTTTTCCCGTACAAGCGCCACCTGCTCTCGCCAAGAATCCAGGCTACCAGCCTGGCGAAACTTGCCAGCAATCCGCGCCTTGAGACGAACATGTTCCTGGCGCATTTGCTTCCACTGCTCCTGCCCCGCCCCCAGATAGAAAACCTGGCCCACCGCCAGGACCAGGCACATCAACAAGATCAGCAGTACCCCCTTGAGCGCTTCGGGCCAAGCGCCGGGGTTGCCCAGATCCAACGTTCGCCAATCGAAGCCGCCTGCCTGGATCGCCCCAAGCCAGTGATTCATGGCCCAAGCTCCATCACTGGAACTTGCTGCACATTCAGTCGAAACAGATTGCTCGGCTGACGCCCCATCTGCGCGACATTCTTCACCTCAGTCAGCGCCGGTGCGGCAAATCCATCGCTGGCTTGCAGATTGCGCAACAGTTCGGAGATCCGATCATTGGCCCGCGCGACACCACTGATACCCAGGCTTTCGCCCTGCTGATCGATTTCGGTCAGGTAAGCACCTTCGGGCAAGCTGCGGGCCAACTGCTCGAAGACCCGCACGCCAGAGGCACGACTGCGCTGTAATTCCTCGACAACCCTGAAGCGCTCAAGCAACTGCTGGCGTTGCAGTTTGAGCGCCTCGACATCGGCAATCCGCTGGTCCAGCAGGGTCGAGGCCTGCTCCAGGTATTGATTACGCAGGTGCAATCGCTCGATCGCCCGGGCGATATAGGCATCCGCCAGCAAGACCACCCCACCACCCAGCATCACCGTCACGGCCAGAGCCCCGAGAAAACGCCGACGCCGCAGCTCCCTGGCAGCCTCGCGCCAGGGCAAGAGGTTGATCCGGGTCATCAGTACAGCCCTCTCAAGGCTAGGCCGCAGGCAAGCAACAAACCCGGTGCCTGGTCAGCGAGTTGCTGGCTGTCCAGCCGGTGGCTGACCGACATATTGCGAACAGGATCGGCGATCGCCGCGGCAACCCCCGAGCACTGCTCCACAGCCCGGGCCAGGCCATCCAGGGCACTGGCCGTACCAGCCAACAACAGCAAGTCCAGGGGCTGCTGCTGCTGCGCTGAAGCGAAAAACTGCTGCAGGGCAAGGACCACCTGCTCCTGCACCTGCAACCCAAACGGTTGCAACACGTCCTCGTTGCAGCCTTGGGGCAAGCAGCCCTTGCGCTGCGCCAGCAATGCCTCGTCCAGGGTCAGGCCATGGTGTCGACCAAGGGCCTCCATCAACTGGCGGCTGCCAAACAGCTGCTCTCGGCCATAAATGACCCGTTGCCCACGCATCACGCTGAACGTACTGATGTCCGCCCCCAGATCCAGCAAGGCCAGGGAGGCTTGCGGCAACGCCTTGGCGATCGTTAGCGCCAGGCCTCGCTCCAGGGCCAGAGGCTCGCTGTCCACCACCCGGGCACGCAGGCCTGCCAGAGCCAGCACCGCCTCCAGGGACTCGACCTGCTCGTTGCGACAAGCCACCAGCAGCACCTGAACCCGTCGGGAGTTTCCCGGCACCGTCCCTTGCACCTCGAAATCGAGCGCAACGTCCTCCAGGGCATAAGGAATGTACTGGCTCGCTTCCAGGGCAATCTGGTTCTCCAGTTCTTCGTCGGAGAGCCCCGCCGGCACTTCTATCAGCTTGCTGATCAGCGCCTCCCCCGGCACCGCCACTACGCTGTCCCGAAGGCGACTGCCACTGCGGCTCCAGGCCCTGAGCAAGGCCATGCCCAAGGCCTCGGGATCAACGATTTGCCGGCCTTGCACCACGCCAGGCAATAGAGGCTCTCGGGCAAAGGCCTCGACCCGGTAGCCTGCCCCCTGGCGACTCAAGGCTAGAACCGTGATGGCAGTCGCATTGATATCGATCCCTAACAGGGAACTCGACTTTTTCCTGAAGAGTCCAAGCACGGCCAATTCCCTATGACTATCCGTAACTTACGGATTCCCTGAGCGACGTTATGTCCATGCGTCGAGTCTTGACAGACGGGCAAATGACGATCCCGGAGGAAAATGCTTATAATGCCCGCGTTTTTTTCCGCGTTTACCCGCTGCGTGGGTCGGTCCTGATCATCATGAATACCCCGACGCCTAATTCATTCCTTTCTCTGGAAATCCAAAAGCCTTGATTCGTCTGCTGAAGTTTTTCGGGTGGTCCATCGTAGCGGCGTTCTGCGGGCTGCTCCTCGCCCTCTCCGGCGCGTTTCTCTATCTTAGTCCTGGCTTGCCGTCGGTAGAGGCCCTGCGAACCATCCAGTTGCAAATCCCCCTGCGGGTGTACAGCAGCGACGGAAAATTGATCGCAGAATTTGGCGAGATGCGACGTAATCCCATACGTTTCGCCGAAATTCCCCCGAACTTCATCAATGCGTTACTAAGTGCTGAAGACGATAACTTCGCCAACCACTACGGCGTCGACCCCAGCAGCCTGATGCGGGCGGCCACTCAACTGGTCAAGAGCGGGCACATCCAGTCCGGCGGCAGCACCATCACCATGCAGGTGGCCAAGAACTTCTTCCTCACCAGCGAGCGCAGCTTCTCGCGCAAGGCGACGGAGATCCTACTGGCCCTGCAGATCGAGCGCCAGTTGACCAAGGACGAGATCCTCGAGCTGTATGTCAACAAGATCTACCTGGGTAACCGTGCCTACGGGATCGAGGCAGCGGCACAGGTGTACTACGGCAAATCCATCCGCGATGTGAGCCTGGCACAGATGGCGATGATCGCCGGGCTGCCCAAGGCCCCTTCGCGCTTCAACCCCCTGGCCAACCCGGCGCGCAGCAAGGAGCGTCGCGACTGGATCCTGGGGCGCATGTACAAGCTGGGCAAGATCACCGAGGCGGCCTACACCGAGGCGGTCAACGAACCCCTCAATGCCAGCTATCACGTACCGACTCCGGAAGTGAGCGCACCGTACATCGCCGAGATGGCCCGCGCCGAGATGGTCGGCCGCTATGGCAGCGACGCCTACACCGAAGGTTTCCGGGTGACCACCACGGTTCCCAGCGACCTGCAGGAAATGGCCAATACCGCGGTCCATGAAGGGCTGATGACCTACGACCAGCGCCACGGCTATCGCGGCCCGGAATCGCGCCTGCCCGGCAAGACCCAGGCAGCCTGGGCCAACGAGCTGACCAAACAGCGGACCATCAGCGGGCTGGAGCCAGCGATCGTCACCCAGGTCGAGAAGAATGGCATTGAGGTACTGACCCGCAACGGCCAGGAACATGTGGCCTGGGAAAGCATGAAATGGGCCCGCCCGTTCCTCAACACCAACAGCATGGGCCCCTCGCCTCGCCAACCTGCGGACGTGACCCAGATCGGCGACTTGGTACGCGTACAGCGCCAGGCAGACAATTCTCTGAAGTTCAGCCAGATCCCGGTCGCCCAGGGCGCCCTGGTGACCCTGGACCCACAGAACGGCGCCATCCGCGCACTGGTCGGCGGCTTCGCCTTCGAGCAGAGCAACTACAACCGCGCGACGCAAGCCAAGCGCCAACCCGGCTCGAGCTTCAAGCCATTCGTCTACAGTGCCGCCCTGGACAATGGCTACACCCCGGCCAGCCTGGTGAACGACGCCCCGATCGTGTTCGTCGACGAATACCTGGACAAGGTCTGGCGGCCGAAGAACGACAACAACACGTTCCTGGGTCCGATTCGCATGCGTGAGGCGCTGTACAAATCACGCAACCTGGTATCGATCCGCCTGCTGCAAAGCATGGGGGTCGACCGCACCATCGATTACATCAGCAAGTTCGGCTTCAACAAGCAGGACCTGCCGCGCAACCTGTCCCTGGCCCTGGGCACAGCGACCCTGACGCCGATCGAGATCGCCACCGGCTGGAGCACCTTTGCCAACGGCGGCTACAAGATCACCCCCTACATCATCGACAAGATCGAAAGCCGTAACAGTGAGCTGTTGTTCAGCGCCAACCCGCCCAGCGCCCCCACTGGCGATACTGCCAGCAGTGGTATCGCTGCGCCGGAGAACGGCTTCACGATCAACACCGCGACCGGCGAAACTCCAGTCCAGCCAGCCGCCCAGGCGCCGGTGACTGCAGAACGAATTATCGACGGGCGTACTACCTACATCCTCAACAGCATGCTCGAGGACGTGATCAAGCTGGGCACCGGCCGCCGCGCGCTGGCCCTGGGCCGCTCGGACCTGGCCGGCAAGACCGGTACCACCAACGACTCCAAGGACGCCTGGTTCTCCGGCTACAACGCCGACTACGTCACCACGGTATGGACCGGCTTCGACCAACCGGAAAGCCTGGGGCGCCGCGAGTATGGCGGCACCGTGGCCCTGCCGATCTGGATGAACTTCATGGGCGCCGCCCTCAAGGGCAAGCCACCCCACACCCAACCCGAGCCGGAAGGCATCCTCAGCCTGCGTGTCGACCCGGTCAGTGGCCGCGCCGCTACCCCCGGGACGCCAAACGCCTACTTCGAGCTGTTCAAGAGCGAAGACACCCCACCCTCGGTCAACGAGCTGGGCAATGGCGTGGCCCCTGGCAGTCCACTACCGGCAGACGAGGCCGCTCCGATCGACCTGTTCTAGAACAGCAGCGCAAGCTACGCGCTTCAAGCGACCAGGAACCCTTGCCGCTTGAAGCTTGAAACTTCCCCATAAAAAAACCCGGCTCGATGGCCGGGTTTTTTATGGGCTGCAATTAGCCGTTGAACACGTCGTTCACGCTTTTGAGCGGATAGTTCTTCGGATACGGCAGGGTGGCCACGCCAGTCTCGATGGCGGCCTTGGCCACGGCATCGGAGATCACGGTGATCAGGCGGGCATCCATTGGCTTGGGAATGATGTACTCACGACCGAACGCCAGCGCCTGTCCGCCGTAGGCATCGCAGACTTCCTGAGGCACTGGCAGCTTGGCCAGGTCCTTCAGGGCGATGGCCGCCGCGATCTTCATCTCTTCGTTGATGCGCTTGGCGCGAACGTCCAGGGCACCACGGAAGATGAACGGGAAGCCCAGTACGTTGTTCACCTGGTTCGGGTAGTCCGAACGGCCAGTGGCCATGATCACGTCGTCGCGAGTGGCATGGGCCAGCTCCGGGGAGATTTCCGGATCAGGGTTGGAGCAGGCGAACACGATCGGGTTCGACGCCATGGACTTCAGGCCTTCGGCGCTCAGCAGGTTCGGACCGGACAGGCCAACGAACACATCGGCACCCTTCAGGGCGTCGGCCAGGGTGCGCTTGTCGGTAGCGTGGGCGAACACTGCCTTGTACTGGTTCAGGTCGTCACGGCCGGAGTGGATCACACCGGTACGGTCAACCATGAAGATGTTCTCGATCTGCGCACCCATGCTCACCAGCAGCTTCATGCAGGAGATGGCGGCAGCACCGGCGCCCAGGCAGACGATCTTGGCATCGGCCAGGGTCTTGCCGGCGATTTCCAGGGCATTGATCATCCCGGCCGCGGTCACGATGGCGGTACCGTGCTGGTCATCGTGGAATACCGGAATGTCGCACTGCTCGATCAGGGCGCGCTCGATCTCGAAGCACTCAGGCGCCTTGATGTCTTCCAGGTTGATGCCACCGAAGGTGATGGAGATGCGCTTGACGGTATCGATGAAGGCTTGCGGGCTTTCGGAGTCGACTTCGATGTCGAACACATCGATGCCGGCGAAACGCTTGAACAGTACGCCCTTGCCTTCCATCACCGGCTTGGAGGCCAGCGGGCCGAGGTTGCCCAGGCCCAGAATAGCGGTGCCATCGGAAATGACGGCAACCAGGTTGCCTTTGCCGGTGTACTTGTAGGCCAGCTCCGGGTCGCGAGCGATTTCACGTACCGGTTCGGCTACGCCGGGGCTGTAGGCCAGCGCCAGATCACGAGCGGTAGCAGTGGCCTTGGTGAGCTCGACACTCAGCTTCCCTGGACGAGGATTGGCATGATATTCGAGAGCGGCAGTTTTCAAATCAGACATGTGGGCATTCCGCTTTTACTGTTGGACAGACGGACCGCCGAGGATACGCGTGTCGCATAGTCCCCACAAGACTGGCCAGTCACCCCTGTCAAGGCCCGTAGCCTACGACTTTGGGCCAAGAGCCGCGGCCCGCAAGGCCTTCAACTGTTCACAATCCAAATAAAAAATGTCTACAATTTATTCGTCATCAGAGCAATCTCAGCATCGAAGGGTCTTTGATCGAGATCATCCAGCGCGCAAGCGGCAGCGAGGAACGCCCCCGCTGATGACGATCCACAACCCAGCCACGAGCCTCGACGCGGCGCCCGACAAGGCCTTTGAGCCGCTCAGGGGGGAAGCGGCCACGGATATTGGGTGCAATGCGTAATACAACCGCCCCATGCAATGTGATCCAAACCCCGTTGCGATTACGTTTCACCCCACTTACCCGCCCGCTCAGCACGGCAAAACCCGAGGAGCGAATCTGCTCCGGTTTCAGTACAGGCGAACGCCGCCAAAGCCCTAGCCTGGCCCTGCGCGCATGGTTTTCAGCAGCTTGCTGGCAGGCGACCAATGCGACATTCGGCGCCAGGGCGATATGGTAGGCGAGCCCCTCGGCAATCAACCGGGCTTCGAAGTTCACGCCATTGGCGCCATAGACATGGGCCAGGGTCCGCCCATAGCGATCGAACCTCTCGCGACCGGGCACCAGGCCAACCCGACCACCATTGTGCGCGACCAGTTGCTCCAGGCGCCTACGTGCCGCCACGGCCAACGGCTCGGCCAAACGTCCCTTTGCGGCCAACTCCGGTGCATTGAGGCCGATCATGCGTACGCTGCGGCCGTCCTTGAGACGCAGGGTGTCACCGTCCACCACTCGCGCCACCACCGCAGGAGTCAATGACGCCGGAGCCGGGGCTGGGCAAAACGCCTGGGCGGCTGTCAGCCAAATCGCAGGCACAAAAAAGGCGCCCACTAGGGACGCCTTTTTCATCAGCGAGGAAAGTCGGTATCGGCTTTCCAGAACGATCAGCCTCAGGCCTTTTTCGTTGCGCCGAAAGCACCGAAGCGCGACTTGAACTTGTCGACACGACCGCCAACGTCCAGAGTCTTCTGCTTACCGGTGTAGAACGGGTGGCACTCGTTGCACACGTCCAGGCTCAGAGGCTTGGCCAGGGTGGAGCGAGTTTCGATGACGTTACCGCAGCTGCAAGTAGCGGTAATGGCTTCGTATACTGGATGGATATCGGCTTTCATGATGTATTCCTCAGGCTAGCGTGCCGCCACCCAACACTATTGTTGAATACCGCACGAATTAGGGCGCGGATTCTACCAGACCCCATCAATCGCGCAAGAGATCCTGACTGCCCTCCATCAGAAAAACCCTCCACCACCTTGACAGCCCGCGCCGCCCCCTACCCGGAATCGACAGCCTGCACCCGTGAACAGGTGCCCACGCTTGTGCAGGACACCCCTGCGCTCGTCTGTTAGGCTCCAAAACCTACCGACTGCCCGCCCTGTGAGACCTCCCCGCGTGCCCGACGCCATCCTGCGCCTAGCCCTGCCTTCGCCCTTGCGCCGCTTGTTCGACTACCGCGCCCCAGCCGGGGTACTGCGCAGCCAGTTGCAACCAGGCATGCGCCTGCGAGTGCCATTTGGGCGCAGGGAAATGATCGGCATCCTGGTCCAGGTAGCGGATCACAGCGAAGTCCCGGCGGAAAAGCTCAAGCCGGCCCTCGCCCTGCTGGACCCCACCCCACCGTTGCCAGCAGCCCTGTTCAAGCTGTGCCTGTGGACCGCCCAGTACTATCAGCACAGCCTGGGCGACACCCTGAGCTGGGCCTTGCCGGTGCTGCTGCGCCAGGGTGAGCCGGCCGAGGCCCGCCAGGAACGCTTCTGGTCGGTCGCGCCCGGCGCTCGCCTCGACGATCCGCGAATAGCCCGTGCCCCCCGCCAGCGAGAAGCCCTGGCCACCCTGGCCCAACACCCCCACGGCGTCCCCCATGCGCTCTTGAGCAAGCTGATGCTGAGCAAGGACAGCCTGGACCTGTTGCTGGCCAAGGACCTGGTGCAGATAGAGGTACGCAGGCACGCCCCTGGAGCACGTCACGAACACTGGCTGGCCCAGCCGGAACTGCCGCTCAACAGCGAACAACGCGCCGCGTATGAAGCGATCCGCGCCGGGTTCGACAGCTACCATGCCTTCCTCCTGGCAGGAGTCACCGGCAGCGGCAAGACCGAGGTCTACCTGCAACTGATCCGCGAAACCCTGGAAGCCGGCAAGCAAGCCCTGGTACTGATCCCGGAAATCAACCTCGGCCCCCAGACCCTGGCCCGCTTCGAACAACGCTTCAATGCGCGTATCGCCCTGCTGCACTCGGCGGTCAATGATCGTGAGCGCCTGGACGCCTGGCTGGCGGCCCGGGACGGCGAGGCCGATATCATCATCGGCACCCGCTCGGCGCTGTTCACCCCGATGAAGAATCCCGGGCTGATCATCATCGACGAGGAGCACGACGGCTCCTATAAACAGCAGGAAGGCTTGCGCTACCACGCTCGCGACCTGGCCCTGGTCCGCGCCCGCCAGGAAGACATCCCGATCGTCCTGGGCTCGGCCACCCCATCCCTGGAAAGCCTGCATAACGCCTACACCGGCCGCTATGGCCTGCTGCGCATGAATGAACGGGCCGGCGGTGCAAAACCACCGCGTTTCCTGCGCCTGGACGTCAAGAGCCGTCCACTGGACAGCGGTATTTCCGGGCCCATGCAACAAGCCATCGGCCAGACCCTGGCCGCCGGGCAACAGGTCCTGGTGTTCCTCAATCGCCGCGGCTTCGCCCCGACGCTGCTGTGCCATGACTGCGGCTGGATGTCCGAATGCGAACGCTGCGACGCCCGCATGACCGTGCACCAGCGTTCGGGCGAACTGCGTTGCCATCACTGCGGCCATGTGGAACGTGTGCCACGGCATTGCCCACAGTGCGGCAAGGTCGACCTGCGGCCAGTGGGAGCCGGCACCGAACGGGCAGAGGAGCGCCTGGCCATCCTGTTTCCCGACTACCCGGTACTGCGGGTGGATCGCGACAGCACCTCGCGCAAGGACGCGATGAACCAGCTGTTCGCCACCATCCAGAAAGGCCATCCGTGCATCCTCGTCGGCACGCAGATGCTGGCCAAGGGTCATCACTTCCCCCGGGTCACCCTGGTATCGATCCTGGATGCCGATGGCGGCCTGTTTTCCGGGGACTTTCGCGCCAGCGAACGCATGGCACAACTGATCGTCCAGGTAGCGGGACGCGCAGGGCGCGCCGAAGAGCCCGGCAAGGTGATCATCCAGACCCACCTGGCCGACCATCCGCTGCTGGTACAACTGACCGAGCAAGGCTACTTCGCCTTCGCCGAGCAGGCCCTGAGCGAACGGCGCAGCGCCGGCCTGCCACCTTTCGCCCACCTCGCACTGCTGCGCGCCGAGGCCCACAAGCCAGGCCAGGCCGAGGCTTTCCTGGACGAAGCCTGCAGCGAAGCCGAGCGCCTGCTGGCCGAACAGGAGCTGGGCGGCATCGAGCTGCTGGGGCCTGTGCCCGCCCCCATGGAGCGCCGGGCCGGACGTTATCGTGCTCAACTGCTGCTGCAAGCCAGCGCCCGGGCCCCGCTCCACCGCCTGTTGAGCAGCTGGCTGCTGGCCCTGGAGCAGATGCCTAGCGGGCGACAAGTTCGCTGGTCGCTGGATGTGGACCCCGTCGACCTGTACTGACAGGCCAACTGCAGCCCCTGGTTTAAGCAGCAAGCAGAACCTGCCGATCCTTGCTGCTTGAAGCCTGGTGCCTGCCACTCACCCCCCAGAGGTTGGCAACCCGCCCCTGGCAACGGATAATGCCCAGTTTTTCCACCTGCGCATCGAAGCGCCGCCGCGCCAGCGGTCGAAAGAGAAGACCATGAAAGACACCATTCGCCAGCTCATCCAGCAAGCCATCGCCCAACTCGTCGCCGAAGGTGTGTTGCCAGAAGGTCTGGCGCCGGCGATCCAGGTCGAGAACACCCGCGACAAGACCCACGGCGACTTCGCCAGCAACATCGCCATGATGCTGGCCAAGCCCGCCGGCATGAAGCCTCGCGATCTGGCGCAAAAGATCATCGCCGCCCTGCCGGCCGACGAGAACCTGAGCAAGGCGGAAATCGCCGGCCCAGGCTTCATCAACTTCTTCCAGAACACCCAGGCCCTGGCTGCCCGCCTGGACGCCGCCCTCGACGACGCCCACCTGAACGTGCGCAAGGCCGGCCCGGCACAACGCACCGTGATCGACATGTCGGCGCCCAACCTGGCCAAGGAAATGCACGTCGGCCACCTGCGCTCTACCATCATCGGCGACGGCGTGGCACGGGTCCTGGAGTTCCTCGGCGATACCGTGATCCGCCAGAACCACGTGGGCGACTGGGGCACCCAGTTCGGCATGCTGATGGCGTACCTCGAAGAAAACCCCATCACCAGCGACGAGCTGTCGGACCTGGAGAACTTCTACCGCGCCGCCAAGCAGCGCTTCGACGAGTCCGAAGCCTTCGCCGATCGCGCTCGCAGCCTGGTGGTCAAGCTGCAGGCCGGCGACCCGGACTGCCTGGCCCTGTGGAGCAAGTTCAAGGACATCTCCCTGTCCCACTGCCAGAAGATCTACGAGCTGCTCAACGTCAAGCTGACCATGGCCGACGTGATGGGCGAGAGCGCCTACAACGATGACCTGATCAACGTGGTCAACGACCTCAAGGCCCAGGGCATGCTGGTGGAAAGCAATGGCGCCCAGTGCGTGTTCCTCGACGAGTTCAAGAACGCCGAGGGCGAGCCTCTGCCAGTGATCATCGTCAAGGCCGGCGGCGGCTACCTGTACGCCACCACCGACCTGGCCGCCGTGCGCTACCGCAGCGGCAAGCTCAAGGCCGACCGCGCCCTGTACTTCGTCGACCAGCGCCAGGCCCTGCACTTCCAGCAAGTGTTCGCGGTGGCCCACAAGGCCGGCTTCGTCACCCATCCGATGGACATGGAGCACATGGGCTTCGGCACCATGAACGGCGCCGACGGCCGCCCGTTCAAGACCCGTGATGGCGGCACCGTGAAGCTGATCGACCTGCTGACCGAAGCCGAGGAGCGGGCCTACGCCCTGGTGAAGGAGAAGAACCCGCAACTGGCAGAAGCCGACCTGCGCCGCATCGCCAAGGTGGTGGGCATCGACTCGGTGAAGTACGCCGACCTGTCCAAGCACCGCACCAGCGACTACAGCTTCAACTTCGACCTGATGCTCAACTTCGAAGGCAACACCGCGCCCTACCTGCTGTACGCCTATACCCGTGCTGCCGGCGTGTTCCGCAAGCTGGGCAAGGACTTCAGCCAGGTACAGGGCAAGATCGAACTGCACGCCGCCCAGGAACTGGAGCTGGCGGCACGCCTGGCGCAGTTTGGCGAGACCCTCAACAACGTCGCCGAAAAAGGCACCCCCCACGTGCTGTGCAGCTACCTGTACGATGTGGCCGGGCTGTTCTCCAGCTTCTACGAAAACTGCCCGATCCTGGCAGCCGAGACTCCCGAGCAGATGAATAGCCGCCTGCGCCTGACCGAGCTGACCCGGCGTACCCTCAAGCAAGGTCTGGAACTGCTGGGCCTCGAAGTCCTGGAGCAAATGTAAGTTGGCTGCCAAGAAAAAACCTGCACCCAAGCGTGGCGCCAGCCGTTACCAGCCTCCGGCCAAGAAGCCGATTCCGGGCTGGTTGTGGTTGGCCATCGGCCTGACCATCGGCGCCTTCATCGTGTTCCTGATGAAGCTCGAGCCCGGCAAGGGTGGCGACAGCGTCAAGCGCGAGAAAATCGAGCAGCAGAAAGCCACCAAGATTGCCGAGGCCAACAAGACTCCGCCCAGCCCACAGCAGCCGGTGAAGCCCAAGTACGACTTCTATACGCTGCTGCCGGAGTCGGAAGTCATTGTGCCGCCTGAAGCCGTACCGGAAAAAACCCTGCCGACACCACAGGTGCCGCCAGTGCCAACTACCCCGGTAACCCCGGCGGAAGCGGCGAAGATCGATACTGCCCGGGCCCAGGCCGCCCTCGCCGGCATCACCCCGCCACCAGCGCCCCCCGTGGCCAAGGCGGCTCCGGTCACCAAGTTCTTCCTCCAGGCCGGCTCGTTCCGCAAGGAAGCCGATGCCGACAAGGTGCGCGCGCAAATCATCCTGCTGGGGCAGTCGGTCTCGGTCGAGTCCGGCACCGTCAAGGAGGAGACCTGGTACCGAGTACTGGTCGGCCCGTTCAGCAACCGCGAGCAACTGACCGTTGCCCAGAAGCAACTGGCAGGCGCCGGCTTCAGCAACCTGCTGTTACAACAGCGTCAAAGCCGCTGACACCCTATGGCGAAGGAGTTCGCTCCCTCCGGGCCGCCTCGCGGCCCCAGGGTTCCCCCCAAACAGCCGCTATCCCTTCCTCCCGGGACGCCCCACCACTCGTCTCTCTCCACACATTGCAGTTGAAAAACCTCGCACCACCCCCATATGAGTTTCCATCTGGGCACTTTCGCCCCGCTGCGTGGAGACTTCCCCTTGACCACCATCGTTTCAGTCCGCCGCCACGGCAAAGTCGTCATGGGCGGCGACGGCCAGGTTTCCCTTGGCAACACCGTGATGAAAGGCAATGCGAAGAAAGTTCGCCGCCTGTACCACGGCCAGGTCATCGCAGGCTTCGCCGGGGCCACCGCCGATGCCTTCACCTTGTTCGAACGCTTTGAAGGCCAGCTGGAAAAACACCAGGGCCACCTGATCCGCGCCGCTGTCGAGCTGGCCAAGGAATGGCGCACCGATCGCTCCCTGAGCCGCCTGGAAGCCATGCTGGCCGTGGCCAACAAGGATGCATCCCTGATCATCACCGGCAACGGCGACGTGGTCGAACCTGAAGACGGCCTGATCGCCATGGGTTCCGGTGGCGCCTACGCCCAGGCGGCTGCCAGCGCCCTGCTGAAAAAGACCGACCTGTCGGCTCGCGAGATCGTCGAGACCGCCCTGGGTATTGCC
This sequence comes from Pseudomonas sp. MPFS, assembly GCF_022537035.1. Classification (NCBI taxonomy): domain Bacteria; kingdom Pseudomonadati; phylum Pseudomonadota; class Gammaproteobacteria; order Pseudomonadales; family Pseudomonadaceae; genus Pseudomonas; species Pseudomonas sp. MPFS. The sequence goes on along the minus strand of NZ_CP066123.1, from coordinate 514,543 downwards.
GGCGACATCTGTGTATTCACCAACCACACTCAAACCATCGAGGAGCAGGATCTCGCGGAATAAGCCTGTTCCGGCTCGGGCCTGCCGCCAGGCGGCAGGCGTGCCACGGCATTCATTCCTGCTTGAGAACCGCCAATTACTATGTCCATGACACCCCGCGAAATCGTCCACGAACTCAATCGCCACATCATCGGCCAGGACGACGCCAAGCGCGCCGTGGCCATTGCCCTGCGCAACCGCTGGCGGCGCATGCAACTGCCTGTCGAGCTGCGGGCTGAAGTCACCCCCAAGAACATCCTGATGATCGGCCCTACCGGCGTGGGCAAGACCGAAATCGCCCGCCGCCTGGCCAAGCTGGCCAATGCACCGTTCATCAAGGTCGAGGCCACCAAGTTCACTGAAGTGGGCTACGTGGGCCGCGACGTCGAGTCGATCATCCGCGACCTGGCCGACGCCGCGCTGAAGATGCTTCGCGAGCAGGAAATCGTCCGTGTGCGCCACCGCGCCGAAGACGCCGCCGAGGACCGCATCCTCGACGCCCTGCTGCCCCAGGCCCGGGTCAGCAGCTTTGCCGAGGAAGCCGCGCAGACCAGCAGCGACTCCAACACCCGCCAGCTGTTCCGCAAGCGCCTGCGCGAAGGGCAGCTGGACGACAAGGAAATCGAGATCGAAGTCGCCGAGAACATGGGCGTCGAGATCGCCGCGCCACCTGGCATGGAAGAGATGACCAACCAGCTGCAGAGCCTGTTCGCCAACATGGGCAAGGGCAAGCGCAAGACCCGCAAGCTGAAGGTCAAGGAAGCACTGAAAATGGTGCGCGATGAAGAAGCCAGCCGCCTGGTCAACGAGGAAGAACTCAAGGCCAAGGCCCTGGAAGCCGTCGAGCAGCACGGCATCGTGTTCATCGACGAGATCGACAAGGTGGCCAAGCGCGGCAATGTCGGTGGCGCCGATGTCTCCCGTGAAGGCGTGCAGCGCGACCTGCTGCCGCTGATCGAAGGCTGCACCGTCAACACCAAGCTGGGCATGGTCAAGACCGACCACATCCTGTTCATCGCCTCCGGCGCGTTCCACCTGAGCAAGCCGAGCGACCTGGTGCCTGAACTGCAAGGTCGCCTGCCGATCCGTGTCGAACTCAAGGCCCTGACTCCAGAGGACTTCGAACGCATCCTCAAGGAACCGCACGCGTCCCTGACCGAACAGTACTCTGCGCTGCTCAAGACCGAAGGCCTGGACATCGAGTTCGCCGACGAAGGCATCAAGCGCCTGGCGGAGATCGCCTACCAGGTCAACGAGAAGACCGAGAACATCGGGGCTCGTCGCCTGCATACCTTGCTCGAGCGCCTGCTCGAAGAGGTCTCGTTCAGCGCCGGCGACCTGGCCAGCGCCCACAGCGAGGAGCCGATCCGCATCGACGCGGCCTACGTCAACAGCCACCTGGGTGAGCTGGCACAGAACGAAGACCTGTCCCGCTACATCCTCTAAGCGCCAAGCTGCGAGCTGCAAGCGACAAGCTGATTCGCGTCGCTTGCAGCAACGCTTCGCTACTGTTTTATCCGCGATGGCTTGAATCTCCCTGCTCGTAGCTTGAAGCTTGCAGCTTGAAGCTCAAGAGAGAACGCCCATGGCCCGCCTGCCCACCGGCATCAACCTGCACAAAGCCTCCAAGACCCTGACCCTGACCTACGGGCCGGACGAGGTCTACCACCTGCCTGCGGAATTCCTGCGGGTGCATTCCCCCTCCGCCGAGGTCCAGGGCCACGGCAACCCCATCCTGCAATTCGGCAAGCTCGGCGTCGGCCTGAGCAAGATCGAAACGGCCGGCCAGTACGCACTGAAATTGACCTTCGACGACGGTCATGACAGCGGACTGTTCACCTGGGATTACCTGTACCAATTGGCACTGCGCCAGGACGACTTGTGGAGCGACTACCTGGAGCAACTCAAGGCCGCTGGAAAGTCCCGTGATCCGAACGAGTCTATCGTCAAGCTGATGCTCTAGCTCAAGCCTCTGGCTGTTTAGAGGGCATTTTCTAATTCCATCTGTTTGAATGCAGGGCTGCATGGTCAATGAATGGCCTGCTTGCGAAAAAAAATAAACTCGGGTAACCAATGGATCTGGCAGGTTCCCTGCAGAGCTTTCGGAACATAGAAGCAGCGGTGCGCAAATAACGGTCACCCGAGCAGTAGTACCGGCATCGTGCTGTGTAACTGCACAGCAAGCCCGGTACTCGTCTCAGGACAATGGAGCGTCGTAGATGAGTAACAAGAATAACGATGACCTGAAACGCCAAGCCTCGGAGAACACCCTGGGGCTCAATCCGGTCATCGGCTTGCGTAGAAAGGATCTGCTTACCTCTGCTCGAATGGTGCTTGCCCAGGCCATCAAACAACCCATCCACAGTGTCAAGCACGTTGCCCATTTCGGCGTCGAACTGAAGAACGTGATGTTCGGCAAGTCGAGCCTGCAACCCGAAAGCGACGACCGCCGGTTCATCGACCCGGCATGGAGCCAGAACCCTCTGTACAGGCGTTACCTGCAAACCTACCTGGCGTGGCGCAAGGAGCTTCACGACTGGATCGGCAATAGCAACCTCTCCGAACAGGACATCAGCCGCGGGCACTTCGTGATCAACCTGATGACCGAAGCCATGGCCCCGACCAACAGCGCGGCCAACCCCGCCGCGGTCAAGCGCTTCTTCGAAACCGGCGGCAAGAGCCTGCTGGACGGTTTGTCCCACCTGGCCAAGGACCTGGTGCACAACGGCGGCATGCCCAGCCAGGTCAACATGGACGCCTTCGAAGTGGGCAAGAACCTGGGCACCAGCGAAGGTTCGGTGGTGTTTCGCAACGATGTGCTGGAGCTGATCCAGTACCGGCCCATCACCGAGCAGGTGCATGAGCGCCCGTTGCTGGTGGTGCCGCCGCAGATCAACAAGTTCTATGTTTTCGACCTCAGCCCGGACAAGAGCCTGGCGCGCTTCTGCCTGCGCAACAACGTGCAGACCTTCATCGTCAGCTGGCGCAACCCGACCAAGGCCCAGCGCGAGTGGGGCCTGTCCACCTACATCGAGGCCTTGAAGGAAGCGGTCGACGTAGTGACCGCCATCACCGGCAGCGAGGATGTGAACATGCTCGGCGCCTGCTCCGGCGGCATCACCTGTACCGCGCTGCTAGGGCACTATGCGGCACTGGGCCAGAAGAAGGTCAACGCCCTGACCCTGCTGGTGAGCGTGCTCGACACCACTGTGGACACCCAGGTCGCACTGTTCGTCGACGAGCAGACCCTGGAGGCCGCCAAGCGCCACTCCTACCAGGCTGGCGTGCTCGAAGGCCGTGACATGGCCAAGGTTTTCGCCTGGATGCGGCCCAACGACCTGATCTGGAACTACTGGGTCAATAACTACCTGCTGGGCAACGAGCCGCCGGTGTTCGACATCCTGTTCTGGAACAATGACACCACGCGCCTGCCTGCCGCGTTCCATGGCGACCTGATCGAGATGTTCAAGAACAACCCACTGACCCGGGCCAATGCCCTGGAAGTGTGCGGCACGCCGATCGACCTGAAGCAGGTGAGCGCCGACATCTTCTCGCTGGCCGGTACCAACGACCACATCACGCCGTGGAAGTCCTGCTACAAATCGGCGCAACTGTTCGGCGGCCATGTGGAGTTCGTTCTCTCCAGCAGCGGGCACATCCAGAGCATCCTCAACCCACCGGGCAACCCCAAGGCGCGCTACATGACCAGCTCCGAGATCCCGGACTGCCCCGACCAATGGCAAGAGAACTCGGTCAAGCACACCGACTCCTGGTGGCTGCACTGGCAAGCCTGGCAGGCACAGCGCTCTGGAGAACTGAAGCCGGCACCCGAGACCCTGGGCAGCAAGAAGTACCCGGCAGGCGAGGCATCGCCGGGCACCTACGTCCACGAACGCTGATCGGGCCTCGAGCACGGCGGTACCAAAAGTGCCGCCAAGCCCTATTCTTGATATGAGGCCTGGCCTCGGGAAATCCGGAGCGCGCCAGCAAGGGCGTCTCCAACGGTTCAATTCACAGGGCTATGGCATGCCACACTCTTTCATCTTCCGTACCGTCGACCTGGATGGCCAGACCATCCGCACCGCGGTACGTCCCGGCAAGCCTCACTTGACGCCATTGCTGATCTTCAACGGCATCGGCGCCAACCTGGAGCTGGTGTTCCCCTTCGTCCAGGCCCTGGACCCGGACCTGGAAGTCATCGCTTTCGACGTGCCCGGTGTCGGCGGCTCATCGACACCGAGCCGGCCCTACCGTTTTCCGGGCCTGGCCAAGCTCACCGCGCGCATGCTCGACTACCTCGACTATGGCCAGGTCAATGCCGTCGGCGTGTCCTGGGGCGGGGCCCTGGCCCAGCAGTTCGCCTACGACTACCCCGAGCGTTGCAAGAAGCTGGTACTGGCAGCCACCGCCGCCGGCGCCTTCATGGTTCCCGGCAAACCCAAGGTGCTGTGGATGATGGCCAGCCCACGGCGCTACGTGCAGCCCTCCCACGTCATGCGTATTGCACCGTTGATCTACGGCGGGGCCTTCCGCCGTGACCCGAACCTGGCGGCCGAACATGCGGCGAAAGTGCGTTCGGCCGGCAAGCTGGGCTACTACTGGCAACTATTCGCCGGAGTGGGCTGGACCAGCATCCACTGGCTGCACAAGATCCACCAGCCGACCCTGGTGCTGGCCGGCGACGACGACCCGCTGATTCCCCTGATCAACATGCGCATGCTCGCCTGGCGCATCCCCAACGCCCAGTTGCACATCATCGACGACGGCCATCTGTTCCTCATCACCCGGGCCGAGGCCGTCGCCCCGATCATCATGAAGTTCCTCCAGGAGGAGCGGCAGCGGGCAGTGATGCATCCGCACCCGTTGCCAGTACACCCGGCCAAATAAAAGAGCTCTGTCGACAGGACCGTCGCGCGCAGGAAGGGCCAGGACCGACTATGTTATCTGTCTTGAATTGGTCTGCTTGTTGGTGGTTTGACGAAGGAGTGTTGACTCATGCAAGACAAGCCTGCGCAGGGTGCGCTGCCCGCCCCTGCAACCTATATCACGGCACAAAGCGCGATTACCGGCTTGCGCGGCCGTGACCTGCTTTCCACCTTGCGCAGCGTCGCGGCCCATAGCCTGCGCAACCCATTGCACAGCGTCCGCCACACCCTGGCCCTGGGCAATCAGTTGGGTCGGGTACTCCTGGGCGAGACCCTGCACAAACCCAACCCCAAGGACAACCGCTTCACCGACCCGGCCTGGAGCCTCAACCCCTTCTACAAGCGCGGATTGCAGGCCTACCTGAGCTGGCAGACACAGGTCCGGCACTGGATCGACGACAGCGGCATGGACGAGGACGACCGGGCTCGTGCGCACTTCGCCTTCTCCCTGTTCAACGATGCCGTGTCTCCCTCCAATACGCTGCTCAACCCGCTGGCCATCAAGGAGATCTTCAACACCGGCGGCAACAGCGTGGTGCGCGGTATCGGCAACCTGGTGGATGACCTGCTGCACAACAACGGGCTGCCCAACCAGGTGACCAGGCACGCCTTCGAAGTCGGCAGGAACCTGGCCGTTACCCCAGGCTCGGTGGTGTTTCGCAATGAGCTGCTGGAACTGATCCAGTACCGCCCCATGAGCGAGAAGCAGTACGCCAAGCCGCTGTTGATCGTGCCGCCGCAGGTCAACAAGTACTACATCTTCGACCTCAGCCCGACCAACAGCTTCGTCCAGTACGCGCTGAAGAACGGCCTGCAGGTGTTCATGGTCAGCTGGCGCAACCCGGATGTACGGCACCGCGAGTGGGGCCTGTCGAGCTATGTCGAAGCGGCCGAGGAAGCCCTGAATGCCGCGCGCTCCATCAGCGGCAGCCGCGAGGTCAACCTGGTGGGCGCCTGCGCCGGGGGCCTGACCATTGCCGCCTTGCAGGGCCACCTGCAGGCCAAGCGGCAGTTGCGCCGGGTGTCCAGTGCGACCTATCTGGTGAGCCTGCTGGACAGCCAGCTGGACAGCCCGGCGACCCTGTTCGCCGACGAGAAGACCCTGGAGGCCGCCAAGCGCCGCTCCTACCAACAGGGCGTCCTGGACGGCCGTGACATGGCCAAGGTATTCGCCTGGATGCGGCCCAACGACCTGATCTGGAACTACTGGATCAACAACTACCTGCTGGGCAAGGAGCCGCCGGTGTTCGACATCCTCTACTGGAACAACGACAGCACCCGGCTGCCGGCCGCCCTGCACGGCGACCTGCTGGACTTCTTCAAGCACAACCCGTTGAGCCATGTCGGGGGGCTGGAGGTATGCGGGACCCCGATCGACCTGCAGAAAGTCACCGTGGACAGCTTCAGCGTGGCCGGGATCAACGATCACATTACCCCCTGGGATGCGGTCTATCGCTCGACCCTGCTGCTGGGTGGCGAGCGACGCTTCGTGCTGTCCAACAGCGGACACGTCCAGAGCATCCTCAATCCACCCGGCAACCCCAAGGCCAATTACGTGGAGAACCCCAAGCTGAGCAGCGACCCGCGAGCCTGGTACTACGATGCCGAGCATGTCGACGGCAGTTGGTGGGGCCAATGGCTGGCCTGGGTCCAGGCACGTTCGGGAACGCAGCGCGAATCCCTGGCCACATTGGGCAACCAGAAGTACCCCCCCATGGAAGATGCCCCTGGCACCTACGTACGCGTGCGCTGAAACGCCTTGCCCTTCGGCTCCAGAGCGGAGCCGCACCTAAACGGACCGACAAGAAGTCAGGATGAAGACCCGCGACCGGATACTCGAATGTGCCCTGCAGTTGTTCAACCAGAAGGGCGAGCCCAACGTCTCCACCATGGAGGTAGCCAATGAAATGGGGATCAGCCCCGGCAACCTCTACTACCACTTCCACGGCAAGGAGCCATTGGTACTCGGCCTGTTCGAACGCTTCCAGAGCGAACTGACGCCGCTGCTGGACCCGCCGTCCAACGCACAACTGGAGGCGGAAGACTACTGGCTGTTCCTGCACCTGATCGTCGAGCGCCTGGCCCACTACCGCTTCCTGTTCCAGGACTTGTCCAACCTGGCCGGACGCCTGCCAAAGCTGGCCAAGGGCATTCGCAACCTGCTCAACGCCCTCAAGCGTACGCTCGCCTCGCTGCTGGCCCGGCTCAAGACCATGGGGCAGTTGGTCAGTGGCACCCAGGCCCTGGGCCAGTTGGTGGAACAGATCACCATGACCTTGCTGTTCTCCCTGGACTACCAGCGGATTCTCGATCGCGAGGGCGAGGTTCGCCTGGTGGTCTACCAGATCATGATGCTGGTCGCCCCGCATCTGTTGCCACCGGCCAAGCTGGCCACGGAACAGATGGCCCTGCGCTACCTGGATGAACAGCAGTAACCCGGCTTTCTCCCGCCAATAAAAAACGCCCGGTCTTCGCAGGCCGGGCGTTTCTGCATCCTGATGGAATCAGGACTGGCTGCTTGGCGTCGCAGGGGTCGATGTGGCCGCTGGAGTTACCGCTGGAGCCGGTGCGGCAACGGAGTTCGCCGAACTGGCCGATACCGCTGGCGCTGCCGCGGCGGGCTTGGCCGCGACCGCAGGTTTGGCAGCGGGCTTCTTGGCAACTGGCTTTTTCGCCGCAGCGGGTTTGGCGGCAGGCTTGGCTGCTGCCGGTTTTGCCGCAGGCTTGGCGGCGGGTTTTGCTGCAACCGGCTTGGCTGCTGGCTTGGCCGCGGGCTTGGCGGCTGCGGTCTTGGCTGCAGGCTTGGCAGCAGGTTTCGCAGCCGCCTTGACTGCTGGTTTGGCTGCAGGCTTGGCCAGGGGTTTGGCCGCGGGCTTGGCGGCTGCGGGCTTGGCCGCGACCGGCGCAACCTTGGCACCTGTGAGCTTCTCGATCTGCTTGGTCAAGGTATCGACCTTGTCATGCAGCGCCTTCACTTCATTGCGGCTCGGGACGCCCAAGCGCGAAATAGCGCTGTTCAGGCGCTTGTCGAAAGCCCCTTCCAGCTCATCCCACTTGCCCAGGGCACGGTCCTTGACGTCGCTGATTCGCGACTTGGCCGAGTTCGCGGAGTCCTTGGCGGCATCGACTTTCTTGCCGACTACATTCTTGGTCAGCTTCTCGGCTTTCTCGCCATCCTTGACCAAGGATTCGAAAAGCTTGCTGCCGTCAGAGTCGATTTTCGAGTACACGCCTAAACCAGCAAGCCAAATTTTACGGGAGTACTCTTCGACTTTCCCGATCCACGAGCTGCCTTCTTTTTCAGTATTCTTTTTACCAGCCATCCCGTTCTCCTTAATGTTTACGCGCGACACGTTCGAGCAATGCAGTCAGCTCATCGAGCTTAGCAGAGAGTGTCTCAACGTCATGTTTAGACGGAATGCCGATGCGATTCAAGGCACTGGCGACGCGCGTATCAAAAGCCTTCTCGACTTTATCCAACTGCACTTCGACCCGGCCTTTAAGCGTGCTGACATCCCCCTTGACGCTATCTATCTGACTATTGGCCGCTTCAAGTTGTTCAGTGACAGCTTTTTTGCCTTTCTTTTCAACGGATTGACCTGCCTTGATCAACTCCTGAAAGTAATCGCTGCCTTCCTGGCCGACTTTGGCGTAGGCGCCCAGACCAGCCAGCCAGATCTTGCGGGCATAGGATTTGACTTCGCTCAGAGCAGTCGATCGAACATCAACTTTTTTCTTCAGAATTACTTTGGTCATGGTGCACCTCACGCGCAGAAGGTTTGAGGAACTGCCCTCGACAAGAGGGCTTGAGGCACAACCTAGAGAGAAAAATTAGAATCGGCACCCTAACGAATGCAATAAAACCCTGCGCGCAGGTTCCGCCAGTCAATCGGCGGGCGATGCGCCCCGGGCACCCTTGCAGTGCCCGGGCGCGCCGTCACCGGCGCAGGCAAAGGACTCAGGCCAGGGCCTTGTCCAGGGCCTTTTCGATCTCCGCCTTGATGGTGCCGCTCATGGCCGACATCAACATGCCCAGCTCCACATCGATGCGAATCGACTCATCGCCCACATGCACCGCGCCCTTGACCCCGGAGCGCTTGAGATTCAGCGTATCCCCCGTCCACTGCGGTTGCAGGCCGTATTGATCGGCAAGTTTCTGCGCCAGTTTATCGGCCTTCTCACGGGCAACCTGCTTACCCAGGCCATGGGCACGTTCAACACTAATACGGGCCATCTAAGGACTCCTGCTGTTTCGGGACTTGCCTGAAACATCTTGACCCTATGTGCGTCAAAACGTCCCGGCGGATGGCTATCTTACATTCAGGCTTGCCAAGACAAAGACCGCCACCGGCATTAGAATGTCCCGCATTCTCTTTTGGTGACAGCGATATGACTGACCAGCGCAAAGGCAGCGATGCCGAACCCACCACTCACTTCGGCTTCAAGAACGTTCCCGAGAGCCAGAAAGCGGAAAAAGTCGCCGAGGTATTCCACTCGGTAGCGGCCAAGTACGACCTGATGAACGACGTGCTGTCCGGTGGCATGCACCGCCTGTGGAAGCGCTTCACGATCGAGCTGTCGGGCGTTCGCCCCGGCAACCGCGTGCTGGACATCGCCGGCGGTACCGGCGACCTGACCAAGCGTTTCTCCCACCTGGTAGGCCCTACCGGCCAGGTCGTCCTGGCAGATATCAACGAGTCCATGCTCAAGGTCGGTCGCGACCGCCTGCTGGACCTGGGCGTGGCCGGCAACGTCGAGTTCGTCCAGGCCGATGCCGAAAAACTGCCCTTCCCGGACAACCACTTCGACTGCGTGACCATCGCCTTCGGCCTGCGCAACGTGACTCACAAGGAAGACGCCCTGCGCTCGATGCTGCGGGTGCTCAAGCCCGGTGGCCGGCTGCTGGTCCTGGAGTTCTCCAAGCCGACCAACGCACTGATGTCCAAGGTCTACGATGCCTATTCGTTCGCCTTCATGCCGCTGGCCGGCAAGCTGATCACCAACGACTCGGAAAGCTATCGCTACCTGGCCGAATCGATCCGCATGCACCCGAACCAGGAAACCCTGAAGTCGATGATGGTCGAGGCCGGTTTCGATCGCGTGACCTATCACAACATGACCGCAGGCATCGTCGCCCTGCACCGCGGCATCAAGCCCTGATGCTGCTCAGCGGCCTGCTCGCCAGCGTCGAGACCGGCATCAACCGGATGCTGCGCCTGGACAGCACGGCCTTGCCGCGCCTGCAGCACCTGACCGGCAAAGTGATCGCCGTGGACTGCCAGGGCCCGGCGCTGCAGCTGTTCATCCTGCCCAGCGATGAAGGCCTCATGTTGGCCTCGCGCTGGGCCGCCGATCCTGACTGCACCCTGCGTGCACCGGCCTCGAGCCTGGTGCGCCTGGCCCTGAGCAAGGACAAGACCGGTGTGCTGCACAGCCCGCAGGTCGAGCTGGAAGGTGATAGTGGCGTGCTGCTGGACCTGGCGGCCATTCTCCAGGACCTCGAGCTGGACTGGGAGTACGAACTCTCGCGCTGGCTCGGCCCGGTGGCGACCCAGCTGTTCAGTGGCCACGTGCGCAGTCGCGCACGCTGGTACCAGCAGGGATTCGCCAGCCTCAACCAGAACCTCGCCGAATTCCTCGCCGAAGAGTCGCGGACCCTGGTGGGTCAGCGCGAAGCCGAGGCACGCTTTCGCGAGCTGGACCAGGCCAAACTCGACCTGGAACGCCTAGAGGCGCGCTTCGAGCGCCTTTCCCGATCCCTTGACCCAAGCGATAACGCATGAAGCTGCTTGCCGTCCGCCGTCTGTTGCGCATCCAGCGCGTCGTGATCCGCTACCGCCTTGATGACCTGCTGTTTGCCCTGCCCCTGCCCTGGTTCCTCCTGGCCCTGCGCTTCGCCCTGCCGTGGCGTTGGTTCCCACGCAAGCCACTGGAGCTGAGCCGAGGCGCACGCCTGCGCCTGGCGCTGCAGGACCTGGGGCCGATCTTCATCAAGTTCGGGCAGATCCTCTCCACCCGCCGTGACCTGCTGCCGGAAGACATCGCCGACGAGCTGATGCTGCTGCAGGACCGGGTGCCGCCGTTCGACTCGAAAAAATCCGTGGCCCTGATTGAAGAACAGCTGGGCAAGAAGATCAGCGACGTGTTCAGCCGCTTCGACATCGAGCCCCTGGCCTCGGCCTCGGTCGCCCAGGTGCATGCCGCCAAGCTCAAGACCGGCGAAGAAGTAGTCGTCAAGGTGATCCGTCCGGGCCTCAAGCCGGTCATCGCCCAGGACCTGGCCTGGCTGTTCATACTCGCCCGGGCCGCGGAGAAGGTCTCCGCCGACGCCCGCCTGCTGCACCCGGTGGATGTGGTCAGCGACTACGAGAAGACCATCTACGACGAGCTCGACCTGCTGCGCGAGGCGGCCAATGCCAGCCAGCTCAAGCGCAACTTCGAAGGCTCGCCACTGCTCTACGTCCCCCAGGTCTACTGGGACTGGTGCCGGCCGAAAGTGCTGGTGATGGAGCGCATCTACGGGATCCAGGTCACCGACCTCGCGACCCTGGCCGACCAGCGCACCGACATGAAGATGCTTGCCGAGCGTGGCGTGGAGATTTTCTTCACCCAGGTGTTCCGCGACAGTTTCTTCCACGCCGACATGCACCCGGGCAACATCTTCGTCAGCACCGTACAGCCCTGGAGCCCGCAGTACATCGCCATCGACTGCGGCATCGTCGGCAGCCTCACCCCGGAAGACCAGGACTACCTGGCACGCAACCTGTTCGCCTTCTTCAAGCGCGACTACCGCCGCGTGGCCCAACTGCACATCGATTCGGGCTGGGTCCCGGCGGAAACCAAACTCAACGAGTTCGAAGCGGCGATCCGCACCGTTTGCGAACCGATCTTCGAAAAACCGTTGAAGGATATTTCCTTCGGCCAAGTGCTGATGCGCCTGTTCCAGACGGCCCGGCGCTTCAACATGGAAGTCCAGCCACAGCTGGTGCTGCTGCAGAAGACCCTGCTCAACATCGAAGGCCTGGGCCGCCAGCTGTACCCGGAACTGGACCTGTGGAACACCGCCCAGCCCTTCCTCGAGCGCTGGATGCGCGAACGTGTTAGCCCCAAGGCCGTACTGGGCAATATCCACAGCCAGATCGAGCAGTTGCCGCACCTGGCCAACATGACCCGCGACCTGCTCGAGCGCATGTCACAGCCCCATGCCGCCGATCCTCCAGCCCCCTGGAAGCGGCGCAAGGACGACTGGTTCCTGCGCCTGCTCGGTACCGCCCACCTGGGCGGCGGCGCGATCCTGGCCGCCGGCGGACCACTGCATGAGCTGGGACACTGGCCGGCTGGCATCATGATTGCGGTGGGCTTGTATCTGATCGTTCGCCGATAGCCAGTGGCGCGACCTGCTGGCAAACTGTCGAAATCGCCGAGGCATCACCAGCAGGTCGAGCCCGGTTGTCGGAGTCGAAAATGAAAGATTGGCTGGACCAGATCAAATGGGACGAGCACGGCCTGGTGCCGGCCATCGCCCAGGATCACAAGACCGGGCGCGTGCTGATGATGGCCTGGATGAACCGTGAAGCCCTGGGCCTGACCGCCGCTGAGCAGCGTGCCATCTACTGGTCACGTTCGCGTGGCAAGCTATGGCGCAAGGGTGAGGAGTCCGGGCATGTGCAGAAGCTGCATGAAATGCGCCTGGACTGCGACGCCGATGTGATCATCCTGATGGTCGAGCAGATCGGCGACATTGCCTGCCATACCGGCCGTCACAGCTGTTTCTACCGCGTCTACGAAGATGGCGAGTGGAAAACCGTCGAACCGGTCCTCAAGGACCCGCACGCGATTTATTCTGCAGGACACTGACATGAGCGATACCCTGACCCGTCTGGCCCAGGTACTGGAGGAGCGCAAGAACGCCGCCGCCGACAGTTCCTACGTGGCCAGCCTGTACCACAAGGGCCTGAACAAGATCCTGGAAAAGGTCGGCGAAGAATCGGTGGAAACCATCATCGCCGCCAAGGACGCCGCCACCAGCGGCGACTGCAGCGATGTGATCTACGAAACGGCTGACCTGTGGTTCCACACCCTGGTCATGCTGGCCCAACTTGGGCAGCATCCCCAGGCCGTACTGGATGAACTGGACCGCCGCTTTGGCCTGTCCGGGCACGTCGAGAAAGCCTCGCGTCCGTCCGCCTGAACAATTTTCTAAGAGGAAACGCAGCATGGGCATTTTTGACTGGAAACACTGGATCGTCATCCTGGTGGTCGTGGTACTGGTATTCGGCACCAAGAAGCTCAAGAACCTGGGCACCGACGTCGGCGAATCGATCAAGGGCTTTCGCAAGGCCATGAACGACGACGAAAAACCGGCCGAACCTGTGGTACCACCGGCTCCGCAAGCTGCCCAGCCAGCCCAGCCACAGCAGGGCGCACCGCTGAACCAGCCGCACACCATCGATGTGCAGGCGCAGAAAGTCGAAGAGCCGACCCGCAAAGACTCGTGAGCACTGACTAATGTTTGGTATCAGCTTCTCTGAACTGCTGCTGGTGGGCCTGGTGGCCCTGCTGGTGCTCGGCCCCGAGCGCCTGCCCGGCGCTGCGCGCACCGCCGGCCTCTGGGTCGGTCGCCTCAAGCGCAGCTTCAACGCGATAAAACAGGAAGTTGAACGTGAGATCGGCGCCGACGAAATCCGTCGGCAGCTGCACAACGAGCACATCCTGTCGCTGGAACAGGAGGCGCGGAAAATCCTCGCCCCGACCCAGCAACAGCCAGCGCCCGTGGAGCCGGTAGCCGAACAGGTCGCAGCGACGCCTGCCACCCCTGCAGGTGAAGCCGCTGCGCCGGCCGAAGCACCTGCGACGCCGACCGCAGAGCCTGCTGCCCCAGTGGCGGCACCTGCCACTGCGGCTCCCCACGACCCCACTTTGCCGCCGCGAGCACCATGAGCGATATTCCAGAGAACGACCAACACATGCCGCTGGTGTCGCACCTCACCGAGCTGCGGACCCGCCTGCTGCGCTGCGTAGCGGCGATCTTCATCATCTTCGCCGGGTTGTTCGCCTTCACCCAGCAGATCTACACCATCGTCTCCACGCCACTGCGCCAGTACCTGCCAGCAGGCGCGACGATGATCGCCACCGACGTTGCCTCGCCGTTCCTCACGCCGTTGAAGCTGACCATGATGGTCTCGCTGTTCCTGGCGATCCCGGTGATCCTGCACCAGATCTGGGGATTCATCGCCCCTGGCCTGTACAAGCATGAGAAACGCATCGCCGTGCCGCTGCTGGTGTCGAGCATCCTGCTGTTCTACGTGGGCATGGCGTTCGCCTATTTCCTGGTGTTCCCGCTGATCTTCAAGTTCTTCGCCGCCGCCACTCCGGCCGGTGTGGAAATGATGACCGACATCACCAGCTACCTCGATTTCGTCATGACCCTGTTCTTCGCCTTCGGCGTGGCCTTCGAGATCCCGGTGGCAGTGGTACTGCTGGTGTGGATCGGCGTGGTCAACGTGGAGTACCTGAAGAAAATCCGCCCCTACGTGATCATCGGTTGCTTCGTGGTGGGCATGATCCTCACCCCGCCCGACATCTTCTCCCAGACCTTGCTGGCCGTACCCATGTGGTTGCTGTTCGAGATCGGCGTGCTGTTTGGCGGGCTGATCAGCAAACGCGACGCACAGTCGGACGATACCCCGGCCGACGACCACAACGACCAGCCGCCAGCGACCCAAGCGTGAACCTGCTGTTGCTCGAGGAGGCCGACTTCATCGCGGCCGACCGTGTGGTGCTGCGCGACCGGCGCCTGGTGCATATGCAAGAAGTGCATCGCGTGGCGGTAGGCGACAGCCTGCGGGTGGGCCGTATCGGTGGCTTGATGGGCAGCGCCCAAGTGCTGCGCCTGGAGCCTGCCGAGGCCGAGCTGCAAGTGACCCTGGAGCAAGCGCCACCGGCCAAGCTGCCGCTGACCCTGGTCCTGGCCCTGCCCAGGCCGAAGATGCTGCGCCGAGTGCTGCAGACCGTGGCGGCCATGGGCGTGCCCCGGCTGGTGCTGGTCAACAGCTACCGGGTGGAAAAAAGCTTCTGGCAAACGCCTTTTCTCGAACCCGAAGCCATTCGCCAGCAGTTGGTGCTCGGCCTGGAACAGGCTCGCGACAGCATCCTGCCCGAGGTGGTCATCGAGAAACGCTTCAAGCCCTTCGTCGAGGACCGCCTGCCGGCCCTGAGCGAAGGCACCCTGGGCCTGGTCGGCCATCCCGGCCCGTATCCAGCCTGCCCGCGCAACCTGGACCAGCCGGTGACCCTGGCCATCGGCCCGGAAGGCGGCTGGATTCCCTACGAGATCGACCTGCTGGGCAAGACCGGCCTGCAACCGGTGCAACTGGGTGAGCGCATCCTGCGGGTCGAGACTGCCGTCACCGCCCTGCTAGCGCGCCTGTTCTAAAGTCCGCAACACCTCGCGGGCTGCGGCCAGCCTGACTTTTCGGTCGTAGTGGCAACCCGCCAGTCAGTTACAGAAAGCCCTGCTTTCGCCGATAGCCTATGGTTAAGCCCAAATTGCTAAAAAGGGAGTTCACAGCATGTACCGTTGGCTAGCCAGAAACCTGGGGAACGTGAGTGTCAGCCGCAAGCTTGGCATCGGCTTCGGCCTGGTACTGCTCCTGACCCTGCTGATCACCGCCACTGGCTGGAGCGGCCTGGGCCAGGTGATCGAACGCGGCGACAAGCTGGGCAACATCTCTTCGCTCAACGCCATGACCAAGGACCTGCGCATCGCCCGTCTCACCTACGAGATGAACCATGGCGAGCAAGGCCCGGCTGCGGTCAGCGACATGCTCAAGCAGCTCGACGAAGGGCTGCGTGCCGCCCGTGGACAACTGCAGCAACCTGAAAGCATCGCCCTGGTGGACCAGCAACTGGACGCCGTGGCCGGGTACCAGAAAGCCTTTACCGACATGACCCGCGCCACCGCCAGCCGCGAGACCGCGCGCTCCCAGCTCGGCGCCACGGCTGACAACGCCGTGGCTCGAGTGAGCGAGGTCGAGAAATCCCTGCTGCAGGGCGACAGCGTGGCGCAGTTCAACAGCGTCATCGATCTGTCCAAGCTGATCCAGCAAGCGCGCTTCCAGGTGCGCGGCTACACCTACAGCGGCAAGGCCGATGCCAGGCAACCCGCCCTGGATGCCATCGACAATGCCCTGGGCAACCTGGCCAGCCTGCCATCCCGGCTGCCCGAGCAGCACATCGCCAACCTGCAACAGGCCAGCGACTCGCTCAAGGCCTACCGCGTGGCTGTCAGTGCCTTCAGCGACGCCGAACAAGCCAGTGCCGACGCCCTCAAGCGCATGGCGGCCCAGGGCGACCGCCTGATGGACCTGAGCAAGCAACTGACCATCGAACAGACCCACAAGCGCGATGCCGACGCCAACCAGGCCAGGAGCATGCTGCTGATTGCCACTGTACTGGCCCTGGTTTTCGGCCTGATCGCGGCCTGGGCCATCACCCGGCAGATCGTCCTGCCACTGCAGCAGACTCTGAAGGCCGCCGAGCGCGTGGCATCCGGAGACCTGAGCCAGAACCTGGCGGTGGACCGACGCGACGAATTGGGCCAATTGCAAAAGGCCATGCAGCGCATGACCCAAGGCCTGCGGGAACTGATCGGCGGCATCAGCGACGGCGTGACCCAGATCGCCAGCGCCGCCGAACAGCTCTCCGCCGTCACCGAGCAGACCAGCGCCGGGGTCAACAGCCAGAAGGTCGAGACCGACCAGGTGGCCACCGCCATGAACGAAATGGCCGCCACGGTACAGGAGGTGGCACGTAACGCCGAAGAAGCCTCCGAAGCAGCCGTGGCCGCCGACCAGCAGGCCCGCGAAGGCGATCGAGTGGTCAGCGAAGCCATTGCCCAGATCGAACGCCTGGCCAGCGAGGTGGACCACTCCACCGAGGCCATGAGCCATCTCAAGCAGGAGAGCGACAAGATCGGCAGTGTGCTGGACGTGATCAAGTCAGTGGCCCAGCAGACCAACCTGCTGGCCCTCAACGCTGCCATCGAGGCGGCCCGGGCCGGCGAGGCCGGGCGTGGTTTCGCGGTGGTGGCCGACGAAGTCCGCAGCCTGGCCCAGCGCACCCAGCAATCGACCGAGGAGATTGCCGAGCTGATCGTGGGCCTGCAAAGCGGCACCCAGCAGGTGGCCAGCACCCTGGACACCAGCCGCAGCCTCACCGACAGCAGCGTCGAGCTGACACGCCGGGCGGGCGGATCGCTGGACAACATCACCCGTACTGTCTCGGCGATCCAGGCGATGAACCAGCAGATCGCTGCCGCGGCTGAGCAACAGAGCGCGGTGGCCGAAGAGATCAATCGTAGTGTGCTGAACGTGCGCGATGTGTCCGAGCAGACCTCGTCGGCCAGCGAGGAAACCGCTGCCTCGAGCGCCGAACTGGCGCGCCTGGGGATTCACCTGCAAGGCCTGGTGGGACGGTTCAAGGTCTGACCCCTGTGGCCGCTGCCGCAGGCTGGTAAAGAGCCTGCGGGGGCGGATCGACCGTTGGAAGGCCTTGCGGGCCTTGTCGCAGCCTCGCAAGCTCGGCAGCGGCTACAAGGCGCTGCGTACGGGCAACACAGGAGGCCCCAGGGGCCTTCCAGCGGTTACAAGGCCGGGTTACAGGACCTGGCGCAGGAAGGCCTGGGCCCGGGGATCTTGGGGGGCACTGAAGAACACTTCGGGCGCGGCATCTTCGAGCAACTTGCCGTGATCGAAGAACAGCACCCGATTCGCCACTTCCCGGGCAAAGCCCATTTCATGGGTCACGCAGACCATGGTCATGCCTTCCAGCGCCAGGGTCTTCATCACGTCCAGTACCTCGCCGACCATTTCCGGGTCCAGGGCCGAGGTCGGCTCGTCGAACAGCATCACCTTGGGTTCCATGGCCAGGGCCCGGGCAATTGCCACCCGCTGTTGCTGGCCACCGGAAAGCCGCGATGGAAACTCGTGGGCCTTGTGGGCGATGCCAACCTTCTCCAGCAAGGCCAGGGCCTTGGCCTCGCGCTCCTGCTTGCCGCGCTTGCGGACGATCTTCTGTGCCAGGCAGAGGTTGTCCAGCACGGTCATGTGCGGGAACAGGTTGAAATGCTGGAACACCATGCCCACCTCGCGACGGTAGGCGTTTACATCGGTCCTGGGGTCGGCCAGTTGCAGGCCGTCGATGCTCACCGAACCGGAGTCGAAAGTCTCCAGGCCGTTGAGGCAACGCAGGAATGTCGATTTACCGGAGCCGGACGGACCGATCACCACCAGCACTTCACCCTTGGCCACCTGGGTGGTGACGTTGTCCACCGCGCGCACCACTTGGCCACGGGTGTCGAAGACTTTTACCAGATCGCGGACTTCAATCACTTTGCGCGAGCCTCCGCTCAAGCCGGCTGGCCATCTTCGACAGCGGCAGGTTGATCAACAGGTACAGGGCCGCCACGCAGAACAGGATCTCGAATGGCGAAAACGAGGTGGTGATGACTTCCCGACCGCTCTTGAGCAGTTCGGTGATGGCGATGACCGACACCAGCGAGGTGTCCTTGACCAGGCTGATGAACTGCCCGGCCAGCGGTGGCAACACCCGCTTGAAGGCCTGGGGCAGCACCACATGGCGCATCGACTGGCCGGCGCTCAGGCCCAGGGAGCGAGCCGCTTCGTTCTGCCCACGGGCAATGGACTGCACCCCGGCACGGACGATTTCCGCCACGTAGGCTCCGGTGAACAGCGACAGCGCGGCGATCCCGGCGAACTCCCGGGACAGGTTGAGCACCGTGCCGATGAAGAAGTAGAAAATGAAGATCTGCACCAGCAGCGGCGTGCCGCGCACCAGTTCGACATAGATGGCCGACAGGTCGCGCAGGGTCGGGTTGCTGGACAGCCGGCACAGGCCGGTAGCCAGGCCAATGACCAGGCCCAGTACGCCGGACACCACCGACAGCCACAGGGTGGTCCACAAGCCCCACAGCAATGGCCCTGCCGCCCAGTGCCGGGTCACGCCTATCACGTCGCCCTCGGCCACATCGTCGCCACTGGCCACCTGCAGGCTGCCCTCGTCGACGCTCAGGTGCTGCTCGCTGCCGGAGTCGCCCTTGAGGGTGACTTCAGCCTTGCCGCCCTTGCGCACCACCTCGGCGACGGTGGAAATCTCGGCCGCGCGCTGGGATTCCTCGGCCTGGTAGGCGAAGTACTGCGGGACGCGGTTCCAGCGCCATTCATAGGACATCAGCGAGGTGGCGTAGTACAGGGCGCCAGCCAGGCCGACCAGCACCAGCACGGTCAATACGTGCCAGGGCCATTGGGCTTTGTTCTGTTTCATTGGGTTTGCGGATTCCGAATGCTGGGTCGCCAGGGACACCGCCTTCGCCGGCAAGCCTCGCTCCTACATGGATTGCGCAAACCTGTAGAAACGAGGCTTGCCCGCAAGCGGGGCAGCCCGGTCTGGGTGAACGAGTGTTATTCCATGTCCTTGAGCCACTCGGTGCTCTTGAACCACTTGTCGTGGATCCGATCGTAAGTGCCGTCTTCGTGGATCTGGTGCAGGAAGTTGTTGATGAAGTTGATGCTGTCGTAGTCGCCCTTCTTCAGGCCGAAGGCCAGCGGCTCGTAGGTGAACGGCTTGTCGAGGAATACCAGCTTGCCGTTGCCCACCTTGCTCACCGCCACCACGTTGTACGGGGCATCGTAGATGAAGGCGTCGGCCTTGCCATTGACCACGTCCAGCACCGCTTCCTGCTCGTTGTCATAGCCGTGGTACTTGGCCTTGGCGATCAGCTTCTTGGCCACCATCTCACCGGTGGTGCCCAGCTTGGAGGTAATGCGGTAGTCGGCGCTGTTCAGGTCCTTGTAGGACTTGATGGTGCCTTCCAGGTCCTTGCGGATCAGCAGGGTCTGGCCGACCACGATGAAGGGTTCGCTGAAGTTCAGGCGCAGGTTGCGCTCCTGGGTCAGGGTCATGCCGCTGCCGATCATGTCGAACTTGTCGGTCAGCAGGGCCGGGATGATGCCGTCGTAGCCGGTGGAGACCATCTCCAGCTTGACCCCCATGGACTTGGCCATGGCCTTGAGCAGGTCGACTTCGAAACCGATGATCTCACCGCGCTTGTTGGTCATTTCGAACGGCATGTAGGTCGGGTCCATGCCCACCTTCAGCGTGCCGCGCTTGACCGCGTCGTCGATAGCGCCGGCCTGGGCCGTGCTGACCGCCAACATGGCTGCGGCCCCCGCCAGCAGCAGCGAAAAATACTTCTTCATCTCAAGTCCCCTGAAAGCCATTTTATTGTGGTGCCTGCGCGTTGCAGTCCATTGTTGGCGAACCTTCGGATACCAGGTCGTGGTGATCACGCACAGAAATTTGCGGGTGCGATGCTAACGCACTCGGGCATTTGCACAAGGTTTTTGTTGTAGGACGAGACTGGCGGGAAGGTAGAAAGCAAAACGCCCTTGAGCACAGGCTCAAGGGCGTTGGCTTCAAGCCGGTTGCGGCGCCGCGACTAACGGCTGCAACGGCAACAACGGGGCATGGGGGTCGGCGGTCACCGACTGGCGCCAGGCGCCGAGCCACTCGGCGTGACCCTCGCTCCAGACCAGTTGGTGCAGGCGTCCCAGGGCCACCGGATCGCTCAACAACGCCAGGCGCTCGCTGTTGTTCAACGCAGCCGGGCCGGCCTTGAGGGCATGACGCACCCGCTCCTGGCGCAACCATTCGATCGGCTCGGCCTGGGTGTGGCGGGAGGTAGCCAGGGCACAGGCCAGGGCATTCTGCTGCGGATCCACCACGGCCCGGACGAAACCGTCGTTGAGCGCATGCCAGCGGTTCTCGTGGGTGTACTGGTCCGTGGCCAGCAGCGCCTGGGGCGGTGCATATTCCTCGGGGATCAGGAACAGGTTCTCGTCACGGGACTTCAGGCCCAGGCCGACGCGGCTGGAGATCACCGATACCGGGATCGACAGCATCAGCGAGCCGACGATCGGCACCAGCCACCAGAGGAAGCTGGGGTTCAGCCAGATCACCAGCAGCGCCCAACAGAAGCCCAGCAGGGTCTGCGGACCGTGGCGACGGACCGCCTCGCTCCAGGGCGTGGAGTCGTCGTCACGTTGTGGCGAATTCCAGGTCGCCGCCCAGCCGAGGAACGCGGCCAGCACGAAGCGGGTGTGGAAGATCATCCGCACCGGCGCCAGCAGCATGGAGAACAGCATCTCCAGCAGCATCGACAGGGTGACCTTGAACTTGCCGCCAAACTCTTTCGCACCCTTGGCCCAGATCAGGATGATGCTGAGCAGCTTGGGCAGGAACAGCAGCACGATGGTGGTGGAGAACAGCGCGATGGCCTTGTCCGGATGCCACTGCGGCCACAGCGGATACAGCTGCCGAGGCTCCAGGAAGTACTGCGGCTCCATCAGCGTGTTGACCGCCAGCAGAGCCGTGGACAGCACCAGGAAGAAGAACCACAACGGCGCCGACAGGTACGACATCACCCCGGTGAGGAACACCGCACGGTGCACCGGGTGCATGCCCTTGACCAGGAACAGGCGGAAGTTCATCAGGTTGCCGTGGCACCAGCGGCGGTCGCGCTTGAGTTCGTCCAGCAGGTTCGGCGGCAGTTCTTCATAGCTGCCCGGCAAGTCGTAGGCGATCCACACGCCCCAGCCGGCACGACGCATCAACGCCGCTTCGACGAAGTCGTGGGAGAGGATCGCACCGGCGAACGCACCCTTGCCCGGCAACGGCGCCAGGGCGCAGTGCTCGATGAACGGCTTCATGCGGATGATCGCGTTATGGCCCCAGTAGTGGGATTCACCCAGCTGCCAGAAGTGCAGGCCGGCGGTGAACAGCGGGCCATAGACGCGGGTAGCGAACTGCTGCATGCGCGCATACAGGGTGTCCATGCCCGAGGCCTTCGGCGCGGTCTGGATGATCCCCGCATCCGGCGTGGCTTCCATCAAGCGCACCAGGCTGGTCAGGCATTCGCCGCTCATCACGCTGTCGGCGTCGAGCACCACCATGTACTTGTAGTCACCGCCCCAGCGGCGGCAGAAGTCGTCGAGGTTGCCGCTCTTGCGCTTTACGCGACGGCGGCGACGACGATAGAAGATCTTGCCGAAACCCTTGGCCTCGCGGCACACGTCCAGCCAGGCCTGCTGCTCGGCCACGCAGATGTCACTGTCGTTACTGTCGCTGAGGACGAAGAAGTCGAAGCGATCCAGGTCGCCAGTGGCTGCTACCGACTCGAAGGTCGCGCGCAGGCCGGCGAATACCCGGGGCACGTCTTCGTTGCAGATCGGCATCACCAGCGCGGTGCGTGCATTCTCGGGAATAGGCTCGTTGCCGGCACTGGCCCCGGAAATACGGTACTTGTCGTGACCCGTCAGCAACTCCAGGAAGCCCATCAGTGCGGTCCAGAAGCCTGCCGAAACCCAGCAGAACAGGATGCCGAACAGGATCAGGATGCTGGTCTGCAAGGCGTAGGGCAGGACCTGCTGCGCGGTCTGCAGCAATGGCTGGTGCACCACTTCTTCCAGGTCCACGAAGGACCAGCCCTGGTACGGCATGATGCCTTTCATGTACCAGCCGGCGACGATGGTCTGGCCAAGCATCAGCAACAACAGGATATAGCGCCGGATCGAACCCACGGTGCGCCAGCGGGCAGCCGGCAGCACGCGCTCGTCCTTCTTCGGTGCAGGCGGGTTGGTGCGCCCGGTCATGCGCCGCCAGCCACGTACCAGGATGTTGGTACGCCATGGCTCAGGCACGACCCGGGTACGCCGGATGGGCGGTGCTGCCTTGAGGCAGATCCGCCCCTGGGCATCGACACCCAGCATCTGGGCATCGCCGAGTTCGTCCGCGGTGCTCAGGGCCAGGCGCTCGCCCACCGAGGCCTGGGCGGCATCGGCGGGTTCATCGAAGGCCTTGGACGACAGGCGTTGGTGCAGTTCGCTGAAGGACTTGCAGCCCGCGAGTTCCGCGCGCTGCTGGTCCGACATGGGCAAATGAGCCAGGTACTCGGCGAGAGACTCTGGCTGTAGTTGAGAGTTACTCATCGGCAGGCAACTGGTAGCTCCAGGTCTCGGTCAGGACTTGCTCGGTCTTGGCCGGTTCCGGTGTGGCTGGGGCCGCCTCGGCAGCTGCAGGCTGCTTGGCGTCTTTATGATCCTTGGCGTCCTTGTCCTTGGCATGCTTGGCATCCTTGGAGTCCTTGGCTGGCTTGGCTTCAGCCTGCTTGGCCGCCGCAGCTGCCGCAGCGGCCGCCTCCTTCTCCTTTTTCTCCTGCTGTTTGGCTGCAAGCTTGTCAGCCTTGGCCACGGAGGAGTTGGAGTTCGGCGTCGAGGCCTTGGCCGGCTCGGCTTGCGGGATGTCACGCACCAGCGCAGCACGCAGCTCGGTAGCCTTGCTTGGGTCCTTGATCTTCAACCGCAGGGTCAGGCGCCAGCCTTTGGTTTCCGGGTTGAAGCGAACGCTGTTCTCCACCAGCTCGGCGTTGTCGCCCACGCTGACTTGGCTGCGAACATCGGCGTTCTCCGGCAATGCCGCCAGGGACGGGCCTTCGAAGTCCACCAGGTAGGCAACGCTGCCATCGGGTTGGCGAATCAGGTTGGACTGCTTGACGTCGCCAGTGGAACGCAGGGTCTGCTGGACCCAGGCGCTGTCAGGAGAGTGCAGGGCCGCTTCGTCCATGGTCCAGTGCAGGCGGTAGGCGAAGTCCAGCGGTTGGCCAGGCTCAGGCTGCTTTTCCGGGTTCCAGAAGGCCACGATGTTGTCGTTGGTCTCGTCCGCGGTCGGGATCTCCACCAGGTCGACGGTGCCCTTGCCCCAGTCGCCCTTAGGCTCGATCCAGGCACTTGGACGCTTGTCGTAGCGGTCATCGAGGTCTTCGTAATGGCTGAAGTCACGGCCACGCTGGAGCAGGCCGAAACCGCGCGGGTTCTCGACCGAGAAGTTGCTCACGGCCAGGTGTTTCGGGTTGTTCAGCGGACGCCAGATCCACTCGCCATTGCCGGCATGGATCGACAGGCCACTGGAGTCGTGCAGTTCACGACGGTAGTTGAGGACCTTGGACGGCTGGTTGGCGCCGAACAGGTACATGCTGGTCAGCGGGGCCAGGCCCAGCTTGCCGACCTTGTCACGCAGGAACACCCGTGCCTTGACGTCGACGATGGTGTCGGCACCCGGACGCAGGGTCAGGCGGTAGGCACCCGTGGCCCGAGGCGAATCCAACAGGGCGTAGATCACCAGGTGCTTGTCGGTAGGCTTGGGTTGCTGGATCCAGAACTCGCTGAAGCGCGGGAATTCTTCGCCAGACGGCAACGCGGTATCGATTGCCAGGCCACGGGCGGACAAGCCATAGACATGGCCCTTGCCGACGACGCGGAAGTAACTCGCGCCGAGCATGGTCATGATCTCGTCTTGCTTGTCGGCCTTGTTGATCGGGTACAGCACGCGGAAACCGGCATAACCCAGCTTCTCGGTGGCCTTGGGATCGAACTTGACGTCACCGAAGTCGAAACGGTTCGGATCGTACTTGATCTCGGAAACGTTATTGGCGCTGATCTCGTTGATCTTCACCGGCGTGTCGAAGTGCATGCCCTGGTGATAGAACGACAGCTTGAATGGGGTTTTCTGGTCGGCCCACTCGGCTTTTTCGGTGAGGAAGCGGATTTTCTGATAATCCGCGAACTTCATGTCGCGAAATTCGGTTGGCAGGTTACTGCGCGGAGCCTCGTACTTCTGCCCAGCCAGGTCCTTGGCCTTGGACGACACATCATCCAGATTGAATGCCATGATTTGGCCGGCACCGAACAGGCAGAACAGCGCAGAGCCCGCCACTAGTGCGTTTCGTAACCGTTTGGCAAACAAGTTTGGTGCATTACAGGGACTAACAATCACGAGCAACCCTCGCCGAAAACAGATCAAAAAACCAACGGCCAGCTATCTACATGCCAGGTTGGCGAGCATTGTTCCGACTCCGATGGGGCTAAATGATTCCCCAAACGGCCGTGGACAAGTCTCTACTTAAGTCAAAATGGACCAACGAACGCTGATCCCCGTAGCGCGCGATTATCTAGTAGCCCGCGTTACAACGCATCAGGGGTAACAAAGTATTTATCGCGAAAAACAGCAGTTTCCGGAGCAAATCGACGGAAAAAGATGTTTCAGGCACTTTCAAGTCTGTAACAGGAAGGTGACCGGGCCATCATTGACCAGATGCACCTGCATGTCCGCACCGAAGCGCCCTGATGCCACTTTGCCATGCAACTGTTGCGCCTTCACTAACAAGTAGTCGAAAAGCTCCTCGCCGAGAGCCGGAGGCGCCGCCGTGGAGAAGCTCGGGCGCAACCCGCTCTTGGTATCCGCCGCCAGGGTGAACTGCGAGACCAGCAGCAAACCGCCCTGCACATCGGTCAGGGACAGGTTCATCTTGCCCTCGGCATCACTGAACACCCGATAGTTAAGCAGCTTATGCAGGAGTTTGTCGGCGTTGGCCCGGGTATCCCCAGGCTCCACCGCCACCAGCACCAGCAGCCCCTGGTCCACCGAGCCGACGATTTCACCGGCCACTTCCACTCGCGCGCCGGCCACGCGCTGCAACAGGCCCTTCATGCTTCTTCGGGCGGCAGGTCGAGCAGGCGCCGGGCCATCTGGTCGGTAGCGCGCACCAGTGCATCGGTGATGCCCGGCTCGGATGCGGCGTGGCCAGCGTCGCGAATCACTTGCAGCTCGCTGTTGGGCCAGGCCTGGTGCAGTTCCCAGGCATTGTCCAGGGGGCAGATCACATCGTAGCGGCCGTGAATGATCACCCCCGGCAGATGGGCGATCTTGCCCATGTCGCGGATCAGTTGGTCGGGTTCGAGGAAAGCATCGTTGATGAAGTAGTGGCACTCGATCCGGGCAATCGACAGGGCCCGCTGCGGCTCGGAGAAGCGATCCACCACCAGAGGGTTCGGGCGCAGGGTCGCCGTACGGCCCTCCCAGCCGGACCAGGCCTTGGCCGCGTGCATCTGGGCGATCTGGTCATTGCCGGTCAGGCGCTTGTGGAAAGCGCTGACCAGGTCATGACGCTCCTCCAGTGGGATCGGCGCCACATAATCCTGCCAGTAGTCGGGGAACAGGCGGCTGGCACCGCACTGGTAGTACCACTGGATCTCCTGGGGGCGGGCCAGGAAGATGCCGCGCACAATCAGGCCCAGTACACGGTCGGGGTGAGTCTGGGCATAGGCCAGGGCCAGGGTCGAGCCCCAGGAACCACCGAACAGCACCCACTTGTCGATGCCCAGGTGCTCGCGGATCCGCTCCAGGTCGGCTACCAGGTCCCAGGTGGTGTTGTTTTCGAGGCTGGCGTGGGGACTGGAGCGCCCGCAGCCACGCTGGTCGAAAGTGACGATGCGATACAGGTTCGGATCGAAGTAGCAGCGACTGGCACCATCGCAGCCCGCTCCCGGGCCACCGTGAATGAACACCACCGGCAAACCTTCCGGTGAACCACTTTCGTCGACATACAGCACATGGGGTTCGTCGACGGCCAGATCGTGCCGGGCATAGGGTTTGATCTGTGGGTACAAAGTCTTCATTACGCGCTCCGTGGAGGTCGGGATCATCCCTGAAGGGACTTCATTTATGCTGCCGTCCGGCATCATAAACCCGAATTACGCAATGAGCATGTCCTTGAGAAAAATGGGGTTGTTGGCTTCGCCTATCAACCCCAGGGGCCTGCCGCTGCTCGCATCAGCGGCAAGCTGTCACAACACCGCTCAGCGCCCGTAACGCTCCTGTCCCCAGGCCAGCAAGCCTTGCAGCAGCTCCTTGAGCACGAGCTGGGTCGGTGCTGCCAGGTCCTCGCGGTAACGGAACGGTTCGACCTCCTCCATATAGGTGCTTTGCGCCAACTCCAGTTGCACCGCATGCACATGCTCGGCCGGATTGCCGTAGTGACGGGTGATATGCCCGCCCTTGAAGCGCCCGTTGAGCACATGGGTGTAGTCGCCATGGCCCGCGCAGATCGATTCCAGGCGCCCGGCCAACTGCGCATCGCAGCTGGCGCCGTTGAACGTGCCGAGGTTGAAGTCCGGCAGCTTGCCGTCGAACAGGTGCGGGATCAGCGAGCGGATGGAGTGGGCATCGAACAGCAAGGCATAGCCGAACTCGGCCTTGAGTCGCGCCAGCTCCTGCTGCAGGGTGCGGTGGTACGGTCCCCAGACCTGCTCCAGGTACTGCCCACGTTCTTCCTTCGAGGGCTCCTGGCCCTCGACGAACAGAGGCTCGCCATCGAACAGGGTCGCCGGGTACAAACCGGTGGTGGCCCCGACATACAGCGGCTTGTCGTCGGACGGCCGGTTCAGGTCGATGACGAAACGCGAGTACTCGGCCGCCAGCACGCTGGCCCCCAGCGCCTGGGCAAACTCGTACAGCCGCGGGATATGCCAGTCGGTGTCCGGCAAGCTCTGCGCCTGGGGCACCAGGCCGGCGGCCACCGCCGGGCTCAGGCGCGTACCCGCGTGGGGCATGCTGATCAAGAGCGGCACCCGGCCTTGTTTGAAGTTCAGAACCTTATCCACAAGCCTTCTCCTACACAGTCACTTCGACGCCGTGGCGCACGACGCGTTTTTCCAGGTCGCCGCCCAGCCAGTAGGCCAGGTCGGCGGGACGATCGATCTGCCAGGCAATGAAATCCGCCACCTTGCCCACTTCCAGCGAACCGTGGCTGCGCTCCATGCCCAGGGCCTGGGCCGCATGCAGGGTGACCCCGGCCAGCGCCTCCTCGGGCGTCATGCGAAAACAGGTGCAAGCCATGTTCAGCATCAGCCGCACCGACAGGGCCGGCGAGGTCCCGGGGTTGAGATCACTGGCCACGGCGATCTTCACCCCATGCTTGCGCAGGGCGTCCATCGGCGGCAGCTGGGTCTCGCGCAGGAAGTAAAAAGCCCCTGGCAGCAGCACTGCCACGGTTCCGGAGGCTGCCATGGCAATGGCATCTTCCTCGGTCATGAACTCCAGGTGATCGGCGGACAGCGCTCGATAGCGGGCCGCCAGGCTCGAACCGTGCAGAGACGACAGTTGCTCGGCGTGCAGCTTGACCGGTAACCCGAGCTTCTGTGCGGCGATGAACACCCGCTCCACCTGGGCCGGGGAGAACGCCAGGTATTCACAGAATGCGTCCACGGCATCCACCAGCCCCTCGGCCGCCAGGGCCGGGAGCATCTCGTTGCAGATGTGGTCGATGTAGTCGTCGGCACGCTCGGCGTATTCCGGTGGCAGGGCGTGGGCCGCCAGGCAGGTGCTGCGCACACTGACCGGCAGTTCCTCGCCGAGCCGACGAATGACTCGCAGGATCTTGCGTTCGCTGGCCAGGTCCAGGCCATAACCCGACTTGATCTCGACACTGGTAACACCATCGCGCAATAGACTCAGCAGCCGTTTGCGGGCGCTAAGGAACAACGCCTCCTCACTGGCTGCACGCGTGGCCCGCACGGTGCTGGCGATACCGCCACCGGCAGCGGCGATCTCGGCATAGCTCACCCCTTGCAGGCGTTGCTCGAACTCACCGCTGCGGTTGCCACCGAATACCGTGTGGGTGTGGCAATCGATCAATCCCGGAGTCACCCAGGCTCCCGCCAGGTCGTGGACCTGTTGGTAGTCGCCGGCCGGCAACTGCTCGCGTCGGCCGATCCACTCGATGTGCGCCCCTGACGTCACGATGGCCGCGTCCTCGATGATCGAGTAGCTACCCTGGGCCATGCTGGCGACGTTGCAGTGTTGCCAAAGAGTTTTCATCCAGGCCTCCATTAATGATCAGTAGGTAAAGAAGAATGGCCATCGACCGGGCCGACCGATCCAGGCACCGGCTTGACCCAGAGTTTGTAGGCCACCACCAGCAGGACGATCCACACCACGCCCACCAGCAGCGCGCCCTGGGTTTTCGGGAAATAGCCCAGGACCGCGAAGATGAACAGCATGAAGGCAATGGCCGCTGCGGGAGCCCAGGGCCAGAACGGCACCTTGAACTGTAGCTGGGCCACCTGCTCGGCCGTCATGGAACGGCGCATGGCCACATGGGTCAGGAGAATCATCAGCCAGACCCAGACCGTGGCGAAAGTGGCCAGGGAAGCGATCAGCAGGAAGATGTTTTCCGGAATCAGGTAATTCAGCACCACCCCGATCAACAGGGTCACGGCCATCACCACCACGGTCATCCATGGCACACCATGCCTGGAGACCTGGGCAAACCCCTTGGGTGCCTGCCCTTGCTGGGCCAGGCCGTACATCATGCGCCCGGCACCGAAGATGTCGCTGTTGATGGCCGATATCGCCGCCGAGATCACCACGATGTTGAGGATGGTCGCGGCGGAGCTGATGCCCAAGCTATCGAATATCTGCACGAAGGGACTGCCCTGGGTGCCGATCTGCGGCCAGGGGAAGATGGCCATCAGTACCAGGAGGGTCAGCACATAGAACAGCAGGATGCGCAGCGGTACCGCATTGATGGCCTTGGGGATGACCCGTCGCGGGTCCTTGGCCTCGCCAGCGGTGACCCCGATGATCTCGATGCCGCCGAAGGCGAACATCACCACCGCGAAAGAAGCGATCACCCCACCAATACCGTTGGGCATGAAACCGCCATGGGCCCAGAGATTGCTCAGCCCGGTAGCCTGTTCCTGGCTCGCACTGC
The DNA here is from genome assembly GCF_022537035.1 of Pseudomonas sp. MPFS. Classification (NCBI taxonomy): domain Bacteria; kingdom Pseudomonadati; phylum Pseudomonadota; class Gammaproteobacteria; order Pseudomonadales; family Pseudomonadaceae; genus Pseudomonas; species Pseudomonas sp. MPFS. The sequence goes on along the minus strand of NZ_CP066123.1, from coordinate 484,894 downwards.
CAATGCCGAACAACATGATGCCGATGCCACCGAGGATCATCGCCACGATCGCCCCGACCTTGAGCAGCGACAGCCAGAACTCCATCTCGCCGAAGACCTTGACGTTGCACAGGTTCAAGCCGCCAATGAACAGCACGATGGACAGTACCCAGATCCAGCGCTCGACATCGGGAAACCAGAACCCCATGTAGATGCCGAAGGCGGTCACGTCCGCCAGGCAGACGATCAGCATCTCGAAAGCGTAGGTCCAGCCCAGGATGAAACCGGGCATCGGCCCCAGGTACTGGCTGGCGTAGTGCCCGAACGACCCGGACACCGGATTGTGCACCGCCATCTCCCCCAGGGCGCGCATGACCATGAATACCGCCGCACCACCGATCAGGTAGGCGAGCAATACTGCCGGGCCCGCCATCTGGATAGCCGAGGCGGAGCCATAGAACAGCCCGGTACCGATAGCCGATCCCAGGGCCATGAAACGGATGTGACGAGCCGTCAGGCCGCGGCGTAGTCCTTTCTCTTGTGATTGCATGTCTTCGTCCCTTTTATTGTTATGGACAGCCACCCGCACCACGGTGCGGGTGGCTGAAGCAGACGTTCCGCGTCGGGCTGGCCGGCAACCCGGACAGCCGTTACAGGCTCGGCAGCAGGCCAGCGGGCAGCAAGCTGGTCAGGCAGCGTGAAGCCAGCAAGTCACCGGCGGCGTTGATGTCCGGGGCGAAGAAACGGTCCTTCTCGTAGTAGGCCACCTGCTCGCGCAGCGTAGCGCGGGCCTGCTCCAGGGCTGGCGAGCTCTTCAGGCCTTCGCGCAGGTCCAGGCCCTGGCAGGCCGCCAGCCACTCCACGGCGAGAATGCCGCGGGTGTTCTCGGCCATTTCCCACAGGCGCTTGCCGGCAGCCGGGGCCATGGACACGTGATCCTCCTGGTTCGCCGAGGTCGGCAGGCTGTCCACCGAGTGTGGGTGCGCCAGGGCCTTGTTTTCGCTGGCCAGGGCGGCAGCGGTGACCTGGGCGATCATGAAGCCGGAGTTGACCCCACCATTGGCCACCAGGAACGGCGGCAACTGGGACATGTGCTTGTCCATCATCAGCGAGATGCGGCGCTCGCTCAGCGAGCCGATCTCGGAAATGGCCAGGGCCATGTTGTCGGCGGCCATGGCCACGGGTTCGGCGTGGAAGTTACCGCCAGAAATCACATCGCCTTCGGCAGCGAACACCAATGGGTTGTCGGACACAGCGTTGGCCTCTACCACCAGCACCTCGGCGGCCTGGCGCAATTGAGTCAGGCAGGCACCCATTACCTGGGGCTGGCAACGCAGTGAGTACGGGTCCTGGACCTTGTCGCAGTTCTTGTGGGACGTGGAGACTTCAGTGCTCTCGCCCAGCAGAGCGCGGTAGGCGGCAGCGGTGTCGATCTGCCCACGCTGGCCACGGGCGGTATGAATCCGCGCATCGAAGGGCGAACGTGAGCCCAGCACCGCTTCGACGGTCAGGCCGCCACAAACCAGGGCACCAGCGAACAGGTCTTCAGCTTCGAACAGGCCGCGCAAGGCGAAAGCCGTGGAGACCTGGGTGCCATTGAGCAGTGCCAACCCTTCCTTGGCCGCCAGGGTCAGCGGTGTCAGGCCGGCGATCTTCAATGCCGCCGGGGCATCCAGCCACTGCCCCTTGTAGCGGGCCTTGCCTTCGCCCAGCAGCACCAGGGACATGTGAGCCAAGGGCGCCAGGTCGCCGGAAGCCCCCACCGACCCCTTGAGCGGGATATGCGGATAGACCTCGGCATTGATCAAGGCGATCAGGGCGTCGATCACCTGGCGGCGGATACCGGAAAAACCTCGGCTCAGGCTGTTGACCTTGAGCACCATGATCAGGCGTACCAGGTCGTCGCTGATGGGCGCACCCACGCCCGCGGCATGGGACAGCACCAGGGAGCGCTGGAGGTTTTCCAGGTCGGCGCTGGCGATACGGGTCGAGGCCAGGAGGCCAAAGCCCGTGTTGATGCCATAGGCCGTGCGTTTTTCAGCAAGGATCTGCTCGACGCAGGCGACGCTGGCATCGATCTGCGCCGAGGCGCTGTCATCCAGGGTCAGGGTCAGTGGCTGTTGGTAGACGGTCCGCAGTTGGGCCAGGCTCAGTTGACCGGGAATCAGGTTTAGCGCAGTCACATTCATGTTCCTTCTGAGAGTTTTGGAATAACTGCCAGTCGCTCCGGAAACATCCGTTATCCGTCGTCATCCGCTGTGTCGAGCGGGTGGCGCCTTGGCACGCTGGCTGATGAAAAAACCTTTTATTGCGTCTTGAAACAGTCTCCGGGAAGCGCTGCGGGCCCTTGGAAAGGCTATCGCGCAAACGGCGCTGCTGACCATCCATCGAACTGGAGGCGGTCAGTAGCGCCGGGCTTCGCTCACGTTGCATGCGGACTCAAACCGTAGCAGCGTGCTGGGTTGTCGCGGTCTTCTGCTGGTCTGGCACACCCTGCTCTGCTGGCAGAATCAACTGCTCAGGCACCGAGCCGTGCCACTTCCTGGCACAGACGTAGTACAGCGCCGCCGGTACCACCAGGCCGATGATCCAGGAAATATCCACCCCGCCCAGGGCGTCCACCAGCGGTCCGGTATAGAACTTGGTGGAAATGAACGGCAGCTGCACCAGCACGCCGATCACATAGACGCTGATACCCAGGACATTCCAACGGCCATAGCGCCCCTTGGGATCGGCCAGCGCGGGTACGTCGTAGTTCTCACGGGTGATGCAGTAGTAGTCCACCAGGTTCACCGCACTCCAAGGTGTGAAGAAGGCCAGCAGGAACAGGATGAAAGACTTGAATGCCCCCAGGAACGAGTGCTGCCCAAGCAGGGCGATCAGGGTCGCGGCGCCAACGATGACCAGCACGAACACCAGGCGCTGCAGGCGCGTCACCTCCAGGTGGCCACGGAAGCCGCTGATGATGGTGGCGATGCACATGAAGCTGCCGTAGGAGTTCAACGTCGAGATGGTGACCTTGCCAAAGGCGATGCTGAAGTACAGCAACGCGGCGGTGGCACCGCTCCCGCCCAGGCCGACGATGTAGGCCACTTCCCGCCCCGCGAACTGCCCGTTGGCCATGGCCGCGGCGAACACGCCGAGGATCATCGCCACTTGCGCACCCACCACCGAGCCTGCGCCCACGGCAAGGAAGGTCTTCACCGACGAGGTCTGGCTCGGCAGATAACGCGAGTAGTCCGCCACGTAGGGGCCAAAGGCGATCTGCCAGGATGCCGCGAGCGACACCGCCAGCAGGAAGCTGCTCCAGCTGAAGTGACGAATTTCCAGGAGCGCGCCGACATCGGTCTGGCTCATCAGGCGGCTGAACAGATAAACGAAGGCAATCACGCCAACGACGCTGGCGATGCGCCCGATCACATGGATCACCCGATAACCAAGCACGGTGACCAGGACGATGACGCTGGCGAAAATCAGGATACCGACACTGTCACTGACACCGAACAGTTGGCCCAGGGCCTGGCCGGAGAGCACCGTACCCGTGGCGGTGAAGCCCAGGTACATCAGGCATACCAGCACGATCGGAATCGCCGCGCCGTAGACGCCGAACTGTACCCGGCTGGAGATCATCTGCGGCAGGCCCAGCTTGGGCCCCTGTGCCGCATGCAGGGCCATCACACCGCCGCCCAGCAACTGACCGATCAGCAGGCCGATCAGCGACCAGAACACATCGCCGCCCAGCACCACGGCCAGGGCACCGGTGACAATCGCGGTGATCTGCAAATTGGCACCCAACCACAGGGTGAACTGGCTGTAGAGCTTGCCGTGGCGTTCGGCTTCGGGAATGTAGTTGATCGACCGCCGCTCGATCAGGGGTTTGGAGCTATCACTGGCCGTGGACATCGTTATTGTTCTCCCGGGGAGTTTTGTCATGTCAAAGCTCTGCTACACGGACCGAGCCGCCGTACTGCAAGGTACGGCGGCTCCTTCCCTGGTCCTGGCGGCGAACCGCCGGTGCGTCACTTGCCGGTGATCATCGGCAGGTTCAGGCCTTGCTCCTTGGCACAGTCGATCGCGATCTGGTAGCCAGCATCGGCATGGCGCATGACGCCGGTGCCCGGATCGTTGGTCAGTACCCGAGCGATACGTTCGGCGGCCTCGTCGCTGCCATCGCAGACGATGACCATGCCCGAGTGCTGGGAGAAGCCCATGCCCACGCCACCGCCATGGTGCAGGGAGACCCAGGTCGCACCGCTGGCGGTATTGAGCAGGGCATTGAGCAGCGGCCAGTCGGACACGGCATCGGAACCGTCCTGCATCGATTCGGTTTCACGGTTCGGGCTGGATACCGAGCCGGAGTCCAGGTGGTCGCGGCCGATGACGATCGGCGCCGACAGCTCTCCGCGCCGGACCATTTCGTTGAAGGCCAGGCCCAGCTTGGCGCGCTGGCCCAGGCCGACCCAGCAGATACGCGCCGGCAGGCCCTGGAAGCTGATGCGCTCGCGAGCCATGTCCAGCCAGTTGTGCAGGTGAGCATCGTCCGCGATCAGTTCCTTGACCTTGGCGTCGGTCTTGTAGATGTCCTGCGGATCACCGGACAACGCCGCCCAGCGGAACGGACCGATGCCGCGGCAGAACAGCGGACGAATGTAGGCCGGGACGAAACCAGGGAAGTCGAAGGCATTGGCCACGCCCTCTTCCTTGGCCATCTGGCGAATGTTGTTGCCGTAGTCGAAGGTCGGGATCCCTTGCTTCTGGAACTCGAGCATCGCCTGTACATGCACCGCCATGGATTGCTTGGCGGCTTTCACCACGGCGGCCGGATCGGTCTGCGCGCGGTCACGGTACTGCTCCCAGGTCCAGCCGGCTGGCAGGTAGCCATTGAGCGGGTCGTGGGCGCTGGTCTGGTCGGTGACCATATCCGGGCGTACGCCACGCTTGATCAGTTCAGGGAGAACTTGCGCCGCGTTGCCCAACAGGGCGATGGAGATGGCGCGGCCTTCGGCGGTGTACTTGGCGATACGCGCCAGGGCATCGTCCAGGTCCTTGGCCTGTTCATCGACATAACGGCTGCTCAGGCGGAAGTCGATGCGGCTCTGCTGGCACTCGATGTTCAGCGAGCAAGCGCCGGCCAGGGTCGCCGCCAGTGGCTGTGCGCCACCCATGCCGCCGAGACCGGCGGTCAGCACCCACTTGCCCTTGAGATTGCCGTTGTAGTGCTGGCGACCGGCCTCGACGAAGGTTTCGTAGGTGCCCTGGACGATGCCCTGGCTGCCGATGTAGATCCAGCTACCAGCGGTCATCTGGCCGTACATGGCCAGGCCCTTGGCGTCCAGCTCGTTGAAGTGCTCCCAGCTGGCCCAGTGCGGTACCAGGTTGGAGTTGGCGATCAGCACCCGCGGGGCGTTGGAGTGGGTCTTGAACACGCCGACCGGCTTGCCGGATTGCACCAGCAGGGTTTCGTCGTCGTTCAACTGGGTCAGGGCCTCGACGATCTTGTCGTAGCACTCCCAGTTGCGCGCAGCGCGCCCAATACCACCGTAGACCACCAGCTCCTTGGGGTTCTCGGCGACTTCAGGGTCGAGGTTGTTCATCAGCATGCGCAGCGGCGCCTCGGTCAGCCAGCTCTTGGCGGTCAGCTTGTTGCCACGTGCAGCACGAACTTCAACGTTCCGATACTTGGTGAATTTGTTGTCAGCCACGGAAAACCTCCTCGACGATAAGTCCAAGGTGCGAAGAGGATCCAATGACTCTTACGCACACATATTTACTTGTACATACAAGCATATGCAATCAAGCGGCCAACTCCACCAGAAGCGACTGGACAAACCTCCAAAAAGATCATGCAAGCCTTGTAGGACAAGCATTTGCCGGAGCAAGAAAAAAATCTCAGGGGATAGCCCACCCTCCTCCACAGCTGTTACCAGCAATGGCCTGCGTGCCCTTTTGGGGCATTCGGTAACAGATGAGTGCACACAAGAAACAACCTTTGGCGCCCCCTCTGCCAGATAAGCGGGCGCAACTCTTCTCGCCTCGTTCCAGGGGGCGAAGCGCGGCGGCAGGGATATAGATAGAGAGAGGGGGAATGACGCTGGCAGGTCGTATCTTGACCTGCCAGCGCCCGATTCAATCAAAGGGCGGTGAGTTCGATTACGCAGCAGTGCCCATCGAGGGCCATCTCGAGCAGTCCGGCATTGCCGTCCAGGCGCAGGCAGTCAAAACGCCCCAGGGCCTGCACCGTGGCGCCGGTCACGTCCACCCACGCCTGCTCGGCGGCACTGAACACCAGCACAGTGTGTGCCTGGGTGAAGAAACGCTGTTGGCCGTCGAACCACTGCAGGCGTGCCAGGTAGCGCTCGGGGCTGTAGATCAGGTTGAAATCGCGGATCGCCCCACCCAGCAAGCTGCAGCTCACCTGGCTGGCGCCGCTGAAGGCGAAGGGATCGAACGGCAACAACGGCCGCCCCTCCTGGCCATCCACCGACAATTGCATGCCCGCCCCCTGCAGCACGGTGATGATTCGCTGGTATCCGGCAAAGCTTGAGAATCCGCCGGACTCGCCGATGTCGGCGATCGACAGCCGCCAGCCGAAGCCTTCCAGGCCGGTTCCGCTGTCCCGGGTGATTTCCTCGGTGCTGCCGCCGCCGTTTTTCCAGGGCATGCGCGGATAATCGGCGGCACGTAACAGGGTGGACTGGATCATTTGTGAAAGCGTCCTTCCAGGCGATGGCGGGAACCGGGGTGGATCAGCCGCGCGGCGGTCACCGGCTGGCGCCCGGACCAGGTACGGCGACGGATCAGCAGGCAGGGTTCGCCCCGCTCGATTTGCAGGAGCTTGCATTCTTCAGCTTCGGCGAGGATCGCCTCGACCACATGCTCGCCCTCGGTCAGGGGGGCGACCTGGGACAGGTAGGCATAGGGAGTCTGCAGGGTGAAATCCTGCTTGAGGTATTCCGGCGCGACCAGGGCGTTGACGAAGCGATCCTCGATCTGCACCGGGATGTCGTTCTCGAAATGCACGATCAGCGAATGGAAGACCTTCTGCCCTTCGCGCATGTCCAGGGCCAGGGCACGCTCGGAACCGGCGGCCTCCTCGCCCAGGGTGATGACCTGGCAAGTGTGGCGATGACCGCGGGAGGCGATCTCGTCGGCGATATTGTGCACCTCGAACAATGCCGACTGGGTCTTGGGCTCGGCGACGAAGGTACCCACGCCTTGCATGCGTACCAGCATGCCTTCGGCGGTCATCTCGCGCAGTGCGCGGTTGATGGTCATGCGGCTGAAACCCAACTGGCTGACCAGCTCGCTTTCCGACGGCACGCGGTAGTGCGGCGGCCAGTTTCCGCTCTCGATCTGCTGGGTGATCATCTGCTTGACGCGGGCATACAAGGGCGCCGGACTATCGCTCAGGTGGGCGACCAGCGGCGAGTTGGCAGTCGGGGTCGGCACGGGAAATCCTTGTGGGTCGGTGAAAGTGATCAGGGCCTGATGTCCCTGGAGACAAGAGCTTAGCTTGCCGGAGTTTACCGAGCAGGCAAACGTCTGTATATGTATATACAAATAACACACAATGGGGTGCTCGAACCATGTCCGCCTTCTTTGCCGAACGCGCGCTATTGCCTGATGGATGGGCCAATGATGTACGTCTTGAAGTCAGTGCCGACGGCCAGCTGACCCAGATCCGGGCCAACGCCGACGCCGAGGGAGCGGAACGACTCAAGGGCCCCGTGCTGCCGGGCATGCCCAACCTGCACTCCCACGCTTTCCAGCGGGCGATGGCCGGCCTGGCGGAAGTGGCCGGCAATCCCAATGACAGCTTCTGGACCTGGCGCGACCTGATGTATCGCCTGGTGGGCAAGATCAGTCCCGAGCAGCTGGAGATCATCGCCCGCCAGCTGTATATCGAGATGCTCAAGGCCGGCTATACCTCGGTGGCCGAATTCCACTACGTGCACCACGACACCAGCGGCCAACCCTACGCCGACCCGGCCGAGCTGTCGCGGCGTATCAGCCAGGCCGCCGCCAGCACCGGCATCGGCCTGACCCTGCTGCCGGTGCTCTACAGCCATTCCGGATTCGGCGGCCAGGCTCCCAATGATGGCCAACGCCGCTTCATCAACAGCACCGAGGGCTACCTCAAGCTGCAACAGCAACTGCAACCCCTGCTGGCCGGACAGGCCAACCAGCAACTGGGCCTGTGCTTCCACTCCCTGCGCGCGGTCACGCCACAACAGATCAGCGAAGTGCTGGCCGCCAGCGATACCCATTGCCCGGTGCATATCCACATTGCCGAGCAGCAGAAGGAAGTCGAGGATTGCCTGGCCTGGAGCAACCGTCGCCCCCTGCAATGGCTGTATGAGCATGTAGCGGTGGATCAGCGCTGGTGCCTGGTCCATGCCACCCACGCCAACCCCGAGGAAGTCAGCCTCATGGCCCAGAGCCGGGCCATTGCCGGCCTGTGCCTGACCACCGAGGCCAACCTGGGCGACGGTATCTTCCCGGCGGTGGACTTCCTCGCCCAGGGCGGACGCCTGGGCATCGGCTCCGACAGCCATGTCTCGCTCAGCGTGGTAGAGGAATTGCGCTGGCTGGAGTATGGCCAGCGCCTGCGAGACCAGCGACGCAACCGCTTGTACCGGGCCGACCAGCCGATGGTTGGGCGCACCCTGTACGACGCGGCGCTGGATGGCGGTGCCCAGGCCCTGGGCCAGGCCATTGGCTCCCTCGCCGTGGGCAAGCGCGCCGACTGGCTGGTGCTCGATGGCAACGACCCCTACCTGGCCACGGCCGATGGCGACGCAATCCTCAACCGCTGGCTGTTTGCCGGCAGTGATCGCCAGGTGCGAGACGTCATGGTGGGAGGCCAGTGGGTGGTACGTGACGGACGGCATCCTGCGGACGAAGAGAGCTGCCGCAGTTTTACCCAGGTACTGCGCGACCTCCTGGCCTGACTCGGCAAGGCTCACCCCTTGACCGGCCGGGAAGCCCGCAGATGCTGGCAACCCGGCCATTGCCCATGAAAACCATCGGCTCCCATGGGGCCAGGAACTACTTCGAGGTCTTGGCCATGGCCGAGTCCGATACCCGCCAGATCAGCCGCGTGGTGTCATAGCCCTGTTGGCGAGCCTTGCTCAGCAACTCCTCGCGCACCGTTTCATTGACCTCCGGCGTACGCGACAACAACCACAGGTAGCGACGGTTGGGATTGCCCACGATCGCTGTCTTGTAGTCGTCGCTGACATACAGCACCCAGTAGTCGCCCTTGATCGACCCTGGCAGCAATCGGGTGAACCAGTTGTCGAACCGAACCCAGAGCTTGTCGGTCTTGCCCAGCACCTGGGGCGTCGCTGTACCTCGGGCTTCCTCCCACTTCCAGTCCGGGGTCAGGCAGCGGTTGAGCACCGCCATCGAGCCCTCGGGCAACAGGGTGTAGCGAGCCTCGGATTGAGCACAGTTACGCTGGAAATACATGGGTAGGCGCGCCAGCTCGTACCAGGTCCCCTGGTAACGCTTGAGCTCGACATGGTTAGCGGTCTTGGGCGCCAGCGAATCGTCCCGGGACGTGGCGCAGCCGGCCAAGAGCAGGCCGACCAGAAGAGTGACAACAAAACGCATCATTATTTTTCTCCCGTGGGCCCGAAGCCCCGGATTTACTTCAGGCCTTGCCCGGAAAACATCAGGACCTTCTCACCGGCATACTGCACGCTGATAAAGCTGTTCTTATCGCCCCAGGTACAGCTGGACATGCCCAGTGCGCCGGAACAGTCGGTCGGCTTGCCCAGAAGTTTTTCGACATCGGCCTTGGGCATGCCCGCCGAGAGCTTGGAATAGTTTTCCTGATTGACCTTGCTGCACGCGGCCAGTAGCACGCAGAACGACAACAGAGCGATGGAACGCAGGGACATGGTGAACTCCTGGACGAAAGGGGGAAGGCCTGTCAGCCAACCAGAAGCTTAGAAGAGAAAACCCCCATCTGGTTCCCCGCAGGGCCCGCTATTTCTCGCCGGGAGCCCAGGTATTTGCGTCGTAAATCAACCACCTTCGAAACCCCATAGGCAGTTCGTCGGGATTCCACTCTCTCGCCTCATCTTCAGTGATGGCCAGTCGACATAACTGCAGCGCAAAGCCCTCCACTGTGGCAAATTGACGCCCCTCGTTGACCAGCCCCTCGCGGTAGTTCACTTAATGACCAGCAATATGAAGTTCAGCCACAAGATCCTGCTAGCCGCTGCCCTTGTGGTAGCCGTCGCGTTCGCCTGTTTCATTCTGTTCAATGACTACCGTCAGCGCGAGGCCTTGCGCGGCAGTACCCAAGCAACGATGCAAGAACTGGGCAGCCTGACCACCCGCAACATCCAGACCTGGCTGGAAAGCCGTATCCAGCTCCTGCAATCGCTGGCACAGCAGGTCGCCGTGGACGGCAGCGGCGCCGACAGCCTCAAGCGCAGTGTCGGCCTGCCCGCCTACACCAGCAATTTCCAGCTCACCTACTTCGGTGGCCAGGACGGCGCAATGTTCTCCGTACCAGCCGGCAACCGCACGGCCGACTACGACCCCCGGAGCCGTGGCTGGTACAAGGCGGCCAATACCGCCCAGCAGACCATCGTCACCGAGCCCTACATCGCCGCCTCGTCCGGCAAGCTGGTCATCACCGTTGCCACCCCAGTGCAGCACCAGGGCCGGATGATCGGCGTCGCGGGGGCCGACATCGACCTGTCGAGCATCAGCGCCATCATCAACTCGCTGAACTTCGGCGGTCACGGCCATGCCTTCATCGTCAGTGCCGAGGGCAAGATCCTGATCCACCCGGACAACAAGCTGGTGCTCAAGAGCCTGGCCGAAGCCTATCCGGACGGCGCGCCCAACATCAGCCCCGGCCTCAAGGAAGCGCAACTGGGCGGCAAGGCCCAGTTCATTTCCTTCACCCACATCGATGGCGTGCCCTCGGCCAACTGGTACGTAGCCCTGGTCCTGGACCAGGACACCGCGTTCGCCATGCTCAGCGAGTTCCGAACTTCGGCGCTCATCGCCATGGCCATTGCCGTGGTGATCATCATCGGCCTGCTGGGCATGCTGATCCGCATCCTGATGCAGCCCCTGCACCTGATGGGGCGCGCGATGCATGACATTGCCGAAGGCGAAGGCGACCTGACCCGACGCCTGGTGATCCACGGCCATGACGAATTCGGCACCCTGGGCCTGTCGTTCAACCGCTTCGTCGAGCGTATCCACGGTTCGATCCGCGAAGTGTCCTCGGCCACCGGCCAGGTCAACGAAGTCGCCTTGCGGGTAGTCGCCGCCTCCAATTCGTCGATGCTCAATTCCGACCAGCAAGCCTCGCGTACCAGCAGCGTGGCCGCGGCCATCAACCAGCTGGGCGCGGCTGCCCAGGAGATCGCCCAGAACGCCGCCCTGGCCTCGCAACACTCCAGCGAAGCGCGCAACCTGGCGCAGGACGGCCAGCAAGTGGTGGACCGGACCATCGACGCCATGCACCAGCTGTCGACCAAGATCAGCAATTCCTGCGAACACATCGAGACCCTCAACAGCAACACCGTGAACATCGGCCAGATCCTCGAAGTGATCACCGGCATCTCCCAGCAGACCAACCTGCTGGCACTCAATGCCGCCATCGAGGCCGCCCGTGCCGGTGAGGCCGGGCGCGGTTTCGCCGTGGTCGCGGACGAGGTTCGCAACCTCGCCCACCGCACCCAGGATTCGGCGCAGCAGGTGCAGAAGATGATCGAGGAGCTACAAGTGGGCGCCCGCCAGGCCGTAGGCACCATGACCGAAAGCCAGCGCGAGAGCGAAAGCAGCGTCGGCATCGCCAATCAGGCCGGCGAGCGCCTGGGCAGCGTGACCCAGCGCATCGGCGAGATCGATGGCATGAACCAGTCGGTGGCCACCGCGACAGAAGAGCAAACCGCCGTGGTGGAGTCGATCAACGTCGACATCACCCAGATCAACACCCTCAACCAGGAAGGCGTGGAGAACCTGCAAGCCACCCTGCGCGCCTGCGCCGACCTGGAACAACAGGCCCAGCGCCTGCAACACCTGGTGGGCAGCTTCAGGATCTGACGTCCTTTGCACTTCGTGTCACCGCCGCAAGCTGCACACGGCCCGCAGGGACGCGGGAGTCGCCTCGGCAGGAAAAGCGCCGCAAAGCCCTGGGGCCTTGGCGCAACCTCGCCGCTGGGCAGCAGCTACAGGGAGGGATTAGAAACTTGAGCCGGGCTGGCGCAGGAAGGCCAGTTCCTCGGCGCTGGATTCACGCCCGAGAATGGCGTTGCGGTGGGGAAAGCGCCCGAAGCGAGCGATGATCTTCTGGTGCCGTTCGGCATAGTCCAATTGGCTGGCGAAGACCGGACGGTCCTGCAATGGTTGCTCGTCGTGCAAGGCAGCCAAGCGCGACACGGCTTCGTTCTGCACCGCCAGGTGCTCGCAATGCTCGAACACCAGGTAGATGAAGCAGCGCTGCATGGGCGTCAGGCGCCGATCGAAATCTGCGGCAATACCCTGGGCCACCAGGGCTTGGGCGCGGGCATCACCGGAGAATGCCCCGGGGGTGTCGCGATGGATCATGCGCGGCAGCTGGTCCAGCAACAGCACCAGGGCCAGCCAGCCTTGGGGGCTTTGCGCCCACTCGGTCAAACCACCAGCCAGGGCCTGCTCCACCAGGTCGCCAAAACGCTCCTTCGCTTCACGATCCTGGCTGTCGCGCTTGCCAAACCACAAGCCACCCTTGGCAGCCACGATCTGCGCTGGCGTCTGGGCATCGCCGAACCACCAATCGAGCAGAGGCTGCCAGGGTTCACTCATGATTTACTCCTGGTGGTAGGCGGTGACCCGGGCCACTTCTTCCTTGGAGCCCAGGAACACCGCTACGCGCTGGTGCAGGCCTTCAGGCTGGATGTCGAGGATACGCTGGTGACCGTTGGTGGACGCGCCGCCCGCCTGTTCCACCAGGAACGACATCGGATTGGCTTCGTACATCAGACGCAGCTTGCCGGGTTTTTCCGGTTCACGGCTGTCACGCGGATACATGAACAGGCCGCCACGGGTCAGGATGCGATGCACGTCAGCCACCATCGCGGCGACCCAGCGCATGTTGTAGTTCTTCTCCAGCGGACCGGTGTCGCCGGCCAGCAGCTCATCCACATAGCGCTTGACCGGGGCTTCCCAGTGACGCTGGTTGGACATGTTGATGGCGAATTCCTGGGTGCTTTCAGGAATGGTGATGTTCTCGTGGGTCAGGACGAAGCTGCCCATCTCGCGATCCAGGGTGAAGCCCTTGACGCCATCGCCCAGGGTCAGCACCAGCATGGTCTGCGGACCGTAGATCGCGTAGCCGGCGGCCACTTGCTTGGAGCCCGGCTGCAGGAAGGCCTTTTCATTCAGGGCTTCGTTCTGGCTCAGGTATTCGTTAGGGCAACGCTGTACCGAGAAGATGGTACCGACCGGCGCGTTGATGTCGATGTTGGACGAACCATCCAGCGGGTCGAATACCAGCAGGTAGGCACCCTTGGGGTATTTGCCGGGGATCTGGTAGGCATTGTCCATTTCTTCGGACGCCATGCCAGCCAGGTGGCCGCCCCACTCGTTGGCTTCGAGCAGGATCTCGTTGGAGATCACGTCGAGCTTCTTCTGCACTTCGCCCTGGACGTTTTCCGTACCCATGCTGCCCAGTACGCCGCCCAGGGCGCCCTTGGACACGGCATGGCTGATTTCCTTGCAAGCACGCGCCACCACTTCGATCAGGAAGCGCAGATCGGCAGGAGTGTTGTTGCTGCGGGTCTGCTCAATCAAGTAGCGACTCAGGGTAACGCGGGACATGGAAGGCTCCGGAAGGAATGGGGGGCTAAAAAACCCGCGCAGTTTAACGCGAGTCGAAGCGCATTTCCTCATCTGAGACAGGGAACTGGCAGATAGAGTTCAGGCGCCGGTTTGAGCGTAGTCGGATTATGGCAAGGAGGCCCGTTCCCGTGGGACGTTCAATCGGGACAAACCTCCTTGCCCAGGCTCAGGGCTTGCCCTCGGGCTTGCGCAGCAGACTGAAGGCCATGCCCGCCAGGGCCAGCACCCCCAGCAACAATACCGCCCACAGGCCGATCTTCTTCCAGTCAAGGCCTGCGGACGCAGGCGCGACCGGGTCCTTGGTCGCCACGGGCACCAGTTGCGACGCGCCATCGACCCGGGCCTGGCCCAGGTCCTTGAGGCGCTGCGGGCTGTAGTCGGGAATCAGGGTGGACAACGGCAAGTTGGCTGCACTCGCCGCGGAATTGCCCAGTGCCAGGGTAAAAGGCCCGTCGCCACGAGCCAGGAACACCAGCTGCACACCGCGCACGGCAAATTCCAGGTTGGGCGCCTCGGCCCCCAGGCCACCGCCCCGCTCGTCCACCACCAGCTTGAGTTGCTGCACGGTTTGTCCTGGCAGTTGCAGCTCATTGTGCTGCACATCCTGGCCATTCTGGGTCAGGCGATACAGCAAGCCATTACCCAGGGGCTGCCAGGGCAAGCTGCTTTCACGCCGCCCATAAAGCCTGGCCGGAGCCAGGCTGTTGGCCTGTTTGAGCTCGATTCGTACCCGTTCGACATTCAGCCCCATGGGCAACTGCCAACTGTACTCCCCCGGCTTGGCCACACTGCCTGCCAACGGTTGCGACCACGCCAGCGGCGATGGCTGGCTACTGGTAGTGCTGCTTTGCAACTGCGCGGCTGTCAGCGTCGGCGCTGCCTGCGGCGACTGCCACAACAAGCGCAGGTAGCGCGCCGTCTGCCCGGGCAAGGCTACTTCATGCTGTTCGATCCGTTCATCGGCGAACGACAGGCGTGCCACCTGGCCGTCCCCCCAGGGCTGCCAATGCTGCAAATCGTCGCTGGCTTCAATGCTGAAACGCTGGAAACCATCGTGTTCGCTGACCCAGTCCAGGACCAACTGCTGCAACGGCGCCTTGATCGCGCTGGCATCCAATAGCCATCCGCGCAGCACTTCCTCTCCCGCCTCCAGCTGGGTCGAAGGCTGGACTTGCACCAGGGTGCCATTGGCATTGGATTGCACCCGCACGCTGGGCGGGCTGTCACCGGCCTGCGCCGAGTTGTACAGCGGGAACCATTTCACCGCACTGAGGTTGCGCTGCTCGGTGGACTGCGCCTGCTGGCGAGCCAGGGCATAGGCCTGGGGCTCACCGGCGGCATTGAACACCCGCACATCCCGCAAGTCGGCCTGGCTGGCACGCAACTGCACGCCCAGGGGCAGCTCCAGGCGATACCAGGGGCCTTCGCCACTCAGGCTCAAGGGTACCAGGGACTTGAAGTCCGCCGGTCGCTCCTGGGCCATCGCGGACAACGCCACACACAGGCCCATGGCCCCCCACCAGCGCAGGCTCAACTTACGACTCAAGACGACACTCCTTCATTCAACGATTTGCCAGCCTCAGGCTCGACCTCCGCCCGCTTGGGCGGCAACGGGGCGAAATAGCCCACGACCAGCAACAGCACTCCAACACCGATGAACGAGACAATGCGTGCCAGCCCGCCACGGTTACTCAACTCCACCAGGAACAGCTTGGCCACCACCACGGCAATCAGCGCCGCACCGATCAGCCAGACCTCGCGACGATGACGCAAATGTCCGCCGATCATCAGGCTCAAGGCGATCAAGGTCCAGACAATGGACAGCCCGGCCTGGACCATCATCGACTCCAACAACGCATCAGGATGGAACGGTACCCCGCTCCAGTGATGGGCCGCGCGCATGACCAGCACGGTGAAGAAGGCGAACAGCGACACCCCGGCCACCAGTTGCGCACCACGCTCGGCGTAATCGCCGCGAATCGCCAGCTCCCGGACCGCACTGCGCGACCAGACATAGACCCCGAACAGGGCGAACAGCAGCCCCAGCTCCAACGGGTTGATCAATGGCAGGTACGGCAATGGCTCGGCGCGCCCGTCGCTGAACACGTTGGCCAGCCAGAACCAGCCAAGCATCAGCACCGCCAGGGGTAGTGCGGCATACAGGCGATACTCCCGGGAGTAACTGCCCACCGGCCATGGCCAGTTGCGAGGTACCGCCATCGCCACCAGATACAGGCTCGGCAGGATCGCCCAGCCCAACCAGCGCCAGGCGTTGTACTGCTCGGACAACAACAGCAGGCCATAACGCAACTCCAGTGCCAGCACGCCGATCAACAGCCAGCAACCCAGCACATGAGCGACGCTTGCCACTCGGGCCGGCAGCAAACTCGCCAAGCGCCGCAGGCTGAAGAAGTGCACGACGAACAGCAGTGCCCAAGCCAGCCAGCCGAAGTTCGCCGCCGGATGGTAGCGTAAGGTCCAGGAAGCCATCAGCACCAGGGCCCCAGCCGGGATCAGCAGGCTGCCCAACAGGCCCAGGGACTTCCATTGCAGGCGCACCGCCAGCAAGGCCGCGAGCGCTACGCTGGCCGTGGCGAGTGCCAACAGCAGGGCCGGCTGCAAATGATCCGGAGCGAAGCGCAGCACTTCCTTGGTCCAGGTGAACGCCCACCAGCACGCGCCCCAGGCCAGCAGCAAGTCGGCCAGGTACCCCAGGCCCAGGGTGTCGAACGCCGAACCATGGTTGCCGCGTTGCAGGCGCCAAGCGCCCAACAGCGCTGCCAGTGCCAGGACCATCGGCGTCCAGAAGTCGCCATTGGCCAGGGGGCGCACGCCTTCGGCCACTGCGCCATGGAACCAGTCCGAACCGGCCAACAGGAAAGCGCTGCCACCGATTACCTGCAGGGCCAGGCCGAAGACAAAGCTCACCCGCTGCTGCAGGTACAGGCTCAGCCAGATGATCAGCAAGCCGCTGGCGGCCCACACACCGCTGGCGGTACGCCACGGCAGGACGAACAGCACCGCCAGGTTGATCAGCACCAGCCCCGCCAGCAGCACCAGCGACAGGCCGCGCAACAGGCGCGGATCGTCGCGCACCATGGCATCGCGCGATGCCACCAGCATGCCGCCGATCAGCGCCAGGCCAATCAGCGAAGCGCTCATCAATCCGCTCCAGCCACTACCGAACACCCCATTGGCCCCGGCATCCGCACCTTTGAGGCCCGTCAGGAACAATGCCCCACCGAGCAACTGGATGGCGAATGCGCTGAACAGGAACGTCCGCGACTGCAGGCGCAGGCCGACGAACAGGGTCGCCAGCCCCGCCAGGGCCCAACTGATGGCCGTACCCTGGGTGAGGAAGAACAGCGGCGCCAGCAGGTACAGGAACCCCAGGCCCGCCACCGCCAGTAGCGGCCGGATACCCTCCTTCAGCCAGTTCGGCAACAGGGCCTTCGGCGTGCGCCGCAACTGGTCGTAGCTGAACAGCAAGGCCCCGCCCAGCAGCAGCGCCCCCAGGGGCGCACCGGACAGCAGGCTGGTGCTGGCAAAACGCACTGAATCGAGGAAGGCCGCGGCCGAACCTGCTTGCAGCAGCAGGGCGAAGGCCTGGGCCAGCGAACGCTGCTGGCGCATGCCAAGCCAGAAGATCCCGGCGCCCTCGACCGCCCAGGCCGCAGCGGTCCAGCGCGCATCCAGCCCCAGGGGAATCGCCAGGCTGGCGAAAATCACGCCCAGGGCCAGGCAGGTCTCGCCCAGCAACACCGCCCGGCCCCCCAGCAGCAGGCGTGCCAGCACCATGTAGACCAGGCCCAGGGCCAGGGCGCTGAAGGAGGCGGCAAATTCCAGGTGCTGGACCAGCGCCAGCTGCAGGCCGAAACCCACCAATGGCGGGCCGAAGAGCAGGCTGCCATCGACATAGTCGCCCTTGCGCACGGACCATTGCAGCAGCGCCTGGCGATCGCCGTCGGCCGGCGCATCGCTCATGTCCAGCAACTTGCGCCGGGTGAACAGCAGGCCAATAGCCAGGTACATGATGAAGAACAGGATCAGGAACGGCTCGGTGCTCCACAGCAGTTCCGGAGTGTAGGAGCGCATGCCCCAGGCGAAGCCGATACCGAAGGTACCCACGAAACCGATCAGGTTGAGCAGGCGCCAGGCCTTGAACCAGGCGATGGCCAGGATGCCGGCGTTGAGCAGGGCGAAATAGCTGAACAGGGCCACATGGCTGCCCGCGCCGGTGGAGGTGAGGATCGGTGCGGCAAACCCGCCCAGGGCCGCCGCAGCGGCCAGCCCCAGGGCATCCTGGGTGATGGCCAGGATCGCCGAGAACAGTGTCACCGCCACCAACAGCCCCAGCGCCGCGGAAGGATCGAGCAGTGGGTGCAGGCGCATGGCCGCGAACACCGTCAGGTACAGCACCGCGATCCCTGTGCCCTGGAGCATCAGGGCATAGGCACCGTTACGTCGGCGCAGCCACCACCCCAGGCCCAGCAGGCCCAGGGAACAGGCCGCGACCCCGGCATAGCGCAACTCGATGGGCACCACCACGCCTTCGGTGGCATAGCGCAGGAGGAATGCCAAGCCGAGGAACAACAGCACGACTCCGACCCGCAGCACGGTATTGCCGCCAAATAGCCAATTGCGGGCGCCGCTGATGGCGCGCTCGATCAGGTTGGGCTCATGGGTCTCGGGCACAGTCGATGGACGCGCCTCACGCGCTTGCGGTTGTGGCTGCCACACCGAATCCGGCAAGGGTTCGCTGGCCATGGAAGTGGCTGGCTTGGCGGTCGCAGGCAACTCCCAGACCAGGTCCGCGGCAGCAGGCAATGGCTGCACAGGCTGGACCTCATCGAGAACAAATTCCGGGGTCGGCTCGGGGGCTGGCACAAAGCCGAGATCGCTCGTGGCCTCGGCAGCTGGCGCGCTGCTGGCGCTGGCCTCGGGCTGCACCACGGGCTCGGCGGGCGGGCTGGAGCCGGCCTCCAATAGCGCCAGGCGCTGGCCCAAACTCGACAGCGCCTCCTTGGCCCGTTCCAGCTCGCGCTGCTGCTCGCCAACCTGCTTGTGCAGGAGGCCCAGGCGAAAAGCCAAGCCAATGGCCAGGCCGATAAAGGCACCGATCAGGGCATCGCCGAAAGACTCATCGACTACCCACCCCAGCACCACCCCCAACAACATGAACATCCATTGCATGTGTCGACATCCCTAAACAGCCCGTTGACGGACAGATCCAGCCTTTCTTTTTATGCGGCCTTCGCACCAGCGCCGGCAAGGCTCGCCATTCCCTTTGGAAGCCAGGCACGAACGCCAAGGCACGAGCCGGGGAAAAAACGCCGCCAAGTATATCGACAAGGCCCAGCGCACGCTGGGCCTCGCTCACAGTTCCGGATATTCCCCGGGGCTCACTCCAAGGCCTTCCAGATCTGCGTGGCGTACTCACGAATGGTCCGGTCCGATGAGAACCAGCCCATCCGCGCACTGTTGAGCACCGCAGAGCGCCACCACTCCTTGGAGTCATGCCAGCGCTCCTCGACCCGGGCCTGGGCACTCCAATAGGCATCGAAGTCGGCACAGACCAGGAATCGATCGTAGTCCACCAGCGAGTCGACCAGGCCGGTATAGCGCGACGGATCGTCCGGGGAGAACACGCCACCACGGATCGCCTGCAACACATCGTTGAGGCGATGGGAGGCGGCGATGTCCGGCCCGGCACTGAATTCGCCATTGCGCTTGCGGGCCTCCACCTGCTGGGCGCTGAGGCCGAAGATGAACATGTGCTCGGCGCCGACCCGCTCGCACATCTCGACGTTGGCGCCATCCAGGGTGCCGATGGTCAAGGCGCCATTGAGGCCGAACTTCATGTTGCTGGTACCCGAGGCTTCGAAGCCGGCAGTGGAAATCTGCTCCGACAGGTCCGCCGCGGGAATGATGCTTTCCGCCAGGCTGACGTTGTAATTGGGCAGGAACACCACCTTGAGCAGGCCCCGCACCGTAGGGTCGTTGTTCACCGTACGGGCGATGTCGTTGGTCAGCTTGATGATCAGCTTGGCCTGGTGGTAGCTGGCGGCGGCCTTGCCGGCGAAGATCTTCACCCGCGGCACCCAGTCGGTTTCCGGCTCGGCGCGGATCGCCTGGTACAAGGCCACGGTGTGCAACAGATTGAGCAACTGGCGCTTGTACTCATGGATGCGCTTGACCTGGACATCGAACATCGCCGCCGGGTTGACGGCAATACCCAGGCGCTCGTGGATGATCGCCGCCAGGGCCCGCTTGCTGTGCAAGCGCTGCTCGGCGAACTGCTTGCGAAAGGCCGCTTTCTCGGCAAAGGGCTCGATCCCCAGCAGCAGCTCCTCGGGATTGTCCAGCAGCTCGGGGCCCACGGCCTCCAGCATCATCTGGGTCAATTGCGGGTTGGCCTGGTACAGCCAGCGGCGAAAGGTGATGCCGTTGGTCTTGTTGTTGATCCGCTCCGGATACAACTTGTGCAACTCGGAGAACACCGTGCTGCGCATCAGTTGGGTATGCAGGCCGGATACGCCGTTGACGCTGTGGGAACCGAGGAATGCCAGGTTGCCCATGCGTACCCGGCGGCCGTTGTCCTCCTCGATCAGCGACACCGCCCGCAGCACGTCGAAATCGTGCATGCCCTTGGCCCGCAACGAGTCGATGTGCTGGGCATTGATCAGGTAGATGATCTGCATGTGCCGCGGCAGCAGGCGCTCCATCAACCCCACCGGCCAGGTCTCCAGCGCCTCGGGCAGCAGGGTGTGGTTGGTGTAGGCCAGGGTTTCCACGGTGATCTGCCAGGCCGCGTCCCAGGCGATGCCGTGCAGGTCCACCAACTGGCGCATCAGCTCGGCCACGGCGATCGATGGGTGGGTGTCGTTGAGCTGGATAGCCGCGTGTTCGCCGAGGCTGAGCACCGAGTCATGCATGTTCTTGTGCCGGCGCAACAGGTCCTGCAACGACGCCGAGACGAAGAAGTACTCCTGGCGCAGGCGCAGTTCCTGCCCGGCTTCGGTGCTGTCGGCCGGGTACAGCACCCGCGAGATGCTCTCGGCCCGGGCCACCTCCGCGACCGCCCCCAGGTGGTCGCCGGCATTGAAGCGCTCCAGGTGCAACTCCTCCATGGCCCGGGCACGCCACAGGCGCAAGGTGTTGACGCTGGCACCGCGCCAACCCACCACCGGGGTGTCGTAGGCCACCGCCCGCACGGTTTCCGCCGGCCACCAGACCTGGCGGGTCGCGCCGCTCTCGTCGACCACGGTCTCGACACCGCCGCCGAAACCTATGGAGTAGATCACCTCGGGACGCTCGAACTCCCAGGGGTTGCCGAAATCCAGCCAGTGCTCGGTCTGCTCCTGTTGCCAGCCATCGACGATGGCCTGGCGGAACAGCCCGTGCTCATAGCGAATGCCATAGCCATGGCCGGCGATACCCAGGCTCGACATGCTTTCCATGAAGCATGCCGCCAGGCGCCCCAGCCCACCGTTGCCCAGGGCCGCATCGGGCTCCAGCAGGCGGATGCGCTGCAGGTCTACCCCCAGGTCCGTCAGGGCCTCTTGCGCCACTTCCAGCAAGCCGAGGTTGCTCAGGCTATCGATCAGCAATCGACCGATCAGGAACTCGAGGGACAGGTAGTACACCCGCTTCTGCCCCCGGCGATAGATCTGCCGGGTGTGATCCATCCAGTGATCGACCATGTGGTCCCGCGCAGCCAGGGCAATGGCTTCGAACCAGTCATGGTCGAAGGCATGGTCCGGGTCCTTGCCGACCGCGTAGGTGAGTTTGGTCAGGACGGCTTCACGAAAAGCCGCCACCTGCGTGTCGCGAACATGGGATTCCTGAGTCATCGTTACGACCTCTGACGAGATACACAGTGAGCATGGAATTGACTGAGCCTAGTCGGTCTGACACGGAGCGAAGGCCCTGGTTCGGCGCTATTGCAAACGGCTCGACCAAACGAGAGGAGCGGCTGCACCGATAGGAAAAAAGATGCAGGGCCTGTGCCGTCATGCACTGGCCGGCCGTATGCCAAGAAAAATCCGACACAAAGTTGTTCAAAAATCCAGCAGTCCCGGTATGATCGCGCGCCCCCGAAAACATGCTGGAAACCACCTCGATGATGAAGTCCAACCTGATCGCCGCCGCGGAAATCGACCGTCTCGATACCTGGGCCAAGTATTCCGCGCCCATGTGCGGTTCCTGCATGTCCAGCTGCTGCACCCTGCCGGTGGAAGTGAAGATCAAGGACCTGATCCGCATCGGCGTGGTCGATGAGTTCGAACGCGGCGAGCCGGCGAAGAACATCGCCAAGCGCCTGCAAAAGGAAGGCATCGTCGAGCGCTACAACCAGAAGTCGGAAATCTTCACCCTGCAGCGCATGAGCAACAACGATTGCCTGTATCTGGACCGCAAGAGCCGCCTGTGCACCATTTATGACAAGCGCCCCGATACCTGCCGCAACCATCCCAAGGTCGGCCCACGCCCAGGCTACTGCGCCTACAAGCCAAAGCCCCTGGAGCGTCCGACCAACACCAGCAGCCGGACCCTCGAACGCTTCTGATCCCCCGCCCTCTACAACTCTGCCACCACCGCCGTCCTAGCCGACGCCGAGCTTGCGAGGCCGCGATCGGCTGCTCCTACAGGGGATCACCTCGCTCAACTGACTGGCATTAGCCACTGCGGCCGTGTTACGCGGCTCCTGGGTTGATGGCCCCTGCGCGGCCAGTCGTAGCCTCGCGGACCCGGCAGCGGCTACAGGTTTTCTCCAGGCATAAAAAAACGCCCCCGGCCGCAAGGCCGGGGGCGTTTTCATTCAGCCGGAACTAAAGACTCAGTTCTTGGCTTTCTTGGCAGCGCGGGTACGCTCGCCTTCGTCCAGGATCTTCTTACGCAGACGGATGGACTTAGGAGTCACTTCGCACAGTTCGTCGTCCTGGATGAATTCCAGGGCCTGTTCCAGGGTGAAACGAACTGGCGGAACCAGGGCGATGGTCTCGTCCTTGCCCGAAGCACGCATGTTGTCGAGCTTCTTGCCTTTAGTCGGGTTCACACCCAGGTCGTTGTCACGGCTGTTCAGACCAACGATCTGACCGTTGTAGATTTCCTGGCCGTGCTCGACGAACAGCTTGCCGCGCGCCTGCAGGGTTTCCAGGGAGTAGGTCAGGGCCTTGCCGGTCTCAACCGATACCAGTACGCCGTTCTGACGACCGGACATATGGCCGGACTTCATCGGAGCGTAGCGATCGAAGATCGAGGTCAGGATGCCTGCACCGTTGGTCAGGGTCAGGAACTGGTTACGGAAACCGATCAGGCCACGGGCTGGAATGTTGTATTCCAGGCGTACACGGCCCTTGCCATCCGGAACCATGTTGCTCAGGTCGCCCTTACGCAGACCCATTTCTTCCATCACCTTGCCCTGGGATTCTTCAGGGATGTCGATGGTCACGTTCTCGAACGGTTCCTGCTTCACGCCGTCAACTTCACGGATGATCACTTCAGGACGGCCAACGCCCATCTCGAAGCCTTCGCGACGCATGGTTTCGATCAGAACCGACAGGTGCAGCTCACCACGGCCGGAAACCTTGAACTTGTCGGCCGAGTCGCCTTCTTCAACACGCAGGGCTACGTTGTACAGCAGCTCCTTGTCCAGACGCTCCTTGATGTTACGGGAGGTCACGAACTTGCCTTCCTTACCGCAGAACGGCGAATCGTTGACCTGGAAGGTCATGGATACGGTCGGCTCGTCGACGGTCAGCGGCTTCATTGCTTCAACAGCAGTCGGGTCGCACAGGGTGTCGGAAATGAACAGCTCGTCGAAACCGCTGATGCAGACGATGTCGCCAGCGGCGGCTTCTTCAACGTCCACGCGGTGCAGGCCGTGGTGACCCATCAGCTTGAGGATACGGCCGTTGCGCTTCTTGCCTTCGGTATCGATGGCAGTGACCGGGGTGTTCGGCTTGACGCGACCACGGGCGATACGGCCAACGCCGATCACACCCAGGAAGCTGTTGTAATCCAGGGCAGAGATCTGCATCTGGAACGGACCGTCACGATCGACGCTTGGCGCTGGCACGTTGTCGATGATCGACTGGTACAGCGGGGTCATGTCTTCGGCCATGTCGGTGTGGTCCAGACCGGCGATGCCGTTCAGGGCCGAGGCGTAGACGACTTTGAAGTCCAGCTGTTCTTCGGTGGCGCCCAGGTTGTCGAACAGGTCGAAGATCTGGTCCAGAACCCAGTCAGGACGCGCGCCCGGACGGTCGACCTTGTTGATCACCACGATCGGACGCAGGCCGGCTTCGAAAGCCTTCTTGGTCACGAAGCGGGTTTGTGGCATCGGGCCGTCCTGGGCATCGACCAGCAGCAGCACGGAGTCGACCATGGACATTACGCGCTCAACTTCGCCGCCGAAGTCGGCGTGGCCGGGGGTGTCCACGATGTTGATGTGGTAGCCGTTCCAGTTGATGGCGGTGTTTTTGGCCAGGATGGTAATGCCGCGTTCTTTTTCCTGGTCGTTGGAGTCCATCACGCGCTCGTCGTTGAGCTCGTTGCGCTCCAGGGTGCCGGATTGACGCAGGAGTTTGTCTACCAGGGTGGTTTTACCGTGGTCAACGTGGGCGATGATGGCGATGTTGCGTAGATTTTCGATCACTTGTGTATCTCGATCAGAGGATTCGGTGTGCTGACAAATGCTGGCAGCGATTAACAATAGATTCAGGCCTTGCCGTTACAGCTTGACGGCGGCGTCGGGGGGCCGGTGACGCAAGCCACAGGCGAACAGCCCCGGGCATTTAGCTCGGTCTATAAACGCGCACATTGGCATGTCCCTCACTGAGCAGATGGTGAGCATGCAGGCGACTCATGACGCCTTTGTCGCAATACAGCAGGTACTGGCGGTTAGGGTCCAGTTCCTTGAAGCGTGCGTTCACCGCATAGAACGGCAACGCCTTGACTTCGATGCCAGCCAGCTCCAGCGGTTCATCTTCCTGGACATCCGGGTGACGGATGTCGATGACGATCTGGCCGGCCAGCGCTTCGCTGACCTCTTCAACTTGAACATCCTGGCCCAGCTCGTCGATCACTCGATCGATCGGCACCAGTTTGGCCCGCTCGATCGCACGCTCGAGCACGGCCATGTCGAATTCTTTCTCTTCATGCTCGACGCGATGGCGCTTGGCATTGGTCTTGGGGTTCACCGAGATGACCCCGCAGTACTCCGGCATGTGCTTGGCGAAGTCCGCGGTGCCAATCTGGTTGGCCAGGTCGATGATGTCCTGCTTGTGGCTGGCGATCAGCGGCCGCAGCACCAGCTTGTCGGTCACGCAGTCGATCACCGACAGGTTCGGCAGGGTCTGGCTGGACACCTGGGAAATCGCCTCGCCGGTGACCAGCGCATCGATATGCAGGCGCTCGGCGATGCTCGAGGCGGCACGCAACATCATACGCTTCAAGATGACGCCCATATGACTGTCGTCGACCTTGCCGAGGATCTCGCCCAGCACTTCCTCGAATGGCACGCTGACGAACAGCACGCGCTGGGAGCTGCCGTACTTCTTCCAAATATAGTGCGCGACTTCCATCACGCCCAATTCGTGGGCACGACCGCCCAGGTTGAAGAAGCAGAAATGCCCCATCAGGCCGCGACGCATGATCTGGTAGGCCGCCACGGTGGAGTCGAAGCCACCGGACATCAGCACCAGGGTCTGTTCCAGGGCGCCCAGCGGGTAGCCGCCGATGCCATTGTGCTGGCTGTGGATCACGAACAACCGTTGGTCGCGAATTTCCATCCGCACTTCGATTTGCGGCGCTTTCAGGTCGATTCCCGCGGCACCGCACTGTCGGCGCAACTGGCTACCGACGTACTTTTCCACGTCCATGGAACTGAATTCATGCTTGCCGGCGCGCTTGCAGCGCACAGCGAAAATCTTCCCCGCCAAGACTTCGCCGAAGTGCTGCTTGCACTTGGCGACGATGTCGTCGAAGTCCCCCAGGGGGTACTCGTCGACCTGCAGGAAATGCGCGATGCCGGGCATGCAGCTCAGGCGCTCGGTCATGTCCTTGAGCACCTTGGGCTCGGTGACGGCGGTTTCCAGCTCGAGGTTGTCCCACACACCATCGACCACCACAGCCGGGTCCAGGTCACGGAGCACGGCACGGATGTTCTTGGCCAACTGACGGATGAAACGCGTCCGAACCGGGCGGCTCTTGATGGTGATTTCCGGGAAAACTTTAACGATTAGTTTCATGAAAACAGCGTGCGCCGGGTCAGCCGAAAAAGGGGGGCGCGGATTATAGCGGAAATTGCTCAAGGTTTAACCAGTTAATGTGCAGAAGGTTTTCGATGCACCAAAACGGGTCATTTATTCAAATAAGCGCTACATTGCAGTGCGCAAAATGCCGGCACTCTTGCCCCTGAAGCGGAGAAAGCGTGATTTTGGGGCAAAAAACCCATCCCAGGGCACTGGCATGCAATTTGCTCCCTTGTGAGGCAGGTTGCCATGGCAGAGTATTCGCGCCGGCATTACCCACATTCTAAGGGCACTCCAACATCAAGCCCGAAGCCATCCGGAGGACACTATGTCGAAGTCGGTTCAACTCATCAAAGATCATGACGTCAAATGGATTGATCTGCGCTTCACTGACACCAAGGGCACTCAACATCACGTGACCATGCCGGCCCGTGATGCGCTGGATGAAGACTTCTTCGAAGCTGGCAAGATGTTCGACGGCTCCTCCATCGCTGGCTGGAAAGGCATCGAAGCCTCCGACATGATCCTGATGCCGGACGACGAAACCGCCGTGCTGGACCCGTTCACCGAAGAGCCGACCCTGATCCTGGTGTGCGACATCATCGAACCTTCGAGCATGCAAGGCTACGACCGCGACCCTCGCGCGATCGCCAAGCGCGCCGAAGAGCACCTGAAGGCCACCGGCATCGGCGACACCGTATTCGCAGGTCCGGAGCCTGAGTTCTTCATCTTCGACCAGGTAAAGTTCAAGTCCGACATCTCCGGCTCGATGTTCAAGATCTACTCCGAGCAAGGCTCGTGGATGTCCGACCAGGACGTGGAAGGCGGCAACAAGGGCCACCGTCCAGGCATCAAGGGCGGCTACTTCCCGGTTCCGCCGTTCGACCATGACCACGAAATCCGTACCTCCATGTGCAACGCACTGGAAGAAATGGGCCTGACCGTCGAAGTCCACCACCACGAAGTGGCGACTGCCGGCCAGAACGAAATCGGCGTCAAGTTCAACACCCTGGTGAAGAAGGCCGACGAAACCCAGACCCTGAAGTACGTGGTGCACAACGTGGCCGACGCCTACGGCCGTACCGCCACCTTCATGCCAAAGCCACTGTACGGCGACAACGGCTCGGGCATGCACGTGCACATGTCGATCTGGAAAGACGGCAAGAACACCTTCGCAGGTGAAGGTTATGCCGGCCTGTCCGACACCGCCCTGTACTTCATCGGCGGCATCATCAAGCACGGCAAGGCTCTGAACGGCTTCACCAACCCGGCCACCAACTCCTACAAGCGCCTGGTTCCAGGCTTCGAAGCTCCGGTAATGCTGGCCTACTCGGCTCGCAACCGTTCCGCTTCGATCCGCATTCCTTACGTGTCGAGCCCGAAAGCCCGCCGTATCGAAGCACGCTTCCCAGACCCGGCTGCCAACCCGTACCTGTGCTTCGCGGCACTGCTGATGGCCGGCCTGGATGGTATCCAGAACAAGATCCACCCTGGCGATGCTGCCGACAAGAACCTGTACGACCTGCCGCCTGAAGAGGCCAAAGAGATCCCACAAGTTTGCGGCAGCCTGAAAGAAGCCCTGGAAGAGCTGGACAAGGGCCGTGCGTTCCTGACCAAGGGCGGCGTGTTCAGCGACGACTTCATCGACGCCTACATCGCCCTGAAAAGCGAAGAAGAAATCAAGGTTCGCACCTTCGTGCACCCACTGGAATACGAGCTGTACTACAGCTGCTGATCCGGTAGCGCTCGCACAAGCGGCGTGATCGAAAGGCCTCCTTCGGGAGGCCTTTTTCATGCCCGGTAGAAAATACCCGGGGATTTTCCGTGTGCCTCCGGCCAGCTTGCGGGCATCATGAACCTCCCCCTCCCAACCTTGAGCCCGCCGATGAAATCTTCCTTGAACCTGTGTCTCGCCCTGGCCTGCACCCTGCTCGCCAGCCTGGCCCGGGCCGACGATGCTCCGGCCAGCCTTGCTCCATTGCTGGGCAGCATCGCCGCACGCCTGGACATCGCCGAGCAAGTGGCCCTGAGCAAATGGGACAGTCACAAGGCTGTGGAGGACCGGCCTCGCGAACAGCAGGTGATCGCAGCGGCCTCGGCCCTGGCCAACGGCCACGGCCTGGATGAAACCACGGTAGGGCAGTTCTTCGCAGCGCAGATCGAGGCCAACAAACTGGTGCAATACGCCAGGCTTTCAACCTGGCACCTGCAAGGCCAGGCACCGGATACTCCACGCCAGGACCTGGCCGGGCAAATCCGCCCGCAACTCGATCGGTTACAAGAACGCCTGCTGCAGCAACTGGCCGACTTCAGCCCCTCCCGTACCGACCCGCGCTGCCCGCAGTGGTTGGCCCGGGCCAACCACACCGGCGACATGGCGCCGCTGCGTCAGTTGGCGATGATCCGCGCCACTGCCGAGTTATGTGTGTTCAAAGGTTAACCAGGCCTGTCGCCTGCCCGGTGCGCCCCTATGCTGAGGGCTCTCCAGGAGGATCCGGACCATGCGTATCGCTGCCTTGTGGCTGCTGTGGATAACCCTGCTGCCAGCTGATGCGGCCCCCAATCACCCCACCGACGGCCATCGCCCCAGCAGCGACCGAGGATCCAGCGACTGGCCGCCCTCGAACAGGGCACCGGTCGCCTGCCAGACCAGCCAAAGGCAGGCCTACCAACGCCTGCAGCTCAACGGAGTGCAGGAGCAGGGCGCGCTGCGGGCCAATAACGGCAGCTTCAGCGTCCGGGTAGACCTGCACCCGCCGCTACAACCGCCCCATCGCCTGCGCCTGCTGCTGGATGGCGAACCCCACGGCGCCCCTGGCCGTGGCCCGCGTTTGCATCTGTCGAACCTCGACCGCGGCCTTCATCGCCTGGCGGTGCAGGTCCTTGAGGGCGAGCAAGTCCTGCAGCAAAGCCCGGAAATCAGTTTCTTCCTGCTGCGCGCCCATCGTTGAATGGCTCCTGGGCCAGCACCGGCTGTTCCCGTCCAGCCAGATGCATCCGTCGCTCGTGCTCCAGCAGCCAGCGCTTGCGCCACAGGCCTCCGCCATAACCGGTCAGCGAACCATCGGCGCCGATCACCCGATGGCAGGCGATGACGATGGCGATCTGGTTGGCACCGTTGGCCCGGGCCACGGCGCGCGCCGCCGTCGGCGAGCCGATATCCCGCGCCAACCCGGCATAACTGCAGGTGCTGCCCAGGGGAATGGCCCGCAGGGCCTGCCATACCGTGCGGGTGAAGGCCGAGGCCTGCATCGCCAATGGTGTCTGGAAAGACACCGGCTCACCGGCAAAGTAACGGCGCAGTTCGGCCTCGATCTGGTCGATGGGGGCAAAGCGTCCGAAGCCGATGCTCGAGCCACTGTTGTCCTGCAACTTGCGCAGCTCCCCCGCCAGGGCCGGGCGGTCGAAAAACTCCAGCACATGCAGGACCTGGGCATCGGCCACGGCCAGCATCACACCGATAGGCGTCTGCAACCAATCGGCCTTGAGCAGTTCACGCCCACGCAGGTTCGACGGTGGTTGGCCCGCAAGCCGGGCAAACGCATGGCGAAAGCCACTGTCGGAATCGAAGCCGGCACTGATCTGCGCCTCGATCACCGGCTCCCCTGAAGCCAACTGCTGCATGCCCCGGCCGATACGCCGCAGCCGGGCCATTTCCAGGAAGGTCACCCCGAAATGGCGCTTGAATGCTCGGCGGACCGTGGATGGATCCAGCCCCTGGCGCACCAGATCCTCTTCGTACCAACGGCGCTCGCCATCGCTGTGCAGTTGTTCGAGCAAGGTCTTGACCCAGGGTTCCTGGCCCCCCGCCGCCTCCAGGGGACGGCAGCGCAGGCAAGCACGAAACCCGCCCTCCAGGCACTCCCTGATGGAGCCGAAGAACACCGTGTTGTGACGCTTGGGCTTGCGTGCGGCACAGCTCAGCCGACAGAACACCCCGGTGCTCTTCACCCCGACATAGGCAAAACCCTCATAGGCCGGGTCGCGCTCCAGGAGCGCCCGATACAAGGTGTCGTCGTCGGGAAGCTGGAACAGCAGAGGGGCGTTTTCCATGGCCGGATCCTGGACCTTCAAGCAAAGAGTCCGGCGCACTCTACCGGCTCTGGCACCCGGCTGCCGCTGAAAAACGGGCGTTGATTCTCGACGATCGGACAGCAGGCAAGCAGGCCAAGCACTCATGCACTATATTGGTGCAACACCTTGCACCCAGGGATGATTAGCAGCCCATTTTGGTTCGAAAATGCCCGCCAGGACTGGCAATACGCCATGTAATCGGCGTTCAAACACCTGTTTCAGGGGCACGAACGCTTCTTTTCGGAGCCTTGGTTTGGTTTTTGCATTTTCTCCGTACCAGCGCTTCAACCCGTGCACGATCCGGGATCGACTCCGGATTGTCCTGCTTCAAAAGAGGTCCGAATGACCATCAGCGACCCACTGCATCGCCTGTTACTGGACAACCTGACCACCGCCACCATCCTGCTCAATGCCGAACTGCGCCTTGAGTACATGAACCCGGCGGCGGAAATGCTCCTGGCCATCAGCGGCCAGCGCAGCCATGGGCAGTTCATCAGCGAGCTGTTCACCGAGTCGGCCGAAGCCTTGAGCTCCCTGCGCCAGGCGGTGGAGCAGGCCCATCCCTTCACCAAGCGCGAGGCCATGCTCACCGCCCTGACCGGCCAGACCCTGACCGTGGACTATGCGGTGACGCCGATCCTCAACAACGGCGACACCTTGCTGCTGTTGGAAGTCCATCCCCGGGATCGCTTGCTGCGCATCACCAAGGAAGAGGCCCAGCTGTCCAAGCAGGAAACCAGCAAGATGCTGGTGCGCGGCCTGGCCCACGAAATCAAGAATCCCCTGGGCGGGATTCGCGGCGCCGCCCAGCTGCTGGCCCGGGAACTGCCCGAGGAAAGCCTCAAGGACTACACCAACGTCATCATCGAAGAGGCCGACCGCCTGCGCAATCTGGTGGATCGCATGCTCGGCTCGAACAAGCTGCCGTCCCTGGCGCTGACCAATATCCATGAAGTGCTGGAGCGGGTCTGCAGCCTGGTGGAGGCCGAGAGCCAGGGTTGCATCACCCTGGTCCGGGATTACGACCCGAGCATTCCCGATGTATTGATCGATCGTGAGCAAATGATCCAGGCGGTGTTGAACATCGTGCGCAACGCCATGCAGGCCATCAGCACCCAGAACGAGCTGCGCCTGGGCCGCATCACCCTGCGCAGCCGCACCATGCGCCAGTTCACCATCGGCCATGTGCGCCATCGCCTGGTGACCAAGATCGAGATCATCGACAACGGTCCGGGAATCCCCGCCGAACTGCAGGACACCCTTTTCTTCCCCATGGTCAGCGGCCGCCCGGACGGTACCGGGCTGGGCCTGGCCATCACCCAGAACATCATCAGCCAGCACCAGGGCCTGATCGAGTGTGACAGCCACCCAGGCCACACCACGTTCTCGATCTTTCTGCCTCTGGAACAAGGAGCCCCATCGACATGAGCCGAAGTGAAACCGTGTGGATCGTCGATGACGACCGTTCAATCCGCTGGGTCCTGGAAAAAGCCCTGCAACAGGAAGGCATGACGACCCAGAGCTTCGACAGCGCCGACGGGGTGATGAGCCGCCTGGCCCGCCAGGCTCCGGATGTGATCATTTCCGATATCCGCATGCCCGGGGCCAGCGGTCTCGACCTGCTGGCACGGATCCGCGAACAACATCCGCGCCTGCCGGTGATCATCATGACCGCCCACTCCGACCTGGACAGTGCGGTGGCGTCCTACCAGGGCGGCGCCTTCGAATACCTGCCCAAGCCGTTCGATGTCGATGAGGCCGTGGCCCTGGTCAAGCGCGCCAACCAGCATGCCCAGGAACAGCAAGGCCTGGAGGTCGCGCCGAGCCTGGCTCGTACGCCGGAGATCATCGGCGAAGCCCCGGCGATGCAGGAGGTCTTCAGGGCCATCGGGCGCTTGAGCCACTCCAATATCACGGTGCTGATCAATGGCGAGTCCGGCACCGGCAAGGAGCTGGTGGCCCATGCCTTGCACCGCCACAGTCCGCGTGCGAGTTCGCCGTTCATCGCCCTGAACATGGCGGCGATCCCCAAGGACCTGATGGAGTCCGAGCTGTTCGGCCATGAGAAAGGTGCCTTCACGGGTGCCGCCAACCTGCGGCGCGGGCGCTTCGAGCAGGCCGACGGTGGCACCCTGTTCCTCGACGAGATCGGCGACATGCCGGCCGACACCCAGACTCGCTTGCTGCGGGTGCTGGCCGACGGCGAGTTCTATCGGGTCGGCGGCCATACTCCGGTCAAGGTCGACGTACGAATCATCGCCGCGACCCACCAGAACCTGGAAACCCTGGTCCAGGCCGGCAAATTCCGCGAAGACTTGTTCCACCGCCTCAACGTGATCCGCATCCACATTCCCCGCCTGTCGGATCGTCGCGAAGACATCCCGACCCTGGCCAAGCATTTCCTCGGCCGCGCGGCCCAGGAGCTGGCGGTGGAGCCCAAGCTGCTGAAGAACGAAACCGAGGAGTTCCTGAAGAACCTGCCGTGGCCAGGGAACGTGCGCCAGTTGGAGAACACCTGC
The DNA here is from genome assembly GCF_022537035.1 of Pseudomonas sp. MPFS. Classification (NCBI taxonomy): domain Bacteria; kingdom Pseudomonadati; phylum Pseudomonadota; class Gammaproteobacteria; order Pseudomonadales; family Pseudomonadaceae; genus Pseudomonas; species Pseudomonas sp. MPFS. Next base: position 452,214 of record NZ_CP066123.1, on the reverse strand, counting down.
CGCTGGATCACCGTGATGGCCTCCGGGCGCGAAGTCCATATCGGCGACCTGCCGCCGGAACTGCTGAGCCTGCCCCAGGACTCGGCACCGGTGACCAACTGGGAACAGGCCCTGCGCCAGTGGGCCGACCAGGCCCTGGCCCGCGGCCAGTCCAACCTGCTGGACAGCGCGGTCCCGAGTTTCGAGCGGATCATGATCGAGACCGCCCTCAAGCACACCGCCGGTCGGCGTCGTGATGCTGCAGTCTTGCTGGGCTGGGGGCGCAATACCCTGACCCGCAAGATCAAGGAGCTGGGGATGAAGGTCGACGGTGGCGACGAGGAGGACAGCGACGAGGCTTGAGCGGCTGTTCTGCAACCCCTAGCGCGGGCAAGCCTCGCTCCCACGGACCTTGTGTTTCGTAGGAGCGAGGCTTGCCCGCGATGTTTTTCGTGCACCGAAATGGTGAGCCTGCACCGCCAAAAGGCTCGGCCAGACGCAAGACTCGCTTGCGAACGGCCGCACCAGGCCGGGCAAGAAAAACTCAACAAAACGGCGAAAGCCCCGAAAAACGGGGCCTCCAGCTTGACCCTGCAATTAACTGAACCGTTTAAGCCTGAATTGGCACGTCCCCTGCAATAACAAGATCACGAGCGCCACCGCTCACCCGTTTTGGGGACCTTGGTACAGGCAGGCCGAGGATTCCCCTCTTTAACACCCGGCCCACTCGCGCCAAGCGAGCAGGCCACGGTTTCGGGGACCCTGGTACAGGCAGGCCAGGACTCCCCTCTTTAACACTCGGCCCGCCGCGTCAAGCGAGCAGGCCACGGTTTTGGGGGCCCTGGTACAGGCAGGCCGGGGTTTCCCTCTTTTATTGCTCTCGCAAGTGGATCTCCAGGCGCCAGCGCCCGTCCACCTCGCCCCCGCTCCATTCGCCCCGCAGGGGGCGCGCGGCCACCAGGTTCAGCAACAAGCCCTGGTCCGCCAGGCGTATCCGCCAATTCACCATTCGCTGATTGACCTGCAACTGGCCCTGCTGCGCCCGGCCCGAAGCATCGAACAGCAGCGCCACGGCCCCTTCGACATGCTCGCCATGCACCTTGGGCTCATGGTTGAACCAGATCACCAGGCCATCGGGCACGGTCTGCACCTCTTGCAACTGCACCGGCTCGGGCTGGGTCAGGCGACCGATCATCAGGCCGATCATCACCCCGACAATGGCCAGGGAGCCGAATACCCGCAGCATTAGCTTCGGCCGCGAGTCTTCTTCAGGCGTAGAATGCTGCCTGTCTTTCTCTTCGGAGCCGTGCATGTTTCACGTCATCCTCTTCCAACCAGAAATTCCGCCGAATACCGGCAACGTTATCAGGCTCTGCGCCAACAGCGGCTGCCACCTGCACTTGATCGAGCCGCTGGGTTTCGAAATGGACGACAAGCGCTTGCGCCGTGCCGGCCTCGACTATCACGAGTACGCCACCCTGCAACGCCATGCCGACCTCGCCAGCTGCCTGGAGAGCCTCGGCCATCCACGCCTGTTCGCCTTCACCACCAAGGGCTCGCGCCCCTTCCACGACGCCAGCTTCCAGGAGGGCGATGCCTTCCTGTTCGGCCCGGAAAGCCGTGGCCTGCCAGCAGAGGTACTGGACGCCCTGCCCGGCGAGCAGCGCCTGCGCCTGCCCATGCGCGAAGGCTGCCGCAGCCTTAACCTGTCCAACACCGTGGCGGTGGCGGTCTACGAAGGCTGGCGCCAATTGGGCTTCAAATAAGCGCCTGCTTGTGCAGGAGCCAAGCTCGCTCGCGATGACCGGTAACGCGGTGCTCAGGCGTTTCGCGTCGCCCTTGTCGCAGGCCAGCCTCGCGCCTACCTGGAGGTTTCACCCAGCCATGAAAAAAGCGCCGTCAAAGGCGCTTTTTTCATGGCTGGGTGAAGCACTTATTGAACGGTGTTCTCGCCAGCGGACTGCACGCGTTGCAGCTCCTGGGCGTACAGCGCGTCGAAGTTCACCGGAGCCAGCATCAGGGCAGGGAACGAGCCGCGGGTCACCAGGCTGTCCAGCGCTTCGCGAGCGTACGGGAACAGGATGTTCGGGCAGAAGGCACCCAGGGTGTGGCTCATGGAAGCCTCGTCCAGGTTCTTGATCAGGAAGATGCCGGCCTGCTGGACTTCAGCGATGAAGGCCACTTCGTCGCCATTCTTCACGGTCACGGACAGGGTCAGTACCACTTCGTGGAAATCGGCTTCCAGGGCTTTCTGACGAGTGTTCAGGTCCAGGGCGACGCTGGGCTCCCACTGCTGGCGGAAGATCGCCGGGCTTTTCGGCGCTTCGAAGGACAGGTCACGCACGTAGATGCGCTGCAGGGAGAATTGCGGTGCGCTTTCGTCGTCGGCAGCAGCAGTGTTCTGTTGGTCAGTCATCTCAGATCCTTCTTGATCTTGGGTCTATAAGGTTAGGAATTTCAGGCCGCCAGCAACGCGTCGAGCTTGCCGGCGCGTTCCAGGGCAAACAAATCATCACAACCACCTACGTGGGTGGCACCGATCCAGATCTGCGGCACGGACGTGCGTCCGGCTTTCTGGCTCATCTCGGCGCGCACCTGCGGCTTGCCATCGACCTTGATCTCTTCGAAGGCTACGCCTTTGCTGGCGAGCAGATGCTTGGCCCGCGAGCAATAAGGGCAGTAATCACTGGAATAGACGATGACCTGGGACATTACTTCACCAATGGCAGGTTATCGGCCTTCCAGCTGGAGACACCACCGGACAGCTTGGCCGCGGTGAAGCCGGACTTCATCAGCTCGCGGGCCTGGGTGCCGGCGTGCTGGCCCTGGGCGTCCACCAGGATGATGGTCTTGGCCTTGTGCTTCTCCAGCTCGCCGATGCGCGCGGCCAGCTTGTCCTGGGGAATGTTCAGCGCACCGACGATGTGGCCAGCGGCGTATTCCTTGGATGGGCGGATATCGATCACCACGCCCTGCTCGCTGTTGACCAGCGCGGTCAGTTCGCCGGTGCTGAGGCTGCGGCCACCGCGGCTCAGTTCGTGAGCGATCAGCAGGGCCAGAAGAATGACGAAGGCGCCGACGAGCAGGTAGTGTTCAGTAGCGAATTGAATCAGGTGAGCAACCATCTAAGGAGGTTCCAGGGCGTGAAAATGCCGGCCAGTATACACAGCCCTCAAGGTCGGCCAAACCCCGCCCGGCGGTGACGCCGATTGAACTTGCCTTTAAACTGCCACTCCCTTTTTCAACACCTCCTTATCCAGCCACGAGTGGACGCCATGACTACCACGCCTAAACCTTTGGTCCTGATGATTCTGGATGGCTTCGGTCACAGCGAGAGCCACGAATCCAACGCTGTCTATGCCGCCAACAAGCCTGTCCTGGATCGCCTGTGCGCCAGCGTGCCCAACGGTCTGATTTCGGGTTCGGGCATGGACGTCGGCCTGCCGGACGGCCAGATGGGCAACTCCGAAGTCGGCCACATGAACCTCGGGGCCGGCCGCGTGGTGTACCAGGACTTCACTCGGGTGACCAAGGCCATCCGTGACGGCGAATTCTTCGAGAATCCGACCCTCTGCGCCGCCGTGGACAAGGCCGTGGCCGCCGGCAAGGCCGTGCACATCCTCGGCCTGCTGTCCGATGGCGGCGTGCACAGCCACCAGGACCACCTGGTGGCCATGGCCGAACTGGCCTTCAAGCGTGGCGCCGAGAAAATCTACCTGCACGCCTTCCTCGACGGTCGCGACACCCCGCCCAAGAGCGCCCAGTCGTCCATCGAACTGCTGGACGAAACCTTCAAGACCCTGGGCAAGGGCCGCATCGCCAGCCTGATCGGTCGCTACTTCGCCATGGACCGCGACAACCGCTGGGACCGCGTGGCCCAGGCCTACAACCTGATCGTCGAGGGCCAGGGCCAGTTCAGCGCCGCCACCGCCCAGCAAGGCCTGCAAGCGGCCTACGCGCGCGATGAAAGCGACGAATTCGTCAAGGCCACCACCATCGGCGAACCGGTCAAGGTCGAGGATGGCGATGCCGTGGTGTTCATGAACTTCCGCGCCGACCGGGCCCGCGAGCTGAGCCGGGTCTTCGTCGAGAACGATTTCAAGGAGTTCGAGCGCGCACGCCAGCCGAAACTGGCCGGTTTCGTCATGCTCACCCAGTACGCGGCCAGCATCCCGGCACCGGCGGCCTTCGCCCCCAGCAGCCTGGAAAACGTGCTGGGCGACTACCTGGCCAAGAACGGCAAGACCCAGCTGCGCATCGCCGAGACCGAGAAATACGCCCACGTGACCTTCTTCTTCTCCGGCGGGCGCGAAGAGCCGTTCCCGGGTGAAGAACGCATCCTGATCCCGTCGCCGAAGGTCGCTACCTACGACCTGCAGCCGGAAATGAGCGCCCCGGAAGTCACCGACAAGATCGTCGACGCCATCGAACACCAGCGCTACGACGTGATCATCGTCAACTACGCCAACGGTGACATGGTTGGCCACAGCGGCGTGTTCGAGGCTGCCGTCAAGGCCGTGGAATGCCTGGACCTGTGCGTCGGGCGCATCGTCGATGCCCTGGAAAAAGTCGGCGGCGAAGCGCTGATCACCGCCGACCACGGCAACGTCGAGCAGATGTCCGACGAAACCACCGGCCAGGCCCACACCGCCCACACCACCGAGCCGGTGCCCTTCATCTATGTCGGCAAGCGCCCATTGAAGGTCCGTGAAGGCGGTGTCCTGGCAGATGTGGCCCCTACCATGCTCAAGCTGCTGGACCTGCCACAGCCCGCGGAAATGACCGGCAAGTCGATCCTGATCTGATAGCAAAAGGCCCAATAATGGGCCGGAAACGACTTTTTATGACGAACGCCTCAAAGCAGTTGGCTTTGAGGCGTTTTTTTTGCAGCGATGGGCGGGCATACTAGGCCGTCCCTTTCCCTGGTGTCGCCCGCCTCTATGCTTCGCGCCCTGATTGCCCTTGCTCTGACCTGCCTGCTCCAACCGGTTTTTGCCGACGAGCGTGCGCAAACCCAACAACAGTTGGACGCCACGCGTCAGGACATCACCGAGCTGAAAAAGCTGCTGGGCAAACTGCAGGAAGAAAAGTCCGGAGTACAGAAAGAGCTGCGCGGCACCGAGACCGAGATGGGCAAGCTGGAGAAGCAGGTCGAGGCCCTGCAGAAAGAGCTGAAGAAAAGCGAATCCGAGCTGCAGCGACTCGATGAGGAGAAAAAAAAACTCCAGAGCGCGCGCACTGAACAGCAACGACTGATCGCCATCCAGGCCCGGGCCGCCTATCAGAATGGGCGCCAGGAGTACCTCAAGCTGCTGCTGAACCAGCAGAATCCTGAAAAATTCGCCCGCACCCTCACCTATTACGACTACCTGAGCCAGGCCCGCCTGGAGCAGTTGAAGAACTTCAACGAGACCCTGCGCCAGCTGGCCAATGTGGAAAAGGATATTTCCCTGCAGCAGGCCCAGTTGCTGGTGCAGAAAAGCAGCCTCGACACCCAGCGCGAGGAGCTGGCCAAGGTCCGCAAGGAGCGCCAGCTGGCCCTGGCCAAGCTCAACGACGACGTCAAGGCCCGGGACCAGAAGCTGCAACAGCGCGAACAGGACCAGGCCGACCTGGCCAAGGTCCTCAAGACCATCGAAGAGACCCTGGCACGCCAGGCTCGCGAGGCCGAAGAGGCGCGCCAGAGAGCGCTGATCGCCCAGCAGGAAGCCGAAAAAAAGCGTTTGCGTGAAGCCCAGGCCGAGACCAGCGATGCGCCGCGCAAGCCGGTCCATTCCACTCCCGGGGCCCTGGTCTCCAGTAACGGCCCCTCCTTTGGCGGAGCATTCGCTTCGGCCCGGGGCAAACTTCCATGGCCAGTCGATGGTCGACTATTGGCGCGCTTCGGCGAAACCCGTGGCGACGACTCCCGCTCCAAGTGGGACGGCGTGATGATCAGCGCTGCCGCAGGCAGCCAGGTGCATGCCGTACACGGCGGCCGGGTGGTGTTCGCCGATTGGCTGCGCGGTGCCGGGCTGCTGGTGATCCTCGATCATGGCAACGGCTACCTGAGCCTCTACGGGCACAACCAGACGCTGCTCAAGGAAGCCGGCGACGTGGTCAAGGCCGGAGAGTCCATCTCCACAGTGGGCAATAGTGGCGGACAGGACACTCCTGCGCTGTACTTTGCAATTCGTCAGCAGGGTCGCCCCAGCGACCCGGCACAGTGGTGCCACGCGCAAGGATAAGCGCTGCATCTAAATTAGGAGTTCGTTCGACATGCTGCATTTGTCCCGCCTTACCTCGCTGGCCCTGACGATCGCCCTGGTGATCGGCGCGCCTCTGGCGTTTGCCGCCGAAACCGCTCAATCGGCAACCGCCGCGACGACCAAGGCGCCTTTGCCGCTGGAAGAGCTGCGTACCTTTGCCGAGGTGATGGATCGCATCAAGGCCGCCTATGTCGAACCTGTCGATGACAAGACCCTGCTGGAAAACGCCATCAAGGGCATGCTCAGCAACCTCGACCCGCACTCGGCCTACCTGGGGCCGGAAGACTTCGCCGAGCTGCAGGAAAGCACCAGCGGCGAATTCGGCGGCCTGGGCATCGAGGTCGGCGCCGAAGACGGCTTCATCAAGGTGGTGTCGCCGATCGACGACACCCCGGCTTCCAAGGCCGGCATCCAGGCCGGCGACCTGATCGTCAAGATCAACGGCCAGCCGACCCGTGGCCAGACCATGACCGAAGCCGTGGACAAGATGCGCGGCAAGATCGGCCAGAAGATCACCCTGACCCTGGTCCGCGACGGCGGCACGCCATTCGACGTGACCCTGGCCCGCGCCACCATCCAGGTCAAGAGCGTGAAGAGCCAGTTGCTGGAGTCCGGCTATGGCTACATCCGCATCACCCAGTTCCAGGTCAAGACCGGCGAGGAAGTCTCCAAGGCCCTGGCCAAGCTGCGCAAGGACAACGGCAAGAAGCTCAACGGCATCATCCTCGACCTGCGCAACAACCCGGGCGGCGTACTGCAGGCCGCGGTGGAAGTGGTCGACCACTTCATCACCAAGGGCCTGATCGTCTACACCAAGGGCCGTATCGCCAACTCCGAACTGCGTTTCTCCGCCACCGGCAAGGACGAGAGCGAAGCCGTGCCGATGGTGGTGCTGATCAACGGCGGCAGCGCCTCGGCCTCGGAAATCGTCGCCGGCGCCCTGCAGGACCAGAAGCGCGCCGTGCTGATGGGCACCACCAGCTTCGGCAAGGGCTCGGTACAGACCGTGTTGCCGCTGAACAACGAACGCGCCCTGAAGATCACCACTGCGCTGTACTTCACCCCCAACGGTCGCTCGATCCAGGCCCAGGGCATCGTCCCGGACATCGAGGTGCGTCGCGCCAAGATCACCAGCGAATCCCAGGACGGCGAGTACTTCAAGGAAGCCGACCTGCAGGGTCACCTGGGCAATGGCAACGGCGGCGCCGACAAGCCAAGCGGCTCTGCCGGCAAGGCCAAGCCGATGCCACAGGACGACGACTACCAGCTGGCCCAGGCCCTGAGCCTGCTCAAGGGGCTGAGCATCACTCGCGGTAAATGATTGAACCCTCGCCGGCCCGCCGACTCCCAAGCAGGGAGCCGGCTAGCCGGCGAAGCGTCCGCCAGGGCGTCCCACTGCCAAGGCCATTGCTGATTCCCATGCTGCACTTTCCTTCGACGCACAGCCGCCAGCCGCTCTCCCGGCTGCTAGGCGGCTTGCTGCTGGCCCTGCTCTGCTGCCTGCCCGTCCAGGCCGCCGCCCCGCAGGCGCCCAAGGCCTACCTGAGCCTGATCATCGACGACCTGGGCCAGAACCTGCCTCGCGATCGCCGTGTGCTGGGACTGCCCGGCCCGGTGACCACGGCGATCATGCCCGATACGCCCCACGCCGCCGAGTTCGCCCGGGAAGCCCACCGGGCGGGCAAGATCGTTATCCTGCACATGCCCATGGACCCGGCCACCGGGCCCTTCGCCTGGCACCCGGACCTGCCGCAGGAAGAACTGCACAAGCGCCTGGATGCAGCGTTCCAGGCCGTGCCCTACACCAGCGGCATCAACAACCACATGGGTAGCCGCATGACGTCCCAGCGACCGGCCATGGCCTGGCTCATGGGCGAGCTGCAACGGCGCAACAAGTTCTTCGTCGACAGCCGCACCAGCGCCCAGACCGTGGCCGCCGCCGAGGCACAGAAAATCGGCCTGGCCAGCGTTTCCCGGGATGTATTCCTCGACGATGAGCGTACCGAGCCGGCGATCGCCCGGCAGTTGCAGACAGCCATCGACCTGGCCCGCAAGCAGGGCTCGGCGGTGATGATCGGCCACCCGTATCCGCAGACCCTGGCAGTGCTGGAACGCGAACTGCCCAAGCTCAAGGCCCAGGGCATCGAGTGGATCGATATCAAGTCGATGATCAGCCTGCGCAGCAACCAGGCCATGAGCGGCCATGGCAAGAACGGCAAGTACAGATAGGGCAGCGCTAAGCGACAAGCCTCAAGCTGCAAGCCAAAGCGCCGCCAACCTGCTGTTACTTATAGCTTGCCGCTGATCTAGAGATAGCGGCCCATGATCTCTTCCACCAGGCCTTCCTTGCGCATCTCGTCCAGGGCGGCCTGGAGCTTGGCCACCACTTCATCGGACACATCCTTGTTCAGCGCCAGGTACAGCTCGGCGCTGTTGAAGCGCAGCACCGTCTTGAGGCCGGTGATACCTTCCTGCTTGGCCAGGTAGCGCCCGGCCGGATCACCGGTGGCCCAGAGGTCGATCTGCCCCGCCACCAGCTTCCTGGCGTTGTCCTGGTCCCGTAGCACCACCTGCGGGGCCAGGCCCTGCTTGGCCAGGGTCTCGGCGATGGCATCGCCCTTGTAGGCGCCGATCTTGTACTTGCGCGCCTGCTCCAGGGACTCGAGGGTGATCTTGCTGCCGGCCTTGGCCAACATGATCCAGTCGTCCGGGCCGATGGGGCCGACCCACTTGAACAACGACTCGCGGTCCGGCAGCCGGGCCGTGACGAACACGCCATAACCCGGTTGCTCCAGGGCCATCTTGTAGATGCGTTCCCAGGGAAAGCGCAGGGTCAGGCTGTAGTTGATGCCGGCGCGCTTGCACATCTCACGGACGATATCCACGGCGATGCCGTTGATATTCTCGCCCTGGGCGAAGTTCTTGCCGTTGATGGCCATGTTGTAGGGAGGGAAGTTTTCCGTCAGCAACACCAGGGAGGTGTCGGCGGGTTCAGCGGCGCGGGCGAGGCCACCGAGCAGAAAACCGGCGCTGGCGACAACCACAAGAAGACGTTTGAACATGACGGGCTACCCGAATCCATGGCGAACTCAAGAGTGCCGTGAGCCCGCCATGCTGTCCAGTGGCTATCGCACCACGATCCCGCGCTGGGCCATGTAGGCCTTGGCCTCGGGAACGGTGTACTCGCCGAAGTGGAAGATGCTGGCCGCCAGCACCGCGCTGGCGTGGCCCTCGAGGATGCCATCGGCCAAGTGCTGCAGGTTGCCGACACCGCCGGAGGCGATCACCGGGATACCCAGGGCATCGCTGATGGCCCGGGTCACGCCCAGGTCGAAGCCGTTCTTCATGCCGTCCTGGTCCATGCTGGTCAGCAGGATCTCGCCGGCCCCCAGGCCTTCCATCTTCTTCGCCCACTCCACCGCATCCAGCCCGGTGGGCTTGCGCCCGCCATGGGTGAAGATCTCCCAGCGCGGCACTTCGCCCGGGCCGGAAACCTTCTTCGCATCGATGGCGACCACGATGCACTGGGAACCGAAGTGCTGTGCGGCCTCGCCCACGAACTCCGGGTTGAAGACCGCGGCGGTATTGATCGAGACCTTGTCCGCACCGGCATTGAGCAGGTTGCGGATGTCCTGCACGGTACGCACGCCACCGCCCACGGTCAGCGGGATGAACACCTGGCTGGCCATGCGCTCGACGGTATGCAAGGTGGTATCACGGCCATCGACGCTGGCGGTGATGTCCAGGAAAGTGATCTCGTCGGCACCCTGTTCATCGTAGCGCCGGGCGATCTCCACCGGATCACCGGCATCGCGGATGTTCTCGAACTTGACGCCCTTCACTACCCGGCCGTTGTCCACGTCCAGGCAAGGGATGATGCGCTTGGCTAGCGCCATAGACTTAATCTCCGATTAAGAAGCTTCAAGCTTCAAGCTGCAAGTAAGAGCAGGCCGAGACCGCGCTTTTAACTTGCAGCTTGCAGCTTACGGCTTGTAGCTGTCGCAGAACGCCTGAGCCTCTGCCACATCCAGCGTGCCCTCGTAGATCGCACGGCCGGTGATGGCGCCGATGATGCCGGGGGCCTTGGCGTCCAGCAGGGCCTGGATGTCGCCCAGGTTGTGGATGCCGCCGGAGGCGATCACCGGGATCGAGGTGGCTTCGGCCAGGGCCTTGGTGAAGGGCACGTTGCAGCCCTGCATCATGCCGTCCTTGGCGATGTCGGTGTAGACGATCGCCGAGACGCCATCGGCCTCGAAGCGCCTGGCCAGGTCGATGACCTGTACCGAGCTGACTTCGGCCCAGCCATCGGTGGCGACGAAACCGTCCTTGGCGTCCAGGCCGACGATGACCTTGCCCGGGAACGCGCGGCAGGCCTCGGCGACGAACTCCGGCTCCTTCACCGCCTTGGTGCCGATGATCACGTAGCTGACGCCAGCCTTGACGTAGTGCTCGATGGTTTCCAGCGAACGGATGCCACCGCCGATCTGGATCGGCAGGGTCGGGTAGCGCTTGGCGATGGCGGTAACCACTTCACCATTGACCGGCTGACCCTCGAAGGCACCGTTGAGGTCAACCAGGTGCAGGCGACAGCAGCCACCCTCGACCCATTTGGCGGCCATGCTCACCGGGTCGTCGGAGAATACGGTGGAGTCTTCCATGCGACCCTGGCGCAGGCGCACGCAGGCACCGTCTTTGAGGTCGATTGCGGGAATGATCAGCATGCTTTTTCCTTCGTCAAAAGAGCTGCAAGCTGCAAGCCATAAGCTGCAAGCGCGCACGCGTGTCTACTTCTTGCAGCCTGCAGCTTGAAGCTTGCCGCTGCCTTAATTCTTTTCGAGTGCCCACAGGTCGCTTTCAATGCCCTCGAACCGCTCCTTGAGGAGCAGCTGAACATCGGCAATCGCCCTGTTGTAGTAGTGGGGTGCAATGTCCTTGCTGAACAACTCGAGGACCTCGGCCACCTCGAACGACCCCAACTGCAGGTCGAAGCGGTCTTCGAGCAAGCGCTTGAGCTTGTCGAGCGCCTCGCGCTCCTGCTCGGGGGTCAGCGTCAGTATCGGCGCCTTGGTCCGCGACCTGTTCATTTACCAGCGACCGTCCCAGGCCGCGAAGTTCTGCAGCAGCTGCAGGCCATGGGTATGGCTCTTCTCCGGGTGGAACTGCACGGCAAAGCGCGAGCCTTCGGCCAGCGCCGCGGCGAAGTCCACGCCGTAGTGGCCGCTGCCCACCACCTGCCGGGCATTGCCGGCGGTGATGTAGTAGCTGTGCACGAAGTAGAAGCGCGCCAGGTCCGGGATGCTGTGCCACAGCGGATGGTCCACCGCCTGCTTCACTTCGTTCCAGCCCATGTGCGGCACCTTGAGGTGCTCGCCCTCTTCCACCAGGCCCTTGCCGAAGAACTTCACCTGGCCGGGAAACAGGCCGATGCAATCGACGCCGTCGTTCTCTTCGCTGTGCTCCAGCAGGGCTTGCATGCCCACGCAGATCCCCAGGAATGGACGGTCCTGGCTGACTTCACGCACCAGGGCGTCGAAGCCCAGGCGGCGGATTTCGGCCATGCAGTCGCGGATCGCGCCCACGCCGGGAAACACCACCCGATCGGCTTCGCGGATCACGCTGGCGTCGCTGGTGATCAGCACCTTGCCGGCGCCCACGTGCTCCAGGGCCTTGGCCACGGAGTGCAGGTTGCCCATGCCGTAGTCGATGACGGCTACCGTCTGCATTACAGCACGCCCTTGGTGGAAGGCATCTGCCCGGCCATGCGCTCGTCCAGCTCAACCGCCATGCGCAGCGCACGGCCGAAGGCCTTGAACACGGTCTCGATCTGGTGGTGGGTGTTGTGGCCACGCAGGGTATCGATGTGCAGGGTCACGTTGGCATGGTTGACGAAGCCCTGGAAGAATTCCTGGAACAGGTCGACATCGAAGCCACCAACGGTGGCGCGGGTGAAGGGCACGTGCATCTGCAGGCCGGGACGGCCGGAGAAATCGATCACCACGCGGGACAGGGCTTCATCCAATGGCACATAGGCATGGCCATAGCGGCGGATGCCTTTCTTGTCGCCGATGGCCTTGCTGAACGCCTGGCCCAGGGTGATGCCGACGTCTTCCACGGTGTGGTGGTCGTCGATATGCAGGTCGCCCTTGCTTTCGATATCCAGGTCGATCAGCCCATGCCGGGCGATCTGGTCCAGCATGTGCTCGAGGAACGGCACGCCGATATCGAATCGGGCCTTTCCAGTGCCATCCAGGTTGATCGAGGCTTTGATCTGGGTTTCCAGGGTATCGCGCTCGACAGATGCCTTACGTTCGGCCATCACCAGCTCCGCAAAATCATTGGGCGAAAAAGGCGAGCAGTATAGGCCCGAGGAGGGCCAAACAGGAACACGTCGAACGACATCCTGACGGGCGCGAACCAGTGGCTGCGGGGTTGTACCTGTCATGACAAGCAACCCCGCGCGCGAAAGCGAGTGACCTCGCTCCCGCGCCAGGCAGGTTCCTAGTGGAACAGCACGGCAGTCTTCTGCAAGGTCACCCACACGCCCCATGCCAGGGGAATGCCCACCGCCAGCCAGGCGGCGATCACCAGCGGCTTGCTGGCAGGCGAGGCCTTCCATTCCAGGACGACGCTGCTGTCGGCGCCCTTGTCGTGGCCCAGGGCCTGCTCGGCCGCCAGTTGCTCGTCGGTCATGAAGTACTTGTCGGCCACCGGGCGCACCATCAGGTTGCACAGGAAGCCCAGCACCAGCAGGCCGGCGAGGATGTACAGGGTGATGTCATAGGCCGCGGCACGCTCGACGCCGATGCTCAGCTGGTACTCGCGCAGGTAGTTCACCAGCACCGGGCCCAGCACGCCGGCAGCCGCCCAGGCTGTCAGCAGGCGACCGTGGATCGCGCCCACCATCTGGGTGCCGAACAGGTCCGCCAGGTAGGCTGGGACCGTAGCGAACCCACCGCCATACATCGACAGGATGATGCAGAACGCCGCCACGAACAGGGCGACGTTGCCCAGGTGGCCAAGGTTCGGAATCAGCGCATACAGGGCAAAGCCCAGGGCGAAGAACACGAAGTAGGTGTTCTTGCGGCCCAGGTAGTCGGAGAACGACGCCCAGAAGAACCGGCCACCGATGTTGAACAGGCTCAACAGGCCGGTGAAACCGGCGGCGATGGCGGCAATCTGCGCCAGTTGCCCGGCGTCCAGTTGGCTGAAGCTCAGGCCGTTGCCCAGCAGCTTGCCGGCGAACACTTCCTGCAGCAGTGGCGAGGCCATGCCAAGGATGCCGATACCGGCCGATACGTTCAGGCACAGCACCAGCCACACCAGGCGGAACTGTGGGGTCTTCCAGGCCACGTTCACGTGCACATGGCGGTGGGTGATCATGGCGTTGGCGGCTTTCTTCACCGGCGCGCTCCAGCCCTCGGGCTTCCAACCGGTGGGCGGTACGCGATACGCCAGGGCGCCGCCGATCATGAACACGAAGTAGATCGCGGCCATCACCAGGAAGCTCTGCCAGACACCGACGCTGGTCGGGGTGGCGAAGTGGCTCATCAATGCGGCGGCCAGGGGCGCACCGACCATAGCGCCACCCCCGAAGCCCATGATCGCCATGCCGGTGGCCATGCCACGCTTGTCCGGGAACCACTTGATCAGGGTCGATACCGGGGAGATGTAGCCCAGGCCCAGGCCGATCCCGCCGATCACCCCGGAGCCGATCCACATCAGCCAGATCTGGTGGGTATAAACCCCCAGGGCGGAAATCAGCAGGCCGCCGCACCAGCACAGGGCGGACACCACCCCAGCCTTGCGCGGCCCGGCATGCTCCAGCCAGCCGCCCCAGATCGCCGCCGAGCAACCCAGGAAGATGAAGAACAGGGTGTAGATCCAGCCGAGCATGGAGATCGGCCAGTCGCACTGGGACGAAAAGACCTGGGCGATGAAGCCCATGCCCGGCTCGCAAGCCACGGGCGCGCTGATACCCAGCGCCTTGGACAACGGCAGCCAGAACACCGAGAAGCCATAGGCCATGCCGATGCACAGGTGGATGGCCAGGGCGGCCGGTGGAACCAGCCAACGGTTGAAACCGGGCTTGGCGATGATGCGTTCTTTGGACAAGAACGCTGGCTGGGCGGCCGGGTTGGCGGCCGCGATGCTAGAGCTCATGGATGTTCCCCCAATTATTAGAATTGTTCATCGGCCACTCCCCTGCGACGACCTTGGCACGCAGGCGCGGTCGTTCTGTTGAGTAAAGCTTCCTTTGGGAAAGCGCGACATTAAGTCGCAGAAGGGCGGACGAACTGCGAGAGATTACCATCTGTGAAACATTAAGAAACCAAACCAGCAGGAGCTTTTTAGCGACGCCCTCATCGGCCAGCACCGGAAAACCTCCAGCCACTCTCCTCCTGCACCTGCCAACAAAAACTCAGCGCGCAGGATCGGCGCCCCATCCAGAGCGGGCAATGGCACTCGAGCGCCGGGTACCTGTCCCAGAACTATGCCTGGCGCCATGGCCACCACACACAGGCACAAGCCCCGGGTGCCGATATGCCGGCAGCTGCAACGCAAACGCCCACAAGCGGTTTGGGTCCACAGTCACAGGGGCCGGAGCGTTATACTGCCCCGCTAAATTTTGAATTCGACATACAAGGACTCGCCCATGAAAGCGTTCGGCAAAATCCTGGGTCTGGTAATCCTCGGGCTGTTATTGATCGTCGTGGCTCTGGGCTTCGCCCTGACCCACCTGTTCGATCCCAACGACTACAAAGACGAAATCCGCCAGATTGCCCGCGACAAGGCCCATATCGAGCTGACTCTCAACGGCGACATCGGCTGGAGCCTGTTCCCCTGGCTCGGCCTGGAACTGCACGATGCCGCGGTAGCCACCCTGGCCAACCCGACCCAACCCTTTGCCGACCTGCAGATGCTTGGCCTGTCGGTGCGCGTGTTGCCATTGCTGCGTCGCGAAGTACAGATGAGCGATGTCCGGGTCGAGGGCCTGAACCTGCGCCTGAACCGCGACAAGGACGGCCACGGCAACTGGCAGGACATCGGCAAGGCCGCGCCGGCCGACCGTCAGGCCGAGACGCCTGCCACCAGCACCGGTGAAACCGGCGAGGCTGCGGCTAGCGCGGAAAAACCCGCGCAGCCGATCCGCCTGGATATCGACAGCCTGACGGTGAACAACGCCCGGGTCGAATACAACGACGAGCAGACTGGCAAGCAGTTCACCGCCGAGAGCATCCAGCTCAGCACCGGGCCGATCCACGAAGCCACCAACACCCCGGTCAAGCTCACGGCCTTCCTGGCCAGCAACCAGCCAGCGGTACGCGTGCGCACCGAACTCAATGGCGAACTGCGCTTCGACCGCGCCCTGCAGCGCTACCAGTTCGAGGACATGCGCCTGTCCGGCGAAGTGGCCGGCGACCCCTTGCAAGGCAAGACCGTGACCTTCTCCGCCCAAGGCCAGTTGCTGCTGGACAAGGCCGCCAACGTCGGCCAATGGACGGGCCTGAAAGTCTCTCTCAACCAACTGCGCGCCCTGGGTGAACTCAAGGTCAACGACCTGGACAAGGTGCCCCAGGTCAGCGGTGGAATCTCCATCGCCCAGTTCGACCTGGCGAAGTTCGTCGACAGTATCGGCCAGACCCTGCCGGCCATGGCCGAAGGCAGCCTGAGCAAGGTCGAGCTGGCCAGCCGCCTGCAAGCCACGCCCACCAGCCTGGCCCTGGAGGACCTGAACCTGAAGCTGGACGACAGCACCTTCAGCGGCCGCCTGGCCGTCGAGGACTTCGCCAAGCAATCCCTGCGCGCCCAGCTCAAGGCCGATACCTTCAATGTCGACCGCTATCTGCCGCCCAAGTCCGCGGCAGCCAACAGCGCCGCCTCGGCGCGCAAGGCCGAAGTACAGAGCAGCGAGGCCGATGCGATGGCAGGCGCCGGCACCACCCCCCTGCCCAACGCTCCGACCAAGGGCGCCTGGAGCACTGACCGGTTGTTGCCGGTGGAGCGCCTGGCCAAGCTCGACGTGGACGCCGACCTGAACTTCGGCAAGTTGACCCTGGACAAGCTGCCGATCCAGAACGCCGCCCTCAAGGCGTCCGGCCAGGGTGGCCTGCTGAAGCTCGAGAACCTGCGGGGCGAGCTGTACAACGGCAACTTCGAGGCCAGCGGTACCCTGGACGTGCGCCAGAGCACGCCACAACTGGGCCTGCAAACCCGAATCAGCCGGGTGCCGGTGGAGCGCATCCTGGAGAGCCAGGGCCAGACCCCACCGGTCAAGGGCCTGGTGACCCTGAACAGCAATCTCACCGGCAGCGGCAACAGCCAGAAGGCCCTGGTCGACAGCCTCAACGGCAATGTCGGCTTCAGCATCAACAACGGCGTGCTGCTCAACGCCAACATCGAGCAGCAACTGTGCCAGGGCATCGCGGTGCTCAATCGCAAGAACCTGACCAGCACCCCGCGTGGCAAGGACACTGCGTTCCAGGAACTCAAGGGCAACCTGACCCTGCGCAACGGCGTGGCCAGCAACCCGGACCTGAAAGTGCGCATCCCCGGCATGAGCGTCAACGGCAACGGTGATATCGACCTGCGCGTACTGGGCATGGACTACCGCGTGGGCATCATCGTCGAGGGCGACCTGAGCGATAACCCGGACCCGGCCTGCCAGGTGGGCGAGCGTTTCCGTGGCATCGAGCTGCCGCTGCGCTGCCGTGGCCCGCTGGAACTGGGCGCCAAGGCCTGCCGCCTGGACAAGGACGGCCTGGGCCAGGTGGCCGCCAAGCTGGCGGGCGACCGCCTCAAGGAGAAGATCGACGAGAAACTCGGCGACAAGGTCAGCCCGGAACTGAAGAACGCGATCAAGGGGCTGTTCAAGCGATGAGAGCCGAGGCTTTTTCCAGCGCGGTGCTGGACTGGTACGACCGTCACGGGCGCCACGACCTGCCCTGGCAACAGGACATCAACCCGTACCGAGTCTGGGTCTCGGAGATCATGCTGCAACAGACCCAGGTCAGCACGGTGCTCAATTACTTCGATCGCTTCATGGCCTCCCTGCCCACGGTGCAAGCCCTGGCCGAAGCGCCGGAAGACGAAGTGCTGCACCTGTGGACCGGCCTGGGCTACTACACCCGGGCGCGCAACCTGCAAAAGACCGCGAAGATCGTGGTGGCCGAATACGGCGGCGAGTTCCCCCGCGACGTGGAGAAACTCACCGAGCTGCCAGGCATCGGCCTGTCCACCGCCGGGGCCATCGCCAGCATCAGCATGGGCCTGCGGGCGCCAATCCTCGACGGCAACGTCAAGCGGGTCCTGGCGCGCTTCACGGCCCAGGAGGGCTATCCGGGCGAGCCCAAGGTGGCCAAGCAGTTGTGGGCGACCGCCGAACGCTTCACCCCCCACGCACGGGCCAACCACTACACCCAGGCGATGATGGACCTGGGGGCGACCCTGTGCACCCGCAGCAAGCCCAGCTGCCTGCTGTGCCCCCTGGAACGACATTGCGAAGCGCACATGCTCGGCCTGGAAACCCGCTACCCAGTGCCCAAGCCGCGCAAGGAAGTCCCCCAGAAGCGCACCCTGATGCCGATGCTGGCCAACCGCGAAGGCGCCATCCTGCTCTACCGCCGCCCCTCCAGCGGCCTCTGGGGTGGGCTCTGGAGCCTGCCGGAGCTCGATGACCTGGACGACATCCGGCACCTGGCCCTGCAACATTCCCTGGAGCTGGGTCAACAACAGCAGATGCCCGCTCTGGTACACACCTTCAGCCACTTCCAGCTGGCCATCGAGCCCTGGCTGATCCGGGTCGAAGAGTCGGCCCTGCACGTCGCCGAGGCCGACTGGCTCTGGTATAACCTCGCCACCCCGCCGCGCCTGGGCCTTGCCGCCCCGGTGAAGACACTGCTCAAACGCGCGGCTGAAGTATTGAATGCAGGAGAGTCGTCATGACCCGCACCGTAATGTGCCGCAAGTACCAAGAAGAACTGCCAGGCCTGGAACGCCCTCCGTACCCGGGCGCCAAGGGCCAGGATATCTACGAGCATGTCTCGGCCAAGGCCTGGGGCGACTGGCAGAAACACCAGACCCTGCTGATCAACGAAAAGCGCCTGAACATGATGAACGCCGAGGATCGCAAGTTCATCCAGGCGGAAATGGACAAGTACTTCTCCGGCGAGGAATACGCCAAGGCCGAAGGTTACGTGCCGCCAGCGGAGTAAAACCGCTGCAAATCCGGGGGGCGGATCGTAAGCGGCGGTAATAATTAAACTTTTTTTCAAAACTTGCTTGACGCCCCCCTGAAAAACCCGTTTAATGCGCCCCGTTGCCCAGATAGCTCAGTCGGTAGAGCAGGGGATTGAAAATCCCCGTGTCGGCGGTTCGATTCCGTCTCTGGGCACCACCTTAAGTTTTCAGGTGGTGCCAAGCACACCTGAAGACACACAGAAAGCCCGCCTAGTGCGGGCTTTTTGCTTTCTATGGTTTGCCAGCCGATTCGGCCTGGAGCCCCGCTCCCAGCAAGGCCGCGATACGCCCCACTGCCAGCATCAGGCAGCGCGCAAGCAGAGCGCTTGAGTGGCGCGCCGCACCTGGCACCTATTCACGATCGGTGAATACCACCCGCGCGCTGGCCAGCTCCTCCGCCTCCGGAGCCTCGAACACGCTTTCAGCAAAATCGAACATCGGCGGAGTGATCTCCATGACGTAGGTTTGCCCCCGCTGTTCATTGCGGCGTGCCACTCGACTGCGCCGCACTTCCGGCTCCGCGGTGACGTAGTGAAGTACGGCCGGGCTGGCATGCCGAGCAGCAAAGGCATAAGCCGTATCGCGTCGCTGGCGGCGAAGAAAGCCCAGGTCGAGGATGACGGAACCGCCGCAGCGCAACACCTCGCCAGCCATCGAGTAGATGACTGCCTCGCAACGATCCACTCGCTCGGCGAACCAGGCAGGGTTCATTGCCTGGACAGTGGTGCCCGGCGCAATGTCCGGCGCAAACAACTTGGCCATCCACGCATCCATCGAGAAAACCACGGCGCTACCGCCGCTCGAGAGTTCATGGGCATAAGTGGACTTGCCCGCTCCCACGGGCCCGCAAACCAGGTGGACAGCATTGTGTTCCATGATCAATTCCCTATTGAAAGTTCGGCAACACGATTTAGATCAGCGCCAGAGCGCGGCGGATGAATTGCGACAGCGAGTCGTCCAGGCCCGTGTATCGACTCAGGCCAGGTTCTTGCTCATAGGCATGGCGCACCTTGCGCTCAAGCTCCGGGTCGTCACCGTAATGGGAGGCCCGAAACAACCCCCACCACTGTCGAGCCAGTTCCTGCATGCCAGGGGATGCGGCTTCGAGGCCGTTGCGCTGATGCTCGCGGGCCAGCGCGATCAAGGGCTGCCACTGCCAGAGATGCTCGAGTTGGCGCCGGGTCAGGTCTCTCTGCTCGGTGGGGGTCAGGTAGTTGCCCAATAGCGCTACTCGAGCATGTGTGAATGCCGTCATGACCCAATCCAGCATGGCGTCATGAATGCCATTGAGTTGCTGCGCTCGCCGGGAGTTGCGCTGGAGCGCCGTCAGCTTGAAGGCCAGCCCGGTATCCTCTGCGACGGTCAAGTGCACCAGGCGCATCCAGCGCCATGCCAGTGCCTGCGCATGCGCACAGTGATCTGGCATCTGCGCCGCCATGGCTGACTGGACATCGGCCACCAGCACTTCCCAGTCCCGCTCAAGATCGTCCAGCCGCTCCTCTACAGCCAGCAAGGCAGCGATCTCGCTCTCGGACAAGACCTCCTCTTGCAGCACCAGCATCTCCAGCCTGTCGATCCAGTCGACGCCGAGGAGCACAGCACCTTTGCACACCGTCTGGTTCAGCCTCAGCAGGCGCACGCGCAGCTTCTCGATCTGGCGTTGCTGCACAGCCAGGGATTCGAGTTGCCGGGAAATGAGCTCTGCGGGAGACAGGCTGTCCGCTTGCAGCATCTGCTTGATCTGGTCCAGCGAATGCCCGCCCTGCTTGAGCAACTGGATACGCCCCAAACGAGCGGCGTCGGCTGGTGAATACAGCCGACTACCGCCATTGGAGCGTGCGGATGGAGAAAGCAGTCCCAGCCCATCGTAATGATGCAAGGTGCGCACTGTAACGCCAGCCCTGAGAGCCAGTTCACCGATCTTCAACATTCCTCACCTGCCTATCCATGCCGAGCAATGATTGAAGACAGCATAAATCCTCACGCTACGTCAGGTTCAAGCCCCCAGGGCCGCGCTCAAAAGCTATCCCAATGGACGTTGAGATCGCGCCGGGCGCTAGCGGCGACATCGATCGTGCTACGCCGTTCGAGGCCCTTGCGGGTAGTGACGACCTGGAACTTGCCGGGGGGCAGTTGCACATAGACGATCGGCCCTACCCCGGCCAGGTTCAGCAGGGAATGCCCCTGGGCATTCTCGATCGCCACGTCCACATCCGAGGTGTACTGGTTCTGCGGGCCGACGGAAAACGTCAGGTGCAGGTTGTAGCCCCTGACCTGCTGGATAGCCCGCGACTCGTCCAGGCCGATCCCGCCACTGAGATAGGCGATACCGTTCTGCTGTTGCGGCACCAGCTGGACGCCGGCCGGATCGATCGGCTCGCTGCTGGCGACGGCGCCCAGTGCACTGGGCGATGCCAACGCAAGCAGCAACACGGCTAGCGCCGACAT
The DNA here is from genome assembly GCF_022537035.1 of Pseudomonas sp. MPFS. Lineage (NCBI taxonomy): Bacteria > Pseudomonadati > Pseudomonadota > Gammaproteobacteria > Pseudomonadales > Pseudomonadaceae > Pseudomonas > Pseudomonas sp. MPFS. The sequence continues at coordinate 431,302 of NZ_CP066123.1, read as the reverse complement.
GACACCGATGGAAGAGCATTTCATGATGACCACTCCCGGGTTCGCTTCGAACCACTGCAATGGGACGCCACCATCAAGCCTCCAGCCCCAGGATCGGTAGCGCCCGGGCCTCCCCTATTGCATCTCGAATGGCCAAGCCACGGCAGCCTTGCACAGCCGGCCCGCCTCAAGCTCCCAAATGTCAGTGTACGCCCCGAGATCGGCGGTTTTAGACCGATTCGGCACCATGGCTTGAGCAAAGGCGCCTAAGGCCGACTCAGTCCGCCCCAGACGCCATCAGCCCCTCGAGCGCGGCATCGGCCTCGGCCCGCTGCGCCGGGGTCGGTCCGCCGGCGAACCGGCTGCGCCCCTGGTCCAGGGCCAGGTAGGCGTTGTCGCCATCGCCCCAGATGTAGGAGTAGATGAACAGGAAGCTGTCGGAGTCGGGCTGGCAGAAGGCGGCGACGCCACGCAAGGGCGCCAGCAGCTGGATCATCTCGCCGTAGTTGTCGGTGAACTCCAGCAACGCGAACTGCCAGCGGCCGGTGCGCGGATCATAGTGCGAAGCGCTACCCTGCCCCGCCCAGATCTGCACCACCTCCTGCAGGCTGCGCGCACCGGAATCCTGCAACCACTGAGCATCGACCCGCGCCGAGCCGTACATGTCCTTGCTGTCGAACCACTTCTGCCAATCGCCATAGGAGATCGCCGGGCGTGGCGCCGCCGCCATGGCGTTGGCGTATTGCTCGGGAGTCATGGTGCAACGCAAGTACACCGAGGAGGGCTCGCTGGCCTGCGCCTGCCCGGTCACCACCAATAGCGCCGCCAGCGCCAGCCCTGTCCATGAGCGAAATTGCATCGTTGTCGTTCCTGATCGATCAAGAAAAAGCCGCCAGCATACCCGCACCGATACAGATCAAGCGCGCGTCTGGGCGCAACACGATCCGCTCAACACCGGGCACCGACCTACCACCTCAAGCAGGCGCCTGCGCCGCCTGCCAATGCTTCATCTCCTCGGCAATGAAATGCTGCACCAAGTCGCTGTACAGCTTCTCGATCGCGTCCGCGCTCAGGCCTTCGGCCTCGGCCCATCCGCGGCGGGTGGCGAGCATCGCCTTGAAGCGCTCCTCGGCCCGTACGGTGGCCGCCGAAGTCTTGAACTTCGACGCGGCCAGCACGTACTTGAAACGCGCGCCCAGCAACGCAATGACCGCCCGATCCAGGGTGTCGATTTCCCGGCGGATATCGTCCATGCCCTGGCATTGTTCCGGGCTCATCTGGTGCTTCACTTCCATGCTCAAGGCTCCATTGACGTCTAGGGATACCCGGCCTTGGCCGGCCCGGATTATTCCCATGGCGGCGCATGGGAGTAAAGTTGTGGCTCGCGCCCATCCGACCGCCAAGGAACTGCTCGCGTGAACCAGAAGAGAACCCGAATCCCCCTGCCCCACCCCAAGCCCGGCAAGACTGGCAGGGGGGCCTGGGTATTCCTGCTGATCGGTAGCGTGCTGTTGGCACTCACTGCACTGCTGGGCTGGACCCTGGGGAGCGCGGTGCGCCAGGGCGTGATTGTCACCAGCAACCGCGCCGGCCCGAAGCTCGCCTATAGCCTGGAGCTGCAGCCCACCCAGTTCTACGCCGAACTGCTCTGGCAGGGCACCACCACTGTGCTACTGGGCGCACTGGCAGTTGCCGCGCTGTGGGTTGGCCGGTTATTAATGAGCACCGACAAACGCCGCCGCTGAACCTGAACCCCTCACTCCGGCCATCCAGGAACAACCTCCCATGTCCCTGCTGTCACCCCCCGAACAGCCCGTCTCGGACCCCGCCAAGGTCGAGCCTGCCAGCGGCCCCAGCGAGAGTTTCAACGAACCGGCCGCAGACGGTTTCCTGATTGGCGGCTTTGCCTGGCGCCACGCCCAGCCTGATCCGCAGCGCCCGGTAGTGATCATCAGCGCCGCCACCTCGGTGCGCTGCCGTTATTACTTCCGCTTCGCCGACTACCTGTTCGCCCACGGCTTCGACGTCATGACCTATGACTACCGCGGCATCGGTGAATCCCGCCCAGCGGCCCTCAAGGGCTTCAAGGCCTCCTGGTCGGATTGGGGCGCCCTGGACTTCGAGGCCATGCTCAAACGCGCCCAGCGAGAGTTTCCCGGGCAACCGATCGACATTGTGGGCCACAGCTTCGGCGGCTGCGCGGCAGGCCTTGGCGAGTCGGCTGGACAAATCCGCCGCATAGCCACCATGGGGGCGCAATTCGCCTACTGGCGCGATTACGCCCCACAAGTGCGCTGGCGCATGCTGGGCAAATGGCACCTGGCAATGCCCCTGCTGACACGCCTCTACGGTTACTTCCCCGGCAAACGCCTGGGCTGGATGGAGGATACGCCGGCCGGGGTGGTCAGCGACTGGAGCACTCCCCACCCTCGTTACGAGGGACGCCCCAGCGGCCGCAGGATCGCCGCCGAGCGCAATGGTCAGCCCTTCGCCCACGTCACGGCACCGATCCTGGCCATCAGCCTCAGCGACGACCCGTTCGGCACCGTGGCCGCCATCGAGCGCTTGCTGGGCTATTTCCACAACAGCCCACGCACTCACCTGCGCATTTCCCCGCAAGACATCGGCGAAACCGAGGTCGGCCACTTCGCGTTCTTCCACAGCCGTTTCGAAACCCGGCTCTGGCCGATCATGCTGGGTTGGCTGCGCCACGGCGAGCTGGACAGCCGCAGCCCTGGGCGCATCGTCCCTCGCCCCTGAGCGGCCCAGGACGGCACCTCCCGGCCGATGGCAGGTGCCCCGCCCTCGATTTACTGGCATCCTTGCCCGCCTGACCGGGCGCCACCCTGCGGCGCCCCATGCGATACACCTTCAGGCAACAAGGTAAGACGCCCATGGCATCTGCGAACAAGCAACAGAAAAGGGCCCAGCGGGCGAAAACCAAGGCCAAGCAAAACCGCGCCAAGCGCACTGCACCGACCTCGGAGCTGGACCTGGACCCCAACGACAGCCGCATCGATTTCGAGTCGGTGGACCTGACCGAGCTGTTCGTGAAAATGCGCGAAGCCGAGAAAACCAGCCAGCAAGCCATGTGCGCGACATTCCTGGCGGACCCGCTGCTGGAGTTGGTGTACGAACAGGAAGGCGAAGAAGGCGCCACCGACTTCATCCTCGCGGCACTGATCGAATACCGGAACTGGTCCACCGAGGCCGACGAAGCCACGGCGCTGGCCTGGATCGAGTCCGAATCCTTCCAGGCCGACTATGTCGCCGCTTCCCAGGCACTGTTCAGCGACAAAGGCTGAGGGCTGCCGGCAGGCATGAAAAAAGGGCGCATCCAGTGGATGCGCCCTTTTGCATTTCAGCTACGAGAGCTGCCCGATACTCAGGCCGCTTCCAGCCGCGGGATTTCCATGCCGATGCGCGAGCTGGCGAAGTTCAGGTCGCCGCTGGCAATGGACTGGGCCTTGAAGCCGGCACCGATCAGGTCACGGACGAACAGCTTGTTGTAAATGAACATGAACACCAGGTTGCTCAGGCCAAAGGTGAACATGGACAGCAGGAACATGATGGCTGCCCATTTCCAGTCGGCGCGGAACAGAGCCGGGATAAAGCCGAAGAAGAACACGGTCCAGGAAAAACCAACTGGCGCTTCCTTGATGGCTCCGGTGTTCGGGTTTTTGAAGATGATTTTAGTGAACGCCATGCGCGTCTCCTTGCCGCCCCATATTGAGGAACCAATGACCGGGCGATCACCATTGGAACCTGAATGCTCAGTTCTTCGAGATGGGACCATCGGCCACGCCAAAGACAGGCGCAGACAAGTCAGGAGCAGGAAAGGCGAAGCAGGTGCAAGGTAGGTGGCAACGGATCCGAAGTTCCGACAAGCGTTCAATCCCTTGTACTACAGCGCTATTCCTTAGCTCCTCTCACGCTGGCACGCAAGAGCTCTTATCGAAGAGCGCGCAGGCTACTATTTCGCCTGCATGCTGTCCACGAAACGCCATGTAACAAGTCTCAAATCCAATAAAAAAGGCCGCTGTCAATGCTGGCAGCGGCCTTTTCCTGCTCTCAAGCGTTCAACCTGTCAACTCAAGGCCAGGGCACCGTTGCGCTCCAGCTTGCGTCGACGCGCCACCAGAAGCCCGGCAACCACCACGATGATGCTCAGCAAGCCGGTGGCGAGGATCTCGGTCTGGTGCTCCGGCTGGCACAGCATGATGCCCAGGATCGCCACAATGAATACGATCACCGCATAGGTCAGGCCGGGAAACAGCCACATGCGAAAGGCAATTTTCTCGCCGGCGGCCATGCGTTTTTGGCGCATGCGCAATTGCGATACCGCGATCACCAGGTACACCAGCAGCGCAATGGCACCGGAACTGGCCAGCAGGAACTCGAACACCGCAGCCGGCGCTACATAGTTGGCGAATACCGCGAGAAAGGCTGCGGCAGTGGACAGGATCACCGCCCAATAAGGCGTACCGCTGGCATTGGTGCGCTTGGCGGCAGCCGGCGCATCACCACGCTTGCCCAGGGAGAAGAGCATGCGCGAGGCCGTGTAGAGCGCCGAGTTCAGGCAACTGGTCACAGCCACCAGCACCACCAGGTCGACGATCAGCTTGGCATTGGGAATCCCCATGCGCTCCAGCACAGTCTGGTAGGAACCGACCTGGGCCAGGCTTGGGTCGTTCCATGGCACCAGGGCCACGACGATAAAGATCGACACCAGGTAGAACAGGCCGATCCGCCAGATCACCGAATTGGTGGCCTTGGTGATCTGCTTGCCCGGGTTGTGGGACTCGGCCGCGGCGATGGTGACGATCTCGGTCCCCATGAACGAGAACATGGTGGTCAGCATTGCCGCCAGCACCGCGCCCAGACCGTTGGGCATGAAGCCCTGGGTATCGACCAGATGCGCGACGCCACTGACCTGGCTATTGGGCAACAGGCCACAGATGGCCGCCAGGCCCAGGATCACGAAACCGATGATGGCCACCACCTTGATCAGGGCGAACCAGAACTCGAACTCACCGTAGTTCTTCACGCTGAACAGGTTGGTGGCAGTCAGCAGCAGGGTGATCACCAGGGTAAAGACCCAGATCGCCACACCAGGGAACCAGGCATGCAGGATGGTGGCGGCGGCATTGGCTTCCAATGGGATCACCAACACCCAGAACCACCAGTACAGCCAACCGATGGTGAAACCGGCCCAGTGCCCGATGGCACGGTCGGCATAGGTCGAGAACGAACCCGTGTCCGGCGAGGCAACCGCCATTTCCGCCAGCATGCGCATGACCAGCACCACCAGGGTACCGGCGGCGGCATAGGCCAGGAGTACGGCCGGACCGGCCTCGGCAATGGCATGGCCGGAACCGACGAAGAGACCGGCACCGATGACGCCAGCGATCGACAGCATCGTCACATGCCGTGGTTTGAGCCCCTGTTCGAGGTCATTGGAGAGTTGCGTACCGCTCATGGAAAGCACCTTTGCAACGAAAAAAGACTAACTCCACCCGGCTTGCATTCGTTCTCGTAAAAAGAAATCAACAGGGCGTGCTTTATTTCATACGCAAGATTTGCGCCAAAATGTTACAGAGCCCCAGGCATCGCGGGTTGGCCAACCGACCGGCGGAGATTCGCAAGTACTTGAGAACAATGGCATTTCGCCACGGCGTTACCAGGCAACCCAATTGCAGAGCGAAATCGCGCACCAGAAACACACCCGGAAAGTAGCGAATGCCCAATTAAGAAGCGGATCGATGACCTTTGGCCCGTTAACCCTTCCAACACCCGGCCAAAGCTGGCACCATCGCGCCTTTTTTTACGCGACACCCGCCGGATTCAGGGTTCAAACGGGCGTTCGGTTGTTGATGGGGCGACAGTCAGCTGTGCCGATGCGACAACCTGTCACATGCCCCCCGTTTACCTCCGGCAGTGCTGTTGGCTGCGATTCGAACCCTATGCTAGCTTGGCGCCTCGCCAGGAAGGCAGCCCAACAGCAGGAGCACAATGAACTCTATGAGGACCGCACATGGCTGAGGCCACGCCCGCGCTTGAAATCCGCAACTTGCACAAACGCTACGGCTCCCAGGAGGTACTAAAGGGTATCTCGCTGACCGCACGCGACGGTGACGTGATATCGATCCTGGGTTCCTCCGGTTCCGGCAAGTCCACTTTCCTACGCTGCATCAACCTGCTGGAAAACCCGCACCAGGGCCAGATCCTGGTGGCCGGTGAAGAGCTCAAGCTCAAGGCCGCGAAGAACGGCGAGCTGATAGCCGCCGATGGCAAGCAGATCAACCGCTTGCGCAGCGAGATCGGTTTCGTATTCCAGAACTTCAATCTCTGGCCGCACATGACGGTGCTCGACAACATCATCGAAGCGCCACGCCGAGTGCTGGGCCAGAGCAAGGCCGAGGCCATCGAGAGCGCCGAGGCCCTTTTGGCCAAGGTCGGCATTGCCGACAAGCGCCACGCCTACCCGGCCCAACTGTCCGGCGGCCAGCAGCAGCGTGCCGCCATCGCCCGGACCCTGGCGATGCAACCCAAGGTCATCCTGTTCGACGAGCCGACCTCGGCCCTGGACCCGGAAATGGTCCAGGAAGTCCTCAATGTGATCCGCGCCCTGGCCGAAGAAGGCCGCACCATGTTGCTGGTCACCCATGAAATGAGTTTTGCCCGCCAGGTCTCCAGCGAAGTGGTGTTCCTGCACCAGGGTCTGGTAGAAGAGCAAGGTTCGCCGCAGCAGGTCTTCGAGAACCCGCTTTCGGCACGCTGCAAACAATTCATGTCCAGCAACCGCTAACGGAGCTAAACGCATGCAGAGCTATAAGAAAATCCTCCTGGCCGCTGCCGTCACCCTGGCCTTCAGCGCCAGCGCTGCCGCCGAGACCCTGAAGATGGGCATCGAGGCAGCCTACCCACCGTTCAACAACAAGGACGCCAGTGGCCAGGTCGTCGGTTTCGACAAGGACATCGGCGACGCCCTGTGCGCCAAGATGAAAGTCGAGAAGTGCGAAGTGGTCACCTCCGACTGGGACGGCATCATCCCGGCCCTGAACGCCAAGAAGTTCGACTTCCTGGTGTCCTCGCTGTCGATCACCGACGAGCGCAAGCAGGCGGTGGATTTCACCGATCCGTACTACTCCAACAAGCTGCAGTTCATCGCACCGAAGAAGGTCGACTTCAAGGTCGAGAAGTCCTACCTCAAGGGCAAGGTGATCGGTGCCCAGCGCGCGACCCTGGCTGGCACCTGGCTGGACGACCGCAACATGGAAGACGACTACGGCGTCAGCATCAAGCTCTACGACACCCAGGAAAACGCCTACCTCGACCTGCTCTCCGGTCGCCTGGACGGCATCCTCGCCGACAAGTACGTGCAGTACGAATGGCTCAAGAGCAAGGACGGCCAGAACTTCGAGTTCAAGGGCGAGCCTGTGGTGGAAAGCGACAAGATCGGTATCGCCGTGCGCAAGGGCGACCCACTGCGCGAGCGCCTGAACAAGGCCCTGGCCGAGATCAAGGCCGACGGCACCTACAAGAAGATCAACGACAAGTACTTCCCTTTCAGCATCGAATGATCCTGAACTGCCTGGCCGGCGCACTCCCCTGAGTGCGCCGCTCCTCTGCAACGCCTTGCGATATGACTAGACCATGAATCTCGACCTTTACGGATTCGGCCCGGCGCTCGCCGCTGGCGCGCTGATGACCGTCAAACTGGCACTCTCGGCGCTGTGCCTGGGGCTGGTGCTCGGCCTGGCCGGTGCCCTGGCCAAGACTTCGCCCTACAGGCCCCTGCAATGGCTGGGCGGCGCCTATTCGACCGTAGTGCGTGGCGTTCCGGAGCTGCTCTGGGTCCTGCTGATCTATTTCGGCACGGTCAACGGCATGCGTGCCCTGGGGGAGTTTCTCGGCAACCCCGACCTCGAACTCAACGCTTTCTCCGCCGGGGTCATCGCCCTCGGCCTGTGCTTTGGCGCCTATGCCACGGAGGTGTTCCGTGGCGCGCTGCTGGCCATTCCCAAGGGCCATCGTGAGGCCGGCCTGGCCCTGGGCCTGTCGAAATGGCGGATCTTCACCCGGCTGATCATGCCGCAGATGTGGCGCGTGGCCCTGCCGGGCCTGGGCAACTTGTTCATGATCCTGATGAAGGACACCGCACTGGTCTCGGTGATCGGCCTTGAAGAAATCATGCGCCATGCGCAGATCGGCGTGACCGTCACCAAGCAACCGTTCACCTTCTATATGGTCGCCGCCTTCATGTACCTGGGCCTGACCATCCTGGCCATGATCGGCATGCACTTCCTGGAAAAACGCGCCGCTCGCGGCTTCGCAAGGAGCGCCCAATGAACTGGGAAGTGATCATCAAGTGGCTGCCGAAGCTGGCCCAGGGTGCAACCCTGACCCTGGAGCTGGTAGCCATCGCCGTCATCGCCGGCCTGCTGCTGGCGATCCCCCTGGGCATCGCCCGCTCGTCGCGCCTGTGGTACGTGCGCGCCCTGCCCTATGCCTACATTTTCTTCTTCCGCGGTACGCCGCTGCTGGTGCAACTGTTCCTGGTGTACTACGGCCTCGCGCAGTTCGACAGCGTGCGCGAAAGCTCCCTGTGGCCCTACCTGCGGGACCCGTTCTGGTGCGCCACCGCCACCATGACCCTGCACACCGCGGCCTATATCGCCGAAATCCTGCGGGGCGCGATCCAGGCCATTCCACCTGGAGAAATCGAAGCGGCACGGGCCCTGGGCATGTCCCGGCCCAAGACCCTGTTCTACATCATCCTGCCGCGAGCAACGCGCATCGGCCTGCCGGCCTACAGCAACGAAGTGATCCTGATGCTCAAGGCCAGTGCCCTGGCCAGTACCGTGACCCTGCTGGAACTGACCGGCATGGCCCGGACCATCATTGCCCGGACCTACCTGCCGGTGGAGATCTTCTTCGCCGCCGGGCTGTTCTACCTGCTGATGGCCTACATCCTGGTGCGCGGCTTCAAGCTGCTGGAGCGCTGGTTGCGGGTCGAGGCCTGCCAGGGACGCTGAGTCCCTCCCGCTTCCACCTGGAAGCGGGCCTGTCCCGGACGCCACGCCATGCCCCCGACTCTCCAAGGCCCCGCCCTGCTGACTCGCTTCCAGGCCCTGGACAGCTTTCTCCTGGAGCACCAGGACCTGTGGCGCCCGCGCCCCTTCCACCACCTGCAACTGCCCTGGGAAGCCCGGCATCCCGGGCTTGCCCAATGGCTGCGGCAACGCTCCCTCGAGGACGCCGAGGCGGCCCACAACCACCCTGAACAGCTGGACGCACCTGCGCCCTTCGCCGAACTCGCCACCCAGTCCCAGGCCTTGGGCAACGTGGCAGAACTGCCTGGTGCAGGCTTGCCAGCCATGCGCCAGCGCCTGAGCGTCGATGTGCCCGGGCGCAAATGGCAGCAGATCGAGGCCTTCGCCGCCCGCCTGCAATTCGACCGCACACCTACTCACTGGCTCGACTGGTGCGCCGGCAAGGGCCACCTCGGCCGACGCCTGCTCCAGCCCGGGCAGCAATTGACTTGCCTGGAATACGACCCAGCGCTGGTGGCCAGCGGCGAACAACTGAGCCAACACCATGCCCTGTCCGCCCGTCATCTCCAGCAGGATGTGCTGGCGGCAGGCGCCGCATCGCACCTGAACCCGCAATGCGCCCCGGTGGCCCTGCACGCCTGCGGCGATCTGCATGTGCGCCTGATCCAGTTGGCCAGCCAGCAGGGTTGTCCACAGCTGGCCATCGCCCCGTGCTGCTACAACCGCACCAGCGCCAGCCACTACCAGGGTTTATCCACAGCCGCCCAGGCCTCTGCGCTGGCATTGTCCGTGGATGACCTGGCCCTGCCCATGAGCGAAACCGTGACCGCCGGCGCCCGCGTGCGTCGCCAGCGCGACACCTCCATGGCCCGCCGCCTGGCCTTCGACCTGCTGCAACGCCAGCTGCGTGGCGTCGATGACTACCTGCCCACCCCCTCGCTGCCCAGTCACTGGCTGGACAAGCCGTTCGCCGACTACTGCCGCGACCTGGCAAGGCTGAAAGAATTATCCACAGTGGGCGAGCAGGACTGGCCGGCACTGGAGGCCGCTGGCTGGCAACGCCTGGCCCAGGTACGCAACCTGGAACTGCTGCGCGGCTTGTTCCGCCGCCCCCTGGAGTTGTGGCTGGTGCTGGACCGGGCGCTGTTCCTGCAAGAGCAGGGGTATGCCGTACGCCTGGGAACCTTCTGCCAGGCCTCCTTGACCCCGCGCAATCTGCTGTTGCTGGCAGAACACCGATAACCCGCCGCTGGGCCTGCCCCGAGCCTTGCTGGTTGCACTTGCCCCCACGAAAGAAAAACCAAGTTCGTTGCAGCTACTAGTCTCTAGGCGTGCTGGCCACAAGCAGCGCTCGGGCAACCGATCCGACGCAACCAGGGCGGTCATTTTCGACAGGAAGTCGCCAGGTTCACCATCACCTACAGGGAGTTATCCATGAACGTCATAGACCACCTGGCGCACACTTATGAAACCCTGCAGAAGGGTTTCAACCTGCGCTGGCCGCCCAGCATCGAACAGGGCGCACAGCGGATTTATGTGTGTACGACACCCGATGAAGTTCTGGCCGCAGCCAATACCGCACTGAGTGAGGGCTATCGCATCACGGCACGCAGTGGCGGCCACTGCTACGAGGGCTTTGTTTCCAACAAGTTAAACGGCGAGACAGAAAACCTGGCGATTATCGACGTGGGGGAAATGAAAGGCCTGAAATACGATGAAAGCCAATCCATCACTTCTCCCTGGGACAGCCGGAACAAGAAGTATCGATTCATGATCTTGACCGGCAACCAGAACTGGGACGGCTACCTGTCGCTGTACAAGCAGGCCGGGCGCACCATTCCTGGCGGCTCATGTTATTCGGTCGGCGTGGGCGGCCATATCAGCGGTGGCGGTTATGGGTTGTTATCGCGCCTGCAGGGATTGACCGTGGACTGGGTCACTGGCGTCGACATTCTTGTACCTGTGGAAAACTCGCGGCAACTGGAGTTCCGGCATGTTCGCGCGGACAGCCCATCGAACAACGACAAGGCATTGTTCACTGCCTGTTGCGGAGCCGGCGGCGGCAACTTCGGCATCATCATCGGCTACTACTTCGACCAACTGCCCCAAGCCCCACAAAAAGCCTATTGGATTCCCCTGGCCTACCCGTGGAAAGAGCTGATCCCCAACTTCTCGAACTTCCTGCGAGCTTATTGGCAGTGGTTCGCCGATAACGACGCCGCCGCAACCAGCACGGTGGAAGGCATTGGCAACGGTGGCTTGTTCACCCTGTTGAAACTCAACCACGTGGACACCTCCGACCATGTGGTGCTGGCAATCCAGTACACCGGCCCCAATGGCCAGGTCGGTGGCGCCAACGACATACCGCTCAACGATTTCATCAACAAGATGAATGCCGCGGCGGGCCTGACGCCGACCCTGCATGACGGCTTCATCGAGCCGAACATTGCCCCGCTCAGGCACCCCCATGCGGGCAGGAAATTCAAAGGAGCAGCCGCTCAACACACGGCGATGGACTGGCTGTACGTCACTCAAATGATCAACGGCTCAGGCAACAATCAACGGGGTAAATACAAGTCCGACTATCAGGTCGAACAGTTCTCCGAGCAGGCCTGCAACGCGTTGTTGACGCACTTGACCGAAGCCACGCCAGACAAACGCTTCAGCCAGTCGCTGGTGCAGATTGATTCCTACGGCGGGGCGATCAACAAAAAGGGCATGGGCACCACTGCTGTTCCTCAACGCAGCTCGCTGCTTAAGGCCCAATACCAGACCTATTGGACCCATGCCGCCGATGACACGGTGCAGTTGGCCTGGATTCGCAACATCTTCACCGCCGTGCACGGCGGCAAGCCGCAAAGACCTGCCTACGATGGCTGCTACATCAACTACCCCGATGTCGACATGAAGTACACCGACACCGGCGCGCTAGACCCCAACTGGCTGAACCTGTACTACGGCTGGAATACCGAGCTCATCACCAAGCTTTCCAACCTCAAAGCCGCCGTTGACCCACACAACCTGTTTCGTAATGAACTGTCCATTCCGGCCACAAGGACCGAGTAGGTGCCGGCCTGGACACATCACACCGGCATGACCACAGCGTGCTCGATCTAGCCTCCCGGCGGCCCAGCGCCATCGGCTAGACGAGCAGGCTGCATGCCTCTGCGACAGGACGTCGCTACCTGTGGATAAGTCTGTTGATGGAATCTTGAGAATGCCCGTGATTACGGGATGCGCAAGCGCAATCCGCAGTTGGTCATTTTTTGTTCATAAAATAAAATCCCGAAAAAACAGCCAGTTGCAAAAAGATGAGAATGGCTCCACAGATTCGTCATCTGCCTGGCCAAAAAACCCATCCATTGTGCATAAGCGCCCGAGCGAAGCGGCATAACGCCCCCTCGCCCTGGCACCGGCGGCTACTCGTCGGCCCGCGCCGGAATCCACCATTCCTCACCCCGCGCCGTGCTGATGTACTCCGGCCAGCGGAAGTCGTGGGGCACCTGGAAGTCCTTGGGCAGCAGCGGTGCCTGCCAGCGACTGCCACCGATCCCGCCACCCGTGCGCTCGACGAACTCGGCCTTGGCCGCCGCCAGCAATGCCTCGTCGGTGAGCAAGTCCACCAGAGTCGCGGCAATGGTCTTGGCCGCCACTTCGATCATCGGGTCGATGGTCTGGCGAATCCCGCCCAGGGCGTTGGAGACCCAGTCCGGATAGACCGTCCCCGGCGGCGCGCTGAGCATCGGCCGGGCCACCAGCAAGCGTACGGTCGGGCAGTGCCAGGTGTATTCCGGGTAGTCGTCGGAGGTCAGGTAGTTCTGCCAGGCCGGCATTTGCAGGCGCAGTTGGCGCTCGCACTCCTGGGGTTCGATCAAGGCTTCGGTGGCCGGCAGGAAGGGCCGCTCCATGGCCTCAAGGCCCAGATTGCGCTGGATCTGGCGGGCGATCTCACAGGCTTCTTCGTTCCACTGCGGGGCACCCACCGCCGCCAGGTTGTCGTAGGTGGCCTGGGCCATGACATGGTTGGGCAGGCCACCGCGGGACTTGCACACCCAGGTCTTCTTCCAGCGGCAGCCGGTGGCCATGGCCGCCGCGGCGGCGTTGTTGTCCATGACCTGGGAAATGGTCTCGGCCTGCTCGATGGAGTCGCAACGCAGCAGGTACTGGATCTGCGACAAGTGCGGCGGCAGGTTGTCGGCCGTGGCTTGGCCTGCGGTGAGGATCGCCTCGTTGTAGCTCCACAACCCGGTGAACGGCAGGGTCGAGCGGCGCAGGCTTTCGTTCAGGGTATAGAAATGCACCAGGGCATCGTTGGCCCCCGGGGCCCGGGCCGCCAGATGGTTCTGCGGGATCGGGCTGTAGCGATCGGCGGCGATCCACTGCTCCGGCTCTTCGCAGGTGAAGCTGTAGATGTAGGCGTAGGCAATGCCGCAGTGAGTGTCCCAGGTGGTGGTGTTGTTCAGTGGCAGCATGTAGGTGGGGTGGAAGCTGATGGCCGCATCCAGGTCGTCGTAATACCCCTTGGCCGCGTGTACCGGCTTGGAGGCACGGAGCTTTTCCGCCGGCTCGCCGAAGAAGCGGATGCTGCCCTGCAGGCCGAATTCCACCATGGTCGCCTTGGCCGCCAGGGCCCCGCCCAGGGCGCTGATGCCCAGGGCCGAGTGCGGGTCGGTGTGCCCCGGGGCGAAGCGCGACAGACCGTCGCGCGGTTGTTTGCGGGTAGTGGCCGCCTGGCAGTTGCCTGGCACTGCGTCGTACTCGCCATAGGTGGCCAGCAGCGGCCCCTGGCCTTGGGTGAAGGTGGCGCAGAAGGCCGTGGGCATGCCACCGCTGCCACGCTCGACAGTGAAGCCCTCGGCCTCCAGCAACGCCACGTACCAGGCACTGGACTTGTACTCGCGAAACGCCGGCTCGGCGTAGTGCCAGATCACCTGGTGCCAGTCCGACAATTGCTGGCGGTGGCGTTCGACCCAATCCAGCGCGAATTCTTTGTAGCGGGACATCCTCGGCACTCCTGGTTATCCAGGTCCCGGCCAGTCGCGCGCTGGGCGCCTCGGCGCCCGCCCGGGCCAGCCGGACCTGTTGTTGTCATGGGAATGGTCCGGTCGGCTCAGCCCGGATCGAGGGCCAGTATTGGTGAAGCGCTGGCTACATCAATCAAATTATTTCGCCAGCAATGGTCAAAAAAACTAACCAATGCCACGCTGGCGCGACCCATACTTCGGCGCGACCTGATGCGCCGCAAGCGCCTGGACACACCAGGCCGGACGCATTCGAAGACCCGTTCCACCCGCTCCGGAGGTTGTATGCGTTTTCCCACGATCAGCGCCTTGCGCGCCCTCGATGCGGTCGCCCGGCTGGGCAGCGTGACCGCCGCCGCCCAGCAGTTGAGCCTGACCCGCAGCGCCATCAGCCACCAGATCATCAGCCTGGAACAGAGCCTGGGCTTCGCCCTGACCGAACGGGTCGGGCGCGGCATCGGCCTGACCCACCAGGGCCAGTGCTATGCCCGCGAGGTACGGCGCATCCTCGCCGACATCCAGGACGCCGGCCGGCTCTTCGATGGGCCCGCGGTGTCCGGCAAGTTGCGCATCAGTTGCAACCCGGGGTTTACCAGCTTCTGGCTGTGCAACCACATCAACAGCTTCCAGCGCCAATACCCCGAGGTACGGCTGCATGTGGTCAACCCGCGCTCCTGGGACGATACCAGCGATCCCGAGGCCGACCTGTTCATCACCTACGGCATCGGCGACTGGCCCGGGCTGCAGGTGGAGCCGATCTTCACCCTGCATTTTTCACCGGTATGCAGCCCGCGCCTGATCAACGCCATCGGCGGCTTGAAGACGCCCCAGGACCTGGCCGGCCTGCCCTTGATCCACATGAACGACACCAGTGACTGGCGCGCCTGGCTGGCCGCTGCCGGGGTCGAGCAGATCGACGCGGACAGCGGCATCACCTTCTCCGACGCCCACTGTGCGCAGTCGGCGTGCATCGCCGCCCAGGGCGTGGCCATCGGCGACAGCCTGCTCAGTGGCAATGCCCTGGCCCGGGGCCTGCTGGTACGACCCTTCGATATCGCCATCAGCGCCCGGCGCGGCTACTTCCTGGCGATCGATCCGGCCAAGGCTGAAAGGCCGGCGGTACGGGCCTTTTCGACGTGGCTTAAATACCAGCTGCAAAACACCACCCAAGGCATCACCGACAGTTTGCTGATCAAGCCTTGAACCTGGGAGAAGGCAGCAGCGGCCCCTGGCCAATGGATAATTTCACTCACCAATGAGGCAAAAATTATTCCATTGATGTGCCGTTGCTTTTGCCAATAATGAGCCGACCGCCTGCTGTTCCAACAATAAAAACTCCACAGCGCAGGTCGGTTTCCGCAGGAGAACTCTGTAGTGTCCAGCAGTCCTTCGACTCAACTCAGTGCCCAAGGAATCAGCCAGTATTACGGCAATTTCACTGCCCTGGACGGCATTGACCTCGACGTTCGCCAAGGCGAATTCCTCACCCTCCTGGGCCCCTCCGGCTCAGGCAAGACCACCCTGCTGATGATCCTCGCAGGCTTCCTTTCCCCCAGCGCCGGCAAGCTCATGGAGCGTGGTGTCGACATCAGCCGGCGCCCGGCGGAAAAACGCAACTACGGCATGGTGTTCCAGGGCTACGCGCTGTTCCCGCACATGAGCGTGGCCGACAACGTCGCCTACCCATTGCGCATCCGCGGGGTCAAGGCCGAGGAACGCCAGCGCCGGGTCAAGCACATCCTCGAAGTGGTGGGCCTGGGCGCACACCTGCACAAGAAACCGTCCGAGCTTTCCGGTGGCCAGCAGCAGCGGGTGGCCATCGCCCGGGCCCTGGTGTTCGAGCCGGACATGCTGCTGCTCGACGAACCGCTCTCGGCCCTGGACAAGAACCTGCGCGAACAACTGCAAGCCGAGCTGCAGCGCATCCATCGCCAGGTGGGCACCAGCTTCGTGTTCGTCACCCACGACCAGGGCGAAGCCCTGGCCCTGTCGACCCGCATCGCCATCTTCAACCAGGGACGCCTGGCGCAGATCGACTCGCCCCAAGACATCTACGACCGCCCCAGCAACCGCTTCGTCGCCGAGTTCCTGGGCAAGATGAACCTGTTCCCGCTGCGCGACATTGCCCGCAATGGCAGCCACGCCAGTGGCCGCTGTGGCGACGTCGCCCTGCATGCCGCGCTTCCCGGGGAACTGAGCAGCCAGCCACAGTTGCTGGCGGTACGCCCCGAGCACATGACGCTGCACACCGAACGACCGCAAGCAGGTGAGCACAACGTGCTGCCGGCGCACCTGGGCGAACGGGTCTACCAGGGCTCCAGCACGCATCTGGCACTGGACATCGCCCCGGAGCTGGCACCGGTGAACCTCTCGGTACCCGGCGATCACCCCGGCGCCCGATTGCCCAGCGGCACCCCGGTGTGGCTGAGCTGGCCGGTACGCCACAGCTTCCTGCTGGAAGCCTGAGCCCCGCGATCAGTCAGGCAATTGTAGGAGCGAGGCTTGCCCGCGAAGGACTGCAGAGCGCTGCGTTGACCCCGTAACGTTCACGACCATCGCGAGCACGCTTGGCTCCTACAAAGGACCACCACCCCGGTTTTCGTACAGAACAACAACAATCAACGGCTGGCGCCTCGGGCACCGGCCTTGCGAGGACTTGCCCCCATGAGCCAGCACCACCAGCGCGACTGCATCGAAATCCTCATCGAAAAAGCCCGTGGCGGACAGATCAGCCGCCGCACATTCGTCCAGGCCATGGGCCTGCTGGCGGCCGTGCCCCTGGCCCTGCGCAGCGGGATCAGCTGGTCGGCCGACAAGCCCCTGGTGCTGGTCAACTGGGGCGGCGATGCACTGAATGCCTTCCGCACGGCCTGGACCGACAGCTTCACCAAGAGCACCGGCATCCCGGTGCGCATCGACGGCGCCGGCCCCACTGAAGGCGCGGTACGCTCGCAACTGGCCAGCGGCCGGCCCAGCTGGGACGTGGTGGACATGGAGGGCTACAGCGCCCTGAACCTGGGCCGCGAGAAGATCCTGCAACCCCTGGACTACAGCGTGGTGCAGCGCGACCAGGTAGCCCCGGGGATGAGCCATGACTACGGGATTGCCGGCTACATGCTCAGCTACGTGCTGGCCTGGGACAGCGAGAAATACGGCGACAACGGCCCCAGGGACTGGGCGGATTTCTGGAACGTGGAGAAATTCCCCGGCAAGCGCACCCTCTACAAGTGGATGAACGGCATGCTCGAGGCCGCCCTGCTGGCCGACGGCGTACCCGTCGACAAGTTGTATCCGCTGGACGTACCACGGGCCCTGCGCAAGATCGACGAACTCAAGCCCCACGTCCTGTCGTTCTGGGGCTCGGGCGCGGAAAGCCAGCAACTGATGATCGAAGGCGAAGCCTCCATGGGCGTGCTCTGGCACACCCGCGCCACCTTGTTGCGCGAGGACAGCGGTGGCCGGATCAAATGGGGCTATGACAACGCCTTCCTCACCAACAGCAGCTGGGCCGTGCTCAGCGACAACCCGGCAGGTACTGCCCCGGCCATGCAGTTCATCCAGCATGCCCTGCAGCCGGCGGGCCAGTTCAAGCTGTTCGAGATCCTCGGCAACGGCCCATCCAACCCGGCCACCCAGAAGCTGATGAGCCCCGAGCAGCTGGAGCTCAACTGCGCGTCCGAAGCCAACATGAAGAAGCAGATCCTGCTGGACACCCAGTGGTACGCCGATCACTACTCCAGCACCCTGGAGCAGTACCTGACCCACCTGTCCAAGTGAGGCGCCGACCATGAGTGCGACCCAAACCGCGCGCCTGGAACGCAGCCTGCTGCTGGTACCGCTGCCGCTGTTGCTGGTGCTGTTCTACTTATTGCCCTTCGTCGGCGTAGTGAGCTGGAGCTTCACCCTGCCCGAACCCGGCATCGAGCAGTACCAGCGCATCGCCAGCGACCCGGCAATCCACGACATGCTGCTGCGCACCCTGCGCCTGTGCCTGACCGTCAGCCTGCTGGCCCTGGCGATCGGCTACCTGCTGGCCTACTGCTGGGTCTTCAGCCCGCCGTTCTGGCAGCGCATGGTGGAGATCTGCGTGTTCATCCCGTTCTGGATCTCAGTGCTGGTGCGGGCCTTCGGCTGGCTGATCGCCCTGCGCAGCAACGGTGTGGTCAACGACAGCCTGCTGTCCCTGGGCTGGATCGAACACCCCCTGCAACTGACCCGCAACGAATTGGGGGTGGTGATCGGCATGCTCCACTTCATGATCCCCTATGCCTTGTTCCCGCTGCTGTCGAGCATGCGCCAGCTGGACCAGCGGGTCCTCTTGGCCTCCCGCGGGCTGGGCGCCGGGGCCTTGCGCACCTTCTGGCAAGTGCTGCTGCCGCAGACCCTGCCGGGGCTGCTGGGGGCCTTCATCATGGTCTTCGTGTTCTGCCTGGGCTTCTTCATCACCCCGGTGCTGCTGGGTGGCGGACAGACGGTGATGATCGCCGAGTACGTGTTCCTGCAGATGTTCCAGACCAGCAACTGGGGCTTGGGCGCGGCCCTGAGCCTGGTGCTGCTGGCCCTGGTCAGCGCGCTGATCTGGCTGCTGATGCGCATCACCCGTGTCAATCGACTGGTGGGTTGAGGTCACTATGAATACACATCGCACTGCCTTGAGTACCCGGCTGATCGCCGTGATCGCCATGGCCTTCATGCTGTTCCCGTTGCTGACGGTGATCCCGGTGTCCTTCACCGCCAAGCGCTACCTGTCGATGCCCGAGGGCAACTGGTCGCTGCGTCACTACGAGGCCCTGCTGAGCACCCCCGACTGGCTGTCGAGCACCGGCCAGAGCCTGGCCATCGCCACGGCCACCAGCCTGATCGCCACCTTGCTGGCGGTCAGTTTCAGCCTGGGCATCTGGTACCTGCGCTCACGCCTGGCGACCCTGTTGATCGGCCTGGTGCTGCTGCCCATGGCGATCCCGCCGGTGATCTCGGCCCTGGTGCTGTACTTCATGGAAACCAAGCTGGGCAGCATCGCCCCGGGCTGGGGCTACGACACCCTGCCCGGGGTGGTGATCGCCCACGTGGTGATGGTGGTGCCCTACGGCGTGGTGACCATGCTGGTGGCGCTGAGCCAGGTAGACCGGCGCATCGAACTGGCCTCGCGCAACCTGGGGGCCAGCCTGATGCAGACCACCTTCCTGGTGATCCTGCCGAACCTGAAGCTGGGGATCTTCTCCACCGCGCTGCTGAGCTTCGCCCTGTCCTGGGAAGAGGTGGCAGTGACCCTGTTCATCACCAGCGTCGACGTCAACACCCTGCCCCGACGGATCTGGAGCGGGTTGCGGGACAACGTCGACCCCAGCGTGGCGGCCATTTCGGTGCTGCTGATCAGCCTGACCCTGCTGGCGCTGATCGGGCGCCTGGTCGTGCAGCACTACGCCCAGCGCCGCGCGCGTTCCTCCTGATCGTGGGTGGCGGGGGTAGGCTCCCCGCCACAAACACTGACCGAAGTCACTTCGGGACCCTCCGGTTTCGTTCCATAGTGCGCGCCCCATCCCACCGGCTTTCCCAGCCTCTTCTAGACTCAGTAAATGGTCGTATTCGGAACTGAGCAAGTCGCTTTGGTGCGGATCAATCAGAGGCAGCGTGTCAAGCTGCCCTTTATGTCCTGAACAGGTGCGGCGACGACCGCACCGGGTACAACAAGATACCCATTCAGGGTGCATGGCTACCGGCCGGATCGCCGCGCTACCGTGACGTGGCAGCCAGGGCCGCAGCCGAGACTTTCGGACAACCGACAACCACCAGGTGTGTCCGTGACCGTGAGGAATGCTGTATGCCTGATGAATCGCTGCACCTGCCTGTGATCCATACCCTGCTGGAGCGCTACAAGGATGTTCCCGGGGCGCTGCTGCCGCTGCTCCACCAGATCCAGGAAGAGCTGGGCTACATCCCCGACGTGGCCATCCCCGCCATCGCCCATGGGCTCAACCAGAGCCAGGCCGAAGTGCGCGGCGTGATCAGCTTCTACCACGACTTTCGCACCGCGCCGCCCGCGCGGCACATCCTGCGCCTGTGCCGCGCCGAATCCTGCCAGAGCCGGGGCGCCGAGCAACTGGCGGCGCAACTGCGCGAGCGCCTGCAACTGGACGACCATGGCAGTAGCGCCGATGGCCGCATCAGCCTGCGGCCGGTGTACTGCCTGGGGGCCTGCGCCTGCTCGCCGGCCCTGGAGCTGGACGGCCAGCTGCATGCCCGGCTCAGCGCCGAACGCCTGGACGCGTTGCTCGACAGCTGCCGGGAGGATGCGTGATGAACCTCTACCTGTCCTGTGACTCCCTGGCCCGCGCCGTGGGCGCCGACCAGGTGGCCGACGCCCTGCTGGCCCAGGCCAGCCAGCGCCAACTGCAACTGCAACGTACCAGTTCCCGTGGCCTGTACTGGCTGGAACCGCTGCTGGAAGTCGATACCCCCGAGGGCCGCCTGGGCTTCGGTCCGCTGAGCGTGGCCGACGTGCCAGCGCTGCTGGACGCCCTGCAAGCCGATCCGGCCAGCCACCCCTTGGCCCTGGGCCTGGTGGAACAGATTCCCTACCTCAAGAGCCAGCAGCGCCTGCTGTTCGCCCGCGCCGGCATCACCCGGCCGCTGTCCATGGAGGACTATCGGGCCCACGGCGGTTTCGCCGGCCTGGAGCGCGCCATCGCCCTGGGCGGCGAGCAGACCGTGGCTGCGGTGCTCGACTCCGGCCTGCGTGGCCGGGGCGGCGCGGCCTTCCCCGCGGGGATCAAGTGGCGCACGGTGCGCGAGACCTCGCCGCAGCAGAAGTACGTGGTGTGCAACGCCGACGAGGGCGACTCCGGGACCTTCGCCGACCGCATGCTGATGGAGGGCGACCCCTTCCTGCTGATCGAGGGCATGGCCATCGCCGGCATCGCCGTCGGTGCCAGCCAGGGCTATATCTATGTGCGCTCGGAGTATCCCCAGGCAGTGGCCACCCTGCGCGCGGCCCTGGACCTGGCCCGGGACGCCGGCTACCTGGGGGCCGATGCCGGCGGGAGCGGCCAGCCCTTCGACCTGGAAGTGCGGGTCGGCGCCGGAGCCTACATCTGCGGCGAGGAAACCGCGCTGCTCGACTCCCTGGAAGGCAAGCGCGGGATCGTCCGCGCCAAGCCGCCGATCCCGGCCCTCCAAGGCTTGTTCGGCCAGCCGACCCTGGTACACAACGTGCTGACCCTGGCCTCGGTGCCGCTGATCCTGGCCAAGGGCGCGCCGTTCTATCGCGACTACGGCATGGGCCGCTCCCTGGGCACCATGCCCTTCCAACTGGCGGGCAATGTCCGCCATGGCGGCCTGGTGGAACGGGCCTTCGGCCTGACCCTGGGCGAGCTGCTGCATGACTACGGTGGCGGTACCGCCAGTGGCCGGCCACTGAAGGCGGCCCAGGTCGGCGGCCCCCTCGGCGCCTGGGTCCCGCCCACGCAGTTCGACACACCGCTGGACTACGAGGCCTTCGCCGCCATGGGCGCGATGCTCGGCCACGGTGGCGTGGTCGTGGCCGACGACAGCCTCGACCTGGCCCACATGGCGCGCTTCGCCATGCAGTTCTGCGCCGAGGAGTCCTGCGGCAAGTGCACCCCGTGCCGCATCGGCTCGACCCGTGGCGTGGAAGTCATCGACCGCCTGCTGGCGGCTCCCGGCCCCGAGGAGCGCCAGCACCAGGCGCTGATCCTCAAGGACCTGTGCGACACCCTGCAATACGGCTCGCTGTGCGCCCTGGGCGGCATGACGTCCTACCCGGTGGCCAGCGCCCTCAAGCACTTCCCTGCCGACTTCGGTCTGCACACCACGGAGGCCGACCAATGATCACGCTCTTCGACCCCGCCAAGGACATCGACCTCAACGCCGTGGACCTGGGTACCCCCGCCCGCGACAGCCAGGTACAGGTCAGCCTGAGCATCGACGGCCGCAGCATCAGCGTGCCCCAGGGCACCTCGGTGATGCGCGCCGCCGCGCTGCTGGGCACCAGCATTCCCAAGCTATGCGCCACCGACAGCCTGGAGGCCTTCGGTTCCTGCCGCATGTGCCTGGTGGAAATCGACGGCATGCGCGGCTACCCGGCCTCCTGCACCACCCCGGTCAGCGAGGGCATGGTGGTGCATACCCAGACGCCGAAGCTCTCGAGCCTGCGCCGCAATGTGATGGAGCTGTACATCTCCGACCACCCGCTGGACTGTCTGACCTGCTCGGCCAATGGCAACTGCGAACTGCAGACCGTGGCCGGCCAGGTGGGCCTGCGCGAAGTGCGCTATGGCTACGACGGCGCCAACCACCTGAGTGACCAGAAAGACCGCTCCAACCCCTACTTCGACTACGACCCGAGCAAGTGCATCGTCTGCAACCGCTGCGTGCGCGCCTGTGAGGAAACCCAGGGCACCTTCGCCCTGACCATCAGCGGCCGGGGCTTCGAATCCCGGGTGGCGGCGGCCGGCGGCGACAACTTCCTGGACTCCGAATGCGTGTCCTGCGGCGCCTGCGTGCAGGCCTGCCCCACCGCGACCCTGATGGAAAAGAGCGTGGTGGAAATGGGCCAGCCCGAGCGGGCGGTGATCACCACCTGCGCCTACTGCGGCGTGGGCTGTTCGTTCCGCGCCGAGATGAAGGGCGAGCAACTGGTACGTATGGTCCCGGACAAGAACGGCCAGGCCAACCATGGCCACTCCTGCGTCAAGGGCCGCTTCGCCTGGGGCTACGCCACCCACCCGGACCGCATCACCAAACCGATGATCCGCAAGCACATCAGCGACCCGTGGCAGGAGGTCAGCTGGGATGAAGCCGTGCAGTACGCCGCCAGCGAGCTGCGGCGCATCCAGCTCAAGTACGGTCGCGACTCCATCGGCGGCATCACGTCCAGCCGCTGCACCAACGAGGAAACCTACCTGGTGCAGAAACTGGTGCGGGCGGCCTTCGGCAACAACAACGTCGACACCTGCGCCCGGGTCTGCCATTCGCCCACCGGCTACGGCCTCAAGCAGACCCTGGGGGAATCCGCCGGGACCCAGAGCTTCGATTCGGTGATGCAGGCCGACGTGATCCTGGTGATGGGCGCCAACCCCAGCGATGCCCACCCGGTATTCGGCTCCCAGCTCAAGCGCCGCCTGCGTGAAGGGGCGCGGCTGATCGTCATCGATCCCCGGCGCATCGACCTGGTGGACTCGGTCCACGCCCGCGCCGAGCTGCACCTGGCCCTGCGCCCGGGAACCAACGTGGCCATGCTCAACGCCCTGGCCCACGTGATCGTCACCGAGGGCCTGGTGGACCAGGCGTTCGTCGAGGCCCGCTGCGAGCCCGAGGCCTTCGCCCTGTGGAGCGCCTTCGTCAGCCGTGCGGACAACTCGCCGGAGGTACTGGGCACCATCTGCGGGGTCCCGGCGGCTGACATCCGCGCCGCGGCCCGGGTCTACGCCACTGGCGGCAACGCGGCGATCTACTACGGCCTGGGCGTTACCGAGCACAGCCAGGGCAGCACCTCGGTGATGGGCATCGCCAACCTGGCCATGGCCACCGGCAACATCGGCCGCGAAGGGGTCGGGGTCAACCCGCTGCGGGGTCAGAACAACGTCCAGGGTTCCTGCGACATGGGTTCCTTCCCCCACGAGCTACCAGGCTACCGGCACATCTCCAACCAGACCGTGCGCCAGGAGTTCGAGCAGGCGTGGAACGTCAGCCTGCAACCCGATCCGGGCCTGCGCATTCCCAACATGTTCGAGGCGGCCCTGGGCGGCAGCTTCAAGGGCCTGTACTGCCAGGGCGAGGATATCGCCCAGAGCGACCCCAACACCCAGCACGTGACCGCCGCCCTGTCGGCCATGGAATGCGTGGTGGTGCAAGACATCTTCCTCAACGAAACCGCCAAGTTCGCCCATGTGTTCCTGCCTGGGGCCTCGTTCCTGGAAAAGGACGGCACCTTCACCAACGCCGAGCGCCGCATTTCGCGGGTGCGCAAGGTCATGGAGCCGCTGGGCGGCAAGGCCGACTGGGAAGGCACCCTGGCCCTGGCGGCGGCCCTGGGGTATCCGATGCATTACGAGCACCCATCGCAGATCATGGACGAGATCGCCCGCCTGACCCCGACCTTCACCGGCGTCAGCTATGCCAGCCTGGACCGTCACGGCAGCCTGCAATGGCCGTGCAACGCCCAGGCCCCGGACGGTACGCCGACCATGCACATCGATGAATTCGTGCGCGGCAAGGGGCGCTTCATGCTCACCGGCTACGTGCCCACCGACGAGAAGGTCAACAGCCGCTATCCGCTGCTGCTGACCACCGGTCGCATCCTCAGCCAGTACAACGTCGGCGCCCAGACCCGGCGCACCGACAACGTCGCCTGGCACGCCGAGGACCGCCTGGAGATCCACCCCACCGATGCCGAGAGCCGGGGCATCAGCGAAGGCGACTGGGTCGGCATCGGCAGCCGCGCCGGGCAGACCGTGCTACGTGCCCGAGTGACCGAGCGGGTAGCGCCGGGGGTGGTCTACACCACCTTCCACTTCCCCGAGTCGGGCGCCAACGTGATCACCACCGACAACTCCGACTGGGCCACCAACTGTCCGGAGTACAAGGTCACGGCGGTGGAGGTCAGCCGGGTCTACCATCCGTCCGAGTGGCAGAAGCGCTACCAGGCCTTCAGTGACGAGCAGCAGCGCCTGCTGCAAGCCCGCAACCGGTCCCGGGGCCACAAGGCGGAGGTGCGCCGATGAGCACCGCCAACCTGGTCAAGATGGCCAACCAGATCGCTTCGTACTTTGCCAACGAGCCGGACCAGACCCAGGCGGTAAGCAGCGTGCGCAATCACATGCAGCTGTTCTGGACCCCAGCCATGCGCCAGGAGCTATTGGCCTGGCACCAGCAGCAACGGCAAAGCGAGCTGCATCCTTTGGTGTGCCAAGCCATCGACGCCCCCGGCAAGGCCACCTAGCCCAGCCGCGCCCGGGCCTGCCATCGCGGCAGGCCCGGGCGGCATCCCCTCACCGGCCGGAACAGCGCTGCTGCGTCGGCGCGCTGGTGTGCAACGCCAAAGGCATGCTGGCCCCCGGCTTGCTCAGGGGCAGCAGCTGGTACACGGTGAATACGCACAGCGCCTCCACCTCGCCGCCGGCCACCGGAATGTAGTTCAGGCCGGCATAGACCTCGTAGCTCTTGCCCGGCTCGAACACCACCACCTTCTGTACCTGCGGGCAGGTGCGGTAGGCATTGCTGGTTCCCCCGGCCGCCACCCCGCCGCCCTCCAGCAGGAACGGACGTCCGGCGGGCACGCGGTATTCGGTGGCGATCTCGGAGTATTCGCCTTCACCGCGGCGAATGGCTCCGGGGTAGTCCGGCAGCTTCGGGGCGAATCGCGGCAGCATGTCGATCTGCCGCGGGGCCTCGGGAAACTGTGGATAGTTGACGTTCGCCCGGTGCTCGCTGCCAAAGCGCCCAGCCTTGGCCAGGCGCTGGTTGTCGCCGATGCAGCCGGCATAGGCCCCACCACGCACTTCACCGTTGGTGATCACCCGCAACTGCGCGACCGATGCGCCCAGGGGCGGCTCCGAATAGGGCTCCACCGGCTTGACGCTGCACGCGCCAAGCGAGCCCAACAACGCCACCAGGGCCAGACTTCTGACATTCATCGCTACTGCTTCCTTTGACTGATTGCGCCTCGTGGCCCGGGCAGGCTATCGGCAGGGATGGCACAGACTTCATGGCGGCCCGGGCAAAACCACGCCACCGGGCCACTTGCGTGAAAACACAAGCCAGCTTGCGCCTGCCGGGATGTATCCCGGCCAATCCACGATCTACCCTGCGCTCACCTGCCTGCACAACAAGAACAACCAGGGAGCACCCGTTATGGCACTCGATTATGCGGTCATGTTGGTCTACGTCCTGTTGATGGCCGGCCTTGGCTGGTGGGGCATGCGCAAAGTGCGTAACCAGGACGATTTCCTGGTGGCCGGGCGACGCCTGGGCCCGGCGCTGTACCTGGGCACCCTGTCGGCGGTGATGCTCGGCGGCGCCTCCACCATCGGCTCGGTACGCCTGGGCTACAGCTACGGAATCTCCGGGTTATGGCTGGTGTTCATGCTGGGCCTGGGGATCATCGTCCTGAGCCTGGTGCTGTCCCGGCAGATCGCCCAGTTGCGGGTGTTCACCGTGACCCAGATCCTCGAACAAAGGTACCAGGCGTCGTCACGCCTGATCGGCGGCTGCGTGATGGTGGCCTACGACCTGATGGTGGCGGTCACCGCGACCATCGCCATCGGCTCGATCACCGAGGTGGTGTTCGACATCCCACGCATCCCGGCGATTCTCTGCGGCGGCGCACTGGTGATCTTCTACTCGGTGATCGGCGGCATGTGGTCGCTGACCCTCACCGACATCATCCAGTTCGTGATCATGACCCTGGGCATCTTCTGCGTCCTGCTGCCCATGAGCGTCGGCCAGGCCGGCGGCCTCGAAGCCATGCAGGCGAGGTTGCCGGCGGGGTTCTTCGAGTGGGGCAACATCGGCCTGGACACCCTCCTCGCCTACTTCCTGCTGTACTTCTTCGGCGCGCTGATCGGCCAGGACATCTGGCAGCGATTGTTCACCGCCCGCAGCGAACGGGTGGTGCGCTACGCCGGCCTCGGCGCCGGGATCTACTGCATGTTCTACGGCGCCGCCTGTGCCCTGGTGGGGGCCGCTGCCAAACTGCTGCTACCGGACCTGGCGGTGGCCGAGAACGCCTTCGCCGAAGTCACCCGCAACGTATTGCCGGCCGGACTGCGCGGGCTGGTGGTGGCGGCGGCCCTGGCCGCCATCATGTCCACCGCCAGTGCCTGCCTGCTGGCCTCGGCCACGGTGCTCAAGGAAGACATCTACAGCCGCTTCCTGACCCGTGGCCAGGAAAACCACCTGGCCAGCAGCCGCTGGATCACCCTCGGCCTGGGGGTGGCGATGCTGCTGATGGCCTGCCTGGTCAACGACGTGATCGCCGGCCTGAGCATCGCCTACAACCTGCTGGTGGGCAGCCTGCTGGTGCCGATCATCGGCGCCTTGCTGTGGCGCCGGGCCTCGGCGGCCGGGGCCATCGCCTGCATGGTCAGCGGCAGCCTGACGGTGATCGGCTGCATGGCCCGCGACGGCATCCTGGCCAACACCCCGATCTACTACGGCCTGGGCGTCAGCCTGCTGACCTTCGTCGCCGTCAGCCTGATGAGCCAGCCGGCACCGGCCCTGCGCAGCACCGCCGATTGATCCCTGAATCCACAACGAGGAATCGCCCATGTCCCAGTCTTTCCCGCAGCCGGTAGACGCTGCCCTGGTCCCGCGCTTCGCCGGTATTCCAAGCTTCATGCGCTTGCCGCTGTTCGACGACCCGGCGCAGGTACAGATCGCCCTGGTGGGGGTACCCTGGGATGGCGGCACCACCAACCGCGCCGGGGCCCGCCATGGCCCGCGGGAGGTGCGCAACCAGTCGAGCCTGATGCGCAAGGTGCACCACGTCAGCCGCATCGCCCCCTATGACCTGGTGCGGGTCGGCGACCTGGGCGATGCCCCGGTCAACCCCATCGACCTGTTGGATTCGTTGAAACAGATCGAGGGGTTCTTCAGCCAGCTGCACCAGGCCGGCGCGGTGCCGCTGTCGGTGGGTGGCGATCACCTGGTGACCCTGCCGATCTTCCGGGCCCTGGCCCGCCAGCGGCCGATCGGCATGGTGCACTTCGATGCCCATTCCGATACCAACGACCGCTACTTCGGCGACAACCTCTACACCCACGGCACGCCCTTTCGCCGGGCCATCGAAGAGGGCCTGCTGGACCCCAGGCGCACGGTGCAGATCGGCATCCGCGGCTCGATCTACTCGGCCGACGACGAAGACTTCGCCAAGGACTGCGGGATCCGCGTGATCCACATGGAGGAATTCGCCGACCTGGGCGTCGAGGCGACCCTGGCCGAAGCCCGGCGGGTGGTGGGTGCCGAGCCGACCTACATCAGCTTCGACATCGATGTGCTCGACCCGGCCTTCGCCCCGGGCACCGGTACCCCGGAGATCGGCGGCATGACCACCCTGCAGGCCCAGCAGCTGATCCGCGGCCTGCGCGGCCTGAACCTGGTAGGCGCCGACGTGGTGGAAGTCTCGCCGCCCTTCGACCTCGGCGGCGCCACCGCCCTGGCCGGCGCGACCCTGATGTTCGAGCTGCTGTGCATCCTGGCCGAGTCGGTGGCGAACCGGGGTTGAGCCGGATCCAGGTTTTTTTGCTCGCACCCGATACCCGGGGGCCAAGTTCCTGTGCACACTGCCGGGTATCTTCCCGGCAGGACCGCCAGGTCCCCAGGTACGCGCCATGCAGTACGACGAACTCAAGGCATGGACCCAGGAAATCACCCAGGTCCTGGGCCAGAACCCCGGCCCGGCACAGTTGCTGGCAACCAGCCAATGGTTGCAGCGACTGTGCCAGGTGGACCATTTCGTGCTGTTCATCTACCAGGGCAACTACCGCCCGCTGTCGCTGTTCGACACCTTCACCGCGCACAAGCGACAGTGCTTCGTCGACGACTACCAGACCGGCCCCTATCTGCTGGACCCGCTCTACCTGGCCTGCAGCAACCAGCTGCATCAGGGCCTGCACAGCCTCAAGGAGCTGGCGCCGGACCACTTCTATCTCAGCGAATATTTCCTGAGCTACTACCACCGCCTGGGACTGACCGAGGAGATAGCCTTCTTCGTCGACCTGGATGACAGCAGCACCGGGGTGCTGTCGCTGATGCGCAGCAGCGAGCACAGCGACTTCAATGATCAGGAGCGCCAGTTGCTCGAATGCGCCGAGCAGGTGGTGAGGCTGGTGGTGCGCAGCGCCTGGAGCCAGCATCGGTTGTCCAATCCACGTCCGGCCCTGGAAATGGACCATGCCATTCGCCAGGCCTTCGAACGCTTCGGCGAAGGCCTGCTCACCCTGCGCGAATGTGAAATCGCCAGGCTCTTGCTGCGTGGCCACTCCAACGACTCCATCGCCCAGCAGCTGTTCATCAGCAGCGGTACGGTGAAGATCCATCGCAAGAACCTCTACACCAAGCTCGAGATCGGCAGCCAGTCGGAGCTGCTGGGACTGTTCCTCGACAAGCTCACAGCCTGCTGATCCCTGCTTCCCGCGCCGCCCTGGGCAATCTATCCCTATCGGGATATGTACAGCCCGAAAGCCCTGCTGATAGCGTCCCTACATCCCGTCGCGCCAGTAGCCCCGGGCTTGCAACTGCAGTTGGGTCGTTACCAAGAACAACAAGAAACATCCACTGAGGTAGGCACATGAGCAACTTGAAACTGAACCGCAGCCTGGGTTTCTGGGCGGCCTACTCGACCTCCGTCGGACTGGTGGTCTCCGGCACTGCGATGGTGGCGCTGGCCAACGGCTACGGCGTCTCGGGGCCGGCATTCAGCATCGTAGCCCTCGGCGCACTGTTGGTGATCCTCTGCGTCGCGCTGTCCTATTCGGAGCTGGCGGCCATGCTGCCCGGGGCCGGCATGATCGGTGAATACACCCTGCCCGCCCTGGGCAAGCTGCCGGCCCTGTTCGCGGTGCTGGCCGGCTACATCGTCCTGGTGGGCACCGATGGCGGGACCAACATGATCATCGGCGGGCAGTCCCTGGAGCGCTTGACCGGCGCTCCCTGGTACCTGTTCTCCCTGGGCATCCTGGCCTTGCTGGTAGCGATCAACCTTAAGGGCATCGAGGTCTTCGGCCGGGTCCAGACCACTCTGGCGATTACCATGATGCTGCTGCTCGGGGCCGTCGGTGCCTGGGGCCTGACGGGCTTCGGCACCCTGGAACCGCTGGAGCAGCAACCGGCTTTTTCCCCGGTGCCGGTGAGCCAGCAGTTCAGCCACTTGAGCCTGGCCATCTGGCTGTTCATCGGCATGGAGTTCGTCGCTCCCCTGGCCGAGGAAGTGAAGAACCCGGGACGCACCATTCCCCTGGCGATGATCGTCGGTTGCGCCAGCATCTGGTTCGTCGACCTGTTGTTCGGCCTGAGCATCACCCGCTACATCGGCCTAGACGCCCTGGCGGCCTCGACCATTCCCCACGTCGATGGCGCAGCGGCCATGCTCGGCACCCCGGGCCTGATCATCATGGGCGGGATCTCCATCCTGGCCGCGGTCACCACCTGCGATACCTACCTGGTGGCAGTACCACGCATGCTCTACGGCCTGTCCCGGGAAGGCCTGCTGCCAAAGATCTTGTGCTGGTTGCATCCGACGGCGCGCACGCCATGGTTCGGTATCTTCTTCGTGGTGGGGCTGATCATGATCGTGCTCCTGTATGCCATGGCCAATCATGCGGACATTGCCCTGATCACCATGATGATCAGCGTGGCCTGCACGACCTGGCTGCTCAGCTACGTGATCGCCCAGATCGATGTGCTAGTGCTGCGCAGGCGTTATCCACAGGCGCGACGCCCATTCAAGACACCGTTCTATCCCCTGCCCCAGGTGATCGGTATCGGCGCCTGCCTGTACATGATCACTACCCTGGTCAGCGATCCACAGGTGCTGTTCATCGCCACCCTGTGCGCGAGCCTGATCATCCTGTTCGCCGTCCTGTACCTGAAAAGTACCGGGCAAGCCTTGTTTTCCCCGCCGTCCCTGGAAGAGGTGCTGCGGCGTATCGAGGAACGCGCCGAGTCGTCATCCGTGGGCAGCCACGGCAACAACTGCGCCCAACTGAAACTGCAGTAGCCGGGGATCATCGCCATGAACCTGTATGCCGCTATCGACCGTCATGCCCAGCTGGCTCTTAAAGGGACAGCCCAGCGCTTCAGCGCCTATCTCCAGCCTCGTGACTCGAACCGCCCCTACTGCCTGGAAAGCCACGGACACAAGCTGGCGGCAGACGACCTGAGCCTGCAACAGCAGTTGGCCAGCAAACTGTTCGGACGCATCTACAGCCTCAGTTGGCAGTGGCACGTGCCCATGGAGCTGGGCCGACGTTCCATGCACATCCGCCTGAACTACCGAGGCTGGCGCCAACGCAACCGCCAGGCCGCGTTTGTCGGCAAGGACTGTCCGGCGTCGTTGCTCGCCGCCCTCAATCGCAGTCCGGTGCTGTTGCCGCTGTGCCTGGCCATGGAACTGGGCGGGCTGGAGATTCACTACCGCGCCCAGGAGCGCCGTTGCGATGTGTTGCTGCGGCCAAACTACGGCGACTTCGTCTGGCTGCTGATGCCGCCGCTGAAGTACATCCGCCAGCCATCGCAAGCCGAAGTCGACAGCACCATGCTGCTGATCCATGAGCTCTCGACCCTGTTGCGCCACCACCTGGAACCGCCTTGCGCCGAGTGCGGCTGATTCGCTCCTTCGCTCCATGAATCCATGACAACCGGCTGCCGGGCCCTCGGCTACCGAGGCGGCCTGCTGCCCCTGCACAACACCACAATAACCAGGAGTACCACCATGAACGACCTGCAATCCAAAACCATGCAAGCCGCCGTGCTGCGCGAACTGGGCGGCCAGTTGCACCTTGAGCAGGTGGCGATCCCGCAACCTGGCGCCGGCGAGGTGCTGATCAAGGTGGTCGCCTGCGGCGTCTGCCACAGCGATGTGCACGCCTGCGATGGCGACTGGCCCAGCCCGCCGGTCCTGCCATTGATCCCCGGCCACGAAGTGACCGGCCACGTGGTGCAGCTGGGCGAGGCGGTGCAGGGTCTGGAGGTCGGGGACGCAGTGGGCGTCCCCTGGATGTTCAGCGCCTGCGGTGCCTGTGAATACTGCCGCGCAGGGATGGAGACCATCTGCAAGCATGGCGAAGCCACCGGCTACAGCAAACCCGGCGGCTATGCCGAGTACATGGTGGCGCCCGCGGCCTTCGTCGCCAGGGTCGACCCGGCTGCCGACCTCTACGCCCTGGCGCCGATCCTCTGCGCCGGGGTGACGACCTACCGCGGCCTCAAGCGCTCTGGGGCACGCCCCGGACAGTGGGTGGCGATCATCGGCATCGGCGGCCTGGGCCACGTGGCGGTGCAATACGCCAAGGCCATGGGCCTGCGCGTCGCGGCGGTGGATGTCTCACCGGAGAAACTCGAACTGGCCCGCAGCCTGGGCGCCGAGCGCCTGTATGACGCCAGTCGCAATCCCCAGGAAGCGATCCAGGCGCAGCTGGGCGGCGTGCACGCGGTGCTGGTGACGGCAGTGGCCAATCAGGCTTTCGAGCTGGCGGTGGAACTGCTGCGCCAGGGTGGCACGGCGATCTACATCGGCCAACCCGGAGGCAAGGCCGATCTGGTACGCAACTCCATCGACCGGGTGGTCAATTGGGAGCTGACGATTCGAGGCTCCAATGTCGGCACCCGCCAGGACCTGCATGAAGCGGTTGAATTCGCCACCAACGGCCTGGTCAAGGCCACCGTGACCATGACACACCTGGGGGAAATCAATCAGGTGTTCGGGCAGATCCGCAGCGGCGCGGTGGTTGGACGCAAAGTGCTGAAGATCGCCTGAACCCAAGCATTGGGTACTTCCCCGCAGCAGCACACAAGGAGTCTTCCATGCTCAAGCAGCTCTACATCGACGGGCAGTGGGTAACCCCGGCCCAAGGTGGCCATTTTCCGGCCATCGACCCGGCCACGGAGGAAACCCTGCAGCAGGTGGCCGCTGCCACCGCAGAGGACGTCGACCTGGCGGCGCAGGCCGCGCGCCGGGCCTTCGACCAAGGCTGGGGCCAGACCAGCGGCGCCGAACGCGCCGGTTGGCTCGAGGCCCTGGCGGACGAGTTGGCGCGCAAACACGAGGCATTGGCCATTCTCGAAACCTGCGACAACGGCAAGCCATTGCCCGAGGCCCGACTGGATATCAGCGACAGTATCGATTGCCTGCGCTACTACGCCGGCCTGGCCAGGGAGCTGGACCAGCGCCAGGACCAGCCACTGGAGCTGCCCGATCCGCGCTTCAGTTGCCGCATCCGCCATGAACCGGTAGGCGTGGCCGGACAGATCATTCCCTGGAACTATCCGTTGCTGATGGCCGCCTGGAAAGTCGGCCCGGCCCTGGCGGCCGGTGCCACCTGCGTACTCAAGCCCTCGGAGCTGACCTCACTGACCGCCGTGGAGCTCGCCGTGGCAGCCAACGACATTGGCCTGCCCGCCGGCGTCCTCAATGTGGTGACCGGCCTTGGCCATCAGGCCGGAGCGGCGCTGAGTGCCCACCCACAGGTGGACAAGATGGCCTTCACTGGCAGCGTTCCCACTGGGGCGAAAATCATGTCGGCGGCGGCGGCCGAGATCAAGAACATCAGCCTGGAACTGGGTGGTAAGTCGGCATTCATCGTCTTCGACGATGCCGATGTGGAAGCTGCGGTGGAATGGATCATGTTCGGCATCTTCTGGAACCAGGGACAGGTGTGCAGCGCTACTTCGCGCCTGCTGGTCCAGGAAGGCATCGCCGCCCGGCTGACCGAACGCCTGGTGGAAGCAGCCCGCGACATCCACATCGGCCCGGGCCTGCAACCTGGCGTGCAACTGGGCCCGCTGGTCAGTGCCGGCCAGTATCGCAAGGTCATGGCGATGATCGAACAAGGTACCCGGGACGCCCGTCTGCTCAGCGGAGGCAAGCGCCCGGGGCACCTGCCCGCAGGTTTCTTCGTGGAGCCGACGATCTTTGCCGAGCCCGCCACCGATAGCAGCCTGTGGCGTGACGAGATCTTCGGTCCGGTGCTATGCCTGAAACGCTTCAAGACCGAAGCCGAAGCCTTGCAACTGGCCAACGACAGCCGCTTCGGCCTGGCCGCGGCAGTGATGTCCGCCGACCTGGAGCGCAGCGCCCGGGTAGCCAATGGCTTGCGAGCCGGCATCGTCTGGGTCAACTGCTCACAACCCACCTTCACCCAGGCGCCTTGGGGCGGGATGAAGCAGAGCGGCATCGGGCGCGAACTGGGGCGCTGGGGGCTGGAGAACTACCTGGAGATCAAGCAGGTGACCGAGTACCGCAGCCAGGAACCCTGGGGCTGGTATCTCAAGCCATAACCCCAAAAAAGCGCCTTGCCCGGCGACGAGTGATCGCCGCCGGGCAAGGCGCCTTGGGTGCTGCGATCAACCTTGCAGGGCTTGCTTGAGCGCTGCCAGGCCATCGGCGTAGATGGTGGTGAACAGCTCGATGGCTTGTTCGTCGCTGATGCCGGCTGGCACGAACGAGCCGGACCACTCGACGCGCGAGCCCTTGCCGTTCTCTACCACGCGCAGGGTCGACTGGTAGTCACGTACGGGGGCTGGCCCCTGGAGGATGGTGTAGCTGTAGCTGCGCCCGGCTTCGTTGAAGTCCAGCAGGCGCTCGATGATGGTGTCGCCTTCGGCGCTCTTGAGGCTGCGGACCCGGCCGCCTTCGCTCAGGGCGCTCTGGGGGATGAAGGGCAGCCAGTCGGGCAGCGAGTCGAAACCGCCGATCAGTTGCCAGACGCGCGCAGCGTCGATGTTCAGTTCGATGGAAGCTTTGGCCTGGGCCATGATGATTTCTCCTGGGGCAACAGCCCCTCAATAAGGTCGTAAACGCTTGCGACAGGGCCGCCAGGCGGCCCCGCGCGGGTAGGATCACTGGGCTGGAACAGGCGCCACTGGGTTGATCAGGCCCTGCTCGCGCAGGTTCTGCCAGAAGGCGGCCGGGATCACCGCGCTCATGGCGGCGTGGTCTTCATTGGCGTGCAGTGGGCGGGTCGAACCGGGGATCACCGAAACCACCGCCGGGTGAGCCAGGGCGAACTGCAGGGCAGCGGCCTTGACGTCCACATCGTGGGCACGGGCAACGGCGCGGATGCGCTCCAGCTTGGCCAGCACTTGCTGGTTGGCCTTCTGGTACTCGAAGTGCTCGCCACCGGCGGTGACACCCGAGCTGTACGGACCGCCGACGACGATGCCGACACCTTGCTCCACCGCTTGCGGCATGACCCGTTGCAGGGCGCGGTCGTGGTCCAGCAGCGAGTAGCGGCCGGCCAGCAGGAAGCCATCGGGACGTGGTTCGTCCAGGTCCAGGGTCAGCTCGATCGGCTCGACGCGGTTGACGCCCAGGCCCCAGGCCTTGATCACACCTTCCTCACGCAGGCGGGAAAGCACGCGGAAGGCGCCGGTACGGGCGATTTCGAACTGGGTCAGCCATTCGTCGCCGTAGAAGTCCTGGGCGATGTCGTGGATCCAGACGATGTCCAGATGGTCGGTGCCCATGCGCTTGAGGCTGTCTTCGATGGAGCGCAGGGTGGCATCGGCGCTGTAGTCGTTGACGATGCGGTTGCGGTTGCCGTGTTCGAACAGGCCGCTCTTCTCACCCAGTTCACGGGCGGCAGGGTCTTCCAGTTCGTCGAGGATGATGCGGCCGACCTTGCTGCTCAGTACGTATTCGTTGCGTGGGCGCTTGGCCAGTGCGGCACCCAGGCGGCTTTCGGAGAGGCCGGCACCGTAGAAGGGTGCGGTGTCGAAGTAACGCACGCCGTTGTTCCAGGCGGCATCGACGGTGGACTGTACTTCTTCGGCGGATACGGCGCGGAACATGTTGCCCAGTGGGGCGCTGCCGAAACCCAGGCGGGTTGGGATCAAGGATTTGAGGCTCATGGATTGCTCCTGGTTGGGGGGAGTCGCTTGTGAACTCCAGTGAGCGCATCCTAAAACCGGCCAACCGAGACCGTCCAAGTCATAATTCGACAGACTTAAGACCAAACAGGTCAAATCGCTCTAGGACCGCTTCCCGCCCCCATCCAGGTCCCTCCAATTTCAGCTTGCCGCCCCCGCCAGCACCATCTCGCGGAAATCCCCAACGATCGGCCGCAGGTCGACACGGTGCCAGGCCGCCCACAGGCCGGTGCTCTGCTGCAACCAGGGCAGCTCGCGCAGGACCACGTTCGGGTTGCCTTCACCATTGATGCTCTGCTGGATCAGCGCCAGGCCCAGGCCGGCGGATACCAGGCCCAGGGCGCTCAGCGGCTCGGCGGCTTCCAGGCGGATCTGCGGGGTGAAGCCCGCGGCCACGCAACTGGCCAGGAAGCGCTCGCGCCGGCTGGGCTGCAACTGGCCCTCGACCATGATCCAGTCCTGCTCGTGCAGGTCGGCCGGTTCGATGCTGGGCTTGTCCGCCAGGGGATGCCCCAAGGGCAAGGCCAGGCGCAACGGGTCGTCGAACACCCGGGCGGCCAAAAGCTCCGGATCGTCGGTGGCCGGCGGTTCGCAGACCAGGGCGATGTCCAGGCTGCGTTGGCGCAGCCCTTCGAACTGCTCCTGGGCCGACAGGTTGTACAGCGCGATATGGATACCCGGGCGCTCCTCGCGCACATGGCGCAAGGCACCGGGTAGCACTCCGGCATGGATCGCATGGCTGACGTAGCCGATGCACAACCCACCCGTCTCGCCACGCCCCAGGCGCCGGCCCAGGGACTCCAGGCGCTCGGCATGCTTGAGCAGGGCCCGGGTCTCGTGGAGGAAGGTGCGACCGTCGGACGTCAGGCGCAGGCGTTGTTGGCTACGCTCGAACAGTTGCAGGCCGAGGCGCTCTTCCAGCTGGGCGATCTGCCGGCTCAGCGGCGATTGGGAGATGTGCAGTTGCTCGGCCGCCTTGCCGACGTGCTCGACTTCGGCGACGGCAACGAAATAACGCAATTGTCTAAGATCCAGCATATGACCCTCAGGGACTCAAGTATGACCAATTAAGTCATATACGATCTTACTGGCGTTCAATAGGATGGCGCCATCTCGAATCGATCACCGGCACAGGTCTTGTGCCCCCCAAGATGAGGAATCCGAACATGCAAATCGATCTGGGCGGCAAGACCGCCATCATCAGTGGCTCCACCGGCGGCATCGGCCTGGGCATCGCCCGTAGCCTGGCGGCCTCCGGCGCCAGCGTGGTCATCGTCGGCCGCAACGCGGCCTCGGTGGCAGAAGCCGTCGCCGGCATCCACGCCAGCAACGGCAGCGCCCGCGGCGTAGTCGCGGACCTCGGCACCGCGGCCGGCGCCGATATCCTGTTCGCCGCCGAGCCCCAGGCCGACATCCTGGTGAACAACCTGGGCATCTACAACGATGTCGACTTCTTCGACACCGACGACCAGCAATGGATGGATTTCTACGAAATCAATGTGCTCTCCGGCGTGCGCCTGTCCCGCCACTACACCCCGGGCATGGTCGAGCGCGGCTGGGGCCGGGTGATCTTCCTGTCCTCGGAATCGGGCGTCGCCATCCCGGCGCAGATGATCAACTACGGCGTCACCAAGGCCGCCAACCTGGCCGTCTCCCATGGCCTGGCCAAGCGCCTGGCCGGCACCGGCGTGACCGTAAACGCGATCCTGCCGGGCCCGACCTTCACCGAAGGCGTGGCCAACCTGGTGGCCGACGCGGTGCGCCAGTCCGGCCGCAGCCCGCGGGAAGAAGCCGACGCCTTCGTACGCCGCGAGCGCCCCAGCTCGATCATCCAGCGCGTGGCCGAAGTCGAGGAGGTGGCCTCCCTGGTGACCTACATCGCCTCGCCATTCTCCTCGGCTACCACCGGCGCGGCCCTGCGCGTGGACGGCGGCGTAGTGGACAGCCTGGCGATCTGACCGGGCGGCAGGGCATCCGCGCTCGATCCTGGAGCGCAGGTCCCTGCCCTCCCCTGGGACCTACGCAAAAATAGTCAGATTTCAGGGGTTTACAGAACCCCGCCAATCGCTATAATCGTCGCCCTAACACGCCGGTATAGCTCAGTTGGTAGAGCAACTGACTTGTAATCAGTAGGTCCCGGGTTCGACTCCTGGTGCCGGCACCATATAAGACAAAGCCCTCGCAGCGATGCGAGGGCTTTGTCGTTTCCAGGATCAAGAAATCCTGTCCCAATGCCTTGAGCACGGTTTTGATCTCGGTGCCCGAGAGCTTCAGCCCCGCCCCTGCCCCCACGCCACGCCAGCCTCTGGCTTCACCTGTGAAGCCGCGCCCTGTCTGAAACCACGCGGATACTGTTGCTGGTTCGCCCCTTGTGGTTGCTGCGCGGTCGTCGGTACGGCTGTGTCAAACGTTTTGCGCTAGTGTTTCCCTGCGGACCAGGACGGTCCTTTGACGCAGGTGCAAACGCTCATGGCCCACCCAACGCCCTCCATCAAACTCAGCACTCTCCAGCAACTCGCGCCCTACTTGAGCCTGCACGGGGTATCGCCGCTGGAGTTCTTTCGACGTTACGGTATTTCCCCGCAGGTTTTTCAATACCCGGATGCCTGGGTGCCGCGAGCGACCTGCTTTCATATAGCCAGTGAAATGGCCGCGCTCACACAGGACCCCTTCGCAGGTGCAACGGTGGGGCATTTGATCGAGGTACGCTCGCTCGGGGCCTGGGGCGAGTTGATCCTGGGTTCGTCCAATCTCGCTCAGACGTGCGCAGTGGCGGCGATCCATACGAACTTACTGCATCAAGGAAGCGACGTAAGAATCGTCACCGAAGGCCGTACGCTGAAACTGATCCGGCAATCCACCGGACAGCACGGGGCGAATCCGAAGCAGGTCATTCTCGGCACTCTGGCGCTGCTAAGAAAAGTACCGCTCATGTCCGGTGAGCCAAGCGCCGTCCGTGTGCATTTGCAAAACCCGAGGCGACGAGGAAATGAGGCGCTGGAGAAATACCTGGGGCCGAATCTGCACATGAACGCGCAGCACAACATGATCGAATTCGATCGCGAGCTGCTCGACATCTCTCTACCGCTCGGCCGGGATGACGCCTGGAAAGTCACCGAGGCCTTGAAGTCGACCGCGAAAGCCGCCGGCATGCTTATCGAACGGATCGGGGATCAGGATCGATCCACACTTGCCGCCATAGCAAGAAACCTCGGCTTGTCTTCCCGCACGCTACAGCGTCGCCTCAAATACTGCGGCATCGACTTCGAAGAGCTGCGGGACAAAACCCGTCGCAGCGAAGCGCTACAACTGATTGCCAGCGGCAAGTACAGCGCAACCGAGATTGCCTACATGGTTGGCTACAGTGACCAAGCGCACTTTACCCGAGCCTTCAAACGCTGGACCGGAAGTTCACCATCGCGCTACAGCGCGCTTTTGAAAGATGATCGTTAACCTCTTCGCCTGGCCCTCTCCCACTATCGGGCACCTTGCAATGGCGCACTTCGCGGTACTTGCTGGTTGTGCTTTTGGCATCAAATGGCAAGTTTCCAGAGGGGGGCTCTTATAAAGTCTGAAAGGAAATGCCCACTTGAAAGAGCTAGAGGTCTACATGCCCGATTTATCAACGGCCTGTATCGTCGCCCTGACGCTGGCCACTTTTATCAATGCACACGCTCAGTCATCCGCTGACGCGACGGTGCGGGTAGATGGCGATAACTTTGCTCGTGCCGAGTCCGATCTTTATATGGGGCGGGCTCAGGCGAGCCAGATACAAGTGCGTGATTCCCTGGCTGTTCTGGGTTCGTCCCCTCCCGACTACAACCAGGCCTTTGGCCCTAAAGGCAGGGTCGATCCGATCCGCCACCTGCTCGGTGGTTGCGACGCAAAGGTCGTTAATTGTCTGGTTACGACACCCGGCTGAACTATAGCGCCAGACTCTATCTACCAAACAACGAACTACTGCGCGGCAAAGGAGGTTTCCCAAACCAGAACCCGTCGATTTATAAGTTTGACTATTCGAGCAAAAGTGAGTTTGCCTGATCGATAGGCCACGGCCATCGGTGTTAATAACGAAAGGAGTTCACCATGAAGAAAGTAATGCTTTGTTTCGCCTTGTTATTTAGCTTTACATGCAGTTTTGCTATGGCAGCAGACCGTCCCAGCTATCCCTTTAATGATAAAATCGCCAGTGGCTTGTCGCGCCACCATATTATTCCGTGGGAAGAACTGGTCAAGTTTGGTACCGACAACTTCACCAGCGATGCAGACAGAACGGACTTGATCAATGCCATTATCGGTACCCGTACTGTCAATCTCGGCTCATTCCAGAACAATGTACCGCAGTTGGTCGCCGGACTGCATACGCCGCAAAACCCCGAGGCCGTAGAAGTCTGGCAATCATTACTGGCCTGGACTCAGGGGAACCTGGTCGTGGGAACCAATACTCGCCCAGATGACCCCGGTAGCAAGTTTGATCAGGTTGCCTATAACTGCCTGAAAGTTGTTAACCACGATGCGGCCTATACCGTTATTTTTGCTGACTGGAAAGATCCGGCAGCGACCCCTGCAGAAAAAAAGGAGTATTTCCTGACCATGGCAGCGCATGACATCGCGGATGCCGCAGGCCAGCCATGCTGGAAACCTTGATCTCATTCATCATGACGCGCAGGAAAAAATCATGGCTAATATTATTACGATAGGCAGCATTACAACCCCTAACCCTTTTCTTTGGTTGAATCCGGACACATTGGGCCTGCCCGATGTCGTCTACGTCATTCAATCAAATGCTCCCAAAGGCGACTGGGTAGATGTAGGGCAGTTCTGCGCTGTGCTATCCAGCGCCTGGCTCAATGATGCAAAACATCCGGCAAAGTTCGACATTTGCAATTTTGACGATCCGGGCAAAATCCAGTTGGCTCAGCAAGTGATTGATGCATCCAATAGTTTGGCCTCACAAGTAAAAGCGGCGGAACAGGCGATACACGGCAAGTCCAAGTCGAAGGACCAGGTTACCCAGGACTTTTCGACATACAACACCGGCACTAAAATCTGGGCGGGAAATGATAGGCATGTCATCGGCATCTACATCATCAGCGCCACACAAATGCAGGTTTATGATTCGAATCTAGGCACCGCAACCCAAAAGCCGCGCACCGCCTTTGCGCAAGTAGTGGCGGATTATCAATTGAACGCTTTTGTAGTGGCTGCTGCTTAATGTTGACAGGCGATGCGCATAAAATGCGCATCGCCGCTTTTTAAATTATTTGGTTAGCGTTTTAACGGCCGAGCGTGCTGCATTACAGGCAAGATCAAAACCGCATTCCAATGCAGGAATGGGTGATGAGCGCATCCCCCTTCTTGCTGCATCACAAAGACAGCCATGCCCGCACCGACTCTATCCCAGCGACCGAGCGCTGCTGCGCTTACCAGACCAAATAACGCGAGTGATCAATAAGGCCAGTATTTCTCAGTGAAACTCTAACGGGCTGTATCCACATAAAACCTAAACACCCAAGAGTTGGGAGTGCCTACAGGGCCAGGCTCCCCCCAGGCATGCGCTTCATGCTCCAATAGCCGCCGATTCCAGTTGCACGCAGGCCCCCCATGAAACCCATCGCAGCATCCATCCTCGCCCTGTTGCTCCACTCCATGCTGTTCAGCGCCCCGGCTGTGGCCGGCGATGCCGAAGTCGGCGCCAAGCTGTTCAAGCGCCTGTGCAGTGGTTGCCACAATATCGGGCCCTCGGTGCGCAGTTCGTTCGGTCCAGAGCTCAACGGCATCATCGACCGCCCGGCCGGCAGCGCCCAGGACTACCAGTATTCGACAGCGATGAAGTCCTCGGGCATCGTCTGGACCCGGGACAAGCTCACCCAGTACCTGCAAGATCCCAAGGGCGTGGTGCCCGGCACCCGGATGATTTTCTGGGGCTTGAGCGACGAAGAGAAAATCGACAACCTGCTGGCCTATCTACAGACCTTCCCCAATCCCTGATCCCGTTTCGCTTCCCTACAAGGATGTTTCGATGAAGCTTTCCCTGCTGTCCCTGGCGACCGCCGGCCTGGCCCTGGCCGTGCTCGCGCCGCAAGCGGGCGCCGCCGGTTTCGACTGTGCCAAGGCCTCGACCTCGGTCGAGAAGGCGGTTTGCAACGCGCCTAAGCTCTCCGCCCAGGACGATGAATTGAATCGTCGCTACAACGGGCTCAAGCACCTGCAGGTGTTTCGCCTGCTGCAAGTGAGCTGGCTGCGCGAGGTCCGCGATACCTGCACATCGGACGACTGCCTGGAGGGGGCCTACCGCGCCCAGTTGAAGATGCTCGCGCCGCTGCCGATCCCCCCGGTTCCGAGCAAGAAGGAGTTGCTGCCCATGGACCCGACGCGCCAGTACCGTCTGGATGAAGCCGAGCACTGGCAGCGCTTCCCGTTGGCGGCCTTCCCTGCCGTCCCCCCTCGGGGTGACAAGCAGATCGTCGACGCCCAGGTGATCGATGGCGTGTTGCGCGTGGTGCTGTTCACCGGCCTGTACCAGCGGGACCAGGGCGGCTTTGTCGGGACCTTGTATGAATATGCCGATGACCAGCCGGGCCTGTATCCCATCGCCCGGGACATCGCCTTCACCGGCTGGGCCGCCCAGGGCAACAATGACCAGGGCCTGCGCTTCGCCGGGTTCGACAATGGGCTGCTGTACTACCGCCAGCGTATCGGTGGCGACCTGCAGCAAAGCATGACCTACCGCCTGGGTTCACGCAGCGCGCCCGAGGCCAGCCTGAAGTCGTACCAGACGCCCTCCAATACCCTGCGCCATGCCCGGGCGCGGGTGGGCCAGGACCTGAATGTGGATAACTACAGCCTGTCCCTGGACTACGACCAGCAGAGCCACAATACCTACAGCGAGAATGTCACCGCGCACAACGACACCGAGGATGGCTGGAGCATCGTCAACCCGACCTGGAGCGCTACCCGCCCGATCATGTACTTCGATAACGAAGGACCGCGGGCCTGTATCTGGCGAGTCGACACGCAGTACAAGACCCTGTTCAAGATCGTGCCCGAACACGATGCCGTCTCGGCACGCCCGGTGGATATCCATGGCCGCGAGGCGGTGGTGTACCTGGAAGGGGACCAGCTGAAGTTCGCCTTCAAGTACGACGACTGAGGGCAGGTGCCAGGGCAAAAAAAGGCTCGTCAATGACGAGCCTTTTTTCATGGCGCGATCCGCATCCACCTCAAGGCAGGCTGATCTTGTACTCGGCCAGCTTGGCCTGGTGCTGGGGTTCGACGTATTGCTGGTCCACCAGCTTGGCGAACGTGCTGAAGTCGCCGCGGGCATCGTCGGCCAGGCCCAGTTTTTCGTAGGCAAGGCCCCGGTGATAGAACGCCCAGGCATAGTCAGGCTGGCGTTGCAGGCCAGCGCTGTAGGCCTCGGCGGCCTCGCGGTATTGCCCCAGGTCGTAGAGCGCCTGGCCCAGGTGGTAATAGGTCGGCATGTTGAAGCCGGCGCCCTTGCCGGCTTCGCCCAGGTTGGCATCGAGGTTGGACTGCACCAGTTCCAGGGCCTTTTGCGGATTGCCGGCCTCACGATACAGGCGGCTCAGGTCCAGCACCGCACGGGCATTGGGCGTGCCGTCCAGCTCGATGGACTTTTCCTTGGCCGCGATGGCTTGCCGGTAGCGCTTGAAATTGGCGTAGGCATCGGACTTGAGCCAGTAGACCAGGCTCTGCATGGGCTTGGACAACTGGTTCTTCTCAAGGCACAGGTCGGCCTCTTGCAGCACCACGTCGAACTTCTCGGCCTTGGCGGCCTGGCCCACCAGGCGGCAGTGAGCGTAGTTGATCTGATCCTGGCTCTGCAGGCCGGCACACCCGGCGAGGAGCAGGGAACCCAGGAGCAGGAGCGCTCCACGAACCATCGATGTAGGCATGTTGTTCAATCCAGCAGGTGAGCGTTGAGGTCGGGACGATAAACCTGCAGCAGCGGTGCGGTGACCGTGCCCTGCAGGCTGCAGAAGAGGGTGGTACGACCGGCGATAGGCCCGCGCTCGATACCCTTGTCGATGCTCAGGACGCGCTCGACGAAACCGAACGGCGTAGCCACGCCGCCCCCGGCCAGGCCCTGGGTCCGCCATTGCAGGATCGGGTCGCCGATCCGCCTGATGTCCACACGGCTGAGCGCACTGCGATCGTCCTTCAGGCGGGCGTTGTCCACCAGCAGCGGCTTGAGGCTTGCCACCACCTCGCGGGGTTCGCCTTCGGCGACAAAGCCCCAGAACAGGAGGTTGCCCGCCGACTTCAGCGACATGGCTTCGTTGTAGTAGCCCACCAGGCGCACACCGTTGACCACCAGAGGCTGTTCGAACGCCTGGTAGCGACCACCTTCCTGCAACGGATTCAGGATACGGGGCGCCTTGACCGTGCCGTACTGG
The DNA here is from genome assembly GCF_022537035.1 of Pseudomonas sp. MPFS. NCBI lineage: Bacteria > Pseudomonadati > Pseudomonadota > Gammaproteobacteria > Pseudomonadales > Pseudomonadaceae > Pseudomonas > Pseudomonas sp. MPFS. Next base: position 387,223 of record NZ_CP066123.1, on the reverse strand, counting down.
GCAAGGTCCAGGGTGCCAGCCGGCAGCCGCGCGGTGTTCAGGCTCTGAAAGAACTGCGCATCGCAGCGGGAAAAATCGCTGAGCAATTGCTCGGGCGAGATCGCTTGCTGGCCCTGGGCGATGCTGGCGACACCCAGCAGGCACAGGCCGGGCAATAGGGAACGGAACATCGAGATCATCCGTGACGAAAAAGGGGACGGACTGTAGCAAGATTGATATCACCCAGCTACACAGCAGCGGGCAACTGCCCGGCATGAAAAAGCCCCGAACCAGTCGGGGCTTTTTTGCATTGCGCCACCTGCAACCAGGCGGTGATCAGGCGTTCATCAGAACACGTTGATCGGGTAGTCGACGAATACGCGCAGCTCGTTGCCGCTGTCGTTGTACTCGCTGGACTTCTGCGATACGCGCAGGATCGAGCTGCGAACCTTCACGCTCAGGTCCTTGGCTGGGCCGCTCTGCACCACGTATTTGAGCTGGTTGAAGATTTCCCGCTCAGTACCGCCAGAGGACGTCGAAGTGGTGATGTTGTCACCGCGCACGTAGGCCACGTTGTAGGTCAGGCCCGGTACGCCGAAGGCGCCGAAGTCCAGACCGTAGCCCAGCTGCCAGCTGCGCTCGTCTTCGGCGTTGAAGTCGGACCAGTAGGAGTTGGCCAGGTAGATGGTGTTGCCGCCATCGCCCACGCGACGCTGCTCACGCTGGTAACCGCCATAGGCATAACCCAGGTGGCTGTCGCCGGTGCTGCGCTGGTGCGCCAGGGTGAAGGAGTGCGGGCCGGTGGCGTAGGTGGCTGCCAGGCTCCAGATCTTGTTGTCCTGGCCGCCGGCGTTCTTGAACTCGGCATAGGACTTGTCCAGCTTGGTGCGGTAGCCGTTGAAGTCCAGGGTCAGGGACTGGTCGGTGGCCAGCGGGAACACATAGTTCAGGTTCACGTACTGCTTCTTCAGCACGTCTTCGACGTCGGAAGCGTACAGGGCGCCCTTGAACTGCTCGGTGAACTGGTAGCTACCGCCCAGGACGTTGATCGACTTCAGGCCACCGCTGTCACGACCTTCAGCGCTCTTGCGCGATTCGGCGGTGAAGCGCCCGGCGTTCAGCTCCAGGCCCTTGATCTCCTTGGAGGTGATCAGGGTACCGGTGTAGCTTTCCGGCAGCAGGCGCGCGTTGTCGTAGTTCAGCACCGGCAGGGCCGGCATCTGGTCGCCGTAAGCCAGCACAGTGTTGGAGAAACGGAACTTGACTGCGGCGCCAGCCTTGGCCAGGTCGCCCGCAGGGGTCTTGTTACCGTGTTCACTGCGCTTGAAGAAGTCGATGCCCTGGCCGCCGCTGTGGCTGCCCTTGTCCAGGCGCAGCGCGTACAGGCCAAAGGCATCGACGCCCACGCCCACGGTGCCCTGAGTGAAGCCCGACGAGAACGTACCGATGGCTGCCTGACCCCACTCACGCTGGTCGTCGTTACCATCTTTCTTGTCACGGTTGATGTAAGCATTGCGCAGCAGCACTTTCAGGCTGCTGTCTTCGACGAAGCCCTTGGCGTCGGCCTGGCCGTCGGCCATGGCTTGTGTAGCGCTCAAAATCCCCAGTGCAATCAAGCAGATCCGCTGTTTAAACATTTTATTTTCCTTATTACGGTTTGATGACGCGCTGTGAGCTCTTGCGGCTATGGCGTTTGAACGCTCTTCTACCGTCGAAACAAAAAGCCCGCCCACATGGGATGGTGGCGGGCCTTTTATCACTCTGAAATATGGCTCTTAGCCACAGGCGTTAAGACAAATCCTATCCGTGGCCTTAACAACGTGTCAATTTCGTGAATCTTCTTAAAATAGCTGAAAATATTCTAAGAACTGCGGGCTAGAGCATTGCCAGCTGCACGCTGTGACTGTCCACGAACTGCTCGAAATGAGTCACCTTGCCATCCTTGAGCGTCCACAGATGGGCTACCCGCACATCAATAGGTTTGCCCGAGGCCTTATAGATGCCCTGGTAATTGCCATAGGCGACCACTTTGTCACCCTCGGCCACGTAGCTGTCGACCTTGAACGTGAAGTCCTGCCACTCCGAGCCCAGGCGCTTGAAGACATGCTCCAGCACTTCGTCGAAGCCGACATAGGTGCCGGCATAGGGAAAGCCCGCCGCTTCGGTCCAGCGTGCATCGGGAGCCAGGGCCGCCGCGGTGTTACGCGCGTTTTCCTGGGAGTTGGCGCCTTCGTAGGTGCTTTTGATCAACGCAAGGTTATCCATGGGTGACTCCACTGGGTTCAGGTGAGATCAGGGCGTGCAACCGTCCAGGCCACAGCTTGGGGCAACGCCATCATAAGGGCCGCTACCGGCGCCCAGGGAGGTCTTCAGCCACTGGGCGAAGGCCTCGGGTTTACCCAGCCAGGGGCTGAGGTCAAGCAACTGGAAGTGCCCGTCGCGCTCCAGTGCCAGGGTCGGGAAGCCTTGCCCGCCAACCTGGGCCAGCAGCGCACGGCTGGCTTTTATATGCTCGTCAAGCTCCTGCGCCACGACCCGGTCGAGGCCTTCGGCGAAGGCCTGCGGAGCAAAGCCCAGTTCTTGTGCCAGTTCCAGCAGCACCTCGCGATCGGCGATTCGCCGCCCTTCAAGATAGTGCGCGGTCTGCAACCGTCCCAGCAGCTCCAGGCCCCGGCCTGCCAAGGCTTGGGCCGTCAGCACGGCAGCGATGGGCGGCGCCGAGTCGAACACCGCCGAGTGGTCGCGCAGCAACCCCTCGAAATAGGCCTGGCCGAACGGCTGCCCGGTGTACTCGGCAATACGCCGATCGTGAGGCATGACGTAGTCACGCAATTGTGGCGATACCGGCTGGCGGTTGCGGCCGGTCATCATGCCGCCGGCATGGGCCACCACCGGTACCACTGCCTGGGCAGCCTGCACCAGCGGTTTGGCGCCATAGCACCAGCCGCACAGCGGATCGTAGATGTAATGAAGAGTGGCCGAGGACATACGAGGCTCCAGCAGGATCTTGGGAATTCGACAGGGCCCAGACTATGCCCCGCGGGCCAACGGAAAAACCTCGAAATGGCTTTTAGTCTGTTGCCGTAACCGGTCGAATCTTTCCATTTGAGTAGCGCCAGCGGACGAATCATTGGCTGGAATTGAATTGATAGCGCTTTGAAATAATTTGAAACAATAGACTCGATCGCGTCTTAGCAAATAATTAACATACGTAAATAGCAAGCATTACCATTCGCACCCTTCGAATTTCCTCCTCTCGGATGCGCTTCATAATGCCTGCCCATTTCCGCCTCACCCCTTTGTCCCTAGGGCTCTGCACCCTGCTGGCCAGCGGTTTCGCCTGCGCCGCCGGCACCACCCTGCCCACCACCTCCATTCGTGCCGAGGCAGGGAGCAGCCCCGACGACCCCCGGGTCAAGGAAGTGAGCACCGCGACCCGCACCTCGACGCCTGCGCGCTACGTACCCCAGGCCATCGATACGGTGAAGACCAGCAACCTGCGCGATTACGGTACCAACGACCTGGGCAGCGCCCTGGGCGGTATTCCCAACGTCAGCAGTAGCGCCGACACACGCTTTGACAGCATCCGGATTCGTGGCTTCGACGCCAGCAACGACTTCTACCTGGATGGCATCCGCGACGACAGCCAGTATGTGCGCGACCTGCACAACATCGAGCGGATCGAGGTCCTCAAGGGCCCGGCAGCGGTGCTCTATGGCCGTGGCAGCCAGGGTGGCATCGTCAACCGGGTGAGCAAACTGCCCGAAGCCGGGCGCCGTTCCAGCGTCGAGGTCCAGGGTGGCAGCCAGGACCTGCGTAGCCTGTACGCCGACCTCAGCGCCGACCCGACGGACAACATCAGCTTGCGCCTGAACCTGGGCAACGAGGACAGGAACAGCTTCCGCGATGGTATCGACGGCAATCATCGCCAACTGTTCGCCCCCTCCATGAGCTGGCAACTGAGCCCGGACCTGAACTGGCTGGTGCAATACGAGTACAGCCGCTACGACCGCACTCCCGACCGTGGTATCCCGGGTAACCCGCTGACCGGACGCCCGGCCGATGTCAGCCGCAAGACCACCTATGGCGACACCCAGCGCGACTACATCAACGACCGCGCCCAATCGCTGCGCTCGCGCCTGAGCTATGACCTCAACGACCAGTGGCAACTGCGTCACAGCTTCAGCCTGTTCAAGCTGGAGAGCGATTTCGACAACACCTACCTCACAGGCTACAAACCGGCGACAGGCCTGGTAGACCGCCAGCGCTGGCAGCAGGACCTGAGTACCCGCAACCTGTACAACACCGTCGAGCTCGAAGGCCATGTGCCAACCTACGGCATCGAGCACACATTGCTGGCGGGCCTGGAAGTAGGCGAGCAACGCCGCCACTCGCTGCTCAATCAAGGCGTCGGCGTGCCCGGCGCTCCCCTGAGCGGCGCCACCGCACGCCAGCAACACAACGGTGCGATGAAGGTATTCAGCAACAACCTGACCAACGTCGACAGTGCCGGCCTATACCTGCAGGACCAGATCCGCCTGAACGACGAGTGGCAGTTGCTGGCCGGCGTACGCTTCGACCGCTTCGAAGTGGAAACCACCAGCAAGCTTTCAGGCCTGCAGGAAAAGCAGGACAGCACCAGCACCAGCCCACGTGTGGGGCTGGTCTACACGCCGTGGAAAGATCACTCGTTCTACGCCTCCTGGAGCAAGTCCTTCGCCCCGGTTGGCGGCGGTCTTATCGGCATCTCTCCGGGAGCCAAGGGCAATACCAACCAGACCGCTCCCGAGCTGACCCGACAGAAGGAAATCGGGGTCAAGAGCGAGTGGCTCGACGAGCGCTTGAGCACCACCCTCGCGCTGTACGAAATCGAACTGTACAACCGCCGTACAGAAGACCCGCTGAACAAGGGAACCTACCTGCTGACGGGGCTGCAGCGTTCACGCGGCCTCGAACTGACCGCCACCGGCAATGTGGTCGGCAATTGGTATGTACGAGGAGGCATCGGCCTGCAGGACGCCACCATCGTCAAGGACGACAACGGTAACGAGGGCAAGCGCATCAACGATGTGGCCAAGCGTAACGCCAGCCTGTTCGTGACCTGGAAACCCGAGCTGGGCTGGTATGCCGAGACCGGCCTGACCCTGGTGGGCGATCGTTTCGCCGACAACGCCAATACCGTGGCGCTACCCGGCTACGGCCGCTGGGACGCCCTGGCCGGCTACCGCCACAAGGACTGGGATGTGCGCGCGGCGCTGAACAACATCGCCAACCGCGACTACTACAGCTCCGCCACCAGCGCCTACCAGATCCAGCCGGGCGACCCCCGCAGCCTGGTGGTCAGCGGGACCTACAGCTTCTGATCCGTGCGAATCGCAGGCGAAAAAAAAGCGCTGCCATCCTGGCAGCGCTTTTTACAATCCATTGTCGTTCTATCCTTTCACCACATCCCACAGTGCTTGCAGCTCCGCCTCGCTGAGCAATCCAGCGGGGTAACGCTCGATGATGATCCGGCGCGGATCAGGTTCCCTCATCTGACGCGTGCCATTGGATTTCAACCATTGCACCAGAACCTGCAGTGACTCATTACTCATTGCCAAGGGATGCGATGCCCGCTCGCTGACCATGTTCATTCCAGCGCTCTCTCCCGGTATCTGAGCGGCCTAACTTATCCAAGGTTTATGACAGAACATCAGAGTTCCACATGTCTCAGAATCACCACAGGTCCGATACAAGAGCTGTGCCAATGTGCCCGGCATACGGGCATGCGGCCATGAAAAAGCCCGCAACCCATCTGGGCTGCGGGCGCTATGAAGAATCTCAGGATGGGCCGGGTTTGTTGACCGTCACGCAGTCGACAACTTCTGTTACAACGGCACTCAAATCCGGTGGGGGGCGGGCTGCTGTTGGGTAAGGCAGTGGATGTTGCCACCGCCCAGTAACAGTTCGCGCCCAGGTACCATCACCACTTCGTGCTCAGGGAACAATTGCTGCAGGATCGCCTTGGCGGGTGCGTCCATCGGATCATCGAAACTCGGGGCGATGATCCCGCCATTGACGATCAGGAAGTTCACGTAGGAGCCGGCCAGGCGCACCGATGGGTTGCGCTCCTGGCTGCCTTCTACCGCATCGACTCCGGCGCACTCTTCCTCGGTGGCATACAGCGGCCCGGGGATCGGCATCTTGTGCACCTTGAACGCGCGGCCCTTGGCGTCGCGGGTGTTTTCCAGCACCTGCATGGCGGCCTGGCAACGAGGGTAGTTCGGGTCCTGCGGGTCGTCGGTCCAGGCCAGCAGCACTTCGCCCGGACGCACGTAGCAGCAGAAGTTATCCACATGGCCGTCGGTTTCGTCGTTGTACAGGCCGTCCGGCAGCCAGACGATCTGTTCCACCGCCAGGTGATCACGCAGCACCGCCTCGATCTGCTCGCGAGACAGGTGCGGATTGCGGTTGTGGTTGAGCAGGCATTCCTCGGTGGTGATCAGGGTGCCTTCGCCATCGACGTGGATCGAACCGCCCTCGAGCACGAAGCCCTCGGTGCGGTATTCCTGGCAACGCTCTATCTCCAGCACCTTGCTGGCCACCTGCTCGTCACGATTCCACGGCGCGTACAGGCCGCCCTCGAAGCCGCCCCAGGAGTTGAAGCCCCAGTGCACGCCACGTACTTCGCCGGTGTCGTTGATGACGAAGGTCGGGCCGGTGTCGCGGACCCAGGCGTCATCGCTGGACATCTCCACCACGCGGATATTGGGTACGTCCAGGCGTGCCCGGGCGTTTTCATACTGGGCCGCGGACACCGCCACGGTCACCGGTTCGAAGCGGGCAATGGCCTTGGCCACTGCGGCATGGGCCGCCTGGGCTGGCTTGCCGCCCAGGCGCCAGTTATCCGGACGCTCGGGCCAGATCATCCAGGCCTGGGTCTGGGTGGCCCATTCGGCCGGCATGTAGAAACCGTCGGCGCGCGGCGTGCTGTGCAAAGTACTCATAGTGTTCAGGACTCCAGGGAACCGTCGAGGGTTTTCAGGGCGCCATAGAGGTTCGGACGGCGGTCACGGAAACTGCCCCAGGCGCTGCGGATGTGCTCGAGCTCGTCGAGGTCGAAACTGTGCACAAGGATACCTTCTTCGGTCTGGTTGAGCTCCTGGACCTTCTCGCCGAACGGGTTGGCGATAAAGGACGAACCGTAGAAGGTGATGTCGTAGCCGTCCTGCTCCTCGTTGCCGATGCGGTTGCTGGCCACCAGCGGCATCAGATTGGCGCCGGCATGGCCCTGTTGCACCCGCTGCCAATGGTCGCGCGAGGAAATGCTCGAATCGTGGGGCTCGCTGCCGATGGCGGTGGGGTAGAACAGGATCTCTGCCCCCTGCAGGGCCATGCTGCGCGCGCACTCGGGGAACCACTGGTCCCAGCAGATGCCCACGCCAATCTTGGCGTAGCGGGTGTTCCACACCTTGAAGCCGGTATCCCCCGGATTGAAGTAGTACTTCTCGTGGTAACCGGGGCCGTCCGGGATATGGCTTTTACGATAAATCCCGAGGTTGCTGCCATCGGCATCGATGATCGCGATGCTGTTGAAGCGCGCCCGGCCAGCCAGTTCGAAGAAGCTGATGGGCAGCACCACTTGCAGCTCCCGGGCAAGCTTCTGGAAGTGCGCGATGGCCGCATTGGCCTCGGTCGGCGTGGCCAGTTGCAGGTAGTCCGGATTGGGTTTCTGGCAGAAGTACGGAGTCTCGAACAGCTCCTGGATCAGGATGATCTGCGCGCCCTTGGCGGCGGCTTCGCGCACCAGCTTTTCAGCGGTGTCGAGGTTGGCCTCAAGGTCCCAGGAACAGGCCATCTGGGTAGCGGCGACGGTAACGGTACGGCTCATGGATCAACTCCTGGGCGAATGGACGCAGTCGAAGACAACGGATGAAAGCGTGCGGGCAGGGCAATTTTCTGCCCGACGACGGCCACTTTATATCCGATAAAAATCGACTTTAGAAGCTAATAAAATCCAATTAATCAACAAATATCGAAATAAATCCGATAATAATCGATTTAAGCCATTTCAATACCTAGGCTGTCCCCATGGCCGGCACCCGCCCCAGCAACCTGGACATGCGGCGCCGGCCCATGAGGGGCCAGGCCTAGAGTTCTTCGCCCAACACCTTGGACAGCATGTCGACGAAGAAATCGACGCTCTGCCGGGTGGTGACCATCGGTGGCTTGATCTTGAGAATATTCAGGTAGTCACCGGTGGGCTGCATGAAGATGCCCAGCTCGCGCAGGCGCTCGCACAGCAGGGCGGTTTCCTCGGTAGCCGGTTCCAGGGTCTGGTGATCGCGAATCAGCTCCAGGCCCAGGTAGAAACCCGAACCATGCACCGCCCCCACCAGCGGATGCAGGGCCTTGAGTGCCTCCAGGCGCTGCCGGAAGTGCCGTCCCACGACCCGGGCGTTGTCCCAGAGCCCCTCTTCACGCATGACATCCAATACCGCGATGCCAATGCGGCAACTGACCGGGCTGCCACCGGACGAGGAGAAGAAGTACCCTTCGGCCTCCAGCGCCTCGGCGATCTCACGCCGGGTGATCACTGCCCCCAGGGGCTGGCCGTTGCCCATGCCCTTGGCCATGGTGATGATGTCCGGCACCACGCCTTGCTCCTGGAATCCCCAGAAGAATTCGCCCATGCGGCCATACCCCACCTGGACCTCGTCGGCGATGCACACCCCACCCCGCTCCCGGACCCGCTGGTAGACCTCACCCAGGTAGCCCTTGGGCAGCGAGATCCCACCGGCGTTGCCATACACCGGCTCGCAGATGAAACCGGCCAACTGGCGCCCTGTTTCGTCGAGCTTGGCCAGTTGCTGGTCGACGCTGCGCAAGTACTGCGCGGTGGTGTCCGGGCCCCGGAACTCGCCACGATAAGTGTTGGGGGCGGTTACCGGGTGGACCCAGTCCGGGCGGCTGGTGAGGGCCTGGGGGTTATCGGCGATCGAGGTGGAAACCGCATCGGCAGCCACCGACCAGCCGTGGTAGGCCTCCAGCACGCTGAGCATGTCGCGTCCACCGCTGTAGGCCCAGGCCAGGCGGATCGCCAGGTCGTTGGCCTCGGTACCACTGTTGACCAGGAACACCCGGTCCATGGAGTCCGGCGCCAGCGCCAGCAATTGCTCGGAGAACTCGGCGATGGCCGCATAGTGAAAGCGCGAGTTGGTGTTGAGCAGCGACCACTGGCGCGCAGCTTCGGCGGCCATCCGCGGGTGGCCATGGCCGAGCACCGCGACATTGTTGAGCATGTCCAGGTAGGAGCGCCCCTGCATGTCGATCAGGTGGTTGCGCCAGCCGCGCTCGATCCGTGGTGGATCGACGTAATAGTGCTTCTGGGTGCGGGCGAAACTGGCATCGCGCCGGGCCAGCAGGGCCTGGGCATCCACCTCTGGCTCAGCATCGCAGGCCAGCCCCAGCAGTGCCGCCGGCGAGGGGCACAGGGCCTGCCAGGCCATGGCCCGGGTCGGGGTGCAGAACAGCGGTGGATCGAGCTCGGCGCCCCGGCACAATTGCACCTTGAGCCGACCGTCGGCCGCCACGGCCCCCAATACCTGGCCCTTGACCAAGGCGGCTCCTGGTTGCAGCGCCGCCTCGACACCCCACAGGCGCAAGCTCAGCCCTGGCCCATCAAGGCGCAACAGGCCGCCAGCGGCCGTGTGCAGGACACCGGCGAACGGGGCTTCCACCGTGGTGCCCGAAGGCACTTGCAATTGGACATGCACAGGACAGGTTTGCGGCTCCAGCGCGCTGTCGGGACGGGTCTGCGACAGGCGGTATTGGCCATAGCGACTGGCGGCCAGGCCATGAGCAACCCCCGCTTCGGCCAGCAGGCGATCGTCGATTCCCGGTTGTTCCCAGTTACCGGCCTCGAAGTGCGGGCTCAACACCCCCAGGTCGATCAGGGCGAACTCACGCCCTACCAGGCTTGGCAACAGCGGAGCAAAGCCCTCGCTGGCGATGGCCGGCAGCGACTGGCCGACAGCCCCCAGAATCGCCGCCTCCATCAGTTCGAAAGGCACGGAAGAAGCGACCCGGAAGATTTCCCACTCGTGATTCAGGTTGGCGCGGCTGTATTCGTTGCCCGGATCGATACCGACCTGCTGCTCACCGCTGAGTACCAGCACCGCGGCCCGGGCAACGATCAGAGGCCACAGCGCCAGCAACTCCGAGCGCTGCAGCGGATTGACCTGGTGGTAGGCCTGGATTGCCGGCAGGATGCGCAACGGATCGCCCTCGGCGTGATGCAACAGCGACGCGCAAGTCACCGACAGGTCGGTGATGCGCCAGGTGCGAACCAGATCACCGAAATCGATCACCCCCTGCAACTGCCAATGCCGTGCCGCGTCTCGGCGCCAGACGACGTTGTCGTCGGTGATGTCCATATGGATCGCCTGTACCGGCAACTGCTCGACCAACGGTCGCAGGTGACGCTCGGTGCGCTGTGCTGCCGCCGCGATCAAGGCGCGTTGCCGGGGATCCTCGATCACTGGCAGCAAGTGCTCGATCAATGCCTGGGCATGCCGGGCATCCCACTGCAGGGTGCGCTCGAGCCCGGGATGCTGGAAGTCCGCCAGGGCCAGGTCCATCTGCCCGCAGAGCCGCCCCAGGCCCGCGACCAGCTCGATGCCCAGGTGTGGCAGATGGGTCAGGGAGCGGCCTTCTATATAGTCGAGCACGCGTACATGCAGGGTCTGTCCGGCAAGCTCCAGGGTCAGCAGGTCCGCACCGTTCTTGGCCGGAACGACCCGAGGCACCCGCAATTCGGGATGCTGTCGCAAATGCCCGAGGCCTTCATGCTGCGCCTGCAACTCCAGGGTGGAGTAGTCGCCACGGCAGATCTTCAGCACAAAGCGGCCTTGCGGGCTGTCGAGGCGGTAATTGAGATCCTGCTGGCTGCCCAGCGACTGCAAGGAACCTTGCAGGCCGTAGTGGGTCTGCAACAGCTCCAGCGCTTGCTGCTCGGTGACCTGTGGACTGGGCAGGCTGGCACGGTGGATCAAGGTGGCGAGCAACATACAACGACCCCGGTAATTGTTATTGGTCGCTTATATCGCCATTGGCCAGGGCGATACGCAAGTGCTCGCGCTCCTGAACAGCCTCCACCCAGGCTGCCACACGGCCTTACCAGACGGTATTCGATCCCTCATGGCACAAACGATGAGCAGTGCCTATTGCACCGCGAGCTTCGTGCCGACAAGCTATGCTGCATTTTTGCAGTAAATGATCTCTTTCAAAGGACACAGGCCACCTCACATGCGCATTCTCGTCACCGGCGGAGCCGGTTTTATCGGCTCGGCTTTGGTCCGTCACCTGATTCAGCACACGGAACACGAGGTGCTGAACCTGGACAAACTGACCTACGCAGGCAACCTGGAGTCGCTGCATAGCATCGCCAGCAACAGCCGCTACGAATTCGTCAAGGCCGATATCATCGACCAGGCCACCGTCAGCGCAGTCCTGGCACGCTTCCAGCCCCATGCGATCATGCACCTGGCGGCCGAATCCCATGTAGATCGCTCCATCGATGGGCCATCGGACTTCATCCAGACCAATATCGTTGGCACCTACAGCCTGCTGGAAGCGACGCGCGCTTACTGGCAGCAGCTGCCCGAGGCGGAAAAAGCCGCCTTCCGCTTCCACCATATCTCCACTGACGAGGTCTATGGCGACCTGCATGGCGTCGACGACCTGTTCACCGAGACCACGCCCTACGCTCCCAGCTCGCCTTACTCCGCGAGCAAGGCTGCATCCGACCACCTGGTCCGCGCCTGGCAGCGTACCTATGGCCTGCCGGTGCTGATCACCAACTGCTCCAATAACTACGGTCCATTCCACTTCCCCGAGAAGCTGATCCCATTGGTGATCCTCAATGCCCTCGCGGGCAAGCCTCTGCCGGTCTACGGCAACGGCCTGCAAGTACGTGACTGGCTGTATGTGGAGGACCACGCACGAGCCCTGTTCAAGGTCGTGACCGAAGGCGTGGTAGGCGAGACCTACAACATCGGCGGCCATAACGAACAAAAGAACATCGATGTGGTGCGCGGTATCTGCGGCCTGCTGGAAGAGCTGGCCCCGGAAAAACCAGCAGGCGTGGCCCATTACACCGACCTGATCACCTTCGTCCAGGACCGTCCTGGCCACGACCAGCGCTATGCCATCGATGCCAGCAAGATCGAGCACGAACTGGGATGGGTGCCAGAAGAAACCTTTGCCAGCGGGCTGCGCAAGACCGTGCAGTGGTACCTGGACAATCTCGAATGGTGTCGTCGGGTACAGGACGGCAGCTACCAGGGCGAACGCCTGGGTTCCACCAACATCAAGGATCTGATTGCATGATCAAGGGCATTGTTCTGGCGGGCGGTTCCGGTACTCGTCTGCACCCCATCACTCTCGGCGTTTCAAAGCAGCTGTTGCCGATCTATGACAAACCGATGATCTATTACCCGATATCGGTTCTGATGCTGGCCGGTATCCAGGACATCCTGATCATCTCCACTCCCCAGGACTTGCCGCAGTACCGCAATCTGCTGGGTGATGGAAGCCAGTTCGGGGTGCGTTTCAGCTACGCCGAACAACCTTCGCCGGATGGCCTGGCCCAGGCATTCCTGATCGGTGAGGAATTCATCGGCAACGATCCGGTCTGCCTGATCCTGGGCGACAACATCTTTCACGGCCAATACTTTGGCGAGCAGTTGCGCGATGCTGCCAAACGTACTAACGGCGCCACGGTATTTGGCTACTGGGTCAAGGATCCAGAGCGCTTTGGCGTCATCGACTTCGACAATGAAGGCCGCGCACTGTCCATCGAAGAAAAACCCAAGCACCCCAAATCCAGCTATGCCGTCACCGGCCTGTACTTCTACGACAATGACGTGGTGCAGATCGCCAAGGCAGTCAAACCTTCGCCCCGTGGCGAGCTGGAAATTACTGACGTCAACAATGCCTACCTCAAGCGTGGCGATCTACATGTGGAGCGCTTTGGCCGGGGCTTTGCCTGGCTCGACACTGGCACCCACGATAGCCTGCTGGAAGCCTCGCAGTACGTGCAGACCATCGAACACCGCCAGGGCCTGAAAGTCGCTTGTCTGGAAGAGATTGCCTACGAGAATCACTGGATCAGCCGTGAACACCTGCTGGAACGCGCCGCGTATTTCGGCAAGACCGGCTATGGCCAGTACTTGTTCACTCTCGCGGGAGAAACACAATGAAGGTCACTTCGACCGACCTCTCCGACGTACTAATCATCGAACCCAAGATGTTTGGCGACGATCGTGGCTTTTTCTACGAAAGCTTCAATGCCAAAGCATTCAAGGAAGCCACAGGACTAAACAAAGAATTCGTTCAGGACAATCATTCGCGCTCGGCGAAGAATGTCTTGCGTGGCCTGCATTATCAGATCGAGCACTCCCAGGGAAAGCTCGTCCGAGTGATTGCAGGAAAGGTATTGGACGTGGCCGTCGACCTTCGACGCCACTCACCCAGCTTTGGACGCTGGACCAGCATTCTCCTGTCCGCAGAAAACAATCGGCAGTTATGGATTCCAGAAGGCTTCGCTCACGGTTTTGTAGTCCTGAGCGACTTTGCCGAATTTCTCTATAAAACGACCGATTACTACACACCGTCCGCCGAACGCTGCATTCGCTGGGATGATCCGACCTTAGCGATCGACTGGCAGTTGCAAGGAGCTCCAATACTCTCGGCCAAGGACCAGAATGGCAAAAGCCTGAACGAAGCCGAGCTGTTCCAATGAACACGCCCTTGAAGATCCTTATCAGCGGCCAGCACGGCCAGGTCTCCCGCGAGTTGCAACAGCGGCTCGGGGACCTGGGCGAACTGCTGGTCCTGGGGCGCGACCGGCTGGACCTGAGCCATCCGGATCAGATCCGCCAACAGGTCCGGGCACTGCGCCCGGACCTGATCATCAATGCCGCGGCCCACACCGCGGTCGACCAGGCCGAAAGCGAGGCGGAACTGGCCTACGCGATCAACGCCACCGCGCCCGGGATCTTCGCCCAGGAAGCCTTCGACCTGGGCATCCCCTTGATCCACTACTCCACCGACTACGTGTTCGACGGCAGCAAGGACACGCCCTACGTGGAAGAGGACGAGCCCAATCCGCTGAGCGTCTACGGCCAGAGCAAGCTGGCAGGCGAACGGGCGATCAACCTGGTCGAGGGCCAGCACCTGATCCTGCGTACCAGCTGGGTCTATTCCAGCCACGGCAAGAACTTCTTGCTGACCATGCAACGCCTGTTACAGGAGCGGCCGGAACTGCGGGTGGTGGCCGATCAGGTCGGCGCCCCGACCTGGGCCGGCACCATCGCCAACAGCACCCGGGCCCTGATCGAGCGCTGGCGGGCAGGTACTCCGGGGGCCTGGGGCACCTACCATCTCACCGCCCATGGTGAAACCTCCTGGTTCGGCTTCGCCCAGGCTATCGGCGAGCAATTGCTGGCCATGAACAAGCCTTGCGCGGTGCTGGAGGCCATTGCGTCCAGCGCCTATCCGACCCCGGCATCACGGCCGCTGAACTCGCGCCTGGACTGCACCCGCCTGGCTCGGGAATGGGGCGTGATCCAGCCGGACTGGCACACCGCTCTGCGCGAGTGCCTTGCCGAACAGGGCTAAAGCCTGTCGACGTTTGGCCGGGCACCGCGGCCCGTTACCAAACGTCGGCCGACCCTGGGCATAATGCGCCTCTGTCCACAGGCGCCCTTTCCATGACCACAGCCCTCCCCCGTCGTCCCCGCTGGCGCAGCCTGGCCTTGCTGGCCCTGTGCCTGGCACCGCTGCTGTGGCCACTGGAGCACCTGGCGGAACGTTACTACCGCAATGAGCTGACCAGCCAGAACAGCCAGACCCTGGACCTCTACGTAGCCAACCTGCTGGGCACCCTGCATCGCTACGAAGTACTGCCGCAGATCCTTGGCGACTTGCCAGCACTGCGGGCGCTGCTAGGGGCCCCGGACGATGGCGTCACCCAGGGCAACGCCAACCGCCTGCTCAAGAACATCAGCGCCCAGACCGGCGCCGAAGTCATGTACCTGATGGACACCAGCGGCAAGACCCTGGCGGCCTCCAACTGGGACAAGCACGACAGCTTCGTGGGCCGTAACTTCGCCTTCCGCCCGTACTTCAGCGAGGCCATGGCCGGCCGCCTCGGGCGCTTCTTCGGCCTGGGGACCACCTCGGCCAAGCGCGGCTATTTCTTCGCCGCTGCGGTACGCGAAGGCGAGCGGATGCTCGGGGTCCTCGTGGTCAAGGTCGACCTGGACCACACCGAACGCTTGTGGGGCAAGACACCGGAACAGCTTCTGGTGACCGATCACAACGGTGTGGTGATTCTCACCTCGCGCCCGGAATGGCGCTTTCGCGCGACTCGCCCGCTAAACGAGGAAGAACGCCAGGCGATCGTCGCCATCCAACCCTATCCAACCCGCACTCCACGTCCTCTGGATCTCAATTCCAAGGCCTGGCTGGTGCAGACCCAGCAGATCGAGGAAACCGGCTGGAGCGTCAGCATCCTCGCCCCGCGCACCCTGATCGACCGCCCAGTACGCACCGTCCTGGCCATTGGCGCCGCAGCTCTATTGGTGCTGATGCTGCTGCTCGGACTGATGATGCAACGCCGCCAGCACTACATGGAACGGATCGCTTTCGAAGGCAAGGCCCGGCGGGAGCTGGAGATGCGCGTGGCCGAGCGCACCAGCGACCTGGAGAACCTCAACCGACGCCTGAAGCAGGAAGTGCTGGAACGCGAGACCGCCCAGCAGGAACTGGTACGTGCCCAGGACGACCTGGTCCAGGCTGGCAAGCTTTCGGCATTGGGCACCATGTCCGCCAGTATCAGCCACGAGCTCAACCAGCCACTGGCGGCGATCCGCAGCTACGCTGAAAACGCTGAGGTGCTGCTGGACCATCAACGCACCGACGACGCCCGGGGCAACCTCAAGCTGATCAGCGAATTGACCGGGCGCATGGCCTCGATCATCACCCACTTGCGGGCGTTTGCCCGGCGCGATCACCACGCACCGGAGAGCGTCGCCCTGCAGCCGGCCCTGGACGATGCCCTGGCCCTGTTGGCCAAGCGCCGTCGAGCCATGGACGTGGAGCTGATCCGCGACCTGCCGGCCGCTACCCTGTGGGTCGAGGCCGGGGAAACCCGCTTGCGCCAAGTCCTGGGCAACTTGCTGGCCAACGCCCTGGATGCCCTCACCGAAAAAGGCCCGCCACGCAAGCTGTGGCTGAGTGCCGAATCCACCGCCACGGGCGTCAACCTGTACATCCGCGACAATGGCCCGGGTTTCTGCATGGAAGCCCTGGGACGCGCCGGAGAGCCGTTCTACACCACCAAGACGCGAACCCAGGGCCTGGGCCTGGGGCTGGCGATCTGCGACACCCTGATGCGAGCCTTCGGCGGTGAGCTGGCGTTCGCCAACCATCGCGAAGGCGGTGCCCTGATCACCCTGCGTTTGCGGGCCGGGGCTCCGGGAGTCAGCCCACAGCCATCCGAGGACCGCGGGGTATGAAACGCGACGCGCGCCACACGCGAACAAGCCATGGGCCGACCTTGCAGGGCCGGCCACGACACGACCTGGAAAGTGACCAATGACCCGTCCCGACAGCCTCGACCCCCAGTTGCAAGTGGTGTTGATCGATGACGACCCACACTTGCGCCAGGCCCTGAGCCAGACCCTGGACCTGGCCGGGCTCAAGGTCCTGTCCCTGGGAGAAGCCCAGGGCCTGGCCGAACGCCTGGAACGGGATTGGCCGGGGGTGGTGGTCAGTGACATCCGCATGCCGGGCATCGACGGCATGGAACTGCTCAGCCAATTGCATGCCCAGGACCCGGAGCTGCCGGTGCTGCTGATCACCGGCCATGGCGACGTACCGCTGGCCGTGCAGGCGATGCGCGCCGGGGCCTACGACTTCCTGGAGAAACCCTTTGCCAGCGACGCCCTGCTGGACAGCGTGCGTCGCGCCCTGGCCTGGCGCCGGTTGGTCCTGGACAACCGCAGCCTGCGCCTGGCCCTGAGCGACCGCCAGGAACTGAGCGCACGACTGGTGGGTCAATCGGCGTCCATGCTGCGCCTGCGCCAACAGATCGGCGCCCTCGCTGCGACTCGCGCCGACGTGCTGATCCTCGGCGAGACCGGGGCCGGCAAGGAGGTGGTGGCGCGGGCCCTGCACGACCTGTCGGGCCGCCGCAACGGGCCGTTCGTGGCGATCAACGCCGGGGCGCTGGCGGAATCGGTAGTGGAGAGCGAACTGTTCGGCCACGAACCAGGGGCGTTCACCGGGGCGCAGAAACGTCGCATCGGCAAGTTCGAGTTCGCCAATGGCGGCACCCTGTTCCTCGATGAAATCGAAAGCATGAGCCTGGATGTCCAGGTCAAGCTGCTGCGCCTGCTCCAGGAGCGTGTTGTGGAGCGCCTGGGGGGCAACCAGCTGATCCCGCTGGATATCCGCATCATTGCCGCCACCAAGGAAGACTTGCGCCAAGCGGCCGACCAGGGGCGCTTTCGCGCCGACCTCTATTACCGCCTGAACGTGGCTCCGCTGCGAATTCCACCGTTGCGCGAGCGCGGCGAGGACGTGCTGATGCTGTTCCAGCATTTTGCCGATGAAGCCAGCACCCGCCACGGCCTTCCCGCCCAGGAGCTGCAACCCGGGCATCGAGCCCTGTTGCTGCGCCACGACTGGCCGGGCAACGTACGGGAACTGCAGAACGTTGCCGAACGCTTCGCCCTGGGCCTAGAGCTGGCCCTGGACAATGGCGACCCGGGCCATGCCCCGACTGCTACGCCGCCCCTGATCAGTGGCGGCTTGAGCGAACAGGTGGAGCATTTCGAGAAATCCCTGATCGCCGCGGAGATGGCCCAACCTCATGGCTCGATGCGTAGCCTCGCCGAGGCCCTGGGCATTCCCCGCAAGACCCTGCATGACAAGTTGCGCAAGCATGGCCTTAACTTCGCCGACAGCGGTGCCAGCCATCCCAGCGACGAGTCCGAATAAGCCATCGCTCCCACTCCCCAATGACCCTTGAGGCCCGTGCATGAACCGCGACAGTCGCTACCTGGAATCCATCCTCCACCACGACATTCCCCTGACTCGGGACATGGGCCTGAAGGTACTCGACTGGCAAGCGCAGCAACTGCGCCTGCAACTCCCCCTGGATGCCAACGTGAACCACAAGAGCACCATGTTCGGCGGCAGTCTCTATTGCGGCGCCGTACTGGCCGGCTGGGGATGGTTGCACTTGCGGCTTCGGGAGGAAGGAATCGAAGATGGGCACATCGTCATCCAGGAGGGGCAGATCAGCTACCCGTTGCCGGTCACCGGGGATGCCCAGGCGATCTGCGCAGCCCCCGAGGACAAGGTCTGGAAGAAATTCCTCACGATGTACCGGCGCTATGGACGGGCCCGCCTGACCCTGCACACCCGAGTGGTGAATGCCGGCAGCAGCGACGATGCCGTGCTCTTCGCCGGACAGTACGTGCTGCACCGCTGAATCGTGCTCACCGAGGGCAGGACCTGCGGCTATCGGCTATTTACCGCACAGTTCCAGTAGCTTGGCGCGCCAGGGCGCCTTGGCCGGCAGCGCGAGGAAGAAGCCATTGAGCAACGACTCCCGGGGCGGATAGCAAAACGGTGCACCGGCCAGATCCAGCACCTCGCCACCGGCACCTTCGAGCACGCCCTGGGCGGCAGCGGTATCCCACTGCGAAGTGGGCGCCAGGCGCGGATAGCAATCCGCCGTCCCTTCGGCCAGCAGGCAGAACTTCAGCGAGCTGCCGATATTGGCCAGTTGCAACTCGCCCACGGCCGCACCCAAGCCAGCCAGCAGGCGCTCTTGATCGGGGCTGGAATGACGCCGGCTGGCCACCACGGTAAAGGCTTCGCCCGCTCCCGGCTGCTCACGTACCGCAATCGCCTGAGGCGCCTCGCCCCGATCGAGGCGCCAGGCACCAAACCCCGCGCCGCCAAGGTAGCAGCGCCCGCTGGTGGGCATCGCCACCACGCCAAAGACCACCCGTCCCTGTTCGATGAGAGCGATATTGACGGTGAACTCCTCGCTCCCGGCGATGAACTCCTTGGTGCCATCCAGCGGGTCCACCAGCCACCAACGTT
Organism: Pseudomonas sp. MPFS; assembly: GCF_022537035.1. NCBI lineage: Bacteria > Pseudomonadati > Pseudomonadota > Gammaproteobacteria > Pseudomonadales > Pseudomonadaceae > Pseudomonas > Pseudomonas sp. MPFS. The sequence goes on along the minus strand of NZ_CP066123.1, from coordinate 368,080 downwards.
GCCAACCGGCACGGGTAGCCTGGGGAATGTCGGCATCTTCTTCGGAAAGTACCGGGATCTCCGGGGCCAGGGCTTGCAGGCCCGCCACGATCAAGTGATGGGCGGCCAGGTCGGCGGCCGTCACCGGCGACTCATCGGCCTTGCGCTCGACCGCTACATCGGCGCGCCAGAACGGCAGGATCGCGTCACCGGCACGCAGTGCCAGGTCGACCACGGGCGCCAGCAGGGGATGGGGAAAGTTCATCATCTCGTTCATGCTTGAAAGACTCCACGCTGGCTCAAAAGATCGCGGGCCAGGTACAACGCTGCCAGGGCACGGCCTTCACTGAACTGCGGATTCTGCGCCAGCCCGGCCAGCTCCCGCAGGTTGATCTTGTCGACCCGCATCGGCTCGGGCTCATCGCCCTCCAGGCGCTCTTCATACAGATCGGTGGCCAGCACCACCTGGATCTTCTGGCTCATGTAGCCCGGGGACAGCGACAACTCGGTCAGGTGTTCCAGCTGCCGCGCGCCAAACCCGGCCTCCTCCTTGAGCTCGCGCTCGGCCGCCGCCAGCACGTCTTCGCCGGGCTCGATCAGGCCCTTGGGCAGCGACAATTCATAGGCATCGGTACCACCGCAATACTCTTCCACCAGCACGGCATGCTCGCTATCGAGCATGGCCACGACCATCACCGCGCCATAGCCTGCGCCCCGCCCCACCAGCCGCTCGTAGGTACGCTCGGCACCATTGGCGAAGCGCAGTTGAACCTGCTCGACACAAAACAGGCGACTGGTAGCGACAATCTCTCGGGCAAGTACGGTGGGTTTCTGACGCATGGCGGGCTCCTTGGCGATAGCGGGTTACTATACAGCCTGTTTGAAAGTGACTGGGTTGCAGATTGCAGCGGCGCGCGGCCGCTGCCGGACCTATTGTTTACTGCATGTGATCGCCCTTGCCGGTCGATTGTTTTCCGTTGGAGAAGTAGTCAATGACCCTGATGCCCTGGCGCGATATCGATACCGTCCTGCTGGACATGGACGGCACCTTGCTGGACCTGCACTACGACAACCATTTCTGGCTGGAGCACCTGCCCCGTCGCTATGCCGAGCTGCATGGGGTCAGCCGGGCCATGGCCGAACTGGAGCTGCAGCCCTTGTTCGAGCGTAACGCCGGACAGTTGCAGTGGTATTGCCTGGACTTCTGGAGCACCGAACTCAGGTTGCCAGTACGTGAACTGAAGCTGGAGACCGCCCACCTGATCGCCCTGCGCCCGGACGCCGATACATTCCTCGCGGCGCTCAAGCAGGCCGGCAAGCGGGTGATCCTGATCACCAACGCACACCGCGATTCGCTTTCGCTGAAACTGGAGCGGATCGAGTTGGCGCCGTACTTCGAGCGCCTGATCAGTTCCCACGACTATGGGTTCCCCAAGGAGAACCTGCAGTTCTGGGACGCCTTGCAGGCCGATATCCACTTCGACCCCAAGCGCAGCCTGTTCATCGACGACACCTTGCCAATTCTGCGCAGCGCACGGGACTTCGGAGTAGGGCAACTGCTTGCGGTGAGCCAGCCGGACAGCCGCAAAGGGCCGAAGGACACCGCGGAGTTCGCGGCAGTGGGGGATTATCGGGAACTGATCAAGGGCCTGCTGGACTAGCCAGGCCTACCCCCCGAAAGGGGCAGGCCTGGCTGAGAAAGCTGCTATCCGATCACTCGGGGATGCGCAGGACCTGCCCCGGATAGATCTTGTCCGGATGGGACAGCAGGGGCTTGTTGGCCTCGAAGATCTTGTTGTACTTGTTGGCGTCGCCGTATTGGACCTTGGCGATGGCGCTCAGGGTATCGCCCTTCTTCACGGTGACGAATACGGCCGACACCACGGTTGGACCAGTGACGGTGACCTGGTCCTCGACACTGCCGACACCGGCGATGTTGCCCAGGGCCAGAAGGATCTTTTCCTTCTCTTCCTGGCTCGCCACTTCACCCTTGACGATGACCTTGTCGCCTTCCACCGTCGCCTGGACGTTGGGGTTGCCCAGGCCGACCTTGGCGATGTGTTCCTTGAGCTGCTCGCTGGCGTTGGCGTTACCCGGGGTCAGCAAGTCGATCAGTTTCTCACCGGCTTCCTTCACAAAGCTGAAAATGCTCATGTCGCACACTCCTTGGTTGATAGATCCAGATGCGAAAGACTAGACCAGCCCGGCCGATCGAGGTTCCCGGCCGACCACTGACCAAGGCCACGCCGGCACGGTAGAATCCCGGCCTTTTGTCGCGCCGGAGCGAAGATGGACATCAAGCAGCTGAAATTCCTCATCGCCCTGGACGAAACCCGCCACTTCGGCCAAGCCGCCGCCCGTTGCCACATCACCCAGCCGACCCTGTCGATGCGCCTGCGCAACCTCGAGGAGGAGCTTGAGCTGCCGCTGGTCAACCGTGGCCAGCGCTTCGAAGGTTTCACCGCGCCCGGCGAGCGGGTCCTGGCCTGGGCCCGTACCGTACTCACCGCCTGTGACGGTTTGCTGGCCGAAGCCGCTGCCTGCCGTGGCAACCTGGTGGGCACCCTGCGCTTGGGAGTGGTCCCACTGTCGAGCTTCGACCCGCAGCCACTGATGCAGCGCCTGCACGCCGAACACCCACACCTGCGCTTCGAACTCTCGTCCCTGAGTTCGGAACAGATCCTCGAGCAGTTGGCGAGTAATTGCCTGGACCTCGGGGTGTCCTACTTGGAACGCCTGGACGGCGAGCACTTCGACTCCCTGACCCTGGCCCAGACGCATATGGGACTGCTGTACGACCAACGGCACTTCAGCTTCGGCGAGCAACCGCTGAGCTGGGAAGCGCTGACCGAACTGCCCCTGGGCCTGCTGACCAGCGGCATGCATTTTCGCCAGTCCATCGATCACAACTTCCATATCCGCGGACTGCACCCACGCCCCGTCCTGCAGACCGATGCCGTCCATCAGTTGGTGCAGATGGTCCATGGCGGCCTGTGCTGCGCGGTGATGCCCCTGGACAGCGGCCTGGAGGCCATGACCGAGCATCTGCGCCTGCAACCCATAGAAGACGCCCAGACCCTGGCTCGCCTGGGCCTGATCATGCGTCGCAGCGCACCGCGCTCGGCCCTGGCCGAAGCCTGCTTCGCCCTCTACCAGAAACTGCTCGATGGCGCTTGATCGACGCCATCTATCAAAGGATCAGTACTAGCAATTAGACGCGACACAATGCCGCGCTTAGGCTTGCCTCCCAGTACGCCGCTGATCCCCCGATGACCGCCAAACGCCCGCCCTGCGCAGCGCCAGCTCCTGCGAGGCCCGCCCCCGTGCTCGCTTCTCGAGCTTCCGCCAGGCCCGGTGAGGGTCGCGTCATCACAGCCACTACCTTGTCCACCTGCCGCATCGAAGCGCACTGCGGCCCGACAACCCCGCGATGGAGAGTCGCCCGTGAGTACACATAACCAAGCCGACCAGAAACCCGTAGCCCGCTACAAGCCCTACAAGGGGCCGGCCGGTGGTTGGGGTGCCCTGATCAGCGTGGCCCAGGCCTGGCTGACCAGCGACAACGCCCTGAAGAACATCCGCATGATGCTCAAGACCAACCAGAACGGCGGCTTCGACTGCCCGGGCTGCGCCTGGGGCGACTCGCCGGAAAGCGGCATGGTCAAGTTCTGCGAGAACGGCGCCAAGGCGGTGAACTGGGAAGCCACCAAGCGCCGGGTGGACGGCGCCTTCTTCGCCAAGCACAGCGTCAGTGCCCTGCTGGAACAGAGCGACTACTGGCTCGAGTACCAGGGCCGGCTGACCGAGCCGATGAGCTATGACGCCGAGACCGATCGCTACCGCCCCATCAGCTGGGAAGACGCCTTCAGCCTGATCGCCCGCCACCTGCTGAACCTGCCGAGCCCGGACATGGCCGAGTTCTACACCTCGGGCCGGGCCAGTAACGAGGCGGCCTATCTCTACCAGTTGTTCGTGCGGGCCTACGGCACCAACAACTTCCCCGACTGTTCGAACATGTGCCACGAAGCCAGTGGCGTGGCCCTGGCGCAGAGCGTCGGGGTGGGCAAGGGCACGGTAACCTTCGACGATTTCGAACACTCCGACGCGATCTTCGTCTGGGGCCAGAACCCCGGCACCAACCATCCGCGGATGCTCGAACCCCTGCGCGAGGCGGTGAAGCGCGGTGCCCAGGTGGTGTGCGTCAATCCGTTGAAGGAGCGCGGCCTGGAACGCTTCCAGCACCCGCAGAATCCCCTGGAGATGCTCACCAACGGCAATCGCCCGACCAATACCGCGTATTTCCGCCCGGCCCTGGGTGGTGACATGGCGTTGCTGCGCGGCATGGCCAAGTTCCTCCTGCAATGGGAACGCGACGCGCAGAAGGCCGGGACCGCGGCCGTGTTCGACCACGACTTCCTCAACACCCACACCGCCCAGGTGCTGGAATACCTGGGCACCATCGACGACACCCCATGGGAGCAGATCGTCGAGCAGTCGGGCCTGACCCTGGTGGAGATCGAGCAGGCGGCGCGTATGTACGCCAAGGGCAAGAACGTCATCATGTGCTGGGCCATGGGCATTACCCAGCATCGCCATTCGGTGGCGACCATCCAGGAAATCGCCAACCTGATGCTGCTGCGCGGCAACGTCGGCAGGCCCGGCGCCGGCCTGTGCCCGGTCCGCGGCCACAGTAACGTCCAGGGTGACCGCACCATGGGCATCAACGAGCGGCCGCCGGTGGCCTTCCTCGACTCCCTGGAGCGGCGCTTCCAGTTCAAGGTGCCCAGGGACAACGGCCATAACGTGGTCGAGGCGATCCACGCCATGCTCGAAGGCCGTTCCAAGGTATTCATCGGCCTTGGGGGCAACTTCGCCCAGGCCACTCCGGACAGCGAGCGGACGTTCCAGGCCCTGCGCAACTGCGACCTCACCGTGCAGATCAGCACCAAGCTCAATCGCAGCCACCTGGCCCACGGCAAGGATGCACTGATCCTGCCGTGCCTGGGACGCACCGACATCGACCTGCAGGCTGGCGGCCCACAAGCGGTCACCGTGGAAGACTCCTTCAGCATGGTCCACGCCTCCAACGGCCAGTTGCAGCCGCTGTCGGCGCACATGCGCTCCGAGCCCTGGATCCTGGCGGGCATCGCCGCGGCCACCCTGGGCAACCGCCCGGTGGACTGGAACTGGCTGGCCGCCGACTATGGGCGCATCCGCGACCTGATCGCCGACACCATCCCAGGCTTCAAGGAGTTCAACGAGCGCCTCAAGCACCCAGGCGGCTTCTACCTGGGCAACGCCGCCGGTGCTCGCCAGTGGAACACCTCCTCGGGGCGCGCCAACTTCCGCGCCAACCTGCTGCCCAAGGACCTGATCGATGAACGCACCCGGGCCAGCGGCAAGCAGCCGGACCTGATCCTGCAGTCGATGCGCTCCCACGATCAGTACAACACCACCATCTACGGCCTCGATGACCGCTACCGCGGGGTGAAGGGCCAACGTGATGTGCTGTTCGTCAACGAAGCGGACATCATCCGCCTGGGGTTCAAGCCAGGGCAGAAGGCCGATATCGTGTCGCTGTGGAACGATGGCCGCGAACGCCGGGTCAAGGGCTTCACCCTGTTGGCTTTCGACATCCCGGCCGGCCAGGCCGCGGCCTACTACCCTGAGGTCAACCCGTTGGTGCCGCTGGAAAGCACCGGTGACGGCAGCCATACCCCGACCTCCAAGTTCATCGCCATCCGCCTGGAGGCTGCCAGCGACAACGGCCTGATCATGGCACGCTCGGCTTGACGGAATCGCGGGCACAAAAAAGGCCGCTCCTGCATGCAGGGCGGCCGTCTTCAAGTAACTGTAGACCGTTGAAAGTCGTTTAAGTTCCCCATCAAAAACAATAAGTTACGATATTGTGTACAACTCGTGCTATTCGTCGGATTTCGTTTGTAAGCGCCGTGGTACAGCCTCAGGATCGCGCCGTCATCCCTTTGAGGCTCATGTATGAAGTTCTCCTCGATTCTCTTGTTGTCCCTTGGCCTGGTCAGCGGCGTCGCCTCTGCCGGTGGCACCACTGAAGCAGGTGTGGGCGGCGCATTGGGCGGGGTTCTAGGTTCGGTGGTCGGCCAGCAACTGGGCGGCAATACCGGTTCGGCCATTGGCGCAGCCATCGGCGGCGCAGGCGGCAGTGCAGTCGGCGCCGACAAGCGCAGTCGTGGCCAGGCGGCCATCGGCGGCGCCTTGGGCGCGGCTGGCGGCAACGTCGTGGGCCGCAGCATGGGCGGCAGCACCGGCAGCCTGATCGGTGCAGCGGCAGGCGGTGGTGCCGGCGGCGCACTGGGTAACTACATGGGCAACGAAAGCGCCCGGGAAGACCGCGACTATCGCCGCGATCGCGACCGCCGCTACTACCGCGACGGCCACCGTGGCCGTGGTCACGCCTACGGCCATCGCAAGCATCGTCACTACGACGACTGATCGACCCGGCCCCCTGTAGCCGCTACCGCACACTGGACGCGAGGCCAAGGGCCTCGCCAGACCAGAGGCTGCGGTACTGGCCCCAAGGATCGAGGTCAGGCCTCACCTACTGGCGCCGATCGCAACCTGCGGCAGCGGCTTGTATCTCGACTATCGCGTTTACACACGCGATAGTTCTCGACTGATCATCGAGGAAGAGGAATGAAGCCGGGCAGCGGCTAAGGCCTTGAGCCTGCACTGTAGATTGAGCTCCTCCTCTTCAACCTCACTCGCTAAGTCCGAACGGTATCCTGAGCCCTGCATCGCACGGTAGCTCGCATCAACAAGGCTGAGACCGAGTGATGGATGATCCTCAACCCGCGCATACGAGGAAGAGAATATGTCTAACGTCATCGGGATCGATATCGCCAAGAACACATTCGATGTCGCCACGCCTCTGCCCAACGGCAAGTACCGCACACGCGGCAAGATTCCCAACAATGCCGAGGGCTTCGCCCAGCTCGACCAGTGGCTCAAGTTGCATGCGCAGCCCGACGCCAGGGTCGTCATGGAAGCCACCAGCGTTTATCACGAAGCCCTGGCAGAGCACCTCTACCACCAGGGTTACAAAGTCATCGTGGTCAACCCGGCCCGGGTCCATTACTTCAAGAAAAGCGAAGGAATCAACTACAAGACCGACAAGGTGGACGCCAAGTTGCTGGCCGCCTTTGCCCAGGCCAAGCACGAGTCACCCTTGACGCCCTGGGCGCCGGAGCCTGTGGCGATCCGCCGGCTACGGGTCCTGCTGCGACGCCTGGACGACCTGCAGGAGATGCTGCAGATGGAACGTAATCGCCAGGAAGTGGCGGATACGGTGGTTCAGGAATCGATCCAGTCGCACATCAGCCACATCGAAAAAGACATCGTCCAGACCCGCCAGATGATCAAGCAGCATGTCGACGATGATCCCGACTTGCGGGGCAAACGGGATCTGCTGTTGAGCATCGACGGTATCGGCGAGAAGACCGCGTCAGTGATCCTGGCCGAACTGGGCGATCTCAAGGAGTTTCGTAGCGCCCGGGCCGTAGTCTCGTTTGCGGGGTTGAATCCGCAGCTGGCCGAATCCGGCAAATTCAAGGGCCGCACGCTGATCAGCAAGGCTGGTTCGGGGCGTATCCGCCGAGCGTTGTACCTACCCAGCATCACCGCCATGAACATGAGTGAGCCCCTCATGGCGATGAAAGAGCGGCTGCGCGCCAAGGGTAAAGCGGGCAAGCAGATCGTCTGTGCAGTGATGCGCAAGATGCTGCACATCGTATTTGGCGTGCTCAAGTCGGGTCATCCTTATGACCCGAAATTGGCGCTTGCCCGGTAACGGGCAAGACGGTATCTACAGTGTCCACAGGTCGATCAAGTCTCGAAGCTCAGGTCACCAGCAGCTGTTCCAGGGCTGCGCGCAGGACCACTGGAATCGGCACCGGCTGGTTCGATGCCCGGTTCACGAACACATGGACGACGCGCCCCGCCGCGCAAGGCTCCTGCTGTCCCGACTTGAACACCGCCAACTCGTATTGCACCGAGCTGTTGCCCAACTTGCCGACCCGCAGTCCCACCTCGATACGCTCAGGAAATGCGATGGAGGCAAAGTAGTCGCAAGCCGAGCTGACCACGAACCCCACCACCTCACCGTCATGGATATCCAGGCCGCCCTGCTCGATCAGGTAGGTATTCACCGCCGTGTCGAAAAAGCTGTAGTAGGTGACGTTGTTCACATGGCCATAGACGTCATTGTCATGCCAACGCGTGATGATCGGCTGGAAATGGCGGTAGTCGCCGCGTTGCGGCATGGACTCGGACATCAGGGCGGTCTCCCTTGGATTGAGCGATTGATCGCCCGGCATTTCACCCCAGGCGACTAAGCCTGGGCAAACCCTTTTCCAGCGACCGCCAGTGCCTCGATCAACTTCGCCGGCCGCCAATGCTCACCCAATTCAGCTTGCAGGATCGTCAGCCGCCGCCGGACCTCTGCCAGCCCCTGGGTATCGGCCCAGCTCATCGGCCCGCCCTGCTCCCTGGGAAAGCCGTAGCCATTGAGGTAGACCAGGTCGATATCACCGGCCGAGCGAGCAATGCCTTCCTGGAGGATCTTCGCCCCTTCGTTGACCAGGGCCAGCAGGCAGCGCTCCAGGATCTCCTCGGGACCAATATCGCGCCTCCGGTAGCCCAGCCCCTCACTGACCTGCAGTACCAGGGCATCGACCTCCAGATCGTGCTCGGCCTGGCGGCTGCCTGGCTCATAGTGGTAATAGCCGTCACCGCTTTTCTGGCCAAACCGCCCCAGCTCACACAAGCGGTTGTCGACCTGGATCTCTGGCGCATCCTGGCCGACGCCGCTCAGTTGCCGGGCACGCCAGCCCAGGTCGATGCCCACCACGTCGTACATGCGAAACGGTCCCATGGCAAAGCCAAACGCCTGCAAGGCAGCATCCACCTGATAGGGAAACGCGCCTTCCAGGAGCATCTTGCGGGCCTCGAGCACATAGGTATTGAGCATGCGGTTGCCAATGAAGCCGAAGCAGTTACCCGCCACCACACTGACCTTGCCCATGCGCTGGCCCAGGGCCAAGGCAGCGTCCAGCACCTCAGGCGAGGTCTTGGCGGCCCGCACCACCTCGAGCAGTTTCATGATGTGTGCCGGGCTGAAGAAGTGCAGGCCCAGGACCTGGGGCGCCCGTCGGGTAACTGCGGCAATGGCGTCGATATCCAGTGCCGAGGTATTACTGGCGAGGATCGCTCCCGGCTTGAGTGCAGCATCCAGCTGACGAAAGATCTGCTGCTTGAGCTCCAGGTTCTCGTACACCGCCTCGATCACCAGGTCCACGTCAGCCAGCTGTGGATAACCTTGGGCGACGCCGATCCGCGCCAGGCGTGCATCGGCTTCAGCCTGCTCGATACGCCCTTGGCGAACGTTATGGGCATAGGTATCGGCCACTGCCGCCAGGGCTTGCTGGAGCATCTGTGGATTGTTGTCCAGCCACAGGACCGGCAGGCCGGCGCTGGCCAGGCACATGACGATGCCGCGTCCCATGGTACCGGCGCCGATCACTGCGGCCTGCCGGATATCGAATGCTGCCTGGCTCATATGGACTCTCCCGTGGGTGTTCCAAGGACAGTCACCACCATAGTCAGGCGAGCATCATTTTTGAAATTTATTCCTGTGATGCACAGCATTCAGCAGATGGATTTCACTCAGGCAGCTGAGTGACGCACCACTCTCGCACTGCGCTGTAGGGGTAATCCTCCAAGGTCGCGAAGCCGGAAATGCTCCGTGCCTTGAGCTTGGTGAACAACGGCACGCTCAGGCCGCACAGAAAACGTGCCAGCCGTTCCGCTCCAGGCACCTGGCCCGTGTGCTGCTGGTGCCTGTGGATAAAATTGCCGCACAGCTCGGCAAAATTCTTATCCACAAGTGCGGGCAAGGCCGGCGGTGTCGGCAAGCACGCGACTCGTCCCTGGCAAACCGAACAATGCCCACATTGTTGCGGCGCCTGCTGGTCGCCAAAGTACTGCGCCAGGCGATACCCCAGGCACTGCTCACTGGCGAACAACTCGAGCATCCCGTGGATCCGGGCAATCTCGCTGCCCTCATGGCGCGCGAAATAGGCATGCAACTCAGTGCCCAGGGCAGCCGGATCGAAATTGTCCTGCAACAGGCTGTAGACCTCGGTCATCTGCTTGCTTTCCACTTCTACCCAGCCTTTTTCCTGGAGATAGTCCAGCGCCTTGACCACCCGTTGGCGCGGTGCCTGGTGCTGCTGGTAGAGCGCATCGAAATTCACGGTGGCCCAGGTCCGGGCACGGCTCGAGGTCTGGATGATGGCATCGACGAAATCACGCCTCTCCCCTTCGAAACGCTCCAGCAAGGTCGAGGGCTCAAGCAACAGCTTGAAGCGGTACTCGGCGAAATAGGCATAGCGCGGGGCAATCAGGCCACGCAGCTCCAATTGCACCAGCAAGGTCTTGAGTGGCAATTGGCGGATATTGCTCTGGTCGGCCAGTGGTCCCAGCATGAACTCCCACTGCCCTTGCGGTGCACAGGCCTGCAAATCGTCCAGCACGTAGCGGATTCCGCTCAACTCGGGAGTATCCCCGTAGACGAAGTTCTCCAAGACGTTGAGGCTGTCGCGGTTGGCCAGCACCAGGCAGTCGGAGGGCTGGCCATCGCGCCCGGCACGCCCGATTTCCTGGCTGTAGTTCTCGATGGACTTGGGCAGGTCGAAGTGCACCACATTGCGAATATCGCTCTTGTCGATACCCATGCCGAAGGCAATGGTGGCAACGATGCACTGGCTGTTCCCTGCCATGAAGCGCCGCTGGATCGACTCGCGCTCCTCGTGTGGCAAACCGGCGTGGTAAGCCTGGGCGGCAATCCCCTGCTGGCCCAGGTACTCGGCGATCTGCTCGGCAGTCTTCTGCAAGGTCACGTAGACGATGCTCGGTTGCCCGGCCCGTTCACCCAGCCACTGCACCAGGCGCTTGCGCTTGTCGGCACCGCGTACCGGCTCCACCAGCAGGTTGAGGTTGGGCCGGTAGAAACCGGTAGTGACCACATCGCCCGCAGCGATGGCGAAACGCGCCTGCATGTCGGCGATCACCTTCGGGGTCGCCGTGGCCGTCAACAGCAGGGCCTGGGGAATCTTGAACTGGCGCTGGTAGTCCGGCAGTTTCAGGTAGTCCGGCCGAAAGTTGTGGCCCCATTCGGAAATGCAGTGCGCTTCGTCCACCACCAGCAGGGAGATGGGCACCTGCTGCAAAAAGTTGCGGAAACGTTCGTTCTTCAGGCGCTCGACCGAGATCATCAGGATCTTCAGCTCCCCGGAACGGGCCCGGGCCATCACTTCGTTGGCCTCCTCCCGCCCCTGGGCCGAATCGATGCTCGCAGCGGCGATGCCATGCCCCTGGAGAAACGCCAGTTGGTCCTGCATCAGCGCCAACAGCGGCGATACCACCAGGGTCAGGTGCGGCAACAGCAGTGCGGGCAGTTGGTAGCACAGGGACTTGCCGGAGCCGGTGGGGAAGATCGCCGCCGCCGAGCGCCCAGCCAGGACCGCGCTGACCGTGGCCTCCTGGCCCGGGCGAAACTGTGGATAACCGAAGACCTGTTCAAGGGTACTGTGCATGAGGGTCACTCCTTTGACCGCTGACCGTTCCCTGAAGACTAGCGGGACGGGACAGCGGGTCGAGAAAAGGCCTTGGGAAAAGGGCTACCGGATGCTACCGGACAACGGGGCCGGCGCGTGGCTGAAGGCACGCGGGCCTAGCGCAGGGTTCGGCAATCGAGCCATTGCACGCCGTTGTGCTGGTTATCCCGGATCAACGTCGGCACGGCCTGGGCCGCCTTGGGGTGGACGTCATGGAACAGGACGATCCCGCGCCGCCACAACAGCATCAGCGTTTGCACCCGCTGGGTCGTTGCCTCGGCGTCGAGCTTCTTGCTCCAGTCCTGGGAGTCGATGTTCCACAGCATCAGTTGCAGGCCATTGGCCTTGAAGAATCCGGCACTGTCACTGCGACGCTGTCCGTAGGGCGGTCGAAACAGCGGTAGGTAATCGCCCTCCAGGGTACGACTGGCCAGGTTGGCGCTGTCGAGCACGGACTTTTGCCAGGCGCCCCAGGAGGAATGGGACTTGTGCTCCCACCCATGTATCCCTACGCACTGGCCATCATAGGTCTCGCGCAATTGTCCCGGCGAAGAACGATTCAGGCGCGACTGCAGCGACTCTCCCAGGACAAAGAACAGGCCATGCACCTCATGGGCACGCAACAGCTCGGCCAACGCCTCGGTGTAGCCACCCTTCAGGCTCGGGCCGTCATCGAACGTCAGCAGGAACTGTCGATCCGCCAGCTCGTCGCCCAGCTTTTCCGCTGGGTCCATCCGCAGGATCTCGCTGCTGACCGTGGGGAACAGCGCGGCCAGGCGCAATTGTTCATCCAGGTATTGCAGGTGGAAGCGCTTGCTGGCCTCGGCCCAGGCACCGTAGGTGGCTTTGCTGGCACCGGTGAAGCCGGCTATCAGCTGGCGCAACTCCCCAAGGTTACGTACTGGCTGGCAAAAGGGGGCGGCATCGCAATCCTGGCTGGCCCGTTGGTAATTCTCCAGGAGCCGCGCCCAGAACTGCTCGCGCACGGTGTTGAGTGACTTGAGATCCAGCTGGCGCACGCCGAGGCGCTGTTTCAAGGCCTTCTCGTCCAGGGCCTCGCTGGCCAGCAAAGCCTTGCCGAACATCAGGATCTCGCCCCGTGACGCTGTATCGAAATCAGCCGCGCTGTCCAAAGGATTCGGCCAACCACTGCGGTCGATGGTCGCGAAGACTAGCGGCCCGGCCGCCTGAACCACACTGCTGGACAAGCACAGCGCCAGCAACCAGGGGAAAACACGAATCCGCATACCAACCTCCATAAATGCACAACGCGCCGCTGCCGGCGCGTTGTGGAAAACTACTGCGGCCGGCTCAACGGCCCTGCAACCGCTCTATCGCCTTGTCATACACCGGATTGGCCTTTTGCTCACGGGCCTTGCGGTAATGCTCCAGGGCCGTAGCGAATTGCCCGGCGTCCTCGTAGATACGCCCCATGTCGTAATAGGCACTGGCACGTATGGTCGGTGCCGAAGCACCACTGGCCAGGGCAATGGCCTGGCGATCGGCAACCACGGCCTCGTCCGCACGCCTGTTCTTGCGATAGGTCAGCGCAAGATTGCTGTAGACCTGGGCATAACCAGGGTCCAGCGCGATGGCGTCGCTGTAGAAAATGCTCGCTCCACCGAAGTCCCCCCTGCGGTAGTACTCCTCGCCCTTCTGGTTGAGGCTCTTGGCATCCACCGGCCCCAGATCCTTGCCCGCGACCTCGTCGATGGACTTGGTGTTTTCCAGCAATGGATCGAGATCGCTCATGGCCGACTCCGGCTCATGATTGCCTTGCAATACTCGATCGATGTCCTGCAATCGGCCATCGGCGGTCAGGCGAAACACCACCCACAAATTGCCCTGGCGATTCTTCGGCACCCGGTAGCTGCGAATCAGCGACGAGCCTTTATAGACATCGACCCGCGCCTGGCTGCGCCCCAGGTGCAACGACTCCGGGTTGTTGCCATTCGTGAAGTCGTGGACGGCAAAGACATAGGCGTCGCCAGGCACTCGCTCATCGATGGTAATGGTTTCCGGGGCTTGGCTATCGGCGCTGTCTGCCTCCAGGCGGGCACCTGGTCCCTTGCCAGTGGCGAAGTACAACAATTTGTGGGGATAGCTCAGGTGTGCATCCAGGTCCTGCCCCGGCGCACTCCAGCTCAACACCATGCGCAGGCTCTCGGGGTTTGGCAGGATCGGGCTCAAGGCATAGAGCTGTCCCTGGCAGGGGCATTGGCTACGCAGGTCGGCGTAACCCGGCTTGCGGACCAGCAATTCACTGGCCGCACTGTCGGCGACCTCAGTGGCCAGGCTCACTCGCCCCTGGGCATCGGTATGACCCGTGACGCGACTCGTCCCCTGCTGCAACTGCACCTGGGCATCAGCCAGCACCGCGCCCTTGCCCACGGCATCCACTACCTGGATCGACAACGCCTGAGCCTGCACAGGGCTCATCGCCAACCCCAGCCACACCATCGCCAGCAGGCGAAAAAAAGCCATAACCAAATCCCTGTAAACGAAGATTGTCCCAGCCCTTCGGCCCGCGGCGAACCATACACAGTTTTATCCGCCAATGCTTGGCCCCAAGCTCAGCAATGCCATGCGCGACCGTCATCCACGGCCAGGTCGCACTGCATTCGGGACTTGAAAAACAACCACCGAATCACCGTACACTCCTCCTCCCCAAGAGCCGCAGGCGAATCACCAGCATGTACCTGGCCCCCGGATTTCCCGATGACGCGAGCATGCGCCAGCTGATGCAATTGCTGCATGAGGAAATCGGCCTGCCCGAGCGCAAGACCCTGCGTCTTGAGACCGCCATCAACCTCGACCTGGGTTGCGACGGTAGCGATGCCCGGCACTTGCTGCAGGCCCTAGAGGAATGGTTCGAGCTGGATCTTGCCGACTTCGACAGCTACCGCTACTTCCAGCCCGAAGGCTTCGACCCGTCGCTCAAGCGCCGTGCAAAAGGCCGTGGCACCAAGCTGCCACTGACCATCGGCATGCTCTACCAGGCGATCAGGCTCCGCCGCTGGGATACCCAGGAGCTGGAAAACCTCTAAAACCTACAACAATAAACAAGGAAGAAACCGTGGATGTACTGATGGGACTGCTTGCCGCCGTGCTCTGGGGTGGTACCGATTTTCTCGTGGGCTTGAATGTCCGCGCCGTAGGCGCCAAGCGCGCAGTGTTCTTCAGCCAGACGCTGGGCGTCGTCCTGATGAGCCTGCTGCTGGCGGTCTTCCCTGCCTTTCTGTTCAAGGCGTTGGCCGCACCGCTGGATGTCTGGCTGATGGGGGTGCTAGCCGCCTGCTTCACCCTCTCCGGCGCCCTGGCCCTGGGCAAGGCTTTCGCCCTGGGCAAGGCTGCCATCATCGCCCCGCTGGTCACCTCCTATGGCGTGGTGACGACCCTGCTGTCCTGGGCCAGCGGCGAACATATCAGCCTGGTCCAACTGCTGTGCATCCTGGTCTGCGTGGTGGGGGTGATTCTCTCCAGCATTCATTCTGACCCCAAGCTGCCCCATAGCACGGATGCCAGCCGCTCGATCGTCTATGCCCTGCTGTCGGCCTGCCTGTACGGCACCAGTTTCTGGCTGCAAGGCCGCTACACCCTGCCGCAACTGGGCCCGGTCAGCATGCTCTGGTTGGGTTACGTGGTGGGATCGAGCGTATCGCTGCTGATGATGCTCAAGGTCCAGGACGGCTTGAAGCTGCCACCCCTGAAGAGCTGCGGCACCCTGGCCAGCTCCAGCCTGATGAACCTCGGCGCATTCTTCGCCTTCTCCTGGGGCGCCATGCACGGCTCGGTATCGGTAGTAACTGTGATCAGCACCTTGTCCGGCGGTATCGCTGCGGTGCTCAGCTACCTGTTCTTCAAGGAACGCCTGTCGAGGGTGCAGGTGATGGGCGTGGCACTGGTACTTCTGGGTGCACTGGCTCTGCATCTGAAGGGCTGAGCCGGTGGCGGTGGAATCGAGGTTTCCATCAGGTTAAATCCAGGAATGGCTGTTGCCACAGGCCACGACAGGACAGTTCGCCAGCCACAAAAAAGCCGCCCCGAAGGGCGGCTTTTTCATGGCAGGTCGAGGCTTACAGCTTCGGACCGGCAGCCTTGATGGCGTCGCTCACTTCGAACTTCTTGAAGTTCTCGATGAACAGGCCAGCCAGGCCCTTGGCAGCTTCGTCGTAGGCAGCCTTGTCAGCCCAGGTGTTGCGTGGGTTGAGCAGCTCGGTCTCGACGCCCGGAACGGCCTTCGGCACGTCCAGGTTGATGATGTCCAGGTGCTCGGTCTCGGCACCGACCAGCGCGCCGCTCTGGATCGCGGCGATCACGCCACGGGTGGTCGGGATGCTGAAGCGCTTGCCAACGCCGTAGCCACCGCCGGTCCAGCCAGTGTTGACCAGGTAGACCTTGGAACCGAACGACTTGATGCGCTTGATCAGCAGCTCGGCATAAACGCCGGCCGGACGCGGGAAGAACGGTGCGCCGAAGCAGGTGGAGAAGGTCGACTTGATGCCGCCGCCAGAGCCCATTTCGGTGGAGCCGACCAGCGCGGTGTAGCCGGACAGGAAGTGGTAGGCCGCCTGCTCGTTGTTCAGGATCGACACTGGAGGCAGTACGCCGGTCAGGTCGCAGGTCAGGAAGATGACCGCGTTCGGCTCGCCGCCCAGGTTGTTCTCGGAGACCTTCTCGACGTGCTCCAGCGGGTAGGCGGCACGGCTGTTCTGGGTCAGGCTGCCATCGGCGTAGTCGGCATGCTTGTTGGCGTCCAGGACGACGTTTTCCAGCACTGCACCATGCTTGATGGCTTTCCAGATCACCGGCTCGTTCTTCTCGGACAGGTCGATGCACTTGGCGTAGCAGCCGCCTTCGATGTTGAAGACAACACCCTCGCCCCAGCCGTGCTCGTCGTCACCGATCAGGTAACGGCTTTCGTCGGCCGACAGGGTGGTCTTGCCAGTACCGGACAGGCCGAAGAACAGGGTCACGTCGCCGTCTTCGCCAATGTTGGCAGCGCAGTGCATCGGCAGCACGTCGGCAGCCGGCAGCAGGAAGTTCTGCACCGAGAACATGGCCTTCTTCATTTCACCGGCGTAGCGCATGCCGGCGATCAGCACCTTCTTCTGGGCGAAGTTGAGGATGACGCAGCCATCGGAGTTGGTGCCGTCACGCTCTGGCACGCACTCGAAGTTAGCAACGTTGAGGATCTGCCACTCACCGCGATCGGCCGGGTTGTACTGGGCCGGGTTGATGAACAGGCAACGACCGAACAGGTTCTGCCATGCAGTCTGGGTGGTCATTTTCACCGGCAGGTAGTGCTCGGCGGCAGCCCCTACGTGAACGTGGGAAACGAAGTGTTCCTGAGCGTTGTTGAACGCCTCGACGCGAGCCCACAGGGCATCGAACTTGTCGGCCGGGAACTTGCGGTTGATCGGGCCCCAGCCAATCTGGTCCTGGGTGGAAGGTTCTTCGACGATGAAACGGTCAGCTGGCGAACGGCCGGTGCGATGACCAGTCTTGACCACCAGCGCGCCGGTATCGGCCAGCTCGCCTTCACCGCGGGACAGCGCTTCTTTTACCAGCTCATCGACGCTCAGGTCGGCGTACACGGTGTTTTTGGCTTGCGTCATGAGGTTCCCCGTCGGCCAATGGCCGAGTGCTCCAAACGTTTTGTAGTAGAAACTCGCGCACTACTACCGCGAAAAAAGTGCGCCGGATTATGCCAGAAAAGCCCAAAAATAGTAGGGTCCTCCCGTCAGCACGGCGTAATTCCGGCGTTCCCCAGGTGATTTACCTGAGCTGAAACGTTTTAGTGACGAGTATCTGACGGTGACTCGACGCCTGCCCCAGCGAACAATTGCGCAATATCAGCAGCATCGAACAGATAACGCTCGTTGCAGAACTGGCAATCGATCTCGATGCTGCCGCCATGCTCCACCACCAGCTTCTGGGCATCCTCCAGCCCCAGGCTGACCAGGGCATTACCCGAGCGCTCCCGCGAGCAGCTGCAGCGAAACCGCAGGGGCTGCACGTCGAACAGGCGCACGGCCTCCTCGTGGTACAGGCGGTGGAGCACGGTTTCGTTGTCCAGGCTCAACAGCTCATCGGCGGTCAAGGTGCTGGCCAGTGCCGTGAGGTGCTGCCAATTGGCTTCGCGCTCTTCAGGGTCACGCAGGCGATCGGCCGGCAGCTGCTGCAGGAGCAGGCCCCGGGCATTGCGACCGTCGGCGTACAACCAGAACCGAGTACCGGTTTGCTGGGACATGACGAAGTAGTTGGTGAAGCATTCCGCCAGGGTGGCCCCATCCAGGTCGACGATGCCCTGGTAGCGCTGGCCTTGCGTCGGGTCCACGGTCAATGCCAGGACACCATTGGGCATCAGGTCGGCCAGTGTCGCGTCCGGGGCGATCTGCGCCGCGTCATAACGAGCCAGGCCGCGGATCTCACGCTCGCTGGAGCACTCGATCATCAGCAGGGGTACCGGACCTTCGGAACGGGCCTGGAGAATCAGCAAGCCGTCGAACTTCAAGGTGCCGACCAGCAACGATGCCGCCGCCATCAGCTCGCCCAACAGTTGCGCCACCGGCTCGGGATAGGGGTGTTTGGCGAGGACTTCAGCGTAACTGCGCTCCAGCGCCACCAGTTCGCCACGGGCATCGCTCTCATCAAAGATGAAGCGTTGGGTGAAGTCGGTATCCGGCAAATCAGTCATAGGTCTGGGTATCTGAATGGTGACAAAAAGGTTACAAGCACCGAAAATTGCATTTTTGCGCACCATTACGGTGCAGTTTTTGCGGTGATTGGAGATATTTTATGAACAATCCGGGTTTGTTCCAAGCAAGGTGGAACCTCGGCAAGCTGGTCCTGTGCAATCTACTCCCTTTGGCCCTGCTGGGTTTCTGGTTATGGCCCACCGGGCAGATGCTCTGTGTAATGTTCGACGAATGGCTGTTCCGCCTCCTCAATACTCCCCTTGCCACCCACTCCACCTGGCTGCACATCTGGGCCGTGGCCAGCCTGCGTCCGTTCGACGTGGTCGTCGGCCTGATCATGCTCGGCCTGCTGATTCGCGGTGACTGGGTATTCAAGGCCGTGGACGTGCGCCGTGCGTTCTTCGGCTTCCTGTCGATCCTGATTCTCATGGTGGTGATTCGCGCGCTGTTTTCCAAGTTGGTGGCAGCCATGAACTGGCAGCACAACAGCCCATCCATGGTGCTGGAGGGGGCCGTGCACATGAGCGACTACTTCCCGAACTGGGAAAAGACCTGGGAACTCAAGGACCGCTCCAGCCAGAGTTTCCCGGGTGACCACGCCTCGGTGTTGTTGATCTGGGGCCTGTTCATGGGAGTCTTCAGCCGCAGCATCACCCAGTTCCTGGTGGTCTGGGGCTTGACCCTGCTGTTCATGCTGCCGCGCCTGGTAGCGGGTGCCCATTGGGGCCAGGACGACTACATCGGGGGCGTCTTGCTCGCCGTACTGGCACTGGGCTGGGGCTACTACACCCCGTATGCGGCGCGAATGTCGAACGTCCTGCTGCGCCTGACCCAACCATTGTTCAACCTGCTGAACCGGATACCGCTGCTGTCGAGCATGAGCGTGGTCCGCGCCAGCAGCCTGCTGCGCTGAGCAGGCCGAACGGGTAACGGCCGCAGAGGACAGCGCGGGCAAGCGGCCGCGCCATGCATCAGTCGTGAGCGCTGCCGTGGAACTTGAACAAGTCCCGGCGCTGTTTCTTGGTCGGCTTGCCATCGGTACTCACACCCAAGGCGCCCGCCTTGCGCTGGGCCGCGGCCGTTTCGCGCTTGGCGATACTGGCCTCGGTCTCGGCATAGAGCGCCTGCGCTTCGGGTGCTCCGCGACGCACGATGGACAAGGCCAGGACTTGTACCGTGCGTTCGTCGAAGCCGGTACGAATCTCGTACTCATCACCGATACGCGGCTCCTTGCCCGGTTTGCAACGCTCGCCACGGTGATGCACCTTGCCACTCTCGATGGCCGCCTTGGCCAAGGCACGGGTCTTGTAGAAGCGTGCTGCCCAGAGCCATTTGTCCAGACGGACCTTGTCCTCTTCTTGCTGTTCCTGCTTGTGTGCCACTGGAGTTCCTCTTGGTGAAAAAAATCGCAACGGTACAGCCCGAACGAGGGCTCTCATAAACCTTGCCGCTCACCTAAAATACCTCAGGTTGCCCCTTGGGAACCGGCACCGAGATAACGGTCGCCATTTACCGCCGATTCTGCGTGAATACCGCGAACTCGGCCGATGGCACCGGCTCGGCGCCCGAGGACATGCTGCACGACTGTCACAATCTATGCGGAGTCGGCAGCTAAAGTCATCGCCGAAGATGCCCGCCAGCGCTATCGAGCCGGGCGCTCCCGGCAAGCATGGATTCATCCGGCGCAGTATCGGTACTGCGCCGGAGCTGTTTCAGAACCCTGGCCCAGGTTGCGACCTGGGCCAGTACCGGCCAACTATGGACGTTCCTTATTGAAGACCTTTGACCATTTGACCGTTGTCGGCCTGCGCGAGTGGGTGGCGCTTCCCGATCTGGGAGTCGCCGGACTGCGCGCCAAGATCGACACCGGGGCCAGCACCTCAAGCCTGCATGCCACTGAAATCGAGCCATTCGAGCGCGATGGTGAACAGTGGGTCCGCTTCAATGCCCACCTGGGCAGCGTGGTGCAATTGCGCCATCGACGTTGCGAGGCACCGCTGGTGGCGATGAAGACCATCAAGAGTTCCAACGGCCAGGCCCAGGTCCGCTATGTGATCAGCACCACCCTGGCCCTGGGCGATCATGTATGGCGAGTGGAGTTCACCCTCGCCTGCCGCAAGGCCATGCGCTACCGCCTGCTGCTGGGCTCCAAGGCCCTGATCGACGGCCAACTGGTGGTCAATCCGGGCAACAAATACGTACAAGACAAACCGGTGTTCCCGGTATCCACTACCTCTGCCACAGGTGCTGCATGAAGATCGCTGTGCTGTCGCGTAACCCGCGTCTGTATTCCACTCGCCGCCTGGTCGAAGCCGGCACCGAGCGCGGCCATGAAATGGTAGTGGTCGACACCCTGCGCGCCTACATGAACATCGCCAGCCACAAGCCGCAGATCCACTATCGCGGCAAGCCCCTGGAGGGCTTCGACGCAGTGATCCCGCGGATCGGCGCCTCGGTGACCTTCTATGGCTGCGCGGTCCTGCGCCAGTTCGAGATGATGGGGGTGTTTCCCCTCAACGAGTCGGTGGCCATCGCCCGCTCCCGGGACAAGCTGCGCTCGCTGCAACTGCTGTCGCGGCGTGGCATCGGCCTGCCCGTGACCGGCTTCGCCCACTCCCCGGACGACATTCCCGACCTGATCGAGATGGTCAACGGCGCGCCACTGGTGATCAAGGTGCTGGAAGGCACCCAGGGCATCGGCGTGGTGCTGTGCGAAACCGCCACTGCGGCGGAGTCGGTGATCGAGGCGTTCATGGGCCTGAAGCAGAACATCATGGTCCAGGAGTACATCAAGGAAGCCGGTGGAGCCGATATCCGCTGCTTCGTGGTAGGCGACAAGGTAATCGCCGCGATGAAACGCCAGGCCAAGCCGGGCGAGTTCCGTTCCAACCTCCATCGCGGTGGCAGCGCCAGCCTGATCAAGATCACCCCGGAAGAACGCATGACCGCACTGCGGGCGGCCAAGGTCATGGGCCTGAGCGTGGCCGGGGTGGATATCCTGCGCTCCAATCACGGGCCGCTGGTGATGGAGGTCAACTCCTCCCCAGGCCTGGAAGGCATCGAGACCACCACGGGCAAGAACGTGGCGGGGATCATCATCGAGCACATCGAGAAGAACGGCGGGCCGAACATGACCCGCACCAAGGGCAAAGGCTAAAGACAGCTACAAGCGGCGAGCTTCAAGCGGCAAGGTAAGAGCTTGCCGCTTGAAACTGGTCACTGTTGCTAATCCGCATCACGTGGCAGCAGCAGGCCCAGCGGCAGCCTTACCCGCGCTTCCAGCCCGCCGTCCGGGCGGTTGCGCAGCTCGACGTTACCGCCATGCATGGCGGCGATTCGCTTGACGATAGCCAGCCCCAGGCCCGTGCCCTTGCCACCCCGGGCACGGTCGCCACGGGTGAAGGGGTTGAAGATCGCCTCCAACTCCGAAGGGTCGATCCCCGCGCCACGGTCCATCACGCTCAGCACCACATAGGGCGCGCTGACGTCGCCCGACAAGTGGGCGGCGACTTCCACGTCCGTCCCGGCATGGTTCAGGGCGTTGCCGATCAGGTTGTTGAGCAGGCGCTTCATCGATACCCGACGCAGGGGGAACGGCTGGATCGGCTCCAGTCGCAGGCGCACTCGCTCCTGACTCTGGTTGTAGGGCGCCGCCACTTCCCGCACCAGCTCGTTCAGGTCCACCTCTTCCACCGACTCGTCGCGGCCATCGCGGATGAACGCCAGGAACTGGTCGAGAATGGCGTCCATGTCCTCGATGTCACGCACCATGTCATCGGTCAGTTCGGTGTGATCGCCCATCAGCTCCAATGACAGGCGCAAGCGGGTCAATGGCGTGCGCAAGTCGTGGGAGACCCCGGCGAGCATCAGCTCGCGCTCGCGACCGGCCTGCTCCACATCCTCGGCCATCTGGTTGAAGGCGCGATACACCTCGGTCATCTCGCTCGGGGTGTCGCTGATGGGCAAGCGCACGCTACGCCCCTGGCCCAGTTGCCGGGCGGCGTAGACCAGGCGCTTGAGCGGCTGATTGAGCTGGCTGACGAAGATCCACGCCGATGCGGTGGACAGCAGGCCGATGGCCAGGAACCAGCCCAGCACGCTCCAGATCTTCTGGCCGCGCAACGGGTGTGGGTACAGCGGCACCTTGAGCCAACCATCGCCCAGGCTCGGTGCCCGGACCCAGAGTGCCGGCGGAGCGTGCATGCGTAGCCGTACCTCGGTGTCGGCCCCCAGCTCCGCCTGCATCTGCCGCTGGTAGATCTCACTGTACGGCCAATGCTGTTCACCGGCCGGCACGCCGCTGCCGATCACCTTGATCAGGCCGGCGGCTTCAGCGATCTGGTCGCGGTTGGATTCATCCGCGGCCCAGTAGGCACGCAAGGTCAGGGCCACGCCATGGCTGTACTGCCGGTCCACCAGCACGTCCTCGTTCATCAGCAGATAAACCAGAGTCAATGCCTTGGAGAACAGCACCACGATCAGCACCAGCCACAGGGTGCGGGAGAAGAAACTCTGGGGGAACCACAGCGGAGTTTTCATGACAGCCAATACACACTTTGCAGGAGCGAGTCGCGCTCGCAGCGTTGCGGAATGCGAACGCCCGGACCAGGGCCCGGGCGCTCGCTCCTACAAATCACCGATCACTTGGTCGCTGTGCCATCCGGCACGAACACATAACCCACGCCCCAGACGGTCTGGATATAACGTGGCTTGGAAGGATCGGGCTCGATCATCCGGCGCAGGCGGGAGATCTGCACGTCGATGGAGCGCTCCAGGGCGTCCCACTCGCGGCCACGGGCCAGGTTCATCAGCTTGTCGCGGGTCAGCGGCTGGCGGGCATTCATCACCAGCGCCTTGAGTACCGCGAACTCACCGGTGGTGAGCATGTGCACCTCGTCGCCGCGCTTGAGCTCACGGGTAGCCAGGGACAGCTCGTAATCACCGAAGGTCACGCTTTCGTCTTCGCTGCCGGGGGCACCGGGGACAGGGGCCGACTGGCGACGCAGCACGGCCTTGACCCGGGCCATCAGCTCGTCGGGGTTGAACGGCTTGGCCAGGTAGTCGTCGGCGCCCAGTTCCAGGCCCTTGATACGGCTCAGCTCGTCGCCCTTGGCAGTCAGCATGATGATCGGGATCTGGTTGTTCGCGCCGCGCAGGCGGCGGCAGGCGGTGAGGCCATCCTCGCCAGGCAACATCAGGTCCAGGACGACCAGGTTGAACACTTCGCGACCCAGCAGGCGGTCCATTTGCTCAGTGTTCGGGACTGCGCGGGCACGGTAGCCCTTGCTGACGAAGAAACGCTCCAGCAGGCTGCTCAACCCTGGGTCATCGTCAACAATAAGAATTTTTTCGCCTTCAGCAGTTTGTGCAGTGCTGCTCATTGGATGCTCCTCTAATCTCGGTGCGCATTATGGCGTAGCTGCCGTTATACGCACCGTGTGCATTGTTAGCAGATTTTTCCTCTATCGCCAGCAAACCCGCTGTCGGCCTGAGGTCGGCGATCGTCCCGCAGGTGGGTATAATGCGCCGCCTTTTGTGTTGGGCAGTCTCTGATCGGTACCCTGCGTCGGCTTGTTTATTTGCCCCGGCCGGCAGTATTTCCACGATTACAGGGGTCAACAGGCAGCCTTTTGATCCAGGTGGCGGCGCGAACCAAGCCGCTCAACCAGACTCGCCGGGTCTTTTTTCGTTCCCGCGAGCCTGCTTTCACATATTTGTCAGGTGGTTTTATGGACAGCATCAACAGCCGCATTGCCGAGGAACTCGGTGTACGCCCACAACAGGTCGAAGCGGCCGTAGCCCTATTGGATGAAGGCTCCACCGTGCCCTTCATCGCCCGTTACCGTAAAGAAGTCACCGGCAGCCTCGATGACACCCAACTGCGTCATCTGGAAGAGCGCCTGCGCTACCTGCGCGAGCTGGACGATCGCCGCACCAGCATCCTGGCCAGCATCGAGGAGCAGGGCAAACTGACTCCGGAACTGGCCCGCGAGATCAAGCTGGCCGACACCAAGACCCGCCTCGAAGACCTCTACCTGCCGTACAAGCAAAAACGCCGCACCAAGGGCCAGATTGCCCTGGAAGCCGGCCTGGGCGAACTGGCCGACGGCCTGTTCAACGACCCGAGCCTGGCTCCGGAAGCCGAAGCCGCGCGCTTCGTCGATGGGGAAAAAGGCGTGGCCGACATCAAGGCCGCCCTGGAAGGCGCCAAGTACATCCTCATGGAGCGCTTTGCCGAAGACGCCAGCCTGCTGGACAAGCTGCGCACCTTCCTCAAGCAGGAAGCCACCCTCAGCGCCCGCGTGGTGGCTGGCAAGGAAGAAGAAGGCGCGAAGTTCCGCGACTACTTCGAACACGACGAACCGCTCAAGAGCATGCCGTCGCACCGCGCCCTGGCGATCTTCCGCGGGCGCAACGAAGGCATCCTCAGCTCCGCGCTGAAGGTCGGCGACGAGCTACCAGGCACCATGCACCCCTGCGAAGGCATGATCGGCCAGCACGTGGGCATCCAGAACCAGAACCGCCCGGCCGACAAGTGGCTCGGCGAAGTGGTGCGCTGGACCTGGAAGGTCAAGCTCTACACCCACCTGGAGACCGACCTCTTGGGCGAGCTGCGCGACGGCGCCGAGACCGAGGCGATCAACGTCTTCGCCCACAACCTGCACGACTTGCTGCTGGCCGCCCCGGCCGGCCCGCGCGCCACCCTGGGCCTGGACCCGGGCCTGCGCACCGGCTGCAAGGTGGCGGTAGTGGACGCCACCGGCAAGCTGCTGGACCACGCCACCGTCTACCCCCACGTACCGCACAACAAGTGGGACCAGACCATCGCCACCCTGGCCGCCCTGTGCGCCAAGCACTCGGTGGACCTGATCGCCATCGGCAACGGCACCGCCAGCCGCGAGACCGACAAGCTGGCCGCCGACCTGATCAAGAAATACCCAGCCATGCGCATGACCAAGGTCATGGTCTCCGAAGCTGGCGCCTCGGTGTACTCGGCCTCGGAGCTGGCGGCCAAGGAGTTCCCGGACCTGGACGTGTCGATCCGTGGCGCGGTGTCCATCGCCCGTCGCCTGCAGGACCCGCTGGCCGAACTGGTGAAGATCGATCCGAAGTCCATCGGTGTCGGCCAGTACCAGCACGACGTGTCGCAGCTGAAACTGGCCCGTGGCCTGGACGCGGTAGTGGAAGACTGCGTGAACGCCGTGGGCGTCGACGTCAACACTGCCTCCGTGGCCCTGCTGGCACGCATCTCCGGTCTCAACGCGACCCTGGCGCAGAACATCGTCAACCACCGCGACGAACACGGGGCCTTCAAGACCCGCGCCGCCCTGAAGAAAGTCGCTCGCCTGGGTGAGAAGACCTTCGAACAGGCCGCCGGCTTCCTGCGCGTGATGAACGGCGAAAACCCGCTGGACGCCTCCGCGGTGCACCCGGAAGCCTATCCGCTGGTGCAGCGCATCGCCGCCGATACCGCTCGCGACATCCGCTCGCTGATCGGCGACAGCGGTTTCCTCAAGCGCCTCGATCCATCGAAGTTCACCGACGAGACCTTCGGCCTGCCCACCGTCACCGATATCCTCCTGGAACTGGACAAGCCCGGCCGCGACCCGCGTCCCGAGTTCAAGACTGCCGAGTTCCAGGAAGGCGTCGAAGACCTCAAGGACCTGCAACTGGGGATGATCCTCGAAGGCGTGGTGACCAACGTCACCAACTTCGGTGCCTTCGTCGACATCGGCGTGCACCAGGATGGCCTGGTGCACATCTCGGCGCTGTCGGAGAAGTTCATCAAGGACCCGCGTGAAGCGGTGAAGGCCGGCGACGTGGTCAAGGTCAAGGTCATGGAAGTGGACATCCCACGCAAGCGCGTGGGCCTGTCGATGCGCATGAGCGACACCCCGGGCGAGAAAATCGATGGCGCCCGCGGCTCCCGCCCAGGTTCGGCACCACGCACCTCCCAGGGCAATGCCCCGCGCAAGGAAACCGCCACCGCGGCGCCAACCAACAACGCCATGGCCTCGCTGTTCGCCAACGCCAAGCAGTTGAAGAAGCGCTGATGGAGATTCCAGCCAGCCTGACCGAGAGCGCCTTCAGCCAACTGCTCGGCTGCCGCCTGCAACGCCTGGAGGTGGGCGAGGCGGACGTGGCCCTGGAGCTGACCCCGCCATTGCGCAATCGCGGGCAGAAGCTCCACGGCGGGGCGATCTTCAGCCTGGTGGACATTGCCATGGGCCTGGCCTGCTCCAGCACCCATGGCTTCGACCAGCAGAGCGCCACCATCGAGTGCAAGATCAACTACATCCGCGCCGTGGCCGAGGGCGAGGTGTTGTGCCGGGCCAAGGTGATCCACCCCGGCCGCCGCACCCTGGTGGTCGAGGCGGATGTGATCCAGGGCGATAAACTGGTCGCAAAAGCACAAGGCACCTTCGCAGTCCTGTAGCTGCCTGTCATCGAATTGGGTTAATTTCGGCGCTGCGAAAGCGGCGTCGGAGTTTCTTGCCCGCGCTAAAGCCAGATTCA
The DNA here is from genome assembly GCF_022537035.1 of Pseudomonas sp. MPFS. Taxonomy (NCBI): domain Bacteria; kingdom Pseudomonadati; phylum Pseudomonadota; class Gammaproteobacteria; order Pseudomonadales; family Pseudomonadaceae; genus Pseudomonas; species Pseudomonas sp. MPFS. The sequence goes on along the minus strand of NZ_CP066123.1, from coordinate 341,232 downwards.
GGGATGAAGGATTGGCGTTTTCAAGCGAGTCGGCTTGACTCAAAAACCAGGCGAAAACGCCAGTTTTAACTTCACCCTTGTAGACCGTCCTGCCCACCCCCATATTGGGGCGACTGACGCGTGAAGGAATCCAACTTGAGCGAACTTCTCAACCGCCGCCTGGCCCTACTCGGCGAGCGCGCTAACCTCTCCCTGCTCGAGCAGTGCCTGCACGGCATCGAACGTGAATGCCTGCGGGTCACCGGCGAAGGCCGCCTGGCCCAGACCCCGCACCCGGAAGAACTGGGTTCCGCGCTGACCAACGAACAGATCACCACCGACTACTCCGAGTCGTTGCTGGAGTTCATCACCCCGGCCCTCAAGGACCCGGCGGATACCCTGGCCAGCCTCGACAAGATCCATCGCTTCGCCTACAGCAAGCTCGGCAACGAGTACCTGTGGAGTCCATCGATGCCGTGCCCGTTGCCGGCCGAGGAAGACATCCCGATCGCCTACTACGGCACCTCCAACATCGGCCAGCTCAAGTATGTGTACCGCAAGGGCCTGGCCCTGCGCTACGGCAAGACCATGCAGTGCATCGCCGGGATCCACTACAACTTCTCCCTGCCGGAACAGCTGTGGCCGCTGCTCAAGCAGGCCGAGGGCTTCACCGGCACCGACCGTGACTACCAGTCCGCGGCCTATATCGCACTGATCCGCAACTTCCGCCGCTACAGCTGGTTGCTGATGTACCTGTTCGGCGCCTCCCCGGCCCTGGACGCCGGCTTCCTGCGTGGCCGCTCGCACCAGCTGGAGCAGTTCGACGCCGAGACCCTGTACCTGCCCTACGCCACCAGCCTGCGCATGAGCGACCTGGGCTACCAGAGCAAGGCCCAGGCTGGGCTGACCCCCTGCTACAACGACCTGAACAGCTACACCGACAGCCTGCGCAAGGCGGTGGCCACACCCTATGCCCCCTACGTGGAAGTCGGCACCCACAAGGACGGCGAGTGGGTCCAGCTCAATACCAACATCCTGCAGATCGAAAACGAGTACTACTCCAACATCCGCCCCAAACGCGTGACCTACACCGGCGAACGGCCGATCCAGGCGCTGATGGCCCGCGGCATCCAGTACGTCGAAGTGCGTTGCCTGGACATCAACCCGTTCCTGCCCCTGGGCATCGACGTGCAGGAAGCCCGCTTCCTCGACGCCTTCCTGCTGTATTGCGCGCTCAACGACAGCCCGCTGTTCGAGAACAACGAGTGCGGCAACGCCACCTCGAACTTCCTCAGCGTGGTCAAGGAAGGCCGGCGCCCTGGCCTGCAGCTGCAACGCCGCGGGCAAGCGGTGGACATGAAGGAGTGGGCCGCCGAGCTGCTGGAGGGCATCGCCCCACTGGCCGCCCTGCTCGATCAGAGCCATGGCAGCGATGAGCACAGCAAGGCGCTGGACGCCCAGCTGGCCAAGGTCAAGGATTCGTCCCTGACGCCATCGGCCCAGGTCCTGGCGGCCATGACCGAGCACAAGGAGAGCTTCAGCCAGTTCTCCCTGCGCCAGAGCCTGGCCCACGCCGAGCATTTCCGTAGCCAGGCCCTGGCCAAGGAAGAGCAGGCGGCGTTCGAAGACGCGGCGCGCAAGTCCCTGGAACAGCAGGCCGAACTGGAACAGAACGAAGTGGGGGATTTCGACGTCTTCGTCGGTGCCTACCAGGCCAGCATCCTGGCCATCAGCAACTGATAGATACACCGCGCTGCCTGAGCTTCGCTCCTACACGGCACCGTCCTGTAGGAGCGAGCGGGCGGCGATCCGACTTGCCCGCGATGAAGCGCGACGCGCTTCCCCCTCTTCAACTCGTTCTCTCTTTCTAAGCTAATTCTAAAACGTTATTTATTTTATAATTCTTAGATCATTTAGGCTCCTCCCACGCCGATCAACGGTCGCCTATGAGGAGCTTCATCGTGAAACTGCATTTCCCCCTTCGCCTCCTGGCGGCCGCCTCCCTGGCCGCAGCGAGTTTCCTTGCCCAGGCGGCCGATCTCACCGTCGCGTACCAGACCACCGTCGACCCGGCCAAGGTCGCCCAGGCCGACGGCAGCTACGAAAAAGCCACCCAGGCCAGCATCAACTGGCGCAAGTTCGACAACGGCGCCGACGTCATTGCCGCCATCGCCTCCGGTGACGTGCAGATCGGCTACCTGGGCTCCAGCCCACTGACCGCCGCCGTCACCCGCAAGGTGCCGGTGGAAACCTTCCTGATCGCCACCCAGATCGGTGCTGCCGAGGCCCTGGTGGCCCGTGACGGCTCCGGGATCAATACGCCCCAGGACCTGGTGGGCAAGAAGATTGCCGTGCCCTTCGTCTCCACCGGCCACTACAGCCTGCTGGCGGCGCTCAAGCACTGGAACATCGACCCGGCCAAGGTCCAGGTACTCAACCTGGCGCCGCCGGCGATCATCGCCGCCTGGAAGCGCGGCGACATCGACGCCACCTACGTCTGGGACCCGGCCCTGGGCGTGGCCAAGGAAAACGGCAAGGTGCTGATCACCTCGGGCGAGCTGGCCAAATCCGGCGCGCCGACCTTCGACGCCTGGATCGTGCGCAAGGATTTCGCCCAGAAGCACCCGGAAATCGTCAGCGCTTTCGCCAAGGTGACCCTGGATGCCTACGCCGACTACCGCAAGGACCCGCAAGCCTGGCTGGCCAACCCGGGCAACGTCGACAAGCTGGTAAAGCTCTCCGGAGCCAAGGCCGGCGACATCCCCCTGCTGCTGCAAGGCAACGTCTACCCGCTGGCCGCCGACCAGGTCGCCAGCCTCGGCGCGCCGACCACCAAGGCCATCACCGACACCGCGGTATTCCTCAAGGAACAAGGCAAGGTCGAAGCCGTGCTGCCCGACTACGCCCCCTACGTCAGCGCCCGGTTCATCAGCAACTAAGGCTGCGGGTTCGCAAAGGAGACAGCCGTCATGGCTTTGCTACAACTGGAGCGCATCAGCGCACAGTATCCCGGCGCCGCCGAACCGGTGCTGACCGATATCTCCCTGACCCTGGGGCCACAGCAACTGCTGGTCGCCCTGGGGCCCTCCGGCAGCGGCAAGACTTCGCTGCTCAACCTGATCGCCGGTTTCGTCGCGCCCAGCGCCGGGCGCATCAGCCTCGATGGCGTACCGGTGCAAGGCCCTGGCGCCGAGCGCGGCGTGGTGTTCCAGGACGATGCCCTGCTGCCCTGGCAGGACGTGCTGGCCAACGTCGCCTTCGGCCTGGAGCTGGCTGGTGTGGCCCGCGACAAGCGCGAAGCCCGGGCCCGGGAAATGCTCGCCCTGGTGGACCTGGCCGGTTTCGACAAGCGGCGCATCTGGCAGCTCTCCGGGGGCCAGAAGCAACGTGTCGGCCTGGCTCGCGCCCTGGCCGCCGATCCACGGCTGCTGCTGATGGACGAGCCTTTCGGCGCCCTGGACGCCTTCACGCGCGAGCAGATGCAGGAGCTGTTGCTGCAAGTCTGGCGACGCACCGCCAAGCCGGTGTTCCTGATCACCCACGACATCGAGGAAGCGGTGTTTTTGGCCACCGACCTGATTCTCCTGGCGCCCAATCCGGGCCAGATCGTCGAGCGCCTGCACCTGGACTTCGGCCAGCGATATGCCGCCGGCGAGTCGGCCCGGGCGATCAAGTCCGATCCACGCTTCATCGAAACCCGCGAGCACGTGCTGGCGCGGGTCTTCTCCCAACGCAGCAGCCAGCAGCAGGAGCGCCCATGAGCAGCTACGAGATTCCCGCCACCGCCAGCCACGAGGCCCACTCCAGGCCGTTGCCGGCGCGGCGCAGCCTGAGCACCCGCTGGATCAGCGTGCTGACCCTGGTCGGCCTGCTGGCGCTGTGGTGGGCGGTCACCGCCAGCGGCCTGGTGGAACCGCTGTTCCTGCCCTCGCCTGGGGCCGTGGTGCAAAAGGCTTGGTTGCTGGCCACCAGCGGCTACATGGACGCCACCTTGTGGCAGCACCTGGCCGCGAGCCTGCAACGCATCGACCTGGGCCTTAGCCTTGCGGTGCTGACGGCGATCCCGGTGGGCATCGCCATCGGCGCCAACCGCGTCGCCCGGGGCGTGCTCGACCCATTGATCGAGTTCTACCGGCCGATCCCGCCTTTGGCCTACCTGCCCCTGATCGTGATCTGGTGTGGCATTGGCGAGCTGTCCAAGGTGCTGCTGATCTACCTGGCGATCTTCGCCCCGATCGCCATCGCCACCGCCACCGGCGTGCGCACCGTCGACCCGGCCAAGCTGCGGGCGGCGCAGTCCCTGGGAGCGACCCGGGTCCAGCTGATCCGCCATGTGATCCTGCCCAGCGCCTTGCCGGACATCCTCACCGGAATCCGCATCGGCCTGGGCGTGGGCTGGTCGACCCTGGTGGCCGCCGAACTGATCGCCGCCACCAGCGGCCTGGGGTTCATGGTGCAGTCCGCCGCGCAGTTCCTGGTCACCGATGTGGTGGTGCTGGGGATCCTGGTGATCGCGGTGATCGCCTTCGCCATGGAGATGGGCTTGCGGGCCCTGCAGCGCAAGCTGGTGCCCTGGCACGGCCAGAGCCACTGAGCAGCCTTGGACGAAGCCAGCAACATTCAGATCGATACCGATAAAACCGAATCCGACCACGCCGACCGTTCGGCGCCGCACACGAGAGCCAGCATGAGCCTGACCATCACCCCCTTGAGTTCCGCCCTCGGCGCGCAGATCGACGGCATCGATATCAGCCAGCCCCTGGACGACAATCAGCGCGACACCATCGAGCGGGCCCTGCTCGAACATCAGGTGCTGTTCTTTCGCAACCAGCCGATCACCCCGCAGCAGCAGGCGCGTTTTGCCGCCCACTTCGGTGACCTGCACATCCACCCGATCTACCCCAACGTACCGGAACAACCGGAAGTGCTGATCCTCGACACCGCCGAGACCGACGTGCGCGACAACGCCATCTGGCACACCGACGTCACCTTCCTGCCGACCCCGGCACTGGGCGCGGTGCTCAGCGCCAAGCTGCTGCCCAAGTTCGGCGGCGACACCCTGTGGGCCAGCGGCATCGCCGCCTACGAGGCCCTGTCGGAACCCATGAAGAACCTGCTGCAGGGCCTGACCGCCACCCACGAGTTCATCAAGTCGTTCCCCCTGGAGCGCTTCGGCAATACCCCCGAAGACCTGGCGCGCTGGGAAGAAACCCGGCGCAAGAACCCACCGCTGTCGCACCCGGTGATCCGCACCCACCCGGTGAGCGGGCGCAAGTCGCTGTTCGTCAACGATGGCTTCACCACCCGGATCAACGAACTGTCGGACAGCGAGAGCGAGGCCATTCTCAAGCTACTGTTCGCCCACGCCACCCGCCCGGAATTCACCATTCGCTGGCGCTGGCAGGAAAACGACGTGGCGTTCTGGGACAACCGCGTGACCCAGCACTACGCCGTCGACGACTACCGCCCACAGCGCCGGGTGATGCAGCGCGCGACCATTCTCGGGGATGCGCCGTTCTTCCGCTGAAACGCGGCGGCGCTGACAGATCCCGGCCCCGCTGAACCACGGGGCTGGGTACGGCTCGCTAGTTGGCGCTGGCGGCCGGTTTCTTCTTGCGGTTGCCGATATGGATGGCCTGGCCATTCACCGACAGCGCCGCCTCATGCAGGGCCTCGGACAGGGTCGGATGGGAGAACACCATCATCCCCAGGTCTTCGGCGCTGGTGCCGAACTCCATGCCGATGGCGCCTTCCTGGACCAGCTCCGCGGCGCCTGGCCCGATCACATGCACGCCCAGCACCCGGTCGGTGCCGGCATCGGCGATCACCTTGACCAGCCCGGCCGTGTCGTTGGCCGCCATGGCCCGGCTGCTGGCGGAGAAGGGGAAGGTGCCGATGTTCAGCTCGACGCCCGCTGCCTTGAGCGCCTGTTCGGTCTGGCCGACCCAGGCGATTTCCGGGTGGGTGTAGATCACCGACGGAATCAGCTCGTAGTTGAGCGGGTGCGAATGCCCGGCAAGGCTTTCGGCGACCATCACACCCTCTTCCGAAGCCTTGTGCGCCAGCATCGGCCCGCGCACCACATCACCAATGGCATACACCCCGGGAACGCTGGTCAGGCACTGGCCGTCGACATGGATGAAACCACGCTCGTCCAGTTGCACGCCGCTGTCGGCGGCCAGCAGGTCGGTGGTCAAGGGACGCCGGCCAACGGCGACGATCAGCCGGTCGAAGGTCTGCTGCTTGTCTTCGCCAGCCTCGGTCAGGCTGACCTTGACGCTATCGCCCTGCACCTCGCAAGCGGTCACCCGGGCGCCGAGGCGGATATCCAGGCCCTGCTTGCCGAGGATCTTCTGCGCTTCCCTGGCGATCTGTGCATCCACCGCCGGCAGGAAGCTGTCGAGGGCTTCGAGCACCGTCACCTCGGCGCCCAGGCGGGCCCACACTGAACCCAGTTCCAGGCCGATGACCCCGGCGCCGATCACACCGAGGCGCTTGGGCACGCAGGTGAATTCCAGGGCGCCGGTGGAGTCGACGATCACCTCGCCGGTCAGGGGCGCCGCCGGGATGTCGATCGGGCGCGAACCAGGGGCCAGGATGACGTGCTCGGCGCTGATGTGCTGGGGGCTGCCGTCGGCGGCAATGACCTCCACTTGCTTGTTGGCCAGCAGCTTGCCGTGGCCTTCCAGCAGCGTCACGCCATTGGCCTTGAACAGCGAGGCGATGCCGCCATTGAAGTTGCGCACCACGTTGTCCTTGCGCGCCAGCATCGTTGCCACGTCGATCTGCGGGTTGCCGATGCCGATGCCGTGCACCTCGAAGCCGTGGCGCGCCTCGTAGTAGTGATGAGAGCTGTCGAGCAGCGCCTTGGAGGGAATGCACCCCACGTTCAGGCAGGTACCACCCAGGGCGGTCTTGCCGTCCTTGCCCTTGTAGCGCTCGATACAAGCCGTCTTGAGTCCCAATTGCGCAGCCCGGATCGCCGCTACGTAGCCGCCGGGACCGGCGCCAATCACGATCACATCGTAGGTTTCACTCATCGCTTGTCATCCTGTGCACACACAAAATCCACCACGGCGTCCAGGGTCGCCCGGTCCTTGAGAATCTTCAGGTGGCCAAGCCCCGAGGTCTGCAAGACTTGCCGATGTGCCAGCTCCCGGGCGAAGGACTGCAAGTCGCCTATCGGAACCTCCTGGTCATGCCGGTCGTGGACCAGCAGCACCGGAATCTCCAGTCGGTGGCCATAGCGGCTGACCGCCAGGCTGCCCATGTCCTTGCGGTAGCGCTGTTCGACCAGGCGCTGCATGCGTTGCCTGGCAGCATCGCCAATCCAGAGAAAGGCCGCGAACCGGCGAACGACGTCTTCGATGTCTGCCGGTGCGGCCAGCAATACCGCTCGCTTGAAATCCTTGCCCGCCTCGGTGCTCAAGGCATAGCCGACACCCGCTGCGCCCAGGGAATGCCCGACCACCGTATCGAAGGGGCCCAACTGCTGCTGGACCTGCTCGAGCATGCTGACGAAAGTCGGCAGCGATGCCTGGCGGCCACCACTGTAGCCATGGCCGATGCAATCGAAGGACAGCACCTCGCACCCCCGCTCCAGCAGCAACGGAACCAGGTGCTGCCATTGGCTGCTGGCGCCACCCCAACCATGGACCAGCACCACCCGCCGCCGGGGTTGCGGCGCCGCCCAGTGGAAGCAGCGCAAGCGGCCCTCGGCAGTCTCCAGGTCCGTTAGCGTGGCCCCGGCCAGGGCCTGCGGGAAATCTCGGCGCAGCCGCTGTGGGGTCGTGAATATCTTCAGCGCCCGTTGTGCCGCATACCGGGGAAACAGACGCGAGCCGAGCCAGAAACTGCAGCGCAGCGCACCCAGGACCATGTGGTAGATGCCCTTGAAAAGCGCTGGCCCGAGACGGCCACGCCGGTTGCCGGCAGCGCTGGGAATTCGCTCCTGGATCGTCATCTGTTGATTTCTCCTGGGTGCACGTAGCCGGTGTCCGACACCGAGCGCAATGGGCTAGATCATCAAGGGCGTCGCTATCCAGCGCGAACCCGGTACAGGCAATTTGCGTGGTCGCCCGCACCAATGCTCGATCAGCGCCCGGGAATGGGCCAGGCCAGCCTGCAATGCCGCCTCATGGGAGGGGTAGTCGTTGCCGTAGGGTGGGCAAACGAAATGCAACGAAAAACTCGGGTGCTGGCCATGCCCGACCAACCGCCCGACATAGCTGAACTTGGGTTCCGAACGCTGCTGGCAGAAGTCCGGCGGCACCGGCTCCTTGATGACCATCACGTAGATGTCATGGTCGTACTGGGTTTCCTGGTACCAATGATCGGGATAATCCATATTCCACCTCCTTGTTGCCCTTATTGAACCTGCCAGGCATCCGGAACCTGGAACAGGGCAGCCAGCCCGAGAACTGTAGATCCCGAGACTTGCTGCCTGAAAACATATATCTGGGTTTTGCAAATACAACTTTCAGCATCACGCGCAGCCGAAAACTCAGAAACCCCTTAAACATTCGACCTCGATCGATTAGTTTTAATAAGTATCTAAAACTCCAAAAAACAGAGCAAATAAAACAACCCAGAACTCGTCTCGACCGCAAACTTAGTACAGCCACGACAACAAGTATTTATATTGTTAAGTCTGCCACCTGCTTGTATATTTTACTAATGCATGAATGGACACTTACCGGGAGAAAATGGACATGGCGACACTCACCCTCGTCGCACTCGAAGGCGCCATGGGGTCGAGCCTGGCAATCACACTGGATGTGTTGCGCACGGCCAACCAGGTCGCCGAAGCCATGGGTCGTCCAACCATTACCTGGCAGATTGTCGGCAGCGCCGAGTCAGTTCGCATGAGAAATGGCATGCACCTGCAGGCCGTACCGCTGGAACAGGCCAAAGCCCTGGAAAGCAGCATGCTGGTGGTGCCCGGGCTGGGCCTTGAGAACACCGCGGAACTCGATTCGTTCGGACGCCGCCAGGAGCCGCGCCAAAGCGGTCGGTCGCTTCCCGCCGACCTGCGCAACCGACTCGGACACGGCGATATCCGCAAACTGGTCAAGCTGGTGCAGGAATTCCAGCGCCAGGGAAAACCGCTCGCCGCCTCCTGCTCTGCGGTTTTCGTGTTGGCCGAGGCGGGTATCCTGCAAGAGCGGATAGTGACCACGCATTGGCAACTATATGAGGCCTTCGAACAGAACTATCCCGGCACCACGCTCGATACCAAGCGCATGCTCGTACATGATGGAAACATAATAACTTCCGGCGCCGGAATGTCGCAGATGGATCTCATGCTTTATATAGTGCGCGACTGCATGGGCAACCAGATTGCCGAATCCATCATGCGCTACTTACTTATAGACGACCGTCCGGCGCAATATCACTACATGGCCTTGTCCAACTTGCAGACAGACAACCGTGAAGTATTGATGCTGGAGAAGTTCATCGAGGATTGCCTCCCGGAAGTTCCATCCCTCAAGGCCATTGCCGAACACCTGGCCATCACCGAAAAAACCCTGTCCCGCAGGATTCGCAATGCCACGGGAAAATCGCCCATGGCGTTCATCCAGAAAGTTCGCCTGCAGCATGTCCAGAGCCTGTTGGAAACCACCCATATGAGCATCGAGGACATTGCATTCAAGGTCGGATACTCCGACTCCACGGCCCTACGCCGGTTGATGTGGAAAAACATGGGCTGTACCCCCAGCCAGTTGCGCAAGGCCCGGGCCGGGTCGCCGATCACCTGACCCCTCCCGCTCATGCGGCGTCACCGGCGCGGGCAGTACTGGACGCAGGCCCCCGGCACAGCGGCACCAGCAGCAGCGCCACCACGAACATCATCGCCATCAGGCGAAACACATCGCCAAATGCCAGGGTCAGCGCCTCGCGCCCCACCAACCGGCCGAAAAGCCCCTGGGCCATCAGCAACGCCTGGCTGGAATCCGCGACTTGCACACCGATTTTCGATGCCAATTGCCCCATCACTTCCTGGGCCGTCACCGCCTTGTTGCCCAGGGACTCGGAAAGATGCAGGACCTGGGCCCTGGCATCGTCCTGCAGCCAAGTGTTGACGGTAGCGATACCAATCGCCCCACCCAGGTTGCGCATCAAGTTGAACAGCCCGGAAGCCTGGCGCAACTGCGCACCCTGGAATGACCCCAAGGCCATGTTGACGCTGGGCACGATGCACAGCATCAGGAACAGCCCGCGCGCGACCTGGGGCACCAGCAACTCATCGAATCCCCAGTTCGAGGTGATCCTCGAGGTCAACCACAGGCTCAGGGCCAAGCCAAGAAATCCCACCGAGAGGATCAGGCGCAAATCGACCTTCTCCGACGCCCGGGCGGCGACGATGGTACTGACCAACTGCCCGATACCCACCACAAATACCGTGGTGCCGATCTCCAGGCTGTCGAAGCCGCGTACCCGCCCGAGGAACACCGGCACCAGGTAAGTCGAGGAGTACAGGCCGAAGCCGATCACCAGGTTGAGCAGGCAGGCGATGGCAAAGGTCCGGTCCCGGAACGGCCGCAACGAGACGACCGGGTTGCTCGAATACAGCGAACGCTCGATGAACAAACCGAAGGACACCAGGGCAACCCAGGCGGCGATGACGATCCCGGTATCACCGAACCAGTCCTTGCGCGGCCCCTCCTCCAGCACGTATTCGAAGCACCCCAGGGCCAGGGCCATGGCCGTGAAATGCAGCCAGTCGATGCGACGCAACAGGGACGGCTCGGGACGGTCCACATCGATCAGCAACGCCGCACCGATACAGATCAAAAGCCCCGGCAACACATTGATGAAGAAGATCCAGCGCCAGTCCAGGTAATAGGTCACCAGCCCACCCACCGTGGGGCCCAGGGTCGGTGCCAGGACCGCGGTCATGCCGAGGATGGCCGGCACCAGCGCCCGCTGCTTGCCCTCGAACAGCACGAACCCCACGGCGAATACCGTGGGCACCATGGCGCCGCCGGTAAAACCTTGCAGTGCCCGCAGCACGATCATCGACTCGATGTTCCAGGCCATGCCACAACCGACGCTGAACAAGGTGAAGAGCGCCGCGCTGGCACAGAACAGCCAGCGAGTGGAGAGCGCCTGGGCGAGAAAGGCGGAGAACGGAATCATGATCAGCTCGGCGATCAGATAGGCCGTCTGGACCCAGCTCACTTCATCGGGGCCGGCACTGAGCCCGGCCTGTACGTCATTGAGCGAGGCCGCCACGATCTGGATGTCGATCAGCGCCATGAACATGCCGAAAGCCATGACCGTGAAGGTCAGGAACTTGCGACGGGTGGAGTGCGGACGGGCCTGCGGGCCCCTGTCAGGGAGAGCGGATGCGCTGGTCGTCATGTGGATATCTCCCTATGGCATTGCAACCATCATGTGAATATTATGATCGTAATTTAAATCCCCGCGGAGTTTCAACATGGAGCAAAGCACCCAGGCCCAGAACGCCATTCTGCAAGCCGCCCAAGCGACGCAGACGCCGCGCAAACGCTCGAGGCGCCCCCTGGTCGCCGGGGCCATCGCCCTCAGCCTGGTGGCCGTTGGCGCAGGTTGGGTACTGACAGCGCCATCGAGCGAATCCACGGACGACGCCTATGTCGCCGCCGACGCGACGTCCGTCGCTCCACGCATCCATGGCCTGGTCACCGCGGTGCTGGTCAAGGATCACCAGAGCGTCAGCGCCGGGCAGCCCCTGGTCCGCATCGACAGCGAGGAATTCGACAGCCGGGTGACCCTGGCCACCGGTGACCTGGCCGATAGCCAGGCCCAGGTCGCCCTGGCCGAGGCAGCGCTGGCGATCCAGGACGCCGAGCAGCGCCTGGCCGGCACCCGGGTACTGGCGGCCCGTACCTCGATCCGTGCCACCCAGGCCGAATCCAGGCGCGCCGGAGACGAGCGCAATCGTTTCGATACCCTGGTCACCACCGGCGCCGTGGCCCGCAACGAAGTGGAGAAATACAGCACCCAGGCAATTTCCGCGCAGCAGAACCACGCCCATGCCCAGGCCATGCTGCAAGTGGCGCAGAACGATCTGGCCGTGACCTCGGCCCAGCGCGAGCGCCTGCAGGCGCAGCTACAAATGGCCAAGGCCAAGGTGGTGAGCGCCCAGGCCCGGCTGGAGCTGGCGCGCCAGGACCAGAGCCACACCACGGTCTACGCGCCCATGGACGGCACCGTGGGTAATCGCCAGGTCCAGGTGGGGGACTACGTACAACCCGGTTCACGCCTGCTGACCCTGGTCCCGCTGCACGAGCTCTATGTCCTGGCCAACTTCAAGGAGACCCAGACCCAGCACATGCTTGCGGGCCAGCCAACGCGCATCAAGATCGACGCCCTGCCGGGAGTCAGCATGACCGGCACCGTGGAAAGCCTGGCCCCGGGCTCGGGCTCGACCTTCGCCCTGCTGCCCTTCGAGCCGGGCACCGGCAACTTCACCAAGATCGTCCAGCGGGTGCCGGTGCGCATCCGCTTCGATGCCGACCAGCCTGGCCTGGAACGGCTGCGACCGGGCCTGTCGGTGATCGCCAAGGTCGACCTGGACGCCCCCCAGCAGCGCAACGCAGGTGATGCCCACGCCGAACTCAAGGTCAGCGCCAACAGCCAGTGAAGCTCACCCCCACTGCCGGCCGCCATGCTCCAGGCGACCGGCAATGGGCGCCAGGACCATGGCCCTGGCGGCGGTACACACTACTCGGCGGTGGAAGGTTTTTCCCACAGGTTGATCCGCCCTTCCCGGGCGAAATGATCGATTTCCGCCAGCTCCTCCACGCTGAAGCCCAGGTTCTGCAAGGCCCCGACGTTCTCGACGATCTGCTCCGGCCGGCTGGCGCCGATCAGGGCCGAGGTGACCCGCGAATCGCGCAGGGTCCAGGCCAGGGCCAGCTGGGCCAGGCTCTGCCCACGATTCCGGGCAATATCGTTGAGGGCGCGCACATGGGCGATGTTGGTCTCGGACAAGTGAGAGGCCTGCAATGACCCGCCGCCAGGGCGGTTGACCCGCGCATCCTCGGGAATGCCGTCCAGGTACTTGTCGGTGAGCAGCCCCTGGGCCAGCGGGGTGAAGGCGATCACCCCCACGCCGAGCTCCTCGGTGGTCTCCAGCAGGTCCCTTTCCACCCAGCGATTGAGCATGTTGTAGGCCGGCTGGTGGATCAGCAGCGGCACCTTCCACTCCTTGAGCAAGGCCGCCATCTCCCGAGTCTTCGCTCCGGAGTAGGAGGAGAGACCGATGTACAGCGCCTTGCCCTGCTGCACCGCGCTGGCCAGGGCGCTGGCGGTTTCCTCCAGGGGCGTGTCCGGGTCGAAGCGGTGGGAATAGAAGATATCCACATACTCAAGGCCCATGCGCTGCAGGCTCTGGTCCAGGCTGGCCAGCACGTACTTGCGCGAGCCGCCGCCCTGGCCGTAGGGCCCTGGCCACATGTCCCAACCGGCCTTGCTGGAAATGATCAGTTCGTCGCGATAGGCCCGAAAATCCTCGCGCAGCAGGCGGCCGAAGTTGATCTCGGCGCTGCCATAGGGTGGGCCGTAGTTGTTGGCCAGGTCGAAATGGTTGATACCCAGGTCGAAGGCCGTGCGCAGCAAGGCGCGCTGGGTATCGATCGGCGTGCTGTCGCCGAAGTTGTGCCACAACCCCAGGGACAGGGCCGGCAGCACCAGGCCACTGCGGCCGATCCGGCGATAGGGCATGGAATCGTAGCGATGTTCAGCAGCTGAATAAGTCATCGAATCCTCATCTGGACTGGGGCCACCTCTGGATGGCCGGTTCCGGCATGGCGGCTGGCGCAACGGCCAGCCTCCCCCTGTTGTTGTGAACCACCCGGTTCCTGGCAGTTCCGCAAACCTGAAACGATATGAAATGCCGTATTTCATACCGAATTCATACTTAATTTCGTACTATAAAATCGTTAAAAAACAACCTTTTGCTCAGTTTTCAGCCAAAAAGTGCTTGCCCACGAAGCATCAGCCCCAAGCTTCATACAGTAGCGAGAAACCCAGTATTTACTGGACGAAAACCCCATGAAGCAAATTGAGCGAGACGTAATGACTGGCGCTTCGTACCACGAAACCCAGATCGCACACCCTTGAAATCGACGGATCGAAGAATCACACCAAACAGCGCAAAAGAAATTAATTACGTACCACGTAGCACAATACGAAATCGTCCTCAGTAGCTAATGGCAATTTGCCTTTTTACCCCCTGAACGATGCTCAAAAGTGGCCACACCGGCCCCTGAGGCAAAAGCCGCCGCCAACAACGGTCGTGGAGAAATACCCAGGGCTCGCAGTCGCTGACACTCACTTGCAGTGCACAAAAAATTCGTCGAAAGCCATACGCCAGTCGGTCAAGCGAGCTGATCCCTTGTGGGAGCAGCCGCTCGACGCTCGATTGCTCACGATGGTCGTTAACGGTTGCGCGTATTGACTGGATAAACCCAACGCCCTGAAGCCCATCGCGGGCAAGCCTCGCTCCTGCCATTGCCTTAACCGATCGGCATCAGGCAGCTCGTATCCATTGGTTATAGACGGCAAAAACCACTCCTGCCCGGGCCGCGGCAGCCACCGTCGGCAGGAAAAAACAGCCCTTGACGGGCCTGAGGAAGGGGCGCTCCAGGCGCCTGGAAGCGCGACAGTGGGTCAGCCGGCTTCGGCGAAGACCTGGGCCAGCCAGTCGACGAACACCCGCACCCGTGGCGACAGCTGGCGGTTATGGGGGTAGACCACCGATACCGGCATTGGCGGTGGTGGGGTGTCCACCAGGATCTCGCGCATCAACCCCCGGTCCAGGGAATCGGCCACGTGGTAGCGCGGGCATTGGATGATGCCCAGCCCAGCCAGGGCCGCAGCGCCGTAGACCTGGGCGCCGGACACCGAGAGCGCGCCATCGAGGGTCAATTCATGCAGCTCGCCAGCCACCATGAACTTGAAGGGAAACGGCCCACCGGCACTGCGCGAGACATAGTTCACCACCCGGTGCCGGGGCAGGTCCTGCAGGCTCCTGGGCTCACCATGGCGCGCCAGGTAGGCGGGGCTGGCACATGTCACCTGGGCCAGGTTCGCCACCCGCCGGGCGACCAGCGCGGAGTCGCACAGGGTGCCGGCCCGCAGCACGCAATCCACCCCTTCGGCGATCAGGTCGACGAAGTGATCGGCCTCGCTGAGGGCCAGCTCGATCTGTGGATAACTCTGCATGAACTGCCCCAGCCGCGGCATCACGAAATGCCTGGCCAGGGAGCCATGCATGTCGACCCGTAACCGGCCCTTGGGCTGCACTGCCCGAAACGCCAGCTCGGCCTCTTCCAACTGCGCCAGCAATTGCACACAGCGCGGGTAATAGGCCTCGCCGTCCAGGGTCGGCCGCACCCGCCGGGTACTGCGCTCCAGCAGCCGGGTGCCGAGCCAGGCCTCGAACTGGTTGAGGGTATGGGTCAGAGTCGCCCGGGGCAGGTTCAAGTCCTCGGCGGCCAGGGTGAAGCTGCTGCGCTCGTAGATCCGCACGAACACTTTCATCGCTTTGACTTGATCCACAGGCCGCTCCTTAGGCGAGATTGTTGGCGTTGCTTGAACAGTCAAGGCAACTCTGGCGCATTTATCCACAGGGGTAAATCGGTGAACCTGCGCCACATCCCATCACCGCCACACTTGCCCAGGAATACTCACCATGACCGTTCAATCCAACAAAGTCGCGATCGTCACCGGAGCCTCGCGCGGTATCGGCGCCACCATCGCCCGCCAACTGGCCAGCGCTGGTTATGCCGTGGCGATCAACTACGCCAGCAACGCCGAGGAGGCCTCCCGGCTGGTGGTGCAGCTGCGCCAGGCCGGCCACCAGGCCATCGCGGTCAAGGCCGACGTGGCTGACGCCGCCCAGGTACGCCAGCTGTTCGAAACCACTGAAACCCAGCTGGGCAAGGTCGATGTGCTGGTCAACAACGCCGGCATCCTCAAGGTCCAGGCCCTGGCCGAGCACAGCGACGAGTTATTCGAGCGCACCTTCGCCATCAACACCCGGGGAACCTTCAATGCCTTGCGCGAGGCGGCCACGCGCCTCAACCAGGGCGGTTCCATCGTCAACTTCTCCAGCAGCACCGTAGGCCTCGACCTGCCCGGCTACGCGGTGTACATCGCCAGCAAGGCCGCGGTGGAATCCATGACCCGGGTATTCGCCAAGGAACTGCGCGGGCGCAACATCCGGGTCAACGCCGTGGCGCCCGGGCCGGTGGCCACCGAGTTGTTCCTGCAGGACAAGAGCGAGGAGCAGGTGCAGCACTTCGCCAAGCTGCCGCCCCTGGAGCGCCTGGGCCAACCACAGGACATCGCCGCCATCGTCGCCTTCCTGGCCAGCCCCGCGGCCTGCTGGATCAACGGCCAGGTGCTGCGGGCCAACGGCGGGCTGGTTTGAGACCTATGCTGGATAACAGGGCCGCCGGACTCTTTCCGGCCAGTCGGCTGGCGCCAGGAGATGCCCCCTCATGCACACCACCATCGTCATTGCCTTCGGCCTGCTCCTGCTGGCCCTGGTGCTGTATATCGGTGAACGGCTGGGCTTCGGCCAACAGACCCTGGGCTACGCCTTTTGCGGGCTGTGGCTGGCGTTGAGCGTGCTCAACGGTGCGGTGGGAGTGGTCAGCGCCAAGCAGCCCCTGGGTTCGGAACTGCTGGTCGGCTGCCTGGTGTTCGCCCTGCCGGTGGCCGCCCTGGGGCTGTACCTGGCCATGGGCGGAGCGAGGGCTTGAGTCGCCGGCCAGGGGCAGCAGCGCCCCCGGCCGCGAGGCTCTGGATCAACGCACCAGATGCAGGAACTGCATGTGGCGTTCGTACTGGTCGAGGATGTCGTTGATGATCTGCTCCTTGCTGTAGCCCATCAGGTCATAGTCCTGGCTACCCTCGGACAGATGCACCTCGGCACGGTAGTAACGGCGGTTGCGCAGCTC
Organism: Pseudomonas sp. MPFS; assembly: GCF_022537035.1. Classification (NCBI taxonomy): domain Bacteria; kingdom Pseudomonadati; phylum Pseudomonadota; class Gammaproteobacteria; order Pseudomonadales; family Pseudomonadaceae; genus Pseudomonas; species Pseudomonas sp. MPFS. Next base: position 324,298 of record NZ_CP066123.1, on the reverse strand, counting down.
TTTCGGGCCCATGCCGCCCCGGGCGAAGGACGGGGTGAAATAACCGCGCATCTGCACCTGGTAGACGAACGGATGCTGGTCGCCGTGGCCGATCTCCAGGCTGACGCTGTCGTTGGCCGGATCGGGCTGGGTGATGACGTTCAGGCCCTTCTCGACGAATACCGCCGTCACCTCCTCGATGGCCGGGCGCACGGTCTGGTCGAGGAAGCGATACACCTCGTCCCGCGACGGGAAATGCACCGCCTGGCTCAAGCGCTGGCGCCAACCGCCTCGGCCCCGGCGCGAGGCCGATACCGGCGCCAGGGAATGCAACTGGGCGATGCGCTTCTGCGACTCCATGTAGAACGCCTTGTGCAGGCCCCACATCATCAACAGCAGGATCAGCGAGAACGGCAGCGAGGTCAGGACCACCGCCGACTTCAGCGAATCGATGCTGCCAGCGAACAACAGCGCGCTGGTGACCAGGGCGGTCATCGCCCCCCAGAACACCCGCAGCCATTTCGGGCCGTCTTCGTCCGCGCTGCCGCCTCGGGCCGACAAGGTGGAGAGCACCACGGTGCCGGAGTCCGCCGAGGTGACGAAGAACACGAAGCTGATGAACACCGTGACCGCGATCACGGTCTTGCTCCAGGGGTAGGTTTCCAGCAGCAGGTAGAGGGTCATGGACGGATTGTCGATGGCCGACATGCCCAGGGCGCTCATGCCGTGGTTGAGCACCTGGTCGATGGCGCTGTTGCCGAAGATCGACATCCACGCCAGGGTGAAGCCCAGGGGAATCAGCAGCACGCCGAAGACGAACTCACGAATGGTCCGGCCCCGGGAAATCCGCGCGATGAACAGCCCCACGAAGGGCGACCATGCAATCCACCAGGCCCAGTAGAACACCGTCCAGCCACCCAGCCAGTCGCTGGGCTTGTCATAGGCATAGACATCGAAGCTCTTGGCCGGCAGCGCGCCCAGGTAGTCACCCAGGTTCTGGATCAGGGTATTGAGCAGATGCTGGGTCGGGCCGGCGAACAGCACGAACAGCAGCAGCGCCACTGCCAGCAGCATGTTGATGTCGGACATCACCCGCACGCCCTTGTCGACCCCGGATACCGCCACGGTGATCGCCGCGCCCATCATCAGGGTGATCAACAAGACCTGGATCCACTGGGTGTGGGCGATGCCGAACAGGTAGTCGAGGCCGGAGTTCAGGTGCAACACGCCAAACCCCATGTCGGCGCCCAGGCCGAATACCGTGGCGATGATGCCGAAGCCATCCACCGCATAGCCGATGGGGCCATTGATGCGTTTGCCGATCAGCGGATACAGCGCCGAACGCAGGGCCAGCGGCAGGTTATGTCGGTAGGCGAAATACGCCAGGGCCATGCCGACGAAGGCGAACACACCCCAGCCATGCAGGCCCCAGTGCAGGAACAGCAACTGCATGCCCTGGCGCGCCGCCTCCACCGTGCCGGCCTCGCCCTTGGGCGGCTGGAGCATGTGGGTCAGGGGTTCGGAAACGCAGAAGAAGAACAGGGTGATGCTGATCCCGGCGGCGAACAGCATGCCGGCCCAGGACAGGTAGCTGAACTCGGGTTCGTCGTGGTCGGCACCGAGCTTGATCTTGCCGTAGCCGGACAAGGCGGTGACCACCACGAAGACCAGATACAGGGTCATGGCCAGCATGTAGTACCAGCCGACCGTATTGGCCGCCCAGTTCTGCGCGGCCAGCAGCCAGGCACCGGCCTGTTCCGGCAGGCTGATCACCACCACGCCGAAGATCAGGATGAAGCTGGCGGCGAAGTAGAACACCGGGGGATTCATGCGAACCAGGCTGTTCGCGGGGGTGGATGATGCACTCATCAATGGCGCACCTCGAAGGGGTGAAACATGGCTGAAATGTACGGACTCAGCAAAGGCAAGCCTCCTGTTGTGAGCGGGCAGCGAACCACCGGTTTAACTTGAACAAGCGTTCAAGTTAAACATGGATAAGGGGTTCAGGACCAATTGCAGGGCTCAGCGGTACTGTCAGTACGCTAGCTCAAGGAAGGGTATGACGTATGCCGGACGCAATCGTTCAGCACGGCGGACACATCGATGGCGAGAAAGCCCGGCCGGCCCCGGAAGGCCCTGACGGGCATGCGTAGCCGCTTCGTGTAGCCGCTGCCGCAGGCTGCACACGGGCGCGCAGCGCCCGCATTGGGGGGGGGGCAGGCCCGCCAGCGGCCACAGGTTACTTCTGCGAGCCGTCGTCGTGCTGCAGGTTGGCCTGGGTCAGGTTGCAGCCCGCCGGCACGCTGCGGGTCAACCAGACGTTGCCGCCGATGGTCGAGCCCTTGCCGATGGTGATGCGCCCGAGGATGGTCGCGCCGGCGTAGATCACCACGTCGTCCTCGACGATCGGGTGGCGCGGATGACCCTTCTGCAACTGGCCGTCCTCGTCCGCAGGGAAGCGCTTGGCCCCCAGGGTTACCGCCTGGTAGATGCGCACCCGCTCGCCGATGATCGCGGTCTCGCCGATCACCACGCCGGTGCCGTGGTCGATGAAGAAGCTCTTGCCGATCTGCGCCCCCGGGTGGATGTCGATGCCGGTGGCCGAGTGGGCGATCTCCGAGCTGATCCGCGCCAGCAACGGCAGCCCGGCACCATACAAGTGGTGCGCCAGGCGATGGTGGATCACCGCCAGGATGCCCGGGTAGCACAACAGCACTTCGTCGACGCTGCGGGCCGCCGGATCGCCGTGGTAAGCGGCCAGCACATCGGTATCGAGCAATACGCGCAGGCCAGGCAGGGCCAGGGCGAAATCCTGGATCAGGCGAATCGCCCGGGCATTGACGTCGATATCGCTTTCACCGTTCTGCCGGGCCACGTAGCGCAGCTCCAGGCGCGCCTGGGCCAGCAGGGCGTTGAGCGCCGCATCCAGGGTATGGCCGACGTAGAAATCCTCGCTCTCCTCGCGCAGGTCCACCGGCCCCAGGCGCATGGGGAACAGGGCGCCGCACAGGGCCTCGAGGATCTCCGCCATGGCCGCCCTCGACGGCAGCTCGCGGCCACCCTGCTCGCCGCTGACCCGACCGTTGCGGCTACGCCACTGATCACGGGCATCGCGCAGTTGACCGACGATGGTCTGCAATTGCCAATGGCTGGAACGCTCGCTCACGATAAGACTCCTAGACTCGGGCGGCCGGACTGTCAGGCCGCGCAAACGGCGATCACTTTACGCCCGGTCACGGCCACCCTTAAGAACTAATTGTGCGCACATAAGCACTTTTTTGCATAAGCGAGCAGCGGTTGCCCGGCCAAATATCGCTGCCTATAGTCGTTGCACCTTCCCTGTTCCGTGCGGACTCATGATCAAACAACAGCTCGCCCGTTTCGACCGCCTCGACCTGCTCGGCCACGCCACCGCCCTGGAAAAACTCCAACGCCTGTCGGCCTGGACCGGCCGCGACATCTACATCAAGCGCGACGACACCACGCCCCTGGCCATGGGCGGCAACAAGCTGCGCAAGCTCGAATACCTGGCGGCCGATGCCCTGGCCCAGGGTGCCGACACCCTGGTCACCGCCGGGGCCATCCAGTCCAACCACGTACGCCAGACCGCGGCCCTGGCCGCCCAACTGGGCCTGGGTTGCGTCGCCCTGCTGGAAAACCCCATCGGCACCGACGATGCCAACTACCTGGGCAACGGCAACCGCCTGCTGCTGGAACTGTTCGATGCCAAGGTCGAGCGGGTGGACAACCTCGACCAGGCCGACGAGCAGCTCCAGGCCCTGGCCGCGCGCCTGCGCAGCAACGGCAAGAAACCCTACCTGGTACCCATCGGCGGCTCCAATGCCCTGGGCGCCCTGGGCTACGTACGCGCCGGCCTGGAGCTGGCGCAACAGATCGAGGACAGCGGCCTGCGCTTCGCCGCCGTGGTCCTGGCCTCTGGCAGCGCCGGCACCCACAGCGGCCTGGCCCTGGGCCTGAGCGAAGCCTTGCCGCAACTGCCGGTGATCGGCGTCACCGTCTCGCGTACCGAGGAAAACCAGCGGCCCAAGGTCCAGGGCCTGGCCGAGCGCACCGCCGAACTGCTGGGCGTGCCGTTGCCGCCGAGCTTCAACGTGCAGCTGTGGGACGAATATTTTGCCCCGCGCTATGGCGAGCCCAATGCCGGCACCCTGGCCGCGGTCAAGCTCCTGGCCAGCCAGGAGGGCTTGCTGCTGGACCCGGTCTATACCGGCAAGGCCATGGCCGGGTTGCTGGACGGCATCGGTCGCCAGCGATTCGAGGAGGGCCCGATCCTGTTCCTGCACACCGGCGGAGCCCCGGCGCTGTTCGCTTATGCAGGGGCCTTCAGCTGAAGATCAGAGCAAGGAAATACATCGGCAAAGGCGAGCGCCTTGCGCTCGTGCGCAGCCTGCGGCAGCGGCTGCAAGGGATGAATTAAATATTCTTTTAGGGAATATAAATGTGAATTTATATTATTTTTACATCTATAAAAGAGTACTTATAGTCGCGGCGCAGGCGAATTTGCCGGGAGACGCATACGCTGCATTTAGGGCAGGATGAAACCTGCGTTCCGGCTCATCGATCGACCTGCATTTCCCACTCGCATCGTGCATAAGAAACCACAGGGGCTTGTCATGAATCTTTCCGTACTGCGTCGCAATCTGCTGATTGGCACACTGGGCCTGGCCCTCGGTGCCGGACTGATGGGGCAAGCGGTTGCCGGCGAGCAACTGCAGAAGATCAAGGACGCGGGCGTGATCAACGTCGGCCTGGAAGGCACCTACCCACCGTTCAGCTACGTCGACGAAAATGGCAAGCTGACCGGCTTCGAAGTGGAATTCTCCGAAGCCCTGGCCAACAAGCTCGGGGTCAAGGTCAAGCTGCAACCGACCAAGTGGGACGGCATCCTCGCGGCCCTGGAATCCAAGCGCCTGGACGCCGTGGTCAACCAGGTGACCATCTCCGAGGAGCGCAAGAAGAAGTACGACTTCTCCACCCCCTACACCATCTCCGGCATCCAGGCCCTGACCCAGAAGAAGGACGAGGGCAAGTTCAAGACCGCCGCCGACCTGGCCGGGCACAAGGTCGGGGTGGGCCTGGGCACCAACTACGAGCAATGGCTGAAGGACAACGTGCCCAACGCCATCATCAAGACCTACGACGACGATCCGACCAAGTACCAGGACCTGCGTGTAGGCCGTATCGAAGCCATCCTGGTGGACCGCCTGGCGGCCTTCGAGCTGATCAAGAAAACCAAGGACACCCTGGTGGTCTCCGGCGACCCCTTCTCCCGCCAGGAATCCGGCGTGGCCCTGCGCAAGGGCGAACCGGAACTGCTGGCCGCAGTGAACAAGGCGATCGAGGAGCTGCGGGCCGATGGCACGCTGAAGAAACTCTCGGAAAAATACTTCAACGCTGACGTCACCCAATAATGGAAGCAGGCCTGCAACTGGCGCTGGACTCGGCGCCATTCCTGCTCAAGGGTGCGTACTACACGGTGATCCTGAGCCTGGGCGGCATGTTCTTCGGGCTGCTGCTGGGCTTCGGCCTGGCCTTGATGCGCCTGTCGCGCTTCGCGCTGGTGAGCTGGATCGCCCGGATCTATGTGTCGTTCTTTCGCGGCACTCCGCTCTTGGTGCAGCTCTTCGTGATCTACTACGGCCTGCCGCAACTGGGGCTGGAGCTGGACCCGTTGCCTGCGGCGCTGATCGGCTTCTCCCTGAACATGGCGGCCTACGCCTGTGAAATCCTCAGGGCCGCCATCGGCTCCATCGAGCGTGGCCAGTGGGAGGCCGCCGCCAGCATCGGCATGACCCGGGCCCAGACCCTGCGCCGGGCGATCCTGCCGCAAGCCATGCGCACCGCCCTGCCGCCGTTGGGCAACAGCTTCATCTCGCTGGTCAAGGACACCGCCCTGGCCGCCACCATCCAGGTCCCGGAACTGTTCCGCCAGGCGCAGCTGATCACCGCCCGGACCTTCGAAATCTTCACCATGTATCTTGCCGCCGCTCTGATCTACTGGGTCCTGGCCAGTGTGCTCGCGCACCTGCAGCACCGTCTGGAAGAGCGGGTCAATCGGCACGACCAGGAGTCTTGAAGCCATGATCGTGGTGGAAAAACTGACCAAGCAGTTCAAGGGCCAGACGGTGCTCAATGGCATCGACCTGGAGGTCAAGGAAGGCGAAGTGGTGGCCATCATCGGCCCCAGTGGCTCGGGCAAGACCACTTTCCTGCGTTGCCTGAATTTCCTCGAACAACCCACCAGCGGCCGGGTCCGCATCGGCGACATCGCCATCGACAGCAATGTCCCGCTGAGCCAGCAGCAAGGGCGGATCCGCCAACTGCGCCAGCAAGTGGGTTTCGTGTTCCAGAACTTCAACCTGTTTCCCCACCGCACCGCCCTGGAGAACGTCGTCGAGGGCCCGCTGGTGGTGAAGAAGACCCCACGCGAGCAGGCCCTGGCCCTGGGCCGCAAGCTCCTGGCCAAGGTCGGCCTGGCGGGCAAGGAAGACGCCTACCCCAGGCGCCTGTCCGGCGGCCAGCAGCAGCGGGTGGCGATTGCCCGGGCCCTGGCCATGGAGCCCAAGGTGATCCTGTTCGACGAACCCACCTCGGCCCTGGACCCGGAGCTGGTGGGCGAGGTACTGGCGACCATCCGCGGCCTGGCCGAGGAGAAGCGCACGATGGTCATCGTCACCCATGAGATGAGCTTCGCCCGCGACGTGGCCAACCGGGTGATCTTCTTCGACAAGGGAGTGATCGTCGAACAGGGCGAAGCCAAGGCCCTGTTCGCCCACCCCCGGGAAGAACGCACCCGGCAGTTCCTCAGCAAGTTCCTCACCTCGGCCTGACCCGCCCCAAAACCCCAAGGCCGCTACGCAACCTGCGGCAGCGGCCACGCCAAACGCCACCCTCACCTGTAGCCGCTGCCGAGCAACGCGAGGCTGCGCCAAGGCCCGCAGGGCCTTCAAACCCCAAAATCCACGGCCGCTGCGCGCCCACGCGCAGCCTGCGGCAGCGGCCACACACGCCCGATACCCACACGCCCCATCTCCGCCTGACGTATACGTAACCCTCTTCTATGCATATTCCTATAAGTTAGTTTATTTAATTTTTATCCACGTTTAGGGTATATGCCACCGGACCACCGGACATTCTTGATCCCGATTTCGCCGCATGACGCGGCCTATCCAAAGATGTGAGGTAGGTATGGTTCGGAACACAATCACCCCAGTGCAGATCGCCAGGGCATTGCGTGCAGCCAAGGAGTGGCACTGATGTCCAGTCTGGTAGAAGCACAGGTCCAGAGCGACCTGGACATTGCCCCCCTGTTGTTGCCCGCGCAGGTACTGCTCAACGACGCCCAGGCCTTGCAGGCCGCCCATGAACTGGCCGACGAGGCCCGCCAACAAGCCGCCCAGCGCGACCGCCAGCGCAAGCTGCCCTGGGCGCTGGTCGAGCAGTTCACCCGCAGCGGCCTGGGCAGCATCGCTATCCCCCGGGCCTATGGCGGCCCACAGGTTTCCTACGTGACCGTGGCCGAGGTGTTCGCGATCATTTCCGCGGCGGACCCGGCCCTCGGGCAGATCCCGCAGAACCAGTTCGGCATCCTCAACCTGATCCTCGGTTGCGGTACCGAGCGCCAGAAGAAACAGCTGCTGCAAAGCGTCCTGGAAGGCTGGCGCATCGGCAATGCCGGGCCCGAACGCGGCACCAAGAACACCCTGGAGCTCAAGGCGCGGATCAGCGCCGACGCCGACGGCCATGTGCTCAATGGCCAGAAGTTCTATTCCACCGGTGCGCTGTTCGCCCACTGGGTGGCGGTCAAGGCGCTCAACGACGATGGTCGCCAGGTCCTGGCCTTCGTCCGCCGTGGCACCCCGGGGCTGCGCATCATCGATGACTGGTCGGGCTTCGGCCAGCGCACCACCGCCAGCGGCACCATCGTGCTGAACAACGTGCAGGTGGACTCCGAGCTGGTGCTGGACAACTGGAAGATCAACGAGACGCCGAACATCCAGGGCGCCGCCTCGCAACTGATCCAGGCCGCCATCGACGCCGGGATCGCCCGTGAAGCCCTGGCCGATGCCATTCGCTTCGTCCGTGAACGCTCGCGGCCGTGGATCGACGCCAACGTCGAACGGGCCAGCGACGACCTGTATGTAATCGCCGACATCGGCAAGCTGCAGATCGAACTGCACGCCGCCGAGGCCCTGCTGCGCAAGGCCGGCCAAGTGCTGGACCAGGTCAGCGCGGCACCGGTCACCGCCGAGTCCGCGGCCCGTGCCTCCATCGCCGTGGCCGAAGCCAAGGTGCTGACCACCGAGATCTCCCTGCAAGCCAGCGAGAAACTGTTCGAGCTGGCCGGCAGCCGCGCCACCCTCGCCGAATTCAATCTCGACCGCCATTGGCGCAACGCCCGGGTGCACACCCTGCACGACCCGGTGCGCTGGAAGTACCACGCCGTGGGCGCCTATCACCTGAACGGCACGCTGCCGGCCCGTCATTCCTGGATTTAACCGCCCAGAACGCTTTTGACCAGATCTCTGGAGAAACACATGTCTCTTTCTCAACACGTCGCGGTCATCACCAGCGACGAGCAAGCCCTGATTGTCGCCAGCGACCTGGCGGAAGATTTCAAGCGCGACAGCGCCCTGCGCGATCGCGAGCGGCGCCTGCCGCACCCCGAGCTGGAAGCCTTCAGCCGCTCCGGCCTGTGGGGTATCAGCGTACCCAAGGAATACGGCGGCGCTGGCGTATCCAACGTCACCCTGGCCAAGGTCACCGCGCTGATCGCCGAGGCCGACGCCTCCCTGGGCCAGATCCCGCAAAACCATTTCTATGCCCTCGAAGTGCTGCGGGTGAACGGCAGCGAGCAGCAGAAGCAACGGCTGTACGCCGAGGTCCTGGCCGGCCGACGCTTCGGCAACGCCCTGGCCGAGCTGGGGACCAAGACCGCCCACGACCGCACCACCCGCCTGAGCCGCGACCGCAGCGGCCAGGGTTACCGCATCGACGGACGCAAGTTCTACGCCACCGGCGCCATCTATGCCCAGCGCATCCCCACCTCGGTGGTGGACGAGGACGGCATCCAGCAACTGGCGTTCGTCCCCGCCGACAGCCAGGGCCTGAGCGTGATCGACGACTGGAGCGGCTTCGGCCAGCGCACCACCGGCAGTGGCTCGGTGGTCTTCGAAAGCGTGGCGGTGGACGCCGCCGACGTGGTGCCGTTCCAGAGCGCCTTCGAGCGTCCGACCCCGGTCGGCCCCCTGGCGCAGATTCTCCACGCCGCCATCGACACCGGCATCGCCCGCGCCGCCTACGAAGACGCCCTGCGCTTCGTACGGACCAAGAGCCGGCCGTGGATCGATTCCGGCCACGACAAGGCCACCGACGACCCGCTGACCATCAAGAGTTTCGGCCACCTGAGCATTCGCCTGCATGCCACCGAGGCCCTGCTGGAACGGGCCGGGGAATTCCTCGACCGCGCCCAGGCCCAGACCAACGCCGAGACCGTGGCGGCCGCCTCCATCGCCGTGGCCGAGGCCCGGGCCCTGAGCACGGAGATTTCCCTGGCCGCCGGCAGCACCCTGTTCGAACTGGCCGGCAGCCAGGCGACCCTGGCCGAGTACGGCCTGGACCGCCACTGGCGCAATGCCCGGGTGCACACCCTGCACGACCCGGTGCGCTGGAAGTACCACGCCGTGGGCAACTACTACCTCAACCAGCAGAACCCGCCACTGCGGGGGACCATCTGATGAGCGCCCTCGCCCCCACCAAGAAGAAGATCCTGCTCAACGCCTTCAACATGAACTGCGTCGGGCACATCAACCACGGCCTGTGGACCCACCCACGGGACACCTCCACCCAGTACCAGAGCCTCGAGTACTGGACCGAGCTGGCCCAGTTGCTGGAGCGCGGGCTGTTCGACGGGCTGTTCATCGCCGATATCGTCGGGGTCTACGACGTCTACCAGGGCTCGGTGGACGTGACGCTCAAGGAATCGATCCAGCTGCCGGTCAACGACCCGCTGCTGCTGGTCTCGGCCATGGCCGCGGTGACCCGCAACCTGGGGTTCGGCCTCACCGCCAACCTCACCTACGAGGCGCCCTACCTGTTCGCCCGCAGGCTTTCCACCCTTGACCACCTGAGCCGTGGCCGGGTCGGCTGGAACATCGTCACCGGCTACCTGGACAGCGCCGCCCAGGCCATGGGCCTCAAAGAGCAGATCGAGCACGACCGCCGCTACGACCAGGCCGACGAATACCTGGAGGTGCTGTACAAGCTCTGGGAAGGCAGTTGGGAAGACGACGCCGTGGTCAACGACCGCGAGCAGCGCCTCTATGCCCGGCCGGACAAGGTGCACAAGGTCGAGCACCAGGGCGAGTTCTACCAGGTCAGCGGTTATCACCTGTGCGAGCCCTCGCCCCAGCGCACCCCGGTGCTGTTCCAGGCTGGCAGTTCGGAGCGCGGCCTGGTGTTCGCCGGACGCCACGCCGAATGCGTGTTCATCAGCGGGCAGAACAAGGCCGCGACCAAGGCCCAGGTGGACAAGGTCCGCGCCAGCGCCGTGGCCGCCGGGCGCAATCCCGAGGACATCAAGATCTTCATGGGCCTGAACGTGATCGTCGGGGCCACCGAGGAGCTGGCCTGGAAGAAGCACGCCGAGTACCGCAGCCATGCCAGCGCCGAGGCCGGGGTCGCGCATTTTTCCGCCTCCACCGGCATCGACTTCGCCCAGTACGAACTCGACGAACCGATCCAGTACGTGAAGAACAACGCCATCCAGTCGGCCACCAAGCACCTGCAGAACAACGACTGGACCCGGCGCAAGCTCCTGGAGCAGCACGCCTTGGGCGGGCGCTACTTCACCGTGGTCGGCTCACCGCAACAGGTGGCCGACGACCTGGAATCCTGGATTGCCGAGACCGGCCTGGACGGCTTCAACCTGACCCGCATCGTCACCCCGGAAAGCTATGTCGACTTCATCGACCTGGTGATCCCGGAGCTGCAACGACGCGGGTCCTACAAGACCGCCTACGAGACCGGGACCCTGCGCGAAAAGCTCTTCCACCAGGACCGCAAGCTGCCCGCTCGCCACACCGGCGCGGCCTACCGCCGCTAACGGCATCGCGGGCAAGCCGGATCGCCGCCCGCTCGCTCCTGCAGAGGCATGCGCAGGAGCGAGGCTTGCCCGCGACAAGACCGTAATACCCCCAAAAACCTCGATGCACTGACTGGAACCCAAGACCATGAACACCAAGCTCCCGCGCCATCCGGTCAAAGCACTGGCCCTCGCCCTCGGGCTCTTCGCCAGCAGCGTCTTCGCCGCCGAACCGCCACTCAAGGTCGGCACCACCGCCGCCTTCGCCATTCCCCTGGAGGCCGCCGTCGCCGAAGCCGGCAAGCAAGGCCTGAAGGTGGAACTGGTGGAGTTCAGCGACTGGATCGCGCCCAACGTCAGCCTGGCCGCCGGCGACATCGACGTGAACTACTTCCAGCACATCCCGTTCCTGGAAAACGCCAAGGCCGCCGCCGGTTTCGACCTGGTGCCTTTCGCCCCGGGGATCATCAACAACGTCGGCTTGTACTCGAAGAAGTACAAAAGCTTCGACGAACTGCCCCAAGGCGCCAGCGTGGCCATCGCCAACGACCCGATCAACAGCGGTCGCGGCCTGCAGCTGCTCGCCAAGGCCGGGCTGATCAGCCTGAAGCCGGGGGTCGGCTACAAGGCCACCGAAGACGACATCATCGCCAACTCGAAAAAGATCAAGATCCTCCAGGTCGAGGCCGTGCAACTGGTGCGTGCCTACGACGACGCCGACCTGGTCCAGGGCTACCCGGCCTACATCCGCCTGGCCAAGACCTTCGATGCCGGCTCGGCGCTGCTGTTCGACGGCCTGGACCACAAGGAGTACGTGATCCAGTTCGTGATCCAGCCCAAGAGCAAAAACGATCCGCGGCTGATCAAGTTCGTCGATATCTACCAGCATTCGCCCGCCGTGCGCGCCGCCCTGGACCAGGCCCACGGCAAGCTCTACCAGGCCGGTTGGGAAGGTTGAGATGACAGTCGCCACGCATAAGCTTGCGCTCCCCGAACCCGAACCCCAGAGCGCCGAACGGACCGAGCTGCATCCGGACCTGAACCGCGCCCAGGTGCGCTTCATCGGCCTGGGCAAGACCTACCAGGGCCAGCAGGGTCCGGTCCAGGCCCTGCACGGCATCGACCTGGCGATCCAGCGCGGCGAGGTGTTCGGCATCATCGGCCGCAGCGGCGCCGGCAAGTCGTCGCTGATCCGCACCATCAACCGCCTGGAACGACCCAGCAGCGGCCGGGTGCTGATCGACCAGGTGGACATCGGCGAATTCGACGAAGACCGCCTGGTGGCCCTGCGCCGACGCATCGGCATGATCTTCCAGCACTTCAACCTGATGTCGGCCAAGACCGTGTGGCACAACGTCGAGCTGCCCCTGAAGGTGGCCGGGGTGCCCAAGGCCCAGCGCCAGCGCAAGGTCCGTGAACTGCTGGAACTGGTGGGCCTGAAGGACAAGCACCAGGCCTATCCGGCGCAGCTGTCCGGCGGCCAGAAGCAGCGGGTGGGGATCGCCCGCGCCCTGGTCCACGACCCCGAGATCCTGCTGTGCGACGAGGCCACCTCGGCCCTGGACCCGGAAACCACCCAGTCGATCCTCGGCCTGCTGCAAGAGATCAACCAGCGCCTGGGCCTGACCATCATCCTGATCACCCACGAGATGGCGGTGATCCGCGATATCTGCCACCGGGTGGTGGTCCTGGAGCGTGGGGGCATCGTCGAGCAGGGCCCGGTGTGGAAGGTCTTCGGTGACCCACAGCACGAGGTCAGCAAGACCCTGCTGGCCCCCTTGCAACATGAACTGCCCGAGGAGTTGCGCCAACGCCTGCGCAGCCATCCCGAAAGTGCCGCAGCGGCCGTGGTGCTGAGCCTGCGCTTTACCGGCGCGCAACGTGACGAGCCGGACCTGGCGGCGCTGTTCAACGCCCTGGGCGGGCGCGTGCGGCTGCTGCAGGGCGGGGTCGAGCGCATCCAGGGCCATGCCCTGGGCCAGCTGCTGCTGGCGGTACAGGGCTCGTCCCTGGGCGCCGAGGAACTGCGCCAGCGCGCCAGGCACTGGGCACAACAGGTGGAGGTGCTGGGTTATGTGGTTTGAACGTTTGCTCCAGGGTGCACTCGACACCCTGCTGATGGTCGGCGTGTCGTCGTTGATCGCCCTGCTGGCGGGGATTCCCCTGGCGGTGATCCTGGTCACCAGCGGCAAGGGCGGGATCTACCAGGCCCCGGCGCTGAACCGGGCGCTGGGGGCCTTCGTCAACCTGTTCCGCTCGATCCCGTTCCTGATCCTGATGGTGGCGCTGATCCCCTTCACCCGGCTGATCGTCGGCACCACCTATGGGGTGTGGGCGGCCGTGGTGCCGCTGACCATTGCCGCCACGCCGTTCTTCGCGCGCATCGCCGAAGTCAGCCTGCGGGAGGTCAACCACGGGCTGATCGAAGCGGCCCAGGCCATGGGCTGCCGACGCTGGCACATTGTCTGGCACGTGCTCTTGCCCGAGGCGCTGCCGGGGATAGTCGGCGGCTTCACCATCACCCTGGTGACCATGATCAACTCCTCGGCCATGGCCGGGGCCATCGGGGCCGGCGGGCTGGGGGACATCGCCTACCGCTACGGCTACCAGCGCTTCGACAGCCAGATCATGCTCACGGTGATCGTGTTGCTGGTGCTCCTGGTGACGGCGATCCAGCTCGGCGGCGACCGCCTGGCCCGGCGCCTCAACAAGCGCTGAGCCGCTTCGCGCACCTGAAGGCCCTCTGGGCCTTGGCGCAGCCTCGCAGGCCCGGCAGCGGCTTGTATCTCGACTATCGCGTTTACACACGCGATAGTTCTCGACTGATCATCGAGGAAGAGGAATGAAGCCGGGCAGCGGCTAAGGCCTTGAGCCTGCACTGTAGATTGAGCTCCTCCTCTTCAACCTCACTCGCTAAGTCCGAACGGTATCCTGAGCCCTGCATCGCACGGTAGCTCGCATCAACAAGGCTGAGACCGAGTGATGGATGATCCTCAACCCGCGCATACGAGGAAGAGAATATGTCTAACGTCATCGGGATCGATATCGCCAAGAACACATTCGATGTCGCCACGCCTCTGCCCAACGGCAAGTACCGCACACGCGGCAAGATTCCCAACAATGCCGAGGGCTTCGCCCAGCTCGACCAGTGGCTCAAGTTGCATGCGCAGCCCGACGCCAGGGTCGTCATGGAAGCCACCAGCGTTTATCACGAAGCCCTGGCAGAGCACCTGTACCACCAGGGTTACGAAGTCATCGTGGTCAACCCAGCCCGGGTCCATTACTTCAAGAAAAGCGAAGGAATCAACTACAAGACCGACAAGGTGGACGCCAAGTTGCTGGCCGCCTTTGCCCAGGCCAAGCACGAGTCACCCTTGACGCCCTGGGCGCCGGAGCCTGTGGCGATCCGCCGGCTACGGGTCCTGCTGCGACGCCTGGACGACCTGCAGGAGATGCTGCAGATGGAACGTAATCGCCAGGAAGTGGCGGATACGGTGGTTCAGGAATCGATCCAGTCGCACATCAGCCACATCGAAAAAGACATCGTCCAGACCCGCCAGATGATCAAGCAGCATGTCGACGATGATCCCGACTTGCGGGGCAAACGGGATCTGCTGTTGAGCATCGACGGTATCGGCGAGAAGACCGCGTCAGTGATCCTGGCCGAACTGGGCGATCTCAAGGAGTTTCGTAGCGCCCGGGCCGTAGTCTCGTTTGCGGGGTTGAATCCGCAGTTGGCCGAATCCGGCAAATTCAAGGGCCGCACGCTGATCAGCAAGGCTGGTTCGGGGCGTATCCGCCGAGCGTTGTACCTACCCAGCATCACCGCCATGAACATGAGTGAGCCCCTCATGGCGATGAAAGAGCGGCTGCGCGCCAAGGGTAAAGCGGGCAAGCAGATCGTCTGTGCGGTGATGCGCAAGATGCTGCACATCGTATTTGGCGTGCTGAAATCGGGCCATCCTTATGACCCGAAATTGGCGCTTGCCCGGTAACGGGCAAGACGGTATCTACAAGCGCGTACCCACAAGACCCGCTTCGTGTCGCCGCTGCCGCAGACTGCGCAGCGCCCGCCAACCTTGCCTTTGCACCGGTGTATATTGAGCCGGTCCCCATCACGCCGTCCTGCCGCCATGAAACTTGCCCCCGACGATCTCGACACCATCACCGCCACCACCCTGGGCCACTACAACCAGGTGGCCGAAGGCTTTCGCGAAGGTACCCGCGACCACGACGTCAGCCAGAACATCGACGCCCTGCTGCGGCATATCCAGGGCACGGCGCCCTTCACCCTGCTGGACTTCGGCTGCGGCCCGGGGCGCGACCTGCGCACCTTCACCCGCCTGGGCCATGTGGCCGTCGGCCTGGACGGCAGCCAGGAGTTCGCCCGGATGGCCCGGCAAGACAGCGGCTGCGAAGTCTGGCAGCAAGACTTCCTCAAGCTCGACCTGCCAGCGGCACGCTTCGACGGGATCTTCGCCAACGCCGTGCTGTTCCACGTTCCCGGCCAGGAACTGCCCCGGGTACTCAAGCAACTGCATGGCACCTTGAAGCCCGGCGGGGTGCTGTTCAGCTCCAACCCCAGGGGCGACAACCAGGAAGGCTGGAACGGCGACCGCTACGGCGCCTACCACGACCTGGCGGCCTGGCAGGCACTCCTGACGGATGCCGGATTTGTCGAACTGGAGCACTATTACCGCCCTGCCGGATTGCCCCGGGAGCAGCAACCGTGGCTGGCCAGCGTCTGGCGCAAAGCCTGAGGCCACAGCCTGCCGCCGGACGGCTCAGGGCTGGCGCGCGACCTGATACTCACGCACCTCGCCGTCCGCCAGCAGCGCCTTGATGCTCTGCCCCGGCAACCTCACGCCCTGCACTTCACGGGCTTGGGAGTCGAAATTCGCCAGCAGCCGCGAACCGTCGGCAAAGGTGGTCTGCTGCACCTGGCGGTCCGCCGTCAGCCAGCGAAAATCCGTGAGGGCCTGGGTGCCCAGGCGCTGGTGCAAAGGCCGGAAAAATGCATCCTGGCGGACCATCGGCGGCAGGCGCTGGCGCAAGGTGGCGGCACTCAGGTGATACAAGGGCGGCACGTTGTAGAGCAGCTGGGCCAATTCGTTCTCGACCCGCACATTGCTCAATTTGAGGCTGTCGAACAGCCAATGGTGGCTGGTCACCAACGACCCGTGGAACACCGCCTGGTACAACGGCACACGTGTCGCCGGTGCGAAATACACCGTGCGGTAGGGCTCCTTGAGCGGCGCGCTCTTGAAGAACACCGCTGGCTGCTCCGGCGGGTACCAGTTGCCCAGGTAGTAGGGCGACTTCACCTCCTTGCTCATCTGCTCATCGCCCCAGCCCATGACTGGGGTCTGCATGCCATGGGCGAACAGCACGCCGCCGGCCGTCACCCCATTGCCGTCTTCGGAACCGCTGACCAGTTGCTGCTGCTCGGCAATCCAGCGCGAAGCATCGATATTGCCCTCGGCGTTCTGCGCCTGGGTCATCGGCCTCTCGGCGCGGTAGCTGTCGAACAGCATGCCGGTGGCGTAGGCATCGAGGAACCAACTGTTGAACCCGACCCGGGCCTGCACGGCCTTGACCCGGGCCTCCAGCAGTGGCCTGACGCAACGGGGGTCGGTGTAATGCCCGGACTGCTGGAAACCGCTTTTGAGCTGGCCGTTTTCCAGCACGATCGCGCACTCGCGGTTGGCCCGCGAGCCCAGGTGGGCGGTGCTCCAGTCGGGGTTTTCATTGCTGCGCAACGCGGTCTCGTAGGAGTCGTAGGGCGCCACCAGATACCCCGCAGCCACCCCGGCCCGCACCGCTTCGGGGTGCCAGAGCCCGCCCTCCCAACCTTCGCCGAGGCCTAGCCACAAACGGCTCAGCCCGGCCGCCTGCAAACGCTCCATGGTCGCCAGCGACAGGCTGCTGCCCCAACGCGCCGGGTCGGTGTTCAAGGCCTTGGCGAAGACCTTGGCCATCTGCGTGCGCAGCTCGCCGTAACCCTGGGCCAGGGCTTGCATGTCGGGCTCGTCAGCGCCCTGCCAGCCCAGGCGGGCCTGCTGGTTCAGCGCGCTGTTGAGGCTGCGCAGCAAGGTGGTGCGCTGATAGGCATCCAGGTTGGCCGCGGACGCCTTGAGGATCTTCGCGCTGTCCTTGTCCAGGCCGGCCCGCAGCTTCATCGCCAGCGGCTCGTTACCCTGCAAGTCCTGTAGCAACTGCGGCCAGTTGCGCACATCGGCGTCCCCCAGCAGATCGTTGCCCCACAGATAAACATGACTGGCCCCCAGCAACCTGCTGCCTTGCGGCGTGCGCGCCAGCTTGGCCTCCAGGGTCTCGTAGCGCCCGTTGTCGATCAGCCATTGACGATAGCGCTTGGCGCCCGCCAGCAGGTCGGCGTCCCCCAGGTACAAGGTCATGGTCAGCGGCGCATCGGGTTCCAGGCGGGTGAACTGATGCTGCCCCGTCAGCGCCATGGCCGGCCCTTCGGCGCTCAGGCTCAGGCGGTTGTTATAGGGTCGGGTCAGCAGCCAGCTCAGGGTGAAGGCGCCGTGATCCAGGGTCCACAGCGGCAGGCTCAGGTCCTGGGTACTGTTGACCTCGCCCTGGTCCAGTAGAAACCGTTGCCAGCGCAGGTCCCCCGTCGGTACGTAGTGCCCCTCGGCCAAAGGCCAGACCAGCCCCCTGCCCATGGCGCTGGCCGGCTGGCGCAGGAACGTCAGCGAGCCCGGCTCCCGGGCCTGGATGGAGAACACCAGGTCGCGCTGGCGCAGGGTCGCGCTAAGGCTCCAGGCGCCATCGTCCCATTGCCAACTCAGCTGCTGCGGCGTCTGTTGCAAGACGCTGACCCGGTGGCTGTCCACACCCGCCGAGGCTTGCACGGCCGGCTGACCGGCAGGGGTCACGCGAATCGCCAGGGTCGCCGGATCGATCTCGACCTGCCACAGCGAGTTTTCCAACAACGGCTGGGCCAGCGCCCAGGGCGACAGCAGCAGGGCGGCGGCGAGTAACAGGCCACGAAGAGGCCGGGCAACGCAGGACATGAGCAATCTCTTCTCCAATGAATGTCCAGAGTGTAAAGCCAAGCGCAGCCCGTCCCGCCGGCATCCGGGAAAAACCCTGTGCGCAACACGCGCAGGGCCCTGCCTCAACCGGCTTCTTTCTGCGGTTCGCGAATCCTGTACCAGGCCACGTACAGCGCCGGCAGGAACAGCAAGGTGAGCAAGGTGGCGACGATGATGCCGCCGATCATGGCGTAGGCCATCGGCCCCCAGAACACTTCCCGGGCGATGGGGATCATCCCCAGGCTGGCCGCCGCGGCGGTCAGCAGGATCGGCCGCCGCCGGTGGTGGGTGGCTTCCAGTACCGCATCCCAGGGGTCGTAGCCGGCCTGCTCGTACTCATCGATCTGGGTCACCAGGATCACCGAGTTGCGGATGATGATGCCGATCAGCGCCAGGATCCCGAGAATCGCCACGAAGCCCATGGGCGTCCCCGTCGGCACCAGGGCCAGGACCACGCCGATCAGCCCCAGGGGCGCGACACTGGCCACCAGGAACATCTTCTGCACGCTGTGCAGCTGGATCATCAGGAAGGTCGCCATCAGGAACAGCATCAGCGGCACCACCTTGGCGATCGGCCCCTGGGCCTTGCCGCTCTCCTCCACGGTGCCGCCAGTGGCCACCGTGTAACCGGTCGGCAGGCCAGAGGCGAACCTGTCGATGGTCGGCTTGAGCTGCTTGACCAGGTCGGTGGGCTGGATCCCATCGCGCACCGCCGCCTTGATGGTGATGGTTGGCTTGCGATCGCGACGCCACACCAGGGGCTGCTCCAGTTCATAGCGCACGCTGGCAAAAGCCAGCACCGGGATCGAGGTGCCGCTGGGGGTGACGATCTGCAGGTTCTGCAAGGTATCCGGCGAACCGCGCTCGCTGTCGTCGGCGCGGCCGACCACCTTGATCAGGTAGATGTCGTCATGCACCTGGGTCACGGTGGAGCCGCTGACGATGCTGTTCATCAGCTGCGCCACGTCTTCCGAAGACAGGCCCAGTTGCCGCGCCTTGTCCTGGGCGATGTCGATGCGCAGCACTTTGCCCGGCTCGTTCCAGTCGTAGATGATCTCGCCGACGTGGGAATTCTTATCCAGCTCGGCCGCCAGGGCGATGGCGTGCTTGCGCACCTGGTCGATGTCCTTGCCGCTGACCCGGTACTGGATCGGCCGGCCCACCGGCGGCCCCATCTCCAGGGCCTGGACATAGCTGCCGATGCCGACGAAGTCCTGGCGCAGGCGCTTTTGCAGACGCTCGATCAAGGCCCCGCGCTGCTCCAGGCCCTTGCTGACGATCACCAGCTGGGCGTAGTAGGGGTTCTGCAATTGCTGGTCCAGCGGCAGGTAGAAACGGATCGCGCCTTCGCCGATGTAGGTGCTCCAGCGCTCGATGTCCGGATCGTCCTTGAGGGTCGCCTCCAGGCGATCCACCGCCTTGCGGGTCTCGTTGATCGAGGCGTTCTGCGGCAGGTTCAGGTCCACCAGGATCTCCGGCCGGTCCGAGGACGGGAAGAACTGGTTCTGCACCAGGCCCATGCCGAACACCGAGGCGACGAACAACAGCACGGTGATGCCGATGGCCCACCAGCGGTTGCGCATGGCCCACAAGAGGCCATTGTTGAAAGCCCGGCCGATGCGGCCTGGCTCCTCGGAGTGGGGTTTGACGTCGGTGCTCAGGATATGCACGCCGACCACCGGGGCGAACAGCACCGCGACGACCCACGACACCAGCATCGCCACCGCGATCACCGCGAACAGGGTGAAGGTGTATTCCCCGGCGGAGCTGGCGTTCAGGCCGATGGGCACGAACCCGGCCACGGTCACCAGGGTCCCGGTGAGCATCGGGAAGGCCGTGGAGGTGTAGGCGAACGTCGCCGCCTGCTCCTTGCTCTCGCCCTTCTCCAGGCGCGTGACCATCATCTCCACGGTGATCATCGCGTCATCCACCAGCAGGCCCAGGGCGATGATCAAGGCCCCCAGGGACACCCGCTGCATGGTGATGCCGCTGTACTCCATGAACAGGAAGACCATGGCCAGCACCAGCGGGATCGAGCAGGCCACCACCAACCCGGCACGAAACCCCAGGCTGATGAAGCTCACCACCAGGACGATCACCACCGCCTCGAACAGTGCGCTGGTAAAGCCGCTCACCGCCTCTTCCACCACCTCGGCCTGGTCGGAGACCTTGTGCACGCCGACGCCCACCGGCAGGTCGGCGGTCAATTGGTCCATGCGCGCATGCAGGGCCTTGCCGAAGTCCTGGATATTGCCGCCCTTCTTCATGGCGATGGCCAGGCCAATGGCCGGCTGGCCGTTGAAGCGGAACATCGGCGTCGCCGGGTCGACATAGCCACGGCTGACCTCGGCGATATCCGCCAGGCGGTAGAAGCGGTCGTTGAGCCGCAGGTTGACCGAGGCCAGGTCCTTTTCCGAGGCGAACTGCCCCGAGGTGCGCACCGAGATCCGCTCCGGCCCGGCCTCGATCACCCCGGAGGGGGTCACCGCATTCTGCGATTGCAGGCTTTGCAGCACCTGGCGCTGGTCGATCCCCAGGGCCGCCAGCTTGCGGGTGGAGAAGTTCAGGTAGATCACCTCGTCCTGCTCGCCGACCATCTCCACCTTGCCCAGGTTCGGCACCTCGCGGATCTGCGCCCGCACCTGCTCCACGTAGTCGCGCAGCTGGCGCATGCTCAGGCCATCGGCGGTGAAGGCATAGATGGAACCGAACACATCGCCGAACTCATCGTTGAACCCGGGCCCCTGCAAACCCTGGGGAAAATCGCCACGGATGTCGTTGATCTTCTTGCGCACCTGGTACCAGATGTCGGGGATGTCCTTGCCGCTGGTGGTGTCGCGCAGGTAGACGAACACCGTCGACTCGCCGGGGCGGGTATAGCTCTTCACGTAGTCCAGGGAGTCGAGTTCCTCGAGCTTCTTCTCGATGCGGTCGGTGACCTGCTTGAGGGTTTCCTCCTGGGTCGCGCCGGGCCAGCGGGTCTGGATGACCATGGTCTTGATGGTGAAGGACGGGTCTTCCTCGCGCCCCAGGTTCATGTAGGAGAACACGCCCATCAACAGCGCCACGAACATCAGGTACCAGACGAAGGATTGATGCCTGATCGCCCACTCGGACAGGTTGAAGCTCCCTTTGCTGGCGGGCGTCATTGTGCATGGTCCTCATCGATTTTGACTTTCTGCCCCGGCTTGAGGCTGTTGACGCCAGCGCTGACGATCCGCTCGCCGGGCTGCACGCCCTGGCTGATCAGGACCGAATCGTCATCGCGGCTCAGTACCGTGACCTCACGGGGCGAGACGGTCAGGGCCTTGGGGTCGATGACCCAGATCCGGCTCTTGCCATCCACCTGTTGCAACGCACTCAACGGCAGCTCGGTGCGCGGCGCGATGGCCGAGCTCAGGGTCACGCTGATGGCGGTGCCCAGGCGGAATGCCTCGGGGGTGTCCTTGAGGGTCAGGCGGGCCCGGCGGGTGCGGGTCGCGCTCTGGGCCTGGGGTTCGATCTCGCGCACCGTGGCGCTGGTACCGATGCTCGGGTCCAGTTGCGCCGCGACCTGGAACACCACGTCCGCCGGCAACTGGTCCACCAGGTTCGCCGGCAGGTCGATCACCGCTTCCTTAACCTCCGGCCGGGCCAGGGTCACCACCTGCTGGCCGGCGCTCACCACCTGCCCGGCCTCGGCCTTCCAGGCGGTGACCACGCCGCCGTGGTCGGTGTGCAACTCGCTGTAGCCGAGCTGGTCCCGGGCCTGCTGCACCGAGGCCTTGGCCTGGGCCAGGGAGGCGCCGGTGGTCTTCATGTCGGTCTGGGCCAAGTCCAGCTGGGCCTGGGCCCCGACCCCACGGTCGAACAGTTCCTGCTGGCGCCGGGCGTTGGCCTGGGCATTGATCCACTGCGCCTGGACCCGGGCCAGGTCGCCCTGGGCCGCACGCAACTGGTTCTGCTGGTCGGTGGGGTCCAGGGTCGCCAGCAAGTCCCCGGGGGCCACCTCGGCCCCGACGTCGACATTGCGCTTGGCGATGCGCCCGGGCACCCGGAAGCCCAGGTTGGTTTCGTAGCGCGCCTGGATATTGCCGGCAAAGCGCCCCAGGCTTTCCTCGGACTGCGCCGTCACCTGGATCCACAGCACCGGGCGCACCGGTTCCGGCGGTGCGTCGTGCTTGGAGCAAGCAGGCAGCAGCACAGCAGCGCACCACAACAAGGCCAGGCGCTTCATGGCTGCTGCTCCTGGCCGGTGGTCTTGCCGGCGATCTCCACTGGTACACCCGGATACAGCAACTGCCCGCCGGCCACCACCACCTGCTCGCCGCCCTCGAGGCCTTCGCTGATGATCACCTTGCCGGTCAGGTAGCGCCCGACCTTGACCTTGTGCAACTGCGCCTTGCCGTCGGCGCCCACCAGCCATACCGCCGGATCGCGCAAATCCTTGGCCAGGGCCGACCAGGGCAGCACCACGCTGGCCTTGGCATTGGCGCGCGCGGTGGCGCTGACCACCGAACCCAACTCCATGCCCGCCGGCAGCGAATCGAGCCTGACCTTGACCTGCACCGTGCCGCTCTGGGCCGAGACCACCGGGGTCACTTCGCGGACCTTGCCGGTGGTGGTCACCTTGGGGTTGTCCAACAGGGCGATGTGGATGGTTTCCTGGCCCGGTGGCTGCATCACCAAAGACTCATAGACGTTGAATACCGCATCGCGCTCGCCGTCCTGGGCCAGGCTGAAGATCGGCTGCGTCGCCTGCATCACCTGGCCGACCTCGGCCTGGCGGGCGGTGATCACCCCCGGGACCTCGGCCACCAGCGCGGTGTAGCCCAGTTGCTCGCGGGCGTTGGCCAACTGGGCCTGGGCCGCGCTCAAGGCGCTCTGGCTGCTGTGCAGGGCGGCCTGGGCCGAGTCGTATTCGCTCTGGCTGGTGTAGCCCTTGGGCAAGAGTTTCTGCTGGCGGACGAACGCGGCGCTGGTCTGCTTGACCCGCGCCTGCTCGGCGAACACCGCGGCACTGGCCGAGTCGACGTTGGTCTGCAGGTCCTTGGGGTCGAGCCGGGCCAGCACCTGGCGGGCCGCGACCCGGTCGCCGACGTCCACCATGCGCTGGATGATCTTGCCGCCAACGCGAAACGACAGGTCGGTCTGGACCCGTGCCTGCACGTCGCCGGTGAGGGTCACCGACGCCGCGAACTCGCTGCTCTGCACTTGCTGGACCCGCACCCGCGGATGATTCTTTTCCGTGGGGTGCTCCGCCCCGCAACCAGCGAGCAAGGCCAACAGGCAAAGCCCCACTCCCCACTTCGTATCGAGACCAGCCATGCAGGCTCCTTTTGCTTGATCGATGCGCCGTGACGTTTACGACTGTGAGCTTAGAACAGGGTTCCACCCTTGTACTGCCCGCCGCAGCCCAGGGTCTGGAGATCGTCCACTTGAAGGCCCTGCGGGCCTTGGCGCAGCCTCGCAAGCTCGACAGCGGCTACAGGTTCGCCTCGTGTCGCCGCCGCAGGGATGGCGCGACAAGAGCCATGGGGATTGGGCACACTGCGCGGCAGGCAAAGGAGATCCGGCATGCTCAAGACCCTGGCGGTGGCCAATTACCGCTCCATCAACAAACTGGTGATTCCCCTCGCTCGGCTGAACCTGATCACCGGCGCCAACGGCAGCGGCAAATCCAATCTGTACAAGGCACTACGCCTGCTGGCGGAAACCGCCCAGGGCGGGGTGGTCAACGCCCTGGCCGGCGAAGGCGGTCTGGACTCGACCTTCTGGGCCGGGCCGGAAACCATCAGTCGACGCATGAGCCGGGGCGACGTGGCAGTCCAGGGCGGCCCACGCAAGACGGTCAAGCGCCTGCAACTGGGCTTTGCCAGTGAAGATTTCGGCTATGCCATCGGCCTCGGACTACCCGACTCCAGCGGGCATTTCATGCTTCCCGGCCACAGCCTGCCGATTCCATCGCGCTTCACCCTCGACCCCAGCATCAAGCGCGAAAGTATCTGGGGCGGTGCGCTGTATCGGTCGGCCAGCGTGCTCGTGGATCGCCAGGGTCCGATGGTAAGGGCTCGCGACGGGCGACAGTGGGAAGTACTGACGCAACACATCTCCAGCGGCGACAGTCTGTTCGACCAAGTGGGCAACCTGCGCTCATCGCCGGAAGTCTTGCACCTGCGCGAGCAGATCCGCGGCTGGCGCTTCTACGATCACTTACGCACCGACAGCCAGGCCCCCGCGCGCCGAGCGCAACTAGGTACCCGCACCCCGGTTCTGCACCATGACGGCCGGGACCTGGCGGCGGCCTTGCAAACCATCATCGAGGTCGGCGACCAACAAGCCTTGCACGACACCATCAGCGATGCTTTCCCGGGTTCCAGCCTGGAGATCGATGCTGTACCCGGAGGCTTGTTCGAAGTGCGTTTCCGCCAGGAAGGCTTGTTGCGCCCACTGTCGGCGGCG
Source organism: Pseudomonas sp. MPFS (assembly GCF_022537035.1). Classification (NCBI taxonomy): domain Bacteria; kingdom Pseudomonadati; phylum Pseudomonadota; class Gammaproteobacteria; order Pseudomonadales; family Pseudomonadaceae; genus Pseudomonas; species Pseudomonas sp. MPFS. The sequence goes on along the minus strand of NZ_CP066123.1, from coordinate 299,713 downwards.
GAGCTGTCGGACGGCACCCTGCGCTACCTGCTGCTGGTGGCGGCCCTGCTGACCCCGAGACCGCCAACGCTGATGGTGCTCAACGAACCGGAGACCAGCCTGCACCCCGACCTGCTACCGGCGCTGGCGCGCCTGATCATCCGTGCCTCGGAGCAGTGCCAGGTGTGGGTGGTGTCCCACGCCCGGCGCCTGATCGCGGCCCTGCAGGAAGACCCGGAATGCAACTGCATCGTGCTGGAAAAGGAACTGGGCCAGACGGGCATCGTCGGCCAGCGCCTGCTCGACGAGCCCGCGTGGTACTGGCCCGATTGAGCAGCCCCCAAAGCATCACGGGCAAGCCTCTCTCCTGCGGTCTGCGTAAGGAGCGAGGCTTGCCCGCGATGGCGTACTCAAGAGCGCCTCAAGCACCCGGGGCGTATCACCCCTGCCACTTGCCGCCTTCGACAATCACGCTGTCGGGGTTGGTGTCGTCGCTCAGCTCCTTGCGCACGTACTGGTCGTACAGCTTGAGCAGGTACTTCTGCTCGCCCAGCTTGGCCAGCTCGGCGTTGACCCAGTCACGCAGCTCGGTGTTGCCCTTCTTCACCGCCGGGGCGATCGGCGCCTGCTCGCCCAGGGTCTGTGGCAGCACGCGGTAGCCCGGGTTCTGCTTGGACCAGCTGAACAGGATCAGGTTGTCCTGGGCGTAGGCATCGCCACGGCCATTGGCCAGGGCCTGCAGGGACTCGGTGTTCTTCTCGAACTTGAGCAGCTTCCAGTCCGGGTGGTTCTGGGTCAGCCAGATATCCGCGGTGGTGCCGGTGGTGACGATGGTGGTGCGGCTCGCCAGGTCATCCAGGCTCTTCACCGGACTGCCCTCTGGCACCAGGGCCTGGACCGCGACCTTCAGGTTGGGGTTGGTGAATTCCACCGCTTCCTTGCGCTCGGGGGTCACGGTCATGTTGGCCAGGATCAGGTCGACCTTGTCGCTTTGCAGGAACGGAATGCGGCTGGCCGGCTCCACGGCGACGAACTCCACCTTGTTCTCGTCGCCCAGCAGGTCCTTGGCGAACTGCCGGCCGATGTCGGTATCGAAGCCCACGTAGCGCCCGGCCTCATCGACGAAACCGAACGGCGGCTTGTCGGTGAACACGCCGACGATCAGCTTGTCCCGGGCCTTGATCTTGTCCAGGTAGCTGGCCGCCGGCGCAGCGCTGGCGGCACTGGCCGCAGGCTTGGAGGCCTCGGAAGATTTCTCGCAGCCGGCCAGCAGGGCCAGGCCGAACAGCGGTAGCAACAACAGTGAAGACTTGACGGTTTTCATAAGAGCTCCAGTTCCTTTCTAGGGGCTTTCTTGGGTAATGCTTCGACGAACGAGAACTTCTCCAGGAACTGCTGCGCGCGAACGGTCTGCGGGTTCGTGAAGAAAGCCTCGGGGGTGTTCTGCTCGAGGATGCGGCCAGCGTCCATGAACACGATGCGGTCGGCCACGGCCCGGGCGAAGGCCATTTCATGGGTGACGATCAGCAGCGTCATGCCGTCCCGGGCCAGGCCCTGGATCACCTGCAGCACTTCCTTGACCATCTCCGGGTCCAGCGCCGCGGTGACCTCATCGAACAGCATCACCTGGGGGTTCATGCACAGCGAACGGACGATGGCGATGCGTTGCTGCTGGCCGCCGGACAGCTGCCGGGGAAACGCCTGGCGCTTGTCCGCCAGGCCGACCCGTTCCAGCAGTGCCTCGGCCTGGGCCTGGGCCTCGCGGCGCTGGCGCTTCTGCACCTTGAGCGGGCCGAGGAGGATGTTGTCCAGCACGTTCATGTGGGGAAACAGGTGATAGCTCTGGAACACCATACCGATCTGCTGGCGTACCTGGCGCCAGTCGGTGGCCGGGGCCAGCAGCTCGCGGCCGGCAAAGCGCAGGTGACCGCCCTGGGCGCTTTCCAGGCCGTTGAGGCAGCGCAGCAGGGTGCTCTTGCCGCAGCCGCTGGGGCCGAGGATGACGATCACCTCACCCGACGCCACGCTCAGGTCGATGTCGCGCAGCACCTGCTGCGAGCCGAAGAACTTGTTGAAACCCTGGAACTCGATCAATGCGCTCATGCTTGCGTCCAGCGCCGCTCCAGCACGCGGGAGGCGGCCGACAGCGGGTAGCAGATGAAAAAGAAAAACAGGAACAGGACGCCGTAGATCAGCACCGACTCGTAGGTACGCTCGATGATCTGCTGGCCGACCTTGATCACGTCCACCACGCCGATCAGCACCGCCAGGGAGCTGGTCTTGATGATCCGCGTGTAGACGTTGATGGTCGGCGGCGTCATGCGCTTGAGGGCCTGGGGCAGCAGCACGTGGCCATACAACTGCAACGTCGACAGGCCGATGGACAGCCCCGCCTCACGCTGGCCCCGGGGCAGCGAACGCAGCGCCCCGCGCACCACCTCGCCAACCTCACTGGCGCCCCACAGCGACAGCACCAGCACCGCACAGGTGAAGCTGGGAATGCTGATACCGAAGAAGATCGGGAAACCGAAGAACAGCAGGTACAGCCAGACCAGCACCGGGATCGCCCGGAACAGCTCCAGGTAGATGCGCAGCGGTACATCCAGCACTCGCCGCTGCAGGCTGCGCAGCACGCCATAGAGCACGCCGCCCAGGGTGCTGAAGACGATGCTCAGCAAGGAAATCGATAAGGTCTGCTCGGCGCCCCGGGCCAGTTGCGGCAGGGACACCAGCAGCAGCTCAAGACCCGAACTGGCCATGTTGCAGCCTCCTTTCCAGGTAGCTGAGCAACAGCGACAGCGGCAGGAACAGCAGCACGCAGATCAGCGTCAGTACCGCCAGCATCTCGTAGGTCTTGTAGTACAGGGCGATGTAGCTCTTGGTGGTGTAGAGGATCTCCGGCACCGCCACCGCCGAGACCACGGTGGTCTCCTTGAGCAGGAAGATGAAGTTGGCGAACAGCGACGGCAGGCTGAGGATGCCCGCCTGGGGCAGGATCACGTAGCGCAGCAGTTGCCAGCGCGACAGGCCGATGGAGCGCCCCGATTCCAGCTGGGCCAGCGGCACCGCTTCGACCCCGGCGCGCAGCACCTCGGTGAGATAGGCACCGCCGAGGAAGGTCATGGTGATGATCGCCGCGGTGAAGCCGGAGACCTTGATCCCCAGGGCCGGCAGGGCGAAGTAGACGAAGAACAGCTGGATCAGCAACGGCGTGTTGCGCGCCAGCTCCACGTACAGGCCGATCAGGCGGTGCACATAGGGCGTGCGGAACACCAGGAAGGTAGCGTTGATCAGCGCCACCAGCAGGGAGGTAGCGATGGCGATCAGGCCAACCTGCAGGGTCACCCCCACGGCCTTGAGGAACGCCGGCAGGGTGCTGAGGATGAAAGCGTAGTCGAGGGTCATTGAACGTCCTGGACGCCGCTGGGATACAGCGGCGGTGATGCAGTCCATGGGGCGATGGGTAATCGCCGGGGTGAGCGCGACTCTAAAGCTATAAAAAGCAGAATTTAAATACCGTTAAGGCATATTGATATCACCCAAAAACCTAACCCGCGGATTTGCCGGGCTGGCGTCGAGCGACTACCTTTTTTGCCTTGCCTGCCGGGTTCATGAGGGCCTAGGCATTTCCCAGGACGCGCAGCTTCACAAGGACGATGACCATGGCCGATGAAAAGACTCCGCAACCGCTCGATCCCCATGACTTGCTCAAATGGCTCATGGCCTTGCGCCGGGCCATGCAGCCGGCAGGCTGACGCTGGCCAAAGATTGCAGGCAATAAAAAACGCCGACGCTGGCCTAGCCGTCGGCGTTCGAACCTTGAAGGGGGTTGTCCGATGGACAAGCTAGCCCATCAGAAGGCCGGCAATACTGCGCCGCTGTATTTCTTCTCGATGAAAGCCTTCACTTCAGGGCTGGTCAGGGCCTTGGCCAGCTTCTGGATGGCCGGACTGTCCTTGTTGTCCGGACGGGCCACCAGGAAGTTCACGTAGGGCGAGTCGGCGCCTTCGATCACCAGCGCATCCTTGGCCGGGTTCAGGCCAGCTTCCAGGGCGTAGTTGGTGTTGATCATGTCCAGGTCAACCTGGTCCAGGACCCGTGGCAGCATGGCCGATTCCAGTTCCCTGAACTTGAAGTTGTGCGGGTTCTTGGCGATGTCCTTCGGAGTGGACACGGCGTTCTTCGGATCCTTGAGTTCGATCAGGCCGGCCTTGTGCAGCAGGATCAGCGCACGACCGCTGTTGCTGCCTTCGTTGGGGATGGCGATGCTGGCGCCGTCCTTCAGCTCGGCCAGGCTCTTGACCTTCTTCGAGTAGCCGCCGAAAGGCTCGACATGCACGCCGATCACGGTCTCCAGGTGGGTGCCCTTGCCTTCGTTGAAGTTCTTCAGGTACGGCAGGGTCTGGAAGTAGTTGGCGTCCAGGCGCTTCTGGTCCACTTGCACGTTGGGCTGCACGTAGTCGGTGAAGACCTTCACTTCCAGGTCCACGCCTTCCTTGGCCAGGGTCGGCTTGATCAGCTCGAGGATCTCGGCGTGGGGCACCGGGGTCGCGGCGACGACCAGCTTCTCGCCGGCCTGGGCGATACCGGCGCCCAGGGCTGCCGCCAGTGCGGTGAACAACAGAACTTTTTTCATGGGATGTCCTTAGGTGTCGGGGGACCGACGACGGCTGCAAACAGGGAGTGGATCGGGATACTGGTGAAGTGCCACTTTTGGCGTGGATCGGACAATACCGAGATTTTTTATTCCCGAACAATATCTTTTATTCAAGTTCATATTCCATTTTGTTCATACAGCCGGGAAGCCCCTGGCCAGAGCTCCCGCCTACCGCGGCGCCCGGTGAAGTGGTGTGGCCGCTGTCGAGCGCGGCAAGGCTGGGTCCAGGTAGGCTGGGCCTTCAGGTAGGCAATTGAGCGCACTTCTTGGCGGCCGCTACGCGCCCTTACGCAGCCTGTAGCCGCTGCCGAGCCTGCGAGGCTGCGCACGAGGACGCAGTCCTCGCGAAACGAACCCCTCCCAAAGCTCGTAGCGCCGGGATAGACAGGCGCTACGCACCCAGGCGCAGCCTGCTCCAGTGCCTACACCGCCAGCAGTTGCTTGAGGGCGGCGCGGTCCGCCTCGGTGCCGGACTCGAGAATCCCGCGTACCAGCAAGCGCACCTGCTCCAGGGGCGCGGCCTGGGATGGCAGGTTGAGGTGTTCCGGAAGGATTTCCCCACCATCGCTGACCAGCAGGGCGAAGTGAATGACGTTCTCCAGCTCGCGGGTATTGCCCGGCCAGCTATGGCGCTCCAGGACCTGCTGCGCGGCTTCGCTGATCAGCGGCACCGGCAGGTCCAGGCGCTGGCTGTAGATCCCCAGGAAGTATTCGGCCAACGACTCGATGTCCCCCACCCGCTCACGCAGGGCCGGTAGCTCCAGCTGGCCCTCGCTCAGGTAGCGGTACAGGCGCTCGTGGAACTTGCCCGCCGCCACCGCCTGGGCCAGGTCGATGCTGGTGGCCGCCACCAGGCGCACATCCACCGGGCTTGGCTGCTGCGCGCCGACCCGGGTCACCTCGTGGTTCTCCAGGGCCGCCAGCAGCTTGGTCTGGATCGGCAGCGGCAGGTCGCCGATCTCGTCCAGGTACAGGGTCCCGCCATTGGCCGAGCCGAACCAGCCGGCCCGGCTGCTGGCCGAGCCGCTGAAGCTGCCCGCCGCATAACCGAATAGCTCGGCATCGGCGTAAGTCGGGCTGATGGCCCCGCAGTTGACCGAGACGAACAATCCACTGCGATCGCTGGCGCGGTGGATATGCCGGGCCAGCAGCTCCTTGCCGGTGCCGGTCTCGCCACGGATCAGTACCGAGGTCGAACGCGGCGCCAGTTGCTCCAGCTCCTCGCGCAGCTGGCGCGAACGCGGATCGACGAACACCAGCGCCTTGGCGCGGATGCTCAGGGGGCTTTTCTCGGCATCGGGAAAGGTCAGCAGCGGCTGGCCGAAGGGGGTATGCGAACTCATGGCGGACTCCCGCCCCAAGGCGCCTGGAGGCGGGGGCGTTTAAACGAAAAAAGAAAACTCAGGCACGACGCAGGGCGTGCTGTTCCATGCGGTTTTGCAGGCGGTAGAGATAGGCGAAACCCTGTTCCCAGCGATAGTGGCCGGACTTGACGTTGATATGCCCGGCACCGGCCAGGATCCCGGCTTCGGCGCCCCAGTCCCGGGCCAGCTCCAGGGCTCGCGCCGCGCTGACCGCGCTGTCGTTGTCCGAGCTGACCACCTGGCTGGGGAACGGCAGCAGGCCCCGGGGGATCGGAGCAAAATTGCGCAGCGCCGGCACACAGGCCGGACGCTCCACATCCGCCGGCGCCACCAGCAGTGCGCCACGCACCTGGCGCAAGGCGGCCAACGGCGCCCGGGCCGCCCAATGGGCCACGGTGACGCAACCCAGGCTGTGGGCGATCAGGATCACCGGGGTGTCATCGGCGACAATGGCTTCGGCCAGCGCCGCTACCCAGTCTTCCCGGCGCGGCGTCAGCCAGTCGGCCTGCTCCACTCGCGCACTGTTGGGCAGGCTGCGCTGCCAGTGGCTTTGCCAATGATCTTCTGGCGATCCTTGCCAGCCCGGCACAATCAAGTAGCGAATGGATTCGTTGCGCATGGGGAACTCTCCTGCTGCGTGTCTGTTCCCGAACGAGTATAGGGAGGGGATTTATATTGGTTAAGGAATAAGAAGCTATTTATTAAGACTCATAAAGAATATAAAACCCACCCCACTCCGCCTTGTGCAATCGCTGCCGCAGGCGCGCAGCAGCCGCCAGGCAGTCCGTTCGACCGCGCACTTGAAGTGCCCTGCGGGCCTCGCTGCGCTCGACAGCGGCTACAGGGCTACAACAAAAAAAAGGCCGCACCCTGCCAAGGAGACGGCCTGAAAAGTCGTGGCTTTGTTGCTCGGTATCAGCGGGCGGTGATCACCGACAGCTTGGTGATGCCCGCACGCTCGATGGACGCCATGGCCCGGGCCACCTCGCCGTAGTTGACGCCATCGTCGGCCTGCAGTTGGACGCGGACTTCCGGGTCCTTCTGCTTGGCCGCTTGCAGGTTGGTTTCCAGGAGATCCGGCTGGATCTCGTCCTTGTTGATGAACAGCTTGCCGGTGCCATCGATGCTCACCACCAGCGGGTCCTTCTGCTCCACCGGGGCCACGGCCTCGGTCTTGGGCAGGTTGATGGGAATGGCATTGGTCAAGAGCGGCGCGGTGACGATGAACACCACCAGCAGCACCAGCATCACGTCCACCAGCGGGGTGACGTTGATCTCGCTCAGTACCTCGTCGCTATCCTGGGTCGAGAAGGCCATGTCAGGAGGCCTCCTTCACTTTGTGGCCGCTGCCCTGGGCCGCGACTTTGTGCGCAGCCGGATGGATCAGCACGCGGAACGAACTCTTCTGCGCCAGGCTGTAGAAGTCATGGGCGAAGTCATCAAGGTCGGCGGCGGTCAGCTTCAGGCGCCGCAGGAAGTAGTTGTAGACCAGCACCGCCGGCACCGCGACGGCGATCCCCACGCCCGTGGCCACCAGCGCCGCACCAATCGGGCCAGCCACGGTTTCCAGGCTCGCCGAGCCCGCGGCGCTGATGCCCTTGAGCGCTTCCATGATCCCCCACACGGTGCCGAACAGGCCGATGAAGGGCGAGGTGCTACCGATACTGGCGACCACCGCCAGGCCCGTCTCAAGGGAGCGGCGCTCACGCACGATCTGCTGGCGCAGGGCACGCTCGAGCCGGTCCTGGTGGTTGATCGCCTGGCTCAGGTCGGCGGCGTGGGGCGCATCGCCCACCTGGATCGCCGCATAACCGGCCTGGGCCACTCGGGCCGCCGCGCCGGGCTGGGTTTCGCTCAGGGGCGCGGCCGAGTCCAGGCTCGACGCCGCCCAGAACTGATTGTGGAACTTGCGATCCTGGGCCTTGAGGCGGGCGAACTGCACGCCCTTGACCAGGGCCAGGCCCCAGGTGGCGACGGAGAAGACCACCAGCAGCCAGATCACCGCGCTTTCGATCGATTCCAGTGGAGATGCCAGTAACGTCATGATGTGTTCCCTCTATAAGCGTGTGGATCGGGCCTTGTGGCTCAATGGATCTTGAAATCGATAGGTACGCTGACCCAGCCGTCCTGGGCTACGTCGCCCTGCTTGGCCGGGACGAAGCTCCAGCGCTTGACCGCGGCCAGGGCCGCATCGTCGAGTTGCTGGCGCCCACTGCTCTTCTGGATCTGGATCTCTCCCGGCTTGCCGCTGGCCAGCACATGTACCCGAAGCAACACCGTGCCTTCCCAGCCCCGGCGCTGGGCCAGGGACGGATACTCCGGTGCCGGATTCTTCAAGTACGCCGCATTGGCCGAAGCCGGCGTCACCGGAGCGGGGGCCGGTGGCGCAGGTGGAGCCGGGGCAGCGACCGGAGCAGCCGGCTGGGGCGCTGCCGGAGCCTGTTGCACCGGTTTAGGCGCAGGTTTGGGTTCAGGCTTGGGCACCGGTTTTGGCTTGGGTTTGGGCACCGGCTTGGGTGGCGGCGGCTTCACTGCCAGCTCATCCTCCACCGGCGGTGGTGGCTCCACTACCGGCTGGGCTGGCTGCGGAGGCGGTGGCTCGACCACCGGCGGCGCCGGATGCGAGAACTCGATGGTCATGGGCGGGATTTCCGGCGGTACCACCGGCAGTACCGGCGTCGGCTTCTGGCTCAACCAGTAGATCACCGCGCCGTGCAATACCAGGGCCGCCGCACCCAGGAGGATCGCCTCGCGCCGGCGCAATACCCCCTTGGGCGTGCGCTGCAGGCGAGCCTGGCCCAACGGCGAGCGATGCGGCCGACCGAGGTCGACCAACTCGCCGCTGGGTGCCTGGCGCCATGGCACCTCCTGTGCACTGGCGACGGTCTGGACATTGCCCATTGATTCACTCCCTACGATCTTGTGCGGATAACCCGGCACCAGCGCTCTGACTCCCCCACGCAACGGTGCCGCAGACCAATGATCCGCGCCCCACTCTTATCTCTTAAAGTAATCTTTCAAGTTATATATAGATCGATATGGAATATTGGAAATCAGCGAAACGCTCCAGCCCCCGTGAATCAAGGGCTGTAGCCTTCACGCTGAAAACCCATGCTTTACCGGCATGAAAAATATTCCCTGAAGGCATCGAAAACACCCGCTCGACAGTAACCCCACAACTAACCAAGACACTTTCCCAGCAACTAACATCAGGACCATAAACCTCCAGGCACGACAAAGCCGTCGGAATACCACACTATTCAAAATCAAATAGCGGATATCCGACGGCTGCCGGACTTGAAACTAATTACTGCTTGAGAAATTCACCACTCAAGCCAACTACATCACCGCTGAAGTTGCTGCGGGCCCCGGATGCACGCAAGCGGGCATAGTTGTGGTCGGGAGAGAACAGCGCCCAGGCCTGGTAACCGTAGCCGTCGTTATAGCCGGAGACATTGATGATGGTCGGCTGCCCGGTGCTGTTCTGGAAGTGGTAATGACCGGCGACGCTGTACTTGACTCCGGCCTGGGTCAACTCACCGCTGAACGAACCGTTGGAATCGTTGCCGTCGGTCACGACCAGGCGGGCGTCAGCGTTGGAGTTTACATAGGTGCCATTGATGCTCGACATAGTGCTGGTTTCCTTATGCAATTAAAGGTTTCTTCCAATGAGGCAAGTTCAGATAGAACTCACGAACCCAGCATGGTCGGCATTCATAAAGTTGTCCAAGCCAAACTATTGAATAAACTAATCAAATAGCTATAGAGCCCAGCACGGGACATATAAGCTATATCCATTTCAAGGCAACCTATAACTTTCCAGCCGCCAGAATTTGCAACTTCTCCTGCAGTTCCTTGCCTGCCCGGCTCAAGCCGCTGCCGGCATACAGGGCCAGGCGCACGCCCTGGATATCCGGCAGGCCGCTGTCGGCATCGAGGATGCGGTGCTGCTTGCCCAGCACCCGCACCGGCAACAGGCTGATCCCCAGGCCCGCGCCCACCGCCGAGCAGACACTGGCCAGGCTGGCGCTGGAATAGGCGATGCGCCAGGGCCAACCGCCCACTTCCAGGTGATGGAGCATTTCCTGGCGGTACAAGCCCCCCACCGGAAAAGCCACCAAGGGCAGCGGTTCGCGACCGAAGGCCGGCTGCCGGAGGCTGTCGGCCCAACACAGCGGCTCGGGCCAGGAGTCCAGGCAGTCCTCGCCATGGCCCATCTGCTTGACCAGCAACAGGTCGAACTCGCCACGCCGGTATTGGCGCAGCAACTCCGGCCCCAGGCCGCAAGTGACCTCCAGGCGCACCGCCGGGTAGTCGCGGCCAAACCGTGACAGCAACGGCATCAGGCGCTCGGCGGCATAGTCTTCCGGCCCCCCCAGGCGCAGTACCTCTTCGCTGCGCTGGTTGATCAGCACGTCGCTGGCCTCTTCGTGCAGCGCCAGGATGCGCCGGGCATAGGCCAGCAGTCGCTCGCCCTCCACAGTCGCCACCACCCGGCGCTGGTCGCGGTCCAGCAACTGGCAACCCAGGCTCTCCTCCAGGCGCCGTACCTGCTGGCTCACGGTGGACTGGGTCAGGTGCAGGCGCTCGGCAGCGCGGGTGAAGTTCTGGCAGTCGGCGACCGCCACGAAACTGCGTAACAACACGGGATCGAACATTGCCAAACCATTTTGATAGCCACTGATTTGCATGATTATATTTAATTTCAGAATACCCATGGGGTTGCTCATACTCGCTGTTCATCAGCAGGAGCGGGAGGTTTCCATGACATTCAGCCTGTCCCTCAAACGCGGCCTGTTGGCCGCCAGTCTGTTCACGGCGGGGGTGGTAATGGCCAACGACAATGCGTTGCTCGATGCGGTACGCAACGGACAGTTGCAGCAGGTACGCGAGCTCGTCGCCCAGGGCGCGCCGCTCGACGACCGGGGCCTGGACGGCAGCAGCCCCTTGCTGTTGGCCACCCGCAGCAACCAGGTGGAGATCGCCCGGGTGCTGATCGAGGCTGGCGCCGACGTCAATCGCAAGAACCTGATGCAAGACAGCCCCTACCTGCTGGCCGGTGCCAGCGGCTACGACGAGATCCTCAAGCTGACCCTGGCCCATGGCGCCGACCTCAAGAGCACCAACCGCTACGGCGGCACGGCGCTGATCCCGGCCTGCGAGCGCGGCCACGAGACCACCGTGGAGTTGCTGATCGCCGCCGGGGTCGATCTGGACCACGTCAACCGCCTGGGTTGGACCTGCCTGCTGGAGGCGATCCTGCTCTCCGATGGCGGCCCGGCGCACCAGCGCATCGTCAGCCGGCTGATCGCCGCCGGTGCCGACCTGAACCTGCCGGACCGCGCCGGGATCAGCCCCCTGCGCCATGCCGAACAACGCGGCCAGGAGGCCACTGCCCAACTGCTGCGCGAGGCCGGGGCCTCCTGAATTCGCGTGGCGCACGCCGGAGATTTGCATGCATAACGATCAACACTTCCTCGAACGAGCCGTGGCCCTGGCCCGGCGCAATGTCGAGCAGGGCGGCCGGCCCTTCGGCGCCTTGCTGGTGCGTGACGGCCAGGTCCTGGCCGAGGCGGTCAACGAAATCCACCTCAGCCAGGACCCCACCGCCCACGCCGAATTGCTGGCGATCCGCAGCGCCAGCCAGCAACTGGGGCCGCGCCTGGATGGCTGCGTGATCTACGCCAGCGGCCAGCCCTGCCCGATGTGCCTGGCGGCCATGTACCTGTGCGGCGTATCCCGGGCAGTGTTCGCCGCCAGCAACCAACAGGCGGCGCCGTTCGGCCTGTCCACCGCGGCGATCTACGAACAACTGGGCCAGCCCCTGGCGACCCAAACGCTGCCTGTACAGCACCTGCCGCAGGCGGCGATGAACGCGATCTACCAGGATTGGCAGGACCGTCATGGCGCGCACTGAATCAGCGTTCAAGACCTTCGCTGGCTGGGCCTTGCTGGTGTGCCTGGGGCTGAACCTGCGACCGATCCTCAGCTCGGTCAGCCCGCTGCTGAACCAGATCCGCGAAGCCACTGGCATGAGTTTCCAGAGCAGCGCCTGGCTCACCAGCCTGCCGGTGATCTGCATGGGCCTGGTGGCCCTGCTGGGTGTGCGCATCGAAGCGCGCCTGGGGGAACGCCGTGGGGTCTCCCTGGGGTTGCTGCTGGTGCTTTTGGCCTGCCTGGCGCGCCTGTACTTCGGCCAGGCACAGGCCCTGCTGGCCAGCGCCTTGCTGGGGGGCGTCGGGGTCGCGCTGATCCAGGCCCTGGTGCCCGGGTTGATCAAGCGCCAGTTCCAGCAACGGGTAGCCCTGGCCATGGGCGTGTACTCGGCCTCGCTGATGGGCGGTGGCGGGCTCGCCGCGCTGCTCAGCCCGCAAGTGGCCCTGCACTTCGCCAACTGGCAGATGGGCCTGGGGGTCTGGCTGCTGCCGGCCATGGCGGCGCTGTTGCTGTGGACCTGCCTGCCCCTGGGCGCCGCCCGCCGCCCGGGTGCCCGATCCGTGACCGACAGCCTGTGGGGCAACCGCCGGGCCTGGCTGCTGGCGCTGTACTTCGGCCTGGTGAACTGCGGCTACATGAGCATGGTGGCCTGGCTCCCGGCCTACTACCTGCAGATGGGCTGGAGCGCCACGATGAGCGGTTCGCTGCTGGCGTTCATGACCGTGTTCCAGGTCATCGCCGCACTGTTGATGCCCGCCTTGGCCCAACGCAGCGTCGATCGTCGGCCCCTGCTGGGCATCAGCCTCGCCGCCCAGGCCCTGGGCTTTCTCGGCCTGGTGCTGTGGCCGCTGCAAGCACCGCACGTGTGGGTGGCGCTGATCGGTTTCGGCCTGGGCGCCTGCTTCGGCCTGAGCCTGATCCTCACCCTCGACCACCGCCGCGATCCCCGGGAGGCCGGGCAACTGGCGGCCTTCGTGCAGGGCGTGGGGTTCTTGCTCAACGCCGTCTCGCCCTGGCTCACCGGCTGGCTGCGCCAGGTCACCGGCGACTTCACCAGTGCCTGGTGGGTGCTGGTCGCCGGAGCCGTGGCGATGCTGCTCCTGACCCGCATCTTCAGCCCGTCCAGCTACCAGCCCAGGGCCAGTTTCGACCCCGCCGCACAAGCCGCATGAGCCTGGAGCCGGGTCCATCAGGCGGCTCGTGCCGAGCCGTGCGCAGCCTGCGGCAGCGGCTACGCGCAACCCTGTAGCCGCTGTCGAGCGCAGCGAGGCTGCGACCGGGCGCACAGCGCCCGCAACACCCAGCGACGCGCTGCGGCAGGTCACCCATGAACAGCAAACAACGGCCACCGGCCGGGACTCAATGGAGTGGGCCAAAGCAATAGACGTTGGAGCGCGGGAAAATATTAGGGGAAATAAATTATTGTAATTCGATAATTATTTATCAATAATCCGCCACCCCCACAGTTTTTCAAGGAATACCGCATGCCCCTCCAAACCAATGGTTCCGCCCAATACCGGTTACGCCGGGTTGGCGTGCTGGCCGCGATCCTGGCCTGGGTCATGGGCGTGGTCGAAATCGGTGGCAACGCCGGGCTCTGGATCTACAGCAAGGACCAGGTTCTGGGTGCCCTGCTCGGGGTCTTCGCCGAACACTCGCCGCGCCTGCTGGAAGCGGACTTCAAACTCTCCACCCTGAGCTTCACCCTGCTGGTGATCCTGGACTTCCTGCCACTGCTGCTGACCAGCTTCGCCCTGTGGCTGACCGGCGTGTTCTTCCTGCGCCTGTCCCGAGGCGAAACCTGGAGTGATCGCAACATCCGTATCCTCTGGCGCGTGGGCATGCTGTGGATCGTCGCCCCGGCCACCTTCCCGATGATGGAGACCCTGCAAGGCCTGGCCCTGTCCATCGATCTACCGCCCGGCCAGCGCATCCTGCAGATCTCCGCAGGCTTCTCGTCCTACGCCGCTTACGAAGTGGTCAAAGGAATCTTGCTGTGCTCGTTTTCCATTATCATGCGCGACGCGAAAATCCTCAGTGATGAGCACAGTCACTACATATAGAACAATGAGATGACCATTATCGTTCGGCTTGACGTTGTCATGGCTAAAAACAAGATTCGCTCGAAAGAGCTGGCCGCCATCCTGGGCATTACCGAGGCCAATCTGTCGTTGCTGAAAAATGGCAAGGTCAAGGGGATGAAAATCGAAACCCTCGACAAACTCTGCGCCGCACTCGACTGCCAACCCGGCGACCTGCTGGAGTACCAGGCAGACTGAAACTGCGTCTCCCCCCTCGCGTGTGTTTGATCGAGTCCAGACCGTTAAAGCCTTTTCCAAGTCCTCACGTTGTTCAATGGCTGACTCATGACTCGTACCCTGCTCTACCCGCTATTCCTGCTCGCCTGCCTGCTGACTGGCTGCGCCAACAAACTCGACGTGGCACTCAATGCCACTCCGGCCCCCGACTACTACTTCGACCACCAGGCCCCGGTGCTGGTGACCGTCAGCGGTGCCAACTCCGCCAACGCCCTCAACGCCCGCTACTACCTCAAGGACATGGTGGCAGCCCTGCATGGCATGGGCTTCAAGCAGGTGTTCACCGATGAACCGTTGCCCGAGAACCATCCGCCGTTTCGCATGAACATCGCCCTCGACGTGGGCAGCAAGAAATCCAGCTACCGCTATACCGCTACCGACTATGGCCAGGTTCCCAGCAGCTCCAAGATGGTCTGCAAACCGTCGTCGAAAAAGAACCAGAACATGGTATGCGACAGCACCCCGACCATGACCTGGGGCCCGGTAGGCAGCTCGGAACGCACCGGCTACACCACCCTCTCGACCTTCAACGTCGAGGCCAAGGATGCCAAGAGCCTGCGCACCGTGTTCCTGATGCGGGTCTCCTCGTCCAACGACGATTGCCAGGACACCAAGGTCGAGGACTTCCTGGTCCAGCAGGGCCTGGATCACCTGGACTTTCGCAATCGGGTGCACCGCAACTACAGCGTCACCCTGCCCGAAGGCCAGAGCTGCAAGTAGCTGCCTGCCAGGCGCTTTGCAACCGCTGCGGCGCCACGCCTACAATCGCCCCCGCCGCCCGCCCCCCAGGCGGGCGCAGCCCCTCGATCAAGGCGCAGGACAACCATGACCATGGACTGGAATGCCTGGGACATTGAACCCGGGTCGTCGGTAGACGAACAATTGATCGCCCTGGTGCAACAACGCCTGGGCGTCGAGTTACCGCCGCTGTACCTGGAACTGGTGCGCTACGCCGAGGCCGCCACGCCAGGAATCGGCACCTTCGCCTATGGCAACGGCTACGCCTGCATCAGCGAATTCTTCGATTTCAGCCTGAACGACGCCCCCTGGACCCTGCTCTGGTACGCCAGCCCTGGCCGCGTGCCAGGGCTCGCCGCCGGCAGCCTGGCGATTGCCCGGGATGCCGGCGGCCTGCTGATCTGCCTGGACTTCAACAGCCCGCGCGTGGCGGTGGAAATCTTCGACCCCGACAGCGCCAACCGCTACCCGGTGGCCGCCGACTTCCAGGCCTTCGTCGAGTTGTGGCAGCCATGAACACACCGCGTAGATGGATAGTCGTACCCACCAGCCAGGGCGCCATGCAACGCCTGGACCTGGACCAGTGCCTGCCGGGCGACCTGGAGGAACTGGCCTTGTCCCCAGAGCACTGGGCGAGCCTGTCGCGCAGCGACCTGCTGCCGAGCTTGAACCGTGCCCTGGGCACCCTGATCGACGACTACGAAGACGCCTCGATCCAGGGCCAGGCCGACCTCGCCACGGCGCTGGCGATCCTCACCCAGGCCGCGACCGTCGGGGATGAACTTATCCACAGGCTCATCGCCCTGAATCGACTGGCCCTGGAGCGGGACACCGGCCTGTACTTCTACTTCTGAACGGGCAAGCGCCTTCGCCAGGGGGAGCTCGCGGGGTCAGATCCCGGCGCTGGCCTGTTTCAGCTGCAACTCTGGCGCCTGCACGGCGGTTTGCGAACGCGGCGTGCCCTCCGGCACCCAGTCATAGTTCACCGGCAGCGCGCGATACACCCAGTTGCTCACCGCCTCGCTGCCCGGGGCCTTGCCCAGGTAGGGGCTGACGTATTCCCAGACGATCTCGCCGGCGCCGGTGACCTGGAAGAAACGCCCATTCATGCCCTCGTCGATCAGGGTGTTGCCGTTGGGCAGGCGCCGCGCGCTGCTGATGAACGAGCTGTAGAAGGCCCAGCCCGGTTGCCTGGAACTGGCGGCGCTGTATTGCCAGACGATTTCACGCTTGATCGGATCGATCTCCAGCACCCGGGAGCCGGCGATCAGCCCCAGGGGCACCGAGGGGTAGCCGGCCGTGCCCTGGTTGTCGAACACCAGCAGGTTGCCGGCCCCCGGCAGGCCGGCGGGGATGATGTGGGCATCGTGCTGGCCGACGAACTGGTCCACCGGGCGCGGCAGCTTGCCGGCGCTCCTGGGCTCGATCGGCGCCAGGTTCGGTCCCAGGCGCCAGACCACCTTGGCGCTGTGCTTGTCGATGATGGCGATGAAGTTGGCGTTGCGTGAATCGATCAACAGGTTGTCCGGGGCGAAGCGTTTGTCGCCGGCGTCGAACCAGCGATTGGGGCCCACCACGCTGAGGTTGTTGATGTGCAGGTAATCCGGGTTGCTGGTGCCGTGCACTAATTTCAACTGGGCGGGAGTGAAGCCGAACTCCTTGAGGTGCTCGGAGGCCAGCCACTGCCATTTGACCTGGCCGTCGGGGCTGACTTCGTAGATCACGTCGTCGATCACCTGGGGCACCTTGAAGCCCGCCACCTTGTGCACCTTGTTGGCCAGCACCAGGGTGTTGCCATTGCTCAACCGGCGCTGGTCATGGTGCTGCTGGGCCGCGCCGCCGGGGGCCTGGTCGCCCCATTGCCAGACCAGCTTGCCGTTCCAGTCCAGCTCGCCGACGCTCTGGTTGCCCAGGCCGTTGCCCGCCGAGCCGAGCGGGCCGGGGTCCTTGTCCTTGAGTTGCAACAGCACCCGGCCGCGCTCGCCGCCTACCAGTTGCGGGTCGATGATGGCCGAGGGAAAACCGGCCTGGGGCCAGTTCCTGACCTCGTTGCCGTTCATGTCGATCAAGTGGGTCTGCTTGTCGGCACCGCTGAAGATCACGTACTGGTTATAGGCCTTGGCCGGGTCGTAGCGGGTCACGCCGGTGGGGTAGACGCTGGGCGCCGCGTGCAGCGCTCCGGCCAGCAAGGTGGTGGTCAACAAGACCAAGGGGGTTGTGGCGCGTGGCATGGCAGGCACTCCTGTTCGGGTTGAGGGGCGCCGGCAGTCCTGGCGCCAGGTGCGAAAGCGGATGTCAGAAGTCGTAGCGACCGGTCACACCCAGGGTTCGCGGCGTGCCCAAAAGGCCCTCATAGCCGCCGTTGCCGCCGGTCCAGAGGGTGGTGTAGTAGGTCTTGTCGAAGGCGTTCTTCAGCCACAGCGAGACATCCCACTGGCCCTGCTCGTAGTTGCCCCGCAAGCCGGTGGAGAGGTTGACCACGGCATAGCTGGGGATCTGCCCGTACTGGGAATCCTCCACCGTGCCCACGGCCTTGGAGCGGAAGGCATAGCTGGCGGTGACGTACTCCTCCAGGCCGTTGTCCAGGTTCCACTTGTATTCGCCGTTGGCGTTGGCGATCCATTTCGAAGCACCCACCACCTGGTGCCCGGTGAGATCGCAGGACGCCGGCGCCCCGGGACGCAAGCTGACCTCCGGCGGGCATGGGGCATCCTTGTAGGACAGGTAACGCACGTCGTTATAGGAGCCGTTGAGGTTCAGGGTCAGGCCGCGCAGCGGCACCAGGGTGCTTTCCACCTCGACCCCGCGCGAGCGCACCGAACCGGCGTTGGTCAGGTACTGCACGCGGTTGCCATAGTCGTAGGCGTTGGTCTGGTAGCCGTTGACCTGGGTCCAGAACAGGTTGGCGTTGAGTTGCAGGCGCCGGTCCCACAGGGTGCTCTTGAAGCCCAGCTCGGCGTTGTTGGCGCGCTCGGTGCCGATCAGCAACGAGTCGGCGCCGGCCGTGGGCGCGGAGCCTACCGCCAGGTTGACCCCGCCGGATTTCTCGCCGTGGGACAAGGTGGCATAGCCCAGCAGGTCATCGCTGAAGCGGTAGCTCAGGTTGAGCAACCCCGAGGGGCTGGTGCTGTACTGGTTCAGGTCGCCGGAATCATAGGCCCCGGCCCGGCCACGCCGGGCATTGGCCGCAGCACCGGTGACCGCGACACCGCCCAGGGGTGCATTGCGGCCGACCGAGGCGGTTTTTTCCTCGTAGGTGCCACGCAGGCCAGCGGTGAAATCCAGGCGCTCGGTGAGGTGCCAGGTGCCCTGGGCGAACAGGGCAAAACTGTCGGTGCGGATCTTGCCCTTGCCGATGCTGGTGACGTCGTTCAACGCACCGTTGGGCGTACCGTTCCAGATATCGGCCTTGGGCCCGTAGTAGGCGAAGGACTTGTTATCCAGGTCCGAGCCGAAGTAGTAGGCCCCCAGCACGTAGTCGAAGAACCCGCCGCTGGGCGAGGCCAGACGAAACTCCTGGGACCACTGCTTATCTTCCACCGAGACCCCGGCGTTGTAGGTGGCCGGCACATTGAGGCCATCGTCGTTGCGCGGGGTGAAGTTCCACCAGCGATAGGAGCTGACCGAGGTCAGGGTGAAGTCGCTGGGCAGGGTCCAGTTGGCTTCCAGCGAAGTGCCGCCCTGGAACACCGTGACGTGCTGGTCGTTGTCCAGGTTGACCTTGCGATGGCTGCCGTTGACCAGGGTCGCCCCCGCTGCCGCCGCGCGCGACTCATAGACATTGCTGCCGTTGATGGTCGGCCCGGTGCTGTACAGCACCCGGGTGCCGGCGCTGGAATCCTCTTCGTTGTAGTCGCCGATCCAGCGCAGGTTGAAGCTCTCGTTGGGCTTGTACAGCAACTGGCCGCGAAAGCCCTGGCGCGAACCGCCATTGAGATCATGGCCGTCGTGCTCGTTCTTGATGTCGCCATCGCTGCGGGTGCGATAGGCCGAGAACCGCCCGGCCAGCTCATCGGTCAGCGGCCCGGAAAGGGTGCCCTTGGTCTGGAAATAGCCATCCTCGCCCAGGGAGGTCTCGATGCTGCGCTCGGGGGTGAAGCTCGGCGCGCGGGTGCTGATGTTGATCACCCCGGCGGTGGTGTTCTTGCCGAACAGGGTGCCCTGGGGCCCGCGCAGCACTTCCAGCTGCTCGATGTCCATCAGGTCGAACACCGCCATCCCCGGCCGTCCCAGGTAGACGTTGTCGATGTACAGCCCGACGCTGCCTTCCAAGCCGTCGCTGGCCGGGTTGTTGCCCAGGCCACGGATCGACACGCTGGACTGGCGCGCATGCATGTAGGCGACGTTGACGCTGGGCACCAGCTGTTGCAGGTCCTGGATGCGATAGACCCGCTGGCTCTCCAGGGCCTGGCCGCCAATCACGCTCATGGGCGTGGGCACGTTCTGCGAGCTTTCCTCGCGGCGCCGGGCAGTCACGGTCACGGTCTGCAACTGGCCGTCATCGGCCTTGGCCTTGTTGGCGCTGCTCTTGGCCGGGCTCGCCTGGGGCACCGGCGCCTCCTCGGCCCAGCTCGCACTCCAGCCGGCACTGCCGGCCAGCAGCAGGGCCAGGGGCAGGCGCTTGAGCCGCCGAGGCGTGAGGGGTGAAGCGATGGACAACGGGCTCATGGGCGGCTCCTGGTCAGAAAACATACAGCTCGTATATTCCCTAAAGTTATTTATTTATGTTTTTACAAAGATTTACTGCATAAGAGATTGCCTTTATAAGGAGTCGACCTAATGCATAGCCAATGCATTTCCCCGATATTTTTTATGTGAAAAATGCATATCGACCTGCGCCAGCTCCGCCACTTCATCGCCCTCGCCGAGCAGCGCAGCTTCGTCGCCGCCGCGGCCACGGTGAACCTCTCGCAATCGGCCTTCAGCCGCAGCATCCAGGCGCTGGAGCACAGCGTCGGCTGCCAGTTGGTGGACCGTGGGCGCAAGGACCTGGCGCCGACCAAGCAGGGCCAACTGCTGCTGGAACACGCGCGGCGGCTGGTCAGCGGCGCCCAGCAGATGGCCAACGAAATCAGCCAGTTCAATGGCCTGGAAGCCGGGGAGTTGCGCTTCGGCTGCGGCCCGGCACCGGCGGCCGGGCTGATCCCCCGGGCCATCGGCAGCTTCATCGGGCGCTACCCCAAGGCCCGGGTGCAGTTCCAGGTGGAGGATTGGCAGAGCCTGGGCAAGCGCCTGCTGTGTGAGGAGTTCGAATTTTTCGTCGCCGATACCCGGCACTTCGAGGCCGACCCGGACTACCTGAG
The DNA here is from genome assembly GCF_022537035.1 of Pseudomonas sp. MPFS. NCBI lineage: Bacteria > Pseudomonadati > Pseudomonadota > Gammaproteobacteria > Pseudomonadales > Pseudomonadaceae > Pseudomonas > Pseudomonas sp. MPFS. The sequence continues at coordinate 279,417 of NZ_CP066123.1, read as the reverse complement.
CCAGCGCCTGCGCCCGCGCAAATGGCACTTCTGCTGCCGTGCCGGCCACCCCCTGGCCGGGCGCGACAGCGTCAGCGCCAGCGAGCTGATGAGCTACCCGCTGGCGGTGACCATCCGCCCGCCGAACCTGCGCAAGGTCATTGTCGATCTCAGTGGCAAGCCGGACTTCACGCCCAATGTGGAATGCGAGAACAGCTACAGCCTGCTGGGGGTGGTGCTGCGCTCGGACGCCATCGGCATCGTCGGCTCCTACAGCGATGCCCTGCACCAGGCCAAGGGCGAGCTGGTGTGCCTGAAAATCGAGGGGTTGGCCGACGACCTGGAGGAGCTCTACACCCGCTACGGCATCGTCAGCCGCGCCGGGTATCGGCTGTCGCCGCTGGCCCAGGCGATGATCGAGGAGATCAAGCGTATCGATGAGCAGGACGAGGAAGTATGCAACCTGGACAACCTGGCGGTCTGAGCCGCCTCAAGACCGGCCTTCGAGGATCACAGATGCATGGCGATAGACACCTGCTGAAGGTGGTGTGGAAGTGAATTCCAACACCGCGAGATTGTCGCGAATGTTCTGATTAAAGCTAGGTAACAGTCCAGGCCATTGCCTGCGGCTTTTGCTTGCTGACAATTTTCAGGTGAGGGTCAATAGCGCGTAACAGCTTTTTGAGTTTTTGCTTGATGTCTGCCAAATCGACTTTAGGTTGATGAGCAGCAGGCTGTTCGATGTGTACCACCACGTGCAACTCCCGGCAGTTGAGAACGGCCTGACTCAAAGCTTGTTCATTGGCTGGGGTATTACCATTCAGTCGGGCCGGTAGCAAAGCGGCCAAAGTGCAAAATACCTTGTTGGCAATTGCCTCGGGTAATGCTGATGGCTTGAGCGCCAGAGGGTGACGATAGTCTTTGACTTCGATAAGAAAGGCTACCTGGCTCGGAGACAGCGCCAGGATATCCACAGCTTGAATGTTCGAGCGTTGCTTAACGAAATGATTTCGATAAAAGCTCCATTCATCAAACTTACTGGCTTGCCAATGGAGTGGAAACGTAAAGGTCAACCCATCAACATTCAACGCCGGCATGCCCTTCACTCCAATGCCAGATAACGGTCGGACTGTTGCAGGCTTTCTTCAAGAGCGGTGATATCGCCGATGTCCTCCAAACTCCCGCCTTGTTGCACGGTAATCCCGCCATCACTGCTGTGAAGACCAAAAAACGCCGCCTCCTGAGGCTTCTCACTTAACAGGATTTCCAGCTCACGCAGTAAAAACAGGCTGTGGGTGGCAATAAAGATCTGGATGCCACTTGCGCTCAAGTCAACGATGGTTTTAGCCACTTGCTTGATCAAACGCGGGTTCAGGTTCGCTTCCGGTTCGTCCCAGAACAGATAGCCCTGATGCAGCAGGGCCCCCGTACTGATCAGGCGGGCCAGCATGCCCAACTTTCGCAAGCCCTCGGCTACCAGTGGAATTTCCATTCTGCCGCTGGCGTTACGTAGATAAAAACGCCCGTTTTTATCCAGTTCAATACTGCCCTGCATTGCGGTTTCCAGAGGGCCGAGCAACTCGCGAATACGATCTTCGGTCGGCCCCTTACGCAATAACCCGCCAAGCAATCTGCAGGTGTCGCGCCAGGTTTCCTCAAACTCCAGGTAGTGGTTCTCATAAACCGCGAGAAAGTTTGGGTAGATGCTCAGCAACTCACGAGTCGGTAAATACGTAGGTGTTGCCTTGAGCCAACATTTGGGCAGATGTTCGACACTGACTTCGGTCTTGCTGTTAGTGGCGAAACTGAAAGCCAGATCGTATTCACTCTTATCGAAGAAAAACTTCACATCACAGCGCTCGCGGCCTCGCTTGCGCCGGGCCAGTCTTCCTAGTGACTCAGGACGGAATACCCCCACCAGCTTGTCGGCCATTCGCAACTGCAAAACAGATTTTGTCGGTTCCACGGATGCCGCATTCAGCCGGTTGCGCTCCTCGGAACTGGTCGCGAGCCCAGCGTACGCCAGCTTCAACAGATGTGTCTTTCCCGAGCCATTCTCCCCCACGATCACATTCAGCTGTTTACTGAACTGCAGATCGGCCTCTTCAAAGACTGTGAAGTTTTTGATGTGGAGTCGTTTGAGCATGGTTTCCTCGAATATAAGAGCGGCGGCGATTTGAAAAATAGCCACCGGCAGACGTTAACACTGTCAGGAGTCGTCCTTGGTAAATCTTGTTATCAAGGTCTGAATGACGCTGAGATCACACAGAAACATGACGGGGGATAATAGCTTGCTCTGCTAACAGACGCTCCACTGATAACCAGCACACACCTGCCGCTAAAACGCTTTCGTACCCCTACGGAGCCAATGCCTTGCGCTATGCAAGCCATGCATCAAAACTATTCGGCAAATGCGCTTGCCGGCATCCCCTGGGGAAGGCGAAAAACCTCACCTGTCTTTCGATCGGTGAAGCCCATGTCCCCTACCCCCCAACCCGTGCGCAACGTGCTCTACATCATGTGCGATCAACTGCGCCGGGATTACCTGTCGTGCTACGGCCACCCGCACCTGCATACCCCCAACATCGACCGCCTGGCCGCCGCCGGGGTGCGCTTCAGCCGCGCCTACACCCAAGGCACCATCTGCGGCCCGTCGCGGATGTCGGCCTACACCGGGCGCTACGTCAGCAGCCACCAGGTGGCGTGGAACGCCGTGCCCCTGCCGCTTGAGGAACTGACCCTGGGCGACTACCTGCGCCCCCACGGCATCCGCACAGCACTGGTGGGCAAGACCCACGCCACGCCCAACCTGGATGCCCAGCAGCGGCTGGATATCGCCGCCGACAGCCCCCAGGCCGAACAGTTGAACGAAGTAGGCTTCGAGCCCTGGTTCCGCCACGACGGCATCTACCCCGACGACCCGCTGTTCGACGACAAGCGCGAGTCCGCGCCCTACACCCACTACCTGCGCGAGCTTGGCTACGCCGGGCGCAACCCCTGGCATGACTGGGCCAACGCCGCGGCCGGCGAGCAGGGGCAGATCCTCAGCGGCTGGAAGATGCGCCACGCGCACCTGCCGGCGCGGGTCGCCGAAGAGCATTCGGAAACCGTCTACACCACTGACCGCGCCATCGATTTCATCCACGAACAGGGCGAGCGCCCCTGGTGCCTGCACCTGTCCTACATCAAGCCGCACTGGCCCTATATCGCCCCGGCGCCCTACCACGCGCTCTACGGTGCAGAGCAGGTACTGGCGCCGGTGCGGGCCGCGCCGCAGGAAGCCAGCGACCATCCGGTGTACCAGGCCTTCCGCCAGCACGAAGAGAGCCTGAACTTCTCCCGCGATGAGGTGCGCGCCAACGTGGTGCCCACCTACATGGGCCTGATCAAGCAGGTGGACGACCAGCTAGGCCGGCTGTTCGATGTGCTGCACAGCAGCGGACGCTGGGACGACACCCTGATCGTCTTCACCAGCGACCATGGCGACTTCCTCGGCGATCACTACCTGGGGGAAAAGGAATTCCTGCTGGAGCCGGCGGTAGGCGTGCCGCTGATCGTCCGCGATCCACGGCCAGCGGCGCACAGCACCCGGGGCACGGTGGATGCCCGCCTGGTGGAAACCATCGATGCCCTGCCGACCTTCCTCGAGGCCCTGGGCTTGCCGGGTGCCGAGCATCGCCTGGAAGGCCGCTCGCTGATCCCGCTGCTGCATGGCGCCACGCCACCCTGGCGCCGCTACGCCATCAGCGAATACGACTACGCCTTCCAGGCCCCGGCCCGGGAGCGCCTGGGCCAGCCCATCGACCGTTGCCGCATGACCATGGTGCGCAGCGAGCGCTGGAAGTACCTGGCCTACGACGGTTTTCGCCCGCAGCTGTTCGACCTGCAGAACGACCCGCAGGAGCTGCACGACCTGGGGGCCGATCCGGCCTATGCGCCGGTACGCGAAGAACACCTGGGCTACCTGCTGGAATGGCTGCGCGGCCTCAAGCGCCGGACCACCATCAGCCATGGGGAGATCGACCTGCGGGGCCAGCGTTTCCGCTACGGCGAGCCGGAGGCGGAGAAGGTGGTACAGATCGGCGTGTGGTGAAAGCGGGGGGCGAACGCCTCGTTCTTGCGTAGGAGCGAGCGGGCGGCGATCCGACTTGCCCGCGAAAAAACGCCAATCCGCCACCGTCCCGAAGCCGCTGCGGCGACTGTGGGGCCTTCAGGACCCTTCGGGCCCTGCGCAGCCTCGCAAGCTCGGCAGCGGCAGGGTTGGTGGTGACCTGCAACCGTCGGGGGCGTTCAAGCCCCCTTGGTGGTCTGGCTGCGCTGGCCCTGGACACCCACCGGGACGTCGCCCTTGAGGGTCACCCGACGCACGACGCGGTCCTGGCTGCCGTAGTCGTCGACGGCGTAGTGCTGGGTCGAGCGGTTGTCCCAGATCGCCACGTCACCGGCGCTCCAGCGCCAGCGCACGGTGTTCTCCAGGCGCGTGACATGGCTTTGCAGCAGGTTGAACAGGTGCGCCGAATCGGCCTGGGAATAGCCCTTGATGCGCTTGACGAAATGCCCCAGCACCAGGCTCCTCTCGCCGCTCTGGGGATGCACGCGAACCACCGGGTGCTCCGTCTCGAACACCGTGGAGGTGAAGATCTTGCGGTAGCGCTCCAGGCGTTCCGCCGAGACGTCGGGCTTGACCGAGGCATAGTCGTACTCGTTGCTGTGCACCGCCCACAGCTGGTCCGCCAAGGCCCGCAGTTCTTCCGGCAGCTCGTTATAGGCGGTGGCGGTGTTGGCCCACACGGTGTCGCCGCCGAACGCCGGGGCCACCACCGAGCGCAGGATCGAGGCCTTGGGGTAGGCGTCGACGAAGGTCACGTCGGTGTGCCAGGAGTTGGCTCGCTGGCCCTGGGCGCCATCGAGCTCCATCAGGTAGCGGGTACCGTCGCGCACCGGCACGGTGGGGTGGGCCACCGGCTCGCCCAGCAGGTGGGAGAAGGCTTCCTGGCTCTGGTCGTCGAGGTGGGCCTGGCCACGGAAGAAGATCACCTTGTACTGCACCAGCGCCTGCTCGATGGCCTGCACGGTAGCGGCATCGAGCTCGCCGGAAAGTTGCACGCCACGGATCTCGGCGCCGATACGGCCGGCCACCGGGTGGATTTCAAGGGCCTGGACAACGGGTTTGACAGCTAAAGCGGCATTACTCATCGAAGACACCCTCAGCGGACTGCTCATGGTTGAAATCGCCGTGAAACAACGCTCTATCTATATTCACTTTAGATCTAATAGATAAATACATGCTTCATTGACGGAATAAGAGCTTGCATTTAAAACCTCATTCCTCACTCGTCGCAAATGCCTTCGAGCTATTTTTCGGATGCCGGGAAAGCATATGGATCTTCGCCAATTGCGTTACTTCATCGCCCTCAACGAGCACCGCAGTTTTGTCCGCGCCGCCGATGCCATGGGCATCACCCAGCCGGCCTTCAGCCGCAGTATCCAGGGCCTGGAGCAGGAGTTCGGCTGCGTGCTGGTGGACCGGGGCAACAAGGACCTGCGCCCCACGCCCGAGGGCCAGGTGGTGCTGCAGCATGCCTTGAGCCTGGTGCAGGGTGCGGCCCTGCTCAGCAGTGAAGTGACCCAGATGACCAAGCTCGATGCCGGCGAGGTGCGCTTCGGCTGCGGCCCGGCGCCCGCGGTGAAGCTGGTGCCCGACGCCGTGGCGCAGTTCACCAGCGCCCACCCGCGGGTGCGTACCTGCTTCGCCGTGGATAACTGGGAAAAACTCAGCCGCAGCCTCAACCGCGAGGAGATCGAGTTCTTCATCGCCGACATCCGCCACTTCGAGGCCGATCCCAACTACCAGACCCAGGCCCTGACGCCCAAGCGCGGGGTGTTCTTCTGCCGTCCCGGGCATCCGTTGCTGGCCAAGGAAAGCCTGTCCACCAACGACATGTTCGACTACCCCCTGGCCACCACCCTGATCCCGCCGGGCATTCGCAAGTTGCTGGCCAACCTGAGCGGGCGCATCGACTTTTCGCCGACCATCGAGACCGAGCATTTCCCGGCGCTGGTGAAGATCGTCCGCCAGTCCAATGCCATTGGCGTGGGCACCGCCGAGGCGTTCGCCGAGGATATCGCCCAGGGTTCGCTGACCCTGCTGCACTGGCGCAACCTGCCGCAGAACATCGACAGCCTGAACGCCCGCTGCGGCATCGTCAGCCGCAGTGGTTTTCGCCTGTCGCCAGCGGCCCGCAAGATGATCGAAGTGCTGGTGAGCGTGGACCAGCAGCAAGTCGCCATCGCCCTGTAGCCGCTGACGAGCAGCGCGCGGCAGCGACCGGGCGCTACAGGCCGGCGGCGGCCAGTTGTGGGGCGACCCATTCGCTGACCTTGAACGGCTTGCGGATCAGCCGCTCCTTGGCCGCCAGGTCCACGGCATCCTGCAACCGGCCGAGAAACACCGGGTCCAGGGTCGAGGGGAAGATCTCGCTCAGGCGCTGGTCCTTGAGGTCATCCTGGAGAATCACCGGTGGATAACTGGCCAGCCCCGACACCAGCTGGATATAGGCCTCCTTATTGCTGTCCTGGGTCAACCATTGCACCGCCTGCTGCTGGGCCTTGAGCAGTTTTTCCACCGCTTCGGGATGCTCGTCGACGAACTTGCCCGCCCCTACCAGCACCGCCTGCACACTGCCGGCATCGCCCAGGTCCTTGGTACTCAGGGGCAGTTCGGCCAGGCCTTTGCTGCGCAGGGCAGACAGCCCGGTGCTGCCCCAGGAGGCGTCGATTTGCTTGGCCGCCAGGGCCGCCACGGCGGCATTGAAGTCGAGGTTGACCACCTTCAGGTCCTTTTCGCTCAGGCCCCGGCTGGCCAGGGCCGCATCGAAGGACAACTGGGTGGCGGTGCCACGGAACACCGCCACGCGCTTGCCCTTGAGGTCTTCCAGGGTCTTGATCCCCGACCCCGGCGCAACGCCCAGGTAATGCTTGACCCCACGGGCCGTGGCACTGAGCAGGCGGGTATCCAGGCCATTGGACTTGCCGATGATGGCCGCCAGGTCGCCAAGGTAGGCCAGGTCCACCTGGCCATTGGCGAAGGCTTCGTTGATCACCGGCCCTGCACCCTTGAAGAAATTCCACTGGATCTTGATGCCCTGGTCGGCGAAGGCCTTCTCCAGGATCTGCTGGTGGCGCAGCACATCCACCACCCCGCCGGAGCTGTGCTGGGTACCGGCGCTGAGGTCGGGCACGGCGATGCGGATTTCCTTGAGTTCGCCAGCCTGGGCCAGCAGCGGCAGGTAGCCCAGCAGCCCGGCCAGGGCCGGCGCGGCCAACAGGCTGATCACACGTTTGAAGGGAAGGTTCATGGGGACGGCTCCTGGAGGGCAAAGGCGTTGAGGAGCCCAAGGTAGGCCCAGCAGGGCAAGGCATTTAAATACTAAAAATTCACATTTTAATAACCGAAAGAAATAAATCAGTCAGTACGGGGCTCCCCCGCGAACATGCGGAAAATGCATGGAAAATATTCTCCAAATGCATTGGATGCGTGACGACGGGAAGCCTTAAATGGCCTCTCTTATCGCTCAATAGCATTGATGTGATTTTTAATAGAACACAAATGCATATTGTAGGAGCGATCGGTTCCGCCACGCCAGGACGTGGCCCGCCCCATGCCATGCCGCACCCGACGACGGAGGTCACCCATGGCCCGTGTTTCTTTGCTCAGCCTGCCCCTGTGGGCACCCTCCGGCCCGCGCCAAAATTGGCCGGCGGCCAAGCGCCTGCTGCCCTGGTTGCTGCCATTGGGGTTGTTCGGCCTGTGGTGGCTGGCCAGCCGCAACCAATGGATGAGCGAGCAGATCCTGCCGGCCCCGGAGCTGGTCTGGAACAGCGCCCGGGAACTGGCCGCCGGCGAACTCTGGAGCCACCTGGCGATCAGCCTGCAACGGCTGGGCTGGGGCCTGCTGGTCGGGATCGGCACCGGCGCCCTGCTGGGTGGCGCCATGGGCTTCAGCCGCCGCCTGGAGCGCCTGGTGTTTCCCACCTTCGGTGCCCTGGCACAGATCCCGACCCTGGCCTGGGTACCGCTGTTCATGGTGTTTTTCGGCATCGGCGAACTGCTCAAGCTGGTGGTACTGCTCAAGGCGGTGGTGGTCCCGGTGACCCTGCATACCCTGGTGGGCGTGCGCGACGCGCAACCGCGGCTGCGCGAAGCCGCCGCCGTACTGCGCCTGCCACCGATCCTGCTGCTGCGGCGCCTGGTGCTGCCCGCTGCGCTGCCGGCCTTCATGGCGGGCGTGCGCCTGGCCCTGGCCACCGGCTGGACCTCGTTGCTGGCGGTGGAGTTGCTGGCCTCCAGCGAAGGCATAGGCTACCTGATGGTCTGGGCCAGGCAGCTGTTCATGCTGGATATCGTCTTCGTCTGCATCCTGGTGATCGGTGTGCTGGGCATGGCCATGGATCGCGGCATCGGCTGGCTGGACCGCAAGCTGGTGTACTGGCCGCACCCGGCTACCGCCGAGTTTCGCCGTGGCCCGCGCTACCAGGGCTGGCAGCGCCTGCAACCCTGGCTGCTGCCCCTGGCGCTGCTGGCCCTGTGGCAACTGGCGAGCGAACGCCAGTGGCTGGACGCCAACATCCTGCCCAGCCCCCTGGTGGTGCTGGCCACTACCTTCGACGGCCTGGTCGATGGCAGCCTGCTGGGCGGCCTGGGCCTGAGCCTGGGACGTACCCTCACCGGCCTGTTGCTGGGCGGCAGCCTGGGCCTGGGGCTGGGACTGCTGCTGGGCCTGTCGCGCCTGAGCGAGCGCCTGCTGGGGCCGACCCTGGCCGCCCTGCGCCAGATCGCCATCTTCGCCTGGGTGCCGTTGCTTACCGCCTGGTTCGGCCTGGGTGAACTGGCCAAGTGGGTCTTCGTCGCCCTGGCCGCCTTCTTCCCACTGTTCATCGCCACCCAGCGCAGCGTCGCCCAGCTCTCGCCACAACTGGCGGAGGCGGCCCAGGTGTTGCGCCTGGGTCTCTGGCAGCGCCTGCGGCGCCTGGTGTTGCCCGGGGCCGCGCCGGGGATCTTCGCCGGCCTGCGGGTGAGCCTGATCTACGCCTGGCTGGGCACCATCGGCGCCGAGTACTTCATGCCGTCCGACGGAGGGATCGGCAGCCAGATGATCAGCGCCCAGCAGCTGCTGCGCATGGACCTGATCATGGCCGGGATGCTGCTGGTGGGCCTGACCGGCGCCCTTATCAACTTCCTTGGGCAATGGCTGGAACGCCACGCCACCCGTTGGAGACACGCATGAACGCACCTCTGGTCAGCTTCAATCACGTGGGCAAGAGCTTTCCTGTCGCCGGTGGCGAACTGGAGGCAATCCGCGAATTCAACCTGGACATTGCCGAGGGCGAATTCGTCGCCATCGTCGGCTCCAGCGGCTGTGGCAAGTCCACCCTGTTGCGCCTGCTGATCGGCCTGGACACCGAGTTCCGTGGCCAGATACGCGTCGACGGCAAGGCCGTCAGTGGCATCGGCAGCGAACGCGGCATCGTGTTCCAGGAGCACCGGTTGTTCCCCTGGCTGAGCGTGGCCGAGAACATCGGCCTGGGCCTGGTCAACGAACCGCTGGGCACCGCCGAGCGCCAACGGCGCATCGCCGAGTTCATCGAGCTGGTGGGCCTCAAGGACTTCGCCAAGGCCTACCCGCACCAGTTGTCCGGCGGCATGGCACAGCGGGTGGCCATCGCCCGGGGGCTGGTGGCCAGCCCGCGCATCCTGTTGCTGGACGAACCCTTCGGCGCCCTCGACGCGCTGACCCGCCAGCAGATGCAGGACGAGCTGCTGGCGATCCGCGAGCGGGCACGGATCACCACGGTGCTGGTGACCCACGATGTCGAGGAAGCGATCTTCCTCGCCGACCGGGTGGTGGTGATGGAGCCACGCCCGGGGCGGATCAAGCGCGTGGTCGAGGTGGCCCTGCCCCATCCGCGCCAGCGCAGCAGCTTCGACTTCCATCAGCTGCGCGAGGAGCTGCTGCACGAACTGACCAGCGACGATCACTACCAGGCCCTGCCACCGGTACGGATCAGCGACCTGCCCTTGACCTTCATTGCTTGCTGAACAGGAGTGACTCGATGCCGCAACGTCCCAACTTCCTGGTGATCCTGGCCGACGACCTGGGCTTTTCCGACATCGGCGCCTTCGGGGGCGAGATCGCCACGCCGAACCTCGATGCCCTGGCCTTCAACGGCCTGCGCCTGACTGATTTCCATACCGCCCCGACCTGCTCGCCGACCCGCTCCATGCTGCTCACCGGTACCGACCACCATATCGCCGGGATCGGCACCATGGCCGAGGCCCTGACCCCGGAACTGATCGGCAAGCCGGGTTACGAGGGCCACCTCAACGACCGGGTAGCGGCCCTGCCCGAACTGCTGCGCGAAGCCGGCTACCAGACCCTGATGAGCGGCAAGTGGCACCTGGGGCTGACCGTGGACCGCGCGCCCCACGCCCGGGGCTTCGAGCGCTCTTTCGCGTTGTTGCCCGGGGCGGCCAACCACTATGGTTTCGAACCCACCTACGACGAGCACACTCCGGGCCTGCTCAAGTCCACCCCGGCGCTGTACATCGAGGACGATCGCTTCCTCGACGCTCTGCCCCAGGGGTTCTATTCCTCCGATGCCTTCGGCGACAAGCTCTTGCAGTACCTCAAGGAGCGCGACCAGAGCCGACCGTTCTTCGCCTACCTGCCGTTCTCGGCCCCCCATTGGCCGTTGCAGGCCCCTGAAGAGATCGTCGCCAAGTACCGCGGGCGCTACGACGCCGGCCCCGAGGCCCTGCGCCTGGAACGGCTGGAGAAGCTCAAGGCCCTGGGGCTGGTGGACGCCCAGGTCGAGCCGCATCCGCTGATCGGCCTGGACGCCGAGTGGGCCGCCCTCAGCGATGACCAGCGCCAGCGCTCGGCCCGGGCCATGGAGGTGTATGCGGCGATGGTGGAACGCATGGACTGGAACATCGGCCGGGTGGTGGATTACCTGCGCCAGCAGGGCCAGCTGGACAACACGCTGATCCTGTTCATGTCCGACAACGGGGCCGAAGGGGCGCTGCTGGAGGCTTTCCCCAAGTTCGGCCCGCAGCTGTTGAGCTACCTGGACCAGCACTACGACAACCGCCTTCAGAACATCGGCCGGGCCAATTCCTATGTCTGGTACGGACCGGCCTGGGCTCAGGCCGCCACCGCGCCGTCGCGGCTGTTCAAGGCCTTCACCACCCAGGGCGGGATTCGCGTGCCGGCGTTGCTGCATTACCCGCAGTTGCCGCTCAAGGGACAGGTCAGCCATGGCTTCGGCACGGTGATGGACATCACCCCAACCCTGCTGGACCTGGCCGGCGTGCGCCATCCGGGCAAGCGCTGGCGCGGGCGCGATATCGCACCGCTACGGGGCAAGTCCTGGCTGGGGTTCCTGTCCGGCGAGACGGCGCAGGTGCATGACGAGCACACGGTCACCGGCTGGGAGCTGTTCGGCCGCCGGGCGATCCGCCAGGGGCAATGGAAGGCGGTGTACATTCCAGGCCCCGTGGGCCCGGCCACCTGGCAGTTGTACGACCTTGGGCGCGACCCGGGGGAGATCCACGACCTGGCCGGCAGCCACCCGCAAAAGCTGCAAATCCTGTTGCAGGAATGGCAGCGCTACGTGGACGAGACCGGGGTGATCCTCAGCGAGTCGCCGTTCCAGCCGGATTGATCGCGGCCGGGCAATCGCCATCGCGGGCAAGCCTCGCTCCTACGCCAGTGGGTAGGTGCGAGGCTTGCCCGTGATTGGCCCTCAACCAACACACCTCAAGCCTTCACCCCCTGCACCGCCTCCGTCGCCGCCTGCTCCTTGGCGGCGAAGCGATTGGCCCGGCCGAAGGTGCCCAGGTCGTTGAAACGCACGCCCATCTGCGCCATCACCCGGTGGGCCACCGGCGCGGACATCTGGCGGATGTAGAAGGGCTCCTTGACCACGAAGTGGTGGATGCCGTGGGTACTGCCGAAGTTGAAGCAGAACGCTTGCAACGGCCACATCCACCAAGGGTTGAGCACCTGGGTCTGCTGGATCACGTTGCCCGGCTCGACATCGCCGTAGTAGTGCATGTTGGAGCTGACGAAGTGCAGGCAGAAGGTACGCAGCACGTTCGGGCCGACGATCACCACCACGGCGATGTCGATCACCTGCATCAGCGCCAGGGTGCTGGCCGACCACTCGATGGAAGTGCCCAGCAGCGCAGCGACGCCGTTGGCCCCATGGAAGCCGAGAAACACGTACCAGGCGCCCCAGTGCAGCTGTGCCAGTGGGGCATAGGCCGCCATCAGGCGGGCAAAGCGCTTGAGCTTGGCCTTCCAGCCGGACGTGTGGAGCGTATGGACGAAGGCCGAGACCATGTTGTCGCCCACCATCAGCAACCGTACGACGCCCCAAGGCTCGCCGTTGGTGATGCCACGTTCTTCGACATCGCCCGCGGAGCCCGAGACCTTGTGGTGGTTCAGGTGCAGGTGGCGGCGTATCCAGGGGTTGATGGTGCTCGGCCGGGCCAGCCAGACCAACCCCATCATCAGGTTGTGGGGCAACCGCTGCTTGCGAAAGTACATGCTGTGGATCAGGTCGTGCTCCAGCTCGTGGGTCAGCGAAGCGAAGAACGCATTGAGCAGCAGGCAGGCCCACCAGGCCAGCTGACCATTGAGATAGAGCGCTGCCGAACCGACCATGCCGGCCAGGGCGAAGGCCAGGATTGCGGCACCCAGGGCATCCTGGTGACGCAACACCGGGTAGCGCCTGCGCAGTTCGTCCCCCCGGCCCATGACAACCTCGCGAATGTGAGCGGCTCGCTGTTGCGCGTTCATCCGTTCGGGGCTTGCGGAAATACCCTGCATGATTCCATCCTCTGGGTCAGTGATGTGTGCATCCTGCCCCGGGCCCTGGCCCCGGGCGCTAGCCGTAAACGCCAACCTGTTGACCGGACGCGCCAAACGCATGACCGAAGCCACCTCTCTCGCCAGCTGGACCCGCGCCCTGCGCAAGCAGCTGGATGCCCTTGACCTGGATAGCGGCGCATTGTGCCGAGAGGCCGGGCTTGACCCCCAATTGATGGACAATCCCAACGCGCGCTACCCACTGTCGGCAACCACTCGTCTGTGGCAGCTGGCGGTCCAGGCCAGTGGCGATCCGGCCATTGGCTTGCGGGTGTCGCGCTTCGTCAGCCCTACCACTTTCCACGCCCTGGGGTATGCCCTGGTGGCCAGCGGCAGCCTGCGGGAAGTGTTCGAACGCATCCTGCGCTATCATCAGGTGGTCAGCGATGCCCTGGTCCCGCAGTTGATCCGCGAAGCGGATCGCTACCGGTTCGTCCTGAAGATGCCCGAAGGCGCCCAGCAGCCGGCGTTCGAGGCCATCGATGCGTTTGCCGCGATCCATGTACGCACCTGCCGTAGTCGCCTGGGGCGCGACTATGCGCCCATGGCCGTGCACCTGCGGCGTCCGGAGCCCAAGGACCCCAGCCAGTGGCACCGGGTGTTCCGCTGCCCAGTGCATTTCGCGGCCAGTGAAGATTGCCTGGAGTTTCGCGTGCAGGATTTCGAGAGCCACCTGGACGACGCCAATCCGGAGCTGGCCGAACATAACGAGGAGGTGCTCAAGCGCGCCCTGGCACAGTTGCGACCTCTGACCTGGGAGCGCAAGGTGCGCGAGGTGATCGAGACCCAACTGCCCGATGGCGAGCCGTCCGCCGAGCGGGTGGCCCAGGCCCTGCACCTGAGTTTGCGCAGCCTGCAACGGCACCTGGCGGACGAAGGCACGCGCTTCGACACCCTGCTCAACGAATGCCGGGAAAACCTCGCCCTGCTGCACCTGCGGGACCCGGGTTGCTCCCTGGGCGAGATCAGCTACCTGCTGGGATTCGCCGACGCCAGCAGCTTCAGCCGGGCCTTCAAGCGCTGGACCGGCATGACCCCCGGGCAATTTCGCGACGGCCTGCGCTGATCCCCCGAACCGTCCCTGACCTGCATGGAACCAGGCACCGCCAGATGGCGGCTCGTGCCGAGCCGTGCGCAGCCTGCGGCAGCGGCTTGTATCTCGACTATCGCGTTTACACACGCGATAGTTCTCGACTGATCATCGAGGAAGAGGAATGAAGCCGGGCAGCGGCTAAGGCCTTGAGCCTGCACTGTAGATTGAGCTCCTCCTCTTCAACCTCACTCGCTAAGTCCGAACGGTATCCTGAGCCCTGCATCGCACGGTAGCTCGCATCAACAAGGCTGAGACCGAGTGATGGATGATCCTCAACCCGCGCATACGAGGAAGAGAATATGTCTAACGTCATCGGGATCGATATCGCCAAGAACACATTCGATGTCGCCACGCCTCTGCCCAACGGCAAGTACCGCACACGCGGCAAGATTCCCAACAATGCCGAGGGCTTCGCCCAGCTCGACCAGTGGCTCAAGTTGCATGCGCAGCCCGACGCCAGGGTCGTCATGGAAGCCACCAGCGTTTATCACGAAGCCCTGGCAGAGCACCTCTACCACCAGGGTTACAAAGTCATCGTGGTCAACCCGGCCCGGGTCCATTACTTCAAGAAAAGCGAAGGAATCAACTACAAGACCGACAAGGTGGACGCCAAGTTGCTGGCCGCCTTTGCCCAGGCCAAGCACGAGTCACCCTTGACGCCCTGGGCGCCGGAGCCTGTGGCGATCCGCCGGCTACGGGTCCTGCTGCGACGCCTGGACGACCTGCAGGAGATGCTGCAGATGGAACGTAATCGCCAGGAAGTGGCGGATACGGTGGTTCAGGAATCGATCCAGTCGCACATCAGCCACATCGAAAAAGACATCGTCCAGACCCGCCAGATGATCAAGCAGCATGTCGACGATGATCCCGACTTGCGGGGCAAACGGGATCTGCTGTTGAGCATCGACGGTATCGGCGAGAAGACCGCGTCAGTGATCCTGGCCGAACTGGGCGATCTCAAGGAGTTTCGTAGCGCCCGGGCCGTAGTCTCGTTTGCGGGGTTGAATCCGCAGCTGGCCGAATCCGGCAAATTCAAGGGCCGCACGCTGATCAGCAAGGCTGGTTCGGGGCGTATCCGCCGAGCGTTGTACCTACCCAGCATCACCGCCATGAACATGAGTGAGCCCCTCATGGCGATGAAAGAGCGGCTGCGCGCCAAGGGTAAAGCGGGCAAGCAGATCGTCTGTGCAGTGATGCGCAAGATGCTGCACATCGTATTTGGCGTGCTCAAGTCGGGTCATCCTTATGACCCGAAATTGGCGCTTGCCCGGTAACGGGCAAGACGGTATCTACACGGAGTTGGCGAGGGCGCGCAGGCGTTCGGCGTCGAGGATCTCGATCTCGCCGTAGCTCAGGCGCAGGATGCCCTGGTGTTGCAGGTCCTTGAGGATCTGGTTGGTGGTCTGGCGCGACAGCGAGAGCATCAGCGCCAGCTGCTCCTGGGGCAGTTGCAGCAGGCGCCGGCTCTGGCTCACTTCGCCATAACCGGCGGCCATCGCCAGCAGGCGGTTGGCCACCCGCGCCGGGGCCGGCATCAGGCTCAGTTGCTCCAGGTTGATGAAGGCCAGGCGCAGCTTGTGGCTCATCAGCAGGGCGAACTGGCGCCAGTAGGCGGGATGTTCGTCCAATAGCCGCTCCAAGCTCGCCTGGGGTACCTGGAGCAAGGTACAGGTGCCCTCGGCGCAGGCATCGTGGGTACGCGGCTGACCATCGAACAGGCAGATCTCGCCGAACCAGTGGGGCGCCTCCACCAGGCTGAGCAAGGCCTCCTTGCCCTGCTCGCTGACCGCGCCGACCCGCACCATGCCTTCGACCACCGCATACAGGCCGCAGGGCGGATCGCCACGGCGAAACAGGTACTGCCCCGGCGCCAGCCGCCGCAGGCGGGCACCGTCGAGCAGACTATCCTGTAGAGAGGCCGGCAAGTGGCTGAACCATTGGCCGGTCATCAGGCATTCACGCCATCGCTGCATATCCATGGACCGTGTTTTCCCCAGGGTATCGCCATGATTGTCGCCTAGCCGACAGAACCGTGATCGGGCGTCCGGCATGATCCAGCCACCCCAACGGAGGAACAACAATGAAAAGCCTCGTCGATCATCTCAGTCAATACGCGACCTATCACCGCGATCCGCGCAATATCGCCAGCCACTTCATCGGCATCCCGATGATCGTGGTCGCCGTGGCCGTGCTGCTGTCCCGTCCGGCCTGGCCGGTGGCCGGGCTGATGCTCTCGCCAGCGCTGCTGCTGGCCCTGTTCTCGGCGGTGTTCTACCTGCGCCTGGAGCTGCGCCTGGGGTTACTGATGAGCGTGTTGATGGGGCTGTCGGTATGGATCGGGCAAGTGCTGGCGGCCCAAGCCACCGGGCTGTGGCTGAGCAGCGGCCTGGGGCTGTTCGTATTGGGCTGGGTGATCCAGTTCATCGGCCATTACTACGAGGGCCGCAAGCCGGCCTTTGTCGATGATCTGTCGGGCTTGATCATCGGGCCGTTGTTCGTGGTAGCCGAACTGGCGTTCCTGCTCGGGCTGCGTCATGACCTCAAGCAGCAGGTCGAGGCACGGGCGGGGGGTGTGCGGGCCAATCCGAAGCGTGCTGCGATCTAGATCGTTAGCGCGGACAAGCCTCGCTCCTGCAAAAAGCCGATCGTGTGCTTCTGTAGGAGCCAGCGGGCGACGATCCGTCTTGCCCGCGCAGCTTTTGGCTTTTAGAGGTTGGCGACCTTCTGCCAGACCTTGGGCTTGAAGAACAGGGTCTCGCCCTTGGCCAGGCCCACCAGGCTGTCATGGTCCTTCACCACTTCGGCTTCGATCAGTTCACTCTGGCCCTCGACCTTGAGGGTCACCCGGGTGGTGGCGCCCAGTGGGCGGATATCACGGACCTGGGCGGCATGGTGATCTTCCAGTTCCGAACGCGACAGCGACACTTCATGGGGCCGGAACAGCACATGCTCGTCCTCTCCCAGGTGCAGGCGGTTGGAGTCGCCGAGGAAGTGATAGACGAAATCGCTGGCCGGATTCTCATAGACCTCGCCAGGTGAGCCGATCTGCTCGATCACGCCCTTGTTCATCACCACGATGCGATCGGCCACTTCCATGGCCTCTTCCTGGTCGTGGGTGACGAACACCGAGGTCAGGTTGATGTCCTCGTGCAGCCGCGCCAGCCAGCGACGCAGCTCCTTGCGCACCTTGGCGTCCAGCGCGCCGAAGGGCTCGTCCAGCAACAGCACCTTGGGCTCCACCGCCAGGGCCCGGGCCAAGGCGATACGCTGGCGCTGGCCGCCGGAGAGCTGCTCCGGATAGCGATCGGAGAGCCAGTCCAGCTGCACCATGTTCAGCAGTTCATGGACCTTCTCGGCGATCCGGCTTTCGCTGGGGCGCTGGTTCTTGGGCTTCATGCGCAGGCCGAAGGCGACGTTGTCGAACACGCTCATGTGGCGGAACAACGCGTAGTGCTGGAACACGAACCCGACGTTGCGATCGCGCACATCGTGGCCGGAGACGTCCTCGCCGTGGAACACGATGTTGCCGGCATCGGGCGTCTCCAGGCCGGCGATGATCCGCAGCAGGGTGGTCTTGCCGCAGCCCGAAGGGCCGAGCAGCGCCACCAGCTCACCGCTGTGGATATCCAGGTTGATGCTGTTCAGGGCCTTGAAGGCGTTGAAGTTCTTGCTGACGTTACGGACTTCGATCGACATGTCTTATTCCTCCGCGGCGCTGGCGCGCAGGCGGTTGATTCGGGATTCGCTCCACTGCTTGAGCAGCAGGATGAACAACGCAAGGATCAGCAACAGGCTGGCCACGGCAAAGGCGGCGACGTGGTTGTACTCGTTGTAGAGGATCTCCACGTGCAGCGGCAGGGTGTTGGTGACCCCGCGAATGTGCCCGGAGACCACCGACACCGCGCCGAACTCGCCCATGGCCCGGGCGGTGCAGAGCACCACGCCGTAGATCAGGCCCCATTTGATGTTGGGTACGGTGACGTGCCAGAACATCTGCCAGCCGTTGGCCCCCAGCAGGCGCGCGGCCTCTTCTTCCTGGGTGCCCTGCTCCTGCATCAGCGGGATCAGCTCGCGGGCGACGAAGGGTACGGTGACGAAGATGGTGGCCAGGACGATGCCCGGCAGGGCGAACACGATCTGGATGTCGTGATCCGACAGCCACGGGCCGAACAGCCCCTGGGCGCCGAACATCAGCACGTAGACCAGGCCGGCGATCACTGGCGACACCGAGAACGGCAGGTCGATCAGGGTCACCAGGATGCTCTTGCCACGGAACGAGTACTTGCTCACGCACCAGGCAGCGCAGACGCCGAACACCAGGTTCAGCGGCACCGAGATCAGCACCGCGATCACCGTGAGCTTGAGGGCCGACAGGGCGTCGGGCTCGAAGATCGCGTCGAAGAATGCACCCAGGCCAAGCTTGAGCCCCTGGGACACGACGATGAACAGCGGCAGTAGCAGGAACAGGGCAAAGATCAGCCAGCCCAGGCCAATCAATACCCGCCGCGAAGTGGCGTTGCCACGGCGGGCGGCGTTGGCCGACGAGGCGGCGATGGACGATTGGGACATGGTTCGCGCCTCCTTATGGGGTTTCGATGCGCCGCTGCAGCAGGTTGATCAGCAGCAGCAGGATGAAGGACACCACCAGCATCAGCACGCCGATGGCAGTGGCGCCGGTGTAATCGTACTGGTCGAGCTTGACCATGATCAGCAGCGGCAGGATCTCGGTCTTCATCGGCATGTTGCCAGCGATGAAGATCACCGAACCGTACTCGCCCACGCCCCGGGCGAAGGCCAGGGCGAAACCGGTGAGCCAGGCTGGCAGCAAGGCCGGCACCAGGATATGGCGGAACACCTGCCAGGGCTTGGCGCCGAGGCAGGCGGCGGCCTCTTCCACTTCACGGGGGATGTCCGCCAGCACCGGCTGCACCGTGCGCACCACGAACGGCAGGGTGACGAAGGTCAGCGCCAGGGTGATGCCCAAGGGCGTGTAGGCGATCTTGAAGCCCAGGTCGGTGGCGAACTGGCCCACCAGCCCGGTAGGCGCGTACAGCGCGGTCAGGGCGATGCCCGCCACCGCGGTGGGCAAGGCGAAGGGCAGGTCGATCATCGCATCGATGATCCGCCGCCCGGGGAAGCTGTAGCGCACCAGGACCCAGGCCAACAGCGTGCCGATCAGGCCATTGATGACTGCCGCGTACAAGGCGGTGCCGAAGCTGAGCTTGAGGGCGGCGAGCACCCGGGGCGCCGAGACGATGGCCCAGAACTGGTCCCAGGTGAGTTGTGCGGCATGGACGAACATCGCCGCCAGGGGGATGAGCACAATCAGGCTGAGGTACACCAAGGTGTAGCCCAGCGTCAGCCCGAAGCCGGGTATGACGGGGGAGATACGACGCGACATAAGAGTCCTTGGTTGAACGCAGGTGAAACGCACGAAGCCCCGAAGTGATTCCGGGGCTCCAGGCGATGGCGGTTAGAGTGGCTCCTCCTGTTACTGGGCCTGGTAGATCTGGTCGAACACGCCACCGTCATTGAAGAATTTCGGTTGGGCAGTTTTCCAGCCGCCGAAGTCCTTGTCGATAGTCACCAGCTCCAGTTTCGGGAACTGCTGGGCGTATTTGGCCGCCACGTCCTTGTCCCGTGGACGATAGAAGTTCTTCGCCGCAATCTCCTGGCCGGCCGGGCTGTACAGGTGCTTGAGGTAGGCTTCGGCGATCGCCGTGTTGCCCTTCTTCTCGGCGTTCTTGTCCACCACCGCCACCGGCGGTTCGGCGAGGATCGACAGCGACGGCACGACGATGTCGAACTTGTCGGCGCCACCGTCTTCCTTGAGCGCCAGGAAGGCTTCGTTTTCCCAAGCCAGCAGCACGTCGCCCTGGCCGTTGTTGACGAAGGTGATGGTCGAGCCTCGGGCACCGGTATCCAGCACCGGTACGTGCTTGAACAGCTCTTGCACGTAGTCCTTGGCCTTGGCTTCGCTACCTCCGGCCTTCAGGCCGTAGGCCCAGGCGGCCAGGAAGTTCCAGCGGGCGCCGCCGGAGGTCTTCGGGTTGGGGGTGATCACCGAGACGTCCTTCTTGATCAGGTCGCCCCAGTCCTTGATGCCCTTGGGGTTGCCCTTGCGCACCAGGAACACGATGGTCGAGGTGTAGGGTGTGCTGGCGTCGGGCAGGCGCTGCTGCCAGTCCGCCGGCAGGGTCTTGCCGAGCTTGGCGATTTCGTCGATGTCGCCGGCCAGGGCCAGGGTCACCACGTCGGCGCGCAGGCCATCGATCACCGCCCGGCCCTGCTTGCCCGAGCCACCGTGGGATTGCTGGATCTTCACGTTGTCGCCGGGGTGCTCCTTCTTCCAGAAGTTTACGAAATCGGCGTTGTAGTCCTGGTACAGCTCGCGGGTCGGGTCGTAGGACACGTTGAGCAGCTCATAGTCCTTGGCTACGGCGGAACCGGCAAAAATGGCGCTGGCGAGGGCAGCCAGGGCATAACGGCGAATCGACGACATGGTAGAGCTCCCGAAATTTTCTAATGTGCTGGCATTTTTCTTATGGCGAATCAGGCTCGCATTCGCGGATGAACGCTGGGGGACGAACTGGGGGTCATGGGTGACGCCCTCCGGTTGACCAGTCGGGCCTCTCGCTCGCGAGAGGGTGACGCGCGATTCAGCTGGGCTTGTTGCCGGGTTGCTGCAGGCGGAATTTTTCCTTGCGCTCGATCTGCACGACCTGGGCGTTGTGCACGGTGATTTCCACTGCCCCGAAGCGCAGGTCCCGCAGTGCACTTTGAATTTCACGCAAGATGGTTGCTTCGTCCTGTCCGTCGACGCTACGTAGAGATGCGCTCATGGTGTTGCTCCTGAGTGGGATGTGCCGTGCAGTGGCGGCACTGCGGGTGGCGTGGAGCAATAGTAGATAGGCAGGGATATTCTTAAAAATACTATTTAAGAATGTTTATATAACCAGCGGAAATTATTCGACGGGGCGCGCAGTTACGGGCCCCGTGGGTCCATGGCCAGCCTCTTGCGGCCGCTACGCGAAGCACCTGTAGCCGCTGTCGAGCACAGCGAGGCTGCGACCGGGTGCGCAGCGACCGCCAGCTGCATCAGGCGCATCAGAGGATCTGCGGGGCGTTGTCCCAGTCCAGCAGCGACGCTGGCATCGGCCGGCCGAACCAGTAGCCCTGGCCCAAATCGCAGCCATGGTCGAGGAGGAAGCGGGCCTGCTCCATCTGTTCGATACCTTCGGCATGGACCTGCATGCCCATGCTCTGGGCCAGGGCCACGATGACCCGGGAAATCGCCGCATCGTCCTCGTCCCACGGCAAGCCGGCGACGAAGCCCTGGTCGATCTTGAGCTTTTGCACCGGCAGGCGCTTGAGCCGCAGCAACGACGAATAGCCGGTGCCGAAGTCGTCGATGGCCAGGCGGATGCCCAGCTCCCGCAGGCGGTGCATCTGCTCCAGGGCCACTTCCGGGTCGTCCATCAGCGCACTCTCGGTGACCTCCAGCTCCAGGTAGGCTGGGTCCAGCCCGGTGTCGTGCAGCACCTGGGCCACCTGCTGGTACAGCTCGCTGCGCGCGAACAGGCGGGTCGAGACGTTCACCGCGATGAACGACAGCACCACGCCCTCGGCCTGCCACTGGCACATCTGCCGGCATGCCTCGCCCATGACCCAGGCATCGATCTCGGCAATCATCCCGGTGCGTTCGGCGATGGGGATGAACTCCGCCGGCGGCACCAGGCCCCGGTGCGGGTGCTGCCAGCGCACCAGGGCCTCGACGCCCACCAGGCGACTGCTGGCCAGGTCGTGCACCGGCTGGTAGTAGACCCGCAGCTCCTGGCGGTCCAGGGCCCGGCGCAGTTCGAAGGCGATCTCCACCCGCTGCTGGGCGTGGGCAGTGAGTTCCTCGGTATACAGGGCATAACCATTGCGCCCGGCGCTCTTGGCCTTGAACAACGCGGCATCGGCGTTGCGCAACAGCTGGCTGGCGCTCAAGGCATCGCTGGGAAACAGGCTGATGCCGATGCTGGCGTTGATCAGCACCTGGTGGCCATCCAGCTGGAATGGCTCCTTGAGGCCATCGAGGATGCGCTGGGCCAGGGCTGCCGCCTGCACCAACTGCGGGCAGCTTTCGGCCAGCACGGCGAACTCGTCGCCGCCCAGGCGCGCCAGGGTCACGCCCGGGCCGAACATGTCGCGCAGGCGTTGGGCAAAAGCCTTGAGCAACTGGTCGCCGACGTTATGCCCGAGGCTGTCGTTGACCATCTTGAAGTGGTCCAGGTCGATCATCAGCATGGCGCAGCCGCGCTTGTGGATCTGCGCCGAAGCCAGGGCCTGTTCGGCGCGGTCGGTGAGCAGCAGGCGGTTGGGCAGGTCAGTCAGTGGATCGTGGTGGGCCAGGTGCGCCAGCTCGTGTTCGGAGTCCTTGATCGCGCTGATGTCGGAGAATACCGCCACATAGTGGGTGAGTTCGCCCTGCTCATCGTGGATCGCACGGATGGTCTGCCACTGTGGATAGATTTCCCCGCTCTTGCGCCGGTTCCAGATTTCCCCGCTCCACTCGCCGCTCTGGCGTAACGCACCGAACATCGCCTTATAGAAGTCCACCGAATGATGGCCGGACTTGAACATGCTCGGCTGGCGCCCCAGCACCTCCTCGCGCTGGTAGCCGGTGATCTCGATGAAGGCACGGTTGACGTGGACGATCTGCCCCTGGGTGTCGCTCACCAGTACCCCCTCGCGGGTACAGTCGAACACCGCCGCCGCCTGGCGCAGGCGCTCGCGGTCCTTCTGCTGGTGGCGCAACCAGCGATCGGCGCCCAGCACCCGCAGCAAGCGGGCACGGGCAAAGAAGATCAGCACCGCACTGACCAGGGCCCAGGCGTAGCAACTGGCCCGTTGCCAACGAGCCTCATCCGGAGACCCATCGAAGAAACTGCTCAATAAATAACCACTGAGCTGGAGCCAAACCAGGGACAGCAGCAGGTAGAGCAAGGCCGCACGCAAGCCATTGCGATAAGAAACCGACATAAGCCCGTCTATTTCCACACGAAAAGTTTGGGATTATAGAGGAAGAAACATCCCGCCACTCTTATCTGAAAGGGCGACTGGTTTTCTCGACGTGCTTAGTGATAATGCCTGGGCTGTTTTTTCTCTATCGAGGGCCTTATCGCCTATGTGGTATGAAGGTTTACTTGGCTTGTCCGCCTGGCAACTGGTGGCAGTCACCCTGTTGATGACCCACGTGACCATCGTCGCGGTCACGGTCTATCTGCATCGCTATTCCGCGCATCGCTCCCTGGAGCTCAATGCCGGGCTCAAGCATTTCTTCCGTTTCTGGCTGTGGCTGACCACGGCGCAGAACACCCGCGAGTGGACCGCGATCCATCGCAAGCACCACGCCAAGTGCGAGACGGTCGACGACCCGCACAGCCCGGTGATCAAGGGCCTGTCCACGGTCATGCGCAAAGGCGCCGAGCTGTACCGCGAAGAAGCCCGCAACCCCGAGACCCTGCGCATCTACGGCAAGAACTGCCCGGAAGACTGGATCGAGCGCAACCTCTACAGCCGCTACAAGCTCGGTGGCGTGGCGCTGATGGCGGTGATCGACCTGCTGCTGTTCGGCACCATCGGCATCACCATCTGGGCGGTGCAGATGATGTGGATCCCGTTCTGGGCCGCCGGCGTGATCAACGGCCTGGGCCATGCCGTGGGCTACCGCAACTTCGAATGCCGCGACGCGGCCACCAACCTGGTGCCGTGGGGCATCATCGTCGGCGGCGAAGAGCTGCATAACAACCACCACACCTACCCCAACTCGGCCAAGCTGTCGGTGAAGAAGTGGGAGTTCGACATGGGCTGGGGCTGGATCAAGCTGTTCAGCCTGCTGGGCCTGGCCAAGGTCCAGCGAGTGGCGCCCATCGCCCATCGGGTCGAAGGCAAGGGCCACCTGGACATGGACACCGCCATGGCGATCCTCAACAACCGGTTCCAGATCATGGCCCAGTACCGCAAGCTGGTGATCGGCCCGCTGGTCAAGCAGGAACTGGCCAAGGTCGATCACTCGGTGCGCCACCAGTTCCACCGCGCCAAGCGCTTGCTGTCCCGGGAAACCAGCCTGCTGGAAGACCGCCACCACCTGCGCATCCAGAACATGCTGGAACACAGCCAGGCATTGAAGGTGATCTACGAGAAGCGCCTGGCGCTGCAACAGATCTGGGTCAAGACCAGCTCCAACGGCCACGACATGCTGGCCGCGATCAAGGACTGGGTCCACGAGGCCGAGGCCAGCGGCATCCAGTCCCTGCGGGACTTCGCCAGCCAGCTCAAGACCTACTCCCTGCGTCCTAGCGTCGCCTGATCCACGCCCCTCGCCACGGCATTGGCTGTGGCGAGGGGGCCGGTGCCCTGCTCCCCCTCTCCAGAGCCTCGACCGTCCGGCGTATCGCCCGGGCAGCCGGGAACTTCATGTTCCATCCTCTATCTCAAACAACACTTCGCCATCCAGGCGGGCTTGGTTGTAGCCGCTGTCGAAGCGGCACGCCCTTCGAGATATGTGCCGATGGTCAACAAGAATCCAGACATTCCATCTTCGCTCCCCCAATGGCCCGAGGCCGCGCAAACCCTACTGGCCCTGATGCATGCCCAGGGCGAAGTCGCCCGCCTGACCGAACGCGAGCAGCTGTTCAGCTCGCTGCTGGTCAGCGTCAACGCAGTACTCTGGGCCCTGGACTGGAGCAGCCGCCAGGTGCTCTACGTCAGCCCGGCCTATGAACGCATTTTCGGGCGCCCTGCCGGCCTGTTGCTGGCGGACTACAACCAATGGCGCGACAGCATCTATCCCGACGACCTGGAGTACGCCGAGCGCAGCCTGGCCCAAGTCCTGGAGAAAGGCGCCGTGGAGGACCGCGAGTACCGCATCATCGATGCCGCGGGCCAGGTGCGTTGGCTTAGCGACAAATGCTTTATCAACCGCAATGCCGAGCCCGGGCAGCGCCTGGTCGTAGTGGGTATCGCCGAGGACATCAGCGAAAAGAAGCAGCTGGAGGCCGAGCTGCAGCGCCTGGCCACTACCGATGCGCTGACCCAGAGCAGCAACCGCCGGCACTTCTTCGAATGTGCCAACCGCGAGTTCGAGCAGGCCCGCCTGCAGGGTTCGCCGCTGTCTTTCCTGCTCTTGGATATCGATGACTTCAAGGTGATCAACGACACCTACGGCCATCCCGAGGGCGATGTGGTCCTGCAGCGCATCGCCGAGAGCGGGCGCGCCGCCCTGCGCCGGGGCGACCTGTTCGGGCGTATTGGCGGCGAAGAATTCGCCGCCCTGTTTCCCGGTTGTGCCGTCGACATGGCGCGCCAGGTGGCCGAGCGCCTGCAACGGGAAATCCAGCGCCAGCACTTCAGCCACCAGGGCCAGGCCTTCAGCATCACGGTCAGCCAGGGCCTGACGGGGCTGCTGGCGGAGGACGAGAGCCTGGACAGCCTGTTCGCCCGGGCCGACGCGGCGATGTACGAGGCCAAGCGCCAGGGCAAGAATCGCATCGTCAGTGGCTGATTCGCCGTCCGGGCCGGGATAGACTGCGGCCCCCATGGCAATGGCGGCCCGCGCCGGACGCACGACCCGATGAACGAAGAACAACTGCTCAAGCGCATCAACAGCAAACGCAATGGTTGTCGGGGCAAGCGCCTGGTGTGCTTGCTGATCGGCGTGGCCCTGGTGGTGTTCGGGCTGGCCCTGGCCGTCAAGCTCGGGCCCCATCCAGCGCAGTTGCTGACCCTGCTGGCCGCCTGGCCGTTCTTCTACCTGGCCTTCCTGGCCGAAGACCAGACGGTCGATGGCTGGTTCGCGCTGTTCGAGCTTCTGGGCAACTGACCTCACTCACCCCTTGCGCAGGCGACTCAGCTCCGGCAGGCCGACCTTGAGCAGGCGCGCGGTCTTGCCCCGGGCCACTTCTTCCACTCCTTCCGAGGCTGGCAGGCGAGCCAACTGGCCGGCCAGGTTCATCACCAGGGCCTCGCGGGAATAGACGCCACCGCCGAGCTGATACACCGAGGCGATCAGCTCGCGCAGCTCCAGGGGCATGCGCCAGCGGGTGCGCAGGGCCGAACCGTAGGCGGCGCCAAAACGCTCCAGGGCATCTCCGACCTCCTCCTGATCGTCCAGCTCACCGCCCGCCTGCTTCCACTCCTGCAGGCAGCGCAGCAACGCCAGGTCGCCCAGGCGGTGCAACAGGCCGGCGCAGTAGCAACGCTCCTGGTCCAGGTCCAACAGGCGCGCCAGGGTCCGCCCATACTCCGCGGTGTGCAGCGACAGCCCCCAGTAGCGCTCGGCATAGTCGGCCAGGACCGGGTCGCTGAGGCGGGCGCTGCGCTTGAGGGTCAGGCCGAGGATCAGATTCATGCTCTGCCCGGTGCCGAGCCGCTGCAAGGCCTGGGACAGGGTCTGCACGCCGTCGCCATGGTGCTGGGCAGCGCTGTTGGCAGCGGCGATCAGCACGGCGGTGACTTGCGGGTCGGTGCGGATTTCTTCCTCCAGCAAGCGCAGGTCCAGCCCTTCGGGGTGCAGGCTGCGCTTGACCGCCAGTTGCACGTCGGTCAACAGGGGCGCGCCGTCGGCCAGCTCGCGGCGGTGTTCGAGAAAGCTGTACAAGGTCGTACCGGGCGTCAGGCTCGGGACCTCGCAGGAGACCTCCTGGCCAGCGTCCAGCAGCAAGCCCTGCAGGCGCTGGGTCAGGCCTTCCATGTTCAGGGGCTTGGTCAGGTAGGCAGTAGGCGCCAGGGGCAACGCCTCGCGCACGCTGGCACTGTCGCTGCGCACGCTAAGGAGAATGAACGGCTGCAGCGGGTTGCGCTTGCGCTGGCGCACCGCCCGCAACAGCGCCAGGCCATCGATACCCGGCAGCTCCCAATCGGCAATGACCAGGTCGTAGGGCTTGGCGCTGAGCAGGTCCATGGCTTCCTGGCCATCGGCACACAGGTCCAGGCGCGCATCGCAGCGTACGTTGAGCAGCACTTGGGTCAGCAGGTCGCGGGACCAGGGATCGGCCTCGGCGATCAGCACGCGAGGTACAGCAGGTAGATCGACAGCGGTCATGCAGCACGCTCCGGTAACTATGGGTGCACCTTAGTCAAAGCCGCCGGATTCATACAGCCAAAAACACCGATGGCCTCGAAAAAACCGGGAAAAGTGCCCGGTAAACGCCTCCCAACACATCAGCCCTTTGCATCGAACCCTGCGCACCAGAGCCCTGGAACGACTTGCGGGGAAGGTCGTTGCGTGAAAAATAAAAACGTTATAATGTTTCATTCGAGAACAGTTCTCACACTTGGATCGAGTGTCAACGACGTTTTCAGCCTGGACAGAGCAAGGCTCATCGACGAGCCACGGCAGGCCGGTTGGACAGCGGCGAACTTCATGCTTCGTTGAGTTAAGGGACTACAGATGAACCCGTTGTACGGATCAGCACAACGTTGTGCGTGCACGCTCTTGGCCGGTGTGTTTTCAGCCTGTTGCAGCCTGCCCGCCGTCGAAGCGCAGGAGGTCCGGGAAGAGCGCAAGGCCGCTCCCCTGAGCCTGGACACCAGCCATATCGTCGCCCCGCCCCTCAACGATGCCTACGAGGTGAATGCCGGGGCCTTCGGCGCCAAGACAGCCATGGAGATCCCCCTGGTCATCCAGAGCTACGACGCCAAGACCATCGCCGACTCGTCGGCGCGTACCGCCGTCGATGTGCTGAGCCTGGACCCCTCGATCCTCAGTGCCTCCGCCGGTAGCGGCTTCGACAATTTCCGCCTGCGCGGCTTTGCCATGGACAACTTCAACACCATCCGTCGCGATGGCCTGGCATTGGCCCCGCACCACGACTTCCCCCTGGAGAACGTGGAGCGCATCGACGTACTCAAGGGGCCGTCGGGCTTCCTGTACGGGGTCAATTCCCCTGGCGGCACGATCAACTACATCCCCAAGCGCCCGACCCTCGATCCCCTGCTCAAGCTGACGGTCCAGGGCTCGTCCCTGGCCGGGCGCTACGTCGCCATCGACAACAGCAACTCCACCGCCGACGGCGCCTTCGGCTATCGCCTGAATGCCGGCTACGAAAAGAACGGCGACTACGATCACGCCCGGGACATGGAGCGCAAGTTCATCGGCCTGGCCACCGACTGGCGCTTGAGCGACCGTGCGCTACTGCAACTCAACGGCGACTGGTCGTGGAAGTCCACGGTGGCCGATCCCCTGCTGCGGGCTGACCAGAGCCACCGGGCCAATCCACTGGATGCGTCCAGCTACGTCAGGCCGCCGAAGATCAACCGTCGCGACCTGCTGACCGGTTCCTGGTTCCGCCACCAGACCGAGGGCAAGAACCTCGACGCCAAGTTCGAATACACCCTCAGCGACAACTGGACCTCCATCACCCAGGCCAACTATTCGCAGGTCGAGCGCCACGGCGGCTACAACGACCTGTTCAACATCCAGCCCAATGGCGACATCGGCACCGCCGACCTCTATGTTTCCCGTGGCGAGGTGTTCAGCACCTGGTCGCTGCAGTCCTACCTGGCGGGCAAGTTCAACACCGGCAGCCTCTACCACGATGTGTTCCTGGGCACCGGCTACAAGCAGTTCAAGGACCGTAGCCCGGCCTGGGACGATATCAACAGCGCCAATCCCGGGGTTCGCGTCAGCGACGTTTCGGTGGGCAACATCCGCCACCCGGTGCAGCCGCCCAAGCATCATTTCGGTCCGGAGAACGACATCGAGTTCGTCTCGCGGATCAAGGAAAGCTCGGTCTTCGCCAGCGACCTGGTGTCTCTCAACGAGCAGTTCCAGGTGCTGCTCGGTGGGCGCTACATCTGGTACCGCGCCGATCATCTGTCGGCCAACGCACTGCCCCAGCGCCATGACGTGTTCGTCCCCAGCGGCGCCCTGATCTACCGCCCGCTGGACAACCTGATGACCTACGTCAGCTATTCGCGCGGCCTGGAGAAAGGCGACTACGCGCCCTGGAATGCCACCAACAAGAACCAGCCCACCGATGCCATCGAGTCCGAGCAATACGAAGTCGGGCTCAAGGCCGAGCTCGACTCACGCGCAAGCCTGGGCCTGGCGCTCTTCGAGATCCGCCGCAACGCCAGCTACCTGGACACCAGCAACACCTTCGTCAGCAAAGGCCAGTATCGCCACCGGGGCATCGAGCTCAACCTCAGCCACCGGCCCACCGACTCGCTGACCCTGGACGCCAACCTGGCCTATCTGGCAACCCGCTTGGAGAACGTGGACGACCTCAGCGTCGCCGGCAAGCGCACCGAAGGCGTGCCGAAATGGAAGGGGACCTTCGGTGCCCAATACCAGTTGCAAAGCGTTCCCGGCCTGTCCCTGGACAGCACCCTGAGCCTGGTCGGCAGCCGTCCGGTGGATGCCCAGAACAGCGGCTACATCCCCGGCTATGCCCTGCTCGACGCAGGTGCCAGCTACCGCACCCGACTAGGCGAAACGCCGGTGACCTATCGGCTCCACGGCAAGAACCTGACCAACACCTATTACTACGCCAGCACCTATTACCAGGGCGGCCTGGAAGTGGGACGCGAACGCGAGGTGTTCCTCTCGGCGCGCTTCGAATTCTGACCTGACACGGCGTCGGCACAGGGTTGCCGGCGCCAGCGCCTCTGCCAAGGATGAAAACGCCAGTCATGCACCTGCCTTCACGCTCCAACGCCAGCCAGCCTTCCAACCCATTGGCCAGCCTGCGCCATGCCCGCGTCGACGACCTGCTGCGCCAGCACCCGGCAGCCCTGCACGACCTGGTGCAGGGCCTGGGTTCGCCCCTGCACCTGATGCTGCCGCAGGTGTTCGTGGAGAACATCCGCCAGTTCCAACGCACCTTCGACCAAGCACCAGCCACGGGCACGCTGCTATTCGCGAAAAAAGCCAACAAGGCCGACTGCCTGATCCAGGCCTGCTCCCAGGAGGGCATCGGCGTTGACGTGGCCAGCGTCGGCGAGCTGGAAAGGGCCCTGGGCGGCGGCGTACCGGGCCATGCCATCGGGGTCTCCGGCCCGGAAAAAAGCGAGCGCTTGCTGGCGCTGAGCCTGAGTCACCAATGCCTGTTGGCCATCGATTCGCCCAGCGAGTTGCAACGCCTGCTGCACCTGGCGCGCCACCGTGACCAACAGGCCCGGTTGTTGTTGCGTTGCCTGCCCGAGAGCCAGCCCGAGAGCCGCTTCGGCCTCGACCCAGGGCAGTGCGCACAGGCCATTGCGCTGTGCCGGGAGCATCCCCGCTGGTTACGCCTGATGGGGTTTTCCTTCCACCTCGGCGGTTACTCCAGCGAGCAGCGCGCCCAGACCGCCAATCGCTTGCTCGACCTCTGCGTGAGCACCCGCGCGGCGGGCCTGGAACATTGCCGACGCCTGAACCTGGGGGGCGGCCTTGCCGTGCGGTACGTCAGCCCCGGGGCCTGGGCCCGCTTCCTCCAGCAGGACCGGCCCAACCACTACCACGGTGCCCGCACCTTCAACGGCTTCTATCCCTACGGCGCACCGCGCGCCACTGCCGACGCCCTGGCGGACATTCTCGCAACCCCGGTGGACACGGCCATGACCCTGGCGCAGAAGGCCGAGCGGCACGCCATCGAGTTGATGATCGAACCCGGCCGGGCACTGCTCGACCAGGCCGGCATCAGCGCCTTTCGCGTCCAGGGGGTCAAGGACCGGGGTGACGGCTACGCGCTGGTCACGGTGCAGGGCAGCAGCTTCAGCCTCTCCGAGCAGTGGTTCAACAGCGAGTTCCTGCCCGAGCCCTTGCTGCTCCCCGCCGAACCCCGCCCGGCCGCGCCCTTTCTCGCCTGTGTCGGCGGCTCGACCTGCCTGGAGTCCGACATGCTGACCTGGCGCAAGATCCGTTTCGACCAACCGGTACGCCCCGGCGACCTGCTGGTCTACCTCAACACCGCCGGCTACCAGATGGACTCCAACGAGTCGCCGTTTCACGAGGCCCGGTTGCCCCACAAGGTCGTCATCGAACTCGACGGCCCCACCCTGCGCTGGAAGCTCGATGGGCTGGCGTGAGGTTTTGCTTGCCAACAAGGAGTCAGGATGAACAGCTCAACGCAATACGCCGCGCCCGGCGAACTCTGGGTGCTTGCACAGGCCGACCTGGAAGACCTGGGGGTACGCCACGAGGATGTGCTCAAGGTGGTGGAGCAGGCCTACATCGCCCTGCGCAATGGCGACTCGCAGAACCCGCTCAAGACCATCGTCGAGCCGGCGGACCAGCGCTCCATCAGCTACTCGATGGTGGGGCGCGACGGCGCCAGCCAGACCCTGGGCTTCAAGGTGGTGTACGAGCACGACCCGCAGCGCCAGCGCGAGGCCTACCGCTTCCACTCCTTCATCTTTCTCTGTGACGATCGCAGCGGCCAGCCCATCGCCTTGATGGACGTGGCCCAGTTGGGGCCAATGCGCACCAGCGCGACCTCGGCGCTGATGGCCCGGGCCGCCTGCCCCGACGCCCGCACGGCACTGGTGGTCGGCAGCGGCGTGCAGGGGCAGATCGCCTTGCCGATGCTCCTGGCCGCCCTGCCCGGGCTGCAACGCCTGCAGGTCTATGGCCACTACGCCGACGGCCTCAAGGCGGTGCGCGAGAATCTCCAGCGCCACTGCCCGGGGCGCGAGGTCGAGGTGGTCGAAGACTTGCCGCAGGCTGCTGCGCAAGCCGACATCATTCTCGGGGTGGCCGGCCTGACCGCCCGCCAGCAGGTCAAGCGAGCCTGGCTCAAGCCCGGGGCCGTGGCGGTGCTGGTGGGCTACGGCATCGATGCCGATGTGCTGCACGGCGCCGACTACCGCATCGCCACCGACAGCGCGCAGATGCGCGTCACCAGCGCCGACCTGGCCGCCGCCGACGGCAGCCTGCCGGACATGGACGCGCAGTTGCCGGACATCCTCCTCGGCCACGCCCCGGCACGCCGCCATGAGCGGGATATCGTCTTCGCCTACAACAGCGGCATGGTGGTCACCGACGTGGCCCTGGGGCGCTACCTGGCGGACCTGGCCCTGGCCAGCCGACGCGGGCAGAGGGTCAAGCTATGGTGAGCCCGACTTCCCGCACCCCATCGCCGTGGCGCCAGGAATTCCTGCCGCTGCTATTGCTGGCCGGCCCACTGATCCTCACCAACCTGGCCCACGTCGCCCTGACCACCATCGACATCGTGGTCCTGGGCGCCCTGGGTGCCCGGGAGATCGCCGCCGGTGGCCTGGCCCTGGCCCTGTTCAACCAGCTGCGCACCACCGGCACTGGCCTGGTGACCGGCGTCAGCAACCTGGTGGCCCAGGCCAACGCACGCCAGGACCACGGACAGATCCGCCAGCTGCTGGTGGCCGGGCTGTTCTGGGCGACCCTCAGCGGCGTGCTGTTCATCGGCGTGCTGCTGCTCCTGGAGCGGCCTCTGGTCTGGCTCGGGCAAGACCCGCAGGTGGCCAGGGACACGGTGCAGTTCCTCGCCATCATTGCCCCGGGCCTGTTGCCCTGCCTGTGGTTCCAGGCCCTGCGGCATTTCACCGTCGGCCTGAAACGCCCGGGGCCGCTGCTGGCCATTACCCTGGTGTCGATCGTGCTCAGCGCCGGGCTGAACTACGGATTGGTGTTCGGCAAGCTCGGCCTCCCGGCCATGGGTTTCCAGGGCGTGGCGCTGACCAGCAGCCTGGTGTTCCTGCTGTCGCTGCTGATGTTCCTCGGGGTGGTGCTCAAGGACCGCCAGCTCGCGCAGTACCTGGATCTCAAGCGACTGCGCTGCTCCTGGGCAACATTGGGCGCGGTGTGGAAGCTCGGCCTGCCGATTGCTGGAACCTACGCGTCGGAAGCCGGCTTCTTCAGCGTGCTGACCCTGCTGATCGGGACCCTGGGCATGGAAGCGCTGGCGGCACAAACGGTGCTCAACCAGATCATCTACATCGTCTTCATGTTTTCGGCCGGGGTCTCCCACGCGGCCTCGATCCACATCAGCGAAGCCCATGGCGCCGGCCAGTACCACCGCGCCCGCCAGCTGGGACACATGGGCCTGGTGGCCGGCGCCGCGCTGATGCTGCTGTTCGCGGTGCTCTACCTGCTGTTCGCGCAGCAGATCGTGACGCTGTTCATTTCCGCCGAACAGTCCACCAACCAGCAGGTACTGAGCCTGACCGCCAGCGGCCTGCTGATTGCCGCGCTGCTGCAGTTCTTCGATGCCGCGCAGAACATCGGCAACGGCATCCTGCGGGGCCTGGGTGACACCGCCGGGCCCTTTCGCCTGTCCCTGTACGGCTACTGGCTGGTGGGCCTGCCCGCCGCCTACGGGCTGGGCGTACTCGCAGCCAACGGCATCTTCGGCATCTGGATCGGCCTGGCCATTGGCCTCGCCGTGACCGCGCTGCTGCTGGTGTTGTCGTTCGAGCGGCAGATCAAGGCCCTGCTGGCCCAGCGCCATCCGAGCCAAACCCAAGCAGGCGGCATGCACGCTGCCAAGGAACCGACATGACCCGCGACCGCTCCGCCGCTGTCCTCAAGCTGCTACGCCCCAGCGTGCAGGCCCTGCCCCTGTACGACCCCGGGGCGGACCCGGAGCAGGTGGCGCAGCACTGCGCCGGGCAGCCGCTGCTCAAGCTCAGCAACAACGAGAACCCCCTGGGTGTGGCGCCCGCAGCCCTCGCCGTGCTGCGCGACTATCGTCCGGAGCTGCTCGGCCTGTACCCCGACCCGGCTTGCCTGGCGCTGCGTCACGCCCTGGGCGAACGGCTCGATACCCACCCCAGCCAGCTGATCATCGGCAACGGTTCGGAGAATCTGCTGGAGCTGCTGTGCCTGGCCTTTCTCGACCCGGGCGACCGGGTCGTGACCCAGTCACCGTGCTTCGGCCTGCACGAGATCTTTCCCCTGATGATGGCGGCGCAGGTGACCAAGGTCGCGCCGCACCCGGACTTTTCCTGCAACCTCGGCGCCTGGCGCAGTGCCCTGGCCGGGCCAAGCAAGATGCTGCTGATCAGCAACCCATCCAACCCCCTGGGCACCATCTTCGACCAGCAGGCCCTGGCCCAACTGATCGGTGCGGCCGCCAGCGATACCCTGCTGGTGATCGACGAGGCCTACTACGAGTACGCCTGCGCCGACCCGGACTTCCCCGAGGTACTGGGCCTGCTGCGCGCCCAGCATAGGCCCTGGATCGTCCTGCGCACCTTCTCCAAGGCCTATGGCCTGGCCGGACTGCGGGTGGGCTACGGGATTGCCAGCGATGCCAGCCTGGTGGCCGCCCTGGATCGGGTGCGCACGCCCTACAACATCAACCAACTGGCCCAGCAGGCCGCACTGGCGGCCCTCGGCGACCAGCAACACGTGGCCCGCAGCCGGGCCTTTGCCGCCCAGGTGCGGGCGCCAATGATCGAGGCCCTCGGTGCAGCCGGGTTCCAGGTCGCGCCCTCGCGTACCCATTTCCTGTTCATCGACACCGGAGTCGACGCGCAGGAGGTCAACCGGCGCCTGCTGGCGCAAGCCATGATCATCAAGGCCTGGCGTGAACCGGGTTACGAAACCTGCATCCGCATGACGCTGGCCCAACCTGACGACAACGCACGCTTTCTCGCCGGCCTGCAACAGGCCGTACAGGCCCTGCGCTGAATCCACCTGCCCAGCCCGGGCGCCGCTGCCCGACCGTTCACTCTATGGAGGTCACCATGCACTCGCCACAAGCCGATTGCGCCATCAAGCACCAGGTTTCCGAGCTGATCGGCGCCTCTCCTTTGCTCCAGCTCCATGAAACCGCCAATGGCAGCCGGGTGCTGCTCAAGCTCGAACAATTCAACCCCACCGGCACCGCGAAAATCCGTATGGCCCGGCAGATGATCGATGAAGCCGAAGCCCTGGGCCTGTTGCAGCCGGGTGGGCAGATCGTCGAGTCCACCTCCGGCAATACCGGCCTGGGCCTGGCGCTGATCGCCGCCGAGCGCGGCTACCGCTTTACCGCCGTGGTCGATCACCACTCCAGCGTCGATAAACTGCGTGGCATGCAGGCCTTCGGCGCCCAGCTGGTTCGGGTCGGGAGCCCGGAGGGTGGACTGGCCACCGCCGACCGTGACGCCACCGCCGAGCGCATCGCCCGGGAACAGGGCGCCTACTGGACCCAGCAGCACCACAATCCGGCCAATGCCAACGGCTACCGGGCCCTGGCGCAGGAGCTGCAGGAGGCCCTCGACGGGCGCCTGGATTACCTGTTCGGCGCGGTCGGCACCGGCGGCTCTTTGTGTGGCACCGCCCGCGCGCTCAAGGCGTATCACCAGCAGGTGCAGGTGGTGGGCGTGGAGCCGGTAGGTTCGGTGATTTTCGGCGGCCCCGGCGGGCCCTACCTGCAGTCCGGTACCGGTACGCCGGAAGGCGCCGAGATCGGCGCCCTGATCGACTACCCGCTGATCGATCGCGGCCTGAAGGCCAGCGATGCCGAGGCCTTCGAAACCGCCCGCTACCTGGCGCGCCATCACGGCCTGCTGGTGGGCGGCTCCGCCGGCGGGGTGATCTACCACGCGCTGCGCCAGGCCCAGGATTGCCCGGCGCACAGCGTGATCGTCGCCCTGGTTTGCGATGGCGGGGAAAAGTACCTGGACACGGTATTCAACGATGAATGGATGGACCACCACCAACTGTTCGACCCCGGGGTCCAGCAACGCCTGGCCGGTTGGCTGGCCGGGGCCTGAAACCCGGGCAAGAAAAAGCCGCTGGGGCCAGGGGCGCCAGCGGCTTTTGCACAGCGGGCCTTCAGGCCCGAGGGTCACGCCAGCTCAGCGAAGCACTCGGCGATGATCGCCAGGCCCTTGTCCAGTTGCGCATCCGGGGCGGTCAGCGGCACCAGCACCCGCAGGACGTTGCCGTAGGTGCCGCAGGACAGCAGGATCAGGCCCTTGTCACGGGCCTTGGCCACAACCTGGGCCACGGCGGCGGCGTTCGGCTTGTGGCTGTCGCCATTCTCGAACAGCTCGACCGCGATCATCGCGCCCAGGGCACGGACTTCACCGATCACTGCCGGGTGCTTGGCCTGGATGGCCTTGAGGCCGGTCACCAGGCGCTCGCCGACGGCCTTGCAGCGGTCCAGCAGGTGCTCTTCCTCGAACACTTCCATCACGGCCAGGGCCGCGGCGCAGGCGATCGGGCTACCGGCGTAGGTGCCGCCCAGGCCGCCTGGGGCGATGGCGTCCATGTACTCGGCCTTGCCGCATACGCCAGCCAGCGGGAAACCACCGGCGATGGACTTGGCGAAGGTGGTCAGGTCGGCGGCGACGCCCATCTGCTCCATGGCGAAGAAGGTGCCGGTACGGCCAGCGCCGGTCTGCACTTCGTCGGCGATCAACAGGATGCCGTGCTGGTCGCACAGGGCGCGCAGGCGCTTCATGAATTCCTTCGGCGCAACGTAGAAACCACCCTCGCCCTGCACTGGCTCGATGATGATCGCAGCGATGTCACGAGGCTCGGCGTCGTTCTTGAAGATGCGCTCGATGCTGGCGATGGAGTCGTCGATGCTCACGCCGTGCAGCTCGTTAGGGTACAGCGCGCGGAAGATGCCGCCTGGCATCAGGCCCATGCCGGCCGAGTACGGCACGACCTTGCCGGTCAGGCCCAGGGTCATCATGGTGCGGCCGTGGTAGGCGCCGGTGAAGGCAATCACGCCGGCGCGGCCAGTACTGGCGCGGGCGATCTTCACGGCGTTCTCGACGGCTTCGGAACCGGTGGTCACCAGCAGGGTTTTCTTGGCGAAATCACCTGGCACCTTGGCGTTGATTTTTTCGCACAGCTCAACGTAGGGCTCGTAGGCCAGGACCTGGAAGCAGGTGTGGGTCAGCTTGTTCAGCTGCTCGGTCACCGCGGCGATGACTTTCGGGTGCACGTGACCGGTGTTGAGCACGGCGATACCGCCGGCGAAGTCGATGAACTCGCGGCCTTCGACGTCAGTGACGCTGGCGTTCTTCGCGCTGTCGGCGAAGATCGGGTGGATCTGGCCCACGCCACGCGGTACGGCGGCTTCACGGCGTTTCATCAGGGATGCGTTGGTCTTGCTCATAATGTCCTCATTCACCGCGGCGGCCGCGGTGCGGTTCAAGGGTTGCGGGGCGGGGAGGCAACGGTGGCAGCATGCGATGATCGACTGCCGCCGTGGTCCCGGGCCACCTTGAATAGTGCGGTTTTAAAACTGCGCGAGGGACAGCGCTCTCGTGCCCCGCGCGCTTGAAACCGGATCAGATACCCAGGCAGAGGTATTTGATTTCCAGGTAATCCTCGATCCCGTACTTGGAACCTTCGCGACCCAGGCCCGAAGCCTTGATGCCGCCGAATGGCGCCACTTCGTTGGAGATCAGGCCGGTGTTGACCCCGACCATGCCGTATTCCAGGGCCTCGGCCACACGGAACACGCGACCCAGGTCGCGGGCATAGAAGTAGGAGGCCAGGCCGAATTCGGTGTCGTTGGACATGGCGATGACTTCGGCCTCGTCCTTGAAGCGGAACAGCGGCGCCAGCGGGCCGAAGGTTTCTTCCTTGGCCACGGCCGCGCCCTTGGGCACGTTGACCAGGATGGTCGGCTCGAAGAAGTTGCCTTCCATGGGCTTGCCGCCGGCCAGCAGGGTGGCGCCCTTGTCCAGGGCATCCTTGATGTGTTCCTGGACCTTGGCCACGGCTTTTTCGTCGATCAGCGGGCCGGTGGTGGTGCCCTCTTCCAGGCCGTTGCCGATCTTCAGCTTGGCCACGGCGGCCTTGAGCTTCTCGGCGAAAGCGTCGTAGACCGAATCCTGGATGTACAGGCGGTTGGCGCAGACGCAGGTCTGGCCGTTGTTGCGGTACTTGGAAATGATCGCGCCCTCGACCGCCTTATCCAGGTCGGCGTCGTCGAACACGATGAACGGTGCGTTGCCGCCCAGTTCCAGGGAAACCTTCTTGATGTCGTTGGCGCATTCGGCCATCAGTTGGCGACCGATCTCGGTGGAGCCGGTGAACGACAGCTTGCGCACGATCGGGTTGCTGGTCAGCTCGCCGCCGATGTCGCCGGCGCTGCCGGTGACCACGCTCAGCACGCCTTTCGGGATGCCGGCACGGTGGGCCAGTTCAACCAGGGCCAGGGCCGAGAACGGGGTTTGCGAAGCGGGCTTGATCACCATGGTGCAACCGGCGGCCAGGGCCGGGCCGGCTTTGCGGGTGATCATGGCGGCGGGGAAGTTCCACGGAGTGATGGCCGCGGTCACGCCGATCGGCTGCTTGATCACGATCAGGCGCTTGTCGGGCTGGTGGCCGGGGATCACATCGCCGTAGATGCGCTTGGCTTCTTCGGCGAACCACTCGATGAAGGAGGCTGCGTAGGCGATCTCGCCCTTGGCCTCGGCCAGTGGCTTGCCCTGCTCCAGGGTCATCAGGCGACCGAGGTCGTCCTGGTTCTCGATCAGCAGCTCATACCAGCGGCGCAGCTTGGTGGCACGCTCCTTGGCGGTCAGGGCACGCCAGGCCGGCAGGGCCTTGTCGGCGGCTTCGATGGCGCGACGGGTTTCGGCGGCCCCCATCTTCGGCACGGTACCGAGGATCTCACCGGTGGCCGGGTTGTTGACCTTGATGGTCTGGCCGCCGTCCGCATCCACCCAAGCACCATCGATATAGGCTTGTTGGCGGAACAACTGGGCATCTTTGAGCTGCATGTCGGATTCCTTAACAGCACCGCGCATACGCGGGGCAAATTGTGATTGTAGAAAAGGCGCCTTGTCGGCCGTCGAGCGCAGCAGCGCATGCAACGGACGGAGCAAAGCTGCCGTCAGGAAAATCGTTCACTGGGTCGAAGCATGAAAAATGTCGCACACAAGGATAGACGTGCGCTTGGGCACCCAGGCAAGAGCGTTTGAAATCTCAAACGAATCCTAGGAGCAAAGGGGGTAAAAGGACAATAGGGCGTTCGAAAAAAAGAACGTAAACGTCCCCAAGGCGAAAACTTTCGGATCAACGTCATCGCTGCGCCATAAAGACAACGCCCCCGCTGCCTGCTGGCAACGGGGGCGTTGGCATGCCGCCAGGAACAATCAGCTGTTGAGCGACTTGAGCACGGTCAACAGGCTGGCGAGGTTGTCGACCACGCCGCCTTGGGCGATTTTCTCGGCGGTGGCCGCTCCGGCGGTGGTGTCGACGCTGTAGATCTGCATTACGCCCTGGTTGGTAGCCGCCTGGGCCAGGGTGTTCTGCTGTTGCTGGGCCGAAACCGAGTTCTGGAACAGGATGGCCACGGACTGGCCCATGGACTGGAAGACAGTGCCCATGGCTACGGCGGGGGCCTCGGCGACCACCTTGACGTTGCTCTGGGTCACGGCATCGGTGATTTGCGGACTAACTGTGCTCATAAAAACTCCATTTTTTTAGCAGGAAGAACTCAACTGGGGACTAAGCCGTCAGGCCTTCAGACCTGGAAGGACTTGAGTACGGTCAGCAGGCTGGTGAGGTTGTCGGCGACCCCGCCCTGGGCGACCTTCTCGGTTGCCGCGGCACCGGCGGTGGTGTCGACGCTGTAGATCTGCATCACGCCCTGGTTGGTCGCGGCCTGCGCCAGGGTGTTTTGCTGCTGCTGCGCCGAGACCGAGTTCTGGAACAGGATCGCGGTGGCCTGGGCCATGGATTGGTAGATGGTGCCCATTGCCATGGCCGGCGCTTCGGCGACGACTTTGACGTTGGTCTGGGTGACGGCATCGGTGATTTGTTCATTTACAAGTGGCATGGCTCAACTTCCTTTGTTTGATACACGGAGCATTCCGTGTCATTGAGTGAACGTGGCAGGCCATGGCCTGTGAACCGGCCCCGAAAGCCGCGCCCGAGCCGGCTCAGCGCGACCCCGGGCGACCATTGCCGGGACTGGACTGCCTGAGCACCTCCTCGACCTTTTGCGTGAGCTCGGCCAGCTGTTTTTCCACCGTGTTCTTCACCTCGGCCTGCACCATGGCGCTGACCATCGCCCTGAGCGTGGGGTCGTTCACCGGGCCGGCGGGTTCCGGCGGGGCTGGCGCCGCCTGGCCCTGGGCCGCGATGGCCGCCAGCAGTTGCGAGAGCACCAACTCACGGGCCTGGGGGTCGGCCCTGTCGGTGGCCCTGGGGCTGGTCACCTGGTCGAGGATGCTGCGGGTGCGCTGGCTGTCGGAGCGGATCAGTTCCATGGCCTGCTTGCGGGCCTGCTCGACGCTCTGCTGGGCGTTCTGGGAAAAGTCCAGGGGCTTGTCGCGGATGAACGCATCGAGCACCTGGCTTTCGACCTGGGTCAACGGACGTTTCAGGTAGGCTTCGGCAAAACGCTGGATCATTTCCAACGCATTAAGGTCTTCATTCGCCATCTCATGCTCCTTGTCGATGAATGGCGCTGAAGCACTGGGTATCGGGTGGGTCGGACTTCAGCGCCCAGGATGAAAAAAGAGGCCTCGCGGGCCCCCGGCACAACCTCCCCGGGTGCCTTGCGCGCCCGGGGAGCGATGTTCAGGATGATGCACGGTTGGCCAGGGTATCGGCGTACTTGGCGATGCTGGCATCGATCTTGTCGATGGCCCCGGCCGCCGCATCGGCTTCCATGGCCCCCGCGGCAGCCGCCACCGCCGCGGCCGCCCCCACCATCAGGTCGGTGGCCAGCACGCCCAATGCATCTTCGGCGGCCCCCGTGACGTTTTCCTTGACGATGTTTTCGGTCATCTGCTTGATCAGCACCGCCTGGGCCGCCAGGGCCAGCTTGCTGACCCCATCGAAGTATCCGGCGGCCGACTGCGCCACCAGGCCGGCCGCCTGGCTGATCATCATGTCCGGAGGCACGGCGATCTGCGCCGGGGCATAGCTGAAGGCCTCGGCATTGGTGAACTGCACCGCCTGCACGATCTGGCTGTTCAAGGCAGAGGTGTTGCCGGTGTCCGGGTTGTTGGCCTTCTTGAGCAACTGATCGTTCAACATCCCCATGATCGAGACTTTGTCGCCGCCCGTGGACGGCGGCACATGCGGTGCCGGCTCAGGCGGCGGCACCGGGTCGGGCGCCTTTTCCGGGCCCGGCTCCAGCGTTATCACGGGCTCGGGTTTTGCACCGACTTCATCCGTGCGAGGGGTTTTCTTCTTGAACCAAGCCATGACGCTTCTCCCGGGCCATCAGCCCTACTCGCCGATCGCCATGATCAGGGCCACGGCCTTGGACACCACCGCATTGGAGATCTGGTTCAGCGCCTGCTGACTGTTGACGGCGTTCTGCAACGACAAGCCCGCGGAATGGCTGGCCACCTGGTACAGCGAGGCAATGGACTGGGCGGGGGCCTCGGCCACCACCTTGACGTTGGTCTGGGTGACGGCATCGGTGATCTGCGAGTTGACCATGGGATCTGGCATACATCTCTCCTTAGATGGAATGGCCCACCGCAGGGGCGGCGGCGCCGGCTACAGCGTCGAAAACAGGCTCACTGAAAGAAAACGCTCCGGCAGGCCCGTTGTGAATCCTCGTCATGCTTCAGCGCAGCTGCTCGCGCAGCAATTGCACATGCTTGCGGGCCAGGGGCTGGTTGATACCCAGCTCGGCGGCGATGTGCGGGTAGGGCAAATCCTCGATGAACTTCAGTTCAAACAGCCTGCGCTTCTTGAAAGACAGCTTGGCGACCCTGCGACTGAGCTGGACCAGGGCTTCCTGCAGCTCCACATGCTCGAGCACCGATATTTGCGGGGCCTCCAGTTGCTGCACCGGGTCCTGCTCGAAGTCGGCCAGGTCGACGAACAACCGCTGCTCCCGGGTTCGTCGCCGGCAACTGTCGAGAAAGACATGCTCCAGGACCAGGAACAGGAAGCCCTGGGGGTCGCGAATCCGCTCCGGCGAGCGGCGAAAGAACAACAAGGCCTTGATCGCCGTGGCCGCCAGCCATTCCTGGGCGCCATCGGCATTGCCCCGGGCCAGTTGTCGGGCGCGGCGCTGCAAACCGGGCAGGACCGCTCGCCAGCTCGACTCGAACAGATGATCGGCCAGCGCCGCCTCCAGGCCACCTTGCATGGAACAGTTCATCTACCGCACCTCCCTGTGCCCCGTGATTGCACGGACATGGCTGCAGGGTGCGCCGGGGCAGAAGATCGGTTCAGCGGGAAAAACTACCGCCGGCCCCGGGGTTTCCGGGGATCGCGACCGGCAACCACACGCGCATGAAAACCAGCGTGGACGCCCCGGGTGGACATAGGTATGATGTCGCCCGCACTGCACTCGTAGCTCAGCTGGATAGAGTACTGCCCTCCGAAGGCAGGGGTCGTGGGTTCGAATCCCGCCGAGTGCGCCAGCTTCAACGAGAAAGCCCCAGGCCCATGGCCCGGGGCTTTTTTGTTGGCTCGGCCAAGGCCGGACGACAAGGGCATGGCCACCCGGGCCTGCCCAGGCGGAGGGCAACTTGCTACATTCCTCGCCCCCAGGACAGGAGGTCCCGATGCTGCGCCATCCCCTGCTCGACCAACCGTACCAGCCAACCTTGCAGAGCTGGATCGCCTGTTTCACCGGCTACCGCATGCCCGAGGCGCTGGATGCCGAGTTGAGCCGCTATGACCCCAATGATCCCGACGACCGTGAGCACCTGATCCGCCGCTATTGCCTGGCGCGGGACGATGTGCGCGAGAACTTCCGGCATCGGCAGCAGCGGGTCCTGGCGCTGCAAGCGGCCGTGGCCGATGCGCACTACGACTTCGGGCAGGTCTGGGAACCGCCCGAGGACGACTACGAGGACCCGCAGTGGCCCAG
Source organism: Pseudomonas sp. MPFS (assembly GCF_022537035.1). NCBI lineage: Bacteria > Pseudomonadati > Pseudomonadota > Gammaproteobacteria > Pseudomonadales > Pseudomonadaceae > Pseudomonas > Pseudomonas sp. MPFS. The sequence continues at coordinate 236,659 of NZ_CP066123.1, read as the reverse complement.
CGGTTGGCCGGAGCGAGTGATCGATAGCCGCGACTTTTTCCAGCGCCTGCTGCGTGCTGCCCGCGAGCTGTGGCACGACGACCTGGCCCGTGCGCAGCTGCCCTCGCTCAAGCAATGCCAGGAGATTGCCGAACGGGATCGCGGCAGCCGCGACTGGCTGTTCAGTGTCGATAACCCCGAGGCCTGGAAAGCGCAATTCGGCCTCGCCGCCACGCCCTACGAGCTGCAGACGCCCGGCCCACAGTTCCATGGCGAACGACTGCGCCTGGCCCTGTCCGGGGAGTTGCCCCGCCTGCTCCTGCCCGCCAGCTGGAACAGCCCGCCAGGGCCGAGCCATTGCAGCTTGGTGCTGGAGATCCAGGGCATCAGCGAACTGGCCATGAGCGGCACACGCTTCGATGGGCCCATGCGTGCCCAGCTCACGCGCTTGACCCCCGGTTACTACGTGCGCCTGGAGATCGGCTTCGACAGCGTGATCGAATGCGTGGCGCTATCTGTGAGCATTGCCCAGGTCAAGGGAACACAAGATGAAAAGCCACTTTGAAGAGGCGCTGGAGCGTGAGGAAGTGCTGCAGTTCTTTCGTGGCCAGGGCCAGTACCTGACCCGGGACGGCGATTGGGACGAGCACCTGTACTGCATCAACTGGCCGGGAATCTTCAGCTACCTGCGCGACAACGCCGACGGCGCGCAGCAGCTCAGTGCCAGCTTCGAGCTGTATGCCTACAGCATCGAGCAAACCCTGGAAGACTGCTTCGGCCTGCGGGAAAACCTGTTCAACTACTACTCGACCCGAGCCCGCCTGGCGCCTGGCAGCGCCGACCTGCTGGGGCAACTGCCGCCGGCCTGCAAGCGGCGGATCGTCCAACGCCTGGGCTGGTATCGCTGGCAAGTGGAAAACCACCATCGGCTGCTGCCGGAGCGGGCCCGGCGCATGAGCGCGGATGGCGCCTGCACCGAGTTCCTCAACCTGCCTGCCATGCCTTACGCCTGAAGATTCAGGCTGCCGGGCTCATTGAGCCTCGTCGGCCTTGGGCAGGTCTGCCTGGGCCTGCGGCGCCAGCGCTTCGGCATCGTCCTCTTCGGCCTGTTCAAGGTCGAAGTCCTTGCGACTCTCCTTGATGGCCTGACGGATCTGTGCGCCCTTGATCGGGCAGTTCAACATTGCCGCAATGCGGTCGATGCGAGGTGCCATGGACGGCCTCTCAAGTTCTGGAAACGGCCACGATAGTGCGCGTTTTCCGCCTTGAGGGCCAATCCTTGTGCTTCACCGCCGACGCAAGGCGTGCAAGCGGCTGTCCAGGTCCTCGTCCGGGTAGGCGGCATAGAGCTTGAGCAACAGCTCGGCCGCCTCGCGGTTATGGCCGCCGTCCCACAGGCGCAACACCTCCTTCAGGACCGGGTCCAGCCGCTCGGTGGGGCTCGGACCGAGCGTCGCGGCCATGCGCTTGGCCAGGTGCGATGCATGGGCCTCGGTGGGGACGTCCGATTGCGCGAGCCGTTCCTCCTGCCGGTCCATGTGCGGTGCCATGGCGAAGCTGCTGGTGGGCGCCGCCGGGGCGGGAGCGCTCAGGGCACCGGATGCCTCGGCCGATGCCGGTTCCGGGGCTGGTACCGGGGCCATCTCGGCCTGTTCCATCGCCCGGGGCCTGGCCTTGGCTGCCGCAGGCTCCGGGGCCGGGGCTCGCGCCGGGGCGAAGACCTGGGTCGGGTACTGCTCCGGAGTGCGCTGCACCATACCGATGATCAAGGCCACGCCGAACAGGCTGGCAAAGGCCACCTGGTAACGCGGACGCTGGCAGGCCTGCAGCCAGCGCTGCCACCACCCGGCACGGGGGGCGGGAGCCTCGCGGCGGGCAGCAGCCAGGATCAGGGCGTCGAGATGGGCCGGCGGCGCCATCGCGCTGTGCTCGCGCACATGGGCCAGCATCTGCTCCTCGGCGGATGGGGTCTGTCGGGCGTCAGTCATGTGAGTACCTCCTCGGCCAGGAGCCGACGCAGTTTTTTCAGTGCATAACGAAAACGGCTTTTCACCGTCTCCAAAGGTGCCTGGGTCAGGCTGGCGATCTGCGGCAATTCCAGCTCGCCGTGGGCCCGCAGCAGGAACACTTCACGCTGGTCTTCGGGCAGGTCTTGCAGGGCCGCCTCGATGCGCTGCCGGTCGCGGCACAGGCTCAATTGCTGTTCGGGCCCAGGGGCCTGGTCAGCCTCGGCATGCAGTTGTTCGTCATAGCTGTCGTGCAGTGGGTTGCGCACACCGTGCTTGCGCCAGTGGTCGATCAACCGATTGCGGGCAATCTGGTACAGCCAGGTGCGGAAGCTGGCCCGGCCCGATGGCCCGCTGGTGCTGCGGATCAGGCTGAGCCAGGTTTCCTGGTAGACCTCTTCGGCCAGCTCCGCCTTGCCGGACAAACCGAGCAGGAAGCGGTACAGGCCCTGGCGATGGCGCTGGTACAGCAGTTCGAAGGCCGCACCTTCGCCAGCACGATAACGCGCCAGCAGCGCTTCGTCGCTGCTGGCGTCGGGGGACGGATGGGGAGCAGACATAGGGCGCTGGAACTCCTGTTCACTGCTCGTCATGGCTCTACTCAAGGCGGCTTTGCACGGCATGCTGGCCCAGCGCATCGGCCGCCCGATCTTTGGGGAATTGAGTTTGCAGACTTTGCGCCAGCTCCACCAGCTGTACGAACTCACCACGCAATCCGTAGGGGTCATCGCCCTTGGCGCCCCGCGCCAACTTGGCGGTGTCGGCCAGGCTGAAATCCGCGGTGTAGCGACCGTCCTTGAGCTGCTGGGAGAACGCCGCCACGGCGGCGGCAAACCGCAGGTCGGGGCTGGCCTTGGCCAGCTCCGTCGGCTGCTGGGTGCTGATCGGCCGCTCGATCAATCGGCTGCTGCCCCCTTCCGGCGCCTTGTAGCGCACCCGCAGCATGGCCAGCTCATCGGCCTTGCCGCTGGTGGCGGAAGTCTTGGCCTGGCCGTAGCGCAGCGGCTCCAGCCAGCCCTTCTCGCCCACCGGAACCACTTCATACAACGCCGTGACGGTATGCCCCGAGCCGATTTCCCCGGCATCGACCTTGTCGTTGCTGAAGTCTTCGCGCTTGAGCGCCCGGTTCTCATAGCCCAGCAGGCGATATTCGCTGACCTGGGCCGGGTTGAACTCCACTTGCAGCTTCACGTCCTTGGCCACCACCGCCAGGGTCGAGCTGAGCTGGTCCACCAGCACCTTGCGCGCCTCGCGCAGGTTGTCGATATAGGCGTAGTTGCCATCGCCGGCGTCGGCCAGCTGCTCCATCAGGTGCTCGTTGTAGTTATCCACGCCAAAACCCAGGGTGGTGAGGGACACGCCGCTCTTGCGCTTCTCGACCGCCATGGCCTTGAGGCTGTCGAAGTCGCTGACCCCGACGTTGAAGTCGCCGTCGGTGGCCAGCAGGATGCGGTTGATGCCCTTGTCGATGAAGCCCTGCTGGGCCATCTGGTAGGCCATCTGGATGCCCGAGGCGCCAGCAGTGGAGCCTCCGGCGGTGAGTTGGTCGATGGCGTTGCGGATCTTGGCCTTGTCGCGGCCGGAGGTGGGTTCGAGCACCACCCGCGACTCACCGGCATAGACCACCAGCGATACCCGATCCTGGTCGCGCAGTTGGTCCACCAGCAGCTTGAGGGTGCTCTTGACCAGGGGCAGGCCTTCGCGGCGGTTCATGGAGCCGGAGACATCCACCAGGAACACCAGGTTGGCCGGGGCCAACTGGGCCACCGCGCGATCCGAAGCCTTGATGCCGATGCGCAGCAAGCGGGTATGGGGGTTCCACGGCGTGGGCGCCAGCTCGGTGGTCACGCCGAAGGGCGAGCCATCGCTGGGCAAGGCGTAGTCGTAGGGGAAGTAGTTGACCAGTTCCTCCAGGCGCACCGCGCCTTCGGGCGGCAGGCTGCCCTGGTTGAGCAAGCGGCGGACGTTGGCGTAGGCGCCGGTGTCCACGTCGACGCTGAAGGTCGACACCGGGGCCTCGGCCACGCTGTGGATCGGGTTGTCCGGCAGGGCCTGGTACTGCTCGCGCGGCTCGTCCCGGTAGGCCTGGAATGACTCGCGGTACTCTGCCGGGGCCGGCATGGGCGCGATCATCGATACCGGGCGCAGGCCGCGCTTGGCCAGGGACGTATCGGCACGCGGCCTCTCGTACTGGGCCTCAGGCGCCGCCTGCAGGGCGCCCTGGGCCACAGCCTCCGCAGTGGCATCAGGCTTGGACGACACGCCGCAACCGGCAATCGCCAACAGCAGGCCAGCGATGGCGAAACCCTGGGTGGCCGGGCGAAGGAAATGCAGAGGAAGGGACATGGGGGCTGACCTCGGGGAAGAAATGATCCATTCCCCCCTTCAGACGAAGCGCCTTGGCGATTCGGGTTAAGCCCCTGAAAAAAACTTCAGCGCGAGTAGCGGCGCACCACGCTGCTATTGCGCAGTACATGGCCGTTGATCTTCTCCAGCAGCTGGGCGCGGGTCAGCCCGGCAGGCAAGGCCTCGGGGGGCAGGTCCAGGGCGAAGATCTGGATGATGTAGTGATGGGCGCTGTCGCCCACCGGCGGGCACGGCCCCATGTAGGTGGTGCTGTTACGGCTGTTGATACCGGCCAGGCCTTCCAGGTTCGGCTTGGTGCCGGCGCCGGCCGGGAGCTGCCGGGTGCTGGCCTTGATGCCGTAGTGCACCCAGTGATCGACACCCTGGCCCTTGGCGCCATCTGGATCGTGCATGACGATGGCGTAGCTCAAGGTCCCGGCAGGGCCGGCGGTCCAGCTCAGCGCCGGGGAGTTGTTATGCCCGCCACAGCCCTTGGCATCGCTGGCGTTGCCGGTGGTGAACAACCGATCATCCGACACCCCGGGCACATTCAGGGTGAAACGCTCCTGGGCCTGCACGGGAAGTTGCAGGCACAACAGCACGGCACCAGCGGCCAGCCAAGTATTGCGGGAGGCAAAGCGAGACATACGAAAGCACCTTTTGCGGATGAAAGCGGGGTGAGCACCAGACTATAGCCGGCTTGAATGAATGCGCCCCTTCACGCAAGGCGCGGTGGGAGATTGAGCTTGAGTGCGGGGGTGGTTGTAAATTAAAAAATGCGGAATTTTCCAGCCAAAACCACCCTGGGCACCGGGGCCCAGCCGGTAACCAGGCGCAGAGCGCTCCTCAAGCAGGGTTTCATCAGCCGCGTGAATCTCCCGCCATCCCCACGGCTGGTGGTATTGGCCCGCTAGCGTTGCCTGCGCACTGGCGAGCCCTGGTCGACGCGATGGCGCTTTGCATTGGCAAATGCAGGACGACGTCCAGGACTTGCTGCCCCCGGACCGCTCTTCGATAATCCGATGATCACGACAATCAATGGCCCAGGAAAGGTGCTTGGAGCACCAAGGACGGAGCCTCAACATGGACGTACAGGCTGCAGCGCGGTTTGGCGATGAAATCGCCCATGGATTCGGAGTTGCAGCGATGATCGCCGGCGCGGTCGCCGGGGCTCTCATCGGTGCAGCCATCGTCGCGGCAACTGCCGCAACGGGCGGCCTGGCGGTGGTGATCCTGGCGGGTTCGGTCGCCGCTGGCGGCCTGTCGATGTTCCAACTGGTGAAGGGACTGTCGACCATCTTCGATTTGCCCGAGCCAACCACCGGCGAGCTCATAAGGGGCAGCCCCAATGTCTTCGTCAACCTGCGCAACGCCATGCGGGCCGGTGAGGATGTATCGAGTTCCTGTACCGGCTTTCCCCTGGGGCATCCGCCCTGGCCGCTCCCGGTCACCATCGCCGAAGGCAGCGCTACCGTGTACATCAACGGCAAGCCGGCGGCGCGCCTGACCAGCAAGATGACCTGCGGGGCACACATCAAGTCCGGTAGCCAGGACACCTTCATCGGTGGCCCGACGCTGCAGGTGGAGTTCGTGCTGGATATCGAGGGCTGGCTGCATACCGGCCTGGAGGTGTTGGGCCTGGTCGCTGCCGCAGGTGCCCTGGTGCTGGCGGCCATGGCTGGCGCGGCAGCCCTGCTGACCACCGTGGAGGTGGGCGCCGCGATCTATGGCGGCATGGAATTGCTCGGCCACATCGGCGACCAGCTCGGTCCGGGCTACCGTGACCTGCTGCAAGGTATCGCCGGCCTGGCGCTGCTCGGCGCCGGGCCGAAAATGGCCAGGAGGAGTGCGGAGCGCAACGCCGCGCGACTGGCCAACCAGTCGCAGGTACTGGAAGTGCGCACGGCCTCGGAGGTCAACAAGTTGATGATCGCCAAGAAGGAGTTGCCAGCGTGGCTGGAGGGAACTCTGGTCAAGACCGAGATAGTGCCGCCAGGAACGCGATACCAGATGGTGGTCGCCAAGGGCCAGGCCGAAGGCATCATGCAGGGCAAAAAGTTCTTCGGCGGATTCGCCACCCCCGATGCGGTTCCCAACCAGGCCTATGCCCGGGATAAACTGGTGATCCTCGAGCGGTTCAAGCCAGACGTGTCCTATGTGATCACCGTCGAGACCACCGCCCCGCAAAAGATTCACAGTGGCATCACCGGCCCGCTGGAGAACTACAAGGGCGGGGTGAGACAAGTGGAGTTCCTCGGTGACAGGCTTGTGAAAATAGTCGGCACGCCTAAAGTGCTGCCTGTGGAGTGAAAATTGTGATCAGTGATTTCGAACGCATCCGGGAAGACGGCAAGGTCATCGACGAAAACATGACAGTGGACCGGATGATCGCCCTCGGATGGTCTCCTTGCCTGGTCGTCGAGGCACGCTGGCGCTGGCAGGAACAGCTCCTGAGCGTGGCCAATAGCCGCGGCCTGCTGGCGATCGTGGTACCGAATCGGCAACACCTCGCCATTTTGTGGAACGATGACGACACGGGCATGGCCGCGACCCTCTACGTGGTCTCCGGCGACCGCCAGCAACAGATCCGGATTACCGACCAGTTGCTGATCGATGGCCAGCTCGAGACCGGCGTCTACACCTGGTTCGAACAGTTCCCGCAGGATTCGCCCAGCGTCTTCACCTGCATGTTCAGCCGACAACGCGACCAGGCGATGTTCAGGGTGGATATCGACGCGGCGACCGGCGACATTCTTTTGATACAGCATTCCCGCTGAACACCCTTGTGCCTGGATGCCGCGCAACAGCACATGGCGCAGCGCACCAGGCGCATCACGGGCGGCCACTCAGCCGCCCGCTTTCACAAGGAAACACCATGCCTGCAACAGCCGACAACACCCCCCTGCGCCAGATCCGGGCGGTCTACGACGCCAGCACCCTGCGCGTCTACCAGGCCTACTCGGCAAGCATTGCCGATGCGGCGCTGGCCCATGGCACCTTCGTCTCGCCACCGTTCAAGATGGAGCGCATGACCTGGATAAAGCCCTCCTTCCTCTGGATGATGTATCGCGCCGGCTGGGGCTTCAAAGACGCAGGGCAGAGCCGCATCCTGGCCATCGACATCAGCCGCGAAGGCTTCGAATGGGCCCTGGCCCACAGCTGCCCGAGCCACGCCGAGGAGGGGATGAGCAAGGAGCAATGGTTGCAGTTGAAAGACCAGTCGCCGGTGCGCATCCAGTGGGACCCGGAACGCGACCTGCACCTGCGGCCCCAGGAACACCGGGCCATCCAGATCGGCCTTGGCCAGGAAGCAGTGGGCTTGTACGTGAACCAGTGGATCCAGCGCATCAGCGACGTCACGCCGCTGGCGCATCGCATCCATGAGCGGGTGCTGGCTGGCGACCTGGAAGAGGCCCGGCGCCTGCTACCCCAGGAGCGCGAATACCCCATGGCGGGCCCTGCTGCGTAAACCGCCTGGCGCGCCAGGCCAGCGATCGGCATGGGGCGTTTGCAGCTCGTCGAGCATTGTCGTCAGCGCCACCTCGGGCGGTGTTGGAGTGATAACCGAACGACCGTCATCGTAGAAATCGAGCAGGCGCCCACTTCCACTTAGTAACCGTGTTGCACTCAGCCCCTGAAACTGTCAACTAGAACAACCGGAAATTCAATGTCCAGCTCTACTCCCAGAGTCCCACATCATGGCGCTCCAAGATCCAGTTTTTTAGAGCATTAAAACTTTAGGTATCAACAGCATTAATTGCCCAACCAGAATCAACCCTATTTAGTTTCAGTTCATCGAGCCAAGCTCCATCCCAACTCAATTTGAGAAGCTAAAACACCATGATCTTTCAGTAACATCTCACCACAACTCTAACCGCCAAACCATCCTTATAAGTAAACTTATAATATTCACCAGCTTTGTGCTTTCCACTACCTGGATGATATTGAATCTCGGAAATGGTTGGATGCCCTTAAACTTTATATGCCTGGGCCTTTCCTGAGGTTCCTGAGCGAATACTTGGGGTCAGCGTTGCATCATCCATGCTTCGACTGCCTGGGCACTGGCTGCAACAGGCAGGGTTTGAGGTCAATCAGAAAATTAGAATCAAGGTCAGCAAGAATAGGCTGGTAGTTACAGCGGAGCGAAAAATAATATCCCCGGCAGTGCCGGGGATATTTTTAGCATTCAAAGTAACCAACTAAAGCCCCGCAACAAATTCTCTAACCAGCTGGCGGCTCGAATCATTTTTAGCCAACTTATTTAAAATCGGAATCAAATAATAAAGCAACAATTCAACCTTTGATGCTTCTGCCGAAATAGCTTCCGCCACACAACCAATTAATAACTTTATAGACATAATAGCCGCAAAAGACTCATACCCTCTTGGCCCAGAAAAAGGTAATTTTCTAAAATAGTATTTTGCTAATCGCTTCTGATCAGAGCGCTTCCACGTACGATGGGGAATCAGTAGCAATGCTTCTCCCCAATCAGCAGACTCTATCGGATACTTAGTCATTAGCCAATCAGCAGCTTGATCAGAATTCACCCTAACAAGCTGTGCGCATAGCGCCCTCTGTCGCTCATCCATGTCAAACCTAACTTGGACTAAATAAATTTTCTGGCAGCCTGGAGTTATTACATAACGATGCTGGCGGCTTGCAATGCCCAGAGCCATTATTCTGCTGACTTATTGCTCCTCGACTTGGAACATAATTATTCCAATAGCGTATAGAACCTGAATATTTTAAGTCCCTCTATCGCTAAGTCCAAGGTGAGTTGAAAAACCTTCATTAATATTTTTCCTACTGACTCGAACTGCTCCATCAGGCACTGTTACAAAGCCATATGATCCTGATGGCGTTTTATACCCTTATCTTTGCTGATTATGGCATGGCCCAAGCCATAGTAGTTTTGCTTTTAGTGAGTCAGGAACCAGCTCAAAAAGAGCCTGAATAAATTTTATATGCTCCGAGTAATTAGGTGAAATATCATCACTGCAGTTGTCAAAGTAATACTTAGCCTGATGATTTAAAAACCATATATCATGCTCAGAAAACTCAGAGTCCAACAAACCGACTGTAAGGTTGTGCACTAACTCCGCCTCAAAATAACACGACCTATCCTTACCCTTTATCTTTTTATCCAGAGTCTGGATATTTCTTATATAAGGTAGAGCTAGGGACAACATCCCAACGTATATTTCATTTTTTTTAATATGAGCGATCATCATTTTCTTACCGGCATGGATTGAGCTCCAGCAGGGGCATTTTTTGTTTGAGTCCACAGTCCATTTTTCAATAACTTATCTATAAAAGAAGCATCACCTGTCTTTCTGAATATTTCCTGGGCGGCGACCATGCGATGATTTCCCTCAGATATATAATAAGTGCCCTTGCTGTCTACATAACCAGCAATACGTCCTTCCGGGGCTGTAAACCTATAATTACCTTCTTAGCCTTGCTCGCCGAGTGCTGCTCATTGGCGGCTGAAACCAGGTTCAGGTTTTCCGTGGCCGACATCGTCACATCGCGCTTGGCCTCGATCTGGCTGGCGATGGCGGTGATGTCGCGCCCTGCGCTGATCGCAAGATCACAAGCTGGAGCCGTTCTGGGTCACGCTCAGGTCATTGTAGCGTGTGCCCCGGTCGTTGCTGACCACCTGCTCGGAGGTCAGGCTCACCCCGACTGCCAGGTTGAGCTGCTGCTTGCTCAGATGTTGCCTTAATCGGAAGACTGTACTTTCTATCTTTTAGGAGATAGCTACCCTGCTGTATATAGCCCCCAGTAGCTTACAAGGAATCAACTCCTTTATCTTAAATCATGACAGAACTTGTTTGATGACCGAATGACACCAAACCGTGGAGACTACTTCATGAATGCCCACTTAATTTTGTTTATTCGCATCATAATATTTGTACAAATCGGCGTCAGGCCAAAACTCATCATATGCTGTAAGCACCCCTCGCAGAGCTTCACTACGGGGATCTTGTGAAGGATCCATATTCGAAATTACAAAGTCTTTAATTTCCGGCCACTGAAGCTCTCGCATACAAAATGCTACGACCTCAAATGGAGAGCTGCTAGACATCAATATATTTTCGAACTTCAGAATAAACTCTTTTTTATATATCAAATTACATTTAACAAAATTCAGAATCCTCAATAATGATGTTTCATAGGATATCTCTGATTCCTCGTCATAAGCAGTCATAGCTACGCCGCAAAGCATGTCGAACTCTCTTATGATTTCACTCATTTTTTGATACCCACGCACCTACTCTAGGAGTACTTGGATTTGACACCCATACTTTTCTATATACTTACCTGATACATCAAGACTTTTTTCTTCCCACCGTTGGGTGATGCCGAATATCCACAACACCGCCTTACCTCCTGGCTTCGACTGCGTGGGCATTGGTTGCAACAGGCAGGACTTGAGGTCAATCAGAAAATTAGAATCGAGGTCAGTAAGAATAGATTAGTGATTACGGCGGAGTGAATGAACAACCCCAGCTCAAGAGCTGGGGTTGTTTGTTAGTGGTTCATCTTTTATGAGAAAAAACCCTTCTGGAAACAAAGTCTTGAGTTCGGCACGACGTTTGGAAAATAGAGGAAAATCACTCACAACATCTTGGAGATTTTCTGTAACCCTTACCAAGTAACCGCTACCTATTTTTTCAATAGGAAATCCTGAGCCTGCAATTCGATCAACGTCAACTGATCCGGCGAATTTTTCACCATAAAATACTGCCCAACCAATATTCGGTATCGTGCCACGATGTAGAACACCAGAAAGAAAATAGCTCTCCGAAGTCCCCGGCCTTACATTAACGGTTTCATTTTTATGAAAAACATGCATCAGAGCATAGCTTGCCCTCATAGCTAAGCATGCCTCTCGAAAAACACTTAACCAATCGACTTTACTATTAAATTGCGCTTGCACAATAAGTGAACCATCTATTTGCTCGCCCTTCATATTCTTATGAGTATGACTAATCTCCGCATCATATTTTGCTACTTTTTTTCTCTTCCAACGGAGCCCTATAGGAAACTCCATTTTTGAACCCTGAACCTGCATTGTTGCCATTTGAGCCCAATATGTCTCACATGCAGGAACACTTTCAAAATTAGCAATTCGATTTTCCCATTGGAACAAGCTTTCCGGAATAAGCTTTGAATCCTTTTCTGAAAATGCCGAAATAACCTGGTTCCCAACAACCCAGCTTGTAGTATCAAGATTTGTTATTACAGACATGCGCAGCATAATTCACCAAATCAGTTAAAAATCTGACAATAACTTAGTAGAAGGATCATATCTGTATATACCTCCACCAACCTTACTAGTAACCGCATCTATTCTTGCCTTAAGTGGCGCAGAAATACTCTGTGTCCGTGGGCTTACAACCAGATTAAATGGCTGCCCAGTCATTTCTGCTAGCTGCAACTGTGCGCGTAACTGGTCAGACATAGATAGATTTTTAACATTTTTTACTTCTAGTAACCCACCAGCATTTCTACCCCACATATCTGGAATTGTTGTTACCTGTTTTCCATTAGGGAGTTGAACAGTTACCAGAGTTGTATTTTTCGTACCACCCACATGACTGAACGCATCAACTACAATTTCCTTATGAAGGCCAGCATCAACGTCAAAAACTATTACAGAGCCATCAGGTCGCTTGTTCGTCAAGTAGTACGTAGCATGATCAGCATTGCCAACACTTACGCAAATTTGCCCTGCGCAACCTGGGGTGATGGTGATGGTTCCATCTTCATTGGCAATAATGCGGTTCTGACTGGTCTTCGTACCAGATCCACCGCCCTCAACCCTAAAGTACGTAACAGTTCCCGGAGAGGCTCCTTTTGCAGCATCAACTCACCGGAATAAGGCTCACCGCCTCACTGATCACTATTTCCTCTGGGACCTCATCATAGACAAAAAGCTCATCACCTAAATTTAAAATGGATAGGCAAGTACCACTATCAAACGAAAGAACAACACCTATCACTGCCTCCTCCACCGAGGACTGCACAAGCGAAGCTGACGCCAATTTCCGCCCCACAACACTGAAATAACAAGGCTCATCAGATACACAAAGAATATCTTGCTTTCCATATTCACCAAGATCGCAGCCGACAATTTGACTCAAAGAAAAAGATAGAGACGCACCATCACGTCCGCCATAGAGTTTTCCAACCTCAGAGTATTCAAAGAAAAGACCTATCTCTTGAGGAAAAGAATCCCTCTCAGAAGCAAAAATATGGAATAGAGCACTTACTGACAGCAGTTTCTTCCCTATCACTGTCAGCAGCCAAGAGACCATCAATTCAGGAGGCCTCATTATCTCCACCCTCCCTTCAGTGCGTTCTGTACAGATGTATTCTGAGTTACTCCATCCTTCAGAATCGTAACGAACTTCCCATCAAGTTTAGTAACAACCAAATCATTACTCTTAATCCTGAAGAACACATCACCCCGAGCACCATTTGCTCCTTGCCCGGGAAAAACCCCAGGAATGACCTTTTCAGGATTAGTTCCGACATCATGAACTTTATCGAGCACCATTTTACGGTCTGTAGGGCTGCCTGCATTATCCCCAAAATCCTCAACGTGCTTACCAAGTTTCTTACCTAGCTGCTTCGTGTAGCACCGACTCCTATACCGCTTGCAGGCACAGAAGCGGTACCGGGTTTAGGTAACAGACCGGAAACTTCCCCTTTTACAGCGATTAGCCTTTGTAAATATCAAGCCAGTCAGCAGAATCAGACGTGCCCCTATTTTTCAAAAACTCAGAATATCTAATTTTATTGCGATCCATCGCCTCATCTTCGAGGCATACCTCTATGGACCCAAGACTTCTATCTTCCACAACTATCCTTACAGGGCTTACCTTAGGCGGACTGGTGTCCATTAATCGGCCTAAAACTTTTGCCTTATGAAAAATAAAGCTATCCCCTCCTCCTAAAGGGAGGACCTTATCCGCTATAGAAAAGATTACTTCTGATTCGCAAAACTCAATTTTCTCCCCAGATCTGTAGTCAGCCCCATACTCACAAGGAATAAGAAACAAACTATAATCAATTATTACCAACCATCCAAAAAGTTCAAGAAGCTCACCACCATCAACAGCCTTACTTAAAAATTTATCATGCAAAAGGTCTAGATTTTTCATGACTACCTACCGATTAAAATAGCGTTAACACCATATTCCATTGCACGCTCCAAGAAATCTTCACGAACACCTCGGGGGCCTGCTTTAGGATCTCTCGTCATATAGTACTTAACACCATCAACAACTTTAACCTCATCGACTATTATGAAATGCTTCTGCGATCCCGCCGGCACTTGAACTATAACACTTCCTGTTTCCTTCAAAGCCCTATCCAACTGCGATCGAAACATATTTGTATTTACCGTATTTTTAATTCCCGCCTGAGTTATTACATCTGACAGCTCCATTGTATTTACACCACTAGGCCTAACTCCATTAACAAACTGCCCTATCGTGCTCTCTAGGCTAACAGAAACCCCTTTACCATCTGTTATCGTCATAGCAGCACAAGCAGGACCACATACCGGTAGATCACCCTGTGAAATAAAAGATCCTTTCGGTTCATATACAATAGTTGGCCCCCCTTTAATGGCTCCACCAGCCCCATCAACGTAAGCCCCACTTGTGTTCGAACTGACACCTCCCTTTGCAGCCCCCGCACTCCCTGCTCTTGAGAATGTCCCTACCATACCGCCAAGCGTAGCTAATAAACCCGCATCCTCTACAACTTGCAATCCAGTACGAACCCAGTTCCCGTTGGCCAAGTTGGCTGCCCGCGTAGCCTCACCCACGGCCTGGCCTATGCCTGCGCCATCACCTGCATACGTCACCGTCGCGACAGCCATATGAACTGCAACGTTACGCTCACAGGCAGTATTTCCTTTACAGAGGGGGAACACTTTCTCGGTGTAAACCGCCTGTACGAACTCTTCCCAGCCTGCCTGAGCCTCTTTCGTTTCCAGCCCACCCTGCCGGTACGAGGTTTCTTTCCACGTGTCGTATGTCTTCAGGCAGGCTTGCATCCCCCCTGAGTCACCACATGATGCTTTGAGCTCCTTACTAAATTCTGCTATTTGGTCCTTACCCAGTTGATAGCCAAAAATATTGGCTCCGGTTCCTAAGTGGTTGTTCTCCACAGCATTCTTGCCAGCCCCAGCACCCGCAATAGCACCCGCGCTATCGCCCTTGGCAATTCCCCCCGCGAGCCCAGCGGCTAACGTCGATAGCGCGGCCACTGTCTGCTTTTGTTCTTCGCTGAGGGAGCTGGTATCGCTGGTGCCGTACAACTGCTGGGTGATCAATCGAGCTGCCAGCTCTCCACCTGCCGCTCCTGCGGCGCCCGCGATTGCCGAGTTACCTTGGGCCTGGGCTACCGCGGCTCCCAGCACTGCGTGAGCCATGGCGTTGAGGGCTGTATTGTCGCCCGTGGTTTTCTTGATGAGTTGCGCCAGATACGGTGCGGAGGCACCGGCAAGTGCCGAGCCAATATCCCCGCCTGCCAGCCCTTGCAGGGCCGCCGTTACCGCTTGCGCGACGCGCTGGTAGTCACCACCGGTACCGTACTTGCCCATGATTCGTTGGTACGCATCAGTGGCAATCAACTTCTGCTGGTAGTTATCGACCTCCTCTTTGCTGGCATTTTTTCCAGGTCGATGGATGCCTAGTTTCTCCAGCTCATCGCTCGCATCTTTGTCGGCCTTAAGCTGACCTTCGGTACGAACGATGTCCGTCACCTGAGTGCCAATCTCGCCAATCAGTTGCACCTGCCGCAGGCGCTTCTGCTCCTTCTCCTTATCGAAGATCGGACTGATGCTGCCGTTGGCATGTTCGACGTCATGGCTGAGGGTGGTTACGTCTTGCTTCTGCAGGCTGGGGTCACGGATTTCCAGAGTGCCGTTGGAGATCGCCGATGAAGTAGTGCCGCTGGCACTGCCACTGTGGTTGTAGGCGATCAACGTGCCACTGGGCATATTGCTGATAAAACCGTCCGTACCGCCGTTGCCGCTGCTGACGCTGGCGCTCTGGATCTGGCTTGTGTAATCGGCCTTGTTCTTGAGGTCACTCCAGCCCAAGGTGCCAGTACTCAGCCGGTTCTTGTCGGCTTCTGCTGTACTGGCAATAACACTGCCATCAAGTTGAGTGTGCTTGCCTACCTCAACCTGATAGCCGCCCTTACCGGCAAACAGCCCGGTTTGCTCCTGCACGCTCTGGTATTTGGAGTCGATCTTGCTCTGGCTGACACTGAGGGACCCGCTGCCCGTCATCGTGCCAATCGTAAAGCTCGCCCCTGCGCTGACATTGCTCTGTTTGGACTTGTAGTTGTCTGTGTCCTGCAAGCTTTGCAGTGTGAGGTCACGTCCTACATTGGCGGTGATCTTGTCGGCGTTGACCTGCGCGCCCTTGAGCGTGGCATCCCGGCCACTGATCAGGCTGGCGTGGTTACCGGCGTCTAGGGTGGTTTCGGTCCAGGTAGTACCGTTGCCTTTCTCATTACCCGCTCCCTTGTTGCCGTTGGCGAAGATGCTCAGCCCGGCACCACTGGAGCCAAATCCGATGCTCGCCCCAACGGCGCCACCGCTGCTGCTGTTCTTGCCATCCAGCCTTTGGGTATTTGCCGCGGCATCCAGATTGATATCGCGATTGGCTACGAGTTTGAGGTCCTTGGCAGCCTGCAACTTGCTGCCATGAACATTGATGTCGCCATCGCTTCCAAGACTCTCCTTGCCGGTAGCCAGAATGCTGAGACTTCCTCCCGCATTCAGGCTGCTCCCCTGGCTCACTGTCTGTTCCTGGGTTTGCTTGGAACTGGACTTCTGCGACCCAAGGGACAGGCTGATGCCAACGAACTGCCCCACATTGTCAGCGTTCATCCCGCCATTTTGCTGCGCTGCCTGCCAGGCCTGGATACCTGTCAGGCCGGCCTTTATGCCTTGCAGGGCAGAGAGCCGACTGTCGTCTTCTTCCTTGGCTTGCTTGGTTGTCTGGTACGCCGTATCGATAGCGCTGCCAACGGTGCCGGAAAGAGCCAGGGTCAGGCCGCTGGTCTTGCTCTTGGAGGTCTGCTCGCTGCGGTTGTGATTCTCCGCCGCAAGGATGCTGACATTCTGCCCAACGAGGTTGATGTCCTTGCCGGCGACGACGTCAGATCCTTTTATGCCCAGGTCCTTGCCGGCCTGGATATCGACGTTGCCCAGCACACTGCCGATGGTACTGACCTTGGCATTCTCGCTGGAGCGGGTCGAGGTGTTCTGAAGCGAAGACGATCCCAAGGTGAAGCCGATACCGCCACTGCTCAACAGGCCGGATTTCTTCTTCGACGTCGAATGACTTTCTTCACTGGTTTGCGTAGCACTGTCGATGGCGACATTGCGCCCAGCGACCAGGCTGGTGGATTGGGTGGATACGACATTGCTGGCAGTAACGCCGATATCCTGCCCAGCGCGCACAACCACTTTATCGCCACTGACGGAGGATCCCTCCTGCGTGGTTGAACTGCTGCTGTCGATACGTGTTTTCTGAGTGCTGGAAAGCCCTGAGCTACTGGTCTTGGTCTTGCGGTAGTAGCTGTAGTCACTGTTCTGGGCCGCATCCAGGTTCACATCACCCACGGCATACAAATAAGCTTCATTCCCCGCCGTCACCCGGCTGGCAATCAATTGCAGATCTTCACCGGCCTTGAGCGTGACATTGCCGCCAGCGGCCAGGGTGGTCGACACCTGCTGAACATGATCCTCCTGGCTCGTCACCTTCTTGGTCTTGCTCGCCGAGTGCTGCTCATTGGCGGCTGAAACCAGGTTCAGGTTTTCCGTGGCCGACATCTTTCCACGCTCGATTACACTCAAGCATGAAATTCTTAAACCCAGACCGTGGATTCGTGCAAATATCCCAGAAAACTCAAAACCTTAATAAACCAATTCCTCTTAGCCCCTAATAACCTGTCTCAGATCATATTTGGACTTCTCTCAAGTCCTTTTTAATTTCTTCAGAAATTAACGATTCAGGAATTATTGAAAAATCATCCGAATCATCATATAGACCGTGAGCCGCAACGAAAGCATCTCCGGAGTCTAATGAAAAACGCAACCCTACTTGACAAGGGAGTTGTGAAATTCTTACAGATTCATAAAGTCGCTGAAGCACTGTAATTTTTAATATTCTACAGCCAGCAATACTTCGCCAAAAATCATTAGAATAGATTGGATCGACAGACGATAATTCGTGTAACTCGTTATCTGTCTCCAATGGCTCATCCCTCAAACAATAACCATCTTCTCTTCTCTCTATCCAAACCACCACAGAGTTCAACGACGGATCACTAGAAATCCCGAAAATAGCACCTGTTTCCACCTCAATAGAAGCTGGGCCAGCTGTTAAAGAGAATACATTCTCTTTTGCTATTCCATAATTCCTGACTCCATCCTCAGGAGACCACCAACTATAGCGCTTGATGGACATCAATTTTGACCCGACAAGTTTTCTCAGCTCATTTGATAGACTTGTTGGAGTACACGACTCACAGTTCATTTTCCTATCCCTTTCTGGGCCTGCTGAATTAGTAAATCAATCATTCGAAGATTGTTATATGATGGTGGAACACCTACCTTGATATCTAAAGGATCGGAAACCACAACCCGGCCATCTTTAGCGATGAGAAACTGTAAATCATTAACTCTAATATTTCCATCTACCATTTTCTGACGAATATCTTTCAGATCAGAGACACTTCTCTCATTCAGCAGGCTTGACTCTCCTACAACTCTAACCTTCCCGTCTTTCAGACGTACAATCTCCTTAGATCCTAATTCAAATTTTTCATAAATTAGCGCAGGCTGATCACCGATTAAAACTGGCCCTCGAGCATTTACAGTTGGCAACCCCAACCTATCAAGTTGGTTTAGTATCGATAGTTCCTGATCAAGGCTTTCTATTGGTTTTCCATCGCGAAGTACTCCAACAGCTTGGTTGTCTCCATAAGCAAACACATCTTTATTTCCTCCCCGCCCCAACAAGCCTCCTAAATCTGTAGGATCAATTTTCTTAGGAAAATCCCCTCCGATCTTCGGCCCACCTCCTGTGCCGAGAGCGTTGGCCAACATCTCAGAAGTAACTTTTTTCCCGGTCTGCTTCTGAAGCTCCATCAACGCTCGGACATCGCTGAGCTGATCTGCAGTCAGCTTGGCAGCACCACCGACGGCCAGCCCGGCAGGCAAGGCTTCGCCCATAGCTACCTCAGCCAACCATAAGTTCACTTCGTTGAAACAAAGCGTCTTATTGGCCTTGCAGCCCTGCGCAGCTACACGTGCAAAGGCTATGACTTCAGGAGTAGCAGCAGTCGCAGTAATAGCCACTAATAAGGCACTGGAAAGTACTAGGCCACCAGCAGCTCCTTGCTGTGCAATTTTGCCTTTGCACTCAATATCGCAATCTTTGTTATTGGATAACCAAAACGCGAGATTAGAGCCAACGTCCATACCCATGCCGTTGTTCTCGGCGGCATTCTTGGCAGTCTCCCCACCCGCCACTGCACTCGCCGCATCCCCACCAACCAGGCCACCCAGCAAACCACCAGCCAGCGTTGATAGTGCAGAAATTTTCTGCCTTTCGGCCTCAGTCAACTGTTCGACTGACCTATCAGGAAACAGTTTGGCAGCAATCAGCTCACCGATACTGGCTCCTGCCGCTCCAGCCAGGGCCGAGTTCTGCTGAGATTTAGCTACCACGGCCCCCAACACCGCATGTGCCATGAGACGTGCTTCAAGATTGTCAGGCAGGCTTGCCTTGATCACGCCTGCAAGGTAGGGCGCAGATGCCCCAGCCAGTGCCTGCCCAAGATTGCCACCCGCAAGTCCCTGCACTGCTGCCGTCACAGCCTGGGCCGCACGCTGGAGGTTGCTACCAGTACCGTACTGCTCCATTACGGTCTCGTTGACCTGCTTTGCAAGTTGCTCCCTCGTTGGAGAGAAGTTTCCTTCCTTCGCCAACTTCTCTCGGGCAGCCTCAAGCATCTGCGGGTCTTTTTGAGCCTTGGCCGCCTCAATCGAGCCCTGGGTCCGTATGACATCCATCGCCTGGTTGCCAATATCGCCAATCAACTGCGCCTGACGCAGGCGTTTCTGCTCTTTCTCCTTATCGAAAATCGGACTCAATGCATTATTGGCGTGTTCGACATCACGACTCAGCGTCGCCACATCCTGTTGTTGCTTATCCTGGTCGCGGACAGTGATTTGCCCACCGGAGACTGCAGCTTGCGTGGTACTGCTGTCATGCCCTTTGTTATTGGCTCCCACCAACACCAGGCTGCCCATATTGCTTTGGAACAATGAAGCTATATCGCCGCCGGAACTACCACTCACGCTCTGATGCTGGCTGCTGAAGTCAGCCTTGTTGCGAATGTCGGACCAGCCCAGCGTACCGGTGTCGAGTTTGTTCTTATCTGCACTAGAAGTGCTAGCAAGCACACTACCGTTGAGCTGGGTGTGTTCACCAACAGTGACCTGATAGCCGTCCTTTCCAGCAAACAGTCCCGTCTGCTCCTGCACGCTGTCGAATCTGGACTTGATCTTGTCCTGGCTAACACTTAGCGACGCACCACCACCGCTGCCAACGATGGCATAGCTCCCACCAGCGCTGACATTGGTCTGCTTGGAGTCAAAACGATCACTGTCCTGCAGGCTGGTCAGGGTCAGGTTGCGGCCTATCTCGGCCAGTACTTTTTGTGCATTAGCCTGAGCCCCTTCCAAGGTGGTATCCCGACCACTGTTCAGGATCAGTTGATTACCCGCATTGACCGTTGTTTCGGTCCAGGTAGTCCCGTTACCTTTCTCCTTGCCCGCACCGCTGTTGGCGTTGGCGAAAACCGATAGTCCACCACCGCCAGATCCAACCCCCAAGCTGACACCAACAGCCCCACCACCGCTTTTGTTGGAACCCTCGAGTCTCTGGGTATTGGCTCCGGCTCGCAGGTCGATATCGCGAGCGGCGGACAGCACTACATCATGACCAGCCTGCAACTTGCCGCCGATCACCGATAAATCACCGCCACTAGATTGGCCCTTGCCAGTAGCAATAACCCGTAAATCGTTCCCTGCTGTCAGGCCACTGCCTTGGCTGACACTCTGCTCCTGTACTTGCTTAGAGCTAGACTTCTGCGCTCCCAGGGATAGGGAAATACCAAAGAAACTACCTTCCTGGGCCCCAGCTTCAATGGCCTGAGCCCCTTGCCAAGCCTGATAACCCGACAGGCCAGCCTTGATACCCTGAAGTGCTGCTAAACGGCTGTCATCTTCATGTCGAGCGTCCTGTACGGTCTGCACAGCTGTATTCACTGCCGACCCAACCACCCCCGACAGAGCTAAGGTCAAACCGCTTTTCTTACTCTCCTGATGGGTCTGCGTACTGCTCTTGCTCTCGCCATCGATGATGCTGACGTTCTGCCCGATCAGGCTGATGTCCTTACCGGCCACGACCTCGGAAGCCTTGACGGTGAGATCTTTACCAGCAGTAACCACCACGTTGCCCAACACACTGCCAACCGTACTGCTTTTGTCAGTCTGGCCCTGGGTATCCTGCGTAAAGCTGTTCTTCGACGAGCCCAAGGTGACGCCAATTCCACCAGAACTCATCAATCCGGACTTGCTACTGGACTGGCTGTGCTGCGAGCTGAAAGTTTCGGTACCGCTTTCGATGCGGATGTCCTTACCCGCCTGAAGGTTGGTCTGCTCAGTGGAAACCACGTTGCTGGCCGATACCAGCAGGTCATTCCCAGCCTGAACCAACGTAGTGTTGCCACTTAAAGTCGATCCAGTCAGCGAGGTACTACTGGAAACATCAGTGCTTTTCTTACTGGTGCTGGAGAGTCCGAATCCACCCGATTTGGATTTCGCCGAAGCGCTGAATTGAGTGTTCTGTGCAGCCTCCAAATTGATATCGTGCCCAGCAAGCACCGACAACGCGCCCTTGTCGCTATTCACAGTAGAACCACTGATATTGACGTCGTTTGCCGCCACCACCATGGTCTTCCCTTGGACCTGAATGACAGATGAAACAGCATCCGTACCACTGCTCTCAGTCATCAGCGATTTCTTCTTACCCCAAGAACCTTTCTTGGTTTTGGAGTAATAGGAGTGGTCACTATTGTCAGCAGTGCTCAGGCTGAGGTCATTGCCCGCATACAAATAAGCTTCATTCCCCGCCGTCACCCGGCTGGCAATCAATTGCAGATCTTCACCGGCCTTGAGCGTGACATTGCCGCCAGCGGCCAGGGTGGTCGACACCTGCTGAACATGATCCTCCTGGCTCGTCACCTTCTTGGTCTTGCTCGCCGAGTGCTGCTCATTGGCGGCTGAAACCAGGTTCAGGTTTTCCGTGGCCGACATCGTCACATCGCGCTTGGCCTCGATCTGGCTGGCGATGGCGGTGATGTCGCGCCCTGCGCTGATCGCAAGATCACGCCCGGACTGCAAGCTGGAGCCGTTCTGGGTCACGCTCAGGTCGTTGTAGCGTGTGCCCCGGTCGTTGCCGACCACCTGCTCCACCGCGCTGAGGTTGACGTCACGCCCCGCCTTGAGGCTGGTATCCGCACCGCTCTTGAGCACACCGCCGTTGTTGTTCAGGTCGCGTCCGGCGTTGATGACCAGGTTGTTCGCAGCCTCCACCCTGGCCGCGTTGTCGACGAAATCCCGTTGCTGGGCGTAGCTGCCGTTGCTGCTCTGGTGGCTGGTCAAGGTGCGCTCGTTGAGCACGTCGCCCCGGGTCGCGGTGAGGTTCACATCACGGCCGGCGATGATGCCTCCAGCCTTGTTCACCAGGTTGTTGCCCGCCAGCAGATCGAGGCGGTTGCCAGCCTCCACCAGGCCGCTGTTGACCAGGTTCTGACCGGCCTGGGCCGAAAGGTTGTGGGTCGCCCGCAGGGTGCCGACGTTATTCAGGTCTTGCCCGGCGATCAGGTTGACGTCGCTGCCAGCGATCAAGGCGCCATTGGGTGCCAGGCGATTGTTGGAGTGGGCCAGGTAGAGCACCGGCACCAGCACCTGCTCGCCATTCACTTCGGCATTTTCCAACCAGACGATGTCGTGGGTCAGGGCCGCCACCTGCTCGGAGGTCAGGCTCACTCCGACTGCCAGGTTGAGCTGCTGCTTGCTCTTGATGGCGTTGTCCATCAGGTACTTGAACAACTTCTCGTCGGTGTCCTGGCCATTGATGAAGCGCTGGCCGGTGCGGGCGGTTACCGCTTGCTGGATCAGCTTCTGTTCGTAGAAGCCATCGCCCAGGCGCTTGGCGCTGTCGTCCGGGTTGTAGCCCAGGTTGGACAACAAGTAGTCGGAGCTCATGAACTGCTTGAGGTCGGTGAGGACCGGGTTGGTTTCGATCAGGTACTTGTGCGGATTGCTGCGCACGCTGCTGTCCGGCAGGCCCTGTACGCGCTCGACGCTGACCGGCATCTGCGACTGGCCGTTCAGGGTGGCGGGCTGGCTGATGCCTGCATCCGCCGCCGAACGCCCGGGCAGCACTGGCCCTGGTACCGTGCCGGTGGCAGGCAGGCTGCTGTCGACCACCCGGGCCTCGCCACCGACCTGGGTCAGGACCGGAGCGACCGCGTTCAGGTCGGCGGAACGGGCAGTAACCTGGGCGGTATCGGCCATGTTGATGTCCCGCACCTGGGGAGCCGCCTGGCCTTGCTGGCGCTGCGTGCTGCTCAGGCTCGCACCGCCCATGGTCCAGCTCTGTGGAGCCGTGGTGGCGGGCGTACTGCCGCTCTGGCCGCTGAGGCGAAAGAGGCCGTTTTTACCCGTCGGCAGGCTGAAGCCGGGCAGGGCCAGGGGATTGACCTGCTGCTGGGCAAGGTCCGGTGGCAACTGCTGGTTGAGCGTGATACGGGTCGCGAAGGTGGTGCCGGGCGCGTCGGTGTTGGTCCGGGCGCCACTGCCAATGTAGGTATAGCCCGGGCGTACCACACTGTTATCGATGCCGTTGCCAGCGTTGATGTTCACGGCGCCACCGGCTTGCATCACCGCCGCATAGCTCTGGTCGCCACCGGCGATTTTTACACTCTTGCCAAACTGCGGCAGCTCAGCCTCGGTCATGCCAATAAAGCCGGCCAAGGCACCTTCCAGGCCGCCCAGGTCATTGGGGTTGTAACCCGCGCTCTGGAACCAGTATTTGTTGGTGACGGCACTGGCGACGTTGTACCAGGACCCTGCGTTCTTGGTCCGTTGCGAGCGGAACACCCGGGTGGTTTCGGTCTCGCCGGTTTCGATGCCGCTGTTGGTCAGGTTGTTGACCGTGGCGACCAGGCCACCCCCGGCGGCGATGGTGCTGCTCTGGTTGAGCAGGTCGCCGCCCTTGATCGTCAGGTTGGCGCCAGCGGTAATGCTCGATGCGGCGCTAGCCTCGGTGACTTCGAACTTGTCACGCTGGACGACTTCCCAGACGTGGTTGCGCTTGCCCCCACAGTCCCCGGCGTTGACCCCCTTGATACAAGCGATTTCGCCGATGCGAGCGGTGTAGATGCCCTTGTTGTCGGTTTTCAGCACTGCCCGCACGTTCTCGATGGTACTGGCCGCCAGTGCCATCGACCCATCGCTTTGCAGCGAGCCGGAACGGTTGACGATACGGTTGGCCAGGGTGCCCTTGCCATCCCGGTCGATCGCCAGGTTGCCCAGGCTGTACACATCGGCATAGCTGTTGGTCAGGCTCTCGACCCGCAAGCCCATGTCGCCGCCACTGAATACCAGCCCATGGTCGTTGACCAGGGCACCGGTGGTCAGTACCAGGTCACCCCCCGCGCCGAGGGTTCCCTGGTTGGCGATACCGCCCGCGACCAGGTCGAGCCTGGCAGCGGAGGTCAGGCGCCCGGCATTGTTCAATTGGCCAGCCACCGACACCGAGGTGTCGCCACCGCCAGCGATACTGGCGGCACTGTTGAGGTCCAGTTGCCCGGCTGTCAGGCCCAGGGTGCCGCGGCTGCTCACGCGACCACTGCCCGAGTAGGCACCGCTCAGGTTGAGACTGAGGCTGGCATCGCTGGCGATCAGGCCATCGTTGCTCCAGTTGCCACCGCTGCCGACCAGCGCCTCGCTGGCCAGCAACTGGCCGCTGGCACTCTGGCTGAATTGCCCGACGTTGACCGTCAGGCGCCCGGCCTGAATCACGTTGCTGTTGTTCCAACTGTCGGCGTTGAGGGTCAGCCCACCGCGAGTGACGATACTGCCGCCGGCGCCGGTGACGTTGGCGGTGGCAATGTCGAAGGTGCCCCGGCCGACATGCAACAGGCTGCCGCCGCCATTGAGGAAGCTGCCCACGCCCAGGCTCAGGTCCGTGTTGGCGCTTTCCAGGGTGCCATTGCGATTGTCGAACTGCCCGCCGATCTCGAATCGGGTGCCGCCGCTGGTGCCCAGGGCGCGCAGTTGCCCGGCCTGGTTGTCGAGGCTGGCGGCCTTGATCGCCAGGGTGCTGTCGCTCTCGATGATGCCCAGGCGGTTGTTCAGGGCACCGCTGAGGTCGAGATCGATCTGCCGGCCAGCGATCTGCCCGTCCTGGTCGCCGCTGTTATCGAAGTTGCCGCCAGTGACCTTGACCAGGCCCTTGGCATAAAGACCACCGTTGCGGTTGTCGAAGTCGCCGGTGCTGATCAGCGCGTCGCCACTTTGTGCCGAAATGCGCCCACCGTAGTTGTCGATACCCGCCAGGGCCCTGAGGCTCAGGCGCTGGGCCTGGGTCACGCCGCCCTGGCGCTTGTCATTCAGGTCGTAGCCGTTTTTCAGCACGCCATCCAGGTTGGCGGTCAGTGCTCCCTGGAGACTGGACAGCACACCACCGCGGTTATCCAGGGCCCCGGCGGCGAGGGTCAGGTCGCCGGCCTTGGCCACAAGGTGCCCGCCCTGGTTATCGATATCGCCCGTGGTCAGGTCCAGGGCACCCTGGCTTTGCAGGGTGCCCTTGGCATTGGCCAGGCTGGCGGCACGCAAATCGATAGCGGCATTCTGGCTGTAGATCAGGCCGTCGCCGCTGTTGTGCAAGGCGCCGTCGACATGCAGGGTCAGTTGTTCGTTGGCGGCCACCGTGCCGCGATTGCGGTTGTCCAGGCCGGCCGCGAACAGCTTCAACAGGCCCTGGCTGGCAAGCTGTCCGCCCTGGTTGTCGATCTGCCCGGCCCGCTCGATACGCAGCGGGCCACCACTGGCCAACTTGCCCTGGGTGTTGTCCAGGTTGCCCAGCAGGTCGAGGATCACCGCGGCATTGCCCACCAAGCTACCGTGGCTGTTGTCCAGGCGCGTGGCGTTGAGGCTCAGCGCCTGCTGGGCATTGATGGTGCCGCTGGCGTTGCCCAGGGTCATGGCGTTCAGCACCAGGGTCGCGCCGCTGTCGATCAGGCCGCCCTGGGCATTGCTCAGCAGGCCGCTGACGCTCAGGCTCTGCCCGGCACCGCTGGAGAGGATGCCGCCGTTACTGTTGTCCAGGTTGGCCGCCGCCACCGTCAGGACTTGCTGGCTGACCAGGGCCCCGGCACCACTGTTTTGCAGGTCGCCGCTGACTTGGGCATCCAGTGCACCGCTGCGACTGGACAGGGTTCCCAGGTTGCGGTTGTCCAGGCTGCCCAGGTTGGCACTCAGGCCCTGCCAACCGGAAACCAGGCCGCCCTGGTTGTCCAGGCCTTGGGCCGTGAGGTTCAACTGCTGGTTGCTGATCAGCTTGCCGGCGCTGTTGTCCAGCTTGCGCGCCGCCAACTCCAGGCTCTGGTGGCTGGAGACTTCGCCGCGGCGGTTACTCAGGTCACGCAGGTGGGTGATACGCAGTTGGCCGTCGGTGCTGATCAGGCCATCGTCGTTGTTCACGTCGCCGGTGGCGTTGCCCAGGTCCACGGCAATGGCGCCGCCCAGAAGCGAACCACCGCGGTTGTCCACGGCGCTGCTGTCGAGGTTCAAGCTACCGGTGGCGTTGATCAGGCCTTGCTGGCTGTTGTTCAAGGCGCCTGCCAATTGCAGGTCGAGATCGCCACGGCTGGTCAGGGTGCCGCCGCTGTTATCCAGGCTGGCGGCCCGGACATCGAGGGCCGCCGCTGCGATCAGGCCCTTGAGGTTGCCCAGGGCCTGGTCGATGCGCAGGGTCAGGGCCTGATTGCTCAGGACCTTGCCATTGCTGTTGTCGAGGTTTTGCGCGGCCAGGGTGAAGGCCTGGGCCGAGGAGATCTCACCGCCCTGGTTGTTCACCTGCCCAAGGTTCTTGAGCACCAGCAACGGTGCGTTGATCAGGCCTTTATGGTTGTTCAACGGCCCCTGGCCCAGGTCCAGGGTCAGGGCGGTGTTGCTGAACAGCTGGCCGCCCTGCTGGTCAAGACCGGTGAGGCTGGCGTCCAAGGCACCGGCGCTGGCCACGCGGCCGCCGTCCTGGTTGGTCAGGCGTCCGGTTTTCAGGGTCAGGTTGGCGCCGCTGTTCAAGCGACCGTTCTGGCTGTTGTCCACAGCGGTGGTAACCACATGAGCGGCGCCTTTGGCGCTGATGTTGCCCGCGTTGCGGTTATCCAGGGCGGCACTGCCGAGCAGCAACGCGCCATCGGTGACGATCTCGCCCTGCTGGTTGAGCACGTCCCCGCGCTGTTCCAGGGTCAAGGCTTGGGCACTGGAAACACTGCCCCGGCGGTTATCCAGGGCCTGGCCTTCGAGCGTCAGGTTGCCCTCGGCGCTGATCAGGCCCTGGCGATTGTCCAGATCGCCTTGCAGGCGCACCTTGAGGTCTTGCTGGGTCAGCAACAGGCCATCGGTGTTGTCCAGGTGGCTGCCATCCAGGCCCAGGCCGGCCTTGCCCGAGAGCAGACCCTTGTTGCGGTTGAGTACCTGGGCCACGACCAGGGCCAGGCGCCCCTCGCTGAGCACCTTGCCGCCATCGCCGTTGTCCAGGTGGCTGCCGCCCAGGGTCACGTCGGCCCGGCTCGACAATTCACCGCCACGGTTGTCCATGGCCGCGACCGTCAGTTGCAGCCCCTGGGTCGCGCCCACCAGGCCACCCTGGCGGTTGTCCAGGGAATCGCCACGCAGCAGCAGGGTATTGCCAGCCACCAGTTGCCCGCCCTGGTTGTCCAGGCTGGCGATCCTGGCGACCACCTCGGCCTTGCCGGATACCTGCCCCTTGCGGTTATCCACGCCAGCGGCCTGCAGCTCCAGGCGTTCATCGGCGATCACGGTGCCGTCCTGGTTGAGCAGGCGAGTGTCGACCTTGAGTAATTGCGTACCGCGACTGCTGATCAGCCCGGCGCCGTTGTCCAGGCTTTGGCTGTGCAGATCCAGGGTCTTGGCCGACACCAGGCCCTTGAGGTTGCTCAGGGCCTGTTCGATGCGCAGGGTCAGGCCCTGCTGGCTGATCAGCTTGCCGCTGCCGTTGTCCAGGCTGCGAGCGGCCAGGGTGAAAGCCTGGGCGCTGGAGATCTCGCCATCCTGGTTGTCCACCTCGGCCAGGTTCTTCAGCACCAGCAGCGGTGCATTGATCAAGCCCTTGTGGTTGGTCAACCGGCCCTGGTTGAGGTCCAGAGTCAGGGCGCTCTTGCTGAAGAGCTCGCCGCCTTGTTGATCGAAACCGCTGACGCTGGCGTCCAGGGCGCCTTCACTGGCGATCCGACTGCCTTGGCCGTTGCTGAGCTGGGTGGCCTTGAGTTCGAGGCTGTCGCCGCTGACCAGCGTGCCACCCTGGGTGTTATCCAGGATGCCCGTGTCGATCCGCGTCGCACCCTTGCCGCTCAGCAGGCCCTGCTGACTGTTGTCCAGGTCCTGGCTGTGGATGAGCAACCCGGCGTCGGTGGTGATCGAGCCGTTGCGATTGACCAGTGCCGCGCTACTGGCCAGTTCCAGGGCACCCACGCTCGACAGCTTGCCGTCGGTGTTGTCCAGGTTACCGACCCGGGCGTTCAACAGGCCTTCGCTGCTGATCTGCCCTTGCAGGTTGTCCAGGGCGTGGTCCAGGCGAATGTCCAGCCCTTGCTGCGCCACCAGTCGGCCCCGGGTGTTATCCAGGGTTTGCCCTGTGAGGTTCGCCGCGCCCTTGGAAAACAGCAGGCCCTGGTTCTGGTTGAGCACCTGGGTCATGTGCAAGCCCAGGTCGGTCCCGGCCAGGAGCTTGCCGCTGTCGCTGTTGTCCAGGCGTGTGCCGTGCAGGGTCAGGCCCTGGCTGCTGGAAATCTCCCCTCCTCGGTTATCGACCTGCGCCACGTCCAGTTTCAGCGCTTTTGTGCCGCCTACCAGGCCGCCCTCGCGGTTATCCAGGGAGGCCCCACTGAGCTCCAAGTCGCCTTCGGCCACCAACTCGCCATGCTGGTTGAGGACGCGGGTGAGCTGGGCGACCAGGGTGCTCTTGCTGGAAATCCGCCCTGTACCGTTATCCAGGCTGGCGGCCTCCAGGCGCAACGGCCCTGCGGCGCTGAGCAGCCCACCACGGTTGTCCAGGTGCGCGCCCTTGAAGCTCAGGGCCGCCAGGCTATGCAACAGCCCTTGCTGGCGGTTATCCAGTTGCTCGACGTCGAGTTGCAGCTTCTGTTGGGCCCGCAGCTTGCCGGTGCGGTTATCCAGGGCATCGGCGCGCAAGGTCAGCAAGTCCTTGCCATCGAGGCTGCCATGGCGGTTGTCCAGCCGACTGGCCTGCACCTCAAGCGCACCCTTGGCGTTGATCGTGCCCTGCTGGTTGTCCAGCACCCCCTGGAGATGGGCATTCAGACGGCCATCGCTGACCAGGCTGCCACCCTCGCGGTTGTCCAGGCTGGCGGCATTGAGGTCGAGGCTCAAGGCCGAGCCAAGCATGCCCTTGCGGTTGTCCAGGGCGCCGCTCAGGGTAATGTCCAGTGCCGCATCGCCGCTCACCTGGCCGTCGCCGTTATCCAGGCGGGTGCCCTTGATGCGAGTGGTCCCGAGGCTGGAAATCTCCCCACCCTGGTTATTCGCAGCGTCAGCCAGGCCCAGGGCCAGGTCGGCCTTGCTGGTCAGCACGCCGTCATGGTTATCCAGGCTGGCGGCCTGGGCATCCAGGCCAGTGGCAAAGATCAGGCCTTCAACGTTGACCAGCGCCTGGTCAAGACGCAGGGTCAGGGCCTGGTTGGCCAACAACTTGCCATGGCTGTTATCCAGGCTTCGAGCCATCAGGGCGAAGGCCTGGGCGCTGGAAATCTCGCCATGGCGGTTGTCCACGCTGTCGAGATTCTTCAACGCCAGCCTCGGGGCGTTGATCAGACCGCCCTGGTTGTCCAGGTGGCCGTGATTGAGGTCCAGGGTCAGTTCCGTGGTGCTGGTCAGGCGTCCGCCATTGCCCTGCTCCAGGCCCGAGACACTGGCATTCAGGGCCTGGTTGCTGGCGATGCGTCCCGCGTTGTTGTCAACCTTCGCGGCCTTGAGCTCCAGGGTTTGCAAGCTGGTGAGCTGGCCGGTGCGGTTGTTCAGCGTGCCGCTGGCGTCCAGGCGCAGGTGCTGGCCAGCGGATGCCAGGCCCGCCACGTTGTCCAGGCTGGTCACTTGCAGGGTCAGGTTGCCGGCGGTGGACAGCTCGCCGCCACTGTTGTCCACCTGCCCCACCTGGGCGTTGAGATTGGCGCCGCTGTTGACCAGGCCACCCTGGGTATTGAGCAGCTGGCCGGCAGTCAGGTCGGTGTTACCGGCACTGAGCACCCGGCCCTGGTGGCGGTTGTCCAGGGTCCCGGCATTGACCGTGACCTGGCGCTGCCCGCTGAGGGTGCCGCCCTGGTTGTCCAGGGTTTGCGTGGTGCTCACGCTCACATCACGGCTGGCCACCACGCTCTTGCCGGCGTTGTTCAGGCTCTGCGCACTCAGGCTCAAATCGCCCTGGGCATTGCGGCTGTTGTCGGCATTGACCCCGGCCTCGATGATGCCCTGGTTGTTCAAGGCGCCGCCGCTGGTGAGCGTGATGCGGTCCCGGGCCACCAGGTTGTTGCGGTTGTGCAGGTCGCCCTGGGTTTCAACCTTCAGTTCGGTCCCGGCATACACCGCGCCCTGGGTCTCCAGGCCCTGGGCCTTGATCGCCACTGCGCCCTTGTCGGCCGTCACTTGGGCCATGCGCAACTGGCCGTTGGCGTCGAGCTGGATATCGCCACCGCTGGCGATCAGCTTGCCGTCGAGCTTCACCCCCACGCCGGCTTCGGTGCCCACCAGCTTGATCGCCCCGGCGTACATGCCGCCCAGGGCCGAGGAGTCGATGGCCAGTTGCGGTGCATCCGCCGGGTTGGCGGCCCGGGCGGTGGCCTTGAGGGTCTGGGCGTCGACGTCGTTGGCACCCGTGACCAGCGCCAGGTGCCGGGCCTGGATCTGGGCGTTGACCTTGGCGCTGCGGGTGATGATCTCGAACTGGTCGATATTGCTCGCGTTGAGCCCTGCACCTTCGATGGCCACGCTGCCCTGGTCCACCTGGTAGCGCTGCAGCTGGCCATTCTCGATCACCGGCTTGCCGGTGGTCAGGGTGGTTTTCGGGGTGTTGATGAACCCGCAGCCATTACAGGTGACGCCGTAGGGGTTGGCGACGATCACATGGGCCGATTGCCCCGCCACTTCGGTGTAGCCCTTGAGTTGGCTCGGGCTGCCGCCGTTGACCTCGTTGAGGATCACATTGGCCGCGCGGCCACCCAGGTTGGGGTTGCCGAGGATGATCCCGCCCAGTTGCGTGGACTGGGTACGGTCGGTGGCGTTGTTGAGGATCACGCCCTGCTGGCCGACGTTGTAGTCGCTGAACTTGTTGTGGGACAACCCGCCGCCATTGGGCGCGGCAATGTTGACGACAGGCACGCCATTGCCCGCCTGGCCGACCGTGGTGCCGCTGCCGTTGACCACGATGCCGTCGGCCATCACCACCAGCGGCTGCCAGAACATCACGTTGGCCAGGATGAACGCCAGGCCACGCTTGGACAGGCCCCAGAACGAATCACGCGATTGCAGGGCGGCGGAGGGCTGGCGGGCCAGGAAGGCAAACTGACGAACGTCCATGTCGGGTATCTCGGGTAAAGAGCGAAATTAGAGAAAAAGATCCAGGCGGAAATAGATCGGGGCTTCGCGGTCACTCAGGGCATCTGGCCGCTCGAGGGAATGGGCGAAGGTCACGCTGGCGGCGAGGTGCTGGCCACGGGCGAACAACTCGATGGAGTCGCTGGACACCCGCCCGTGCTGCTCGGCGTTGTAGCGGTCGTGGCGAATGGCACCCACGTCATACCCCAGCCCCGTGCCGTACTCGGCGAACACCGGGCGCAGCCAGTCCCAGATCACCGGGCGGCTCCAGCGCAGGTCGTTGCGCCAGTAGTAGCCGCTGTCGCCGTTGAGGCTCTGGTCCTTGTAGCCGCGGATCGAGGACTGGCTGCCCAGGCTCATGCGCTGGGAGCTGAACAGGATGTCTTCGCTGCGCTGGCTGGTGACCAGGCTGCTGAACACCAGGGACTCGTCCCACAGTTTGAACGGCTGCAGGTAGCTGGCGGTGGCGGTGTACTTGCGGTAGCGGGCGTTGGCCTGGCGGTTGCCGTACTGGTCGCGCTCGGACTGGCGCTGGGCATCGAACAGGCCGACCCCCTCTTGCAGCCCCAGGTCGAGGTTGACGAAGGCCCCGCCAATGCGCCGGCCATGGTTGATGCCCCACTGCACTTCGCTCAAGCGGTTGCTGCTGGTGCTCAGCTTGCTGTCTTCGATGTAGTTGTTGGTGCGCAGGTGGGTCAGGCCGGCGTTGAGCGAAGTCTTGCTCATCGAGTCGCGATGGATCACCCGCTCCACGCGCAACTGGTGGTTCTGGCTGTCGCCGGTCTGCTTGAAGTTGAAGCCCTGGCCCTGGGCCAGGGAACGGTACTCGCTCTGGCTGTAGCTGTAGTTCAGGTTCCACCAGCCCAGCGGCAGGTTGTAGTAGAGCATCGCATTGCGCGAGGTCTTCTGGTGGTCGCTGATGGCGTCATGGCCGCCGCGCAGCACCAGCTGGTCGGCCAGGCCCAGGGGGCTGTCCCATTCCAAGGAGCTGCCCCATTGCTGCTCGCCGGTGCTCTTCTGCCCGTCGTTGCTGCGGGACAGACCGACCCGCCAGGGCTTTTGTGGGGTGTTCTTGACCAGCACCTCGCTGCCGCCCACCGCCTGGCCGGGGGCCAGTTCCATCTGTGCCTGGTTCGACGGCAGGCGGTTGAGCTGGTCGACCATCTGCTCGATCTGCCGCAGGTTGAGCAGTTGCCCGACACTCCCGGGAAACGCCATGTCCAGCTCGCGCGCCGTGAGCTTGCTGCCTTCGGCCGCCTTCAGGCCTTCAAGGCGACCCTCCACCACCAGCACCTGCAGGTGCCCGCGGGACAGGTCCTGCTGCGGCAGGTAGGCACGACTGGTGACCAGGCCTTTGGCGATGTAGTGATCGGTAATGACCTTGAGCAACTCGTTGAGCTGGGCCACGCCCAGGCACTGGCCGATGTAGGGCTTGAGCAGGCGCTCGCGCTCGGCGGCGGACAGGGCGTCGGCGCCCTTGAGCTCGATGTGTTCGATGGGGAAGCAGCGGCTGTCGGTCGGGGCCGTCGGCGCCACGGGCAGCGCGCTCTTGCCAGGCAGGTCCTTGAGATCTTCGAGGCGCCGTTGCTGCTCTTCCAGCAGGCGGTTCTGGCGCTCGCGAATCAGGTCCTGGTCACCAGGATTGTTCAGCGGGGCAGCAGAAGCACTGTTCAGTGAGCCGGCCAAAAACACCAGGCAGGACAACACACAACACAACCTCGTCCCGAGGGTAGGAAAATACATGTTCGATCCTTCGAAACAGCAGCAAGAGTCAACAAAGCGGGCGATGCTAATTTGCCACCAGCCAGGCGTCAATTAACCATCGACAACTTAGACTGAACACTTTCTTGTCTATAAGAATGATCCATGGCGAATGATCGAATGTTCAAAACAATCACCATGAATATGAAAAAATCATATATATCAAAGTGTTATCCGCCATTCGCGCCAGACCCCGCAAAACACCGGAACCCCCCTTGTTCCAGGGGATTTGCCCGCAAAAAAAGCGGTGCATTAACAACCGCATTTCGGTTTCAGGCACAGGTACTGCCAGGTTGCTTGAAACGCTGGCGTACACGTTGCCGAACAGCGTTGCAGAGCATATCCGGGCAAATAGTCAGCAGTCACCCATGGCGTCAATAATTTAGGGAACTTCGGAAATTTCCTATAAATCGAACTAACTAGTTGATATAAAAAGAAATTATAAATTTCTCACTGCACACTTCATATTGCCGACGAACGATAATAAAAAACCCGGGCCTCAAAGCCCGGGTTACTCATTTCAAACCAGCCATGCGGATGCATGGGGTCATGGTCATCGCACTAGGCCTTGTCCTCATCCCCCTCCGAGCGCAGGTGGATCACCCGGGGTGGCGGTTCGACTACCAGGGGCGGATGGGGCTGGTCCTCGGGCTGGATGCGGTAGAACTGGGTGGTGACATGGCTGATGCCACCCTCCGCGTCGTTGTGCACGACCAGGCTGCCGGGTTGGCGCATCTGGGCGAAAGTGGCATCGCTGAGCTTGAAGGTCTCGCTCAGGCGCTTGTCGTCCACCGCCGGGGCCGGCAGACGTGGTGGGTAGTTGCGACTGCGCCGCTGGCGATAGCGGGCCCAGGAGATCAGCAGCACCGCGTTGATCACCGCCACCAACCCATAGAACTGCAGGGTGGTCAGGGCATCGAGCACACCGGCCTCGAACCTGGGCCCTTCGTGGGTATAGAGCAGCGGCCAGAGACCCCGGACCAGCAAATAAAGGAGCGCGGCCCAGGCCAACAGGGTGAAGAAGACATCGACTATCACCAGGAAGGGGCGCTGGCGGGTGCGGATGATTTTCATCAGCGCGCCTCCTCTTTGTCATCGATGGGCTTGATCCCTCGGTCCGGGCTGATCCAACGCGCGCGCTTGCGGTGTTCGCTGAACAACACCTTGGGAAAGCTCACCAGGGTGGTGAACAGGCTGATGAACCAGAACGCCAGGGGGTACCAGACCACCCAGAACATGGTTTTCCACAGGTCCTTCTCGTAGCGGCGGTCGATCAGGATGCTCACCGCGAACTGGGTCAGGCAAACCATCGCCAGCACCAGGCCGGTGAAGGCCGGCGGCACGATGGTGTGCACCGCGATGGCCTCGGGCATGACGATGAACTTGCCCAGGGCCCAGAAGATCACCGACAGCAGGAAGGTGAAGGCCCAACCGGTGGACAGGCAATAGTCGAACAACAGGGTCCACAGGTAGCGATGCCGCCATTCCCAGATGCCACGGATGTTCTTGAACAACACCTCGGCACCACCCTGGGCCCAGCGCAGCCGCTGCTTCCACAGGCCGCGCAGGGTTTCGGGCATCAGGATCCAGCACAAGGCGCGGGGCTCGAAGAACACGTACCAATGATCCAGTTGCAGCTTCCAGCTGACGTCGATGTCCTCGGTGATCATGTCCGGGCTCCAGTAGCCCACCCGATGCAGCGCCGTGCGGCGGAAGGCGACGATCACCCCGGAGACCGTGAAGACTTTGCCGAACACCCGCTGGGTGCGCTTGATCAGGCCAATGATCGAGGAGAACTCGCCCACCTGCACCCGGCCCACCAGGGTCGAGCGGGTACGAATGCGCGGGTTGCCGGTCACCGCGCCCAGGCGTGGGTTATCCAGCATTGGCGCCACCAGGTAGGCCGCCGTGTTGGGCGCCAGCAACGCATCACCGTCGATGCACACCAGGTACTCGCTATGGGCTGCCACCGCGCCCATGCGCAGGGCCACCGCCTTGCCCTGGTTCTGCGCCAGGTGCAGCACCCGCAGGCGGGGGTCGAGGACGGCCAACTGGTCGAGGATCGGCCCGGTGTTGTCCTTGGAGCCATCGTTGATGGCGATCACTTCGATGTTCGGATAGTGCTGGGCCAGGGCCGCCTGGATGGTATCAGCGACGTTATCCCCCTCGTTGTAGCAAGGGATGAGGATGCTGATCAGCGGCTCGCCGGCCAGCGGAGGCGGCAGGGTATCGTCGTCCCACGGCCAGTGGCGCTCCCAGTGCAGCCAGAAATACAGGCCTCCGGCGATCCACAACGCCGACATGAACAATGGGTAGTAGAAGACGAAATCCATGAGGAATTCGCCAGTCACCACGAAGATCAGGCCCAGGGGTACCCCCATGACCAGCGCCAGGACCACCACAGCGAAGATACGATCCATCATGATTCATGGACTCCATTTGTTGGAGAGCGCGGGCCGCAAGGTCTTCAGGTCCGGTGAGTTCTCGAGGAAGTTGTCCGGGTAGTAACCGAAGTTGATGGCACCCTGGCGCTTGAGCCGGCCCATCCAGTCGGCCATCTGCGTGGCGGGCAAATCGCTGGCAGGCTTCTGGGTCCAGTCCCGGGCCTGGAGTTCGAAGACCGTGCGCTGCAAGGCACCGGGGCGGGTGCGCACCTGATCCACCAGGGCTTCCAGCCAGGGCCCGGAGTGCCGTGGGCTTTGCCCTTCCATCAACGGCATGGCCATGGGCGCGGTCCAGTCATAGCTGACGAGGAAATCGTCGAGGTTCTGGGCGAACCAGGTTTCGCTCTGGGGATTGATGATCGGCTCGGCGAACAGGTTGCGCGCGGTCTGCACCTGGGGCCCGCGGATCGCCCGGACCTTGGCCGCCAGTTCATGGGTGAAGTCGATCAGGTAACGGCTCTTGAAGCGGGTCCAGCGTTGCAACGCGGCGGGGTCGTCGCGCAGCCCGGCGATGGAACCCGGCAGCCCCTGGGCGGCATAGGCACGCAGAGCCTCGGGGCTGGCGTCCTCGAAATCCGAGAGCACGGCGTCGTCATGGAACAGGATGCCGTCCACCGAAGTCATGCGCGCCACATCCTCGTACAGGTCGCCGATCAGGCGGCGTACTTGCGGGTCGAAAGGCGACAGGCGCCGGTATTGCTTCGGATCGACCGCCACCTGGCCGGTCTGCGGGTCCCAGCGCGTGACCCGGGGCAGCCTGGCATCCAGGTCGAAACTGAGCACCGGCATCCAGGCATAGACCTTGACGTGGGAGCGGGTGCGCAATTGCCAGGCGACCCGGTCGAACAGGTCGGCACGCATCGGCAGGTGGCGATTGGGGAAGTACAGCGACTGCACCAGCCCGTCGCCCTTGGGATCGGCGAAGGCCTGGAGGAACACGGTATTGGCCCCCAGGTCGGCCATGCGCTGCACCAGCTTGCCGAGGTTGATCTCCTGCTGCTTGGGGTCCGGGTCGTAGACGTTGTCCAGGTCCACGTGCACCACGCGCATGGGCGCCATGGTCTCGGTGCCGACGATGCTGTTGGAGAAGTGGATGCCGTCAGGGTCCGAGACCACCAGGAAACGCGGGCTGCTCATCAGGTTGTCGAGACTGTCCAGGCCATCGTCCAGGGTCAGCGCCAGCTTGAAGCCCTGGCTGTCGACCACTTGCAGGGTCGAGCCATCGGCCGTGCCATAGGGCCAGACCCAGACCCGCGGACGATAGCCGGTGGCCGCCAGGATCTTGTCCGAGATGGTGCTCACATCCTTGCGCATCCGCGCCTGGAACTGCGCCTCGCTTTCATAGCGTCCGGTGCGCGGGTCGTAGCGTCGGGTCGCGGCAGCGGGCTGCATGTTGCCCTGGGGGTTACCGAGGATGCCCAGGTGGCTGCTGTCGGTGTGGGCGGCGATCTCCACCAGGCCGGAACGGGAGATCTCGCGGATCTGCGCCCAGGTCAAGAATTGCGAGCGCGGCCGCAGGTCGCCGGCGAAGTTCACCGGCTGGTCGGCCGGGGTGTCGATCCAGGTGCCCACCGGGGCCAGGAGGGCCGGCCAGCGATAACTGCGCAGCACTGGCATGACCCGGGTATAGAAGCTCGAGTAGCCGTCGTCGAAACTCAGCAGGATGGCCTTGGCCGGCAAGTCCGGACCGCCCCGGCGTGCCGCCAGGATCTGGTCTACGGTGACCGGCTTGTAGCCGTTCTCCCGCAACCAGGCCAGTTGCTGGAGCATACGGTCGGTGCGCACCGCCACCACGCGCTGGTCCGGGTTGCGATCCTCGATATCGTGGTAGGCGATGCCCAGCACATGGTTTTTCGGCCAGGGCGCTTCGTTGTTCGGCAACGGTCGTTGCGCCGGGGTGACGAAGTCCGCGGCAGGCTGGGAACAAGCACTGAGCAGCAGCGCGCCCAGCAAGAGGATGCAACGCTCGATCAGGCTCATCGTCACCGTCCTCTAGAAGCGATAGGTAAGGTCCACGGCCAGGCGCAAGTCGGTTTCCCGCTCGCCGTCGTAGGGTCGGTTGATCACGCTCAGCACCGCGCCGATATCGAACACGTCGTTCCAGCTATAGCGCTGGCCGTAGCTGACCAGGCCGACACCGCCGGTGGAGTAGTCGCGCTGGCTGTAGGTACCGACGCCGAACTGGAACTGCTGGCTCCAGGAGGTTTCGTAGCGGTGGTAGAGCACATGGTTGACGTTCACCGTCGGCAAGACGCTGAAGTCGGACTTGGGATTGAAGTACGGCGCGTCGTCCCGGGTGTTGTGGCTGGTACCGACCTCCAGGCCCAGGTCGACCTGGACTTCGGGAGAGCGGTACACCCCTTCGCGGCCGGTGAGCAGGGCTTCGAAACGGTTGTTGCCATCACTGAAGTGCGAGGGGCTCAGGGACAGTTTCCACTCCCGGCTTTCGTTGGCGCGCCAGCGCAGGAAGGCGCTGCCGCCGTTGGCGCTGATGTCGTCCTTGAGCGCCCGCAGCGGGGTCGCGGCGGTGAGGTAGTCAAGGCTGCCGCCGTACTGCCAGTGGTCGTCGATGTCCCGGGCCAGGGCTATGCGGGCGCCGGTCTTGTTGCCGTAGCCATAGGAGTGGTTGGAGACCTCGGCCTCCAGGGTCATGTCGCGGGTGCGCCGTTCCACACCCAGCAGCTGCCAGCGGTGGTTGCCCTTGCCCTCCTGGAAGTCACCCATGGCGTAGCCGACGCCAGCGAACACGCGCCAGTCTTCATCGATGGGCGGGCTGTAGAGCCGACTCTCAATGCCGAAATCGCGGCTCCCGGAGACGGCCCCGGCGCCATTGCTGCCGCCGCCGTTGCTCTTGCCGCCATAGGTCGAGACCCGCAGCTCGGCCATGTCGTGCACTTCACGCTCCCGGGCCAGACGTTGCACCGAGCGGTTCTCCGGATAGCGCTCGACCACATCGTCGGTCAGCGCATCCAGTTGCCGCCATTCCTGCAGATCCTTGGCGGTGTGCCCTTGGGCGACTTCCAGGGCGACATCGCGCGGCGCCACGCTCTCGACTTCCTTGAGCAGGTTTTCCGAGCGCCGCGGCCACTCTCGGGCCAGGTACAGGTTGGCCTGGGCCAGGCGCACGCTGACATCACCCGGGGCCTTGGTGGCCAGGTCGTCCAGGCGCTGCTCGCTGTCAGGCAGGTTATTGCCGTAGGTACCGGCCTGGGCGGCCAGCAGTTGCGCGTCCATCCAGTCGTCGTTGGGATCGCCCACCGTCTGCCCCACCAGCTGGATGCGCTGGGGCTCGCTGTTGGCCAGGTCGTTGGCCACCTTCAGCGCCGCCTCGGGCTGTTCGCTTTCCAGCAGCGAGTAGTACAGGCCGGTGGTGTCTTCGACGCGATTGCCTCGGTCGGCATCCGGGGCGCTCAGTACCTTGCGATACAGGTCGGCGGAAACCTCCGGCTGGCGCTGGTCGAGGTAGGCCGAGGCGACCCAGCGCAGGGCGTAGGTGGGAATGGCCACGCCGGCGGCGGTCAGTTGCTCGTACTCGCTGATCACCTCGGCGGTCCGCGCCCGGGACTTGAGCGCACCCAGGCGGTCGATGCGCCAGCGGGTCACGTCGTCCTGGGCCTTGGGATCGTTGCCCCAGGCGGCGAACAGTGCGTCGTAGTCGGCCAGGGCGCGATCGGCCACCACGAAGCGTTCCTTCTCGCTGCGGCTGGCCAGCTCCGACAGGCGCACTCGCTCGGCAGCCAGGTCGGCCTCCATGCGCCGCTGGATGACCGGGTCGATCAACCCCGGATGCTGGTGCGCCAGGCGCACGGCCGGCTCCGGCAGGCGGGCGCGTTGCAGGGCATAGATGTACTCGCGCAGTACGTCGGGCCGCTCGCCGGCACGGACGAAGGCCTGGTCGTACTCCACCAGGGCATCCTGGGGTTGGTTGGCCCGGGTCAGGGCGTAGCCCAGGGCCAGGCGCCGGTTCGGATCCTCCGGCTTGGCGGCCACCAGCGCCCGGGCCCGGGCCACGGCTTCGGCGGGCTGGCCGGCATCGGCCTGGGTCAGGGCCAGGCCCAGTTGCAGGTCGGCGTTCTTGGGGTCGCGCTCCAGCGCCTGGCGATAGAGCCGGGTGGCGTTGTCCCACTGCTTGAGGTTGCGATAGGCCCGGGCGGTGGCGGTTAGTGCCTGCACTGGCAGCACGCGATTGCGCCCCTGGGTCTCGTAGACATTCACCACTTCACTATCCAGCCCGGCCCAGCTGGCGATCTGCAAATGGTCACTGACCAGCCCGTTGGTCAACTGGTTGGCCGGTACCTGGCGCAAGTGGCTCAGGGCCGGGGCATAACTGCCCGACCGGGCCTGGATGATCAACTGGTCATAGGCGGCGTCGGCGAATGCCAGCCCGGGCAACAGCAGCTGGCTGCACAGTGCCAGACGAAACAACGGGCGCAGGCCAAAGCGGCGAGCAGGATGAACAGTGCATTGCATTTCGTCAGCACCTTTACATGGCTGGCCGGAGTGCCGCGTCCACGCCTGTACACCCCCGGCGACCGGGACCAAGCGACCCGGCGAAACTTTCCGGGAGAAGTCTTCCACGTAGGTTAGTTCAGAAATTGCAACGCAATAATTATTCAGAATCAGATTGGCAGAGCGTCCCCAAAGCCCCGTGCACCGGGGCCTTGGACAGCACGACGCCCGGGCTGTGGCATCCACGGCACCGGGCGTCGAGGGTGGTGCAGCCGATCACCAGTGGCGATCGGGCGGCGGTCGCTTATTGCTGTGCGCCGGCGCCGGCCACCTTGCTCATGACGAAGCCAATGAACTGCTCGACCGTCATCTTCTGGCCGTTGAAGTTCACTTCGTTGTTGGCGTAGTGCAGCGCCGAAACCACGTTGTTGCCTTCCAGCTTCGCCAGTTGGGTGGCCACGGCCATGGCGCTGAGCATTTCGGCGGTGGCCGCGCCCTGTTCGGCGATCTGCTTGGCGTCGGTCATGCCTTCGGCCTGGGCCTGCAATGCGGCCAGGTCCGCCACCATCGGCTTGGACAGCGACAGCTTGGCGTCGAGCTGGCTGATCAGTTGCTTGCCCAATTCTGCGGTGGGCAGCTCCAGGCTCTGCGGCTTGGCCAGGTTCAGGCCCAGGCTGAAGCGGCTTTCGCCGTTGCCGGTCTTGAGTGCCAGGCTTTCCAGGGCGATCTGTGGCTTGGCGGCCAGGACCTTGTTCACGGCCGCACGGACCTTGGCCTCCTCGGCTTCGCTCATTTGCAGCTCAGGTGCCTCTTCGCCCTTGGCCGAGGCCTCGGCGGCAGTTTTTTGGTACGGCTGCAAGACGTTCTGATAGACCTGGACCAGCTCCAGCATGCCCTGGCTGTCCAGGTCCTTCATGCTCCAGAGCATCTCGGCGGAACCCACGGCCTTGCCATCGAAGACAATCTCGCCCACGCGGTAATCCGCGCGACCGGCCACGCTGCTGCCGGTTTCTTCACTGGATGTCTTCTGTTCGAAGTTCTTCAGGGTCAGTACCGACTGCTTGTCGCCGAAGGTAGCCTTCAGGCCGCTGAGCTCCAGGGTGTTCTGGCCCAGGTAGTAGTCGAAGCTGCTCTTTTGCAGGTTGCTGGCAAGGGTCAAGCCTTTGATTTCCATCTTGAGCGGGGCTTTGTCCGGCGAGCTGAGGAACAGGTCCAGGCTGTCCATATAGCCGTCGACCTTGGCCTTGCGGCGATTCTCGCTGACGCTGAAGGTGGCGTTCAGGCCAGAGAACTTGAGGTTGTTCAGCTCATCCAGGGCCAGTTCCATCGGAGCGAAATCCAGGGTGCCCTCGGCGGACAGGTCATAGCCGACATTGACCACGCCGCTGAACGGTGCAGCGCCCTTGGTGGCCGCAAACCATTTGTCGGTCTGGGAGTTGTTCACCAGTTCGTAATGACTGGAAGCCATGACGGGTAGCCACTTGAAGCGAACCAGGCGCGAGAACGGCAGCGGGCCGTGCTCGATGTGGTCGGCGATCAGCAGTTCCAGGTCACCGTGGAACACCTCGCCCTGGCCCTTCAAGCGATAGCGGGCGTTGCTGCTGAACACACCGCGCTCCAGGGACACCAGCTCCAGGGTCGCCGTGGCGTCGTAGCCGATCAGCGCTGCCTGCAGCTCCTTGTTGCTCTCGACGATCTGCTGCTGCAGAACCCCTTCCAGCTTGGTGCCGGTGTACCAGGCGCCGCCGGCACTGATTGCACCCACTGCGACGACGATTCCTAACAGTACGCCTGCTGATTTATTCATGTTTGACCCGATCGATATCCATAGTTTGAAAGTGTGCTGGTCTTCCCTGAACCCATGACGGGTCGCGGCTCGACTCCGCGTGAAACCGGCGCAGATTAGCATTGGCGATGGGGCGCAGTGCAACAGTGGTGCAGCTGCAAGCGCCAAGCCGCAAGCTCCAAGCAAAAGCGAAAGGCAGGGGCCTGCTGGCTTGTGGCTTGCGGCTTGCCGCCTGTCGTTAGGAAAATTCGAGCTCGAGGGCATCGAGTT
This sequence comes from Pseudomonas sp. MPFS, assembly GCF_022537035.1. Taxonomy (NCBI): domain Bacteria; kingdom Pseudomonadati; phylum Pseudomonadota; class Gammaproteobacteria; order Pseudomonadales; family Pseudomonadaceae; genus Pseudomonas; species Pseudomonas sp. MPFS. The sequence continues at coordinate 194,581 of NZ_CP066123.1, read as the reverse complement.
GATGGTCGAAGCTCTTGAGCCGGGCGCTCCAGGTGTAGACCAGCACTTCGAAGTCGCGATCGATCACCGCGCTGTTGCCTCGGGACTCGCCGCGGGGGTCGCAGAAATCCAGTTGGTAGCGCTCGCGGGCCATGGCTGTGGCGACATCCGACAGCTCCCGGGCATTGCTCAGCCAGTGGTGGCCGTCGTCGGCTTGCTTGTCGAGCCGCATGCACTGCGCCTTCAGCGCCTCCAGGCTTTTTTCCAGAGGGGTGCCGGTGAGTTCGCCCATGACCTCAGCGAAGGTCCGCCCGGGCTGCCAGTAGCTGCCCCAGAAGTACCGGTCAAAGACGGTCTCGACCCGGCGCAGGGCCACCTTGGTGTCCCAGATGGCCACCAGGGTCTTGCTCTGCTCGAGCTGCCTCTTCTTGATTTTCTGGCCCTGGAACGAGGACCACGCCACCACGCCGATGGCCATCACCGCGATCAAGGCGCTGGCGCTGTCGAGAAACACCATGGCCTTGTCGATCTGGTGGGCCAGCATGACCCCGTAGAAGTAGGTGGCAGACAGCAGTATCAGGGCGCAGAGCGCGCACCAGAAGCCCGGAGCATAAGGGTTTTTCATTATTGGAATCCCCATGGCCATCACGCTTTGATCATGGCAAGGCGCCCGGCACTCGGCGTCTTGCCAACTGATCAAAGCATAGCAACGGCCTCAGGGTTTCGTGGCTGGCGGAGCTTGCGTTCGTCCGCTTTCCCAACCGCCGCCCAGGGCCAGGAACAAGTCGATCTGGCTCATCGCTACCTGGGTGTTGGCCGCCGCCAGCTGGGCGCGCATGTCGGTGTAGGTACGAGTGGCCTGCAAGTCGGCGAGGAACGACGCCCGTCCGGCCTGGAAGAAGCGGTGGGTCTGGTCCGCCGCCACCTGTGCCGATTGCTCGGCATCGGCCAGGGCGTCACGGCGTTGCAGCTGGGCGCTGTACTGGGCCAGGCCGGTCTGGGTTTCGCGGATGGCGTTGAGCACTACTCCGTCAAAATGCGCCAGGGCCGCCTGGCTCGTCGCCTCGGCTTCATGGATACGCTCACGGGCGCCATTGGCCGGTACCGTCCAGCTGATCACCGGGCCGAAGCCCCAGCGGTTGGTGGAAGCCTTGCCCAGGTTATCGAGAATGCCCACGGTACCAATGGTGGCGCCGATGCTGATGTCCGGGTACAGGGCCCCGGTGGCTACCCCAATTTGTGCGGTGGCGGCCGCCAGGTGGCGCTCGGCCTGGCGCACGTCGGGACGGCGCTTGAGCAGCGCGGCACCGTCGCCCACCGGCAGCAGCTGGGCGATATGCGGCAGCTCGGCGCAACTGGCGGTGCCGGCGGGCAATTGGTCCACCGGCCTGGCCAGCAGCATCGACAGGCGGAACAGCCCCGACTGGCGTGCCGCTTCGTAGCGCGGCAACTCGGCCCGCAAGGACTTGAACTGGGTCTGGGAGCGGGTGACCTGGGTTTCGTCGCCACGCCCGGCATCGCGCAGGCGCTGGGTCAACTCGGTGCTCTGGGCTTGCAGGTCCAGGGAGTGCTCGGCGATTTCCCGTTCTTCGTTGGCCGCGCAGACCTGGGTGTAGGCCCGCACCACATCCGCCACCAGGGTGATGCGGGCGATGTCCGCTGCGGCCTGGGTCGCATCGGCATTGGCCTTGGCCGCCTCGATGCCGCGCTGCAGGGTGCCGAACAGGTCGAACTGGTAGGAGGTGCTGATGGACAGGTTGCCGACGTTGGCCACCGGCACTTTCTCCGGCAGCAGGAAGGCCTCGCCGGACTCCTGCAAGCGCTCGACCCCGGCCTTGACCCCACCGCCCCAGCCACCGGCGGCCTGGGCTTCATCCACCTGGGCTCGGGCCCGGGCCAGGTTGGCCGCCGCTACGCGCAAATCGGTGCTGGAAGCCAGGGCCTGCTGCACCAACTGGTCCAGGCGCGGGTCGCGGTACAGGCGCCACCAATCGCCGGGCACCGGGGCCGAGACCACATTGGCCCCCTTGCCTGCCAACTCGCCTTGCAGGTCCGGGCGTTGCAGCGCCGCCTCCTTGGGCAACTGGTAATCCGGCCCGACCTGGCAGGCCGAAAGCAGCAAGCCAAGCCCGAGCAGGGCCAAACGTGCGCCGTGGTTCATTGCCCGGGCTCCTGCTTGGCCTGGTCGTCGATGATCGACACCGTGGCGGTGCGCCCGGCGATCATGCGAAAGTCCGCCGGCACATCGTCGAAGGCGATGCGCACCGGGATCCGCTGGGCCAGGCGTACCCAGCTGAAGGCCGGGTTGACGTTGGGCAGCAGGTTGCTGCCGCTGCTGCGGTCACGGTCCTCGATCCCGGCGACGATGCTCTCCACATGCCCGCGCAGGCGCGCACGGTCGCCCACTACGCGGATATCCACGGCCTGGCCGATATGGATGCCGTCGAGCTTGGTTTCCTCGAAGTAGCCGTCGATATGGAAGGAGTTGCTGTCCACCACCGACAGCACCGGGCGCCCGGCAGTGACGAATTCCTGGGGCCGTGGCGCACGGTCGTTGACGTAGCCGTCCACCGGGCTGCGCACCACCGAGCGGTCGAGGTTGAGCTGGGCACTGTCCACCGCCACCTGGGCCTCGGCCAGGGCCGACTGGGCCCGGGCCTCGCGGGACTGGCTCTCTTCCAGTTGCTCGCGCGGCACCAGGTTGCCCAGGCCGCGGTTGCGCTTGGCCTCGCGCTGGGCCTGGGCCAGGGTTTCCTGGCGGTCGGCCAGGTTCGCCCGGGCCTGGCGCAGGGCCAGGTGGAAGCGGTCCTGGTCGATGCTGAACAGCACCTGGCCACGCTTGACCAGCTGGTTGTCCTTGACCTCTACCTGCTGGATCAGCCCGGAGACATCCGGAGCGATCTGCACGATATCGGCACGGATATGCCCGTCCCGGGTCCAGGGCGCGAACATGTAGTACATCACCATGCGCCAGACCACCACGACCGCGAAGGTCACCACCAATAACGTCAGGACCACACGGCCGATGGTCAATAAAGGTTTTTTCATGTCATCAGGTATCGGCTGAGAGAGTCGACGACGCCTAGCAACAAGGCGTAGAGACCCACGTTGAACAGTGCCCGGTGCCAGACCAGGCGATAGAAATGCAGGCGTGTCAGCAATCCGTGCACCAGCAGGTACACGCCATAGGTGATGCCCATCAGCACCAGCAGCGTGGGCAGGAACACCCCGCTGATATCCAGATCACCGATCATAGGGGCGCTCCATCGATGCCAGGGGGAAGGGGTGCTTCATGTTCGCCCGAGGCCACGAACTCCACGCCCGGCAACAGCGCCAGGCGCAGGCCACTGAGGGCGTGCAGCAGGTGCCGGCGGGTTTCGTCGTCGCCTTGCAGGCGTTGGCTGTCCAGGGCCCGGCGGGTGCGATCCAGGGTCATCAGCAAGGGGCTCGGCGCCTCGAGGCGCTCACCGGCCTTGAGACAGGCCTTGAAGTACTCGCCCACCTCGGCCACCACCTGGCGCAACAGGCCCTGTGCCACACCCTGGACCCGGGGCGCATAGGCCAGCAGATCCAGCACGTTGAGTGCCACCCGCAATTCGCGCAGGGCGACGCCGGTGTCCTGGCCGGTCATGGCCAGGCGCGGCAGGTGCTGCATCAGCCGGTCGAGCATTTGCGCGCCCATGTGCCGGTGCTCGGCCAGGGTCGCCGGCTCCGAAAGGCTGACGATGTCGCGCCAGCTGAAGCGGGTCAGGCGCTTGGCCGCCAGCTCCGAACCGAACGGCCGGGCGACCAGGGTCCAGATAAAGGCGAACAGCAAGCCGATGGGGCCTGCCAGGTTGGAGTTGGAAAAGTTCAGGAAGTCGGCGTCGTAGGCACCCTGGATACTGATGAAGGACGCGGTGTTGACGATGGTCAGGAGCATGCCCAGGTAGAACCTGGGCTGCACGGTCAGGGTGCCGACGCAGATGAAGGGCACGGCGAACACCAGCACCAGCATGGCGAAATCGTGCAGGTTGGGCAGGATCAGGAACAGGTAGAGGCTGGCGAACAGCACTGATAGCGCGGTCCAGAAGAAGAACCGGTAGATCTGCGGCGCCGGGTCGTCCATGGCGGCGAAAAAGCTGCAAGCCACCGCCGCCAGGATCACCGCGCTGCCGCCGTCGGTCCAGCCCAGGAGAATCCACAGCACCGAGGCGACGATAATCGCCAGCACCGTGGAGCCCGCCGAATAGAGCATCAGCCCACGATCGAGGAACGGCGTCAGCCGGCCCAGGCGCCAATGGCGGTAGACCGCGCGCCAGGTGTCCTGGCTTTCGCACTGGATGGCGTGCTGCAGGCTACGGCAGTCCTGCCACAGGTCGATCCACTCGCCCAGGCGGTACAGGGTATTGGAAAACAACAACTGGCTCCGATCGTCCAGGGCCTGGGCATCGGGCTGCAGGGCTTCGAGCTCGCAGCGCAGGGCCTGCCAGCGCTGCGTCGAGGCATCCTGGGCGGTACTTTCCAGCCACTCGTCGGCCTTGGCCAGCAAGGGCGCGAAGCGTTCGGCCAGCTGCGGCGCCCGACGTTCCAGGGCAGACAAGGCGTCGTCCAGGGCGTCCACCACCGGCAGCAGGTGGATCATTCGCCCACGCAGTTCCTTGGTGTTGCGCACCGTCTGCGGCCGCGCGCCTTCGTGGGGCAACTGGCCGATCATCATTTCCAGGGTGTTGAAGGTCGCCACCATCGAGGCGCGCAGGGCACTGACCTCCTCAGGCTGCACATTGCGGGTGAGGAAGCGCCGGCTGTAGGTCGCGGCATCGGCGAACCACTTGCCCGCCGACCCGACGAATACCGGGGCCAGGCGCCGGGGCCAGAACAGGCTGCCGACCACTGCTGCGCAGATGATGCCGAGGAAGATTTCCTCGGTCCGCGCTTGCGCCACGTCCCACACGGCCAGGGGGTTGTCCACCACTGGCAGGGCGATCATCGGCAAGGTGTAGCCGGCCAGCATCAGCGCGTAGTTGTTGGCCGTGCGCAGGTGCATGGACAGGAACAGCAGGATGCCGGTCCACAGCGCGATGATCACCACCAGCAGGTAGGGACTCTGCACGAACATCGGTACCAACAGCACCGCGGCCGAGGCGCCAAGGAGGGTACCGATGGCGCGGTACAGCGCCTTGGAACTGGTAGGGCCGACGAACGGGCTGGAGACGATGTACACCGTGGCCATGGCCCAATACGGACGGGGCATCTGCATCAGCATGGCGATGTACAGGGCGATCATCGATGCGGCGAAGGTGCGCACGCCGTAGAACCAGTCCCGCGCGGGAGGCACACCGGTAAAAAATCCTTTCAAGATGGCTGCACCGGCGAGTGGTTGGCGGATTCGAAGGCCTGGATCACCCGCAAGGCCGCTTCCAGATCCTGGGCACTGATGCCCGCCAGGACTTCGTGACGCAGGCGCACCAGTTCGCCCTCCACTGCCTGCACCAGCTCGCGACCGCTGTCGGTCAGACTCAGGCATTTGGCCCGGCGGTCATGGGGGTCCTCGCTGCGACGCACATAACCGGCATGGCACAGCTGGTCCAGCAGGCGCACCAGGGACGGGCTCTCCATTCCGGCCGCATGGGCCACGGCCACCTGGCGTACACCCTCGCCCAGCCGCCCGATCATCAATAGGGGCACTGCGCAGGCTTCGGAGACCCCGAAGTTGATCAGGGTGTTCTGGCAGATCCGACGCCAATGCCGCGCCGCGACCACCATGCCACTGCTGATGTTCATGTGAAGAGATTCAAGGGAATTGGACACAAGACTGTTCGCACACTGATAGTTTGCTAACTATCAATATGACATCGGCGGATAATTTCAGTCAAGTTTTGTAACAAATATCCGGGTCACGTTCCGAATGTGCTTCAACGCTTCCTGGCTTGCTCGTACACAGCCCCGCGCTCGCGCTTACCGACCGCGACAACAGCCACCACAACGCGCTGCTCGATAACCTTATAGACCAGCCGATAACCCGAGGCCTTGAGCTTGATCTTGTAGCAGTCGGGTAAACCGTACAGGGCATCTGCTGGGACTTGGGGCATTTGCAGCCGTTGCGCGAGCTTCTTCTTGAATTGCTCGCGAAGCGTATGGCCCAGCTTGTTCCACTCCTTGAGCGCCGAAGGCAGGAACTCGAGTTTATAAGTCATCCAGACTGACCGGGACGGGAGTCTCCTGACTACGCGCCCGAACGATCTCGGCCAGTTCCAGATCGTCCAAACGCTCCATCAACGCTTCGAAAACTTCGGCAGGAATCATGTAGCCCATGACCCGGTTGTGGTTCAACACAGCCACCGGGCCACCTTGAGCGCCGTTCAATACCGCTGAAGGATTCTTCTTCAATTCAGATACGCTGACGGCTTTGTCAGCCAGGATACTTTGCATTTTCATGACCTCGATTCAGGTCATGATTCTGGTCTAAATTATCGCTCCCAACAACCACAGCTCATCCTCCTCCCCGTCCCTTCCTCAACAACACATCCAGTTGGTCCACCACCTCGGCCCAGTCGGCATCGTCGAGGATTTCATCGCGCAAGAAATCCGCCTGGCTCTTGCTCCAGAAAAACGCATCCGCCAGGTGCAGTTCCGGTTTCAGCGGGGAATGGGAGGCGATGAAACGCTCGATGCTCACCGGGTCATCGGCCAGCCCCAGTTGCTTGAACAGCGCTGGCAGGGTGTGGGTCGGTGATTCCATGGGACAACTCCTGATCAGTGACAGACTTCGCAAACCTCGGCATTGGGCACCATGCGCAGGTACTCGGCCATGCTCATGTGCACCAGGCTGTGGTGGTTGCCGGCCTCCAGGTAGATGTCCTTCTGCCGGGTCAGCAACGGGTCGATGACCACATCCAGCCCATAGGACTCGCCCAGGGCCGGCACCGCACCACGCTCGCAGTCGTTGAACAGATACGCCAGGGTGCTTTCCCGGGTGACCCGCCACTGGTCGCTGCCGCGGACCTTGCCCAGGTCCAGGTGGCGGCTGGCCGGCAGCACCGCCATCAGGTAGCGGCCGTGCTGGTCGTCGAGGATCACCGACTTGGCCAGGCGCTCCGCCGGCACCCCCGCCACCCGTGCCGTTTCCAGGCTGCTGGCCGAGTGGGGATGGGTTACCAGATCGAACTGGCAATGGGCTTGTTCCAGACTGTGTTGCACGGTTCTCGCCATACGCATGATGCACCTCGGTACCCCGGTCCCCGGGGACAGGACTGTGACTCCCAGGTGCAAGTCTAGGCCGGGTACCGACAGCTGCCGGACAAACTTCCAAACGGTGGCTCCAGGCTCGGCATCGACTTATCCACAGCCTGCCGCGCGCACTCGGTCAGCGCCCCGGGCAAGCGAGGCCGCAGGTCTCGTACAGGACCGCCTGGGTATCGCCACCGGCATGCTGGTCGAGCTTTCGCCAATGACCGGGAATCGACGGGAACTCATCCGGATCGACCCGGCTCATGACCAGCCAGACCCGGCCGTTACCAAGGGGCAAGTCCTCCAGGCGGTCGAGGTAGACCCCGGCATTCTCATCGATCAAGGTGCCAAAGCCGTAGCGGTTGGGGCGGGTCGACACACCAGCCGCTGTCGGCGGCGTGTACAGCCGGGGCGCGGTATGGCTGCGGTCGTAGTAGCCCCAGGTCAGGTACCAGAACATGTCCCCCAGCACCACCTGGTCACCGTCCAGGGTGTGGCGGTTCATGTACTCGACCATGTTGTCGAACTGGTCGTCGGCGTCCACGGTGTAGTTGTTCTTCAAGCCCACCCCGAACACCGCCAGCACCACCAGCAACAAGGCCACGGCCAGGCCCTTGGAGCGCTGCGCCAGCCAGTCGATGGCCAGGGCCAGGCACAATGGCAGCCCGAGCGCGGGCACCGTCAGGTAGCGCTCGATGAACACCGGGGAAATGAACGACACCGCGAACACTAACAGCAGCGGCACGGCGCTATAGACCACCAGCAAGGTCGGAAGGCGGGAGCGGCTGCGGTCGGTCCAGGCCAGGTACGCCAGCACCACCGTCAGCAACACCGGCAGGCTGACGAACAACCAGCCGGGCATGCCTTCACCATCGTCCTGGGCCAGCAGTTGCCAGATCATCGAAGGCAATGAGCGCAGGGTGACCGGCGGCTCCCAGCCGACATCACCACCCGCCTTCAACTCCTCCATATGCGACACCAGGTCCACCAGCCCCGGCAGCCAGGGCAGGAACAGCAGCACGATGGCGACGTTGGCCCACCACCAGCTCCGGCGCCGCAGGAAATGCCGCGCCGATTCATCCTGGGGCCGGGCCAGGGCCAGGTAGAGCCAGTGCGAGACCACGCAGAACGCCGTGAAGTAGTGGGTATAGAAACCGGCCGCCATCAGCACGGCGTAGATCGCCAGGTAGCGCCGGCGCTGGGGCGCACGCACCCAGTAGACCAGCGCCAAGGTCGCTCCCAGCAGCCACACGCCCAACAGCGAATACATGCGCACTTCCTGGCTGTAGCGCACCGCTGTCGGCAGCAGCGCCAGCAGCAGGCAGGCCAGCAGCGTGGCCCGCCGACCGGCGACCAGGTGCATCAACCAGGTCCCGAGGAATACCGCGAGCGCCCCAGGCAACGCACTCATCAGGCGGATCGACAGGATCGAGTCGCCGAACAGCCCTATCCAGCCATGCAGCAGAACGAAATACAGCGGCGGATGGACATCGTAGGCGGCATGCGCCCAGATGCCGGACAACGGGAACTGGGCCAACAAAACACTGGAACCCTCGTCGCCCCAGATCGCCGCCGCCGTCAGCTCATAGAAGCGCAGGGCCAGGGCCAACAGCAGCAGGGGCACCAGCCAGGGTTCGCGAAGCAATCGCGCCAGGGGCTGCGAATGCGTGACAGCCTGGCGATACAGTCCCTTGGCCGCTTGATCAGTACTCGGTACGCCCATCACCACCCTCTGCCGATAGATCTTCGCTCCCACCCGAGAGCCATGACGCGCTGATTGTAGGCCAGAACCCCCGAGGCTTGTCCGGGACTTCTGGTTGCGCGCCCGTCGATCAATCACCCGCCTTCGCTACGCGCACATCCACGCTGTCGATCGGCGCACAACAGATCCGGGCAGATCGCCATATAATCCGCGCATCGGGTCGTCCACCTCACTCATCAACAGCTGAAGGCTTGTCCTGATGGCCTCCTGAATTAGGGACAATTCATGCGCATCGCACTCCTCTCATCGCTGATCCTGGCCACTCTCTGCACCAGCCAGGCCCAGGCCAGCTCCGACGACTTCTGTGCCCCGGCCTGGAAGCTCTACTCCAGTCGACTCGACGGTTGCAGCAACCTGCCCTTCCTCAGCCCAGGCAACGACAGCCGGGTCAACCTGCGCCTGTTGATGGCCGACCAGGGCAGCCTGGCGCTAGTGCCCCGGGCGCTGAACAAAGATGACCTGAGCCTGGGTTTCGGCCCCGTGCCCTTCCCGACCTACCGCTTGCGGCCACTGGACCCGGCGGACGAGCACGACGGCGATAGCACCAACGCCGCCTTGTCTCCCGCTGCCGCCGAGCTCAACAGCCGGCTGCAGGCCCTGGGCATTTCCCGCGACAACCAGAAGGCCGCCGGGGACAACTTCATCGAGGGCGAAGGCAGCCGCTGCCGCAGCAACTCGGACGCCAGCGCCCTGGCCTTCGTCGCTCAACTGGACAACCCGCAACTGAGTCCCGCTGACCGCCAGGCCCTGGCCCAGGCCCGGATCAAACTGCTGGGAGCCTGTTCCTGGGAAGCCAACCCGCTGGCCGACCTTCTGCCGGCAAACCTGGCTTCTGCCCCGGCTCGCGACCTGGCCAGCTATCTGCAGGCCAGCGTCCAGTTCTATGACGGTCACTTCGATGACGCGACCAGGGGCTTCACCAGCCTCAAGGACAACGCCCTGCCCTGGCTGGCCGAGACGGCCACCTACATGCTGGCGCGCACCGCTCTCAACCAGGCCCAACAGAGCGCCCTGGACGAATGGGGCACGGTCAACCTCAAGCTTGTGGATAAGTCGGCGCTGCAACAAGCCGGGGCAGGCTTCGATGCCTACCTGAAAACTTATCCACAAGGGCTCTATGCCGTGTCCGCCAAGGGGCTGATCCGCCGTGTGCACTGGCTGCAAGGCGATACCCGGACCCTGGCCGATGACTACGGCCAGCAACTGACCCGGAGATCGGACAACTCCGACGACAAGCGCCAGGACGACCTGGTAGCGGAGATCGACTACAAGCTGCTGGACAATCCCGACGCCGATATCCGGGTCCCACTGCTGCTGGCGGTCCGGGACCTGATGGACATGCGCAAAGATCCATCGTCCAGGCTGACCCGCGAAGCCTTAACGCAACACAAGGCCCTGTTCAGCGAGCAACCGGCCTTGTACGACTATCTGCAAGCGGCCTTCATCTTGTTTGTCGAGCAGCAGCCAGCAACAGCGCTCAAGCAATTGCCGACGCAGATTCCAGCCCAACTGGACTACCTGGCCTTCAGCCAACAGACCCTGCGCGGCCTGGCCATGCAGGCCCAGCAAGACTGGAAGGGCGCAACGCAGCTGTGGCTGCAACTGCTACCCCTGGCCAAGCAACCGTTGCAACGCGAACAACTGGAACTGGCCCTGGCCTACACCTACGAACGCAGCGGCCAACTGGCCAAGGTGTTCGCCGCCGACTCGCCGATCGAGTCCGCCCAGGTGCGCGCCATCCTCCTGCGCCATGTGGCCTCGCCCGAACTACTGCGCCAGCAAGCTCGCCAGGCCGATTCGCTCGAGGAACGCAACACCGCGTACTTCGTCCTGCTGTACAAGAGCCTGACCCGTGGCCGGTACGCCGCCTTCACCGAAGACTTGCACAGCGTCAACCAGGGCCTGGATACGAGCCAGGGCAAGGGCGTCCTGTCCAACGACAACATCGGCAACTACCTGGGCTACATCTACGCCGACGGCCCTTCGCTGCAGGTGTTCAACTGGAATGGCCAGGGCGAGGCGGGCGAGAGCGCCAACTACACATGCCCGGGCATTGCCGAAACCGCAGCGACCTTGCAGAAGAACCCCAAGTCCCCGTCGGGCCTGTTGTGCCTGGCGGAATTCATACGGCTGAACAACTTCGACCAGATGCCCCTGGATACCAAGCCCGAGGCCGATCGGCTGGGCGGCACCCCGGACCAGTTCCCGGGCAGTACCTACTCGCGACTCGACAGCTACCAGCAAGTGATCGACAACCCCAAGGCCAGCCGCGATGAACGGGCCTTCGCCCTGTACCGGGGGATCTACTGCTACGCCTCCTCGGGCAACAATCGTTGTGGCGGCAAGGGTGTCGAGCCGGATGTGCGCAAGGCCTGGTTCCGCCAGCTGAAGACCAAGCTGGGGGACACTCAATGGGCCCAGTCGCTGCGTTACTACTGGTGAGGAACTACCTGGGCTACTGCCTGCTGCCGCTCTGGCTGTGCTGGGCATTCCCGGCAGCCGCCGCCGTAGACGCGACCGACCACGATGCCTTCTGGCTATGGAGCGGGGTCAGGACTCAACCGGTATTGGCCCAGGCCAAGGTCCTGTACATCCTCCAGGGCCAGGTCAGTCGCTCGCGGCGCCACCCTGGACGTGGCGTCGAGCTGATCGCCCAGGGCCTGCCGGTGTCGCGCCTGAGCCAGGACCAGGTCTGGGTGGTCTATCGCGCCCATACCCTGGCCTGGCCGGAAACGATCTACAGCCAGTTGCTCGGCCAGGTGCAACGCTGGCAAGACAGCGGCACCCAGGTGGTGGGCGTGCAGATCGACTTCGACAGCAGCACCGGCGAACTGGAGCGCTACGGGCACTTCCTGAGCGACCTGCGCCAGCGCCTGCCCTCGCGATACCGCTTGAGCATCACCGGCCTGATGGACTGGAGCAGCAACGGCGACCCGCAAGCCATCAGCCAGCTCAAGGGCGTGGTGGACGAGGTGGTGGTGCAGACTTACCAGGGCCGCTACAGCATTCCCAACTATGCCTCCTATCTGCCGCGCCTGGATCGCATGGGCCTGCCCTACAAGGTCGGCCTGATCCAGGGCGGCGACTGGCAAGAGCCCCAGGCGCTGCGCGACAGCCCCTGGTTCAGGGGATACGTGGTGTTCCTGCAGAATCCATGAGCCAGCAGGCCCCTCGTCGAGAGGCCAATGCCTGGCCCCATGGCCTTTTACCAGTCGTAGGTCAGGCTCGAGACCATGGTGCGCCCCTCACCGTAATAGCAGTCCCAGTCGCTGGTGCAATTGGCCACGTAGGTCTTGTCGGTGACGTTCTTCACGTTCAGCGCCAGCTTCACGCCCTTCCACTGCAGGGGTGATTTCTCCAGGTCATAGGACAGGCTGGCATCGAACACGGTGTAGGAAGGAATCTGGAACGCCCCTTCATAATCGGTGCCATAGCTGCTTTTGACATAACGCGTCCCCACGCCCGCCCCGAGGCCCGCCAGGGGCGTGTCACCGAGGAGGGTGTAGTTGAGCCACAGCGAGGCGGTCAAAGGAGGCATGCCCGCCGGGTGCCGCCCTTCGCGCCCATCATTGTCCTTGGTGTACTTGATGTCGTTGCGTGACGCCGAGGCGGTGATATCCAGCGACTCGCTGAGGCTGGCCTTGGCTTCGAACTCGATGCCCCGGGAGCGAATCGAGCCGGTCTGGACATTGAACCCGGGGTTGGCCAGGTCGACGCTGAGCATGTTCTCCTGGTCCAGCTGATAGACCGACACTTGCACGAAGCTGTCCTGGCCCGGCGGCTGGTACTTGATACCCACCTCGTACTGCTTGCCGGTGGACGGTTCGAACACGCTGTTATGCACATCGGTGCCGCTCAATGGCAGGAAGGATTCCGAGTAGCTGACAAAGGGCGCCAGGCCATTGTCGAACAGGTACACCAATCCGGCACGGCCAGTGAAGGCCTGGTCCCTGGCATTGGTATGGCTACCACCGAGCGGCGCCTTGTTGTCGGTCTCAGCCCAATCCTTGCGACCGCCCAGCACCAGCACCCATTTCTCGTACTTAATCTGGTCCTGCAGGTACAGGCCGGTCTGGATGATGGTGTTGTCCCACTGGTAAGGACGCGCGAAATTCAGCGACTGCCCATAGGTGGGCGTGAAGAGGTCGATGATCGGCGGGTTGAAGTCGTACTTGCCATCGAACTTCGAGTTGGAATGGTAGTAGTCCAGGCCCATCACCAGGGTATGGCGCAAAGGCCCGGTATCGAATTCGGCCTGGGCGATGCTGTCCACGCCGTAGACCTTGTTGTGCTGCTTCCAGTCCACTCCGTAGCGGGTGCTGTAGCGCTGGTCGTCGAGCCCGGTCCTGGGGTTGGTGACGAACCTGTAGCCATGCAGCGGGGCACGATAATGGTCATCCACATCGGCATAGCGAGCGTTCTGCTTGAGGGTCCAGACGTCATTCAAGCGATGGGAAAACTCATAGCCCAATACATACTGCTGGCGGTCATAGGCATTGACCCCAGGCTCGCCAAGGAACAGGTCGCGATCGATCTTGCCATTGGGGTTGCGAAACACCGTGCCGACGCTCGGCAGGCCCTGGGCCTCGGGTACGTCGTTGTCCTTCTGGAACTGGGCGAACAGCGTCAGTTGGGTATCGTCGTCAGGCCGCCAGGTCAGGCTGGGAGCGATGAACTGGCGCTGCTGCTGGACGTAGTCGATTTCCGCCTGGCTGTCGTTGGCCAGACCGGTCAGGCGATAGAGGAACTGCCCCTGCTCATCCAGCGGGCCGCCCAGGTCCAGGGCGATGCTCTTGTGGTCGTAGCTGCCGGCCTCCAGGACCAACTGATGCAGAGGCGTGGCAGTGGGTCGCTTGCTGACCATGTTGACGATACCGCCTGGCTGGTTCTGCCCGTACAGCACCGAAGCCGGTCCCTTGAGTACCTCGATGCGCTCCAGGGAATACGGCTCGATCTGCAGGGCGCCGCCGGTGCTGCCGCCGCCATAGGGCAGGTGCAAGCCGTCCAGGTACATGGGGATAGGAGCGAAGCCCCGGGAGGTGGGTTCGTCGAAGATTTTCACCCGGTCGGCGAAACCGCCACCGGTCATGCCTGGCGTGTACAGCAGCGCCTCGGTCACGCTGTGGGCGCCGCGGGCCTTGATTTCCTTGGCGCCGACCACGTTGATAGTCTGCGGGATCTCCACCAGTGCCGAATCGGTCTTGCTGCCCGTGGCGCTGCGCTTGGCCACCAGCCCCGGCACCGCGCCCCAGGCATCCTCATCGAATTGGGTAGCGCCTACCCGCGTGGGAGACAGTTGCAGCCCCCCATCCTGGGGCAAAGGTTGCAGGCTCCAGCTGGAACCGCTTTGCACCGCCTGCAAGCCACTCCCGGCCAGCAACGCTTGCAAGCCCTGGGCGACCTCGTAGCGGCCCTGCAGGCCCGCGCTGTGCTTGCCGGCGGTCAGGCTCGCATCCACCGACAGGAGGATTCCCGAGGCGCTGGCAAAACTGTTCAGTACTTGGTCGAGACTGCCTGCAGCGATCTGATAATCACGCGCCTGGCTGTGGCTGGCGCTATCGGCCAGGGCCAGGCCCGGCATCGCCGGAGCGATAGCCAGCAGGGCGATGAGGGCTCGGCGTCGGGCAGCAGGGCCCGGGGTCAAGATGGATGCGACGGTCTGGTAAGGCATTCCTGAACTCCCCATGAGAATGCGTCTTGATCGGATTCATGGGGTATCCCGGACAGCTCGAGAATATCGACAACCACCAGCACAACTTTTTTCTTCAGGCGCGCGGCTTGAGGGTCACCCAGTAGCGGGTCACCCTGTGCACCTGCACTGGCAACGATCGCTCCAGGGCTGCGAGTACTTCGTCGCTGTCCGCCAGGGGAAAGACGCCTGTGAGCAGCAAGCCGGCCACTTGCTCGTCGCAGCGCAGTATCCCCGGGCGATACCGCGCCAGCTCGGCCACGAACTGCCCCAGCGGTTGGCGCTCGGCCACCAGGCGGCCCTGGCTCCAGCTGCTGGCATTGAGTTGCGCCGGCTGCCTGGCCGAGACCTGGTCGGCGCGGAACCACAGGCGTTCACCGGCATTGAGTTGCAACGCCGGGGCGTGCCTGGGGCTGACACGCAACGCCCCCTCGTACAGGTCGATGCGGGTGCCACCGTCCAGCTCGCGGACGGCAAAGCGCGTGCCCAGGGCCTGGATGTCGCCCGCGGGGGTTTCGACGATCAGCGGCCTCGGGTCGTGGCCGCTGGTCAACAGGATTTCTCCCTGGACCAGGCGGATACGTCTTTCGCTGGCACTGAACAGGACATCGACGGCACTGGCGCTGTTGAGCTCCAGGAGACTGCCATCGTCCAGGGTCAGGTGGCGGATCTCGCCAGTGGCGGTACGTTGCCCGGCGAAGGCCGCGCGCCAGGGCTGGCTGCCTTGCACCAGGTAACCGCTGCCACCGGCCACCAGTAGCAGGCCAAGCACCTTGAGCGCCGCGCGGCGCTGGTGGTCCACGGGCTGGGCCAGCAGCACATGGGAACTATGCTCCGGCACGCTGCCCAGGGTCCGTTGCAATTGCTGCAGGCGCTGCCAGGCCCGGCGATGCTCAGAATCGGCTTGCTGCCAGGCGGCAAAGGCCTCGCGCTGCGCTGCATCGAGCTCGCCGTTCCAATGCAGCATCAGCCACTCACTGGCCTGCTCGACCACCGCGGGATCGATCGGTGCCTGGTCCTTCATTCTTCGTAGAGCACCTGATAACAGGCCTGGATCGCCCGGATCATGTACTTCTGCACCGAGCTGACGGACACCTCCAGGCGCTCGGCGATCTGGGCGTACCCCAGCCCTTCGAACTGCGACATGACAAAGGCCTGGCGGACCTTGTCAGGCATCCGATCGAGCATGGCGTCGATCTGCATCAGGGTTTCAAGAATCAGCGCGCGGCTTTCCAGCGAAGGTGTCTGCGGTTCCGGCAGGTGGGCGATGCTTTCCAGGTAGGCACGCTCGATGTGCATGCGGCGCCATTGATCGATCACCAGGTTGCGCGCGATCTGCGCCAGGTAGCTGCGACCCTCCTGGTGACCTGGAAGACGCCCGGAAAGCAAAAGGCGCAGGAAAGTATCCTGCGCCACGTCGGCTGCATGCTCGCGATCGCCCAGGCGCTTGCGCAACCAACCCTGCAACCAGCCGTGATGATCCTGATACAGGCGATGTACCTGCGCTTTGCCGTCAGTCGTTGCTTCCATGAATGGAACCGCGCACATGATTGAGAGCAATTATCATTACACTTTTTGCAACATCCAGGCAAAGCGCGTTTTCACCGGGCCGGGGCAGACGCCTGGAGTGGATACACCGACTCCCAGCCACCGCCCAGGGCCTTGTACAGGCCGACCATGGCCAGGGACACTCCGGCCGAGCTTTCCACCCATTGCTCCTGGGTGGCCAGCAAGGCGCCCTGCACGGTCAGGACGTTGACGAAGTCCACCACCCCCTCGACGTACTGCTGCTGCGCGGTACGCAGGGCGATCTGGTTCTGCCGCACTGCCTCGGCGAGGCTGTCGCGCCGCAGCTGGCTGGCGTTGTAGCGGGTCAGTTGGTCGTCGATCTCATGCCAGGCCCGCAGTACGGTCTGCTGATAGGCCACACCCGCCTCCTGTTGCTGGGCTTCACGCAGCTCGAGCATGCCGCGCAAGCGACCACCGTCGAACAGCGGCAGGCTGAACTGCGGGCCGATGGCGTACTGCCGGGAGTTCCAGGAACCAAAGTCCGCCAGTTGCAAAGCCTGGGAGCCGAAGTTGCCGGACAAGGTGATGCGCGGATAGAAATCCCCCTTGGCCACACCGATGCTGGCCGTTGCCGCATGCAGGCGCGCCTCGGCCTGGCGGATGTCCGGGCGGCGCTCGGCCAACTGCGACGGCAGGCCGATGGCCAGTCGGACCGGCGCTTGCGGTACGGGGGCATCGCTGGCCAGCTCCTTCTGCAAGGCCTGGGGTGGCTCGCCCAGGAGCAGGCTCAGGGCATTGATCAACTGCGCCTGGCGCTGTTGCAACTCCGGCAGGCGGGCTTCGATGGTGGCGACCTGGGCCGCAGCTTCGGCCACATCCAGGTCGGTGGCCACGCCATCGGCCAGGCGCAATTGCGAAAGCTTCAGGCTGTGGCGCGCGACCTCCAGGTTCTGTTCGGTAACGGCCCGGGTGCTCTGCACGCCCCGCAACTGGATATAGTCCTGGGCGGTTTCGGCCAGTACCGACAGCAGCACTGCGCGCCGGTCGTTCTCGGCCACTTCCAGGTTGGCGTCGGCGGCTTCGGTCTCGCGCCGCACCCGGCCCCAGAAATCCAGCTCCCAGGAGGCCGAGAACCCGGCCTCCCAGAGGTTGAAGTCGGCCTTGCCCTGATGCCCGGAAGGGTCGTTGAGGCCCTGGCTACTGTTGCGCTTGCGCCCGTAGCCACCGTTGGCCGAAGTACCGGGGTAGCGCTGGGCGGTGATCACCTGGCGCGCCGCCCGGCTCTGTTGCAGGCGGCTGGTAGCCAACTGCAGGTCGAGGTTATCGGTCAGTACCCGGCGGCTCAGGGCCGACAATTGTGGATCATTGAACGCTTCCCACCAGCGCTCTTGCAGGGCCCCTTCCGCCGCCTGGCTGGCAGCCGCCTGGGCCGGGACGGGCCAGGCCTGGAGCTGGGTGGCCTGGGGGCGCTGGAAGTCCGGGCCGACATTGCACGCGGCCAGCGACAAGAAACTCACCGCCAGCAGGGGCAGGCCTGCACGCCAGGCCAATGACTGCTCTTGTGGGCGACTCATCGCTGGGTCACCTCGCGGGCACTGGTGGCGGAGCTGCGGGTATCGACGCTAGCTTCCACCGACATCCCCACCCGCAGGCGCTCGGCCATGGGCTGGTTGGGCTCCAGGAGGATCTTCACCGGGATGCGCTGCACCACCTTGGTGAAGTTGCCGGTGGCGTTGTCCGGCTTCACCGCGGCGAAGGTCACGCCGGTGGCCGGGGCCAGGCTTTCGACACGGCCATGCAGGGTCTCGCCGCCGAGGCTGTCGACACGCACCTCGACCACCTGCCCGGCGTGCATGGCGGTGAGCTGGGTTTCCTGGAAGTTGGCCACCACATAGGCCTGCTGCAGCGGCACCACGGCGAGGATCTTGCTGCCGGGGGTGACGTAGGCACCGACCCGCACCGCGCGCTCGCCGACCATACCATCGACTGGCGCGACGATACGGGTGTAGGACAGCTCGTAGCTGGCCATTTCCAGCGCGGCCTGGGCCCGCTTCAGGCCACCTTCGGCGGCATCGCGCTGGGCGGTGAGGATCTCCACCTGCTTGCGTTCCGCCGCCAGGGCCGCGGTGGTCGTCGCCAGCCGGGCACTGGCCTGGTCGATGCGGGTACGTGCTTGCTGGGCGTTCTGCACGGTGCCGGCGCCGACCCCGGCCAGGTGGTTGTAGCGGTTGAGTTCATGCTGGGCGAAATCCATCTCGGCCCGGGCGGCCACCACCGCGGCCTGGGCCTGGGCGATCACCGAACTCTGGCGGTCCAGGGTCGCCCGGGCGTTCTGCAGCTGCGCCTTGGCCACCAGGGTCTCGGCGTCCGCCGCCTGCGCCGCGGCCCGCAGGTCGCGATCATCGATCAGCGCCAGCAGTTGCCCGGCCTTGACCTGCTGGTTGTCTTCCACCAACACCTCCTTGATGAACCCCGCCACGCGGGGCGCCACCAGGGTGTAGTCGGCGGCGATGAAGGCATCGTTGGTGCTCTGTTCGCTGGAGCGGCCGAACAGCCCCGGCGCCACCAGGTAGGCCAGCACGCCGAGGGCCGCTACCGCCGCCACCGCGACGGCGATCTTGTCTTTGCTTGCAATAGTCATGGGAATTCTTCCGTATCGATCAGCGTTCAAACAGGCGCCCGCGGTGGATAGATCCGCGTCGGCAACCAGAAAATCAGCAGGATCAGCGCAGCGGCCACCCCTGCCATGCAGAAATAGAGGTCGGCGGAGGTTAGGACCACCGCCTGCTGGTGCAGGCGCGCGGCCAGGCCGGGCACCCGGTCGTCCACCAGGGGCGAGTTGCCCAGGCTGTCCACCAGCAGGGTGGAGTGCAGGTGCAGGCGGTGGGTGGTCAGTACATCCAGCACTCCGGTAGCAATCACTGCCGCCAGGCCTTTCACGGTGTTGAACCAGGACGACGCGAATGGCCCTTCTACCGGCGCGATACTGCCGGTGGAGAGCATCAGCAACGGCAGCACCGCCATCGGCTGGCCGAAGATCTGCAGCAATTGCAGTACGTAGAAATCATCACGGATCCACACCGAAGTCAGGTGCGTCCCCCCCAGGCAGGACAAGGTCAGCATGCCCAGGCCGATCCCCAGCACCCAGCGGCAGTCGACCCAGCGCAGGTTGCACAGGGCCGCCACCAGCGGCAGGGCGATCAGCTGTGGCAGGGCCATCACCAGCATCACCGGCGCCGTCTGCAACGGCCGGTAGCCCTGGACCTGGGCCAGGTAAGAGGACGGAATGATGATCACGGCGGTAAGCACCACCAACACCCCAGCCAGGGTCACCAGGGAGAACGACAGGTTGCGGATACCGAGCATCTGCAGCTTGAAGAAGGGAATCGGCTGCGACCACTCGTTGATCATGAACAGCACCAGCAGGATCAGGCCGCCACCCAGCAGCACGGTGATCAGAGGCGACTCGAACCAGTCCAGGCGGTTGCCCTGCAGGATGCCGATCACCAGCATGCAGATCGCCGGGAAACCCAGCATCAGGCCACGCCAGTTGAACTGCTTGAAACGCTCCAGGCGCAGCGGGTCCTGGGGCAGGCCATAGGCGACGGCAGCCATGGCCAGCAAGCAGGGTGCCACGATCTGCCAGAATGCCCAGCGCCAGCCTACGTACTCGGTCCAGAACGCCGCCAGGGGCGTGCCCAGGCTCGGGCCGAAAGTGGCGGTCAGGGCGTAGCCGGCCAAGCCATAGAGCTTGATATTCGCCGGCAGGAAACGCAGGGCCACGGTCATCAGCATCGGTGGCAGGGCACCACCGGCCAGGCCTTGCAGGGTGCGCAGCAACAACAGGCTTTCGTAGTTCGGGGCGAAGGGACACAGAATCCCCAGCAGGGTGAACATCGCGATGGCGCACAGGGTGAAGCGTCGCAGGGAGAAGGTCACCGAACACCAGGGGGCGAATGCCATGGCCGCCACCGAGGTAGCGGTGTAGCAGGCCACCAGCCAGGTGCCCTCGTCGTAGCCGATGAACAGCGCACCACGGATATCCGCCAGGGCGATCTTGGTCACCATCTCATTGAGACCGGAGACCAGCACCGCCAGCAACACACCCACCAGGCCGATGACGATCCGCAGCCCGAAGGTTTGCGCAGGCATGGCTGCCGGCTTGCTGGCGGCTTCGACCGAAGCAGGCGCAGCGACAGCGAGGGAACTCATGGACGTACCGCTCCAGTTAAAGAAACACCAGAGCAGTTTAAGAACAGGTGATGCTGACGAAAACTGACTTATTGGAACTTAATAAATGCACCAGACGCAATTATCGATCTCCAGTTACGTCGGTGGCTGGGCTTCCGTCCAGGTTTCCAGGCAGCAAGTACGCACCACCTCACGAAACCATTTGTGTGCCTGGTCCTGGTCATAGCGCGGGTGCCAGGCCTGGGTCAGGATCAAGGTCGGCAGGGAGATGGGCAGCACGAAGGAGCGCAGGCGCAGTCCCAGGCGCCGGACGCTGAACTGGGACTCCTTGGGCACCGGCAGGATCAGGTCCGAGTCCGGCAGCATGAACATCGCAGCATGAAAGCCCGGGGCGATCATCGGCACACGGCGCTTGAGGCCCTGTTCGGCCAGCGCCGTGTCGATCGGACCGCGGGCGATACCACGGCGGGACATGCTGATGTGGGGATAGGCGGCAAAGCGTTCGGCGGTGATCTCTTCAGCCAGCAGCGGATGATCTTCGCGTACCAGGCCCACAAAGTTGGTGGTGAACAGGTTCTGCACCTTCACCTCCGGGCTCAGGGGCCGGGTGTTACTGATGCGCAGGTCGATCCGCCCTTCGCGCAGGGCTTCATCGTCACCATCGCCCTCGGGGACGAAGCGCAGCTCGCATAACGGCGCCTGGCGCTCCAGGATGTCGATCAGGCGGCCACCGTAGACGCCGACGAAGAAGTCGTTGGCGCGCACGTTGAAACGCCGCTGCAACGACGACAGGTCGATCCGGTCCGCGGAACGGAACACCATGGCCGCCTGCTCCACCAGGTCACGCACCTGGCCCTGCAACTCCAGGGCCTTGGGGGTGGGCACCAGACCACGCCCCGCGCGCACCAGCACCGGATCGCCGAGGGCGTCGCGAATTCGCGTCAGGGTGCGGCTCATGGCCGCCGGGCTGAGATTCATGCGGCGCGCGGCGCCCACTACGCTGCCCTCATCCAGCAGGACATCGAGGGCTAACAACAGGTTCATGTCCGGGAGTTGCATAGCAAGCACTCATCACCGATCGATAGTGATCAGGATGCAATGCTAGCAGGGTTGCCCGGGGCAATCGTGAGGGAAATCAACAAGCACGCCCGGCCACACGCGCAAGCAGCGTGTGGCCGGGGTGCAGTGAGTGCGAAGGTGAACGCGACGATCAGCGCTCGTGCAGGGCTTCGGCGCGGGCGCGGATGATGGGTTTGAGCAGGTAGCTGAGGATGCTCTTCTTGCCGGTGATGATGTCCACGGAGGCCACCATCCCGGGGATGATCAGCAGCGGCTTGTCGTCGGTGCCCAGGTGGCTACGCTCGGTGCGCAGCTTGATCATGTAGTAGGTGGTCTTCTTGTCTTCGTCGGTGATGGTGTCCGCACCGATCTGTTCCAGGCGGGCCTTGAGGCCGCCGTAGATGGTGTAGTCATAGGCACTGAACTTGACGATCGCCTCCTGCCCCGGGTGCAGGAAGGCGATGTCCTGGGGACGAATCTTGGCTTCAACCAACAGGGTGTCGTCCAGCGGGACGATTTCCACCATGTCGCTGCCCGGCTGGATCACACCGCCGATGGTGTTGACCATCAATTGCTTGACGATGCCGCGCACCGGCGTGGTGACCAGGGTCCGGCTGACGCGGTCTTCCAGGGCCTTGCCAGTGGCACTGGCCTTGTTCAGCTCGGTACGGGCCTCATTGAGCTGGGTCAGGGCCTCGCTGCGGAATTTGCCGCGGGTTTCATCGATCTTGCGCTGCACTTCCTTGATGGCCGACTCGGCGCGGGGAATCGCCAGCGTCGTGGCATCCAGCTGGCCGCGGGTCTCGACCTCGGCACGCTTGAGCCGCAGCACTTCCACCGGCGATACCGCCCCTTGGGCCACCAGCGGCTCGGACATGTTGATTTCCTGGCGTTGCAAGCCCAGTTGCTGGCGGTACTGTGCCTGCTTGGAATTGAACTCGCGCAGTTCCTGCTGCTTCTGGATCAGTTGCTCCTGCAGGCCTCCGATCTCGTCGTGCAACTGCTGGCGGCGGCTTTCATACAGCGATCGCTCGCTGGCGGCCTGGCCGGGCGCATCGCGCAGCGCATCCTCGGAAAAGCTCAACGGCCGCTCTTCGACTTCGGCACTCAAGCGCTCGACTCGCAGCAGCATGGACAGGCGCACGGTCTCGGTCTCGCCGACATTGGACTGGAAGCGCGTGTCGTCCAGGCGGATCAGCGGCGCACCGGCCTCCACCACCTGGCCTTCCTTGACGT
Source organism: Pseudomonas sp. MPFS (assembly GCF_022537035.1). NCBI lineage: Bacteria > Pseudomonadati > Pseudomonadota > Gammaproteobacteria > Pseudomonadales > Pseudomonadaceae > Pseudomonas > Pseudomonas sp. MPFS. Next base: position 171,947 of record NZ_CP066123.1, on the reverse strand, counting down.
ACAGCTCGGCAACGATCCCGCCTTCCAGGTTCTGGATCTTCTGCACCTTGGACGATGGAATGGCCTTGCCCTCGCCCTTGGTCACTTCATCGATCACGGCGAAGTTGGCCCATAGCACCATGAACAGGAAGAACGCGATGATGCCCCAGATGGTCAGGCGGATAACCCGCGGCGCATCTTCGATCAGGGCCTTGTTGACCTCCGGCAGCGGTTGCCCCTGGAGGGAATCGGTACCTTTGAAATAACGGCGGATCGAGTCCTTGAATCCCGACTTAAGCAACACTGATCTGCCCCTTCTTCAACGCTTCCATGACCACAGCTTTCGGGCCATCGGCCAGGATCTGCCCACGATCCACCACCAGCAGCCGGTCGACCAGCGACAACAGCGACGCCCGGTGGGTGACCAGGACCACGGTCTTGCTCTGCACGACGGCTTCCAGGCGCTTCTTCAGGCGCTCCTCGCCAGTGTTGTCCATGGCGCTGGTGGGTTCGTCGAGCAGCAGGATCTGCGGATTGAGCAACAAGGCGCGGGCCAGGGCGACGTTCTGGCGCTGGCCGCCGGACAGGTTCTGCCCGCGCTCGCCGACTTGCAGTTCGTAGCCTTGCGGGTGCAGCCGGGCGAATTCATGGACCCCCGCCAGTTCGGCGGCTTGCAGCACCAGCTCGTCCTCGACGTAGCGGGCACCGGAAGTGAGGTTGTCACGCAGGGTACCGGCCAGCAGTTGGATGTCCTGGGGCACATAGCCGATGTTGTGGCGCAGCTCGCTGACGTCGATCTGGCGGATATCCACGCCGTCTACCAGCAGGGCCCCCGAGTCCGGCTGGTAGAGCCCCACCAGCAACTTGGCCAGGGAACTCTTGCCCGAACCGCTACGCCCGATGATGCCGACCTTTTCGCCCGGCTTGATCACCAGGTTGATGTTCTTCAGCGCGGGGTTCTGCTGGCCCGGGTAGGTGAAGCTCAACTGCCGGCACTCGATGGCGCCCTGCAGCACGCTGCGGCTCAACGGGCGCTCGTCGAAATTGCGCTCCTGGGGCAGCTCCATCATCTGGTCCACCGAAGTCATGGTGACCCGAGCCTGCTGGTAGCGGGTCAGCAGGCCGGACAACGAGGCCAGCGGGCTCAGAGCCCGGCCGCTGAGCATGTAGCAGGCGATCAGGCCACCCATGCTGAGGTTGCCGTCGATGATCTGGTACACGCCGAAGATGATCATGATCACCCCGGCCAACTGCTGGATCAGCAGGGTGATGTTCATCGCCAGGCTGGACAGCATCTTCACTCGCAGCTCGAGGCGGCTGAGGGTCCCGATGGTCTGTTCCCACTGGTACTGGCGCTCGCTCTCGGCGTTGTTGACCTTGACCGCATCCAGCCCGGCCAGGGTCTCGATCAGGCTCGACTGGCGCTCGGCGCCCAGGGCCATGGTCTTCTCCATGGTCGCCACCAGCGGTTTCTGCAGGGCGTAGCCGATCCCCAGGGCGAGCGGGAACGCCAGCACCGGGATCCACACCAGGTGTCCGCCAAGGATGGCGATCACCAGGAAGATCAGCAGGGTGAACGGCAGGTCGATCAGGCTGGTGAGGGTCAGCGAAGCGAGGAAGTCCCGCAGGCTCTGGAACTCATGGATGTTCTGGGCAAAGCTGCCGACCCGAGGCGGGCGGTACTTCATGGCCATGCCGACGATGCGTTCGAACAGCGTGGCGGAGATGATCAGGTCGGTCTTTTTCCCGGCAAGGTCCAGGCACAGGCTGCGCAGGCCCTTGAGGATCAGGTCGAAGACGTAGGCGCCGATGATGCCAATGGATAGCACCCACAGGGTCGAGGTGGCCTGGTTGGGGACGACCCGGTCGTAGACGTTCATCACGAACAGCGGCGCGGCCATGGCGATGATGTTGATCAACAGGCTCGCGGCAATGGCATCGGCATACAGCCAGCGCGAGCGCTTGAGGGTATCGCGAAACCAGGAGCGGGCCCGGGGAATCAGCGAGCCGTGGTTGACGTCGAACTTGTGCTGGGGCTGGGCGAAGAACACCTGCCCGCTGTAGTCGTCGGCCAACAGTTGCCGGCTGACACAGACTTCGCCGCCGTCGCTCTCGCTGAGCAGCAGTCGTGCCTGGTCATCCCCCTGCCAGCCCAACAGTACGGCGCTACGTCCATCCTTGAGCAACAGCAAGGCAGGCATGGCGATCGCCGGGATCTGTTCGAGCTGGCGCCGCAGGACACGGCCCTGAAGCCCCGCCCGGGCCGCTGCGCGAGGCAGCAGCGCGGCACTCAGGCGCTGGGATGGCAATGGCAGACCGGTGGTCAGCATCGCCGCGCTGGCGGGCTTCTGGTGAAGGAAGCAGAGGGTCAGCAAACCATCCAATAAAGGGTCGTCATGCATGCCGCGTGGATCATTATTGAGTTGCACTCGACTGACTTCTGATTCCACGCTCGACACTCTATGACTGGCTATTGGATGAAATTAGCTCAATTCATCCCAGGCAGCTGGACCTTGGGCTTCACGTCGTTCTGTACGACGGAGGCCATCGGAGCGACCACTCCCTGGCTCTTGAGCAACTCGCCCATGGTCGCCTTGATTCGATACTGAGTAAATAACTGAATGTTCTTGATCTCAGCCAAGCGACGGGAAGCGGTGAACAATTCGTTTTCACTGTCGAGCAGGTCCAGCAGGGTACGCTCGCCCAGGCTGAACTGTTTCTGGTAGGCAGTGCGCACGGCAGTACTGCGGTCGACATATTCCTGGGCGATCGGTACCTGGGAATTGGCGTTGTTCATGGCGTTCCAGGCCAGGCCCAGTTCTTCGTTCAGCACTCGCAGGGCGTTGTTGCGGATGTCCAGGGCCTGGTTCGATTGGTAGGCCTTGGACTCCAGGTCGGCCTTGTTGCTGCCGCCGGCGAACAGGTTGAAGCGCATGCGCAACATGGCCTGCCACTCGTTGTTATGACCGTTCTGGCCATCCAGGTCGTTATCGGCGGTACGCCCAAGCTCCGCATCGAAGCGTGGGTAGAAGGCCGACTTGGCTGCTTCGTACTGTTTCTCGGCAGCCACGATATCGGACTCGGCGGAGCGCAGGATCGGGCTGTTCTCCAGCATCTGGCGCCGGGCTTCATCGAGGTTGGCCGGCATCATCGCCATGAAGCTGGCTGGGCGCTCCAACTGGTCCGGCAGTTGCCCGACGGCGCTGAGGTAGTTGGTCTGGGAGTCGGCCAGGTTGGTCTGCTCGGTGATCAGGTTGTTACGGGCCTGTGCCAGGCGCGCCTCAGCCTGATCGAGGTCGGCACCACTGCCTACGCCACGCTGGGTGCGCAACTTGATCTGGTCGTAGATGCGCTCGTGATTGCGCAGGTTGTCTTCGGCCAGTTGCACGAATTGACGACGGGTCAGCACATCCAGGTACACCTGGGCCACGGTCAGGCCGGTGCGTTCGGAGGTACCCAACAGGGAATACGCCCGGGAGTTAACGGTGGCTTGTTGACGCCCAACCTCACTGGAGGTTGCAAAACCGTCAAAAACCATCTGTTGGAGACGTAAACTTGACTCTCCGCGAGTCATGGTCTCCCAGTGATTGCTACCGCTTCCCGCACGAGTCGTGGGGTTATCGGTGCCTTCACGACCATAACCGGCCAACATGTCGACTCGTGGCAAGTAGCCACCTTTCGCCGCCTTCAGTTGATAGTCAGCAGCCAGACGGCTGTTCACACCGGCTTGGATTTCCGGGTGCACATCCAGTGCTTTCTGCATGGCTTCAGGAAGTGTTTGAGCCTGCACGAAGCTGGCTGCAAGAGCGAAGGGCAAGGCCTTGAACAGGTGAAAACGCATGGTAAGAAGTTCCCTCGGACAGCATGTCCAGTATCACGTCAGAATGTGGCACCACATCGAATGACTACAACCACAACGACCGTCCGTCGGAAAGTTCAAACTAAGAACTGGTTCACATACTTCAAGTCAGGTTACCGCGTGAATATCAATGTGACATTAATTCAGCGATTGTTTAGGATGGCACCCATAAGGTCAATAGTTTGGCATAAAGTTAATCTCGAAGAAATATAGCCAAATTATTGACAAAGAATTCTGTCAATTAGCCGTTCCCCCATTACATAGCAATGTACGTCCAGACTGAGTTGCGGCCAGCGCCCAAGCCGGTACATGGAAGTCGACTGAGCGGTACACCGGAGAGTCCCCAATGAGCAGTGTTGTTGCCATCGTCAAAAGCATTGTCGGTCAAGTTTTCGTGGTATCCCCGGAAGGGATCCGACGCATACTCATCGAAGGCGATCGCCTGTTCGTGGGTGATCAGGTGGACACCGGCACGGCCGGGGCCGTCAGCCTGGAACTGACCGATGGACGCACACTCGACCTGGGCCGCGACACCCAATGGAGCGGTGCCGCACCCGACTCCGGTAGCGACCTGGCCCAAGCCGCTGCCCAGGCCGCGCCTTCGGTTGCCGAGCTGCAGCAAGCCATCGCTGCCGGCGTCGACCCGACCACCGACCTGGAAGCCACTGCCGCCGGCCCGACCGCAACAGGCCCTGGAGGCGCCGCGGGTGGCGGTCACAGCTTCGTCCAGCTGGAAGAAACCGCTGGCCGGGTCGACCCCACCATCGGCTTCCCAACTGCCGGCCTGGGGCGCGCCACTTCGGCCCTGGACAATACATTCGGCGGCCAGGACAACAATGGCCTGACCAACAACGGCAACGGCAGCGATAGCCTGCGGCCGTCCACCCTCACCCTGAGTGCGACCCCAAGCATTACCGAGGCAGGCGGCACGCTGGTGTACACCGCCACCCTGACCCAGGCGCCACTGACCGACCTGACCGTGACCCTGTCCAATGGCGCGGTAATCGTGATCAACGCCGGCCAGCTGACGGGCACCGTGCAGGTGCCCATGGCGCCGCAGGACAACGTATATATCGATCCGGGCCAGATCAGCGTCAACGTAACCGGCACCACGGGCGGCAGCGGCCTGATCGTCACCGTCGACCCGAACCCGGCGGTGACCCAGATCACCGATACCATCGACACCACCACTGTCACCCTGACCGCCGATAGCAGCGTCAGCGAAGGCGGGCAGATCACCTACACCGCCACCCTGACCAACCCGGCACAGACGCCGGTGACCATCACCTTGTCCAACGGTTCGGTGATCACCATCGAGGCGGGCAAGTCCAGCGGCTCGGTAGACGTAGCGGCACCGGCCAACGACGTCTACAAGAATGGCAGTACGGTAGAAGTCGGTATCACCAAGGCCGACGGCGGCAACTTCGAAAACCTGGTCGCCAACCCGGACAAGGCGGTAACCACCGTTACCGATACCATCGACGATACCGGCTTGAGCCTGACCGCTACCGGTACCGTGGCCGAAGGCGGCACCATCGTTTATACCGCGACCCTGACCAACCCGGCGGGCACGCCCCTGACCGTGACCCTGTCCAACGGCGCGGTGATCACCATTGCCGCCGGTGCCAGCACCGGCAGCATCAGCGTACCGGCACCCGCCGATGACGTTTACAAGGATGCGGGCAAGGTCGAGGTGAGCATCACCAAGACCGAGGGTGGCAACTTCGAGAACCTGGTGCCGAACACCACGCCGGCCGTCACGGACGTCACCGATACCATCGACACCTCCACCATCAGCCTGACCGCGACCCCAAGCGTCGCCGAGGGCGGTACCGTGGTGTATACCGCATCGGTCACCGCCCCCGTCACCGGGTCGCCTGTCGTGGTGACCCTGTCCAACGGCCAGACCATCACCATTGCGGTCGGCGAGTCTTCCGGCTCGGTCAACTTCACCGCGCCTAACGATGCCCTGGCCGGCGGCAGCTCCCTGAGCACCAGCATTACCAAGGCTGAAGGTGGCAACTACGAAAAACTCGAGGTCAATGGCAACCCTGCACAAACCACGGTTACCGATACCATCGATGATACTGGCCTGACCCTGTCCGCCACCGGCACCGTGGCAGAAGGTGGCCAGATCAGCTACACCGCTACCCTGACCAACCCGGCGGGTACTCCCGTTACCGTGACCCTGTCCAACGGCGCCGTCATCACCATCGAAGCGGGCAAAACCTCCGGCACCGTGACCGTTCCAGCTCCGACTGACGACGTTTATAAAGATGCCGGTAAGGTTGAAGTCACCATTACCAAGACCGAAGGCGGCAACTTCGAAAACCTGGTGACCAACCCAGCACCTGCCGTTACTGATGTGACTGACACCATCGATGATTCGACTGTGTCGCTCAAAGCGACCCCATCGGCAGCTGAAGGTGGACAGATCACTTACACCGTGACCGTCACTGCCCCTGTGACAGGCTCTCCAGTCGTAGTGACCTTGGCCAACGGTGAAAAAATCACCATCCCGGTTGGTGAAACCACCGCCTCGATCAATGTCACCGCACCGAACGATGCCCTGGTTGGCCACACTTCGGTGACCAACTCCATTACCGATGTAAGTGGTGGCAATTACGAGAACCTTGTAGCCGACAAGACACCAGTCAATACCAACGTCACCGATACCGTCGATGACACTGGCCTGAGCCTCAGCGCTACTGGCACCGTGGCAGAAGGTGGTTCCATTGTTTACACCGCCACCCTGACCAATGCTGCCGGCACTCCGGTCACCGTAACGCTGTCCAACGGTGCTGTGATCACCATCGAAGCGGGTAAGACGACCGGTACTGTCACTGTTCCTGCGCCTGCCGACGACGTCTATAAAGATGCCGGCAAGGTTGAAGTCACCATTACCAAGACCGAAGGCGGTAACTTCGAAAACCTGGTGACCAACCCAGCACCTGCCGTTACTGATGTGACTGACACCATCGACGACTCGACTGTGTCGCTCAAAGCAACCCCATCGGCAGCTGAAGGCGGGCAGATCACCTACACCGTGACCGTCACCGCTCCAGTGACTGGCTCACCGGTTGTAGTGACCTTGGCCAATGGCGAGAAGATCACGATCCCAGTCGGTGAGACCACTGCTTCGATCAACGTCACTGCTCCAAACGATGCCCTGGTTGGTCACAGCTCCGTCACCAATTCGATCACTGATGTGAGCGGTGGTAACTACGAGAACCTGGTCGCCGATAAGACCCCGGTCAATACCAACGTCACCGACACCGTCGATGACACCGGTCTGAGCTTGAGCGCTACTGGTACGGTCGCCGAAGGTGGCCAGATCACCTACACCGCGACCTTGACCAACGCTGCTGGCACTCCAGTGACTGTGACCTTGAGTAATGGTGCAGTCATCACCATCGAAGCAGGCAAAACCACCGGTACAGTCACTGTTCCTGCGCCTGCCGACGACGTTTACAAAGATGCCGGCAAGGTCGAAGCGACCATCACCAAGGCAGACGGTGGTAACTTCGAGAACTTGGTACCGAGTACCACGCCAGCAGTCACCGAAGTCACTGACACCATCGACGACTCGACTGTGTCGCTCAAAGCAACCCCATCGGCGGCCGAAGGCGGCCAGATCACCTATACCGTGACCGTCACCGCTCCAGTGACTGGCTCTCCAGTCGTGGTGACCTTGGCCAATGGCGAGAAGATCACCATCCCGGTTGGTGAAACCACCGCCTCGATCAACGTCACCGCACCGAACGATGCGTTGGTCGGCCACAGCTCCGTCACCAACTCGATCACTGATGTGAGCGGTGGCAATTACGAAAACCTCGTAGCTGATAAGACACCAGTCAATACCAACGTCACCGACACCGTCGATGACACCGGTCTGAGCTTGAGCGCTACTGGTACGGTCGCCGAAGGTGGCCAAATCACCTACACCGCGACCTTGACCAACGCTGCCGGCACCCCGGTGACTGTGACCTTGAGTAATGGTGCGGTCATCACCATCGAGGCTGGCAAAACTACCGGCACCGTTACGGTTCCAGCGCCAGCAGACGACGTCTACAAAGATGCCGGCAAGGTTGAAGCGACCATCACCAAAGCGGATGGTGGCAACTTCGAAAACCTGGTGACCAACCCAGCGCCAGCTGTCACGAACGTCACTGACACCATCGACGACTCGACCGTGTCGCTCAAAGCGACTCCATCGGCGGCTGAAGGCGGCCAGATCACCTATACCGTGACTGTCACTGCGCCCGTCACTGGCTCGCCGGTTGTAGTGACCCTGGCCAATGGCGAGAAGATCACGATCCCAGTCGGCGAAACCACTGCTTCGATCAACATCACTGCTCCAAACGATGCCCTGGTCGGCCACAGCTCCGTCACCAACTCCATTACCGATGTGAGCGGCGGCAACTACGAGAACCTGGTCGCCGATAAGACCCCGGTTAACACCAACGTCACCGATACCGTCGATGACACCGGTCTGAGCTTGAGCGCTACTGGTACGGTCGCCGAAGGTGGCCAGATCACCTACACCGCGACCTTGACCAACGCTGCTGGTACTCCGGTGACCGTGACCCTGAGCAACGGAGCCGTAATCACCATTGAAGCGGGTAAAACCACCGGTACTGTCACCGTTCCGGCTCCGGCCGATGACGTCTACAAAGACGCCGGAAAGGTTGAAGCGACTATCACCAAGGCTGAAGGCGGTAACTTCGAGAACTTGGTGACTAACCCAGCGCCAGCCGTTACTAACGTCACTGACACCATCGACGACTCGACTGTGTCGCTCAAAGCAACCCCATCGGCAGCTGAAGGCGGCCAGATCACCTACACCGTGACCGTCACCGCTCCAGTGACTGGCTCGCCTGTTGTAGTGACCTTGGCTAATGGCGAGAAGATCACGATCCCGGTTGGTGAAACCACCGCCTCGATCAATGTCACCGCACCGAACGATGCCCTGGTTGGCCACACTTCGGTGACCAACTCCATTACCGATGTAAGTGGCGGTAACTACGAGAACCTGGTCGCCGATAAAACACCGGTTAACACCAACGTCACCGACACCGTTGATGACACTGGCCTGAGCCTGTCCGCCACGGGCACCGTGGCTGAAGGCGGCTCCATCGTTTACACCGCCACCCTGACCAATGCCGCTGGTACGCCAGTGACTGTGACCTTGAGTAATGGTGCAGTCATCACCATCGAGGCTGGAAAAACTAACGGCACCGTGACCGTTCCAGCTCCGGCTGACGATGTCTACAAAGATGCCGGCAAAGTTGAAGCGACCATCACCAAGGCTGAAGGCGGCAATTTCGAAAACCTGGTGACCAACCCAGCACCAGCGGTCACCAACGTCACCGACACCATCGATGATTCGACCGTGTCGCTCAAAGCAACCCCATCGGCAGCTGAAGGCGGGCAGATCACCTATACCGTGACTGTCACTGCGCCCGTCACTGGCTCGCCTGTGGTCGTCACCCTGGCTAACGGTGAAAAAATCACGATCCCGGTTGGTGAAACTACCGCCTCGATCAACATCACTGCGCCGAACGATGCACTGGTTGGCCACAGCTCCGTGACCAACTCCATCACCGATGTGAGCGGCGGCAACTACGAGAACCTCGTAGCGGACAAAACTCCCGTCAACACCAATGTCACCGATACCGTTGATGACACTGGCTTGAGCTTGTCCGCCACCGGCACCGTGGCTGAGGGTGGCCAGATCACCTACACCGCTACCCTGACCAACGCCGCCGGTAGCCCGGTCACCGTAACGCTGTCCAACGGTGCTGTAATCACCATCGAAGCAGGCAAAACCACCGGTACAGTCACTGTTCCTGCGCCTGCCGATGATGTGTACAAGGATGCCGGTAAGGTTGAAGCCACCATCACCAAGGCTGAAGGCGGCAACTTCGAAAACCTGGTGACCAATCCTGCACCAGCGGTCACTAACGTCACTGACACCATCGACGACTCCACCGTGTCATTGAAGGCCACACCTTCGGCAGCCGAAGGCGGGCAGATCACTTACACCGTGACTGTCACTGCTCCAGTGACAGGCTCTCCAGTCGTGGTGACCTTGGCCAACGGTGAAAAAATCACCATCCCGGTCGGTGAAACCACCGCCTCGATCAACGTCACAGCTCCAAACGATGCCCTGGTTGGTCACTCCTCCGTGACCAACTCCATTACCGATGTAAGTGGCGGTAACTATGAGAACCTGGTGGCCGACAAGACTCCGGTTAACACCAACGTCACCGACACCGTTGACGATACCGGCCTGAGCCTCAGCGCTTCTGGTACCGTGGCTGAGGGTGGCCAGATCACCTACACCGCGACACTGACTAATGCTGCGGGCACCCCGGTGACTGTGACCTTGAGTAATGGTGCGGTCATCACCATCGAGGCTGGCAAAACTACCGGTACTGTGACCGTCCCTGCTCCGGCTGACGATGTCTACAAAGATGCCGGCAAGGTCGAAGCCACCATCACCAAGGCTGAAGGCGGTAACTTCGAGAACCTGGTGACTAACCCAGCGCCAGCTGTCACGAACGTCACTGACACCATCGATGATTCGACTGTGTCGTTGAAGGCCACACCTTCGGCAGCCGAAGGCGGTCAGATCACCTATACCGTGACTGTCACTGCGCCCGTAACGGGTTCGCCTGTGGTCGTGACCCTGGCCAATGGCGAGAAGATCACCATCCCGGTTGGTGAAACCACTGCTTCGATCAACATCACTGCACCGAACGATGCACTGGTTGGCCACAGCTCCGTGACCAACGCCATCACCGATGTGAGCGGCGGCAACTACGAGAACCTGGTCGCCGATAAGACCCCGGTCAATACCAACGTCACCGACACCGTTGATGACACTGGCTTGAGCTTGTCCGCCACCGGCACCGTGGCTGAGGGTGGCCAGATCACCTACACCGCTACCCTGACCAACGCCGCCGGTAGCCCGGTCACCGTAACGCTGTCCAACGGTGCAGTCATCACCATCGAAGCAGGCAAAACCACCGGTACAGTCACTGTTCCTGCGCCTGCCGATGATGTGTACAAGGATGCCGGCAAGGTTGAAGCCACCATCACCAAGGCTGAAGGCGGCAATTTCGAAAACCTGGTGACCAACCCGGCACCAGCGGTCACCAACGTCACTGACACCATCGATGATTCGACCGTGTCGCTCAAAGCGACCCCATCGGCCGCTGAAGGTGGACAGATCACCTACACCGTGACTGTCACTGCCCCAGTCACCGGCTCGCCTGTGGTCGTGACCCTGGCCAATGGCGAGAAGATCACGATCCCGGTTGGCGAAACCACCGCCTCGATCAACATCACCGCACCGAATGATGCGTTGGTCGGCCACAGCTCCGTCACCAACTCCATCACCGATGTGAGCGGCGGTAACTATGAGAACCTGGTGGCCGACAAGACTCCGGTCAATACCAACGTCACCGACACTGTTGATGACACTGGCTTGAGCTTGTCCGCCACCGGCACCGTGGCTGAGGGTGGCCAGATCACCTACACCGCTACCCTGACCAACGCCGCCGGTAGCCCGGTCACCGTAACGCTGTCCAACGGTGCCGTGATCACCATCGAAGCCGGTAAAACCTCCGGCACCGTCACCGTCCCAGCTCCTGCCGACGACGTCTACAAGGATGCCGGTAAAGTCGAAGCCACTATCACCAAGGCTGAAGGCGGCAACTTCGAAAACCTGGTGACTAACCCTGCGCCAGCGGTCACCAACGTCACTGACACCATCGACGACTCCACCGTGTCGTTGAAAGCAACTCCGTCGGCAGCCGAAGGCGGGCAGATCACCTACACCGCTACCGTTACCGCCCCTGTGACAGGCTCTCCAGTCGTGGTGACCTTGGCTAATGGCGAGAAGATCACCATTCCAGTCGGCGAAACCACCGCCTCGATCAACGTCACCGCACCGAACGATGCGTTGGTCGGCCACAGCTCCGTCACCAACTCGATCACTGATGTGAGCGGTGGCAATTACGAAAACCTCGTAGCCGATAAGACTCCGGTTAACACCAACGTCACCGACACCGTTGACGATACCGGCCTGAGCCTCAGCGCTACTGGTACCGTGGCTGAGGGTGGCCAGATCACCTACACCGCGACACTGACTAATGCTGCGGGCACCCCGGTGACTGTGACCTTGAGTAATGGTGCGGTCATCACCATCGAGGCAGGCAAAACCTCCGGTACAGTCACTGTTCCTGCGCCTGCCGATGATGTGTACAAGGATGCCGGCAAGGTTGAAGCCACCATCACCAAAGCTGAAGGTGGCAACTTCGAGAGTCTGGTTACCAACCCGGCGCCAGCTGTCACGAACGTCACCGATACCATCGACGACTCCACCGTGTCGTTGAAAGCGACTCCTTCGGCAGCCGAAGGCGGCCAGATCACCTATACCGTGACTGTCACCGCTCCAGTGACTGGCTCACCGGTTGTAGTGACCCTGGCCAATGGCGAGAAGATCACCATCCCAGTCGGTGAGACCACTGCTTCGATCAACGTCACTGCTCCAAATGATGCGCTGGTTGGGCACTCCTCCGTCACCAACTCCATCACTGATGTGAGCGGCGGCAACTACGAGAACCTCGTAGCGGACAAAACTCCAGTCAACACCAATGTCACCGATACCGTCGATGACACTGGCCTGAGCCTGTCCGCCACGGGCACCGTGGCTGAGGGTGGCCAAATCACCTACACCGCGACCTTGACCAACGCTGCGGGTACTCCAGTCACCGTGACCCTGTCTAACGGTGCTGTGATCACCATCGAGGCTGGCAAAACTACCGGCACCGTTACGGTTCCAGCGCCAGCAGACGACGTCTACAAAGATGCCGGCAAGGTTGAAGCGACCATCACCAAAGCGGATGGTGGCAACTTCGAAAACCTGGTGACCAACCCAGCGCCAGCTGTCACGAACGTCACTGACACCATCGACGACTCGACCGTGTCGCTCAAAGCGACTCCGTCGGCGGCTGAAGGCGGCCAGATCACCTACACCGTGACTGTCACTGCCCCTGTGACTGGCTCGCCTGTGGTCGTTACTTTGGCCAATGGTGAAAAGATCACCATCCCGGTTGGTGAAACCACTGCCTCGATCAATGTCACTGCTCCAAACGATGCCCTGGTTGGCCACAGCTCCGTCACCAACTCCATTACCGATGTGAGTGGCGGTAACTATGAGAACCTGGTGGCCGACAAGACTCCGGTCAATACCAACGTCACCGACACTGTTGATGACACTGGCTTGAGCTTGTCCGCCACCGGCACCGTGGCAGAAGGCGGTTCCATTGTTTACACCGCCACCCTGACCAACCCGGCGGGTACTCCCGTTACCGTGACCCTGTCCAACGGTGCAGTCATCACCATCGAAGCAGGCAAAACCACCGGCACCGTTACGGTTCCAGCGCCAGCAGACGACGTTTATAAAGACGCCGGCAAGGTCGAGGCGACCATCACCAAAGCCGAAGGTGGCAACTTCGAGAATCTGGTGACTAACCCGGCACCAGCGGTCACCAACGTCACCGACACCATCGATGATTCGACTGTGTCGTTGAAGGCCACACCTTCGGCAGCCGAAGGCGGGCAGATCACCTACACCGTGACTGTCACTGCCCCTGTGACTGGCTCACCGGTTGTAGTGACCCTGGCCAATGGCGAGAAGATCACGATCCCGGTTGGTGAAACTACCGCCTCGATCAACATCACTGCACCGAACGATGCGTTGGTTGGTCACTCCTCCGTGACCAACTCCATCACCGATGTGAGCGGTGGCAACTACGAGAACCTCGTAGCGGACAAAACTCCAGTCAACACCAATGTCACTGATACCGTCGATGACACTGGCCTGAGCCTCAGCGCTACCGGCACCGTAGCTGAAGGTGGCCAGATCACTTACACCGCGACACTGACTAATGCTGCCGGTACTCCGGTCACCGTAACGCTGTCCAACGGCGCGGTGATTACCATCGAAGCCGGTAAAACCTCTGGCACCGTCACCGTCCCAGCGCCAGCAGACGACGTTTATAAAGACGCCGGCAAGGTCGAGGCGACCATCACCAAGGCTGAAGGCGGCAACTTCGAAAACCTGGTGACTAACCCGGCACCAGCGGTCACTAACGTCACTGACACCATCGATGACTCGACCGTGTCGCTCAAAGCGACTCCATCAGCGGCTGAAGGCGGCCAAATCACCTACACCGTGACCGTCACCGCTCCAGTGACTGGCTCTCCAGTCGTGGTGACCTTGGCCAATGGCGAGAAGATCACCATCCCGGTTGGTGAAACCACAGCCTCGATCAACACCACCGCTCCAAACGACGTACTGGTTGGCCACTCCGCCGTGACCAACTCCATCACCGATGTGAGCGGTGGCAACTACGAGAACCTGGTCGCCGATAAGACTCCGGTCAATACCAACGTCACCGACACTGTTGATGACACTGGCTTGAGCTTGTCCGCCACGGGCACCGTGGCAGAAGGCGGTTCCATTGTTTACACCGCTACCCTGACCAACCCGGCGGGTACTCCCGTTACTGTCACCCTGTCTAACGGTGCAGTCATCACCATCGAAGCAGGCAAAACTACCGGCACCGTTACGGTTCCTGCGCCTGCCGATGATGTGTACAAGGATGCCGGTAAGGTTGAAGCCACCATCACCAAGGCTGAAGGTGGCAACTTCGAGAACCTGGTGACCAACCCAGCGCCAGCCGTTACTAACGTCACTGACACCATCGACGACTCGACCGTATCGTTGAAGGCGACCCCATCGGCAGCCGAAGGCGGCCAGATCACCTATACCGTGACCGTCACCGCTCCAGTGACTGGCTCTCCAGTCGTGGTGACCTTGGCCAATGGCGAGAAGATCACCATCCCGGTTGGTGAAACCACCGCCTCAATCAACACCACCGCTCCAAACGACGTACTGGTTGGCCACTCCGCCGTGACCAACTCCATCACCAACGTCAGCGGCGGTAACTACGAAAACCTGGTCGCTGATAAAACACCGGTCAGCACCACCGTGACCGACACCATCGACACCACCAACCTGTCGCTGACGGCCACACCGTCCGTGGCCGAAGGTGGCCAGATCACCTACACCGCCACCCTGAGCAATGCTGCCGGTACTCCGGTGACCGTGACCCTGAGCAACGGCGCAGTGATCACTATCGGTGCCGGCAAGACCACCGGCACTGTCACCGTTCCGGCTCCAGCCGACGACGTCTATAAAGATGCCGGCAAGGTCGAAGCGACCATCACCAAAGCCGAAGGCGGCAACTTCGAGAAGCTGGTCCCAAGCACCACGCCAGCCGTGACCGATGTCACCGATACCATCGATACTTCCACCGTGACCCTCAAGGCCACGTCTTCGGCAGCCGAAGGCGGAACCATCACCTACACCGCCACCGTGACCGCGCCGGTCACCGGTTCGCCGGTGACCGTCACCCTGGCCAATGGCGAGAAGATCACCATCCCGGTTGGCGAAAGCACTGGCTCGGTGAGTATCACTGCCCCGAACGATGCCCTGATCGGCCATAGCTCCGTGACCAACTCGATCACCGACGTCAGCGGCGGCAACTACGAGAAACTCGTAGGGGACAAGACTCCGGTCAACACCGCCGTGACCGATACCGTCGACACCACGACCCTCAGCCTCAGCGCTACCGGCACCGTGGCCGAGGGCGGCTCGATCGTCTACACCGCCACCTTGAGCAACGCCGCCGGCACGCCGGTGACCGTGACCCTGAACAACGGCGCCGTCATCACCATCGCCGCGGGCAAGACCACCGGCACCGTGACCGTCGCCGCGCCAGCCGATGACGTGTACATCGACGCCGGCAAGGTCAACGCCAGCATCAGCGGCGCTACCGGTGGCAACTTCGAGAAGCTGGTCACCGATACCACTCCGGCCGTGACCAACGTCACCGATACCATCGACACCACGTCTGTCAGCATCACCGGCAGCACTTCGGTCGTCGAGGGCCAGACGGCCACCTACACCGTGAGCCTGACGCACCCGGCGCAGACCGAAGTCACCCTGAAGATCAGCTACAGCGGTACGGCCACAGACGGTTCGGACTTCACGGGCGTCTACACCGTGAAGATCCCGGCCGGCGCCAGCAGTGCCACCTTCAACGTGGCGACCATCGACGACAAGATCACCGAAAGCACGGAAAACTTCGTGGTCAAGATCGACTCGGCCAGCGGTGGCAACTTCGAGAAACTGGTGGTCAGCGACACCAATGGCAGTGTGAACACCTCGATCATCGACAACGACGCACCGCCGGTCATCGACCTGGATGCCAACAACTCCAGCGGCGCCACCGGTGCCGACTACAAGGTCACCTTCACCGAGGGTACCGCCGGTCCTGGCGTGTCGATTGCCGATACCGACCTGAGCATCACCGACCCGGACAGCACCATGCTCACCGGCGCCACTATCGTGCTGACCAACCGTCAGCCTGGCGACTCGCTGAACCTGGGCAATAGCGTCAACGGCATCAGCATCAACGCCAACAGCAAGGATGGTTCGATCACGCTGACCCTGTCGGGCAAGGCGACCCTGGCCGACTACATGCAGCAGATCAAGAACATCACCTTCACCAACAACAGTGAAGACCCGAGCACCACGCCACGGGTCATCACCGTGACCGTGACCGACGGCGACCACTACTCCAACGTCGCCACCACCACCGTCAACGTGGTGGCGGTCAACGATGCCCCTGTGGCCACCGGCGGTGCCGTGACCGGCACCGAGGACACGCCTCTGGCCCTGAGCTGGAGCAACTTCGGCGTCAGCGACGTCGACAGCCCGGCATCGAGCCTGGGGGTGAAGATCACCCAGCTGCCTGGCGAGGGTAAGTTGCAGTATCTGGACGGTTCGACCTGGAAGGATGTGGCCAACAACCAGACCTTCAGCAAAGCCGATATCGACGCTGGCAAGCTGCGCTTCATGCCTGACGCCAACGCTTCCGGTATCGATGGCTACGGCGGCACCGGCGTGGGTAACAAGCAGGCGGACTACGCGCAGATCAAGTTCCAGCCAACCGATGGCCAGGCCCTGGGCAACACCGGCACGGTCAAGGTCGACATCGCACCAGTGGCGGATGCGCCGAGCCTGGGTGTGGATAACAACAATGTGAACTCCATCGGTCTGCTCAAAGAGACCTGGAGCAGCCTCAACGGCCTGGGAACCAACGGCAACGGCATTACCGGCGACGCGCTCAAGGCGGTGTTCGACAACTCCGGCAAACCGACCAGCAGCACGACGGTGACCAATGCCCAGTCCGATGCCAACGTCACAGGCGGCAGCGGTTCGAAAACGTCCGGCCTGATCTACCTGGAGGCCGGCAAGACCTACAGCTTCAGCGGTACCGGCGACGACAGCCTGCTGATCACCATTGGCGGCAAGAACGTGGCGACCGCTGTCTGGGGCTCGGGTGGCGGCATCAGCGGCTCGTTCACCCCGACCACCAGCGGCTACTACACCCTGGACATCTACCATGCCAACCAGAGCGGCCCGGGGAGCTATGACGTCAACCTGTCGGTCAATGGTGGTGCACCAGTCGACCTGAGCAACACCAATATCCCGATGTACCCTAACGAAACCGCGCTGAACAATGCCGGCGTCACCCTTTCCGAGCTGCACGGCAGCAACGGCGAGGGCTACTACGATGGCTACAAGCTCAATGAAGGCGCCGAAGGTGGCACCGTCAAGCTGGTGAAGATCAGCACCGCACTGACCGATACCGACGGCTCGGAAACCCTGAGCGTGAAGATCGGCGGCATCCCGGCCGGCTCGGTACTCAGCGATGGCGCCGGACACACCTTCACCGCCACGGCAACCAACGGCGAGGCCAACGTCACCGGCTGGAACCTGGGCAGCCTGACGGTCACTCCGCCGCCTTACTACAACGGCACGTTCAACCTCAACGTGACCTCGACCTCCACCGAGTCCCTGGGCGGTTCTGCCAGCACTTCGGCGCAGATCCCGGTCAAGGTCTACCCGGCCGTCTACAACACCGTAGTCGGCACCTCCGGCGACGATACCGTCAACGGTACCGACGGCAACGATATCGTGGTCGCCGACATCGGCGGCCTGACCGTGGTCCCGGGCACCAACTACAACATCGCCTTCATGGTGGACACCTCGGGCAGCATGAGCAGCTCGTCCATCAACGCGGCCAAGGATTCCCTGACCTCGGTGTTCAACACCCTGAAGAACAGCATTGGCGGCGCCGGTTCGGGCACGGTGAACATCTTCCTCGCGGACTTCAGCTCTCAGGTCAACAAGGCAGTATCGGTGAACCTCAACGACCCGAACGCCCTGAACCAGCTCAAGGCCGTACTGGACTCGATGAGGTCCGACGGCGGTACCAACTATGAAGACGTGTTCAAGACCACGGCCAACTTCTTCCAGAGCAACCAGGCCACCAGCAACACCAATGCCAAGAACCTGACGTACTTCATCACCGACGGTAAGCCGACCTTCTACCAGGCTGGCGAGCAGACCAACCCGACGCTCTACAGTGGCGGTCCGAGGCTCGATGACTTGATCAACGTCAATAACTACAAGCTGGGCGACACGATCAATACCACCTACCTGGACAACACCCACGCCTACAGCGTGAGCAGCAACGGTACGCTGACCCTGCAGACCTACAACAGTTGGAGCGGCTACTGGAACGCCTCGACCCTGGGCACCCTGCACGCCCAGGGCGACGGCACCTACGAGTTGTCGTACCGTGCTGGTTCAGGTGGCAGCACCGACTGGAACACCACCAACAACTCCAATTCCGGCTTCGCGTTGTTGAGCAAGCTGTCGGAAGTGGAGGCCATCGGCCTGAACAACGGTGTCAGCCTCAATGACCTCAAGCCATACGACACCGATGGCAAGCCGCAGACCAACATCGATCCGAAGGACCTGGCCAACTCGATCATCGGCCATACCGAGGCCACCATGCCGGGGTCGGACACCATCAATGGCGGCAATGGCAACGACATCCTGTTCGGCGACCTGGTGAGCTTCAACGGCGTGGCCGGCGAGGGTTACCAGGCCATGCAGGCCTATGTGGCCAAGCAGACCGGCGTCGATGTCAGCAAGGTCAGCGCCAGCAACGTGCACCAGTACATCACCGAGCACTACACCGAGTTCGATGTGTCTGGCAGCCACGATGGCAACGACACGCTGCTGGGTGGTGCCGGCAATGACATTCTCTTCGGCCAGGGCGGCAACGATCTCCTGGACGGCGGCAAGGGCAATGACATCCTGCTGGGCGGTACCGGTAACGACACCTTGATCGGCGGCCAGGGCAACGACATCCTGATCGGCGGCTCGGGAGCCGATACCTTCGTCTGGAAGGCCGGCGATATCGGTAACGACGTGATCAAGGACTTCAAGGCCAGCGAAGGGGACCGTATCGACCTGCGGGACCTGCTGCAGGGCGAAAGCGCCAGTACCATCGACAACTTCCTCAAGATCACCACCGTGGACGGGGTCTCGACCCTGCAAGTCAGCTCCGAAGGCAAGCTCAATGCCGCCGGCGGCCTGGCCAATGCCGACGTGACGATCAAGCTGGAAGGCAACAACTGGTCCAATACCAGCATCAATTCGTTGATTGCCGGTAGCGACCCGACCATCAAGATCGATCACAACAACAGCTGATCGGCGCCCGGCAGCCACCCCTTGCGGGAGGCTGCCGGGTTTCGCTGCACAGCACGCGTCGTGACGATTGCCTCGGCACACCGCATACTCGCGCCATGGGAGCCACGCCGGCCTGTGCTGTCGACGGCCGACGCTGAAAAAAATGCCTGAGGGATATGCCATGTTCTACGTGCAACGCGATGCACAGGGCCAACTGGTTCGCGTGGAGGCTGCGGCGTTTGCCGAAGCCACCGAGACGCTGCCCGCCGATCACCATGAGATCCAGACCTGGTACGCCAACGAGGCAGTGGAAATCAGCCTCAAGCAGCTCAAGCACAGTGACCTGGAAATGGTTCGGGTGCTGGACGACCTGATTCAGGTCCTGACCAGCAAGGGCGTGATCCGCATTACCGATCTGCCGGAGGCGGCCCAGGCCAAGCTGCTGGACCGTAGTAACGCCCGTGAGGCATTGGGCGGCTTGAGCCGATTGATCAATGATGATGAAACCGGACTGATCTGACCTCCCATGGCCGGTATGCCGGCCATGGGGTGATCAGTTTTCAACGCCAGGGAGCGGGTTCGCCGAACAGCTGCCCCTGTACCCCGAACAATCCCATCTCACGAATCACCTGCAACTCGCCCTGGGTCTCGACCCGCTCGGCGATGAGTGGCAGGTCGATACTGTGGGCGGCGCGCTGGATGGCTTCGATAAACAGGCGCTTGTCACTTTCCTGGTCGATGGCACGGATGTAACTGCCGTCGATCTTCAGATAGGCCAGGCCAAGGCGCGCCAGGTTGCCGATCATGCTGAAGCGACCACCGAAGCGCTGCAGGCTGAGGGAGAAGCCCAAGCTGCGCAACTGGCGGGTCAGCTGTTCCAGGCGCGCCTGGTCCGGCAGTTGTTCTTCACCGATCTCCAGGGTCAGGCGCGATCCAAGGTCCGAATGCTGGCGCAACAGCTCGAACACCCGGTTCAGGGTCTGCGGGTCACCCAGGGTTGCGGCCGACAGGTTCAACGCCAGCGACTCGGAGTGTCCAGCCAAGTGCCCAAGCACCTGTTCGAGCATCAGCAGGTCCAGGCGCGAGGTCCAGCCAAAGCGCTCCAGCCAGGGTAGGAAGCGCCCTGCAGGAATGGTCTGCCCCTGCTCATCCAACAGCCGCGACAGCACCTTGTTGTGCAGCACCACCGACGTATCCTGCGCCGCCACTACAGGCTGGAAATACAGCTGGAAGCGTCGTTGCGACAGGGCCTGGTCCAGCAACCGGTGCCAGGCGTGATGATCGTCCCCCACCTGGGCACTGGCGTGCTGGTCCAGGCAGGCCCAGCTGGCATCCCCCTGGGCTTCGGCCTGGGCCAGGGCCTGGTCACCCAGGCTGAGCACCGCTTGTGGCGAGTCGCCATGGGCAAAGGCCGCCAAGCCGATCGATGCGACCGAAGCCACATCGGTGGCCCCGGTGGCGTGCAGGTTGCCCAGGGCACTGTCCAGGTTCTGGGCCAGCTGGATGGCTTCCTCACGCACCAGCCCGGGAGCCAGGACTGCGAACTCGCCACCACGGACCCGGGTCACCAGGTTATGGGTCTCGGGATACTTGTCGCATTCACGCAGCAGCTGCTCGCCCACTGCCTGTAACAGCTGGTCGGTACGCTGGCCACCAAGACGCTGGTTCAGGCCTGCCAGGTCCTTGACCCGCAATAGCAGCAGGTAGCCGGAGCTGGCCTGCTCCGGATTGCTGACCCGCGCGTTGAGCTGCATCTCGAAATACCGCCGGTTGGCCAACCCGGTCAGGCTGTCCTGGTAGGACTCGGCACGCAGCTTTTCGCTGCGCTCGGCCTGCTCCTGGAACAGTGCCTTGAGCTTCTCCACCATCTGGTTCATGGCCTGCACGACCCGGCGTAATTCGGGAGTACGTGGCAATTCGGGCAGGCTGAGGAACTCGCGGCGCGCGATGGCATGGGACTGCTTGACCATGTAGTCCAGCGGCTTGAGCTGGCGGCGCAGCAACAGCGCGCCGAGCACTGCACTCACCGCGCCACAGATCAGCAGCCAGCCCAGGCTGCCCAGGGCGCTCTGCCAGAGCTTGGCCACGGCGAACATCGGATGACTGATGACCTCGACCCGCGCCGCCTGCTCCCAGCCACGGCTGACAAGGGCGTCGCCGCCAGCTGGCTCCAGGCCGATGAGATTGACGAACCACTGCGGCACGTTGCTCACCTCAGGGACCCCACTACGCTCGACGATGGTCTTGTCGGTGGCCAGGTCGACCACACGAATGCTGGCGTAGTAGCCGCTGTCGAAGATCGAGCTGACCATCAGCTCGACCATCGCCGGGTCATCGATGCTCGGGGTCAGCGACAAGGCCAATGCGGTGGCGGCGTCCTGGGCATGGGAGCGCAGTTGATTGACGTACTGGGTACGCGAACTTTCCAGGCTGACCATGAAGCTGCCGCTGAAGGCCACGACCAGGAACACGCAGATTGCGATCAGCAGTTGTTTGAACAAAGACATCTGAGCTCGTGCTCCTAGTTAGTCGTTTCGACCGGAAATCCTTCGGCCTGCATTTTTTTCAACACATCCTGCCAGCGGGACAGGCGCTTGGTATCACTGACGCGTTTGTTGCCCTTGGCGCCTGGAAGCCAGAGTCCTTCGGCATTGAAGGAGTAGACCGGCAACAGGTCGGTACGCTCGCTGGCTGGACGAATCGCGTCTTCCAGGCTGTCGAGCACCAGGGGCATGGCATCCGGGGTGGAATAGTAAGTCAGGACCATGTGTGCACGATTCTGGCGCAACGCCTTGACGTAGGTAATGCGCAATTTGTCGCTGGAAACACCGAGGTGGCGGAGGCTGAAATACTTGGCGATGGCGTAGTCCTCGCAATCGCCCGCGCCCTTCCACAGGGCTTCGATCGGCGTTTCCCAGTAATCCACCTGGTGCCATAGGTCGATGTCTTCTACGTAGCGCATGTTCTTGTTGAAGAACAGGTTGACCACCTTGAGCTGCTCACGCTCCTGAACCTGCTTCTGGGTGGCCAGGAGATGCTGCCAGGCATCGATACGTTGCTGGCCTTCGCCCAGGGGGCCGTAAAGCGCGGTGGCTCGTCGGCTGATCAGGGAGAAGTCCCAATCGGCCCGCAAGGTGCCCAGCAGCACACCGGCCAGCAGCAGTGCCGCGCCAAGCCAGCGCAAGGTCCGAAAGAGAGCTAAACGTACCGCCAATGGGATGAGTCCATGGGAGCTGTCGTAAATCGGCTGATGGTGAAGGCTGGCCCGATAAAAAACAATGGCACCTTACAATCACTGCCCGGCAAAATGACGGCCTGCACCGAACGCTCAGAGCATAGTTCCAAGCACCAGGCGTCGTGAAAATCTGTTCCTGGGCTGCGTGCATTCATCGCCTGCAACCAGTATTTTGAATACCCCTGGCAGATTGGGACCTTGTGGACCATCCTGCCGTGCCAACGCCGGGAGAGGATCTGCCGGCCCCCTTGCTTAAGGAAGAGCTGTGTACACCGATAACCAACATTGGACGCTGGTCGTCAATTCCGGGCAAGCCACGGGGATCCGCCTGATCTGCTTTCCACACTCAGGAGCGGCGGCAGAGCCACTGCGAATATGGTCCACCGGCCTTGCCGACCATATCGAGTTGGTGGTGATCAACCTGCCGGGACATGGTCCACGCCGCACCTAGCCGCCCTGCGATGACTGGCAGTACCTGATGGAGTCGATATCCACGGCCCTCGGATCGTGGCTGGCAGAACCCCACGCACTGTTCGGCCATGGCCTGGGAGCTTCTCTGGCGTACGAGACCGCCAAGTATGCCCAGGAACGATTCCCCCAGCAGACACGTCATCTATTCGTCTCTGGTTGCCGCAGCCCTGATACTCCACCACCCCACCCTCTGCTGCATACCTTGCCTCCCGAGACTTTCCGAGAGGCGGTCCTGACACTGGGCGCCAGTTCCCAGGAGATGCCTCGCGGGAAACATGAGTTGCTGGAATACGAGCGCTTGCTACGCAGCGACCTGAAGCTCTTCGAGACCTGGCACGACACGGCCAGCGGCTCTCTCAAGATGCCCCTGACAGCCTTCTACGGCAGCGAGGACCCCTTGGCGACCGCCAGCCATATGCTCGCGTGGCGTGCCTTCACCAGCAGGGAGTTCGAGTTGATCGAGATTGCCGGCAGCCATTTTTTCATCAAGTCCCAACGCCAACGTTTGCTGCAAGTGATCAACACTCACCTGGGGCTGCTGGGAGAGCATCTGGCCTGATGCCCGGGCATGAAAAAGCCCGCCCTGCCATCAGGCAGGAGCGGGCTTTTGAGGTGACTCTGGATCGCCTCAGATCTTGAAGCTGTCGACCAACTGCTTCAAGCGACTGGCCTGCTGGGACAGCGCATCGCAGTCCTTCAGGGTTTCGTTGAGGTTGGCGACACCCTGCTGGTTCAGCAGGTTGATCTGGTTGATGTCGATGTTGAGGGCTTCCACCACCGCGGTCTGCTCTTCGGTTGCAGCAGCCACCGACTGGTTCATCCCATCGATCTCGCCGATGCGCTGGGTCACGCTGATCAGGCGAGCACCGGCCTGGTTGGCCACTTCGACGCTCTCTTCGCTGGACGCCTGGCTGGCGTTCATGGTCGACACCGCTTCGCGGGAGCCGATCTGCAGCGAGGTGATCATCTTGTGGATCTCTTCCGCCGACTCCTGGGTACGGTGGGCCAGGTTGCGCACCTCATCGGCCACCACGGCGAAACCACGACCTGCTTCACCAGCACGGGCCGCCTCGATGGCAGCGTTGAGCGCCAGGAGGTTGGTCTGCTGGGAGATGCCCTTGATCACATCGAGGATGTGCCCGATGTTGTCGGTGCTGGCATTCAGGGTCTCGATCTGGGTGCAGGAGAGGCTGATCTTCTGCGACAGCTCGGTCATCGCCTGGATGGTCTGCTCGACCACCTGGCGCCCATCGTCGGCCTGATCGCTGGCGCCACTGGCGTGTTCGGAGGCGTCGGCAGCGTTACGGGCGATTTCCTGGGTGGCGGCACCCAGTTCGTTGATTGCCGCCGCTACGCTGTTGGTACGGGCGCTCTGCTCGTCGGAGCCGATGATCGAGGCGTTGGACGAGGTCATCACGCGCTGGGACAGATCGTGGACTTGGCGAGTGGCCGAGGATACTTCGGAAATCGAGGCGTGGATGCGCTCCACGAATTGGTTGAACGAGCTACCCAGTTCGCCGAACTCGTCCTTGCTCGCCACCACCAGACGGCGGGTCAGGTCGCCCTCGCCCTGGGCAATATCCTGCATCGCACGGCCCATGGTTACCAACGGACGCATCAGGACCTGGATCAACAAGGTCAGCAGTACGGCAATCACGGCTACGGCGATGAACATCGCGATCAGTGCCGAGGTACGGAACTGGCTCAGCGGGGCATAGGCCTTGTCCTTGTCGATGGACAGGCCGATGTACCACTCGGCGTTCGGCAGGCCGGTTACCGGGGTAAAGGAGAGGATACGTTCCTGCTTGTTCAGGACCACTTCCTGGTTGCCGTTCTCGATCCGCACATTGGCGCCAGGGTAGATATCCTTGAGGTTCTTCATCACCTGGTCTTTGTCCGGGCTGACGATCACCTGGCCATCGGCGCTGACCAGGAAAGCGTGGCCGAGGCCGCCAAAATCCACCGAGTTGATGATTTTCACCAGGGTTTCCAGGCTCAGGTCGCCACCCACCACGCCCAGTAGCTCGCCCTGCTTCTTCACCGGCATGGCGATAGTCACTACCAGGCCACCGACAGCCGCC
This sequence comes from Pseudomonas sp. MPFS, assembly GCF_022537035.1. NCBI lineage: Bacteria > Pseudomonadati > Pseudomonadota > Gammaproteobacteria > Pseudomonadales > Pseudomonadaceae > Pseudomonas > Pseudomonas sp. MPFS. Next base: position 146,634 of record NZ_CP066123.1, on the reverse strand, counting down.
ATGTAGGGCGGAGTCAGCATGGTCTTATCGGCAGCTACGGCCTGCTTGTACCAAGGACGCTGGCGAGGGTCGTAGCCATCGGGCATCTTCGCGTCAGGGCGCTGGGTGAAGATACCGTTGGCTTGGCCAACGTAGGTGAACTGGAAGTTCGAGGTGAATGCCGGTTGGTCGACCAGGCCTGGGAAGTCGGCGTTCTGACCCTGGTGAGCAACGTTCTGCGCCAGGTTCTCGAGCACCAGGATACGCCCGCTCATCCAGTTCTGGACGCTACTGGATGTGAGTTCGCCAGCCTGTTTGATGGAGGATTCAAGGTTCTGTCGGATGGTGTTTCGCTGCAGGTAGTCGTTGTACAAAGTGAACAACGCAAAAGCCAGAACCACTACGCCGGAGGCGGCCAAAAGGATTTTATGGCTGAACTTGAGATTCATTTCATGGGACTTCTTATGCCGAAAGTGGGGATGCGTCCGGAATGCAACATTCCATTTAACAACGCAGGCGACATTCTCTGATCGCTCTGCTCTGGTGCACGCATTTCTCATCACTCTGTCGGCAAGAACTCCCGAACCCTTAGAGATTTATCTGAATTACTCAGCGGAATCGCCAAAATCCCGCTGAACGGCATTCCAGAGCAGTTGCGAGGTATTTTTCAGGAGCAGGCAGTGGCCGCTAAGCGGCGTTGAGGGCGCATGCTCGATGGGTGATTTTTCCAGCGCAAAAACAAAACCCCAATTGCTTTCGCAATTGGGGTTTCGGAATTCAATCTTGACGATGACCTACTCTCACATGGGGAAACCCCACACTACCATCGGCGATGCATCGTTTCACTGCTGAGTTCGGGATGGGATCAGGTGGTTCCAATGCTCTATGGTCGTCAAGAAATTCTGTGGCCGATCCGTTGGACCTTGAGTCAAACGTGCCAGCAAAATCAGTGCTTCTACAAATAGACAAAACCCCAACTGCTTTCGCAATTGGGGTTTCGGAATTTAATCTTGACGATGACCTACTCTCACATGGGGAAACCCCACACTACCATCGGCGATGCATCGTTTCACTGCTGAGTTCGGGATGGGATCAGGTGGTTCCAATGCTCTATGGTCGTCAAGAAATTCTGTAGCTGAGCCGTTGTTTGGGCAACGTTCCAGCGAATGGGTATGCAATAGGTTTGTGTGCTGCAAACTTTCGGTTCGTGCGTCTTCACACACCGCAACTCGCTCTTAAGCAAATTGCTTGGGTGTTATATGGTCAAGCCTCACGGGCAATTAGTATTGGTTAGCTCAACGCCTCACAGCGCTTACACACCCAACCTATCAACGTCGTAGTCTTCGACGGCCCTTTAGGGGATTCAAGATCCCAGTGAGATCTCATCTTGAGGCAAGTTTCCCGCTTAGATGCTTTCAGCGGTTATCTTTTCCGAACATAGCTACCCGGCAATGCCACTGGCGTGACAACCGGAACACCAGAGGTTCGTCCACTCCGGTCCTCTCGTACTAGGAGCAGCCCCTCTCAAATCTCAAACGTCCACGGCAGATAGGGACCGAACTGTCTCACGACGTTCTAAACCCAGCTCGCGTACCACTTTAAATGGCGAACAGCCATACCCTTGGGACCGGCTTCAGCCCCAGGATGTGATGAGCCGACATCGAGGTGCCAAACACCGCCGTCGATATGAACTCTTGGGCGGTATCAGCCTGTTATCCCCGGAGTACCTTTTATCCGTTGAGCGATGGCCCTTCCATACAGAACCACCGGATCACTAAGACCTACTTTCGTACCTGCTCGACGTGTTTGTCTCGCAGTCAAGCGCGCTTTTGCCTTTATACTCTGCGACCGATTTCCGACCGGTCTGAGCGCACCTTCGTACTCCTCCGTTACTCTTTAGGAGGAGACCGCCCCAGTCAAACTACCCACCATACACTGTCCTCGATCCGGATAACGGACCTGAGTTAGAACCTCAAAGTTGCCAGGGTGGTATTTCAAGGATGGCTCCACGCAGACTGGCGTCCACGCTTCAAAGCCTCCCACCTATCCTACACAAGCAAATTCAAAGTCCAGTGCAAAGCTATAGTAAAGGTTCACGGGGTCTTTCCGTCTAGCCGCGGATACACTGCATCTTCACAGCGATTTCAATTTCACTGAGTCTCGGGTGGAGACAGCGCCGCCATCGTTACGCCATTCGTGCAGGTCGGAACTTACCCGACAAGGAATTTCGCTACCTTAGGACCGTTATAGTTACGGCCGCCGTTTACCGGGGCTTCGATCAAGAGCTTCGCTTGCGCTAACCCCATCAATTAACCTTCCGGCACCGGGCAGGCGTCACACCCTATACGTCCACTTTCGTGTTTGCAGAGTGCTGTGTTTTTAATAAACAGTCGCAGCGGCCTGGTATCTTCGACCGGCATGGGCTTACGGAGCAAGTCCTTCACCCTCACCGGCGCACCTTCTCCCGAAGTTACGGTGCCATTTTGCCTAGTTCCTTCACCCGAGTTCTCTCAAGCGCCTTGGTATTCTCTACCCAACCACCTGTGTCGGTTTGGGGTACGGTTCCTAGTTATCTGAAGCTTAGAAGCTTTTCTTGGAAGCATGGCATCAACCACTTCGTCACCTAAAAGGTAACTCGTCATCAGCTCTCGGCCTTAAGATCCCGGATTTACCTAAGATCTCAGCCTACCACCTTAAACTTGGACAACCAACGCCAAGCTGGCCTAGCCTTCTCCGTCCCTCCATCGCAATAACTAGAAGTACAGGAATATTAACCTGTTTTCCATCGACTACGCTTTTCAGCCTCGCCTTAGGGACCGACTAACCCTGCGTCGATTAACGTTGCGCAGGAAACCTTGGTCTTTCGGCGTGCGAGTTTTTCACTCGCATTGTCGTTACTCATGTCAGCATTCGCACTTCTGATACCTCCAGCAAGCTTCTCAACTCACCTTCACAGGCTTACAGAACGCTCCTCTACCGCATCACTTACGTGATACCCGTAGCTTCGGTGTATGGTTTGAGCCCCGTTACATCTTCCGCGCAGGCCGACTCGACTAGTGAGCTATTACGCTTTCTTTAAAGGGTGGCTGCTTCTAAGCCAACCTCCTAGCTGTCTAAGCCTTCCCACATCGTTTCCCACTTAACCATAACTTTGGGACCTTAGCTGACGGTCTGGGTTGTTTCCCTTTTCACGACGGACGTTAGCACCCGCCGTGTGTCTCCCATGCTCGGCACTTGTAGGTATTCGGAGTTTGCATCGGTTTGGTAAGTCGGGATGACCCCCTAGCCGAAACAGTGCTCTACCCCCTACAGTGATACATGAGGCGCTACCTAAATAGCTTTCGAGGAGAACCAGCTATCTCCGAGCTTGATTAGCCTTTCACTCCGATCCACAGGTCATCCGCTAACTTTTCAACGGTAGTCGGTTCGGTCCTCCAGTCAGTGTTACCTAACCTTCAACCTGCCCATGGATAGATCGCCCGGTTTCGGGTCTATACCCAGCGACTAAACGCCCTATTAAGACTCGCTTTCGCTACGCCTCCCCTATTCGGTTAAGCTTGCCACTGAATATAAGTCGCTGACCCATTATACAAAAGGTACGCAGTCACAGAACAAAGTCTGCTCCCACTGCTTGTACGCATACGGTTTCAGGATCTATTTCACTCCCCTCTCCGGGGTTCTTTTCGCCTTTCCCTCACGGTACTAGTTCACTATCGGTCAGTCAGTAGTATTTAGCCTTGGAGGATGGTCCCCCCATATTCAGACAAGGTTTCTCGTGCCCCGTCCTACTCGATTTCACTTCTAAGATCCTTTCGCGTACAGGGCTATCACCCACTATGGCCGCACTTTCCAGAGCGTTCCGCTAAAATCAAAGAAGCTTAAGGGCTAGTCCCCGTTCGCTCGCCACTACTAAGGGAATCTCGGTTGATTTCTTTTCCTCAGGGTACTTAGATGTTTCAGTTCCCCTGGTTCGCCTCTTACACCTATGTATTCAGTGTAAGATAACCATCTTATGATGGCTGGGTTCCCCCATTCAGAGATCTCCGGATCAAAGTCTGTTTGCCGACTCCCCGAAGCTTATCGCAGGCTACCACGTCTTTCATCGCCTCTGACTGCCAAGGCATCCACCGTATGCGCTTCTTCACTTGACCATATAACCCCAAGCAATCTGGTTATACTGTGAAGACGACATTCGCCGAAAGTTTGCAATATTTACAAACTTTACCTTAGCCTGATCCACTACCAGTGAAAGTAGTGTTCAGTCTATCTTTCTATCACATACCCAAATTTTTAAAGAACGATCTAATCAAAAGACTAGAAATCAACATTCGATTTGAATGCTCATTTCTAAGCTTTCAGAAGCAGTTTATGGTGGAGCCAAGCGGGATCGAACCGCTGACCTCCTGCGTGCAAGGCAGGCGCTCTCCCAGCTGAGCTATGGCCCCATAACAAAATTGGTGGGTCTGGGCAGATTCGAACTGCCGACCTCACCCTTATCAGGGGTGCGCTCTAACCAACTGAGCTACAGACCCAATTTCGAGCTTGTAACTGTTAGCTTGGAGCTATCAGCTTGGAGCTTAAAGCTGCTTCTATCGTCTTCTTCAATGAATCAAGCAATTCGTGTGGGAGCTTATGAAGCAGCTGATGTCGTCGATTAAGGAGGTGATCCAGCCGCAGGTTCCCCTACGGCTACCTTGTTACGACTTCACCCCAGTCATGAATCACACCGTGGTAACCGTCCTCCCGAAGGTTAGACTAGCTACTTCTGGTGCAACCCACTCCCATGGTGTGACGGGCGGTGTGTACAAGGCCCGGGAACGTATTCACCGCGACATTCTGATTCGCGATTACTAGCGATTCCGACTTCACGCAGTCGAGTTGCAGACTGCGATCCGGACTACGATCGGTTTTGTGGGATTAGCTCCACCTCGCGGCTTGGCAACCCTCTGTACCGACCATTGTAGCACGTGTGTAGCCCAGGCCGTAAGGGCCATGATGACTTGACGTCATCCCCACCTTCCTCCGGTTTGTCACCGGCAGTCTCCTTAGAGTGCCCACCATAACGTGCTGGTAACTAAGGACAAGGGTTGCGCTCGTTACGGGACTTAACCCAACATCTCACGACACGAGCTGACGACAGCCATGCAGCACCTGTGTCAGAGTTCCCGAAGGCACCAATCCATCTCTGGAAAGTTCTCTGCATGTCAAGGCCTGGTAAGGTTCTTCGCGTTGCTTCGAATTAAACCACATGCTCCACCGCTTGTGCGGGCCCCCGTCAATTCATTTGAGTTTTAACCTTGCGGCCGTACTCCCCAGGCGGTCAACTTAATGCGTTAGCTGCGCCACTAAAGTCTCAAGGACCCCAACGGCTAGTTGACATCGTTTACGGCGTGGACTACCAGGGTATCTAATCCTGTTTGCTCCCCACGCTTTCGCACCTCAGTGTCAGTATCAGTCCAGGTGGTCGCCTTCGCCACTGGTGTTCCTTCCTATATCTACGCATTTCACCGCTACACAGGAAATTCCACCACCCTCTACCATACTCTAGCTTGCCAGTTTTGGATGCAGTTCCCAGGTTGAGCCCGGGGCTTTCACATCCAACTTAACAAACCACCTACGCGCGCTTTACGCCCAGTAATTCCGATTAACGCTTGCACCCTCTGTATTACCGCGGCTGCTGGCACAGAGTTAGCCGGTGCTTATTCTGTCGGTAACGTCAAAACAGCAAGATATTAGCTTACTGCCCTTCCTCCCAACTTAAAGTGCTTTACAATCCGAAGACCTTCTTCACACACGCGGCATGGCTGGATCAGGCTTTCGCCCATTGTCCAATATTCCCCACTGCTGCCTCCCGTAGGAGTCTGGACCGTGTCTCAGTTCCAGTGTGACTGATCATCCTCTCAGACCAGTTACGGATCGTCGCCTTGGTGAGCCATTACCTCACCAACTAGCTAATCCGACCTAGGCTCATCTGATAGCGCAAGGCCCGAAGGTCCCCTGCTTTCTCCCGTAGGACGTATGCGGTATTAGCGCTCCTTTCGAAACGTTATCCCCCACTACCAGGCAGATTCCTAGGCATTACTCACCCGTCCGCCGCTGAATCCGTGAGCAAGCTCACTTCATCCGCTCGACTTGCATGTGTTAGGCCTGCCGCCAGCGTTCAATCTGAGCCATGATCAAACTCTTCAGTTCAATACTGCTTGGGTTTTTAAGAAACCCTAAACTTGGCTCAGCAACCTCAAATGACTATTTGATTTCTCGAATGGTCACTTGTGATGCTGATAATCTTTTTGACTATCAGTCTAACTACACAAGCACCCACACGAATTGCTTGATTCAGTTGTTAAAGAGCGGTTGGTTAAGATCTTTCGTCTCAACCGAGGCGCGCATTCTACAGCAGCCTCATTTGCTGTCAAGTGATTTTTTCAAGAAGTTTTCAAAGTTTCCTTTGTAACTTCAACCACTTGCGCTTTCGATCTCTCGTTAGCGGGAGGCGAATTCTACAGCGTTACACGCTGCTGTCAACACCTCTTTTTAACCGCTTTCGATCGAGAGGATCGAAACGCTAACAAGGCTACTTTCGCTGCCTTATCAGCTCCTTTCGGGCTTCGATGAACTGAAGCGTGACCGCTATCGAAATCTTCGTAACTCGTTGAATCTCAAGGAGTTTTCCGTTTCGACTGCGCCGGAAGTGGGGCGAATTATAGAGACATTAAACTCGCCGTCAACACTTATTTTCAGTTTTCCATGAATAACGCCCAGAACGCCTTAAAAAGCTGTCCCGGGCAGCGTTACATGGAACGCAAAGCGCCTCTCTCTCTATATATAAGAAGGAAACCCCTACAACACTCCCGACCGCTTCAAGCTATCCACGGCCTCGGCCTGCATACCCAGCACGCACTGCAGAACTTGCTGCGTATGCTCGCCCAGCAGAGGAGGGGCCTGACGATACTCCACCGGCGTCTCGGAGAGACGAATAGGGCTGGCCACCTGGGGCACCATGCCGGCCAAGGCATGCGGCAACTCCACGGCCAGGCCACGGGACACCACCTGCGGATCGGCAAACACCTGGGACAGGTCGTTGATCGGCCCACACGGCACCCCTGCCTGCTCCAGCTGGCTGACCCACTGCGCCGTAGTCTTGAACACTGTCGCCTGGCGAATCAGCGGAATCAGCACCGCACGATTGGCCACCCGTAGCTTGTTGGTGGCGAACCGAGGGTCATCCGCCCACTGCGGCTGGCCCGCCACTTCGGCAAACTTACGAAACTGCCCATCATTACCCACGGTAAGAATGAAGTCGCCATCCGCCGTCGGAAAATCCTGGTAGGGCACTATATTAGGATGGGCATTACCCAGGCGCTTGGGCGCGACCCCCGTCGTCAGGTAATTCATCGCCTGGTTCGCCAGGCAGGCCACCTGGACATCCAGCAGCGCCATGTCGATATGCTGCCCGCTGCCGCCCTGGTCCCGGTGAGCCAGGGCCGCCAGGATCGCCACCGTCGAATAGAGCCCGGTCAGGATGTCGGTCAAGGCCACGCCGACCTTCACCGGCCCGGCACCTTCATCACCCTCGGGGCGACCGGTCAGGCTCATCAGCCCACCCAGCCCCTGGATCATGAAGTCATAGCCCGCCCTCTTGGCATAAGGCCCCGTCTGGCCGAACCCGGTGATCGAGCAATAGATCAGGCGCGGATTGAGCGTCTTGAGCGACTCATAGTCCAGGCCATAGGCCGCCAGGCCGCCCACCTTGAAGTTCTCGATGAGAATGTCCGACTTGGCCGCCAGCTCGCGCACCAGTTGCTGGCCTTCCGGACGGGTGAAGTCGATGGTCACCGATTGCTTGTTACGATTGGCCGACAGGTAATAGGCAGCCTCCGTAGTGTTCTCGCCATAAGCGTCCTTAAGGAAGGGCGGCCCCCAGGCGCGGGTATCGTCACCATTGCCCGGGCGCTCGACCTTGATGACCTCGGCCCCCAGGTCCGCCAGGATCTGGCCGGACCATGGCCCGGCCAGGACCCGCGATAAATCCAGTACCCGCAGATGCGATAACGCGCCCATGGCCGCTCTCCTATTAATAGAACGCCTGGATACCGGTTTGTGCACGCCCCAGGATCAGCGCATGCACGTCATGGGTGCCTTCATAGGTGTTGACCACCTCCAGGTTCACCAGGTGACGGGCGATGCCGAACTCGTCGGAGATACCGTTGCCGCCCAGCATGTCGCGGGCCATGCGGGCAATATCCAGGGACTTGCCGCAGGAGTTGCGCTTCATGATCGAAGTGATTTCCACCGCCGCGGTGCCTTCATCCTTCATCCGGCCCAGGCGCAAGCAGCCTTGCAAGGCGAGAGTGATCTCGGTCTGCATGTCCGCCAGCTTCTTCTGGATCAGCTGGGTCGCCGCCAAAGGACGGCCGAACTGCTGGCGATCCAGGGTGTACTGGCGAGCGGTGTGCCAGCAGAACTCGGCGGCTCCCAGGGCGCCCCAGGAAATACCGTAGCGTGCCGAGTTCAGGCAGGTGAAAGGACCTTTCAGGCCACGCACATCAGGGAAGATGTTTTCTTCCGGAACGAACACGTTATCCATGACGATCTCGCCGGTGATCGACGCCCGCAGGCCGACCTTGCCATGGATAGCCGGGGCGCTCAGGCCCTTCCAGCCCTTCTCCAGGACAAAGCCACGGATATCGCCAGCGTCGTCCTTGGCCCAGACCACGAAGACATCGGCGATCGGGCTGTTGGTGATCCACATCTTGCTGCCGGTCAGGCTGTAGCCGCCATCCACCTTGCGCGCACGGGTCACCATAGCGCCCGGATCGGAGCCATGGTTAGGTTCGGTCAGGCCGAAGCAGCCAATCCACTCACCGGAAGCCAGCTTCGGCAGGTACTTCTGCTTTTGCGCCTCGGTGCCGAATTCGTTGATCGGCACCATCACCAGGGACGACTGCACGCTCATCATCGAGCGGTAACCGGAATCCACACGCTCCACTTCACGGGCGATCAGGCCGTAGCACACGTAGTTCAGGCCACTGCCGCCGTATTGCTCGGGAATGGTCGCCCCCAGCAGGCCCACTTCACCCATCTCGCGGAAGATCGCCGGATCGGTCTGCTCATGGCGGAAAGCCTCCAGGACCCGCGGCATCAGCTTGCCCTGGGCAAACTGCTCGGCGCTGTCGCGCACCATGCGCTCTTCTTCGGTCAGTTGCTGATCCAGCAGAAGGGGATCGATCCAGTTGAAGCTTGCTTTGCCGCCCATGGGAGAGTCCTCGTGAAGTAGGCCAACTATCGTGGATTGATCCTAGGCCTGGTCGTCGCCCCGGGCAAACGAGGATTTCGCATACTGTTGTGCTAATTTCTCACTTCGAAATGGCGACAAGTGCCATTTACAGCATTCATTAGTGAGATTGCCGTACATGCGCAGAAAAATCCCCAGCACCGCCGCGCTCATCAGCTTCGAAGCCGCCGCCCGTCACGAGAGCTTCACCAAGGCTGCCCTGGAGCTATCCCTGACCCAGGGCGCGGTGTGTCGACAGATCGCCAGCCTGGAGGAGTTCCTCGGCGTCGAGCTGTTCCGCCGCTCCCGACGCGGGGTCAAGCTGACCGAGGCCGGCCTGTCCTATAGCCGCCGGGTTGCCACCCAGCTGGATGCAGTGGAACGCGACACGCTATCGGTGATGGGGCAGCAGGGCGCCAACGTCATCGAACTGGCCGTGGTCCCGACCTTCGGCACCCAGTGGCTGCTGCCACGCCTCAAGGACTTCCAGCAACGGCACCCGGACGTCACCGTCAACCTGACCAACCGCACCCGGCCATTCCTGTTCGCCGATACTCCCTTCGACGCTGCCATCTACTTCGGCGACGCCGACTGGTCCGGTACCCAGTCCCACCGCTTGATGGACGAACACCCCATGCCGGTATGCAGCCCGGCCATGCTGGGCGAACTTCAACAGTTATCCCCCGAAGCCATTGCCGAGCTGCCCCTGCTACAGCAGACCACCCGGCCCTACGCCTGGCGCCAATGGTTCAACTCCCAGCAGTTGAACATCCCCCGCGACATGACAGGCCCACGCTACGAGCTATTCTCAATGCTCGCCCAGGCCGCCATGCACGACATGGGCATCGCCTTGATCCCGCCGTTCCTGATCCAGCGTGAACTGGCGGAGAAGCGCCTGGTGATCGCCAACCCCAAGGCCCTGTCGAGCATCAAGGCGTATTACCTGATGATTCCCGAGCGGAAGGTCGAGTCAGCCTCGCTACGGGCATTTCGCGATTGGCTGGTACACCAGGCACACAGCTATACCCTGGAAAACTAAGGCCTCCAGCTTTACTTGACCTCGTAGTCAGAAAAATCAAAGCACTACAGATATAACTATTTGTCGCATATAGACAGACTGTACCGACATCGACCAAAAACCTTCTCCAAGCAGCTAACCACGTGGGTTGTAGGGTTTATTGGCAGACAATGTATGTGCATTCATGTCACCAATGCGAAAAAACTTAAATTTGCGATAAAACCCTTGAAAGCCACGGCCTACAAGGCCTAAGCCCAGGGGGTTGCGACATTCGGTCACGGGGTGACTTGTAGTTAATTTTCCGTCACTAGTCAGAATGCCTTGAAGGCCTCAAAGTTCGCCTGCAAAATGCCGCGCCCCGCTGTGATTTCAGCGGGATCGTGCTGATCGGCCGCCCCAGCGCCCCTGCGTAGTGCGCTGGCCTTCTAAGAAAGATCGCAAGCAATAAGATCAAGCAGGAGATTTGACGTGCACATTGGTGTTCCTCTCGAAACCCAGACAGGTGAAACGCGGGTTGCTGCAACCCCGGAAACCATCAAGAAGCTGATCGGCCAGGGTCATAAAGTCACTGTGCAAAGCGGCGCCGGCATCAACGCCAGCGTTCCCGACAGTGCCTACGAAGCGGCAGGGGCGACCATTGGCAACGCCAACGATGCCTTTGGCGCCGAGCTGATCCTCAAGGTAGTAGCCCCCAACGACAGCGAGCTGGCTCTGATCAAGAGCGGGACCGTCCTGGTAGGCATGCTCAACCCGTTCAGCAATGAAACCATCGCCAAGCTGGCCGAACGCGGGATCACCGCCTTCGCCCTGGAAGCTGCGCCGCGCACTTCTCGGGCCCAGAGCCTGGACGTGCTGTCGTCCCAGGCCAACATCGCCGGCTACAAGGCCGTGTTGTTGGCAGCCCACTACTACCCGCGCTTCATGCCGATGCTGATGACCGCCGCCGGTACCGTTAAGGCCGCCCGTGTGCTGATCCTCGGCGCCGGCGTGGCTGGCCTGCAAGCCATCGCCACGGCCAAGCGCCTGGGTGCGGTGATCGAGGCTTCCGACGTACGCCCGGCGGTCAAGGAGCAGATCGAATCCCTGGGTGCCAAGTTCGTCGACGTCCCTTACGAAACCGATGAAGAGCGCGAATGCGCCGAAGGCGTTGGTGGCTACGCTCGCCCAATGCCAGCCAGTTGGATGCAGCGCCAGGCCCTGGCCGTGCACGAGCGCGCCAAGCAGGCGGACGTGGTCATCACCACCGCCCTGATCCCCGGCCGCAAGGCGCCGACACTGCTGAGCGCCGATACCGTGGCCCAGATGAAGCCCGGCTCGGTGGTCATCGACCTGGCCGCCGCCCAGGGCGGCAACTGCCCGCTGACCGTGGCTGACCAGGTGGTGGTCGAGAACGGGGTGACCATCGTCGGCCCGACCAACCTCGCCGGCGCAGTAGCTGCCGACGCGTCGGCCCTGTATGCGCGCAACCTGCTGGACTTCCTGAAGCTTGTCTTCACCAAAGAAGGGCAGTTCGACGTCAACCTCGAAGACGACATCGTCGCCGCGTGCCTGATGTGCCGCGACGGCCAAGTCATCCGCAAAAACGCCTAAGCAGGGATTCAGACGATGGAAGAGCTCATCTCCCCCGGTATCTACAACCTGATCATCTTCGTGCTGGCGATCTATGTCGGTTATCACGTGGTCTGGAACGTCACACCCGCACTGCACACACCGCTGATGGCGGTGACCAACGCCATTTCCGCGATCGTCATTGTCGGCGCCATGCTGGCCGCCGCCCTGACCGTAACCCCGCTGGGCAAGACCATGGGCACCCTGGCCGTGGCCCTGGCCGCGGTCAACGTGTTCGGTGGCTTCCTGGTCACCCGCCGCATGCTGGAAATGTTCAAGAAGAAAGCGCCCAAAGCCAAAGAAGAGGTGCAGAAATAATGAGCATGAACCTGGTAACCACCCTCTACCTGATCGCCTCGGTGTGCTTCATCCAGGCGCTCAAGGGGCTTTCGCACCCGACCACGTCGCGCCGCGGCAACCTGTTCGGCATGCTGGGCATGGCCCTGGCGGTACTGACCACCGTCGGCCTGATCTACAAGCTCGGCGCCGAACTCGCCACCGCCGGCATCGGCTATGTGATCGTCGGCCTGCTGATCGGCGGCACCGCCGGCTCGATCATGGCCAAGCGCGTCGAAATGACCAAGATGCCTGAGCTCGTGGCCTTCATGCACAGCATGATCGGCCTGGCCGCGGTATTCATCGCCATCGCCGCCGTGGTCGAGCCGCAGTCCCTGGGCATCGTCAAGCAGCTGGGCGACTCGATCCCCACCGGCAACCGCCTGGAGCTGTTCCTCGGCGCGGCCATCGGTGCCATCACCTTCTCCGGTTCGGTGATTGCCTTTGGCAAGCTGTCGGGCAAGTACAAGTTCCGCCTGTTCCAGGGCGCACCGGTACAGTTCGCCGGCCAGCACAAGCTGAACCTGGTACTGGGCCTGGCTACCCTGGGCCTGGGCATCACCTTCATGGTCACCGGCAACCTGGGCGCCTTCGCCCTGATGCTGGCCCTGGCCTTCATCATGGGCGTGCTGATCATCATCCCTATCGGCGGCGCCGACATGCCGGTGGTGGTGTCGATGCTCAACAGCTACTCGGGCTGGGCGGCGGCGGGCATCGGCTTCTCGCTGAACAACTCGATGCTGATCATCGCCGGCTCCCTGGTGGGCTCCAGCGGCGCAATCCTCTCGTACATCATGTGCAAGGCGATGAACCGCTCGTTCTTCAACGTGCTGCTCGGCGGCTTCGGCAACAGCGCCGATGCCGGCGGTCCAGCTGGCGCCCAGGAGGCCCGCCCGGTGAAGTCCGGCTCGGCCGACGACGCGACCTTCCTGCTGACCAACGCCGACACCGTGATCATCGTGCCCGGCTACGGCCTGGCGGTGGCACGCGCCCAGCACGCGCTGAAGGAACTCACCGAGAAACTGGTCCACCGTGGCGTGACCGTGAAGTACGCGATCCACCCGGTGGCAGGGCGCATGCCTGGTCATATGAACGTGCTCCTGGCCGAGGCAGAAGTGCCCTACGACCAGGTGTTCGAGATGGAGGACATCAACTCCGAGTTCGGCCAGGCCGACGTGGTGCTGGTGCTCGGCGCCAACGACGTGGTCAACCCGGCAGCGAAGAACGATCCGAAATCGCCCATCGCCGGTATGCCGATCCTGGAGGCCTTCAAGGCCAAGACCGTCATCGTCAACAAGCGCTCCATGGCCAGCGGCTATGCCGGCCTGGACAACGAACTGTTCTACCTGGACAAGACCATGATGGTCTTCGGCGACGCCAAGAAGGTCATCGAAGACATGGTCAAAGCCGTCGAATAACCCTGCTGTAGCGCAATACCCCAAACCTCAGCCTTTAGTAGGCTGGGGTTTTTTATTTATACCAGCAAGCCGACGGAAGGCTCTGGAACGGGCCCCTTCATTCGACCTTTGTCGCGGGGCGTTTTTTTTGGAAATCACTAGACTGCGCTTCTTGCTTTCGTTGCCCGAGATAACAATCCATGTACCGTGATCGTATCCGCTTGCCTTCGTTGTTGGATAAGGTGATGAGCGCTGCAGACGCTGCCGCTCTGATTGAGGACGGCATGACCGTCGGCATGAGCGGCTTCACCCGCGCCGGTGAAGCCAAGGCCGTGCCCCATGCCCTGGCCGAACGGGCCAAGGTGTCACCGCTTAAAATCAGCCTGATGACCGGCGCCAGCCTGGGCAACGACCTGGACAAGGAACTGACCGAGGCCGGCGTACTGGCCCGGCGCATGCCGTTCCAGGTGGACAGCACCCTGCGCAAGGCGATCAACGCCGGCAAAGTGATGTTCATCGACCAGCACCTGTCGGAAACCGTCGAACAACTGCGCAACCAGCAGCTCAAGCTGCCGGACATCGCCGTGATCGAGGCGGTGGCCATTACCGAGCAGGGGCACATCGTGCCGACCACCTCGGTGGGCAACTCCGCCAGCTTCGCGATCTTCGCCAAGCAAGTGATCGTTGAGATCAACATGGCGCACAACCCGAACCTGGAAGGGCTGCACGACATCTATATCCCGACCTATCGCCCAACCCGCACGCCGATCCCGCTGGTGAAGGTCGACGACCGCATCGGCAGCACCGCCATCCCGATCCCGGCGGACAAGATCGCCGCCATCGTCATCACCGACCAGTCCGACTCGCCATCCACTGTCTCGACCCCGGACAGCGAGACCCAGGGCATCGCCAACCACCTGATCGACTTCCTCAAGCGGGAAGTGGAGGCCGGGCGCATGAGCAACAAGCTCGGCCCGTTGCAGGCCGGTATCGGCAACATCGCCAACGCGGTGATGTGCGGCCTGATCGAGTCGCCCTTCGAAAACCTGACCATGTACTCCGAAGTACTGCAGGACTCGACCTTCGACCTGATCGACGCCGGCAAGCTGAGCTTCGCCTCGGGCAGCTCCATTACCCTGTCGAGCCGGCGCAACGCCGATGTGTTCGGCAACCTGGAGCGCTACAAGGACAAGCTGGTGCTGCGCCCGCAGGAGATCTCCAACCACCCCGAAGTGGTACGGCGCCTGGGCATCATCGGTATCAACACCGCGCTGGAGTTCGACATCTACGGCAACGTCAACTCCACCCACGTCTGCGGCACCAGGATGATGAACGGCATCGGCGGCTCGGGTGACTTCGCCCGTAACGCGCACCTGGCGATCTTCGTTACCAAGTCGATCGCCAAGGACGGGGCTATTTCCAGCGTGGTGCCCATGGTCAGCCATGTGGACCACACCGAGCACGACGTCGACATCCTCGTCACCGAAATCGGCCTGGCCGACCTGCGCGGCCTGGCGCCCCGGGAGCGGGCACGGGTGATCATCGACAACTGCGTGCATCCGTCCTACCGCGACGCCCTCAACGATTACTTCACCAAGGCCTGCGCCCTGGGTGGCCACACCCCGCACATCCTGCGTGAAGCCCTGAGCTGGCACATCAACCTGGAAGAAACCGGGAAGATGCTCGCCGAGTGATGGATACAGTCGGTGGCTGACGCAAGCACAGTTGCGCCAGCCCGCCGACTTCATTTCTACAGCTTTGCAAAAACTGTACTGCTGTACCGGTCTTTTCCCCGCCTGAAACCGCCACCCGCCCGCCAAAAACCCGCGAAATGCACCAAAAAGGTGCTGACAGGTACAGTTGTGCCATTTCGGAACAGTACAGCCCCTATAAACAGTTAACTGGTCATTCACAATACAGGTGAACTGTATCTACAGAGTCTTGCGCCGGAGGAGGATCATGGGCACCAGTTAAACCACTACCTGATCCCGCCACAAGCGGAAGGATGTCAACCATGGAACGTACACTCAGTTCCGAACTGTTCTTCGAAGACAAGGCTGCAAAATCCCAGGCTTCCATGCCTCTGCGTATCATCGCCAACCTGATGCTGTGGCAGCGCCGCATCTCCAGCCGCCATCAACTGGCTCGCCTGGACTCGCGTCTGCTGGCCGATGCCGGGATCAGCGAAGCACAACGCTACGAAGAGCTGAGCAAGCCGTTCTGGCGCTAACTCAGCGTCGCTGGCCCTGACCCACCGGGTCCACCGCCAGCACCCCGAATTGCATTAACAAGACCCGCCGCGGGAAACCGCGGCGGGTCTTGTCGTTTCTGGCCTGAAAAACCCTGGAGCCCGGCGTACAGCCTCGGTCGATAGCGACAAGTACAGTTTCAAATAAATTAAAACTGAACCAGTACAATTTTCCTCTGGTGTACCTGTCCGCGCCTGCTGGCACTGCCCATTATGTGACCTACGGGAACAATGCCCGGCCTTTCATCGAGGATCGCATCATGAACTCATCAGTCAGGCACACCGGCCTCCAGGCCTTGCACACTTGGCTGGACGCTTTCAGGAACATGCAGGAACGAAGCAGGACCCGTCGGCTGCTGGCCCAACTGGATGAGCGACAACTGGCAGACAGCGGCATCAGTCATTGCGAAAGGGCAGCAGAACTGCGCAAACCTTTCTGGCGGACCTGAGCAGGTATGGGCGAACAGAACGGCTGAGCCTAATATCAGTCCTGACGTGGCGATTCTCGCTCGAGCTGCGTCAGAGCTATCAGACACAGCACCTCGCAGTGACTGCCCGGCGTCTCACTCAGCGCCCTTCATCTGTCTGTTCATCTACAGGAGTTATCCATGTCCCGTCTCCGCTTGCTTAGCGCTGCCGCACTGCTGGCCCTGGCCGCC
Organism: Pseudomonas sp. MPFS; assembly: GCF_022537035.1. Classification (NCBI taxonomy): domain Bacteria; kingdom Pseudomonadati; phylum Pseudomonadota; class Gammaproteobacteria; order Pseudomonadales; family Pseudomonadaceae; genus Pseudomonas; species Pseudomonas sp. MPFS. The sequence goes on along the minus strand of NZ_CP066123.1, from coordinate 130,115 downwards.
AACGCCCACGCCACCAGCCTGATCGTGACCACCGATGCCATCGTCGGCGCGCTCAAGGCCACCTCCGATGCCACCTCCGACGCCACATCCTCCCTGCGCGACCACAAGATCGTCCGTGCTGCCCGGGATGACGCCGCCAGCTTCGTCGCCACCGATGGCGCCATTCGCGGCGTGAAACTGGAAAGCGCCTTCGCCCACATCCGCCAGCAGGCCCCACTGCTGCAACAGGCCACGGACGCACAACTGGCCCAGGCCATCCTGGCCATCTGAGCATCGTCGACTTCAGGTGCAGCTACGCACCTGGAGCCCTCTGCGCTGGTCCTCCGGCGGTCATTGCGCTAGCCTTGGCCGCTGGTTTTCAGCTGTAGAGACCCATGGGTTTGTTCCGCATCACGCTTATCGCTCCCGTATTGATCGTCCTTGGTTGGACCAACCTGGCACAGGCAATGGACCTGAGCACCCAGAGCTCGGTCATCACCGCCTACGCTACTAGCCAGGTGACCTCCGCGCCCTTCGACCATAAACTTGTACTTGCCGCCCAGGATGACGCCGCTGCCTTCGTTGCAACGGACGGTCGACTGCTTGGTGCGCGCCTGGAGTCAGCGCTGAAATATCTGCGCCACGCCCCGGCAAAACTTCATGCCAGCGACCTTGAACTGGCGCAGGCAATTCTCGTCCAATAGCCACCCCTGTTATTCCGGAGTCGTTCCATGCGTAGCCCACTGATTGCCGCCACCCTCGGCCTGTTGTTGTTGGCCGACGTGGCCCAGGCACATACCCTGGTGGCCACCAGTAACATCATCGTTCGCGCCTTCGGCCGCACGATCGATTTCACCTCGGACACCACTACATCCATCCGTGACTCCAAGATCGTTCGCGAAGCCCACGACGACGCCGCCAGCTTCGTCGCCAGCAACGGCGATATCCGTGGTGCCCAGCTGGAGGCCGCTTTCGGCACCCTGCGCTCTCGCGTACCGGAAGCTCGTGACGCCAGCGACCAGGTGCTCGCCGAAGCCATCCTCGCCCTGTGAAACCACTCTTCGCCTGGCTGCTCGCGGCAGCCCTGGGGTTGTCCTGTGCCAGCGCCCAAGCCGAGTTGAAGCTGCGCCTGAAGACCGACGGCCTGAACCCGCAGCAACAACAAGCCAGCCAGGCGCTGCTGGATGAAGCGATGCAGGCTTTGCCGCCACGCTTCATCCAGCAATTGGACCGCACCATCGACGTCGGCTGGACCGACCGCATGCCGGACAACGCCTATGGCGAGGCCTCCCTGGTCGCGGAGCTGGACCTGAACCGCGCACTGCTACCCAGCCTCGCCGATGGTTCTGCCGCCACCCAGAAGACCCATCGCCCCCATGGCACCGTGCGCCGGGAAATGCTCGCCACCGTGCTCCATGAGCTGACCCATATCTATGATCGTGCGCGCCTCTGGCCCAGCGCCGAGCGCAGCCTGATCCAACGCTGCACCCGCAACAACGGCACCACAGGCCTGGTGGGCCTGCCAGACGCCTGTCGCGGCCAGAACGATCGCCGCTTCACCCTGAGCGACGACCCGCGCCTGCTGGACCTGGCCGGCTGGCCGCAGTACGTCGGCCGCCGCGGGGAGCGTGAGCAGCACAACCGCCAGGTTGCCCGCAGCCCCGACCTCTACGAGACGACCAATCCCAAAGAGTTCGTCGCGGTGAACATGGAGTACTTCCTCCTCGACCCGAGCTACGCCTGCCGGCGTCCGGCGCTATATCGCTACTACCAGGAGCACTTCGGTTGGGCACCAGCCGCCAAGGACACCTGCGCCAAGTCCTTTGCGTTCCTCAATGCCGGCAACGACTTTGCCAAGACGCCCCTGGGGAAGGTCGACCCGGAGCGGGTCTACGCGGTGGACTACCTGCTGGCCGAAGCCAACCAGAACTGGGTCAGTCGCTGGGGCCACAGCATGCTGCGCCTGGTGATCTGCGCGCCGGGCCGGCCTCGTGGGCCGGATTGCCGGCTGGACCTGGACCAGCACCTGGTTCTGTCCTATCGCGCTTTCGTCGGTGACGTGCAGCTCTCCAGCTGGGACGGCCTGGTGGGCAAGTACCCGTCACGCCTGTTCATCCTGCCGCTGTCCCAGGTGATCGACGAGTACACCAAGACCGAGCTGCGCAGCCTGGCCTCGGTGCCCCTGAACCTCTCGCGCAGCGAAATCGAGGAAGTGGTGGAGCACGCCGCCGAAATGCACTGGAGCTACGACGGCAACTATTACTTCCTGTCCAACAACTGCGCCGTGGAAAGCCTCAAGCTGCTGCGTAGCGGCAGCAACAACCAGCAACTGGTTGGCCTGGACAGCATCATGCCCAACGGTCTCCTGGAGGTGCTCAAGGGTAGGGGACTGGCCGATACCAGCGTGCTCGACGATCCTCGCGAGGCCCTGCGCCTGGGCTATCGCTTCGACTCCTTTCGCGATCGCTACCAGGCGATGTTCGAAGTCATCAAGAAGCACCTGCCGATCAAGGAAACCAGTGTCGAAGACTGGCTGTCCCTGAGCGCCGAACAGCGCCGCCAATGGTTCGACCAGGCGGACTTGCGCACCAGCGCTGCGTTGCTACTGCTGGAGCAAGCCAGTTTTCGCCGGCAGTTGCTGTTGGCCCAGGACGAGGTCAAGCAACGCTACCTGGGTGCCCGCGAGCTGAAGAACGGCGGTATGGAACAGGCCAACAAGACCTTGCAGGAAATTCTCGCCAACAGCGGCTTCCTCAGTCGCCCGGCGGAACTGCTGGGCAGCAGTGGCTATGGCCTGCCACAGCCCAGCGAATGGCAGCGCCTGGAGTCGGAAAGCAGCACGCGGCAAAAGCAACTGCAATCCTTGACCGGCGACCTGGACAAGGAAGTGCGAGCTTTGCTGGAACCGGCCCGGGCAGCGGAAATTGCCGCCAACGAAGCCAACCTCAAGCAGGTGGGCGAACACCTGCGGGCGCTGCACAAGGCCGCCGGCGGTCTGGAACTGCCATAACCGCAGCCGAACCCGCGGGGTTGCGAAAAGGACCACAGGCCTTGCTTGGCGTTCTTGAGCGCCTCGCGACCGCGGCTACAGGGTTTCTTGCGGTTCCTGCGGCAAGTGCTCGTCCAGGTGCAGCCAGGGCAGGCGACTGTCGGTCCAGATATGCCGCTGCGCCGGGGCCTGCTCCGGGTGGTCCAGGGTGGCGATAGTGACGTCGATGCTGTCCGGGCTCAGCTGGGTGATGAGCGCCAGGTGCGCCCCGCAATCACTACAGAAGTAACGCGCACAGCTGGCAGACGAGTCATAACGGGCAGGAATGCCTTGCAGCCACCGGAAAGCCGAGGCGGGCAGGGTGATCCAGGTCGTGACCAAGCCGCCGCTGACCCGGCGACAAATCGAACAATGACAGTGGGCAATGTCCCGCAAGGGCCCGCTGAACTCATAACGCAGCCGCCCACAGTGGCAGCCTCCGCTGTGCAACTGCTCCATCTCGATCTCCTTGGTCGTCATGCCTTGCACTTTAGGCCGCTTGTCGGACGATGACACATCCCTTGATTCCTTTGTCCGGCGAAAGCTGGCTGAAAGCTTGCGCCATTAGGATCGCCTCCCACCACCGGCGACAGACCGGTTGGCCAGAGCGAGCGCACGCGCGCTCCCGGCCCTATTAACAACAACAATGGTGATTCTGATGTCCGCTCGTACCCGCCTGTTCGCTGTCCCCACTCCCGTACGCCTCGTGCTTGCCGTCCTGCGCTGATCCTTCCCGATCGCCATTCCCTAGCCGCGCTACGCCTGGAGTATTCCCATGCTGACTTTCCTTGGCTTCGCCATGGTCATCACGTTCATGTTCCTGATCATGACCAAGCGCCTGTCGGCGCTGATCGCCCTGATCATCGTGCCCATCCTGTTCGCCCTGTTCGGTGGCTTCGCGCCGAAGATCGGCCCGATGATGCTCGAAGGCATCACCAAGCTGGCCCCCACCGGCGTGATGCTGATGTTCGCCATCCTGTATTTCGCCCTGATGATCGACTCCGGCCTGTTCGACCCGGCCGTGCGCAAGATCCTCAAGCTGGTCAAGGGTGATCCGCTGAAAGTCTCGGTGGGCACTGCGGTGCTGGCCCTGGTGGTATCGCTGGACGGTGACGGTGCCACCACCTACATGATCTGCGTGGCCGCAATGCTGCCGCTGTACAGCCGCATCGGCATGAGCCCGCGGATCATGGCCGGCCTGATCATCCTCGCCGGCGGGGTGATGAACATGACCCCATGGGGCGGCCCCACCGCCCGCGCCGCCAGCGCGCTGCACGTGGACCCATCGGACATTTTCGTGCCCATGATCCCGGCGATGCTGGCCGGCGTGGTGGCGATCCTGGCCATCGCCTACCTGTACGGCAAGCGCGAGCGCGCCCGCCTGGGTGAACTGCACCTGGTTGGCGAAGAGATCGATCACAGCGAGATCAGCGTGTCGCAATACCCTGACGCTCGTCGCCCCAAGATGATCTGGTTCAACGGCGCCCTGACCTTCGCCCTGATGTGTGCCCTGATCGCCGGCCTGCTGCCGCTGCCCGTGCTGTTCATGGTGGCGTTCAGCATCGCCATGATCGTCAACTATCCCTGCCTGCAACAGCAGAAGGACCGGGTCGCGGCCCATGCTGGTAGTGTCCTGGCGGTGGTCGGGTTGATCTTCGCCGCCGGTATCTTCACCGGCATCCTGTCCGGCACCGGCATGGTCGACGCCATGTCCAAGAGCCTGCTGGCCGTGATCCCCGAAGCCCTGGGCCCTTACCTCGCGGTGATCACCGCCCTGGTGAGCATGCCGTTTACCTTCTTCATGTCCAACGATGCCTTCTACTACGGTGTCCTGCCGGTACTGGCCGAGGCTGCCAGCCACTACGGCATCACCGCGGTGGAGATGGCTCGCGCGTCGATCGTCGGCCAGCCCGTACACCTGCTCAGCCCGCTGGTACCCTCGACCTACCTGCTGGTGGCCCTGGCCGGTATCGAATTCGGCGACCACCAGCGCTTCACCCTCAAGTGGGCAGTGCTGGTCTGCCTGTGCATAATGTTCGCCGCCTTGCTGATGGGAATATTTCCCCTGTTCAGCACTCTCTAAGGCCATAGATTCTTCGCCCTGGCCGATCACCGGACAGGGCCATAACACTCGCTCAAAGGAATACACATGGAATGGCTGACCAACCCGGAGATCTGGGTTGCCTTCTTCACCTTGACCGCCCTGGAGATCGTCCTGGGCATCGACAACATCATCATGATCTCGATCCTGGTCAGCCGCATGCCCAAGCACATGCAGGCCCGTACCCGGATCTTCGGCCTGGCCCTGGCCATGATCACGCGGATCCTGCTGCTGCTGTCGATCACCTGGGTCATGCGCCTGACCGACGACCTGTTCACCGTGCTCGGCCAGGGCATCTCCGGACGCGACCTGATCCTGTTCTTCGGTGGCCTGTTCCTGTTGTGGAAGAGCTCCCAGGAGATGTACCACGCGCTGGAAGGCGAGGATGAGACCAACGACGAGCCCAAGGGCAAGGGCGGCAAGTTTATCTACACCATCATCCAGATCGCGATCATCGACATCGTGTTCTCCCTGGACTCGGTGATCACCGCAGTGGGCATGGTTTCCCACGTACCGGTGATGGTCGCGGCGATCGTCGTCGCGGTGCTGGTGATGATGCTGGCCTCGGGCACCATCAGCGAGTTCATCGACAAGCACCCATCGCTGAAGATGCTCGCGCTGTCGTTCCTGCTGGTGGTCGGTACCGTGCTGATCGCCGAAGCCTTCGACGTGCATGTACCCAAGGGCTATGTGTACTTCGCCATGGCCTTCTCCCTGGCGGTGGAAGTCATCAACATCAAGCTGCGGACCAACCTGGCGAAGAAAAAACAGCAAGAGCCTGTGAAACTGCGCAAGGACATTCCCGGTCAATAACCCGAATGCGCTGAAATCGTCGAAATGAAAAAGGGGCTTTCGGGCCCCTTTTGCTTGCCTGGAACATGACGTTTTCATAACAGTTATGTTTCAGTCGCAAGATTAGCTGTGCGATGCTGGCGCCTAGCGCGTTAGCCGACTAAAGCTTACTGACATAACCAAGAACCGCGCGCAGCAACGTCCACTGGCCCCGCTTGGGGCTCTTCACCCCAGGGGGCCCTCTCATGCTGACCCTGCTCAATCTGCTTTCCGCCGTGGCCCTGCTGGTCTGGGGCACCCATATCGTGCGCACCGGAATCCTGCGGGTCTATGGCTCCAACCTGCGCCACGTGATCGGCCAGAACATGGCCCGCCGGCCGCTGGCCTTCATCGCCGGGATCCTGGTAACCGCCATGGTCCAGAGCAGCAACGCCACGGCCATGCTGGTGACGTCCTTCGTCGGCCAGGGGCTGATGGGCCTGACTCCGGCCCTGGCCACCATGCTCGGCGCCGATGTCGGTACCGCCTTGATGGCCCGGGTGCTGACGTTCGACCTGTCCTGGCTGTCGCCCCTGCTGATCTTCATCGGGGTGATGTTCTTCCTCTCGCGCAAGCAGACCCGCGCCGGCCAACTGGGCCGGGTCGGCATCGGCCTGGGCCTGATCATCCTGGCCCTGCAACTGATCGTGGAGGCCGCAGCGCCCATCACCCACGCCCAGGGCGTGAAGGTGCTGTTCGCCTCGCTGACTGGCGACATCCTGCTGGATGCACTGATGGGCGCAGTGTTCGCCATGGTTTCCTACTCCAGCCTGGCTGCCGTGCTACTCACCGCGACCCTGGCTGGTGCCGGGGTCATCGGCCTGCCGGTGGCCATCGGCCTGGTGATCGGCGCCAACATCGGCAGTGGCGTGCTGGCATTCCTCAGCACCAGCATGCAGAACGCCGCCGGGCGCCAGGTGGCCCTGGGCAGCTTGCTGTACAAGCTGATCGGCCTGCTGTTGATCATCCCGGTGCTCAGCCCGCTGGCACACTGGATGGACAGCCTGGACTTCAGCCCCCAGGAGGTGGTGATCGGCTTCCACTTGCTCTACAACACCGCCCGCTGCCTGTTGCTGCTGCCCAGCGTCGGTCCCATGGCCAGGCTCTGTTCCTGGCTCTTGCCCGAGCGTCCCCAGGAAAATGGCCGGGCACGGCCCCGCCACCTCGATCCGACCGCCCTGGATACACCCAGCCTGGCCCTGGCCAACGCTGCCCGGGAAACCCTGCGTATCGGCGACCTGGTGGAGAACATGCTCGAAGCCATGGGCGACGTACTGCGGGGCAAGCAGACCTCCATCACCCAGGAACTGCGGGCCCTGAGCGACGACGTCGAAGTGCTCTACAGCGCCATCAAGCTGTACCTGGCACAAATGCCTCGCGAAGACCTCAGCGAACAGGACAGCCGACGCTGGGCCGAGATCATCGAGCTGGCGATCAACCTCAAGCTGGCCAGCGACCTGATCGAACGCATGTTGCGCAAGGTCCAGCAGCAAAAGACCTCCCAGCGCCGCTCCTTTTCCGAGGTCGGCCTGGAGGAGCTGGCCGGACTGCACGCCCAACTGCTGGCCAACCTGCGCCTGGGACTGTCGGTATTCCTCAGCGCCGATCCGGAAAGCGCCCGCCAGCTACTGCGGGAGAAGCGCCGCTTCCGCGCCCAGGAACGGCGCCTGGCCCACGCCCACGTCAGCCGCTTGCAGCGCAAGATCGTCCAGAGCATCGAGACCAGTTCGCTGCACCTGGAGCTGATCGCCGACATGAAGCGCCTCAACTCGCTGTTCTGCAGCAGCGCCTATGTGGTCCTGGAAACCTCCGACACCGGTGCCCTGGAGGTCGAGGACATGAGCGACATCACCCATTCACCCTGAACGTCCAGGATGATGTGCAGTCTCTACAACTTACGCACGTCGTAAGGAAGTTCTTGTTATGCGTTGTCTGTTACTCGCCTGCCTGCTGCTGGGCAGCGCACAAGCTTGGGCCCTGGATCGCTTCCAGGTCGAAGGCTATACCCTGCCCAATGGCTTGCAGTTGCTGCTCAAGCCCGGCAGCGAGCGCGGCCACGTGGCGATTCGCCTGGTGGTGGGCGTGGGCCTGGACGATTTCCCGTGCCACGAAAAGGAGTTGCCGCACCTGCTCGAACACCTGCTGTTCAGCGGTATCGACGCCAGCGGCGAGGGCGGCCTGGAAGAACGCATGCAGGCCCTGGGCGGCGAGTGGAATGCCTACACCAGCAATGCCGACACCACTTTCGTCATCGAGGCCCCGGCCAAGAACCAGCGCAAAGTCCTCGACCTGTTGCTCTCGCTGCTGACCCATACCCGCCTGGACGACAATGCAGTGGCCGCCGCCAAGCGGGTGGTGGAGCGTGAGGACGGCGGCCACTATTCGCACCTGCAACGCTGGCTCGACCGCCAGGACCTGGGTCACAAGGCCAGCAACCAATTGGCCGTGGAACTGGGCCTCAAGTGTGCCGAGCGGGCCGAGGTCGACCATCTGACCCTGGCCCAGCTGGAACAGGTGCGCAAGGATTGGTACGCCCCCAACAACATGACCCTGATCGTGGTCGGCGAACTGGATCGCCTGCTGCCGGCCTACCTTGAGCGCACCTACGGCGCCCTCGAACCGGTGGAGCCAAGGGAACATCCGGAGCTGCCCCAGCTCGAAGGCCACGCGGCCCCCGTACGCGACCTGATCCGTGGCTGGGTGGGGCAGAGCGCCCAACTGCACTGGCTGTTCCCCGAGCCGGTACTGGAGCAGCAGCACAGCGAGACCTTCGACCTGCTCAAGGACTACCTGGACTGGGCGCTGTATCGCCAGCTACGCCTGACACATGAACTGTCCTACGGCCCCTGGAGCGATCGTGAGGTATTCGGCGGCGTCGGCTTCCTCAGCCTCAACGCGGACCTCGAGCGCGAGAACCTGCCCCAGGCCCGGCAAGTCGTCGAACAGCTGCTCAGCCACCTGCTCAAGGACGGGCTCGACCCCGCCACCTTCGCCCGCTTGAAACAGGCCGCCATCGACCGCCAGGCCTGGGCAGTGCAGGGCAACAGCGCCCTGGCGGACTACTACTGGAGCGCACTGGGCGACTTCGACGATGGCCGGTTCAGCGATCCGGCCAAGGCTTTGCGGGCCGTGACCCTGGACCAGGCCAACCAGGCCCTGCACCAACTGCTGCAGCAGCCAGGCTACCTGCGGATCGAAAAACCCCTGCTGGGCGACGAGCAATTGCTCTGGCTGATGGGCGGGCTGCTAGCCCTGGTGCTCCTCGGTGGCCTGGGCGTGGGCTTGTGGCGTCGTCAATCCCGATAAGCCATGACGAGCAAACCGGCAAGCCTCGAAGAGCACGACCAGCTCCCCGGGCCGGACACCCTGTACAGCATGTCCGGACAACAGCCTGCTCCCTCGCCAGGGACCGCCGCCGACGTTATCCTGTCGCGCTTTTTCCTGCCATGACCGTGACTTGCACCCAATGCCCGACTGGAACCGACACATAAAGCGCCTGCTGCAACTGATAGAGCGCTATCCGGGGGTCATTGCACTGGGTGGCTTCATCTCTGGGGTCTGCAGCTTCATCCTGGTGGACCGGCAACAGAGCCTGGCGTCATGGATCGCCATCATCATGCTGGTGAGCTGGGTCTGGTTGATGCTGGAGAACAGCCTGACCCAGCTGTTCGCCCAGGTCTTCAAGCGCGAGATCCCCCAGCCGCTGCTGCGCTATGCCACGCAGATGATCCATCAGGAAAGCCTGTTCTTCGTCCTGCCATTCTTCTTCGTCACCACCAGCTGGACCAGCGGCCAGCTGGTGTTCACCGGACTATTGGGCGCCGCGGCGCTGGTCTCCATCACCGACCCGCTGTACTACAAGTGGCTGGCCCCGCGCCGCTGGTTGTTCCTCGCGCTGCATACCCTGACGCTGTTCGCCGCACTGCTCACGGCCTTGCCGCTGATCCTGCACCTGACCACCGCCCAGAGCTTCAAGCTGGCCCTGGGCACAGCGATGCTGCTGTCCTTTCCGAGCCTGGCCTCGATCCTGCCGATCCGCAGTGCGCGTAGTGGCGTGGCCGTTCTGTGCATCACCCTGGCCATCGGCGGCACCGGCTGGCTGATGCGTTCCTGGGTGCCGCCGGCCACCCTGTGGCTGACCGAGCAAACCATCAGCACCCAGCTCCAGGACCGTACTCCCGGGGCCAGCCTGGAACACCTGGACACCACCCAGGTGCGCGGCAATGGGTTGTACGCCTATACCGCGATCAATGCACCGCGCGGCCTGGACGAGCGCATCTACCATGTCTGGCAGTTCAACGGCAGCGAAGTGGATCGCATCGCACTGGATATCCATGGCGGACGCAAGGAAGGCTATCGGGCCTGGTCCCACAAGCAGAACTTCCCGGCCAACCCCACAGGCGACTGGCAAGTGCGGGTGGTCACCGAAGACGATCAGGTGATCGGCGTGCTGCGTTTTCGGATCGACGATCCAGATCAAGGCGCCGCCAAGACGGGCAAGGCAAATTAATCCGGATCGTGCTATTACGTAGCACTGCGAAATCGCCACACAAGCACGGAGCTTATGACTACCAGCGTGACGCCCGGCACCGCTCAACTGGATCTTGCCCAATCCCCGGCGCAATTGCGCATCCGTGGCGACTGGACGCTGGCGCACTACAGCGAGCTCAAGCGCCTGAGCCAAGCGCTGGATGGCCGCTACGACAGCAGCACCCATATCGACCTCAATGGCTTGGGTGCCCTGGATACCGCCGGCGCCTCGCTGCTGGTGGAATTGCTCGGGGCCGAGCGCCTGGGCCACAGCGCCGAACACCCCGACTGCACCCTCTCCGCCGCCGACCGCGCCCTGTTGCAAACCGTCTACAGCTCGCTGAACGACTTCTGCGTACCGGTCAAGCAACCGGAGATTCCGGTCGGCATACAGCTGCTCTCGCGGATCGGCGGATCGGTCTACACCGTCTGGCAGGACACCCTGAAAGTCCTGGGTTTCATCGGCCTGATCCTCGAGACCCTGGCCCGCGGCCTGCTACATCCCAAACGCTGGCGCATCACCCCGGTGGTGGCGCATATCGAGCAGACCGGCCTGGACGCCGCGCCCATCGTGGCCCTGCTGACCTTCCTGGTGGGGGCGGTGGTGGCCTTCCTCGGGGCCACGGTGCTGGCCGGGTTCGGCGCCAGCATCTTCACCGTGGACCTGGTGGCGTTTTCCTTTCTACGTGAATTCGGCGTACTGCTCACCGCCATCCTCATGGCCGGACGCACCGCCAGCGCCTTTACCGCGCAGATCGGCTCGATGAAGGCCAACGAGGAGATCGACGCGATCCGCACCCTGGGCCTGGACCCCATGGAATTGCTGGTCCTGCCCCGGGTCCTGGCCCTGCTGGTGGCATTGCCGATGCTGACCTTCCTGGCCATGCTCTCGGGCATCATCGGCGGCGGAGTGGTCTGTGCGCTGTCGTTGGATATTTCGCCGGCGATGTTCCTTTCGCTGCTGCATTCGGACATCGGCGTGAAGCACTTCCTGCTGGGCCTGGTGAAGGCCCCGATATTCGCCTTCCTGATCGCCGCCATCGGCTGCCTGGAGGGCTTCAAGGTCAGCGGCAGTTCCGAATCGGTAGGGGCGCACACCACCTCCGCCGTCGTGCAGTCGATCTTCGTGGTGATCGTCATTGACGCCGTGGCCGCACTGTTCTTCATGGAGATGGGCTGGTGAGCCGCCCGCCGCGCGCGCGCGCCGAGGCGGTGATCGAGGTTCGCGGGCTGTGCAACCGCTTCGGCCCGCAGAGCGTGCACGAGAACCTCGACCTGGACGTGTACAAGGGCGAGATCCTCGGCGTGGTCGGTGGCTCGGGCAGCGGCAAGTCGGTACTGCTGCGCAGCATCGTCGGCCTGCGCCAGCCCAGCGAAGGCTCGGTGCGGGTATTCGGCCAGGACCTGCCAAGCCTGCCGGAGCAGCAGCGCTCGCTGGTGGAACGACGTTTCGGCGTGCTGTTCCAGAAGGGCGCGCTGTTCACCTCGCTGACGGTGACCGAGAACGTCGCCCTGCCACTGATCGAACACGCCGGCCTGTCGCGCGCCGACGCCGAGCACCTGGCGGCGGTGAAGCTGGCCCTGGCCGGCCTGCCGCTGTCGGCGGCGGACAAGTACCCGGCGTCGCTGTCCGGCGGCATGATCAAGCGCGCGGCCCTGGCCCGAGCCCTGGCCCTGGACCCGGACATCCTGTTTCTCGACGAGCCCACCGCCGGCCTGGACCCGGTGGGCGCCGCCGCCTTCGACCAACTGATCCTGACCCTGCGCGACGCCCTGGGCCTGAGCGTGTTCCTGGTCACCCACGACCTGGATACCCTCTACACCATCACCGACCGGGTGGCGGTACTGGCCCAGAAGAAGGTGCTGGTGGCCGATGCCATCGACATCGTCGCCGAGACCCCGGACGCCTGGATCCACGAATACTTCCACGGCCCTCGCGGCCGCGCGGCGTACCAGGCCGCGACACCGACCAACGAGGGATGACATGGAAACCCGAGCCCATCACGTACTGATCGGCCTGTTCACGGTGATTCTGGTGGCCGGCGCCTTGCTGTTCGGCCTGTGGCTGGCCAAGTCCAGCGTCGACAGCGCCTTCCAGGACTACGAGATCGTCTTCAACGAGGCTGTCAGCGGCCTGTCCCGGGGCAGCTCGGTGCAGTACAGCGGGATCAAGGTCGGCGACGTGGTCAACCTGCGCCTGGACCCCAAGGACCCGCGCCGGGTACTGGCGCAGATTCGCCTGGGCGGCGACACGCCGATCAAGGAAGACACCCAGGCCAAGCTGGCCCTGACCGGCATCACCGGCACCTCGATCATCCAGCTCAGTGGCGGCACCCCGCAAAGCCAGCCCCTCAAGGGCAAGAACGGCCAGTTGCCGACCATCATCGCCTCGCCATCGCCCATCGCCCGCCTGCTGAACAACAGCGACGACCTGATGACCGGGGTCAACCTGCTGCTGCATAACGCCAACCGGCTGTTTTCCCCGGAGAACGTGGGCCGGGTCAGCAATACCCTGGATAACCTGCAGAAGACCACCGCCAGCATCGCCGAGCAACGTAACGACCTGCGCCAGCTGATGCAGCAACTGGGAACCATCACCAAGCAGACCAGCGCCATGCTGGAACAGACCACGGCACTGATGCGCAACGCCAACGGCCTGCTCAACGACCAGGGCCGGCAGATGTTCGGCAGCGCCGAGCAGGCCATGCGCTCGCTGGAGCAAAGCAGTGCCACCCTGAACACACTGTTGACCGACAACCAGGATTCGCTGAGCAACGGCATGCAGGGCCTCAATGGCCTGGCGCCGGCCGTGCGCGAACTGCGCGAGACCATGAGCTCGCTGCGGGCCATCACCCGCCGCCTGGAAGCCAACCCCGGCGGTTACCTGCTGGGTAACGAGAAGAACAAGGAGTTCACGCCATGATGCGTGCCTGTCGCCTGTTTGCCCCCCTGGCCCTGGGAGCCGCCCTGGTCCTGGGCGGCTGCTCGATCCTGCCCAAGAGCGAGCCGCTGGATATCTACCGCTTGCCGGTGAACCAACCCAGCACCCCGGGCAAGGCCTTGCCGTGGTCGCTGCAACTGCTCAAGCCCCAGGCCAGCGATGCCCTGAACAGTGCCAGGATCGCAGTGATCCCCCAGGGCGACTTGATCAGCAGCTACAAGGCTTCGCGCTGGACCGACCCGGCACCGATCCTGCTGCGCAACCGCCTGCTGGATGGATTCCAGCGCGACGGCCGGGTCCAGCTGCTGAGCACCGACGACAGCAACCTGCAGACCGACCTGGCCCTGGGCGGCGACCTGCAGGCCTTCCAGACCGAATACCAGGACAAGGCCGCCCAGGTGGTGATACGCCTGGATGCACGGCTGATTCGGGGTGCTGACCAGAAGATCCTCGCCAGCCGGCGCTTCGAGGTACGCCAGCCGCTGGCCGAGACCCGGGTGCCGGCGGTCGTGGCCGGGTTCGGCCAAGCCAGCGATGTGCTGGCCCGCCAGGTGGTGGACTGGGCCGTAGGGCAGGGCAACCAGGTGGGGAAACGCTGAGCTCCAGCGCGCCGGCAAGCCGGCGCAGGATCAGCCGAAGAACCAGTAGCAGACGGCGATCGCCGCGACCACGCCGGCAAACTCCGCCAACAGGGCGCAGCCCACGGCGTGCCGTACCCGCTGGATGCCCACCGCACCGAAATACACCGCCAGCACATAGAAGGTGGTTTCGGTGCTGCCCTGGATGGTCGCCGCCGCCAGCGCCGGGAAGCTGTCCACACCCTGGCTCTTCATGGTCTCGATCAACATCGCCCGGGCGGCACTGCCCGAGAACGGCTTGACCATGGCAGTGGGCAGGGCATCGACGAAGCGCGTATCCCATCCGGCCCAGGCCACCAGGTGGCGGATTGCGTCGAGGCCGAAATCCAGCGCCCCGGAAGCCCGCAGCACGCCGATGGCGCACAGCATGGCCACCAGGTACGGCAGCAGGTTCTTGGCGACGTCGAACCCTTCCTTGGCGCCCTCGACGAAAGCCTCGTAGACCTTGACCTTGCGCAGCGCGCCGATCACCAGGAACAGCATGATCAGGCCGAACAGCGTCAGGTTGCCGAGGATCGAGGAAAGCGACGCCAGGGCCGCCGCCGACAGGCTCGCCAGCAGCGCCATGAAAGCCCCCAGGGCCAGGGCACCGGGAATCAGGTAGGCCAGCACCACCGGGTCCCACAGCCGCAGGCGCTGCATCACCGCCACCGACAGCAGGCCTACCAGGGTCGAGGCGCTGGTGGCCAGCAGGATCGGCAGGAACACCAGGGTCGGGTCCGCCGCACCTTGCTGGGCGCGGTACATGAAGATGGTCACCGGCAACAGGGTCAGGGACGAAGCGTTGAGCACCAGGAACAGGATCTGCGCGTTGCTCGCGGTGGTGGCACTGGGGTTGAGCTCCTGCAGGGCGCGCATGGCCTTGAGGCCGATGGGCGTGGCAGCATTGTCCAGGCCCAGGCCGTTGGCGGCGAAGTTCAGGGTGATCAGGCCCAGGGCCGGATGGCCCGGTGGCACTTCCGGCATCAGGCGCTTGAACAACGGGCCGAGGACCTTGGCCAGCCATTCGACGATGCCGGCCTTCTCGGCGATCCGCAGGAACCCCAGCCACAGGGTCAGGGTGCCGAACAGCAACACCATGACCTCCACCGACAGCTTGGCCATGGCGAAGATGCTTTCCACCATGGCGGCGAAGATCCCGGCGTTGCCTCCCACCAGCCACTGCGCCAGGGCGGAAACGGTTGCAACGATAAAGAAGCCAAGCCACAGGCCATTGAGCATCGGTCATATCCCTCGGAAGATGCGGCGAATGATAGCGGGGGCTGCAGAAACGACAAACCCCGGATCGACCGGGGTTTGTCTGTTGCGCGGGCCCGCCGGGGTGGCGGGCGGGCGTCAGGCGTCTCAGCCCTTGGAGATCTCGCCGGCTGGCAGCTTCTCCTTGCTGCGCCAGTGCGGCAGGGAGTTCCAGTAGCGCTGGCCCTTGGCTTCGTCGTACATGCCTTCCCAACGAGCGATCACCAGCACCGCCAGGGCGTTGCCGATCACGTTCAGGGCGGTACGCGCCATGTCCATCACGCGGTCGACACCGGCGATGAAGGCCAGGCCTTCCAGCGGGATGCCAACGCTGCCCAGGGTGGCCAGCAGGACCACGAAGGACACGCCCGGAACCCCGGCGATCCCCTTGGAAGTGACCATCAGGGTCAGGACCAGCAGCAGCTGCTGGCTGATGGACAGGTCGATTCCGTACAGCTGGGCGATGAAGATCGCCGCGATGCTCTGGTACAGGGTCGAACCGTCGAGGTTGAAGGAGTAGCCGGTAGGCACCACGAAGCTGCAGATCGCCTTCGGCGCGCCGTAGGCTTCCATCTTCTCGATCACTCGCGGCAGCACGGTTTCCGAGCTGGCGGTGGAGTAGGCGAGCACCAGCTCATCCTTGAAGATGCGCATCAGCTTGATCACCGAGAAACCGAACAGGCGTGCGATCAGGCCCAGGACCACAAAGGCGAAGAAAGCGATGGCCACGTAGACCAGGATCACCAGCTTGGCCAAAGGCAGCAGCGAAGCGAAACCGAAGTTGGCGACGGTCACCGCGATCAGGGCAAATACACCGATAGGGGCGTAGTTCATGATCATGTGGGTGACCTTGAACATGGTTTCCGAAACGCCCTGGAACATCTTCACCAGCGGCTCGCGCAGGTCGGCCTGCAGGCTCGACAGGCCCAGGCCGAACAGCACCGAGAAGAAAATGATCGGCAGCATCTCGCCACGGGCCATGGCCGCGAAGATGTTCGACGGAATCAGGTTGAGGATGGTCTCGATGAAGGCGTGTTCATGTTGCACTTCGGCCGCGGTGGCCTGGTACTTGGAAATGTCCACGGTGCCCAGGGTGCTCATGTCGATGCCTGCGCCCGGATGGAACAGGTTGGCCAGCAGCAGGCCGACGACGATGGCGATGGTGGTCACGATCTCGAAGTAGATGATGGTCTTGAGGCCGATGCGGCCCAGCTTCTTGGCGTCGCCGACACCGGCGATGCCGACCACCAGCGAGGAGATGACGATCGGGATCACGATCATCTTGATCAAGCGGATAAAGATATCGCCCGCAGGTTGCAGGACGTTGCTAATCCACCAGGCTTTTTCAGCGCTGAAATGATTGAGCAGTGCGCCGATCGCAATACCCAGGACCAGACCGATGAGGATCTGCCAGGCGAGGCTTAATTTGGCCTTCTTCATATCATTACCCTTACTTCAGTTGGACTCGGGCTGATGCGCGAACTGCAACGCTCAATGGCGGAAAAGTCTGTGCATCAGCCCCCGTATAAGGTCATCCCGAGCGAGCATTTACGGCTCTCTGCAGGCGAAAAAAGGCGCAACTATTCCGATGCAAGGGTGGCGCGTCTAATGCCGTAAACGCCTACCCTATGCCGAATCGGCATGAGTTTTTCGAAACAAAACGAGCGTCCCAACCGGTTCGAATACGACATTTCGGCAGGCCAGAATGCCGTGAAACGGCCATTTCAGGCGGCGTGCAGGCTTGTCGGAAGGGTCAGGAAAAGGTCTAAAAAACTTTAGGAATGTTCTGTTTCGGGTGCCCTGGAACCTTCCGGATTTTCCGGAAAGTTTCTCGATATACGGTCGCAGAGAAACACCAGGAAACGTTTGACCGGAGTCAAAGGAAGATTTTTCAGTTCAGACATCGGTGGCATCAGGCCAATGGCTCTAGAACGGGGATCTGACCGTTCACGCACGCCGCAAGCTCGTCGGGTCGACACCGACCCGGGAGCTTGCGCCGCCGCTTTTTCCTGACCCGGCCCTTGCGGAGGCACTCCCTGTACCCCTAGGTCACTCCGATCTCTGGTGGATCAGAACGTCCCGGCCCCCTGGTCATGCACGTGCCCTCCTCGGGTCGTGCAACAGCCGAAAGCGCACCAGGCCCTTTCGTCTATTCGACTGACCCGGACTCAATACCAGTTCGGGTCTTTTCTCAGCTGCTCTTTAAGCAATTCCTGCATACCGGGCTCGGGCTTGCCGAGAAACCGGTAGTTGGCATGCCGGGTCGGCGACTTGTCGGCGGGCAACCCCGCAGGCACTTCCACCAGCAATGCATAGGCATGCTTCTTGTCGAAAGCGAAGGCCACGATCAGCCGCTGGCTGCGGCAACTCTGGGTGGTCTCGCACAACGGTCCCACCAGGTACTTGTCGCCATCCTCCTCCACGGCATTCATTTGTTCGGCATCGCCCGACAGGTTCATGACCCACTCGGGCAATCGCTCTTCCTTTTGCACGACCTTCTGCCAGGTCTCGCGAAACTGCGGATCTGCATTGAGCAGTTGGCTGGCCCGTGCCTGGCCATCGTTGGCAGCCGACGCCAGGGCACTGGCGCTCGACAGCAATACGAAGGCCAGGGTCTTGAAGGAGATCCACATGATCAACCCCGACCGCGACGGCCAAAGAAGAAGGAAGCGATGAACATCACCAGGAACACCACGAAAAGAATCTTGGCGATCCCGGTAGCGGTGCCAGCGATACCACCGAAGCCCAGGACGGCAGCGACGATGGCGATGATCAGGAATGTGATTGCCCAACTCAGCATGATGATTCTCCTTACTCTTCTCTATTAGGAAAGCTGCCGACATGGTTGGCCCGCTACCGCCAAGGGCGGCCCCGGCCATGGTGCCTAGAACACCCAGCGCTCCTGGCGTGGCGACTCAAGCACGGGTTGCGCCTGGTCAACGGTCATCAGTTGTAGGGGTGCGGTGTCGGCGAACGAACTGCTCACCGGACGAAAATGGGTCTGGATGGGGTGTTGATGGGCCGGCACCTGGGGAATAGGGGCCTGGCGATCCTGCCAGCGCTGGAACTGCTGCCCGGCGATTAGAGTGACCAGCAATGCAAGGCAAGCAAACAGCCCTTGCTGGAGGTGCAGCGGCGCGATGCGCAATTGGGCAAGACGTTGGCGATTCATCCTGAAAATCCTCCCACACCGATGGTGATGTTGTTATGGAAGCCGTTGCCTGGGCCCCTCGATGGGAAAGGAAGTTGCAGACTGCATGCCAGCTTTTATCGAGTAATAAATATCAATAAAATCAATTACTTATATAAAGACCAGAAAAAACCCATGGACGCATCCTGCACGATGCCCACTTGGCTGACCGTGCGAAATGCACGATCTTCAACTCAGGGGTTTCTCCTGCTTTCTGATTTTCGGTGGGAACTTTGCCGAGCAGCGAGCAGCCTGATACAGACCTGTACCTGCACAACCTTCAGCCACCGCTGAAAACATCAGTTATTTCAGTTAGTTAGCTATTTCGACCGGATATATCTAACCTGCAACCGGTGGAATGGATCAGAATCAATCTTGCAACTTGCCCGATTTTTCCGGGACTAAATCAGATCGTTCATTAAAGGAGCCTGGGAAAATGGAGCCAGCGCCGGAGAATCAGGGCCGCATCCTTCTGGTAGATGACGAGTCCGCCATCCTTCGCACCTTCCGTTATTGCCTGGAAGACGAGGGCTACATCGTCGCTACCGCAAATAGTGCGGCCCAGGCAGACACGTTGCTGCAACGCCAGGTGTTCGACCTGTGCTTCCTCGACCTGCGCCTAGGAGAAGACAACGGCCTGGATGTATTGGCCCAGATGCGTATCCAGGCGCCCTGGATGCGGGTAGTGATCGTCACCGCCCATTCCGCCGTCGATACCGCCGTGGATGCCATCCAGGCCGGTGCCGCCGATTACCTGGTCAAGCCGTGCAGCCCCGATCAATTGCGCCTGGCCACCGCCAAGCAGTTGGAAGTGCGCCAGCTGTCAGCACGCCTGGAGGCCCTGGAGGGCGAGGTCCGCAAGCCCAGCGATGGCCTGGACTCCCACAGCCCGGCCATGAAGGTGGTGCTGGAGACCGCCCGCCAGGTAGCCAGCACCGATGCCAACATCCTGATTCTCGGTGAATCTGGAACCGGCAAGGGCGAGCTGGCCCGGGCCATCCATGGCTGGAGCAAGCGCGCGAAGAAGTCCTGTGTGACCATCAACTGCCCGTCGCTGACTGCCGAGCTGATGGAGAGCGAGCTCTTCGGCCACAGCCGCGGGGCCTTTACCGGCGCCAGCGAAAGCACCCTGGGCCGGGTCAACCAGGCCGACGGGGGCACGCTGTTTCTCGACGAGATCGGCGACTTCCCGCTGACCCTGCAGCCCAAACTGCTGCGCTTTATCCAGGACAAGGAATATGAACGTGTCGGCGATCCGGTGACCCGGCGCGCCGACGTACGCATCCTGGCCGCCACCAACCTCAATCTGGAAGACATGGTGCGCGACGGGCGTTTTCGCGAGGACCTGCTGTACCGCCTGAACGTGATTACCCTGCACCTGCCGCCTTTGCGCGAGCGCAGCGAAGATATCCTGACCCTGGCCGACCGTTTCCTCGCGCGCTTCGTCAAGGAGTACTCGCGACCGGCACGGGGCTTCAGCGACGAGGCCCGGGAGGCCCTGTTGAACTACCGCTGGCCAGGCAACATTCGCGAGCTGCGCAATGTGGTGGAGCGGGCGAGCATCATCTGTCCCCAGGAACGAGTCGAGATCAGCCACCTGGGCATGGCCGAGCAGCCCACCAGCAATGCGCCGCGAATCGGCGCGGCCTTGAGCCTGGACGAGTTGGAGAAAGCCCATATCGGTGCGGTACTGGCCACCAGCGACACCCTTGACCAAGCCGCCAAGACACTGGGCATCGATGCTTCGACGCTGTATCGCAAGCGCAAACAGTACAACCTGTGAACGATATCCCATGAAGCTAGCGATGAAACTGCGGACCCGGCTGTTTCTGAGCATCTCGGCCCTGATCACCGTGGCGATGCTGGGCCTGGTGCTCGGGCTGGTCAGCGTGATGCAGATGGCCAGTACCCAGGAGTCGCTGATCCGCAACAACTTCATCACCCTGGACCTGGGGCTCAAGCTGCGCCAGACCCTGGGCGACCAGTTGATCCTCATGCTCAGCAACAAGCCCGACCCAGAGGCCCTGGAAGCATCCAGGAAACGTTACCTGGACCTGCTCGACCAAGGCATTGCCCATGAGCAGCAGAACCACAATCAAAGCGGCTTCCAGCAAGCCCGCAGCGACTATCAGAGCTTCTTCCAGGCCTTCGAACACAGCAACGCCCCCAGCACCGGATTGAGTAGCGACAACCAACTGACCGAGCGTTTCAACACCCTGCGCTCAGGCCTGATCAATGAGCACAAGCGCGCCCTGGACAACATCAGCGCAGTGGAGCGCCAGACCCGCGGCCGCGCCCTGCTGGTGGCCGGCCTGCTGGGCCTGGTTGGCCTGGCGGTGCTGATCATCGGTTTCATTACCGCGCATTCCATCGCCCAACGCTTTGGCGGTCCCATCGAGGCCCTGGCCAAGGCGGCGGACAAGATCGGCCAGGGTAACTTCGACGTTACCCTGCCGATTTCAGGCGCCGCGGAAATGAATCTGCTGACCCGACGCTTCGGCATCATGGCTGAGGCGCTGCGCCAACATCAGGCAACCAACGTCGATGAACTGCTGGCCGGCCAGCAACGCCTGCAAGCGGTGCTCGACAGCATCGACGACGGCCTGCTGATGATCGACCGCCAGGGCCGCCTGGAGCACTTGAACCCGGTGGCCCAGCGGCAACTGGGCTGGGACCAGGATCGCCTTGGCCAAGGCCTGGGCAGTGCCCTGCAAAGACCGGAACTGGACGAACAACTGCAACTGGTGCTGCGGGGCGGCAGCCTGGAGCGGGCCCCGGAAGACCTGGATATCGAAGTCGACGGCGAGGCACGCCTGTTGACCTATAGCCTGACCCCGGTATGCCACACCCAAGGGCACATCCTTGGCGCAGTGATGGTGCTGCATGACGTCACCGAGCAGCGGGCCTTCGAGCGCGTGCGCAGTGAGTTCGTGCTGCGCGCCTCCCATGAGCTGCGCACCCCGGTCACCGGCATGCACATGGCCTTCGGGCTGCTCCAGGAACGCCTGCACTTCGCCGAGGAGTCGCGGGAAACCGACCTGCTCAATACCGTCAATGAAGAAATGCAGCGCCTGATGCAGTTGATCAACGATCTGTTGAACTTCTCCCGCTACCAGAACGGCCTGCAGAAGCTCACTCTCGCCCCCTGCTCATTGGAGGATCTGCTGGAGCAGACCCGGGAACGCTTCATCGAACAGGCGCGAAACCGGGACATAGCGCTGCTGCTGGATATGCAGGCGCCACTGCCACGACTGCATGCCGACCAGCCACAGCTGGAGCGGGTCCTGGACAACCTGGTAGGCAACGCCCTGCGCCACACCGCCAAGGGAGGCCAGATCCGCCTGCAGGCCAGGCGTCATGGCGAGCGGGTGATCGTCAGTGTCGAGGACAATGGCGAAGGGATCGCCTACGGCCAGCAGGGGCGGATCTTCGAACCTTTCGTCCAGGTGGGGCGCAAGAAGGGTGGCGCCGGGCTCGGGCTGGCACTGTGCAAGGAAATCGTCCAGCTCCATGGCGGACGCATGGGGGTGTACTCAAGACCGGGGCAGGGTACCCAGTTCTACCTGGCGCTGCCGCTGTAGGGCATCACGCTTCATCATCCAAGCGCCTGGCCATCAGGCGCCGTCCCCGCGTGATCAATTCGGTGAACTGCAAGGCGCTCAGGGCCTGGGCGAACAGCCAGCCCTGGCCGAAGCTGACCCCTTCGCTGCTCAACAGCAAGGCCTGGTCCTCGAACTCGATGCCTTCGGCGATCACCTTGAGCTTCAGGGCGTGGGCCATGCGGATGATGTGCGGGGCCACGCCGCTGCTGGCGGCATCGTGGCCCAGGGCGTCGACGAACGCCTTGTCGATCTTCAGGCAGTCCACCGGCAGGTTCTGCAGGTAGGCCAGGCTGCAATAGCCGGTGCCGAAATCGTCGATCAACACTGGATGCCCGACATCCCTCAGGGCTTGCAGGTTGTTGCGTGCCACCACCACGTCGATCAGTCCGCGCTCGGTCACTTCGAAGGCGATCTGCCGCGCCGCCACCCGGTGCAACGCCAGCAGGCGCGCCATGACCCGGCCGATACGCGGCACCATGACATCGCAAGCGGCCAGGTTGACCGAGATGTACAACTGCGGATTGGCTCGCAACACATGGCCCAACTGTTCCAGCAGGCGCTGCAGGACGAAGTCGGTGATCTGGCGGATCTGCCCGGTGTTCTCTGCCAGCGGGATGAACAGCTCGGGGCTGGTCAGGGTGCCGTCCGGGCGCCGCCAGCGCAGCAAGGCCTCGGCTCCCACGCAGAGCCGGCTGTTGAGATCGAAGATCGGTTGGTACAGCACCTGCAGTTCCTTACGACGCAAGGCACCTTGCAGTTCCGCCCCCAGGGACTGCCGCTGCCGCGCCAGCTGATACACCAGTGCGCAGATGAACAGCGCCAACAACAGGCTCACCGGCAGCAACCACCACCAGCCATAGAGCATTTCCGCCTGCATGCTGGCCCTTGGAGTGATCAGCACCAGTTGGTACTCGGGGTTCTGGGTCGGCATGCGGTAGATCAGCAGGTCCCGGGTCACCTGCAGTGGCTGGCCTCGACTGGGATGCCAGGGCTGCACCGGCGGCCAGGGGCGCGCCAGGCCCAGTACCGGAATGGCCCGGGCACCATGATCGACCACCACCATCAGGCTGCCCCCGGGCGGCAGGTCGACCACGTCCGTCAGGTGCCCACGGGAAGTGGCGACGCGAAAGTTGCCACGGCCGAGCATGAGCGCCGCGAGGTTTTCATTGGGTTCGGTGGAGGTATTGAGCCAGTAGCTATAGGTGGGGCCCCGGATATCCGCAGGCCTGGGGGATGGCGTCAGGTTCTGCTGCGGCCAGTTGGAGCAGGTCTGGTCGGCGTCCATGTAAACCGCCTCGTAGATGAAGCGATAGCTGTAGCTGACCTGCTGCAACGCCGTGATCATGTCCGCGCTGCACTCGCGTAGCGGTTGCGCCTCCAAGGCATCCAGGCCCTCGCGCAGCTGTCCGAACAACTGCTCCAGGCGCTCCAGGAATCGCTGGCCCTGGGCATTCATCTGCTCGCTTTCCTGCTGCTGGACCTGATGCATCGCCACGCCAACGCTGCCCAGCATCAGCACCGCCGCACTCAAGGCAGCCGCCAGCATCGCCAACACCCATGGGCGATGAAACCAACTGCGCACGGGCTCGCCGGAGGCCTGCATCTTGGAAGATCCGAAGGATTACCAATGAGTTATAGCAACTGATTGGGCAATCGGCGCGGACCGTCCGGCGGCGTCATTATTTTGTCTGGTTGAGGACCTGCAGGATCGCTGCGCTTTCAGCGTCCGGGGTGCCATCGAAACGGCCGGGCCGGTAGTGCATCTGGAAGGCTGCCAGCACATGCCGGGTGGCCACATCCAACTCGCCGGTCTGCGGGGTGGCGTAGCCCAGGTGGGCCAACTGCTGCTGGAACCAGCTGATGCTCGGCAGGTTCGCCGCATAGAACGCCTGCTGGCGAGCCACTGCCTGGGCATTGGGCCACAGGCCCAGGCCCGCCTCGGCCAGGCGCTTCCAGGGGAACAGCGGGCCTGGATCGAGCTTGCGCAGCGGTGCGATGTCACTGTGGCCGATGATGTGCCGAGGGGAAATGTTGTTGCGCTTGCTGATGTCCTTGAGCAGCACGATCAGGTTCTGGATCTGCGCTTCGCTGTAGGGGTACCAGAGCCGCCCGTTGGGGCCGTCGCGAAACCCCGGGTTGACGATCTCGATACCGATGGAGCTGGAGTTGAGCCAGGTTCGTCCCTGCCATTGGCTCTCGCCGGCATGCCACGCACGGTACTGTTCATCCACCAGTTTGTAGATAGTGGCGGACT
The DNA here is from genome assembly GCF_022537035.1 of Pseudomonas sp. MPFS. NCBI lineage: Bacteria > Pseudomonadati > Pseudomonadota > Gammaproteobacteria > Pseudomonadales > Pseudomonadaceae > Pseudomonas > Pseudomonas sp. MPFS. Next base: position 105,785 of record NZ_CP066123.1, on the reverse strand, counting down.
TGTCATCGCCGATCAGGTAATGGCTGCTGACCTGGCCATGGGTCAGCAGGGCCAGGGAACGCTCCATGGACGCCGAGGTGTAATGGACGATGATGAACTGGGCCCGCTGATCGTAGTTGACCGAGGGGTGGCTGGTATCGATGCGCGGGCCGCTGGCGCAGCCAGCAAGCAGCAACAGGGAGAAGGCAAGGGCAAACAGTTTCATGGCAGGGCAGCACGTTGCGACATTAATGCAACAGTGTAACGTACTGCTCCCCGATCCATGGGCAAAACTGCGCTACCCGGCTCGGTTCAGCCGGCCTCGACCCGGTTTCGCCCGGCATCTTTTGCTCGATATAGCGCCTGATCGGCTCTTTTTATCACCATGTCGCTGCGATCTCCCGACTTGAACGCACTCATGCCCACAGACACAGTGATGGTCACCGGTTCGCCCTTGAAATGGAACGGACAGGCCTCGATCGCCGCACGCAGGGTTTCCACCAACCGTACGCCCACCGGCCACGGTGTATTGGGCAACAGCAGGACAAACTCCTCACCACCGAAGCGGGCGATGAAATCGGTACCCCGCAAGCGCTTGCGCAGTACGCTGGCAATGATCTTCAGCACCTTGTCGCCAGCCAGGTGCCCATAGTTATCGTTGATCCGCTTGAAGTGGTCGAGATCGAGCATGGCCAGCAACAGGCTGTTGCCATGGCGTTGCCACTGTTCGATCTCATGCTCCAGGCGCTCGCTCCAGGCCGCACGGTTGGGCAGCCCGGTCAGCGGGTCGATCAATGCCTTCTGCCGCTGCTCCTCCAAGTGCTCGCGATAGCCCTGGGCCTCCTGCTCCATGCTCGAGACCCGGGCCGCCAGGCTTTGCAAGCGTGTGGCCATGTCCTTCTCGCGCTCGTCGCGCTGGCGCTGATGCTGGTCCATGGTGCCCAGCAGGCCTTCCAGATGGCTTTCCAGTACCTGTTTGAGGTCGTCCAGGTCCGCTGCTTCCTGCACGCTGCTCTGCAGACCATCGACCTGCTCGCGGATCTGCGTATCCATGGCGCGCGCGGCCGAGCTGATATCGGCATGACCGTCACTGGCTGCCTGCAGATTGCTCTGGAAGGCTTCCAGGCGCTCGTTGAGCTGCTTGAGGTAATTCTCGAACTCATGCTGGCCAGAGTCGGTGATCGCCAGCATCAACACCGCAAGATCATCGAGGATCGGCAGCAACTCATACCAGTTCAGGCCATGTTGCAGACGATCACGCATTGCCTCTGCTTGAGGGCGATGCCGCTCAGGCAGGCTCAGGTCATCGAGCAGGCCCAGGAGGGTGTGCTCGATGTGCTTGGCCACCGAACTGTAGGAAGGCTCGGGCGAGTCCGGCAACGCATAGAGCACGTCATGATCCGGCTGCTCCGGGTCGATGGCCGCCAACGCCTCGGCCATCACCTGGGGCAGGGGCAGGCTGTCGAGCAAGGCGGCAGAGGAAATGGGCAGCAGCTCGTCAGGATTGCCGCCCTTCGGCTCGGGGGCGATCAGGGGATCGGGTGCAGGTGCAGGTGCAGGTGCAGGTGCAGGTGCAGGTGCAGGTGCAGGTGCAGGTGCCAGGGTCGGCCCGGGCCTCTCGGTTCGCAATACTTCAACGGGCTCCTGCAACCCTGCCGGCACCTCGGAAGGACGTTCCAGCTCGAGCGCAGGAGTTTCCGGCACCAGGACCTGGGGTATGAAGGCGACAGCCTCTGTCGGACCGGGCTCGGGTTCTGGCTCGGTTTCGAGCTTGGGGGCAACGGCAGCAGAGGGTTCGAAGGCGGCCTGGGACAAGGGTTCCGCCTCTGCCGACAACGGTGCGACACCAGGTGCCGGCGCTACCGTGCCAGCTTGGGGCACAACGCTATCGGGCACTTCGTCGTGCTCGCTAGCCACCTCATTCGGGGCCGTTGGCTCCTCAGGCTGTGGATGATTGTCTACAGCCTGGGCCGAAGGGGCGAGCGCCTCGGGTCCCGGCGCGGCTTGCGCAGGATCACGGGAGCCGAACAGCCGTTGCAACAGGCCAGGGCGACCGGGTTCGGCCGGACCGTCCAACTGGTTCAGGGCCTTGCCTTGCAGGGCGCTCAGCTCCCCCAATAGCAAGGGAATCTCCCGGGCCTGACCGACCCGGCCATCCAGCTGCTTGGCGAACGCCTTGAGTGGGCGGCTGACTTCCCTGGGCAGGGGCAGGGACTGCAATTGGGTGACCAGCGCCGTCAATGCGCTGCTCATCTGGTCGATACGGGTTTCCCGACGCTGTTCGGAGTCCAGCACGGCCTTTTCCAGGCGCGGAATCAAGGCAGCCAGTCCGGCGTCCATATCGTCGGTACGCACGACCTCGCGCATTTCCTTCATGCATTGGTCAACCGCGCGGTCGGTGCCCTCCGCGGCCAGGGTGCTGCGCACCAGGCCCCGGCGCAACAAGTCCAGTCGTGCAGCCCAGCGGCGCTCGAGCTTTTCCTGTTGTTCGATGCTTTTTAAGTACTTCTCTTTCCAACGTTGGGCGTCGTCGCTCATTCATCGATTCCGCGAGGGGCAGGACTCAACGCGGGCAATGCATCGGCCGTGAGCGAACCCGGCAGACGAATCTCTACCGCGACCGGCAAGTGATCGGATATGGGTTGGGCCAGGACTTCGACTCGCTCCAGGGTCAGGCTGGGGCTGAGCAGGATGTGATCCAGGCAGCGTTGTGGGCGCCAGCTGGGGAAGGTCGCCTGCAGTTGCGGCGCCAGCAGGCTCAAGTCGCGCAAGGGGGAATGCTCCAACAGGTCGCTGGCATGGGTATTCATATCCCCCATCAACACCTGATGCTTGTAGCCGCCGATCAACTCGCGAATGTAGGCCAGTTGCCGGGTTCGCGCCCGAGCGCCAAGGGCCAGGTGCATCATCACCACGACCAGGGCCTCCGGCCCCTCGCCGAAACGCAGCAGGATCGCCCCACGCCCCTTGGGGCCGGGCAGGGGATGATCCTCGATCGCCCAGGGCCGCAAGCGGCTGAGCACGCCATTGCTGTGCTGGGCCAGGCGTCCGAGGTTGCGATTGAGCTGCTGGTACCAGTAGGGGAAGGCACCCAGTTGGGCCAGGTGCTCCACCTGGTTGACGTAGCCCGAACGCAGGCTGCCGCCATCGGCTTCCTGCAGGGCTACCAGGTCGAAGTCCCCCAGCAGGTTGCCTATTTTCTGCAGGTTGTCCGCCCGACCGTTATGGGGCAACAGGTGCTGCCAGCCGCGGGTCAGGTAGTGACGATAACGCTCGGTGCTGATGCCGACCTGGATGTTGAAGCTGAGTAGTCGCAGGCGACTGTCTGCCGGCAGGCCGGTCGACGCTAAATGATGTTCGTTGACCTGCGGATCATGCAGGCCAACGATGCGTTCCGAGCCCCAGCGCGGCATGGCGGCGGCGCTTACTTGGCCGCGCGCTCTTTGGCGATCAGCTGGTCGGCCACGCTCAGCGCCCCTTCAGGACCGCCAGCAGTGCCCAGGTCGAAACGATACTTGCCGTTGACCACCATGGTAGGTACGCCAGAGATCTGATAGGCCTGGGCTTTCTTCTTGGCATCCTCGACCTTGCCTTTGACGGCGAAGGAATTGTAGGTGCTCAGGAACTTGTCCTTGTCGACACCCTCGCCAGCCAGGAAGTCGGCCATTTCCTCAGGAGTAGCGAGTTTCTTGCCGCTGTGGATGGCCTCGAACACGGCCTTGTGCACCTTGTGCTCGACCCCCATGGCTTCCAGGGTGATGAACAGCTGGCCATGGACATTCCAGATGCCACCGAACATGGCTGGGATACGTACGAAGTTGACGTCGGCAGGGAGTTTCTCGACCCAAGGGTTGATGGTGGGTTCGAAGGCATAGCAATGAGGGCAGCCATACCAGAACAGCTCCACCACTTCGATCTTGCCAGGCACCGCAACCGGAACGGCGCTGCTCAACTCGACATATTGTTTACCGGCTTCAAGCGGTTCGGCGGCTTGAGCGGTCACGCCAAACAGGCTGGCGGTGACGAGAGCGGCGCTGAGAATCAGATTACGCATGCTTTACTCCTGGACGATTTAGGCGCCTCGCGCGACCTGAATTCAGACAGATCATGGCGGGCTTGAGTTCGCTAGTGTAGCGGCTGGCGCCATAAAAAAGGGCGGCCTGAGCCACCCTTTATGCTTGCACCGTCAGATTAATCGATCATTAACGTCGCCGTGGCTATGCACCTTCCGGCAACTGATCGCGGCGGCCTCAGTGCAGGCCTTGAATATAGCTGGACACTGCTTCGATGTCCTTGTTGCTCAGCTTGCTGGCAATGCTGCGCATGACCATGGTGTCGCCATCGTTGGTACGTGCACCTTCGCGGAAGTCGGTCAGCTGCTTGGCCACATATTGAGCGTGCTGGCCACCCAGGTGAGGGAAACCTGCCGCTGCGTTACCCGCGCCGTTCGGCGAATGGCAGCCGGTACAGGCTGGCATGCCCTGGTCCAGCTTGCCGCCACGGAACAGTTCTTCGCCACGGGCCACAACTTTTGGATCAGCCGCGCCGACGCTGCCTTTCTGGCTGGCGAAATAGGCGGCGATGTCAGCCAGGTCCTGATCGCTCAGGTTGGTCAGCAGGCCGGTCATTTCCAGCACTTGACGCTTACCGGACTTGATATCGTGCAGCTGCTTGTCCAGGTACCTCTCCCCCTGGCCTGCCAGTTTGGGAAAGTTTGGCGCCATGCTGTTCCCATCAGGGCCGTGACAAGCGCCACAGACTGCGGCTTTCGCCTGACCGGCAGCAGCGTCGCCTGCGGCATGGGCAACACCGGTGATGCCCAAGGTCAACAGCAGACTCACGAGTAATTTGTTCATCAGCTAATCCAACTACGGCTAAGGGTTAAGAGTTATGGACCGGGATCACTCGCTCATCCAGTGGATGATGGCTCGGTAATCCTCGGCACTGCAGTCCATGCACAAACCACGCGGCGGCATCGCCTTGAAACCCTGGGTCACGTGTTGCACCAGCGTCTCCATACCTTGCGCCAACCTCGGCGCCCAAGCTTCCTGGTCGCCCTTGCGGGGCGCCGTCGGTAGTTGGCCGGAATGACAAGCCCCACAAACACGGTTGTACACAGCTTCCGGATCCTGTGTAGCCTGCGCGCTGTAAAGCGGCATCAAGAGCCCGGTAGCCAGCAGCCATTTCGTCATAAAACGACCTTTTCAGGGTTGAGAGCGTGCTGCGTTCTAATGCGCATACAAGGTTTATCGCTCTCGTGAACTTCATCCTACGCTGGGACAAAGCGCACACAAAATCTGCGGCATTATATACTGGCGCTACTGAAACGGAAACGACACCGCTCGCCGCACCCATCCTCGGCACCGCCCCTATTTCGGAAATCCCATGCAACTGAAGAACCCCATCCTCGGTCTGTGCCAACAGGCTACTTTCATGCTCAGCGCCGCCAAGGTCGATCAATGCCCTGACGACGCCGGCTTCGAAGTTGCCTTCGCCGGGCGTTCCAACGCCGGTAAATCCAGCGCCTTGAACACCCTGACCCACGCCAGCCTGGCACGCACCTCGAAGACCCCGGGCCGCACGCAATTGTTGAACTTCTTCAAGCTAGACGACGATCGCCGTCTGGTCGACCTGCCGGGCTACGGCTACGCCAAGGTACCGATCCCCTTGAAGCAGCACTGGCAGCGCCACCTGGAGGCCTACCTGGGCAGCCGGGAGAGCCTCAAGGGTCTGATCCTGATGATGGATATCCGTCATCCAATGACCGATTTCGACACCCTGATGCTGGACTGGGCCGTGGCCAGCGGCATGCCAATGCACATCCTGCTGACCAAGGCCGACAAACTGACCTATGGCGCAGCCAAGAACACCCTGCTCAAGGTCCAGTCGCAAATTCGCAAGGGCTGGGGCGAAGCCATCACTATCCAGCTGTTCTCCGCACCCAAGCGCATGGGCCTGGAAGAAGCCTACACCGTGCTGGCGGGCTGGCTGGAACTGGCCGACAAAGGCGCCGAGATCGAGGCCTGAGAGAGATAAAAATTGTCTGCACGGTGATCAGGCAAGGCAAAAAGCGGCGGGAAAGCGGAGTTTAGGGGCCTAAATGAGCATTTCCCGCCGCTTTTTAACGCAGCATGGTCGCCACGCAGGCAATTTTCAGGCAAAAAAAACCCCGGACTTCATATGGGGAGGGGGAAGTTCGGGGTTCAAGTTCTAGACCGCTAGGGCGGGGTCCAGATATCTGCCAACACTTAACACGACATAGGAGCATTGAAGGGCTTCACCAGCCATTCAGTAACTCTGAGTGGGCGTTTCTCGATTTAGTTCCGGCCGAGCGCAAAAACTATTGGCGATAACCCCTGAAATTTTTCGTGCTAATGGTTCTCCAGGGTTTTGCCGCGACACTATGTCGCGGCAAAAATCGGCGAAAAGTCCCCTTAATGGGCCTCATCCCAGTTATTTCCCACCCCGACTTCCACCAATAGCGGCACATCCAGGGTCGCGGCACCGCTCATGTAACCGCGAATTTCTTCGCGCACCTGGTCCACCAGGTCCTCGCGAACCTCCAATACCAGTTCGTCGTGCACCTGGAGAATGACCCTGGCGTCCAGCCCCGAGTCCTGCAGCCAGTTGTCCACCGCCACCATGGCTTTCTTGATGATGTCCGCGGCAGTGCCTTGCATTGGCGCGTTGATCGCCGTGCGTTCGGCACCGGCCCGCTCCTGGGGCTTGTTGGAATTGATCTCGGGCAGGTACAGGCGGCGACCGAAGATGGTCTCCACATACCCTTGGTCGGCCGCCTGGGCACGGGTGCGGTCCATGTACTCGCGCACCCCCGGATAGCGGGCGAAGTAGGTGTCGATATAAGCCTTGGCCTGCTTGGTATCGACGCCGATATCCTTGCCCAGCTTCTGCGCCCCCATGCCATAGATCAGGCCGAAGTTGATGGCCTTGGCACTGCGGCGCTGCTCGGAGGTAACGTCCCCGAGATCGACCTTGAACACTTCCGCCGCCGTGGCCGTGTGCACGTCCTGGTTGTTGCGAAAAGCATTGAGCAAGCCTTCGTCCTGGGACAGATGCGCCATGATCCGCAGCTCGATCTGCGAGTAGTCCGCCGCCAGCAGCTTGTAGCCGGCCGGAGCGACGAAGGCCTGGCGAATGCGCCGCCCCTCTGCTGTGCGTACCGGGATGTTCTGCAGGTTCGGATCACTGGAAGACAGGCGCCCGGTAGACGCTACTGCCTGGTGATACGAGGTGTGGATCCGTCCGGTGCGCGGGTTGATCTGCTCCGGCAGGCGGTCGGTATAAGTACTCTTGAGCTTGCTCATGGAGCGGTACTGCATCAGCACCCGGGGCAGCGGGTAGTCGTCCTCGGCCAGCTTGGCCAGCACCTCTTCGGCGGTGGACGGCTGGCCCTTGGCAGTCTTCTTCAGCACTGGCAGGCCAAGCTTGTCATAAAGGATGCTGCCCAGCTGCTTCGGCGATCCCAGGTTGAATTCCTCGCCGGCGATTTCGAAAGCCTCACGCTCCAGGGCCTCCATCTTGTCGCCCAGCTCGATGCTCTGCACGCCCAGCAGCTTGTCGTCCACCAGCGCGCCCTGGCGCTCGATGCGAGCCAGTACCGGTACCAGAGGCATCTCGATATCGGTCAGCACGCTGGCCAGGCTCGGAATGGCGCTGAGTTTCTCGAACAGGGCCTGGTGCAGGCGCAGGGTCACGTCGGCGTCTTCGGCGGCGTAGGGGCCGGCCTGCTCCAGCGGGATCTGGTCGAACGTCAGCTGCTTGGCGCCCTTGCCGGCGATGTCCTGGAAACTCACGGTGCTGTGGTCCAGGTACTTCTGCGCCAGGCTGTCCATGTCATGGCGGGTGGCGGTGGAATTGAGCACATAGGACTCGAGCATGGTATCGAAGGCCACGCCGCGCATGGTGATGCCATTGGCCGGGTCGCCACCGATGGCGCAGTTGGCCAGGATGTTCATGTCGAACTTGGCGTGCTGGCCCACCTTGAGCAACTTCGGGTCTTCCAGCAGCGGCTTCAGGGCCAGCAGCACGGTGTCGCGATCCAACTGCGCGGGCGCCCCCATGTAGCTGTGTGTCAGCGGAACGTAGGCCGCCTCACCCGCGGTGACCGCGAAGGACAGGCCCACCAGTTGGGCTTGCTGGGCATCGATACCCGTGGTTTCGGTATCGAAGGCCATCAGCTTGGCCCCCTTGAGCTTTTGCAACCAGAAGTCGAAACGCGCCGGGTCGAGGATGGTTTCGTACTGCAGTTCCAGCGGGGACTCCTCCGCCGGCGCTTGCTGTTCAGCGGCGGCCGGGGCAGCGCTGGTATCGAGCTCGACACGCTTGGCATCGCGCTGCAGATCGTCGAGCCAGCTCTTGAACTCCATCAGGCTGTAGAGCTCTGCGAGCTTTTCGCGATCCGGCTCGCGCAGGTGCAGGTCGTCCAGGCCCACATCCAGGGCAACGTCGACCTTGATGGTCGCCAGTTGATAGGACAGGAAAGCCATTTCCTTATGTTCTTCAAGCTTGGCCGGCAGCGTCTTGGCCCCGCGAATCGGCAGGGTCGGCACGATATCGAGCTGCTCGTAGAGCTCCTTGAGGCCGCCGTTGACCCCCACCAGCAAGCCCGAGGCGGTCTTCGGACCGATGCCCGGAACGCCAGGGATGTTGTCGGAGGAGTCGCCCATCAGCGCCAGGTAATCGATGATCTGCTCGGGAGCGACACCGAATTTCTCCTTCACGCCCTCCACGTCCATGCTGCTACCGGACATGGTGTTGACCAGGGTAATGTGCCCATCCACCAGCTGCGCCATGTCCTTGTCGCCGGTGGAGATGACCACAGGCCGGGACGCCGCGGAGCTACTGCGGGCCAGGGTTCCGATCACGTCGTCGGCCTCGACGCCCTCGACGCACAGCAACGGGAAGCCCAGGGCGATCACGCTGGCATGCAGCGGCTCGATCTGCACCCGCATGTCATCGGGCATGCTGGGGCGATTGGCCTTGTAGTCAGCATACATTTCGTCGCGAAAGGTCCCGCCCTTGGCGTCGAACACCACGGCGAACGGGCTTTGCGGGTACTGCTTGCGCAGGCTCTTGAGCATGTTCAGCACGCCCTTGACCGCGCCGGTCGGCATGCCTTTGGAGGTAGTCAGCGGTGGCAGCGCGTGAAAAGCGCGGTACAGGTAGGACGAACCGTCCACCAGGACGAGGGGGGCTTGGCTCATGAGCGGAATCAACCTTTTGGACGGGTCCGGCGCTAGAATAGCGGGACCGTTGACGACAAAGGGACAAGGTTATCATGCGCACAATAAATCGCTTGCTGCTGGCCGGCTTGATTGCAGTTTCCTCCATGGCAGCGATCGCCGCGGAAGATGCACCTTCGGCCGACCCGGAAGTCACCATTCGCACGGAAGGCGACAAGACCATCCAGGAATACCGGCAAAATGGCTTCCTGTATGCGATCAAGGTCACGCCAAAAGGTGGCAAGCCCTATTTCCTGGTGCGCGCCGATGGCTCCGACGGCAACTTCATCCGTTCGGATCAGCCCGATATGCTGATCCCTTCGTGGAAAATCTTCGAGTGGTAAGCCACTCCGACTTCAACTCAATGGCGCCGGCCCGATAGCGGCGCCCGTACTGGCAGTTCTTAACCATGTCTGTGTTCACCCCCCTGGCTCGGCCCGAGCTGGAAACCTTTCTCGCCCCATATGGGCTCGGCCGCCTGCTTGATTTCCAGGGGATTGCCGCTGGTAGCGAAAACACCAATTTCTTCATCAGCCTGGAACAGGGCGAGTTCGTCTTGACGCTGGTCGAGCGCGGGCCTGTCCAGGAAATGCCGTTCTTCATCGAGTTGCTGGACGTCCTGCACGAGGCGGACCTGCCGGTTCCCTACGCGCTGCGTACCACCGACGGCGTCGCCCTGCGGGAACTGGCGGGCAAGCCAGCGCTGCTGCAACCGCGCCTGGCCGGCAAGCACATCAAGCAAGCCAACGCCCAGCACTGCGTCCAGGTTGGCGAGCTGCTGGGCCACCTGCACGTGGCCACCAAGGACAACATGATCAAGCGCAAGACCGATCGTGGCCTGGACTGGATGCAGGAAGAGGGCGCCAAGCTGCTGCCACACCTGGACAGCACCGCCAAGGACCTGCTGCAACGTGCGCTGCAAGAGATCGTCGAACAGAGGACCAGGATCCTCGCCCTGCCACGGGCCAACATCCATGCCGACCTGTTCCGCGACAACGCGATGTTCGAAGGTACCCACCTGACCGGCCTGATCGATTTCTATAACGCCTGCTCGGGGCCGATGCTGTACGACGTGGCCATTGCTCTGAACGACTGGTGTTCCGACGCCGAAGGGATGCTCGACGGCCAGCGCGCACGGGCCTTGCTCGGTGCCTACGCGACCTTGCGGCCATTCACCGCCGCCGAGGCCGAACTGTGGCCAACCATCCTGCGGGTGGCCTGCGTGCGTTTCTGGCTGTCACGCCTGATCGCTGCCGAGACCTTTGCCGGCCAGGACGTACTGATCCACGACCCGATGGAGTTCCAGCGCTACCTGGCCCAGCGCCAGCAGGTCAGCGTGGCCCTGCCGTTCGCCCTCTGAAACGCTTCGCGGGCCAGCCGCCCCTGTCGTAAACGAGCAGGAGCGGCTGGCCCGCGAAGGATGAAGCCTGTACTGGAAACCTGCTTATAGCTGCTCCAGGCAGCCGGCCAGATCGTTGCCGAGCTTCTCCAGCACCTGCTCGTAGCCCGTGGCGGACGCCGGGGTGTAGCCGCCCAATGCATCCAGTTCGGCCAGCTTTACCGGCAGGCCGGCCACCAGGGTTTCCGCCAGCCGCGGACGCAGCGGCGGCTCGCTGAACACACACGTCTTGCCCACCTGCTGCAGGCGCGCGCGCATGGCCGCTACATGCTGGGCCCCAGGCTGCACCTCGGCAGCGACGCTGAACACCCCGGTGTGCTTGAGACCATAGGCGTCCTCGAAATAGTCGAAGGCTTCATGGAAGACGAAATAGGGCTTGCCGGCGATCCCCGCCAGGCGAGCCTTCAGGCGGGTGTCCAGGGCATCCAGGCGCTCGCTGAAAGCCTTCAGGTTGTCCTGGTAACGCGTGGCATTGGCCGGATCGGCGGCGCTCAAGTCGGCCGCCATGCGAGTGGCGATCACCCGGGCATTGACCGGCGACAGCCAAAGGTGGGCATCCAGGCTGCCGGGACGATGATCGTGATCATGTTCGTCGGCATCTTCGGCATGGGAGTGGCTATCTTCGGCAAAACGGCGAAGCTTCATGCCTGGCAGGTCCTGTACCGCCACCGAGGGCAGGCTGCGGCCCTTCAGGACACGCGGCAGGAACCCCTCCATGTCCGGGCCGATCCAGTACAGAAGATCCACGCTCTGCACCTTGCGCACATCGGAAGGGCGCAACGCATAGTTGTGCGGCGAAGCGCCCGGCGGCAGCAGCACCTCGGGAATCGCCACGCCGTCCTGCACCGCCGCGGCAATCAACTGCAGTGGCTTGATACTGGTCAGCACCCGGACTTCAGCCTGGGCCGAGCCGATCGCGAACAAGCTGAAGGTAAAAGCGACAAAAAGACGAAAAAGTCGGGGCACGATGGACACTCGAAGAGGCGATAGCGGGTAACATAATAACGTCTCTCACCAACCTCGTCGCCGCTCATGCCTAAAACACCTCTTGCCAGCCGACCACACGACCACTCTCACTGCGTGCACAACGCACTGTCTGAGGCCGATGCCCTGTGCACCCGGCAGGGCCTGCGCCTGACCGCACTGCGCCGGCGGGTGCTGGAGCTGGTGTGGCAAAGCCACAAGCCCCTGGGCGCCTACGACATCCTGGCGGTGCTCAGCGAGCAGGATGGGCGCCGCGCCGCACCGCCAACGGTGTACCGGGCCCTGGACTTCCTCCTGGACAACGGCCTGGTGCACCGCATCGCCTCGCTCAACGCCTTCGTCGGTTGCAACCATCCGGAACACGCGCACCAGGGCCAGTTCCTGATCTGCCGCGAGTGCCACGCGGCCATCGAACTCGAACAAAAATCCATCAGCGACGCGATCATCAACAGCGCCCGCGACGTCGGCTTCGTGGTCGAGGGCCAGACCGTCGAAGTGATCGGGCTCTGCTCCGGCTGCCAGGGGGCGTGATGAGCACTGCGTTGATCCGCCTCGAGAAAGTCGGGGTGACCTTTGCCGGGCAGAGCGTGCTGGACAACATCCAGCTCAGTGTCGAACCCGGGCAGATCGTCACCCTGATCGGCCCCAACGGTGCCGGCAAGACCACCCTGGTACGCGCCGTGCTCGGCCTGCTCAAGCCCGATACCGGCAGCGTCTGGCGCAAGCCTCGGCTGCGGGTGGGCTACATGCCGCAAAAACTCCACGTCGACCCGACCCTGCCGCTCTCGGTGCTGCGCTTCCTGCGCCTGGTGCCGGGGGTGGACCGCCCGACAGCCCTGGCGGCACTCAAGGAGGTCGGCGCGGAACAGGTGATCGACAGCCCGGTGCAGAGTATTTCCGGTGGTGAGATGCAGCGCGTGCTGCTGGCCCGGGCGCTGCTGCGCGAGCCTGAGCTACTGGTCCTCGACGAGCCGGTGCAGGGTGTCGACGTGGCCGGCCAGGCTGAGCTCTACAGCCTGATCACCCGCCTGCGTGACCGCCACGGCTGCGGCGTGCTGATGGTTTCCCACGACCTGCACCTGGTGATGAGCACCACCGACCAGGTGGTCTGCCTCAACCGCCACGTCTGCTGCTCCGGGCACCCGGAGCAGGTCAGTGGCGATCCGGCCTTCGTCGAGCTGTTCGGCAAGAACGCGCCAAGCCTGGCGATCTACCACCATCATCATGACCACGCCCACGACCTGCATGGCTCGGTGGTGGTCCAGCCCCATGTCCACGGAGAAAACTGCAAGCATGGCTGATTTCCTGCTGTACGCCCTGCTCGCAGGTTTGTCCCTGGCGCTGGTCGCCGGCCCCCTGGGCTCCTTCGTGGTCTGGCGGCGCATGGCCTATTTCGGCGACACCCTGTCCCACGCCGCGCTGCTGGGCGTCGCCCTGGGTTTCCTGCTGGATGTCAGCCCAGCGGTGGCGGTCACCGTCGGCTGCCTGTTGCTGGCGGTACTGCTGGTCACCCTGCAACAGCGCCAACCCCTGGCATCCGACACGCTGCTGGGGATTCTTGCACCCAGCACCCTGTCCCTGGGCCTGGTGGTACTAAGCTTCATGCATGAAGTGCGGATCGACCTGATGGCCTATCTGTTCGGCGACCTGCTGGCGATCAGCCCCGGCGACCTGGCGTGGATCCTCGGCGGCAGCGCGGCTGTTCTGTTGCTGCTGGTAGCGCTGTGGCGGCCATTGCTGGCCATCACCGTGCACGAGGAGCTGGCCAAGGTCGAAGGCCTGCCCGTGGCCTCGCTGCGCATGACACTGATGCTGTTGATCGCGGTGGTGATCGCCGTCGCCATGAAGATCGTCGGGGTGCTGCTGATCACCTCCCTGTTGATCATCCCCGCCGCTGCGGCACAGCGTCACGCCCGCTCGCCGGAGCAGATGGCCCTGGGCGCCAGCCTGTTGGGCATGCTGGCAGTGGGCGGCGGGCTGGCGCTGTCCTGGTTCAAGGACACCCCGGCCGGGCCGTCGATCGTGGTCACGGCGGCCGCCCTGTTTCTGCTGAGTTTTGTTCTGCCCCGTCGAGGGGTGTAGACTTGCTCGCTTTTTGCGCAATTAGAGAGTCGCAGGAATGAAGCCGTTCGCCTCCCGTTATCTGCTCCTTGTCGCATTCTCCCTGCTACTGGGGGCCTGCCAAAGCACGCCGCCGGTGGCCACCGAGGTCCCCGATGCGCGGGCCACGGCCGTCGCACAACTGCAGCAAAGCATCGCCAGCAGCGAACTGGCGACCGCCGAGGATCAGTTGAGCGCCTTGCAGGCACAGACCCCTGACGACCCACAATTGGTCCAGTACCAGCGACAGCTGGCCGAGGCCTACCTGCAGCGCAGCCAGATCGTCCTGCAAAAGGGCGATGTGAATGCTGCCGCCACGGCCTTGAGCCGTGCCCGGGCGCTGATGCCCAAGGCGCCGGCCCTGACTGGCGGGGTCAACAATGCCATCGCCCACGCCCGCAAGGCCGAGCTGGACAAGGCCGAAGCCGCACTGAAGGCCGCCGAGGCGCGCCCCGCAGCCAAGCTGATCGACCCCACCGCCCCCAGCAGCACCATCGCCCTGAATGTCACCGACATCCGCCAGCTGCGCCGCCAGCTCGATGCCCTGGCCGCGGACGTGGTGAACTACCAGTGCGACGTCACCCTCCAGGTACCGCGTCGCGAAGACTACCCATGGCTCTCGACCCTGCTGCACAAGCGGGTGAAGAAGCTCGCCCCCGACTTCCAGCAGAAGATCGACCGGCAGATCGTGCGCCATGTGCCGGCGCAGATGGTCCTGACCCCACGCGAGGCGCAATGACAGTGGCCGGCAGCCCACAAGCTGCCGGCAACCACCTCAGGCCGGAACCGCCCTGGCCCTGGCCTCGCGACTCCACACCCGATGCTGGGCCATGGCCGCGAAGAACGCTTTCAGGGCCTTGGCATCGCCACCGACGATCACGCCTTCATCCGCCTCCAGCCCAAGTACCTTCAAGAGCTCCCGGGCTTCGCCGTGCAAGGCGATGGCCTTCAGGTGCCGATAGGCCTCGAGCAGGTAGTGCAGGGCGACGCCATCGCCCGCCAGGGCCTTGATCGCCTGGGCACCACCCGGCACGAACACAGCGTCAAACGCCACCGACGGCAAACCCTCCATCGAGGCATCCACCGCCAATGCCTTGCCTTGGGCGCTCGTCACCGCCGCCGAGGTCGGCCCCAGCAGCTTGGCATGGGCCCCTTCGGCCTTGAGCGCCTTCTGCAACGCAGCGATCGCCGCGCCGTCCACGCCATTGGCCACCAGCACCGCCACCTTGCGGGTCTTGATATCCCCGGACAACAGGTTGGCCTGGCTCAGGGCAGGCGAGCGCGACAGCGACATCTTGCGCTCGGCCACCGTGCCCTTGGTCGGGGCCGGCAGGCCGAGGTTCTCGGCCACCCGCTTGGCCAGCTGCAAATCGATGTTGGCCAGGATCTGCTGCACCTGCCGCTCGCGAATCTGCGGCCGGTCGACCTTGCCCAGCTCGAAGCTGTAGGCGGCGATGATGTGTTCCTGCTCATGCTTGCTCATGCTGTTGTAGAACAGCCGCGCCTGGGAAAAGTGATCGCTGAACGACTCACTGCGCTGGCGGATCTTGTGCGCATCGATACGCTCGTTGTAACTCTCGAAACCGCCGTTCTCAGCGGCCGGCGGGGTCTCCCTGGGCCAGCCGCCGTCGATCGAGTTGGGCTCGTAGGAAGCCCGCCCCTTGTCGATGGTGGAGCGATGCATGGCGTCGCGCTGGCTGTTGTGGAACGGCGCCACCGGCCGATTGATCGGCAATTCATGGAAGTTGGGCCCGCCCAGGCGGCTGATCTGGGTATCGGTGTAGGAAAACAGCCGGCCCTGCAGCAATGGATCATTGGAAAAATCGATGCCGGGCACGATATGCCCCGGACAGAACGCCACCTGCTCGGTTTCGGCGAAGAAGTTGTCCGGGTTGCGATTGAGCACCATCTTGCCCAGCGGCGTGATGGGCACCAGCTCTTCGGGAATCAGCTTGGTCGGGTCGAGAATGTCGAACTCGAACTGGTGTTCGTCTTCCTCGGCGATGATCTGCACACCCAGTTCCCATTCCGGGTAGTCACCGATCTCGATGGCCTCCCAGAGATCACGGCGGTGGAAATCCGTGTCCTTGCCCGCCAGCTTCTGCGCTTCGTCCCAGAGCAGCGAGCAAGTGCCCACCGACGGATGCCAGTGGAACTTGACGAAGTGCGAGCGCCCCTCGGCGTTGATCAAGCGGAAACTGTGCACGCCAAAACCCTGCATGCTGCGCAGGCTCTTGGGAATCGCCCGATCGGACATGGCCCAGATGACCATGTGCGCCGACTCCGGTACCAGCGAGACGAAGTCCCAGAAGGTGTCGTGGGCCGAGCCGCCAGTGGGCATCTCGTTGTGCGGCTCGGGCTTCACCGCATGCACGAAGTCGGGGAACTTGATCGCGTCCTGGATGAAGAACACCGGCATGTTGTTGCCCACCAGGTCGAAGTTGCCCTCGTCGGTGAAGAACTTCACCGCAAAGCCGCGCACGTCACGCACGGTATCGCCAGAGCCCCTTGGCCCCTGGACCGTGGAAAAACGCACGAACACGGGTGTTTTTTTCCCCGGATCACGCAGGAACCCAGCCTTGGTCAACGCCGAATGGTCGGCATAACTCTGGAAGTAACCATGGGCGCCAGTGCCTCGGGCATGGACGATGCGCTCGGGAATCCGCTCATGGTCGAAGTGGGTGATCTTCTCCCGCATGATGAAGTCTTCGAGCAGCGAAGGGCCGCGGGCGCCGGCTTTCAAGGTGTTCTGGTTATCGGCGATCTTCACTCCCTGGTTGGTCCGCAGGGCCTGCCCGGTGGCGTCGCTGCGGAACCGCTCCAGGCTTTCGAGCTTGGCGTTGCTGTTGCCCCGGTCCAGGGTGTCGGTCCCCGCGGCCTGGCTGTTCGGGCGGGTGGTTTTCTGGGTACTCATCAGACACATACTCCTCGTTGGCGAAATCCCGGGCGTGCCTGGGCTTCGCGGGCGGATGCGCCAAGGCACGGCACCTGGGCGCTTTCGAGTGGCTTAGGTAGTGACTGGGGAGTCGCCGCAGGCGTTCCTTTTTTATGACCTTTGATCGCGTTATTGCCAAATGGCAGGATGATTGCGAAATAAATACTAAGAACCTCTATACGGACAGGCTAAAATGCGCGCCCGGCCAACCGCTGCCCCTTTTCTAACGCGCCTCACAAGGTTCGCTACGTGATCGAGTTTCAAAACGTCCATAAAACCTACCGGGTCGCCGGTAGGGATATTCCTGCCCTGCACCCGACCAGTCTTCGGGTCGAGAATGGCCAGGTGTTCGGCCTGATCGGCCACTCCGGTGCGGGCAAAAGCACCCTGCTACGCCTGATCAACCGCCTGGAAAACCCCAGCGGCGGCAAGATCATCGTCGACAACGAGGAAATCACCGCGCTGGACGCCGGCGGCCTGCGCCGCTTCCGCCAGCAGGTCGGGATGATCTTCCAGCACTTCAACCTGCTGGCCTCCAGGACGGTAGCCGACAACGTGGCCCTGCCGCTGACGCTCGCCGGCGAGCTGTCGCGGACCGAGATCGACCAGCGCGTCACTGAACTGCTGGCACGCGTGGGCCTGGCCGACCATGCCCGCAAGTACCCGGCGCAGCTGTCCGGCGGCCAGAAGCAGCGCGTCGGCATCGCCCGCGCCCTGGCCACCAAGCCCAAGATCCTGCTGTGCGACGAGGCCACCAGCGCCCTGGACCCGCAGACCACTGCGTCGGTCCTGCAACTGCTGGCCGAGATCAACCGTGAGCTGAAGCTGACCATCGTCCTGATCACCCATGAAATGGACGTGATCCGCCGCGTCTGCGACCAGGTGGCGGTGATGGACGCCGGTACGATCGTCGAGCAAGGCGATGTGGCCCAGGTGTTCCTGCATCCCAAGCACCCGACCACCAAGCGCTTCGTCCAGGAAGACGAACAGATCGACGAGAACGAACAGCGCGATGACTTCGCCCATGTACCGGGACGTATCGTGCGCCTGACCTTCCAGGGCGAATCCACCTATGCACCGCTGCTGGGCACCGTGGCCCGGGAGACGGGAGTCGACTACAGCATCCTCGCCGGACGCATCGACCGCATCAAAGACACCCCTTACGGGCAATTGACCCTGGCCGTCACCGGCGGCGACATGGAAGCGGCCTTTGCTCGCTTCGCCGCGGCGGACGTCCACATGGAGGTGCTGCGCTAATGGATATCCTGAACTATTTCACCAATGTCGACTGGGTCGAGATCTGGCAAGCGACCAACGACACCCTGATCATGCTGTTTATGTCGCTGTTCTTCATCGTCCTGCTGGGGCTTCCTCTGGGAGTCATGCTGTTTCTGTTCAGCCCACGGCAGATGTTCGAACACAAGACGATCTACTCGGTGCTGGCAACCATCGTAAATATCCTGCGTTCTGTGCCGTTCATCATACTGCTGATCGTGATGATCCCGGTGACACTGCACATCACTTGGCTGGTTCTGGAAGAACCCACATCCCTGGGAGTAGCCGGGGCTATTCCGCCCCTGGTAGTGGGCACCACGCCATTCTTCGCCCGCTTGGTAGAAACTGCGTTGCGCGAAGTCGACCGAGGCATCATCGAGGCCACCCAAGCGATGGGCGCCACGACCCGGCAGATCATCTTCAAGGCCGTACTTCCCGAGGCCATGCCGGGCATCATAGCCGCCATCACCGTGACCGCCATCACGCTGGTGTCCTACACAGCGATGGCCGGCGTGGTCGGTGCCGGTGGCTTGGGCGACCTATCGATCCGCTACGGCTACCAACGCTTCCAGACCGATGTAATGATCGTCACCGTGGTGCTGCTGATCGTGCTGGTTCAGGTTCTACAGATCATCGGCGATAAACTGGTAGTGCACTTTTCCCGTAAATAAACGCAATCGCCGGCTGGCCGGCAGGCGCCCGGGGTCGGGCGACTTACAAGGAGCTTGTTCGATGAAAAAACTACTCGTCGCTTTCGCAGCCGTGGCCGCGTTTTCCGCGCATGCTGCCGAAACCCTGACCGTGGCCGCCACGCCGGTGCCCCACGCCGAGATCCTGGAGTTCGTCAAACCGGCCCTGGCCAAGGAAGGCGTGGACCTGAAGGTCAAGGTCTTCACCGACTACGTACAGCCCAACGTGCAGGTAGCCGAAAAACGCCTGGACGCCAACTTCTTCCAGCACCAGCCGTACCTGGATGAGTTCAACAAGGCCAAGGGCACCCAGCTGGTGAGCGTCGCCGGCGTGCACGTGGAGCCCCTGGGCGCCTACTCGAACAAGTACAAGCAGCTGTCGGATCTGCCCAACGGCGCCACCGTGGTCGTGCCCAACGACGCCACCAACGGCGGCCGCGCCCTGTTGCTGCTGGACAAGGCCGGCGTGATCAAGCTCAAGGACGCCAACAACATCCTGGCCACCGTCAAGGACATCAGCGAGAACACCAAGGGCCTGAAGTTCCGCCAGCTGGAAGCCGCCACCATCCCGCGCGTGCTGACCCAGGTCGACCTGGCCCTGATCAACACCAACTACGCCCTGGAAGCCAAGCTGGATCCGGCCAAGGACGCCCTGGTGATCGAAGGCAAGGACTCGCCTTACGTGAACATCCTGGTGGCCCGTGCTGACGACAAGGACTCGGACGCCATGAAGAAGCTGGTTGCCGCCCTGCACAGCCCTGAGGTGAAGAAGTTCATCGAAGAGAAGTACAAGGGCGCGATCGTGCCGGCGTTCTGATCGACTCGCAGAAACAGCAACGGGGCGCCTTGGGGCGCCCCGTTGCGTTTCAGGCATTGCACCGGCGGCGTGTAGCCGCATCCTGAAGTCCCGACACCCTTCGTGTAGCCGCTGCCGACGGTTGCGCCGGCCTCGCAGAGGACGCGACCTGGCGATCCTGAAGGCGCTGCCTGTGGCAGCGGCTACAGGGCAAGCATTACTTGCGTTGCACCATCGCCGGTAGTTGGGCCACCAGTTTCTGGTTGTTCAACGGCGCGCGGATGAAGCCACGCTGGTTGCCATCCGGGCCGATTACCGCCAGGTTGCCGCTGTGGTCCACGGTGTAGTTGGCCTTGCTGGTGTCGGCCGGGATGAAGGGAATGCTCACGGCATTGGCAAGCTTTTGCAGGTCTTCCACCGAAGAGGCGGTCAGGCCCTTGAAGTCCTTGTCGAAGTAGCCCAGGTACTGCTTGAGCTGCTGCGGGGTATCGCGGTTGGGATCGACGCTGACCAGCACGATCTGCAACTGGTCCACCACCTCCTTGGGCAGCTCGCTCTTGATCTGGCGTAGCTGGGCCAGGGTAGTGGGGCAGATGTCCGGGCAGAAGGTATAGCCGAAGAACAGCAGCGACCACTTGCCCTTGAGCTCGTCCACCACCACTGGCTGGCCATCCTGGTCGAGCATCTTCACCGCGGGCAGGGTACGGCTCTGGGGCAGCATGATGATACCGGCGTCGATCAGCGCGGTAGGGTCGCCCTGGCCTTTGCCGGACAGGACTTTGTTGACGGTCAGGCCCAGGATCAGGGCTACCACGGCAACGAGGATGAAGACGGTTTTCTGGGTTCTGGTCATAGGTTCAACAGTAGGTAGTGGTCTACGAGCAAGGCGATGAACAACAGGAACAAGTAGTAGATAGAGTACTTGAAGGTATCGATCGCCGCGTGTGGTCGAGTGCCACGGTACAGCACCCATGCCCATTGCAGGAAGCGCCCGCCCAGGATCAGGGCGCAGGCCAGGTACAGCACGCCGCTCATGTGGATCACGAAGGGCAACAGGCTCACCGCCAGCAGGGCGCAGGTGTAGAGCAGGATATGCACCTTGGTGTACTGCTCGCCGTGGGTCACCGGCAGCATCGGGATATCGGCCTTGGCGTACTCCTCCTTGCGGTGGATGGCCAGGGCCCAGAAGTGCGGTGGGGTCCAGGCGAAGATGACCAGCACCAGCAGCAACGGCTCGGCGCTCAGGTGGCCAGTGGCGGCGACCCAGCCCAACAGCGGCGGGGCGGCGCCCGCCAAACCGCCGATGACGATGTTCTGCGGCGTCGCGCGCTTGAGAAAGCCGGTGTAGACCACCGCATAACCCAACAGCGAAGCCAGGGTCAGCCAGGCCGTCAATGGATTGGTGAAGGCCAGCAGCAACGCCTGCCCGGCCAGGGCCAAAAGCAGGGCGAAGGCCAGGGCGGCCCGGGGCGAGACCCGGCCCTCGGCCAGTGGACGCTTGTGGGTGCGGGCCATCTGCGCATCGATGCGCCGGTCCACCACATGGTTGACGGCCGCCGCGCCTCCCGCGCACAGGCCAATGCCCAGGTTGCCGAACACCAGCACGGTCCAGGGTACGCCGGCCCGGGTGGCGAGGAACATGCCCACCAGGGAGGTGATCAGCATCAGCACCACCACCTTGGGCTTGGTCAGTTCCAGGTAATCGCGCCAGAGCGCCTGGGGGTGCTGGCGGGTACCGATCAGAGTCGCCATGGCATCTCTCCTTTGATGGTGATGAGACTCGCCACGTGCTTGCGTGGACTGAGCCGCCAGCCCGGCAGGCGGCGGTCCCGGACCGGCACCAGGCTGGTCCGGGCGTGATAGTTGACCAGCACCAGGGTCAGCAACAGCGCCGCACCGCCGGCGTTATGGGCGACAGCCACGGGCAGCGGCAGGTGGAACAGAACGTTGCTCAGGCCCAGGCTGACCTGCGCGGCCAGCGCCACCAGCACCAGCGCGGCCAGGCGGGTCATGCCCACCTGGCGCAACTGCCAGGCCAGTCCCAGCAGCACCAGGCTCACCAGCAGCGCGCCCAGGCGGTGGGTCATGTGGATCGCGGTGCGGGCATCGCTATCCAACTGCCCCCCCAGGTAGTTGGGGCCGATGTGCTGGGTCAGGTGGAAGCCATTGGCAAAATCCATCTGCGGCCACCACTGCCCATGGCAGGTAGGCAGGTCGATACAGGCCACCGCCGCGTAATTGGAGCTGACCCAGCCGCCCAGGGCGATCTGCCCAATCACCAGCACCAGGGCAGCCGTGGCCCAATACTGCAGGCGCCGCGGCACGATCAGCGCCGGCAGCACGCCGGACAGGCGCAAGGTCAACAGGAACAACAAGCTCAAGGTGGCGAAGCCGCCCAGCAAATGAGCGGTCACCACCTGGGGCCAGAGCTTGAGGGTCACGGTCCACATGCCAAAGGCGGCCTGGGCGAAGACCACCGCCAGGATGAACAGCGGCAGTTTCAGGGGCTGTCCGGGGTAACGCCGATGGGTCCAGGAACGCGCGGCCAGGAGCGCAATCAGCAGCCCCAGGGTGCCGGCGAAATAACGGTGGATCATCTCGTTCCAGCCCTTGTGCTCCTCCACTGGCGACTCGGGGAAATGCAGCTCGGCATGGGCCAGCTGGGCTTCGCTTTGCGGCACGCTGATAAAGCCGTAGCAACCGGGCCAGTCGGGGCAACCGAGACCGGCATGGGTCAGCCGGGTATAGGCCCCCAGCAGCACCACCAGTAACGCCAGCAGGGTGGCGAACAAGGCAAGGCGAAATCCAGGTTTGGCCATGTCGATGCCCTCATCCGATGTTCGACAGTTTCAGCAGGTGGCGCAGGTCGTCGAGCAGGTCCTTGCCCTTGACCCGGGCGTCGTAGCGCAACACCAGGTTGCTGTGGGGATCGACGATCCACAGTTGCGGCGCCTGCTGGTCCCTGGTGCCCTTGGCGAAGCTCGCCGGGTCCAGGGGGTAGCGCTGCAGTTGTGGATATTCCCGCTGCAACCGGGCCTCATAGTCGGCATCCAGGGGTTGGGCAACGGCCAGCGCGTGGCTGGCCCGCGAGGCATCACGTCCCAGCGCCACCTGGACCTGCCGCGCCAGGTACACCAACTGCTGGCAATCCACCGCGCAGCCCTTGGGCGCGGTTACCAGGATCTGCCAGCGATCGTCCTCGGACTGCACGCCGATCTCGGCACGGGTCTGGCCATTACCGATCAGCTCGCCGTGATAACTGCGGCTGTCCGGCACCCAGAACTGCAGTTTGTACATGCTGGTAGCGAGGATCATCGGACCGATCACCATCAGCACGATGAGCACCAGTTGCCAGCGACCACGCCGCCGGTTGGGTTCCCGGGTTTCAGAGATGTTGGGTGGATTCATGGCCGTTCCCATGGCGTTTCTCCCTTGCGTTGTGCCAGCCGAAGTAGCCGTAGAGAAGCAGCAGCGCCACGGCCATGGCGAACCACTGCGCGGCATAGGCCTGGTGCTTTTCCGGGCCCATGGCGACCACGGGCCACTGTGTGAGATAGGCGCCGGGGCCGGATTCCTGGCGTACCTCATGGGCAAAACCTGTGCGGCCCAGCTCAGCCCAGAGCTTGTCCGGCGCCACCGCCGTCACCAACCGGGGCCAACTGGCCCCCGCCGGATCGGCATGCAGTTGGAACGCCGCCCCCGGCACGACATAGACCCAGGCCTCCAGGTCCAGGCTCTGCGCCGGCGTCTCGAAACGCGGTGGCGTACGCCGGTCGGGCCAGGGCAGCCAGCCACGGTTGACCAGCAGCCAGCGGCCGCTGGCCTGGTCCAGGAAGGGCTGCAGCAGCTCGACCCCGACCTTGCCGTCATGCATGCGGTTATCCAGCAACAGGCTGTGCTCGCCATCGAAATGCCCGTGCAGGCGCACGCGCAAGAAGGCCGGGTCCGGCGCTTCCAGCAGCTCGAACAACGGCACCGGCGCGCCAGCGCGACGCTCGGCGTAGCTGGCCAGCAACTGGCGCTTCTGCTCGCCACGCCCCAGCTGCCAGAACCCCAGCCAGACCAGCACCGGCAGCAACGCAAGCACCACCAGCGTCGGCACCAGGCCCGGGCGAAAGCCTTTCATGGCCGCGCCGCAAAGCTGATAAATCCACTCGCTATACTGACTTGCATCGCGCTTCCCCCGGAGTCCACCATGCTCAAAGCAGCCATCGTCCTGATGCTGATTGCCACGGTTATCAGCCTGTTCAGCGGCCTGTTCTTTCTGGTCAAGGACGACAGCCAATCCAAGCGCCTGCTGACGTCGCTGAGTATTCGGGTGTGCCTGGCCGTGATCACCGTCGGCTTGATCGCCTGGGGTTTCTTCAGCGGCCAGCTGGTGTCCCATTCCCCCTGGTAAGGCTGTTCAGAGCACGTAGACGAAAACGAACAAGCCGATCCACACCACATCGACGAAGTGCCAATACCAGCTGGCGGCCTCGAAGCCGAACTGGTGCTCGGCATCGAAATGCCCACGCATCACCCGCATCAGCATCACGAACAGGATCAGCGTGCCGATGGTCACGTGGGCCCCGTGAAAGCCGGTGAGCATGAAGAACGTCGCGCCGTAGATCCCCGAGCCCAGGGTCAGGCCCAGCTCGTGGTAGGCATGGATGTACTCCTGGGCCTGGAAGCCCAGGAAGGCGCAGCCCAGCAGCACGGTCAGCGCCAGCCACAGCTTCAGCGCCCCGCGATGGCCCTTCTTCAGGGCGTGGTGGGCGATGGTCACGGTGACGCTGGAGCTCACCAGCAGCACGGTATTGAGCAGTGGCAGGCCCCAGGGGCTGATGGTCCCCTTGGGCGATGGGAACAGCTTCGGATCGGGGTTTTCGAGCAGCGGCCAGACGAACTGGAAGTTCGGCCACAAGGTGTGGGCGATGCCTTTGTGCCCCTCACCGCCAAGCCAGGGGCCGGACAGGTGCCGCACATAGAACAAGGCGCCGAAGAAGGCCAGGAAGAACATCACCTCCGAGAAGATGAACCAGCTCATGCCCCAGCGGAACGAGCGATCGAGCTGGGTGCTGTACAGGCCTGCGCGGCTTTCCTTGATCACCGCGCCGAACCAGCCGAACAGCATGTAGGCCAGCAGCAGGCCGCCGACGAAGAAGATCAGCGGGCCGTGGGATTCCGGGCGCGCCGCCTTGAGGTCGTTGAACCAGGTCGCAAGGCCGGCCACGGTGACGAACATGCCCAGCGTGGCGATGATCGGCCACTTGCTCTGGGCGGGAACGTAATAGTGCTCATGAGTCGCCATTGATTGTTCTCCTTATCGGGCACGCCAGGGCGCCTAGCCGCCAGTCTTGGTGGCGGCCGCCACCGGTGGATGACGCGCGGTGATATCGAACAGCGTGTAAGCCAGCGTCAGGTGCTTCACATCCTTGGGCATGTCGCGATCGACGATGAAACGCACGGGCATCTCGATCTGCTCACCGGGTTGCAGCACCTGCTGGGTAAAGCAGAAGCACTCGGTCTTGTGGAAATACATCGCCGCACTGCTGGGCGAGATGCTCGGGATCGCCTGGGCACTCATCGGATGGTCGCTGGGGTTGCGAGCAATGAAGATCATTTCGTTCACCGCCCCCGGGTGGACCACGATGTCATCGGACTTGGGGTAGAAGTCCCAGACCATGTCGATGGCGTTGGTGGACAGGAACTGCACCCGCACCTGGCGCGAGGCATCGACCTGCTGCTGTTGCGCATCCTGGTACTGCCCGCCGGTCTTGCCATTGATCCCCAGGGCCTTGCACATCACGTCGTAGATCGGCACCAGGGCGAAACCGAAGACGAACATCGCCACCACCACCAGTAACAGGCGCGTGACCAGCTTCTTCAACGAGATCTCAGCCATCCCGATACCCTCCTGCAACAAGTCGGGCGGCGCGCGGCGCCGCCCTGGAGAACAGGCCCGCGCCCGCGCGGGTCATTTCACTTCCGGCGGTGTGACGAAGGTGTGGTAGGGCGCTGGCGACGGAATGCTCCACTCCAGCCCCTCGGCGCCTTCCCAGGGCTTGGCCGGGGCCGGCGCGCCGCCGCGAATGCACTTGATGACGATGAACAGGAAGAAGATCTGCGTCGCGCCGAAGGTGAAGGCACCGATGGACGACACCATGTTGAAATCGGCGAACTGCAGGTTGTAGTCCGGGATCCGGCGCGGCATGCCGGCCAGGCCGACGAAGTGCATGGGGAAGAACGCCATGTTCATGCCGATGAAGGACAGCCAGAAATGCAACTTGCCCAGGGTCTCGTCGTACATGTGCCCGGTCCACTTGGGCAGCCAGTAGTAGGCCGAGGCGAAGATGCCGAAGATCGCCCCGGGCACCAGTACGTAGTGGAAGTGCGCCACCACGAAGTAGGTGTCCTGGTACTGGAAGTCCGCCGGGGCGATGGCCAGCATCAACCCGGAGAAACCGCCGATGGTGAACAGGATGACGAAGGCCACGGCGAACAGCATCGGCGTCTCGAAGGTCAGCGCGCCTTGCCACATGGTGCTCACCCAGTTGAACACCTTGACCCCCGTGGGCACGGCGATCAGCAAGGTGGCGTACATGAAGAACAGCTCGCCCACCAGCGGGATGCCCACCACGAACATGTGGTGCGCCCAGACGATGAACGACAGGAAGGCGATGGCTCCGGTGGCGTAGACCATCGAGGTGTAGCCGAACAGCGGCTTGCGGCTGAAGGTGGGGATGATCGAGCTGACCGCGCCGAAGGCCGGCAGGATCATGATGTACACCTCGGGATGGCCGAAGAACCAGAACACGTGCTGGAACAACACGGGGTCGCCACCGCCGGCGGCGCTGAAGAAGCTGGTGCCGAAGTGGATGTCCATCAGCATCATGGTCACCACGCCCGCCAGCACCGGCATCACCGCGATCAGCAGGAACGCGGTGATCAGCCAGGTCCAGACGAACAGCGGCATTTTCATCAGGGTCATGCCCGGGGCGCGCAGGTTGAGGATGGTGGCGATCACGTTGATCGCCCCCATGATCGAGCTGATGCCCATCAGGTGGATGGCGAAGATGAAGAAGGTCACGCTTTCCGGCGCGTAGGTGGTCGACAGCGGCGCGTAGAAGGTCCAGCCGAAGTTCGGTCCGCCCCCGGCCATGAACAGGGTCGAGAGCAGCAGCAGGAAGGCCGCCGGCAGCAGCCAGAAGCTGAAGTTGTTCATCCGCGGCAGGGCCATGTCCGGCGCGCCGATCATCAGCGGGATCATCCAGTTGGCCAGGCCGACGAAGGCCGGCATCACCGCGCCGAAGACCATCACCAGGCCATGCATGGTGGTCATCTGGTTGAAGAACGCCGGCTCGACGATCTGCAGGCCAGGCTGGAACAGCTCGGCGCGGATCACCATGGCGAAGGTGCCGCCCACCAGGAACATGGTGAAGCTGAACCACAGGTAGAGGGTGCCGATGTCCTTGTGGTTGGTGGTCAGCACCCAGCGCATCAGGCCCTTGGCCGGCCCGTGGGCATGGTCATCATGGCCGGCATGGCCGTGGTCATCGATCACAGCACTCATGTCCTGTCTCCTGCACGCGAATGGACTGGACGATCGGCGGCGGCGCGCCGCGACCGGTTGCGCAGATACCCAAGAAGCCGGCTCATTTGCTTTCCGCCTGTTTCAGCGCCAGGACATCCTTGGGCGTCACCATGTCGCCCTTGTTGTTGCCCCAGGCGTTGCGTTCGTAGGTGACCACGGCGGCGATATCGACTTCCGACAGCTGCTTGCCGAAGGCGGCCATGGCGGTGCCCGGCTTGCCGTGGAACACCAGGCTCAGGTGGGCCTCCTTGGGTCCGGTGGCGATCTTCGAGCCCTTGAGCGCCGGGAACATCGGCGGCAGGCCCTGGCCCTCGGCCTGGTGACAGGCCACGCAGGTGGTGTGGTAGATCTTGTCGCCACGGGCCACCAGTTCGTCGAGGGTCCATTCCTTGCTGGTCAGCTCCTTGAGCTTGGCGGCCTCGGCCTTGCGCTCGCCCATCCAGGCGTCGTAGTCGGCCTGGGACTTGACCTCCACCACGATCGGCATGAAGCCGTGGT
Organism: Pseudomonas sp. MPFS; assembly: GCF_022537035.1. NCBI lineage: Bacteria > Pseudomonadati > Pseudomonadota > Gammaproteobacteria > Pseudomonadales > Pseudomonadaceae > Pseudomonas > Pseudomonas sp. MPFS. The sequence goes on along the minus strand of NZ_CP066123.1, from coordinate 78,312 downwards.
CCTTGCCGCACAGCTCGGCGCACTGGCCACGGTAGATGCCGGGCTTGTCGACCCGGGTCCAGGCTTCGTTGACGAAGCCGGGGATGGCGTCGCGCTTGACCGCGAAGGCCGGCACCCACCAGGAATGGATGACGTCGGCGGCGGTCACCAGGAACCGCACCTTGGCGCCCACCGGCAGGACCAGCGGCTGGTCGACCTCCAGCAGGTAGTGCTCGCCCTTGGCGCTCTTGTTGTGGATCTGCTCGGCGGGGGTGGCCAGGTTGCTGAAGAACTCCACATCCTGGCCCAGGTATTTGTAGTGCCACTTCCACTGGTAGCCGGTGATCTGCACGTCCACGTCCGGCTCGCTGGTGTCGTACATCTTGATCAGGGTCGCGGTGGCCGGCACGGCCATGGCCACTAGGATCAGGAAAGGGATGATGGTCCAGAGGATTTCCACCGTGGTGCTTTCGTGGAACCTGGCCGGGACCTGGCCGGTAGAACGACGGTGAACGATCATCGACCAGAACATCGCGCCGAAGACGATGACGCCGATCACCACACAGATCCAGAAGATGGTCATGTGCAGGTCGAATACCGCGTGGCTTATCTCGGTAGCCCCAGGCGCCATATTCACCGTCCAGGCGGCTTGCGCCTGGCTGAATATCGTCCACAACAGGAGGCCCATCCAGACTCGTGGATGTCGCTTCATTGCGGGTTCCCCTTATCGTTCTTGTTATCCCGCCGGCTATACACCTGCGGCAAGGGAGCGACTGCCTAGACTACGAACTTAGACCGTCGAGCCTCGCTGCAATTGCAGTCGGGCATCATCAGCTAACTTCATACATTGGCGAGTATAGCCAGCGACTCCCACCTCGCAACGCAATGGCGTAAACCTGCTGAAACACCCCAGGGAGGCTTTGCAGGCCACGGGAATCAAGGGATTGACGAAAAAGAGGGGGTGCGACGATATAACGCACCCGACTAAGTAATAAGTGAATATTACAAATATGTCTTAAACACTTTGATGAGCAGGCTAACTTATGTTCTCCCCCGAGGGATGGTCGCTAATGGGCGGCAGACCGTCATCCCACCTCGGTTGTCCCGATCGACCGCCCTTGTCCCTGGAGCTTTCATGAACACCGCCGCATTACGCGAGCAGATCCTATTGGCTCAACAGCACGAAGCCAGCACGGGCCACCTGGCCCGCCAACTGGAAGCGCAGCTCCCTCACCTGCACCCCGCCATCCTGCTGCCCGAAGTCGACGCACAAGGCGTCATGACCCGTTTCGTCAGCGCATACATCGATCAGGTGCCAGACCTTCTGGACGCCGCCAACGCCGTTGCCCGTGAAGCGGGCATCGAATCGCAGATCAAGCCGGTGCTCAAGATCGCCGAGCAGTTCTTCCTCCAGCCGCCGGCCATCATGGCCGGGCATGTCGGCCTCGACGGCCTGCTGGACGAAGCCTACCTGGCCCTGCGCCTGGTAGAGGAAGTCAACGACCTGTACATCAAGCATTTCGGCCGTCCACTGATCCCCCTGGACATGACGGTCGCCAATCTCATCGCCCATCAGCTGATCGGCGAGACCTTTGCCAACCAACTGGACGAAGCCGTGCATCACGCAGTCGACGCCATGCTCGACGAAGACAGCTTCGCCCTGGAGTCCGTGGAAACCTACCGCGACCGCCTCGGCAGCCCCGACACCGAGGCAGCCTGGAAACGCTGGCCGTGCCTGTCGCGCCAGCTGGGCGTGGAACTGGAGCTCGACCAGCCCGCCGCCTGACCCATTCCTCGCCAGCAAGGCCCGCAGCGGGCCTTGTGGCGAAGGGCCTGGCCCGCTTCAACCGCGTACTGCAGCTGCCCCCACCCCCGCGACATCGTTCAAGCGCCCCTCAAGACAACGCCCCAGGCCCCGAGCCTCGATCACCAGGCGCGAACCCTTGGTGGCATTGGCCCGCCCCAGCCCTTCAATCGCTCCAGGCCAATTCACAGCAACGACAGTTGCCTGCCTGGTGGGCAGAAAGCCGAACAGTCGAGATCGAAACCCGTGCGCCGCTCCAACCCCAGGCGCTTGAGTGCCTTGGCGAAGCGCTGGGCCAACAGGTCGGCAAAAGGCCCCTCGCCACGCATGCGGCTGCCGAAGCGGCTGTCGTAGAGTTCCCCGCCGCGGCTCTGGCGGATCAGGCTCAGGATATGGGCCGCCCGCTGCGGGTAATGCGCCGCCAGCCACTCCTCGAACAGCGGCGCCACCTCCAGGGGCAGGCGCAGCATCATGTAGGCCGCACTCTGCGCCCCGGCGGCCTGGGCTTCGGTCAGCAGGGCCTCCAGCTCGCTGTCGTTGATCATCGGGATCATCGGTGAACACAACACCCCCACCGGCACACCCACCCCACGCAGTACCCGGATCGCCCGCAAGCGGGCCTTGGGCGCTGCGGCCCGGGGCTCGAGGATGCGCTTGAGTTCATCGTCCAGGGTGGTGAGGCTGATCATCACCGCCACCAGCCGCTGACGTGCCAGCTCGGCCAACAGGTCAAGGTCGCGCAGGATCAACGACCCCTTGGTGACGATGGTCACCGGGTGCCGGTAGCGCAGCAGCACCTCCAGGGTGCTCCGGGTCAGCCGTTGTTCACGTTCGATGGGTTGGTAGGGATCGGTATTGGAACCCAGGTTGATCGGCGCGCACTGGTAGCCGGGTTTGGACAGCTGCTGCTCCAGCAGGGTGGCGGTATTGCTCTTGGCGATCAGCCGGGTTTCGAAGTCCAGCCCCGGCGACATGTCCCAGTAGGCATGGCTGGGCCGCGCATAGCAGTAGATACAGCCGTGCTCGCAACCGCGATAGGGATTGATCGAGCGATCGAAGGGCAGGTCCGGCGAGTTGTTGCGGGTGATGATCGACTTGGCGGTTTCCAGGCGCACCTCAGTGCCCTGGGTCAGCGGTACTTCCTGGTGCCAGCCGTCATCCTCGGCCACCGAGCGGCTGGGAGCGAAACGGTTGTGCGGGTTGCTCGCGGTGCCGCGACCGCGGGGCGGCAGGGGGCTGGACATGGGGGCACTCCATAACTGTATGCACATACAGTAATTGAGCTGCAACAAGCTGCCTAGCGCCGTCGAGCAGAACGCTCGCAAGCTTGGTCAGCGAACGGGTCAGTAGCGCCCATCCATCCTTGATGGTTTCCAGCTCCTGGCAACTCCGCCAAAGCTCAACATCACCTTCGAATCGAGATCAGGGCCGGCCTGGTCCTTGAGCTCGCAGAAGGTCGACAGGCGCAAAGGCCTGCGAAGGATTCGCGGCAACGACGCTGCCTGCGCTATAACGCGGGCGACCACCAAAGGAGCACGGCAATGCCCAGGACACCCGGCACACTGGAAAAGATCTTCTATGCGGCGCACGCCTACCTGCCGAGCTACGGGCAAGGCGCCGACCTGATCATCGTCAGGGCCGCGGATGGCCAGCTCTGGGGCCTGGCCTGCGAGTTCGACCTGTGCACCCGGGACATCCGACAAGCCGTAGTGAGCGGCCCGCAGCCCTTCGATGCAGCCGATGCAAAGTTCGCCGAGGCGCACTGGCGCCCTCACCACGACGACATCGGCCTGCTGCCCGCGAGCTGGGAAGACCTGATGAACGCCGGATTGGCGGACTGCATCGCCGGCTACCAGCTACAAAGCCAGCTGGGGATCCAGCCCTTCCCCGGGGGCTGAAGGCCCATGTCGAACCGGCGCCCGTTGCGGGCGCCGGTCCTGCCACTAGTGACGTGGAATCACGTTGCCCAGGTCGTCGTTGGAGGTGCTCTGCAGGCGCCCGTCACGCAGCCCTGCCACGTCCGCGGCCTTCACCGACGCGCCCTGGTTGCCCCAGCTGCTGCGGATGAAGCTGACCACGTCGGCCACCTCCTGGTCCGACAACCGCCAGGCGAAGGGCGGCATGGTGAGGGTCGACGGCGCGCTGTGGGTGGCGGGCAGGGTGCCGCCCTTGAGCACGATGTTGATCAGCGAGGTGGCGTCCTCCGATTGCAGCACCGGGTTGCCGGCCAGTGCCGGGAACACCCGGGTGTAGCCATGGCCATCGGTACGGTGGCAGGCGGCGCAGTTGTCGATGTACACCGAGGCGCCCGGCTTGCTGTCGTCGCCTTTCCACAGGGCGTCGGCCACTTGCTTGTCGTACTGGTGCGGCTGGTCGGCGGGATCGTTGGCCGGCAGCGACTTGAGATAGCGGGCGATGGCCGTCAGGTCCTGGTCGCTCATGTACTGCATGCTGTGGACCACCACATCGCTCATGCCACCGAACACCGCGCTGCGATCGCTGCGACCGGTCTTGAGGAACTGCACCAGTTGCTCTTCGCTCCAGCTGCCCAGGCCGTCCTTGTGATCGCCACGCAGGCTCTTGGCGATCCAGCCCTCCAGCGGCGCGCTGCCGGACAGGAAAGCACTGCCTTCGCTGGCGCTCAGGGCCTTCTCCTGCATGGTCAGCGCCCGTGGCGTATGGCAGGCGCCACAGTGCCCCAGGCCTTCCACCAGGTAGGCGCCACGACTGATCAGCGGGTCGCTGTCAGCAGCCACGGCGGCTGGCGCCACGCTCGGGGCGAACATCCAGCGCCAGATCGACAACGGCCAGCGCATGCTCAGGGGCCAGGGAATGTCGCTGTCCTGGTTATCCCGCACCACCGGCGCCACACCGTGCATGAAGTAGGCGTAGAGCGCCTGCATGTCGGCGTCGTTGACCCGGGCGTAGGACGGGAAGGGCATGGCCGGGTACAGCGTGCTGCCGTTCTTGGCCACGCCATGGCGCACGGCCTGGTCGAAGTCCTCGAAGCTGTAGTCGCCGATACCGGTCTTGTCCGGAGTGATGTTGGTGGAATAGATCACCCCGATCGGGGTTTCCATCGGCAGGCCGCCGGCGAACGGCTTGCCGTCCTTGGCGGTGTGGCAGGCGACGCAGTCACCGGCACGGGCCAGGTATTCGCCCTGCTTGACCAGGGTCTGGTCGACCTCGGCGGCCTGGAGGGAGGCGCTGCCCAACAGCGCCAGGCTGGCGATAACGAGTGCTTTCATGGTCATCGCTCCTTATGCCTGGACCAGCGGGCCGGGGTTCTTCAGGTACTGCTCGCGGATCGCCCGCGCCGACCAGTAGGTCAGCGCCGCCACCAGCCCGGTGGGGTTGTAGCCCAGGCCCTGGGGAAAGGCCGAGGCTCCAGGCACGAACACGTTGTGCACGTCCCAGCTCTGCAAGTAGCGGTTCAGGGCGCTGGTCTTGGGGTCGGTGCCCATGATCGCGCCACCGTTCAGGTGAGTGGTCTGGTAGGAGGCGGTGTTGAAGTGCTCACCGACCTGCTTGCCCAGCAGGGCGATGGCCTTGGGGTTCATCGCCTGGGCGATCTTGCCCATCTTCTCGACCATGAAGCGGTTCATCTTGATGTCGTTTTCCTGCCAGTCGAAGGTCATCCGCAGCAGGGGCAAGCCGTAGGCATCGCGGTAGACCGGGTCCAGGTCGAGGTAGTTGCCCCGGTAGGACTGGTGCGCACCGTGGGCGTCCATGGACACCTGGTGGGTGTAGTAGTCGGCCGTGGCCTTCTTCCAGGCGCTGCCCCAGGCCGGAGTGCCTGGCGGGTTGGACGTCCCGGCGATCGGCCGGCTGCCGGCCTGGTTGACCCAGAATGGCGAACCACCGACGAAGCCATGGGGGCCGTGGTCGAAGTTGTCGGCGTTGAAGTCGTCCACCGCCACACCGTTGCCACCGGCGCCGATGAAGTTGTTGGTGTGCACGTCCTTGTCGAAGTAGGCCTTGATGGTGGCCATGTTCTGGTAGGCGAAGTTCTTGCCCACCACGCCTTCACCGGTGATCGGGTCGTAGGGCTTGCCGATGCCCGAGAGCAGCATCAGGCGCACGTTGTGGAACTGGAAGGCGCCGAGGATCACCAGGTCTGCCGGTTGCTCGATCTCGCGCCCCTGGGCGTCGACGTAGGTGACGCCGGTGGCCAGGGTCTTGCTGCTGTCCAGGTTGACCTTGAGCACATGGGAATTGGCCCGCAACTCGAAATTCGGCAGCGGCTTGAGGGCCGGCAGGATGTTCACGTTGGGCGAGGCCTTGGAATACATGTAGCAGACGTAGCCACTGCAGAAACCGCAGAAGTTGCACGGCCCCATCTGCGCACCATAGGGGTTGGTGTAGGGCCCCGAGGTATTGGCCGAAGGCAGGTTGTAGGGCTTGTAGCCCACTTCATTGGCGGCTTTCTGGAACAGCTGGGCGGAATAGGTGTTCTTCTGCGACTCCAGCGGGAAGTGATCCGAGCGATCCGGTGCATAGGGGTTGCCGCCCTTGCCTTCGCCTACCAGCTGGCCCTTCACGGTCCAGGCCTGGCCCGAGGTGCCGAAGACCTTTTCCGCATAGTCGAAGAACGGCTCCAGCTCTTCGTAGGTGACGCCGAAGTCCTGGATGGTCATGTCCTTGGGGATGAAATTCTTGCCGTAGCGTTCTTCATAGTGGCTGCGCATGCGCAACTCGATGGGGTCGGCGCGAAAGTGCACGCCAGACCAATGCAGGCCGGCGCCGCCCACGCCATTGCCCGGCAGGAACGCGCCCAGCTGGCGGTTGGGCAGGGCCACGTCGTTGACGCTGTGGCGGATGGTCACGGTTTCCTTGGAAATGTCCTGGAAGAGCTTCTTGCGCACGCTGTAGGTGAGCTCGTCGATCACCTGGGGATAACTGCCGTCCGGGTAGGTGTCCTGCATCGGCCCGCGCTCCAGCGCCAGCACGTTGAGCCCCGCCTCGGTCAGCTCCTTGGCCATGATCGCGCCGGTCCAGCCAAACCCGACGATCACTGCGTCGACCTTCTTCATCACTGTCGCCATGCTCAAGCCCTCTCGCCGCGAATCGATACTGCCGGGAAGGGGTACTGCTCGTTACGCTCCACCCAATCCATGAAATCGGCGCGCGCGCCGGGGAAGCCGATCAGGGTCCAGCCCACCAGGCCCTTGTTGCCACCGTGGATCGGGTCGCTGAAGAAACCCTCCTTGGTGTTCTGCAACAGCAGGTTGAAGAACAGCTTGGCCGGAACCGTGTCGAACTGCGGCGTACCCGCCTCCAGCTGCTTGAGCAATTCGCCTCGGGTAGCGCTGTCTTGAGCGGCAAATGTTTGGCCCTTGAGGCCTTTGCACCAGGCGTCCGTGGCAGCGATACCCAGGCGATAGATCTCCTTGGGCACCAGCTTGCTCTGCCAGCCCATCTCTGGCGCAGCATCGGCCTTGAACGGGCCTTGCATGTACCACAGGGCACCGGCGGCGTAGGAGGTGTTCATCTGTCGGTCGATGTATTCCGGAACACCGGCTTCCAACGCGCCAGGCCCCATGTCGTCCGCCGGGATCAGGCGCTCCACCGCTGCCTGGATAAAGGCCCACTCCTCGGCAGTGAAGTAGCTGGGTTCATAGTGGGTGCTGCTGGCCTGCTTGCTCGGCGCAGTGGGCTTTTCGGCTGCGACAGCCTCGGGAGCCACGGCCAGCATGCTGCTGCCCAGGCCGGTACTGGCCACGGTGACCACCGGGATCAAGGTCAGGGATTTGCGCAAGAACTCACGCCGCGGGTTGTCTCGATCTTGATCGGACATGGGTGCACCTCATCAGGCATTGATGGATTTCAGCCGCGTCATGGCGCGACTTTGTGTTTTGGCAACGCAAAAAGCCGGGCAGGGCCCAGGCTTATGAACACATCAGCAAACTTTAGTTACAAATGGTAGCAGCCTAAGCATCCTGATGAATCGTTTCAGTCGGAAAAAACACATCAGATACTGAAAAAAATAGCGGACCAGAAACAGGCTTCACGATTCTTTGACAGGAGGCTCACAGGGCTTTGACCGCCCATGGTCGACACTCCCTACCATTGCCCCTCATCAGTGACCCCTGTCCATGTCGAGAATTCATTTCGTTCCTGCGTTGTGCCTGGCGTTGCTGGCCCTGTTGGCAGGTCCACTGGCCCAGGCTGCCGATGTCCCCGCCAGCCGACCGGAACAATGGGCCCAGCCCGTGGCCAAGCAGTACAACCTGTACCAGATGTCGCCAACCCTGTACCGCAGCGCCCTGCCGGACAAAGACGCCGTGCCACTGCTGGAGCAACTCAAGGTCGGGACGGTGATCAACTTCCTGCCGGAATCGGACAGCAGTTGGCTGGCGGCTCCAAACATCCATCAGGTCCAGCTGCCTTACCGCACCAACCACGTGGACGACGCCGATGTGCTCAAGGCCTTGCGCGCGATCCAGAGCGCCGAAGCCCAGGGCCCGGTGCTGATGCACTGCAAGCATGGCTCGGACCGCACCGGCCTGATGTCGGCGATGTACCGGGTGGTGATCCAGGGCTGGAGCAAAGAGGAAGCCTTGAGTGAAATGACCCAGGGCGGATTCGGCGACAGCGCCCACTTCAAGGACGGCATTCGCTACATGATGCAGGCCGATGTGGAGAAACTGCGTACCGCACTGGCCAACGGCGATTGCAGCACCAGCGTGTTCGCCACCTGTTCGGTGAAGAGCTGGTTCGAGACGGTCAGCGCCAGCAAGCCGGCGAACTGATTGCGAGGCGGGAGAGGGCTTTGCTGCAGGAGCCAAGCTTGCTGGCGATGAAGGCGCCGCGATGTGTCTGACACACCGCTATCGCGCGCAAGCTGCGCTCCTACAGGGGGTCCCGGTTACTTGGGTTCGTCGGTTTTCTTCTTCAACTTGGGGTTGGGGAAGAACTGCACCGACTGCACCTTGGCATCCGCCACCTTGAGGGCCGCGGTGTTGACCCGCGTGCTCAATTCCTTGGGTACCGACAGTCCCTGCTCATTCAAGGTGTCGGCGTAGCCGCAGGCCACGCACTCGCGATGGGGCACGTCGTCTTCGCTCCACATCATCAGCTTGTCCTGCTCACTGCACGCCGGGCAAACCGCACCGGCGATAAAGCGTTTCTTGGTCTTCACGGGGGCTTCACTCATGCTGCCGCGTCCTCGCTGAGGCCGCTGTGGCGCAAGAGTGCGTCAATCGACGGGGTCCGTCCGCGGAAATCGACGAACAGCACCATCGGCTCCTGGGAACCGCCACGGGCCAGGATCGCCTCGCGGAAAGCACGACCGGTCGCGGCGTTGAGCACACCTTCTTCCTCGAAGCGCGAGAAAGCGTCGGCCGACAGCACTTCAGCCCATTTGTAGCTGTAGTAACCCGCGGCATAACCACCAGCGAAGATGTGGGCGAAGCTGTTAGGGAAGCGGTTATAGGCCGGTGGACGCATCACCGAGACTTCATCGCGCACGGTTTCCAGCACCTGCAACACATTGCGGCCATCGCCGTGGCTGGCGTGCAGTTCGAAGTCGAACAGCGAGAACTCCAGCTGGCGCACCATCATCATTCCGGACTGGAAGTTCTTGGCCGCCAGCATCTTGTCCAGCAGGTCCTGGGGCAAGGCGTCGCCGGTCTCGTAGTGACCGGAGATCAGCGCCAGGCCTTCGGGTTCCCAGCACCAGTTCTCCATGAACTGGCTCGGCAGCTCCACGGCATCCCAGGCCACGCCATTGATCCCGGAGACGCCGGCATGCTCGATGCGGGTCAGCAGGTGGTGCAGGCCGTGGCCGAATTCGTGGAACAAGGTGGTGACTTCATCGTGGGTCAGCAGCGCTGGCTTGCCGGATACGGCCGGAGTGAAATTGCACACCAGGTTGGCCACCGGGCTCTGCAGCGCGCCGCCAGCGGTACGCCGACGGTCGCGGGCACCGTCCATCCAGGCACCGCCACGCTTGTTGGCGCGGGCGTAGAGGTCGAAGAAGAAGCGGCCGACGTGCTGGCCGTTTTCCTTGATCTCGAACAGGCGGACATCCGGGTGCCAGGCGTCGAAGCCCTTCTGCTCGGCGATCTCGATGCCGTACAGGCGCTGGACGATAGTGAACAGGCCGGACAGCACCTTGTCGATCGGGAAGTAGGCGCGCAGGGCTTCCTGGGACACGCTGTAGCGCTGCTCACGCAGCTTCTCGCCGTAGAAACCGCTGTCCCAGCTTTGCAGGTCAGGGCAGCCTTGCTCGGCGGCATAGGCCTTGAGCTGTGCCAGGTCCTGGGCGGCGAACGGCTTGCTGCGCTTGGCCAGGTCCCGCAGGAAACCCAGCACCTGGTCGCTGGACTCGGCCATCTTGGTGGCCAGGCTCAGCTCGGCAAAGTTGGCAAAGCCCAACAGCTTGGCCAGTTCCTGGCGCAGGTCGAGGATCTCCTGCATCACCGGGCCGTTGTCGTGCTGGCCGGCGTTGGGGCCCTGATCGGAAGCCCGGGTGCAGTAGGCCGCGTAGACCTCTTCACGCAGGGCACGGTCCTGGGCGTAGGTCATGACGGCGTAGTAGCTGGGGAACTCCAGGGTGATCAGCCAGCCGTCCAGGTCCTTGGCCTGGGCCGCGGCGGCCATCTGCGCCTTGGCCGAGTCGGTGAGGCCAGCCAGCGCCGCTTCGTCGGTGATGTGCTTGGTCCAGGCCTGGGTGGCATCGAGCAACTGGTTGGAGAAGCGACTGCCCAGCTCGGACAACTTGCTCTGAACTTGCGCGTAGCGCTTCTGCTGCTCCGGCGGCAGGTCGATACCCGACAGGCGGAAATCACGCAGGGAGTGTTCGAGGATGGTCTTTTGCGCCACATCGAAACCGGCCGCCTCCGGGCTCTTGGCCAGGGCGTCGAAGGCCTGGAACAGCTCGCGGTTCTGGCCCATCTCGGTGGAGTAGGCGCTCAATGCCGGCAGGCAGGCCTCATAGGCGTCGCGCAGTTCGGCGCTGTTGCACACGGCATTGAGATGGCTGACCGGGCTCCAGGCAGCGCCCAGGCGATCGTTGAGTTCGTCCATGGCCAGCACCAGGCCGGCCCAGGTCGGCGCAGTGGCCTGGGTCTTGAGGATCTCGGCGATGGCGGCGCGGTTGTCAGCCAGGATCTGTTCGATGGCCGGTTGTACGTGTTCGGCGCGGATCGCCGAGAACGGCGGCAGGTCATAGGGCTGCAGAAGAGGGTTGTTCACACTCACGGTGGGCACCTTGGCTGGAAGAAACATGCTTGGGAAACGTAGCACCATCTTAATTACAATCGACCGCCATGGCAGCTATAGACCCCATTAATAAATCTCAGGGAGGCACCCGCACTTGGCTATTCGCACCTATCAGGCCCACACGCCGAAACTCGGCGAACGGGCCTTCGTCGACCACTCGGCGGTGGTCATCGGCGACGTCGAGATCGGCGCCGACAGCTCGGTCTGGCCCCTGACCGTGATCCGCGGCGACATGCACCGCATCCGCATCGGCGCCCGCACCAGCGTGCAGGATGCCAGCGTGCTGCACATCACCCACGCCGGCCCGTTCAACCCCGAGGGTTTCCCGCTGTTGATCGGCGATGACGTGACCATCGCCCACAAGGTCATGCTCCATGGCTGCAGCATCGGCAGCCGGGTGCTGATCGGCATGGGCAGCATCGTCATGGACGGTGCGGTGGTGGAGGATGACGTGATGGTCGGCGCCGGCAGCCTGGTCCCCCCCGGCAAGCGCCTGGCCAGCGGCTTCCTCTACGTCGGCAGCCCAGTGAAACAAGTGCGCGCCCTGACCGACAAGGAACGCGCGTTCTTCACCTACAGCGCCGGCAACTACGTGAAGCTCAAGGACCAGCACCTGGCCGAAGGCTACGACCGGCCCTGATCAACCGTTGCACAGCCCAGGAATTCCCATGCATTACCAAACCGTATTGTTCGACCTCGATGGCACCCTCACCGACCCCCGCGAAGGCATCACCCGCTCGATCCAGTTCGCCCTGGGCAAGCTGGGCATCGACGAACCGGACCTCACCAAGCTCGAACACTTCATCGGCCCGCCGTTGCTGCAGGCCTTCATGCAGTTCTATGGCTTCGACGAAGCTCGGGCCTGGGACGCGGTGAATTTCTATCGCGAACGCTTCAAGGTCACCGGCCTGTACGAGAACCGTGTCTTCGACGGCGTCATGCCGCTGCTCGAGACCCTCGGCGGCCAGGGCCGGCAGCTGTACATCGCCACCTCCAAACCCTGGGTGTTCGCCCGGGAGATCGCCCGCCACTTCGACTTTGCCAAGCACTTCAAGGTGATCTACGGCAGCGAGCTGGACGGCACCCGCACCGACAAGGTGGAGCTGATCGCCCACCTGCTGGAGCAGGAACGCCTGGACCCGGCCGACACCCTGATGATCGGCGACCGCAAGCACGACCTGATCGGTGCGAGGCGCAACGGCCTGGACGCGGCAGCGGTGGGTTACGGCTTCGGCAGCCACGAGGAACTGAGCGCCGAGGCACCGGCCTATCACTTCCAGACCCTGGAGCAACTGCACCAGGCCTTCCTGCAACGCTGAACCGAGCGCATCGCGGGCCAGCACGCCAACCCGTGGCCAACCCGTTACTCGCGGGGCTGGTGAAACGGGTTGGCGACTCTGCGCTTTGGGATGCAATCTGGATTTGACGATCCGGCCTCATCGCGGGCAAGCCTGGCGCCTACGAAAGCAAACGTATTGCTTGGCGTATTTCTAGAGGCCACCCATCAGGGCTTTGAGCGCCGCCTTGCGCTTATCGGCCGGCTGGCGGCCGAGCTTTTCAACCGCCGCGTAGAAGGCCGGCCAGTCGCCGTGCACCTCCTTGAACAGTGCGGCGAACGCCGGCACCCACTGGTCGTACAGACCGAAAGGCAGGAGCCGGGCGTTGTTCATGGGGGCGTCGATCCAGGCGTCGTAGCGATTGGCACCGGCCCATTGGCTGTCCCGTAGGTGGCGATAGTCCTGGCGCATCCGCTCGAACTCCAGGGCCTTGCGCTGGCGCATCTGCTCGGCGGGCAGGGGCAAGGCATAGAGCTGTTCCAGGCGCTTGCGGGTGTCGAGCACCAACTGGGTCAACTGGTCGCGCTGGCGCAATGCGTTATCGGTGGACGCAGGCAACCCGCGATAGGCGCGCCACTGCCGGGTGCCTTCCTGCTCGACGAAAGTGGCGAAGGACTCGTTGAACTCGGTGTCGTCCTTCACATAGAAGCGCTGATGGGCCAGTTCGTGAAAGATCAGGGTGGCCAGGCGCTCGTCGCCCCAATGGGTCATCGAGCTGATGATCGGATCGTCGAACCAGCCCAGGGTGGAATAGGCTTCGACCCCGCCGATGGTCACGTCCATGCCCTTTTGCTGCAACAGCGCCGCCTCGCCCCGGGCCGCTCCCTGGCTGTAGTAGCCGCGATAGGCCACGCAACCGGCGATGGGGAAACAATGGGTTTGCGGGGCCAGGGAAAACTCCGGCGTGGCGAACACATTCCACACCACGTATTGCCGGCCGATATCGACGTACAGCCGATAGCTGCGGTTATCCGGCAGGTGCAAGTGCTCGCTGGCGAACGTGCGGGCCTGCTGCGACTGGGCCAGGTGGGCACGCAGGGTGGCATCGCGGGATGGATCGGCCAGCACCTGGGCCACAGGTACGCGCGAGCGCAGCAACTGCCATTGGCCACTGGCCAGCTGGCTGTAGTAGCCAGCACTGCTGCAACCGTTGAGCAGTAAAAGCACCAGGGGCGGAAACCAAAAGCGCAAAACGCGATCAAGTACCCCATGGCTTGGACACGGCCTATTCAAATCGAATCATCCAGAGAGAGTCTGCCCGCAAGACTATCTCGCCTGCCTGGAGTTTCGCCATGCGCGTGTTGCTGCTGACCACCGGTTTACTGGCCCTCAACGGTTGCGCGGGCCTGCCCGACCCTGACCCGACGCAAGCCTGGATCGACCTCGCCCCACCCCGGGACACCCAGCTGCAAGCCCTGAAAGTGGATGCCAAAGGCGCCGAGGATCCACGTTACTTCCAGGTCCAGCCGGGCAGCCATGAGCTGATCCTGCGCTACCAGTTCGCCGTGGCGCCCGGCAACATCGGCGGCGATGCCGAGGAACCGTTGTGGCGCGACTGTCGGTTGAACGTGAAATTCGCCGGATTCAACGCTGGCCAGCGTTATCAGGTGCGCGCCGGCAATATCGGCTTCCATCCCTGGGCCAGGCTCTACGACGAGCAGCACACCCTGCTGGGCAAGGCGCAACCGGCAGGCTGCCAGCGCAGCTGATCGGCGTTATGCTGGAAGCCCCCTCTCCGACCTGGCTTCCTTACGTCATGCGCCTGCCCCTGCTGGTCCTTGCCTTTGCCACCCTCACCGCCTGCAGCACGCCGCTGCCCAGCGTCGACCCGCAACAGGCCTGGATCGACCTGGCCACCCCGGTGCCCGGTGGCAAGCTGATCATGGCCGAACGCCTGGATAACCAACGCCTGAGCGATGGCCGGTTCTTCCAGGTCACTCCCGGCAGCCACGAACTGATGGTGCGTTTCGATTTCGAGGTGTTCGCCGGCGGCATGGGCATGACCACCGACCCACAAGAGCGGCTGTGCTACCTGAGCCTGCGCTATGACCACTTCCAGGCCGGCCAGCGCTACCGGCTGGAAGCCCGCAACCTGGCGTTCACCCCCAGCGCCCGGCTGTACAACGCCCAGCGCGAGATCGTCGCCGAGGAGCGGATGGTCAATTGCGTGCCGTGAGCCGCTTCAGCGATCGTTCTTCTGGTAGATGATCTTCTTGGTGCCGTTCTCACAGCTGCCGACCACCATGTTGTCGTCGTGGACCTCGTCGTTGGTGACGATTTCCAGGGTGTAGGAGGAGACGCCCCGGGCCTGGATCTTGGCTTCGATCTCGGCCTTGAGTTCCTCGCAGGGCTTGGGCGCGGCCAGGGCCGATGTGGCCAGCGCACAACTTGCTACCGCCAAGGCAAAACGTTTCATGATTGCAAACTCCCTTGATGCGGCGCGTGCGAACGCACACTCAAGCCGCAGTCCGGTATTCGACCACATTTTCCATGACCCGGTTCTGAACTGGCGCACAGCCTGGGCGTGCCGGCTCCCGATGCAGGAACCGGCGACCACGGTCAGCCGAGCAGGGTCGCGTCCAGCGTGATGCTGGCCTTGAGCACCTTGGATACCGGGCAACCGTCCTTGGCCTTGCGGCTCAGCTCGTCGAACTGTTGCTGGCTGGCCCCCGGGATCCTGGCCTTGAGGACCAGGTGCACCGCAGTGATGGCAAAACCGCCATCGACCTGGTCCAGGGTCACCTCGGCCTGGGTATCGATACTCTCGGCCTTGAGCCCGGCCTCGCCGAGGATCATGGAAAACGCCATGGAGAAGCAGCCGGCATGGGCCGCGCCGATCAGTTCTTCCGGGTTGGTTCCCCTGCCGCCTTCGAAACGCGCCTTGAAGCCGTAGGGAGCCTCGCGCAGAACCCCGGTTTCAGTGGAGATCGAGCCGATCCCGGTTTTCAGGTCGCCTTCCCAATGGGCCGAAGCCTTTTTCTTGATAGCCATCTGTCTCTCCTCAACGCCGCGGCACGGGAGCGCACCGCCATGATTTCCCGCATCTCAAGGGTTGTGAGGATAGATGCCACGGTAAAGTTCAGCCGGTGTGAGCGGACCATTTACCCGACAAATTCACTCTGGCTATTGAAACTCGGGTATATGCCCACATTGCATAGGTCTGACTTACAAACTTCGGCAGGTTTTGGCCCATGACAAAAGCCTGCACATCCAAGGAGACGCAGGCTTATGAAACCGCTGTCCGCTGTGAAGTTCTCGACCCTCGACCTGGTGCCCGTGCGTGAAGACGCCAGCCCGGCCCAATCCCTGCACAACTCCCTGGACCTGGCCCAGCATGTGGAGAAGTTCGGCTATACCCGGTTCTGGGTCGCCGAGCACCACAACATGGACGGCATCGCCAGCTCCGCCACTTCGGTGCTCATCGGCTACCTGGCCGGTGGCACCTCGACCATCCGCGTCGGCTCTGGCGGGGTCATGCTGCCCAACCATGCGCCGCTGGTGATCGCCGAACAGTTCGGCACCCTGGAAAGCCTGTACCCGGGCCGCATCGACCTGGGCCTGGGCCGTGCCCCGGGCTCGGACCAGATGACCGCGCGAGCCCTGCGCCGCGAGCGTTCCGGCAGCGCCGACGACTTCCCCGAGGACGTGGCCGAGTTGATGGCCTACCTGGGCCCGCGCTCCCCGGAGCAGCGGGTGATCGCGATGCCCGGCACCGGCAGCAATGTGCCGGTATGGCTGCTGGGCTCCAGCCTGTTCAGCGCGCAGCTGGCCGGGGAGCGGGGCCTGCCCTACGCCTTCGCCTCGCACTTCGCACCGCGCTACATGCATGAGGCGATCCGTGTGTACCGCAATCACTTCAAGCCTTCGGCGGTGCTCGACAAACCCTACGTGATGCTCGGCGTACCGCTGGTGGCCGCCGATACCGACGAGCAGGCCGACTACCTGGCGACCTCGGTGTACCAGCGGATCCTCGCCCTGATGCGCGGCCAGAGCCTGGTCCAGCGCAAGCCGGTCAAGAGCATGGACGGCCTGTGGCTGCCCCATGAGAAGGAAGCGGTGGGCAGTTTCCTCGGCCTGGCGATGATCGGCAGCCCGGCGAAGATCCGCGCCAAGCTGGAAGTGCTGGTGGAACAGACCGGCGCTGACGAGCTGATCTTCACTTGCGACCTCTACGAGCACGCCGACCGCCTGCACTCCTACGAGCTGCTGTCCCAGGTGATGAAGGGCTGAGCAGGCCTGGATCGCGGGCACAAAAAAGCCGACGCTTGGCGTCGGCTTGGTTTTTTCTGGAGGCTACAAGGGATCAACCGCGCTTGTAGACAATCTCCTTGGTACCGGCTTCGCAGGAGCCGACCACCTTGCCATCCGCCGCAGCGCCCTTGTCGACCACTTCCAGCGAGTAGTGGGCGACGCCCTTGGCATCGAGCTTCGCGGCAATTTCGCCCTTGAGCTCCTCGCATGGCTTGCCGGCAGCAAGGGCAGTTCCCGCAAGACTGAACAAAGCAGCAGCTAAAACTAGTTTTTTCATCGGTCACATTCCCTGGTCGGATCAAAAGAGGCGGCGTGGACGCCAGCCTGACAGAGGCTCAAGACAGTTGTAGCGCTTTGCCATTTCCTATGGCACTCGGCCAGCGCACAAGTTCCAGAGCCTAGCTCAAGCCCTCAACTATTGGCAATGCGGAAGCCGACCTTGAGGGTGACCTGGAAATGCGCCGCCTTGCCGTCCTTGATATGGCCACGGGTCTCGGTGACTTCGAACCACTCCAGGTGCTTGATGCTCTTGTGCGCCTCGGCCAGCGCGTTATTGATCGCATCTTCGATGCTGTTGGGCGAAGAACCGACCAGTTCGACCTTCTTGTAGGTGTGATGATCACTCATGGCACTCTCCTTTTCCGTTGATGAACTAAAGCCTAGCAGCGATTGCCTGGAGTACTTGTGACGCCTTGTCTCAGGGGCAATTCAGATTTTCTGCACTTTCCCAAGGCCGTGTAGTCGGAACCTACACACCCCATCACCCCGTTGCAGGAGAGCCCACATGGCCAATTCGTCGTTACGCAAAGCCTCGCTGGAAAGTATGGAAGCCGAGATCGAGAGCCTGCTCAAATCCCTGGAAAGCCTCAAGGATGATGCTTCCGAGGAGTCGCGCAAAACCCTCAAGACGCTCAAGAGCAATGCCGAAAGCGCGCTGAAACACTCGCGCAGCCTGCTCAGCGATGCCTATGAAGAGGTCAAGGTGAAAACCCGCGAGACCGGGATCGCCACCCGCGACTACGCCCAGGAACACCCCTGGACCACCGCCGGCGTCGCCGTCGGGGCCATTGGCCTGCTGGCCGCCTACCTGTTGTGCAAGCGCAACAACTGAGTCCAGCGCCCCACAGCAGAACTCAAGCCGGCTGGCGCAGCTCGGTCTTCAACCACTGCGCCAGCTGCCGGGCGCGCCCGTCGGCGGCGCGCTTGGGCGACCATAGCGCCAGCTGTCCCGGGGTATCGCAAAAACCCCAGGGCGCCACCAGCCGACCCGCCAGCAAGTCCTCGGCCACCAAGGGTTCCGGGGCGATCGCCACCCCCAGCCCGGCCACCGCCGCCTCCAGCAAGTAATACAGATGCTCGAACCCCTGGCCGTATTTCAGTGCCTCGGGGGCAATGCCGTTGCGCCGTGCCCAACTGGGCCAGGCCTGGGGTCGGGAGGTGGTGTGCAACAGCGGCTCGGCCGCCAGGGCCGCCGCCGGGGCCTGGTGCAGGCGCGGATAACCAGCGTAGCGCGGGCTGAGCACCGGGCCGATGCGTTCGCTGGCCAGCTCATGCACCTGCATGTCCGCCGGCCAGGGCGGCTCGGCGAAAACCAGCAGGGCATCCAGCCCTGGCCGCCGTGGGTCCAGATCGCCTTCGCCGGCGGACAGGTGCAGGCGCAGGTCCGGCAGGTCGGCATTCAGCCGGCCCAGGCGCGGAATCAACCAACGCGCCAACAGGCTGCCGGAACAACCGAGGACGAAAGGCGCATCGGCGCTGCCTTGAGTGAGCTCGGCACAGACATCCCGCAACCGCTCGAAGGCCTCGCTGCTGGCGTCCCGCAGGCGAACCCCGGCATCTGTGAGTTTAATGCCGCGTCCATCCTTGCTGAAAAGGCTCAGCCCCAAGTGTTCCTCAAGCACCTTCAATTGCCGGCTGACCGCGCCGTGGGTGACATGCAGCTGCTCGGCGGCCTGGCTGACGCTGTTCAACCGGGCGGTGGCTTCGAAGGCCCGCAGGGCATTCAGGGGGGGCAGGTCGCGGCTCATTTGACTTGTGAGTTTTCCTGACAGGTTGTGGCGATCTTATCGGTTTTCAGGGTCCGGTGGCAGGGGTAGAGTGGGGTCCATTGTTTCCACGCTTTCTTCCACGAATCCATCCGGGAGCGCTCCAATGACCCAGTCCCAATTGCGTAATGGTCCTGACGAAAACGGCCTGTTCGGCGGGTTCGGCGGCCGTTATGTCGCAGAAACCCTGATGCCGCTGATCCTCGACCTGGCCCGTGAATACGAAAAGGCCAAGCAGGACCCCAAGTTCCTCGAAGAGCTGGCCTATTTCCAGCGCGACTACGTGGGCCGTCCCAGCCCGCTGTACTTCGCCGAGCGCCTGACCGAACACTGCGGCGGCGCCAAGATCTACCTCAAGCGTGAAGAGCTCAACCACACCGGCGCGCACAAGATCAACAACTGCATCGGCCAGATCCTCCTGGCCAAGCGCATGGGCAAGCAGCGCATCATCGCCGAGACCGGCGCCGGCATGCACGGCGTGGCCACCGCCACCGTGGCCGCGCGCTTCGGCCTGCAATGCGTGATCTACATGGGCACCACCGACATCGAGCGCCAGCAGGCCAACGTGTTCCGCATGAAGCTGCTGGGCGCCGAGGTGATCCCGGTCGTGGCCGGCACCGGCACCCTCAAGGATGCGATGAACGAAGCCCTGCGCGACTGGGTAACCAATGTCGACAACACCTTCTACCTGATCGGCACCGTGGCTGGCCCCCACCCGTATCCCGCCATGGTCCGCGACTTCCAGGCAGTGATCGGCAAGGAAACCCGCGAGCAGATGCAGGCCCACGAAGGTCGCCTGCCGGACAGCCTGGTGGCATGCATCGGCGGCGGCTCCAACGCCATGGGCCTGTTCCATCCGTTCCTCGATGACCAGGGCGTGCAGATCATCGGCGTCGAGGCCGCGGGCCACGGCATCGAGACCGGCAAGCACGCCGCCAGCCTCAACGGCGGGGTGCCTGGCGTACTGCACGGCAACCGCACCTTCCTGCTGCAGGACGACGATGGCCAGATCATCGACGCCCACTCGATTTCCGCCGGCCTGGACTATCCCGGCATCGGCCCGGAACACGCCTGGCTGCATGACATCGGCCGGGTCGAGTACACCTCCATCACCGATACCGAGGCCCTCGAGGCATTCCACCAGTGCTGCCGCCTGGAAGGCATCATCCCGGCGCTGGAGTCCTCCCACGCCCTGGCAGAAGTATTCAAGCGCGCACCCAACCTGCCCAAGGAGCACCTGATGGTGGTCAACCTCTCGGGCCGTGGCGACAAAGACATGCAGACCGTGATGCACCACATGCAACAGTCCCAGCAGGAGAAACACTGATGAGCCGCCTGCAAACGCGCTTTGCCGAACTCAAGGAACAGAACCGCGCCGCCCTGGTGACCTTCATCACCGCCGGTGATCCGAACTACGACACGTCCCTGGCGATCCTCAAGGGCCTGCCGGCCGCTGGCGCCGACGTGATCGAACTGGGCATGCCCTTCACCGACCCCATGGCCGACGGCCCGGCGATCCAGCTCGCCAACATCCGAGCCCTGGGCGCCAAGCAAAACCTGGCGAAAACCCTGCAGATGGTCCGCGAGTTCCGCGTGGACAACAGCGACACGCCGCTGGTGCTGATGGGCTACTTCAACCCGATCCACCACTACGGCGTACCGCGCTTCATCGCCGATGCCAAGGCTGCCGGGGTCGATGGCCTGATCGTGGTGGACATTCCGCCGGAACATAACAGCGAGCTGTGCGACCCGGCCCAGGCCGCGGGCATCGATTTCATCCGCCTGACCACGCCGACCACCGACGATGCGCGCCTGCCCAAGGTGCTCGATGGCAGCTCGGGGTTCGTCTACTACGTGTCGGTGGCCGGGGTGACCGGCGCCGGGGCCGCGACCCTGGAACATGTGGAGCAGGCCGTGGCCCGCCTGCGCCGGCATACCGACCTGCCCATCAGCATCGGCTTCGGCATCCGCACCCCGGACCAGGCCGCGGCCATCGCCCGCCTCGCCGACGGCGTGGTAGTGGGCTCGGCGCTGATCGACCACATCGCCAGCGCCGAAACTCCCGCCCAGGCCGTGGACGGTGTACTGAGCCTGTGCTCGGCGCTGTCCGAGGGCGTGCGCAAGGCCCGGCTCGGCTAAGACCGGGCCCGCAGCGAAAAAGGGTTCCAGGAGCAGTCCTGGAACCCTTTTTTCATTGCCGGGCGCCTCAGAACACGCTCAGGTCCAGAGGCCGCAGCGCGCCCATCCAGATCGCATGGTCGGTGTGATCCCGTAGCTCATCGCCGGTTTCCGGGTGCAGGAACACCACCAGCCCCTGGCGATTGAGCGCCAACCAGGGCACCACCTGGCCGAACAGTTCCGGCCCGAAGGCCAGCTGGCAGCTCCAGTCCGGATGTGGCCCGACTTGCCGCTCGTGGACCCGGCCCATGCGCAGGTCGAACAAGTGCGCCGCCTGCTCGCACAAGGCCCGGGCCTGGTCGATGGTGCTGGCGTCAAAATAGACATGGGCGTGATAGCCCTTGATTCGTTGCATGCAAACCCTCGCGATAAAAGACGAACCCTCAGGACCCGCCACAGGTCACAAGCCTACCTGTAGTAAACAAGGAGGCCCGGCCATGAAAAATGCCGAAACCCCAGTGGTCAAGCTGGCGCTCTATGGTGCCATGAGCAGCCTGGGCAGTGCGCTGATGGCGGAGAGCCTGAGGCGCCAGCATGAAGTCATCGCCATACTCGACGATCTCACCGCCCTGGCCCCGCGCCCAGGCTTGCGCACCAAGGGCGGCAACCTGTTCGATGCCCACGGCGTGCAGCAGAGCGTAGCCGGCTGCTCGGCGGTGATCTGCCTGCTGGATGCTCCCGGCCTGCCGGGCAGTGCGATCCCGGGCAGGATCGCCGATCCGCTGGCCCAGGTGCAGGCCGCCGATGCACTGGTTGCAGGCCTGCAGGCCGCCCAGGTGCAGCGGCTGGTCCTGGTGGGGAATTTCGCGATTCTCGACGATCCGCCCGCATACACCAGCCTGCCCCATCACGCTGCCGGGGAGATCCTCGAGGCCCTGCACAGCAGTCCCCTGGACTGGACCCTGGTCAACGCCCCGCGCTCCGTGGCCGGGCTGGGCATCGAACACTTCAACCAGGTAGGGGACAGCCTCGAACCCGGGCTCGCCGGACTCCTGCGGCGGCTCAACGGCGTGGCCGTGGGCATCAATGACGAGCTGCATCTGAATCTGCACCTGCGCGAGCACGTGGAGTTCGTCGGCATCCACGAAAACGCTTGATGCTCAGGACTGGTGGGCCAGGGTCGCCGCCACGTCCAGCAGCTGTCGGCGCAACCACAGATGGGCCGGATCGGCATCGTTGCGCCCATGCCAGATCGCCAACAGTGGCGAGGGTTCGACCGCCAGCGGCAACGGCCGTTGGCACAGGCCCAAGCGCTGCTCCAGGTCCCGGGCCAGGGGTTGCGGCACGATCGCCACCAACGGCGACTGCTCCAGCAATTGCGGCAGCACCAGGGAGTGGGGCAGGGTGACCTTGTACCGGGGCCGGCGGTCGATCGCCGCCATGGCCTGCTCCAGTTGCTGGCGATGGAACATCTCCGACTGCCGGGCAATACCCCGCTCGAGGATGTAGCCGTTGACCGCGCCTTCCTCCTGGCCACCGACCGAGAGGATCACCAAGGGGCAGTCCGCCAGCGCCTGTAGCGTCACCTGCGGCAACTCGAGCAGCGGGTGATCGGGGCACATCAGCAACACATCCCGCTGCTCCCACAGGCAGGCGCTGTGCACCCGGCTCGGCAGCTCGGCGAACATGCCGATGGCCAGGTCGATGCGCCCGACATCGATCTGTTCGGCCAGGTCCAGGCGGGTCGAGGGCCGGACCACCAGATCCACCCCCGGCGCCTGCCGGGCCAGGCGCTGCAGCAATGGCGCCAGCAGCACCGAACTCAGGTAGTCGTTGCTCGCCAGGGTGAAGGTGCGCACGGCGCTGGCCGGGTCGAAGGCCTCCACGCCCACGGTGCGCTGGATGCTCAGCAGCGCCTCGCGCAAAGGGCCGGCGATCGCCTCGGCCCGGGCCGAGGGCTGCATGCCCCGGGCGGTGCGGATGAACAGCTCGTCCTGCAGGGATTCGCGCAGCCGGGTCAGGGCATGGCTGACCGCCGACTGGCTCAAGTGCAGGCGTTTGCTGGCCAGGAGGATGCTGCGGTCCTCATAGACGGCAGCAAAAACCCGCAGCAGGTTGAGGTCGAAACGGGGGAGGCCGGGCACTTCGTCACGGAGCATATTGCATATCCTGCAGGAGGCTATTGCGGATTGTTCGCTTGCCGCCAGGGGCGGGCGCGGGCAACTTTAGCAGCATCCGACAAGCAACCAGAGCGCCTCGAAAACCATCGCGGCGCTCACGCTGGCGGCTTGCCCGACGTTTGCTGCAAACCCTTTGGGAGCGATGGTTTCCAGGGCCTTGCAGCCGCCATGGAAGACCACCCTGGAACCGCACATGAGCCCACCCTGCAACCGACCGCTCGCGCCGCCCGACACCACCGATCTCAATGACATTCCTGCCAGGGACTGGGTCGCGACCCGGCTACCCCGCACCTGGCAACCCTATGCCCGGCTGATGCGCCTGGACCGCCCCATCGGCACCTGGCTGACCCTGCTGCCGGCCCTGGCCGCGCTGCTGCTGTCTGCCGGACGAGTCCCGGAGGTCCGCCTGGTGCTGGTATTTACCCTGGGCGCCCTGCTGATGCGCAGTGCCGGTTGCAGCATCAACGACATCCTCGACCGCCGCTTCGACGCCCAGGTCAACCGCACCCGCCAACGCCCACTGGCCAACGGCTCGTTGAGCCTGCATCAAGCGCTGGCCTGCCTGGGCATCCAGTTGCTGCTGGCGGCGGCCCTGCTGTTGACCCTGCAACCCCTCACGGTGCTATTGGCCCTGTGCTGCCTGCCCCTGACCCTGATCTATCCACTGCTCAAGCGCTTCACCCACTGGCCCCAAGCCTTCCTCGGCGCGGTGTTCAACTGGGGCGTGCTGATGGCCAGCGTAGAGACCACCGGCACCCTGCAACCCAGTGCCCTGGCGCTGTGGCTTGGCTGCCTGTTCTGGCAACTGGGCTACGACACCCTGTACGCCTACAGCGACCGCGAAGACGACCTGAGAATGGGCCTGCGCTCCACCGCCACGCTGTTCGCGGGGCACGGCAAGGCCTGGATCGCCAGCTTCTACGCCACGACCCTGGTGTGCTGGGGCATAGCGGGAGTCCTGGCCGGGGCCAGCCCCGGGTTCTTCATCCTGCTGTTGCCCATTGCCCTGTCCCTGGCCTACCAGCTCGGCCAGTTCAGCCCGGATGATCCCGGCCCCTGCAACCAGCTGTTTCGTAGCAACTGCCACATTGGCGTCCTGCTGCTGGCCGGGGCCTCGGTGGCCATCGTCTAGCCACGGCTTTGGCCATACCCGCAACAACCACGACCTCCAACCCCACAAGGACTTGTCATATGCCTGCCCGTTCGCTCGCCCCAAGAAACGCCTCGCCAGCCCCACGCCCCCTGCCGGACCAGTGGGCCGCACTGCTGCTACGCCTGGCCCTGGGCACCATGTACATCGCCCATGCCTTGTTCAAGATCCTGGTCCTGGGCTGGCCCGGGGTCATCAAGCTGTTCAGCCTCACCGGCATGCCCGAGTGGATGACCTACCCGGCCGTCGCCGCGGAACTGCTGGGCGGCTTGCTGCTGATCCTGGGGATCGGCGTGCGCTGGGTGGCCCTGGCGCTGCTGCCGATGCTGCTGGGGGCCATTGCCTTCGTCCATGGCGCCCACGGCTGGATCTACACCAGCCCAGGCGGTGGCTGGGAGTACCTGGCCTTCCTGGCGGTGGTATCGCTGGCGCTGGCATGCCTGGGCAATGGCGCGCTGTCCCTGGCAGAGCTGTTCAAGGCCCCCGCTAAAGGGCAATGGATGGTAACGCCAGCCCCTTGAGGGTCTGGGCGCTGGCGGCCTGCTCGGCCATCAACCAATCGACGAAGCGCTGGATCAACGGCCCCCGGCGCTTACGCTGGGGCAGCACCACGTAATAGCCGTAGCTGGAGATCACCGTCTCGGCGATAGGCCGGCACAACAGGCCCTGGGCCAGCAGGTCGTCCACCAGGTGGCGCCAGCCGATGGCCACGCCCTGGCCACCGATCGCCGCCTGGATCAACAGGGTGTAGTTATCGAAGCGCAACTGCCCCGGCGCTGGCGCGGAGGCGATACCCAGTTCGCGAAACACTCCGCTCCAGTCGAACCAGTGGCTGCTGGCCTCGCCGCGCAAGTGCAGCAATGGCAATTGCAAAAGCGCTTGGGCGGGCAGGGGCAAGGTGCGCTCCTTGAGCAATGCCGGGCTGCACACTGCGAACACTTCTTCGTTGAACAGCCAGCGGCTTTCCCCATGCTTGAAGCGCCCATCACCGAACAACACCGCCACGTCGATATCGCTGCGCAAGGTGGCGTGGCTGCGTTCGCTGGTCACCAGGCTGACATCCACCTGCGGGTTGGCGGCATGGAAACGGTGCAGGCGCGGCATCAGCCAGTAGGCCGCGAAGGCAAAGTCCGTCGCCACTTGCAGCACCTCATGCTGGCGCTGCTGGCCGATGGCATTCAAGCCCGCCTCGATGCACTGCAGGCCGGCCTGTACGTGCTCCAGCAACAGGGAGCCCGCCTCGGTCAGTTCGATACCACGGTAGATCCGATCGAACAGGCGCACCTCCAGTTGCTCCTCCAGGCGCTTGATCTGCTGGCTGACGGCGGGCTGGGTGGTACCCAGCTCTACCGCTGCGGCAGTGAAGCTATGCAAGCGGGCCGCCGCTTCGAACACTCGCAGCAGGTCCAGGGACAGGTCACCCAGGGCTTCATGCATAAGCTGTGCTTATCCTAGTCATTGTCGTGCATGGGCTTTACCGCCATCGGTGGGGAAATCATCCTCGATCGCAGCAATCTCGCATAACCATCGACTATGGAATGCCGCGATCCCATGAAGCGCAAGAACATTCTTTTCATCATGGCCGACCAGATGGCCGCGCCCTTGCTGCCGTTCTACGGCCCGTCACCGATCCAGTTGCCCCACCTGAGCCGCCTGGCTGCGCAAGGCGTGGTGTTCGAGGCGGCCTACTGCAACAGCCCGTTGTGTGCACCCTCGCGTTTCACCCTGGTCAGCGGCCAATTGCCCAGCAAGATCGGCGCCTACGACAACGCCGCCGACTTTCCCGCCGATGTACCGACCTACGCCCACTACCTGCGGCGCCTGGGCTACCGCACGGCGCTGTCGGGCAAGATGCACTTTTGCGGTCCGGACCAGTTGCACGGCTATGAAGAGCGCCTGACCAGCGACATCTACCCCGCCGACTACGGCTGGGCGGTGAACTGGGACGAGCCCGACGTGCGCCCCAGTTGGTACCACAATATGTCCTCGGTGCTGCAGGCCGGGCCCTGCGTGCGCACCAACCAGCTGGACTTCGACGAGGAGGTGCTGTTCAAGGCCCGGCAATACCTGTTCGATCATGTCCGCGAGGCCGGCGACCGGCCGTTCTGCCTGACCGTGTCGATGACCCATCCCCACGATCCGTACACCATTGCCAAGGCCTACTGGGACCTGTATCGCGACGAGCAGATCCCCATGCCCCAGGCACTGCCCCAGGACCAGCAGGACCCGCATTCCCAACGCCTGCTCAAGGTCTACGACCTGTGGGACAAACCACTGCCCGAGAACAAGATCCGCGATGCCCGGCGAGCCTACTTCGGTGCCTGCAGCTACATCGACGACAACGTCGGCCAACTGCTGCAGACCCTGGAGGAAACCGGCCTGGCGGACGACACCATCGTGGTGTTCTCCGGCGACCACGGCGACATGCTGGGCGAACGTGGCCTCTGGTACAAAATGCACTGGTTCGAAATGGCCGCCCGGGTGCCGCTGCTGATTCATGCCCCGGGGCAGTTCGCCGCCAGCCGGGTCAGCCAGGCGGTGTCCACCGCCGACCTGCTGCCGACCCTGGTCGAGTTGGCCGGTGGCACCCTGGAACCTGACCTGCCCTTGGACGGCCGCTCCCTGCTGCCGCACCTGCGAGGGCAGGGC
This sequence comes from Pseudomonas sp. MPFS, assembly GCF_022537035.1. NCBI lineage: Bacteria > Pseudomonadati > Pseudomonadota > Gammaproteobacteria > Pseudomonadales > Pseudomonadaceae > Pseudomonas > Pseudomonas sp. MPFS. The sequence continues at coordinate 51,574 of NZ_CP066123.1, read as the reverse complement.
GGGCATGACGAGGTGTTCGGCGAATACATGGCCGAAGGCACCGTCGGCCCGTTGATGATGATCCGCCGCGGCGCCTACAAATTCATCTACAGCGAGGATGACCCGTGCCTGCTGTTCGATGTGGCCAACGACCCTCACGAACGCGAGGAACTGTCCCGCTCAGCGGCGCATCGCCAACTGTTCGCCGACTTTCTCCAGGAAGCCCGCAGCCGCTGGGACATGCCACGGATCCACCAACAAGTACTCGCCAGCCAGCGGCGTCGGCGCTTCGTCGCCACGGCCCTGGGCATCGGCAAGCTCAAGAGCTGGGACCACCAGCCGCTGGTGGACGCCAGTGCGCAGTACATGCGCAACCACATCGACCTCGATGACCTGGAGCGCAAGGCTCGTTATCCACAACCCTGCCAAGACCAATGACAAACAATCGAAGGGGAAGCGCATGCAGAAGTTATCCACAGCAGTGATCGCCACGCTGGTGCTCTTGGCCAACGCACCGGCCTGGGCCGAGCCTGGATGCGAGACGGTGAAGATGGCCGACCCGGGCTGGAGCGACATCGCCGCCACCAACGCCATCGCCGGCTTGTTGCTCGAGGGCCTGGGCTACAAGCCCAAGGTCGATACCCTGGCGGTGCCGATCATTTTCGGCGGGCTCAAGGATGGCCGGGTGGACGTGTTCCTGGGCAACTGGATGCCGGCGCAGCAGGGCTTCCATGACAAGTTCGTGGCCAACGGCGATGTCACCCGGCTGGCACGGAACCTGGAGGGCACCCAGTTCACCCTGGCCGTGCCGGACTATGTATGGGACGCCGGGGTGCATGACTTCAACGACCTGAACAAATACGCCGAACAGCACCCCCAGGAGGTCGACAGGAAACTCTACGGCATCGGCTCCGGAGCTCCGGCCAACCTGTCGTTGCAGGAGATCATCAAGAACAACGACTTCGCCCTGGGCCAGTGGAAGCTGGTGGAATCCAGCGAGCAGGCGATGCTCGCCGAAGTGTCGCGGGCGGTGAAAAAGCACAAGTTCGTCACCTTCCTCGGCTGGACCCCGCACCCGATGAACGTGCAACTGAACATGCGCTACCTCACGGGGGGCGAGAAGTACTTCGGCGCCAGCGGCAGCGTCTACACCCTGACCCGCAAGGGTTATGCACAGGCCTGCCCGAATGTCGCCAGGCTGCTGGACAACCTGAGCTTCACCCAGGACATGGAGAACAGCATCATGGCCGAGGTGGTCAACCGCAAGATCAGCAACGCCGAGGCCGCCAAGGCCTGGATCAAGGCCAACCCGGCGGTGCTGGACCAATGGCTGGACGGGGTGAAGACCCTAGACGGCAAGGATGCGCTGCCAGCCGTGCAAGCCCGCCTCTAGCCCCCATCGTAGGAGCGAGGCTTGCCCGCGAGGGGCTACGCAGTAGCCCCAAGACCTGCGCACGCGTTGCCTCTGGAGGACTCGTGGCCTGGGCTGGTCGCCCCCTTGCTCCTACAGGAGAGGGGTAAGCCCAGCGGCAATGCTTTACCCTGAAACCTCTGAACAAGCCGACCGCGAGAACCCATGGCCTGGCCCAACCGTCATTCACTGTTGCCTTTTCTCGGCTGGCTGCCGCGCCAGACCCGTGCCAGCGTCGGGCGCGACCTGCTGGTGGGGCTGAGCGGCGCGATCCTCGCCCTGCCGCAATCGATCGCCTACGCCCTGATCGCCGGCCTGCCACCGGAATACGGGCTATACGCGGCCATCGTCCCGGTGCTGGTGGCCTGCCTGTGGGGTTCGTCCTGGCACCTGATCTGCGGCCCCACGGCGGCCATCTCCATTGTCCTCTACGCCAGCGTCAGCCCCCTGGCCGTACCGGCCTCCGGGGACTACATCACGCTGATCCTGCTCCTGACCCTGCTGGCCGGTGTCTTCCAGTGGCTGCTGGGGATGCTGCGCTTCGGCGCCCTGGTGAACTTCGTCTCGCATTCGGTGGTGCTGGGCTTCACCCTTGGTGCAGCAGTGGTCATTGCCCTGGGCCAGTTGCCCAGCCTGATGGGCCTGGACCTGCCGAACCAGGCCACCGCCCTCGCGAGCCTCGGCCAGCTGTTACAGCACCTGGACCACCTCGACCGCCCCTCCTTGCTACTGGGGCTCGGCACCCTGGCACTGGGGGTCGGCTTCAAGCTGCTGGCCCCGCGCTGGCCGGGCCTGCTGCTGAGCCTGGTCATCAGCGCACTGGTGCCCTGGCTGCTGCCGGGGCTGTTTGCTCATGTGCAGTTGGTGAGTGCCTTCGCCGGCCGGCTACCGCCCCTGACCCTGCTGCCGCTGGACCTGGAACTGATCCTGCGGCTGCTGCCCAGTGCCGTGGCAGTCGGCATGCTGGGGCTGGTGACCAGCTTGTCGATCGCCCGCTCGCTGTCAGCCCGCTCGGAACAGCTGCTGGATGCCAACCAGGAGGTACGCGCCCAGGGCCTGTCGAACATCGTCGGGGCCTTCTTCTCCGGCTACCTGTCCTCCGGCTCCTTCACCCGCTCGGGGCTGAGCTACGAGGCCGGCGCCCGCTCGCCCCTGGCCGGGGTGTTCTCGGCACTGTGGGTGGCGCTGTTCGCGGTGGCCGGCGCCGGGCTCATCGCCCATATCCCGATCCCGGCCATGGCCGGCAGCATCCTGCTGATCTGCTGGGGGCTGGTGGATCACCGGGCCATCCGCGCCTTGTTCCGGGTCAGTCGCGCCGAATTCGTGGTGATGAGCCTGACCTTCGTCGCCACCTTGCTCCTGGAATTGCAGACCGCGATCTATGCCGGGGTCCTGGCGTCGCTGTTCTTCTACCTCAAGCGCACCTCGCAGCCCCGGGTGCAACACAGTCACGAAGGCGATGAGGATATTTTGCGGGTCGGGGGCTCGATCTTCTTCGGGGCCAGTCACTACCTGCAGGTGCAGATGCAGCGCTGCCACGGGGCAAGACTGGTGATCGACGCGCGGCAGATCAACTTCATCGACTATTCGGGAGTCGAGATGCTGCACCAGGAAGCGCGCCGGCTCAGGCGCCAGGGCCGCAGCCTGACCCTGCGCCGGGCGCGGGCCTCGGTGATCGAGGAATTGAGGAAGCTCGAAGGCGCGGAGCAGTGCCCGATCCACTTTGAGGATTGAGCACGGGTTGCTGCGGGGTCATAGCGGTGGCGCTATCGCGGGCAAGCCGGATCGCCGCCCGCTCGCTCCTACGGGGATTGGGTACTCTGCGTAGGAGCCAGGACCTGTCCGCGCTGAACGATGAGGCGATCGGTCAGAGCGCCAGCTGGCGCCGCAGCTCGGCCAGTACCGGAGCACTGTCGGGGCGCACGCCACGCCACAGGTAGAAGGCCTCGGCCGCCTGCTCGGCGAGCATGCCCAGGCCATCGAGCACCAGGGCCGCGCCCTGTTCGCTGGCCCAACGGCAGAAGGTGGTCGGCTCCTTGCCATACATCATGTCGTAGCACACCGTCTTGCCCGGTTCGACCAGGCTGGCGGCGATCGGCGGCAGCTCGCCCGAGAGGCTGGCGGAAGTGGCATTGATGATCAGGTCCACTGACTCCTCCAACCAGTCGAAGCCACTGGCCGACACCGGTCCCAGGTCGGCGAACGCCGCGGCCAGTTGCTCGGCCTTCTCCACGGTGCGGTTAGCGATCACCACCGAAGCCGGCTGCTCGGCCAGCAAGGGTTCCAGGGCGCCGCGTACCGCACCGCCGGCCCCCAGCAACAGGATGCGCTTGCCCTTGAGGCTGACCCCGGCGTTGACCGTCAGGTCGCGCACCAGTCCGGCGCCATCGGTGTTGTCGCCCAGCAAGCGGCCATCGGCCTGCTTGCAGAGGGTGTTCACCGCCCCGGCTCGTTGCGCGCGTTCAGTGAGGCTATCGCACAGGCGATAGGCTTCTTCCTTGAACGGCACCGTGACGTTGGCCCCACGCCCATGGGCGAAGAAACCACGGGCGGCCCCGGCGAAATCGTCCAGGGGCGCCAGCAAGGTGCTGTATTGCAGATCCTGGCCGGTCTGTTCGGCGAACAGTCGATGGATCAGCGGCGACTTGCTGTGGCCGATCGGATTACCAAAGACAACGTACTGGTCCATCTCATCCCCCTTGTGCAGTAGCGGTTCGCCGGTGTCAGTGGCTGCCGGCCAGCCAGTCTCGATCCTTGAGGAAGTACTCGGTCAGGCGTGCCTCTTCGCTGCCTGGCTCGGCCTTCCAGTCATAGCCCCAGCGTACTTGCGGCGGCAGCGACATGAGGATCGACTCGGTGCGGCCGCCCGATTGCAGGCCGAACAGGGTGCCACGGTCGTAGACCAGGTTGAACTCCACGTAGCGGCCCCGGCGGAACTCCTGGAACTCGCGCTGCTGCTCGGTGTAGGGAGTGGCCTTGCGACGCTGGACGATGGGCAGGTAAGCCTCGATGTAAGCGTCGCCGATGGCGCGCATGAAGGCGAAGCTGGTGTCGAAGTCCCACTCGTTCAGGTCGTCGAAGAACAGGCCACCGATGCCCCGTGGTTCGTTGCGGTGCTTGAGATGGAAGTAGCTGTCGCACCAGGCCTTGTAGCGCGGGTAGACATCGGGGCCGAAGGGCGCGCAGGCACGCTCGGCGACCCGGTGCCAGTGCACGCAGTCTTCTTCATTGCCGTAGTAGGGCGTCAGGTCGAAGCCGCCACCGAACCACCAGACCGCTTCCTCGCCTTCCTTCTCGGCGATGAAGAAGCGCACGTTGGCGTGGGAAGTGGGTACATGGGGGTTATGCGGATGGATCACCAGGGATACGCCCAGGGCCTCGAAGCCGCGACCGGCCAGTTCCGGTCGGTGGGCACTGGCGGACGGTGGCAGGCCGCTGCCGAACACATGGGAAAAGTTGACCCCGCCTTTTTCGATCACTGCACCATTGCCGATCACTCGGGTACGTCCGCCGCCGCCAGCGGGGCGGGTCCAGGCGTCCTCGATGAAACGGGCGCCACCGTCTTCGGTTTCCAATGCAGCGCAGATACGGTCTTGCAGGTCGAGCAGGTAGGCCTTCACGGCCTCGGTGCGGGTAGTCATGGCATCACCTTGGGTCGGGCAAAGCTACGCGGCGCTAGGGATGACGCGCAGGCCGGCGCAAATGGGCGCGTAGCATAACACCGCGCCGGGGCCCGCCGCAGTTGACGAAGGTCAAGCGCAGGAGTCCGATAGAGCACTTTCAGCATGCGACCCAGGAGAGTGGACAGATGGCCAGACGTATCCAGTTCCGTGCCCATGGCGGCCCCGAAGTACTTGAGTATGTGGATTACCAGCCAGCCGAGCCGGGCCCCCAGGAGGTGCGTGTCAGCAACCGGGCCATCGGCCTGAACTTCATCGATACCTACTACCGCAACGGCCTCTATGCACCGCCGGTACTGCCTTCGGGCCTGGGCTCGGAGGGCGCCGGGGTGGTCGAGGCCGTGGGCAGCGCGGTGACTCGCTTCAAGGTCGGCGACCGGGTCGCCTACGGCAGCGGCCCACTGGGGGCCTACAGCCAGGTCCATGTGCTGCCCGAAGCCAACCTGGTGTACCTGCCGGACGCCATCAGCTTCGAACAGGCCGCCGCGGTGATGCTCAAGGGGCTGACCGTGCAGTACCTGTTGCGCCAGACCTACGAACTCAAGGGCGGCGAGACCGTGCTGTTCCATGCTGCGGCAGGTGGAGTCGGTTCCCTGGCCTGCCAATGGGCCAAGGCCCTCGGCGTGAAGCTGATCGGTACGGTCAGCTCGCCTGAGAAAGCCGCCGTCGCCAAGGCCCTCGGTGCCTGGGAAACCATCGACTACAGCCATGAGAACGTGGCCCAGCGGGTGCTGGAGCTGACCGGCGGACGCAAGTGCCCGGTGGTTTATGACGGTGTCGGCAAGGACACCTGGCTGACCTCCCTGGACTGCCTGGCACCACGCGGCCTGATGGTCAGCTTCGGCAATGCCTCTGGAGCGGTGGAAGGAGTGAACCTGGGCATCCTGGCGGCCAAGGGTTCGCTGTACGTGACCCGGCCGACCCTGGGCAGCTACGCCAACAATGCCGAAAACCTGCAGCACATGGCCGACGACCTGTTCCGCCTGATCACCAGCGGCCAGATCACGGTGGAAATCAACCAGCGCTTCGCCCTGGCGGATGCGGCCAAGGCCCATGTCGAGCTGTCGGCGCGACGCACCACCGGCTCCACCGTATTGCTGCCGTAGAAGTTCATGGCTGTCGTGGCGAGGGCGCTTGTCCCTCGCCACGAGCCATTCAGGAAGGCCGTACCACCCGACCAGTGGCCAAATCGCGGATCAGGCTGGGGTTGCGGCGTCCACCCAGGCTGCCACCCAGGACCAGGTCCAGTTGGCCACGGAAATACTGCTCGATACGAATGCGCGTGCGCGCTGCAGGCCGCCCCTGGGGGTTGGCCGAGGTGGAGATCAGCGGCCCGACCAGGGCACAGAGCTCACGCACCAACGGGTGGTCGCTGACCCGCAAGGCCACGGTGTCATGGACCCCGGTGACCCATTCGGGCAGCAGGTTCTGGTGGGGCACCAGCCAGGTATTGGGGCCAGGCCAGGTGCTGGACATGCGTTCGATCCAAGCTTCGGGGAAATCCTCGAAAAGAAAGTCGAACTGGTGGATATTGTCGGCGATCAGGATCAAGCCCTTGTCCACCGAACGCGACTTGATCGCCAACAGGCGATCCACCGCCTCTTCATTCCACGGATCGCACCCCAGGCCCCAGACCGCTTCGGTTGGATAGGCAATCACCGCCCCTGCGCGAATCTCTCGTGCGGCTTGTTGCACACGCCAACTGCTGACCATTGCCGACTCTCCAGATAAAAGCTGTGCGCAGTTTACCGATCCTGCTTATAAAACCTAGCTCAGGCATGCAAACCAGCGCCCGTTTTCATTGACGGCCCGCCCATCGATCTCCAACTCGGTCAGGCTTGCCAAGACCCGGGGCAGGGGCCAGCCGCTGGCAAGCGCCAGGGCTTCGCTGGTGTGAGGTGCGATTTGCAGCAGGGCCAGCAACGGATGCTGGCTACCGGCTCGACCGCAGGCGGCAGGCGCTGCCACCCCTGCAAGGTCTCGAGGATGTGCTGGACGCTTTCCACCAATACCGCCCCATCGCGGATCAACTGATGGCAGCCGCGGGCGCCGGGGTGATGGATCGAGCCGGGAATGGCATAGACCTCGCGGCCCTGTTCTGCCGCCAGCCGGGCGGTAATCAGCGAACCACTGGCCACGCTGGCCTCCACCACCAGCACACCCAGGGACAGGCCACTGATGATCCGGTTGCGCCTGGGAAAGTGCTCCGGGCGTGGGCCCGCATCCAGGGAAAACTCCGAAACCACGGCACTTCCCTGGTCAATCATCGACCTCGCCAGGTTTCGGTGACGTTGTGGATAACAATTTTCCAGGCCCGTACCGAGCACCGCCACGGTGCGTCCGCCCACCTCCAGCGCCGCCTGGTGCGCCGCACCATCGATGCCCAGCGCCAGGCCGCTGGTGATGACAAAACCCGCCTCGGCCAGGCTCCGGGAAAACGCCATCGCGGTATCCAGCCCTGGCCGTGACGCACGACGGCTGCCCACCATTGCCAGTTGCGGTAGCTCCAGAATCGAGGGGTCGCCAGCGACGAACAGCAGGGGCGGGGCATCGTCCAACTGGGCCAGCAGGGCCGGGTAGTCTGGCTGGTCCCACATCAGTAAATGCTGGCCCTGGCCATCTATCCAGGCCAGGGCATGCCGCGCGCTTTCCCGGACTTGGGCAGTACGCCGGGCCTCGGCGCACACTGCGGGCAGCCCCAAGGCCTGCCAGGCACTGGCCGGGGCGCTGAGAGCCCTGGCTGCGCCATCGAAGGCCTGCAACAGGCGGCGAAAACGCATGGGGCCAAGGGCAGGCAGGCCATGCAAACGTAAACGAGCCTCCAGTTCCGCAGGGGAAATGGCGGCGGTAATCGGCTGCGACATGGATCATCCTTGATCGTCATCGGTCCGGCGAATACCGGAACAACCTGTGGATAAGTCTGTTGGTAACTTGTTGAGTAAAGAAACCGCCCCAGGAAGACAGGCGTTGTCGCAAACGCCGCCAGAAACGCTACAGCCCAGCGGCAGCAAGGCGAACAGAGATTTCCTCAGGGGCTGAATCCCTTTATCATGTGCGTTCGCGTAAAACGCCAGAGCCAGTACGGCTCGCTCACTCCCAGAGCTCGTTTTGCATCGGCGCCCCAGGTCCAGGACCTGCCTGCGCCCTCACTTCACACGTGTAGCAGTTACGCCTATGGCCATTTTAAACATCCTCGAATTCCCTGATTCGCGCCTGCGCACTATCGCCAAACCAGTGGCCGTAGTGGACGACGAAGTGCGTCAGTTGGTCGACGACATGTTTGAAACAATGTATGAGGCCCCGGGCATCGGCCTGGCGGCGACCCAGGTCAACGTGCACAAGCGCGTCGTGGTCATGGACCTGTCCGAAGACCGCAGCGAGCCCCGGGTGTTCATCAACCCCGAGTTCGAATCCCTGACCGACGAGATGGACCAGTACCAGGAAGGTTGCCTGTCGGTACCGGGCTTCTATGAAAACGTCGACCGCCCGCAGCGGGTCAAGGTCAAGGCCCTGGACCGCGACGGCAAGCCCTACGAGTTGATCGCCGAAGGCCTGCTGGCTGTCTGCATCCAGCACGAGTGCGACCACCTCAACGGCAAGCTGTTCGTCGACTACCTGTCCACGCTCAAGCGCGACCGGATCAAGAAGAAGCTGGAAAAGCAGCATCGCCAGCAGGCTTGATGGCCATCTTGCAAAGGCTTGCCATGGCAAGCCTTTTTCTTTTTCGCATCTTCGCAAGCGAGACTCCCCATGACTGAGCCACTGCGCATCGTCTTTGCCGGCACCCCCGAATTCGCCGCCGAACACCTCAAGGCCCTGCTCGACAGCCCGTACGAGATCGTGGCCGTCTATACCCAGCCCGATCGCCCGGCCGGCCGCGGGCAGAAGCTGATGCCCAGCGCAGTCAAGGCACTGGCCGTGGAACATGCTATCCCGGTCTACCAGCCACAGACCCTGCGCAACGCCGAGGCCCAGGCCGAACTGGCGGCACTCGAGCCGGACCTTATGGTAGTGGTGGCCTACGGCCTGATCCTGCCCCAGGCGGTACTGGATATCCCACGCCTGGGCTGCATCAACAGCCATGCCTCGCTGCTGCCACGCTGGCGCGGTGCGGCGCCGATCCAGCGCGCGGTGCAGGCCGGCGACGCCGAGAGTGGCGTGACCGTGATGCGCATGGAGGCGGGCCTGGACACCGGGCCGATGCTGCTCAAGGTCGTCACCCCGATCAACGCCGAAGACACCGGCGGCACCCTGCACGACCGCCTGGCCGCCATGGGCCCGGGCGCCGTGGTGCAAGCCATCGCCGGCCTCGCTGCCGGCACCCTGCAAGGCGAAGTCCAGGACGATAGCCTGGCCACCTACGCCCACAAGCTGAACAAGGATGAAGCACGCATCGACTGGAGCCGTCCCGCCGTGGAACTGGAACGCCTGGTCCGCGCCTTCAACCCGTGGCCGGTGTGCCATAGCACGCTGGACGGTGAAAGCGTGAAGGTCCTGGCCGCCAAGGTATCCACAGGCCAGGGCACCCCCGGCGAAGTCCTATCCGCCAGCAAGGACGGCCTGGTCGTCGCCTGCGGTGACGGCGCCCTGAGCCTGACCCGCCTGCAATTGCCCGGCGGCAAGGCCCTGGCCTTCAGCGACCTGTTCAACAGCCGCCGCGAGAAGTTCGCCAGCGGCAAGGTGCTGGGCCAATGAATCCACGCCTGGCCGCCGCCCGCGCCCTGGCCGCCGTACTCAGCGGCAAGGCCTCGCTCAACAGCTCACTGCCAGCACAGCTGGACAAGGTCGAGGAGCGCGACCGCGGCCTGACCCAGGACCTGGCCTTCGGCACCGCCCGCTGGCAACCGCGTCTCGACCTGCTGGCCGCGCAATTGCTGCAGAAGCCGTTCAAGGCGGCCGACGCCGATGTCCAGGCACTGCTGCTGGTGGGCCTGTACCAACTGTTCTACAGCCGTATCCCGGCCCACGCCGCCATCGGCGAGACCGTCGGGTGTGCCGACAAGCTCAAGAAGCCCTGGGCCAAGGGCCTGCTCAATGCCGTGCTGCGCCGCGCCCAGCGTGAAGGCGAGGAACTGCTTGCCGGTATGGAGCGTGACCCGGTGGTGCGCACCGCCCACCCGCGCTGGCTGCAGAAATCGCTCAAGGCCTTCTGGCCCGAGCAATGGGAAGCCATCTGCGCCGCCAACAACGCCCATCCGCCGATGATCCTGCGGGTCAACCGGCGCCACCACAGCCGTGATGCCTACCTGGCATTGCTGGCCGAGGCGGGCATTGGCGCCAGCGCCTGCCAGTACAGCCGGGACGGTATCGTGCTGGCCGAGGCCAGTGACGTGCGCGGCCTGCCAGGCTTTGCCGAAGGTTGGGTGAGTGTGCAGGACGAAGCCGCGCAACTGGCCGCCGACCTGCTGGACCTGGCCCCCGGGCAACGGGTGCTGGATGCCTGCTGCGCTCCTGGTGGCAAGACTTGCCACATCCTCGAAGCCGAGCCGGCCCTGGCCGGCGTGGTGGCCGTGGACCTGGAGGCCAAGCGCCTGGTCCGCGTGCGGGAAAACCTCGACCGCCTGGGGCTGGACGCCCAACTGATCGCCGCCGATGGCCGCGACACCCAGGCCTGGTGGGACGGCAAGCCGTTCCAGCGCATCCTGCTGGATGCCCCCTGCTCGGCCACCGGGGTGATCCGCCGGCACCCGGACATCAAGCTGACCCGCCAGCCCGACGACATCGCGGCCCTGGCACAGTTGCAAGGCGAGTTGCTGGATACCCTGTGGCAAACCCTCGAGGTGGGCGGCATCCTGCTCTACGCCACCTGCTCGACCCTGCCCACCGAGAACACCGAGGTGATCGGCGCCTTCCTGGCCCGCACCCCCGGCGCCCGGGAGCTGGATCTGGCCACTGAAGCCGGCCTGCGCCAGCCCCACGGTCGCCAGCTGCTGGCCCAGGAAGGCGGCCACGACGGCTTCTACTATGCCAAGCTGATCAAGATCGCCGCCTCGCGCGGGTAAGCACAAGAATCTAGGGAGTAGTGGATGAAGATCATCATCCTCGGCGCTGGCCAAGTAGGCGGCACGCTGGCGGAACACCTGGCCAGCGAAGCCAACGACATCACCGTGGTCGATACCGATGGCGAACGCCTGCGCGACCTCGGTGACCGCCTGGACATCCGTACCGTGCAGGGCCGCGGCTCCTTCCCCACGGTGCTGCGCCAGGCCGGGGCGGACGATGCCGACATGCTGGTGGCGGTGACCAACAGCGACGAAACCAACATGGTGGCCTGCCAGGTCGCCCACACCCTGTTCCACACCCCGACCAAGATCGCCCGAGTGCGCGAGGCCGCCTACCTGACTCGCGCCGGCCTGTTCGACAACGACGCCATCCCGGTGGACGTGCTGATCAGCCCAGAACAGGTGGTGACCAACTACATCAAGCGCCTGATCGAGCATCCCGGCGCCCTGCAGGTCATCGACTTCTATGAAGGCAAGGCCCAGTTGGTGGCGGTCAAGGCCTACTACGGCGGTCCGCTGGTCGGCCAGCAACTGCGCCAGTTGCGCGAGCACATGCCCAATGTCGAGACCCGGGTGGCGGCGATCTTCCGCCGCGACCGGCCGATCATGCCTACCGGCGATACGGTGATCGAAGCCGACGACGAAGTGTTCTTCATCGCCGCCAAGGCCCATATCCGCGCAGTAATGAGCGAAATGCGCCGGCTCGAGGAATCCTACAAGCGCATTGTCATCGCTGGCGGCGGGCAGATCGGCGAGCGTCTGGCCGAGGCCATCGAGAGTCGCTACCAGGTCAAGATCATCGAGATGAACCCGGCCCGCTGCCGCTACCTCTCCGATACCCTGGACAGCACCGTGGTCCTGCAAGGCAGCGCCTCGGACCGCGACCTGCTGCTGGAAGAGAACATCGCCGACGCCGATATCTTCCTGGCCCTGACCAACGACGACGAAGCCAACATCATGTCCTCGCTGCTGGCCAAGCGCCTGGGGGCGAAGAAGGTCATGACCATCATCAACAACCCGGCCTACGTCGACCTGATCCAGGGTGGCGATATCGACATCGCCATCAGCCCGCAGCTGGCGACCATCGGTACCTTGCTGGCCCACGTGCGGCGCGGCGATATCGTCAGCGTGCATTCCCTGCGCCGGGGCGCGGCGGAAGCCATCGAGGCCATCGCCCATGGCGACGCCAAGTCGAGCAAGGTGATCGGTCGTACCATCGAGAACATCGGCCTGCCGCCGGGCACCACCATCGGCGCGATCATCCGTGACGAAGAAGTGCTGATCGCCCACGACGACACGGTGATCGAAGCCGGGGACCATGTGATCCTGTTCCTTGTGGATAAAAAACATATCCGCGATGTGGAGAAGCTGTTCCACGTGGGCCTGAGCTTCTTCTGATCGAACGCTGTCTTGTCCACAGGAGTGACGACAATGCTGGAATCGCTGGAAAAAATGCTCGCCAAGGGTGTGGATAACCCCCTGCTGCGCTTTGGCCTGGGCAAGGGCTACCTGGACCTGGGCGAACACGCCCGGGCCGCCACCCACCTGCAACAGTGCGTGACCCTGGACCCGAAGTACTCTGCGGCCTGGAAGCTGTTGGGCAAGGCCTTGCAAGGGCAGGGCGAGCTACAAGCGGCGCGCCAGGCCTGGGAACAGGGCCTGGAGGCGGCCCGGAGCCAGGGCGACAAACAGGCAGAAAAGGAAATGACCGTGTTCCTGAAAAAACTCGAGCGCCAGTCCCAAGGCTGACCATCACCCTGTAGCCGCTGTCACAGGCGGCGAACGAGCGGAATGTTCGCGAGGCCCTCAAGATCACCAAAGGCTCAGCGAAAGACCGCCAAGCAAGGCCCTGCGGTCCTTTTCGCAGCCTCGCGGGCTCGGCAGCGGCTACAGGGCCGGGCTCAGAGATAGCGCAAGGCGATTCCTTCGGCGTCCACCTGCACCACTTCCATGCGTACCCGCGGTGCAGCCACCGGCAGTCCCTGCACCTGGCCGAAAACCACCGCGCCCTTGGGCAGGCGGGCCAACTGCGGGCTTTGCACATAGACCCCGCTGGCCGACAGGTTGCGGGTCTGCCCCAGGCATTCGCCGATGCTTTCGTGGGAAATCTTGATACGAAACGACTTGCGGTGATCGGACATCTTCTGCGCCCTTCTCCAGTGTGCTGTGGATAACACCTGGAAGGGGGTTATCCACAGACCGTGCCAGCTCTGTCAGTACCAGCGCGCCTCTCCGGGCGGACGCTTCTTGAAACGCTTCATGCTCCACATGTACTGGCTCGGATAAGCCGCCACGTAGCGCTCGACCACTTTGCTCATGGCCGCACAGGACACCTCGGTGTCGGTGCTGTACATGTCTTCCGGGGCCGCTTCGAGGATCACCTTGTAGCCCGAGCCATCGGGCAGGCGCAGGGCGTGCAGGAACACGCCGACCGCCTTGCCGCCGGCCAGCATGTTGGGCACGAACTTGCTGGTCAGCGCCTGGGTGGCGAAGAAGGGCACGAAGATACCTGCGGATTCAGCCGGTTCCGGGTCGGCGGGAATGCCCACCGAGCCGCCCTTGCGTACTTCCTTGATGACGCTGAGGATGCCTTCCTTGGTAGAGGCCGCCACGCGATTGCCCAGCTGTACCCGCTGCTTGCGCAACAGCTCGTCCACGGCCTTGAGCTTGGGTGGACGGTAGAAAATGATCGGTTTGCACTGGCTGCAGTAGAAGTGGTTCAGCACTTCCCAGTTGCCCAGGTGGCTGGTGATGCCCACCACGCCCTTGCCCGAGGCCAGGGCCTCCTGGAGCACCTCCAGGCCCTCGACTTCACGCACCAGGGCAATGGAGCGCTCGGCCGGCCAGATCCAGGCACAGGCACTTTCGGTCAGGGATTTGCCGATGTCTTTCAGGCTCTGCCCGACCAAACGCTCGCGCTCGGCGGGGTCCATCTGGGGAAAACACTTGGCCAGGTTGATGCGCACCACCTCGCGGGAGCGGTTGGGCGTCTTCCACATGATCCAGCCGATGGCCGCGCCGACCGCTTGCACCGCGCGCCAGGGCAGCAGGGCAAACAACCGCAGGGCTCCCACCAGCAGGGCGCCTTTGAACTTATCCACAGATGACTCCTGATCTCTTGGTCATGGCCTAGTCGCAGCCGGCTATTCTAACCGGCCATCGGCGCCTGTGCGAAAGCGCCTGCCATGGCGCTCATGGCGCCGGGGAGCTGAGGCTGGGGTAGCGATCGCAGTCGCGGGTGTGGTCCATGACCATGCCCGAGGCCTGCATCAGGGCGTAGCAGATGGTCGGGCCGACGAAGGTGAAACCGGCCTTGCGCAGGCCACGGCTCATGGCCTCGGCCTCGGGCGTCACCGCCGGGACCTCGCTGCGATCGGCGAAATGGTTGACCTTGGGCACACCACCGACGAAGGACCAGAGGAACGCCACCGGATCGTCCAGCTCCAGCCAGGCCTGGGCATTGCGCCGTGCGGCCTCGAGCTTGAGGCGGTTGCGGATGATGCCCGGATCCTGCATCAGGTCCTCGATCTCGGCATCGCTCATCTGCGCCACCCGCTGCACATCGAAGCCGAACAGCACTTGTCGATAATGCTCGCGCTTCTTCAGCACAGTGATCCATGACAACCCGGCCTGGAACCCTTCGAGCAATAACAACTCGAACAAGCGCTGCCCATCGCGCAGCGGCACGCCCCACTCCTGATCGTGATAAGCCATGTACAGCGGATCATCGGTACACCAAAAGCAGCGTGGCATAAGGCTCCAGGGGGCGTGCGCAGGACTGAATCGGGTATACTCCCGCTCCTTAAATCGCAGCCCAAGTAACAGGTGAATTTCGTGAGCCAGCCTACGCCAGCCGTGCGTACCTTCCAAGACTTGATCCTCGCCCTCCAGCAATACTGGGCCGAGCAAGGTTGTGTGGTACTTCAGCCCTACGATATGGAAGTAGGCGCCGGCACTTTCCACACCGCTACATTCCTGCGGGCCATCGGCCCGGAAACCTGGAACGCCGCCTACGTGCAGCCAAGCCGCCGCCCCACTGACGGCCGCTACGGCGAGAACCCCAACCGCCTGCAGCACTACTACCAGTTCCAGGTGGTCCTCAAGCCCAACCCCGAGAACTTCCAGGAGCTGTACCTGGGCTCGCTCAAGCACGTGGGCCTGGACCCGCTGGTGCATGACATCCGTTTCGTCGAGGACAACTGGGAATCGCCGACCCTGGGCGCCTGGGGCCTGGGTTGGGAAGTCTGGCTCAACGGCATGGAAGTGACCCAGTTCACCTACTTCCAGCAGGCTGGCGGCATCGAGTGCTACCCGGTGACCGGCGAAATCACCTACGGCCTGGAGCGCCTGGCCATGTACCTGCAGGGCGTGGACTCGGTCTACGACCTGGTCTGGGCCGACGGCCCATTCGGCAAGGTCACCTACGGCGACGTGTTCCACCAGAACGAAGTGGAACAGTCGACCTACAACTTCGAGCACGCCAACGTCGAGAAGCTGTTCGAACTGTTCGATTTCTACGAAAGCGAAGCCAAGCGCCTGATCGAGCTGGACCAGCCGCTGCCGTTGCCGAGCTATGAAATGGTCCTCAAGGCCTCGCACACCTTCAACCTGCTGGATGCACGCCGGGCCATCTCGGTGACCGCGCGCCAGCAGTACATCCTGCGTGTGCGCACCCTGGCGCGTTCCGTCGCGCAAGCCTACCTGCTGGCCCGTGCCAAGCTGGGCTTCCCGATGGCGACCCCGGACCTGCGTGATGAAGTGTTGGCTAAGTTGGAGGCGGCACAATGAGTGCGCAAGATTTTCTGGTTGAACTGGGCACTGAAGAACTGCCACCCAAGGCCCTGGGCACCCTGGCCGAAGCCTTCCTGGCCGGCATCGAAAAAGGCCTGCAGAGCGCTGGCCTGAGCTTTGAAGCCAAGCACGTCTACGCCGCGCCACGGCGCCTGGCAGTGCTGATCACCCAACTGGCGACCCAACAGCCGGACCGCAGCGTCAACCTCGACGGTCCACCGCGCCAGGCCGCCTTCGATGCCGAGGGCAACCCGACCCAGGCGGCCCTGGGCTTTGCCAAGAAGTGCGGCGTGGACCTCAGCGAGATCGACCAGAGCGGCCCGAAGCTGCGCTACAGCCAGAGCATCAAGGGCAAGCCGACCGCCAGCCTGCTGCCGACCATCGTCGAGGACTCGCTCAACGACCTGCCGATTCCCAAGCGCATGCGCTGGGCTGCGCGCAAGGAAGAGTTCGTGCGTCCGACCCAGTGGCTGGTCATGCTCCTGGGCGATGAGGTCATCGACTGCACCATCCTGGCCCAGAAGGCCGGCCGTGACTCCCGTGGCCATCGCTTCCACCACCCAGAGAGCGTGCGCATCACCGCGCCGGCCAACTACCTGGCCGACCTGCGCGCCGCCTACGTGCTGGCCGACGCCAACGAGCGCCGCGAGCTGATCAGCAAGCGCACCGAGGAACTGGCGCGCATGCAGGAAGGCACCGCCATCGTCCCGGCCGACCTGCTGGACGAAGTCACCGCCCTGGTGGAGTGGCCGGTACCGCTGGTGTGCTCGTTCGAGGAGCGGTTCCTGGAAGTGCCCCAGGAAGCCCTGATCACCACCATGCAGGACAACCAGAAGTACTTCTGCCTGCTGGACGTGGACGGCAAGCTGCTGCCGCGCTTCATCACCGTGGCCAACATCGAGAGCAAGGACCCGCGCCAGATCATCGAGGGCAACGAGAAAGTCGTGCGCCCACGCCTGACCGACGCCGAGTTCTTCTTCAAGCAAGACAAGAAGCAGAAACTCGAGGACTTCAACCAGCGCCTGCAGAACGTGGTTTTCCAGGAGAAGCTGGGCAGCGTCTACGACAAGGCCGAGCGTGTTTCCAAGCTGGCCGCCTTCATTGCCCCGCGTATCGGTGGCGACGCCCAGCGCGCAGCCCGTGCCGGTATCCTCTCCAAGTGCGACCTGGCCACCGAGATGGTCGGCGAGTTCCCCGAGATGCAAGGCATCGCCGGCTACTACTACGCCCTCAATGACGGCGAGCCGCAAGACGTGGCCCTGGCCCTGAACGAGCAGTACATGCCCCGTGGCGCCGGCGCCGAGCTGCCAAGCACCGTGACCGGTGCCGCCGTGGCCATCGCCGACAAGCTCGATACCCTGGTGGGCATCTTCGGCATCGGCATGCTGCCGACCGGTAGCAAGGACCCCTACGCCTTGCGCCGTGCGGCCCTGGGTGTGTTGCGGATCCTGATCGAGAAGAAGTTCGACCTCGACCTGAACGAAGCGGTGACCTTCGCCGTCGGTGCCTTCGGCAGCAAGGTCAAGGCTGCCGGCCTGGCCGAGCAGGTACTGGAGTTCATCTTCGACCGCCTGCGTGCACGCTACGAAGACGAAGGCGTGGACGTGGCCACCTACCTGTCGGTCCGCGCCCTGAAGCCGGGTTCGGCCCTGGACTTCGACCAGCGCGTACAGGCCGTGCAGGCCTTCCGCAAGCTGCCGGAAGCCGCTGCCCTGGCCGCGGTGAACAAGCGTGTGTCGAACCTGCTGAGCAAGATCGAAGGCAATGTACCGACCACCGTCGAGGCCAAGTACTTCGACAACGCCAACGAGTTCTCCCTGTACTCGGCGATCCAGCAAGCGGACCAGGCTGTCCAGCCCATGGCCGCAGCCCGCCAGTACAGCGAGACCCTGGCTCGCCTGGCCGCCCTGCGCGAGCCGGTGGATGCCTTCTTCGAGGCGGTGATGGTCAATGCCGAAGATGCCAATGTACGGGCCAACCGCTATGCACTGCTGGCACGGCTGCGCGGCCTGTTCCTGGGCGTGGCCGATATTTCGGTACTGAGCTGATCAGGTAAGGAATTGCTGTGAAACTGCTGATACTCGATCGGGACGGCGTGATCAATCATGACTCCGATGCCTACATCAAATCGGTAGCGGAGTGGATTCCACTCCCCGGCTCGATCGAAGCCATTGCACAGCTGAGCAAGGCCGGCTGGACGGTAGCGGTAGCTACCAACCAGTCCGGCATTGCCCGCGGCTACTACGACCTGGCCACCCTCGATGCCATGCACGCACGCCTGCGCGAGCTGGTAGCGCAGCAGGGTGGGGAGGTCGGGCTGATCGTCTACTGTCCCCACGGGCCGGATGAGGGCTGCGATTGCCGCAAACCCAAGCCTGGCATGCTGCGAACCATTGCCGAACACTACGGGACCGGCCTGAACGGTCTATGGTTTGTCGGTGACAGTCTCAGTGACCTGGAGGCGGCAAAAGCCGTCGATTGTCAGCCCATATTGGTAAAGACCGGAAAAGGCGAAAAGACCCTGGGCAAAACCCTGCCGGTAGGCACCTTGATTTTTGACGACCTGGCGGCCATTGCCGCTGAACTTATCCACAATTAGGCTCCTTCTGGCATCCTGACCAAGGACTGTTCGGGAGAGCGCTTTTTAACAGGCGGGCATGCCCGCAATGGTAAATGCCGCTATGTCGATCCTGCAGGCCATCAGAACCTTTTTCTTTTACCTGCTGCTGGGCACCAGCGCCTTGCTGTGGTGCTCCCTGAGCTTTTTCATCGCGCCGTTCCTGCCTTTCAAGAGGCGCTATCGCTTCATCAACGTCTACTGGTGCCGCTGCGCCCTGTGGTTGACCAAGGTCTTCCTGGATATTCGCGTGGAAGTGAAGGGCGCCCAGAACATTCCTGAGCGACCTTGCGTGATCGTCTCGAACCACCAGAGCACGTGGGAGACCTTCTTTCTCTCGGCTTATTTCGAGCCGCTGAGTCAGGTACTCAAGCGCGAGCTGCTGTATGTACCGTTCTTCGGCTGGGCCATGGCCATGCTGCGCCCGATCGCCATCGACCGGGACAATCCCAAGGCGGCACTCAAGCAAGTAGCGAGCAAGGGCGATGAGTTGCTCAAGGACAATGTCTGGGTACTGATCTTTCCCGAAGGTACCCGTGTGCCGTACGGCCAGGTGGGCAAATTCTCCCGCAGCGGCAGCGCCCTGGCGGTGAACGCCGACCTGCCGGTACTGCCGATTGCCCACAACGCAGGCAAGTTCTGGCCCAAGACGGGCTGGAGCAAGCGAGCCGGGACCATCACCGTGACCATTGGCGCGCCCATGTACGCCGAAGGCAACGGTCCTCGGGCCATCGCCGAGCTCAACGACCGGGTAGCGGCCTGGAACGAACAGGCCCAGCGCGACATGGGCTCATTGCCACCATTGGACGCTGCCACGGATAAGGTTGCTGTATGAATTTCTGTGGATAACCTGTGCACGATTTTTCGTATAGCGATCCATATGAAGATATAAATCACTGATTTATATGCATATTTCCTAAGCTAATAAAATACGGAAAAACGTGCATAAGTTTTACACCCAAGAAAAAGCCGGCCTCGAGGCCGGCTTTTTCATTTGGATACTCGCCTCGGCCCTTACTCCTCCAGCAAGGGCAACTCAAGAACGAAACATGAACCTTGCCCCACCACGCTGCGGCAGCTGATATGCCCCTGGTGGCGGTCCATCACCGCCTTGACCATCGACAGGCCCAGTCCCAGGCCCTCGATGCCCTTGGCCGAGGCAAATCGCTGGTACTGGCCGAACAACTGGGGCAGGTCATCGGCAGCAATGCCCCGGCCTTCATCACAGACTTCGCAGCGCAACCAGCCATCGGCGCAGCTGACCTGCACGCTCACGGTGGAACCTTCCGGGCTGTACTTGATGGCGTTCTCCAGCAGGTTGAACAGTGCCCGGGTCAGCAGAGACTGGTCTGCCAGGACCAGGCTCTCGGCCTGCTCGTCCAGGCTGTGACGCAGATGAATGTGCTTGAGCTGGGCCAAGGTCGTGGCCTGGTCGAAGGCATCCAGCACCAGCATGGCGAACATGCTCGGCTCGAACTGATAAGCCTCCGACTCGGCCTTGGCCAATTGCACGAAAGCCTCGGTCAAGGTCAGCGCCCGGCGGACCTGTTGTTCGATCTGCCCGTAGACCTGCTTGGGCAGCGATGGCTGGCGCTGCTGCACATCCAGCAAGGCGAGGATCGCCGAGTGGGGGGCACGCAGGTCGTGGGATAAAAACCGCAGCAAGACTCCACGCTGCTGCTCGGCATCACGCTCGACACTCAGGTCGGTCAGGCTCAGCAACCAGCCAATGGGGGTTTCGCTGTCCACCGGCAGCAACGGCGCCAGCTCCACTCGCAGGCTGCGTTGCTGGGTATCGCGAAACTCCACCCCTGGCAATTGCGCGAGGGCAGGGGAGAGGGACGAATCAGCCAGGCCCGGATACCCCAGGGCAGCCAGTTGCGGCAACAGCGCTTGCCCCACCAGCGAATGAGCGAAGACTTCCCGGGCATTGCGGTTGGCCAGCAGGATCTTGCCATCCGGATCAGCGATCAGGGTCGCTACCGGCAGGCACTCCAGGCCGTCGGCAATGAAACGCCGGGTGTCCCGGGTTCGGCTCAAGGCCTGCTCCAGGGCAATGATCTGCCCTTGCAGCACATCCCCGGTGGCCGGCTGGTTGCGTCGACGCTCCGGCAGTACCTTGGGCTCGCTGTCCAGGCGTTCCAGCTCCCAGCCGAAATAAGCCAGGATTACCCGCAGCCGACGCCAGTTCCAGATCAGGTACGCCAACAGCA
Organism: Pseudomonas sp. MPFS; assembly: GCF_022537035.1. NCBI lineage: Bacteria > Pseudomonadati > Pseudomonadota > Gammaproteobacteria > Pseudomonadales > Pseudomonadaceae > Pseudomonas > Pseudomonas sp. MPFS. The sequence goes on along the minus strand of NZ_CP066123.1, from coordinate 30,881 downwards.
TGCCCAGGAGGCTAGCCACCGGCGACCACCAGTACCCCAGCCGTAGCATCAATACCGACCCAGCCAATGCCAGGCCCATGCAGCCCAGGGTTATCCACAAGGCATGGCGTGGACGCCACAGCAACAGCCCAAGGAGGGCAGCGGTCAGGGCCATGGATAACAACACGCCCGGCCACGCACCCAACGCGACCAGGCTGCGATGCTGCAGCAGGCCATTGAGCAGGTTGGCCTGGATCTCGACCCCCGGAGTCGTACCCTGGCTGCCGGATTGCGCAGTCACGTAGCGATCCCCCAATCCAGGGGCCGTGGACCCCACCAATACCAACCGGTCATGCAGCAGCTGCGGAGGGACTTCACCGCGCAATACGCTGACGTAAGGCACGCTTGGAAAACCAGTAGCCTTGCTGATGAAGGGGATTCGCACCGGGTTGCTGCGCAGCCAGCCCTGGGTGACCTCCGGCAGGGCCGAGCCCGGCATGAGCGGGGACAGAGGCTCGGCTTCGGTGAGCTGGTACAGGAGCCAGGTCAGTTGTGCCCGGGGCGCCTGTTGCGGGCCTTCGCGCAGGTAGACGCTGCGTACCGTGCCGTCCGCATCGGCCTCGGCATTGATATGACCCAGGCCACGGGCACAGTTGCGCAACAACGGCACCGGCAACAGTTCGCCCAGGTCCTGGCCATAACGGGCCACGCCTTCGCGCAGTACCGGCAGGAACACATTGCCAGCACGACAGAGCGCAGCGGCCAGGCGAGTGTCGTTTTCCACCGTGCTGCCGGGCTCGCTGAGAATCACATCGAACAGCACGCCCTTGGCCCCGGCACTGCTGAGACGGTCCAGCAATTGGCCATGGACCGCCCGCGGCCAGGGCCAGCGGCCCAGTTGCTGGAGGCTGTAGTCATCGATGGTCACCACCAGGATCCGCGGGTCCACCGGCAGTGGAGTGAAGCGCCGCAGCTGGTCATAGAACAAGTTGTTCAGGGCCAGCCCATGGCTCAGGGACAAGGCCGCCGTCAGCGGCAGCAGAAACAGGCTGACCCACAACCATTCCCGTACCAGTCGACGAAACAGCTGCTGGGCCTGGGTGGACTCTCGGTCGCCGGCCCGATGGTTCGACCCGCTCATCGATACCTCGTCGGCGGGTTACTGGACACGGGTGCTTCTGGGGTAATAGAAAATGTCATAGACCCCGGTTTCTCCTTCCAGGCCGTGCTCGTCGAATGCCGACAGACGCACATGATAGAAAAACGCCTGTAACCCCGTGAAGTTGACTTGTGGGGTGCTGGAGAACTGTTCCTGCTTGATGTTCAGGAAATCCTTGTCGGTCGCCACCTGGGCGCGATAACGGCGCGCTCCGGGCAGGGGCTCGAGGATCAGCTGCCAAACGGGCAGGACGCCGGTTTGACCTGCCTGCCCCAGCAGCCGGGGCGCGGCCAGCAGGTCCACCGGCTTGAGCTCGCCCTCCTTGCGCACCCGCATGCCCTGGCGCGCCATCACTTGAACTTCTCCCGGCCGCGGTCCGGCCGGTTTATCCACAGCCCGCTTGCGCGAGCGCGGGGGAGTCTGGTCGAGGGGGGCCTTGTCCCGGTTTACCGCCACCTGGCCATTGAGCACCTCGACCAGCGACTGCTCGTCATCATTACGCACCCGGAAGTGGGTGCCGCGCACGCCCAGAACCCCCACCGGGGTCACGATCTGGAAGCGGTCGTGATCGCTGGTGCGCTTGATCACGTAGGACTCGACCTGGCCCTGTTCCAGCACCAGTTGGGGGATGCTGTACTGTTCGTTCAGCCGCAGGGTGACCTGGGAGCTGGATGGCAGCACCACCCGCGAACCGTCGCCCAGGGACAGGCTGACGAAGGCCGAGGGTGAGGTCTTCACACCTTCTTTCTCGTCGATGTCCATGCCTTCTTCCAGGGCGATCTCACGCCCCTTGGCGTCCAGCTTCCAGGCTTCGCCCGTCAGGTGTTCGACTGTCGCCGGTAACGGTTGGCCGCGACAGAGCTGGTTGTCATCGATGTAGGGCAGGCGCTTGGCGGGAGCGATGGCGGCGCTGGCCATCGAATTGGACAAGGCCAGCACCACACCAAGCAGGAGCGGAGCAAACTGGGCCCGGGGGCGAATAGACAAATAGGTCATGAGATCATCGGATCCGTGGTCGTGCTCTTCTGAAGTCCGTGACATTAGAACTAGATTGGGGGCGTGCTGGCCATCACTCTCTACCGAGATCGGCCATAACCTTTCATCCCTGCTGGAACAGCACAACCGCTCTCGAGCGGTTGTGTGTGCACAGGGCGATGTACCGGTAGGGGCCACCCCCACCGGTACTGCTGGTCAATCCCGGTCTGTAGCGACCAGGCGATACGCCAGGGCGCCAAGGCATGCACCCAGCAGCGGGGCGACCCAGAACAGCCACAGCTGGGACACGGCCCACTCTCCGGCAAAAAATGCCACAGCGGTACTGCGGGCCGGGTTCACCGAGGTGTTGGTGACCGGAATGCTGATCAGGTGGATCAGCGTCAGGGTCAGGCCAATGGCAATCGGGGCAAACCCGGGAGCAGCGCGCTTGGATGTGGCGCCCAGGATAATCAGGAGGAACATCGCCGTCAGCACCACTTCACTCAACAGGGCAGCGAGCATCGAGTAGCCACCCGGGGAGTGCTCGCCATAACCGTTGGCGGCAAAACCGGCCGAAGCGTCAAAACCCGTCTTGCCCGAGGCGATCAGGAACAGCACGGCACCGGCTGCCAGGCCGCCAAGCACCTGGGCGACGATGTAAGGCAACACACGGTTGCCCGAGAAGCGTCCGCCCAGCCACAGGCCAACCGAGACCGCCGGGTTGAGGTGCGCGCCGGAAATCGGCCCCAGGGCATAAGCCATGGTCAGCACGCTAAGACCGAAGGCCAGGGCGACGCCCAGGTAGCCAATGCCAAATTGTGGAACGCCGGCGGCCAGTACGGCACTGCCGCAGCCGCCCAGCACCAACCAGAACGTACCAAAGAATTCCGCGCCGAGTGTTTTCATCAGAGGCCTTCACAGATATTCGAAATGAGAGGGAGGGTATTGAAGTCGCCGAAAATCAGCGGGGGAGGGAGACACATCCTTGTGTCGAGCATTACGTCCTGAGGAGGCACTCCCTGTTTTCCCCTGTACGGTAAATCGAAGCTCGCTTCGACCCGCAACCGCCAAACCGGCGGATGACACTCCCTGTGTCGGAGCACTTCCGATTGCCCCCGTGTGCCACTCAGCGAGTGCGAATTTACCGGGAGCGGACAGCCCGGTGTCGCTTTGCAATATTTCTTCAGAATGTTCAGGCCCATGGCTAGAACACCCACCGCTGCTGGTCCTGGTACACCACCGAGGGTGTCGACAGTGGCGCAGTCGCGGGAGCGAATCCCCGGGAGTCGCTAAAGCCCACCCGGTTCACCGAGGGACTGAAGTAACGCTGGACCGGAAGCTCATAGTGAGGAGCTACCGGGACAGCAGTGGCCTTAGAGGACGCTTCAACACTCAAGAACGCAGCAAGAGACAAGGCGACGAGTTTCGCCAGATCCGCTCTTTCGGAAAATTTCTTCCACCCCATATCCATCGCCCCCGACATGTTGCCCATTGCCCTTTTCCTTGCTCGTTCGAGCCGGTATCGTCCTTCAAGGAATTCGGTGCTGAAGGGTGCTCCCAACAGCTACCGGCTATTTGATATCAGCGTACCGAGGGAGCAGCGCCCCTAGAGCAATTCGCCACAATTGTTCAGATTCATCCCTGGCGCCTAAACTTCTCCCCAGCCCGAGACGCATGCCGCCATGCCTCGGACAGCCTCTCGACCCCTAAGGACCTGCCTCGCATGCGTGTCGCAATACTGGATGACGAACCCGCAGAACTGGCGCGGGTGGAACAGACACTGCGAGATATTCCCGGCCCGGGTGAACAACCCTGGACCCTGCACCGTTTCGAGCGCGGCGAAGATTTGCTGCGCCAATTGCGGCGGGAAACCTTCGACCTGATGATCCTCGACTGGCAGGTGCCGGACCTCAGTGGGCTGGCGCTACTGCGCTGGAGTCGGGAACACATGGACTCGCCACCGGCCGCCATCATGCTCACCAGCCGCGATGCCGAGAGCGATATCGTCCAGGCCTTGAACACCGGCGCCGACGACTACCTGAGCAAGCCGTTCCGCCCCAACGAGCTCAAGGCCCGGGTCAACGCCGTGCTACGCCGCCATGGCCTGCAGCGTACCCAGAGCGAGGAAGTACTGAACTTCAATGATCTGGCCTTCGACGATGCCGAGTTGACGGTGACCCGGGCCGGCGCGCCCATCAGCCTCACCGAGCGTGAGTACCGCCTGGCACGTTGCCTGTTCGCCAACCTGGGCCGGCCGTTGTCCCGAGAATACTTGTACGAGCGCTTCTGGACCCACGAGGAAATTCTTTCCTCCAGGCCCCTGGATACCCACATCTACCGGCTGCGCAACAAGCTGGGGCTGACGGCGGAACGGGGCTGGCAGTTACTGACCATCTACGGCTATGGCTACCGCCTGGAAAGCGTCACGTCGCCTGGCGAGCAGGACAACTGACGGCGTGCCGCCAAAAGCGGCTCGATGTCACTCAGGGTCTTGCCAGACATCTTCATAACCGGCGCGGTCGATGATGAAACACGTCCCGCTCGGCAAATACAGATAATCGATCACCTCCGGCAACAGCTCGACCAGGTGCTCGGCACACAAGGGTTGGTAGAAATCCACAGCGGTGGAATGTTCGCCGCAGTGGATAAACCAGCTGACCGTCCCGTTCTGCGGCAACTCGATCCTTGTGCCATAGATGGGCGAGTGCGCAAGGGAGCCGGTGGCCAGTGCAATCATCGGCTCCGGCGCCTGGGGAGCGAGGTCGTAGCGTTCACAGATAAGCTGCTGTCTTTCGTTCATTGGCCCAGCCATCAAGGGGAAATAGGGGAGGTCCTGCCCAGCGCAAAGACCTGTTCGAGTGCTACCTCGTCGTCGCTGTCACCGTCCTCGAAACACCTGAAACGGTGCCCCTGCAGTGCCCGATCCAGACACTGGTGCAATGGTGCGGTTCGGAACAGCAGCTCCATCCAGAGCGCCTGGTCGCTCTCGAAGGTCAGGCGCAGATCATAGTCGGCGCTGCTGCCCAGGCCAGGGTCCTTGAACTCGACTACCTGCTCTGCCGCCTGTACAAAGTCCGCACTGCCGCGCAGCTTATCCATGACCTGCCGCGCGCCCAGCGGCTCATCAAACACCAACCGATACTCGTAGCTCATGCTCGTCTGCACTCCGTTCGCGGTCAGCTATCCAGCCACCAATTGAGCAAGGTTTCGTCATCGCTGTCATCGAGGTTTTTATAGATGTTGGCGTAGTACCACTCGATGCCCGTGGTCTGGCGGAAGCGGTTGAAGAACAGGGCGATTTTATCCATGCCGTTTCGAGCTGGCACCGACAACGTCAGATTGCCCTTATAACGCCCGTCGAGCATGCCGCCCAATTCGGTCGCCACGTCTGCCTCCAGGGCACTGATGTGTTCTTCCGGAATGTAATCCGAGTAAATGTGGATGCAGAAGTTGCCGCCACGCTTGAGTACCACTGCCGGGGCCTGCGGGTCCTTGATCGAAATAATGTCGCCCTTGGCCAGGTTGAGCGTGAGCCCCGGTGAGTAGAGAATCTCGTAACTGTGCTCATCAATCCGCCGTACATGCAGCGGTTCATAGACCGGGCCGCGGTTGTTCTGCCCCGCGACAACCCGAATCGACATTTCCTGGCTTTGATCATCCATAACAAATTTCCGAGCGATTACTGTTTTAAAAAGGGTGACAAGGGCTGAGGCAGTACCTGCCAGGTCCACGTCCTTATTGTTCAATTAGTCTTCCACTTCCCAGGCCAGATCGGGATCAGTCGCGCCATACGCCGAGAAGTTGAGCATTCGCCATGCCTGCCTTGGCTGGATAAATGGGTAAAGGGATTGAACAATCTGCCAATAAAAAAGGCCAACGCAAGCGTCGGCCTTTTTATTTTCAGCTGTGTCCCCTGATGTAGGTTCACAAAATAGATGATTCGGGAGCCTCAACGAACGCTGATAGAAAATCAGCTTTTTTGTAAGTCCGCCGACCGAGATTTACTTAATAAATGAGAAAAGCCTACTCGTTTCACACAATAGTTGGTCCCACGTAGAACAGGGACACAGCAACGCGTGCTGCGAGAGGACGTTCGGCGACTGCGAGGCCAGTTCTGTTAAGCAGGGTCGGGCTCAGTTGCTGGATCAACCTCAAGATACTTGTAGCTACCCTCGCTCCCATCTTCTCCCGCATAGTGAATCACTAAGCGGCTGTTCTGCTCATCGTAGGACATGCCATCGACAAAGCATTCACGAGCCATACCTGGATAAGCCTTTAGCAGAGAGGCAATATCCCGCTTAACCCAAGCGATAAAATCAACATGGAGATCACGCCAGGCCGATCCGTATTTTTTTTCTTTTTCGGACGGTTTGAATCCCATGACGTTAAGGCAAAATCCCATCAACCTGAAGCTATCTAGGCCTGGTGACTTGGTGATTGAATTCCATAACATGGAATGGAGCAGCTTGAGGATTTTTCCACCTACCGCAGTCCGTAGTTCGCTTGAGTTTACAATATCGTCCCAGATCAGCGTGTACTGAATTTTTCTGGATACCCTACGAGGCATCCGAACTGATGAAGCTGCTTCAATCAGAGAGAATATGATTCCAGCAATATCTTCCGAGGCATGATCAACGTAAGTCTCACCTTGCTGATCAAGGTCATCCAGCACCGTGACCATTTCTTGGATCAGCATGCCCAGCGTTCGTAGTCGTAGGTCGAGGTCGTCGTTGAACCTCAAATCTGTCAGCTGAAGGTCTTCAGTAAGGTCGGAGTATATCCCCTCGACTTGTAAATAGGCCCAATTCAAAGAGTTCGGTTTAGAAGCGGCGCCGCCTCCCACATGGGCAGTGAACGCTTGGAGTACCAGACGAAAATATGCCTTCCACTGATCTATGTCCCAAGGTTTGCGACGCGAATACTCAGGACTGAGCAATGTATCAATATGCCTGACCAACTGTGGATTTTGACATAGCGCCGTGGTTACGGGACGGGTAATGCCTTCCAATCCCGACTCGTAAAAATCCTGCTCATGGTACAAAAATGAGTTCCGGTTCTCGATAGCTGCGGTGACGAGGCTCTTCGCGATGACATTGATCTCACCACTGTATTTGCTCTGCTTGCGTACAGTGTTGAACAGATTGATGATGAACCTCGGTGATCCCTCGACCACCGCCCGACAGAACTTCGGGCTGCCCATGGCCATGAGTAATCTGAGAGCATGCTCCTGCGTCTTTGTAATCTGGTCTGCGGTGCAATTGTCCGGCGCGTAGTTCACTATCCTTGAAATGGATCTGGCCAGCTCGTCGCCAACAATCGCCAGTTCGGTCGGAGAACCGCGCAACAGACGCCTTTCGACGCTGCGAGCGAAATTTTTGGCATTCCAGGAGTTGAATCTGGCAGGCCAGAAAAAAGCTAACCAAAGCCAAGCTGCCAGTATTAGAAAGAAACCGCCGCCCAGCAACAATTGCCAGGACTCGGGTGTCAGCCACCCTCCAAGCGGTACACGCGATTGGCTCGCACGCCAATGGTCAGTCAGCAGCGCGAGAAATCCCACGATGATAGTGATCGCCACTGAAGCCCTTCTTACCGGGAGGGCAGCAGTGTCAATGCGAAATTTGTAACGCAGATCTGCGACGGTCCAAACCACCAGTGTCAAGGCAAGACCACTAATGAGCTCGGCGAATCCGAAGTACTTTGGGGCAGTTTTGTCGAGTGCAAAACAGTCGAAAGCGAGGGAGGCAAGCCAAGGGAGATTGAACGGATAACATTGTTCAATAGGCATCTGTACATCCTGTTAAGAAGCCATGATTGGCTTTGTCGAAATTAAAGGCGTTGCCCACTCCAGGCTATGCTGCTAGCGATGAAGTTGGGGTTTTCGATACTAGCTATTTAGTAACATAGGGAACTGAACTTCCTATTGAGACTGTTTTTCATCAAAAACTGGAAGGTGATTTTTATGGAACTGTTCAATTCCATAACGTCTTAGTCTTTCCAACCACTCTTCTGCCACCGTTCTGGCTGTACCCAACGATATAGCGGCCTCGCGTAGCAGTGTAAATTCAGTTCGTAAAGTGGTTGGCGTAATTCCCGGATCATCGGTGTTGACCAATACCCGAACAGGCCCACGCCGCAAACCATAGCGGTTACATTTCCCGCCATTTGACAGCAACGACTCATCTGGCGGACTCCATCGAAAAATCGGGTGCTCGCTATGGTTTTCCAGCCGGGCAATATAAACATTCGACGTCGGATTGGTTTCGATGATCAGCCCCATCTCGTCATACTGGTCCATTAAGTAATCTTGCAGGGCATGCATGAATTCCAACTCTTGGGCAGTATCTACATCATTGATAATTCCACGTATCGGCTTGGCATGCTCTCCATATAGCGCCTGCCCATCCCACTCACTGCCCGCTCTTACAACGACCAATGGCAACTTTTTCAGCGCCGCCATATGCTGATGACGGTAACGGTAAATACGCGCGGCTATATCTGACAGATTATTAATCACTGCAGCGTCTGGCACAGCACACCGCTCGCGCTCGTTTCTTGGCTGATCGTCGTACAGCTTTTGCCATAGATGATGACAGTTACGGCGCAAGCACCACGCGCGAAAAAGTACCGAAGGGGGCACAGTCACAAATTCTGACCCGGATTTGCCATCGCCTTCCTGATGATCTACGTCCAGTTCAGGTGGCTCAAGCCAAAGGGTGAAGGGGAAGATGCGCGCAATACGACGCTCGATGATAGGCAGCACTTGCTGCGCTAGGGGCAAACGGCCGCTTAATGTTGTGGCGTAATGCCAAAGCCAAACCAGATTGTCCAGGTGCTCATCCAAAGGGACCATCATCTCGCCCTGCCGAGCCACCCATTGTGCGGGGTCGATACCCAACGCTAAGGCATGTCCCAGGCGATCGCCATCGCGCATTTCACAAAAGCGCACCGTTTCGTCGACATGACGCATTCCAGACAAGGGATGGGCATAGTCCTCGCCTGCGTGAATACTCAAATGAAAACCGCTGCTGGCCCGCTCACCGTCAGGACGCGACACAAAGCCCCGCCGCAGCCAACGCAGTATTGGCGCAAACCACTCGATACGCAGATCGTTTTCATCGCCAGCAACGTCCACTCCGCGAAACCAGCGTGCGGGATGGAACTGAAAATGCTGGTTTAGCTGACCGCCCAGAAATTCTGGCAATGCCCAGCCGGCATGTCTCGATAAGCCCGTAAGCAAATCGTCGGCACTTTTCCAGAGTTTTTCCAATTCTCGACCAGGAGCCAGCTTTTGCTTTTGAGTTCGAGAAAAATGGCCACAAAAATGCCAACGCTCCATTGATCTCAGATAATGCCCGGCACTACCCTCAACGCTGATTTCATGCTCGCCAAATATATAAGGCGGGATGGTCGCGTGAAGCTTGCTTTGATTCGCAACAGCATCAGCCAGCTTGCTCACGAACTTGGAAGAAAACGTTCCGATCATGGCCTTTACCTCCGCCATATCCTCACGTCCCACTAGTAGTCGGCGTACATTGTCCTGCAAGAGAGACACTCCACCACGCCTCAACGGCCCCTGGAAGTAGCGCTCAACAAAACGGGTCAAGCCTTGACCATCCATGATGAGGCGCCGTCGCAGCTCATTGAACATTTGCAGCCAGCAAAGGATGGCAACACGCCACGAAGGCAAAAGATTCGGATCGCGATAGAGGCAGCAAAGATAGAGTAGCAGCCATAGCCAGTAATTGGCGCATCCGCGCATCATCGCTTGGGCGAACTGGCCACATACCCATGAGACAGAACCTACTGTCGCCGTAGCGTGGCTCGCTGCCAGCAACTCCCAATCCGGAAGCCTTTCTTTGACAACCATTGGGTCATTCAACTGCAGGGTAATATTCTCGTCCCTTGTAGAATGTTCGAGCAGTTGAATCAGCAGCTGCCGTATGCGCTTTAGCTGCGGATCTAAGTGCTGCTTTTCGTTCTTTAACCAGTTCCCATCCTTGTCGCTGCCCCTCAATCCGTCAAAACCGCCTGCTCCCAGTAAAAAATTGCCAAGAATGGCACTGTCAGTTGCAACACCCCCAAGATGTACATGCCCTTCGGCGTGCGGCAGAAATGGGTTAGGTGGTGATGCAAAGAAAGGCGCCTGCGTTGAGACGACGCGATGGATATCCCCCTCTGCTGGCTGCGGGCTCTCGTTAAGCCAACCACTCAGATGCCAGCTAACCAGCAATGTAGGGTCCAGTTCCGCCGCAAGCCGTGCATAAGCTTGCACCTCGGTTTCGCGATAGCAAATCATGTCCCCATTACGCATTAGCAGTTGACTGAACAACTCATCCAGCCACGGCAACTCTGGCTCAATGAACAGTCTTGCATCGCACATCCGCTCCATTAGATGGCGAACATCGTTCAAGCGAAAACGGCGCGGATAGTGCGCGTCCAGCGTATCCACCAGCAACTGATTGCAATCCCCTTGTAGGATATGCCACCTGTCTTGCGCCATGCCATGCTGCGGACTGACCAACTCAGTCCACAACCGCTCTGCAAGCCGGCCGCTTCCATAGAAGACGCCGGTTGCGTGTTCAGTGAGAGAACGGTTCAGCATCAGTTTTGATTAATCAGTAATTCATCATTCGCTTTCACCAACAACTTCAACTCACTGCTACCAGGATATAACTGGGTCATTTCAGTGATGATTTTTTGGCGCTCGCCTTTTATGGTATTACGTAACTTAGCCCGAAGGAAACTCAACGTCAGGCGAGTTGGCGGAGTAAGGTCTAGCTTGCTAAATAACCATTCCCTCGCGCTCAAATTTTTGGCTTCTCTGACCCACGAAATGGCCAGTACCTCATCTAACCACCTTCTAATTGGATGATCTGCAAGGAAAAAACTGGCTGTGCGGGTGCTTGCACCAAATTGACGCCTGGAAACAGAGTCGAGATTGTCTTGGCCTTTCTGCCCTGTCGTCGGTGCAAACGGCAAGATGTTCATCTTGAAATGAGGGTTCTGTTCAAAGTTGTGTGGCGAATTCAAATTGACAGTGGCGACCACATCCGGTAGGCCGAACAATCTGCCCTTTTCAAAGCTACCAAAGGCCGACCAAGTCGCGTAGAACACCATACCCACTTTGTCCAAAGCTTTTCCGACATCCTTCATGCCCTGGGGCACATTTCTAAATTCGGCTACTTGGCTATATACCTTGTTGAATACCCTGTAAATGAGCCATGGCGAAAATCTTACTTGGTTTAGCTGATGACGGTCTCGCCAAACCTCAATGTCTTCCTGCAATAGCTCAAGCTGTCGATTCAGCTTTTCCAGTGCGTCGTCCTCCCCACTTTCAATTGGCTCATCACCCTCATCAGTCCCAAGACTAAGAGTTTTAGTAGGCGCCAAAGCACTGCTGGAGTGGAACGGTGCATTCTGTACGATGCCCTGCAGCGTTTGTAGGCTAACCGGGCCAACAAGACTGGCAATCAGCAGCTCGAAAACACGACCAATATTCAGCATCATGCTGCGATTAGCATTTGTGTAATAGTTATGATGGGTGAGCAGTGAGAGTAAGAAACAGGCTTTGTCTCCAACCTCTTCAGCCGTTCCAGATTTGGAAATCACCTCCCAGTATTTCCAATCTTTTGCCGAATTTACTCCTACCTCTGCAACTGGATAGGGCAGCAAGGTTTGTTGAGCATCCAGCCTCGACAGCCAGCCATACGGCAACTTATCTTTTAAATGTACCTGCCATTCGGAAAAGTCATTTTCCTTTACGAACTGATTCAGCCCAGCAGTCTCATGCTGTAGAGGCTGGAACAGCGGAGTGTCGAAAATACTACCGTTGCGTTCCTCTTCACTGATTTCTGCCAGGTGCTGCCAGTACTGATAAGCCTGTAGCACTAGATAAACTGCCCCTGCCTGTGGTTCGTACTGGAAGTAATCACTCAGAGTGCGTTCCCAGCTAGATATCGTCGTCTGATCCAATCCGCCGACAATGAGATCTACCTGTTCGTGATGCTGCTCTGCAAACAACCTGTATGCAGGTCCGAACTCCCGTTTCGTTTCTTTATTCAAACGCTGGTGTTCGGCATGAAACAAGTTCATTACATCAAGACGGACTGAGGGCATTTGCCAGGCACGTTTGACTTGCAAAGGGTTCTCCGCCAAACGCACCGCTTGTGGCAAGCCTTGGATTAGCTCCGAACAACTGTTGATGAACTGGGTCAGCGCACGCAATGAAGGAATAGGCAGCGTCAGGTCACTGCCTTCGCGACCATTGACCGGTCCGGCTAAAAAAATGTCCAACCAAGCATGAAAATTGGGCAGCGAGATGACGCCTGGCAGACCCAATGTGATGCCCTGATCACGCAGGTATTCACTAACCGGCGGCATGAACAGTCGACCCGGCAAAGGCAACACTTTGCGCTGATACTCATTGGCTAGTTCAACGGCAGTGGTATATGCCTGCTCCAGGTTGTGCTTTGAGTCCTTGGTCAAGCGACCATGAAAGTCTCGCCATGTTACTTCACGGTACAACTCGCGATCCCCACTGACGATCGGCAGCACATAAGGCGTGGTCAGATAACGTCGTACAATTTCCAGATTCTCGAATGCACGATTGAGCGAGGTGTCTACATCATCAATCGGTAGCACCAACAATTTTTTGCCCAATAACTGCAGGACGGCCTTGAAAAAGTCCTGCACGCGATCAGCCAAATGCTTATTTCCGAAAAGCGCACGCAGCTTATCCATACCGCGTTCGTCGTGTTGTACCTCTACGCACTCCAACGCGTGGGCGAGTTTATCCAGAACCTGGTTTAACTGCTTGTAACTTTCGGGATTGGTGCGTTGTGACTTTTTGACATCCTCGTCCGACAGTACCGCCGCCACTATTATGTGTAGGAAAAGGGATTCGTTCTCCTCCAGCAGGGTCGGGTCGACCGGATCAAGAATATGGATATCTTTTAAGATGTCTTCATGTGCACTTATCAGGTAAGTGCGTAAATTCACCAACACTGACGTTTTTCCGGTGCCGCGCTCGCCATCAATGGATACCGCATTGTGGCTCCGAATTTCGTTGAGTTTGGCGCTATTCCCGTTAGCATTGACCGTATGAAGAGCTTTAGCGATGAACCCAGCTAATTTGTGGTACACCGCCAATGGCAGCAGAGTTCTTTCATTATCTAGATTGGCAGTTTCTGGAGCATGGAGCGGAATGTAACGACTTGTAGTATTAGGTATTGACATTCCGCACCTTATTTTTGACTAGGTAAGATTGGCCGCTGGTAGAGTAAGGCCATTCAGATTTCCTAAACTGTACCACAGTGCCATCAGTCGGCGTCGCCTCCGAATTGACCCAGTTGCCCAGACGTCACTGACCCAGTCTGTTCCTCGCGAACCATTGCCTTCATTGGATTTGTGCATACTTGGAGTTGGGTCAGTCTTGCTTCAGCAGGTGGGTCAATTCGGCATCGGCGTCAACAGATAACCTGGATTTGGTGGAGCGGCGTCGCATAAGCACTAGTCTTGGGCTGTATTCAAGTGGAGCTCGTTAATCAATGCTTTGCGATACCGTAATGGCGTTCCATTGAGCTCAACAAATTACAATCGATTCGCCGAGCTCACCAACATTGGCATTTGATTGCTGGGGATTGGCACGTATCCCGTGAACTGTTTGCCATTGATGTGGATCGAGCCGATCGCTGCCGGCTGCTCAACCAAGCTATCCAGCCATGGATCTGCCACCAAGCGCAGGAGGGCTTCTGGATATTTAAATCCCTCAGGCTCAATAACACGGCCCATCAAAGTCAAGGCCGCCATCTCTTTAAAGTGGCTCCTCCCTTGCCACCGGTCTGAATCGCCCCGGGTTTCGTAGACACCTCCATGCCTTAAAATGAGGCCAATCAGGAGGTGCCATGAGCAACCCGCGTTATCCCGAAGAATTCAAAATCCAAGCGGTCAATCAAGTGACCGAAAAGAAGCTTCCCGTCGCTGACGTAGCGGCCCGTCTTGGTGTGTCGACGCATAGCCTCTATGCCTGGATAAAGCGCTACAGCAAACCTCAAGAAGAACGGCAGCAGGATGATGATCAGCACGCTGAGCTACGTCGTCTGCGAGCGGAACTCAAGCGCGTCACTGAAGAGCGAGACATCTTAAAAAAGGCCGCCGCGTACTTTGCCAAGGAATGCTGCTGAAGTACGCCTTTATCAAGCAGCGCGCGGGCGACTATTCGATTCGACGGCTTTGCCTGACGCTGAAAGTCCATCCCAGCGGTTATTACGCCTGGCTGTCTGAGCCGCAATCTGTACGAGCCAAAGACGACCAGCGACTGCTGGGTTTGATCAAGCATTCCTGGCTGGAGAGTGGCGGCGTTTATGGCTATCGCAAAATCCACGACGATCTGCGCGAGGTCGGTGAGGATTGTGGTCGTCATCGTGTGGCGAGGCTGATGCGTCTTGAAGGTCTGCGTTCTCAGACAGGTTATCGACGCCGCCCAGGGAAGTACGGCGGTAAGCCAGCGGTCGCCTCACCCAATTTGCTGAAGCGCCAGTTCGATGTTGTGGAACCCAACAAGGTTTGGGTAACCGACATCACGTACATTCGTACGTATGAAGGCTGGTTGTAATTGGCGGTGGTACTGGATCTGTTTTCTCGGCAGGTCGTTGGCTGGTCAATGAAGTCGCAGATGACCAGTGATTTGGCTATTGATGCGTTGTTGATGGCGGTTTGGAGGCGTAAACCGAAGCAAGAGGTGATGGTTCATTCCGACCAAGGCAGCCAGTACAGCAGCTCCGATTGGCGTAGCTTTTTGAAGGCAAACAATTTGGTTGCCAGCATGAGTCGCCGAGGCAACTGTCATGACAACGCCGTGGCCGAGAGCTTTTTCCGGCTTCTGAAACGGGAACGGATCAAGCGAAAAATCTACACCACGCGGGAAGATGCTCGTAGCGATGTGTTCGACTACATCGAGATGTTCTACAACGCAAAACGCCGTCATGGTTTCAACAATCAGCTGTCACCGGTAGAGTTTGAAAAGCGTTACGCAATGAGTTTGCAAGGTGTCTAGAGAATCCGGGGCGATTCACTCATCCGCCGCTACGGTGCAACAGGTATTCGCATCGCATCGTAAATTAAGGCTCTAGCTGACCAACCAACATACTCACAATAAAAAGGCGCTTCGAAGAGCGCCTTTATCTAAGCTGTTTAATACTCACCCCCTGACTGATCTTGAACGGTAAGCGTCTGGCGAACTCACCTTGGTCTAACTCGGTATGCCTCTACGCTTCACCTAGATGCCTCAATTGATCGATATGTTTGAACGTCTCGTAGAGCGAGATCATGTCGCCTTGGGACATGATCTCTAGAGGCAAACGGCCGCGGAAGAAAGCGTTGGCGTTTTTGAGGCTCGGAAAGCCAGTGACATTAGCTTGATTGCTAAAGACAGTTCGGAGCGATGCATGGATGCCTAGCACTATCCCAATCCGTTGCTGTTGGTCCCTATCAAGTCTTCGGCCTGCGCTCCTTACTTGTGAGGCACGGCGATAAGTAGAAGGCGAGATACGGAGGATCTGGCATGCTTGGTGAGGTGAGGCCTGCCAGGCACGAATTATCCGCAGCGCTACTTTCAGGGCGAGCGAGGAATGCTGCTCGGTAAGACGCTCGAAGCTCATCATGCTTTCCATCCAATTTCTTGAAATCAGTTTACTCCTGATTTCCTCTTTGCAATCAGGTAGATTCGATCAGCGATTGCAATCACCCAACCGATAACGGCGAGGTCGCCTCAACCGTGTGCTCGTCGTAGATTGCGTTATTGGTGTGTGGGGATTCCGTTGGACAGCCAGAATTTGGCTGCCAGAAGTTGCTCCGGTCGAAGGCTTCGACATCGCCATAGAGGTTCAACGCGCGCTTGTGCCCGAGGGCTCAGCACTGCCAAGGCAATGGTAGCGCTGACGCGTTACCTCGATGACGGTGCCGTCCCCATAGACAACAATGCCGTGGAGAACCAGATCAGGCCGTGGGCGCTCGGGGTAGGTCAAACTGGCTCTTCGCCGGATCGCTGCGCAGCGGTTAACGGGCTGCGGCGATCATGAGCCTGATCCAGTCGGCGCGCATGAACGGGCATGATGCGTACGCGTACCTCAAGGATGTGCTGATGCGGTTGCCGACGCAGAAGACCAGCGAGTCGAGCAACTGCTGCCGCACCAGTGGATGCCGGGCTAGCCTGCACAAGGCGTATTCCCCGTACGCTTAAAAAGGCTCTGCGCAAGTAGAGCCTTTTTGTCACTCCGCTTTTTTCAGTGGGGTTTGGCTGAACGGCCAAGCATCACTGCCGTCAGCTTTTTTCATGAACTCACAGATCGATACGCAGGAGAACTCCTTGATCTTGGTGGACACGATAGTCGGATACAACGTGACCATCGCGTAGCCGACCAGCTCAAGCTTGGTCTCCAGATTAAATTTGTAGGCGAAGTGTTTTTCGACACTTTCCACGTTATCCAGCACCCAATTATATTTCTTGATGAACTTGGCGCTGTAGCTGTCCGCCCCTTCGATGAACTTGGATTGATCATCTCGAAACATCCGAGGTTCGATCGCATATCCGACCTGCTTGGCCTCAATGATCACCAGCATTTTTTGCGCTTCATCAAATCCAAGGAAATCAATCTCACCGACATTTGATGGAATCCTCAGCGTTTGACCGTTACCGAGCGATAAGGCCTTGACCGACGATGACCCGGCAATACCCAAGGTTTTGAGGTTTCGCTCGACGACCTGCTCAAACCATCGTCCGGCTCTGAGTGACAAGACGTCGAGTGCTTTTTTTACGTTTGTAGACCGCCACTCGGGGGGCAACTTTTTAAACGGCACATCCGCGATCAGAATGTTCAGGCACTCCCGGGCCATACGACGGGAGAAAAATACCCAGTCAACGCCATCAACGGGATCTCTAAAGAAAGCTCGCTTGTAAGCGCGATACTCCTGTTTTGGACGAAACAGCTCCCGATCCTCCATGGTCTGCGCGCTAAGGCTAAAACCATTTAGGAGCAGCTCCGCCTGCTC
Organism: Pseudomonas sp. MPFS; assembly: GCF_022537035.1. Classification (NCBI taxonomy): domain Bacteria; kingdom Pseudomonadati; phylum Pseudomonadota; class Gammaproteobacteria; order Pseudomonadales; family Pseudomonadaceae; genus Pseudomonas; species Pseudomonas sp. MPFS. The sequence goes on along the minus strand of NZ_CP066123.1, from coordinate 13,720 downwards.
CGGAGTGATGCGAAAAGTCAAAGTGATCGTTTCGATCGCCTCCTTCCATTCGAACGTGCCAAGCGCTTCGGGATTATCCTTGTCGCTAAAGTGCTCGATGACCCACGCAAGAGTGCCCAGCGTGTCCTTGTAGCTCAGGCCAAGAGTCTCCAAGAAACTTGCATCCAGAATCTCGGCGTGCGCTTCCGTGTCCTGGAGGAACATGGGAGAAGGCACATATTTTTCAAAGTCACTTACCGACTGACGAATGTCAAATCTGAGCTTGCCATCTTCTTCCACATGGAAGTACGTGAACTCGTCCGGATCGAGCGTCAGCGTGACCTCGTCCAAGAAGCCCCTATAGTTGTCGCTCCTCATGTACAGGCTGACCAGCTCCTCAGCAGCGATGAAGACCATAGAGATCGCATCTTCCTGCTCTTCTTGAGTTCTGGCGACTTTGCCTGCTGCCATATTCGAGCGGCACAACAGCTCGAGCACATGCTTGATGCCCCTTCGGGAATGCAGCGCATATGCCTGCCAGAAATCGTCATCTTCTTCGGACAGCTTTTGGAGCTTATGGGCGTCGGAAACCTGACCATAGCGTTCGTACTCGGAAACCAAAAAGGTGACAAAGTCTCGTGGCTGCACCATCGGCAGGAACTCATCCAAGATGGCGTAATACTCTTTGTACATCAGGTTCACGATTGTGACGATAATAGCCTTGTCGGTGTAACGACCCGGGCTGAAGCTCCCGAAGACGGCACGTTTGATTCTTTTGTAGACACTATCTTCGTGAGCAGAGCTAGCTCGAAAAATCTCAACACCGGCAATACTACGGTTTTTCTGCACAGCTATCTCCTTGAGCTGGTGACACGTTGTTGATGCAGCGCGGCGAGTGGCTCAGCACGGCGGTCGTGGTGTTAGTATGGGAGGACAGTCCTCTCACTTTCTTTACGATTCCACGTCATTTTTACTACAGATCAATGTGACTCACGCCCTCTGCCGCTATTTAACCAACCGTTGCGGGCTATCAACGTAAGTGTGCGGCCAATACACCTTTACTCAGGTTTAGCCGTAACCGTTCGTGATTGCTTTTGGCCTGGTGTTCAAGTTAATTAGAAAGTTAAGCTGTCGAAGCTAAAAAATCTATAAGTTTTTTTCTTCGTCGCCATACATACTGCCGGCAGTGAGCACCTGAAATAGTAGGGCCAACAACGGGAAAGAAACTTCTTTTTATCAAATGAGGTAAAACGTTAACGACTGATATTCCCAAGACCTTCGCCACTTCCGGAGCAAGAATATAGTTACGCTTAAAATGTTCTACTGCTGCAAGCGTTATAACTTTCGCCTCTCGCCTAGAACATTGAACAGTTTCGCTACGCAGTCGACCGAGACGAACGAGGGAGTAACACACCTCTGATTTTATACCTAGCATCTTTGCGGCTTCGGTGACGGACATGCTCCGTGTATGCGACGAAAGTGAATGTTTGATGCCTTTTCGTACAAGTTCTCCGGGATCGATAAGCCATTTACCAAAATTCAAAAGTTCAGATTCTGATTTGCAAAAAACTAAAATTTCCCCTGACTTGATCGCCTTAGCCAACTCTGCCAAACCGCCAGATGTAGGAAGATAGTACTTTGCGACTTGTGATATTGTTACGAAGTCATCGCGTGCAAATGGAAGAAAATCATCAGGAGCTAGAGCCTCTATTGAAGCATAGTCAATTAGCCACTTTTCACCAGTTTGCGGTACTCCACCGAAAAACTTCAATATCTTAGAATTGATAAGTTGTTCGACGCGCTTTTTACTTAAGCATAATAAACGAGACACCTCTTGCAAATTTACGGGCTCATGTGCAATTGATGAGATTCTTCGTGCATCTTCAATGTCTACTACCGTGACCGTTTTACCACACGAATAATTAAATTTACGGGCGTCAAGCTCACCTGAGGATTGCATTCTCCGAAGAAAACTTTTTGGAAGACCAGTTATCTCCGCTGCTTTATTATATGTAAGCCATCGATGTTCAAGGAGCGTACATTCGCTCAACCGTCGATTTCTCATCGCCAGTGGGCCCGCCCAGTTTTTAACAACGTAATTCTCGAATTCTATACGAACAAAATCGTAACATCGGTCAGTCAGTGATAAAAAAATATCATTATAAATCAGCCCGAATGCAGCGCCTAATTTCGATGAAAGACCTGATTGCTGGTGTTGCATAAGGTCGGTAAGCAAATCATGAAATGCTTTTGGCCAGCCCATCAGAATCTGTCCAGCCGTCTTGGCTAGGACAGGAACAATATTTTGCGAGGCCATTGAGGCTACCGTCATGTTCATATGACGGTAGCGACTTAAGGCCCGCACAGCAAAACGAACAGCTAAAAAATGGAACTGACCATATGTTAACGAATCCATTCCTATCGAACTAGGAATAACGCCAAATCTTAACCGTTTTTCAAGCTCATTCGATATCCATAGTTTTGATTCATCCGCTTCCTTATTCACCAAACGTTCCGAAACCACGGAGTATCCACAGCGCTCACAATTCATCGTACTCAATAGCTTATGAGTAATCTTTTCTCGGCAGTTATGGCACATATATAGAAGCTCTACACCATGGATCGTGCAGGTCGTATAAAAAGTAAAGTCCCAAAGCTCCCGCCAATAAAAACTGGATGCTAAGCAATCTGGACAGTATTTAGAACAAGCTAACGACCAAATTTTCTGATTGTTAAATTTTGGCTTTCTGATTTCTTTCACTACATCATGCCAGCTTGATGGTTTAGAGTCTCGATTCAGCCAAGCACTCACTTCATCCTCTGGAAGCTTCTTAAATAGCTTAATCAGCTCGCCATTCCATAGGCCATTACAACTTCCTAAGCGGTGTAGGTAACCCAACAAACTCTCGTCGTGCTCAGGTGCAGGATTTATCAATAAGTCAAACATTAACTATGTCCTGTAACATTCTCTTGATGATAGATTTCAGTGCCAGAATAAATTCCTGGCACTGAACTGAATCAAGCCGCGATGATGTCAAAATTTTCAAACGGCTCACGCGCGCCAGTTAAAGGACTAAAATCGAACGCATGGTTGAATGGATTACGGTCTTTAGATGCAGAACTCCAAACCTCATCCTTAAATGCTTCAGAAAGTATTTCTAAATTAATACCTTCAGCATTACGATGCTGGACCAGCCATACAGAGCGATCGACGACCTTTATCAAATAGTCAATCAATCCAAATGAAGCCAGATAGAACCGTTGAATCATCTCTTTATTTGAAAAGCTTATAGACTTCACCGGCAACAATTCGTGAATTACCCGAAGCAGCGTCGCAAATTGGGCCCAACAGGTTTCCGTGATCATGAATCGGTTGTAATCAACGGTGGCAGAGAACCTTCGTCGCAGTTGCTCGTTCGCCAGAAGTAAGCCTTCAGTCCGCTTTAGGCCCACCAGGACAAACGCTATGCTCGTTTCGTTCATCAGACTCTTGATCCAATCTGCCGCCTCGTATGCGTCATTGCGCTTGTAATCTACAAGATGCTGCGCTTCGTCCAAAACGACAACCTCAACACCGAGGCTGCTCAAAAGCAGAACAATCCTTACAAACTTCGTTTCCGCAGAATGACTTCGTGAATCCGCGTAAGGATCCTTCATTGCTGCCAGCAACGCCGTTGCTAAGTTCTTTTTGGTTGGAGAGGAAGGAATTTCGACACTGAGCACATGACGATGGCCAGGTTTCGGAGGGTGAGTAGATTCCCACTCCCTGACGTACTCTTTGATCAATGTGCTTTTCCCTACACCGCTCGGTCCCTGGATAACAAGTCCCTTGCTGGTGCCTGTGCGGCGTGTGTCTCCATGTACCTCCACCAGCCTGGCCAGAGCCCGCTCCGCTTGCGGACTAAGTATGAAGTGATGCCTCAAAGAAAATGGAGTGCGATCTTCCTCAAGATTGCTCATTATTCAGTCCTCCTTTAGGCTGACGATGAATAACTCTGAATGTTGTGGTTACATCGCTTGTAACAGGCATGTCCAACCAGTCCATGCTGGCCGGAGCGGACGCCAACTTAACGTTGGGGAGCTTCCAACCGTCCTTATCTAACTTGGCACGAGTTACTGCCCGACGTTGCCGCAAAATATGAGAATGGCGAGCATTTTCCACATCTTTTGCCAAATCGCGATAGCATTGATGGACCTTTTCGAAACTAGTTTTATCGTCACCTTTTGTATGTAGGGCTTTTTTTGCCGCTTTCCATAGGTCACGGCTTAACCCAAGCATACGCTTATCTTTAACCGGCACCTGTAAAAACACGTTTCTAAAACGATCGTGTACCCATACATGGCTTAGTTCGTCACGGAATCGAACGCTGACTTTTTCCTTAGGAGCCATTCTCATCCTCAAGTCAGCAAGTTCAGGTGAATGGTAACCGTGACCGTCAACTTCAATACCGTAGTGATGAATATTCACCGACCTCCGGCGCGCAAGAATACATTCAAGTTCATCTAGATCAACGGGCAGCTTGATCAATCGATCTGCCTCTGCAGAAGCCCAAATTTGGGCTGGCGTCCTTTCGCCAAGAGATCGATGAGGGGTTTGATGATATCCGTCGACAATCCATTTCACGACACTGCGCTCAAGCTGGGCCAATGTGAAACAAGCATTCTTCTCCGAATCGTAATCTCCCTTGTCTTGAATATTCGAAAACGTCGTTCCAGGTAAACCATGAATCAATCCAGTATTCAGAGTACGGAAGAATCTTTCGACCGACCCTTTCATCTCCGGACCTCTAGATCGGGGATACATAATCTCAATCCCTAGTTCGTTAAACCCGGAAATCAAATCATCTGCATGGAATTCAGCTGCGTTATCAGGAACGACTCGCGTGGGTAGCCCATGTGCTCGCCACTCACCTTCTACCTCCGGAAAGCGTTTCAACAATTCCTCTTTAGGACGAATAGAGCGTTCGATGACGCGAAGAACGGTCTCGGTATTGGGCGCAGCTAGATGAATCAAGTAACCCATGATCATTCGCGAAAACTTATCAAGGACGACGGTAATGTACGGACGACCAATGACTAGTCCTGTATCTTCGTCCACCAACAACACATCCATAAGCGTATGATCAATTTCCCATCGATCCAGGATGTCGGCAACAGTGAGTACTTCGATTGCCGTTCGGTGTTTTTTTTTCGCAGCGTGTTTACCCAAACGATGAATATCAACCTCATAGGGATCAAGCTTTGCAATGTACCTTCGAATAGTCATACCACATGGTTTTTTCAGTTGGAGAGAGGGAAGGCGAGTCGCGTTTTTCTCATCTATACGTTTTTGATATTCGACAATTACCTTCGAGATTTCTGGGCGCTCAGGTTTCAGGTAAATATCCTCAATCACGCCATTTAATATTTCTTCTAGCTCGCCAGATACTGCGTTGGCCCTTCCTTTTTTTGAGTGTTTTGGGACCAGCTTTACAACGTTTCCACCTGAGAATTTTGAGTACCATCTTCTAATTGTAGATATTGATGGTGTACGTACATCGTCTAATTCTTTTGCTATTTCACTTATTTTTTCTGTTAACACGCTAAAACTTGGCAAAACTGTTTGGCCTCTTGTAAGGCCCTCTAAATACGTACGACGACGTAACGCCTCATTGCTGTGGTTGGATGCGAAGCAAGTTAGATCCGGGGCTACATTCCTAACAGTTGGAATCTCGCCTAGATACGGTTGGTCCTCACAGACTTCGATCTCTCGGCGCTCATAACCGAGATAAAATTCGCTTTCCTTTAACTTTGTTGGCTCACCGAGTTGATCAACGAAAAGCAAGCGTCTATCCACTAGCCGCCGCTGTAGTGACATTGTCGTTCCGTTGATAATTACAACTAATCTTGCCTTAAGCGAAAATGTTTGCATGGCGATGTCCTCCTGAAATATAGACCTGTGAATCCTCTACCAAAGGCTCTTCTAGATCGACGCCAATAACGCACAGTCCCAACAAGCGCCACGCTTCCATTCGCCCAAACAATGAAACGACGTCATGAAAGACCTGAGGTTTGTGTTTATTCAGTTCGAAACTAACTTCCGCATAATCCGCGGACGACATTAATGGCCCCCGTCGGTGATACAGGATTGTTTGGAGATTTGTCGCCAATGGCTCTCGCCAAATAAGCTCATCCGTAACAACTAAAAAATTTCGATTGGTGGCAGGAAAATGTATCGAGGCTGCTCTCAGCTTTTGCTTAACGCTAAGGACTGAAAGCTTCCTCGCTGGTTTGACTTCGATCCACCACTCGCTCCCATTTTCAAGGAACACACGCAGATCAGGGACGTAATCTACCAAGGCATCGCCCATGGCAATTCTTTCCCTACTGGGCTGTGCCTCATAGCGGATAACGAACGGGGACAGCTCCAGCAGGCGGAACAAACCGCCCTCTAACTGGGACTCCCAGGCAACAGGGTGGCCGTTTTTCAGGGAAGGGAAATACCCCCTGAAATGACACGAACTGCGAGTAACTACTTTACGTACTGCCATCGCACACCTCCACAGACGCGCACCATCGCTGCACCTAGACAACCAGGTACAGACCGGTGCACGAGGTCCACAATCGACAGGCAACACTTCCCCGTCGAGCGGCCTCGATAAAGTCGAAATTATGGGAGGGGATTGACAGGCGCTGAAAAAAAGCCGAAATTGCGGTTCTCAAGCCTGCAATATCGCTTCAAATCGGCGCGGTCAAAACCCCTTGGTTTTGGTCGCGTTTTTACATTTCACACCTCCCGCTTTTCATAATTTTCTCCTCTTTGATTTGATAGCTGTTTAATTTAAGTCCCGCATCATTTATAGGGTTACGCTCTAAGCTTGCAGGATTCACCGTTGCGAAATCATGGTTTGCATGAGTAATTTCAAATAAGGTCTTGATTTACCTTCCAGGACTTTGATTTTTTCGACAACTGATTGTCAAATCATATTCCACGGCACTCGTAAAATCTACGATTCACCACTGAAAACCGTACACTTTTTTCGCTCTCAGAAGGCAACTAAGGTATTCACCCTAAGTTTGCAATGTATAATATTGCTTTAAATAGTTAATCACCCAGAAATCAATTTTTTAAAAACAAGCACGAAATTTTACGAAAGTTATCATCAGCTTACATATGTAGAGTTATTAAAATCCTTAAGCACTTCAGCCTATTAACACGCTTACCTTTCTAAGCGTGCCTTGATTTCTAATCCCTTTCTCCAATCTTCTCCTCATCTCTCTTTTTAAACCTACCCGTATTTATGATCTATTTTTAAGTAAAAGTCGTGCCAAGTGAATAATTACACTATTTTCGGAGGCAAAAAAAAGCCCGCTTTATAAGCGGGCCTTCTTTACAATGGATTCCTAATCCACAGGTTAGGTGAACCATCTATTTGTGAAAATGAGCAACTATTCTGGGATCCTACACCTGATCAGAAGTCCAGGTTGGACACTGCCAGGGCGTTGCTTTCGATGAAGTCGCGACGAGGTTCGACCGCATCACCCATCAGGGTGTTGAAGATCTGGTCGGCGGCGATGGCATCTTCCACGGTGACCTTGAGCATGCGACGCATGGTCGGGTCCATGGTGGTTTCCCACAGCTGGTCAGGGTTCATCTCGCCCAGACCTTTGTATCGCTGGATGGTGTGACGCTTGGTGCTTTCCGCCATCAGCCAGTCCAGGGCTTCCTTGAACTCGGTCACTGCTTTCTTGCGCTCGCCACGCTGGACGTAGGCACCTTCATCCAACAGGGTGCTCAGCTGGGCGCCAAGGGATACGACAGTCTTGTAGTCGTTGCTGCCAAAGAAGTCGCGGTTGAAGGTGACGTAATTCGACAGGCCGTGGGAGATCAGCTCGACCTCTGGCAGCCAGACATTACGCTCACGATCTTCACGCAGGCTGGCCTTGTAGACCAGGCCAGACTTCTCGGAGTTACGCAGGCGGGCATCGTACTTGGCCAGCCATTCCTGCATGGCGGTGTGGTCGGACAGTTGCTCGATGCTGACCGGTGGCAGGTAGATGAAGTGCTCGGTCAGTTCCTGTGGATACAGGCGCGACAGACGCTTGAGGGTCTTCATGACCATGCGGAAGTCGTTGACCAGGCGCTCCAGGGCCTCGCCGGAAATGCCAGGGGCGTCTTCGTTCAAGTGCAGGCTGGCATCTTCCAGAGCCGACTGGGTCATGTAGTCTTCCATGGCGTCGTCGTCTTTGATGTATTGCTCTTGCTTGCCTTTCTTGACCTTGTACAGCGGTGGCTGGGCGATGTAGATGTAGCCGCGCTCGATCAGTTCCGGCAACTGGCGGAAGAAGAAGGTCAGCAACAGGGTACGAATGTGCGAACCGTCGACGTCAGCATCGGTCATGATGATGATGTTGTGATAGCGCAGCTTCTCGATGTTGTACTCTTCGCGACCAATGCCACAACCCAGGGCGGTGATCAGGGTGCCAACCTCTTGCGAGGAGATCATCTTGTCGAAGCGTGCTTTCTCGACGTTGAGGATCTTGCCCTTGAGTGGAAGGATTGCCTGGGTCCTGCGGTTACGGCCCTGCTTGGCAGAACCACCCGCGGAGTCACCCTCCACCAGGTAGAGTTCGGAAAGGGCAGGGTCTTTCTCCTGGCAGTCCGCCAGCTTGCCAGGCAGGCCGGCGATATCCAGGGCGCCTTTGCGGCGGGTCATCTCACGGGCCTTGCGCGCGGCTTCACGAGCACGGGCGGCGTCAAGCATCTTGCCGACCACCAGCTTGGCTTCGTTGGGGTTCTCCAGCAGGAAGTCGGAGAAGTACTTGCCCATCTCCTGCTCGACGGCGGTCTTCACTTCGGAAGACACCAGCTTGTCCTTGGTCTGGGAACTGAACTTCGGATCCGGCACCTTCACCGAGATGATTGCGGTCAGGCCTTCACGGGCATCGTCACCGGTGGTGGCGACCTTGTGCTTCTTGGCCAGGCCTTCCTGCTCGATGTAGTTGTTCAGGTTACGGGTCAGTGCCGAACGGAAGCCCACCAGGTGGGTACCGCCGTCGCGCTGGGGAATATTGTTGGTGAAGCACAGCAGGCTTTCGTTGAAGCTGTCGTTCCACTGCAGGGCGACTTCCACGCCGATGCCATCGTCACGCTGGACGTTGAAGTGGAATACCTGGTTGACCGCCGTCTTGTTGGTGTTCAGGTACTCGACGAAGGCACGCAGGCCACCCTCGTACTTGAACAGTTCTTCCTTGCCGGAGCGCTCGTCCTTGAGGACGATGCCGACGCCAGAGTTGAGGAAGGACAGTTCGCGAATCCGCTTGGCCAGGACGTCCCAGCTGAAGTGGATATTCTTGAAGGTTTCAGCCGATGGCTTGAAGTGGATCTGGGTACCGGTGGTTTCGCTGTCGCCAACGATCTTCATCCGTTCCTGTGGAACACCGTGGACATACGTCTGTTCCCAGATCTTGCCGCTACGGCGCACGGTCAGGACCAGTTCCTCGGACAGTGCGTTCACTACCGATACACCCACGCCGTGCAGGCCGCCGGAAACCTTATAGGAGTTATCGTCGAACTTACCGCCGGCGTGCAGCACGGTCATGATGACCTCTGCCGCGGAAACGCCTTCCTCTTTATGCACATCGACCGGAATACCGCGACCGTTGTCGCGTACGGTGATGGATTCGTCCGGGTGGATGATGACGCTGATGTCGTCGCAATGGCCGGCCAAAGCTTCGTCGATCGAGTTGTCGACCACCTCGAACACCATGTGGTGCAGACCGCTACCATCATCGGTGTCACCAATGTACATACCGGGACGTTTGCGTACGGCATCCAAACCTTTCAGCACCTTGATGCTGTTCGAGTCGTACGTATTTTCTTCGCTCATGCCTTCACTCCCGATGGTCGTGGGTCTGGGTGATACGGCCTTGTTCCACGTGGAACAAAGCAACTGGCGTTTCCGTCTGCCAGCCTTCCCTCAGTAATTCGTGGTCTACACAGGTGATGAACACCTGGCAGCGTAAGTCTTCCAGCAAGCGACAAAGTGCGCGACGGTGTTGCTCGTCCAGTTCGGACGGCAGGTCATCCACCAGATAAATACACTGACCGCGGCGGGCCTGGCTAACCAGATGCCCCTGGGCAATGCGCAATGCACAGACCACCAGCTTTTGCTGGCCACGGGACAGGATGTCCGCAGCGTTGTGTCCGCCTAGGCGCAGACGTAAATCAGCACGTTGCGGGCCGGCCTGGGTATGACCCATTTGCTGATCACGGTGCAGGGCGCTCGCGAGGACTTCACTAAGCTCGCGTTCCTTGTCCCAACCACGGTAATAGCTAAGTGTCAGGCCCTCGAGCTCCAGCAACTCGCCCAAGGTCCGCTCAAAGACTGGTTTCAAGGCTTTGATGTATGCGCGGCGGTATTCATCGATTTCAGCGCTGGCCTGGCACAGTTCCCGGTCCCAGGCCGCTTGCGAAGCGGCGTCAAGTGTACCATGCCGCAGCCATGAGTTTCGCTGCCGCAGGGCCTTCTGCAAGCGCTGCCAGGTGGACATGAAGCGAGGTTCCACATGGAACACTCCCCAGTCCAGGAACTGCCGACGGATCTTCGGAGCTCCTTCCAACAGGCGAAAACTGTCTGGATTGATCAACTGTAGCGGCAGTATTTCTGCCAGCTGCGCCGCACTGCGAGCGTTCTGACCGTCGATACGGATCTGGAATTCGCCCTGGCGGTCTCGGGATATCCCCAGGTTGCTGTGCCCTCCCTCGGACAATTCGACCTGGCCAAACACCGTGCAAGCCAACTGCTCATACTGAATCACCGGTAATAACCGGGCACTGCGAAACGAGCGGGCGAGCCCCAGCAGATGAATGGCTTCCAGCACGCTGGTCTTGCCACTGCCGTTGGCGCCGTAGAGGAGGTTGATGCGAGGGGAAGGGGAGAAGGTCACCGGGTGCAGGTTACGCACCGCGGTGACCGAGACACGACTGAGGGACATCTAGCTGATTACAGGCGCATCGGCATGACAACGTAAGCCGAGTCGTCGTTGTCGGATTCCTGGACCAGCGCACTGCTGTTGGAGTCGGACAGGATCAGACGGACTTGCTCGGTGGTCATCACGCCCAGCACATCCAGCAGGTAGCTGACGTTGAAGCCGATTTCCAACGAACCGCCGTTGTACTCCACGCCTACTTCTTCTTCGGCTTCTTCCTGCTCCGGGTTGTTGGCCTGGATCTTCAGCTGGCCGTTGGCAAGCTGCAGGCGGATGCCGCGGTACTTTTCGTTGGACAGGATCGCGGTACGGCTGAAGGCCTCGCGCAGGGCCTGGCGGTCGCCCAGCACCAGCTTGTCACCGCCTTTAGGCAGTACACGCTCGTAGTCCGGGAACTTGCCGTCCACCAGCTTGGAGGTGAAGGTGAACTCACCGGTGGTGGCACGGATGTGATGCTGGCCCAGGACGATGCTGACGTTACCATCCGGCTCGGTGAGCAGACGGGCCAGTTCAAGGATACCTTTGCGCGGCACGATCACCTGGTGGCGATCCTGCTGGCCAATGTCGGCCTGCATCGAGCACATGGCCAGACGGTGACCATCGGTGGCCACGGCGCGGATGATGCCAGCGGAAACCTCCAGCAGCATGCCATTGAGGTAGTAGCGCACATCCTGCTGGGCCATGGCGAAGCTGGTGCGTTCGATCAGGCGACGCAGCTTGCTCTGCTCCAACTGGCAAGTCAGGGAGCCCGGGCCTTCTTCCACCGTCGGGAAATCGTTGGCTGGCAAGGTCGACAGGGTGAAGCGGCTACGGCCGGCCTTCACCACCAGCTTCTGCTCATCGACCTTGATGTCGATCAGGACGTCGTTGGGCAGGCTCTTGCAGATGTCCATCAGCTTGCGAGCCGGGACGGTGATTTCCCCAGGCTCGGCCGGTTCTTCAAGTTGTACGCGACCGACCAGTTCGACTTCCAGGTCGGTACCGGTCAGCGACAATTGCTGGCCTTCGACAACCAGCAGCACGTTGGAAAGCACCGGCAAGGTCTGGCGGCGTTCGACGACGCCGGCGACCAGTTGCAGGGGTTTCAACAGGGCTTCGCGTTGAATGGTGAAATGCATGGTCTAGTCCCTTGCCTTAATAAGCTGCGTTGGAATCATCAAGTGGTCAGGGTACGCAGCAGGTTCTTGTAGTCCTCGCGGATGTCCGCGTCGGATTCCTTAAGTTCATTGATCTTGCGACAAGCGTGCAGCACCGTGGTGTGGTCGCGACCGCCGAACACATCGCCGATTTCCGGCAGGCTGTGGTTGGTCAGTTCCTTGGACAAGGCCATGGCCACCTGGCGTGGGCGGGCAACGGAACGCGAACGTCGCTTGGACAACAGATCGGAGATCTTGATCTTGTAGTACTCGGCAACGGTGCGCTGGATGTTATCCACAGACACCAGTTTGTCCTGCAGTGCCAACAGGTCCTTCAGGGATTCGCGGATCAACTCGATGGTGATATCGCGTCCCATGAAGTGCGAGTGGGCGATGACACGCTTGAGCGCGCCTTCCAGTTCACGGACGTTGGAACGGATCCGCTGGGCGATGAAGAACGCCGCATCGTGAGGCAACTCGACCTTGGCCTGGTCGGCCTTCTTCATCAGGATCGCCACCCGGGTTTCCAGTTCCGGCGGTTCTACCGCTACCGTCAGGCCCCAGCCGAAGCGGGACTTGAGGCGTTCTTCCAGGCCCTCGATCTCCTTCGGATAACGGTCGCTGGTGAGAATCACCTGCTGGCCGCCTTCGAGGAGGGCGTTGAAGGTGTGGAAAAACTCTTCCTGGGAACGCTCCTTGCGGGCGAAGAACTGGATATCGTCGATCAGCAGTGCGTCCACCGAACGGTAGAAGCGCTTGAATTCGTTGATGGCATTGAGCTGCAACGCCTTGACCATGTCTGCCACGAAGCGCTCGGAATGCAGGTACACGACCTTGGCATTCGGGTTCTTCTTGAGCAGGTGGTTACCCACGGCATGCATCAAGTGGGTCTTACCCAGGCCGACGCCCCCATAAAGGAAGAGCGGGTTGTAGCCGTGCTTGGGGTTGTCCGCTACTTGCCAGGCCGCAGCACGGGCCAGCTGGTTGGACTTACCCTCGACAAAGTTCTCGAAAGTGAAGGTACGGTTCAGGTAGCTGGTGTGCTTGAGCGCGCCCTCTACCTGGACGGTGCGCTGTTCGGTGCGTACCGGGGCCTGTTGCGAGCTGGCGCCCGCCATGGGGTCGAAGCTGTCACGAGAGGGCTCTTCGCTGGTCTGATCGGCTTTCTGCTCGGCGGCCTTCTTGGCCGGAGCAGGAACCGGAGCCGGCGCAGCAGGTTCTGCTGCAGCCTTGGCCGCGGCAGCCGCCTGCAATGCCTGGGAAGCGGCTGCGGCCAGCGGTGCGTTAGGCGCGGCACGAGGAGCCGAGCTGCGCTTGCTGCCTATTAATAAGGAAAGAACGGGCGCCACGCCATTGCCATGTTCATCCAGCAGCTCGAGCACGCGGCCCAGGTACTTTTCATTGACCCAATCGAGAACGAAACGATTCGGTGCGTAGACACGCAACTCGTCGCCTTCGGCTTCGACCTGTAGCGGACGGATCCAAGTGTTGAATTGTTGGGCAGGCAGCTCATCACGCAGAAGCTCCACGCACTGCTGCCAAAGTTCCACTGACACGGATATCCCCTGAAGTTGAAAGCCGGTGAGGCAAAAACAAGCAGCCATTGTAACGGTCGGCCGTCCACTTATCCACAT